>NZ_QWDC01000001.1 GCF_003432115.1 Mucilaginibacter conchicola
CCAACTTTTATTAAAAGCCTTCACTGGAAACAGGAGAAGGCTTTTTTGCGTCCATACTTTTCCTGAAAATCACTCACCACTATCCAATCACCCCGCAGGCGTTCACTCGAATGAAAGCGTTTCTATCGGCTACTTACAGCTGATAATGCTTTGTTATTACTTTTCTTTGGTCTTGTATATATCAGTAAGTTATCACTGGCGCGGCTGTATTACTATTTGATTGGGGTTCTCTGCTTGTAAGAAAATTTGTTAATTATGTGGGCCGGGAAATCATAGTATTTAATTATCTGCAGGTCATAATTGTTGCTTTGTGCAGCGGTTATGGCGGGTTGTAGTTTTGCCAATAGTTGCTTATTCTTGGGTGGGTTATTTTTAACAGGATTAGCCAATATAGCTTTAAGCACAAGTTTTTCAACCTGTAGCATCTGCCGGTTGTTTTTGTTTTGTCGTTTATAAGCCCTTATCTCATAATCAATAAAATCGGTATCACCCAATTCATGACGCAATATGATACCCAACAGTCGGGCCGCTTTATACACTGTAGAATGTGTGCCATTTTTGGCAAAAGGTGTTATTTTTCGTAGGTGTTTTAACGCTTTATCATATTGCTTTAAACCTACATGGGCTATACTTATATACAAGAGCAACTCCCAATACTGCTCGTAGTCGGTAGTGGCAAGAGCATTATTTATCAATGAGTTATGTGCATTTGCTGTTCTTAAAGCGTCATCATAATCTTTGTTTGCGGTTAGGTAAACCAATTGATAAATAAGCGCAGTTTTAAGGATACGTTGATTAAGGTATTCTTGGTTATTGGGCGATACAAGCGCCTCAAGTTTCTTTATAAAGAAAGGCATATCATCATATCCTTTTAGTGTTCTTAAGCTATCCAGGATACCTTCAAGAGTGGATAGATAATCGGCCAGATTGGCGCCGGGTTTCTCAAGGTTTTGTTCAAACAAAATGTTCAACTCAGAGAAAGTTCTCAAAGCCGATCGGTAATCGCCGGTACTGGTGAAAAAGAACGATTGGAATAGCAAATGCAGTTTGGCCGATTCAAAGTTATGCGCTACTTTACCTGTAACAAGGCTTAACTCACTTAATAGTAAATCGTTTAGATGCTGTTTACCCTGCTCTGTAGTTATTTTTCCGGCGTTTATCAACCTGTATCTTAATATCTCGAAAAGCGAATAATGCTCATGAACCTGCTGCTGTGTTTTCAGAATGCTTTTTCCTTTTGATTGTAAAGCTATCAACTTGTTGTCGTCAATGTCAGGGAAATTTAGCAGGGAAGTAACGTTGATCTCTTCCCTTAGCGCCATATATTCCATTAAATGATTTTGTGAAGCACCTGCTAATTGTTTACAATCTCTCAACTCTTTTAAACCATCGGCGGTAAAAGAACGATCAAGCAATACTTTGGCGCGCATATAGCTTTGCATTTGTTTAAAAAGTGGGTCTTTATCACATCGGGCACTTACCAGGCTATCAGTAATCACATCGTAAAGATAGGTTGCTGTTGTATGGAAAGATGATGTGGGATGTTTGGCTTTAAACAACGCATAAGCATCATGAGATCCATCGTTTGGCATGTTCTCAATAATATCAAACAAGGATAGATAGTCCCTCTCGCACGACTGTTTTTTGCAATTCATTCTGAAACAGCGTTTTTCGGTTACTGAGAGGGTCTTTACCAGCTTCACCAGATCATCTTTTTGCATATTATAAGATTATAATTGTCAAATATTAATATTTTTTTTTGTTTAAAATATTAATAATCAAATATTTATTAATTATCGTAACAATTTTTGAAATATTACAATTATAAATTTACTATAAAATTGGTACTGCACAAGTGATTGTTATCTATAGATTTGGTAACAAGAACCCAATTATACCTACTTCTCTAATTAACTAAGTGACTATGAAAATAACCGTAGTTGGTAGCACCAACATGGATATGGTTGTTAAAACAACCCATTTGCCCGCGCCCGGCGAAACCGTTTTAGGTGGTTCGTTTTTTATGAATCCCGGCGGCAAAGGTGCTAACCAAGCTGTTGCTGCAGCAAGGCTTGGCGGCGATGTTACCTTTATTACTAAAATAGGTAACGATGTTTTTGGTAAGCAATCTTCACAGTTGTTTGATGACGAGGGAATAAACATATCATGCATACTTGCCGACAGGGAACAGCCATCGGGTGTGGCGCTTATAACGGTTGATGATAACGGCGAAAATAGTATTGTAGTTGCATCAGGCGCTAATGCGGCGCTTACCCCGGTAGATGTAAGTACTTGTTTAAACAGAATAGAAAAGGCAGAAATTATGCTGCTACAGCTGGAGATCCCGATGGATACTGTTGAACTCGTTGCAGATTATGCGGCGGCAAACAACATCCGTTTGGTTGTTAACCCGGCACCTGCAAATATTTTATCAGAAGATCTTTTAAAAAACATACATATTATCACCCCAAATGCTACTGAGGCAGAGATGCTTACAGGCGTTAAAGTGACTGACGAAACCAGTGCCGAAGCTGCCGCAAATGTTTTGCACCAAAAGGGCGTTACCAAAGTGATCATCACCATGGGTAAAGCAGGGGCACTTGTTTTTGATGGTACCGAAGCAAAAATGGTTGCTGCCCCCAAAGTAACTGCCGTTGATACCACTGCAGCCGGAGATGTATTTAATGGTGCCCTGGTTGTAGCCTTGGCCGAGGGGCAGGATCTGATAAAGGCAGTAGAATTTTCTTGCCTTGCGGCAGCTCTTTCGGTAACCAAACTGGGTGCGCAATCATCCATCCCGTACCGTAACGAGATTATTATTAACAGGCTTCAACTAAACGCATAATACGATATGTTCATCATAGAAAATTATTCACTTGCGGTTATCTTTTGCGTGATCACCATGTTTTGCTGGGGATCATGGGCTAATACCCAGAAATTGGCGCAGGGCAAATGGGCCTACGAGTTCTTCTATTGGGATTATGTACTGGGTATTGTACTGTTCTCAGTTGTGGCTGCACTAACATTAGGCAGCAATGGTAGTACCGGTCGTGGGTTTTTAGATGATATACAGCAGGTTGATAGCGCAAATTTGATAAGTGCCTTTGTGGGTGGCATCATATTTAACCTGGCAAATATCCTGCTTACCATCGCCATTGCCATCGCGGGTATGTCGGTAGCTTTCCCCGTGGGTATAGGCATTGCGCTGATATTAGGCGTGATAGCTAATTTCTTCCTGTTACAAAAAGGCGATCCTGTTTTGCTTTTTGTAGGTGTGATAATGGTTACGCTGGCCATTATATTAAACGCAGTTGCTTACGGCTCAAAGAAGACCGACAGCAACTTAAAAACAGGGGCTAAGGGAATTATCGTCGCTGTTATTGCAGGTGTGCTGATGTCGCAATTCTACAAGTTTGTGGCATCGGGTATGGATCTGGAGAATTTTGTAGAACCTGCCGCCGGTAAAATGACGCCCTATACGGCATCGGTCGTATTCTCGATAGGCATACTGGCAAGCAACTTCATCCTCAACACTATCATGATGAAACGACCGATAGAAGGCGTACAGCTATCATACGCAGGCTATTTTAAAGGCAGGTTCAAATTGCACTTAATAGGCTTGCTTGGCGGCTGTATTTGGGCGCTTGGTAATTTGTTTAACCTAATTGCCGCCGGCAAAGCAGGCCCCGCCGTTTCTTACGGGTTAGGGCAGGGGGCAACCCTGATTGCCGCCATTTGGGGCGTGGCGGTATGGAAAGAATTTAAGAATAGTCCGCCTAAAATAATTGGCCTGTTGGCAGGCATGTTCCTGTTTTTTATTGCAGGCCTGGGGCTGATCATCATTGCAGGCGGATCCTGAGAATTTAATTGTTACCCGAAACCAATTTAAACTTGATATGAGCACAATTAAACCCAACAAACTTTTTGTAGCCAGTTGCCTCGCGCTGCTGGTCACCTCGCTGTCGTTTGGCATACGGGCAGGTATTATGAATAAACTCGGTACTGATTTTCACCTGAGTACTGAGCAGCTCGGCGTGATCACCGCGGCAGCTTTCTGGGGTTTCCCACTGGCAATTGTGATAGGCGGCTTTGTGGTAGATGCCATCGGCATGAAGAAACTGCTTATCGGCGCCTTTGTTTTTCACCTTTTGGGTATCTTGTTCACGGTGTTCTCAAGCGGGTACTTATCTCTCTTTATATCAACACTTTTTATAGGTATAGGTAACGGAACGGTTGAGGCAGCCTGTAACCCTTTGGTAGCTTCAATTTATACCGATAATAAAACCACCAAGCTTAACCACTTCCACCTGTGGTTTCCGGGTGGCATAGTGATAGGTACCTTACTGGTGCTTCTGCTGAACAGCGTAAACATTGGCTGGCAGGTACAGGTGGCCTTAATGATCATCCCTACGCTGGCTTACGGTTACCTGTTCTCAACGCTCGATTTTCCGGTTACCGAACGCGTGGCATCGGGCTACAGCACGGCAGATATGTACAAGGCGTCGCTTTCGCCGCTGTTTATTTTTATGTTCATCAGCATGTTTGGTACAGCAGTTACCGAATTGTTCACCGGTCAGTGGATTGATGTATTGCTTAAAAACGTAACGGATAACGCTATCCTGATATTAACCCTTACCACAGGTGTAATGGTTATCGGCCGTGGTTTGGCGGGGCCAATTGTGCACCGTTTCTCGCCGCAGGGTGTGTTGTTAATGTCGTCCATAATTGCGGCTATCGGACTTTACCTATTGAGCACTTTAACCGGTAATGCCATATTTTTTGCGGCACTGGTATTTGGTATAGGCGTATGCTATTTCTGGCCTACGATGATAGGCTTTGTGGCCGAATATATCCCTAAATCGGGTGCATTGGGGCTTAACCTGATGGGGGGCGCGGGTATGTTTGCTGTGTCAGTCTACAGCATATTTATGGGTAAGCATTACGATGAGCTGGTGGCCAAATATCTGCCTTCGGGAACAACTGCCGATGCCGCTGCAATTACTTCAGCTAAAAGCCTTGCAGGCCCCGAGGTATTAAAGCTTACGCTTATTATTCCCGTAGTGCTGATAGTCGGCTTCATCGGCTTAAATCTTTACATGCGCGCCGCTAAAAAGAAAAGAACAGAGGCTGTACCGGTATTTCAGGCCGAGTAACCAAACGAGCTATATATGAGGTTTTTAGTTTTTTTATATTGTTTGATTTTAACTACGGGCGCTAACACAACAAGTTACGCGGCGGCTATATTGTTGCACCAGAAAGATGCAACGGTATGGCTGCCATCGCAGTTGATCAGCGGGCAGGTAAAGGACTTTAAAGCCTCAGAAATTACCGTTCATCAAAACGACAGAACTTTTACTGTTAAGGTTGATGCCTTAGGAAAATTCCTTATAAATGTCGATCTGCAGTACACAGCTAACAAAATCTGGTTGACAGCTATGCATAATGGCAAACAGGTCTCGTCTGCGATATTGAATCTTACCTTAGGTTATCAACCCGTTGCTATTGTAAAACCCTTTGCTGTTATAAAGGGCAATAAAGCAGTACTACAGCATAAGCTGATAAATAATGCGGGTGAAGAAACACTTAATTATAAATGGACGGCCGATAGTGGTAATCCTATAGAAACCGTTGTTAAAACCGATAACGGAGAAACCTACGTTAACATCCCGCAGAAAGATGGCGTTTATTACTATACCTTAACAGTATCGAATAAAGCCAACACAGTTAAGTACAAAACCTACGTACAACGTAAGGGCAGTAACCTGCGTGCCTTCGAAATAGCTGCAGATAATGTAACCTGGCTGGATAGCGCCATCATCTACGAGATAACACCAAATACCTTTGTTAAAAAGGGGACTTTTGATGATATCACTAAAAAGCTGCCGGAGATAAAACGCCTCGGCATAAATACCATTTGGCTGCAGCCAACCTACAAAACAGAACATGGCGGGCAGGGATATGATGTGATCGATTACTTCAATATCCGTAAAGATATTGGCACCGAACAGCAACTGGCTAACCTCATTATCAAAGCCAAACAATTGGGCTTAAGGGTGATGTTTGATTTTGTGCCCAACCACACATCTATCAACCATCCTTACGCGGTTGACTGTGCTAAGTACGGTACCAATTCTCATTATTACAATTTTTATCAGCATAAGAACGATGGTGTTGCATATTCCTCAAATTATCATGTTAGCGAGGCAGGTTTTGTTTACTATTTCTGGGATGGCCTGGTAAATCTCAACTACAACAACCCTGAGGTACAACAATGGATAATTGAGGCCTGCAAATACTGGCTCAATAAATATGACATTGATGGCTACCGCTTTGATGCCGTTTGGGGCCTTAATGCCCGCACCCCATCTTTCAGTAAACGCTTGCGTGAGGAATTGAAAGCGATAAAACCCGATTTTATGCTGCTGGCCGAGGATAAAGCATCAGACCCGAATGTATTTAAGCAAGGTTTTGATGCCGCTTACGACTGGACTGCCGACACGGCATGGGTATCGCAATGGGCATGGCAAACAGACCATAACATCCGTAAAAACCTCAGCATTTTTAATTACACCGATAGCCTTAAGAGGGTAGGGCTGCTTAAAGAACAACTTTATGCGGATAACACCAACAGCGATAAAGTACTGCGGTTTATTGAAAATAACGATGTGCCAAGGTTTATCGCAACGCACAATTTAGAGCAAACCAAAACTGCAGCAGCGCTGATGTTTGCCTTGCCGGGTATCCCAATGATCTACAACGGGCAGGAGATAGGGAGCACGGTACACCCTTATTCTGGCAAGGCCATTTTCAGTGCGGCGAATGGCATTGCTTCGGGGGATGATAAGGGATTATTTGCCTGGTATCAGACCTTGATCAACATGCGCAGAGAGCATCCTGCATTACGCAGTAAAGCGATAGAAGATGTGCCGGTCATCAATTCAAAAAGTGTTATCGCCTTTCATAAATGGGAGGGGAGCGAGCACTTTATTGTTGTGGCAAATATGGCGGGCAATAATGTTGAAGTAAAACTTGATATGGAGCGATGTTGTAGCTCATTACCAAGAGATAAACTGTGTTTTAAAGAAGTTTTAAACAAAAATGCATTCGATTGCATAAAATTAAATAAAAAAGATAACTTAGTTATTCCAATTAATGGCTACCAGGTACGATGGATACAGGTAGCAAACCAATAAATTATTATTAAATCTAAACTTAAATGTATGGGAAGTACAATTACAAAGAGCATCTGGCTTAAAAGCTTACTGTTTCTGTTTTTTGTGGTAATTGTTCAGCAATCGATTGCACAAACGGGCGAAGTTAAAATTGCCGGTGTAGTGTATGATGAAGGCGGTGTAACAATGCCCGGAGTAACCGTAAGATTAAAAGGCAGCACCCGCGGCGCCACTACTGATGCCAACGGCAGGTACACATTCAGCGTGCCAAATACAACAGGAATTATCGTTGCAACCTACTTAGGATATAAACCTCTGGAAACACCGATGGACGGCAAGACCGCGATGAACCTTACGCTTATTGCCGAACCAAAATCACTGAACGAAGTGGTGGTAATTGGTTACGGAACGCAAAAACGCGAAATGGTAACCAGCTCCATTGCAACCGTAAAATCTGAAGACTTTAATAAAGGTGTGATAAGCGATCCGCTCACCCTCATCACCGGTAAAGTTGCAGGTTTGGCAATATCACGTGTTAATGGATCTGACCCTAACTCAAGTGCCGAGTTCTCATTACGCGGTGCGGTATCTGTTGAGGGTACATCATCACCGCTGGTGGTTATAGATGGTGTGCCGGGCGGCGACTTGAGGACCATCGCTCCACAGGATATCGAATCTTATGACATCCTGAGGGATGGTTCGGCGGCGGCTATTTATGGTTCGCGTGCAACAGGCGGTGTGATTATCATCACCACCAAAAAAGGAGCAACCGGCCCAACCCGCGTTACCTACAACGGTTACATAGCAACCGAAACTGTAGCAAAACGCTACGATGTGCTTACCGGCGACCAATACCGCGAGTTTGCCAAACAAATAGGCTTTGAGCCAAACGATGGCGGTGCAAATACTGATTGGTTTAAAGAGCTTACCCGCAAACCGGTAAACCACGGCCATAACCTTTCGGTAAACGGTGGCACGGGTAAAACTACCTACAATGCTTCGGTAAACTACCAGGGCTATCAGGGGATCGACCTTACCACAAGCCGTAAATTCCTGAATGCATCGGGTCGTTTAAATACCAAGGCATTAAATGATAAATTGGATTTCAGTGTCAATATCACCAACTCGTTTGATAACAAACGCTTTGCAGAGTACTATGGCTTTGGTCAGGCGTTAAACATCAACCCAACTTACCCGGTGCGTAACCCTGACGGTACTTTTTACGAGACCCCAACTGTTGGCTTTGGCTCGCAGTGGAACCCGGTTGCAAATACCGTTTACAATACTAATGACAGTAAAGAGTCGAGGTTCCTGGGTAACACCCGTTTATCGTATGCTATACTGCCATCGTTAAAAGCAGATGTTTCTTACTCCTTGTTAAAAACCAGCTACTTAACCGGCAGCTATACCAGCCGCGATCTGTTGTACATGCAAACCAGTGGTTTGGGTGGTACGGCATCACGCAGCACAGCGGAAACAACCAACAATATTTTAGAAGCCACGCTAAACTACAGCAAGCAGATAAAAGAACACAACTTTAGTGTATTGGCTGGCTACTCATACCAGAATGAGTTTAACGAAGGCTTTAACGCCGGTAACAACTACTTTAATACCGATGCTTATTTATACTACAACTTGGGTGCGGGCGCCGCTCTGCGCGATTTCTCGCTGAATAACCGCGGTGGTGTATTCTTAGGCAGTTACGGTACCGAGTGGACACTGTTATCATACTTCGGCCGTGCTACTTATGATTTTAAAGACCGTTACCTGTTTAGCGCTACTTTAAGGCGCGAGGGGGCATCAAAACTGGGTGCAAGCAACAAATGGGCAAACTTTGTGGCAGTATCCGGCGGTTGGATCATCAGCAAAGAAAGCTTTATGCAGGATGTTGATTTCGTGAAAAACCTGAAGATCCGCGCAGGTTACGGTGTAACCGGTAACCAGCAGGGTTTACAGCCATACCAGTCGCTGGCGTTATACGGTCCTTATCCTTATGGTACCAATTCTGGTTACATGGGTAACGGCGTATGGGTACCATCTGCAGGCCCAACTCTTAACTCGAACCCTAACCTGAGATGGGAAACCAAGAAAGAGTACAATATTGGTTTGGAGTTCACCCTGTTTAAAAGCGGCTGGTTAAGCGGTTCTGTTGATTACTACACCCGTAGAATCAACGACCTGATAGGTAACTACTATGCGCAGGTGCCATCACAGATCTATCCGCTCATATTTGCCAACGCCGGTTTAATGACCAATAAAGGTGTGGAGCTAACGCTGAACGCCAAAGCCATCAACAACGCCAACTTTAAATGGAATATCGGCTTTGTAGGCTCTTACAACAAAAACAAAGTGGTATCAATCTCTAACGACCAGTTCCAGGGAACGGCTCACGGCATCACCGATATCGGTGTAGGCAACATGCAGCGCATTGCGCCGGGTTACCCTGTATCAGTTTTCTACGGAAAGAAATTTGCCGGTTTTGCTGATGATGGCGGATGGCTGTTCTACAACCAGGCAGGCCAGAAGGTTACTGCCGATAACGTTACCGACGAGGATAACTTTTACCTGGGCAACAGCGTACCGCAATATAACCTGGGCTTAACCAACAGCTTCTCTTACAAAAACTTTGATTTTTCTGTACTGGTAAGAAGTGGGCTTGGCTTTAAAGCGGTGAACGGTAAACGTTTGTTCCATGAGAACATCACACAGGCATCAACCGTAAACTTCTTTACATCGGTACTTAAAGATTATGTAAACGCACCGCCGACATTCTCGAGCTATTACCTGGAGAACGGTAACTACCTTAAGATAGACAACGTTACTTTAGGCTATACCGTGCCGGTTAAAAAGAGCAATTACCTGCGTAGCTTAAGGTTCTCGGTTGCTGCAACCAACCTGGTTACCATCACCAAATTCTCGGGTATGGATCCTGAGCTGGGCCTTAATCCGTTCAGCAGTACAGGGGTGGAGTACAACAGTAACTACTACCCGCGTACCCGCAGCTTTACGTTTGGTGTAACCGCAGATTTTTAATTTAAAAACAGCAACAGTCATGAGAATCCAAAATCTTACAAAATATAAATTCGGCATAGTATCCATTGCTGCAACGGCTTTGCTAAGCATCGCATCGTGCAAAAAACTGGATGAAAAGGTGTACGGAAGCGATACCTCTGCCAACTTCTACTCAAACAGCGACCAGGTGTTGTCGGGCTATGTGATGCCTTATAGCTTTATGCAAACCATGATCTACAGTGTGCACTTTGCTTTGGCCGAGTTCCCTACTGATGAAGCGGTGGCAACTGTAAAGAACGGTAACGGCTACGAGAACGGTACCTGGATAAGATTTCACCAGCATACGTGGACCTCGCGCGAGGATTTTATCAAATACGAGTGGAGCAACCTTTTCCAGGGGATAGGTTACTGCAACGCATTTATTGATGCCATTGAAGGCAAAAGCTTCAATTTTACTTTGCCGCTTTCAAAAGAGCGCATGATATCTGAGGCAAAAATGATGCGTGCCCTTTACTACTACTGGGCAATGGATGAGTTTGGCGGCGTGCCTGTTGTTGAGCACGTTGGCGAAAAAAGCCCGGCTACAACAACTCGTGCAGAGGTGTTCAGCTTTATCGAAAAAGAGATTAAAGCCAACATCCCTAACTTGGTTGAAAAAGGCGACGATAAATGGTATGGTCACTTCACCAAAACAGCTGCTTATGCATTGCTGGCCAAGCTTTATCTGAATGCAGAAGTGTTTAGCGGTACCGCCCGTTGGGATGATTGTATCACCGCGGCCAACGAGGTGATCAACAGCGGCAAATACAGCCTTGCCGCTAACTGGAGCGATCCGTTCCTGATAGATAACGAAGGCTCTACCGAGAACATCTTTGTGGTTCCGTTTGATCAGAACTATGCCCCGGGCTTTAACGGCGCACAGCAGCAATTGCCGGGTGCTTTAAAAGATAAATATGGTTTTACCGATTATCCGTGGGGTAAAATAGTAACCCAGGAATCATTCTTTAACCTGTACAATGCCAACGATAAACGCATTAACCAATGGCTGGTTGGCCCGCAGTTTTACGATAACGGCGATATTGTTTGGGGATGGTATGATCAGGATGGTCAGCAACTGGTGATAGACCCTAAAATAGATAAACTGAACAACCCTACAGGTGGCTACGGTCAGGGTGTGCGTAACGTAAAATACCAGGTGATACAGCCCGGTGCATCGGGCCCTACTTCATCAAACATGAATAACGACCTGGTGGTATTGCGCCTTGCAGATATCATGATGGCAAAAGCAGAAGCCATAATGCGCAAAGCCGGCGGTGCAGCCAACGGAGAAGCAGTAACCTTGGTGAACAACGTAAGAGCAAGATCATTTGACAGCGGTGCTGCCGGATCTGTTTACACAACTGCCACCCTTACCTTAAACGAATTATTGAACGAGCGCGGCCGCGAGTTTGCTTACGAAATGAAACGCAGGGAAGATATGATCCGCTTTGGTAAATTTGAGGATGCATCATGGGAAAAACCTGCAGATGCAAACAAAAACAAAGAATTATATCCTATTCCGTTTGATATTGTGACAGCTAACCCTGCGCTTAAACAAAACCCTGGTTATTAATAAATACCGCCCGGCGGGATTAGACCTGCCGGGCATTACTTCAGCACATGAAAAAACTTTATATCATTGGCGCCGTAGCACTGGTAACCGCAGCTATCGCATGTAATTCGTCGCAAAACGGTTCGGCCTCTTTCGGCTCAACCGAATGGGCCGATTACCTGGGCGGCCCCGAGCGTAACCACTACTCAACCCTGGAGCAGATAACTCCTGATAACGTGAAGCAATTAAAGGTAGCCTGGGAGTACCATACCAACAACCCCGGCCAGATACAGTGTAACCCGCTTATCGTGAACGGGGTAATGTACGGCATGACGGCAACTACCGAGCCTTTTGCGGTTGATGCCGCTACCGGTAAGCAGATCTGGCGCGTTAAAAGCGCCGGTACCGATCAGTTCAGTACCAGCCGCGGGGTAAGCTACTGGACAAAGGGCGATGAAAAACGCATCCTTTATACCAACGGCCCATGGCTGTACGCGGTTGATGCTATCACAGGTAAAAGCATTGCATCCTTCGGTGAGAATGGCCGTACGAGCCTTAAATCGGGCCTTGGTGCAACAGCTACGGATAAGATGGTCATATCCAACACACCCGGAACCATCTATGATGATATTATAGTAATGCCGCTGAGGGTATCTGAAGGTACGGATGCCGCTTTGGGTTCTATCCAGGCATTTAACGTGGTTACGGGCAAACTGGCATGGGTATTCCATACCATACCAATGCCCGGCGAATATGGTTATGATACCTGGCCAAAGGATACCTACAAAAACACTGAAGTTGGCGGCGGTAACAACTGGTCGGGTATGGCGGTTGATAAGGCAAGGGGTATTTTATACGTACCTACCGGCTCTGCTGCTTATGATTTTTATGGCGCTAACCGCAAAGGCACAAACTTATTTGCCAACTGCTTACTGGCTTTAGATGCCAAAACAGGTAAGCGTTTATGGCACTTCCAGTTTGTGCATCATGATATACTGGATCGGGACCCGCCCGCACCGCCAAACTTGTTGACTATTACCCGCGATGGCAAAAAGATAGATGCCGTTGCGCAGGTAACCAAACAAGGTGTGGTATTTGTGTTTGACAGGGTTACGGGTAAACCAATTTTCCCTATCAACGAAGTTAAAGTACCACAAACCGACATACCGGGCGAACAAAGCTGGGCTACACAGCCTATGCCGTCAATGCCGAAGCCTTATGCACGCCAAAACTTTACGCTTGATGATATAAGTCCGCTGGCTGAGAATAAGCAGGAACTGATAGACAGCTTTAAAAAGAGCCGTTCCGAAGGGCCATTCACGCCGCTTAGCCAAAATGGTACGATCATTTATCCCGGTTTGGATGGCGGTGCCGAATGGGGCGGAGCAGCAGCTGATCCTGATGGTATATTATACCTCAACAGCAGCGAAATGGCATGGCGCATCTCTTTAGGCCCGTCTGTTAGCAAAGAACAACTGGTGAGCATGACGGCAGGCCAAAGTATTTACGCAATGAACTGTACACCCTGCCACGGAGCCGAGCGCAAAGGAAACCCAAAAAGTGGATTCCCTAACCTGTTAGGCATCAAAAACAGGCGCAGTAAAGATTTTATCACCAACATAGTAGGCCACGGTAAAGGCATGATGCCTGCATTCCCTAAATTGACGGATAAACAAAAAGAATCGGTAGCAAAATTCCTTTACGGCGAAGAAGAATCTGAACCGGGGCTGATCAAAGAACCCGGACTTGCCCGCAAACCATCAGACGAGAAACGTTTTGCTTATCAGATCTCAGGCTACAGTAAGTTTATCGATAAAAATGGCTATCCGGCGGTAAAACCACCATGGGGGTCATTAAATGCTATCAACCTTAATACCGGCGAGTACGTTTGGAAAGTAACCTACGGCGAAGTGCCCGAGCTGATGGCAAAAGGCATCCCGCAAACGGGTTCAGAAAGTTATGGTGGCCCGGCCATTACCAAAAGCGGCCTGCTGTTTATTGCAGGTACGAAAGATGGTAAGTTCCGTGCTTATGATAAAAAAACAGGTAAACTGCTTTGGGAGTATAAATTACCGGCTGCTGCTTTTGCAACACCAAGTATTTACCAGGTAAATGGTAAGCAGTACGTGGTAATTGCTTGCGGCGGTACCAAACTGGAATCAAAATCGGGCGATAGCTATGTGGCTTTTGCCCTGCCTGATCAAAAATGATAACAACGCGCAGAGATTTTATAAAAACCATAGGTGGTGCATCGGCAGTAATGCTGGCCGGTGCAACGCCTTTGGATGCATTTGCAGGTGGCAAAAATGAGGTTATCCTGAGTGGGCACCTGTGGGTGTATGCCAGCAAATACCCGCCCGACTGGAATTGTAACCCGATCCTGGAAACCGTTTTCAGCGATTTTAAATACGCCGGTTTCCGCGGCCTCGAGGTAATGGAATCAAACCTGCGCGGTAATGATGCCGTACCGAAGTTTAAAGAACTGATAGATAAATACAAGCTGCCGGTAACGGGCGCATCTTATTATGGCGATATGTGGGATAAAAACCAGGCACCGCGCATTATGGATGATATTACGATGGTGATAGAACGCCTTGGTCAGCTGAAAGCTAACAACATCGGCATTACTGTAGGCGTTGCACAGCGCCGCAAAACAGAAGAAGAGCTGGATCATCAGGCAGAAATGGTGAAGCAGATCTTGAAGGTATGCGCCAAGAACAACATTGAAGGTAACCTGCACAACCACACTTTTGAGGTAGCAGATGGCATGCATGACCTGAAAGGTACACTTGCCCGCATCCCGGATGTGAAATTAGGCCCCGATTTGAACTGGCTTATCAGGGGCGGGGTAGATCCGGTTTGGTTTATTGAGACCTACGGCCATCAAATGACCTACATGCACCTGCGCGACCAGTATGCCAACGGCAAATGGACGGAATATTTAGGCCAGGGTGTTACCGATTTTAAAGCAATAGCCAAAGCGCTGAAGAAAGTGAATTTTAAAGGGCGAGCCGCTATTGAACTGGCTTTTGACAGTGACCCTGTAAATCCTATAAAAGAAAATCTGAAGACAAGTCGCCAATACGTGAAAAAAGTATTTGGCTGGTAACAAGGGAAATGATCTATGTTTAATGATATCAATATAAACTCGGGCGGCGTTGCGGCAAACACCTTTGACGCTATTGTTATCGGCTCGGGCATTTCCGGCGGATGGGCGGCTAAAGAGTTTTGCGAAAAAGGCCTTAAAACGCTGGTGTTGGAACGCGGCAGAAATGTAGAACATATAAAAGACTACACTACCGCCAACACGCCCATGTGGGACATGCAGCACCGCGGGCAGATGAACCTCAAGGACACGGAAGAAAACCCCATCGTAAACCGATGCTATGCTTATAATGAATATACTTCACACTTTTTTGTAAAGGATAACGAGCATCCTTACAAACAAGTAAAACCTTTCGACTGGATCCGTGGGTATCAGGTTGGCGGCAAATCCCTGATATGGGGGCGTTGGACACAACGCTGGAGCGATCTTGATTTTGAAGCCAACGCCAAACAGGGTGTCGGCGTTGACTGGCCTATCCGTTATAAAGATATTGCACCCTGGTACTCTTACGTAGAAAAATTTGTGGGCATAAGCGGTAACCGCGATGGCATACCACACCTGCCTGATGGCGAGTTCCTGCCACCAATGCCCATGAACGCACTGGAGAAACATTTGCAGCAAAGCATCGCCACAAACTATACCGACAGGCAGTTGATCATGTCGCGCACTGCTAATTTATCTAAAGGATTAAAAGACCGAGGGCCTTGCCAGTATCGCGATATGTGTGCACGTGGCTGCCCGTTCTCGGGTTACTTCAGCAGTAATTCGGCAACGTTACCTGCCGCAAGGGCTACAGGCAACCTTACGCTTAGGCCGTTCTCTGTGGTACATTCTATTATCTATGATGATAAAACGCAGAAGGCAAAAGGCGTAAGCGTTATTGATACCCAAACCAAAAAAGTTACCGAATACTTTGCCAAAGTGATATTTGTAAACGCAGGCACGCTCAACAGTACTTTGTTGCTGATGAACTCCACCTCAAACCGTTTTCCTGATGGTTTTGGTAACGATAGCGGTGCATTGGGCCATTACCTGATGGATCATAACTACCGCGGCCACATCAACGCCGAATACCACGGCCTGCAGGATGTGTACACCTACGGGCGCAGGCCAACGGGTGTGTACGTGCCGCGTTTCAGGAATGTGGGTAAGGATTTGCGTAAAGATTACCAGCGTGGTTTTGCCATTGCTGCCGGCGGCTCAAGGCGTACCGGCGATTACAGCGTAGATACTATTGGTGCCCCGCTTAAGAACGCCATGTCTGATCCCGGCGTTTGGGATATCTGGATGAACGGCATGGGCGAATGCCTGCCTTATGAGGATAACAAGATAAGCCTTAGCAAAACCGATAAAGATGCCTGGGGGATCCCACAACTGGAGATAGATTGCAGCTACCGCGAGAACGAATTGAGCATGCTTAAAGATATCCTTACATCCGGCCAGGAAATGCTGGAGAAGGCTGGCTTTAAGAACGTGGAAGCTTATGATTCAAACCAAAATCCCGGTCAGGGTATCCACGAGATGGGTACTGCACGCATGGGGCGCGATCCTAAAACATCTGTACTTAACGGCAATAACCAGGTTTGGGGAGCCAAAAACGTGTTTGTTACCGATGGTGCCTGCATGGTATCAAGCGCCTGCCAAAACCCCTCGCTTACCTACATGGCACTAACCGCAAGAGCGGTTGACTTTGCGGTTGCCGAATTAAAAAAACAAAATATCTGACAGTATGAGAAATAGCCTGCTGATAACCTTATTTGCCGCTCTGCTTTACAGTTCCTGCACATCATCAAAACCTGAAACTGCAAAAGCGGTAAACATCATATTTGATACCGATATGGGGCCCGACTATGACGATGTTGGCGCCATAACCCTGCTGCATAAATACGCGGCAGATGGCCGTGCAAATATCCTGGCGACTATGGCCAGCACTAAATACGAAAGGGTGGGCCCGGTACTCAGCGTGCTGAATACCTATTTCGGCAAACCTGATATCCCGATAGGTGTACCCCGTGAAGATGCTTCGCCGCTTGGCGACTGGCAGCATTGGTCGGATACGCTGGTGGCAAAATATCCGCATAAACTAAAGTCGAATACTGAGGCCGCCGAAGTGATAAGCCTGTACCGACAAATATTAGCGAAACAGCCTGATAGCAGCGTAACCATAGTTACGGTTGGTTTCTTTAACAACATTGCCAACCTGTTGAAATCGCAACCTGATCAATATTCGCCGTTAAACGGCGAGCAGTTGGTGGAAAATAAGGTGGCTAAACTGGTATCAATGGCAGGCAAATTTCCGCAGGGGCGCGAGTTTAACGTGGATGAGCAACCCGCCGCTTCAAAATATGTGTTTGATAACTGGAAGAAGCCGATCTATTTTACCGGCTATGAAATAGGTGCACAAATATTTACCGGCTTACCATTGGTGCAAAACAAAGAGATCAAAAACAGCCCGGTACAAGATGTTTTCCGCATCAGCATCCCTATGGCTAAAGAAGATGTAAAAGGGCGCATGAGCTGGGATCAGACCGCAGTACTGCTTGCTGTAGAAGGCCCAAAAACATACTGGCGTTTACAACAAGGCACTATAAAAGTTACCGCCGATGGCGAGAACAGCTGGGAGAATAGCCCGGCAGGTAAGCATTTTTACCTGGTGCCGGTTACGCCGCCCCAACAGGTGCAAGACCATATTAACGATCTGATGCTTTACCACACCAAATAAGCCATGAAGATATTCAGGATAACACTATTACTGCTGCTTATCTGCAGTACCTCATTTGCGGTCGCTGAGGCAAAAGCCGCAAAAAAGCCGCTCATCGTTTTCGTAACCGGCGACCACGAGTACAGCAGTGAACTCACCATGCCGCTTATAGCTGCCGAGCTGGAGAAGCATTACGGTATGCAAACCGTAGTACTAAAAGCCAGTCCCGATCAAAATGCTGAGGAAAATATCCCCGGACTGGAGATATTGAAAAAGGCTGATGTAGCCGTATTCTTTTTAAGATGGAGAAGGTTGCCTGCAGAGCAGGTAAAGTATATCGAAGATTACCTTAGATCGGGCAAGCCGGTTATGGGATTCCGCACCAGTTCGCATGCGTTTAACTATCCGGCCGGGCACCCACTGGAGAAATGGAACGATTTCGGCGAGTTTGCACTTAACGCCCCGCCGGGGTGGGAGAAGAAGGGTAACCACACCCATTACGGCCACCTGTCTACAACAGAAGTTTCGGTGATACCTGCAGAGGTGAATAAGCCAATACTGACAGGTGTAAAAGGGCCGTTCACCGTACCATCATGGTTGTACCGGGTATTGCCCGATTATCCGGTTAAAGGCTCCACCTGGCTACTGATGGGCCATGCCATTAACCCCGATAAACCCGCTACGGATCAACCCGTTGCATGGATGGGTAATAATAGCTTCGGCGGCAAGGTATTCATGACTACCCTCGGCCACCCGCAGGATTTTGAAGCCGAACCTTTTCAGCGCCTGGTTATCAACGCCATCCACTGGGCTGCGGGCAAACCCGTGCCAAGAGAGTGGAAAGGCAGAATAACCATGAACATCCAATATGATCAGCATCCGCAACCTGTAAAACCATAATTATGAAAGTTAAGATCATCACCATATTACTCATCAGCTTTGGCTGGTTCAACCTCGCTGCCGCAAAAGACAGGGTGCTGGTATTCAGTAAAACAACCGGCTGGCACCACGAGAGCATCAAAGCGGGCATGGCAGCCATCCAAAAACTGGGTGCCGAAAATAATTTTGATGTCGATACCACATCAAGCGCCGATGTTTTTACAACCAAAGGCTTAAAGCCATACAAAGTGCTGATATTCCTCAGTCCAACGGGTACCAATATTTTCACCGACGCGCAAAAGCAGGCTTTTGTGGCTTACATACAGCATGGTGGCGGTTTTGTAGGTATCCACGCCGCTGCGGATTGTAGTTACGAGTGGCCATGGTATAACAAACTGGTAGGGGCGTACTTTAAAGATCACCCTAAAGTACAGACGGCCACTGTGCAGGTGGTTGATGCTAAACATATCTCTACCAAACACATGCCTGCCACTTTTCAGCATACCGATGAATGGTACAACTTTAAAGACATGAACCCCGATGTTACAGTACTTTTAAAGGTTGATGAAAGTAGCTACAGCGGGGGAGAGAATGGCGACAACCATCCAGTAGCATGGTATCATAAATATGATGGCGGCAGGGCTTTCTATACCGCACTTGGCCATACTGATGAATGTTTTACTACCGATACTTTATACCTGCAACACCTTTTAGGCGGCATTAAATATGCCATGGGCCGCAGGTGAATGGCCGATCACAAAAAGCGCTTCAATCGATTGCATAAAACTGAGGCAATCCGTTCTTTATTTTCCGTTTTTGAGCGTTGAATTTCTGATAATGAGTTTCGGCTTAATGCTCACTGTTTTTGGCGCAACCGAGGTGTCGGTATTTTTTAACTCGTCTAAAAACAGGTTGGCAATGGTCTTGCCCATGTAAACGCTATGCTGGTCAATGGTGGTAACAGAAGGGTTGGTTATCTCGGTGAAATTCTCGTTCGAGTAACCGCAGATACCCAGTTGTTGGGGCACTTTGAAATTCATTTCGGTGGCCACTTGTAAAACACCCAGCGCTGCAAAATCTGATGTTGAGGCAAATATCGCGTCGGGCGGTTGGGGTAGGGAAAGCAATTTTCTGGTAGCTTCGGCACCCAGTTCGGTGGTCCAGGCGTTGGCTAACATCAACTCCTCTATCACCGGCAGACCGTGGTTTTTAAGCGCATCCAGGTAACCTTCTTTCCGCTTGCGGAAAATGTTGAGATTTTGCGGCCCTTCGAGCAAGGCAATGCGTTTATAGCCCTGTTCTATCAAATGGCTAACCGCTTCCATTGATGCCTGATGGTTGTCGTTCAGTACTTTAAGAGTTTCAATATTCTCAGCAACGCGGTCAAACTGTATCAGTTCAATGTTGCGGTCTAAAACACTTTCGAGGTGTTTATAGTCGGTGGTCTCAACAGAAAGCGATACCACAATGCAGTCAACTTGCTGGTTAATGAGGGTATTTACGCATTGTACCTCGCGCTCATACGATTCGTTAGACTGGCAGATGATCAAATTGTAACCCTGCCTGTAACTGGCCTCTTCAATGCCGGCAATCACATCGGCAAAAAAGTTCTGGTTAATGCGGGGCACAATAACGCCAATAGTATTGCTTTGCCCTTTGCGCAGGTTTGATGCAATGGTGTTGATCTTGTAATTAAGCTCTTCGGCGGTTTTAAGGATCAGCTTTTTGGTTGCTTCTTTTACCAGCGGACTATTGCTTAAAGCCCTCGATACCGACGACGGTGCGATATTGAGCTTTTCGGCAATATCATATATGGTGGTTCTTTTTTTGCTGCTCATGGGTGGTAACAAATATGCAAAAATAAAATTTGACAATCGATTGCATTTTTTAGGAAGATGTTTAATTTAGCGATATATAAATCTAATCAATTAAGATCATGTTATTGTTGGGAATTGATATAGGCACCTCATCCACAAAGGTGTCGGTGGTTGATGCGCTTACACAAAAGGTAGTGGCTACCGCGCAATACCCGGAAACCGAAGCACCTATTAAGGCACTAAAGCCGGGCTGGGCCGAGCAATCGCCCGATATGTGGTGGGAGCAGGCTGTGCAGGCCATCGGCATTTGCAACGGGAGCAAAACTTACGATCCGCAGGGTATAGCGGCTATTGGTATTGCCTACCAAATGCATGGTTTGGTTTTGGTTGATAAAGCCGGCAACGCCCTGCGCGATAGTATCATCTGGTGCGATAGCCGTGCCGTTGATATCGGTAACAAAGCCTTTGAGGCGATAGGCGGCGAGCGTTCTTTATCGCACCTGCTTAATTCGCCGGGTAACTTTACCGCTTCAAAACTGGCCTGGGTAAAACAGAACGAACCCGAGATATACAATAGAATCCACAAGATTATGCTGCCCGGCGATTATATCGCCATGAAGCTGACCGGTGATGTTACCTGCTCGGTGTCGTCACTGTCAGAAGGGATCTTTTATGATTTTGTAACGGAGTCATTCTCTGATGATGTTATTAATTATTACGGGTTTGATGAAGAGATCTTTCCGCAGCTAAAACCGGTTTTTTCTGAGCACGGGCAGTTATCTGCAGCTGTTGCATCACAATTAGGGTTAAAGCAAGGCATCCCCGTAACCTACAAAGCTGGCGACCAGCCAAATAATGCTTTGTCGCTTAACGTTCTGCAACCCGGCGAGGTGGCTGCAACTGCAGGTACATCGGGCGTTATTTATGGGGTAAGTGATGATCTTACCTATGACAAACAATCGCGTGTTAACACCTTTGCGCACGTTAATTATAAAAATGATGAAAAACGCCTCGGCGTGTTGCTTTGCATTAACGGTACAGGCAGCCTCTACCGCTGGATAAAAAGCACTTATGGTGCCGGTTTAAGCTACAACGAAATGAACCTTGAGGCCGCAACAGCTCCTTTAGGCAGCGATGGACTGCAGATATTACCCTTCGGTAACGGTGCAGAACGTATGTTGAATAACAAACAGCCCGGTGCTCATATTTTAAACATCGACCTAAACCTGCATACGCGTGCCCACGTGTTGCGGGCGGCGCAAGAGGGTATTGCAAGCGCCTTTAGATACGGGCTGGATATTATGCGCGAGAATGGCATGTCGCCATCGGTGATACGCGCGGGCAGGGCAAACCTGTTCCTGAGCGATCTTTTTGCCCAAAGCTTTGCCGACTACACAGGCGTGCCGGTTGAGCTTTATCAGAACGATGGCAGCGTTGGCGCTGCAATAGGGGCAGGTATTGGTGCCGGTGTTTACGCAAACAGCGCAGATGCATTCCTCAATATCAAGCCGATAAAATACATTGAACCATCGGGTAACGACATCGAACCATTTTATCAGCAATGGAAACAGTTGCTGCAGGAAACATTAAAAGAGAAGAACTAAAATATAAACCTAAAAAGACAAATCAAGAAACATCATGGCAAACATTTGTACAGGCGAAAAAGAATTTTTTAAAGGCATAGGCCAGATAAAATACGAAGGCCCGCAAACCGATAACCGTTTTGCGTACCGCTGGTATGATGCGGATAAAGTGGTAGCAGGCAAGGCAATGAAAGATCACCTGCGTTTTGCCGTAGCTTACTGGCACTCGTTCTGCGGTAACGGTGCCGATCCGTTTGGTGCACCAACGCATGTTTTCCCATGGGATGAGAAAGCTGATGCGGTTGAACGCGCAAAAGATAAAATGGATGCAGCGTTTGAGTTTATTACTAAAATGAACCTGCCTTATTACTGTTTCCACGATGTGGATGTTGTTGATTATACTAACGATGTGAACGAGAACGACCGCCGTTTACAGGCCATGGTTGATTATGCCAAACAAAAGCAGCAGGCCAGCGGCGTTAAACTGCTTTGGGGAACGGCCAACCTGTTCAGCAACCCGCGTTACATGAACGGCGCTGCTACCAATCCTGATTTTCATGTGCTGGCACACGCCGGTGCGCAAGTTAAAGCCGCTTTAGATGCTACCATCGCCCTTGGTGGCGAAAATTACGTTTTCTGGGGTGGCCGCGAAGGTTACATGAGCCTGCTGAATACCAACATGAAACGCGAGCAGGAGCACCTGGCTAAATTCTTACACACTGCAAAAGATTACGCCCGTCGTAACGGCTTTAAAGGTACGTTCTTCATCGAACCCAAACCTTGTGAGCCAACCAAGCACCAGTATGATTATGATGCAGCTACGGTGTTAGGCTTCCTGCAGAAATATGATCTCATCAATGATTTTAAACTGAACCTTGAAGTAAACCACGCAACCCTGGCGGGGCATACCTTCCAGCACGAGCTGCAGGTTGCTGCTGATGCAGGATTGTTAGGTTCTATCGATGCCAACCGTGGCGATCTGCAAAATGGTTGGGATACTGATCAGTTTCCTAATGATATCAACGAGGTTACCGAGTACATGCTTATTATTTTAAAAGCAGGCGGTTTCCAGGGCGGTGGTATAAATTTCGATGCCAAAATTCGTAGAAACTCTACTGATCGTGAGGACCTGTTTGATGCACATATTGGTGGCGTGGATGTATTTGCACGCGCTTTGGTAACTGCAGATAATATCCTGCAGAAATCTGATTACAATAAAGTACGCGAAGACCGTTATGCCTCATTCGACAGCGGCAGCGGTAAGGATTTTGAGGATGGCAAACTATCGTTAGAAGACCTGCGCCAGTACGCCATTGATAAAGGCGAACCTGCAACCATCAGCGGCAGACAGGAGTATTTAGAAAATGTAATTAACAGGTATATCTAAACATAACATGGCCCACTCATTGGTTAGTTTTTCTGCGGGGCGCAAAGCTCTTCTGCTCGTTTGTTTGTCGGTTGCATGGTTGAACGGAGCTTTTGCGCAAAGTAATTCTACCGGCCAGCTGCGCGATCAGATAAGTAAATACGTTGAGCAGCAGGGCAAGGTTAAATGGCTGTCGCAGGCGGTAATAAGTGCCGATGGTAAATTTGTAGCCTGGGGAGCAGACGGCGACCCGGGTAACAGCACCCACGCCATTTATTTTGCGCCGGTAGCTTCGCCTAAGCAGGCTAAACGCATAACCGCAGCAGCACCCGGTGAGTGGGCCTATGAAATGGAACCTCAATGGAGCCACGATGGCAAACGGATAGCTTTCCTGTCTGACGCGCACGACGGCCAGAATCAGATCTTTATTGCCGATATTACCGGCAGCGACATTAAGGTAAAGCAAGCAGGTAAATTTGATGGCTATATTTCGCACCTGAAATGGTCGCCGGATGATAAGCACCTGAGCGTTTTGTACGTGGAGAAAGCCAGCCGAGAGCCATCGCCAATGGCGGCGGGAAACCGCAGGGTTGGGGTGATAGATTCTTTAACCAATACCGATGTGCAGCGCATTGCCACTGTTGATGCCGCAAGCGGCGATATGGTGCAAGCCACACCGGCCGGGCTTTATGTGTTTGAATACAGCTGGTCGGCAGATAGTAAGATGTTTGCCTATACTGCTGCGGTGCCCCCGGGCGACGACAACTGGTATATTGCCAAATTGTACAGGCAAAGCTTAGGCGGGCAGGATACGGTAATGGTATATAAACCTAAGCTACAGATAGCCGTTCCGCGCTGGTCGCCGGATGGGAAGCAACTGGCTTTTATTGAGGGTTTAATGAGCGACCAGGGCGGTACAGGTGGTGAGATATTTACTGTTTCGGCGCAGGGGGGTGCTGTTCGTAACCTTACGCCGGGGCGTAAATCATCACCATCATGGTTTACCTGGCGGCCCGATGGTAACCTGCTCTTTACCGAATTTACAGGTGGCTCGGTAGCTATATCTACCTTAAATACCCAAACATTAGCTACGCAAACCTTATGGAAAGGCGACGAAACCATCCAGGCAACATCTGATGTTACCAGTATTTCGGTAGCCGAAACTAAAGGCACACCGCAGATAGCCTTTATCAGAAATGCTTATGCACGCCTGCCCGAGGTTTGGGCTGGTACCACAAAGAAACTCACGCAGATAACCACGCAAACGTATTCTGCTGAACTGCCTCTGCCTAAATCAGAAAATATTGAGTGGACAAACGAGAATCTGCAACTGCAAGGCTGGCTGTTATATCCCGCCAATTACGATAAAACCAAACGCTACCCCATGCTGGTGATGGTGCATGGCGGGCCTGCATGGATAGCTACACCTACCTGGAGCGCACCCGATTTTAACACCACACTGTACACTAACATGGGTTACTTTGTGTTTTTCCCAAATGCCCGTGGAAGCCATGGCAGGGGAGAGCAATTTACCCAGGCAAATCGCCGCGACTGGGGTTTTGGCGACCTGCGCGATATACTGAGCGGGGTTGAAGCCGTTATGGCAAAACATCCCGTAGATGGCGATAAACTGGGTCTGCTGGGCTGGAGCTATGGCGGATCAATGGCGATGTTTGCACCTACACAAACCAACAGGTTTAAAGCCGTGGTAGCCGGTGCAGGTGCAGGCGACTGGCTAAGCTATTACGGCCAAAATGCTATAGATAAATGGATGATGTCGTACTTCGGCAAATCGGCTTATGAAGACCCTGCGGCTTACGCAAAAGTATCCGCCATGACCTATATCACTAAAGCTAAAACACCCGCCCTGATACTGGTAGGCGAGCGTGATGGCGAATCACCCGCGCCGCAATCGTTTCAGTACTGGCATGCGTTAAAAGACCTCGGTGTGCCTACCCAGCTGGTTGTTTATGCCGATGAGGGGCATAGCTTTAACAAACCCGAGAATCTGATAGACATTACCCTGCGTACCATACAGTGGTTTAATAAATATCTTAAGTAATTTACCGCCGCTATGTATGATGTTATTGTAGTAGGATTAGGCGCCAACGGGAGTTCGGCGCTTTATCATTTGGCTAAGGCCGGTAAAAAGGTGTTGGGAATAGATCGTTTTGCACCGCCGCATACGCATGGCTCATCGCATGGGCAAAGTCGCATCATCAGGCAGGCCTATCATGAAAGTCCATTCTACGTGCCGCTTGTACAGGCCGCTTACGAGATCTGGTACGATATGGAGCGTATCAGCGGTAAAAAACTGTTGCTAAAAACCGGCGGCATCACCATGGGCGCGCCCGATGCTGATGTGGTTACCGGTGCTATCGCAAGCGCCTTAGAGCATAACCTGCCGTATCAGTTGCTTGATCATAAGGATATCCAAAAGCGCTATCCGGCATTAAAACCAACCGTGGATACTGTAGGCGTTTTTGAACCGGCGGCGGGCATATTGTTTCCCGAGGATTGTATCAGCGTATTTGTTGAACAGGCTGCCCGCAACGGCGCCGCCATCCATACCAATGAGATGGTTTTAGAGATCATCCGCCAGCGTGATTTTATAAAAGTTGTCACCAATAAGCAGACCTATTTCACCCAAAAGCTGGTACTAAGCACAGGTGCATGGATGAATAGCCTGCTGCCCGATCTGCAATTGCCGCTTAGTATTGAAAGGCAGGTTTTGTATTGGTTTAAAAACAAGAACAGCGCTGCACAAGCAAACGTAAAGCCCGATAACCTGCCGGTTTACATCTGGCAATCTGCTCCCGACGAGTTGTTCTACGGTTTCCCTGATTTGGGTGATGGTATCAAAGTAGCCCTGCACCATTTTGGCAGGCCGGTAGTGCCTGATGAATTAAAGGATGACGTAACGGGGGAAGAGATCAACAGAATGCAGGGGATAGTAGAAAAGTACTTCAACATATCGCCTGAGTTTAACTACAGTGCGGTTTGTATGTATACCAACACGCCCGATGAACATTTTATTATCGACCACCATCCTGATGATGAGCGTATCATTATTGCCAGTCCGTGCTCGGGGCATGGTTTTAAATTTAGCAGCCTTACAGGGAAAATAATAAGTGATATGACGACGGATAAACCTGTGGAGTTTGATATTCAACTATTTAATATGGCAAGATTCGCGCGGTGACGATCATGAGAAAGTAAATAAGCAGGATTGAGGGTAGATGAGCGCAATAATGTCTATAAAATTAGTAGATTTTTAGCTATAATTGCACCGCTGTTGATTGGACTCATTTTATGATCGAGCTTAAGGATATTACAAAAACATTCCGGCAAAAAAATAAAAGTATTAGTGCGCTTTCGGGAGTATCCTTAAAAGTAGAACGCGGAAGGATATTCGGCATCATAGGCCCATCGGGGGCGGGTAAAAGTACGCTCATCAGGTGCGTAAACTTACTGGAGAAACCCGATACCGGCGAGGTGATCGTTGACGGGCAAAACCTGCTCACCATGTCGGCCAGCCAACTGGCTGATGCAAGGCGCCACATCGGGATGATCTTTCAGCATTTCAACCTGCTTTCTTCGCGTACGGTACATGGCAATATTGCCTTCCCGCTTGAGCTGGCCGGCGTATCTGCTGCAGATATCGATACGCGTGTTAACGAGTTACTTTCACTGGTAGGCCTTGAGGATAAGAAGAACAACTATCCGGCAAGCTTATCCGGCGGGCAAAAACAGCGCGTGGCTATTGCCCGTGCTTTGGCTACCAATCCCAAGGTTTTGCTGTGCGATGAGGCTACCAGCGCGCTCGATCCATCTACCACAAACGCCATCTTAAATTTACTTAAGGACATTAACCGCAAATTGCAGATCACCATTTTGCTGATAACGCACGAGATGGAAGTGGTACGGACAATATGCGATGATGTGGCATTGATAAGCGACGGTAAAATAGCAGAACAGTTACCCGTACACGCCATCTTCTCTAACACCGACAGTGTTTTAGCCAAATCATTTATCGGCAATGCGTCGGTTGAGATCCCTCAATATTATCAGGATAAACTTAATAACGCTTCACAACAAAGCGACGAGATATTGGTGAAAGTAACATTTGCCGGTCAGCCATCCAATTCACAGGAGTTCGGTTCATTATCCCGCGAATATGGCGTGAACGTAAACATCATCAGCGGGCGCTTAGAACACGCGGGCGATGTAAAATATGGTGCATTGCTCATTACTTTAAAAGGCAGTCCCGATAACAGGGAGAACGCTTTAGCGTATTTACAACAAGATGGTATCACTACAGAATTGATCGGTCATGTCGGATAGTATGCTACATATATTATTGCAGGGCACTCTGGAGACTGTCCTCATGACCTTTGTATCGTGCCTGTTCGGTTTTGTGCTTGGTTTGCCGGGCGGTGTATTGCTTTTTATGACACGCGAGCATCAGCCTTTGCAAAATAAACCGCTTAACGCCGTGCTGTCGGTGATCGTTAATATATTTCGCTCAATACCGTTTATCATCCTCATTGTGTGGATGATACCGTTTACCAGAACGGTAGTAGGTACTTCTATCGGTGTTAAAGCAGCCATTGTGCCTTTGAGTATTGGTGCCGCACCGTTCATTGCCCGCATGGTAGAGAACAGCCTGTTAGAGATCCCTTACGGATTGATAGAAGCTGCCCGAGCAATGGGAGCGAGGCCGCTGCAGATAATAACCAAACTGCTTTTACCCGAGGCTTTGCCATCGCTGGTTAACAGCGCTACTATTACTTTGATCACATTGGTAGGATATTCTGCTATGGGTGGCGCCGTAGGTGCCGGTGGGTTGGGCCAGATAGGCTACCAGTACGGTTACGTTGGTTATGATATTGTGGTAATGAACGCCGTGTTGTTATTACTTATCGCACTGGTATTTGCCATTCAATTTACAGGAAACTTTATCGCTAAACGGGTTGATCACCGTAAATAATTATATACATGAAAAGATCTTCAATTACATTCGTTACTATAGCTTACATCGCCATATTTTTAACTGCCTGCGGTGGTGAAAAGAAAAATAATGACCCTAACCACATCATCGTGGGGGTGGAATCGGGCCCCGAATTTCAGATAGCCGAGGCTGCGAAAAAAGTTGCCAAAGAGAAATACGGACTTGAAGTTGAACTGGTTACATTTAACGATTATGTGATGCCTAACGAGGCCCTTGCACAGGGCGATCTGGATGTAAATGCCTATCAAAACAAACCTTACCTGGATGTACAGGCCAAACAACGCGGCTATAAATTTGCCCTTGTAGGCAACACCTTTGTTTATCCGCTGGCTGGTTATTCAAAAAAGATAAAGGACATTGAAGACCTGAAGGACGAAAGCACCATCATCATCCCTAACGACCCAACCAACAGCGGCCGTTCCCTGTTGTTACTACAACAAGCCGGACTGATACAACTAAAGGCCGATGTTGGCATGTTCCCAACCCTGGCCGATGTAACAGGCAACCCCAAAAAACTACGCATCCTGGAAATGGAAGCCCCGCAATTGCCACGCTCTCTTGACGACCAAAACGTAGCCATAGCAGTTATTAACGCCACTTTTGCCCGCCCGGCTGGTTTAAACGCTTTGAAAGATGGCATTTTTGTGGAAGACAAAAGTTCGCCCTACGTAAACGCTGTTGTTGCCCGCGAGGATAACAAGAACGAAGAAAAGGTGAAGAAATTTGTGAAGGCCTACCAGTCTGACGAGGTGGATGCCGCCGCACAAAAAGCCTTTGACGGCGGTGCTATAAAAGGCTGGTAATACTGTGTTGTAGATGCTCTTGCCATCATCAAACAACACAGGGGTACGGCAAATGCCAATTACCTTTTGTTCTCGATACCGCTTGATGAGTTGAACACCAATCCATTAACTAAACAGAGTCCCGGGTTTTAAAAATCAAAAAGGCCTGCAATGAGAATTGCAGGCCTTTTATATACAGCGCTAATTCTTAAACTTATCGACCTCAGTTTTCCGGGCTCCAGTAATTACCTGACATGATGATCATACAGATCAGCTTTATGGAGTTATCGTAATAGCCAAAACTCTTATCGATATCATAATCTTTTACGGTTACCAAATTTAAATAAGCCCAGATACTATTAAGCCAGGCCTGGTTTTCTTTGCCAGCCATGGCAGCTACACCAAATGGGGCCACAAAGGAGAGGTGTAAAGCATCGGGTTTGGTATGCAGCCTTGCACCGTTAAGGTAGTAACCGTCTGCAATGGTGCGTGGATTATCTTTTGTCTGTCTTCGGATCCAGTTGTTCATCCGTTTGACTATCAGCTGGCTTCGTAGGTCTCCGTGAAGAACATAATCCAGCCCTACACGCCAGGGGATACGGCAGGCATTATAATCATAAGCGCCACAATTTAGATGTTCATCGCCCTGGAAATCTTTCGGTGCGGGTTTGGGGCCTTTATCAATATCCACCATAAAATCTGGTATAAGGCCGGTTTTTGTATTTTTGGCCTGCATGGCATTAAGAATATTGTAGGTAGAAGTAATAACACGCATCCAACTATCATCAGCCTTAGCCGCAGCGAAGGCCCTCAAATGCGTGGGCATAAAGTCTGATGATCTGGTACTGAAATATTCGCGGTAGCCGGCCTGCTTGCTGTCTTCCTCTACAGCGTTGCTTGACAACATAGCGCCGGATAGCTTATTCACCTCATACATTTTAATATCATCCAATAATGCATGGGCTTTTTCAAGGTAATTTATTTCGCCCTTACTACCCCATTGTTTATTTGCCAGTAGCAAGGAATAGGCAATATCAAGATCGCCGTCTGCAGCCGATGAATTATCCTCTTTCCCGTTATTGTATTGCACCCATTTCATCAGTGTAGTGCCCCGGCTGTTACAGCGGTGTGCATAATAGTAGCGGAACAGCTTATTATAAACGTCTTGGGCATTTTTATCATAACCGGCCATCAGCACAGTGATCACCATGCCGTATCCTTGCCCTTCTGATATTACTTTGTTAACGCCCTTATCATCAGCCAATACGTAGCTTTGGCCCAGCGGTTTTGCCGGTTTAACGTAGCGCGCTTTCCATTGGTCATACAACTTCCCAACCGCTGCATCCATCTTTGCTTGCGAGATATTATTAGGCTTTATGCAGTCAGCACTGTATTTGGCATGATAGGGGAAAGGTCGACTTGCTGCTTGCGGATATACAACCATAGGAGATATCAGTAATAACAGGGCGCATAATTTTGAAACAAGATTTATCATGTTTACCGGCTTTAACCGAAGATAAGCAACAAAAAAGCCCTGTCAAAACAGACAGGGCTTTCCCAAAACAGAATTTAACTGTTCATTATTTTTTTGCCGCGTTCTTTTTATCGGTCACATCTTTACGAAGATCAGTAGCTACTGCTTTGATCTGCTGCAATGCGTTACGGAAACGGGTACCTGCTGCATTGTTGTTTTTTTCGTAGAAAGCCTGGCCTTCTTTTTCTGCGGTCTCAATGAGCGCTTTTAGTTCTGCTAATTTTTCCATTGTCTTAAAATTGTCTTACACATCTTGACTGATGCGCCTGCAAATATAATATAATCCTATTGTTGCAATAAAGATATTCCATCCATCTTAGCCATTGTGTAGGCTATAATACAACAATAAAGTGTATACTGAGGGAAGATATACGGATATGGTTTTAAATACTTTAGCGATGCTCAGTCTTAACCGGGTCTTTAAACAGGTCGTATTTTAATAATTGCCTTAGTTTCTCAAACGCAAGTGACATGTGGCGTTCAACGGTTTTTTCAGATATACAAAGCTTTTCTGCTATCTCACGGTATTTCAAATGCTCATACCTGCTCAGAGTAAATACAGCACGGCATTGCGGCGGCAGGCTATCTACTGCCGTTTTAATTTGTAATGCTATATCTTTATTGTGAAAGGCTTTCTCAAAATCGGCAGGTTGTGAGGCCAAAAGATCGCTGCGTTGAAGATAATTGATGTAAAGGTTCTCTATTTGTTTATGCTTAAGATAGTTTAAACATCGGTTTTGGGTCATCTTAAACAAATACGATTTTAGGGAAACACTTACATCCATCTGTTCGCGTTTTTCCCAAAGTGCAGCAAATACATCGCCTGCAATTTCCTGCGAAATGGATAGATCATTTACAAAACGATTAGCAAATAGCGTTATAAGACGGTAATAGCTCTTGAATATATATTCAAAAGCATTATGATCTCCTTTTTGGAGTTCTTGAATGGTTAGATTTTCGTCTTTTTGCATCCAGGGTAGAATTTTTTTGCTAAAAGCCATTAACAAGGTAGCAAAAAATATGGCTTATAAAAGAAAATATTAAGTTAAATTGATTGTGTTGTTAATATTTTGTTGTTATTTATATGTGTGGGTTGCCATTTTTTAAATTAATTAAAGATTTCTTTAAAAATAATTGGGGGTAAATTAAAGCTGTGTTGTCTTCTCAATAATCATGAAAGAAGAGAACGACATAGAATCGTTACTGATAAGGTATATTTTAAAGGAGGCAACCGAAGCGGAGGCTAACCAGGTGCGCCGTTGGATACAAGCTCATCCCGAAAACGAGCAATACTTTGTACAACTATATGAGGCCTGGCACCAGGCTTTACCATCTGGCACTGATGCCATAGATACCGATAAGGCTTACGCCGATTTTATTACTGAAAGATTTCCTGCACCTGTTAAAGCAAACAAGAAAATATTTAAAGCATCTGTTGCTTTTGCCGGTGTTGCGGCTGTAGCTATCGCATTGTGGTTATTTTACCCAACTAATGTTCAGCCTGATAATACTATAAAACTTTCTGCCGCCCGTGGCGCAAAACGCATGTACAAACTGCAGGACGGTACCATAATATGGCTAAATGCCGGATCGAGATTAGATATCAGCCCCGATTTTAATATAAAGAACCGCACGGTTTATTTAAGCGGCGAAGCATTTTTTGAAATTGGTCCCGTTAAAAAAGGACTTCCTTTTCTGGTTAAAACCAAGAAATTCTCTATTCGCGATATCGGGACTAAATTTAATGTGAAGGCTTATCCTGAGGAAAACCTTTTTGAAGCTTCGGTTATGCAGGGCGAGGTATCGGTAGAGAACGGTGAATTAAAGGGGATGGGTAATAATCGCATTTACCTTAAAGAACACCAGGTGTTGCGTATATCAGCAAACGACCTCAAAGCACCATCGGCCATCCAAAAAGTGCAGAATACTGATTTTGAAAAGATACAGGTATTGCAAATATCACCTGCCCAGCAAATAAATTACTCGGGCTGGAAAGATAACGTGCTTGCTTTTGACAGCAACTCGCTGCGGGAAATAGCTACCGTGCTTGAACGCCATTACAATGTATCTATAGTTATAGCCGATGAGAGACTAAGAGATATCAGATACTCGGGCACTTTTAAAAATGTGGCCACCATTGATGATGTGTTGGGTATTATAGAAGAGAACACTGAGATAAACTATACAAAAGCCGGAAACACAATAACTATTACAGGAAGGAAAAATATATGAGGTAACCTTACAAAAAACAACCCGGAATGCTGCAACATCCCGGGCGCTGTTCAAAATTAATAGCTAATACCCTAACGCTTGGGGAAGCACAGTATTAACTAATTAAACATCACAAATTTATGATTAATTTTTACAGAAAGGCACTTTCGGGGCCATCCCGTTGGCGCAAAATGCTGATTATTATGAAGCTTGTCATCGTGTTGCTCCTCACGGGGCTTATGCAAGTACATGCCAAAGTCTATTCGCAGAAGCTTTTTAGTTTCGATAAAGAGAAAATTTCCGTTTCAGACATGTTTAAGCAGATAGAACGCGGCAGCGACTATTCTATCTTTTACAGGCTCGACCAAGTGGATAAGAACAAGGTGATCTCTGTGCATGCAAAAAACGCAAGCATAGCTGATATAATGAAACAAGTGCTGCAAAACCAGGCGCTTACCTTTCACGTGGTTGATAATATGGTGATTGTAAAACCTGCTGATGGTACAACTGCGCAAGTGTTTACAGTAACCGGGGTGGTTACTGATGAGCAGGGGCAAACACTGCCTGGCGTTACTGTTAAGCTTGCCGGTACTAATGTAGCCACCGTTACCGATGTGCAAGGTAAGTACACCTTAAATCTGCCGGATGGTAATGGCAACCTGGAATTTACGTTTGTAGGCTTTATATCGCAAAATGTACCGGTTAACGGCAGGCAAAACATCAGCATAAAACTAACTGCCGAATCAAAAGCACTAACCGAGGTAGTTGTGGTGGGTTACACTACACAACGTAAAAAAGACCTTACCGGTGCGGTTGCAGTTGTTGATGTTAAAAACCTGAATAAAACAGCTTCGTCATCTGTAACTACGCAATTGCAGGGGCAAGCCTCGGGTGTAACGGTGATAGGATCGGGCCAACCGGGCGAGGAGCCGCAGGTACGTATCCGCGGTTTCAATACTTTTGGCAATAACACGCCATTGTATGTGGTAGATGGTATCCCAACACAGGACGTAAGCACACTGAACCCTAATGATGTGGAGAGTTTCCAGATCTTGAAGGATGCAAGCTCTGCTTCAATTTACGGTGCAAGGGCAGCTAATGGCGTAGTAATTATTACGACAAAACGCGGCAAAGGAAAAGTAAACATCCAATACGATGCTTATTACGGTACACAAGTACCTAAAGGCGGCAACGTATGGCAAACGCTTAACCCGCAGGAGATGGCAAATTTGAAACACCTTGCCCTTACCAACTCAGGCGAGACCGATTTTACCGATGAGCAATACAACCCAAGCGGTACAGGCAGCAAGTTTACCCTGCCGGATTATATTGTGCCTGCAGGTGCCAAAAATGGCGATCCGGCAACAGATCCATCATTATACTACGTTAATCCGTACTATACATCAGGCGATGATTTCAATAGCTTTTATCGCATAACTAAAGCTAACAAGGCCGGTACCGACTGGTATCATGAGATATTTAAAAGTGCGCCTATCACCAGCCACAACATTGCTATAAGCTCGGGTGGCGAAAATGGCAGCTATTTATTCTCTGCAAATTACTATAACCAACAAGGTACTTTGATTGATACCTATCAGAAACGTTATACCATACGTGCCAACAGCTCATACAATTTTAACAAGCATATCCGTGTTGGCGAAAATTTAGCTTATTCAATCACCAAAAATCCGAAAGTAGGCGGTAATAACCCCGATGGGGTTATTACCATGGCCATAAGGCAGCAGCCTATTATCCCGGTTTATGATATTGCCGGTAACTATGCAGGCAGCTACGGCTCGGGTATGGGCGATGCCAACAACCCGGTTGCTATACAGCAACGCTCAAAAGTAAATGGCGATGTGGGTTACCGTATATTCGGTAATATTTATGCCGAGGCCGATTTTCTTAAATCGTTCACTTTCCGCACCTCGTTTGGTGGCGATATAACCAATGGTAACTCGCACTATTTTAATTACCCAACTTATGAAAGTAAGGAGAATGTGCAAACTAATAGTTATGGCGAAGATTCTTACAGTAATTGGAGCTATACCTGGACTAATACTTTAGCCTTTAACAAAGCCGTTGGCAAACACGATTTTAAAGTAGTTGCCGGTACCGAGGCTATTGATGAGTTTGCCAGCAGCCTGGGTGGTACAAGGCAGAACTATTTTTCTTTTGATCCTGATTACGTGAACTTAAGTACCGGTTCGGCATCAGGCGTGGGCAACTATGGGTCACGAAGCCCGGTTTATTCGCTATTCTCCATATTTGGCCGGTTTGATTATAACTACGATGGTAAGTACCTTTTCAATGCAACGTTGCGCCGTGATGGATCATCAAAATTCTCACCCGAGCATAGGTATGGTTATTTCCCGGCAGTTAGCGCGGGTTGGCGTATATCTCAGGAGAGTTTCCTTAAAGGTGTAAAATGGCTTAATGATTTAAAAATACGTGGCGGTTGGGGTATAATGGGTAACCAGAACAACCTCGACCAGGCTAATGCCTACAACACTTATGGATCAAGCATAGGCCAATCCTATTATCCTATTGGCGGCGGTACTACAATAGTGCCCGGTTTTTACCAGCAACACATTGGTAACCCCGATGCTAAATGGGAAAAGGATATCAACAGTAATATTGGTTTTGATGCTACCTTGTTTAACAACATGATATCTATCACGGCCGATTATTATCGTAAAGATATCAAAGACCTTTTATTTGCTCCCGAACGTTTAGGCACCGAGGGCAATGGTGATGTACCTTACGTTAACATTTCGCAGATGCGTACAGATGGGTTAGATGTAGCGGTGACCGGTAATTTTAAGGCAAACAATGATCTTGCCTTTAACACCACGTTATCAGTAACCACTTACAACAATAAGATCATCAAGTTAACTAATAACGCCACCTATTTTTATTCGGATATTTCGCGAAGGTTTGATGTAAATATGGTGCGGAACGAGGTTGGGCACCCGATAGGGCAGTTCTATGGTTATAAAATTGCCGGATTCTGGAACTCACAGCAAGAGATAGATGCTGCAAATGCCAAAGTGATCACAGCTACCGGAAACCCTGATGCTGTTTATCAAAATGATACTAAACCCGGTCGTTTCCGCTATGTAGACGTTAATGGCGACGGTGTGATAAACGATGCCGACCGCACATTCATCGGCGACCCAAATCCTGATTTTACCGCGGGCCTTAATCTTGGTGTTACTTACAAGAACTTTGATTTCAATATGCTGCTTTACGGATCATTCGGTAACCAGATCTGGAACAACGTAAAGTATTGGAGAGATTTCTATTCATCGTTTGAAACGGCTAAAAGTTACACCGCATTGTATGATTCGTGGACCCCTACCAACCATAATGCTAAAGCGCCAATACAAGAGTTAGATGCATCTACAAGCAGTGGCTCAACGCCTAACTCTTACTTTGTAGAGAATGGCACTTACCTAAGGGCACGTAACGCGCAGATAGGCTATACTTTTAATAACCTTAAAAAAGTGGGAATCCAAAAGCTGAGGGTTTATTTTTCGGCCACCAATCTTTTCACCATCACCGGTTATAAAGGTACCGACCCTGAGCTGAACGGCGGTGTACTCAACTTTGGTATTGATGAAGGTACATACGCCAGCCCGCACACATTTTTAGTAGGCCTTAATGTTTCATTATAATCTAAACCATTTAGTTTATGAAATCGAAAGTATTAATAACAACCATACTTGCAAGCGCCGTAACATTAAGTGCCTGTAAGAAATTTTTAGATAAACCACTTACCGGTGCGCTTGAGGCACCGCTATTGGAAACAAAAGAAGGCGTAAGCCAACTGCTGATAGGAACTTATGCTGTTTTAGACGGCCAACAGGGTGGCGATGCTGCCATAGGCGGCGGTGGGGCCTGGGAAGCCTCGCCGGACAACTGGATCTACGGTGGTATTGCCGGTGGCGATGCCAACAAGGGTAGCGACCCCGGCGATCAAACGCCTATCGAATCCATCTCCAAATTTACTACCGACCCCACAAATGGTTTTCTTAACAGCAAATGGAAGGCAGATTACGAAGGTATATCGCGCGCTAATTTTGTGCTTAAAACCATTGCCAAGGTAAACGGCTATCCCGAAGGAGAGAAAGAGAATGTGATAGCGCAAGCGCGTTTTCTGAGGGCGCATTACTATTTCGACCTTAAGAAGATGTTTGATAAAGTGCCTTATATCGATGAAACCACTACTGATTTTAATCAGCCTAACAATACCGATATATGGCCAAAAATTGAGGACGATTTTAAGTACGCCTATGATAATTTGTTAGGTGTGCAGGATGATGCCGGCAGGGCTAATAAATGGGCAGCGGGTGTATACCTGGCCAAAACGTACCTGTATGAGCATAAGTATCCCGAAGCACGTGATATTTTTGAAACTGTAATTACCGAAGGTACAACTGCAAACGGCCAAAAATACAAGCTGAACGATAACTTTGAGGATAACTTTAGGGCTGCTACTAATAACAGTGCCGAATCGGTTTTTGCAGTACAGGCTGCTGCCAATGTTGATCCTGATGGTATCTCAAATGCCAACAACGGTGATATGCTTAACTTCCCTTACGGCGAGGGTAGCCCTTTTGGTTGTTGTGGATTTTACCAGCCATCAATTGACCTGGTGAACCACTTCCGTACCGACCCAACCAACGGCTTGCCATATTTGGATACCTATAATGATCATCCTATTAAAACAGACATGGGTGTATCATCGGGCCAGGCCTTTACACCTGATGCTGAAACAATTGACCCACGTTTAGATTGGACAGCAGGCCGCCGTGGTATCCCATACCTGGATTGGGGTGTACACCCGGGTAACAACTGGGTACGTAACCAATCGTACGCTGGTCCGTACTCACCAATAAAAATGGTTTACGGGCAGGCAACACAGGATACTGAAGGTGATGGCCATACCTGGGCACCTGGTTCGGGTATCAACAATAATATTATCCGTTTTTCTGATGTATTACTGATGGATGCCGAAACACAAGCACAAACCGGCAACCTGGCCCGCGCCATGGCATTGGTGAACATGGTAAGGGAAAGGGCAGCAAACCCGGTAGGGTGGGTGTACACCTATAAAAACCCCGCCAAACCTACCGGTGGCTTTACTACCACACCTGCTGCTAATTATAAAGTTGGCCAATATAACATGACCTATTTTGCCAGTAAAGAAAGTGCCTTGAAAGCCATTTATTATGAGCGTAAAATAGAGCTGGCTTTAGAAGGGCATCGCTTTTTTGACCTGGTACGCTGGGGTATTGCAGCCCAGGAGATCAATGCTTACCTTACTTTCCAGGGTAAGTTTACATCTGATGTTAGAGGCGGCCGCTTCACTGCCGGTAAAAACGAGATCTACCCTATACCGCAAAGGCAGATAGACCTTTCGGGCGCTGGCGGAGCATCAAAACTCATTCAAAATAAAGGTTATTAATATTACCTAAACCTAATCTAAAAAGCCTGCAGGAGTAATTTCCTGCAGGCTTTTGTTTTTTACAAGCATTCAGGACTATTGGAAATTTCTTAACGATGAGTGTGTTTTAAATTTGATTAAACGCTAACTAAACATCTTAAATCAAACACATTATGAAAATGAAAACGCTCTACATATTGTCAATGGCTCTTATGGCATTTGCATCATGTAAAAAGGACATCACTGCACAACAAACCAAGGTTGCAGGTGGTACCACTGCTGCCGATGGCGACAGGCCAAAAACGGCCAATGCTACCGTCCAGTTCTCGGGTTATACCTGGACGGTTAAAAACACCGGTACCAACACACAAGGCCCCGGCCCCAACTACTGGAACCAGCAAAATGTTTGGGTTGATGGCAACGGCTGGCTGCACCTTAAAATGGCCAAGAATACTACTACCAACCGTTGGGAATGTGCCGAAGTACAAAGCACTACAAACTTTGGTTACGGTACCTACCAGTGGCAGGTTGATGGAGCAGTAGACCAGCTTGATAAGAACGTTGTGTTAGGTTTCTTTAACTACAACGGCGTTGATGGCCAGCACGAAATGGATATTGAATTTGCCAAATGGGGTGTTGCAACTAACGCGCCTTTAAACTATACGGTTTACCCGCCAACAGCAGGGGGCTCAACCTTTCATCAGGCTTATAATTTTAACCTAAGCGGCGGTACTTATACCACGCACAGGTTTAAACGTACATCAAGCAGTGTGGTGTTTAAGGCAATGGGTGGATTTTATGATAACGATACTAACCTGTTCCAAACGGCTACCTGTGCTTCGCCTTATGCGGTATCAACTTTAAGCATGCCTATCTACATGAATTTGTGGCTGTTTCAGGGTAATGCGCCTACTAATAATGCAAATGTAGAAGTGGTGATACACAGCTTTAAATTCACGCCCCTATAACTAATATATCATAACAAATTGCTAACTTAATAACGGCGCAGTTGGAGCTGTGCCGTTATCTAAACTGACCAACAATATGACAACAAAACTACCCTCACAAAAAGGATTGGTGATATGGTTACTGGGCCTCTCTGGCGCGGGTAAAACCACCATCGCTGCGTTGTTAGAACAAAAATTATCGTTAGATGGCTATTACAGCATCCGTTTAGATGGCGATGCCCTGCGCGAGACCGTTAACAAAGGCCTGGGCTTTAGTGCGGATGAACGCGCAGAGAACATCAGGCGTACTGCCGAGATGGCTGCTTTGTTGACTGCAAATAATGCCATCACCATTTGCTCGCTTATTACCCCGCTAAATGCACACAGGGACATAGTCCGCAACATATTGGGGCAGAGTTACTTTGAAGTATTTGTTGATTGCCCCCTTGAGGTTTGCGCAGAGCGCGATGTAAAAGGTTTATACCAGCAAGCATTTAAAAAGCAGATCACCAACTTTACCGGTATAGGCTCGTCATTTGAAGCGCCAACCGAGCCATGGTTAACCCTGCAAGCCGATAAAACTACCGCGCAGGAGTGCACCAATAAATTATACCAGGCTATTTTGCCTTACATCAGCGTCCCTCAAACGGTACCCGGCATACAAAGCCCGGATTTCGCAGAGAAAGCTTATTATATACAAACGCTTCGCCGTTAATACCCTGCATAATAGCGCCGCTTTGCAGGGCAATGGCGTGGCCGGCGGCAGTGTCCCACTCCATGGTAGGTCCTTTACGGTAATAGATCTGCGCAAGGCCTTCGGCGATTAAACAGAATTTAAGCGAGCTGCCCGCACTCAGTTGTTCGGTAACGGGGAAAGCGCTCAGGTATTCGGCCTCAGAACCATCTGCATGTGAGCGACTTCCTACTGATACCCAGTCATCTGGTTTTTCAGTCGCTTTTATTTGCACGGCATCCTCGCCGGTAAGCTGCTTAAAGCTTCCGTTGGCATCGCCGTAGTAAAGTGTCTCTTTACAGGGAACATAGATAACGCCAAGCACAGGCGCATCCTTATGGATAAGCGCAATGTTGACCGTGAACTCGCCGTTGCGGTTAATGAACTCCTTGGTGCCGTCAAGCGGATCAACACACCAGTAGTAATCCCAATTCTTGCGCACCTCACAATCCACATCGGCAGATTCTTCTGATAATACGGGTATCTCGGGATAAGCTTTTTCCAGTCCGGCTACGATCACCTCGTTCGAGCGCATATCAGCCAGTGTAAGAGGGGAGTTATCAGATTTATATGATACTGACGATGCAGCCTGCTCATCATTATAAACTTCAAGAATAGCTTTGCCTGCCTCAATGGCAATGGCGTTTATTTTTTGGATATCGATGTTCATTTTCAAACACTTTGAGGCATTGTGGCCCTTGCCTTTATACTTTTCACTATTTCTTCCTGCGGGCGGCGATTTTCCAGGTCAGATGGGCGGGCTTCAACCAGAGTTTCTTTCTTCAGTTGGGTATTAATAGCCGTGTATTCCTTTATCTTTTCGTCGGTAAGCAGTTCACCGGCAAATATATGTTTATTGCTTTCATTTATGCCGCTGTGCAGCTGGTAACCCAGATCGGTAAGCGCGCTGCCGGCCACCAGTTCAAATATCTGCAGGTCGTTATCTTTAAAAACGGAGTTGTATTTACCGGTATTATCTTTTATGATGGGCTTTTTAAGGTTGCTCCACATCTCGCCGGCCTCGGCAGTTAGTTTAGAATTTTTTGATTCGTAGAATGATAGCATCGATTCTACATAAGGGATATCCAGAAACGCACACAGTTGTTTCACTGTACTTTCAGGTTCTGCTATCAGGGTTTCATAGTTGAGCTTATAGAAGCGGTCTGCCGGCATTTGTTTCTCTAACCGGAGAGATGCAGCCTGATCGTGCTGCCATTGTTTAGCGAGGTGATAGGCATGCTTTTCGCCCACTACTGCTTTTTTGAAGGAAGCTGCCACATCCCGGCCATCGCGATACAGGTAAATGTATTTTAGGTTAAGGCCTGCAGCTTCCAATTCATCAGCATAATGCACGTTGGCCATGCTTTTACAGCACCAGTAACGGGCTTGCTTGGTTTTGGCGGCTTGCTCGTATATCAGCCTGTTCAGCTCATATAATGAGTACATGCGTGAGGCCCGGAAGATCTCCTTTTTATCGAACATGATACCATCCCAGGGCACGGGGTTAGCATTTACGTAATCTACCACATCATTCACCAGCATGCGGTATGAGGTTTCGTCCATGTCGCCATAAAGTGGCAACAATGGCACAAAAGTAGTGAGGATGTGCGGCGGGTGTGGGGATGCCAGTTCATCTGATTGATCGAGGATAACCCTTAACAAGTTTGAGCCCGAGCGTTGCGTGCCGATGATCTGGATGCCGTCAAATGTAGTTCTCATATAAAATTGATTAGGGTTCCTGCCAGGATTGCGCCCAGTACCAGGTAAACCGGGCTTACTTTGTATTTAAAATTGAGGATAAAACTTATGGCTAATATGCTGCAAAATAGCCAATCGATATGTTGCCCGGCCATTAGTTTCCATGCCGATGAAATTATGAGTGCCACCACAACAGTTTTTACGCCTGCCAGCAGGTTCTTAACCGTTTTATTGGCCTGGTGATTATTGATGAACGTGTTTACCACCACACTCAGGAAAACTGCCGGTGCAAAAATGGCTACAGTGGCTATCAACGCGCCTGCAAAGCCTGCAGCTTTGTAACCAATAAATGTGGCACTTATCAAAATAGGGCCAGGTGTAGCCTGGCTGAATGCTATCGCATCGATAAATTCTTTACCGGTTAACCAATGCAACTCGTTCACAAAAAGCGATTGCATAATGGGGATCATCACATAACCGCCACCAAAAAGCGAGAGGCTGATACCAGCGAATATCAGTATCAGTTTTAAAGTGCCGTTACTGATATTACGCGTGTTGTTGGTGAAGAAAATTACCTGATTAATGGCAAGCAGTCCGAGCGCTATCTTTTCTAAAAGACTAATGTTGCCCTTTTCAATACTGTTGTCGTTTTGCGCTTCTTTTTGCTGGAGTTGCAGCAATACACCTGCAATGCCGCCGGCAATTAATATCAGTATAGAAACAATGTAGTTAGCGCTGTAAATTAAAGTAGCCAGCGCTACCCCGAAAATGATGAGCTTGGTGTTGTTACCCAGCAGTTCCTTTTTAAATAGCTGAAAGCCTGTGGCCAAAATTACTGCGCAAACTGTACCGGTAACGTAGCTTAAAATACCGGTACTGCTAAAAAATGCCCGCTGACTAAAATATGCCCATGACAATACCAGCATCAGGATAAATGCGGGCAGGATAATACCCACCGTACTTGCCACCGCACCGCGGCCTTTACGCAATTGGTAGCCCAACTGACCAACAACATTCACCGCTAATGGCCCTGGCAGCAAACTGGCAATACCAACACTGCTTAGCACCTGCTCGTTATCAATCACCTTATCGCGCTCAACCAGTATGCGTTGCACTACTGAAACCAGCGCCATGTGCCCGCCGAAGGATACCATGCCTATCTTAAAAAAGGTAAAGAACAGGTAGCTAAGCGATACGCTTTCGCTTTTTGCCTGTGTATGTTCTTCAGTAGCAATATTAATTACTGCTTTCATTTAAACGTTGGTTTTGTGTACAAAAAATCGTCTATCTCTTCCAGCCGGTAAGGGTCGCCGCCTACCTGGATGCGCCAAAGTATTTTGCCTTTCATATCTGTTATGAGAAAGGAGCGAGGATCTGTTAAACAGAATAACACTTTATCTTTCTTTTTACCAAACAACGCGGCGCTGCCTTTTGCCGTGGTATAATACTCTGGTGGCAGGGTTACGATGTTTAATGCTTTTGCTTCCTTCTGTGCCTCATCCAGCTTAAATATCATGGCGCGGGAGATGTGCGTTTTATCACCGTTATCTAACAACATATAGTTGCCGTCCTGCACCGGATGGATGTAATGCTGCGCGTGAAAATACTCTGCAGGCGCCATCCTCATATCACCTTTCTCGCCAAATTTCCAAAGCACCTTGCCTGTCTTAAAATCTATCTTCCAAATCTGGTTCAGGTCACGGAACGACATCAGGAAGTTACCATCAGGCAGTCGGAAAGCTGCATTGCCGTGTACCCAATCCTTTTTATGTTTCAATATTTCCGGATCGGCCAGCGGATCTAAATGGTCAAGCACCGACCATTCCCAAAGCTTTTTGCCTGCTTTGCTGAAAAGTACCAAACCATCTCCTTTAACGGTATCCTGTTGTTTACCTTTTACAGAGGAGAGATCGACTATCTTTTGAGTGAAGGTTAAGGAGTAGATGTTTCCATCCTTATCCTTGCGCACCTCGTGGTGCACCAGCTTATCCATATCGCCCTTTCCTTTTTTGAGGTGGGTGATGATCTTACCATCCAGTCCCATCTCAATTATCTCGTCGCCGCCTGATGATGGGATTTTCTCGGGGCCAACAATAGCCAGTATGGTTTTATCCTTTGTCCAGTGGCTAACCTTTACACCTTTTTTGAAAGGTTCATACCAAACTATTTCGCCTTTACTATCGATGATCACCATTGAGCCTGGTTCTGTCAAAATCTGGGTGAGGAAGTATTTGTTCTTCAGTTCGGGTTTCAACGCGCTGTCTACCTGTTCTAAAGTAAAGTAGGGGGTAGCCTGATAGATAGGTTGGGTGACCAGCGGATAGGTTTTGCTCTCAACCACATCCCCGTCAACAGCTGCCTGTACTTTGAACTGGTACCTCGTTCTGCCTTCGGTAGCTGTAATGAATAGTTTGTGATTGCTGCCATCTGCTGATACTTTGGTGTACAAGGTATCTTTCGTACCCGTCTTCCAATAAGCCAACACGGTATTGCAATTGCGCGTGGTTTGCACATTAACCTGGAAGCGTAAGCGATTTGCCGGAAGCTTCACCAACTCAATATGTTTTATACGCAGCGGACGCAAGTCATCTTTGTATAAATACAAAATGATTGCGCCTGCTAATCCTGCTAATGCTAATAATATGGTGAGTATTTTGTCTTTTTTAATCACACAGTATGGTTTAAGAGCAAATAATAAAACCCAAATGGAAAAGATACCGCAAAAACGGTATCCTTCCAAAAGGGTACTCTCATGTAAAAAAATTATCGTCTAACGCGGCCGTCGTTAAGGCTTTGGTTAAGCGATGTATTGCTTTGGATCTCGTTAAGCGGATACGGGTAAAGCGCATAATTTACCGCATCAGAATACGTATTAGGGTCTTTAAGTGTAGGAACTACTTTTTCCTTGAACTTCACCAGTGAGGTAGGGCTGTTACCGGCTTCCCTGCTCCAGCGGATCAGGTCATCGCGGCGGCGGCCTTCCATAAAGAATTCTTTGTTACGCTCATCAAAAATGGCATCGCGCAAAGCAGCTTTACTACCAAAACTGGCCAGAGTATATTCTGTTAATCCTGCGCGGCTGCGGATCTGGTTAACCAGCGTAACACTTTCCTGATTAGGGCCGTTCAATTCGTTCAGGGCTTCGGCACGCATCAGTAACACATCCGCGTAGCGCAAAATGGTTACGTTGTTAAAACCCGAGTAGTTATAATTACCCGTATGCGGATATTTTAAGTTGTAAACAAAGGTCGCCAAAATAGTATCCCTGCCTGCAGCAGTAGCCTCGCCGCCATATTGTTTTGGCACGGCCATTATCTGCCCATATATGGTGCGGAACTTACCGGTCAGCAGGTCACGACGTGCATCTGCCGGATCAAAAATAGAATAGAACGACAGGTTAAGCGGGAAGTTACCCCAGCCGCGGTTATAATCCCATGGGGTTGAGTTTTGCCCAAAGCTGTTTGAGTTGATGGTATAAGCATCTACCTCACTTGATGATTTCAGTACGAAGATAAACTCGTTATCAGAGCGGTTATCGCGCGAGAACAGGGAAACTACACCACCTTCGGCACGGGTGCGCAGGTCGTAGTTTTTGTTCATCACCTCGGCCAGTTTATCAGCAGCCTTTTTCCATTCCAACCGGCGCATGTATAAGCGACCAAGCAATGCCTTAGCAGCGCCGGATGTAGCGCGGGCAACTTCAGATGCAGCGTAAGTTTCAGGCAGGTTAGCCTCAGCATATTCCAGGTCGGCAATCATGGCATCTTCAACCTTTGATTGCTCGGTTAAAGGCGGGTTTTCATCAGCCTCAGTATACTGCGAAGATGGTTTGATGAACAACGGCACATTACCCCAAAGCGAAGTAGCATCATAATAAGCCAAAGCACGCAGGAAGCGTACTTCGCCCAAATGTTGTCTCTTCAATGCATCGCTTGAGCCATTGGCCACATAATCGATATTTTTGATGATCTCTTCAGACTCGTTAGCCCTCGATACCAGGCGGAAGATACTTGTCCACACATCATTAATGGTGGCGTTGTTAGCATCATAGGTCAATTGATCTAACTGTACGCCCTGGCGGGCAGTTAGGGTAGTGGTAACCACATCGCCCGGATACTCATACAACCAGTAAAGGAAACCTGCATAGTAGCCGTAGCCGCCGTTATCTTTTAAGCCGGCGTAAGTGCCACGTACAGCTTGTTCGCCATTGGCGGGTTTGGTTAGCGTATTGGCATCAAAAACCGAATAGGTTTCTTCTTTAAGCCCGTTTTTACAACTCAGCGCAGCAATGCTGATAGAGCCGGCTAACAGTATGATATTTTTATTAAGTTTCATGTTTGTAATAGCTTAAAAATATTAAAAAGTAACTTTTGCTCCTAACAGGTACATTTTTGCCAGTGGGAAGGCATTAAAATCCATAGCCCTTGCCACGTTCCTGTTTTGTTGCGATCCATCAACTATATTGCCTATTTCAGGGTCGAGGCCGCTGTATTTGGTCCAGGTAAGCAGGTTTTGCGCGTTTACATAAAAGTGTAAAACCGATACGCCAAACCTTTTGGTGATGCGCTCTGGCAGGGTGTAGCCTAAAGTTACGTTTTTAACACGTACAAAATCAGAGCTTTCAACAAATCTTGAGTTTACAAAACCACCATGTGTTGTACCGTAAAAGCCGTTGGCCGGCACTGTACCGTTAGGGTTAGTTGGCGACCATACATCTGTTGACACTTGCACCAAACCGTTTCCGTTTGATATTGGGTTCAGTAAATCCTCTTTCTGTACGTTTAGTAATTTACCACCGGTTTGGCCCTGCACCACAATATCAAGCTCAAAGCCTTTGTATACAATGTTGTTGGTGAAACCAAAAATTGCTTTCGGCACGCCGGTTCCTAAAATAATGCGGTCGTCGGCGTTTACTGTACCATCGCCGTTTACATCTTTAAATTTAGGATCGCCGGGGTTTGAGTTTTTCTGCGTGGTTGTTAACACAGGGTCGTTTTGCTGTACAATGCCTTCATAAACGTAGCCATAAATAGCACCCAGTGGCGCGCCTTTACGGATAATGAACGGCGACTCGAAGTTGGCCGCGCCATCAGGTTTAAATGAGCCTACCGGGATGTCGGCATTGTTATTACCCAATGATGTTACCTTGTTGGTGTTGATAGAATAAGATAATGTGCTATTCCACCTGAAATCTTTTGCACGCAGGTTAGTGGTTTGCAAGAAAAACTCCCAGCCCTGGTTAACTACAGCACCGGCATTACCGAACCGGGTTACGAAGCCCGTTGAGGGCGATATGCTACGTGCCAAAAGCAGGTCATTGGTATTCTTTTTATAATAATCTACCTCGAGTATAACACGGTTGTTGAATATGCCCAGATCTAATCCTAAGTCTAACGCTTTTGTTTCTTCCCATTTCAGGTCAGGGCTTGATAAGCGATCAATAGCAATACCCTGCACGGTTGATACACCATCAAAAGTATACTTGGTGCTGTTATTGGCACCAAACGTACCTTGCGACGAACCGGTAGGTATACGATCATTACCTGTAATACCGTAACTGCCACGAAGTTTACCTGTTGTGAACCAGCCTTTTTCTTTGATAACGTCTTCTTCGGCAAAATTCCATGCCGCCGCTGCCGACGGGAAGTAACCCCATTTGTGATTAGGGCCAAACACTGATGAGCCGTCTGCACGGAAGGTACCTGTTAAGATATATTTGTTTTTGTAATCGTAATCAAAACGACCGAACCAGCTGGCGCGTTTGGCATCAGCCGCCCTTACCGAGTATGACTGGAAAGTACCTGCGTTAGATAAGTTATTATATCCCAGTTCATCGCTGGCAAAGTTGGTAGCAATGGTGCCGTTTTCCCAATAAGTTGATTTTTGGCCGTTAAAACCGGCAAGTAAATTAAGGTTGTGACCACCTTGTTTGATGGCGTATTTTAAGGTTGGGTTAACGATCAGTTCGCGCTCATCAATGTTGGTGATGGTTGCTTTACCTTTTGTTGCCGATACCGTAACTACTGTAGATGGTGCAAAATATAATGCCTCAGAGCGCGTCATATCAGCACCTACATCTGTTTGAAACACCAGGTTTTTAATAGGCTCAAATTTTAGTGAGTAGTATGCCTGTGTACGATAAGATGTATTTGAGCGGTCTTCTGCTGCCAGGAAGTGCAGCGGGTTTTGCGCATCGCGCTGTGCCGAAACACCGCTATCAAATGTTGATGCCGGGTTTGCCTTTAATACTTGTTTAAGGAAACCGTTAATGGTTGATGGAGCCAGCGGCAAATCATTCTGAATGCCGTAGTTGCCAAAAACACGGGCACTCATGGTAAGTTTATCATTAACGGTATGGTTAATGTTAACACGGCCACCTATACGCTGATAGCCCGATTTGATAACTATACCTTCCTGGTTAAGGTAATCAAAGCTGGAGAATATATTGGTTTTTGGCCCGCCACCTTCAAAGCTCAAAGTATGGCTTTGTACATAACCTGTGCGAAATACCTCGTTCTGCCAGTTGGTGCCTAAAATGCCTTGTTGTAAAGAATCTAAACGGCCTGCACCATAAGGCGGCGTATTGCCCTGCGCAGTAGCCAGGTTGTTTAACCTTATAGCATTTTGATAACCGTTCATCAAGTCGAAACGGTTTACTATTTGCTGGAAACCGGCATAGCTATGAATGTTTAAGCTGCTTTTATGTTTGTTACCGCTTTTTGTGGTGATCATGATAACACCATTAGCACCACGCGCACCGTAGATAGCTGTTGAAGATGCATCTTTCAAAACGGTTAACGAGGCAACATCATCAGGATTGATAGAGAAACCTACACCCGAGCTTACCGGGAAACCATCAATAACGTAAAGTGGCTCGCTATCTGCATTGATAGAGTTGGTACCACGTACGCGGATGGATAATGATGCACCCGGCGTACCGTTGTTTTGCGTTACCTGCACGCCCGGTGCACGGCCTTGCAGCATCTGTGCTAATGATTGCGAAGATTTGTTCAGATCTTCGGCATTAAGCGCAACTGCCGAACCCGTAAAGGTGTTTTTGTTTTTAGAACCGTAACCAACTACCAATATCTCGCTCAATTGCTTGTTTGCTTGCAGCATCTTCACATCAACTACCTTTTGGTCGGTAACTTTTATTTCCTGGGTGGTAAAACCCATCATTGAGAATACCAGCGTTGAACCAGGCTCAACATTTAGGCGGTAAGCACCATCGGCATTGGTAGTGGTACCGGTTTTACCGCCTTTAACAGAAACGTTAACGCCAGGAAGGGTGGCGCCGGTTTCGTCGGTAACTGTACCGGTTATCTGTACGGCAGCAATGTTTGTTTTTGCTTGTGCTGGTTCGGCTGCCAGCGCGGCATCATGCCACGCCATCTGCACCGATAGGCAGATGCCGGCACATACGGCCAGTTTAGCCAGGCGCCCGGGCATTAAGCTTGTTGTTTTGTGTTTAGTAAAGGTTTTTACCATTTTTAAGAAAATTAGGGTAAAGAAAATTTAGTTTTTGTCAGCAGGTTTAGGGGTGTGTATTTTTAATTCCGGTGGCCGTTATTTAGCAGGCTTGTCTCCGGGCTCTTTGTATTCTTTAATTTTTATCCAGTCAACATACATGTAATCCACAATAAAATCGGCGCGGCCTATCCAGTAAGGGAACCAAATACCTACCCAAAATTTTGAAGCCCTGTCGGGTACAAAATCATAAGCGGTTGTCATTAATTTGTTATCGTAATACCACTCTACCCGTGCTTTTTCGGTAGGGCTGCCGGTATGCCATTCAATGCGGTACAAGTGGTACTGCCCGTCGGCCTGGTTGCCAAACGGCATATCGGTGGTTTTGTGCATGTCGTCGCCTACGCCACGCCAGCTGGTCATTAAACCCCATGTAATATCCGATTTTTCGGGCGTATTTGGCGCCTGGTTACGTCCCGGAAATTCAAAATCTATCTCGTGGTTAGCAGTGTCACTTTTGTAATAGTAAGTCCAGAAGGCTGATAATGCGCCAACTTGCGGGCATATCTTGGCGCGTACCTCGTAGCTGCCCGATGCAAAACTGCGCTTGCTGCTAATAACGCCGCCTACTTTAGTTTTTTGTCCGTGGCCCCATATATTACCGGTGTAATAATTGCCATGAGCACGTATCACCAGGTTGCCATCCTTAACATAAACGTTCTCCGGTATCACGCCGCCGTGGGTTCCTTTTGCAGGGTTTTCGCCCCATTTGGTATTTTCTTTTTTCCAGTACGAACTATTGAGTTTTGTTCCGTTAAAGTCATCAAAGAAATCCTGGGCGGCAGTACGCTGCCCAAGGATAACTATTAGCGAAACTGAAATAAATGCTGTGTAAAAATTCTTTCTCATCAATCAGATCAATTAGTCGGGGGTGTTTTGTACAATGCAATATTATGCGAGATGCTTTTCCTATTATTTCCAATAGTCCGCAATAATTGCAATCCTGTCCATTTTTGATTGTTTTTGAGCTCTATAGCCCTGTTTATGATCATTTATTGGTATTTTAACATTGTAATTATCTTAACCACCTGATTTAATTGAGCATGCGCCTTAGGCTGAGTATTTTATTAAGTTTTTTTGTAGTAACGGCTTTTGGGCAAACGCAAAACCTTAAGTTCACCCAGCTGGGTACATCCGGCGGATTATCTCGCAGCGAGGTGCAGTGCATTTACCAGGACAGGCAGGGCTTTATGTGGTTTGGTACCCGAGATGGCCTTAACCGTTACGATGGTTATAAATTCAAAGTCTTTAGGAAAAATCCCAATAATAAAAGCGCCATCGCCTCAAATGATATAAAAGCGCTTTTAGAAGATAATAACGCCAACCTGCTGGTTGCCACTGCCGATGGCGGGCTAACGGTACTTGACCTTAGGGCCGAGCAATTTTACGCCGCTGATAACAAGCTGCCCGGGATGACCAATATCAGCAACTATATACATACTTTGTATGCTGATGGCAGTAAGGTGATATGGTTAGGCAGCAGCGATAAAGGTTTATACCGGTACGATGCAGGTAGCAAAACACTCAAAAGCCTATTAACGGGCAATGCATCCAACCAAAATATCACCAATATTATTAAGGATAGTAAAGGGAATATCTGGGCAGGTACGGGTGCCAATGGCATTTATATATTCTCGGCCGGCGGCAAATATCTTAAGCATTATGGCACAAATGATGGCACAGCACGCGGACTCACCCACAACAATATCAAATTTATATACCAGGATCATCAGCAGCGGATATGGGTGGGTACTTATGGCGGCGGCCTGCACCAGTATGATGCAGCAACGGATACGTTTAAGCAGGTACAGTTTGAAAACTCTTTTGAGGCCAATGCACATCGTTTTTTGCTTTGCATGGAAGAGGATACCAAAGGCAACCTTTGGATAGGTACCGAGAATGGCGGTTTAAGTATTTATAATCCTGTTACTAAAAGTTCGGTAACGTATCACCATGTAGATAATGATGCAGGCAGTATCAGCAGTAATACTATTAACTGCATTAAACGCGACAAGAAAGGCAATATGTGGATAGGTACGGCCAACTCGGGCATCTCCATGGTGCGGATAGACGAGGGCGTATTTACACACTATAAGTATCAGCATGATGCTAACGGGCTAAGCAACAATATTGTAAACGGCATTTTTGAAGATGACCAGCACCGTATATGGATAGGTACCGATGGCGGCGGGTTAGATCTGTTTAATCCCTTAACCGGCAGTTTTAAATACTACAAACACCAGCCCGGTAATGCTGCCAGCATTGCCGGTAATTATGTGCTTAACATGGCGCAGGATGGTAACCACAATATTTGGGTAGGTACATGGGGAGATGGCGTAACAGTATTTAACCCCGCAACAAATACCTACAAGCATTTTCGTAACATACCCGGCGATCCCGGCAGTTTAAGTAATAACAATGCTTTTTATATTCTGCACGATAGCAAGAACAGGATGTGGGTGGGCACCTACGGCGGCGGACTTGATCTGTACAATGAGGCAACGGGCAAATTCTCACACTTTGTGAATGGTGCTCCCGGCAGCATTAGCAGCAATTACATCCTTACCATGCATGAAGACCGTAACGGTATTGTTTGGGTGGGTACCGATGAAGGGGGCTTAAACAAGTACAATGGCGACGGTACGTTTAGCGCCTACACAACAGTAAAAGCATTGCCAAAAGGCAGCGAAAAGTTCAGCAATAATACGGTAACCGGTATTTGGGACGATGCCGATGGAAATATATGGGCAGGTACCAGTTATGGGCTTAACTATTTTAATCCGCGCACGCTTATTAATAAAACATACTTTGCCGAAGATGGCCTGGCTAACGATGCCGTAGGTGCCGTACTGGGCGACACGCAGGGCTATGTTTGGATAAGCACCAATAAAGGCCTTAGCCGTTTTGACCCTAAACATAAAACCTTCCGCAATTTCTCTACCGCGGATGGTTTACAATCTGACGAGTTTAAGTATGGCAACTATTTGGATAAGGCCGGCCGTATGTATTTTGGCGGTCGTAACGGTTTTAATGTTTTTACACCAGATAAGATCCAGACCGTCAACTTTGATCCGCCGGTGGTGTTTACCAATTTTCAGCTTTTTAACAGCGATGTAACCGTTGGCGGCGAAGGCTCGCCACTAAAGGTGGCCGTGCCTATGGCTAAGGAGATCGTATTATCTTACAAGCAATCGTCCTTTTCGTTCGAGTTTGCTTCGCTTAACTACACGGCAGGAGAGAAGAAACAGTATCGCTACAAACTGGTAGGTTACGAAAGCGACTGGCATAACCTGGGCACACGTAACAGCCTTACATATACCAACCTTGATCCCGGTACTTATACTTTAATGGTGAAAGGTTTGGATAATAACAGGCAATGGTCTGCTAAAGTAAGCGAGATAAAGATCATTGTAACACCACCGTTCTGGAAAACCTGGTGGTTTAAGTTGTTGCTGTTTTTGGCGATAGCGGGGGGAGTGGTTGTGGTGTTTTACCTGCGCCTATCTGGTATACGTAAACGTAACCGGCAGTTGGAGCGGGAAGTAAGCCTGCGTACGCAACAGCTATCAGACACCAACAGCCAACTGGTTGAGAGTTATGACGAGATACGCCAGCAGAACGAAAGCCTTGAGGTGGTGAACAAAGAGATATCGCGCAAAACGGATAAGATCTTACAACAACAGGAGCAGATAGTTAATCAGAACCAGCAATTGGAGAATACGGTTAACGAATTGGAAGCGAGCAATAAAACCAAGGATATGTTCTTCTCTATCCTGGCGCACGATTTGAAGAACCCAATTGCGGCACTTACCGGTTTGTCTGATCTGCTTAAAACAAGACTGAGTTATCTGAATCCTAACGAGGTGGTATCTTTTGTGCATGATATTAGCCGCTCATCAAACTCTATCAATAACCTGGTGATCAATATGCTTGATTGGGCGCGTACACAATCAAGCAATCTGCTTTGCCAGCCGGTAAACATCAACCTGCGCGAGCTGGCCCTTAAGAACGTTTACCTGGTACAAATACAATTGGCCAATAAGAATATCGACTGCAAGGTGGAGATTGACACAGATAAGAATGTGTATGCCGATTACCAGATGTTGAACACCATTGTACGAAACCTGCTCAGCAACGCTATTAAATTTACACCGGTATCGGGAAAGATCACCATCAGCGCCGCATGCGAGGGTGATGAAGTAATGATATCTATTACCGACTCTGGTATAGGTATGACGGCTGAGCAATTGCAGCAGCTACAAGAACCGCAATTGCAGGTATCTCTTGGTACGGCAGGAGAAACAGGTACAGGGCTTGGCCTGCAGATCTGCCGCGATTTTGTGCAGGTTAATAATGGTCGTATACAAATTTTGAGTACGCCGGGTAAGGGTACTGTTATTACCATCATTATGCCTAAAGCGTTAAACAATGAAACCGTGGGCGCAGGTTTTGATAAGGAAAATACTGAAGAGGCAAACGATGTTCAGTTTGACGAACAATTGCATTTACTACCTGATGCAAAAAGGCAGATACTAAAAGGTAAACGCATCCTGATAGTGGAAGATAACCAGGAAATGCGCAATTATCTCAAAGCTTTGCTGGCAGGAGTGTTCGAGATATTTGAGGCCGATAATGGTGTGAATGGCCTGCGTACGGCCAAAGAGACCCAGCCTGAACTTATTATTACCGACCTGATAATGCCCGTAATGAATGGCCTTGAATTTTGTAACGCCATAAAAAGCGATGTGCAAACCAGTCACTTGCCGGTGCTGCTGCTTACCAGCGAGGATAATGCAGCCAGCCAATTATCAGGTTATGAGGCAGGTGCCGATATCTATCTTACCAAACCTGTTAACAGGCAACTGCTATTGAGCGTTATTTTTAATTTTATAAAGGGGCTTGATAGGGTTAAAGGGCAATTCTCTGAAACCGATAAACTGATCCCTGATGATCTGGATTACAATAAACTCGATCGTGAGTTCCTGGAAAAGATGAGCCAGTTTATCGAGCTAAATCTCTCCAATGCCGACCTGGACTACAAGATGCTGAGCGACCATGCCGCCATGAGCCGTACAGTGTTATATGCCAAATTCAAATCGCTCACGGGTATGGGTGTGCATGATTTTATTAAAAATATCCGTCTTAAAAAGGCATTGGAACTTTTACAACAAGGCGGGCTAAATGTAAGCCAGATAGCTTATGAGGTTGGCTTTGCCACACCATCATATTTCTCAAAAAGCTTTACCAAACAGTATAAAATGACACCAAAGGAGTATGTACTTACTTTGAAGAATAGAAAAGAAGGGGCAATGAACACATCAAAACTATGATATCGGTTGGTAAATCAATCGGCTATTAATGGGGAGCATCCTAAAAATCAGCTTTTTTGTTTTTACATTTATCTGCCAATATAAAACCATGCTAAGAAAAATTTTGATGGGCACCCTGGTATTAAGTGCCATGGGTAGCGCTGTAACAAACGCGCAAAATGTTGCCAGAGTAGCCTCGTGGGTAACACGCGCAGATAAGTCTGAACTGCTTAAGAAACAGGCTGTCCAACCCGCATTCGGCAAAATAAATTCTGAGTACGCGGTTATTACGGTGGATGATAAACAGCATTACCAGCAAATAGATGGTTTTGGATTTACTTTAACAGGTGGCAGCGCGCAACTTATCAATAAGCTACCTGCTCAGTCACGGAAGCGCTTATTGAACGAATTGTTCAGCACTGCAGGCAATGGTATAGGGGTGAGCTACCTGCGCATCAGCATTGGTGCATCAGACCTTAATCCTGATGTTTTTACTTATGATGATATGCCTGCCGGCCAAACCGATCCTGATTTGAAGAATTTTAGCCTTGCAAAAGATGCCGGTGTGCTATCGCTCCTGCAGGATATCATTAAAATAAATCCCCGTATAAAAATATTAGGTAGCCCTTGGACGCCTCCCTCATGGATGAAAACTAATGAATCATCTATGGGGGGTAGCTTAAAGCAGGATTGTTATGAGGTGTATGCAAAGTACCTGGTGAAATACATTCGTGGCATGAAAGCCAAAGGCATCACTATTGATGCTGTCACTTTGCAGAACGAGCCGCTTAACCCTAAGAATAACCCAAGCATGGTGATGGAAGCTGCTGAGCAGGCTGCGTTCATTAAAAATAATGTAGGGCCTTCGTTCCGCTCTGCGGGGATCAAAACAAAGATCATCACTTATGACCATAATGCCGACCGCCCCGATTATCCGATGGATATTTTAAAAGACCCGGAGGCCCGTAAGTATGTGGATGGCTCTGCTTTTCACTTGTACGGCGGTAAAATAGAAGCACTCAGCGAGGTACATAATGCATATCCTGATAAGAACCTTTACTTTACAGAGCAATGGGTAGGTGCACCCGGTAATTTTCCCGGCGACCTTAACTGGCACGTAAATAATCTTATTATAGGTGCAACACGCAACTGGGCCCGTAACGTACTGGAGTGGAATTTAGCTGCGGATTCAAAATACGAGCCCCACACGCCCGGTGGTTGTACCGAATGCCTTGGCGCCATTACGGTAGAGAAGGATGTTTTGCGCAATGTTGCGTATTACATTATAGGGCATGCATCCAAATTTGTGCCCGCGGGCTCTGTTCGCATTGCCTCAAACATAACCGGCGATCTGGCTAATGTGGCTTTTAAAACACCGCAAGGCAAAAAGGTACTTATTGTAGTGAATAACGCTAAAAGCAAAACCATCTTTAATATCATTAACCGCGGCAGGGCGGCGCTCTGCAGCCTTGATGCAGGTGCTGTTGGCACGTTTGTTTGGTAGGGTTTATTTGAACATTCTCAGCGTATCTTCGGCCTGGTCAAATAGGTACAAGCGATGGGTTTCGGTATCAATATAAAGCCATTCAGCCACGTTAGCGCCGTTTTCGCCCACAGGGGCAATGCCTAAAAGCGTGTAGTTCCGGTTTTCTCTTTCTGCCTGTTCTATTGAATAAGTAATATCACTGCGTTTGTTTATAGCATTCTTCAGTAATTCGTTTTTGGTGTTGGCCAGGTAATATTCTGCCAGTTTGTAGATCTTATCCAGGTAATCTTTTGAATACTGCTCATCTGCCGACCATGTATATTTTAGCTGCTTATTGTACTCCTTCCTAAATTTAGATACCGGCCCGTCGCTGGTCTTTTTTACCGATACCAGCATTTCTGCAGGCTCAGGTTTCTCATCATCGCCCGCAATGGTTATCATGCCATGCTTCCACGTAATATCAATAAGGTCACCGCGGTTAAGGCTACGGTCGGTATCGTCGCTATTAATAAAGTAATATACGTTATCGCCTTGTTGCGCAATAAACTGGTAGTAATCGCTATCGTCGTTATAGTCCACAAACTGCATCGTAGCATGTTGTGTGGGTTCGGGTTTGGCTTTGAGTGTATCTTGTTTGGGAAGGTTTTGGTTAGAGAATGTGTCAACACCGGTAACAGGTGTATCCGGGTTTGGGCGCTGCTTTGCGGTTTTTGAATTGCAAGCGAACAACCCGCCTATGATGAAACTGAGAACCAGGCCTTTTGCCAGCTTTTTCATTGGGTGATAAGATTTTTGTTGGTGGTTGATATTTTGTATATAACCTAAAACCTTCACAAGTGTTCTAACAAACAAAAAAGACCGGCATTAGCCGGTCTTTTTCATATATATGGTGGAGCGGGGTTATTCAAAAATGAAATATGATTTTTTACCATCAAGATCAAGTACACGCACTTGTTTTTCAATGGTTTGTGTACCGCTGGTTACAGTTAAGGTGTAGTCGCCTAAGGCAAGAGCAGAGATGTTGAAACCTTGTGTTTCGCCGGCTTTGTTTGAGATAGCCTTTTTGTAAAGGTTGTTGCCTTCGCTGTCGTTAATTTTTACAAGAGGGGTTGCGTCCATATCGCCAAGTACTGATACAGTTAGTACCATTTTGTTGGTAAGGCCTTTTACTTCGATAGCTTTGCTGATCTCTTTGTCGTTTGCAGTTTTTACTGTTGTGTTTGCAAATAAACTACCGATGCTTAAAACTGAAACTAATGCTGTTAAAATGATTGACTTTTTCATGATGCTATTTTTTAATTTTTTAAATATTTCTTTCGATTTGTTGAAACAAAGTAACAGCACATTTTTGGAGCAAAAAAACGCGATAGACCGCCTGTGTATTTAAGTAGACCACAGCTTGTTTCTACTCTACAGCTATGTTTTTGGCTATGATTTAAATCCCGCGAAAGCCTGCCATCGACAGAATACCAAGTCTCGTCTATTATTCCGATTGTCTCATCGAATATTGTTGCTCAAAAGCAGTTAAAACCGCTCTTTTGAACCTAAGGAAAGCCTTTAAATATGAGATTGAGGCCCCTTAGTTGATTAATGCGCCTCGGGTGAGATAGGGGCGCATTTTTTTATATATTCGTAGTTAACCAATTGTAACCTGCTGCCCGCCAATGATAACGCGCCCCTACGCAAAGTTTTTTGTATCGGCCCAATTTTGGGTGATGGTTTTTTTGCTGGCATTTGTTTGCATGCCGCTCATCTATCCGGTAAAATTCCCTGTACAGTTTTGGGTTAAGCAAACTTTTGATTTTGCTATCTGGAGCGGTGTGTTCTTTTTTAGCGGATATGTGCTGGCACCTAAAGTGATATTTAAAGGGCAAATCCTTTTGTCAATTATTATAGTAATACTAATTATGATAGGGGTGGTTTGGGTAGATAACCAGTTGGATAAATTGCTGCACATGCAGGAGGCCATGGATAAAACCTTTGGCACCAAACAGCATAGTACGCCGCACCTTGGTAATTTTATCGCAGTGGTAGTAACCCTGCTATTATTGGGCATGGGTACTATATCTGCAGTGGTACAGCGTTTCCAGGCGGATAGGTTGAAAGAGCAAGTACTGCAGCAGGAGAAAATAGTATCAGAATTATCGTTTCTTAAAACGCAGATCAACCCGCACTTCTTTTTCAATGTGCTCAATACCATTTATGCCCTTATTGGGAGCAAGAACACAGATACTGCCCAGGAATCGGTTTACACACTATCGCACATGATGCGTTATGTATTATATGATACCAAGCATGACCATACTACGCTTGCCAAGGAGATAGCCTTTATTGATGATTACATTAAACTGATGCGTTTAAGACTACCCGATGCGGTGCAAGTGATATTTGAAAAGCCCTTAACGCAGGCCAATGCAGAGCTATCACCGATGTTGTTTTTGCCTTATATTGAAAATGCATTTAAACATGGTGTAAGTTCGGTGCATCCAAGCTATATTTATATAGAACTGAAGCAGGCCGGTAACGAGTTACTGTTCGAGATCCGTAATTCGCTGTTTGAGCAGCAGCCTGATAATAAAGAGGAAAGCAACGGTATAGGGTTAAAGAATACCCAGCGCAGGCTCGATCTTTTGTATCCCGGTAAACATTTGCTGCAGGTAGAAAAAGATGATACCGCACGCGAATTTGTTGTGAAACTTAAACTCCAATTGCAATGATCATAAAATGTATTGCGGTAGATGATGAACCAATGGCTCTAAACCTGGTGGTATCTTACATTGAGCAAACGCCGTTTTTACAATTGGTTGATAAATGCTCAAGTGCTATAACTGCTCTTCGATCCATTCAGGATCATCCTGATGTTCAGCTGCTTTTCCTTGATATTCGGATGGCCGACCTGAGCGGGATGGAACTTGCCAAAATAATAGACCAGGGAACCAGCCGCCGCGACCGACGCATTATTTTTACAACGGCTTATGACCAATATGCCCTTGAAGGTTATAAGGTTGGTGCGTTAGATTACCTGATGAAGCCCTTTAGCTTTGCCGATTTCTCCCGTGCTGCGGCAAAAGCCTTTGAATATTTCTCGATGTTTGAAGAAGCAAAGCAAGTCCCTGTAACTCGCCAGGTTTCTGTAACGCCCGATAAAGACTACATATACCTTAAAGTAGAGTACCAGTTGGTGAAGGTAGATACAGGGCATATTTTATACATAGAAGGGCTAAAGGATTATGTAAAAGTATTTTTGGATAATGAAACTAAGCCTATCCTTACCCTTACCAGCCTAAAAAATCTGGAAGAGAAATTACCCATTACAAAATTTCGCAGGTTGCACCGCTCGTACATAATAGCGTTGGATAAAGTGAAGGCCGTAACCAAAAACTCGTTACAGGTGGCCGATATCACTGTACATATCACCGACCAGTACAAAGATGCTTTCGCCGAATTTCTAAGCAGCTGGGCTTAATTCATGCTCCTGAACTCGACAGGCGTTTTGCCGGTTTTTTGCTTAAACAACTTGCTGAAGTATTGTGGGTATTCAAAGCCGAGCAGGTAAGCTATTTCGCCAACCGATTTATCGCTGCCTAACAATATATTCTTAGCTGCTTCTATCAAATGTAGATGAATATGATCTTGTGCATTTCTGCCGGTTTCTTTTTTTAAAAGGTCGCCCAGGTAGGCAGGAGAGAGGTTTACCTGGTCGGCAAGGTATTTAACGGTAGGCAGGCCATGGCGGCTAAGGTCATCGTTTTGAAAATAGCTGTTCAGGATCTGCTCAATTTGGCTTACCACCGTTTTGTTGGATGTTTTGCGGGTGATAAACTGCCTGCCATAAAACCTTGTGCAATAATTCAACAGCAACTCTAAAGATGATACAATAATAGACTGGCTGTAGGTATCGATGTTTTCCTGCAATTCGCTATCTATCTTCAATACACAATCGGTCAGCACCTGTTTCTCTTTTTCTGAGAGATGGAGAGATTCTGATACTTCGTACGAGAAAAAGCTGTACTCATGCAGTTTATTACCCAGCGATGTGCCCCTTATCAGATCGGGGTGGAAGAAAATGCCCCAGCCGTTCATGGCGGTAACACCCGTAGGCCGTTCCTCGTTCTCCATCTCAATAACCTGGTTAGGCGCAATGCAAACCAGGCTGCCATTCTGAAAATCGATCATCTTGCGGCCGTACTTGATGTTTTGGCGGTGGTAATCTTTACAAAGAATGTAATATAGGTCGCCCGAGATCTTTGTGCCATCAGGGATATGTTCCTTTACCTTGCCAAAATCAATAATGGCTATTAGCGGGTGTTTGATAGTGCTCTCCAGCCCAAACATTTTAAACAGATCGGGGATGCCTTGTAGCTGCAAAAAGTCGCTCATTGTGCGTTTGCTTTAAAAGCATACAGAAACACCGGATATGGTGTTTCTGTACGCCGGTATAAAATTACAATCCAAACTGGCTTTTTATAGCCTCGGTGAATCTTTTATCATCAAGTTGTTTGCGGTTGTTCACGGTTTCGCGGGCATCTTCGCCGGCAGTGTAACGTAGCTGATCAGTACCATCCGTAACGGCTTCATATATCACATCGGCCACCAAGCTTGCCGGAGAGGCATGTTCAAAAAAGGCGGGCATACCTTCCTGTAACTTTTGGAAAATATGGGCGTATTCGGGCATGTTCTCATCGGTGCTTATGTCAAGAGAACGGGTAGTGAAATCTGTGTGGATAGCGCCGGGCTCAACAATTTTCATCTTGCCGCCAAATTGCTCCACCTCAAAGTTCATGGCTTCAGAGATACCCTCAACCGCAAATTTGGTTCCGTGATATAGCGCACCCAACGGGAAGGTTACCTTACCACCAACAGATGATATGTTAACGATAATGCCGCTTTTGTTAGCGCGGAAATGTGGCAATACCGCGCGCGTAACATCCAGCAAACCTATCACATTAGTGTTAAACTGGCGAATGATGCTATCCCTGCTAAATGTTTCAACCGGGCCAAAGGCACCGTAACCTGCATTGTTCAACAAAGCATCTATCTTACCAAATTTTTGAATGCCCGCCTCAACCGCCTGTTGTATCGATTCAAGATCGAGCACATCCAGTTTGGTCACTAAAACATTTTCTAATGCGCTTAGTTCGGTCTCGTTTTGCGGGTTGCGCATGGTAGCTATCACATTCCATCCTTTTGATTGAAATAATATGGCAGTGGCTTTTCCTATACCGCTGCTTGCACCTGTAATTAAAATTGTCTGGTTCATTTTTTGTAGATTTTATTTGATGAACCAAAGATGGGGAGTGCCGCCAGGCAGGCGTTAATATTTATTATGGCAACTTGTATGCTTTTTACGGATAAGGATAAATTCAGAACAAAAAGAGGCGGGGCGGAGTTAATAGCTAAACCTTTACATTGAATACGTACAATGAAGAACCTTTGCTTTATCCTGCTTGTTTGCTTCTTCGCCACACCGGCATCAGCCCAAACTAAAGCTGAAATAAAAGCATCAAAAAAACTGTTTGAAGGTAACTGGGCTAACAAGAAACTACAACGTCACCTGTCTATTTCTTTTGATGCTGCGGATAACTACGCCACCATCAACGACTGGCATGGCAAATGGAGCCAGGACAATAACACCATTGATGCCTACAAAGCTTTTATAGAACATGATAAACTGGTGATGCCCGAAGATAAGACCGATCTGCGGGCACCGTATTGCGAGATCATCAGAAAAGGAAGCACACTGTTATACCGCTGCCGCGGGATGGATACCAAAGACAAGCGCTTTGTTGACGAAGTATTGTTTGTGCGCGAAAAATAAAACAATGTTTTATTTACTTTAGTGTGCTGATGAGCCACCTTTTAGACTCCATACTTTGCGGTTCGGTATTGTTGCTGGCCGTTGTTGTACTCATTAATGCCCCGCGGGTAAATGTGAAGGCCAACAAGTGGTTTGCCGCTTTTATGTTCTGCTTTTTTCTGGTATGCCTGCAGAATGTGCTATTGACCAACGGCTTGCTTAATGAAAATGACAAGGCTTTTGAACTCCTCGCTATCAGCAACTTTGTGTTGGCCCCGCTGTTTTATCTCAGTGTTTCATTTTATGTTAAGCCGGTTATCACTTTCCGGTTCAATCATTACCTCCATTTTGTTTTTGCGGCTTTTGTTCTCATTATAACACTTATCTCGTTCAGGTTAGATGCGGGTGACTATCCCGATGAGTCCCCTACAGGAGCCGCAGAGAATATCTTTAACAGCCTGTTTAGTATCCAGGTCACGGTTTATTGCTTGCTGGCTGCGTGGAAGATAATAAAGTATCAGCGCGGATTGCTTCAGCACCGCTCCGTTTTAGAAACCATTGATCTGAACTGGTTGAAACACATCAGCATTGGTGTGCTGATCATGTCGTTGTTTTGGACGGCGGATATCGTTTTTCAGTTATCAGAGCATTACCCTGCAGTTGATATAGCTACCAGCCTGGTTTATCTCTCGGGTACATTTTACATTGCTAATTACTGGTTAAAACAGAAAGAGGTATTCCCGTACTCGGCCGAAGAGAAGAAAGAGATTAATACTATTATTGACGAACCGACGGCTACCAACCGTAAAGATCTCTTAACGGATGATAAACTGGCAACCTTGAAAGCGGAGTTACTCGAGCTGCTTGATAACGAAAAACCTTACATAGATGCCGACCTCAACCTGATAAAACTTGCGGAGATGCTGAAAGTCTCCGCGCATATCCTTTCTTATGTTATCAACGCAGGCTTTAATGAAAACTTTTACCAACTGATAAACCGTTACAGGGTAGAAGAAGCTAAACGACTAATACCCGATCCAAAAATGGCACACCTGAGTTTGCTGGGCATTGGGTTTGAAGTGGGTTTTAATTCTAAAAGTGTATTCAACAGTACGTTCAAAAAAGTTACGGGGCTTACACCATCGGCTTACAAAGCCTCTCACGCAAATAAAAAGGAGTCCTGATTGATAGATCAGGACGATTAAGCTTCAGTTTCTATGGTTTTTTGACGAAAACTGTAAAACAACATGACGTACTTAAAACACCTCTTTATTATTCCGGCTATTCTGTTACTAAATACCGCCTGCAAGAAAAGCGATGCACAGAAAGCCGTCTTTACGCAGAAAATTGTTAGCCTGCCTACGCATAAACTGAGTGCCTGGGTTGCCGCTAAGAACACCAAATATCTTGTTGTATTTGAATCGGGCCTTGGAGATGACCATACCGCCTGGCCGGAGAAGAACCTGACAGCCACGATCGCCGCCCAAAGTGATGTATTAAATTACGATAGGGCAGGCTATGGTAAATCAACCAGCGGCCCTGCGCCGCGAAATATTGCCAAACTGTGCGAAGAACTGGAGAAAGTGATCGGTGAGTTTGCCGGCGACAGGAAAGTTGTCCTCGTAGGTCACTCCTTAGGCGGCATGATCATCCGCGATTATGCGGTTAAAAATCTATCTAAAACGGCAGCCCTGTTATTCGTCGATCCTTCCAACGAAACCTATAACCGGCCTACGGCAGAAGAACAGGAGATGATCTATAACCTGTTCGCCGGTCAATACGGCGCGAATTTCGGCGGCAGCCAGGAAGCCAAGTATTTGATTGATGATGCCAACTACGTGGCCGCGCTGCCTGCTTTACCTAATGTTCCGGTGGTTGTGCTCACCAGTATGAAAACCGATGCAGACCATAACGCTGCCGACAGGAAGAAATGGTTTGACAGCCACGAGTTGTTAGGTAAAGGCCTCAGCGATTTTAAACACCTCAGTACCACCAGATCCGGCCATTACATTATGCAGGAAGAATCTGAACTGGTGCTGAATAATTTAAAAGAGCTGTTGGCGAAACTGCCCTAACGGCGGCTGTTACTTTTCAACAGCCATTGTGCCATCCTTAGCGTTTAGGTAGTTTCGGGCTGTACTATGAAAGTGATCATTGCCGAAAAGCCATCTGTGGCGCGTGATATAGCTAAGGTGTTTGGCGCAACCACCAAACGCGAGGGGTATATTGAGGGGAAGGGCTATACATTTACCTGGGCCTTTGGGCATTTGCTGCAGCTGGCTCCGCCGCAGGAGTATGGCTTTTATGGCTGGAATGTGCAGAACCTTCCCATGCTGCCATCAAAGTTTAAGCTGTCTGTCCGCAAGACAAAAACTAAAGATGGCGTGGTGGATGATCCCGCCGCGCGCAAACAACTGGATGTGATCCGAACGCTGTTTGACGAAGCAACCGAGATCATCGTGGCAACGGATGCCGGGCGCGAGGGTGAACTCATCTTCCGGTACATCTATTATCATCTTAAATGTAAAAAGCCATTTAAAAGGCTTTGGATCTCGTCGCAAACGGATGCTGCCATTAAAGATGGTTTCCGCAACCTTAAGCCGGGGACGGATTACGATACGTTGTTCTATTCGGCACATTGCCGTTCGCAGTCGGACTGGCTGGTGGGGATGAATGCCACGCAGGCCTTGAGCCTGGCATCAGGCAACAGGGCCGTATTATCGTTGGGCAGAGTGCAAACGCCTACTTTGGCCATGATATGCGCACGGTATCTGGAGAACAAAAACTTCGTACCCGAGATCTATTACCAGGTAGCTATACAGCCCGATAAAGACGGCATCACCTTCCGCGCTATATGCGACCGCCGTTTCAAGACCAAAGAAGAGGCAGAGGTTGTTTTAAGTAAGGTCGAGGATGTGGCATCGGGTTTCCCAGATGGTGGTTTGATACTCAGGGTAGAGGCAAAACCACGCAAAGAACCACCGCCGCTGCTGCACGATCTGAGCAGCCTGCAACAGGAAGGTAACAAAAAGAAAGGTTTTACTGCCGACCAAACCCTTGCGCTGCTGCAAAACCTTTACGAAAGCAAATTGGTAACCTATCCGCGTACCGGCAGCCGCTACATTGGCGACGATGTATTTGCAACCGTGCCCGATCTGATATCAAAATTTGAAGACCATAAAGATTTTGGTAAACAGGCGCAATTGCTGAAAGGTGCCAAACTGAGTAAGAAAAGCGTAAACGCCAAAAAGGTTACCGATCACCATGCGATATTACCTACAGGTGAAAAGCCCAACTATTTAACGCCCGATCAGCAGGCTATTTATGACATGGTTGCCGGCCGCATGCTGGAAGCCTTCCATCAGGATTGTATAAAAGAAATTACCCGCATTGTGGTACAAAGCGGCGAGAAGTTTAACGCCAGTGGTACGGTGATCAGTACCCCCGGATGGCGTGCGGTATTCAACGATGCCGATGAGGATAAAAAGGACGAGGAGAATGTATCCCTGCCAAAAGTGGTAAAAGATGAGCGTTTACCCATCCGCCAAAAAGCCGTTTTAGAAAAGCAAACCAAACCCAAGCCGCTCTACAACGAGGCGAGTCTGTTAAAGGCTTTGGAAACCGCTGGTAAAGATATTGACGATGAAGAACTGCGCGAGGCTATGAAAGAAAGCGGCCTGGGCACACCAGCTACCCGTGCGGCTATCATCGAAACGTTGATCAAACGCGCATACATCAGCAGGGAAAAGAAAAATCTGGTGCCTACCACAACCGGCCTTTCGGTTTACGAAGTGGTAAAGAGCCAACGCATAGCCCAGGCAGAGCTTACTGGTTCATGGGAAAAACGCCTAGAAGAGATAAGGGGCGGGGCATCCGTTACGGCCTTCCGCGAGGAGATAAACGCCTACACCAGAGAGATCACCGGCGAGTTATTGAAAGCAGGCATTCCCCTTAAAACAAGTTGATGATTTAAAATATTTGTAAGGCTTGCCTGTTTTTCGCGACTTAGCGCGAAAACACAAGTCATGAATTTAAAAAAAGCAAGTTATAACCTTGGGGTTATTGCCACCATCATCGTTTTATTCTGGATAGGCATCGTAAAATTTACGCCGAGTGAGGCCGCAGGTATCAAAGGCTATGTTTCGCATAGTTTTTTAATGAGCTGGCTGTACCATGTAGCATCAGTACAAGGTGTATCAAACATTATCGGCACCGTTGAAATTGCCACGGCCATCTTACTCATCATTTCCTTTTGGAATACTAAAATCGGCCTTATTGCCGGTTATATAAGTGCCGGTATCTTTCTTATAACACTTAGCTTTTTGTTCACCACGCCAGGTGTATGGCATTTAATGGATGGCGTACCTGTTACCGACTTTTTTGTGGTGAAGGACATGGCCTTTCTTGCCGTGGCATTGCAGGTGATAGACAAGCATCAAACATCCGCTGCAAAATAAATTCTCAAAAAGTTTGTAAGGGCATCCCTCAAAACCCGACAGACTGTTAAAATTTCACGCAAATGAATACATTCAGAATTTTAAGAGCAATATCAGCAGTTACGCTGCTGCCGTTTACACTTACCGCCTGCAAAAAGGATAATAACTATGATAATGCGCCGTCTCAGCAAACTACCATCACGGTTGAGAATGTGCTTAAATCACAGCCGCTTGTAGAATCTGGTACTTTCCAGGGCGTGGGCTCACCTGCGCTGATTTTGCCGGGGCAATCAACCACTATTACATTCTCTGCTGCAAAAGGCGAGGCCCTGTCTTTCGCTACCATGTACGGCTGGTCTAATGACCTGTTCTTCGCTCCTGAGAACCCTGGCATACAGGTTTACGATAAAAGCGGCAACCCTATTGATGGCGACGTTTCTGCCCAGGTAAAGCTATGGGATAACGGTACGCGCATCAACCAGAAACCGGGCGCTGCCGTCAGTCATCCGGGTACTGCTGATAGTAAGAACATCACCGAGGTAAAAGGTGTTGATGCGCAGGGTAACACTTACCTTGAAGCATCTAAACTGGTTAAAGCAACGCTTAAGTACCAAGGTAACTCGGTATTTACGCTTACGCTGCAGAACACATCGGGCGGTACGGCTAATGAAACTCCGCTTAGTCCGGGTGTATGGTCGGTATCGTACATTGCCGGTGGTAATCTGCTTGCGCCAAATCCGCTTTATGAGGCTGGTAAACCAACCGCCAACGGTTTAACCAATATTGCAGAAGCAGGTGATAACTCAATGCTAAGCGCTTATGCAAAAGGCATCACCGGTATCTTCACGCCGCTCTCACCTGTGCTGGTTGTGGTTTATAACGGGATAGATAATCCTATCTACAAAACAGGTGAATTGGACATGGGGCGCGGGCTAAAAGCTTTGGCACAACAAGGTAATGCCGATACATTAGCTGCATATCTGAAAACCCAAAAAGGTGTGAAAGCTGTTTACGTACTGCCCGCTCCTGACAGCAAAGTACTGCTGCCGGTTATTGGAAACCAAAAAGGTGGCATGGTATCGCAACAACTTAACGTAAGCAAAGGCGACCGCATAGCCATAGCAACTATGTATGGTTTTTCGAATGATTGGTTCTTTGCCTCGGCTGATAACGGTGTTGATGCTACCCAAAAAGGCGATATATCAAACAGCACAAAATTATTTGATGATGGTACGGCCATCAACCAGTTCCCGGGTGCAGGTATAACGCAATTTAACCTGGCCGGTACGCCGCTTAAAGAAAGCAAAGCTATTGCTGCGGTACCTAATCCAAATGCATTTACAACCCTGCCTGATATTGCGGGCATTATTAAAGTAACGCTTAAATAGTTGTGTGTGTCAATTCTCTGGTGGGCGGCTTTGTGCCGCTCATCAGAGAATTTTTACCCTGATAAAATAAATAAAAACCTCGCTTATAGCCAGATACGTATATGCTCAAAAAAATATCATTTATTTTGTAAGCTTTTGTTTTCGGTTACGACTAAGTGCCATAAAAAGCTCCTCTTGAGATAAAGAGCAATTATATACACATGGATGCGGAGATCATAGAACATACTACTATACATACGCTTGAGCCCCAAAAATGGGTAGAGCTGTACGCTGATTACTTGTACACTTACGCACTCAGTAGGCTTAACGATGAAGAGACTGCACGTGACCTTGTGCAGGATACGTTTTTGTCGGCGCTTGAGAAAACATCATCCTTCAGAGGCGATAGTACCGAGCGCACCTGGCTCACGGCCATCATCAAATACAAGATCATCGATGTTTATCGCAAGCAATCGAGAGGGTTAACGGTAAAAAAGGCCGATGCTTTTGGGGATGATGAGAACGAGTTTTTTGACGCTGATCTTAATCACTGGAAAAAAGAACACTGGCCGGCTCCCTTTGGTGTTGAGCAGCATGATCCTTTGCATAACAAAGAATTTATGAGTACGCTGCAAAGGTGCCTTACCAAACTGCCGCCGCTTTGGAACTCGGTTTTTAAAATGAAGCATATTGACGATGAGCAGACCGATGAAATTTGTAAGGAGCTGCGCATAAGTGCAGGTAACTTTTGGGTTATTATTCACAGGGCTAAAGTGAACCTTCGTTCGTGCCTGCAAAAAAACTGGATATAAGATGAAGAAGCGACTGAATACTGAGATAGAAAAAATAGCCTACAACTGCAGGCAGGCCACGCTGTTGATAGAGAAAAAGCAGGAAGTTGAACTCACCAACCGCGAGAAACTGGAGTTGAAGATCCACCTGGCCGGCTGCTATATATGCCGCGTGTATGAAGAACAAAGCGTGCTGATAAACAGCATGATGAGGACTTTATTTAAAGGTACATCAACCGATGGTATAAAGCTGGATGACAGCTACAAACAAAAGCTCAAAAAGCAAATAGAAGATGAGCTTGATAAAAAATAATACCGCAATGGAAAACAAGTTTGGCGCATGGTCGCCATTACTTTTAAGAATAATAACCGGCATTGGCTTTATTGTACATGGTTGGGCAAAAGTAGCCCGTGGCACAGCGGGTTTCGAAAAATTATTGATCCAGACAGGCATACCCATGCATCACCTCATGTCGATCATTGCGCCGTACACCGAAATATTGGGTGGCGCGGCATTGCTGGCAGGTTTGTTTACACGCCTTATTGCCGTGCCATTAATAGTAACCATGCTAACCGCAATGTTCACTGTTAATATTAATTACGGTTTCAGCTCTATAAAAACTATAGGTTTAACGCCAAGCGGCCCTTTGTTTGGCCCGCCGGGATACGAGATCAATTTGTTGTACATAGCTGTTTTGCTGTCTCTCATCATCACAGGTGGGGGCAAGTTCTCTGCCGATCATCAGTTTAAGCTAAAGTGGCGTTAACGGTCTCGCTTCGGCTTTGTATCAAATCAATAAATGCATTAAGTGCCCTTGCTGGCGCTGCGCTGCTACGCGATATCAACACAGTGCTCATAGTACCCAGTTCTTTACCAACGGGGAAAGTTTTAATGTTTTTAGCCAGATAGTAGCTTTTTATGATATCGGCAGGCAACATGCTGATACCCAAACCGGCCTCAACAAAGTTGATAACAGCCTCTATCGAGTTAACCACAATAGGCTTGTACTGCATTACACCCTGCGCACTCAACCATGATTCCAGTCTGGCTCTAAATACACATCCCTGGTCAAATACCACTATTTTAACCAGCGGGTTACCGGTAAGCAGTTTGGCAAGCGTTTCTGTTTTGGCAGGGGCCAGGATAGTAAGTTGCTCTTCAGATATAGGCTCAGACCGTAAGCCCGCGATGCTCACCGGCCCGGGTACAAACGCTGCATCAAGGTTATGGTCCAGCACATCTTTAATGAGTTCTGCTCGCATGGCCGATTTAAATTCCAGCTCGACACGAGGGTGCAGTTCGGCAAAGCTGTTAAGTATATCGGGCACTTTGAGCACCATGGTAGTTTCAATACAACCTATCTTTAAATGCCCGGCCAATGAATCGGCACTGTTTATCTCCGTTTTGGCTTCCTCAACCAGATGGGCTATCTGTTTTGCGTAATGCGATAATATGTCGCCTGCGGGGGTAAGTGAAACCTTGCGCGGGCTGCGTGCAAACAGCGGTGCGCCAAACTCTTCTTCAAGGCTTCTGATACGCGCGGTTACGTTTGATTGTACCGTAAACATTGCCTCTGCGGCTTTGGTAAAGCTACTATGCGTGGCAACTGCTTCAAATATTTTAAGGTCGTTGATATTCATAAATCATTTTTTATGATTATTAAAATCAAAATTAATCGTTTTTAATAATCAATTATAGGGAATACTTTTGAATCATCAAAACAGAAAAACAATGAACAAAAAAATAGTAAGCTACCTGAGTGTGTTGCTGATGACTTTTGCAGGAGCAGCAAACGCCCAAAAAACAAAAACACCAAATACAACAAACATGAAAAATAACCAGGTTCATTTCAATTACATCAAAGCCAATGGTATAAACGTTTTTTACCGCGAAGCAGGCCCAAAAGATGCTCCGGTAATATTGCTGCTGCACGGTTATCCAACATCATCATTTATGTACAGGAACCTTATTCCTTTGCTTAGCGAAAAATACCATGTAATAGCGCCCGATCTGCCAGGGTTTGGCTATACCGATATGCCCGCTGCCGATAAATTCAGCTATACGTTTGAGAATTTCACCAAAACCATGCAGGACTTTATTGACCAGTTATCGCTTAAACGCTTTGCTATTTATGTGTTTGATTACGGCGCACCTACAGGCTTCAGGCTGGCACTGGCTAACCCTGAGAAGATAACCGGTATTATCTCGCAAAATGGCAATGCTTATGATGAAGGCCTTAGCGATGGCTGGAACCCCATTCGCAAGTATTGGGAAAACCCGACTAAAGAGAATAGGGAAGCCCTGCACGAGGTAGTGACCATGAAGATAACCCGCTGGCAATACGAGCACGGTGTAGCCGATAAAACCCTGATAGCACCTGAGACTTATACTTTAGACCAACACTTTCTTGACCGCCCTGGCGCTGCGGAGATCCAACTGGATATTTTGCGCGATTACCGAACTAATGTATCGCTATATCCTAAATTTCATGAATACTTCAGGCAGTACAAGCCAAAGCTACTGGCGGTTTGGGGAGATAAAGATCCTTACTTTTTACCGGCTGGTGCACAGGCGTACAAAAAGGATATACCTGACGCTAAAGTGGTTTTGTATGATACCGGCCACTTTGCTTTAGAAACACATTGCGAGGAAATAGCCGCTGAAATTATGGCGTTTATGGCAACGTTGCCTAAGTAATAGTTTAAATTAAAAAGGCTTCGGTACTATCCCGAAGCCTTTTTATATCGCCCTGGTAGGCGCGTTACCATATTGTTTTTTATAAGCGTGAGAAAAGTGCGAAAGCGTTTCAAAGCCCAGATCAAGGTAAATGGCTGATGGCTTTTGTTGTTTGTGTTCTATCAAATGTTTGGCTTCGGCCAGGCGGCGTTGCTGCAGCCATTGGTGTGGTGCCATGCCAAAGGTTTTGCTGAAATCGCGTTTAAAACCGGCAAGGCTTCGGCCCGTTAGTTGGGCAAACTTTTCAATGGGCAGGTTAAAGTGGAAATGGCTGGCCATAAAAGTTTCCAGATCTATCTTATGCGGTGCCGAAAAATCAAACAGCAAATTCTTTAGCTGTGGCATAGCGTGCAACAAGAGTTTAACCGCCTCGCGCACTTTAAGTACACCCATTTCCTGCGTTATGGTATCTGCCGGACTATGCACGTATGGGACGATTGATTGGAAAAATCCTTTCAGGTATTCGTTTGGTGTGATGAGGATGTTTCGCTCGCCGTTATGCTTTTCTTTTATATCTATCTGCTCTTCAAGGGCTATTTTTCTCAATATCTCTTCCTGCAGGGTAATAATGATGGTTTGGTAAGGTTCATCATCCAGAGGCGTTTTGTTGATCTGTGCCAGCTGGTTTTTGCCTATCAGCAGCATCTGGCCTTTTTGCATGGTAACCTGCTGGTGAGCAGTTTCCAGGCTAAATAGCCCGGAAACCTGCATTACCAGTGTGTTATGTTTCAGGAATCCTACCTTATCCTTGCGCTTGGCAGAAAGGTAAGAGTAGAATACAATGCCCGGAATTATCTCGGTAGGGTTAACCATGCGCTAAATATATAAAATTGACTTAGCGTTGCAGATAAGTACCGCCAACAATAGCACCAGGCGCAAAGTGTGTGTTCAATAAATTCATTTCTTCGGCAGAGAATACAATTTCCATTGCGGCGGTATTCTCCGGCAGGCGGCTTCTGCGGCTCATGCTCACCAGCGGCATAATGTGCTCTCCCTGTTGGTTTACCCAGGCAATAGCCAGTTGGGTAGGGGTAACGCCTTTATCGTTTGCCATTTGTTTCAGCAGTTCAACTTTCTCCAGGTTTTTGATGAGGTTAACTCCCTGGAAACGCGGGAAATGGTTCTGATAAGCATCAGCAGCAAGGGGCGCTGTCATGGTGCCGGTCAATAAACCCTCGGCAGTGTTGGCAAAGGCTACTACAGCTATGCTTAATTCTTTGGCTACTGGCAACAGTTCGGCTTCTATCTGGCGGTCGGCTAACGAATAACCTATTTCTAATGCTGATATAGGGTGAACATTATTAGCCTCACGTAATTGTGCAGGCGTAATTTCAGATACACCAATGTGGCGCACTTTGCCTTCTTTCACCAGATCCGCCACGGTGCCAATGATATCCGCAACCGGTACGCTGCCATCCATGCGGCAGGGCTGGTAAAGATCAATAAACTCTGTACCCAAGCGTACCAATGAATAGTTGATGAAATTCTTAATCGCCACCGGGCGAAAATCCATCCCGATAAATTGCCCGTTATGAACCATACCGCCAAATTTTACGCTGATGAAGGCGTCGTCTCTGCGGCCTTTAATGGCTTTGCCTACCAATAACTCGTTATGGCCTGCGCCGTAAAAATCGCCGGTATTTAAGAAATTGATGCCGCTGTCTAAAGCCGCCTGTATGGTGGCAATGCTTTCGGTCTCGTCACCAGCTTTGCTTCCCCAAACAGAAGACATGCGCATACAGCCTAAACCAAGTTTTGAAACCAGCGGCCCGTTATTTCCTAATTGTATCTTTTTAATTGCTGTCATTTTCTTTGTTTTGTTTTGATATACAAAGATGCAGCCAATGTAAATGATCAAATGTCGTGTACTGCTCAAAATGCTTGCTTGTGAGGCTCGCAGTATTCTCCATCTTTATAAAGCCTAAAGCACTGAAGGGAATTTGGGGATAATAGACCTTTTAATTCAACCGTTAGATAAATATCTAATTAATATAAGATTATTATCTTGTGGCTGTTATGGAGAACCTAAAGCTATCACCTTCTTCCGTTGAATTTACTTACAACCCTGTTATCAATTTTGCGCTTCAGCAAAATTATGTGCCGGCTATTCGCGAACTGGTTATCAGTAATCCTTTTGAAACCGACATTGCCGGATTAACCATCAGCGTAAAACCTGAGCCTGAGTTTGCTGCCAGTTGGACAGAACAAATAGGCCTTATACAAACGGGCGCATCGGTTACCCTGCGACCTTCCATTAATCCGTCCACAAAGTTTTTGGGTGACCTTACCGAAAAGCTGACGGCGAACTATACTGTTACCATTAACAGGGGCGATGATGTGCTGTATACCGGCAACTACCCGGTGAATCTGTTAGCGTTTGACCAGTGGAATGGGGTAGGCTTGATGCCCGAGATGCTTGCTGCCTTCTCTACGCCAAACCATCCGCAAATTGCCGGTGTGATACGCACCGCGGCCGGCATTTTAGGTAAGTGGACAGGCAACCCATCTTTTGATGAGTACCAAAGCAAAGAGCCGGATAGGGTGCGTAAACAAATGGCCGCCATATATGAAGCCATAGCTCAGCTGCAGCTTATATATTGTTCTGTACCTGCAAGTTTTGAAGAAACTGGTCAGCGTGTTCGCCTGGCCGATACCATATTTAGCCAAAAGCTGGCCAACTGTCTCGATATGAGTTTGCTGTATGCCGCCTGTCTTGAGGCGGTGGGCATCAGGCCTTTGCTTATCATTACTAAAGGGCATGCCTTTACCGGTGCCTGGCTTACCGATGATTCGTTTGCTGATGCCGTTAATGACGACCCCTCGCTGATCACCAAACGCATGGCCGAAGGGATAAACGATATTGTGGTACTTGAGGCAACGTGTATGAATGCCGGTCAGCAAAGCAGCTTTGATGATGCTGTGCGCTCGGGCGAGCAAAAGATGCGAAACACCGACGAGTTTATTCTTTTTATAGATGTTAAACGTGCCCGTTTTGGTGCAGTGAGGCCTTTGCCGTTGCGCATTGCCACCGCACACGGCTGGGAAATTGCCGAACCTGAACTGAGTACCAGAGAAGCCATATCACCTGAGGATGTTATTAAAGGGCAGAAACTGGTAGAGGTTAGTCATATCGACATTTCCAAACAACGGTTGTGGGAACGTAAACTACTTGATCTTACGCTTAGGAACAGCCTGCTCAACATCCGTATCACCAAAAGCGTGATCCAGTTTATGACGGTGAACGCCGGTAAACTGGAAGATGCCCTGGCGGATGGGAAAGAGTTTCAAATATTAGGCAAACCATCTGACTGGGATAATGCCGTGCGCGATAGTGGCTTATATCAAACACTTCACCAAAGCGATCCTGTTGCTAACCTGATAGAGCATGAACTTTCGCAAAAACGACTGAGGGCATACCTGCCTGATAATGACTTGAACGATAGCCTTACCAGCCTGTACCGTTCATCGCGCGTATCTATTGAGGAGAATGGTGCTAACACACTTTATATTGCCCTCGGCTTATTAAAATGGTATGAAACGGATGCCAGCCAGCGCCCGCGTTATGCGCCTATATTGCTGCTGCCGGTAGAGATTGTTCGAAAATCGGCACAGCGAGGTTTTGTGATCCGCAGCCGCGAGGAAGAAACCATGATGAACATTACCTTGCTGGAGATGCTTCGCCAGGATTTTGGCCTTACCATAGGTGGTTTGGATACATTGCCGCGCGATGAAAGCGGGGTGGATGTAAAGCTGATATTCAATATAGTTAGGCAGGCCATCATGTCGCGCCCGCGCTGGGATGTTGAGGAACAGGTACTTGCCGGAAACTTCTCGTTTAGTAAGTTTATTCTCTGGAACGATATTCATAACAACGCCGATAAACTCGCTAAAAATAAAGTAGTTGCCAGCCTTATATCAGGTAAACTGGAATGGGATGCCACAGATAGCATTGCACCCGATGCCATTAATGATGAAAAGCTGCACCCTGCAAAAGTGGCGCTGCCTATCAGCACCGATTCATCCCAACTGGAAGCCATCCTTAGCTCGGGCGAGGGCCGTAGCTTTGTGTTGCACGGCCCGCCGGGTACAGGTAAGTCGCAAACCATTACCAATATTATAGCCAATGCGCTTTACGCAGGTAAACGCGTGCTGTTTGTAGCAGCAAAAAAAGCGGCGCTTGATGTGGTGGAGAACCGTTTAGAGTCTATCGGTATAGGTTCTTTCTGTTTAGAGCTGCATTCAAACAAAGCCAAAAAGACAACAGTATTAGAGCAGTTAAAAGCAGCTACCGAAGTTGCCCGCCATGCCCCGCCCGGCCGGTATACCGAAGATGCCGAACGCCTGTTTAACCTGCGTAACGAACTTAATGGTTATGTAAGCCTCTTACACCAGCGTTATCCCTTTGGTTATTCCTTGTTTGAGCTGATAACGGCTTACGGCAACATCAAGGAAGATAGCAAGGTATCTTTCCCTCTGGATGCCTTTGAAAGCCTCACCACGCAGCAAGTTACCAACTGGCGCGATATTGCAGAAGATGTTGAGGCAGCAGGCAAACAAATAAGCAAACCCAACGGCCACGCTTTGGCCGCCATAAATATTGAAAGCTATTCGCCGGTGATGCAGCAGCAGGGTGCCGAGCTTATCCTGCGCCTACAGGCCCTGCTTTCGCAATTGCGCGATCAGTCTGATATCACAGCCGATCTGCTTAAACTAAGTCAGGGGGTGAAAACTATTGAACAGGAGCAGGCACTGGCCCAATTAACACAAGCGCTTATCCAGCTGCCCGATGTGCCTGCCAGTTTATTACAGGCTGATAGCTTTGAACAAACCCTTGCAGGTTTAACAGGCCTTGCCGAACATGGCATTAAACGTAATGCTTTAAGAGATGGGTTGCTGCAAGGCTATCGTAAAGAAATACTCTCTTTCTCCGCAGAGACCACGTTAAGCAAATGGCAGATAGATGAAGGGAAATGGTTTCTGCCGCGCTGGCTGGGCCATCGCAGTATAGCGAAATCATTAAGGGCAATATCGGTAAGCGGACAGGTTGATAAAGACAGCATAGTGCCTGTATTATCTGACATTATTAATTACCAGGAAGAGCAGGCCATTATTGATAAGGCAAATCATCTGCCGCAATTATTAGGTTTTCTGTGGAAGAACGGCGAACCCGACTGGCAGCAGCTCATTTTAGCCTGCGAAAAGCTGATCACTATAAGCCGTGCAGCATCGGCGCTAATTGGCACAAGCAACGCTGCTGCTTGGCGCCGTGCTTTAGCAGCTGAGTTTAGTGAAGGCAGCAAGGCCTATACTCACGAACATGAGCAGGTTTTACAACAATACCTCGAAACAGAGGAGCAAACCCGCAATACCATGGCCGCGCTGGCCGATGTGCTAACTGTAGATTTTGCACAGCTAAGCACCGCCGGTAGTAACTGGAAAGAAGCGGTAAGTAATGTTATCGCCGGCTGGCAGAACAATCTTATTCAACTGCCCGATTGGTATAACTGGCTAACTGCCAAACGCAAAGCAATGCTTAACGGTTTGGCTACTTTAATATCTGCTTACGAACAAAACCTTGTGCCTACAGGTAAGGTGGTTCAGCATTTTTTGAAGGGATTTTATCAATCTGCCGCAGGGTATATTTTAACAAAGAACCCGCAGTTAGCTACATTTAACGGTGAGCTGTTTGAAGATAAGATCCGTAAATTCAAAGAGATAAGCACTGCCTTTGAGACCTTAACCCGACAGGAATTGTACGCACGCCTTGCCGCTAACATCCCGTCGTTTGTGCAGGAAGCTTCGCAAAGCTCTGAGATAGGGATGCTGCAGCGTGCTATCCGCAATAACGGCAGGGCGATGTCTATCCGCAAGATATTTGATTCAGTTCCTAACCTGCTACCGCGGTTGGCACCTTGCATGCTTATGAGCCCTATATCTGTTGCGCAGTATTTTGATGCCGATAGCCCTAAATTCGACCTCGTGATATTTGACGAGGCATCACAAATGCCAACCTGCGAGGCCGTAGGTGCCATAGCTCGTGGTACTAACGTTATTGTTGTAGGCGATCCTAAACAAATGCCGCCTACCAGTTTCTTCAGCACCAACAATATTGATGAAGATAATATTGATAAGGAAGATCTGGAAAGTATTCTTGATGATTGCCTGGCGCTATCAATGCCATCAAAACACCTACTATGGCATTACCGCAGTAAGCACGAGAGTTTGATAGCCTTTAGTAATGCTAAATATTACGATAACAAGCTGCTCACTTTCCCGTCAACAGATGATATTACCAGCAAGGTTAAACATGTTGCGGTTGAAGGTTTTTATGATAAAGGTAAAACCCGCACCAATCTCGCCGAAGCAAAAGCTATTGTTAACGAAGTGGTGCGCCGCCTGTCAGATCCTAAACTGGCGCGCTTTAGCATGGGTATAGTTACTTTCAGTTCGGTGCAGCAATTATTAGTTGATGACCTGCTGAACGATGTATTTAAGCTGAGACCCGATCTGGAAAAGCTGGCGCTTGAAGCTGCTGAACCCTTATTCATCAAAAACCTGGAGAATGTACAGGGTGATGAACGCGATGTGATCCTGTTCTCGATATGTTATGGTCCGGATGGCAACGGTAAATCAACCCTTAATTTTGGCCCTATTAACCGCGAGGGTGGCTGGCGAAGGCTTAATGTGGCCGTATCAAGGGCTCGTTACGAGATGATGGTGTTCTCAACTTTGCGCTCAGATCAGATTGATCTTAACCGTACGGCATCAGAGGGTGTGGCCGGTTTAAAAGCTTTCCTGGCGTATGCCGAGAAAGGTCGTACCGCACTGCCATACAGGCCAAAAATATCGGTTGGTACGCATGGTGCATTTGAGCAGCAGATAGCTGAGCAATTAGAGAAAGAGGGCTACACCGTGCATACGCAGATAGGTTGCTCAGATTATAAGATAGACCTTGCGGTAGTTGATCCTGAGGACAGCGAACGTTATATCCTCGGCCTGCTAACCGATGGTAACAATTACTTTGAAGCCCGCACATCCCGCGACCGCGAAATAGTACAAACGGATGTATTGCGTGCGCTTGGCTGGCAAATTCATAAAGTATGGGCAACCGAATGGTGGACACGCCCCGAGAAAGTGCTCGCGGGTATCATAAAAGCTATTGACGCTGCACGCATAAAAAAACAAGAAATAGTTGTTGAAACACCGCCTGCACCGGTACAAACGTTAACGCCAATAGAGGTGCCGCTTGCCACTGCTACAGCACCCGCGCAATCGCCTGTTAGTATCAGCAAAGGCGTGCCTTATGAAATTCATCAGCCGGAGCCGCAGCAAACCCAATCTGCCGATGACATTTTTTATCCGCAGAATGTAGCAAGGATAAAGGCGCAGATATTTAATATACTTGAGGTTGAAGCACCAATCAGTCGCGATTTGCTTGGTAAACGCATTTTGGGTGCATGGGGTATAGGTCGCATGGGATCGCGCGTGGGCGCGCACCTTAATCAGGTTTACGAGAAGATGAACCTGAGGCAGGAAGGTGCAGGTTACAATGTGTTTTTCTGGAAAGGCGGACAACAGCCTGAAGATTACCGTATTTTCAGGATAGCTACAAATGAAGCACAGATACGTTCTGCTGAAGACTTGCCGCCTGAGGAGATAGCCAACGGTATCACCGAGATACTAAAGAACCAGATAAGCCTGCCCACTGCCGATCTGATACGCGAAGGGGCAAAACTGTTTGGTTATGCGCGTACAGGTTCAAATGTTGAACAAGCCATGCTGGCCGGTATCCGTAAGGCTATTGAAAGGGGCGAGGTATCAGAAGAAGGAGATAGGATCGTGTACCGCTCTGCGAGATAAGCTGCGATAATAAAGCCTTGGAAATGATTTTTCTGAGGCTTTATCATAAACCATTGGTACGTTGTTGCTATGCATCACATTGGTAAAATGCTATCTTCTTGCTATCTTTCACGGTTATTAGATAAGAGCGATGAAAAGAAGGGACGGTTTTGATGGTCAGAAAATGATCAACCTGCCAAAGGATATCTACAAGAAATCGTTTAACACTAAAACTGATTTCCTGCAGTTGTATGTGGCGCATATTGGCTTTTTCCCTAAGGCATTGGGCCACTATCGCGAATGGCCGAACGGTTGTGAGGATAATATCATTTTCTATTGCCTGCAGGGCAAAGGCTATTACATTACTGAAGGTAAAAAGCACGAGATGACGGCGAACCAATTCACCATCATCCGCTCTACCAATACCCGCCTCCGGTACTGGGCCGACGAGGAAAACCCATGGACTATTTACTGGATCCACTTTAAAAGCGAGAACATGGCTGAGATAAACAAACTGCTGCAGTTTGATCAGCACCATAGCCCTGTACAGATCCCCTATAACAAAAAGGGGATAGACATTTGGCACAATATCTATAAAACGCTTGAAGACGGTTACAGCCGCGAGAACCTTTTTAACGCTGCATTTTGCCTTAACTATTTCCTGGCTACGTTTCTTTTCCCAGATAAGCACTTTGAAAAAACACAGGCAGAACATCCGGATATGGTAGCTACCACTATCAAATTTATGCGGGCCAACATCGAGAAAAGACTCACCGTTGAGGATATGGCCAAACATAACCAGTTATCGGCCTCACATTTTTCAACAGTATTCCGCAAGGCTACAGGTATGCCGCCAATTGATTATTTCAATAACCTTAAAATGCAGAAGGCTTGTCAGTTACTTTATACCGATCATTTAAAAGTACGTGATGTGGCTTTTCAATTAGGTTATGAAGACCCATTTTACTTCTCCCGCATCTTTAAAAAATACATGCAGGTATCGCCCGAGCGTTACAAACTGATGCATGCCATGTAATTTAAAGCTAAAAGTTTACTTCAAATTGCTCAGTTTGGCTATAAATAATATAATAGTCCATCTCGTTTGAAGCTTTATCCATTTTAAGGAATTTTTTTGCGCTGTAATTTTAGCCAACCAATTACCAATTTAAACGAGTATGAGATATTTAACTAAATGCAGGCTAAAGCCTTAGCCTCAATGTGGTCTGCCCACTAACGATCAGCATAAGCCCTTTGCTTTAATCGTTTCCTGATAACAGTATTTGCGATTAAACCGGTTACCCATAAATGGGGTGATTAGGATTCTTATTGCCCTGTTTTTTCAGCAATGGCGTGGTGGGGTTACCAGGTAACCGGCAGATGTAGAGACCGATAACTAATTCCAAAAACATGATGAAGAAAATTTTATGGAAAAACTTTACGAGCGAACTGATAAATGTCAACCATACAGATACACCCCAGCGAAAGCCATAGGGGCTTTTTGTGTTTGTTTGATATTGAGTTTTTTATTAACGGGTAAGTCGTTTGCCCAATCAAAGATAACGATAACCGGCCGCGTGGCAGATAGCACCGGTACCAGCATTGTAGGCGCCAACATCACTGCAACAAACCACAAGAACGTGAGCACAGCTACCGATGTGAACGGTAAATTTGTGATAGATGCTGAAGCAGGAACTATCTTCCGCATTACCTATGTTGGTTATAAAGAGAACGGCTTCACCGTAACCAGCGGCAAAACGGTATACAATATCACTATGGCTGTGGTTAAAAACGAATTTGCCGATGTAGTGGTTACCGCCTACGGCCGCAAGCAACGCAAGGAAGCAGTTGTAGGTTCTGTTACCACTGTAACCCCAAGCGAACTGAAGATACCTGCAAGTAACCTTACCAATGCACTGGCAGGGCAGGTGGCGGGTGTAATTGCCTACCAGCCCAGTGGCCAACCCGGCATGGACAATTCATCTTTCTTTATCCGTGGGGTAACCACTTTTGGTTATAAGCGCGACCCGCTGATACTGATAGATAACGTTGAACTTTCAACATCAGACCTTGCGCGTTTGCAGGTGGATGACATTGCAAGCTTCTCTATCCTTAAGGATGCGAGTGCTACAGCATTATATGGTGCCCGCGGCGCAAACGGTGTTATCCTGGTTACCACAAAAGAGGGTAAAGTAGGTAAGCCGCAGATCAACTTCAGGGTAGAGAACTCTATGTCGCAATCGGTTAAAAACCTGGAACTGGCAGATCCTATTACGTATATGCGGTTGTTTAACGAAGCTACCGTTACACGCGATCCGTTGAGCCCGCTGCCTTTTAGCCCTAATAAAATCATCAATACCCAGGCTACGCTTGCAAAAGCACCCGGCAGTAACGAGTATGTTTACCCTGCGGTTGATTGGCTTAAAACCTTATTTAAAGACCACACCAGCACCCAACGTGCCGATATGAGTGTAAGCGGTGGTGGTGGCGTTGCCCGGTACTATGTTTCTGGCTCTTACAACGTTGACCATGGTGTGCTGCGCGAGGATATCAGGAATAATAACAATAACAACATCAATTTCCGTAATTACCAGTTGCGTTCAAACGTGAACGTGAACCTCACCAAATCAACAGAATTGGTACTAAGGTTATCCGGTACTTTTAACGAATACAATGGGCCGCTAACGTCTGATGCTTCGTTCTCAACCGATTTATATAACATTGCCATGCACACCAGCCCGGTGCTGTTCCCGGCGTTTTACCCGGCTGATGAGGCTAACCAGAACACGCAGCACATCTTGTTCGGTAACGCGCCGGCAGCGGGTAGTTCGGCATCAAATGCAGTGGCCTATCTTAACCCGTATGCAGCTTTGCTAAGGGGGCATAAGAATTTTTCGCAGTCGCGGATGTCGGCACAGTTGGAGTTGAACCAGAAACTGGATTTCCTTACTAACGGATTGAATTTCCATGGTTTGTTCCATACCAACAGATACTCATACTTTGAATCGTCAATGGGGTACTCGCCGTTTTACTACAACATCGGCTCGTACGATAAACCATCAAATACTTACACCTTGTCGTGGTTAAACTCACAACCAGGTGCAGCTACCGAGTATTTAACCTACTACAGAGACCCAAACACCAGCCAGCTGAACACCTACATCTTCTTCCAGGGGGTGGTTGATTACTCAAGAAGATTTGGTGATCATAACATCAGCAGTTCTTTAATCGGTACACAGCAGCAAACACTTTATGGTAATGCAAACAGCCTGTTTACCTCGTTACCATACCGCAACCTTACACTGGCGGGCAGGGCTACTTACTCGTTCAAAAGCCGTTATTTCCTGGAGTTTAACTTTGGTTATAACGGTACCGAACGTTTCTCTGCCAAGCATCGCTTCGGCTTTTTCCCAACCATTGGTGGTTCTTGGATAGTATCTGACGAGAAATTCTGGGGCGATAAACTGTACCAGTTTGTATCGCGCTTAAAACTAAGGGCCAGCTATGGTACCGTAGGTAACGACCAGATTGGTAACCAGCGTTTCTTCTACCTGTCTGATGTTAACCTTAACGGCGGTAACCCGGCTTACTTTGGTACAAATAACGGTTATGGCCGCAATGGTGTTACGGTTTACAACTATCCAAATTCAGACATCACCTGGGAAACATCGCGCCAGCTAAACTTAGGCGTGGAGATGACGATCTTGAAGAACCTGAACATTGTTGCCGAGGTTTACAAATATCACCGCTACAACATTCTGCAAAACCGGACATCAATACCTACCACTATGGGGCTTGAAGCAGGCGCCAGTGCCAATTTCGGCGAAGCCGAAACAAAAGGTTTGGATCTGCAGATGGATTACAAGACAAGCTTAGGCCAAAGCGGTTGGTTGCAGGGCAGGGGTAACCTAACCATCGCCAGCAGCAAATACTCAAAATACGAAGAGCCGCAATATCCCGAAGCTTACCGCTACCAGGTGGGCCAAACCATTAACCGCGCGGTAGGCTACATTGCCGAGCGTTTGTTTGTTGATGACAACGAGGCCCGTAACTCGCCAACGCAGATCTTCTCTACCAATGGCGTGGCACCCAAAGGCGGCGATATCAAATACCGCGACCTAAACGGCGATGGTAAAATTGATGGCGCAGATTTAACCTTCATCGGTTACCCTACAGTGCCAAACATTGTTTACGGCTACGGTTTATCAGGTGGTTATAAAGGATTTGATCTTTCTGCTTTCTTCCAGGGCCAGGCGCAGGTGAGTTTCTTTATTGATCCATCTCGTACCAGCCCATTCATTCAAAGCCCCGATGGCGCTTATGCCAGCGGTAATACGCAATTACTGAAAGCTTTTGCTGATGATCATTGGTCTGAAAGCAACCAAAACCTGTATGCCCAATACCCAAGATTAGGTACTACCGGCAACCAGATTGAAAACAACAGGCAAAACAGTACCTGGTGGATGCGCGATGGTAGCTTCCTTCGCCTTAAATCGGTTGAGTTTGGTTACACTATCCCGGCCCGTTTAACCCAGCGCTGGAACATGACCAAAGTGCGCATCTATTTCAACGGTTTAAACCTGTACACCTGGAGTCCATTTAAGTTATGGGACCCGGAGATAGGGGGCAATGGCTTTGCTTACCCTATACAAAAGGTGTTTAACATTGGCCTTAACGTAAACTTATAACCGACCAAACATCAGATAACATCATGAAAAGAATATACCCAATATTTTGCCTGGTACTGATAGCGTCGCTATTTGCATCATGTAAAAAGTACCTTGACGTAGCGCCTGATAATACAGGCACGCTGGAGTACGCATTTAGAAACCGCAACGAGGCAGAGAACTACCTGTTTACCTGCTATGCTACCCTGCAGCAGTTTGCAGAGGCTACAACCAACCCAAGTTTTACCACCTCGGGCGAGATCATTTACCCGAATAACCTTACCAAACACCCTATAGATGAGACTGGCTTTAACATGCTGCGCGGAACGCAGAACAGCAACAACCCCGGCTTAAACTACTGGGATGGCGAGAATAGCGGTAAGGCAGTCTTCCGTTCTATCCGAAGGTGTAATACCATGCTGGAGAACATCGATAAACCTGCCGACCTTTCATTTGCTGAGAAAAAGCGCTGGATAGCCGAGGTTAAATTCCTTAAAGCTTACTATCATTTTTACCTGGCCCGCCTTTACGGCCCGGTGCCATTGATAAAAACCAACCTGGATATCACCGCATCCTCAGACGAGATAAAGGTGAAACGCGCCACCATGGACGAGACCTTTGCCTACATTACACAATTGTTGGATGAAGCTATCCCTGATTTGCCGCCGGTTATCAATAACCAGGCACAGGAGCTGGGCCGTATCACGCAGTTGATCGCACTATCTGTTAAGGCCGAGGTATTGGCTACGGCTGCAAGTCCGCTGTTTAATGGTAACCCAGATTACAGCAGCGCGCAAAATAAAGACGGCCAAAAGCTTTTCTCATCAACTTATGATGCTGATAAATGGGTGAAAGCTGCTGATGCTTGTAAAGCTGCTATTATGGCTTGTGAGGCAAACGGTTTAAAACTTTACACTTTTATCCCGCCAGCGGTGATCACTTCACTGCCCGATTCATTGCGTAAAGTGCTTACCATACAAAACGCGGTGACTGAAAAATGGGAGCTGAACAATGAACTGATTTGGGCGCTAAACCCAACGTTCGACTGGCAAGGTTACGCTACCCCGCGTATGACACAGAAGAGCGTGGTAAACATTTTCTCAAACCCATCAACCTTTGCGGTGCCGTTGGCTATGCAGGAGTTATTTTATTCTGATAAGGGTGTACCTATTAATGAAGATAAAACGTTTGACTATGCAGGCCGCTACAGCTTGAAAAAGGGCGATCAGGACAGCCGTTTCTATATCGCAAAAGATTCACTTACTGCTAAAGAGCACTTCAATCGCGAGCCGCGCTTCTACGCCAGTATTGGTTTTGATGGCGGTATCTGGTACGGTAACGGTAAATTGAACCTTAACGATATGTACCACGTTTGGGCACGCGGCATTGAATCTTACGCCGGCCCTAAGGATATCAATACTTTAAATATCACCGGTTACTGGCCTAAGAAACTGGTGCATTATCAATCGGTATATGATGATGGTTTTCAGCAGATAGCTTTCCGTTTACCGTTGATCCGTTTGGCTGGTTTATACCTGCTTTACGCTGAAGCTTTGAACGAGGTGAATGGCCCAACAGCAGAGGCTTATAGCTATATAGACAGGGTACGTACCCGCGCCGGTTTGCCTGGCGTGGTTGATGCTTGGTCTACATACTCTAAAAATCCTTCAAAATTTGCTACCAAAGATGGTTTCAGGCAGATCATTCACCAGGAAAGAAGACTGGAATTGGCATTTGAAGGCCAGGCTGGCTGGGACTTAAGAAGATGGAAAGAACTGCAAAGCGTATTGAGCGTGCCTATGCAAGGCTGGAATGTTTACGAAGCGCAACCTGCCAACTATTACCAGCCCCGTACACTGTTCAACGCCATATTTGGTGTAAGGAACTACCTATGGCCTATTAAGGACAATAGCCTGATAGTGAACGGCAATCTGGTTCAGAACCCCTACTGGTAATCAATAGTCAACATTAAAAATATTGATCATGAAACATTATTTTAAATATATATACATCAGCATCTTATTAATAACAATAGGGTGTGGCTGCCTGCTATCGGCCTGTAAAAAGAACGAGGGCTATAACACCGAGCCGGTATCAAACGATAAGACTAAGCCGGGTGTAGTAACCAACATTAAGGTGGATAATTACCACGGCGGTGCTTACATTACGTATGATCTGCCAAACTCGGACAATATCTTATACGTTTTGGCCAAGTACCAGATAAACGATAAAACCGCGCGCGAAACCAAGGCCAGTTACTATACCGATACCATTAACGTTGATGGTTTTGCAAGCAACAAACCGTATGATGTTACGCTGTATACGGTAAGCCGCGCTAACGTCATGTCAGACCCGGTTAAAGTAACTGTTAACCCGGATGTGCCTTTTTACAAACTGGTTTCGCCAACTATTGAGATCAGTACAGATTTTGGCGGCGTAAATATCAAAGCGCTTAACCTTAATAAGAAAGAAGTAGGTGTGATCCTTATTGCTATGGATAATTCAACCAAAGCGCTTGAGGTGAACGATCAGCACTATACCAATGCCGATACCATTAACTACTCGGTACGAGGCTTTCCGGCGGTGGAGCGTAAGTTTGGCGTTTATGTAACAGATAAGTTCGGTAATATATCTGATACTACTTTGGTTGACATTACGCCACTGTTTGAAACACAGCTGGATAAAACAAAATTCACCGTTTACAAACAACCAAGCGATAGCCAGATAGGTTACGGCTGGGAACTACCTTACTTGTGGGATAACAAGGTTGATGGATACTCTAACGGATGGCACACGCAACCCGGTACCGGCAAGCCTATGCAGTGTACCTTCGGGATAGGGGTAACCGCGCAGATAAGCCGCATAAAAGTTTACGAACGCCCGTTGGAATATGCCTTCTTCCACGGTAACCCTAAAAACTTTAGCTGGTGGGGCGCTACCAAAGAATCGCCTGCTGATGTGGTGCTGCCGCAATCGGCACCGGTGGGTACCGTAGTGGGCGATTGGGTAAATCTTGGTAACTATCGTTATCCAAATCCGCCATCGGGCCTGCAACCGGGCTTTACTAACGCTGCCGATGAGAAATTTGTAATGGCCGGGGTCGATTTCCTTGTTCCCGCATCGGCACCTGCGGTTAAATACCTGCGTTTGTTGGTACATGATACCTGGGGCCGGGGCGATGCCGCACACTTAATGGAAGTAACAGTATTTGGTAAACCACTTTGATCAATAGGTCAACTAATCAAATAATTATGAGAAATCTTTTAACGATATGTTTTGTCCTGATCATTGCGGGCTTCTTTGCTTGCCGCAAGCAGGATACAGAATTTAAAAATTTCCTGGGCGATAAGGAAGTCGTGTATCCGGGTGTAGTGAACAATCCGCACTCGCGCCCGGGCAACCTGCGTACCGCGCTGGTTTGGAACCCAAGCTCAGACCCCAGCATCACCAAATACGTAGTGTACTGGAACAATAAGACAGATTCTGTAGTTGTGCAATCTACCAAGCATAACCCTACAGATTCTATAACGGCTATTATCCCCGGCCTTAGCGAGTATATATACTCGTTCACCGTTTACTCTTATGACGCTAAAGGTAATCGCTCTATTCCCTTAGAGATCAATAATGTAAAGGTTTACGGGCCTGTATTTCAATCGGGATTGGTGAACAGGGTTTACGATGCGGCTAATCCATTTACGGTATTTGAAAATGGTAATATAACGCTTAACTTCCTTACAGCAGATACATCAAATATCAATGTATCAACGGCAATTAAATATACTAACCGCGAGGGTAAGGAAGTGGAACATTTGCTGAGTGCTGATAGTACTAAGTTTACTATAACAGACTTTAAGAGCGGGTCGGCCATATCGTATAAGTCGGGCTATATCCCGGTTAAAGGTGCAATTGATACGTTCTATGTAACTAATGCTACAACCTTCCCACAGATAACCGGCATCCAGATATGTAAGAAGTCATTGTTCAGAGAAAATAAATTGCCTAATGATGCAGATACCTATGAATCGGGTACCAGTGTGAGCAAACTTTGGGATGGCTCAAACGGCCCGCAGGGGTATCCTAACATATTCCACAGTGCAGGTAACTCGGGCATGCCGCATACTATTACATTTGACATGGGGAAAGTTTACAAGAAACTAACCAGTGTTGAAGAGGTTGGCCGTAACTGTTGTAACAACCCCGATGATTTCGAGATCTGGGGCATAGCCGATATCACTAATGCAGCCACGAACCTTTCTGCACGTGATGGCGGATGGAGCGACGAAATGAAAGCCAAAGGCTGGACGCTGCTGAAAACCATTAAACGTACAGATGATGGCCAGGCTGCCATAAAAGTAGATTTTGATGCCAACGTGCCGCCTGTTAGATACATCCGCGTACGCATAAAACACGTGGTTAATGGCGACGGTAATTACAGCAATATGAGCGAAATGACTTTCTGGAACGACGTACTTAACTAACATTAATTATCTTTCTGCCGCGGCCGGCAATTGTTACAAAACGTTGCCGGCTATTGCAGCAGATATTTGCATTATGAGATTACCGTTTAGCAGACATTTTCTTATTGGCTTTTTGGCTTTGTTGGCAATATCTTCAAATACTTTTGCGCAGGGCGATGACACAAAGTGGAAAGGTTTTGAGCGCGTTAACTTCTTGATAGAGGGGCACAAAGCCTGGTATGTTAAACCTGTACATGAACTGGCAGGCAAGCCCTGGGTTTGGCGCTCATCATTCCATTGGTGGCATACCGATATGGATAGCATCTTGCTTACCAGGGGGGTGTACGTAGCCTATTTAGATGCCGACGATCAGTACGGCAGCCCTGCATCTATGCAGCTTTGGGATAAGTTTTATAACTACATGGCGGCAAAAGGCTTCGCCTTGAAACCTGCTTTGGAAACCATTAGCCGCGGGGCTTTATATACCTATGCCTGGGCAAAGCGCAATCCCGATAAAGTAAGCTGTATTTATGCAGAAACGCCGGTATGCGATGTTACCAGCTGGCCGGGCGCAAAAGGCAAAGGTATTGGTGACGAAGGTGCCTGGAAGCAATTTTTGCAGGTATTTCACTTTACAGAGGCAGAAGCCATGGCTTATCGTGGTAATCCCATTGATAGTTTGGATGCACTGGCGGCATTTAAAGTCCCGTTCCTGAATATCATTAACCCTGCCGATAGGTTTGTGCCGCCGTCAGAAAATTCTGACGTACTGGTACAACGTTACCGCGCTTTAGGCGGCAAAGCTGATGTGATATTAGAAGAAGGCCAGCCCGAAGAACTTTACGGGCATCACTTTAAAATTACCCATCCTGAAAAAATAGCAGATTTTCTGCTGAATAATAGTTATCCCGTAAAAAGCAATTTGCCGTACCATAACTATTTTAATGTAAGAAACGGCGCTTCGCATTTCAACGAAGCGGTGAAACGTAAAACCGCAACGGTGGCTTTCTTGGGTGGCTCTATCACATTCAATCCCGGCTGGCGCGAGAAAGTTTGCAAATACCTGCAGGAGCGGTATCTCGATACTAAATTCAGGTTTATTAATGCCGGCATCCCATCGTTAGGTAGTTTGCCGCATGCCTTCAGGTTTAAGCGTGATGTGCTGGATTCGGGCAAGATAGATTTGCTTTTTCTCGAAGCTGCCGTTAATGATCGCGTGAATAAAACGGACAGTATCACTCAAGTTAGAGATCTGGAAGGCATTATCAGGCAAGGAAAGGCAGCCAACCCTAAGATGGACATTATCATGATGTCATTTGCTGATCCTTATAAGAACGAAGATTACAAAACCGGCCACACACCTGCAGAGATAACCAATCACGAGTTGGTAGCAAGCCGTTACGGCATCCCATCCATTAACCTGGCTAAAGAGGTTTTTGATAAGATAGCCAAAGGTGAGTTTACCTGGAATGGCGATTTTAAAGATCTGCATCCATCACTATTCGGCCAGGAATTGTACGCTGCCAACATTAAATCGTTATTGGACACGCTGGCGCAAAAGAAAAGTACACGCAGCGCGGCTGATAAACTGCCTGTACCACTAAATAAGCACAGCTTTACAAAAGGCGTTTATACCGATATCAGCAACGCAAAACATAACGCAGATTGGACTATTGACCCAAACTGGACGCCAAAGGATGGCGTTGGAACACGCACGGGCTTTGTGAATACGCCGATGCTGGTAGCCAACACACCAGGTGCTGAATTGAGCCTGACTTTCAACGGAACAGCAGTGGGTATGGCCGTGGTATCAGGGCCCGATGCCGGTATCGTATCTTATTCGGTAGATGGTAGTGTATATAAACAGATAGACCTGTTTACCGAGTGGAGTGAGGGCCTGCATTTGCCATGGTACATCCTGTTCAAAGGCGACCTTAAGCCGGGGAAGCATACGCTTAAACTGTTTGTGGCCGATAAGCATAATCGCAAAAGTAAGGGTAATGCCTGCCGTATAGTGCATTTCCTAACCAATAAATAATCCATTGTTTCAAAGGTTCTGTCCATTTGGGCGTGCTGCATGAATGATAAATTTGTCTTTATCGTTTGAGCACCAACTCAAGGCCGGTAACCAATTAACATCCGTATGAGAAGAATTTTAAACCTGATATTGCTGATATCAGTAACTACCTGCGCTCAGGTTTCGGCGCAAAACAAACCGCTAAAGCTTTGGTATGATACCCCTGCATCGCAATGGGAAGAAACTTTACCCTTGGGTAATGGCCGCTTAGGGATGACACCCAACAGCCAGATTAACGAAGAGCATATTGTTTTAAACGATATTACCCTTTGGAGCGGTGCCCCGCAGGATGCCAATAATTATGAAGCTAACAAAAGCTTACCCGAAATAAGACGCTTATTGGCCGAAGGCAAGAATGAAGAAGCTCAACGCCTGGTAGATAAGAACTTTATATGTACCGGCAAAGGATCAGGCAGCGAGCCGTTTGGCAAGTACCAGGTACTGGGCGATCTTAAAATGAAATTTCAATATTCCGGTAAGGGTACTCCCTCAAATTATAAACGAGAACTGTCTTTAGATAGTGCTATTGCCAAATGTACATTCACTATTAATGATGTAAATTATAAGCGCGAATATTTTACCAGCTTTAATAACGATGTGTCTGTTATCAAACTTACAGCAAGCAAGCCGGGCCAGTTAAGTTTCTCAACAGCGCTATCGCGCGAAGAGCGTTTTACCACCACGGCAAAGCCGGGCGAGCTGATCATGAAGGGCAGCTTGCGCAGCGGTACTGATGCTGAAGGTATGCAATATAGTGTGCGTGTAAGGGTTGAAACTAAAGGTGGCAAAGTAAATACAGATGGCAATAATGTGGATGTAGAAAATGCTACAGAAGCAATCATCTACATTTCTGCCGGAACAAATTTCAAGAACCCGGGCTACAAGCAATCTGTAGACAAGTTATTGGCAGCTGCATTAAAAACGCCTTATGCTACAGAAAAGAGCAGCCACATCAAAAAGTTCAGGAAACTGTTTAACCGGGTTAATATTGATCTGGGCAACAGCACAGCTAAAGAGGAAACAACCGGAACCCGTTTAATAAGCTTTAGAAAGGATCCTGATGCCGATAAAGGTTTACCGGTATTGTTCTACCAGTTTGGTAGGTACCTTACCATCAGCAGCACAAGAGTTGGGTTGTTGCCACCAAACCTGCAGGGCTTATGGGCTAACCAGGTGAACACGCCATGGAACGGCGATTACCACCTGGATGTAAATGTGCAAATGAATCACTGGCCGGTAGAGGTATCAAACCTGTCTGAATTGAACCTGCCGTTGGCGCAGCTGGTAAAAGGCATGGTGCAACCCGGCGAACGCACGGCAAAGGCTTATTACAACGCTAAGGGTTGGGTGGCGCATGTTATTACCAATATATGGGGCTTTACAGAGCCCGGCGAGAGCGCTTCATGGGGCGTAACTAAAGTAGGTTCGGGCTGGTTGTGTAATAACTTATGGGAGCATTATGCTTTTAGTAACGACAAGAATTACCTGCGCGAGATCTACCCGATATTGAAAGGCGCAGCGCAGTTCTACAACGATATGCTTATCCCCGATAAGAAGACAGGTTGGCTGGTTACTTCCCCATCCTCATCGCCAGAGAACTCTTTTTACCTGCCCGATGGCAGCCATGCAAGTATCTGCGAAGGCCCAACCATCGATAACCAGATCATAAGGGAGTTATTTGGCAATGTGATCACCGCGGCGAAGGTTTTGGGTAAAGATGAAACATTTAGTAAAGAACTTGATCAGCGCATGAAGAAACTGCCGCCGGCAGGGCAGGTAGCTAAAGACGGCCGCCTGATGGAATGGCTGGAAGATTACAAAGAAACCGAGCCGCAGCACCGCCATGTATCACACCTATACGGACTTTACCCGGCATCACTTATCACCACCGATGCTACGCCTGCGTTGGCCGAAGCCTGCAGGAAAACACTTGAGGTAAGGGGAGATGATGGCCCAAGCTGGTCTATCGCCTATAAACAACTTTTCTGGGCGCGCCTGCACGACGGTAACCGTGCATATAAACTGTTTAAAGAGATCATGCGTCCAACGCTTAAAACTGATATCAATTACGGCTCTGGTGGTGGTATTTATCCAAACTTGTTTTCGGCAGGGCCGCCGTTCCAAATCGACGGCAATTTTGGCACCACAGCCGGCATTGCAGAAATGCTGGTGCAAAGCCACGCAGGTTACATTGAACTATTGCCTGCCATGCCCGATGCCTGGAAGGCTAACGGCAAGGCCAATGGTTTAAGGGCAAGGGGAAACTATACCGTGTATTTTGACTGGGCTAACGGAAAGGTGATCAATTACCGCATTACCTCTGCCGATGGCCGCGCTGTAAAAGTGAAGATCAACGGCGTAATGAAGACCGTTAAAACCATCAAAGTTTAATCCGGATAATAGCTATAACATGCTGAAAAATATCGCCAGGCTAAGCACCGCCTTATGCCTTTTATTTGCCTCTATTATCGCCAATGCGCAAAAGAAAGTAAGCATCCCTTTCGGTAAGGATGGACGTATAAGTTACGATCTGTCGCGGGGTACTTTCGATACTTATCAAGCTAATGAAGCCGTATTTAAAACTATATATGCTGATGCTAAAGTAAATGATATAGAATTAGATACACGTAAATACTTAAAGCGTTCATACACAAAGGAACGTATTAAAGACGGCTTCGGTAACGGGTACAAACATACCATAACACTAACCGCCGATGGGCTTCAGCAGATGAAGCAAGTGTTTTATACTTATGATGATCGTGGGTACTTTTTTACGGAGATATCTTTTACAGGGGCTGTATTAAAAAGCAACAACATGCATCCTATAAACGGTGGCTTTGTACCCGTATCAGGCGGCGATTTGCAAACCGTTTTTGTGCCTTTTGATAATGATACTTTTATCAGTTATCAGTCTAAAGCTTTTGGTAAGGATAACGGCGTAAGTGCCGAAGTTGGTACCGTATACTCAGAGAAAGCAAGGGGCGGGCTTGTTGCCGGATCAATAGAGCATGGCGTTTGGAAAACGGGCGTATCTTTAAACGCTGGCGAACCTGTTAATAAAATAGATGTTTGGGCAGGTTATACCGCTGAGGCAGTAACCCGTGATAAAATTGCTCACGGTATAATAGAAGGCAATACCATCCGTTCGCCACGGATAATGATGGGGTACTTTGCCGATTGGCGCAAAGGCATGGAAGAATACGGAAAAGCTAACCGTATTGCCGACCCGCCTGCTGTTGCTAAATGGACAAAGCCCACGCCCGTAGGATGGAACAGTTGGGGTGTGATACAAGAGCACATCAGCCTGGATAAGGCCAAAAAGGTGGTCGACTTTTTTGCCGATAGCATCCCCGCGTTTCGTACCGGTAAAACCGCTTACATCGATCTGGATTCGTACTGGGATAAGTTGGTGCATAACGGCGATTATGCTGAACTAAAAGAGTTTGTAACCTATTGCCGCGCAAAAGGATTGGAGCCGGGTGTTTACTGGGCACCGTTCACCGATTGGGGCCATGGCGGCGGGCCAAACCGAAAGGTAGACGGTAGTGATTACACTTTCGGCGATATATGGACAAAGGTTGGCGGCGGTTATCATGACTTGGATGGCGCAAGGGCTATTGACCCAACGCATCCCGGTACAAAGCAACGCATCGCCTACATTATTGGTAAACTTAAAGCCTGTGGTTTCTCCATGATCAAGATAGACTTCCTTGGGCATGCCGCTATTGAAGCTAACGGCTTTTATGACAAATCGGTTAAAACGGGGATGGAAGCGTACCGTAAGGGGATGGAGTATTTGATCAGTCAAACAGGTAAAGATATGCTCATCTATGCTGCTATTTCGCCAAGCCTGGCTACAGGCAGGTATACCCACATGAGGCGCATAGCTTGTGATGCCTTTAAATCTATTGATAATACGCAATATACCCTAAATAGTGTAACCTACGGCTGGTGGCAAACCTACCTGTATGATTATCTCGACGCCGACCACGTGGTTTTTAATGACGAGACTGAAGGCGCCAACCGCGCACGTTTATTATCTGCTCTGATAACAGGTACCTGGCTGTCTGGTGACGATCTATCAACCCACGGCCAATGGAGTGAGCGTATCAAAAAATACTACGAAAAGCCAGAATTGCTGGAAGTGGTTAAACCAGGTAAAGCATTCCGCCCGGTTGACGGCAATACAGGGAAAGGCGCATCTGCCATATTCTCTAAACGGGAAGGTAATGTGTTTTACGTGGCTGCCTTTAATTACGGTAAACAGCCGACAAGTTATTCGCTCACAGCAGATCGTTTAGGCATCAACTTTAAAACATTGTTGAACGGGAAAGAATTGCTGCAAAATAACCCGATAATTAATAATGGTGCTCTTCAATTTAAACTTGGTGGGGCAGATGCTGCTCTTTATAAATTTACTGTGAAATAAAGCCTTATTTAGTATTGCTGGTATTGGCTATGCTTTCATAAATTCCTTTATCAGCAAGCTATGATAAACAGGGGGCATAGCAGTATTGGCTTTGTCTTTTTCGTACGCTTTAAGAAATGGCTCAAGATATTTTATCTCATAGGCTGATTTGCGCGTCTTAGCTTTAAGCTTTTTAGAAATGGAGCGGATCATGTTGTCCGCTTTTTTATCGTCTCCATTGGTTTTGTAATGATATACAAAAGCTAACAAAATGGCATACGGGCTATCAAACAGCAGGTAATCAGGAATCACGCCCGAACCGTCTACACCATTCTCCATCAGGTAGAGTAAGTTTTCAGGGCCGCGATTAAAGAAAGCATTGGGAAATTCCTTCTCCAGGAAATCGAAGTATGTATTTTCCGCTATCGCGATGTCTTCTATCAGGTTATTTATCTGTGCTTCTAAAGTTTTTAGAGGCTTGGTAATATCAAATTTCCAGCCACCATAAGGGTGAATAAACTTCTTATTCTCTTGCCGTTTTTCAGGTAATGATGCGATGGCCATTTGGTAGAAGTGGATATGTGGTAATTCCAGGTCGGAATTGCGCTGTTGCCATTGTAATAATTGGTTGTGCTGCAAGCCCAGGTGGCACATCAGAAATTTATCAGCCTCTTCAAATACCAGCCATACAAACTTTCTGCCTGTGGGTGCATCTTTAAACCATCGCCACGAATTTTGTTCATCAGTGGTTATTCCAGTCCAGCCTGCGGCCAATAAAGCATCCTGTAGCTTAATATCAATTAACTGTTCTATTACATCACCACTTAAGGCTTTGGCCTTTGCTGCTTTATCATAAGCAGCCTTGAGGGTAATGATTGATTTTTTCAGATCGAGAAAGAAGCGTGCGGTATATTCTTTTTCCAAGCCGCCGGCTATTTGTATTTCGTCTGATAGGATAGGCAGTATCAGATCTTCATCAGCATTGCGCAGGCGTTTTATCTGGTTGTGTTGGGCAATGGTGCGGATGTTAAGCAGATGTTTATCTATTATCAGTTTCTCAAAAGTTTGCGGGAGCTTTTCCTGTTCGCCAAGGCTGCCATCAAGATAACTGTTTACCAGGAGGCCATACCAATTGGTGAGTAATGCCTGTTCGCCTTGTTTTTCGGCTTCGTGCAGAATGTTGCTTAACAATTCGCTTAAATTAAATTCTGCTAAAGGCGCACAATCATTACCTGTTAATACACCATTTTTACAAAGTGTTTCCCAGGCAATGTTGCCTGCATCAATATAAAAATAAGTCTCATTATCCCTGGTTTGTACGTAAGCCAACTCGCCTGTAGTTTCCTCTTTTGCCCAACCGGGTATTTGGGTTATCTGTTTGGCAAGGTTTGGATAATTGTGGGCCGGTATACGGTAAACGAATTTGTATTTCAATAATATATCAATTACCCTAAAGTGAGTGTAACCGGTATCATAAAGCGCCTGTATGCGATAAATGCCGGCAAGGTATTGGCGTTTTATTGTATCGGTAAGTTTTGCTTTATCTATAAGATGTACGGTATCCTCAATAAGGTTCTCAATGGCATGTTGCGACATAAGTTTAGATATGGTAAAACCAATAAGTACTTATTTAACAAGATGTAAGCTATTGAAATTGTTTGCAGAAAATGTGAAGCTACTTATGTTCAAAACAGGCTGGCCTGATCGTCACCGCCGCTTAGTTCCTGCTGGTATGCCCTGATAAGTGTGATTAGTTTGGCGCCATAACGCGTTACCTTCTCCGGGCCAACACCCTTTACGCCACTTAGTGTTTTTAATGTTGCAGGCAACCTGGCGGCAATGGCGGCTAAGGTTTGTTCAGAAAATAACATGCTCGCCAACACACCTTCTGTTTGTGCGGTTGTTTCGCGCCATTCAATTAAACGCTCATAAAGCGCTTCGTTTGGCTTAGCATTTAATGCTTTAAGTAGCGATTGCTCTGGCGTTTGTTTTTGTAACGATATGCGCAGATAGTCATCCGTTGTGAAGGTTTGGTCGCTAAATGCCTTTAATAGCCATAGCCGGTTAACAAGCCAATGCATGAGTTTATCTGCCTGCGCGGCAAGTTCTTTAGAGGTGCCTACATATCCGCTTAATGACACATAGAGACCCGCCAGCATTGTTTCTAATTTATCACTAAAAAAGATGGCAGCTTTTTGGATCCGTTCATCCGTATACTGGGATAATTTCATCTTATCAGCAACATTGAATATCTCGTCTCCGCCGCCGGGCAGCAAAGCTTTAAACTTGGATAATGTTTCTTTTAAGCCCGAAAAGTTAAACAATTCTGATAAAAGGAATAGCCTGTAGGCTTCTTTGTGTTTCTCTAAAGTATCGAAATTAGGCTCCCTGTTTTTTGCTTCAAGATTAAAGCGGTTTACAACAGGGTCGGCAATTACATTACGTGCAGATACCGGGTTACTTAAAACAAGCCCCTCTAAAGATCGGCACCTGCTAAGCGCAACGTAAGCTTGCCCGTGGGTAAATGCTTCGCTAACATCAATAACCGCTTTATCAAAAGTTAGGCCCTGGCTTTTGTGGATAGTGATGGCCCACGCCGGTTTTAAAGGGATCTGCGCAAAACTTCCGGCATTGTTCTCATTTATGCCATCGTCTCCGCCAAGTTCGTATTTCACATTTGTCCACTCCAAGGCTTCAACCCGTATTTCCAGCCCATCTGGTGTGGCGACCAATACGGCTGCCGGCTCAAGATCGATAACGCGGCCTATCTTTCCGTTATAATAACGTTTTTCAGGCGAGTTATCATTCTTTACAAACATAACCTGCGCACCAACTTTAAGTGATAGTGTTGTTTCAGTAGGGTAGGCATCTGCCGGAAACTCGCCACGGATGGTGGCTTTATACACGGTTTCGGCCCCGGGCAATGCTTCAAGATGCCCCGCATTAATTGATTGTGCAATACGGTTGTGCGTAGTTAGTGTAATGTAACCTTCGCCAACATCCGCCATAAAGCCGCGGATAAACCTGGTATTTAAACGAGTTAGATCTTGCTCGGTGAGCTGCTGATCGCGCATGGCATTAAGGATGCCCACAAAGGTTGGGTCGCTTTGGCGGTAAACCTTATCCAACTCAACACGCACGTAATCTGTTTGTTGTAAAACCAGGCTGCTAAAAAAATATGGCGTTGAGTAATAAGGCCGTAACAGGCTCCATTCTTCTTCGCGAATGATGGGGCTTAGCTGGGCCAGATCGCCGATGAGCAGTAGCTGCACACCACCAAAGGCATGTTTGTTACCCCGTATATTTCGCAGTATAAGATCAACCTGATCAAGCACATCTGGCCGTACCATACTTATCTCGTCTATGATCAAAAGTTCAAGCGACCGCAGCAATTCGCGCTTTTCGGCATTGTACTTTGTTTCGGGGCGATCAGTTTGTTCGGGCAACAGGGGGCCAAATGGTAATTGGAACAACGAGTGAATGGTCATGCCACCTGCGTTTATAGCCGCTACCCCTGTAGGTGCTACGATCACCATTTTTTTGGTTGATGATTGTCGTATCTTCCTTAAAAATGTAGTTTTTCCGGTACCTGCTTTTCCTGTAAGAAAAACAAGTGTGTTGGTATAGTCTACGTATGCTTGTGCGAGGCTAATTGACGGGTTATCCATGTTTTGCTACCTTACAGGCCTGCTGCCGCCACTACAGCATTAACAAGGCCCGGTACCATGATCATTTGATTGGTAGAGTGATTTTTCCACTCATCATCCTTTTTTACCAATGTATAAACTGCACCATACATCGTGATCCTTATCTCATCCGGTTCTTTTGAGGTAATAAAAAAATAAAATGTTCTGTCCTCGTAATGTGCTTCGTATTTGGTAGACATTCCGCAAAAATAAACGATGGCAGTGCTCCGGCCAATTATAGTTTTGAACACGTTGATATATTTCGATAGTTTTGTAGCGTTACGGCAAATACAATCGTAACTACACTAAACCTTTCCTTATGAAAAAAACACTATTAATCCTTTTTGTGCTTTTTGTTGTTGGCGTTGGCTGTAAGAAGATGAATAATGGCGGCGAGCTTTGTGCATGTTCGCCAATGCGGGGGCCGGAGTTGTATTTATCAGTAAAAAACGCTACCGGTACAGATCTGCTAAACGAATCGAATGCCGGTGCGTATACAAAAGACCAGGTGCAACTGTATCAGAAGAATACAGCAGGACAAACTACTGCACTTCTGTTTGCTGTAAGACCACCTTTTACTTATGGTGATAAAAAGTTTGAATCCTATTCGATATATATTCCCGTTAGCTTTGCTGGGCAAGCAAACAACACCGTGTACCTAAAGTTAAAAGAAAAGGAATATACGCTTAAGGTGCAGTTAACTCAAAATAATGCTGAAGTAACAGCACTTATGATTGATGAGAAGCCGGTGGTTAAGGATAATACTGATCTTACCAATTATCTGCAAATGTTTTATTTAACAGAATAAAGAAGAGCTTGAACTATATTTAATAAAAAGCCCTTAGCAAATGGTTGCTAAGGGCTTTTTATATGCGTGACCGATAGGTACAGATATCGAACTCTTTTATTGATGATTGCAAAATCATCTTGGCTCTAAAGCATCGTTCTTAACTATCATTGACTAATAAAACCTATATCTTTATTTCGATTAAATTTCATCAAATGCCAGTATTCAATTTTTTTAAGAAAGAAAAAAAAGAAACAAAACGAGAAAATATTTTATTGGCAATGCCAATATTTAATGATAATAACAATTATCAATTGGATAAAGTTATTGACAATTTGAAAATATTTTGGGGACTTGATATTACCGAATTAGTAGGAGACGATGAAGCAGCATCATTCAATATAAACGGCGAAACAATTGCTTTAGCAAACATGGGGGTGCCAATACCTTGGGGTGATATAGAGGGTACAGCTCAATATGCTTATAATTGGCCGTCCGCCCTAAAAGACTTAGAGAGCCACACAGGGCATGCGATTGTATCAATTATGGCGGGAACAAAATCCTCTTTAGAAAGATTTAAAATCCTAAGCCAGGTTTTGAGTGCGGTTTTAATGACATCCGAAGCAGTCGCGGTATACCAAGGAAGTCAATCATTGCTTATTCCACGTACACAATATCTTACCTATATTGAATCGCTTAAAGAAAATGAAATTCCCGTCGCACTGTGGATTTACATTGGACTAAGAAATACTGATAAGGGTAACAACGCTTATACTTATGGCCTAAAAGACTTTCAGAAATCCGAAATTGAAATTATCAATTCAAAACTAACGTTAGAAGAATTATTCGACCTCTTGTTCAATATTACTTCCTATGTGATAGGTAATGATGTTACTCTAAAAGAAGGCGAAACAATAGGACTTACCGCTGAGCAAAAAGCATCCATTAGTATATCAAAAGGACGATTTATTGAGGGGCAGTCGATTAAGCTTGAGATATAAGTTAAAAGGATCGTATTATTGGATACGATCCTTTTAAGGAAACTTGAGTAGTACTCAAAAAAATCAGTGACCCCGGAGAGGCTCGAACTCTCGACCCAATGATTAAGAGTCATTTGCTCTACCAGCTGAGCTACGGAGTCGGTAAATATTTGCTGAGGGCTACAAATATATACTATCCGTGCCTTAATTATTATACTTTAAAATACAAACAGCGCGGTTGCTTAATGCAGTGGCGTCCGTTTTACAAATAGGTGATAAATGTAGTCCGGTAACTTCCATCCCGGGTAAAAATGTGACTTGATGTATTTAAGAAAATTGAAGAGGATGACCCCCATCCCCAGGATGAAGGCAAGGCTAAGTATTATGTAGCCCATAATTGCGATTACATACATAATAATATAGTTTAAAGATGGTTTGATCGGTTATCTAAAACTACCTATTATTAACTGAATATCAATGAATTGTTGATAAATTGTTGTAACCTAATATTCTGCCAGTACGTTAAAGCCCAATCCGGCTATCCCAACCTTGTCCCAAGCGGCCTGGCTGGTGTTTCTGGCTATTATTGATCCGCTAAAAAAGCTGGCCGAAAACCATAAGTTTTGCACACGCGCTTGCTTTATCCATTCTAAACTTACAAAAAATTTATCCTCAACCACAATGTTATATGGTTGAAGGTCAACTGTTATCATATCCTGTCCGCGTTTAACCACGGCAAATATATTCTGATGTTGAATGAGCTGATCGGGCAGGCCATCTTTCACGGTATAAAAGTTAACGCGCAGTATCGTGGAATCAAATTCGGCAGCTGAGGACAAAGAAGCATTGAATTGCTTTAAATAAGTAGGCGATTTTTTGATCTTGATAATGGTGCCTATCTCGTTGCCCGGCCTGCCGGTGTTGAAACTGGCGTTGGTATTTTTTGAGCGTGTGGTGTTACCTAATATAACCTGTTTCCAATTATGGTTGCTTACCCTTACTTCGTTAAGTTGGGTTACAGATGGCAATAGTGTGAAGGTTTTTCCGGGCTGGGAGATGATGTCTGCCACCTTATAGGTTTGTGGCGCGTAACCTACCATTGACATGCGCAGGCTATCGTTATCATGATTAGCGAGGTTTATCTTGTATGCGCCGTTATCATCGGTAACAGTACCTACGTTTTTGCCAACTATACCCACGTTAACGTAGGGCAGGGGCTGGTTGGTTTTGCCATCGGTTATGCGGCCGGTAAAGTCTTGCGCATAAACAAAAAATACCGGTATGGTTAGTAATACAGTTAATAGTACACGTTTCATACCGGTATAGACGATTCAAAAAGGAATTAGTTACGCTTTCGCGTACATTTCCTCGCGCTGCTTTTGTATAGCCTCACTACTTATATACTCGTCGTAGGTCATCAATTTATCGATGATACCTGACGGGGTTAATTCGATGATACGGTTAGCGACGGTCTGCACCAACTCGTGGTCACGCGAGGTGAAGATCATATTGCCACGGAAATCTTTCATACCGTTGTTAAGCGCAGTGATCGATTCCAGGTCTAAGTGGTTGGTTGGTTCATCAAACAACAGCATGTTGGCGCTTTGCAGCATCATGCGGCTAAACATACAACGCATTTTTTCGCCACCCGATAGTACGTTTGATTTTTTCAGAACCTCTTCGCCGCTAAATAACATACGGCCAAGGAAACCGCGTATAAACTGATCATCTTTTTCGCCCGGCGAATACTCGCGCAGCCAATCTATCAGGTTATCATCTTTACCTTTAAAGTATTCGGCAGTATCAGTAGGTATATCGGCCAGGTTAACAGTAACACCCCATTTAAATGAGCCTTTAAAGTCGGTATCACGGCCTGTAAGTACATCGTAGAAAGCCGAGGTAGCCAAACTGTTTTGCGATATAACAGCTATTTTATCGCCTTTGGCAGCCATAAAGCTGATATTTGAAAACAACACCTCGCCGTTAAGTGATTTGCTAAGGTTTTCAACCTGCAATACCTGGTCGCCAATCTCGCGGCCCTGGTTGTTAAAGATGATACCAGGATATTTACGGTTTGATGGCTGGATCTCATCAAGGTTGATCTTATCCAAAGCTTTTTTACGGCTGGTGGCTTGTTTTGATTTTGAAGCGTTGGCGCTAAAGCGACGGATGAACTCCTGTAACTCTTTAACCTTATCCTCTGCTTTTTTATTCTGCTCGGCACGTTGTTTCAATGCCAACTGGCTCGATTCATACCAGAACGTATAGTTACCGGTATAGATGGTCATCTTACCAAAGTCGATATCTACCACGTGCGTACAAACTGTATCAAGGAAGTGCCTGTCGTGCGATACTACCAGTACAATAGCCTCGTACGATGCAAGGAAATCTTCTAACCAGCTGATGGTGTTAATGTCCAGGTCGTTGGTAGGCTCATCCAGTATCAGGATATCAGGTTTGCCAAAAAGAGCCTGTGCTAATAACACACGTACTTTTTGAGTATTATCAAGATCTTTAACCTGTTTATAGTGGTTATCTTCTTTGATGCCCAAGTTGCTGAGTAGGGTAGCAGCGTTGCTTTCTGCATTCCAACCATCCATTTCAGCAAAAAGGTTTTCCAGCTCACCGGCGCGCTCGCCGTCAGCATCGCTGAAATCTTCTTTTAAATAGATAGCATCCTTCTCCTTCATTACGGCATACATCTCTTTATGCCCCATCATTACGGTCTCGATAACGGTAAATTCATCAAAGGCGTAGTGGTTTTGGCTTAACACGGCCATACGCTCGCCCGGGGTAAAGCTTACCGAACCACTTGTAGGATCTATCTCGCCCGATAATATTTTTAAGAAGGTTGATTTACCGGCACCGTTGGCACCTATAATACCGTAGCAATTGCCTTGGGTAAATTTAAGGTTAACATCCTCAAAAAGGGTGCGTTTACCGTAACGAAGAGATAAGTTTGATACCGTTATCATGCTGCATTTCTAATTTGCCGCAAAGGTACGCTAAATTGTTAAGTAATTGAAGTGCGGGGATAATTTAGGCCTGTTTTAGGCAATTGGGATAATAATCTACAACCCGTTGTTGTTGTGGGGATAAGGTTCCTCAATATATTTAAAAGTATTAGTTAAAAAACTTTTAAATATGCTTGCATGATTCAATTATTGCATATATTTATGCAACGGTATAACATTTGAACAGGTTATTCCGTAAAACAAACAAATCCCCTAAAACCCCTAATTAAACTATGGCTATTGTAGTAACCAGTCTGTTCATCGTAAACGCGTTAGTGGCCGCCAATCACATTAAGAACGGAGCCAGAAACGAAATTTAATCCTCACGGCTAACTTAGCAAACGTACTAAGTTAGCCGTTTCTTCTTCTACGAGTTTCTTTAACGGGCCACTGGCCACCATCTTCATCATCATATTCAGATCGGCAGTGATGGTAAACTTTGCTTCGGTATTTTCTGATGCGCTGTTTAATTCCCATTTCAGTTCCAGATCAAATGGAGCTTTTTCTGCCGGGATAATTCTGATCAATGTATCAGCAACACGTTCATCTATTTTTAATGATAGTGTAGTGATGTTTTGCACGTTGAAACTCGCCTGGTCGGTTGTTGATTGCCAATCGGTAATACTATCGGGCATTAACTGCCTGTGGTTATTCATATCTCCTAAAAAGGCATAAACAACACTTGCAGGTTTATTGATGGTAACTGCACTTTCAAATACACTCATAATAAGATCAGATTTTTATTGGCCCCAGGTTGATGGCTCTTCACGCCATTTTTTCAGCATTTCTACATCTGCCGCAGTAACATACTGTTTCTCTTCGGCATATTTTATTAATGCGTTATAGTTTGATAGTGTAAAGTAAGGGCATTTAGCATTCTTAAAGTTCTCATCGGCTACATCAAAACCGTAGCTGAAGATAGCGGCTAAACCTGCAACCGTGTAACCGGCCTCGCGCAGAGCATCAACAGCCTGTAAGCTGCTTTTGCCGGTTGATACAAGGTCTTCAATTACTACCACGCGCTGGCCCGGTGTAATTTCACCCTCGATCAAATTGCCACGACCATGCTCTTTTGCTTTAGCACGTACGTAGATGAAAGGTAAGCCAAGCTCTTGCGCTACAAGGGCACCTTGTGGTATGCCGGCGGTAGCAACACCTGCAATGGCATCAACCGAGCCAAACGTTTCTTGTATGGCCGACGATAGTTGTTGCCTTATGTAAGTGCGGATGGTTGGGTAGGATAGGGTTACGCGGTTATCGCAATAGATGGGTGATTTCCAGCCTGAAGCCCATGTAAAAGGATTAGTAGGTTGTAATTTTATTGCTTTAATTTGCAGCAAAAATTCGGCGACCTGCTGTTGGGTCTCACTATTGTTAAACATGGCTCAAAAATACAGAATTTATATTAACGAAAAAGTGGTTTTGCTTACCGTTAAAACACCCGATCTTGAATTGGGGTATAAAGCGATTGATGCAGAGCACTTTGATCTGAAAATTGTTTACCATTGGGCACTTAAGCAAAAGCATAAATTATTTTATGTGCTTTGCAATGACGCAAAGGCATTTCTGAAACAGGTGATCAAAGATAACTTTCTGATTGAGGCTGCCGGCGGACTGGTGACTAACCAGCATGGCGAACACCTGTTTATTTACCGCAATGATAAATGGGACTTGCCAAAAGGTAAGATAGAGAAGAAAGAGAAAACCAAAATTGCCGCCGTGCGCGAGGTAGAAGAGGAATGCGGCATTAAAGTGAGCAAGCTGGAAGAGAAGATCTGCAAAACTTACCATACTTATATATATAAGAACGAAGTGGTGCTTAAAAAGACCCACTGGTTTAAAATGCGTTATAAAGGCAAGGCTAAATTAGTACCCCAACTGGAAGAGGGTATAACCGATGTGCGCTGGTTTAGCGACCGGGAGGTGCCTGCCATTACCAACAACACTTTCCCATCAATTATTGATGTACTGGTAAAAGAAAAGCTTATTGCAGAAAAGGTATAGCTTCTTTGGGTACAAACTGCGAAACATCGCCATTGTAACGGATAATTTCGCGCACAATGCTTGAGCTGATGGACGAATAACCAGGTTTGCTTACAATGAATATGCTTTCTATCTCCGGCTCAAGCGCATGGTTCATTTGTGCGATAGCTTTTTCGTACTCAAAATCGCTTACGGTACGTATACCGCGGATCATGTAATCGGCACCAATACTGCGGCAAAAATCAACGGTAAGGCCTTCATAAGCTACGATGTGGATGCGTTCGTCATAAGAGAACACTGCGCGTAACATTTCTTCGCGTTTACCGGCAGAGAGCAGGCCTTGTTTACTGCTGTTTACACCTACGCCTATGTAAAGCTTATCAAAAAGGTTTACTGCCCGTTTTACAATATCTACGTGCGCTTTGGTAACAGGATCAAACGAACCCGGGAACAGGGCTATTTTCATATCAGTAGCTTTGTTGCTCATCAAAAATAGGGAATAGTTATTAGAAAAAGCTGTTAAAAACCTAACTGTCATTTCGAGCGAGCAGAAGGGCTGGGACGGTGCGAGCGGGGCGACGAGAAATCTTCTACGAGCGATTTGTACGCGTAAGTTTATGAAGTAGAAGATTTCTCTCTATCGTTCGAAATGACATGAATTATTAGTTCAATAATTGATTTATCTGCGCGTACTGCAACAGCATTATCGTCTTGGCATCTTTTATCTCACCGGTTTTCACCATCTCTAAAGCTCGGCTAAATTCGAGCTCCAATACCTCAATGCTTTCGGTTTCATCGGCTAAGCCGCCGCCGTCGCTAACTTTCATGTCTTTGCTGTATTCGGCCACAAAAAAGTAAAGTATCTCGGTGACCGAGCCCGGCGACATATACGCTTCAAATACTTTTTGCACCTGCGTTATCTTGTAGCCTGTTTCTTCCTCGGTTTCCTTGCGGATACAATCCTCTGGGTTATGTTCATCTAACAAACCTGCGCAGGCTTCTATCAGGTAACCATCTTCGTTTCCATTTAAATAAGTAGGCAGCCTGAACTGGCGGGTAAGGATCACTTTGCCTTCGGCTTTGTTATATAGTAAAATAACTGCACCGTTGCCACGGTCATAAGCTTCGCGTTGCTGGGCCTGCCACTCGCCGTCGCGGCCCAAAAGTTCGTAGGTTGCTTTGCGCAGGGTGTACCAGTTATCTGATAGTACGGTGGTCTGTAGGTTTCTTACGTGGTTATTGCTCATCGGTAGGATGCTTAAAAAAAGAGAACGACGAATGCCCGTATTTACGCTGCTCTACAAAAGACGGATGGTTGGCCAGGTTTTGCATACTTTGATGTTCAACAATCAGTAAACCATCGGGCTTAAGCAGGTTACGCTCAAAAACTACTTTTGAAATGGTAGGGATCTTATCCAGGTCATACGGCGGGTCGGCAAATATAAGGTCGTATTGTTCGGTCTCCATAGCCAGGTATTTAAATACGTCGGCTTTAAAGGTTTCTATTTGGGTAAGACCATGCTGGCGCGATGCATCTTTCAAATAATGAACGCAATGGATGCTCCTGTCAACCGAGGTTACTTTCTCTGCATAGCGCGAAGCAAACTCCATGGAGATATTGCCGGTGCCGCTAAAAAGATCAAGCACGGTGATGCCTTCAAACTCTATCTGGTTTTGCAGGATATTGAAAAGGGCTTCTTTTGCCAGATCGGTAGTGGGGCGTACCGGTAAATTCTTTGGCGGGTTTAACCGCAGGCCTTTTAACTTACCACCAATTATACGCATAGCGATAATGCTCCAAGGGCCAGCAACTTATGTAAAGGCACAGTATAAGGCGCCTCTAAAACCGTGATATTACTGATGCGTACCTGTCCGAAAAACTCTTTCAAATAGTTAAAGTAACCATCAGTATCGTTTATTTCGCCGCTTAGTACCAGGCGCATATCTTTTGGTTCCAGCTCCAGTTCTTTAGCAACCAGTGCACAGAAATAAGCCAGTTCTTCGTGGTTTTTTATGCTGAAAGTATTGTAGAAACGTACTTTGTTGTATTTGTAATTAACTACAGAAGCCATATCATGACCAATGCTCAAATACAAAGTATTGCTTGTAGGGTAATCATTAGGGATGGCCTTAATAAAGCCCGCATCAATATGGCAGATGGATTGGTTATCAAAGTCTTTAACTGCGTAAGTAAGGCTTTCATCAACTTTGTAGATGATCACGTTATCATCGTTCAGTTCCTGGGCAAATACCTTTTCGGTCTCTTTAACATCAAGCAGGCGGGCAATTTCGTTAGCACGCTCAGGCTCGTAAAGCGATTTTGGCAGCAGGGTAAAAGCTTCGGCAGCCAAACCGGTTATTACCTGTTTGTAGTTGGCTGTGAGGATATCGCGCAGCAGGTTAGGGTCGCGTAATTCATCAGTGCTGAAATTTTCGCCCCAGCTTAAAAGCTGCTTGCCGTGTACAATAGCGTAATTGAAACTGTTGGGTTCAACTTGTAACAGCAGGGTATAGCTGTTGGCCTGGTTAAGGCTTAAGTCGGTGCTGGTGTAAAGGGTTTTATTCTCGCTCATGCAGTTAAAGCAAAAGTAATATTTTTTCTCAATTACCTGTATTAACATAGTTATTGGCATTTTTGTGCTATGCAAGGCACCGAATATATCAGTAAAAGTTTTCCGCACCAGCCAACGGCCCAGCAGCAGGAGCTTTTTCATAAGCTGCATACTTTTCTGGCTACCGAAGACGGCGACGAATGCTTTATTCTTCGTGGCTACGCCGGTACCGGTAAAACAACCATTGTCGGTGCGCTGGTAAAGGCCTTGCCTAAATATAATTTTCGGTCGGTGTTGCTGGCACCTACGGGCAGGGCGGCCAAGGTGATCACTAACTATAGTGGAAGAAAAGCTTTTACCATTCATAAACGCATCTATCGTAAAAAGTCTGCCATAAATGTTGATGAAGCATTCGCCCTGGCCGAGAATATGAGCGCCAATACGCTTTTTATTGTGGATGAGGCGTCGATGATCTCGAACGAGCACAACAGCGGCAACCGCGAAACCCTGCTGCGCGACCTGGTGAACTACGTTTACAACACCAAAAATTGCAAACTGATGCTGGTTGGCGATACCGCCCAGTTACCACCGGTAGGTACTATAGACAGCCCCGCGCTTGATGCCAAACTAATGAAAGGCGTTTTTGGGCTGGATGTACATACCTATGAACTGACGGATGTTCTGCGCCAGCAAAAAGAATCGGGCATTTTGTACAACGTAACTAATGTGCGCAACATCATCCGCCAGGAAAAAGAGGTGATGCCCCGCATAGTTACAAAAGGTTATAAAGATGTTTTCCGCATGCGTGGTGATATGCTGGAAGAAGGGCTTAACTATGCCTATAACAAATATGGTAATGATGATACGCTCATCATCTGCCGCAGTAATAAGAACGCCAACCTTTATAACAAACAGATTCGCGGCCGTATCCTCTACCGCGAGGAAGAACTAACCGGCGGCGACCAGCTGATGATCGTTCGTAATAACTATTTCTGGCTAAAAGATCAGGAAGACAGCAGCACGGGTTTCATTGCCAACGGCGATATAGCCCGCGTAAAAAAGGTGCGCCGGTTTGAGGAAATGTACGGTTTCCGCTTCGCAGATGTGCAACTGGAGTTTATTGATTACGCCGAAGATCCCATACTGGACTGTAAGGTGTTGTTAGATACGCTATACTCAGAAGCCCCCGCACTTTTACAGGAAGACCAGCGTCGCTTTTACGAAGAGGCCATGAAAGATTACGACCACATCCTCAACAAACGCGATAAGCATAACGAGCTAAAAATGAACCCGTACTACAATGCACTGCAGGTGAAGTTTGCTTACGCCATTACCTGCCACAAAGCCCAGGGCGGCCAGTGGGGTGCTGTGTTTGTTGATCAGGGTTACCTTACCGAAGAAATGGTAAATACCGATTTCCTGAGATGGTTCTACACCGCCTGCACCCGTGCAACAGAGGAATTATATCTGGTGAATTTTAATGATAAGTTCTTTACGGATAAAGAGTAGATCATGGTTTATGGATGATAGTTCATGGCAGTTACTACGACCATGATCTATGAACTACAAGCTACTGAACTTCCGGCAACGTTACCGTAAACAAACTGCCTTCGCCTTCTTTACTTTGTGCTGTTATTTTGCCGTTGTGGCTGTTCACAATATCGCGCACAATGCTGAGGCCTATGCCTGTAGATTGCTCGCCGCGCAAACCCGAACGGCCGGCACCTGAGAAGCGCTCAAATATTGTCGGCAGCATTTCCTTCGGGATGCCCATACCGTGGTCTTTTACCTGGATAATGAGGTTGCGCTTATCGCGGTTTAAATGAACTTCAACCTTGTTGCCATCTTTTGAGAATTTAAGGGCATTGCTGATGAGGTTATCTATCGCCCTCGGGAATTTCTCGTGGTTCATCATCACAAAGGCCGATTTTACGTTGCTTATCAGTACCACATTCTCCCTGCCGCCTTGTTGTATCTTCCAGGTGGCTACAATATCCTGCAAGCATTTATTCAGGTCGGTACGTTGCATTTTATCTGTAGATAGTCCGGCGTTTTCATCTCGCGCCGCATCAAGCAGGTCGTCAATAATGGTACGTGCCTTCACGCATGATTCGCGCATCATGTTCAGGTTATCCTCGGTATCTGCGTCAATGTCATCAAGCGCCATCATCATGGTTAATGATTCAACAGCTGCGATAGGGTTACGCAGGTCATGTGCAACGGTGCCCAATACCTGGTTTTTGAATACGTTGGCTTTTTCTATCTGTGTTTTCTGTTCGCGTATCTCTACTATCTGCCCGTAATAACTGGCCTTGTAGCTAAAGAAATACCGCGAGGTGAGATAGAACCCGGCTAACAAAATGGCCGATATCATCTGGTTATACACCATATCGGTAGGGCTTACCTGCGCGTGATAGCACAATACTGTGAACAATAGCTCGATACCTACTAATAAGATTAGTGTTTCGTAATACTCAAATGTGAAAAGCATACTCACCACACTCAAGGCAATAAGGTAAAGCGTGAGGCTGTTGCTGGGGTCTGATGTGGAGATAAAACTGGAATACATCCCGCAAACAATGATGTAAAGACCGAAAATAAATACGAATAACGACATGCCCGCCGTACCATGCTTTGTTTTGCGCATCTCAATAATAAACAGATGGCTTATTATATAAAAGAATGGTGTTATGCCAATAAATAACCAGTTGATAAAATCAAACTCGGGGAAATTCTGTGCCTTGGTTAAACTCTCCGGAAACAAATGGTACAACACCCTGATGATGATACTTAGGCTCAGAAAAATAAAGCTGGCAGTACGTACACCCTGTAAATTTTGATAGGTGTAGTAGTTGCGATAGGGTTCGCGATACTTTTGGGCAAGCTTTGTAAAAAAATGGGTCTCCACGGTTACGTATTAGGGGTACTCAAATGTATCAAATAGTTGGTTTTTAAACAAATGTGAAATGTGCATTTAGTCAGGCGGGTTGACAAAATGGCGTGTGGTTTTCAAATGTTTCTGTCAAATATTCAGACTGTTGCAGGGGCAGATGCTATGGCCTTAGTTTTGATGATACTTGTGTACTATGAATTTTAACAACTTTACCATAAAAGCCCAGGAAGCTGTACAAAAGGCTTCTGAAATTGCAACCGGTAATCAGCAACAAGCTATTGAACCGGCCCATTTATTAAAGGGTTTGTTACTGGTTGATGAAAACGTTATAACCTACCTTTTAAAAAAGCTAAACGTTAACCTTAACCGGCTAAACGATACCCTCGACGAACAGATCGCATCGTTCCCTAAAGTGAGCGGAAGCAATATCTATTTGTCGTCAAATACAAACACTGCTTTGCAAAAAGCACAATCGTACCTCAAAGAATTTAAGGACGAGTTTGTATCGGTAGAACATATTTTATTAGGCATTTTGGCCGGTAGCGATAAAGCTGCCGGAGCCCTGAAAGATGCCGGTGTAAACGAGAAGGACCTGAAAAAAGCAATCGTAAGCCTGCGCGGCGACAACAAGGTTACCGACCAAAACGCCGAAGCTACTTACAATGCTTTAAATAAATATGCCCGTAACTTAAACGAGTACGCAGAAAGCGGAAAGCTCGACCCGGTTATTGGCCGTGATGAAGAGATCCGCCGTGTTATCCAGATTCTTAGTCGCCGTACCAAGAACAACCCGATACTGGTGGGTGAACCCGGCGTAGGTAAAACCGCCATTGCAGAAGGTATTGCCTTCCGTATCATTAAAGGTGATGTGCCTGAGAGCTTAAAAAGTAAAACCGTGTACTCATTAGATATGGGTGCGTTGGTAGCAGGCGCCAAATACAAAGGCGAGTTTGAAGAACGTTTGAAAGCCGTTATCAAAGAAGTGGTGCAAAGCGATGGCGATATCATATTGTTTATCGACGAGATCCACACCCTTGTTGGTGCCGGCGGTGGCGAAGGTGCTATGGATGCTGCAAACATCCTTAAACCGGCCCTTGCCCGTGGCGAACTGCGCTCGATAGGTGCAACTACTTTGAACGAGTATCAAAAATACATCGAAAAGGACAAGGCGTTGGAGCGCCGTTTCCAGAAAGTAATGGTTGATGAGCCTGATTCTGCCGATGCCATTTCCATCCTTCGCGGATTGAAGGAGCGGTATGAGGCTCACCATAAGGTGCGTATTAAAGACGAGGCCATCATCGCCGCCGTTGAAATGTCGCAACGCTACATCTCAGATCGTTTCCTGCCGGATAAAGCTATCGACCTGATGGACGAGGCTGCTTCTAAACTGCGTTTAGAAATGGATTCGGTACCTGAAGCGGTTGATGAACTGGAACGCCGCATCATGCAGTTGGAAATTGAACGCGAAGCGATAAAACGCGAGAAAGATGACCATAAGGTTGCCGAGCTGAGCCAGGAGATAGCCAACCTGTCATCACAACGTGATTCGTTACGTGCCAAATGGCAGGGCGAGAAAGACCTGGTTGACGGCATTAACCAAAAGGTTGAGCAAATTGAGACCTATAAGCTGGAAGCTGAGCAAGCCGAGCGTGCCGGTGATTATGGCAAGGTAGCCGAGTTACGTTACGGTACCATTGTGCAGGCACAGAAAGAAGTTGAAGACCTGAAAGCTGCCCTGCAGGAAAACCAGGATGATAGCCGCATGCTGAAAGAAGAAGTTACTGCCGATGATATTGCCGGTGTGGTTTCACGCTGGACAGGTATCCCGGTGAGTAAAATGGTGCAGAGCGAGCGCGAAAAGCTGCTGAGTTTGGAAGATGAGCTGCACAAACGCGTGGCCGGTCAGGAAGAGGCTATTGAGGCCATAAGCGATGCTATACGCCGCAGCCGTGCCGGTTTGCAGGATAAACGTAAACCAATCGGTTCGTTCATTTTTCTGGGTACTACCGGCGTGGGTAAAACCGAGCTGGCCAAAGCACTGGCCGAGTACCTGTTTAACGATGAAAACTCGATGGTACGTATTGATATGAGCGAGTATCAGGAACGCCATGCCGTATCAAGATTAATTGGAGCGCCTCCGGGATACGTGGGATACGATGAAGGCGGCCAGTTAACCGAAGCTGTTCGCCGTAAGCCATACAGTGTAGTGCTATTGGATGAGATAGAGAAAGCTCACCCGGATGTATTCAACATTCTGCTACAGGTGTTGGATGACGGCCACTTAACGGATAACAAAGGCCGCGTGGTGAACTTTAAAAACACCATCATTATCATGACCTCGAACATCGGCTCAAACATTATCCAAGAGAACTTCCAGGATTTTGAGGACAGCGATAAAGAAGCGGTGATAGCCAAAACCAAGAACGAATTGTTTAACCTGTTAAGGCAAACCATTCGCCCCGAGTTTTTGAACAGGATAGACGAGATCATCATGTTCACTCCGCTAAGCCGTGATGAGATAGGGGATATTGTGAAACTACAGTTTAAACAAGTGCAGCAAACCCTGGCTGAAATGGGAGTAAGCATTGAAGCGACAGACGAAGCTTTAGACTGGCTGGCCCAGTTAGGTTACGACCCGCAATTTGGTGCACGCCCGCTTAAACGGGTTATACAAAAGAGAATACTGAACGAATTATCAAAACAGATCCTTGCTGGCAAGGTGGATAGAGATAGTAAGATAAAGTTGGATATGTTTGATAACAACTTTGTGTTTATGAATGCGAATGAAGGATAAGTGCTGTTGATAGCAGACCGGACGTTACACGGCTATGTGATTGATTGATAAATTTGCCGGTCTGCGGCATTCTTTAAACACAGTTCAGACAATGGAGCTGCCTTAGGGCGGCTCTTTTTGTTACTTATAATTGATGTAGGTATATTTTGTGATTGTATGACCGTCAGTACCAAATGGTGTATCAGATGTTAGCGGGTAGCCGCTTTCATCGTACGTATATTTGTAAAGCACCGAGTAATTTTCATCAGGGGATTTACGGGTGTATTTGATTATTTCATTTTTGCTGCTAGATGGGTAATTAAAAACTTTCCATTTCAGGCCAACTCCGGTGTTAGCGCTCTTGTTGTCGCCATACTCATATTCGCCGGTTGCGATGTATGGTTTGTTATTGCTAACATCTGTCGATACTGATTTTATCAGGTTACCATTTTGATAAAAATATTCGTTAAAGCTTCCCGGATAAGTCTGCGAAATGGTTTTTACTACTAAACCATTTTCAACAACAAGTTTGTCAACAACTGTTCTCGGGTTATCGGCAGACGGTTGGTAGGTCATCATTGTAGGGATTCCTTTATCATAAGTGTACGTAAAAACAGATTTTACTCCGTTTTCAATACTAACGGTTTTAATAAGGTTTTCTTCGTTATCGTAAAAAAAGGTTTGATCTACGTCGTCTGGCGGAAACTGCGTGCCGGTGTAACGGGTTTGTAATGACGTAAGACGATTGTTATTATCGTAATCATAATTAATTACGTATTGATCGCCATTGGGGTAAGTGCTAACAGCAGATTTTATTAGCTTTTTATCTGAGCTTTGATTGTCGTTGTTTTTCTTACATGCCAGCAACAATAACATAAAACATGTACAGATTAAAAGCGCTTTTTTCATTTATGCGATAAGGTTAATTTGCTTTCGAAAATAAGTAAATTACTTTGAAATTTACTTATTGGTGATGACTTTAGCTTAAATATTAGAGCTACGTTAAACTGAATTTTGAGCAATTAAAAGTGTATTTATCCAACTGGTAAATCTCTGTTAGTAACAAACTGCTCATTATCAAGCGTTCACGAATGTTCACGATGTTCATGGCGTGAACGTGAACACTCGTGGTCGCATTTATCAGTCGGCCATCAAACAACGGGCACGCTTTTTGGGTTACTAAGTTGTGGTTACGGCCACACCAATTAAACGCTATCATCATGAAAAATTTTGAAACATTAGTGGATGCCACTAACGACCTTACTAAAAGAGGATATACAGAGAATTTAAGCCTTGAAGGAGATACCATAGACGACAAGTCTAAAGATATACACATGACCGCCGACGATTTTGAGATAGATGAGTTCTACCGTTTCGAGGGCCAAAGCAATCCCGACGATATGGCTATTGTCTATGGCATCAGCTCGGCTAAATATGGTATTAAGGGCATTCTTGTAAACGCCTACGGTACCTATGCCGATGATAGTTCATCGGCTATAGCAGCCAAATTGCACCACCACCAGGTGAGCACAAATTTAAATGGGGCGGACAGACCGGCGAATAATTAAGTCAAAATTCAAAATTAAAAAGTCAAAATTTGGAAGCAGGGCAAGCACGCTAAGCTTTTTAATTTTGACTTTTTAATTTTGAATTAAGCTCAAAAGCTTTCTCCCTCTTACCTGTATCGCCGCAGTACCATCGCGCATCATAAAGTGAAGCTGGTTCACCAGTTCATCCTTTATCCAATCATACCGCGGACTAAGGTTATACAATATCTCGGCGGCAAAGGCTTTAACTGCCACCTTCACTTTCGGGTCTATCAGCCAATCAAAACATTTTTCAACCACGGGTTCCATATCCAGGGCTGCTATTTGCTTACGAATGGCATCCGGTGCTTTCTTGTCGGTGAAGGATAGTAGCACACGGGTGTAGTGGCGTTGGCAGCTTGGATAGGTTACATCTGCCATGCGGGTAATAAAGTAGGGGAGATCATCTGCATAACGCTCAGGTTCTGCATGTAAAGTTGTATCCAGCAACCATGCTGCTCTGAAGCCGGTCTGTTCGTCCTTGTGGAATGTCAGGTCTATCAGTTGGTTGATATCAAAGTTTTCATCGCGCACTTTTTGCGATAGGCGATCTACAAAACCTTTTGTACGGTCGGCAGACAGGGCTTTGATGATATCGTCGGGTGTAAGCATCTAAAATAAAATCAGCTGAAACTTTATCAGGGTTATCAAACTTACTTAAATATAAACCAAATAATTATGCCGATGGCAAGGTAAGTGCTCAGTCGATTTTTATTGGCTCAACTGAAAAACTTACACAGCATTTATACCACCGCATACTAAAAATTATACATTTGCTAACCGTTATTTAATATACATGGTTAAATTTAATCGCTTTACCCTTGACAATGGGCTGCGTGTCCTTGTCCACGAAGATAGTACTACACCGATGGCGGTGCTTAACATTTTATATGATGTTGGCGCCCGCGACGAAGATGCCGAACGTACCGGTTTTGCTCACTTGTTTGAGCACCTCATGTTTGGTGGATCAGTAAATATTCCCAATTATGATGGCCCGCTGCAACGTGTAGGCGGCGAAAATAACGCCTTCACCAGCAACGATATTACCAACTATTATATCACCCTGCCATCTGCCAATATCGAGACCGCATTTTGGCTCGAGAGCGACCGCATGCTGAGCCTCGCCTTTAGCGAGAAAAGCCTTGAAGTACAGCGTAATGTGGTGATAGAAGAATTTAAACAGCGTTATTTAAATCAGCCTTATGGCGATGTGTGGTTAAAGCTGCGCCCGCTGGTTTATAAAACGCACCCTTACCGCTGGGCTACCATTGGCCAAACCATTAAACATATTGAGGATGCCAAGATAGAGGATGTAAAAGCCTTCTTTAAAAAGCATTACAATCCGCAGAATGCCATAATGGTTGTTGGGGGAGATGTGACCACCGAGCAGGTGAAAGAACTGGCCGAAAAATGGTTCGGCAACATTCCCGCTGGCGAAAAATATGTACGCAACCTGCCACAAGAGCCGGCACAGCGCGAAGAGCGCCGCGAAACTACCAGTGGTAAAGTACCTTTGAATGATATCTACATTGCATTTCAAACTTGCGACAGGGCAGATCCTGCTTACTATCCAACAGAGCTGATCTCTGATGTCCTTTCGCGGGGCAACTCATCACGTTTGTATAAGAGCCTTATAAAAGACAAGCAGCTTTTCAGCGAGGTGCATGCCTACATCACCGGTAGTTTGGATAAAGGCATGTTTGTGCTGCAGGGCAAGCCTGTACAAGGGGTTAGCATGGAAGATGCCGAGCAGGCGCTTTGGGCAGAGTTAGAGAAACTGAAGGCTGAAGATGTTTTGTTAGAGGAGCTTACCAAAGTGCAGAACAAGACCGAAAGCACGATGGTGTTCGCTGAAATGTCGTTACTGGATAAGGCCATGAACCTGGCTTATTATGAGCTTTTGGGCGATGCCAACGAGTTTAACCGCGAAACGGCTAAGTTTTTAGCAGTTACCCCCTCGCAAATAAGAGAGCAGGCGCTAAACATTTTCCGTAAGGAAAACTCTTCTACGCTTATTTATCTTGCCGAGCGAGCCGATGGTGTTGATGAGCCCGAATTATCTGAAGCCGAAAATTGATTTGAGATGGCAGCCCAACCGGCTGCGTAAATGCTAAACATGACTGAACTTGACAGAAAAACGCCGCCACAATTTAACGGTGTAGAAAATATAAACCTCATCCATCCCGAAAGGCAAACACTTGTCAACGGAACTAAACTATTCGTTTTTAATTCAGGCGAGCAGGATCTGGTGCGCATCGAATTTATCTTCAGTAACCTGCGTTTTGATCCGGCCAAGCCGCTGATGAACGTTGCGGTGAATACTTTACTGAATGATGGTACCACCACCATGACAGCCGCACAAATAGCCGATAAGATAGATTTTTACGGCGCTTTTCTGCAGTTTGACTATGGGTATGATAACTCGCAGGTAACGTTATACACGCTTACCAAACACCTGAATGCTACGCTGCCGGTGGTGAAAGAGGTGTTAACGGATTCTATCTTCCCCGAGAAAGAACTGGCTACCTATAAACGTAACCAGCAACAGAAGCTACAGGTAAGCCTGCAAAAGAACGATTTTGTTGCCCGCCGATTATTCAATGAAGCTGTGTTTGGCGATACTATTTACGGTAAAGCTGCTCAACCGGAAGATTTCCAATCGCTTAACCGCGAGGATATGCTGCAGCACTTTAAGCAAATGTATCAGCCTGCAAACTGTACTATAGTAATTGCAGGTAAAGCAGGTGCCGAAGTTATTGCCGCGGTAACCAATACATTTGAGGATGACTGGAACAACACCACTGCAAAAGGTGATACTAACCAACCCGAAGTAAAATCGGCAGAGGAGCGCTTTATCTACAAAGAGAAGGCGGGCGCTTTGCAATCGGCTATCCGCATAGGTACGCCGTTCGTTAAACGCTCACATCCCGATTTTCCGGCTTTGCAGGTTTTGAATACCGTGCTTGGTGGTTATTTCGGTTCAAGGCTGATGAGCAATATCCGAGAGGATAAAGGTTATACCTACGGCATCGGCTCTGGCATGGCATCATTTAAAAATGCAGGCTCATTCTTTATCGCATCAGAGGTAGGGGCTGATGTTTGCAAAGCCGCGCTTACTGAGGTGGAGAAAGAGATCAATCAATTGAAAGCAGATCTGATCCCTGATGAAGAACTATCACTGGTGCGCAACTTTATGCTGGGTTCATTATTGGGTAGTCTGGAGAATGTAATGTCGCACGCAGATAAGTTCAAGAACATATATTTCTCGGGTCTTGGTTATGATTATTACGAGCGTTACGCCGAAACAGTGAAGAATATAACCGCTCAAGACCTGAAAGCACTTGCCAATAAATATTATGATTTCGACAACTTTTATAAAGTTGTGGTAGGGAAATATTAGTAAAGAGAATCAAGAAGTAAGAGTCAAGAATCAAGACGAAAGCGGAATGTTTGTTCTTCGGAATGTCAAATTCTTGACTCTTGGCTCTTGATTCTTGTTTCTCTTTTAAAATCCGAAATAAAAATCTATCTTTGCCCGGCAAATAATAACTCCAATTTAATTATTTGCTATGCAGTTAGACCCATCCAAATTTGTCGCCGAAGGATTAACTTATGACGACGTACTGTTACTCCCCGCATATTCAGAAGTATTACCACGCGAAGTTAACACGAGCACTTTTTTAACAAAAAAGATCCGTTTAAACGTACCAATCATTTCGGCCGCTATGGATACTGTAACAGAGTCTAAACTGGCCATTGCCATTGCACAGGCTGGTGGTATAGGCATGTTACACAAAAACATGACCATACAGCAACAAGCTGACGAAGTACGTAAAGTAAAACGTTCTGAAAGCGGTATGATCCTGGAGCCGGTTACATTATCAGAAGAGGCTTTGCTATCTGATGCCGTGAACATTATGCGCGAGAACAGCATTGGTGGTATCCCGGTTGTAGACGCCGATGGCAAACTCAAAGGCATTATCACCAACCGCGACCTGCGTTTCCAGAAAGACCTTACTGTAAAAGTTAGTGATGTGATGACCAAAAAGAATTTGATCATTGCTCCCGAAGGTACAACCCTGCAGGATGCTGCCGCTATACTACAGGATAACAAAATTGAGAAACTACCGGTTGTAAATGTGGATGGTAAACTGGTAGGTCTCATCACTTATAAAGATATCCAAAAAGTAAAAAACTTCCCCAACGCCTGTAAAGATGAGTTTGGCCGTTTACGCGTAGGCGCTGCAGTAGGTGTAGCTGCCGACAATATCGATCGTGTTGCGGCACTTGTTAAAGCAGGTGTAGACGTTATTACTGTTGATACTGCACATGGCCACTCAAAAGGGGTAATTGATATGGTGAAGGCTGTTAAAAAATTATATCCTGATCTGCAGGTTATTGCAGGCAACATAGCCACTGCCGATGCTGCCTTAGCTCTTGCCGAGGCCGGTGCTGATGCTGTTAAAGTAGGTATTGGCCCGGGTTCTATCTGTACTACCCGTATCATAGCAGGTGTTGGTGTACCCCAATTATATGCTGTTTACGAATGTGCTAAAGCGCTCGAAGGTACCGGTATCCCTGTTATTGCCGATGGCGGTATTAAACAAACCGGCGATATGGTTAAAGCTATTGCTGCGGGTGCAAGCACCATTATGGCAGGCTCCCTGTTTGCAGGTGTTGAAGAGTCTCCCGGCGAAACCATCATTTACGAAGGCCGTAAATTTAAATCATACCGAGGTATGGGTTCTATAGAGGCTATGGCAAAAGGTTCAAAAGATCGTTACTTTCAGGATGAGACCGACGTGGTAACCAAACTGGTACCTGAAGGTATTGTTGGCAGGGTACCATTTAAAGGTAATATGGCCGAGGTGGTTTACCAGTATGTTGGTGGTTTACGCGCAGGTATGCACTACTGTGGCGCTGCGACTATCGAAGATCTGCAAAAAGCCAAATTTGTACGCATTACCGCTGCAGGTATGCGCGAAAGCCATCCGCACGATATTACAATAACTAAAGAGGCACCTAACTATACGCGTTAATTAATGATTGAATTAGTGAATGAGTGAGGGAGTGAATTAACTCTACATTCATTCACTAATTAATAATGCTTTCGTTTTATTCCACCCTTCACTCAATCACTCATTTAAATGAGATCCATCTGCGTTTTCTGTGGTGCCAACTTCAACGGCGACCTTCAACTTAAACAAGCTATTGAGCAACTGGCCGAAGTATTTGTGGCTAAAAATATCAAACTGGTATACGGGGGTGGTAAAGTAGGGGTAATGGGTTTAATTGCCGATGCCATGCTGAGTCGTGGCGGAGAGGTAGTGGGTATCATTCCTCAGTTTTTGATGGATAAAGAGGTAGGCCATAAGGGTATCACCGAATTGCACGTGGTTGATAATATGCACCAGCGCAAACAAATGATGAATGATCTTAGCGATGGCATCATTATGCTTCCGGGCGGTTTCGGTACGCTCGAAGAATTTTTTGAGGTGTTAACCTGGCTGCAGTTAGGCCTGCACAGTAATCCGGTAGGCGTTTTAAATGTAAGCGGATTCTACGATAACTTGCTTAAACAAATGGATGTGATGGTTGAACAGCGCTTCCTTAAACCTGCCAACCGCCAATTGGTGCTAACCTCAGCCGACCCAGTTGAACTGGTTAACCTGATGGAAAACATCGATATAAAACCCGAAAGTGTTTGGTATAAAGACAAGGACGTTATTTAATTGCTGAATTAATGAATCAGGGAGATTATTGAATAATCTATAATTCACTAATTCAACAATTCAATAATTATACTGTCGGTTTAACGTACATCCTTATGCGATGGGTTGGGCTAATGGTTACCACGCCGCTGGTGATCTCTTTGTTTGATAGTACGATATACATCTCAACATCAACACCATTCTTAGAGAAAACATCTTTTCTTTTAAACTTACCACTTTCAATTAACGACAGGTCATCAATAGAACCTGTAGTTTCCGGCTTGCCGTAATTAGCACTTACTTGCTTAAGCAATTCTTTATACTTAGTGATATAGTTGTTCAGCACCTCAGGAGATTCAGGCGATGAATGATGATCAGGCGCAAAGTTGCTGTCGTCCCACTCGTACATTACGTTGTTGATAGTAGAGTCTTTAGCATTAGGGAAATAGTAAACCCACAGATTAGGTACTGTAGCTTCCTGGCGCTCAAAAACAACCGGATCTGCAATGCCCGGCGGGTTCATATAAGTGCTTGATGGTGTAACCTGTTTGCTGTTTGAAGCAATTTCGTTATTACGGATCTCAGATATATGTTTGTCTTTAAAATTGAATATCAGCTGCGCAACAGAAGTTTCACAGCATATAGCGATAAATAATAAAGCAGCAACAGACTTTCTTAAATACTTCATATCAAAATAGGTCTTAAGGGCAATAATTGGTGATGCCCGTAATTGGTTAATGCTAATATATGCAAATTTGCTGTGATTTACAGCTATTTATTTAACTTACATTATGAAATAAATACCTGCTGGTTTTGATATTGTTTTCAAAACAGCGGTTTTCTTACGGGTGAAAGCCACTTTTACAACAATAAGATCTAATGCATATCAATTTGTCTGACGATAATTTTAATCAACTCATCATTCTAATGGCGGGGCTTATTTTCCTGTTGGCGGGCTATTTTAATTTAAAACGTAAACGTTTTCTGTATGACAAAGGAATAGGTGCTGAAGGTGTTGTTATTTCGATAGAACGGAATGATGGTTTTAGGTTTGGGAAAAATGCCGACATTAATTGGTTCGTGACGATAAGATATCTTACAAACGATAAATTATGGATAACCAAACGTTACGATGAACTGAATGAAACGCTGCCTTTTACCGAAGGCGATAAGGTAAAGATCATTTATGATCCTGCAGATCCGGAAGAATTTATTTTGGATAATAGCTCGTCGAAATACGGGCCGCTGGTATTTACCACAATTGGTATTTTAATGATTGCAGGTTCAGTACTCTTTTATTTTTTTAACATTAAAACGGGTGATTTAGAATGAAATTTTTTTTGTGGTTATTTCCTGTGTTATTTGTGATTTCAGCGTCGGCGCAAAATGCTACACAGATCCATCAGAAAGCCATCCTTATTGATACGCACAATGATGCCCTCTCAAACGAACTGATAACCGGTGTTGATCTTGGCAAAAGCCAGCAAACCGGCAATTTTGATCTGGTGCGCGCCAAACAAGGTGGTTTAAAAGCGCAGGTATTCTCCGTTTGGTGCGGCGATCAGTACGGCAACGGCACGGCCTTCCGCTTTGCTAACAGGGAGATAGATTCGCTGGATGCATTAATTAAACGATATCCGAATAAAATAAAACTGGTACGTACAGCAAGTGATCTGCAAAAGACTGTAAAGCAAGGTAAACTGGCTGCGCTAATAGGTGTAGAGGGCGGCCACATGATTGAGGACAGGCTGGATTATATTGAGATCCTTGCCCGTCGCGGGATGATCTATTTAACGCTTACCTGGAACAACAGTACATCATGGGCAACATCGGCACGTGATGAGGTATTGCATGGCGATACTTTAAAACATAAAGGCCTTACTGATTTGGGCAAGCAAGTGGTGAAAAAACTCAACAAGCTCGGCGTCATCATCGATCTGTCGCATCCTGGCGAAACAACTTTTAATGATGTAATGGCGCTTACTACAAAGCCGGTTATTGCATCGCACAGCTGTGCTTATGCATTGGCCCCGCATCGCCGTAACCTAAAGGATTATCAATTAAAAGCCATTGCAAAAAATGGGGGTGTGGTGTTTATTAACTTTTATAGCGGCTTTTTAGATCCTACTTACGAGGCTAAACACGAGGCTTATCTCGCAAAGCATAAACCGGAGTTAGATTCGCTCATCAAAATTTATAACGATTACGACCTGGCCAGCATCCGCCTCAATTCCATCAATAAAACCGAAGCCGATCAGCTTCGCCCGCCGTTGAGCCTGCTTATTAAACACATCGATTACATGGTGAAATTGATAGGTGCCAACCATGTAGGTATAGGGTCTGATTTTGATGGTGCGGAATCATATCCTTTAGGATTAGACAGCGTAACCGATTACCCTAAGGTGACTGCAGAGTTGTTAAAATTAGGTTACAGCACTAAAGATATAGACAAGATACTGGGCGGCAATTTTATCCGCGTTTTAAAAGCCAACAAGGGCAGCTGAGCTTATTATTAACACCCTTAACACAACGTTAATAAGTTTTACGGGGTGCTGACCGTGCTTTTTTTAGTTTTTGTTAACTTCGCATCTCAATACTTAGAAAGAAATGTCACAAGATACTGAACACGTAAAATGTTTAATTATTGGCTCGGGCCCTGCAGGGTACACCGCAGCCATTTATGCTTCACGCGCCGATCTTAAGCCGGTTATGTATACCGGTATGCTCGCGGGTGGTCAGCTTACCCAAACTACCGAGGTAGAGAACTTTCCGGGTTACCCTGAAGGTGTGATGGGCCCTGAGCTGATGGAAGATTTCCGCAAACAGGCTGAGCGCCTGGGTACTGATATCCGCTTTGGATATGTTAGTTCGGTTGATTTTTCATCATTGCCGCACAAAGTTACGGTTGATGAGAGCAAAACCATTTTGGCTGATACGGTTATCATTTCTACCGGTGCATCTGCAAAATGGCTGGGTTTAGAGAGCGAGCAAAAATACAGCGGTTTCGGCGTATCTGCCTGTGCCGTTTGTGATGGCTTTTTCTTTAAAGGACAGGATGTAGCTATTGTTGGTGCCGGTGATACCGCTGCCGAAGAAGCTACCTACCTGGCTAAAATGTGCCGCAAAGTTTACATGATTGTTCGCCGTGATGAGTTCCGCGCTTCAAAAGCAATGGTTCACCGCGTGCTGAATACTCCTAATATCGAGATACTTTACAATACCGAAACCATTGAAATTATGGGCGACGGTGTTGCCGTAAACGCTGTTAAAGTTTGCAATAACGAAACACAGGAAACTACTGTGTTAGATGTTACCGGTTTCTTTGTAGCTATCGGCCACAAACCAAATACTGATATCTTCCGCGGACTGATCAACATGGACGAAACAGGTTATATCATTACCCGCCCCGGCTCAACCGAAACCAACGTAGAAGGTGTATTTTGCTGCGGCGATGCGCAAGATCATATCTACCGCCAGGCAGTAACTGCCGCAGGTACCGGCTGTATGGCCGCTATTGATGCAGAGCGTTACCTGGCTGCTAAAGAGCATGTGGTAACCGCTTAAGCGTTTACAGTGATTAGAGATTTGTGATCAGAGATTAGTCTTCTTATTGTTTTAGGACTTTCCAACTAATCTCTACTCTTCAACCTCTAATCTCTCTTCCTAAAAAACTTTAAAAAGGCTGGTTCTTCATAAAGAACCGGCTTTTTTGTTTCTATTCGGGTAATTTTTGTGTGATAATGGCACATTATTTTCAAATAATGCTAAATTGAGCGCTCATTTATTCACCTGAAAATTTTTATTATGAATAAAAAGCTCACTGCTTTACTGTTCTCCTGCTTGCTTGGATCATCAGCAATGGTTAACGCGCAGGACACTAACCCGTATGCGGGAATTATCCCTGCGCCGGTATCGGTTACCAAATCTCAAGGTCAGTTTGTACTGAGTCAGGAGACTATAATCCAAGCTGATACACCCGATAACAAAGCAGTGCAGTTCTTCTCGAAATTTTTGGCCGATAACATGGCATACAATAAGCAGGTTGCCGCCCGCAATGCGCGTGTAAGTACTACCAGCATCGTATTTACATCTGCAGGTACCGATAACTTGCCTGCCGAAGGTTATCGTTTAACGGTTACCCCAAACCAGGTTACCGTTGCAGGTAAAGGGGCGGGCTTGTTCTACGGTATCCAGACATTAATTCAACTGATTCCACTGGAACATGGCGGTACAGCCAAATTGCCCGCCGTTACTATTGAAGATTATCCGCGTTTCGGTTACCGTGGTATGATGCTGGATGTTTGTCGTCACTTTTATACTGTTGAGTTTGTGAAACGCTACATCGACCTGATGGCTTCTTACAAACTGAACCGCTTCCACTGGCACTTAACTGATGATCAGGGATGGCGCATTGAGATAAAAAAATATCCAAAACTCACCTCGATAGGCAGTACGCGTAAAGAGAGCGTAATAGGTAACTATAAAGACCGCCAGCCATTGCAGTATGATGGCGTACCGGTATCTGGTTATTACACGCAGGATCAGATCCGCGATGTGATCAAATATGCAGCAGATCGTTACATCACTATTGTTCCGGAAATTGAAATGCCGGGCCATGCTTTAGCCGCTTTGGCTGCATACCCGGAGTTAAGCTGCGACCCGAGCCTGACCTATGAAGTGAGCGGCAAATGGGGGGTGTTTAATAATATCTTCTGCCCGTCAGAAAAAACGTTCAGCTTTTTACAGGATGTATTGACTGAGGTGATTGATCTTTTCCCAAGCAAATACATCCACATAGGTGGTGACGAAGCGCCTAAAGAGGTATGGAAGCAATCGAAGTTTTGTCAGGACTTGATAAAGCGTTTGAAACTGAAAGACGAGCACGGCCTGCAAAGTTACTTTATACAACGTATGGAGAAATTTGTGAACAGCAAAGGCCGCAGCATCATTGGTTGGGATGAGATATTGGAAGGTGGCCTGGCACCCAATGCTACCGTAATGAGCTGGAGAGGCGAAGGAGGCGGTATAGAGGCTGCTAAACAACAGCACGATGTGATCATGACGCCAAGCAGCCAGGCTTTATACTTTGACCACGCACAGGGCAAAATTAACCAGGAACCTGTAGGCATTGGCGGTAATGCACCCATCGAGAAAACATACGCTTACAACCCAACACCGGCTGCGTTAACGCCCGATCAGCAGAAATACATCAAAGGCGTACAGGCTAACCTTTGGACCGAGTATATTACTACCGAAAACAAAGTGGAATATATGATACTGCCACGCATGCTGGCTTTATCTGAAGTTGCATGGACACCTGTTGCTAACAAGAATTTTAAAGACTTTTACGAGACCCGCATGCCTGAACATTTGGCATGGTTTGATAAAAACGGGTACAATTTCCGTGTGCCACCTGCTATTGGTGGTGTAGATACCGTGATGATAGGCTCTACTATGACGGTTAACCTGAAATCGCCGGTTAAGGGGGCTAAGATCTACTATACCATTGATGGCTATACCCCGCGCGAGACCGAATTACTTTACACCGGCCCGATGACCTACCAGGTACCGTTGAATGAGTACCGCGATTTGAAAACAATTGTGATAACACCTGCCGGTCGCCGTAGTAGCATCACCGCTGCAAAAGTGTTTAATAAGAGGCCGCTACCCGCTGTGCCTTACACTGGCAACACCCCGGGCTTAAAATACCAGGCATCAGAGGGGACTTATGTGAATACCACACAAATAAACCCTGCAGCGGTAATTGATACCGGTATAGCAAAAAGCTTTAGTGTTGCACTAAGTGCATTTAAAAAAGCGTTCAACAAATACGGCGTGGTTTTTAATGGCTATTTAAAGGTTGATGTAGATGGCGTTTACAGCTTCTCTACAGCATCTTCAAACGGTTCGGTATTGCTGATAGATGAAGTGCCTATTGTAGATAACGATGGCCGTACAGGTATTGTGGAGCAACAAGGGGCTATTCCGTTGCAAAGAGGGTACCACAAGATCACTATTAAATACGTAGATGCCAACTCATCAGCCAGCGGTTTGCGTGTTTACATGACCATACCGGGCAAACCCAAAGGCGAAATATCACCTGATATGATGTTTAACTAATTGATTGATAATATTGATGTTGAAGGGTAAATATTTCTTTGTAGCTGCGGCCTGCTCAGTTATAGCAGCCTGCAGCAGTAATGATAAAAAACCTGCCGCAGCCGTTGCACAGGCTAAACCTGCGCTGATGGCACCTTTCAGGTTTCATAAGGCTATTGAGGTGGCGCCGGGCCAAACGTTCGATATTATAAGCTGGGGCAGGGGCTCGACAGATGCAGGGGCTTACGCCATTTTGCATTCAGACTCGGCAGGTATTAAATACACCACCACAACCGGCGATCTTGATGGCTCCATTACCGACGTTTATAACGCTGATATGGACAACGATGGGAACCCCGAGATACTGATCCAGGCCAAAGCAAAGGATACGGTAAGCTATGCACGCATTTATGCTTTTGAGTTTAACGGTAATGATGCCGATAAACTCGATTTTCCAAAGCTGACAAGTTCGCAACGCAAAGGCTATCGTGGTAACGATAACTTTTATATTAAAGAAGGTAAGCTTATCCGCGAGTTTCCCATCTACAGCAGTAACGATTCATTGGCTAAACAAACCGGGGCTAAACGCCAGTTGGAATACAGCCTGCGCAGCAACAATTTCTCGGTGAAACAGCTCAGTCAGGACTCTATCGACGTTAAACCGGCAGCAGTTCAGGAAACCAAAAGATCTGAGCCTGAAAAGAAGCAGTCCACATCAAGATCAAGTAAAAAGAAGAAAAGCGAAAGCCATAAAAAGCGTCGCAGAAGAGGATAAAAAGAAAGCGCCCCGAACATCACCGGGGCGCTTTCTTTTTGTGGTTGAATTATTCCTACAATCCGTCGAAAGCGAATATCTCTTTCTTAAGCGGTTTGCGCGGCATCATTTCTTTCTCTATACTGGTTTGGTATACAAACGAGGCAACAATGATAGCAGCCTGTTTCAGATCATCTATCTGCAAATGATCATAGTTATCTTGGTTGCTGTGGTGGGTTTTGGTCTCGTAATCTATCGGATCCTGGATGAACTGGAAGCCCGGGATACCTGCCCAGTCAAATGATAGGTGGTCTGTTGAGCCCGTGTTTTTATCAGTAACGGTTTTTGCGCCAAGGTCATTGAAAGGGGCTAACCATTTCTCAAATATTGGCATAATGGTTTTATTGTTCTGCGTAAAAATCCCGCGGATCTTACCAGTGCCGTTATCAAGATTATAGTAAGCAGATACCTTTGCCTGTTCGGGTTTCAATTTGTAATCTTTGCTCATGAAATGGTTTTGGGCGTAGCCATAAGAACCGTAAACGCCTTGTTCTTCGCCACCCCATAATGCAATGCGGATGGTGCGTTTTGGTTTCAGCCCCAAAGAGTCTAATAAACGCACAACTTCCATCATCACAATACAGCCTGCTGCGTTATCGGTAGCGCCGGTTGCTGCCTGCCACGAATCAAGGTGGCCGCCAAGCATAACCAGTTGTGATTTTAACTTAGGGTCGGTGCCGGGGATCTCGCCCACAACGTTGTAACCTTTGGTATCATCAGTAGAGGTTTTGGCCACTATATTGATGGCCAGTTCTACAGATTGGCCGCCTGTAATGAGGCGTTTTATCTTTTGTCCGTCCTCATAAGCCATGGTCAGTTCAGGGATAGCTTCAGGGTGCGAAAGTTTGTGTTGCGTATGCGCCTGCACAAAAACCGTCCCGTTGTTGTTTGATGTTTGCGCACTGATGATTCCCAAGGCGCCGGAGCCTTTCAACAAAACATCAACCCGTGCAAGGCTTTTGAATATTCCTGCATACTGTGCTATTTGTTCATGGGTTACCATATAGGTATCTTTCATGTTAGCCAACTCCTCGTCGGTAAGGCGCGATGCAAGTGGTTTGAAATTATTGTCGGCTTTGAGCTTACCGCCGGTTATCAGGATGTATTTTCCTTTAAAATCGGCAAGATGTTGCGCAATGTAGGTTGTATCCATAGCCTGTTGCGGAGTTATCAAAGTAACCTGCCCCTGTTGCAAACCGTTGGTGCTCGAGCTCCATGGGTTAGGGTAAGCCATAACAGGTTGTATGTAAGGCGTTTTCATGATGATGCTGAAATCTTGCAGGTCCCATTGTTTACCAAATTCGCCCCATGGCTCCATGGCAGCGTTGGTAAGTCCCCATTTTTTCATGGTTTCTACTGCCCAGGTAGCAGCACGTTTAAACCCCGGCGATCCGGTAAGGCGCGGGCCTGCCACATCTGTAAGCTGATGTGCAATCTGCGGTATTTGTGAACTGCTCATCTCGGCACGGCGAATGCGGCCAAAGACTGTCGTATCAGGCGATTGCGCCATTACCGTAGTGCTACCCAGCATCGCAATAGCCAGGCCTAATTTAAAGTTGAGGGTTTTCATATTGATAAAGGTCAGTTAGTTTTAATAAAAGTACATATTGTTATTGATGGTACAAAGTATGTCAATCTGCCCATTAATTTGCACATTTGCTTAATGCACTTCCTGTATCCTGCCTTTTTATTTGCATTGCTCTCGCTGGCTGTCCCGGTGATCATTCATCTGTTCAACTTCAGGCGGTATAAGAAAGTTTATTTCAGTAATGTGCAGTTTCTGAGGGAGGTACAACTGCAACAGGCCAGCAGGCGCAACCTGCGCGAGCGGCTCATTTTAGCATCCCGTTTGTTAGCCATTTTGTTTTTAGTGTTAGCCTTTGCCAGGCCATACATCCCTGGCAAAGATGCTGTTGCCGCCGGTAAACAGCAGGTGGTAAGTATATTTGTAGATAATAGCTATAGCATGGAAGCCATCAACCGCGAAGGCTCATTATTAGACCAGGCTAAACAACGCGCCAAACAAATTGCCGCAGCATATTCAATTAACGACAGGTTCCAGGTACTTACACAAGATTTTGAAGGCAAACACCAGCGCTTGCTCAGTCGCGGTGAGTTTAACGACGCTGTTGATGCCATTAAACCATCGGCACAAACCCGTACGCTTCAGCAAATAACTGACCGGCAGCAAAGTCTTTTAGGCATGCAGGGTGGCGATAGTAAACACAGTTACCTGATATCTGATTTTCAGAAGAATATGGTAACAGGCAACCAGTCAGTTAAAGCAACTTTTCCCGTTAGCCTCGTACAATTAACTTCAGTTGCTTTGCCCAATGTAGCGGTAGATACCGCATGGCTTACCGGTGCCACACATCGCCCCGGCGAGGGCGAAAAACTGGTGGTAAGGCTACGTAACTATGCAGATAAACCGGCAGAGAAAGTGCCGCTGAAGCTTACCATTAACGGCGCGCAAAAAGCTATAGGTAGTTTTACCATAGGTGCACGTTCATCACAAACAGATACTTTGTCGTTTTCGGGATTATCTAAAGGATGGCAAAAAGGAGAGATAGAGCTGCAGGATAATCCGGTTACTTTCGATAATAAATTCTACTTCTCGTTTAAAGTGAGTGATGAGTTGCCGGTGCTGCTCATAAACAGCGGTACACCAAATAAATATCTTACAGCTGTTTTTAGTGGCGATGCATTTTTTAAACCTACGCAAGTTGTAGATGGCAGCGTTGATTACGCCCGATTGAGTACTTATCCATTAATTGTATTGAGTGATATTAGATCCCTCTCAGCCGGATTGATCCAGCAATTGCAAACTTACGTGCGTAAGGGCGGCTCTCTGGTGGTATTTCCATCTGCAGATGCAGACCTTGGCAGTTATCAGAACCTGTTACAGCCTTTGGGCGCAGGTTCCCCGGCTAATCTGTTAACCGAACCAACCAAAGTATCAGCAATAGACATGCGGAGTGCTGTATTCAAAAATATATTTGAATCGGCACCGCAAAACCCCGATCTGCCTAAGGTTAATAAATACTATCCGCTTACGCCGGGTACTAAACGCGCAGGCCATTTAATGAAACTGCAATCCGGTACCGATCTGCTTCAGCAAACGGCTGCGGGCAAAGGTATAGTAACCGTATCAGCCGTGCCGTTGATTGAAGAGTTTAGCAATTTGCCTGTACATGCTTTATTTGTGCCCATTATGTTGCGTACAGCTTTGTTGAGCGGGCATGATATGCCTTTATTTTACACTGCTGGTAATACAGATGCTATTGAGACCGTACCGCTGCAATCAACAGAAAAAGAATTGGTAAAACTGGTTAAAGGCAGCGAGGTGATAGTGCCCGATGTGAGGCAGCAAGAGGGGAGTACCATGTTGTATACGCCCGGTGAACTGCTATCGCCCGGTATTTATGATCTGATGAAACAGGGTAGCCTGGCCGCTGTGCTGGCGTTTAATGATAACAGGAGCGAATCAGATCTGAGTTACCTTACAGCCGCACAACTTGAGAATATTTTTCCTAAGAACACGGGCTTGCTCAATGGCGAAAAGTTAAATACCAATAATATTAACAGCTCTGCAAATTGGGGGCTGCAATTATGGAAACTTTGTATAATTTTGACCCTGATATTTTTGGGAGCCGAGATACTGCTGGTGAGGTATTTCAAAACCGCTAAAAGCGAGCCTCGTGTACCTACAGTTATCAGCTAAACCCACCATAAAACAGCGCTAATGAATTTACTCATTAAATCCGCCACTGTTGTTGACCCCGTTTCGCCTTTTAATAATAAGGTTGCCGATATTTTGATTAAAAACGGCAAAATTGAAAAGATAGGTACATCACTAAACGATGATAACGCCGAAATTTTTGACGCAGGCAAAAGCTACGTTTCTCCCGGTTTTTTTGACCTTAACTGCAACGTAGGCGAACTGGGTTTAGAAACCAAAGAAGATTTGCAAACCGGTACTGCCGCTGCTGTTGCGGGTGGTTTCACGGGCCTGGCCTTAATGCCTAATACACAACCGCCTGTACATTCAAAAGCAGAGGTTGAATACCTGCGTAACCGCGCCAAAGGTAACCTGGTTGATATTTATCCTTTAGGCACTATTTCGCACAAACGCGAGGGCAAGGACATGGCCGAGATGTTTGATATGTTTAAAAGCGGCGCTAAGGCTTTTACAGACGGTAACCGCCCTGTGCAGGATGCCGGTTTAATGGAGCGTGCTATGCTTTATGTACAAAACTTCGGCGCTAAAGTAATTTCTTATCCAGAGGATACTTCCATCGCCGGTAAGGCAAAAGTTAACGAAGGCGTGGTGAGTACCATGCTGGGTATGAAAGGTATCCCGGCCCTTGCCGAAGAGCTGATGATAGCCCGCGACTTGTACCTTGCCGAAGATACCGGTGCCGAGATCCATTTTACTACGGTATCTACCGCACACGCCGTTGAACTCATCCGCGAAGCGAAACGCAAAGGTGTTAAGGTAACTTGCGATGTTGCTGTGCATAATCTTGTACTGACAGATGAGGCTTTAATGGGCTTTGACAGCCAATACAAAGTTAAACCGCCGCTACGTACACAAAACGATGTTGATGCGCTAATTGCCGGGTTAAAAGACGGCACCATCGATGCCATTGTAACACAACACACCCCGCACGAAATAGAGTTTAAAGATGTGGAGTTTGAGGTGGCCGAGTTTGGTATAGTTGGCTTGCAAACTGCTTTGCCACTGCTTTTAAAAGCCGGGCTAAGCGCCGAACTTATTGTTGAGAAACTTTCTATTAATCCTCGTAAAATATTACATACCGAAGCTGCATCTGTAACAGAAGGCGCACAAGCTAATCTAATAGTTTTTGCTAGTGATGTAGAGTGGGAGTATACAAGAGCTACAAACCGCTCAAAAAGTTTCAACTCGCCATTTATTGGCCAGAACTTAAAAGGCAAAGTATTGTTAAGCTGTAATAACAATCAAATAGCAAAATTTTAAACAAAAACCTATGATCGATTCAAAAGTAAGCAAAGCCATTGCGGCCGCTTTACAGGCATTTGCCAAATATGGCAGCACTGATGCTGTAGCTCTTAAAGCTGACTTCGAAGCTGTTTTTTCATCAGATGCCGACTTTATGACCAAAGTTGATCTGCTTGATAATGTATTTAATGATAACCCTCAATTAGAAGAACTCCGAGAGGTGTTTTTTGATCTGTTGATGATCAACTTCTTCAGCGAGGATGTTAAGAAATTAGAGGACGATTACCTTGAAACCCCTGAATGGGAAGATATTGAGGAACAAACCCTTGACCGTGGTACCGAATTATTGAACCTTTTGCTTTATCTGAACGAGTGTGCAGATGAAGACCTGGAGCCCGAACTGGAAGATTATCTGAAAGAGTTTCTGCTGGTTGATGAGGATGAGTTTCAGGATGAGCACCGTATTTACGAGCCCGTTATAGCACACCAGATACTGGTTGAAAGCCCGGTTAGCGAGGTGAATAAAATTGCCGCTACCGTGGCTGATGATTCTGAGGTGAAAGAGTTATTCTACCCGATGATGACCTTTTTCCAAAATCCTGATCCATCTGAGGATGATAAACAGGAAATAGCCGATAATGCCGTTAACCAACCATTTGACATGGCGGTATTGGAAATATTGGTTAGCTTTAAATAAATTAAACCTAAATAAATGGAGACTCTCGCACCTAATCCTACAAAGATCGCTACTAAATGGGCGGTTATTTATGTTGTTGTATCAATCGTTATCACCTATACGTTTCAATTACTGAATATAGACCAGAACTCGGCGCTGAAGTATATAAGTTATTTGCCGTTCATCGCGTTTTGCTTTTTAGCACAGAAAGAATACAAAGACCAGTTGGGCGGCTTTGTCACTTTTGGTAAAGCTTTTAACCCGGGTTTCAGGTATTCGCTTTTCGGTGGATTATTATTAGGTGTATTTATCTTCATTTATCTACAGTATTTAAGTCCCGAGATGCTTCTTAAAGGCATGGAAGAGCAACGCACTCAATTAGAAGCTAAAGGCATGTCTGATGACCAGATAGATAATGCCCTGGCCATGGGTAAAAAGATAGGCCCAATGCTGGGCGGTATCTTCACAGCAATCAGCAGCTTGATATTTGGGTCTATTGTAAGCCTTATTGGGGCAGCTATATTGAAAAGAGAGAAAACTGCTTTCGATATTCCAGACGAAACCACATCAACAGATCCAACTGTATAATTTTACAGGTTGAAAATATCAAAGCCGCTTCAATTTGGAGCGGCTTTTTTGTTGTGGAAATTTCATTCTGATGGATAGTGAAAATCTAAGGGCGTTCTCACCGCCACGTCATTGCGAGGTACGAAGCAATCTCTTTGAGCAAGGTTGTATGTAGCATGTATAATTGTCCTTAAGAGATTGCTTCGTACCTCGCAATGACACATATTATTAAAAGAGTACTTCATGAAAAAAAGCCCACCCAAACGGGCAGGCTTTCAAAATATCTAACTAAAGAGCTTATTTCTTCGTCACTATCTTCACAATATCATTACCGAAAGCGAATACCATCAGCGAGATCAGCAGCACGAAACCTACTATCTGCGCACGCTCAAGGAATTTATCGCTTAGTGGTTTACCTTTTATCATCTCGATGATAAGGAATACCGTATGGCCACCATCAAGGCCCGGGATAGGCAACAAGTTAGTTAATGCCAGTACCATTGAAAGGAAACCTACCAGGCTCCAGAACCTTACCCAATCAACTGTACCGCCAAATTTCTCGGCAATACCCAGCGGACTTGAAATAGCTTTAGTAGCTTTAACCTGGCCCGAGAAGATCTTTTTGATCCCTTTTGCGTTATCGGCAAACATACCCCATGCTCTTTTAGCACCAACCGGGAACGACTGGAAGAAACCGTATTTAATGGTCTTCAGGTTTGGCAAAATCTCTTTACGGGGGCGGAAGAAGCCTAAGTGGCCTTCTTTATCAATATTCGCTTTAAGGTCTAATAGGCTGTCTGCACGTTTAACAGAAAGATCAACCGTTTTGCCTTTGTTGGCTAATAATTGCGCCTGTAACTGATCGTAGAACACAGTGGGCACCTTGTTTACAGCCAAAATACTGTCGCCTTTGGTTAAGCCGATACGTTTAGCTTCGCCAACAACAGAATCAACGCTAAACTTGCCGCGCGGTACAATGCTGATAAACTCTTCGATCCCAAAGTCAGACAGGTCATTCAGGATAGTAGGGGGCACAGTAACATCAAATGTTGAGTCGCCTCGTTTTACGGTGAATACAGTGTTGTCCAATAACACTTTCGAGCTTACCAGATCTTCAAAGCGCTGTAGCTCTTTGCCATTTACTGCAGTAATCTTATCGCCGGCTTTAAGGCCCATTTTCTGGCCTATCTTACCGGGAACAATACCGTACTGCACGGTTGACATCGGGGTATAGCTTTCACCATAGCGCACGGTAAGCATCCAGAAGATGAAAATACCAACTATAATGTTAACGATGATACCACCCAACATCACTATCAAACGCTGCCAGGCTGGTTTCGCCCTAAATTCCCAGGGTTGTGGCGGGCCTGCAAGTTGTTCGGTATCCATAGATTCATCTATCATACCGGCAATTTTTACGTACCCACCCAATGGCAACCAGCCAATACCATACTCAACACCTTTGTAGTTGAATTTGAAAAGGCTTACGCCCCAGGCATCAAAGAAAAGGTAAAACTTCTCTACCTTTATTCCGAAAGCACGGGCGGCCAAAAAATGCCCGAACTCGTGTAGTATCACTAAAATTGAAAGGCCCAGTATCAACTGGCCCGCCATCACCAAAACGCTCATCCGTAGTTATATAAATGTTAAGCCTTTAACGGCATTTTTTGTATTAAATTTTGCGCAAATATGCGTGTTTCTTTATCAGTATTCAAATAGTCGTGCAGGGTAGGGTTTTTGATGTAAGCTATCTGCTGCATGCAGCTTTCAATCACATCGCTCATCGCTAAAAAGCTTGTCTCGTTTGCCAGGAAAGCGGCCACCGCCACCTCGTTTGCTGCGTTAATGATACATGGCATATTACCCCCTTGCTCCATTGCCTCAAAAGCCAGTTTAAGGTTGCGGAAGGTATCCATGTCCGGTTGCTCAAAGCTCAAATTAGCATAATCAGCAAAGCTGAAACGTTTGAAATTTGTTTTAATGCGCTGCGGATAAGTTAAAGCATATTGGATAGGCAGCTTCATGTCCGGCAAACCCATTTGCGCTTTTATAGAACCATCCTCAAACTGCACCAAAGAGTGAACAATTGATTGTGGATGCACCACAACTTCTATCTGAGAAGGCTGCAGATCAAACAACCATTTGGCTTCGATCACTTCAAGCCCTTTGTTCATTAACGATGCCGAATCAATAGTGATCTTGGCGCCCATCACCCAGTTGGGATGTTTTAAAGCGTGCTCCCTGGTTACATCAGCCAAAAACGCAGCCGACTTGCCACGGAACGGCCCGCCAGATGCCGTAAGGATGATCTTTTCGATAGCATTAGCTTCCTCGCCGGCAAGGCATTGGAAAATAGCCGAGTGTTCGCTATCAACCGGTAATATCTTTACGTTATGTTCTTTGGCAAGGCTGGTAACAATATCGCCGGCAACAACCAAAGTTTCTTTGTTTGCTAAGGCGATATCTTTACCGGCTTTAATGGCATTAATGGTTGGTTCCAACCCTGCAAAGCCTACCATAGCTGTTAATACCACATCTATCTCCGGAAGGGTTACATGGTCTTTTATCGCATTGTAACCTGCTAATACTTTGATGGGCAGATGCGCCAAAGCTTCTTTAACTTCGGTGTATTTGCTCTCATCGCAAATGATAACATAGGCAGGTAAAAACTCAATTGCCTGCTGTATCAACAGGTATGCGTTTGAATGTGCTGTTATCATAAAAGCTCTGAACAGCTGCTTGTTATCACGCACCACCTCAAGTGTTTGTGTGCCGATGCTGCCTGTAGAGCCAAGGATGGCTATATTTTTAATATGGTTGTTACGTTCGATTGTTTTATTGTTTTATTGTTGGCAAAGTTTGAATTATAAAAGTTTTAAACTTTAAGCCGTTCGTCGGTGAATTTTATCAATTGATGTATCTCTTTCGGCAATGCATTTAATGTAGCGGTAAAACGTAAGTGGGTTTCGTTATCGATCAGATTTCTGACCAAAGCTTTATTACACCAATCAACACATTCTTTTACAGAGCCAAAGCTGTAGTAATAGAATTTGATTTTATCCTTTTTGTGATATCGACCAAACCCCTCGGCTATATTTGCTGATATTGAATCAGCTGCATTCACAAATTGTTTTCCAATTGTATCTTTTGCAAAGTAATCCCATTTTATAACTATTCTCCAAACTTCATTGGTAAAAGCAAAAGAGGACTTATAACAAGTTAAGTCATCTAATTGGAGATAGTTTTTTTCGTTTGACACAATCACTCTATAAAGCAATACAACAATTAAACAATATATCCAGATAATTCATCCGCAATTTTCCTGTCGTTTGATAGGCGCGGAACTTTGTTTTGCCCGCCAAGTTTACCCTGGCTGCGCATGTAGTTAATGAAAGCATCTTTCTTTAAACTTCTGACAATTAAAGGCTGCAAAATGTTACCCTCAATTAAGTCAAAATAGTAAATATTTTTCTGTTGTAGTGCCTTATCTACTTTAAGTGCAAAGGCTACCATATCTTTAGGCTCGGTGCCAAACTCAATAAACCACTCATGGTAAGGTAATTGACCGCCCTCAGGTGCAACCTGCGGCGCTACCGTAAACTCTATAATATCTATACCTTCTTCTGCTGCAACACTTAACAAAGCTTGTTCTACTTCCTCGCCAATAACGTGTTCGCCGAAGGCTGAGATATAGTGCTTGATGCGGCCGGACACTACGATCTTATAAGGATCTTTCGATACAAACTTAACTGTATCGCCAATGCTGTAGCCCCAAAGGCCGGCGCTGGTGTTCAGAATAAGCGCGTAGTTTTTATCTAAGTCCACATCTTTTAAGTTAATGCGGGTTGGGTTCTCGTTAAAATACTCATCGCTTGGGATAAACTCATAGAAGATCCCCGCATCTACCATCAGCAATAGACCTTTTTCTTTCTGCGAATCCTGGAAAGCTATAAAACCTTCTGATGCAGGGTAGGTTTCGATGCTGTCAATCCCAAAACCAATGCTCTCTTCCATACGGGCGCGATAGGGCTGGTAATTAACACCGCCATGCACGTATAGTTTAAAGTTCGGGAAAATGTCTTTTATCTTTTTACCGCCTGATATTGCCGAAAGCCTGTCGAAATACATCTGGCACCATGGTGGTATGCCCGATATAAGGCGCATATCCTCATTCTTGGTTTCTTCAACAATGGCGTCAACCTTTTCTTCCCAGTCTTCAATGCAATTGGTTTGATAGGATGGGAGCCTGTTCTTTTGCAGGTACCCAGGCACGTGGTGCGCTACGATGCCTGAGAGGCGACCGGTTTGGATGCCATGTTTCTCGGCCAATACAGGGCTGCCTTGCAAGAATATCATTTTGCCATCTACAAAATCGGCTTTACCGGTCTCGTGGATGTAGCTTAATAAAGCGTTACGGGCAGCTTTAATATGCTCCGGCATGCTTTCCTTTGAGATCGGGATATATTTTACTCCTGATGTTGTACCAGATGTTTTAGCCAGATAAGCAGGTTTGCCTGGCCATGTTACATTCTCTTCGCCGTTTACTACGCGCTCAATGTAAGGGCGCAATTCTTCGTAATCGCGAACGGGAACTTGTTTCTTAAAGTCTTCGTAGTTGTTTATCGCGGCAAAATTATGGTCGATCCCAAAAGCGGTATTCTTAGCTTGATGAACCAAATGGCTAAAGTTTTTTTGCTGCAACGCCAGTGCATTTGTGCGCATAGTATTGAGCTGCCGGTTAACAAACCACGCAAAAACCTTACTTAACGATGCTTTGATACCCATAGCAGATCAGTCGGTCTCGTTAATTTCATCATCAACATCCTGATGGCTGTAAATGAGTTTACGATACGTAACAGCCAATATAATGTTCACAAAAGGGTAAGTGAACAGAATAAGGATGGATATAATGGGGTAGTACTGCGAAAGCTTTGCAGGTAAAGCGATCAATAAAATGATGATCAGCAATATGGTAATCACCTTGATGATGTAGCCGCCGGTTAGTTTAAAGCTTTGCTTGATAGATTCTATTGGCCCCGAGTCATCATCTACAATAAAGGTGTTGAAAAACATTACCCTTAATGCAAGGTATAAGCCGCCAAGGCCGGCAAGTACTTCAATTGCAAATTGTATGTTGGGTTGCTCTTCAAGATAATCTATCAGGATCCCTAAATTGGTTACAATAAAGGCAAATATGAACACTACCACAAGATAGCTCACCACCATTTTGGCTTTCGGGATCACCTGGATAAATTCAAAATCGTAGTATTTGCTATCAATAACGGTAAAGATGAGTTTATATAAGCCGAGCGTAGTGTAGGCTTGCAGCCAGATGAGGATGAAAGTAACGATCATTGATCCCCAATAATCCTCTGGCGTATACATAAAACCGGCTACTAAACCCAAAACACCCAGTAAAAAGAAGGCTATAACCGAGTAAACTATAATGGTTACAAAATTCTTTCTGAAAATATCCCATGAAGATTTTACGGTCTCCACAACCGAAAATGGGTGATACATACTACGCTCCCTACGACCTTTTTAAAATAACACGTTTCCAAAAATCCTGCATAAAACCTAAACCGTAAGCAGTAAGCTGGGTTAGTGCAGCAATTATGCTCAAAAATGCAATTTTTAGCGATTTATTCTTTATAAGAGAGTGAAAAAATATTAACAAAATGTAAAGTGCCAACACTGCATTACACAATACGGCAATACGCCATGCAAACAGGTTGGCTATTATGGTAAACAGAATGCCCAACGTTGCGCAAGCCGGAAAAAAATGCACCAGTTTTAATTGCGAGGGAAAGAATTTGTAAATGTTAATACGTGCCCTGCCGAAAAAGTGCAGCTGCTTATAAAACTTTACAAAATCAGTACGGCGCTTGTGGTAAACAATAGCATTAGGTATAAGGCCTATCTTAAAACCCGATGAATGGATGCGGATGCTGTACTCAATATCCTCGCCCAGGCGGGTGATGATAAAGCCGCCAACTTTTTCCCATACAGCACGCGAGATACCCATATTAAAACTGCGCGGATGGAACTGACCGATCCCTTTTTTGTTACCACGGATACCACCGGTGGTAAAAGGCGATGTCATGGCATAGCTGATAGCCTTTTGTATGGGGGTGAACGATGCATGTGCGCCATCGGGGCCACCGTAAGCATCCAGCCAGTTGGTAGCAAGAGAATCGTTTACTATCTGTAGGTAATTCTCCGGGATCAAACAGTCCGAATCAAATATCACAAAGTAATCGCCTTTGGCGCGTTCAAACCCGAAGTTGCGGGTAAAACCCTGGCCTTCGTTCGGCTTTTCGTAATAACGGAGGTCGAGCCTGTCGGTATATTTTTTTACTATCTCATCAGCCTTGTTTACAGAACCATCCTCAAGCACCAAAACCTCAAACTGCTTATATGTTTGGCGGGTAAGGGTATCCAGTAATTCGTCAATTTCCTGGGGGCGATTATATAAAGGTATGATGATGGAGAAAAACATTTCGTAGATGTGCAGATTTCAAATGTGCAGATATGCAGATGAATAAAATTAAATGTGTAGATGTGCAAATATGCAGATGTAATTATGTAATTCTTAATGATGTTGAAAGAAACATCTGCACACCTGCACATTTGCATATCTGCACATCTATATCGTTTCTGCTATCTGGTAATTATTGCGGTCGTGCGAGTTACGCGATACCAGTTCGGCAACAAAGCCGGTAAGGAATAGCTGCGACCCCAGGATAATAGCTACCAGTGCTATATAAAACAAAGGATTGGCCGTAACATCACGGTAAGGCAGATGCTGCGATATTAAGTATAATTTCTCGGCCAGCATCCACACTGCAATAACAATACCTGCAAAGAAACTCAGCGTACCCATTGCACCAAAAAAATGCATAGGGCGTTTGCCGAATTTGCCTACAAAGAATATAGATAAAAGATCAAGGAACCCGTTGATAAACCTGCTCCAGCCAAATTTGGTTTTACCGTATTTACGTGCACGGTGCTCAACCACTTGTTCGCCAATTTGGGTAAAGCCGGCCCATTTGGCCAGTACGGGTATGTAACGGTGCATCTCGCCGTAAACTTCAATGTTTTTTACAACAGCGCCGCGGTAAGCTTTAAGGCCGCAATTAAAATCGTGCAGGTTGTTGATGCCGCTCATTTTGCGGGTAGCAGCATTGAATAACTTGGTAGGGATGGTTTTAGATAAAGGATCGTAGCGTTTTGCTTTCCAGCCCGATATCAGATCGTAATTTTCCTCTTTAATGCGGCGGTAAAGTTCGGGTATCTCATCCGGGCTATCCTGCAGGTCGGCATCCATGGTAATAACCACATCGCCACGGGCAGCATCAAAGCCAATGTTTAAGGCTGCTGATTTGCCATAGTTTCTTCTGAAACGGAAACCCCTTATAAAAGGATTATTTTCTTTCAGTTTCATGATCATGCCCCATGAACCGTCATCACTGCCGTCATCAATCAGCACAATCTCGTAGGTAAATTTATTTTCGTCCATTACACGGTTTATCCATGAGGTAAGCTCCGGTAACGATTCAACTTCATTATATAGTGGTACTACTACTGATATATCCATTTAAAAAAGAACCTTGTGTAAGGTTAGCTGCAAAAATATAAAAATTACGTACGGTAAGTATATATTAATGGCTCATTTTGACGGTTGGAATTTCCTTGTTATTTTTAAAACCTGAAACTTTGTCACTGCATGAAATTCTTTTTATCAGCACTCTGTATTTTAACGGCCAATTTCGTGTTGGCGCAATCTGTGGCTACAAAATCTAATGTGAGACCAGATTCTATAGCATATTACATGCGTAATAACCATGAGATGGCTTATAATGATCGCGATGCAAAATTTATCCGGTTCATTATAAAGGCTGATGGCGGCATGTACCGCATTAACGACTATTATATGAACGGCAAACTGCGACTTGCCACACTTAGTTCTGTAGATAGTTTACGATTTGAAGATGGCATACAAGGTGTTTGTTATGAATATTTTGAAGATGGTAAACGCAAAAGTATCAAAGCATTCAATAAAGGTAAGATGGAAGGCGATGCCGTTAGCTATTATCCCAACGGGGGATTAAAATCAATAGAAAATTATTCACCCGCCGGTGTTTATCTTAAACAATTTTCAGATTCGACAGGGGGCGTTCTTACCGATGCGGGTAACGGTAAGTGGATAAAGCAACCTGAAAACGCAAAAGAACACACAGAAGGTAATGTAGTAAACGGAAAAGAAGATGGCGACTGGAAACGATACATCGGCGATTCGGTATATACCATCACTTATAAGCAAGGTGTAATCATACAGGGTGAAGAAAATCTGCGCAAAGATCAGTGGGGAATGGAATTGCCGGAGGTAAGCCCGTCTTTTGTTGGTGGTGACGCTGTATTTGGCCGCTATCTTGGGAAGAGTATTCATTACCCGCGAGCTGCGAGGATGAACAACGTACAGGGAAGAGTTATAGTTGCGTTTGTGGTAGAAAAGGACGGCTCACTGACCGGTATTAAAGTACTCAGAGGAATAGGCGGCGGCTGCGATGAAGAGGCAGTACGCGTACTTTCTTTATCACCAAAATGGGTGCCTGGTAAAACGAAAGGCAAGCCTGTAAGAGTACAGTATTCTATCCCTATTAATTTTGCCTTACAGGATGACGGGTATGAAGACAGGTCTGCTACCGCCAATCCGTTCCCACAGGCACGTGAAAATTAAAAAACTTATTTATTAAAATGCCCTTGCGTATCTTAAGCTAACCCCAATACCTTACTCGTACGCTCACGTGTAGCATCAGCCAAAGCTTCATCGTTAACCAGCGATTGCCCGTAAGACGGAATCATCTGCTTAAATTTGTCCTGCCATTCAGGGGTGTTTATCAGATCCTTAAAGCAACGGCTTATAAGGGTGATCATGATAGGTACTGATGTTGATGCACCCGGTGATGCGCCCAACAGGGCAGAGATAGTGCCATCAGCACTGGTTACCACTTCGGTACCAAACTCAAGCACGCCGGTACGTTTCTCATCCTTTTTGATGATCTGTACACGCTGGCCTGCCATATCTAATACCCAGTCTTCGTTTTTAGCTTCAGGGAAATACTCTTGCAGAGCCTTTAACCTGTCGGCAGGAGATTGCAGTACCTGTACAATAAGGTACTTGGTCAAAGCCATGTTATCGCGGCCAACAGCCAGTAAAGGCAATATGTTGTTGAACTTAATTGACTTGAACAAATCAAGCAATGATCCTTTTTTTAAGAAACGGGTTGAGAAACCTGCATAAGGGCCAAAAAGCAAAGATTTTTTACCGTCGATCATCCTTGTATCCAAATGCGGAACCGACATTGGCGGCGAACCTACCGATGCTTTACCGTAAACTTTAGCTTCATGGCGTGCTATAACAGCCGGGTTGGTACAAACCAGCCATTGACCGCTTACCGGGAAACCACCAAAGCCTTTACTCTCGGGTATACCCGATTTTTGCAGCAGGGGCAAAGCACCGCCACCGGCACCAACAAATACAAACTTGGCGTTCAGCTTGCGTTTAGCGCCGCTATTACGGTCGCTTACTTTAATGCGCCAGGTGTTATCCTTGTTGCGTTTTATATCGTCAACCTCGTGGTTAAGGCTTAGCTTAACGCCTGGTTTTTGTTCAAGTTTTTTAACCAGGCTGCGGGTAAGGGCACCAAAATTTACATCGGTACCTATATCCATAAAAGTACCCGATACTTTCTGAGAAGCATCACGGCCTTCCATCACCAGCGGGATCCATTTTTCTAACTGGGTATGGTCTTCAGAGTATTCCATATCCTTAAAAAAGTGGTGTTTTACCAATGCCTGCTGGCGTTTTTTAAGGTATTCAACATTGTCATCGCCCCAAACAAAGCTCATGTGCGGTACTTTGCGGATAAAGCTCTCAGGGCTATCCACATAACCTTGCTCAATTAAAAACGACCAGAACTCTTTTGAGATCTCAAACTGCTCGGCAATTTTAATGGCTTTGGTTATCTCTATAGAACCATCCTTAAGCTGTGGGGTATAATTAAGCTCGCAAAAAGCCGAGTGGCCTGTACCGGCATTGTTCATTGCATCAGAACTTTCGGCAGCAACGGTATCAAGGCGCTCAAAAATTTCGATAGTAAGATCGGGCTGTAACTGCTTAAGCATAACGCCAAGCGTAGCGCTCATTATGCCCGCGCCAACTAAAACTATATCAACCGTAGTGTCAGATCCAATATTGCTGTTATTCATGATGGTTTATGAATGCCAGGGTACATTCAGCTATAATTATTAAAAACCGATAGCATTTGGTAAAGTTTACCACATCATTAAAAACAATGGGGCATCTTTTTAATACAATCAGGCAATTTTAACAAAATTAACAGAGTTTTCCGCGTTCAGATTGTAATTTTTTAATGAAAATCCAAACGTTTTAAAGAAACCTTAAAATAATTAGAAATTTGTTAACGATAGTCAATAATTATATAATCCACACAAATACTGATGATTAGCGTTTTAAATTGATAAACCAATTACCTTGATGAAAAATATATTAACCATTTTAGCCTTGCCGCTGTTGTTTATGGCGATGGCTTGTAATAACAATAAACCTGCGCCGGCCTCAAATGATACCACACAAACTGCGGTAACTGTAAAGAATAAAAAGGTTGCAGTAATAAACAACCCCGATAAAAATTATGCAAAACTGGCTACCGTGCCCGATCCTTGTATTAAATGTATAATAGGAGTGGTGCAAACCACAGATGAATTTAAAAAACTGAATGTTCCGGCAAATTCATCGGATATTAAATACGAAATTAATTGGGTACCGGCAGAAACGAGTGCAGATACGGCAAGCAAACATATTTCCACCAACGCTTTGAAGCTGGATGTTATAAATAAAAGTAAATCTGGAGCTGTTTTATCATCATTTGTATATGATAATACAGCATCTAAGTTGTTTTTGCTGAAGGATGACGCGAAAACAGAGATAAAAGCCGATGTAAACGGCCTGAAAAAGATAAGAAGAGCTTGTTATTGGGGCGTTGCCTCAGCAAAGTAGGGTGAAATATTTGTGCTTAACGATAATAAATTTATCAGTATTTAAATTGATCGTGTGATATATATTATGTTAGCATAATAAACTGTATTGATTTTTATACAAAATGAAGATTTGTTGAATAATTATAATTTTTAGTTCGATTTTTTATAAATTTTTTCAAAAAAGTTATTGAATTTATAAAAATACTCTAAATTAGCAGCGTAAAGACTAACTGATTTTATAAGGAACTATAATTAAACTTAAAAAATTCAAATTTATCATTAAAAATGGCAACAAAACTCGAGTACATCTGGCTTGACGGCTACAAACCAACCCAAAGCCTGCGCAGCAAAACAAAAATTGTTAAAAGTTTCAGCGGAAAAGTAGAAGACCTTGATAACTGGAGCTTTGATGGTTCATCAACAGAGCAGGCACCGGGCGGCTCATCAGATTGTATCTTGAAACCGGTTTTTACCGTTCCTGATCCACAAAGAAAAGATGCTTATTTAGTAATGTGTGAGGTGTTGGATTCAAAAGGCCAGCCACACGAGTCAAACGGCCGTGCACACATTGAAGATGATGATAACGATTTCTGGTTTGGTTTTGAGCAGGAGTATTTCCTTTGGGATCCTGCAACTAACAAACCGCTTGGTTTCCCGGCAGGTGGTTACCCAGGCCCGCAAGGCCCTTACTACTGTTCGGTAGGTGCAAACAACGCTTACGGTCGTGAGATTGTTGAAGAGCACTTAGACGTATGTTTAGAGGCTGGCTTAAACGTTGAAGGTATCAACGCTGAGGTTGCTGCCGGTCAGTGGGAGTTCCAGATCTTTGCTAAAGGTGCTAAAGAGGCTGGTGACCAGATCTGGGTTGCACGTTACTTATTAGAGCGTATTGGCGAGAAATACGGAGTAGCAATAAACTGGCATTGTAAACCGCTTGGTCAGTTAGACTGGAACGGTTCTGGTATGCACGCTAACTTCTCAAACACTTTATTGCGTACTGCTAACAGCGAAGCGAAATTTAAAGCTGTTTGTGAGGCATTCCGCCCTGCAGTTGCTGAGTGTATTGCTGTTTACGGTGCTGATAACGATCAACGCTTAACCGGTAAACACGAAACCGCTTCTATCCACGATTTCAGCTATGGCGTATCAGACCGTGGCGCATCTATCCGTATCCCTCTTTACGCTGTTGACCACGGCTGGAGCGGTTACCTGGAAGATCGTCGCCCTAACTCTGCTGCCGATCCATATAAAGTAGCTGCAGTAATTATCAAAACAGTAAAATCTGCTAAGATATAATATCCCTGCGCCTATTTTAACATTCAAGTCCTCCGGTTTCATCAACCGGGGGATTTTTTGTTTAGGTACTTTATGTAATCTCCATCGGGGATGAGCGGGGCATTACCAACGCTGCGGTTATAAACATAAACCCATACGGTGATAGTGCCTTTTTCGGTGTTAATATCTGCCAGCTCGCGGCGGTAAAGATTGGGTTGCTCTTCGTCAGGGCCAACGCCCTCATAAAAGTCCAGCTGCTTTAAAACTTCAAATGGGTTTTGCATCTGGTAAACACTGCCGTAAACCAGCTGGTTGCTTTGGTTCGTTTCAACTAAGCCTGGGTATTCTCCAAGATCATAGAGCTGGCCGGGAGTAGTACCAAATGATATAAACTTACAGTTTGCGCGCAGGTACAATGCGAAATCGTTATCGGCCTGGAGAAGAGTGCCGTAAACAAAAAGAAGGTTGGTCATGTGTTTAAAGGTACAAAAATTCAGTTTTCTTGTTTAAATTGGCGTTTTATCCATCTAAAATGAATACAGAACAGGTTATATCCTATATCAACGATAATAATATCCAGAAAGTAAAATTTGCCTTTGCCGATGTAGATGGCATTTTGCGCGGCAAGGTGATCAGCAAACAAAAGTTTCTGGATGGTCTGAAAGGTGGTTATGGTTTTTGCGATGTGGTTTTTGGCTGGGATAGCACCGATGCGCCTTATGATAATGTTGATGTAACCGGATGGCACAGCGGCTATCCTGATAAGCAGTGTTATATCGACTTGTCAACCTTCCGCATGATACCGTGGGAAGATAATGTACCATTCTTTTTAGCTGATTATACCGGCCCGGATAAAAAAGCTTTGGATGTGTGCCCGCGTAGTTTATTGAAGAAGATTGTTGACGAGTGCAGCGCTTTAGGATATATCGCACAGTTCGCACAAGAGTTTGAATGGTTCAACTTTCTGGAAACACCGCAAAGCCTGCAGGATAAAGGTTTTGCCAATATGCAGCCATTATCGCCGGGCATGTTTGGTTACTCCATTCTTCGTCCGTCACAAAACAGCGGCTTTTATAACGACCTATTTAACCTGCTAACACAATTTAACATCCCGATAGAAGGCCTGCATACCGAAACCGGCCCCGGGGTTTACGAAGCCGCCATACATTATGCAACAACATTAGAGGCTGCCGACAGGGCGGTGTTGTTTAAAACAGCAGTGAAAGAAATTGCATCGCGCCATGGTATTTCTGCCACTTTTATGGCTAAGTGGAACGAAAACTTGCCGGGCTGTAGCGGTCATATTCATCAAAGTTTATGGACTGCTGAGGGTGGTAAGAATTTGTTCTATGATGGTGGTGATGTAAACAAAATGAGCGAACTGCATAAGCAATACCTCGCAGGTCAGTTGTATTGTATGCCTCACTTATTGCCAATGTATGCGCCAACCATTAACAGCTATAAACGATTGGTTGAGGGTGCCTGGGCGCCAACCACAATTACCTGGGCGGTTGATAACCGTACTACGGCGTTGCGCGTTATTAATACATCAGAAAAAGCTACCCGCCTTGAAACCCGCATCCCCGGATCAGATACCAACCCTTACCTGGCCATCGCAGCAGCACTGGCATCGGGCCTGTATGGTATCAAAAATAAACTAAAGCTTGATATTGAGGCAACCAAAGGCAACGGTTACGCTAATAAGGCCAACGGCGTATTACATTCTAACCTGTTTGATTCCGCCACGGCTATGCAAAATTCTGCCATTGCTAAAGAACTTTTCGGTGAAGGCTTTGTGAAACATTTTACGCAAACCCGTTTATGGGAGCACAGGCAATATGCTAAAAGTGTAAGTGATTGGGAGTTGAAGCGCTACTTTGAGTCGATCTGATTATTTTATGTGTAGAATTTACATTTAAAAAATATCAAAACAATAGTATATTAGCCGCATTAACCAATATAATCGCCGGGAATAAACTCGCTTAGTCCCGGTTCAGAAAATGGACTTTCACCTGATCATACAATCGGCCTGGGAAGGGTACGATAAATCAAAAACCATCCGCAGTATTGATGATATCAGTGCTATGGTGTCTACTAATCACGTTTACCGCATCACTTTTGATGACGATGATATAGTTATTGCCAAGCTATCCTTCTTTGGTAAGTTTGAGCATTTTAAAGAGGATCACCGCATTATACAGGCACTTTCAAACAACCTGCTATATCCGTTCGAGAACTTGCTTTCTAAATCGTTACTGAAGAATAACCGCGTTTACATTTATCGTTATAAAAACGGTAAAGATGATGCATGGGTAGTGTTCTATAATCCAACCCGCATGGCAGAGCGCCTGCCGCGCCGCTTAGATGACGAGATGATCAAAAAACTGGGCAGCCAGATAGGTAAGTTCCACAAAGCCTGCTCAAGGGTGAAGAACGTGGTGCCCAAATCATCCAAAACCTTACGTACCGATATTTACGATCTGCAGCGTCAGTTAGAGAAAGATGAAGCAAAATTTGGCAGTCGTGCGCAAGTTGATCTGTTGAAATACCACTGTGAGCAGTTTCTGAAGAACCGTTCGCGCTATAATATGAGCTCGTTCGAGATCATCCCGGTATTTATCGACTGGAATATCGGCAATTTCTCGGTTACGCCCGAGTTGGAATTGTTCTCCCGCTGGGATTACGACTGGTTCAGGATGAGCTACCGTTTGCTCGATTTTTATTTCTTTAGCAGGGTGGTGTCAGATGCCGGCGACCGTACAGTATTCAGCTACGTGATAGGCCCAATGATGGAAGACCGGTTTATCCTCTTCCTGCAGGAATACCACAAAGTGAACCCTATAACGGCTGATGAGATCCGTTTCCTGAAAGAGGCCTACCGTTTCTTTATCCTTAATTATGTGATAAAAGATGGTAAATACTTCTTTAGCGAGCAGTACGCCAAGAAACTACAGGCCGAGGCACTGGAAATTTACCTGCCATCGGTTGACAGGGATTTCGATGCCGAGATTATTATAAAGGCCTTGGGGCTTGAATAGTGCTGTGTACAGGCCCAATGAACCAATAAACTAATGAACAATTGAACTAAAACATGAAACGCATTGAGGATTTTAAATCGATTATTGACCGTTATGATATCGTATTTTTTGATGCGTTTGGTGTTTTAAAAACCCACAGCGGGTTGCTGCCCGGTATTGAGCGGACATTTGAGTACCTGGCGGCGCAGGGCAAGGAGTATTACATTGTTACCAATGATGCATCTCGTAGTCCGGCGCAACTGGCGGAGTCATACCACAAAAAAGGTCTGCACTTTGTTGATGCAAACAGGATCATATCATCGGGCCAATTAACTAAAGAGTACCTTGAACTTAAGGTAGATGGTGGTTATGTAGCTTATTTGGGTACCGATGAATCGGCTCACTATATTGAGAGCGCCGGTTTAAAAACATTGCCTGTGCGAGATGTTGACCATACCAATATTGATAAGGTAAACGCGCTGGTGTTTATGGACGATGAAGGATTCGACTGGTTTCATGATATCAATAAAACCGTAAACCTTTTGCGTAAACGTACTATACCAGCCATTGTAGCCAATACCGATTATGCTTACCCCACATCAAAACATGATGTAAGCATTGCAATTGGTGGTATAGCGCAAATGATAGAGACCATCGTTGGTAAGAAATTTATCCGTTTTGGTAAGCCCGATTCGCAGATGTTTATGTTTGCGTATGACCTCATCCGCGACTATCGCCCTATCAGCAAAAAGCAGATTGTGATGGTGGGCGATACGCTGCAAACTGACATCATCGGCGGGAATAAATTTGGCTTGGATACGGTACTGGTACTATCAGGTAATACACTGCCGCAGGATGCCGAGAACCGCATACAGGCAACCGGTATTGTGCCAACCTATATATGCGAAAGTGCTGTTTTAGGCCCCGAGGCTTTGAACTTATAACCTATGAAAAAAATAATAACCGGCTGTTTGCTGATGCTGTGCTCAATTGCAGCTATGGCACAGCAAAAAACATTTACCAACCCGCTGCTTCCTTCGGGGGCAGACCCATGGGTGATCCATCAGGGTGGGTACTATTATTATACCAACTCCACCGGTAAAAACCTTACTATCTGGAAAACCAAAAACATGGCCGACCTCGGTACCGCCGAAAAGCATGTGGTATGGGAACCGCCTGCCGGTACCAAACACTCTAAAGAGCTTTGGGCGCCCGAACTGCATTACCTGCGCGGCAAATGGTATATGTATTTTGCCGCCGACGATGGCGATAATAATAACCACCGCATGTATGTGGTAGAAAATTCATCAGCCGATCCAACCAAAGGCACCTGGACTTTTAAAGGCCAGGTTGGTGATGCAACCGACAAATGGGCCATAGACGGATCGGTGTTTGAGCATAAAGGCCAGTTGTACATGATCTGGTCGGGCTGGGAAGGAGATTATAATGGACAACAGGATATATTCATCGCTAAAATGAAAAACCCATGGACGATAGAGGGTAAACGCTCAAAAATATCAGGGCCGCTGTTTGACTGGGAGAAGAACGGCGACTTGGGTAAAGACAGCAATCCGCAGCATGTAAACGTGAATGAGGGACCCGAGATATTGATACACGGTAATAAGCTATTCCTTATTTACTCGGCAAGTGGTTGTTGGACTGATTTTTATGCCTTAGGTATGCTTACGGCATCTGGCAACAGCAACCTTTTGGATCCGAAATCATGGAAGAAATCAGACAAGCCGGTGTTTCAGCGAAACGTTGAAAAAAGCGTTTACGCGCCGGGCCATAATTCTTTCTTTAAATCAGCTGATGGTAAAGAGGACTGGATTATCTATCACGCCAACTCAAAAGCAGGGCAGGGCTGTGGCGGTTTCCGCTCGCCACGTATGCAAAAGTTTACCTGGAATGCCGACGGTTCACCAAATTTTGGCGATCCGGTGGCCGAAGGCGTTGAATTAAAAGCGCCATCTGGCAATTAAAAACAGAAACAATATCAACCAAATATGATGATGAACACAATTAATAAAGCAACTTTGGCGGTGATGCTGGCAGCAAGCGTAACGTTTGCAGCCTGTAATCAATCAGCGCAAAAAACAACATCAACCATGACAGATAGTACCTCTACCCAAACTACACCAAAATTACCGGAAGCATCTGCTTTTGAGAAAACCATTAACGGTAAGCAAACGCATCTTTACATCCTTAAAAATAAAAACGGGGTTGAGGCAGCTGTTACCAACTATGGTGGCCGTATTGTGAGCCTGCTGGTACCTGATAAAGATGGCAAACTAACTGATGTGGTTTTAGGTTTTGAGAGTGTTGATGGCTTTATCAACTCAAAAGAGCCTTACTACGGTGCAACTATTGGCCGTTACGGTAACCGTATTGCTAAAGGTAAATTCAAGTTGGATGGCAAAGAATATACTTTGGCTACCAATAACGGTATTAATACTCTGCATGGTGGCCATCCGGGTTTCCAGGAAGTGGTGTGGGATGCTAAGCAAATTGATAGTGCTACTTTAGAGTTAAGCTACCTGGCTAAAGATATGGAAGGTGGTTTCCCAGGTAACTTAAATGTTAAAGTAACTTATCAGATAACTGACGATAACTCGATGAAAGTGAGCTACTCTGCTACTACTGATAAGAATACAGTTGTTAACTTAACTAACCACGCTTTCTTTAATTTGAACGGTGAAAGCAGCGGTACCATTTTAGATCACCTGGTACAAATAAATGCAGATAATTATACCCCTGTAGATAGAACACTGATCCCTACAGGTAAAATAGATGCGGTTGCAGGTACACCTTTTGACTTTACTAAACCAACCAAAATTGGCGAGCGTATCAACCAGGAGAACGAGCAATTGAAAGATGGCAAAGGTTACGACCATAACTTTGTGCTAAGCAAGCACGATATCAGCACACCAATAGCTACCGTTGTTGGCGACAAAAGCGGCATCAAAATGGAGATATTTACCGAGGAGCCTGCGCTGCAGTTCTACAGCGGTAACTTTATGCAATCGCAAAACGTGATGAAGAATGGTAAGAAAGATGAGTTCCGTACCTCATTTGCTATGGAGACTCAACACTATCCTGATTCTCCGAACCAGCCAACATTCCCGTCAACAGAGTTAAAACCAGGCCAGACTTATAAAACACAGTCTATCTATAAATTCTCTGTGGTTAAATAAAGGATTGTTCTGAAGACATATTTCATGTAGAGACGCGATACTTCGCGTCTCTTTTTGTTTTATCGCATTCCTTTTTTTACGACCTTGCCGAACGCTATGCTCTTAGACAACCACGGACGAAAAATTAGCTACCTGCGCCTTGCCGTTACCGACAAGTGCAACCTGCGCTGCTTTTATTGCATGCCGGAGCAGGGGCTGGATTGGTTGTCGCGTAAAAAGTTGATGAGCTATAATGAAATGCTGCGCATGTGCCGTGTAATGCTGAGCATGGGTATCGAAAAGATCCGCATTACAGGTGGCGAGCCATTTGTGCGCAAGGATATGATGCAACTGCTTACGGCAATATCCGGGCTGGATGGTTTGAAGGAGTTAACCATCACCACTAACGGTGTTTTAACCGCGCCATACATCGCTGATTTGAAAAAGATAGGCATACGCTCGATTAACTTGAGTTTAGATACCCTGGATGCCGGTCGCTTTTTCGCGATTACGCGTAGAGATGAGTTTTCGGCTGTATTGGATACACTTCAGGAATTGTTGAAGCAGGATTTTGATATGAAGATAAACACCGTGGTGATGGCCGGCAAAAACACGCAGGATATCATTCCGCTGGTTGAGTTGACAAAAGAATTGCCGGTAAGCGTAAGATTTATAGAGGAGATGCCGTTCAACGGCGACGGCCATCAGCATAGTGGCATTGCCTGGGACTACGTGAGGATATTTGACGAGATACGACAAGCCTATCCATCCATTCAAAAAATACCCGACCCGCAGTTTTCTACTGCTTATAACTATCAGATTCCCGGCCATCAAGGCAGCATTGGTATCATAGCTGCTTACTCGCGTACTTTTTGCGGTACGTGCAACCGTGTCCGCGTTACGCCAAATGGAATGCTGAAGAATTGTCTGTATGATGATGGTGTACTGAATATCAAAGACCTGATGCGTTTAGGCATGAGTGATGCCGAACTAACATCAACTTTAAAACGCGCCTTCAGCACCCGCGAAAAAGATGGCTGGCAAGCCGAACAAAAACGACTGGAAAACCCCGCCAGTGAATCAATGGCAACAATAGGGGGGTAAACAATATGATAGCCGTACAGGAAGCTGAAAATATTATCTTATCGCAGGTAACCAACTATGGCGAGGAACTGCTGCCTTTTGAACAGGCGTTGGGCAAAGTACTTGCCGAAGATATTATTACCGACCGCGATCTGCCACCCTTTAACCGTGCTACCGTAGATGGTATAGCGGTTTCCTATGTCGCAATTGTTAACGGATTAAACACTTTCCGTATAAAGGCCACGCAGGCAGCGGGGCAGGAGCCTGTTAGTATAGATGAGCCTGATGAATGTATCGAGATCATGACCGGCGCGGCTTTGCATGCGTCAGTAGATACGATGATCCGTTACGAGGATATTATAATAGCAGATGGGGTAGCGACTATAAACATCAATGATATTAAACGGGGTCAAAACATCCACCTTAAAGGAAAAGACAAACTGAATGGCGATGTAATTGCCAAAAGCGGCAGGATGATTAATGCAGCTGTTGTCAGTCTGGCTGCTTCGGTTGGGAAAACATCATTGTCGGTTAAAAGAGTACCAAAAATTGTGGTGATATCATCAGGCGATGAACTGGTTGATGCAGCCGACATTCCATCTGAATACGAATTACGCCGGTCTAATAATTATACCATTAAAGCCATCCTTAAAACCCAGGGCATTGATGCCGATATGATGCACATGCCGGATGATAAGGCTATTATTGATATCAAACTATTGGGTTGCCTGCAAACCTATGATGTGATATTGCTTACCGGCGGTATCTCTATGGGTAAGTATGACTATATACCGCAAGCGCTTGAAGATGCCGGAGTGACTAAACTCTTCCACAAAGTAGCACAACGCCCCGGCAAGCCGTTTTGGTTTGGCAGGCACGCAAATGGTAAGTTTGTTTTCGCATTCCCCGGTAACCCTGTATCGGTATTTATGTGTATGTACCGGTATTTCTTGCCCTGGTTAAATCAATCTCTTGGCTTACCAAAGGAGCTACCTGTTTATGCCCGCCTAAGTAATGACTTTACTTTTACGGTGCCACTTCAGTTTTTTCTGCAGGTAAAACTTAACTTTACCAATGATGGTATTTTAATGGCCACACCCATTGAAGGAAATGGTTCAGGAGACTTTGCCAATCTTGCAGATGCAGATGCGTTTATAGAGCTAACCGCAGAGCAAAGCAACTTCAAAGCCGGCGAAGTATTCCATGTATGGAAGTTTTAAAGAAATCAAATAATCCTATAATCAAATTAATCAGCGGTCAATGTTCACCCACTTAGATGATAGAGGCAATGCCACCATGGTTGATGTATCGGCCAAAGAGGTTACCCACCGTACAGCTATTGCGCAAAGTATTGTGGTTTTGCCCGATGAAGTATTACAACATCTGGTTAGCGGCGATCTGCAAACTAAAAAAGGTTCGGTTATTCAAACGGCCATCATCGCAGGTATAATGGCCGCAAAAAAAACCGGTGATCTGATACCGCTTTGCCATCCATTGGGAATGGAGAATTGTAAGGTGGATATCCGTTTCTCAGACGCAAACGAACTGGTTATTGAATGTACTGCCAATATCACTGCTAAAACAGGTGTGGAGATGGAAGCTTTGGTTGGCGCATCTGTAGCAGCCTTAACCGTTTACGATATGTGCAAATCTATGAGCCATGATATTGTGATAAGGGAAACCAAACTGATAGCAAAAACAGGGGGTAAGCGTGACTTCAAACGAGTTTAGAACCAGATTAAACGGCTTGGTGCTCGCCGGCGGTAAGAGTAACCGCATGGGCGAAGATAAGAGCCTTATTAACTGGCATGGTAAAGAGCAACGTTATCATATGGCTGATATGCTTGAAGAATTTTGCGATGAGGTGTTTATTTCCTGCAGAGATGATGAGCAACAGGATGGTGTGGATAAAGGATACAATACTCTGCGGGATACTTTTATAGGCTTAGGGCCCATGGGCGGGATACTCTCCGCCTTACGCGAACAACCTGATGCTGCCTGGCTGGTAGTAGCCTGCGATTTGCCACTGGTGGACAGAACTGTTATTCAAACGCTGACGGATAACCGTAATACAAATGCCATTGCTACAGCTTTTAAAAGCGATTACAAAGACTTGCCCGAGCCTGTTATAACTATCTATGAACCGGAAAGTTATGACATATTACTTCAATTTTTATCAGAAGGGATTACCTGCCCGCGTAAGGTTTTGATCAATAGTAATGTGCATTTGCTTACAAATCCCGGTAATGATGCTTTGGCCAACGCCAATACACCTGAAGAGGCAGAGCGGATCCGCGCTATTATTAAATCTAATATCAATGTATGATGCAGCCGGATTGGGAAAGATATAGCTGCCAGATGGCTTTGCCGGGCTTTGATGAAAAGGCCCAGCAAAGGTTGCAGGATGCCCGCATATTGATAGTGGGTGCCGGTGGTTTAGGTTGCCCGGTAGCCCAATATTTAACAGCAGCAGGTGTGGGGAATATCACTATTGCAGATGATGATGCGGTATCAGAAAGCAACCTGCACAGGCAAATTCTATACACGCCCGCCGATATTGGTTCGCTTAAATCTGTTGTGGCCTGCGAACGCTTGTCGCTTCAAAATCCACAGGTGAAATTATCTGCTATAACTAAAAGAATAACTTCCGGTAATGTTAGTCAATTAGTTAATAGTAATGATATTATAGTTGACTGTACCGATAATTTTGAAACACGATATCTACTAAATGATGCTGTAGTTATAGCTGCCAAACCTTTGGTTTACGGCGCTATTTATCAGTTTGAAGGACAGGTAGCAATATGGAATATTGTCAACGCTGATGGTAGCCGCTCTGCCAATTATCGCGACCTGTATCCACAGGTTGATGCCACGCAGATACCCAACTGTGCAACCGGCGGCGTTATCCCTACACTGGCAGGTATTATCGGTTGTATGCAGGCTAATGAGGTGATTAAGTACCTCACCCAAACACGCGAGTTGCTTGCCGGAAAGGTGCTTGTATTTGATGCGCAAACTATGCAAAGCAGGATCATCAAGCTTAACAACAATAATACAGTAATTACAAGTATTCAACCTACACAAGAGGTTGGCGTTATTGATGCCGAAATTGCCAAAGCAGGCATTGCCGATGGTTCTATGCAACTGGTGGACATCCGCACCGACCAGGAACATGATGAGTTTAACATAGGCGGCATGCACTTTGAACTGGATGAGCTGGCAGATAACCTCGACACATTTGACCCCCAAAAATCTTATGTGTTCTACTGTTCATCAGGCAAGCGCAGCGCCGAAGCGGTAAAGCTGATGCAGGAGAAATTGCCGCAGGTTAAAGTTTATTCGCTAAAAGGTGGGGTAAGTACGTGGTAGGATAACAAATTCCTGTCATTTCGAACGACAGTGAGAAATCTTGATATTAATGCTAAGCTGAACGTACAGAGTAACAGGATTTCTCCTCGCTGTCGCTCGTTCGAAATGACATAATGCTTTCTACGGCGTTGCACCAACCCAAACCTCACCATCCTCAAAGTATTCTTTTTTCCATATCGGCACGGTTTGTTTCAGCGTATCGATGATATAACGACAAGCAGAAAAAGCAGCATCGCGGTGGGCAGCGGCTACCGCTATAATAACAGGTATATCGCCAATTTGCAAAGTGCCCGTTCGGTGGTGAATGAGTACCTTTTCAACAGGGAATTGTTCAAATACTTGTTCGGTTATTTTATTCATTTCGCTTATAGCCATTGGTTTATAAGCTTCAAAGTCAAGTTTTACTACAGTTCTGCCTTTGGTTTGGTTACGTACGGTTCCGATGAAAACGTCAATACCCCCACAACCGGGCGATATTACCCAATCAACGCATGCCTGCACATTAAGTGGTTCGGTAAGTAGTTGGATGTTGGTTTTCATATCATCCGCCGCTAACTGGTGGTATCAGGGCAATTTCATCGCCGGTTTTAATGTGCATGTCATCACCGGCATACTCGTTATTTACAGCAAGCATATAACTGGCAAGTTTACTTAACCTTGGGTAGTTTTGCTCAAGAACGGCCTTTAATCGAGCGGCAGTAGTATCTCCAGGTATTTCAACCTCAACAGATGAAGCCCCAAAAATATCTTTGGCAATACCAAACGCCAGCACCGTAACCTTCATGCAGCAAACATAACAAATTAAAGGGTGAAGGGTGGAATGATAGGGCGCGCAATGATGAACGAATTTTAAAACTAATCTCTGATCTTTAGCCTCTGATCTCTAAAACGGCAACATTATTGTTGTAACAAGGCATGCCATAAAACGGCTCAAATTTTAATTTACTACCCAATTATGAAAATCTGCGTTAGTAACAACAGTTTGAAATATCACCTTACACCATCAGAAGTTGAAGCCTTTGCACACGATGGTTTGTACAAAGAGAAAGTGCAGTTTGGTGACGATAATTTAACCTACGTGATACAACGTACAGCGGAAACCAAAATATCCGTGTCTTTTAAAAATAATATCATTGCCCTGATAATCCCTGAGAAAATTGCCGATGAATGGACGGCAACTGATAAGGTCAGCTTTGAGGCTGTGCAGGATGATATGCATTTATCGGTTGAAAAAGATTTTGACAGCCCAGATGTGGTGAATGAAAACCATGCTACCAGCTTTATCAATCCAATGGTTGCCGAAAGCCAGGAGCAAGACAATTAAGGTTTTAGCCTTTGTATGCTTTTAGCAGATCATCAACGGAAATACCGTTAATGGTAAGGCCTGTGGTGTTACAATCGATGATATTTATCATGCTTAGATCGCAATTTGTAATTGTGCTGCCATGCAGGTCACAATTCTCAAATCTTAACGGTCTTTGTTCTGCATTGGGGTCGTAGTAGGGATGACCGGCAGGTGGTAGGCCTATATCATGGATGTAAGCGCCGCCTAACTGGGCGTATTTTATTTCCAGATCGCTGAGGTTGGCGTCCTCTATTACTATATTGATGGCGGCAACATCACGCATTCGTAACCCGTTGATACATGCGGTATTTATTTCTCCCTTTTCTATCACTGCTTTTGTAATGAGAAGCTGTTTGGTACTGTTGCTTATTTCTATACAATCCATAACGTTATAGTTTTAAAGCAAATGTAGGGTAAAGCAGTTTAAGAGAATGATGGTCGGCCGCGCCAAATTAAGGGTGTTTTCACGACATCATGACCTACTCGCCCCAGGCAGTGATCACAATAGTGCGGCTGCCGCCATGGTTGCGGTGTTCGCAAAGATAAATACCCTGCCAGGTACCTAACGCCAAACGGCCGTTACGGATAGGGATAGAGACTGAAGCGCCCAGCATAGCTGCTTTCAGATGTGCCGGCATATCGTCAGAGCCTTCATAGTCATGCAGGTAATCGGGGTCATTCTCGGGTACAGCCTTGTTAAAATACATCTCAAAATCCTGCCGAACGGTAGGGTCGGCGTTCTCATTGATGCAAAGCGAGGCCGAGGTATGCTGTATAAACACCTGTAACATGCCGGTTTTAAGCTCGCTTATCTGCGGCAGGGCGTTAATTACTTCGCGTGTAATGATATGGAAACCGCGCCTTACCTGCGGAAGATCTGTTATCTGTTGAAATATCTTCATGTACAATTATACAATTTAATGGCTTTATATGTTCGGCAGATACAGGCTACTACATTTGCGCTATTTTACCTGCCCAATAATGCTAATGAGGTATCAGCTACTTATTTTTAAGTTGTTAAACCTTATGCTATGAACCGTGTCCTCCTGCTTGCGCTTTTACTGCTATTTGCCGGTTTTAAGGCCGGTGCCCAAAACATCCGCCAATTATTAGATTCGGCACGGGCCAACAAACAAAAAGATTTCGGCAAAGTAATATCCTTTGCTACGCAGGCGTATAATGAGGCCAAACAAAGCAAGCAAACTAAACTTGAAGGCGAGGGAGCATTTCTGCGCGGCCTTGGCAATTATCTATCCGGTAAATATGATGAAAGTTTACGCTGGTATTTCCAGTCGGAAAATATTTATAGCAGCATTAAAGATACATCAGGCTTAGCCGAATTGTATTCTGATATGACCATCTTTTACCTGCGTACAAAAAAGTTTAAAGAGGCCAATGAGGTAAGCCAAAAAGCGGTACGGTTTGCTGATGTTATCCATGCAAAAAAGCTACTGCCGACCGCAGTAAACAACCGCGGACTAATGTTTCTGGATATGGAGAACGCAGATAGCGCGGCTACCTATTTTAAACGCAGCTACACGCTTTATAAAGCGGATAACGATAAAGTGGGAATGTCTTACGCGCTGGATTATCTCGCGTCGGCGTTATCGCTTAAAAATCAATATGAACCTGCATTGAAAGCGCTGGGCGAGGCTAAAGATCTAAGGGCCGGCGTAGGTGATAAGATAGGCGAGGTGCTGGCGGTAACCAACATAGGTGAGATTTACCTGAAACAGAATAAACTGAAAGAAGCCACAGGTAATTTTCTCGAAACGCTACAAGAAGCAAAATCTTTAAAATACAACGAGCTCGAATTGTATGCTTACGAGATATTAGGCCAAACCTACGCTGCGAGAGGCATGTTCAAAGATGCTTATGAATATCAAAAACAACACCTTGAGTTTAAGAACAAGGTGATGGATGCCAAGCACAGCAAAGATATTGAGGAACTACAAACCAAATACGAAACTAACAAGAAGGAGCAGGAGAACAAGCTGCTAACCGCCCGCTCGCGCGAACAGGAAGCCGAACTGAGCCGCAATCGTATTGGTATTTATGCCTTATTGGCTACCATAATTATTGCCGGTTTGGTATTGTACCTATTGTACAATCGTTACCGCACGCGCCAGCAGGCTAAGTTTAACGCCGCGATGTTAGAAGAGCAACGCCTGCGTGCCCAGGGTATTATGGATGCCGAAGAGAACGAGCGCCAGCGCCTTGCCCGCGAACTGCATGATGGTGTTGGCCAGTTACTGTGCACTGCACGCAGGCATGTAGAGATCAGTCAGGATAATTATAATATTACGGATGATAATGCTTTGCAGATGATAGATGACTCTATTGTTGAGGTGCGCAATCTATCGCACAGTATGATGCCGCCGTATTTGCTGAACAAAGATCTGCGCCAGGGTATAGAAGAATTTATTTGCCGTATTAATAGTAAAAAGCAACTCGAGATCCACACGGAGTGGGTGAATACTGAAAATCTCGATCTGGATAAAACCACCATGCTAATGCTATACCGAAGTATGCAGGAGATCATCGGCAATATATTTAAGCATGCCAAAGCCAGCAGTATCCATATCGAACTCATTAACCATGATACCGAGCTTACACTGATGATCATTGATGATGGTGTTGGATTTGATAAGGAGAAACTGATGAGAACCAGCAAGGGGCTCGGTTTGAAAAGCATCGAATCGCGGATTGCTTATGTTGGCGGGCACCTGGATATCGATACTCAGCCTGGTAAAGGTGTTACCTATGTTATTGAAGTGCCGTTGCAGCAAATAGAAGCAGTTGCCTGATAGTTTGTAACATTCCTGAAGCTGTATCATCTAAATGGTATGAAAACTAAAGAAACTTTTAACCTTAGCGGCAAGCACCTGGTTAACAAAATAAAAGAGCTAATTGAAGAAGGTAACATCACCCGCATTACCATAAACGATAAAGCAGGGAAGGAACTGATGAGTTTCCCGCTGTCTATTGGTGTGGTTGCAGCTGTTTTAGCACCTGTATTGGCTGCAGTTGGTGCTTTAGCGTTGTTTGTTGGCGAGTGTACTTTAACCGTTGAGCGCGAGGTAGAAGAGGTGGCGAGCGATAATAACGAGCAACCACTTTAAGCTACAGGCAGGATTACGGTAAAAGCCGAACCTTTGCCTTGTTGACTGGTTACGTTGATGCTGCCATTATTGGCTTCGGCAAATTCTTTACATAGCAACAGGCCAAGGCCGGTACCTTTCTCGTTACCGGTGCCACGGGTACTGATATTGCTGAGGTCAAATATCTCGTTGAGTTTCTCGGGCGCTATGCCTATCCCGCTATCTTTAACGGTAAGCGCAACCACATTATCATCATGCTTCTCGGCACTTACTACCACTTTGCTGTTATTTGCGCTAAATTTTACCGCATTTGAGAGCAGGTTACGGATAATGAACTCAAAATGATCCGGATCAGCAAAGATGTTGATATTGTCGCGAACGTTGTTTTCTATTGTTATACGCTTATTGCCGGCTACGCCCGCCAGGAAGATAGCAGCCTTATCAACAAAAGCCCTTGCATTAAATGCTGATGGGTTGATAGGGATACCCTTTATCTGTTTCTGTCCCCATCGTAGCAAGCTGTCCAGGGTCTCTAAAGAAACGGTAGTATTATCCTTTAACTGGTTCAACAATTCTTTACGTTGCTCAGGTTCCAGATCGTCATCATCAATAATTTCTAACAGGTTGATCACCGAAATGAAAGGCGAGCGCAGATCATGCCCCAGGATAGAGAAAATTTTATCCTTAGCAGTATTTGATTCCTGCAGTTCGGCGTTGGTGTTGTTGAGGAGATAATTGAGTTTACGTGTGCGGAAATAGAACCATATCAACACCATCAGTATCAAAAACACGGCTGCTATAATACCGTACGATATGCGCTGCTGCAGGTCGCGGCGATTATTCTCAAACCTAAGCTGCTGCTCGCGGATCTTTGACTGGTTGAGTTCATACGCATTTTGCAGGCTAACTATTTGCCGGCTCATCTTTTTGTAGAAAAACTCGTCGGCTATTTTGTATTGCTTATTGCGGGCTTTATAGGCTTCAGTATAATTCTTTTGCAGCTCGTGGATGTTGGCAATGGCGTTAAGCTCATCTACCTGTTCTTTATAGGCATTACGGCTTTCTGATAATTGTAAAGCCTGTTTCCAGTAGTCTAATGATTTGGCCGTGTTACGATTGCCGTAGGTAGTTGCCAGCCCGGTAAGTGTTTGTATCTGCCTTATATAGTTGTTTATTTTACGGGCTTTTTCCAACGCTTCTTTTTGTAGTTTGATAGAGGTTGTAGTATCCCCGCCTTTGGCGTAAACTGATGCCAGTGTATTAGTGAGAGTGATATTAAGGCCTTGATATTTAGGCACCTCACTTAGTTTTATCCCTTTAAGCAAATATGGTTTGGCTTCTTCAAGCTTACCCGTTTCGCGGTAGGAGATGGCTATATCATTGAACAGGTTGAGCGACAGGTTAGAGAAAGGGATCTGGTCATTCAGTTTTTCAGCTACACGATAATACTCCAGCGCACGATCGTGTTTCTTTTGACCGGCATAAGCTTCACCAAGGGTGATGTATGCTTCCATCTGGCCAAGCTTGTCGCCATTTTTCTGACTTAACTCTAATGCGGAGAGAAAGTAACCTGTTGAACGGTCATATTGGCCTTTGCGTAATTCAACCACACCGAGGCGAATGTTTTCGGTAGCCATACCTTTGGTATTATGGATGGCCTCGTAAAGATCAAGCGCCTGCAGGTATTTTTTGCGCGAGCTTTCAAAATCGCCCACATTATCATCTATCATGCCTAACTGATTAAGCATGGTGGCCTCACCCTGTTTGTTTTTTGTGCTGCGTGCCAGCTGCAAACCTATGTTGGCAAAAAAAGTGGCCGAGTCGGGCTTATCATAACGGTAACGCGAAACCAGTTTGTTGTAATATTCAATAGTATCGGCGCCTGTTGGCGCATCAATTTTTAGAGCAACCGCCTTACCATCACTTGCTAAAAAAGCAAAGCAGGTAATTAATACGCAATAAACAGAGATACGCACGGCAATATTCACAATACTATCCTGATAAGAGGAACATCAACAAGGGGCATCAAAGCTACTAAAAATACCTGTGATAGCGTTATTTAGAATGAAAATAGGTTGAATTATAGTTAAGCAAATAACTTAATACAGCATCATGATTATTTAATACGCAGTTAATATAAAATGCCACATTTTTATAGAAAAATTTAACCTATTTCAAACAACATCAAGTAACGTTTGTCGTATATATTATAATCTTAAACACTATGGTCATCTTAAAACTTGTTACCGATTCGGACACCGAGAAACACGTAGAGATAGTTACAGAAAGAGGCGTTTGGGGCAGCGGACTCTACAAGATATTTTCTTCCAGATTCCTGAGCAAACTTACTCATAAGGATATCCCTCATGAACCAACTGATGAAAACGATCCTAACTTTTTAGGTGAGATCAACATTGATAGAGACGAGGAAAAATGGGAATACAAAGGCACCAAGCTAAAGATCCCTGAACTGAAAAAAATAGTAGACTTTATATTTGATTACAAAGCACCAGATGCTGCGTATTAATAAAAACAATAAAGGCCCCGATAAATGGGGCCTTTATTGTTTTTATATCAACCTTTTGCAGCTGCTTCAACTTTAGCAATATCAATTTTGTCCATCTGCATCATTGCATGCATTACGCGCCCAGCTTTTGCTCTGTCCGGATCGGCAAGTAATTTACCCAACAACGGTGTGCACACCTGCCACGATAAACCAAATTTATCCTTTAGCCATCCGCAGCGCGATTTTTGCCCGCCATCTGCAGATAGTTTCTCCCAGTAGTAATCAATCTCTTCCTGCGTGTCGCAATTGATAAAGAAGGATACCGCCTCGGTAAATTTAAAATGCGGGCCGCCGTTTAGGCCCATAAATTCCTCATCGGCCATTTTAAACTGGGCACTCATGAGCAAACCTTCTTTACCCGGGCCTTCTTTGCCGTAGTTGTTGGTATAAACAATGCTAAAATCGCTGAATACGGTTTGGTAGAAATCCATGGCTTGCTGCAGGTTGTTATCAAACCAAAGGAAAGGGAGTATCTTTTTCATAATATAGTGTTTTAATATACCAAAGATACCCTGTAAATGCACCGCGTGTAAGGGCCAATTGCGACAAATATACAGGCAGATTATGCCAATTGTATTATACCCTGCCGAATAACCTTGTAAGCTTACGCATGCGTTTTAAAGGCAAAGCCGATAACTGTTCTTCTGTAAGTTGCCATGTCCAGTTTTCGCCATCGCTTGCAGGTGTGTTCATACGGGCATTTTCATCCAGCCCCAGCCAATCCTGCAATGGAATGATGGCCGTATCACAAACCGATGATAAAGTTTCGCGGATGAGCATTTCAGCAATGTTTTTCTCTTTTGCTTTTATGCCTGTGTATTTTTTGATGTTGCTTAGTAATATGTTATCAGCATCCTGCCTGTACCAGCCGAGGGTGGTGTTGTTATCGTGCGTGCCGGTATATACCACAAAATTCTTCTCGTGCTGATGACTTATATGCGGTGAGCCTGCAATGTCATCGCCAAAGGCAAACTGCAAAACTTTCATCCCGGGCAGGTGATACTTATCTTTAAGTTCATAAACCGGTGCATCAATTTCACCGAGATCTTCTGCTATGAAAGGCATAGTGGGGAAGTGTTTCTTTAATTCCTCAAACAGATCCCCGCCCGGGCCGGGCAACCATTTGCCGTTCACCGCAGTGGTTTCGGTGGCGGGTACTGTCCAATAGGCCGAAAATGCACGGAAATGATCTAAACGCAACACATCATACCATTGCAGGTTTTTACCGATGCGTTTTATCCACCAATCATATCTTGTTTCTTTAAGCTTTTGCCAGTTAAAAGTGGGCATGCCCCAACGCTGACCTTCGGCATTAAAATAATCGGGTGGTACGCCGCATACGGTATTCATCTCAAGGTCTGCACCCAGGTCAAATAATCCAGGATTAGCCCATACATCGGCAGAATCATAACTGATGTAGAAGGGGAGATCGCCAAAAATTTTGATACCCAATTTATTGCTGTAAGATTTAAGGTTTTGCCATTGCGATGTGAAGATGAACTGATACCATTTTATTTCTTCGATTTCAGTGGCATGTTGCAAGGCCAGCTCTTTTAAAGCTTTTTTATTTCGTAGTTTGTATTCATCTGGCCATTTGTTCCACGGAGTGCCGTTGTTCTGTTGTTTTAGAAGTGTATAAAGCGCATAATCCTGCAGCCACCAATCCTCATTTTTGCAGAAATCGTTAAATGCTTTATTATCCTGTCCTGATGTTCTGAAGCGTTTCCACGCCAGGCTTAATAGTTGATAACGGGATTTTTGCGCCGCCTTGAAATCAACGTTGCTGCTTGTTTTGGTGTGATGTTTTTTCAGATCGCCTGCCTTCAGCAATCCTTCAGTCTTTAACAACTCCAGGCTGATTAACAATAAGTTACCCGCCTGACTTGAAGTGCCGCTATATGGCGAAAAGGCATCAACCTCGCTAACGGTATTTAACGGTAGTATTTGCCAGTACCGCTGGTTAGCCGCTTTTAAGGTATCAGCAAATGCAAATGCCTCTTTGCCAAAATCGCCGCTACCAAATGCCGAAGGCAGAGATGTGATGTGTAGTAACACACCTGCACTACGCTTGTTATCTGAGGGTTTCAGATGCAAAACTATGAAGGGCACATCGGCCAGTAGGTTTTTTAGTTTGAGTTTTTTGTTGATGATGTACTGTTTACCGGTAATGATGTCTGCAGCAGAGGCAGGAGCTTCAGCAGGCAAAATAACTTCCGTGTCTGCCCAGTCCTCACTCGTGTATTTTTCTAAGCCGTTTTTAGCCACTCCTGTAAGGCTAAGCGGAGCGATGGTAACAGCCCATTCGCCGTTGTAAACTCTTGCGAAGGCGATAACTTTATCCGCGTGCTTACCCTTAACCTGTAACGACAGGTATTCGCCTTTAGAAAATATATCTGTTGATGCACGAAACTTAAGCAACTTGCTTAATAGCTGAAGCTTAAATGATCCGTCCGTTTTTGTCCAGTCGGCAGGAGTGTCGGTTACATCGGTTAGTACCTGTTTCCTCAATTCGTAATCTACAGGCCTGCGGTTATCGGGGTCAACCATGCTGAGATCCAACATTTCGCAACCCTGGTAAATATCGGGTATACCCGGGCAGGTAAGCTTCAGTGTTAATTGCGAAAGTGAATTAACAGTTCCATAGTCCGCTATTTTATTGAAGAAACCGATGAAGCTCTCCCAAAACGGCTTTTGCTTATCCAATAAACCTAAAGCAAATTCTTTTGCAGCTTTTTCATAATCATCGTTTGGTTGAGCCCAATTAGAATGCACTTTTGCTTCGCGAAGTACTTTTTCGAGATAAGCGCTCACGCGATCCCTATAGTTATTAATATCTTCCTCTTCACCGGCGTAAGTGCCAATGAGGGTTTGGTAGATAAAATATTCATCGTTGGTATCAGGCAGATCATCCTGCTTCAGTTTAGCGTTAAGCTTGCGCCATTCGGTCACTTTCTCAAACCACTCATCACTTAAATAGCTCAGAACGTTTAATCTCGCACGCACGTCTTCGCCACGTTTGGTATCATGGGTTGATGTACCATTTAAAGCCAGCGGCCATTGTTGCTGACGCGCTTGCATCAACTTATGGAAATCATCTACAGAGGTACCAAATGCATCCGGTGCATCACCAACCTCGTTATGCCCAATAAAGCGATTATAGGTGTACATCAGCGTATCTTCAACACCCTTAGCCATCAAAGGCCCGCTGAACTGCATACAGCGCTGGTAAAAGAGCAAAACATTAGTACTATTGCCGGATGAGAAAAGGATGCTGTTGCTCTTTAAAATAGCATTTAAGGCTTGTCGCTCATCATCATTTAACGGCCACTTGTTTCCATAAAAACGGTAAACCGGCAATTGTATCAGCAGATCAGCAATTGCTTGTTTAATAGTATCTCCGTCTTTGGCATCGCCCAAACCTAATTCAAAGTAATAATTGGCGAGGTTATCCAGTTCCCCGTTCATGTTTGAGGTAAGGATAAGTCGTTTTTTATTCAATATCTGTTCAGCAACAGGCTTATTGCTTTTCGCTATCTTACCGTAAAACTTGGTGAAAGCTTTCTCGGCCTTTTTATTAGTGAAAAGGTTGTTAACCTGCGCCAGGAAATCATAGCCCGATGTACCTTCAATAGGCCATTCAGGCAATTCTTCGCCATGCTCTAATATTTTTTCTACAACGATATATGTTTTCTCACCAACCAGCTTGCGAAGGCGCTGCAGGTATTGTTCGGGATCGTATAGGCCGTCGATGTGATCGATACGAAGCCCCTGGAAAATGCCTTCTTTTACCAGTTGATCAATCAATTGGTGAAAATCATCAAATACCCGTTGCCTTTGAATATTCAGGCATATCAATCCATTCACAGTAAAAAAACGACGGAAATTAATGGTGTTATCTGTTTCCTTCCAGTTGCAAAGGCGATAATATTGTTGACCGGCGATTTTTGAAAGTTGCGCTTTATTTTTATTAAGTTTAGAGAGGTTATTTAAATTGATGCTTTCCGTTGATGATGCGTTCAGCGGCCATCTTTGATCTGCATAAGCGAAGAAAAATTCATTATTTTCATGCACGATCTGCAGATCGCCGTTATCAATCACCACTTGCAGATCATCGCCCAGAAACGGCACCATGATAGGACCTTTGAAGAAAGCGCCATCAGCTAAACTCTGATCAAAATAGTCTTTATATGGCGATGCCGGCCCATTTTTTAATACATCCATCAGCCATTTGTTGTTGTGATGGAAAGCCATGTGGTTAGGCACAATATCCTGTAACCAGTTGATGCCGGCAGCTTTCAGCTTTTTGCTTATGGTTTTAAGCTCTTTCAAAGTACCTATCTCCGGGTTAATGCTCAACGGGTCGGTACCATCATAACCATGGTTGCTGCCCGGTACAGCGCTGAATATGGGAGAAGCGTACAGCGTTTTGATCCCTAACTCAGTAAGGTAGGGGATAATGCCCTCAAGATGTTTGAAGGTGAAATCTTTGTGGAACTGTATACGATAGGTAGATACCGGATTGAACATTTTAATTGCTGTAAATAGTAATAGACGCTGGTTGGAGTTTTGATGCTTCGCTTGTTCCTGTTGAGGTGAAAATGAGCTTTAAGCCAGATGGTAGCTGAAAAGCATGCTGCTGCCCGGAGAAATTCATAAAGCAATGCACATGCTGGTCTTTCTCCCAACGATGCAGGTGCAGCGTTTTTTGTTCCTCATTAAAGGATACCTCTAACTGCTGCCTGTTGTTATTGTGCAGCGCAGGGGTGCTTTTCCTGAGTTGAATTAAACGCTTATAATAATCCAACATCTCTTGATGTTTTGATTGTTCTGCGCTATCCCAATTCAATTTAGATCGCTCAAAAGTATCCGGCGATTGCGGATCTGGTGCTTCGCCTTCGGCGTGGAAAGCTTTAAATTCGTTCTTACGGCCGGTTCTTACCGCTTCTATCAGTTCCTTGTCGCCATGACTAACAAAGTACAGGAACGGGTTTTGCTCCCCATATTCTTCGCCCATAAACAACATAGGCAGGTAGGGGCTAACCATTACAGCTGCCGCCATCAGTTTTTGCATATCCGTACTGAACAGTGTGCTGCTGCGCTCGCCGAGCATGCGGTTACCCACATGGTCGTGGTTTTGGGAGAACACTACGAACTGCTCACCTGGGTTATTGGTTTTAGTGCCGAATGTTTTCTGTCGCCCTTCAGAGTAAATGCCGTCATAAACATAAGCATCTGTATATGATTTAGCCAGATGCCTGATGCCTTCAAATTCCGAATAGTAACCATTGCGTTCGCCCCCTGCAGTGACACGCAGGGCATGGTGAAATTCATCTATCCATTGTGCATCCATACCGAACCCGTTTTGTTCAACAGGGTTGATGTAGCGGTTATCATTCAGGTCGAACTCAATGATGAGGTAGTGTTTGTTGCCTGTCTCAGCCATTAGCTCATCAACCTGCTCACGTATCTCCTGCAAAATGTGCTTCGGACTAAAATCTTTGATGGCATGTACAGCGTCCATCCGTAATGCATCTATCTTAAAATCGCGGAACCACATCAGTACATTCTGTACAAAGTAATTGCGCACCTCATCGCAACCGGCATCATCAAAGTTGATAGCCTTGCCCCATGGTGTTTGGTATTTATCGGTGAAATAAGGGCCAAACTCATTGAAGTAATTCCCCTCGGGGCCTAAGTGATTGTACACTACATCCAATATCACGGCCAACCCGTTACTGTGACAGGCATCAACCAAATGTTTTAAACCATGCGGGCCGCCATAAGAGTTTTGCACCGCAAAAGGAAACGCACCATCATACCCCCAGTTGCGTTGGCCGGGGAATTGCGCAACAGGCATTATCTCAATGGCGTTTATACCCAATTCTTTCAGGTATTGGAGTTGGGTTTCGATGCCCGCAAAATCTCCATTAGTTGTAAATGTACCGGTATGAAGTTCGTAGATGATATAATCTGAAAGTGGGATGTCGGGCTGATTAACCCGCTCATCTTCCAGCTTTACTATTTCAGAATATCCATGCACGCCATCTGGCTGCGAACGCGATGCTGGGTCTGGTAATTCCTTATCACCATTCAGTCGAAATTTGTACAGGTCGCCGGCTTTAAGCTCCTCGGTTCTAAGTGTCCAATAACCTTTTGGTTGTGACGCTAACTGAAAGGTTTGGCCATTTTTTAAAACCAATTCCGCCTTATCTGCATACGGTGCCCAAAGCACAACGTTTGCTGTTTTATCATCAGTAAACGTTATGCCGGGTACATTCGCCTTATCCATAGCTTACTTCAGTTTATTGCGCAACACCACTACAGAGCGGCCTTCAACATTTATCACTTCTTTTTTTGCCAGGGGCTGTGCCGTAATTTCGTCATTACTGGTATCTAATATGATCTCCCAGCTTTTGTTCACCAATACATCCGGAATATGATATTCCAGCTGATCATGGTGGGCGTTGAAGATCACATAGAAATTATCATCCGTCACAGGGTCGCCGGTATTGTCAACACTGTGCAGGCCATGGCCATTCAGGAAAATTCCTAATGAGCGGGCAAAGTCGTGGTTCCAGTTCTCGTCTTCCATCTCGTTGCCTTCCGGTAAAAACCAGGCAATATCCTCAAGGCCTTTGCCTTTAACCGGCCTGCCCTGGAACCATCTCCTGCGGCGGAACGCAGGGTGGTCTTTTCTTATCTGGATCAATCTTTTAGTGAACTCCAATAATTGCTTATCAGCACCGGCCCAGTTCAACCACGAGATCTCGTTATCCTGACAGTAAGCATTGTTATTACCGTTTTGCGTACGGCCAAACTCATCACCGGCCACCAGCATAGGCACACCTTGCGAAAGGAACAGGGTTGCCAGCAAATTACGTTTTTGCTTATCGCGCAGTTTGTTTATCTCAGGATCATCGGTAGGGCCCTCGGCACCACAGTTCCATGAACGGTTATGGCTTTCGCCGTCGTTATTGTTTTCGCCGTTAGCTTCATTGTGTTTTTCGTTGTATGATACCAGGTCGTTCAGCGTAAAACCATCATGTGCGGTTATAAAGTTGATACTGGCAGTAGGGCGGCGGTTATCATCCTGGTAAAGATCGGGGCTGCCGGTAAAGCGCTGGCCAAACTCACCCAACATGCTATCGGCACCTATCCAGTAATCGCGTACGCAATCGCGGTATTTGCCATTCCACTCTGTCCATCCCGGCGGGAAGTTACCCACCTGGTAGCCGCCTTCGCCAATATCCCATGGTTCGGCAATCAGTTTAGCCTGCGATATGATAGGATCCTGGTATATGATCTCAAAGAAACCACTCAGCTTGTTCACGTCGTGCAGCTCGCGGGCCAAAGTAGCAGCCAGATCGAACCTGAAACCATCAACGTGCATTTCTACTATCCAGTAGCGCAGGCTATCCATAATGTAGCGTAATACGTTTGGCAGCATAGCATTCAGTGTATTGCCTGTGCCTGTATAGTCGTTATAGTAACGTTTGTTATCATCAACTAAACGATAGTATGAGGCATTGTCGATACCTTTTAAAGATAACGTAGGCCCCATTTGGTTGCCCTCACCAGTATGGTTGTAAACCACATCCAGTATCACTTCAATACCTGCTTTGTGCAAGGCTTTCACCATTTCTTTAAATTCCTGCACTTGCTCGTGGCAGGGTACGCTGCCTGCATATTTAATATCGGGCGCAAAAAAGCCAATGGTGTTATAGCCCCAATAATTGGTTAACCCTTTTTCAAGCAGATGGCGGTCGTTCACAAAATGATGGATAGGCATCAGCTCAATGGCTGTAACACCCAGCTCATGCAAATATTTGATACAAGCCGGATGGCCTATAGCGGCGTAAGTGCCTTTTATCTCGTCAGGAATATCGGGATGCATCTGCGTAAAGCCTTTAACATGCATCTCGTAGATAATAGACTGATGGTAAGGGATGCGCGGAAATTTATCATCGCCCCAATCAAAAGTAGGATCAACAACTACTGATTTTGGCATAAATGGCGCACTGTCTGTAGTGCTGAAACTCAGATCCTCATCAGGGTTGCCTATTTCATAAGCAAATATAGAGTCGTGCCAGTCTATCCTGCCTGATAGGGATTTGGCATAAGGATCCATCAATAATTTGTTTCTGTTAAAACGATGGCCGTTTTGTGGGTCATAAGGGCCATCAACACGGTAGCCATAAAACTGGCCTGGTTTAACATCGGGCAGGTAGCAATGCCATATCTGGTGTGTACGTTCGGATAGTTTTATTCTTTTTTCGGGTTGCTTATCATTGAACAGGCATAGCTCAACGCCGGTAGCGCAATCTGCATATAAAGCGAAGTTTACGCCGTTTCCGTCCCATGTAGCACCCAGGGGGTAAGGTTTCCCCGGATAAATTTTACTCATGCATTTACAAAGGATATTATTCCGTAAATGTTTTTTTAATTTAAGATTATCGTTTGGCGAAACAGGTTTATGGTGTCCTAAAGACACCATAAGTAATAAACTTTCAGCTTTTTGGTAACAATTATAAAAAACCGTTGTTGGTAGGGTTATTTAAGATACTACAACATACTCAATGGAAAAACATACCTACCAGACAGGGATAATTGGAAACTGCGCGTACCTGGCGCATATAGGTACCGATACAAATATAGAGTGGATGTGCTGGCCACGTTTTGACAGCCAGTTTGTTTTCGGCGGAATGCTGGATAAAGAGAAGGGTGGAGAGTTTTCCATTAAACCTATCGGCGAGTACACTACTAAACAATACTATTTAGAGAACACCAATATATTACGCACCGAGATTACCTGCGAGAACGGCAAGTACCGTGTTACGGATTATGCGCCGCGTTTTCGCCGGCACGACAGGTATTTTAAACCGCTCATCCTTATCCGTAAAATAGAGCCGCTTGAGGGTAACCCGCGTATTAAAGTGGTTTGCGACCCTGTTTGTGATTATGGCCGAAAAAAATGGTCGAGAGCGTTAGGCAGCGATTCGATCACCTATACCAGCTGCGATGAACACATGACGCTCACCTCAAACATACCGCTTACCTATCTGGATGAAGAGGCTTATTTTTCATTGAATGATACCCGCTACCTGTTGCTGAATTATGGTGTAGAGATTGACCGCTCACTGGTTGGCTTGGCTGAGGAATATCTGCGCGAGACAACCGAGTACTGGCGCTTATGGATCAAACACTCGTCCATAGCAGGGTACTTTCAGCCCTACGTTATTCGCTCGGCGCTGGCTCTTAAAATTCACCAGTTTGAAGATACGGGGGCTATCATAGCTGCGAGTACCAGCAGTTTGCCTGAGTTCCCGGGGAGTGGCCGTAACTGGGATTACCGCTATTGCTGGCTACGCGATACCTATTATGTGTTAACATCTCTTAATCACATTGGCCATTTCGAGGAGATGGAGCGCTACTTTGGTTATGTAACGGATATATCCTTCGGCGATAAAAGCAGTTTCAGGTATCAGCCTTTGTATGGCATAGATGGCCGCAAAGATCTCAACGAGGTGATAATGGAGCATTTATCGGGTTATGAAGGTAACGGGCCGGTGCGCATTGGTAATCAGGCATCAGAACATATCCAGAATGATATTTACGGGCAGGTGATGATATCGCTGCTTCCGCTTTACACAGATCACCGTTTTGTATTTACCGAACGCAAAGATTCTGACAAATGGATCTCATCTATCCTGGATAAGATCGACCGTACTATTGATGAGAAAGATGCAGGTATATGGGAGTTCCGCAATATTGCACACATCCACTGTTACAGTAATTTATTCCAGTGGGCGGGTTGCTGCGCTGCGGAGAAAATTGCGCTTACCATTAATAATGATGAACTGGTACAACGTGCCCGCGCCTTAAAAGCCAGAGCCGCTGCTCATATAGAAGCTTGTTACGATCCCGAACGTAAGGTTTATACCCACGCCGCCGGTAGTCCGCATTTGGATGCCAGTACACTGCAGCTCATCATGATGAATTATCTTGACCCTGCTTCGCAAAAGGCAAAAGACCACCTTATAGCTTTAGAGAAAGAATTGAAAACCGAAAGCGGCCTGTTCTATCGCTACATTCACCAGGACGATTTTGGTAAACCGAAGACTACTTTCCTTATATGTGCGTTTTGGTATGTAGAGGCCCTGGCTTGCGTTGGCCGCATGGACGATGCCATGCGCGAGTTTGAAAAGCTGATGAAATATTGTAACCACCTATTGCTGTTTAGCGAGGATGTGGATGAGAAGACGGGCAGCCAGTGGGGTAATTTCCCGCAGGCATACAGCCATGTTGGGTTAATGAATGCGGCTTACCGCATAGCCGTTAAGTTAGACAGACCGATATTTTTATAATGGAAAAGCAGTTTAACACATGGTCTAAACAAATGCCGCACCTGGTATGGAACCTGCTTATCATAGCAGCCGTATTGCTGATAGGTTATGTAGTGAAGGTTATTGTTAAACTGCTGCTCAATTATTATAAGAATAAAAAGGATGCAGAGTACTCGTTCCTTCGCTCGTTTGTAACGCATTTCAGCAAATCGCTTAATCATTTCATACCGCTGCTTACGCTTAATATCCTGCTGCCATATTTTGCGCTTAAGGATGTTTATGCCGATGATATAAGAAAATGGTTCGGGATATTGTTGGTGATATCTTTTGCTGCGCTGCTTACAAATGCAATCAAAATACTCGAGGATTTTATCTACTATAAGTACGATTTTAATAAAGAGGATAACCTTAAGGAACGTAAGGTACGCACGCAGTTATCCTTTGTGCGTAAGCTTAGCACAGTACTTATCATCCTTATTACGCTATCGCTGATATTGCTCAGTTTTGACAGCGTACGGAAACTGGGAGCAGGTTTGCTCACCGGTGTAGGTATAGGTGGTATTATCATCGGTTTTGCGGCACAGAAATCATTAGGGAATCTGTTGGCCGGTTTTCAGATAGCGTTCACACAACCCATCCGTATTGATGATGTATTGGTGGTTGAAGGCGAATGGGGAAGGGTGGAAGATATTACGCTTACTTATGTGGTGCTCAATATCTGGGATCAGCGGCGATTGATACTGCCCATCAACTATTTCATAGAAAAACCTTTTCAAAACTGGACACGCACTACCTCGCAGCTATTGGGTACGGTGTTTCTGTATGTAGATTATGAAGTACCTATCGATGCTATGCGCGAAGAACTGGCTCGTTTGCTGGAGGCAACTCCGCTTTGGGATAAACGGGTAGGCATTATACAAGTTACCGATGTAAAACCAAGCACTATTGAATTAAGGGTATTGGTAAGTGCACGTAACTCATCTATGGCTTTCGATCTGCGCTGCTACATCCGCGAAAATCTGATCAAATACCTTCAACAGAACTATCCGGGCAGCCTGCCTAAAAACCGTATCGAGATAAACAGCGGTTTAGACAACTTCAAAAAAAGCTTTGCCTCAGACATTTAATTACACTTAATTGTCTTTTTGTAGTCATTTGGTGCTGATAATCAATCGAAAATAATTAATTATAAATTAAAACCTGTTGCTGCTTGTGCTGTTTTTATAAGTACTTATCTATCTATGAATACTTATGAAATCAGTTTTTGTCATCAACGATAATAGTGTTGAAGCGAGGAGCGTAGCAGAGTCGGCATTAATGTTTGCTAAAAGCATACATGCCAGGTTAGTGATCGGGAGTAGGGGAGTTAAATCGGCCAGCATGGAGTTAGCACCCGTGGTTGATGATATCGATGATGAGCATCATATTGATGAACACCTGTTTCACTACCTGAACGTATTGAATATACATACCGCAGGAGAGGAGACGGAAATAGTCGAGACTGATATTTCTGATCTGGATAACAGTGCTCTTGCTACATTCATCAACCACAATAATATTGGCATGGTGATAGTTCCCGCAGGTAATATTGACGATGCAAAGCTGGATATGCAGATCGTACTGAACAAAATATCGGTACCTATGCTGATGTTGCCGGCCAACTGGCAATACAAAGATATCCAACGACTTACTTACATCACCGACCTGCGTTGGTGTCGCACTGATGTTTTGGGTTACCTAAGCAAACTAACGCTCCCAAATAAAACCGACCTGTTTGTGGGCCATGTAGCCGCATCGGGCATACCGGATCTTGATGAGGATTTTGCGAAACAGATTTTCTTTGAGGCGGCCAAACGTTGCGGTAACCATCAGCAATTGAATTTCCACCATATAAAATCGGGCGATATAGCTACAGTAGCGGATGTATTGATACACGGTATGAAAAACGATGCCCTGGTATTGATTAACCACTCAGCGCACTATGGGTATTTTGTAGGCAAAAAACTGTCTTTAAACCATCCTGAGCTGATAAGTGTGCCTTTGTTATTATATCCAAATTAATAAATAACAAAAAAAATGTTATTTCGAACGATAGTGAGAAATCCTGTTAGTAATAAGATTTCCCTTCGCTGTCGCTCGTTCTAAATGACAGGTTATAGTTGTAACATCGCTGATACAATTATGCCGTTAGCGTTCAAATTTTAAAATTGTAAAACCTTACACAATAATTGCTGTTATGAGCATCATGGAAAATCAAACCGAATCACGCGAAAGAACAAGATACTCTGACGCAGAGCTTGAGGAATTCAAAGACGTTATATTACAAAAGAAAGCTGTTGCGCAGGAAGAACTCGAAGCATTATCGAGCTCATTGGGCAGTAGCAACCCTAACGGTACTGATGATACATCAGCTGCATATTCTACTTTAGAAGATGGTTCGGCCACACTGGAGAAAGAAAGCTTACACCAGTTAGCGGGCCGCCAGAAAAAGTTTATTGAGCAGCTGGATGCTGCTTTGATCCGCATTGCCAACAAAACTTATGGCCTTTGCCGTGTAACCGGAAAACTGATACAAAAAGAGCGCCTGATGGCTGTGCCACATACTACGCTAAGCATGGAAGCCAAACTGAAACAAAATTAAAATACATTAACTCGCAATAATGGAAAGCCGCCCGTAACCAACGAGCGGCTTTTTTGCGTCTAAGAAATTTTAAAATAAATTTGCGTAGCCAAATAGCTACATTTATATTTGTAGTCAAATAGCTACATATATGAATTTACGAAGGGATGTATTCCAGGCCATTGCCGACCCAACCAGAAGGGCCATACTTTTATTGGTTGCATCGCAATCGTTAACAGCTGGAGCGATAGCGGCTAACTTTGATACGGCAAGACCGACTGTTTCCAAACACTTAGCAATCCTTACCGAATGCGAATTGCTTAAGCAAGAACAACAGGGCAGGGAAGTACACTATCATTTAAACGCCAATAAAATGAAAGACATAGCCGATTTTATTGAACCCTTCCGCCAGATGTGGGACGAGCGCTTTAACAAACTGGAAGCCGTTATGAAAAATTATCAAAACAAACAACATGGAGCTTAAAACCAAAATACATGCAGAAGATGGCCGCCCCGATCTGCTGATAACCCGAGAGTTTGACCTGCCGGTTCAATTGCTTTTTAAAGCCTATGAAGATGCGGAACTTTTTGAGCAGTGGATGAATACTAAAGTGGTAAAGCTTGAAAGCAGAAAGCATGGCAGCTGGGCGTTTGAAACCAGTAACGCCGAAGGACAGGTGGTATTTAAGGCTAACGGCACCATCCATGATTTTGTACCCGATAAAAAGATAGTACGCACTTTTGAAATTGAGAACGCTCCATTTGATGTGCAACTGGAATTTCTGGATTTTGAACGATTGACGGATGACACCAGCAAACTGACCATTCATTCTATTTACCGTTCCGCAGCCCTGCGCGATCAGATGCTTAAACTACCCTTTAACCAGGGCCTCAACATGGCGCACAACCGTTTACAGGATATTGTTAACAAACTAAAATAACCTATCATGAGTAAAACTAAAAAGATCATTTACTGGCTAACCACGGCGTGGTTAGCCTTAGGTATGGCCTCAACTGGCGTGGTGCAACTGATGAAATTAAAAGCAGAAACTGCATTTGTATTAGAACTGGGCTTCCCTGTATACATCCTCACTTTGATAGGCCTGTGGAAATTATTAGGCGTAGTAGCTGTGCTTGTGCCCAAAATGCCTTTGCTTAAAGAATGGGCCTACGCCGGATTTTTCTTTGTAATGACGGGAGCCTTATATTCGCATCTGGCAACAGGCAAATCTATGGATCAGGTTTTTGGCGCTTCACTTTTGCTGGTGCTTACCGTTGTATCATGGTACCTGAGGCCGGCCAATAGAAAATTATCAACGCAAACCACAAATGAGAACCAATGAACCCAAAAGTTGATTTTTATTTCGAGAAGGATAAAGCCTGGAAACAGGAAGTAAATAAACTGCGGTCGATAATTTTGGATTGCGGCCTTACAGAGGAACTGAAATGGGGACAGCCCTGCTACGTTTTAAATGATGCCAATATTGTGTTGATCCACGATTTTAAAGAGTACTGCGCACTGCTGTTTTTTAAAGGTGCTCTACTTAACGACGCCAATGGCATATTGATACAGCAGACAAAAAACGTACAATCGGCAAGGCAGATAAGATTTACTAACCTGGATGAAGTGATTACACTGGAACCTGTTATTAAAGCCTATGTTTTTGAAGCTATTGAAGTTGAAAAAGCCGGACTGAAAGTAGAGTTCAAGAAAACCAAAGAGTTTAACATGCCCGAAGAATTTCAGGCAAAGCTCGACGAATTTCCTGCGCTGAAAGAAGCTTTTGAATCTCTTACACCAGGCAGGCAACGGGGTTATTTATTGCATTTCTCATCGGCCAAACAAGTAAAAACCCGCGAAGCGAGGATTGAGAAATACATTCCGCATATACTAAACGGTAAAGGATTGGATGATTAATAACTGAGTATGAACACTGAAGTAGATGATTTTATAGCCGGAGCCACAAAATGGCCGGACGAGTTAAAGCAACTCCGACGAATATTGCTTAATAACGGCTTAATCGAGGACATGAAATGGCGTGCGCCGTGTTATACTCTCAATAACGCCAACATAGCAATCATCGGAGAACTGAAAGATTGCTGCGTGCTCAGCTTTTTCAAAGGTTCTCTGCTGCAGGACGAGGCCGGTATTTTAACAAAGCCAGGCGAGAATACACAATCGGCCCGAACAGTGAAATTTACCGGTGTAGATGAAATAAAACAACTCGAATCCACGCTAAACGCATACATCCGCGAAGCGATAGAAAACGAGAAAGCAGGCAAGGTTGTCGATTTTAAACAAAAGCACGAACTGGAACTCGCCGAAGAACTTATTGCTATGATGCAGCAAATACCCGCGTTAAAATCGGCTTTTGAAGCGTTAACTCCCGGCAGGCAACGTGCTTATAACCTATACTTCACCGCGCCTAAACAATCTAAAACACGTTTATCGCGTGTAGAAGCCTGTATGCCTAAAATATTGGCAGGTAAAGGACTAATGGACAGGTAATTTAGTCCGCCTTATTCACCAGATCAAACCTGCTGAAAATAGCCTGTTCATTTGGTGTGCCGTTAAAGTACAGACCCACACGTTGCGGACGATCCCACTGGGGAAGTTCGCTTATAGATACTTTGTTGCCCGTAGCCAGCTCTTTCCATTCGTCTTTACCTTGCTTGTAGTACGCTTTACAGGTTCTGTCCGGCGTCATCGAGAATTTCAATTCAACAGGAGAGTTTGCGTTTATCGTTGCCGAATCAAGCAAGCTTGTATTACCATCTTTTATCAACCAGTATTTTACGGTGTTGCCTGATGTGGTAAGGCCTAATACGGCTTTTGTGGTACCATAGAACGCCAAACCTTTTGATGCCTCATTATGATTGGTAACCGTGGTACTCATCTCAAAATGGTCAGACATCGGGCGAACGCCATACATCATACCACTTTTGTTACCGGCTAACATGGTGCCCGATAATGATAGTTTTCCGTTACCCTGCTTAACTACCGGCGATGCGTTGTGGAAATCATACTGCCAATAAAGAGCTGGCTTTTTTGCGTTAAAGGTATCATGGATATTAGGATAGGCATGTTTGCTGGCAATTGCTTTCATGGTAGGCCATCCGTTTTTACCGTTCCAGTTTAAGGTTGCAAGCATACCCTCGCGGCCGGTAAATACCTCGCTGCGCTGGTTATAGGCATGCAATATGTAATAATATTTGCCCTGTGCATCCTGAGTAAAAGTTCCGTGGCCGCTGCATTTCCAACCTTCGGCGGGTTTAAGCAGTTCAGATGCTTCGTACTTTTCATAAGGGCCCGCAAAACTGGTTGAACGTGCCACCTTTACATGGTAACTGCAGCCAATACCACAACAACCACCCGCCGAATAGAACAAGTAATAGTACTTGCCATGTTTTAAAAAGCTTTGGCCTTCCATACCGATTTTCGCGTCGTCTTTTAACAGAGAAATAGTTTCGCCGTAGGCCTTAAGTCCGTCGGGCGTTATCTTTTGAGCAAGCAGTTCGATAGGGCGGTTATCCAGTCCGTATGCTTTAAAGGTGATATACAGCTGCCCTTTATCGTTATAAATAAAAGCGTCTATAGCTTCTTTACCGTGATCTATGATCACGCCATGGTCTGTAAAACCATGGTCGGGATATTTTGAGGTGGCTACGCCGATGCACGAAATATTGTCCGATTTACGGCGGGCGGTGTAATAGATATAATAAGTATCTTTTATTTTATAGTACTCCGGTGCCCAAAACGAGCCAACTGTCCAATCCGGTGCTTTATCAAACACATAGCCTGTTTGTTTCCAGCTTTTAAGGTCGGTTGAGTGATAAACAGGGTAGTGCGGCGCCCATTCTGATGAGGTACCTGTGGCATAATAACCGTTAGCAGTGTGTATGATAGAAGGATCCGGAAAATCGCCCGAAATTGCAGCTGCAGTAGTTTGGGCTTTAGCAGAAACAGAGCAGCAGAACATTGCGGCCACAACAATAGCTTTAGTAAGTGATCTCATCAGGTTTACAATTGGATGCAGGCCTGCAATATCGAAAAATACCTTTAAATTCTTACTGCTAAACCGATTATTTTAAATTTTCGCCGAAACTTAACTTGTTTAAAGTGCATAAAATATAGATAGAAATATTCCCAAAAAATTTGAATAATATCTATCTTCACTCGGTTTTAAAGCGGTTTTGCTTTAAATAGAAACCCTAAACTTAACAATTACTATTGCACTCATCGTGACAGATACTATCTTAAATTGCAGAAATTGCGCAGATCCCATCACCGGTAATTATTGTTCAAACTGCGGCCAACCAAAGGCATTGAAACGTGTAGACGGGCATTACCTGGCACATGAGATACAACACCAGCTCCATTTTGAGAAAGGTATTCTTTATACCATTAAAGAGTTGCTTTTAAGACCGGGGCGGAGTATAAGACAATTTATTTCAGATGATCGCAACCGCTTGGTGAAACCCGTGGCTTTTGTGGTTATTGCTTCGCTTGTATACTCTACCATCAACCACTTTTTCCACATCGAGGATGGTTATGTAAGCTACAAAGAAGCTGATAAATCGGCCGTAGGTGGTGTTTTTGAATGGATGCAACACCATTATGGGTATGCAAACATTATCATGGGCGTATTTATCGCTTTATGGACAAAGCTGTTCTTTCGTAAACATAATTATAATTTCTTTGAGATACTGATAGTCCTGTGTTTTGTAATGGGCATTGGTATGCTGATATTCTCTGTATTTAACTTAATAGAAGCTTTTACTAAAATCAAATTAATGACCGCAGCCGGCGTAATTGGCTTTGCTTATTGTACCTGGGGCATAGCGCAATTTTTTGGTGGGCGTAAGGTAATGGATTATGTAAAATCTCTCTCTGCGTATCTGTTAGGGTACCTCACTTCAATGATCCTTGCCATACTATTGGGTGTTTTGTTAGATATTATTACGAAGCATTAAGCTTATAGCCATAAATAATTCACAAGATTTTTACATGCTCAGGATGTAAACAGCTTATTTAAAGTTGCCATACAGGCTGATAATGCTATTTTTGCACTGTGAAAAAAGCTTTGCTATACATAATAGTAACTGTGATCGTAGCTCAAAATACCGAGCTTGATCAATTGGCGAAGCTGCCTATACTTTTCCAGCACTTTAAAGAACATCGCCAGCGCGATAGTAGTGTAACCCTGATGCAATTCTTAGGCATGCATTATTGGGGTGATGATCTTAATGATAACGACAATGACCGTGATATGCAATTGCCATTTAAAAAGATGGATGCGCATGCCACATACGTTTATCTTTTACCTGCTTTGCGTGTCATTGAAAACGATACACAAGTTAAGCCGGTAAATAACTCCTTTTCAGAGTATCGCCCGGATTATTTTCCTGATCCGGCGCTTTCATCGCTCTTCAGGCCGCCTCAGGCATAATTTGCTAATCCATTTTATTTAATTACCTGCAACAAGGCCTTTAAGGCTTTGATGCTGCTTTGCATTAGCTGCATTTTAAGCAGGTATAGTCGCAAATTATTTACAGCAAATTCATGCTTAATAAGATCATACAATTCTCAGTTAAAAATAAACTGGTAATTGGCTTATTTATGGGGCTTTGGATCATTTACGGTGTGTACGAAGTTACGCGCCTGCCAATTGATGCCGTGCCCGATATTACCAATAACCAAGTACAGATAATCACTACCGCACCGGCGCTTGGCGCACAGGACGTGGAACGATTGATCACTTTCCCGATAGAACAGGCCATCAGTAACATCCCGGGCCTTAAAGAGAGCCGCAGCATGTCGCGCTTTGGCTTGTCGCTAATTACCGTCGTGTTAGATGATGATGCCGACATATATTGGGCACGCCAGCAGGTCACCGAACGCCTGCAACAGGTGGATATTAACGAAAATGCCAACAAGCCCGAGCTTGCCCCGGTAAGTACAGGCCTTGGCGAGATATACCAGTATGTAGTACGCCCAAAGCCGGGCTTTGAAGATAAATACAGTCTGGCCGATCTGCGTACCATACAAGACTGGATCATCCGCAGGCAATTGTTGGGTACCAAAGGCGTAGCCGATGTATCAACCTTTGGCGGCGAGCTGAAACAATATGAGGTTGCGGTTAATCCCGCAAGGTTAAAATCACTTAACCTGAGCATTACCGATGTGTTTACCGCGCTGCATACCAATAACCAGAATACCGGCGGTGCCTACATAGAAAAGGGCCCAACAGTGATGTATATCCGCAGCGAGGGTTTGGCAGGCAGTATTGCCGATATAGAGAACATCGTGGTAAAAGTAAATGCCACAGGCGCACCGGTACTGATTAAACAGGTTGCGGATGTAAAACTTGGCGCGGCTACACGTTACGGTGCCTTAAACTACAACCCTACCGGAGAGGTAACCGGTGCCATAGTAATGATGCTTAAAGGCGCCAATTCATCAGAGGTTATCGTAAATGTTAAAAAACGCATCGCCGAAATACAGAAGACCTTGCCCGATGGCCTGGTGATAGAGCCATTCCTCGATAGGACAAAAATGGTGAACAATGCCATCAGTACGGTTGAAAGTAACCTATTAGAGGGTGCTTTGATAGTAGTATTCGTACTCGTGATATTCCTCGGTAACCTGCGTGCCGGTTTAATAGTGGCTTCGGTTATTCCATTGGCCATGCTGTTTGCCATCATCATGATGAACACCTTTGGTGTAAGCGGTAACCTGATGAGTTTAGGTGCGCTGGATTTTGGTTTGATAGTGGATGGCGCGGTAATCATTGTTGAGGCTATTTTGCATCACCTGCATTTCTCTAAACGATATGCCACAGTAGATAATCTCTCTCAGGATGAGATGAACACAGAGGTAACAGGATCTGCTTCGCGCATGATGAATGCTGCGGTTTTTGGGCAGATCATTATTCTTATTGTTTACTTGCCGATATTATCGCTATCAGGCATCGAGGGCAAAATGTTTAAACCAATGGCGCAGACGGTAGCCTTTGCCATTTTAGGTGCGTTTATCCTGTCGTTAACTTATGTACCGATGATCAGCTCGATGTTCATCAGCAAAAAACTGACGCATAAAGCCAACCTGTCTGACAGGGTGATGAACAAGATAGAGGGTGTTTATCAACGCTGGCTGGCTAAAGCGATGGGCTTCCGTAAGGTGCTGGTAGCATCAGCTTTTGGATTGTTTGCGGTGGCTATATTTATATTCAGCCGGATGGGTGGCGAGTTTATCCCGCAGTTAGAAGAGGGCGATTTTGCCGTAGAGACGCGCTTGTTAGTAGGTACTAACCTGAGTACCACCATCGGTACCATACAACAGATTTCAGCTTTGCTGCAAAAGAAATTTCCCGAGGTAGAAAAAGTAGTATCCCGTATCGGTAGTGCCGAAATACCTACCGACCCGATGCCTATTGAGGGTGGCGATGTGATCATTGTACTAAAAGATAAAAAGGAGTGGACGAGCGCCAAATCTTTCCAGGAAATGGCCTCAAAAATGTCGGCAGCGGTGCAGGAAGCTGTGCCGGGCGTGACCACCAGTTTCCAGTTCCCTGTTCAAATGCGCTTCAACGAACTGATGACAGGCGCTAAACAGGATGTGGTGTGTAAGATCTTCGGCGAAGATCTGAACGCCCTTGCACGCTACGCTGAACAAATTGGTGCTATCAGCAGGACTGTTGATGGCACTGCCGACCTGTACGTTGAAAAAGTAACTGGTATGCCGCAGGTAGTGATCAAATACAATCGTGCCGAAATAGCCAAATACGGGCTGAATATAGATGACGTGAACCGCACTGTTAACGCGGCCTTTGCGGGTGCCGCCGCAGGTAAGGTTTACGAGGGTGATAAAAGCTTTGACCTGGTAGTACGCGTAGGCAGCGAAGGCCGTCGCAATTTAAGCGATGTACAAAACCTGCTCATTTCAACGCCAACGGGCATACAGATTCCGCTTTACCAGGTAGCAAGTGTTGACGAAGTAGAAGGCCCTAATCAGATACAGCGCGAGAATGCCAAACGCCGTATCACGGTAGGCTTTAACGTTCGGGGCAGGGATGTACAATCGATAGTAGAAGAACTTCAGCAGAAAGTGAATAGTAAGGTAAAACTTGCGCCGGGATATTACATTACATACGGTGGTGCATTTGAGAACCTGCAGCAGGCTAAAAAACGTTTGGGTATTGCTGTTCCGGTGGCATTATTGCTTATCTTCCTGATGTTGTATTTCGCGTTCTCGTCTATCAAAGAAGGTGCGTTGATCTACACGGCTATCCCACTATCAGCCATAGGTGGGGTGTTTGCCTTGGCTTTGAGAGGGATGCCTTTCAGTATCTCAGCAGGCGTTGGTTTTATCGCCTTGTTTGGTGTGGCCGTTTTGAACGGTATTGTATTGATATCCGAATTTAACCGCATCCGTGATGAGGGTAAAATAACCGATCCTTTAAAACTGGTAATGGAAGGTACCCGTAACCGTTTAAGGCCTGTACTAATGACCGCAGCAGTAGCATCATTAGGCTTTTTGCCTATGGCGCTCAGCAACGGTGCCGGTGCCGAGGTACAACGCCCGCTGGCTACTGTAGTTATCGGTGGATTGATCACGGCTACGTTCCTAACCTTATTTGTGCTGCCGGCGCTTTACCTCTTGTTTATTGGTAAAGTAAAAGTGCCTGCAACAGGTAAGGCTGTTATGATAGGTTTGGTGTTGTTTGGATTATCTGCATCAACAGCAAATGCACAGCAACCTGTAAGCGTTAACCAGGCCTTACAAATAGCGCTGAACAATAACTTGCAGGTACAAACCGCCAGCCTGAACGAGAAAGCAGAAAGCATCCGCCAGAAAACAGGTTTCGATATCGCCAAAACGCAGATCTCTGCCGATTACGGGCAGATCAACAGTGCGATAAACGATACACGTTTCGGTATCACACAATCCATTAGCTTCCCAACAGTTTACAGCAACCAGAAGAAGGCTTTGAAGGAGAATTATCTCTCAGCCGGTGCGCAAGCCGCTTTAACCCGTCAGGATATCAAAGCTGATGTTCGTAAGCTGTATTATCAGCTATTATGGATAGACGGAAAGAAAAAGCTTTTACGCTACGCGGATAGCATTTACACTTTGTTCGAGAAGAAAACCAACCTGCGTTTTAAAGTAGGTGAGGCCAATGTGCTGGAGCAAACTACCGCTCAAACCCATCATCAGCAAATAACTAACCAGTTAAATTTATTATTGGGTGATGAAGAAGTAGCACTAAAGCAATTTAACTTATTGCTGCATGATAGTGTAACGTATATCCCTAAAACAGATACACTACGTATTAACGTAGATCCGATGCTATATACGCAGCCTTCAAATGATAAACTACCGCTTTTGCAGGTTTATAACCACCAGGCCGAAGCAGCCCGTTACCGCTGGAAAACGGAGAGGTCAAAACTGTTGCCTGATTTCTTTGCAGGGTATAATAACCAAAGTATTGCAGGCTCACAATTTGTTAATGGCACAGAGACCTATTACGGTACAGGCAAGCGATTTAACTATATAGCCGCTGGCGTAAGTATTCCCTTGTTCTGGGGAGCGCAGTCGGCCAAAGCATCTGCCGCAAAGGTAGAATGGCAAATGGCACAGAAACGTACTGAACTGGCCTCGCAGCAATTGCAAACAGAGTTACAGAATGCCAACAGCCAGTTGCAGAAATATGCAACCAGTTTAGAATACTACGAGAAGCAGGGCAACAAAAATGCCGCCCTTATTATCTCAACTGCCGATAAACAATTTACCGGTGGCGATATCAATTACCTGCAATGGGTAATACTGGTAGATCAGGCCATCAGCCTTAAAAACGAATACCTGGATATGCTGAACAATTATAACCAGTCGGCTATACAGGTTCAAAAACTCAACAATCAATAAAAAGATGAAGACATATATATTATCGATCCTTGCCGCAACGGTGCTGTTTGCCTCATGCGGCGGCGAAAAACCAAAGAAAGAAGCCAAAGAAGAAAAGCAGGCTGATACCTTAATGGTAACCCTAACACCTGCACAAATGAAAAATGCGGGTATCCAAACAGGCATGCCATCAAACGAAAACGTAAGTGGTGTTTTAAAGTTGCAAGGTAGTATTGATGTACCGCCGCAAAGTACTGTTAGCGTAAGTTTCCCTTTAGGCGGTTACCTTAAACGCACGGAATTACTACCGGGTGCGCACGTACGCAAAGGTGAAGTGTTAGGTGTGCTGGAAGATATGCAATTCATCCAGATCCAACAAGATTACCTCTCGGCCCGTGAGAAGGAACTGTTTGCAGAGAAAGAGTATAAGCGCCAGCAGGAACTAAACGCCAGCAAAGCCAGCAGCGACAAGGTGATGGAGCAGGCCCGTACTGAGATGGAGACCCAGCGCATCAACATGCGTTCATTAGCGCAAAAGCTGGAACTGATAGGCATTAACCCGAACAGGTTAACTGCCGGTAATATCTCTAAGAGTGTAAATATCTATTCGCCTATAGATGGCTTTGTATCAAAGGTAAATGTGAACATAGGCAAATACACCTCACCGACAGATGTACTGTTTGAACTGGTAAACCCTAAAGATATCCACCTGGCGCTAAATGTGTTTGAGAAGGATGTAAACCAGCTGTCAGTAGGCCAAAAGGTGATCACTTACACAACTGATAATCCTGATAAAAAATACGAAGCCGAGATCATCCTGATCAGCAAAAATCTTGACGAGGACCGTATGGCCAGTGTGCATTGCCATTTTGAAAAGTTTGATGCATCGTTATTGCCGGGCATGTTCATGAACGCCGAGGTAGAAGTGAAAAACGCAACTGCCTTAACCGTTAACGAGGATGCGGTAGTACGCTGGCAAAACAAACACTATGTTTTTGTTGATCAGGGCAATAACAACTTTAAAATTACTCCTGTAGCCTTAGGTAATGCCAATGCCGGCAAACAGCAGGTAAGCGGGGAGGGCCTAACGGATAAAACAACGATAGTTACCAAAAATGCTTATGCTTTGCTAATGAAGTTAAAGAACAGTGCAGAAGATGAATAATAAAATGAGATTGATAACATGCAGGCGCCTGTTCATAGCCGGCTTTGTTGTTTTACTTTGGGGCATGGCCGCCTGTAAAAAGGATGGTACGGCCAACGGTAGTCTTAAAGTGATTGTGGAGCACAACGGCATCAAAATAAATGGCGCATCGGTATATCTTAACCGTGATAGCACATATCATCCCGATAGCCTGAATGATGAGTACGATAAGATGCAAAAGGCCGATGCAATAGGTGAGGTAGTTTTCCATAACCTTATGCCGGGTACTTACTATGTTTACGCTGCCGGCTTTGAGCGCGATAATCACGCGGGTATTGAAGGTGCCGACAGTATAATAATTACCGACCGGCAACGACAGAATGATTACGAATTGAAGTTGCATACCACGCTGCGATAAAATGTTAGGCTAATAAAAATCCACTCCTAAAAAGAGTGGATTTTTTTATGGTAAAAACGCAGTTTACTAACATTCTTATCACTTTCTAATAAGTCTCTAATGTGTTTCTAATATATGTTTTAAGGAATTGTAAAATCGGTCATTTTAGTGTCTCAAATTGTATTTTTGTGGGGTATTGGTAAAACACTTAGTGTAATTAATAGTTACCTTTGCGCCAATGCAATTAGTTAGATTTTTAAGAAGGTCATCCATCTGCGGATTATTAGGAATGCTGCTCATAACAGTGTTCGTGATAAAGTCGTGCGACCTTTTTATTGACCACTATGTTGCAGCGCATCACAGGTGTATTTCTGCAGATAACCCTGCCGACGATGACAGCACTACAGGCAGCGAAAGCAAAGCCTTAGGAGAAGATAGTTTTGACAAAAGTGCCAAAAAACTTTACTCATGCTTTGAGAATCCTACTTTCTTTAGATCACTTACCTGGGCAACACCATTGTCTGTGCATTGGGATGTTTATGTTTTCGGCGTTTTTGCCGAACCACTTAGGGTAGTGCTTACCCCGCCTCCTAATTTCTGTTAGCATTTCTCTCTAAATCAGCTTGCCGGTTGCAACTGATAACATGTACCCAATAATCTAATATGGGCTGCATTTACCATGCCTGCACTGCGCTAAGCAATACCCTTACTAATAAAATTTACAATTAGCTTTTAACCTGTTTTTATGAAAAAAACAAAGCATGCAAATGCTGTTACGCCCTGGCAAAGGCTGGCGCGTATATTACATTACGAACGTAATACTATCAACTACATTTTCGTTTACGCTATCCTTATCGGTTTGATAGGTTTAACCTTACCATTGGGTACTACAGCTGTATTCAACCTGTTATCAAACGGGGCAATGTATAGTTCAACATATATTTTGATAGCCGTGGTGCTGATAGGTATTGTCATCGGCGGCTCGCTGCTGATTGGCCAGCTTACACTGGTAGAGTTCCTGGAGCAAAAGATATTTACCAAGGCATCAATGGAGTTTGCCTTTCGTTTACCGCGCATTAAAAAAGATGAACTGACCGGCGAGCACCCGCCTGAGTTGGTTAACCGCTTCTTCGATATCCTAACCATACAAAAAGGTCTCACTAAATTATTGGTTGATATTGTGGCAGCAGCTGTACAAATCTTCTTCAGCGCTATCCTTTTATCATTTTATCACCCGGTATTTATGGCGGTGGGCTTGCTTGCTATCATCGTGATAGTGGTGATCGTATTGTTATACTACAAACAAGGTGTTGATACCAGCCTGGATGAATCGCATCATAAATATGAACTGGTTGCGCACCTGGAAAACGTAGCCGGCGACCTGGATAAATACCGTGGTAATCCAGCGATGATGGATAGCGTGGTAAAGACTACAGATGAGATCAACGCAAAGTATTTATCGGCCCGTAACAGTCACTTTAGTGTTCTACGCAAATACTTTATGGGTTCTGTAGCGCTGCGTACCATTTTGATGGGCGCTTTGCTGATGCTGGGATCTTTCTTCGTAGTTGAGCGCGAAATGACCTTTGGGCAGTTTGTTGCTGCAGAGGTAATTATTGTACAGATAAGCTACGCCGTAGAGAAACTTTTAACAAACATGAACACTGTATTTGATATGGTTACCGGCAGCGAGAAACTGGCCGTTGTTACCGATCTTGAATTGGAAGGAGCACCACAACATGGCTAAGCTATCACAACACGGTTTGCACAATAAGCACATGGAAGACCTGGCAGTGCAATCAAACGACGAAATGATCAACATCAAAAGTTCGCGCCTGCTTGGCCGTATTATGGGCATTTGCCTGGTGTTGTTCATCATCATATTACTGTTACCATGGCGACAAACCATCCCTGGTAAGGGTACGGTAACGGCCCTGCACCCCGAAGACCGTCCGCAAACAGTACAAAACCAGATTGGTGGCCGTATTGAGCGTTGGGCTGTACGCGAGGGGCAAGAAGTTAAGAAAGGGGATACCATACTGGTGATCTCTGAGACAACACAATCATATTTTGACCCTGAACTACCGGAACGTTTAGATGAGCAATTGGAAGCCAAGAGAGGCAGTGAGGATGCTGCTGTACAAAAAATGGAAGCCACCAATGCGCAGATCAGGGCGATGACAAGTGGATTACGTTTTCAGCTATCTGCCGCCGAAAATAAGGTACAGCAATCTGTTAACTACGTAAAAATGGATAGCGCCGATCTTGTGGCGGTTCACAACTTCTACGAGACCTCGAAATCGCGTTTAGACCGTTACGAGGCGGGTTATAAGAATGGATTGTTCTCGCTTACGGATATTGAAACTCGCAGGTTGAAGTTGCAGGAAGATAACGCTAAAGTTATCGGCCAGCAAAATAAGCTGAACAACTCAAAGCAGGCATTGTTGAATGCCCGCATCGATTTGGATAATATCCGTGCAAAATACCAGGAATCGCTGGCTAAGGCACAATCTGATATGAGTTCGGCACTTTCGAGCAGGGCAAGTGCGCGTGGTGATATTGCCAAACTGCGTAACGATATTTCAAATATCTCTATCCGCAGGGGCCTATATGTGGTGCGAGCGCCGCAGTCGGGATTTGTGGTGAAAACATTGAAGGCTGGTATTGGTGAGAACATCAAAGAGGGTGAATCAATCGCTACGCTTCAGCCAAAAAACCCCAAAGTGGCTGCTGAGCTTTATGTGAACGCCATGGATGTACCGCTGATATTAGATACAAGCGATGTGCGGCTGCAGTTTGAAGGCTGGCCATCAGTACAGTTCTCTGGATGGCCTTCGGTAGCGGTGGGTACGTTTGCAGGTAAAGTTTGGGCTATAGACCGCGTAAGCAGCAATGGCGGCAAATATCGTTTGCTGATAAAACCAACTACGCCACTACCCGAGAATGATGAGGAATGGCCTGTTCAATTGCGCCAGGGATCGGGCGTATACGGCCGTATCATCCTGCGCTCGGTGCCGCTGTGGTACGAAATATGGCGACAGTTAAATGGTTTCCCGCCAAGCCTTGAGAAAGAACCTGCGGCAAAAGCTACAGATGGCAAGAAAGGATAACAACAATGACAGTAAAATTGAAACAATATATAGTTGCGGTGATCATAGCCGCAGCAATTTTTATAACGAGGGCCTATGCGCAATCACCGCCAAAGGCCGATACGGGCAGCGTTTTTGCGTTATCAGATCTCGAAGCGCTGGTATTCAAATACCATCCTATAGTTAAACAGGCGGGTTTGTTAAGCGAGGCGGCAAAGGCTAATGTATTACAATCATTAGGTTACTTTGATCCGGCTATAAAAGCATCATTCGGTAGAAAGCTGTTTGGTACTACCGAATATTACAACAACTGGGGTAGCGAATTGAAAATACCGCTCTATGTTGCCGGCGCCGACCTTAAAGTTGGCTATGACCGTAATGTAGGTACCTACACCAACCCCGAAACACGCACAGGCACAGATGGCCTTACTGCAGTAGGCTTAAGCATCCCGATAGGGCAAGGTTTGCTGATTGATGCAAGGCGCAGCACGCTTTGGCAGGCAAAGGCCATGGTAAGCTACGCCGAAGCTGATAAAGTAAAGCAGATAAACAGTGTGTGGTACAGTGCTGTTAAAGATTATTGGAGCTGGTATTATAGCTACCGCGAATATGTTTTACTGAAAGAAGGCGTGGAGCTTGCACAGAAACGTTTTAAGGCTGTGAGTAACCAAACGTTGATAGGAGATAAGCCACCAATTGATTCGGTAGAGGCGAGTATTACCGTGCAAGATAGGCAAATACAATTGGCTAAAAGCGTTATTGAGATGCAGAATGCCATGCTGGTGCTCTCTAACCATTTGTGGAGCGAACAAGGTACCCCGCTTGAGTTACCGAAAAATGCCGTTCCGCAATTAGTGAGCGAGAAAGTTACGCTGCCGGGTAATGCTGTTTTGGATAGTTTGGTTGGCCAGGCTGGTACACAACACCCCGAGTTGGTAAAACTACGCGCAAAGGGCACACAATTGGATATTGAGCGCCGATACCGCCAGGAAGTAATGAAACCAAAGATAAATATCACAGGTGCACTTATTTCATCGCGCCGGGATTTTAACTCATACGTGCCCGATTATTACGATTTTAACTGGCGCAACTATAAAGTGGGATTGGAGTTCGCTTTTCCATTGTTTCTACGCGCCGAACGCGGTAAACTTCGTGAGGTGAAAATCAAACAGCAACAACTAAATTATGATGTGCAGCAAACGGGCAGGGAGATCAATAACAATATCCTTAGCTCGTACAACAGCTTAACGGCCTACCGATCGCAGTTAGGGGTACAGGTGCAAAGCATAAACAACCAGCAACTACTGCTTACGGGTGAGCTGCAGAAGTTTGAACTGGGAGAGAGCACCCTGTTCCTGATCAACAGCCGCGAAAGTAAACTGATAGACATGAAGATAAAACGCGAGAGCATGATCTCCGGCTATCAGAAAACCCTTGCCGAATTGTACTACAAAGCAGGTACACGGCAAAATCTGTAGTTTTGTTTCTAAGGCTATCTGGTTGTGCGGATAGCCTTTTTTGTTTCTGATATGGTTCCAAATTTTTTAATGTCTGCCAAACATTTTATATTTTGCTGCGATTATTCAGAACTAATTATACCCTCAAACTACTGATGAACAACAATGAACTGGCCACCAAGCCACATTACCCTATATTAGATGGACTTCGCGGCGTTGCAGCCATCATTGTAGTAACTTTTCATCTTACCGAGCCGTTAGGCACAGGCCATTTGGATATCCTGGTTAATCACGGCTATCTGGCTGTCGATTTTTTCTTTCTGCTATCTGGCTTTGTTATCGGCTATGCTTATGACGATCGTTGGCAGAAAATGACGGTTGGTAGTTTCTTCCGCAGGCGTATAGAGCGCCTGCAGCCTATGGTTGTTTTAGGGATGACTATGGGTGCCATCGGTTTTTATTTTACCGATTCAACGCTGTGGCCGCTTATCCATACCGTACCGGTTTGGAAGATGCTGCTGGTGCTGCTGGTAGGATACACTATTTTGCCCGTACCATTATCGCTTGATATCCGTGGCTGGCAGGAAATGCACCCATTAAATAGTGTGGGATGGTCGTTATTTTTTGAATACATAGCCAATATTCTTTATGCCGTTTGGATCAGGAAATTCTCAAAAACAGCGTTAACTATCCTGGTTATTATCGGGGCCATTGCGCTGGCTCATCTCGCCATAACTAACGGTGATGTAAGCGGCGGTTGGACGCTGAATGCTGAGCAGGTTCGCTTTGGTATAACACGTACCATATTTCCATTCTTTGCGGGCTTATTAATGTCTCGGGTAATTAAACCGGCTAAAATTAAGAATGCCTTTTTGTGGTGCAGCCTTTTGGTTGCATTAGTGTTATATATGCCTCGTGTAGGTGGAGCTGAGCATCTTTGGATGAATGGTATTTACGAATCTGTTTGCATCATCTTTGTATTCCCAATGATAGTTTACCTGGGAGCCAGCGGCGTTATACAAAGCCAAACAGAGAATAAGGTGTGTAAATTTTTAGGTGATATATCGTATCCGCTTTACATGGTTCATTACCCTTTGGTTTACTTCTATGTGGCCTGGATAAGCGAGAATAAAGGCATTACGCTAACGCAAGCCTGGCCTTATGCTTTGCTTATTTTAGTAGGTGGGATAGCGTTGGCTTACGCTGCGTTAAAATGGTATGATGAACCGGTACGTAAATGGCTACGGAAGAAACTGGCTTAAAAGATCTTGATACCTCTAATTAAGTGTGGCCAAATAACTGGTTTTTGGGTGGAAGTTTTTCCACGAGTGCCAGTATTCCTGATAAGATTGTATGCTTGTTAGTTGTTTTCCTTTATTGACGCCTGATACGCATAAACCATTGTTATCCCATAAAGAGTTTGTTTCTACATCTGTTAATTGGTCTGCAGTTCCTGTTTTAAAGTGGAGCTGTTTGCCATCAACAACGGTGTTCCAGGCCTGGAAAGTTTGCTTATCTTTTTTTATAGTTACCAATAAAGGAGTTTTGCCTACAACATCATTGAAAACTTTAGCTTTAACCAATTGTCGCCAATCATAGGCCTTGGCCTGGCCGTTTAAATTAATGCCAAGTATCCAGCTCTTTCTAACCAGCGTGTCTTTATTAACAATGTTAGAGTCTCTGTCTAAAGGCTGGGTAACATCATATTTTTTAAGATCGGCATAATCCGGTTTAAATTGCTCCTCCGGTTGTAACACCAATGAGCTTGGGTATCTCTCCAGCCAGGCAGCTAATGTTGCTTGCTGATAAGGCACCTCGGCAAGTTTCTCGCCCTCGCGACTGCCTGCAGCTGCTTCACCCGTTGCCTGATACCACCAGCTTCCGGTAGTTCCATCTTCTATAACGGCGTTGTAATGCCTTGCACCAACCAACCGGAAGTTTTCGCGTTTGCCGTTGACTACCGGGCTAAATACTCTGCCGGTGCGGCACATGGTACAATAAGTAACCAAAACAGGTAAGCCACCAACCTCATCCTGTATTTTGTGATGATAGCCCAGATAAATAATAGGGTAGGCCTTGGCAACACCATTATGTACCACGCCAACCACCAGGTAATCTTGCGGAACCTTATTTTTAAAAACATTGGCAAAGGCAGGGGCAACCGGCTCTTTAAACATTTCTTCGGCCTTAAATTGAATATCGGTTACATAAAATGTTGCAGCGCCTGCAAAAAATATAACCGGAAGCATTATTTTTTTTGAACGTTTTTCGGCACCAAAGTAAAACGCGTAAACTATTATTGCAACAGCACCGACAATGCGCAGTGGCCAAATTATCTTCTCAAGATAGTAGCAAAGCTTTATAGCCTCTAAATTTTGACTGCCCGGAAAAGGCATTAGAAGGTAGGCGTGTACCAAGCCCGGGAGAAACAAAAAACACATAGCAAGCCAAAATAACCAGGTTTTTCTAACCGCTGTTTTAGGCGCAGGAATAGTAAATCCGTCATTAACAGTCATAGGTGTATCGTTAAGTACGATACACGCAGGCACACTTGGCATGAAACGAAACTTTTTGGTTTATAATTGGTTATATATACGTAACATAAAAATTACATATATTTACAACAGCAATATATATAATTAAAAACAAAACAAACAATGAGAAAACTTTTTTTTCTTGCCGCTTTGTTAATTGGCTTAACATCGGCTTCATTTGCACAAACTGTTAAAACAGGCGCCCCAAAAGAAAAAGCCATGGAGTTGCAAAAAAAGCTTTCTTTGAGCGACAAACAATGCGAAAAGGTAAGTGCCATTTACCAGGAATAGGCTAACAAGTTTGAGGCGATTAAAAAACAGGAAAATGGCGATAATGCTAAAATGGCAAAAGCGCTGGCCCCTGTTCGTAAAGAAACCATCTCAAAAATTAAAGCACAGTTAACCCCAAAACAAGCGGTTAAATTTGATGCACTGGTAAAACAGGAACGTTCTAACAACGCAGGCTGGTCTACCGGTTGGTCGGCAGATTCATAAGCTTAGCTATATTGAATTATATAAAAAGCCCCGCTACAGAGCGGGGCTTTTATTTTAAAGTGTTATAATATTATTGACTGGCGCTTGTATTTTAATTTATACATCTAAATTTACTAAAACCTAATTATCAACTGTTTCTTGAAAAAGATATTGGCAATAGTGATGCTATTTGTACTCCTGTTTAATATGGGTGGGTATATGCTATTGTTCCAATAACGACTTGCCAGGCATTCGCGGGTTGATGGCTTATCGCCCCGAAACAGAAAGGCCGCTAAACGCCCTTGCTGAAGTTTTGCTTCGCGATGATAACAACACGTTAAGCAGGGGCGAACGTGAGTTGATAGCTACCTATGTATCGTACTTTCTCGCTGAAACTCATATCAATTTTGAAAATACTTGTCCTTCTTTAGACAAGCTACCTACTGATTCTTCGAAACCATGTTTGTCGTTTTCCCATGGCAGCTGTATCCTTATCTTACTAAAAATAGAGATAAATATGTGTTTAAACGAAGTTTATCGTCATTCAGTGCTAGAGCACCGTCTTAAAATACCACACCCGAAAAGTGTTGTCCTTTAATATAACTAAGGTTACTAACACCGCAGCATTTTGCACAGTTATTCAAGAAGCATATGGGGCAAACACCACTAGAATACCAGCCTTTTAATTAAGAAAATTAAGGCCGTCTCAGTAATCTTCAGCCATCGTCTTTATTGGTCACATTAAGTGATTTAATTGTGTTTAAGCTAAATAAAACTTGCGTAAACTACCGATAAATTGAACGTTACGGTACGATGGATCACAGAATTATTTCGGAAATGTTTAGCTTTATAATAATAACCAAATGCTAAGGCAGAAGGATACCTGAAAACAATGTCTGATAAAAACGAACTCAACTGGGAAGATTACGAAGCTATAACCCAATACATTTATGGCGCACTTGGCGCGCCGTATAATATCAAAGTCAAAGGTTATGGCCGTAATTGTAAAGTCATAGGAAGGTCTAAGGTGGAGCATCAGATAGATGTGCTGACCGAACAGTTTGACGGTGAACGCCAATTGCTCACGGCTATCGAATGCAAGTGCTGGGACAAGAAAGTAAATAAGGATGTTGTTATGAAGCTTTCTGAAATCATGTCAGATGCTGATATGCTAGCGGCATCATCGTTTGTAAAACAGGATTTACTAAAGACACAGTGACCTATGCAGAACACAAGGGTATCAAACTGATGGAACTGTGGGAAGCCGGAGAAAAAGATGAACACTTCAATAAAACGGTCGAAATCGGGATGTTGAATCTTCATCTTAAGGCATTCGTGTCACGCGGAGTCGCTACCAGCATAGATATTGGCGGTAAAATAATCACAATTGCTGATGAATAAGAATTGATAAACATGCACTATGTTAAATTCTCCGACACGAGAGGTAACGTCTTTTCATTAAGTGAATTCTTGGGCGAGTTTTCTAAAGAATTACAAAACAGAGGGGAATTTTTAAAGACCACGACGATAACCTATCCGCTTAACCGTACATTGCTCTATAAACAACCGAACGAAGAAATAGCGTTCGACAAAATATCCATCACCGGATACTTTGCGAACATTGATAAAAGCTCTAAAAAATCGTTTACACTGACTAACCAAGTCTGGATGATCATGAACGAGCTGTTTGATAAAAGAAGATTGACCTTATCAAAGAGCGGCTTAATATTTCATTTACCTTCAGACAATTAAACTGCAACCTAAAGCCAAACTCATGAATGATGTTCAAGTTACCTACCAAGGAACAACAGTAGAAGAAGTTAAGCCCAATATTCCAGTTGGTGAAGAATATGATTTTAAACACTATGTATATTTTTCACCTTTCCTGTCAGATATAAATATTGACAGCGAAACAGCTCAGTTTCACGTAAATCTTTCAAGTCAACTGGAAGGAACAACCCTCTATTATAGATTTACGACTTTGTCCACTTTTAAATTTTATGAATTCTCCGTGGGGGAAGATCAATACGATCTTTTAAAAGATTACGCACAATTTAGTTACGTCAAGCACTTCGAGTTATTTAAAGAAAAGTTATCCATTGATCTTCATGAACAGTTGCGTCAACAACTGGACATCGTTCGTAGTGAGCAAGGCGGCCTGAACGCCATAGAAACCACGTAGTATTTAGCATCACGCAAATCATGACAACCCGGTTATCATATTATATTTATTGTAGAAAATTGCTTGTCGAGCGATATTTAAACCGTCGCACATGTTAATAATATATAATACATTTGTGAATACACGCAGCACGGACAAAGTGGTAGCGTTGCCGGATTTTAACCATCTTTTTCAAAACTGATAGCATGCAAATAAAGCCTAATACAAAAAATACGACATCGATATATATCAAATCTTTAGAAATAAAGAATTTGAGAACCTTCGGTGACGTTGTTTTAGAATTTGAAAAACCCGATGGTACCTTACCTCGCTGGACCCTGATCTTAGGTGACAACGGTATTGGTAAGTCAAGTCTTTTGCAATGTATTGCCTGGATGAAACCAGACTTGCCTGACCAGAATGATGACCTTGGGCAAAACATTAAAAAATCAGCTATTGAACCCACAATTAATTTTGAGGAAAATGAAACGTTAGAGCGGCTTGTCAGGAAAGGGATCAACGTTGAAAAAGAACATACCTTCATCAAGGGAATATTCCTGGGCGGGCATAAACTTCCCGGCAAAAAGCTTCCCAAAGGAGCGCCCTGGTGCTATTCCAGCATGAAGATCGAGTTGGGTGCTGATCACAAGTTAAAAGACGTCCATCATAAATTCGACACCAACTCGGACGATCTGTTCCTGACAAACGAGGTTTTTATATTTGCTTACAGCGCTTCCAGAGTATTGGGGAAAGCGAATCTAAATGAAGCTTATATGAAAGACACCATCACCAGCTTTCTGACGGATTCTACAGTGCTCTACGATGCCGAGGAAGTACTTCATACCATCAATTATGCCGCCTTCGGGGCCGATGAGAATGAAAAAGAAAAGTACCAAAAATATCTGTCCTCTGTAAAGCAAGCCTTCAAGAGCATTTTGCCAGATATTCAGGCTGAAACAGACATCGAGATCACTACGCCTAAACTCGTCAAAAATCAAATTAAACAAGGGGAAATATTAATTACCACCCGGCATGGCAAAAAGATCGCATTCAAAGACTTCAGTCTAGGGTACAAAACGGTAATGTCCTGGATCGTTGATCTTTCATGGAGGCTATTCAATGAGTTTCCCAAAAGCAAAGACCCTTTTAAAGAACCAGCTATCTGCATCGTTGATGAAGTCGATCTACACCTGCATCCTAAATGGCAACGCGATATTATTCAAAACCTATCTGAACACTTTCCCAATATACAATTCATCGCAACTGCGCACAGTCCATTGATGGTGCAAGCTGCCTTAAGGGAGAACTATGCGGTACTCAGACTGGGACAATCAGGTGTTGATATTCTGAATGAACCAAAAGGGATCGATGGCTGGCGGGTGGATCAGATCCTCACCAGTGAATTTTTTGACCTTAAAACATCACGCGGCATCGAATACGAGGAGATGCTGAGAAGGCAGCAAGAGTTGAATCGCATAAAAAAGCCAACCAAAGCGCAGCGTGAAGAACTGGATGAGCTAACACAAAAAATGACCGAATTCCCAATTGGTGAAAATCCCGAAGAGATAGAGAATAGAAAATTGATCTCCGAAGTGGTAGAAAAAATCAAAACTAAAAAGATAAAGATTGAACTATGATCCGGATTATCAGACCCGCGGTAATTCCAAAAAAGTTAAAAAATGACGGTCCTGGCCTGACGAAGGCCAATAACAAGGCATTTCATGACGATGCCGCTAAGTTTTTAAAGGACCTCAAAATCAAGACGGCCGTTTACGGCGCTAAATCTGTTAAAAAAGCACTAAAAAAAGCACAACATAATAAATGCTGCTTTTGTGAGAAGGAACAGGTCGACGAGTATGGCGCGGTCGAACATTTCCGTCCGAAAAAAGGTTATAAGATTGACCGAAAGCAGAAGAAAATGACCAAGCCGGGTTATTTCTGGCTCGCCTATGATTGGAGCAATCTTTTCTTTGTCTGCGGGCGTTGTAACACCTCGTTTAAAGGCAATCTTTTTCCACTTAAAGACGATCTAAAACGTGCGAAATCCCATAAGGATAATGTTGCTGATGAAGTACCTTTACTGTTAGACCCCACAGGATCAGGGGTTATGGACCCGGAAAGCCACATTTATTTTAAGGACCAGTTTGTCATGTATCATAGCGAGTTCGGCCAAGCTACAATAGACATCTGCGGTTTGGACCGGGATGAGTTAAATAATAAAAGGGCAAAGCTTATTAAGGATATAGAGGCGCGTATTTGGATATTGTCAGCGCAGGATAGTCATACCCCGCTTCAGGTCCAATCCGCAAAAAACTATCTCCGGAACTGCCAAACGGAAAGTGCAGAGTTCTCAAGTGTGGCTAAGAATTACCTGTCCCAATTTAATATTGTGACTACTTAAGCTATCGGCTCGAGTAGCTTGGTAGTGAATTTTATGCCCGCTTTACTAAGCGTTTTGCAGGTGGAAAAATTTTGTAGCGCGCGGAAGTCAGCCTCTATATCGGACAGACGATAAGACAAGTGATTGAAGGTGGAATTGTCTGTTTGAGATTGAGCCAAATACTGTTTCATAAAGTTTTGGATGGCCCTGAAAACAAAAAATCCGTGTATCACCCCCATCAAGGGGCGCTCCGTGTCACGCCATGGAGAGTAAAAGGTTTCTTTTGAACCGGGTTCGACCAAAATCACCTGTTGTTGGATAAGGCTTAATTTCAGGTGCATCGCCTCATGTAAGATACCTTCAGCTACCCTTATAGTTGATAAGGGGCTGTCATCCTCGCAGACAGATAAAAATATCGTAAAGGGAATCGCGGGGTGGCTGTAACTGGTATCATAATCCGGGCCTTCACTGGCGATCACCTGGATACAGTTGACCAGGCTGGCGATACAAGCGACACACTCTGGTATTTCCGCCAATAGTTCTAAAGCGGCTTTCAGCTTGGTTGCTGCCCGCTGCCTGACCAATTCCCGCTTGTTTAGCGGTAACAATCCGTGTTCTTCGTAAAATCCGGCTAAGTGGTCTTTATCGGGCGCCTCCAGGTAGATCATGTTGGAGGCGTAAGCAGCGAGAAATTGCTTATCTGTGTCAGACTTAGTTTGATGCAGGGCGGTTGCAGTAGCATAAGCTAAACGACCGTCTATCTGAATTGACAGTAAGCGTTCGTACTCTAAAGCGACCAGCTTGTTTGTCAACTGGTTTTCCCAAAGCGGAAACGGTGAACTAAGAAACGCTTTGATGTCTTTCTTCAGCAAATCATCCGGCAGCATTGAACGTGTAGACTAAAGTGTAACGGGTAAAATCATGGACGGTGGAAACCGCATGATAGGAATGGTCAGATATTTCAAAGCCAATACCGGTATTGTGCAATGGTCGGACAACTTTCGCGACATCCGAAGGATTCTTTGTATGAAACAGCATCAGGTAGCCACCGTTTTCGTCTGTCCAGTGGTCATTTAGCTGAATAACCAGTCTGTGGGTTTCCGCACTGCCGATGAAGTCGTTATGCACCCCCATCCGGTGTCCATTAACCAACTTGTGCGCGGTGATCTCGATGACCTTTAACGGTCGTTCAAATAAATGGCTGAAACGTTCCGCCAACGCGTCAAGCGTTGCCAAGCTATTGAGGAACCGCAAATGTTCCGGTAGTTCAAGATCCAGTAAGCTGAACTCATACTGCGTATAAAAATCGGTTTCGGTAAATGACCAGTATGCGTTCGCCTCGAACCAGTCCAGCAATTCACCGGCCTTTCGTTGGCTGAGCGCTTCATTGACACTAAAATGCGGAAATGGCTCCCGGTTCAATACCGAACTGTGTAAGGGTATATCTATGATCTCAGGCAACGTTTCCATATATCTTCGCTAAAGCGGCTTTCATTTCATCTATCAACAGCATCTGGTCGGCACAATACACGGATGTATTGTTAAATCCCGTTTCATTTTTCCAGCGGTGCAGTATCATGCCGCCCCCACAAAGGTCGAGATAAGGACATTTCAGGCACTGGGCAACTGAAGGCCGCTGCATCCTGCGGTATTCTTCAAAATCTTCCGAATACAAGAATGTCGATAGGTCGCCATTTTTGATATTAACCGATTGGCTGAATTGGTCCGCGCCGTTGAACGCACTTTTCAGTGTGTCGTTCTTAGTGAGTGTGCCATCGGTATCGACGATCAGAATGCCAAAATCCGTAATGCCTAAACCTTCCTTAGAAACGATCCCGCCCAGCAGCACCTTCAGCATATCATCCAATACCCTGATGGGCAACGGTTCGTGGTCGGCCAGGTAAACCTGAAGTAATCGGACCATCCAGTTCCCGTATTCTGTCGAGAATAGCGACCGTTTGCCAAAAGGCAGGCGGTCGTGATTGCCGTCTTTATACAGAAAATCCACACTGGGCGCGCCTAATGATTTAAAAAAGTAATAAACCTCCGCCGGGTCGGAAAAAGGGTCAACAACGGCTAGCAGGCCGGCATTGAGAAAAAGATGGTCGGGATGTGCTTTAAGTATCTGATAACCTTTGACCACCTCGTCAAAAGTTCCGCTACCGGTATGGCCGATGCGCCATTGGTCGTGTATTTCTTTCGGACCATCAATGCTCACCGCAACACTCGCCCGGTATGAGGAGCAAATATCCAACAGTTCCGGCGTGATCAATACGCCATTGGTTTGTATACTGATCGGAAACTCGGGGGATAAAACGTTACGCAGTGTGGACAATAGGAATTTTAGCCGTTCCGCGCCTAATAAGAAAGGCTCACCACCATGAAGGACGATGCTGAAAGGCTTACCCTGGAGGTCAGCCACTTTTTTTAGTTCGCGCGCGGTCGCTTCAATGGTTTCACCCGACATGAACTTGCCCTGGCGGGACCAGTTATCATCGCCCATGTGGTAGACATAGCAATACGTGCAATTGATATTGCACCTGCTGGCCACCTTGAGTAAAACCGTATCTATGAGCGCTTCCAATCCTGATTATCTCCCGCGGTTATGACGGTTATGAGTTCTGTTATAAGAGTGAATGCGGTTCTCTTTCTCAAAATCGATCTCGCCGATCAGGCGTTTCAGAACCTCATTGTCCATTTTCGTATGGTCAATAATGATCTGCTGCGTTTGTTGCTCCGGCGCTTCGTTTTGAAGGTCTTTCTCGTTTGTTTTTTCCATAAAAGGGCCTTGATAATTAGGTAAAGTTATCAATAAAAATAGCCTTATTTTTTTTATTTTGTAATGGATTGATCTTTAAATCATTAAATAAGTCCGCAATGACTCGTTATTTAAGGAGCAAATCTCATGAAACAATAACCTATCATTTGAATTCAAAGGCTTTTTGTATTCATAAGCATTTAATTTTCAAATAATTAATATTTTGTATCGTAACTTAATTTATGGTATCGTTCTCGTTATTGATCATAAAGGCTATCCCGAAAAATAGGATGATGTTTTCTAAAATCACAGATGTGGTCTTTTTTGGCTATTTTTAGATCAAAAATAAAGTATGAATAATACACTTACCCAGCAACTGAAAGATGACTTCGCACGTGCCTCAGGGCATAAAATGAGCGCCGATAATAACCCTTCCGATTTTTCGGCATTCCTCTACGAGAAACTCCTGAAAACCATATCGGACACTCTGGCGGAAGAACTGGCGAAGCAGCCTGAAAGTAAACCTTACTTCGACAGTTTTCAAAAGAACCTTAATCACAAGTTGGGCTCTTCTTTTAGTTAATTCAGGCACAGGCCTGTTATAGCAGTCGCCGCGAAAAAAGCGCCTTGTGTTTTGCACCTGACCCTCGTCGACCAACCGGCAAAACACGGGGCGAAAATGGGCCGCGCAACGTCGGATAGCCCGAGCCACAGGCACCGCCCTGATAAACTCCCGCTTTTTTGTATTTTTATTTTTTAATCATAAAGCCTGAAACTTGTCATGGTTAAGAACCAACATTATGTTCCCCGATTTTATTTAAAGCATTTTCTGGACGAGAATGGTAAGTGCCTGGCTTTCCATAAAGACAGTCAAAAAGTTTTTTCGACCAATCCACAGAGCATGGCCAATGAAAATTTCTTTTATGACCATTCTGCTTTCGACGATGCATTAGGGACGGATCAGCCGGTGGAAAAATACCTCAGCCAGGTTGAAGAACTGTATGCACCATTCCTGAAATGGCTGCTTGACGCGATCGATAACAGGGAGATCATCTCATTGAACGAAGATATGCGGGCCATTCTTTGTGACCTGGTCATGTTCCAGATCATTCGTACGAAAGCGCATCGCGAAAATATGTTCCAAGGCTTCCGGCAATTTCAGGATAAGTTAGTGCAATCAGGTTGGCTGAGCGAGGAAATGATAACCGAAATGCGAAAAGATAATACGGCAGACCGGGCAAAACAAAGTCACCTGGAACAACTTTTTTTTGATACAGAATTTAAGGAAAGCCTCATCAAGATCCTGGACAGTCATATCTGGTTGGTCTTTAAAAACATTACCAATACACCGTATTATACCTCCGACCATCCTGTCGTTAAAACGCCGCATCTACGCCGTGAACACCGGTCCGATAACGGTTACAGGTCCGAGGGTATCGAGATCGCCATGCCGCTGTCTTCGACCCATTTGCTGGTGCTGGTGGAACGGACCATGTTCAAGCAATATGAAGCGTATGAGAACGAAGTATTGATACATAGTGATGTGCAACATATCATCTATTACAACGCGATGCAGGTATCGCAGTCTTACCGTGCTGTTTATTGTGTAACGGACCAGTTCGAGCTGGCTAAAGAAATGGTAACGACGCATCCCGAACTCCAACAACTCGACCACGACCGGTTCGGTGTAGAATAATTTGACCTATTTATGACCACTAAGATCAATCCCAATGCCTCCATCCGGAGCGGTTATGTCTTTGAAGACCTCTATGTGCTTCAGTTATGTGTCAACTGGCTCAGGCATCCTGAAAGATATACAACATTGCGTGTCCAGTATTTACCTGATGCTGTGCAACAGGCACGATTCGCTATCGACGATGTCGTCACGACCAGCCCGGAAGGCTATTATGAATTTTTCCAGTTAAAACACTTGCAAAACCCGCAAACTGATTTTTGGACGTTTGAAAGACTGGTTGAAAAAGGGCTATTGAAATGGGTCAAATCCTATGGTGCTATTCAAAAAGGCGAGTTGAATGGCAACGGTGCGCTCATTACGAACGGACTGCCTGATACAGAGGTCGCCGTCTGTATGATGGGGACAAAGCTTAATTATGAACAATTGGCAATCCGGCAACCGGCTTTATTGCAGCAATTGGAAAATATTGACGGACAAGAACGGCTTAAAACATTCCTCCACGATTTTTCTTTCGATTTCGGAACGCCGGGAAAACAGGAAATGGAGCGAAAACTGCGTGACATCCTGAACTACGAACTCAAAGTTACCGAAGAAGGGATCAATCGTCTTTTGCTTTACATCGCGCAGCAGGGCAGCGAAAAGCACCCTATAGCTTTTCAGCTGGCAGACATCCGGGCCCAACTCTCCTGGGACGATCCCCGGCCATTGAACCAGGAATTTAACATCCCGATCGATTTCGAGTTTTTTAATAAGTCGCAACATGCCGAGACCATACAGGAATTGCGGGACCCCAAGGGTGGCATAAAAGTATTTACCGGTAAGCCCGGCAGCGGCAAAAGCACCTATCTGTCCAAACTTTACCAAATACTACAACAGAAACTTGGCTTGTTCACCATTCGTCATCATTATCACTTAAATCCGAGTGACACCGCATTCCGGGAACGCCTGAACGCCGACCGCGTGAAAGAGGCACTGAAAGCTGAATTTAAAAAACTGAAACAGGAAGTGATCGGTCAATTGGCCATCAACAATACGAGTCATGTGTCCTTGCGGGAATTCATTAACGCGACCGCTAAATTCTATGCAGCCAAAGGTCAGACATTCGTCCTGATCATTGACGGGTTGGACCATGTTATCCGGGAAAGCCATCATACGCGTGAGTTGAGTGATTTTATCGAACAGGTCCTTTATCCCCAAGAAGGCTACTGGCTGGTGCTCGGTACTCAGGAAGTGGCAGTACCTTACTTACCGAACGTAGTGCATCGGCTGGCCCCGGCAGAACAATGGCTGGAGATCAAAGGGCTTCACCAGCGCGCTATCGAAAAAATATTCCGGAAAGATCCAGTCTTTAAATTATTGACCGCCCACGAACCGGTACGCGGAAAGGTGATCCCGCTGTTGTATCGCAAAACACAAGGCAATCCGCTGCACCTTCGCTATGTACTTGGTCAGCTTACTTTGGTGAATGAAAGGGTAACCTTGGAAAAGATCGAACAGGTATTGCCTTACCAGGGAGAGATCAGCGCGTATTACGAAGAACTTTGGCGACAATTACCGCCATTGGCCAAAACCTTCGCCCTCGCGGTTTGTGTACTCGACTTTCGGCTTCAGGAAGAACAATTGTTCGACCTGGCCGCTCACCTGACTTCCAAACCACAGGAAATATCCGAGGCCTTTCATCAGATCCGGCACTTGTTCCGCATGGAACTGGCAGGTATTACCGTTTACCACAACAGTTTTGGGGTATTTGTCGGCGCACGGCCTGAATTTGAACAGCAGAAGCTGTTATTGTTCAAGCAACTGAAGAACTGGCTGAAAAAGCCGGCACAAAAAGAACTGGCCTGGGCGGAACTCTTGAAGATCGAATATTTCCTGGGCAACGACCGCCCCATCTTAAAAGTCGACAAAAAATGGGTGACTGAAAGCTACCTGGAAGGCAGAGACGAAGAAACGGTACGTAAAATACTCCAGCTTGGCGCTGAGGCAGCCTTTAAAAAACAACGTTTTGAACTGGTTGCCAATTTCAAGCAACTGGATGTCTACTTCAGTAATAAGCAATACAGTCTGCATAAAGTGCTGCCCGTTTTGTCCGCATTCGCACAACGGCTCAAATCTCCGGCGACCGCCCGTTTCACGGACTTCGATCAACTGGAGCATTTTCAGATCAAGAACAATCTCATCAATTTGTATGACCTGGGTAAGCTGCAACGTATACCGGAAGCAGCCACTGAGCGTTTCAATGAGCTATTGTCTACTCACGCCCATGAGCATCAGGAAGTGGTTAAAGAACTGTTGGAACTCCTGGCGCATATTGAACCGGAACCCTTTGAACGTGTTTATCGGTTCATCCTGCATTACCGGCGCAACGAAGATTCAGCGAACTACTTTGAGCATTACTTAAGCCACCTGCTTCAGCGAAAACGTCAAAGTAAGGTCAGGGCCTTGTTAGATGCCCAATTGAACGCGAGCGAAAAACACGCTTTAACATTGCGGCTCATCGGACACCAGCTGACCAGCGGTGATACGCAGTGGAACGCGTATATCACCCGATTCAGTAAAACGGTTAAGAATAATCCGCATTACCACCTCTATCATTACCTGGAGACAGGCAGCCTCCTCACCATGCCCGTGCTGACCGAGCATGCTGATCTGCCGGAAAAACTGGATTATCATGGCACCCGTGAATCCAAAGCCGAGCAATTGTATGCGGACAATTTTTTCTCCGGCCTTTTGCTGAATTTGTCCGGGTCGCCAATTCCCGTAACGCAATGGACAGCGGCGGCAGGCGATGGCTGGCAGATGCAACTGATGGTCACCGTCCTGGACCTGAGTACCCTGATGAGTTCTCTTTTTCAAGCGAAAAAAACCATCCCAGTGACCGCGTTATTCGACGAATTTGAGTCTTTACCAGACCTGGATTTCTATGCCGATCACGAAAAATTCGAGGTCAAGCGTACCATCATTCCTCACGTTCTGAAAGAAATGCTGTTCACTCTTGCCGCACTCAACCGGCAAAACGGATCACCGAACGCATTCGACAAATCGGATGTAGAAGCAATATTTGAGTCCAAATGGTTGAACCACGGTGTCAGAAGCGAAATATATGCCTTGCCCTATTGCAGCTTTACCGCTGCAGGTTACCGGGCTTACAAGACGCTGATGACGGACTATCTACGCGATGCCCTCATTCCATTCCATGAGCGCGCCGAATACTACCTGCAAATGGCCCTGCAAGCGGACGTGTTACAAAAACGCGAAGATGCCCGTTACTTCCTGGAGAAAGCCAGTGAAAACATCATCAGCTATGGCCATCATAAGGATATGACGGTTGACGCCATCCTGGATGGCATCAAAGTCTGTGGGGCAGCTGGTTCAGCCCAGACCGTAGATATGTTACGTAAAATGGCTCCCTATGTATATTATATGGAAGACCTGACGGATGGTGACGAAACCGGCAGTTTTATCTACGAATGGGGCGGGTTACTCAATACCTATGCCCCGGAACTCCATCGAAATCTTTATTTGGAAAAGGTGGAGAAACGAGAATATCAGTTAGCCGAGGTGTTATTTGCCGATCTGCTTGGTCAGCTTGACCTGCAAGACCCGATCGATCAGGCCCTGGCGGAGACCGCGGTTTCGCGTGCTACTTTCTCTGGGCTGACGTCCCTGGCAGAAACGCACCCGGCTGTTAAAACGGTTATTGAACAGATCCAATGTCAATTCGGACCGGTCGACTATACAGAGGCGCGCGAGCCGGAAAAACATACCCCATATGAACGAGAACGACCATCACGTGCGGCTATGCTGACTGTAACCCCGGCCGCCCTTCATGACCACTACCTTAACCTGCCGCTTAATGGCTACCAAGAACGTAAATATGCGCAACGACATTTTCTGAACGACTGGTGTGCAGTTTGGCTGGATTCAACAGACCACCTGCCGGAGGTCATCGCCGCCTTAAAAACCATTACCAGCCTGCATTTCGAGGACATCGATCACGAGACGCTGGACCTCATCTACCCGCAGGCCCTCATCTATGACCGTCAATATGCTTTCGACTGCCTATGCTGGTCTTTTGCCAATAACGGAGACTGGAGCCCTGCTTATATCCGGGGCGATGAATCCGCCCAAAAGAAATGGGGCTTGCTGGTGCGGGATTTTCCGGGCAGCGAAGCCGCATTTTTTGAACATACTATTTATTATAGCGGTAAGAGCTATGGCCGAGGTGAAAACTATTATATGCCCATGCCCAAGGTTATACAGTTCTTTATTTTTATCAATCAACCGGAAAAAGCAGAAGCACTGGTGCGTTCCAGTATCGATTTCCTGCCACAACTTTTTCCCGACGTGGCGCTTCCCGTTCCTGACTTCATCATGTATGAGCGTCCCATCAGCACGTTCAAACTTTTACTTAAACGGCTGGAGTGGTTGAGCCCACTTGTACGGGAAAGAGCCGCCTTTCACCTGGCCCGGCTTTTGGCAGCCGATAAAAGCGGAACGCTGCACATACAATTTTTGGGCTGGCTCGAAGAAACTATGTTGGAGAGCTATGCCTGTTACGGGCTATTGGTGCTGCTGCGATCGCTTAATCAACCAGATAGTTATAGCTACACCCACCTGGAATTTGACCGGTATTACCCATTGGCCTTGCGCTGCATGGCCACCGACCTATTATTAATGGCTATCGCCAAAAAAACCCGCAAGCGATTTTACTGTGAGCTGCCAATGATCGCAGCTGTTTATCTACGCAGGGATGAGATGACCGAAGCCAGGTTCCGGGAAAATGTTCGGACCCATTTGCCGGTCATATTTTTCGATATGCTCAAGGGCATGCAAAAAAGAACAAACCAAGAGGTCTGGCGCCTGTGGTACAACCTCTTCATTGAACGGACAACAGAGCTGGGCATCACGGAAACCTATGATGACCGCAACTACCATAACCGGGAGCATGACCTGATGACCGGACGTTCCACCCTTATTACCGAAGTGTACCGCTCGACATTTTTTAACCTGATCGATTATCTGCATTCCACCCGTATCATTGGCGGCCGCGAACTTGATTATTATACGAAGAAGAACCTGCCGGTCGATCTATCTTTCTGGGCGGTCGCTCTTTCAGAAAAACCCGATTGGTGGCCTGTTTTTAAAGCCGGCCAAACAGAACTTACTGCTTCCGTTAAAGAGCTCCTGGAGGTTAAAAACAATAAGCAAGTCTTACACCTGCATGGCGCGGTCAGCAATGGGCCTAAATACTATCAAAGTACCCGGCAAGGTGAAATTCACATCATTCCATTTGCCTATCAGGTTGCCGGTAAAACAACCGTTTCTCCGAAAGAGATATACCGGGCTTTACAGGAAAAACGAACCGGCTGGTTCTCGGATACGCGAGATTTTGATGATTTTGGTTACTTCGATCACCCAATCGATCATCGTTATGACGGATATGTTCCCCAAATCGAATTAAAGGGGTTGCAAATGACCAATCTGGTGAGTTTCATTAGTTTTGAAACCATCCATATGTGGCAATATTACCGAATGGCCCATCAACCGATGCTGCCTGTCCCGGAATTGACCAGCCGATCGTCACTTTCTACCGAAAATGATAAAATAACGTATCGGGATAATAATAATGTAGTGATAAGTATTCATGATTTCGCTATGGGTGTTCGTGACGAAATGCATACCGGGGACGTGATCCCGACAGGTAATTATATGCTGGTCGACAAACCCTTTTTAGACTTAGCACTGAAAAGCATGGGCCTGCGCCTTGCCTTTGTTTACCAGTTAAAAGTACATCAAAAAGCTTCCATTTACGTCCGTACCAGAGAAACAGAAACGTTTTATGATACCGTACATTTGGATCTTACATACTAATTTTGAAGATCAAACCTAAAAAATCATATCACTAATCCACTCGCCTCAAACCAACGAATATAAAATGCATCACTTTCATACCCAAACCGAACAACTAATCAATGGCCAGCGATAAACCCACAAACCTGTTCCGCAGCCTGGATGCAGAGGGCTGCAAACATATTTATCCAAAAGTCAAAAAAAACGCAGACCGGCATTTCAACGCAGCCGAGTTGCTTGTCCAGTCTGGGGACTATGCGAACAGCGTAGCGCACTTGATCCTGGGTTCTGAAGAATTGATTAAATCGTTCGTGCTGGTGTTGCAGGCCTATGAATTTCCGGTGAAGAAGATAGCCAATTACGACAAACTGTTCACGCATCATACCGCCCGGCACAACCTGTTAAAAGAGTTTTATTCGGTTTATCGCTTTATCAGGGGCATTGTGGAGTGGCCGGAATGGAAGCAAGGGCAATCTTTCCTAAGCAACTTTTCCAAAGTGCTTAGCTACAGCGTTAATATCCTGAATAATAGCATTGCTAATTATGAATGGTGGGATAAGGCAGATCAAATGAAGCAACACTGTTTTTACCTGGACTACAACAGTCGTGGCACGGTCGACCCTATCAGCATCGACCACAACGCGTTTGAAACTACCCGAACTATCACCCACAAATTCCGGGAAGATCTGCGCCTGATGGTCATCATTATCGAACGAGCTTCTTCCGAAGACCTCGCTACGTTAAAGGATGCTTTTGTCAGCACCGGAATGACCGAACAGATCGATGAGTCCATTACGCGAAAAAAGAGTAAATAGAAGAACCTAATCATCAATTTTAAGCTAAACCTGAACAATGAGTATTGTTAATACAGAACCGCAAATCGCCCATCAGAAATTAAATGACTTTTTAGCTCGTTGGCCACTGACCGCCGTTGAAGCCATGAACTTGCCGGATTATAGCCAGGCGGGCAACCCTGACACTTTTACCTATTGGCTGGAACACGGTTCCGTTGCCATTGGTGAGATCGGCGGTCATCCATCTTCCAAATTTGGTATCTGGAGCCGGGCGACCGATAAAGAAGGCGTATCGCCGGCCTATTTAGAAACAGCTGAGTATAAATGGTTCAAAAAATATGGGCCTGACCCTGAGGGATCGTTTCAGCGGGTCAAAGCATTAATTATCGCCATCATCCGGAACGCGCAAGCGGGCAATTTTGCGGCTATTGATTCCATTGATATTAACAGCATGGTCAAATGGAAGCTCGCATTCATTTATTCCAACTATCGCTTATTGCCCATCTACGCCAAAGAGATCATCCGGAAGATCGCCAAACATTTTGAATACGAAGACTACGCCACCGCACCGCTGTCCGAATTATATCAATTTATCCTGAGTAAAAAAGAAGCGGACGAAGAGCTCTTTGACTTCTCCAGTAAGTATTACCGCCTTGCTAAGGCGATACCTGAACGTAACTATTACATTATCGGATCGAAATACGGCGATGATAACGGAAATGATGTAGTGGATGTATTTCCTGATATGCTGGAGAAAAGTGCGGTTTCGACGGGATTCTTCTGGGATACAGATTTTTCTAGCCTGGTTGGTCAGGATCATACCAGTATCAGCAAATGGATCAACCAGCATGTACCGTACGACCAGCCTAAATTTGATACTTCAGCCCGTACTTTTAAATATTTTCTCAACCTCAAAAAAGGCGACCTCATTGCCGTTAAATCCCATGGGCGTTTTAATAACCTGACCATAATTGCCTACGCGGAAGTGACCGAGGTTAACGGTTCGGTCTACCGGTTCGGTGACCCGGTACTTGGGCACCTCATCCATGTCAACTTTCTAGAAACCGGTTTGCGCATCGATACCGGACTAAACTATGCCTTGACGATACACCATATCATTCCTGGTGAAAAAGAAGGACATTTTGAGAAGATATTTGGCAGTTATGCCATTACAGGTACTAGTGATGAATTCGCCCTCGAAGAACTTACACAAGATGATATAACAGATGAAGAGCCGTTGGAAGATGATATCAGGACTAAAGATACTTCAACGTTCACCCGTAACATCGAAACGACCCAATTGGTCAGACAGGTCCACAACCAAATCCAGAATGGGTTCGCGCAATATTTAAAAAGAACTTTTCCACAAGACAAAGTGGGCACCGAAAGAAAACGGATAGACATTTGGCGGCGCAATGACGACAGTTTTTATATTTACGAGGTAAAACCGTATAATTCGGCTTTTGCGTGTATCCGTGAAGCCCTGGGGCAATTGACAGACTACGCCTTTAGTAAAAGAACCCTTCTTGAAAAATACCTTGTGGTGGTGGGTACCCAACCACCGGATGACCGGGAACTGCGTTACCTGAAATTCCTGAAAGAAAACATCGGTTTGAAACTGAGTTACGAATGCTATTCCATCGAAGAAGATTGCAGTATCATTTATTCCTGAGCAGTTAAATATTTAGCAATTATTAAATTAAAGCCTTACAAAAAAATAATCATTTTAATGATTAAAGTAATTGGCTTTTAATATTTAATATTCTGTATGCAATATTTAGAGCATGAGTCATATATTATTCTAATATGCAAATATCAAAAAGGTCACCGGATAACGATAGCATTTTCAATAATGTTGTGCTGTTAATATCTGCCTTTAAATACAAAGGCCATTTCTACACAAAAGGTATTCAAATATATATCATAAAGGAAGCTTATCTAACTTACTCCATTTAAAGCAGTCAAAATTTAATACAATCGATTCATTTATTATGGTTTTTGTTCATTTTGGGATGCCAAACTTATCGGACAATCTTTAAATAGAACCGATACCTAAAGACGATAAATCATTGGTTGTTTATTTAACACGTCCATACATCAAAACTCAATTAATCCGTTAAATAATAAACCTATTATTATATGGAATCGGCATACTTATATGTCCGTGTTAGCACTGACGAACAGGCAAGAAAAGGATTCTCATTGCCTGAACAAGAAGATCGTTTGTTGAAATATTGTGAGTTTGGCAATATCGAAGTAAAAGGTATCTATAGAGAAGATTATTCGGCCAAAAACTTTAACCGACCAGAGTGGAAAAAACTAATAGCTACGATTAAGAAGGATTCAGGCAAGAAAGAAAATAACATACTATTCATAAAATGGGACCGGTTTAGCCGTAATATCGAATATGCTTATGAGATGATAGGCATTTTGCGGAAGTATCGTGCAACTGCTATGGCTATCGATCAACCGATTGATTTCACGGTTCCTGAAAGTACGGTTATGCTTGCAGTATATCTATCGATACCTGAGGCTGAAAATAGCAGAAGAGCGTTAAATACGTCTAACGGTATGCGAAGAGCGAAGCTGCTAGGAAGGTACCCAAACAAAGCACCGCTCGGTTTTACCAATTGTACCGGACCCGACGAAAAAAAATACATTATTCCTGCATATCCCGAGGCTGATATTATCAAATGGGCGTTCAAGCAACTCGCTAAAAATTCATTCAAGATTGAAGTAGTAAGAAGAATGGCTTGCGCCAAAGGGTTAGTATGTTCTAGATCTGGTTTTTGGAAGCTTGTACGGAATCCGGTATACTGTGGATTTATTCCTATATCTACCATTGGACAAGCACCTGAATTGATAAAAGCCGTTCACGAGCCCCTGATCTCCGAGACTTTGTTCTATGAAGTTCAATCGATAATAAATACCAGGCGGAAAGTCGAGAGTAAATCAGATGAGTTAGGTAATGCTTTTTTCCTTAGAGGATTTTTGATTTGTCCGGCTTGTGGTAAAAAGCTCAGTGGAAGTTTTTCAAGAGGATCGACGAGAAAATACCCTTATTATCACTGTTTTAAAGGTTGTCCAACGAGAATAAGGGCAGAACTAGTGAATAATAGCTATAATGAAAAACTGCAGAAAATGCTTCTTTTAGACGGTGTTATAGGACTGTTCAATCTTGTTTTGGAAGATGAAAACATTGGTTCTCAACGGGCAGAATATTTACAGGATCGTAGATTATTGAAAAAACAACTTGAAGAACAGCAATTACTTATCTCAAAGGCCAGGAAATTATTTGTTACCGATCGATTGAAATTTGATGACTTTAAAGAACTTAAGTTAGAAAGCCAAATTATTTGCAGCAACGTAGGGGTGGAGCTGAGTAGTAATGCCTCCAAGTTAAGATTACTGCGACAACAATTAGAGGTTGACGGAAGAAGTATCAATCAAATATTTTACAACTTTTTAAAGCTGAATATATTAGATAAGAAATACATCGTTAGCATGATTCCGCCTAAGACGATTGACATTAACACGGGCACAGTATCAATACAGATCGGAAGTATCTTAGCAAAGATATTGTCGTTTAAAAAAAGTAATTCATTAATTGAAGTATCTGATTTGGATACTCGACCAAATAATTTTAGAGAAAGGAAGGTAACGATAAAAAGTGCTATTTCTTTAATGGGAAGAAATGGTATTCAACTGGAAGAAGGTGAAGCAGGAGTGATTTTAGATTTTCTCTATCATATGGCAAGAACATATAATTTTACCAACGTCAAAATTAACCATATCCCTAAGTGGATATCGAACCAGCAGAAACCGGCATGGTGATATCTTAAAGTTTCTTTTTAGACTGGATCTCAAAACGGTACAAGAAAAATTTAAGGAAAAATCGAACCGTTAATGGGGTCGGTGTAACCGTTTGATTGATAGATATTTAAGGGTATAAAAAAAGGAAACAACGACCCTGTGTTGTTTCCTTTTGTACTCAGAGCGGGAATCGAACCCGCACTCCGTTTACGGGAACAGGATTTTAAGTCCTGCGTGTCTACCAGTTCCACCATCTGAGCATTTAGAAGGGTATTAACCTTCTAAAAATAAATCCCTTCGGTGTGGAAGGGATTTGAGCGAAAGACGAGATTCGAACTCGCGACCCCGACCTTGGCAAGGTCGTGCTCTACCAACTGAGCTACTTTCGCGTTGGTATTACGCTTAACAAAAAAACAAAAGCCGTTTCTGTTTTGCGTGGTGCAAATATAGCGAGAAATGAAGTTTCTGCAAGTAAAAAGTTAACTTTTTTTAAAGTTTTTCATAAGTCGTTGGCTTTCAAAACGTCGCTGATAAGGTCGGCTTCGTAGCCGCGGCTCATGGCGTACTGTTGCAGTTTGTAACGTCGTTTAAAGCTGTCTTTTTCGGCAATGGTTGGGGCTTTCTTCTCTATGAGTCGGGTAAGCGCGGCAAAGTAATCGTCGGCATCGATAACTAAAAGCGCTTTTTTGATGAGGTTGGGAGATACCCTTTTTGCTTTTAACCCCAGTTTGATCTTAACACGGCCCCATTGTTTCTGATTAAATTTACCTTGCACGTATGCTTTCGCAAAGCGCTCCTCATTTAAAAAGTTCTCCTCAATTAAGTAGCTGATGATCTGCTCAACAGCATCGGGCCATAACCCCCAATCGTATAATTTATCGCGCACTTCCTGTTGCGAACGTTCCTGGTAGGCGCAGTAATGTTCGGCCTTTGTCTTGGCAACATTTACGTCGGTTATACGAATTTTCTTAGGAACTTCCATCAAACCAAAATTCGTTAAAATTCTTCTCTTTACAGAAATATAAGCAATTTAGTGCCATGCAAGCTACCTATGCTATAAGCCAGATTAAGCAGATTATTAGTGCCGCCGGAGAGATTGTTGAGAATACCCAGATCAGCGTTTTGCTTACGGATAGTCGCCGTATCAACAATCCTGCTGTTTCACTTTTCTTTGCGCTTAACGGCCGTAGAGATGGGCACGGGTTTATTCCCGATGCTTACACTGCCGGTGTACGTAACTTCGTGGTGAGCCACCGCCCGGAGATGATTGCAGAGGATGTGAACTTCCTTATAGTTAGTGATGTGCTTTTAGCGCTTCAGCAGCTGGCCGCTCATCATCGTGAGCAGTTTAATTTTGATGTAATCGGCATTACAGGCAGCAATGGTAAAACCATCGTAAAAGAATGGCTTTACCAGTTAATAAGCCCCGAACATAATATTGTACGCAACCCCAAAAGTTATAATTCGCAGATAGGTGTACCGCTATCGGTATGGCAAATAAGCGAGGGGAACGATCTTGGTATATTTGAGGCGGGTATCTCATCGGTAGGAGAAATGGAACGCTTAGAGGCCATTATCCAGCCTACGATCGGTGTGCTTACCCACATGGGTACTGCGCATGATGAGGGCTTTGATTCGCCAAAGCAAAAGTTGGAAGAGAAACTGGGCCTGTTCAAGAACTGTAAACAAATCGTCTATAACTACGATCTGCTGATAGATTTCCCTGAGGCTATGCGTGGCCGTGAGTGCTTTACCTGGAGCCGCAAGTTTAACATCGCCAACCTTTATGTTTTTAGCGAAACCACTATCTCGGGCAGGTACTACATGCGCGCCATTTATAAAGGTAACGAGATTGAGTGCCTGGTTCCGTACCGTGATGAAGCATCTATCGAGAATGCCATCATCTGCTGGGCTACCATGCTGGCGATGGGCTACTCGCCCGATGAATGCGACGACCGTATAGAACGCCTTGCGCCGGTAAGTATGCGTTTAGAGTTGAAGCATGGTATAAATGATTGCTCAATAATTGATGATACGTATAATTCGGATATACAATCGTTGGAGATAGCATTAAACTTTTTGGGGCAACAGAATCAACATGCAAAAAAAACACTTATTCTGTCAGATATTTACCAATCAGGGCTGAAGGAGAATGATCTGTATAAGCAAGTAGCCCAGCTGGTAGGTAATGCCAGGGTTGACAGGCTTATTGGCGTAGGCCCGGCGCTGCAAGATCATAGTACATTTTTTAAAGCCCCCCAACTGCATTTTTATACAGATACTGATGCATTATTGAATGACTTGCCAAGACTGCACCTGCACGAAGAAACTATCCTGATAAAGGGCGCACGTACTTTTGAATTTGAAAAGATAAGCCGTGCGTTGGTGCAAAAAGCGCACGAAACAGTGCTGGAGATAAACCTTAACACATTGCTTAATAATCTCAATTTTTATAAAGCCAAGCTTAGTCCCGGCGTAAAACTGATGGTAATGGTGAAGGCTTTTTCTTACGGCAGCGGTACCTTTGAGGTGGCCAATATATTGCAGTACAACAAGGTTGATTACCTTGCGGTGGCTTATACCGACGAAGGAATAGCCCTGCGCGAGACGGGCATTACCCTGCCAATAATGGTTTTAAACCCGGAACCATTGGCTTATGACAAACTGGTAGCCAATAAATTAGAACCTGCCATTTATAGTTTTAGTTTACTGGACGAATTTGTGAGATTTGCACAGGACGAAGACATACAAAACTACCCGGTACATATCAAAATAGATACTGGTATGCACCGCGTTGGTTTTGAAGAATATGAGGTGGAAACCCTTTGCGATATGCTTGAGGTTAACCCATATATTCATGTACAATCTGTTTACTCGCACATGGTGGCAAGTGATGCTGAGCAGCATGATATGTTTACTTTAAAACAGATCAGCACATTTGAGAAGATCTTCAAGGCTATTGAAGCCGCTTTGGGTTATACGGTGATAAAGCACATCAGCAATACCTCGGGTATAACGCGCTGGCCAAATGCGCAATATGATATGGTTAGGCTGGGTATAGGTTTGTATGGCGTTGATGGCGCAGTTCCGCGTGAGAGTACTGCCCTGCAGCCGATAGCTACGCTAAAAACTACGGTGTCTCAGGTAAAGAAAGTACCTGCTAATGAAAGTATCAGTTATATGCGCAGCGGTAGTTTAAAAACCGATGGCAAAATAGCAACAGTGCGTATAGGTTATGCCGATGGTTATTTGCGCGCCTTCGGTAACGGGGTGGGTAAAATGCTGGTGAACGGTACGCTGGTACCAACCGTAGGTAATATCACAATGGATATGTGTATGCTTGATGTAAGCAATGTTGAGGTAAAAGAAGGTGATGAGGTGATCGTATTTAACGAACGGCAGCGCATAGAGGAACTGGCCACCCAGATTGGTACCATCCCGTATGAAATACTTACTAATATTTCACAACGCGTAAAAAGAGTGTACTTTTACGAGTAATTTATTTGTACTGAATGACCCGTATTTTCCGCGCCCTTATTAATTATTTCATCAAAGGCTTATTGGTGGTTGTGCCTTTGGGTGCTGCTTTCTTCCTTATTTTTTGGATCATCTCGAGTATAGATACCTCGCTTAATTTAAGCAGTGAGATCTGGGTTGATCAACGCGGCAGGCCGCTTTATATCCCTGGTCTTGGTATTTTAACAGTAATTGTGGTAGTGATGGTAGCAGGTGTATTGGTTACCAATGTTATTACAGTACCTATAAAAAAATGGGCTGGCCGCTGGCTTAACCGATTGCCACTTTTCAAATTTCTGTACTCATCAATTAAAGATCTTACTGAAGCATTTGTAGGAGAGGAGAAGAAGTTTAATGAACCTGTTATTGTTGAGGTAAATGAGTTTGGTTTAAAAAAGATAGGTTTCCTGGTGCAAAAAGACCTGGCCAAATTAAATATGCCAGGAGAGGTAGCGGTGTATTTCCCGTATTCGTACTCCTTTGCCGGGCAGGTGGTTATCATCTCTGCCGATAAAGTTAAACCTCTTGACAAAAACGCTGCCGATATGATGAAATTCGTTATATCAGGCGGGGTAAGCGGGTTGGATTAAATGTGCGGTGTTGCCTTTGGTATCTCGTGTGAGTCTTTTGTCCCTTTAAAACTTCTATAGGCTAATATTACAGCTATAAACATCATTATTGCACCCAAAAGATACGGTGCGCCCGGGAAATAAACTGCGGCACCCTTAGCTGTAAAATGATGGAAGATAGATGTCATCATTAACGGGCCAATCACGGTGGTTATACTTACCAAACTGGTTAAGGCACCCTGCAGTTCGCCCTGCTCATTGGCCGGTACGTGGTCTGATATAAAGCCCTGCAAAGCTGTACCGCCAAGGCCGCCAAGGCAGTAAGGTATCATACAGAGGTACATCATCCAGCCTGTGTTTATAACAGATATCATTGCCAGGCCAATGCCATAGAAAGCTATACCAGCCATGATATTTTTGCGCAGGCCAAATTTAGGTATCGTCCATCGTACAAGGCCGCCTTGTATACCGGCTATCAATGCACCAATAAAAATACCCAACGCGCCAATGCTGTAGGTAGTCCACTGAAATTTCTCTATTACGTAGAATGGAAGCACATGCTCAACAGCCTTTTGGGCAATGTAAACAATGGTATAAGCCGTTATAAGCGTGCTTACCGCTCTGGAGTATTTGCGTAGCCTTAATAATGAACCTACAGGGTTTGCACGCTTCCAGTTAAACTCTCTTCTATTCTCTTTAGATAAAGATTCGGGCAGTACAAAATAGCCGTAGGCGGCGTTAACTAATGCTAATGAAGCAGCTACTATAAATGGCAATCTTATCCATACACCACTTAAAAATCCACCTAAACCTATACCCAAAATAAATCCTAAACCTGTAGCAGCGCCAACCAAACCAAAATTGGCTGCACGTTTTTCGCCTGTGCTTACATCAGCAATGTAGGCGGTAGCGGTAGTAGTGCTGGCACCTGCTATACCGGCTATAATGCGGCCTACAAAAAGCCAGGCAATAGTAGGGGCAAAAGCCATCAAAGCATAATCAATTCCAAAACCTATCAGGGATACCAATAAAACCGGCCTGCGACCTATTTTATCGCTAAGGTTACCCAGTACCGGCGCAAAAATAAATTGCATGGTGGCGTATGTAAAAGTAAGCCATCCGCTATACTGGCTGGCAGTACTTACATCAACATGGCCAAGTTTTTCGAGTAGATTGGGTAGTACAGGGATAATGATGCCCAAACCCAATACATCCACAAAAATGGTAATAAATATAAATCCTAAAGCAGCTTTGCCGTGTTCAGCGGTTTTGGTCATGTATATTAGTGTAAGCCCCCGGTATAATAGCTTTTATCGTTGGTTTGTTTGGTTTTTCTGAAACTCCGTACAGCAAGTATGGCACTCAGGAACATTAAAACGGCAGCAATATAGTAGGGTGCACCCGGTAATTGAACCGGCGCATTCTTGTTGGTAAAATAGTAAAATACATAAGTCATAAAACCGGGGCCAAAGATAGAACTTAGGCTCATGAGGCTGGTTAAACCGCCTTGTAATTCTCCTTGCTCATTCTTGGGCACCTCGTTGCTCATTACACCTTGCAGAGCCGGGCCGCAAATGCCACCTAACGAGTATGGGATCATGAAGGCAAACATCATCCAGCTTTTTGTGGCCATGCCAAACAAAGCCATACCAATACCATAAAGTACCAGACCTATCCATACACTACGTTCCTGGCCCAATTTAGGGATAACGATGCGGATAAGCCCGCCTTGTACCGCTGCTATCATTACACCGATAAAGCCTAATGAATAACCAACCGTATCTTCATTCCATTTGAATTTCTCCATGGTGTAGAACGTCCATACGCTTTGCACAGCGTGGCCGGCAAAGTATACAACAAACAAGCAGGCGGCCAGGCCAAATATGGCAGGGTATTTTTTTAACTGTAATAAAGAGCCCATTGGATTGGCTCGAGACATATCCAATTCGCGGCGGTGTTCTTTATCCAACGACTCTGGCAATATAAAGAACCCATAGGCTGCATTTAAAAGCGCCAGGGCAGCGGCAGCGTAAAATGGGTAATGTGTATCTATCTTACCCAAAATACCGCCAATTACAGGGCCTATAATAAAGCCAAGGCCGAAAGCTACGCCTATCATCCCGAAGTTTTGTGCCCGTTTCTCCGGTTCACTAACATCTGCAATGTATGCTGATGCTGTGGTAAAGCTTGCACCGGTGATGCCCGCAATTATACGCCCAACAAATAGCAGCCATATAGTTTTGGCAAAAGCAAGAAAAAGATAATCGATACCGAAACCTAAAAGCGAGAACAATAGCACCGGGCGCCGGCCGTACTTATCGCTTAGGTTGCCAACAAGCGGCGAAAACAGGAATTGCATAACAGAGTAGGCCATTAGCAAATAACCCGAGTAGCGCGTGGCTTCACTAAGACCGCTATGGATCAAACCCTCTATCAACTTAGGAAAAACAGGAATAATAATGGCAAACCCAATAACATCTATCAGCAGGGTAACAAAAATAAAGCTAAGGGCAGCTTGTTTCTTTTTAGGTTGTAATTGAGGCTCCATTGAAGGATAAAGAAACAATATTTTTTTCGCTTAACGATATTAATTATCAGATAATATTTGGATGTTATTTAACTAAATTCTTACATTGACTAAAATATTAGTTACCTATGAAAACATTAAACCTTATCTTAATTGTACCGGGTATTTTGTTGATGCAGAACACCTTTGCACAATCATCAAAACATTTAACATTATCAGACGAAACGCCCTCAGCCGGTGAAAAAATCAACTTGAGTTATAACCCTGCGGGCACACCTCTTGAAGGTAAAAACGACATTAAAGCTGCTGTTTACTTCCTTGATAACAAGAAATTCCCTGTTGCTGATGTTGACCTGAAGAGTACCGGCAAAGAGCTTAAAGGCGACTTTACTGTTCCTGCAGATACGAAGGCTTTGTTTGTTAAGCTAAGCAGTGGCAAGGATATAGATGATAACGCTGAAAAGGGATATGTGTACCAGGTGTATGACAAAGCCAACAAACCGGTAGAAGGAGCCAACGCTATGAATGCTTATTTGATAAGCAGTGGCATGGGCGCATATTTCGCTAAAATTAAAAACGACCAATCTGCGGCAAAAGAACTTTATAAGAAAGAGTTTACAGCGTATCCGCAAAGCCAGAAAGATTTTGGTGCCAATTATTGGGCAATGCTTGGCACATCAAAAGATGCCACCGATAAAGCGGCTTATGACGCCGAGATGAAAAAGCTGGCCAAAAGTACTACCGAGACTGATATGAACCTGGTTTACAACCTTTACCAGCGTACACGCAAAACCAAAGAAGCGGATTCGCTGAACAGCATTATTGTAGCCAAATTCCCTAAAGGTGATATCGCAAAAAATGCGGCCGGAACTACCTTTAATAAAGAGAAAGATCCTGCAAAAAAAGAAGAGCTTTATAAAGCCTACATAGCCAATTATCCTGAAAAGAATGAAGAAAGCACGCTCCAGGATAATTTCAGGATGCAGATAGCATCTGGTTATCTTAAGGCAAACAATGTTGATAAGTACAAGGAATGGGCAGCACAGGTAAAGAAAAAATCGCAATTGGCTGATGCACTTAACAATGTAGCCTGGGATTGGGCAGAAAAAGGTGAAAACCTTGATGAAGCAGCAACTCTTTCAAAGCAATCGTTAGATATATTGGATGATGAGTACAAAAGCGGCGTGGCTCCTTCAATGTATATGTCTCCGGCCCAGGCCAAAGAGAATAACCGCTCTTCTTATAACACGTTTGCAGATACGTATGCATTTATCCTGTATAAGCAAGGAAAGTATGCAGAAGCCTTGAAATATCAGCAAGCTGTTTATGAAAATACAAAATACACTGATGCTGAAATAAGTGAGCATTATGCGTTAATACTTAATGCTAACGGGCAGTACACCAAAGCCAAAGAAGTTATTGAGAAAACAGTAACAGAAGGTAAAACCAATGAAAGCCTTAAAGCACAACTGGCTATTGCTTATGCTAAAATTAAAGGCAACAACGCCGGTTATCAGGAATATCTTGCAGGCTTAGAGAAGCAGAAAGCGATGAAGGCAAAAGCCAAATTCATTAAAGACATGATCAATACACCTGCGCCTGTTTTCGCCCTTAAAGATTTTGAAGGTAAAGAGGTATCATTAGCCAGCCTTAAAGGCAAAGTAGTGGTGGTTGATTTTTGGGCAACATGGTGCGGCCCTTGTAAAATGTCGTTCCCGGGTATGCAAATGGCGGTTAACAAGTACAAGGATAACGATAATGTGAAATTTGTGTTTATTGATACCTGGGAAAACGGTGATAACTACCTGCCCGGCGTAAAGCAATTTATCGCCGATAACAAATACACATTTCACGTTTTAATGGATGAAAAAGGAGAGGACGGTCGCCAGTCAAAAATAGTATCACAATTTAAAGTTGATGGTATACCTACTAAATTCGTCATCGATAAAAACGGCAATATCAGGTTTAAATACGTAGGCTACTCAGGATCGTCTGAAGCTGTGCTTGACGAAGTAACCAACATGGTTGACCTTGCAGCAGATCCTGACGCTGTTACTAATGCACCAAAAGTTACCATGACAAAATAATACCGATGCGGTATAAACAAAGAAGGCGGCCTTGTTTAGGCCGCCTTCTTTGTTTACGATCAAATTACCTGTTGAGTATGATCGTTCTGATGTCGCTTTCTTTAACAAAACCTATGTAGCGTGAGTCGGCGGCGTTGTGGCGGCTGTCGCCTAAAAGGAAATAACTGTTTGCAGGCACTTTAACCGGGCCAAAGTTGTCCTCATTGTATGTGGTGCCCGGAAAAGCTTTCGATATCATCTCGTTTACAGTGTCTTTGCTCACCACGTATTGTTTAAGGTTAAGTCTTGTCTCGGCCATCGCCTTTTTTGAAAAGGTTATAAGATAAGTTGTATCCAATAGTGTGTAAACAGGGTAGTGGTTATTCACTACGTATCTATTTATTTTGTCCAGCTGGCTTTCGGTAATTATATATTCATTCCATACATTATCTTCATTTAAGGGCTTTCGATTCCTCAGTAAAACACCATTCTTTATCTGTATCTCATCGCCCGGCAGGCCAACACATCTGAAAATAGATAAAGGCACATCTTTATTTGAAAATGCGATGAACTTATAAAAGCGGTCTTTAGCAAATTTTGATCCGTAGATGCGATCTCCGGGATTGATAGCCGGCTGGTTGGCATCTGTCGGGACCTTGTACATTGCCAAAACGTTGGTTAACTGAAAAATAAAAGTTATCCCAATAAACGCTGCTGCAACTGTGATAATAATGATAAGGGCTTTTTTCATTGGCAGTAATATAACAAAAAATCCCCTTTCGGGGATTGATGTATCGCTTTTAAAAGTTCGGCTTCAGCACGTACTTATCATAGAAACGGAATATATGCTCTACTGCTTCTTCTGCTGTATCAACTACGCGGTAAAGGTTCAGATCATCAGGGCTAATGTTATGCTCATCATGCAGCATACGTTCTTCAACCCATTTGAACAGGCCGCCCCAATACTCCCGGCCTACAAATACGATAGGGAAGCGGGCAATTTTGCCGGTTTGTATCAGCGTTATAGCTTCAAATGATTCGTCCATAGTACCAAAACCGCCGGGTAGGATAATGAAACCCTGAGAGTATTTCATGAACATAACCTTGCGGATAAAGAAGTAATCAAACTCCAGTATTTTATCCCTGTCTATGTATTTGTTATGGAACTGCTCAAAAGGTAACTCGATGTTTAAACCAACCGACTTACCGCCGGCTTCATAAGCACCTTTATTAGCCGCTTCCATAATACCCGGGCCACCACCTGATATTACGCCGTAGCCACGCTCGGTAAGCAGGCGGGCGGTATCTTCTGCCAGTTTATAATACGGGTTATCATTATGTGTACGTGCCGAACCGAAAATAGATACACAGGGGCCAATTTTAGCCAGTTTCTCAAAGCCGTCAACAAACTCGGCCATTATTTTGAAGATCTGCCAGGAGTCGGTCACTTTAATTTCCTGCCAGTTCTTATTCTCAAACGCTTGTCTTATTTTTTCTTCACCAGTCATGTTAAAATAGTAATAGAAGGGGCCGTTTGCCCCGGGGAGTTATAAATAGATTTTTTCTTGTTATCAGGTGCGGGATGGTTACGAATTAACTAACGTAATTTCCGCTTCAGTGTTTTTCTTTTTAGATGTTACCCACAGGCCAACAAATGTAATTAAACCGTTTACAATTATCAGCTCGTTATCAAAAACGTAACCGCCCAATAATTCTTTAGAATCGGTACTTAAAAAGTAACATACGGCAGGGGATATTAAACAGATGAATGGCACCAGTTTATCATTCACCTGGCGTTTGCTCATAAACAAACCAAAGCTATATAAACCCAAAAGGGGCCCGTAGGTGTACGAGGCAACTTTGAAAATGGCTGTTACCACGGCATCATTATTTAGAGCGTTAAACGCAATAATGGTCAGGAACATCAGGCCCGAGAATGCGATATGTACCCAGTGGCGTACGTTCACCATTTTTTTGCTGTTGGTATCGCTGCGTTTATTAAAGCCCAGGAAATCCACACAGAAGGATGTGGTGAGCGCGGTAAGTGCCGAATCTGTAGTGGCAAATGTAGCTGCTGTTAACCCCAACATAAAAACCATAGCCGGTACCAACCCGAGATAGTTTAATGCGATAGTAGGATAGAGGTAATCTGTTTTCTCAACAGTGATACCATTTTTTACTGCGTACATATAAAGCAAGGCGCCAACGCTAAGGAAAAAGATATTGATCACCACGAAAACCCCTGTAAAGCTGAACATGTTCTTCTGCGCTTCTTTAATGTTGCTTAAGCTGAGGTTTTTCTGCATCAGGTCCTGATCAAGGCCGGTCATACCTACGGTGATGAATAAGCCGCCAAGGAATTGCTTGCTTAAGTGGAAGTGGCTACTCATAAAATCCTCTAAGAAGAAAATCTTAGAATAACTGCTGTTTTTAATAGCCTCTGCTGCCTGGAAAATATTCATATCCAGGCTGCGGCAGATAAAATATATCGACAGAAAAACTGATAATACCAGGAAGAATGTCTGCAAGCTATCAGTAATGATGATGGTTTTTAAACCACCTTTAAAGGTGTATGACCATATCAAAGCCAGGCATATCAGTACCGTTACCCAAAAAGGAATATGGTAGCTATCGAAAATGAATTTTTGCAGAACAATCACCACCAGATATAGCCTGAAGGATGAGCCAATAGTGCGGCTCAAAAGGAATATGGCGGCTGCAGTTTTATAACTCCATGTTCCCAAAGCATGCTCTATGTAACTGTAAATAGATGTCAGCTTCATACGGTAATATAGCGGCAGCAATACTGTAGCTATGATGACAAACCCCGCTGCGTTCCCCAACACAAACTGGAAGTACGCAAACTGATCGCCGCTTGGCGCACCAACTTTACCCGGTACCGATATAAAGGTAACGCCGCTTAAAGCAGTACCTATCATACCAAAAGCCACCAGGTACCATTTTGAGTTGCGGTTGGCCACAAAAAAAGTATCGTTATCTGATGATTTGCGCGAGGTAAGATATGATATCACCATCAGCACCAAAAAGTAACCGATAATGAAGGATAATAGTATTGCTGGTGACATAATTTAGCTTTGCGTTACGCCCTAAAGTAGCAGTTTAAGATTGCCAATGCAAAATAATATATGCACTGTTTAGTAAAAAAGATACTTTTGCAGGCACTTGTACAGAGATAACGCTATTACTCAGATGAATCGTCTTAATCAGCTTTTTGCTTCAAAAAATAATAATCTGCTTTCTATTTATTTTACAGCAGGTTACCCGCAATTAAACACAACGCTTGATATTGCTGAGGCGCTTGAAAAAGCCGGTGCGGATTTCCTGGAGATAGGTTTCCCATACTCTGACCCTGTTGCTGATGGCCCAACTATTCAGCACAGTTCGCAAACATCACTTGATAACGGCATGACTTTGCATGTTTTGTTTGAGCAACTGAAAGGCCTTCGCAAACGTGTTAACATTCCGGTGCTTTTAATGGGTTACGTAAACCCTATAGTGCAATACGGCGTTGAGCGCTTTTGTAAAGATGCAGCGGCGGCTGGTGTGGATGGCGTTATCGTTCCGGATTTGCCAATGTACGAGTACGAGATGATCTACCGCAAGCATTTTGAGGATAACCACCTGAGTAATATATTCCTTGTTACACCACAAACCTCAGATGAACGTATCCGTAAGATAGATGGCCTCAGCAACAGCTTTATTTATCTGCTATCTTCATCATCAATAACAGGTGGTAGCCTTCAATTGAACGATAGTATCGAAGCTTACTACCAACGTATAAAGGCGATGGAGTTGAACAATCCTGCTATTATTGGTTTCGGTATATCAGATAACAAGTCGTTTAGCAAAGCTTGCGAGTATGCAAATGGCGCTATAGTGGGTAGCGCGTTTGTGAAGTTATTGGCAGAAGAGAACTATTTAGAAAGGATCCCGGCTTTTATAAAGGGGATAAAAGGCTAAAACTTACAAATAATCTTCAAGCACACCTTTGCCTTCGCGGATAATCTCGAAATCACCAGAGGTGCAATCAACTACTGTAGACGGTACGTTTTCGCCGTAGCCGCCATCTATCACAATATCTACCAGCTCCTGGTATTTCTCGTAAATCAGTTCCGGGTCGGTAGAATATTCCATGATCTCATCATCATCATGGATTGATGTAGATAAAATGGGGTTGCCTAACACCTTCACAATCTCGCGGGCAATGTTATTATCAGGCACACGGATACCTACTGTTTTCTTGTTAGAGCTAAGCAGTTTTGGTACGGCGTGGCTTGCGTTAAATATAAATGTAAAGGGCCCCGGCAATGCTTTTTTTAGCAAACGGAAAGTGGCGTTATCAATAGGCTTAATGTAGTCCGAAATATGGCTCAGATCGTAACAGATAAATGAAAAATTGGCTTTCTCGGGTTTGATATTACGTATGCGTGCCACTTTCTCAATAGCTTTTTGGTTGGTAATATCACAGCCTATGCCATAAACCGTATCGGTAGGATAGATGATGATGCCGCCTTTGCGCAATACATCTGCTACTTGTTCAATGGCTTTCTCGTTTGGGTTTTCAGGATAGATTCTTAAAAGCATAATACTAAAGCAAATATAGCTGCCAAATGGTTTTAAAAGAAAAGCCATCTGTTAAAACGGATGGCTTTTCTTTTATGAAGCGTTGACTAATCTCTAATCAACAAATCTCTGATTACTAATTACGCTTGTTTAGCAAACTGTATGCTGGCAGTTAATTTGATATCCTCGCCAACAACGATAGAACCGGCTTCGGTAACACCCTCCCAGGTTAAACCAAACTCTTTACGATTAATTTTGCCGCTTACATCAAAACCAGCTTTGTTATTACCGTAAAAATCGGTAGCAACGCCGCCGTGCTCAACATCAAGGCTAACCGGCTTGGTGATACCTTTAATGGTCAAATCGCCTTTTAATTTGTAATCATCGCCATCTTTAGTAAACGATGTTGATTTGAAGCTGATCTTAGGGTGAGAAGCAGCGTCAAAAAAATCTGCACCTTTTAAGTGCTCATCGCGTTGGCTCTGATTGGTATCAATGCTGTCAACGTCTAAAGAGAACTCAACTTTAGCATCGCTGAAATCATCATTCTCAGTTTCTAATGAGCCTTCAAATGATTTGAATGAACCTGTTACGGTTGATATTACAAGGTGTTTAACTTTAAACTGAACCTCTGAGTGCATTGGGTCTAATACCCATTTTGTTGTAGCCATGGTTGTTTTTAATTTGTTGTGTATGACAAATATATAATTAAATGTTTAAACATCTATTTTGATTTTCATCAAATGACGCTCTCAAGACAAACAAGTATTTATTAACAACCTTAGGAAAGGGTAGATGTTTGTTTAAACTTATAATTTAATACTACGGTAACAAAAAGGCCCCGAGCTATCGGAGCCTTTAATTTTATAAAAATTTCGGTGACTAATCTCTAATCACCAACCTCTAATCTCTGCTTATGCAAGAACTTCTTTAACGCGCTCAGCAGCTTCTTTCAATAAGATAGCTGAGAAAACCTGTAAGCCAGAGTTATCGATAAGTTCTTTTGCTTCTTTAGCATTGGTACCTTGCAAACGAACAATGATTGGCACAGGGATGTTGCCAATCTCCTGGTAAGCATCAATAACACCTTGCGCAACACGGTCGCAACGAACAATACCCCCAAATATGTTGATCAGAATAGCTTTAACATTAGGATCTGAAAGGATAATGTTAAAACCGGCTTTAACAGTTTGTGCGTTAGCAGTACCACCAACATCAAGGAAGTTTGCAGGCTCACCACCGGCAAGTTTGATGATATCCATTGTAGCCATAGCTAAACCTGCACCGTTAACCATACAACCAACGTTACCGTCAAGTTTTACATAGTTAAGGTTGCTTTTGCTTGCTTCAACTTCAGTAGGGTCTTCCTCAGCAGTATCGCGCATTGCAGCGTAATCAGGGTGGCGGTATAAAGCGTTATCATCTAAGTTCACTTTAGCATCAACAGCTAAAATTTTATTGTCAGATGTTTTTAATACCGGGTTAATTTCAAACTGAGAAGAGTCGGTAGCGTCATAAGCTTTGTAAAGCGCAGTGATAAATTTCACCATGTCTTTAAAAGCTTCGCCGCTTGTGCCCAGGTTAAAGGCAATTTTACGTGCCTGGAAACCTTGCAGACCAACTTTAGGATCTATTTCTTCTTTAAATATTTTATCAGGAGTTGAGTGTGCAACTTCTTCAATGTCCATACCACCTTCGGTAGAGTACATGATAATGTTGCGGCCTTTAGCGCGGTCAAGCAGTACGCTCATGTAGTACTCTTTGGTTTCGCTTTCGCCGGGGTAATAAACATCCTGTGCAACCAAAACCTTGCTTACCAATTTACCTTCGGGGCCGGTTTGTGGGGTAACCAACTGCATACCGATGATCTGGCTGGTTAATTCTGCAACCTGATCGTGGTTTTTAGCCAATTTAACGCCACCGCCTTTACCGCGGCCACCTGCGTGTATTTGTGCTTTTACAACAACCCAGTCAGAGTTGAAGTCTTCTTTCAATTTTTGAGCAGCCGCAACTGCTTCTTCCGGTGTTTCAGCAAGTATACCTTCCTGTACTCTTACGCCAAAGCTTTTTAAAATCGCCTTGCCCTGATATTCGTGAATATTCATATTGTCGAAGTATTTGCGGTAAAACTACAATTTTGTTTTTAGAGATTAGGCCACCCAGGTTACAGTTTTGTAATATTTATTTCAATAAATAATAGCCTTTAATCGCATTTTAACAACTTATAACAAATCGGTTGTTAACTAATCGCTAAATTCGCACATGCTAAAAGCACAAGCCATACAAAAATCATACGGAAAGCTGCATATACTTAAGGGAGTTAACCTCGAAGTTCAGAAAGGTGAGATAGTTACCATTGTAGGTGCATCAGGCGCAGGCAAAAGTTCGCTGCTCAATATTTTAGGAACTTTAGATACACCCGATAGCGGCCAGATATTTATAGATGGTGCCGAAATAAGCAAGTATAGCAACAAAGCTTTAAGTACGTTCAGGAACAAGCATATCGGCTTTATATTTCAGTTCCATCACTTATTGGTTGAGTTTAATGCGTTAGAAAATGTATGTATCCCGGCATTTATAGCAGGCGTATCGCGTGCTGATGCAGAGAAGCGTGCTAAAGAACTGTTAGATATGCTTGGCCTTGCCGAACGTTTTGATCATAAACCATCAGAACTATCTGGCGGCGAACAACAGCGAGTAGCCGTAGCAAGGGCATTGATCAATAACCCGGCTTTGATATTCGCCGATGAGCCATCAGGTAACCTCGATTCAAAAAATGCTTTAGAATTACATGAGTTGTTCATCAAACTCCGCCAGGATTTTAACCAGACCTTTGTAATTGTTACCCATAATGAAGACCTGGCCAACATGGCCGACCGTACCATTTTGATGAAAGATGGTTTAATTGTAGAAAGTTTATAAGTGAAGATACTGATTACCGCTGCCACATCGGCAAATGCATATAAGTTTAAAGCAGGTTTAAACGAACAGGATATTGTTTTGGGCGATTATGGCGATATACCTGCATTTACTAAAATGCTTAAACTACCCAACCCGGGTAAAGAAACATACGCCCATGAAATGCTTACTTTAAGCCTTGACAATGCTATTGATAGAATTTATCTGCTTGATGGTAAAGAGTGGGATATCCTGCAGCACTCAAAACAATTGTTCAGCGAATATAATATTGAACTGATAGATGGCAACAACCTATAACGATATCGATTCGCGCAAGAAGGCTTTTGTGTTTGAGTTGGACGATGTGCTTTTCCCCGGAAAGGACTACTACTACCAGATCTACTACCTGTTTGCTAACCTTTTAGAGTACACTGAATTAAACAGCGCATCTAAGACAACCGATTTGATGATTGATACGTATAATAAGAGCGGAGAAGGTGCGGTTTATGATGCATTGGTGAACCAGTTGAGTGTTGATGAAAAGTACCGCAGTAAGCTGGAGCTTATGTTGCTTACTGCAAGGCTTCCATTAAAATTGTTGTTGTACCAAAATATGCTTAGCTTTATGCAAGAGGTGGTTACCGACAGGAAAAAGCTGTTTATAGTTACCAACGGTGCACCGCAAATGCAATTGAATAAAATTCGCCAGGTAGAGTGGCATGGGTTAGAGCCATATTTAACGTGTTACTTCACCCAGGAAACGATGCCTAAACCCGAAACAGATGCTATTGATCTGTTACTAAAAGAACATAATTTGGAGAGGAGGGATCTGCTAATGATAACGGGAACAGAAACTGATATTTTGTGTGCTGAAGCAAGTGGGATTGACCACATACCAGCCTCTGAAATAATATCTTAAAATATAAATAATATACTTAATACTAACACGTTAACTGCTTTGTAATTAATATAGTTTATGAGAAAATTTTTTTACCTTATTATATTATCTTCTGCCCTTTTTACTGCTTGTAAAAAAGACAAACCTGCACAGGCTTCAAGTCTCGACCTGATAAAAGATTCAATTTACTATTATTCGCAGCAAACTTATTACTGGAATACTTCATTGCCATCTTATGAGAACTTCAGGCCAAGGTCATTTAGTGGTTCAACTGATATAAACTCGCTTAGCAAAGAGGTTGATGCGCTTTCGCAATACGCAATAAACCCTAAAACAAACAAACCCTATGAGTACGATGAAGACGCGCCGGGCCAAGCTAAATATTCTTTTATAGATGAAGGTGGCGTAGCAGGTTCAATAGGTGGCACCAATGGTGATTTTGGTTTTGCACCGTTTTGGCCAAGCATGAACGATTTAAGGATCAAATATGTTTACCCGGGTTCGCCGGCTGATAACCAGGGTATTAAACGCGGTTACCAGATAGTTAAAATAAATGACAAGACCGATCTTGCCGCTACTGACGCCAATGTTGATTTCCTGATAAAAGCTTATGCTTACAGCAATACCATTAACATGACCTTGAAAAGGTATGATGGAACTACCTTTGATGTTTCATTGTCTACAGCTTCATATACGGTAAACCCGGTTTTAACCAGTAAGATATTTGAACTTGATGGTGGTAAAAAAGTTGGTTACATGGTTTTCAACAGCTTTACTGAGCTTGATAACGCCCAGCCAAGAATTGATGCCGCACTTAATGCTTTCAAAGCCGCCAGCGTTACCGATCTGGTTATCGACCTTAGATACAATGGTGGCGGGGCTGTAGAAACTGCGCAATATTTAAGTAATTTGCTGGCTCCTGATGCGGCTTTTGGCACACCGATGTTTAGCTACATATTTAACGAAACAATGTCATCGGGCAAAGCAACAATTCTTAAAAACCAGGTACGCCGAAGCAATGGTCAAACTTATAACTATTATGATGCGTTTGATTTTTCTGCAGCCGCAAATACAGAGAATTTTGAAAAACAACCTTTTGGAAGTTTTGCCGGTCTTAACAACATTTTCTTTATAGTAACCGGTAGCACTGCTTCGGCCAGCGAATTGACTATTAATAACCTGTTACCAAAACGTAACATCAAACTTATAGGTAACACCACTTATGGTAAACCGGTTGGTTTCTTTGCTTTAAACATTAATAAATACCAACTTTATGTTCCGCAGTTTGAAACCAAAAACTCTTTGGGTAAAGGTGGATACTATGCCGGTATGCAACCCGGTTCAACCGATTATGCCGGTAAGTATGCCGCAGATGACGTTAGCAAAGACTTTGGCGACCCTGAAGAGCAATTGCTTAAATATGCGCTTAACTATGTTAAAGTAGGAACCTTTGATGTTGCAGGTCCAAAAGTACAAAGTACTACAGGCCAACAACTCTTCAGCGCTGATGTATCTCGCGCTTTAGATATAAAGTTAGGTGCAAAACAGTTTAAAGGAATGGTGTTTGAAACCCCAAAGCACAAAAAATAATCTTCTTACAGATACAAAAAGAGAGGCCTTGATAAATAATCAAGGCCTCTCTTTTTGTACATATCTTTTGTTGATCTGCTTACTACTCCGCAAATTCTCTTAAATCTACCGGCACAACACGCGATATGCCTTGCTCAACCATAGTTACACCGTATACAATATCGGTACAGGCAATGGTGCGTTTATTGTGCGATATGATGATGAACTGCGATTCGGCAGAGAATTTACGGATAATGTTATTGAACTTGTCGATGTTGGTATCATCTAACGGTGCATCTACCTCATCAAAAATACAGAATGGGGCAGGCTTTAACAGGTAAAGCGAGAAAAGGATGGCCGTAGCAGTCAAGGTCTTCTCACCACCCGATAACTGGTTGATAGATAGCGGACGTTTGCCCTTAGGACGGGCAATAATATCGATATCAGATTCCAGCGGGCGCTCAGGATCGGTCAACGTAAGATCACACGAATCTTCCTCGTTAAATAACGAGCGGAATACCTTGATGAAATTCTCCCGTACCAAAATAAAGGCGTTCATAAACTTCTCCTTAGCGGTATCATCTATCTCCTGGATAGTAGCCAACAACGATGCTTTAGCCTCAGCAAGATCTTTCTTTTGTGTTTGGATGAAAGTGTGGCGCTCATTCATTTCATTGTAAGCCTCAACTGCCATAGGGTTTATCGCACCAAAATCATCCAGTTGGCGTTTCATCTTCTCCGTTTTATCGCGGATGTCGTCCTCGCTTTCGGTTTCGCTCACCTCAACTTCAAGCAAGTCGTTAATATCGATATTAAACTCTACAGATAAACGCTCACGAAGGGCATTTAGCTCTATTTTAAGATTATTACGCTCATCCTTCAATTCGTTCTCGATAGTTTCTGTACGATCTTTTTGCTGGCGTAGTTTAGACACTTCAGCTTCGCGTTCGGTGATGGCATTGCGCCACGCGTAGTATTCCTGTTCGGCCTCGGCTGTTCCCTTTTCAAGGGCTTCTTTCTGCTCGTACATCTCCAGCAGGTTTTCGTCGCTATCGCCGGTTTGTTGCAGGTTTTCCAGTATCTGCGCTTTTACTTTTTCAAGCTCGCTATTATTCTGGCTAATGCGTGTATGCAAATGCTCCAGTTGTGTTTCGCGGTAATCAAGGTCTTTAGCAAGGCCCGATACTTTGTTTTGCTGCTGATGGAAACGGATGTTCTCCTGGTTATAAGCATTTGAACGAACGGTAACTATCTCGTTCAGTTCATTAAACAAAGCCTGTTTCTCCAGCATCAGCTCGTTCTGCGTTTGCTTTTGTTCTTTGAGGTCTATCAGCGTAGGGCCAAGGTTGAATATTTCTTCTTTGATACCCGCGATCTTATCGGCAATAGCCTGCTTACGGTTAAGGCTGTTCTCAATAAAGGCTTGGTATTGCTCCTGCTTGGTTTTAACAGTAACCAGTTCTGTATTCAGTTGGTTCAGCTCAAACTGCTTTTGCCTCACCTCATTAGCTTTGCCTGAAGCTTTAAGAGCTGCTAAACGACTATTCAGTTCTTCGTTCTGATTTTTAAAAGCTTGGATGCGTGTCTCGGCTTGTTTGATCTCTTTGAGCAGGTTATCCAGATTCTTAGCCCTGCCAATACGCTTACCTTCAAACAAACCTACAGAACCACCCGCCATAGTATGGCGCGATTTATTGAACTTACCGCTTTTACCTATTAACACTACACCATCAGGTAATTGGATAGAATTGATATCCTGCTCGCCCTGGTCGTTAACTAAGTAAACGTTCTTTAATAGATAGGTGCAGAGCGGTTTATAACGCTCATCAACTTCAACAACAGATAGGGCAGGGATAGCCGCCGCAGCCCCACCCAAACCCTCCCCGAAAGGTAGGGCTTTAGAAATTTCTTCTGTATAGTTATCCAGTATAAAGAATTGCGCCCTTCCTTTGGCTGATTTGCTCAGCAGGTTAATGGCGGCTATAGCTTCATCATAATTATTCACCACATAGTGGTTCATCAGCGGCTCCAGGTAGTTCTCAATCGCTACGCGGAATTCTTCTTTACAAAATAGGATATCACTGAAGAGGGTAATAGTTTTAGCCCAGCCTGTTGTCTTTTTAAGAAAGCGGATAGACTCAGGGAAACCTTCCAGGTTATCAACCAAACTTTTGGTGAGGTTATACTCATTCTGTTTAGCATCCAGCTTGCGGCTATCGGCGGCAATGCTTTCTGTAACTGTTTTAAGTGATGCTTCGGTTTCTGTGATCTGCTCCTGGAGTTTATTTTCTGCCTCAACTGCCAGATCGTATTCGCCACGCATGGTTTCTACGCGGTTTTGCAATTCGGCTACTACGGTATTAAAGTGGGTAAGCTCAGCTTCTTTATTGGTGGTATCTTCCATATTGCGCTGGCTTTCCTGCTCAAGGGCCTGCTGCTGGATGTTGAGGATATCTATATCTTTTTCGGCTTTATAAACCTGGCTTTGCAGGCGGTTATTCACCGAATTAAGTTCGTTCAATTCAGCACGTGCTTCGGTTTGCTGTGCGCGCAGCTCATCTACAGCCTCTTTTAGATCGGCAACCTGCGAGGTAATGGTTTGCAGGTTTTCATCTTCCTGCATTTTTTCCTCGTTAAGGCGCTTAATGTTGTACTGTACGTGTTTATACTGCGTATTATCGCGCTCTAACTCGTCTTTAAGGCGTGTCTCTTTATCTTGCTGATGTTTAAGCTGCTCGTTCTTTATCCGCTTTTCGCTCTCATACGCGCGGATCTTCGCTGTGTACTCATTGCTGGCTTTTTGTTGTGCCGCAAGGTTTTTCTCTTTGGTGATGCTGTCAACCTTGTTTTTTTGAAGGTCGGCCTCAAGAGTATCAATCTGCGAGGTAATGCCGGCTTTCTCAACCTTTTGTACCTGCTCTTTTTCCTCTATCTCAGCTAACGACTTGCTGAAGTTGGCAATACGGAAAGATGCCAGTGAAATACTCAGCGTTTTGTACTGCTCTTTTAAACGGTAGTAGCGTTCAGTTTTCTTGGCTTGGTTCTCAAGTGTTTTTAAGTTTTTCTCTATCTCGAACAACAAGTCTTCAACACGCTCCAGATCAGCCTCGGTGTCTTTTAATTTACTGAAAGTCTGTTTTTTACGCAGCTTATATTTAGAGATACCCGATGCTTCCTCAAACAAATTACGGCGCGATCCTTCTTTGTTGTTGATGATCTCGTCTATCATCCTCAACTCGATGATAGAGTAGGAGTCGGCACCTACACCGGTATCCATAAAAAGGTCGGTGATATCTTTTAAGCGGCACTGCACATCATTCAAGCGATACTCACTTTCACCACTACGGTAAAGACGGCGGGTGAGGGTTACCTGCGAGAAATCGGTAGGAAGGATGTTCTTAGTATTGTCGAAGGTTAAAGATACCTCAGCAAGGTTGGCTGCTTTGCGGCTTTTGGTTCCGTTAAAAATAACGTTGTCCATCTTCTCAGAACGCAGCATACGGGTGCTTTGCTCACCCAAAACCCAGCGTATAGAGTCGACAACGTTACTTTTACCGCAGCCATTTGGCCCGGCAATAGCCGTAACACCCTCATTAAAATTAATGGTGATCTTATCGCCGAAACTCTTAAACCCCTTGATTTCTAATTTAGTAAGCTGCATTAATCAGGACAAGTACTAATCGTAAAATAGATGCTTAAAATAAGTATTTTCCCGTAAAGTAGACTACTTCACTTCAAAATGTACGGTATAAGGTTTAAGAGGGTAACCATCTTTAGATTTGAACGATCTGTCGGTGATTATAAAATCGTATGTTGTGCCCGGTTTCAGATCCATTTTGAGTTTAAAAGCTTTACGATCATCACTAAAGCCGTTAACACCTGATAGTGGGAAATGCTCGCGACCGCCTTCGCCTAAATTGATCGAATATCCTTCGCCCATTGGTTGCGAGAACTTAATTGTCAACTCTTTTAAATCAGCCGAAACATCTTTTTGCCCGTTAATATCCGGATATAAACTAACCACAACAGGTCTCAGTTTATCAAGTTCAATTAACAGTTGTTGTTTATCTACCAGCTCTTTATAATACCCTGACTGTTTTAGAAATGCAGTTACTGCATCTTCATTGGTATAATCCAGCTCAATGATGTTTTTGATTGCCCGTTTCTTATTAGGTTGGCTGTTATAGTATGCTTTACATATAGCGTATCCCATAAAATATCCCAGATCTGCATGTGAATTTCCAGAGCCATTATACAGCCAGTTTTGGGTACCACTACCAAACATTTCAAGTTTGAATTTCTCTTTAAGTTCAGCCTCGTGTTCACGCCCATATATCATGTAGGCATTCTTATTAAGGCGGCCAGTAACCAGTTCTGCAATGAAATCTGCAGCGCCTTCCATAATCGCTTGCGAAAGCAGGATATGGGTATCGCCACTTTTTTGCTGCGTATGTACATATTCGTGAACGTTAAGACCAACCAGGTTAGCATTTTGCTGATTCTTAAAAACACCTTTAAGCCAATCGCTCAATTCTGAGGCATTTGTTTGCCCGTCGGCCGTGGCTATTTCTGCACCTACAAGTACCATGTCATCTGTAGTGGTACCGCCAGATCTGAGGCCGCCAATGGTAAAATACATTTTAGCGGGTTTTAATTCGGGGTAAAGTTTCCTAAACTTTTCTACGCTACGCTCAATTGCTACTACTTGTTGTTTTACGCTTAATGTATTTTTCCTGATGCTTTTCCAAAAGGCGGGATATTGATGAATGAGTTTTATCCACAATCTGGCATCATAGTCGCGTGCTTTCATAAATGCCTTAAGCCCCGGGGTACCGCGGTCAACATAAAGCTTTTGTAAAATATCAACCTGTTTTGCTGTATCGGAGACAGTTGCCAGGCTATCATACGCCTGCCAAAAATTATCTATGTCTGAGGTGTATACAATTTTACTGTTGCGCTGCTGCGCTTGCATCGCCAAAGGCATGCATAAAATAAACAGGAAAAGGAGAAGGTTTAGTTTTTTCATATCGGGACTTAGAGTTACCCGGATTTGCTTTGTTACAATCAAGAACCTTTAAACCTCGATGCTTCCGCGCAGATAGGTTACCGTTTTACCAGCCATTATTACACGGTCGCCCTTTAATTCGCACCAAAGTTCGCCTTTGCGGGCTGATATCTGGTAAGCATGCAATACATTCTTATTTAACTTACCTGCCCAATAAGGTATAAGGTTACAATGTGCCGAGCCAGTTACCGGATCTTCGGGTATGCCCGCGGCAGGCGCAAAAAAGCGCGATACAAAATCAACATCCTTACCTGGCGCCGTTACGATAACGCCCATAGTATTTATCTTAGCCAGTAACGAATGATCGGGTTGCATGTTCTGGATATCATCCTCACTATCATAAACCAGAAAGTAATCGCGGGAGCGTAAAACTTCTTTCGGTTGGGCGCCACCTAAGGCTGCCACAAGGCCCTCAGGCAAGTCGGCTGCAAAGGGTGGGCGCGATGGGAAATCCATAGAATATTTATCGCCCTCGCGCTTTACTACCAGCGTGCCTGCTTTAACGGTATCGAAATTAATGGTATCACCTGTGTAACCTAATTCGGTGAAAAGAATATGCGCCGTTGCCAATGTAGCATGGCCGCAAAGATCTATTTCCAACTCAGGCGTAAACCAGCGTAACAGGTAGCCATTATCGTTTTTTACGAAAAACGCTGTCTCAGCCAGGTTGTTCTCCAAAGCTATCTTCTGCATCATCTCATCCGGCAGCCACTCATCCAACGGACAAATTGCCGCAGGATTGCCGCCAAAAAGTTGATCGGTGAAAGCATCGGCCTGGTAAATGAAGATTGTCATAGCGTTTAACGGTTAATACCGCTAAGATAGCCGTAAGTAACTAAATCTTCATTATCTGTAATGTGTTTTGTGCAGCCCTTATCAAGCAGGATAACACGGTCGCTAACATCCAATATGTTATAATACTGATGATCGGTAACAATAATTCCCTTGCGTTTGGCGCAGGCGCGTATTACTTCTTTCAGTTCCTCGGCTTGTATAGGGGAGATGTGCGTAAAAGGTTCATCCAGCAAAATAAAATCAGCTTTGCTGTGTATCACCATCATAGTCTCAAAATGGCGCAATTGGCCACCAGATGGTTCGGCAGCGGTTTTATTGCAGCAAAGTTCATAGATTGGTAATTGCGTAAATGCAGGCCAAAAATCGGGGTCTACAACAAGCTTAGCCAGTTTCTGCAATCTTATCCCGTTGGGGAGATAGTTATGTTGAGGCAGATAAGCCATACAATTTCCCTGATAGCCTTTTTTTATAAATACATCATCAATAGCTACATACTTGTAAGTGGGTTTTAACAAACCGAAGATGATCTTCAGTAAAGATGATTTACCGCAGCCGTTTCTGCCCAATAAGCCGATGATCTCTCCCTGCCGACAGGTAACGTGCACATCCTGCAATATCTTGCGGCCATCGTATTCAAGTTGTATGCTATCAACCTTTAACGTGTGCATGGTGCGGTATAAAAGGTGATATCAAAGCAACTATCAGCAGGAAAACTGCCATGTCACAAACAAATATGTAAGTATACATGCGGGTAATGCTATAGCCAGCATTGCGGTAGAACATGAACGATCTATCAGAAAAATAATTTTTATAGAATACAGTACCGCCGTAGCCAACAATCTTTATAATGAGTGCGTTTACAACGAACCACATACCTATCTTTAAAAGATCGAGAATGCAGATTGCCGTAAAAATGAGATTGATGACCATTACAGGCCTGTAGAAATACCAGACAAGTGTACGCGTGTTGTTCATTGATGGTTTTAGGCGATTAATCAAACAACCCCGGCTGTGCAGGTTTACCGTCCCCATGCTCTATCCTTATCTTGTTAACTAACAAGTGTGCCTGCCTGGTTGGTTCGGGTATGCGGTAGCCGCGAATGCAATTTTTAATCACATCAACGCTTTGTTGTATACTGATATTATGCCCCGGCGAAATATAAATGGGATTGCAGCGCGCTTTGCTGCGCAGGGCTACACCAACTTGCTCGCCTTTATCATACATTGGGCTTTCGGCAAAGGATCTATCTGCAGGTTCATCAAACCTTCCAGCCAATCGGCTTTTGGCACTGCCGATGGTTGGCACGCCGGTTACCAAACCAAAATGTGTAGCAATACCCATGCGGCGTTCATGGGCTATGCCCTGGCCGTCTAATACCATCAGATCAGGCTTGGTGATGAGGTTATTCCATGCATCTATCAAGGCAGGGATTTCGCGGAAGGCCAGCAGGCCGGATATGTATGGGAACGTTATATGCGATATGGCTGTTGCTGTGCCAATGATTTTCAGTTCGGGATAAGAGAATACAACGATGCCCGCATAAAGTATATCTGAATATTTATTGAAAGATATATCGGCGCCAGCAATGGTGCGAATAGGGGTGTTGAGTTCCTTTATGCTGATCTGTTTGCGGAGTTCCTGCTGGTGGTCGATAGCCTGTGCAGGGGTAAGGTTTTGATAGCCGCTTACATCTTCCATAAATAATTTAACATAAAAAAGCCCCTGCTTGTTTAGCAGGGGCTTTTAATGTTGTTAACCTAAATATGATTTCAGGATCTTGCTTCGCGACGTATGGCGTAAGCGTTGCAGTGCCTTATCTTTTATTTGGCGTACACGCTCGCGGGTAAGGTTAAATTTCTCACCTATTTCCTCAAGCGATAGCGGATGGTTGGTACCTAAACCGAAGAACAATACGATGATCTCGCGTTCGCGCTCGGTCAAAGTAGAAAGTGAACGTTTGATCTCTTCTGATAACGATTCGTTGATCAGGATAGAGTCGGTGTTAGGCTCCTGGTTTTCCAATACATCTAACAGCGTGTTTTCTTCACCTTGTACAAACGGTGCATCCATTGATACGTGGCGACCACTGTTGCTCAGGGTGTCAGAAATCTTGTCAACAGTAGTTTCCAAAATATCTGCAAGTTCCTCTGGTGATGGCTCGCGCTCGTATTCCTGCTCTAATTTTGAGAAGGCTTTGCTGATCTTGCTTAATGAACCAACCTGGTTCAAAGGCAAACGCACAATACGGCTTTGCTCGGCAATAGCCTGCAAGATCGACTGGCGGATCCACCATACGGCGTATGATATGAATTTGAAACCCTTGGTTTCGTCAAAACGTTTTGCAGCTTTAATCAAACCTAAGTTACCTTCATTAATAAGGTCGCCCAGGGTAAGGCCCTGGTTTTGATATTGTTTAGCTACCGATACCACAAAGCGAAGGTTCGTTTTTGTTAAACGCTCCAATGCGGCCTGGTCGCCTTCTCTAATTTTCTGTGCTAAGATTACTTCTTCTTCGGCAGTTATCAGGTCAACTTTACCAATTTCGTGTAAGTACTTGTCAAGGGATTGTGACTCACGGTTGGTAATTGATTGAGTTATTTTGAGTTGTCTCATCTATTTTATTAGCCTCGATTCTTTGATTTAGAATTGAACGTGCAAAAGTACGAATTTGTTTCTTAAAAAACCAGTTTTATACTAAGAAAACCAGTATTTTACCCTAAAATGAGAAAGTATTTTTAGGGCTTGTTTTTGGAATAATTTTTGTGGGTTACAAATAGGTTATCGGTTTTTCGGTTTATGAAAACCAAGTTACAAATCTTTTAGCATAAATACATCTTTAACCCGTATTCCTTTTTCAGTGTGCTGCAAAGTACAGCATTCATTCATCGGGTCGTGTTCTAAATACAATATGTATTCCTTTTCTGCGGCCTCATTCCAGTACAATTTCCTTTCATCAAGTGTCTTCATAGGGAACATATCATAAGCCATTACATAAGGCAGCGGGATATGCCCAACAGACGGAAGCAAGTCTGCCATATACAATACTTGTTTACCTTTATAGCTAATTTGTGGCAGCATCATAGCATCGGTATGGCCGTATGCAAAACGGATCTTCACATCATCAGTAAAAGCTACGCCATCAACAGCGTCTATAAATTTTAGCTGCCCGCTTTCCTGTATGGGTAAGATATTATCTTTAAGAAATGAAGCTTTCTCGCGTTCGTTAGGATTAACTGCCCAGTCCCAGTGTTGGCTGTTGCTCCAGTACGTTGCATTTTTAAAAGCAGGGGCAAGGTTGCCGTTGATACGTTCTACCGCGCCACCTACATGGTCAAAATGCAGGTGGGTCAGGAAAACATCGGTAATATCATCTCTATGAAAACCTTTTGCGGCTAACGAGCTATCTAATGATGCATCGCCATGCAGGTAATAATGACTAAAGAATTTCTCGTCTTGCTTGTTACCAATGCCGGTATCTACCAATATCAGGCGATCTCCTTCCTCGATGAGCATGCAGCGCATGGCCCAGGTGCAAAGGTTTTTATCATCGGCAGGGTTTGTTTTTTGCCATAACGCCTTTGGCACAACGCCAAACATGGCACCACCATCCAGTTTAAAAAAGCCGGTATCAATAGTATGTAGTTTCATAGTATTTCAATTATAGGAAAAAATATCTTTGCATCGTGAACGACATTTTCGGACAAGCACTTTTTGACCACTACAAACAGAACGGTAAGCACAAGCTTTGGATAAACAATAAATACGGCCCCAAAGAGGAGATGCCGGTTGATGTTTATTTTCGTGATGAGGATGAAATGCCCGACCTGGAATTATTTGCTTTAAAGCATTGTAAAGGCAAGGTATTGGATATAGGGGCAGGGGCGGGCAGCCATGCTTTGATCCTGCAGAGTAAAGGACTGGATGTAACTGCTATGGATATCTCTCCGTTAGCAGTTGCAATAATGCAGCAGCGCGGAGTAACGAAAGCTATTGAAGCGGATGTTTTTAGTTACCGACAGCAACAACAATACGACACGCTTTTACTGATGATGAACGGCATTGGCCTGTGCGGCACTTTAGATGGTCTTCGTAAGTTTCTGCAACATGCAAAGCAACTGCTTAAACCCGGCGGAAAGTTACTGTTCGATTCGTCAGATATTGCTTACCTGTATGATGGCCATCCGCCCAAAGAGCATGACTACTACGGCGAATTATCATACCAATATATTTACAAAGGCAAAAAAACCGAGTGGTTTAAATGGCTTTATGTAGATGCCGAAACATTGAAGAAAATTGCAATAGAGGAGAAGTGGATAGGTGAGGTTTTATATAATGATGACATGGATCAGTACCTTGTGCAACTTACTCCTTTAGATAATTAAAGGTTTAAATACTAAAGCCTTAAGGCACCGGTTATTTATTTGAAAATTCTCTGTAATAAATTTGTTATATTCAATTTTATAAATATTTTTACGGTGTTATACCCTAATATTACCTGAGTGTTGAGAAGATTTCTGGCTATATTGCTGCTAAGCGTGCACCTGTTTAATGCGGGTGGATATGCCATTATTTTCCAATATTTTATGCGTCGCTCAGAGCAACAGATCGTAAAACAGATCTACGAGAACAAGGTTGATGCAACCCAACTTGTGCTGCTCAAAGTTCCGATGCGCACCCCCGGTATACAAGATTGGCCCGATTATGAGAAAGTACAGGGGCAAATTCAACTTAAAAATGGTTTCTATAATTACGTGGGTGTAAAAATGACCCGCGATACCATGTTCCTGGTATGCGTTGCCAACGAGGTTAAAAACAAATTGTTTGAGGCCAATACCATTATGGCTAAAAACATAAGTGATGCGCCGTTGAGCAAAAAAGGACAGGATGCGCCTGCTAAGAAATTAAGCTCGCCTGTAAGCGAGTACAATGTACCCGTTACCGAATACGATTTTCTGCAATTTAAAGATGCTTCAATAAAGAGAGAGAATCTTTTATCTTCAATATTAACTCACCCTTACATTGAATCTCCGGGCAAGCCGCCCAATCACCTCATCGGTTGATTAATATTCATTCTAAGATTTTTTGTGCGCTTTAAGCTGAACGGCTATATACGTTTTGTCGTAACGTTTATGATTTGTTCAGCGCTAAGCACCATGCAATTACTTAAGCATCAGCCATTAAATTTGTGAGATTTTTTGGTGGCTGATGCTTATAAAACTTTCATACCCTTATTATTTAAACCACTTTTATGAAGATAACTTTACAATATATTAAGTATTGTATTAGTGCATTGGCTTTGGTTGCTTTAAACCAAACTGTTAAAGCCCAAACCGAGTCTGATGCGCTTATGATACCGAAAAATTATTTCTGTGCCGCAGGCCTTTATACCCACAATAGCTGGAACCATTACTGGGAAGGCACTTTCCGCCGCGAAAATCTTAACCTTGGCACAGTAAGCAGCAATGTTTACGCACTTGGTGGCAACTACGGTCTAAGTAATCGTATTAACGTGTTGTTTATGGCACCTTATGTTAAAACAAATGTATCTGCAGGTACTTTAAGAGGCCAGCAAGGATTTCAGGATATCAGCCTCGCAGTTAAATGGATGGCAGTAAAAGAAGAATTAGGAACAGGCTTATTAAGTTTACATGCCATTTTATCCGGCAGTATCCCTGTGGGTAACTACCAGGCAGATTATCTGCCACTTTCTATTGGTATGCGCAGCAAAAATATTGCTCTGCGCGGTTTATTAAACTACCAGGTGGGCAGGTTCTTTGTAGCAGGTGCAGGCCAGTACATGCGTCGCGATAACATTACTATTGATCGCGATGCGTATTACACTACAGAAATGCATTACACTAACCAGGTTGCCATGCCAAACATGACCAACTTTTTATTTAGCACAGGTTACCGCAGCTTAAAGTTTAATGCCGAGGCTACGCTTACGCACATGAACACTATTGGTGGTTTTGATATCACTAAAAACAACATGCCTTTTCCAAGCAACAATATGGAAGCAACTGCGGTAGGCGGTATCTTCAAATACATGTTCCAGAACATTCAAGGCCTTGAGTTTACTGCAGGTGGCAGTTGGGTATTACATGGCCGCAATTACGGGCAAAATTTAGGCGTATTTGGCGGCGTATATTACGTATTCTCAACTAAAAAGGATAAATCAGAAAAATAAACCAACAGATGAAAAAAAATCTCCTACATATATTACCGGTTGTGTTTGCGGCAGTATCGTTGCTAAACTCATCATGTAAAAAAGAAATTGTTGAGCGCAATACCGTATTCCCGGCCCTGGCACCGGCTAACCAGGATCTTGATGCAGACACCTGGAAACCAATTTTAACAGCATCATCAACATTTACTGTTGCTACGCCGGATGCTGTTACATCGCCAAATTATTTGGCCGATCTTAACGAGATAAAGAGCTATCAGCGTAACTTAACAAAAGAACAGAACGATATTATCGCTTACTGGAGTGCAGGTTCTGTTTTACGCTGGAACGAAATATTACGCGACCTTGTAGCTAAGCATAACCTGCCGCCATACCAAAAAGATGATGGTACATACCCTGCACCAAGTGCCGCTAACCCGTTAGCTTATCCTTTGTTCCCTTTTGCTAACCCGCCTTATGCTGCACGTGCTTATGCTTATGTAAGCGCGGCCCAATATGATGCGCTGGTACAGGCCTGGAAATTTAAAAAGCAATTCAATCGCCCGGCGCCATACAAAACCGATGCGGCTATTAACGCATTGGTACCAAAATCAGACCTGCCTGCTTACCCAAGTGAAGATGCAGTAGTATCTGGCGTTACGGCTAAAATGATGGAATTATTATTCCCCGGCGACCTTGATTTCATTCGTCAGAAAGCTGCCGAAGAAAAGCTATACCGCATTATGGCCGGTGCCAACACCCGCTCTGATATGGACGCAGGCGAATCATTAGGCCGCCAGGTTGCCGATGTGTTTCTTACCCGTGCGCGTAGTGATAAAGCAGGTGCCGCTATCGGTAACAAAGATATCTGGGATAAACTGGAAAATGATACCAAAGCAACGGGCCAAATACCATGGATAAGCTTAGAATTACCACGCCGCCCGCCTATGTTGCCGTTGTTTACACAAGTAACGCCATTCTTGTTCACAACTCAAACAGTTGTTTCATTGCGCCCTAAAGCACCTTACTCTACAAGCTCGCCGGAGTTTAAGAAAGAGGCTGATGAGGTATTGCAAATGAGCATGAACCGTAGTCGCGAGCATGAGCGTATTGTTGCTTTTTGGGCTGATGGTGTAGGCACAGTAACCCCGCCGGGACACTGGAACTATATTGCTGCCGAAGAGTTTGTTAAACATAAATTTAGCGAAGTGCGCTGGGCTCGTAACCTTGCCTTATTGAATATGGCCGAAATGGATGCCGCTATTGTGTGCTGGGATGCTAAGTATGCTTACTTTAACCCACGTCCAAGCCAATATATGTTTGATATTAAAACACTTACCGGTGTGCCTAACTTCCCGTCGTATACATCAGGTCACTCAAACTTTAGTGGCGCCGCTGCTACCATTTTGGGGTATTTGATTCCTGAGCGTAAAAATGATTTTATGGCGATGGCGCAAGAGGCAGCTATGTCGAGATTATACGGCGCTATACACTACCGCAGCGACTGCGAAGTTGGTTTACAAACCGGTATTAAAGTAGGCGAGTATGCAATTGCCCTTGCAAAAGCAGACGGTGCTAACTAAACAAATATTACAGCTTTTAAGTGAAGGATGATGAAGACTGAGCAAAAGATACACTACGTTTTAAGAATAGCAATAGCCATGTGCTTTATTGGCCATGGTTCTTTCGGGATCATAACTAAGCAAATATGGTGCAACTACTTTGCTGTATTTGGGATAGGCACTAAAAGTGCTTATGCTTTAATGCCATGGGTAGGCGGTGTGGATATTGCTTTAGGTGTATTGATGCTTTTTAGGCCGATGCGTGCTATAGCCCTGTGGTTGGTTGTTTGGGGTGCTGTAACAGCATTTCTTCGCCCGGCATCAGGCGAGCCTTTTGCCGAGTTTATTGAAAGGGCGGGCAATTTTGGTGCACCACTGGCTATGCTCATCTTATCGGGCGGAATAAAGAGCTTTAAACAATTATTTGAGGTAATAAACCCCGCTGCCACGGTTGACGACAAAACCATGGCGCGGGTTTATAACTGCTTAAAAGTAGTAGGCTTTTTCCTGCTGATGGGGCACGGTTGGTTAAACCTTATCCAAAAGAAAGGCTTACTGAGCCAATACGCTTCGCTTGGTTTTAGTGATCCGGCTAAGGTGGCACAGTTTGCGGGCGTGTTTGAGATAGTAGCGGCTTTGCTGGTACTATTTAAACCTGTTCGTAGCCTGGTACTCATCTTTATCATTTGGAAAGCAGCAACCGAGTTATTTTATCCTAAATACGAAGTATTTGAGTGGATAGAACGCGGGGGCAGCTACGGTACTTTATTGGCCTTATGGCTTTCATTAAAACAAGTTTCTTCAAATCTCACTATACCGTTCTTATCTAAAGATCATTGATCATTTAGGGGGACTTTCAACCAAACACACAATTAAATTAAGCGCCCTTAACAGGGTAGCATGCTATTATATTACCTTATAAAACCCACAATAATGAAACTTATTTACAAGGTGCTTTCGGGCATTATCATATACGTACTCTTTGCAAATACTAAAGTGAATGCACAAGGCTGTGTGGCCATTAGCGGTAAAGGAGCATTCACAGTAATGGAACATCCTATGCTGGATAGTACCGCCGCGCCCGGCCAAGAAAGCAGCTGGGTATTTACTTCATCGTATCGCTATTTCCACTCTTACAAACACTTTAAAGGCACCGAAGAGCAAAAGCAACGTCAAACACTTCACAACGAGGTTGTAAACTTCCAAAACACTATTGACCTTAGCCTTACCCGCAATTTCAACAGATTTTGGTCTGTAACGGTAGGTCTGCCTTATTTGATCAATATTCGTTCTTCATTATATGAGCATGGTGGTAAAGAGCGCCACAGATCATACTCAAACGGTATTGGTGATGCGCGTGTTGTAGCTTATCGTTGGTTATTTGACCCTCGCAAAGTACATAGTGGCAATTTGCAAGTTGGTTTAGGTATCAAATTGCCTACCGGCGATTATAATTACAGAAGCTACTTCTACAATGTAACACCATCAAAACGCCCTGTTGACCAATCTATCCAATTGGGTGACGGCGGTGTGGGTATTATTGCCGAAGCAAATGGATTTTTGAGTTTGGGTGGCCGTTTCAGTGGCTACACAAACTTGTACTACATGTCAAATCCGCGTAATACAAATGGTACCCGTACTTACCGCGAAACTTTAAGCGCTGCATTAGCAAATGAAAGTATTATGAGCGTTCCAGACCAGTATCTGGCGCGTGTAGGTGTTAATTACACTTTTGGTGGCTCATTAAGCGCGCTTACCGCATCAGTAGGTGGCCGTATTGAAGGTATCCCGCCCCGCGACCTGATAGGTAAAAGCGATGCATTCCGTCGTCCGGGTTATATCATCTCGGGTGAGCCGTCGTTAAATTACAGCTTCAAAAAAGTAAATGTTTTTGCCAGCGTTCCAATCGCATTAAAAAGAAACCGCCAGCAAAGCGTTACAGACCAGGAGAATTCTGCAAGAACGGGCACCTATGTAATTGGCGATGCCGCCTTTGCCGATTACTCTATCAATCTCGGTATTTCGTTCAAGTTTTAATAATGGTTATGAAAGCAAAAGCCGGGGTGGTTCCCGGCTTTTTTGTAATTAAAACTGGCATCTGATAGTAAAAGTAATAGTTTTACAAAATGAACTCTGCTGAACAAAACTTTAAAGAAACAGGCTTAAGCCTTCCGCCGGCACCAAAACCGCTTGGTGTTTACAAACCATGTTTAATTGATGGCAAATACCTATACCTATCGGGCCATGGCACCGTGCAGGATGATGGTACATTGATCATTGGCCGTATTGGTGATACCATTGATATGGAGAACGGTAAGCTTGCTGCAAGGCAGGTTGGCTTGGCTATGCTGGCCACTATAAAAGAAAACCTGGGCAGTTTAGATCGTGTAAAACGCGTTATAAAGGTATTGGGCATGGTTAACTGCACGCCCGATTTTGAGCGCCACCCGTACATTATAAATGGTGCAAGCGAACTGTTCGCCAAAGTTTGGGGCGAAGAGAACGGCATCGGTGTGCGCAGCGCAGTAGGGATGGGCTCGTTGCCTGATAACATCCCTGTTGAGATAGAAGCTCTTTTTGAACTGGTTTAAAACCAATCGCCTATGGAAATCCCCGCCTGGTACATCATCAACAATGTTGATGAACTGGATACGCCTGCACTTATAGTTTATCCTGATAGGGTAAAAAGCAACATCGATCTTTTAAAATCGATGGTAGACGACCCTTTCCGCTTACGCCCACATGCAAAAAGCCATAAAAGTGCTGATGCTGCTCTTTTAATGATACAGAGCGGTATCAGCAAATTTAAATGCGCTACTATTGCTGAGGCCGAAATGCTTGGCATAGCCAAAGCTACTGATGTACTATTGGCTTATCAACCGGCGGGCCCAAAGCTGCAACGCTTTATTGAGGTTATAAAAGCTTATCCAGATACAACGTATTCTTGTTTGGTAGATAACGATTACTCTGCAAACGTTATGTCAAAAGCTGCCATAGAAAGTAATTTAGTAATCCCGGTTTATATAGATCTTAACGTGGGCATGAACCGTACCGGATTAAAACCTAAATGTGCGTTTTTTCTGTTTAAAACATGTTCTGTGCTTCCCGGCCTAAGGTTGATGGGGCTACATGCTTATGACGGTCACATCCATGATGATGATTTTGCCGTGCGTGAGCAGCGTGTTGCTGAAGCACTTCAGCCTGTCCATCAATTAAGAGATGATCTGGTTAATGCTGGTTATGCAAAACCCTTACTAATTGCAGGCGGATCACCAACCATGCCAATCATTGCCCGGTTAAAAGATAATGTGGAGCTTAGCCCCGGTACATTTGTTTATTGGGATAAAGGTTATGGCGATGCCTATCCCGAGCAACCTTTTCAATCAGCGGCTTTGCTTGTTGCAAGAGTGATCTCCTTGCCCGAAGACGGTAAGATCTGTATCGACCTTGGTCATAAATCAGTATCAGCCGAGAGGCCGCTAAACGAACGGGTTTATTTCCTTAACGCACCCGAACTTAAATTCATCAGCCATAGCGAAGAGCATTTAGTAGCAGATGCAGGCCCTAATCATAACTATAAAGTTGGCGATGTGCTTTACGGATTACCTTTCCACGTTTGCCCTTCAGTAGCATTGTACGAACGGGCTATCACTATTGAAAATAATCAGATCTCCGGCCAATGGAAAACCATCGCCCGAGACAGAAAAATTACCATCTAACCATCCAACAATAAAACAATTCAACAATGTTTTGCATCGACGCCCATTTAGACCTCAGCATGAATGCCTTGGAGTGGAACCGCGATCTTACACAGCCGGTTGCCGCTATTAATGCCCGCGAAATTGGTTTAACTGATAAACCCGACCGCGCCAAAGCCGTGGTATCATTGCCGGAACTAAGGCGTGGCGAGATAGGCTTGGTAGTAGCTACCCAAATAGGGCGATACGTTGCGCCCGATAATCATTTACCGGGATGGCACTCTCCACAACAGGCCTGGGCACAAACCCAAGGGCAGTTAGCATGGTACAAAACTATGGAAGATGCCGGTGAAATGGTACAGATAACAGATATTACCGGATTGGAGCAGCACCTTGCATTATGGGAAGGCGGTGGAGACAGCTCAAAAAAGCCCGTAGGTTATATTTTGAGTTTAGAGGGTGCCGACTCTATTATTGATGTGAGTTACCTGCAAAAAGCTTATGATTACGGTTTACGCGCCTTAGGCCCGGCGCATTACGGGCCGGGGCGTTATGCTAACGGTACCGATGCCACCGGCAAAATGGGCGATAACGGGATTGCGTTATTGAAAGAAATGGAACGCCTCAACATTATCCTTGATGCTACGCATTTATGCGATGATGCATTCTGGCAGGCACTGGATAACTTTGGCGGACACGTTTGGGCAAGCCACAATAATTGCCGTGCACTGGTAGATCATAACCGCCAGTACAGCGACGAGATGATCAAAGCGCTTGTCGGCCGTGGCGCCGTCATCGGTGCCGCCCTGGATGCATGGATGATGGTGCCAGGTTGGGTGAGGGGGCAATCTGATCCTAAAACTATGAATTGCAACCTTGAAGTTATGGCTGATCATATCGATCATATTTGCCAAATAGCTGGTAACGCTCTACATGTAGGCATGGGCACCGATCTGGATGGCGCATTTGGCCGTGAACAATGCCCTTATGACCTTGAAACCATCACAGATTTGCAAAAAGTGCCCGAGATATTAACAAAACGCGGTTACAGCCAAACAGATATAGAACAAATGATGTATGGTAATTGGCTGCGTTTTTTGCGCAATGCATGGAAATAGGAGATAATTATGGGCGCAGAAGCGGATAGATTAAAAACTACAGGCTGGAAACGCTGGGGGCCATACGTAAGCGATCGCCAATGGGGTACCGTACGCGAAGATTATAGCGCCAACGGCGATGCCTGGAACTATATAACGCACGATATGGCCCGCAGCAAGGCTTTTCGCTGGGGCGAGGAAGGTATAGCTGGCATTTGCGACATGAAGCAGTTGCTGTGTTTCTCCGTAGCTTTCTGGAATAAAAAAGACCATATCCTTAAAGAACGTTTCTTTGGACTAAGTAACGCTGAAGGCAACCATGGCGAAGATGTAAAAGAGCAGTATTACTATTTGGATAATACGCCTACGCATTCGTACATGAAAATGCTGTACAAATATCCTCAGCAACCTTTCCCGTACGATGAATTGGTGGCCGAAAATCGTAAGCGTGATCGCAACCAGCCCGAGTATGAATTGATGGATACCGCAGTATTCAATACTGATGATTACTTCGATATTTTTGTTGAGTACGCCAAAGGAGCGATAGACGATATCCTCATTAAAATAACAGTAACTAATCGTAGCACGGAAGCAGCAAAACTAAATGTGCTGCCAACAATTTGGTTTCGTAATACCTGGGAATGGGGCTACGATGATTATAAACCGCAACTGGCCTGCAAAGATGGGTGGATAAACATTGATCACAAGGATCTTGATATATGCAAGCTGATAGCAGAGGGTGAACCCAATGCACTATTCTGCGATAACCACACCAATGCCATACGCTTTGCCGGCACGCATAATGACGGGGCTTTTTATAAAGATGGCATTAACGAATACATTATTAATGGCGCAGATACCGTTAATACAACACGCACCGGTACAAAAGCGGCCTACAACTACGATTTAGAAATAGCCGAAGGCGAAAGCATTACCTTAAAACTGCGCCTTACCCAAAACGAGCAGGCAGGGTTTGCGGATTTTGACGAGATCTTCCAATCAAGACAAAAGGATGCTGATGAGTTTTACGAAGATCTGCTTCCAAACAAGAACGCTCCCGAAAAGGCTATGATAAGGCGACAAGCTTATGCTGGCTTACTTTGGAACAAGCAGTTTTATTATTACGATGTTCATCAATGGCTGGCAGGCGACCCTGCCGATCAAAAACCACCTGCATCGCGTTTGCATGCCCGCAACAGCAAGTGGCAGCATTTTAATAATCGCGGTGATATTATCTCCATGCCCGATAAATGGGAATACCCATGGTTTGCCGCCTGGGATCTGGCATTCCAATGTATAGCATTATCAGGCATTGATATGGCTTTTGCTAAAAATCAGCTTAGCTTACTTATTCGTGATTGGTACATGCACCCTAATGGTCAATTACCGGCTTACGAGTGGGATTTTAGCGATGCTAATCCACCGGTGCATGCTATGGCTGCCTGGAAAATTTATTTACAGGATAAACAGGCCAATAATGGTGAAGGCGATACGTTTTTCCTTGAGCGAATTTTCCACAAACTGATGCTGAACTTTACCTGGTGGGTAAACCGTAAGGATGAGGCAGGCAACAATATATTTGAAGGCGGTTTTTTGGGAATGGATAATATAGGCGTGTTTGACCGTAATACCAAATTCACAGATGGATCGCACCTGGAACAGGTTGATGGCACCAGCTGGATGGCTATGTACTCGCTTAATTTGTTGGGCATGGCAGCCGAGTTGGCTCAGGCTAACAAAGCTTACAGCGACATCGCTTCAAAATATTTTGAGCATTTTATTTACATTGCTGAAGCCATGTCGAGCATGGGAGAGGGTGGGCAGGAAGGCCTTTGGGATGAGGGTGATAACTTCTTTTACGATCAGTTGCGTATGCCCGATGGTAGCGCCATAAAAATGCGTATCCGCAGCATGGTAGGCCTGATACCGCTCTTTGCAGCAGAGTTAATAAACGATATAGATATTACCGACAATCCCATATTTGCCGATAGGCTGGAATGGTTTAAAGACAATAGACCAGACCTTGCCGCATTGGTATCGCGCTGGGATGAGCGTAGCCCTAACGGAAAACACCTGATAAGTTTGTTGCGCGGCCACCGCATGAGTGGGTTATTAAGGTATATGCTTGATGAAAACGAGTTCTTAAGCCCTTACGGTATCCGCTCGCTTTCAAAGTACCATCTGGAGCATCCGTTTAGTATCACTTTGGACGGTAACGAGTTCAGCATAAAATATACACCCGGAGATAGCGATGGCTACATGTTTGGTGGTAACAGTAATTGGCGCGGCCCGGTATGGGTACCATTAAATTATATGTTGATCCAAAGCCTTAACACCTATCATGAGTTTTACGGTGACGATTTCAAAGTTGAATGCCCAACCGGATCTGGCAATATGATGAACCTTAAAGAGGTGGCTAATGAGATCTACAGGCGTATATCCAATCTTTTTTTAACAGATATAAATGGCCATCGCCCTGCAAATGGTACCGATGAAAAGGTACAAACAGATGCCAATTTCAAAGACCATATCCTCTTTTATGAATTTTTTGACGGTGACACGGGTAAGGGGTTGGGTGCATCACACCAAACAGGGTGGACAGGATTAATTGCCAACTGTTTGTACCAGTAAAATATTAGTCCATGTAATGTATAAGTATAGCTTTTTTCAATAAAGGAGAATAAGCTACACTTGCCTGGCCTTCATAACCTTCGCGGTGCTGAAACCTGATGGCTTTTTGATTAGCTTTTATTTCTTCCCATGCAGGTTTATCGGCCGGGTTGGGGTTAGAAAATGCATCTTCAAACTTTTCCCTTTTATCTATTGCGGGTATTTTAAAATGTACCCCATCAAAATAATGCTCAAATATCTCGGTGATCCTTTTGGTCTGTTCATCAGCAGAAATGGATTTGGCATCTATCAAAAGATCTATCGTGGTAAATTTATATTGATAAAGCAGATCGCCTTGAGTATTTTTTATTTCTAATACCGCTTTTGATTTCAGTATATCACTACCCGATACTTTAAGTGTAAAGTTGTCTTTTGCCTGTGTATTTGAGAAATAATGTTGTGTAGAATATTCTTCATTGTATAACGAAACCGTGTCGGTCTTTACAACAGTATCGCTATTGCCTTTATCATTTGTATTTGATGACGATTGATTACCACCACATGAGGCAAGCAATATTAACAAGGCAATGGGCAGGATGTTATTTTTCATAGCTAAAGGTAACCTTTTAAGGACAAAAGGGTTCAAATAAAATAATTGTGTTTACAGGACACAATAAATTTCATTCTATCAAATTATTGATTTAGATTTACTTACCAAGTAATAAATAAACACTAAATCAATTATGAGCTTAAACAGACGCAGGTTTTTACAGAGCGCAGGTACACTGGCGCTTAGCAGTGCCGTATTATCGGGCAAAGCATCATCATTACTTTTAAAACATCCGGTCGGGGTGCAGCTTTTTACTTTCTTTGGCGTTATAGATGAAGATGTAAAAGGTACGCTTACTAAAATAAAAGCTGCCGGATATAGCGAACTGGAGTCGGCATTTAGCAAAAAAGGCGGTTACTACGGGATGAAACCTAAAGAGTTTAAAGCTATGGCAAATGACCTTGGCCTGGTTTGGAAATCGCATCACGTATTGGGGGCTCCATTTAAAATGCCAGCCGGTGCCAAAATGCCAAATGGTGCGGATGGTAAACCAATGGTAATACCACCGATGCTAAACCTTACCGAAAATATGCAACAATTAGTTGATGAAGCTGCCGAAGGCGGCATCAAATATCTTGTTTGTGCAATGGCTCCAACCGGAACCCTTGAAGAGGTGAATGCATCTATAGCTATCTTAAACAAAACAGGAGAAGCGGCGGCAAAAGCCGGGATACAATTTGCTTATCACAACCACGATATGGAATTTAAGGCTATTGGCGATAAGGTACCATACGATCTGTTACTATCGGAAACAGACCCACAGAAAGTTAAGATGGAACTTGATCTTGCCTGGGCAATGAAAGCCGGTAAAAACCCGGTAGATCTGTTTAAAGCACATCCGGGCCGTTTCCCGCTGTGGCATGTTAAAGACCTGGATGCAAGCCGTGAGAATATATTACCTGTAGGTAGCGGCACACTTGATTTTAAACCGGTATTTGCAGCGGCATCAACCGCGGGCATGAAGAGTTTCTTCGTAGAGCATGATGGCCCTAAAGATCCTTATGCAAGTATCAATAGCAGCATTCAGTACATCAGCAAAAACATAAATATTTAACTGATATAAGATGTTTGTACAGGTTTATTGTAAGTAAGCCTGTACAAATTCATCATTACTAATAGTGCTTACCAGGATATTGATATATTGCTTTTGCGGGGCATTGCTATCCAACTCAGAAGAATAGTCTTCTAATACGTCAAGATAGCCAACCGCCTCTTCCTCGTCCTCAAAAAGCAAAATCACATCGCCGTTTAATTCGGTATCAGTACCGTTAGGTGGAGTTGGCAAATCATATTCGGCAAAAATAGTAGTCTTAAATACCGGCGAGCCGTTTTGAGGTATGTCTATCTTAAGCATAACTTTTAAAGTTTATGCTTGTAAAACACGAGCTTTAATTTTTAGTTTTAGGCCGATCTTTTACCACGCCGTCAAATCTTATACTTTGGCGGTTTACGCTATTTATTGATAAGTTAGCATATCCGTTAAAATAAACGTCAAGATACATTTGCACGTTTCCCGGTACATCGTTAGGCTTAATAAAAATACGATAGCCACCTTTTTTAAGATCGTTAACTGTGTAATCAAATTTTGTTGATGTAAATTTTATGCCCGCGTCATTATTATTGTTATAGCCCGCGTTGTTGTACGCCACTCCAAAATATGGTAAAAATGAAGTAACCGTATCCTTAGCAATCGTGATGTCATAAGGCGAGGTGAGAAAACGCTGCCCGCCGCCCATCGGATACATATAATTGGCCTGAAATACAAAGTTTTTAGAATCGACAAGTGCTTTTATCTCCTGCGCTTTTTGAGCAGCTTTCTTTTGTTTGTCAGTTTGTGCATGCGCCGGAGCGGCCAATGTTATTGCCAGAATAACAACAGTAAGTATATTTAATAAACGTTTCATTGTTAATGCTTTATGTAAGTATAAGTAATTTTTAAGTTAGACTGTTTTTGCATGTTTAAGTTTAATTTGAAACAGCATTTTAACCGGGCTTCATAAGTCGATAAATCATCTTATTTATCATGCTTTTATTACAAGATGCAGACTGTATAGAAATTCCATAACCATCATTAAATAAAAAAGCCACCCGTCAGTTAACGGATGGCTCTCAAATTTTACTCCCCCTTCAGGGGGCTGGGGGGCTAAATCAAGTTAACGCTTCGGTTAACAAACTCCGTTAACTCGGCACCGGTTAATAAACCTTGCGATAACAGAGCCAGATCAAATGCCTGTTTAGCTAATTGAGCCTGTTCTTCTGTATTATCGTTATTCAAAATCCGGCTGATCAATTTGTGATTACCGTTCACAATAACTTTATAGTTATCCGGCATGTTGCCATAAAAACCCATACCACCGCCCATGGCTGCCATATCTTTCATACGGCGCATAAACTCATCCATAGTTACGGTAACCGGCAACTCATCAGGATGAAGGCTTTCCAACTCCACACGGTAAGCCGGTTTGTTGATGGCTTTATCAAAGATCTCTTTTACCTGTGCTGTTTGCTCTTCGGTTAAAACATGTTCAGGCGCATCATCTTTTTTGATCAGTTTATCGGCAACATCGGCATCAACGCGTTTAAGCGAAGTTTTCTCCAATTTTTGCTCTAACTGACTGATGAAGTGATTATCGATAGGAGAGTTCATCAGCAACACATCGTAACCTTTTTTATTGGCCGATTGGATGAACGAATCCTGCTTATCAGCGTCATTGGTGTAAATGTAAACTAACTGGCCATCTTTATCTGTCTGCGTACCTTCAACTTTATCTTTGTACTCAGGTAGTGTAAAGTTCTCTTTTGCGGTATTGGTTAACAGGACGAAATCTTTTGCTTTATCATAGAATTTCTCATCGCTGATGGCGCCATATTTCACAAACAAACCAATGTCGCTCCATTTGTCTTCGTAAGCTTTGCGATCGTTTTTAAATAGTTCAGCCAGTTTATCAGCCACTTTTTTGGTGATATAGCTATTGATCTTTTTTACGTTGCTATCGGCCTGCAGGAAGCTGCGCGATACGTTCAGCGGGATATCCGGTGAATCGATAACACCATGCAACAACATCAGGAACTCCGGAACAATATCTTTTACTTCCTCGGTAATAAACACCTGCCGCGAGAATAATTTGATCTTGTTTTTCTGGAACTCAAAATCGTTCTTCAGCTTAGGGAAGTACAGTACACCGGTAAGGTTGAAAGGATAGTCAACATTAAGATGAATCCAAAACAATGGGTCTTCGCTGAACGGGTAAAGTTCTTTATAGAATTTCAGGTAATCCTCATCCTTCAACTCATTAGGAGATTTCGTCCAGATAGGATTGGTATCGTTGATGATATTATCAACGGTAACCGTGGTGTATTTTGGTTTGCCTTCTTCGTCAACACCATCCTCAACGCTATCTTCTTTAGTGCCAAATTTGATAGGCACAGGTAAGAATTTACAGTATTTATCAAGGATCTCCTGTAGCTTGTGTTCGTTCAGGAACTCTTCAGATTCCGCATTAATGTGCAGGGTAATTTCGGTACCGCGCTCTTCCAGGTTACCATCGCTTATCTCAAATTCGGTGCTGCCATCGCAGATCCAGTGGGCTGGCGTAGCGCCATCCTGGTAGCTTAAGGTTTCAATTTCAACCTTATCAGCCACCATAAAGGCAGAGTAGAAGCCCAAACCAAAACGACCGATGATCTCATTAGCATCTTTAGCTTCTTTGAATTTCTCCATAAACTCAGTAGCGCCCGAAAAAGCTATCTGGTTGATGTATTTTTTGATCTCCTCAGCCGTCATACCAATACCGTTATCAGATATGGTAATGGTCTTTTTGTCGGCATCAAAGGCAACTTCAACGCGCAGGTCTCCAAGTTCGCCGTTGTATTGACCAAGGGCCGCAAGGCGTTTTATTTTTTGAGTAGCATCTACTGCATTTGATACCAGCTCGCGCAGAAATATCTCGGTATCAGAGTATAAGAATTTTTTAATGATGGGAAAAATGTTCTCGGTGTGTATCGAGATGGTTCCTTTTTCTTGCATTTTATTGAGTGATTTTTAGTTTGACTAATTGTAATGCAAACTCAATATCAATGCATGTTCCAAAGGGTAGGGAGTGGACAAATTGGCAGAAGGATTTGCTATGCGTTGATCACCTTGCCAACCAAGTTTCTAATAGAGACATCCGTTTCCCGGTCAATGATATTCCCTTCGCCATTCATCTTGGCCCTGATAAATGGAATTAACAGTGTGCCGCCCTGAATTATATTTGCAGACAATGCACCCAGCGTAAGCAGCAAAGCCTCGTGCGCATGCTTACCTACCGATGATGCTGTTATTAATGCCAATGGTTTATCAACCATTGTGCCTGCGCTCACCGTCCAATCCAAAGCATTTTTAAGCTGGCCAGGTACACCAAAAGTGTATTCTGGCGTACAGATGATAACTTTATCTGCTGATGCGATCGCCTCTCTGAATTTTACTACGATTACAGGCGGTTCATCGTTATCTAAACCAGGGTCAAAGGGTGGGATAGATACTAGTTCTTCGTAAATGGTATAGTTAATATCCTGAGGCAACAACGCCCCGATATATTCGAGAATACGATGATTGGATGAGCCTGCTCGCAGACTACCTGGTATGGCTAAGATTGATGGCATGGCGCTAACCTAACAACTTACACCGGGAACGTCATAATAAATGCAGAACCTTTACCCTCTGTTGACTGTACCTGGATATTGCCTTTATGCAACAACATAATTTGCTTACAAAGGCTTAAACCGATACCGCTGCCTGTTTTACGGGTGCTGAAGAACGGGATAAAGATCTTGTCCAACAGCTCAGGCGGCATACCTACACCATTGTCTATCACTTTTACCAATAGTTTACCGCCTTGCAGCTCAGCCTGCAAAATAATTTGTGGTTCCTCACGGTCTTTAACTGCCTCAATAGCGTTTACCAGCAGGTTGATCAATACCTGGTCTAAGAGATTAACGTCGGCTTCAATGGTAAGGGCAGGGTCGCGCAGGATGATGTCGAGTTCGATGTTCTTTTTCTCCAATGATGGTGTCATCAGGGTGTTCAAGTTCTCAAACATATCGCGCACCAGCATACGGGTAAGGTCAAGCTTGGTGATCTTGTTGAGGCTGCGATAGCTTTCGGTGAATTTCAACAAACCATCACTACGGCGTTTAATGGTATCAATGCCGAGACCGATATCTTCCAGGTCGCCATGCTGTAACTGTTCAGTTATTTCAGGGTCTTCCAATCGGTTCTTCAACGTATCCGCTAAAGATGATATAGGAGCAACCGAGTTCATGATCTCATGCGTCATTACGTTCAGGAGTTTAGACCATGCTTTTGACTCTGTTTCGTCCAAAGCCTCGCTTACATTTTGGAAAGCGATGAGTTTATACAATTTGTCTTCGCTTCGCATCACGCTTGCGGTAACCAGCATTTTAACCTGTTGCTGATCGCGGGTTATGGTCAATACCTGCCCTTCGCCAGCTTTTAGTTTCATTACGTTGGTGTACAACTCGGCCTCGCGCTTCTCAAGCGAGTGGATGGTTTTCAGGTAAGGTACACCTATCAGGTTTTTAAAAGCTTCATTTATCCAGCTTATTTCGCCGGTTTCCTGCTCATAACTTATTATACCTGTATCAACAAGCTCCAAGATCTTCTGCAGATATTGATATTGTGTTTCACGCTCACGACTAATTACTTTAAAGGTGGTATTGATATCATTGAAACCTTTGCGCAACGGTTTAAGCTCGGTAGGGGCTTTGCGCACATCAAAATGCCGCGAGAAATCACGGTAATGGATAGATTCAACAAACTGATTTACCTCATCCTGTGCCTTCTTGTTGAAACGGATCAGATCTAACACTGAATACACCACCAATGGGATAGTGATCACCGTAAATAAATACTGCTGAAGCTCAAATATTACCAATACAGTAGCCGTGATGGCTATAAACAACAGTGCAACGCGCAGCACCAGCCGCCATTCGTAACGATTAAATATCATACTTACTCAATCTGCGGTAAAGTGCGGTACGTGTTAAGCCAAGTTCTTTGGCGGCACGGGTAATGTTACCGTTATGTTTGTCTATCACTTTAAGGATGGCGTTCTTTTCTAAAGTGCTTAGCTGGATGTTATCCTCATCAATAATACTCTCGGTTGGCGCCTCTAAAACAGAGAAGATAAGGTCGTCGGCTTTTAACAGGCTGTCATCGGCCATAATTACGGCACGCTCAATGGTGTACTGTAGTTCGCGTACGTTGCCGGGATAACTGTAGCTGCGCAGTTTGTTAACGGCAGTATTATCAAAATCGGCAGCAGGTTTCATGTACTTGGTGCTGTACATTTTGGCAAAATGCCTTGCCAGCACCACAATATCCTCGGCACGTTTGCGTAGCGGCGGCATGTTTATCTCTACAGTATTGATACGGTAGATCAAATCTTTCCTGAACTTATTCTCGTTAGCCAGTTCCTGCAGCGGAACGTTGGTAGCGCATATCAATCGGATATTGATATCCACGGCCTTATTGGTACCCAAACGTGTAACCTGACGGTTCTGTAATACAGTAAGCAACTTAGCTTGTTGCTGCAGGCTGATGTTACCTATCTCATCCAGAAACAACGTACCACCCTCGGCTTCCTCAAAGCGGCCCATGCGGTCTTCCCGCGCATCCGTAAAGGCACCTTTTTTATGACCAAATAATTCACTCTCGAAAAGAGAATCGGTCAGCGCGCCAACATCTACTTTTACAAAAGGCTTATCAGCACGTAAAGAGCGCTCGTGAATGGCTTTAGCCATCAGATCCTTACCAGTACCGTTCTCGCCGAGGATAAGAATATTGGCATCGGTAGGGGCTATCTTATTTACTTTGTGGAATATATCTTCCATCACTTCAGATTCACCCAGTATTGAGGTTTGGCCGGTGCTGCTTTTTGATGATTTGGTGGTTTTAGCACCACCTTCTTTTTTCTCCAGCAGGTCGGTTATCGTATCTATCAATTTCTCGTTATGCCACGGTTTAACCACAAAATCGTTGGCACCTTCTTTAAGCGAGCGTACAGCCAGGTCAATATCGCCGTAGGCTGTTATCATGATAACGCAAACGTTGGGTTTCCACTCTTTTATTTTACGCAGCCAGTAAATACCCTCGTTACCAGTGTTAATGGCGCTGTTGAAGTTCATATCAAGCAACACCAGGTCTATGGTGTTCTTTTGCAGCAGCCAGTTAAGGTTCTCGGGATTTTTCTCCGTTATAATTTCCTGTGTAAGAGGTTTAAGCAACAGTTTAACCGCGGTAAGTACATCCGGGTCGTCGTCAACTATTAATACGTTGGCTTTTTTAAGTATCATATAATAAGGTAAATCAGCTTAAATACATCTGCAATTTAGTATTTTGACTGCTAAATATCGTACCATTTATAGTATAAAGGCTATTATACTGTAAATCAAACGGCATTGACTGATATTAAAATTGAACAGCTTCAAAGCATTGTATCATAACCGAACACTTGCTGTAACAGAAGCGTACGGTGGATTATAGATATTTTGATTTAATTTATTGATAATCAATATTTTAATTTGTGGCATGTGTTTTTGTATTCACATACCAAACATTATACAAACAACGTGGATAGAGTTATACAAAAAAAGAAATGGAGCAACAAACGCCTAATGACCATAGCAGGTGTTACGGGCGTTGTGGTTTTAGTTGCCGGCAGCATATTTTTCACATCGGGTAAAAGTAAATTGAACGTTGATACAGAACGCATTACTGTAAGCGAAATTAAAAAAGGCCCGTTCCAGGAGTTTATTCCGGTTAACGGCGTGGTGATGCCGCTTACAACTATATATCTTGATGCCGTTGAAGGCGGACAAGTTGAAGAGAAGTACGTAGAGGATGGTGCCATGCTTAAAAAAGGCGACCCGATATTAAAGCTTTCAAATATAGATGAGGAATTAAGCCTTGCATCGCAGGAATCGGCAGTATTTGGCGAGCAAACGCAAATGCAGATAGCACACAACAACGCTCAGCAAAATACCGTTTCCAAGCTTAATCAAATGGCAGATGTTGACAATGCTTTTAAGGAAGCAGAACGTGTTTACCTGCTTGATAAAAGCCTTTATGAGCAAAAAGCTATCGGTTTACAAGAATACCAGGCTGCAAAAAACAACTATGACTATCAGGTACGTCGTAAACGTTTAACCACACAGATCCTGAAACAAGATACAAGCCTAACTCAACAACAAGAGCAACAGGCTAAAGAGCACTATGCTCAGATGAAAAATGCTTTGACCCTGATGCGTAAAAAAGTAGGTAGCTTAACCTTACGCGCACCTATAGATGGTCAGTTAACTTCGATGGATGCCGAGGTTGGCCAGAACAAAAATAAAGGTGAACACCTGGGCCAGATTGATGCTCAAAACGGCTTTAAAGTTAGGGTTGATGTTGAGGAGCACTACCTGTCACGTATCTACAACGGCCTTATGGGCGACTTTGTATTCGCTGATAAAACATATAAACTAACCATCAAAAAAGTTTATTCGCAAATCACCAGCGGCCGTTTCCAGGTTGATATGGAGTTTGTAGGCACGGTGCCAAAAGGCATCCGTAAGGGACAAACCTTACAGATCCGCCTGGCATTGAGCGATGAGACTACCGCATTACTTGTACCTCGTGGTGGTTTCTATCAGCAAACCGGCGGTAACTGGATCTTTAAAGTGAGTGAAGACGGTAAAACGGCTTACAAAACTGATGTACAGATCGGTCGCCAAAACCCTGATTACTTTGAGGTACTGCAAGGCTTAAAACCTGGCGACAAGGTAATTACCTCAAGCTACGAGAACTACGGCGACATACAGGAACTGGTACTCAAACAATGACGAAATTAGCGTGCAACGAAAATGCGTTGAGCTGCGTCTAATAAACAGAAAAAACGAAATTAAAACATAAATCACAATTAACAACAAACCCGCCCGCCTTAAACAGCGGGTAGGTTTAAGGAGGCCAAATGATAAAAATTACTAATCTTGAAAAGTTCTACCGTACCGAAGAGGTAGAGACCATTGCATTAAACAAGCTATCGATGCATGTTGATACCGGCGAGTTTGTGGCCATAATGGGCCCGTCTGGTTGTGGCAAGTCAACCTTGCTTAACATCCTGGGTATGCTGGATGATCCTGATGAAGGCAGCTATGTTTTCAATGATATCGAGGTTGCTCATTTCAACGAGCGCAAACGTGCCGACCTGCGTAAACACAACATTGGCTTCGTGTTCCAGAGTTTTAACCTTATCGATGAGCTTACTGTGTTTGAAAACGTTGAGCTTCCGTTGATCTACACCGGTGTTAGCGCTGCAGAGCGTGTTAAAAGGGTAGAAGAGGTGTTGGATAAAATGCAGATCATGCACCGTCGTAATCACTATCCGCAACAGTTATCGGGTGGTCAGCAACAGCGTGTGGCAATTGCCCGTGCGGTTGTAAACAAACCAAAACTGATACTTGCGGATGAGCCTACCGGTAACCTGGATAGCAGCAATGGTAACGATGTAATGGAACTTTTAACAGACCTTAACGAGCAAGGCACAACCATTATCATGGTAACGCACTCTGAGCACGATGCCCGTTATAGCCACCGTATAATCCGTTTATTAGACGGACAAACCGTGATGGAAAACATCATGGTATAATCTACTGATCTTTAGTTAATAATATAGTTAAGTGTGCCTCCTGCTTACTCCCTCTGCCGCCCGAACCGGCAGAGGGGTTAGCTTGAGATTTGCCCAATTTTTATCACAATTTATAGGTATAAGTGCTTGTTGGTTTGGATAGATGGGGTTAGTTTTTTAAGATCTTAAAATAGTCTGCCATGATTAAAAACTACATAAAAACCGCTTTCAGGAGCCTTTACAAAAACAAGGGCTTTACCACCATAAACATTTTGGGCCTGGCCCTCGGCCTGTTATCCTGCCTGTTAATTGTATTGTATGTTGTTGATGAGCTTAGCTTCGACAAATACAACGTAAACCATGACCGTATTTTCCGCGTAAACGAAGACCTTAAGCTTGGCGATAACAAGGTAGACTATGCCGTAGCCATGCCCCCTTTGGCCAAAACCATGAAGGCCGAGTATCCTTACGTGGTTGAAGCAACCCGCATAAAAGCCGCAGGTACTACGCACGTTAAAAAAGGCGATCTTACCGTGGTAGAGAACCGCATTGCCTTTACAGATGCATCTATTTTTAGTGTATTTACACTGCCTATGATAAGCGGAGATCCTAAAACCGCACTAAAAGACCCAAACACTGTTGTACTTACAGAAACAACCGCGCTAAAATATTTTAACACCACAGATGCGGTTGGTAAAACCATTGTATTTAACGAGAAAGAGAACTTTAAAGTAACCGGCGTTATTAAAGATGTACCAAAGCAATCGCACTTTAACTTTGACTTCTTTGTATCGCTGGAGTCGTTTCCTGATAGCCGTTCAAACGAGTGGCTGCGCAGCGATTACAACACTTACGTGTTATTGAAAGACAAACATTATGCAAAGCAACTGGAAGCCAGCTTCCCTGCGTTTTTGCAGAAATTCAGCGGTGCTCAAATGCAGTCTGAACTGCACATGAGCTACGATCAGTTTGAAAAAAGCGGAAGCTATTTCAGAATGAACCTTACCCCGCTGGATGATATCCATCTGAGATCTGCCCGTACCGGCGAACTTGGCCCTAACAGCACAATTCAGTACGTTTATATATTTTCTGCTATCGCGATATTTATTTTGCTGATAGCCTGCGTTAACTTCATGAACCTCAGCACCGCCCGCTCTGCTAACCGTGCAAGAGAGGTGGGTGTACGCAAAGTATTAGGTTCATCGCGCCAGCATTTGATCTTCCAGTTTTTGGCAGAGTCGGTAATGGTTACCCTTTTTGCAACCATTATCGCATTATTTGCTTCAATTGCTTTATTGCCTTTATTTAACCAGTTGGCCGGTAAAGAGATCGTGCTTACTGTTCAAATGTTAACATGGATCATCCCTGTTCTATTTGCCATTGTGGTGATAGTAGGCGCTTTGGCAGGTTCATATCCGGCATTCTTCCTGTCGGCTTTCCAACCTATCGCGGTATTGAAAGGCAAACTATCTGCAGGTTTTAAAAGCAGTTTTCTGCGCAATTTCCTGGTAGTATTTCAGTTTGGGGTATCTATACTGCTCATTATCGGTACGCTGGTTATCTATAATCAACTTAACTTTATCCAAACCAAAAATTTAGGCTATAACCGCAGTCAGGTTTTGGTGGTGCAAAATGCCTACGAACTGGGCAACCAGGCATCAATATTTAAACAGGAACTTACCGAACTGCCGGGCGTTAAAGCCACCACCATGACCGGCTTTCTGCCAACATCTGGCTGGAAAAATACCCGTATCTTCTTCAAAGATGCATCGCTTAACCAAAAGCAATCTATGTTCCCGCAAACCTGGGATGTAGATGCAGATTGGATCCCTACGCTTGATATGAAAATGGCACAGGGCCGCAATTTTGATAAAAACATTGCTACCGATTCATCAGCCGTGATCATTAACGAAGCTGCCGCTAAATTCCTTGGTTTTAATGATAACGCAGTAAATAAAGAGCTGTACCAATCCTTAGGCGGTAAAACCGAACTCGCTAACACCAAACTGTATCATGTGGTAGGTGTGGTTAAAGATTTCCACTTTAATTCACTGCGTGAAAAAATTGAGCCGGTAGTATTGAAACTCGGCCAAAACATTGGTGCTTTGAGCATCAGGGTAAGTTCAACCAATTTACCTGCGCTAATGAGCCAGATAAAAGCTAAATGGAGCGGTTTATCACCGTCGCTGCAGATCAACTACTCGTTCATGGATCAGGATTTTGATACTATTTACAAAAGCGAGCAACGCGTGGGTGAGATCTTTGTCATATTCACTACACTGGCTATCATAATTGCTTGTTTGGGCTTGTTTGGCCTGGCAGCTTACGCGGCAGAGCAACGCACCAAAGAAATAGGCATACGCAAAGTATTGGGCGCCGATGTAACCTCGATAGTATCCATGTTGTCGAAAGATTTTGTGAAACTGGTTGTGCTGGCCTTAGTGATATCTGCGCCACTTGCCTGGTACTTAATGAACAAATGGCTGCAGGATTTTGCCTATCGCGTACAAATACAATGGTGGGTAGTTGCCGCAGCAGGAGCAGGTGCGATACTGATAGCAGTGGTAACCATCAGCTTCCAGTCGATAAAAGCGGCACTGGCCAATCCGGTTAATAGTTTGAAGGATCAATAGCCTTTAGTGATTAGAGATCAGGCTTTGCATCGGGAATTTTAGGATTTAGAGTTTAGGTTTTAGAATTTCCTTTATTAAGATTTAGCATTTACACATCATACTATGTTTAAGAATTACTTTAAGATCACCTGGAGAAACCTGATGAAAAATAAAGGTTTCACCGCCATAAACATCGCCGGTTTGGCAGTGGGTATGGCCAGTGCTGCGCTTATATTGTTTTGGGTACAAAACGAGGTAAGTTATGACAGGTTCCACCAAAAGGAAGACCGTTTGTACACCATGTACAACCGCTCGCGCTTTGATGGTAAGTTATGGTGCTGGAATACTACTCCGGAGCCTATGAGTAAATCTCTTAAACATGATTTCCCACAAGTGGAGCAGGCTACCCGCGTAACTGATGCCGGTTTTCTGTTTACCGTTGGTGAAAAGCGCTTAAACATACAAGGTAGTTTTGCTGATAACGATTTCCTGACGATGTTCAGCTTTCCTCTTGTAAAAGGCGATGCTAAAACCGCACTTACGGTGATGAAAAACATCGTGTTAACCGAGTCTACAGCCAAAAGGCTTTTTGGTAACGATGATGCGATGGGTAAAACCATCAAGATAGACAGCGTTGATTATTTTACCGTAACCGGTGTAATGAAAGACCTGCCCAACAACACACGTTTTAAGTTTGATTACCTGGTACCATGGGAGTACAACGATAAGATAAGTAACAGGGGTAAGGAGTCTACCAACTGGGGGAATAACAACGTACAAACCTACATTACTTTAAAACCGGGTGTTACGGAAGATTTCTTTAACTCGCGTGTTAAGAATATTACCCGTTCGCATTCGGATATTAAGGATATCGATGTATTTGTTCATCCGGCAAAAAAATGGCGCCTTTACTCTAAGTTTGAAGAAGGCAAGCAGGTTGGCGGAAAAATAGAAACCGTAACATTGTTCAGTATTATTGCAGGTTTTATTTTGTTGATCGCCTGTATCAACTTCATGAACCTGAGTACCGCACGCAGCGAGAAACGCGCTAAAGAGGTGGGCATCCGTAAAGTGGTAGGCGCAGGTAAAGCGAGCCTCATAGCTCAATTCATGGGCGAATCGATAATGATATCATTGATATCAGGCGCAATTGCTTTACTTATTGTAGAGCTATCTATATCAGGTTTCAATACGCTTACACAAAAGCAGTTGTTTATTCCGTTTGGTGATGCTTCGTTTTGGTTGGTAGCTATTGGTTTTATATTGTTCACAGGGCTGTTAGCCGGCAGTTATCCTGCTTTATACTTATCATCATTTGCACCGGTAAAAGTGCTTAAGGGTACATTTAAAGCGGCAAACGCAGCTTTTTCACCACGCAAAATATTGGTGGTAACACAATTTACTTTCGCCATTGTGCTTATCATCAGCACCATCATTGTAAAAGAACAGCTTGACTACGCACAAAATCGCGAAACCGGTTATGCAAAAAACAACCTGGTTTATACGATAATGACAGGAGAAATGGGTAAGAACTATAACCTTATCCGTAATGAATTATTGACCAGCGGCGCTGCCACAGCAGTAAGTAAAACCAGCGCACCTATTACCGAGGGCTGGAGCGACACTTGGGATTTTAGCTGGGATGGCAAACACGAAGGCGAAAAGATAGACTTTAACGTGTTTAACACCGATGGCAACTTCACCAAAACCATGGGCCTTAAAATTATTGACGGCCGAGATATTGATGTAACCAAATATCCAAGCGATTCTACAGCTATAATGCTTAACGAAGCAGCTGTTAAAATAATGGGGTTTAAGCATCCTGTTGGACAGATAGTACGTAGTAGCAATGGGAAGCTTACAGTTGTGGGGGTGGTGAAAGACTTCATCCTGCAGTCGCCGTATGAACCCGTTAAGCAAATGGTAATACAGGGGCCATCAACATGGTTCAATGTAATTCATTTTAAACTTAATGATAAGCTAAGCACAGCACAAAGCCTTAAACTGGCCGAAAATGTGTTTGAAAAGTACAATCCCGAGTATCCGTTCGAGTCGCACTTTGTGGACGAGGCTTATGGCAAAAAGTTCCAGGATGAGCAGCGGATGGGCACGCTGGCCTCGTTATTTGCCGGCTTAACCATTTTTATTTCTTGTCTTGGCCTGTTCGGGTTAGCCACCTATATGGCGCAGAACCGCATCAAAGAGATAGGTGTGCGCAAGGTGTTAGGCGCATCGGTAATGCGGGTTACCACCATGCTGTCAAAAGACTTCCTGAAGTTGGTAGGCATCTCTTTCGTTATCTCGGTGCCGGTTGCCTGGTACCTGATGAGCCAGTGGTTACAGAAATATCCATACCGTGTTGAGATAAGTGTTTGGGTGTTTGTGATGGCCGGAGTGTTAACCACCTTGATATCGATACTAACAGTTAGCTCGCAGGCTGTAAAGGCAGCACTTACAAACCCCGTGAAGAGTTTGCGGTCGGAATAGAGGTTAGAGATTTGTTGATCAGAGATTAGTAGTAGCTAATCCTTTAGGATTTAGAATTTCATCAATCAGAGTTTAGTTTTCAGAATTTAATCATAACAATATGATCCGTAACTATTTAAAAACCGCATGGCGTAATATCTTAGCCAATAAGTTTTATGCAACTATCAATGTAACCGGCCTAACGGTTGGCTTATTGGTGGGTATTTTTATGCTGCTTTGGGTGCAGGATGAATTGAGTTATGACCGTTTTAACAAAAAAGCCGATAACATCTACAAAGTAGGAATTGTTGCCGGTACAGGATTAAGTAAGCAGATCTTCAACAACATCATTGCGCCGGTATCAACCTTTGCCAAAAGCGAAATACCCGAAGTTAAAGATGGTGTGCGTATTATGAGTGTAGGCGATGCTCCTTTTAAATACAAAGACAAGGTATTTTACGAAGAGAATTTCTGTTTTACCGATCCTTCTTATTTCTCTGTTTTTGATTTCCCGCTGATAAAGGGGGATAAGCGTAACCCTTTCCCCGACAATAACTCGGTGGTGATTACCGAAAGTACTGCAAAGAAATTCTTTGGGGATGAAGACCCTATAGGTAAAACCGTAACCTTAGGGCAAAATGAACCAGTAGCCGTAACCGGTGTAATTGCCGATTATCCGCAAAACTCAAGCTTTAAATACCATGTGATGTTACCGCTTTCAAGGTATAACGATCTGGCTTATATAAAAAACAAAACCAGTTATGATGGCAAAACCATTGTATCATCAATGGATGCGGATTGGTCGAGCTTCTCGTTCCAAACCTATTTGTTAGCCAAATCAAATACAGACGTTGGTAAATTAGAGAAGAAACTACAAGCAATACATGAGCGCCAAAAGCCTGAGGATGCTCCGGTGCCGTATCTTACCCAGCCGTTACCACAAATGCACCTTTACCAGGCCGATGGTACAGATGGAGGCATGTCGACCGTGCGTATGTTTGGGGTGGTTGCTATAATGATACTGGTTATCGCTTGTATCAACTATGTAAACCTTTCTACCGCCCGTTCAATGCTGCGCGCCAAAGAGGTGAGCATGCGTAAGATCATCGGCGCAGGTAAATTTCAGTTGTTTATGCAGTTTATGGTAGAGACGGCCCTATTGTTTGCCATTGCTGCCGTATTTGCTATTGTACTGATGTACATTCTGTTACCTTATTACAATGAGTTTTCGGGCAAACAGATAGTGATTGGTTTAACCAGCTATAATGTTTGGGCTTGTATCCTGGTTACATTGTTGGCTACTTTAATAGCATCAAGTATTTACCCGGCCATGCTATTATCATCCTTTGAGCCGTTGAAGGCACTTAAGGGTAAAATATCTGCAGGCATAGGTGCTGCGGCGTTCCGTCGCGTACTGGTGGTGCTGCAATTCAGTGTGTCGGTGGTGCTTATTGTAGGCACACTTGTTATAGGCAAGCAGCTTAAATACATCATGACAAAAGACCTTGGTTACGATAAAGAAAACATCTTAACCTTCAACATGCGTTATGATATGCACAAGCATGCCGAAGCAGTGATGAACGAGCTGAAGAAAGACCCATCTATAACTGCGGCGACAGTATCAAGCCGTAACGTGGTAGTTGGCGGCTCATCAACCGGTGATAACGATTGGGACGGCAAACCTAAATCATCAAACCTATGGTTCAACCAGATCCATGGGGATAAAAACATCATCGATTTCTTTAAGATAAATTTGATCGAAGGCAGCAACTTTACTGGTGCGGTAGCCGATAGTTCTCACTTCATCATCAATGAAACTGCCATTAAGGAGATGGGGCTAACCGGAAATGTAATTGGCAAACGCCTCCGTATCCAAAAAATTAATGGTACCATAATAGGTGTAGTGAAAGATTTCCATTTCCAAAACCTGCATAAGAAGATCGAACCGATAGTATTCCAGTATCGCCCTGAAAACTGCTGGCGCGTTTATTTAAAAACCACGAATGGCAATGCACAAAGGGCCATAAACGCAGCTACCGCGGTATGGAAACAATATAATAGTGATGTACCTTTCAACTACGCTTTCCTTGATGATAGCTACCGCAAGCTGTACAGCGATGATAGCAGACAGGGGCAGTTATTCAATATTTTCTCGGCCATTGCAATTATCATTTCTTGTCTTGGTTTATTTGGCCTGGCAACCTACTCTGCACAGGTAAAAACACGCGAGATAGGGATCCGTAAAGTGTTAGGCGCAAGCGTGGCGCGAATTATTACCCTGCTGGCCGCTGAGTTTATGGTGCTCATTATCGTTGCAACGGTTATTGGCCTTCCTGTTGCGTGGTACGCCATGAACAGCTGGCTGCAGGATTTCGCCTACAAAACCAACATAGGGTGGACGGTATTTGCCTTTGCCGCTTTAGGTGCTACGGCAATTGCACTGGCCACCATAAGCATACAATCTGTTAAGGCCGCACTGGCCAACCCGGTAAAAAGCCTAAAAAACAACGATTAAACCAAGTATTTTGACACAATTAACCAACCGGTATCATGATAAAGAATTATGTAAAAATAGCATGGCGCAACCTTGTACGTAACAAGGGTTTTGCGCTAACCAATATCCTTGGGCTAACCATCGGGATGTTATGCACCGTTTTCATCTTTTTATGGGTAAAAGATGAGGTATCATTTGATAAGTTCCATCAAGATCATGACAACATCTACAAGGTGTTGGCTACCCGAGATTTTAAAAACAACGTTTTTACCGATCCCAGCATGGCCATGCCGCTGGCTAAAGCTATTGATGGAGGCAACCCACAAATAAAACATGCTGTTGTAACCACCTATCGCGAGGAGCATTTGGTTGAGTATAACAACACCAAAGTTAAAAAACACCTTTACCAGGTAGGAGAGCAGTTTTTCAATATCTTTAGTTGGAAGTTCACCAAGGGCAGCGCCGCAACCGCGCTGAGTGACCCTAAGAATATGGTGATCACAGAATCGGCTGCCAAATCATTTTTCGGCGATACTGATCCGATAAATAAGGTACTTAAGCTGGATAATGCCAATAACTTTAAAATAGTTGGCGTTGTTGCCGACCCGCCGGGTAACTCAACCTTTCAGTTCGATTTTATTATTCCGTTTGATTACACCAACGAGTGGGTTAAAAACCGCATGAATGAGTGGTACAATTCGTCGCATAACGTATTTGTTCAAACCGTACCTAACGCAAATATGGCGGCTGTTGATAAATACATTGACCAGGTAAAACACAAAAATGCGCCAAACGATAAGATAAGCACCTACTATACCTTCCCCATGAACAAGTGGCACTTGTACAGCGAGTTTAAGGACGGTAAAAACGTAGGCGGTATGATAGAATATGTGCGTTTGTTTACCGTTATCGCGGTTATAATTTTATTGATAGCCTGTGTAAACTTCATGAACCTGAGTACCGCCCGCAGCGAAAAACGTGCAAAGGAAGTAGGTATCCGCAAAACTTTAGGGTCTGACAAAAGCCAATTGGTAACACAGTTCTTCTTTGAATCCATAATCATAGCATTGATCGCATTTGTTTTGGCTGTAGGCTTTGTATTTCTGCTGATGCCGTTCTTTAATACCCTGGTTGATAAAAACCTGCGCCTGAATGTATTTGAGCCTTTCTTTATTTTAGGAGCATTTATCATTATTGTTTTCACAGGAGTTGTAGCCGGAAGTTATCCGGCTTTGTACTTATCATCGTTTAATCCGGTAAAGGTTCTTAAAGGCACTTTTGCTGCTGGCAAAGCAGCGATCCTTCCACGCAGGATATTAGTTGTTGGGCAGTTTGTAATGTCGATATTGTTGATATCAGCAACCATCATCGTTTACCAGCAGATCCAACATATCAAGAACCGCAGTATTGGTTATAATCCAAATAACCTTATCATGATACCTGCGTCTGATGATATCAATAAAAGTTTTGCCTCAATTAAACAGGAGCTGCAGAATACCAATCTGGTGAGCTCTGTTACCCGCACCTCGTCGCCTTTAACCGAGATATGGTGGAAATCGGGTGCACCTGATTATGATGGCAAACCGGCAAATGCCGATATTATTTTCTCGGGGTTGCAGGCTGATGTGGATCTTACCAAAACCATCGGTACCAAAATATTAGCGGGCCGTGATTTTATAGGTACACCTGGCGATACCTCGGTAATGTTGTTGAATAAGGCCGCTGTTGACGCCATGAAGCTAAAGAACCCGGTTGGCATGGTGATGCGTTATGGTAACCGTAAATATACCGTTGCAGGTGTTATTGATAATATGGTGATGGCATCTCCATTTGATCCGGTAGACCCATTAATGGTTTACTATTCACCCAATGGCGCGTCGGCAGTTAATATCCGCTTAAAAGAAGGTGTGGCTCCGCAGAAAGCTATTACCATGCTTGAGGGAATATTCAAAAAGTATAATCCAAAAGAGTTGTTCGAGTATCGTTTTGTTGACCAGGAGTTCGGCAAAAAATTCGCGACTGAAGAGCTTATTAGCCGCGTTACCAACATATTTGCCGGACTGGCGATATTTATATGCTGTATAGGCCTGGCGGGTTTGGCATCATTCACTATAGAGAAGCGTTTCAGAGAAATTGGTGTGCGCAAAGTGTTGGGGGCTACCGTTCGCCAGTTATTAATGCTGATATCAGCAGAGTTCCTTAAACTGGTATTAATCGCTTTTCTGATAGCTGTACCGCTAACCTGGTATTTAATGAGCAACTGGCTGCAAAAATACACTTATCACATCAACGTAAGTATATGGTTATTTGGCGCAGTAGGTGCATTAATATTACTACTCACTTTAGTGGTAGTAAGCCTTAATACCATGAAAGCAGCGCTGGCCAACCCGGTGAAAAGTTTACGTTCTGAATAATTAATCATTGAGCCATTCGCTACGCTGTTATTGGGTCACTGTTTTCTGGAGAAGATCATAGTGACCCAATGCCCAATGACTCAATGACAACTATAATGACTCAATGACGATAGTATGCTAAAGAATTACTTTAAAACCGCCTGGAGAAATTTCTGGAAACACCGCTCAACCGGCTTTATTAATATTGCCGGTTTATCTGTTGGTATGGCTGCTGCTGTGCTCATTTTTATTTGGGTACATAATGAGTTAAGCTTTGATGCAGATGAACCCGGAGCTGAAAACATCTATCGTATAACCAACCATTTGGCGATTTCCAAAAACGAAACCTGGGTATGGGAAAGCTCGCCGTACCAGATGGGGGTAGAGGCAAAAAAAGTAATGCCTGAGGTTGAGGCTGTAACCCGCGTTTTGCCATATCATTGGTTACCAATGTACCTCAACATTAACAATGAATTTTTCGCTGAAACAAACGCGGCATTTGTAGATGAATCGTGGTTCGACGTATTTAAAGGCAGGTTCGTGAGCGGTAACGCCATCGCCTTTAATAAAAACCCATTTAGTATCATCTTGTCGGAGACTAAGGCTAAAAAATACTTCGCCAATCAGGATCCTATCGGTAAAACCATCCGTATCGATTCGGCAGATTACCAGGTGCAGGCAGTGGTTAAGGATGCTCCGGCAAATTCAAGCTTCAGGTTTGATGTATTTGTCCCTATTGCCGCACGGCAGTCAGATCCGCAAGAAAAAAAGAACGATTCCGGGTGGGGTAATTTTTCATATATAACTTTTATTAAACTTAAACCAGGCACTAATATCAAGCATGCCGCTGCTAACCTTAAAAGCATCATCAAACCGCATCGCGATAAAGAAGATAACCTTAGCGTTAGTTTAAGAAACCTAACCACACTGCACTTTGAGAACGACCTGCAAAACTCAGGCCTTATACATGGCGATAAGAAGGTGGTTTACATATTTGTGGTTTTAGGAATTTTACTATTGGTTATTGCATGTATTAATTATGTGAACCTTACCACCGCGCGTGCAAGCTTACGTGCCAAAGAGGTAAGTATTAAAAAGATAGTGGGGGCGGGCCGCAAGCATCTGTTTAACCAGTTTGTGGCAGAGTCTGCAGTGGTAAGCATATTGGCCCTGGTACTTACAGTGATCCTTATCAGTGTTGCACTACCATCATTCAATAGCTTTACCGATCGTAATTTCTCGTTAACAACCGGCTCTGTTTATCTATGGGCCATTATGATAGGTACATTGCTGGTAACCATTGTGCTTAACAGTATTTATCCGGCGTTGCTACTGTCATCGTTTAAACCGCTTAGCGTTTTCCGAGGCGGCAGTGTGCTGAAAATGAAAGATACATCACTGCGCAAGGGTTTGGTAGTGTTACAGTTTACATTCTCTATCTTCCTTATTATTGGCGTTATCACCATTTATCGTCAGTTGACATTTGTGCAGTCGCAAAACCCTGGTTATGACCGCTCGCAGGTAATGTCGTTTAATATTTCCTGGAAACTTTTGAGGGGTTTAAAAGATGAGCAGCAAGCGGCTATTAAATCGGCTTTAAAACAAAGTTTGTTGCAGCAATCATCTGTTGAAGCTGTTTCACTTGTCGGTTTAGGTTCTATACAGGCTAATGATAGCTATTCATCGGGCACTGCTGATTGGGATGGCAGGCCCAAAGACTTTAACCCAAGCATATCTTTTTTTAATGTAGATGGCGATTATGCTAAACTTGTAAAGCTGAATTTTATTACCGGCAGGTGGTTTTTGCCGGGCAAAGCAGATAAGCATAATGTGATTTTAAACGAAACAGCTGCACGCCAGTTTAATCTTCATAAACCTTATGTTGGACAGCGTTTTCTTGCCCAGGGCGAAACCGGCGTTGTGATAGGCGTAGTAAAAGATTTTAGTTTCCAATCTATGCACAACAAGATCTCTCCGGCGATATTTAAATTAGAAGAATTTTGGAGCTACAATTACCTTGTTAAAGTTGCACCGCATAAACAAGCAGACGCCATTAACCGTATCGAAAAACTGTGGAAACAAACCTTCCCGGGCCAGCCATTCAATTACCAATTTTTGGATGAGGAATTCAATAAGATCTATCGCGAGGATGCCAAAGCATCAACCTTAATGTCGGGCTTTGCCATGGTGGCGGTTGTTATTTCCTGTTTGGGTTTGTTCGGTCTGGCAGCTTTCACCGCCGAGCGCCGCGGAAAGGAGATAGGCATACGCAAAGTATTGGGTGCATCGGTATCAGGTCTGGTATCGTTATTATCAATTGAGTTTATCGTATTGGTTTTAGTTGCGCTGGTTATTGCCGCGCCACTGGCTTACTGGCTCATGAATTTGTGGTTGCAGAACTTTGCCTATCGTATATCAATACAATGGTGGGTATTTGTAGCTGCGGGCTTAATAGCTGTATTGATAGCCTTTGTAACCGTAGGCTTGCAAACAGTTAAAGCAGCGATAGCCAATCCGGTGAAGAGTCTTCGTTCAGAATAGAGATCAGAGATTAGTTAATTAGAGATTAGGTAAGAGCAAACTCTAAAAAGCAACTAATCTCTGATCACAAATCTCTAATCACTAATCCCACTGTATCAAAACCGAACACATACTGTTACACTTACGAACGTATGCTTAATTGATTTATTTATATAAATAATTGATAATTAGATTTTTATATAAGTGGCATTTATTTTAGGTTTACAATACAAACTACACTGCCATGATAAAAAGTTATCTTAAAATAGCCTGGAGAAACCTGTTGAAACACAGGGCATTCTCGTTTATCAACATCATTGGGTTGGCATTGGGCATCACGGCTTTCGGCTTGATAGCGCTTTATGTTACCGATGAATGGAGCTACGATAAATACAACACCAAAGCCGATCGTATCTTCCGCGTGGTACAACACGGGCAATGGCAGGGTGGTAAATTCGATATAGCAGTTACCTCGCCGCCATACGCGCCAACGTTAAAATCAGAGTTTCCGCAGGTTGCTGATGCCTGTCGCATCGATGCAGAGGGTGGAAGCAAAATAGTGTACGGTAATAAATCACTTGAAGAGGGCAACATGCTATTTACTGATAACAGTATCTTCAATATCTTCACCTATCAATTTTTACAGGGCGATGCTGCCGATGCGCTTGCCAAACCCAATTCTATAGTATTAACAGAAACCCTTGCCAAAAAAATTTTTGGCGATGATATCTCATCAGTCGTAGGTAAAACATTGCAACTGGGCGATAACCCTACACAAGTAACCGGCGTAATTGCTGATGTACCGGTAAATTCTCATTTCAGTTTCAAAGCCCTGCGCTCGTTCCCGACCGACTATTTTACAGGATACAATAACAACTGGGGTAATTCAAATATGTACACCTATCTGCTTCTAAAAAATGCTGCAGATAGCAAACAAATAGAAGCATCGGGTGAGTCGTTCTTCAATAAACACATCAAAAATGACCTTGGGGCAATGAAGTTTACTTTAGAGCTTCAGCCATTAAAAGATATTCACCTGCGCTCGAACTTAAGCTACGAGTTAGGTACAAACGGTAACATCACTTACGTGTATGTGTTCAGTATTACCGCTATCCTAATACTGGTTATCGCCATCATCAACTATGTTAACCTTACCACAGCGCGTTCATCGGTAAGGATAAAGGAGATCGGCGTACGTAAAGTGATAGGTTCAGACAGGGGCCAATTAGTTACGATGTTCTTTGCCGAGTGCGTATTGCTTACAGTGATCTCTACTATTATCGCCGCAGTACTCATACAATTGATACTTCCGTACTTTAACCAGTTATCGGGCAAAACACTTACGCTGTTCCAATTTGGTAAGTACCAAACCATTGGTTTGTTCATTGGCTTCTCGATAGTTACGGGGGTGCTAAGTGGTATTTATCCTGCACTATTCTTGTCAGGCTTTAAAACCATCCCTGCCATGAAAGGGCAAATGGGTAACCAATTGGCGACTATTTTCTTCCGCAAATCGCTGGTGGTATTCCAGTTCGTGGTGACTATTGTGCTGATCGTTGGCTCATGCATCATCTATCAGCAACTAAATTATTTCCAAAGTAAAGATCTTGGCTTCAATAAAGCCCAAACCTTAACCTTCCACATCAACAACCACGACGTTCGGGGCCGTGTGGATGCGCTGAAACAAGCATTGCTGCAGAACCCGCATATTGAAGCGGTAGGCGTGGCCGGCAACCCAATTGGCAACAATAACATAGGTGGTGGCGATTTTAACCTTGGCCCCGATGGAAAACCAACTGCAGACTCTAAAATTGTACAAAACCTACAGATAGATGAGGATTTTGTCCCTGCTCTACAGATCCGTATGGCAGCAGGCCGTAATTTCTCAAAAGCTGTTACCAGCGATGTTAATGATGCCATCATCGTAAACGAAACACTGGTAAAAGAATTAGGTTGGAAAGAAGCAGTAGGCCGTGTAGTGCGCACCGGGGTTGACGAAAAAGGTAAAGTTTTATCGCGCACCATTGTAGGTGTGGTTAAGGACTTTAATACCTACTCGCTTCAGCATAAAATTGCACCTATGGTGATGGAACTGACTGTAGAGGCTAAAGACAAAGACAACTTGTATATCCGCATAGGTAAAGGCGATGTAAAAGAGTCGTTAAGTTATATTAACAAAGTATATGCTGATTTCGATATCGAGAACAAACCCGAGTTTCATTTCCTTGATCAAAACTTTGCTGCCCAATATCAAACAGAACAAAAGCAGGGAACCATCTTATTAATATTTACCATTCTGGCAATCAGCATTGCATGCTTAGGCCTGTTTGGGTTGGTTACATTTACCGCAAGCCAGCGCGTGAAAGAGATCGGCATCCGCAAGGTTTTGGGCGCCAGTGTAAGCAACATTGTTAGTTTGCTATCTGCCGATCTGATGCGTCTGGTCGGTATCGCCATCATCATATCCATCCCTATTGCATGGTTTGCCATGGATAAATGGCTGCAGGATTTTGCTTATAAAATAAACATCCAATGGTGGGTGTTCTTGTTGGCCGGTGTTGTGGCATCAGTTATTGCTTTGGTGACCGTAAGCACACAATCTATCCGTGCGGCGCTCGCCAACCCGGCAAAGAGTTTAAAGAGTGAGTAAGTTTAGTGATCAGTTAATTAGAGATTGGAGATCAGACCTTATCTCAATTAGCGTTTAAAATCTACGATTTAGAGTTTAGTTTTTAGGATTTCAATAATTAGAATTAAAATTTTTACCCCCTATACCATGTTCAAGAACTATCTGAAAATTGCACTTCGTGGCCTTTGGAGAAACAAGGGTTTTACCTTTATTAATCTGTTTGGCCTCACCATTGGCCTTTGCAGTTGCTTGCTAATAGGCGTGTACATTGTGCACGAACTAAACTACGACAACATGCAAACCAAGGGCAACCGCATTGTGCGTATGATAATGGAGTACAAGTTTGGTGATAAAGGCGAAGCTAAAAAAGGCAACTATACCAGCGTAAAAGTTGCACCTACTTTCCAGCGTAATTTCCCCGAGGTAGAAAGCACTGTCCGCATGACCAATGCTTCTTTGATCGTGAATTATAACGACAAACTGCTTAACGAGAAATCGTTCATGTTTGCCGATTCATCGTTCTTCAAAATCTTTTCTTTCGATCTGATAAAAGGCGATAAAAAAACTGCATTAAATCAAAGTCATAAAGTTATTGTAACTGCATCTACCGCTAAAAGATACTTTGGTAATGATGCCCCTATAGGCAAAGCACTTAAAGTAGGTAACGACAGTATCCCTTACCAGGTGAGTGGCGTAATGGCCGATTGCCCGTCAAACTCGCAGATAAAATTTGATTTCCTGGCATCGTTTTCTTCCTTAAACCTCACCAAATGGGAAAACAGTTACTGGAATGCCAATTACACAACTTTCTTATTACTTAAAGATGAACGTTCTATTGCTACTCTTGAAGCCAAAATAAAGCCATTTATGGATAAAGAAATGGCAGGCGAGGGGGCAAGTATCAATTTTAGCCTGGAACCATTTAAAAGTATCCACCTACACTCGCCGTTTGATGGTTTTGAGCCAAATAACAACATTAAATATATTTATGTATTAGAAGCCATCGCGCTTTTGATACTGGTTATCGGCTGCTTTACTTACGTTAATTTGAACACCGCCCGTTCAATGGAACGTGCTAAAGAAGTAGGAGTGCGCAAAGTTATAGGTGCCGGTAAGAACCAATTGTTCTGGCAGTTTATCGGCGAGTCGGTTATTATCTGCGTAATTGCGGTAATTATCAGTTTCTGCGCCGCAATCGCTCTACTACCGGCCTTCAATAACCTTACCGATAGGCAACTTCCTGTTGAGGCGTTCTTTACTACGCCATTTATTGTTGGTACCATAGCAGTAGTGTTTGCGGTAAGCTTCTTTGCCGGGCTATATCCTGCTTTAGTACTTACTAATTTCCAGCCGGTTAAAGTGCTAAAGGGGGCATTTAAAAATACCACATCAGGCCAGTTTACACGCAAGGCTTTGATCGTGTTTCAATTTTCGGTATCGGTGATACTGATCGCCTCTACAGTCATCATCCAAAAACAATTAGCTTATATCCGTAACAAAAATTTAGGTTACGAGCGCGAGCGTGTTGTGGTATTGCCTTTCGAAAACCGTATGGATGAAAAATTAAGTGTGATACGAAATGAATTTAAGGCGGATAGGAACGTATTGAATGTATCACGCTGCGTAAATTCTCCGGTTAATATTGTGGGTGGTTACAGCATGCGGAATGATGTGATGCCAGAGAGCCAGCAGATAGCTGTTACCGCTAATCCTATTGATGAAGAATATGTTAAAGCAACAGGCCTGCATATTGTAGCCGGAACCGATCTTACCCAACAGGATGTTAAAGACGTAACAAACGAAGATCGCAGTAAGAACATCTATCATTTTGTTATTAACGAAGCCGCAGCAAGAGAACTGGGCTGGACACCGGAGCAAGCCGTTGGCAAAAAAATGTACCTGGATTCGCAACGCCCCGGCTACGTGAAGGCCGTAGTGCGCGACTTTAATTTTGAATCATTACACAGCACCATCAAACCCGTAGTATTATTCCCCGAAGGATGGGGCAACCGGATTCTGGTTAAAATAAGCGGACAAGACATCCCTCAAACCATTGCACATTTACAAGCTACATGGAAAGAGCTGGTTCCTTTCCGCCCGTTCGAGTATCGCTTTATGGATGACGATTTTAACAAGCTTTACAAATCAGAGTTACGCCTGGGCAGTGCACTTAATGTGTTTGCCGGTATTGCCATTGCTTTAGCCTGCATGGGCTTATTCGGGTTATCGGCATATATGGCTAAACAACGTATAAAAGAAATAGGCATACGCAAAGTACTGGGTGCAAGTATCACCAACATCACGGCAACGCTGTCGGTATCATTTATCAAACTGGTGTTGGTTTCTATCGTTATTTCGTTGCCAATTGCATGGTATGCAACCGGACTTTGGCTGCAAGGATTTGCTTACAGGGCAAATGTTAACGTATTTACATTTATACTATCAGGGGCATCGGTGGTGCTTATCGCCATCATAACCGTTAGCTTTCAATCAATTAAGGCAGCATTGGTAAACCCGGTTAAAAGCTTAAAGAACGAATAATTAAAAAAGACCTTTTTGCATGCAACTTATTTGTGGCAGCTGCAGTCTTATAAAAGAAACTTAAACACAATTATGAAAAAGCATTTACTCCTTTTCCTGTTGGCATCCGGCACATTGGCGGCATCAGCCCAAACCGACAAAACCCCATACTATACCCGTTCATTAACCAATGATGGTATTAAAAACGTTGTGCTAAGCACCAGCGGTGGCAGTATCCTGGTAACCGGCGCAGGCCAGCAACAACCGCATATTGATGTATTTGTTGTAGGCAACAACCACGAGGATCTGACCAAAGACGAGATCAAAAAACGTTTGGAAGAAGATTATATCCTTGATATCGATATCCAGAACGGCCAGTTAAAAGCAACAGCAAAAAACCGCCGTAATAACATGAACTGGAGAAGATCATTAAGTATTGGTTTTAAGGTTTATGTTAATGCTCAAACCTCAACCAACTTAAACACCAGCGGCGGTAGTATCCGTATCGAAAACCTTAACGGCAACCAGAATTTTGAGACAAGTGGTGGCAGCTTAAACGTAGCCAACGTTACCGGTAATATTAAAGGCGAAACCAGTGGTGGCAGCATCACCGTTACCAACAGCCGTAACACCATTGATCTGGAGACCAGCGGCGGCAGCATTACAGCAAGCAACTGTAGCGGTAAAATTAAACTGGAAACCAGCGGCGGCCCATTAAATCTTTCTGATCTGAAAGGTACCATAAATGCTGAAACAAGCGGCGGCGGCATTAGAGGTAAGAATATTGATGGCGAACTCATCACCAGCACATCAGGCGGTAGTATTGGCCTTACAGGTATTTCAGGCAGTTTAAATGCATCAACCAGTGGTGGTGGTATTGATGTACAGATGGTTAAACTGGGCAAATATATTAAGTTAGAAACCAGTGCCGGTCATGTATCTCTTAACGTACCAAAACAATCGACCATGAATGTAAGCCTGCATGGCAGCCGTGTTAACCTGGATGTTGCCGGCGATTTTCAGGGCAGCAAAGAGAAAGAAGATGTTGTAGGTAAAGTTAACGGCGGCGGTGTTACGGTTGAGGTACACGGCGATAGCGGCGTAACTGTATCTTCAAGATAATCTTTTAAGACCTTTATTTATATCACAAGAAATATGTTTAAGAACTATTTTAAAATTGCCTGGAGAAACATCAGTAAACGCAAAGGTTTCTCATTTTTAAATGTTGGTGGATTAGCATTAGGTATGGCAAGTTGCCTGCTGTTGCTGTTGTATGTGAGTTATCATTTAAATTACGACAAGCAGTTTAAAAATCTCGATAACATATTTCTTGTTGAAAATAACCAGCCCGGCGATGGTAAGGTTTACACCTTTTCGGCAACGCCAAGATTGGCTGCAGCCACCATCAAAACAGAAGTACCAGATGTTGTACGTGCTGTAAGAACCATTGATTATACCGGCGAAAGCTTGCTTACCTATAAAGACAGAAGTTTTAAAAAACGCGGTATGTTCACGGATGATGGCTTTTTCGATATTTTCTCATACCCGTTTGTGAAAGGCGATGCTAAAACCGCACTTAAGCTGCCTAACTCGATCGTACTAACTGAATCCGTTGCCAAAACCCTATTTGGCGATGAAGACCCGATGAATAAGATCATCAAGCGTAACAATGCATCGCCATTGCAGGTTACAGGAGTTATTAAAGATGTACCGCCTAATGCAACCTTTCAGTTTGAAGTAATATTACCATGGGTTCTTTTTGAGGACGCTAACGACTGGGCAAAAAATGGCGGCTGGGGCAGCAACTTCGCGCGTACGGTTGTGCAGCTTAAAGATCCGTCAAAACTTAAAAGTGCTAATGCCATTATGCAGCACATGGTTGAGCGCCATAATGATGGTAATAAGAACGAATTGTTCCTTTATCCTTTCGCCAAACTGCATTTATACAGCGAGTTTGTTGACGGTAAAGCAGTAGGTGGCATGATAAGCCAGATAAAACTGTTTGTTGCTTTGGCTATCTGCATATTGCTGGTTGCATGTGTAAACTTCATGAACCTAAGTACTGCCCGCTCTGAAGAGCGTGCTAAAGAAGTGGGTATCCGCAAGGCGATAGGTTCGGGGAGAGGCTCACTTATCAGTCAGTTTATTACAGAGTCAATCATCCTGTCACTGGTGTCAGTAGGCATCGCAGTGGTGTTGGTGGTAATATCTTTGCCTTATTTTAACACCTTGCTGGGCATTAAATTGGTACTGCCTTATTCCGATCCGATGGCTTGGGCAGCTTTGCTTGGCATTGGCGTGTTGACCGGATTACTTGCCGGTAGTTACCCGGCTTTCTACCTATCATCTTTTGAACCTATTAAAGTTTTAAAAGGCATGTTTAAAGGTGGTTCTTCTGCTTTATCGCTAAGAAAAATACTGGTTATTGTGCAGTTTGGCTTTGCGGTATTTTTAATCATCGCCACTATATGTATCTATCGCCAGATAAAATATGTGCAAGACAAACCTGTGGGGTTTGATAAGAATAATCTTGTTGAGATACCTATTGAGGGTGATCTGGAAAAAAACGCAGATGTGTTGATCAATCAACTAAAAACATCAGGTAATATAACCGGCGGGAGTGTATTCTCTTCGAGTATTACCTCATCAGGAAGCAATACCTGGGGCTTAAGCTGGCCCGGTAAACGCGACGACCAAACCGTGCTTTTCGACGTATTTAGGGTAAGTAATGACTTCACTGCAACTGCGGGCGTTAAATTGCTGCAAGGCCGTGAGGTTTCATCAGCTAACCCGCTTGATACCGCCGGCAAAACCGCTATGGTAAATCAATCGGCAGTTAAGGTGATGAAGTTGAAAAATCCCATAGGTACCGTTGTAAAATACGGCGACTCGGAAATGACCATAGTTGGCGTTTATGAAGATTTTGTTTGGGGATCACCTTACGAACAAACACGCCCAATGTTTACCCATTTTAGCACCAAGTACGCCAATGTGATAGCCTTACGTTTGGCACCGGGCAGAAGCATAACGACCAATATTGAGGCAGTGAATAAAGCTTTGAAACAATTTAACCCTGCTTACCCGCCAACAGTAAATTTTGTTGACAGTGACTTTGCCAGGAAGTTTGCCAATGAAAAATTACTGGCCACGCTTGCAAATATCTTTGGTGGTTTAGCTATAGTGATATCATGCTTGGGTCTGTTCGGCTTGGCGGCTTATGCAGCGGAACAACGCATCAAAGAAATAGGCGTACGTAAAGTGTTAGGCGCAAGTGTGGCCAACCTTGCGGGTTTACTATCAAAAGATTTTTTAAAGCTGGTGGCTATTGCCATAGTGGTGGCTGTACCAATATCATTCTGGGCTATGAACAAATGGTTGCAAAACTATCAGAACCGCATTACTTTAAGCTGGTGGATGTTTGTGCTGGCGGCGATAATAACCATAATTATAGCTGTAGCAACAGTGAATTACCAGGCTATTAAAGCTGCACTGGCCAACCCGGTAAAAAGCTTAAGAAGCGAATAGTTTTGGGTCATTGGGTCATTGGGTCATTAGGTCATTAGGTCATTAGGTCATTAGGTCATTAGGTCATTAGGTCATTAGGTCATTAGGTCATTAGGTCATTAGGTCATTAATGACAATTAGCTAACGATATGCTTGTTTCAAATATTTAGAAATAATGACTCAATGACATCGCAGCGTAATGACCCAATGACGCAGAGCAAATGACGGCGTAGCGTAATGGCTTAATGAATAAAATAAATAAAGGTCGGGTGTTTAAACGCCTGACCTTTATTTATTTACAAGCTTTTTCGATACACTAATGATTAGTGTATCGAAACCGAACAATCACTGTACAATAGCGAACATATTCGCATGCGTAAAGCATATTTAACAACTTGGTTTACAGATACTTATTTGTTTGGTATTGTTTTTCAATATAACCTGTTATGATCAAGAATTACCTAACCATTGCATGGAGAAGCCTTACCAAAAACAGGGTATTCTCATTCATAAATACATTCGGTTTGGCTATTGGCCTTGCCTGCTGCATGCTCATAAGCGGCTACCTTTACCAGGAGCTTACCTACGATACTTACTCTGCCAACGCCGACCAGCTTTACCGCGTAAATTTAACCACGCTTGGTAACGGAACTTCTGATACGTATCCGGTTGTCGATATTGCTGTAGGCGAGGGTATGAAAAACGCATTTCCCGAGATAGAGGCTGAAACGAGGTTAGCAAGCAACCAGCAGGTGTTTATTGAGAATGGCCCTAAGCAATTTAAGGAAACCAACATAGTACGTGCTGACGCCAATTTTCTGCAGGTATTTTCTATCCCGCTGATAGATGGCGATGCCAATAGCTGTTTAAAAGATCCGTCGTCGATGGTGGTAACCAAAGAGATGGCCAAAAAATACTTTGGTACTGTAAACGTAGTGGGCAAAAGCCTGCTGGTGGCAAAGCAGCCCTTTAAAATAACCGGGGTTATTGATAAAGTGCCGGACAACTCTCACTTCCATGCTGATGCTTTTTTGAGCATGATCACGTTTACGGCAAACGCCCGCCAAACCTGGAGCAATGTTAATTTCTACACCTATCTGCAACTGCGCAAAGGTGCCGATCCTAAAAAACTGGAAAAACAGTTTCCGCAGTTGGTTGCCAAATATGTAGTGCCCGAGATCCAAAACGATATGGGTATTAGCCTCGCAGAAGCACAAAAATCTGTAAACACGTTTCTGTTCACTTTGCAGCCAATTAAAGATATACACCTTTACTCGCACACCAAGTTTGAGAAAGAGGCAAATGGCGATATCAACTACGTGTACATATTTGGCGCGCTGGCTGCATTTATATTGGTTCTTGCATGTATCAACTTTACCAACCTTTCTACCGCAGCATCTGCTAAGCGTTCAAAAGAAGTAGGTATCCGTAAAGTATTGGGGTCTTTAAAAAGCAGCCTGGTATCACAATTTCTTACCGAGTCGGTATTACTAACCACACTGGCAATGGCATTTGCATTAGGCTTGGTTTACGTGTTGTTGCCATACTTTAACGATCTCTCCGGTAAGCAGATCACCATACGTTTTTACCTCAGTGCAACTGCAATCGTTGTAGAGCTGTTGGTGGCATTAGTAGTGGGTGTACTGGCAGGTATTTATCCGGCTTTCTTTATCTCATCATTCAAAATACTAAGCGTACTAAAAGGCAACGGAAGCAGCGATGTTAAGACCAGCCGCAGTATGCTGAGAAGTGGGTTGATCGTTTTTCAGTTTGCCATCTCAACCGGTTTTATCATCGCCACATTTGTAGTTTATCAGCAACTTAATTACATGCAGAATAAAAAACTGGGTTATGATAAAGAACAGGTATTGGTACTTAACGATACCTACACACTGCAAAACAACCTGGAACCTTTTAAGAACAAACTTTTACAGGATAACCGTGTGGTAAATGCAACCATATCGAGTGATGTACCTGTCAAAATAGCCGATGGTACGCAGATCTATCTCAAATCATCTGCAAGTGATAGCCAACACAGCGAGATCCATGCTAACATCTATCATATTGATGAAACCTACCTGCCAACCATGGGTATGAAAATGGCAGCAGGCCGTAACTTTATGCCTGCATCCCCGGCAGATTCTGCAGGTGTTATTGTTAATGAAACCGCAGTTAAAGACCTCGGCATTACCGGCGATCCAATCGGCAGGACTATCGTACGCTCGGGCCAGCATGCCTTCAATATAGTTGGTGTGGTAAAAGACTTCCATTACTCATCGGCTAAAGAAAAAATTGCGCCGCTGATGATGCTTTACGGCCACAGCAATGGCGCAATGATGGTAAAAGTTAAAGTGGCGGATGTACACGGACTTATTACTGATATGAAACAAACTTGGGACAGCTTTAACCCGGGCAGCCCGTTCAGCTATAACTTTCTTGATGACCAGTTTGCACATCTCTACGTTGCGGAAGGCCGTACGGGTAAAATATTTACCTCATTTGCGGTTTTGGCTGTCATTATCGCCAGTTTGGGATTGTTCGGCCTGTCGGCATTTTCTATCCGCCAAAGAGTTAAGGAGATAGGCATCCGCAAGGTGTTAGGCGCATCATCGGGCAGTATAACCGGTATGTTATCGGCGCAGTTTCTTAAATTGGTAGCGCTGGCCATCATCATAGCTATGCCTTTAACCTGGTTTGCCATGCATAAATGGTTGCAAGAGTTTGCTTATCGTATTGATATACAATGGTGGGTGTTTGCCGCAGCAGGGGCAATGGCGTTAGGCGTAGCCTTTATAACTGTGAGTTTCCAATCGGTTAAAGCCGCACTGGCCAATCCGGTAAAGAGTTTGCGTTCAGAATAATTAACCGTCATTGGGTCATTGAGTCATTAGGTCATTCATGGAAATGGCAATGACTCAATGACGCGATGACTCAATGACATAACCTATGTTTAAAAACTATATTAAAACAGCTTTCAGAAATCTTACAAAGAACAAAGCTTTCACCATCATTAATGTGCTCGGCCTTGCCTTGGGCCTGTGCGTTTGCATGCTTATTGTGTTCTACGTGGTTGATGAGTTAAGCTACGATAAATACAACACTAAGTTAGACCGCATTTATCGCGTAAACAACAACATTAAGTTCGCGGGCATGAACAGGCAGTTCGCGCAATCACCGGCGCCGCTTGCTGCTTCCTTTCAGACAAACTTTCCTGAGGTAGAAACTACCGCACGTATGCGCCAGTGGGGTTCATACAAAGTACGTAAAGGTGACCAGAATGTACATGAAGATCGCACTGTGTATGCAGACAACAGCCTGTTTGACATTTTCACTTTGCCAATGGTACAGGGCGATGCTAAAACAGCGCTGAAAGATCCCCGTACAGCGGTGATCACCGAAACCATCGCAAAAAAATATTTCAATACCGATAACGTGATCGGTAAAACCTTACTGCTGAACGATTCGCTTAATTACAAAGTAACTGGTGTAATAAAAGATATGCCAAAGCAATCGCACTTTAGATTTGATATTTTTCTTTCGATGATAACGCTCGAGGAAAGTAAGGAAGACACATGGCTAAGCAACAATTTCAATACTTATATTTTGCTTAAACCCGGTGCTAACGTAAAGAACCTTGAGAGCAAATTCCCTAACCTGGTTCGCAAAGAAGCCGGCGGTCAGTTAGAAGCAGGCATTAAAATGAGCTATGACGAGTTAGAAAAATCAGGCAATTTCTATCGTTTAGCCCTCGTGCCGCTGGCAGATATCCACCTGCACTCTAACATCGTAGCCGAGTTGGAAGCCAACGGTAACATCCAGTACGTTTATATATTTTCAGCTATCGCGATATTTATCCTGCTAATAGCTTGCGTAAACTTCATGAACCTTTCTACCGCCCGTTCATCAAACCGTGCGCGCGAAGTGGGAGTAAGGAAAGTATTAGGCTCGTTACGTAAATACCTTATAGCGCAATTCCTTTCAGAATCTATTATGGTGACTTTAATTGCAACCATTATAGCAGTTATTGGGGCTTATTTACTGCTGCCTTTCTTCAACCAAACATCTGGCAAGGAGTTGGCCATTACACAGCAAACGTTAGTGTGGTTGGTTCCATCATTAATTGTAGCGGTTGTAGTGATAGGGTGCCTGGCGGGTTCATATCCGGCATTTTTCCTGTCGGCTTTTCAGCCTATTGATGTACTGAAGGGCAAACTGGCATCGGGCTTTAAAGGCGGCTTTTTACGCAGCTTTTTGGTGGTTTTTCAGTTTGGTATTTCGATATTCCTTATCATCGGTACCATCGTTATCTATAACCAGCTTAAGTTTATCCAAAGTAAAGACCTTGGCTTTGGCCGCGATCATGTGGTGATGATCAAGAACACCGACGACCTGAACAATGCCAATGTACTTAAAGACGAACTGATGCGCTTACCAGGTGTTAAAAATGCAACCCTTACAGGCTTTACCCCAACAGGCGGCTGGCGCAACAGTACTACCTTTTTTGCCAGCGAAGCTAAAGACACTAAAAACGCTTTAGCCACCCAAAACTGGGAAGTGGATGAAAACTATATACCAACCATGGGTATGCATATCATAGCTGGTCGTAATTTTGAAAAAGGCCGCCTGGCCGATTCAACAGGGTTGGTTATCAATGAGGCTGCTGCCAAACAGCTTGGTTTTGCAGACCCTATAGGTAAAGAACTTTTTGCGCCAATGGACAACATGTTATCCAAAATGCGCCGAATGCACATTATTGGTGTAATGAAGGATTTTAACTTTAATTCGCTCCGCGAAAATGTTACGCCTGTGGTATTTTTACTGGGTAATAACAACGGGCAGCTTTCAGTACTGGTAAACACAGATGACATGACAGGTCTGGTGCAACAAATGAAAAACAAGTGGCAGTCTGTTGCGCCCAATGTAGCCTTCGATTACTCATTTATGGATGAAGAATTTGATGCCTTGTACCGTACCGAGCAGCGCATGGGCAAGATATTTATCTCGTTCACTACTATGGCTATTATCATCGCCTGCCTGGGTTTATTCGGTTTGGCAGCTTATGCAGCAGAACAGCGTACAAAAGAGATCGGCATACGCAAAGTATTAGGCGCAAACGTATCAACCATTGTGGGCATGCTCTCAAAAGATTTTATAAAGCTGGTGGTTATTGCTATCGCGATAGCTGCGCCGCTGGCATGGCTATCAATGCAGGAATGGCTAAAAGGTTTTGCCTACCGTGATACTATCAAATGGTGGGTGGTTGCAGCAGCAGGGGCAGGAGCTATCATAATAGCTTTTGTAACCATTAGCTTCCAATCCATAAAAGCTGCGCTGGCTAACCCTGTTAAGAGCCTTAAAAACGAATAAAATATTCATTGGGTCAATTGAGTCATTGGGTCATTATTTATCAAAATGACAATGACTTAATGGCCTCACTGACTTTGCGATACTAAACTACCCACACTATGTTAAAGAACTACTTTAAAATTGCCCTCAGAGGATTTCGAAAACACAAGCTGTTCACGTTTATTAATGTGATAGGTCTGTCAATCGGTATCAGCGCATCGCTGGTGATCTACCTCATCGTACATTACGACCTCACTTTTAACAAATTTGCAGGCGGTAATGATGGTATTTATCGTGTAACTACCGAGTATGCTTTCTCGGGCGAGGTTGGCTACAACAGCGGTGTTTGTACGCCTCTTACTGAAGCTATTAAAACAGACATATCGGGAATAGAAAAATCGGCGCCGTTCTATACACTTTATGAGGCGCGTGTACAAGTACCGCACGGCAAAGGAGAGGAGTTTAAACTGAACAAGGAGAACGGCATTGTAATAGCAGACGGCCGCTATTTTAACCTATTCAAATACAATTGGGTTGCCGGCAATGCTAAAACATCGTTAAGCCAGCCTTACCAGGTTGTGTTAACCGAGAGCCAGGCCAAGAAATATTTTCCGGGTATGGGCTATCAGGATATGATAGGCCGTGAAATTGTTTATGAAGATTCGGTACGCACCAATGTAAGCGGTGTAGTAGCCGACCTGAAAGGCAATACAGATTTCCTCTTCCATGATTTTATCTCGTTTAAAACTGCAGACGTAGACAGTCTGTTTAAAGGTTATTTCCAACCTACAGAATGGGGAAGCACCAATTCAGCATCGCAGCTTTTTGTTAAGCTTGATAAAAATACGGCTGCTACAAACGTGATAAAACAGTTAAATGTACTGCGTAACAAACGTGCACCACAAAAGGCAGATAAAGCCAATTACACCAAATTTGATCTGGAGAAACTGGATGATCTGCACTTTGACCAAAAGTATTATTCGTTTGATGGCGCACGTACGGCCAATCGCAGTACGCTTTACGGTTTGTTAATAATAGCAGCATTCTTGTTGCTATTGGGTTGTATCAACTTTATAAATCTGACTACAGCGCAGGCATCACAAAGGGCAAAAGAAATAGGCATCCGCAAAACTATGGGCAGCGGGAGAGGGCAGCTCATTATGCAATTTATGAGCGAGACTTTTTTGGTAACCCTGTTTGCCGTTATCATCTCTGTTGCACTTACGCCTTTGATCCTCAAATTATTCAGCACATTTATTCCTGATGGTGTAAAGCCTGATCTGTTACAACCCAATCTTTTGTTATTCCTTGCAGGATTAACGGTGGTAGTAAGCGTGTTATCGGGCTTTTATCCGGCGCTGGTTTTATCTAATTATAAACCTGTTGTTGTGTTAAAATCGCAAGTAGCGCCAACATCCGGCAATACCCGTAAAACCCTTTTGCGGAAATCGTTAACCGTTACGCAATTTGTTATAGCGCAATTCTTTATTATGGCTACCATACTTGTAGGCAAGCAGATACATTATGCCTTAACTAAAGATATGGGTTTTAAAAAGGATGCCATACTAATTGTTACAACGCCCTATAAAAGTGCCAGAACCAACAAAAAGCAGGTCTTCCTGAATAAAATACGTTCTATGCCGCAGATAAAAATGATAGCGGTAGGGGGAGATGCACCACTTTCCGGGGGCACACATTCAACTGAGGTAACTTATAAAAACGGAAAAACCGAAGTAAAAACCGATCTGCAGCAAAAATTTGGCGACGAAAATTATCTCAAAATATATGATATAAAACTGCTTGCAGGTCGTAACCTTACACCTGCTGATACTGGCAGAGCAACCGTAATTAATGCCACTTATGCAAAAACGTTAGGTTTTAAAAATGTTGCCGACGCAGTTGGTATAACGTTGGACTACAATGATAAAAAACGAGAGATAGTTGGTGTAATGAAAGATTTTAACCAGAAATCTCTACGTTCGCAAATTAAGCCTTTGGCTTTTATTGAACCACAACGTTTCAGTAACCGTGTATTGCATATTGCCCTTAAGCCGCAAACTGCCGGCGGTAAAGAATGGAAAACAGCCATTGCCGGCATGGAGCACGTTTGGAAAGAGCTTTACCCCGAAGAAGAATTTAGCTATACATTTTTTGATGACAGTATTGCTAAGTTCTATGAAAGCGAACAACAAACTTCAACGCTGCTGTCATGGGCAACAGGTTTATCAATACTGATAAGCTGCTTGGGGTTACTGGGCCTTGCTATGTATACCACCAGCCTGCGCACCAAGGAGATAGGTGTACGCAAGGTATTAGGTGCAACGGTGGCGCAAATAGTTACCTTGTTGTCAACTGAACTAATATGGCTGATTGTATTGGCGTTTATCGTAGTAACGCCGATAGCCTATTACGCCATGCACAAATGGATGGAGAACTTTGCCGACCGCACTAATATAAGCTGGTGGATATTTGCGCTGAGCGGCATGGGCATGCTGCTGATAGCATTGTTTACCCTGAGTTTTCAAACTATAAGAGCGGCTATAGCCAACCCAGTGCGCAGCCTCAGAAGCGAATAATTTAACCTGAATTATATAAACGAAACAGCGGCCCTTGAAGCCGCTGTTTTTATTTAGTTAAGATATGTTAAAAGTTTACCGGTTAATATTTTATATACGGATATTGCAGGTATAAAATCCTGTCACGATGATTAAAAACTACTTCAAAACTGCTTGGCGAAACCTCACGCAAAACAAAGCATCATCGATCATCAACATCAGCGGATTGGCTATTGGTATGGCGGTAAGTTTTACGTTGCTGCTTTATGTTTACAATGAGTTTAGTTTTGATAAGTTTCATGCAAACAACGAGCGACTTTACCAGGTATTTAAAAACCAGCCCGCCAGCGGCGTAATAAAAACTAAAAGCTACACGCCGCAAACCCTGGCACCTGTACTGCAAAAAGATTTCCCTGAGATTGAGAATACTGCCCGCATGAGCGAAGCCACAAATGCGCTGGTTACCTATAAAAACAGATCGTTGAAGTTTAAAAGCTATGCTACAGATCCGTCGTTTATGCAGTTATTTAGTTTTGAAACGGTTTATGGCGATAAAGTAAATCCGTTAGCAGATGAATCATCTGTAGTAATCACGCAATCTGCCGCAACTGCTTTATTTGCTGATGAAAATCCGGTGGGAAAAGTGTTGCAGTATAATTCTTCTCCTTTAAAAGTGAGCGCCGTTATCCGGGATAATCCTCAAAATTCAAGCTTTGATTTTAAAGTTTTGATCCCATGGCAGGCTTTTTTAAACCAGGCACCCTGGCTTAAGGATGCAGGTTGGGATAACTATTCCTACGCAACCTATGTGTTGTTAAAGCATGGGACTTTTGTAGCATCCGTTAACAACAAGATAAAACACCTTATAGCAAAATATTATGCGCCGGATAAGACCATCGAGCTGTTCGCTTATCCGTTTAGCAAACTGCACTTATATGGCAACTTTGTAAACGGCGTAAACAGTGGTGGCAATATCGAATATGTACGCCTTTTCTTGTTACTCGCTATAGGCATGTTGTTTATTGCCTGTATAAATTTTATGAACCTTTCTACAGCCCGCTCCGAGAAACGCGCACGCGAAGTAGGGATACGCAAAGTTATGGGAGCAAGACGCTTTTCGCTCATAAAGCAGTTTATGGCCGAATCGTTAACTATGGCTTTCTCCGCTTTTCTTATTTCTATTATCCTGATGATATTGTTGCTGCCCACCTTTAATACGGCAATGCACATTCAGCTAAGCATACCTTATACCAGCTTGTGGGCGTGGATGGCGGCTTTCGCCATCACCATTTTTACAGGCGTTATAGCGGGAAGTTATCCTGCTTTATTTCTATCATCATTTAATCCGGTGAGGGTTTTAAAAGGACAACTTACAGGGTTACGTACAGCTGTAAAGCCACGACAGGTATTAGTTGTAATGCAATTTACCTTTGCAGTTTGCCTTATTGTAAGTAGTATATTTATCTACAAACAAATAAATTACATTGCCAATAAGCCTGTTGGGTACAACCGCAATGGCTTAATAGAATTGCCTATTGAAGGCGGACTTTTCGGTAAGTTTGAAAGCTTTAGGCTTGATGCCATAAAGGCCGGAGCGATTACTGATGGGGCATTAATATCAGAACCCATAACAAAAATAACCGGCGCATCATGGGGTAATACCTGGCCCGGACAGCTACTCGGTGAGGATAAAGTGGTAATTGATTGCATTGCGGCCACATATCACTTTACAGATACTTATCAGCTTAAATTTATACAAGGGCGCGATTTTGACATAGCCCGACCATCAGACAGCGCCGGTGTTATACTTAATGTGGCTGCGGTAAAGCTGATGCGATTAAAAGAGCCAATCGGGCAGCCTATTAAATGGATGGGAGCAAACCGTACCGTAATAGGTGTTGTGAAAGATTTTGTTTGGGGATCGCCTTACGAGCCGGTTAAGCCAACCATTATAGGCTACGTTAAGGACTGGGTAGGTAATATAGGCCTCAGGTTGAATCCCAATCTCTCGGCCTCAAAAAGTCTTGCTTTATTGGAATCGGTTTATAAAAAGTATAATCCTCAATATCCGTTTGAATACACGTTTACCGACGAAGCTTTCAGCAATAAATTTCAAAGTGAAAAAGTATTAGGGGCGATGGCACTTACGTTCACTTCACTTGCGGTCATCATATCCTGCCTTGAGCTATTCGGGCTCGCATCGTTCTCAGCAGAGCAGCGCCGAAAAGAGCTGAGCATTCGCAAAGTATTAGGTGCCAGTGTGGCTAATTTGTGGTTTAAACTATCAAACGAGTTTATAAAACTGGTTGTTATATCATTCTTTATCGGCTCGGCATTAAGCTGGTACTATATCCATAATTGGTTAAACAGTTATACATACCATGCTGATATATCGGTTGATGTATTTGGAGTTACACTGATTGCCAGTTTACTTATCTGCTTACTGGCGGTTAGCTGGCAGGCTGTAAAAGCTGCATGGGTAAATCCCGTAAAAAACCTGCGCGGCGAGTAAGCCAACATAGCAAACCAACGCCGAAAATTGCGTAAATTCGCGGTATGAACTTTTCATCAAAGTTGTTGGAAGAAGCGGTTGCTGAATTTGCAAAATTACCGGGTGTTGGCCAGAAAACGGCCTTGCGCCTGGTGCTGCATTTACTAAACCGCGATGTGGAAGAGGTTCAAAAATTCAGCACAGCAGTAAGCCGTTTACGCAACGAGATCCAGTTTTGCCAAACCTGCCATAACATATCTGATACAGCCACCTGCGAAATATGCGCTTCGCCACGCCGCGATCATAGTTTGATATGCGTAGTTGAGGATACCCGCGATGTGATGGCCATTGAAAATACCAACCAATATAATGGCGTCTATCACGTGCTTGGCGGATTGATATCGCCTATGGATGGGATAGGCCCGGCCGACCTGCAGGTTGATTCCCTTGTTGAACGGCTTAAAGAAAATAATGTAAAAGAAATCATATTTGCCTTAAGCGCAACTATGGAAGGCGATACCACTATTTTCTATCTGCACAAACGCTTAAAACAATTTAACATAAATATCTCTACAATAGCCCGTGGCATAGCTTTTGGTGGTGAATTGGAGTACGTTGACGAGATCACTTTAGGACGATCTATAGTGACCCGCATACCGTACGAAAATTCATTATCCTAACGCGTATGAAACTTTCTGTCATTGTAGTTAACCATAACATGTGCAGCCTGTTAAAACAGTGCTTAGTTACTTTAACAAGAGCATGTAAAGATATTGAACATCAATTAATTGTAATTGATGATGCATCTACAGATAAGTCGGTTGAAATGATGCAGGCCGAGTTCCCCGAAGCTACTTTGATAGTTAATGACCATAGCGTTGGCATGGCTGCGGCCCGTAACCAGGGTATCGAAAAAGCAAACGGCGAGTATGTTTTACTGGTCAATGCGGATACAATAAGCGGCAAAAAAACGATAGAACAGGTTGTTGAATTTATGGACAAGCATGCCGATGCCGGTGGTGTTGGAGTGCGCGCTTTAACTCCTCGAGGCCGTTTCATGCCCGATTCAAGAACAGGCTTCACCCGCGGCTGGGCCATGTTGCTTAAAGTAACCGGACTGGCCAAATACTTCTCAAAATCGCGCCTTTACAAACATGATGAGAACTGGATAGAGGAAGAGGAATTTGCCACTACCGAAGTTGACGTGATCAACGGCGCATTTATGCTTTTACGCCGCTCTGCTTTAAAAGAAGTGGGTAATCTTGATGAGCGCTTTATCCAATACGGTCATGATATCGACCTGTCGTTCCGTTTACGTTTGGCGGGTTATAAAAATTACTACTATCCACGTACATATATTCTCAATTTCGCCAAACAACTGGTACCTAAATTTACATGGAACTACATCCGTAAATTTTATGGCGCTATGATTATATTCGCCGGCAAATATCTGTTTAAAATGCCAGAAATTAAGGTTCCGGGCATGCCGCAGATCTTTGCCCCGAAATATGAGATTGAAAGATAAAGTTGTTGTTATAACCGGTGCATCATCAGGCATTGGTAAATCCCTTGCTTATGAATTTGCGAAACGCGGCGCCAACCTGGTATTGGGAGCACGCCAGTTTGTAACCCTTTGCGAAATAACACAGGATATAGAAGCCCGCCACCAAAACCGATCTGTTGCCGTACAATGCGATGTTACGGTTGAAGAAGATTGCAAAACCCTCATTAAACAAGCTTTATTAACCTTCGGCAGGGTAGATGTGTTGATCAATAACGCCGGTATCTCCATGCGTGCGCTTTTCAAAGATGTTGATTTAAAAGTTCTTAAGGAACTAATGGATGTAAACTTTTGGGGAACTGTTAATTGCACTAAATATGCGTTACCCGAAATTGCCAAAACTGGTGGTAGTATTGTCGCCGTTTCTTCCATAGCCGGGTACAAAGGCTTGCCCGGCCGCTCTGGTTACTCGGCATCAAAATATGCGATGAATGGCTTTATGGATGCTTTACGTGTAGAGAACCTGAAAACAGGGGTACATATCATGGTGGCATGCCCGGGTTTTACGGCCTCAAACATCCGCAATACGGCTTTAAATAAAGACGGCGTTTCTCAGCAGGAGAGTACTCTTAATGAGGCCAAAATGATGTCGTCAGAAGAAGTAGCTATCCGCATAGCTAATGGGGTAGAGAACCGCAAACGTACGCTGATACTAACCTTTCAGGGTAAACTAACTGTGTTCCTGAGCAAGTTTGTGCCGGCGTTTCTGGATAAACAGGTTTACAAACTGTTCTCTAAAGAGCGCGATCCATTACTGAAGTAAGATTAGCTCAATCTCTCAAAGCTATTTATCTCACTCATATCTAATACGATACGACCATCTCCATCACGCTGAAACATGGGCGTAAATTTCGCATCCCAAATCATTTCAGGCACCTGGTATGCGGTGCGCGAGTGTACCGTTTGCGAGAAGGTATCATCGAAGGCTTTGAGTAGTATGGAGAAACTTGCCTCGCCACGGGCAAGGTCATCATGGGTCATATCAATTAACGGGCTGTTCTCATCAAGCGGGTGTACAACCGTCCAGTTTAATGTAAGCATGCTTACATTTTTCCGCTCGAGACTCAGCGGGAAAAATCTACGCAATGGTTTGCCATCTATCATTTCGTTGTAAGAGAATATCACTTCCACATCCAGATCTATCAGCACGTTCTTACGGATATTACACAGTCTGAACATCAGCCCGCGGCCGCCATCGCGATATGGTGCCACCAGCAGATTATGGCTGTAAACTATTTTAGCCGTAGGCCTCGAGAAACGCCCGTAAAGCAAACCGGTAGCCAGTGCAAAGGCCAGTAAACCCAGCATCGATTCAAATGCTGCCACACTATTGGCCACCACGCCCTGCGGCGTAATATGCCCGTAACCAACTGTTGAAAGGGTTTGTGCCGAAAAGAAAAACGCATCCAAAAACTGAGGCATGCCACCACCTTCAATGGTACCATCGAGGCTGCTGTTGCCAATAAGTACATATAGACACGCAAAAAACACATTGGTGAAAAGGTAGCCGCTCAGCACCACTATCCAGAACTTAGCCCAACTCATGGTGATCAGTGTGTGGTAGGTATCGGCCGTATTAAAACGCGCAAGGCCTTTACGCTTTACATTAACCGAGCCGTCCTTATTTAGCAGGGGCTGGTTTTTGATAACCGGTTGAGGGCCAAAACCAAGGTCGTTCTCGGGGTTTATCTTTTGCTCGCGGATCATTTATAATGAGTAAAGGACTGAATGAGTAATAACACAAATATGCAAATGAATGAATCAATATTAAAAGATATTCACTCATTCCATCCATCACTAATTCGCTCATTATAAAATACCTCTTGCATTTAGTAAAAACAATTTCCATATTTGCCACACAAGAACATGAAAGTACAATTAAACAATAACTGGTGGTGGCTTAACGAGATATCGTAAGGCAACCTCATTTTTTGTTTTTATATAAAGATATTTAGAAGGGTTGCCATACGGCAGCCCTTTTTTTTGCCCCCCGGCCCCCTAAAGGGGGAGTAGGATAGGCGAATCGGACGTTAACATTTAAAGACAAAATTCCCCCTTTAGGGGGGTAGGGGGCTAATGAAACAGATACTTAACCACTTATTTGAACACAAAACGTTCACCCGCGAGCAATCGAGGGATATTTTGAAAGACATTGCTACCGGCAAATTCAACAACTCGCAAATGGCGGCGTTTATGACGGCGTACTGTATGCGCAGCATCACCGTTAACGAACTGGAAGGCTTCCGCGATGCCATGCTTGAGCTTTGCCTGCCTATTGACCTGCAAAACGGCGAACTGATTGACCTGTGCGGTACAGGCGGCGATGGCAAGGATACATTCAATATCTCTACGCTTGCATCATTTGTAGTAGCCGGTGCGGGTTATAAAGTAGCCAAACATGGTAACTACGGTGTATCATCAGGTTGTGGCTCATCTAACGTAATGGAGCACCTGGGCTATACTTTTACCAATGATACCGATAAGCTGAAACGCAGCGTTGACGAAGCGAACATCTGTTTCCTGCATGCGCCGCTGTTCCATCCGGCCATGAAGACTGTTGCACCTATCCGCAGGGAACTGGGTGTTAAAACCTTTTTTAATATGTTGGGGCCGCTGGCTAACCCCGCGAAGCCGCAAAACCAAATGGTGGGTGTGTTTAACCTGGAGTTGGCAAGGGTATATGCTTATCTATATCAGAAATCGGGCATCAAATACACCATTTTAAATGCGTTGGATGGATACGACGAGATCTCGCTTACTTGTGATTTTAAGACATTCTCGCAGGATGGAGAACGCATTACCAGTGTTGAATCTTTAGGATTTGAGAAACTGCAAGAAGATCAGATAACCGGCGGACATACCGTTGCCGAATCGGCAGATATATTTATGAAAGTACTTAATGATGAGGCTACAACCGCCCAGGCAAGTGTGGTGCTAAGCAACGCTGCTATGGCCATTAAAACCATTAAGCCGGATACCAGTTTTGCCGATTGTTTTTATGAGGCAGAAGAAGCACTCATCAGCAAAAAAGCACTGAACAGCTTTAAAACACTTTTAGCCAGCTAAGCCATGCGCATAAAGGTTTGCGGATTAAAATATAAGGATAACATTGAAGCAGTAGCCGGTTTGAAGCCCGATTATATGGGCTTTATCTGCTACGAAAAATCGCCACGTTTTATTGAGGGTTTAGATCCTGAAGCTTTATTTCAGCAACCCGAAGATATTGTAAAAACAGGGGTATTTGTGAATGAGGATGCCGATGTGATAAGCAAACTGATCTACAAATACAAGTTTGATGCCATACAGCTGCACGGTGACGAATCGCCTGAGTTTTGTGCGTTGTTTAAGCATGAGGTAGAAGTAATAAAAGCTTTCGGTGTTGATGAGAGCTTTGATTTTGAGCAATTGGAAGCATACAAAAACAGCGTAGATTATTTCCTGTTTGATACCAAAACACCTTCACACGGTGGTTCGGGCATTGCATTTGACTGGACTATACTGAACAAATACAAACTGGATGTGCCGTTCTTTTTATCAGGCGGTTTAAGCACTGAGAATATCGGAGAAGTGACGGATATTAAACACCCGGCATTTTATGGCGTTGACCTGAACAGCAAGTTTGAGCTATCGCCGGGATTAAAAGACATTGATAAATTAAAAAAAACTTTTTTTAATGTGAGGGGTGAAAGATAATATTCATTCAATCACTAATTCAACAATTAAACATGAAATACGGAGTAAACGAACAAGGCTATTACGGAGATTTTGGTGGGGCATACATCCCGGAGATGCTTTACCCTAATGTAGAAGAGCTACGCCGCGAGTACATCAAAATACTGGATGAGCCTGAATTTAAAGCTGAGTTTGAAGGATTGCTGAAAGATTACGTAGGCCGCCCTTCGCCGTTATACCATGCTAAACGTTACTCTGAAAAATACGGTGCCAATATTTTCTTTAAGCGCGAAGACCTGAACCATACAGGCTCGCATAAAATAAACAATGCCATAGGGCAGATACTATTGGCAAAACGATTGGGCAAGAAACGTATTATTGCCGAGACCGGTGCCGGTCAGCATGGTGTAGCTACGGCTACAGTTTGTGCGCTGATGGGTATTGAATGTATTGTGTACATGGGCGAGATTGATATGGAGCGCCAGGCTCCAAACGTGGCCCGTATGAAAATGTTAGGTGCAAAGGTAGTTCCGGCTACATCAGGCAGTAAAACGCTTAAGGATGCCACCAATGAGGCCCTGCGCGATTGGATAGCCAACCCGGTTGATACGCACTACATCATCGGTTCGGTAGTAGGCCCATTCCCTTACCCTGAGATGGTAGCAAAATTCCAGTCCATCATATCTGCCGAAACCAAAGTTCAGCTAAAAGAACATACCGGCAGCGAGTTACCAAACTATGTATTGGCCTGCGTTGGTGGTGGCAGCAACGCCATGGGGATGTTCTATAATTTTCTTGATGATGAAGAAGTGAAACTGGTAGCTGTTGAAGCCGCGGGAAAAGGCGTAGAGAGCGGCCATTCTGCAGCCACCACAGCATTGGGCAAAGAAGGTGTACTGCATGGTAGCCGCACCATCCTGATGCAAAGTGAAGATGGGCAGGTGGTTGAGCCATATTCTATCTCTGCCGGATTAGACTACCCCGGCATTGGCCCGCAGCACGCGCACCTGTACAAGGTAAAACGTGCCCAATACGCCAACATTACCGATGATGAATCATTAAATGCCGGCCTGCTTTGCTGCCAGTTAGAGGGTATTATCCCGGCAATTGAAACAGCACACGCCCTCGCTTACCTCGAGAAAATGACTTTCCAAAAAGATGATACGGTTGTGGTCTGTATCTCAGGCCGCGGCGATAAGGACTTGAATACTTACATCAAACATTTCGGATTTTGAGTTAGAGATTGGAGATTAGTTAATTAGAGATTAGGGCTATTTCTTTTTTTGAATTTGAAAGTAGCGTTCAGCATTTCTTTCCTCAACTAATCTTTAATCTCCAACCTCTAATCTCTTCAAATACTGTATCATAACCGTACACCTGCTGTTACACTTACGGACAACGGACACTTTTCCTTACATTGACAAATATCTAATAATCAACAAGTTATTGTTTTGGTATAGCTTTTAACTTTATAAAGCAAATACCATCACAATGCTGAAAAATTATTTCAAGATTGCCTGGAGAAACATACTTCGCCACAAGGCATATTCCATTATCAATATCTCCGGTTTAACGGTGGGCATTGCAGCCTGCTTGTTGATATTTGTTATCCTGCAGTTTGAGACCAGCTATAACAAGTTCAACGCTAACTATAAAAACATCTACCATATTATTACCGAGCAAAAGCAGGAAGGTAATATGTCTTTCAATCCTGGCGTATCAGTACCGGGTTTAGAAGGTTTTCGCCTGGATATGCCGCAGGTAAAGTTTGCCGGTTTAAATTCAAGCTACGGCAGCCAATTAACTGTTTTAAGTAATGGCGATGGCGTATCAGCAAGTGATAAGAAATTCATTGAACCGCTTGGCGTAATGTTTATGGAACCGCAGTTCTTTGACATTTTTACGGCGAAATGGTTAAGCGGCAACAAAGATGTATTAGCCCAGCCTAATATGGTTGTGCTTTCAAAAAACACTGCCAACAAATACTTTGGCGACTGGCAAAATGCAAACGGCAAAAACATCAAAATAGATAACTCTTTAACCTTACGCGTTGCGGGTATTATTGAAGATATGCCTGAGAACAGCGACATCCCGTTAAAGGTACTGGTATCATACATCACCTGGAAAAACGCAGGCGATCTTTACGGTTACACAAACGAATGGGGTTCGTTAAGCAGTAACCACCAGATATTTGCTTTACTGCCTGAAGGTATGTCTAAACAAGCTTTCCAGAATCAAATAGATAGCTACACAAAAAAAGCCACCGATAATAAAACCAACAGCACACGCCTGCACCTTGTACAGCCGCTTAGCGAGTTGCACTTTGATACCAAAGTAGGTAACACTCTTGGCGATCATTTAACCAGCAGGGCAACGTTAAAAACGCTTGGTTTCATCGCTATATTGATCATCCTGATGGCTTCTATCAACTTCATCAACTTATCTACAGCGCAATCTGTAGGCAGGTCAAAAGAAGTAGGCATCCGCAAGGTGTTGGGCAGCACGCGCAAGCAATTGATAGCACAAGTATTGGGCGAAACCATGTTGGTTATCTTGTTCTCAATATTGTTAGCAGTGGCATTGGCTAAAATAGCTTTGCCTCAACTTAAAAATATTGCCAGCGTGCCTGATGATATTGCATTGCTCAACTTAGGCACGGTGTTATTCCTGGTAGCAACGTTTATTGCGGTGGTACTGTTATCTGGTATTTACCCGGCATTGGTGGTATCGGGCTTTAAGCCGGTGCTGGCGCTTAAAAATAAGATCACAGCAGCCTCTATAGGTGGTATCCCATTACGCAGAGCGTTGGTGGTGGCACAGTTTGCCATTGCACAATTGCTTATCATTGGTACCATTGTGGCCGTTAACCAGATGAACTTTGTGAACGAAGCTGACCTCGGCTTCAATAAAAATGCGGTAATGATGCTGCCCGGTTATACCGATAGCATCAGCCTTAGCAAAATGGAATCATTTAAGGCAAGGCTGTTACAAAACCCTAACGTAAAATCGGTTAGCTTTACCTCTGATGCGCCTTCGTCAGAAAATAATTGGGGGGCAAACTTCTACTTTAATAATTCCATGAAAGATCCTGATTTCAGTACTTTTCTGAAGTATGGTGATTCGGATTATTTCAAAACATTCGGCTTTACATTTGTGGCCGGTAAAGGATACGATAAGAGCGATACCATTAACCAGTTTGTTGTTAACGAGACCTTTATCCATAAACTAGGCATCAAAAGAGCAGAGGACGCTATCGGCAAAAACATGAAGCTGGGCAGCGCCAAAACATGGTCGCCGATTGTGGGCGTGGTTAAAGATTTTAAAACCAACTCGCTGCGCGATGAAGTAAAGCCTATCGTGATGTCGTCTAAAAAAGCTGTGCTATCACAAACAGCAGTTAAAATAGATACCCGTAACCTTACCCGCACTGCAAAAGATGTACAAAAACTTTGGGAAAGCACTTATCCGGAGTATGCCTACAACGGTTATTTCCTGGATGAGAACATTGCCCAGTTTTACAAGCAGGAAAACCAGTTGGCTTTGGTTTACAAGCTATTTGCCTTTATTGCCATATTCATATCATGTTTGGGCTTATATGGCCTGGTATCGTACATGGCGGTACAGCGTACAAAAGAAGTTGGCGTACGCAAAGTATTGGGTGCATCCGTATTCAATATAGTACTGCTGTTCTCTAAAGAGTTTATGATACTTATAGGTATCTCGTTTGTATTGGCTATGCCAACGGCCTGGTACATGATGAGCGAGTGGCTGCAGAACTTTGCATACCGTGTGCCGCTTACAGCTGGTGTGTTTATACTGGCAATGGCAACATCAATAGCTATAGCTTGGCTTACGGTTGGCTACAAAGCAACAAAAGCCGCTTTGGTTAACCCGGTAAAAAGCTTACGTTCTGAATAAAAATCGTCATCAAGTCATTCGTTGCACTGTCATTGGGTCATTGTTTTTAAAAATGATCCAATGACATAATGATACATAAATATGCTAAAGAACTACTTTAAGATAGCCTGGCGTAGCTTGTTAAGGCACAAGGCCTATTCGCTCATTAACATTATCGGTTTGAGCGTAGGCCTTATTGCCTGTTTAATAGTATCTACAGTTGTAACCGATGAGTTATCGTACGACAGGCAATGGTCAAAAACTGATCGTATCTATCGTGTACTATCTGTAAGTAATACCGTTAAGGGTGAGGCACCAATGCCGGTTACTTTCTCAGGCTTAGGCCCATCCATGAAAAGGGATCTGCCTGAAACGGAAGATTACTGTCGCATATCTGTTATCAAGAACAGGTTGAAACTTACTTCAAATGAAGAGGGCATAAGCTTTAATGTTTTAGAAGCAGAGCCTACGCTTTGGAATATGTTTAACGTTAAAGTTTTAGAGGGCGATCCTAAGAAATTTGTTAAGGGTTACACTAACCTTATCATCAACAAAACAGTACGCGATCAATATTTTAAAAATCAGAATCCGCTTGGTAAGGTTATAATGACCGTGCCTGAATTTGGTGAGCCCCAAAAATATCTCATTACCGGCGTTGTTGACAATATACCGCAAAACACTCATTTGCGGGCAGATGTTATTACGCTGAAAGAATATCGCACTGGTGATAATGCCATGCCCACCGGTAACAGCTTTTATACCTTTCAGCCGCAATATGTTCTCTTAAAAAAAGGAACGGATATACCCGCTTTTACCAAAAAGGTTAATAACTGGTATGCAGCAAATTTTAAAGGCAAAGTACTTGACTACAAATTTAACTTTCAACCGCTTAAGGATATTTATTTAAAGTCTGATTTCCCTGCGGTACAAGAAGTGCATGGCAGCATACGCAACGTTTACATATTTGCGATAATTGCCGCTTTGCTTTTGCTTATTGCCTGTATAAATTTTGTAAACCTTACCATATCGAGAGTGTTCACCCGTGCCCGCGAAACCGGGGTTAGGAAAGTATTAGGTGCCGGCAAAGGGCAATTGATAAGCCGTTTTATGGCCGAGTCGCTTTTATTCTTCGTGATATCATTTGCTATTGCGATAGTGCTTTACCCTGTTCTGATAAAGTTTGTTGAAACTTACCTGGGGCACAGTTTGGTTATAAACCTGTTTAACGGTGCATTTTTGTTAAGTGCTGTATTGGCAATAACGGGAGTAAGCTTGCTTACGGGCCTATATCCGGCGTGGTATCTATCAAAACCAAAGCCTTCAATAATTTTAAGGGATAAGATACCGGCTGGCGTAGGTTTAAACCTACTCAAACGCTCATTAATTATTGGGCAATTTACCATATCGGCTATCATCATTATCGCTACTCTTGTAGTTAGGTACCAGGTAAATTTCATGAGCCACCAAGATCCTGGGTTTGATAAGAATAATCTCGTTAATATTGATTTTACCGACTGGGGCAAAAGCGGCGAAAGCTTTAAAAATGCAGTTAAGCAAATTTCAGGTGTCGAGGGAGTCAGCATTACCAACTGGTATCCGTCGGCTGGCTCGGGCTCTATGTCGCGCGATGTAAACCTCGGCGATAAGCGTGTGGTACTTTATTTTATCCAGGGCGATGCCGACTTGCCATATATTATGGGTTTCAGATTGAAGAAAGGGCGTTTGTTCAACAGAGAATCAAACGCAGATGCGCTCAGTCAAGATTCATTAATGGGTGGTGCATCAACTGCTAAAACAAAACAGCAGATACAAAACCAACCCATAATAGCTACCGAATATACCGCCAAATTGATGGGGCTTAAGCTAAACACCCCGGCGGGTAAGTTTGAAGGTATGCCGGTAGGTGTGGTGTCTGATTTCTATAGCGAATCTTTACATAACAAAATAAAGGCAACAGTTATACAGGCCATAACCAACCAACGTTATGGCGCTATGCTTATAAAAACTACGCCGGGAAGTGGCAAAAATGTACTTACAGCAGTAAATAAACTTTACAAGAGTTATTATCCTGCTAAACCCTTCAACTACAGCTGGGTAAGTGACCTGATAGATCAGCAATACCGCACCGAGTTTAAATTGCAGCAATTGTTTACCTGCTTCAGTCTGCTTATTATTTTCCTGGCGTGCATGGGCTTGTTTGGTTTGGTGGCATTTGCCGTAGAGCAAAGAGTAAAGGAGATAGGTATAAGGAAAGTGCTGGGTGCCAGCGTGCAGGACATTATTGCGCTTGTATCCGGCGATTTTCTGAAGCTCGTGTTCGTCGCATTTATTATAGCATCGCCAATCGCTTGGTACGCCATGAATATGTGGTTGCAAAATTATGCTTACAGGGTTAACATACCTGCATGGGCGTTTGCAGTTGCAGGCTGTGGGATATTATTTATTGCTTTTATCACCATAAGTTTCCGGTCGATAACTGCGGCATTAACAAACCCGGCTAAGAGTTTACGTTCGGAGTAAATAATCGTCATTGGGTCATCGAGTCATTAGGCTATTAAAACAACCAGCCGATGACTTAATTACTCAATGACCCAATTAAATAAGGCATGATAAAAAACTACTTTAAGATCGCGTGGCGAAACCTTTGGAAAAACAAGGTATCGTCGGTAATAAACATCGTGGGGCTTGCCGTTGGTATGGCGGCCTGCATTGTTATATTATTGTTTGTGGCCTATGAGAAAAGCTTTGATAATTTCCATGGCGACAATGTGGTTCGGATAAGCGAAGTGCAAAAATTCCCGGGGATGGCTGCCTCACAAAAGGTTGGTTTATCTATGTTCCCGATGGGGCCTTCGTTGAAAGCGGAGTTCCCTGAGGTGGAGAAATTTACCCGCGTAAAGTGGGATAAAAAATACCAGATGACCTTTGGCGAGAAGCGCGTTTTCTTACCACAGGTATTCGCGGTTGACTCAGCATTTCTAAAGATCTTCAATTTCAAAGTACTGAAAGGCAATGCACAGAATGCCATTGAGAAACCCAACAGCATTGCCATTACACAAGAAACTGCCGAAAAGTTATTTGGTAACGAAGACCCTATAGGCAAAACCATCAATCACTTTGGTGGCGATACCGTAAGGTTTATGGTTACTGCAGTAATGGCAAATTGCCCTAAAAACTCGCAACTACAGTTTGATGCCATCTACTCACTACCCGGCATTCACCAAAAATGGATGGATAACTGGGGGGGCAACTGGCTGAATACTTATTTAAAACTTGCGCCTGGAACCAACTTAAAAGGTTTTGAAGCAAAAATGCCGGGTTTCCTCAAAAAACATTTAAACGGCGATGGCTGGAAATACTACGAGCTATTCTATTTGTCGTTGAAAGACATTCACGCTAACTCTGCCGATATCGGTTTGGATTATCTGAATTATCAGAAGTTCGATAAAAAATCTACTAACCTGTTCGCCATTATAGCTTTTATAGTGCTTTTAATCGCTTGTGTTAACTTCATGAACTTGTCTACCGCACGCTCTGCCGATAGGGCTAAAGAAGTGGGTATCCGTAAATCAATAGGAGCAAACAGGCCTCAGCTGGCCATCCAGTTTTTGGCCGAGACAATTTTGCTCTCGTTGCTGGCCTTAGTACTTGCTATCGTGTTAGTAGAAATTGCTTTGCCTTATGTGAATAGCTTAAGTCAGCGCGATATCAGCTTAAACATTATCGGCAACCCGGGTTTCATGCTCATATTGGTAGCTGGTGCTTTATTGGTAGGTGGTATATCTGGCATATACCCGGCATTATTTCTTTCGTCGTTCCAACCGGTAAAAGTGCTGAAAGGATCTGTTGAAACAGGTAAAAATAAAGGTACCATGCGCAATGTGTTGGTAGTTGCCCAGTTTACAAGCGCTGTGTTCCTAATGATAGCCACCGTATTTGTAGTAAAACAGCTACGGTTTATGCAAGATAAAGACCCTGGCTTTACCCGCGACCAAATAGTAAACATCCCTCTCGACAGGATCTCGGGCCGTAACTATGAGTTGTTTAAACAAGCTTTATTGGGCAATACATTAGTTGCTGATGTTACTGCATCTCAGGATCAGTTAGGTAGTCACTTAGACCAAAACGGTGTATCATTCAAATACAACAACGACGCCCTGCGCGAATTAGCCGCTACCCAGCTTATTGTGGACGATAACTATCTGCGTACTTACAACATTAAAATGGTAGAGGGCAAGAATTTCTCGTCAGAAAAATCAGCCAACGGCCGCGAGTATATCGTTAACGAATCGATGGCTAAAGAGTTATTGAAAGATCATCCCAAGGCGGCTTTATCGTCATTGATCGGTCAACGTTTTGGTTATGATTCGTTGGGTGTCATTACAGGCATCGCTAAAGATTTCAACTTTAACTCACTGCATTATAAAGTAGAGAACTTATATATAGTAAACCAGGATCAGTGGGGTTTCAGCACGGTATCGGTAAAAATAAAAGCCGGTAAATCAAAAGAAGCGCTGGAATACATTAAAGCTACCTGGAAAAAGATCAACCCCGATTACCCTTTCGAATACCAGTTTCTTGATGACCATTTTGCCGAAGTTTATCAGGCAGATACACAAATAAGCAAAATAGTGGGCATACTGGCCGTGTTGGCTATTATGATATCCTGTCTGGGTCTGTTCGGCCTCGCGTCATTCTCTGCTGAGAAACGTATCAAAGAGATAGGAGTGCGTAAAGTATTAGGCGCATCAGTACAAAATATTGTAATGCTGCTTACCGGGCATTTTATAAAACTGGTGCTGATGGCCAACCTTATTGCATGGCCGCTTGCCTGGTACACCATTAATCACTGGTTGCAAGGCTTTGCTTTCCGTATTAATGTAACCTGGGGCTCGTTTGTATTTGTGGCCCTTGCATCGGTTTTTATAGCCGTTGCAACCATCAGCTTCCAATCCATAAAAGCAGCAATATCAAATCCTGTAAAAAGCCTTAGAAATGAATAAATAATTAAATCATTGAGTCATTTGCTTCGCTGTCATTGGGTCATTAACTGACCTAAAAGACAATGAACAAATGACTTGATGACCTAATGACCTAAATTATGTTAAAAAATCACTTTAAAATAGCTTTGAGAAACCTGTGGAAACATAAGGTATTCTCTTTTATAAATGTAACGGGCCTATCCGTAGGTATTACCGCCTGTTTTTTCATTTACATGTATGTAGCCTTTGAGTTAAGCTACGATAAATTCCATAGCAAGGTAGATAACATTTACCGCTTGGTTACGGACATCAAAACCCCGTCAGAAACCATTAATACTGATGTAACTTCCTGGGCATTTGGGCCGCATATAAAGCCAGAGTTTCCGGAGATAGAGGCCTTTGTGCGTGTAAGCGGCGAGAGCTTCCTGGTAAGAAAAGATAATATCAAATTCCAGGAAGATAAGGCCCTGTATGCCGACTCAAACTTTTTTAAAGTGTTTGATTTTAAGTTGCTAAAAGGTGACGCCAAAACTGCGTTAACTGCACCTGCCAGCATCATTTTCAGCGAGACTTCAGTTAAAAAATATTTTGGCGATGCTGATCCAATCGGTAAAACAGTATTGATAACTGGTAATGCTGTACCTGCTATTGTAACCGGCGTTATGAAAGATATGCCGGCCAACTCACAGATAAAAGCGGATCTGCTGATATCTATGACCACCCTTACCCAAAAATTCCGAACGGATATTGACGACCAATGGGGTAACTACGGTGCAAGCACATATCTTTTATTAAAACCCGGCACCAACCCTAAAGCTTTAGAGGCCAAATTTGTGCCGGTGATTGAAAAGCTCAATGGCCGCGAACAGCGCGAACGCAAAATGGCGGCAACGCTTTTATTGGAGCCAATGAAAGATGTGTACCTGCACACCACCCGTGGCGGGCAGGAAGTGGGCAGCATGAGCAATGTTTACATTTTTAGTATTGTAGCCGTATTTATCCTGTTAATAGCCTGTATCAATTTCATTAACCTTACTACGGCACGTTCTGTTGAGCGTGCAAAAGAGGTGGGTATCCGCAAAGTGGTTGGTGCGGCAAAAGGCGAGCTGGCCGCTCAATTTATAGGCGAGTCTGTAGTACTTTGTATAATTGCCTTTTTCATCACACTGGCGCTTTCATCCTTACTGTTGCCTGTGTTTAATCAGTTGTCCGGTAAAGTGGTTAGCACTGGCATTTTTAGTAATCCGGGCTATGTTGCAGGTTTATTTGGGCTATCTGTATTAATAGGGTTACTGGCAGGTGTTTATCCGGCATTGGTGCTATCGTCGTTCAGGCCGGTAATGGTGCTAAAGGGCAGGTTTTCTACAGGTACCAAGGGCAATATGCTCAGGAAAACACTGGTAGTGGCGCAGTTCAGCATCTCTATAGCTCTCATCATAGGTACCATTGTAGTTTATGACCAGATGAGCTTCATGCGCAATCAGGACCTTGGTTTCTCAAAAGAGCAGATGCTGGTGATGGATACCGATAATGATCCAGGTCAGGAAGCCTTTAAACAGGCCATAAGCACTTTGCCGGGCGTTAAAGCAACAACACTATCGTCGGCTATACCGGGTGGAGGCCACAGCGGTGCATACTCCGAGATTGAGAACAATAAAGGTGACCTGCAGGTGGCCAACCTTGCACTTTACTTTGTTGATTTTGATTACATTAAAGATTACGGCATTAAGATCATCGCCGGCAGGCCGTTCTCCCGCGATTTCCTGAAGACAGATACCGCGCAGGCCATGATCATTAACGAGCAGGCTGTAAAGCTATTTGGTTATACTACACCGGAGCAAGCCATTGGCAAACGCTTTAAACAATGGGGCCGCGAAGGTAAAATAGTAGGGGTAATGAAGGATTTTCACTACCATTCGCTACAGGAAAAGATAGACCCGCTAACCATGCGTGTAGAGATGAAGGCATTTAACAAAGTTTCGGTTAGGCTAAGCACTGCTAATCTGCCGGTAACACTGGCCAAGATCGAGAGCGCGTGGAAACAATACATCCCTAACAAACCATACAGCTATTTCTTTTTAGATGAGTTTTTTGACCGCCAGTACCGCAGCGAGCAACGCTTTGGCAAGCTATTCTTCAACTTTGCCATACTGGCCATTGCCATATCATGCCTTGGCTTGTTAGGCCTGGCATCATACAGCACTTATCAGCGTACCCGAGAAATAGGTATCCGCAAAGTATTAGGCGCATCAACAAGTGGCATTGTTAACATGCTCTCTATCGACTTTATGAGGCTGGTATTGATATCATTTGTTATAGCAACACCGGTAGCCTGGTACTTTATGCACAAGTGGCTGGCGGATTTTGCTTACCGTATTGACATCCAATGGTGGGTGTTTGCATCGGCAGGTATACTGGCGCTGGTAGTAGCATTAACTACCATCAGTTTCCAGGCTATAAGGGCAGCATTAACCAATCCGGTGAAAAGTTTGCGTTCCGAGTAGGGATTGGTTAATCAGTTAATTAGAGATTAGTTAGTTAGAGGTTAGGCTTAAATAGTCTAACCTCTTTATTTTATATGCACCCCAACCTATCTCTAATAATTGTGCGCAAAGCGCACCTACAACTGTATCATAACCGTACGCATGCTGTTACACAAGCGTACAGTTTATGGTTTCAATAATTAATATAATTAATTGACATACAACTATTTATGACTTTGGTATATATTTCACTTATCAATACCAAAACAGTTTAAGAAATTGCGGGACAAATAACCCATTAATTCATCAATCACAATTAATAAAACATGTTATCACTTCAGCACATTTCAAAGTATTATCAGGTAGGCGGAAACAAAAACTACGTTATTAACGACATCAGCATTGATGTTGAGCAGGGCGAGTTTGTTTCAATAATGGGCCCTTCGGGTTCAGGTAAATCAACATTGCTGAACATCATCGGCATGTTAGATGAACCATCAGACGGCTTCCATTACTTTGTAGATCAACCGGTACATCAGCTAAAAGAGAAACAACGCTCGGCTTTATACAAACAATATATCGGCTTCGTTTTCCAGGCTTATCACCTTATTGACGAGCTTACAGTTGCCGAAAACATTGAAACGCCGCTGATATATCAGGATGTAAAAGGAGCAGAGCGTAAAGCCATGGTTGCCGATATGCTGGATAGGTTCCAGATAGTTGGCAAGAAAGATCTTTTCCCTGCGCAATTATCAGGCGGACAGCAGCAACTGGTTGGTATTGCCCGTGCTTTGATAGCAAAACCAAAATTAATTTTGGCTGATGAGCCTACCGGTAACCTTAACTCAAAACAAGGCGAGGAGATAATGGAACTGTTCCGTAAGCTGAATAAAGAAGACGGCGTTACGATCATCCAGGTTACGCACTCTGAGAAAAACGCGGAATACGGTTCGCGCATTATTAACCTGCTGGATGGAAGGGTAGAGTCCATCAAAAACCTCTGAACTATAACACAAAATGCGATACTTTAAAATTTTACTTGGCACTTTAATAGCACTGTCGCCGGCGTTGGCAAAAGCGCAGACTGCAGATAGCGTACTTACTTTACAGCAATGCATTGATATTGCTGTAAAAAACAACCTCGACGTTAAAAAAAGCAGTATCCTGACACAATCAAGCAGGATAGACCGCAACCAGGCCAAAGAATACCTTTTGCCATCAATTAACGGCCAGGTTGACCATGGTATAAACAACGGTCGTAACATTAACCCGTTTACCAATACCTATGTTGACCAGTCTTTGACCTATGGTAACTATAGTTTAAACGGTGATCTTACTTTGTTTAGCGGTTTGCAAAACCTTAATCGCATAAAACAAACATCATTAGCTTACGAGGCCGGTAAAATGGATTTCCAGCAAGCTAAAGACCAGGTAACTATTAATGTGATCACGGCATACCTGCTGGTGTTGGATAATACTGAGTTACTTTCACAAGCTAAAAAACAATTAGCTGTAGCAAAACAACAGGTTGATAGGTTAGAAATATTGGAAAAGAAAGGTGCTAATAAAACACCATCAGACCTGTATGATCTGAAAGGTACTTTCGGCGATAATCAGCTGTCCTTAGTTAATGCGGTTTCAACGCTCGAAACATCAAAATTAAACTTGCTGCAGATATTGAATATCCCGTATCGTAAAGGCTTAACACTGGCTCCAGTTGACGCGCAAAACTTATCTAAGCAAACAGACGCTACGTCAGAGTCTATATATTCAACAGCTTTAGATCAGCTGGCATTGGTGAAAGCATCTACCTTAAGGCGTAAAAGCGCAGAGAAAGCTGTGAGTGTTGCCAAAGGTGCTCTGTATCCAACAGTATCATTATTTGGTGGTATTTATACTAACTACTCAAGCGCAGCACAGCGTTCAGTATTCAGAGATTCAAGCGTGGTTAACACCGGGCAATACATCAACACCCCAACCGGCCAGCAATCTGTACTTGTTAAACAAGCTAATTTTGATAACCGCAATATTGGATACTACGATCAGTTTAAAAATAACTACAGCACACAAGTAGGCGTTAGTATCAGGATCCCGATCCTCAACTATTTCCAAAATCGTAACAAAGTATCCAAGGCGAAATTAGACCTTGAGAACTACAAGGCCATTGAAGAAAACACACGTATTAAATTAAGGCAGGATGTTGAGCAGGCTTACCTAAATATGGAATCGGCATATAATAGATTTGGTGCGCTGCAGGAGCAGGTTAAAGCCTACGCCGAATCGTTCCGTATTGCAGAGATTCGCTTTAATGCGGGTGTGCTTAACTCGGTAGACTACGTGTTGGCCAAAAATTACCTTGATCGTGCTAATCTTAACCTCATCAATGCACGTTACGATTGCTACATTTACAACAAAATATTAGATTATTATCAAGGCCGATTGACACTTTAAGAAGCAAATAACCCTATAACAATACAGTCCGGATGCACTATTTACAGTCGCCCGGACTTTTTTTTTGTGCTTAAAATATATTTTTACAAAAAAATACATACCTCAACACAAAACACACTGTGTAATGTTTAACCCTAAAATCCATTAAACCGATGAAAAAATTATTACTTACCCTCGGCTTATTTGCCGCATTTACCACAATAAGCAAGGCTCAATTACTTCCAAGCGTACAGTTTGGTGCAAAAGCCGGTGTTAACTTATCAAGTTTATCAAACAACAACGGAACCTTCAGTTCTGATAACCGCGCAGGTTATCTTGCAGGTTTCTGGGCGCGTTTTGGTGCTATTGGCTTCAACTTCCAACCAGAGCTTTATATCACAAGCAAAAACGTTGATATCAACAATAGCAATGTTAAAATTGCTTCAGCTAAATTTACCAGCATTGATATCCCTTTACTTTTAGGCGGTAAAGTTGGTGCGTTTGGTTTAGGTGGCCGTTTTTATGCAGGCCCGTTATTATCGTTCGCTATTAATAAAGACAATAACTTTGGTACAGCGGTAAGCCAGGCAGCAAGCTTCCGTTATAAAGACTCAAACTTCGCTTTAACTGCAGGTGCAGGTATCGATATCAGACGTATCTCTATCGATCTGCGCTACGAAGCCGGTTTAAGCAAACAAGAATACTTTGATGGCTCAACCAACTACAAAACCCGTGTAAGCTTGTTTAACTTAAGCTTAGGTTACGCGTTCTTGTAAAATATTTTACAGCATAAAAAAGGCCCCGATAAATATCGGGGCCTTTTTTGTTTATATCGTTTTATTATGCGTGCTGTATTGCATGTTTTAAAGCAGCGTTATGCTTGTATCTGAATACAAATGGGAATATCACCGCTATCACCAAGGCATAAGCTGCAAAAGTTATCCAGATGCCATGCCAATCTTTTTGGCCATTTGGCATAATAAAATATTTATCTATAAGCCAGCCACTAACATTGCTGCCAAAGAACGCTCCAAAGCCATTTACCATCATCATGAATAAACCCTGAGCGCTACCACGCATTTCAGGAGAGGCTTGTGTCTCTACAAACAACGAACCTGAGATGTTAAAAAAGTCGAAAGCCATGCCGTAAACAATACATGATAGAATAATCATCCATAAACCATCCGCAGGGTTCCCAAATGCAAATAGCCCAAAACGCAACACCCAAGCTATCATACTAAACAGCATTACGTATTTGATACCGAATTTTCTTAAAAAGAATGGAATTGCAAGAATGAATAAAGTCTCTGATATCTGCGAGATAGACATTATAATTTCAGAGTGAGTTACAGCTAAAGTATTCTTGTATGCCGGATTCTTAGCAAAGTCGCTAAGAAAAGTATCTCCATAAGCATTTGTAAGTTGTAAAGCCGCTCCTAATAGCATTGAAAATGCAAAGAAAATAGCGAAACGAGAACTCTTAAACAGTTTAAAGGCATCAAACCCAAATAGCTCTATCCATGATTTTTTTTCATTTTTACCTGCAAGAGGTGGGCATTTTGGAAGTGTAAAAGCATAAAACCCAAGTGAAAGGGATACAAAAGAGGCAATATAAAATTGGTTCGCAGACTCTCCGTTATGGGTGAGATTAATTGTCCACAAGGCAGCGATAAATCCAACTGTTCCCCATGTTCTGATAGGGGGAAAAACTTTTACGATATCTTCGCCTGATTTTTTAAGTGCAGAATAGGAAACAGCTATTGATAAGGAAAGTGTTGGCATGTAAAAAAACATATTCAACAACATAACCCAAAAAAAAGCTACCGGATTGGTTACTTGAGCAAGAGTAAATAAGGTGGCCGCTCCTAAAATATGTAACAACCCATACAACCTCTCAGCATTAATATACTTATCAGATATAATACCGGCAATCGTTGGAGAAAATATCGAAGCGATGCCCATTGTTGAAAATATCGCCGCGAATTGAATATTGCTACCTAAATTATTGGAAAACCAATATCGGCCTATAGATATAAGCCAAGCCCCCCAAATAAAAAACTGTAGAAAGTTCATCAGTATTAAGCGAAACTTAATATTCATATCATGCAGGCGGTAAAGTCAGTAAAAATCAACGTTTAAATAAAAGCGAAAATTAGCGAAATATTGCCAAACTATGAAGTAATTAATTTTCATTAATTGATTAGGAAATGCGCTTTAAAGGTTTACATTTGCACCCTAAATTTTATCACAGCATGAAAAAAATTCTACTCTCAGCGGCAGCTTTGTTCTGCCTTTCTACAGCAGCTTTTTCACAAACTAAAGGTACAAATGTTGTAAGTGTACAAGTTGGTCTTAACTTAGCCAATGTAACTGCATCCGGCATTAGCAACAACGATTACAAAGCTGGTTTTAACGCAGGTTTAAATCTTGATCATTATTTTTCTGACAGCTGGAGCTTAAAGATCGGCGCCCTTTATGATCAAAAAGGATGGGGTAAAGGTTATTTTGAAAGCACTACTACCGATTTTAAACTTGACTACATCACTGTACCGGTTTTAGCTAACTGGCACTTTGGCCGAACTAAAAACTGGTATTTAAATTTTGGCCCGTATGTTAGCTTTTTAACAAGCGCTAAAACAAGCATCGGTAGCAATGATGTTAAAGATTTTTTTAACACTACAGACGCAGGTATTGATTTAGGCATAGGTATAAAATTACCAGTATCAGAAACCACGAAATTCTTCATTGAACTTAGCGGACAAGGGGGTATAGCCAATATCAACAAAGATGCAACCGGCGCTACCATTCGTAACCAGGTATCAAGCATTAACGTTGGTATCAATTTCTAACGAAATTAAATACAAACAAAAAGGGAAGTTGATATCAACTTCCCTTTTTGTTTGCTTTATGATGACTTACGTTTATTCAACTCATCGCGTATTTTGGCTGCTTTTTCATAGGCCTCTTCTGTTAGGGCCTGCTGCAAACGCGATTTAAGCTCGTCTTCACTCAATGTATTATAAGTGCCGCTTGCAGAATGCGTTGCAGTTTTTTCCTCTGGTGTTTCGTTAATATTTTCCAGGTAAACAAAATCATTACCCTCTATTACAATACCAGCGGTTGATAGGATAAACTCGTAAGTGTAAATAGGGCAGTCAAACCGTACCGATACCGCAATGGCATCAGATGTACGGGCATCTATCTCAACAGTTTTCTTACCATCAAAACAAACCAGCTTGGCATAAAAAATACCATCAACCAGGTTGTAGATAATAATTTCCTGTATGCTGATGTTGAATGCCTGGCCAAGACTTTTAAAAAGATCATGCGTAAGCGGACGGCTCGGCGTCATCTTTTCAATTTCGATGGCAATAGCCTGCGCCTCAAAACTACCTATGATGATAGGTAATCTTCTGCGGCCATTAACTTCGCCTAAAACCAGAGCATAAGCGCCGGATTGCGTTTGGCTGTATGATAGCCCCACGATGTCCAGCTCGATCTTTTTCATGTCGTTACCCATCACTGCAAATATACACTTTAAGCTGATGCTTTGTAATCTTTTACGGCAGCAATTAGTTTAGGTACCACTTCAAAAGCGTCGCCCACTATGCCGTAATCAGCCACTTTAAAGAACGGCGCTTCGGCATCTTTGTTTATCACAACAATAACTTTTGATGAGCTAACACCTGCAAGGTGCTGTATGGCGCCCGATATACCGATGGCTACATACAGGTTAGGGCTAACGGCAATACCCGTTTGGCCAACGTGCTCGCTATGGGGGCGCCAGTCGGCGTCTGATACTGGTTTTGAGCAGGCAGTAGCCGCGCCAAGCAGGCCGGCCAATTCCTCGATCATTCCCCAATTCTCAGGTCCCTTTAAACCACGACCGCCAGATACCACGATCTCCGCATCGGGCAACGATACTTTATCTGTAGAGCGAACGATATCTTTAAGCATCTGCTTAAAGTCTGATTCTTTGGTCTCCACCGAAAAATCTTCAACCTGTGCCGTACCGCCGGTCTCGACAACTTTGTATGAGTTAGGAGTAAGAGCAATAACTTTATTAGCGGATGTTAATTCAACAACAGCAAATGCCTTACCCGAGAATGCTGTTTTCTTCACGGTGAATTTACCACCGTTTTGCTCAGGCAGGGCAACAGCACCATCGGCAACGCCGGCTTCCAGTTTAACGCCAATACGCGGCGCTAAACCACGGCCGCTGAACGAGTTTGATAATACTACGATATCAGCCCCTTGCGCCTTAGCAGCCTCTGCAATAACAGAAGCATAAGCCTGGTTCACAAAGTTCTTTAGCTTATCGTTGCCAACGTTCAGTACTTTTTCGGCTCCGTACTTACCTAAAGCAGCTAACTCATCAGCGGCAACATCACCTATAGACAGTGCTACAAGGTTGGTATTGTTCTGATCGGCAATGGCTTTGGCATAACTTACGGCCTCTAATATTGATTTTTTGAATTTGCCTTCGGCATTTTCAGCATATATTAAAACTGACATAAATGATCTTTTGGTAGGTGTAAATAATTAGATAACGCGCGCTTCGTTGTGCAGCAGATCAACCAATTTGGCTGTGTCATCGGCAGGTACTAAAGTAACTTGTCCGCGTGGGGCAGGAGTTTCAAAACTGATGATCTCAGAGGTTGATTTCACTTCAACCGGCTCAACCACGGTAAGCGGTTTGGTACGTGCGCTCATGATACCGCGCATGTTAGGGATCTTTGGTTCGGCAACACCTTCAGCGGTGCCGGCAACAAAAGGGAAGGGGATAGTCAATACTTCTTTACCACCTTCAATCTCGCGCTCAACGGTAGCTTCACTATCGGTAGCATCCAATTTTTTAATGATAGATACTGAAGGGATATCCAGCAGTTCGCCCACCATACCAGCCACTTTAGAGCCGTTGTAATCGATAGATTCACGGCCGGTAAGTATCAGGTCGAAAGGGTTTTGCTTTACATACTCGGCTATCTGTTTGGCCACAAACCATGCATCATGTGGTTTAGCGTTGATGCGTACAGCATCGGTAGCGCCAATAGCCAGGGCTTTACGCACGGTGGCCTCGGTAGTGGCATCGCCAACGTTGATGACGGTTACACTGCCTTTGCCGCCATCAGTTAGTTCAATGGCACGGGCAAGAGCAATCTCATCGTAAGGATTTAAGATAAACTGAACACCGTTGGTATTAAATTGCGTGTTATTATCGGTAAAAGTTATTTTTGTCGTGGTATCCGGAACATTACTGATACATACCAATACTTTCATAATATAATTAGTTTTATAGGTATTTGATTAGGGTAACGCACAAATTTAGTTAAAAAAGAACGAGTTTAAAATGGACACAAGCAGATTAGACAAGCTGTTGGCATTTATAGAGAACGAGCCAAACGACGAATTTTTGAAATACGCACTGGCCACAGAATATCTGCGACTGAACGATACCGAAAAGGCTTTAGCCTATTACGAAGACCTGGTAAATAACCACCCTAACTATACCGGAACCTACTACCATTTAGGCAAGCTTTACGAAGCGCTAAACCGCAGGGATGATGCAATTGTCACTTACGAAAAAGGCATCCAGATTACCCGTGCTAAGCGCGATATGCATGCATTATCTGAACTGCAGGGTGTTTATAATAATCTGGTAGGTTTTGATGATGATGACGATTAGCCCCCCAGCCCCCTAAAGGGGGAGTGGAAACGAAAAGTATAAATAATGAATATCGAATTTTGAACGATGAATTTCGATGTATCAGACACTTCAATACACTGCGTTCAACATTCAGTGTTCAATATTAATAGAGAAGCCCGCCTGATTTCAGGCGGGCTTCTCTATTATTCTACTCCCCCTTTAGGGGGCTGGGGGGGGGGTTAAAACGGCGGTTCATCTTCCATATCATCCATGCGCGATGGGCGGATGATAAAGTTATTCGGTTTATCAAAATCTTGATTTGGTGTTAGCGCCGAGAAGCCGCTATTCATAGGCGGGAAGCCATCCATGCTGGTTTCCAGATCCGTAAATTTAACGTATTTACCTACGAATTTGAGCCTTACTCTACCAGTTTCACCGTTACGGTGTTTGGCTATAATTACCTCGCCAACGCCTTGGGTAGGGTTGTTGTCTTCATCAACTTCTAAGCCGTAATATTCCGGGCGGTAAAGGAAAAGCACCATGTCTGCATCCTGCTCAATTGAACCCGATTCACGTAAGTCAGACAGCATTGGGCGTTTTGAACCGCCTGGTCTGCTCTCAACCGCACGGCTTAACTGCGATAGTGCAATAACCGGTACGTTCAGTTCTTTTGCCACGGTTTTAAGCGCACGCGAGATACTACCAATTTCCTGCTCGCGGTTACCACCTTTACCATCACTCTTACCATGCATCAGCTGCAGGTAGTCAATGATGATGAGCTGAATATCGTGCTGAGATTTTAAACGGCGACATTTGGCGCGGAACTCAAAAATATTTAATGATGGAGTATCGTCGATAATTAATGGCGCCTGCTCCAGTCGACCAATCTTAGAATGCAGTTGCTGCCATTCCCACTCTTCCAAAGTACCTTTACGGATTTTCTCCTGCTCAATTTCGGCTTCGCCGGATATCAAACGATTCACCAACTGTACTGATGACATCTCCAGCGAGAACACAACCACCGGCTTATCAAAGTCAACTGCTGCGTTGCGCGCACAGCTTAGTACGAAAGCCGTTTTACCCATCGCGGGGCGAGCCGCGATGATCACCAGGTCGGATTTTTGCCAGCCCGAGGTCATACGGTCAAGCTCGGTAAAGCCTGATGCTACACCGGTTAAACCATCCTGCTTATCTTTCAGCGCTTCAATATCTTTCAGGGCTTCCTGCATCAGGTCGTCCATTTTACGCGAGTCGCGGCGAAGGTTGTTCTGGGCTATCTCGAAAAGGTTTTTCTCTGCTTTATCCAACAGATCGAAAACGTCGCTGGTATCCTCGTAGGCATTGGTAACAATGTCAGTAGAGATACGGATCAGCTCGCGCTGGATAAATTTCTGGATGATAATACGCGAGTGATACTCAATGTTAGCTGCAGAAGCCACACGGTTGGTTAACTCGGTAATATAAAAAGCACCGCCTATCATTTCCAACTCACCGGTTTGGCGAAGCTGTGAGGTTACGGTAAGGATATCTACAGGGGATGTTTTCTCAAATAGATAAGCTATAACGTTAAAGATCTTTTGATGCCTGATATCGTAAAAAACCTCAGGTTTAAGAACGTCGATCACTGATGAAAGAGCATCTTTCTCCAGCATCAGGGCACCCAAAACAGCCTCTTCCAGATCAAGCGCCTGAGGCGGTATTTTGCCCAGGTTATTTTGCGGAAGCGCGTTACTAAAACGTGTTCTGCGCTCGCCGGTGTTAGCCTTGTAATTAGGGGTATCGTTCTCAAAAGTCATAGGAAACAAAAATATATAAAATTAGTTGGGGACGTTACCACAATTCATCCACATAGTGTATTTACTTTTTAATAGAAACATTATCAGGACTATATTTTTTGAGGCCGATAATTAACACTATATGTGTAAAACGTGTTAATTACTTTATAAGTACCTGATTTTTATCGCTGTTGATAATTACAACAGGGTGTTAACAACTATGAACTAAGTATGGCTGGCAGCAACATTAATGTACTGGTTTAATCAGTTAATATGAGTACTTTTGGCGAAAAATTTTCTTAAAATATGACATACAATTCTAAACCTGCACGCGAAAGCAATCAGATGGTTTTTGGTATAAGGGCGGTGATTGAAGCCATCAACGCGGGTAAAGAAATTGAGTCGCTTTACATACAACGCGGTGTGGGCGGCCCGTTACTTAACGAGCTGAAAGGCGTACTACAGCAACACAATATTATAGCCCAACAGGTACCGGTTGAAAAACTCAACCGCATCACCATGAAAAACCACCAGGGTGCTATTGCATTTATATCGCCCATTGTTTACCAAAAGGTAGAGGATCTGATCCCGGAAATATTTGAGAAAGGAGAGGTACCGCTGATCCTGGTGTTAGACAGTATTACAGATGTGCGCAACATGGGCGCTATTGCCCGTACGGCAGAGTGTGCGGGCGTACATGCCATTGTGATACCTGCACGTGGTTCGGCACAGATCAATCCCGATGCTATTAAAACATCGGCAGGTGCGTTGTACAAAATTCCGATTTGCCGCCATGATAATTTTATGCAGACGGTAAAATTTCTGCAGGAATCGGGCCTGCAACTGGTTTCTTGTACCGAGAAAACTACCGACTATCTGTACACGCCTGATTATACCGCTCCAACGGCTATCATCATGGGATCTGAAGAAGACGGTATCCGCAACGAGATCATTCGCATCAGCGATTATCTTGCCAAGATACCTATGTATGGCGAGATAGAGTCATTGAACGTATCGGTATCAACCGGAATAATATTGTATGAAGCGATAAGGCAGCGCGGCTTTGCTGCTGAATAGAGAATCAAGAAGTCAGGATCCAAGAGCCAAGACAAGAAAAATTATGATTGCAAAAAAAGAGCCCGACTGTAATAGCCGGGCTTTTCTTTTATCTTGATTCTTGACTCTAATAGTCTTGATTCTCTTCTAAACGTATTTTGTTCCAAACTGCTGTTTCACATCAGCAACTACTTGTTTAACGCCTTGTTCTTCAGATCGTGGGCTAATCATCAATATATTGTCTGATTCTACCACAATAAAATCATGCAATCCTTTAATAATTACCAATTTACCTTCAGGTACATTCACCATACAGTTAGATGAATCGTACATGATCACTTTATCGGCAGGGATAACGGCATTGCCTACGTAATCCTTCTCGGCCAGTTGGTAGATAGATGCCCAGGTACCCAGGTCGCTCCAGCCAAATTCTGATGGTAACACGTAAACGTTTGGCGCTTTCTCCATAATACCATAGTCTATTGAGATATTAATGCAGCGCTGATAAACCTTGTGTACAAAAGCCTTTTCCTCGTCGGTATTGTAAACAGAACGGGCCTCGGCAAATATCTCGTGCATCTCGGGCAGATGCTGATTAAACGAATCAACAATAGCCTTGGCCGACCATACAAAGATGCCCGCATTCCAAAGGAAATCGCCACTTTGGAGAAAAGTTTTGGCAATCTCTAAAGTTGGCTTCTCGGTAAAGGTTTTCACCTTATGGAAGTCGTCATTAAGCGTTTGATCGGTATACTGGATGTAACCATAACCCGTATCAGGGCGCGATGGCTTTATACCCAGCGTAATCAGTAAGTCATTCTCAGATGCTGTTTTTAACGACTTTTCAATAGTAGTGATAAAAGCAGCTTCATCCAATATCAAGTGATCCGACGGCGCCACTACAATGGCTGCATCAGGGTTCATGCTTTCTATCTTGAAACAGCCGTAAGCTACGCAGGGCGCAGTGTTACGCATCACCGGCTCGGTGAGGATCTGGTTGTCTGCCATATCTGGCAGCTGGGTTTTCACCAGGTCGGTATAATTCTCGTTGGTAACAACGTAAATATTCTCTTTAGGGCAAACTTTCAGGAAGCGATCATACGTATTTTGGATAAGCGTTTTACCTGTGCCCAGTATATCAATAAATTGTTTAGGGTGCGAGGTACGGCTGATAGGCCAAAAACGGCTGCCGATTCCGCCTGCCATAATGATGGCGTAGTAGTTGTTGTTCATTATAAACGGTAGTTTTTAATTTGGCAATTGCTGGCTAAAGATGTACATTAATTTGTGATTTCAAAACAACGAAAAACTAAATATTTTCATCATTTTTTCACTTTTTCAATAAATGTTAAAAACGCAAAATTGTTTTCAAAAAGAATAATCATTTCAGTATAATTTTTTGAAATGAACAGCCGTTTATTCTTAGAATTTTGTATTTTCAACCATATTTCCAAAACGCGCAATTAAGAATGATCGAGACAAAGAAGTCGCTTTTTGATAACCTTCAAAACTTTTTCGGTTTTGATAACTTCAAAGGGGAACAAGAAGCGATAATCACTAATATTTTGGCGGGGAATGATACGTTTGTGATTATGCCTACCGGTGGTGGCAAATCCATGTGTTACCAGTTACCCGCACTTATGAGCGAGGGCACAGCGATTGTGATCTCCCCGCTTATCGCACTAATGAAAAATCAGGTAGACCAGTTAAGAGCTTTCGGCGGGTCTGATAGTATTGCACACTTCCTCAATTCTTCGTTAAGTAAATCAGATATTTTAAGAGTTAAAGATGATGTATTAAGCGGCAAAACCAAACTGCTTTATGTTGCACCGGAGTCTTTAACTAAGCAAGAGAACGTCGACTTTTTACGATTGAACCATGTATCATTCGTAGCTGTTGACGAAGCACACTGTATCTCTGAGTGGGGCCACGATTTCCGCCCCGAGTACCGTAAAATACGCCAGGTGATCAGCAATATTGGTGACGACATTCCAATCATTGCGCTTACCGCTACCGCAACCCCTAAAGTACAGCAGGACATCCAAAAGAACCTGCAGATGAATAACGCTACGGTGTTTAAATCATCGTTTAACCGCACCAACCTTTTTTATGAGGTGAGAGCCAAGCGTAATGTACTAAAGGAGATCGTAAAATTTGTAAAGCAAAACCAGGGCAAATCTGGCATTATATATTGCCTTAGTCGTAAAAAGGTTGAGGAAGTTGCCGAAGCGCTTAACCTTAACGGTGTACGCGCTTTACCTTACCACGCTGGTTTAGATCCAAAAGTCCGTGCCGATACTCAGGATAAATTCCTGATGGAAGATGTGGAAGTTATTGTAGCTACCATCGCCTTCGGTATGGGTATTGATAAACCGGATGTTAGGTACGTAATACACCATGATATGCCTAAGAGCATGGAAGGCTACTACCAGGAAACTGGCCGTGCAGGGCGTGATGGTGGCGAAGGTGTTTGTGTGGCTTTCTACTCCGAAAAAGATATCGATAAGCTGCAGAAGTTTATGAAAGATAAACCTGTAGCCGAACGCGAGATAGGCACCCAGATACTGAAAGAGGTTATCGACTATGCCGAATCATCAGTTTGTCGCCGTAAGCAGTTGTTACACTACTTTGGCGAGAACTTTAACGAAGCAGGTTGTAACAACATGTGCGATAACTGCTGCAGCCACAAAACCCATTTTGATGGTGAGGAGCACTTGCACCGCGTTCTAAGCCTCATCAAACACATAGGCGAGAAGTTTGACGATGCGCACATCATCAACGTATTGATGGGTAAGGATGATGCCCAGGTAAAAAGCTACGAGCACGATAAACTGGATTACTTTGGATCGGGCAAGGAGCAGGGCGAGAACCTTTGGAACTCATTGCTTCGCCAGGCATTGCTGAATAACTTTGTTTCAAAAGATATTGATAATTACGGCTTGCTGCATTTAACTAAGGCAGGCAACTCGTTTATTGACAATCCTTACAGCATCAGGTTCCTGCTTAACCGCGATATGGGCCCAACCGATGACGAGGAAGGCGACGAAGGCCCTAAACAGGGCGGTGCTGCGCTGGATACTCAGCTGTTGCAGATGCTTAAAGACTTGCGCAAGAAAATAGCCAAGCAAAAAGGCTTGCCGCCGTTTGTTATTTTCCAGGATCCATCGTTAGAGGAGATGTGTACGCATTATCCTGTTAGCAATGATGAGATGAAGCAGATATCAGGCGTGGGTGCCGGTAAAGCCATGAAATTTGGTGCACCGTTCATCGACCTGATAGCAAAATATGTTGAGGATAACGATATCGACCGCCCGGTAGATATGGTGATCAAGAGTGCTGCTAATAAATCGGCGCTTAAGGTATTTATCATTCAGAACATCGATCGTCATTTAAATCTCGAAGACATTGCGGCCTCTAAAGGTTTATCTTACGAGGAGATACTGAAAGAGGTAGAAACCATTGTAAACTCTGGCACCAAGCTTAACCTTAACTACTACATTGATGAGGTTATTGATGAAGATAAACAGGACGAGGTTTTTGATTACTTTAAAACCGCAGAATGCGACTCGATAGACGAAGCTCTTTCTGAATTAGGATCAGACGATTATACACGTGAAGAGGTACAGCTAATGCGTATCAAATTCATGAGTGAAGTAGGGAATTAAGCTCTTTAAGGTTAAAGGCGAAAGGATAAAGGTAAAAGGCCTGAGCGAATTGCTCAGGCCTTTCCTATTTATAAACCAATGTAAGTTAAAACCTTTTACCTTTCAGCTTTTACCTTTAACCTCATTTAGCTATTATCATAAACTCCGTTCTGCGGTTCAAAGCGCGGTTCTCATCAGTGGTATTTGGTGCAATGGGCTGGCCTTCGCCATAACCTTTATAAACCAAGCGTTCGGCTTGTATTTTGGCTGCTATCAGGTATTGGTAAACAGCGTTGGCGCGTTTCTCTGATAATACCTGGTTAGCTTCTTTATTACCCACGTTATCCGTAAAGCCCGATACCTCGATCTTGATGGTCGGGTTCACTTCCATAAAATCAACCAGCTTTTGTAGCTCGGCTTTTGACTCAGGTTTCAGATCAAATTTATTGGTATCGAAGAAAATATTCTTCAGGATCACTTTATTGCCCACCTCAATCGGAGAAAGCAATACGGTTATGTTAAAAGCTTTTTTATCCTTCAAACCTATAAGTGAGAAATTATCCGAATAGAAGAGATATCCCTCGCGAGAAATATTTAAGCCGTAGTTTTTCCCCGTTGGCAAAGTAGCCAGAAATTCGCCGGCATCCTCAGAACTGTAATCCTGGTAAACAGGAACATTCTTTTGCAGGTCTATGATCTCCACAGCCGCTTCGAGCGGGGCTTTTGTCTTTTTATCTTGCACAGTACCTTTTACATAAGTAACCACTTTAGGGCGGATGCTCTCCGGTAACTCAAAAGTATAGATATCAAACCCGCCATAGCCTTTCAGCGCGTTTGACGCAAAAAAGGCATAACTACCGTTGGCGGTAAGCGTTAAACCATTCTCATCACCTGCAGAATTAATAGGGTAGCCCAGGTTCTCGGGCTTTTGCCATTTGCCGTCTTTTCCTAAACGACTAACGAATAAGTCTTTTGCACCCAAACCCGGCCAGCCGCTGCTGCAAAAGTAAAAAGTACTGTCATCAGGGTGAATAAACGGCGATTGCTCATCATAAGCGGTATTTATCTCGGGCCCCATATTTTCGGGCTCGCTCCAGCCTTTATCCGTAAGATGCGATTTCCAGATGTCATAGCCCCCGTAGCCGCCTTTGCGGTTGCTAACAAAATAAAGTGTACGGCCATCCGCACTAATAGATGGCTGTGCTTCCCAGCCATTAGTATTTAGCGGTGCACCAATACTGAAAGGTTTGGCCCAATCATCACCGCGTTTTTGAGCAATATATATATCGCAACGGCCCAAACCATCAGGCCGGTTACAGCCGGTAAAAAACAGGTATTTACCATCCTGCGAGATTGACTGTGCACCTTCGTTATACATCGGTGTGTTGATCACATCGCTGAGGTAGGTAGCCTTTTGCCATTTATTATCGGCTTTGTTGCTCTTATAAAAATCTTCGTTGCTGTTTATTTTACGGGTAAATATCAATGTAGATTCATCTGCTGTAGCAACTGGCAGGTACTCGTCATCTGCAGTGTTTATCTCCGGCCCCATATTGATAGGCTGAAAGGGAACCGGGTGGGCAATGGCATATATACTGAACTTGCAATCGGCTATCAGCTTTTGCGCATAGGCAGCATTTTGAGGCGTGTTGTTTTGATAAGTAAGGTATTTTTCGAGATGATGCAGCGCAGGCTCATACATAGAAGTAGCTATTTCGCACTCACCAATTTTTAAGTATATCCCTTTGTTAAACTCAGGATCTAAGGCAATTATCTTTTGAAAATGTTCTACTGCGGGTTTGTACATACGGCGCATGCGCATTACATCTCCTAATTGTGCATGAGCCTCAATAAACTTACCGTCGGCATCAATGGCTTTTTGCAGCAAGGCAATAGCCTCATCATACATGTGCTCATCAATGCTTTGATTGGCCAGAGCAAAGTTCTTTATAGCCTCGGTGTTGTTGGTGGTGTAACGCCTGTCTTGTGCGGTAGCACCGGCAGCAAATAACAGAAATATAAGCAGAAAAGGGTAGAGCTTTTGCATCATTAACCTATACGTTAATTAATGCCGTATGTTTCATTACTCTACGGAATATTGAGGTATTTATGCGTTTGCAAAGATATTTCCCATTGCGGGTTGGCCATTACATAATCTACAATAAGCGGCGTCATCTCCTGGTGTTTAGACCACTCGGGCTGCAGGTACAGCTTACAGTTAGGCCCAACCAGTTTAGCGTGATGTTCTGCGAAGGCAAAGTCGGATTTGTTAAACACAATCACCTTCAACTCATTGGCCTTATCAGCAACCTGTTGCATGGGCGCTTTAAACTTCTTTGGCGACAGGCAGATCCAGTCCCAACTACCAGAAAGGGGGTAAGCGCCTGATGTTTCAATAAAGGTTTTGATACCGTTTTGCTGCAGCTGGCTGGTTAGATGATCAAGATTATAGATCAATGGCTCGCCACCGGTAACTACTACAGCTTTTGATGGATGCTGCATGGCATTTTTAACAATGGTATCGGCAGGAGTGAGGGGGTGCAGTTCGGCATCCCAGCTTTCCTTAACATCACACCAATGGCAGCCCACATCACAACCACCCAGGCGAATAAAATACGCTGCCTTGCCGGTATTGTATCCCTCGCCCTGTATCGTATAAAACTCTTCCATTAAAGGAAGCAGTGTGCCATCTTCCGGAACCTGGTGTGCCATAATTAAGGGTGCAAAGGTAAGTTTTTTGAAGGTAAAAGGTTAAATGCGAATGGCAAAAGGTTTAAAATGATATTTAGAAGATAATCTGAAACTTACAGTTGGCCATTGAGTTTTAAGCTTTTACCTTTCAGCTAAATTATTTATAATTACAGAAAAATATCGCGTATGAGAAAACTCTACATCCCGCTTCTTTTTGTAGCATTATTAGGATTTAGCTCATGTGTTGATATTGAGGAACATTACGATTTTAAGGAAGATGGATCTTGCAAGCTCGTTTATGGGTTTGAAATGAGCAAAGCGGTATCCATCCTGATGAATCTCATGACCGATTCTGTGCGTGCTACCCCGCAATTTAGCCTCGCTAAAGATACTACACTAAACTTTTATGATGCTTTGCCTGATACCTCTGCTGCTAAATTAAATCCCGAAGAGGTGGCAATGGCAAAAAGCAGTGACCTGTCTGTTCAAATGGATCTGAGCAAAGGAATCATGCGCATAAACATGAGTCACACAGCTAAATCAGCCGCCGATCTGCAATATTATCTTCAGCATATCTCAACCGTATCGGTAAACACACCGAAGGTTGACCTTTTAGATCCGAAGAATCCTGCTAAAAACTCCAATGCTTTCTCAATGCAGCGTTTTGTGGCAGGGCAGGATTATTACATTTACGAGGTTACGCCACACAGTTTCTCCCGCATTATTGATAAGATCAAATTTGGTAAGTTTCTTCAAAGAACTAAATCGACCATGGCAGCCGCAAAAGCTATGCTGATAGATATGCCGTATAAAGTGGTAATGAACTTTGCGCACCCGGTTAAGAAAGTGAGTAACCCCAAAGCCATCCTTTCGGCCGACCGCAAGCAAGTTACGCTCGTTACCAATATGGACGACGTGATGAAAGACCCTACGCTAATGAATCTTAAGGTAGATTTTTAAACATGAAATGGTACGCAGTTCCGGAAATCAGCCCATCGGCAGAGCCATTTGTTAAGAAAGTTAAAGCCGGAGGCAAAAACATCTGTATAGTAAATTATGAAGATAAGCTTTACGCAGTAGGAGCCACCTGCCCGCATGCAGGTGCAGAACTAAGCGGCGGCTGGTGTAAAGATGGTAAGATCATCTGTCCGTTTCACCGTTACGGGTACGACCTGCAAACCGGCAGGGGGAATCCCGGTCAGAATGATTTTATTGACAGCTATCCTGTTGAATTACGCAACGGGGATGTGTATGTGGGTATTGAATCTTTTTGGGATAAAGTTTTCGGGAAATAAAAAAGGGTTAAAAGCTTGTAAGCGTCCAACCCTTAATATCCTAAACAGGATTATATTTTACTGATAAACTTCCTTATTAGCCGAAGCCAAAGTATTTTTTAACAAACCGATAATGGTCATTAAGCCAACGCCACCCGGAACCGGGGTTATCCATGAAGCTTTAGGCGCAACGTTTTCAAAATCAACATCGCCATAAAGTTTAAAGCCCGATTTGGTTGTGGCTGATGTTTCGCGGTTCATACCTACGTCAACAACAACGGCACCGTCTTTTACCATATCGGCAGTGATGAAATTCTTTTTACCGATGGCTACGATCAGGATATCGGCATCAAGCGTAAATTTCTTGATATCGGGCGTGCGGCTGTGGCAAATGGTTACCGTACAGTTACCCGGCACAGTGTTACGCGCCATCAGGATGCTCATTGGCGAGCCTACAATATTGCTACGACCGACAACAACACAATGCTTGCCAGCAGTCTCAATACCATATTCCTTCAGCATCAAAGTGATACCGTACGGCGTAGCCGGTATAAACGACGGCAGATTGCGTTGCATACGGCCCAGATTAACAGGGTGGAAGCCATCCACATCTTTCTTAGGATCAATGCGTTCGGTTACCTTCTCAGGGTCGATATGTTTTGGTAATGGAAGTTGTACAATAATACCGTCTATATCAGCGTCTGCGTTTAGCTCAACAACTTTGGCAAGCAGTTCTTCTTCGGTTACGGTATCTTCATAACGTACGAGGGTTGATTTAAAGCCAACCTTTTCGCAGTTCTTCATTTTACTGGCAACGTAAGTTTCGCTACCACCGTCGTGGCCAACCAACACTGCCACCAGGTGCGGCTTGCGGCCGGTTCGTTCCAGTATTTTAGCTGCCTCTTCGGCAATTTCACCTTTAAGTTTTTCCGATACGTATTTTCCGTCTAAAAGCTGCATAGGAGAGTTAAGATATAAGAGTCAGGAATCAAGAGGCAAAAAACTCAACCGGTCTTGCCTCTTGATTCCTGACTCTTGGTTCAAATATTATTAATCCAGTTTCAAAACTGCCATAAACGCGCTTTGTGGTATCTCTACGTTACCTACCTGGCGCATGCGTTTTTTACCTGCTTTTTGTTTCTCTAATAGTTTACGTTTACGCGAGATATCACCACCATAACATTTAGCGGTTACGTCTTTACGCATGGCTTTTACCGTTTCGCGGGCAATAATTTTTGCACCGATAGAAGCCTGTATAATGATCTCAAACTGTTGGCGTGGTAAAAGCTCCTTCAGTTTCTCACATATCTTTTTACCAAAATCATAAGAGTTACTGCGGTGTATCAATGATGATAATGCATCCACCGGCTCGGCATTTAAGCGGATATCCAGTTTTACCAGGTCTGATTGGCGGTAACCTATCTGATGATAATCAAACGATGCATAACCTTTAGAGATAGTTTTTAGCTTGTCGTAGAAATCAAATACGATCTCGCCCATTGGCATCTCAAACACCAGCTCAACACGGTCAGATGTTAAGTACGACTGATTAATGATCATACCACGCTTCTGGATACAAAGTGACATCACAGGCCCTACAAACTCAGATTTGGTAATGATGGTAGCCTTAATAAATGGCTCCTCAACAAAATCCATCTTGCTTGGATCGGGCAGGTCACTTGGATTGTTTACCAGCAACTCTTCGCCTTTGGTTGTATAAGCTATGTATGATACGTTGGGAACGGTAGTAATAACCGTCATATTAAACTCGCGCTCAAGGCGTTCCTGGATAATTTCCATGTGCAGCATGCCCAGGAAACCACATCGGAAACCGAAACCCAAAGCCGCAGATGATTCTGGTTCAAACACCAACGAGGCATCATTTAACTGAAGTTTCGCCATCGATTCGCGAAGCTCTTCGTAATCCTCGGTATCAACGGGGTAAATACCGGCAAATACCATTGGCTTTACCTCTTCAAAACCTTGGATACCTTCGGTACAAGGGCGATCAACATTGGTAATAGTATCACCAACTTTAACCTCTTTAGCCTCTTTAATACCCGATATAATGTAACCTACGTCGCCGGTTTTGATCACATCTTTAGCCAGCTGGTTCAATTTCAGGGTTCCTATCTCATCAGCATTATACTGACGCTCTGTAGCCACAAATTTTACTTTATCTCCTTTACGGATCTCACCGTTAACCACTTTAAAGTAAGCGATGATACCACGGAAAGAATTAAATACCGAGTCGAAGATCAAAGCCTGCAATGGCGCATCCGGATCGCCGACAGGAGCAGGGACGCGTTCAACAACGGCACGCAGAATATCATGCACCCCCATACCGGTTTTACCCGATGCAGCAAGGATATCCTCGCGTTTACAGCCGATAAGGTCAACTATCTGGTCTTTAACTTCCTCAGGCATAGCGCCCGGAAGGTCCATTTTATTCAGAACAGGAATGATCTCCAGATCGTTTTCTAAAGCGAGATAAAGGTTTGATATGGTTTGCGCCTGTATACCTTGCGATGCATCAACAATAAGCAGGGCGCCTTCGCAAGCTGCAATAGAGCGCGACACTTCGTACGAAAAATCTACGTGGCCCGGCGTATCAATTAAGTTTAAAACGTATTTCTGACCATCAAGCTCGTAATCCATCTGGATAGCATGGCTTTTGATGGTGATACCACGCTCACGCTCAAGGTCCATATCATCAAGTAATTGGGCCTGTGCTTCGCGTTGGGTAATGGTGTTGGTGTATTCTAATAACCTATCGGCAAGGGTACTTTTACCGTGGTCAATATGTGCAATAATACAAAAGTTACGGATGTGCTTCATTCAGCCGCAAAAATACGTTTTTAAGCGGATAAATTGTTATCAAATAAGCGATTTACTAACTTAGGAGACCTTTGAAAAACCGATCACATCATGAAAGCTATAATTACCGCGATTTTTCTTTTACTAAACATCAATGTATTCGCCTGCTCGTGTTTCATGCAACCTGCTTTTAAATCAAAAGATGATCTTAAAGACAACAGCTTTATAGCGTTGGTTAAGATAAAACAAACCGCGCCATTAGATGAGAAATACAAATTTATGAGCTTGCGTACCGACAGCATTATTCATGTTGAAGTAAAAGAGCTTTTTAAGGGAAAGATTACCGATGCTGTTATTGATGCCTCATACCGTTCCGATTGTAATATGATTCTAAACACCGGCGAGGAATGGTTGCTTTTTGGTTACGAGCGTTACGGCAAAACCTACGTATCCAGGTGCAGTTACAGCACGAAGTACAGAGACATAACAGGCTTTAGAGACTGGAACTGGTTTCGTGGTATCAAAGAACTGGATGTTTTGCGAACTATTTACAACCACTCATTTAATGGTGACATTTCAAATACACTATTTTATCCTGATGGCAAACCAGAGATAAAGCAGAAAATTGTGAAGGGTAAGCTGGAAGGCACACGTTCAATTTACTATCCTGATGGAAAGCTATATTTAACAGAAGATTTTAAAAACGGTATCAGGGCCGGTACCCGCCGAATATATGATACTTCAGGCCATCTGCTATCGCTGACCAAATATCGGAACGGATTGAAGAAGGAGATAACAAGGTATCAGGATACTGCAGAGCACGCTTGGTATTTAAATTACCAGATGAGGAATAACCGGGAACCGTTATTTGGCGATCATGACCACGACTCTACCTATTTTGCTAAACTGTTAGACTCTCTCAGAAGCTTAAAACATTGGGATAAGGAGATTCAATATCATGAGGTCTTCAGCAAAGATGGAAGAAGCTACCAGCGCGAAATATTTGGCTACAAAGGAAACGTGGAATCAAAAGCTTATCTTGACTGGAACGCAGGAGTCTACGAAGAATGGCATTATCTAAAAAGCGGGAAATTAGAGTACCATATTAAATATGATCAAAGGAAAAACCTCAAATTAGAGACTGATTACAAAGAGGATGGTAGTACAAAAGATTTTAACGGTATATGTACTTCCTGCAAATTGTACTTTGATCCCGATAGTCCGGCCGGAGCGGCTGAGGAAATCTATTTACAATAAACCACAATCACTCTCTTATCTCAACAAACTGTGGAGTTTCTGTAACCGTAATTTTCAGTTTACCACCTTCGGCTTTTATTTCTTTTTTGTCCATATCATCAGCGCCAGCTTTTAAGTTGTACAAAACAGCTTTTGAGTTTTTGCCGATATTAAGCGTGTAATCTGCCGTTCTGCCTTTTTGATCGGGTATGGTTAACACGTAGATAATTCTTTTACCAAGCTGATATTTATCAACCAATGGGTCGGCATTAGTTGTACCAACATATTTGTAATTACCCATCAGTTTATTGGTTTGCAGGATATAATCTGCAGCGGGTCGGCGTTTAGGGCTTTCGGCCAGGCCGGATGTCATGTATTGGCCAGGATTGTTGGCCACGGCATCAAATAACTGGTAAAAGAACAAACGATCGATACCATGACGCATGTACAGGAGCGAGGTACGCAGTATCCAGTCGGCCTGTGTAAGCAATGCTGACTTATTCCCGATTGCAGGCGCATGCTGATAGCTTTCGGGATTGATATCATAACCTGTCTCGGTGAGCCAAACGGGTAATTTTAAACTCTTACCCAAAGCAACAAATCCATCCGCAACACGGCCGCTTTCGGTTAACTCGGGTGCTACGCCGGTACTTGCACGCTGGTGGGTAAACACGCTGCCATTATTGGCGTACAAATGATAATTGATTACATCAAAGCAAAGATCAACGCTGCCATCAGCCTTTAAACCACGATTTTGTTTGCACCAAGCCACCATGCGTTTCACATAATTTACATCGGCGGTAGCCAAACCACCCATCACAACCAGCATATTAGGGTCTGCAGTTTTAACGCCTGCATTTGCACCGAGGGTATGTTTATGTCCATCATAAAATGCAGAGAGATTTGCAGCATACTCTTCAGGTGTTTGGGTAGCCTTATCGCCTTTCCACCAGCGGTCGGGCTCGTTATTACATTCAATGTATTTAACCAAACCTAAACCAATTTTTACAGTGTTCACCACATCGTTATTCCACCTTGGTCTGCTATCAACTTTAACCAGTTTAGCATCAATCTGTGTATTTGAGCCATACCTTGCCGCAAACTGAAACGCAGTGCGCGCCTGATCTATGTACGACGCCGGTTTACTACGGTCTGCTTTATAATACGCCGGCACATTCTCATCATCGCGATCTTCCTGCGGATAGGTGTTCATCATGAAAACAGGCAGATTTTTTAAATCGGCCACCACCAGTATGCTATCTTGTTTACATCGCTCGTAAATGACATCATAATACCAACTGCCATTATTGGTGGGATTGTAAGTATAATCGCCCATGGTGTTTTCCAGCTTGTTCCAGTTCATGTAATGGCGTACCGCGCTGAAGCTTTTAATAATCGCCATATTATCCTCGTAGATATGATTGCGGTCATTAGGCGCTTTAGGATTCTCCAGAAAATTCCATTCGTAAGCATTTATACCGAACATATTTTTCAGCGGAACCTTACCGGCTGTATCTGCTCTTGAAAAGGGCCTATCTGCCACAATATTAATGGTATCCTTCACCAGCTTAACAGGCGGCTGTTGCGAACGGCACCGCGAGAAACTCATTAAAGAAACAGAAAGGGGCAAGAGATACTTATAGCAGGCAGATACAGTCATGAGCGGATTAATAATCTGAGACTAAATTACGCGTTAGGCAACAAAAAAGCCACGTACTTTTTAAGAACGTGGCTTTTTTATAATAGTTTATCTATTGGTTAGAACAACATTTCATTGGGCGGAGTTACACCTTTTAAACGGATGTAAACCGTAGTTTGACCGCGGTGGTGAGTTTGATGCTCAAATGCTTTAGCCAATAACTGGCCTTTTTGCATTTTCATATCCTTACCCATGCTTACTTCCTGTTTAAACTGATCTTCGGTCATGCCCTGGATAGCGCTGATAGCGAAATCGTAGCTGGCCATTACCGCTTTGGTAACTTCTTCTTTAGTTTGTTGGGTGGTTTTCTCTAACGAGGTTTTACCCATAGGGCTTTCTTTACCGCTTATGGTACTTAAAAAGAAATAGTTAGCATCACCAATGTGAAGCATTTGCTCGGCAAATGATTTTACCTGAGGTGTAGCTTTAAATGTGTAACCATCGGCAGGCATAGCATCCAGATAAGCCTGAGTGTACTTTTTTGCGCGCTGCCATTCGGCCACAATTTGGTCTTTGCTCATTTGCGCAAACGAGGTGCAGGCAAAGCATAGCATTACCAGCAAAAGTGATAGTTTTTTCATGATTGTTTGGTTGTTAGGTAATTTTAGTTTTCGGGTACTAAGATAGGAATTAGAACTACTTAATTCTCCTCGTTTTTTGTTCCGTACCCAAACAAATGCCTCAATTTGATCATAGCCGAAACCTCTACCGGCATATATTCTTCCCAGCCTTTCTGGTCGGCTTTTACCATCTCTAAAACGTTATCTGTTTCTACCTGCAGGTTGTTCTTGTTGTAGTTTTCGATATCTTCTATCTTATTGTTTACCAACAGATATTCGTACAGATCTATCAAATGCGGCGGCAGGGAGAATTTCTTACTATTCCATATTTCGCCATCGCGCAGGGTAGGATAAATAAACAGTTTAACCTCGCGACTAAACAGCGTAGCAAACGCCTCAAGAATACCGCCCGGCAAGTTCTTGTAATGGCTTTCAGAGAAAATATACTCCAGGTTGGGATAACCTAATACCACGCCCAGCTTCAGTTTAGTGATCTTTGAGAGATAGGAAACAAGCTTATAGTATTGATGGAAATTTGATATCAAAACCGTTTGACCTAATGAGCAGAGAATATCCACACGGTCAAGGAAATCTTTCTCGTCTATCTCAGCGCTGTCATCAGCATCGCGTTCTTTAAGGGCTTGCAACGTAAGCTCGGTTATTAGCGATACTTTATCACGGTCAATATCCGGCTCGGCCATAAACTTCTCTACGCCGGTATTTATCATATCCAGGTGCACGTTGATCAACGGCCTGAAACGACCGCGAACAACCACCACATGCTTTTTATACAATACCTCTGATGGCTGTAAATTTTTACCATCCGGCCCAAAGAGGGCTGCATCAGTAAAGCCTAAAGTAACCAGGTGCAGGCTCATCAAACGATTATCAACCTTATCAAAACCAGGCCCTTCAAAACGAATCATATCTATCTGGATACGATCTCGGCTCAGGTCGTCCATCAATGATTCAAGGAAAACCAATGGATGATCTTTGTAATAGAAGCAGGCGTACATAAGGTTAACGCCCAGTATACCTGCCGCTTGCTGCTGCAGGTTATTATCGTTATCCAGCAGGTTTACGTGAATGATCACATCATGAAACTCGCCGTTTGGTTCCATTTGGTAACGCAGGCCCATCCAGCCGTGGCCATCGTTAGTTTTATGATAGTTCAGTGCAGCGAACGTAGCGGCAAAGGCAAAAAATGTAGTGGTTTCGCCGCGCATGGCCGATAGGCGCTCCATCACCAGGCTATACTCGTGGTTAAGCATCGATATCAGGCGAGATTCGCTTACATAGCGGCGGGCTTGTTGTACGCCATAAATGGAATCGGAAAAGATCATGTCATAAGCCGACATGGTTTTGGCAATGGTTCCTGCTGCTGCACCTGCTTTAAAGAAATGTGCTGCAACGTCCTGCCCGGCACCAATCTCGGCAAACGATCCGTAGATCTTCGGGTCGAGGTTAATGGTAAGCGCTTTTTGCTTGGTGCTGATGTCTTTACGATGGATGATATTCATAGGGGATGTAGCCATAATGCAAATTTATCAAAATAAAAAAGCCCGATATTGCTACCGGGCTTTAAAAGCCAAAATTCTTATGTTATTCGCCTCGTTTTAAGCCAAATTTTTCAATTTTGCTGTAAAGGTGGCTTCGTTGTATATCAATATCGTCTGCAGTTTTTGATACGTTCCAGTTGTTTTTCTCCAGTTTGAACTTGATGTACTCGCGTTCGGCGTAATCTTTATACTCCTGGAAGTTGGTGAACTGATCGTAATCGGTTTGCGGTGCTGCGGCAGCCGTTTCGCCGGCAGTAGCCGTTGCCGGTGCCGATGGGTTGGCGAAAGCTCTCACATCACCATCAGTAATGATCTTATCGCTCAAAATGATCAAACGCTCTACCATGTTGCGCAGTTCGCGGATGTTACCCGTCCACGGTAATCTCTTCATTTCCTCAAGGGCCGCGTCAGAGATCTTTTTGGTTGGCATGCCGTATTCGCTGCAAATTTCCTCTAAAAAGCTTTGGGTTAGCAATGGGATATCATCCTTACGCTCAATCAATGGTGGTACGTGTATTAAAATAACGCTTAGGCGATGGTACAAGTCCATACGGAAGTTACCGTCTTCAATTTCTTTGAGCAAATCTTTGTTTGTCGCCGCCACAACACGTACATCAACATCAATTTCCTTTTCGCCACCAACGCGGGTAATTTTGCTTTCCTGTAAAGCACGCAATACTTTGGCTTGTGCAGACTGGCTCATATCGCCGATCTCATCCAAGAACAAAGTACCGCCGCTTGCCGATTCAAACTTACCTATACGTTGTTTAATAGCCGAGGTAAATGAACCTTTCTCGTGGCCAAACAATTCGCTCTCTATCAACTCTGATGGGATAGCTGCACAGTTCACCTCAATGATAGGGCCGTTTGCACGGTTTGATTTTTCGTGCAGCCAACGCGCAACGAGCTCTTTACCGGCACCGTTAGCACCGGTAACCAATACACGGGCATCAGTAGGGCCTACACGGTCAATAGTTTCTTTGATACGCGCAATCGCTTGCGATTCGCCCAAAATAGGGCGCACTTTTGATACGCGGCGTTTTAAGGTTTTGGTTTCAACAACCAAGCTGCCGCGGTCTAACGCGTTGCGTACGGTAATTAAAAGTCGGTTAAGATCTGGCGGTTTCGAGATAAAGTCGAAAGCTCCTTTTTTGCTGGCCTCAACAGCGGTCTCCACCGTGCCGTGGCCTGATATCATGATAAAAGGCAGATCAGGTTTTATGGTAAGGCCTTCGGTAAGCACTTCCATACCGTCCATGCGGTTCATTTTTATATCGCACAGTACAAGGTCGTAGTCGTTCTTGCGGATCATCTCTAACCCGTCAACACCGTTATCTACATCCTCAACCGTATAGTCTTCATATTCAAGTATTTCGCGAAGGGTGCTGCGGATAGCCCTTTCATCATCAATGATTAAGATTTTAGCCATGTGTTGTAAACTCTATTATGGGCGTAATGTTTGCGGCTAATATAAAAAATGTATAGTTTTTTAAACACTTTTTTGTGTGGGGCTTTTAAAACAGAAAAGCACCACCTTATGGGCAGTGCTTTTGTAAAATATTTAAGCTTAAGATCAGGTTGTATAACCTAATATTTTAAGTACTTGTTTACTGTTTTGCTCTTCACCAAACACCTCAAAGTTAAACGTCTCATCGCGGTTTCGGCGGATAATAACGTGCTTAGGCGACGGCAGCAAACAATGGTGGATACCACCATAACCGCTTAAAACTTCCTGGTAAGCACCGGTGTTAAAGAAACCCAGGTATTGCACCTTACGGGTCTTTGGCATAAACACGCTGTTCATGTGTGCTTCCTGGTTGTAGTAGTCCTGGCCATCGCAGGTAATACCGCCAAGGTTAACACGCTCGTATTCGCTATCCCAGTTGTTAATAGGCAACAGGATGTATTTTTGGTTCAAAGCCCAAACATCGGGCAGGTTGGTAATAAACGAGCCATCCAACATCAGCCATTTCTCGCGATCATTCTGTTGTTTACGGCCCAACACTTTGTAAAGTATGCCAGATGCCTCGGCAACTGTGTATTTACCAAACTCAGTAATAATATCCGGTTCAATGGTATCATGTTCGGCGCAGATCTCTTTAATACGGCTCACGATCTCGTTGATCATGTACTCGTAATCAAAATCAAACACCAATGAGTCTTTGAAAGGCATGCCGCCACCAATATCCAAAGTATCCAAATGCGGATTAACTTTCTTGAATTTACAGTAAAGCGTTACGTATTTCTCCAGTTCGTTCCAGTAGTATGGTGTATCAGAAATACCCGAATTAATGAAGAAGTGCAGCAACTTCACCTGGAAGTTAGGGTTCTGCTCAATTTTATTGTGATAGAAATCGATCACATCTTCCATACGCACACCAAGGCGTGAAGTGTAGAACTGTGAATCGGGCTGCTCCTCAGCAGCTATACGGATACCCAGATTACAAGGGGTGTCCATTTCTATCTCATCATCGTACAGATTAAACTCTTCTTTGTTATCCAGAACGGGGATAATGTTATGGAAACCATCATGCAGCATATCAATAATATACTGCTTGTACTGGAAAGTTTTAAAACCGTTACAGATAACAGTCATATCCTTGGTTAACGCACCTTTCTTCTCCAGCGCATCGATCATCGGCATATCAAAAGCCGACGATGTTTCCAGGTGGATATCGTTACGCAGGGCCTCTTCAACAATATGCTTAAAGTGCGAGCTTTTGGTACAGTAGCAATACTTATAGCTACCACGATAATTGTTTTTTATGATAGCTTGCTGAAACAACAGTTTTGCCTGCTGTATCTTCTTGCTTATCATGGGCAGGTAAGTGAAGCGCAGGGGAGTACCGTACGTTTCAATCATCTCCATCAAATTGAGGTCGTTAAAATATAATTCGTCCTCTATTATCTCAAAACCTTCCTGAGGGAAACCAACACTAAGGTCAAGAAATTCCTGGTAACTCTGCATTCTCTAATATTTTTCGCAAAAATGTAATTTTTAAACGGATTATTTACCAAAATATTTGATGCAATTATTGTCGTATTGTAATTTGTTTGTGAAGGGATTGTTAAGGATCAAAGTATTCGTTTATGGTTCGTCATGCCGAGCTTGTTTCGGCATCCCATAAGCGGAGCAATTTGGGCGTTCCCTGCGGTCGGGCTATCCACTCATACGCGCACAGGCATTAGGCGCAGGCCGGTATCCGTTTCTATCCCTAACGCGCTTTGTTGTAGAGGCACACACGGCTTTTTACAGGATGCTTTAATGCAAACTTAATAACCAATGTCATTTCGAGCGAGCAGAAGTGTTGGCTTTTGCGCCGGGGCGACGAGAAATCTTGTTAGACAAAGACGAGCAAACAGTTAAGCCTCAATAACAAGATTTCTCCTCGCTGTCGCTCGTTTGAAATGACAGGATGCGGATATTTCAATGACTCAATTTACAACGCAGCGAATGACTCAATTACCCAACGAAGAAAGATGCACTTCTGCCATCATACACCTTGCGCTACCACCGCCGTTGGTTTCAATAGTGGTAATATCCGCATAAACCAGTTTACCGTACTTCTCCAACGATGCTTTTTGCTCTACCGTTAGCGAATCAAAGGCCGCTTTTGACATCACCACGAGTGTTTCACCTGCAGCATTTTTCACTTCCAGCATGTTGCCGGCAAAATGGTTCATCTGGTCGAAAGTGATATCAACAATTTCTTTACCTACGTTTTGCAGAGATTTAATAACTAACTCTTTTTCAGATGCATCAGTTATGCTATCTAAACAAACAACTGCAAAGGCCGTACCTAAAGCCATAAGCACATTGGTGTGGTAAATGGCTTGTCCGTTTTGGTCAAATGCATCAAAAGTTACCGCAGTATAACCGGTATAATCGCAAAATGCTTTCAGTACTTCAGCATTGGTACGGGGAGAGAGACAAGCGTAAGCCACTTTGTTCACCCTGTCCAAAACCATACTGCCGGTACCTTCCAAAAACTCGTTCTTCTGCTCAAAGCGACTCAGATCAATAACATGATTGGCAGCAAAATTTTCTTCCAACTGTCTGATGATATCCTCGCGGCGCTCCAGCCTGCGGTTTTCGGCCTGCATGGGGTAGAGAATAATATCGCCGTTTTCATGAAATGATACCCAGTTGTTCGGGAATATAGAATCGGGCGTATGAGGCTCTGGTGTATCGTTAATTACAGTAACGTTTACACCGTTATCCCTTAATACCGAAACAAAGCCGTCAAACTCCTCAACAGCTTTCTGCTGCACAGCTTGCTGATCATCATCACGGTTTTGGAAAGCATTGCTTTCCGCCGTTTGTGCGTTAAAACCAAACGCCACAGGGCGAATCATTAATATGTTGGAAGTACTTTGAGAAGTCATCGAGTCATTTGCTTCGCTGTCATTGAGTCATTATTTTGATGTATCCACTGGGTAATGACTCAATGACCCAATGACACAGTGACTAAAGGGTATCCCTTGTCAACGGCATACTCATACAGTGAAAACCGCCGCGCGCACGCGATAACTCTGCCGATGGCATCAGGATCAGAGTATCCTTCATGGTTTGCGGGTCGAGTTCGTCGTTCTCCAATTTTTGAAGAACTGATTTTACGTTGAGTACTTTAAAACCATTCTTTTTAAAAGCTTCAACTGTCTTGTTATTACGATCGTAACCCAGTACCACGCCATCTTTAATGGCCAGCAGGTTACAGCTGTCTGTCCATTGTTCGCGGGCATCAAAAGGGAACTCGTTGTTACCAGAGTAAATGAATTTAACCTCACCTGTGCAACCCAGATCATTCTTGCTTACATCGGTCAGCAAATCTTCCAGGTTATCAAACGTGCGTGGCTTTTGGCCTTTCTCAAACTGCACTATCTCCGGCTTGTCTTTATCTTTCTTATCAGCAAACCAGTTGATCGGTTCGTGTTCTGATTGCTCCGGTTCAGTTATCGACAGCGATTTCAGCATCACCCAGGTATTGCGTTTCACCTGCGTAAATACGGTGTCAATGTGCATGTAATCGCGCTTATGCGGAATTTTGACTATCGTTACTTTGCTTACCACATTGTTAGCGAATAGCAGTTTGATGGCCTCATTAGCTCCACTTACCGATGTACGCTCGCTGCAGCCAATGATCAAATGCTGCGGACTAACCATCATTACGTCGCCACCCTCAAGGGTTGTTTTTTCTTCCTGGTCTTCACCCGGGCGCAGGAAATGCTGCACGGTATCCGGTATCTCCAGGATATTATCGCGATAAGCAGCAAACAACGGGTGATTAAAGAATACATAACGCACCAGCAAAGTCTCGCGCGAGCGAGCTTTTTTTGCAGGCTTGTTCAACAACATAAAGTTATTGATGGCAATACCTATATCCCTTGTAAAAATAAGGTTAGGGATGGGGGCAAATATCATGGTATCATCATTCAGCGAACCGGAGATAAATATCTTGGCTAACTCAACGGGATCAGTATCTATCAATTGCAACTGCAGGCGGTAAGTACAGTTCTCTATTGCACAAACTGATGCAACCAGTTTCTTACGGATATCTGTTTGTTGCAGGATATCGCTCAGCAGCGTTTGTATCTCGATAACTTTATCAGAGTTATGGAAACCTGCGTTATCAGGCTTAAAAAAAGCACGGTCGGCAGCAGCACTGTCTATCTCACTCAGGCGGCCTTTTATTTTGGCGGGGTCAAGAAAATACATTAATAACTTAATGTAATAGTCGTACTCCTTGCGGCGCATTGTATCCAAATGAACAATATCTTCAAACAGCCAATCCTGTGCTTTTGAAGGCACTACTTTACCCAGGCCGCTATCAGGGCTGTGTACCAGCAATGCTTTAAGGTTACCAATTTCGGAAGTTACATCGAGCTTAAAATCGTTATTTACAGGCAGCATAAATAGTTATGTTCTTAACAAAGTTAGGGAATTTTGCTGAGAGGAGAGGGGTTCATAGATGATGGTTCATTGTTCATGGTACTTCCTTGTCGTTTATCTTTAACCACGAACTATCATCCATTAACTATGAACCAAACAAAATGTTAATTTTGCGCAATGGATTTTATTATTGAGGCTGTTATTAAAGCCGTTAAGGACTTATACCAAACCGATATTGATGCTAATGCTGTAAACCTGCAGGAAACCCGCAAGGAGTTTGACGGCCAGGTTACTGTGGTTACTTTTCCGTTTACCAAAGTATCGCGAAAAGGCCCCGAGCAAACCGGCACCGAGATAGGTGAGTACCTTAAAGCCAACGTTCAGGAGATCGCTTCGTTTAACGTTATTAAAGGCTTCCTTAATATTTCCATAGCCGATAGCTACTGGCTGGCACAATTGAACAACACCATACTTACTGATGATTTTGCTGTTGCAAAGCCTAACGGTAAAAAAGTAATGGTGGAGTATTCATCGCCTAATACCAACAAACCGTTGCACCTTGGGCATATCCGCAACAACCTGTTGGGTTTCTCGCTATCTGAGATCCTGGCTGCTGCTGGTTACGATGTAGTAAAAGCTAACCTGGTTAACGACAGGGGTATCCACATCTGTAAAAGTATGCTGGCCTGGCAACAGTTTGGCAATGGGGAAACGCCACAAAGCTCGGGCTTAAAAGGCGACCATCTTGCCGGTAAATATTACGTTTGGTTTGATAAAGCATATAAGCAACAAATAACCGAATTGATTGAAGAAGGCCAGACCGAAGAAGAGGCTAAGAAGAATGCCCCACTTATAAAGCAAGCGCAGGAAATGCTCCAGAAATGGGAAGCCGGCGACGACGAAGTGATCAGCCTTTGGAAAACCATGAATGGTTGGGTGTATGAAGGTTTCGCAGAAACCTACAAAGCCCTTGGCGTTAGCTTTGATAAATATTACTACGAAAGCGATACTTACCTTTTAGGGAAAGATATTGTTGAAGAAGGCTTGCAGAAAGGCGTATTCTTTAAAAAAGAAGATGGTTCTGTTTGGATAGACCTGACTGAAGACGGCCTCGACCAGAAACTGGTTCTGCGTGCTGATGGCACTTCGGTTTACATCACCCAGGATCTGGGTACCGCCCAACTGAAGTTTAACGACTATCACATGGATGAATCTATCTACGTGGTAGGTAACGAACAGGATTATCACTTTAAAGTACTCTTCCTCATCCTTGATAAACTGGGCAAAAGCTGGGCAAAAGGGTTGTACCATTTATCTTATGGCATGGTCGATCTTCCATCAGGTAAAATGAAATCGCGCGAGGGAACGGTAGTTGATGCTGATGACCTAATGGCTGATATGTATGATACCGCCAAAGAACAAACCGACGCTGCGGGTAAGGTTGAAGGTTTATCTGAAGAAGAAAAAAACACGTTATACCACACCATTGGTATGGGTGCTTTAAAATATTTCCTGCTGAAAGTTGACCCTAAGAAACGGTTATTATTTGACCCCAACGAATCAGTAGACTTTCAGGGACATACCGGGCCGTTTATCCAATACACGCATGCCCGTATCAAATCGGTATTGGCAAAAGCAGGATATGCAGGTGTGATTTCTACAACCGTAAATGAATTAGATGGTGTAGAGCGCGACTTAATCGTTAACCTTACCAAGTTTCCCGGAACTATAGCAGAAGCAGCCAAAAGCCATAGTCCGGCATTAATTGCCAATTATATTTACGAGGTAGCTAAGAATTATAACAAGTTCTACCACGAGAAATCAATAAGCCAGGCAGAGACTGAAGAACTAAAGAAGTTCCGCATGCAGCTATCAGCGGCAACAGCCAATGTTATTAAACGCGGCATGAAGTTGTTGGGAATTGCGGTGCCGGAGAGGATGTAAAGCTTAAGGCAGAATCAAGATAAAAGAGTCAAGAAACAAGAAAGTCCTTTGCCATAAGCAAGGGACTTTCTTGTTTGAAGCTAAGTCTTGTTTCTTGATTCTAACTTCTTGTATCTTTTAGATTATCTCCAGTGCCCCCCGCGCCAGGTATAACCACGGTTGGTGCGCGCCCAATTACCTTGCACATAAACGCGGTTAGCGCGTGCGCGGGTGTAATATCCGTTTACATAAACGTAACGGTTACGGCGGTAAACCCATTCGCCGGGCACCCAGTATGCACCGGCATAAGGCGCCGCAGGGCGTGTATAAACAGGCTCAACGGGCTGGTCGGCCACGTAATAATCGCTTGCGCATGACGACAAAAACAGCGAACCCGCTATTGCTGCCATAAAACCTAATTTTCCTAATGTTTTCATCTGTAATATGATTTGGAATATAAGACAGACGAAACGGAAAATGGTTTAAGTCCTTGATAGAGATCCAAGAAGTTAAGAGTCAGGAATCAGGAAAAATATAAATCGTCATTGCGAGCGATAGCGTGGCAATCCTCAATACGCAGATCCGCTCTGTAAGTTGAGGATTGCCACGTCGCTTTCAGCTCCTCGCAATGACGTAACGGAAAAAAGTGACGGCCTACGCGAACTTCTCTGCCACCACCAAATCTTTACTTCCTGCAGTGTATTGATAAAATCCGCTTCCGCTCTTAACACCAAGGTGGCCGGCGGTAACCATATTTACTAATAACGGGCAGGGCGCGTATTTTGGGCTACCGAAGCCGTTGTGCAACACTTTCAATATAGCCAGGCATACATCCAGACCAATAAAATCAGCTAATTGCAAAGGCCCCATAGGGTGAGCCATGCCGAGCCTCATCACGGTATCTATTTCACTAACGCCAGCCACACCTTCAAACAGCGTGTAAATGGCTTCGTTTATCATCGGCATCAGGATGCGGTTGGCCACAAAGCCTGGATAGTCATTCACCTCAACAGGGTCTTTACCCAGCTGGCGCGATAAGTCCATAATGGTTTTAGTCACCGCATCGGTAGTGGCGTAGCCGCGTATCACCTCAACCAGTTTCATTACCGGTACAGGGTTCATAAAGTGCATGCCAATTACATTAGCGGGATTGTTTGTTGCGGCGGCGATCTCTGTGATAGATATAGATGATGTGTTTGATGCCAGGATAGCTTCAGGTTTGCAAACCTCACTCAGTTGTTTAAAAAGCTTTAGTTTGATGTCGCGGTTCTCAGTAGCGGCCTCAACAACCAGGTCGGCGTTGGCTGCGCCTTCTTTAACATCGGTGTAGGTTTTTATATTGCCCAGGGTTGATGCTTTGGCAGCCTCATCGATAGTTCCTTTTTTTATCTGTCTGTCAAGGTTACCGGATATGGTTTGCAGAGCTTTTTGCAGGGCAGCCTCGCTGATATCCACCAGCGACACGGCAAATCCATTCTGAGCAAAAGTATGCGCAATGCCATTCCCCATAGTGCCCGATCCGATAACTGTAATGTTTTTCATGCTGTATAAATGGTTTATGCAAACATCCTTAATTTATAACAAAATGTGGGCACCGGCCTCAATAATTGTTTGTTTGTTCACATCATCCAAAGCGGGTACGCGGCCTAAGTGCTTTAAGCCGGTGTAATTAATAATATATTCTTCGGTAGATGCATTCTCCTCACCATTAAAGATGATACCCCTGATAGCAATCCCACGGCTTTTCAATGCTTCAACAGATAACAGCGTATGGTTGATGCTACCTAAATAATTCTGCGAAACCAGTATCACATCCGCTTTTAACTGCGCTATCAGATCAATGATCATCGCCTTATCATTTAGCGGCACCATCAACCCGCCGGCGCCTTCTATTAATAAGGTATTGTTGGTTTCTGGCGCGATGATGCCTTTCTCATCAATAACAATCCCATCCAAAGCAGCCGATTTATGCGGCGAATAGGGTTGGGTTAAACGGTAAGTTTCAGGATGGAAAACTGTTTTATCGTTACTTACCAAACTCTGTACTTTCAAAGTATCCGAATCGTGCAGATCGCCGGATTGAATGGGTTTCCAGTAGTCTGACTTTAGTTTCTCAACTAAAATAGCCGATATTAATGTTTTGCCTATACCGGTACCAATGCCGGTCACAAATATTTTATCACTCATTAATTATTCTGTTTATGGCTGATGTTAATCTCATGATCTCATCGGCAGTGTTATAAGCATGCAGGCAGATACGGATACGCTCGGCACCTGCAGCGACCGTAGGACTCATTATCGCCTTTACATCAAATCCCGAACGCTGTAATTCGGCAGCTGCAGTTTTTGCTTTATCGTTACTGCCTAATACGATGCATTGTATTGCGCTGCTGCTATCTATGAGGGCAGATGTATTTAATTGATCTTTAAAGAGCCTGATGTTGGTTTTCAATGTGTCAATAGCCGATTGCGAACGCTCCAAAAACTCATAAGCCATCTTTATTGATGCCACTTGGTGAAATGACGCTGCCGTGGTATAAATAAAAGAACGTGCAAAGTTGATAAGATAGTTACGTAACACATCACCCCCTAAAACAATAGCGCCATGTACACCCATAGCTTTACCAAAGGTCATTACACGGGCAAACACCTCATCCTGCAAACCCAGTTCGCTTACCAAACCAGCAGGGTAGAGGCCGATGGCGTGGGCCTCATCTACAATTAAATTAGCTTCGTATTGTTCTGTTAAAGCAATGATCTGCTGCAAAGGCGGCTCATCACCATCCATAGAATACACACTCTCTACTACTACGCAACAGTTCCCTTTGGCAGCTTTCAATTTAGCCTCAAGGTTTTCCAGATCATTATGCTTAAAACTGTAGCGGTTGGCGTGACTCAAACGTGCGCCATCTATAATAGAAGCGTGGATCAGCTCGTCATGTATAATGGTATCGCCCTTTTGCGGTAGGGAAGAGAACAGCCCCACATTGGCATCATAGCCCGAGTTGAATAATAAACCTGTCTCTGCACCGTGAAAAGCAGCTATTTGACTCTCCAGTTCTTCTGTATAGTTGAGATTACCGGATATCAGTCGGGAACCGGTTGAGCCGTTCAAGGCGTCATACCTTTCAATCTCTTTACGGATGCTCTCTTTCAGTTCTACCGAATGCGCAAAACCCAAATAATCGTTAGAGCAAAAATCTACCAGATCATTTTCAGGCTTAAGCGTACGTAAGGAGCCTTCGGCAGCACGTTGCTCCAATCGGGAACTGAGATATATTAATGCTTTTGACAAATCAGGTAAATTTTGGCTAAAATAAAAAAAGCGGCACTAAGGCCGCTTTTTTATATGCTTTAATTAAAATTAGTTGGATTGGCCGCCGCCGCCGCCGTTCTGTCTGCGGGCGCGCATTTCATCCATTTCTTTCTGCCATGCCGCAGCTTGCTCAGGGGTAAGGATGGCTTTAACTTTATCGTTAGTTGCCTGCATCATTGGGCGCATCTGGCTGCGCATATCGCCGCCTGCATTACGAAGGCTGTCCATTGATTTAGCCTGCGCCTGGTAAATGGCAGTAATTTTAGTCGCCTGGTCATCGGTTAGTTTCAAGCTTTCTTTCAATTGCTTAACGCGATCTTCAGGGCTCATTCTCATACGGCCGCCTTGTGCATGGCTAACTGCTGATACGCCTAAAACGAACAAGCAGATCATCATAATCTTTTTCATCTCTATTATTTTTTAGTTTTTAATGATAGTATGATAAAGATAGACCGCTTTGGTTTAACCTGTACGCATGTAACTTAATTGTTGCTATAATTAGTTAACATCCTTATTGTTAAGGTTGGCTATAGAGCGTTGCATCTGGGCCATCATACTGGTAAGACTTTCCATAGTAGGCTCGGGCGTTGGCTGCGGCAGATTGGTTGATATATAGGCTTTGGCTTTCCAAACTTCAAGCAGATCTTCGGCGTCAATTTCGTAAGGATCGTAAACTGTATTATCTGAAATCAGTTTTATCTTACGGCCTTCTTTGTATTTATTGCCGGCACGTTTGTAAACCACGCCATCGCTTTTGGTGATGAACACGTAGGTTTCGCCAACTTTTACATCGGCCCAGTTTTCCTGGTACTCACCTATTATAATAGTACCCGATTGCAGAGGCAGCATCGAGTCACCTTTTATCTCGAAAGCACGATAAGTACCTTGCTTAAACATTGGCAGGTAGAACTTTGGTAACTGCGCCACAAACTCAGGATCGGCATAACCATTAAGGTAACCGGCACTGGCTTTCATGGGTACTAACTCTATGTTCTCGTTATCATCTTTATCTACCGAAATACTTAACACTCTTAGGTTTGCGGGATTGCCTTTTGGTTTCGGCGCCCATTTTTCGTCGATAGTTTCGTTAATAAAGTCGTCAATTGATACATCAAAAAATATTGCTAACTGTTTTAGTAATTCATACTTAGGTTCGGCGCGCTCTTCTTCATACGCACCTACTAATGAGCGCTTTATACCAACCTGATCAGCAAATTGCTGTTGTGTTAGCCCTTTCTTTTTCCTAAGAAATTTAATATTTGATGAAATTTTTGACATAAAAATTTGGAAATGCTAAAATGTTTAGTAATTTTATGCTCATAAAGTTAGCAATTATTATTTAAACAGCAAATTTTTTTATCAAATGAAGAGGTTCGTATATATCATCACAGACAGAAACCGCAAGAATTTACACGTAGGAATGTGCACAGATCTTTTAAAAACTATTAAGTTTTATGGTGATATGCCCACCTTATTTTTTGATAGTGCGCAACAGCTAAATAGATTAGTATACTTTGAGGAAATAAATACTGAAGAACAAGCGATGGAACGCTTTAAAGTGGTAAGCACTTTTACCCGCATGCAAAAAGAGAAAATGATACGCGCCGTAAATACCGATTGGATAGATCTTACTGCAGGTTTAAAATACGAAAGCGGCCAAAGGATGAGACCAACCCTTTACAGCCGCCCATCAATACAGCCAGCCAGAAGAGCGGTTGCATAATCTGGTCTGTTCGTTCTTTTAATTGCTCTTTATATAATTATATAAATAGTGCTTTCAGCTATTTATATAATAGAAAAGGCGACCATATAGCCGCCTTTTTACTGTGTGTGTGAATGAAATCACACCCGTATTTCTCTTTTAATTACCAGCCAGGGGTAAAGTTTAACCCAAACACGCCGGTTTTAACATCCGTACGGTTAAACGGTATGGCATAGTAAGGCTCAAGAATAATTGCGCCAAACAGGTTTATCCTTAGCGATATACCCGCGCTAAGTGCAGGCACGCGTTGGTTGGTATTATAAACCGTTTGCATTATAACATTACCATTGGCATCTTTAACAGGGTTGCCGTTTTGATCCATCTGAGGTGCCTGACCAATAGCATCAGGGGCACCCTGAAACTTGATCTCGTTACCGCCGTTCCAGGCTAAACCGGCATCAAAGAACAGGTTCAGATCCGTAAACAGGAATTTAGATTTAATGGCCGCCAGTTTCTCGGGGCCGGTGAACGGCAAACGAACCTCGAAGTTTGCTACCGCAATTCTGTTACCAGATAATTGATCTATAGTAAAGCCATTAGTATTTGGCCTGTTGGCATTGTAAAATGTTTGCGCCTCGTAACCGCGTATCAGGAATGGATAACCTACGTATAACGGGTACAAGTTGTTGCTGGTATTCCCAAAACGGCCATAGCCATATAACCTCGCTGCGAACGTCACCGGCCTTGCACGTACATATTTCCTCAGATCAATAGTAGGCGAGAAGAATTTATAGGTACCTACGTTATATTCGGCCTCGATACGGAAACGATGCCCGCCAAGCGGTGCGGCAATGCCGAAGTAAGAATCATCACCCACTAATGACGCACTTGCACCATAGATCTGGAAAGCTCGCAAATCAATACCTGTTTCAGAAAAATATTGCTCTCGCGAGATCTTGTTTTTTGATACATCAAGCAGATCATTTAACTGTGTGGTTTGATTGCCGTTATCGCCAACAATGGTAGTGTAACTATAATCTCTTGCATAACGGTCAACCCGGTATGAGTATCTTGAAGCAGTAGCACCAAACTCTGCCCTTAAAGTTCTGGAAAAAGGGTATGAGGCTACGCCTTGTATCGCATCCTCAAACGTGCGGATGATATCTGTACGGGTTTCATAAACCGGCGTACTTTTTCCGTCAATTGTTTTTGTGGTAAAAACCTCGTTATAAAAACCCGACTGGTAAGGAATATGCGAAGCGCCGGCACCAAATGTCCAGCGGCCCTTTTGGTTAAGGTACAGGAACGATGCACCAAAATCATATATCTCACCATTTACTGCCGCACCGGCATAGATCTGGTTACGGCCTAATATATCACTAAACACGCCTTGTACACCGCTTGATAAACCTGCGCCGTAAACACTATTTACACCAACACCAATGCCGCTGCTTGCCAGTGCATCCAGTTTAAATTTAGGTTTGTAAGCAACTGCGTGGATGGAATCAACCGGTATTTTACGATAAGCAAGATAGTTGTTCAGGTTGCTGTTTATCAAATCTACACCAACAGCTTTGGTTGGCGGTAACAAAGCAGCTGTATAATCAGTGACGCCCGGCTCAACCGCTACGGGTTTAAAATCTGAAGCCTTTGCATTGTAAACAGAATATTTTTGAGCGCGATAATAGGAGTACACCACATCATCGTTATTAGACACACTTAATGCCGGCGAAAACTCGGTGATACCGCTGATACCGGTAAACAGGTCTGTCATTTGCTCCACCTTACCGCTTGCAAAAGTATAGCGGTAAAGGTTGCGGAAACCATCACGGTTTGACAGGAAATAAACCTGCGAACCATCTGCCGAATATTGCGGGTTTAAGTTATTTGCCCCATCAAATACGTTGATATTGGTAACCTTTCCGGTTTCCAGATCAAGTTCGGCTAAATTAAACGTTATCGCCTGCGAAAGCGATTTATCATAAGTTGCGCGGTCGCTGCTGTAAATGACATGCTTGCCATCTTTTGAGAAATTTGGCTGATAATCTGAAAACTTATCATTGGTTAACTGCTTAACCTGCTTGCTATCAAAGTTGTATAAATATAGGTCGCTTTGGCCTTCAGACATCCCCTGGAAAACAACGCTCTTGCCATCCGGCGACCAGGAAAGGTTACTGAATTGCTCGGCCTTGCCCATAGATATATCCTGAAGTATGCGACCATCCGGCACGCTTACTACCAACATCCGGTTCCGCCCTTTGGCAAAAACGCTGAAAGCAAATTTTTTACCATCCGGCGACCAGGTACCGGCCGATTCTATAAAATTAAATTCATCAATATGCGTATTTGATGTTTTACTTGTGAGTTGTTTCACAATACGCCCCGTTTTAGCATCGGCCAGATAAAGATCTATACTAAACAAATTCTTTGACGACAAGAATGCCAGATACTTGCCATCCGGACTAACAGAAGGCGCAACTGTGAGATCGCCGCCCACCTTATCATCAATTATCCTGAGGCCAACCGGTTTCTGAACGGTATCCTTAAGGAAAGGCTTGTAGGTATTGATGATAGAGTTTTGCCAAAGTTTGGATAGCGTTTTATCATCGTACCCAAATGTGCGACGGATACCGTATTGTAAACCAAAACGCGCTACGTTCTTAAAGAAAGGTACGATGATGGTATCGCCATAAGTAGAACCCAGGAACGACCAAAAGGCCTCGCCATAACGGTAAGGGAAGTATTTATTACTTTCGGTAAGGTCCTTAACCGTTGGGATATCTTTATTCAAATAAGCATCGCGCATCCACATGGCGGTATAGGCATCCTTTTTACCGATGGACAAGTACTCAGCCATACCCTCAATCATCCATAAGGGCAGGTTGCCTATATTCTCGAAATTTGATGAATCACGCCCCAGCAGCGTGTGGTATTGAAAAGCATGCACCAACTCGTGACCCAACACGTGGCGCGTGGTTTGGTTGGTTTCCATTATCGGCATCACCACGCGGTTCTTTAAACCTTCGGTAACACCACCAGTACCTACACCAATTTCACCGTCAATGGCAGTGGTCTGCTGGAAATCGGGGTGGTTAGCGTAAAGGATAATAGGATTGGGTTTGTTAAACGTATCGCGAAAGATCTGCTGGTGCAGGGTGTACCATAACTCACTCTCCTGAGCAAAACGTTTGATGAGACTATCATTCTTCATGTAATAATAGATCTCAAAGTGCGGGGTTTTATAAACTTTAAAGTCCAACTTTTTATAGCGAACCTTATTTTGGCCAAAGTATTGGGCTTTTGCCGGGTTACTAAATATTGCCGAAACAACAAGGCATAGCAAAGCCACAGCATGTTTAACGCTTAAGGTAAAGGGGAAACGTCTCTTCATAAATAATGAAAAAATAGATACGCTAAATTTAATAAAACACTGCCTTTAAACAAACGCCGGCAACCTTTTAGGTGGTTGGTGGCGGGTTGCCTTCTGCAGTACCTTCTTCAGGAGCCGGCGCGGGTGAGGGAGTCGCGGTGGTGTCCATTGGCATTTCAGTACTATCACTTGATGTCTCTTCCTCACGTATTATCGGCGAAGGACAGTTATACTCTTTAGTAATTTTACTCCATGGTTTTGGGAAAGGCCCGTATGTATAGCCGGATTTCGGATCGGCATAAACCTTCTCCATAAATGCTCCGAATATCGGCAACGCCGTATGTGAACCTTCGCCGGTTTCTGACGAGGTGAAGTGAACACTGCGGTCATCAGCACCAACCCAAACACCAGTTACCAGGTCTTTAGTGATACCCATGTACCAGCCATCCACATAGTCTGACGAGGTTCCGGTTTTACCACCTATCTGGTTATTCTTTTTCCAAAGGCCCGGGTATTCCCAAAGCGCTTGCGAAGTACCGCCCGGTTCTTCCATACCACCGCGGAACATATAAAGCATTAGCCACGCAGTTTCTTCGCTCAGTACGCGTTCTGATTTCAGCTTAAACTCTTTTATCAGGTCACCATCCTGGTCGGTAATTTTCTCTACCAGTATAGGATCTACTTTTTCTCCTTTATTTAGGAAAGTGCTGTATGCACGTACCATCTCGTAAACCGAAACATCGTTAGAACCCAGGGAAACCGACGGTACCGATTTCAAATAACTTTCTATGCCTATTTTGTGTGCATAATCAACAATCTTATCCCAGCCTACATGTTCAGTTACTTGTGCGGTGATAGAGTTAACCGATTTGCCCATTGCCCAACGCAGCGACATTTCACGGTACGAGAAATGGAAATCGGCATTTTTGGGTTCCCACACATCATCTTTACCCTGGTCTTTAAATTTGATGGTCACCGGTTTATCGGTAAACTTATCGCAAGGGGTAAAGCCATTATCTAAAGCGGTTACGTAAGCAAAAGGCTTAAAGGTTGAACCTGCCTGACGCTTGGCCTGGTTTACGTGATCATAGTTAAAATATTTATGATCGATACCACCCACCCAAACTTTTATTTTACCGGTTGATGGCTCCATGGTCATCATACCTGTGTTAAGTATTTTGGCGTAATATTTTATCGAATCTACAGTAGAGAAGGTAGTATCCTGATCGCCTTTCCAGGTAAACACCGTCATACGTTTTTTCTTCTCAAAATATTCTTTGATCTTGGTGGTATCGCCGTTATATTTTTTGCTCAGCAGTTTGTAGATAGGCAGGCGTTGCTCGTTCTTCAGGATAAAATCTTTTATCTCAACACCCTTACTATCGCGCCACGGGTTTTTATTACCCCAAAGATTATTAAAACGCTTTTGCAGCATCTTCATTTTCTGGTCTACTGCTTCCTCGGCGTATTGCTGCAGTTTTGAATCGATGGTGGTGTAGATCTTCAGGCCATCTTCGTAAAGGTCGTAGCCGTTCTCTTTGCACCATTTGTCCAGCCATTTTTCAACCGCGTGGCGGATATATGAATCGCCCGAGCCTGTATTATCGATATAACTCAGATCTAAACCGATCGGCTTAGCAGTTTCTTTTTTAAACTCTTCTGGTTTCAGATAACCATACTTTGCCATCTGGCTTAAAACCACGTTACGGCGCTCAATAGAACGGGTAGGGTTAGTGCGTGGATTATAAGTTGATGTCGCCTTCAGCATCCCAATAAGCGTAGCGGCTTCGGCAGGAGTAACGGCGTTTGGCATCTTATTAAAGTAGCGCAGTGTAGCCGTTTTTATACCAAAAGTATTATTACCAAACGGGACGGTATTTAAGTATAAGGTAAGAATTTCTTCCTTGCTGTACTGGCGCTCTATCTTAAAAGCGGTAAGCCATTCTTTACATTTAAACACCACAGTTTTTAATACCGGAATATGCCTTATAATACCTTGCGATTTACGTTTACGTGTGCTGAAAAGGTTTTTTGCCAGCTGTTGCGTAATGGTACTGCCACCACGGCGGTCGCCTTTTGCGGTTGATAGTAAACTGCCTACAAAACCAATGAAATCTACTCCGTTATGTTTATAGAAACGGGCATCTTCGGTAGCAACAAGGGCATGGATGATATCAGGAGAAATGGCTTTATATTCAACAGGAGAGCGGTTTTCTTTATAAAAACGGCCGATAAGTTTGCCATCGGCGGTGTAAACTTCTGAGGCCAGCGACATGGAAGGTTGTTTAATATCCTTCATATCAGGCGAGTAGCCAAAAAGCCATAGAAAGTTCAGTTCAATAGAACAGAAAAAAATTATGATAAAGTAAACGAAGATCGCGAAATATCTTAGGTACCGGTTCTTTAATTCCTTGAACATTGGGTAAAGATGTAAAATAATCAGCCCAAATCATAGCCCCGGGCACAGCTAAAAATTAACAACGCAATTTTAACAAGTAAATTTTAAGTTAACTCATTTTGATGATAAGAAATACAACGGGCATTTTGTCCTAAGGTTTACTAAAAGAATAAATATCACCGCTATTGCCTTTGCATGCTCTAAAAAACTGCATGGGTATTCCCTTCCTGAAACTAACTTTGCTCAAGGTCGAGATATCACAGTCAAAATTATTTTTATTATCAAATATCATCTCTCTGTTGACCAGTTTTGTAGGAAGATTGTTAACCACTGTTACATAATAATCGCCTTTAAATATATTATTCCCATCAAATATCAATATCCGGGAAGTGGCCTTGTGTGATGAACCCCAATACCATATAGAGTTCATTACTTTGTAAACTTTACCTGAATCGGTTTTTACCTCACCCAAATAGGTCAGATCTGTTTGTGTTTCCCCTTCTTTTGTCCATTTGCCGAAGACAAAGGTTTTGCCTACAATTCCCTTTCTTAAAACAGAAAGCCTTATGTTTTTGTCATTAGTTTGAGCCATTGTGCTCAACGAAAGAAATAACAGTAGGGTTAACGTGTAAAGTCTTTTCATGTTCAGATCAATATCTGAAAACAAACATAGATTATAAGGTAATGTCGAAGCAAAATATTCTAACAATATTTCTATTATGTTTTATGCTTAACAGCAACGCACAACAACTTACAGAGGTTGCCCAATTTGGCAAAAATCAACCTATCGGTGTAACGGTTGCACCTAAAAGCAACAGGTTATTCGTATCGTTCCCGAATACCGAGCCTTACTTATACGGACTAACCGAGATCAAAAACGGCCAGCGCATTGCGTTCCCAAACACGGAATGGAATAAAATAGATACCGCCCAAACCGAAACTCATTTTGTAAACGTGCAGGACTTGTATGCTGACGGCATGAACAACCTTTGGGTATTGGATTCGGCACCGGGTGGCGGGGCTGCTGTTATCGGTGATAACAAAAAGAAGGAAGGCAAATTCAAGTTGATTAAGATTAGCCTGGATGATAACAAAGTACAGCGTATTTATGATTTTGATGATCTGCCGAAAGACCAAAGCGCGTTGAATGATGTTTGCGTGGATAACAGCCGCCAGTTGGCCTACTTGTCAGATCCGGGACTCCATGCCATTGTAGTGCTCGACCTTAACACCGGCAAAAGCCGCATTGTATTGAAAGATGATAAAAGTACGGTAGTTACGGCCGGTTTTAAACTGCATTTGGATGGCAAAGACGTTATCGACCAAAGCGGAAAGCCTTTCACATCAAATGTAAACGGCATTGCTTTAACGCATGATAATCAGTGGTTCTATTTCAGGGCCATCAACCAAACCAAATTGTACCGTATTGCAACCGAGTTTCTGGCCAACGTTACCCTTAGCGATGACGACCTGAGCAGCAAAGTAGAGACCGTTGCCGAAACCGGCGTTTGTCACGGTATGATAGCCGATAGCAGGGGATACATCTATTTGAGTAACTCTGTAGAGCACGCCATCCAATACGTAAAACCGAACGGAGAAGTAAAGACGCTGGTGCAGGATAACCGCTTGATTTGGCCCGATTCATTTGGGATTGGTACTGATGGTTATTTATACCTCAGCGCATCGCAAATGCACAGGCTGCCGAAATATAACAACGGGCAGGATAAAGTGGAATACCCTTACCGTGTTTACAAAGTTAAGCTGCCGAAGTAGGCGCATCGCTGCCAACAATAAAACGTTCTTCGGTATGGGTTGATAGAACAGTCAGCTCATCGCCTACATTAATGTTACCCGTACCTATTAAAGCCAGGTTTTGCCCAAATAGTATCTTATTGCCTTTGCGGCGATATTTTGCCAGCGTTTTTAAAGGTTCTTTGCCTTTGGCGATGGTTTCCTGATTGATAGTGGTCATGATACAACGGGCGCATAGTTTAACGCCGTAAAAATCCAGTCCGTTAATTTGGATATGGTTCATCAGATCCTCGCTGTAGGGTGCGCCGCCTGTAAATACCACATTCGGGCGAAAGCGGTTCATGGGCAGCGCCTCATCCAGGCGTGAGTTAAGGTCATCCAGCGCCGCCTGACCAATGATGAGCAGGGGGTAGGCATCAGAAAATGAGGTTACCATACCTTCACTGGTGTAGCGCAGGTCTGTTTGCCTGTGTGTTTCATCTGGCATATAAACCAAGCGGCTGCTCTTGCCTAACTTTTCGGTAAACCAGGCATCAACTTCATCGCTAACCAGCTGGCCGCTGCAGGTATCATCCCAAATGGTTACCTCAAGGGCATCCTGTTTAATAGGTTCAAAAGGAATTTTTATGGATGAGCCATCTGGCGTATAGGTAACACTTAAGCCATCATCTTCTACGCTCACTTTGCACAGCGCCAGTTGCGCATATTCGCGTTGCGAGAGGAAGCGGTTATCATCATCTATCAGCATCCAGCGGCGGTCGTGTTCAAGGCCGCGGTCGGTTACTTTAGCGGTGGTCAGTTCAATACCGCCTAATGATTTAATGGGATAGATAATGAGTTGTGATACACGAAGCATACACAAACATACAGCATAGCGAGGAATATAGCCAGTACGGGCAATTGTTTAATTTACAATTGATTTATTGCCTTTTAATTGATAGTATTGTTTTAACCAATTAACCCACCGGGCACCCTACACCGGCAAAACCTGCTGTAAATGGAAAATAATTCTGCTAACCTTAACTTAAAGGCTGCGGCCAACAACACGTATGATGCCATTGTGGTTGGCTCGGGCATTAGCGGCGGCTGGGCTGCCAAAGAGCTTACCGAACTCGGCCTTAAAACCATTATGCTGGAGCGTGGCCCCAACTACGAACACATTAAAGATTATAAAACCGCTAACAATGCCCCTTGGCAGTTTGAACACCGCGGCAACGTAACACAGGCACAACGCAAGCAACGGCCGGTAATATCCCGTAACTGGGGTGCATCTGAACCTATAATGGATGCCTGGGTTAATGAGCAGGAAGCACCATACACAGAAGTAAAACCTTTTAACTGGTGGCGATCATACCGCATGGGTGGTCGCTCTATTTTGTGGGGCAGGCAAAGCTACCGCTGGAGCGACCTTGACTTTGAAGCCAACGCTAAAGACGGCTGGGCGATAGACTGGCCCATCCGCTATAAAGATATAGCCCCCTGGTATGACCATGTAGAAAAGTTCATTGGTATAAGTGGGTCAATGGAAGGTATCCCGAATTTACCGGACGGCCATTTTCTGCCGCCTATGGAATTGAACGTGGTGGAAAAAGATGTGGCTGCCAGCATTAAAAAGAAATTTGGCAGGCACATGATCATTGGCCGCTCTGCTAATATTACGGTGCCATATAACAACCGCACCAATTGCCAGTATCGCAACCGCTGCTGGGAAGGTTGCCCGTTTGGCGGATATTTCAGCACGCAGTCATCAACTTTGCCGGCTGCCGTTAAAACAGGCAACCTTACGGTAAGGCCGCAATCCATCGTCACCAAAGTGTTATATGACAAGGATACCAAAAAAGCCAAAGGCGTAGAGGTACTGGATACTGAAACTAATAAAACGTATGAGTATTATGCTAAAGTGGTATTCCTGAATGCTTCAGCACTGAACAGTGCCTGGGTGTTGATGAACTCGGCTACCGATATTTGGCCGCAAGGCTTGGGCAGCAGCAGCGGCGAACTGGGCCATAACATTATGGATCATCATTATAACCTTGGTGCCAGCGGTTTGGTAGAGGGTTATGAAGATAAATACTATTTTGGCCGAAGGGCAAACGGTGTTTACCTGGCTCGTTTTGCCAATATTGGTAATGACAAACGCGACTATCTGCGTGGTTTTGGCTACCAGGGTGGTGCGGGCCGCCAGGGCTGGAGCCGCGAAATAGCCGAGTATGGTATCGGTACAAAATATAAAGACGCATTAAGCGAACCGGGTGCCTGGACAATGGGCATAGGCGGTTTCGGCGAGTTGTTGCCATACCACGATAACAAGATCACCCTTGACCCTAAAGTGAAAGACAAATGGGGACTGCCGGTACTTTCTATGGATGCCGAGATAAAAGACAACGAGCGCAAAATGCGTGTAGATATCGTTAACGAAGCCAAAGCCATGCTGGAAGCTGCCGGTGTAAAAAATGTAGAAACACACGATAAAGGGCACAACGTTGGCGATGGTATACACGAAATGGGTACCGCACGTATGGGACGCGATCCAAAAACATCGGTATTAAATAAGCATAACCAGGTTTGGGATGCTAAAAACGTTTTTGTTACCGATGGTGCATGCATGACCTCATCTGCCTGCCAAAACCCATCGTTAACCTATATGGCCCTTACTGCCCGTGCTGCAAATTTTGCCGTGCAGGAGTTGAAGAAGGGCGGAATCAGTTAATTAGAGATTAGTTTTGTACTCTTTAGAGTTTAAGATTTAACATCATTATGAAAAAATACATCTTATCATTTGCTTTACTTTTTGTCACGATAATCACTTTTGGCTTTGCGAAACCGCGGGTGCTTATCTTCAGCAAAACGGCTGGTTTTCATCACGAGTCGATAGCTGTGGGTATTCCTGCCATTATTAAAATGGGGCAGGAGAACAATTTTGATGTGGATACCACCACCAACTCTGCGCTGTTTACGTTGGATAATCTGAAAAAATACAAAGCAATCATTTTTCTGAGCACCACCGGCGATGTGCTGAATGCAGAGCAGCAAACCGCGTTTGAGCGATACATAAAACAAGGTGGCGGCTTTGTAGGCGTACATGCCGCAACAGATACCGAGTACGACTGGCCATGGTACGGTAACCTGGTAGGCGCTTATTTTAAAAGCCACCCCAGCAAACAACAGGAAGCCAATTTAGAAGTAGTAGACAGAAACTTCATAGCAACCAAACACTTGCCTGCAACATGGCGCCGGTTGGATGAATGGTATAATTACAAGTGGATAGCCGGGGGGCTACACATACTCATCAAAATAGATGAAAAAAGCTATACCGGTGGCGAAAACGGCGATAACCACCCAATGGCATGGTACCACACTTATGATGGCGGCAGGGCGTTTTATACAGCTTTGGGCCATACCGATGCCTCATACAGTGAACCTTTGTTTTTGAAACACCTGCTTGGCGGTATCAAATACGCCATGGGGCAAAAATAAGATATAACAAATGTTTAACAAGGGCTTCTTTAGGGAAGCCTTTGTTGTTTTGCGGAAATCCCGCAGATAAATATGCCCTTTTCCACTGATTTACCTGCGTGTGTTTAAGCCCGACCTTTAGGCAAACTAAACACACCCACAGATCATGAAAAAAACCTTTACCAAGATCCTAAGCCTGACGATGATGTTTACCATCCTTATCAGTGCTTGCAAAAAAGACAACAACGTTAAGCCAGACCCTGTACCACCCAAAAAAGAAGATAAGCCTGCCTTTAACGGTACTATCGATGGAAAATCATTCAAACTCGATAAAAGCCAGGTTAAAAACACCTTTTACTCTACCGACGGCGATGCTATAAAAAGCAACCTTACGGATATAACCTTGGATGGTTCATCAAGTATGAAATTCTTCATCGCCGATATGAAGGCGGGGCAGGTTGATATCACCAAAAAAGCTGGCACCTCGTTTAACCCTGGTACACCTGGCGTTAAGATCCAGGCCAATGGCACTTCGCCTGTTTTGCAAACCTACATCGTGTATAACAACGCCGGCAACGCTTATTATGCATTTAGCGGGTTTATTAAAATGACCATTGACGAAGACGGAAGTTTTTCAATGGAGTGGAATTTAACTTTTAAAGATGCTGCGGGCCGGGAGTTTACTTCTACAGGTTCTGTATTTTATGCGGGTTATAAAACCACCATCAAACCAAAATCAGACATTGTTGACCCTACACCGGTTGCAGCCACGCCAACAATAGAGAATATTGCGCCAACCAGCGGCCGCGCGGGCGATGTGATATCTATTACCGGTACAAATTTCAGCACTACAATGGCTGATAATGTAGTGAAAATTAACGGTGTTGATGCAACAATAGTAAGTGCAACAGCCACCAAAGTAGAAGTGAAGGCGCCGGCAAACGGCACAACCGGTAAAATATCCGTTAAAGTAAAAAACAGCGAAACCAAAGAGGGCCCTACCTTTACCTATGTACCTGCAGCCACGCTAACTGCCATCTCTGTATCGCACGGTAAAGTGGGAGATGTGATCACTCTAACAGGTACCAATTTCAGCACCGTTACTACCGAAAATGAAGTAAAGTTTGGCACAAAAACAGCCGCGGTAAAATCTGCCACCGCAACACAATTAACTGTTGAAGTTCCGCAAGGTGTTGAAACAGGCAATATTACTATCAAAGTAAAAGGTTACGATGTTACACCGGCAAACGGGTTGGATGTTAAGTTCACTATTGACGTAATTGTTGTAGATCCGCCGGTTAATGTGGGCGCCAAAGGGCAGGCCGCCAGGATAAGCAGTGGCCCGTATGATTTTGGGAACCGCGCTGTTGATAGCAAAGGTAACCTATATGTAGTAGACGAAAACCAGCAACTGGTGAAAATGGACTACAACGGTAACGTGCTTAAAACCTTCAGCAAAACCGAGATCAATTTTGTTACCATCAACAGCTACAAATGTATAGGCTTAACAAACGATCAGAACGGTGTGGTACATGCCTTATTATACCTAAGTACATGGCCAAACGGGCAGGTTAAAACTTATATGGCCACTATATCATCGCAGGATTTAGTTACCAAAGAGTTTGAAACTTACCTGTATGACCAAAGCATTAAAGGAATGGAAGTTGACAGCAAAGGCCAATACTATGTACTAAGTGAGAATTTCAATACACCTGACATCTTGAAAGTAAAAAAAGAGGCCACCGCTGAAAAGTACATTCAAGGTGGTACAGGCGGTGCTTTTGGTGGCCGCGGTGCTTATGCTATGGATATTGATGGCAACGATAACCTCTATGTAGTAGCCTACGTGAAAGGTAAATATACTACCGATGTACCAACGCAGGCAGCTATATATAAAATCGCTCCTGATGCTACTATCACACCGGTAATTTCACAATATGCCAACGGTTATAAAGATGGTGCAATTGCCGAAGCGCAGTTTAACGATATCCGCAGCATAGCCGTATCAAACCTCGATCTTTATGTGAGCGATAACGGCAACTTCCGTATCCGCAAAATAGCTACCCGTACCGGCGAGGTAACCACCATTGGCGGCAATGGTAAAGAGTTTACCAACGGGCAACCATTGTACACCGGCCCGCTGCTGGGGGTTAACATGAACGGTTCATGGGGCTTGTTGCTCGATAGCAAGAATGGCGCTATCTACAGCTTCCGCAGTTCGGTACAGAAATTTGTATTCTAAACCAATAACAACAATCCTAATAAAAAGCCCGCTTCGGAGATATTCCGGGCGGGCTTTATTGTTTATTGTAAGCAAAGTTTATTCAAAACCACCGTGGCGGTTAGCTTTACCTTGTTCCGGCCATTTTATAGGCTGGCCATTTTCGCCGGTTGCTTTATCGCGAGGGAATTTGTTCGGATCTTCTGATGCCATGTATACCAGTATAGCTGTTAGGATGGCATTACTGCGCAGGTCATCAAACACAACTTTATCATAAGTATCGCGGTTGGTGTGCCAGGTATAATTACCGTACGACCAGCTGTTTGAACCCAGAGAGAAGCCCGGTGCGCCAACTGCAACAAATGATGCAAAATCAGAACCGCCACCACCAGGTGTGCCCGGGAAGTTGGTTTTTATCTGATGGCGAATAGTATCAGGTACAACCTCAAGCCATTTACTGATGAAATCGCCCGCTTTGGCATAACCCTGTCCGCTTATATTTACAACCCGGCCTGTACCGTTATCCTGGTTAAATAATGCCTGCAGATTAGCTACAATTTCGGGATGGTCTTCAACAAAAGCACGTGAGCCGTTCAAACCCTGCTCTTCACTGGCCCAATGGCCTACCAAGATAGTACGCTTTGGTTTAGGGTACACTTTCTTAAGGATGCGCATGGCTTCCATCATAGTTAAAGTACCGGTACCGTTATCAGTAGCGCCTGTTCCGCCGTCCCATGAGTCGAAGTGAGCTGATAGCATCACATACTCGTTTGGTTTCTCGCTGCCTTTTATCTCGCCGATGACGTTAAAGGTAGCTTTTGGGCCCAACTCTTTTGATTCGGTATGGATGGTAATACGCGGTTTCTCATTCTTTTCTGTCAAGCGGTAAAGCAGGCCGTAATCTTCCAAAGCGATATCAACGGTAGGTATAGTTTTGGTGTAGGCAGCAAATATCTTATCCACTCCAAATCCTTGCGACCAATAATTAGTAATAATACCCGCAGCGCCGGCTTTTTCTAAAGCCACCGGCAGGGTGCGGCCATTGTACCCGGTCTTTTTAACGCGGTTACGCCATGCTTCGGTTTGGGCACCACGCTCAGCTTTCATTTTGTCAATTGACTCCTGTAAAGCAAACTCTTTCCAGTTATCATCCGGGCGGCCGCTTACCGGGTTCATCGATATCATTACAAACTTGCCTTTAACAGCAGGAAGCCATTTGGCAAATGCTGCAGAATCGGCAACATCAGGCAGGATAACCGTCTCGGCGGTAACTGCTGCTTTCATACCGGGGCTCCAGGCCAACTGTGTACCCTCAATGCTGTGCACGCGCGGGTAAACCATATCAATGTGCGATATGCCGCGTTCCCAACCGCGCCAGTCGCCCCATTTTTCCTGTTTGGCTGTAATGCCCCAGCCTTTATATTTATCAAGCGCCCATTTGCCTGCCTGGTCATATTGCGGGGTACCCACCAAACGTGGGCCAATGCCGTCAAAAAGTTCATGCGCAAGGGTCTGAAGCTGCGAGTTCTCAGTAGCTTCTTTTACAATTTTATCTACAACCGCATTGTTGTTTTGCGCAAAAGCAGAACTGCTTACGCATAAAGCGGCTGCAATAAATAGTTTGTTAAAGTTTTTCATTCTGTTAAGATATAGGGCTTTTATATGCACGAATGTAGCAAATTGAAGTCGGTATACGCGGATGGAGCTTGTAACATTGCTGTGCACGAGTTGTGCACACCTGTAATATCACCGCAATAACCACCTGTAATAACTGTACAACCCTTTTTTATTTCATCAGAAATTCATTTGGCGTGGTTTGTGCTTATTGTCAACCAAACAAGAACACAACAATGGCACAATTAGATGTACAGCCTAAAAAGCATAGCTCTGCCTGGCTGTTGATCATTTTTCTGATACTAGCTGCGGGCGCGGCTGTTTTACTTTATAAAGGTTGCAATAAAAGCTCCCCCCTAAAAGTTGATGCAGCCGATACTATTAAACAAGATACCGCAAAACTCGATAGCAATACCATAGTTACCACACAGCCAGATTGGAGTAAGATAGATTTTAATATCCCGGCATCAAACTATGAAGAGGTAACAGACACTGCAGTTATCGTAAAAGGTAACGACCATTATACCATTTATAGCCTCGGCGAAAATATCCTTTTCAAAAAAGGAGATAGCAAGATAATGCCGGCTTCTGAAACTGCCTTACAACAGGTAGTAACCTCCTTAATTAAACGTTATAAGGACGCTAATATAGGCGTTTACGGCCATACAGATTCTATTGGGAATACCATTGCAAATAAGAACCTCGGTGCTGCACGTGCTGAAGCTGTTAAAGATTGGTTAACCAAACAGGGCCGCTTGCCGGTAGACCAGATATCCATCCACTCGATGGGCGAACAGCAACCAGTGGCCACAAACGCCACCGAAAAAGGAAGAGCGCTCAATCGCAGTGTAGAGATAGTAGCCTTTCCGGATAAAGCAGCACAATAAAAACTTAAACACAACAAAAATGGACTTTGCAGATAACACCGGTGATTACGATCACCTTGAAGAATTAAATGAAAGTGATTTTGAAATAGCAGATAACCAACCGGATATTATGGGCTGGGATATACTTGATACTCATAAGAACAAGGTAGGCGAGGTATCAGAGTTATTATTTAACGCTGAAACCCGTAAAGTACGCTACATTATATTGGATATGGAGAGCAACGATGTTGGCCTTGATGACGGCCGTGTTATTATACCGATAGATATTGCTGTATTTGACCTGGATAAAGACATTGTTAAATTACCCGGCGTAAGTACTACCACACTGGAATTTATGCCACTTTACGAGCGTGGCCGCATTATTAATAAAGATACGGATAACGACATACGCCGCGCGTTGGATATACCAGAACGCGATGCCCCGATAAAACCAGGTTCGTTAAACGTGGCACAAATGCGAATCTTCGCAAAGCGATAGCTCTATCTTAATACACTATCAGTGATCTTTGCCAGATCTATTGATACTTTATGGATAAACCCAAGCTGCTCTTTCATCAGGTTCTCATCTGCGGTTAGTGGCAGGGGTAAAGTTTCTGGTGACGGTATACTGCTTAAACGTATGGCATCATCAAGCTTTTTGGGTTCTTCTATCTTTCCGCTCATGCGGTTGATGGCTTCTTTTAATACAGCTATACTTTTCTTTACCGATCTAAGCATATCCGGATGTACACCTTGTGGTTTATTGCGGATAATCGCGGTAGCAATATTTGCCGTATAAGATGCCAGCACATGGTTAAGCACAACAAACTTGTGCAGGTCTTTAATATTGCGCTGTTTACGCTTGGGCTCTGATGTCATGCGCTCAAACACGGCTGATAAGTTGGCCGAACTTACATAAACATCCTTGCGGGCAAGTTTATATTCGGTAATGGTAACTTCCTTGCCCGATAAACTGTCTGATACTTTGCGCAGGTAATTCACATTTGAATTAAGTACCTGCTGCAAGCTTTCCTGCACCACCTGAAACTCCCAGGTTGGGAATATAAGGTAACTGGCAATAAAAGCGATACCTGAGCCTATCAGCGTATCTACAATACGTTCTTGCGCTATATTCAAATGGCCCAGTCCCAAAAACTTGAACAGGATAAGCACGTAAGGCGTCATGAATATTACTGACACTACGTAATTCAACCTTAAAAAACTGTAGGTACCTATCATGAGGCCAACCAGTATGCAGAACTGTGCCGTTTTATCGGGAATAAAATATAAAATCACAATACCAATGGCACCACCAACTATGGTACCTATCAAACGCTGGTAATTACGCTGCTTTGATAAACTGAAACCTGGCTTTAGGATAACTATAATGGTTAGTAATACCCAATAGCTGTGCCCGCCCAACGAGAAGTTTTTAGCCGCAATAAAACCCACTAAACATACCAATGATACCCGCAGGGCGTGCTTAAACGCACCCGAATTAAGGGTAAGGTTATCCCAGAAAATATGCGGTGCAAAATCCTGATGGCCTACAAATTTAGAGTATTCTACATCGTTAAGGTTTTGTACCAACCCATCTGATGCTTTAGAGTGGTAATATTGGTAAATGTTGGTGATGGTTTTGCCCAAGTCACGCAGATTGATCAGGATCTTTTTCAGCACAAGGTTGCTGGTTTCCTTATCATCTATACCAACATTATCAATCTTCAATTTAAGCCTTTCGAGCGGCAAATCAAAATTATGTAGTTTTTCCGGTCGTCTGTTTGCCAGAATAGCGTAGCCTATGTTATCCAGGTCATCGGCCATAAGGTGTAAAAACCAACTAACATCGGCCAAAACACCCGTCTTTTCAAATTTCTCGCGGATAGAGCTGTAGTCATAATGAGTGGCCATTATCTGCTCAAACATATCTACCAGATCGTTAAAGGTAATTACCAGCACACGGCTTGCAGGGGTAGATTCGCGCACCATCACACGGCTCTTGAACAGTATCTCTCTAACGGCATCCTGATGGTTGCTCACTTGTATTTGGCTTAGCACCAGTTTGCGATAATTCTCATCAACATCAGTACGGGTATCGTAAAAATCGGCTTTTATACGCAGGAAGTTGGCCACATCGGCCACGCTCTCGCCCAAAGTTTGCTGTGCTGCCCGGTAAGGCCTTATCCCGAAGAAGATGATAGCAAACAGCATATACCACACGCCACCAGCCAAAATGGTTAAGCAAAACAGCGGGACTTCAGGCGGTGGCACCCGCTTATCCATCATAAATATCATAATAAGCAGGCCCGATGTACCTACTGATGCAGCCCTGTTACCATAAACAATAAGCATGGAAAACAGAAAGGCAAGTGTCGTTATCTCAATCCCCAGGGTAACTACATTTAAGCGGGCATAGCCTGTTATAAGCGATACTACAAGCAATATAGCATTGCCAATAAGCATACCGTTTCGCTTATGGATAAGAGGGCCGGGGCTATCAATGGTACAGATACATAAAGCGCCTAACGACATGGTTAGGCCTTCATCAAAATGCCCTAATTCCATCATTAAGAGGGCGGGAGCAAGGATGCCTATAGACATGCGAAGGCCATCTGAAAAATACTGGCTGTAAAAAAAGCTTTTTATTTCCCGCTGATGGCTTTTCATCTACTGTTTATTAGGCACGATATTTATGCTGCAAAATTAAACAAATAAAACGGCTATGGTTTTACAATAATCAATATTGCATTAAAATAACTAAACCGTTATAAATTTTGCAGTTTATACGGTATTTTGATTTTAGATCATTAAATTCACGCCGTTAACACCAATATAACACTATAAACCTGTACAAATATGCCATCAACGCTTAGGCTTAGTCAGAAAGAGTCCGTTTTTAACCAGGAAGTTGTAAAGCGCTTTGAGCTTTATAATAGTTTGTTCCAAACGCTGCCTTTCTACCAGGTGAAGGAGATTGGTCAGTTGCTTCCGTTCTTTAGTGCACATTGCGAGAAAGGGGCAGCCGAGCAGAGATCTCCTAATGATATTATCGATTCTTTTTTCAAGAAATACGTTCCTGGTGTAGATCACCGCGAAGAGTTAAATCGCCTTTTCCGCTTTATACAATACATTGAGCGCCAAGTAGTTTTGTTTGATGCTATTGAGGATTCATCCTTCGGCAAGATCACCCGCACAGATGATACCGGTTCGCTGCAAAGCCTTATCCAACAGGCAGCACAAAGCGAAGAAGCAAGGGCTAACATCAGCAAGCAACTGCAGGATTTTTCATTAAGGCTGGTATTAACCGCCCACCCAACGCAGTTTTACCCAGATTCGGTTTTAGGTATCATGACTGATATGATAGAGGCTTTGAAAACCAACGATATCGCTTCTATCGACGTACTGTTGCAGCAATTAGGTAAAACACCATTCTTCAATAAAAAATCACCAACTCCTGTTGATGAGGCAAGGAGTTTGGTGTGGTTTCTTGAGAATGTGTTTTACCACGCATTATCGGGCATACAGTCAAAACTCGAAGATGAGTTTGATATAGAAGGCAACCCCAACGCACTTGAACTTGGCTTTTGGCCGGGCGGCGACCGCGATGGCAACCCCAACGTTACTACAGAGACTACTCGTTCTGTAGCTACTTTATTAAGACAGATCATCTTCCGTTGCTATTATCGCGATTTCCGAAACCTGAAACGCCGTATCACTTTCAGGGGATTAACCGATACTATATCGGCTTTAGAAACGGTACTTTACGATAACGCTTTCAATACGCAGCAAAACCCTAAAGACCTGCAACCTTATCTGCTTACAACGCTTCGCGAAATGCGCGACACACTCATTAACAACCACGATGGTTTGTTTGTGAACATTGTAGAGAGCCTCATAGAAAAGGTGAAGCTGTTTGGATCATACTTTGCCACTTTAGATATAAGACAGGACAGCCGCGTACTGCGCGATGTTTTCAAATACACCACCGAGAAAGTTTACACCGGCGTACCAAAGAATTATGCCGACATGGACGAGGTGGCCAAATTAAAAAGCCTGCCGTTTAACCAGGCCGATTTTAAATGTCCCGATACTGCCGAACCTTTGATACAGGATACGCTGAACACCATCCGCCTGATGAAGCAGATACAGCACAGCAACGGCGAAAAGGGTTGCCAGCGATTTATCATCAGCAATTGCCAGCAGGCATCTGATATTCTGCAACTAATTGCCCTGCACCTGTGGAGCGGCTGGGAAAAAGATAAACTGAGCATTGATTTTATGCCATTGTTTGAGACCGTTAACGATCTTAAACATGCCAGCGAAGTAATGGAGCGTTTGTACACGCATCCATTCTACAAAAGCCACTTAAAGGCACGTGGTAATAAGCAAACCATTATGCTTGGCTTTAGCGATAGTACCAAAGATGGCGGCTACCTGATGGCAAACTGGAGTATCTACAAAGCAAAAGTTGAGCTTACGGCCATGGCACGCAAGCATGGCATACAACTGGCCTTCTTTGATGGCCGCGGCGGCCCGCCTGCACGTGGTGGTGGTAAAACACACCGTTTTTATGCATCAATGGGTAAAGAGATAGCAAACGACCATATCCAGTTGACCATACAAGGCCAAACTGTAAGTTCGCAATACGGTTCGGTAGAAACTGCAAGGTTCAATACCGAGCAGCTGATCAGCGCGGGTATTACCTCGGCATTGCATCCAAACCATCATGATCTGCTTGATGCCAAGCACAAAGCCCTGATAGCAGAGATGGCCGAGAACAGCCACAAGTTATTCCTCGAGCTGCGCGAGCATCCGTTGTTCCTGGAGTACCTGGAAAAATATAGTCCGCTGAAGTTACTGTCGCAGATCAACATCAGCAGCCGCCCAACCAAACGTAATTCGGGTGCCAAATTGAAGCTTGATGATCTGCGTGCTATCAGTTTTGTAACCTCGTGGAGCCAGTTAAAACAAAACATCCCTGGTTTTTACGGTGTGGGCACAGCGCTTAAGAAAATGAAAGACAATGGCAGCTGGGAAGATGTACGCGACCTGTACCACAAGTCGGGTTTCTTTAAAACCATGCTGGATAACTGTATGATGTCAATGTCTAAAGCAGATTTCCGCGTTACAGCTTATATGGAGAAGGATAAAAAATTCGCCAAGTTCTGGAAAGGTCTAAAAGCCGAATATGAGCTGACCAAACAAATGCTGCTTGAACTTACCGAAACGACCGTGTTGATGGAAGAGTTTCCTGTAGACAGGCGCTCTATCGGCGTGCGCGAGCGCATTGTTTTGCCATTGGTTATCATCCAGCACTATGCCCTGCAATGCCTTAACAATACTGATGATGAGGAATTGACCGGCATTTACAATAAGCTGGTTATCCGCACGGTATACGGTATTGTAAACGCAGGCCGCAACCTGGCATAAAACTGTTACAATAAATATAAAGCGCATTTCAAACTGTATAGCGCCTGCTTTGTTACGTAAATATTAAACCCATATTTACATGAGAAGGTTAGGCGCTATACTTATTTTGGTTACCGTTTTTGAAATTTTGGCCTGCGGCGATCGCAAGGGCAGAAATTACAATAATGATGCATTGGCCGATAACGCCAAAGTGTTTGTTGAAACCGCCCACGAAGCCGGTTTGGCAGAAATACAACTTTCGCAGTTGGCGCTTAAACAATCAAAAGATACATCTATCACCTCGATGGCCAAACGTATCATAGCCGATCATACCGATGCTGATGCTCAATTAAAAAAGATAGCCAGCGAAGCTAAGATCAATTTAAGTGACACGCTTACCGCTATTCATACTGAAGCACTTAATAGTTTAAAAACTAAATCAGATACTGCCTTTGATAAAGCCTATTCGCAGGTGATGGTTAACGATCACGAGAAGGCCATTAAGCTATTTACCGCTGCTATTGAAAGCACCGGCGGCGATGTACAAAACTTTGCCAAAGCCACTCTGCCAAAACTACAAAGCCATTTTAAAGTAGCCGATAGTATTTGTAAGGATATGAAGTAAGTCTGAATCAGGATTTACAGGATTGTCGGGGCTCGAATTTTCGGAATTGAAAGAATTTGAAGAAGTTACTACTTAATTTAAAAACAGTTTTTCAAATTCTTTCAATTCGAGTTCAGACACTCACCCCGAAGGCATATTTCACATCGCTCCAAAACTCATCCAATGCAATAATGCGGAGTTTAAAAAAGGAGATTAGATCGGGCCAGTTTTCCTGCTGATAGATACTGGTGGGGGAAATCTCTTTGTAAATACGGCTGATGGTTTTGCCGTACTCATCTACATCATGCAGTTGCCAATGCCATTCTTCGCCTAAAGTATCGTGCAGGATGTTCTTGTAAGTTTCCAGCTGTTCAAAATATAATTCCTGTAGTTCTGTATCGGGATGAGCGATCTCTATAGAAATACTGGCCAATTTATTATCTGCCTGCATCCTGAAATAAATGTGCTTGGCACCTGTTTTATAATTCACCCAGTTTACGCGCAACCCTTCTGCAGAAAACACAGGGGCCATATACTGCCCAAATGCTGTCCAGAATGCTTGCCGTAATTGAGATGCTTGTTCTTTGCTGTACATTTATTAATAGAATTTGTCATTGCGATCCGCCGGATGGCGGAGAAGCAATCTCCTCGCGGATAATTAACGCGAGGAGATTGCCGCGTCGCTATCGCTCCTCGCAATGACAATAATTGTTATTTCACTTTAAACTCTTTAACCACCTTTTCATCCGCAGAATTACTGCCGAGTATGAGTTTGTAATCTCCCGCATACAATTTCCATTCGCGGTGATATAAGTCCCATTTCTGTAATTCTTTAACAGGCACATTGATCGTAACGGTGGTCTCGCCGCCTTTGTTGACCGTTACACGTTTAAATGCCTTTAACTCTTTAAGCGGCATGCGTTCAACCTGCGGATATTGGATGTAGGCCTGCACCACCTCATCGGCGTTGATATTGCCTGTGTTTTTCACAGCGATGGTGAAGCTTACTGTATCTTTCAATGTATAACCCAATTTTAATTCGCTTTTAGATGCATACTCAAATTTGGTATAGCTTAATCCGAAACCAAATGGATACTGCACCGGCCCGTTATAATAACGGTAAGTGCGGCCGGCCATGTTGTAATTCTTATAATCGGGCACGTTGCTCAGGCTCTTGTAAAAAGTAAGCGGCAAATGGCCTGATGGTGAAACATCGCCAAAAAGGATATCTGCCAAAGCGTTGCCGCCCTGCTCACCCGGGTACCAGGCAAGGATAACGGCATCAGCATATTGGGCAACGGCATCAATGTTAACGTCGCTGCCGGCGGTTACTACCGCTATGATCAGTTTCTTCATATCGCTGCGCAGCTTTTTCAGGAAAGCGATATGGCTGGCAGGCAATTCCAGATTCAACCTGTCGCCGCCACCTGCCGCAAGGAAAGCGTCACCTTCTTCACCTTCATTAACCGGTGATAAACCAAGCACAGCAATGGTCACATCGGCGTTACCGGCAGCCCATATCCCGCCGAAGTGCGTGGTATCGCGGTTATCCGCTCCCAAATCATACTCTACACGTGCGGCAGGGCCAACGGCAGCTGTAATACCTTCTACAAAATTGATCACTTTGCCCGTGCCGTGGTAGTTGCCCACCAATGCATCGTATGAGGTAGCATTAGGGCCAACCACCATGTAGCTGCTATATTTTTGTTTGCTCAGTGGCAGTATGTTCTTATCGTTCTTTAACAATACCATGCTTTGCTGCGCCACTCTACGCGCCAATTCAATGTGTTGTGCGTTATGCACGCTATCTGCGCCATAAGCATGATATGGGTTCAGTTTGGCATCATCATAAAAACCCAATTTAAATTGTGTACGCAGCGTAGCAGATAATGCTTTATCTATATCAGCCTTCTTAAGCAAGCCACGCTGAACTGCTTTCATCACATCGTTTTGAAGCAGGGTAGAGCAATCCAGGTCTACACCAGCTTTTATAGCGTCAGCAGCCACAACAACCTGGTCGGGCGTGGTTTTGTGTCGAAGGTAGATGTCGTCGAGCGCGCCGCAGTCGGTCACCACGTGGCCCTTAAACTGCCATTCTTTCAGCAGGATATCGCGCAGCAAAGTATTACTGGTACAGCAGGGTTCGTTGTTTACACGATTGTAGGCACACATTACACTTTCTACGCCGCCATCTACCAGGTATTTAAACGAGTAGAGGTAAGTTTCGCGCAGGTCTTTCTCATCAATAATAGCATTAAACTCGTGCCTGCCTGCCTCAGGGCCACTGTGTACGGCGTAATGTTTAGCCGTTGCACTGGCTTTTAAATAATGCGGATCATCGCCTTGTAAACCGGTTACAAAAGCACGCCCCATACGCGAGGTAAGGAAAGGATCTTCACCATAGGTTTCCTGCCCGCGGCCCCAGCGCGGGTCGCGGAAGATATTGATATTAGGCGTCCAGAAAGTAAGCCCCATATACTGCAAACGCCTGCCCAAACCCGTCGACAGGTTATACTTGGCACGGGCCTCGGTTGAGATAACCGTCGATACCTGTTTCAGCAGGTCATCATTAAAAGTAGCCGCCATGCCAATAGCCTGCGGAAATATCGTCGCTTCACCTGCACGGGCAACGCCGTGTAAAGCTTCGTTCCACCAATTATAAGCGGGTATACCTAAACGCGGTACTGCCTTGCTGTTATAACCTAAAAGGGATATTTTCTCTTCGAGCGTAAGTTTGGTGAGCAGGTCTTTTACTCTTACGTCGATCGCTTTATTAGCATCTTTATAAACCGGTTGCGATTGCGCAAATGCACCGAAAGGCAGTGCAAGCAATAACAGGTAGCGAAGTTTCATAGGCATATTTTAACGGATGGCTAACTTAAAAGAAATAGCCCGCACTGCCAATTATTTAGCTTTAAATATTACTTTAGCGTAATCCTGCGCAATTATAAATTATCTGCTTTATGAAACTTTTACCGGCATTATTATTACTGCTTCCGTCGTTGGCATTTGCACAACCGGCACCAAAACCTTACGGCCCGCTACCCACCCAAGGGCAGCTAAACTGGCAGGAAACCGGCATGTACTGCATTGTACACTGGAGCACTGCTACTTATACCGATAAAGAATGGGGCTACGGCGACGAAAGCCCGGAAATAGTGAACCCATCAAACTTTGATGCCATGCAGATAGTCGGCGCGGCAAAAGCAGGCGGTTTTAAAGGTATCATCGTTGTAGCCAAACACCATGATGGCTTTTGCCTGTGGCCTACCAAAACCACAGATCATAACATCTCAAAAAGCCCATACAAGAAAGGCAAAGGCGATATTTTACGCGAATACCGCCAGGCCTGCGATAAACTGGGCATGAAGATGGGAGTTTACTGCTCGCCATGGGACAGGAATAACAAGTTTTACGGCAAGCCGGAATATGTGACCGAAGTTTACCGTAAGCAACTACAAGAACTATACACCAATTACGGCCCGCTGTTTATTACCTGGCACGATGGCGCCAATGGCGGCGACGGTTACTATGGTGGCGCACGCGAGGTGAGAAAAATTGACCGATCAACCTATTACGGCTGGGATACTACCTGGGGAATAGCCCGCAAACTGCAACCAAACGCTGTAATTTTTGGTGATGTTGGCCCTGATGTGCGCTGGGTAGGCAACGAGAACGGCAAAGCCGGCGAAACCTGCTGGGCAACCTACACACCGCACGCACCAGATGAAGGCAAAACACCGGGCAACGGCTATGTAAAAGATTATGAAGGTACCGATGGCCACCGCGATGGCAAATTCTGGATGCCGGCAGAGTGCGACGTATCGCTGCGCCCGGGATGGTTCTACCACAAACGCCAGGACGATTCGGTTAAAACGCCGACCAAGTTGTTAGAACTATACTACAGCAGCGTTGGCCGCGGCGCAGCGTTTGATCTTGGACTATCGCCCGACCAAACCGGTAACTTAAGTAATAATGATGTAGCGTCGTTAAAAGCTTTCGGTACGATATTAACAAACACCTTTGCCTCTAACCTTGCAAAAGGTGCCACCATTACCGCCAGCAATGTACGCGGTAAAAACGCCGCCAAATACGGTACTGCTAAACTAACTGATGCAGACCGCTACACCTATTGGGCAACCGATGATAAAGTAACCACCGGCAACATAGTAGCCGATGTGCACAAGCCTGTTACGTTTGATGTGATACGCCTGCGGGAGAACATTAAGCTTGGTCAGCGTATTGATGCGGTGGCGGTTGATGTATGGGAAGATGGTAAATGGAAAGAAATTGCAACAGCAACCAGCATAGGCGGTAACCGCCTGATAAGATTATCAGAAAAAGTGACTGTCCAAAAGGTAAGGGTGCGTGTTATTAAAGCATCTGCCAGTATTGCCTTAAGCGATTTTGGTTTATTTAAAGATGCATCAAAAGATGGCATTGCTGCCATGATGGATAACCCGAAGCCACAAAAGTTTTAAGATGAGAAGCTTGCTCATTTTCCTTTGCTTTTGCTCATTATCGGCATTTGCGCAAACATCACAACTGTTTGATGCCGGTGCGAAACCAAAGTTAGTGTCAAATCAATTTGAGTTTACCGAAGGGCCGGCGGTTGACAGGCAAGGGAATATTTATTTTACCGATCAACCCCATAACAAGATCTGGAAATATGATACCAACGGCAGGCTATCCGTTTTTATGGACAAAGCAGGCCGTGCCAACGGCACTTATTTCGATACAAAAGGTAACCTGATAGCCTGTGCAGATGAACATAACCAGCTTTGGCAGATCAGTCCGCAGAAAAAGGTAAAAGTATTGCTTGAGGATTACGAAGGTAAACTGTTCAACGGCCCTAACGATCTTTGGATAGACAAGTACGACAACATCTACTTTACCGACCCGTATTTTCAGCGCGACTACTGGACACGCAATAAGTCTGAAATGAGCGGCGAGAAAGTATTCCTGCTAAGAAAAGGACAAAACAAACCGATCCTACTTGACAGCATGGTAAAGCCCAACGGCATTGTAGGCACGCCAGATGGTAAACATCTTTTTGTAGCTGATATCGGTGCCGGCAAGATTTATAAATACGATATTAAACCTGATGGCAATATCACCAACAAACGCTCATTCTTTACCGAAACCGCAGATGGTATTACTTTGGATGAACAGGGTAATCTATATTTGGCAGGCAAGGGCGTTACCATCATCAACCCAAAGGGAGAGAAGATAAGCCATATCGATATCTCTGAGCCATGGACGGCTAACCTATGTTTCGGCGGCAAGGGCAGGAGAACGCTTTTTATCACCGCATCGAAAGCGGTTTATGTGATACGGATGAAGGTTAGGGGAGTGGAATAGTTTCTTTGCGATAGTGTCTTGCATTTGGGATGCTGAAACAAGTTCAGCATGACTTGATGGTTAGTTTTTCTGTGATTTAAGAACCGGATAGATACCTATCCTTTATCTCTAATCACCAATTGACTAATCTCTGACTTCAACTAATCTCTAAAAATCTTATCTTTGCGGCTTGCAAATGAATAAGAAAGTCGCTTTTTATACACTTGGCTGTAAGCTCAATTACTCGGAGACTTCGTCTATCGGCAGGTTATTTACCAATGCCGGTTACGATACCGTTGAGTTTACCGATACGCCCGACGTTTTTGTGATCAACACCTGTTCGGTTACCGAGAACGCTGATAAAAAGTGTAAGAAAATAGTAAAAGAGGCACTTAAAATATCGCCTGCTGCATTTGTAACCATTGTAGGCTGCTATGCGCAGTTGAAACCACAGGAGATAGCAGAGATACCCGGTGTGGATATGGTACTTGGCGCAGCCGAGAAATTCCAGCTGGTAGATCACATTACCGACCTGACCAAAAAGCCCAAAGCCGTTGTTTACAATCAGCCGGTGAGTGAGGCAAACGAATTTGTTCCGTCTTTCTCTATCGGCGACCGTACCCGTACATTTTTAAAGGTGCAGGATGGCTGCGATTATTCATGTACTTTCTGTACCATCCCATTGGCGCGCGGCGCCAGCAGAAGCGATACCATTGAAAATGCTGTTGAGCAGGCAAAGCAAATTGCTGCATCAGGTGTAAAAGAAATTGTGTTGACAGGGGTAAATCTTGGCGATTTCGGGATCCGTAACGGCCAGCGCGAAGACAGATTCTTTGACCTGGTAAAAGCTTTGGACGAGGTTGAAGGAATTGAACGTATCCGCATCTCATCAATTGAACCCAACCTTTTGAGCGACGATATCATCGAATTTGTATCTACCTCAAAACGTTTTGTACCGCATTTTCATATCCCGCTGCAATCGGGCAATAACAAAATATTAGGTTTAATGCGCCGCCGTTACCGCCGCGAGCTGTATGCGGAGCGTGTTGCCAAAATAAAAGAGCTGATGCCGCATTGCTGCATTGGTGTTGATGTTATTGTTGGCTTCCCGGGCGAAACCCGCGAGGATTTTATTGATACTTATAACTTCCTTAACGATCTGGATATTTCATATCTGCACGTTTTCACTTACTCTGAACGTGAAAATACCCCTGCGGCTGAAATGAGCGGAACTGTACCTGGGTCAACCCGTGCAGACAGGAGCAAGATGCTACATATCCTGTCTGATAAAAAGCGCCGTGCATTTTACGAGACCCAATTAGGCAAAGCCGATGAGGTACTGTTTGAAGGCGATATAAAAGACGGCTATATGCACGGTTTTACGCGCAATTACGTTAAGGTAAAAGCCAAGTACGACCCCGTACTGGTTAACGAAATTAAAACAGTGCACTTAACAGCAATTTCACCGGATGGTGATGTTGAAATAACAGAAAGCGAAGAGATATTAGTGCATTAACTGTTATATTCGCCCGACAAACTTAAGCACCTATGTTCCCAAATCTCTACTTCCTTGTTGAATACCTGACAGGGGCGCACGTTGAATTTCTTAAGATCGTACAAACCTTTGGTTTTTTTGTGGCAATCGCCTTTATGGGTGCATACTGGGCTTTTACGCAGGAGTTTAAGCGTAAAGAAGCTTTAGGTTATATCAAATCATTTAAAAAAACCGTAACCGTAGGTGCTAAGATCACCACGTTTAAGTTAGCAAGTAACGCCATATTCGGCTTCATAATATTCTATAAGATATTTGATGTTGCGCTGAACTTTAGCGCGGCAGTTAATGATCCTCAGGCTTTCCTGCTGTCTACCCGCGGTAACCTTATCGGTGGTATTTTAGGTGCTGCCGGTTTTGCTTATTGGGCATATTACGAGAACAAAAAGCAGGTGCTACCTGCTCCTGAAAAGCGTACCATTGATGTTCATCCTTATGAGCTGATGGGTAGCATTTTGCTATGGGCTGCCATTTTCGGCTTCGCCGGAGCTAAGCTCTTTAATGCCTTAGAAAACTGGGACGCTTTTATGAAAGACCCTGTTGGCATGCTGATAGGCTTTAGCGGTTTAACTTTCTACGGCGGTTTAATTTGTGGTGGCGCTGCGGTATTATATATCGCTAACAAGCATGGTGTGAAGCCTTTTACCATGCTGGATATTGGCGCGGCAGGTATGATGCTTTCTTACGGCCTTGGCCGTATTGGCTGCCAGATGGCCGGTGATGGCGACTGGGGTATCCCTAACCTTAAACCAAAGCCAAGCTGGTTTAGCTGGGCACCAGATTGGATGTGGAGCTTTAAATATCCGCACAATGTAGACCAGTCTGATTATGACAATCACATCCCGGGCTGTGTTGGCAAATATTGCAACGAACTTAGATTACCCGTATACCCAACGCCATTCTACGAAACTGTAGTTTGTCTGATCCTATTCTTCATCCTTTGGAAAATGCGCCATCGTGTTAAAGCGCCGGGTGTGTTCTTCGGCATTTACATGATAATGGCCGGCGTTGAACGTTTCTTCGTTGAGTTAATACGCGTGAACACCAAATATGTGGTAGCAGGCGTATCATTCACGCAGGCAGAGATGATCTCTGTTATTATGGTTGTGGGTGGCTCATTACTTATTTACTTTGGTAATAAACGTTTTGCCAAAACCGGTGCGGTGAACGCATAGTATCATCACTTAATTTACCTTGATATATCATGAACTTCAATCAGATTATTGATCGGGTTATAGATGTTTCTAAAGAAGCCGGTCAGTTTATACGTGAAGAACGCAAAACCTTTGATGCAGACCGCATTGAATACAAAGGCCTTAACGACCTTGTATCATACGTTGACAAAACTGCAGAGGAGAAAATAGTAGCCGGACTTGAGTTAATTTTACCCGAGGCCGGCTTTATCACCGAAGAAAAAACCAGCACGAAGGTAGGGGAGCGCTATAACTGGGTTATAGATCCTTTGGATGGCACTACCAACTTTATACATGGCTTACCAAGCTTCTCGGTAAGTATTGCTCTGCAGGAATACGACACGCCTGTGTTAGGTGTGGTATATGAGGTGAACCTTGACGAGTGCTTCTCGGCCCATAAAGATGCACCTGCATATTTAAACGGCACCGAGATAAAGGTTAGCAACAAATTCAAAGTTGCTGATAGCCTTATAGCAACCGGTTTCCCGTATTACGATTTCAGCTACCAGGAACGATACATCAAACTCTTTACAGAGCTGATGCGCAATTGCCACGGCCTGCGCCGTTTAGGTTCAGCAGCGGTTGATCTGTGCTATACAGCATGTGGCCGTTTTGAAGCTTTTTATGAGTATAACTTAAATCCTTGGGATATTGCCGCGGGTATCGTCATAGTTCAGCAAGCAGGCGGCGAGGTGGTAAACTTCCATGGCGGCAGCGAAGTGTTGAAGAAACGCGAACTGGTGGCTACTAACGGCAAGATAACTAAAGAGTTGCTGGATTATGTAGATAAGTATTTCAACGTTTAGTCTCCTTTTAGGTAAGTGAGCTATCAAACAAAAAGGCCGATTGGATATCCAACCGGCCTTTTATATTATATCGGTGAAATCATCCACCAAAATCAGTATAATCCTTAAAGAGCTTCAGAAACCACCTCAGTAACTTCAGGAACCATACGTTTTAACAGGTTCTCGATACCGGCTTTAAGCGTAACAGTTGATGACGGGCAACCGCTGCATGACCCGCGAAGCTCTACAGTAACCACACCTTCATCAAACGAGCGGTAAGCAATAGCACCACCATCCTGTTCAACAGCAGGGCGAACGTAATCGTTCAGGATCTGTTGGATCTTGATCTCTGTTTCAGTGCCTTCAAACTCAACATCAGTTTCCTGCTCGGTTTCCTGTACTTTATATTCGGCCTCAACGGCACCTTTTACAAACTCTTTAAGTATTGGTTGTATATCATCCCAATCAGCACCGTCGGTTTTGGTAACCGTAACAAAGTTGCTGGCGAAGAACACACCGTTAACAAAGTTAAATTTGTACAATTCCTTAGCAAACGGCGATTTTTCAGCGCTTTCTTTAGTGGCATAGTCAACACTGCCGTTGATCAGCAACTTGTTCACAATGAACTTCATTGTTGCCGGGTTAGGGGTAGCTTCGGTATATACGTTGATATTCATCTTGTTTTCTTATTTATAAGTAGAACAAATATAAACAGGGTTTTGATTTAAGCATCCTGTTTAAAGTGTTTTGACCTCGTCGTGACGATGCTTTAATGTGCAAATATGCAGATTTCAGATATGCAGATTAGCTTTTTGAATCATCTGCACATTTGCATATTTGAAATCTGCACATTATATGCCCGTATAATTCTGCGGAGTGATCGCCTTTATCTCGTTTTTAACGCTATCGTTCACATTCAACCCATCCACAAACTCAGCGATGGTTTGAGCATTTACCTGGGTATTGGTACGGGTAAGTTCTTTCAATGCCTCGTAAGGATTAGGATAGCCTTCGCGGCGAAGGATAGTTTGGATAGCCTCGGCAACCACTGCCCAATTAGCTTCTAAACTTGAGTTGATAGCAGCCTCGTTTAGCAATAATTTATTCAGTCCGCGTAGGGTTGATTTAAAAGCAATAATAGTGTGAGCTACAGGCACACCGATGTTACGCATAACGGTTGAGTCGGTTAAGTCGCGTTGTAAACGTGAGATAGGCAGTTTTGCCGCAAGGTGTTCAAATAATGCATTGGCAATACCTAAGTTACCTTCGCTGTTTTCAAAATCGATAGGGTTAACCTTGTGTGGCATGGCCGATGAACCTACCTCACCAGCTTTTATCTTCTGCTTAAAGAAGTTCATGCTGATGTACGTCCATATATCACGATCCAAATCAATAATGATATTATTGATACGCTTCATGGCATCACATTGCGCTGCAAAGTTATCGTAATGTTCTATCTGGGTAGTGTACTGCGACCTGTCCAGTCCTAAAATATCATTGATAAAATGGTTGCCAAAAGCTTTCCAGTCAATAGCAGGGTATGCCACGTGGTGTGCATTAAAGTTACCTGTAGCACCGCCAAACTTGGCACCATGTGGTACGGCTTTCAGTTGCGCTACCTGTTTTTCCAAACGCTCAACAAACACCTGTATCTCTTTACCTAAACGGGTTGGCGATGCAGGTTGTCCGTGGGTATGTGCCAGCATCGGGATGTTAGCCCATTCGTTAGCATATTCCTGTAATTTAGCTATCAGCGAAGATATCTCCGGCAGGTAAAGTTCTTCTAAGGCCAGTTTAAACGAGTAGGGTATAGCTGTGTTGTTAATATCCTGAGAGGTTAAGCCGAAATGGATAAACTCTTTCAACTCTTCTAAGCCAAGCTTATCAAACTCAGCTTTTATAAAATACTCAACCGCTTTAACATCATGGTTGGTGGTTTTCTCAATGTCCTTAATGGCCACTGCATCTTCCTCAGAAAAATTTCTGTAGATATCGCGTAACTTTTCGGTTTTGGCTTTATCAAAGCCTTGTAGCTGCGGCAGCGGGTGCTCGCAAAGTGCTATAAAGTACTCTATTTCAATAAACACCCTGTATTTAATTAGGGCAAATTCTGAAAAATAAGCTGCAAGTGCTGATGTTGAGTTACGGTACCTACCGTCGACAGGAGATATGGCAGTTAGGGAATTTAAATCCATTGAGTGATTTTTTTGCAAAGATAGACAATTGTGGAAAATGGACAGTTGTAATACAGAAGTAATTTATCATGGAAACTTTGAAATCTAAAAATGTTTCCATAGTTTTGACCAATAATGTCAAACGGTCAAATCGATAGAATAATTTTAGGTGCCGAAGAGCTTTTTCTGCAAGCGGGCATCAGGAGCGTTACCATGGACGATATTGCCCGCCATTTGGGTATGTCGAAAAAAACCATTTATCATTTTTTCAATGATAAAAATGACCTGGTAACGGTGCTGGTCAGGAAAAAATTGCAGGAAGATGAATGCCAGATAGTGGATATCATCAACAAATCATCAAACGTGATCGAAGAAATGATCAACATGATGAAGGCCTCTGAAGAGATCTTCGGGCGCATTAACCCAATTGTGATACATGATATGCAGAAATATCACCCCGAATCATGGGCAGAATTTCAGAAGTTTAAAGCCGATGTACTGGTAAAAACACTGGAAGAACTTTTATTAAAAGGCATAGACCAGGGTTTAATAAGGGCTGATATTGACGTAAAAGTACTGGCTAAGATGCGTGTTAACCAGGTTGAGATGGGATTTAATACTGCGATATTCCCGGTAGCACAATTTAACCCATGGAAAGTGCAGTACCAAATGTTAGAGCATTTTAACTATGGTATATGCACGCTGAAAGGTCACGAACTGCTTGATAAATATAAATCAGAGCATATTGAAAAAAAAGCCAGCTAACAACAACACTGTTGACATAAGGCTGTCAAAAACAACACTTGTTTTGCAACACAACAAACTACCATATATACAACAAATGAAACGAATACTTACCCTACTAATGTGCTTAACAGGGGCTTTAAAAAGCTTCTCGCAAACACAGCCTGTTGTTGAGAGCTATAATTTTACGGTGCAGGAAGCCGTAGATTATGCTTACAAACATCAGAACGCTGTGCTTAATGCCAATTTAGACGTTAAAAGCGCTGAATACAAGGTAAAAGAGACAACCGGCATAGGATTGCCGCAAATAAACGGCCAGGCAACACTTACTGATTATCTTAAAATACCCACACAGTTGTTGCCGGGCGAACTGGCTGGCCAGCCGGCAGGAACTTTTATACCTGTACAGTTTGGAGTTAAATACAATTCCAATCTTTCGGTAACGGCCAATCAGATATTATTTAACGGCAGTTACCTTGTTGGTTTAAAAGCTTCTAAAACTTACAAAGAGTTATCTACCAGAAACTATCAGCGTTCTAAAATCGAGGTAAATGTAAATGTTACCAAAGCCTATTACCAGGTTTTGGTTAACAGCGAACAAATTAGATTGCTTGATGCCAACATTAATCAATTAAAACAACAGGTTGATCAAACAACCGCGCAAAATAAACAGGGTTTTGTAGAGAAAATTGATGTAGACCGTATTTCTGTACAATACAACAATTTATTAACTACCCGGGAAAATACATTGCGTTTGCTTGCCCTTAATTATCAGTTGTTGAAATTTCAAATGGGGATGCCTATAGAAAACAACCTGTCGCTGGTAAGTAAGCTTACTGACATTGATCTGCAGAACGATGTTGCTGCGCTGACCGCGGATACCACTTTCTATCATAACAGGATAGAATACGGTTTGCAGGAGACTCAGAAAAAATTAAATGAACTTGATCTTAAAAATAAGAAAACCCAGTACTTACCAACGGTTAGTGCCAATGCAAGCTATGCAGCATCTTACCAAAACAATAGTTTTAGCCGGTTGTACAGCAATAATTTTCCTTCGGCTTATGTAGGTTTAAGTATCAATATCCCAATTTTTAACGGTCTGCAAAGAGAGTATCAAATAAAACAATCTAAAATTACGGTGCTTAAGTCTCAAAACGACTTAGTGAACTTAAAAAATTCGTTAACGCTTGAGGCCAGCCAGGCACGTATCAACTTCATAAACGGCTTGCAAACACTTAATAACCAAAAGCAAAGCCAGGCATTAGCGCAAGAAGTATTACGCGTATCAAAAATAAAATACCAGCAGGGCGTAGGCTCAAGCATTGAGGTAACCCAGGCACAAACAGCCCTTGAAGATGCAGACAATAAATATATACAGGGTCTTTATGATGCTTTGGTAAGTAAGGTAGACCTCGACAAAGCTTACGGAAGAATACAATAACGATAATCTAAATCACTCATATCAAACTCAACATGAAAAAATACTTATACATATTACCGGCCCTTGCAGTATTGGCAGCATGCTCAAATAAGCCGAAAGATAAAAAAGCCCAACTGGCTGATCTGCAAAAAAAACAAGCAGAAATAAACGCCCAGGTTGCTAAACTACAGGCTGAAGTTGGTGGCAACGACTCGACCAAAACTACCGAGGTAGGTGTAGTAGACGTAAAAAGCGGCGCATTTACTAACTACGTACAAATACAAGGTAAAATTGATGCACAGGATAACGTAACAGCTTATCCGCAATCGCCGGGTACTATTACCGGTATCTTCACTAAGGTAGGCCAGCATGTATCTAAAGGCCAAACTTTGGTACAGTTAGATAACAGCGTGCTTAGGCAAAACATTGCACAGTCTGAAGCGCAGGTGGCATTGAACCAACAATTGTTCAGTCGCCAGAAAGCTTTATGGGATCAAAAAATAGGTACCGAGGTACAGTTCCTGCAGGCTCAAACCAATCTGCAAGCAAGCAAAAAGGCATTATCAGGCCTTCGCGAACAAGCGGCCATGTACCGTATTGTATCGCCTATAAATGGTACTGTTGACCAAATGGACCTTAAACTTGGGCAAGTGGCACAACCGGGGCAAACAGGTATCCGCATTGTTAATGCTGATGTGTTAAAAGTAAAAGCTGATGTGCCGGAATCGTATTCTGGCAGCGTTGCAACCGGCAATAAAGTAAATGTTGTTGTGCCTGATGCTAACGATTCGTTAACCACTAACATCACTTTTGCGGCGAAAGCTATCGACCCAACATCGCGCAGCTTTGCGGTGGAAGTGAAATTACCTCAGCGCAAAACGCTTCGCCCAAATATGACGGCTATTTTAAAGATCGCAGACTACTCAAAAACAAATGCTATTACCGTTCCTGTTAAAGCCATCCAACGCTCTGAAGAAGGCGATTATGTGTACGTAAATGCTAACGGTACTGCAAAACGCACTGCTATTAAAGCAGGTGTTACCTACGGTGGTGTTACCGAAATTTTATCGGGCCTTAAAGCCGGCGACCAAATAGTTACTGAAGGCGCTGCTGATATTGAGGACGGCGATAAGATCAAAGCAAGTAAGTCTGCCATTTAACAATCAACCTTATCTATTACAGATATGAAAGATATCAAAAAAGAATTTGCGCCCTCAAGTTGGGCCATCGATAATAAAACAGCCATATACGTGCTCATGTTCCTGATCACGGTATTGGGTATCATCAGCTATAACAATCTCCCTAAAGAGAACTTCCCTGATATTGCCGTACCTAAGGTATTTGTTACCACGCAGTTCCTGGGCCAATCGCCGCAGAATGTAGAGAACCTGGTAACAAGGCAATTAGAGAAAAAACTAAAGTCATTAAAAGGTTTAAAAAAGGTAACTTCAAACTCAGTACAAAACGTATCTATTATTACCGCTGAGTTTCAGGCTAATGTAAAAGTTAAGGATGCGAAGATAGATGTACAGGACGCTGTTGATAAAGCCCGCCAGGACCTTCCGCAAAACGACCAGAATTTTAAAGAACCGCAGGTATCAGACATTAACGTTGCCGACTTGCCTATCCTTTACATCAACTTATCGGGCGATTACGACCTGAAAAAGCTAAAAGAATATGCAGACCTGCTGAAAGACGAAATTGAAGGTTTTAAAGAGATCTCGAAAGTTGACGAGATTGGTGCGTTAACGCCCGAGATACAGATCAACGTTGATCTTAATAAAATGTCTGCCGCTCAGCTAACATTCACTGATATCACCAACTCTATAGGTTATGAGAATATACTTGCATCTGCAGGTACCATAAAAACAGATGGTGTTCGCCGCAGTATTGATATCAAGAAAGACTTTAAGAACGCTGATGAGGTTGCCGCAATGGTTATACGTAATCCTAAAGGCCAGGCCGTTTATCTGCGCGATATTGCAGAGATAAAAGATTCGTTTCTTGAGCAGGAGAGTTATGCCCGTTTAAAAACGCCACAGCAACAGAAGTTTAAAAACGTTATTACCCTAAACGTAAGTAAACGTACCGGCGAAAACTTGATAGAAGCATCAGATAAGATCAATGCTTTGATAAAGGATAAACAGAAAACTGTTTTCCCTAAAGGCTTAAATATCACCGTAACCGGCGACCAAAGCGACAAAACGCGTACTACACTGAACGATCTGATCAATACTATTATCATTGGTTTTATCCTGGTAACAGTTATCCTGATGTTTTTTATGGGTACAACCAACGCCATATTTGTGGCGCTATCGGTACCGTTGTCATGTTTCATCGCCTTCCTGATAATGCCTGCCATCGGCTTTACTCTTAACATGATCGTATTGTTCTCTTTCTTGCTGGCTTTGGGTATTGTAGTGGATGATGCTATTGTGGTGATAGAGAATACGCACCGTATTTTTGCCAATGGCAAAGTGCCTATCAAAGAGGCTGCTAAAATGGCTGCAGGTGAAGTATTCTTACCGGTATTTTCCGGCACCATGACAACTCTTGCACCCTTTGTACCATTGGCGTTCTGGAACAGTATCATTGGTGAGTTTATGTTCTTCCTGCCTATAACGCTTATCATTACCTTGTTAGCATCATTGGTGGTTGCTTACATCATGAACCCTGTGTTTGCGGTTGACTTTATGAAGCCACACCACGATGGAGAACATGATAACCCTAAATTTGACAAACCAACCAAACGTGCTTTGATATGGTTAGGTGCTGCTACGGTTATTGGTTATCTGATCAACATTGGGTTTGGTAACTTTATGGTACTCATCATAGCGCTGTACCTGCTAAATCACTTCTTCTTATTAAAGGTGATAGACCGTTTCCAGAAAAACTCATGGCCTAAGTTCCAGAACTGGTATGCCAAATGGTTAGAGCGGGCAGTTAAACGCCCTGTTACCATGCTAATGGGTACTTTTGGTTTATTTGTTTTGGCGATAGTTTTGACCGCCGTATTGGGTAAAACGCCGGAGTTCTTCCCATCGGGCGACCCCAACTTTGCCTACGTATACATCACCATGCCAATTGGTACCGACCAGGCTACCACAAACGAGGTGACTAAAAAGGTTGAGCAGAAAGTTGCGCAGATAATTGAACCGGATAAAGATATAGTATCATCCATCATATCAAACGTTACCAAAAGCGTTACCGACCCGCAAGACGAAGACCAGGGCGATTATCAAAACCGCGGTAAAGTTACCGTAGCCTTTGTTGAATTTGGTGATCGCGATGGCAAGGACACTAAGCCTATTTTAGCTAACATCCGTAAGCAATTGCAAAACATTGTGCCGGGCGTTACCATTTCTGTAGCGCAAGAAGCCAGCGGACCACCGGTACAAAAAGATATCAGTATCGAGATCATCGGTGATAACCTTGATACACTGGTAAAAACCGGTACACGACTAAAATCATATCTGGAAAAACAAAACATTGCGGGTATTGAGAATCTGGTTGCCGACGTGCAGAATGATAAACCGGAGATCATTTTTGATATTGACCGTGAACGTGCTAACCGTGAGGGTATCTCAACCGGGCAAATAACAGATAACCTTGCTACTGCAATATTTGGTAAAAAGGCTGCTGATTTCCGTAATACAAAAGAAGACGATTACCAGATAAAGGTGCGCGCGCTTGAAGAACAACGCGGTAACATTGACGAGCTTCGCAACTTAAAGATCACTTATCGCGATCTTGCTACAGGTGGCGCTATCCGCCAGGTACCTATCTCGGCTTTTACCGATGTACGCTATGCAAATACTTTTAGTAACATTAAGCGTAAGCAGCAACGCAGGGTGCTAACGCTTGGCTCAAACGTTATTAAGCCTTACAATGCTAACGAGGTTAACCAGAATATCCTGAGGGCTATAAACAACTTTAAAAAGCCGGATAATGTGATCATTCGCCAGGGTGGTGGCCAGGAAGACCAAATGGAAGCGATGACCTTTTTACTCGGGGCTTTAGCAACTTCAGGTGGTTTAATTTTCACCATTCTGATGCTACAGTTTAACTCGATAGGCAAAACGTTTATCATCATCAGCGAGATCTTCTTCAGTATTATTGGCGTATTATTGGGTACAGCATTGTTCGGCATGACCATGGCCATTGTAATGACAGGCGTGGGGATCATAGCGCTTGCTGGTGTGGTGGTACGTAATGGTATATTGTTGGTTGAGTTTACCGATATGCTGATAGACCAGGGTGCAAGCCTGCACGATGCAGTGGTTGAAGCAGGCCATACCCGTATGACGCCTGTATTGCTTACAGCAACTGCTGCCATATTAGGTTTAATACCGCTGGCTGTAGGTTTCAATATCGATTTCGTAGGCCTGTTTACTCACTTTGAGCCGCATATCCACTTTGGTGGTGATAACGTTGCCTTCTGGGGCCCGTTAGCATGGACCATGATCTTTGGTCTTGGTTTCGCAACCATTATCACTTTGATATTGGTACCATGTATGTACATCATCAGGGTTAATATGAAAAACTATTTCTTTGGTAAAAAGAAAGAAGTTAAAAAGCCTAAAGTGGAAATAGCAGAAGCATAAGTCCAAAAATCAACATAGCAAAAAGCCGCAACATTAATTTGGTGCGGCTTTTTCATTTCAGAGGCATTGTTATTTAAACCTTTTAATCAGCGATTTAAGGTTATTAGCCACTTTGCGCAGTTTACGCTCACGGCGGCTGCCTGCATCAAGGGCATCATAAACAAGCCCTGCGGCAAGGGCATAAACGCCGTGATGCAATACATCTATAGCTATATCTTTTGGTTTCTGCTCATCAATTGGTTTAGCTGCATCGTGTTTAGGCAGCATTACCAAAGCGGTACCCCAAACAGCACCAAAGTGCAGCAGGGTGGCAGGCAAACCTTTTAAACCGGTTAAACCTATCAACCCGCGGGCAACACCCCAGGCGGTACCATAACTCCAGTGTATTTCCTGGTTAAGCTTTGGCTTTTCCTCTGGTGATGCAGGTGCAACGCCAGAAACATCGCCGGCCACTTTAAGAGGAGCATCGCTGCTTTCGCGCTTTGTTATTTTCATCTCTATTGATTGTGACAGTGTCATGGCGGCGGTTGCGGCCAGCCCGGCCAGCAGGCCTTTGCCAATTGCGCTTCCTAAGGCTCCTAATGCATTATCTTCGTGTATTTTCATCTGGTAGTAGTTTAGGTTTATAACAGGTTAAATTAATTGTTGATTTAATTAATTTAACAAACAGTATAAAACTTTTCGGTGTTGTATTACAAAACACCATTAAAATGAGTTTATCAGTAGCAAAAACATACAGCAGAGCAGCAGGATTAGGCCTCATAGCAGGTATGCGCACCATGTATGCACCCGCGGTATTGTCACATTTATACAGCAGGCATCCATCAGCAAACCTTAAGGATTCTCCTTTGAAATTTCTGCAGACGATACCCACTTCAAAGGTTTTTAAAGTACTTGCGGCAGGCGAGCTGGTAGGAGATAAGTTGCCTACCGCGCCAGACCGTATAGCTAAGCCGGGATTGATAGGCCGCATCGTATCAGGAGCATTATGTGGCGCTGCAGTTTTTAAAGGCGAAAATCAAAATGCCGTTATTGGTGGCTTTATTGGTGGTATGGCTGCATTCGGGTCAAGTTTCGGATGTTTCTTTTTACGGAAGGCTATCGTATCTAATACCCGTGTTGCCGATCCGGTTGTTGGGGTTTGTGAAGATGCCCTAACAGTGGCCGCCGGGATAGCGATTATTAATCACTTATAAGTTTTAACATATAAAAATCATATTTCGCGTCAGGCTGACACATTTATCGTTGGATTTAAATAGCTTTGTTGAACGCTAATGTAAAATAGTCAAACTTAAAACAACTAATGAGTTCAGCAGCGATAGATCAGCAAGACATAAAACGCGAAAAAATATTAGATGCCGCACACCAGCGCTTTCTGCATTATGGTTACTCAAAAACAACCATGAATGAAATAGCCGGCGACCTCTCTATGTCGAAAGCTTTATTGTACTACTACTTTCCTGATAAAAGCGAGTTGTACATGGCCGTTATGCGTAAACTTGCTGCCGATTATCTTAAACAGCTGGAAGATAAGATAGGCCATTTCATCAACCTTAAGGATGCATTCCTTTACCAGGTAAATACCCATCACGATTTTATTGTTACCAACTTTAATTTTTTTGATTATTTCCGTGTAAATGAGCAAAACCTGCCCGATTCTATCTGGGATATCATTGGCAATATAAACAATGCCGAAAAACGCATGCTTACCGCAGCTATTGAGACGGAGATAGAGAAAGGGGTTTTACAGTCTAAAGAAAATATCGGAGAGATAGTTGAAGTATTTTTAGACGCATTACACGGTATAAAAGTTAGTGGCTCAATGCCGCACAAAGGCCATAAGTTCCCTACCAAAGAACTATTAGACGAGATACATACCAAACGTTTATTATTGATAGATATCTTTGTAAAGGGCTTGCACTAAGCACTAAACGGTAACAGCATTATTAACCGTAACATTTCCCACCAGTATTTTGTGAACAGGGCAGGCATCGGCAATAGTTAAAAGGCGTTTTCTTTGTTCCTGGGTAAGTTCGCCTTCAAAATTCAGTTTGCAATCTATGAATGTACCGGTATCTGTCTTAAACAGTTCCAGGTCAATGGCTATTTCATCAACTACCCACATTTTGCGGTCAATATACATACGCAGGGTGATCACCGTGCAACTTGCCAGGCTTGCCAATAGCAAATTGAAAGGAGACATCCCAGTATTGGTGCCACCTTTATCTAACGGTTCATCAGCTACCAAACTATGCCCATCACTGGTAACAATGGTTTGATATTTAGCGTGTGTTATTCTTGCGTTTGCAGTTACTACCGGATCTTTCAATTCTTCCATGCACAGGAAATTAGTTGTCCTGATCAAGGCTTACCATGTTCCAATTACCAATTTTTGTGCCCATACCGCCGCGGTATTTCAAAGTAATGGTAAAGTTGGTGGTCAGGTTTTCGCCATCATCATATTTTGTATTGTACGATGATTTAATGACGTAGATAGAGTCTGATTGTTTTGCAAATTTATATCGGTCATCAGAAAAACGCACATTGGTAGCCCTGATGGTTGGTTGTATAAATTGCCTCGCAATACCATAAGCAGTATCGCTATCTGGCAATCCATCAAACGAAACGTTACTATCAGATAAGGCGAATTTTGCTAAAAACACACCAAAAACAACAAAAGCAAGCACAATAAGCCATGCAGCTTTCTTGGCGGTTTTCTTCTTTACTTTTTTGTCCTTTAAATAATCCCTGGACGGGGGAGCTTCCCTTCTGCGTACATAGGGCCTTGGTGGCGGAGGCGCTGATCTCATAATAGTTTAAATAATAATTGAGGGGGGGTATGTAAATTTAGTAAAAATGATAACATCTGCTGGCGCCATAAAATTTTTGTTCGCCTCTTTCTCGTGATGGCAGAGTGGTCTCGTAGCCAATGCTGCCTTCGGTTGTACCGCTTGTATTGCCGTAATTAACGCCACCTGCCGGTACGTCATGACTAACACCAAAGCGCACCTTTTCCCCACCTTCTTTATTAATAAAAAGATCAAAGATGAGTGAAACTACGAAGGCACTTGGCCCGCCGGCACCACCACTGCGGTACCAGGCACCTATATTAACGCTTTTGCGTTTGTACTGCATGCCAGCGCTTAATGATTGCATGTTGCCTTGCTTATAAAAAACAACTGACGGTATGATGTATGATTTATCTTCATCATCCAAATTATCATCTTGTGTAAGGTTATATCTAAAGCTGGCGTGTGCCGTTGCGCGTACGGGTAATTTTGACGGTGTACCTGTAAACGATTGGTTAGGTGTATTCAAATGCTGCCCGGCCAAACCAATGTTGAAGTTTTTAAGCGTTAGGTTAACACCGGCACCGGCATCAAAAAAGAATTTATTGTTAAAATCAGGCCTGTCTGCACCTGTTGCTGAGCCGGGGATATAGCCCAGGCTGGGATCTATCTGATCGCCAAACACGAGCTTGCTAAAGTCCACCGAGCGATTGGTGATACCTGCCTGTAAGCCAAAGGACAGCACGTAATCTTGCGAACCTACGCTATAGGAATAAATACCGGCAATATTGTTCTTGTTTAGGTAAGCAGTACCTTCACTACTACGGGTAAATATTAAACCAAGGCCACCACCAAATTGGGGTACATTATAATCTATAGAAGCCGATAGGTAAGATAAATTACCGGGGATTGACGTGTACTGGTTACGATAGATAAGATTCATGCGCAGATCGCCTTCAAATTGCCCGTTCAATGCCGGGTTTAGGTATAGCGGCGAATTAAAGAACTGCGAATACATGTGATCCTGCGCAGCAGCACGACTAATGAACAATGCTATCACTGCGATCACTAATAAGCTATATTTCACTATTCCCCTCATCACTATCGTATTAAATGAATTACCCCGGTGCGCTTAGGTAATGATCCGTTTAGCGAATTACCTTTCCACTCGGCTCCGTTGATGAATTTTGCCGTTGCCTGCCATACGTAAACGCCCTGCGGTACAGGTTGGCCATTGTATGTACCGTCCCAGCCATCAGCGGGGGAACCGTCGCCGGTAAGAGCCGATGTTTGCCATATTAGTTGGCCCCAATTATTAAAGATCTGCAGGCGCCACTCTTTCAATTTTTGGCCTTTTGCTTTAAAAGCCCTCAATTCGCTGGTGCTTGATGCCGGTTGGAAAGCATTAGGCAGGAATAACTCGCCCGTAAATTTGATCTCGATCTTGCGGGTAAAGTCTTTGCTGCAACCACTTGGCGTTGCTGCAGTAAGCGTTACAGTATACGGCGAGTTCTCGTAATTATATTGATGAGGAAGCGGTGTGATGGCCGTTTCATTTACCGAACCATCACCAAATTTCCAGGTATATGTTAAAGCAGCTGCAGGTATAGTGCCCGCAGCAGGAGTAGTATTTACAAATGTTACCTTATTGTTTACATCAACAGTATAAGTAAAGGATGGCTCAGGTAAAGGATAAACCGTAATAGGCAACAGATCAGACTCGGGGCCATCTCCACACCCTGTATTTGCAGCACGCACGCTTACAAAATAATTGCCGGCAGTGGCAAAAGGATAGTTAATATCATTTGTATTACTGGTTTTGATACTGGTTAGCTGCGCCCTGTTCTCGTCATAAATAGTATAAGTATACGTTTCACCACCCGATGATAAATTTCGAAATACAACCGGGGAACCTACACAAACAGAAGTGATGTTATCTTTAAACTGCATGTTAGATTGCGGACCGGATGGCGATACCGAAATCTGCGTTTGCGGACTGCGACCACTGGCACCGCAGGAGTTTACAGCATCCATATATACAAACCATGATGTGCTCTGCGTTACCTGTACCGGCGGGAAATCAGCATTGCTCTTATCGTTATTAGTTTTGAGGATAGGTGTGGTTAAATCAGTTCCTGAAGCATCTACCAGGTGATACTCGTAACTGATGTTGTTGCCTGCTGTGAGATTCTGAACACTCAGTGTAAGCGTACCGCAGGCTACCTTGTTATTTACCAATATTGCCGGGTTAGGCTGGGCCCCGCTAACCGTTATTTGTTTTATAACAGGCCCACGAGGGTTACAATTGCCTTGTATTGATAATGATACAATGTACGTAGCAGTTGTGCCATCGGCATTCGGTATATAGGTATGCGAAGGGTTTACATCTGTTGACGTAGGTGTTCCATCGCCAAAATTCCAGAGATATTGCGTGCCGGCAACCAATGGGGTTGAGGTGTTAGTGAATTGTATAGGAGTTGCGCCGCAAACCTGTGTATTATCCATGGTAAAGTTTGCAATAACATCTGCCTTTACAGCAATTGTAACTTCATCAAAACTATTGGCGCATGGGGGCAAACCTTTTATTGTCCACCTAAAGGTGTAGCTATTACCAGCTGCAAGCCCGGTAACCTGGCTATTATAAGCTGCAGAATTTACTATGTTAGCTGCCGGGCCGGCAACTTGTGTCCACGCGCCGGTAAAAGTACCGGGGTTATTTCCTTGTAAGGTGTAAACAGATTGGTTGCAAATGGGGTTGGGATCGGCGCCGGCATTTGCGGTAGGTGTTTGAGGGTTTACGGTAATAGTAGTTGGTGTTGAAAATACCATGCTGCAGTTACCGCTTGTTACCGCAGCCCTGTATAAAGTAGTTTGAGTAATGTTATTATAAATTAGTGTAGAGCCGCCTTGTAAAGGCATAACGTTTACCCAGGAAGTGCCGCCATTTGTTGATTGTTGCCAAACAATGCTCCCGTACGAATCGCTTAAAGTTACCTGCCCTGTATTGCTTCCCTGGCAGACAGTAGTTGCGCCTGCCGTTGTACCGCCCACCGCATTTGGTAAAATAGTAACCGTAAGTGTAAACACATTGCCGGGGCAAGTGCCGGTATTAGGCGTAATGGTATACGTTACAACGGCATTTGCGGTGCCGGTATTGGTTATAACATCGTTAATAGTAGACGTAGTACCGGTTGTGCTAAACCCTGTTGCGGTGCCACTGGTAAGGGCGGCGGTCCAGTTATAGCTTGTTGCCGTTGGCGATGTAATGGTATAAGCAAGGTTAGCACCAGTACATATCGTAGGGTTGGCAACACTGGTAATTGTAGCTTTCCGGGTTATTAGCACTGTAACATTCTTTGCAACTGTACCACAGGCACCACCTAATGATGTTGTGGTTGTATAAGTAAGCACAACCTGGCCAGCGGCAATATCTGCAGCGGTTGGGGTATAGGTTGTAACCGGTGCGTTAGCGTTAGCAAAATTCAATGCTGTACCTGTAGGGCTTGTCCAGCGTACGGCGGTAACAATGCCGCCAACACCAGGTGAACCAGTTAAGTTTGCAACACTCCCCTCACAAATAGGAGATGGGGCAGTAGCTGTAACCGTGGGGCCATTAGCTATTGTTATTTGCTGAGTATCAGTATTGGTACCACAATTATTTTGATGTGTAACTTTTACTGTGTAAACGCCCGTAGTAGGGAATATGATCTGTGGGTATTGCGTATGGCTATTGCTTCCTGTGGCAAAGGTTGCGCCGTTATTCAGTTCCCAGGTATATGTAGTCGCATCAGACTGTGCCGTACCATCAAAATTGGTCTTGGTTTCTGCAGCGTTAGGGTCAAAACTTATAGGTGCATTAACGGTACAAATTGTAGTATTGGGCGACAGATCTGCAACAGGCGTATTGTTAACCAAAATAGTTTTTGTAGGGCCTTGTATGGTTCCGCAACTTATGGTAGCTATGTCCAGTCTGAATTGGTAAACGCCTATTTGGTTAAACGTAAAAGTTGGTGTTTTAAGCGATGCATTATATGTTACACCTGATGCGGGGCCGGCAACTCTTACCCAATTATAAGTAGTGCTGGTATTGCAGGTTTCATCAACTACTGAGTTATTTTGCGGTGTTACCGTGCCCGATGACAGGCATATCGTGGTTGGCAGGGTAAAGGCAATGGTAGGCGCATCCTGTACACATATATCATGCGAAACATCTACGGCTGTACATAAACCTGTGTTATTTTGCAAACGGAGCGTTACCGTATGCGTACCATGTGTAGTGAAAGTATGAATAAGCGGCTGGTTCAATGTGCGGTTAACCGCTACCGGAACGCCATCAACCAGCCAGGTGTATTGGGCATTTTGGTTCTCACAAAGACCTGCGCTGCTATTAGGATCCTGCCCCGGGTCTGATATATTATCAAACCGCACCGCGTTGTTGGTACATGCAGCTGCCGGAAAGGTAAAACGATTGGTAGGCGGTGTTAAGATTTTTGCATAAGCCGATGATGGGCTTACGTTTGATGAGCAATATGGGTTGATAGGTGTTACATCTACCTTAAACACGTTATTTTGGTTATCTATTTGATTCCCGCACGATGAGCGGGTATAAGCGTGGGTAATTGCACCGTTAGCTGCCGCAAGCTGGCAGTAAGTATAAACGTTTGAAGTGCCATCGCCCCAATTAACACGATAGGTAAGGCCGGGATAGTTGTACCGTATACCGTTTAGGGCGCCGTTATCAATAGTAATAGTAAACGTGGCTGTGGAACCTGCGCCCAGGCAATAAATATTGTCACCACTGCCGCCGAGGTTACGAAAAACAACATTATTTATTAGCGTGTAAGCCTTTGTACCTACTATGCCGCCTTTTGTTGCTTTAACTATAACAGTATAATTGCTCAGTTTAGCGTCAAAAGTATATGGCAAGGGCTGGTTATTTGCTTCAACAGCGTGGTTAAGCTCATTTATAAACGTACCTGTGGTGGTTGAGCCTGTTGTTGAAATATCTATAAAGGCGAAAGGCGTTGAGTTTCCATTGCCAACGCAAGAACCGAAGACCTCTGTATTTGAACCTATAGTTTGAGATGAAGTAGCTGCAATTACACCACCGGCATTATTGATGGTAAAGGCTGCTGATGTAGAACTGGTAACCGATGGATTTGTGGAGACAACCCTAACCCGATAACCTGTACCTGCAGGCGTACCCGAGGGTATGATACCATTTACAAATGTTGCATAGAAACCTGCATAGCTACCTATTTGTACCTGCGAAGCAAAACTGCCCGATGCATCTGATAAGTAGAGACGAAAAGTATTGGTAGATGCGGTGATACATCCCGATGTATTATCAATAGTAACAGGCACCGCAATGGTAGAACCCTGGCCATAAGGGCCGGCATCTACCGCACCAATGGTAATGGTTTGTGCAGTAGTAACCCGCGTAATAAGCAGGAAAAAGAATAATAAAAATAAACCCTTGGTAAATATTTTGCCCATCAAGCGCTCATCAAAAATCAATCAATCTAAACCAGGTAGTATAACATTGCTGTTACAACTATACGTTATACGCAGCCCATACCTAAACGGTTGCATGTTACTGACCAGATTATTAATTGAATATGGATGGACGGGGGGAACATCATCCTGAAACAATACCATACTGATAACAACTGCACCTTTGTACGCATGACGCACAAAAACAGTTGCATGTTACCACGTATCTATTATTTTAAAGCCCCGAAGAACAGGTAAGAAACAAGAATGGCCGTGATAACACCTGCCAGATCGGCAATAAGGCCTGCCGGGATAGCATACCTTGATTTTTTAATGCCCACCGAACCAAAGTAAAGTGCTACGATATAAAACGTAGTATCGGCTGATCCGTTGAAAACCGATGCAAGGTGCCCGGCAAAACTATCGACTTTAAAGGTGGTCATGATATCTATTGACATAGCTTTGGAGCCAGATCCGCTTAATGGCTTCATGTAAGCAACCGGCATAGCATCTACAAAGCGGGTATCAAGCCCGAGTTTGGTTACTACAAAGCGTAAACCATCATTCAAAAAATCGAGCGCGCCGCTGCTTCTGAAAACGCTTATGGCCACCAGCATGGCAACCATATAAGGTATTATCTTGATAGCAACATCAAAGCCGCCTTTAGCACCGTCTATAAATGCTTCAAAAACGTTTACTTTTTTCCAAACCCCGCCCAATATAAATATTACAGGAATAGCGAATAGCAGCCCGTTACTAACTACTTTTGAAACTACAGAGATCTGTTCGTGCGTTAAATTTGTGGTAAAATACCACACCATTAAACTGATAAATGCAGTTACGCCACCCAGCCATGAAATAATAACCCTGTCCCAAAGGTTTATTTTTTGTTTTATAGCAACAGCGAGCAGCCCTATCACTGTAGCTACATAGGTTGCTATGATACAGGGAAGAAAAATATCGGCGGGATCTTTAGAATGAAGCACAAACCGTTGTGCAATAATAGTTACAGGCAACAATTGCAAGCCCGAGGTATGCAGCACGAGGAACATGATCTGCGCATTAGATGCAGTTTCCTTATCCGGGTTTAACTCCTGCAGACTACCCATGGCTTTTAAGCCCAAAGGTGTTGCCGCGTTATCTAAGCCCAATAGATTGGCAGAAAAGTTCATCATCATCTGGCCGTTGGCAGGGTGATCTTTAGGTACCCCCGGAAACAAACGACTTAAAAACGGCCCTACAATGCGTGTTAGAAAGTTTATTGCACCGGCACGTTCTCCAATGTTCATAATACCCAACCACAGCACGATATTACCTGCCAACGGAAGGGCTATTTTCATAACCGATGCCTCTGATGAGGAAAATATCCCGTCAACTAATACCTTAAATGCATCTACATCACCTAAAAATATCAGCTTACAAAGCGCTATCACAAAAGCGATGATGAAAAATGCTATCCAGATGTAGTTTAAAGCCATGTTGAGTATTTACAGGGATGAAGATAATTTATTTTGAATAATTAACCGCTTTTGTGAGCTTTATCAGCATAAATTTATTAGTTATGAAAGCGGCGGCAATAGCACTTGAGCACACTATCAATGAGTTCTTAACAGGTAAAGCTCAGGTTATTACATGGAATGACACCGTTACCGCCGGCAAATGGAATAACAAAGACATAATTGGTCATTTGATAGATAGTGGTCACATTAACCTGCAGCGTTTTATACGGTGCACTTACGAGGAAAACTTTAAACTCATTTACTTTCAGGACGAATGGGTTACTGCACAGCACTATAAAACTGCTGATATTGAAGAACTGCTTAAACTATGGGAACTCTTGAACCGGCAGATCATACGCGTGCTGAAAAATTCCCCACCGGGACGCGCTCTGGTAAAATGCGATAACGGGCGTTATGAAACCTCGTTGCACACCATTGAATTTATTGCTACTGATTATGTAGAACACATGAAGCATCATTTAAACCAGATAAGAGGGTAGAAGCGTTATCAATATTTAGATAAAACATTAACTTAGCCCCATAATACATTACTTATGGCTACTATAAAACTTTCGCGCGTAAGCGGCGATTTTGGCTTTGAAGCTACTGACGAATACGGACACTCGGTAAAAATGGACAGCAGCCCCGAAAGCGGTGGCAAGGATTTCGGTATCCGCCCAATGCAGATGCTATTGATGGGCCTTGGCGGTTGCAGCGCTATCGACGTAATTACCATCTTAAAAAAACAACGCCAGGATGTAGTTGACTATAAAATGGTGATCAGCGGCGACCGCGAGGCCGGCAAAGAGCCATCGCTTTGGGAAACCATTAACCTCGAGTTCCACATTTACGGTAACGTTGATGAAGATAAAGCCAAAAAAGCAGTAGAATTATCTTTAGATAAATACTGTTCTGTTGCAGCTACTTTGTACAAAGCCGAAGCTGATATTAATTGGCAGGTGATCATTCACCCGGCAGTTTAAAATATTATTATGGCGCAGCAGATTCCTGTTGAAACAGTACATCTTTTCCCGGTACTGGACAAGATGCTGATAGATCTGCTGCGCTCTTTATCTCCTGATGATTGGCATAAACCAACCGTTGCCAAACAATGGACCGTAAAAGACGTAGCCGCCCATTTACTTGATGGTAACGTACGCGGCATTGCCACCCTGCAAGGTTATGAGTCACCGCCACCGGATGTACAGATCAATAGTTACCGTGACCTGGTAGTTTACCTCAACAACCTAAATGCAACCTGGGTTAATGCCATGAAACGTACGAGTCCGCAACTACTTATCGAGCAGTTAGAGAGTACCGGCCAACAGTATATCGAACACATTAATTCGCTTGATGCTTTTGCACCGGCAAAATATGCGGTAGCATGGGCAGGAGAGGAGACCTCACTGAACTGGTTCCACATTGCCCGCGAATACACCGAAAAATGGCACCACCAACAACAGATACGAGATGCAATTGGTGTTGATGGTTTGCTTACGCCCGAACTTTTCTATCCTTGTATTGACGTATTTATGTACGCACTACCGCATAATTATCGTAAAGTTGACGCGCCCGTAGGGTCTGTTATCCAAATAACCGTTTACAGCCATACCGGCGGTAGTTGGTATTTGCACAAAACCGAGGCCCATTGGATATTAGATAAACTTGCCGCACCAACTACAACTAACATTACCATTACTGCTGATACTGCATGGCGTATGTTCACTAAAGCGTTAACTCCCGCCGAAGCAGAAAACAGGGCCGAAGTAACCGGCGAACACCAGTTGGCAAAAGCATTTTTTGCTACCATAGCTGTAATGGCTTAAGCCATTTTCGCACCCCATTTACTGCATGCTGTATAGTTTTAAGGCCACATTTCTAATACTTTTCTAATTGGTTGTAAGCTTACATGCCAAACATATTAGCAATAGCTTATGGCTTAATAAAGTGCTATATTGTAGCTATTTAGCTCGTTTTAGTAGGTTTTAGACTACTTAACCAATCGGTTTTATTGTTCAGAAAGCATTTCTCAGTGGCATTGTTGTTGCCTGTCTCGGAATAGCTATGGCAGTACCAATTACGCCAGGCATCTAAAAACGAGCAATATGAAAACACATCTAAAAAAAGCATCATTACTAATGACCGGCTTGCTGGTTGGCGGTAAATTGTTTGCGCAGACCCCCGATTCCTTAAACACAAAAAATTACGTACAACCTTTCTCAGGCGGCGGCTCTTTCCGCACCTGGACAATAGGCGTTCATGGTGGCCTTTTAACACCATACACCATTTTTGGCACTAACGGCCGCCAGGATTACAGAACTCCAAAATCTGAAATTGGCTACGGTGCTTACATCCAAAAACAATTTTTACCGGGTTTTGCATTACAAGCCGACTTCTTAAGAGGCCAGCTTAGTGGCGAGAACGGACGCGCAGTAGGTACTATTGCCGCCGGAAGCAGCTACACCACCAAACTTGACTGGAGTGCCGCATTAAAAGCAAACTTTACTTTAGCCAATATTAACTGGTACAACCACAAAGGCGCTATACAGCCATACATTAGTGCAGGTGCCGGTTACGCTGGTTACAAAGTAACTACCCAGGATGCTTCGGGTAATACTTTAGCAAGCAGTAATGGTACAAGCAAAGAATGGTTCATTCCGGTTGGTTTGGGCTTTAAATTTAACCTTGGTTCGGGTGTTAACTTAGACTTAGGTTACCAGGTTAACTTTGTACAAACAGATAACTTTGACGGCCTTAACGTAGGCGGTAACGACAGGTTCTCTTATGCACACATCGGTTTAGAATTTGCCCTTGGAAGCAGCAAGAAACCACAGTTAGCCACTTACAACCCGGTTAACTCAATGCGTACAGAATACTTATGGAAAAACCAACAACTACAAGCACAAGTTGATGCTGAAAAAGCAGCAAACGCACAGTTAAGAAGTGATTTAGATGCGACTAACGCAAACGTTGCTAAATTGACTGTTGACAGTGATGGTGACGGTGTTATCGACTTAAACGATAAATGCCCTAACACACCTGCAGGTACTAAAGTTGATGGCTCAGGCTGTCCGTTAGCTAAACCTGTAGTAGTGGTTACTGAAGAAGATCGCCGTGTGGTTAAAGATGCTATCTCAAACCTTGAGTTTGACTTAGGTAAAGCAACCATCCGCGAAAAATCATTCGCAAGCTTAGACAGGGTAGCACGTTTATTAGTTGATAAAAACTTCAGCTTAAAATTAGCTGGTCACACAGATAACACAGGTTCAAAAGACTTAAACATGCGTTTATCTAAAGACCGTGCAGAAGCTATCAAAACCTACTTAGTAGAGAAAGGTGCTAATGCATCACGTATCGAAGCTACAGGTTACGGTCAGCTACAACCAATTGCTTCTAACAAAACAGCAGCAGGTCGTCAGCAAAACCGCCGTGTAGAGTTTACGCTTTACTAAGCAATAATACTGCTCACAACAAAAGAAAAGCCGCTCCTAAATAGGGGCGGCTTTTTATCATTTAAATATTCTCGATTTTAAAACGAGAAGAAATCCTCAAGGCTTCCAAAATAAGTATCATTCCAGCCTTCGGTGATATCATCGTAAGCTTCATCAGGAATATTGGTATGCCTTAACTCAACAGATGTGCCGTGTTTATCAGCATGCAGTTTTATAGTAACAATGGATTCCTCAGGCTGCCCGTCGAAATACCATTGTTGAACAATTTTCTTGTTTGTTTCAAACTCAATGTTCTTGCCCACAATAGCGCCTTCCCATAACGAAAACTCAGAACCGGGCTCTGTTGACATTTCTGCAGGGTCGCCCGTCCATAACTGTATGGTTACGGGGTTGGTAAGCGCCATGTAGATCTCTTCCGGCGTAGCCGGCAGTATATAGTATTTTTTGTAATCTTTCACCTGCGCAAGTTAGCAAGAAAACATTTAACCTGCTGTTATTTAGCACCGATAGGTAAAACTGTGCGGCCATAAACCTCATTCAGCACGTTAGCTATGCCGGTATAAATGGCTGATAGACCGCATATTATACCTTCATAACCTGCCAGGTGCTTAATGCTTTCGTTACCGCTTGCATCACCCCAAACCAGCAAGCCAAACAGGATGGTTAAAGATGCAAAAACAAATTGTAGCGCACGGTTTAGCTTCAAAGTACCAAAGAACAGGCATAAAGTAAACAGTCCCCAAATACCCAAATAAGCACACATGGCACCTTCTGATGGTTTTGTACCCCAACCCAATTTTGGCATTACAATAAGGCCTACTAATGACAGCCAGAAAAAACCATAAGATGTAAATGCTGTTAAGCCAAAAGTATTGTTCTTTTTAGCCTCTATAACGCCGGCAATAACCTGTGCAAGTCCGCCGTAAAAAATGCCCATGGCCAATATCATGGCATTCAGCTCAAAAAAGCCGGCATTGTGGATGTTGAGTAAAACAGTGGTTAAGCCAAAAGCGCAAAGGCCGAGCGGGGCAGGGTTGGCAATGCCATCCTTCACCACAACAGGTGTTGTTGGTATCATAATTAAGGTTTTAAAATTGGTTTCTACTGCAATCTAAATAAAAACAATTAATAAACAATACTGTAATTGCAGTTTACTAAACCGTATTAGCAAAACAAATGGCAAAAGGAGAGATCCAAAAATTAGTATTACTGCGCCATGGCGAAAGTGTATATAATCAGCAAAACCGTTTTACCGGATGGACAGATGTCGACCTGTCTGAAAACGGTTTGAATCAGGCCATACAGGCAGGCAAGCTATTAGCCGAAAAAGGATATACCTTTGATATAGGATTTACCTCGGTATTAAAGCGTAGTATCAAAACCATGCATTTTGTGCTGGAGCAAATGGATAACCTGTGGATCCCTGTACAAAAATCGTGGCGGTTAAATGAGCGTTTTTACGGCGCTTTACAGGGATTAAACAAAGACGAGACTGTTGCCCAATATGGCGAAGAGCAGGTACACAAGTGGCGCCGCGACCCGCTTGAACACCCACCTGCCATAAACGAGCAGGATAAACGTTTCCCAGGCCATTACCTGCGCTACCAGGACCTCACATACCGCGAACTACCCCTTACCGAAAACCTTAGTGAAACCATGACCCGCGCCTTACCGTTCTGGCACGAGAGTATTGTACCCGCTATCCGCGAAGGTAAGAAAGTGATCATCTGCGCGCACGGCAACAGCCTGCGCGCTTTGGTACAATACATTGAAAACCTAAGCGATGAAGATGTAGCCAAACTGGATATCCCCACAGCAATCCCATGGGTTTATGAGTTGGATGAAAGGTTAAATTGTATAAGACATTACTATTTGTAAAACCACTTTGTCATTTCGAACGAGGAACGAGGAGAAATCTTCTGCGGCCGATACTTACAACGTAGAAGATTTCTCCTCACTGTCGCTCGTTCGAAATGACATGGGTTATATTAATGCACACTGCCAACTCAAAACTGCAAACTAAAATTCTAATCCCCAATCCTTGCCTTTGTCAATTGCAGGCACGCCTTTATCCATCCATACCGACATTGGGGCGCCTTTCAAAAAGTGATCAAAGAATTGCGCTTCGCGGATGGTGATATCCTTGCGGTTTTGCCGTTTCACCAGGTTGTGTGCCTCATCGTTGTACTGCAGCAACCAAACCGGTTTGCCTAAGCGGCGAAGGGCGGTAAACATCTCAATGCCCTGGTACCATGGCACGGCGCCATCAGCATCATTACTCATGATCACCACGGGCGTTTTTACTTTTGGTAGTTGGAACAGGGGAGAGTTCTCAATATACAATTCAGGTTTATCCCAAAGCGTTGCGCCAATGCGGCTTTGTGTTTTTTCGTATTGGAACTGCCTGTTAACACCACTTTCCCAACGGATGCCACCGTAAGCCGATGTCATGTTAGCAACCGGTGCACCTGCCCAGGCAGCGGCATACATATCAGTTTGTGTAATGAGGTAAGCCACCTGGTAACCGCCCCAGCTTTGTCCCTGGATGCCCACGTGACTGCCATCAACCCAAGAATTTTTCTTCAGATACTCAACACCCGAGTTGATGTACTCTACAGCAGAAGCGCCGGGATGGCCCGCATCGTAACTGATATCCGGTGCAAAAACCAGGTAACCATTGCTCACAAACCAACTTATCGGCAAACGAGATGGCGTAGGTGCTGGCGGTACATAATTATATAATCCATCAGATAGTTTTTCATAGAAATAGGCGATCAGCGGATATCGTTTTGCAGGGTTAAAATCTTCGGGTTTGTAGAGGATACCTTTTGATTTATGTCCTTTCGGTGTAGTCCATTCCACCAGTTCGGCGGTGCCCCAGTTGTAACCAGCTTGTTGCGGGTTAATGGCACTAAGCTTGGTTTCTTGCTTTAGGTTAGCAGATACATAAAGATCAGGCGATTGGGTATAGCTTTCTTTGGTATAGATAAACACATCAGCATCTTTAGCTTTTAGCAGGTCGCTGTATTTCATGGGAGCGAGAGGCGCTGCAAGCTTTGGTTCACCTTCGCCAGCCATGGTTTTGGTGTAGTAGCCCCATTGTTTGGTACGGTCGTCCTGTGCTATCATCCATAGTGTAGCTTTTGCCGGGATAAATTTCTCTTCAGGGTCAGCAGCATTATAACGGAACTCCACTTTATTTCTTCGCCCCATAGCATCTGTAAAATTATTTGCCCGCCCGGTTGCCGGGTCAATCTTCCAGATATCATAACGATCATATATCAACACATGCTTATCATGCGCTTCCCAACCCGCAACACCATACGCTGAAGGATCATCGGGTACGTCATTTTCCTCGTCGCCCAGTTTGGCCGTAATGGCAGAGGTGATATTTCGCTTCTTACCCGTGTTCACATCATACGTGAACCATTTCTGCAGCTTAGCATCAAACCAAAGCACAAAATTACCATCAGGAGAGATGCTGTACCTGGCTTTTATACGATCATTGATACGGGTACGTTGACCTGTATTGGTATTAATGAGATAAGCTAATTGCTGCGCACCACCTTCCCATTGCGATTGCACACGTGCGCCCGTATCAGTAACGCCCAACACAAAAGTAGCATCCTTGTTATCGGCCATAAATACATCGCGAAGATTGATATCTCCTAACTGGATCACTTTTCGGGCACCTTCTTTTAAATTAATAACGGCCTGGTAACTGCGCTTTAGATCGCGCTGCAGGTTTTTAAGCTGTTGCGGTTGCAGGTAATCATCTTTATAGTTCCAAATATCGAGGCGGGCATGCTCAAAATCAACCAGTGTAGTATCAGCCGGTTTGGGGATAGGTGCGGTACCAAAAAACAATTTATTACCACTTTTACTGAATTGCACTTTGCCGTCGCCGCTAACCGCCCATTTGGCGGGTACACCTGTGGTGCCTTCGCTGGCAATTACAGTGGCGCTATCCTTACCTGTGGTATAGTAGTAAAGTTTAAACGGTTTTACCTGTGCCTTCTCGGGGTTTTTCTCAGCAGTAAACGCCAACTGTTTACCGTCATCATCAAAAGTAATGTTCTTGTAGCTACCTTTACCGGTGCTGATGGTTTTCAGCACATCGCTTTCCACATTATACAAAAACAAACCGGCTTTTACCTTATCGTTCTTTTTGGGCGCGGTTACAGAGAAAGCCAGCCACTTGCCATTTTTAGTTAGCTGAAAATCGCTTACATATTGAAACTGTCGCTTTTTGCCGTTTGCCAACTGATGGATAGTCAGTTCCGCACCATCTTTAACCGGTGGGGCAATAGTATTGGCTACGGCCTTTTTTGATGTATCAGTTTGTGCAGGTTTTTTGGTCGAATCAGCAGGAGAGAGGTAGGCTATTACTGAGGCCTTCTCTGCTATTTTGAATGTTCGTATAGCAGGTACCTTTTGTATTTGAGTATTTCCCAGCGTAACAATACCTAAAGTATCTTTAGGCATTTCAGCAGGCTTTTTCTTTTTGATCTTCGCCTGCCTTACATCTTTGTAAAAGGGGCGGATCAGGAATACAGCATATTTACTATCGGCGGTGAAACGTAACGTATCTGCCCGTTGGATAACGGTTTTGCTTTTACCTGCTGTGTTCATGATATTCAGCGCGGCATCGCCTTCCTGGGGTTTAACTACAAAGGCTACCCATTTGCCGTTATCACTTAAGCGTTGGGCAGCTATATTCTGCCAGCCATCAAATACATTATGGTCTAAGGGTTTCTTTTGGGCAAAGGCGCAAACACTGTGCAAAAATAAAGCTGATAGTAGGAGTTTCTTCATGCGATAGCTATTGTTGCTTAAATATCTATAAATTAAATTTACAGCCTTAATTGAAATGAAAAAGTTACAGTTTGGCTATATTTAAAGCTGAATAAAACGCTTACTTCGGTTAAGGATTTTACAATACTAAACGAAAGATACATGGCCGAAAATACGGTGCCGCAACCCCTTTATAAGAAATACCTTGAAGGCGGGGGCGAGATGGGAGAGCTTATCCGCACATTCGATTGGTCGGCAACTGTTTTAGGCACGCCCGATACCTGGCCGCAAAGCCTGCTGCTTACCTTAAGCACTATGCTTAAGTCGCGTTTCCCTATGTTTTTATTCTGGGGGAAGGAATATATCCAATTTTATAACGATGCTTACCGCCCAAGCCTTGGCGCTACAGGCAAACACCCTACTGCACTTGGCGGCAGGGGCGAAGATAGCTGGCAGGAGATATGGCCGATTATGACGCCCCAGTTAGAGCGTGCCATGCGCGGCGAATCAACCTACAGCGAGAACGAACTGGTACCCATGTTTAGGGATGGGAAAATAGATGATGTTTATTGGACGTACAGCTATTGCCCCGTTATTACCGAAGATGGTACATCGGGTGGTGCATTGGTAATATGCCATGAGACAACATCAAGCGTAAAAGCTCTTAAAACCGTTGATGATACAATAACCAAACTACAATTTGCGATTGAGGCAGCAGAACTGGGTACCTGGGACCTTGACCCCGCAACCAATAAATTTGTAGGCAATAAGCGCACAGCCGAATGGTTCGGGCTACCTCACACGCCTGATATCCCCTTGAATAATGCTATTGAGGCAATTGCCCCTGAAGACCGTGAGCGTGTTGGAAACTCCATTATGGATGCGATGAAGCCCGGTGCCGATGGCAACTACGATATATCATATACCATAGTTAGCCAACAAACAGGCCAAAGGCGCATTGTGCGTGCAAAAGGAAAAGTGATTTTTGATGCAGAAGGCACTGCTACCCGCTTTAGCGGTACGTTGCAGGATGTTACTGATGATGTGGAGATGGAAAAGCGTAAAGATGAATTTATCAGCGTTGCCAGCCACGAATTGAAAACGCCGATCACATCTTTAAATGCTTCGTTACAGATACTTCAGAAACTGGTGAAAGATGAGCCGGTATCGGATAAATTTAAAATGTTTACGGCCAAGGCAGGTAACAATTTAAACAAACTGGTACACCTGCTTGATGACCTGTTAAACGTTACCAAAATACAACAAGGCCAATTGGCGCTAAGTAAGAACCGCTTTAACCTCACAGAACTGGTTAAAGACAGCTGCGACCATATTAGCCAGGGTAACGACCACGAGATAACTGTTACCGGTGAGGACGAATTGTTTGTTTATGCCGATTACCGCCGCATTGACCAGGTACTGGTGAACTTTATAGGCAATGCAATCAAATATTCGCCACAATCAAGAAAGATAGATGTTGTTTTGGAACGCAGCGGTGACGATGCAAAAGTGATAGTGAAAGATTATGGGATTGGTATTAACCCCGAAAAATTACCGCACCTGTTTGACCGTTATTACCGTGTAGATGCGCTGGGGCACCAATTCTCGGGCCTTGGGCTGGGCTTGTACATCAGCTCGGATATCATCAAGAGGCACGATGGCAATATTGGTGTAGACAGCCAATGGGGCGAGGGCAGCCAGTTTTGGTTTACCCTGCCAATAGATTAATTTGAAGACGGGAAAGCGATAAATGGCGTTTGTTGTTTATCGCTGAACAATGAATTAAATATCGATCTGATCTTAAAAATCAACTTGCCGAAAAAACCGGTTGGTTGAACGGCGTTATTCCGGTCAAGATCCTGATCTCTGCCGGGGAAATCCTGTGTAGCCATTTCCTCTAATACAAAACGCCTTACACCCGCATCGCGGTTGATGATCTCGTCCATTTCGGCAAGATCTTTTAAAGTTGTTTGTCCGTTTTTGTGTTTGGTCCACAAAACCTCAAAACGTTCTTGCGACAAAGTGCGCCTTATGATGTAGCGGGGCTCTTTCATACTTAACTATTGTGTCAGTAAGACAGCAAAGTAAATGCCATTGTTATATCTGTTTAATATACAATAACTTATAAAATATAAAAAGTTATCCGTCGGGCGAAAGCGTTACATCAGGTGTTCGGTATCGAACAAAAAAGCCGGGTGTTAAAACAACCGGCTTTAGCTATTTTTAGTAGAGATATCTTAATTGATGCCTTTTAATACCCTGTTCCAACGGATATGGTTTAAACCATTGCCAGCGCTGTCAACACTCATCCAGGTCACTATGGCTTTACCTACTATATGATCCTCGGGTACAAAGCCCCAAAAGCGCGAATCTTCTGAATTATGGCGGTTATCGCCCATCATCCAGTAATAGTTCATTTTAAAGGTATAGTTGTCGGTTTGCTTGCCGTTAATGAAAACAGCGTCGCCTTTACGCTCAACCTTATTATGCTCGTAAACTTCGATAGCCCTGCCATATAACGCCATGGTAGAATCGGTTAACTTGATGTTTGTACCACGCGCCGGTATCATCAATGGACCAAAGTTATCTTCGCTCCATTTAAATTTCTCGTTATTCGGGAAGATCTGCGCGTTGTACTCCCCGGCAGGCTCAATAACTTCTTTAACAGATTTGATGTTGGAATAGCTTTTAAATTCCGCCAAACTTGCCGGCGGGATGATCATTTCATACAAATTTGGGCTGTACTGCAGGCGCAGGTCTATTTTCAGGTTTTTGATCATATCGGGGTTAAAGTCGGTACCATCCGTAGTAACCATGTATGATGTTTGGCCTTCAGGAAAAAGCGGCTCGTATTTGCCGTTGGCGTAAACTTTGCCATCTTTTATCTCAATAACGTCACCGGCAACGCCAACACAGCGCTTAATAAAGTGCGTACGCATATCAACGGGGCGCTGTACTGTCTCGGCAGGAAAATTAAACACTACCGGGTCGCCCTTCTTCACCTCGCCTAAGCCCGGCAGGCGATGATAACCTAATTGCCAGCCATCCCAGTATGTTTTAACCTTGCCATCAAAAACAGTCGATTCAAGAAACGGAATAGATATAGGCGTCATAGGCATACGGGCGCCATACGCCATTTTGCTCACAAACAAATAATCACCTGTAAGCAGGCTACCTTCCATTGATGCCGATGGGATGGCATACGCCGAAAACAACAGGCCGCGGATAATGGTAGAGGCTACAACTGCAAAAACAATGGCATCAACCCACTCGCGCAGTACGCTTTTGCGTGGCTTATCGGCTGCTTTTTTTCTCGAGAAGAATTTCCAGTTCATAAAAGTTGTGATTTAAATTTAGTAACGCGTAGCGTTTAGAGCGCACCAGCTTTAATTTGTTACACAGTGTGAAGATAATTTTTTATAATTTAAAGGCACAAACATTTACCTTACCAACATGCTACGACGCAATTTTATCAAGCTGTCTTCCACCGCATTAGTCGCCACCTTGTACAGCCGTATTACCTTCGCAAACCCGGCAGGCGATCAACTGATCAACGACCCTGACGAAGTTTGGGCCATTGCCGATGGCGACTGGATAAAATTAAGTGGCAAAGGCAATACGTTTTCTGATAAAGACATCAGCGTTGAAATAAAATCAAGGGGCAACGCCCGCGGCATTTATATCCAATCGCCAAATGCCGAATTGCGCGGCATACGCATGGTGTGGAAATATCAGACACAAAAATACAGCAAAGTACTTGGCGATCATTGGGAACGCTCTTATGGCGACCTGGGCTGGAAAACACCCGATGCCAATACCAAAAACCCATGGTATGCTATGTTGTATCATGAAAAGCAAACGGCTGGCTTTGGTGTTAAAACAGGTTGCAATACTATATGCTGGTGGGGCGTTAAGCCTGATGCTATTGAGCTAACGCTGGATACTCATTCAGGCGGCGAGGGTGTAAAGCTGGGCAACCGTACTTTACATGCTGCAGATATTATTACAACCATGAGTAGCCCCGGCGAAAATGCGTTTGCCACCACCACACGGTTCTGTAAGATGATGTGCGAAAAGCCACGTTTACCAAAGCAACCCATCTACGGTATTAACGATTGGTACTTTGCGTATGGCAATAATTCGCAGAAGTTTATCAATGAATTTACTAAAGCCATGGCAGAGTTTGCCGTTAGCGGTAATAAACCATGGTCGGTAATTGATGACGGATGGGAACAAGTTGATGATTTTGCCAAGCACAACGATAAGTTTGAGGATATGGCCAAAATGGCCGGTGAGATAAAAGGCCTGGGTATGCGCCCCGGTATATGGACAAGGCCGCTGATAGCCCGCTTAGATACTGTAAAAAATCGCCTGGCACCAACCATTAAAGGCCGGGATGATGCCAAAACGCCAATACTTGATCCGTCCGTACCTGAAAATATTGAGCAGATAAAGCATAATATCTCGCTTTATCGCCAGTGGGGTTACGAAATGGTAAAGCACGACTTTAGTTCGTATGATATTTTTGGCAGGTGGGGCATGCAAATGACCACCGAGTTTACCCAGCCGGGCTGGCACTTTGCCGACCAATCCAAAACCAACGCGGAGATCATCCTAAATATGTACAAAGCCATCCGCGAAGCGGCAGGTAGTATGTACCTTATTGGCTGTAATACTTTGAGCCACCTTTCTGCAGGCTTATTTGAGCTAAACCGCATTGGCGATGATACCAGCGGCAAAGAGTGGGAGCGTACCCGCAAAATGGGCGTGAATACCATGGGTTTCAGGATGACGCAAAACAACACCTTTTACGCTGCCGATGGCGATTGCGTAGGGGTAACTAAAGATGTAGACTGGAACAAAACCAAACAATGGCTGCAACTGGTAGCACAAAGTGGTTCGCCTTTGTTTGTATCGGCTGATCCATCGTTTTTGGGTGCAGAACAAAAGGCTGCTATTAAACAAGCCTTTGCCGAAGCTGCCAAACCGCAACCAACCGGCGAGCCTTTAGATTGGCTGGAAACAAACCAGCCCGCCAAGTGGAAGCTTAACGGGCAGATAGTAACGTTTGATTGGTCTTAAATTGCTTATGCCATCAGCGCCAGCATAACGGCGCTCATGGCTATCATCAGGCCATCTTCAATAATAGTGATTGTACTCATGGGTAGGTTAAATACCGAGCCTAAGCATGCGCAACGGATAGCGCGTTTGTTAAACACGCTTTGCAGTACGCCTATGATGCTTACTACCATTACTACCAACGTAACCAGGTTAGTGATAAATGGTTCAAAGTTAATGGCATAAGCAATACCAAGCCCTAATTCTACAAACACATAGATATATCCCCATGCGCGGATCTTTTTAGCCACAATATCATACATGGCATAGCTATCGGCAAATGAGGAGATATCCAGCATTTTAAAAAAGGAGAATATTAGAAAGAAGCCGCCCATAAATATGCGCATACCCATCATCCAATTGCCGCCGGTTGTGGCCGTAATTAAAACAGCTAAGCCGGTGATGTAAGCAAAAATGAGCAGCACCGGTTTGTAGGTTTGTACAAATGATCTCTTTTCTTCTGTATCAGTAAATGACGAAGCTGCAGGTGCCTGATGCGTTTCCGCCTCGGTTAATACGTATTTTGGATAATCGGCAAGGGCTGCTTTCAACTCAGCAGTATTTACGTGATGCCCCATGGTGACATCACCGGTACCTTTCTCCAAATTGATCTCGACGCCGGTAACGCCGGGCACCTGTGAAAGTAAATGCTGCACTTTAAACTGGCAGCCGGTGCAGGTCATGCCGGTGATATTATAGGTATGTGTCATTTTGTTTAGAATTTGATAATGCAAATGTATGGTACCATGAGCCACGTGCCTTTACATAATTACCGGAAAGGTTTACAACATTTACAGGTCCTCTATATTGCGGCGTTTATTCTCTTTAACCGTGCGATAAAAAGAAGGGGTGAGGCCCGTTTGCTTTTTAAATTGTGCCGATAGATGCGCCACGCTGCTGTAGCCCAGTTCATTCGCTATCTGCGAAAGCGTTAGCTCATCATACATCATCAGTTCTTTCACTTTCTCGATTTTTTGGGCGATGAAGTATTTCTCAATGGTACCGCCCTCAACTTCTGAGAATAAACTGCTCAGGTAACCGTAATCGAGGTTAAGCTTTGCCGATAGATAGTTGGACAGGTTAACATTCAACAACTCGTCGCTATGATGTATGAGTGAAATAATGGTGTTTTTGATCTGCTCTATAATACGGCTTTTCCGGTCATCTATAATTTCAAAGCCAAGATGTTGAAGGTTTTCACCAAGGGTTTGCAACGCAGCTAACGATGTATCTTCCGCAATCTCCACCTCACCCAATTCAACAGACAATGGCGTTAACCCTGCTTTTTCAAGCTCGGCCTTAACCACCATTTTGCAACGGCTGCACACCATATTTTTTATAAAGAGTTTCATTGGCAGGTGCTAAATTACCATTTAGAGAATGTTTACTGCGATGAGTTGCTTAAATTTACTTACCAATTATTAATCATCATGCCACAACAACCTGCTTTTACACCACAAGAGCTGGAAGCCTATCACCGCGATGGCTACCTTATTGTACGCAATTTTTGTTCGCCTGAAGAGACCGACAAACTTTACAGCACCGCCCTTAGCGACGACGCAATGAGCAAGAACGCTCTCGACCTTAACGACCAAAGCGGTAAGAAAACGCGTTTATCTCTTTGGTTTACGCCGGGTAATGATGTATTTGGTTATTTAACCCGCAGCAATAAAATGGTGATCCGCGTAGCAGCTTTGCTTGATGGCGATGCCTCTGTTTGCCATTTTCATTCCAAACTGATGCAGAAAGAACCACGGGTGGGTGGCGCTTGGGAGTGGCACCAGGATTATGGTTATTGGTACAAAAATCAGTTCATGTTTCCCGATCAGCTGATGAGTGTGATGGTGGCACTTACTAAAGCTGATAAAGAAAACGGCTGCCTGCAGGTGATAAAAGGTTCGCACAAACTGGGCCGCGTTAACCACGGTTTTGCCGGCGAACAAGTAGGGGCAGATATGGTAATGGTGAACAATGCGCTGGAAACCATGCCGCTTGTTTATGCGGAACTGCAGCCGGGCGATGCGCTTTTCTTCCATAGCAATTTGCTGCACCGCTCTGAAGCTAACCTATCTGATGCGCCGCGCTGGAGTATTATTTCCTGTTATTCGCTGCAAAGTAACCTGGCTTATAATGAAAAATCTGTCTCATGGAAAACGCCGATAAATGTGGTACCCGATGAGGCTATCCTGAACTGGGAAGCAAGCTCATTATCTGATAACGATTTCCTGGCCAAAGAGAACGACCCGGCACTAAAAGAAACCGGGTGGGAGAAATAAATCCTCACCACCCGGCTGTTTTATTTTTTTGAAGCTTTGGCCACCTTGTTAAAGGCCAGCGAAACGTCTATCCAGTGATCAAAGTCGGCCTGGCGGTGCCATGCTGGTTCTTCTACGTAGATGTAGCCTTTCATAACACGGCCACCATGGTTCATCTGGCTTACGCCGTTCTGCTCAACAGCAGTTTCGGCTTCATCCAATCCAACACGGCACATCATGTGGGCATCTTTTACGCAAATGCACATCTTATCATCCACCATAAAACAGATGCCGCCAAACATGGCTTTCTCTTCCACTATAGGTAAATCCATAAGGGCTTCGCGTACTTTGTTTACCAGTGCTTCGTTATAGGCCATGGTTTTTAGTCGATGGTTATTTCATCAGCAAAAATGTATGATGGGCTGCCTTTGCTCTCGTGCCACTCGGGTAGCGGACCATACTGTTTGGCTATTACTTTTATGTAACGTGCGCTTTTGCCGATAGGTGCTGTGTATTCCTGCGTTTGCGGCTCCAGACTATCTGGAGCTACTTTGGTGTTAACCGTTGCGGCCAGTTTGTAATTCTTGCCATCATCAGATAACCAGTACTCAACCATTTTAGGAAATACGATCCATGCGCGGCTATCCTGCAACGCACCAAAGCTCAACTGTTTTACAGGCTTTACTTTCTCCATATCCAGTACTACCTCAACATCTTTACCGGTATAGCCCTGCCAATTACCTATGCGCCAGTTAGCCGTACCGTGTATACCGTTTATCAACGTTTCATCGCCCTGGGCGCTGTAGTTTGGCAGGTATTTGTTAATGATACTGATCTTGATATCGCTGCGGATCTTTTTAAAAACAGCCTCGTCAACAAAGCTGCTTTTACCATCTTTTATCGCGATAGCTTTTACAGTTGTTGTTGCCGCAACCTGGAAGGGTTTGGTGTACAGCGTTGATTGTGCAGTAGGAGTGCTGCCATCAATAGTGTAGTAAATTTTCGCATCAGCATCGGCACAACCAATTTCTATAGCTATAGGCTCCTTAAATGTTTTTGTGCCGGTGATGTACGGGTTGGGCACTATCAGTTCATCTGTAATTTTTGAGGTTGGTTTTTCCAGCTCCTGCATAAAAAGTTTGTTGGCCAGCGTACCGCTAAATACTTCAAAATCGCCACCTTTAGCAACATCCTCATAGTTAAGGTAAAGCTTGGCATAAGGCTTTTTATCCAGGTTCATGCCTTGTATATAGAAGTTATTGCGATTAACCGTTGCACCGGGATTGCTGATAGTAAAGGTTTTGCCATTCTCCAGGTTCAGTGTAATTTTCTCGAACTGTGGCAGGGTAATTTGAAACTGATTCTGTCCCGGCATCACGTTATATAAACCCAAAGAGCTCATTACATACCAGGCCGACATCTGTCCGCAATCTTCATTGCCCGATAAGCCGTCAGGCTGGGCGCTGTACTGCTCGCGCAGCAGCTTGTTTACATAGTATTGGGTTTTGTATGATGCATTGGTGAAGTTGTACAGGTACGCAATATGATGGCTTGGCTCGTTACCATGTGCGTACTGGCCAACTAAACCGGTCACGTCGTCCTGCTGGCGGCCGCTTAGTTTTGATGTGGTGGTAAATAACTCATCCAACTTCTTTTCCAGTTTGTCCGGGCCGCCAAGGCTTTTGGCCAGTCCTTCAACATCCTGCGGAACCAGGAAGCTATATTGCCATGCATTACCTTCGGTGTAGTTGTTATTGATCTCGGTAGGCTCAAACGGAACATACCAGCCACCATTTTCGCGGGCCTGCATAAAACCGTTTTGGTTGTTGTGCAGGTTTTTCCAGTACTGGGCACGTTTAATGTAGGTTTTATAATCTTCGGGCTTGTTAAGCATTTTTGCCATTTGGGCAATACACCAATCGTCGATAGCGTAATCCAGGGTTTTAGCGGCAGATTCATGTTCTACATCAGATTGCACCGCACCGGTTTGGGCATAGTTATCCAAACCAAATTGCTTACGCGTTACCGATGCTTTCATAGCGGCAAAGGCCTCCTCAGCGTTGAAATCGCGGATGCCTTTTGCATAGGCATCAACAATAACCGGGATGCTGTGGTTGCCCACCATACAATAGGTTTCGGTAGTAGCCAGCGGCCATACAGGTAATACGCCGCCTTGCTCATACATCGCCAGAAAAGATTTGATAAAATCAAGCGTGCGTTTACGGTCAATGATATTCAGCAGCGGGTTTTCAGCACGGTACGTATCCCATAGCGAGAAGGCCGTGTAATAATTAAAGCCTTCGGCTTTGTGGATTTTATCATCCATGCCGCGGTACTGCCCGTCAACATCATTATAAAGGCTCGGTGCCGAAAAGCAATGGTAAAGCGCCGAGTAAAACATCACCTGTTTTAGCTTACCATAATCAGGCGGGGTCGGCTGTTTCTTGTTGCTACCTTTTGGCGATGGCTGATTGTAACCGTACGGACTATAAGCAGGAGAGGCCATCTGATTTTGCGAAGCGGTAGATGGCGCGCCACCTTCAACCTGAATTTTGTTCAATTCATCATTCCAGGCCAGTTTGGCGGCTTTGGCAACTTTTTTGAAATCGAAATCTGTTACCTCGGCATCCAGGTTTTTCAAAGCACCTTCGGCACTAACGGCTGAGATACCTACTTTTGAAATTACATCGCCAGGGTTATCAAAGCGGATGTACATTTTTACGTTCTTACCCTCAACCTTGTTCTTACCGTTCTGCAACTCATCATTTAGCGCAATGCCGTAACTTTTAAATGGCTTAGAGAATTTTGCGTAGAAGTATACATGCTGATCTGTAGCCCATGATTTTGATTTACGGAAACCACGTATCTCGTGGTCGTTCACCACTTCTATCCATGAATCCAGTACCTCATCACGGTGTTTCAGATTGATGATGATATTACCTTCCTTAGCACCTTTGTAATCGTATTTATGTACACCAACACGCGCGGTAGAGGTTAGCTCAACACCGATGTTATACTTATCTAACAAGGTATGGTAATAGCCTGGCGTAGCACTTTCGTTTTTCTTGTTAAAGCCCGAACGGTAATCCGTGTTCTTAAATTTGGGCTCGCCTGTGGTTGGCATAAACAGCACGTCGCAAAGGTCGGGGATGCCTGTACCGCTCAAATGCGTGTGCGAGAAACCATAAACAACGGTATCGGTATAATGATATCCCGAGCAGCCGTCCCAACCCTCTAAACGGGTATCGGGACTTAACTGTACCATACCAAAAGGCATAACCGCGCCGGGGTAGGTGTGGCCATGGCCGCCGGTACCTATAAAAGGATCAACAAATTTTGTAAGATCGGTCTTTTTCTTTTGTGCGAAGGATGCAGATGCGATAAAGAGGCCCGTTAATACCAGCGCCCCACGAAAAACAAGTTTCATTTATACGGAGTTTTGAAGCCGCAAAATAGCAAGTTTAGACGGCTAAAACATGGTACAAAGCTAAAATGTTACGCAAACTATATCATCTTACAGCAACTCAAACTTATCCGCATCTTTCAAAAAAGGCAGTGCGCGCCGGGCTTTGGCTACTTCATCGCCGATGATAGAGAAGGTATAAACATCTTCTTCATCGCGTTTGTAGTAAACCACGTTTCCGTTGGGGTCGATACAGGTTGAATCGCCTGAATGGTAAACCTCATTACCATCGTGACCAACACGGTTTACCCCTATAACATAACTTTGATTCTCTACCGCACGGGCAGGTATCAGGGTGCGCCAGTGCAGGGCGCGTTTCTCCGGCCAGTTAGCTACTACAATAAGCAGATCATACTCGTTATCAGGAATATTGCGCAAGAACACCGGGAAACGCAGATCATAGCAAATAACAGGGCAAATTCGCCAGCCGTTAAGCTCTACAATAAGCCTATCGTGGCCGGCGGTGTAGGTATTATGCTCTTTGCCTAAAGCAAAAAGGTGGCGTTTATCATAATGCTCGTAGCTACCGTCGGGGCGCATCCAGATGAGGCGGTTGTAGTACTTGCCATCTGCGTTGATCACAAGGCTACCGGTTACCACCGCATCAAACTTTTCGGCAGTTTTTTTCATCCATTGCATGGTTTTGCCATCCATTGGCTCAGCCAGTTCGGCGGCATTCATGGTAAACCCGGTATTGAACATCTCGGGCAGTATGATGAGATTTGTTTTCTCGCGGATATTGGATAACCGAAGAGATATGTTCTGAAGGTTTTTATCAATATTTTCCCAAAACAGATATCCCTGGTAAACGGTAATTTTTAAGTTATCCATAAGTAGCTTTTAATAGGTTACGGCAATTAAATTTATACGTAAAGTTTTACATAAAGTTAAACTTTTAATAGTCTTTCAACGGCTTTATCAAGCGTTTCTTGTTCTTTGGCGAAACAAAATCGTAAAACGTGTTTATCTGTCCCTTTGCGGTAAAACACGGAAACAGGAATGGCTGCTACACCGATATCTTTTGTTAGGCGGATAGCAAAGTCTACATCTTTCTCGTCAGTTATATCTTCATAAGTAACAGATTGGAAATAAGTACCTGCACATGGCAACAATTTAAAGCGTGTTTGCTCCAGACCCCGCCTGAAATGATCGCGTTTTTGCTGAAAGAAATCAGGCAGACTCAGATAGTTATTCTCATCCTTCAAATATTGCGCAATTGCATATTGTATCGGCGTGTTAACGCTAAACACTAAAAACTGGTGGATCTTACGGAATTCCTGCATCAAATGAGCGGGAGCAACGCAGTAACCCATCTTCCAGCCTGTGGCATGAAATGTTTTTCCAAATGAGGAAACGATCAAACTACGGCTTTGCAATTCAGGATAACGGGCCATACTATGGTGTTCCTGCCCGTCAAATACCAGGTGCTCGTATACCTCATCGCTCAGTATCAATATATCCTGATTTTTAACCAGCGCTATCAATTCATCAATATCGTGCCTGGTTAATATGGTTCCGGTAGGGTTGTGGGGTGAGTTGAGGATGATCATCCTGGTTTTATTGGTGATCAACCTTTTTACCATTTCCCAGGGGATACGATAATCAGGCGGTTCCAACTCCAGCGACTTTACCACACCGCCCATCAGCTTAATAGCAGGAGCGTAGCAATCATAAGCCGGCTCAAACATAATTACTTCATCATTGGGATGAATAACCGCACTGATGGCCGTAAAAATAGCCTGCGTTGCACCGGCCGTTACCGTTATCTCGGTATCGGGATTATAAACTGCGCCGTACAGTTTTTCTGTTTTGATGGCTATCTGTTCGCGCAGAGCCATTAAACCTGCCATAGGCGCGTATTGATTATGCCCGTCTAACATGGCTTTATTCACCAGATCTATCAGTTCAGGGGCACAGGAATAATCCGGAAAGCCCTGAGACAGATTGATGGCGCCATGCTCTGCAGCAAGGGCCGACATGGTGGTAAAAATGGTTGTACCCGTTTGGGGCAGTTTAGAGATCACAGGTATCATAGGCGGCTAAAATAGCGCAATTTGCCATTGGCGATGCGTTTTATTTGAAATTTATAACGCCCGTTTGTTGTAAAATGTGATACTTGTTGATAACATTTTTTAACATAAGAAATGTTAAAATTTCAACCGTTCCTCATTCAACATTCTTTCAATTCATTGTTTTTCAAACATATACAATTGTATCATTTATGATATAAACTGCGTAATTGTTAAATAATGTAAAATAACCTGATCGAAACACCGTTTCGGTTTAGATTCGTCGCAAAATCACCGTAAAAATGAACTGGAAACACATTTTACCCATCATCGCTCTTTTATCTTTTTCGATGTTCGGCTGCAAAAAAAGTAGCTCTACTGACAGTACCGACACAACACCTGCGCCGGCTTTACAGGCAACCATCGGCGGAAATGTTTGGACCCCCGATACTGTTTCGGCAACACTTACTTACAATGCTACTGCTAAAACCAAAACCTTTTATTTTAAAGGCACCAAATCGCAACAACAGGTTGAGGCAAGTGTAAAAGACAGTAATCCCGCAAATAACAGCAACTTTACAACAGGTAGTTATACACCCGCTGCCGACGGTAAACTGGTATTTACTTACTCAACCCAAGTAAAAAACAGCAATGGCGTTTATGTTTTTGAGCCATTTGGCGAGGTACAGAACGGTAATGGAAACCTTACAGTTACTACAGTAGATACGGTGGCAAAAACTATTTCAGGCACGTTTTACTTTACATCGTCGAAAAACAATTACGACTCAAACGGTAATCTAATATCAGTAGACCTGGCGGGAATAACTTCGGGCTCTTTCAAACTCCCTTACCTGATGGTTCGCCAATAAAAGCTTCCTATACCTGCAAAGTTGTGGTATAGCCACAACTTTGCAGGTACCCATATTTCTATTGCACCAAATTATAAAGTGGCGGATACTTGGTACCCGCCACTTTATCTATTATTTATAGTGGGAATAAACACACCCGGGCCATACTAACCCGTTTATCAGAGCAATATTTCAACTCCTATTTTAGCCTAAATAATCAGTGCAATTATTTAGATCACGCGTCTTCAAGCAACATCCTATCTTTTTTTAGCAATTTATATATAACATAAAATTCTGATTATTAACAACATAATAAAAATCATCACAAAAATTTCAATATTATTTATAATTAGTCTAAATAAAAGAAAAATAGTTTTTACATTTGCTGTACGTTAATGAATAACATAGCCCACAATGGGCAATCTAAATAGAAATTAACAATTGGTTAGTTAATAGAAGTCCTGTTTACCTGCGGCTTTTGAGCGTTTGCCGCAGGTTTAACAGGCGCAATAAAACATTGAACCTATATGTGCGAAACAAGGATATTGACCCAAAAAGGCCCAACGGTAATAAGCCATTGCCCTGAGTGTGGTATGCTGAATATATGGCATCAAAACCTTTTACTTTGTTTTACACCGTCTCAATTCGTTTCATTTCAGCGTTTTACTAACGATATGGGGTTCGAGGACAGATGCTTTCCATTTCCCGACGGATCTGAAAGGGTAGTACTTTGCACACCTAACCGCGATATCAATTTTGTTTTTACAGAAGAGGAATGGGATGATTTTAACTCGGCCATGATAGAAAGCCTTTACATGTTAGAAGTGTATTCATTAGTTAATTGAGATCAGCGATTAGTTAATTGGAGATGAGAGATTAGTGTGCACAACGGATTTCAATACATGACTAATTCACTCAATCTTTCTCTGCCTTTACAACTAATCTCCGGTCAACCAATCTCTGATCTCTTCCCTAAAACGGCACCATTGTTGTATTTATCTATCTAAACAGGCTGTAAAGCCTTTATGTGAACTAAATACATCTGTTATGAAAACACAGGATCTGAAAAATAATGCCAATGGCCACCAGGGTAATCCCACTGCCGACCGTGCATTTACTAACTCGAGAGAGGTTTTAAAATCAAAAGGGATAAGCAACGGCGGTGGCCAGCGCTCAAACCAAACATCAAGTAAAGACAGCGCACACCAGTCACAAAAAAAGCGCGACTAATATTTCTTCTGATATTAAATAGAACGCCCCGGCAAAATACCGGGGCATTTTGTTGTGATAAGTATCCTTGTTATTACCTAAATTTGATTGATGCCTTTAAGCACCATTATATTCATCATATTTTTAGCAGCAGCAGTTTTGGCTTCTTATAAGTCAAAAAAGCTTACGGCATACGGTGCTGTAACGGGTGGCATGGTAGCCGTTTTAATTTGGCTTGGCAGCGGGATAGCAGGTATAGCACAACTCGGCGTATTCTTCGTACTATCAGTTTTGGCAACATCTCATAAAAAACAATATAAGAGCAGTTTACAAACTCAAACTCATGAACAGATACGCAACTCATGGCAGGTTTTAGCCAACGGAGGTATTGCTGCTATATGTGGTGTATTTGCTTATCTCTTTCTGGCTAACGCTCCGGTTTTTCAACTGATGATGGCCGGCGCATTTGCATCCGCTTTAGCAGATACGCTATCATCAGAACTGGGCTCGGTTTACGGAAAAAGATTTTACAACATTATCACCTCTAAACCCGATGAAAGGGGCAAAGACGGCGTAGTGAGTGTTGAAGGCATCCTGATAGGCTTAGCTGGTTCGGCAGTTATTGCAGCGGTATACTCGTTTTATTATGGCTTTAATACAGTATTTTTCATTATCCTGATAGCAGGCACGGCCGGTAATCTTATAGATTCAATACTTGGTGCTACGTTAGAACGCCGCGGTATAATAGGCAATAACACCGTAAATGTGCTTAACACATTTGCGGCAGCAATTATAGTTTGGTTACTGTATATGCTCTAATCATTTAACAACTACCTGCGCAGTGTTGCGGCTGGTTTGTTTCATTAACGCAGTTTCATCGCCAATAATTTCTTGTAATGCACTATCGGTATAATGCCTTAAAGTGATCAGCTTTAAGTCGCTGTTATACTTCACTTTAAACGTTTCTTTTAAACTTTTCAAAAGGCGTTCGAAACGCTCGGGAGAAAAATCTATACATGCAGTAAAGCTTAAGGCCGATGTTTGCATCATGTTCACTTTCACGTTATGTTTTGCGAAGGCAGCAAATATCTCGCTAAGATGGCTTTCTGATACAAACGAATAATCAGTAGCAGAAACAGACAGCAATACCTGGTTATTTTTTACGATGATAACCGGTTTATCAAACTTGTTTATAGCGTTTTGTTTGATCACCGTTCCGGGGGCATCAGGATGTGTAAAAGGTTTTACTAATAGCGGAATATTGGCGTTCTGCAGTGGTTTTATAGTTTTAGGGTGAATAACGCTGGCGCCGTAGTAGGTCATCTCTATTGCTTCCTGGTAGCTGAGCTCATCAAACTTGATGGTATCAGGGAAAAGCTTTGGATCGGCATTTAATATACCGGGAACATCTTTCCAGGTGGTAACAGACTCTGCACCCAAGCAGGCAGCAAATATAGAAGCCGTATAATCAGAACCCTCGCGACCGAGCGTAGTGGTAAAGTTTTCAGATGTGCCGCCTAAAAAGCCTTGTGTTACTACAATGCCGTTACCTAACAACGCAGGAATATCCTTTTGAATGCTTGCGCGGGTTTTGTCCCAATCAACAATCCCTTCGCGATAGGTGTTATCGGTATGTATATATCCGCGCACATCTATCCATTTGCTGGTTAAGTTTTGATGATTGAACCAGGCACTCACAATACGGGTTGATACCAGTTCGCCAATGGATACTATCTGGTCGTATATAAAGTCGAAATCATCATGGGGTTCATCTTCAATCATCCAGTCTATCTCCACAAAAGTATTGGCCACCTCATCAAATACCGGGTGATGATCTCCAAACAGTTCGTGTAGTATCTGGTAGTGATAATTCTTTATCTCATCAAAAATGGCGTGCATATCATCGCTGCCATCCACATAGGCGCGGGTGAGTTTCTCCAGCGCATTGGTGGTTTTACCCATGGCCGATACCACAACAAGCAATTGCTCACCAGTATAATTGCCAACTACTTTCCCGAGATTAATAACACCCTGCGCATCCTTAACTGATGCACCGCCGAACTTAAATACAAGCATTTATTTTACGTATTGACTGATAGCGGTATTGGGCCGCAAAATATTTTTGATAGATGAATAAGGCACTAACAACTCTGTTTGGCCCGCAGCATAAGGTTTTATCTCGTACTGGTTATACACAAATCGTAAACCGGTAGGGGTAAGCGAATAGTTCTCATTTAAGGCAAACTTATTATCCTTAAAAAAGTAATCGCGCGCCAGCGATGAGGTATCTGATAGCTTCTCACTTTTACGGAAGATACCCTCGGCAATTTTGCTCAGTTCGGGGTACTTACCATCGGCGATGATCTCTTTAAGAGTTACCTCTTTACCTGTTTTACGGTTCCAGTTAATAAAGCCGGTAAAGCTACCGCCGTGTGCACCGCCCTGGTAATTATAGCCGCCATACTCCAGGGTTACTAACGATGAATCCTGGGCTAATACTTTGGCATAGCTATCCATGGTGAAGAACATTTGTGAACGTTTTTCGGTCTTTTTAAAGTCTACATAGCTTTGGATGAACTTTTTAGCTACCAGGGTTAAACTGGTGTCAGGTTTTCTGTCATCCATTATACCCAGTTGGGCAAGCTTTTTAACAATAGTGTCGTTCAGCATCGGCATTTTTGCAAACACCGGATATTTAATGCTTACCACGGTACAAGCGCTATCGGCTTTCTCGCCGCAATCAGGTGCACGTTCGTGAATGTTCTGGTAATTGTAAACCAGCGTATCTTTAAAAATCTCGTGTTGCTCTTTCGGTTTATCGGTACCAAACTGGCAGGCACTCAGGCCTAATATGGCAACTAAAAGGGTAGATGTGGTGATGTTTTTCATAAACTGGCAACTTGTTCTTTTGATAACGATGCATTAAGCCATCCGGCATCAAGATCGGCACCGTATTTTTTGTAAAAATTAATGGCCGGCTCATTCCAATCGAGCACTTGCCAAACCATGCCGCTAAATCCAAGCTCACGCACTTCCTGAAACAATCTGTCGAAAAGCAATTTTCCTAACCCTTTACCGCGGTGTTCTTCAGTTACTATCAGATCCTCGAGGTACAAGCGACTTCCTTTCCAGGTGGAGTAGCGCACATAGTACAATGCAAAAGCAACAACCACGCCATCAATTTCAACCACAAAAGCCTTCCAAACCGGATTAGCACCAAAACCGGCTTCTTCAAACTCCTCTAAGCCAACGGTAACCTGCTCTGGCTCACGCTCAAATAAAGCCAGTTCGCGTATCAGCTCCATTAACCGAGAGCAATCGGCTTTAACGGCAACGCGAAGCCCCCCAGCCCCCTGAAGGGGGAGTTTTTGAAAGGCAGAGTTTGTATTTTCTGTCATCTGTTATAATTCTATAAATTCTTTTAATTCCCGAAATTCGGGTTCAGACATTCTGAAAATTCTAAAATTCTGTAAATTCTGATTTCAGACAGTCTTCTTTGCCCGTCCACCAAAAATAGTACTTCCTAAACGTACCATGGTGCTACCTTGTTCAATGGCTAATTTATAATCAGATGACATGCCCATTGATACAGTATCAAAAGCATCATCTTTTCTAAAGAAGCTCAATTTAACGCCCTCGAAAAAAGTTTTCAGTTCGTAATATTCTTCTTTTATCTGCTTCTCGCTGTCGGTATTGGTAGCTATGCCCATCAATCCGCGGATGCGTACGTTTTTAAGGGCTGCAAACTCCTCGCTGCGCAGTAATTCTATCACCTCATCAAAGCCCAGGCCGAATTTGGTTTCCTCGTCGGCAATGTAAACCTGCAGCAGGCAGTCAATAACACGGTTAGCTTTTAAGGCATGTTTGTTTATCTCTTGCAGTAATTTAATACTATCAACAGATTGTATCATGCTGATGAACGGGGCAATATATTTTACCTTATTGGTTTGCAGGTGGCCAATCAAATGCCATTCAATATCGGTAGGTAATTGCGGCTGCTTATCAACCAATTCCTGCACAATATTTTCACCAAATAAACGCTGCCCGGCATCATAAGCCTCTTGTATATCCGTTATGGGTTTGGTTTTTGACACCGCTAATAATGTCACACCTATTTGACCGGTTTCCTTTTTTAGGTTTTTGATATTATCTGCAATGCTCATTTATCCGTAAATTTGTATTTAAAACGCCGCTAAATTACAGAATGCAAAAATATATAAGCTTGTTTTTTTCAGTATTGCTGTTTGCTGCATGCAAACCGGCAGCCAAAACGCCGCCAAACATTATTGATGAACAAAAAATGATAAAACTGTTGACCGACCTGCACATTACCGATGGCGAACTGTATACCATAACGCCTGTGCCCGATACATTATTCAAATACGGCAGGGAAAAATATTTGGCACTTTTTAAAAGGCATCATGTTACAGAAAAACAGTATGACGATAGTTTTAAATATTACTCACAAAACCCCGAGAAGATACAAGCCATTTACAACGAGGTTGACAAAATATTAAAGGCCAAACTCGACTCGATAAGGACGCCGGCGAAAAATACGGGACAAGCGAATGCAAAAAAACCGGGAATAGTAAATATACAAAAGCCAAAACCCGATTCTATTAAAGCAAATGCTATAGATTCTGTACAAGAAAAGAAAAGGCTGAAACAAAAGCTCGACTCTTTAACAAAGTCCGCAAAAAAACGCATGCGTCCAAACCCGCTTAAAAGCCAGAAATAAAGAATGCTTTACCCTAATAATAGTGCAGATAAACTCGGCTTTACCGAGATAAAAGAACTGATAAAAACGCATTGCCTGAGCACCATGGGGCAAGATATGGTGAACAAGATACAGGTGATGACCAATTACGACCTGATACTGAAATTTTTAAACCAGGCTAACGAGTTTAAGAATATCCTGCAAAATGACGATGCCCTGCCCATCAACCACTTTTACGATATAAAATCATTGGCTAACAAGGCCAAAATAGAAGGCGCTTTCCTGTCTGAGGAAGAGTTTTTTCAGGTACAGGCTTCGCTAACTACCGTATTCGCCGTTATTGCGTATTTCAATGAACGAGAGGGTGTTTACCCTAACCTTGAGGCGCTATTTGAGCATTTGCCGATAGAAAAAGCGATCATCAAAAAGATAGACCTGGTAATAGACCCGAAAGGAAAGATCCGCCACAATGCATCGCGCGAACTGATGGAGATCACGGCGGGCATTGCCAAAGCCGAGCAGGAAGCGCGCAAAAAAATAGACCAGATATTTAAGCAGGCATCAGCCAATAACTGGACAGCCGATGGCTCATTAACTGTACGCGATGGCCGCCTTTGTATTCCTTTGCTGGCCGAGAACAAGCGCAAGTTGAAAGGTTTTATCCATGATGAATCAGCCTCAGGCCAAACGGTCTTTATGGAGCCTGAGGAAGTGTTCTCACTCAATAACCTCATCCGCGACCTGGAGTTTGAACGCCGCCGCGAGATCATCAAAATATTGACAGCATTAACCGATGAGTTGAGACCATATGTGCCTTTGCTGCTATCATACCATGGCTTATTAACCAAGCTCGATTTTGTACGCGCCAAAGCACTATTTGCCATTCAGATTGAGGCCGAAATGCCGAAGCTGGTAAACGAGGGGAGATTCCGCCTGTTTAATGCAAGGCATCCGTTACTGTTCCTCAACTTTAAAAAAGAAGGAAAATCGGTTGTACCGCTTAATGTTGCTATTGATGATGCTACAAGGATCGTCGTGGTATCAGGCCCTAACGCTGGCGGTAAATCGGTATGTATGAAAACCGTTGGCTTGCTGCAGATGATGGTACAGGCGGGTTTATTGATCCCAGCCGGTGCTGATAGTGTGGCGGGGGTGTTTAAGCAATTATTTGTTGATATCGGCGACGACCAGTCTATTGAAAGTGACCTGAGTACCTATAGTGCCCACCTCTCAAAAATGAAAAAGTTTGTGGAAGATGCCAACGGCAAAACCATGATCCTGATAGATGAGTTTGGTACCGGTACCGACCCTCAATTTGGTGGCCCTATAGCCGAAGCTGTTCTGGAAGCACTGAACAATAAAAAGGTGAGAGGCATGGTAACCACTCACTATTCTAATTTAAAGATCTTTGCGAGTAATACAGAAGGGATTGAGAATGCATCAATGTTGTTCAATAACACCGAGATGCAGCCTTTATACATGCTTGAGGTGGGTAAACCCGGCAGCTCTTATGCATTTGAGATAGCGCAAAGGATAGGTTTGCCGCAAAATGTGCTTAACCTGGCTAAAAACAAAATAAGCGCCGGCCAGAAAAAGGTAGATAGTTTACTGGTTGACCTTGAGCGCGAGAAGAAAGAGATATTTGATACTAAGCAGAAGCTGGATAAACAGCAGCGCCGTGTAAACACTTTACTGGCCGAGAACGAGGAACTGAAGTCCTTTTTGGATGAGAACCGCAAAAACCTGCTGCGCGAGGCTAAGCAGGAAGCCAAAAGCATCATCCTTAACGCTAATAAACTGGTAGAGAACACCATTGCTGAAATTAAAAGCAGTAATGCCGATAAGGAAGTTACCCGTTCGCTTCGTGAGAACCTGACCAACGAGGTTAAGAAAAATACTATTAAAGTTGAGGCGCCTAAAAAAGCCCCGGCACAGGATGAGGAAGTTAAACCAGGCGACTGGGTGAAACTCATCGATGGCGATACTACCGGCCAAGTAATGGAAGTAATAAAAGACAATGTGGTGATTGCCATGGGCGACTTACGCACTGTGGTAAAGAAGAAAAGGGTGGAGAAGGTTACCCGCGCATCGGTACCTAAAGAGATTCGCCGCAGCAGTAACCAGACAGGCGATATGGCCAGTTTTAGTCCGGAGATTGATGTACGTGGTATGCGTACCGAGGATGCACTGCACGCCATTGAAAAGCTATTTGACCGGGCGCTGATGATGGGCTTCAACAACCTGAAGATACTGCACGGCAAAGGCGATGGCATTTTACGCAAAATGATACGCCAGTACCTCAAAAAATACGAACAGGTTGACCGTATGGAAGATGAGCACGCAGACAGGGGCGGGGATGGTATTACTTACGTATATTTAAAATAGGAAGCTCATGAAACAGCTTAGATTACTTGCTTTATCAGCACTGATGTTTGCCGGGTTCTGTGCAAAAGCCCAAACCAATATCAGTTTTAAAGATCCTAAGATCTTTTACATGGGCCGCTCGCCGGTGCGCGATACCTCGGCAGAGTTATCGTGGACCGGGGCTTCCATTGCCATCAATTTTAACGGTACCGCCGTAAAAGCTACCCTGAACGACGAGAAGGGCCTTAACTATTACAACGTAGTTATCGATGATAAGGTAACGCAGGTTATCAAGCTAAAGCAGGGCAAAAGCGAGTATGAACTGGCATCGGGTTTACCGGCAGGTAAACACAAGTTGGAGCTGTTTAAACGTACCGAATATGACTGGGGCCGTACCTGGTTCTACGGCTTCAACATCAATGGTAAATTACTTACACCCCCAACCTACAAACACCGTATTGAATACTTTGGCGACTCGATAACCTGTGGCATGGCTGATGAGGATACAACCGGCAAAGACCGCGGCGACAACGATTATGAAAATGGCTACGCCAGCTATGCCAACGTAGCGGCACGTGCTTTTAATGCCGATATACACTGTATCTCAAAAAGCGGCATCGGTATAGTAATAAGCTGGTTTGATTATGTAATGCCAGATATTTACGATAAGGTTTACGCTCACGGCGATGAGAAATGGGATTTCAGCAAATACACGCCAGAAGTAGTAGTTGTCAATCTTTTCCAGAATGATTCATGGTTAACCCGCGCTAAAGATCACGAACAATTTAAAAAACTGTTCGGCACCACGCCGCCAGCACCAGAGTTCATCATCAGTCATTATCAGGATTTTATCAAAAGCATCCGCGCCAAATATCCAAAAGCTAAAATAGTTTGTGCTTTAGGTTCCATGGATGCGTCAAAAGAGGGCTCTGCATGGCCGGGATATATTGAGAAAGCAGTTGCAGGGTTAAATGATAAGGATGTTTATACGCATTTCTTCGCGTTTAAAAATACGCCGGGCCACCCAAGTGTTAAAGAACAACAAGCTATGGGAGAGGATCTGATAGCGTATATTAAGAGTACGTTTAAGTGGTAGGATAGTACTGTCATTTCGAACGATAGTGAGAAATCCTGTTATTAATGCTAAGCTTATAGCTTTTCATAGATAACAAGATTTCTCTTCGCTGTCGCTCATTCGAAATGACAAATTTAAAACTACTCCCCAACCTTCTGCTGATCAGGTGTTTCGTTAGGGCCGGGGATGTTTACATTGTCGTTGCCATCGGCGGTACCTTCCTGGTAGGTTTGGTTCTGCTCGTTTTTATTTTCATCGCCCTCAGAAGTATCTTCTTCGTTATCTTTAGCAGGAGCAGCGTTCTCTTCGTCAGATTGTCCGGTTGGTACAGCGCCGGAGGCTTCTGTATAGTTTGACTGGCCTAACTGGTTAGGATCTTTAAAGTTATTAAATTCCGGGTGCTCATCAGACGGCTCGGTACGGCGGAAGTATTCGTTGGTATAACCCGCATTGCGCGATGGATTGTTGGCATCATCACCAGATGGAGTGTTGCTGTTCTCGCCGAATCGTTGCCCGCCGTTACCTTGGCCTTCCATACCGGGTTCATTAGCTTTCTTTTCCTCGCTGCCAAACATAAAGTTTTCGCGGCGCAGGTCTTTTTCTTCTAAATTATCGTCATCCTCAACGCGGTAAGCGTTTGGCTGTGGATTGTTGCTGTTATTTAGTTCCATTTTGTTTATAGATTGATGTATAGATAGAAGTCTTAAGTTTTTTATTTGTTTGTATTTTTTAATTAAAAGTTTAAAATACTAATTACCAGCATGTTCATGAACGTTCACTATGTTCATGCCGTAAACGTGAACACTTTTAAATCAATCCGCTCAAACAAATACTATGCATGCATAGTATTTGTTATATTAAAAACCTACATTTGCTTTAACCAATTATAAACATGAATAAAGTAGTGAGCGGGGCCGAAGAGGCCATCAGCGATATAAAAAACGGCATGACTTTAATGCTGGGCGGTTTCGGTTTATGCGGCCTGCCCGAGAAAACCATACTTGCCTTAGCAGCAAGTGGTATCACTGGTCTTACCTGCATATCCAACAATGCGGGGGTAGATGACTTTGGTATCGGCTTACTGTTGCGCAACCGGCAGGTTAAGAAAATGATCTCATCTTATGTAGGGGAGAACGCCGAGTTTGAGCGCCAGCTCCTAAGCGGCGAGCTGGAAGTAGAGCTCATCCCGCAGGGAACATTAGCTACCCGTTGCATGGCGGCAGGCTACGGTATGCCCGCAATTTTCACCCCTGCTGGTATCGGCACAGAGGTAGCAGAAGGCAAAGAGATCCGCAATTTTAATGGTAAAGATTACCTGATGGAAATGGCCTTTGATGCCGATTTTGCCATTGTAAAAGCTTGGAAGGGTGATAGCATGGGCAATCTGGTTTACCGGTCAACCGCCCGCAATTTTAACCCTGTAATGGCCATGGCCGGTAAAGTAACCATAGCCGAAGTTGAGGAATTGGTAGAGCCCGGCGAACTGGATCCTGATCATATCCATACACCAGGTATTTATGTGCACCGCATATTTAAAGGTGAGAACTACGAGAAGAGGATAGAGCAGAGGACGGTAAGGAAACAATAATTATGTCATTGCGAGGAGCGTAGCGACGCGGCAATCTCCTCGCTTTTATCTGCATGCGACGAGATTGCCACTCCGCCAGTTGGCGGATCGCAATGACATACCTTATATAATATTATAAAACATTAAATCTATGTTAGACAAAGAAGGCATAGCCAAACGCATAGCGAAAGAAGTAAAAGACGGTTACTATGTTAACCTGGGCATCGGCATACCTACGCTGGTGGCCAACTATATACCCGAAAATATTGATGTGGTACTGCAATCAGAGAACGGCCTGTTAGGCATGGGCCCGTTTCCGTTTGAGGGCGAGGAAGACCCCGATACTATTAACGCAGGTAAGCAAACCATTACCAAATTACCCGGCTCGGCGGTTTTTGATTCGGCCATGAGTTTCGGGATGATACGGGCTAAAAAGGTAAACCTCACCATCCTTGGTGCCATGGAAGTATCAGAAAACGGTGATATCGCCAACTGGAAAATCCCCGGCAAAATGGTGAAAGGTATGGGCGGCGCTATGGATCTGGTAGCCTCAGCAGAGAATATCATCGTGGCCATGCAGCACGTAAACAAAGCCGGCGAATCAAAACTGTTACCCAACTGCACGCTGCCGCTAACCGGCGTAAACTGTGTTAAAAAGATAGTTACCGAACTGGCAGTATTGGATGTGTTGCCTGATGGTGGTTTCAAGCTATTGGAACGCGCGCCGGGTGTATCTGTTGAAGATATAAAAAAAGCCACCGCAGGTAAACTAATAGTAGACGGCGAAGTACCGGAGATGCTTGTCTGAACTGACAAAATTCGTCATGCTGAATTTATTTCAGTATCCCACGGATAAGTTAACCTTCTGATGGGGTGCCGAAATAAATTCGGCATGACGAACTGTGTATGTATGTGATGTTCAATTGTCAGTTTGCAGGAGTGCGAACTGCAAACTATTGACTGCAAACTTCAACAATATCCCTATATTTACCGCCATGGAACGTTTGATAGCACCTTCTGTATTATCTGCCGATTTTGCCAACTTGCAGCGCGATGTTGAAATGATAAACGCCAGCGAGGCCGGTTGGTTCCATGTGGATGTGATGGATGGCATGTTTGTGCCTAATATCTCATTTGGTTTCCCTGTTATTAAAGCCATCAAGAAATACGCGCAGAAGCCACTTGATGTGCACCTCATGATCGTTGACCCAGATCGTTACCTTAAAGATTTTAAAGAAGCCGGTGCAGATAGCATTACGGTACATTATGAGGCTTGTCCGCATTTGCATCGTACTATCCAGGCCATTAAACAACTGGGCATTAAAGCCGCAGTAGCCGTTAACCCTGCAACCCCTGTTGCTAATTTAAAAGACATTATTGCCGATGTAGATATGGTGCTGGTAATGTCGGTTAATCCGGGCTTTGGCGGACAAAAATTCATAGAACATACTTACACCAAAGTAGCCGAAGTAAAGACCTTGGCAGCAAACGCCAACCCCAACCTTATTATTGAGGTTGATGGGGGAGTAGATGCAAGCAATATCGCCAAACTGGTTGAGGCAGGTGCCAGCGCGCTGGTTGCCGGCAGTTCGGTATTTTCCTCGGGCGATCCGTTCTCGGCAATTTCACAGCTAAAGCACGCCTGATTGCCATAATTGCAATTTCTTATAGTTTTTCTCTTTTTACGTTTTAATAATTGCAATTAATCCCGTGGTTAATTATCGATATTTTTTAAAAAAAATGTAAAAAAAGTCTATAAACTTTGTCGAATTTACTACCTTAGGCGCGTCTTAGTACAAACTTTATAAACCAACATAACAAACAACATATAGTCATGAAACACAATTTCGGTGCCGGACCCGGCATATTGCCTCAGGAAGTATTCAAACAGGCAGCTGCAGCTGTACTTGATTTCAACGGAACAGGTTTATCCTTACTGGAAATATCGCACCGTTCGCCGGAATTTGAAGAAGTACTTAATGAGGCTGTTGCGTTAGTGAAAGAATTATTCAGTGTACCAGAGGGTTATTCTGTATTGTTCTTGCAAGGTGGCGCAAGCACCCAGTTTGCAATGGCACCCAACAACCTGTTACCAGAAGGTGGCAAAGCTGCTTATTTAGATAGCGGTGTTTGGGCAAGCAAAGCTTTAAAAGAAGCCAAATTCTTTGGTAATGTTGAGGTGGTAGCATCTTCAAAAGAGAGCAACTACACTTACATCCCTAAAGATTATACTATTCCGGCTGATGCGGCTTACTTCCACATCACATCAAACAATACTATTTACGGTACGCAATTGCAGCAGTTCCCTAAATCTCCGGTTCCTTTGGTTTGCGATATGTCGTCAGATATTTTTAGCCGCGAGGTTAACGTTGCCGATTTCGGTTTGATCTACGCCGGTGCGCAGAAAAACATGGGCCCTGCAGGCGTTACTTTGGTGATAGTTAAAGATGATATCCTTGGTAAATCAGGTCGTAAGATCCCTGCTATGTACAACTACGAAGTGCAGATAGAAGGTGGCTCAATGTACAATACCCCGCCATGTTTTGCTATCTACGTATCAATGCTTACGCTGAAATGGTTAAAATCAAAAGGTGGCGTACAAGCTATCGAGAAAGACAACAACGAGAAAGCACGTGTATTATACGAAGAAATTGACCGCAACCCGCTTTTCAAAGCTGTTGCCGCAACTGAAGATCGTTCACGTATGAACGTTTGCTTCGTTATGGAGAACGCTGAACTGGAAAAACCATTTCTTAAATACTGTGATGAAAAAGGCATTGTAGGCCTTAAAGGCCACAGAAGCGTAGGTGGTTTCCGTGCTTCAATTTACAACGCATTGCCAATTACCAGCGTTTACGTGCTGATAGATGCTATGCGCGAGTTTGCTGAGAAAAATAAATAATACCCCCTAACCCCCTGAAGGGGGAATAGGATTTTGCTCCCCCTTTAGGGGGCTGGGGGGCTTAACCATTTTTATTAATTATAATGATCAAAATATTAGCTAATGACGGCATCGACCCGATAGGCAAAAAAATGCTTGAGGATGCCGGTTTTGTAGTGGATACCAATAACATTCCACAGGATGAGTTACCTACGCGCTTACAAGAGTACGATGCTATTACTGTGCGTAGTGCTACAAAAGTGCGCAAAGCATTAATTGACGTTTGCCCGGGCCTTAAACTGATAGGTCGTGGTGGTGTTGGTGTTGATAACATCGATGTTGACTACGCTAAAGAAAAAGGTATCGGCGTTTACAATACACCTGCTTCATCTTCATTATCAGTAGCAGAATTAGTATTCGGCCACCTGTTTGGTGGTGTACGTTTCTTGCAGGATAGCAACCGCAAAATGCCGGTTGATGGTGCTGCAAAATTCAACGACCTGAAAAAAGCTTATGCCAAAGGTGTTGAACTGCGTGGCAAAACTTTAGGTATCCTTGGTTTTGGCCGCATAGGCCGCGAGGTAGCTAAAATTGCTATCGGTGTGGGTATGGAAGTATTGGCTTTTGACGTATTTCCGTTTAACCCTGAGGTTGAGGTTGTTTTAGGTGGTGGCTTTGTTGCTAAAGTTGCTGTTAAAACTGCTACTAAAGAAGAGATCATCGCTAATGCTGATTTCATTACCCTGCACACGCCATTTGTTGACAAGGCGCTTATTGCAGCTGCCGAGTTTGAGCAAATGAAAAAAGGCGTTGGTTTGGTAAACTGCTCACGCGGTGGCCTAATTGATGAGACCGATCTGATCGCTGCTTTAGATGGCGGCAAAGTTTCATTTGCTGCACTGGATGTGTTTGATAACGAACCAACCCCTCGTCAGGATATCTTGTCTCACCCTAAGATCTCGCTTACGCCGCACATCGGTGCTGCTACTAACGAGGCACAGGAGCGCATAGGTGTTGAGCTGGCAAGTTTAATTATCCAGCATTTTAAAGGCTAATCCTTATAAACCTATAAATACTAAAACGGCCCGTGCATAAGCATGGGCCGTTGTTTTTTAAACGCGATTTCTATCGTTCTATATCCAAGATCCGCTCTTCGGCATCCATCTGTTTAAGGATGTCTACAGATAAAGTATCCTCTTTTGTAGAATAGTCTTTGCTTTTAAGTTTATCTATGCCGGTCGCCTGGTCGGTTTCGTAATTATTCAAATACAAAAATACTGTATCACCTTTCACGCGGCTCACCTTTGCGAGTGTGTAGGCCGAGTTTTTAAGTTTGATCTGTAGCAAATCATTCTTTTGCAGGGCAGGGATCATGCCGGTTACACGTTTATGTGTCTGCTTATCTGAAATAACAATCGCAACTACAATTGCAGCAACTACACCAAAGCCGGAGAATGTCCATAGCGGCAGTTTGGCATCAGCTTTTACGTTATCATAAGCTATCTTGAGCGATTGCGGCATGTTGCGATAATCTAAAACTTGCCGGCAATGTGCACAAACCGACGAGCCTGTTTTACCGATAGGGAAGAAGGGAATCCAAAAGATATGTGCCCATTTTTGCCACACGCTTATCTGTATGCTGTTAGGGGTATTGCAATTAGGGCAGGGTTCTGTAACAAATTCGTGTTTGATGGCTTTGGCCCGTGTACCATAGATGATCATGAGTGTTTGTGATTGTTTAGTGGCGGTTAAAATAGCGAAATATCTTTAGGGTTAAAAATATTGCGCTAATTAAGTAATAAGTTGTCAATCTGAGCCTGTCTAACACCTGTGCAGGCGGCAAATGATTTTACAGGCTCGCCATGAAAAAATAAATCCTAATCGGTTTAAACTACAAATGACTATAAAAAAGATTATACGTTTATTGACGAAACACGTGATCGCCCTGATGAAAGCGCATTATCAAAGGGATGATTTGAATACCTTTACTTTGAATACTGAATAGAAAATTTAAGCTTATAAATATTTCGGTAAGTTCTTTATCCAAAACGTGGTAGTCAACACTTTTTTCTGATTGCAAACCGTAAGTAGTCACAATTTCATCAATTATAAAGTTGAACTCCCTCAGATCACTTGTCCTTAATAAAAACTTCATGGCTTTTATAACAAAAATAAATCAGATCTTAAATTAATAAAAAGCAACTCAATATCATATTTAATACTTATTGACAAATACGTTATTGACTGAAGTGGATACCGGCCCGGAAGCCTAATGCCTGTGCCATAGGCATCCCTTCGGGGCAGGCGTATAAACGGAAAGCCCGACCGCAGGAAACGCCCATAACATAACCACTTGTCATGGTGAGTCCGTCGAACCAGTAGCCATGCGTAAAGGTCTTCGATAAACTCAGACTGACACTTGGTATGATTAACGCCACCAAATAGCATAATTTACACCCGCAGTATAAATAAAATCCTATTTTTGCAACAATTGAAAAGATCGCGGTAGTATGCGACCTTGTGTTTATTTACATATTTATAAAATTTAAATCATAGTTGTAGATGATTAACATTACACTTCCTGATGGTTCCGTTCGTGAGTACGATAAAGGGATCACTTCTATGCAGATAGCGCTGTCTATCTCTGAAGGTTTAGCACGTAACGTATTGGCCGCCGAAGTTAACGGCGAGGTTTGGGATGCCAGTCGCCCGATTGAAGAAGATTCAGCCGTAAAACTATTGACCTGGAATGATGCCAAAGGTAAAGCTACCTACTGGCACTCATCGGCCCACTTAATGGCCGAGGCTCTTGAGGCGCTTTATCCGGGTACAAAATTCGGTATCGGCCCGGCTATCGAGACCGGCTTTTATTACGATGTTGACTTTGGTGATATCAACTTCTCATCTGACGATTTTAAGAAGATAGAAGACAAGATGATAGAGCTTGCTAAAACCAAAAGCGATTACATTCGCAAACCGGTTAGCAAAGCTGATGCTATTGAGTACTTTACTGAAAAAGGCGACGAGTACAAGCTCGACCTGATAAAAGACCTTGCTGATGGGTCGATAACACTGTACACCCAGGGTAACTTTACCGACCTTTGCCGCGGCCCACACATCCCCAATACCGGCCATATCAAAGCCGTTAAGTTGATGAGCATGGGGGGAGCTTACTGGCGCGGTGATGAGAGCCGTAAACAGCTTACCCGCATCTATGGTGTAACTTTCCCTAAGGCAAGCGAGCTTGCAGATTATGTACACCTGATAGAAGAAGCCAAAAAGCGTGACCACCGTAAACTGGGTAAAGAGCTTGAGCTTTTTGCTTTTAGCGAAAAAGTGGGCATGGGTTTACCTTTGTGGTTACCAAAAGGTGCTGCCCTGCGCGAGCGTTTAGTTCGCTTTATGCAAAATGCGCAGGTTAAAGCAGGTTACGAGCAGGTAATTACCCCGCACATTGGTCACAAAAACCTTTACATCACTTCTGGTCACTACGAGAAATATGGTGCGGATTCATTTCAACCGATAAAAACTCCGCAGGAAGGAGAGGAGTTCTTGCTAAAACCGATGAACTGCCCTCACCACTGTGAGATATACAAAACCAAACCGCGTTCATACAAAGACCTACCGGTGCGTTTTGCTGAGTTTGGTACTGTGTACCGTTACGAACAAAGCGGCGAGTTGCATGGTTTAACCCGCGTACGTGGCTTTACTCAGGATGATGCACACTTGTTTTGCCGCCCGGATCAGGTGAAGGATGAGTTCAAAAAAGTGATAGACCTGGTGTTGTACACTTTTGGTGCCTTGGGTTTTGACAACTACACTGCGCAGATCTCATTACGCGACCCTGAAAATAAAACCAAATACATTGGTAGCGACGAAACCTGGGCATTAGCCGAAGCCGCTATTATGGAAGCTGCTGAAGAAAAAGGTTTACCAACTGTAGTTGAATATGGCGAAGCCGCTTTCTACGGCCCTAAGCTGGATTTTATGGTAAAAGATGCCCTGGGCCGCAAATGGCAATTGGGTACCATACAGGTAGATTATAACTTGCCTGAGCGCTTTGAGCTGGAGTACACCGGCAGCGATAACCAAAAGCACCGCCCTGTGATGATACACCGTGCGCCGTTTGGTTCATTGGAGCGTTTTGTGGCGGTATTGATAGAGCACTGTGCGGGTAATTTCCCGCTGTGGTTATCGCCAGAGCAATTCACTATTTTGCCTATATCCGAAAAGTATGAGGATTATGCAAAAAAACTTTCAGATGAGTTAAAAAATTCCGATATTTGCGGGCTCATTGACTTCAGAGATGAGAAAATCGGTCGCAAAATACGCGACGCTGAAGTTAAAAAGATCCCTTACATGCTTATTGTAGGCGAAAAAGAAGCAGCCGAAGGCTTAGTTTCAGTTCGTAAACATGGTGTAGGCGATTTGGGAAGCATGAGCATTGAGGAATTTAAACAACAAATAATTAAAGAAATAACAGTATAACTTGGCATTAAACAGACCTTTCAATAGAGGACCAAGGCCACCTTTTAAGAAAAAAGAGGCCGAACATAATATCAACCAATTTATTAAGGCTCCAGAAGTACGTCTTGTAGGCGACAATATAGAGCAGGGTATTTACTCGTTAAGAGATGCTTTAGCGTTAGCGCAAGAGCAGGAACTTGACCTGGTTGAGATATCTCCAAACGCCAACCCGCCTGTTTGTAAGATAACTGATTACAATAAGTTTATCTACGAGCAGAAGAAAAAGCTGAAAGAGATAAAGAACAATGCCAAGCAAACGGTTATTAAGGAGATCCGTTTCGGACCGAACACTGATGACCATGACTTTGATTTTAAATTGAAGCATGCTACCAAGTTTTTGGAATCGGGCGAGAAGGTAAGGGCTTACGTACACTTCAAAGGCCGTGCAATTGTTTATAAAGAACAAGGCGAGATATTATTACTTCGTTTTGCACAGGCGCTTGAAGAAGTTGGTAAAGTAGAGCAGTTACCAAAGCTTGAAGGAAAGCGAATGTTTTTAACAGTAGCACCTAAAGCAGCGAAAAAATAGATTTGCGGATTTCAAATGTGCAAGTGTGCAGATGAAACCCCTTAAAAAGTAAACCCGCAGGTGGAATGATTTGCACATTTGCATATCTGCACATTTGCACATTTATATAATAGAGTTATGCCAAAAATGAAAACCAATTCCAGTGCAAAAAAGCGCTTTAAGCTTACTGGAACCGGTAAAATTGCAAGAAAAAACGCATACAAAAGCCACATCTTAACCAAGATGTCGACAAAACGTAAGCGCGCCCTTGGTCACACAAGCTTAGTTTCTGAAGCTGACATGGGTAACGTTAAACGTATGCTTTGTATCGGCAAGTAATTAATTAATTTTTAACCAGGTATTAGAGTCCAAAGCTTCCTGTTAAAAGGAACACTCACTACCAAAAACAAACAACATGCCACGTTCAGTTAACGCAGTAGCGTCGAGAAGACGCAGGAAAAGAATCATGAACCTCGCCAAAGGTTATTGGGGTTCACGCAGCAAGGTTTACACTATTGCTAAAAACACAGTTGAAAAAGGTTTACAATACGCTTACCGCGACCGTAAAACCAAAAAACGCGAATTCAGAGCTCTTTGGATTCAACGTATCAACGCTGGTGCTCGTCAGCACGGTATTTCTTACTCTCAATTAATGGGTAAGTTAGCCGCTAAAGAAATTGGTTTAAACCGTAAGGTATTAGCTGATTTAGCTATGAACAATCCAGACGCTTTCAAAGCAATTGTTGACGCTGTAAAATAATTTTTAGGCACAACGCATAAGAAAAGCCCCGAATTTCGGGGCTTTTTTGTTTATCTGATTTCGATGATATCAATTTCTCATTGCCGTTGACTTTAGTCAACGGTTTACGTATAAACATATGTGGCTTCAGCCAAATCAATGAGCGATGTTTGGCTAAAGCCATAACGCCTTTCATTTTATCCGTCGGCTGAAGCCAACGGCAACGAATTTTGCCTTTACAATCCCACACTGGGTGCGCCATTGCCGGGCCTGCCATCAAGATCATCTAAATGCGACTGGTATTTTGACTCAGTATTTTCCTGTTGATCATCATCCGATACATCAATAATTGTTTCTTCGATAACCACAGCTACCGGTTCGGCATAATCGTTATCGTTTACACGGAATGAGTTATCTGAGGCTATGCCGCCATCAATATCCATATATTGTTTAAAGTTGCGCACGTCGCTGTCTACCAAATTCTTAAATACGGGGTTAAGAATATGCGCAATACCCCCACCAAAACCACCTGCAGGCGGCTGGTATGATATCACCACATCTATTAGTGTACCTTCACCATCGGGACTATCCTGAAAGGTTACTTTACCGGCGTTATCGATCAGCGAATCGGGAAGAGAACTCCAACCGATCACGTAACCAGGTTCGTCCTGCACAATTTCGGCATCCCAGCTTACATGCGCAGAGCCGATGGGTAGTTTCAGTATCCAGTGCGAAAGGGTATCGCTCACTACTTCAACACTCTCCAGGTGTTTCATAAATAGAGGCAGGTTATCCAGCTTGCGCCAAAAATCATACACTTCCTGCCTTGGTTTGTTCACCAGGTATGACGAGCGGATGTTCACGTTTACCGGCTCAACACTGTTGCGGCCCATGGCCGAATATAATTCGCAATGCCCGGTGATACCGCGGGTAAGCAAATAGCCTCCTGCACCCAATTTAATAATGCTGCTAAAGGGGCTTTTAAACAAACCCTTAAAGCCAGATAATGCCAGTTTTACACCACCCGCAATTGATACCGTACGCTCTGCTGCCGATAAATTAATGCTTTGCGCTATGCGCGCCACATTTGCCGGTGTTTCCCTAAATGTATTTGGTGCTGCTAATGTTGTCATAGTGTGTTCGTTATGTTAATACAACAATCATTACCATGCCAGGTTTTCGTTATCGGTAAATATTTTAACCTGATATATTTTTTGTATTGGGCTTTAGTTAAGCAATTTACTACATTTGCAGCGCTTTAGGTTTTGGTGCAGTGCATATCATTCTGCATCAAATTAAAAGGGAATACGGTGTAAATCCGTAACTGTCCCGCAGCTGTAAGCTCCGTTAACCAAAGTCCACACTTTTAAGTCACTGTTTGCCAACCGGCGAATGGGAAGGCAGGGCAGAGGGGAGCAAGTCAGAATACCTGCCTTGGCGTTATATTATTCATGGCTTTCGTGGATTGAAGCGTGGATGTGAATGCTCCCTGTGTACAGCAGTGTATTCCATTCCTATATTTTCCCCTACCAAAGCCATGATCATTGAGAAACGAGCATGCGCAACTATACTTCTGTTTTTAAACACGTGATACCCGCCAAACTGGCCGGTAAAGTTGCCTGTTGCCTTTCGCTGCCTTTCCTTTTGCTAAACACCGCCAAAGCACAAACTACAAAAAAGGATTCAACTGTAGCCGATACATCCAGGATCCGTAATCTCAACGAGGTGCAGATTCAAAGCAGTCGCTCAGGACTGCGCAATACATCGCCCACGCCATTACAAATAATAAAAGGCCCCGAGTTGGAACGACTTAACAGTTTTTCGGTTGCCGACGCTATCAAGTTCTTCAGCGGGGTACAATTGAAAGATTACGGCGGCATTGGCGGTTTAAAAACCATTAATGTTCGCAGCCTTGGCACCAACCATACAGCGGTATTTTACGATGGCATGCAAATGGGTAACGCCCAAAACGGACAGGTTGACCTTGGCCGAATATCGCTTGATAATATTGAGGAGATCGCTTTATACAGCGGACAAAAAAGCGAGATCTATCAGCCTGCAAAAGCGTTCTCTGCTGCAAGTGCTTTATACCTGCAAACCATCCGCCCTAAATTTGAAGACGGACAGCGTACCCGCATGCGCATCGGTTTTAAAACAGGTTCATTCGGGTTGATCAATCCATCAGTACTTTGGCAGCAAAAGCTGAGCGATAATATCAGCAGCACAGTCAGCGCCGAGTGGACCAAGGCCGATGGCATTTATAAATACCGCTACACAAACGGCGTTTATAACACTACGCTTACGCGCGATAACTCTGATATCGACGCGTGGCGCGTTGAGGCCGGCCTTAACGGGCAATTAGCCGACAGCAGCGGATGGTCGGTTAAGGTTTATAATTACAGTTCGGAGAGGGGATTGCCGGGAGCCATCGTGTCCAATAAATTTAGTTTTAGCCAGCGCCAGTGGGACAGGAACACTTTTATGCAATCGTCATGGCAAACCAACAGTAATAAGCGCTACAGCCTTATGCTGAATGCCAAATACGCCGATGATTACCAACGTTATCTCGACCCTGAATATATAACCGATGAGGGTGTACTGGATAACCGCTTCCACCAGCACGAGTTGTATCTGTCAGCAGCGAACCGTTATCGCATTACACCGGTGTGGGATGTAGCACTTTCTACCGATTACCAGCTGAATACGCTGGATGCAAACCTATATCATTTCGCTTATCCAACCCGCAATACTTTCCTTACTGCCCTGGCATCGCAATTAAAACTCAAACGCTTTAACCTGCAGGCATCTGTTCTGGGAACTTTTGTAGATGATAAAGTGAAGGCTTTTGAAAGTGCGGGCAATAAAACAGAGTTCACGCCGGCGGTAACTGCATCATGGCAGCCGTTTGCAGATAACGGCTTTTTATTGAGGGCTTTTTATAAAAACATCTTCAGGATGCCAACCTTTAACGACCTGTATTACACCTACATCGGCAATACCCTGCTAAAGCCGGAATACGCCAAACAATATGATCTTGGTTTTACATACAGCCGCAGTTTCAGCAATTCGCCGATAACATCGTTATCCATCCAAACCGATGCTTACTACAACAAAGTAAAAGATAAAATTGTAGCCATCCCCGGGGCAAACCTCTATAGATGGATCATGTATAACATTGGTAATGTGAGCATTAAAGGCCTCGAGGTAAACCTGCAAACTACCTGGAAAGCAGGCAGCGAGGTCAACGTCAATGCAGCTGTTAATTACACCTATCAGCAGGCCAGGTACACCGATCAGGGCGTTACGTTTGCTTATAATATTCCGTATATCCCGCTGCATAGCGGCTCATTTACCGCGGGAGCGGAGTACAAAAAGTTTGAATTGAATTACAGCTACCTGTACACGGGTATGCGCTACACCCAGTTGAGCAATAACCAAGATCACATCTATAACCAGCTGGAACCATGGTATACTCATGATGCTTCAGTAGGCTATAACACAATTATTTATAAGCGAAAAACCAAACTGGTGCTGGAGATAAATAACCTGCTTAATCAGGACAGGGAGATCATTGCCAATTTCCCTATGCCAAGGCGCTTTTACCGTTTAAAGATCAGTTATAATATTTAGGATATGACAGGAAGATTTTACAAAGCTATTTACTACTTCACGCTCGTGGCGTTCATCGCAGTGGCCGCATCTTGCCGTAAATCACCATCGGTTACGCCCGAGCAGACGGATACTTTCCCCGCCAATCCATCAAGCGCCATCAAAGGCATGTACCTGCTTAACGAGGGTAATATGAACATGAACAAAGCTTCGCTGGATTACCTTGATTTTAGGGCAGGTATTTACCGTCGTAACATTTACGGACAAACCAACCCCGAGGTGGTTAAGGGCCTGGGCGATGTGGGTAATGATATTGCTATCTACGGCTCAAAAATGTACGTAGTGGTAAACGTATCAAATAAGGTTGAGGTACTGGACGCCAAAACTGCAAAACGCATTAAACAGATAGATATCACCAACTGCCGGTATGTAACTTTCCATAACGGCAAAGCTTACGTAAGTGCTTACCTCGGCACCATCGGCGACCGTAATGCGCCAAACGGAACGGTGAGCGAGATAGATACCACCAGCCTCAGCATAACCCGCAAAGTAACGGTTGGCCGCCAGCCCGAAGAGATGGCCATAGTAGGCGAGAAGCTTTATATAGCCAACTCGGGCGGATATAATCCAAAGAATTACGAGCGCACCATATCGGTTATTGATCTGGCAAGTTTCACCGAAACCAAACGCATTGATGTAGCCATCAACCTCGACAGACTTAAGGCTGATGAATACGGCGACCTGTACGTAACCTCGCGCGGCGATTATTACGATATCCCATCCAAGCTGTTTGTTATCGATACCAAGACGGACGCGATCAAAAAAACATTCGATATAGCCGCCAGCAATCTTTGGATAGATGATGATACCGCCTACATCTACGCCACCGAATGGAACTATACGCAGCAAAAAAACACGATCAGCTATACCATGCTTAACGTTAAGGACGAAACCATCCTCAACAGCAAGTTTATTGCCGATGGCACCGACAAGAATATCACTGTTCCTTACGGCATCATAGTAGACCCTTATACCAAAGATGTTTACGTAACCGATGCCGGCAACTATGTTACATCGGGTACATTATACTGTTTTGATGCAGGCGGCCAAAAAAAATGGCAGATGATTACCGGCGATATCCCTGCACATTTTGCATTTGTTTACTAATAACCATATATCCATACATGAAAAAACAATTTACGCTCTCAAAACATCTCATTATTGCCTCGCTCGCTTTGGGCGTTTTATGGCAATCGTGTTCAAAAGATAAAATCGAAGTAATACAAGAAGCTCCTATAAGGCCAATTACAGCTAACAGCAATGCTTACGTTACCGATCTTTTTGAGTTTAATCCGGCTCCCGGTCAATTTATTAATACCGATCTCGGTGACGAAAAAGGTGCAAAAGGCACATTAGGATCAAACAACGGTTTGGTTAGTTTGGGTGCATGGGGCGGCAACATTGTTGTGGGTTTTGACCATACTGTACTTGATGCAGCCGGTAAAACAGACCTGGTGGTTTACGGAAACGGTTTTGCCAATTTTGCCGAGCCTGGTGTGATTTGGGTAATGGCCGATACCAATGGCAATGGTAAACCCGACGATAAATGGTACGAGATAAAAGGCAGCGCTTATGGGCAGCCGGGGTACATTCGCGACTACGAGGTTACCTATACCAAACCGGCCTGCGATACCTGCAGCGTACACTGGGCCGATAACCAGGGAAAAACCGGCGTAGTGCAAACCAACATGTTCCATACGCAGGCATATTACCCTGCCAGTGTAACCACAAATACTTACACATTAAAAGGCACGCTTTTACCATCAACCAATATTGATATGAGCAACCCAACGTATATCACCAGTGCTGCTTTTGATTATGGCTACTCTGACAATAAAGCCGGTGGCGACGAAATTGACATTAGCACTGCCGTTGATGAAAAGGGAAACAAAGCCAATTTGAAAGGCATAGACTTTATAAAAGTACAAACCGGCATACAGGCCAATATGGGCTGGCTGGGCGAGCAATCGACAGAATTTACCGGCGCTGCCGATTTAAGTTTACTTAAATAAACATCTAATAATAAATAGATTATCATTAAACACTTATACATAAACATGAAACACTTTAGACTTAAAAATTTCTTAACAGTACTAACTATCGCACTGGCACTATCGGCCTGTAAGAAAGATAAAGTACAGGTTGACGAAGTTGGCAAATACGAGAACGGCTTCTTCATCATCAACGAAGGTTGGTTTGGCCATGGCACCGGCACCGTAAGCTTCTTTGACTATGCCACCTCAAAAATTACCGACAGCATATTCACAAAAGAGAACCCGGGCAAAACTTTAGAACCGGCAACGTCATCCCTTGAGTTTGGTACCGTTTACGATGGCAAACTTTACCTGCTAACCAAATCAGGCGGCCCACTGGTTGCAGCCGATGCAAAAACAATGAAAGAGACCGGCCGTATCGCAGCTAACGCAGGTAACGACTGGCGCTATTTCATCGGGTTGGATAAAAACAATGGCCTGGTTAGCACCGGTAGTGGTATATATCCCATCAACTTATCTACCATGTCATTAGGTACACGTATCTCAACAGTAAATGGCGAAGTGGGTGATATGGTTAAAGCAGGCAACTACATTTTTGTGATCTCGGCAAATGATGGTTTGGATATTTTGAAAGCATCCGATTACACTCTGGTAAAAAATATCCCAGGCGTAGTGGTTGGTTTTGCGGTTACGCCTGATGGCTCTGTATGGGCTGGTGGTGATACCAAATTGGAAAAAATAAACCCGACATCACTTGAAGTAACTGACGTAACTGTTCCGTTTACTATTAACGGTTCATGGGGTGCATGGCACCCGGGCTCTATTACGGCATCAACAAGAGAGAACACCGTGTTCATAGCCAATAACGGCCCATACGGCGGTGGCACAACCATTTACAAATATGTTGATGGAAACGCAGCATCAGTTGCAAACGCATTTATCACTGTTAATGAAAATAACGAACTATACGGAAAGGGTTTAGCTTACAATAGCACAACCAATCTGTTAATGGTAAATACGGTTGAGAGCGGCTACGGAACACACTTTGCAGCCAACACTCTCTTATCTTACCATGCAGGTACGGGTGCAAAAACAGGCAGCATTGCCTTTACCGGTTACTATTTCCCGGCTACCTACGCTTTTCATTAATACTTAAAAAGGGGTAATAAATACCCCTTTTATTTACAATGCCTATTAGGTAAATTTGCGCTACAGAAAATATAAGATGTCGACTCAAACAACTCATACCCGCAATACAGTATTGATCACTATGGTGCTTGCAGCCATAGCAATGCGATTGGTAAATACACAATTCCCGGCTTTAAGCAACTTTACACCGGTAGGGGCAGTGGCTTTATTTGGCGGTGCTTATTTTACTGATAAATGGAAAGCTTATATTGTTCCTTTGGCTGCATTGGTTATTAGCGATGTGATTATCAATTACATGTACGCAGGTAAATTTACCTTTTACAGTAGTTCATTATACATGTACGGCTGCTTTATGCTGATGGTATTGGTTGGTACATTTATTAAAAAAGTAAATATTGCCAACGTGGCGTTAGCTTCAATAGTTTCGGTGCTGATACACTGGCTGGTTATGGACCTGCCTTTTGTTTATGGCATGCCAAATACCTGGGCAAACTATGGTACGTTGTTAGTTAAAGCTATTTACCCTTTTGAAACCAATATGTTGATTGCCGATGCGATGTACAGCGCAATCCTTTTTGGTGGCTTTGAGCTGGCTAAGAGCAAATACAACGTTTTGCGTGCCGAGCGCCAGTTGGCTTTGTAATTAACGGTTAATAATATTCAGAAAGCGGTTAGTTGTACTAATCGCTTTTTTTGTGTCTGAACTCGAATTACTGGAATTGAAAGAATTTTAAGAATTACGTTGTCGGCACCAAATTCTGTTAATTCCAATAATTCTTTAAATTCGAGTTCAGACAACATTTATCTATGAAAAGAGTAGTAGTACTCACCGGTGCCGGAATAAGCGCTGAGAGCGGCTTAAAAACGTTCAGAGACAGCGATGGATTGTGGGAAGGATATAACATTGAAGATGTAGCCACACCCGAAGCCTGGGAGCGCAACCCCGAGCTGGTACAGGAGTTCTATAACGAACGCCGCAGATCTGTTTTGGAAGCTGAACCTAACGCCGCCCATTTTGCCTTGGCCAGCCTGCAGGATAAATACGAAGTACACATCATTACCCAGAATATCGATGACCTGCATGAACGTGCCGGATCTCAAAATGTAATGCACCTGCACGGCGTCATTACCCGCTCGCAAAGCAGCATTAATCCGAAGCTTACTTATCCGATAGACGGCTGGGAAATAAAGATGGGGGAGACCTGTGAACTGGGCTCGCAACTACGCGCCCATGTGGTTTGGTTCGGCGAGGCTGTGCCGATGATAGAATCGGCAGCAGTACTTTGTTCGCAGGCCGATATATTCATTTTAGTGGGCACCTCGCTGGCTGTTTATCCGGCAGCCGGACTGATCAATTACGTACCCCGCACCGTCACCAAATACATCATTGACCCAAACATCCCGACGGTAGCCAACCGCTCAATTGTAGAGATGCCTTACAAGGCAACGATTGGGATGCCGATGGTGGTGGAAGAGTTATTGGCGGCAGAATAAAATCGGTAGACCTCGAAGGTCCAAAAACGTCCAAAATCGGCTTATAATTGCGGAAAACACTCACCAAATAAAATTTGGATTGATATTTTTATCATACATAAACAATTAGTAATCAATTATTTATGTTGGTATTTTGAATTAAATCTGATATTCTCGCCATGTCGCGAATCTTGTCCAAAATACCATTTAAGTATAAAAGCCTTCCAAATTAAATTTGGCAGGCTTTTAATATTTTATATAAGTACTTATTTTACAAGCATTTATAAAGTATATGTAAATCAATAATTATAGCGATAATAGGCTTCGTGATAATCTTTACCCATCTCAGTAAATCGTGCGGAAACTTTAGATAAAAAAGCTTCATCCAATATTTCGAATACCGAATTTACGCCGTCGGTAAGATCCATTTCCGGCACTTTGTATGTCTGTTCTAAAGTACCCTGTTCCATCTTCACAATGAACTTTTGATTCATGCTCATAATGGTTATTTTAAAATCAGGGTGCGGCAATTCTGCTATTACTCTCATTGTGTTACTGTATTTAATATTCCGGCCAGCGGGTCTTTTCCGTTAATGCTGCCGATGCTTTCAATTATCTTAAACCTGGCAAAAAGCTCTTCGCTATACCAATCTTCATTTCGTGTCTTTTTGATCACCTCAGCATGTTCTTTACTGCCATAAGCGAAGGCTTTCATCAACTCGGCGCTTTCCCAAACAGAGAAGGTGGCCTGCCTGTAAACTGGCGCCTCGCCAATGCCTACAGAGGTTATATACCCCGGAGCAGAAGCCATCAGATGCGCCACCTCATCCACATGCGACCAAAAGTTCTTAAGCCTGCTTGCGCGGATCGTAGCGCGGGTAAGCACTGCTACAGGGCCATCAATGTCTTTCACGTTGACTTTACCGAAAGGTTCTTTACCATCCCATTTACCATGGCTTTGCATAGGCCGGCACAAAACCGTCCAGCCCTCGGTAGCCAGCATACGCCACCACTTACTTACAAAAGAGCCTTTGGCAAAACGGTCGTAGGCTTCGCGGTCTTCCCATACGGCAAGTAAACCCCATTGCTGCCAGTCGGGTTGCAGATCAAATGTGCCGTTGCGGCCTGTGCCTAACAGTTTCCAGAAGGTGCAGCCATCCTGCAGCATCATAGGCAGGCGGTGCAGAGCCATGGCAAACAGGGCGAAGGGTACAAAAAGCTTGCGGTAACGTACTATAGTGAGGCTAACGATCATCTGTCCGCGAATTAAAATATTAAATATGAGATTTAGCTTATTTACTTTCAGCGCAGTGTAATTACTTTTGCTATCATGGCAGAAGATCTTAAAATCACTACATCAGCAGATAAAGAGGAGCAATACCGCTCGCTTATCCCACAAATTGAAGCTTTACTTTACGGCGAAACCGACTTGATAGCTAACCTGGCTAACGTGGCGGCAGCGCTCAAAGAACAATTCAAATGGTTTTGGGTAGGTTTTTACCTGGTAAAAAACAACGAGCTGGTTTTAGGCCCGTTCCAGGGGCCTGTTGCCTGTACGCGTATTGCCAAAGGCAAAGGCGTTTGTGGCACCTCATGGGAGAAAGCTGAAGTTTTGGTAGTACCCGATGTTGAAGAATTTCCCGGGCATATTGCCTGTAGTTCTGCGTCGCGTTCAGAGATCGTTTTACCTTTATTTCACGAAGGGCAGGTGATAGGCGTGCTTGATGTAGACAGCGAAGAACTGGATAAGTTTGATGAGGTGGATGCTCATTATCTGCAACAGGTTATCCAACTGATAAAATTCAATGCCTAAGGTATTTTTGATAGCCGGTTTAGGTGCCGATAAACGCCTGTTTAAAAACATCCGCATTCCTGAAGGATACGAAGTTGTTTATGCTGACTGGCTTGAACCTAATCTTACTGATACTTTAGCTGGCTATGCACAATCAATTATCAGTCAGTATAATATATCTGATTATGATATAGCGATCGGCGTATCATTAGGTGGGGTGATCTCAACTGAAATAGCCAAACGCGTTAACCTTCGCAAGGTAATATTGATCTCCAGCATCAAGACAGATTCTGAGGCGCCCTTTTACTTCAATGTCTTCCGAAAGATCCCTGTTTACAAACTTACCTCGGGCGAATTATTTAATAAATTAGGATTTGTAGTTAGATTGGTATTTGGTTCCATGTCTAAAGAAGATCAGCTCCTTTTTAAAAGCATGTTATCCAATTCATCGCCAGTGTTTCTCAAATGGGCAATGGGCGCAGTTCTCAACTGGCGCAATGATGTCATCCCGCCAAACCTTTACCATATCATTGGCGATAAAGATCTGGTATTCCCTTACAAAAACATTAAAAACCCAACGGCAGTTATAAAGGGTGGCACGCACATTATTGTTTTTGACAGAGCAGAAGAGATAAACACCCTGCTTGCCGACATTCTGATTCCATGAAATTACCCGAACTGTACTATAAAAACCCCAATATAGTTGCCCTTAGTCGCGATTTGTTGGGTAAGTATCTTTTTACCTATATTGGTGGTGAGCTAACCGGTGGATACATTGTTGAAACAGAGGCCTATGCAGGCGTTATTGATAAAGCTTCGCACTCGTATGGTGGGCGCTTTACACCACGCACCCAAACCATGTATAGTGAGGGTGGCATAATTTATGTTTACCTGTGCTACGGTATCCACGAGATGCTAAACGTTGTTACATCCTCAGCAGGAGAACCGCACGCTATCCTGATAAGGGCCATACAGCCAACCGATGGGATCGAGACCATGCTTCAGCGCCGAAAAATGGCACAACTGAAGCCCAACATCACCAAAGGGCCGGGCTCGGTAGCTAAAGCGATGGGAATATCAAGGCAGATAAATGCCGAGAGTTTACAAAGCGATATCATCTGGATAGAAGACAGAGGTTTAACATTCAGCGATGATGAAGTAACAGCAGCCCCTCGCATAGGTGTTGATTACGCCGGCGAGGATGCATTTTTACCGTACCGTTTTTATGTAAAAGGAAATATTTACGTGAGCAAGCCCAACAAATAGCAATTTCGAGTGGTTATTTGCTCATCTATCTTAAAAAGAAAACACACAAATGAGCAGCGATTGGTCAAGAACAGAAGGCCTTGAATACCTGAAAGACAAGGTACAGGAAATTAAAACAGCAATGCTAACTACCTATAGCGAGGAGCATGGCTTCAGCAGCCGCCCTATGGGTACCGCCGATATTGACGATAACGGCAATATATGGTTCTTCACCAATGAATATTCGCCGAAGGTGAGCGAAATATCAATGGAGAACACAGTATCGTTAACCTACTCTGATGTGGATAACCACACTTACCTGAGCATAGTTGGCGAGGCCAAAGTTGTTGAAGATGAAGAAAAAATGAAAGAGCTTTGGAACCCTTTTATCGAAGCTTTTTTCCCTGAAGGATTAAGCGACCCTAAACTGACATTGCTGAAAGTAGAACCTAACGATGCCGAATACTGGGATAGCAGCAATAGCCGTATGGTAGTGTTGTTTAATATGCTCAAAGCCCGCCTAACCGGCAAACAATATGACGAGGGCAAGCACGGCCACGTAGCACTTTAAGACATATAGCCCAACAGATAAAAACCACAACGTACAACCGTTGTGGTTTTATTTTTTTACGACCATCTGCTTCTCACAAATTGAATTAATGCCTAATATTGACCTATGATCTACCAGGATACATTTGGGTTTGCCCAACAGCAAGACGAGCAGGATGAGCTAAAAAGCTTCCGCGATGAGTTTCTGTTTCCGCAACATAACGGACACAAGGTTATCTATCTCTGCGGTAATTCCCTTGGTTTACAACCCAAATCTGCAGGCCAGTATATCAAAATCCAACTGGATAACTGGGAGAACTTTGCTGTTGAAGGATGGTTTATGGGCGATGATCCCTGGCTGAGTTATCATAAAGCCTTATTACCCACATTATCAGGCTTATTAGGGGCAAATGATAGGGAGATAACTGTAATGAACTCACTTACAGTTAATCTTCACTTACTGATGGTAAGTTTCTATAAACCAACCAATAAACGTTTTAAAATATTGATGGAAGCGGGCGCGTTCCCGTCAGACCAATACGCGGTTGAAAGTCAGGTACGCTTCCATGGCTTTAATCCTAAAGAGGCCATAATAGAAGTTACTCCGCGTGCTGGTGAGGTTACTTTGCGCACCGCAGATATCATTGCACAGATAGAAGATAATGCCGATGAGATAGCGCTGGTATTGTTCAGTGGGATCAATTACTACACCGGCCAGCTGTTTGATATGGAATCCATTGTAAAAGCCGGCCACAAAGCAGGAGCGATGGTGGGTTTAGACCTTGCCCACGCTGCAGGTAACGTGCCGCTGCAATTACATAACTGGGGTGCCGATTTTGCCAGCTGGTGCTCTTACAAATACATGAACTCGGGGCCGGGCGGCATAAGCGGAGCCTTTGTACACGAGCGGCATTTTGCCAATGATAAGCTAAACCGCTTTGCAGGATGGTGGGGCTACCGCCGCGATAAACAATTTTTGATGCAGCCGGGCTTCGATCCTGAATTGGGCGCACAAGGCTGGAATGTAAGTACCAGCCCGGTAGTGTTGATGGCGATGCATAAAGCGTCGTTAGATATCTTTGAAAAGGCAGGTGGTATCGTTCCGCTCAGAAAGAAAGGAGACCTGCTAACGGGCTACTTAGAATACCTCATCAACAACATCAATCAAAAGCAGGGCGAAGAGGTTTATCGCATCATTACACCAAAAGATCAAAAAGACAGGGGCAGCCAGCTATCTGTAGTTTGCAAACGCGATGCCCGCGCTATTTTTGACTACCTGGCGCAAAACGGCATTATCGGCGACTGGCGCGAACCCGATGTGATCCGTTTGAGTCCGGTGCCGCTTTATAATTCATTCACCGATATTTATCACGCCGCTGAAGGCCTTTTTAAAGCCCTTGGCGCCACCAACGCATAACTTATGGTATCATATAACCCCAAGCAATGGTTTAAGCTTTTATTCAGGGTAGAAAAGGCCGATACACTTCGTGAGCTTTTTCCGCTAATGCTGGTACTGGCAGCTTATGCCGGCATCGTCACCTATCTGCTTACTGATCTTTGGCATCTGCCTGAGACATCGATGCTGAAGAAAGTGATCTATATCCACCAAACTATCGGGTTTGTATTCTCGTTATTGCTGGCTTTCCGCATCAATTCTGCTTATGACCGCTGGTGGGAAGGCCGTAAACTGTGGGGCAGTCTGGTGAATAACAGCCGCAACCTGGCTATCAAGCTAAAACATTTGGTTGGTGCGCAGGAGGCTGCTTTTTTCAATTACGCCATTCCGCGTTATGCCAGGGCGATGAAAGACCACCTGCGGGATACTTATACTGCAGAAGAGAGCAGCATCGCTATTGATCCGTCTAAGCATGTTCCTAACCAGATCGCATCGGCCATCATCGGCGAGGTTTACCGCCTCAATAAAGCAGGGCAGATAAACCCCGAGCAATTGGTGAGCATAACTACCGAAATTACTTCGTTTACAGATATTTGTGGCGCGTGCGAACGTATCAAGAAAACACCGATACCATTTTCATACAGCGTATTTATCAAGAAGTTCATCTTCCTGTACATGATGACCTTGCCACTCACCTGGTGCTTTGATCTCAAGTATTTTATTATGCCGATCATTGCTATCGTATTATACGTATTTGGCAGTATTGAGCTGATAGCCGAGGAAATTGAAGATCCCTTTGGCCACGACCCGAACGATCTGCCGCTGGATGATATCAGCAACAACATCCGTAAGCACGTAGGCGAAATATTTGAGGGCAAAAATGCTTAGGATAGCGTTCGATCCCATATACGCGCACCCGCTGCCGGAAGGCCATCGCTTCCCGATGCTAAAGTACGAGCTGATACCTGAGCAATTACTATACGAGGGCATCATCACTCAGGAAAATGTTTTTTCACCTGAACTGGTAGATGAGGAAATTATCCTGCTTACCCATGATGCTGATTATTGGCAGCAACTCCGCGATCTGACATTGCCACCCAAAGAACAACGCCGCACCGGCTTCCCGTTAACTCAACGTTTGGTAGATAGGGAAAGATGCATTGCCCAGGGCACCATTGACGGATGCAGGTACGCTAAAGCGTATGGTATAGCCTTTAATGTAGCAGGTGGCACACACCATGCAGGCAGCAACTGGGGAGAAGGTTTTTGCTTATTAAATGACCAGGCTATAGCTGCTAACTATTTATTAAATAACAACTTATCGCAATCTGTTTTAATTGTAGATTTAGACGTTCACCAGGGAAATGGTACAGCGCAGATATTTGAGAACGATCCGCGGGTATTCACCTTCTCTATGCATGGCGATAAGAATTTCCCATTCAGAAAAGAACGCTCAAACCTCGACATCCCGTTGGATGACGGCATGGCTGATGAGGAATATTTAACCCTGCTTAAAAATACATTACCCCAATTAATCGCGCAGCAAAAGCCCGATTTTATCTTTTATCTCTCGGGCGTAGATGTGCTATCATCAGATAAACTGGGCAAACTCTCGCTCAGCAAAGAGGCCTGTAAAGAGCGCGACAGATTTGTACTCTCGCAATGCAAACAGGCCGGCATACCGGTACAGGTAAGCATGGGCGGGGGATATTCGCCGCAAATAAAGGATATTGTTGAGGCGCACTGTAACACCTACCGTGTAGCGGTTGAGCTATTCTTTTAGATCGTCAACGATAACCAGTTGTTGCTTTTTGCTGATGTTCTGGAACCTGAAGAACAGCATAATCGATGATGCTGCCAATCCGCAAACCAGTCCGTACCAAACACCCGCCACCCCGAATTTGAAATAGATACCGAGTAAGTAAGCTACCGGTAAACCAATACTCCAATAAGATATAAAAGTAATAATGGTGGGGATATTTACATCGCCCATACCGCGCAATATACCCAGGCCAACCACTTGCGTACCATCAAACAACTGAAAAAATGCAGCTACCACAAGTAACTGTGCTGCAATGGCTATCACTCGTTTATCTGTGGTGTATATCCACGGCAACAACTGGTTGCAGAAGGTAAATATCAGCGCTGTGATGCACATGAATACGATAACGATGTGGTAGTTAGAGATGGCAGATAAACGCAACTCACGGTGCTTGCCTGCGCCAAAATAATTACCGGATCGTACTGCTGCTGCAGATGATACTCCGCTGGCCATCATGTAGGTCATGGCCGCTAATGATATGGCTATCTGGTGGGCAGCCTGTTGTACAGGGCCAATAGTACCGATAAGGATAGAAGCTCCACCGAAAGCGCTCAATTCAAAAGTGGCTTGTAATGCCACAGGCATGCCTATCTTCAGTAATTCTTTTATACGGCCCCATTGTACGTTCTTGAATGCAAATTCGTGCAGGTATTTTTTGAAAGATGGTGAACGGAATACGTAAAAACCCATGGCAAGAGCCATCAGGCACCTGTCGATCAAAGTGCTGTACCCCACGCCACGAATGCCCATAGGTGGGATACCAAACATACCTTTCACCAGTACGATGCCCACTAAAATATTGAGTATGTTACCCACAATGGTGATGTACATAGCCTGTTTGGTAAAGCCCAGGCCTTGTGCAAATTGTTTAAAGGCATCAAAAATCATTAGTGGTACCATGGATAAGCTGAGCAGAAACAGAAAAGGCTTTGCTTGCTCAACAACCACCGGCGATTGATCCAGCCTGTTAATGAATAACGCCATTACTGAATATACCGCTGCGAATAGCACAAAGCTGGAAAGGATATTTAGTAGCAAACTATTGCTTAGCAAACGCCCGCACTCGGCAAAATTACCACGACCGTTATGCTGCGCGATAAGAGGGGTAATGCCATAGCTTATCCCTAAACCAATGGCCAGTGGCACCAGGAAGGTACTGATGGATAACGAGACCGCTGCAAGCGCATTTGTACCCGCAAACTGACCGACGATAATAGTATCAGATAGCTGCACCAGCGTATGGCCAATCTGCGACAACACCACCGGAATGGCCAGTTTAAGGCTGTCACGATAGTAAGAGTTATATTTTTGGTACAGGTTATTCATGGCCGGCTGAGTGGGGAGAGCCGGCAAATGTAAGCAATAAGCTTTTAACCCTGCATGGCTGTGTAAAACTCTTCTTTTTCGGTAGTGTGCACGGCCAAAACCCCTGATAATACCAGATCAACCAAAATGCGTTGCGCACGCCTGCGGCCAATGTTCAGCAGGGTACAAAACTCTTTTACGGTGATACGTTCCTGTTTATTCAAGTGCTCCAGCAGGGCTTTTTCTTTTGATGAATATTCTATCAGCACACCACGCTCATCCGCCCCGCGGCGAAGCACATCAACCACTACTTTGCTGGCCAGTACGCTTTTATCTTTTACGCGGATGTAAACCCACCATTTACCATCCTCAGCAAGGGCGGAGTGGGGCTTCTCGGTACTTTCCGGTATATCAACCATCAGTACTATTTTATCGTCGTAGTATACTTCTTCAAAAACAGGATCAAGCGCCGGTCGACAGAAAAAGTGGGCTGCCTTTTCTATCATATAGCGCTCCTCGGTCTCGTCCTTAACGCCTTTTATGGTGCCGTCATCCAGCACACCTATAAGCAAACGCCCACCCACATTATTAGCGAACGATACCATTGTTTTGGCTATCTTTTCGCAACTGGTTATGGTTTTCTTAAAGTCGAGTTTTACGCCTTCTCCCTCAAGTATCTGTCTCTTTAAATTCATCTCTCAATTCCTCAGTTCTATTTATATGGCGTAAATATTTCCATCCAACGGTCGGCACGGGTTATCTGCTCAAACCCAAATTGTTTATACAAACCGTGTGCATCCAGCGTGGCCAGTACAAAACGGCGCAGTCCCTGCAAATCAGGGTGCGAAATAATGGTTTGCACCAACCATTTTGATAAGCCGATATTGCGGTAAGGCTCAAGCACAAAAACGTCACACAGATAAGCAAAAGTGGCCTTATCAGTAATTACACGTGCAAACCCGGCCAGCTTACCATCTTTATAAACGCCAAAACACAGCGAATTGTCTATCGCTTTTCTCAGTTTATCTGCAGGAATACCTTTGGCCCAGTATGATTCGCCATCCAGGTAGTTGAATATTGTATCAAAATCAAGCAGCGAATTATCGGTTGAGATCTGATATCCTTTGTTAGCGAACCGGGCATCATTCATGTACACTGACATTTATTCTGTAGGTTTAAAGTTGAGGTTGCGTATATATACTTCGTTTTGTAACGAGGCACAAACCTCGCCGTCGGCATTAAAAATATCTACCAGGAAAGTTTTCTCGTATTTCCCGATGGTTTCAAGTATTTCCAGGGCTTCCTTTATATGGTGGTCATCAATCACTATACTAAACTTCAGAGTGGAATTTGCAGGTTTTAAAAAGTCAATTCTCGACGATTTTGACCAGATCCTCAGTTTTCTATCAGGCGAATACAAGATCCTATCAAAAAGCACCGGTAAAAATGGATCGGCAGCCGCAAAAATCGTCCCGCCGAATATTGTACCGTTGTAGTTTTTGTTAAAGAAGCTTTTAAAAACCTTTACCTCAACACCTTTAAAACCATTGTGAAACCGCTGTACCCAAATGCGTTGAAACAACAGGGGCGGGTAGAAGCGCATGATCCACTTAAGTGATGTTTCTGATACCACCATTGTGTTAAATATCAGAAAAAATATAAGCTTTTAAAGCCGCAAGTATTAATTGTGGAAATTATTTATCCCGTGAATAAGTTTAAACAGCTTTTATAAACTTTAGATAAACAAAAATGGAGTTAAGTGGTTATTATCCTGTTACAAGACAACGAATAACAAACATTATTAAACTTATATCCATGAAAAAACAATTTTTTGCATTTGCAGCAGCAGCGATGATCATTGGTTCAATAGTAACGGGTTGTGGTTCAGAAAAAGCTACAAACGGTTCTGACAGCACTAAAACAGATTCAACAGCAGCTACCACAGCTCCTGCTGATACTACTAAAGCGCCAGACACTACTAAAACAGATACTACTAAAAAACCTATGTAATTAGGTTTTAACTCAAATAAAAAAGCTCAGACCTTAAATGGTCTGAGCTTTTTTATTTGAGTATAGTTCTTAAAATGCTGATTTGATAACACCGCCATCCGCACGTACTGTAGCGCCGTTGGTAGCGGCCGCCAGCGGGCTTGCCAAATAAGTTACCGCATTGGCAATCTCATCTGGTGTAATAAAACGTTTTATTAAAGAAGTACCACGCATGTGGATGAAAAATTCTTCCTCTATCTGCTCTGTGGTTTTGTTTTGGCCATCAGCAAGGGCTTTCACAAAATCGCCAACGCCCTCAGAAAGGGTAGGGCCGGGCAGTACAGTATTTACGGTTACACCGCTATGTTTGGTTAACTCGGCCAAACCGCGTGCAACAGCTATCTGGGCGGTCTTAGTAACTCCGTAATGGATCATCTCTTCAGGTATTTGAATACCCGATTCACTTGAAATAAAAATGATCCGGCCCCAATTTTTCTTCAGCATTTTATCAAAATATACACGAGATAAACGAACGCCGCTTAACACATTTACTTCAAAAAACTTCAGCCAGTCTTCATCAGCAATCTCTGCAAATGGTTTCGGTTCAAAAATACCTACATTATTTACCAGGATATCAACTTCAGGAAGCTGCTGTAATAAATTATCGATCTGTTGCTTATCTGAAAAATCTGCAGCAACACCTTTAATATTCTGATTACCGGTTTCGGCGATAAGTTTCTGAGCAACATTATCAACTTTTGCCTGGCTGCGGCCATTTACGTAAACTACAGCGCCTTCATTAGCCAGCGATTTTGCGATAGCGTATCCAATTCCGGCTGTTGAGCCGGTAACCAGCGCAGTTTTATTTTTTAATTGTAGATCCATTTTTCGTTAGGGTTTTGATTTGATACTCAAGTTTAAGAACAATTATTGCAAAGTTGTTTAACTTAAAAACAAAGGTGTGACCAGGCTGACATTAGGATGCTTAAATGTTGATTGGATGATAAACCAAGAGAAAATGTTAAGAGTATTGGGCTTTTTATATCTTTAAAACAAGGTAGAGAAACGGATATGATATTTATATTGCAGATAAAGAATAAGATTAAAGACCGCCAGGTAGTTAATTTTCTTGTTTCACAATTTAGCCTAACACAAAAGGATATTGGTGAATTAATGAGCGGCAAAACCGACACCAAAATAAATTATCAAATTTTTTGCAGAGAATGCCCTTCAGAATTTAAAGTGGAATTGACTTTTTTTATCAAAGAAGAAGTTTGCTTAGAACTTGAGATATTTAATTCTCTTATCATAGCCCTGAGTTTTGTGGATTATTTTTCAAGAGCTGTTGTCATTAATGATGAAAGCCAGGATCCTTATCGTTGGATTTTAGTAAACGAGTTTAAAAAAATATTTGTTACTGACGAAGTTATCTATGATGATAACGGTTTGTTTAACGAAGGTTTGTTTATTGATTACAGCACAGCCAAAGAAATAACCATTAACAGCGCTATGAAAGTACTTCCAGATAGAGACTACTATTTAACCAAAGCTACAGACAGACCTGTTTTCTATAATCAGGATCCTACATGGGGATGATCAAAATAGATAATATGCAAAAAATCGCCTTATATTATTATTCATATAATTAATATTATGTTAAGTAATACTTTCCAAAAAGAGCCTGTATTGCTACAGGCTCCTATCATTAGTTTCCTAATGCTTTAATTTGAGCTGCTATTTTATTGGCATTCGCGTCATCGCGTTTACCTTTATAGTAAGTCATCAAACCATTAAGTGCATCTGCAGATTTTGGATTAAGTTCTACAGCTTTTAACAGATATGGTTTAGCTGCATCAAACATAGCACCTGCTTTTGCAATTTGTGCTGTGTATTCTTTTTGCTTGTTTGCAGGCAATTTATTTGCAGCATTGTAAGTATCAATTGCTGGCGATAAGTAAACAAAACCCAAGTTTAAAGTAGCCTCGAAATAGTTAGGATCAATTTCAATCGCTTTTTTATACATTTCTGCAGCTTTATCTGAATTTTGTTTCTTCTCAGCTTCCATAGTTGCTTTTGCAGCAGGTGCCGCTTTAGCAATTTTAGCAGCTGTGTATGAATCTGCAGCCTGCGAATATGCTAAGCCAGCGTAGTAATACAGATCTCTATTTTTTGGATCAGCCGCAATTGCGCTGGTAAGCTTATCTACAACTTCTTTTTGTTTTCCTTGCTTTAAAGCAATATCAATTTGGTGTGCTCTAAGTTTAGAGTGTTTTGGGTATTTAGTTAAACCCTCATCTATTGCTTTTAACGCATTTGCAGTATCTTTTGCTATTAAATAAGTACTTACAAGGTCGGCATAAGTACTATCAGCTTTAGAGTATTTGGTGGTTACCAATTTGGCGTAGTTTGTAGCAGCCTCAGGGTATTTTTTTGCGTTGTAAGCTGCCATTGCAGTATACAAAAGCGCGGTAGTATCCTCGGGGTTCATGCTGCGGTAATAATCAAAAGATTTGTATGCATCTTCAAATTTACCGGCGTTAAACTCTTTTGCGCCTTTGTTACCCTGGTATTGTGCAAGGGTAATTTTAGCGTTATCAATCCATTTTTTGTTTTCGCCTTTTGTATCAAGTTCTTGTGCTTTTTTTAAAGCCTCGCTTGCGGTGTTAAAAAACGGAAGCGCCGTTTCTGGTGCATTTTGATCGCTTGCTTCAATTAAACCTGCATAAATAGATGCTTTAACTGCCCATGTTAATGGCATTGTTGAAGTTTTTTCGTTAGCTGAAGCTTTATCTATAGCTTCTTGTGCTTTAGCTAAAGCAGGTTTAGCCAATGCCGGCTGGCTTTTAAGGCCCTGGTATTTGTCAAATTCAGACTGAGCGGTACTCAACTCCCCTTTTTGTGCGAAAGTTGCAGTAGAGATAAGGCCCAAAACGCCTATCATTAAGAATTTAATTTTCATCGTTACTGTTTTTGATTGGTAATGAGTGTGTTTGGCGGCGCTGGTGCCGCATTCTTAGTTTATTAATTTATTTGTTCTAAACGGTTATTAACCCGCTCTAACTGTGATTGATTACCGGTTTTAGTGTAAGCAAGTGCAAGCAACTCCAGGCATTTTTTATCACGCGGAGCCATTTCATTAGCTTTTTCTAACCACAAAATGGCGTTGGTGATATTCCTCTCCCCTTCATCTTTTTTAACCGCGCTTTGTTTAAAGTACAATAAACCCAAATTAAGCACCGGATCATAAGCATTGCCATTAAGTTCTATGGCGCGCAGGTATAAAGACTCTGCTTTGTCAAATTGGTTTAAGTTATCGTAACAATTTGCCGCCACAAATGTGATATCGGCATTGTTTGCATTATTATCAATAAGCTGAGGCAGCAGAGGTTCTAACGCTTTGTAATCGCGTTTGTTGTTGTAAATGTTAGCTTCGTCTTGCAAGAGTTGCTTATTTGTAGGGAGCAGTCTCCTGCCCTTTTTTACTATTTGCAATGCTTTTGCTGTATCGCCTATTGATTTATAAATAGATGACGCTGTTTCCAGGTACTCGAGCTTTGTACTATCGGTGCTTACTAAATTATCATAATATTTAGCTGCATCCTGTAAATTGCCTTGCTTATTGTTGGCATAAGCTATATAAGCGTTGATATTCTTTTGACCGGGCCCATACTTTTTAGCATTCTGAAAAGCAGTAGCCGCCCCCTTAAAATCATTGTTACGGGTTAGCGCAAAGCCTTTGCGCACGTAGGCATTTGAAAGGCAACGGCGCGAATAATCCATCTCTGCCTGATATTTGAATATCTTATTTTTACCGGCAAATTTTTCATATAAAGCAGCGGTCTGGTCTGTAAAACCTTCCGGCTGGTTGAGCGTATTTGTAGAATCAACCTGCAAAATACTCGAGTAAACAATTAAACGGTAGATATTTTTCTCAATATCGTTCGAATCTTTTTTGGTTACCACAAGGCTATCTGCTGATTTTTTTGCTCTCGCTAAAAATGCAACATCTGCTTTTTGCTTATAAAAAGCGAGGTTGTTTACCACGCTCTTTAACGCTTCTGATTGCCCAAAAGCGAAAGAGGTAATAAACAACCCTGCAATTAATAACCCTAACTTGCTTTTTTGCATAAGCTATTCGGTTTGGTCATCTTCGGTAGCAGCATCATCTGCAGCACCTTCGTCTGTTTTTGTTTCTTGTTTAGTGTCTGTTTCTTCGGTCGCAGCAGCGTTTTCTGCATTTGCTTCTGTCACTACTGTTTCGTCAAGCTCTTCATCTTCTACGTGCTCAACAGTTGCTACCGATGCAATTTCATCATTGCCTTTCAGAGTAATCAACCTCACCCCTTGCGTTGCGCGGCCCATTGTACGTAACTCGGCAATTGCCATACGTATAATAATGCCCGATTTGTTGATGATCATCAGGTCTTCAGTATCAGTAACACCTTTTATGGCAACAAGGTTTCCGGTTTTATCGGTAATATTTAAAGTTTTAACACCTTTACCGCCACGGTTGGTTACGCGGTAGTCTTCAATATCGGTACGTTTACCGTAACCTTTTTCCGATACTACCAGTACGGTTGTCTCAGCATCGTTAATGCTGATCATACCTACCACCTCATCGTTATTACTATCTAAACTGATACCGCGAACACCTGTTGCGGTACGGCCCATTGGCCTTACAGTTGACTCGTTGAAGCGAATTGCACGACCTGATTGTAGTGCCATTACAATTTCGCTGCTGCCGGTTGTTAATGTTGCTTCAAGCAGCGAATCGCCCTCGTTGATATTGATAGCATTGATACCGTTTGCACGCGGGCGAGAATAAGCCTCTAAAGATGTTTTCTTGATAACACCTTTTTTGGTACACATGATGATAAAGTTGTTCTCCAGGTATTCCCTGTCTTTTAACGACTTCAGTTTAATGTATGCCTTTATCTTCTCCTCTTTAGGGATATTGATGATATTCTGTATTGCACGGCCTTTTGAGGTACGGGTACCTTCAGGTATTTCAAACACGCGTAACCAGAAACACTGCCCGCTCTCGGTAAAGAACAGCATGTAATTGTGGTTTGATGCGATCAACAGGTGCTCAATAAAGTCGGCATCGCGGCTGTTGCTGCCTATAGAGCCTTTACCACCCCTGCCCTGACGGCGATATTCTGTTAACGAAGTACGTTTGATGTAACCCTCGTGAGAAATAGTGATCACAACATCCTCATCCTCAATAAAGTCTTCGGTTTGCATTTCTGCAGATGAGTGTACAATTTTGGTTTTACGCTCATCACCGTATTTTTCCTGTATCTCGGTCAGTTCCGTTTTGATGATACCCATACGCAGGCCTTCATCAGCTAAAACAGATTTTAAGTATTCTATCTGTTTCATTAATGCATCAAACTCATCACGGATCTTATCACGCTCCAGACCTGTTAAACGGCGAAGCGTCATATCCAGGATAGCACGTGCTTGTATATCGCTTAAGCCAAATTGCGCTATCAAACCTTCGCGGGCTTCATCAGGTGTGCCTGATGCACGGATAAGCTTAATAACTTCATCAAGATGATCAAGCGCTATCAGTAAACCTTCTAAGATATGTGCACGTTTCTCTGCCTCGGCAAGCTCAAACTGAGTACGGCGTATAACTACTTCGTGCCTGTGCTCAACAAAGTGATGGATCAGATCCCTCAGGTTCAGCAGCATTGGGCGGCCTTTAACCAGCGCAATGTTATTTACACTGAACGATGTTTGCAGCGAAGTATATTTATAAAGGTTATTTAAAACGATAGCTGCATTTGCATCGCGTTTTATCTCGTAAACCACGCGGATACCCTGGCGGTTAGATTCATCGCGGATAGCTGAGATACCTTCAATTTTCTTTTCGTTGATGAGTTCGGCAGTACGCTCAATCATCAATGCTTTGTTAACCTGGTAAGGTACATCGCTTACGATAATACGCTCACGGTCGTTATTGTAGGTCTCTATCTCAGCAGTTGCACGGATAACAATACGGCCACGGCCGGTCTCTAATGCAGCACGCGGGCCTTCAAAACCATAGATGATACCACCTGTAGGGAAATCGGGGCCTTTAACGTGTTTTATCAGTTCTTCAACAGCTATTTCTCTGTCATCGATGTATGCCAGCGTAGCGTCAATAACCTCGTTAAGGTTATGTGGCGCCATGTTGGTAGCCATACCTACTGCAATACCTGATGCACCGTTAACCAGCAAGTTAGGGAACTTAGCAGGCAATACAGTAGGCTCTTGCAGCGAGTCGTCAAAGTTGAGTTGGAAATCGATGGTGTCTTTGTTGATATCGGCCAGCATCTCTTCGGCAATCTTTTGAAGTTTTGCCTCAGTATAACGCATTGCTGCTGGCTGGTCACCGTCTATCGATCCATAGTTACCCTGTCCTTCAACAAACGGGTAACGTAAGCTCCAGTCTTGCGCCATACGTACCATGGCATCATAAACCGAGGTATCGCCGTGAGGGTGATATTTACCCAACACCTCACCCACTATACGGGCTGATTTTTTGTATGGCTTATTGTTATTTAGACCCAGGTCAAGCATGCCATAAAGTACGCGCCTGTGTACCGGCTTTAAACCATCGCGCACATCGGGTAATGCCCTTGATACGATAACCGACATTGAATAGTCAATGTAAGCTGATCGCATCTGTTCATCAATATTTATCGGAATTATTCGGTCTTCTTTGTGGGAGTTCTCGTTTTCTAAATCTTCAGCCATTTTTAATTTTTCTGTAGACAGTTATGGCGCTTCTCAAACATAGGTTTAACTGTAACTAAAGCGACCTGCGAAGATAACAAATTATACAGAGAACGGGCGTTTTTTTACTAACATTCTGCCGGTTTTTCACACTCCTTAGTGTTATAATTTACTACATTTATAAACGCTTTATCACCATGAAAAAATCAACCTTAAACCTGTTTGCAATTATCATTCTCTTAATGCTGCCGTTAAGTAGTATTGCGCAAACTACAATTACTACTGTAATTAAAAGCCCGATAAAGATAGATAGTGTGAGTATGGATGATGTAAGCACTACAGAACATTATAGTTTTCCGTTTAAGGATACGCTTACCTTTAATTTCCGCAAGAAAGATATTGATTGTTATAACATTAAGTATTACGTAAATAACAAAAGATATAAAAACCAGTTATGGTTAAATGCAGGAAAAATCAGTGTGAATGCACACCTGACCGATACTTCACATTTTATAATCGACACCGTAGTTAACTCACCTTTTTACTACCATAAGCTAACTTTTTTAAAAAATATTGCATTGCTCAGGAAAGATAGCTCGGCCTACAATGCTGCCTTGCTGCCGGAAATTGAAAATCACCTTGAACAAACATGGTCGATGTACCTTGCCCTCAGTTATATTGACTACAATCAAAATTCAAAGGATAATCTTTTAAAATTGAAGGCGATATTGGTGCAACAAAAAACAGATTTCAGTTGGTTTATGCTATATAAGATCGCTATCCCGAGGCTGAATGAGTTATTAAAGGTCAGAAGTTTTAATATAGCCGGTTTCGCTTTCATCAACAGACAAGGCAAAACTACAGATATCAAGTTACAGGATTACGATTACTACCTGCTTGATTTTTGGTTTTTAGATTGCCCGCCATGCAGGCGGGATCACATGTGGATAAGTGAAAACCTTGATAAAATTGCAGCGCAAAAAGTTAAAGTTATAAGTATCGGCACCGACAAAAAAGAACTTTTATCCGACTGGAACAAATATCTGGCTCAGCATAAATACACATGGGACAACTATCTTGAACCGGCAAATAAGAAAATAACTGAACAGCTTGGGATCAGCGATTACCCAAGCTATGTTTTGCTGAACAGCAAAGGAGAAATTGTAAGAACAGCAAACTCAGTTATTGATGCATTGCAGCAATTTAAAATAAACTGATCACTGTACCCTCTTCCAGTACTCTTCTACTACAGTACCATTCGGTAATATTCCGTTAAATATCAGCGTATCATTACGGATTTGAAAATGATATTTTACGGTTACATTGAGCAGTTTTGATGGCTGTGCGCTGTAGGTTTGTGTTTCAAAGCAACTATCCAACTGGAGTTTGTAGTTACCGGTCTCGTATGTGCGGGGTTGCTCATCTTTCTCTAAAAAAGTACCTGCATAATGCTCGGCATTGTATTGCCTGCGCAGGGTATATTCAGTTGGTGCCGGCGAGGGCTTGCCATTGTAAATACCGCCGCTATACTCCCACCTGCCGGATAACCCGCCATCAAATGTAAAGGATGATAATACACCGAAAAACAATACGGCAACAAGTAACTTTTTCATTTAAACCCAGTTAATTCCTTTTTTTAACAAGCCCATTGTTTTTTCCTCCTCGCTGCCTGGCTGTGCTTTAAAATCATACACCCATTTGGCAGTTGGTGGCAGGCTCATCAGTATCGATTCGATACGGCCATTGGTTTCTAAACCGAATTTGGTACCTGCATCATATACAAGGTTAAACTCAGCATAACGGCTGCGGCGCTGGTATTGCCATAACTGTTGTTCGTCGGTAAATGTTTTATCGCGGTTGCGGTTAACCAATTCCAGGTAAGTTGGCGCAAAGGTACGGCCAACTGCTTTTGAGAACTCAAATACCTGCTCCCAGGTTATCTCGTCGGTAGCCGTTAAACGATCGTAAAAGATGCCGCCTATGCCCCGCGTTTCACTACGATGTTTGATGTAGAAGTAATCGTCGGCCCAGGCTTTAAAGCGCTGGTAAAAATCGGCATGGAACTTATCACAAGTATCTTTTAATTGCTGATGGAAGAAACTTGCATCATCCTCAAAAACATAATGAGGTGTAAGATCTATCCCACCACCAAACCAGCGTACCGGCGGTGTATTGTTATGGAACGATGAAGGCATCTCAAAGTACCTGATATTCATGTGGATGATTGGCACCAGCGGATGATTTGGGTGGATAACGATAGATACACCGGTAGCAAAAAAATCGTCCTGCTCTACGTTAAGTGCTTTTTTTACAGTGTGGGGTAACTGACCATGTACGGCAGAGAAATTTACTCCACCTTTTTCAAATATGTTTCCGTCCTGTATCACACGGGTACGACCACCGCCGCCGCCATCGCGTTCCCAAAGCTCCTGCTCAAACTTAGCTTGCCCATCAGCCGCTTCAAGTGCTGCACATATCTCGTCCTGTATTTGTTGGTAATCGGCGGCTATTTGTTCGTGAGTTATCAATGAGTGATAGATTGAATGAGCGAATGAGTGAATTACTTTAAGGCGTCAAAGTTAAGCAAAGTAAACAAATCCTGTTTACTTTACCTTATTGGGGTTATCCACTATAGAAAACATTCACTCCTTCCATCCTTCACTAATTCACTTATTAAATACCTAACTAACTCCCGCCTCTTCCTCAATATAATTCAGATCCTTACCAAAGGTTTCCTTCAGCTGACTTAGTGCAAACAGCGCAATTACTGTGAGAATCCCCATCATGATAAAGCCTGCATTTATTTGCCCGTAGCTTCCTTTAAAGGCATTAAAAGCAAGTGTTATGGGGATGAGTGAACCGCGGACAAAGTTGGGTACCGTGGTGGTAACCGTAGCGCGTATGTTGGTGCCAAATTGTTCTGCAGCAATGGTTACAAACGTAGCCCAGTACCCTACTGAGCAGCCCATGAAAAAGCAAACCCAGATAAAACGCTCGTGTGTTATACCTTCTGATCTTAAGTAGATAATGGCAGCTACGGTTGATAATATATGAAATACCGCCATAGTGATCTTGCGCGATTTGATCAACTGAGCCAACAATCCCGCAAAAATATCGCCTATTGAAATACCGATGTAAGTATAAAAAACGCCCTCACCAGCGCTTAACACATCTTTTGAATGAAGGGCTTTACCAAACTCGGGGCTAAAAGTTACCAGAACGCCTACCACATACCATAAAGGTGCGCCAATAAGGATGCAATAGATATATTTTTTAAAGCGCGCAAAGTTGGTGAACAGCATAAAGAAATTCCCTTTGGAAACTTTGCTCTCCTGCACATCCTGGAACATGCCCGACTCAAACGTACCTATACGCATAAACAGTAACAGTATGCCCAAACCGCCGCCAACCATGTAAGCACTTTGCCAGCCATGTTTTGCAACGGCATAGGCAGCCGCAGCACCAAACAAACCGATAACTGCTACTATCATGGTGCCATATCCGCGCTTCTCTTTGCTTAAAGTTTCGGTAACGAGGGTTATGCCTGCGCCAAGCTCTCCGGCTAAACCTATACCCGCTATAAAGCGAATAGCGGCATACATAGGCACATTAACTACAAAGGCATTGGCAAAATTAGCTATCGAGTATAATAATATTGACCCGAACAAAACCTTAATGCGGCCCATTTTATCGCCCACAATGCCCCAGATAATACCGCCCAGCAACAAGCCGGCCATTTGCACATTAATAATCAATTGGCCCTTGGTGGTAATCTCGGCTTCGCTAAGGCCAAGGTCTGTTAAACTGGGTACGCGCACTATGGAAAATACCAGCAGATCATATATATCAACAAAATACCCAAGTGATGCAACCAATACCAGGAACACGGCATTGCGGGTTAATTTAGATGGGGCAGCTTCTAACATTTACTGTAATTAATTGGTGTGCTAAGGTAATTATTGCAAACAACGGTGCAAACTTTTGTAAATAAAAAACCCCTGTTGCCAGGGGTTATATATCATTACGTTTGTGTACAAGATCACACCTTTTTCACTTTTACAGCCTGCAGGCCTTTGCGGCCTTCTTCTTCCTCGTACTCTACATCGTCGTTATCTTTAATTGCGTTTACGCCACCTTGTACATCTTTAAAATGCACAAAAAGGTCTTTGCCTTCTTCGGTTATGATAAATCCATAACCTTTTTGAGTGTTAAACCATTTTACTTTTCCAGTTTTCATAATTCTTTTGATATTAATTGTGTAAGATTAGTAAGTATATCAAACTGAATAAGTAGCTTATTATCAATGTAGAAATACAACTATCTATATCAAATATAACAAAATATTAATATGCAAGTAAATAATTATTTAACAGGAATATAACGCAAAAAAGCCGCCTGTTTATAGCAGGCGGCTTTTATATATGCTGGGTTGAGAATTATTTAACTTTTTGGAAGTAGCTAACACCAGAACCCGGAACTACTTTTAACAATACCTCTTCGTTGTCGTTAGCAACATCAACAAAGTATACTAATGAATCAACGTTCTCGTCGTTCTCTAATTTGATAACCTCTTTAGCGAAGTAACCTTGGTATTTGTTTGAGATCTCTTTTTGAGCTGATACCGGTAATGCGTTGTATTGTACTGTTTGAGTAGTACCCATTAACTCACCGCGTTGGTTATAGAAAGCTGATTTTTGTACACCATCGATAGTGAAAGTAGCTTTCTGGAATTTAGATGTTACTTTCCAGGTTACATTTTCAGCACCGAAGAAATCGCTGTTGAATTTATTGATTGCTAAGTAAGTTACGTTAGCTGAATCATCGTTTACTTTAGGAGCTTTGTCGCCAGCAAAAACATTAACGCTTAATAATGCTGCAACTGCTGTAGTTATAAATATTTTTTTCATGGCTGTCTTTTTTAATTTATGCAACAAAAATACATCAGCTTTGAATATTGTCAAAATAATGCTTAATTTTTATGAAATTTTGATAATCATAGCGCCATAAAAACAAAAATGTCAAAATAACAGCCAATACTTAGTGTATTTTTTACAATATGTTAAAGATTTTTACAAATACTTATTGTAAAAAGTACACTAAGTAAATTTCATGTAAACAAATCTGAATTTCGTGACACATTCATGACAAAAACCTTCATTTTTAGCCATTATCAGCAAAGCCGGGATATAAGGTCATCCCGCCATCAGCAAAAATTGTGGTACCGGTAATGTAATCAGCATCATCAGATACCAGCCAGGCGGCAAGTTTACCAATGTCATCGGGCTTTCCGATACGGTTATAAGGGATAAGTGTTAAAAGTTTTTCCAAAGCCTCCGGCGTTTCCCAGGCTTCTTTGTTGATAGGTGTTTGAATAGCGCCCGGGCCAATGCCTGCAACCCTTATCTTTTGCGGGGCCAGTTCCTGCGCTATACTTTTCATAAACAGGCTGATACCGCCTTTACTGGCTGCATAATTAACATGGCCCGCCCAGGGGATAATTTCATGCACACTACTCATACAAATGATCTTTCCGGCGGCCCTGCTTATACCATCCCTTATCCCCTGTTGTATAAAGATCTTAGCCGCCTCGCGCGAGCAAAGAAACTGGCCCGTAAGATTAGTACCAATTACAGTGTTCCATTCATCCAGTGTCATATCAACAAACTTTGCATCTTTTTGCAAACCGGCATTGTTTACGAGGATATCCAATGAACCAAAAACATTAAGGTGGTGCGCAAACATCCTTTGTACATCATGCTCCTTGCTTACATCGGCCTGGTATGCTATTGCTTCTCCCCCTTCGGCAACAATTTGGCTCACCACTTCATCTGCCGCGGTATGGTTATGAAAGTAGTTTACAAGTACTTTTGCTCCTGCATTTGCCAGCGCTAATGCCACACCCTTGCCAATGCCGCTATCGGCACCGGTTACAATGGCCGATTGTTTTTTAAGTTTTTGTGTTTCCATGGTATGGGTTAAATGCGGGCTAATAGCCTATTGTTTTAAAAATTGAGAGAATACCATACAGAACTTTTTTGCTGCCGGTTAGTTTAATAAAGCAACATATCTAACCTTATGAAAATAACTTACCTGCCAATTGCTCTTATCCTGATAATCTTACTAAGCAGCTGCGGCCCTCGGATTGATGGCAGCTCTGAAAAAGCATCTAAAGCCTCATACGAAAAAATGAAAGCGGGCTTAAGCGATGAAGACCAGTCTAAACTTGATCTGGCCATTCTTTATATCACTGGCTCTGCCATGTACGATAAGATGCATGATGTTAAAGAATACAAAGATTTATCGTTTGAGAAAATTGTTTTGAAGAAAATTGACGGTAAAACCAAAGGTGGCATTTTTGACCTGGCCGAAGAATTTATGAAGCAGGATAAAGAGCGACAGATAAAATCGGCTCAGGATGAGATAACCGAACTCAATAAAACTGCTGATAAAGAGCGTAAGGATTACGACGCAATCCGCCAAAAAACAGAGATGTTAAAGGGCAGCTTTGTAAAGATGACGCTGGAAAACGGCATGCCTATGATTTATTGCCAGTTTAAGAATGTTACAGCCGATAAGATGTTTGATGCTTATTCACTCTCGCTGCTCATACGATCAATTGATAAAAACCATATTATATGGAATAGTACAACTGTACGCTCAGGCGTGGGAACAATAAAGCCGGGCGATACATTTGACGAGAAAATGGATGTAAGCCAATACAGTATGGACAACGCGCCCGAAATAAACTGGAAAGCCATCAAATACCCGGTTACCGACCTTGCCAAATACAACCTTGAGGTAGAGGCCAAAACTACGTCCTTATTTGTTGATGATAAGGAATACTCTTTAGACACGGTTAAATGGGACAGAGACAGCGAAATTAACTACCGTGCGAAGCTTAAGGAACTTAACGCAGATCTAAAAAAGGCTAAAAGCAAACCCGATAATCTTGATGATGAATTAAAGCGCGGCGGTTAATTACAACGCTTTAATATAATCCAGAAACAGGTATAACGCCTTGCGTTTTTCTTCGGTAAGATTAAAATCCAGTTTATGCATCAGGTAATCTTCCATATCAAAATCGGCACGTTGCGGCAGCACTTTCAACAGGTCTGATCGGTGGGCCAAACCATGGCGAAGTGCCTGATCGAACTCTTTGGTAAAAGCTTCGGGGATAGGTTTGTTAGCTATCCAGGCAGCAAATACGAATGGCAGACCGGTGAACTTTTTCCACTCGCCCGATAGATCGTATACGTATTGATACTGCTCGGTTTTACCGAAAGTACGGTCGCCTATTTGTACAAAGGCTGTTTTAGGATCAGTTGATGAAGCATAGTCTGCAGCGCCGGTAACTAACTCAGGCGTAACCTTCCAAAAGTTTTTAAGCAACACCTTAGCCAGGTTGTTTGAGCTGCGCGATTCGGGGTCTAACTGTATCGTCGTAGCTTCTTCGATAGGGCAATTACTGAAGATAAAAACCGAATTAACCGGCCCTTCGGCACCTATGCAATAGTTAGAAATAATATGCCACTCGGGTAGATTTAAAGTAGCTGCAACAGGTATTAAACCGATATCTACTTTGTTATCTATTAATTTCTGTGCACAATCTGAGGGCATATCCAAGCTCAGATCAATGTTTTCTTTTATTGCAGAATGTTGTAAGCCGTATAAAAAGGGTTTGGTGTTAGTATAACTAACAGCCGATATTTTGATCTTGTTCACGTTGGTAGTTCTCTTAGTTCGATTTTAGATGGAGCGCGTTGTTTGCATCAACAATGGTAAACTTGCTGCCATCATAAGTAACTTTATAAAGCACCAGGTTTTGGTGCGGGAAGGTATCCATTTGCGTTAAAGGCTGCTCAGTTAGTATGCACATCAGCAGGCGCAAAGCACGGCCATGCATACATACCAAAACCGTTTTTTCTTCGGGATGACTCATGATCACTTCCATCGCCTCGCGCTGGCGTATCTCCACTTCGTTAGGGCTCTCACCACCTTCAAATTTCGAATCAAGTTTGCCATCAAGCCAATCGCGCATCAGGTTTAGGAAAGCTCCTTTATTTTCAGGCGTAGACGGCTGCCCTTCTAAAACGCCCCAGGCTAACTCATCCAGCCCGCTCAATTTCTCGTACGGAATACCTTTATCAATAAACGGCTGGATGCTTTGCTGCGTGCGTTTAAGCTCAGATATGTAGATCTTATCAAAAGCAATATCTTTATAAGCCGCGTAAAACTGCTGCGCCTGTAACTGGCCTTCTTCATTCAGATCGGTATCGCGGCCGCGGCCCTGTACTATTCCTAATCTGTTCAGTTCGGTTTGCCCGTGGCGTACAATATAAAGTGTCTTTTGTATCATGTTCATTCGTCAATAGTTCATTGGTAACTCAACAGCTCAAACTTGTTTACTAATAAACTAATGAACCATTGAACCAATCAACTAATTAATAACCGGTAGCTTGTAGTAATTCGGTTTTGCCGTTTCTTCAAACAGGTGGTCTTTGTAGTCGGTAACTACATTATATAATGTATCTCGTTCTATAGGGTGGCGACCAATATTTTTGATAAGCTCTACCAATTCCTGAGTGCTCATAGCCGGGGTTTGCTCTTCTGCACCAGCCATCGAGTAGATCTTGGTGGTATCATCAAGTGTACCATCAATATCATCCACACCAAAGTTTAATGATAGCTGCGCCGTGGTGCGGCTTATCATAGCCCAATAAGCTTTTATATGGTCAAAGTTATCCAGGTAGATACGGGCGATAGCATAGTTGCGCAGGTCTTCAATTACGGTAGACTCCGGCACATTGCTCATCTGGTTATCCTGGTTCCGGAACTTCAGCGGAATAAAAGTCTGGAAACCACCTGTACGGTCCTGTAATTGACGCAGGCGCTCCATGTGGTCAACACGGTGCCAGTATTTTTCAATATGGCCGTAAAGCATGGTAGCGTTTGAGCGCATGCCCAATTTGTGCCATTCCTCATGGATATCCAGCCATTGGTCGCCGGTGCATTTATCTTTGGCGATAAGATCGCGCACCTCGGGATGGAAGATCTCCGCACCACCACCCGGTATTGATTCCAGGCCTGCATCCTTCATCATCTTCATACCGGTAGCATAATCTATCTTGGCTTTTTTGAAGATGTAATGGTATTCAACTGGTGTTAAAGCCTTTACATGCAGGTCAGGCCTGTGTTGTTTGATACGGGTAAACAGTTCGCTGTAGAAAGGAACATCGTATTGCGGCAACACGCCACCAACAATATGGACTTCGGTAACCGGCTGGTCGTCGTATTTTTTAACAATGTCCAGCATCTCTTCCATCGTATACTCCCAGCCGTCAGAGCGCTGTTTCAATAAGCGCGAGTATGAACAAAACTTGCAGTCATAAACGCAAAGGTTTGTTGGCTCGATATGGAAATTACGATTAAAGTAGGTTTTATCGCCGTGTTTTTGTTCGCGTATGTAGTTAGCCAGTACGCCCAGATAGCCCAATTCGGCTTTCTCGTAAAGCAGTACCCCTTCGTCGAAACTTATACGCTGGTGATGAAGTACCTTCTCGGCTATATCTTTAAGTTCGGGCAAAAGCTGAGGATCATTCATCAGCACCCGCAAATTCTCTGATACTTCCATGTGGGAAAAATATTTGAGCAAATGTAGTAAAATACCACATTTTTAAAACGGATGTTGACAACCATCGCGTGTTTAAACACCGAAGTATGACAATGATGTTACAGAGCTTTGATGTCTTTTATGTGGATACCGTTAAAGCAATCGTCCTGGCAACCCTTGGGTACGTAGCCAACTGAGCTGATCAATCCCCTGTCATCAACACTGAAATAGATATCGTTTTTTTCTTTACTAACGTTGATCATACTTGGTGCTTCGGCGTATATCTGATCTAAGGTTATAGGTTTAGCCGCATAATCATCATGAGTACCTATTTCAGCGCCGGTCTCCGTCCAGCTTTTTGTAACGATAAGGTTGGGAGAACTTTGCTCCTGATTTCCGGCTTTAAAGGCTCTTTCTATTACTTTACCATTCTGCACAGTTATTGTTGTTTCAAGGAAACTTCCTGTCCAAGAGCCAAAGGGTACTGTATAAGAATAAGAGTTACTTACAGATGCTTTAAAAGATTGCCATTTTTTGCGGCTCTCGTCAATCTTGGTTTGATTTTCATCCTTTTTACAGGCAACAAATAAAAGGCAGATAGTAAGGATGGCAAGTGATATGCGTTTCATTGTGTTTAAGGTTTGTGTTGACTATAATACGGCAATAATCTGCAAAACGCTACAGCATTCACAATTTTTCTTAGTTAATTTGGCAGCTTATCCATCGCAGCCATGAAAATAGAAACCATTGCCATACACGCCGGAAACCACGTTGACCCACACACCAAAGCTGTTGTACAGCCCATTGTAATGGCCACCACTTTTGAGCGCGATGCCGATGGTGGGTATGCATCAGGCTACCAGTACAGCCGCTCGGCCAATCCCAACCGTGATGCATTAGAGAAGGTTTTGGCACAACTGGAAAATGGTGTGGAAGCAGCGGCTTTTTCATCTGGTAATGCGGCGGGTATGTCGGTATTTCAATCGCTTGCGCCTGGCACGCATGTTATTGCACCCGATGATATGTACCATGGTTTACGCAACCAGGCAAAGCAACTATTTGCAGGTGTGTTGGAGTTTGATTTTATCGATGTAAATGATGAAGCAACGCTTCGCGCGCATATCAAACCTAACACGGGTATTATATGGGTGGAAACCCCTTCAAACCCGCTTCTTAAAATAACCGATATTAAAAAGGTGGTTGCCATAGCACGCGAACATAACATCAAAGTAGTATGCGATAACACTTTTGCTACACCGGTTTGCCAGCAACCGCTCTCGCTTGGTGCCGACCTGGTGATGTATTCTTCAACCAAATACTTTGGCGGGCACAGCGATCTGATGGGTGGCGCACTCATCACCGCAGAAAAAAGCGACTGGTGGACAAAGATCCGCGCCGTACAAACCATGGGCGGTGCCGTGCCCTCTCCTATGGATTGCTATTACCTGGTGCGCAGTATAAAAACTTTGCCGTACCGTGTAAAGGGACACGTACATAACGCGCTGCTGTTAGCTACCTTCCTGGAAAACCATCCTGCGGTTGAGCAGGTAATGTACCCGGGCTCAGCCTCACACCCTCAGTATGAAGTGGCAAAAGAGCAGATGATATTGCCGGGGGCTATGATGTCGTTCACCCTTAAAGGCGGCCAAGAGAAAGCTAAAAAGGTAGTTAATGCCTTAAAAATATTTACACAGGCCACCAGCCTTGGCGGTGTTGAAAGTTTAATAGAACACCGCGCTTCTGTTGAAGGGCCGGATACCAAAACGCCTTTTAATCTCCTTAGGGTATCGGTTGGTTTAGAGCATATCGATGACCTGATAGCCGATCTGGAGCAGGCGATGGCGTAAGCCACACTTGTTAACACAAGGTGTTCCGATGGAACACAATCCTTTATCATTATTCTTCTACCAACGAAATGTTCCTATGGAACATAGCTTCGTTTGAGCTTAAGTAGTTCATGTAAGTTTATTAGATCTATTAAATCCAACGTATTCTGAAAAGCACCTTGTATGTTGTACTGCTTTTTGAAATTTATGTTCCGTCGGAACATATCGTCGGTAGAAAAGTATTCCAAAATTTTTCGTTCCGTAGGAACGATTCGTGTATATTGGATATTAAATTATAAACCGTGCCTAACACCTACACTCAACTTCACATCCATTTTGTTTTTGCGGTTAAATATAGAAATGCACTTATCAGCAAAGACTGGAAAGAACAACTTCATAAATTTATAACTGGTATTTTTCAAAAGAACGAACATAAAATGCTGCAAATAAACAGCATGCCTGATCATATTCACATCTTCATCGGCTTAAGACCACACCAGTCGGTTTCTGCCTTGATTCAAAATATAAAAACCGAAAGCAGTAAATGGATCAGGGAACAAAAATTTTGTTCGCATCCTTTCGCTTGGCAAGAAGGTTACGGCGCATTTTCTTATGCAAAAGCCAGGTATCAACCCTAATCAATTACATTGCTAATCAAGAAGCCCATCACAAAAAAGAAACTTTTTTAGATGAATACCGAAAAATACTAAGTGCTTTTGACATAGAATGGGATGAACGCTACATATTTAAAGAACCAGAGTAACACGAATTGTTCTGACGAAACACAATAAATAACTTTCTTTTTCTACGACAAGATCTTCTTAATGAACATGGGCATTTTCAGATCTCGCTTTGTCAAAATATATTCCTTTTACACACCGATAACAATTATTTAGAAATTTTATTTGGAAGATAAATCCTCATTGCCCTATATTTGAAACAATATTTGGTAGCAATACCATGATCAATTTTCCCTCACACGGATTTTGATTTATAAAGAAGCGGCGAGAGATCAGGCTCTGAGAACCGCTGGCAACCCTGCAAAGTGCAGAAGGTGCCAATTCCTGTCCCGGAGAATAGGTTACCCGGGGGATATAAATTAATAGTCATGAAAAGTCTGATTTATTTAGCCCAACAAAACACATCGCAAACCCAAACGGGTGCATTTACTGTATACAACCTTTCTACCGGCTGTATTTGTATGTGTTGCTGCTGCTGTTGATGCAGTACACGTTCCCTTTTTCTGTTTCCTGAAAAATACGTGTTACCCTGCTTAGGATAGTTCTATCCGCACGCCATTCAATCTCAGTTTTAAATCAACTTAAAAAAATACTACCATGTCTGCACTAAAATTCGAAACCCTACAATTACACGCCGGTCAGGAAGTTGACCCGGCAACAGGCTCACGCGCTGTACCATTGTACCAAACAACCTCTTACGTATTCAACAGCGCCGAGCATGGCGCTAACCTGTTTGCGCTAAAAGAGTTTGGCAACATCTACACCCGCCTAATGAACCCTACTACAGATGTTTTTGAGAAACGCATTGCGGCCCTTGAAGGCGGCGTAGCGGCTTTAGCAACAGCATCGGGCCAGGCTGCGCAGTTCATCGCCCTGAATAATATCCTGCAGGCCGGCGACAACTTTGTTACCTCGCCATACTTATACGGCGGCACTTATAACCAGTTTAAAGTAGCCTTTAAACGCTTAGGTATCGAGGTACGTTTTGCTGAGGACGACTCTGCAGAAAACCTCGAAAAACATATCGATGCCAAAACCAAAGCCATTTATGTAGAAACAATCGGAAACCCCGGCTTCAACATTCCAGATTTTGATAAAGTATCGGCGCTGGCTAAAAAGCATGATCTGCCGCTGATAGTAGATAATACTTTTGCAGCAGGTGGCTATTTGTTCCGCCCTTTACAGCATGGCGCTAATATCGTGGTAGAATCAACTACCAAGTGGATAAACGGCCATGGCACCAGCATTGGGGGTGTTATTGTTGATGGCGGTAACTACAACTGGGGCAATGGTAAATTTTCGCAATTCACCGAGCCAAGCGAAGGCTACCACGGTTTGATATTTAACGATGTGTTCGGCATTAACGGGCCGTTTGGTAATATCAACTTCATTATCCGTGCCCGTGTAGAAGGCCTGCGCGACTTTGGCCCTTCGCAATCACCATTCAATTCGTGGCTGAATATTCAGGGACTGGAAACCTTATCATTAAGGGTACAACGCCATGTTGACAACGCGCTTGAGTTAGCCAAATGGCTGGAGCAACATCCACAGGTAGAAAAAGTGAACTACCCTGGGCTGGAATCATCGCCTAACCACGTTAATGCTAAAAAGTATTTAAAGAACGGCTTTGGCGCAGTACTGTCTTTTGAGGTAAAAGGCGGACAAGAAAATGCATCAGCCGTTATCGATAGCCTTAAACTGGTTAGCCATTTAGCCAACGTGGGCGATTCAAAAACATTAATTATACAACCATCAGTAACTACGCACCAGCAACTGAGCGATACCGAGCAGCTATCTGCCGGTGTTACCCCCGCCCTGCTGCGCGTTGCCGTTGGTATTGAACATATAGATGATATTAAAGCTGATTTTGAGCAGGCATTTGCCAAAATCGGTGCTTTAGAATATGCATAAAGACCTTCTATTAGTTTTTTAGTTTTTAAGTGATAGTTACAGGGAGCGGGCAACCGCTCCCGAATAACTGAAAAAGAAGAAATGAGTACACAAACCTTTACTTATACAGGGACTTTCGAACTTGAATCGGGCCGTAAACTACAAGGTATTGAAGTAGGTTACAATACTTACGGCACCCTCAATAAAAACCGGGATAACGTAGTGTGGGTATGCCATGCCCTCACTGCAAATTCCGACGTTTTTGATTGGTGGAAAGGCCTTTTCGGGCCGGAAGATCATTTTAACCCGGATGAGCATTTTATCATCTGTGCTAACGTATTGGGGTCGCCTTATGGCACTATCAATCCGTTGAGTACTAACCCCGCCACCGGTCAGCCTTATTTTTTGGCATTTCCTGAATACACCATAAGGGATATTGTTAAAGCGCACCAGTTGTTAGCCAACCATTTAGGTATCGATAAGATAGAGATCCTTTTAGGCGGTTCATTAGGTGGCCAGCAGGCTTTAGAGTGGAGCATTATTGAGCAGGATCGTATCAAAAACCTGATACTGATAGCTACCAACGCCAATCATTCGCCATGGGGCATTGCCTTCAACGAATCGCAACGTTTAGCCATAAGCGCCGACCGCACTTTCCAGGCGGGCAGCATTGATGGTGGCGCTAAAGGTTTAAAAGCAGCAAGAAGTATTGCGCTCCTATCCTACCGTAATTATAAAACCTACGGTATTACCCAGCAGGAAGACAGCGACGAAACGCCTGAAACCTTCAAGGCAGCAAGCTATCAAAATTACCAGGGCCAAAAACTGGTTAACCGTTTTAATGCATATAGCTATTGGTACCTGTCAAAAGCGATGGATTCGCACAATGTGGGCCGCGGTCGTGGTAGCGTAGATAAAGCGCTTGGCCTGGTAAAAGCCCGCACATTAGTAATTGGCATAAAATCAGATGTGTTGTTCCCTATCGAGGAGCAGCAGTATCTGTTCAGACATATTCCTAAATCGGCATTTGCCGAGTTAGACTCGTTTTATGGTCACGATGGTTTCCTGATAGAGACCGAAGATCTTACAAAGGTGATCACATCCTTCCTTAAAACGGATGTAAAGGGAAAAATTATTGAATTACAAAAAATAGCTTAATGAGCAAGAAACTTACCATTGGCCTCTTCGGCTTCGGCGTTGTAGGCCAGGGACTGTACGATATCATCAAAACGAAGAACCTTAACCTGGAGATTGTAAAGATCGCCATCAAAAACCCTGAGAAAGACCGCTCTCTTCCAAAAGAGCTGTTTACAACAGACAGGGACGATATATTGAACAACCCTGAAATTAACACGGTTGTTGAACTGATAAACGATACCGAAGCTGCATTTGAGATCGTATCTCGCGCACTTAGCTCAGGCAAAAACGTAGTATCGGCGAGCAAGAAAATGATCGCTACTTATTTGAACGAGTTGATAGAACTTCAGCAAAAACACGGCACATCTTTACTGTATGAAGGCTCTGTATGCGGTAGTATCCCAATCATCCGTAACCTTGAGGAATACTATGATAACGAGTTACTACATTCTATCAGTGGTATTTTCAACGGTTCATCAAACTACATCCTTTCAAAAGGATTTTTAGAGGGACTGGATTATGCATCAGCCCTTAAACAAGCACAAGACCTTGGCTTTGCCGAAACCGACCCAACTATGGATGTTGGCGGCTATGATGCAAAATACAAACTCATCATCGCGGCTGCGCATGCTTACGGTGTGGTTATCGATCCTAAAGATGTATTGAATGTAGGTATCCAGAATTTATCTGCAAAAGACCTGCAGTACGCCCGCGAAAAGAACCTGAAGATAAAACTTGTTCCGGTAGCTAAGGAATTAGACGACCGCCATGTAACTTTATTTGTATTGCCGAAATTTGTTAACGAGAGCGAGTTCCTGTACAATGTTGAGTACGAATACAACGGTGTAACCGTACAAGCTGCCTTTGCCGATCAGCAATTCTTTTTCGGTAAGGGTGCCGGTGGCCACCCTACGGGTTCGGCTGTGTTATCAGATATTGCGGCCCTACGTTACAACTATGCTTACGAATACAAAAAAGCAAAGGCTGATAATAACCGCCTGCAATTCACCAACAACGTAGACATTAATATTTACCTGCGTTATGAGGACGAAGCCTTAGTTGAGGCTCTGGAGTTTGAACATATCCATGAGCGTTTCTACTCGGGCAGTTACAAGTTTGTTATCGGTAAGGTCAACTTACAAAAACTGATAGATAACCAGCAACAAATAGCAGATACAGGCGCATTTGTTGCTTTTGCAGATCAATTATCGGGCGTTGCTTTGGCGGCAAACAAATTGCAGGAAGCCGAAGCTTAATTATAAAACATTGCTTAAATAAAAAGCCGTTCGGGAAATCCTGAACGGCTTTTTTATTGACGAGAGCCTTTAAAAACGAAAGGCTCCCTTGCGGGAGCCTTTACTGCGGACTCACAAATTAAATTAACTATATTCTGTACTATAAACTCCTGTTTGGATCCCAGTTTTCGAGGTAATGGGCTACCCTGCTCACAAACGAGCCGCCTAACGCACCATCAACAACGCGATGGTCATAAGATAATGAAAGGAACATCATGTGCCTTATAGCAATGGCATCGCCTTTTGGTGTTTCAATAACAGCCGGTTTCTTCTTAATCGCCCCTACTGCTAAGATGGCTACCTGCGGCTGGTTAATGATAGGCGTACCCATCACGTTACCGAAAGAGCCGACGTTGGTGATGGTAAATGTACCCTCGCGCACATCATCAGGTTGTAGTTTGTTGCCGCGTGCACGGTTAGCCAGATCATTAACCGCTTTGGTTAAGCCTATCAGGCTTAGCTCATCTGCCTTTTTAATAACCGGGACAATCAGGTTACCACTTGGTAAAGCTGTGGCCATACTGATGTTGATATCCTTTTTCTTGATGATCTGTGTACCGTTTACAGATACGTTGATCATCGGGAAATCTTTGATGGCTTTAACAACTGCCTCAATAAATATCGGTGTAAAGGTAATCTTCTCGCCCTCGCGTTTTTCGAATGAATTTTTAACTTTCTCGCGCCATAGCACCAGCTCGGTAACATCAGCTTCAACAAATGAGGTTACGTGCGGCGAGGTTTGCTTGCTGTAAACCATGTGGTCGGCAATCAGCTTGCGCATACGGTCCATCTCAATGATCTCCTGCCCGCCTGATACCGACGTAGCGGCAGCCGGTGCTGCAGGCGCAGGTTCAGCTTTTGATGCTTCTGTACCCGGTTGTGGTGCAGGTGGTACTTGTTGATGAGAGGCTTCAAAAATAGGCTCTGCTTTTGGCAGAGGCGCTTGCTCTTGTTGTGGTGCAGTAGTTTCAGTAGCCACAGGCGCAGTTTGCTGTGCTATAAAGTTCTGTGTCGACTGGCTTTTTGCTCCGCGTTTCTGGATATACTCCAGCAGGTCGTCTTTTGTTAAACGGCCCTCTGCCCCGGTGCCTGGTATGCGATCAAGTTCATCGTTACCTATACCCTCTTGTATAGCAATATTCTTTACCAATGGCGAGTAAAAACGGTTCTCGTATTTAACACCTTCGGCAACAGGTGCAGCTTGTTGTTCTTCTTTTGGTTCAAGCTGATCTAATCCCGGGATATCAGCCACAGGTACAGCTTCGGGTTGCTGAGCAGGCTCGGGTTGTTGAGTCTCTTTAGGTTGTTCAGTAACTTCAGGTTGTATTTCTTCAACGCGTTCGGCAACCGGCTGTTCAGGCATTTTTTCTTCTGCTACAGGTTGCGAATTTTCTTCAGGAGCGTCGGTTTCTATGATAGCGATGACAGAACCTACTTGTACTATATCGTCTTCTTTGCAAAGTTGCTCAACTAATTTTCCAGATACCGGAGAAGGAACTTCAGAGTCTACCTTATCGGTAGCTATCTCCATAACTGCCTCATCTGCTTCAATATAATCGCCTGGTTTTTTATTCCATTTAATTATTGTTGCCTCTGCAACACTTTCCCCCATTTTCGGCAGTAATAATTGGTATTTGGCCATAAGTAAAACTGTATATCAGTGACCAAATTTAGGGAAAATGAAAGGTTATGTGGTAGTTTCTTTTATTAAAGTATTCAACATAAAAAATGCCCCTACGGCACTTCTTTCAATGTTTTGCACACGCTTATTACCAAATGTGAATTTCTTTGCGATGGTTTTATTTGCATTTGCCACCGCTATCCAAACGGTGCCTACAGGCTTCTCTTCGGTGCCACCATCAGGGCCGGCAATTCCGGTTATTGCGATGGCAAAATCCGACTTAAATTGTTGTAAAGCACCCGCAACCATCTCCCTTACCGTCTGCTCGCTAACAGCCCCAAACTGGTAAAGGGTTTCTTCCTTTACACCCAGTATACTTTGCTTCAGATCGTTTGAGTATGAGATAGCACCACCCAGATAAACAGCAGATGAACCGGGATGTTGTGTTAGTAAATGTGATACATAACCACCCGTGCAACTTTCCGCAACAGAAAGGGTAAAATCATGTTGCTTCATAGTATCAAGTATTACCTTTTCTATAGGTTTATCTTCTTCGGCAATAACATTAATACCTACGCGCTCTATTATTTTTGCAGCGAAAGCTTCTATCTCCTGCCTCAACTGGTCTTCATCCTCGCCATCGCCGCTTAAGCGAAGGCGCACCTGCCCCATTTTTGGCAAATAAGCCAGCTTTATATAAGGCGGCAGGCTATCCTCGATATCCGCTATTTTTTCAGCAAGATATGATTCGCCCTCTCCTGCTGTCAATATTGTTTTATGTACGATGACAGGCAGTTGCAGAGTACTTTTCAACTTCGGCACCACCTGGTCCTGCATCATATATTGCATTTCAAAAGGTACGCCCGGCATCGATACATATATCTTACCACTTTCATTAAACCACATGCCAGGTGCTGTACCATTGTGGTTCAATATCACCTCGCAGTTTTGGGGCACTTGAGCCTGCAGGCGGTTAACATCAAGCATTGGGCGGTTGTAGCGCTTAAAAATGTTCAGCACATTGTTTAGCGCGTCATCATTCATCACCAGCGGTACATTGAAATACTCGGCCAGGGTTTGTTTGGTGATATCATCTTTAGTGGGCCCCAAACCACCGGTTATCAAAATAATATCTGCGCGTAAAGCGGCTTCGGCCAAGGCCTTAAGGATATGCTCGCGGCTGTCTGATACTGATGAGATCTGCTTAACTCTTATCCCTTCCCGGTTAAGCAATTGCGCCATCCATGCCGAGTTGGTATCAACAATTTGCCCTATCAGTATCTCGTCGCCAATGGTTATTATTTCTGCCAGCATATTAGTTAAAGCCAGGGTTGTTGGTGTAATCGCTTCGCTTGCTTAGTTTCAGATCCTGCAATATGGTCGATTTTACCTTAAGTGTTACGTTATAAGATTTGTAAAAACCAAAAGGCAGCCAGTTTATAGACAGGTCCCAACAGTGCAGGTCGCGGTAAATAGCAAATGATGTTGCATCAGAGAGTTTCATGGCCTTAAGGTCATAAGTGGTGTTGTATTGTATCTTCCACTTTTGCGTAAGGCTAACATCGCCACTTATCATCAAGGTATTACTGGTAACACCTTTATTGGTGTAGCCATTAAAATAAGCAAAACTGTAATTTAACGACAAATTCCACGGGACATTGAAATCAATATACGCACTTGGATCGCCGTTCATTAAAGCTAAGCGCTGCGCCTGGTCGGGCGACATGGTTTGTAGGGATGTTCCGGGTGGCAATTGCGTTTTCTTAGGCGAAAACGACGATGAGTTTAAACTCGAACTCATGGATACGCTAAAATTTGTTAAGGTTGGGAACTTTCCATCTTGCCAGGTATAGCGGTTTATCTGGCGCTTATATCTGAATATCTGTGCAGAGGTTATTGAGTCTCGCACCACCGTAACGTAGGGGTCAAGAGATCCGTTAAAACTTAAATTAACTTTTTGATTAAAAATAGATGTGTGACCATTGAATGCTATAGGCTGCAACTTTAACGAATCGGCCGCAAAGTTGTAAAAGGTTGAAAATGTTAAACCCTGCAAAATCGGGATCTTTCTGTCCACACCAGAGGTATCGGTACTTTTTGCTTTAACCTTAGCCTCAATGGTATTATCGAGCGAGAAGTTGATACCCGCCTGTTTACCTGAAGATGGCCCACCATAAGGTAATCCGTCAAAAATAGAATAGCGCGTAGCATAATATGGATACGGCACAGTAGCACTGCTAACTGCAGTACGGTAAAACCCATAGCTCGGATCGCCAAAATCAGGGCGGTATGAAAAACCGATAGACGGAGTGCTGATATGCCTTATTGCTTTAAGGTTACCGCCTTTTTTAAATTGTAAAACACCATATAGCTTTGTTGAAAAACCAGCATTAATCATGTAATCATACGCCCGGTTAAAGCCCGGTATGGTGTCTCTAACCTGGGTAACTTGCCCTGCAGTTGTGCCCCTATCATATCTTATCCTTGTGCTTTGCAAATACCAGCGCTCGGTATAGTTAACACCTGTGTTAAATTGAAAAAACTTTGCAAGGGTTGTGTTAAATGCCACCGGGATAGTATGCTGCATACCATTCTGTAAGCGTTTGCTAAGTGTTGTTGATTTAAACAGCTCTGACTCGGGTATGTTATTTAAACGGTTGGTAGCCTGCAAACTATAACCAACGGTAATCTTTTCGTACCATTTAGGATTAATGCTCTCCGGGTTTTTAAAGGGGCTAAGAGTAGCCATGTTAAAACTCAGGGTTGGCAACTCAAGATTAACGGTTTTTTGTGCAAGATCCTGGCTGTGACCTAATGAAATATTTAAATTGAACGGCGAATTTGCCCACGTTTTACCATAGTTGATACTTGATCTTAACGAGTTTTGCGTAAGCGATTGCAGGTTAAAGTTACTTTGGTTTACACTATTAGAGTAAAATGTTGATGTACCCGCGTTAACAGATGCGCTAAATGTAGTACCGGGATTTGCATTAGGATCTTGCGAGTGTGTCCAGGTAATGTTAAAATCTTTGGCTGCCGGATCGCCGGGCAGGCCGTAGTTATGCGAACCGTAAGCAAGCGTTAAACTACCGCCATATTTATAACGTTTTAAATAACGTGCGTTGGTATTTATCTCGTATGACCCTCTTGAATAGATGGTGGCCATAGTGGTAACATCTATATTATCATTAATGGCCATGTAATAGCCAATATTGCGCAAAAAGAAACCCAGTTTCTGATCCTCACCAAATGAAGGCAGTATTACCCCGGATGTTCTTGAATCGGGTTTTGGGAAAAAGCCAAAAGGTAAACCTATAGGTAGTGGCACCCCTGCTATCTCCAGGTATGCGGGGCCTGATATTATACGTTTCTTTTGCCCGATACCTTTTGTAATAACAATACCAAAGTGAGTATCTGGATATGGCAAGTTACAGGTACTGAATATTACGTTACGATAAGCAACTTCATCTTCATTTAGGCGCTTTGCCTGCCCGCCAGAAATAAAATTACCATCCTGCTCTGATGCAGGGTTCCAGATCTTTACCTTCTTGGTTTTGTAGTCAAATATCAGCGAGTCTGAAGCTATAGGCTTTTCTTCTTTTGATTTAGAAAGCGGGCGGCCTATATAACGTTTACTTTTGGGGTCGATAGAGCCACGTGCAAATATTAAGTGCGTTTTTTCGTTTACTCGAATATAATCGGCATCAAGCTCAAAATCTTCGTAGGTAACGCGTGCCTTGCCATAAAGGTGGGTTATTTTGTGCTCGTTATCTACAAAGGTTGAATCTTCGGCAACAGATTTTACGATAGATTTTAGCCCGCCGGCGCTTGGAGTAGTGTCTTGTTTGGTAGTAAGTTGCCCTGCTTTTGGTGCAGGATTGTTCTTATTACGATTACTTTTGTCTTTCTTATCAAGCTTCAGCAAACGCCTGTCGCGGATAGAATCAAGCTTAATAATAGTGTCTCTAACAGTTACGCTATGGTATCCATGTTTAGCAGACGCCATTATGTTAACTATTAAAACAAGCGCAAGTAGAAAAAAAAGCCTGACTAATTTCAAAATTGATTATGAATACTATTTTTGCACGGTACAGTTAACAGCCCCAAACATAATGAAAAATAAACTATTGAGCAGGTTGAAAAATGCGATTTATGGTGCATCAGCGCTACTAATTTGCTTTTCAATGTTTTCATTTAATGCTGTGGCTTCCGCAGAAAGTCACTTAACCGACACTGTTACAAATGGCTTTAAGCTACGCACTGTAATAGTTGATGCCGGCCACGGCGTTAAGCCCGAAAACGCTCCGAAAGGACATTACTCACGGGGCGCTGATGGCTCGTTTTCCAACGAAAGAAATGTAACGCTGTCTATCGCACTAAAATTGCAAAAGGCGATTGAAAAAGATATAAACGGTGTAAGAGCCGTTTTAACACGCTCTACCGAAGATGATGTTTCTTTTGAACGCCGTGCCCAGATAGCCAACGAAAACAAAGGAAACCTCTTTATATCTATCCACTGTAATTCGCTGCCTGATAAGATCATTAGAGAGCGCGTGGGCGGCACAGCACGCCGGCCGAAATACCGTAGCGTAAGGGTTGCCGACAGATCGGGCAAAGGAACTTTATTTTTGGTATATGCCTTAAAGCGATCAACTGAGGCCGAGAATGAGATAAAAAACAACCAGGTTGAAGCAGAGAGCGACCTTGATGGCGGCGGCTTAGACCCTGATGACCCGGTAGTTATGATCTTAACAAACGAGTACAAGCGCCGCTTTCGCAAGCAAAGTGTAAATATCGCAAACTTAATTAGCGACGAGATTGTTCAGGTTGACGGAAGGCGCAGCGAAGGTTTGCGCGGCCAGAGCATTTATGTACTTTGCCACGCCGCTATGCCATCGGTACTTGTTGAGACCGGCTATATCAACAACCCTGACGATGAGGAGTATTTGAACTCTGATGAAGGGCAAACTGAAATAGTAAACTCTATAGTACGCGCAATTACTAAATATAAAAACCAGATGGAAGGATCTGGAAATTAAAAATTTGACTATACATCTATCACGCACACATGAAAATATCTAACGAGACTAAAATCGGCGCACTTACGGCTGTAGCCATCACTGTCCTTATATTGGGATACAGCTTTTTGAAAGGGAACGATGTGTTCTCGGGCTCAAATAAATTTTACGCGGTTTACCGTAGTGTTGAGGGTTTAACTATTTCAAAGCCTATTTTGGTAAACGGTTTCCAGATAGGCCGGGTATCAAAAATGGAATTGCAGCAAAACGGGCAAACTATTGTTGAGTTTAAAGTTGATAAGCAATACAACGTGCCCGAAAATACGCTGGCCAAACTCCAAAGCACCGACCTTTTAGGCGGTAAGGCCATTGTATTTGAACTGGGCAACAGCACTAAATATGCTGAGGATCAGGACACACTGCGTGCCGATATACAAGGCAGCCTTGCAGAAAGCCTGCAACCTATTCAAAAGAAAGCCGAGGTATTGATAACTAAGGTTGATTCGGCCCTGGCTGCTATAAATCATATCATGAACCCGCGTTTCCAGGCTAATGTTGATCGTAGTTTTGCCAGCATTGCTAACTCGCTGCAAACATTAGAAGGTACTACCAAAAAGATAGATGCTATTGTAGGCGCACAAAGCAGCCACATTAACGGCATCATGACCAATGCCGAAGCGGTATCAGCCAACTTAAAAACAAGTACGGCTAAGCTTAACGGCATATCGGCTAACTTTGAGCGCTTCAGCAATGACCTGGCTAACTCAAACATAAAAGGTACACTTGATAATGCCAACAAAGCCACAGCCGACCTGAGCGCGACTATGGCCAAAGTAAACAGCAAAGATGGCTCATTAGGTTTACTGCTTAACGATACCAAGATGTATGATAATCTAACGGCAGCATCAGCAAACTTAAATAACTTATTTATTGACCTTAAAGCTCACCCAAGCCGTTACGTACACTTCTCAGTATTTGGCAAAAAGGGAGATTGATTTAGTTGATCAGAGATTAAAGGTTAGAGATTAGTTTCTCGGCTTTAACATAAAAAAAGAGCTTAGCACAAAATGCTAAGCTCTTTTTCTTTTATTTACTTTTTAAACCTGATCTCTGATCAACTAACCTCTAATCTCTCTAACACAAATCATTCACTAATAACAAACACCCTGCCCTCTACAGCCAGTTCGGTATTTGGGAAAACGGTTTGGGTTTCTTCCAAAAGCTCGTTAAGCGTTTTATAGCGAGCTGAGAAATGGCCTATTACCAACTTTTCGGCTTTGGTGATATTGGCTATCTCTCCTGCCTGTAATGCGGTGGTATGGTGGGTTTGGTTTGCCCTGTCCAGCATATCATGCATAAAGGTTGCCTCGTGGTAAAGCAGGGCAGCACCAGTTATCTGTTTAAAATACTTTTCGTTGTATTTGGTATCAGATACGTAGGCGTAGCTTTTTGGCGGTGCAGGTGCTATCGTAAGCTCTTCGTTTTTATAGATGGTACCATCCGGTGCCTCGTAGTCCGATCCTCTTTTAATGGCGGTATAATACGGCACAGGTATGCCAATTTCTTCAATACGCTCCTTTATCAATTTGCGTAAGCGTTTTTTTTGTTTAAAGAGAAAGCCGGTTGTAGGGATGCGATGATCTAACGGTATTGTTTCTACACATACATCCTGGTTCTCAAATATCAGTGACCGTTGCGATGCATCGGTAAAAACGTAATCGATGGCATAATTAAGCGAAGTTTCAGAATATTTCAGCTGAACTTCGATGATCTCCTTAAGTGGCTCGGGGCAAAAAAGCTTAAGCATCTTCTTGCGCCCATTAAGGTGCATTGATGATAGCAGACCAACAAGACCAAGGTAATGATCGCCATGCAGGTGGCTAATGAAGATATGATCGATACGGCCCGGTTTAATATCAAACCGCATCATCTGCTGCTGGGTACCTTCGGCGCAGTCAACCAGGTAAAGTTTATCGTTTACATTGACTACCTGCGCCGTAGGATTCCTATTAAAAATGGGAGTTGCAGAGCTGCTGCCCAGTATTGTTACTTCGAATTTCATACCGGGGGAACAGGCTATACTATTTAACTTCTTTCTTTAGCTCGCGCTCAATCTCTTCCATAAAGATCAGATCGATACCTTCTTCACAAGTTGGAACGATAGACAATACGCTATCTAACTGCGAAATGGTAATTAAACGCGATACAGCATCATTAAGGCCGCAAAGGATAAATGAACCGGTTGAGTTTTTGCACAACCTGTGGCCCACCAATAAACTACTTAAGCCCGATGAATCTGCAAACTTAACCTGCGACAGATCAAGGATAATATTACGCTGTCCTTCGGTGTTAGTTAATATCAATTCAGATTTTAACTGCGGAGTAACCAACGAGTTCAGTTTCGATTCGTTAAGCTTAATCAATACGTATTTCTCGTGCTTGTCAACCGTAAATTTCATTTGTATTTAATTATAAAGCTAAGATATAATAAATTTATCTCTTAATAAAAAATTTACATAGAGGCCAATGCTCTATTAATTGCGCTCTCTACCCTATCTACAACGTTAGCCACATCGGGCTTAACAAAGTTTTCGCCGGTTATCTGTTCGTACAGTTCGATGTATCTTTCAGATATCGAATCAACAATCTCTTTGGTCATTACCGGCACCTGCTGGCCGTCTTTTCCCTGGAAGCCGTTCTCGATAAGCCATTTTCTAACAAACTCTTTTGAGAGTTGTTTTTGTGCTTCGCCGTTTGCCTGGCGCTGCTCATATCCATCAGCATAAAAATAGCGCGATGAATCGGGCGTGTGGATCTCATCTATCAGGTAAATGATATCACCAACCTTACCAAACTCGTACTTGGTATCAACCAGTATAAGCCCCTGGTCGGCAGCTATTTCTGTACCTCTTTTAAACAAGGCGCGAGTATATTCTTCAAGCTGATTGTAATCAGCTTCAGAAACAATACCTCTTTTTAAAATTTCTTCGCGTGATATGTCTTCATCATGCCCAACAGCAGCTTTTGTTGTCGGGGTGATGATAGGCTCAGGAAGGATATCGTTCTCTTTTAATCCTTCAGGTAACTTAACACCGCAAACCTCTCTCCTGCCTGCAGCATACTCGCGCGCTGCGTGGCCGGCCAGGTACCCGCGGATAACCATTTCTACTTTAAACGGCTCGCATATACGGCCGATGGTAACTGTAGGATCTGGCACCGAAACCACCCAGTTAGGTACTATATCTGATGTAGCTTCAAGGAACTTGGCAGCTATCTGGTTAAGCACTTGCCCTTTGTAAGGGATAGGCTCGGGCAGTACAACGTCGAACGCAGAAATGCGGTCGGTAACCACCATAGCCAGGTATTTATCCCCTATCGTATATACATCACGGACCTTACCCTTGTAAAAACTGGTTTGCCCTTCAAAATTAAAGTGAGTTTCTTTTATTGCGTTCATGTGTCTCTGAGAATCAAGAGACAAGAATCAAGAAACAAGATGAGCTCCTGTCTTGATTCCTGACTCTAAAAGTCTTGGTTCTATTACTGTATATCCCCGTAAGCTTCCAAAATGCGTTTCACCAGTTTGTGGCGTACAACGTCCTCTCCGCTCAGGTAAACAATATCAATTCCTTTTATATCGGTTAAAATACGCAGCGCAGTGTATAAACCCGACTGCTGTTTCTTTGGTAAGTCAATCTGTGTTACGTCGCCGGTTACAATGAACTTGGCAGATGGTCCCATACGTGTAAGGAACATCTTTAGCTGCATATCGGTAGCGTTTTGCGCCTCATCCAATATTACAAAACAATTATCCAACGTACGGCCACGCATAAATGCTAAGGGTGCAATTTCAATAGTACGGTTCTCCAGGTAAAGCTTTAGCTTCTCTGCTGGTATCATATCATCAAGCGCATCATATAAAGGGCGCAGATATGGGTCAATTTTTTCCTTCAGATCGCCGGGTAAAAAACCAAGGTTTTCGCCTGCCTCAACCGCCGGGCGGGTAAGGATAATGCGTTTGATCTCCTTGTTCTTTAAAGCACGTACAGCCAGGGCTACTGCGGTGTAGGTTTTACCTGTACCTGCAGGGCCAATGGCAAACAGGATATCGCTTTTGCCAAGGCTATCTACCATACGGCGCTGGTTGGGCGTGCGGGCCTTTACCATAATACCGTTAGGGCCAAATACAATTACCTCGCCGCTGGCAAACTTATCGGCACCACCCTCGGTAGCGTTAGCAGTATTGGCAGATGGTTTGGCGCCAAGTATGCGCTCCACGTCAATTACATTAAGGCTTTCATATTTTTCTACGTGCTGCACCAGCGCGTTAAATTTTTCCTGGAAGGTGTTTAATTCGTTCTCGTCGCCCAGTACTTTAACCTCACTGCCGCGCGCAACTATTTTAAGCTTAGGATATTGCTTTTTAATGATCTCGAAGTGATCGTTAGATGGCCCCCACAATACCGCCGGATCTATTTGCTCGATTGATAATTTTAGCTCGTTCAATACTTCGTGTTTTTTGTTGAGTTGCGAATTTTTATGAATTAAAAATTGAATATTTGCACCTTTAATTACTCTACAAGATTAGCAATAAATATTTATAATATTAATGGCAATTATAACATTAACTACTGACCTGGGCGATAAAGATATTTATCAGGCTGCCCTTAAAGGTAGTATTTATAAGTTGCTCCCAACAGTAAATATTGTAGATATTACTAACAATGTGCCGGCCTTTAATGTGCAACAGGCAGCCTTCATTTTAAAGAACAGTTACCACTACTTTCCTGATGGCACTGTACACCTCATAGGCATTGATACTGTGTACAGTACGTACACCCGCTACCTGGCTGTAAAGCACAATAACCACTACTTTGTGGGTGCCGATAACGGCATCTTTTCGCTGATGTTTGACCACCAGGTAGCCGAGGTTGTGGAAATAAATATTATGCAGGATTTGAAGTTTCTGCACTTCCCCCTGGCTGATATTTTTGTGAAGGCCGCATGCCACCTGGCCGATGGCGGATCGCTTGCCGAGATTGGCTTACCGGTGCCCGAGGTGGAGAACAAAATGAACCTGCAGCCCGTTATCGAAAAAAACCTGATAAAAGGCGTGGTGATATATGTAGATGCGTTCCAGAACGTTATAACAAATATTACCAAAGAGTTTTTTAACCGTGTGCAGCAGGGCCGCAGGTTTGTGCTTTACTTTAAGCGTAATGAAACCATCAACCAGCTTAGCTGGCACTACAATGAGGTGCCTGAGGGCGAAAAGCTTTGCCTTTTTGGCATAAGCGACCACCTGGAGATTGCCATTAACAAGGGTAACGCCAGCGGCTTACTGGGCCTAAACCTTGGCGATAGCGTTATTATTGATTTCCAGTAATCAGGATTCAACCCGTATGAAAAATTTGATACTCACCGGCTTTATGCTGCTGTTTGGGCTTGCTGTATTTGGCCAAACCAACCCCGATTCGGTTGTTTATATCCAACAGCGCAATAAAATAAACAAGATGCTTGCTGATCGCCGTGCAAAGTTTGGCCGGTACGACACCAGCCTTGTTCAACACAGCGGTATCTTCGGGATGCAAACCAAAGGCGACATCCGCCGCTCAAACGAGATACTGATGGATATTGCTGATACTGACGATGAGATCTTTATCGAATTGAAGAAACTTTTTGATTACAACACCAATCAACTCAACTACAGCAAGTTTCAGCGCAAGCAAACTGAAAGCAGTTTAAAAGATGCCGAGAAAAGCCGCATTGCATATCTAAGAAGTATCAGCGCTTTAAGAAATCAGAACGACAGCCTTAAAGTACAGGTAAAACAGCTGGAAACATCTAAACAAAAGCAGCAAGGCATCATGATTGTGTTGGTAGTTCTCACTTTTGCGTCAATTTTAATACTGTTTATCGTCAAAAGGAAAAGAAACACGTAATTTCGCCACTTTGTACATAAAAATCATCAATGGCACGAGGACGACTGAACAGTGGCAGCAAGGCAGAAGCAGAATTACCAAAAGCTAAGTTAAATAAACAAAGCCTGCGCAACGTAAGTAAACTATTAAGTTATATAAAACCTTACAGGCTTAAATTTATAGGCGGACTTGTATTCCTTGTTATCTCCAGCTTAGTTGGTTTAGCATTTCCCGGATTTTTTGGTGCTTTGATAGATGCTTCGCAAGGTGTAAAACGTTATGGCTTTGTTCCTGCAGATCTTAAAAAGATCGGTGAGGTTGCCATTGTGGTATTATTCTTTCAAGGCTTTGTATCCTATTTCAGAATTACCTGGTTTGTACAAGTTGCCGAGAAATCATTGGCAGCTATCCGCAGGGATACTTATTTCAGGTTAATTACCCTACCCATGAACTTCTTTGCTAACCGCAGGGTTGGTGAACTCAATAGCCGTATCAGTGCAGACCTTTCTCAGATACAAGAAACCCTTACCACAACTTTAGCAGAAGTAATTAGGCAGGTGATCATCCTGATAGGTGGTATAACGTTATTAGTTATCATCTCGTGGAAACTTACTATTGCTTTATTAGTCATACTTCCCGTACTGATTGTTTTCGCTATCGTATTTGGTAAATTTATCAGAAAGCTATCACGCGAGGCACAAGATCAACTGGCCGAGTCTAATACTATAGTAGAAGAAACACTACAAGGTATTGCCAACGTTAAAGCATTTGTAAACGAGGCTTTTGAAGCAGGCCGCTATGATAAAACCTTGCAACGTGTAGTAAACATAGCTGTACGGGGAGCGAAATTTAGGGGCATGTTTGGTGCTTTTATAGTTTTCTGTTTGTTCGGTACTATATTCTGTGAAATTTGGTATGGCTCTTACCTGGTTTCTATCCACGATAAAGGGATGACCTTTGGCCAGCTAACTAACTTTATCGTATACGCGGCATTTATCAGCGCAGCAATGGGTAGCTTGCCCGATCTTTATGCTAATATCCAAAAAGCGGTAGGCGCAAGTGAGCGTGTTTTAGAAATACTGCATGAACAAGGCGAAGATGTTTCTATTAACGCCGAGGATAACGTGACCAAGAAACAGATCAACGGTAACCTCGAGTTTAGCAATGTGGAGTTTGCTTATCCGTCACGTTCAGAAATAACGGTATTAAAAAATGTTTCTTTCAGTGCAGATGCCGGTCAGAAGGTAGCTATTGTTGGCCCAAGCGGTTCAGGTAAATCTACCATGGCGGCTTTGATACTGCAGTTCTACCACCCGCAAAGTGGTTCTATCAAATTTGATGGTGTTGATGCAGATCACTATGCATTGACCGATATCCGTAACCAGGTGGCTATTGTTCCGCAGGATGTATTGCTGTTTGGCGGTACCATTGCCGAGAATATTGCTTATGGTAAACTGGGGGCCACCCGCGAGGAAATTATCACAGCAGCCAAGAAAGCTAATGCCGATAACTTTATCAGCGGTTTCCCTGAAGGATATGAGACCCTTGTAGGCGAGCGTGGCGTAAAACTTTCGGGCGGGCAACGCCAGCGTATTGCCATTGCACGCGCTCTGCTAAAAAACCCGGCCATCCTTATACTGGATGAAGCCACCTCTTCTCTCGATTCTGAATCTGAGCGCCTGGTGCAGGAAGCTCTCGAGGTGCTGATGAAAGGCCGTACTTCTATCATCATCGCCCACCGTTTATCAACAATTCGCGAAGCTGATAAAATTATTGTGCTGGAAAAAGGTAATATTGTAGAAAGCGGCAATCACCAGGAACTGATAGCAAACGAGCAGGGCCTTTACAGGTACCTTAGCCAGCTACAGTTTGAGAATGCGTAACGTTTAGCTCATAGTTGATGGTTCATAGTTAATAGTGAAAAACTATTTGAGTTCCGCAAACTTAATGCTTACCGCTGATGATTCGTGTTCATAGTTTAAAGCGCTATGATCTATGAACCATTACCCATGAACTACTAAAACCAAATGAAACTAACTATACACGGGGCGGCCCGTCAGGTAACCGGCAGTATGCATTTACTGCAGGTTGGCCAATATAAAATATTGATTGATTGTGGCCTCGATTACGAGAAAGACCACAACATGCAGATCAACGAAGATTTCGGTTTCAGGCCCGAGGAGATCGACGTTGTGATACTCACCCATGCACATATCGATCACTCGGGCAACCTGCCTACACTTGTGCGCATGGGCTTCAATGGCCAAATACTGTGCACCCCACCTACTGCCGATCTTACGGAGCTATTACTAATGGACTCGGTAAACATCTTTTTACAAAAAGCGCAAAAGGGCAAACAACATCGCCGCAGGCATAAACATAGCAGTGGCGGCCCGCAGCCTTTGTACCTGCAAAAGCATGTGATGGATACTGTTGAGCGTTTCATCACCATCAACTTTAACAGACCTTTCAGGATAACCGGCGATATAGAGGTAACTTTTGTACCTGCAGGCCACTTATTGGGAGCCGCCGGTGTGGTATTAAAAGTAAACGATGAGGGCGTTGAGAAAACCATTGCCTTTACAGGTGATATAGGCCGCAAAGGCTACCCTGTATTGAATGATCCTGAACCACTCCCACCTGTTGACTATTTAGTGTCTGAAGCTACTTACGGTGGCCGCATGCATAGCAAAGGCAAAAGCGTGCAGGAAACGTTGGAAGAGATAATCGATAAGGTTTGTATAAAAGAACAAGGCAGGCTCATCATCCCGGCGTTCAGTATTGGCCGTACGCAATCGCTGGTGTTTGTGCTGAACAAGATCTTTAGCAGCGGCGCGTTGCCACCGGTGAAGATTTTTGTGGATAGCCCAATGGCCAGCAGGGCTACAGAGCTTTATCGCAAGCACCATAGCCAGGTAAACCCTGAGGCACATGAGTTCTACAACACCAAAGGTGATGAGTTTGAGTTTGATAATCTCACTTATGTAGAGACTTTAAAAGATAGCCGACAGGTATCCAACTACTTTGAACCTTGTATAATTATCTCTTCTGCAGGTATGCTTGAGGGTGGCCGTATACAGGATCACCTGTTCTACAACATCCAGAATTATTACTGCACCATCCTGTTCATAGGTTACTGTGCTAAAGGCACATTAGGTTACCGCCTGCTTCGTGGCGATCCTATCGTACACATCAAAGACCGCGACCTGGCCGTTTACGCCACCATCAAACAAACAGACGTTCTGAGTGCCCACGGCGACCATGAAGATCTGGTGAACAACGTAAAATCGCAAGATGCATCAAAACTGAAAGGCGTTTACCTTGTACACGGCGAAACCAGTGCTATGCAGGCTTTGGCGGATACATTGGAAAGCGACGGATATAAAGTGAATATCCCGGAGAAGGGTGTGAGTTACGAGTTGTAGTTACCCGATACCTATAACACCGTGTCATTGCGAGGAGCGATAGCGACGTGGCAATCTCATAGGTAGTTCTTCGACAGCTAAATTCAAAAAAGATTTAAATCTCGTCGGCATGCTTAAATTCTTTATCATCCACCAGAAGAGCCAAGCGTGTGGGATACCGAAATAAATTCGGCATGACGGTAATAATACTATGTCATTTCGAACGAGGTACGAGGAGAACCGGAACAAAGTGGAGCTCATCGAAGATAAATCCTGTTAGAAAAGACAAGTTCAGGACTTTTCAGGAATAACAGGATTTCTCTTCGCTGTCGCTCATTCGAAATGACATGGTGGTTTTAAAAGTAAAATCACATAAATCACCACAATCTCAAAATCAGCGGTCACACGTTCCCCCAACCATTTGCCAGTACATCGGCAATGTGCATAGTCTTCAGTGGGATGTTGTTCTTATCGATATAACCCTGCAGGTGCAGCAGGCATGAGGCATCGGTTGAGATAATGTAATCGGCTCCTACAGACAGTGCATTATCAACCTTTTGTTGCGCCATGGCAGTTGATATGGCATCAAATTTAACCGCAAACGTGCCACCAAAGCCGCAGCAGGTCTCGCCCGCGGGCAAGTCAACCAGTTCAAGGCCGTGAACTTTTTCTAAAAGCTGGCGGGGTTCGGCTTTAATATGGCACTCGCGCAGGCCGGCACAGCTATCGTGGTAAACTGCACGACCTTCCAGCTCTGCGCCAAAATAATCAACCTGCAGAATATTTACTAGAAAATCGCTCAGCTCGTAAATATTAGCCTGGATACTCCTGCATTTATTGTGCGACATGGTATTGGTAAACAGATCGCTGTAGTAATTACGCACCATACCTGTACAAGAAGCCGATGGCGATACGATCACACTCTCCTCTTTAAAGTCATTTAGGAACTTACTGCCCACTGTTTTGGCATCATCCCAAAAGCCAGCGTTAAAGGCGGGTTGCCCACAGCAGGTTTGTTCGGGGTTATAGTTGACCACGCAGCCCGCTTTCTCTAATACTTTTACGGTATTAAAAGCAGTCTCGGGGTATAGCTGGTCAATAAAACAGGGAATAAACAGGTCAATGGTCATCGGCAGATATTAACTGGCGCTAAAGTCCGTATTTTTCTTTGAAATATTTTCGGCCTTCAGCAATGAAAACAACAGTAACAAACCTACAACGAAGAATGTTCCCAAAACCAGGGTAGAATTTCGCATACTGCCTGTTATCTCTTCAATAAACCCGAAACTGAACAATCCCCCTACTATGGCCAGCTTCTCGGTAACGTCATAAAAGCTAAAAAATGAAGCCGTATCGTTGATATTCTGCGGCAAAAACTTTGAATAAGTTGATCTTGACAACGATTGGATCCCGCCCATCACTAAACCTACTACCACCGCAACTATGTAGAATTGGGTTGATGTAGTAGTAAAATAGGCTGCTATACAAACGCCTATCCATATAAACACCACAAATATCAAAATACGTACGTTTCCATATTTATCAGACAAGCGCGACATTAACGTTGCGCCCACAATGGCCACTATCTGGATGATGAGAATGATAGAGATCAATGCAGAAGTCTCCATTTTTAGCTCCTTAGCTGCAAAACCGGTAGCTACCAACATAATGGTTTGCACCCCCATCGAGTAGAAAAAGAAAGATGGTAAAAAGCGTTTCAACAAAGGCATTGATTTTACTTTAAGCCAAACCTTGGCCAGTTCTTCAAAGCCGCCTTTTATAATATTTTTATGATGCGTTTGCGCATTTGGGCTACCCTTTGGTAGCACGCTGAACGGTATCATGGCAAAACCAATCCACCAGATACCTACTAATAAAAATGATAAACGGGCAGGTAGTGATTTATCAGTTATCCCAAAGATCTCCGGCTTTAATACAAAAGCAAAACACACCAGTTGAAGCAACACGCTGCCAATGTAACCGAAAGTAAAGCCCTTGGCGCTCACTTTATCCTGCATATCCAATGTGGCTATCTCGGGCAGGTATGAATTGTAAAAAACAAAACCACCGCTGTAACCAATGGCCGCCAATGCAAAACAGATAACCCCTAACTCTAACGTTGAAGCTTTAAAAAAGAATAATCCGCAGCAAGCCAAAGAACCAAGAAGGGTAAAGAACTGCATAAAGATCTTTTTGTTACCGCGATAATCGGCCACGGCACCTAAAATGGGCAGCAGGAAAACCATAATAAGGTAGGCTGTTGCCAGGGCATAATCCGTTAAAGCCGTATTCACAAAGCTCATCCCGAAGAAATTTACTTTATTGCCTATGGCCTCGTTCTGTGTAATGGCCACATAATACGCAGGGAAAATGGTTGATGTGATAACAAGATTGTACGCCGAATTGGCCCAATCAAACATGGCCCAGGCGCGTATGGTTTTAGGATTATTTTTTGCTTCCATTGCAGTTTAAAAGTATACATTTTTTAGAGTTTACAGAAAAATGTTCCTTAAGCTTATCCAAAAACAAAAGGCCTTGCTTTTAAAACAAGGCCTCATAGTATCGAATAAGCAAGTGCTCTTTATTATCCTAAAGCAAATTCCACAGCTGCCGCCGAATGGATCTGTGTGGTATCAAACAGTATCACATCGGTATCGCCGGGTTTTATCAGCAAAGGAATTTCGGTACATCCTAAAATAACGCCCTCGGCACCTTCTTGTACAAATCGGTTAATGATCTTTAAATATTCGGCTTTGGTTTCTGGTAACAATATGCCTTTGCCCAGTTCATCCATCAAAGTTTGGTGGATAAAAGCTCGTTCTGTATCATTAGGGATGATGCTTTCAATGCCTGCTTCGGTCAATTTATCTGTAAAAAAAGTATTCTCCATGGTGAATTTTGTACCCAGGAGCGCCACCTTTTTCAGGCCTTCTTTTTTGATAACCTGAGCAGTTGCAGTAGCTACGTGGATAATCGGCAAACCGATCTTTGCTTCTACCTCTTCGGCAATAAGGTGCAGCGTATTGGCGCAAAGCAGAATGGCCTCTGCCCCGCTGCTTTTTAAACCGATGCCTGCATCAACCACCATTTGGGTGGTTTTGGCCCAATCGTTAGCCGCATGGTTTTTGGCAATATCGGCATAATTGAACGAGTGCAGCAGCAATTGCGCTGCATTAACACCGCCCAGTTTATCATTAACGCCCTGGTTAATAAAACGATAATAATCAATGGTTGATACCCAACTGGTACCCCCAATAAGCCCTAAAGTTTTCATGGTGGTAAAACTATAACTATTTGTAATTGCTTTAAGTTTATAGCGGTTACCAAACCACATTTTACACTATGGTTACGGTTGTAAATTGATTAATTAGGGTTAATATACAAAAGCAAGCACAATTCGTATCTTAGCGCAAGTTCTATCTATGTCAAAAAAGAAAAATAAAAATAAATCCATCGACCAGGTGCTTACGCAAATGGTGCTGGACATATTCGAGCAAAACGGCAATACGCCGCTCAACTATAAACAAGTATCGGCCAAATTAAATGTACGCGACCCAGAGGCCCGTGCCGTTATAAACGATATTCTGGATGAGGAAACCTTTAAAGGTGTACTTAAACAGATCTCTCCCGGTAAATTCCAGCTACTGGAAATGAAAACCTTTGTTGAAGGCAAGGTTGATCTCACTAATGATGGTTCGGCCTTCATTGTTACCGACGATGAGTTTGAAAGCGATATCTACATTGCCCCGCGCAAATTGCGCAACGCCCTAAACGGCGATTGGGTAAAGGTCTATGTGTACGCTAAAAGTCGTGGCAAACGCAAAGAGGGCGAGATCATTGAGATCCTTAAACGCCACAAAACCGAATTTACCGGTGTGGTTCGTTTGTCGGAACATTATGCATTCCTGCTGGCAGACGACCGCAAGATGATGCACGATATTTTCATCCCGCTGAGCGAGTTGAATGGCGCCAAAAACGGTATAAAAGCTGTTGCTGAGATAACAGATTGGCCGGCCGGTGCTAAGAACCCTGCGGGTCGCATCAAGCATGTGCTTGGTCAGCAAGGCGAGAATGATACCGAGATGAACGCCATTTTGGCCGAGTACGGTTTCCCGCTGAGTTTCCCTGCCGAGGTTGAACGCGAAGCTGAGGAAATACCGGATGTGATATCAGAAGAAGAAGTTGCCAAACGTCGTGACTTCAGGAATGTGCTTACCTTTACAATCGACCCATTTGATGCCAAGGACTTTGATGATGCCCTATCCTTCAAAAAACTGGATAACGGCAATTACGAAGTTGGTGTGCATATTGCCGATGTGGCCCATTACATTATCCCCGATTCAGCATTAGATAAAGAAGCATACGAACGCGCTACATCAGTTTACCTGGTCGACCGTGTGATACCAATGCTGCCCGAGCGCCTTTCAAACGGGTTATGTTCGCTTCGCCCTAAAGAGGATAAGCTATGCTTTGCCGCTGTTTTTGAACTGGATGAAGATGCCAATATCCAAAACGAGTGGTTCGGCAAAACAGTTATCCACTCAGACAGGCGCTTTACTTATGAAGAAGTGCAGGATGTAATTGAAACGCAACAAGGCGATCACACCGAAGAAATATTAAAACTGAATGCCTTGGCCTACAAACTTCGCGAACGTAAGTTTAAAGCCGGTGCCATCAGCTTTGAAACCACCGAAGTAAAGTTTAAGCTGGATGAGAACAGCAAACCTATTGGCGTTTATGTAAAAGAGCGCAAGGATGCCCACAAGCTTATTGAGGACTTTATGCTTTTAGCTAACCGCAAGGTGGCTGAGCACGTAAGCAAAATGGGCAAAGGCAAAAACAAATACACCTTTGTTTATCGTGCTCACGATTCGCCTAAGCCCGATGCATTGAACAGTTTTGCGCAGTTTGCGGCAAGGTTTGGTTACAAGATCAATACCAAATCTGATAAAGATATCGCCCGCTCACTTAACCACTTAATGGAAGATGTTGAGGGCAAAAAAGAGCAGAACGTGCTCACCCATTTGGCCATTCGCTCAATGGCTAAGGCTATATATACTACCAAAACAAGCAGCCATTACGGTTTGGCGTTTTCGCACTATACGCACTTTACCTCTCCTATCCGCCGTTACCCGGATGTGATGGTGCACAGATTGCTTTTCCACTACCTAAATGGTGGCAAAAGTGCCAATGCCGACCATTATGAGGAGCTTTGTAAACATAGCTCGGCCATGGAGAAACGTGCTGCCGATGCGGAGCGTGCATCGGTTAAATACAAACAGGCCGAGTACCTGCGCGACCAGGTTGGCAATGCATTTGTCGGCATTATTTCGGGCGTTACCGAGTGGGGTATGTACGTAGAGATCATTGAGAATAAATGCGAGGGCATGATACGCCTGCGCGATATAACCGACGATTTTTATACCTTAGATGAAAAGAACTTTGCCATCATCGGCCAGCGTAAAAAGAAAATTTACCAGCTTGGCGACGAAGTAAAAATAAGGGTTAAAAATGTAGATCTGACCAAAAAGCAGATAGACTTTACCCTGATAAATGATTAACAATTATAATGATTTAGTGATTGTCTGTTAAGACACATCCCCCGATCACGCTTTAATGAGACCACTCGACGAACTGCAATCGCTGATTGCCAATTCCGTAGCCGAACTTAAATTCCCCGAATACCCGGCGGAGTTATATGAGCCTATACAGTATATACTTGCCCTTGGCGGCAAGCGTATGCGCCCTGCCCTGCTTTTAATGGCCTGCGACCTTTTTGGCGGCGACGTTAATGAGGCCATGCCCCCTGCCCTTGCCATTGAGGTGTTCCATAACTTCACGCTGATGCATGATGATATTATGGACAACGCACCAAAGCGCCGCGGCAAAACAACCGTGCACGAGAAATGGAACAGTAATGTAGCCATCCTATCAGGCGATGTAATGCTGATAGAAGGCTACAAATTAATGATGCAGGTGCGCGAGGATATCCTGCGTACGGTGTTGGATATATTTAACGATACCGCTGTTGGTGTTTGCGAAGGCCAGCAACTGGATATGACCTTTGAAACCAATATCGATATCAGCATCGAAGAATACATCAACATGATACGCCTTAAAACGGCTGTGGTGTTGGGCGGTGCTTTAAAGATAGGTGCGCTTATTGGTAATGCGGATATGAAAGATGCCGATCTGTTATCTGAGTTCGGTATTAACCTTGGTGTAGCTTTCCAACTGCAGGATGATATTCTTGACGTTTACGGCGACCCTGAGAAGTTTGGCAAACAGGTTGGCGGAGATATCATCTCCAACAAAAAAACTTACCTGTTAATAAAAGCGCTTGAGCTGGTTGAAGGTGCAGATGCGCAGGAACTTGATCAATGGGTTACCTATAAAGACTTTGACCCCACAGAAAAAGTTGCGGCTGTAACCAAGATCTACAACAAAGCTAATATTCGCCACTACGCAGAAACCGAAATGCATGCGTATGCAGATAAAGCCTTCGCTGCTTTAGATAAGCTAAACTTACCGGAAGAAAACAAGCAATACCTGCGCGATTTTGCGGATGGGTTGCTGGTGAGGGAATATTGATAGAATATGCTGAAACGGCTGTATATAGTTCTGTTTTTGCTGACAGCATTAACTACTGTCAATGCTCAATCAGTTAGAAAAATCACTGACACTATTGTTTATACAGTAGTTGACCTGCCGCCACAGTTTCCGGGCGGAGATGTGGGTTTACTTAAATTTTTCTCTAAAAATTTCAGATTTCCTGACAGCACTGATCTGAATAATTATACTGGCCGGGTAGTATTACAATTATTAATTGAGAAAGATGGCAGAGTTTCTAAGTCAAGCGTTTATAAGTTAACTAAAAGTACTGTGGTTTCCCGCGCAGTAGCCCGGACTTTCGAAAAATCACCCAGGTGGAAACCTGGTATAAAAAACGGCAAACCTGTGAGATCTTTTTGCCTTGTGCCATTTTCTTGCATTATGCCTGCTGAAGAATAAAATTGTTATCATCCCCATCTCTCCCCACATAATTTTTACAAAGCATCCCGCCCGCAAATAGCAGCATCATGCTTATCTTTAAGCACACCATCATTCCTTTCATAATGAATAAATTCAAATTAGCAGGATTTGTGACCTGCTTATTCTCTGGTTTGGTTTTATGCGCCAATGCCCAAACATCAGGCGGCAAACTGAAGCCGGAACAAGCCATAATGGATGTTCGCCATTACAACATCGCTATCAACTGTAATTTTGATCAGAAATCAATCGACGGTAATACCACCGTAGACGTGATCATGAAACAGCCGGCTAAAACGCTGATACTGGATCTGTTGGATTCTCTGCACGTAAGCGAAGTAGCAGTTAACGGCAAGAAAGAACCCTTTGAACATAAGAACGGCCTCATTACCATCAATCTTAATAAAGAATTGGCTGCTGGTAAAGCTGCTATCAAAGTATTATACAACGGCAAACCACGCATTGCTAAAAGACCACCATGGGATGATGGATTTACCTGGACACAGGACTCTACCGGCCACCCCTGGCTGGCAGTAACAGCCGAACAAACCGGTGGCAAGATCTATTTCCCTTGTAAAGACCACCCAAGCGATGAGCCGAACGAAGGCGCCGATATGTACATCACTGTACCATCAAACCTGGTTGTAGCTGGCCCGGGGTTACTAAAAGGCGTTAGCAAAAAAGGCAGTACTGCTACTTATCACTGGCAAACCAAATACACCATTAACAATTACAGCCTGGTGTTTAATGCCGGCGATTACACCGTTGCCAAAGGTTCTTATAAATCTGTAGCCGGCAATACCGTTCCCGTGCAGTTCTATGTACTTAAAGAGCATGCTGCCCAAGGCCCTCATCTTGTGGATATGGTAATAAAAGCAGCACAGGCTAAAGAAAAATACTTTGGCGAATACCCATGGGCCAAAGAGAAACTGGGAATTGTGGAAACCCCTCACCTGGGTATGGAGCACCAAAGCATGAACGCTTATGGCAACAAATTCAGGTACACAAAAGTTGGCGGTCAAGATTTTGACTGGCTGATGTTCCATGAGTTTGGCCACGAATGGTGGGGTAACAAAGTAACCGCCCGTGATTGGGCCGATTACTGGATCCATGAAGGGATTGATACATACGCAGATGCATTGCCTATTTTGGATCTTGAGGGCCGCCAGGCATATATAGATCATTTTAAAAAATCGGCAATGGGCATCCAAAACAAGCAGCCTATTGTATTGGGTAAAGATATTGATGAAGCATCAGCCTACAACGGCGACATTTATAGCAAGGGTGGTTTCTTTATGCATACCCTGCATTATGTAATGGGTGATACGCTTTTCTTTAAAACGCTTAAAGGTTTGGCTACCGATCCGCAATTCACCTACGACCATCAGAATGTTACCGATGAGGTAGAGCAATACTTCAGCAAAGCTTACGGGCAATCACTAAAACCGTTATTTGATATGTACTTGCGTACTACAGATAAACTTGAGGTAAGTGTACGCGCCCGTTCTAACGATAAATACATGTTAAGACTGCAAAACATCAAAATGACTTTACCGGTAGATGTTGTAACCGATGCAGGTAAACAACGCCTGATGCTTACCGACGAGCCGCAGATCATCAGCAGTAAAACAACACCGGTTATAGATCCTGATGGCTGGTATTTAAAGAAAGTGATATTAGAATAATAATGAAATATCTATTGATCATCATTTGCGCTTTTACGTATACAAGTGCAAAAGCACAAACCGACACTCTGACAGCCGCAGATACTGCGGTATATATTGCAGTACAACAACCTGTAGAATTCCCCGGCGGGCCTGAAAAGCTAAAAACAACCGTTGCCAAAATGGTACGCTATCCGGCTGATGCCCGCGAAAAAAGAATTCAGGGCAAGGTGATAGTAAGTTTTATTGTTGAAAAAGATGGTAAATTAACCCATCTTAAAATATTACAACACCTTTCTGATGATACAGATGCTGAAGCCCTACGCGTTGTAGGCAATCTCCCAAAATGGAAACCGGGAGTTCAAAGTGGAAAAGTTATAAGGCAAGAGTGGACTGTTGCTGTGCCATTTTATTTAGGAGAATTTAAGATGTTTTAACAGTAGAAACCATACACTACTCTTGCACCAAAAAATAAACAAAAAGCCCCGATCAAATTGTGACCGGGGCTTTTCAATATCTGTAAGTTGAAATTACTCAGCAGCTGTTTCTTCAGCAGCATCAGCAGCTTCTTCTTTTTTTGCTTTTGGAGCAGCAGCTTTCTTAGCTTTTGGAGCTTCTTCAGCTACCGGAGCTTCAACAGCTTTAGTTGCTTTTTTTGCAGCAGCTTTAGGAGCAGCTACTTCAGCAACCGGTGTTTCTTCTAAAGGAAGTACTGATACGTATGAACGGTTATCAGCTTTCTTTTTGAAAACAACTTTACCGTCGATAAGAGCGAATAAAGTGTGGTCTTTACCGATACCTACGTTAAGGCCCGGGTTGTGTTGGGTACCACGCTGGCGAACGATGATGTTACCTGCAATAGCTGGCTGACCACCGAAAATTTTGATACCTAAACGTTTGCTATGCGATTCGCGGCCGTTTCGTGAACTACCGGCCCCTTTTTTGTGTGCCATTTCTTTATATTTTTAACAGGAAACGAGTCTCCCGCAAGTTTAAAATCTAATTATAATGAGATACCAGTGATCTCGATCTTAGTGAATTGCTGACGGTGACCGTTTTTCTTTTTGTAACCTTTTCTTCTTTTCTTTTTGAAGATAATTACTTTATCACCTTTTAAATGAGACACGATCTTAGCTGATACTTTAGCGCCTTTCAAATCAGAACCTAATTTGAATTTACCTTCGTTTTCTGCTAACAACACGTTGTCAAATTCAATATTAGCGCCTTCGTCTCCTTGTAAGCGGTGTACAAAGATCTGCTGGTCTTTCGCAACTTTAAACTGTTGCCCGGCTATACTTACTATTGCGTACATTGTTGATTAATTATTGTTTTAAAATTTGAGGTGCAAATATATAGATTAAAATCTAAATAAACAACGCGATTTTATTTTTATCGCTATTGCTTAAATGCACTTATTTTACGTTTCTAAGCCTTACCTCGTTCTCGTCGAGTTTCTTTTTGATCTCTTTAAGCAGGCGTTGATTGGCATCGATCAGCTTTTCGTTACCCTGGTAAGTTTCGTCGAATACCACGCGTTTGGTTTTGCGTTTGTACTTAAACTCGATAATGTAACGCATCGAGCGCTCTTTAGGATCTTTCTTGGTTTCGTTAGTCGGGAAATCCCAATAACCAAGTTCGGCAGCTTTGCGGTGCAGGTACAGCAGATCGTCCTTGCTCAGGTCCATGTGCATTTTAACTACCGAATCCTTGCGGTTAACAAACTGGTATTCGCCGGTCTCAGAGTTGTACTTGTTCAACAGGCTATCGTTGTAACCATACTCCAGTTTAAGGCCTTCAAACTCGGCAAACTTATATGGTGCATTTTTCACCATCATGCCGTAGTAGTAAACGCAGTACAACATAAACGGCACAACAATACTTAGAAGAAGAAATATTTTTTTAGCGCGATTAGACATCTTATAATAATGAGTGAATTAGCGAGGGAGTGAATTAATGAATAATTAATTTTTAGAAACTGCTTTTCTTGCAGACGATGTAACTTTTAAAATTTGATTTGCCTCGTCAACCAAGATTGCTATTTCGCTTTCTTTGACAATTTCGGCTTCTACAAGAACTTCCATCCAGGAAGCAGATTCATCTGCTTCCTCTACAACAATTGACATCTTAGAATGAAATTCAGTTTGTGATCTGGCCCTGCAGGCCGCACGGTAATTAGTACCAACTGAAGATGATGAACGCAACAATTGTCTTCCTATTATTTTCGCTTCTTCAGTTTTGGGTAAAGTTCTGAAGAATTTTATATTATCAACCACAAACTTCTTAGTCCGAGCCCTAAACGCTTCTACAAAAGCTTCTTTATCTGTATTTGTCATTTATAATCTAATGGTTTTTCCATTCATCGCTCATTCACTAATTCAATCATTGCCAGCATCACTCATTCACTCCTTCACTAACTCCTTCATTAGAAAGCTCCCCTTCCCATTTACTTACAACTGCCGTAGCCATTGCATTACCCAATACATTAGTTGCTGAGCGGCCCATATCCAGCAAGGGATCAATACCTATTAAAAGCGCTAAGCCTGCTTCTGGGATATTGAACATGGATATGGTACCGGCAATAACCACCAATGATGCACGCGGCACGCCTGCTATACCTTTACTGGTTATCATGAGTACCAGCAGCATGGATAGCTGTTGTTGAAACGACAGATGGATATTATACGATTGCGCCAGGAAAAGCGATGCAAAGGTCATGTACATCATAGAGCCATCAAGGTTAAACGAGTAACCCAATGGCAATACAAAACTTACTATTTTGTCTTTACAGCCAAAACGTTCTAACTCTAATAACACTTTTGGATAAGCGGCCTCGCTGGTTGAGGTGCTGAAAGCAATCAGGATAGCATCTTTTATCCTGCTTACCAGTTTAAACACACGGCCTTTTAAAACTGTAAAGCCTGCCAATACAATTACCAGCCAAAGCAGTATGAGCGAAAAATAAAACTCACTTATAAAAATAGCATAGGTCTTTAAAATACCCAGGCCCTGTTTGGCAATAATAGCAGTAATGGCACCGAACACCGCAAGTGGCGCCAGCTGCATTACGTAGCCTGTTATTTTAAGGATAACGTGTGCGATGGCATCCATCGCCTTTATTACAACCTCGCCCTTATCGCCTATGGCAGCGGTGGCCACACCAAAGAACAGCGCAAATACTACTATTTGTAATATCTCGTTATTGGCCATTGCTTCCACAAAGCTTTTAGGGAAAACGTGGTCTACAAAGTTGACCAGTGAAATTGAGGTTTTTGCTATATCTATACCTAAATGGCTATCCGGTAAAGGCAAATGCATAGCTTCACCAGGTTTGAAGAAATTAACCAGCATCATCCCCAACAGGAGCGACACCAGGGTTGCACTTAAAAACCAAAGAAGGGTTTTGCCTCCAATACGGCCTACCGACTTAATATCTCCAACCTTAGCAACACCTACCACCAGCGTAGTAAACACCAAAGGCGCCACGATCATCTTAATAAGGTTCAGGAACATCTTACTTAAAATGGTAAAAATCTCAAGCTTTCCTTCACGGGCTTTATCGGCATCCTTACGGATGGTGGCCTGCGCGGCGCGCTCCGTCTTTAAAGCTTTAAAAGCAATTGTGGTGGTATCGGTACTTGCGGTAATTTGCTGGTCTAATGTTTTTATCTTTACCTCGGCGGTGCTAATGCTGGTATTAATATTGTTAATAACGGTAGCATTGTAAGCATAGCCGGCAATAACGCCCAGCACCAGTGCTATAAAAATATATAAGGTAAGTTTGCTCTTCTGCATTTTTTATGTAGTGTGGCAAAAATAGGAAAATAAAGCTTAAGGTTAACGGATGAGTATAACTACCTACGGATTAGCGCAAATAAAGAAAGAATTGCAGCATTTACCTGCCGAGCAATTGGCCGAATTATGCCTGCGGCTTACCCGCTATAAAAAGGAAAACAAAGAATTGTTGGCCTACCTGCTTTTTGAATCGCATAACGAGCAGGCTTTTATTGAATCGGTTAAGGCTGAGGCTGGCTTTATGTTTAGTCAGTTACCTGTGCAAAGCTATTTTACAGCTAAAGCTCTCCGCAAGATCCTTAAACTGCTTAACAAATACATCAAATTCATCGGTAACAAAACAGCCGAGGTAGAACTGCTGCTTAATTTTTGCCAAAGCTATATGCAGTATGTGATAAGGCAAACTTCGCACAAACCTATCCGCCTTATACTCACCCGCCAGGTAGAAAAGATCCGTACCACGCTAAGCAAACTGCACGAAGACCTGCAGTATGATTATGTGAACGATTATGAGCAGGTGCTGAAAGACGCAGAGGAGAAATACCCTTGGTTCAGCAAAAAAAGTTACGAGTTGTAACATTTGATGCTTTACTTTGTCAAACTTATAAATTATTAACAAGTGGCAGATAACAACGAAGAAGCTTTCAGGCGAATATATGAGGCCAATTCAAAAAAGATCTTCCATTTGTGTTATGGTTACACAGGTGATGATGATGCGGCGAACGATCTTTTACAGGAAACTTTCCTGAAAGTTTGGCAAAATCTTCACAAATTCCGTAACCAGGCGCTAATATCAACCTGGATATATCGTATTGCAGTAAATACCTGTTTAACCTATTTGCGGTCGGAAAAACGACAGGCTAAAGACGAGTTAACGCCTCTTATAGCAGAAACTAAACGTGAGGAGTTTTCTGAAAAGAATGAGCAGGTTGCTTTGCTGTATAAGTGTATATCAAAACTTGAAGAATCGGAAAGAATTATAATTACGCTGGTGCTTGATGAGGTGCCGTATCCCGAAATTGCTGAGGTTTCGGGTATATCAGAGGGAAATTTGAGAGTGAAGATCCATCGTATTAAACAAAAACTGACAGAGTTATATAATCAATATGAAAGACTTTGATCACTTAATGTCGGTTTGGCAGGCGCAGCCGCCCAAGGAGCACCTTTCTGTTGACGAAGTTGTTAAACAGGTAAAAAGGGGCATCCGCAGCTTTACGTCGCGGTTATATTGGAGCATTGTGGCCATGATAGCCACAGTGGCAGCTGCATTTATCCTCATGTTTTTTATTGCGTTTAAATCACCAGCCACAACAATTGGTATATTGATCATACTGGTAGCCATGGCAATGTACCTGTACTTCATGATACGCCACTACCAAATTTTAAACAAGCACGACCTTACCCAAAACCCTATCGACTATCTTGATAGTCTTAAAAAATACCAGAAAGACCGCTCGCGTACTATTGGCTGGTTCTTTTATTTCTATACTTTATTGATAAGCGCCGGATTAGCCCTTTACTTCCTCGAAGTATTAGAAAATGCGCCGCCATCGTTCAAGATTATTACTTACAGCTCTATCATTCTATGGTTCCTGTTTAACACTTTTTACATTAAACCACGTATGTTTAAAAATGAAGAAGAGAAACTGAACCTTCTGATAGACCGCCTGGAGCGCCTGCAGCAACAGTTTGACTAATTACACCTTTTCATTCTGAGCGAGGGCGAAGGATCTGCACACTCAAGTTAATTTACTGACAAAACCTTATCATTCACAAATAACTCATAATCAATATATTGAAATTACTAACAAAATCTTGTCAGTAATAAATAACTAATAATCAAGCGTTGACGATTGTTCACGGATGTTCATGCCGTGAACGTGAACACTGCCATCGCTGGCGTACGCGTGCGGCGTGTGCCTTCCGCAATTTATTAAGCTCATCTTCAAATCAGGCAAATCAAGGTTCAAAAACGCGAGATCACATCCTCATAAAAATCACACAAATCAGCGGCCGGCTTGTTAAAATTTAAACTACTTACAATTATGGAAGAATTTGAAGCAGTGCTTACCGGCACAGATACTGATGTTAACGGAACCGTTATCAGCAACGCCGGCGCATATACATTTAAAGCGATAGACGATAGTTTAGAACTCACCATTGCCCGCGATACTGAGGGTAACTGGGAACGCATTGGTGGTACAGAGCCATACTTATCCGGCTGGATTGATGAACTGGCCGAACAGATACACACAAACAACAGCAAAGTGATATAATGGAAAAACGTGAATTAGGAAAATCGGGAATTGAGGTGCTTCCGCTATGTTTTGGTGGCAACGTTTTTGGCTGGACCATTGACGAGAAAACCTCTTTCAAATTATTGGATGCATTCGTAGATAAAGGTTTCGACTTTGTAGATACCGCCGATGTGTACGCCCGCTGGGCTAACAACGGCGTTGGCGGTCAATCGGAAACCATTATAGGCAACTGGATAAAACAAGGCGGCAAACGCGATAAGATCATACTTGCCACTAAAGTAGGCAAGCCAATGGGCGATGATAAAAAAGGCCTTTCTAAAGCATACATCATGCAGGCGGTTGATGCCTCACTAAGCAGGTTAAAAACGGATTATATTGACCTTTATCAATCGCACGATGATGATAGCGATACGCCTTTAGAAGAAACGCTTGAAACCTTTACCGAACTGATAAAGCAAGGTAAAGTACGCGCTATCGGCGCCAGTAACTATGGTCACCAGCGTATACGCGAGGCTTTAAAAGTGAGCGAAGATAACGGCTTCGCCCGCTACGAAACCCTGCAGCCCGAGTACAACCTGTACGACCGCGAAGATTACGAGCGCCAGTACGAAGCATTGGCGCACGAAGCTAACCTTGGAGTAATAACCTATTACTCGCTCGCAAGCGGTTTCCTCACCGGCAAGTACCGTTCTGAGAATGATCTGGATAAAAGCAAACGCGGCGGCGGTATTAAAAAATACCTGGATAACCGTGGCTTTACCATCCTACGCGCCCTGGATGAAGTAGCTGAAGAATACAACAGCACGCAAGCAAGCGTGGCTATTGCCTGGGTAATGGCAAGACCGGGCATCACGGCCCCTATTGCCAGTGCTACAAGTGTAATACAACTTGATGACCTGGCCAAAGCTGCCGAACTGAAGCTTAGCCGCGAAACCATAGAAAAACTAACAAAAGCCAGCAGCTACTAAGCTACCGGCCTTAAAAAAAGCAAAAGCCTTCGGAGAATATCTACCGAAGGCTTTGCTGTTATATAATAGAGGCGGTAAGTTTTAGAAACGTGTAGGGCGTGCGCTCACACCGCCATTATTTTGTGCTAACTGGTTAGCGAAACCACCACGGTTGCCACCACCGTTATCGCGATTACCACGGCCGCCTCTGCCGCCGCCATCATTGCTTCGGCCATCGTTGCCGCGGCTTGGTTGGCTCCAGCCACCACCGTTATTGTCATTCCCCCGGCTTGGCTGTTGTGGTTGTTGCTGGCCGCCGTTCCATCCGCCGCCATTATTGCGTGGTTGGCCCCAACTGCCGCTGTTTCCTCTGTTATCGTTATTAGGTTGCTGGCCTCTGCCCCATCCGCCGTTGTTATCACGGTTGGGTTGCGGGCGGTTCCAGTTGTTATTATCAGGCCTGCCCCCCCCCCAATTGTTGTCGCGACCACGGTCTGGCCTATCCCAACCGTCGCGGTTATCGTTAGGGCGGTTGTAGCCGCCGTTGTTCCAGCCATTACCGCGGTTATCGTAAGGTCTGCCGGCGTAAACGTCACCGCGTCTGCTCCAATCGCGACCGCGGTTAAAGTCTCCGCCCCAACGGTTGCGGTAAACATCGTGGTTAAAGTACGGGCGGCGAGATCTTATCTCGTAGTGGCGGAATGAGCGCCAGTCGTAGTTGCGGTAAGCGCCCGGCAGGTAAGCAGCAGATACCCACTGGCCGCTGTTCATATAGTAATAGCAGTGGCGCGGTACGCTGTAGTAGGCCTCAACCTCGGGCAGGTAATAATAATCATCGCTGTCGTCAAAATCATCATTATCATAAACCATTACGGGCTGTGGCGGTGGCGGCGGTGCAGGGGCGTACACCGGCCTTGCAGGAATGTTGAAACCAAAGTGTATAGATATCTGGGCTTGGGCGCTATTGTAAAACAAACTGCCAAATAATATTGCTGAAAGTAAAACTGACCTTTTCATATCGCTAAAGATTTTATATCAATATGACGAGGACTGTTTGCGATAGTTTAACGCAATGCTGAAGATATTTTAATCAAATAAGCATTTATAAAATTATATTCTGCAATACAACACAGTAGCAATCCATTATAAATTAAATGCCTCATAAACCAACCGACCATCATTTGCCATACCTTCAATTATCAGTGTAGATTTCGTTTTTATTTGGGGTAAGTTCAAAATCTGTTTGTCATTATTAAAAAATTGAAGGTTAGCGTTCCAAAACAATGTTTTGGGTTTATCGAAACTCTCTGCTGCCACAAACTTTGGCACGTAAAACTCCCTGGCGTTATAGTAACCTGCTACGCTTACCGGAGTAATACCTTTTGACGGGTCATTTTTAAACAACCGCGCTCTGTTTGTTTTTATCACCACTGCACCTGCACCAGTAGTAGGGTTTGTAAATGCAGTAACCGTTTCAACTACATGCGGATCAATGTTGTTAATATTGAAATCGTCCTGCATTTCCATATCATTCACATAGACTTTCATAATGCCACGGTAAATATGCCTCGATTTCATCCTAAAAATATTTTTTGTCTGATCCCAGATAAAATCTACATTTCGTAACCTACCCATCAATTTCGCCATCATCTGCCCATCACTGTCAAACTTGTCTCCGCTTATTACCTGGTCGGGTAAGCCCATTGGGGTCATTTCTAATTTTGCGGTCTTCTTAGCTGTAATAGTTACCTCTTGTAACGTTCGTTTGGTTTTTCGGGAAATATCTGCGGGTATCTTTTTCGTAGAATCTACCATAGCATTATATACATTTGCCAGTTCATCCATACCGGTATCCGGAAGTTGTTCAGCTTTTTCAGTGTAAGTAATTTTAAGTTTGTCGCTGCCTTTAGCACTAAGCGCTTTTAATACAAAAGCAGTATCGGGTAAATCAAGATCATTGAAAGAAAAAGAGCCCTGCTTATCGGTAACCTGTTCATTTACTACTTTAAGATCTTTTGTAAAAAGCATAACTGTAGCATTATATAGCGCATTGCCGGCCATGTCCTTAACCAAACCCGATATACTGAAACCTTTCTCTGCCGGGAATTTAGCAGGCCCCTGCCCGTATTTAAACAGCTCGTTCCATGACCATTTATTGTAGCCATGGGTAAGCATTACCAAATCGAGATGTTGCCGGGACTGCAAAGATCTGGATCGAAAGTAATAGTCAGGGTCTTCGATATAACCTTTCAGGTCGGAGCTTAATAAAAGATAACTCATTATGTTAGATCCCGCTTCCCCGCCTTCATCGGGTTTAAGGCCACCCAAAATTGATACTGAAAAATTTGCCCTAAAATTGGCAGTATTTGTATTGGTTACTGACAGTACGGTTGAGCTGCCAACACTATCCTTATCCAAATGCAAGGTTAGATCGTTATTACCGAAAACAAATAACCTTCTGTGAGCAAGAATCTGCCCTTCGGGCGATAGCAACACAACTTGTACAATACCGCTTGCCAATTTTTTTGTTGCAACGTCTAAAGTTATCAAAGCGGTATCAAGTGTACACGGCACCGTTTTAATTAAACCCTGTGAATAAATTAAAAGCGTGTGCACCTTATTCCTGTTATCGCGAAAATATGGTCTGTTTGATGTAATGGATATTCGCGCAGAATCGGGCATTGTATTATCAACGGCGAGGCTTATACCTTTACTTACGGTAGTGGGGAGTTGGTAAATGTATTCCCTGTTATCATTAAAAGTAACCACAGCTTTATAACCAACGCCATTTTTAGCTTTGAACGTAAAACTCCCCATACCCAGGTGCGTAGAGTTTATTTCAGCAACTTGCTTACCGGCATCATCAACAATCCTTCCTTTTAGGTTTATGCCCTTGCCATTATATGCAAGCGCCTTAAAGGCGATCTTGGTGTCAATATCAGCAACAAGATATCCGCCCTCGGGGAAGAATTGCAGATCAGGCGCAGGTGTTTTTGATTGCGCTGAAAGCTTAACAGCCGGGGGCTGTGATAACGTTAACCTTTTATAAAAATAGTTACCCTCGTTCTTCATCCATGCTGTGTAACCCCTTATAGCATAGTCTTGCGGGTTAAGCGAATCGGGTAAGGTAAAATCGCCCCAGGCGGTTCCCTCTTTTATCCTTAACTTAACGTGATTGGTGCTTTTATTGGTGAGATTGATAAGATCAACATGCAAAACGTTACTGAGGGTTGATGGGAGGTGCTTATCGCCCAGTGTAACAAATGCCTTAAAGTAAATGGTATCACCTGTTTTATATACCGGCTTATCAAAGCTTAAGTAAACTTTTTCGGTGGCGTGGTTCTCAGCAATATCCTTAAGCTTGTTTATCAAGGCATCAACAGCCGGTGCTGATTGCTGGGCATAACCACCAATAGTTGCAAAAATAATGATGGCAAGCAAAAGAAGATTTTTCATAAAGGCTTAGCTGGTTAAAGCTAATTTAAGTAAAAGTTATTTAAACAAATAACCTTCAGTATTTTACTGAGCGATATAATCTCTCTTACGCTTGCACCCTACGCACCCGCGATGCATTTTATTCAAACAGATTTCGTAATGAACTGTATTATAAGTTAATTTGAGATAACAGGGACTACTTCCCTGATCTGCTTAAAACTCTCACAAAATGAAAAAAACATTTAAACTAACCTTACCTGCTTTGGCAGTTGCCGGTGCACTTTTTCTGAATGCCTGTAACAGCGATTCTAAAAAAGCTACCACTACCGACACACTTACCGCAGGAAGCGACACTACCCAAACCGAGGCCGGCATTGCCGTTCCTGAAGGGTTTACGGCAACAATTATTGCCAAAGACCTTGGCGGCACGCGCCACATCACGGTATCGCCTAAGGGTATTATTTACGTAAAATTGGGTAAACCAAATAAAGACGGCAAAGGCATATTGATGCTGGTTGAAAAAGATGGCAAAGCCGAGGTTAAAGCGGCCTTTGGTGGCTACGGCGGTACAGGTATCACTATTAAAAACGGCTACCTGTATGCTTCATCAAATACCGAGATCTTCCGTTATAAATTGAACGATGCTGACGAAGTGGCTGATACCGCTAAAGTTGAAAAGATTGTTACCGGTTTATTAGACCGCCATCAGCACGAATCAAAATCGATTGTTTTAGACGATGCAGGTAACCTGTACACCAATATTGGTGCATACTCAAACTCTTGCCAGATAAAAGACCGCGAGAAAGGTTCTTTGGGTAAGAAAGATTGCCCTATCCTTGACTCAGCGGGTGGTATATGGCAGTTTAAGGCCGATAAACCCAACCAAACCTATAAAGATGGCCAGCGCTATGCTACCGGTTTACGTAACGTGGTTGGCTTAGACTGGAACAAACAGGATAACCAACTTTTTGTAATGCAGCATGGCCGCGATGGCTTACATGATCTGTTCCCTGATCTATACACCGTACAACAACAAGCTGAATTGCCTGCAGAAACTATGTATGCTTTGAAAAAAGGCGACAATGCAGGCTGGCCATATATCTATTACGATCAACAACAACATAAAAAGATCGTAGCACCAGAGTATGGCGGCGACAGCAAAAAGGAAGGTGATGCTAAATTCATCGATCCGGTTGCTGCTTACCCAGGCCACCTTGCCCCTAACGCATTGTTGTTTTACACTGCAAGCCAGTTCCCTGCAGAATATAAAGACGGTGCTTTCATCGCATTCCATGGCTCATGGAACCGCGCACCAGAGCCGCAAGCAGGTTACTATGTGGTTTTCCAACCGTTTAAAGATGGCAAGCCAAACGGCGAAGGCAAAGTATTTGCCGACGGTTTCTCGGGCTCGCCGGAGAATACAGCCAAAGGTGCTGCTACCCACCGCCCATGTGGTTTAGCCCAGGGCCCGGATGGCTCGCTTTATGTAAGCGAAGACTCTAAAGGCTACATCTACAAGATATCATACAAAAAGTAAAAAGAAAGGGGCCTCAAAAAGGCCCCTTTCTTTTTTTATCCGCGTAAGCAAATAAAAAAGGCGTCATCACATCTAATGATCCTGCTTGCGGCAGATAAGGCATTGCATGCACCGTAAAGTGCAAACCGCAAAAAAAGATACTGTGTAATGACGCCGCTTGTAACTGCTTAAGCAGCCACGTTCACTTTAATTTTTTCTATCTGGTAGTTGTTCATCAACTCATTCTCTGAGATGATAACGCTGAAATCTTCAAACCTCATCCCGTTCTCGAAAGCGTATAGCGTGTAACCGCGTTTGTTGCCATCGTATGCACCAAGTTCAAATATTTCGTCCTGGTTTTTAGCTTTTATTTTTGCTCCGCTTACCAACTGGTAGGCATCAAATATATTTTCAAAAGTTGTGTTTTTCATAGTACAGATGGCAATACAATTTCTTTGCCAGTTATTAAGCAAACCACTCAAAAAGTTGATTTTGCTTAAGGGTGTCTTTTTCTGTACCCGATATGTCCTTTAAAACAGTTCCTTCGTGCATCTGGATGATGCGTGTACCATACGCGGCAGCATCGCGCAGGTTATGGGTAACTAATATGGCGGTAAGCTTAAATTTCTTGATCAGGTCATCGGCAATGCGCAAAACATTGTCTGCCGAGCGCGGGTCTAAGGCAGCTGTAGGCTCATCAAGTAGCAGAATTTGACAATCGTCCATCACGCTCATCAGCAAAGTGAGCGCCTGGCGTTGCCCGCCGGAAAGCGTACCTATAGGTTGCTCCAGTTTATTCTCCAAGCCCATATCGAGCGTAGCAATGCGTTCGCGAACCGTGTTCTTAAACTGTTCTGTTTTGCCTATGGTCAACCCTTTGCTTTTGGTGCGCAGGGCAGCCAAGCGGAAATTATCTATAATGCTCAAGTCGGCAGCAGTACCTAATAATGGGTTTTGGAATATACGTGCTATCCATTTGCTGCGGTCGTACTCGGCCAGTTTGGTCACATCGTTGCTATCGATACTGATAGTGCCTTTTGATGCCAGGATGCTACCTGCAATCAGGTTGAGTAAAGTTGATTTACCCGAGCCGTTTGAACCAACAATTACCACGTATTCCCCCGCCCCAATTTCGAGGTTGATATCGCTAAGGGCAATTACCTCGTTAGGTTTACCGGTATTAAATGTTTTTTGGAGTTGTTTTACCGATATCATGCCGCCCTCCTGCTTAAACGTGGCAAACCAACAATGATTAAAACAAACAAAGCCGTAACTCCGTACAACCAATTGGCATTAACACCAATACTCAGCGTAAACGCAAGTACTAATTGAAAAATGATTGCGCCTGTGAGCACAAATACCAGACTCAGCCAAACCGAGGTTACTTTTAGCAAGTTGATCACTGTTTCGCCAATAATGACCGAACCAAGTCCGGTTATCACAATACCAATACCCATACTGATGTCGGCAAAACCCTGCTGTTGCGCTACCAGATAACCGCTTAATGCAGTGAGTGCGTTAGCCACAGCCAATCCAATAATTTTCATTCTATCCGTGTTCACACCAAGGGCCCTTATCATAATCTCGCTGTTACCTGTGGCCCGCATTGCAATACCAAAATCGGTTTTAAGCAGATAGCCAATAATAATGGTGAGCACCAAAACAACTAACAAGGATATAATAAATGAATTCTGATTTGGATTGGCTAACAAATTGACGGATGAAAACAGACTTGATACACCTAATAAAGGCAGATTTGACCGTCCAAGTATAATCAGGTTTACTGAACGCAAAGCAGTCATCACCAGGATACCTGCGAGCAGCGCATTTATCTTTAACTTGGTATGGATGATGCCAGTTAAAGCACCGGCCACAGCACCCGAAGCTATAACCAAAACTACGATAACAAATCCCGATTGGTGATGGGTCATCAGCGAGCCTGTAACTACGCCGCCGAGGGTATAGCTACCATCGGTAGTAATATCAGGGATATTAAAGATCTTCATTGACAGGTAAATACCGAAGGCAATACCGGCAAAGCAAAGTCCTTGTATGAGTGCTGTGATGTAGAAATCCATTATTTTACAGCTTCAAAACCTGTTGGCACGGTCACATTGTATTTTTTAGCAGCTGTTGGGTTATACACATGCTTACGCACTTTAACCATCTCCAGCTTTAATCCATCAGTTTTATGCGTTTTTAAATACTGCGCGGCCTGCAAGCCCGATTGATATCCCCACTGATAAATATCGGCACCAAAGGCAGCTACAGCGCCGCGTTGTACGAGGCCAGCCTCGCTGGTAAAGATGGGTATGTTTTTATCGTTACAGCTTTTCAGGATAGTCTCGAAAGCGGCAAATACCGTATTATCCGGATTTGCGAAAAACGCATCAATGCCTTTGCTTAACAAACTTTGCGTAACCAATTGTGCATCCGCAGATGAATTAAGCGGCAGGGCCACTATCTTAATGTTCATTTTGGCAGCCAAACCCTGTATGCGCTGCAAGGCATCGGCAGATTGCGGTTCTGATTGATTATAGATCATCCCAACAGTCAATTGTCCGCTTTTGGGTTTGATGAATTTTGGGATCAGGGAGAATGATGTGTCGATATAATTCAGATCTTCCATGGTACCGAACAAATTTGCCGGGCCTTTACCCGATGCATCGGCCACTTTCATACGCTCGGGTGTTGGCGATACCATCTGGAAGATAGGAATGGTCTTGGTTTTCTGGATAGCCGAAACCGTAGATAATGTAGTTGATGTAGCCAACAGATCGACATTATTTGATACAAACTGATTTACTATCTGCGTTAAGGTTGGGATACTTCCCTGTGCATTGTTGTATTCGATTTTTACGGTGCCTTTCTCTTGGCTAAAGCCATTCTGTTTTAATGCATCAATAAAACCGTTTTTAGCCTGCGATATGGTTGCGTCTTCAAAAGCATCAATAAAACCTACTACCGGCACGTTGCTCTTTTTAGAATTACAGGCGGCAAGCGACACCATAACGGCAAACAGAAAGGTAAGACGTACAATTTTCATGTTACTAAAGTAGATAATCGGCTGCAAAGCAAAAACATTTAAAAGTAATGAAATATGATACAGATAACCATTTTACTGCGGCAAGGTTTTGCTTTTGTATAGTGCTCAAATCTGCTATATTTGGTTAGCGCGGGTAACCAACGCGGTATTTACATGCTATCTTTAGAATCGTTTATTCATTTGGTGTTCACTGCTTTTATAGCACTGTTCCCTGTGATCAATCCTATGGGGTCGGCATTTATAGTAAGCCCTTATTTTGAACACCTTTCGCGCGCAGAGAAACAAAAGGCTGTTACACGCATTACATTTTATGCATTTTGTGTTTGTACGGTAGCATTGTTTGGCGGGCATTGGATATTGGAACTGTTTGGTATATCTATCCCTGTAGTACAACTGGCTGGTGGTATCATGATCTGCAAGATTGGCTGGGAATTTTTATCATCAGACCAAGGCTCAGATACAGCTGATGATAAAGTAGAATTACATGCACCGGTATCTGCTTATGAGCACCTGGTAAAAAAGCTCTTCTACCCTATTACCTTCCCTGTAACAACGGGCGCGGGCACTATATCAGTATTATTTACGCTGAGCGCCCATGGCGAAAAGTTTGGTACACGCGATTATTACATCAACATTGCAGCTGTAATGGTGGCTATAATGGCCCTCTGTATACTCATCTATATATTTTATCTCAACACTAAAACACTTATCAATTACTTGGGCAGTAACGGCGAGAATATTGTTAACCGCATCTCGGCATTCCTGATATTTTGTGTGGGATTACAGATAGCTATATCGGGTTTGCGGGCCATATTTAAGTTTTAGGCCGATACAACATCCTCATTTTGAGCCGCGGAAGTATATTTTCAAAAATTTATTGCAAATAGTACGCAATTTTCTATTTTTGCAATCCCAACACGGTAGATGTAGCTCAGTTGGTTAGAGCATCGGTTTGTGGTACCGAGGGTCGTGGGTTCGAGCCCCATCATTTACCCTAAAGCCTCTCATGAAAATGAGAGGCTTTTTTTGTTTTAAGATGTGATGTATAGTTTGTAGCTTTAAGCAATAAACTTAAACTATTGACCACAATGAAGTACACTTACATTGCATTAGCTTTATTGCTTGCAACCACTGCATGCACATCCCACGAAAACAAGGAAAAAAACGACACCACAGCCGAAAAAGAGTTGAAGGATAGCGTAAAAGTCGCTGACTCTACAACTATAAAAAAAGACACTACCGGCGAGAAAAAGTTGAAAGATAGCGTAAAAGTCGCCGACTCTACAACCGCCGAGCCTGTTATGAGACCACTCGGACAATCGGGTAAAAGAGGTGGTTGATCTCTTTGCAAAAAAGCCAGACTTGTTTAGTCTGGCTTTTTTAATTCTTATAAAACTAAAACAGTTCGTATCATTTAGCCGGCGTTATACTTTTCCATGTTTTCAAGGCCCAGTCTTTGTCATTCTTATCATCAAAATAAAAAGCGGCCTGCACAACCTGATGATCTGTAAGAGAGAAGCCATAGATAACGCTATATTTTTTATCGCCATCCCCCTCTTCTATCAGGTAGCCAACACGTGCCGCTTCACCATCAGAAAGGTCAAATATTTCCAGCGTTTCAGACATGGACTGATCCCTGTTTTGTGCGTTTTTCAGGTGATCAGCATAAAGTTCTTCGCGTTTTCGGTTTTTATCATCCCAGATAACTATCCTTACCGTTTTATCGCCGGTGGTGTACATCAGGCTGCCGCTTTCTTCAACACTTCGCTCAAACAGGTTATTGATATCAATATTCCAGTTCTCCGTTAACCGGTGGGTAAGCATTTCATCATCCTGCATCTTAAAATCGGTAACCTTTACCCATGCACCTTTATCGCCGCTACGCTCATAAACCGAACCTACTCCTTTCAGCAAAATATCTTTTATAGACGGATCTATCTTTAAAATGGTGGACGGGTTGTAAATACCGGCATTATCAGGATTATCTGTATACTGCTGAGACTCGGCGCCAGAAAATATCCGCCAGCCGCTATCCTCAGGCCGTGTTCGCTTTTCACGATACATAAAACGCGGCTTTTTACCGCCGTTGGTGATCATCTTTGATACCATCAGACCACCAATAGGTGGAAAATCATCGAAATTATCAGTGCTTTGGTTTTGCTTTTTCTTGAATAAGTTGAACATAAGCTTTGTTTTTAATGTGATAGCGCGCAAATACACAAGTACTTAACTTTGGTATTTCAGCATGTTTAGCTACAGTTTTAACAGAGCAAGCCGGTTTTAAGTTTTTATTACCTTTACCGCATGATCGAGATCTTTACTGATGGTGCATCCAGCGGCAACCCGGGGCCGGGCGGATATGGTGTTATTTTACGTGCAGGGCAGCATTACAAAGAGCTGTCGGCAGGGTTCCGTAAAACTACCAATAACCGCATGGAGTTACTTGCCGTAATTACCGCGCTTGAGGCACTTAAATCTCCAAATCAGAATGTAACGATCTACTCCGACTCCAAATATGTTATCGATTCGATAGAAAAACGCTGGGTAAACGGCTGGGTAGCCAAAGGCTTTGCCGGTAAAAAGAACAAAGACCTGTGGATGCGTTACCTCAACATTGCCAAATTACACAAGGTAAAATTTGTATGGGTGCGCGGCCACAACGGCCACCCCGAAAACGAGCGCTGCGACCAATTGGCCGTAGCCGCAGGCAAACAGAAAGACCTGCTTATAGATTCAGTTTTTGAGATGGAATCAGCTAACGGATATCAGTAGTTAGTTCATAGTTAATAGACCATGGTTCATGGCAATAGAATTACTGCAAACTAATAACTGCAAACTACCTTCCGCCTAATTCAATCACTTCCAGATCGTGGATCTTATCGCCCGTAATGCTGAAACGCATTAGTGTGCGCACTTTATGCCAGCCGTGTTTACCGGCCGCGCCCGGGTTGAGGTGCAGGCAGCCTATTTTTTTATCATAAATGGCTTTAAGGATATGCGAGTGCCCGGTAATAAATAAAGTCGGCGGGTTGGTATAGATCTCCGGTTTAACGTTAGGGCTGTACCTATCGGGATAACCGCCGATATGCGTCATCCATACATCAACATCTTCACATTTAAAACGCAGGTGCTCGGGGTACACCCTGCGGATATCAGCACCATCAATATTGCCGTACACGCCACGGGTTGGCTTAAAGGCAGCCAGCTGGTCGGCCAGTTCAAGCATACCAAAATCGCCTGCATGCCAAATCTCATCGCATTTATCAAAATGCTTAAAAACGGCATCGTCGAGGTAACTATGGGTATCAGATATAAGGCCTATACGGGTCATGTTAGAATATATTTTATCATTATTTCCGTAACTACATATAATCCGATCATTGGAAATAAGATTCGTCCTTTAGCAAATTTTTTCCTTTTTACGGCTACAAAGAGAAAAGCGATAAAGTAAGAAAAATTCACTGCTACTGAGATTATCAACGAATGCCGAACCGATTCAACTATCGATTCAGGAATCAACGGACTTACCAATTCGTTTGGAACAGCAATGATATTGTAAACAGAGAAGCACATCAGTAAGAAAAACAGAACGGCTAAACAAACTGAGAAAATCTTCATCCTTAAAATATCGTCAAAAAATCTTTAAGTAGCGCGGCGTATTTTGCCGAGTAAACTTTTGGCGCATCATAAATAACCACTTCTGTTTCGTGTAATGGAACTTGCACTTTCCCAAAGGTAATTATTTCGCGGTGCGGGGTATCCTGTTTAAATGATTTGATGTGGATGATTGCCTGCAGGTGCAAAGCATTGGCCGTAAGCAACTGTTTAACCAGTTCGGTAGTAGCAAGCGGGAGTATCAACTGGCAATTCCCTTTATCGCTCAAATTATCTTTAGCAAAACTTACCAGTCGCTCAAAAAAGGAACCATCAGTATGCCGGGCGAGGGTTTTATTTTCTTGGGCCGATGTTAATGAATCGATAAAGAACGGCGGGTTAGAAACGATGAGATCATACTGCCCACCGTTGATATCGGCAAAATCACCTTCAATTAAATTAAGGCGGTTTGCAAACGACGAACTATTGAAATTTTTAGCCGATGTTTCGGCTGCTTGTTTATCTATCTCAACCGCATCTACAATAGCCTCAGGGAATCGCTGGGCAAGCATTAGTGCTATAACACCTGTACCGGCTCCAATGTCGAGTATGCGTTTGACGCTCTCACCCTCGGCTAACGCACCCAATAAAACACCATCGGTATTCACCTTCATGGCACAACCGGTTTGGTCTACCGCAAACTGTTTGAAACGAAAAACACTCATTTATTTACTGCTGAACAAACCATACTTCAGGATGCAATATATGGCGCGGAAGCCATCCTTCCACCCTATCTTTTTGCCATCCTCATAGGTACGCCCGTAATAAGATATGCCTACCTCGTAAATACGAATGCGTGGTATGCGGGCTACCTTAATAGTCACCTCGGGCTCAAAACCGAAACGCTTCTCCCTTAACTTTAATGATTGCAGTAATTTGGTATCAAACAGCTTGTAGCAGGTTTCCATATCGGTAAGGTTAAGGTTACTGAGCATATTGCTCAAAAAAGTTAACCAGCGGTTACCAATGGTATGCCAAAAGAACAAGATACGATGCGGGTTACTCCCCATAAAGCGCGAGCCATAAACCACATCGGCAAAACCGTTGCAGATGGGTTTCAGCAGGTCGTTATATTCGGTTGGATCGTACTCCAGGTCGGCATCTTGTATAATAGTGTAAGCACCGGTGGCCTGGGCTATGCCGGTATGTAGCGCAGCGCCTTTGCCCTTATTTTTAGCGTGCTTAAAATAGCGGATGTTAAGATCTGGGTTTGTGGCTTGATACTCTGCAACAGCCTGCTCGGTATTATCGCGCGAGCAATCATCAACAATAATGATCTCTTTTTGGATATCATCGATCAGCTCAACAGCTTTTATCTTGTTTAAAATGAGGTGAATGGTACCACCTTCGTTATAAGCAGGGATAATTATTGATAATTTATCTATTTTCATTCGTTGATATCTAAGCCAGCTTAATTAATGCAGATAAGCGCAAAAAGTTTAAAGCAATACCTAAAAAAGCCAAAAGTAATCATTATGCTGGCTATTTTGCTGGCTTTAAGCCTGTGGTTTGCTTTTTGCCTGCCAAGGCCATTGTTCAACAGCTCCACCTCTTATGTTATTGATGATGATAAAGGGCAATTGCTCGGCGCATCCATCGCATCAGACGGGCAATGGCGTTTTCCATACAACCCAAACGTTCCCGATAAATTCAGCAAATGTATCACTGCTTTTGAGGATAAAAGGTTTAACAGCCACTTTGGGTTTGATCCCTTAGCGTTTGGCCGTGCCATTAAGCAAAACCTGCGTAACAAACGCGTAACCAGCGGTGGTAGCACCATCACCATGCAGGTGATAAGATTGGCTACACACCATAACCGCACCGTCTGGAACAAAATAGGCGAAATATTTATGGCCATCCGGTTGGAATTTGGCTACAGTAAAAAGGAAATTATGGCCCTTTACGCCAGCAATGCTCCTTTTGGCAGTAACGTTATTGGCTTAGATGCCGCAGCATGGCGCTATTTTGGCCGCAGTGCCGATAAACTCTCCTGGGGCGAGATGGCTGCCTTGGCAGTATTGCCCAACTCGCCATCGCTGGTGCATCCCGGCAAAAACCGGCAGATACTGCTTAAAAAGCGAAACCTGTTACTCAAAAAGCTTTATGAGCAAGGCACTATTGACAGCACAACCGCAGCCTTAGCCCGCTTTGAGCCTGTGCCTGATAAACCTATGCCGCTCCCCCAACTGGCCCCTCACCTGCTGCAACGTTTTAAGGTTGACGCAAAAGCGGCAAAACTTACAGATACACGCATCACCACATCCATAAAAAGCAACCTGCAGCAGCAGGTTATCGACATTGTAGAGAAACATCACCAGGTATTAAAGGCCAACGACATCAATAACGTTGCCGCCGTTGTGTTAGATGTGGAAACCGGCGCTACACTTGCCTACGTTGGCAATGTATCGCACCGCGAAGACCCCGAAACAGAAAGCGATGTGGATGTGATAAGTGCGCCGCGCAGCCCCGGTAGTACACTCAAACCATTGCTGTACGCAAGTATGCTACATGATGGTTTGATATTGCCAAATAGTTTGATACCTGATGTGCCTACACAAATTGCGGGCTATCACCCTGAGAATTTCGATCTGGGATACGACGGTGCAGTACCTGCTTCTAATGCATTATCGCGATCATTGAATGTACCGGCTGTTAAAATGCTGCAGCAATATAAGTACGAGCGTTTTTACGATATGTTGAAACGTACCGGCATTACCACACTCAATCAACCTGCAGACCATTACGGATTGGCTCTTATCCTCGGCGGCGGCGAAAATACGCTATGGGAACTAACCGGAGCTTATGCCGATATGGCACGTGTATTGAACCACTATAATAAAAACGGCGGTAAGTACGACGCAAATGATTACCATCATCCGCGATATGCCTACACAGCCGCTAAAAAGCCTGAATTACAAAACAACGGCTTAATTGATGCAGGCTCTATCTACTACACCCTACAGGCTATGGAAGAAGTAATGCGCCCCGGCGAGGAAATGCTTTGGCAGCAATTCAGCTCCAGCCAGCGGGTGGCATGGAAAACAGGAACAAGCTTTGGCTTTAGGGACGGATGGGCAATTGGCGTTACGCCGAAATACGTTGTGGGCGTTTGGGTAGGCAATACCGATGGTGAAGGCCGACCAGGGTTAACCGGCATCAACACCGCAGCACCTGTGCTGTTCGAGATCTTTCGACTGCTGCCCGCCACACGCGACTGGTTTGATGTACCATCCGGCGAGTTGGTTAAGATCAACGTTTGTAAAGAAAGCGGTTACCGTGCCGGGCAATACTGCAATAATGCTGTTGAACAATATGTGCCAAAAACTTGCCTAAAAGCGGCTGTTTGCCCGTGGCATAAGCTTGTGCATTTATCTGCCGACAGGCATTACCAGGTGACAGCAAATTGTATATCGCTGGATAAAATGGTGAACCTGCCATGGTTTGTGCTACCACCATCAATGGAGTATTATTACAAGACCAAAAATTATCAGTATCATGTGCTACCGCCTTTTGCGCCTGGTTGCGAGCAGAACGATGCCAACCCGATGGAGATCATCTACCCTAAAGACGGTGCTAAGGTTTATGTACCTTTAGAAGCAGATGGCAAACGGGGCCGTATGATATGCAACGCCGCGCACCGACTGGCGGGCGCTAAGATATTCTGGCATCTTGATGACCAATACGTGGGCGAAAGCAGTGCATTTCAGCAGATGGCTTTAAACCCGACACCCGGCAAGCATAAATTAACACTGGTTGATGCCGAAGGCAATACCGTAAAAATAAACTTTGAGGTGCTGGATAAGAATAAATAATTTAGGACAATGCTTGAACAATACGACCTTAGCAACCTGATGGTGCTTGATATTGAGACCGTACCGCAATACTCGTTATACACCGATATGCCCGAAAACATGCAGGAACTTTGGGCACATAAAACACGCAACATGCGCGGCGAGGCCACGCCCGAAGAGTTTTATGAGCGTGCGGGTATCTGGGCCGAGTTTGGGAAGATCATCTGCATATCAGTAGGTATATTCATTAACAGCAGCGGCAAACGACCAGGCCTGCGTGTAAAATCATTTGCCGGGCACAATGAAAAACAACTGCTTGAAGATTTCGGCAAGATGCTGAAGGGACAACCGCTGAATATTATCCTTTGCGCGCATAATGGTAAAGAGTTTGATTTTCCGTACATCTGCCGCCGCATGCTTATTCACGGCATCCCATTTCCGCCGCATTTACAGATGCAGGGCAAAAAACCCTGGGAGATACAACACTTGGATACCATGGAGCTATGGAAATTCGGCGATTATAAAAGTTACACCTCACTTAACCTGCTCACCGCCATATTTGACATACCCACCCCAAAAGACGATATAGACGGCAGCCAGGTTGGCCACGTTTACTGGGTAGAAAATTCCTTAGAGCGCATCAGTACCTATTGCCAGAAAGATGTAGTAGCTACTGCACAACTCATCCGCCGCTATCGTGGAGAGAGTTTGATAGAGGACGAATGTGTGACGGTGGTGGAGTGAGGCTTTTTAAGAAAAAAATTGAATCCTAACTAATTTAATCGGCAGAATTATTTCCGTTTCTTAATTTTTGTATCTGCTCTAAAGCGATTACGTCATTTTGATCTTTAGGACGATTTATCACTTTTTTATTATCTATCAGTTGGTTTAGATGCAAAAATGGTACTTCTACGCCATCTATATCAGCAATTGAAGCCATTGTCAGACATTCATCAAATGAATAAGCCTCGAGTCCTTTCATTTCGGTCATTATATCCAATTCAAGGCCGTTGTTAAGATGAAACGCTGTCCATCCTACAATAAACTGCATTGTTTCTATCATAGCATAATCCGGCATTCCACAATCAATAAATGCCTGACGAAGTTTTTTTCGATTCTTAATATCGTCTTCAAGCCATATATCCATGTCGCCGGTAAAACGATGATAACCATGAAGATTAATAGCATACCCGCCAACCATAATATATTTAACTTCATGTTTTTGGAGTGCTGCCCAAAAAGCTAAAATCTCTTCATCGAAAATATCCATAACAGTTACTTAACAACAAATGGTTTGTGAGTGATCACCGCCTTTTGCATAGTTAGCTGAATTTTATAGAGACGAGTAGCCATCAAAAAACGCTCTTTATAAGTACGTTTCAAACCTTCTCTCAATTGCTCAATTTCTGCTTCAGTAAAATTCGATTCCTTATTTTCCGTCATTGCCATTAATCAAATTTAAGTAAAAGGGAACGCTAAACAAAACCTGTCATTACCTTCTGCTTATCCCATCAGATGCCTCAGGTACATATCCGGGTTATTTAAAAAAGACTTAGTTAGCGAGAAGTGTTCGGTATCCTCATAACTGGTTTCATGAACGCCGGTTTCATCAAATTGCAGAATGGTAGCTTCGGGGTAGCAGAGCAATATCGGCGAGTGCGTGGCGATAAGAAATTGGGCCCGTCCGCTTTTTTCGAGTTCACTTATTACAGACATAAATGCCAACACCCTGGCAGGCGACAACGCTGCCTCAGGCTCATCCAAAATATAGATCCCACTTTCAAACTGGTTATTGAAAAGCGACAGGAAAGATTCGCCATGCGATTGCTCATGCAGCGACCGCCCCCCATAAGCGCGGAGGATACGGCGGTCGTCTTTAGCCAGTTCATCTATGTACGATGCAAAATTAAAGAAACTCTCAGCCCGCATAAAAAAACCTTCGCTGATCCGCTTAGGCGACCAGCCAAGACTAAGGTAAGCGGCCAGGGCCGACTCATACCCTTCAAACCTGTAACCTGTATTAAAATTATGGTTACGGTTACCGCCCCTCAAGCTAAAGCCACACTGCTCGGCAATACCTTCTAACAACGTTGATTTACCGGAACCATTCTCGCCAACAAAAAAAGTAACGTTACTCTTCAGGCTCAGATCCAAACCCTTGCTCAGGCTTGGAATTTCCTGAAGGTAGCCACTACCGGCCAATGATGGAAATGATATTCTGCTTAGCGCGGGCATCACTTGTAATTTTAATCTGCATTACTTCAACACCGGCAACATCACCTTTGATTGATTTTGGTAGATATTGATGGTCTCTTTTACAAAATCGCTGTCTTTAGCCTGATAGATGTCTACAAACTGCTGCGGGTTGCGGTCGGCCAGCGGAAACCAGCTGCTTTGTATCTGCACCATTATTTTGTGGCCTTTTTTAAACGTGTGGGCAACATCGGGCATGGTGAATTTTACGTGAGCGGTTTGGCCCGGCGTAAATGCCTCGGGTTTTTCAAAGCTGTTGCGGTACCTGCCGCGCATAATATCGCCGCGTACCAGCATCTGGTAGCCGCCCATCGGGTATTTAGTTGCGGGATTAGTACCGGCATCCTCAGGGAAAACATCTATCAACTTCACCACAAAATCGGCATCTGTGCCACTTATGGCAACCAGCAGATCGGCAGTTACGGGGCCGCCAATGGTGATATCTTTATCTAACACTTCCATCTCGTAAACCAACACATCAGGGCGGCGGGCGGCAAAGCGCTGGTCGTCGGTCATGTATTCGCGGGTACGGCTAAAATGCACGTTTTCAGCATAAGGGACAGGTTTAGCCGGGTCGCTCACATAGCTGTCAAATGCCGGTGCAAAGGTTTGTACCTGTTGAAAGGATAGCTTTCCGCCTTCTCTTAAATAAACCGGTGTTTGCACGGCACTCTTAACCGGCCACTCATCAAACGTACGCCATTTGTTCTCTCCCGAGAAAAAAATGGTCGCTTGTTTTATACTGTCGATAGAGCCTTTGCCCAGCAGGTAGTAGTCAAAGAAAGGGATCTCAATATTCTGCGTGTACCAGGTTGCCGTATTGCTATCGAAATTGATATTACCTAAATGCGTGCCGTTACCACTCGCCCACTGGCCATGGTACCATGGGCCTACAACCAGTTTGCTGTTGGTTTTAGGACTCTGTTTAACCAGTGCCTGGTAGGTATTCCATGCGCCGAAGTTATCCTCGGCATCAAATAAACCGCCCACAACCAACATAGCTGGCTTTACATTTTTGATACCGCTGCGGGCATCCCGCGCTTTCCACCAGGCATCAAAGTTGGGATGCTTCATCATATTGTTCCAAAACTCCAGGCTATCACCCGCCACTCTAGTAAAGTTTGGCAAGGCGCCCATCTTCAGGTAGTAATCGTAGTTATCGCGGTTAGTGAACTCCAAGGTTTTAGCAGGCAGTTTGGTAGGCTGTGGCCTCGGCTGACTAAATCCATATCCTACATGGAAATCAAAGGCATCCATCAGAAACAGCACACCGTTATGGTGGTCGTCATCGCCAAAGAACCTGTCAGTAACCGGTGCCTGCGGACTAACAGCCACCAACGCAGGATGACCGCTTAAAGCTGCCATAGTTGCATAAAAACCCGGGAATGATATGCCCGAAACACCAACTTTACCGTTATTGCCTTTAATGTTTTTCACCAGCCAGTCTATACTGTCATAAGTATCGCTTGCTTCGTCAATATCGTTTTTGGTTTTTTTATTTGGATTAAAAGGTCTTACTACCTCAAACTTGCCCTCGCTCATCCAGCGGCCGCGGATATCCTGCGTAACCAGTATATAACCTTCTTTAAGGTATGCCATCATAAAGCTGCGCCAGTACGGGCGAAATGCCTCACCATACGGATAACATGAGTACGGTGTGCGGGTAATAAGTATCGGATGCTTCCCGTTACCATCCTTAGGCGCATAAATCGAGGTAAAAAGTTTTGCACCATCGCGCATGGGAATCATCACCTCTTTCTTCACGTAATTATTTACAAACCACGCCGAATCGGCATTTTGAGCAAAACTGATGAACGGAGATAACAGGAAGGCAAGCAGTAAAGATCTCTTCATTTTGTGAGGCATTAGTAACGGTAAAGATATTAATCAGAGAGAGTAAAACGGAAAAGTGAGTAAACAAAAAAGCCCCGATATTGCTATCAGGGCTTTAAAATTGCTGTGCGGAAGAAGGGACTCGAACCCCCACGCCTCGCGGCGCCAGATCCTAAGTCTGGTGCGGCTACCAATTACGCCACTTCCGCGTTTGGTTTTTAAGAGACCGCAAAGATAGCGTTTATACCCGAATTGTAAAATCAAAATTTTCAATTTTGTGTATCTTCCTCATTATTTGGCAGAAAGTTTTCAATTAAGCCCTTGAAGTAAGCCGGCGAGCGCAACAAACGGCTGCCATACCACGAAAACAGCTCGCCATTAACCAAAGTTATCTTAGCGTTTGGCAATAGCGCTTTAAACTCTTCTAAGTGCTTTTCAGAAAACGGATAGGGTTCTGAGGATAGCATTAACACTTCGGGGTTTAAAGCCTGCAAATCCTCGTCTGCCACAACCGGATATCGCTCGGCGGCAACAAGGTTACTGATACCGCACCTTTGCAGCATATCATTGATAAATGTGCCGGCACCGGCGGCCATGTAAGGCTTTCGCCAAATGAGGTAGGCACAGCTTAGCCTGTTTTCAGCAGCTTTCAACTCTCTAAAACCTGCTTTAATAGTCTTTACGATACTTATCGCTTTTTCCGTTGTGCCAGTTAACTCACCTATCCTGTTTATCATGTCCAGCGCGGAATCCAGATCATCAATATCGCTTATCCATACCGGATAATGCTGCATCAATTCCTCGATCTGCCCTTGTTCGTTCTCTTCTTTGTTGGCGATAATGAGATCGGGCTTTAGCGAGTAGATAACATCCATGTTCAATTGTTTGGTGCCGCCAACTTTAGTAACCTGCTGCACTTTATCTGCAGGATGGATACAGAATTTGGTTATACCAACAATGCGCTCATCAAGGCCTAAATCAAAAAGAAGCTCCGTTTGCGAGGGTACTATGGATATAATGCGCTGCGGCAAAGCAGGCAATTCAATAACACGGTTCATCTGATCGTAAAATAGCGGCATATTTTTTGGCCTGATAATTCAGCAGCAGTAAAATTAGTAGTTTTGTACCGATGAATTATTTTGAATTTTACGACATCCCCGAAAGCTTTCACCCGGATGCCGCCCATATAAAGAAACAGTTCTACGCTTTAAGCAAGCAGTACCACCCCGATTTTCATGCCAACGAAAGCGACGAAAAGCAACAGGAAATACTTGAACTTTCTACGCTAAATAACAAAGCTTACCAGACTTTAAGCGACCCAAATAAGGTGTTAGAGTACGTTTTAAAGCTTCATGACCTGGTTAGCGAGGGTGCAAAACCATCATTACCTGCAGATTTTTTAATGGAAATGATGGACATTAATGAACGCCTCATGGAAATTGAAAACGCCGAGCAATTTGGCGAGATAAGCGCAGAAGTTGCTGCTATAGAAGGCGATATGAACGAAGAATTAATCAGCCTAACCAAAGATTACCCTACTTTAAACGATACTGCAAAGCAAGACAGGCTAAACGAAATTGCAAATATTTATTACAGACAAAAATATCTGTTGCGAATTAAAGAGAGTTTAGATACATTTGCAGCCCGCTTATAAGCAAATATGCTTAGCGCATGCCCAGCTGGCGGAATTGGTAGACGCGCTGGTCTCAAACACCTGTGGGAAACCGTGCCGGTTCGACTCCGGCGCTGGGTACGTTAGAAGCCCCGATAGCAATATCGGGGCTTTTTTGTTTGCTACCCGCCTATAAGCACTGTTGGGCAACCTAATACAATTGTGCCGCCATGTGCAGTTGTATCTCCCATGCGGGCTGCGGGCATTCCACCTATCATGACCGACGATGAACCTTTTATTATTGAGTCTGGTGGCCCCACACAAACTGCCATATCTCCTTCTTTTGCTGCCGGCAAACCACCTATCAGCACCGTTGGTGCGCCGGGGCCTGTAATTGGGCCTCCTACGTGCGGAATTGGCGGTACACCCGGTGTTACCATCGGGCATGTATGCATATCTGTTAGTCTTGCTGCTGGTGCTCCCATAATTAGTTTATCATTACTATTGCGCCTTTTACTACTGTTTGCCCTGAGGCAGAAAGCTCGGCCTGAGCCTGGCCCGTGGCTTTAAAGCTTGCATTTGCCTGGTTTACAATATTCACTCCTTTTAACATGATATTGCCGGCATCAGCCTTAACCTTCACATTGGTATTGGCATTTATGTTAATACTCCCTTTGGCATCCAAATTTATATCTCCGTTACTTCGCAAACTAATTCCTGTTGAGGATAGCTGCACGCTGTTGGCATTCATATCTTCAATAACAATCCCGCCGTCGTTATCTGAGATAGTTATTTTATTGCCGTCAGGCGTTTTTATTTCTATCGATTTATTGTTGTCATCAAAATTTATCTGAAGCTGATTTTTTGTGGTAATGCTTTTTATCGCATTATTTTCTGTTGCCGCAACGAGGCATTTGTTTGTACGGCCAAATAACGAGCCCAGGATCACTGCCTGTTCTTCATCCCCGCCGATAAAGGATATCAGTACCTCATCGCCCACCTCTGGTAAAAATACCATACCGGCGTGATTAGTTGCATACAGGTTGGCTATACGCGCCCATACATCGGTAATTTCTTCAGATGCGGAAGTAAGCGTTACCAGCACGCGGAATAAATTATCAGGATCGCCGGTAAGTTGTTTAACCACGCCGGTTTGCAGGCCCTGGTTAAATGCGGGAGAATTGTTTGACATGAATTGTGATGGTTGTTGAGTGGGGTGAATATAGAGGATTTTGAAGGGTTGAGTAGAAACACCGAGGCTCCTTTTTATAGAAATATTTGCTATTTATAAAATAGTTCGATATTTAAAAAATCTGGCCTGACTACCCGAATCCATTTCTGACCATTTTCTGTTTTTACACTTATCGTCTTTTTGAAGCCCAGATAGTTGATTATCCTTCGGAGTTCTATTTGATTTGGTAAGAAGGCCTTCTCTAAGTCAGACATTGAAACCCAATCATCTCCAGCTTGTTTAATTCTATCAACAAAGTTTCGGAAATATTTTTCAGACAATATAGCAGGGTATGGATGTTCATTCAAAGAATGCCAAATGTTTTCTTCCGAGTCAATTAAGTATCCTGTTAATGACCTTCTTCCGTACCCGAAATTCCATTCATCTGTTTCAAACAAGTGCTGTTCTTCCAAATCTAATTGACTATCAAAATAGCGATGCTCCCGCTTCTCCCAAAACAAGTCAGCGTTTTCTGACGATTCAACTGATTGAATGTGAACAATAGCCTTGGCAAAATCTATATTCCGCAAAACGTGTTCCATCTTTAAGATAAACAAATCAAGATTGCCATCATCAAAAATCGCAGCACCAGTAGTACAAGCGTAGCTTATAATCATATTATTCCAGCTGTAATCGTACATTAAATTATTTTCATGGTAATACCTATTGTAATCTCCAAGGCCAAAATCCGAGGTACTTATCTCTGGAAACTTTAAATGATCTTCCAAAGATTTGATAAAGTCGATCGAGCGAATATAATCTCTATGCAAAGTTATCGCTCCATATATGACTACCATTTCCATATGATAAAATTGGGTTGAATAAAAAAAAGTTCTTAAAAACAATCAGGCATCTAAAGCAGATTGTTAAAAAAATGACTCTATTTATGAAAATAGGTAAGTTTTTTTGATTTGCAATTACTTTACTTGGTAGCAAAATTGCTTACTAAAGTAGGAAAACCTAAATCCCCCCTAAAACCACTTCTCCAAAGTCAAACCATAAGTAAACAACAAGTTTTCGCTCAGCGTGCGGTTTACGCGGTTGTAATTCAAAGATGTTGTTAGCGCCAGCCATTTTTGCACTTTAAAGGACAGGTTGGTGGTTGAGCGGATGTTGAAGTCGTTGCCGCGCTCAAAGGAGTTCTGTAGGAAGTTGGAGCCGTCTATCACGATCCTATCGTTGATATTGAACCTGAACTGCAAACGCAGCGAGTTGCGGAAGGTGGTATACTCATCGCGAATATTGTTGGCCAGCATCAGGTCGCTGCTGTCAAATAAAACGCCTTCGCTTAGGTTAAGGTAGGCGTTGGCGCTATCAAAAATACTGTAGGCAATCCCCGCCCCCGTCAGCAATTGGTTGTTGATCTTGAGCGAGTAACTGGTGTTGTAGTTGGCCAATCCCCAGTAATAAAAATGCGGGATGCTTTTGTAGAGGTTAAAATCCAGCGAGCTGGAAAAATCATTATTGGTAAGGTTTCGGTTCTGCTTGCCGTAGATCCAGCTGTTGTTAAAATTAAGCGACACATCTTTTCGCTTCACATTAAACTTAAGGCCATTATTGAGCAGGTAAGCGGTACCGTCGCGGGTTTTGTTGATAGAGCCGGTGGATTGGAACGCGGTATGATAAAAAGTAGAATCGTTAAACTGCGCACAGGCTTTGTTACCCACAGCCACGCAAACTGCACAAACCATCAGAAATATAAAACACCGTGTAAATTTTACCATAGGCTTTAAAGTCAACAAAAGTTTCAACCGGATGGTTTGCCAAAATCGGTCGCTCGGTAGATCCGGCTATTCGCTAAGTGGATAGCGGCATCCACTCATCGGCATAAAATATCAATCATAAAGCTTTCATATTGTGATAATTAAACACACAAGCTATGGAAACTATTAAAACATTTACAAAAAAACTACTGCTGCTATTTATTGCAGTGACAATGCTGGCGGCCTGCAAAAAAGGAGATGAAGGGCCGCAAGGCGAAAAGGGCGACAAAGGTGACGATGGCGCAAAGGGTGCAACTGGCGCTGCAGGTGCCAAAGGAGCTACAGGTGCAACGGGCACTGCTAATGTGCTATATTCAGATTGGGTGTACGCAAAAAATTTCAGGGATTCAATTATTGACAATTCAAATATGCACGTGGCTGATATCAACGCGCCGGCCTTAACAACCGAAGTATTGAGCAATGCATCTATCAACGTTTATTTTACCTACGGTGGTGGCGTATTTCCGTTACCGCATACCACTTATGCAGGTAATAAAACAAGTATGATCAATTTCGCGCCAAGGTTTAAACATTTTAACATTACGCGTTTTACGCTTGATAATTCAAACTCGGTAAATCTCTCAACTGTGTTGCAGTACCGTTATGTAATCATCCCCGGCGGAAAGAAATTGGCAGCTGCTAAAAAAGTAAACATGAACGATTACCAAGAAGTTAAACGCACTTACAACATTCCTAACTAAGCATGTGTTTGTGTATGGTCCGTTGCCTTTTACCGGGCAGCGGGCCTTTTTATTTGGCCATGAAAGGGTTAAACGTACGCGTACCTATCTCCATACCCGATGCCCGGCAAACTGTTTTATCCCCAAACCTGAAATTTATATTATCCATGGCCTGGTAAAGCCTTATACGTTCCTCGTTATCCTCAAAAAGGTTTATCTGGTAGCTGCCGGTACAAAGGTTGCTCAGCCTCACACCTATGAGCCTTATAGGCCTGTGACGGCTCCAGGCTTTATTGAGTAGGTTTTTTATACCTGGGATAAGAATATGTTCGGCAGCGGTAAAGGCTATTTTCTGTTGCTGCGTATGGGTTTCAAAATTGGCGTAACGTATTTTGATGGCCAGGCACGATGCCAGCTTATTCTCCCGGCGCAACTTACCCGATAGTTCCTCGGTCATGGCGATAAGAATGTTCTCCAGCGTACGAGGATCTTTAACATCACTTTCAAAAGTATGCTCCGTGGAAATGGATTTACGGTCGCCATGCGGGGCAACTTCGCTTTCATCAAAACCGTTGGCTTTGTTGTAGATATATAGCCCCATCTTCCCGAAAGTGGCTTCCAGAAATTTGAGGTTAACGCGTTGCAGGTCGCCGATTTTCTCCAGCCCGTACTGGTAAAGCTTCTGGCAGGTACTCTCGCCCAGGCCGGGTATCTTACGAATGTTTAGTGGTGCTAAAAACGTTTTCTCCTCTCCGTGCTTTATCCAAAGCTGTCCGTTAGGTTTAGCTTGATTGGTAGCCATCTTGGCAATGGTTTTGCCCGATGCCATCCCGAAGGATATGGGCAGCCCGGTTTCGCGGATCACTTTTTGCCGCAGATCAGTAGCCAGCTTATAAGGATCGTAAAAACGATCCATACCCGTAAGATCGATATAGAACTCATCTACCGACGATTTCTGGTACAACGGCACCATATCATGAATGATTTGCGTAACCTCGCGTGAGGCTTCTGAATAGCGCCCATGCGTGCCACGCACCACAATAGCATGCGGACAAAGCTTCAAAGCCTGCTTGGTTGGCATAGCCGAATGAATGCCGAAAGCCCTTGCCTCGTAACTGGCGGATGAAACCACTCCCCTGTCTTTTGAGCCACCGATAATGACCGGCTTGCCTATAAGCGTAGGATCAAACTTCCGCTCAACAGACACGAAGAATGAGTCGAGATCTATGTGTACGATATAGCGCTTTGCATCCATACACAAATATGAAAATTTATTTTTATTTGCTAAAATTATTAGCAAAATTTGTAGACCAATATTAATATTATGACCGGATACGCCGACTATCTTTTTCTGCTTTCGCCTCCTCAAACCGTTGTTAACGAGGTGGCACGATATAAAAAAGCATCGGTAAAATATATTGGCGATTTTCAGAGCATGAACTCGCCGGCGCATATTAGCCTGGCGCATATTGAGCGGCAAAAAACATTTTTCACAGAGCAAACCATCAGCCTTACGGAACAACGCGTAGCCATTATGCCGCCGGTGCTTTTGCATATTGATGGTTTTAAATATTTCAATCATCTGCACGATAAAAAGACCATCTATGCCGCCATACGTAATAGCACGGCGGTTGATGCCTGGTTTGAGTTGATGAAGAAGAACCTTGGCGTTAAAAAAGCCATCATACCGCACATAACGGTTTGCCGTAATATCACCGATGAACAGTTTAAAACGCTTTGGCCAAACTTCCGCCATAAGAAATGGACAGAGCCCTTTTGGGCCGCTGAGCTAACGGTCACCAGGCGTGAGACTTTCGAGCCCTATGCCAAATGGCAAACGGTGAAGAATATTCCGTTTAGAGGCAACAAAAGCCTGCAGTACCACACCGAAACAAACAGCGATAAACAAGTGAATTTATTCTGAGATGACTGAGAAAAGGCATATCTATTTCATGAACCGGATATCTCTGCCAAAAGAAAGTGATGCTCAAATCAAACTTTTTAAGCGAGCTTGTAAAAAGCATATTGGAGAGTTTGATAGCATGGATTCCAGAGCGCATATTTCATTCCCGTCCTACCCCTTTGATTTAGATAGTTCAAAAAAAGTATTTAATTACACCGATTATTATCAAATGGTGGAGAATCATTTAAAGATTATGCCACCGATAGAACTCACGATAACGGGCTTTGACTTCTTGAAACATGGAGACCTTCGTACAATTTGTGCAAAACTGAATTTGGATCCGATAACCATGGCGTGGTTCAATAGAATTACTCAAATTTTCAAACCAACTGAAAGAATTAATCCTCATATAACAATTGCTAAGACAATTTCATTGGAATCTTTCAATGTCCTTTGGCCACATTTCCAGAAGCTTGAATTTACAAACACATTTCATGTCCGGAACATCACCGTTTTGCATAAATGCAGTGATGAGACCGGGCCATTTAGATTTTACAGAGAAATATCGTTAAGGAAGGGTAATTAGAGTCCAAAAATTATGTCATTGCGAGAAGCCGAAGGCGACGCGGCAATCTCGTCGCGTTTATACCAACATGCGAGGAGATTGCCACGCTATCGCTCGCAATGACATATTTTATAACCTACTTCTTCGCCAGAATATCATTCACGATCATGTCCGCATGGATGCGCGAGTTCTCGATAAACCATAGGTGGGTATCCAGTCCGCCGCAAACTACGCCGGCAAGGTATAGGCCTGGCTGGTTGGTTTCCATGGTTTGCGGGTTGTATTCGGGGATAAATTTATCTTCTGTAAGGTTAATGCCCAATTTAGCCAGAAAATCAAAATTGGGTTTATAGCCTGTCATGGCCATTACAAAATCGTTAGGAATAGTAACGCGGCCTTCGGGGGTATCAATATCCACTTCATCTTCTCTTATAGCGGCAAGGTTACTGTTGAAATAGGCTTTAACGCTCCCCTCTTTAATGCGGTTAATGATATCTGGCCTCACCCAGTATTTAACACGGTTGCTCACCTCATCGCCACGGATCACTAACGTAACATTAGCACCCTTGCGGTAGGTCTCTAAAGCCACATCAATAGCCGAGTTGCTGCTGCCTACCACCACTACATTCTGCATGGCATAATAGTGCGGGTCTTTGTAATAGTGCTTTACTTTCGGCAAGTCTTCGCCGGGGATATCCAAGTTAACAGCTATATCATAGAAACCTGTTGACAGGATAACTTTTTTAGCCTGATAAGTTGCCTTAGCAGATTCGATCTCGTATCCACCATAAATAGGCTTAACGCTTGTTATCTCCTCAAATAAACGGATAGGCAACTGGTTTGATACCGCTACTCGGCGGTAATACTCCAACGCCTCGGCACGCGTTGGTTTATTGCTGATGGTAACGAACGGGATGCCGCCTATCTCCAGCTTTTCTGAAGTAGAAAAGAAGGTCATGGTTGAGGGATAGTTGTACAGCGAGTTCACCAGGCAACCTTTCTCAACAATAACAAAACTTAATCCGGCTTTTTGTGCGGCTAAGCCGCAGGCAATACCAATGGGGCCGCCGCCAATTATCAATACATCAAGCATAGCGGCTAAGATAAGCGCTTACAGCTATAATACCGAACCGATGAACACTGAATTTGGAATTATGAAGTTGAGGAGACTTTTCAGGAGAGACCGAAATTTTGGGCACAAAAAATGGGTAAGCTACTTTTATCGCGCCGCTCAACTCTCTACCCTTGCTGCGTTCCCACCCTGGGGGAGTTCAAGAGGAGCTGGCCGTAAAAGACTTACCCGCCGCAAAGATAGAAAAAGATGCGTTTTCGATTAACAAAATGTTAAAAAAGGCTTTAAATAACGTTATGAAGCTGATTGTGAGCCAATTTATTTACGCAGGGAATCGCCATTCGCCCATAAATTTCCATGGCCCGCCCTGGTATTCCCACAACATTAAGCCCTGCGCGGTGACTAAAAACGGTTGAAAGCCGGTAGAAACTTTTTTTAAAGTTTCCTGCGCAACCGCCGGTTCAACTTTATTTTGGATGGTGATGTGAGGCCAAAGCTTATGCTGGTCTTGCGGAATAAGCCATTGTTGCCATAGCTGCTGCATCTGCTTATGCATAATTCGTAATTCTGCCGATTCAATTTTATAAGCTACCCCCCTGCCTATGGTAGCAGGCCCGCTTACTTGCATATTAAAGACCTTTATGGAAGATACGATATCTGCTATATCGCTATCAATTTTTTGCTCATCAGCAGGCAATTGATGAAACAACATCAGGTGTGCATCCAGAAAATTTCGTTCCGGCGGGAAATATTGCTTACGCAGCGCGTTAAAATACTGCTGCGAAACATCATCAATCTTCAGCGTGATCAAAAGCGGATTTGCATCCATCAGTCCTTCACCTTTTCCTTTGGCGCAAAATCTACCGGCTCGGGGTGTGCTGTAGGATTAAAAGCATCGTAATAGTAGATACCTGCTTTATCATAGCGCTTCAATTCCCCCAACATTTTCTTGGCGAAAGCATCTGTATTCTTGTTAGCCTTGATAGTCCAGCCGGCCTCTGCTAATGCGGCCATGCGTGGGAAAAGCATATAATCGAGGCGTTTGTGTGAGCCTACCGTTTCTGTCCAGATGTTGGCTTGTACGCCCAGTATTGCGGTCGATTTAAGCTGCTCTTCGTTCATAAACGCATCCGGGAAATTATATACATTCTCTACCCGATTGTATTTGCTAAGCAAGTGATAGCCCTCAACTTCAGAGTCATCCCATCTGCGGCCGGATATATGCGTGCTATCCTGCACAAAATCAAGATACATGGGCATACGCGGACAAAGCACCACTTGATACTTCTTGTCCAGCGCCATCTGCAGGCTTTTTGGCTTATTTTGTCGCCACCAGAAAACGATGGTCTTGCTTGGCGGCAGATCGGCTTCTACAGCCTCATCCCAACATAAAACTTTATTGCCGAGTTTGAAGACAGTATCACCCATCCTTCTAAAAAAATAATGCTCCAACTCGGTCGGGTTTTTATAACCCTTTTTCTTCATCAACGACAGTACTAAGGGCTTCTTCCACCAGGCCTGTATCCCCAGGAAAACCTCATCACCGCCCAGGTGTATCATTTTTGCAGGAAAAAGGCTGTTTGTTTCTCTAAGGATATTGCCAAGGTAAGCGTAGGTCTTCTCCTGCGACGGGTCGAAGGTAAAGTTAGCATAACTGGCGCCATCGCTACCACCACTAAATTGCGGGTAAGCGCGATTGGCTGCCGTAGCATGGCCAGGCATATCAATCTCGGGCACCACAGTAATAAAGCGAGCTTTTGCGTAAGCAACAATTTCTTTAATATCTGCCTGTGTATAATATTTTGCCTCGGCTGTGCTATCGGTAAAGTTGCCTTTACCACCTATTGAAGCAAGCTTTGGATATTTTTTGATCTGCAAGCGCCAGCCATGGCTATCGGTTAAATGCCAGTGAAAATGGTTCAGTTTATATCGCGCCATCCAATCCAGCAGCATTTTCACTTTGGCCTTGCCAAAGAAGTGTCGCGACTCATCCAACATAAATCCTCGCCATTGGTAACGCGGCGCATCGTTTATGGTTATGCTCGGGATAGTATCACTTTGCTCTGCCAGTTGCAGCAAGGATTGGATGCCGTTAAAAACTCCCTCCTTGCCTGATGCAGCAATGTCTATCCCTCTGGGATTAACCGTTAACGAATAACTACCTGCCGCAGGATCGCCTTTAACCAATCGTAATGTGATATGTGCATTGCCTTTCTTATTAGTTACCTTCTTGCCTGTACCTTTAGACAGAGAGCTTTGCAGATAACTATACATTGGCAGCAACGTTTTGCTGTTATAAGCCACACCCGTACCATTTTTCAAGATGAAATGCCCTTCAGTAGGTGTCATAGACGCAGGCTGAGGAATAATGGACTGGCTAAAGCCAAAAAACGGAGCGGTTAAAAGGATCAGCGCAAATAGTTTTTTCATTATCGGATGCGTTTACGGCTAAACAGGCCTGTTAAAAACGTTCATTTTGCCGTAAAACCGCAATCCCTATGCCGAAACCAACAACTTAAGGTTGTTTGCTATCTGTATAAAGTGCCTTTGCTGGTGCGCTATCAGGAACCTGTAAACATCGCCAAGGCGCAGTTTTATCGCCGGTGCAATACTTACCGGAATTTTATTATCCACAAGGTCTATATTGGCCGAACGTTGCAGTAAATCTAATAATATTTTTTGGTCTAATATGTATTTGTTAACGTTAACGGTATTATTTTGAGAGATGGGTTTATGTTTGGCAGCAGCCTTATATTTCTTTGAAATATTACCATCTACCGGTTCCATCATCTTCACAAAATAATCGCCCAGCCAGCTGCTTTTATAAATAAGATCATTACTGCGCTTTCCTTTATTAATGGCAACTTTTATAGCAGGTAAATAATGATTGTTATAAGTGTTGAGATGTGTTATAATTTCAATAACATTCCAGGCACCGTATCGCGGGCGGGCAGTTAGCACATCAAGCGGTTCGGTTAATAGGTGCTGGGTGTCTGTAATGTTTTGTTCAACCCTTGCAATAAGTTGGTTTAGGAGTTGTGTTTTGTCTGTTTTCATACTGAAGAAATTAAAGCACCGTGTTATCACGATGCCATATTTACGTTGCCGGTACAGACGATATTTTACCAGCCACTGTGACACCCGCCTCTATATATTTTTGTAAAGTTTACAAGGAGCAGTAAACTCATCTAATTTGCAGCATCATTACCCTAATATTTCCCAATTGTAATGTTTTGTTTTATGGGGTAAATAATCGAAGTTTTTTCTTGCATAAATAAAATTTAATGCAATAATTTGCACAAATTTTAAAAGCAACCCATCTTTTAAGAAAAAATGAAAAAACAAAACATAAACAAGATAGATATCAGGGCAGTATTTGCACCTGTTATTGCTGGTTTAGTGTCTGTTGTTTTGACCTTTCTCCCTAACCGACGACGATTGTTTATACCAAGGGTTTGAATTGATCTTATCTGATCAAAAACCTGAACAAAGAAGTATTTAAACTTCTTTAAACAACGTTCTTCTAATTATAAGGCCTTAGTAAAGCCAATAATTTAACGGTATTTTTTCTATAATAATGACCATACAAGATTTTGATATAATTGTAGCTTCTGCCCAACATGCAGACTATGCTGCTATGATATGTGAGGAAATGGCCGAGTCTGCAAAGGCCCGTGGTACCGGTATTGCCCAACGCTCGCCGGAGTATGTGGCCAACAAGATGCTGGAAGGTAAAGCTGTGATAGCATTGCATAAAGACGGCACCTGGGCTGGTTTCTGCTACATTGAGACCTGGAGCCACGGCGATTTCGTAGCCAACTCGGGCCTTATTGTTAACCCTATTTTCCGTAAGGTAGGTTTGGCTAAAGCTATCAAAGAAGAAGTATTTAAACTTTCGCGTAAGAAATATCCTCATGCCAAAATATTTGGTTTAACCACCGGTTTGGCCGTAATGAAGATAAACTCTGACCTGGGTTACGAACCGGTTACCTACTCTGAGCTTACCCAGGACGAGGATTTCTGGAAAGGATGCAAAAGCTGCGTTAACTACGATATCCTGATGAGCAAAAATCGTAAGAATTGCATGTGCACCGCCATGCTTTTTGACCCGGAAGAAGCGCAAAAGCAATACGAGGAAAAGATGAAGAAGATTACCCATAAAGCAACGCTTTTGGAGCGTATTGAAGCTGCGATAAAAAAGAGAATGGAAAAGATCGTTGCATTGCATTAATATGTAGAGACGCGATATCTCGCGTCTCCCCCGGATAAGAATACAACACGCGGTGATCGCGTTTTAATACAAATATCAGGTGCTGAATATTGCATCTGTACCATGACAAAACAACAATGGACAAGAAAAAAGTAGTACTTGCATACAGCGGCGGATTGGATACATCTTTTTGCTGTATTTATTTAACACGCGACCTTGGTTACGAGGTGCACTCAGTTATTGTTAACACCGGCGGTTTCAGCGATGAAGAGTTGAAAAACGTGGAAGAACGCGCTTACCAGATGGGCGTAACCTCTCACCATGTAGTTGATGAGACCGAAAACTTCTACAATACCTGCGTACGCTACCTTATTTACGGTAACGTGTTAAAGAATAATACTTACCCGCTATCGGTTAGTGCCGAGCGTGTAAGCCAGGCTACTGCCATTGCAAACTATGCAAAAGAAATTGGTGCCGTGGCGGTTGCCCATGGCAGCACCGGTGCCGGTAACGACCAGGTAAGGTTTGATATGATCTTCAATATCCTTGTTCCTGAGGTGGAGATCATCACCCCTATCCGCGACCTAAAACTAAGCCGCGAGGAAGAGATAGAATACCTGAAGAAACACGGCGTTGAAATGAACTTTGAAAAAGCGAAGTACTCTATCAACAAAGGTATCTGGGGCACATCAGTGGGCGGTAAAGAAACCCTTACATCTCACTTAGGTTTGCCTGAGGATGCATGGCCTACACAAGTTACCAGCTCTGAGCCAAAAACGCTTGAGTTAGTATTTGAGCAAGGCGAACTAAAGGCTATAGACGGTACGCAATACGATCATCCTACTAAAGCTATACAAGCATTGCAAGCTATTGCTCAGCCTTATGGTATTGGCCGCGATATCCACGTGGGTGATACCATTATCGGTATTAAAGGCCGCGTTGGTTTTGAGGCAGCCGCCCCAATGGTGATCATCAAAGCACACCATACTTTAGAGAAACATGTGTTAACCAAATGGCAGTTATCATGGAAAGACCAGTTATCTTCTTTCTACGGCAACTGGCTGCACGAAGGCCAATTCCATGACCCTATCATGCGCAACATTGAAGCTTTCCTTACTGATACCCAGAAACAGGTTAGCGGCAAGGTGTTTGTTGAGTTAAACGCATACCGTTTCCAGGTGATAGGCATCGAATCGGATCACGACCTGATGAGCAACAAGTTTGGCAGCTACGGCGAAATGAACAATGCCTGGAGCGGCGAAGACGTAAAAGGCTTCAGCAAGATATTTGGTAACCAGGTGATGATCTATCACAAGGTAAACGGACAAGATTAATTATGGAGAACCCCATCTTTTCGAGAAGTGAATGCTTAAGCACCTACAAATGGGGCGATGACTGCTACGGCTGGAATTATGTTGATACCGATGCATTATCCATTAAACAGGAGTTAATGCCGCCTGATACATCAGAACAACTTCACTACCACGAAAAGGCTTCTCAGTTTTTCTTTATTCTTAAAGGCCGTGCAACTTTTACAATTGACGGCGAGATATGCGTTTTAAAACCAGAGCAGGGTATTGAGATAAAACCAGGTCAGCAGCATTTTATCAGCAATAAAGAAAGCAGCGACCTCGAGTTTATCCTTTACTCCTCACCATCTACAAAAAATGATCGGGTTAACTTATAGCCCTCTAACCCCCTAAAGGGGGAATTTAAGTTTAATGTTATGAGCGATACTAAAAATATAAAAGCAACTTCTACTCCCCCTTCAGGGGGCGGGGGGGCTGTTCGCGTCGGCATTGTTGGCGGTGCCGGTTATACCGGTGGCGAAATGCTGCGTATTTTGATTAATCACCCTAATGTTGAGATTGTGTTTGTGCACAGCAACAGCAATGCGGGTAATCACGTGTATGATGTTCATAAGGATTTATTCGGTGATACCGACCTGACCTTTTCTTCTGAGCTATCAAACAGTATTGATGTATTGTTCCTTTGTGTTGGCCATGGCGATGCGCGTAAGTTTTTAGAGGCGAACGCGATTGCAGATCATATTAAAGTGATAGACTTAAGCCAGGACTTCCGTTTAAGTCAAAATTCAAAAATCAAAAGTAAAAACTTTACGTATGGCTTGCCTGAGTTGAATAGAGAAGCTATTAAGTCTGCCAACAATATTGCTAACCCGGGTTGCTTTGCTACCTGTTTGCAATTGGGTTTGCTGCCGCTTGCTTCAAAGGGTTTGCTAAATAACGAGGTGCATATAACCGCCACCACAGGTTCAACCGGTGCGGGACAAAGCTTATCGCCTACTTCGCACTTTACCTGGAGAAATGATAACCTGTCTGTTTACAAAGCTTTTAACCATCAGCATTTAAACGAGATTAACCAGTCGCTTAACCAGGCTGCAAGTGCTTTTACTCCCCCTTCAGGGGGCTGGGGGGCGCTGAATTTTATTCCTTACCGTGGCGACTTTACCCGCGGCATCATCGCGTCGATGTACACCGAAAGTAGCCTTAGCGAAGCTGAAGCATTAAAGCTTTACCAGGAATATTATGCGGGCCATCCGTTTACGCATGTAACCAATAAAGATATAGACCTGAAGCAGATAGTGAACACTAACAAATGCTTTATACAGGTTAAGATATACGATAATAAAGTATTTATTATCAGCATTATGGACAATTTACTTAAAGGCGCATCCGGACAGGCTGTACAAAACATGAACCTCATGTTTGGGCTTGACGAGAGCGCCGGATTACGATTGAAAGGGGTGGCGTTTTAATAAGATGAAAGGATAAAGGTCAAAGGCGAAAGGTGACCTCAGTCCAATCATCAACAAGGAAGATAAAAAGCTTTATCCTTTCGCCTTTAACCTTTTACCTCTGTGTAATGAAATTATTCGACGTATATCCTATCAATCCAATCAATATAGTTAAAGGCCAGGGCAGCCTGGTATTTGACGACAAAGGCACCGAATACCTTGACCTTTACGGCGGTCATGCGGTGATATCTATCGGTCACACCCATCCGCATTATGTAAAGCGTTTGGAAGACCAGTTGCATCAGATCGGTTTTTACTCAAACTCTATCGAGATCCCGTTGCAAACAGAACTGGCAGAGAAATTAGGCCATGTATCAGGTAAAGAAGACTACCAACTATTTCTATGTAATTCTGGTGCCGAGGCAAATGAGAACGCGCTGAAACTGGCATCGTTCTACAACGGTAAAAAGAAGATCATCGCTTTTACTAAAGCATTTCATGGCCGTACCTCGCTGGCAGTTGCTGCTACAGATAACCCAAAGATAGTTGCTCCGGTTAATGAGACCGACAATGTAGTTTTCCTTCCATGGAATGATGAAGCTGCGCTTGAGCAGGCTTTTAAAGACCATGAGGTATCATCTGTCATCATCGAGAGCATCCAGGGTGTAGGCGGTATCCAGGTAGCTGAGGTAAGTTTCCTGCAAAAGATCCGTTCGCTTTGTGATGCAAACAATGCAGTATTTATTGCTGATGAGGTACAATGTGGTTATGCACGTACCGGTAAATTTTACGCGGCTGATCATGCAGGTGTAGACGCAGATATCTATACCATGGCAAAAGGTATGGGTAACGGCTTCCCTATCGGCGCAATCAGCATCGCACCAAAAATGAAGCCTGCTTATGGCATGCTGGGTACCACTTTTGGTGGTAACCATTTGGCTTGTGCCGCAGGTTTAGCGGTACTGGAAGTTATCGACCAGGACAACCTGTTACAGAATGCGGCCGAAATAGGCGCTTACCTGATTGACGAGGTGAAGAAATTTGACAAAGTAAAAGAAGTGCGCGGCAAAGGCCTGATGATAGGTATTGAATTGCCTGAGGAGCTATCAAACGTAAAGAAAGACCTGCTATTTAAGCACAACATTTTTACCGGCGAAGCCAAGCCAAACGTGATAAGGTTATTGCCAGCCCTTAACCTGACCAAATCACACGCCGACAGGTTCCTGCAGGCATTTGCAACAACATTAAACAACGCTTAACAAAATACACTTGCCGTCAAGTCCCTCTCCCTTGGAGAGGGATTTTGGGTGAGGCTAAACAAGGCCCATGAAACTATTTTCTTCCGTAAACGATGTTACCGATGTAAAGGCACTTGTTGCCCAGGCATTAGCAGAAAAGAATGATCCGTTTGCTCACCAGCATTTGGGCAAAAATAAAACCATTAGTCTGGTTTTCTTAAACCCAAGCTTGCGTACACGCATGAGCACCCAAAAAGCTGCCATGAATTTGGGTATGAACGTGATCGTTTTGAACATTGATAAGGAAGGATGGGCTTTGGAACTGCGCGATAACGTGATCATGAACGGCACCACCGTTGAGCATATCCGCGAGGCTGCTGCCGTTATGGGCGAATATTCTGATATTATCGGCGTGCGCTCGTTCCCCGGCCTTACAGACCGCGAAGAGGATTATAGCGAAAGTATCTTTAATAAGTTTGTTGAGTTTTGTAAAGTGCCTGTAATAAGCCTTGAATCGGCCACGCGCCACCCGTTGCAAAGCCTGGCCGATCTGGTGACTATTGAAGAATTAAAAACCAAAGCACGACCTAAGGTGGTATTGACCTGGGCGCCGCACATAAAAGCATTACCACAGGCTGTACCAAACTCTTTTGTGGAGTGGATGTGCCAGGCCGATGTTGACTTTGTGATTACCCATCCAGAAGGTTATGCCTTGTCAGAGCAATTCACCAACGGTGCAACCATTACACATAATCAGGATGAAGCTTTGAAAGATGCAGACTTCATCTACGTAAAGAATTGGTCGGCCTATGAGCCCTACGGCGCTGTAACCGGCGGTAATGAGGATTGGATGCTAACTAATACCAAACTGGATGTGTTGGCACCTGAAGCAAAGGTAATGCACTGCCTGCCCGTACGCCGTGATCTGGAGCTTTCATCTGAGATACTGGATGGCCCGCGTTCTATCGTAGTACACGAAGCTGGTAATCGTGTTTGGGCGGCGCAAGCGGTATTGAAACAAATGCTGGAAGCTTTGTAATAAAGTTTTACAACTGTCTTGATTCCTGACTCTTGATTTCCTGATTCTCCAACAAAATGTATACACCAAAACATTTTCAGGTAACTGAACAACAGCAAACTATCAGCTTTATGCAGAAGTATAGCTTTGCGGCCATTGTTACTATGATGAATGGTGTACCGGAGGCTACCCACCTGCCTTTTGTGGTTGAGCAGCGTGGTGATGAGGTGGTATTACTTTCGCACTTTGCCAAAGCCAATCCACAGGTTAACGTGGTTGAGAATGAGACCTCGCTGGTGGTATTTACTGAGCCCCATGCTTACGTATCTCCAAAACACTACGAGAAAGAACTGAACGTTCCTACCTGGAATTATATAGCCGTACATGCTTACGGCAAAGCCACGCTTATAAAAGATGAAACCGCTGTTGCCGGTTTATTAGCCAAAACCATCGGCACGTTTGAAGAGGAATATCTGAGCCAGTGGAATAAGCTCCCAGAAGACTACAAACGCAAGATGATGAATGGAATTGTAGCGTTTGAACTGGCGGTTACCGATCTGCAGGCCAAATACAAACTCAGTCAAAACCGCAGCGAAACCGAGCAGCAAAACATGATCAACAGTTTCAGCAACTCAACCAGCGCAAACGAAACGGATATAGCGCGTTACATGCGAGATCTGAAACATTAACTCCCTGTACTCTCCGGCTGATTCTTGTATGTTGCGTTGATCACCCGGTTCAATGTCAGCCCTTGCACAATGATGGAGAAGATGACGATGAAGTAAGTGCCCGAGAGGATAAAATGCCGGTAATCTGATGCCGGTAATGATAGTGCTAACGCAATAGAGATCCCGCCCCGCAAACCTGCCCATGTAAGGATATTAATACTCCCATAATTCACATTCAAACTTCGGCGAAGGAAAGTAAGCGGTAGCATGATGCTTGCCCAGCGGGCAGCCAGTATCAATACAATGCCTACCATGCCAGATAGCCAGTAGTGTTGCAGGAATGGAAAGTTCACCATCTGTAAACCTATCATCACGAAGAGCATGGTGTTCAACAATTCATCTATCAATGTCCAGAATTTTTCCAATGCCTGGTGAGAGTGGTCTTTATCGTCTACATTAATAGAACGGCCACCGGCAAATAACCCCGCAGTTACAACCGCTAAAGGAATGGAAAGATGAAGGTATGTCGCCACTAATGAATCGAGCATTACCAACCCGAATGAGACCAGTACAATTGTCTGGAAATCGTTGATAGATTTCATTAACCGGTGCGCTAACAAGCCTGTTACAGCGCCTAAAGCAATGCCACCAAATACTTCCTGTACAAACAGTATCACCGCTTTGCCAAAATCGATATTATTTACGCCAGATTGTGTGATTTCCAGCAGGGTAATAAAAAGCACCAGCCCTATCCCATCGTTAAATAATGATTCGCCTGAGATGATGGTAGAAAGATTGGTTGGTAGCTTGGATCGGGTGATAATAGCACCAACCGCCACCGGATCCGTAGGTGATACCAAAGCTCCGAATAGCAGGCAATAGATATAAGGGATCTTAATATCAAGCAAGCCGATCACATAATACAGCAGCGTTCCAAATATGGCCGAGGAAATAATAACGCCGATAGTGCTTAGCACAAAAACCGGCCACATCTCTTTCTTTAACCTTTTGGTGTTCAGGTTAAAAGCACTGGCAAACAGCAGGAAACCCAGCATAATATTGAGCACTGTGGTAGAGAAATTAATATTCTTAGCCAGTATGGTGAGGTATTTGGCACTATTGGGATCTACTTTGTCTATCACAATAGTGATCAGCGAGCCAATAATAGCCAGCGACATAATGCCGATAGTACCCGGCAATTTTAGCCAGCGTGCATTAACATAAGAGTACAGGGCGCTTACAATTACCAGCAGCGCTATGATCAGGAACAGGTGCATTTATAAGGTATTAGTGATACCGCCCGGGTGCCATCTGTTAATGAGGAATGGTATCCACGGTCATGGTATCAGTTTTAAAGTATCGGATAATTAAACGGTTATCACTGTTACGGGTAAGATAATTAATAGCCCAGTTTAAAAATACAATGGCTTTGTTACTAAAACCCGCTAACGATAACAAGTGCACAAACATCCACAACAACCATGCAAAAAAGCCCTGGAACTTAAATTTCTTTATATCGGCTACCGCTTTGTTGCGGCCAATAGTAGCCATAGTGCCCAGATCATGATAAACAAATGGTGTCGTGGCCTTACCCGAAATGATAGCTTGCAGATTTTTCGCCAGGTGCCTGCCCTGCTGCAAAGCCACCTGAGCCACGCCTGGAAATCCACCCGGATTGGCCTCGCTTTGCACCGCAGAAACATCGCCTATGGCAAACACGTTGTTATAGCCCTTAACGCGGTTGATCTCATCTGTTATTAGGCGACCACCTTTTGCTACGGTCTGCTCGGGCATACCAGTTGGCACCTCTCCTTTTACACCTGCTGCCCAAAGCACATTTTTGGTGTTGATGATGGTACCGTTATCTATCTTCAATATCGAGCCATTGTAACTGGATACGTGTACACCATTGTAGATAGTGACATCCATTTTCTGCAAAAACTCTTTTGCTTTAACAGACGCCGGGGTTGACATTGCTGCTAAAAGCTCGTCTTTACCCTCAACTAGATAAACTTTCATATCGGCGTTGCACAAGGCAGGATAATCTTTACACAGCACGTACTCGCGCAACTCAGAGATGGCGCCGGCAAGCTCTACCCCTGTTGGGCCACCACCTACTATCACAAATGTAAGCAGAGCATCACGTTCAGCTTTATCCGCAGTAACTAATGCTTTCTCAAGATTCTGCAATATCAGGCTACGGATATTAAGGGCCTCGGCAATATTTTTCATGGGCATGGTGTAATGCTCCAGTTCCTGGTTGCCAAAAAAGTTGGTATTGGCACCGGTTGCAATCACCAGGTAATCGTAATTATAGTTACCCGCGGTAGTTTCCACTACGCTATTAACTGTATCTATATTATCAACATTGGCCAAATGGAAAGTAAAATTCTTTTGCCTGCCAAATATCCTACGGATAGGAAAACCGATAGAATCGGCCTCAATAGCCCCCGTTGCTACCTGGTATAGCAGAGGCTGAAATGTATGGTAATTGTGTTTATCTAAAAGCAACACCTCAATCGGTGCATTCTTTAATTTTTTTGCTAACTGTACACCGCCAAATCCCCCGCCAATAATAACTACCCTTGGTTTTTTGTTTTCCTGTTTATCCATAGTAACAACGGTATTGTGCACCTAAGCTACAAACCTTAATGTAAACTGCTAACATGACAAGTTGTTATGTGTTTTAAATGAGATGATTTTTACAATAACAGGTAAATGGCTATAAGTCTGCAAAGCAAAAAGAGCAACGGATGCCGATGCTCTTTGATAAAGTTTAGGTTTTAGGTTGATATTTTGTAGATTGCAGAAACTTAGATCTTTAATCTCACAATGTTCGCTGAAATCGGTACTTTTCTCATCGCTGCACTTCTGTTATTTGGCATTTATAAGATAATGAATGCTTTGTATACTGCACTGCCAGAGTCACCTTTTCGTACGTTTATCCTTTCTCCTTACGGCAACGTGTTAAACGGCGTGCTTTCTCTTATTATCCTCTATGGCCTGTTTGTATTTGTTGCAGTAGCTATATTAGATATCCGTTGCTGACGAGACAAGATACAAACCGAAGGTCATTTACAATTTCTCGTAAAATTTGTAGAAGAAATCGGGGTTTTTAACGCCGTAGTCTTTAATTTGGTTTGATAGCGCTACCCAATCGTTAACCGTATATTCTTTTTCTCCCGTTTTAACTTCGTGTACAAAACGGAAGGTTACCTCATCTCCTGGCTGGATGTAGGCAAAAGAAGGAGCATTAGGTTTAATATTAAATTTGATGTTATAATCGTCAACCTTTACAATTGCACTTTTCCATTTACCATTGGCGTATTTTTCTATATCTGTTACCTTGCCATAAGCGTACCTAACCTTGTTTGCCTCGTACAGAAACGCGACTTTTTGCAACGGCGCACTTTTGTAAATTAAATTGCCAGCTTTCTTTACTTCTGTTGGAGTTATTGTTATCGGTATACCTTTATTCCACATTGTTCCTAAAGTTGTTATTTCCAATTCATCCCCATTACTAAATTGCCCCTTTGAAAATTTTGCATTTGCAAAATTATACGGCAATAAAAATTCATCCCTACCTTGTTGAAGTTTGTAGCCGCTTAATTTTGAAGAATGAATGGTTGTATCTATTAAACCAATCACTGTATAAGTGAGCTTTTTGCCATTAACGCGTTCAGCAGTTTCATATTTTTGCTTCCCCTCTGCAGACGATATGTACGCTGAAAACTCCGCGTTTCTCTTTTGAAAATCCTTACGCTGTTTAGGTGTTAGGTTACTTTTTTGGCGATATTTATTTTTTACAGTATCCAAAAGAGTTGATAAACGATTGGTGTTGCCTTTAAATTCAAAAAACAGATCATATTTGGCCACTTCGTCCTTTTTTGAACCTTTATAGTATTCGGTTGAGCCCGATCTCCAGCTATCAGCTTTCATTGCTTTAACAGCCGTTTCAACAGCAGCCACTTCACTTTCTTTATAAAGCTTGTCGTTCACAATAAAAACTACCGAAGCCCCTTTCCTGTCCTCTATACCCATTGCGCCTTTTGAACCGGGTATATGTACTTCGCGTTTTACCAGCTCAACGCCGTTCTTATCTTTAAATTCTGTTTTGGTGTAAAAGGCATTTCCCTGTTTGCCGTTGGTGGTTTTCAGATTGGCAAATGCCAGTGAGCTAAGTGCCACAACAGGCAGCATAAGCGTGTAGATGATCTTTTTCATATTTGGTGTAGGTTTGTTAAATAACATGGCTATGCGGTTCTTCAACGGTACTTTGCTAAAGCTGTGCATCAGGTAATCATTACCGGCTACCGATAGCTTGAACAGCAACGCGGCGTATTCGCTTTTATCAGCACCGCCGGTGGCAATACGATCAACCTCAAACTCGTGGTTCTCTTCCATCGAACGGATATAGAAATACGCGAAAGGATTAAACCAGAGCATGGCGAGGGTAATACGGGCTATAATACGGTCGGCAGAGTGCCACAGCCGGATGTGCAACAGTTCGTGGGCTACTATCTGCTTTAATTCTGCTGGTGAAAGTTCATTATCATTAACAAATACCACGTTAAAAAGCGAACTGTTAGAACCAGCTTTTACTACTCGTACATTATCGATACAAAAAAGCTGCTCGCCTTTTGAACGTTTAATGAACATTAATAAAGTAAACGCAAGCTTTATAAGGGACAGGGCAGCAATAGCGCTGTACAGGTATTTCAGCATTACGGGAATGTCTATAGTATCCCTTACGGGGATGTTTTGCACGTCAGCAGATACAGGATTAGCCGTAAAATACTGTAGCTGGTTAAAATCAACCACGGGTTGCAGAACGGCAGGATGTTGCTCTGCAGTTACCGGTAAATGCATGGTTGGAATAATAAAACTCAGCAGCAACGTGCCCAGCAGATACCAGCGGTTAATGGTAAAAAAGGTTAACCTGCGCAGCAGCAGAAAATAAAAGAGATAGAAAATGGCGCTGCAGGCTGATACCTGTAACAGGTAAATAATTAGTTTCATTACTTTTTATTTTTGTTGATCAACTCCTGTACTTTCTCAATATCATCGGCGCTCAGTTTTTGCTCCTTCACCATAAACGATAAAAGATTATCAACCGAGCCATCAAAATAACCTGTAAACATTTTTTTGAAAGAGGCCTTACGATACTCCCCTTTGCTGATAGCCGGATAATACTCATAAGTTTTGCCATAAGCTTTATAAGCTACATAGCCCTTTTTCTCCAGCAACCGCACTACCGATGATATGGTATTGTAAGGTGGCTTAGGGTCATCAGGCATAGCCTCAATAATGTCTTTTACAAAAGCCGTTTTTAGCTTCCATAATATCTGCATTACGCGCTCTTCCGTTTTTGTTAATTCTTCCATACTCAAATCTATAACTTACTTTTCAGTTTTACAACTAAAAATTAAGTTACATAACTTATATATACGTTATTGACTATAAAACACTGACTATCAGATTATTTATTTTGATACAAGATAACTAATAGGCTGCTCATGAATAGCTTATTCAATTAAACCGCAGCTGCAAGCCAAAAAATAGCTATTATTGCTACCGGACTTATATACTATACTCATGCAAGCACTGCACGTAATAAAAATTGGCGGCAACGTAATTGATAACTCTGAAAACCTGCACCGTTTTTTAAAGGATTTTACAGCACTTGAAGGACATAAGATATTGGTGCATGGCGGTGGTAAAGTAGCTACCCAAATCTCAGAAAGTATGGGTATTGAGGCCAAAATGATAGACGGCCGCCGCATTACAGATATTGATACCTTGCGTGTTGTTACCATGGTGTATGCCGGCCTCATTAACAAAAACGTAGTGGCACAACTGCAGCGTTATGGCGCCAACGCCATTGGCTTAACCGGTGCGGATGGTAACATGATACATGCCCGCAAACGCCCCGTAAAAACTATCGACTATGGTTTTGTGGGTGATATTGTAGAAAATTCTATCAACCCCGAAAATATTGCCAAACTGCTGGATGCAGGCTTCACCCCTGTTTTTTGTGCTTTAACGCATGATGGCGAGGGCCAGCTACTGAACACCAACGCCGATACCATTGCATCAGCCGTGGCAGTGGCGTTGTCTGAGCATTACGAAACCACCCTTGTGTACTGCTTTGAGAAGAAAGGCGTGTTACACGACATTAATGATGATGACTCCCTCATAAGAGAAATAAACCCCGAGCATTATCTCAAACTAAAAGAAGAACAGATTATCCACAGTGGTATGATTCCGAAACTTGACAATGCCTTCGCGGCAATATCATGCGGCGTTAAGGCGGTTATTATTGGCCACTCTGATGATCTGGGGCAATTAAAAGGTAATACAGCTTTTGGCACACGTTTAAGTAACTAAGATAATATGGAAACAAAACAGCATATAGCCATTTTAGGCAGCGGAAACATTGGTTTGGCATTGGCCAAAGGTTTAGTTAAGGCAGGCATTTTTGCACCCGCGCAGATAACACTTACCCGCCGTAATACGGCAGCTTTGGATTACATTGCTACTGAGGGTTATAACGTTACCGCCAACAACGCCGAAGCCGTTGCAAAGGCAGATATTGTTGTATTAGCCATCCTTCCGCAACAATTAAATAAGTTGTTAGATGAGATTAAACCGGCTGTGGTGCATACTAAACACCTGCTGATTTCTGTGGTATCTGGCGTTAGCTGTCAGGATATCCGTACGCAATTAGGCTTAGATGTTGAGGTGATCCGTGCTATGCCTAATACGGCCATCGCCATAGGCCACAGCATGACCTGTATTGCTACAGATAACGCATCAGCCGAAAATGTAAGCCTGGTAACATCTCTCTTTGATACTGTTGGTGTAAGCATCCAGATAAACGAAGAACTGATGACATCGGCCACGGCGCTTTGTGCTTGCGGTATCGCCTTTTTCCTACGCTCTATCCGCGCAGCAACTCAAGGTGGCACCGAGATTGGCTTCCACGCACATGATGCCTTAAAAATGGCAGCACAAACAGCTAAAGGTGCGGCAGACCTGCTGCTGCAGTTGTCATCGCATCCCGAGCAGGAAATTGACAAAGTAACTTCACCCAAAGGCTGTACCATTGCCGGCCTTAACGAGATGGAACACAACGGCTTTAGCTCGGCACTTATAAAAGGTATCAAAACATCTGCCGAGAAAGCAGGTGCCCTTTATAAAAGCGAATAATTGCTAAGCCTTAGCAGTTTTAAGAGCATCAGCAAAAGCTTTTTCTATAACGCTGTTACTTTGCCGTAACAGCGTTTCGTTTACACGTATCTGGAATACGCCATTACGTGCGTGCGTTACTATTTGATATTTATCTTGTAGTACCTTATTGAAAATTTTGGTATGTGTGCCGGTAATTTCTATGTTAAAAATATTGGAACCGCCGGGTATAGCGCTAATCTTGATACCCGGCATTTTGTTGAGATTTTTAAATAGCTCATCAGCCTTAGTATTAGCTTGCTTCAGTCGTTCCTCTAACCCATCAAGGGTATGAAGTGCCATCGCTGCGTTACTCCAATTGCTGAAGGTGGTGCCACCATGTATCTTTATCAGATGTTCCATGTGGCCAATGGTTTCTTTATCTCCGCACAATACCGCACCACCGGCTGCGCCTAAGTATTTGTATAATGAGATATAAACCGTATCAAAATAAGAAGCATACTCTTTTAATGACACCCCGTTAACTGCCATCGCCAGGAATACACGCGCACCATCCATGTGCAATTTATAACCATTCTCCCGGCACCATGCCGATATCTTTTTTATCTCCTCAAGCGGAACATATTTACCATCGCATCGCCTCACCGGGTTTTCGATAGCTACTGTGCCTATCCCACTTTTAAATACCTCGCCTTTGTTATGGTAGTCGATAGCTTCTTTTAGCTGGTCTAAAGTGAAGTACGCCTCGCCGGTTGCAACCGGTATTAGTCTTTTGTTAAAAACAGATTGTGCAGCGTCGCCTTCATCGCGATAAATGTGGCTGGTTTCCTGCACAAAAATTTTGGTATTTTCTCCGGCAAGTACCGAAATAGCCAGTTGGTTGGCCATTGTGCCGGTAGGCATATAGATACTGGCTGGTTTGCCTGTAAGATCAGCAAATTTCTCGCATAGCTTGGCTACGGCACCACCGCCACCATAAAAGTCCATCTCTATTGGTGAAGAAGCGTTTATCTCCTGCAATTTGCTTAGGTATTCGGCCGGTTCATAAAATACACCATCATCTGTAAATGAAACCGTTTGGTTTTTTATATTAGCTAATGGTTTTAAGGATGTTGCCGCCTTAGCTGCCGATAATGGCAAAACGGCAGGGAGCATGCTTAGGCCTGATAGTTTCAGGAAATTTCTTCTTTTTAGGAAACTCATCGTGATCACTGGTTTACCCAAAGCTAATAAAGCTTTTATATATTATGGTGTCTTTTAACTCAATAACCAAAATGAAACTTATTTTAAGATCATCAATTTTTACAGCAGTTTTGCTATCGTTGGCTTTTACCATTACAGCACCTTCCAAAGTTAACATCGTTTTTATCGGCGATAGCATTACTTACGGACAAAATTCACCTGATTTTCAGCCATCTGTATACGCGCTGGACGTTTTAAAGGAAAAGTTTAAGAACACGGAATTTACCCAGGCCAATCGTGGCGTTAACGGGCATACAACAAAGAGCTTTATGCCCGGCGAACCAGACTTTGCCAAGGTTGTAAAAGATGCCGATGGTTTTTACACTGATGCATCCGCACAACTGATATTCTCTGTTATGCTGGGCACTAATGACAGTGCGATAAAAGGCCCATACGGTGCACCTGCCAGTCCGGAAAAATATACCGAAAATTTAAAAACTATTGCCGATAGTTTGCTTAAGCGTTACCCTAACAGCAAAATAGTATTCAACTATCCTATCTATTACAGCCCCAACACCTACAATGGTGCTATGTACCTGCAAGAAGGTTTAAATCGTTTGCAAACTTATTTCCCGCAGATTGATGCATTAGTAAAAAGTTATAGCAACAGCCAACCAAAGCATGTTTTTTTGGGATACACCACAGGGTTTGCCGATTTTAAAAAAGATTATCTGCGCTTATTCATACCTGAGCCAGGTAATCAAGGTACATTTTACCTACACCCCAATAAAGATGGTGCTAAGTTATTAGGTAAAAACTGGGCTAAAGCTTTGGCTAAGGTGCTCTAAAGCTAATTTTCTTTACTATCGTCTGTGTATTTTTTAGGGGCAGGCGGTGTTGAGGTCAGGTTACCAAATTCATCAACGTAAGCTATCTCATCTGCATTACTGCCGTTTTCTTTACGCTCTTGTTTACGTTGAGCTTTTTCATCCTTTTTTTTCTGGCGATTCTTTTCCAATTGTTTTTTCATGAAAGTTGCCTGCGATTTAGCCATAGTTATATATCAGATTTAAGTGAAATAAAAAGCACCTGCTTGTTAAGGCAGGTGCTTACGATTAAATTTTATAGTGATAATTAAATTACTTTTACATTTACCGCTGTAAGGCCTTTTTTGCCTTCTTCTACATCAAACGTTACTTTGTCGTTTTCACGAATCTCGTCGATGAGGCCAGTTGAGTGCACAAAAACATCGCCTCTGCTATCACTCTGTGAAATAAATCCAAAACCTTTAGTGGTGTTGAAAAACTTTACTGTTCCTTCTTTTTGCATTGATTTTTTTAATTAAGCACACAATGTAGTCATTATAAACCGACTTTTACTTAAAATAAAAATTTTTAATATTATTTTAAATAAAATAAATCTCCCATATACCTCATTAAAAGGCTTTTAGATACAAGAAGAGTATTCAAAAATAAAACTTATTGATTTTCAATAATTAAACCCTATGTTTAAAGTTCGCCACATTTTAAAATATGTAACTATTCGGTGTCATTCGAGGTACCCTATTTTAACCTATAGTAAAATAGCAATTAACGGATCAGCGGAGACAAAGGTTGATATCAAAAGTATTAAAACACAAAAAATTAAGGTATAATATGGGTAAGAAGGAAGTAGATTATCAAACCAATTTGTATTTATATGAGCTGAGGAATTTAGCTAAAGAACATGGTTTTAAACCCGAAGAGCAATGGGAGTTAAGTATGGAAACAGTAGCCGGAAAAGCAGATGTACAGCATAACTTTTTCCCGACAAATATTGCCAAAATAACACCCGACATACTTCTACAGGTACTTCATTCAGTTAAGGCACAACTAAACCTATCCCTTACCGAGGACGAGCAATCAACTAACAGCAAACGTATAGCGCTCGACGAGCTGAGTTATCTTGTGGCTCACAACCCAAAACGCCCGCGTAAATAATTACAACAACTCGTTTGCCAGGTTCGCCAGTTCGCTGCGCTCGCCTTTTTGCAGGGTAATATGCGCATAAAGCGGATGGCCTTTTGCTTTATCTATCAGGTACGATAAACCATTGCTCTCTGCATCGAGGTAAGGCGTATCTATCTGGTAAATATCGCCGGTGAACACAAACTTACTGTTCTCCCCTGCCCTTGATATGATGGTTTTCACTTCATGTGGCGTAAGATTTTGGGCCTCATCAACTATAAAAAATATCTTGCTCAGCGTACGCCCGCGTATGAACGCCAGCGGTGTAATGGAAATTTTATCGTTGGTTACCAGTTCATCCAGCTTGGCCTGCATTTTGGTATCCTCGGCAAACTGGTCTTTTATAAATTTAAGGTTATCCCAAATAGGCGCCATATACGGGTCTATCTTTGAGGATACATCCCCCGGCAGGAAACCGATATCGCGGTTGCTTAACGGTATAGTTGGGCGGGTAACAAATATCTGCCTGTAATTTTTACGCTGTTCTAAAGCACTGGCCAGCGCCAGCAAGGTTTTACCAGTGCCCGCATTGCCTTGTATGGTCACCAGTTTAATATCCTCGTGCAGCAAGGCGTGGATGGCAAAAGCCTGCTCTAAATTGCGTGGCTCTATATTCAAAACCGGCTGCTCGGTAACTTTCTCCAGCGCTTTGCTTTGCGAGTTGTAGAAAGCAGCGGTTGTACTATTTTTTCCGTTGAGGATAACAAAATGGTTGCCGGCATTATCCGGTATGCTTACCGTATCGGCCGCGATAGCTTCCGACTTATTTAGCTTGCCTAAAACCTTTTCCGTTATCTTATTCAGTGTGGTTTTACCGCTGTAGAGTTCTTCGAGGTTTTTTACTTTGCCGGTCTCGTAATCTTCGGCAAACAGGTTAAGGGCTTTGGCTTTTAAGCGGAGGCAAATATCTTTTGATACCAGGATCACTTTCCTGTCGGGATGTTCAAATTGAACGCCAAGGGCAGCGTTGAGGATGCGGTGATCTGTTTTATCTGAGCCAAACACCAACTCGGCATCAGCGCTGGTATTTTTGGTATCGAGGATAACTTTAAACTGGCCGCGACTTTTGCCGTTAAGCGGCAGCCATTGATTAATAAGGCGGTTCTTTGCCAGATCATCCATGATGCGGATAAAGCTGCGCGCTTCAAAATTGCGCGTATCATTACCGCTTTTCATGTTGTCCAGCTCTTCCAACACTTGTATTGGGATGGCAACATCGTGCTCCTGGAAGTTCTCGAAGGCGTTGTGGTCGTACAGGATAACCGAGGTATCCAGCACAAATATTTTCTTTTTTCCGTCTGCTTTTCCTGTAGATTCCTTCATAATGGCAAAATAGGGAATACAAGCGATAAAACCTGAAACGTAAAGAAAACTTAATATTGTAAAGTCTCCCCTATTGGGGAAGATTTAGAGGGGCTGCTATAAAATGGAAAACGGAAGCCTCTCTTGCGAATGACTTCCGTTGTTCCTTTCCTCATTTTGGCCGTAGCCGCCACGAAGCATCAAGTTTTGTGTGATCTTTAACCGACCTGACCTCTTCTTTGTTATAATGCGAACATTGATCAATCTTTCATTCCCTGCGAATGCTGATACATCTTTGTTGGTGCGTAATAGCCTACTTTGTCTGTTACCTTGCGGAGACCGCTCCTGCAATTCCTGCCAAACCTGCGCTGTTTCCCTTGCTTTTGCAAGCCCGGGCAGCTTTATGTTTGCGGATACTGCTCTTGCATCTTCTCCCGAGGGGAAGTCGACTCAGTTTTATTCCGTGCAACGCCGACCATCTTATTCAATAGTGAATACCGATCTTCTCTTTGTTACGCTAACGCCGATTGCTTCAAGGTCATTATCTAAGCCCTGTCCTTCCGTAGAATTTTTTGGCCATGCTGATAATACCCCGCTAATTACTTTCCGGGTAAAATACCGTGGTATTTGCTCCCTTCAATTGCAATTCAGGTACTTCACTGATCTTTAGTTCTCCCTGAGGTTCACCCGATTCAGTTTCTGTAATCCTGTGAGGCTGTCAAAGTACGTCGTTCTTGATATTTACAATATCGGGAGTTTATGCTATCTGTGTCAAGTGTTTTGTTTAAACATGTTATTAACATAAAGTCGATGGTTATTAACACGCTGTTTAAGGTAAAAAAGCTGATTTTAGAGGGTTATAAACATTTACAATTATTAACATTCTTCATCAAAATTGTCATTTCGAACGAGCAATTAAATACCGCGTCATTGCGAGGAACGAAGCAATCTCCCAACTATATCCTAAAGGGAGATTGCTTCGTTCCTCGCAATTACGCGCGGGAGAGCATCTTCTTTATGCTCGCTTGTCAAACGATTCTTTATTATATCTTCTCCGTCAGATGCTTCCAATATCTTTTAGGGATATGACGCACATGTAGTTTTGTATTTTTGCGCGAGGCGATATTTACACTATTGAAATAATTTTTCCAGAGGTGCTGATACATGCCTTCATCTTCGGTATAAGCGGCAATCACATCTGCCTGCCGACCGCCGCCGGAAAAATCAAGATTGATAAATTGCGTATCGTGCAGATCGTAGTAGATGCCATACTTACGCCTAAGATCATAGATCATCCATTTCTGATCGGCATACCGGCTTTTAAAATGGCGGATCAATAAAGGCAATACATTAAAATCAGGCTCTATGCCGGCATAGAAACAGCCATCCTGTAGTTTTTGGAAACGAATAAAAGCCTCCATCCTGTGCTTCTCACGGCGCATCATTCGCACCACCTGCGATACACGCATTACGTATTTGTTGCCGTAATCTTCTTCGATATTCTGATCTGAATCAATGGCGTAGCGGATAAAACCGAGCAGATTATTATCCTCGCCAGGAATTTCGCCGAGGTGGGCTGCATACAAACGTTGCACCCCTATTGATGATATTTTTAACTTCAGCGCTTTCAGTACGCGGTTAGCACGGGCCTCGTCGGTTACAACTTGCAGCTTCTCGTCAAACAGGGCACCGTTTATCACCTCTCCCTGATGTAGTTTAACAGCACCAAGTTTATGGGCATATATCTCAAATACAGCCGTTAGCAAACCTTCAAAAGTGCCATCGTATATCAGAGTGGTCATCAGTTAAAAAAGATTAAGCTGCGTGTGTACATTCTTAATATACTTACTGTGCGATGTGGCGAGGATAAATTGCTTAATAGCATTGCCAGTCAAATCGCGGCGTTCAAACTCCATACTGTTGCAGGTTATGAAATATTTGGCGCGGTTAACGCTCACGCCTATTTTCTTCAGTTGCTCCCAATTAAGCCTACCGAATTTACGGGCGCTCACTATCTTTTGCGCAGATAGCACGCCAATGCCCGGCACCCGCAGTATCATCTTCAGATCAGCTTTATTCACATCAACCGGAAACTCCTGCATATTGCGGATGGCCCAGCTCAGCTTTGGGTCGATATCCAGATCTAAATGCGGCTGACTGGTATTTACAATTTCGCTTACATGGAAACCATAGTTACGCATCAGCCAGTCGGCCTGGTAAAGGCGGTTCTCGCGCACCATAGGCACGCTGGTATTCAACGCAGGCAATCTGCTATCTTCCAACACCGGCACATAACCTGAGTAGTAAACCCGCCTAAGCTTAAAATTTTTATAAAAGTAGTTGGCAGAGTGAAGGATCTGGTTATCATCCTCGGGTGTGGCGCCAATAATTACCTGGGTACTTTGCCCGGCAGGTGCAAACATGGGCGCTTTTTTAAACAGTTTCTTTTCTTCGGCATGTTGGATGATAGCATTTTTGAGATAGCCCATGGGCTTGATCATATCCTGATGGCTTTTATCGGGCGCTAATAACTTTAAACCAGCTTCCGTAGGCATTTCCAGATTAACGCTTAAACGATCGGCGTACAAACCCGCTTCGTTCATCAGTTCATCGCTGGCGCCTGGGATAGATTTAAGGTGGATATAGCCATGAAAATTATGCTCTAAACGAAGTTTCTTTGCCACGCGAACCAATCGCTCCATAGTAAAATCAGCATCTTTAAAAATGCCCGAGCTAAGAAACAACCCTTCTATATAATTACGGCGATAGAAATTGATGGTAAGGTCAACTACTTCCTGCACAGTAAAAGCCGCGCGCTGGATATCATTGCTCTTGCGCGACACACAATAAGCACAATCGAAAATACAATGGTTGGTAAGCAAGATCTTCAATAACGACACACATCGCCCATCCTCGGTATAGGAATGACAAATACCATTACTGGCATTACCCAAACCCTTGTTTTCGTTTTTGCGCTTACTGCCACTGCTGGCGCATGATACATCATATTTAGCTGCATCGGCCAAAATATTGAATTTCTCGGTTATCCTTTCTGCATCCATACCAAATCAAAAATACTAATAATTTTAGCATTTTTAAATTAATAAGAAAATTTATTTAGATGCTTTTGGAATGAAGGATATGCTATAAAACAAAAAAGTAAAGCCAGGCTTTACTATATTTATTTTATTAAATCCTTTACACGTATGCCAGATTTAGACCCAAGCTTTTGCCAGCACCTGCAAGCCATAACCGAAGTTAAACTTAGCGACGAGCACGTTTGCGAAGAATGCATTAAACAAGGCACAACCTGGTTCCATTTGCGTACGTGCCAAACCTGTGGTGTTACGCTTTGCTGCGACCAGTCGCCGGAGCAACACATGACCAAGCATTACCATGCCACACAGCACCCTGTTATCGCATCTGCGCAGCCGGGCGAGCGTTGGCTATGGTGCTACCCGGATGAGCAGTTTGCTGAGTATTAATTTATTCTGAAGCCTCTTCGCCTTTTTCGCCCAACTCTACTATATCTCCTTTTTTGAACAGGATGGCCTCAAGTGTTTTGCGCCAAACGGGTTTCTTGCGCAGCAAAAATTCAAGGTCCATACCGAAGTGCTTAAATTCCTCGTGCTGGGCATTTTGCATTATGGCTTTGGCTTGTTTGTCGGTTTCAACGGAGATACGTTGTTCGTACCAGTTAATGGCTTCGGCCTCTTCCCCTAATGATACGATCATGCGGGCAAAGGTGCGGGTTTCTGCAGAAAGTTCTTCTGGCGGTTCGTGGTATTGGTCAAATCCCATGGCGTTTATATTTTTATTATAAAAGCAACGCCACAGGATTTTTGTTTTGCTAATCTACCTGGCCCTTGAGTGCTTGTTGAAGGGTGTACACTTTATAGTCTACACCTAATCGTTTTGCATTTTCTTCTGCAGTTTGCTCAAAGCCGGCTTGTTTGCGACGTTTGTTCACATTTTTAGGATCGGAAATGGGCCAAACAAAGAATTTAAACTGCGGCTTTTTAGTTTCAGGATTTATAACAGTCATGCCTTTTAGTTGGGTGCCCCAGATCTGCTCTTTTTTATTGTACATCAATGAGCGGTCTTTCATCATGGCGTATAAACGAAACGGCAATTCTTTGTCTTTTGCAGCTTTTTCAATAACCGGCAAATATTTATCAATTACCGTTGAGTGTTGCAATACAAAAAAAGCGGCCTGGTTAGTTGGCGTATCAACGAGAGAAGAACCGGGATAGCCATATTGAGCGATGATCTCTTCTACCCTCTTTACATTAGATGAATCAGTTTTATTCGCTATTTTATTTATCTGAGAGAAAAAATCGCCTTCGTTAAGATTTAAAGATTTCTTGATCGAATCGATCTTAGCACTATCCAATTTAACAGACATCATGGCCCGGTATTTTTGGTCGAGGATATAAAGACTATCCAACTCGTGCTTTAACGGTATATTGATCTTACGCTGTGCTTTAACTTGTGCAAAACACAGCGTAAGAATTATGAGGGTAAGGATATTGCGGTTCATATCGGTTTACGATTTAAGTAAATCTACGAACCTTTAGCGAATTTAGAATACCTCGTTGATGCTCATTTCGCGCAATTCTTTTGGCTCGTTAGGGCGGCCGTTCTTGAATGCCTGGCGGGGTTTTAAGCCCAACAGATCAAACATGAACATATCTTCATCAAATGTCGGGTTTGGTGTGGTCAATAATTTCTCGCCCGCGAAGATAGAGTTAGCACCTGCCATGAAGCATAAAGCCTGCTCTACAGTACTCATTTCGGTACGGCCGGCTGATAACCTTACCACTGTTTTTGGCATAATGATACGTGTAGTAGCGATCATCCTTACCATATCCCAAACAGATACGCGCGGTTGGTCTGCCAATGGCGTACCTTTTACCGGTACCAATGCGTTAATTGGTACTGACTCCGGGTGTTTAGGCAGGTTTGATAATGTTTTAAGCATTGAGATCCTATCGGCAGTGGTTTCGCCTAAACCGATGATACCGCCGCTGCAAACAGAGATCTTTGCTTTACGAACGTGCTCTAATGTTGTTAAACGCTCGTCATAAGTACGGGTAGTAATGATACGTTTGTAATCATCTTCAGAAGTATCCAGATTATGGTTGTAAGCGTACAAACCTGCATCAGCCAAACGTTGTGCCTGGCTTTCGGTAAGCATACCCAGGGTACAGCAAACTTCCATATCCAGTTCGTTTACGGCTGTCACCATGTCCAACACTTTGTCAAAGTCGCGGTTATCACGAACCTCGCGCCATGCGGCGCCCATACAAAGCCTTGATGCACCACCTTCTTTTGCACGCTTTGCGGCGGCTACAACCTCTTCTTTAGGCATCAGCGCATGTACATCAACGCCTGTGCTGTAACGTGCAGCTTGCGGGCAATATGCGCAATCCTCGGGGCAACCGCCTGTTTTAATAGAGATCAGTGAGCTGATCTGTACTTCAGAATAGTCTTTATTCTCGCGGTGAATAGTTGCCGCACGATAAATAAGGTCTAATAAAGGTGAGTGGTATATTTTTGAGATTTCTTCCTGTGTCCAGTCGTATCTTACTTCAGTCATAGCGTTTGGTTTACGTTAATATGTAATAAAAGCGTAGTGTTTAAGAATGCAAATATTCAAAGATTATTTTCTATTTCAATAAATACAATACTCTTTTGAAGCCAAGCTCCTCAAAATCAAATTTATAATAATAGTTTACTTGCCAGCCATAGCGGCAATAAAAAGCCTATGCAATCTGTAAAAGTAGTAATGATGATGGATGATGCCACTGCGGGGTCTATCCCCAGTCTTTTTAATACCAGCGGGATACCCGCGCCTGTTAAGCCGGCTACTACTAAATTCCCCGTCATGGCAAGGAACAATACAAGGCCAAGCATCGGGTTTTTATCATACAGCAAAGCAAACAATAGCACAATTAGCCCGTTGGCTGCGCCGTTGATCAACCCCACCGAGATCTCTTTTAGAACGGTGCGGTACGTTTGTCTGTCAGTCAGATCACTCAGCGAGATACGCCTTACCGTTACCGCCAGCGCCTGAGTAGCAGCGTTGCCCCCCATCCCACCAATAATGGTTACGTAAGCCACGATGATAGGCAGTTCCTCTTCTACATGCGTAAACTGCCTGATAACCGATGCCGCCAAAAACGCTGTACCCAGGTTGATCACCAGCCAGGGTAAACGGCTTTTCACCGCATCTTTCCAGTTACCGCTCAGTTCCTCATCTTCAGATACACCGGAGATCTTCAAGATATCCTCGGTATTCTCTTCTTCCATTACGTCGATGATGTCATCAACCATGATGCGGCCCAGCAGTTTCATGTGGTCGTCAACCACGGGGATACTGGTGAGGTTATATTGAGAGATAAGCTTAGCAACTTCTTCCTGGTCGAGGTCAGCTTTTACAAACACGGGGTCGTGCTGATAAATGTCGCGGATCTTTACCTCGCTACGGGCTTTAATAATGTCTTTTATAGATACAATACCCTGCAATATCTTATCATCGTTAACCACGTAGATGGTGTAAAATTCTTCCATCTCTTCCGACTGGCGAATGATCTCGTCCAGGGCATCCTTCTTATCGGAGTTGATATTTACGCAGATCACCTGCGAGTTCATCAAACCACCGGCAGTATCCTCATCGTAGTTTAACAGGGCTCGGATGCTGCTGGCATCTTCCTGGTCAATGTCCTGAAGAATCTCCTGCTGATCTTCCTCATCCATCTGACTGATGATATCTGTTGCAACGTGATAATCCAGCTCTTCTACAATCTCGGTACGTTTCTCAGGGTCGAGGCTTACCAACAGGTCTTCCGGGTGACTTTCCTCAGTCATCTCGGTAATTACCTCTGATGCTTCCTCGGTTGGCAGGATGTTGATGATACGTTCGCGGGCCTCTTGCGGCAGGCGCTCAAATAAAATAGCTATTTCTGAGGCGTGATACTCCTTCAGAACCAACTCTAATTCAGCATCATCGCCTTCAAGGGCAGTTTTGATGCGAAGCAGATCGGATTTATCTATCTCAAATGATTGCATAAGCAGGCAATTTAGGCATTTTTACGCAAAAACGGTGCCTGTAGAAGTGTGCAGTTTTAAGTTTGCTATTTGCAGATCTTAGCCGCTGTAATCGTATTTGATCTTTGCTCCGGTGAGTTTGTTCAGTTTACTCATTACTCCCTCTACCTGCGTTTTACGAACCGAAAATTGAATATCGCAATTGAGCTCAGAACGTTGCTCCAATATCTGCAATTGCTCTTCCTTGATGATACGCATCACGTCATTCATTTGCGGATAATCAAATGTAATGGTGTAAATATCATTGATGGTCTTTTCGATGATCTTAGCTTCGGCCAGTGCCATTTCGGTAGCGGTTTTATAAGCATTGATAAGGCCCGGTACACCTAACAGCGTTCCGCCGAAATAGCGTACAACCACCACTAAAGTATTGGTGATATCTTTTGATAATAAAGTATTAAGGATGGGCCTGCCCGCTGTGCCGGATGGCTCGCCATCATCGTTTACGCGGAAAACGGACCGGTCTATACCCAGCCTGATGGCCCAGCAGTGATGGTTGGCTTTAGGATGCTCGGCCTTCAATTTGGCTACAATGGGTTTGATATCAGCATCGCTGTTGATAGGATAAGCATAAGCGAGAAACTTGCTGCCACGGTCGCGAAATATGGCCTCTACGGGTGCCGAAATAGTTTTGTAAGTGTCGTCGAACAGCATTTACCAGTGCAGGATATTGACCATAGTGATCATGATGATAGAAATAATAGCCAAGCCCAGGCCAATTTTGTTGAGTTTGCTCAATCGCTCGTTAAATACAATGAGACCAACAATGGCGCCCAGTGTAATAACGCCAATATTCATGGCCGAGAATACCAGCGACGGGCTTGATGACAGCGCTTTATGAGCCTTTAAATAGAACAGGATATTACCGAAGTTAGCCACCCCCAGCACCAATCCGAATGTTACATGCGGCCAGCGGATGCGCGACTGTTTTGTAAAAACTTTTACCAGCAAACTCACAAAAGCAATTGTGAAAGAAATGGCATAAATAAAGAAAAGCGACGTAGTATAAGGCACAGCGGTAAACGCTGCTACTTTTTTAAACAGGATATCTATAGCCCCAAAACCAATAAATACGCAGATTAGATAAACCCAGGCATTGCTTAATACTGTACGATTAGCAGTACGTTTTTGCCATGGGATAGAACATAGTATGGCTGCAAAACCAACCACAAAGCACCCGAGTCTTGCCAGGCTAAAATTATCACCAAACAAAAGAAATGCTGCAAATAGGGAAATAAATAACGATAAGCGCTGCGCTACATCAGTACGCACTATACCCGCTACCCTTACCGATGCCGCCATTATCCAGAATATCAGTGGCAGCAAAATACCTACACCAACATACACCCCAACAGGTGCTTGCTGTATATCAAAAGCCTTTACATCGGGTTTAAAGAAAAACCAGGTAAGTAGTATGGCCATGGCGTAATTCCATGTAATGGCCTGGAAAACATCAATACCATAGCGGCGTGCAACTTTTAGCAAAACAGATACAATTACGCTGCAGCAAACGCTAAGGAATACAAATAGCATCAGATGGGGATTTATAGGTGATTGGTAAATATCTGTAAATTATCATTGCCAATTGTTTGGCTACTTTCATTTTTGCCGCTAATGAATGGCGCCCTTATGCCCTTACCAAGGGTTGATGGCCCTGTAAATATCCTTGCCTCATCCCACAAGCCTGCATCAATAAAAGCTTGTAAAGTTTTAGCTCCGCCTTCTATTATAACAGACTGAATATCTTGAAGATACAACTGAAACATAATGTATTGCGGCACGTAATTATCAAAATCTTCCAGCTGTATATGTTTGATATTGTCATCAACATCAAACTTTTCTGCATTGAAAACAAATGTCTCTACTGTCTTATCAAATACGTGAGAATTTTTGTCCAGCTCCAGGTGCCTGTCTATCACTACACGCTTAGGCGAACTACCTTCGGCGTAACGAACATTCAGCTGCGGGTTATCTGCCAGCACGGTGTTCTTACCTACCAAAATGGCATCTTCTTCGGCGCGCCACTGGTGTACCAGTTTGCGGCTTTCGGGGCCGGTTATCCAGTGTTGCGTGCCATCGTCGGGGGCAAAAAAACCATCGGCGGTTTGAGCCCATTTTAAAATAATATACGGGCGATGTTTTTGTACCCTTGTAAAAAAGCGGCGGTTGTGATGCAGGCTTTCTGCCTCTAACACACCAACAGTAACTTCTACACCTGCTGCCTGCAATTTTTCAATCCCTTTACCATCCACTTCAGGGAATGGATCGCGGCAGCCTACTATTACACTGGGTATCTGGTGTTTGATGATCAGATCGGCACATGGTGGTGTTTTGCCATAGTGCGCACAAGGCTCAAGCGATACATAGATAGTTGAGCTTTTCAGCAACTCATCTACGTTAGTGTACCTGTCTGTCACCATTTTAACGGCATTCACCTCGGCATGGGCTTCGCCATATTTTTGATGATAGCCCTCGCCTATTATCTTGCCATCATGAACAATAACGGCACCCACCATAGGGTTCGGACTAACAGAACCGGCGCCCAAAGAGGCCAGTTGCAAACAACGCTGCATGTATATTTGAGGTGATGCCATTGTGCAAAAGTAGCTTTTATGTTACTTTGTTGCATGAAAACTATTAAGGATGTGTTTTTATCCTTTAAGGATGGCCTGCAGAACCTTTATGACCCGCGCGAAGCCGAGGCTATTGCCATGCTGGTGTTAGAAGAACTAACCGGTTTGTCGCGTGCCAGTATCAAAGCTTTTGATAACGATGACATAACTGCCGAAGCTTTAGAAAAACTCTACCCTATTCTTGAAGAATTAAAAACCGGCAAACCTGTACAGTATATTTTAGGCACGGCAGAATTTTACGGCCTTAGCTTTTTAGTGACCCCTGCAACGCTTATCCCCCGCCCGGAAACCGAAGAACTGGTATCATGGATCCTTGAGACAAGTCAAAATTCAAAATTCAAAATTCAAAAAGCTTTGCGGATATTGGATATCGGCACAGGGACGGGATGTATTCCTATTACTCTGAAAAAGAATTTGCGCGATGCTGATGTTAGCGCTATTGACATTTCTGCGGATGCTTTGAAAACAGCCAAAGAGAACGCTTTGATAAACGACGTTGATGTTAGTTTCTTTGAAGTGGATATACTGAGTCAGGATACTTATCAACCTATAAATAGCCGATATGATATTATTGTAAGCAACCCGCCCTATGTAACACCGTCTGATAAATTGCAGATGCATACCAATGTTACCGATTTTGAGCCGCACACGGCTTTATTTGTAACCCAGGAAGATCCATTAATATTCTATCGCACTATTGCCGATTTTGCTGTACAAAACCTTGTACAAAAGGGGCATTTATACTTCGAGATAAATGAAGCTTACGGGCAGCACACCATTGATATGTTGGCCTCAAAAGGCTTTACCGATATAGAACTGCGGCAAGACATGAGCAGTCGCGATCGGATGATTAAAGCGACTCTGCAATAAAAACCGTAAAACAAAAAAGCCCGGCGTTATGGCCGGGCTTTTTCTTCTCTTCAGTTATACCTTCAGGCGTTTTGCACTGAATTATTCCAATCGTTAGCTGTGCCTTTTACTTTTGATTTAGCATCATCATAACCGTTTTCGGCATAGCTTTGAGCCTTATCTTTAACGTTTTCGTAAGCGTCTTTTGCATCGCTTACAGCGCCATTAAACTTTTGCTTTACATTATCAACAACGTTGTTGCTGTAACTTTTAACGCTGTCGGCAGTGTTTTGCGCTTTGTCTTTCGCTTTGTTTACAAGGTCGTTTACGTAATCAGCAATGTCGCCGCGTAAATCTTCACCTTTTTCCGGAGCCAATAATAAACCTAATGCGGCGCCCGCTGCAGCACCAACTAATAATGCTGCTATTACTTTTGCTTGATCTTTCATAAATGTTACTTTTTAGTAGACGAATTTGTATCTAAGTAACAAATACCATACCGCTGTGTTTAAATAATTTTTAAATAGTTAAGTTCACAACCTGCATTTGTATTTAAATTTCACACAAAACAAAAGTTATAGTTGTTGGGGTATACAATGAGCTGGAATGATTTTGTTTATAAAATGCAGGATCTGCATTTAAGAAAAGTATTCTTTTTAGTAGCCTTAATTGTGGCCGTTGTACTGTTTATCTTAAAATACTGGCTATTTCCGCAGATAAACCGCCGCGAAGATATAGTACACCGCACCATACGCCGTACAATTGATATATCAATCATGATCGTTTTTGCAATAATAGCCGTTGGCGCGGCAGCCTTTTGGCTTAGTGGTAACGATTAGGCATAAAACAAGAACATCCGCCTTTAAGGGGCGGATGTTCTGTTTTGTAATCTTTTTATATGATATATAATTAAACTACTTTTACGTTTACGGCATTTAAGCCTTTACGGCCGTTTTCAACCTCGTACTCAACTTTATCGTTCTCACGAACTTCGTCTATAAGGCCTGTTGAATGAACAAAAATGTCCTGGCCACCATCTTCTGGTACAATAAAACCAAAACCTTTTGTTTCATTGAAAAATTTAACTGTTCCTTGTTTTTGCATTATAATAATTATTAAAGCGCGCAAGGTATGCATAATAGTTGGCATTATTAGCAAATGCTTAAAACGCACATACAAGGTTACATCAAATTAACATCAGGCTACTACAGACAGGTGGCGGCCGCCAAGGGTATTCTCAGAGTCTTTTACAATACCGCGTATCTTCTCATCCAGCTCATTAACGGTCACTTCCATCAGATCAAAATAGTTGAAAGTAATGTTCTCCATTTTTATCAGATCCATAATACCCAGTAACGATGCCACCGGGCGGCGCAACTCATGCGACTGGATCAGTGCTATCCTGCGAAGCGCCTCATTTTGTACATTGATATAGGCTTCCTGCTTTTTGTGGCGGGTAATATCTGCAGAGCTTAGCGCCACGCCTATAATTTCATCGGCGTTGTTCTTTACGGGGATAAAAGTGGTAATTTTCCAGCAAGCGTTAGGTGTGCCGGCCATCATCATCCACTCGCGTTTAATAGCCCGGCCTGCAAGTGCCATTTTAAAACACTTTTTAAACTGGCTCAAAATGTCAGGATCGGTATAATCCAATATATTATCGCGGTGCATCAACGAATGGTGATAATTCTGCATCACAAAGGCTTCTGCCGAACGATTAAAGGCTATCACCTCAAAGTTGTTATCAACTAACAAGTGCATATCGTTTGAGCTATCAAAAATAGCCTTCAGCTTCAGTTCAGATTCGGTTATGGCTACACTCTGCTCCTGCTCTATCCGATGTTTCTCTTCAAGCGTGCTAAGGCTCCAGTTAAGTTCCATCAGGTGTACTACCTGTTTGGCCATCACCTTTAAAGTTTTTTGCTGATGAGCATTCAACTCACGCGGCTTTGTATCAACCACGCAAAGGCTGCCTATGGCAAAACCGTCTTTAGTAACCAGAGTTGCACCAGCATAAAAACGTACATGGGGCGCACCGGTAACCAGTGGGTTGTTCTTAAAATTGATATCGTTTAAAGTATCTGGAATAATGTAGAGCCCGTTTGCGGTGATGGTAGTATTACAAAAAGCAATTTGCCTGTCGGTACAATCAATCTCGGTACCTACAGCGGCTTTAAACCACTGGGTACTTTCATCAAGCAAAGTTACCAGGGCAACAGGTGCTTCGCAAATTTCGGCGACCAGATTAACCAGTTCGTTCAGATCGGCAGTAATATTGGCGTCAAGCTCTCTAAATCTGTCAACAGCCGTAAGCCTTTGTTGCTCCGTATAATTCATGCGGTGTAGGTGATGCTGTTTACGTTTGTGCAATTACGTTTATTATACATCATATCGCTTAAAATGTTTGCTGCACATTTATCAAATACTGCAATAGCTTAGTATACGTAAATAGGTTATACTCCGGTTTGTTTTAAAGCAGAGCTTTAAGGAATAAAACACAATTTAACTTAACTTGAATTATTTACCTATCTTTCTCTCAATAAAACCAAGCCTTGTGAAATTTTGCATTCCCGTCCTGTTATTCGTTGCGTTTGCAGTCAGTTCATGCTCAACGCGATATTATGCCCCTGCTTTGTATCAGAATGATATACAATATATGGTTAAGCCACATTCAAAAGACAGTGTGCGCAACCGTTTCTATGCCTCGGGCACTTATCTTAACCAGGGCGGCGCAAACGGCCAGGGCGATTTAAAGAGTGGATTACTGAATGTTTACCGCTCAAATACCCTAAATCATTTTAACTTTAGTTATGGTGCTTTGGTATATACCGGCAGCTATAAAAGAGGTATGTACGATTCTTTGATGAACACCCCATCCAAAACCTTTGGCGGATATGGCTTCAACGGTTCTGCGTCAGTTTACACAGCTACAAGAATAACCGACTGGCGTTTCGGTGTAGACCTGTCATACATCCGCGAAAGCGGGCAATATCTGGATTTTCGCAGATCAGTTTACGGCATGCCGGGCGTTAACGCATCAAACCAAAGCCATTTAATAGGATTGGGTGTATTTACAGAGTTTGTTACACGCATATCGCCATCATTTAATATCGGTGTTAAAGCATTTGTAAATAACACCTTGAGCAGTCCATTAAAACGCGACCTCTCAGACGAGACCGGAAGTGGTCACACAGTAGGCTCCAACATTTCTTTGGGATATAAACAGTATACGGTAAGATTAAGCGGCGCTTTCAGCGGAAATTTCGTTAACAGCGCCTCTCAGTTAGGCTTAACCTATGGTTTCTGAGTAAACACTCTCCACCTTATCGCGCAGGTTGTAGTTTGATGCCATTACCTCGCCATAGGCACCTGCAGTGCGGATAGCGATCAAATCGCCACGGAATGATTGCGGCAGGTCAACATCTTTCCTGAAACAATCTGTACTCTCACAGATCGGGCCTACAACATCGTATTTGATAGCCTCACCAGAATTGGAGATTTCTTGATTCTTGATACTTGATTCTTGTGTCAGGTTCTGAATCGAATGATATGCCTGGTAAAGCATCGGGCGCATCAGTTCCGTCATGCCGGCATCCAGTATCAGGAAGTTTTTCTTCTGGCCATTCTTTACATAAAGCACCCTCGCAATCAATGATGAAGATTGAGCTACCAAAGCACGACCTAATTCAAAATGTACTTCCTGGCCTGGTTTAACATTCAGGAACTTGCTGAACACCTCGAAGTAACTTTTAAAATCAGGGATATTGGTATCGGGATTGTAGTAATCAACACCTAAGCCGCCGCCAGCGTTTAATACTTTTATGGCAAAGCCGCGATCCTCAAACCACTCGCCTATTTCGTTGATGCGGGTGCACAAGTTACGGTAAACTTCCATATCGGTTATCTGCGAACCTACGTGGAAGTGGATACCCAGGAATTTAATATTTTTAAGACTGCGTAGCGCCTCAGCAACCTCATTCAACTGCCAGGTGTTGATACCGAATTTATTTTCATCCAGTCCAGTAGTAATAAAATGGTGCGTATGCGCATCAACATTTGGGTTGATACGGATAGCCACACCGGCAACTTTGCTTTTAGCAGCGGCAAGCTCGTTGATGATCTCCAGTTCCTGCACCGATTCTACATTGAAGCAGAAGATATCTGCATCTAAAGCAGCGTTGATCTCTTTATCAGATTTGCCAACGCCGGCAAATACCACTTTACCTTTATCAAAACCATGTTCAATAGCCGCTTTCACCTCGTTACCGCTCACGCAATCGGCACCAAAACCATAAGATTGCACCATATCAACCACCTTAGGATTAAAGTTAGCCTTCATGGCGTAATGCACATGGAAATTGTATTTTGATGATGCATCGCGGCACGCATCAAGCGTGTTTTTTAATACGTTAAGATCGTAGTAGTAAAAAGGTGTTTCAATATCCTTGAAACGCTGTATGGTATTGTTATTGAACATGATTGTAAGTCAAAAATTGCCATCACGTCATTGCGAGCGTTAGCGTGGCAATCCTCAGTGTACAGAGCGGCTCTGTATATCGGGGATTGCCACGTTGCTTTCGCTCCTCGCAATGACGCTTTATATAGTTCGCTGTAAGGCTCCTTAAAACAACCTGCTGTGCAAGCTTCTTAAAACCTCTGTTTTTTCTTCTGTTTTAACCAGTAACGATAGGTTATGATCGCTGCCGCCATAAGATATCATGCGGACAGGTACGTGTTTTATAGCATCCAGCACTCTGGCCGCGTAACCGTTCTTCTCGGCAGCAAAATCGCCAACCACGCAGATGATGGTATGGTTTACATCCACCTCTACAGTACCGAAGCTGCCCAATTCTTTGGTGATCTCGCCAAGGTAAGTGGTATCATCAATAGTCACCGATACCGCCACCTCAGATGTGGTGATCATATCAATAGAGGTGCGGTAACGCTCAAATACCTCAAACACGCGGCGCAAAAAACCATGCGCCAATAGCATACGACTGCTTTGTATTTTGATAGCGGTGATGCCATCTTTAGCCGCGATAGATTTTATCTTATCCTTTTCGCTGGTGTTTGTAATTAAAGTACCTGCAGCCTGCGGATCCATGGTATTCAGCAAACGGACAGGGATCTTGTATTTCTGCGCAGGGAATACACTCTGCGGGTGCAATATCTTGGCACCGAAGTAAGCCAGTTCAGCCGCTTCATCAAATGATAACTGGGCAATTGGTTTGGTATTGTTTACGATACGTGGATCGTTGTTATGCATACCGTCGATATCCGTCCATATCTGTACCTCTTCGGCGCGGATGCCCGCTCCTATCAGCGACGCAGTATAATCGCTACCGCCACGGCGCAGGTTATCTATTTCGCCGAACGAATTACGGCAGATAAAGCCCTGGGTAATGAACAGGTTAACCTCAGGATGTTTGTCCAGCAATGGTGTTAACTGCGATGTGATATAATCTACAACCGGCTCGTTATCCTCATCAATCTTCATAAAATCGAGCGCCGGTAATAATACCGATTGCACGCCGATCTCTTTCAGATAGATATGGTATAAAGTGGTAGATAATAACTCTCCTTGCGCAAGGATGATCTTATCTTCTATAGGCGTAAACAGATCGTTAGCAAAACCGCTTAACAAACCAAAATGGTGGTCGATAACTTCTTTCGCTTGTCCTGCAAATTCGGGCTTGCTGAAAAGTTCTTTTATCACGGCCTCGTATTTATCTTTTAAAGCATTGATCAGGTAAGCAGCTTTAGCCTTGTCGCTGGTAAGGTAAGCCTGGCCTATCTCAACCAGGCTATTGGTAGTGCCAGACATAGCCGAAAGCACCACAATCTGCCTTTCGGCGGGGTTTATAATATCCAGCAGTTTTTGCATGCGGGCAGCACTCCCCACAGATGTTCCGCCAAATTTTAAAACTTTCATTATTTGTTTTCGTTTACGATAAATGATTGATATTCTTGTATCAATATTTGAGGCGCTAAAAATAGGATTTTAAACCACTTATCTACTTAAAATGATTAAAATAAAATTCGGAACGGATGGCTGGAGAGCTATCATTGCTGACGACTTTACCCTTGAAAACGTTAAACGCGTAGCTTATGCTACCGCACTGTGGCTTAAAGACAATTTTGAAAACCCGTCTGCCCTGGTTGGCTGCGATCCACGCTTTGCCGGCCCTATGTTTGCAGATGCTACAACCTGCGTACTGGCATCGCAGGGCATAAAAGTTCATCGTGCCGAAAACCTGTTTGTTTCTACCCCGATGATCTCATTGGGTACCGTGCGTACAGGCTCATCGGCTGGTATAATTATCACGGCCAGCCATAACCCGCCTGCGTACAACGGCTACAAAATCAAAGCTTTCTACGGCGGCCCGGCCACACCTGATGATATTGAAAAAGTAGAGAATCAGATACCGGACACTTTAGACCTGAAACTGAAAACTGTTGCAGACTACGTAACCGACGGCCTTGTTGAGTACATTAACCTTGAGGATATGTACGTTGAACATGCCGAGAAAAACTTCGATATACCTGCCATTCGCGATAGCGGACTGCAATGGGCTTACGATGCTATGTACGGTGCCGGCCAAAATGTAATGCGCCGTCTGTTCCCTGATATTACTTTCCTGCATGCCGATTATAACCCGGGCTTTGATGGACAGGCACCTGAGCCTATCCAGCGTAACCTGCAGGAGTTTGAGCAACTCATCAAGCTATCTGAAGGTGAAATTGCATCCGGCTTAGTTACCGATGGCGATGCAGACCGTATTGGTTTGTATGATGGCGATGGCAACTTTGTTGATTCGCACCACATTTTGCTGTTGCTGATCCACTACATGCACAAAGTTAAAGGCGAGAACGGCGAGGTTTATTCTACCTTCTCTTGTACCAGCAAGATCCAAAAACTATGTGATGCTTACGGGCTGAACAACACCGTAACCAAAATAGGTTTCAAATACATTTGCGACCTGATCGTAAACTCGGGTAAACAGTTTATGGTGGGAGGCGAAGAATCAGGCGGTATTGCTGTTAACGGTCACATCCCTGAGCGTGATGGCGTTTGGATAGGTTTGATGATATGGGAGTTTATGGCCAAAACCGGCCGCTCGTTGAAAGATCTTGTACAGGAAATTTACGACGTGGTTGGTAAATTCGCTGTTGAGCGCTATGACCTGCACGTTACCGAAGAGAAGAAACAAGAAATCATCAGCAATTCTAAAAACGGTAAATACGAAACGTTCGGCAGCCTTAAAGTTGTGCGTACCGAAGACCTGGATGGCTTTAAATTCTTCTTTGAGAATGAGACTTGGGTAATGATCCGCCCGTCGGGTACCGAGCCTGTATTGCGCGTTTACGCTGAGGCTCCTACTACTGCAGAATCGTTTAAGATTTTGGATACAGTAAAGGCTGAGCTGCTTAAATAGAACCACGATTCTTAGGATTGAGGGATTACCTTGATACCTACCAATATGAAAAGGCTTGCTTCGGCAGGCCTTTTTTTGTGACCGCTGATTGATGTGATTACGTTGATTAACTTCTTGGGTAATTGTCGCTCCCGCAAGCGTTCCGCTTGTGGATTTGAGATAGGTTATACACAACGCACCACAAGCGGGACGCTTGCGGGAGCATATGTTGATCAACTCCTTGGGTGATACTCGGTGATAACACTTTTCAAGTATTGCCTGTCTAAGTGGGCGTAGATCTCGGTAGTGGTAATACTTTCGTGGCCCAGCATTTCCTGTACGGCACGCAGGTCGGCACCGCCTTCAACCAGATGTGTGGCAAAGGAATGCCTGAAGGTATGCGGACTAATCTTTTTCTTCAGCCCTATCCTTTCGGCTAATTCTTTTATTAGCAGGAAAACATACACGCGGGTTAGCCTTTTGCCGCGGCGGTTAAGGAATACCAGGTCTTCCTCTCCTTTTTGGACATCGACATGTACTCGAATCTGTTCTATCCAGATCTGTAGGGCTTTTATGGCCTGGCGTGCTATGGGCACCAGCCGCTCTTTGCTGCCTTTGCCTTTTACTTTAATAAACTCATCGTCGGGGTCGAGCGAGAGATTAGATAAGCGGAGTTCCGTTAACTCAGATACACGCAGCCCGCAGGCATACAAAACTTCCAGCATGGCTTTGTTGCGGCCGCCTTCGGGTTTGGATAGGTCTATGGCGCCTATTAAATTCTGGATATCCTCATAACTCAGCGTATCCGGCAACTTACGGGCAATGCGGGGCATTTCCAGCAGCTCTGACGGGTCGGCTTGTATCACATCATCCATCAGCAGGAATTTATAGAAAGCTTTGATACCCGAGAGGATCCGCGCTTGTGAGGTGGCCGTCATGCCCAGTTCACTTATCCAGTTGATAAATCCGCGCAGATCAGAAAGAGCAAATTTATCGGGTTGCAGGTCGTAGCGCTCAGCTTCGGCAAACTGGTGCAGCTTTTCAATATCGCGGGTATAGGCCTCAATGGAGTTGCCGGCAAGCGATCTTTCGAGCTTCAGGTAGGTTTTAAATCCTTTTATTGCCGATGGCCAATCCAAATTATTTTAGTTTTGAAGCTTTATAGCTAAGTTTGAGCAAATGAATATACAAATTATCAACGGGCCAAATTTAAACCTGCTTGGCGTACGCGAGAAATCTATATATGGTAGTTCTGATTTTGAAAGCTACCTGGCTGAGCTGAAAACGAACTTCCCCGACGTTACCATCAGCTACTTTCAAAGCAACGTTGAGGGCGAAATTATAAATATATTGCACGAAGTTGGCTTTAGTTACGATGGTATTGTTTTGAATGCCGGTGCCTACACCCATACATCCATTGCCATTGCCGATGCCATTGCCGCCATTAACACGCCCGTGATAGAGGTGCATATCTCAAACGTTTACAAACGCGAGGAGTTCCGCCATCACTCTATGCTGGCTGCAAGCTGCAAAGGCGTAATTGCAGGTTTCGGCATGCATTCTTACCGGTTGGGGATAGAAAGCCTGCTTTTGAATTATTGAATTAGTGATTTATAGAATTATTGAGTTGGTAAATTCTAAAATACTAAGAGTGTTCACGTTCAACACCGTAAATGCTCGTGGACATCTGATGACATATTGATTGCGCTGAGCTTTTGAATTTTTAATTTTGACTTTTTACTTCCTTAATACCGAGCTCAGTAAACTTGTGTTTCTTCTTGAAAAAGAAATCCCAAACAATGCTTCTGTAGTACATCCCCGTAAGCGGCTTGTTTAATTCTATTTTTTTTGAATTTTTAATTTTGACTTTTGACTTAAATAACCGCCTTACAAAGTTTTGATGCGCACGGCTTACCGCCCAGGCGTCTTTACGCTTACCTTCCATCAGGAAACGCACCAGCGCCAGCAGGTCCATCCAAAAACGCAGGTTAATGATCCAGAAGGCACGCCATGCAGGCAGGTTATTCTTAAGCAGTAACAGGTTGTTACGGAAGTTAAGATATGTTTTAAAAGGATTTTCGGAGTTAAGCGTACCGCCGCCAACATGGTAAACGATCGATTCGGCACAGTACATTACCTTGTAACCCATGTTCTTTAAGCGCCAGCAAAGGTCAATTTCTTCCATGTGGGCAAAAAAGCTTTCGTCGAAACCACCGGCTTCGTCCCAGTATTTCTTTTTCACAAACATGGCGGCACCTGTGGCCCAGAAAACCTCGCCGGTTTTATCGTACTGGCCTTTATCCTCTTCTATCTCGTAAAAAATCCGTCCACGGCAAAACGGATAGCCAAACTTATCAATAAACCCACCGGCGGCACCGGCGTGTTCAAAATGTGTTTTTTGATTGTAGGCAAGGATCTTTGGCGCAGCAGCGGCAATTTTGTCGTCGCTTTCCATCAAAGCAATAACCGGTTCAATCCAGCCGGGTTGCACTTCTACATCAGAGTTCAGCAGGATATAGTAGTCGGCTTCTACCTGCGCTAAAACGCGGTTGTAGCCACCGGTAAAGCCATAATTCTCATTATTCTCAATAATACGGATCTGCGGATATTTACCCTGCAAAAAAGCAACCGATTCATCAGTTGAGGCATTATCTCCTACAATAATATCCAGATTGGGCCAGGTAGACGCAAGCACATAAGGCAAAAAGTCGCGAAGGTATTTGATGCCGTTCCAGTTCAATATTACTACGGCAACTTTAGGTGTGTTTGTCATAAGTTCAGATCTTCCGGCCTGTATTTCCACCGGCGATGGCTCCACAGCCAGTACTGCGGCTTTTCCTGTATCAGTTTATCTAAATATTGTACGTGTGCCTCGGTTATTTCGTGGCCCTCAGTTTTTTTTGGTTCCTCTATCAAAGGCACCAGTGTATAAGTATAATAACCACGTTTAACACGATCTATACGGTAAAACAGCACCACGGCGTCTATCATCTTCGCCAGCTTTTCAATCCCCAAAAAAACTGCCGTTGGCTGATTAAGGAAAGTGGTAAAATAGTTTATCTCGTGCATATTAGGTGTCTGATCACTCACCAAAACACTAAAGCTCAGTTCGTTTTTGATAGAGATCATGGTGCGCAGTGTTTGCTTCATGGATACCAGTATGGCACCAAAACGGGCGCGCACCTTGTTGAACAAATTATCAAACTGTTGGTTTTTTAGCGGCTTGTAAACTATCACACGCTTCTCATCCGTAAGCATCCCGAAAGCCAGCGCAGCCATCTCCCAGTTACAGTAATGACCGGCAGCCGCAATAATGCTCCTACCCTTGCTAAAGTAATGTTCAACCATTTCGGGATTGGTTGGCTTCATGCGTTTACGCAGTTGCGCTTCGCTAACCGTTATCATTTTAATGGTTTCTACCATTAAGTCGGCAAGGTAATGGTAATATTGCTTCTCAATTTTAAGGCGTTCGGCCTCGCTCCTGTTGGGGAAAGCGTTTTGCAGGTTTTGGCGTACCACCTTAACACGGTAGCCAACTAAGCGGTATAAAATAAGGTAAAGCACGTCGGCAATGCCATAAAGCAGCCAAAAAGGCAATAGCGAGATAAGGTATAAAAAAAATATACCCGCACACGAAGCCGCTTTTCTTAACATTTTTCCCAATTTTGCCACAAACATAAAAAATATATATGATTGCTAACGGTGCTGTTTTGCCTATGTTCTACCTTCCACCGGTTGAGTATTTTACCCGGCTTAATACTTTTAAGCCCGATGTTGTGTTTGATGTGGAAGAACATTTCCCAAAACAAACCTATCGTAACAGGGCAAATATCTACTCGCCCGATGGTTTGCTGAGCCTGGTGGTACCGGTGGTAAAAGGTTCAAAAAATCACACCAAAACTAAGGACGTTAAGATAAGCTACGATTTTAGATGGCAGCGCTTACATTGGATGAGCCTGCAGGCCTGTTACCGCCGCTCGGCTTATTTTGAATACTATGAGGCCGATTTTGCACCTTTCTACGAGAAACGTTACGATTACCTGTTAGATTATAACCGCGAACTGTTTGAACTGCTGCTTCGCCTTACGAAGAACAAGCTGGAGATCAGTTTTACCGATACTTACGAGGCCGGATACCCCGGCTTAACCGATCTGCGTAGTGCCTTTAATGCTAAAGCTGAGCCACCGAAAGAACAAAAGCCCTATTTTCAGGTTTTTGAAGAGCGGAACGGCTTTTTGCCCAACCTCAGCATTGTTGACCTGCTGTTTAACCAGGGGCCGCAAGCTGCAAATTATCTGTAAGCAGAAACATGAAATCATACTCAGGCAGGGTACACTATAAACACAAACGCAGAAAGTACGAGGTTGGCTCGCAGCCCGGTACTATCGATATACCAGAGGATGCACTGAAACCTAAGATAGAGGTTTTCTCTTTCAACGAGAGCGAACTGCAAACCAGCAAGGGCACGGATATGAAAACCATCACCAAACAGATGGCCAAGTGTACCGACCATACCCACTGGATAAAAATAAACGGCCTGGGCGATGTGCAACTGATGGAAGATATCGGCACATTCCTTAACATCAACCATTTGGTGTTGGAAGATATCGTAAACACCCACCAACGCCCTAAATTTGATGAGTATGAAGGCTACGTTTTTGCCACCAGTCGTATACTATATCTTGATAAAAATAACGAGCTGGCCAACTGCCAGTTTAGCGGTATTGTAAAAGATAATATCTTCATCAGCTTTGAGGAAGACTACAGCGATTATTTTGAAGCCGTTAAAACGCGCCTTAAGGCCGGCAAGGGTTTGATACGTACCGGTGGGCCGGGCTTTATCCTGTACTCGCTTACCGATACCATCCTTGATAATTATTTTGTGCTGCTTGCCCAACTGGGTGATCGTATTGATGATACCGAAGACCGCCTGTACGACCATGCCGATAAAAGTATCATGTTTGATGCCCAGCAACTGAAACGTACGCTCATCATCATCCGCCGTGCCTGCTGGCCCGAGCGCGACAAGATAAACGACATGATACGCAGCGAAAACCCTGAAATAAACAAAGAAACCAAGATATACCTGCGCGATGCATACGACCATTGCATACAGGCCATGGATATGGTAGAGAGTTACAAAGAGGTTACCAGCAGCATCATTGACCTTTACCTGAGCATGGTAAGCAACCGCATGAACGAGATCATGAAGGTGTTGACCATCATCTCGGTGATCTTTATCCCCCTTACGTTCATTGCCGGTATTTATGGGATGAATTTCAGCAGGCAGGACGAGCACGGACATACCATCCCCGATAACATGCCCGAGCTTTATGCCCACCACGGCTATGTTTTAGCGTTGGCCGGGATGCTGGCACTGGCACTGATACAATTATTTGTTTTTTGGAAAAAGGGTTGGTTTAATAAGCTGTAAGCCGGTATGGATGCCATTAAGTTTTCAGAAAAGATAATCATCAACCAGCCTGCGCAACTGATATTCGATTACACACAAGACTATGGCAACCGCCTTAAATGGGATACATTTCTGAAACAAGCCGACTTGATAAATGGCGCTACCGAAGCCGGCAAAGGTGCACGCGCCTGGTGTGTAGCCCACAATGGCCTGGGCATGGGAACCGAATACGTAACCTTTAACCCACCAAAAGTTACTGCTGTTAAAATGACCAGGGGGCCATATATGTTCAGCTCTTTTTTAGGCTCATGGAATTTTAAAGAATTAGCACCTGCACAAACCGAGGTGATGTTCATTTATTCTTTTCAATTGCGTTTTCCTTTTAACCTGTTGAAAGGTTACGTTACCCGCAACCTGCAAAAAAACGTAAGGCAACGCCTCGCCGATCTAAAAAACTGCGTTGAGGCATTGCCTTAAACGATAATTTTAATTTCTATCTATTAAACTATAAGAGGTATTCTTTTGCGGATTAACTAAATCGCCCACGCTAACTTCCAATACATCAGCAACCTGCATCAGTTTCTCTACCGTTAGTTTAGAATAGCCCAATTCCAGTTTTGAATAGGCATTTTGCGAGCATTGCATCTTCATAGCCATGTATTCCTGAGTATAATTACGCCGCTCGCGCAGCATTCTTATATTGATAATAATACTTTCAATTTTCTTCTCAAACTCCGACTTCATAGATCTTATTTGGTATACAAACAGACTTACGAGGCGATTTAATTTTTGGTTTTAGTAATTTATTTAAAAGTTAAACATGGATGGAGTAATTAATTTGCTTTATTTAACACCCGCTTCTTCAGCCAAGCCCTTACCGGCTCGTCATAAAACTTAAGCGCTATGTAAGCCAGCACAATAAAGAAAACAAACAGCCCTAAGGCAACCGGCAAGATCTGATGCATAGGATCGGGCTTTTTTGTGGCTACCCAAGCTGTGTAGATATAGATGAACGGATAGTGCGTAATATAAATAGGATAAGATATATCACCCGAGAATTTGCAGAGCTTTGCCCATCGGCCTTTGATCTGCCCGCTTGCGCCTGCTGCCACTACAACGGGGAATGCAATGATGATACAAGCTGCCTCAAACACGCCATTGAACCTGCTGAAAGTAGGCATAAAGAATAGCACTACCAGTATCAGCGAACAAACCACATAAGCGTTAGGGATACGAATGAGTTTACCGCAGCGGTACAATAACAAGCCTGCAAAGAACGGGAACATCATCCTCACAAAAGCTATCCAGAAGGTATCATATCCCCAGCCGGTGCCTACGTCGCCATGCCACTCTGCAGTAAAGATCAGAGCGATGGCAGCGATGACAACAATTGCCCAAAGACCGGTCTTTGATAATTTACGGGCGAAGGTTGCATAGAAAATGTTGGCAATATATTCCTGCAGTAAACTCCAGCAGGGTCCGTCAAGCGGGTGTGTTTCGCCCCATCCGCGCACATCCGGCGAAGGGATCAGTGTAAAACCTATCAGTGTGATACCGATAAGTTTCCAGATACCTAAGCCATGCGCCATGTTGGTGTATGGGTCAAACCAATAAGCTATTGCCCCTATCAGCACGCCCAATATCACCAGCGGATGCAAACGCACCAGGCGGATCTTGAAAAACTGTTTAATCGTCATGCCCTGTGCCCATCGGTCGTCATAGGCATAGGCCACCACAAAGCCCGAGAGCAAATAGAAAAAATCCACAGCGAGATAGCCATGGTGCATCGGGTGATTCACCGGAATGCCAAAATAGGCTTCCATAAGGTGATAGATAACTACTAAAATAGCGGCAGTGCCACGCAATCCATCCAGAATGGGGTAATGAGGTTTCATCAATAAGGGCTTATAATCAGGTTATAAGCTAAAGATATACTTTTATTGTTTTACAGTTTAATATCGAACACCGAATATTAAATTTTGAATAACGAAGTAATACATTGGATACCCTCAAATCGAAATTCAGAGTTCGATATTAAAAATCAGAAGCTACAACTTCATCATTCTACATTCGAAATTCAGTGTTTGATATTTCAGCTTACCCGACTGTATCTCGCTTTTATCTCGCGCAGTATTTTATCCACCCCGTTGGTTTTAATCTCGAAAACGGTACTCAGCATCATCCCCAGCTTACCCGGCGGAAAACCGCCACGGCTGTGCATCCACTCGAGATAATACACCGGAAGATCGCAGAGCAATTGGTTTTGATACTTACCGAAAGGCATGCGGGTGTTTACAATATCTATCAGTATCTGCGGGTTTGGTGTTAGATCTTCCACGCGGTAAAAGTAAGCTAATATTACTTACCAAAACCTGCGCACCAGCAAAAATGCTGCAACTGATGCTGCAAAAGCAACGCCTGCGGTCAATTTCGGGTCGCCGTTTGATGGTGGAATGTAGCGCACACCATTCTCATCGGCCACAGCACTATGGCCAACATAGCGGCCATCCTTAGGTACGGCCAGTTCCTCAAAACGGTTGGCAAGGAAACTTAGCGCGGTCAGTAACTCGCGCCCGCGCATTACCGGCCCATGCCCCGTAGCCACAATACGCGGCTGCAACGAAGCCAGTTTACGTACAGAACGCGCGGCGGCATACCAGTCGGTTGTTAAGTACTTTGGCGGTCCGCTGAGCTTTTTCATGTAACTGAGCGTGTACACTGCAGATTCGGTGCGGGTGGTGGTGAACGCATCACCGGCAATCAAGGTAGTATTGAGCGGGAAGAATAGTGAAATATGCCCCGGCGTATGGCCGGGTGTATGGATCACTTTCCATTCCGGCAATTCCGGTATGCCATCATAAGGGTCTATTTCGCGCAGGTTACGGCTTACGTTGATAGGGCTCGTGCGCCACATCCACGAGATAAGAGTCATCAAACCACCACCTGCAGTAGCATCAGCCGGCGGGTATGATGAGCGTCCGGTTAAATACGGCACTTCTAAAGGGTGCACATAAACCGGCACGTCCCAATACCGTAAAAGTTCTTTAAGCGAACCGGAGTGATCTGAATGGCCGTGTGTAAGTACAATTGCTGTAGGCTTGGTACCCAAGCCAAACAAGCTCTCAGCCATATCGATGATCTTGTTTGCAGAACCTTTTACACCGGTATCAACCAGTACCCAACCTTTGCCGTTGCCACGGCGGTTAGCTATCATGTATATGTTTACGAAGTACAGGCGCATGCCCCACACGCCCTGCCCTACCTGGAAATATTTAGAACCCATTACGTTAAGTTAATTTCAATTGGTTATTAATTTAACACAAGCATGCTGCCAAAGTTTGTCGCAGCACTAATATTGTTAGTAAGAAAGGCTGTGCAGGAAAAAATGGGTAACAAAAAAGGCGATAGTCTCCTATCGCCTTTCCTTTTGTATTTGGGAAGAATTACTTCTTTTTATCCCATTTCTTCTCCAGCACTTTCATCCAGTATCCGCCAACAACGCTGCGGGCCTGGAAGCCTACCTGCCTGCCGTTAGTAGTTTCGTGCCAGTCGCTAAGTGGTACGCGGGTTGGCGTTTCTATAGCGTATTTGTAGATTGGGTCTACTAAAGCCTTAAACTCATTAGTATTGCTGGTTAACGAGCCTGTCCACATGATCCAATCAGATTTTGTGTAGGTTTTACGGCTATCCAGCGGTAAACCATATTTCTCTTGTTTGGTGAGATAGTATTTGATCTCCCTATCATAAACGCTTTGCGGGAAAAGGTTCAGCTTAAGCATTTTGTCCCAAACCAGGTTATATTTCTGGCTCCAGGTATCAGGTTTCTCAAATACCAATGAATAATGATCGCCTGCATCAGCCATTTTCATCCATTTGCTTACGTATTCTTTAGCAATTGCGCGATACTTTGCTGCAGTAGCTTTATCGCCCAGCGTTTCGGCCATTTGGGCATAAGCGCCAATACCGTTGATAGCTTTAAGCGACAAGTTTGCATTACGGGCCAGGTGACCGGCAAAGTCATCGGTACATAACTGGTTGGCAGGGTCTAAACCGTCTTTCACCAGGAAGTTAACCCAGGTGGTTAAAGTTTTCCAGTGCTTTTTGGCGTACAACGCGTTGCCTTCTGCTTTTGCAACAGCTGCAGTTGCCAGTATCATGTTGCCCGATTCTTCAACCGGCATATCCTCACCGTAGGTTTGGCCGTTGGCCTGAGGGTACGTACCTAAGTCGTGCGCTGCCCATGGTTTGGCAAATTTACCACTCTCGCTGTAGTAGAAAATACCATTCATCATGCCTTTCAGCAACTCAGGGTTGTAAACCAGGAACAATGGTGCCGACGGGTAAGTAATATCTACCGTATTAATTGAACCGTTGCTAAAGTTCTCTTTTGACAGAAACAACAACTCGCCCTGCGGACTGCGTTCTAACGAATGCGCAGCAATAGCCTGGCGATATGCAATGGCACAAAGCTTAGCATATTCGGTACCACCTGCAGCGGCAGCTTCGTTGTAAATTTTGGTATCAAAAGCACGGCATTTAGCTATAGTAGTTTTGTAATCAGCAGCGGCCTGCTGTAACTGGCCAACCATGGTTTTGTTACCGCTAAGGTTCCACCAAGGGCGCAGGTTTTTACCGAAGTATTGTACAGAATACAACTCATCATAACCAAGCTCAACAAATTTCTCAACCGGCGCAGCACCCACTTTACCAAAAGGGATAATCGTATTGAGGAACACGCTTGTGCCCTGGGTAATAGGGCCCGTTTTTACATTGCCTGCAAAAGAGCCTACTGCCTGGTTATCGGTAGTAACATACTGCGTTGCTTTCTCAGCAACCGGAGCGGCTACGTAGAAGTACCCCCAATCAATACGCACATCGTCACCACGCTTTTTAAGCAGTGGTTGTTCTTTGGTGCCCGTTTTAAGGATGCTTAAACCATTGCTGATGCTTTTTGAGGCCACAACTTCCTGTGTAGGTTTGTTACGGGCCAGATCAGCAGATGCACCTAAATAAACCTGTACGTTATGGGTTTTGCCATCATTAGCTTTTACCTTATAGGTAATATAACTCACCGGCCGCGACATCAGGCTCAAATTGTCCATTAGCAGCGGCGATGTAAAGGTTAATTCCAGATCTGTTTTACCAGCCGTGAACTTGTAGATGGTACGGGTTGCCGTAACCACAACAGATGTTTGCTTAGCATCCTTCAGCCCTTCGTAATCAACCGGTTTAACCTCTTCGGCAAAGCCGGCATCAAGCCAGGCACCGCCGCCGGTGTTAACGCAATGCATGGCCAAAACGTTCTCGCCGTCTTTCAGCTTATCGATATCGCTTTTGCTTAACACAATAGGCTGCAGATCGCCGTTAGCACCGTCGCTATGGTTTATCTTTTCACCGTTCAAATAAACGTCGGCTTCATCATCATGGCGAAGGCGCAGGATCAGTTTGTTAATATTCGTTTTGGTAAACGTAAAGGTACGGCGGATCCAAAGATCATGGCCGTTCCAAACGGTTTTAGCCTGCTGAGGATCGTCACCAAATGGTGCCGTACCGGTTTTCCAGGCCTTATCATTAAAGTTGGTCTCTTCCCAGCCCTTACCCGGATCGCTCTCGGTGTATTTAACCGAATGAGGATGCTCCTCGCCCGATGGTACCAGCGTGCGGTAGCTTACCGGCTGCTGGCCCATGAAACGGTAGGTTTCGCCGTCAACTTTTATCAAACCCAGCATAGACTGGTGTTTACCCGTCCAGTGGTTGGTGGTCGATTCGTTGAGCTCATCGGTGTTTGACCATATACTGAAATACGGCGTATGCGTAATAAGCGGATAAGCCGGTGCTTTGGTTGCCTGTGCACCTGCAAGTTTACCTGCAAGCAGCCCGGCCGCCAAAAAGGCGTACTTTAATGTGCTTTTCATGAATATATGTTATTTTAACAGTTATAATTGAGACTGCTAATATAAACAAAAAAACGGTTTAGCCTAAAAGTTGTGGTTTCTGTGTGTAGGTTTCCCAAAGCAATTCGCCAAACAGCGTATTTGCCCATGCAAACCAGCTACGGGTAAACTTAGTTGGGTCGTTCTTATGGAACGATTCGTGCATAAAACCGGTGCCGCCATGCGTTTTGCGCAGCATCTCAATACACTCTTTTATCTCGTTATCATCATTGCTGGTTAGCGCGCGGATAATGATGCTGATAGGCCATATCATATCCTTACCAATGTGCGGGCCGCCTATACCCTCGCCTGCCGTACCTTTAAAGAAGAACGGATTGTTTAACGACAACAGCATTTTACGGGTGTTCTGATAAACCGGATCCGTGTTTTTAATGGCATCCAGGTATGGCAAACCTAACAGGCTTGGCACATTGGCATCGTCCATAAGGTTAAAGCTGCCAAAACCGTTTACTTCGTAGGCATAAACTTTACCATAATCAGGGTGATCTATCACCGCATGTTTTTGCAGGGCAGCTTCTACCTCTGTTGCAAGGGCAGTTAATTCGCCGGCAAGTGCGGTATCTTTTAATACAGTGCTTACTATCTCGGCAGCTTGTTTTAAGCTCACCACTGCAAAGAAGTTTGACGGGATCAAGAACGAATAAATAGTAGCATCATCACTTGGGCGGAAAGATGAGCAAATTAAACCAACAGGTTTAACCGGGTAACCGAAACCGTTCATCGGCACACCATCGGTAGCCCATGCAGTTTTACGCTGGAACGAGTACGGGCCATCATTCTCTTTGCGCTGCTGCTCTTTAAAGGTTTTCAATACGCTTTGGATGGCCGATTTCCAGCGTGCATCAAACGGTGTGTTATCACCTGTAAGTTTCCAGTATTTGTAACCTAAGCGGATAGGATAACATAATGAGTCTATCTCCCATTTACGCTCATGCAGGCCGGGTTTCATATCCGTAACATCATCTTTCCACTCGCCTACTTTGGCAGGATCATCATAAAAAGCGTTGGCGTAAGGATCGCGCAGGATATTGGTTACCTGGCGATTGATCACACCTGCTACCAGGTTCTTCAGTTCTTTATCTTTATTGATAAAAGCAAGATACGGCCAAACCTGTGCACTGCTGTCGCGCAGCCACATGGCATCAATATCACCGGTAATTACATAAGTGTCCGGTTTGCCGTCAACCAGTTTGTAAGTTACTGTGGTATCAAGGGTATTGGGGAAACAATTCTCAAAAAGCCAGCCCAGTTCAGGGTTCTTCACTTTTGATTTAAATTCGGTGATAGCTTTCTCAACCGAGGTACTTTTAAAATGGCGTTTAGCCGCAGGTACCCTTACAACAGGAAAAGCAGCCCCGGGTGCTGCCAACGAAAACTTGTTCATTAAAACGCCCGCACCCAATAAGGTGGTGCTGCCTATAAATTGCCTTCTCTTCATTTCTCTTTTTTGGTAGTGAAAATATGGTGGTAAAAGTAAAAAATCTTCCGGCTTTGCAACCGGAAGATCCATCTCAATGTTTAAAATTTGCCCGCTGCCTTCAACGTGGCAGCAGCTTCTATTGTAGTAAGGCCACTTATTTGTGTGGTTAAATCTGTGGTGCCCGATGGCTTGGTTTTCCAATCGGGGCTTACCATGAAGTCCGGTCGGCCTATGCCTTTGGCAAATAATGTCTCTGCATTGTATTTCAAGAACGCAGCATAGTTATCGCGCGTAGCAGACGGTACATCCTCTTTAAGCGTAAGCAGTGTTAAGTACCTTACCAGGATACCTTTGAACAAACCGCCATCGCCCTGGCCTTCGTTCTTCAGCAAACCACCCGGAGAAATATCCAGATCTTTGATGGTAGCGGTTGCATTGTTGGTGGCATCCGTTAAGTACGCTGCATCGCCGGTGGCGTTGTACAACTCTAATGCGGCCCCCATGTACACGCCCTGGTTATAGGTAAACTTATTTTTATCGATGGTACCATCGCCGTTTGAATTGATACCGTCGAAAATAATACCGCTGCCATCAAGCAGGGTTTTCTTTAACCATGTATATAATTCTTTAGCCAGATCAAGATCGGCCTGGTTTTTCTCTAACTGGTACAAACGCGCAGCAAATATGATAGCCGGTGCATTGGCCGGTGTATTTTTATAACCCGGTTTTGATTTGTTCCAGGCTATACCACCACCTTGCTGGTCATTCTTACCTTTTTTAATGTCTGTCCAAAGGGTTTTGGCCGCGGTAAGGTAGTCAGCATCCTTAGTTACTTCATAAGCGCGAAGGCTTGCCAACGCCAGCCATTCCATATCGTCATAAAAATCATTCTCGTACCTGTTGCCGTTGGCTTTGTAGGTACCGGTTAGTAACGATTTCATGCGTTGCTTGTACACATCATTTTTGGTACGCAGGTAAGCATCTGTAAAGGCATCAAGCGTGTGTGCTTGTGGCCAGTAGTTGTACTGGGTATTGCCCTGGTTGTTTTGTATGAAGTAGTTTCCGTTTGACGACAGGAACGTAGTGTACGTTTTTTCCTGAAGTGTATCGGCTGTTTTATCGTACGTATAATCGAATTTTGGTGAGGTAGCCTGTTTGCCGTAAAGCGGGAAAGGTTTATCCTTTAAGCAAGATGTTAGCGCCAGTGTAGCGGTGCAGAGTAACGCAAACCTCTTTATATTTTTGATATTGATAGTCATAAAACCTTGATGTTTAATGTAAGGCAGGCGCATTGCCTGCCTTACGGTTAATAACTTATTTAGGCGTTGTTACCGTGTGCGTGTAAGCAGCAACATCAGCATTGAAAAACACTTTGATATCTGCTGATTTATTATCAAAATCATGGTTGAATTTGAAAGCAAAATCATAAACAGAGTTATTCACCGGTACCATGTAGTAATACGATGGTGCAGTTGCTGCAGTGGCCGCGCTGTTATCAGAGTTTACACTGCCGAAGTATTGCTCGGTTGTAGAGCCATCAGTGTTTTTGAACGTGAACCTGAATTTGTAACGCTCATCACGGCCCCATGATTCCTGGTGGAACACGATCGACTTGTTAAGTGCCTGCCATGTACCGTTACCTGCGTAATCAAGGTCAAACCAGATCTTGCTATCGGCAGAGAACCACAGGCCAACTTTTGTTACCTCGGTTGATTTGTAAAGCGCATCGTTAAAGCTTACTTCAATTTTAACAATTTTAGTAGCGCCTGTAACGGTAGTTTCGCCGTCTTCAACCAAACGTGTACCATCAAAAGAGTATTTTTTGATGATGCCTGTTTTAGCATCAACAAACTGGTAGCTACCGGCTTTTAACGAAGTATAAACCTCAAATTTACCTTCACCTACTTTTTTCATTTTGATGGCATTAGCAACGTCAGTACCACCTTCGGTTGCCGAACCTGTTAAGTATACTGCATCAGGGCTCTCAAAGCCAACAGGGCGTTGAACAGAGATGGCACGTTTAGCAGAAACCGGTGCCAGGTTAATACCTCTTGATGAACGTACAGTCCAGATCAGTTTTGCGATCTCTTCTGGTTTTGCACCTGCAAGAGAAGCAACCTTGTTAAGGTCGCTGTATGATAAGGTTAGTTTGTTGTACAAACCGTTGCCATCTGATGGCGCCGAATAAAGGGGCTTTGAGAAATCGCCGCCCTCTTTATCGAATGCCACTTCATATAAAACCAAACCATTATCTGATGCGCGAGACTGCTCCCACTCAAATGACACTGAGCCTGACGCGCCTGAAGGGATCTTGATAGCTTTTGCTTCTTCTGGCGCAAACAAGGTGCTTACCGGCGTTACGGTAGCTTTATCTAACGTTTTATCATCTTTTTTGCAACCCGCTACAAACAGCAGCGTTGCTAAACCTGCAACTAAGCAGTAAAAAATATTTTTCATGATCTTAATTGATTATAAAGTCTTTTTTAACAATTGATTTTAATTACCAGCCAGGGTTTTGAGTTAGATTGGCGTTAATAGCCCTTTCATCTCTCGGTATTGGCCACAGGTAATTTTTGTTCTTATCAAATGTGCGCAGGTTAGCACGGATGTAACCGTTATCAACCCCGGCAGCACCAAATTTGGCACCATGTGCCCAGCCGTTCAATACGGTTTCGGCAATTTTCCAGCGGCGGATATCGAATACCCTTAAACCTTCCATGGCAAACTCAACGCGGCGCTCGTTACGGATGATCTCGCGCAGGTCTGCCTGGCCTACCCCAGGGTAGTTTATTGCACCCGATTGGGTTAAGCCCGCACGTGAGCGGATAGCGCCAACGGTTTGTGTCCATACACTGGCATTCATTTGGCCTAACTCGTTTTTAGCCTCAGCGTACATCATCAGTACATCTGCGTAACGGATAAGGATAAGGTTTAAGCCCGAGCCAAAATCTGATGCGTTTGATGTAGGATCATAGTACTTACGGGTGTAGTAACCTGTAGGCGATTTGATAGAACCCGGTGCGTACTCGTCAAAAGCGTTCACCTGATCTGGGTCTGAGCCGGGTTTGGTGTAAATAACGCGGATGGTATTGTCCGGCTTTTTCCATTGATAGCCGTGATAAACCACAGTGTAGGTTAAACGCGGGTCGCGGTTTACGTATGGGTCGTTCTCGTTATAGGTTGAACCAGTTTCGTTGATGCGTTTACCATTGGTCATCAGGTAGCTGTCAACCAGTTCCTGTGTTGGTGCAACGGCATTTAAACGGCCACCAACTGATAGCGGCGCAAGATCCCTAAACTCAGTATAATACCTTGAACCTATTGATGGTGGCAGATACTCCAGGTCAAACATCACCTCGCTGTTATACTCGTTCTGCGGAAGGAACAAACCCTCGTACGACGGGAACAAAGAATAGGTACCGTAATCGGTTTTGCCTATCAGTTTTTCACACTCGGTAACTACATCGGCCCAACGGTTCTCATATAATAATACGCGGGCTTTAAGCGCTACGGCTGTGCCTTTGGTAACACGGCCATGGTCTGCAGCTGCCTGGGCGGTATTTACCGGCAGGTCTGTAGCGGCAGCGTCAAGCTCCTGCAAAACAAAATCAACTACTTGTGCTTTTGGTGTTTTGGTTACCACTTTGGCTTCTTCTATGGTAAGGTCTTTCTCTACCAACGGAACATCGCCCCACCAGGTCTCCAGCAGGAAATAATGCCAGGCACGTATAAGCCTTGCCTCTGCCTTCATGCGGGCCTTCAGCGTAGCATCCATTGAAGTCACCTTATCAACGTTCTCCAGGAAGATGTTACAGGTTTTAATACCTGCATAGTGGTCGTACCACTCGCTTTTTAAACGGCCCAATGATGGGTCATAGGTGCCGGCAGCCAATGATGCCGCACCAAAGGCATCGCCACGGCCCATATAGGCATTATCAGACATGGCTTCTTGCGCAAAGAAATATCCGCTGCTTGATATTTGCTGGTAAGCCCTGTTCAGTACGGTATTTGCCTTTTCGGTTGTTGTCCAGTATGTGTCATTGGTGAATGCATTGGTTGGCGTAAGATCCAACTTTTTACATGCCGATACCGATAGTAACAGCAGTAATGCAAACCCCATCTTATTTATCATATTCTTTTTCATTTCTGTTGCAGATTAAAGTGTTACATCCAAACCAAAACCATAGTAAACCGGCAGCGGGTATGAACGGGCACTATTAGCACCACCGGCAGTAACGTTACCGTTTAACTCGCTCGATTCCGGATCAATAAATTTCATTGGCGAGAAGGTTAGTACGTTTTGGCCTGTAGCGTAAACCCTAACTTTTCTCATGCCGATCTTTTTGGCTATGCCCATTGGCAATGTGTAACCAACCTGCACGTTTTTAACCCTCAGGTATTTACCATCAAACAGGTACATATCAGACCCTCTGCGGAAGTTATTCTCGTTTGATTGGCTGCCGCTTGCTGCAAGTCGGGGGTAACGTGCATCAGGGTTTTGAGGAGTCCAGTAATCTAACTGATGTTGGTAAATAACCTGCGAGTAATTTACGTGGAACGGCTCAACCTGTTCGCCGCGTACAAACATGTTACGTTTGCCAACACCTTGCAAAAACAGGTTAAAGTCGAAGTTTTTAACGTTAAGGTTGTAAGTAAAACCAAAGGTTAAACGCGGAAAACCACTGCCAAAAACAAACTTATCGTTATCATCGATTACACCGTCACCGTTTACATCAACATAGCGATTATCGCCGGGGCCTACAGTTAAACCTGCAGGTTTAGGGCCGTTGTTCACCTCATCAAGATTTTGGAAATAGCCATCGCGCTTTAACGCCACGTATGAACCAATTGGTAAGCCAACTTTATTTAAAAGCTGCATCTCATCATACGTCCTTAACTGGTCGCCGCCTTCCAGTTTTAACACTTTGTTTTTGGTATCGCCTACGTTAAATGCAAAACTGTGATTAAACGCGCCGGTTTTAACGCGGTAGTTAACGTTGATCTCCCAACCCCGGTTTTGTACCTCGCCAGCGTTGTAATCTCTTGCCGGTGCGCCCCAAACACCCGGTACAACGGGTGGCAACAAAATATCGCGGGTAATTTTATTAAAGTAGTCTATACCAACCGTAAGGCTATTTTTAAAGAAGGTTAAATCGGCACCGATGTTTAATGTTGACGCGCGTTCCCATCTGATATCAGGATTGGCAAATTTTATATCGATGATGCTAACCGGTTGCCCGTTAAACGAGTAATAATCGCCTGATGTGAGGTAGTTATCAAGAAACTGATACTCGGGCACGCTTTGGTTACCCAAAATACCATAAGATGCACGCAGCTTTACATCACCAAATTTTTCACGGTAGTTTTCCATGAAGCTTTCCTCAGTTAAACGGTAACCCGCGGTTACTGATGGGAAGAATGCATCGCGGTTTTGCTTCGCGAATTTTGACGAAGCATCTACCCTGAAATCGCCCTCTACATAATACCTGTTTTTGTAATTGTATGATGCACGACCAAATACCGAGTTCAAACTATTCTCGGTAGTGTTGCTATTTGTACCGTTTGATGATGTTTCTATCACCGTACCGGTAGTTGGTGTACCTAACTCAGGATCAGTGAATTTCATTCTCAGGTAGTTAGCTTCCCTGGTGTACGATTCATTGGCAACACCCACTAACACATCAATGTTATGATCTTTTGCAATGGTTTTGGTGTATTGCGCCAGAAATTGCGAGTTGATGAAAAGTATCTTTTCGTTTTCGTCTGCCGTGTTGCGGTCTGCACCGTAAACGCCTTTAGGAAGAAAGTTTACCTGCATTACCCTATTAAACATGTGGTTATTAGTGAAGTTTCCACCAAAGACACCTTTCAGTTTAAAGTCTTTGGTAACGTTAAGTTCTGCAGTTAGGTTACCCAAAACGTTATCGTTATCGCGTTTGCGGTAACCGCCTTTTTCAAGGATACCAAGCGGGTTAAACTCAGCCAATACATCATTGGTTAAATAATTACCGTTTGCATCTTTAATTGGGTAATAAGTAGGTGTACGACCGGCATCTACGATCAACGTACCGGTTTGAGACGAATGTTCTTTAATCTCGGTACGCGCATAACTTAAAGTACTGGTCACTTTTAATTTACCAAACTCAGAGTTAAGGTTCATACGGTAGTTATATCTGCGAAGGCCATAATTTGGGCCAACCAGGTTGCTACGCTGATCCATTACACCGGCTGATACAAGGTACGATGATGTGGCATTACCGCCTGTTAAACTAAGGTTGTGGTTCTGCTGTACTGCGTTTTGCAATATCTCGTCCAAAAACCATTTGTGATCGCCTTCTTGTTGAAACTGGCGAATCTGCTCCGGACTGTAAATAGGTGTTAAGCCGGCATTTACCACAGCCTCGTTACGCAGCATGGCGTTTTCCCATGAATGTACCGGTTTGTAACCTACTTTTGGCACCTGCACACCTGCCTGTCCGTTATAGGTAAGTGTTGCTGCGCTGTTTTTGCTACCTTTTTTAGTGGTTATCAAAATAACACCATTTGAAGACCGTGATCCATAAATTGCGGCGCTACCTGCATCTTTCAGGATAGAAACCGTTTCAATATCGTTAGGGTTCAGCAGGTTAATGTCACCACCGGTTATACCGTCGATAACAACTAAGGGGTCTGTGTTACCGAAGGTGCCTACACCCCTTATGTTAAGCGTTTGGCCGGCACCCGGTTCATTGCTTTTTTGCTGAATAATTAAGTTTGGCGATGTACCCTGTAAAGCCTGCGTTAAGTTAACCGACGGCTTGCCTTCTATAGCCTTAGCTGTTATCTGATCAACCGCGCCGATAAGGTTTACCCTTTTTTGGGTGCCATAACCTACTACTACAACCTCGTTCAATGAGTTTTGAGCCCCCCTAAGTTGTATTTTAAAGTTGGTTTGGTTGCCAACAGATATCTCCTGGCTCTCGAAACCAATAAAGCTGAATACCAAAACAGCATCAGGACCAGGTGCATCAAGCGCAAACCTACCATTAACATCAGTTACGGTACCCGTACCAGTTCCTTTTATTTTAACGCTTACCCCCGGTAAAGCAAGGCCGGTATCATCAACTACTGTACCTTGCACGCGTATCGCGTTTTGAGCGCCTACGGTAGTCCCGTTATAGGTTGTAGCTTCGCTCTTGTCTGAGATAACAACTACGTCATCAATTATTTTATAACCCAGGTTAAACGGAGTTAAAACCTGATCGAGCACTTCTTTAACGCTCTTGTTATTTACGTTTACATTTACCTTGTAACTCTGCTTTAACAAGTTATCTGCGTAAGCAAATTTAACTTGGTTGTTAGATGCAATTTTATCAAGCACATCCGCAAGCTTTTGGTTTTTAACCTGTAGCGTTACGTTTTGCTCCAAAAATCTCTGTCCGTATGATGTATCGGCAATAGCAGTTAAACACATCAAACAAACTACAAAGCAGGCAAGCGAGGTATATTTCATTAATATTAATACATAACGAACTACTCCATTTGATAATAGAGATATATTCATAGATTTGAATAAATTAAAGTGTTTGAAATTCAAGTGATACGCTAAAGAATTCGACCCTCTTGGCGCGTACACTTAATAATAACCCGGCATTTTAATCACCCTGTTCAAATGCCCATTTGATCAGGGTTTTTTTATGTATTTATGTCCTCATTCAATATTTAATTTAGGTTAATGGATTTTGGTTATCTATTAATTACAATTGGTTTTTCTTCTTTAATCAGCAGCCTTTGCCTGTTAGTTTATAGCTATTTCCGTCAGTACTCTGTACTGCCTTTCCCTTCACCAGTTTGGCTACTATTTTCATCACATTTTGTAATGATACATTGGTAAAATTGGCCGTTATTGAACATTGCGCCAGGTTGCTATCAGCCTTAACCTGTACACCAAAGCGGCGCTGTATAACGCTCAGTACTTCGGCCAAAGGCATATTCTTCACAATAAAGTTGCCTTCTTTCCAACCAGCCAAAGCTGTTATATCTACATTTTCGGCAATGGTGGCTACGCGTGTTTTCTTATCAAAAAGCACTTCCTGCCTGGGTGTAAGGAAAACGGTTTTATTGGCAGGCGCTATCACACCTACCTTACCGGTAGCAACATCAACCTTTACAAAGCTTTCTTCGGGATAAGCCTTTACGTTGAAACTTGTACCCAATACCTGTGTACGTACATCGCCGGTACGTACAATAAACGGCATCTTATCATCATGAGCAACCTCTAAAAAGGCCTCTCCTGTTATTATTATCTCTCTTTTATCGCCACGGAAAGTTTCGGGATAACTCATTTTGCTATCCCCGTTAAGCCAAACTTTGGTACCGTCTGATAGCGTAAAACTGGCCACCTGCTTACCACCGGTAGTTAGCTCCTTCTGCGCAATTGGCGATACCACATCCATCACCTGGTTCTTATTCTGATATAATAAACCAGCGGTTACAATCACTGCAATAACCGAAGCGGCGGCTATCCATCTTTTCTTAACATTATTTTTGTACGCCGGCATAGCGTCAATCTGATCGGTAATGCGGCTGTATACAGCATTACGGTCAAAATCAGAAGCGTCCGCTTCCTTGCCCAGTTCCAACTCGTCAAAATATTTTTGAACAAGGTTTTCCTGCAAAGCGCGGTCTTTGGCCTCTATTTTTTTTCTCAGAAAAGTGAACTTTCTCATTCGGTTTATAGTTGTAAGATGCTGCACATTGGGCTACCCCCCAAGGCAATTGAAAATATTTTTAAGATTTTTAAAACAATTTGTTTTTTGCTTATTTAAGCAATTTATATTGCAACGTTTCTTTGCCTGTTATTACACCATGTTCAAGCGTTCCACTCCCATATTAGCTTCTTTAGATAAAGCCGCAACAATATCATTCTATACCCAAAAACTCGGCTTTAACCTCAAAGAAGAAAACAACGGCTACCTGGTATTTGAGCGCGATGATATCCATGTGCATTTATTCCCCTGCAGCAATCCTGATGAATGCCGCAACATGGGCTGTTATATTTATGTAACCGATATTGAATCGCTATACACAATGTATCAAAATGCAGAGATCATACACCCTAATGGGCCACTTCAATTAATGCCATGGGGATTACGACAATTCGCCGTGACAGATAATAATGGCAACATCATATACTTTGCTGATGATAAGCCTGTAGCTTCTTAGAACAATTGCAACAACAAAGCAGCTATAACAACAGGCAGATAATCTGTTAAACCGGTGCGCAGGTGGCGAAGGGCGATGGTCATTTGGTTCTCTACGGTTTTTACAGAAATATTTAAACGCAGGGCAATCTCCTTGTTGGTCAAATACTCTTTACGGCTTAGTGTAAATATCTCGCGGCAACGATCAGGCAGGCGCCCAACGTTTTCTTCCAGTATGGCAGCAATATCGCTTTGTAATACTTTACTATCGGTGCTGTAACGCTCTGTTAACATGGCAATGGCCGAAAGATCTAATGTGGCTTTCTTGGCACGGATATACATCAGCACCCTGTTCTTGATAGCCACTTTAAGGTACCATTCTAAAGATGAGATATTGAGCGACGAACGTTTGGCCCACAGATCAACAAACAACTCCTGTACAAGGTCTTCGCAAACATCCTTATCGCGGAACAAATTGTAGGCAACGGCGTAAACTTTTGAGGAATACTTATTGTATATCACCTCAAAGGCCATACGGTCGTCGTCCCGCAGCAAACTAAGCAAGTCTGCATCGGGCCACATCTGATATTCCTTCAGTGGGTACATAGCGAAAACGAAACGGTTTGTTGATTAAAATTGGTAAGGCATAATTACAAAGTTTATTTGAAATTTAAAATACCTTAGTGTAAATCGTTGTGAGATTTTATGGATAGCTTTACGATGCTTGTAAAACCTTACAAACAATATTGTTAACTATGGCAACGGTAGCGTTAAACAGCAAGGCCGGTAAATGGGTAATGGTGTCATGCATAATGGCATCGGCAATGGCATTTATTGATGGCACTGCCTTAAATGTTGTATTACCCGCCCTGCAGAAAAGCCTTAACGCCGGCGCCACTGATCTTTTCTGGCTTCTTAATGCTTACTTACTTATACTTGCTTCGCTTATTCTTATAGGTGGTTCGCTGGGCGATAAGTTTGGCCGTAAGAAGGTATTTATGGCAGGCATATTTGTGTTCATCTGTGGGTCGGCGGCGTGTGGCTTTGCAAAAGATATTACCTGGCTTATTGTTTTTAGGGTACTGCAGGGATTAGGCGGAGCTTTTATGATACCCGGCAGTTTATCGCTCATCTCCTCTTCTATCAACGCAAAAGAACGCGGCAAAGCCATTGGCACATGGTCGGCATTTACTACGGTGGTTACCATGGGCGGGCCAATTTTAGGTGGCGCTTTCGCAGATGCAGGTTTATGGCGATATATTTTCTTTATTAATGTACCAATAGGTGTAGCAGCACTTACCATCCTTTGGAAACAAGTTGCCGAAAGCCGCGAAACTGATGAGAACCCGTCTATAGACATTTGGGGCGCTGTGGCCATTGCGCTTGGGCTGGCAACACTTACATTCGGCTTTCTGCAGATGCCTGCACTTGGTTTGCAACATTGGCAGGTTTATGGATCAATAGCTACGGGGGTGTTATTGCTCATCATCTTCATTATCATTGAAAAGAAAAGCAACCACCCGATGATGCCCTTGCAGCTTTTCAAAAACCTCACTTTTAGCGGGGCTAATCTGCTAACGCTGTTTTTGTATGCAGGACTTGGTGCAGGCATGCTATTCATGGGTTTAAACATGGTACAAGTGCAAGGTTATAGTCAGCTACAATCGGGATTAACCTTTTTGCCTTTTACTTTGCTGATGATAGGCATTGCCCGCTTTGCCGGTGCGCTGGCCGATAAGCATGGCCCAAGGTTATTTTTAATTGGTGGGCCCGCCCTTGCGGGCGTTGGCTTACTTGTGCTGTCATTCATTAAACAAACCGCCGGGCCGTCTGATTATTGGACCACTTTCTTCCCCGGTATCATCCTATTTGGCTTGGGCATGTCGTTCACGGTATCGCCGTTAACCGCTGCGGTAATGGGTTCGGTGAGTGAGCATTTCTCAGGCGTAGCATCGGGCGTAAACAATGCCATTACACGAGTTGCCAATGTTTTTGCTAACGCGATATTGGGCGCACTGGCTGTTGTATTTTTCTTTGGCGCGCTGCAAAATCAGTTAAAGGATATACAACTTAGCAATAATACAAAGCAAGAAGTTATGCAACAAAGCAGTAACCTCGGCAATGCTAAACCGCCTAACAATATCCCGGGAAACGAAAAACAAACTATAGAAAAGGCCTACAAACAAAGCTTTATTTCGGCCTACGGCAACGTGATGCGCATATCTGCGCTGCTTGCTTTTACCGGCGCTTTAATGGGCGTTCTTTTTATCAGAAACAGTGCTGTAAAACAACAAACTAACAAAGCACCATCAGAATAAATCACAGTACGGCATAGTAATAAGCCTAAAAAATGTGATATTACGGGCGCTTATTAACCTATTTTAAACCATACCAATGAACAGAGGGAGCTTTTTAAAGAATAGCGCGCTTGCCGCGGGTGCAGTATTAACGGGCAATGCCGTTTTAGGCAGCACAGCCACAAGTTGTAATAATGATAACAACTTAGCCACAGCGGCTGCAGGCAAAACTTTTAACCTTAACTACGCCCCGCACGATGGCATGTTTAAAAACTCGGCCGGTGCTGATTTTCTTGATCAGATCAAATTTATGTACGATCAAGGGTTTCGTTCTATAGAGGATAATGGTATGGCCGGCCGTACTGCTGCCGAGCAGGAAAAAATAGGCAGCCTGCTTTCAAAGTTAGGGATGCAAATGGGCGTATTTGTTGTTGACAAAGGCGGCAATGGCGCCAACACTTTAGCCGCCGGCAAGCAAGAATATATCGACATCTTTTTAAAAGGCTGCCGCCAGGCGGTTGAGGTATCAAAACGCTGCGGCGGCAAACTTGCAACTGTAGTGCCAGGCGATTTCCAACGCAACCTGCCTCTGGATATACAGAATGCAAACGTAATTACTGCGCTACGCAAAGGTGCCGAAATATTAGAACCACATGGCATTGTGATGGTGCTGGAACCTTTAAGCGATACGCCCGACCTTTACCTGCGTACATCAGCACAAACGTATATGATATGTAAGGGCGTTAACAGCCCATCGTGCAAAATATTGTATGATATGTACCACATGGCCAAAAACGAAGGCAACCTCATCAATAACATTAAATTAACCTGGGACGAGATAGGCTATTTCCAGATAGGCGACAATCCGGGCCGTAACGAACCTACCACCGGCGAGGTAAACTATAAGAACATCTTCAAATTTTTGCATGAGAAGGGCTACAAAGGTGTGTTAGGTATGGAGCACGGCAACTCGCGCCCGGGTAAAGAAGGCGAACAACGTGTGATACAGGCCTACCGCGAAAGCGATAACTTCATCGGATAATACTCAAGCTGCCGGACTTAACTGCATTGTTCGGCAGCTTTATCATATAATAATAAACGCCCGTGGGCAGGGCTTTGCCGTTAAGGGTACCATCCCAATTGTTTTTATAGTTCCTGGCGGCATACACCACGCTGCCATTACGGTCAAATATTTCGGTATAGTTTTCTAAATATTCGATATTTTTTATCACCCAGTAATCATTAACGCCATCAGCGTTAGGGCTAAAAGCATTAGGTACCGTTATTTCCGATTTTACAATAATGTTCACCGTAGCCTCCTGCGTGCAATCATTGGTGTTAGTGGTAGTCAGTTTATAAGTTACATTACTCAATGGCGTACTTGTAACTGTTCTGGTATCTGTGTTATCAAGATAGGTTGCCGGCGACCATGAATATGCCGAAGCATTGTTTGCGGTAAGGGTTACAGATTCGCCAAGGTTAATGATGGTATTACTTGCAGTTATTTCGGCAATGGCCGGGGCATAGAGAATATCCACCTTCTGCTTTTCGCCCTCACAATTCCCATTACTTATCGAAACAAAATAAGATGTATTGGCCGATAATACCGGGGTTTCATACGCTCCGGCTGTTTGTATGATGAATGCTCCACCTTGATCGTACCAGTTATATTTTTCGGAACCGGTTGCGCCTTCTGCGCTAAGGTTTACCTTTCCTGGTTCACAAAGTATGGGTTTATCGGCAACAACATCATGCAATGCACCATCCGGCGACCTCAAAATACTTACCTGGGCAGTTTTTGTAAGCAATGTGCCGCCTACTACTGCTTTTAATGTTACGGTATACGTGCCTTCGGCAGTAAAAAGATGCGAAGGCTTTGCCACATTTGAACTATTTGCCGCGCCCGAGGCCGGGTTACCAAAATCCCAGCTTATGCCGGTTACATTGGCTGAGTTAGTTATCATTTCAAACTGAACGGGGGTGGCTGAGCAATTGCCGTTACTTGCAAAAGTTAAGCCCGAGAAATTACTGAGGTTTTGAGGTGGCAGACCCAGCCTCGCTTTCTTTGCTGCTAAGGATACTGTATTAAGCTGAAAGTCTGCAGCGGCACCGGCGTTATCCGGGAAGTTAATACTGTGTAATGAAGTTTTATCGCCCTGTGTTACATATATCTTGCCATCGGGCGCCATTTGTAAAGCACCTAAGGCTGGCATACTTACAATTACTATCCCTTTATCGGCGATATCGCCTGAGGTTAACGGCAACTTTATCTGATACAGGTTGCCCGGTTGATTAAGTATGTACTCACCAACATATAACATTTTACTGTTTGCAGAAAACTCAAGGCCGTATACGGTAGCAGTACCTGCTTTTAGCCCCGAAATAAGTTTATTATTGGTGATATAGCCGGTTGCATTGTCAAAATCAAATATATCAACAAAGCCTTCTGCAAAGCTGGTGCCGGTAGCGGCAAGTGTTGTACCATCAGGCGATACACGCATATAACCGGCCATGCTTTTGTTGTGCACCTGGCCAATATTCACTGTTTGTACCGGTGTAGCCGAAACACCGGATGAAGTAACCCTCCACTCCACAAAAGCATCACTCCCAGCCTTGTGGCCAATAACCCAAATATCTTTACCATTAGCATGCCTGGTAGCCACTATCTTCTCGGTGACCTCATTCAGCATATATTGATTCTTTTGCACAACAGCACCGCGACCGCTATCGCCCGTCATATCTACTGTTGAGTAGTACAGATCGCCACCAAAGGCTTCCATGTGAAAGATGAAGAAACGGTTATCATTATCGGGCTGCGGAACAATGATCACCTGCGTTGAGGATGGGCTTGGCCCACCTGCTAAACCGGTACCGTTAAGCATGGTGTTATGATCTTTATTCCAAACGCTAACACCATCTGTGTAAAACAACAGGTTACCGGCTGCATCGGCAATACTTGCGCATGCTTCGCCTGCATTTAATTTACCGTCTGTAAGTGCCACAACTGGCGTTTGGTTGAAGTTTAAACCCGCATTTATCCCAAAATACCAGATGTTATTTTGGCGCTGCGCAATGGCAAACGTGGAGAATAACAGTAGTGTACTTAATAAGAAAAACTTCTTAAACAGTTTACGTGCAGCCGGCATCAAGATCAGTTAAAGATGCTAAAGTAAGCATATAGCAACAGAAATAAAACCCGTTGCAAAAGCTGTTTATGGCTCATAGGCGTACACCACCTTAAACGGCACGCTCTTTAACTTTGCAGATAGTTGGCCAATGCTCAGATCTTCGGCTTGGGGGGTTGGCTCACACACGGAGTATATCTTGCCATTATACACAATTGGCTCGCCTACAGGTTTATCAAAACCAACGGCCATGGTAATGTGCGTTGGATAAAGCAATGCAATCATGGGCAAGTTATAGACCTCTTTTACAAGGTAAAAGAACAGCGCAGCACGATCATCACAATCGCTGTAGTTTGAAGCGAGAGTTTCACCCGGCGAAAGGCGTTTCTCGCGGCCATAGTTCTGCTCGTCGTCTTCGTAAAGGAAAGCGTAGCGGGTAAATCGCATCAGGTAATCTACACCTTTCTTTTCATCCATACCTTTCACATTCTTTTTTAGGATAGGGATAAGCGAACCATAAGTTTCCTTATTTAAAGGAATATTGAAATAGGTTTCAAAATCTACTCCGGGATAATTGATAAAAGCCTTCTGCTGATCGGCATTTACTTTTATTTTAAAGTGATAGGTTTTGTGCGCATATTGAAATGACAGATCTTTCTCCACATCCCTATCCGGCCTAAAATCGGGCATCATGGTAACCTTGTAAGAGAACGGTTTTACCGCCTTAGGCACAGGTAATGCTACAGGCACAGGCGGATCATCATTCAGGTTGGCATTATTATAATCGTGGATGTTTAGGCAAACGTATTGCTTACCATCAACCATAAAATATGGGATATCTCTTATCTCTTCATCGTTGTAAACATAAAAGATAACCTTGTTATGCGACAGCGCCAGCCTTGCATCATAGCCAGAGCGGTTAAGCATAAACCATTTGTAGAACGTATAGCGGGCGTAATTATCTTCTTTAGGTGCTATCTGCTGCGCTACACGGCGTACCAATTGGTAATATAACCAGTCGTTTAAGTGATGCTCAGCTTTGTAGGCTGCAAGCGAGTCTATCAGTGGTTGATATTTTGAATCTTCAATTTTCTTTTGAGCCGATTGCAAATCTTTTGCAGTAAGCGATTGGGGGATAACAATATTTGTCGACTGATCAAGGTTGGCTATGAATGGATCTTTGTAAAAATCAACGCGTATCTGTCCCTCTTGCCCATAAACAAAAGTTGCGGGTAGCACAAAGCTGATAACCAGGAAGAAGCAAAAAAGCGGTCGCATTGGCTTAACAATCAGATAACATTAAATGTACGATTAATTAACGTTTATTTAATGCAATTGATTGTAAAAATTTCTCAGATTTTTGACGGCGACAACCCAAATTTGTTTTTGAATGCAAATGAGAAATGCGACAGGTCTTCAAAACCCACATCCATGTAAACCTCTGATGCCGAGCGGCCTTTTTCTTTTATCTGGTAAAATGCCTCCTGCAGGCGGCGATGCAATAGCCATTGCCCCGGAGATGTATTAAAGATCTTCTCGAAATCGCGCTTAAACGTAGCCAGGCTACGGCCGGTTAAGTAAGCAAAGCGTTTCATCTGCACGTTGAAATGAAAATTCTTCTCCATAAAACTTTCCAGATCTATCTTACCTGGGTCACTAAAGTCGAATAGAATATCAGCTAACTGAGGCTGGGTTTGTAATAGTATCAAAATAGCCTCGTTAACCTTCAATTGTTGTAATTGGGGGTTATTCTCTGCTCCTTCTCCCTGGTACGGTGCCAGCGAATCCATAAAGCTTTTATAGAGAACGTGCGGTTTCAGCTTCACAATAGCGTCTGTTTGCCGATGCGCAGATGGCTTATACCCCTGCTGCATACTGAAATTACGCAAGGTTTCCTGATCAAGATAAACCGATACAGATTTAAACTCTCCGCCGCCGACAGGTGGTTCTTTAATATACTTGATAAGGTTATTGCGCCTGAAAAACCTGAAATCGCCCTCGTTAAAAACATTGATGCGTTCGCCATCGCTCACTGTGAACTTGCCCGATATCTGATAACTAAACACATGCTCGGGTACAAATTGTTCACCTTCCCTGCTACGGCTATAGTAGCAGGAGTATGATATCATCGGTCTTTCGTTTGAGGCCATGGTTCAAAATAACAGCATTAACAAATAAGCGGCAAGGCCACATGGCCCCGCCGTTATAAAATATTTATTTCTTTAAGCTAAGGAAACGTTTACCTGCTTCGCTCTCAAAGAAATTCTCCGCATCATCAGCATCGGTTGATAGACTGGTTTGCTCCCATTTCTCCAGCTCGCGCAGTTTGGCGGCTTCAGAATGTTTTACAATACCTACGGCCTCACTGCCCAAAAGCAAGTGCAGGGGTGGCTCTGGCATATTAACTACATCTATCATTACTTTGGCTGCTTTATCAGGGTCGCCTATTGGTTTAAAGTTACCGCTTTTGAAAGTCTCGATGCGTTTGTTCACCGTGGTGTAGGCTTCAATTTCGGGCGCATAGGTCATGGAGTCGCCGGCCCAATCAGTACGGAAACCGCCCGGTTCAATACAAGTAACCTTTATGCCCAGATCAGCAACCTCGATTGCCAAACCCTCGCTAAAACCACTCAATCCAAATTTCGCCGCCTGGTAAATAGATACGCCACCGCTGCCCACACGGCCGCCAATTGAACTGATCTGCAGTATATGCCCCGCGCGTTGTTTACGCATGTGAGGCAACACGGCACGGGTGATCTCAACAGGCGCGTATAAATTGGTCTCCAGTTGACTGCGAACCTGCTCATCACTGTAAGCCTCAACCGCACCGGTAATGCCGAAACCGGCATTGTTCACCAGTACATCAATCCGCCCCAAATGAGCAACCGTATCTGCAATTACTTTATGTACCTGTCCGTAATCGGTAACATCCAGTTGGATGGGGTAAATAGCATCGGGATATTTGTCTGCCAGATCTTTCAGACTATCAATATTACGGGCAGTTGCGGCTACTTTATCGCCGTTTGCTAAAACCGCCTCAGTAAGGCTGCGTCCCAATCCGCGGGAGCTGCCTGTTATAAACCATACTTTTGCCATAATTTTTTTGTTTTTTGTTAAAGCAAAATTAGGCAACCATCAAAAGCGGAGTTTTGTTGCATGGCTCAAATTACTTTGTTCAAAAGCTCAAGATGTTTTAAGCTTCTCTTGCTGATATTTCTTCGGCGACATATTCATTACCTCTGTAAATTGCCTATTGAAATATGAAAGGCTGTTAAAACCCGATTCAAAGCATACATCCGTAACCGAGTAGTTCTTTTTATGCAGCAGCTTGCAAGCATAGGCCACACGTACCTCGTTTAAAAAACGGGTAAAATGTTTACGGGTGCGGCTTTTAAAGTAACGGCAAAAAGCGGTTTCGGTAAGGCTGGCCACGCGGGCAACATCAGCAATAGTAATCTTTTCTCTAAAATAGCGGTAAACAAACTCGTTCACCTTGCGCATGCGTTCCTCGTCTTGGCTGTGGTCAAAAAAGTAATCCTGTGTGGTAATATATTCGTAGCCATCACCTGCTGAGAGATTGTGCAGCACCGATAACAGGTTAAGCACTTTTTCCGTATCGCCCTGCGCCGGCATTTTTGTTAAGGCCGATGCAAGGCTCGTATTCATAGCGGCGCGGATATGTACGCCCCTTTTGGCTTTATTCAAAAATTGCCCGATGGCCTGAAACTCGGGCCGCTCCATGAAGCCATCGCCCAAAAAATTAGGTGTAAACTGCAGCACAATCCCCACCGGCGACGCGGTGGGGTTATCTTTTTTAAATTCTTTATTCTCCTGCAAAACATGCGGGCAGTTTGCGCCTAATATCAGCACATCGCCCTGGTTAAACTCACGGAAGATATCACCTATAAGTGCCGTTATTTTTCCTTCGGTAAAGTATAGCAGTTCCACCTCGGGGTGATAGTGCCAGCGCATAGTAAGGTCAAGCGGCTCGTACTTAAAAATAAACGAGCGGTTAGCCTGCGGGTTAATAAGCCGGAATGAGGGTTCCATATAATTAGCGAATACTATTCTATCATAAAATTATGATATTCTTTAACATGCAGGTAGTATCCGTCAAAAAAAAGCTAACAGCACGGTACAGTATGGGTGTAATGCTTAGCTTTAATAGTTTGGCTTACCAATTATAAATTATGCGTTGCATTTACACCCTTTTGCTTGTTGCCTGCACGCTTTCAGGCTTTGCTCAGGTAAATACAAAACCCTTGTTTGAGTTTGACGGAAACAGCACTACCCGCTGGAGCAGCCCCGAGAACCTTAACGGTAAAAAAGGCGCAGGTGCCATGGAAAACTATGGCGCCAAAGGACGGCCCTATCTCAACCTGCCCGCCGGTAAAAGTGTAGATCTGCTCAACATAAAAGGCCTGGGCATTATCAACCGTATCTGGATCACGATAAACGACCGCTCGCCCGAAATGCTGCGGACTTTAGTGGTAGAAATGTTTTGGGATAACCAGACAAAACCCGCGGTATCCGTCCCGCTGGCCGATTTTTTTGGGATGGGATTAGGAAAGATGTCATCGTTTCAGAATGCATTGTTCGCCAGTCCTGAAGGGCGCTCTTTCAATTGCTATATCCCCATGCCGTTTAAAACCGGTGCACATATCCGCATCCACAACGAGGGTGCGCGCGAGCTGAGTAACCTTTTCTTTGATGTAAATTATCAGCTCACTAAAACGTGGAACCCGGCTAACCTTTATTTCCACGCTTACTGGCACCGCGATACGGCTACTACTTTGGGGCAGGATTATGAACTGCTGCCCCGTATTAAAGGCAAAGGCCGCCTGTTAGGTATTAACGCAGGCATAAACACCAACCCCCAGTATGGCAGCACCTGGTGGGGCGAAGGCGAGGTAAAAGTTTATATGGATGGCGACAGGCAATACCCTACCCTTGCCGGCACCGGTACCGAGGATTATATAGGCGATGCCTGGTCGCAGAATGCATTTATTACGCAGTACACCGGTTGTTTAGTATCCGACGAGAAGAACCGCCAATGGAGCTTTTACCGCTACCACATCCCCGACCCTATTTATTTTACTACCGATTGCCGCATGGCCATCCAAACCATGGGCTCATCATTCAGGAAAGAGGTGATGGAGCTACAAAAGAAAGGTGCAAAAATGATCCCTACGTCTGTTGATAGCGGCCGGGGGAAAACACGCAACCTATACAAAACGGGGATCGGATTTGACGACAAAAGCGTAACGGAGAACTTTGCGCTGTTTTATCGTTCTGACGATTGGTCGTCGACCGCTTATTTCTATCTGGATAAGCCGATAAACGATCTGCCCGCACTGCAACCTTTAGCCATCCGTACCTACAATCTTAAAGCCTCAAAATAACATGAAGAAGCTTTACTTCCTTATCTTATTCATATTATCAGCCGGCACCCTGCAAGCGCAAAAGGCCATCAACCACAAATACGGCACACTGATGTGGTACAAACAGCCCGCCATTAACTGGAACGAGGCTTTACCAATCGGTAACGGCCGCATGGGTGCCATGATTTACGGGCGGGTAAAGGAAGAACACATCCAACTGAACGAGCAAACACTATGGTCGGGCGCACCACGTGATTGGAACAACCCCGAGGCTAAAAAGTACTTCCCGCAGGTGCGTGAAGCCGCCCTCAACAGACAGTACAAACAAGCCGACAGCCTTGCCCGTAAAATGCAGGGGCCGTACACAGAGTCGTACCTGCCAATGGCCGATCTGTTTATCCGCTACCGCGATGTAAAAGACTCGGTTAATTACCGCCGCAGCCTCGATCTGGATAGTGCGCTGAGCAAAGTGCAATACCAAAGTAATGGCATAACCTATAACCGCACCGCTTTTGCCAGTTTCCCGGGCAGGGTTATTGTGATGAGGCATACGGCAGATAAGCGAGGCGGGATTTCTTTCGCGGCCAATCTGAGCAGCAAATTACACTTTAAGGTTACCAGCGAGGGCAGCAATCACCTTGTACTTACCGGCAAAGCCCCGAAGCACGTTGACCCGGTTTATCTGTGGAAAATAAAAGACAAAGACGCTATACAATATGATGATAACGGCGAAGGCATGACCTTCAGGCTCGATCTGCTGATCAAAAATGAAGGCGGCACGGTTAAGGCTGATAAAAATGGCATTGTTGTGAGTAAGGCTGATGCAGTCACCTTCATCTTATCCGCAGTTACCAGCTATAACGGGTTCGACAGATCGCCTGGCTTGCAGGGTAAAGACCCTGCGGTTGATGCAAAAAAGCATCTGGATGCAGCGTCAAAACTAAGCTATGCGCGATTGAAAGCAGATCACCTTAAAGATTACCAGCCGATATTTCGTCGCGTGCAATATTACCTCGGCGAAAGCCGGAATAAAACCCTGCCTACTGATGAGCGCCTTAAGCTGATGAAGACCTATACCGATCCCGAGATGGTGGCGTCCATCGTACAATTTGGGCGTTATGTACTGATAGCAGGCTCCAGGCCGGGTGGATTGCCCGTTAACCTTAAAGGATTGTGGAATGACCGTTTACGGCCAGAATACAGCTCAAACTGGTGTATTGACCACGATGCACAAATGTTTTATTACGCTGCCGAAACCACCGGCTTAAGCGAAATGCACCAACCTTTCTTAGATTTCATCCGCGATCTGAGCATAAATGGGCGCAAAACCGCGGCTGTAAATTACGGATTGCCCGGCTGGTGCGCGCACCACAATACCGATATATGGCGGCAAACCGGCCCTGTTGGCAATTACGGCGGCGGCAACCCGCACTGGGCCAACTGGAATATGGCCGGGCCGTGGCTTAGCGCACATTTATTTGACCATTACCAGTTTACCGGCGACAAACAGTTTCTTAAAAACGAAGCATGGCCGGTAATGAAAGGTGCGGCAGAGTTTTGCCTTGCATGGCTGGTAAAGGATAAAAACGGCAAACTGGTATCTGCCCCTTCGGCCTCGCCCGAGAATACTTTTATTACCGCCAAAGGCGATACAGCCGAACTGAGCGCCAACAGCACCGGCGACATTGCCCTGATGCGCGAATTGTTTATCAATTGCATTAAAACAGCAGAGTTACTGCACACAGATAACACCTTTGCCCAAAAGCTGCGCAAAGCATTGGCCCTTATGCCAGAGTACAAAATTGGCTCAAAAGGCCAGTTGCTGGAGTGGGAACAGGAATGGCAACCGGTTGATCCGTCGCACAGGCACTTAACGCATCTGTATCCCGTTTTTCCGGGTAATGAGATATCGCCCTACACCAATCCCCTGTTAAACGCAGCGGCCATAAAAGCTTTGGAACTGCGTAAAAAAACCAACTGTACCTGGGGATTTGCATTAAAGGCCGCCTGCTGGGCACGTACCGGCCAGGCAGACAGCGCTTGGGCTACCTGGCAGGAGCAATTACGGTATGTAAGTCCGCTGAGTACCTCGCCGATAAATAATTACGGGCTGTTTCCCAATTTCTTTAATTCGGATGGAAAGGATGTGATCATGAATGGCAACGGCTGCGCTACTGCGGTTTTAACCGAGATGATCCTACAATCGCGCGAAGATGAGATAGACCTGTTGCCCGCCCTGCCCGAAGTATTTGCTACCGGCAACGCGCATGGTCTGCGTGCCCGCGGCGGTTTCACGCTCAACCTGACCTGGAGCAAAGGCAAACTACAAAACAGCCGATTAATATCTGTTTTGGGTAACAAGTGCAATCTGCGTTCTGCAACAGCCATTAAGGTCACCAGCAAGGGCAAACCAGTACAGGCGAAGCGTAACGGCAACGTTTATACCTTCAATACCACCAAGGGCACGGTTTATCAGATTGTGCCTTTATAACGCTATCGTTTAAACGAAATGTTAATCGGTACAGCTGATGGAACGGCGTTAAAAGTAATACCATCAGCATTAGTTTGGTAACTGATGGTTTTACCCTTACGGCTGATTGCCTTAACCATTTTTCCTTTGGGGATACGCAAGTTTACAGTAAGCGGATGATCATAAACTTTATTATCCAGTGTGTCCTTCAATACCAATTTCCATACAGAAGCACTTTTGTTTAAAAGCTTCAGCGAAGCACTATTCCGCTCCCTGTGATATTTGATAACATCCTTAAAAGTGGCTATCCACAATTGCGGGCGCCGGCTTTCTATCTCGTCCAGATGTTTTCTAAATACCGCTTCGGGGGTAATTATCCAGCCGTCGGCAACGCCATGGTAAGTAGGGCAAAACCAGCCGCCTGCTGCAATGGTCTGGTCTATGTATTTACCAAAATCGGTCATACTGGCCGAGTCAGCTATCATGGCGCTGTTTACATTATAGTAATCGTCATTAGTTTTGGCAAAATCGTACCTGTTAAAAGCGTAAGGCCTATTCTGCGTGGCGCGTGCGCCGATAAAATACTTGGCAGCCACTTTTCGTATCGCGCTGTCTTTCGCTGTAATGCCGCCCCCGTCCCCAAATGGATAGGCTTGTGTGATTACTTTTTGCGATGGTACATAGCAATCGATAAGGTGGTTTGATGACGCATTCTCAATCGCCACGCTATCGATCGGAATTTTTAGAAAATGCGGGTGCGTAACACAATGATTAGCGATCTCGTTACCTGCCATTGCGGCCCTGTTTACCAGGTCCCAATTCTTCAGTTGCTTATTGATGGTATTCACCGTAACAAAATATGTGGCATTGATATGGTGCTGTATTAGCAAAGGCAAAGCCACGGTAAACTGCCCGGCAGGGCCATCATCCAGCGTAAGCGTAACGGCGGCTTTCTTATTATTAAACCATGGTGCAATGGTATATAGGGGCTTTTGCGCAAAGCACCAAAGGTTGCCAAAAAGCAGCCCTATTGTTAATGAATATTTTCTTTTCAGCATTATGGTGTTTTATAACCTTTGGCGGCATCATCCAATACCAGCACCCAATCCTGCCCGTAGCCGTTTGTTGGCGGTGTAAATTTATTTTTTTGTTTGTTTGATACCTGCCCGGCCTCTTTTACTTTACCATCGCGCGGATTGTACCAGTATGCCGTTAGTTTATCGCCGCTTACTTTGTTAGCCAGCACGGTGAAAGGCTTCCCCTCTGCCGAATATACAAAAGCATAGTCCTTTCCCCTCGCCGCCTGTATTCGTTCAGGCGCGGGCCTGTCGCCTTCCTGTATCAGCGTCTGATCGGGTACCCTGTCCAGCATCGGGCGGGCCTCTATCAACCGGCGAACATAACGCATTTGGTTAGCGCCTGGCAAATCAAGAGCCTCGTACCAGAACATGTGCGGGCCGTTCAACGGTTCATGTTTGGGGGAATACATCTGCCAAATATCATGGCAGCCATACGTATGCCCGAATGCTCCCGAGAGCAGATCAAGATAAGCTGATTTGCGCACATCATAAGCACTTGAGGTGCCAAGGTCTTTTACATTGAAACACACGGGGTGATCTTCATAAATAGGTTCGCCATCAATGGTGGGTTTTGTTGGCGTGGCATTGTATGATGCGTTTATCCTGTCGTAAACCGGCGTATCTCGGCAATGCCCGGTCTGGAACATGTTAAAAGCAAACCAATCCTCATTCCTGAACCACTCTGCCGAACCCAGCTGATTAGGTTGGCAGTGATAAGTGATGATGGCTTTGTTATTGGTAACCTTCATTATAGCTTTACCCATTGCACGCCAAACGGCAATATCCTGTTCCCCTCGCGGCTGACGGTCGCCGCCTAAGATCCAGATAATGTTCTTCTTGTTTTTGTAGCGTTTGGCAAGCCAGGTTGCGTAGGTTGCGCCGTCCTGCACATTTAGTATCTCGGGGCCCTTGCCCCAGGTGCCTGCATCCAGTTTATCAGCCCAGGTTGGCAAAAAGCCTATAGTAATGCCATATTCAGCCGCTTTGTTTATTATCCAGTCTACATGCTCAAAATATTTCTCGTTGGGTTTGGTGAGTTTCTCATCTATCAAAGGTTTCTCGCCGTAAGCATTCGGGGCGCGGATGCCGTCCAGTTCTGCAAGGGCAACGGCCTGCACAACCGTAAAGCCCTGTTCGGCACGTTTCTTAAGATAGCGGTCGGCGTCCTCGCGGTTAAGGCGATGGAAAAGTTCCCAGGCGGTATCACCTATCCAGGTAAACGGTTTACCATCGCGCAGCAAATAATGTTTATCGGCACTTACACTGAATTGTGCATGGGCGTTGAAAAAGCTTATCAAAAAAACAAATAGCAGTATATATTTTCTCATGATCATTTCAGTTTATCAGGGCAAAGCGAAAGCCACATAACTATCGCCCGACTTGGTATTCATTTTGCCGCCGCCACAGGCTATAACGATGTATTGTTTGCCATTAAGTTCATAAATAGAGGGCGTAGCATATCCTGGTGCGGGCAGGGTAACCTCCCACAGCAATTTACCGGTTTTCTTATTAAACGCACGAAACTTGCCATCTTTAGTGGCTGCAATAAACAGCAAACCGCCTTTGCTGATAACAGATGCGCCATAATTCTCGGTACCCGAATCTTCCTTACCATGAGGAAATTCCGGGTCGTTACCTAAAGCTTTATGCCAAACAAATTTGCCGGTATTGAGGTCGATAGCACTCAAAGTGCCCCAAGGCGGGCGTATGCCCGGATAGCCCTCTTTGCTAAGGAATTTATTATACCCGGCCATGGCATAGGGCAGGCGGTAATACTCGTCATCGGCCTTTACTTCATCTACAAATGGTTTAGGTTGTTCTTGCTTGATATCGAGCACAAATGATGCGATAGCTTTGCGTTCATTTGGCTTCAATTGGCGGAAGGCGGGCATCATGCGGCGGCCGGATTGTATCAGCGTATCAAACTGCAACGGTTTGTATTTCCTGTTGATATTGATGAGCGACGGAAACGTACCGCTGCCTTTACGATCGGCACCGTGGCAGGTCATGCAATAAGATTTGAACAAACGCTGACCAGCCAGCAAATTCGTCTCGCCTGCTGCTCCTTTAGTCTCTACCTTCATGGCGCGGATGGCCCAGGCCATTTGGTTGGCATTGATGTACAGGTAACCACTCTCCGGGTCATAAGACGGGCCGCCCCACTCTGCACCGCCATCAAGGCCCGGAAACTCGATGATACCGCCCAGCGTCGGCGCGTTAAACATGTGATCGCTACGCAGGCTTTTGTAGGCAGCCAGTACTGCTTTTTTTGAGCTATCGGGCAGATAAGGGTTCAACTCCTGCTCCGTAACCAACTGGCGCATAAACGGTGCCGGGGCAACGGGATATGGCTGCGTAGGTGACAGCTTCTCTCCTTTCAGATCAGTAAAGGTGGGTACAGGTTTCTCTACAATATCGTAAACCGGTTTGCCTGTTTCCCTGTTGAACGTGAACACAAAACCTGTTTTGGTGGTGAGCGCCAATGCATCAATGCTTTTGCCATCTTTTTTAATGGTGACGAGTGCCGGTGCCGCCGGGATATCCCTGTCCCAAACATCGTGGTGGATATCCTGAAAATGCCATTTCAGTTTGCCGGTTTTGGCGTCGAGCGCTAACAGGCAATCGGCATAAAGATGGTTACCCAGGCGCTTGCCGCCATACCAGTCGTACGAGGCCGAGCCCGTACAACCGTACACAATGCCCCGCTTAGCATCCAGGCTAAAGCCTCCCCATGCGTTAGCCCCGCCAATGTATTTCCACGCATTCTTATCTTCCCATGACTCATACCCGGGCTCACCGGGCTGCGGTATGGTGTGGAATATCCAAAGTTGCTTGCCGGTACGTACATTAAATGCGCGGATATGGCCGGGTACGGCATGCGCCCCTTCGTCCACGCGGCTGCCCATTATCATAATATCGCCGTACATTATAGGCGGCGATGTAGCGGTAACAAAAAGCTCTTTTACATCGCGGTTGAGGCCGTTATGCAGATCCAGCTTTCCATTATCAGCAAAGCTGCTTATCGTTTTACCGGTAATAGCATTGATGGCATACAGGTACGGACCAGCAGTGTAGTAGATGCGTTTATCGTTACCATTGGCCCAATAAGCCACACCGCGGCAGTTGTTAAGGATAAAGAACATCCGCTTGTCTTTAGCCAACGAATCGAAAGGATTAAACTGCCATTTCTCTTTACCTGTTGCAGCATCAATGGCAAACAGTTTCATTTTTGGCGATGTACCGTAGAGCACACCGTCGATAATGATGGGGTTGCATTGTATCTGCGAGTGGTTAGCGGTATCGGCGTCGCGGGTGTGATACTCCCAGGCCACCTGCAGTTTGGTAACGTTGGTGGTATCAACCTGCGTAAGCGATGAGTAATGGATATTCTCGTTCCCGCCTTTGTACTGCGTCCAACCAGTATAATCTTGCTTATGGCTGCAGCCCGATAATAAGGCCGCAACAATGGGTAAAGCAGCAAATATTTTTCTCATGTATTGGTTTATATTGGCGTTTATTTCTTACTCAGGCGCAGCATTTTAACATCATGGCGCGCAATGGTAGCTTTAAAATTCGCGGCGGTTGAACCGGCGCTTTTATGCGCCCACAGATCGGTAATTTTAAAGTCGTTACCTATTTTGTATTTGGCCCAATCCACATTAACTTTCAAAGGTTTTTCGGTACGATTGAAAAGACATATCGCGGTATCGCCGCCGGCTAATGGTTTCATGTAGATCTCAAAATCAAAACCATCCAATATCTTGTAACCTTGTTTACCCAGCTTATCCTGGTCTATGGCAATAACATCTTTATTGGTGAGTACCGCAGCACTTTGTTTGCTCATTTTACTGAGATCGTTACCAGCAATGAGCGGTGCGGCTATCATACACCAAAGGCTGAAATGTGCGCGCTCTTCTTCCACCGTTAAACCGCCATTGCCTACTTCCAGCATATCAGGATCATTCCAATGACCGGGGCCGGCAAACTTATCCAGGCCTGCCTGCATATCCAGTATGGCCACAACGCTACCACCCCAAACTTTACCCTCAACGGCCTTCACCTTGCCCCATTGGTTCTCAATATCGCCGGTGGTGCGCCACAGGTGGCCAACATCCTGCGCCCAGTACCAGGGCTTGCTGTTGCCCCACTCGCAAATGCTGAACACAATTGGCCTGCCCGCTTTGTACAACGCATCACGCATTAGTGTATAGGCTTCTTTGGTAGTTTGGCCGTCGCTGTTGCACCAGTCCAGCTTAAGGTAGTCTACACCCCATTTAGCATAGGTGCGCGCATCCTGAAACTCATAACCACGGCTGCCCGGCCTGCCTGCACAGGTAAGCTTACCTGCACATGAGTAGATACCGAATTTAAGCCCCTTACTGTGGATATAATCGGCAAGGGCTTTAATGCCCGATGGGAATTTCTTTTCGTCGGCAATGATGTTGCCGATACTGTCTCGGCCAACCTGCCAGCAATCGTCAATTACGATGTACTGGTAGCCGGCATCTTTCATGCCCGATGTTACCATGGCATCAGCCACATCGCGGATAGCCTTTTCACTGATACCATCACAGGCAAATTTGTTCCAGCTGTTCCAGCCCATGGGCGGCGTGAGTGCAAGATCATTAAACTTTTGTGCCGTGGCGGCACCGCAAAACAGCACAAAGATCAGGGTAAAAATTCTTCTCATGGGTTTCTTGGTAAATGCCTGCAAGCAACAAATTAGCCCCGCAACAACTGTACTGTTGTATGATGTTAAGATAAAGCTATTTATGCAACTTCATTTAAGGCAATATTTTAAAAACAGAAAAGCCGCACAGGGCGGCTTTTGAAAATATATTTTGAATGGGATTATTGCTTCACTCTTAGATTCGCCACGCGATACGCAACCGGCTGCAGTGCCGGCAGGTTATCGGTAGGTTTATCGAGGTAAAAGAAGGCCGTAGAGGCAAAATCATCGCGGCGGTAATAGTTTGTCCACCCTTTTGGCGAACCGGGCTTAGAGGGCTCAAATTTAGACGAACCGTCATAGAAGCGGTACATCTTACCATTGTAGGTGGTTACGGGAATAAGCGGCGCGCCTTGTTTTTGGAAAACGGCGATGCTGTCTGTATCATAACCGCCTATTTGCTGTATGGTAACCTTCAGGTTGTTTTTGAAGTAAACCGGGTCTTTTACGTGATAGCGATAGAAAGCCCATTGCAGCAAGGTATCATTAGCGATGGTGCAACCCGTATAACGAGTGGTATACTTGCCTTGCCCCCAGCCGGTACCGATGTAATCTTCAGTACCCGTACCGTTAAGCGTTGGGTAGTCACCATCATTATCCATATACATTTTTACCTCACCCTCGCCAAACCACGATTTGCGGTAAACCGGATTGGCATTTACACCCACGTTAACACCAAGGAAACGGCCATTACCCTCAACCTTTGGCAGCAATTCAAAGTCTTTACCGAGAGTGGTCAGTGTATCGCGGTGCCAGTAAGCATGCAAGTACAGGCTGTTCGAGGGGATCTGTTTCAACGTATAATCTACATCGAAATAGATATCATTAAGTACTTTACCTGATTCATTGGTCACTACGATCTTAGCTGCCTTTTTGAACGGCATCGGGATTAAGCAGGTAAAAGAACGCGCTTCGGGATTTACGAAAAATTCATTCTCGAAGGCGGATGTCTTACCCAAACCTGCGCCAAAGAAATCGCCGAAAGGTGCAGTAACCGCGGGCTTTTTCTCGCCGTCCCAAAATATCTCGATCTTTAAAGAGCGCAACATTTCAGGCGAACGGTCATTAACGGTGGCCCAGATACGGTTGATAACACCCTGTCCTTTGATGTCAAGCAATGCCTTTGAACCGCCTGCCGGGATAGGATCGCTGGGGTGGCCTTTGGCTGTTTTGTTTTCCTTGCCGCCTTCGGCCTTGTTACCGTTCAGGTTCTCGGGACTGCTCCACCGTGTGTCGGCATTTTCATCAAATTGATAGATATCGCCGCCGGTTGAACCTGTGTTGCAGGCGCTTGCAAACAGCAAAAACAACCCTGCATAAACAGTTGAAGTAAAATACTTTAATTTCATGTATATTAATCTTTTATCTTCATATCGTTAATGTTATCCAGTAAGAAACAATGGCTAAAACCTGTCATACCTGTTTTAGGGTAATAGTTAACCGCCTTTGGTGCAGCCAGCAGTATTAACTTTGCTTTTATCGAGTGTTTCTTGGTCTCGTAAATAAGCTTTGCACCGATGCCCTGCTTCTGGTAATCTTCATCAACCGCAAGGTCTGATAGATAGGTACAAAAGGCAAAATCTGTAAGCGCGCGTGATACGCCTACCAGCTTACCATCTACCCGCGCGGTGATAATGAGGTTGGCATTTTGCAGCATGGCTTCAATGCGCTCGGGGTCATCAACCGGCCTGCGCTCGGCAAGGGTACTGCGCTGCAATACATCAACAAATTCTTCGGAACTAAGGGTTAATTCGCGCTGATAAACTACGGGAGAAGTGGCCATTGTTTTAGGTTTTATGTTTACGATGGTCAAATATCATCAGCAGGCTCAGGCTGGTGATAGTCCAATAAATATAAATCAATTAGTCCAGAGACCGTGTATCAGTTGAACAAAATACGTTGCTGCGTACCCTCATCTAACTGTGCTTTTACTTTCTGCATTTTACCACCGGCTAAAGCAACCGTGTTTAATTTGAGGCTACCATGGTGCACACTGATGATTACTGATGGCTTTGAACCTTTATCATCAACCACCACATCGCCCCATGCATAACCGTTTGACCAGAAATAGGTGCCCGGTTTTGAAGTGATGGTAAAGCTGCCATCAACCGCCGAATAATGAAATTTACTGATAGCCACCAAAGCCGACCAACTTGCCATTGCCCTTACGTAGTGGTTGCCGCATTCTTCCTCGTTAAACGGATTACGTTTATAACCGTCATAACGGCTGCGCACGTTGGTAATGATATCCAAAGCCTCTTTATCCATCCCTTCGTAATACATACCGGTAGCGGCGGTGTATTCCAGACCTGTCCAAACCTCATCGCCATAAGACAGTGGGATAGCAGGCCGCTTTGATGGATCGGGATAGGCAGTGATCAGCAGGCCCGGCTCGTTGCCCAGCGCATACGAACGCATGTTATTGAACCTGTCTCCAAATGTTTTAACCGAGTTATATTCAACAATACTTTTAAGTGCCGATCTGATATGCGCCTCATCAGCTAAATAACCCAGTCCGCAAACAAAGGCCATGTTCTGCCCCACCAACTGGTCCACCAGGCAGCCCTCGCCTATCTGAAAATCAGGGTTCCTGATATCTTTGCCGCCCATACCCTGCCTCAGACCGGGGGCAATATCTTCAGCACTTTTAGCAGGTTGCACCTTTTGGATATAGAATTTACCGTTAAACAGATTTGCATCCGTCCATTTGCTGCCGTTTGTGTAGAGCCTGGTGCATGTCTGCTCAAATTCAGTATCTTTTAAATATTTGGCCATTGCGGCTGATGCTTTAAGTGCGCCAAGGTACCAGAACTCTATCTCGGGGTTCGGGCCATAATATTCAATATCCATGGTATTATGCTGGCAGCCTTCCATTACGCCGTCCTTATCGGCATCCCAGCCACCCTTTATCCAGGCGAAGGCTAATGCTTTTTTAACGCCGGGCCATGTTGCTTTCAGAAAAGCGTCATCGCCGCTCAGCTGCCACTCGCGGTACACGCGCATAATGCTGCCCATTTGCCCGTCGGCAGCGGCACCTTTCATACCGCTTTCTTTTTTCAGGGGCAGGCTTACCCTGAAATTCATCAGTCCGCTGTTCCAAAGCGCGTAATTGTATTCGGTATTGCGCATATTTTTGGCCAGAGCGCCAAACAGGAACGGCGACGCAAATTCATAGTTCCACACATGCGTACAGTTACCAAAGCAAGAACCTACGTTGTTGAACACACCTTCCCAGCCAAAATAGTTGCCCTGCTTATCCCTGAAAGTGGTTTGCGAGCGCAGTGTGGATGCATTGAACAGGGCCGCCTCTTTCACTTCCAAAGGATAGCTGCTGTTGATAAGCGTATTTACAAAATCAAGTGTTTTCTTTTCAAGCGATGACAGTTGGGGCGTTACCTTTTCGGCTACATCCCAGGCATCGGTGTATTTGGTTGAGTAATAATTGCCGATAGTTACGTGGTCTTCCCAGTCCTTACGGTTGGGAAAATTCCAGGTGAGCAAAAATTGAACCTCGCGGGTTTCATGCGGCTTAAGTTTCAGTTTAACTGCCAGGGCCGCACGCGGGTCATTCACCTTTTCGGGGAATGTTTTATCCTGATAGATACCATCATCCGTAAAATCATTCCACATATCGGCCATGTTTGAGCCCCATCCGCGGGTATCAAATTCGGTACGGTATGATATCTGCCTTTGTTTATCGGTATTGTTTGTAGTGAGCGCAATGGTTCCATAAGTTGAGGCATCTTTGTCTACACTATCAGAGGTCATGTAAATGCCAGATAACTTTTGGGTGCTTTTGAAAGTGTTACGGTTGTTTTTAGTACCTAACGGCACGATAGAGCGATTAAACAGACTGAATTCTGCCTTGTAACCATCCATCCCGATAAAATTATCCAGCGAACCCGCTACTGCCACATCCAGCTCGCCATCAGTAGTATTTTTCACCTCATAACGAATTACTGCCACGGGTATTCCGCTGGCATCGGCATTGCCGGGAATGAACGGGTTAAACGTTTTCAGTTTCACCGAAACAGGCATATCATCATCCTGCAGGTTTACGATAGCGAACGGGTAAGCTGCATCAAAGCTTGAGTTTTTAAACCTCGGCAAACCATGGCTTGGTGTGTTACTGCCTTCAGCGCCGGCAAACTCGTTTGGCGGGATGGGCCCCAACAAAGCCTTTGAACGCTTAACACCTTTTGCATCCTGCGTAAAAATCAAAAAACAGGGGGCCTGCTTAGGAGATACAGCGCCGAAGAAACCAACGCCGGGTTTGTTCATTATCTCCACATCACGCCACTGGCCATTGCCGCCTACCGAAATATTACCCGTACCAATACCACCAACAGGCATGGCTATTTTGTAGGTCTGTTGCCCTTCGTAGTGTTTTAAAACAGGCCAATCCTGCGCATTTACGGTGGCAGCAGCCAACAATAATAGTGAACAGATAAGACGCATAATATTGGTTTTATATAAATATACTGCTTAGTGCAAGCTGATGCGGTTGGGTGTGTGCTGTAAAAAAGCAGCCCGCACAAAGCACGGGCTGCCTAAACAAAATAACACTATTGTTTATCCCACCAAACGCGGGATGTCAGTTTATCGCCGCCGGCAATTTTACCCGCGGCTGCGCTATAATTAGCAGGGTTTACACTTGCTTCATCCAACGGGTAAACAAAACGGCGGGGTATGGTACCGTTTGTTGAGTTACCCTGATAGTTAACCGGCGTTAGTACCGGAAAACCGCTTCTGCGCCAGTTGCTCCACGTTTCCAGCCAATCTGAAAAGGTAGCCACCCAGTATTGCTCGTTTATCTGTTGCAAAGCGGTATTAGCTACCAGCGGATGCGCTGTTGCATAGGCTGAGGCTGTTCCGTCGCTTATATTGGCTCCGGTTTGGTTAAGCTGTAGTATGGCCGCCATTACACCTTGATTGTAAAAGGTAGATGCTGTGCCGGTTACCCAGCCGCGCTGAGCGGCTTCGGCCAAAAGCAATTGTGTTTCGGCATACGTAAGAATGAACGACGGCGCATTCTCACGCGCAAAAGTGTGGCGGTTAACTACCGAATACTTGTTCTGGTCGCCGGGATAGCCGGGCGCGGTTGATATATCCTTAGGACCGCCGGTTTTATCGTAGCCGTTTGGCTGGCCCATCTGCACGGCTGGGTTCTCATTACCGAAATCGGCAGTATTTGTAGGGTCTGTAATAACGGCACCAAAGTAACCCAAACGCGGGTCGTTATTGGCTTTCAGAAAATCGACAAAGGTTTTGCTGAGACGATAGCTATTCGGTTCGCGCGAGTGCAGTATCAGCCCTACAGGATTACTTGGCGGGCGGGTGTTCTGGTCTTCGTGCGGCACAAGAGCATTATCATCATTGCTTTGCATCAGCCCGCCTGCTACAGCTTTTTTGGCCCAGTTACTGCCTGTTGGGGCATCAACCTTGCTTAAGCGTAAAGCCAGGCGCAACATTTCAGAATAGGCAAATTTTTTCCATTTGGCCACATCACCCTGGTAAAACAGATCGGCGCTTTTGAGGGTGTTGGCTGCAGGATCGGCATTTAGTTTTGAGGCAGCATCTTCCAGCTCGGCCAATAGGCCGTTATAGATAGATTGCTGATCGTCATACTTAGGGTTGGTTTTGCCCTGCGTGAAACCTAAACCTGCTTCAGAATATGGCACATCGCCGTAAATATCCGTCATTTGCTGAAAGTACCAGGCCCGCAGGATACGTGCCGTGTTGTACAGGTTGTTCTTCTCCGGCTTATCCTTTGAATTTTCAACCACATCTACAACCGCCTTGATACCCGAACCATAGAACATTGTCCAGTATGAGCCATTGTAATTGGCATTGTAAATATATTTATCACCATACCATACGGGGTTGGTTGCCGAGAGGTGCTGCATCATGGTTGATGCGTACGACATACTGCTTTGAAACATACCGTTGGCATAACCATCGGGGTTACCGTTGGCGTAAAGCTGGGCAGTGGTAAACAGATACTCATACTTGAACGTACCCTGGCTTAACTGCGTTGGGTCGGTGTTTATTTGTTCAAAATCTTTACTGCAGCCTGTAAATAAGGATAGGAATAATGTGCTGCATACTATATATAAAGTGGTTGTTTGTTTTTTCATGATCAGTTTCATACCGTTTAGAATTTAGCGTTTAGGTTAAAACCAATGTTACGTACCGATGGGTAACCGAACAGCTCCAAGCCTTGCGCGTTGGTGTTGTTCAGGTTTGATTCGGGGTCGATGTTAGGTGTGTGTTTCATCAGGATAGCCAGATTGCGGCCCACTACAGAAATATTCAGTCCCTTGATGAAAGTCCCCTGTAGCATTTTTTGCGGAAAGGCAAAACCCAGCGATACCGAACGCAACTTAATAAAGCTGGCATCATACAGAAACTCTTCTGAGATCTGGTGGTCGCCGGTTGCTATCTGGTGGAAATAATCCTGCGCACGCACAGATACCGTGTTAGGCTGTCCTGCCTCATTCACACCCGGACCAACATAGCCACCTTCGCGGCCCTGTAAGGTTTTGGTTTGCTCACCGTTATCATAATAAAGCACATTGGAGCCGGAATAGATCTTGGCACCAAACTTAAAATCGAACAGGAACGACAGGCTGAGGCTTTTGTAACGGAAATCGTTATTGAAACCGCCTGTGGTTTTGTAAATGGCAGATCCCAGCGGCACAGGCGTATCGCTGCTGGTTAGCGGGTAACCATCGGCACCGTAAACAATATTGCCTTTGCCGTCGCGCTTGTAGGCTGTACCCATTATCTGGGCATAAGGCATGCCCACAATATGCTGTATGCTTACAGCATCGCCCCAGCGGGCATAATTATCATCATTAACCGCCACCGGGTTATTATCAGGCGGGGTTAAGGCCAGCACTTTGTTGTTGTTAATGGCGATGTTGAATGAGGTATTCCACGCAAAATCTTTAGTACGGATGGGCGAGCCTGTCAGCAATACCTCAAAACCGCGGTTGCGCAGTTTACCAACGTTAACCACATTGCTTAAATAACCACTCGATGAGCTTACCGCCACATCAAGGATATCATTGGTGGTTTGTTTATCATAGTAAGCCACATCAAAACCTAAGCGATTATCAAAGAACTGCATGTTCAGGCCTATCTCCTTTTCACTTATCTCTATCGGGCGAAGATCTTTATTAGGAATCTTGGTTTGGTTGATATTACCTATAGGCTGGCCATTAATGCTGTAACCTTCCAGGCGATAGGTTAACAGGTTTTGGTAAGGATCAGTTCCGTTTGATGAGTTGGCGTAGCTGGCACGCAACTTACCAAAGCTTACCCACGCCGGCATCTTAAATGCATCTGAGAACACAAAGCTGCCGCTTACCGATGGATAGAAGTAACGATTTGATTTAGGGCTTAAGGTTGAGAACCAGTCGTTACGGCCGGTGACGGTTAGATACAGCCAGCTTTTGTAGCCCAGATCTGCACTGCCAAAAAACGAGTTGACCTTGTACCTGTAATAAGCATAGTTAAACGGCTTATCAACAATATTGCTCGGGCTGTAAAAGAACGGCACCTGAAACGGACCAGCGCCATAAATTCCACCTGTGCTGTTCACGTTTTCCTGCGAGTTACCACCCACGTTGGCATGCACTTTAAAATCGCCGTAGGTTTTGTTAAAACCAAGCAAGAAGTTGTAGTTCAGCTCGTGGTAGTCGGTTTTTATCTGGGTAAGGAAACCGTTATCGCCATACATAAAGGCGGTACCGGTAGGCGTTATCTCGGTACGGTCTAACACGTAGCCGTCGCGGGTAACCTGCCCTTGCAGCGAGAGGTAATCAGTAAATTTATAACGTAAAGTTACACCGCCGGTTAAGCGGTTACGGGCGGTCTTGTTTTGGAAATAGCCTGTAACAAAGTATGGGTTATTGGTGTATGGGTTATCCTGATTCGGCACTATCTCGTTGCCGTTTGCATCAACGGCATCTTTAAGCCAGCGGATATCAAATGTTGAACCCAGCGTATTCACCGTAGCTATGGCATTGCCCGGCGAATCCGAGAACGACGGCCTGTTTTTTACGTTCTCAAAAACGTAATTGGCATTTAGGTTTACAGTCAGCTTAGGTGTGATGTTGTACTCAGCATTATAATTAATACCCTGTTGTTTCATGCTGGAGTTGGGCAGCACCTGCGTTAAATACAGGTTTGATAAGCCCAAACGGAAATGGCCTTTATCATTAGCGCCGCTCAGCGCAACTGATGTTTGATTGGTAACGCCGGTTTTAAAGAAGTTCTTGTAGTTATCGCGCTGAGCCGAATAAGTACGGGCATTCCCCGCGAAATCCACAAAGGGCGAGCCATCTATTTTAGCGCCCCAGCTGGCCAGCGAACCACTTGATGATGCGGCGGCAGTAGCTGGCTTTACGCCGTTGAAACCCTGGCCGTAGGTGTACTGAATATCATCGCGCAGATCAACAACCTGATTAAAGGTTAAGTTATTGTTCAGCTCGATACCGATTCCCGCATTCTTCTGGCCCGATTTGGTGGTGATCAAAATAGCACCATTCCCACCTCGGTAACCATAAAGTGCCGAAGCCGCCACACCTTTAAGCACCTGTATACTGGCAATATCATCAGGATTAATGGTTGATAATCCGTCACCAAAATCAGACCCGCCATAAGCACCGGCAAAGCCCTGGTTGCTGTTATCCAGCGGCACACCATCTATCACATACAATGGTTGGTTACGGCCCTTTAATGAAGCATTACCACGTATCACTACGCGACTACTACCTGATGGGCCTGTAGATACACCTGATACACTCACACCCGCCACCTGGCCGGTAAGGGCGTTACCTATATTGGTTTCGCGTGCCTGGGTAAATTTATCGCCGGCAACCTCTGTGGTAGAGTAGCCCAAAGCGCGTTGTTGCTTGCGGATACCCAAGGCAGTCACCACCACCTGGTTCAGTTGCTTGGTAGATTCGGCAAGGGTTATCTGCATGGGGTTGGTATCGCCTACCGTAGTTTCAGTAGGATCAAAACCAATGAAGGATACTACCAGCGTTTCGCCTTTTGTTGCGTTGATAGAGAAATTACCATTGGCATCGGTTATAACGCCGCGCGTGGTACCTTTTACCGATACGCTTGCCCCAGCTACGGCCTGGCCCTTACCATCCACCACTTTTCCACGTATGGGGTCGGGCACTTCGGCAACTTTGGTGATGGGTGTAGGGCCTTCCTTTACTATCACTACATTATCTACCAACGAGTAGCTTAGCGGCTGGTTGTTAAAGCATATAGCCAACACTTTATCAATGTCGGCGTTTTGCACATCGATGGTAACCGTTTTGGCTTTTCCTATAACATCAGTAGTGTAAATGAAGTTATAAGTGCTTTGCTTGCGGATCTGGTTAAATACCGTCTCCAGCGAAGCATTTTTTTGCTTAAGGGTTATTTTTTGCGCAATACTTGCAGCGTTTATATGTAAACACGCCACTAAAAGTATCAATGCAGTAATCTTCATTATCAATAGCGTTTTTCTAACGTATGCGTATAGCGTTTGAAGTTTGCTTCGTTTAATTGCATAATTAAATATCAAAAGCATATTTTTGTATGTTTTGGGGTTAGTAATAGCGGTTGTCGCACAATTGTTAAGGCTCGTCCCCATGCAAATTATAACCGGAGGTGGGCCAACACTTCCGGTTTTTTTATGGCGGTACGAGAAAGGATATGATGTTTAGTAAAAGATCTTTTCTTTCATAGGCAAATAGTTTTAATTGTATTAAGGCATTACAGTTATTGTTCTTCCGTCTATTTTAAAATGCACACCGCCGGTTTGTTCCAGTACGGTAAGCAGTTTTATGGCACTTAAGCCGCGTGGCAAGGTACCGGAGAAAGCTTTGCTAATTTTCCCTTCGTACTTCACATCTACATCATACCAGCGGGCAAGTTGCCGCATTACCTGGTGTATATCTGCCGATGCAAACCAGAAAAGATTATTCTTCCAGGCCACTTGTTGCTCGGTATCCGCATCAGTTATGGCGATGGCATCATCTTGTTTATCTACCGACGCGATATGATCGGGCTTTAGCAGTCCCGACGAATGCGGGGTGGTTACTTTTACCGAACCTTCGAGCAACGTAGTCTTTACGGATTGCTCATTATCATAAGCCATTACATTAAAATGCGTGCCCAGTACTTTTACATCCACTTCGCCGGCATCAACTGTAAACGGGCGGGTTTTATCTTTAGCTACCTCAAAATAGGCCTCACCTTTTAGCGTCACATCACGATGGTTCGCTGCAAACTGCACGGGGAATTGCAATGATGAGCCCGAGTTTAGCCAAACATGTGTACCATCGGGCAACATAACCTGGTACTGCCCCCCTGCCGGTGTGCTGATGGTATTCATCATCGTTTCTGCAGGTTGCCCATCGGTTGCCTTATAAGTTAGCTGACCATCGTTGAGCTTAATGATCTTCACATCGCCCTGTTTGGTGATCTGCCCCTGTTTACTATCGTTAAGCACCACAACAGAGCCATCGGCAAGGGTGAGCGTAGCTTTGTTTTTGCCGGGGGCGATATCATTCTTAAAGGCGATGGTATCTGGAGTATTTACAAGTTGCGGATTGCTTTTCCAAAACCACAAGCCCGCGCCTATCGATAAAACCACACCGGCAGCAGCAACCCATTTATATATAGATGAGCGTTTAGGCTCCGGGGTGGCTTCCTGCTGTTCTATGTCCTGAAGTATATTGCTGAACATTTCCTGCCGCTGAAAGCTATCAGGCTCCTTACTGAAAGCCTCACTGGCATTTTGCTGGTACAGTTTTTCTACAAGCTTTCGCTCTTCATCGGTGCAGGTGCCATCGGCATATCGCTTTAACAGATCAGAAAGGTTGTTTTTGGCCATGATTATGTATTAAACCCTTAAGATAATTTAAACCCTACCAACATAATTATCTGATGTTGGTAATTTTTAGCAAAAACTTGATAGAATACTTCAAATATGAAATTTTAAACTTCCTAATTTTATTACACCAATTATTTCAGATGCAACGCTTTAAGGATAGCTCTACCCAAACTGATGCTGAACTGCTGCAATTACTTGCACAAGGCAACGCCGGCGCATTTGAGCTGCTTTATAATAGGTATGTAAACTACCTCTACCGTATGGCCACCAGCCGCCTTACCGATGAAGCAGTTGCACAGGATATGGTACAGGAAGTATTTGTATCGCTTTACAATAGCCGCAACAACTTAAGCCACATTACCGAATTAAAAGGCTGGCTTGGCGCCTGCCTGCGTAACCGTATCCTTAACGAGATACGCAACGAGTTGCTACACCAGCGCCATCACGAGCAGATAGCCTATAAATCGCCCTCGGCTGCATTATCTTATGATAATTACGATCTGCAAGTATTGCAGAAACAATATCAGCAAGCATTAAAGCAGTTAAGCGAACGCAGCCGCGAAGTATTCCTGATGAGCCGAGAACAGCATTTGAGTAATAAGGATATTGCGGAGCGCTTACAGGTTTCAATAAAAGCCATAGAAAAACACATGACCGGAGCCCTTAAAATTATGCGCCGCGAACTGATTGCAAAAAGATTTCTTATGCTTGCATGGCTTTGGGCTGTAAGCCAGCTTTTGTCCTGAGCATAATACACGAATTTATTTCAGTTAATACATAATGAACAAGCCCGGACGAGCGCCCGGGCTTTGTTCTACCAATATAAATTTGTCTGAAAGGAACAACTAAGCAAACTAAATCACTTAACTGCCTTATGCAAGTTAGCCCGGCAAAAATGGCAAACTGTCACGCCCTGTGCTGTTGATACATTATAAAATTCTGACGTAAAAGCCCCGTACATTTGTCGGTATATGTCTCTCTGTCTGTGGGTATGGCTTCTTATCTTTGATATTATATCCATCCTAAAACCAATATTATGAGAAACGTTATCTGCGCCATGAATTTCAGTATAGATGGCTGTTATGACCATACCAAGCTTAATGGCAACGAAGAGATACATGAATACTTTGCCGACTTGCTGAAAGATGTGGACCTTACCATTACCGGCCGCAAAATGTACGAGATTGTTAACCCCTACTGGATGGAAGTAGCCAAAACCATGTCGGGCACCGAAGGGGGAAACAAGTTTGCAGAACGCATTCAGAACACGGATACCATTGTGATATCCACAACCATGCAAGAGGTTGAGGGCGGCCCGCGTATCATCCGCGGTAATCTGGAAGAAGAAGTGCGCAGGTTAAGAGAGTTACCGGGCAAAAAGATCTCTATTGGCGGCATGAGCGTGCGCGAACAGGTGATAGCCGCCGGGCTGGTTGATGAGTTTTACATGGTGATACAGCCTGCCATAGTTGGCCCCGGCCCGCGTATGTTTGAACAGGTTACCCTGCCCGCAACTATTAATATGCAACTGGCAGATGTAAAAGTGATGCAGTGCGGCTGCGTGGGTTTACACTACCTTAAAAAGTGAAGTAATTAACCTGGCCAGTTGTAAATAATATTGCTTTAAAGGTAGGGTTAAATTAAGGTAAAGGGTTAGCTGTATATACCAATATAAAGCTTTCTTATGAACCAGATATTTGAAATTGATTGCGAGCGCAAAACGCCCAAGTACATCCAGATCATTAATTCGGTCACCAAATCAATTAAGCAGGGCAAGTTAAAAAAAGGTGATAGGATACTGTCTATCAACGAGCTAAGCGCAGCCTTTTACCTCTCTCGTGACACCGTGCAGAAGGCTTACGATATGCTTGAGGACAGGGGGATCATCCTGCCTGTGCGCGGAAAAGGCTTTTATATTAACCGCACGGATGTTAGCGGATCATACCGCGTATTGTTATTGTTCAACAAAATAAGTAACTACAAAAAACTGGTATATAATTCATTTGTAGATACCTTAGGTAAGGATGCTGTGGTTGACCTGAAGATCCATCACGGCAGCGGCAAAGTATTTGAAAGCCTGATGGATACCTACCGTAACGATTACGATTATTATGTGGTAATGCCACATTTTTACGAGGGTGCCGACGATGCCTTTAAACTCATTAAGCGCTTACCATCTGATAAACTGATACTGCTTGATAAAGAACTTGACGACACCAAAGAAGATTGCGCTGCCGTTTATCAGGACTTTAAAAATGATATTATCAGTGCCCTGGAATCAGGCAAGCACCTGCTGAGTAAATACAAGAAACTTTTCCTGGTATTCCCACGCGTTACCCACTACCCTGCTGAGATTGCGCTGGGCTTTAAAAAATTCTGTATACAGCATGGTTTTGAGTACCAGGTAATATCAGATATTGACCAGGATACTCCCGTTGAAAAACACGAGGCCTACATTGTGATTGAAGAGCCTGATCTGGTGAACCTGATCAAAAACTGCAAATGCAAACGCTTACAAGCTGGTAAAGATGTGGGTATTATTTCCTACAACGATACTCCGCTTAAAGAAATATTACTTGATGGTATTACTGTTATATCAACCGACCATAGCGAGATGGGTAAAACTGCTGCATTGCTCATCATGGGTAACCAGCGCGAGAAAATCCAGAACCCGTTCAAATTGATCATCCGCGAATCATTATAAAGATTAGTGTCTCCTTTTAGGGAGTTTTTGCGAGAGGCTTTTAAGCGGCAGTTTTACTGCCGCTTTTTTATGATCACGAAATAATTGGTGCTTACGCCATTTTTACGCGCATCCGCTCCCGGCAGCGTAATCGTTCCTTTAGGATAATCGCGGGCGTAAACGTTGAAATAACGGTATTGGGCAACAACCTGGCCAGGCTCCTTCTTGAAATCCTTTAGCCAGTTGGGTATAGTTGAATGGTATTTGAGGTCGTGCACCTCGTAGGCTACATAAACGGTTACCTTTTCATCTACGTTAAAGCGCAGCAAGTCTTTCTCTGTGCGGCTGGTATCATTCACATCGCCTTTTATGTAGGTTAAGCCTTCGTAGTTGCCAAGGTTGCTGAAGCTTATTTCTTCGGGATAAATGCTTAGCGATGTGTCTTTACTGTTGAAGTTTGGCGTTTCGCCTTTCATTAGTTTCGAAATCTTATAGCTTACACCATCCTTATTTTTAACATCAGTCGCCAACACTTCGTTGGCAAACTTAGGTTTGATTTTTAGCGCGTAGGTTTTGTTTAACGATGAAGTACTATCTGCAAAACGCAGGTTCACTTTAAGCCTACCTGTTTTTATTGGGATGCCTTTTAAAGCACCATCAGGATAAAGTTCTAAACCTGCAGGTAAGCCGGTTGCTGTAACATGTATTTGCCCAAAGCCTTTTGCTTCGATTTTGGCGTTGTAATACTTGCCTGCGGTTGCAACAGGCAACGCTTTGGTAGTTATTACTAAAGGTGCAGCGGTATTCACTATAAGCGTTGCTGAATGCGATTTTCCTTTATCATCTGTGGCAACAGCCTCAATAAAGTTTTTGCCTGCGGATGGATTAATTTCTGCTACATAAGGCTCTTTGTTCAACGTCGATACCAATTTATGGTTCACAAACACCGTAACCTTAACAACCTTACCGTCCGGGTCATTTGCATTGATGAAGAGTTTTAGTGGTTGTTTCTCCACCACACTACCATAAGCAGGATTGCTGAAATAAACATTAGGGTATTTGTTACTGTCATTTACTTTAGAATAAACCCAGCTCAGCAGATCCTGCCGGGTGGCGCCTTCCCACATCATTACATGGCCGTAGCCTTTAAAATTGCTGTAACGCGGGTTTACGCCGGTATTCCATGTAGCGCCGGTATCCGCTTCATTTCCATTTAAGGCCCGCAGCATTTTAACTTGTTTGCGTAACGGGCGACTGTAATAATCTGTTTCGCCCTGGTTTACCCACATAGGTACATTCTTCACTTTCAATGAGTCGCCACTGAACTTCATACCCATAGTAATAGCAGCAGCAAAATAATCGGGATATTGATTAATGAAGGTGAAAGTCCCTTGGGCACCCATGGAAAAGCCACAAATGTACATACGTTTGGCATCTGCATTTTGGGAAGTGATCAGGCTATCCATCACAGCCTTCAGATCAGGGAAGTGCTGTGCCCAGCCTTTTGAAGTTGCCGGGGCGATGATATAAGTAGGTACGCGCTGCTTGTTTTCACCGAAACTGTGCCACATACGTGCCGGTGCATCCACCACATTACGTAGCGTTGCATGGTCATCAACACCGCAACAGCCATGCAAAAATAACGCTACAGGATATTTCTTTCGCGCTTGCATGTTTTTTGGGGTATACAGATAATATTCTGTATTGCCCTTTTTGTGCCAACTCCACTCGGGCAGGCCTTTGTAATCTATATCCTGCGCCGAAACATGGTTGAATACCAGCAACATTAAAGCAGCCGTAAAGATTAACCTATATCTCATAAGCTAAAGCTATGTGCAACCTTTGCTTTTTGTGTACTGCCCTGTACTGTAATGAAAAAGGCCGGCAAATTGCCGACCTTTCGTTGTTATTAAGTTGTATTATGGATGCAATTCTAAAACAAAACCACCGCGCGGCATTACCGTTACTGCAACTTTATGCTTTTGCTCTTCAACAAGGTCTCGGTGCGCTATTTCATGCGGGGTATTACCATCAGTATATAAAGTGCCGTGGTAGGCTTTTCTGTCGTTCAAAAAGTCAAGGTCTATCACCCAGCTTTTAGCTGTAGCTTCGCCATTTATGCCGGCTATGTAATAGCTTTTGCCTTTGCGGCGCATTATAATGGCATCCTTACCCGGTTCGCCGCTTATCAGTTTAACATCGTCCCAGGTATTGGGTACAGTGCTCAAAAACTGCTTTATTTTTGCATCCTGGGCGTAGTAAGATGAGTCACTATCGGCAAAGTGCAACATGCCCGATTCAAATATCACGCTCAAAGCCAGTTCATGCGTATTGGTAGTTAAATGCGGGCAGCATTTATAATCTGAGAAAGTTACCGGTGTATAATCCATTGATCCGGCAACATTACGGGTAAAAACATAGATAGTATTCAGCTGCGCAGCATCATTGGCAAAATCCTTTGACCAACCATAATTCTCTGCCCCGCGCACCGATTCCATTGATAATAAGTTAGGATAAGTGCGCTGCCATCCGCGAGGCATAGTGCTGCCATGAAATATTACCATGATCTCTTCCTTGGCGGCATCTTTCAAAATATCTTGGTAAAGCTGCATCACGTTCTGTTTATCGCTCTGAAAGAAATCTACTTTGATAGCTTTAACACCCCATGCGCGTAGTTTTTTAAATTCCTCTTTACGTTTAACCGGGTCAAACATCACATCGCGCGGTTGCTCGGTAACATTGTTATTCGGCCCGCCGGAGTTATACCAGAACGTTAAGCCTACCTTCTTTTGCCTGGCATGGGCTATCAAATCCTGGATATTACCACCATCAACCAGATTGTTCCAGTTGGCATCAACCAAAGCGTATTCCCATTTCATATTGGCCGCCAGGTCTACAAACCGGTTTAAAGTTTTAACGTTACGGCTGCTGGCATGGTCGCTCCACCAGCTCCATGACGAGCGGCCGGGTTTTATCCAGTTGGTATTGCCAATGGCGTTGGGTTCCGCCAGGTGATCTATCAATACAGACTCCACTACCGCAGAAGCTTTTTGGCCTGTTATGATCACCCGCCAGGGCGTAGCAAAAGGCGTTTTAGCTACAGGATATTGACTGCCTTGGCCCAACCCCTCTCCCGCCAGCGGAAATGCAATTTTGTATACACCGTTATCGCAATTTTGCTGCAGGTGTGTCCCTGCATTTTCATAGCCTATGTTACTCTCAGAGATAAATAACCATTGATTCTGAGTGTGAAATAAAGCCGGGAATGCCCAACCTGCTGTATCTTTTGAAGCCGTGCCGGATGGGATACCATTGGCATATATATTTTCGTAAGCCGGGTCGTGATCATAAGGCTCCATCCAGGCTGATGCTTGTGGTACCGAAAATTCGGTCAACTCTTTGGTAAGCGTGTATACTTTGTTGGCATCAGGAAAACGATATCTGAACGCGATGCCATCGTTATAAGCCCTCATATCGATAACCACCTGGCTATTCTTGTCGTTTTTGAACGTAACGCTGGTTTGGTTGCCCATGGCATGATACACGCGATATTTACCTGTAGGCAATACGTATATGTCATTTATGCGGCGTGTATCTGTATTTACAAAACTTAATCTATCAGTAAACTTTACATCAGTAGTTTCAATGCCGAGTTTTGAAGATGGCATTACCTCTGATGAACCGTTTTGTACTGAATATGACAACTGCCCATTATTTAACTTTAAAGTAAGCTGAAGAGATTTATCAGGCGATTGAACACGCCATTCGTCATCGGCTTTAGGCCCGGAAGCAGCTGCAGTAAGTGCAATACTACAGCAAAAAATGATCAATATCGACCTGAAATAATTAGCCATCAGTTGTTATTTGTAGATGTTTTACGAATAAAAGAGACGTAACGTTATAATTAAATTAATTTATCTGAGGCGAGATGTGTAAACAAAACAGGAGAGTTACCTCTCCTGTCCGTTCATTCAACTATAACTAACTCATAATTAACGCACCATTAATTATAACCAGGATTTTGAACAATGTTAGGGTTGTTATTTTTCTCAGAATCAGGTATCGGGAAATACAGGTAATGCGAATCAAAAGCTATCTGCCCGCTAAGATTTGAGCTGAAATAAGCATTATTAAGTGTTATTACACCACCTATAGCCCAACGCCTCAGATCCCACCAGCGGCCGCCTTCGGCACCCAGTTCGCGTAAACGCTCGTCAATTATCCATTGCATAATGGTGGCTTTATTGCTTTCGCCTGTGTTAAGGTTTGCGGGGATAAGGCCGCCTGCAACCATATTGCGCGCACGAGTACGCACCTGGTTTATCAGGCCAATTGCATCAGTTGTACTGCCACCGCCCTGTAGTGTGGCTTCAGCTTTTAAAAGCAACACATCAGCATAGCGTAAAATGCGATAATTGTTAATAGAGTTTACACCACCCTCTAACTGGTTGTTAAGAATGTATTTTACCACTTTGCCTTTATCGGCTGTAAAAGTGTATTGCAAACGCGGATCGCCCGCTTCAAATATGTTTTTAAATTTCTCCGTTGGGAAATAAAACCCGCCACCCATATAATTTTGGCCTTCGCTGGAAAACATCAGGTAATAAGCACCTGCGGCACCACAGTCGCACTGGTCATTTGCTAACCAGGCGTTCATGCCGCCTGCGCCTACCATTGCCTGGCCTGCCTGAAACTCGAACATAGACTCGGCATTGTTCTCTTTACCCTGATGGTAATCAAAGTTATCCTCAAAGTTGGCCACCAACTGCGCACCACTTATTTTGTTGAACGCAGATACAGCTGAATTATAATCGGCAGCAGACTTATTTACTGTTGCGCGGAATACCAAAGCTTTACCTAACAGCGCATTAGCGCTATTCTTTGTAACACGGCCCTTATCTGTTGCTCCCCAGCTTGCCGGTAACAGGTTGGCAGCCTCGGTAAGATCAGTAATGGCCTGGTCAAGCAATTGGGTACCTTGCGAACTTGGGTTGTTCAATTCGCTCAGCGAGGTGAAGGTTTTGGTAACCACAGGCGCAGTACCAAACATATTCCATAACTGGTAAAATGCAAATGCACGCAAAAATAACGACTCACCTTTTATAGCATCTTTAAGCCCCGGCGTGGTAAATACGCCATCGCCTGCGCCTTCTACCTTCTCTAACACTTTGTTGGCGCGGCCTATCATTATATAGTTACTCCTGAAAAAATAGCTAAGATCGGCATCACTTGATGTAAGACCTTTAAAGATCTCGTAGTTATTTGCCGAGCTGATGGTAAGATCATCGCCGGGCAGGTAGAACGATTTAAGCATGGCATTACCACCTGCGCTGGCACTTGCCGAACTGTAAAAATCTGTTAAGGTAGCATAAACGCCTAAGGTTGCCGTACGAAATTCCCCTTCTGTTTTAAAATACGTGTCTTCGCTTTGTGTAGGCGGCGGCACATCTAAAACGCTTTTACAGGCGGTGTAGGTAAATGTTACCGACACACACATTGCTGTTAAAAACTTGATATATTTTGGTTTCATGTGATTGAAAAATTTGGATAATTAAAATGATGCCTTTAACCCTAAAAGGAACTGGCGTGTACTTGGCGAGAAATCATTCTCCGGGTCGATACCTGTGTAATCGGTAACGGTGAACAGGTTGATACCGGTTAATGAGATACGCAGATTTTGCAACACATTGGTACGGCCTAACAATGCTTTAGGGAAGGTGTAACCAACGGTAAGATTCTGGAAACGCAGGTAACCGCCATCCTCAACAAAACGATCTGAGAAACGAGAGTTACCGTTAGGATCCTGGTAAACTGCGCGCGGCATATCGGTATTAGTGTTGGTTGGTGTCCAGGCATTAAGTACTGATACAAACTGGTTGCGGAAAGCACCTGCAGTTTCGCCTGCGGCACGCGCATAGTTGTATTTCTTGAAACCACCTTTCCCCTGGAAGAACGCCGAGATATCAAAGCCCTTATAATCAGCACCGATAGTGAAACCGTAAACATATTTAGGTATGGTGTTACCAATATTGGTTTGGTCGTTTGAGTTCACTATACCATCAGGTGTATTATTGTAGGCAGTTGATCCGGCCTTTGGTGAACCGTGGATATCCTGGAAATACATATCACCAGGCGCAGTCGCTTTGGCATTCTGATCGTTAATTTTTGCTTTGTAAGCATCAACCTCTGCCTGGCTCTGGAAAATGCCGCCCACTTTGTATCCGTAAAGAAAACCGATAGGCTGGCCTTCTTCTAATGAATAGCCGTTGCCGCGTAATGCCTGGTGCTGGTACAGTTTCAACACCTCGTTATGCACGGTGGTTAAATTACCTGACAGGTTGATCCCGATATCACCAAAACGATCATTATAACCAACGTTAAACTCAAAACCTCGGTTTAATACATCGCCTATGTTCACATCAACATTGTTTTTGATAGTTGAGCTTGGCGGTGGCAAATAGCTTTGGATAATACCTTTGGTTACTGCCCTGTAATACTCAACCGTAACGTTGAATTTATTATTGAACATTACCGCATCAAAACCTACGTTGGTAGTGTATTTATTTTCCCAGGTAAGGCCTACGTTGGCAAAGTTAGGGAAGGTTATACCCGGGTTGTTGGTTTGTACATCACCAAGGTTGTATGATGGCACGGGTGTGCCCGCAGCCGATAGATATTTCCAACCGGCAGTAGTCTGGTCGTTACCCAAACCACCGTAACCGCCACGCAGTTTCAAGTCGTTGATCCAGGTAAGGCTTTTCATGAAATCCTCGGCACTTATACGCCATGAGGCGGAGAAACCATAGTTATTTGACGTACGGTTGCCCGGCGCAAAGCGCGATGACCTATCGTTACGGTAAACCGCATCTAAGTAGTATTTGCTTTTGTAGTTGTAACTGGCGCGGCCTAATAAACCAATAACTGCGTTATCAGCATTGTTGCTGTAATAACTCTTGCTATCAGGACTTACACCATAGTAACGTAATGATGGATCTGTAGTGTATATAGAACCGTTTTGGCCATAAGAAACCCATTTTAACGTTTGCTGCGATGCATCAGCTGTCAGGTCGATGTTGTGATCACCAAAGCTGTGATTGTAGTTGATGTTAACAGATTTCTGGATACTGGTGGTTACGCTGTTGATCATACCCAGGGCATTTGGTGTTGAACCAAGCGGCGGACTTGCATAGCCATCATAAGGGTTCTTAGGCGTTTCGCTGAACTGCCAGGTACCAAAATCGGTATAGGTTTTTTGCTCAACCCTAAATTGTGTACCACTGTAGATACCTTTGATCTTTAAGTTCTTTACCGGCTCGATCTGGATGTACGCATTACCAACTACCGATTGGTTGTTGCTGGTGCTGCTGTTAAGCGATAAAGCACCCAGATAGTTGTTCATATTGGTTGATTTAACGCCGTAGATCTTGTTATAATCAACACCCTCGGTAAACTGGCCGGGAGTTAACGGATGAGTAAGACTGTACAGCGGTGCGTAGCCGTTAGCTCCGTTACCATAAATAGGTTGGAAAGGAGCTGCACGGTAGGTCTGCAGATCGTTAGTAAAACCACCAAACTGGCCCAGGTTTGATTTACCCTGAACCAAACGCAGGTTTAAACCGGCACTTACATATTTACCAAATTTAGAATCAACGTTGCTGGCGATAGAGTACCTGTTTGCATTGATCCCTTTAAAAGCGCCATCGTTGCGGCTGTAACCGGCAGATAAGTTGTAGGTAGTAGCCTCGGTGCCGCCGCTTGCCCTTACGTTATAATTTACCAGGCTGGCATCCTTATTCTGGATAGCATCCTGCCAATCATAGGTAGGCAAATTACCAATATAGTTAGGGCTTGCCGGGTCAAAGAAAGAGCCAAAATCCTGCGACTGGCCAATAGGCACGGGAGCGTTATTTTTTAATTCGGGATATGCATTATAAAAATCGGTGTAGTATTTGGTGTACTGCTGGGTATTTAAAACCTTATAAGTTTTAGGTACGCTCAGTTTGCCGTACTGTCCATCAAAATCTATACGCATCTGGCCTTTTTTACCGCGTTTGGTAGTAATGAGGATAACACCGTTTGCCGCGCGTACACCGTATATGGCTGCCGCAGACGCATCCTTTAATACCGAGATAGATTCAATATCAGCCGGGTTAATGATGTTATAGATGTTTACCGTACCGCGCAAAGTAGGTGCGTTTGTTTCATCAACCTGCTTACCTGCACCACCTTCAAGAAAAGGGATACCGTCAATTACGTAAAGCGGTTCGGCGGCGTTAAACGTAGATACACCACGGATGCGCACGGTTGGCCTTGCCGTAGGGTCGGCACCGGCAGAGGTAACGTTAACACCTGTAGCCTGCCCTTGCAAGGCCATCTCCGGGCTTAGTGCTGTGCTTTTCTCTATCTGGTCTGAACTTACGGTAGAGATAGAGCTGGTAACGTCCTTCTTTTTACGCGTACCAAAACCGATAACAACCACATCGCTCAAAGCTTTTGACTCCGACTCGAGCGTTATAGCCATGTTATTACCTGTAACGGCTACCTCTCGACGGGTATACCCCACGCTTGATACAATCAAAACATCATTAGTTGATGCGTTTATTTTGAAGTTACCGCCGGCATCAGTAATAACGCCAACGCGGCTGTTACCTTTTAGGGATACGGTAACACCGGGTACCGGTTCTTTAGTAAGATTGTCTGTCACCTTACCGGAAATTGGCCCCTGCGCCATAGCCGCCGCTGCAGAAAACAACAGGGCAAAACATAGCATGAGCATTCTCCTGCCAAAGGAAAAATGAAGTAAATTTTTACTCATAATAGTTAATAATTAAGTTTAATTGGTTGGTTTATGAAAGTTGTTCGGCTTTTAACCTATATCAAGGATACGGGTAAGTGTGCTGGTTTCTGTACTGTCCCGTGCTGTGCTGTATTAAGGCTTATGAAGCACGCGCTTACCTATTGATTATCAAACAAAAACAGCGTTACCATATCGTGTACGGCAACGCTGTGCTCAAATCAAAATCAACGTATTATAGTAATCAGGTTAAAGGGGTATTTATTGCTTTTGTATGCTGATGTTATCCAGCCAGAAATCAATGTTTGCATCGCTTTTGTAAACAAAAAGGAATACGCTGTTCAGAGTAGCGGGCGTGCTAAAAGTGGCGGTTTTGGTACTGCTACCGCTTGCTGTAAAATCTAACGATACGATCTGTGTCTCGGCACCGCCCTGGGTGTTGGTTATTTTGATACCAAGGCTGCTCGGCGCAACGGTGGCAGCACTATTTTTACCCCAGGCAGTTATTTTGTAAGTGGTGCCCGGCGCCAGGTAGATCACCTGCCCTGCCCCGCTGGCCCCGCCTGATGGGATCTTTACAGAATAAAGTCCGTTGTTTAGGTTGGCCGGCGTATTATCCAGTTCGGCTGAGCCAAAATTTATCCAGTTCTCGATACTTTTTGAAGTGTTTTGCGGGCTGCCGTCTTCAAAGCTAAGGTTGGTGGCCAGCACAGCAGGCGATGTCATCTCGGCGCCGTTTAGGTTTACGCCCCCATGTGTATCCAGCCAAAGCAAATTGCCCACAAAGCTGAGGTTGCCCGGCTTAGCCCCTGATACATTATCTATAGCATACCCGCCGCCGGAGCCTGTTGTGGTTAGTTTGTGTACATCGGTACCATCCCACTGCCAGCCTATACGACCAATGTTTTTTGGCACGGCGTTTTTATAAACTATAGCGGCAATTGCACTTGATATATTCGCACCTACACCAAACTCACCTATCATTAGCGCCAGCTTTTTAGCCGTAACATCATTAATATAGTTTTGCAGGCGGGTATCGCCATACACCCACGACTCATAGGTGTGCAGAGAGAACATTATGTTTTTGTATTTGGCGGTAAGGTTTGTGCCGTAAGTCAAAATACCGCTTTGCTTTGCTCCCTGCGTGTATCCACCGGCCTGTCCGTAGCCATGCTCGTCGCAAACAATAACGTTGTTGTTACCCGCATCGCGAATGGTTTTAATAACGGCGTCATGGTCGTTCAGCCAATCGGCGGGTACATCTGTACCGGCAGGCCCGGGTTCGTTCATAATATTGAACCATACGTAAGGGTTGTTTTTGTATTTAACGGCAAGGTCTTTATACCAGGCAGATAAGCCTGTAAGTTCCGCAGGTGTTGGATATTTACCCGTCCAGTTATGTTCCTCTACCATCACCACTACCTTCTTATCCGTGAAAGCTTTGATGATGCCATCCATATCAGTGTTGTTCTGGTTAATATTGCTGAACTCGGGCCAGCAATTTAGGCGCACGGCATTAAATTTCCAGGTATCGGTTATAAGCCCCACATCGGGCAGTGTAGCGTGCGCCCATGGCCAATACGGGCCGTTCACATTCATACCTACAGGCACAAACTCTTTACCATCTGGCCCAATGATTTTAGTATCCTGAATGGTGAAACCTTTGGTTTCGGCGGGTGGCGGGTTATTGGTGTTGTTGCCGCCGTTGCTATTACTGTTATTATCGGGCGTTATATTTTTCTTGCTGCATGCCATCAGCATAAATGACGCGGTGAACAGTACAGCTGCAGCGCAGCAGAAAACAGTACGGAACGTTTTTGTAAAAAATATCATAAGCAGGTTGTTTTTGGGTTATACCAAACCTACTTAAGGCACTCTGCTTTAGCATACTGTGCTATACTGTAATGGAGAGGGGTGCATAAAACAAGTCATTTCGAGCCAACAGTGTTGGGGTTGTACGAAGGGGCGAGGCGAGAAATCCTGTTAATCTGTAAGTTTCACTTTTTTGTAATAACAAGATTTCTCCTCGCTATCGCTCGCCCGAAATGACTAATCAACTCAAAGCAGCTACTGCGCCATTCCTGTTCTTGCGCTTCAATATCAATGCACTAATAAGGCTCACTACCAGGGCCAAAGGCAATATTTCCATATAAGTAAGCAGTATCACCCCGAAAATTGAACCGTACATTTTCTCCATGCTGTGCATCATTTTTATCCCGTCGGCAATTTCAGCGGCGCTTTTACCGCTATGCTGTATCCGTTCAATACTGCGGGCGGTGTACCTCTCCATAAAATCGGGAATGAAGAAATAATAATCGATAAGCCAGGCAATAACATAAACTGTTGATGCCACCAGGCTGATGTACAAACCAATTTTAAAAGCCTGCCCAAATGTGATGGCGCCAGCATTCTGCTTATCGCGATAGGTTTTGATGGCTACAAAAATAAACGAGAACGCCAACAGCATTGAGGCATATCCCAACCACATGTTACCTTCAAACGTGCCAATGGCATAGCAGTAACTGATACTACCCAGCATCCAAAGCGTTACAATTGTGGCGGCGATGGCGCCATACCTAAGTACATATTTTTTCATCGTGTTTAAGTTTTAATTCGGCTCAAAATTGGGCATACCGCTCCAAACAAGACTCATACTTTAGGGTGATTTTGCTAAAACATCAACCTTTTCATACTAAAGTACTAATCTTTTTTAAGCGATGAGGCGCAGCTTTTTAGCTTTATCAACCGCTTGGGTACGGCGCTGTACATCAAGCTTTTCAAATACTTTTGATGAATGGGTTTTAATGGTATTGAGCGATACAAACATTTGATCGGCTATATCCTGGTTGCTCAGGCCTTTGGCCATTAGCTGCAGCACTTCCAGTTCGCGTTTGCTAAGGCCGGTGCTTGCTAAGGCTTCGTTATCGGCTTCAAAGTTTTGGGGATCAATGATGACCTTCTTCTCTATGATGAGTGTCTCGGTTTTGGGTTTAGACAGTTTGGAGTACAACCACATACCCAGGGCGGTAAACACCACGGCTACCCCACCGGCATATAGCTCAACAGAATTATCAATGATGATAAAATGCCACTCCAGCCACCTTAACAGCAGCAGCAATACGGCCAGCAGAACGCCATAAAGAATAACCGAACGATATTGGGAAATAAAATTTAGCAGCATTATTATCTTAAAATAAGGCATAATGCCGCTAATATCAAAAACTAAGATGATCAAAAACTTTCGTCGCCAAGCAGCTTGTTGAGGTAGGCTCCTGTAAAACTGCCTGCAGCCACCGCATTTGCCACACTTCGCATTGGCGAACAGCTATCACCTACCGCAAATACGCCGGGTAGGTTGGTTTCACCAAACATGTTTACCTGTAAGTGCCCGGTTGATGTAAAATCGCAACCAAGTTGCTTTGGTATATCACTCTTCTGCACAAAAGCAGGGCGATAGAAAATAAACTCCACAGCTATACCCTTACCATTGGCTAATGAGATATGATTTACATGCCCTTTTTCATGCACCAGGGCTGTGATTGGTGATTCGATGATATTGATCTTATGTTTCTTCAGCTTTATTAATTGTTCCTCGTTAAAAGTGGCAGTACCGTTGGTAAATACTGTTAAATGCTTGCTCCAGTTGTTGATGAGTTTGGCATATTCAAAACCTTCGTCTCCGTTGCCAATAACCGCCAGCTTCTTACCACGCTCTTCATAACCATGGCAATATGGACAGTGGATAACAGACTTTGGCCAGCAGGCCGAAAAGCCAGGAATATCCGGCAAAATATCTTTTATACCGGTTGCAAAGATGATCTTACGGGCTTTAAATTTCTGGCCATCAATAGTTACCACCTCAAAGTTTTCACCGTTATTTATTACCTGGCTAACTGTATCTACTATGAGGTTTACAGATGGATATTGTAAAACCTGTTTGCGTGCGGCCAGTGCAATAGCATCCGGCTCGGCCCCATCCTGCGTAAGAAAATTATGTGAGTGCGCTACTTTTTTATTGCACGGATCCTGATTATCGATCACTACAACATTTCTTAAAGCGCGCCCCAGGCTCATCGCTGCCGATAAACCGGCGTAGCTTCCACCAATAATTATTACATCTGCCATGTCATTAATATTTACAATGCATCAAAGTTGCATTTATAAATCAATTTATCAAATAGTATTTTGTAAAACTTATGTAAGGCTTTAAACGTAAAAAAAGCAAAGTTAAATTGGCCTTGCAAGCCTACATTAGAGCGATTTTTGTTAATATTAGGCCATAAACATTCCGCATGAAAAAGGTATCAGTTGTTACCATCAATTTTAACCAGGATAAAATAACCGAAGAACTGTTGGTATCCATCGCCGAAACCAACACCTACCCTGCCCTTGAGGTAATTGTTGTAGATAACGGCAGCACAGTTAATCCTATACCGCTGTGGACGAGCAAATACCCCGACGTAAAATTCATCCGCTCAGAAACAAACGAGGGCTTTGCAGGTGGTAATAATATTGGTATAGCGCAGGCAACCGGAGATTATTATTTCCTGGTGAATAACGACACCGAGTTTTCGCCGGGGCTGGTGCAAAAGCTGGTTGATATTTTAGATACACACCCCGAGGTGGGCATTATATCGCCAAAACTGGTTTATGATTTCGACCGGAGCGTTATACAGTATGTAGGCTTTACCCAGGTTGATTATTATACCTGCCGCAACCGCGCCGTTGGTAAAGGCGAAAAAGATACTGGCCAGTATGACAACCTGCTGGGCCAAACCGGCTACTGCCACGGCGGGGCCATGATGGTAAAAAAAGAGACCTGCGAAAAGGCCGGCTTAATGGCCAATAACTTCTTTATTTATTACGAAGAGGTTGACTGGGGCGAGCGTATCAACAAATCGGGCTACCAGGCCTGGGTACGCGGCGATGCGGTGATATACCACAAAGAATCAATGACGGTGGGCAAGAATAGTCCGTTTAAGGAGTATTTTATGAACCGCAACCGCATCCTTTTCATTAGGAACAATGCGCCTGCTTTTAAGGCGTTGGTGTTCTACATCTATTTTGTGTTATTGGTTGTACCCCGCAACATTATCAAATACATAAAAGAGAAACGTTACAACTTTATCGGTCTGCTTTTCCGTGCCATCTGGTGGAATATAACGAACAGCAGGCATAGCACAAAACTGGGTTATACCGTTAACAAGGTATCATGATAGCAGCACTCTGGATAAGTCTTTTTATTGTGGCCTATACTTTCGTAGGCTATGGTTTCCTGCTTTATTTTATCATCAAAATAAAACGTGCGTTTAAAGGCAAACCCCAATTGCCTGATGTTGCGCCGGAAGACCTGCCAACCTGTACGCTGGTGGTAGCTGCCTACAATGAGGAGCATTTTATTGCCGAAAAGATAAAGAACAGCCTTGGCCTGCAGTACCCCGCCGGTAAGCTTAAATTTGTTTTTGTTACCGATGGATCATCAGACAATACGCCAGATGTGATTGCGCAATACCCGCAGATACAACTGCTGCATAAGCCCGAACGCGCCGGTAAAATAGCTGCAGTACACCGCGCCATGGAATATGTGGATACAGAGGTAGTGGTATTTACCGATGCCAACACTTTTTTGAACCCTGAGGCTATGATACGTATCTGTCGCCATTATAGCGACCGCACCGTGGGCTCTGTGGCGGGCGAAAAACGCGTACACATGAACTCAAATGCTGATGCCAGCGCAGCAGGCGAAGGTTTCTACTGGAAATATGAATCGACCCTGAAGAAATGGGATTCGGAACTGTACTCGGTAGTAGGTGCAGCCGGTGAGCTTTTCAGTGTGCGCCGCGACCTGTATCAGGATGTACCATCAGATACCGTGCTGGATGATTTTATGATATCGATGCTGATAGCCGAACAAGGTTACCGCATTATTTACGAACCGGATGCCTACGCCGTAGAGACGGCCTCAGAGAATGTATCTGAAGAACTGAAACGCAAGATCCGCATTGCGGCGGGTGGCATACAATCTATTTTACGATTGAAGAGTTTATTGTTTTCGTTTAAATATCCTGTATTGTCTTTCCAATACGTTAGCCACCGTGTATTGCGGTGGACGGTGACGCCGTTTTTTTTGATACTGGCTTTTGTACTTAACCTGCTGATGGTTATTGAAGGCACCAACTGGTTTTATATTGCCATGTTTGCCGCTCAGGTGTTATTCTATTGCCTTGCCCTGTTAGGCTTTGTGATGGAGAAGCGTCAGATCCGTATTAAAGCGCTGTTTATCCCCTATTACTTCTGCGTAATGAATTATGCCGTACTGGCGGGCATTATCCGTTATTTTACAAAGAAACAGAGTTCGGTTTGGGAGAAAGCGCAGAGGAAGATGTAGGAAAAAGTGATGTCACTATGAGCTTGTCGAAGACCTCGCCGCGTGTTGAGTGGTTCGACAGGCTCACCGTTTACTCAGCGTGTAGCTAAACGTTTCCTTTGTCCACTTACCAGTTTTGTCCTGCTCATCTAAAATGCAATCCATTTTCTGCGGACTTAAACGTACATACGTTATCAAGACCTTTTTATCCTCAGAGGTAAACACCACTTTATTTTTCTCAACCGAAGTGGCAGGCATCAGATAGGGTTTGTCTTTATCTTCCCAGCCTATGCTGCCTTTGTTAAAATGGCGAAGTTGCAACACCGGTCCTTTGTCTGATTGCTCAATGGTCATAAACTCATAGAAAACCACCTTGCCGTCTTTTACACAACGGAATACACTGACTATGTTATCACCCATTGGTTTGCCCCATATCTCCTGCATATCACCCCATTTGTGCTTCAGAGCCCAATTACCGGCCATAAAGCTGAGATTGTTTACAGAGGCTTTGGTTTGTGCATAGGTGACTGTGCTGTATAATACAATGATGAGGATAAGGAGTGTTTTTTTCATGAGGATAGGTTTTGATATGCTAATTTACAAACACATAGCATTACTAACAAGATTTCTCCTCGCTATCGCTCGTTCGAAATGACATAGTTTAAATCTTCACTCATTCCATTCTTCATTTATCAAACTAAATACCTTCCCAACGGTAGCTGTCATTCTCGAGGCCTATCAGATCTATAACGCGGTTTACTACCGTCATGGCCAGTTCTTCGATAGTTTGGGGCTTGCTGTAGTACGATGGGATGGCGGGGCAGATAATGCCACCGGCTTCGGTAACGGTAGCCATGTTGCGGATATGAATAAGATTTAAAGGCGTATCGCGGGCCACCAGGATGAGTTTGCGGCGTTCTTTAAGGATAACATCAGCAGCGCGGGTGATCAGGTCATCAGACACGCCCGAGGCTATACGGCCCATAGTACCCATTGAGCAAGGCACTACAACCATGGTATCAAACTTCGCCGAGCCCGATGCAAAGGGCGCCATAAAATCTTTTTTAGCGTAGTATTTAAAAGGATAGTTGCCATGCGTAGCATCATCAAGTTCAAATTCCCAAACCTGTTTGGCGTTATCACTCATCACAATACCCACTTCGGCTATCTGGCTTTGCAGTTGCTGCAATTTATCAAGCAATAATTTGGCATATATCGACCCGCTTGCACCGGTAACCGCTACTACAATTTTTCTTTTCATGATGTTATGGGTACAAATAAACGGAAGAAAAGTTACAGGCACAAAAAAGGGTCGAATAACTCGTACTCGACCCTACATCTACCTATGAAAAACATGCCCTTTGAGTGGGCATTACAAATGTAATAACTGTTTTAAACATTTAAAAATAATTTGTTAAAATTATTTTAACTAACTGTAGAATTATTTTTCTCTATCAGCGTTTGTATAATTCCGTCCACCATACCAACAGTTGGCACATATATAGTTTTGATGTTAGCGCACTTAAGCACAGTAAGATAAATCTCGCAAGCCGGGATAATAACATCAGCCCTGTCGTGATTTAGTCCGAGTACATTGATACGGTCTTTCAGCGAGAAAGAGTTCAGGTAATTGTACAGCGCACGCAGTTTTACGTAACTCATCGGCACGCCGTCTTTTTCTTGCGATAACCGGTACAATTTATTGATGTTTCCACCGGTACCGATACCGTAAATATTTTTGTAGGTACGGGTATGTTCGCGGATAAAATCTTTCATCTCGTTCCAGGTCTCGTCCCTGTCCTGATTGTCCAGGATACGAATGGTACCCAGGTTAAATGATTGTGATGCCACCAACTCGCCATTGCTGAACAATGATAACTCGGTGCTACCACCACCAACGTCTATGTACAGGTAATTTTTCGTTTTATCGATATTGATCTCGGCGTGGCTTGCGTAGATGATCTTCGCTTCTGCTTCGCCGTGTACTATTTGAAGGTCGATATTGGCCGCATCCTTTATTTTTTGAACTACCTCTGCCCCGTTCTGTGCTTCGCGCATGGCAGATGTACCGCAGGCCATATAATCGGTAACGCGGTACACATCCATCAGGTTGCGGAACGCCACCATAGATTTTACCAGGTCGTCCGTTTTCCTTTCAGATAGGTTCTTAGCCAGGAAAGCATCGTCGCCCAAACGTACGGGCACACGAATAAGTGTATTCTTTTTAAACGATATTGAACCGTTATTTTCTATTATCTCGGCTATCAGTAACCTTACTGCATTAGACCCAACATCAATTGCTGCGTATCTCAATTTGTTAAATTTTTATTCTTTAGATAGGTGTAAATATCAATTTGGGCGCGGGTTAACACCTCTGCCTGTGTTTTATGGTAGCGGTTAATGTTGTTACCTGTTATATCACGCGCCTTAGTATTATCGCTCAGTTGTATATCGATTATATCGCGGATCTCTTTGCGCAGATCATCATCCAACACAGGGAAACCTACTTCAACACGGTTTTCGATATTACGCGTCATAAAATCGGCACTGGTGAGGTAAATTAACTCTTTGCCGCCATTGCCGTAAATATGTACACGGGCATGCTCAAGGTATTTATCTACAATACTTATCACCTCAATATTTTCGCTGAAGCCTTTTATGCCCGGAATTAAGCAACACATACCGCGTACAATGATCCTGATCTTTACACCGGCGTTACTGGCCTGGTAAAGTTTGTTGATCATCTGCTCATCGGCAAGGCTGTTCATTTTCAATATCATATAGGCCCGTTTACCGGTTTTGGCTATCCTCATTTCATTATCAATGAGTTTATAAATAGCCGGGCGAGAATCAATCGGCGATACGATCAAGGTTTTCAATCCTTTTGGTAATACGCCGCGACTTAGCGCGCGGAAAATAGCCACCAGATCTGTAGTTATCTTTTTATTAGCCGTTAGTATGCTGTGGTCGGCATAAATGGATGCCGTTTTTTCGTTAAAGTTACCGGTTGATAAACATGCGTAGTGCATTGGCTTGCCTTTCTCCATACGGGTTACAAGGCAAATTTTAGAGTGCACTTTGTAGCCATCAATACCATACAGCACGGTTACGCCTTCTTCTTCCAGTTTGTTGCTCCAGTAAATATTGTTCTGCTCATCAAAACGGGCACGCAACTCAACCAAACAGGTTACCTTTTTGCCATTTTTAGCAGCATTTATCAGCGCGTGGATGATCTTCGAGTTCTCGGCCAAACGATACACAGTTATACTGATCTCGCGTACTTTTGGATCGATAGCAGCCTCGCGCAGGAAGTGGATGACATAATCAAACGACTGGTATGGCGTACTGATGAGGTAATCTTTCTTAGCGATAAGCCCCATCAAACTTTTACCGAATGATAAGCTATCCACCGGCAGCGCCTGATTCTTTTTATATTCCAGATCGGGCCTGCCGATGTTTGGAAACGAGATGAAATTTTTGAAGTTGTGATAACGGTTGCCGGGGATAAGGCTTGATTTCTCGAGCTTCATTTTTTTGAGAAGATAACCCACCATATCTGGTGGCATCTCGCTATCATAAAGCAAACGCATGGGTTTACCTTTACGGCGCTTTTGCAGGCTTTTTGATAGCGCATCGATAAATTTCTCGCTTACTTCTTTATCCAGGTCAAGCTCGGCATCGCGGGTTAACTGCAAAGAGTAAGCCTCGATAGAATCATGTTCAAAAATAAAGAAGATATCCTCTAAACTGTAGCGAATAATATCATCCAACAGGATAATGAACTTCAGATTATTGGTCTCCGGTAGTACCAGGAAACGAGAAAGGTTATCCGGAAACTCGATCAGCGCAAATCTCGATTTTTTATTTTTTGTAAGCCTCACGAAGAAATAAATAGCACGGTCGCGCAGCTCGGGCATCGGCAACTCATCATCCAGCATGATGGGCACCAGTGTCGACAAAAGCTTCTCACGGAAAAAGCCTTTCACGAACTCGCCGCGGGTTACGTTCAGCTGTTTATCGTTCAGCAAAAAGATTTTTTCTTCGGCCAGTTGCTTAACTATGATATTCTCGTACAGGTTGTTAAACTTTTTTTCCTGCTTAACAACTATATTCTTTATCTGGCTGAGTAACTTCTTGGGATTGTAGCCCAATATTTCTTTTGAACGCTCGTTTAAATTAGCCAAACGGGTTAAGGTAGCTACCCGTACGCGGTAAAACTCATCGAGGTTTGATGAGAAAATAGCCAGAAATTTAATGCGCTCAATAAGCGGAACAGTAGGGTCGGCAGCTTCCTGCAGTACCCTGTCATTAAAATACAACCAGCTTATTTCCCTGTTTATTAACGGAGCGTTCTTGATATCCATAAGGCTATACCTGCAAAACTGTAGATTTATTTGTTAATTTAATATTAACTAATCAGCACTATGATGTGTTTTGTTTATGCAGTAGCACAAAATAGTGATACGCTTATTAAAAACCTTACCTTTGTACTGTATTTACAAAACCACTACACTATGCCTTCATTTGATATTGTAAGCAAAATTGACGGACAAACCCTTGATAACGCCATTAATGTTGCCAAAAAAGAAATACTTAACCGTTACGATTTTAACGACTCAAAAAGCACAGTTGAGTTGGATAAAAAAACTAACGTAATAACTGTAGTTACCGAGAACGATATGCGCCTGAAAGCCATTGAGGACAGCATTATCAGCCGGATGATGAAACAAAATCTTGACCCTAAAGCACTTGATTTCGGCGATGAGCAATCTGCATCGGGCAATATGATCCGCAAAGAGATCAAGATAAAAGAAGGCCTGGATAAAGAAGCTGCTAAAAAGGTTGTTAAAAAGATTAAAGACAGCGGCCTTAAAGTACAAGCCTCTATCATGGACGACCAGGTACGCGTAACCGCTAAAAAGATCGACGATCTGCAGGCGGTCATCAGCCTTTGCCGCGGCGAAGATTTTGGCCAGCCGCTACAATACATCAACATGAGGAACTAACGGTTCCTCATGTTTTTTATAAGCTATTTTAAGTCGATTGGGCGCCCTTGCTCGTCCATCGCCTTAAATACAACCTTATTGTTGTTATCTACATAAAGGTAAATACGAGGTTTGCCGTTCTTGTCTTTTATAAACAAGCCGACCTCATTATCGCTGTTCTTGCCTACAAACATCCTGTCCTGCCCTACTAAGCCTTGTTTTTGCCAGTCTGCAACACCGGCTTTTAAAGCAGCCTCATTATTCAGTTTCTTTAGTGAGTCAAATTTAGTCAGCAACTGGCCAGCGCTGAAATTCTCCGGCCTGTCCCAAAATTTCAAGCCGTAGCTTCTGATAGATTTGCCGTTCTCGGTATTATCATTGTATTGCAGCTGCATGATCTGGTCGTTGCGGTATTTATCTATCGAGATAGCAAAACCTGCTTCTTTCCTGGTGCCATCGTACACAAGGCCGCCGCATTCGTCGCCATCGGTATTAAAAAATATCATGCCCGGTTCACGCTGGCGTTTGGGGAGTGTTTTACCATCGATTATGCCAGGATGCTGACGCTCGCTGTTACTGATCACCATGCGTAGTTTGCCGGTTTTCTCTACAATATTTATGCGTTCCACATCTATCTCTTTAAACTTAGCATTGCCGGCCACATAAGTAAAGCCAAAGAACAATCCGGCCAGCACTACCAAAGTTAATACCGCCGAGTACACCTTCAGGATCTTTACCTGTTTCAATAATTCCTTTTCCATAACATAGATGTTTTGTTAAGCGATATTACCAAATAGCCCTTAAATAAAAAAGACCGGCCCATTGCGGGACGGCCTTCAACTAAACCAACTTTCTATGAAAACAAATTCTTATATGCTTATTTTACAGCTATTTCTCTTGATTGATATTTAGCGTCCTCTCTTTTAGCAACGGTCAGTTTCAGGATACCGTAGGTGTAATCAGCTTCAATTTTTGAGTAGTCAACAGTTTCAGGCAAGGTGAATGATCTTACGAATGAGTTGTAGCTGTATTCGCGTTTGCTGTATTTTTTGGTTTCGCTGTTGTTTTCAGCTTTTTTCTCTGCCGATACAGAAAGGATGTTTTTATCCAGGCTGATCTTGAAATCTTCTTTCTTTAAGCCCGGGGCAGCTAACTCGATGTGGAACTCATTATCGTTCTCTGCAATGTTTACGGCAGGTACGCGGCTTACCAAACGGTCGGCAATAAATGAATCGTTAACTAATGATTCGAAAGCGTCAGCGAAATTATTTTTTAGTCCGTTGTTGAATTTTACTAAAGTCATGGTTTTATATCTCCTTAAAATTTTGTTTTATTAACTTCGTTAGCATTAAGTCAACTGTTATACCAACGGCTGCTTTGCAGATATTAGCAGACAAAAAGTCAGATAAACCTATTTTCATACAGACAAAATGTCTTTTTATGGCTGAAAAACTATCAGATTACAGATATAAGACCCCTATCACTATCCGTTTTTCGGATATTGATGCGGTAGGTCACGTAAACAATGCGGTGTACCTAACCTATTTTGAACTGGCGCGTATCAATTACTGGAAAGAAGTTGCGGGATGGAATATAAGAAACCATGGCATTGTGATAGGCAAATCGGAGATCAATTACTTAAAGCCGGTCACCATTGATGATAGCCTTACCTGCTACGTGCGCGTAGTGCGCATAGGCAACAGCAGCTTTGATGTGATGCATGTGCTGGTAAAACAAACCGATAAAGGCGAAGAGATATGCACCACCTGCAAAACGGTATGCATCAGTTATGATTATAAAGCAGCAAAATCAGTCCCTATCCCTACTGAGGGCCGGCAAAGGATGATTGATTATGATGAACCGAGATTGATCTTGAATACGAACTGATCGATAAAAACCGCGTCATTGCGAGGAGCGACAGCGACGTGGCAATCCCCTACTTACAGAGAGGCTCTGTAGATCAGGGATTGCCACGCTACGCTCGCAATGACGAACGGAAATAATCAATTAAATATCTTTCCCGGGTTTAATATCCCGTTAGGATCAAACACCTGCTTAATACCTTTCCAGATCAGGAAATGGGTATTGGTGTATTTTAAAGGCATATAATCTTTTTGAACCAAACCTATACCATGCTCGCCGGATAGTGTACCCCCTAACGATACGGTGAGTTCAAATATTTCGGTAATACCATCTTTCAGTTTATTATTCCAGTCCTCATCGCTCATGTCGGCTTTTACGATGTTAACGTGCAGGTTACCATCGCCCGCGTGGCCATAACAAACCGACTCGAAGCCGTATTTGGCACCTATCTCTTTTATACCTTTTATCAGCTGCGGCAAGGCTGCGCGCGGCACCACGGTATCTTCTTCTTTATAAACCGAATTTGATTTTACCGACACCGCCATAGTACGGCGAATGCGCCATAGTTCTTCTTTCTGAGCAGATGAATCGGCAAACAGCACATCAGAACAATTATGAGTCTCCAGTACGCCGTTGATCACTTCACAATCGCCAAAGATCACATCCTGGTTACTACCGTCAACCTCTATCAGCAGAAACGCACCAATACCGTCTTTAAGATCGAAAGCGATGCCATCATGCTCTATCACCCACTCCATCCCTTTACGCTCCATAAACTCCAATGCTGATGGGATAACACCAGCCCTGAAAATAGCAGAGACAGCAGCACAGGCATCCTCATTCGTAGGAAATGATGCCAGCATCAAAACATCCTGTGTTGGGCGCGGGATCAGCTTGGTCACTATTTTGGTAACGATGCCCAAAGTACCTTCAGAACCTATCATCAATTGCGTAAGGTTATAACCAGAAGCATATTTAAGCGTGTTAGCACCCGTCCATATCACCTCACCGTTTGGCAAAACTACTTCAAGGTTCAGCACATACTCGCGGATAGTGCCATATTTAACCACCCTTGGGCCGCCGCTGCAGTTGGCCACATTGCCGCCAATAAAGCAACTACCTTTACTTGCCGGGTCTACCGGATAAAGCAAGCCTTTTTCGGCAACAGCGTTCATAAACACCTCGGTGATCACGCCCGGTTCAACAGTGGCCTGCAGGTTTTGCTCATCAATATCAATGATCTTGTTAAAGCGTTCCATCGACAGCAGCAAACCGCCTTTTACCGGCAATGCGCCGCCCGCCAAACCCGTACCTGCACCGCGTGCCGTAACGGGTATAAGGTTTTCGTTACAAAGTTTCAGCAAAGCCGAGATCTGCTCAACTGATTGTGGCTTCACTACCACCTCAGGATAGTAAACCAGGTCTTCAGTCTCATCGTGACTGTAATCTGCAACGTCATCCTTATTGGTTATAACGGCATCGTCGCCAACAATGGCTTTAATACGGGTAAGTATATCTTCGGTGATCTTGTTAAAATCCATGGCTTTTATTTTTGGTAACTCAAGCTGATGATCGATTGTTTTATCGGGCTATTAAACGGTGGGTTCTGTTTCTTAATGGTAACCTCAGCCGTTTCTATAAAAGTAAAAGCTGTTTTAACACGCTCAAGAATAGCTTCGGCAGCAGTTTCGATCACCTTGCGGGTAATAGTCATTTCCTCTTTAATAATAGTGTACAACTCCTCGTAATTAACTGTATGGTTAAGCGTATCATCAGCAAACGAACCTTTTTGCTGAAAACTTACCTGCACATCTATCAAAAAACGGGTGCCTATCTTTTGCTCCTCGGGGTAAAAACCGTGATACGCAAAAACCTCAACGCCTTCTAAAGCTACTTTTATCATGCGGCCAAAAATAATGGATTATCTTGAATTTACTCACCCCCGCCCCTCTCTCCTTCGGAAAGAGGGGAAACCTAATATTGAAACAATTACTCATCCTCTTTTCGCGAAGCGAAGAGAGGGTCACGCACGAAGTGCCTCGGGGTGAGTCCAAATTTCCTATATTTGACATAACCTATATATACTACCATGGCCAAAACCGACCTGTACGAAGCGCCTGATTACTATTTATTAGACGAACTACTTAGCGACGAGCATAAACTTATCCGCGCCAGCGTACGCGAATGGGTGAAGAAAGAAGTAAGCCCTGTAATTGAGGATTACGCGCAACGTGCAGAATTTCCGAGGCATCTTTTAAAAGGTTTGGCTGAAATTGGTGCCTTTGGCCCAACCATCCCGGTTGAGTATGGCGGCGCAGGTTTAGACTATACAGCCTACGGTATCATTATGCAGGAGATTGAGCGTGGCGACTCGGGCATACGGTCAACGGCATCGGTACAGGGATCGTTGGTGATGTACCCGATCTACGCTTATGGCAGCGAGGAGCAGAAACATAAATACCTGCCTAAACTGGCTACAGGCGAATTAATGGGCTGTTTCGGCCTTACCGAACCGGACCATGGCTCTAACCCCGGTGGCATGGTTACCAACATCAAAGATGCTGGCGACCACTATATCCTTAATGGTGCTAAAATGTGGATCTCAAACGCGCCGTTTGCCGATATAGCTGTTGTATGGGCCAAAGATGAGGAAGGAAAGATCCGAGGATTGATAGTAGAGCGTGGTATGGAAGGTTTTACCACACCCGAGACGCATAATAAATGGTCGTTACGTGCCTCGGCAACCGGTGAACTGGTTTTTGATAATGTAAAAGTACCTAAGGAGAACATATTCCCGAACGTATCGGGCTTAAAAGGCCCTCTGGGTTGCCTTAACCAGGCGCGTTACGGCATAGCATGGGGTGCGTTGGGTGCAGCGATGGATTGCTACGATACTGCGCTGCGTTACTCAAAAGAACGTGTACAATTTGGCCGCCCTATAGGCGGTTTTCAACTTCAGCAAAAGAAACTGGCCGAGATGATTACCGAGATTACTAAAGGCCAATTATTAGTATGGCGTTTAGCCACCTTAAAAAATGAGAACCGTGCTACAGCAGCCCAGATCTCGATGGCTAAACGCAACAGTGTTGAGGTTGCCATTACCATTGCCCGCGAGGCCAGGCAGATGCTGGGCGGCATGGGCATTACAGGTGAATATCCAATAATGCGACACATGGCTAACCTTGAGTCAGTAATTACGTATGAAGGTACACATGACATTCACTTGCTGATAACCGGCATGGATGTTACCGGCGAAAATGCCTTCAAATAGCTATAGGTTAAATAAATATAGCTATAGGTGGTATTATTAGCCTTTATAGTTCTATATTTGTTCATACCTCTAAACTATTACTAAAGTTGACGCATATCACCGTCAGTCGTGTAAAGAAACTAACCTTATCTTATTTGCTGCTTGTTTTAGCGGCAATGTTTGCAGCGTGCAATCAATCTGCGGGTAAAAAAGATACAGGCGAATACTCTGAAGAGTTTCTTAAGATCCAGCATAAGGCCGAAGACAAATTTGGCCACAATGCCATTAAAGCAGGTCATGATTACCTCGATTCTGCATTTTCTAAATTAAAACACCCAACGGTTAACGACCGCTTTAGGTATTATGCCTTAAAATACGTTTATTTCCAGAAAACATTAAGAGATTTTGACAGCGCCATGCTGTATGCCGATAGCATGCTTGCATTGGCTAATAAAAGTGTAAACCCTAAACAATACTCTATGAACTATGCCGAGGCTAATTTTGCCCGCGGCGATAGTTTTTTTGAATTAAAACAGTTTAATGACGCATACCAGGCTTACTATCAAGGTTATTTAACAGGCAAGAACTATCTTAACCTTGCCGCCCTTTGCGATTATACTTACCGCATGGGCATGATCATGTATAAAAAGGGCCATTACAAACTGGCAGCTAATTATTTTAAAGACAGCTATCATCAAATAAGTGAAGAAGCCCGCACTTTTGATCGCGGTTTCCCAGGTTTTTATCGCCGCCAGGAGTTGCTTGACAATATTGCCATCAGTTACAAACACAACAACGAGGCTGATAGTGCTATCAAGTATTTCGACATTGCGCTAAAATTCATTAATGACAATGCCCCGCTATTTCCCGATCGTAAACGCGATATGGATATGGCTCGTGGTGTGGTATACGGCAATAAGGCCGAGATATACATGCAAACAAAGCAGTTTAACAACGCCATTGACCTGCTTAAGAAAAGCATAGCCATCAATATGCAGCCCGGTTTCGACAACCGCGACGCTGAGCTATCTGAGATAAAACTGGGTCAGATCTATTTGGATATCCACGCTTCAGACTCACTGATAAACCTCCTTGGTAATATCCGCAAACAATTGGATACGGTTGCTAACGCCGATGCCGAAGCTGATTATAATCGCTTATTGGGTAACCTTTACGTTCAGAGAAACGATCTTAAACTGGCTATTAACCATATACAGCGTTATAACCTGATGAAGGATTCCATTATAAAACGATCGGCCCTTTTGATGGAAAGCGATGTTAACCAACAATTAGCCAACTACGAGAAACAGCACGAAATAGATAAACTGAGCAATAGCAGCAAGTTGCAAACTATTTACTTGTACGTAAGCATTTTCTTTGCTTTAATGGCGGTCATCATCGTGTTTTTGGTATATCGTAACTTTAAACGTAGCCGCCAGGAAGTAAAAACCATCAACGTACTAAACAAGCAAATAAACGAGCAGAATTACAACCTCGAGAAAGCTTTAAAAGAGATAAACACCAGCAGCCAGGAGAAAGATCGTATACTGCGTGCGGTAGCACATGATCTTAGAAACCCTATAGGCGGCATTGCTTCTTTGACTACCATAATGGCCGAGGAAGACTACAGCGAAGAGCAAAAGGAAATGATTAACCTGGTGAAAGAAACTTCTTTTAACTCATTAGAACTGATCAACGAGATACTGGAAGCTACAAATCTCAACTCGGTTGAGTTGCACCCCGAGCCAACAGAGATCAACGGCCTGTTAAGTAACAGTGTAGAGCTGTTGAAATTTAAAGCTGCTGAAAAAGGCCAGGAAATTATTCTTGAGCCGTTAGATAAACAAATAGAACTGGTAATTAGTCGCGAAAAAATATGGCGTGTGGTAAGTAATTTGATCACTAATGCCATCAAATTTAGCCCTACAGGCGGCACTATCCAGGTTAAGGCTTTTGAGTTTGAAGATCACAAAATAGTTATAGCGGTGAAAGATAACGGTATTGGTATCCCTGATAAAATGAAGGACCAAATATTCAATATGTTTACAAGCGCACAACGCCCCGGCACTGCCGGTGAGAAATCATTTGGTTTAGGTTTATCCATTTGTCGCCAGATAATGGAGAAACATCATGGCAAGATTTGGTTTGAGAGTGATGTGGATAAGGGTACCACTTTCTTTATCAGTTTACCCCTGATACTTGCCGGTGTCCACGGCGGTTCAAACACTGCTCAAAAATTCAGCGAACCAACGGCCTGATGCTTTAATAATACGCTGCTGCGTTTCAAAATTTACATGTATCAATCCAAAACGCGGGTGATAACCTTCTGCCCATTCAAAATTATCGGTTAAGGTCCACACAAAGTAGCCTTCAACATTATAACCTTCTTGCCTGGCTTTTAATACTTGCTGCAGATGGGTTTGCAGGTAGGTTACCCGGCGCTGATCATCAACTTCGTTGTTAAAAACTGTGTCAGGGAAAGCTGCACCATTTTCGGTGATAATAATTTTCTTTATCTGCGGGTACGCGTTAAACTTCTTGATCATTTCGTAGATGCAAGGTGGGTATACTTCCCACTTCATATCGGTAAGCTCAACGCCCCTATCCTGCGCTTTTACCAGGCTGGCGCCTATATATGGTGTAAAAAATGAATATTTTACAATCTCGCGTGTGTAATTCTGTATCCCGATAAAATCAAAATCGAAACTCATATCGGCCTCATCACCGGGCAGGATATACTTGTTAATGCCTTTCAGCGCTTTCACTTCATCTGTTGGATAACCCAGGCCTAAGAGCGGTTCTATGTATAGGCGATTGATCAAAGCATCAGCACGTTTGGCTGCTGCTATGTGTTTCGGTTTATCAGCATAAGGCTCAATGTATGAACAAGAGAACGTATTGCCTATCTGCGCATCAGGGCATAGTTCGCGTAATATCCTCGCTCCTGCTACTATACTTAATACTACGTGGTGTATTGCCGGCAAAAAATTCTTTAGCCCTGTACGGCCCGGGGCGTGTATACCCAGGAAATATCCGGCGCCTGTAAATACAGCAGGCTCATTCATTACCATCCAGTGTTTTACACGGTCGCCAAAGCTTTTGGCACATACGGTTACAAAATTACTGAACCACGTAACTATCTTGCGGTTGGTCCAGCCGCCGTTATCTTCCAGTATCTGTGGCAAATCCCAGTGGTAAACGGTAATCCACGGTTCAACACCTTGCTCAAGGCAGTAATCAATAACTTTATTGTAATGATCAATACCTGCCTGGTTTACTTCGCCGGTGCCTTTTGGCAACACGCGGCTCCATGCTATAGAAAAACGGAAGTTAGGAATGTTCAACTCCTTAACAAGGTCGATATCACGTTTGTAATCTTTATAAAAATCACAGGCGTGTGTTGGTGTATCGCCGTTAAGTATCTTGCCTTTTTTTGAGCTGAAGGTATCCCATATTGATGCGCTTTTGCCGTCAACATCGCATGAGCCTTCTATTTGTAGTGCCGCGGTAGAAACACCCCAGGCAAAATCATCACCGAAAAGAGATCTGTTCAAAGAGGAAAAAGAGTGGTCAGTATCCATTTATTTGAGCCAAGCGTAGCCCAAAATGTGCATTATAATTGTATAAAAGAAACTCCTGGAAAAATTAGTGCATAAAAGATGATCTCATGCCTCTCAAAAACAACCATTCGCGAAAATGGCTCACTATGGCGCTCAGTCTTTTAATCATTTTCATAACGTTTCACATTTGTTGATATTCAAATCTAACCCACAGGTATGTACTTACAGTGTGGTTAATGTTATTTAATTGTAAACAAAGGTTATGCAAGCTACTACATACGCTATAAATATCGCCCGCCCGCTTCTGTAATACGACCAACGTTGATTACATTTGCTGCCGATGAAAGCCCATTTTATCTACCTTTTTCATTACGACCGCTATTGCAACAAGCTAATGATAGATCTTTTGCTAAGTACCGGCCTTACCGGTAAGGCAGTCGATCTGATGTCGCACACTTTGGTTGCCCAACAGATATGGCTAAGTCGTTGCTTAAACAAACCCGCTCCTACCGCAGAACTTTGGGCGCCGGGCAACGTAGAAAAGCTAATGGGTGCAAATGACAGGAACTTTGAAGAATGGGTGGCGTACATCAATACCTTGCAATCTGAAGATCTTGAAACCATCATCAGTTACAAAAACACTAAAGGCACGCCGTTCAACGACCAGCTGGCTGATATTATTACGCACGTAATTAACCATGGCACGCATCACAGGGCACAAATAGGCCAGTTATTGAAAACAGCCGGTGCCGAATTGCCATCTACAGATTACATTCATTACATCAGAAACCATAAAACATCTATACTTAGCACATTATGAAGAAACTTTTCGCCGCTGCAATTTTAAGCGCCACTTTGTTTAGCTGCGCTGATAAACAACAACAGGAAAAAGACCTGCTTAATGAAGTTATTGCCATACACGACCGTGTAATGGAGAAAGACGAGCTGGTGATGATCAACAAAATGCAACTGGATACTTTAATAAAAGACAGCGTATCTGCCGATGTTACCACAAAAGCGATCTCGTTAAGAGGCAACCTTGATACCGTTGACAGCCGTATGGAAAAATGGATGCACAATTTTGATGCGGAGAATAAAGGCAAAAGTCACGATGAGATCATCACCTACCTTACCGATCAGAAAAAACAGATCAGCGCTTTGGATAGCAACCTGAACATCGCCGTTAAAACGGCCGATACTTTTATCAAACAAAATAAAAAGAAATGAAAAAGTTAGCGGGAGCACTTTTCTTATTACTTGGCTTTGCTGCCTGTAAATTTAAAGCTGAGGAAAGCAAATTACCCATATTGGGCCAGCGCGAAGCGGTTACCAAAACCGTGAACGGCAAACAGGTGGTTGATACTGTATATCAAACCATTCCCGACTTTAAGTTTGTGAACCAGTATGGCGATACCATTACCCAAAACAGCTTAAAGGGCAATATTTATGTGGCCGATTTCTTTTTTACCACCTGCCCCTCTATTTGCCCCATTATGCACCGCAACATGCTTAAGGTGTATAACGATTTTAAGAACGTTCCCGATTTTAAGATCATCTCGCATACCATCGACCCGAAACATGATAGCGTAGCTGTATTGAAAAAATATGCTGATAAACTGGGCATAAGTGGCAACAGCTGGTGGCTGCTGCAAGGCAAAAAAGAAGATACTTACACCCTTGGCCAAAAACATTACCTGGTTGCTGTAATGCAGGATAACGGTGCACCTGGTGGTTATGTACACCAGGGCTGGTTTGTTTTAGTTGATAAACAGCGCCGCATCCGCGGATACTATGATGGCACCAAAGAAGACCAGGTTGCCAAAATGATAGATGATATTAAAACCCTGCGTGCCGAGGTAAATACCGAAATAGCCCAATGAAATTAAAGCTTATTGGTGGCATTATTGTATTGATAAGCGTGTTAATAGCCGCTTGCCAAAACGATGCGGACCAGGATTTTAAACGATACTATACCGGTGGCGCAGCTATCTATAAACAGAAGTGCGAAAACTGCCACGGCAATAACGGCGAAGGCTTAACAAGCTTAATACCACCTTTAACTGATACCGCATTCCTGAAAAAGAACCGCGATTACCTTGCCTGTATTGTACATAATGGCATAACCGAGCGTGTGCTGACCATCAACAGCAAAGCCTACGAAGGCTCTATGCCCGCTAATACCGACCTTGCCCCAATGGATGTTGCAAAGGTGCTTACATTTGTAACCAACTCATTCGGCAACAAGCAGGGTACCATTACGGTTGATGTAGTGGAGAAAGACTTGGCTGCTTGCCCGTAGCTCACTTTTAACTTTTTACTTTTAACTTTTGACTTATCTTTGTACCTGCAAAACGTTCTATCGCTTCGGGCTTGTTCCGGAGAGGAAAGTCCGGGCAACACAGAGCATCCTGCTTCCTAACGGGAAGGCGCCGGCAGCCGGCGACAGCAAGTGCCACAGAGAATATACCGCCTTATCCCGATAGCTATCGGGACAGGTAAGGGTGAAAACGTGAGGTAAGAGCTCACGGCTTTTCCGGGCAACCGGGATCGCGGTAAACCTCAGGAGTTGAAAAACCAAATAGGTTCTGAAAGTGAAGCTGCTCGCTTCCGCATCCGCAAGGATCGTCAGAATGGGTAGGTTGATAAAGCATACCGGCGACGGTATGATCAGAGATTAATGATAGAAATCTCCGCAAGGAGACACAGAACCCGGCTTACAGATTTGCTGCTGTTAAAATCCCCTCTCGAGGGGATTTTTTTATGTGGGGTGCTTAGAGCCCAACGCGTCATTGCGAGGAGCGACAGCGACGTGGCAATCCCCTACTTACAGAGCGGCCCTGTAGATCGAGGATTGCCACGCTACGCTCGCAATGACACGTGATGAGAAAAATTTTCAATTAAATTCTACTAATTCCCTATACTATGTATATATTTGGAGCTATAGAGATGACAACAATATTCAATACATATAATAACAACCTGATTTTCTGCTGTATGCAGGATAATATATCGCGGCTGTAAATGTGTAGATAAAGAATATTTGCCTCTTCAGCCACAGCAGAAGGGGCTTTTTTTTAGGAGAAAACTAAATACTTAAGATATGCAGAGCTTCAGGACCGAACTGGAGAACCCTATAGTAGAACAAGACATTATTGATCTTGAGCGCAAGATCCGCGCATTTCGCGAGGGTAAAATACACGACGAGAAATTCCGCAGCCTGCGTTTAGCACGTGGCGTATATGGCCAGCGCCAGCCCGGTGTACAAATGGTGCGCATAAAACTACCGTTTGGCAAAGTTACCTTTAAACAACTATTAAAGATAGCCGATATTGCCGACGAGTATGGCAGTGGCAACCTGCACCTCACTACCCGCCAGGATATACAGATCCACTACGTAAGCCTTGACCGTACCCCGCAACTATGGGCCGAACTGGAGCGTGATGACATTACCCTGCGCGAAGCTTGCGGTAACACCGTGCGCAACGTTACATCTTCTCCCAACGCGGGTATTGATCCGCAGGAGCCTTTTGATGTGTCACCTTATGCTCATGCTGTTTTCGAATACTTTTTGCGTAACCCTATCTGCCAGGAAATGGGCCGCAAATTCAAAATATCATTCTCATCAAGCGATGCCGATACTGCTTTCTCTTATATTCACGACCTGGGCTTTATCCCGAAACTAAATGACAAAGGCGAACGTGGTTTTAAAATAAACCTTGGTGGCGGCTTGGGAGCACAACCCTTTTTAGCCAGCATAGTTGAAGACTTTTTACCGGAAGACCAGCTGATACCTTACACTGAAGCTATTATCCGCGTGTTTGACCGCCATGGCGAACGCAACAACCGTAACAAAGCACGTTTAAAATACCTGGTGCAAAAACTGGGATTGGATGAAGTGCTTCGTTTAGCTAAAGAGGAGCATCTGGCATTAAAAGTTAAAAGCTACCCTATCAACCGCGATGCGGTACCTCAGCCTGCTATTCCCGAGCCCATTACCCCGGTAAGTGTGACCATTGAGAACCCGTTGCGTTACGAGCAATGGCTGGCTACCAACGTGTTTGAGCAGAAGCAAAAAGGCTTCTACGGTGTGTATGTGAAAGTGCCGGTTGGCGATATTCACACGCCCGAGGCGCGCAAATTTGTAGAGGCCGTAAAACCTTACGTAGCCGATGAGATCCGTATTACGCAGAACCAGGGCTTGTTGTTAAAATTTGTCCGTAAGGAAAACTTAGAGGCATTATACGCAGGCTTGCACGCACTGGATATGGCTGCGCCGGGTTTTGATAGCGTTGCCGACGTAACTACCTGCCCCGGTACCGATACCTGTAACCTGGGCATCAGCAACAGCATGACCATGGCTAAAGTGCTGGAAGACCTGATATTCAGCGAATACGAAGATTTTATCTACAACCGCGAAATAAAGATCAAAATAAGCGGCTGTATGAACAGTTGCGGCCAGCATGGTTTGGCGCATATTGGTTTCCACGGCAGCTCGTTAAAAGCGGGTACACGCGTGTTACCATCAGTACAGGTAATGTTGGGCGGCGGTACCGTTGGCGATGGCGCCGGTCGCGCTGCAGAGCGTATTATCAAGGTACCGTCAAAACGTGCTACCGATGTTTTACGCACCCTGCTGGATGATTATAAAACACAATCTATAGAAGATGAAACTTACCACGGCTATTACGACCGCCAGGGTAAAGATTATTTTTATCGCCTGCTGAAACCACTGGCTGATCTGACCACCCTTACCGATGATGAGTTTGTTGACTGGGGCCACCAGGAAACTTTTGCCACTGCCATTGGCGTAGGCGAATGTGCCGGTGTAATTATCGATTTGGTTGCCACATTATTATTTGAGGCTGATGAAAAACTGGGCTGGGCAAACGGCGCTTACGCAAAAGGATTATGGGCCGATGCTATTTATCACTCATACAATACCTTCATCAGCTCGGCAAAAGCCTTATTGCTTGATAAAGGCATCAACACCAGCACGCAAGCCGGCATCATCAAAGAATTTGATGCCAACTACGTAGAAACCGGTGAACTGAGTTTAGCCACAACCTTTAATGAGTTGGTGCTGCAGATCAACAAAAACGAACCATCGGAAGAATTTGCTACCGCTTACAAAGCACAGGCTACAGAGTTTTTAGAGACAGTTAAAACAAAAAGAGAAGCTGTATTACAATCATGATATCAAATAACAACAATATAAAAGAACCACGTATTACGCTTGTTGGTGCAGGCCCTGGCGATGCAGAACTGATAACCCTAAAAGGTATCAAAGCGCTGCAAACAGCCAATGTGGTTTTGTACGATGCGTTGGTGAACGAGGAACTTTTAGAAGTTGCCCCCGCAGATGCTGTAAAGATCTACGTGGGCAAACGCTCAGGCGACCATACTTTTTCTCAGGATAACATTAACCAACTGATGGTTGATTATGCTTTAAACTACGGCCATGTTGTACGCCTTAAAGGCGGCGACCCGTTTGTATTTGGTCGCGGGCATGAGGAACTGGAGTTTGCTGCAGAGTACAACATCCCTACGCAGGTTGTACCGGGCATTTCAAGCTCTATTGGTGTACCGGGTTTGCAGGGCATACCTGTTACGCACCGTGGTTTAAGCGAAAGTTTTTGGGTAATAACCGGCACCACTACCGCTGGCCGCATCTCTGCCGACCTGTACCAGGCTGCAAAAAGCAATGCTACTGTTGTGGTATTAATGGGTTTACATAAATTAGCAGAGATAGCAGAGCTGTTTAAAGCCGAAGGTAAAGGTGCTTTACCGGCTGCCGTGATACAAAGCGGCACCACGGTTGATGAAAAAGTAGCTGTTGGTACGGTTGATACCATTGCCGGCCTGGTTGCTGAGCAAGGCATTGCATCACCTGCATTAATTGTATTTGGCGAAGTAGTATCGCTTCACCCTCAATATAAACTGGTTAAAGAAGTATATGACGTTGTTGCCGGGAGATAATAAGTTAGCGGCCCGCCCGTATCAAAAGCCACAGGGGAACCAGTTGTTCCCCGTGTTTTTGAAGCTGGAGAACCTGCACACCGTGTTGGTTGGCGCGGGCAAGGTAGGCCATGAAAAGCTGACGGCTTTGCTGTTCAACAGCCCCGTGGCTGCTATTACTATTATTTCTAAAGAGGTTCTGCCGCAGGTGATAGATCTGGCAGCACAGCATAAAAACGTTAAGATCATTCAAAAACCATTCGAAGATGCTGACCTGGACAATGCCGACCTAGTTATCGCAGCTACCGACGACAGCGACCTGAACAAATATGTGCGACAATCAGCACATGATCGCAAATTACTGATCAACGTTGCCGACAAGCCTGAGCTTTGCGATTTCTACTTAGGATCAATCGTACAAAAAGGTGACCTTAAGCTGGCTATATCAACCAACGGCAAATCGCCAACCATTGCCAAGCGCCTGCGCGAGGTTTTGAATGAGGCACTTCCTGAAGAGCTGGATACAACTTTGCAGCAAATGCATGATATCCGCAATAACCTCAGCGGCGATTTTACGCATAAGGTAAAAGAACTGAACCGTGTTACAGCGGTATTGCTTGGCCCTAAAAAAGCGCCGAGCAATAATAATTTAAAGCTGATAGTATGGGGAACATTTGTATTGTTCCTGCTGATAACCATCGCAGCGGTTTGGTATAAAGATCCCGAGTTTCAAAACTACGTACAAAACATTTCACCGGTATTTTACTATTTTCTGGGTGCAGGTTTTGTTTTCGCATTGATTGATGGGGCCATAGGTATGTCATACGGTGTAACATCTACCACATTCTCGCTTTCAATGGGCATCCCCCCTGCTTCGGCAAGTATGGGTGTGCATTTATCTGAGATAATGAGCAACGGTATTGCCGGCTGGATGCATTACCGCATGGGTAACGTAAACTGGAAGCTGTTTAAGTTATTATTGTTGCCGGGTATTATCGGTGCAGTTACGGGTGCTTACATCTTATCATCGTTAGAGCATTACGCCATGTACACCAAACCGGTAGTATCGGTTTATACCTTGATATTGGGTATCGTCATCTTTAAAAAAGCATTGAGCCTTAAAAAGAAACGTACTACGGCTAAGATCAAACGCATATCGCTGTTAGGATTAGGCGGCGGTTTTATAGATGCTGTTGGCGGCGGTGGCTGGGGTTCTATCGTGTTATCAACCCTGATTGCCGGTGGCCGTCATCCTCGTTTTTCATTGGGTACTGTAAAGCTATCGCGTTTCTTTATCGCACTGATGGGTTCATTAACCTTTATCACTATGCTTAAAAGCGCGCATTGGGATGCCGTTGCAGGCTTGGTTATCGGCAGTGCCTTAGCATCGCCCGTGGCAGCAAAAATCTCAAATAAAATATCGGCAAAAGCCATTATGATGGCGGTGTCAATTATTGTGGTTGCTATCAGCATCCGCAGTATTATTAACTTTTTACTGAAAACATTTTAAAGTGGCAGATACTACTTACATATCGCGATTAGTAAAGGAGAAAGACTCGGTAGCGGCCTTGCAGGCATTGGCTGCGCTTTTCCCAGGCGAGATAGTTTTCTCTACCAGTTTTGGGTGGGAAGACCAGGTGATATCGCACATGATATTTGCCAATAACATCCCCATAAAAGTTTTTACGCTGGAGACCGGCCGTTTATTTCCCGAGACCTATTATGTGTGGAACCGTACCATGGAAATGTACAGCCAGCCCATCTACGTCTACTATCCTGATAACGGAAAATTGGAAGCCATGGTTGATGCAAAAGGCCCAAGCAGTTTCTACGAATCGGTAGCCAACCGTAAGGAGTGCTGCGGCATTCGTAAGATAGAGCCTTTGCACCGTGCTTTAAAAGGTAACCAATGCTGGATAACCGGCATCCGTGCAGAGCAATCTGCCAATCGCGAGGACATGAGCAATGTGGAATGGGATGAGGGTAACCAGATCATCAAGTTCCACCCTATTTTCAGCTGGACTTTAGACGACGTTAAAGCTTACATCAAACAATACAATATCCCTTATAATACATTGCATGACAGGGGTTTCCCCAGCATAGGCTGCCAACCCTGCACACGGGCGGTACAACCCGGCGAAGATTTTAGGGCCGGGCGCTGGTGGTGGGAAGACCAAAGCAAAAAAGAGTGCGGACTACATGCAACACAATTAAACGATCTTAAAGAATGAGTACAAACCGGTTAGATTACCTGGACGAATTAGAGGCAGAGGCCATATATATTTTGCGCGAAGTTGCAGGGCAGTTTGAGAAACCTGCGTTGTTATTTTCGGGTGGTAAGGATTCTATTACCCTGGTTCACTTGGCTTTAAAAGCCTTCAGGCCGGGTAAGTTCCCATTCCCGCTGGTGCATATCGATACCGGCCACAACTTTGAAGAAACCATCCAATACCGCGATGAAATGATTGCCCGCATTGGCGAAAAACTGATAGTAGGCCACGTGCAGGACAGCATTGATGAAGGTAAAGTGATTGAGCAAACAGGTAAAAATGCAAGCCGTAATGCTTTGCAGACTTTTACTTTGCTGGACACAATTGCCAAAAACGGCTTTGATGCTTGTATTGGTGGTGCCCGCCGCGATGAGGAGAAAGCCCGTGCCAAAGAGCGTATCTTTTCGGTACGTGATGAGTTTGGCCAATGGGACCCTAAACGCCAGCGCCCCGAGCTTTGGAATATCTACAATGGTAAGATCCACAAAGGTGAGAACGTACGTGTTTTCCCGATAAGTAACTGGACAGAGCTGGATGTTTGGAACTATATCCGCAGGGAGAATATTCCATTGCCAACCATCTACTTTGCGCACCAGCGCGATTGTATCACCCGCAACGGTCAATTGATGGCAGCATCACCGTTCCTAAATATGGATGAGGAAGATGTGGTTGAACGCAGAAACGTGCGTTTCCGCACCGTTGGCGATATGACCTGTACCGCGGCTGTTGAATCTTATGCTTTCGAGATAGATGATATCATCAGCGAGATAGCCGATTCGAAAATAAGCGAACGCGGTGCCCGCATGGACGATAAAGTGAGCGAGGCTGCCATGGAAGAACGTAAAAAAGGCGGATATTTTTAAAGGTAAAAGCTGAAAGCTAAAAGCTTTAGGACGCTTTAGATGTAAAAGCCTTTAATTTTTATTATAAAATTTCGTTCCCGGGTTCGGTGTCCTCACCGAACATTGAGGACAAGCAGATCTGAGAGAAAACTAAATGGATATACTTAAATTTATAACGGCAGGTAGTGTTGATGATGGTAAGAGCACGCTTATTGGCAGGTTGCTTTACGATAGCGACGCTATTTTGGCCGACCAACTGGAAGCTTTGCATGCATCAAACCGTAAAAACGACGACGGTACCATTGACCTTGCTATTTTAACCGATGGCCTTAAGGCCGAGCGCGAGCAGGGCATTACCATTGATGTGGCTTACAAATACTTTGAAACTGATAAGCGCAAGTTCATTATAGCTGATGCTCCCGGCCACATCCAGTACACCCGTAACATGGTTACCGGTGCCAGCAATGCCGATCTGGCTATTATCCTGATTGATGCACGCAGAGGTGTGGTTGAGCAAACCACCCGTCACTCGTTTTTGGTATCATTATTACAGATCCAAAAAGTGGTTATCGCTGTCAACAAAATGGATATGGTAGATTACAGCGAGGATGTTTTTAATAATATCGTTGCTGATTACCAAAAGATCGCTGCCAAACTAAATATCTCTGATGTTACCTTCATACCGGTAAGTGCTTTGAAAGGTGATAATATTGTTTATCCGTCAACCGCCATAAGCTGGTACAAAGGCGATAGCCTGCTGCACCATTTAGAAAATGTGGAGATAAACAGGGATAATGCATCAACCCATGCCCGCCTGCCGGTACAGTGGGTAGTGCGCCCGCAGACCGATGAATTGCACGATTATCGTGGCTATGCCGGCCGTGTATCCAGCGGATCATTTAAAGTGAATGACAAGGTTACGGTTTTGCCATCGGGCTTTACCTCAACCATTTCAAAAATAGAGTTGTATGATACGCAACCTGCCGAAGCGTTGGCTGGCATGTCGGTAACTGTTCACCTGAAGGATAACATCGATATCAGCCGTGGCGATATCATTGTAAACAGCGCCGGCGAACCGCAACTAAGCAGTGTTATAGAAGCCGACCTGTGCTGGATGGATACCCGCGGACTGGATACTTCCCTCACCTATTTGGTGCAGCATAACACCAAAACGGTACGCTGTAAAATACGTGAGATGCTACACAAGGTGAACATCAACACGCTTGAAAAAGATTTTGACGAAGATTTTAAACTGAACGATATTGGCAGAGTGGTGATCAAAACCGCCGAGCCTCTGGCTTTTGATCCTTACCAGGAGAACAAAGCAAACGGTGGCGCTGTCATTATTGATAGCCGAACCAACGTGACTGTCGGCGCGCTGATGCTGAGGCAGTCTGTAGAATAGAATAATTTAACCGATTATTATACTCAATTAAGTGAATCTACCCCTGCATGAGGTGCAACTCGTGCAGGGCTTTTTTGTATTTCCAATGTTTACTTTTTAAATTAACTACTTATAACTTAGCTAATGTTAAAAAGAAATAAGATATTAACTCTTTTACCTTTTCTGTTATCGCTTTTTTGCAGAGTATCAGGTCAAATCCGCACTATTTCCGGGCTCGTAATAGACGATCATCTTACCCCTGTGCCAGGCGTTCAACTAAGACTTAATGACACAACATTGATTGGAACCACGAACAGCGATGGCCGCTTCAATACTGATATACCTCAAAACACCAATACTCTACACTTCGGTTTCGTAGGTTTTGAACCTGCGACAATTAGAATAAATGATAATTGTGATACCATAGAGATTATTTTACTCCCGGCAAGCACTTACGATTTTATGTCGCCTAAAAAAATTGACAGATTAAGATTGAAGCAATTCAAGACATTACCAGGACTATATCTGGAAGCTTAAGATTGAAGCAATTCAAGACATTACCAGGACTATATCTGGAAGCTTTTAATAAAGGAGTCTTCACAAATAAATCTGTTTGTTATTCAAGTGAATTTAAGCCTCATTATCTAAGGTTAGATTCCATAAGAAAAGAAAAAAAGAGAATATCCAAGTTAAATAAATTGGTGTTTGAAAAGTTAAAAATCGGAGATACCGTAACTGTTCCGTTTGGGGGAAATAATAAAGCCGACAAGGCAGACAAAATAAATTTATGGGTGTATTCTGCATTTTCTGACTCCCACAGCAAGACAGATTTTGATTTCATTATAGAATGCGTTGTAGTGTCAAAAAAAACTAAAGATTCAAATCTGACCTTAAAAGTTATCCATTGTGATTTCGACGGTCATAGAGCTTTATTGAGAAATAAGGAAATTAAAAATAATGAAGTGTTTGACTATAATATGAGTTATCACAAATTATTATACTCAATTAAGTGAATCTAACCCTGCATGAGGTGCAACTCGTGCAGGGCTTTTTATTGGCCGTTCGTCTACAAATAACTTAGCGGAGTTCAGTTTCGTTATGGACAACCGCAAGAATTGTTGGCGGTACAACTTTATTGCCTTTCTTGAATATCAGATTTCTTTTTGTGCTGTCTAAAACAGCATAATCATATCTATTAGTGTTGCGAGATGATGGGTTACTGAACTTGATCGTATCCTTGTTAATTGTGTAGAGACCAATTTCATCATCTATACCAAAACAAATATTTCTCATCTTGAACCGGCCATTCTGTTTCAGCATCAGTGTTGTTGTGCAATTTGCAACACCTTCTCTGCCGGCAATTAATACACTCTTACTTTCAAAATCGCTGTAGTTGATTATGCCGTATGGCCGCAAAGCGATAAGTGCTAACAATAGCAACACCAAACAGGCCTTATATAATCGCTGCTTATTTTTAAAGTGCTCTTTAGCTGCAAAATAAAGCTGACGTAAAGCACCGAAAAATAACACAGTCACTACTATCGCTAAAAAAGGCCATAATAACATGTTGAAACCACCCAAAGCCCCTTCCCAAAAATAGAGGGTGTTAACAATCAGAAATACTAAAACGGAGAAAAAGAGAAGTTTGCTTTTGAACATGATAAGGCACCCGAGGTTTACCAAAGATAATATCTTCCATAAACAAAAAAAGCGGGCAGCTCGCCCGCCCGCTTTCGAGAAAAACTAAATTATACCTAAAAAACAATAGGATCTTTATTCAAGTCGAAAGTCTAATGTCCAAAGTCCCTTACCTGCGGACTTTCGGACTAAAGACTTCCGACTCACGACTACTTACCGCTCAGCAAGCCGTCCAGCGTAACCGAGGCATAGTAAATACCACCGATGGTTGGGCCGCCTGCATATTGTATGTAGCGTTTATTAAATACGTTGCTGGCTCCAATTTTAAACGTTGCATAGTAAACCGGTACGCGCAGGGTAACCTGTGCATCCAGCGTACCCACTGCAGGTACCCGGCCAGTAACCAATGGGCTCTCCCACAGGTATGATTGCTGCCATTTGTACACTACGTTGAAACCAAAATTCTTAACCACTTCGCGGTTGCCGAACGAGAAGTTGCCACTCCACTCAGGTGTGTTAAAGCCGGTAACAAATATGTCTGATGCTTTCTGTGCTTTTAGTTTGTTGAAGCTAACGTTACCGGATACGGTGTAACGCTGGTAGAAATTCCAGCTTAAACCTGCCGATGAACCATAGTTGTTGTAGATGTTCTTAGCGTTAGTGTACACACGGTAACGGCTCTGACCCTGGCTGGCAGCGTTGTTTGCTGTGGCTGTTGTAGGGTCGCGGTTAATATCCAACATGGCTAACACAGCGGCATCGCTGCCAACGGTTGCACCGTTCGGCACAAATACCTGCACCTGGCCAAGGAAACCATTGTAACGGTTAGCATAAGCATCAATATCAAGAAATACTTTATTATCAAACAATACGCCTTTGTAACCTACCTCGAATGAAGTGATCTGCTCAGGGCGTGCCTTAGGAAGGTTAGCTACCTGCAATAAGCTACGGTTAGCTAAAGCAGTGGCATCATCGCCGGTTGTTGATTGCGCTTTTACAGCAGCATTAAATGCTGTAACCGATTGCTGAGTGTAGCTGTTATTCAGATAGCCTAAACCATCATTAATAAATTCCAAACTGCCTACGCGTTTAACACGGCCATTATTTACATAAGACAATGCCTCAAACAACGACGGGAAACGGTAACCATTCTGGAAGGTGAACCTGAAGTTATGGTTAACATTAGGCGAATAAACCGCTGCCAAACGTGGTGTAAACTTAGGATCAAAGTATGGGTTATAATCGTAGCGTAATGAGCCAAATAACTTTAATTTCTCATCAAAGAAAGTTTTGGTTGCCTGTGCAAATGCACCATATTTTTTGTAGATCACGTTATCGCCAAAGCTGCCATCGGCCAGTGGCTTGTTACGGTCAGCAATTGAGCGGGTAAAATCCACGAAGTTGTTACCATCAGGCGTTATAGAATAAACGCGCACATCGGCGCCCACGAGCAGGTCAACAAACTTGATCCTGTCGCTCAGGTCGTATTGTGCTTCGGCGTTGTATAAATGGCTTTTTTGAACCAGGGCAGCGCCACCGGTTTCAGGGGCATCTGGTATCAGGCTCGATTTTATATCCCAGTTATTAATGCCGATGATCTGCTTGCGCAGGGCATCAAAAGCCGGAGTGCCGGGCTCCACCCTCCCGGCATCCGCGGCTGCACGCGCCGCCTGCGTGGCAGCCGCGAGATTAGCAGAGGTCAGTCCACCGTTTGCATTACCGTAAGCGGTTAACGCGTTTTTGTAAGTTGTCCCCCATGCGCTATTGCTGGCATGGTTCAAATCAAGGTTATCGGCCAGCGGTTTCACGTTGAATGAGTTACCGGTATTTTCTATAGACTCATAGGCACGCACCAAAAACTCTTTACCTTTTAGTTCCAGTTTATGATTTTGTACAGTTGCACCATTCAGTGATATTTTATTACCGCGTTGAAAAACACCGTCCATGCGGCCATAGCGGTAAGTATATGATAACTGCAGATCGGGATTGAATTTATAAGCTACCGTACCATCCAGTTTAAGGTTGGTTACTTTAGGGTCAACCAGGTCAACCTCGTTATAACCGGTACGCGCAACGGTAAGGTTTGGCCTTGCCACACCATCAACCACAATTCCTTTTATTGACACGGTGTTACTGCCAGCCAATGCGTCATCACCGTACTTGTTCCAGCCGTCGTAGGCAGCATTGTTAGCGCCGGTTAGTTCAGGATAAGCGGGGTTAGCGGTCTTCAAATTGCCGGGGTTTTGATCCAGGCGGGTGTTTGATTGCCAGTCGGTACCGGTAAGGTAGCTGGCGTTTACTTTGAATGCGAACTTATCATTCCATGCTTTAGCAAAGCGGATAGCCGTTTCATTAATAGTGCTTGCATTTACACCTATATTATCCACATGGTTAACGCCCGTGCGGTGATAAAAGCTTAAGCCCTGTGTTTTAAATGGATCTTTAGTGAATAAGTTTGATAGACCGTTGATAGCATTGGTACCATAAAGTGCTGCGGCTGCACCCGGTGTTATCTCCAGGCTGGCAATATCCAATTCGGTTGGGCCAATGGCGTTACCCAGCGGTACACCCAAAGTTGCCGACTGCATATCAACCCCATCAACCAGTTGCATAAACCTAAAGTTATTAGGGCTGTTAAAACCACGGGTGTTGGGTACCTTAAGCGTGATACTTGTAGTGGTCATCTGAACACCTTTAACGTTCTCCAAAGCATCGTAAAAGCTTGGGCCGGGTGATTGTTTCAAAGCCGTAATGCTCAGTTTCTCAATCGCCACCGGAGACTTCAATAATTTCTCCTCGCGGCGCGATGCAGTTACCACCACCTCATTTATCAGTAGTGATTGCGTGGTTAGCTGTACGTTTACATTACTATTTGCACTGCGTATGGTAAACTCCTGCGAGTGATAGCCTACCGCGCTGAACACTAATGTATATGGAAATTTAGCCTGGGTAGTTAGTGAGAATTTACCAGTGCTATCTGTTGATGTTCTGTTATCGGTACCTTTAATAGATACCGTTGTGCCTATAAGTGGCTGGCCGTGGTCATCTTTAACCTGGCCGCTTAAGATATAACTGCCATTAAGTTGCGCCGAGGCCAGGCCCGGGACAAGGACTAAAAAGAGTATAATAAGTTTTATTAAACTTTTAAAAGATTTCATGAATTAGGTTGTATTTAGTTTAGTTGAAAAAAATGTGAACAGGTTGGAGCCGTGCCGGATAGCTTTAACAGCAGCAGCAACAGCATGCAGTTGAGAGCTGCATGTTTCTTTTAAAGTTCAATGATGCGGGGTATAAATAATACATTGTCTATAGAATTACTCGACAAAAATATTAATTGTTTCATGGCATCCAAAAAAATTCTAACATTTTTTTAATTCCCTCGGTCTGCAAGAAGCTATGTAGGTTTTTATGCGGTAAATACGTATAATTGTCGACCAAATTAATATACTTTAATGTCCTTCTCCTACCGCCGCATCATCATAAAAATTGGTTCAAACGTATTAACCCGACCTGATGGCCTACCCGATACCGACAGGATAGCGCATCTGGTAGACCAAATAGCGTCGATAAAAAAGCAGGGCATCGAAGTGATATTGGTATCCTCAGGCGCTGTAGCATCAGGCAGGAGTCTGATCAGCATATCAGAAAAATCTGATGCCGTAGCTGTGAGGCAGTTACTGGCATCTATCGGGCAGGTTAAACTTATTAATACCTACTCTGCCCTGTTTGAGAAATATGACATCCTGTGTTCGCAGGTGTTGGTGACTAAAGAAGATTTTCGCGATAGGCTGCATTACCTCAACATGCGCAACTGCCTGGAGATCTTACTGCAGCACCAGGTTATACCGGTTATTAATGAGAACGATGTGGTATCGGTAACCGAATTAATGTTTACCGATAATGACGAGTTGGCTGGCTTATTAGCTTCAATGCTGAACGCACAGGCGCTCATAGTACTCACCAACGTAAACGGCATCTATACCGGCGACCCTAAACTGCCCGGCTCATCCGTTATCACTGAGATCACCAACGGCGGGCTGGATTTTGCTTCGTTTGTAAGCTCGGGCAAGTCGCAGTTTGGCCGTGGCGGGATGATCACTAAATCGACCATTGCCGATAAAGTGGCCCGTTTGGGTATTGCCGTGCATATTGCAAACGGCACAAAGGATAACATCCTTACAGATGTTTTGGCTAACCAGATAGAGCATACCCGCTTTGTGCCGGCTAAGTTAGCATCGGGTAAAAAGAAATGGATAGCACATTCTGAGAACTCGGCTAAGGGCGTTGTACAGGTGAACGAGGGTGCTAAAACAGCACTTACCTCGAAAAAAGCATCAAGTCTGTTGCCGGTAGGTGTAACAGAAATTATTGCTGATTTTAAAAAGGGCGAGATCATAAAAATAATTGACGAGAACAAAAAGGTGATTGGCTTAGGCCTGGCCGAATATGGCTCAGAGAAAGCCCGTGAATACGCCGGACAAAAGAACCAGCGTGCCCTTGTGCATTACGATTACCTTTATTTACAGAGTTAAAACATGGCATACCAACAATATTTTGAGCAGGCAGTAGCGGCATCGCGCAAAGCAGGGCTTACTGAAGCCGTTATCAATAAAGTACTAAAGGATGTGGCAAAGGCAGCCATTGAGCAAACACCCTATCTGCTGCAGGAAAACCAAAAGGACCTCGACCGGATGGATTCATCCGATCCTAAATATGACCGCCTTAAACTAACTGAAGAGCGTATAAAAGGCATTGCCGCTGATATTGAAAACGTGGTAGGTTTACCCAACCCGCTGGGTAAGGTACTGCTTGATAATACTCTACCAAACGGATTGGAAATAAAAAAAGTAAGCGTGCCGCTGGGTATTGTCGGGGTTATCTATGAGGCAAGGCCTAATGTTACTTTTGATGTATTTGCCCTGTGTTTTAAAACCGGTAATACCTCGGTATTGAAAGGTGGTAGTGATGCAGAATTTTCCAATCTGGCTATCATCAGCGTTATACATAGTGTGCTTAAAGCCAACAATATCGATGTAAATGTTGCGACCCTGCTCCCTGCGGATCGCGCTGCTACGGAAGCATTGCTTAGCGCTATCGGTTTTGTGGATGTATTGATCCCCCGCGGCAGTCAGTCACTTATTGATTTTGTGCGGAACAACAGCAAGGTGCCTGTGATTGAGACAGGTGCCGGCATTGTGCATACTTATTTAGATGAAACCGGCGACATAGACAAAGCTATCCCCATCATTGAGAATGCAAAAACCCGTCGGGTAAGCGTCTGCAACGCACTGGATTGCCTCATCATCAACAACAAACGCCTCTGCGACCTGATACACATCTCAGAACCGCTGGCCAAAAAAGAGGTAGTTATTTATGCTGATAAGAAAGCCTTTGAAACACTCGACGGCCACTACCCCACTGATTTGCTGCACGAAGCGCAGGCGGAACATTTCGGTACGGAATTTTTATCCATGAAGATGGCAATTAAAACTGTGGATACCCTGGAAGAAGCTTTGCAGCATATTGCGCAAAACAGCTCCAAACACAGTGAGGCGATCATTTCTGAAGATGAATTAAATATCGAGACCTTCCTTAACCGTGTGGATGCAGCTGCGGTTTATGTAAATACATCTACAGCATTTACCGATGGTGCCCAGTTTGGCCTCGGTGCCGAGATAGGCATCAGCACCCAAAAACTCCATGCCCGCGGGCCTATGGGTTTGCAGGAACTAACCAGTTATAAATGGATAGTTAAGGGTAATGGGCAGATAAGACAGAGTTAACAAAGGCGGGAATATAAAATCCTATCCAAGCCGTTGTTGGTGTTGTAACCAACAATTCTCCGCGCAGGTAGAGCAATTTGCTTTGCATGCGGTTTGTTGGTGACAACACCAACAATGGCAAAACGGACAAATAAGACAGAGTTAATAAAGGCGGGATGCAGATCCCGCCTTTATTGTTTTATACTTCTACAGATTCGATGCCTTTTTCAAGTGCTTTTTCCTGTACGCCTGGTATCTTCAATCCTTCAGCACGGTGGAAAGATATATTGGTCATGCCTAAAAAGCCGAGAACGGTTCTCAAATAAGGTTCAATAAAGTCTATAGCTTTCATATTACCTTCAGAATAAACGCCGCCTGATGAGATGGCCACGTAAACGCGCTTGCCTTCAATTAAACCTACCGGCCCGTTCTCGCCGTAGCGGAAAGTTTTTTGTGCGCGTACAATATGGTCTATCCATGCCTTCAAACTCGAGTGAATAGTAAAATTGTACATCGGCGCACCTATAACGATAACGTCGGCATCCTGCACTTCGGCAATGCCCTGATCAGAGTGCTTTACCGCTTCGGCAAGCTCAGGCGTGTGCTGTTCTGCCGGGGTGAAGAATGAGGTAAGGTGCGATTCTTCCAAATGCGGAAAAGGATGATCTACCAGGTTACGGGTTTTAACGGTGCTGCCCAGGTTGGCTGCCTGAAGTTTTTCAACTATCGCATTACCTAATTTAATGCTGTAAGATTCGTTGCCGCGGGGGCTTGATATCAGATGTAGTATTTTCATTTTCTTAGTGTTTTGATACAATGCAAACCTACGTACACCCGCTATTAAAAAGATATTAGTATCCCAAAGGATAGCAGTATCCTTTGGGATAGTTGGTACATTTGTGTAATGGCAGCAGAGATAAAACACATCACCGAAAAATGTAATGGGGCACTCCTCGCAATACGCGATACGCTCTATGTTTTAAGCGGAAAATGGAAGATCCAACTCATCGTACTCCTGCGCGAAGGACCTATGCGCTTTAATGAATTGCAGCGTTCGCTGGTTGATATTACCCCCAAAGTACTGTCCAAAGAACTTCGCGAGATGGAGCTTAACGAGTTCGTGATCCGCAGGGTGTATGATACCGTACCGGTAACTGTTACTTACGAGCTGACGCCATACGCTGCCACCGTTGACCCTATTATTAACAGCCTGCGTGAATGGGGCACTCAACACCGCGAAAGGATAATCGCCAGTCGCAAAAGTGAAGTTAAGGAGACTGTTGAGGAATAGTACTTGGGTTACCTTCCTATTCAATTGGTATTAAGGATAACCAATCATTATCACATGAAGAAGATCCTTAAAGTAACATTTCGTATTCTGCTCGGTATCATAGCATTTATAGCTATTTACCTGATAGCAGTATTTGGCCTATCTGCCATCAGCACATCCGCAGAAACTACTACTGATAATAAAGACATCACTATCTATATCCTCACCAATGGCGTACATACCGATGTGGTAGTCCCGCTGAAAAATGCAGACATGGATTGGAGCCACGAGATCAAATTTGAGAACGTAATTAAATCCGATACTACAGCCAAGCTCGTAGCATTCGGTTGGGGCGATAAAGGTTTCTATCTCAATACGCCTACCTGGTCGCAGCTCAAATTTAGTGTGGCATTTAAAGCAGCCACGGGCTTAAGTACATCAGCCATACATGCTACTTTCTACAAAAATCTTCGTGAAGATGCATCCTGCAAAAAGATCAATATCACCAAAGCACAATATCATCGATTGATCGCTTACATCCGCAACAGCTTCCAGGCTGATAGCGCCGGCCACTTCATCAACATAAAAACCAACGCCAACTATGGCGATACGGATGCTTTTTACGAAGCTAAAAGGCGTTATAACCTTTTTTACACCTGTAATACATGGGCCAATAATGCCCTAAAAGCCTGCGGACAAAAAGCTTGTCTATGGACACCGATGGACAAACCTATCTTCAAAAAATACTAATACACACATTCAAAACCTTCATCATTCGCAATTCAACATTGGGTGTTCGATATTACCCAAACACTCATTTTACCCTTTACTGACCTAACCTACAGGCATTATAAATAAGTAAAGCTTATCTTTGCAGCTATTATGAGTAAGCACGGTAGAATCCTGGTGGCCATGAGTGGCGGTGTTGATAGTTCTGTAGCGGCAGTTATGCTGCATGAGCAGGGCTATGAGGTGATAGGCCTTACCATGAAAACCTGGGACTACGCCGCAAGCGGTGGCAGTTCTAAAGAAACCGGCTGCTGCAGCCTTGACAGCATTAACGATGCCCGCGCTTTGGCTGTTGGTTACGGCTTCCCTCATTATATATTGGATATCCGCAACGAGTTTGGCGATTTTGTGATCGATAACTTTGTTGACGAATACCTGGCAGGCCGCACCCCTAACCCATGTGTGCTTTGCAACACTCACATTAAATGGGAAGCGCTTTTAAAACGCGCCGATAAACTCGATTGTGAATTTATTGCTACCGGCCACTACGCCAACATCCGCCAGCAGGATAACGGCCGTTATGTGATATCAAAAGGTAAAGACGAAAATAAAGACCAGTCTTATGTACTTTGGGGCGTATCGCAAGAGAACCTATCGCGTACTAAATTCCCGCTGGGTAGTTTCTCTAAACCTGAGATCCGCCAAATGGCAGTAGATATGGGCCAACTTGAACTGGCAGGTAAAAGCGAAAGCTACGAGATCTGCTTTGTACCTGATAACGATTACCGCGCCTTCCTGCGCCATAAAGTACAGGACCTGGATGAGCGTATAGGCCAGGGTAATTTTGTACTGACTGACGGTACCGTTGTAGGCAAACACCAGGGCTATCCTTATTATACTATAGGCCAGCGTAAAGGTTTGGGTATTGCTTTAGGCCAGCCGATGTTTGTTACTCAGATACAGGCCAATACCAATACGGTTGTATTAGGTACTGCCGATGAACTGCAACGCAAAGAAGCCTGGGTACGTAATCTTAACCTCATTAAATACGAAAGCATTACCGAGCCATTGGCAGCGGTAACCAAAATACGCTACAAAGACGCAGGTGCCGAAAGTAAAATAGTACAGATAGGCGACCACATGAAGGTATCGTTCGATCACATGGTATCGGGTATTGCGCCGGGCCAGTCTGCGGTATTTTATGAAGGTAATGATCTGCTGGGTGGCGGCTTTTTATTGTAGTTTTTTGTTGAAAAGTTGGAAAGTTTAAAGGTTGGAACGTTTGGTCTAACTGGGCGTTTAAGCTTTTTAGAAATCAACTTTGCAACATTCAAACCTTACAACATTCCAACATTTAACTTTATAATATTGCGGCTTCGCAACTAAATAAAGAAAACATTTTACGGTATTAATCATTATTTTTTACAACCTTGTGTACCTAACAGGGCCGCAAAAACAATTTGCGTTTCTATTACTTTATGTTTTCTTTGCAAAAAATATCAGTGCTGAATGGCTAAAAATCTACTCATAGTTGAATCTCCGGCGAAAGCCAAAACCATCGAAGGTTACCTTGGAAAAGACTTTACGGTGAAGTCGAGCTACGGGCATATCCGCGACTTAGTGAAGTCTGAGGACGCCATCGATATCGGTAATAATTTTCAACAAAAATATGAGGTACCGGCCGATAAGAAACAGGTAGTTAGCGAGTTAAAGAAATTAGCTAAAGAAGCCGACATGGTATGGCTCGCATCCGATGAGGACCGCGAGGGAGAAGCCATCTCATGGCACTTGTATGAAACACTTGGGCTTAAAGAGCCTGCCACCCGCCGCATTGTTTTCCACGAGATCACTAAACCGGCAATTCTGCGTGCTATTGAAAATCCACGCAAAATAGATTACAACCTGGTAAATGCCCAACAGGCACGCCGCGTTTTAGACAGGTTGGTGGGTTTTGAACTATCGCCAGTTCTCTGGAAAAAAGTTAAGCCATCATTGTCTGCCGGTCGTGTGCAATCTGTTGCCGTGCGCTTAATTGTTGAGCGCGAACGTGAGATAAACAAGTTCAGCAGTGAGGCAGCTTATAAAGTAGTAGCCATATTTGATAAAGGCCGCAACGCATTTAAGGCCGAACTGCCGGAGCGTTTCAGCAAACAGGAAGATGCAGAGAAATTTTTGCAGGATTGTGCGGCCGCCGCATTCAATGTAAACTCGCTGGATACAAGGCCAACCAAACGTTCTCCTGCCGCACCGTTCACCACGTCTACCCTACAGCAGGAAGCCAGCCGAAAATTGGGCTACTCCGTATCTCGTACCATGCAGGTTGCACAGCGCTTATACGAATCAGGATACATAACCTATATGCGTACCGATTCGGTGAATTTGAGCGATACCGCTTTGGATGCTGCTGAAAAAGAGATCACATCAGCTTATGGAGATAAATACCATCAGCTTAGAAAATATAAAACTAAAAACGCCAGTGCGCAGGAAGCGCACGAGGCCATTCGCCCTACTTACTTTAACAACCATACCATTGATGGTGAAAGTAACGAGAAGCGCCTGTATGAGCTGATCTGGAAACGCGCCATTGCATCGCAAATGAGCGAGGCGCAGTTTGAGAAAACAGTAGCTCGCATTGGCATCTCAACCCGAAAAGAGGAACTGGTTGCAAACGGCGAAGTAATGAAATTTGATGGTTTCCTGAAAGTTTACCTGGAAAGCCACGACGATGAGGACGACAATCAAAACGCAGAAGGCGATAACGCTATACTGCCACCTTTAGCAAAAGGCCAGGTATTGGAACTGCAGGAACTGAGCGCCACAGAACGTTTCTCGCGCCCGCCTGCACGCTATACCGAGGCAAGTTTGGTTAAAAAACTGGAAGAATTGGGCATTGGTCGACCATCCACTTATGCGCCTACCATCTCTACTATCCAAAACCGTGGTTATGTAGTGAAAGAAGAACGCGAAGGCCGTCAGCGCGATTTCCGTGTGCTTACGCTTAAGAACGGCAACATCAGTAAGGAAACAAAAACCGAGAACACTGGTGCTGAAAAAGGTAAGCTCTTCCCTACCGATATTGGTGCTGTGGTGAACGATTTCCTGGTACAGCACTTTAAAGGCGTGGTTGATTTTAATTTTACCGCCAGCGTTGAGAAAGAATTTGACGAAATAGCCCAGGGCCTTAAGGACTGGACAAAAATGATACGCAATTTCTATGACCCTTTTCATAAGGATGTAGAAAGCACCATTGCCACCGCCGATAAAGCCACAGGAGAGCGCGAATTAGGTGTACACCCCGAGAATGGTAAAAAGATCTCGGTACGTATCGGTCGTTTTGGGCCGTTTGTGCAGGTAGGCGAAACCGCTACGGATGATAATGCCGAGAAGCCGTTATATGCCAGCTTACGTACCGGACAAAGCATCGAGACCATTACTTTAGAACAAGCTTTGGAACTCTTCAAACTCCCTAAAGTAGTTGGCGAATACGAAGGCAAGGTGATGAAGGTAGCCATTGGCAGGTTTGGACCATATATTAGCCATAATAGTGCTTTTGTATCGCTGCCAAAAGAGATAGATCCGCTTGATGTTACCGAAGAACAGGCTATCCAACTGATTGAAGATAAACGTAAGAAGGATGCCGAAAAGTTGATCAAATCTTTTGATGAAGACCCTGATGTAAAGGTGCTTAACGGCCGTTGGGGACCATACATTGAGTTTGGCAAACTGAACGTTAAGATACCTAAGGATAAAGATCCAAAATCGCTTACTTACGAAGAATGCAAAGCTTTAGCTGATGCTACGCCGGCAACGCCTAAAAAAGGCCGTTTCGGTAAAGCTGCGCCTGCAAAAGCAGCAGCCAAGGCACCGGCTAAGAAAGCGGCGGCAAAAAAGAAAAAGTAAATTAGAGATCAGAGGTTGGAGATTAGTCCCCCATTAAACAACTAATCTCTAATCTCTGATCAACTAATCTCTAACAACATGATCAAAGACCTGCCCGAAAATATTGTAAAAGATATAGCCGTTGCTGTTGCTTTAGAAGGCGAAACTGTTGAAAGCAAAACCTGGTACGTTTATATCATCAATCTTAAAAACCAACCTATAGAAAACGTTTTGATCACTTCAAAAGGTTATGGCGAAAAAGATGGCGAGCAGGTTAAAACATCAGTATTAAGGCATTCTATCCCGCTTATCGAGGCCAATGCATTTAAACTGATAGAACCGATAGATGAGCAAACATTCGGGTTGGCTAATGAGTATTGGGTAAGCTATTACATCGGTCGTGAGATATTCGACAAAAAATTCATTTTTATGCCCGAGAGCATTGTGGATGCCAACTTCATTAAACTTCCGTTGGTGAATAAACCCGGCGTAATGATATTATAAGTTGGCCAACGCGTGCAACTGATGCACCGAAGCCCTAACAGAATCATACAATCCCCGGTATATCCCAAACATTTGCTGATACATTTGATGCGTTTTAGCATCAGGCTCAATTACCGTTTGCTTTTCAGTATCTTTCCCAATGATGGCATTTATATCAATACCCAAAGCTTCCACGGCCAGGTAAATAGCTCCTAAGGCCGATGCGTCGTCTGATTGCAGTACTATTAAACGCTTACCCGTAATATCGGCCAGCATTTGCACCCAAACCGGCGATGCTATGAACCCGCCGCTTATCACCAATTCATTAATTGGCTCGTCGGCTTGTTCAACTGCATGTAAAACATGATTAAGTGCAAAACAAATACCTTCTAAAGCCGCTCGCAGAAAATGCGCCCGCTTATGTTTAGATGTGATATTAATAAACGATGCCGAGCTTTTTGCATCCCAAACAGGAGCACGTTCTGCATATAAGTATGGTAAAAATATTAGCCCTTCGCTTCCGGGCGCAATGGCGTCTATCTCAGCAAACAAATGCTTATAACTTTCCTCGTTAAGTTCAAGTCCCAGGAAATTTTGTATCAGCCAGTTCACTGCACCGCCGCCATTGTTTACGGCCCCGCCGCAAATAAAGGTTTTTGCATTAAGCAGGTAATTAAACGTCATGGCATTAAAGTTATACACTGGCTTGCTGCTGCCTACGCGTATTGCACCACTGGTACCAATAGTTAATGCCCCCGTTCCCGGTTTAATGGCATTGCCACCCAGGTTGGCGCAGCAACCATCGCTGGCACCAGTGAAAAATAGGGTTTCAGCGTCTATCCCTGAAAATGATACGCCATCTGTCAACTTACGCCGATGATCGGTATTTACCGGTTCAGATAATTTATTGCTATCAATACCGGCCAGTTGAAGTGAAGGTTGGTACCAGTCTAATTTCAATACATCAAACATGCCCGTGCTTGATGCTATCGAATAATCCACCTCATAAACGCCAAATAATTTAAACCAGATGTATTCTTTGATCGATATAAATTTATGCGCCTTTTCTACGATATGTGAATCATTCTGCTGCAACCACATGATCTTGCACAAGGGCGACATGGCGTAAATAGCTGTACCTGTATTCCGGTAAATATCTTCGGCCTTATCACTGTTTCTTAATTGCTCTGCTATTTCTCCGCTACGGGCATCAGACCATAACATGGCGTTCATCAGGGGTTTGCCACCTGCATCAACAGGCATTAAACTATGCATGGCACTGCTAAAGCTTATTGCCACCGCTGCATTACCTAATTTTACAGCTACTTGCTCTACGCAAGTTAAAAATGCTTGCCATATCATTTCGGGGTTCTGCTCTGCATAACCTGGTTTTGGCTGGCTGGTTGTATAGTGCTGCTGTGCCGAGGCAAGCGTGTTCCCCTGCCCGTCAATAGCAACTGCTTTGGTGCTGCCAGTACCCAGATCTATCCCTAAAAAATATTTTTGCATGCGCCCGAAACCTTATTTTGATTACTCCGTAAACTTAGCACAACCCGCCTTAATTATTCCACAATTGAACTATTTTTTAACATTTTAAATCCCGAATTGCGGAAAATAATTCACTATCGAAATTTTAGCTTACTTTTAAAGAAGTAATCAAAGGTATTTTTTTCGTGTAGTGAGCTGTGCTATAACCTATTGATTGTTTTTATTGCCAACCACCACATTTTTGGTACATTATTTTCGTGGGGTTTGGCATAAAAATTTCATCTTTATGGCAATAATCCACGAATAGAGTTTGTATGAAAAAAACTTTACTGATTGTTGATGACGATTTGAGCATCCTTAAACTGCTCAACTTCATACTATCCAAAGATTACGAAATTGTGGTTAAAAATAATGGCATTGAAGCTTTCAGCTGGCTGGAAGATGGCAATATGCCTAAACTAATAATCTCTGATCTGCAGATGCCTTACTTTGACGGACAATCTTTCCTGAAAAATGTAAAAATAAGCGGCTTCTACCGCGATATCCCGGTTATTATGCTCTCAGCAGCGCATGACCTTGATGAGCAGGTTGCCAATATGCCATTTAAAGTTGATGCTTACATGCATAAGCCTTTTAACCCAACTGAGCTAAAAAACGCTATTTCACAAGCCCTAAACGTTTATGACGCCGCAGACATCAACTGATTGGAACCAAAGCTCCAGCTCGCAGATAAGAGTAGCTTATGCCGGCACTGAACTTAGAGAACTGATAGCTGCCGACCTTGGTAACTCATTTAATATCAGCTACAGCGATACCGTTCAGCAACTGGAAACATTACTTGGCGAACAATCCATCATTACTGTACCCGAAATTATTTTGGTTGAGGTAGATAAGGATGAAGAATGCTTTGCCCTTGTTGAACGACTGCGCAAAAACATGCTGATGAATGGTTTGATCATTGTAATGCTATCAACCAAAAAAAATAAAGAGCAGGTTAAAAAAGCCATGCAAATGAAACTGCATGATTTTTATACCTACCCTTTTGCTACATCAGACCTGCGCGAACGTTTAAATTTCCTGGTGAGGTTTAAATTGATCAAACCGCGCCTGCTGGAACTTTCAAAAGAGGTTGATACTACTTACAAAATGCCTTTCGGTAAGCGTTTTCTTGATCTGTTTATTGCCTGGGGCATGGTAATATGCCTGTCGCCGGTAATGCTTATCGTGGCTATCCTGATAAAACTCGATTCAAAAGGCCCTATATTTTACAAGAGCAAACGTGTGGGTACCGGATATAAAGTATTCGATTTCTACAAATTCCGCAGTATGCGTACCGATGCCGACCAGTTGCTTGCAAAAATGGCCGAAGAGCATAACCAATACGCTGCAGAAGAGGATGGCGCAAGTAAAGCCGCCTTTGTTAAATTTAAGAATGATCCGCGTATAACCAAGCTTGGCAGTTTCTTGCGCAGCAGTAGTTTGGATGAATTACCACAATTATTAAACATTATTAAAGGTGATATGTCTGTAGTAGGAAACAGACCGTTACCGGTATACGAAGCCGAAATGCTAACCTCTAACGAGTGGTCGATGCGTTTCTTAGGCCCTGCTGGCCTAACCGGGCTTTGGCAAATAAGCAAACGTGGTAAGGAAGATATGAGCGAACGCGAGCGTAAAAAGCTGGATAATTTTTATGCGCAAAAGTATTCTCTATGGCTCGACCTTAAAATAATTGCGGGTACCGTGCCGGCCTTGTTCCAGAAAGAGAAAGTATAAACCTATGAAAAGAAAAGTTACGTTATTAAGCATATTACTATTATTAGCCCTGTCTGTTACGCAGGTACAGGCCCAGCAAGAGTCGTTTTTATCAGACGTTAACTATTCTTATCTCGATAAATTAATAGCAACAGCAAAAAAGAATTATCCTGAGGTAAAAGCAAGGCAGGCAGCCGTTAATTCGTCAAGGGCATTGCTTACCCAATCAAAAATGGCTTGGTTTGATGCTTTTACGGCATCGTACATCTACAGCCCTCGCAACTCGCTTAACCTGGTTAACCCAACTTTCTTTAATGGTTACCAGATAAGTATCTCGGTTAACCTTGGTACATTGTTAGCCAAACCTTTTGCTACAAAAGCTGCACACGAAACTTACAACATAGCACAATATCAGCAGCAACAGTATAACCTTACCCTCGAGGCAACTGTTAAACGCTTGTATTATTCCTATTTAGAGGCACAGGCCGATCTGCGTAACCGCTCGCGCGCTGTAACCGATGGCGAGATAGCCGTAAAACAATTAAAATACACTTTCCAAAAAGGCGAAACCACTTTTCATGATTATAACGAGGCGCTAACCAGTTTGTACAACCAAAATTCATTTAAGGTAATTACTGAGATGAACGTACTAACCGCAAAAGCCAATATAGAAGAGTACCTGGGGGTTAAATTAGAAGAAGTTAAATAGTAAGAATGGAGTTAGGTAATTTTTTTAAACTTCTTTGGAAACGCCGTTTACTGCTCATCGTAATACCTGTTATTACGGTGGTGGCAGCTTTTTTTGCTATCAGAAGCCTTCCTGATAAATTTATATCGAGCTCGCAGATAGCTACAGGTATTGTCGATCAATCGCGACAATTACTGGATACTGATCCTAATGCCTCTTCTAAAGAGCAATCAATAGCGCACGAGTTTAGCAACCTGGTTGAGATAATGAAGCTTAAAACGCTTATTAACCAGGTATCGTACCAATTGATACTGCACGATTTAACCAGCAGCGAGCAATTTAAAACAGAAAGTAAGCTATTTAAATCCATGAACCCGGCTGCCCGCTCGCACGCTATTGAGGTTTTTAAAGAGAAGTTTGAAAAGCGCGAACCACTATCATTCTACAACCGCGATGAGAACGGCTTAAACGAATTGCTTCGTTCTATGAAGTATGATGAGCGCGAGCTTCGTAAAAACCTGTACATCAATCGTGATGAGGATTCGGATTTTATTACGGTAAGTTATGAGTCTGAAAATCCACAGCTTTCGGCCTTTGTGGTTAACGTGCTTTGTACGCAGTTTATTGATTACTATACCAATACCGTGCGCAAGAACGAGAACGATGCGGTAACCTATCTGTTAAAACAATTAAACGAAAAGCGCGACACCTTAAATAAAAAGACTACTGAACTGCAGGATTACAAGATCAAAAACGGCATCCTTAACCTCGATGAGCAGTCAAAATCGATCTACGACCAGATAATGGTATTTAATGATCGTAAGCAACAAGCCGAAAAAGATGTAGCATCAAATAATGGGGCTATCCGTCAGCTGAACGCTAAGTTTACGCCAGAAGAGCGGGGCTATATAGAGGCCACGGTTAATAAATATAATCAGGCGGTTACTAATACCCAAGAACAGTTACATATACTTAACGACCGCTACGTGCGTAGTGGTTTTGATCCGAAGCTGAAGGGAGCCCTTGACTCGCTGCAGGCAAAGTTAACAGAGCAGATAAACCAAACATCAGACAAATATATCAGTAACCCGCTTACGTCTAAAGATGAGTTGGTTCGCCAGAAAATTACGCTGGAGATAAACCGCGATATGGCACAATCAAGCATTCGCGCAATAAGCCGCAGCCTGGATGAGTTAAATGCAAAATTTAACCGCTTAGTGCCGTTTGATGCTACTGTAAAAACCTATAATTACGATATTGATATTGCCAGCAAAGAGTACCTGGATGTATTGAACAAATACAACCAAACCAACCTGCAATCAACCTTCTCTATTAAATTAAGGCAGGTAGAGCAGGCTGTACCCGATGCTGCCGAGCCATCAAAAAAAATATTGCTGATTGCTGTTGCAGGTATCGTAGCATTTGTGATATGCGTTATTGTATTGTTTATTAGTTGGTTTTTTGATGATACCATTAAACACCCTGCAGACCTGGTTAAACGCACTCATTTACCTCTGCTTGGCCACTTAAATACTGTTGATGGAACTTTAGACCTGCGCAAACTTTGGGACGTAGAGAACCGTGAGCGAATGCGCCTGTTTAAGGAGCTTACAAGATCATTAAGATTTGAGATAGACCAGGAATTAAAGGGCGACAAGATATTAGCAGTAACCAGTTTAATTAACCACGAAGGTAAATCAGTTGCCGGTATAAGCCTGGCTTACTCATACGCCATGATCAACAAGAAGGTGTTGTTAATAGATGGTAACTTTGAGAACCCCACACTTACCGAGGTAATACAGCCGAGAGTTTTTGTTGAAGAATACTTCAAAAACAATCCTGATAATTATAATTCTATCGCTGCAACTACCAATGTTATGGGTACCCATGGTGGCGATGTAACGTTGTTGGAGCTAAGTGACGAAAACTTTATCAGAACCCGCTTTAACGAGCTGAAGATGAAGTACGATGTGATCATTATTGAAACACCGCCGCTTTCATCGCTAAATAAATCAAAAGAGTGGATATTGTTTGCCAACAAAGTAGTTGCCATTTACGAAGCCAACAAAGGCATTGCCAAATGGCAGCAAAATGATGTTGAATACCTGCGCAATCTTAACGGAAAATTTGCTGGTTGGGTATTAAACAAAACCAACCCCGAGATAGAGAATTTTTGATAGTGCTAATGCTTCTTTGCAAGCCGATAATTGTTTGAGATGAGGATACAGCCCGAGAAAATTGAGAAAGAAGAACAGTACGATGAGTTTGCAGATCTAACTCCAACGCAACAGCGCACACGTAAAGCTTCTATCATTTTAGCCTTTGTAGGCGTTTTTGTTTGGGCCGCGAAGATCTTATTCTTCTAAAAACTCTTTGCCAATGCTAAATCAGGCACAAAAAAGTAACCCATTCTTTAATTTCTGCCGCAAACTGGTAACCGGCGAGCTATCTACACTCACCATGATACTAGTATTGTTGCCTGTTGCAGCTATAGTTGCCCTTGCCATTGCTTATGGTGGCATTATTGCAGCGGGCGCTATACTTGCCCTGGTAATAGGTGTGCCTGTTGTACTTGCTGTTATAGCCTACCCTATTTTTGGCATTTCGGTATTTATGGTGCTGGCGTTCTTCATGAACTACCTTTCGGAGCCGTTGCCACCAGCCACTCCTACCGGTATTGTTTTAGATGTGCTTACCTACCTGCTCATCTTTGGTTTTCTACTCAAATTTAAATATGACCGCGATTGGAGCCATTTTAAAAACCCCATAAGTTATTGGATACTGGCCTGGCTGGCATATAATTTTTTTGAGGCGATAAACCCTGCATCACCATCAATACTGGCTTGGGTGTATACTGTACGTACGGTTGCATTCATCATGCTGATGTATTTTATTTTTGTGTATCAGATCCGTACCAAAAAAACAATCAAGTTTTTATTTAAGCTTTGGCTGGTGCTGGCATTTTTATCGGCTATTTCTGGTTTTCAACAAGAAAATATCGGTTTGTTGCCAATGGAAAAAACCTGGTACTACCAGGATCCCTTGCGTTTAAGTTTCCTTTACATTAACGGGCACCTGCGTAAAGTAGCCATCTACCCGGATCCGGTTACTTTTGCTTACAATATGGTGGTAGCGGCAGTGCTGTGCCTATGCCTGCTCTTTACTAAAATGAAGACATATAAAAAAGTGATACTGGGCGTAAGCATTCCGTTCTTCTTTTTGGTGATGCTGTACTCTGGTACACGTGGTGCATTCGTGCTGCCGCCGGCTGCTTTGGCGCTGCTGGCTGTAATGAATTTTAATAAAAAGATATTGATAATGGTTGGTGGTGCTGCATTTTTATTAGGTGTGTTAATATTTATGCCTACCTCTAACCAGTTCATTAAGCGTTTCCAAACGGCTTTCCGCCCGTCAGATGATGCCTCGTTCAACGTACGGGCAGAAAACCAAAGGCGCATTAAGCCTTACATCCTATCACATCCTATTGGCGGTGGTTTAGGCTCGGTGGGTATCTGGGGAAGGCGTTTTGCGCCAAACTCGTTCCTGGCTAAGTTTCCGCCCGATAGTGGGTATGTGCGTGTAGCGGTAGAGATGGGTTATGTTGGCCTTATCCTGTTTTGTACGCTGATGTTCGTGATCCTGAAAACGGGTATAAACAATTATTATCTCATTAAAGACCCCGAACTGAAGATGTATTGCCTGGCTATGGTACTCATCATATTTGTATTCAATATTGGTAATTATCCACAACAAGCTTTGGTGCAATATCCATCAAACATTTTATTTTATCTTGCCTGTGCGTTATTAAGTGTTACCTTGCGTTTAGACAAACAGGAAAGGCAAAAAAGCGTTAATGAAACAGCGCAGTTGAACGCCCGATAAACAAACCGGCATGTCATTACTATCTACCATTAAATCAAACCCAAAACTAAAAAAGATCGTCCATTGGATGATAGTTACGCCGGGGCGTGCTACTCCAAGGCTTTGGGTACGGTGGTTTGTAACGCCTTTTCTGCACCATCGTGGCAAGCATTCAAAAGTGAGTTTCAGTGCCAGGTTAGATATCTTCCCGTTCAACAAATTCTCAATGGGCGATCATGCCGTGGTAGAAAGTTTCAGCGTTATCAACAATGGCGTGGGCGATATTATGATAGGGCACCATACCGGCATCGGTTTACGCAATACCCTAATAGGCCCCGTTACCCTCGGCAACTATGTAACCTTGGCACAAAACATTACCCTATCGGGCCTAAACCATGGCTTTGAGGATGTTACTACCCCTATTCGCCTGCAAAAAGTTATTACCAAACAAATTACCGTTTGCGATGAGGTTTGGATAGGTGCCAACAGCGTTATTACTGCCGGTGTAACCATAGGCAAGCACTCTGTTATAGGTGCAGGAAGCGTAGTAACAAAAGATATTCCCGAATATTGCGTAGCCTTAGGTAACCCTGCAAAAGTGATTAAAAAATATAATTTTGAAACCGGTAACTGGGACAGGGTTTAACCGTATAAATACTATATGCCCAATTTAAGCAAGCTCGTTAACAAACATACCATATCATTAGCCACAAGTGCTGCAATGCCGGTTATTGGTATGCTGGTACTATCGTTAATGGCGCATAACCTATCGGCGCCCGAGTTTGGTAATTATATATTCCTGCTGGTGACCATATTACTGGCCGATACCTTTCGTAACGGCTTTGTGCAAACCCCGCTCATAAAATTTTATGCCGGTACAGGCTTTAAAACCTCTGCCGAGGTTGCCGGCTCGGCATGGCATGTGGGCTTAATGCAAACCTTTGTATTTGTTGGTATTGATGCTATTGTATACTTTGCCTACCCAAGCAAAAGCCCTGATATTGAAACCACTATACAATGGTTCGGTATCATTTATCTTACTACCCTACCCGGCGCAATTGCCTCATACATTTTACAGGCCGAAGAAAAATTTGGCCGTATGTTGTTGTTGCAGGTAATTAACCAGGGTTTATTCTTCCTGTTCATACTTGCACTGATACTGTTACACAAGATCAGCTTCCAAACAGCCGTTTACGCTTACTTCGCATCAAGTGCGGTAACATCTCTGTTTACGATAGTTGTTGGCTGGGCCAAAGTAAAATCCATGCGTTTCCGTAGTAAAGAAATGGGCAGCAAGCTGGCTCATTTTGGCAAGTTTAGTGTGGGTACCTCTATCAGTTCGTACCTGTTGCGTAGTTCAGATACTTTTATCATTAAACTGATGTTTAATCCTGCCCTGCTGGCGGTTTATTATATCCCGCAAAGGCTGATGGAGATATTTGAGATACCCATGCGCGCCGGTGTAGCCGTGGCCTTACCAGAGCTTTCTGCTGCTGTACATAAAGGCGACGAACGTGACGTAGCCCGCATTATGAAACGATATGCCGGTATGCTTACCGTAATGCTTATCCCTATTGCTATTGTTGCCTTTTTGCTGGCAAAAATTGTTATTGATATTTTGTTTGGCAAACAATACCACGAGTCTGAAGCGGTGAATATCTTCAGGTTATTCATGTGTTATGTGATGTTGATGCCTATTGACCGTTTCTTCGGTATCACATTGGATATCATTAATAAACCACAATTAAACATGCTGAAGGTGATCATTATGTTAGTGGTAAATGTTGCAGGCGATTTTATAGGTATATGGCTATTTCACAGCTTATATGCGGTAGCCATAGCATCTTTGTTTACTTTTTTTGCCGGGGCTATATTCGGCTATTGGGCTTTAAAACAATATCTTAAATTTACTATTAGGGATATTTTTACGCTGGGTTTTCAAGAGATAAAATCAGTTATCCGGCATCTGTTGGAAAAATCAAAACCGGAGCATAAAGAGGCATAAAAGCAAGCGTTTTTATATGGATATCATTATCACAGTATTATCAATAATTTTCACGCTGATATTTATATATCTGGGTATATACAGCCTGTATCTCTTTATTTTTTCTGTACTCGGCAAGCTCATCAAAATAAAACCACCGCCGCCAGCGCAGGGCTTTAGCAAATTTGTTATCTACATCTGTGCTTATAAAGAAGATGAGATCATTCTAAACTCTGCCGCACAGGCTTTAACCATCGATTACCCCAAAGATAAATTCCACGTTTGCGTTATTGCCGATTCGATGCAGCCGGAAACGGTTGAGAAATTAAAGGCTATGCCGTTACAGGTAGTTGAGGTAGTGTTTGAAAGCAGTACCAAATCAAAAGCCCTGCATGCCGCCATCGCTGCCACTCATGAAGATTTTGATGCTGCTGTAGTATTTGATATTGATAACATTGCTGCGCCCGATTACCTGCACCAGATAAACAATTACCTGCATGATGGCAACCGCGTTGTACAAGGCCATCGCGTAGCAAAAAACACCGAAACACCGGTAGCCATACTGGATGCTATCAGCGAGGAGATCAATAACCACATCTTTCGTAAGGCGCAGCAGGTATTCAGGCTTTCGGCAGCAATTATTGGCTCGGGCATGGTGCTGGAGTTTAAGCTTTTTAAAGATACCATGGCGCAAATAGACGCCGTTGGTGGTTTTGATAAAGAGATGGGCCTGGTGCTTACCCGCCAAAAGATCCACGTGAACTATGCCGACAAGGCTTATATCTATGATGAAAAAGTAAGCAACCCCGAGGTGTTCAAAAAGCAACGCCGACGCTGGTTATCTGCTCAATTCAACTTACTTAAAACTTACGGTTCTACAGGTTTTAAAGAGTTGTTTAAGAACGGAAACTTTGATTACTTTAACGAGATTTACCAAACGGCCATTTTGCCTCGCATATTAATGCTGGGGTTGATGCCGTTCATGTTGCTGGTATCGGTACTGCTGACGGGCATTGGGCCGGGCTGGCAGGCATGGTTAACCGCCACCGTATGCTGCTACATTGGTATATTAGTTGCAGTACCTGCTGAGTTCTTTAACAGTAAATTGCTCGGCGCCGTAATGAGGATACCCCTGATCTTCTTTACAATGTTGGCATTACTGTTTAAACTTAAAGGAGCCAACAAAAAATTTATTCATACGCCACACAATCCGCAAGCAAAATAGCTGCGTATTTGTTGCGTAGATGGATCAAAAACGGGGAAATTACTACCCGTTTACGTCCTCAAACTTTTATTGCACAGTTGTACAGGGTCATCTAAACATGGGAGCAGAGTTAAATAATACGTCAATAGCTTATCCGAAAGAAAAAGCGCTTTTTGATCTTTTTACAGAAAGCGTTAGCCGATATCCAAACCATACAGCCCTCACCTTCCACCAGGTAAGCTACACCTACCTTGAGCTTAATGAGACCGTCAACCGCCTCACCCGCGAGTTGCTTAGCCAAGGCGCAGGCAAAGGTATAGTGATAGGTCTGGCGCTTGACCGCTCGGCCGAGATGGTGATCTCGCTGCTGGCTATCCTGAAATCGGGCAGCATTTATGTTCCGCTTGATCCTGAATATCCTAAAGACCGTATCGAGTTTATGCTCGATGATTCATCGGCAAGCATCCTCCTCACTTCAAAAAAATACCACGGCCACTTTGCATCCAATACTAAAGAGGTTTTGATTGAGGATGCACTTGATGCCTCGAAAAATTACGCTACCGATGAGCCTGAGAAAACCGTAACCGGTGATGATCTGGCGTATATACTTTATACATCAGGCTCAACCGGTAAACCCAAAGGCGTACAAATAGCCCATCACAGCCTGGTGAACGTAATGCTGAGCCTGCAGAAAACACCGGGCATTACCCCTGCCGATAAAATGCTGGCCGTAGCTACCATATCTTTTGATATTGCCGGCGTTGACTTGTACCTGCCCCTATCAAGCGGTGCAGAGATAGTTTTGGCTGATTCCATTACCGCCAAAGACGGCCGCGCTTTGCTTGATATAGTGCGTACACAGGGCATCAGCATATTGCAAGCCACGCCTTACACCTGGCGCATGATGCTTGAGGTTGGTTGGGAAGAATACCTGCCTCTTAAAGTTTTCACCGGCGGCGAAGCCCTGGCAAAAGACCTTGCCGAACGATTGATACCGCGCAGTAAAGAGGTATGGAATATGTATGGCCCTACCGAGACCACCATCTACTCCATCATTAAACACATTACTGATGCTAACGATGTTACCATAGGCTGGCCGGTTGATAATACGCAGATCTATATCCTCGACGAGAACAAGAATAACCTCACTGATGGTGAGATAGGTGAAATATTTATAGGTGGTGTTGGTGTGGCTCAGGGCTACTTAAACCGCCCCGAACTGAATGCGGAGCGTTTTATCGACAACCCGTTTACCGAGGGTGAAAAGATCTATCGTACAGGCGACTTAGCCAAACTTAAACCCGACGGCGACATTGTTTACCTCGGCCGTATTGATCACCAGGTAAAAGTACGCGGCTACCGTATTGAACTGGGCGAGATAGAACATAACCTGGGCAAACAGGAAGGCATTAAACAAGCGGTTGTGATAGCCCGCGAAGATACCCCCGGCATGCCGCGACTGGTGGCTTACGTTTTACTTGAATCGGGTGAGACAGGTGCGCCTGATAAGGCTACGCTCAACCAATGGGATAAAGCCCTACTTGATGTATTGCCTGAATACATGGTACCCGATGACTACATGCTGCTGGACGTTATCCCCTCTACCCCTAACGGAAAGATAGACCGTAAGGCCCTGCCAAAACCTGATTACAGCCAGATTAGCCGCGAAGGCGATTATGTTGCACCACGCACCAGTAACGAGAAGCTGGTGGCCGGTATATGGGAAGAACTAATGGGGCTTGAGCAGGTGAGCATATTTGATAATTTCTTCCAGTTGGGTGGCCGCTCATTAGTGGCGGTCAAAATAATGGCCCGCCTGGAGAAAGAAACCGGTAAGCGTTTACCGCTGGCTACCCTTTTTGAATATTCCACAGTCGAGAAACTGGCAAGCCGCCTGGAGATAGATGCCGAAGCGATTACCTGGGAATCTTTAGTACCTATAAAACCCAAAGGCAGTAAAATGCCGCTTTATATTGTGCACGGTGCAGGTTTAAATGTATTGCTGTTTAATGCCCTTGCCATGCACATGGATGATGAGCAGCCGGTTTACGGTCTGCAGGCAAAAGGCCTTAACGGTATTGATGAGCCCCTGGATGTGATGGAAGAGATCGCTGCCAACTACGTAGACGAGATCATTAATCATGATCCGGTTGGCCCTTATGCAGTGGCAGGTTATTCGCTTGGTGGATTGATAGCCTATGAAATGGCTAAGCAAATGCAGGCCATGGGCAAGGATGTGCGCATGCTGGCCATGTTTGATACCTACGCCGATCAAACCCAAAAATACGACTCGAAACTAAAAATAGCAGTTGATAATACCTGGACACTCATCAAGCAGATAGCCTACACACCAGTGCTTTTTGTTAAAGACCCCAAGCGTACGGTTGAATATAAAAGCCGCGAAATAGGCCGCAGGATCCAGAAAGCAGCAAAAAAATTATTCCCTGATAAAGTGGAAAAGAAAGAAGGTTTTGCCGCTTATACCGATGATATCCACGAGCGCAGCTTAACTGCACAAAAGAACTATCATTTAACACCTGCCGATATCGCTGTGGAGTTATTCCGTGCCACTAAAAAGACTTTCTACATGCCTGATTTTGAATATCTGGGCTGGAAACCTTATGCGTTGAAAGGTGTACATGTTCACGATATCCCCGGCGAACACAATACTATTTTTGCCCCGCCGCATGATAAGTTGTTTGCAGAGATATTGCAAAAATGTCTTGATAAAGCAGCAGCCGGCGAAAGCACCGAATCTATTTAAGCGGTCGGCCTATTTCCCAGTGATGCCCAAACGGATCAATAAAATGACCTAAGCGATAGCCGTAGGATTGATCGGCAACGGGATATACTGTTATGATGCCTGCATCAATTGCCCGCTTCGCTATAGCATCAGGATCAACAACCATCAAGCCTATCCGCACGCTTACGCCCAAAAGTCTTTCAGGCGCAATGTTTCCGTAAGAGGGTGATTCATCGGCCACTATAAATTGCGCCCCTTCCACAACCATTATAGCAACGGTATGGCCGTCAAAAGTACTGCTGTTAAGTACCTCGGCACCAAAAGCCCTTACGTAAAAATCAATTGCCGCTAATGCATTGCTTACCGTAAGCGTGGGCAAAATGTAGGCTTTAAAATCCCTATCTGTCATCATTAAAAAATTTAACTATCGTGACCAAAAATATAGGTCGAAAATTGTTTGGGACTTCTAAATATCCTAAATTCATGGCAATTTACCTTACCTATATGAAAAACCTTATAAACCTTGTCGGCTCGCGCAGAGGGCAGGTTATTTTTGCTGTTGCACTTGTACTAATTGCCGGTGTAATATTCTTTGCCCGCCGGCACAAACACAATAATCAAAAAGTTGATGCCGCCTTTAGTCGTTATGTAGAATCCTACACTACTGGTGTTATCTCTAAGAAAAGTACCATCCGCATAAAACTTGCCGGCGAAGTGCAGGTGGCTCACGCCCAAAACGAAGAATTGAAGGATGGCATTTTTGACTTCTCACCATCTGTAAAAGGAAAAGCATATTGGATAGATGATCGTACTGTAGAGTTCAGACCAGCTGAAGCATTAGATCCTAATGAAGATTATTCGGTTGATTTTGCCTTAGGCAAAGTGGTTAAAGTTGAAGATGGCTTTGAGCATTTCAAATTCGGTTTCCAAACCGTAAAGCCCGATTTTACTGTTTCGTTCGCAGGCCTGCGCTCAGCCACATCCACCTCTACAGATCGGATGAAGCTGATAGGTACCGTGCAAACTGCCGATGTGGAAGAACAGGCTAAGATAGAGAAGCTGGTAAAAGTGAACTATCCATCGGCTACAAAAATAAGCTGGCAGCATAATGGCTTAACCAAATCGCACCAATTTACGGTTGATAATATTACCCGTACCGAAGCTGCTACCCCTCTTACTTTAAACTGGGATGGCGATGCTTTGGGCATAGATAAAAAAGGCAAGCAAGATTATGAAGTGCCGGCCAAAGGCGACTTTAAAGTTTTAGAAGTACGTGCTGTACAGGATAACGACCAATATGTATCTGTGCAATTCTCCGACCCTATCCTTGTTGGCCAGGAACTGAATGGTTTGGTAGGTATCACCAACGTTGCAGATGCAGCTTATACCATTGACGGCAGCATTGTAAAAGTTTACGCACCAGAACGTTTGCAGGGCAATTACAATGTTTTTGTTAACGAGGGAATTTACAGCATCACACATCAAAAAATTAAAAAGGGCTACACCGCCAATGTGTTCTTTGAGAACCGCCTACCGCAGGTGATCATCCCGGGCAAAGGTGTTATCCTGCCTGACTCCGGCAAGCTGATGATGCCTTTTGAGGCTATAAACCTGAATGCGGTTGATGTAAGCATCATAAAGATCTACGAGAACAATGTTCCGCAATATTTCCAAAGCAACAGCTTTGATGGTGGCGTAGAGCTAAGGCAGGTAGGTAAACCTATAGTACAAAAAACCATCAGGCTGGATGTTGATAAAGGCCTCAACCTTACAAAAAAGAATCGCTTTATGCTGGATGTTGACCAGTTGATGCGTGCCGAGCCGGGTGCTATTTACCGCGTTATCATCGGTTTCCGTAAGGAGTATTCATTGTACAATTGCAGCGCAGGCAAGCTTGCCCCCAAAGGCGATGATGATGAGTATGGATATGACGAAGGCGAATACGGTGGCAACAACAGTGGCCGCGTAAGTGATGAGGATGATGATTTCTGGCAGCGCTATGATAATTACTATCCCGAAGGTTACAACTGGCAGGACCGTGACGACCCATGTACGGAATCGTACTTCAGCAAAAACCGCTGGGCAACGCGCAACATCATCGCATCAAACATTGGGTTGATAGCCAAACGCGGCAATGATAACAACATGACCGTTGCGGTAACCAATATCCTGAGTGCCGAACCGATGAGCGGCGTTGAACTGGAATTACTGGATTACCAGAAGCAACTGATCCTGAAAACCAAATCAGACGGCGACGGGCTGGCCACCTTTACACCTAAGCGTAAACCATACCTGCTGGTAGCTAAAAAAGGCAACGAGCGCGGCTACCTTAAACTGGATGATGGCAGCTCGCTCCCACTCTCGCGCTTCAATGTTGGCGGCGAACAGGTGCAGAACGGACTGAAAGGTTTCTTATACGGCGAGCGCGGTGTATGGCGCCCCGGCGATTCAATATTCGTGACGTTTATACTTGAGGATAAACTGAAAACCTTACCTGCAGACCATCCCGTTGAGTTTGAATTGTATAACCCTAACGGGCAATTGTATCGCAAAATAACGCGTACAAGCGCTGTTGACGGTTTCTATAGCTTCCACACCGCTACCGAAACCAGCTCGCCAACCGGTAACTGGAGTGCAGTGGTAAAAGTGGGTGGTGCATCGTTCCAGAAAAACATTAAGGTAGAAACCATTATGCCAAACAGGCTAAAGGTGAAGCTGGATTTCGGTAATGCAAAAGAACTTACCAAAAACGATGGTGTTAACGGTACGCTGAGTGCACAATGGCTGTTCGGTGGTGCGGCTCAGAATTTAAAAGCTAAGGTTGATGCATTTCTTTCATCGCAAACTACATCATTTAAAGGTTTTGAGGATTACAATTTTGATGATCCTACCCTTGCCTTCAACACCCAAACACAAACAGTTTTTGATGGTAAGCTGAACGAGAATGGCGTAGCACAGGTTAGTCCGGATGTGAACGTGGAGAAACAGGCTCCGGGCCAGTTACGTGCAAACTTTGTGGTTAAAGTATTTGAGGCGGGCGGCAACTTCAGCATACAGCAGGCCAGCATGCCTTACAATGTGTACAGCGGCTATGTTGGTTTAAAAACGCCAAAAGGCAGCGACCTTAGTGGCATGCTGGTGACCGATAAAGACCATCAAATAGATATTGCCGATGTAGATGTGAACGGCTCCCCTCTTGCAGGCAGCCGCAACGTTGAAGTTGAACTTTACAAGATACAATGGCGCTGGTGGTGGGATGAGAGCGGTAATGAGCTAAGCAACTTTACGCAAGACCGCTACAACAAACTTATCAAAACCGATAATATACAACTGACCAACGGCCGTGGTAAGTGGAATTTGCGCATCAATAAATCAGATTGGGGCCGTTACCTTATTCGTATTAAAGACCCTCAAACCGGCCACTCTACCGGTAAGATCATTTATGCCGACTGGCCAAACTGGTCTGAACGTTTGCAAAACACCGACCCTACCGAGGCGGCCATGTTATCGTTCACCTCAGATAAACCAAACTACAAAGTTGGCGAAGAGGCAACCCTAACCATCCCTACTGGTGGCGACGGCCGTGCTCTGATCAGTTTCGAGAATGGCAGCAAGGTGCTCAAAACTACCTGGATAGATACCAAGAAAGGTGAAACGCGCTATACCTTTAAGATAGACGAGACCATGGCACCTAATGTGTTTGTGAACGTTACGCTGCTACAGCGCCACGCCCAAACGGTTAACGACTTGCCTATCCGTATGTATGGTGCTATCCCGCTGGTAGTTGATGATCCGGCCACGGTGTTAAAACCTGTTATCAGCATGCCGGATAAGATAAGGCCGGAGACACAATCGGCCATCACAGTTTCAGAAGCAAACGGCAAGGAAATGACCTACACCATTGCCATTGTTGACGAAGGCTTGCTGGATATCACCAATTACAAAACGCCTGACCCTCATGAGGCTTTCTATGCCCGCGAAGCGTTAGGTGTTAAAACCTGGGACCTGTTTGATTATGTGATAGGCGCCTTCGGTGGCGGTCTGGAACGTATCCTGAGTATTGGTGGTGATGGTACCAACGGTGTAAAAAAAGACGTAACCGTAAACCGCTTTAAACCGGTAGTGAAATTCCTGGGGCCATTCCACTTGGGTGCAGGCGATAAGCAAACAACCAAATTTACCCTGCCACAATACGTAGGTTCGGTTAAAGCGATGGTTATTGCCGGGCACGACGGCGCTTATGGTTCTGCAGATAAAGCAGTAGCCGTTAAAAAACCGCTGATGATTTTGGCTACACTGCCGCGCGTTCTCGGCCCATCAGAAAAGATACAGCTGCCGGTGACTGTTTTTGCGATGGAGAACAACATCAAAGCGGTTACGGTGCAGGTGCAATCAAATGCATTCAGCAACCTTGGTGGTAACAATACTAAAGTGGTACGCTTTGATAAACCGGGCGATCAACTGGTGACCTTTGACCTTGATGTGAAAGATTTTGTAGGCGTTGGCAAAGTAAAAATCACTGCTAAAGCAGGTAATGAATCTACCGCTTATGATGTTGAGCTGAACGTGCGCAACCCTAACCCGCCGGTTACCCGCATAATGGAGAAAGAACTTGAGCCGGGTGCTATGTATGGTGCTATTTATAACGCCATTGGCATTAATGGCACCAACAAAGCTACGCTTGAGGTATCAAGCATCCCATCACTGAACTTAGCTAAGCGATTAAATTATCTCATCACTTATCCGCATGGTTGTGTAGAACAAACCACATCATCAGGCTTCCCGCAATTGTATTTGAATGATCTGTTAGATCTTACTCCACGCCAAAAAGCGGAGACAGAACGCAATATCAAATCTACCATCGCGAGATTGAACGGTTTCCGAGTAGCAGGTGGTGGCCTTAGCTACTGGCCTGACGGCGGCAATGCCGACGAATGGGGAACCAATTATGCAGGCCATTTCCTGATAGCCGCACAGGCCAAAGGCTACAGCCTACCATCGGGTATGTTGGATGACTGGAAGCGCTATCAGAAACAAAAGGCTATCAATTGGTCGCCTGATCCTAACAGCAATATCCACGGTGGATATTATTATACCGATCTGATACAGGCTTACCGTTTATACTTATTAGCCTTAGCTGGCTCACCTGAACTGGGTGCAATGAACCGCCTGCGCGAGTATAATTACCTGAGCGTTGAAGGTCGTTGGAGACTGGCTGCCGCGTATAAACTGGCCGGCCAGCCGGAAGTTGGACAGCGCCTGATAGCTAAACTGCCGACAACAGTTAAGCCATACAACAGCATGTACGGCACCTATGGCAGCGACCTGCGCGATGAGGCCATGATACTGGAAACTCTTACCCTGTTTGGCCAGCAACAGCGCGCTGCAGGACTGGTAAGGACGGTGGCGGCCAAACTATCGCAGGATAGCTGGTACAGTACGCAAACTACCGCCTACTCGCTCATCGCGATAGCTCAATACTGTGGCACTAACAAAAACGGCGGCAAACTGCAGTTTAACTATACGGCAGGCAGTGCAAAAGGTAACATCAACGGTAACTCTTACCTGTGGCAGCAGGAACTTGCGCCTAACGGTGGCAAGGTAACGCTGAAAAACAATGGTAGCAACAGGCTTTATGTAAGGCTGATACAGCAAGGGCAACCATCATCGGGCCAGGATGTAAAAACTTATGTAAATCCTGATGTATTGCAGATGAAAGTAGCTTATTTCTCGCTGGCAGGTAAACTCATCGATCCATCGGCATTAAAACAGGGGACTGACTTTGTTGCACAGGTAACCGTCAAAAATCCGGGTAAACGCGGGCGTTATGATAACCTGGCGCTTACGCAGATCTTCCCATCAGGATGGGAAATCCTGAACAGCCGTATGCTGAATAACGATGAGGCATTTAAATCATCACCATCAGATTACCGCGACATCCGCGACGACAGGGTGAACACCTATTTCAGCCTTACCGAAGGCAAAGAAGTGGTTTACTACGTAATGCTTAATGCAGCCTACGCTGGTAAATACTACCTGCCTGCGGCATACACCGAAGCGATGTATGATCATAACATCAATGCTTTAGTACAAGGGCAATGGGTTGAAGTTATTAAGTAGTCTGTTAACGATTAGAGGTTAGTTGATCAGAGATTAGTTAATCTGACACAATACAAACGCGTCATTGCGAGGTACGAAGCAATCTCTTTAAGCAAGTCCATTAAGAATGGTTTATAACTGTCCTGAAGAGATTGCTTCGTACCTCGCAATGACATGTTATAATGCACACGCCTAAGTTCGGCGCTTACCCAGCCTATGAGATGCCGAAATAAATTCGGCATGACGGAAGTTAAAACAGAAAAAGCCCCCGATAAATCGGGGGCTTTTTTATATCCTGTTGCTGGTGTCCCCACCAACAATACTAATTACTTAGCAGGCGTAATTACAATGTTTCTGTAATCTATCGGGCCGTGGTCGCCTTGTAGCATTAGCGGGCCTGGTTCGCCTTCGTTGCTGTCAAGAGCACCGCCGGTAATACCCGGGATAACCTGACGGCTAACAACTTCCTGTCCGTTAGCTACGATGGTAACCACACGGCCAACCAAAGTGATATCGTATGACTGCCATTCGCCGGCATTTTTAGCCATCATTTTGTTTGGTTGTATAAAACCGTAGATAGAGCTGAACTGATTGTTCAAAGGCTCTGGCTCACCGGTTTTGGTATCGATAACCTGGGTTTCGTAACGGCCGCGCAGGTAAACACCGCTGTTGCTGCCTTTCTCGTAACGGAACTCGATGTGTAATTTAAAGTCTTTGAACTTTTGATCGGTTAGCAGGTTTGCGCCTGATTTTTTGCTGCGCAAGATACCGTTCTCCACCACCCATTGGTTTGGGCGGCCATCAGTATGCCATCCTTTGGTGTTTTTACCGTTAAGCAATTTAACAGGTTTGCCCCAAACAGGTGCTTTGGTTGGCAACAATGAAGGTGCACGTACGCCGGTAAAGCTGTAGCTTTTACCATCGGTGTACACCATGGTACCTTTTATGGTGTTGCCGCTCGCTTCAAACTCAAAATCCATGTTGCGATCGCCCGGCTCCCATTGCAGCGGGAGAGAGAAACTGAATTTACCGTTAGCCTGTTTTATTTCAGAGATTGGGCGGGCACTACCAAATGCATAAGTAAAACGGCCTATCAATACGCCATGAGAGCCGGATTTTTGTACCTCTAACCACGATGGTTGAGATTTGCCATCTTTTTCCATGGTGATATCCCAGCGACCGATAACATCAGGGTCTTTTTTCATTTCCTGTGCTGAGGCACCATAATGCAAAGAGAAAGCGGCCATCATTACCATAGCCGCTTTACGAAAGATCTTGTTTGCGAGTGATTGTTTGTTCATAATTGGTTATTAAGAGTATTTAAAACTACAAATTATTTCAATACCTCTGTCATTTCGACCGAGGTACGAGGAGAAATCTTCTGCTATTTCTGATAAGCAAAACTTACAGCGTAACAAGATTTCTCGTCGCCCCTATGCGCTGCCCTGTGCTTCTGCTCGCTCGAAATGACATTGTTTTATATCTTCTACTTCAGCACCTTCTCCAGCGTATCATGTAACTCCATGCCTTTAATGTTCTTTGCCACTATTTTTCCTGATGGATCTATCAGTACATTGGCCGGGATGGTAGTTATGCCATAACGGTCTTTTACTTTTTTAGCAGGCTCGTAATTATCTACAGCCTGTACCCATGGCAATTTGTCTTTTTTAATAGCTGCAAGCCATGCTTTCCTTTCGCTTTTGTCATCGATAGAAATACTTATAATGCTAAAGTTCCGGCCTTTGAATTTATCATACGCTGCCACAACATTGGGGTTCTCATCGCGGCAGGGTTTGCACCATGAGGCCCAAAAATCAACCAATATATATTTCCCTTTGTAGTCTTTCAATTTTACTTTCTTGCCGCCGGATGTTTTCAATTCAAAACCTGCTGCCACTACTCCTATTTGTGAGCGTTTTGCCGAATTGACAGATAAATTCATTGCCCTACCCAATTCCGTTTTTTTGTTTGCTGCGGATAACGAATTATAAGCATCGGCCACTGCTGAGAGATCTGCATGATTCACCAATTTGTCGAGAGTAAGCAAACTAACGTACGAACCAGGGTGCGATTTAATAAAGGCAAATTGTACCGGTGCCATTAGTTTTCTGATAGAGTCAATGGTTACGTTTATCGGGTTGGTATACTTAACATCTGTTTGCTGCTCCGGCGTAAGCGATTCGATATTTTTCACCTTACTAAGTTTTTCAGTGAATGGCTTCAATGCTTCTTCTAAGTCGGTATTATCCTCATTAAGAGGGGTGCCCATAACTGCAGCATTGCTGAGCGAATCGTTAGTTATTATTTTGATATCTCCCGGTTCTATAAACACTTTTACAACATCATGCACTACATCAGCATACATCGGGTTTTCGTTCCTGTACAACGACCCTATTCCTGTGCCGTTGGTGGTTCCGGCAAAAGAAAACATCCCTTTGCTTACCAATGTAGAATCAAAATGCCTGTTGCCGCTTTCTTTATATAATAAGTATATTTTATCCCCTTCTGCAAACCCCTTTGAACTACCGGTTATTTTAAAAGTTTTTTGTGCCGACGCGAGAATCGGCATGAGCATTAGTATGGACAGAATGTATTTTCTGATTAACATAGGCAGGGTTTAGCTGCTCTAAGATAGGGATTTACTTACAAAACTGCGTTGGGCCAATTGAGAGAAAGCGGGCGACAGCGATACCCACGCGTCATTGCGAGGAACGAAGCAATCTCCGAACTATACAGAGCCACTTGTCCTAAAGAGATTGCTTCGTTCCTCGCAATGACGTAGTGGTGGAGCGCGGTTAGATGCTTCGCTGTCGCTCAGCATCACGGCTTACTTCTCATACAACTCCAGCGGCAAGCCATCCGGATCAGTAAAGAAAGTAAAGCGTTTGCCTGTGGTTTCATCAACGCGGATGGGTTCGGTAACCACATCGTACTCTGAGAGATGGAAAATGGCTTCCTCAAGATTTGTAACCTCAAAAGCGAGGTGCCTTAACCCCACAGCCTCGGGGCGCGACGGCCTTGGTGGTGGCCCCGGAAAAGAAAAAAGCTCGATCTGGTAAAGTCCGTTGACTTCCAGATCAAGCTTGTATGATTTGCGTTCTTCGCGATAGATCTCGCGAAGAACGGTGAAACCTAAAATTTCGGTATAAAATATTTTAGACCGCCCGTAATCTGAACAGATGATAGCAATGTGGTGTATCCTGTTCAGCTTCAGCATATTATTCGTCGCCTAAAATTACGTGCAGTACATTATCATGTACCATTTTAATATCGGTGATGTTGCCAAACAGTTCGGTATCAACTGTAGCGTTACCGCTGCCGTTAACCGAGCCTAACAAGCTAAACTCTGTTTCGCTGGTGGCCATCATCTCTACAAAACGCTCCTGATCATCAGGTGCAACGGTTACCACTACCCTGCCTTGTGCTTCGCCGAAAAGGAAAGCATCTTTACGGATGCTACTGTCGCTTTCGATATCAAAACCTAAGCCGTTTGGCATAGCCGCTTCTGTTAAGGCAATGTACAAACCACCATCAGCCACGTCATGTGCCGACTGGATAACTTTATGTTTAATCAGTTGCTTAACCACCTGGTGCATAGCATACTCTTTCTCCAGATCAAAATAAGGCGCCGGGGCTTTCAGTATTTTGTGGTACGAAGCAAGGTACTGTGATGAGGCAATATCATTTTGCGATTCACCAACCAGATAGATCAAATCGCCGGGTTGTTTAAAATCTAAGGTCATCAGGTTATCCAGCTCATCCATTACACCTAACATACCAATAGTTGGCGTAGGGAAAACAGGGCCTTCATCTGACGATTGATTGTAGAAACTTACGTTACCACCGGTAACAGGGGTTTCGAATTTTGTACAAGCCTCGCCCATACCTTTAATAGCGCCAACAAACTGCCAGTAAACCTCAGGAATATAAGGGTTACCAAAGTTTAAGCAGTTGGTGATAGCAACCGGTTCGCCACCGGCGCAGGTAATGTTACGTGCAGCTTCGGCAACAGCAATGGCAGTACCTTTTTGTGGGTCGGCATATACGTAGCGCGAATTACAGTCGCAGGTTAATACGATGGCTTTGCCGGTATCTTTTACCGCAACTACCGCCGCATCGCTCGGGCGATTGGTGGTCATGGTAGCTGTACCTATCATTGAATCGTACTGGTCAGTAACCCAACGTTTTGATGCAAGGTTAGCATGGCCTATTAAATGTTCTGCTACCTCAACCAGGTTAGCCGGTTCGGCAACATCTTCAATTTTAAATTTCTGATTTTCGGCATAATAAGCAGGCTCGCGGTACTCGCGTTTGTAAACCGGCGCACCGCCACCTAATACAAGGTCATCGGCAGGTACATCGGCAACCTTTTCGCCATTCATGAAGTACTCTAAACGTTGTGTATCGGTTACTTCACCAATAATAGCACAATTCAGGTCCCATTTATCAAAAACAGCTTCAACAAGAGCTTCTTTGCCTTTCTCAACAACGATCAACATACGCTCCTGAGATTCTGATAACAGGATCTCGTATGGTTTCATATTCTCCTGGCGCATTGGTACACGATCAAGATGAATGATCATACCGTGCTCGCCTTTGGCGCTCATTTCAGAGTTTGAGCAGATAATACCTGCCGCGCCCATATCCTGCATGCCTATAACAGCACCGGTTTTAATTACTTCAAGCGTAGCTTCCAACAATAATTTCTCCTGGAAAGGATCGCCTACTTGTACCGCAGGTAAGTCGTTTACCGAATCTTCGGTTATATCTTTTGATGCGAAAGCCGCACCGTGTATACCATCTTTACCGGTAGCCGAGCCTACAATGTAAACCGGGTTACCCACACCATAAGATGTTGCAGAAACGGTTTCGCCTGCTTTAACAATACCGGCAGAGAAAGCGTTAACCAAAGGGTTAATGTTGTAGCACTCATCGAAGAAAAGCTCGCCACCAACAGTTGGGATGCCAAAGGCATTACCATAATGGCTGATACCTTTTACCACACCTTTAACCAACCACTTGGTTTTATCAAGACTGAGGTCGCCAAAACGCAACGAGTTCATTTGCGCAATAGGGCGTGCACCCATGGTAAAAATATCGCGGTTAATACCACCAACACCGGTAGCAGCACCTTGATAAGGCTCAAGCGCCGAAGGGTGGTTATGCGATTCGATCTTGAACGCGCAGCCAACGCCATCGCCAAGGTCAACCAAACCTGCGTTTTCTTCGCCGGCTTTAGCCAGCATGCGCGGGCCATCTTTAGGAAGAGTTTTAAGCCATGTGATAGAGTTTTTGTAAGAGCAGTGCTCGCTCCACATTACCGCGAAGATAGAAAGCTCGGTAAAGTTTGGTACGCGGCCTAATATTTCTTGTATGCGGTCAAATTCTTCAGGTAAAAGTCCCAGATCGCGGGCGGTTTCAACGGTGGTTAATTCCTGGTTCTCCAATGTAGTTTCTTTTATGTTGAAAGGATGCGCGAAATTAAGAAAAAAGTCCGTAAGACCGAAGTCCGAAAGTCTAAAGATGATGGTTTCTATTCTTCAGACTTCCGGACTTTGGACTTTCGACTAATTACTTCACACTATTCAGTCAATACAAAATTGATAGGGATACTATAGCGCACACGTACAGCATTACCGTTTTGCTTGCCCGGTCTCCAGTTTTTAGAGAGTTTTAATACACGTATTGCTTCTTCATCCATACCGTAGCCGGCTTTGCCTGTAACAGTTATATCGGTTAAATGGCCGTCGCGCTCAACCACAAAACTTACTATTACACGGCCGCTTTTACCCTCTTCCTGTGCCTGGTACGGGTAACGCAGGTTCTTGTTCAGAAATTTTGACCAGCCGGCAGCGCCACCTTCGGGCTCGGGCATTAATTCAGCGGTAATAAATTCCTTGTTTATATCAACGCCTGAGTCGTTGCCGATGCCACCCGTGCCGGTTGCGGGACCGGGATCAACGATTTGGGGTTGCCCGCCGTTGCCTTTTGAAGTAACAGCACCAACTTCTACGCCTTCCAGTTCTTTAACTGTCGGCATTTCGGTATCAACCTCTTGCGGAACTATGCGCGGTACGGTATATTTCACTGTCGCCGCTGCGGGCTGGGGTTTCGCCGGTGCAGCTGATTTAGGTTCTACTACAGTTTCAATCTTTTTCTCAGGGGTAATTGATGGCGGTGGTGGTAAGATAATTTCTTTACCGAAATCACGTGGTTTATCAACCGGGCGCCTGCTTTTGGCATAAGTATAACCTGCAGATACAATAATAACGGTACTAAACGCTATAGCCATTGCTTTTGCTATAGTTGTACCGTAGGTTTTCCTCAGTTCGTAAGCACCATAGGCTTTGTTACGATCTGCAAATACAAGCTCGAGCCACTCGGGGTTGTACAGATTTAATTTTTCGTTTAGCATAGCGTTTGAAATTTTATTTTACTAATTAACGCGTTTGCCAAATAAAATGTTGAATATATTTGAACTTTTACAAAATATTCATTTGCAAAACACCTTATTTAAGATTTTTATATTGTTATAACTATAAAAATACAAATATTATTTGGCTTTAAATAAGGTTTACCAATTACCTGTGTTCACTTTCTTAACTTCAATTTGCTTTACCGGCACTTTCGTACGATCAATAGCTTGCTTAAGGCGCGCCTCAATTGCAAGGCTTTGTGCTGCTATTTGATCAAGCACTGCATCTTTTTCTTTTTGGCTGTATTTGGCAGCAAATTTCTCTACAGCAACTTCTACCCCAGGCACAGCCGTCATATTTCCGTAGCGGTCACGTTTATAGGGGATAAAAACAAAGTTGCTTAGATTGTAACGGTATTTACCATCAGCAGCCTGGAAGTTGAGCGTGTACTTTACTTCACCACTCTCCTTACGTACCAACGACATGCCTCCATAGGTAATAAACTTACTACTGATGTTAAAAGCTTTATCAGCCTGCCCTTTTGCCGGCTTATTCTCCTTACTTAAAGTTTTGGCAAAATTAAAGGCACGTTCATAAACAGTGTCGGCTGGCAGGTTGGCCTTTTCTACTACTTTATAATACACATAGTTATTATTCTCATCAACCTGCAAAGAATCCTTCTGCGCAAAAGCGTGCTGAACAGTCATGATCAACACCAGTAAACCAAATACTTTTTTCATACTGATAAAGATAAGCCATCCGCGGATATCCGGGATGGCTTAATAATAAATCGTTCGTCCTATAATCTTATTAGAATGCGTATACCGCTGCTAACACAAACTGTGATGCAGTTTTGGTTGCATTACCACTACTGGTGCTAAAGCCGTCGGTATCATTTTTATTGCTATCTAACCTAAACTCCGGCATCAAAGTAAGCGGGCCTGCTTTAATGTTAGCAGTAAATGTAGTTGCAAATACTGAGCTGCCCGGAGGCGGGCCTACCGTTGCATAAGAACCGCTTTTAGTTTTAAAATATTCGCCGCGTAAACCCAGAGTTACATCCTTAGCAACAGCTACCTGCGGGTATAGTGCCACGCCGGTAAAACCGCCTGTACCTACAACAGCAGCAGGTTTAAAATCAGCAGCATTTAATCCCAATTTAAACATATCGGTGATCTGGTATGAAGTGGTCAAGTCAAACTCGGTGCCTGAAAGCTTACCGCTCAAAACGTTTAAGTAAGCAGTCCAGCCCGCAACTGGTGATACCATTAATTGCGCGCCAAAGGTGTTTACTTTATTTACTGATGTGTAAAGGTTCCATGAATCGTTAAAGATACCGGCCATTAAGCTCACTTTGCTGCTGAAAGCGTAAGTTGCTTTAAAACCGGGGTTTTGGAACGGACCGTTAGTGAACAGGTACGAAGTAGAGTAGTTGAAGTTACCTGCAGGGCTTATCACCTCGTAACCCATAAATGTTGCCATATAACCACCGGTTAAGTTAAACTTATCGGTTACATCATAAGACACATATAAGTTTTGGATGTGGAAACTGTTGGCACTTTCATCATACGCGCCGGCAGCATTAGGCAAAGACTGCACCTGGCCACGAGGACCAAATGACAACTCGCCCACAAACGAAGCTTTACCTACTTTCTTTTTTAGTGCCAGATCTATCATACCTATTGATATCGAATTCTGGTCTGATGCAAAACTGGTAGGGATATTACTATGTTTTGAGAAGTCATACTTATAATAAGTATCTACTGAACCTGATATTACTAACGGCGGATCGGTTTTAGTGGTGTCTTGCGCTTTGGCCGCAAACACCGAAAGAGCAGCAAATGATAAAAGTAAAAGTCTTTTTTTCATGATAAGAGATTAATTTTTAAGTAATTAGTTAGTTGTTTAGTTTATTTATTCAGTTGTCAGTAAAAACCTTCGCTTCAGCAAACAAAAAACATGCTTTTTAACACCCTCACCAATCCATAATTTTATCATATTTTGAAAATCACATCAACAAAACTCTTTATTGATGTAAATTATCAAATAAAAAAGCTATTTCGTTTACATTTTTATCTAAATTCAATATTAAAATTCAATAAATCAAGTTTATTTAAAAATTATTTTAAAATAATATCAAAAAATAAGGCATTTAATTAAATAAAACACATTAAAAAGGCATTTAAATCGACAAAAAATCAACAATTTTTATAAAAGCTCAAATTATATATTGTTTTAAATTCAAAAAATCGCTAAAAACAGCATTAATTAAAAAAACAAAATACCAAAAGCTACAAATGCCATAAAAAAAGCAAAACCAGTAAAATTCACTGGTTTGTTAACTTTACGCTGGATAATGGAGCGCTTTTAAAATGATTTTATAATTTTGGAAGCAACCAATTAGAAAATATCATGTTTAACAACCGTTTCCAGGCCTTACAAGCTGTTTCAAACCGCGAAATCCCTGAAATAAAGCTGCCATCTTCAAAAATTTCCGATTATTTCGGTGTAAATGTTTTTGATAAGCTAAAAATGAAAGAGTTTCTTTCACAAGATGCATACGCGGTAATTGTTAACTCGATAGATAATGGTGTACCCATCCCCCGCGATATGGCCGAGCAGGTAGCTTCTTCAATGAAAACCTGGGCAATGGCCAAAGGCGCAACGCACTACACCCACTGGTTTCAGCCACTTACCGGCTCCACTGCCGAAAAACACGATGCCTTTTTTGAACCCACTGCCGATGGTGGCGCGATAGAGCGCTTTAGCGGCGATGCCCTCTCGCAACAGGAACCTGACGCATCAAGCTTCCCTAACGGTGGTATCCGCAATACCTTTGAGGCACGCGGTTATACTGCATGGGATCCGTCCTCTCCAGCCTTTATAATAGGCCGCACATTATGTATCCCAACCGTATTCGTCTCATACACCGGCGAGGCATTAGATTATAAGGTACCTTTATTGAAAGCATTGAACGCGCTGGATAAAGCAGCTGTTGATGTTTGCCACTATTTTGATAAAAGCATTGAAAAGGTAAATGCATCATTAGGTATTGAGCAGGAATACTTCCTGGTGGATACCGCCCTGTTTAACGCCCGCCCCGATCTTGCCTTAACAGGCCGTGCTTTGTTCGGCCACATGTCTGCAAAGAATCAGCAGTTAGAAGACCATTACTTTGGCGCTATCCCGAGCCGCGTTTATGCCTTTATGCAGGATATGGAGACCGAAGCCCTTAAACTGGGCATCCCTTTAAAAACCCGCCATAACGAGGTAGCACCTTCGCAGTTTGAGTGTGCTCCTATTTATGAAGAGATCAACCTGGCTATTGACCATAACCAATTGTTGATGGATATCATGGACCGTGTTGCGCAACGCCATCACTTTAAGGTATTACTGCATGAGAAACCCTATGCTGGCATCAATGGCTCGGGCAAGCACAATAACTGGTCGTTAATCACTAATACTGGTAAAAACTTATTGTCACCAGGCAAAACGCCGAAGAATAACCTGATGTTCCTTACGTTCTTCGTGAATACTATCAAAGCCGTACATGACCATGCAGATCTGCTGCGCGCGTCAATCGCATCGGTAAATAACGATCACCGTTTGGGCGCCAACGAAGCTCCGCCGGCTATTATCTCTATTTTCCTGGGCAGCCAGCTCACCGAAGTTTTGGATGAGATTGACACATCGCGCCTCAGCAAAAAAATAAAAGAAGAAAACTCGCTTTGGCAGGGTATTCCTAAAATACCACAGATATTAAAGGATAACACCGACCGTAACCGCACCTCTCCTTTTGCCTTCACAGGTAATAAGTTTGAACTGCGTGCCGTGGGTTCTTCAGCCAATTCGGCCAGCCCAATGACCGTTCTGAACCTGATAATGGCCGATCAATTGAAGAAATTCAAGTACGATGTAGATAAACTGATCAAAAAAGGCGAAAAGAAAGACGTTGCCTTAATGACTATCATTAAGCGTTGCATCAAAGAATCGCGCGCCATAAGGTTTGAGGGTAACGGCTACAGCGAAGAATGGGAGAGAGAAGCAGAGGAACGTGGCCTGGCCAACGTTAAAACTACGCCAAAGGCACTTGATGCTTTAATTACCGATAAAGCTGAAGTTTTATTTGAAGAAACGGGTGTATTCACCAAACGCGAGGCTCATGCCCGACACGAGATATTGCTGGATAACTTCTATAAGAAATTGCAGATAGAGGCTCGTGTTATTGGTGAGCTGGCCATTAACATATTGATCCCTGCGGCCTTAACCTATCAATCAAAACTGGTAGAAAACGTTAAAGGTTTAAAAGATCTTGGCCTTGACAGGACAGCATACGAAGCCCAACTGGATATCATCAACAAAATTGCCGAACACGTTAACGGCCTTAAAAAGAATGTTGACGAAATGATAAACGAACGCAAAACTGCCAATAAGGTTGAAGACCTGCGCCAACGCGCTATAGATTATGATGAGAAGGTTAAAACCTACTTCGCTCCTATACGCTACCATGCCGATAAATTGGAGACTTTGGTAGACGACAGCCTGTGGCCACTGCCAAAATTCAGAGAGTTGTTATTTATCAAATAGTCCATATTGTCATTTCGAACGAGCGTAGCGAGGAGAAATCTTGTTAGACCTGCGAGTAGTCACTTACCAACTAACAAGATTCCTCACATTCGTTCGGAATGACACATGTTGAAACTCTATCTCGCAAACAGATCTGCCTGTTGGTGTTTGTGAATGATCACTTCGCGGTATTTGTTTAACACTGCCGATTTGGAGATAAAGCCGATAAATACACCATCTTTAACTACTGGTAGCTGCCAAACATCCAGCCCGTCAAAAGTGTCCATTACTTCACTCATAGGGTCGTCATGTTCTATTACAGCAGGCGGTGCAACCATTATATCTTCAACCGTGTGACCTTCCTGCACTGCTGTAAAAAGACTTTTGCGAATCTCATCCAGCCATATCACGCCCTCAAGCGAGCCTGATTTATCCAACACAGCAAAGATGTTAACCTTAGTATCCGCTAATATTTTAAAGAAATCGGCAACAGGGGTTTGTTTATCTACCGCTTTATATTGGTAGTTAATTATGCTGTCAAGACTCATCGCATTCAGCAGGCTATGGTCTTCATCTGGGTGAACATTATCCTCATGTATCAGGTGGCTCCAGTACATATTATGCGTATTAAACACGCGTGCAATGATGTACGATAAGGCCGAAACGATCATCAATGGAATAAAAAGCACATACCCACCGGTTATCTCTGCTATCAGGAATATAGCAGTTAACGGCGCATGCAGCACGCCGCTTAATGCGCCGGCCATACCTACTGCTATAAAATTACTTGTATTTAAATGGATGAGGCCCGTTTGGTTTACCGCAAAGGCAACAAACAGCCCTAAAAACGCACCGGTAAACATGGTCGGCGCAAATGTACCGCCGTTACCACCCGAACCAATAGTCACCCCGGCTGCAATGATCTTAGTGAGCACAAGTGCTGCAATAAACAATAGCATCAGCCATGGGTTAGACAGCCAATCGCTAAAGAAAAGGTCTTCTTTTAATACATCTATATTACCGTTAAGCATCTGCTGTAAGTAATGGTAGCCCTCGCCAAAAAGCGTTGGGAAAACCATCAGCATTAAACCTAAAAGCAAGCCACCTGCTATGGCGCGTACATATCTGTTCTGTTTAGTAAAAATACCTTTCTCCAATTTGCCGCCCACTTTTGAGATATAGACCGCCGTCCACCCGCTTAACGCGCCAAGAATAATATAGAATGGCAGGGCGTTCATTTTCCAACCCTCGGTTGCCAGGTGGAACAGTTGCTGCGAGTATAGCGTTTTTGCTACAACCACACCGGTGGCCGATGCTATTAATAAAGGTATAAAAGTCGGGATAGTGATCTCGCCTATCAATATCTCCAGCGAAAACAGCACCCCCGCAATAGGGCTGTTGAACACCGCCGCTATCCCTGCCGATGTTCCTGCTGCTAGCAATACTGTTTTCTCATACGGACTTAAATTAAAAAACTTACCCACATTTGAGCCGATAGCTGCGCCGGTACAAACAATAGGCGCTTCCAAACCAGAAGCGCCACCAAAACCCACCGTAAGCGAACTGGTGATGAGATGCGAGTAAATATTATTTGAGCGGATGTTTGAGCGGTTCTTTTTGATATTGTACAATATCTTACCTATGCCTTTCTCAATCCGGTCGCGATTGGCAATGTGCTGCCAGGCTACTGTGAGCAGAATACCCAATGCAGGCAAAAACACATATATAATATGGAATGGCAAATGCGATGAGATGTTACGGCTCACATCTTCCATTAAGTGAACCAAGAACTTTAGGGCTACCGCAGCAAGGCCGCCAATAAGGCCAACAAAAACACTGCAATAAATAAGGAAATTACGCTGCGCATTGCGTTTTAAGCGCCAGCGGGTAATTTTATAATTAAGCGATTTGAACATAACACAAAGTGGAGAGGTTGGCAATGTAACAAATTTACAGCGTACAACCGTATTAAGCAGTATATTTGCCCATGACTTCTCCGCAAAGATACGATCAACGGGGCGTTTCTGCATCAAAAGATGATGTACATAACGCCATTAAAAACATTGATAAAGGCATATTCCCGAAGGCCTTCTGCAAGATCATCCCTGATATATTAACTAACGACCCTGAGTACTGCAATATTATGCATGCTGATGGTGCAGGTACCAAATCGTCATTAGCTTATACCTACTGGAAAGAGACCGGCGATATTTCGGTTTGGAGAGGTATTGCACAGGATGCCATTATCATGAACATTGACGACCTGCTTTGCGTGGGCGCTACGGATAACATCCTGTTGTCATCAACCATTGGCCGCAACAAGAACCTTATCCCGGGCGAGGTTATTGCGGCCATCATTAACGGTACCGAAGAGGTTTTGGCTGAGCTGCGCGAAGCAGGCATAGGCATCTACTCTACCGGTGGCGAAACTGCCGATGTGGGCGACCTTGTGCGCACCATCATTGTAGATTCTACCGTTACCTGCCGCATGAAACGTGAGGATGTGATCTCTAACGACCGCATTAAACCCGGCGATGTTATTGTTGGCCTGGCATCTTATGGCCAGGCATCATACGAGAGTGAATACAATGGCGGCATGGGTTCAAACGGTTTAACATCAGCCCGCCATGATGTTTTCAATAAAACTATTGCCGAAAAATACAGCGAAAGCTACGACCCAGCCGTGCCATACGATCTGGTATTCAGCGGCAGCAAAAACCTTACGGATAAAATCGATATTGGCAATGGCGAAAGTGTAACAGCAGGTAAACTGGTATTATCAGCAACCCGCACCTACGCTCCTATCATCAAAGCTATATTAGAAAAATACCGCAGCCAGATAAACGGCATGGTACACTGCAGCGGCGGTGCTCAAACCAAAGTACTGCATTTTGTAGAGAACCTGCATATCATTAAAGATAACCTTTTCCCTATCCCGCCGTTGTTTAAACTGATACAGGAAGAATCCAACACTTCATGGCAGGAAATGTACAAGGTGTTTAACATGGGGCATCGCATGGAGCTTTACGTTCCGCAAGAGATTGCTGAGGACATCATCGCCATCTCAAAAAGCTTTAATGTTGATGCACAAATTATTGGCCGTGTTGAAGCCGCCGATAAAAAGCAGGTAACTGTAACTTCGCCTTATGGTGAGTTTGTGTATAACTAAGCTATACACTATCATATTGTAAAAGAAAGGGTTGCTCATAGGCAACCCTTTCTTTTTTTCAGGCATTTATTACAAGGTATCTCAAACAAAAAAGCCCCCGAAAATTCGGGGGCTTTTGTATTGGTAAATAGTTAACCTTATTTGGTTACTATTAAACTTGATTGTGTAAGTGCTGATGATACATTATCATCAGTAGTGTAGGCAGTTACTTTAATATTGTAAATTGAAGCTGCGGTTACACCTACAGCCGACAATTTTAAAGATAGCGTACCATTATACACAGTTGTATTAGGGTAAGTTGTAGGAACTGTATTAAACGTAATGCTATGTGTATTAGTAGCATCTTTACCGTTCCAGTTATCAAAGTTAACGGTACCAACAAGTGTTGCCGGTGAACCTGACCTTAATACCTCAACTTTAAATTTACCCGGTTTTGTATTTGTAGTTGTTGCGCCAAAGCTGATGTTAACAACATCTGTTGCATTGAACGGACCAGACTGAGCTAAACCAAGGTTGCTCACACTAATAGCAGGCAGGTTTTTCTCTAAGCCCGCAATATCGAGGTCTTTTTTACATGAGAAGCTAAATAGGGTTACTACCGCCATCATGATATATGATATGAAATTCTTTTTCATCTTTCGTTATCTGTATTTATTAGAATGAATATCTTAAACCAAGTTGAGCGTACCAGGTACTGGTTGTGCTGATGTTAGTTTGGAACGGATTTGTAACCAGGTTACCGTTGATGTTTTGCCATTGGTAAGTTGGTACACCGTTAGCATCAACTGATTGGTAGCTAAGTGGGTTGGTTGTAGTAGTTTGTTTAACTGTACCCCAGTTTTTGTTTAACATGTTAGGGAAGTTGAACACATCAGCACGGAACTGTAAAGTGTGTCTTGTAGTTTTGCTGTTACCATTGTTAACATCCAGGTAAAAATCTTGTAAGAAAGATACGTCTAACCTGTTGTACCAAGGTAAAAATGCACTATTACGTTTAGCATACTCGCCTCTGTGTTTGCTCAGGTACGGAGAGTTTTGGATGAACTGCTCAAACGCTGCCTGTTGTTGCTGAACTGTAAAGTTGTAGTTTACACCATTAACAGTAGCGCTGTATGGTCTGAAAGTTACATCACTTGCTTTTTTAGGGATGAACATCAAGTCGGTAGTTGAGTTACCGTCACCGTTAAGGTCACCGTTAACTACATAGCTAAAGTTACCTCTTGCAGCACCTTCATAGTACAATGACAGTGTTGAAGCAAAGTGCTTAGCATACTCAATACGGTAAGAAGCATTTGCAACTACACGGTGAGGAATAGCATATTGTGAGTAGTATAACTCTTGAGAGTTAGCTGTACCAACAACCGGGTTAGAGTTAAATATAGATGTTGCCTGTGAACCTGGGTTAGCAGTTACGTCTTTAGAATCAGTGTAAGTGTAAGCTAATGAACCGTAGAAGCCGTTAGAGAAGCTTTTGCTTAACATACCGGTAAATACAGCTGAGTAACCTCTGTTAGTGTTCTCAAGAACCAAAGCAGTGTTAACACCAGGGTAAATGTAACGGTCTGTTGCTAATAAAGCACCGTTAGTACCTGTACCTACGAAACGAGGACGGGTTTGGTCGCCTTCAACCAATACACCTGTAGGTGTTTTAAGGTTGGCGTTACGCATTCTTACAGCATTGATATCTTTAGAGATGATACCTTCAGCAGTGAAAGTGAAACCATTACCTAATGCTTTATCGATAGCAAGGTCGGTACGGAATACACTTGGGAACTTGAAGTTAGGATCGATGTAAACAATACCAGAACCTGTAGTAGCACCAGCAGTTGGAGAGAACAAGTTACGGTATTTAGAAGGATCAGCACTGAAAGTGATGTTAGCTAACTGAGCCGGGTTGGTAATATTACCTTGGTAAACAGTCATGTTGTTACCAGCTGGCATGTTAGTTAAGAATACGAATGGAATTCTACCAGTGAAGATACCGGTACCACCGCGTACAACCAATGAGTTGTCTTTAAGCACATCCCATCTGAAACCTACACGTGGAGAAAGCAATATCGGAGCTGTTGGCCATTTACCAGTGTTGTAGTTGGTAGGGTTGCCGTTAGCATCAGGTAAGGTTAATGCAGTTTGAGCAGGGTTTTCAATTGGATCTAACAGGTAGTTAGCTTTATCAGCTCTTAAACCTAAAGTCAGTTTAAAGTGATCAAAGTTAATCTCATCCTGGATGTAAGCACCAATCTGGCCAATACGCAGGTCAGCTGGATAAGGTTTATCATCACCAGGAATTAATGAGAAAGTGTATGCAAATGCTGCAGGTGCTTTGTCATTAACAAAATCGCTCAGGCTGTTGTAGGCGTAGTAACCTGCTGCACCCGGCATAAACTGGTTTTGAAGTTTTTGATACTCATAAGTTACACCTGCAGTTAATGTGTGTTTGCCTGTGTAGTAGGTAAAGTTATCAGTAATGTTATAGATGTTGTTAATAACATCGTTGTTCATAGTGAACGGATCAGAACCTGCGCTCATGTAGTTATTACCGGCACCATCAAAAATATCAATGGTTGGGAAGAACTTGCCACCTAAAGAAAAGCGGGTATCGCGGTTCTTAGTAGCAGTAGCAATTAACTGGTTTGACATTCTACTGCTGATGTTAGAGTTTAACTCTAAGCTGGCAGTACGCACACTATGGTTAAAACCGTAGTTTGAGTTGTTAAACGCAGATGAGTTGTTGCTGAAACGGTTGAATGGTAAACGGCTGATAGTACCTGACCTGCCTGTTACTGAGAACGATGGGTTAGTTGGGATACTTGAACCGTTTACAGAAGAGATATCGCCTTCAACTTTTAACTCGCTGTATTTAGCGGTTAATTTGTTTACGTCGTCAATATTCCAGTCTAATTTCGCTAAGATCTTGTGATCTTTTGAAGGGAAGTTAGGGAAATTATCGTATGCACCCGGATCATAACCCAATGATTGCAGTTTATCTGCAAATGTTTTCATATCAGCAACTGGTGTAGTAGTCTCACGACCAGCACCTGAACCGCCTTTAGGAATGAAAGTGATACCCGGCTTAGCACCTTTTTCGTACTCACCGTTAACAAAGAAGAATAATTTGTTTTTGATGATAGGGCCACCCAAAGTCATACCGTAAATTTTGTTGTTTGAATTTACGATCTGGCTTGAGATATCGGTGTTACCTACATTAGTACCGAAGTAGCTTTGGTTTTGGTAAGTAGTGTAAGCAGAACCGTGGAAAGTGTTGGTACCGCTTTTAGTAACTGCAAATATACCTGCACCTGTAAAACCTGATTGTCTTACGTCATACGGTGCAAGGTTTACAGACACCTCGCTGATAGCGTCTAATGAAATTGGAGAAATACCACCACCAGGAGTTGGGTTGTTATCTAAACCAAAGTTATTGTTAAGGTTAGCACCATCAACCTGCAAGTTGTTAGCACGTGCATCGCGGCCACCGAAGCTAAAACCACTTGCTTGTGGTGTAGTACGGGTTAAATCGCCAAGGCTACGGCTAATGGTAGGCAATGTTGCAATTTGAGTTGTGCTGATGTTTGTGCTTGCACCGGTTTTAGAAGTGTTTAATTTGCTTCTTGAAGCGGTTACTTTTACTTCGGCTAAAAGAGCGCCGTTTGTTGCAAGTGTTAAATTAAGTACATAAGGCTGGCCTAATAAAAGGCTTACATTGTCAATAGTTTGAGACTGGTAACCAATGTAAGATACAGTAACTGTGTACGGGCCACCGGTACGCATGTTAGGGATGGTGAAACGACCATCAGCGTTAGTTGTTGTGGCATAGTTAGTACCACTCGGTTGGTGTGTTGCTTTAATAGTAGCACCAATTAAGGTCTCACCTTTGGTGTCCTTAATTGTTCCTGACATGCTACTTGTTGTTACCTGTGCAAAGGTGGCAACTGTAGCAAACAAGAACATAATTGCGAGAAGTAAATGTTTTCTCATACTTGTTTTTTGTGTTTAACCGTTAAATGAATTAATCAATAAGTGATTTAATGGCGCAAAGATAAACAAGAATGCTCTACAGTATATTAACTTTGTGTTAAGAATCATTATATACTTTTCAACAGTTTACAGCCATTTTAAAGGAAAATGAAATTTTTATGAAATTTTGCTGTAAGTATTACATCCGTAACGTCATTTTTTAACTCAAAGTTGGTGACTGATAACTAATTATACTATATTTTCGGCCATCGTTCTAAATCTTCCGCAATATTTCATTTACAGAGCTTTTTACTTAGCTTTGGCATTCCAAAATCATAAAAGATACATACTAATATGGATTACGATTTAATTGTTATTGGTTCGGGCCCGGGTGGTTATGTTGCTGCTATCCGCGCATCGCAACTGGGTTTAAAAACCGCCATTGTAGAAAAAGAATCACTTGGAGGTATTTGCCTTAACTGGGGTTGTATCCCTACCAAGGCTTTGTTAAAAAGCGCCCAGGTGTTTGAATATTTAAACCACGCTTCTGAGTATGGTATCAAAACCAACGGTGGCGAGGTTGACTTTGAAGCCGTTATAAAACGCAGCCGCGGTGTTGCCGATGGCATGAGCAAAGGTGTTCAGTTTTTGATGAAGAAAAACAAGATCGATGTAATTATCGGTACAGGTTCACTTAAAGCTAAAGATACCGTAACTGTAAAAGGTAACGATGGTTCTACTAAAGATATAAAAGCAAAAAACATCATCTTGGCTACAGGTGGCCGCTCGCGCGAGTTGCCAAACCTTAAACAGGATGGTAAAAAAGTTATAGGCTACCGCCAGGCAATGGTACTTCCGCAACAACCAAAATCAATGGTGGTTGTTGGCTCAGGTGCTATCGGTATCGAGTTTGCTTACTTCTACAACTCTATAGGTACTAAAGTAACCGTAGTGGAGTACTTAGATAACATTGTTCCTTTAGAAGACGAAGAAGTGTCAAAAGCACTTTTACGTTCATTAAAGAAACAAGGCGTTAACATCATGACAGGTTCTACCGTTGAGTCTGTTGATACCAACGGCGAAGGTTGCCGCGTAAATGTTAAAACTGCTAATGGCAACGAAGTGCTTGAAGCCGAGATCGTATTATCGGCAGTTGGTATATCTACTAATATTGAAGGCATAGGTCTTGAGCAGGTTGGCGTTAAAACCGACAAAGGCAAAGTATTAGTTGATGACTACTACAAAACCAATATTGATGGCGTTTACGCTATTGGTGATATTGTTAAAGGCCAGGCGCTTGCACACGTTGCATCTGCCGAGGGTATTATCTGCGTTGAGAAAATTGCAGGCCAAAACCCTGAGCCTTTAGATTACAATAACATCCCGGGTTGTACTTACTGCTCGCCTGAAGTTGCTTCTGTTGGTTACACCGAGAAAGCTGCTAAAGAAGCAGGTTACGAGATCAAAGTTGGTAAATTCCCATTCTCGGCATCTGGTAAAGCAAGTGCTGCGGGTGCTAAAGATGGCTTTGTTAAAGTTATTTTTGATGCTAAATACGGCGAATTCCTTGGTGCACACATGATAGGTTACAATGTAACCGAGATGATTGCCGAAGTAGTTACCGCGCGTAAACTGGAAACTACCGGTCATGAGATCATCAAATCGGTACACCCTCACCCAACCATGAGCGAAGCTGTTATGGAAGCTGCCGCTGATGCTTACGGTGAAGTTATCCACTTGTAATAAAATACTCCTTAATATAAAAAGCCGCCTTGTTTTGCAAGGCGGCTTTTTTGTTTGATAATAGGACCTATTTCATATACTCTTTATCAAGGAAATTATATCTTCCCTTTTCCTGGGCACTTTCTTTTACCGGTTTAGTTGTTACGTTGATATCTATATATGATACCGGGCCGCTTTTAACGTTAGCATCCCATTTAGGTAAACCTTTGCCGTTAGGGTTGCCTGTTTTTATAAAATTGGCAAAATAGCTTTCCATAGTTTCAGATACTTTGTAATCGTCAGCCGTCCAGGCGTAGGTTGTATTGGTAGATAGATTACCCATAGCAAACTCAATTTCTGATGCATGCGCTGCTCCGTTGTAAGGTGCAGGTTGCTTTGGATCTTCCTTTTTCTTGCCATCGTCTTTGATAATACCACCTGCAAGGCCCTGTTTGGCATTGCCCATGGCGGCAGTCATTGGCGGGCGTGGTTTTGAGAACAGGTAACGATAAACTGGCTTGCCTGCAGTTGCTGCATGTGCATCGGCCCATTTCCAGGTACTGTAAACAATAAACCTATCGCTGGCCAGTTCTGTAGCAGACTTGATAACTTCATCCTGTGTATTACCAGGATATAATTTTAATACTTCATCCGCTTTATCGTTGTAAAGGCTTTTTACTTTCTTGGTGTAATTCTCAACAGTTGGAGCATCGCCCCACATTAATGCCTGGTAAGGCACCTCGGCAGAGTTCCATCCCACTAAAAGCGGAACATTAGCTTGTTCACCAGCCAATAAAGTTTCAACCGGTTTTTTCGTCAAAAAGTAGCCATCAACAGTAGCGGTTGACATGGACGGCGTGCCCGGCTTTGAAGCTATTTCAAGCAGTTGGTCAGCTGGTATCGCACGCAGATCGGCAAGTGATTTTGCACCTGCCTGCTCCATAAATTTAGTACCGTTGGCTTCGCCTGTGCTCAGATCAACTGCAGGCAAGGTTGGCGCTATCATAGCCCCGCTCTCTCCTATTGCACCGTTAATAATATCTTTCGATAAAGGTGATACCATTTGTGCCGACACCGATATAGAGCCTGCCGATTCGCCTGCTATGGTTACACGTTTAGGATCGCCACCAAAAGCTTCAATATTTTGCTGTACCCAACGCAGGGCAGCATTTTGATCTAACAAACCATAGTTTCCTGATGAGTGATGTTTCGATTCTTTAGTCAGCTCCGGGTGAGCCAAAAAACCAAACACGCCAAGGCGATAATTAACTGTTAAGGCAATGATACCACGCTTAGCCATGCTTTCGCCATCGTAACGGGGTTCAGAGCCATCGCCGGCAACAAAACCACCACCGTAAAAATAAACCAGCACGGGTAGTTTGGCTTTTGGCTTGCCTGCAGGCACCCAAACATTAAGGTACAGGCAATCCTCGCTCATACCAGGCGAGCGAAAACCCATATCACCGAAAGGTTTCTTCTGCATACCATTATATCCAAATGCATCGCACTTGCGCACGCCGGTCCAGTCGTTAACGGGTTGCGGTTCTTTCCAGCGCAGCTCTCCTATAGGCGGCTGCGCAAAAGGGATACCCTTGAAACTATTAACGCCCGATTTTTCGGTTACGCTCTCTACCGTGCCATTAACGGTTTTAACCTGCATTTGCGCAAACGCCCCAAGGCAGGCGCTCTGCAGCAATAGCAAACACACTAATTTTTTCATGGTTTTGTGTTATAATTGGTTGTTGTTTGAATGCTGAAAGTAAGTAAAATAAATACCACATCAAATATCATCATGTCTTTGTGACACAATTAAACATTTTACGCTATGAAACCAACCGTCACCATAGAATACTGCCCAAAATGTAACTGGATGCTTCGCGCTGCCTACATGGCGCAAGAACTGTTAAGCACCTTTGCCGACGATGTATACGGTATAACCCTGCAACCCAGCGAAACATCGGGCAAATACAATATCCGTGTAAATGAGCAAGTCATCTTTGACCGTAAAGAACAAGGCCGTTTCCCTGAGATAAAAGAACTGAAGCAACTGGTGAGAGATGTTGTTGCTCCTGAGAAACCACTTGGCCATAGTGATAAGAAGGCGGAGTAAATTACTATGTCTGCATATTATGTCGTACAAATTTGTTTGTTTACATTTGTACTGTATATTTATTAAATGCTATCCAAAAAGACTAAATACGCCATAAAAGCGCTGGTGGTAATGGGCAAGAATATTGACAAACCACCTATGCAGATCTCAAAGATCGCCGAGATGGAGCGCATACCTAAGAAGTTTCTGGAGCAGATCCTGCTCGATTTACGCAACGCGGGCTACCTGTACAGTAAAAAAGGTGCCGGTGGCGGTTACAGCCTCAATAAAGACCCTAAAGAGATATTCCTGGTAAGCATAATGCGTATTACCGATGGCCCTATTGCCATGGTACCTTGTGCCAGCTTAAACTTTTACCATAAATGTGATGAGTGCCACCAGGAACATACCTGCGGCATACGTGATGTTTTTGTGGATGTAAGAGATGCTACGCTGAAAATACTTTCTGAAACAAGTGTTGCCGATATTATTGAGCGCGAGAACTCGCTGATCGTAAAACTGTAATATTAATCGTTTAGCTTTTCTGAGATATTTTTGATCGCCTCATCCAGCTTAGCGGCTGATTCCTGAAGGTATGGTTCAACCTGTTCGTAATCTTCGGGTTTGTTGCTACTGTTTTTAAGGATATCAATAATGCCAAGAATGTTAGTGAGGTGCTTACGCACCTCGTGCGAGTTAATAAACGCCAATTCTTCTTTCTTGGCTGCAAACAGCAACTTCTCGTAATGGCGTTTTTGTGTTACGTTACGATAAATAAGCGCAATGGCTACAATTATAAGCGCAGCTACTATCACCACAAACATTAACCAAAGGCGCTCGCGCTCATAAATAGCCGTGCGTTGGTTGTAAGAGCTTTCGGTTTCATCAAGCTTTATTTGCGATAGTATGCTGCCTACCTGCGTAAGTTTGGTGTTATACTCTCGTGCTTCGGCAAGTGCTTTCTTAAAATTCGCAGCAGCAAAACTTATCCCATCTTTTCTCTCTGCTATCTGTCCTAAAAGTTCGTATAAGTGCTGTTTTACTTCAGGATGGTTTGCTTCGCCATTTGCATTAAGTAAACGGTTAACAATTATTTGCGCCGAATCTAACTGGCCACTTTGATAAAAAGCATCAGCCAGGCGCTGGTCTTCAAGATCACTGGCCGCATATTGCTTATGCGCTTTTAAATCTCTTATTTGCTGTATGGCTACATCATACCTATGCTGCAGTAATGATATATAATAGCCAACACGTTGCTGATAAGTAAATAATTTATAGTTCCTGTTCTCTGCTGCATATAACTTCTTATGATAAGCCTTCAACGAGTCGAGGTTCCCCATCCTGAAATAATTTTCACAGATGTTGTACAATATAACGCTGGCTAACATCCTTCGCCCAATTGTATCATCAGCAAGCAGTTTTCGTGCTTTGTTCAGATAGTTCAAAGACTCGGCATACAAACCCGTTTTATAATAAAGGTCTGAGATATTGTTATCAAGCGATGCTTCTCTGCGATTATCCTTAAAAGTGGCTCTTAGTTTACGAACCCTTATAGTGGCCAAACGATAATTGTAAATAGCACCAATATAATCTCCTTCATCTGTTTGAATAAAACCCAGGTGACTCAGCAACTGAAACATCAGGTAATCCTCTTTCTTACGCTCAGCTTCACGTACGGCCTTGGTCATGGCTATCTCTGCCTGTTTAAGATCATGCAGTTTGTTAAAAGACATACTTTTTGCAAAAAGCATAAAAATGTCTTTATCAGGGAAATTATACCTGTCAAAGTACTGGCTTAATGTATCCTGAACGGCATTTAACTTGCCATCTTCAGATATCTGGATATTATTTTTAACAAAAATGATAAGCCTTTTTTGGCGAGGGATAGCCTCTTTCTGGATAAGAATATCGGTAAGCGTATCCTTATTAATTGCACGTTGGCGTTGGGGCACAGCAATATCTTGCCGCCCGCTTGCGGTTGCCATTAAAAAGGGGAAAGCACAAAAAACAATAAGAAGAATAAGCCTGTTAAGCATCTACTATATTTTCAATAAAAATACGTTTGCCTTTCGTAAAAACAAATAAAGTATTGAAAAGGCAACTCTAAAATTCATTTTTTCGTAAAACGAAGAAATAAATTAATTTTGCATTTAATAACACAACCAAGATAGCACATGAAAAAAATTTTTTACATTGTTTTAGCTGTTATTGTTGTTGGCATTTATTCATGTCAAAAAGACAATTCAGCCCCTGCAAAACAGGGTTTTAGCAATGGTATCGCCGTTAAGGGCAAAAAAGATACCTCGCCACCAGACCCTACTTTTAACGTACAAAGAATTATTAAAAAAGACACATCTCCACCAGATCCGAAATTTACTACTTCTTCTACAGCTAAGAAGGATACATCACCACCGGATCCAAGAAGATAAGATCTTTTGCACAAATAAGCCCTGTAAAACTACAGGGCTTATTTTTTAGCTATCAAATTTATCCAGCAATTTTAGCAGCGTCTCAAAATCCTTAGGATATGGCGCATGTATGGTGGTTTCTTCACCTGATGGCAGCTTAAAAGTTACTTCGTAAGCATGCAAAGCAAAGCGTTTCATTATCGGCTGCTCTTCCTGGTCTTTGCCAAGCGTGTATTTGCGCTTAAGTTTAGACAAGAAAACAGGCTGGCCTTTGTACATTTCATCACCGGCAATTGAAGCGCGTTGCGTAGCCAGGTGAATACGTATCTGGTGCATACGGCCGGTTACCGGGCGGCACTCTACTAAAGTATAATGTTTAAAATATCTTAACGATTTAAACCAGGTTTCGGCGCGTTTACCATCCTGCCTGCTAATGGTAACGCTGCTTTTACCTACGTTAAGTATAGGCAGGTCAACCAGCAGGTCATCAAATACGTGCGTGCCATCTATTACCGCATGGTAAACTTTCTTCACCTTACGGCGCTCAAATTGCATGGATACGCTACGGTAAGCCTCGGGATTTTTAGCGATGATAAGTGCCCCAGAGGTTTCCTTATCCAAACGGTGGCATATCTGGGCATCATCGCTATATTGTTTAGCCAGGCGCAGCATATTGATCTCGCCGCCCTCGCGCTCATCTAATGATGCAACAAAGGGTGGTTTATTTACCACTATTACATCATCATCCTCAAACAATATCAGGTCGGCAAACTTTGGAAATTTCATTGCCGCAAAGGTACGTTTTATTAAGGAAACCAGCTATAGACCTAAATCGGCGCTTAGCTTAACCGGTTTTGAAACATTTTTTTTATGCGGATGTTAATCAGGCATCTATCACCTAAATGAAAAAACATTATGAGCACATCAAAAACACAACCCGAAGAAAAAGGCTTCTTTGAAAAAATAAAAGAAACCATTGAAGAGTTTTGGGAAGGCACCAAAGACACAGCAGAGGATGTAAAAGAAGCTGCTGAAGAAAAGATCGACGACATTAAAGCAAAAGTGATCGCTAAAAAATCGACCACATCACGCAAAGCAAATCCGGCTAAAACCATCGCATCGGCCACCAAAACCACTATTGCTAAAAAAGCCGCAGCTACAACCGCAGCAGCCAAAAAAGAGGCTGGCGAAATAAAAGAGAAAGCTGCAGATACAGCTAAAAAGGTAACAGCTAAAGCAAAAGCGACTACAACAGCAGCTAAAAAAACCGTAGCCGAAACAGCGGCTAAAGCAGCCACTAAAGCAAAAACAGTAACTGCAACTGCCAAAAAAGAAGTTGCCGAAACAAAAGCCAAAGCTGCTACCAAAGCTAAGGCAGTAACTGATAAAGCTAAGAAAGAAGTTGCCGCGGTTAAGAAAACTGCCGCAGCAAAAACTACAGCAGTTAAACGCGCCGCTAAAACTGCTTAAGCTTAATAATAAAAAAGCCCCCGATAATTATCGGGGGCTTTTTTATTATGCTTCAAATTTGTAGCCTACGCCTTTTACGGTTGATACGCAATCGTCGCCCAGTTTCTCGCGCAGTTTACGCACGTGCACGTCAATGGTACGGTTGGTTACCACTACCGAGTCTTCCCAGATGTTTTTAAGGATCACCTCGCGGGTGTAAACCTTGCCCGGTTTTGATGCCAGCAGGTACAACAGTTCAAATTCTTTTTTGGCTAATACTACCTTCTCACCTTTTTTGTAAACCAGGTAAGCTTCGCGGTCTATCACCAGGTCGCCTATTTCCAGTTTGTTGTCGGTAACTTCTTCCGGCGGGGCGTTACGGCGCAGTATGGCGTTGATACGGCTAACCAGTGCACGTGGCTTTATCGGCTTAGCGATATAATCATCGGCACCCACGTTAAAGCCGGCAATTTCTGAGTACTCCTCGCTGCGGGCAGTTAAGAAAACCATAAAGGTGTTCTTAAACTCGGGCATGGTACGCATAATACGGCAGGCCTCAATGCCATCCATCTTTGGCATCATTATGTCTAATACGATAAGATCGGGTTGGGTGCGTTTTGCCTCGGCAACAGCTTCCTGGCCGTTACGGGCAGAATATACCTGATAACCTTCTTTTTTTAGGTTGTATTCTATCAGCTCTAAAATATCCGGTTCGTCGTCAACAATTAAGATCTTCTGTTTGCTTGAACTGCTCATGTATATTTAATTTTTGCTATAAAAGTATAACCTTAATTAAAGATAATAGTTAAATGAGTGTTAACAAATTGTTAATAGCAACAGTTAGTTAATCTTAAGTTCAGACTACTTGAATGTTTTCTTTAAAAAATCTTCAAGGTCAACACCAGTTACGTTCTTGGCAACGATAACGCCATTAGGATCGATAATAAAGTTTGACGGAATAGCTTCAATACGGTACAAACGCTCTGTTGGACCTTCAAAACGCTGAAGGTCAGAACCATGAGCCCAGGTCAGTTTATCGGCTTTGATAGCGCTTTCCCAAGGGCCTTTATCCGTATCTAATGATATACCAAGTATATTAAAACCTTTAGGCTGATAAATAGCATATTGCTTAACCACGTTAGGATTTTCCTGGCGACAAGGCTGGCACCATGACGCCCAAAAATCCAGCATCACATATTTGCCTTTGTAATCGGCCAGTTTGATGTCTTTACCATCCAAACCTTTAACAGTAAATTCTGGTGCCTTGTGGCCTATTGATACAGGTTTAATATCTTCCATCTGTTTGATGAAAGCCTGTACTGATGGGTTATCTTTAAATTTATCTTTTATCTCGTCTGAGTAGGCAACCATCTGCTGCTCGTACTTATACCTGTCAAGCGATGCTGCGGCAAAGAAACCAGCAAGATTATCTTTATTAGCATCAACAAATTTGATCACCTCAGCGCTGTAATCAGCTATGTTTTTCTGAAACTGCGGGCGATAGATATTGATCAGCGAATCAGATTCTTTACCTAAAGCTGCTGCTTTAGCACTATACTCATCAGCCAGTTTACTGTTTTTGGCGCCGTAAACATTGCTCAGGTTATTAAAATCTTTCACCTTTGCCGATACATCAGAACCACTTACTTCATAATTGTGGGTAGAGTCGGCCAGGTCGGCTTTTAACGTAACATCATCCCCGTTTTGTAGCACCAGGTCAAATATATCTCCGTTTACGCGCACCTTATAGAGGTTTTGGTATGGTGCGTTACCTTTAAACTCAAACTTACCGCCACTAAGCGCAGTTGAATCGATAACGCTAATACCGGTGGTATCTGTTTTAAGCAGGTAAACCAACTTGGCTTTGTCAGCATGCTCCAGCGTACCGCTAATTTTAAACGATTTATTATCCTTGCAGGCTGCCATTAACAATACAACAGCAGAAGCCGCGCAGGCAGCAAATATTTTTTTCATACGATTATTTAGATTCTAATTCTTTGATCAACAACTGATTGGTTTTCTGCGGATCTATTTTACCTTTCGAGCTTTTCATTATTTCGCCCATAAACAAGCCTAAAACGCCTTTCTTACCTTTTTGGTATTCTTTAACCTTATCAGGAAATTTAGCTACCGCAGCCTTTATAAAAGCCTCTACCTCATCACTATCATTGCTAATGAGTAAGTTAAGCGTTGTGGCTATCTGCTCTGCAGTTTTATTGCCGCCTTTGAGCAGCTCGGGAAATACTTTTTGTGACGCTGTGGTGTTATTTACCTTGCCATCATCAACCAAAGCAATTAATCCTGCAAGTGCTGCAGGCTTTAATTCCAGCTGACTTGCATTCAGGTTATTATCATTCAAATATGAACGCACCGCACCCATCATCCAGTTAACTGCCGATTTGTAGTTAGTAGTGTGTTTTATCAGCGATTCAAAATAATCTGCAAACTCCTTTTCGGCAGTAATAACGCCTGCGTCGTAGTCTGATAGATTGAGCTCTTGAGTATATTTGTCAAACAACTGGTTTGGCAAAGCAGGCATAGCCGCTTGTATGTTATCCAATTGTTGTTGGTTTATCTGTATAGGCAATAGATCCGGCTCGGGGAAATAGCGGTAATCGTTAGCCATCTCTTTTGAGCGTAATACTGATGTTTCGCCGGTGTTGGCATCAAAGTTTAAGGTATTTTGGTCGATATGACCGCCTGCCTCAATCACTTCTACCTGTCGGGCAAATTCATGTTCGATAGCGCGCTGTACGTTACGGATAGAGTTGAGGTTTTTCACCTCGCAGCGGTTACCATATTCAGTAGCCCCCCTTAAGCGTACAGAGATATTTGCATCGCAGCGCATACTGCCTTCTTCCATGTTACCATCACAGATCTCCAGGAAACGCAGTAAACGGCGGATCTCCGTCAAAAACTGACCGGCTTCTTCGGCACTTCGCAAATCGGGCTGTGATACGATCTCTAACAACGGTACTCCTGCCCTGTTTAGGTCGATAAGAGAATAGGCATCATGCTGATCATGAGAGCTTTTGCCGGCATCATCTTCCATGTGGACATGATGGATGGCGATATTTTTTGCAGTACCGTTTGATAGTTTTACGGGTACATAGCCGCCCAGGCAAATAGGTTGCTGATCCTGCGTGGTTTGGAAACCTTTTGGCAGATCGGCATAAAAATAGTTTTTACGGGCAAAGGTATTATTAAGGTTGATGGTGCAATTACAGGCCAGGCCCATTTTTACGGCATACTCCACCATACGCTTATTGATGCGCGGCAAAGTGCCGGGGTGCCCTAATGATATGGCACTTACATGGTGATTAGGTTCGGCGCCAAATGCCGCCGAATCTGAAGAAAATGCCTTACTTAAAGTAGATAATTGCGCGTGTACCTCTAAGCCTACTACCAGTTCGTACTTATCGCTCACGCTGCTGTCAGAAACTGTCATATATATTGTTTTCTGCTGTGCTCAGCCTTGATCAAACCTTCCAAATATAGTTTAATTTATATTTTTCGCCTGCTTTTTTTGTAATGATGACGATGCAAAGCAAACAATTTATTAAACCTTTCATTTAATGTGTTGTCAATCTATAGCACAACAATTTAAGACGATACTACTGATACTATGAAAAACAAAGTTTTAGGCATGCTTGCCGGGATAATGATCCTCGCCGCATCAGCAACACAAACAAAAGCACAGGTAAGCGTAGGCATAAACGTAGGCCTATGGAACCCGCCGGTTGAATATGCCGACGCCAGTTATTATTACCTGCCCGATGTAAACAGCTATTATTATGTACCTACTCATCAATATGTTTATTTAAGTGGCAACAATTGGGTATGGCGAAGCAGTTTGCCGCCACGTTACAGATATTACAATATTAACGACGGCTATAAAGTGGCAGTTTATCGCCCGCGCCCATATCGTTACTATGCTAACGACCGTGTAAGATATGCACGCTATCGTGGTGTAAGAAACGTAATTGTGCGCGACAGGTATTACCGCCCGCGTACGAGGGTTGTAAATCGTGTGCATTACGTAAACAGACCAACGCGTGTTGTTAACCGCACAAGATATGTAAACAGACCTACCCGAGTAATTAACCGTACAAGAGTTGTTAATCGCCCGCGTACCGTGGTACGCCAGAGAACCGTAGTAAGGCAACGCCCTATAGGCCGTACCAGAACTACTGTGGTAAGGCAACGTGCTATAGGTCGTCCTGCAGGTAATCGCGGACATGGTCGCGCTATTGGTCACCATTAATTTGGAGATGATACTAAACGAAAAAGACCGCCTTGTGAGCGGTCTTTTTTGTTTTATGATATAAAGCTTTTGGCTTTATCTAAGGCGTTTGCTAAGCCGCCGGCATCGCTGCCGCCTGCCGTAGCAAAGAACGGCTGACCACCGCCCCCGCCTTTAACTTCTTTAGCCAGTTCTTTTACGATATTACCTGCATGCAGGCCTTTTTCCTTAACCAGGTTATCGGCTATCATTACCGTGATGTTCGGTTTTCCGTTTATTTCGGCTGCCAATACCAGGTAAAGGTTAGGAACAATATCCTTAAGCTGATAAGCCAGATTCTTGATGGCATCGGCATTTGGCAACTCCACGCGCTCGGCAATAAAGTTTACGCCGTTTATTTCCTGTGCTTTTTTAGCCAGATCATCTTTTAGGCCTGATGCCTTTAGCAATACGGCTTTTTCCTGCTCTTTCTTAAGGCGCTGATTTTCCTGTATCAGGTTCTCGATACTTGCAGAAAGGTCGGCGGGGTTTTTAAGCAGTTCTTTCAACCCTTTTATCTGCCTTGCCTGGTTCTGAATAAAATCCTGCGAGTGATAGCCGGTAATGGCTTCTATACGACGAACGCCTGCAGCTACCGCGCTCTCTCCGGTTATCTTAAAGAAACCTATCTCGGCTGTATTTTTTACGTGGGTACCACCGCAAAGTTCTTTGCTGTAGTTATCATCAAAAGTAATCACACGCACTCTGTCACCATACTTTTCGCCAAACAACGCAGTAACACCACTTGCTATGGCATCGTTGTACCATACGTTGCGTTCTTCTTTTAGCGGAATGCCTTCTCGTACCTTTTGGTTTACAATGCGCTCAAGCGATTCGATCTCGTCATCGGTAACCTTGGCGAAGTGCGAAAAGTCGAAACGCAGCTGATCCGGGTTTACCAGTGAGCCTTTTTGGTTAACGTGCTCGCCCAGCAATTCTTTAAGGGCAGCATGCAGCAAGTGCGTAGCCGAGTGGTTTGCATTGGTCATGATGCGGTGCCCCTGGTTTATACCTGCGTAAACGCGCGTAGGCATCGGGTTTGGCAATGTCCACTCTGCCGGGCCGTCCTCTGTATAATAAGGTTGCAACGTAGCGTAATGGATGATCAGTCCGTTTTCTTTTTTAGTATCAGTAACTTCAAAGGTAAGGTTGCCCTTGGTTTCGTCATACCACTCCGTTGTAATTACTCCTGTATCGCCTACCTGGCCACCACTTTCGGCATAGAAAGGGGTTTCGGCCAATACAAGTTGGTATTGCTTTTTACCGTTTGCGGTAACCGTGCGGTATTTCAGGATATCAGTTTGGGTATAAATTTCATCATAGCCAATAAAGTGAGTGTTATCGCCACCGCGAAGTACCACCCAATCACCAGTATCAACAGCAGTAGCTGCGCGTGAGCGTAGTTTTTGGGCCTGAAGAGCTTTTTCATAACCTTCGATATCAACTGTCCAGCCTTTTTCGCGGGCCATTAGCTCGGTAAGGTCGATAGGAAAACCGTAGGTATCGGATAACTCAAATGCAAAATTGCCTGAAAGTCTATGATTAGCTATATCCTCTGCGTTATTTCTTTTTGTATCATCAAGTTCGCGCATATCCGTTTCGGGATCCACTATATTGATTACCCCTATACGCTGTATAGGCAAAACATACTCATTAAATCTTCTAATACCAGCTGCCAAGGTACGCAGGAAAGCTGTCTCTTCTTCCAAAACAACCTTCTGAACAAAATCTTTCTGACTATACAGCTCATCAAACACACCCTTAAACTGCTCAGCCAACAACGGCACCAACTGATTAAAGAAAGGCTCCTTAAAGCCCAATGTCTGGTAGCTGTAACGCACCGCGCGGCGTAGTATCCTGCGGATAACGTAACCAGCCTTGTTGCTTGCCGGCAGCTGTCCATCGGCAATGGCAAAGCTTACCGCACGGATATGGTCTGCCAGTACGCGCATGGCCACTGCTGCTGCCCAATCCTCGTCGCCGGGTTTGGCGGCAGCATTGTATTTTATACCGCTTTTCTCAGCAATGAAAGAGATCATTGGCTGGAAAACGTCGCTATCATAGTTTGACGTTTTGCCTTGCAGTACGCGCACTAAACGCTCAAAGCCCATACCGGTATCCACGTGTTTGGCTGGCAACTGGTGCAGCGAACCGTCTTTAACACGGTTAAACTGCATAAATACGTTGTTCCAGATCTCAATCACCTGGTCGTGATCCGCGTTTACCAGTGTGGCACCGCTTACCTCAGCACGCTCGTTATCCGGGCGACTGTCAAAGTGGATCTCAGAACAAGGCCCGCAAGGGCCTGTCTCGCCCATCTCCCAGAAATTATCTTTCTTATTTCCGGGCAGGATATGGCTTTCATCTACAAACTGTTTCCACAGATCGAAGGTCTCGGTATCTTTTTCAAGGCCTTCCTTTTCGTCACCTTCAAAATAGGTTACGTACAGGCGGTTTTTATCAAGCTTATAAACTTCAGTCAGTAATTCCCAGCTCCAGGCAATGGCATCCTTTTTAAAATAGTCGCCAAAGCTCCAGTTGCCCAGCATCTCAAACATGGTGTGGTGATAGGTATCAACCCCTACCTCTTCCAGATCGTTGTGCTTACCGCTTACGCGAAGGCAACGTTGTGTATCTGCCACGCGAGGGGCTTTGGCCGGTGCTTCGCCTAAAAACACATCCTTAAACTGGTTCATACCTGCGTTGGTGAACATCAGTGTAGGGTCGTTTTTTACAACAATAGGTGCACTCGGCACAATTAAATGCCCTTTTGAGGCAAAAAAATCAAGAAAAGCTTTGCGTATTTCAGAAGCGGTCATAGTGGTGCAAATGTAGTCCGAAAGTCGGAAAGTCAGAAGTCCGAATGTATAAAAACTTTCCTTGTAGCTACTTCCGGACTTTCTATCTTCCAGACTTGCGGACTTCTTATCCAAAATCTTACATTTGCGTATGCCTTATAAAGATCGCGACATCACTAAAATGTATTATACCATGGGCGAGGTATCGGCCATGTTTGATGTGAATCAATCGCTTATTCGTTTTTACGAGAAGGAATTTGATGTTCTTACCCCAAAGAAGAACAAAAAAGGCAATCGCTATTTTACGCCCGAGGATATAGAGAACCTGAAGATCATTTTTCATCTTATCCGTGATAAAGGCTATACTTTACAAGGCGCTAAAGACCACCTGAAGAACGATAGTGGCAATACGCGCGATAACCAGCGCATTATTGATTCGCTTGAAAGTTTAAAAAGTTTCCTTTTAGAAGTACGTAACGAGTTGTAATAAAGCTTAGAACTGTTATTTTTATTCCGGCGATACCTTATCCAATTCACCGGTGTATAAATGATAGCCGCATACAAAGGCAAATTTCCTGCTGCTTTACTGCTTATACCCCTTATGACGGGTATTGGTTGTGCATTGGCTTTTCCTGATGAAGACAGATCTATCGCACTGATTCCATTTGTTGTATTGAGCATCGTATTCGCCTCGCTCAATTTCTTTTATCGGCCACTTAATGTTTATAAGTATGGATGGTTAGGCGGGGTGCTTATCCTAAGTATATTATTTACCTCAGGTTGGTATCTTATTTATCAGCGGAATGAGTTACACCAACCAGATCATTTCAGCAAGCAAAAAGCCGGCGAATTGCTGGTAAATATTACATCAGAGCCCAAAGTAAAAGACGATTTAGTTAGGTTTACGGCAGAGGTGGTTGCAGCCGTAAAAAATGATAAGCTTCATCAAACCAGCGGCACTATACTTATTACTATTAAAGACGAGCTCGCCAATAACCTATTCTACGGAGAGCAATTACTCATTCCTGCCAAATACGACAAAGTTGAGCCGCCTTATAACCCCGGCGAGTTTAACTATAAGCAATACCTGGCACACAAAAACATTTACTACCAGGCCTACCTTTACCCAAAGCAATACCGCGTGGTTGATGCAGGCAAAGGCAACCCGGCTATTTCTTTCGCCCTTGACATACGCCAGCGCCTGGTGAATAAGTTAAAGAGCAACATGCGTGACACTACGGCTATTGCCGTAGCCTCAACCCTTATACTCGGTTATAAAACAGATCTGAGCAATGATGTAATGCAGGCATATTCTAAAACCGGCACCATTCATATCCTGTCGGTATCCGGCGGGCATGTGGCTATCTTGCTGGCGCTCCTCTCCTTTCTGCTTGGCTTTATGAACCATCCCCGCACTAAAGTTACGAGGGCTATTATGATCATTTTGGTAATATGGGCTTATGCTTTGCTTACGGGCTTTTCTCCGGCAGTAAATCGTGCGGCACTGATGATAACGTTGGTCATAGCGGGTAAAACATACAGCAGGCATATCAGTAACCTGAACATACTGGCAGTATCGGCATTTGTGTTGCTGTTGTATGACCCGTATTTGCTGACGGATGTAGGCTTTCAGCTCTCCTACCTCGCCGTTGCGGGCCTGGTTGTCTTCCAACCTATTATTTACCAATGGTTTACATTCAAAAACAAAGCAGCTGATAAGCTTTGGATGGTCAGCTCGGTGTCTATCGCAGCGCAGGTGGCCACATTTCCGCTGAGTGCATATTATTTCCATCAATTCCCGGTTTATTTTTTGCTGAGCAACCTGCTTATTATTATCCCCGTTGCCGTTATTATGTACAGCGGACTGACCTTTCTGTTACTGCCGCAGATACCGTTTGTATCAAAAACACTGGGTTACATCCTTGAAAAAAGCATCCTGCTGATGAATAAAATGCTGGTGGTTATTGAACAGGCACCTTATGCAAGCTTTGGCAAAATATGGATAACTAAAACGGAGTTTATCCTGCTTAATATCATTATTGGCCTCGTTTTTTATTGCATCTACAAAAAAAGCAAAGGCGCTTTATTCGCGTCGCTGATAGGCGTATTGATATTCAGCTGCGGCATTTCGCTTAAAAAATTCAAAGCAGACAATACTAATCTTGTAACATTCTTAAATCTCCGCAAGCACCAAGGCATTGTTTTCAAACATGGCAGCAAAGGCGTTGTACTGACCGATCTGCCACAAAACGATAAAAATTTCCAATACGCCATACAGCCCTGTCTGGATAGTTTGCAGATAACCACTTATGAAGTACTACCGTTCAGCAGCACTATCAGCATTAACTATCTTTTAAAGAAAGATGCGCTTGTGTGGTTCCGAAATAAAAAGCTGTTGCTATTAAACGATAGCAGCCGTTTTAAGTCTATCCCCGCAGATATGCTAATAGATAAAGCTTACTTGAGCAATAATACCGCACCCGACACCACACTGGCCAATGTGCCATTAATAATTGATGGTACTAACAGCAAGGTTTATATTGAGCATTTGAAACAGGATGGCAAAAAATATGCGTTATTAAAGCGTAACAAAGCTTTGGTATTGCTATCTAATTAACAATTATGATAATTTATCATAAAAAATTTTGCACTCAGTTAATTACACACTAAATTGTATTCTCAAATTAAAACTATGAAGAGTAAATTATTTACCGCTGCATTGGGCCTTGTGCTTTCTGCAACCGCAATGAACGCCAGCGCTCAAAAAGCTTATAAAGAAGGCGTTATTACTATCGGCAGTACCATACAGGGACAAAGCGTAGAGATCAAAACCTGGTTTAGGGCTGATTCAAGCGCTACTACTTTCAACGCAGGCCCCGCCGCTATTAAGGTATTAACAGATAAAGATGCCAAATCAATGGCTGTATTGGTTGATGTGCCTGTAGCATCGATAAAAAAAGCGGCTATTGCAAGCCCTGCTGAAATTGAAGAAGAACAAGCTAAATTACCTGTTTTCGCTTTCACTCCGGGTACTGAAACAAAAGTTATCAGCGGTTTTAATTGCAAAAAAGTGGTAGCTAAAGACTCCAAAAGTGGCAAAACATACGATATATGGATAACTAATGATATTACTTTACCACCAATAGGTGGTGCAAAAGTTTATGCTAAAGCAGGTGGCGTGCCTATCCAATATGCTACTTTCCAGAACGGACAAGCTGCTGAAGTAACCGTTAAAAGCATAGTAGAGCAAAAAGTTCCTGCGGGCACTTTCGGTATCCCCGCCGATTTTGACAAGATCACCCTTGACGATCTGAAATCAATGGGCGGCGGTAATTAAAACATACAAAATACTACCAATAAAAAAGGTAAGCCCAAGGGCTTACCTTTTTTATTGGTTATGTAAACATTGAAAACATTCAGCTTATTTGGATGAATATTTTCAATGTAAAAAAGCTGGTTAAATTAAATATAACTGGATTAGGTAACTATAGGTGTGCCGATATAAGTTAATTCGGCATTTCCGTTGTCATAAATAGTTAAAAGCCAAAGCTTGCCGTTATCTTCAAAAACGAAATAACGAGGCTTTTGGTTAATGTTTTCTTTAAATGTTATTTTTGATGTTGCAAATGAAGAGTTGCTCTTAACTTTCATTACTTTAGAAGCAGCTACAGCATTTGTGGCAATAGTGCTTATTGCAAGCAGAGATAATAAAAAAAGCTTTTTCATAATTTTAAGGATTTAGGATTAATAAAATACCAGCTATTTCACGCTAATATATATTAAATAAAACGCAAAATAATCTACTCTACTCTTATTTATTCAACTCAGCGTTTAAACCCCTAACCCAAAGGTTAAATAAATTAGTCTCCATCTCCACAGCTTTTTGCGCGTGCATCTCCCATTGCGGCGAAAAATGCTTTAATTGATTGATCATCTCTTCCAGGTGGCCTTCTTCTTCCAGGATGATTGATTTTACATTCACTTTGCTGCCTGCCGCATCAAGGGCGTCCTGGTAAACAGGGTAAAGTTCATCAGCACGTACCTCAATAGCGTATGTTACCAGCAAATATGCTGCAAAACGTAACTCTGCACCGCTAAGGCCTAATTCTTTTTTAAGGTAACGGCAAACATCAATATCAAGCTGGTGAAGGTAATATTTGCTATCGGCAGGTGCAACCAGGTATTCGGTTGAATATGTAGGGCAAAGATCTTTACCCGCTTTTTCTATTTGTTTCTTCAGATAAAACGCATGGCGGTGTTCTTCGGCAGCGTGTTTAAGGATGATGTAGGTAACAGTAACAGGGTCTTCGCTGGCCGAGATCTTACGGGCGCCGGTATTTTCCATCAGCGACAGCGTATTTAACCAGCGTGCATGCAACTGATTATCGGCAATTATTTTAGGCAGTAAGGTAGATAGTTCCATAATTTAAATAGTATCGAGCGCTTGCTCAATGGCAGCGTAAATGTAGTCCAGTTCTGCATCAGTAATGCAATACGGGGGTAAAATATAGATGATATTCCCCAGCGGGCGCAATATAATGCCTTTATCTAAAAAGAAGTGATAAAGCTTATCGCGCAGGTTGCTGAAGTATGAGGTGTTATTACCCGTTTCCCATTCCATAGCCAGTATAGTACCCGTTTGGCGATAGGTGGCAATACGTTTATGGTCTTTTATCTTTTCAGCAAAAGCCTCATGACGGGCAACTATCTTATCGATATTTTGCTGGGTGGCCGTGTCTAAAAACAAATCTAAACTGGCTAAAGACGCCGCACAAGCAACGGGATTAGCGGTATAAGAATGCCCGTGAAAAAGCGTTTTCATCTTATCGTCAGATAAAAAAGCATTGTATATTTCCTGCGTACAGGTTGTTAAACCGAATGCCATGGTACCGCCAGTCAATCCTTTAGAAAAACACATGATGTCCGGCTGGGTTTGCACATGGTTGCAGGCAAATGGTTTACCCGTACGGCCAAAACCGGTGAATACCTCATCATCTATCAGCAACACACCCTCTCGTTTGCAATGTGCCATTAAAGTTTCCAGATGGCGTGCTTCGTACATGATCATCCCTGCTGATCCTTGTACCAGCGGCTCGAAAATAAAGCAGGCTAACTGAGATTTGAGATGCGAGATCTGAGATTTGAGACTATCAACGTTATCGTCGGTAGGCAGATCGATAAACTCTACCTCGAACAATAAGCTATCGAAAGCAGCGGTAAAAGCACTCCTGCCACTAACGGACATGGCACCGAAGGTATCGCCGTGATAGGCATTCTTGAAGGCTAATATCTTTGTGCGCTGCTCGCCCTTGTTGTGCCAGTACTGCAGGCACATTTTTATAGCCACCTCAATAGCGGTTGAGCCATTGTCAGAATAGAAAGCTTTCTTTTGATTATCAGGCAGGATAGCTAAAAGCCGCTCGGCCAGTTCAACTGCGCCGGGATGGGTAAAGCCGGCAAATATCACATGCTCAAGTCGGGTCAATTGCTCAGCTACTTTTTGAGCAATGTAAGGGTGCGAATGCCCGTGAATATTTACCCACCATGATGATACGGCGTCGATATATTTTTTACCGTCCTCGTCAAATACACAGGTACCCTCGCCACGCACTATCGGGATAGGCGGTTGGGCGGTTTTCATTTGAGTATAGGGGTGCCATATTACGGCAAGGTCGCGTTCTGATAAATTCATAGGCTTTTAATTAATAGCTCAGCCACGTGCTGGTCTATCGGGAAAGTAAAATCTTCAACGGTAAGTTCGCTCAGTTTAACCCAGCGAAAGGATTGCAGAATATCTCCTTCACCGTCAAAATCAAACACATTGGTTTTGATGATAAAACGCAGATCAGAGACAGCCTTAACGGTATAATAAACACTGATGATCTGCGAATCGTTAAAGGCTGATTTTACAAAGAAATCCGTAGTGTAAAAATGGTCGACTATCTCAATTTCAGTATTGCATTCTTCAACAAACTCGCGCTTAAGGCCTTCAATCAGGCCTTCGCCGTATTCTAAGCCGCCACCGGGCAGTTTGGTAAAACGCATACCCTGCTCCTGCTCGTCGCTTATCAGCAACTCATTATTATCGTTAATGAGCAGGCCATAAACCCGCACATTGAAAAAACCTTTACTGCTCATAATGTTTCTTGTTTGCCATCACGTTCTCTAAAGTCCATGGTATATCCTCGCGTTTGGCCTCGCTGCGTATAGGGCAGTTAGGCATGCTGCAGTAGTGGCAGCAATACGGCAGACAGGGGTCGGTGTGGATAAAGAACTCCGTACGGATACCAGCATTCTCGTTGATCAGTTTATCTACCAGTTTAACCTCATCATGCACCCTGTTCAGGTCGAAGTAATTTGGTAGCGTTAAATGGCAATCGATATGCAATTCGTGGCCATATTTCTGTGCACGCAGGTTGTGGATATCTATCCATTCCTCGTGGCGTTGCTCGCTCAATACTTTTACTACTTCGGTAACAATATCAAAGTCGGTTTCATCCATCAAACCTGCTACCGAACGGCGAATGAGTTTATAACCGGTAAATACAATATAAATACCCACTAAAATTGACAGTGCGCTATCCAGCCAAAGTATTTTGGTAAAGTAGATAAGCAATAAGCCCACTACTAAACCAGCGCTGGTAACAGTATCTGTCAATAAATGACGGCCATCAGCCTCAATAGTGATAGATGGGATGGATTTACCTTTCTGGATCATGTAATAGCCCAGCAAACCGTTTACTAAGCCAGTAACGCCGATGATGCTGGCACCCAACAACAGATCATGGATTTCCTCGGGATTAAAAAAGCTATAAGCCGATTTTAGGATGATCATCACCCCGGCAATGCCTATCAGCGCACCTTCAATAAATACTGAGAAAAACTCTACTTTACCGTGCCCGTAAGGGTGATTTTCATCACGCGGCATTGATGCCAGGTAAATACTGTAAAACGCAAAACCACTGGCCACAACGTTCACAATGCTTTCGGCAGCATCAGTCAGTACAAAGTTGGAGTTGGTAAGCAGGTAGGCGCTAAACTTTAACACCATTAAGATGATGCCGGTAATTAACGAGACGAGGATTATCCGTTTTTGCTGTTTCAAAACCTGCTTTTATTTGGATGGGCAAACTTAGTAAAATTTACCCTTGAGCGCGCTCTGAAATTGTAACGATTGAGTTAGTGGATGGTTTAAAGAGATTTAAATATCAGAAACCCGACACCAATATATTTAAAGCGGTTGACTGGCTGCACTTTTGATATTTAACGTAAGCAGCCACTGCCCTGTTTCTTATTTGCTTATTAGACTCATTATTAAGATAACCCGTTATCGCATCATGCAGAGTATACGCTTCCGGGCACATCAGGCTGGCCGTCCACACTAAAGGTTTGGCTTTCGCATTCTTTATAAAATAACCGAAATATTTTTGACTGGTACAGGCCAATATAATGCAGTCGCGGGTTTTGCCATCAGCATTATTGAACTTATCGCTAAGGCTAAAGTTCATTAAGCCATCGTGACCTATATAGGATAGCAATTGGGCATTTCCACCAATGCCAATCACCTTATCTTTATAATGCACGGTATCTTTCAGTTGTCCTGCACAGCTGAACAGAAACTCTTCTGTTGTTTTTTCAATGGTTCTCCCATCCCAGGCATCGGCAACCAGATAAACGTTTTGCTTGCGGTGCTTGTAGATAACACGCTCTAACAACTGGTTCTTCTGCTTACGTTTTTGCAGCAATTGCCAATCTTTACTTTTATTAAAGTAGGTACGCACACCATTATCACATCCCCAATACAGGTTGGTTTCGGGGTCTTGTCCATTACCTATGGCTTTGGGTACGGGTACAATTCCCTGGTATTTATTATCGCATAAGGCAACAAATACATGGATAACTTTGGCTGATGGATCCGTGTACGCGATATTCTTAAGCTTTGCTGAACCTTTAACCGCGTTACCTTCCACAGGTTTATCTGCGGCCGGTTGCGTGCACCCGCAAATACCTACGATAGACAACAGGATTAATGCGGTGTTTGCAAAGCGGTGCATAAGGCTTTAGTTTAAGCCAATATAACTAAATAATATAACATCATCCTGGCCTGCCGCATTATCAATTCGTTTATGCATCCCCCTTAATTACATCCCGATTTATCATTTTCTTAAAAGTTAGTAAATCAACAGGGTCTTCGGCCCATGGGCAAACTAATTTTTTATATTTGCCGCACTAACATAAATTATATGAGCGCATTAAGTAACAGGATAAACAACCTGTCAGAATCTCAGACCATTAAAATGGCAAAAATGGGCCGCGAACTGGCGGCTAAAGGCGTAGATGTGATAAGCCTTAGTTTTGGTGAACCCGATTTTCATACCCCTGAGTATGTAAAGGATGCTGCCAAGACCGCCATGGATAAGAACTTTACTTACTACACCCCTGTTGCGGGCTACCCAGATCTGCGCAAGGCTGTTGTAAAGAAGCTGAAGGATGAGAACAACCTGGATTATACTGATACGCAAATTGTAGTTTCAACCGGTGCTAAACAAGCTATTGCCAACGCGGTACTTTGTTTGGTTAACCCCGGCGAAGAAGTTATTATCCCTACTCCTTACTGGGTATCATATTCTGAGGTAGTTAAACTGGCCGAAGGCGTAAGCGTTTTCATTGATACTACTGTTGAAACCAATTTTAAAATTACACCTGAGCAATTAGAGGCAGCTATTACGCTAAAAACTAAACTGTTCATGTTTTCATCACCATGTAACCCAACGGGTAGCGTTTACAGCAAAGATGAACTGGAAGGTTTGGCTAAAGTATTTGAGAAAAACCCTCATGTATACATCATGAGTGATGAGATATACGAGCACATCAACTTTATTGGTGGCCACGAATCTATTGCGCAGTTTGAGAGCATTAAGGACCGCGTAGTGATCATCAACGGTTGGTCTAAGGCATTTGCCATGACAGGCTGGAGAATTGGTTACACTGCATCAAACAGCGAATTTGCAGCTGCTTTTGATAAGATGCAGGGGCAGGTTACCTCAGGTACTTGCTCTATCACCCAAAAAGCTGGTGTTGCCGCTTATGAAGGTGGTTTAGAAACCGTTCACCAAATGCGCGATGAGTTCCAGAAACGCCGCGACCTGGTTTACGGCTTATTAAAAGATATCCCGGGTATTGAGGTTAACCTGCCCGATGGTGCTTTCTACTTCTTCCCTAACGTTACTGCATTCTTCGGCAAAAGCTACAATGGCAAAACCATTAAAGATGCCGATGAACTATCTATTTTCCTGTTAGAAGAAGCGCACGTTGCTACTGTAGGTGGCGATTCATTCGGTGATAAAAAATCTATCCGTATCTCTTACGCAGCTGCAGAAGATAAATTGGTAGAAGCAGTAAGCAGAATTAAAGCTGCACTGGCGAAGTTAGTCTGAACCCGAATTAATTGAATTGAAAGAATTAAAAAAGCCCTTCCGGATATTCGGAAGGGCTTTTCTTTTAACTTATTCTCTTAGTAGGTTTGGTTACAATGGGAAACCGTAAGCTATGCGCAGGCCAACTGTACCGTAGTTGTTGCTTTGGCCAGAGAAGTTCTCGTAACGCGCACCTACATCCCAGCTACTGTTAGCCCAACCAATACCTGGTGATGCGATCAGCTTGGTGTTACCATTTTCACGGGTTTCAAAACCGGCACCTATCTCAGCACCTAAGTAGATATTGTTAGCTACGAAAGCTTTGATACCAGCTTTAACCGGTACTATACCTAAATCATCGCCTTTAATGCCATTTACTTCTTTAGCGAAGAAATTATAGTAACCTGATGTTAATGATAACGCTACGTTTGAGCCAAGGCCATATTGTAGGCGGGCAGTACCACCTAAACCAAAGTTAGAGCCTGTATGCAGATCACCAACCGGTGCTAAACCTTCTACACCTATACCTAATCTCCAGTTACTTTTTGGAGTGGTTTGTGCGTTTACATTTGTTCCGATAAATAAAGCTGCTGCGGTAAATGCTGCAGCTATCAGTTTGTTTACTTTTTTCATTGTCGTGTTGTTTTAGATTAAACAATATTTCAATTGTGATATACCCCCTTAATCAAATACTTTGCCAATTAATGCCAAATGCATGCAAAACAATACAGCGACAGCTAAGGACTAATGTTAATTTTTACACGTGAAAATATAATTTATATACTGATAATCAATTTGGTTCATCGGTTTTAAAGGGCTTAATTACGCTTTTGAAAGCTATATGAAATAATATTGGTCTGCATATTTTTTCGTGTATGATATGATACAAAAGTGTATGGTGATAGATATAGCATAGATATCAGGCCTTGTAATTTTCATCTCTTTTTCATGCCATTCTAATCAAATACCAACAAAAAAGTCCCAACTAATGAGTCGGGACTTTGAATATTATTGACTGTCGTGGTCGAGATGCGGATCGGGCTTATAATTTTTCTCAAGCTCGGCCAGCTTTTCTTTGCCATAGGCAAACTTTGTAATGATATAGTATAATACCGGTACGATGAATATAGCTAAGGATGTTGCGGCCAACATACCACCAAACACCGTCCAACCGATAGTTTTACGCGACTCGGCACCTGCACCTGATGCAAATAGCAATGGCACAACACCCAGGATAAACGCAAGCGATGTCATCACAATAGGGCGCAAACGGAGCCTTACTGCTTCTAATGTTGCTTTCTCCAGTTCCATACCTCTATCTACACGCTCTTTGGCAAACTCCACAATAAGGATGGCATTCTTAGCAGCCAAACCTATCAGGGTAATCAAACCTATCTGCGCGTAAACGTTGTTGGTTAGTTTTGGCCAAAAGGTAAGGAACAATATCGCGCCAAACGCACCAAGCGGTACAGCTAACAATACCGAGAACGGTACCGACCAGCTCTCATACAACGCGGCCAGGAACAGGAATACGAATACGATAGATAATATGAATATGTATACGGTTTTAGATCCCGATAGCAATTCCTCGCGGCTTAAGCCCGAGAACTCGTAACCGTAACCTTGCGGCAGGTTCTGCGCAGCAACTTCCTGCAAGGCCTTAATAGCGTCGCCGCTACTGTAACCCGGTGCAGCGTTACCGTTTATCTCTGCAGAACGGAACAAGTTATAGTGCGATATCAGCGGTGCATTTTCTATTACCTTATAAGTAGTAAGCGTGCTTAATGGCACCATGGCACCAGCATCATTACGTACAAAGTATTGGCCAATGTTGCCAATGCTGGTACGGTAGTTAGTATCTGCCTGTGTAACTACCCTGAAGTTACGACCGTAGATGGTAAAGTCGTTAACGTAAGAGCTACCCATGTATGTTTGCAGGGCGTTATTTACGTCAGATAGCTTTACACCCAGCTTTTTGGTCTTCTCACGGTCTATGGTGAGCTGGTAAGCCGGTGTATGCGCAGTAAAGAATGAGAAAGCTTTAGATATCTCAGGGCGCTTATTAACCTCGGCCAAAAAACCTTGCAGTACCTTCTCAAAGTTAGTGATCTCACCGCCTGCTTCCTTTTCTTGCAAGATGAACGAGAAACCGCCCGTATTACCCAAACCCGGAATTGCCGGCGGAGATATTACCACCACACTTGCCTCTTTGGTTTTAGAAAGCTTTTTCTGCATGATACTGATCAGCGAGTCTTTCTGTGTCTCAGGGGTTTTACGCTCGTCCCAAGGTTTTAGCTGAACGAATATGGTAGCACTGTTTGATTTGGTTGCAAAGTTAACCGCGTTTAAGCCGCCCAACGCTGCATAGTGATTTATACCCGGGATGCTGTCCAATTGCTTCATCATCGTGTGCAATACATCTACGGTACGCTCAGTTGCAGAACCTTCAGGTAAGTCGTAAGTGATAATGATACGCCCCTCATCTTCCAAGGGTATGAAACCTGATGATTTACCCTTAAACAGTAGGATAGTTCCAATAATGATACACACCAATACGATAATAACGTACTTAGAGCCTTTGATGCTCTTATCAACAGCGTTACGGTAACGGCCCGTTACCCTATCAAACCATTGGTTGAATTTGTAGAAGAACTTATTTAAACCACCAGAGTTCTCATCAATCTTATGCGGACGTAATAATAAGGTACACAATGCAGGTGTAAGCGATAACGCCACGAAAGCCGAGATCAATACCGAAATAGCGATGGTGATAGCGAACTGTTGGTACAGCCTGCCCACAATACCCGGCACAAAACCTACCGGCACAAATACCGCCGCCAGGATCAATGCAATGGCAATTACCGGTGCCGAGATCTCCTTCATGGCTTCATGCGTAGCATCCTTAGGGCTCATGCCGTTCTCGTCCATGTTATGCTGCACGGCCTCAACCACTACGATCGCATCATCTACCACAATACCTATGGCGAGTACGAAACCGAAGAGGGTAAGCGTATTGATGGTAAAGCCTAACGGGATGAAGAAGATGAACGTACCTACAATAGATACAGGGATAGCCAATACCGGAATAAGTGTTGTGCGCCAGTTTTGCAGGAATAAGAACACCACCACAATTACCAGCCCCAAAGCAATAACCAAAGTCTCGATCACCTCATGCAATGATACACGCACCACAGTTACCGACTCAAATGGCACCACATAAGCAATATCCTTAGGGAACGACTTTTTAAGCTGTTCCATAGTTGCAGTTACGTTATCAGCAGTTTCGATAGCGTTGCTACCCGGTGCCTGGTATATCAACAGGTATGAAGCTCTTTTGCCATCAATAAATGAGTTACCTGCGTAGTTAAATTTACCTAACTGCACACGGGCTACATCTTTAAGGTGAACTATAGTACCACTGCTCGGGATAGTTTTTACAACTATATTTTCAAATTCTTCTGGCTTTACTAAACGGCCTTTTACCAATACGGTGTACTCAAAGGTTTGCCCTTTGGTTTGTGGTGTAGCACCTACCGTACCTGCGGCTACCTGCGCGTTCTGCTCTGATAACGCAGCGGTAACATCGGCGGCTGTCATGCCAAGGGCTGCAAGTTTATCAGGCTTAAGCCAAATACGCATACTAAAATCATCGGCGCGTGTAAATACGTCGCCCACACCTTTAGTACGCAACAGAGCATCCTTAACAAATATATTAGCGTAGTTGTCAGTAAACGTTACGTCGTGGGTGCCATTGGGTGCATACAAAGCCACAAGCATCAATATACTTGGGTTACGTTTACGCACTGTTAAACCTAAACGCTGTACTTCTTGCGGTAGGGTTGGCTGTGCAATACCTACACGGTTCTGCACGTCCAAAGCAGCAATATTAATGTCTGTACCCACTTCAAAGTTAACGGTCATGCTCATTTGGCCGTTACCTGTGCTGTTACTTTGCAGGTAGGTCATGCCGGGTGTACCGTTTACCTGCACCTCTACCGGGGTAGCTACGGTTTGTTCAACCGTTAACGCATCAGCACCGGTGTAGTTACCGGTAACCTGTACGGTTGGCGGCGTAATTTCAGGGTATTGCCCAATAGGCAGGCTCGATATAGCCAGCACCCCTACTATGAGGATCACCAGCGATATCACGATTGCGGTTACCGGGCGTCGTATAAAAGTATCTGCGATCATTGTTTATGTCTTTTTTCGGTAGTTGCGGCAGGGCCGCCAAATAACTTTAGTTCTTGATGTCGGTACTACTTAGCTTGTGCACCGGCCTTAGCACCATCCTTACCTTGCGCAGCAGCGCCTGCAGGTGGGCCAAGTGTTATTTTGCCGCCATCGCGTAAGCGTTGGAAACCTTCTGTTATCACCTTATCGCCTTGTTGCACGCCATCCATAATAACTACGTTAGCTTGTATGCGTGGGCCTAAAACAACTTTACGTTGCTCGGCCACAGTATCTTTGGAGATAAACACAAAGAACTCGCCCATTTGCTCGGTAATAGCTTTGTAAGGGATCTGTACACGGTTACCAGAATTATCATTCAGTACTTGTAGCACGCCGCTCATACCATCTTTTAACTCATCGTTAGGATTGGCAAACTCAACACGCACTTTTATGCTACCGCTTTGGTCAGTTACACCACGATCAATAGCGAATATCTTACCTGTTTTATTATAAATATTGCCATCAGCCAGTTGCAACTTGAATGTTGTGTCTGTATAGGCTTTTTGAAGTTTATAAAAACGGTTAATGTCTTGCTCATTCACCACCACATCAATACCTATAGGATTACCGCTTGATATAGTGTTTAATAAGGTAGTACCCGGACTAACCTGTGCGCCCAGCTTAACCTGCGATATACCAATGCGGCCGGTGAATGGTGCACGGATAGTAGCGTAAGAAAGATCGGTACCGGCAGATTCAACACCTGCTTTTGCAACCGCCACCTGGCTTTTTGCAGTTTCGTAAGCTGCGGCAGCCTGGTCAACCGTTTGGCGGGCAACGGCATCATTCTTTAACAACATATCATAACGGTCAATATCCTTTTGCGCTTTGCTAAGGTTTGCTTTAGCGCTTATGAGGTTTGCCTGTGCCTGCTGATAGGCAGCTTCGTACTTACGCTTATCTATCTCATATAAAGGCGTGCCCTTGGTAACTACTGTACCTTCTTTAAAGAATATACCGGTAATAAAGCCCGATACCTGGCTACGCAATTCAACATTGTTAAGCGCAACAACGGTACCCTGGTATTTATCGTAATACAAGGCGTCGGCCTTTTTGGCCTCAATAACATTTACCGGGGTTGGTGGCATAGCAGCGGCTTGCTTACCGGATTTGCTTTTACAGGCAGATACCGACAATAAAGCAAGCGCGGCGATGCAGTAATTATATGTGTTTTTCATTTTATGTGTTGTCTCGTGTTGAGTGATGATGTTTGAGTTTTCTTGAGTTTTTATTGTACAGGTAAAGTACCTAATGATCGTTGCAGATCTATCTTGCTTGCCAGCAACTGGAACAAGGCGTTATAGTAATTAAGCTCGGCAGTACGCAGATCGGCCTGGGCTACAATAACATCCAGGTAAGTTTTTATCCCCTCGCGATATTGCAGATCAACTACCTTATATACATCGTTAGCTAAAGCCACGTTCTCGTTTAAAGCTTTCCAGTTTGCATAAGCGCCTTTATAATTAGCCAATGCCTGCGTATATTCTGTATTGATAGAATTACGGCTGTTGATCAGGTCAAGATCGGTACGTTCAACCTGCAGGCGTGCTTTTGCCAAATTCTGCAAACGTTTACCACCCTGAAAGATTGGGATACTCAAAGTTAACCCTGCAAATGAGGTAGGAAATGCATCGTTGTACAATTTGGAGAAATTATCATTAAAATAAGCCAGGCTGTAACCCCCAATTGCTGATATAGATGGCAAAAAGCCCCATTTATAATAAGATACATTTACAATATCCAGGTTCTTTTGCGTTTGCAGCATGCGGTATTCAACACGGCTGGCATAATTAAGCACCTGGTTAGTGTCTATCATGGCTTCGGCTTGCAATGCGGCAGAATCATACGATAAACTCAGCTTACGGTCGGGGTTAAAGCCCATCACCTGTTTAAGGTAAGCCGATTTACTTTTAATAGCTTCCTCGGTTTGCTTTTGCGATGCTAATGAGTTATTCAGCGCTATAGTAGCTTGTTTGTAATCGGTTTTATCAACCACGCCTGCCTGATAGCGCGAGTAAGCATCCTTTAAACTGCGGCGAAGCCTTACAATATCTTCTTTAATAATATCCAGCTGGCGTTGTGATAACAGTACATCGTAAAATGCTTTGCTCACATCACTCACTACATTGATCTTCGCACTCTCGGTATTATCCTTATAGTATAATCTCGAGTATTTTGAAGCTTTAGAAGCTTGTAATACCTCGTTATTGTATAGCACCTGGCTTGCTGATGCACCTAAGGTTGATGTATTATGTGCTATTGCCAGATTCTGCTGCGTTGTGCCGCCTGTACCAGTTCCGGTGCCACCAGTACCAGTGCCTGTACCTACACCGCCGGCTATAAACGCCGGGCGTTGAAAATAGTGCTGGTACTGATTGCTTGATGTTACCTGTGGCAACCAGGCTGATAATGCGATTTTGATATCGCGCTCGTTGATCTGTTCATCAATGTTGGCCTGTTTTAACTGCGGTTGGTTGCGCAAGGCAAACTCAATGCTTTGTTGAAGTGTTATAACAGCCGCGCCGGTATCAGGCTGCGTTTGTGCAAACAATGCTACAGGTAAAAAAAGCGTTATATTAGTGAGGAAAAAGTAACCAATTTTTTTCATAAGTGCTTAGATGCGAACCTTTAAAACGAAGATCAGACACAAAGGTTTTGCGCCTTATTCATTAAAAAAATATTAGGATTGGCGAATATGATATTATTCTGACCTAATAAAAAATAGGCAACAGAAATTTTACCTTTTTAGGAGATTATGATGATAATTGGCACGATTTTTCAACTTTTTACAACATTTTGAAAAATAGTGGTGGCGAATAAATAAAAATTTTAATTAATTTGCCTGATGAAATTGTGTTAAGTCTGTATTAACAGTATGTATAAAAAATTACATTGATAATGCATGACATGAACAGATTCATGGTATTTTTACAAAAAATTTAAGCAGTGTTTATAAATGGTTAAAAAACTACACGAGAAGATCGCCCAGTTCCAGGATGCAAATATGATCAGGGCACAGGGACTGTATCCTTTTTTCAGGCCTATCGAGTCGGGTCAGGATACAGAAGTAATGATCAATGGTCACCGTGTTTTAATGTTTGGTTCTAATTCGTATTTGGGTTTAACCAATCATCCTAAAATAAAAGAAGCCACTAAAAAAGCTATTGATAAATACGGCTCCGGCTGTGCAGGTTCACGTTTTTTGAATGGTACGCTCGATATCCATATTGAATTAGAGAACCGCCTTGCCCAATACGTAGGTAAAGAAGCTGCTGTATTGTTCAGCACTGGTTTCCAGGTTAACCTGGGGGTGTTATCTTGCATCACCGGCAGAAATGATTATTTAATATTAGACGAGTACGACCACGCCTCTATTATTGATGGCACACGTTTGTCGTTCTCAAAAACCATCAAATACGGCCACAATGATATGGCCGATCTTGAGCGTAAACTAAGCATCCTGCCAGAAGAAGCTGTTAAAGTTATCGTGGTTGATGGTATCTTCAGCATGGAAGGTGATATTGTTAAATTACCTGAAATTGTTGAGTTAGCTGATAAATACGGCGCTAACATTATGGTTGACGATGCGCACAGCTTAGGCGTTATTGGCCACAATGGTGCCGGTACAGCATCGCACTTTGGTTTAACCGATAAGGTTGACCTTATTATGAGTACTTTCAGTAAATCATTAGCGTCATTAGGTGGTTTTATAGCTGCTGACAATGACACTATCGACTATATAAAACATCGCGCACGCTCATTAATGTTCAGCGCGAGCATGACACCAGGTTCTGTTGCCAGCGTTATTGCTGCATTAGATATCATCGAAAGCGAACCTGAGCGTATCCAAAAGCTTTGGGATAATACTAATTACGCCATGAAGCTTTTAACCGAAGAAGGTTTTGATATCGGTGCTACCGAAAGCCCTATCCTGCCTATCTATATCCGCGATAATGCAAAAACCTTCCAGGTTACCAATTATCTGCAAAAAGCAGGTGTGTTTGTTAACCCGGTAGTATCGCCGGCCGTTCCGTCAGATTCATCGTTGTTGCGTTTCTCATTAATGGCAACACACACCTTTGAGCAGATAGACGAAGCCGTTGGAAAACTGGTAGAGGCATTTAAAGCCGTTGGTGTAACTGCAATGAAAGAGAAAATCCAATAAGAACATAAATTATTATACGGAGCGCCAGTTTTTTTAAACTGGCGTTGCTGTTTAACCCCTTACCCACCCACAACCCACAAATGAAAACAATTATCCCGGTAGAGTCGAAAAAGCAACTTGGCGCTTTTATCGATTTTCCGCATGAGCTTCACAAGAACGACAGTAACTACGTACCGGAATTATTTATTGCCCAGCGCGACCTGCTTACAACGCACCCGTTTCATAAGCACTCATCGCTGCAAACCTTCCTGGCTTATGACGGCGATAAAATTGTGGGGCGTATAGCTGCCATTTACAACACCAACCACAACAGCTTCAACAACGTTAACGAAGGTTTCTTTGGTTTCTTTGATGTAATAAACGACCAGGAAGTTGCCAACCTGTTGTTGGATACCGCTACTAAGTGGGTGAAAGAAAAAGGCGCTACTAACCTTGTTGGCCCTGTTAACCCGTCAACCAACGAAGTAGCAGGTTTACTGGTAAAAGGTTTTAACAGTTCGCCAATGGTGATGATGCCGTACAACCCGGAGTATTACATCACCCTGTTAGAGAACTACGGCTTTGCAAAACAAACAGACCTGCTGGCCTGGCACTGGGATGGCGGCAACTACAACGATAAATCGTTACAGATGCTGGATAAATTGCAGGAGCGTTTAAAACGCAACAGCAACATTACCATCCGTAAAATAAACATGAAGAACTTTAAGCAGGAAGCCGATACCCTGCGCGATGTTTACAATAGCGCATGGGATAAAAACCTTGGTTTCTTCCCGATGACCAACGAGGAATTTGACTACACTGCCAAAGACCTTAAGATGATACTCGACCCTGATTTTGCTTTACTGGCCGAGCAGGATGGTAAAATTGTTGGTTTTGGTGTGGCTATACCTGATATTAACCCTATCCTTAAAACCATCAAAAAAGGACGCCTGCTGCCAACCGGCTTATTCAAATTACTTTTCAGTAAAAAGAAGATCAAAGGTATCCGCATTATGCTTTTAGGTGTAATTGATGGTTACCGTAAGCTGGGTATCGAGGCTTGTTTGTATGGCTCTATCATTAAAGCATACAGGGCCAAAGGGTTACAGTATGCTGAAGCCAGCTGGACACTGGAGAACAACGATATGGTAAACCGTGCTATAGAAGCCATTGGCGGCGATCAGTACAAAACTTACCGCATCTACCAAAAAGCTATTTAAATTACCTTTTTTCATCTGCCTGTAATCTTTATAACTTTTGTAAATATTACCACTTGAATTTTGGTTATTTGCCGAGTGTTTGACCCAAACCCCTATAGAGTCAAACACACATTTAACAACGATAGTAAAGGCGATCTGTATTTGCAGATCGCTCCACTATATAACAAGTAATGAAAAACTGATGTACTATTATCCGGCACTGCCCCCTATAGCAGGGCCGCAAGTAAAAGCTACATTGCCTTTTAAAACAAACAATAAATAATGAAAATTAACATTAAACCTGCTGAAGGGAAATTAGGTATTCTGATCCCCGGTTTAGGTGCAGTAGCTACTACTTTAATTGCCGGTGTTGAGGCTGTAAAAAAAGGTATCGCCCAACCGGTTGGTTCTTTAACACAAATGGGAAGCATCCGTTTAGGTAAACGTACCGAAAACCGCAACCCAAAGATCAAAGATTTTGTTCCGTTGGCTAACCTTAACGATATTGTTTTTGGTGGCTGGGACGTGTACGAAGATAACGTGTACGAAGCTGCAGTTAATGCTGCTGTATTAGAGCGTGGCCTGATAGAACAAGTGAAAGATGGCTTGGAGAAAATCAAACCAATGAAAGCCGCTTTTGATAAAAACTACGCTAAAAACCTTGACGGTACCCACGTAAAAACCGGTACCCGTTACGAGCTTGCACAGCAGGTGATGGAAGATATCCAAAACTTCCAGAAAGAAAACGGTCTTGACCGCGTTGTTTTAGTATGGTGTGGTTCAACCGAGGTTTACTTCGAAGGTTCTGAGATCCACGAAACTCTTGCGGCTTTTGAGCAAGCATTAAAAGATGATGATAAGCGTATCGCTCCAAGCATGATCTACGCTTACGCAGCTTTAAAATTAGGCGTACCATTTGCTAACGGCGCCCCTAACTTAACAGTTGATATCCCTGCTATGATAGAGTTGGCTAAAGAAACCAACACCCCTATTGCAGGTAAAGACTTTAAAACCGGCCAAACTTTAATGAAAACCATCCTGGCACCAGGCCTTGCTGCCCGTTCATTGGGTGTACATGGCTGGTTCTCAACCAACATTTTGGGTAACCGCGATGGTTTGGTACTGGACGATCCGGATAACTTTAAAACTAAAGAGGTTTCTAAACTGGGTGTATTAGAAGATATTCTTAAACCGGAAGAAAACCCTGAGTTATACGGTGAGATCTTCCACAAGATCCGTATCAACTACTACCCGCCACATGGTGATAACAAAGAGAGCTGGGATAACATCGACATTTTTGGCTGGTTAGGCTACAAAATGCAGATCAAGATCAACTTCCTTTGCCGCGACTCTATCCTTGCTGCACCTATCGCTTTAGACTTGGCTATTTTCTGCGATATGGCTAAACGCGCAAACATGAGCGGTATTCAGGAGTGGTTATCATTCTACCTTAAATCGCCGCAAACTGCGCCGGGCTTACAGGCAGAGAATGATATCTTTAAACAACTGATCAAGTTAGAGAACACGCTTCGTTACCTGATGGGCGAAGATTTGATCACTCACTTGGGTTTAGATTATTATGATGATGTGTTTGCCGGCCAGCAAGCATAACCAAACAAATATTTAAATTAATAAAACGGGATGTTTCCTTACGGGAAATGTCCCGTTTTTATTTTGGGCTTATTTTGCGATATTCGCCCAAGCCAAAGACAATTAGCTTATTCCCCTGTTTTTCGCGGCGCCAGGGCAATAATCGGGTATATTTTTCGTAGATTGTAACAGTTACATTACAATTGCGTCTACGAAGTGGGACAGCTATGGTAAGGGCGCAAAACGGATATTCATTTAAATCAAAAATGAATTTAAACCGTTGATTAACAAGTAATGGCAACATTTGTAAAAGCACAGGCCTCATCGTTAGCGGCATCGGTAGTAGATTTTGGGCTAACCATTTTCTTAAAAGAAGTGGTAGGCGTTTGGTATGTTGCTGCAAGTTTTATAGGTACAATAAGCGGTGGCGTAACTAATTTTATGCTGGGCCGTAAATGGGTTTTCAGGAAAAAGAAAGAAAAAAAGATACCCGCGCAGGCTGCTAAATACATACTGGTATGGTGCGGCAACCTGGCGTTAAACACAGGCGGTGTATTCCTGGTAACGCACTATTTAAAGTTAGATTACAAGATATCAAAGGTGGTGGTATCGCTTTTGGTAGGCATATTTTATAATTACTTTCTTCAAAAGAAGTTTGTATTTGCATAATTTTAAATTTATAAATGATTTTTAGCGACACGTATAAGCATCTATTACTTATACTTTTTTTATTTACAAGCATTTGTGCATCAGCACAAAACACAGTGGTAACCGGTACGGTAACCGATGCCACTAATAAACAGCCTTTACCTTTTGTAAGTATTGCTTTTACCCGCACCACTGTGGGTACCAATACCGATAACAACGGTAAGTATGCTTTAAGCACTTCGCAGGCTGTTACCGAGCTAAAGATCAGCTACCTGGGTTATAAAGAAACCTATATTAAGGTACAACAGGGCAAAGAACAGGTTATAAATGTTAAGCTTATGCCTACCTCGCAAAGCTTAAGCGAAGTTACCGTTCAAACAAAAAAACGCCCCAAGTACGACAATGAAAACCCTGCTGTGAAACTCATACGCCAGGTTATTGCCAACAAACCCAAAAATCGCCCCGAAGCATACAACTACGTAGAGTACAAAGAGTACGATAAAATGCAGTTCTCGCTCAGCAACATCTCTGAGAAAACCAAAAACCGCAAGATCTTCAGAAAATATAAATTCATTTTCGAGAATAAGGACAGCACCACTTACGCAGGTAAAACACTGCTGCCTATTTACATGAAAGAACGCCTTACCCAGGTATTTTACCGTAAAAATCCCGAGGTTACCCGCAACCGGATACTGGGCGAAAAATCTGTCGATTTTGGGCCGGGTTTTGATACCGAGGGTATTGGCCAATACTTTCAACACTTGTACGCTAAAGTAGATATCTATGATAATGACGTATTGCTGTTGGGCCGCCAGTTCCTGAGCCCGATATCAGACAACGCCCCTACTTTTTACAAATATTTTATTACCGATACCATCACGTTAGAAACGGGTAAAAAGCTTGTTCAACTAAGTTTTACGCCGCGTAACACCAACAACATTTTGTTTGAGGGCGATATATTCATCACTCTTGATGGCAACTATGCTGTGCAAAAAGCCGCCCTCATTGTAAACGGCAACATCAATGTGAACTTTGTGCGCAGCATGAATATTGATCAGGACTTTGAATTAAGTCCGGATGGGCGCTACCACATGAGCCGCAGCAACACTTTTGCCGATTTTGGTATTACAGCCAAACGCAAGAGCGGACTCTTCGGTTCGCGAACAATAGTGCGGCGCGATTTCACCATCAATAAACCAAGGCCCGATACTACTTACCAAACCCCGCCCGAGGTTGAAGACGAAGAACTGCGTAACCGCCCCGATAGTTTCTGGGTACAGGCGCGTTATGATACGCTAACCACTGCCGAGTCAAAAGTTTACAAAAACATTGATAGCCTGGTACACATGCCATCGTTTAAACGGACGGCTAATTTGATCAACTTACTGTTTGCCGGCTTCAAAAACTTTGGCAAATTTGAGATAGGCCCGGCAAGTACCTTCTACAGCTTTAACCCTGTTGAGGGTTTACGCCTGCGCGTAGGCGGGCGTACCACTGCTGATTTCAGTAAGAAAATCTTCTTTGAAGGATATACCGCTTATGGTTTTAAAGATGAAAAGTGGAAATATTTCTTTGCCACTACTTACTCATTAAACGGCAAGAGTATCTATCGTTTCCCGCAGCACTACATCAGGGCCAGTTTCCAGCGCGATACCAAGATACCGGGCCAGGAGCTGCAGTTTATCTCAGAGGATAACGTATTGCTATCATTTAAACGTGGCCGTAATGATAAATACTATTATAACGACCAATACCGCCTGGAGTATGTTAGCGAATACGCCAACCACTTCTCGTACAAAATTGGTTTACGCAATTTGATCCAAACGCCGGCAGGCAGTTTGGTACCTTTCATCAATACAGCAGGTACGCAAACATTTGATAAGCTTACCACATCAGAAGCTACAATTGGTTTCAGATATGCACCAAATGAGCAATACTACCAGGGTAAATTGTTCCGTACACCTATCATCAACCAATACCCAAAACTATCGTTAGAATATACTGCAGGTTTAAAAGTATTGGATGGCCAGTATCAATACCACAAGATCGATTTCCGCGGAGAGAAGCGCTTCTATCTCGCGCCATTCGGTTTTTCTGACGTGATACTGGAAGGTTCAAGAACATTTGGCCAGGTGCCTTACCCACTGCTGAACATCTCTCGTGGTAACCAAACCTTTGCTTACGTTATTGATCAATATAACTTAATGAACTTTTTAGAGTTTGTGAGCGATAAATCGGCAAGTATCATTATCGACCATCACTTTGGCGGTTTCTTCTTTAATAAGATCCCATTGTTTAAAAAACTAAAATGGCGAGAAACAGCCTCGTTCAAATCACTTTGGGGTGGCTTAAGTGCCGAGAATACACCAGCACTACACCCTAACCTTTACCGTTTCCCGGCTGATGAAAACGGCGTGCCTATTACCTATGCATTACAAGGCAACAGGCCTTATACCGAAGTAAGTGTGGGCGTTGAAAACATTTTTAAGTTTGTTAGGTTGGACTATGTTAGGCGATTAACATACCTGGAAAACCCTGATGTTGCTAAGTGGGGGATCCGTGTGAAAATCAAATTTGACTTTTAATCAATAATAGTTAATTTAGGTTTATCTACTTTTACCGTCGAAATGGCACAACAAACTTCCATCCGCACCAGCGTGCAATTAGGGATATACAAAGTTATAGATCCTTTTGTTAAGTTATTGATAAAGTTAGGTTTAACTCCTAATGCGGTTACCTCTATCGGTTTTGTGTTAAACGTAGGCGTTGCTGCCATTTTCATCATAGGTTCTGAGCACGGCAACCGTGGCGACCTTAGCTATATTGGCTGGGCTGGTGGCCTTATCCTTTTTGCAGGTTTATTTGATATGTTAGATGGCCAGGTTGCCCGTTTGGGTAACATGAAATCAGTTTTCGGTGCGCTTTATGATTCTGTTCTGGATCGTTACAGCGAATTGATCATGTTCCTGGGTATTTGTTACTACCTGGTTGCGCACCACTACTTCTTAAGCTCAATATTTGCATTTATAGCGCTTATCGGTTCAATGATGGTAAGCTATGTACGTGCCCGTGCCGAAGGCCTGGGTGTTGAAACCAAAGGCGGCTTAATGCAACGCCCCGAGCGTGTTATCACTATCGGTGTATTTGCTATTGCCTGTGGCATCAGTTCATCATACATAGGCGGCGATTACAAATTGTTTATTCCCGGTATCAAATACCACGTTTTCGAAACCATGTCTATCTTCACTTTCCCTATCGCGATACTGGCTGTTTTAACCAACCTTACCGCTTTCGGCAGGTTAATGGATGCAAAAAAGGCATTGTCTGAAACCGAAGAATGATCAAAAACTTACTAAAGCTTTTTCTTTCTTTCACAATCTTATTCGCCGGTTTTAGGGCCGGAGCCAACGGTATTGCTCTACGCGACACGCTAATGGCCGATACTATCCCGGAACGTGTTGCTGCAGATGGCAGGGCATTCCCTACGCCGCCGGATAACCCCTATCGCCTTTTTTATCTGCAACGAACACCCAACATCAACGCACTTTGCTATGATGTAAATATTGATAAAAAAACCGGACTGCCAGACGAAGACTCGCCCGTACACGTTTATTGGTTACAATATGCCAAACATAACGGCGAACCCGAGGAGCTAAATTTTATACAACGTAGATTTGCGTACGGCTATTCGTCTACTGCATTGGGGAATGGCAAGTATGATATCAGATTGGTGTCATACAAAAAAATTCCGTTTACTTTGATGAAGGGTGCCGACGGAAAATATCATATCTTCGCAGTTGTTTCTAAAAAAACGATACAGCTGAAAAGTATTTTTATTCAGATCAATGGTGGGTCTATGTGGTCGCCAAATGTTATTTTTGTAGAAATGAAGGGTACTGATCCTGCAAGTGGCAAAGAGGTGACCGAACGTTTTAAACCCTGATTATTATGGCTAAGAAAAATTTTGTTTCCAACTCAACCGAGTCGGTAAGGATGTTTAAAAGCAACTTCCTGGAGAGCTTGTCAAAAGTGCACTACTTTGTGCCGCTTATCATATTTGTACCGGTTATTCTGGCTTGCAGCTATTTTGCTTATGATAGAAACATCGGCATACTCAACTATATCTGGTTGTTTTTGGCCGGACTGTTTGTTTGGACGCTTACCGAATATATTATGCACCGCTTTGTGTTCCACTTTGTGCCAAAAGCAAAATGGGCTTTGCGCCTGCACTTCATTTTCCACGGCGTGCACCATGATTACCCAAGCGATGCCATGCGTTTGGTAATGCCGCCATCAGCAAGCATTCCGCTGGCTACAGGCTTTTATTTCCTGTTTAATGCCATGTTGCCTGCCAACTATATTTTTGGCTTTTTCCCGGGCTTTATTTTAGGTTACCTGGTTTATGACATATCGCACTACGCTATACACCACTTTAACTTTAAAGGCGCTTTCTGGAAAAAGATCAAACAACACCACATGCTGCACCACTACCAGGACCCTACCAAAGGTTATGGTGTAAGCTCACCACTGTGGGATAAAGTTTTCAGTTCAGATTTCATTAAAAAGCAGGATGACTAATGTTTCGGGCAATGAGGTCCGTATCAACGCTAAAAGTGTAAGCATTGTTACGGGTTTATCTCTTGCGTACCTGGTTCTGTCGTATTTTATGGTTGGCTTTAAAACCGACCAATTGGTTCTGTTAGGCATTTTTAACGTTCTGTTTTATGCCTCTGTTATAACGCGCAAATTTATTTTAGGCTTTACCATTTTTATTGTCTACTGGATAATATTTGATTACATGAAAGCCTTTCCCAACTACAACTACAATGATGTAGCTATTGGCAGCTTATATGGCGCCGAGAAGAGCATCTTTGGAATAAACGTAAACGGCACCATCCTTACCCCTAACGAGTACCTGCGCCTGCGAAGCACCGATATTGTAGATGCCATTACAGGTTTCTTTTACCTTTGCTGGATCCCCGTTCCGCTGGGTTTTGCTGCATACCTTTTCTTTAAAAACAAACGCCAGTTTTTATATTTCTCATTAACTTTTGTACTGGTTAACCTGCTTGGCTTTGTTGTTTATTATACTTACCCTGCCGCACCACCCTGGTATGTTCAGTTTCATGGCTTTAACTTCCACCCGCTAACACAGGGCAATACCGCTGGTTTGGCAAGGTTTGATAAATTGTTCAATATTACCTTGTTCAAGTCCATCTACGAGAAAGGTTCAAACGTATTTGCAGCAATGCCATCGTTACACTCATCTTATCCTGTAATCGTATTATATTACGGTATCAAGAATCGTTTGGGTTTGATAAATATCTTCTTTGGCCTGGTAACTGTTGGTATATGGTTTACGGCAGTTTATGCCAGCCACCACTATGTGCTTGACGTTTTGGCAGGCATACTTACCGCAACATTGGGTATTGCACTCTTCAATTGGTTACTGCGTACCTCAAAAAAACTACAAAACTTCCTTTCGGGTTACGAGGCTGTTATTAGATAACACTGTACAGAAAAAACTACTATATAGTTTATTAACGCAGGTTATTAACAGTTGTGCAATACCTTTATATAATTATAAATACTTATTAATCAATGAGATTAGGTATTTCTGTTTGTTTATTGTAATTTGCATGCCCCCGCCAACATAAATCTATCATCGGGGCACGTGTTTTGAATAAGTAATTGTGTGCTTATTTGGCCCTTTACCAGATGAAGAAAATATTACTACTTATTTGCCTGTTTGCCGCTGCTACAATTGTGCACGCGAGTGATGATACGTTGGACAGCCTTAAACAAAAGCTCCAAAACACTAAAAACGATACACTTAAAGGTGCTATCTGTACCCAAATTGCGGGCGAGTATCTTAAATTTGATACAATAATTAACCGTAACGTTCGCAACTATTATCAAACAGAGGCCATTCACTGGTCGTTAACGGCATTGCAGAATTATTCTTATTACGAAGACACCCTTGGCATGCGCCGCAGCTTTGATGACCTTGCCAAAGTTTACGTAGCCCAGCACAAATACAGCCAGGCCAAATGGTTCCTGTTACAATCAACCAATATTTCGCGCAAACGCAAGGATGTTCGGTCCACCATTGTTTCATTAGTGAGCCTGGCCAATGTAAAAATGGCCAATAAAGAAACTAAACTGGCTTTACGTGATATGAACGAAGCGCTTAACCTTGCTACCAAATACAAACTGACAAGATCAGAAGTGCTGGTTCAGCAAAATTACATGTACTTCTACAACCGCCTTGATGATACCGAAAAAGGTGATATTGCCGCCAAACGCGTGACCGAGTTAAACGAGCAGATCAGGAAAGCAGATGAGGCCCGTGCACTTGCTGCAGCTATGCCTAAAGATTCTATCGCTGTTAAAAAGCCCGATTCTATCAAGAAGAAAAAGGTATATACTGATAAAAAGAGCTCTAAACCGGTTGCTATCACTGCTAAAAAATTCGCTTCATTATAATTGCGCTATCCTTTCCTATAATCAGATACGCTTTTAAACTTCCTATCGTTTAAAGTGTCAATAACTGATATGAAGAAATACCTTTTAGGGATATTGTTTTGTGCCTGTATCACGGCTCTCAGCTCATTTATATGGCAGGGTAATGATTATGCATCATTCAAAAACGACTTTTTAACCCTCATCAATAAAAAGCGGGCTACCGGTTGCAACTGCGGCAACAAATGGTACCCGCCTGCACCGCCCCTTGTTTGGAACAACCAGTTGGAAGATGCGGCCATCGGCCACGCCAAAGATATGGCAGGCAAAAACTATTTTAGCCATGACAGTAAGGACGGGCGCAGCATGAGCACTCGCATAGTGCAGGCCGGCTATGAATTTAAAGGATGGAAAAGTTTTACTACCGGCGAGAACATTGCTTTTGGACAGCAAACTATTGAGGAAGTGCAGGCAGGCTGGTTTAAAAGCGAAGGCCATTGCAGGAATTTGATGAACCCTGCTTTTAAGGAAGTTGGCGTAGCAGAGAAAAACCACTTCTGGGTGCAGGATTTTGGCGGTCGCGTAGCCTTTAGCCCCGAGCAGCAGCAAATGATAAAAGAAGGCAAGTTTAAGTTAATACAACATTGAGTCAAGTCAAGAGTCTGAAGTATTAAGTCATAAGTCCCGAAAGGAGTTTGTCCTACTCTTCCGATTTTTCAATTTTGACTTCTGACTTTTGACTTTTGACTTCATTCTTCGCCGGCATTGGCCCGCGCAGGTGTATAACCAAACCGTTAAGGAAATTGCGCAATAACTGGTCTTTACATTTCACAAAGTTGGGATGATCTTCGGCACGAAAGATGGCACTCAGCTCCGTTTTAGTGGTACGGAAGTTTACCAAGGCCAGTATGTTGATGATATCCTCATCGCGAAGCTTTAACGCAACGCGCAGTTTTTTCATGATCTCGTTATTGCTCATGTTACAAATATACGCTATTAAAATTCATCATTTGTCCAACCCATCAGTTGCATTACCTCTTTAAATTCGGGCTGCAATTGCGCACTGATAACTACATCTTCTTTACTTACAGGGTGGATAAAGCGTAACTCTTTTGCGTGCAATAACATGGTTTCCATCTCCCACTTCTCCTTAAACATCTTGTTTTGCTTGTTACAGCCATGCGTACGGTCGCCGATGATAGGGTGAAAAACATGGGCTAAGTGCTTGCGCAACTGGTGCATGCGACCGGTCTCAGGTTCGGCCAAAACAAGCGAATATCTTGAGGTGGGATGCTTGCCCAAAGCAACATCCAACTCTGCACGTTTGAGTGTTCTGTATCGCGTCAGCGCGTCCTGCAGCGTGCCATTTTCTTTACGGAGTGCGTAATCTATCGTTTCCTCATCGGGCGTAAAGCCACGCACAATGGCCAGGTATTTCTTTTTAACAAGATTCTCCATAAAAGCCCGCTGCATGGCTATCTCGGTTTCTTTATCCAACGCAAAAAGCAGCACACCGGCGGTTTTACGATCGATACGATGCGCAGGATTAACCTTTTGGCCGATCTGATCGCGCAGGATCTGGATGGCAAATTCGGAAACATCGGCAGCTATAGATGAACGATGTACCAGTAAGCCATGCGGCTTATTGATGGCGATGAGGTGCTCGTCGCGGTAAATGATCTCCAGCATTAACTTAGGGCAAATTGAAATTGGCCGGTAACCTGGTTAAGCGTATGGCTCTCGCCAGGCGCAAGAGGTTGCGGATCTATCACAAAAACCTCGCTCTCAAAAAATCGCGAAGCAACACTAACGTGGGTGCTACCGGCATGGGGTGTAAACATTTGCAGGGCCAGCTCAGGGTCGTTATTATCTTTGGATAAGTGGGCAAGCAAAACGTGGCTCATATAAGCGGGCTTATGCTCAATAAACATATCCAGCGCCTGTTTATTTGATAAGTGGCCTTTACCGCCGCTAATGCGTTTTTTGAGAAAATAAGGGTATCTGCCATTTGCCAGCATTTGCTCGTCGTAGTTAGCCTCTAAAAACGCGGCATGGCATTGGGCAAAGTGGCGAATAAGGTGTTCGCAGGGTACACCGATATCTGTAAACACACCTATGCGCGTTTCGCCATTGGTGATCATAAAACTGTGCGGCTCCACGGCATCGTGGTGCTTAGGGAAAGGCATTACTTCCAACTCCCCTATTTTAACAGACTCATACGAACGCAGGCTAAAGCAAAGCTCGCGCGGCACCTCGCCGCAATGATGAACCGTGCCATCAGTAACATAAACCGGCAACTGGTACTTTTTAGCCAGCACAGGTAAACCGCGAATATGATCGGTATGTTCGTGAGAAATAAAAATGGCTTTTACTTTTTGGATGGATAGACCCAGGCGAAGCATTCGCTTCTCGATTTCGCGGCAAGATATTCCGACATCAACCAATACCGCTTCATGTTCGTTACCAACATAATAGCAGTTGCCGTTACTCCCCGAATTCAATGACGCTATATACACCGGCATAAGCTGCAAGTTAAAAATTTGCCGGCAAATACTAAAAGTTTTAGTTGAGGGATTTTTCAACACTAAATACTCCCCCGTTTGTCATTTCGAACGAGCGACAGCGAGGAGAAATCTTCTGCGAGCGATTGTTATAGCGTAGAAGATTTCTCGGCGCTCCATTCCACGCTTCCACCCTTCTGCTCGCTCGAAATGACATCTTGAAAAACAGAACTATCAAAACAATATCACTTTAAAAACATTAAGAGCAACAGCCGCAGATATTGGTTATTATTGTATTGAAAAATTATACCTATGCTGTCAGAACCCACATACATACCGGCCCGCATTGTTGCGTCGGAAATTGAAGCGCATTTCAGAAAGCACCAACTGGCTGCCCGGAATGATACTGACAGCGCCGTAGCCTCTGCTCCGGACCATACCATCATTGAGGCGGTAATTGATGTGGCTTTTTGGGCCAGCATGCGCCGCGAGGAAGGGCATTCGCCAAATATATCGATGGCGTTACTGCAGCCTTATCAATCTGATAAACCTTTGATATTTGGTGAAAAACTACGTTTAACACCACAGAATCTCATTAAACTGGCCCCTGCAGTTGAGCAGCCCGGTATCCATTTAGGCGTATGGCTTGATGGTGACGATTTGTTTATTTGGGGAACCACCCACAGCGTACCGGCAGTTTGCTTTGTGTTGGAAGTGATTGAGCCGGGCCTTTTGGTGATCAAACACCGACGAGTAGATGGCTTTGGTAAATATGTGAACGTCGCGGTATTACAAGGCGACCAGATAAAAGTGATCGACGAGGACAGTATGGGCATTGCCGACTGCCCGCAACTGATCAAATCACTTGAAGCCATGCCGCTGCCCGCTTACATGGGCGAATCGTTCAACGTATTGGTGCAATTAGCTGCATCCATGCGGCAGCATAAACGCGGTGGCTTAGTATTCATCGTCCCTCAGGGGACGGAGCAATGGCGGGAATCCATTGTGCAGCCTGTTAAGTATCCGGTAGTACCTGCCTACACTGCTATTAATGACCTGATGCGGACCAAATGCGATGCATCAGATAAACTAGAGTGGCGCGAATCGTTACTGGAAGCGATAGACCTCATCGGCGGTTTTACAGCCGTAGATGGCGCTACCATCATCACTGATAAATATGACCTTTTAGCTTTTGGGGCGAAAGCAGCGAGGGCAGAGCATAGCCAGCCTGTAGGCGAGATCATCATGACAGAGCCCGTAGCAGATGGCCGGGCACGACGCGTGCACCCTGCCCAAAACGGTGGCAGCAGGCACCTGGCAGCTGCACAATTTGTAAGCGACCAGCATGATGCTATTGCATTGGTAGCCTCGCAGGACGGGCAATTTACGGTATTTGCATGGTCGCCGCAGGTGGGTCTGGTACACGCGCACAGGATAGATTCGTTATTATTGTAGTATATTTCATATCTCACTGTAACACAGCAATACATCTCTAATTTGTAGGATTCTGGTTCGAATCCAAATGGGATCACTAACAAAATACAAAAGCCGCAAAGGATATCTCCTTTTGCGGCTTTTTGGTAAACCTCATCATCTACAAAAAATCAGGCAACTACCCTGTTCCATTCAGGATGTTTCTTTAAAAAGATCTGTACATAAGCACAAAGCGGCACTATCTTTTGCCTTTTACCTTCAATGTAGGTCAAAGCCTTTTCAACCAGTGCTTCGGCAACACCGCGGCCTTGCAATGCTTCGGGAACTTCAGTGTGGATCAAATAAACTTTCTCTCCCCGTACCTGGTAATCAATAAATGAACGGTGACCATCAATGGTTAGTTCAAAATTGTGGATGGCTTCGTTGTTAACCAGTTCTACATCTTCAAATTTCATCTTATTTTGCTTTAAATATCAATTCATTAGCCAGTTTTAACTCGTCATAAGCAACCGTATGCGGCCTGCCGGGATAAATTTTTAAAGTAACATCGGCACCTAAACCTTTTAGTACCTCTACACTTTCTTCCACTCTTTTCAACGGCACATGCGGGTCGGGGTTGCCGGTTGCAATAAATATGGGTGTATTATTAAAATCGCCTTCGTAATTGTTTACATCCAATTGCTCTCCTATCAGGCCACCAGTAAAAGCAGCAACGCCGCCATATTGTTTGGCATTGCGGGCCACATATTCTAAACTTAAACATGCGCCCTGTGAGAAACCTGTGAAGTAGATATTCTCTGCAGAGAAACCATTTGCTATCGCCTGCTTAACCGTTTCGTCTATCAGTTCCAAAGCCGACGATAAAGCGGGTTCGTTCTGTTCCACCGATGCTAAAAAGCTGTAAGGATACCAACTATTGTTGGTGGCTTGCGGTGCGTAAATAGCAGCGTTGTCTAATTTAAACTCACGTGCCAGGCGCATAATATCCTGCGCATTTGCGCCCCTGCCATGTATGGCTATGATGGCAGCATCGGCACCGGCAGCAGGTGCGCCGCCGGTGAATATTTGATTGCTGTGCGTGTACATTAGTTTAGTTTTGGTAAAGTGGTTTCTAAACTTGCACGGTATTCTTCGTATTGTGCAGGCAATTTTAAATGCGTGCCCAATTCTTCAACCGTTTCATCAACAGCAAAACCCGGGTTATCAGTAGCTATCTCGAACAACACGCCACCCGGTTCGCGGAAGTACAGTGAGTAGAAATAGTTACGGTCTATCTTCTCGGTGATGTGCAAGCCTAAAGCTGCTATTTTCTCACGATACTGCATCAGGATCTCATCATTTTTAACCCTGAAGGCTACGTGGTGTACTGAACCACCTGCTACATGACCGGCAACTTCGCCTGCAACTTCAACCAGATCAACAATGTTGGCATTATCAACCGCATCGGTTACAAAACGGTAGCGGTTTACGTGCTGCTCTAACAACTTGTACCCGAATACATTGGTGAGGATATCTGCCGTTGGCTGTATCTTGTTGGTGGTGATGGTGATATTGTGGAACCCTTTAGTAGCGTTCTCTGCTTTGATCTCATCAGTTTCCCAAGGCAAACGGTTATCTAACGATTTAGACACGATCAGCTCCAGTTTCAAACCATCAGGATCTAAGAAGGTCAGATACTGTTCGCCAAATTTTTCGGCCGGTTTGTTATAGATCACATTGTGTTTCTCAAAACGGTTCAGCCAAAAGTCCAAACTACCTTCCGGTACTGAATAGCCTATCTCGGTTGCTTGCCTTGCGCCTCTCCTGCCTGCACTGATACCTTCCCACGGAAAGAAAGTTAATATAGTGCCCGGCGTCCCCTGTTTATCGCCATAATACAGGTGGTATGTTTCAGGGTCATCAAAGTTCACGGTCTTTTTAACCATCCTTAAGCCCAATGTTTTAGTATAAAAATCGTGATTACGTTTTGCATTGCCGGCTATCGCGGTAATGTGGTGAATGCCGTTTATTGTGTTGTTTTCCATGATCTTGTTATGTGTGTGATGTGTTTTTTATGATTAAAATTCAAGTGTGCCGAACAGGCCGTTTTTATAATCTTCAATGGCTTGGTTCGCTTCCTCTATGGTATTCATTACAAAGTTATCTTTAGCAGCTACCGGCTCATCAATCGGCTCGGCAGAGAGGTAGAGCAGTTGAGTATCTTCATTGGCGGTGATCACAATCTCCTCGTTATCTTTCTCAAATACAATGAGATTATGCTCCGCGATATTCTCCTGGTTTACGGCAATGCTACCTTTGGCGATGTAAAGGACTGTCCAGTAACCGGCGGTTGCCGTAAACTGCACCTGTTTACCTTTTGCCACCTCGCCGGAGATAGATACCAGCGGCGTAAAGCTTTTAAGCGGACCAACCTTACCATCAAACTCACCGCTCGCCAGGCGAAGGTTAACACCTTCCTGCTGCAATACATGTGGCTGTTGATCTTTGGTGGCCGATTGATAAAACGGCTCGTCCCATTTGTGGGCCTTAGGTGCGTTTATCCAAAGTTGGATCAGCTCTTGCGTGCCGCCATTCTTTAACAGTTCTTCTGTGGGGCCTTCGCTGTGCAGAACACCTTTACCTGCAAACATCCATTGCACGTCGCCGGCTTTGATAATTCCGTTATGACCTGCGCTGTCTTTATGGTAACCCTCGCCTTGCAGTTGAAAAGTTACAGGTGCAAAGCCACGGTGCGGGTGCGGATGGATGCGCAGTTTACCACCTGCGGCAATTTGCTTTGGTTTTAAATGGTGCAGAACAATGATGGGGTTGGCAAACCTGAAATCGATATGTGGCAGGGGCTGCAGAACAGTTTCGTCTTTAGTGATCTGTTTCTCGCGACCTTTTAAAATATGCTGAATTTTCTTTTTCATGATGCTTTTCCGTTTTGTATGATACAAAGATAGCGGCAAAGCAAACCCAGCCCAATAATGTAGTTTAAGGCAAAAAGTTAATGTAGATTAAGAGGAATTGTGGTGAGGGGTTGCGTACCTACGGCACGCAAGAAATAATTGGGTTGGTTTCTACAAAGCGGTAGCTCCTACGGAGCAAGATTGGTGGCAAATAAGATTGCCGGCCACACCGCTAAATGTTGCGTACCTATGGCACGCATTGGCTTTTGATGTTGCTTTGCTACCGACCTTAAGCTCCTACGGAGCTAAATCAAACACTGAACATTATCGTATCTATCGGCCAAAACGTCAAAAAGAAAATGCCCATCGGAGCATCAGGTTGGTAGTAATTAATTAAAGGATTTTCTTTGGATGTTAATTACAAAAGCCTTAGGAAACTAAATCTTCCTTAGGATAAAAAAGAAAATGCTCCATCGGAGCATCAGGTCGGTAGTAATAGGTAAACGGAGATCTTCGTGCCGTAGGTACGAAACTTCACGGGCATTATTTCACCAAGGTCGTATTTAGCATCTTGCTCAAAAACTCAGGCGTTACACCAATGTATGATGCCACCTGCTTTTGAGGCAGAGAGCGGATAAGTGATGGATACAACTCGCAGAAATTAGCATAGCGTTCCATCGCGGCAAGGATGGTGTTATCTATTTGGCGATGCTGGTAGGTGGCCAAAGCCTTTTGCGCCAACACCCGGTTAAAATGTTCAAACTTGGATATGTGGGCATTCAGTTCTTCAAAATCGGCTTTGCTTACGTAGAGCACTTCCGTTTCTTCTATGGCATCAATGCTGAGGCGGGCAGGTTCGCCGGTGAGGTAGCTGCGCATATCGGTTATCCACCAGCCGGTGGGGGCAAATTGCAGTACGTGTTCAGTGCCGTTCTTATCAACTGCATAACTGCGCAGGCATCCCGATATCACAAAGAGCGACCGGTTACTTACGTCGCCGGTCTCTAATAAAAACTGCTTTTTCTTTACCTTTTTATAATGGAAGCGGGAGATGATCTCCTGCTGCTCATCTGCAGAAAGTGAAACATATTTTGCGATACCGTCTAATAAAAGCTGATGCTGCATAGGCGAATATACGCTTTTACACTTTCTTAAATACCGCAATACCGTTATGCCCGCCAAAGCCAAAAGTATTGCTTAGGGCAACATTTACCTGTTTGTCTATCGCTTCTTTAGTAACGATATGCAGATCGGCAGGTATTTCGGGATCAATAGTATGGGTATTGATAGTTGGCGGGATAATATTATCCTGGATAGCTTTAATAGATATGATAGCCTCAATAGCGCCCGCTGCACCTAAAAGGTGCCCCGTCATTGATTTGGTTGCGCTTATTGCGAAGTTCTTATTATCGGCAAACACTGCGTGGATTGCTTTTGATTCGCTCAGGTCGCCTACAGGGGTTGATGTGGCGTGAGCGTTTACGTAGTTTACGCTATCTGCGTTAAGGCCGCCATCTTCAAGCGCCAGTTTCATACCGCGGATAGCACCTTTACCTTCGGGATGGGTGGCAGTGATGTGATATGCATCAGAGGTCATGGCAGCGCCTGCAACCTCGGCGTAGATCTTAGCGCCGCGGGCTTTAGCGTGTTCGTATTCTTCCAGCACCAAAACACCTGCGCCCTCGCCCATTACAAAACCATCACGTTCTACATCAAAGGGGCGTGACGCCGCTTCAGGAGAGTCGTTACGGGTTGATAATGCTTTCAGCGCGTTGTACCCACCTATAGATCCTTCGCTGATAGGCGCATCGGCACCACCGGTTACAATGATCTTGGCTTTTCCCCAACGGATGTAGTTCAAAGCATCCATAATTGAAGTATTAGCGGTAGCACATGCCGAAGCTGTAGAGAAATTTATCCCCATAAAACCGTATTTGATAGAGATAAGGCCCGATGCCATATTTACCAGTGTTTTAGGGATAAAGAAAGGGTTAAAATGCGGCGTATGGTCTGTGGCAGCATACCCACGCATTTGTTCCTCAAAAGTGATAAAACCACCCTGTGCCGAGCCTAATATCACACCTATATCAAACGGATCTACGGTGGTAATATCAAAACCGGAATCTTCAACAGCTTGTTTGGCCGCGGCTAAAGCATATTGTGTATAAAGGTCGCTGCGTTTTACTTCGTTACGATCAAGAACATCCGCAGGGTTAAAACCTTTTACTTCGCAGGCAAAATGGGTTTTAAAATACTCTGCATTAAAATGGGTAATGGCAGCTGCATTGCTACGGCCATTCACTATGTTATCCCAAAAGTTTTTTATATCGTTTCCGGCCGGCGATATCACACCAAGGCCTGTAATAACAACTCTCTTCATATCAATATGCATTGCTAAAAGTCGGCCAAAAAGTTTAGGGGAGCCGGCGCAATTCGCGGCGCAAAGGTAAACAAGTATGGCATTAAAAACATAGGCTTAACGCGAACTTTATTTACAGGTTAACCCAATTAACTTAAAATAGTAAATTCGCCCCAAAATATTAAGCCATGCAAGAGCCATTTGACGTATTGGTTAGCGGGGTTGTGTACTCCGTTTTCCCCGAAGAAGATAACATTTATACCATATTTAAAGCCGGCGAAGAGTTTGGTAAAATTGAGAAGGATACCGAGAACGTTTGGATAATGCTGAACCCTGAGACCGAAACCCCAATGTTTGGCGACATACCTGAGGTTGATGCCATTGGCCAGGCCATTACCAATTACGTACCCGAAGAAGAGGATGATGAGGACGAGGCAGAAGATGAGTAAATCTTTTATATATTAGGGCAACCTCTTTAAACCCCTAAATAATGAAAAGACGTTCGTTTGTTAAGCAATCCCTTATTGGCGGGGCGGTTGCTGCCGTTACCCCTTCTTTAGCTATGTCGCAACCTAAAACAGCCGCTGTTGAATATTATGAATTGCGTGTTTATACTTTTAAGGATGAACGCCAGCAAAAACTCACAGAAGATTTTTACCGCGATGTTTTTATCCCAACGATAAAGAAGGCTACAAATGAACCTGTAGGTGTGTTTACCGAGTTGGCACCAACCGGCCAAACCAAACTATTTGTGCTTTTGCCTTACAGCAACTTTGCACAAATAGACCATCTTTTCGATCAGTTAGAGAACAACAAAGATTACTGGACCAAAGGCGAAGCTTACCTGAATGCGCCTGCCAGCAACCCTGCTTTTGAGCAATTAGATACATCCATACTAAAAGCCTTTAAACACTCGCCGGTAAAAGAACTGCCTGCACGCGAAGAAAGGATCTTTGAACTTCGCCAGTACAAAAGCGCTACCGAGGCAGCCGGTAAAAAGAAGATAGAGATGTTTAACGATAAAGGCGAAATAGACATATTTAAACGCCTTGGCTTTAAACCGGTATTTTTTGGAGAGACCGTTGCCGGCGATAACCGCCCTAACCTTACCTACATGGTTACTTTTAAGAACATGGATGATAAGGCCGCACATTGGAAATCGTTTGTGGATGATGCCGAGTGGAAAAAGATAAGCGCCCCGGCCGATTATGCTGATGCCTTGTTGGTTTCAAAGATCACATCAACCATGCTAAAACCTACGGCATACTCGCTAATATAGATCTGTACAAACACTTCCGCCCATCAGGGGTTGTTTAATAAATAACCTTGAGGATGAAAGAGATCAGATTAAAAGGGAAAACCATCGTTATAACCGGCGCATCAAGCGGTGCAGGCCGTGCCGCCGCCGTTGAATTTTCGCAACATCAGCCAAATTTAGTACTGGCTTCCCGCAATTTAGAAGCGCTTGAAGAAGTGGCCAACGAGTGCCGCGAATTTGGTGCCGATGTACTTACCGTAGAAACAGACGTTACCGACCCAAAAGCTGTTATAGCTTTAGCAAATGCCGCTAACGACTGGCATAACCGCCTTGATATTTGGATAAACAACGCAGGCGTTTTAGCAGCCGGCGATTTTGACAGCACCCCTATCGAGGTGCATGAACAAGTAATAAAGACCAATCTGCTGGGCTATATGAATGGCGCACATGCAGCCATGCCTTTCTTTAAAGCGCAGGAACATGGTGTATTGATTAATAATATATCGGTAGGTGGTTACCTGCCGGTACCTTACGGTGCAGGTTACTCGGCCAGTAAATTTGGAATAACCGGATTTACAGAAGCATTGAGAGGGGAACTAAGCCAATGGCCCGAGATACACGTATGTGACCTGTACCCTGCCTTTTTAGATACACCGGGCATACAACACGCAGGTAACTATACCGGTAAGCAATTAAAACCTGCCCCGCCCGTGTATGATCCCAAACGCTTGGCCGAAGCGATGGTGAACGTTGCTAACGACCCGCAGAACAGCACTTACGTGGGCAGCACATCTGTATTGTTAAAAATATCGCACGCTTTATTCCCAGGATTGACTACCAAACTGACGGGCGCGATAATGCGCAGGTATTTGAAAAAAGCCGCTCCTATCCAATCAACCAGTGGCAACGTGTTCAACACCGTAAATTATGGTATGGCACCTTATGGCGGGTTCGGTATTGCCGGCAAACCGAGGGCACACCGAAAATACATTGCAGCAGGTTTAGCTACGGGGCTGATAGCCGGCGTATGTTTAACCTTGTTTAGGAAATAATTAGAAATTGCAGAGGGCCGGTTTATCCGGCCTTTATTTGCCTAATACGTAGCCCAGCATAGGTACACGGGTTTTAAAACCAATGCGCTCGTAAACACTTACAGCACCTGCGTTTTCCTGCAACACATGCAGGAATGGAATTTTGCCTGCGCCAATTATTCGCTTTATCTGTTCTGTCAATAGTTTGGCAGCATAACCGCGGCCTGTGTGTTCCGGATGGGTACAAACGGCGCTTATTTCTACGTAAGGCAGCGGTTGCATGCGGTGACCGGCCATAGCAACCAGCTTGCCATCGCTTATAACGCCCGTGTAGTTACTAAACTCAATGGTACGCTGCAGAAACGGACCGGGGTTGGTTAACTTTGTCAGCGTAAGCATTTCATCGATATGTTCGTTGGCAAGGTCGCTTAACAGGCTGTTCATTTGAGCTGCAGGCGTATCGCCCTCGTAAACCATCTGGAACATTTTAAAATGCCTCAACACTTTCAACCCTTCAGGGATAGCTACTTCATTGCGGGAAAAGATCACAAAAACGCTTTCATCGGGCATATTATTGATCAACGCAGCAAACTCGTCTGCCGAGTTATCTTTCATACCGGCAAAAGGTGCTACATCCTGCTGAAAGTAAAATGCGGTGTCATCGCCAACGGCAAAATGTTTGTTGCCTGAAGTTAGCGCGCTATAGATGGGATTATCAAGTACGTGTGTCATGGTAAGGCGCAAACTTAAAAGATAGCTTGCACAAAGGCAATCGGCTTATTAATTATTACGGTTGCGTGGCTTTACGTAAGGGTTAATTCGTTAATAAATAAGCTAAAAATAGCTTTTGGGAATATATGCATCGTGGGTATTTTTAGATAAATCTAATCAATTCTCACAATGCTCACAGACAATTCAAAATCACTACCTAAAGGCTTCGTGCGGCTGGGTGGCTCACAGGCAGAAATTGCCCAACAACTTGGCCCGCTGGCCGACCTGGTTGGCACATGGCGCGGCAACAGCGGCTGGAATATAATAGCCGTACCATCAAACACTAATGGCGTTGCAGGTTTTAAACTGCTGGTTCAGAACTATTCTGAAACCATCACTTTTACCCCTATCAGCGCTCCGGTACCTAACCGTGGCGGTGTTGATATGCAGTTTATTACAGGGCTAATGTATGATCTTACCATTACCGATAATGCCACCGAAGGCATCCTGCACCTGGAGAACGGCATGTGGCTTTACATGGCCGATATACAAAAGCAACCTGATAAAAGCGATGATCCTTTTAAAGCGACTGCCCCTGTAGAACATACCTTTACCATCGCGCGCCAGGCCAGCATACCTCATGGTGATGTGGTGATTGCGCTTGGCGATGCAACAACATCAACAGGTGCACCTGCATACCCGCCAATTAACGCTGTACCGGCTGATATTGGCAAACCTACAATGGTAGGTTACCTTGACCCGTATATCTATACCGGTTTCCCGCGCGACCAGTTCTCGGCAGCAGACCCTAATATGATGCTTCAGAATGCAATAGCCGGCCAGAATATCGGCAACGTAACTAACATAAGTGTTGACACCTTGAATAAAGGCGGCACCATAGCCAACATCCCGTTTGTACAACAGGTGGTAGATCCTACGCGCTTTGTTTCAAACCACTGGATACAGGATGTAACCCTTGCTGATGGTACCACATTTAAACAGCTGCAATATGCACAGCAGGCAGATCTCAACTTTTTGCCTAAACTGGGCGGTGTGCCCGGCGTTATTATGTGGCCGCACGTAAACGTAAATACCTTAAGAAAACAATAATCAAAAAAGGCCCTCAATTATTATTGAGGGCCTTTTTAATTTTAGAAATCCACCGAATACCGTGTGGATACGCGCAGATAAGGATACCTTTTATTTACGTCGGGGTGTTCATCGTATTTGCCCCGCAAAAACAAATAGCCGGGCTCTGCAGCAAGCGAAAGGCTTTTGTTAAAGGCGTATCGTATCTCGCTGGTTACAGTATGTAAAAAATAGTGCGATTTATTACCGTTAACCGTGTAGAGCCAGCCGCCACGATAATCAACACTGTAAAAAAACTTATTGGCAAAATTTAGTCCTGCGCCACCGTTTATGCCAAAGCCCGAGGTATAATCATAGTTGCGCCCGTTGGCAACATAAGTATTGGGCACAGCCGCCAGCAACGTTGGCCCCAGCCCTACGTTAGTATTAAAGGTGAGTTTTTTGCTGGCCTCAAAAGTTGAGTATAGGTTAGCTTTAACACTTTGTCCGCCATAAAAGAAAGCTTCGTTACTTATATAATCATAGTTGGCTGATAGGATGATCAAATGCTGTAGATCGCGGTTTGAGCGGATCTCCCACCCGGCTAACGAACCAGAAACACTTAGCATATTAACCAACGAGCTGTCATCCTGCCCCATCTCCACGTTAATGTAGATGTTACTGAAAGGTGTGCGGTAATCTTTGTAGCGGTTACCGTACATCAGTTTTGCCCTACCGAACAAGCCCGTTTTGCCTTTACCGCTTCCGTTACCTGTAATACTGCTAAAGCGGCGTGCACCAAGATCAAACTCTGCTGATACCTGCGATGAGTCGCGATCTGCAGGGTTACCGTAAACCTTGCCCCACTTACCATCGAGCAAACGGTTTAAACCATTCATGGGGTTTGTTAAAAACGCAGCTATCTCTTCCATTTGGCGTCCAAAACCACGGTGGCGATTATTCACTATCTTGTTCGACAGGCGGTAGCTCATCTCGCCCAAAACTATACCGCCAAAGCTTGTGTTGATAAAATCGTTTGGAGAGGGCCGCTCGTTCTCGCCAAAGGTTTCCCAAAAGTAACTGCCCGCAACAGCTGCCGGTGCCGATTGCCAGAAAGTATAACCATTACTCCTGAACGAGCTAAAGTACAAACTCCCCTGGTAAGGGTGCCCAAACTGGTTGGTACGGAAAATATCCTGATCCCATTGCCAACTACCGGGATTAAGGTTTCGCCAGATGGTAGCGCCCGTTACATTTGAGTACGGTGCATGCACAATAAATTTGCCGTAGCTAAACGGAATAGCCTGTGCCAGCCCCCACTCTGCTGCGGCCCTGCCAAAACGTTTGGTGGTATCGGGTACGGTTCCAAAAAAAGGCGTGCGCCTGCGCTTTATGGGTTTGGCGGTGGTATCGTTTATTAATTTTTGCGCATCCTGGGCTCGCTGCGCAAAGGTTTCTACCGGCATAAACAGGCTTGCTGCTATGGATAAAATAAAGAGGCGGCTAAGTAAAAATTTCAATATCTGGGCAGTTTTGAGGTAAACAAATCAATAACGTGATGTTAAATAAATCACCAACAAAACCTATAATCACTTATGCCTCAAAATAGTTTTTAAAATTTATCACCAATATGTAATTGTTGTTACACTCAATTTCTTTACAAGGGCAAATAATTTTATTCTAAGTAGAATTTGCTATTTACTGTTTGCTAAGTTTTTTTATTTTTGAGAGGGTATTAATAAGCTATAACAGATCAATTGGAGCCAACAGAAAGCACTTTCAGGGATATGGTAAATTTATCGCCCTTCCCTGTCTATTTATGTACAGGCAAAGATCTGGTGATAACCGTAGCCAATAATGCTACCCTAAAGGCCTGGAGCCGCGATGCTTCTGTCATCGGTAAACCCCTTGCTGTTGCCCTTCCCGAATTAACAGGCCAGCCATTTTTAGGTTACCTGCTTGATGTATACCACACCGGCAACCCGTTCCACAGCGATATTTCAAGAGTTGATATTGATGTTGAAGGTTCCCTGCAGACCTATTACTACAAATTTAATTACCTGCCCATGCGCAACAGCGCGGGCGAGATATATGGAGTGGCGGCTTTTAATACCGAAGTTACCGAGTTAGAGCGCGCCAAGCAGGAAGTTGAAGAAAGCCGCATGACGCTTTATAACCTGGTAAGGCAGGCGCCCGTGGGCATTTGTATCATCCGCTCGGCCGACCTGGTGGTGGATGTAGTGAACGAATCATACCTGGAGCTGGTGGGCAAAAAACGCAAACAGGTTGAAGGCAAAAATATATGGGATGCCATACCCGAGGCTAAAGATTTTTATGCCCCGGTAATGGATAAGGTGATCAGTACCGGTGTACCCTTTATTGCCGAAGAGGCCGAACTGGTTCTGATACGTGATGGCATTGCCGAAAATGTATTTGTAGATTTTGTTTACGAACCTGTAAGGCATTTTGATGGCACCATAAACGCCATCATGGTCATCGCTTTTGAAGTGACCGATAAAGTGCTGGCACGCCGCTCTATTGAAGATATTGAGGAACGTAACCGACTGGCGATTGAAGCTGCCGAAATAGGCACCTTTGACTTTGATATGGTTAAGTTAACAACCGTTACATCCGACAGGTTTAACCAGATCTTTGGTTTTGATGGCCCCGTACCCCACAGGCGACTAACAGATGCTATACATCCCGAAGATAGATCCATCCGCGAACGTGCACATGATGATGCCTTGCGCAGCGGTTACCTGTATTACGAAGCACGCATAGTACGGCCTGATGAATCGGTACATTGGATACGCGCCCAGGGAAAGATCTATCGCGATAAGGATGAGAAGCCAGTGCGTATGCTGGGCACCATACTGGATATTACCGAGTTTAAACGCCTGCAACAACAAAAGGATGATTTTATAAGTGTTGCCAGCCATGAATTGAAAACCCCGATGACATCTGTTAAGGCATCTATACAGATATTGGATAAGCTGATAAAGAGCGGAACACAGCCCGATAAGATCTCCACCTTTATTGATAAGGCCAATTCCAGCCTAAATAAAATGCAGCATTTGGTGGAGAGTTTGCTGAATGTATCGCGCATCAGCGCAGGGCAACTGGAGCTTTCTAAATCGAGGTTTAATGTGGCCGAGATGGTTAACGAGAGCTGCGATTATGTACGCCTTGCCGGCGACCACCAAGTGATCATTAAAGGCGATAAAGAGCTGGAGATTGTTGCTGATAAGCAAAAGATAGAACAGATACTGGTAAACCTGGTAAACAATGCGGTTAAGTATGCACCTAACTCAAAGGATATCATCATAGAGTTTACCAAACGCAAAACTACCGTAAAAATAACCGTGCAGGATTTTGGCGAGGGTATCCCTTATGATAAGATACCTCACCTTTTTGAGCGCTATTACCGGGTTGATTCCTCGGGCGTGCAGTACTCAGGGCTTGGCCTGGGCCTGTACATTAGTGCCGAGATAGTAGAACGCCACGGCGGCAAAATAGGCGTAAACAGCGATACCGGCCGCGGCAGTACTTTTTGGTTCACCCTTCCGCTGGGCGATTAATTAATCCCAGATACCGTTTTTATCAGTGAAGATAAACGGCTCGCCGCCGGTTACCATAATGGTATGCTCGTGCTGTGCCACAAAACCGCCCTTGTTACCTAAAAGCGTCCAACCATCAGCCTGTGTTTCGGCAATAGTTGATTTGGTGGAAATGAAGGTCTCTATCGCCACTACCGAGTTTTTCTTGAAACGGGTAGTATTGAACCTATCGCAATAGTTGGCTATCTCGTGCGGTTCTTCGTGCAAGCTACGGCCTACACCATGGCCGGTCAGGTTTTTGATCACCGTATAGCCCATTTTTTTAGCTTCGGTCTCAATCAACTTACCTATTTCAGATACACGCACTCCGCCTTTAATGTTGCTGATGGCTTTCTTCAGGATTTCCTTTGAGGCCTCAACCAGTTTACCATGGCCATGAATATCCTCGCCCAAAATAAATGAGCCACCGTTATCAGCCCAAAAACCGTTCAGTTCGGCAGATACATCAATATTAACAAGGTCGCCCTCTTGCAGAATACGGTTTACCGAAGGGATGCCGTGCGCAACCTCTTCGTTAACGCTGATACAGGTAAAGCCCGGAAATTTGTAGGTAAGGTATGGTGCCGAGTTTGCGCCCATCTCTTCCAGTATCTGACGACCAAGTTCATCCAGTTCTTTTGTAGAGATGCCCGGTTTAGCATGCTCGCGCATCTTTTTAAGGGTTATCGCTACGGCATCGCTTGCCGCCTGTATTCCTGCTTTTTCCTCTTCGGTTGATATTGACATTTTAGAAATATTATAGGCGCAAAGTTAACAATTTATACATTTTACAACGTTTACCTACTGTCAGTTTATAGCATGGCTACGCCATACAAATGAATGATAATATTAAAAATTTAGCTTAAATCAGCAATTATGCTTCCTTAGATATTTCTTGCTTCACATCCATAGCAAAGGTAAATGTGGTGCGCTCTTCACCCGACTGTACCTGTAATTTACCGCCGTGCGCTTTAGCAATTTCTGATGAGATATAAAGCCCCAAACCTAAGCCCTGCTGGTTAGGGCTTACCTCACCTCTTGAGAAAGGCTGGAAAAGTTTATCCTTTATAACATCCGGTATCTGTTTACCGGCATTGCTGATACTTATTTTAAATTCGCTGTCAGAACTTTCAACATCAACCACAACAGGGCTATCGGGGTTACCGTATGATAATGCGTTACCTATAAGATTCGATGCCATTTGTGCAATGCGTTTTGAGTCACATTTTACGCAGGCATCAAGGTTAAAATTAGTCTCTATTTTTCTATCAGGCCAAACCAGATGTAGTTCGTCAATAACCTGTCGCAGTACCTGCTCTACAGGTTCGTCATCCTTTAACTGCAGGCTTATGCCATCGCCAAGGCGGCCGCGGGCAAAATCCAGGATATTATCTATCAGTGCCTTCATGCGGTACGATGCATCCTGCAGGATATTAGCCAGGCGCTTGGTACGGTCATCAAGCGGCATGCGTAATAATAACTGGGCTACATTTAATACCGCACCTACGGGGTTACGCAGATCGTGCCCTAAAATGGCTATGAACTGTTCGCGCAATTCTGCAGTTTGTTGTTCTTCTAATAATTGTGTAGCCGACTGATCGAGCTGGTCTAAAACATTAAGGTGAAAAGCTATAAGATCAGCCATGAGGCGGAACATCTTTATAGTTTCGGGGTTATTCAGCCGGGCAGGCTTAGGATCTATTGCGCAAAGAGTACCAAAAAACTCGCCCGTTTTACGATAGATAGGGATAGATATATAGCTTTGAAAACCGTACATGGCCGGTGTATGGTGAGCAGCAAAGGCCGGATCTTCGGCTACATTATCTATTACAACATGGTTACCATGCTGGCGTATCTCGTTACAAATGGTAGTTTCCAGCTTCAGCTCGCCACCTGGTGTAAGGCCAAAATTTATCTCATCGCGTACGGCGCAGGCTATCCATTTATCGTCGGTAACGCGGGCAACCGCAGAAAAACCCATACCCGTTGTACGGCATACTACTTCAAGGATTGAAGGAACCGCATCAATACGCCCTATCGCGTCAATGTCTGCCGAAATATTGTTCAAGGTTAATGTATTAAAATCTGATACAATATAACCAAATAAAAAACAGAAATACAATTCACAAATATGTAACAATTGCCACTGCGCCGCAATGGTTTTATGGTTTGCGCGTGACAGGTACTTAACGCCCAAAGGTTATTTTTGTATAGTTAAATTAATATGAATAAGAGATTTTTACTTTTCCTGACCATATCACTTTTTGCAATAAGTGCTTTTGCTCAAACAGATTGGGTGCTTAAGTCAAACACTAACGGCATAAAGGTTTATGCAGCTAGCGTGCCCAATTCAAAGTTTAAAGCCATAAGGGTAGAGTGTACCTACAATGCCACCCCTGCTCAGATAGCGGCCGTGTTACTTGATGTAAATACTTGTACCGAGTGGGTTTATCATACCAAATCAATCAAATTATTAAAGCAGCCTGCCCCTAACGAGGTGTATTACTACTCTGAAGTAAGCCTGCCATGGCCTGCATCAAACCGCGATTTTACGGCGCATCTTACTGCTACGCAGGATGCCGAAACCAAAGTAGTAACAGTTGATGGCCCTGCAGTTAACGGCCTTGTGCCCGCGCACGATGGCGTGGTACGCGTTACCGAATCTACAGGTAAATGGATCATCACCCCTCTTGAAGGCGGCAAATCAAAAGTTGAATATACCCTGCACGTAAACCCTGCGGGTGCATTACCTGCCTGGCTGGTAAATATGTTTGCCACCGAGGGGCCAACAAAAAGCTTCGAGGGTCTGCGCAGTCAGTTGCAAAAGCCTCAGTTTCGTAACGTGAGTCTGGCTTTTATTAAGAATTAATTTTCCGGGCTGTGCTCCAATTTCCTGATCACTTTTGCAGGGTTACCAACAGCCAATGAATCATCAGGAATATCTTTAGTGACTACTGAACCAGCACCTATTACACAGCGCTTGCCAATAGTTACACCAGGGCAAATAACTGTACCACCACCTATCCAGCAATCATCGCCGACAGTAACAGGCTTACCGTTCTCCTTGCTGCGCCTTAAAACGGCATCTAACGGATGCGATGCCGTATACACCTGCACAGCCGGGGCAAAGAAAACATTGCTGCCAATTTTTACCTCGCAAACATCCAGCACCACGCAGTTAACGTTGAAATACACATTATCGCCGGCTGTAATGTTATAGCCATAATCGGCATGGAATGGTGGCTCTATGTAAAAGTTCTTGCCTTTGTTGGGTATCAGTTCGGCCAATATTTTATCCGTGGCTTCGCCTACTACAAATTCATCAACGTTGAGTTGTTTTAAAAGCTGCTTGCAACGTTTGCGATCGGCAGCGAGGGTTGGGTCGTTTGCCAGGTAATACTCACCGGCAATCATTTTCTCTTTCTCGGTCATATAAGAGGTATTATTTGGAAGGCAATATATATAAATATCGTTTACTTAAATATCCTCACGGTTTTAACATAGCGTTTTTTGTAGTAGTCATTCAGTGGCGTTTCTACCACCCCCTTATTATCATGCCCTGATGTTGAATGGATAAACACCGTAGAATCCGGCGATTGCAGGGTGATGATGCCCATGTGGCCAACGTCCCTGTCGGTTTCATCAGTGCCGGTAAACAGTATCAGGTCGCCGGGTTTGGCGTGTTTGATGTCCACCTCATGCTTTACATGCAGAAAATCGAACGAGCGCCTTGGCACAATGATGCCAAAATGATTGAAAACATAAGTAATAAAGCCCGAGCAATCGAACCCTTCAGCAGGATCGGTAGAAGCGTATTTATATGGAATGCCTTTCAGCTTTTGTGCGTAGGCCACTAACTCTGCGGGTTGCAAAGTGCCCACATCAACTTTTGTAAACACGCCCGCACTATCCGGCAAAGCAGATGGCAGCGTGTCTCGCTTGCCCGCGGTTACGGTATCGCCTGCGTCGGTGATCACATAGGTGGGTTCGGGATTGTGGCAGGCCGAAATCAATAATGCTAAGGATATGATGTATTTCAAACGCATTCATAAGTAATACATTACCCGTGAATTAAAGTTTGATGCTTATCGCTTTGCGTTCTCTAAAAGATACCTGAGTTCTGTTACTTGTTCGCCTGAAAGGTCAGATTTTGAGATAAAACTAACAGACCGCACATCATGGTAGATGAGGAACCATTTTTTCAACTCGAGAAACTTATATAACTTATTTAGCCGCCACTCTGATTTAAAACTTTCTCCCTTAACTGATAATATTTCATCAGTAAAAGTGTATTCTAACACTTCGGATACGCGCGCATTTGAATAGAAGTTCTTCTTTATCGCGCGCAAAACAAAGTAAGGCCATGCTATGATCAACAGAATTGCAAATATGAGATTACCAACAGGATCTGCTTCATAATCTATTAATTTAAATAATCCTGCTAACGAAGATATTAGATAGAATGCAATTATAAACAATACCAATTTTACCTTCCAACTACGGAAAGCCAATGTTAGTGCCATCTTTCTGTACTCAGCAAACTCGATCTTAGTTTTAAAAGTCATGATATGGGTTTAGATAACAAATATAAAAATCCACCCAACAAAAAAGGCGAACAACCAACCGGTTGCTCGCCTTTGAGAATTTATTAAACAATAAACGCTTACAGTGTTGCCATATCAATCACGAAGCGGTAACGTACATCACCTTTCAGCATACGTTCGTATGATGCGGTGATATCTTTAATGTCGATCATTTCGATATCTGATACGATGTTGTTGGCGGCACAGAAATCAAGCATTTCCTGAGTTTCTTTGATACCACCGATACCAGAACCGGCAACGCTTTTACGGCCACCCAATAACGAGAAAGGATGGATTGCATAAGGTTTTGATGGTACACCAACGCACATCATTACACCATTGGTTTTCAACAGCGCCAGGTATGCATTCATATCGTGCTCGGCGGATACTGTATCCAAGATAAAATCAAATGAACCTGCTGCCGCTTTCATTTGCTCTTCATCTTTACTTACCACAAAGTGATGAGCGCCTAATTTTTTAGCGTCTTCTTCTTTGCTTGGAGAGGTACTTAATACCGTAACCTCGGCACCAAAAGCCACGCCAAATTTAACGCCCATGTGGCCTAAACCACCCAGGCCTAATACCGCTAATTTGTGGCCTTTGCCAACGCCCCAGTGGCGTAACGGCGAGTAAGTGGTGATACCTGCGCAAAGCAATGGCGCAGTTGCAGCAAGGTCTACATCTTCAGAGATGTGCAGTACAAACTCTTCGCGTACTACAATGGTGTTTGAGTAACCACCGTAAGTAGGGCGTGAGCCGTCGCGCTCCATACCGTTGTAAGTTTGGGTGTTACCTTCAAGGCAATATTGCTCAAGGCCTTCTTTACAATTAACGCAAACCTGGCAAGAATCTACCATACAGCCGGTACCGGCAAGGTCGCCCACTTTAAAGTTTTTAACGTGGTCGCCTACTTTTATAACGCGGCCAACAATTTCATGACCGGGCACCATCGGGAAAATACCCGGGAACCAGTCGTTTTTGATCTGGTGCAGATCTGAGTGGCATACGCCACAATAAAGAATGTCGAACTGCACGTCGTGAGGGCCAACTTCGCGGCGCTCAAAATCCCATGGAGCAAGGTCTGTTTCAGGGTTTTGTGCTGCGTAACTTTTTGCTTGGATCATAATGATGTTTGTTTTTCTAAGTTAGTTTTTCGTTATGCGATATTAATAATATCCTTTTTTAGAACCGCAATCTTATTGCAATAATGACGCCATATCGTCAATCTACTAAATTACGTAAGCCACAAACCGCAGGTTGCTTGTAACAGGCTTTATTGCGGTTTTTGGCTGGTATTATTGTTTTTTTTATACTTCTTCGGTTTCTTCTACTGCCGCAAAGCCTGTAGTTGTGCTTACAGCTCTCCAGCATTCAAGGTCTTTGGTTACGGCGCCCATTTTCTGGTAGGCCAGATCATAAGCATCCTGACCAAGGAACAAATGCAACGGCGCGTGGTCTGATTCCGCAACGGCTATCATCGCTTCGGCGGCTTTTACAGGGTCGCCGGCCTGGTTGCCGTTTATCTCATTTTGGTGGGCCGATTGCACATCGCGTACTTCTTTGTACGCAGCTATCTCATTCTGTGGTACAGCCAATGAATCGGCAGCCAGGAAATTGGTGCGGAAATATCCCGGAGAAACTACTGTAGCTTTCACACCGAACGCTTTTACTTCGGCGGCTAATGATTCGGTAAAACCCTGCACCGCAAATTTTGTAGCACAGTAGATACCAAAGCCAGGAAAGTTACCGGTAAAGCCACCTATAGACGATACGTTAAAGATGTGACCAGTGCCTTGTTCCCTAAGGAAAGGCATCACCGAACGGATCACATTCAGCGAGCCAAATACATTCACATCAAAGTTTTCGCGGGCTTCGCGGTCGGTTAATTCCTCCAGGCTGCCGGCAATGCCGTAACCTGCATTGTTTACCACCACATCTACCCTGCCGAAGTGTGCAATAGTGCGGGCAATGCCATCGGCCACGCTTTCTTCATTTTTAATATTCATGGCCAGCGGCAGGAAATCTGCGTGCGTGCCTACTGCATGTTCAAGGTCGGTAAGTTTGCGCGATGTTGCTGCTACTTTGTAGCCGTGTTGTAGTAGTTGTTTTACTAAAGTTAAACCAAGGCCTTTTGAGGCACCGGTTACAAACCATATTTTCTTGTTGTTTTCCATGTTGATCTGAGTTTTGAGGAGTTTTTTAGTTCAATTTAACCTTTACTAAATGGATGGTTTGATCTTCATGCGCCGTCAGGTGCATCTCGTAGGTAGACCTTAGTCATTTTACAAAGCGTTCCGACGGATCGCCTCGTGTTTTTCGATGTGACTTGCTACCGACAAAATGTTCCTACGGAACAAAAGCTGCCGGAATTTTACTTATTAAGCGTTGTAAGCCATTGCGCGGCTCAACTCTTCGTTCAGCTTAAATTCTTTCTCTAACCTGTCCAGTTTGTTCATGGCACGGTCATAAGCGTCTGAGCCTAAGAGCAGGTATAACGGCGGGTTCTCTTCTCCTGCCACTTCAATAATTGCTTTTGCTGCTTTCTCAGGGTCGCCGGCTTGCTGGCCGTCCATATTTAAGTAGCGGGTATGCATTTCACGTACTTCGCGGTAGGCATCTATTGGCTGCTCGGCCATCACCAGTGATTCTTTACTCAGGAAGCTGGTGCGGAACGCGCCCGGTGCCACTACAGTAACTTTTACCCCGAAAGAGCGTACATCATCGGCCAATACTTCTGATAATCCTACTACCGAAAATTTTGTTGCCGCGTACACTGCCCAGCCGGTAACACCAGTAATACCTGCTATTGATGCGATATTAAAGATATGGCCCGACTGCTGCGCACGCAGGATAGGCATTACGCTGCGGATAACGTTGATGGTACCGAATACATTAACATCAAAGCTGTCGCGGGTTTCGCGGTCGGTAAGTTCTTCAATACTACCGCCAATGCCGTAGCCGGCGTTGTTGATCACTACATCGATAGATTTGAATTTATCATGAGCAGCGGCAACAGCTGCATTCACACTGTTTTCGCTTGTCAAATCAACCTGTAGCGGCAGGAAGTTCTCGCCGGCATTACCGGCTGCAGTTGTTAGTTCTGTTAGATTCCTGGATGTAGCAACCACGCGCTGGCCGCCCGCCAGCAACTGCTTCACCAGGCTTAAGCCAAAGCCTTTAGAGGCTCCTGTAATAAACCATGTTCTTTTGCTTTCCATAAAATATCTGTGATTTTTGATACCACAAAATTATGTCGGCAAAAGGCCGGAGCGTTTGCGCTAATCAAACCAATACTTACAAAATTCAAACAACTCTGAAATTTGTTGGCGTGGTGTTAGTTTGCTTTTTGAAAAAGTTATTGAAGTGTGCCGGCTCATCAAACCCAAGGGTGTAGCTGATTTCTGATACATTCCAGGTAGTGTGGCGCAGCAGAGCCTTAGCCTCAGATACCAGCCTTTCGGTGATATGGCTGGTGGTGGTTTTGCCTGTTGTTTGCCTTATGGCGCGGTTAAGGTGATTAACGTGCACCGATAGCTGATCTGCAAAATCCTTTGCCGAACGCAGGTTAAAACGCTGCGATGGTGTTTCTATAGGGAACTGACGCTCCAGCAGTTCGGTAAATACTGCCGTAATGCGCGAATTAGCATCAGGGTGGCGGTATAAAGTTTCGGTAGGCTGAACCTTTAATGCGTAGTGGATCAGCTCGGTAACATAATTACGCAGCAGATCATATTTAAAACGATAATCTGAATTGATCTCTGCCAGCATTTTTTCAAATATACCCGATGCATTGGCAAACTGATCTGCAGTTAATTGATATGCAGGATTACCACCTATAGCAAACATAGGCAGGTCATGCGCATTACTACGTAGGCTCTCGGTAAAAAATGCCTCAGTAAATATGCAGAAATGGCCTTTACGGTCTTCTCCAAACATTTCTATAGTATAAGGTACGTTAGGGCTAAAGAAAAGCAGCGAGTGCCCGTCCACCTCTATACTTTTATCGGCATAGTGTATAATACTGCGCCCGGTTGATAGGCTCACCTTATAAAACTCCCTGCGGCTGTATTGCACAGGTGCTGCACCGGGTGCCAGGCAGTCTTCTATCCTGAAAACATTAAAGTGACCGATGTCCCTGCTCAGGTTATCGGGTAGCCAGTTAAACTTTTTCTGGTAAAATTCTTCGAGTGTTTCTGCAGATGCCATATTCAAAGTTACATAATTCAAACTATATGCCAACTTTATCAACAAATGCAATTGAACTTTACATTCAGATGAAATTAACCTTTAATGGTTCCCTCTATCAGCTGGCCATAAAATTCGGTAACATTCATACCTGCTGCGCGTACCTGTTGCGGTATTAAACTATTGGCAGACTGCCCCGGCGTGGTATTGATCTCGATGAAATAGAAATCCTCAGAGCCTTCTAACAAGATGAAATCAACGCGCGTCATCCCGCGGCAATTGAGGCGCAGGTAGGCTTGGGTAACTATCTCGGCAATCTGCTGGTTCTTTTCGGCAGAGATATCTGCGGGCGTAACTTCATTGGTAACACCTGGGGTGTATTTAGCTTCGTAATCAAAGAAATCCTTCGAGCTGATGATCTCCGTAGCAGGCAGCACAGTTACTTTGCCATTTAGTCTGGCAATGCCTATACTGAACTCGCGGCCTTTGATAAACTCTTCTATCAGGATCTGGTCATCCTCTTTAAAGGCCTTCTCGATTGCCTCGTGCAGGCCGCTTACATTGTAAACCTTGCTCATGCCCACGCTGCTGCCGCCGTTGTTTGGTTTGATAAACAGCGGAAATTTAAGCGTAGCCGCAATCGCCGCAATATCATGATCGTCCTTTTGGTGCAACTGTACCGATTTTGCAGTGTGCAAACCGTGTATACCATTTACAATAGCTTTGGTGTACGCCTTGTTCATGGTAAGGGCCGATGTGGTAGAATCGCAGGTATTATATGGGATGCCTATCATATCCAGGTAGCCCTGCAGTTTGCCATCCTCGCCGGGGGTACCGTGCACGGTGATAAAAGCAAAATCAAATTTTATCTTTTCGCCATCAACAGTGATCGAAAAATCATTTTTATCAACGTGAATAGTTTCCTCTCCATTTTGATAAACCCACTCGTTACGGCCAATTAATATGGTGTACACCTTATACTTTGATGCATCCAGACTGGCGGCGATATTTTTGGCACTGTTTATCGATACTTCGTACTCGCCGGTATAACCGCCGGCTAAAAGGGCTACGTTGATGGTTTTCATGATAGCCAAAGATAGTTTTTTAGGCTTTGATGAACAGCGTCTCAAAATAAATTTTGATTTCATAAATACCAATCGTAATATTGCGATTGATATGGGTATTACAAAAACAGAGATCTTTACCGACGAACAGAACAGGCTCGCTATACAGCTAAAGGCAATAGCCCACCCTGCCCGTATTGCTATTTTGCAAGAACTGATAAAAGCCAACGCCTGTGTATGTGGTGATTTGGTAGGCGAATTGGGCCTTGCGCAGGCAACCATATCACAACACTTAAAAGAATTGAAGAATGCCGGCCTGATACAAGGCACCATTGAAGGCGTAAACGTTTGCTATTGTATTGAACCAACCGCATGGAAAAACCTGCAGGATGAGTTGAATGGCTTGTTCTCGTCCTATCAATGCGGCAATCAAAATTGCTGCTAAAAAAAATTTACCATATTCAATCGCAATATTGCGATTGAATAAAAAAATACAATTATATGGAACCGATAAACTGGAAAGCTTTTAGAGCTAAATTATCAGACAACCCAAACCTGGGTTTGCAATTTAAATATGCGGAGAACAAATTTGTAGACCCGGCATACCACATCACCGAAATAAAACAAGCGCCCATTACCTCGGTAGATTGTGGCGGCGTACTCAATAAATGGACGGAGATAATCATCCAACTTTGGGTACCCGACGAAGCAGAGCCAACTGATGCCATGAAGGTAAACAAGGCATTATCTATAATTGATATTGTAGAAAAACAGCTACCCTTAGATCCATTCGCTTCCGTTAAAATTGAGTTCGGTAACTCTGAATTTGATACGCGACAGATGTTCCCCAATGAAATGACCATTGACGACCAGAATCTTGTTATTGATCTCCGCCCTGATGCGGTGCAGTGCAAAGCCATTAGCCGTGGTGGCAGTTGTGGCACCAATGATAAAGGTGAAGAATGCTGCGCTCCTGTTGAGGGCAAAAGCAAACCTAAATTACAACTGATCAACCTTACCCCAGGCAACGAAACCTGTTGCACACCCGGATCAGGTTGTTGCTAAACAAACACATTGTATGAATAAGAAAAATATACTGGTGCTATGCACCGGCAACAGTTGCCGCAGCCAGATAGCCGAAGGGTACCTCAGATATTATGCAGCCGACAAGGCTAATATTTACAGCGCCGGAATTGAAACTCATGGCGTTAACCCAAAAGCCATACAGGTTATGGCTGATGACGGTATGGATATCTCCGGCCGTACATCAAACCATGTGGACGAATACATCAGCATCCCTTTTGATATGGTAATAACCGTATGCGATAACGCCAATGAAGCTTGTCCGTTTTTTTCCGGCAATGTTGAACGCTTTCACCAAAACTTCCCCGACCCTGCTAAAGCGACCGGCACTCCTGAAGAGATTATGGCCGAGTTTAAAAGCGTAAGGGATATGATAAAAACCTGGACGGAAACTTTTGTTAAAACTCACCTTCAGTGAGAAAATATCTGGCCGAGTTTATCGGCACTTTCATTCTCGTTTTTTGCGGCACAGGGGCAATAATTACAGATCAGCAAACCAATGGCGCAGTAAGCCATACAGGTGTATCCCTAACCTGGGGATTAACCGTTATGGCTTTGATATACAGTATCGGCAACATTTCCGGCTGCCATATTAACCCCGCTGTAAGTATAGCATTCACTGTAGCGGGGCGCTTTAAAACAAGGCTGTTGCCTGGCTATATCATAAGCCAAATAGCGGGCGCATTATTGGCGAGCATGACTTTGAAGCTATTTTTCCCGGCCTCTGTGCTTCTGGGGGCGACATTACCCGCCGGCACTGAGATGCAATCGTTTTTGCTTGAGGGATTCCTTACCTTCTTCCTGATGTTTGTGATATTGAACTTAGCACATGGCAGCAAAGAACAAGGGCAAATAGCCGGAATTGCCATCGGCGCGGTGGTAGGTTTAGAAGCTTTGTTTGCCGGGCCGACCTGTGGTGCATCAATGAACCCCGCACGCTCAATAGCCCCCGCAATTATCTCGGGACATACCCAACATCTTTGGATCTATATCATCGCACCGGTTTTAGGCACAGTAGCCGCTGTACCTGTTTGGAAATACTTAAGGAGCTAACAGATCAATTCAGCATTTTTATCTGCTTCAACCAGCCGCGCACCTCGCCTCTCGCTTGTGTCTCCTTCTCTCCCTTCATCACAAACAACACCCCATCCCTTTCAACGCCGCCTTTGGTTGTAAATCCTTCTAAAACCTTACTGTTGGGGCATAACTCTTTTACGGTATCGAAGGTAGTGCCTACACCGTAACCTGCATTTGTATTAAAAGGCACAATGGTTTTGCCGCTTAGGTTGTATTGTTTTAAAAAGCTTTTTACAGGTGGCGGCAACTTCATGCCCCAGGTAGGGAAGCCGACAAAAACAACATTATACTTCTTCATACCATCAATTTTTGTTTTAAGCGGCGGCAAAAAACCCGACTCGTTCTCGGCAGCCACCTGGTCTACCGTTGCCTTGTAGTTTTCGGGATAAGGCTTAACCAACTCTAACGATACAAGCGTACCACCAATTTCTTTCTGAATAATCTGGGCGATGGCTTTTGTGTTATTTGTCCGCGATAAATAAACGATCAATACGTTCTTACCGGTTACCGGTTGCGCATCAGAACAGAAAGTCACCGTACTAAAGGCGAATATCAATATTAGTAAGAATGTGTTTTTCATTTTGTTTAATGTTGTGGCTGCGCAGGCGCACCAGCCATTTTAACAGGCCTCAACAGCGTAGAAAAAGTTAACGAGCCCATTTTCCATTTGCCACCTTCTTTTACATAAACCTCTGTTACCATAAAAGCGTGTACCACTTCGTTGCCACCCACTACGGCCAGCAGGTCGATATCATTTAACAATATGGCCGTATTACCGAATATGTTTACAGACGATCCATACACTTCTGCTTTCTTGTACCAGATAAAGCCGCCTTTAATGGTATTCAGTTCCTGCGTTTTGCCCCAGCTGCCGCCCATGTGTACAAATACACAGTTTTCGGCAAACAGTACGTTCAGGGTTTCTACATTCTTGTCGGCCATCCATTGCCATTTGGTTTTGGATAGTTCTAAAACATCCTGCTCGTCTTTAGTACCGGTTGTTGTTAAAGTGGCCGGCAATTTAGCCTGGGCATGTGATAATTGCGTAGCTGCTACACAAAGCAGCATTAATATGATAATCTTCTTCATGATGATTTATTAGTTTAAGTACTGTTAATTTTTAACGCTGTTGTACTCCGCATCACTTACCCGTTGCAGCCATTCGGTTTTATTGGTAGCACTTTTGGTACTCACTGCAATGTAAGTGAACTGGCTTTTAGCGGCAGCACCATGCCAATGCGCCAAACCGGGCGTGCATTTGATCACATCGCCTTTATTCACCACGAGAATGGCCTTACCTTTTTCCTGGTAATAGCCCGTGCCCTCGGTAACAATTAAGATCTGACCGGCGGGGTGAATATGCCAATCGAGCTTTGCTGAGGGCGAGAAGGTTGCGGTGGCAATGGTGATATCTATCAGGCTATCGGGATTGTTTAAATGTGTAAGCCATACATCGCCGGTATGGTTATTGGTTTTAGATAGTTCTCCCTTTGGGAAAATGGATGTGCTTTGAGCCGCTGCGCCTAAAGTGATCAGCATGCCGGCTACTAATAAAAGAGTTATCTTTCTCATGCTATTAACGGTTTATCATTTTTTGTGCCTGTTCAGAATATCTGTTGCCAACGATCTCAATATCGGCTAATGCCTTTTCTATATCAGTAAGATCACTTCCTGATAGTTCCACATCGGCCCCGCCTAAATTCTCTTCTAAACGATGCAGTTTAGTGGTACCGGGGATAGGTACTATCCATGGTTTTTGCGCAAGCAGCCAGGCTAACGCGATCTGTGCAGGCGTAGCATTTTTATCGGCGGCTATTTTCCCTAAAAGATCAACTAAAGCCTGGTTGACTTTGCGATTCTCTTCAGAAAAACGCGGAACGGTATTACGGAAATCTGTCTTATCAAACGTGGTACTCTCGTTGATAGCGCCGGTTAAAAAACCCTTACCCAGCGGACTAAAAGGCACGAAGCCAATGCCCAGCTCTTCCAGCACAGGAATGATATCCTGCTCTGGCTCGCGCCACCATAATGAGTATTCGCTTTGCAATGCCGCAACAGGTTGTACAGCATGCGCTTTGCGGATAGACTCCACACCTGCTTCAGACATACCGAAGTATTTTACTTTACCTTCCTGTATCAGATCTTTAACCGCGCCGGCAACGTCTTCCATCGGTACGTTAGGATCAACACGGTGCTGATAGAACAGGTCTATCACATCGGTGCGCAGGCGTTTAAGTGATGCCTCTGCTACTGCCCTTATATTCTCAGGGCGACTATCCACGCCCAAAGCAGGCTTCCCTTCTTTAAAACCAAATTTGGTGGCTATAACTATTTTATCGCGATATGGCGCTAATGCTTCGCCCAGTAATTCTTCATTATCGTTAGGGCCGTAGGCTTCGGCGCTGTCAAAAAAAGTAACACCGCGCTCAACAGCCTGGTGCAATAATTTAATGGCATCGCTTTTATCAGTAGCCGGGCCGTAACCAAAGCTAAGCCCCATGCATCCTAAACCAAGGGCCGATACTTCTAATCCGCTTTTTCCTAATTGTCTCTTTTTCATATTTTGGTATAATTTATAATCTACAGAAACTGAAATCCTGTTATCATTGATACAAATGTCAGTCGTTTAAGTTACTTAAACAGGATACATATTACTGATGTTTATACCATTATTACCGATTGCCTGCCAAAGCCGCTTTTATACAGTAAATTCGGTAACAATTTAAATGAGGTAGCCATGAAACGCTTTGATACCATTAGCCAATACAACGCTTTTAATAATAACGAGACCAAACACCCGCTGGTAACAGTGATAGACCTGAGCAAAGCCGACCCGCGCCAGGGCTCGCAGATGTATTTTGGCTTTTACATTGTGTTTTTAAAAGATGTGGTATGCGGCGACCTGGTTTACGGCCGCAACACTTATGATTACCAGGAAGGCACCCTTGTGTTTATGGCACCTGGGCAGGTAGCGGGCGTTAACAGCAGCGGCGATTTTTATCAGCCCAAAGGCTATGCGCTTGCCTTTCACCCCGATCTCATACACGGCACATCGTTAGGCAAACAGATAAGAGAGTATAATTTCTTCAGCTACCAATCTAATGAGGCTCTGCACTTGTCAGAAAAAGAGAAGGCAATTGTATTGGATTGCTTAACAAAGATCGACTACGAGCTGGAGCAATCGATAGATAAGCACAGCAAAAGGCTTATCGTATCAAACATTACCCTGTTTTTAGATTACTGCATCCGTTTTTACGACAGGCAGTTCATCACCCGCAACCATGTTTACCAGGGTGTTATAGAGCGGTTTGAGCAATTGCTTGATGATTATTTTGCATCTGATAAACCGCAGAACATCGGCCTGCCATCAGTAGCTTACTGCGCCGGAGAGCTTAACCTCTCTCCTAATTACTTTGGCGATCTGGTAAAGAAAGAGACCGGAAAAACACCATCAGAATATATCCAGTTCAAACTCATCAATATTGCCAAGGAACGCATATTTGATCCTCAAAAGAACGTTAGTCAGGTAGCTTATGAACTGGGCTTTAAATACCCACAGCACTTTGCAAGGCTGTTTAAAAAGCAGGTTGGACAATCACCGCTGGAGTACAGGTCGATGAATTAAGCCCCCTCTAAATCTCCCCCGAAAGGGGAGACTTCAAAATAAGAAAATCTTTTAGGCCCCTCCCCCTCGGAGAGGGGTTTGGGGAGAGGCTCCCCTAACAACTTTCCCCCACCCTCATTAAAATTTCCCAAATCAAATTGTTATGTTTGGACGTTAATTTCTTAACTACACGCATGAGTAATTTTTGGGCTTATTTAAAAACCAGGCAATTCCGCAACACCATATTATTAGTTGTAGCAACAACCATTGGCATTGTGCTTATTGCGTTTTTCAGCCTCAGTTCATATACCCGTCATGGCCAGGGCATCCCCGTTCCTGCATTAAAAGGGATGAATGTAGATAAAGCCATGGCTACATTAAAAGAGCAAGGTTTTAACTATAAAATAGATTCGGTTTTTGTGTTAGACCAACCGCCGGGCACCATTGTAGAGCAAGACCCCGATGCAGGCACCAACGTTAAAGAGAACCGTACTATATACTTGACCATGGTTACCCAACTGGCGCCAAATGTATCGCTGCCTGATGTGGTTACCGACCAAAGCATTTACCGCGAGGCGGTTGCCATCCTGTCAAACTATGGTATCAAAGTCGGCGATACTACCTACGTATCAGACATAGCCCGCGACCGCGTGTTAGAAGTGCGCATGGGCGGCCAGGTGATAAAACCGGGTACCAAAGTACCAAAAGGCACCAAAGTTGATCTTGTACTGGGTAACGGCGAGGGCGCAAGCGAGGTAGAGATACCGGAGCTGGTTAACTTAGACCTTGATGCTGCTAAATTTGCTATCCGCGGAGCTAAACTTACTGTGGGCACCATTATTTACCAGGGCGCTATTACCGACAGCGCAAATGTTGTTGTGGTATCGCAATCACCGATGAAGATCGATTCGCTGAGTACTACCAGCATAGGTACACGCATTAACTTAACGGTTACACAAGGCAAGGCTTCTGATGTTCCAAATTGATGCAAAACAGTTTAATGAGCGTTTGCAGAGCGGCACACCGATAAATATACTTGACGTTCGCGAACCTATCGAGTACCATAGTTTCAATATTGGCGGGCAAAATATCCCCGTGAATAAACTGAAGGATAGCATTGATAACATCGGCTACAACAAAACCAACGAGATAATCGTTATTTGCAGTGCGGGTATACGCAGCGAGGCAGCCTGCGAAATACTGGATGCTAACGGCTTTAAAAACGCTGTAAACCTAAAAGGTGGTTTAATAGCTTTACAGAGAGAGAAAAACCAATAAAAAAGAATCTACCTTAACATACTATGAAAAAATTTTGGATAGCACTTATTGTCATTGTAGTGCTTTCGTTAATTGGTACCGGCGTGTTCTACTACCTGCGCTTTATGGGGCCAAACGTTACCGATAATCAGGATTATCTTTATATAAAAACAGGATCGAACATTGATGATGTTTACAAAACCATTGAGGAGAAAGGCATCGTAAACGATACTAATTCGTTCCTGCAGGCGGCGCAGAGCATGAAATATCACACCGTTAAACCGGGTAAATACCGATTAACAGCCGGCATGAGCAACCGCGCATTTATCAATATGCTAAAAGCGGGCAACCAGGAAGCGGTTAAATTCTCGTTCCATAACTTCAGGCTTAAAGAGCAGTTTGCCGGCTATGTGGGTAAAAACCTTGAACCGGATTCGGCATCGATGCTTGCCTTGCTTGATTCTGCAAAGTTTGCCGAGCAATACGGTTTAACAACTGATAACATTTACACCGTATTTATCCCGAATACTTACCAGATCTACTGGAACACCACACCCGAAAAACTTTTCAAACGCCTGTACGCCAACTATGAAAAATTCTGGACGGCTGAGCGTAAGCAGAAAGCGGCCGCTATAAACCTAACCCCGCAAGAAGTTTACATCCTGGCCTCAATTGTAGATTCTGAGGCTTTGTTTGATAGCGAGATGCCAACTATTGCAGGTTTATATCTTAACCGCTTAAGGAAAGGCCAAAAGCTGGAATCAGACCCTACGGTAATCTTCGCGATAAAAGATTTCACCATTAAACGTGTGCTTAAACGCGACCTGCTTACCAACTCGCCATACAACACCTACCTGTACAAAGGTTTGCCGCCGGGCCCTATCATGATGCCTTCTATAGCGGCTATTGATGCGGTATTGAACTATGAACACAACGACTACATTTACATGGTAGCGAAAGAAGACTTCTCGGGCCATCATAATTTTGCAAAAGATGAGGCCGGCCACAAAGAGAATGCCCGTAAGTATCATGAAGCACTTAACCAAAGGAATATTAAACGCTAATGTTCCAGAACGATACTAAGATTAGGGTGCGCTACGGCGAAACCGACCAGATGGGTTATATGTACTACGGCAATTATGCCGAGTTTTTTGAAGTTGGCCGTGTAGAGGTATTCCGCGCATTGGGCCTTACCTACGCAAGCATGGAAGAACAGGGCGTAATGATGCCCGTGCTGGAGATGAAGTGTAAATACCTTAAGCCCGCCCGTTACGACGAGGAGATCACTGTAAAGGTCACCATGGATAAAATGCCCGGCGTTAAGATCCATTTCCGCTATGATCTGTATAACGAGCGCGATGAGCTGATACACGTTGGCGAAACGCTGCTGGCCTTCATTAACATGAAAACCAACAGGCCATGCCTGCCACCTGTCGAATTTCTTGAAAAATTAAAGCCTTTTTTTGAGTAGTTTTAAGGCTGATGAAATGGCTGCATCGCTTTTTATTGCACTTTAAATTTTACCAATACCTTACCGACTGGACCAAAACGGTTTACATCCCCGGTTTCAGGCCATTGCCCCTGCATACAGTTATGGTATTTTTTGTGTCGGAGATCCAAAAAACATCGCTCACCAATCGGGCGGCTGCTTTGGCGTATAACTTTATGCTGGCGCTTTTCCCTGCCATTATCTTTTTATTTACGCTGATAGCCTATATACCGATAAAAGATTTCCAGGACTACCTGCTTAACCTGATAGAGCTGATATTGCCTAATAATGCTTATAATGCTTTTGAAGCTACTCTTAAAGATATTATTAAGATCCAGCATGGTCAGTTATTATCCATCGGTGTGATAACGGCATTGTACTTTGCAACAAACGGTGTAAGTAACCTCATGCAAGCCTTCAATAAATCATCATTGGTATTGGAGACGCGCAGTTGGGTTAAACGCAGGTTAGTGGCGATCCTGTTAACCGTTGTGATAAGCGTTGCGCTACTCATTGCTATCATCATTATGATAGCCGGGCAGGCAGTTATCCATTACATACAACGCAAGCTGCATAGCGATGCACATTTCTGGTTCTATTTAATAGCCTTCTCCAGGTGGATAATTATCCTGGCCATATTCTTTATCAGCATAAGTATTTTATATCGCTACGGGCCGGCAAATAAGAACCGCTGGAAGTTTGTTAACCCCGGATCGATACTGGCTACTTCGCTGGCTATTCTCACCTCTATCGGGTTTACTTACTACACCAACAACTTTTCATCATACAACAGTGTTTACGGTGCCATCGGAACTTTAATAGTGGTAATGATATGGCTTTACCTAAACTCGATGATTTTGCTCATCGGATTCGAATTAAACGCGTCCGTGGACCTTTCCAAACGCACAATTCGCATCGCAAAACCGCGGTTTAACACGTTTAAAGCCAAAAAATCCAACCCTAACGACTAATAATAATTTGGCTATCAATAGCTTACAATTATTTTAAAAAAAGTTAACATCGAATTTGCCAATTCGCTCCGGATTTGTACTTTTGTCCCCGGAGAGCTGGCAGAGTGGTCGATTGCGGCAGTCTTGAAAACTGTTGACTGTAACAGGTCCGGGGGTTCGAATCCCTCGCTCTCCGCAAGACATTAAAAAGCCTCTAAATCATCTGATTTAGAGGCTTTTTTGCGTTTAACACCATTCAACTTTATTACTTCGCTGCAGCTCTAACCTGCCAACTCGGGTTTCTTCAAATACATCAACGTAAAAATTCTGTATACAAATTTCATAACTGAGGTAAAAGCTTAGTTTTGCCAAACAGACAATCATTTATCTACCGGCAATATGTTAAGATCTTTCAAAAGATATAAATGCTCTCTTTTAACCTTCGCCCTTTTAACCTTTGCATTTGCGGGGCTCGCCCAACAGCATACGAGTATTGAACCCGGTGGCGTATGGACAGATAACCGTGGCAAACACATACAGGCGCATGGCGGTGGCATTATCAAATACAAAAACCATTATTATTGGTACGGCGAAGAAAGAGCGCAGGGCCTTGACACAGCTAAACGCTATGTAAGTTGTTACGAATCTACCGACCTGATGAATTGGACGTTTAAAGGTGATGCATTGCAACAAGCAGATCCCGAAAATCTTGGCAGCCATTGGGTGTTAGAAAGGCCTAAGGTGTTTTACAACAACAAAACCAAAAAATTTGTGATGTACTTTCATCTCGACGACCGCTCTTATAAGGTGGCCAGCGTTGGTATAGCTGTTAGCGACAAACCAGATGGCCCCTATCGGTATGTTAAAAGTTTCCGCCCGCTGGGGCACGAGAGCCGGGATATAGGCCAGTTTATTGATGACGATGGCACAGCCTACCTGGTTTTTGAAGATCGCCCCTATGGTTTCAGGATAGCGAAACTATCTGCCGATTACATGAACGTTGAAGAAGAAATGAGCCTTATACCTAAACACATGGAAGGTGGCGCTATAGTGCATTATAAAGGCCTGGATTATGCAATTGGTTCGGCCCTTACCGGCTGGGACCCCAACCCTAACTTGTATGCAACTGCGCCGTCGCTTAAGGGGCCATGGTCGGAGTTTAAAGACATTGCTCCACCAGCAGAAAGAACATACGGCTCGCAATCTACCATGATGCTGAAGGTTACAGGCACAAAAACAACTACCGTATTATTTATGGGCGATATATGGAAACCCAAAACACAATGGGATTCCCGTTACTTATGGATGCCCCTGGAGATAGGTGAAGGGAAACTTTGGCTACCATCACCACAATCATTCAGCATTGATGTAAAAACAGGTGAATCAAAAATAGTATCACAGAAATAAACCTGATGATTAAAAGAAGTCTTTGATGTAATGATCAAAGGCTTCTTTTAGGTTTTTACTCTACCTCGCTGGGTAATATGCCGAAATACTTTTTAAAGGCATCTGTAAGGTGTGTTTGATGGCGATAGCCAACCTCGGCCGAGATTTGACCGATGGTTTTATTTTTCTCAAGGATAAGGCGACGGGCCATCTCCATCCTTAAACGGGTTACATACTTGTAAACCGTGATGCTGAAATATTCTTTAAAGCCGCCTTTCAGTTTAAACTCGTTAAGGCCTACCATGCGTGATAGTTCTTTAAGCGTTGGTGGGTCATTAAAACGCTTATCAAGAATAGCGCGGGCTTCTTCAACCTTCTTCAGGTCATCGGGTTTCAACTGAAAGGTTTCTTCTTTATCAGCAAATTGGATCTGCTCTAACTGCAGCATCAGGAGTTCTAAAACTTTCGATTCGGTAAACAGGCGCTTCAGATCGCCGGAGCGTTTGCAGAGCAGGATATCATCAATAACACGGCGCATTTCATAGGTAACGGCCATATCTTCAACCGCCATTGAGGTGTAGCGGCCCTTGTCTATTTCCTTCACAAAATCGGCATGCAACATGGAGTGATGGTTAACCAGGTGAAAATAATACTCTTTAGAAAGCACCATTAAAAAGTAGTTATATCGCGTGCCCCGTGTAACTTCATGGGTCGATTTTATGGCCGGGATGTACCTTATGTTGTGCCTGTTATGCCCGTGGTGTACCACTTTGGTTGACTTCTTAGCATCGATAGGTTTCTCGGCAAAGATGAACTGCGAGGTAATGGTTTCCCCAGACACTTCTGAGAAGATCTTTACGGCTTCCTCAAAATGCATTTCGGCGTACATCAGAAACAACCCGCCCGAGCATACCTGGTAACTGTTCAATTGCACCGGATGCTTTTTTATGGCGATGCGTTTCTCAGACAATGGCCGCTCTACCGAATAGCGCGAGGGCACTTCCTCAATAAACAGCCACTCGTCAGATCCTTCTATTTTTGATGCAATGCGCATGCTCATAACAATTCTATTTTAGGTTAAACCTGTTTTCTGTCATCTCCCCTGTTAATGCCTTACTGCTTATCAGTTTCAAAGGCTGTGTGCCGGTTACTGCTCTTGTTCTTAAAGCTGTAATTGAGGCACTTTGGCCGCTGATAAGTGCCAGCGCTGTTGCCAGGCAGGCTTCCTGTGTATCGCCAAAGTTGTGGGTAACATCATCATACACCTCGTTGGTAGCAGGCATACCACTGTAATAGTCACCTTCTCCACTGGCATTTTTAATCTGAAAATTACTGAGGTAAAGCGAGTAGCTGTCAATGCTGAGAGGGAAAAAGCCCACCGGCTTGCCATAAGTAGTAGTGCCGATGAGTTTGACATCGAAATAAGGCTTAAAAATATTGATCAGTAACTCGGCGGCCGAGGCCGTGTTGGGCGATACGATAAAGTACAGTTGCTTTACACTTTGCAGGCTGCCTTTTTTATTAAAGGTGTGGGTGTTGGCCTTCACCGAAAAATCCACATCGGCGTAGGTTACCATTTTACCGTTGCTGTAAACCGGTTTGCCGTTACTATCTCTATAAGGCTGATTTTTGAGGATAGTTGCCTGCCCCTGCTGCATTTGGGTGTTAAAATGTTCGGCATAGCTTACTTTGCCCTGCAATGATGCGGGGGCTATCAGATCCGCCAGATATTCCGCCGATTCTACATATCCGCCGCCATTGTACCGCAGATCGACAATAAGCGAACTTACACTCTCCTTTTCAAAATTCTGAAAACTGGCTGTCACCGCGCTTTGCATCTGGCTCAGTACCGAAAAGCGCGCCAGCGCCAAATAGCCAACCTTAGCATTACCCTCAGTAAATATCGCATCCTTCAATACCGGCGAGCTTGCGTAAGTTGCCTTACTTAAATTCACCAAATGGTTTCCATTAGTTGCCTGCAAACCTAACTGGATGGCATTTGCATTAAGTGCCTGGTTCAAAGTGTTAGTCCCGGTGGTAACACTTGTGCCGTTTACCGTTAAAATGCGGTCGCCCCTTTGCATCCCGGCAGCAGCGGCCGGCGAGCCGGGGCTCACCATCGCCACGCGGACGTCGTTGGTACCGTATTCGGCTAAAAGCAGACCATAGTCGTCACCTGTATCATTAAGTGAAACGGCTGCCTGTTGTGCGCCGTTTTCAATGGCATTGGTAATGTATGAGTATTTGGCAACGTTGTTTAAGCCCCCTTTTTCATAAGGCATGCCCGTTGCAGGGTTTATCTTTAATTGGGAGATGGCAAGCACCTCTTTAGCGTATCCCGCTAAAGGCGCCGACGCGTTTTTGTATTGCTGCGTGTTAAATGCTTTAATGTCTGGCAGTGCATCGTTCCACAGATAAATTTGTTGCGCATAAAGGTATATCGAGTCAAGCGTGAGAACTTGCCTTTCATCGGCGGTAAGAACCTTTGGCGTGTTATCCTTTTTGCAGGAAAACAATACCAGCAGCGCTGCCATTACATATATACCTTTATGCCAACGCATTTATTAATCTGTAATGGTTAAAGGCGCAAATGAGCGTACGTAGCCCGCTATTTCATCCTCAAACGTAGCGTTGAAAGAACGCAATTCAAAAATGTAATGGTTGCCCAACTCAAAGTCGGCGGGTATTTTAACCTGTACGCCGGTTCCGTCGGCTGTAGGGCCAACAACTTCAAGTTCGCGGCCATCTATCATTACTCTTGTGGGTGTATTCTCCGGGCAACTTCTTATAGGCAATGTTATGGTAGTTCCGCGCTTGCCTGTCCAAGCTGCGGGGCCGGGGTTAAAAATGTAAGCTCCTTTAAAAAAGGGTTCCATGATATTAACAAAGGCGGTTTGGCTGGTCACTTTTTTATCACCGCTTATCACTTTTACTTTATACTTGCCCGGCGTAAGTGTAACAGAAGCATCAGCAGCATCAGGATAAGCGGTAATGCCAATTCGCGAAACATTCATTAACGGAAGTTGTATTTCTTTACCTGCAGCGTCAACAAGATAAACTTTAGTACGATCAAAATCTGGTATAATGTAATTCATCATACCGTTTAAATTCAATTCGATGTATGGGTAAACTTCAAGTTCCTGTTCGCTGGTAAATTGGGGCGGGGCCTGGTTATTTATAACATTTAAAGTATAGGTAACAGTTGTACCGTCCTGCGCTTTTACAGTGTAGGTAAGGCCATCTTTTAACGCTACTTTTTTGCCTGATGCAGGTGTGATGGTTGCTTTGTCTGATATTTTTATTACCGGTGTAATACTATCAGGCAAAGCAGATGTACCCGGCCAGTAAAGCGTAAGTGTACTATTATCAATGGCAATACCAAGGCTATCGCTACCGGCAACAGGCACGGTAAAAGATTTTATTTGTGTGAAAGGATAAGGTATTTCACGCGTTTCTTTTTTACAGGCAAAAAGGCAAAGAGACATCAACAAGGCGCCTATTCCCTTTATGTATATATTTCTTTTCATTTTTTCTTATTGTTGGGTAATTGTGATCTTGATAGGGTTTTTAAGACTTACAGTTTTGCTGTAAAAACGCACCTTCACCTTGTAAGTGCCTGAATTTAATCCCGGCGCTGCACTGCTGCTTAATACGAAGTACACAAAGTTTGTCCCGGCAAATAACTTAGCGCCCCTATTGTTATCAATTACGTATTCAGAACCATCCTGGGCAGTAAGTGTAATTTTAATAAGCTGCCTGTCAAGTTCCGTGTTGCCTGAAGGAAAATCGCCGCTAACAGAGAGATAAAGATCAGCAGATCCATTTTTTGTTCCGTAAGTTAGCTCGGTTATTTCTGTAGCGCTTGGGCTCAGTTCTTCTAATTCAAAGTTGCCCTGCTGTACAATCAGTTGCAAGGTGTAGGTGGCTTTAGTGCCATCCTTAGCTGTCACATTATATTTTATATCGCGCCCGTTATCAAAAACATCAAGCAGGTCATCTACAATAGTGCCGGTTGCAGGAGTTATCGTGGCGCCTTCTGATACTTTTATCTCAGGCTCAAGAGCAGTAAGGTAGTAGTAGTAAGGCAGGTAAACCTTAATGGTTTTAGCATCGTCGTTCACAACACCTTCAATAGGGTTGCCTTGTACGTTGGTTATCTTATAACTCAGTATCCTGTTTTGCGCCTGGGCAGGTACCGGCACCTCTGTTACTTTTTTGCACGATGCCATTATTGCTATAAAGCACATACAGCCCAATATTTTGAGTAGAAGTTTATTGTTCATGGTTTAGTATTTATCAATAGCATTAAATATTTAAAATAGCCGCCGGGCAAAATTTACCCGGCAGCTATAGTTCAATCAATCATATATCGCGGGTTTAACTACAGCGCCTGGTAATCTAAGCTGTAGTAAGGGTAATTAGCTGCAGGGCTGCCCACAGGTGTAGCATTGTAGTAAATGCTGTTGATCCTGATCTTGTATTTTGCAACACCTGTTTTGTTGGTAAGGATAATGGTACGGTTAGCTACAGCACTAACCTCGTGGGTTAAAATGTTGTAGTTATACCAGCCTGGTGTTAGGCTATTGTAACCAAATACGCCGCTTGATACAGCAGTTTTTGAAGTAGAAGCCGTTACCGAGCCAAATGCAACATCGGCATAGTACAGATTGTATTTAGTGGTATTGATCACAAAATCGCCGGTTGCGCGGCCTTCAAACCTGAAATCATAGCTGCTTGAAGTACCGCCATCGCTGTTGGCAATGTTGTAGTAGTAAGTGCTTGAGCGGGTTGCCCATTTAGTGGTATCGGTAAGATCTGCTACCGTACCCTGGTGAAAGTTACGTACATTGTATACGCCTGATACTAATGCAATAGTACCTTTGGTAGATGGCTCAACAAAGTTTGTAGGGGTGCTTGTTACCGGTGATACTGCTACAGTTTGTGTGTTTGCAGCAGGTGCTACGCCGTTCTCTTTTTGGCAAGATGCCATCAGGCCAAGCATGGCTACGCCGGCTGCTAAGCTTAAAATGTTAAATTTTTTCATTTTCGATGTAATTTTGCCACCTTTGACGCTTTAACGGTCATTAGTGGCGGTTAAAAAATAATTGAATTTGCATAAGCGGGTTCCGTGGCATAATCTTCATTTAGCGGTGTAGTTATGCGTTGGTGCTTGTTTATGCATTTTTTGTTTGGTGATATATGATGATTTAGTTGAACTCTTGTTATTTGATATCGAGGTTCTTGCTGCCATCTTTCTGGATAGCATATTTAAAGGTTAAATAACCGGCCTGGTTAGCTCTCGACGGATCTACCGGTGCATCTTTATACAAGCTGTAGATGATCATTTTTGCATAATGTCCTTTAGCGGTTTTCACGATGATAGTTCTTGGCATAGCATAAGCAACATGCTGCTTTGAATCGCCGGGAGCATTAGGGAACAAGTTTCCGTAGAAATCATACCATGCCCAGCCATCATCAGGGGTATTAAAGTGATCTAATACAAGGCTGCCGTTTGCAGTAAGCTGGTCATCAGTGAATGGAACGGTAGTTACCGCGTTAAATGCCTGATCGAACAAGTCTCTTGCCGGTACCGATTTTAGCTCATGTTTGGCATTATCGTAATAGTTAGCATCGATGGTTGAGTTGATAACCATGCTGATACCGCCTTTACCCGGCCCGCCGTAACCCAACGAGTTTTTGTTGGTACCGTTGTTTGGCGATATGCTGCTGTTATAAGTGCTGTAAAAAGCAATATCCCAATTGCTGGTAGAGCGCTGCGACTCGGGGATCTCTTTGTTCTCCTCTAAACTGTAGTAAAAAGTTTTAGCCGTAGTGTTACCGTTCGTACCAGGATCCATAGCTATGCTGGCTATGCTGTACACGCCCGTAGCCACACCTGTAGGTGTCTCCGTATCGGGCTTGGTAGGATCTACCGGCTTTACTTCATTTGATGAGTTTTTTGAGCAGCTGGCCAGCAGCAAAAATGCCGATGCCGTAGATAGCAATGTGATACGTTTTAGGCTGATGATATTCTTAAGGTACATGACTGTAATTTTGTATGATGTAAATGTTATTTGCTTGTTCGTAAGTTGCGGCTGCCATCCTGCTGCACAAAGTAGCGGAACGTGAAATATGGCGCAGGCCAGTTAAGATCTGTAATGGTTGGTGGCGCACCCTGGTACATGCTTATCAGCTCCAGTTTGGCATACTTGCCTGCGGCTGTTTTCAGCACGAACGTGCGGTTTTTAATAGGCTGTGCGATGTGGGTTGTGAGTGTATAGAAATACCAGCCCATGTTTGATAGTTGCGGATATTTATCCATCCCCACAAATGTGAGGTTGTCCTGCTCCATGGCCTCTGCTGTTGGAGCTTCGTTCACCTGGTCATAAGGGGTATCAATGCCTACGATTACGCCTTGCCCCTGCCCGCCAAAGCCGGGGCTTTTAGGATTAGTACCGCTGTTGATATAAACGAAAGAATTGTAGATGCCTGTAAAAGCGATATCCCAGTTAAGGGTGGTTTTATTGGCCGCGGTATCAGTTATCTGCAGTTTTTTATCAAAATTGTAATAGAAATCGCGGAAAGGCCTGTTCTCTTTACCCGGAACGCTGCCACCAACAGAAGCACCAATATCGCCCTGAAGGTCTTTGATCACGGTGCTCACACCATCCTCGCCCAAAGGGTTGGTCTGGTCTTTTTTACAGGCTGATGCAAACAGCACGGTAACGCATGCAGCTATTGCCATGATGCGTTGTGCCGGTTTAATTGTAGAAGTAATGTATTTCATAGGTAGATGGATCAATTAAAAATCTGTTTTAAAGAACCGCCAGGTAACTCCTGCAAGTATTTGCCTGCCCGGCTGCCCCGGCATCAGCATATCGGTATAATCAAATAAGTTATCTGCCGTGATTTGCACAGAGAGGTGTTTGTTGAACAGCACTTTTTCCACCGTGGCATAAGTAAGCACATAGCCGCCGATGAATATGTCGTACTCATCCAGAAAGCCGTTGTTATTGGCATCTGTATAACCGCTTTTGCTGCGGTAATTGGCACGTAGCGATGCATTGATACCTGCTTTTTCCCATTGATAAAACAGGCGGATGTTGGCCATGTGGCGCGATCGGTTTTCCAGCCCGTAATAGTCTGATACTTTAGAAGGGCGGGTTTCGCCGGTGGCCGAGTTGCGGATCTTATCATACGGCGCTACACCATCGCGGATATTGCGCTCAACGCCTTTATCTTTTGCGTAAAGCAACTGGTAACCGGCATTAACGGTAAGGTTTTTAACGGGCTTCCAATTGATGCTTGTCTCTAAACCGCTTAACGCGCTGCGATCTACATTGATGTATGAGAATACCTGTTGCCCGTTACTTTTGGTAGCTACCTGTACCGAGTTAATGAGGTTATGTACATCGTTATAATAGCCGCTGATGTTAAATGTAAAAACAGGGCTTGGTGCATAATTTAAACTCAGATTGTACGATACCGAGTTCTCGGCTTTAAGATTATTGGCTACCCTATCGGCAATGGGCCAAACCTGCGCCAGCTGACCGCCATCTCTTAATTGCTGCAATCCCTGCTGAAGCGCCTCTGCCCCTATCACCGTATAACCCGCCTGCGGGTTGGTAAAGATTTGGAAACGCTGTTTATAATCCGGTGTTTTATAGCCCGTGCCAATAGCTGCCTTAAAGGTTAAGCTGTTAACCGGTTTGTAGCTTAAGGCAAGTGATGGGTTTAAACGCGTACCGTAAGTATCGTGGTAATCCAGCCTCGAGCCGGCAATTACACCTATTTTTTGGTTCAGTTGCCAGTCGGTCTGGGCGTAGATGAAGGCTGCCCTCATCTGCTTATCGCCGGTAAAACCGCTGTTGTCCATGGTCTCCAGGTTGCCGCCTATGCCGCCGGTCATATTCAGGTTTTGGCCGTACTGTTTGGCAGCCTGCACCTCGGCACGGTGGAAATATTGGGTAAAGCGGGTATGCTCTACAGCGTAGTTATTTACGTTGGTGATACCCTGATCTGAGAAGTAGCGGGTAAGGTAGTATTGCGATTTTAGCTTCAGTCCGCTATCAAAATTGGTATTGAGGATAACCGAGCCGTTAAGGTCACGGTCGTCCAGCACATCGCTGAGGCGGGTATTTGTATTTGAACCGTAGACCTGGTTATTGGTTGAGGTACGCGATGCGTAGCGGCCCGATAAGCTCAACCAGTTATGATCATTCAACTGATAGCGGCCTCTTGCCTGTAGGGCTAAATTGGCATAAGGGGGCACCGTTGTACCGGCCGACTGGTATGGGTTTACATTAAAGCCATCCGTTCGGTAATAATTGGCCGTTACATCTGCCGAGCCGCGTTTGCCGGCGAATGGTGTTTCGCCCTGCAGGGTAGCATCGATAATGTTTTGCGTACCGTATCTTAACGTTGCCAGGCCCTGTGCATCCTGCACTGTGCGGCGGGTTACTATGTTTACCACACCGCCCATTGCCTCGCTTCCAAACAGGCAAGATGATGCCCCTTTAATGATCTCTATACGTTCGATGTTGGATACCGAAATGCGTGACAAGTCGAAATTGCCCGAGTTACGGCCTATCATGGGCTGCCCGTCAACCAGTATCATTACGTAGCCCGAGCCAAAGCCCTGCATCTGCAAGCCCACGGCACGCGAACCGTTACCGATATCATTCACTATAGCCAAACCCGTTTGCTCGCGCAGCACCTCGTCCAGCCTGCGGCTGCCCATTTGTTCAATGGTTTGGCGGCTGATGATCGTAGTTTGCATCGGCGTGCGCTGCATATCTATCAGGTTATCGGGATTATATTTTTTGGCTGATACGTTGACATCATTAAGGGCATTGGTAGATGTGATGAGCTTAACGGTGACGTCATTACTGCCGTTCTCTTTTATCTCCACATTTCCGCTGTGTGATTGGTAACCTATCGCCGTTACTGAGATGGCATAACTACCATAGTAAAGACCATTTACGGTAAACCTGCCCGACTTAGAACTGATAGCTCCGCGGTGATCGGGCTCGAGTGTTATGGTAGCTCCTTGCAGGGGTTTATCATGCTCATCATACACCACACCGGTTAACCTGGCTTTCGACTGGCCAAGCAACTGATTAACGAAAAGTGTAAAGATAACCGACATGTAAAATATCCTCATTAAGTAACGCTTCACTTATTTTTAATTAGTCTAAATAAAGTGTACAAATATGGATACTTTTTTTGGTTTCACATTAACGCAATCGGGATTTTGTTTAACTGTATTGGTATTTTATTTAACGAAAAACCGAAAAATTCTGCGTAAAAATATGGCAAAATGGTACATGATATAACTACGTAATAATTTAAAAATCAAATACTTATTACATAATAACCACATTCTTAAAATTGATTTATAATGAATACATAACATTTTATCAACAGTAATTATTATTTGTAATTAGTTTAAATAAACGTTTGTTTTGTACCGTCAAAGGATGCTTGCAAGGCACCATCCGGTAGCCTTCTGTCGCCTTTAAGCCGTTTAATTTTTACTATTTATTACAAATTCCGAATGAAAAACTCACTGTGGGTTATTGTTATACTAACCCTTTTCTCCCTCAATACATACGCGGCACCGTCGCGCATTATATGCCTTAACGGCGCCCTTACCGAAACGGTAGATGCCCTCGGTTTTGGCAAGCAGATAGTAGCCGTTGATGTAACCAGCACCTACCCTGCTTATGTAAACCAGTTGCCAAAAGTGAGCAAGAACCGTTCGGTATCCGCCGAAGGTCTGCTCTCCTTCTCTCCCGATCTGATACTGGCGCCCGAGAACACCGTATCAAAAGAAATTGAATACCAGTTGCAATCTGCCGGGGTTAAACTGGTGGTGTTTAAGCAGCAATACTCCTACCCCGGTTCAATAGCATTCATCAAAGCGGTATCCGTTGCGCTTGGCGTTCCTGAAAAAGGAAATGCGTTGGCCAAAGAGCAGGAAACCAAAGTGAATGCAGCGCTGAACAAGGTGAAACAACATCCCACCAATGCCAAAGTATTATTCATTTACGCACGCGGCACAGGCGTAATGATGGTGGCCGGTAAAAACACCAGTCTGGATGCTATTATTAACCTTGCTGGTGCCAAAAACGCGGTAAGCGAGTTCAGCGAATTTAAACCCTACACTACCGAGGCATTGGTAAAAGCCAATCCTGATGCTATACTGATGTTTGATTTTGGGTTCAGCAGTTTGGGTGGATTAGATGCCATATTGAAACTGCCGGGCATGCAGCAAACTAATGCGGGCAAGAATAAGAAGATCATCCAGATGGATGGCGACCTGCTTACCAACTTCAGCACCCGTTTAGATAAAGCCATCACCGACCTAAACGCCAAACTGTGAGGAACTGGATCTATCCTATTTTAATTATCGGACTAATTGCAGCGATCTGCTTTTCGCTGGGCCTGGGGGCTATGAAGATCCCTGTTGGCGAGGTGGTAAGCATCCTGCTCCAAAAAATGGGCCTGCTTAAAGATACCGGCGCATCGCCACAAAATGCTACGGTAATATTTGTGGTACGCTTGCCGCGCGTGGTACTTGGTGTATTGGTTGGCGCGGCTTTGGGTATCTCGGGCGCAGCTATTCAGGGTGTATTCCGCAACCCGCTTGCCGAACCGGGGCTGATAGGTATTTCGGCAGGTGCATCGTTGATGGCTGTGGTAATTATCGCTTTAGAAGCTGCCGTGTTTGTTGGCCTGAGCAATTTGCTTGGATATTATTTACTGGCGTTCGGCGCATTTACAGGAGCCTGCGTCGCGGCACTCTTAGTGTATCAGATCTCTAAAACAGATGGCAAGCCCAACGTGGCTACCATGTTGCTGGCGGGTATTGCTATCAATGCATTGGCAGGCGCGTTAACCGGCCTCATTACCTACATGGCCAACGATCAGCAATTGCGCAACATTACCTTTTGGCTGTTGGGCAGTTTGGGCGGCGCCACCTGGCAAACGGTTACTGTTTTATTGCCGTTTGTGTTGCTGCCACTGGTATTGCTGCCGCTTACCGGCAAAGCACTCAACACCTTCGCCCTTGGTGAGGTACAGGCAGAGCATCTGGGTATTAACACTGCTGCCGTAAAACGCAATGTAGTGATACTGGCTACTATGGCAGTTGGTGCATGTGTGGCGGTAACGGGTATTATCAGTTTTGTTGGGCTGCTGGTTCCGCATACCATCCGTTTGCTGATCGGGGTGGATAACAGGAAACTGATACCGGCATCTGCCCTGTTAGGCGGGTTGGTGCTTACCCTTGCCGATATGATATCGCGCACGCTCATCGCCCCTATCGAGCTACCCATCGGCGTGGTGACGGCCATACTGGGTACACCGGTGTTCCTCTACATTTTAATTAAGGATAAAAAGAAACTATCGCTGTAATGTTCATTGCTGAAAAAATAACCTATGAAACTGCCGGCCGCGAGCTGATCAAAGATTTTTCGATGAGCATGCACAAAGGCGAGCTAATTGCTGTGCTGGGCGCAAACGGAGCCGGTAAATCAACCCTGCTGCGTATGCTGGGCGGCGAAAAGCATCCCTCAAAAGGTGTGATACAACTGCACGGCCGTCCGCTTAAGCAGTATCGTGCTAAAGAACTGGCACTCGCCCGCGCGGTGCTGGTTCAGCATAATGTCATCAACCTGTCTTTCACGGTCGAAGAGATTGTAGCCATGGGTCGTTACCCGCATAACGGGCAATCAACGGCATTAAGCAACGGCAGGGTGATACAGGAAGTAATGGAGATAACCGGTATTGAGCATCTGGCTGAGCGCTCGTATTTATCCCTCTCCGGCGGCGAGCAACAGCGTGTGCATCTGGCGCGTACCCTTGCGCAATTGTGGGATATCCCCAATGCCTTATTGCTGATGGATGAGCCGGTTAACAGTATGGATATCCAGTACCAGCACCAAACTTTAGCCATTGCCCATGCGCTGGCACAAAAAGGGTTTATGGTAATCTGCGTGCTGCATGATATTAACCTGGCGGCACAATACGCAAGCCGCATCATCATGCTCAAAAACGGTCGCAAATGGTACGATGGCACACCTGCAGAAGTATTGAGCACCAAACAACTGTACGACATTTTTGAGATAGATGCCGATGTGTACACCAACCCCAAAACATTAAAACCTTACAGCCTGGCCAAACAGGTGATCATAAATTATAACATCATAAACAATACGATAATGGAAAATAACACACAGATGAGCCTTAAACAGCAATACCTCACATACAAACAAGAAAACCCTAAAAAGCGCATCCGCGAAGCCGCGCAGGACCTGAAAGTAAGCGAAGCCGAACTGTTAATGACCGGGCTCGGCGAAACGGTTACCAAACTGAAGGCCCTTTTGAAGACATCCTGAGCGACATCCCAAACCTGGGCCATGTAATGGCGCTTACCCGTAACGAGTATTGCGTTAACGAGCGCAAGGGTACTTATGAGAACATCTCGTTTAATCCGCATGCGGGTTTGGTTTTGGGCGAGGATATCGATCTGCGCCTGTTTATGAAATACTGGAAACACGCCTTCGCCGTAAACGAGAACGACAGGTTGAGCATCCAGTTCTTTGATGGTGCCGGTACCGCATTACACAAAATTTATCTGACAGATAAAAGCAACCACGCCGCTTACGACCAACTGGTAGCCAAATTCAAAGCCGACGATCAGCAAACTGCTACCGACATCAACCCTAATGCAACCCCACGTAAATCACCGGAGATACCCGATAGCGAAGTAAACCTTACCGAGTTCCACACCGCGTGGAACGAGATGAAAGACAGCCACGAGTTTTTTGGTATCCTCAGGAAATTTGCATTGGGGCGTACCCAGGCTTTACGCTTAGCGCCCGAAGGCCGCGCTACCCAAACCGATTTTGCCGCTTTCAGAAAAGTATTTGAGGCTTGTTCTGCAGATCAGATCCCTGTGATGGTTTTCACCGGTAACCATGCCTGTATCCAGATCCACAGCGGCTACGTGAACAAACTGGTTGACCACGGCCCCTGGTTCAATGTTTTAGATAGCGAATTTAACCTGCACCTGCGCGAGGATGCCGTTGCACAGGTATGGCGCGTAACCAAACCATCAACCGATGGTGATGTAACCTCGCTTGAACTTTATGACGCCGATGGCGAAATGATAGTACAGGTATTTGGCAAACGCAAGCCGGGCATCCCCGAATTGGAAACCTGGCGCCAGTTGGTTAATGCCGATCTGCAAAACGCTTAACTATCACCCCCCTTTCAAAAAATTCAAACACTATATAACAAACCGTTCTAATGAAACACACCACAAAAAAATCTGTATTCGTATTATTGATAGCTGCGCTTTCTTTTGCATCTTGCAGTAAAGACAAAACCGAGACCGTGACACCAGAAACACCAGCAACCGTAACAGTAAAAAATGATATCGATGCATCAGCCGGTATTGTTTATTATAACCTTACAACCGGAACCGTTGTAGATGCGGCAGACGCAGCAACCACCAAATGGGATGTAGCTTTCACCGGTACAAATAATATGCCTGTTATCACCGCTAACAAAACATCAGGCAGCGCTCAAATTGTAGCTTCTGCTTTTGATGATGTGAAAGAAGCCCCTGCTGACGGCTACCAGGCCGCAGGAACTGCTCTTGCTGATTTCCAAACATGGGCCACCTATACAGCCATGACTGCACCTATGCATGCTGTGCTGGCTAAAACCGATGCAACCATCGTTATCAAAACACCTGATGGCAAATACGCTAAATTACAGGTGATCAACTTCTACAGCGGCCACCCGGATACAACTACCCCGGAGTTTGCTAACCTGCAAACTCGCCCTAAATTCGGTTTTTACAGCATCCGTTATGCTATCCAAACAAGCGGATCGCGTAAGTTTTAATAAAACCATAACATAATAAAAAAGCCTTTAGATTGATCTAAAGGCTTTTTTATTATGTAGATAACAGTTACCCTTGAGTTACACTCCAGGTACCATCAACGTTGCAAGTAGCTGTCATTCTATCCGAAGAGAAATCAACCGCTATTGCATTTCGTTGCATATCATCATTCACAAACTCTCCTTTTCCGGCGTTACCGATGGCTATGTAAAATGCCGGCTGAGGCCTGAAAGAATAGTTACTACTTGGTTGTGGCGAGGAAGCTACTATCGCAGCATCGTCACCAACAGCTATACCAAAGGCTACATCGCGTGAATCCCTTGAAAAACCGGCACTCGTTTTTATACCTAATCCATTCCCCCCGCCGCTTTCAATTTGCCCAAAACTCACTTGATTATTATAATTATCTAAGGTCACAGTCTGGCCAGCTGTTAAATTACCAGAAGATGCAGATGGCTCAAAACGATTTCCTGCTTTGCCAACAATAGCCTTGTACTCTTTCTGAAAATTGAATTGGCTGACGCTTCCCATTGGGAGAAATGAGCTTGCAAGCGATATTAGGCGTACGTTCTGTAATCCGTACATGTCATCAAATCTCTTAAACACACAAACACTTATTGTGCCGCCAGAATTGTTCTTTACTGTAAGTTGTTGATTTCCCATTGTTTGAGTTAATTAGGTTTAATTATTTTACTGATATACAGCCAATTATTTATTGGCTATGTCAAAGGTATACCGGCCTGTCAGTCAACAAAAGGGTAAATACAGCTTACCGGGGAGTTAATGGGGCTTATTATGGTTAACCGGTGGTCTGGCTATTCAATTCTTCCCAAATGGAGCGTAATTCTTTCAAGGCGCGGCCATATTTGCTTCGGATATGCCATTCGGTGATCAGGTAGGCCACCAAAAGGCTACAGATTGTGGTTAGCACCAACCAAATAAACAGGCGGGGATTACTGGCAGAATCCAGCGCTTTTAATAAAAACGGTGTTATCCATTTGCCGCAAAATATCAGCAAGGCCACAATAACCGCCAAAGGGGTTGCACATAAATTATATGCGCGATAAAGCTCGATATTCAATTGAAGATCAAATACTACCTTAGCTATGCTTTCCTTTAAGCTTAGATCGTACCTGCTCATGCTCTTATAAAACACATAAAAGCGGATAAAATAGTAAGTATTAAGCGTTAATAAGACGAACAGAAATATGCAGCTGATATTAAAAATTATCAATGGCCGCTCATCTCTAAAAAGCACCCAAAATATTACGATATAGGTAAATACGGCAGCAATAAGCTCTGCCTGCATCCCCCGCCTTATTTTAGCAATGGGCGATTTTGACCGGCTGCCTATTTGTTCAGGATCTGGCATTGCGCCATCCGGCTGGTCTTGTTTCCAGGCATCTTTTAAATCATCAATATTCATAATTCAATGTTTTTATAATTTCTTTTAATTTGGTTTTTGCCCTGTTCATTCTTGTGCGGGCACTGCCCTCGCTTATGCCAAGCGCAAGGGCTATCTCACTATAAGGCTGGTCTTCCATGTAGAGTATAACCAACGCCTTATCCAGTTTATCCAGTTGTTTTACGGCCTGATAAAAAATAGCAAGTTGTTGCTCGGGCGTATCATCAAAGCCAACATAAGCCGCATCAAATTGCTCGGGCATAGGTGAGCTGTCGGGCCGGCGTTTTTGCTTTTTAAAATACATGATAGCGGTATTCAGTGCCACCCGGTACAGCCAGGTGCCTAATGCACTTTCGCCACGGTAGGTATCAAAGGCAGTCCACAGTTGCAGCATTATTTCCTGCATCAGGTCTTCGCGGTCGGTTGCATCATCCTGGTAAATGCGGCATATTTTATGCAACATTCCCGCATTTGCAGCAACGGCGTGTTTAAACCTTGTTTCCTTTTGTGCCTTATCCATACTTTTCAGAAAGTTAGTATCGTTTTCTGCTAAATGTTACATCATCCATTTACTTTTATTTTTACCTGTTAAAATTTAACAGGGATTTAATACTATCGAAGTATTTTCGCTCTTATAAAGATCTATCTATGGACAGAAGAATTGCGCTTAAAAGTATAGGTGTTTCGTTGTTAGCGCCGACATTGGCTAAGGCTAACGTTAGCACAGCCGGTAAACCCGTAATGCGCATTGCACATATTACCGATGTGCATTTGAAAGATAAATTTGGCGCACCTGCAAAGTTTGAGCGCTGCCTGCATCACCTGCAAAAGCAATCGCCTAAAGTTGACCTGATATTGAACGGTGGCGATATTGTATTTGACATGAACAAGGAGCAGCAAAGTACCATTGATGCCCAGTGGAAGTTATACAACAACATCATCAAAAACGAGTGCAGCCTGCCGGTAAAATACTGCCTGGGCAACCACGATATATGGTGGCAGGAAGATAAAAAAGACTTAGCCATCTATGGCAAACAATACTCCATGGGCCAGTTGCAGTTAACCAAACCCTACTATAGCTTTACCCAAAACGGCTGGAAGTTTATTATCCTAGATAGTGTGCATTTGGATGTTGACGGTACCTGGTACATTGGCAAACTGGGCGACGAGCAATTTAACTGGCTGGCAAACGAGTTGCATCAAACCGACGCAAAAATGCCGGTGCTGGTAATGTCACACATCCCTATCCTTACAGCCACCAATTTAATTGAGGATGATATTGTAAACAAATGGGTAATGCTTGGCGGCGATATGCATACCGATACCTCAAAGATCATCTCCTTATTTTACAAGTATCCTAACGTGAAGTTATGCCTTAGCGGGCACATCCACCTGCGCGAAAAACTGGTGTACAATAACGTTACTTACATTTGTGATGGCGCCGTTAGCGGTGCCTGGTGGGAAGGTAATCGCCGCGAAACTTTCCCGGGCTACGGGCTTATTGACCTGTATGCCGATGGCAGCTTTGATGAAAAATACGTGATTTATTAAATTATAGCCAAATAAGCGGGCATCTGTTTAAAGCGGATGCCCTTTTATAAAACTCCCCGCCCTCTCTTTACCGCAATGCGGGTCAAATGTCTTATCTTACGCATTCTGTGGCATTTTATTAATAATTATTCATAACTTTAAGTTATTGATTATTACATTTATTGATAAAAAACCATGCGATATGGTGATTAATTTTGGATCATCAAACCGCACAAAATGGCAGACCCAAACAACGAGAAAGACGTACATCAAACCTTATTCGGCGTGTCAAAAGCATTAATATACACCTGCATATTATTAGCCGTTTTTATTGCGATAATGGCTATCGGTGTATTCAAGGCCGATAAGATCACTCCACAAAAAAGCGACTCTACTACTACTGTAGCCGTTGCTAAAGAATGGCAAGCCCCTGCCCCGTCATCCATCCCCGCAGGGAAAGAGGGCGACGAGATCCGTTACGGGCGCGAACTCATCAGTCATACAGCAAAATACCTTGGTCCCAAAGGCTCGGTAGCGGCTATAAGCAACGGCATGAACTGCCAGAACTGTCATCTGGATGGCGGCAGTCGTTTGTTGGCCAACAACTACTCGGGCTTTATAGCCGGTTATCCCAAATTAAGCAACCGCAGCGGGCATGTTGAACCGGCATCAGAACGTGTTACCGAATGCTTTGAACGCAGCCTTAACGGCAAGGCCCCTGCCGAAGATAGCCGCGAAATGAAAGCAATACTCGCCTACATGACCTGGGTGGGCAACGGCGTTAAAAAAGGACAAAAACCTAAAGGCACAGCTACCGAAAGGTTGCCTTATTTGAATATTGCCGCCAGCCCGGCTAAAGGTAAACCGGTTTACGTTGCCAAATGCCAGGTATGCCATGGTGCTAACGGCGAAGGTATGCTGGCCGCAGATAACAAAACCTATGTAAACCCGCCTTTATGGGGCAAAAACAGCTTTAACGATGGTGCAGGCATGCACCGCATAAGCAACCTGGCGGGCTACGTAAAAAACAATATGCCCTTTGGCGTAACCTACAAAAACCCGCAGCTGACCGATGAAGAAGCCTGGAACGTGGCGGCTTATATAGAATCGAAACCACGCCCGCACAAAGAGCAGGCTGATGATTGGGCTAACCTCGATAAAAAACCTATCGACCATCCGTTTGGCCCTTATAAAGATCAGTTTAGTGAAGAACAGCATAAATACGGCCCGTTTAAACCTATACTGGCCGCGCAAAGCAGATAACATTATAACATAACCCACCATGAAAAAACACACATTCGTTATCGCAATTTTAGCCTTACTGGCTTTTGCAAAAACATCGCAAGCGCAAGAGACAGATCCGGCTGCATTTACCGGCGCCGTTGCCAGGAAAAAGCATTATGATGCACTGTATATCATCAACTCAAACGATGAAAAACGTATAAAAGGCGCCCTGCGTAACATGAACAATGCACTCGAAGACCCCCGACTTAAAGGCAAGCTGCATTTAGAGCTGGTAGCCTTCGGCGATGGCGTAGCCGTGTTCATGAAAAACGGCCAGTATGAGCAGGCCCTGAAAGATCTGCAGGCCAAAGGCGTAACGCTTGCTCAGTGCAGCAATACCATCCGCGAGCGTAAGATAGATAAAAGCGAACTGTTCGATTTCATTTCCTATGTACCCAGCGGCAACGGCGAAATTATACTGCGACAGTACGAGGGATGGGCAACTGTGCATCCGTAACATCTAACTAACACCTGATATGAAGAATATTTTAAAAGCAGGACTATTTGCAGCCCTGTTATGGGCAAGTACTGCCCAAGCCCAGGATCATCAGTTTGATGCGCCATGGAATACCTCGCCAAAAAGTGCCGTGATGTTTACCGTGCCCGGCGTTGATAACATACCCGACCTTTTTGGCGATATTGTAGACCCGCAATTGGTTATCTTTTTTGCAGGCAACCAGTTTATGTGTGTGGATGACCTGATAGCTGAGTTTAAAAAGCAGCACCCGCAATACCAGCGCGTATTTGCCGAGACCCTGCCCCCCGGCATACTAGCTAAGCAAATAGCAGGCGGTTCAATCACTATCGGCAACCTGCGCATTACCCATAAGCCGGATGTGTATACCGCAGGCAAAAGCCGCACCGACCAGATGCCCGAATATTTTAGCCGTACCGAACCGTATGCTTACAATAAATTGGCTATAATGGTACAAAAAGGCAATCCGAAGAAAATAAAGGGGCTGAAAGATCTTGGCCGTGCCGATGTAAGGGTAGCAATGCCCAATCCCGCGTGGGAAGGCGTTGGTCAGCGTATTGAAGCTGCTTATGTAAAAGCCGGTGGGGAATCGCTTAAACAAACCATTATGGATAAAAAAGTGAAGAATAAGACCACCTATCTTACCCAGATCCATCATCGCCAAACACCTATGCGGGTAATGTATAACCAAAGCGATGCCGGACCCGTATGGTACAGCGAGGCTTATTACCAAAAAATGATCAACCACCCTACCGATATGGTTACCATCCCCGATAATGAAAATATCGATGCTACTTATGTGGCCGGGCAGCTAAAAGATGCGCCACATGCACAGGCCGCTAAAGATTTCATGGACTTTTTGGTAAGCGATACTGCCAAAGCCATTTATAAAAAATACGGTTTTATCACTAAATAGTACCATGTTAGATTTCCGCTTACAGGTTTTTTATACCGTTGCCCGCAGGCTAAGCTTCACCAAAGCTTCGGCAGAGCTTTTTATCAGTCAGCCGGCTGTTACCAAGCATATCCGCGAGCTGGAAACACATTTTAAAACCTCACTTTTTGAGCGCAGCGGCAATAAAAAGATCTCACTCACCCCCGCCGGCCAACTGCTGTTTGAATATGCTCAGCAAGTAGGTTCACTATATAATGAGCTTGATTTTGACATCAACCTGCTCTCTAAACAATACGCCGGCACCCTGCGCATTGGTGGCAGTAATACTGTTGCCCAATATGTTATCCCGCGCGTGCTGGCCGCTTTTCATCAAAAATTTAAGGACGTAAGGATAAACCTGGTTGCCGGCAATACCGAACAAACTGAAAAAGCACTTTTAAACAAAGAAATAGAACTGGGGATTGTGGAAGGTATCCACCGCAATTCCCAACTCAAATATTCTGTATTTGTTGATGATGAGCTGGTATTGGTTTGTAATGCGGCCAATCCGTTGGTGAAGAAACAAACTATTAAACCTGAGGACCTGAAGACCCTACCCTTTATTTTACGAGAACCCGGATCAGGCACCCTGGATGTTATTGCGCATGCGCTGAAACCTGTTGATATAGAGCTCTCAGATCTTAAACCGGAGATGCAACTGGGTGGAACAGAAAGCATTAAATCATATTTACTGCATAGCAATTGTTTTGCGTTTTTATCGGTGCAATCTATTATCAATGAACTTAAAACCGGTGCTTTGCGTATCATTGATATAAAAGGCCTTGTTATTGAGCGCCCGTTCTATTTTATACAGCCACATGGGCAGTTACCTGCGTTGGCCGAGCTTTTTATCAGGTTTGCCCAAAATTACAAGGAGTAAGTCTACCTGGCACGCAGTTCTATTTCCTCTAATTTTCGGGAAATTAACAATGCATTAAACTTTGCATTAAAATTTACATAATCGTATATTGTGTAACCTAAAGTTTATGAAAATATACCTAATCCTTATCATCCTATTATTTCCGCCGGCATTGTTTGCCCAAATATCTATTAGTGGCCGGGTTTTAAACCAAAATGATGCTAAACCCATTGCCAACGCCAGTATTTTTATAAGTAATGCAACAACCGGTAGCAGTACCGATGCCGAAGGTAAGTTTTCGCTCCAAAACATAAAGCCAGGTAAATATGAACTGGTTATATCTGCCGTAGGTTTTGAGACCGATACCCGACCTGTTAATGTTTCGGGCACAGATGTCAGCCTCGGCGATGTAAGATTATTTGTAAAAACTAATTCGCTGAAAGAGGTTGTGGTTACTGCCAAACGCGACCCGAACCGGCAGCGAAACTATGAACTTTTTAAAGATGAGTTTTTGGGTTCAACCCCGTTTGCTAAAGATTGCGAAATAACCAACCCACAGCAATTAGACCTTGACTATGATTACAAAACAAATATTTTAACTGCCAGTACTTTTGACGCGCTGGAGATAAAAAACAATGCCCTGGGCTATAGACTGCAATACATCCTTAAAAGCTTCACTCTTGATTTTTCTAACCCGGCAAACAGGTCATTCAGCTATGCAGGGTCGGTATTTTTTAAAGAGATGGAAGGTTCGCCATCGCAGGTAAAGCAATGGCAAAAAAACCGGCAATTGGTTTATGAGGGCTCGCAGATGCATTTCTTGCAGGCTTTACTTAACAACAAGCTCGATGACGAAGGGTTTAGAGTATTACGCTTACCTGTAAACATGGCCCGCCCAACAGAAGCTACCATTATCTCGAAAATAAATGCATTTAACATCCTTAAAGACGATGATAAAAAGTATCGCGACTCGTTAGCGCATTGGAAAAAACTGTATGAGATGCCACGCTTTCAGCAAAAGTTATCCGTATTTCCTTTAACCGCCAATGACCTGGTTAGAGCTACTAAAGAAACCGGAATTTTCTCTTTGGGTTGTAACCTTGATGCCTTATTTATTACTTACAACAAATACCACCGTTTCCCTAAAAACATTCCTGATAAGCTATCTGATCCATCCAATACCGATAATACCGTTTTGATATTTAATGAACCCGAAGTACAGTTTGATAGCAACGGATCGTTGATAAACCCTGATGCTTTAGTACTCGATGGTGTGTGGCTTCGGCCGCGCATAGCGGGTTTGCTGCCGTTAGACTATGAGCCACCAAAAAATGAGCAGTTGATAGCTACGCAAAAATTATTGCAAAGCCTTTCTGAGAAACTTAGCACGTATACCGCCGATAATGTTACCGAAAAAGCTTATCTGCACCTTGATAAACCTTATTATGCCGCAGGCGATACCATCTATTTTAAAGCTTATGTAACGCAGGGCGAACAGCATTTGCTGAGCCAGATGAGCGGCGTACTTAACGTTGACCTGGTAGGCCCCAATGGCGAAACAACCCGTTCAATGAAACTTAACCTTAATGATGGCCTGGCCTGGGGAGATATAGCCATCCCGGATTCGGTTAAGCAAGGCACTTACCACCTATTGGCTTATACCAATTACATGCGCAATACGGGCAGCGATCATATTTTTAACAAAACAGTTCCTGTGCTAAACTCCCCCGCTGCAGTTGGGGCAATTGCTGATACCAGGCACACCCCACCTACCAAACCGGTTAATGCTACGTCACCGGCCAGGCCAAAATTCGATATACAATTTTTTCCGGAGGGCGGTAATTTGCTGGTAAATACCAAAGCGGTTATAGCGGTTAAAGCCATTAACAGCAGCGGTATGGGTATAAAGGTTAAAGGAATTATAACCGATAGTAAAGGCAAAGAAATAGCCGGCTTTACCACCGGGCATGCCGGCCTGGGTAGTTTTACACTTAATGCAGAAGATAACAAGGTTTATACTGCTATGGTTAACCTGCCTGATGGCAGCAGCCGCGAGTTTGCCCTGCCAAAAGCAGAAAACAAGGGTTATAGTATTATTGTAGATAACAGCGATGAAAAAGAAATAAAAATAACGGCAAAAGCCGGCACAGACAGTCCTAAAGATGCATTGCTGGTTGCACAAGCCGCCGGCGTTGTTTATTACAGCTCCCCTATCCACGCAAATAAGCCGTTAACCATCTCTAATGATAAATTCCCTACCGGCATTGTTCAATACACGCTGTTTTCTGCTGCAGGCGAACCTATTAATGAACGATTAGCCTTTGTTAAACACAATAACAACCTTAAAATCGGGCTTTTATCACAGCAACAAAAATATACACCAAGGCAGGCAGTGGTTATAGATGTTAAAGCAGGCGATCAATCTGACGAGCCTGTATCAGGTAGTTTCTCGATGGCTGTTGTAGACGAGAACAAAGTACCCGTGAATGAATCGGCAGAGAGTACTATCTTGTCTAATTTATTATTAACCTCAGAACTTAAGGGATATATTGAAGAGCCGAATTATTATTTCGCGAACAACACCACAGAAACCCGCCGGGAACTTGATCTGCTGATGCTTACACAAGGTTATCGCAAGTTTGTATGGAAACAGGTGTTAAGTGGTACGCACCCGGCCAACGCATTAAAACCGCAAAACGGCTTACAAATAGCTGGCTACTTAAAAGACCTTAAAGATAACCCCGTAGCCAACGGAAAGGTGCGCCTGATGTTGAGAGATAAGGGTACTTTAATACTGGATACGCTGGCTGATAGCAAGGGATACTTTGTGTTTGATAACCTTGCCTTTACTGATACTGTGGGCGTGGTTTTGCAAGGTTACAAACCTAATGGTGGGCGCGACATCAAATTTATTCTGGATAATGCTTCAACGCCTGTCCACTTAGACCATCTATCGCCCGATACCGCTTTTACGGAAGCAGAACTTGCGTACCTGCAAACCAGCAAGCAATTTCATACCGAGCAGCAAAGAACAGGCATAAACAGCCAGGTAAAAATGCTTAAAGCGGTTACAGTAAAAGCTCAAAAAAAGGCTCCCGAGTTAGAGTTCTCGCAAAATAAAAATGGCGCAGGCAACGCCGATTTTATCATAACATCTAAACAAATAGAAAACTCCGGCATAAGAAACCTTTACCTGTTATTATCATCGCGTGTGCCTTTTGTGGAATTTACCTCAGGCGGCGAAGTTTATTCGAGAAGAGCAACAGTGGGCTTTCAAAATGACAGGATGCAAATGCTGGTTGTATTAGATGGCACAGCTATGCCTAATTCAAAAGGATTTAATTATTTAAGCCAGCTGTATACGGATGATATTGAAAGCGTTGAGGTTTTAAACGGTACACATCTTGGTGCTGTGTATGGCCCCCTTGCCGCAGGTGGCGTGTTTGTTGTGACAACAAAAAAGGCCAAAAAAGGCGTTTATGAAAAATATAAACCGGGTACGTTCAGCTACCGGATACCGGGTTTTTACAAAGCGCGTGAATTTTACTCACCGCGATACGATGCTCCTAACATCAACAAACAAAACAAAGATCTGCGCAGCACCATTTACTGGAACCCCAACATCCTTACCGATGCACAGGGCAAAGCAAGCGTATCTTTCTTTAATGCCGATACCCCGGGCAACTACCTGGTAATAATGGAAGGTATTGATGGTAACGGCAACATTGGCAGGCAACAGTACCGGTATAAGGTTGAGTAATGCCTATATTGCGTTGCTTAGTTTTTTATGGATAAGAAGAGATCACTATCATTTTTATACAACGGGTTATTTATAGCCGCGATATTGGTTATATTATTTGTACCGCCGGTAAAAATAATGCTGATACAAGGGCTGATGAAAATTGGCTTATTTAGGCCAAATGTGAGTACTGCCAAAGCAACGGGGCAGCTTCCGGCCATCACCCTTCAATACCCCGACGGCAGCAAGGCCGAGCTGCAAAACCTAAAGGGTAAGGTGATTTTTATAAACTTTTGGGCTACATGGTGCCCGCCCTGCGTGGCAGAGATGCCGTCCATAAATAATCTGCATCAACAACTAAAGGCTGATAGCAATATCGTTTTCCTGATGATAGATGTGGACCACGATTTTAATAGATCAGGGCCATTTATGCGTAAACATACTTTCGATCTGCCCTTGGTACAGGCCAATTCTTCTATCCCCGATGAGTTGTTTGGAACCGCTATCCCTACTACAGTTATATTCAACAAAGCAGGCAAAATGGTTTTCCGCCACGAGGGCATGGCCGATTATGGCGGGCAGGAAATGGCCGGATATCTTAAACAGTTGGCTAAAACCAAGTGATCAGCGTGGTACGATACCTATATCCAGCACATTAAATTGTATAGCTATTATTTCGGTACTATAGCGTTTAACGCCTTGCTCATCTATCCAGCCTTTGGTATGGATCTTACCTTCTAAGTGAACAGTACTATCTCTACAGAGCTGGGTATTATGAGGCAGCAAATTAGCAGGCACGCGTACGTTGTGATATTCCAGATGCGCTATCTGCCCACCTCTTTTATCGTGTACTTCTCTGGTAACCAAAGTAAAAACATATTCACTAACTGCATTTTCTATAGTATGCAACTGAGGTTCCGTCTCTATCCGGCCTAATAAAAATATCTTATTTACTCCTGTATTGTCGCGCATATTGGTAATAAGAATTGAACTAAAATATTCCTATTTTGTTTAAAAATTAGAATATTTTAGTTCAAAAACCTTGCTACCGCGCTTCGTCTATCTTTAATATAACGCTGCTACGGCCCGATTCAATTACCGGATCAATGCCTATTTTCATCAGGAAATCGCCACTGTATGTACCCTCAGCTTTAACGCTGCTTTGGGTGCCCGGGTAAAGGTTAATTTCTTTAACGGTATATTTCTTAGCCGGGTTAAGCCCTTTCATGGTGGTGCGGGCGCGCGGGCCGGCATCATAACGGCTGCTCACCAGGTAGTTGAACATTACTGCCGATGATTTATTAGTGTCCACATACATTATCGAGGCTACTGGGTCTGTTTGCGGATCACTCAGGCGATACTGGTCGCCGTGCCAGATCACGGATTTAACAGCATTATAATTCACTACAGCATCTTTGGCAAATTGCAGGTCTTGCGGGCTAAGTTTGCTTACTACAATATCAAACCCAAGTTTGCCCATCATGGCTACGTCTGTACGATACTTTAGCGGTTGTTTACCCCAATCTGTAACATGGTTTGAACTGGTGATGGCCGGATAGAAATACGAATACTCCCACTGCATATAAATGCGCTCAAGCGGGTCGGTGTTATCGCTTGGCCAAAACTCGGTAAAGTATTGTAGTGCACCATAATCAACACGACCGCCACCGCCGCTGCATAACATCATAGGCACGCTTGGATATTTTTTGCGGATGCGTTGCAATACGCTGTAAAGCCCTTTCACATAGTCAACATATAACTGCGACTGATCTTTCTTCAAATGTGCCGAGTAAGCGTTATAGATAACCGCATTACAATCCCACTTAATGTAGGCCATCTTCGGGTCTTTGATAAACAAAGAGTCTACCACATTAAATACAAAATCCTGCACGGCGGGGTTGCTCAGATCCAACACCAGCTGGTTACGGAAATAGTATTCATCGCGCTTAGGTTGTTTAATTACCCAATCAGGATGCTTGCTGTACAAAGCGCTTTTAGGATTAACCATTTCCGGTTCAATCCAGATCCCGAATTTAACCCCATCTTTATCGGCTTCGCGGGCTATAGATGCAATGCCGTTAGGTAATTTTTTGCGGTTCTCTTCCCAGTCGCCAAGGCCGGCATGGTCATCATTGCGCGGGTATTTGTTGGCAAACCAGCCATCATCAAGCAAAAACATATCAACCCCAAGGGCTTTGGTATCTTTTAGCAATTCAAACAACTTTTGCTCGTTAAAATCAAAATAGGTTGATTCCCAGTTGTTGAGCAAAGTAAGGCGCTCACCTTTACCATCCATCAGCTTGTAATTGCGTGCCCAGTTATGTAGGTTGCGGCTGGCCGTACCTTTGCCTGTATTAGAAAAAGTGTAAACAAAAGCAGGCGTGGTAAAATCAACATTAGGCTTTAATTTGTAAGCCGATGCATAGTTGTTAATGCCCGACATGATGCGCAGGTTATCCTCAGGGTCAAGCTCCAGATCGGTGCGGAAGTTACCACTCCACTCCAGGGCTGCCATCATAACCTGGCCTTCATCCTCGGTAGCAGGCTTATTTAGCGATACCATGAACATAGACGGCATCAGCAGGTTAGCACGGGTACCCAGCTTGCTATCCAGCGTTTTAATGCCATGGGTTATCTGTGTTTCTTCGGGTCGCATTTCTTTAGCCCAATCGCCGTGGTATTGCCTTAGCCAGTAAGTTTTGCCATGCAGGTTCAAATTTGCCGACGCAAACTTTTGCAAAGTGATCTCTCCTTTTTCCTGATGGCGAATAACGCTCCATTGCTCTATCACATCATCTTTTAGATATGCCTTGTAAAACAGCGTTACCTGCACATTGTAAACAGGGTCTTTAAGCTGGATGGACGTGATGGTGATATCTGCCGATGGCTTATCAACCTTATGGCTCACGTACTGCAGATCTAACGATTGGTTACCATCAGCATGCTGTATGCTAATAGCCGGTTCAAGCAAATTCCTGGAACCCGAAGGCGTATAGGCCGACCTGTAAAGACCAGTATAATCAGAGGTACGGCCCGCGGTTATTTGTGCGTAATCGCCGGTTGCATTCAGTTTTTCGCCAAAATATGATTGAACCAGATCGTTCTTATCGCTCACCTGCAAAACCACAGCGTTATGTGCAGTTTCTACCGGGATAGTAACTTTTTGCGCGAATGCCCCGTTAGCCAACAAGCCCCCCGCCGACAATAGATAGATTAATGATCTTTTCAAGATTAGATGATTTTGGTTTATAATTTATAATGCTTTATAGCCTGCTACTTCTGCAGCTGAAATTTACGATAAAATTGCTGCCGGCTGGCTATCTTCTTTTATATATCCTCAATTGTTAAACAGCCATGCCAGATGGCGTTGCCAGCATTTGGTGCGCTTTGCTACCCAAATGTGATGTATTGGTATTAAGCACCTGTTCAAACAACTCATTCGCTTCGGCATAATTGCGCAGGCCTAAATGCCCAAGCCCTTGCAAGTAAATGCTATGTAACTTGTTGCGCAGGTTAAGATCATCATCAAATATCAGCAGATCGGGCAACGATACGGCAAAGTAATCTATCTTCACTTCATCATTGGCATGCTCGCGACCATAGGCGATCAGTTTATTGAACAAAGCATCAGCCTTATCCCGACTGCCAAGCTGTTGCAATGCCAATCCCTGGTAAAGCATCTTGTCGGGCTTTTGATCGTTATAAAAAACTGCAGCTTTAGGGTCTTCTAAACCTACTGAAGCCATTTGGAAATACTTAGCGGCGTTCTGCTCATCAAGCAAACCTTTGTAAGCGCAGCCCAGCCAGTAGAAGATATCATTCTCTTGTGTGCCAAATAGCTTGCCCTCGCCCAGGTTGTGCGGATACTCCTGCGCACGTTGCAACAGGTCAATGGCTGTAGCAAACTCACTATCATAATAGTGTTTTATGGCCAGGCCTAACAAGCTTTGAACATACTGCTCTGTTACCTTACCCTCGCCACCTTCCCACGGGTGAAATTTGCGATCCATGATCAATTGCAGCGCTGCTTGATACTCACCTGCAAGGTTGTACAGGGCTACGCGTTCCAGGTAAAGGTCATCACGCTCTGTAACGGTTGATAGGTACTGCTCCAGGAAAGCCAAACGTTCTTCGGGCGAACGGTTTAATCGTTTGTACAACTGGTCAAGTTCCATCAATACACGTGCATCTTTGGTATCTAAAGCAAACGCCCTTTCGTAGCAGGTCAATGCCTTTCCTTCATCATTACGCTTGTTAAAATACGCTATACCCAGGTTACGCAGCACAGTCGGGAAACTATTGTTAACATTGACAGAACGTTCCCAAAGGTCAATAGCTTTATCGTATTGGCGTTTATCGTAAAATAAATTACCCAGGTAATAAGCCGGCAGGCCATCGGCAGGGTTAGCATCCATAGCATATTCCAAAACGGCTATCTCTGCCAACCGGTTAGGGAAACACAGGTAAGGATCGGCCTTGGCAGCTTCTTTAAGCCACTCTCTCGCGCTATCTTCCTGCCCCAATTTGTGATTGAACCAAGCCAACGCATAGTATATCATCGGGCTTATTGCGCCATTATCAAGCGCAAGGGTCAGGAAATTTCTGGCTTCGGCAAATAAACCTGCGGCAGCATAATCAAGAGCGTATTCGATGAAGTTATGCGCCTCGCCTCTTGATAGCTGCACTAAAGTTTGCAAATGCTGCTCGGCTTCGGCAGTTTGTGATTTGGCCAGGTGGGCGTATCTCAATTCAAATAAAGCCCCCAAGTTAAAGCTATCACGGCGCAACGCTTCGTTAGCAACAGCGATAGCCTCATCATAACGGTCAAGTTCGCGCAAGGCTGCAGCTTTAATAACGTAGGCTTTATTATTGTTGGCGTTGTTGTCAATGGCTGCAGAAATATGCTCCAGTGCCGATTGATAATTACCGCGCATCATATCTATCTGCGCTACGGCAAAGTAGCCGTTATCTTTCCATGCACTGCTCCAGGTAGCTTTATAAAATAGCGGATAAGCTTCATCTGTCCTGCCCAGATATTTCAAACACAAGCCAAGGTTGTAGTAAGGCTCGCTATCGTAAGGGTTTGGATTACGGCTGATGGATGTTTCTATCGCTTTCCTGAAATAGCATTCCGACTTCGCAAAATCACCTCTGCGCAGGTACCATGCACCAAGCGCGTTGTTATTACGAATATCATTCGGATCGCGGCGAAGGGCTTCTTCATAATATGGCACGGGGCTATATGTAGCATGGCGATACTGCTCCAGGTGCTGCGCAGTCAAAAACAATTGCTCGTTGTTCTCCACATCAGCAGGTAACAGGGCCGGTTTTGCAGCTTGCGGGATGTCGTTCTTTTTATTTAAAGCCGGTTCGTAACGGATCAGTTCGCCTGCGGCAGATGAAATAGTTACGAATAACAGGCTTTCGTCATAAGCGCCGCTGATGGCTATCTCTTGCTCAAAAACATCTTCTGGCGATAAGCTTTGTTTAACCGATAGCAACTGCTCACCGTTGTACATCAGGTTGATCTGTGCGTTATTTTGCTGTGATGTTGCAAACACTTTCAGCATAATGCCGCCATCTGTTTCGGCTACAGAAAGCATTATATCCTTGGTAGCGTTTTTAACCACACCCAATTCGCGATAAGGCATAAAATACTGAGTGAAGGTTTTCTGCTCATGCGGCATCAGCCAGGTAAAATCGGGCTGGTTATCGGTAAACACGCCGGTCATCAATTCAATGTACGGACCGTCCTCATCGGTAAGGTTCCTGTCCCATGCTTTGCCGAAATCACTATGGCCCCACGTCCATTGTTTTTTACCCGGTGATACGTGGTGATTAGCCACGTGTAATAAGCCGCCTTTGCTGTCATGTTCGTATCCGCCCACAAAATCATATTCGGAATTAATGGCCATGTACGAGGTGGGCACAGGAATATTTTTATACCTCGAAATATCTGTACCCGGCGAATAATCAACTTTGTAATACGTGCCGGTAGCTATAGGAAAGGTAGATACATCCCGTTTGCCATGATCAAAAACGGCGTTCACATCCGGCGGAAAAACCGACTGGTAATCATCATTCACTTTAACGGCAGGATTGGCCCACCACAAGAAGGTTTGCGGCAGATCGCTGCCATTGTATAGTTTTGCTTTTATCTCGATAAAAGCCTTATCAGGGTATAATGTAAAGCCCGCCATACCCTTGGTATGGAACATTTTTTCTATCTCGTTAACCCATACTGTTTTGCTGCCGTCGGCATTTTCTTCTATCCTGAAATCAACCGGCTCAAAAGTACTTGGGCGATGATGCTGGGGCCAGTTAAACTCTATCCCGCCCGAGATCCAGGGGCCGGTAAGGCCTACCAGCGCAGGTTTTATCACCTGGTTATAGTACACAAAATGGCGTTGTTTAATTTTATCGTAAGCCATTTGTATGCGCCCGCCAAGCTCGGGCAGTATCATCACTTTGATGTATTTATTTTCCAGGAAAAGTGCGTTGTATTCCTTGTCTTCCTTCTCGTCAAATATCTTCTCAATAACCGGGTTGGGATACACCACACCGCTGCTGCCCTGGTAAACCCTCTTCTCAAAAAACATCGGGTTTTTATCGGGTTTGCCGATACCATAAGTTGGGATGCTTACTTTCTCTTCCCAGGCATTTACAGTTAAACTACTCATCTTAGCGTTTTATTAATGTCTTATTAAATTTTCTTCTAATTCTTCAAGGGTTTGGCCTTTGGTTTCGCGAACCTTGGTTTTCACAAATATGAATCCCGCCAAACAGATGGCCGCATACAGGTAAAACGGCCCAAATGTGCCCAATGCCTTAGCCAATACCGGAAAGGTGAACACCAGTATAAAATAGGCGCCCCATAACGATACGATGGCCACGGTTGATGCCTCGCTGCGGATTTTGTTAGGGAATATCTCGGCAATTAACACCCAGGTTACCGGGGCCAGCGAAATAGCATAGGTACTGATAGCCAGCAACACAAATATGGATACCAGCTTAGCCGGGAAATGCTGTTGAAGCATCACAGCCAGTATAATGTAAACAATGCTAAGACCAAGTGAGCCGATCATCATTAACGGGCGGCGACCAAGCTTATCAACCTGCCACATAGCCAGCAGCGTGAACAGCAGATTTACTATACCGATGGAAATGGTCTCGAACAATTGCTGGTTAAGGTTTGAGCCTACCGATTCAAATATGGTTGAGGTGTAATTGAACACCACGTTGATGCCGCAAAACTGCTGGAACACGGCCAGCGTGATCCCGATAACCACTGCACCGCGTACGCTCTTATCCCATACGGACATTTTGGTGGATGTTTTAGATGTATTTAAAGATCTTTCAATTGCCGATAGCGTTTCATCGGCAAAACCGGTACTGCCAATTTTTTCCAACACCTTCCTTGCCTTCTCATCCTGACCTGATTTTACCAGCCAGCGCGGACTTTCGGGCAGCCACAGCACACCAAGCAGGAAAATAACCGCCGGAACAGTACCCAGGCCAAACATCCAGCGCCAGGCCTCGCTGCCGCTATCGGCAAGCAAGTAGTTGGTTAGGTTGGTAATGAGGATACCGATTACAACCGTTAACTGGTTAATGGCCACATTACGGCCACGCACATTAGCCGGCGAGATCTCTGCAATATACATAGGGCACAGCATAGATGCCATCCCCACGCCTATACCGGCGATGAAACGAAGAATGATAAAGAAGGTAAGATTCCCGGAAAACGCGATAACTATTGATGATACCGCAAATACCAAAGCAGCCAGCATCAGCCCCGGGCGGCGGCCATAACGTTCTGCAATGCGGCCGGCTATGATACAGCCCACAATACATCCCAGCGCCAGCGAACCGGTTAGGAAACCCTCGCCTGCGGCAGATAGCTCAAACTGCTTGCGCAGAAAAGGCAGTGCGCCGGAGATGACGGCAAAATCGAACCCGAAGAGATAGCCCCCAAGCGCCGAAATAAAAGACAGGCCGAAGATATACGTGTTGTTATACTGCTTTGGCTGATTACTCATTGTATATTTTTTTGGATGTGATATTGCTTCTTTAACTTCCATATAATAGCCTATCTTACGTTAAAACGGAATTTAATAAACTGGTTGTATTGACCATCCGGCCTCAATATGGCCGACGGAAAATACTGGTGATTGATACCATCAGGATAATGCTGGCACTCCAGGCATACAGCGCTGAAAGGTTTGTATGCCTGCCCGCCTCGCCCCTCTGTATCTAAATATTGAGCGGTGTAAACCATTATACCAGGGTACGAGGTGAACACTTTCAGTTCACGACCTGTCGCCGGGTCATAAAGTTCGGCCTGTGCCTTTTCGGCGTTTTGATCTAAAAGGGTAAAATATCTGTTGAGGCCAGTTTCAATTGGCCTTGAAGAATCTAAAATATCACCCAGAAGCCTGCCGTTGATGAAGCCATCCGTATCAATAAAGATCTTGCCGGTTGGCAGGTAATTCTCATCACTCTCTAAATATGAACCTGCGCTGATACTCAACCTCTGATTCGTGACTAAATTATCCGTACCCGAGAGATTAAAGTACGCGTGATTGGTAAAATTGGCGATGGTTGGTTTATCCGTTTCCGCTTCATAACCAATGTACAGTTCGTTATCATCGTTCCAGGTGAAAGTTACTTTCAGTTTCAGGGTTCCGGGATAACCGCCGGTGCCGTCCTCATCAAGCAAGGTCATGCGAATTGTATCATCGCTCAACTCAAAATCAAACACCCGTTGGTGATAACCTGCAAAACCGCCGTGGTTAGAGTTTTCCCCGTCATTCTTGTCCAAATAATAATCTTTGCCATCGATTGTAAAAGAGGCGTTGCCTATACGGTTGGCAAAACGCCCTATAGTTGAGCCTATGTAGTATGTATCGTTAAGATAAGCCTGCAGATCATCATACCCTAAAATTACGCTGCCGGTATCGCCATTCTTATCAGGTACAACCACGTTTACAAGCGTTGCGCCGTAGTTGGTTAGCTCTACGTAATTTCCGTAGGCGTTGGTGATCCTGAAAAGATATACATCTTTCCCGCCGTGTTTGCCCCAGGGCTTTACCTGTATCTTTATTGCAGTTTCTGCTTGCATAATCATTACTTTACAGGTACTAACTTCACCATCAATGCATCAGCGGCATTAGTTTGCAGTTCAAAATGCTCATCGTTAGCCGCAATGGTTTTAATAACGGCATTGGTCATAAAATCTCTTAATTCGTAGCGCTGGCCTTGCTTCAGGTGAAGTGTATTGCGGTTAAAACTGGTTTTGTAACCTTGTTTGGTATCGAAATTAAATATAGCCAAAAGCCCTTTCTTTTCATGGTAAAAATCCATCTGTTGGTCAAAGGTTTCACCATCGGCAAATTTTAGTGGTGTAAAGGCTTCCGGCTTGCTGAAAAAATCGCAGATATACTTGTTATTCAGAAACTTTTGTGCGCGTACTGCTGCGGTTTTATCCCTAAAATCAGACCCATCGCCCAGGATACTCCCCATCACCATCATGGCGTAAAGGCGTACCTTTATTTCCTGCTCGTTCAGCTCAGGATTTTTCTGAAATTTCTTCATTATCGCCACATCCATGTTGGTGTACGGCCAAAGTGTGCCCTGCGCCCAGCCCATGTGCGATGCCGATGCCAACGAAGCCTCGGTACTGCCCCACGATGGGAAACCTTTCTGGTCATCGCGCAGGTGCGAGTACACATCCGTGCTGATGAAACGGGCATGGGCATACTGGTTAGGAAAGGTTGGCGAGATAGCCATGGTGATGAAAATATCCTTGCCCATAATAGAATCGGCCAGGGTTTTAAACATCTTCAGCCCGCGGTCATAAGCCTGCATGCCGGTACGTACTGTAGTATCATATCTTGTAGTAGACTCCAGCGAACCTGCCGAAAGGAAATCTATCTTGATAAACTTAGCGCCAATAGCTTTTGCTTTTTTTAACTGTGCAATGATGTTTTCGCGCACGGCCGGGTGCGTTGGGTCTAAGGCGTAGGCACCAAAGCTGTCGCCCTCTCCTTTATAGAAGATGGGTTTGTGATCTTTATCGGTCAGCACCACATCGCGCAGGTAATAATCTGTTTGGGCAAATTTGCCGTTCACAATGGCGTTGGCCCATGACCATTGTGCAAACAAACTGCAATAGAAACCTATCTGCTGGCCCTTTGATTCGGCATACTTGCCCAACTCGGCAAGTTTATCAACAGTGTAGATGTTCTGATCGTGCGAATCAATGCTAAGCACCGGTTTGCCATAAGCATTGAAATTCTTTAATCCGCCGATAAAATCCGTGATCTGTTTAACGCCCGGCGGGAACATTACCTTCTCGTAGCCCAGCACGCCCTCTACCCCGAAACTGTTCCAATAGAATGGTGGCGGGCCTTTCCATTCCAACTTGCCGTTTTGGTCTTCGTTTGCTTTGCCGAAACCCTTGAAATCGGCCAGCATATCACCGGTACAACCCAGGTATATGGTTGGCGACGATAATTCTGAACCTACCATAGTGCCGTGCAGTGCATGGTCATGCGTACCATCCTGCCCGCCGTGGCTACGCTCCAGTTTAGGAACGTCGGCTGTGGCTACGCCACCAAAAACATAAAGCGAATCGCCCTCGCCTGTACTGCCTTTAAAGCGGTAGGCAATACCCGTCTTCCAAAAATCGTGTTTGATAGAACCCAGCACAAAACCTTTTTGCGACTTATAATCATATAACGACGCAAACTCATAGCTGATGCCCGCGGTGGTACCGTTTGCATCTGCCGGTGGTGCCTGGGTAAGGATATTCACCCAGCTATCATTATCAAAGGGTACATCCAGTATCCTTGGTGCGCTGCCGCCTACTTTGAACGAGCCGTTTTGCTTTGGCGATACAGCTATTGGCGATATATCACGACTCTCCAGCCTTGCACCTTTTGTGCTAATTACTTTTGTATCGATGAAGAGTTCTTTACGGCCATTATAAACCGCAATACGTTGCTGCAAAGTGCAAGGTTTATCACCGCCGGTATGGTTAATAGTGATCAGCGCACCTTTGCCAAGCTTATCATTCAGCTCAGACAGTTTATAGCTGTGCAACGGAAAATCTGATGAATTGATGCGACCTGTGCCTACCAGGTCAGCGCTGATGATAGCATTATTAATGCTTGTGCCATTGCCCCAGGTATAATTGGTTTTGCCTGTCTTCAGATCGGCTTTTAAATGCAGGCTGCCACGGTTTACTACAACACTATCATCGTAAGTATGTATCTCCTGCGCCAATGCGTTCAGCGGCATGGCTAATGCAGCCATGGCAACCCATTTTTGGATATTAATACGACGACGGAGCACTCCCTTTGCAGGCGAATTAATGTTCTTCAGCATAAAGCATAACGTTGTATGATGGCCGCACCTAACCCTTGGGGTATACAATGGCAGCGCGTATCATAAGAGGTTTATAATGGCTTATTGATAAAATAAAAGTAACGGCTGGCAGGGGCTAAAAACATGGATAATGCTTTTAAAATTATGGATTATATTGTCATCACACGTCAGTTACATTTGCTATATTTATATTTCCGATAATAAACCTGGTTATCCCCTTATTGATATGGACTTTAATGCTGCGCAACGTAAAGGTGTGAAGGAAGGCTTCATAGGCCAAAAAATGATAGTTCTACCGCCGAACATTAAAAAGCGTTTGCTTGGCAATGCTCTTACCAGCGGTTTTTACTTAACGGCAATAGGTTTTTACCCCAAAGCCGAGAACCACGACATTTACCGCAAAACGGGCAGCGGCCAGTATATTCTATTGTACTGCATAGAGGGCGAAGGCCATATCGAGATCAACAATGCAGCGCACCATCTAAAACCTAATACCTACTTCGTTGTACCCAAAAACATTACCCACCGCTACTACAGTGATCCGCAAAATCCATGGACGATTTACTGGGCGCACTTTACCGGCCCGGTGGCGGATAATCTTTACCAGCGCTACCTTGATGAACAACCTGCACAGGTAAGGGATATCCCGCTAAACCAAAACGCCATCGAGGTTTTTGAACAGCTGTATAACATACTGGAGAATAGCTTTAACGATGAGTCGTTGGAGATTGTGAATATGAACTTTCAATATTTTATCAATTCGCTCATCTACTACCCTTACGTTAAAAAAATGATCTATGATAAGGACTCGGTAAGTAAGGCCATATCGTACATGAAACAGAATATAAACAGGCACTTTAGTTTGGAGCAACTGGCTAACCTGCAAGGCTTATCCATCTCACAATTTTCAAGACACTTTAAACAGAAAACAGGCTCAACCCCTATCCAATACTTTAACTTTTTAAAGATCCAGCACTCCTGCCAGTACCTTTATTTTACAGAGAAAAGCGTAAAAGAGATCTGTGTTGAGCTGGGTTTTGACGACCAGTTTTACTTTACCCGCCTGTTTACCGGGCTTATGGGTGTATCGCCAACGCAATACCGCAAAACCCATAAAAAATAAAAAGGCCTGCCAAAACAGGCAGGCCCACACTTTATATTAATCAAACGCAAACTATTTAACGGTACGTGCAAACGTGAACTCTATGGCGTGGAAATAGTTATCGCCACCCCATGTTTCTAACACTTTAAAGCGAATGTAGCGCACCGGCATTACGCCCGGCAAAAAGGTGAATGGTTCGCCTTGTGCATAATCAGCATCGGCCTGGGTGGTTTGCCCTTTTGGCAAGCCAGATGGTTTGATAGACTGGAATGAACCTAACCTCGTCCACCCGTTAAATGTGCCATCACTGTTAGGGCTGTTGGTTCCCCAAATCTCGAAACGCTTAACGTTGCCATAATTATATAAGCCCGACATACGTTGCCAGATGCGCAACCGCGCCAGTTCCTGCACGCTACCCAGATCAATGGTGATCCAGAAAGGAAGGCTTTGCCCCGGCGTGTGGAAACCCGGTTCGTTGTAATTATTATCCCACAAATAAGGCAACACCCAACCATACTCCGACCGGATATCAGACGGCAGCGACATGGCTTTCATCTGTCCCTTATTCACATCGGCAATAGGGTAAATTGTTGGATAAGTATCCGCATCCGGCACTTTAAAATTATCTATGGCATTTGCTACCGGCAAATATGATGAGCGGTAATTGATAGCTGTTCCGTATTTAAAGTTAGGCAACACCACTGCAGTATCAGCAGCTAAGAGCGTTCTCTCCTGCGCAGCACCTGCATTATCGGTATAAGTGATGGCGGTGCTCACATTGTTCGGATCGGCTTTGATAAAATTAAGCGTAACCGAGCCATCCAAATTGTACACGTAAGGATGTTGGGGGTTTGATGGCCTGTTAGTTAAACTCCCGGCAAATGATGACCCGTACACGCGTACGTTATCAAGGTTTTGCCCGATAGACCTGTTACCATCTTTATCCAGCGTGATGAGTTTAAAGCTGTACACATACTCCTTAAGATTATCGATCACAGTACTTATACTATCCGCCGGATCTGTGGTAGTAGCGGGCACTATGGCCGAATCAAGTCCGTTATTCCATTTTACTACATAGCTGGTAATTGATGGATCGGGGCTTGGTGTCCAAACCAGTTTTACCCTCAGGTTACCGGGATAATAACGGAACTTTGATGCCAGGCCTGGATAGACTTTCTCTTTGCCGGCCAGGAAACGTTTGTAATCGTCATCGTACCTTTTGCATCCCCAGGCGGCGAGGCAAATAAGCAGGGCAAATATGCCAATGTTGTATCTCTGTTTCATTTGAATACTTTTTACCTGTGTTTATAATGGGTTACCGTACAATGATATCTCCAACGCGTTCACGTAATTAAGCCCGCCCCAGGTTTCGGTACATACAAACCTGATGTATTTGGTGGCCGGTGCCTCAAACGGAATTTTGAAGTTTACGCCATCCTGTACAAATTTTGCGTCGGCGGCATTGGCCTGGTTTGGCGGTAAACCCGATGGCGGGTTAGGGAATGTAAAATTGCCCATGTTTATCCAGTCGCCCACAACGGTACCAGGTGCCGAGTTCTTCGGCAGTTCTACATCGGCGGGCAGGTCTTTATCGGTTCCCCAAAGCGTCATACGCTTAATGTTCTGATAGGCATATACCCCACCGTTAACACGCTCCCATAGTATAAAGCGGCTTAATTTGGCGCTAACACCCAGGCTAAAGGTACCCTGCATACGCGGAGCAGGGTCGGTATGCCAGCCCGGTTCGCCGGTGTTACCATCAAAGAAATTCTTAAACACCCAGCCGTAGCCAATAGGGCTGTCGGTAGGTTTAATGTATTCGCGAAATTTGCTCTTATCCAGCAGGGTCTCAAAATATGGCGTAAGTGTTTTGAACAAAGTGTCTGATACGTTGCCGAACCTGTCTGTAGTGTACACACCAAACTTGCGCGGCACCGCATCATAGCCCCTTACTGATACATTTACGGTATCGGTACTGATATAGGTTGGTTTTTCGTCTACGTACTTTTTAGCCGTTTCATCATAGGCAATAACATGCACTGCTATAGCTGCCTTATCGGGGTTAAGCGTAAAGAAATTAGCACCGCCAAAATCGGGCGTAATATCAATATTAGAGTTTACACGCTGATAATTTGGCGTAAGCGGATGCACTTTTACCGTTACCGGGTCTGATTTTACCTCGGCGCGACTAACAGCATATAAGGTTACTTCGTACTCCTGCTCGCGGGCGTAACCGTCAGTAAGAATGGTATCGGTATAATAGCTTGCCTTTGTTTCGCGTACGCGGCTGCCGTTTATCTTGTAGCTGGCTAAAACGTACAACAAGTTCTGCGAGTTAGGCAGTTTATAAGTGATCTTGGCGCTGCCGTTTTGGTTGATCACCTTTACATCGGTAACCACGCCCGGCTTTGTTTTATCGTCGGACACTACCGAAATGTTCGACTCGCTTTTTTTGCATGATGATGCAGCCAGCATCAACAGCAGCGATGTTATAATGACAGAAGAAAAGCTGTTTCTTCTTTTGATTTGATTTTTCATACCAAAATTTTTAAATGTCTGTTGCATCTTACCAGTATGGGTTTTGCGTAAGGTTATCGTTAATGATAAGGCTATTGGTGCTTATTGGCCACAAATAATCTCTAATACTGAATACCGGCTGATAAACCGTTTGCGGGCGATAGAAATTTGCCGGGTTTGATTCATAGATATTCCAGCCCTGTACCGGTTTGCTCAGCACATCCTGCAGCTCTTTCCAACGGCGCAGGTCCCAACCGCTTTGGCCCTCGAAACAAAGTTCGATACGCCTTTCCTGGTGGATTATCTGGCGCAAGCCATCTTTTGTACCCGGCTTGCCCGCATTTTTAGAATACATTGACCATGCTTCCTGCACACCTTTTAAGCCTGCACGGGCACGCACCCGGTCAATGTAGGTGTACACTTCTGTTGATGGGCCATTGGCTTCGTTCAAACACTCGGCATATAACAGGTATAAACCGGATAAACGGATCAAGGGCAGTTTAAAATCACTGGCGGTAAATACGTTATCATACACACTTAAATAATTGGCCAGCTTTTTGGGCCAGTAGGCAGTAGCATTGGTAGCATATAAACTTTTTGGGCCGGCCAAAGCAGTTTCGCCGCGGGCCTGTACGTAGTAGGCATCGGCCTCGTTTATTTTGCCGTTACCAAACCATATACCGCCATCAAAACCAATGTTTGCATAAAACCTTTTCTCGCGGTGAAAATGCAGTTTTGCGGTAGTGTAACCATTTTTTATGTACGAAGCATCCTCATCGCCGGCTACCTGCAGGTTGTACCTGCCATTGTAATCAAAGGTTTTGTCCTCATTCATCGGCACGCCGTTATCAGTGTAGTACAAATCGGCCGTACTTAATGGTACTGAGAAATTTGACGGCACCGACGATGCTAAGCCGGGCGATTTCTCCGTCATCCTTGGGATGGTAAAGTTTTGATAAGGGAAGCCATAGTTTAAAGCCCATATCAGCTCGGGGTTTTGCTCCCACCTATCGGTGATAAGGCCCTGCAGTTTCAGTATATCTTTCATCTTATCTGATACCGTACCCACACTTACGGCAGGCACTTTATCGTAAAGCTGCAGGCTCTGTTTTTCGGCTTCGGTTATGGCATCTTTACAGGCTGCAGCGGCCTTTTCCCAAAGTGTTGGGTCAACGGCGGTGCTGAAAAGGTTTTTACCTTCTTTATCTTTAAAGCTGGCATAATCGGGGTTGCCGTTAAACAGCGGACTGGCCTCTGTGGCCATTATCTCGGCCTTTAATGCCATGGCCATTACTTTGGTAGCACGGCCATACTCAAGCGTTTGGTTCTGGATCATTGGCGGCAGATCAGGGATGGCCTCGTCCATTAATGATAAAATATAATCAAAGCTTTCTTTAACCGATGCGCGTTTGCGTTTTATCACATCAACCGGCGCATCAATAGCGTTATTGTCTTTTATCAGTACAATTGGCCCGTACATCCGTACCAAATAATAATGGTAGAATGCTTTAAGAAATTTAGTCTCGGCTATCCATCTCAATTTTTCGGCAGCACTCAGGTCAATTGGTTTATCAATATTCTCTAACATGATATTGCATCGCCTTAAGGCTTGGTAAAGTGCCTGACCACCGTTCGATCCATCCCAGTAATTCAGTGATGGGTTAGCAGCTGTTTGTAAACCGCGCGGAAGGCTGAAGCCGGTCTCATCAAAAAAATGGAAATCGGTGTTGTTCACATAAACTATCTCTGTTGAGTAAACAAAGCCCGGGCTTTTCACCACCTCGTTAAGGTGTTGCATGGTTGAGTAACAGGTGAAAAGGTAGTCTTCCGTCTCGTTACGGTTCCTGAAAGTATAGTCCAACGTAGCCACATTATCGGGCACTATGTCCAAATACTTTTTGCACGACTGGCTAAGGGTACAAACCGCCGCCAGTATTATAATTCTTATGTATGCTTTCATTTCTATTAACCTTTATTGTTTAAAAAGTGGCGTTTACGCCCAGGTTAAATACTTTTTGTATAGGATAGGCAAAACCGTTACCGCCCAGTTCGGGATCCCACATTTTAAAGGGGCTCCAGGTAAGCAGGTTAAATCCATTGGTGTAAATACGCAGGTTGCTCATCCTTATAGATTTGGTTAGCCTTGCGGGCAAGGTGTAACCCAACTCAACCGATTTCAGCCTCAGGAAACTACCGTCGCGCAGCCACCAGGTACTTGGTTGCAGGTTGTTTTCAACCGTGGCGCGCGTAGTACCCAAACGCGGGTACAGCGCATACAGGTCCTGGTTCTCTTCAGACCAATGGCTGTTGGCAAACTCGGTTAACACCTGTGTATTTCCGTAAATGCCGGGCTCATCGCTTGGGATAAAAGGACTTACTTTATTAGGGTTGATAAAGAAGGATACCCTCGCCTGCCCCTGGAAGAAAGCCGAAAGATCGAAACCTTTATACCCGGTTGAGAAGCCGAAACCGTATACGATCTCCGGCGTGGTTGGATAGCCGATGAAAGCCATATCCAGGTAATCTATCTTACCATCGTTATTTAAATCGCGGTATTTTATATCACCGCCTTTTGGTGCGCCCACACTGTTGTTATTGCTAAAGATCTGCGTAGGCGAGTTGCGTGCTTCCTGGTCGTCAACAAAAAGGCGTTCGGCAATGTAGCCGTATCCTCTGCTGATGGGCTGGCCAACAAACTTGCGCCAGGTTTCGGCGTAGTTTGGCTCAAGCAGGTATTTGTAGCGATTGGTTGAGTACGTAAAGTTTCCGCGCATTGACGCCCATGCTCCGTTGCTGAAGTTCTGCTTATAATCAAGCGATAGGTCGATACCCTTTGAATCTACCTGACCAAGATTGGCGCTGGTGTTTACCTCTAAACCTTCGGTTGATGGGATACGGCCGTTATCCAAACTTTGTAGAATGTTGTAACGGTGATTGCGATAAAACTCTGCGATGATGTTGAAGTTCTTGAACAGCGTAGCCTCTATAGCAATATTGGTTTGGCGCGATGTTTCCCAAACCACGTTAGGGTTGGCATAATTACGGATGATAACACCTTTACGCTCGTACTGGTTGTTCATACCAAACTGGGCATAGTTACCGCCCTCGTTAAGGCCAACATCAGACTGGTAGAAAAACCTTTGCTCGCCAATGGCATCATTCCCCACTAAACCATAACTCGCGCGGATCTTCAGCCTGTCAATAACCGCTGGGTTCCAGAACGATTCGTTTGATATTACCCATGAACCACCAATGGTTGGGAAGAAACCGTAACGGTGTTCGGCAGAAAACCTTTCAGAACCGTTATAGCCAAAGTTAAACTCGGCAAAGTACTTGCTTTTGTACGAGTAGGTAGCCCTGCCAGCCAAACCGAGGTTACGGAACGGCAATGCATAAGGCAGTGTATAACCTTTTGTGCGCGGGTCTTGCGCACTTGAGTACAAAGTTTGCTGCGCAGTACCAATTAAGGTTGAACTAATGTTATGATCACCAAAGGCACGGTTGTAATCTATAGCCGTTTGCAGGTACATGAACGAGTTGTTATTAGGCTGATCGCGGTTGTACTGCAGGTATTCTGTAGCACCTGTACGGCCCGATGCTGCCGGCTGATTGTTTATCCATATCAACTTATAATCGGGGCTGGTTTTATCTACCGAATAATAAAACGGGTTGTAAGCCATCTGCGTTTGGAAGTACGAGTACCTGTTGGTATTAAATATGCTCCTGAACTTTAACCCCTGGGTAACAAAACGCAGGTCCTGGTTCAACTCTAACTGCGCCGACATACGCGACTCTGACGAATTTTTATGCCCTCTTAGCAAATTAGCGTAAGGGTTATTGTACAATACGCTGTTATCATTTGATGAGGTAGCCGTTGCCACGTTACCAAACAGGATATGTTGAGCATTGGCATTAGCAGCATCGGGCTCAAAATATGCCGGAAACAGCACCGGGCTGGTATGGATAGCCACATTATACAAGTCTGATGCAAACGATCCATCGGTAGTCATAGGGCCGTTGTACTCATTAAACAAACCGGAAAGGCGCACCACTATCTCTGTTGTTTTGGTAGCATTGATATTAATGTTTGAGCGTAACTGGTAAGTTTTAAAGTTTACGTTGTTGTTATTGTTGTTGCGAATATCCTCACGCAAAACACCATGATCTATATTATAAGCACCGGCTATGTAGTAACGCGTACGCTGGTTACCGCCACTGATGTTTAAATTATTACGCTGGGTAACCGCGGTTTTCTTGAATAATAGCCCAAGCCAGTCCACTGCCGGATACAGGTACGGGTTAGCGCCGGGTGCTTTGTTATAGGTATCGCGGGCGCCGTTAATATCTGTTGGGGTAAATGGTAGCGGTAAACGCGGGTCGCGGGTTAGCGAGGCCTCGTTGTACAGTTCCATGTAGCGTATCGGGTCAACAAGGTCAAGTGTTTGTGTTGACTGCGACATGGAGTATTCTGACCTGAAGCTTAACTTGGTAGTACCGTCTTTACCCTCTTTGGTGCTGATCAAAATAACACCGTTTGCCCCCCTTGCACCGTACAGGGCGGTAGCACTGGCATCTTTAAGGATAGAGAAGCTGGCAATGTCGTCAACGTTTAAACGGGCAAGATCATTAGCACCGTACTCAACGTTATCTATCAATATAAGCGGATCTTGTTTGTAACCAAACGTGGTAACACCACGGATAAAGAACTTTGCATTATCCTGCCCCGGTTGCCCGCTCGGCGTATAAGCAATAACACCCGCCGCCTGGCCCGCAAGTGCAGTAGTTAGGTTACTGGCAGGTATCTTCAGTTCGGCAGGTTTAACAGATGTTACCGAACCTACCAGGGCCTCTTTACGCTCCTTTTTACCAAAGGCCGTAATCACTATCTCGTCTGTTTGCAGCTTTTGCTCCTGCAGTTTAACATTAACTACTTTGGTTGAAGCCGTTACGTTTATTTGCTGTGCAACAAAACCCACGAATGAGATGCGCAGGATAGCGCCCGGGGCTACGTCTAAAACAAACTTACCATTCTCATCTGTACTGGTAGCAATGTTTTTTGAGTTGATAACCACTACCGATGCACCCGGCAAACGGGTACCCAAAGTATCGGTTACGCTACCCGTAATGGTTATTTTTGATTGCGACCATGCAACGCTGCTACACATGAGAAAAAGCAGCAGCAACAAGTAGCGCAAGCCAATACGTTGGCCGGGCGGTCGCTTTGTTGCTAAATTGACATCAAAGTAGACTTGTTTCATAAAATTGGGGTCATAAAGTATAATTAGGTTAGTTGATTACAATTGGTTGTGAAATACTTAGCCACAGAAAAGAGCATACTATTGCGGTTGCGTGCCGGGCACACATTAGCCAAAAGCTTGATAAACGTGGTTAAGAGATTCTAATTGGTTATCGTAAAACTATGCCAGCCCGCAAAATTTTAAAATGGATAAAACCAAAAAAAGTATGGACGATATGCGCATAACCAATAAGCAAATTTTGTGGTAAACAGCGGGTTAGCACAATGCCGTAGTTAAAACACTTTAAATTATATGTTACAACATCATAGAAATAACATTTTTTAAATACCTGTTGCACAGAAAAAGCCCCTTTAGTATGTTTGAAGACCAATTTTTAATGATGAACGATAAGCTGAACCTGGTAGAAATTGTCTCTAAACACGTGCTTTTACAACAAAGCCGCAAGGCTTTAAAAGGACGCTGCCCTTTTCATAAAGATGAAACAACCTCGTTAATGGTGATCCCTGCAAGTAATGTTTTTAAATGCTTTGGCTGCGGCGCAGAAGGCGGGCCGATTGAATTTTTAATGCACCTGGAAGGCAAAAGCCGCAATGAGATCGTAGGCAAACTTGCTAAATTGAATTTCCCGAAAGAAAAGATGGCAGTATAAGGAATCGGAACTTAGTCGTTCTCTTTTACCACCAGCATTTTCTGTAGCGATAGGCTGTCGCCTCTGAACACATCGAAATCAACCGTGTGGCCTATGCCATTGATATGCCCGGTCTCGGAGTGTTGCCAGAAACGCCAATTGGCATTTGCGCGCACTTTTAGTTTAGGCTGATTGTAATGGGCTATCCAAAGCGGATACTCGTCAAAATGCCCGCGCAGGTAATCATTATAAAAGCTAATGCCGGTGTAAATAATAGGCTGTACCCCTGTTTTTGATTCGATAAAGAGCACATAGTCTTTTAGTTCCTTGCGCATGGCTTCGGGCGTTTTGCCGTCGAGCCTTTCAATGTCAACCACGGGCGGCAGGTCACCTGCCTCAACCTGTACGTTCTGCAGAAAGAAACGCGCCTGCCATAAACCATTTTTCTTAGGCCTGAAGAAGTGATACGCCCCGCAACGGATGCCCACTTTGGCAGCCTCGCGCCAATTACGTTTAAAGTAAGGATCAACAGTGAGCAAACCCTCGGTAGCTTTGATAAACGCAAAACGCACGTTAACGCTATCCTCTTTCATACTAACCACCTTTTGCCAATCTATTTTACCCTGTGCATAAGAAACATCAATGCCATGTATGCTGTACCCTTCGGGGATGGCGATGCCGAAGCTTTTGTAGATACGCCCTGACGCCGGTGTGCCAATATCCTCAAACCAGCGCCATGTTGATGAGAACATTTTAAACACATAGCCATAGTAAAACGGCGAGAATAAAATAGCCAAGGCAAGTACCGTTATATACCATTTTAGGAATTGATACTTGCTTTGGCTTTTCTTTTTCTTACGCACCGCAGGCTTGCGCTTTACTGGTGTTGTTTTAGTGGCGGTTGTTCTTTTCTTAGGTGCAGGCACATGCAAATATAAGCGGTACGGGCGGCTTTAACCTTAACAAAAGATACTACGTTGAGCAGCTTAGGATTATCGTCTTTCAGGCGCCGTAGTTGACTCACCCGGTCTATGCTTCGCTGGATCACCCTCTCTTCGCTGCGCGAAAAGAGGGTAACAAAGTATTTTTTTCCTTACCCTCTTTACGCTTGCGTAGAGAGGGTCGACGATCCGCCGCGGCGGAGATGTCGGGGTGAGTCAACTCCACGAACGATATGAAAACTTACTTTTTCTTACTTTCCCCTACCTCGTCACTACCTCAATATTACCACCATTCTTAAACAGATCATGCGATACAAAGTAGCCTTTGATAGATTTGCCGTTCACCTTAATATCTTTCAGTGCGCGCCCTTTGCCCGGCTTTTTAATAGTTAACACTTTGCCGGTGTTGGTTGTCCATTTCACTTCATCAAATAAGGGAACGGTTACCAGGTATTCAGGGTCGGTAGCCGAAAAAGTGTACAGGCCCAGCGAAGTCAACACATACCACGACGACATTTCGCCGGCATCATCCATCCCACTCAGTTCCAAACCTTCTTTGCCAATACCGTACAGGTTTTTCATGATATAATCCAGTTGCTTTTGCGATTTCTCGGGCTTGCCTACAAAGTAGTAAGCAAACGGGGCCTCGTGATCCGGTTGGTTACCCTGGCAGTATTGGCCTATAAAGGTTTCTACGTTGCGGGCTTTATATTCAGGGTTCCAGGGCACGGTGAACAGCGAATCCAGCTTGGCCTCAAATTTCTTTTTGCCGCCGTATAGTTCTATCAGGCCGGGCATATCATGCGGCGCGTAGAACGATACCTGCCAGGCATTAGCCTCGCGGAACATATACTCATAATACGGGTACTGCGGATTGAAGTTTTTGATCCACTCTCCGTTTGGTTGCCTGCCCCTCATAAAATTGGTTGATTTATCAAACACGTTCTTATAATTTTTAGAACGCGCCATCAGTGTGCGGTAATTAGCTGTGTCGCCAAGGGCTTTGGCCAGTTGTGCCAGCGAATAATCATCATAAGAATACTCTAATGTTTTTGATACTCCTGCCTTGCCTTTGGTCTCTACATGAGGGTTTGGCTGCTCCGGCTCGGCGATGTAACCGTTCTTGATGTATTCGCTGATGAACGGGCGGGCACCACCTTCAACATTGGCATTGCGCAACAACAGGCGGTAAGTGTCTTTCACATCAAAATCAGTTAGGCCACGCAGGTAAGCGCCTGTTATGGATGATGCACCGTGATCGCCATGGAAAAATGTTGGAATAAAACCTGTTTTATCGCCATGGTCTTGCATAGATTTGATCACATCTATAGCCACTTTAGGCGACATCAAACCCAATAAAACATCTTTATTACGATAGGTGTCCCATAACGATGGCTCGGTGTAATAGCCAAAATTGCCTTTTACTACCTGGCGTTTAGCATCGGTATACTCGCCGTTAACATCGCTTCTTAAACAAGGCCACAGCAGCGAGCGGTAAAGCGAAGAATAGAACATCCGTTTATCCTTCTCCTCGCCGCCTTTAACCTGAATTTTGGAAAGGGTATTCTCCCAGATGTTAGCCGCATCCGTACGTACCTGCTCAAAGGTTTTGTTAGCCAATTCTTGTTGAAGGTTCAGCTTTGCATTGGCAACGCTGGTGAACGAGATACCTATCTTTACCTCTACAGGGCCTTTGCTGCCATCGGCAATGTGGGCTAAAGCATAGCCATCACGTTTACCTTCGTTATGTTTTTCAAGGCTATCTATTTTGGTGTTTACTACGGCGTAAAAATAAATTACCTCGCCAACGTTCTGGTAACCTTGCAAGGCGTTGCCTACTTTTTCAATCTCCCAGTCGTTTACGCGGTTGTTGGCTCTCGCGAGGTCGAATAGTATGCTGCGGTCTTTATTGTTATCAAACTCATACCGGTGGAAACCGCCGCGCAAAGTTGAGGTTAAGCTCACCTTTACTTTGTAATCATCCAGATAAACCTGGTAAAAACCCGGCGAGGCACTCTCCTTTTGGTGACTAAAATGCGATGCAAATTTATCGCCCTTGCCGGTAACCGGCATCAGCGGCACATTACATAAGTTCCAGTGGCCTTTGTTGGTGTGGGTAAAGCCTATAATGGTAGCGTCTTCGTACTGGTAACCCGCGCCTGATCCGTACAGGGTTATCGGGCTCAGCTGTACCATGGCGTTGGGTAATGAGCTGCCCGGGAAGGTTAGTCCCGCCCATGAGCGCCAACCATCGGGTAAAGTATAGCCAAGTATCTTAGGGTCGTTCATTGGTGCTGTGCCGATGAACGTGTTTACATAAGAGCTGAGTTTTTTCTGCTGCGCATTAACGCACGATGCCGACGCCAGCAGCAATGCTGCGGCAAGTTTTAAGGTAGTACGGGTTCTCATTATATAGGTTTATATCTGTAAGATGTTTAAAAGACATTTATCCCCCAAAACAATTTCACCTTTTATCCCGCCCCGACTTTTAAACAAAGCATATACGCCTTTTAAACAAAACCACCCGCTCCCAAACTGCCGACCTTTGTTTTATCAAAACATTTAACAAATGAGCACAGATAAAAACAACCAACAAACCGTACTGGTAACCGGTGGTGCCGGTTTTATAGCGGTGCATTGCACCATACAATTACTAAACGCTGGCTACAAAGTAAGAGCTACCCTGCGCAATCTTGATCGCGAAGCGCAGGTACGCAACATGCTGCTTGAGGGCGGAGTGGATGCCGGCGAGCGCATCAGTTTTATACAAGCCGACCTGTCATCAGATATCAACTGGGCCGAAGCCGTAAAAGATTGCACTTATGTATTGCACGTGGCATCGCCAACCCCCAAACTAAAATTTACACACGAGGACGAAATGATCATCCCTGCCCGCGAAGGCGTTTTACGCGTATTGCGTGCCGCAAGGGATGCGGGTGTTAAACGTGTGGTGTTAACATCGGCCATTGGTGCAATTGTTTACGGGCACCCTAACCAGAAAGAGCCTTTTGATGAAACCACCTGGACAGATACCACGGGTGATGCACCTGCTTACCAAAAATCAAAAACCCTGGCTGAGCGTGCTGCGTGGGAGTTTATTGAGAAGGAAGGTAAAGGGCTGGAACTATCTGCCGTGAACCCTGTGGGTGTGATGGGGCCGGTTTTGGGTGAGGATTACTCGCACTCTATCTATATCATCAAAAACATGCTAAGCGGCAAAACGGCTGCCTGCCCTAAAGTGAACTCCTGCTTTGTGGATGTACGCGATGTTGCCGACCTGCACCTACGCGCCATGACTCACCCTGCTGCCAATGGCGAGCGCTTTATTGCCACCGCCGGCGAAAGTATTTGGCTGGCAGAGGTTGCAAAAATATTGAAGAACAACTTGGGCGAAGTGGCTGCTAAAGTGAGCACCAAACAGATACCCAATACCTTGCTGCGCATTGCCGCACTTACCGACCCAATTGCCAAAAGCATTGTACCATTATTAGGCATTATTATGAATACCACAAGCGCCAAGGCGATAGAATTATTAGACTGGTCGCCACGCTCTACAGAGGAAGCCATTGTGGCCACTGCCGAAAGCCTGATTCGTTTGAACCTTGTAGATAAACCGTAACTTTACCTTATGGAAGTAGCCGATATATTTGTATCCTGCAAAAAAGAGGCACATTATAGCCGCGAACTTACGCTGCCGTACGCTGCGCTCGTGCATGTGCTATCGGGCGAGGTAAGAATAGCCGCTGCCGACCGCAGTTTCCGTTTCCTGCCCGGCGATACGGTACTTTTCCCGCGAGATCAGCTGGGCCGTATGAGCAAACTGCCTGCAAACGGTGAACCTTGTTTGGCTATATCGGTGATATTCCGTAAGGATAAGTTGCTGCAATATTATAATGCCAACCAAATAACGCCTGCAGCCGCGCGCAGTAACCTGCCGGTGATATTTGGCGAGCATGCGCTGCTAAAAAGCCTATTCAGTTCGTTGCAACCTTATTTTGAACTAACTGATGCCTTACCTGCAGATATTGCCGCTTTTAAAGTTGATGAGGCTATACGCGTGCTCCGCGCTATTGACCCGAAGGTTGACGGGCTGCTAAGCTATTTTGATGGCCCAGGCAAGCTGGATCTGGCAAGTTTTATGGAGACCAATTTCAGGTTCAACCTGCCATTGGAAAAGTTTGGTTATCTCACCGGCCGAAGCTTGACCACCTTTAAAAAGGATTTTAAACAGACCTTCAGAATTACGCCGGGCAGGTGGTTAACCCAAAAACGTTTAGAACTGGCGCATTATCTTATTGTGGAGCATAAACGCAAACCATCAGAAGTTTACCTTGAGGCAGGTTTTGAGGACCTCTCACATTTTTCGTTCGCTTTTAAAAAGCATTTCGGGTATAACCCAACAAGAGGGGCGCATTTGTAATATCAACTGAAACAAATTTGGTGATGGCAGCTTCTTTATTTATGAGCAAGCAGCACAGAACCATCCCCAACGAACCGGAAGAAATGCCGGCGCGCACTGAGGGCCCTGAAATAACAGAACCAACAGACCCTAAAACGCGCGAAGTACCCGAAGAGGCGCCGGATGAAATACCGCCGGAGATAACTCCTGATAAGGAAAAAGAGGGTGAAGGAACTGTACATCCCGGATAAACCTTATCCACCCTGTCATTTCGAACGAGGTACGAGGAGAAATCTTCTGAATCCGATACTTACAACGTAGAAGATTTCTCCTCGCTGTCGCTCGTTCGAAATGACATTGTAAGTTAGTTACAATCCAAACGCCCTTTTTATCCCCAACTCCAGTCCTCTCAGCTCTGCTAATCCGCGCAGGCGGCCGATGGCAGAGTAACCGGGATTTGTTTTCTTGCGCAGGTCATCCAGCATCTTGTGCCCATGATCCGGGCGAAAAGGCATGCGGGTATCTTTGCGACCCTCGGTTTTACGTTTCTGTTGTTCTTCCAGCAGGGCTTTCACAACTTCGTACATATCCACATCACCGGCAAGGTGGTCGGCCTCGTGAAAATTGCCCAGTTCATCGCGCTTAGTGCTGCGCAAATGGATAAAGTGGACCCTGTCGGCCAGGCGCTTTACCATGGCAGGCAGGTCATTGCTTTCTATCACCCCGAAAGAACCTGTGCAGAAAGTAAGGCCATTGTGACGGCTATCTACCGCATTGTAAATATCCAGTATATCCTGCTGGTTACTCACCACCCGCGGCAGCCCCAGAATATCATACGGCGGATCATCCGGGTGAATGCACATCAGGATGCCTGCCTGCTCTGCCGCGGGGATAACCTGCTGCAGGAAATAAGCAAGATTAGCTTTTAAAGCCTGGGCATCTATGCCGTCGTAAGCTGCCAGTACTTTTAAAAATTCATCAACCCTATAGCCTTCCTCGGCGCCGGGCAAGCCTGCAATGATATTTTTGGTGAGGAGTGCTTTTCCCGCATCATCCAAAGCATCAAAATATGTTTTTGCGCTATCGCGGATGGTATCGGGATAACCGGCCTCTGCATTCGGTCGGTTAAGGATATAAATATCGAAGGCAGCAAAAGCCACCATATCAAACCGAAGCGCCGTTGAGCCATCAGGCATCAAATAATCGAGATCGGTACGCGTCCAATCAAGCACGGGCATAAAGTTGTAGCAAACAATATCAATACCGCACTGCCCCAGGTTAAGCAGGGATTGCTTGTAGTTGGTGATGTATTGCTCAAAGTTACCTTTGCGTTTTTTAATATCCTCATGCACCGGCACACTCTCCACTACCGACCAGGTTAATCCGGCAGCTTCAATAGTATTTTTCCGCTTGATGATCTCCTCAACCGGCCAAACTTCTCCGTTAGGAATATGGTGCAGGGCCGTAACAATACCCGTAGCCCCGGCCTGTTTTATATCACTCAAGGATACAGGATCGTTGGGGCCGTACCAGCGCCATGTTTGTTCTAAACTCATGTATATATTATATCGGATAATTTAATTTTTCAGCTTACCGGTTGTATTGATGACCGGCTTTTTTTCTGCCAAACGCTTTTGCCTTAGCAATGCCTCAAGGTAGTAATAATCTGCATAGATGATCGGCACATCCACCTCGCTGTTGGCTGGCTTATGGCCGGTGCTGTGCAACAATAAAAATCCGCGGGCACTATCCGGTTTAGCCTGATAACCTTTGTGCAAACTGCTCAAGATCTTATCCGCAGTAGCTTTGTATTGCTTACCGTTCTTACTGAAGGTACTCAATTCGTATAATGCCGATGCCGCTATGGCCGCAGCAGAAGCATCGCGTGGCTGATTTTTCAGATCGGTTGCATCGTAATCCCAGTAAGGTACCAGGTCGGCAGGCATGTTGGGATTGGTGAAAATGAATTTAGCAATATTTTCCGCCTGTTGCAGGTAAACGGGGTTATGCGTTTCACGGTAGCATAACGTAAAACCGTAGAGCCCCCAGGCCTGCCCGCGTGCCCATGCAGAACCATCTGCAAAACCTTGTGCAGTTTGTTTATGGCGCACAGCACCTGTCTCCGGGTCATAGTCTATTACATGGAACGAGCTATAATTTGGCCGGTAATGATTTTTGATGGTGGTATTGGCATGCGTTATCGCCACTTTATAAAAAGTAGAATCGCCGGTTAGTTTAGTGGCCTCAAACAGTAACTCAAGATTCATCATGTTATCGATAATAACAGGAAATTTCCAGGTACCGTCCTTATTCCAATCCCACGAGCGGATGCAGCCAATCGTAGGGTTAAACCTTGTGATGAGCGTTTTGGCAGCTTGTACCACCACATCTTTATAATGAGCATCGTGCGTTAAGCGGTAGGCATTGCCCACGCTGTTGTACACCATAAAACCAAGATCATGCGTGCCTTTGTTATTCTGCTCTGCTTCCAGCAAAGTAGTATAAGGCTTGGCTTTTTCTGCCCATTGTTTATCGCTGGTTTGCTCGTATAAAAACCAAAGGTTACCGGGGAAGAAACCACTGCACCAATCGGCAGTGTTGATAAGGTGCAGGTCGCCGTTAGGTTGCAGGTTACGCGGTATCAATTCGTTTGGTTTGGCCGATGCCTTTGCGGCTTCGGTTTCCTTCAGCATCACGTCTGCCTGGTGCGCTGCAAAAGGAAATACCGCTTTATAATCGCTTTGCGCAAAAGTGGCGGTGCAGGCTGTTGCCAAAAGCAGGGATAATGTTAGTTTTCTCATCATATCAGTTGGCCACTTTAATTTTGATCACCATTTTTTTCACCACGTCAAATCCATCCACCTTAATATTAGGACGGTGTGCATCCTCAGGAAAAAACAAATAGAACGTACCGGGCTCTGCCACATAGTATTTACCATCGGCGGTGTAATTAGCAACATCTTTGGTGGCATCATAAGCGTTGGTCACTGTGGCTTTGCTTACATCGGCTACGCCAATTTTCTCTTTACCGCGTATCACATATTGGAAATCGATATAATTCTTATGCGATTCCCAGGTGGCTTTATCCTCTTCTTTAGACGGCGCTTCGGTAATGCTGGCAAAAGCATTATCGCCATCTATTGGGTATTTGCCGGGTGCAAGTGTATTCAGGTCTGTAGCTTTGATATAGGCGAACACTTTTTCCCAAACCGCTTTGTTGGCCTGGTATTGCTGATAAAAGGTGACCGCCTTTATCGACGGCGATGCCTTCAATTCGGTACCACCGCTCCATGTTCTGCTTTTAAGCCATTTTTCGGCTTGCTTTTTTGACACGGTTTGTGCCTGTGCTGCAGTAAACCACAGCAGGCATAAACCGGCCAGCAGCAATGTTTTCTTACTGATATTCATAGGTAATAATTAGTAATTGGTGATGCAGGGCCTTATAAAATTCAATTATACGAGGTTATGCAATATCTTAAGCCAAAAAGGCCCTTATATTTCTACGATAACGTTTGAGTAAGCCCCCTGCTACAACGTTTGCGTAGAAATTTGCCCTATTTTTCTTTCTAATAAAAATGCATTGTGTTACAATTGCCCTACCTTTACGATAAACCATTTACCGAAAAATTGAAAGTAATACATGCTGTGCATCCTGATGATTTCAGGAGCTATCAAACCGATACTATCCGCGAGCGCTTCCTGTTAGAGAATCTGGTGCAGAGAGATACCGTTAACTGCGTTTACACGCATTATGATCGTATGATCATCGGCGCGGCTAACCCTGTTGGCGATACGTTAAAGCTGGGCACCTACCCTAACCTGCGCGCTGATAATTTTCTGGATCGCCGCGAAATAGGCATCATCAACGTAGCGGGCAGCGGAAGAATAGTTGCGGACGGTAAAGCTTATAACCTCAACAAACTGGATTGCCTGTACATCGGTCGTGGCACAAAAGAAGTAACTTTCACAAGCCATGATGCCGCTAATCCCGCGGTTTTCTACCTGCTGTCGGCACCGGCGCATACTACGTATCCAACCCGTTTAATGACCATAGATGAAGCTGCCAAAGTAAAAGCAGGCAGCCCCGAAACAGCTAACGACCGTACCATCAACAAATACATCCATGCTGATGGTATCCAAAGCTGCCAATTAGTGATGGGTTTAACCATTTTGCATGGCGGCAGCGTTTGGAACACCATGCCCCCACACGTGCACGACAGGCGCATGGAAGCTTACTTTTATTTCGACATACCTGAGGGCCAGCGCGTGTTCCACTACATGGGCGAGGGACAGGAGACCAGGCATATTTTAATAGACAATTATGGCGCAGTGGCTTCGCCGCCATGGAGCATCCACTCGGGTGTGGGCACGGCCAGCTACAGCTTTATATGGGGCATGGGCGGCGAAAACCTGGACTATACGGATATGGACGCCATAAGAATTGAAGACATCAGATAAGCACCTATGAACAACTCATTTTCGCTTGAAGGGAAAGTTATTATAGTTACCGGCGGTACCGGCATTTTGGGTAATGCATTTATTAATGGCATTACCGAAGCGGGTGGCGCAGTAGGCATCCTCGGCCGTAACAAGCAGGTGGCCGACGAACGCGCCGCAGCCATCAACGCTAAAGGTGGTAAAGCCATTGCACTGATAGCAGATGCGTTAGACGAAGCCGCTCTTCTGCAAGCCAAAACACAGGTATTAGATAAATTTGGCCGTATTGATGGCTTGGTTAACGGCGCAGGCGGCAACATGCCAGAAGGCGTTGTTCAACCCGAAGATGATATCTTTAAGATGAATATCGACGGCATGAAAAAAGTGCTGGATATCAACCTCTGGGGTACCATTCTGCCTACCCAGATCTTTGGCGAGGCCATGGCCGCCACCGGCAAGGGCAGCATCGTCAATATCTCATCCATGAACTCCAAACAGGCCGTTACCAAAGTATTGGGCTACAACATGGGCAAGGCAGCGGTTGATTGTTACACCGAGTGGTTTGCGGTTGAACTGGCTAACCGTTACGGTGATGCTTTACGTATGAACGCATTGGCACCCGGCTTTTTCCTTACAGAACAAAACAGAAATTTATTAACCACTCCGGATGGCGGTTACACCCCGCGTGGCGAATCGGTGATCCGCAAAACACCATTTAAACGTTTTGGTCACCCTGATGAATTGATAGGCGCGCTGGTTTGGTTACTGAGCGATGCATCGGCATTTGTAACCGGCTCTATGATATGTGTCGACGGTGGTTTTTCTATATTCAGCGGCGTTTAATTAGATTAGCAGGGAATGACAGGCAATGTTTTAACATTTGGCGAATTGCTGCTCAGGTTTTGCCCCGATGCAAATGGCGACTGGCTGGGCAACAATACCATGACCTTCCACGTAGGCGGTGCAGAACTGAATGTTGCCACCGCGCTGGCCTTATGGGGCATCCCTGTAAAATATTTTACGGCTTTGCCGGATAACGGGCTTAGCGATCAACTGACCAACTATCTTCAAAAAAGGAATATCGATACCTCGGCCATCCACAAAAGTGAGGGCCGCCTGGGTACATTTTACCTAACCAAAGGTAAGGACATGAAGCACGATGCTGTGATATATGATCGTGCAGGCTCATCATTCGCCAAACTAAAAATCGGTGTAATAAATTGGGATGAGGTTTTGCAGGATGTAAGCTGGTTTCATTTCAGTGCTATTTGTCCGGCGTTGAGCCAGGAAGCTGCTGATCTTTGTGAGGAAGCTTTGAAAGCCGCATCAGCACGAAATATATTCATTTCTATAGATCTCAATTATCGCGCAAAGCTTTGGCAGTACGGCAAACAACCTGTTGAGGTGATGCCGCAATTAGCGCAGTACTGCGACTTGGTGATGGGAAACATCTGGGCTGCAGAAAAACTGCTGGGCATCCCCGTATTGGGCGATATACATGAATCGGGACAAAAAAGTATTTATCTGAAAGAAGCCCTGCGCTCATCAGAAGATATTATAAAGGCTTTCCCAAAATGTAAGGTGGTGGCCAACACCTTCAGGTTTGATGAAGGCAATGGCATCAACTATTACACGGCTATTTATACTGACGGCGGGTTCCACAGCTCGGCCGAGTACCACGCCGACCAAGTAACAGACAAAGTAGGTAGCGGCGATTGCTATATGGGCGGCTTGATCTATGGTTTCTATAATGAGCTATCACCAAAAGAAACGCTTGACTTTGCTACTGCCGCTGCATTTGAGAAACTTTTTATTGAAGGCGATGCCACGCAAAGCACCGTTGATGATATTTTAAACGCCATCCGCTATGAAGACTAAACAAGAAATAACCGAAGCTATCATAGAGCAAGGCATGTTACCACTGTTCTACCACGCTGATATGCAGGTTAGTTTAGATATAGCGCGCTCACTTTACAAAGCGGGCATCCGTGTAATTGAATACACCAACCGCGGCGAGGCAGCTCTGGAAAATTTTAAAGCTTTAAAAGATCTGCAACAAACCGAATTAACCGAACTGCTTTTGGGCATAGGTACCATAAAAACTACGCAGCAGGCAAACGATTACATTGCAGCCGGTGCCGATTTCATTATCGCCCCAATCGTAAATGCTGATGTAGCTAAAACAGTTACCGATGCCGGGCTGATGTGGATACCGGGCTGTATGACGCCTACCGAGATACACAATGCCACCCAACTGGGCGCCGAGTTTGTGAAACTCTTCCCGGCTAACATTTTGGGGCCGGGCTTCGTATCGGCAGTAAAAGAGCTGTTCCCTGGTGTTAAAATGATGCCGACGGGCGGTGTGGATATGAGTGCCGAAAACATTGCCGGCTGGTTTAAAGCCGGTGTGGTGGCTGTGGGGATGGGCAGCAAGCTGATAACCCCGGCAGTGCTTAATGAGAAGAATTATAACCAATTATATAACGATACTTTGCAGGCTTTAACACTGGTTAAACAAGCAAGGTAACGCCAACCTTACATCATGAGCCAACAAAGAACTAACTACCGCTGGACGGTGGTTGTGCTGCTGTTTTTTGCCACAACCATTAACTATCTCGACAGGCAGGTGATAGGCCTGCTTAAGCCAACACTTGAGAAACAGTTTGATTGGTCTGAAAAAGATTACAGCGATATTGTGATGGCTTTCCAAGCGGCGTATGCATTGGGTTTGCTGGTGTTTGGAGCGTTTATTGACAGGTTGGGAACTAAGCTGGGTTACAGCCTTTCGCTTATCATCTGGAGTTTGGCCGCCATGGCACATGCCGTGGTAAAAGGGACATTAGGTTTTGGTGCTGTGCGTGCAGTTTTGGGTGCAGGCGAGAGCGGTAACTTCCCCGCGGCTATTAAATCCGTTGCGGAATGGTTCCCTAAAAAAGAACGGGCGTTGGCGACAGGGATATTTAACTCGGGCGCAAACATCGGCGCTGTGGTAGCTCCTATTATGGTGCCGTGGATACTGGGTGTTTACGGCTGGCAAATGGCGTTCCTTATTACAGGTGCCATCGGTTTTGTATGGCTCATCTTCTGGTGGATCTATTATGAGGCGCCAAACCGCCATAAAAAGATCAACGCAGAAGAATTAGCCTACATCAATAGCGATGCTGAAGAAGAAGCTGCCGAAAGCAAATTGCCAACAGAGAAAGTAGCATGGGGCCGCCTATTCGGCATAAGGCAGACATGGGCATTTGTTGTGGGTAAGTTTTTAACAGACCCTATGTGGTATTTCTTCCTGTTCTGGCTGCCATCTTATTTTTCCAGCACATTTAACCTCGACTTAAAGAAGCCTACCCTACCCCTTATCCTTATTTATACGGCAACCACAGTGGGCAGTATCGGCGGTGGATACCTGTCATCCTGGTTCATCAAAAAAGGCTGGACAGTTTTCAGGGCCCGCAAAACGGCTATGTTCATTTTCGCGCTTTGTGTAGTGCCAATTTTTGCTGCACGATACGCTACCAATATCTGGCAAGCCGTAGCACTTATCAGTTTGGCTGCTGCGGCGCACCAGGCATGGAGTGCAAACATATTCACTACTGCATCAGATATCTTCCCTAAAAAAGCTGTTAGCTCAGTGGTGGGCATAGGCGGGATGGCGGGTTCAGTTGGTGGTATTTTGTTCCCGTTCTTTATAGGCTGGATATTGGACTCGGCTAAAGCATCAGGAAATATCACCGCGGGATATAATGTGCTGTTCACGGTTTGTGCATGCGCATATATTGTTGCCTGGCTGCTGATGCATTTCCTGGTTCCGAAACGGAAGGCTGTGGAGTTGTAAGTCGTCCGTTGGCTGAAGCCAACGGCAATGATGGTTTTTGCTACAATGCTCATCCTTTTCATTGCCGTCCCATTCATGGGACGGTTATCAGGAATATAGGCGGGCTTTAGCCCAAATTAATCGTTTGCGTTATTATGCAAATTCCCTATTCACCAAAAACTTTATATATTGGGAATGCTGATCAATAACACAGCGGTTTCACGCAGAATGAATTTTAATCCTATCACCATACGCGATATTGCCAAAGCCCTGGGTATTTCGGTATCAACGGTATCTAAAGCCTTGCGTGATAGTTACGAGATAAGCGACAAGACCAAAAAGCTGGTTAATGATTACGCCGAACAGAACAATTATCGCCCCAACCCTATTGCCCAAAGTTTAAAAAAAGGGCATAGCAAGTCTATCGGGATCGTTGTTTCCACCATCGAGAACCAGTTTTTCTCGCAAGTCATCAATGGCATCGAGTCGGTTGCTTACCAGGCAGGCTTCAATGTTATCATCACACAAACGCATGAATCTTACGAGATGGAGCTAAAGAACGTGGAGCAGTTAACACACCATGCTTTAGACGGTCTGCTCATCTCGCTCTCTACCGAAACCAAAGATGTCAGCCATCTTAAACACCTGCACCAGCAAGGTTTACCAATAGTATTTTTTGACCGTATCACCAACGAGATTGAGACCCATAAAGTAATAGCCGATAACTTTAAAGGTGGGTATGATGCAACGAGGCAATTGCTTAATGCAGGATATAAGAAGATAGCGCATATTACAAGTCCGCCAAATATTTCTATTACCAGCGAACGTTTTGCGGGATATGAGCACGCGTTAAAAGAGGTGGGTATGGATATTCCATCAGCCTATATTAAACACTGTGCACATGGCGGCCGCGATATGAGCGAGATAGAAAATGCGCTGAATGAACTGCTCTCTTTGAAAGATAAACCTGATGCAATTTTTACTACATCAGACCGTATTACCACCACAACGCTATACCTGCTCACCAAAATGGGTATCAAAATACCGGATGATATCGCGCTGGTGGGTTATACCAATACAACATTAGCCGATGTACTGAATCCGCCTTTAACCTCAGTTTATCAACCTGCATTTGAGATGGGCCGCAAAGCCGCAGAAATGCTTTTGAGCCTGATACTCAGCAAACACCCAGTTACCGAATTTGAGACCATCACCCTGCCAACCCAGCTTTTTGTACGGCGATCTACCCTGCCTAAAAAAGCCTTATAAAATCTACCTGCTATGAAGAAGACTTTATTAATTGCGCTATTTGGCTTACTCCTAACCACCGGACTAAAAGCTCAGACAGTAGCGCTCGACTACTATTTTAACCATGAGACCCGCAAAGCAAAAGACGGTTCAGCCGAGCGTTTCCATTATACATGGGAAGATACCACACAAACAGGTTTTTCTAAATGGGGCAACGAGTTTACAAAACTTGGTGCGAAGGTGACCTCGATTGATGCTGCGCCTACTGCCGAAAACTTATCAGGCGTTAAGGTTTATATTATTGTAGATCCGGATACCAAAAAAGAAAACCCCAGCCCTAACTACATTACCGAAACGGATGCCGACGTTATTGCCAACTGGGTTAAAAAAGGCGGCAAACTGGTAATGCTGGCTAATGACAGCGCCAATACCGAGCTACAGCATTTTAACGCACTGGCAGGCAAATTCGGGATGCATTTTAATGATGATATGCAATTGCATGTTATGGATGATGCACATTTTGAGGATGGCGCAATTCAACTATTCAATCACCTGGTATTTACAACCGCTAGAAAGATCTACTTAAAAGATGTTTGCAGCATCGGTTTAAAAGGCACTGCTAAGCCTTTATTAAAAGCTAAAAATGGAGCTGTAATAGCTGCAAAGGCTAAATATGGCAAAGGCATGGTGTTAGCCGTGGGCGACCCATGGTTGTATAACGAGTACGTAAATGGCCGCCTTCCTGCAGGTTTTGAGAACGATAAAGCCATGACCGACCTGGCAAGTTATCTTTTGAAACAACAATAAATCCGACTTCCTTTTAATTAATATTTATAATATTTAACTCAATCAAATATCAAAAGTCTGGCAAATGTTAAAAACTGTGAAATTATTCCACACTGGCTTATTTAACATTTGTTAGTTGCTATATTTATTTAAGCGAAGAGCATTTTGTGCAATTCGTTATTGCTGCAGATAGGAATCCCCTCCGCCCTAACGCGTTTCACCCTTATCATTTGCAATTAACACTATGACTACATCTACCCGAACACCGCTCTTAAAAGCACTTTTTGTTGCCGCTTTTGCGCTTAGCAGTTTCACGGCCAAAGCACAGCTATCCGCGGCCCTGCCTTATAAGCCCGGGCATACCGATTCTTTATCTATACCGAGTACCTATATTGATGAACAGGCGTTTACTGCACCCAAAACCACAAAAATTGCCAGCATATTTGATGATGCTAACGATAAATCGTTACAGCAAAAGGTTTCGGTAAGCTTGAATAATGCAAGCGAGCGCCGCCAACTGATGGATTACCTTAAACAACTTGAGGTAGATGACAACAGTCTTACCGGCAACGAATCAAAAAACAAAACCCTATTTAAGTTCGCCAATCTTTTTGCCCGTTTAAAGCTTTATCCGCTGGCGATGAAGTGTTTCTTTAAAACCCTGCAAAAAGATAAAAAGCACAGAGAGAACGAAGAATCGGCGTTAATAGATACTTTGCAGGATGACGACCAGCAGGCGTTTGATCTGCCTATTGATACTAAGGATGATTCGCTGGCTTATGTGCAAAGCGTACAGGTTAAAAAAGAAAAATCGCCACGTACTACCTACGAAAATATTTCTAAAACTTTTAACGATGGTAAACAGGCTGTAGCTTATGCATTGCTTTTCCATGTAAAGCAACCTGCCCCGGGGAAAGGCAAAGTGCATGTTTTGGCTTATACAGGGCATACTTACATTACACTTATTAAATACAATACAGATTCAACCTACGTATCCTGCTCATTTGGTTTTTACCCTAAGAAAGATCACCTGTTCTCGGCTACACCATGGTTCCCGTCAACATCATCGCAGTTTAAGGACGATGCCAGCCATAAATGGGATGAAGTGATCGGCAAATTTATCTCCAAACGAAAATTCGACAGGATACTAAAGCTAACTAAGGAGTATAACGATGTGGACTATCATCTGAGCTATAACAACTGTACTGATTTCTCATTACAAGCGGCAACGGTGGCAGGCATTAGTGTAAGTAAAACTGAGGGCAAATGGTTTATGGGCCACGGCAACAACCCCGGCACTACCGGCCAAAGCATTATCCATGGCGGTTACAGCAACACGGACGGCGAACCTGCCGCTACAATGTTTAAGAGCCTCAATACTTCGGTAACAGATAAGGAAGTAAAAATTCAAAATTAGGAAAACAACTTCTGTTATTTGAGAGCTTCCACCCACGCGTCATTGCGTGGTTTGTTTTAAGACTTAGAACTCAGGACTACCTACTCAACCGAAGCTGCCCAAAAAATAGCATTAGTAAACAACCTCACATAAGCCGGGTTATCGAACAGATTTGGTGAGTGCCCCATGAAGATGTAAACATTGCGGGCTTTGTATTTGGGGTTTGTCCAGATAACCGGATGGTCGCCCATTTTGATATTGCCGTTGGGTTGGTAGCTGTTCTCATCCACGCTGGCCAACACTTTCACATTGCCGCGCGGACTTTTATCGTAAGTGTACCACTCTTCCTGCTTCACTAAAAACTTTTGTGGTACGCCTTTCATTACGGGGTGATGCTTTTTTTCAACCTTAACCTCGCCTGAGGCAAAGGTTTCGATATAGTTTTTGAACCTGATATCGCCCATAAAACGGTAAAACCACTCCCACATCGGGAAGCCATCAAACTCACCAAGCAGTGTTGCGTGGTGGAAACCTATCCAACCGCCCCTGCCCTGTTCAATGTATTGTTCAAAGGCTTTTACGGCTTTATCCTTCCAACCGTAAGGCGGGTAATCTAACTGGATAAATAGCTGGTATTTGCTTAGATAAGTCGAATCGATATTATCGGTATTTTGAATGTAATCAATGGTGAAACCCCGCTTTGCGGCAAGTGCGCTCAGCCATACTTTGGCGCGTTTAGAGTATTCCACATGATGACCGCCGTTCTCATAAATGGCCAGCACTTTAAAACTCTTCTTTTGCGCATGCGCAATCACGCTTGTTAAAAGCAGGCAAAGTATGAGCAGTCGTTTCATTTAGCAATGATTGAGAGAGTGAACGAGTGACGGATTGATTCCTAATTATAAATACTAATCTACCGTCTTCATTAGAAAATCCCCAGGAATTTCTTGCGCTTCTTTTTTGGTGGAGCAGCATTGGTTGAATCAGTTACCGGCTTCTTTTTCCAAACTTTCTTTTTGGCGGCAATGGTTGCTAAACGTGCGTGCTCTACACTATCGTGGTTGTAGTTCTTAGGCACATAAGGCGGGCGAAGGTAATTTATCTCGGGCACATAAACCACATTTGGTGTACCGGATGGCTTCCGCAGGAAAGCATAGAGCGATATCGCCACAAAAACAAGCCCAACGGCTATAATAGTTGCCAGTGTTTTCTTAGGTAATATCACGTTTGATGGGTTGCGCTCGTAAATACCTTTATTGCCGTTATAACGTGCGCCTGTTTCTTTTGCAAGGACCTGCAGATCGGCTAATTGCCTGTTCTTGTCTGCCTCATCCTTTTCAAAACCCTCAACCAGCTTTCGCAAACGTTCATTCTCAGCAATTATAGCATCGTTATTGGCTTTGCTATCGCCAGAGAAGTTGGCATCAACAATGGCTTCCTGCAGTTCAACACCGCTGGCGTATCTTTCGGTCGGTTGTTTGCACAAACATTTTTCTATCACGGCAATCAACCAGCGTGGCAACTGCATTTCCTGATCGCGCTTTTCTTCTGCCCAGGTGCGGGGCAGGTTATTTTGGCGCATAATCCGCAGATCGGGCACGGGCGTTTCAATATGCGCCATCCTTACGTTATTACGGGCCGTTTCTCCGTTACCTTCAAGCGGGAAAGGCACATTGCCGGTAAGCATTTCGTAAAGGATGATGCCGTATGCATAAACGTCTGATTGTGGCAGCATGGTGCCATCCGTTTGCTCGGGGGCCATAAATTCAATGGCACCGGCATGACGGATACTGGTGCGGCGTTCCTCATCTGTAAGAATGGCCAGCCCAAAATCAATCAGCACATAGTTACCGGTTTGGGCATTGTATTTAACGTTATTGCTTTTTATATCCCCGTGGTTGATGCCAATTTTATGGCAATGTGCCAGTGCGCCGGCCAGTTGATAGGCCAGGCGAATGGTTTCCTTTACAGTAAAGATCCTGTCGCTTGGTGGCTGCAGCAGGTCGCAAAGGTCGGGGCCGTCAATGTATTCCATCTCAATGTACGGCAGCGACCCACTCTCGGTAATACCCGAACTGAGGATCTTTACCACATTGGGGTTAGGTACCTCGTTCACCTTTTGCAGCTTGGCAACCTCGTTCATAAAGTTGCGGTAGTTGCGGTCATCGGCATTTTCGGCATAAATGGGCGTTGGCAATATCTTCACCGCGGAGATAACAGGCCCCATGCGCTTGCCTTTATAGACAGATCCCTGCCCGCCCGTTCGCAGCGCGCCCAGATTCTCTAATCCTTCGGTTATGGTGAACACTTTACTCATTGCCTGCCGGTTGATAGCTAAACTCCAATACTGCCGATTCGCCCAGGATGATCTGGTCGCCCTCTTGTAATTGATGACCTATATGAGTAGAACTTAGTTTAATGATATCCTCACTTTTTTCTGAGCGGATCTTCACTTTATTTCTTGGCGGCACGCCGCCTTCATCGGCATAGATATAAAACTTACCAGCCTCATCGCTCCACTCGATGTGAGCATGCTGGCGGCTTACATATTTGTTAGCCTCATTGGCGGTATCGCTCGGGAAAGCAATATGGTTGGTACGGAAAAAGCCATCATCGCCTTGCGCTTTTTTATCCCTGCCGATATGGATCTTATCCTTGCCCGATTGGATATGGTACTCCTGCTGATCGGTCTCGCCACCCAAAACACGGATGTATGCAGATGCCGATTGCTTAATAAAATTACTGCCCGTTTTGATGAAGAATGCAGCATCAACCTTTTTGGCTGGCACGGCTTCCTCGGGTAATTCCTGATCGAATATTACATCCAGCTGCCAGGTTTGCGGCAGGTTAACGGCATAATCATCGGCAATGCGTTGTACTTCGTCTTTAAATTGCTCGGGGGCTTCTATATAAACGGCAGCCTCGTAAAGCGACTTGTCCGCCGCAGGCGCATTGATATACAGGTTAAGGCCACGGATGTTGCCACCCTCGCCACCTTCGGCCTTTTGCAGTTCATGCTTGATGAATTGCAGCAACTCGTACCTTATACCCTTAACATCAGACGGACGGTCTGGCTTATCGCTTTTGAAAAAATTGAACATTATATTGTGAATGTGGCGTACCTACGGCACGCAAAATCATATTACTTTTTTATTCTACCGATCTGATGCACCGACGGTGCATTGGATGCTTTTAACCGTAGCCCCGCTTTGATGGCGATATTTTCTTACCTATAAACCCTTGTGTTATTCAGTTGTTTGTTCTTCTTTATTTTCTCTGATACTTTTGATGTATCCCTTCTCTTTCAGGAACGGAATAACATGTTCGCCGGCCAGTTTAACCGCGTCTGATGAGCCTTTTGTAGACTCGATACGGATGCAAACCACCATTGCCCCCGGCCCGTTCGCCTTCGGTGCGAAAAAAACGTACCAGCCGTCGTTTATCTGCTGGCCCTTCCAGATACGTTCCGGTGTACCGGTTTTACCTGCAACAGCAAGGTGTAACCGCCATTCTTTAGGCGCACTTTGCTCTATCATGTACCTGCGAAGCAGTTGTGCATACCTCGGATCGTTAGTGATCTTGGTGCCCGGCTTAACTTTAGTGGTAGAGTCGCTTACTTTTAGTACGTAGCGGTTCTGCAACATAGTGCCATTGTTGGCTATACCCGCAGCCATACGTGCCACCGCAGCCGGCGTAGCGATCAGCTCGCCCTGGCCCCACGCCATACCCGAGATACCCTTTGCCCTCGTTTTACGGATATCATTAGGATTGTAGCGTGGCTTGGTATTGAACTCTGTTTTACGCCATAGCTCGCGCCATTTCTCTTCCTGTTGGGCATTCTCCTTATCGCGGCCATAATAGTAGCCACCTACGCCATGCAGGAACATACCCGTTTTCAGATATACCGTTGCCATATCTTCCTGCAGGTGTTCCTCGTTGGCCAGCTTAATAAAGTACACGTTGTTTGATTTGGCAACTGCCGCTTCTAAAGTGATTAAACCTGTTTCATCAGGCTCAAAGCCTTTGGTACGGATACGCTCATAACTGGCCACGTTAAATTTGCGGTTTGCTGCCGCCATACCCAGTTTATTGAACGATGCGATGGATGTTGCAAGCTTAGCTGTAGAGCCTGGCTGCGTGGCCAGGGTAAAGCCCAGATCCTGCGTGGTCATCCAGCCTGCCAGTTGGTTTTGGTCGGCGTAGCTCATGGTGAGTTTTTCCCAGTCGTGTACCGGTGGTAGCGGGTAACTGGCTGAGGTCAGCACATCGCCGGTATTTGATTCCATTACCACTACAGATACCCGGTTATCCAGCAGCGACGTATCCTGCGCTATCGAGTTTTGTATCTCGGTCTGCAGCTGCGCATCCATGGTGAGTTTAACATCACGGTTGCGCTTCTTAAATGCTTCTACTTCTTTACTGTTGATGCCTGCCAGTAGCAACGGCGCAATGGCACCGTAATCGCGTTTTACCACGGTCATTTCCTTAACGCCGCGGGCCAGGAAGCGGTCTTCCTGGTAACGGTTGGCCGTGATGTTGATCTTCTCCGTAGGCATCTGGAAACCGCGTAACTCAGCGGCGTGCTCGTACTCGGCAAAGTAACCATTCGGGCTGCCATTGAATACACCGGTGTTGGCATCCCCTGTCCAGAAGAACATTTGCTCATCAAACGGGTAATACCTGTCCAAGCGTTTATGCATGGCCGAATCGATATTGTAATTCCCGGCACCGGCTATCACCAGTTTACGGTGTTGTTGTTTTACTAACTCAGGGTCGCTGGTGGCCAGGAGTACTCCTTGCCTATCGTAAAGGTTACCCGCTTCCAGGCGGTTCATTAATATGGCAATGCGCGGGTTGTAGCTGAACATCCTTGCGCCGCTTTTATCGGCTACTAATGATGGCTTTACCACCCACTTTTTATTATTGAACGAATATCTTGATACACTTACCGAAAGCAGCATCACACCGCTCAAAGCAGCCATCAGCGCGGGCACCAGGTTTTTATCCTGTTGGCGCGATATATAGCTCATCTGCACCGGAGTTCCTCTTACTTTTGATGCCGAGAACAAAAAGCCCGAGGCCAGTAAGTTGGCCACCAGTGATGAGCCACCATAACTTTGGAACGGCAGTGATACCCCTGAAAGTGGCAATGCCCCCGTTGAGCCACCCGCAATGAGCAGGAATTGCACAAAGGTGGACACCCCTATACCCGCACATATATAAAAGAGGAAAGGCGTACCCGTTCGCCGGCCAATGATGATGGAACGGTGCAGGTAAAGCAGAAACAGGATAAAGATACAGGTCATGCCCGCCCAGCCAAACTCTTCGCTCATGGATGGCAATATCATATCCGTATGCGCCTCTGGAATGGTTTTGGCAAAGCCCTCTCCCACACCCTGACCTGCAACACCACCGCTCGACATGGCCCAAAGGCCGTTAGCCACCTGGTCGCCGCCATAAACTTCGTTATTCCAGGCATCCTGCCAGATGGCTTTCCTATCAACCAGTCGCTGTACCGGTCCCGGAAATAGTTTCCCAAGCAACGGCACCTGGTCTATGGTAACAAAGGCTGCCATGATCACCAGCACCATCACCGCCGATTCGCTGAGTGACCGGCGTTTGAACAACATCATGATGGCAACCAGCGCAGCTGTTATCAATGCCGCCAGCCAAACATTTTTCACAAACCAGCTTACCAGTACATACAGTACTACGGCGATGGCCATAAACATAAAATCGCCTCGCGAAAAGGAGAATAGCACAATGAAGGTAAACAGCACCACCATTGCCGGTCCCAAATCGCCCAGGATAAGGAACAGAAACAGCGTTACTAAAATGGCTATCAGCGCAAAGGAGAAGAATTGCCAGCGCTTGCTCCAACTGCTGTATTCGCTGATGAGCTTTTCGTTAGCGGCAAAAAATCCTGCAAGAAAAAGTATAATGAGGTATTTAACGATCTCGCTGGGTTGAAAGCCGAACAGGTTAACCTTAACACCGCTCCCCTCGGGGCCGGTACCAAATTTGATAGTTAATGCCAACAATGTTGCCGCCAAAACTACCCAGGGCCAGCCATCGGCAGCGCTGCGTACCTGTTTAAATACCAGCATACGGTAGATCCATGAATCGGGCGTAAAGCGGCGCAGTTTCAGGAATAACATCACCAGCATAGCGCCCAGGCCAATGCCAAGGTACATCAGCATATCCTTAGCCAAAAAGCGATCTCGCAGTGGATCCTGCAGGCTCAATAGTGTGATGAACGATAAGCCGGTTAAGGTCATGATGACCGGTAATATCAGCTGGTCGGCATCTTTGAAACCTATCGAAAGGACAATATGCACCAACAGAAACGCGCCCAAAAAGCTGCCAACGATGATATAGAACCAATGGTTAAAATCATCAACGGTGCGGATGGTGAGTGATTTTTCTTTCTTAAGGATATTGAAATCCCGCGTAGAGAACAACCTGATAGTATGCGGCTGTTGTGTGAAAGTAAAGGCGGCATCGTCCTCTAACATTTGTACGCCTTGCGATGTACCGAACTGGTAGCCCGGCTGCAATGGCAATACTTTGAATGCTTTACCTGAGGGCAAATGTGTAAACTGCGCTACCCCTTGTTCGTTTGTGCGGGCATAGGCTATTAATGCTTGTAAGCGGCGTTTGCCTGCACTATCGGGCAAAAATGTTTTAGTGAAACCGTTTCCAGCCTCTGTTACGCGTTTAATCTCTCCTATCTCCTCATCGGTGCTGATGCTATCCTGCGGCAACACCATTTGCAGGCGCACAAGTACACCGGCTACGGATTGCTTCTTGTTAACGATGTTTACAGCGATGGTTCCACTGCCCATGTTCACATTAGTTGCCTGCGGGACTTGCTTGGGATTTTCTTTCTCGCTTACAAACAGCAATGAATCGGCACCGGTGTAGCCCAACAACATCCTTGAAGCCGTAACACGGCTTTTGAATGATTTGCCACCCTGCGCAAAAGCATCATCGGCAACGATAAAATACTTGCGTTTATTCAGCTCGCCGATGTTATCTATCTGCTCTTTAGCATCCGTAGCGCTGGCAACGGTTGAGGTGATCAGATCGATATCTTTTGAGTCCTCAAAATAGTAGCCTTTGGTAAGCAAGCGTTTCAACTGACCAGCCGGATCACCTGCATTAAGGTTGATCATGGTGCCATCCTGCAGGCGTTTATCTACATCGGTAAAGCGGGTTTGCAGCACGGTATGTAGCCTCAGAAAAAGGCAAATGAACAATGCGCCTAAGAGTACAATGAAGATCCGCTCCGTCCACCTGCCGGGTGTTTGCACTTTATCTGCTTCCATTTGGCTTGGCAGGGGTTTTAGGTTTAGCGGTATCGGCCTGTGGTTTAACAGCCGGTATGCGGGTGGTTATATTCTTATCAGCGCCTAACATTAAATTGTTCTGCACCGGCAGTTTGCAATTATTGAACTGCACGTTGCACAGCGTAAGGTCGGTGTTACCGAGGTTAATAGCCACATCAAAATCCTTAAACTTTATATTCTCCAGGCCAATGATCTTGGTATCTTTTCCCAATACCACAGCAGGGCCTTTATATGAAGTATCGCGCTGCAAAACAAAGTTACCTTTTGCTTTGATGTAAAGCGTATCCTGATCAATGTGCAGGGTATCGCTCAAAATAACAGGCTGCTTAAAAGCGGTATCGGCTAACACCAAAGTATCGCCTTTAAAGGCGTCTATTGCATCCTGCAGTTTAACTTCGTTATCGTTACGCAATCTGGCACTATCGGCAACCGGCAGTGCCGCTTTATTAACCGACTGCCCTTTCATGAACAGCCATACGGTTGTACCTAAAAACAACAGGCATAGCAGCCCTAATATAACGGTCAGTCCGCTGTTTCCGCTTTTGCGCATTTGGGGTTCGGGTTTTGTTTTCGGTTGGTCGGTATGTTGGTGATGTGATCTTTCTTTTTGTTCATCATCCTCTTCTGCGCGTTTTACCTGGTTGGTTACGGGTGCCACGGCTTGCGGTTGGTTTCTTTGCTTATCATTTTGCACCAACACCACGGTCACGTTATCGCGGCCACCGTTATTGTTGGCAGCAGTGATGAGTTCGCGGGCTTTTTCCTGCAGAGATACGTTAAGTGTCAGTATCGAGAGGATGCCTTCTTTATCCACTAAATCGGTCAAACCATCGCTGCAAAGCAGCAGCAGGTCGCCGGGCAGGAATGGCGATTCGCCGGTCTCCACAAAGCTGTCGTCAGTCTCGATCATGTTACTGAAACCTAAGGCCTTGTTGATCTCGTTACGTTTTGGATGGTTCATGGCAGCGTCCTCAGTCAAACGGCCGCTATCCTCCAGAAAACCCACAAAAGAGTGGTCTTTAGAAATCTTTACCAATGATTGATCGCGCAGCAAATACAAACGAGTGTCGCCTACGTGGGCATAATAAAAGCGGTTATTCTCCACATCGGCGATAGCCATGGTGGCTACGCAGGCCATGCTTTCCAGCTCTTTATCCTCAGCCTTTTTATCGGCGATATTACGGCTGGCTTGCTTAAAAGCCTCTATCATGCTTTCGATGATATTGGTTTGCGGGTTGCTCAATCGCTCCACAAAAACATCGTGTGCAATTTGGGCAGCCACTTCGCCGCCATTATAACCGCCTACGCCATCGATAACGGATGCGAGCACCAGTTTATCGCGCATAATTTTGCGGGCAATAAAAGTATCCTCGTTATTGCTGCGTACGCGGCCGGTATCAGTTTGTCCAAAATAGTTTTCAGCCATTGCGTTTACCTGATCGTTTTATATCGATAAAATGGGTAAGCAGCATTAGCCCCCCAATCACCAATAAGCCTATAGATAATATTTGTGACATGCCTTATGCTTTAAACAGGTTTAAGCCGATGATGCCATTGAGCAACATGCGCGAGTTAACAGGCAACTCTACCCATTTTGGTGCGTTAATGTCGCTGCGTTCTATTTTCACTTCGTTCAATGTGGTCATCTCCCCGAACGATGCGAGGTAGAATTTACCATCAGACCGGTTATAGCGAATCTGCAAATGCGGCGCGTTAACCCAATCTGACGGGATAGTAAATATGTTGGAATCCTCGCGGGTTTCCTCGCTGCCCGATACAATGATCTCGTCATCTTTCATCAGGTACTCCACCTTTTTACCGGCAAATTGCTGATCGGGAATAATGGTTTCCAGTTTGGCGATGCTGTCTTTTGGTAGTTTGGTTGATGTTGCAGTTGCAGCTTCCTCAGCAGCCTGCAGGTTATCTTCGTAAGGGATCTCAAAATATCCTTCGCTGTAATAGTTAAAGCCTTTCAGCACATCCTGACTCACATCAAAGGTTTGCGCTATACCCGTTTGGCGCGGGATGAAGGTTACACGCAGGTTTTGCTCCTTTAAAGGCTCATTATTATCAGGTAATAATTTACCAATGAAACCTTTATCGCCGCGGGCATAATCGGGGTGCGACACCAAACGGAATACCCATTTAGAGCCGGATGGCTTCACGGTTTTACCCGCATCGCGATACTCTTTTAGTATCTCATAGAATTTTTCTACGGTTTCCTGTACTATCAAACCGAAAATACCTTGTTTATCGGCAATAAACTCCTTATAATCTTCGGGGTTAAAGCTGATGATAAACTCGTGGTAAAACACCACCCTATCGGCAAAGGAAAGCTGCTTTATGGAGTCGCGAAATTTCTCCACGATATAACTGTAAACGGTATCGGGCGTAAGGGCTTTGGCTTTAGCCTTTTCGGTGGTCTCGTTGGTCAAAAACCAATCCTGTATACCTATGCGTTGCCAAAAATTAGGTGTAGATGCCATTTATGGTAAATTCAAAAGTCAAAATTAAAAATTCAAAATGCTCTCTTTCAAGCTATACTGAACACGGTTTGCAGGCAGATGTTTTACTGCTGCATTATGGTGTCAGGCTGTGTGCTTGTAGAATCGGGCTTGGTTCTTTGCGGTTCTGTAGGCTGTTGCCTAAGTACCGTGGTATCTAACCTCACCGGCGTATCAGCTTTGCTTTGTCCCTCATCAGGATATTTAGATCCATAATCTATTTTACCTGTATCTGGTTTGTTCTGTACAGAATCCTGCTTTACCTGCTGGGTTGAGCCATCTTTTTTCAGGAAAGTTGCGTATACTGAAAAGCCCATGAACACTACTATCAAAACCATCAGCGTATAGTAATATGGTTTTGACAACGAAATACGCGATTCATCCTCAACGGGTTCGGCAGCAACAGGCTCGGGCGGCGGGCCGGTTTGCTGGTATTGTAGTAACAGGTTATGCAAACGTTCATTCTCGCTGCGCAGGGCGGCATTGCTCAAGCCGCCGTTAAAATCATGGCTTTCAGCCGATGCCAGGCTGCCACGGATAATGGCATCATGCAGTTCGGTACCGTTCTGGAACCTCAGCTCAGGGGCTTTCTGCAAACATTTGTCAATCAGCTTAAGCAGCCACTGCGGCACCTGCATTTCCTGCGCTTTCTTCTCGTCGCTCCAGGCGGCAGGCATAGCGGCTCGGCGGGCAGTAAGCAGGTCTGGTACTTTTGATTCGATATGGGCCAGCATAACGGCGTTACGGGCGTTGTCTCCTGCTCCGCTAAGCGGGAAAGGCACCTCGCCGGTCAGTAGTTCATATAAAATAATGCCATAGCTGTAGATATCGGTCTCTAACAACATCTTGCCATCGTGCTGCTCGGGTGCCATAAACTCAACCGCGCCTGCGTGGCGGATACTGGTACGGCGCTGCTCTTCTGACATGATGGCCAGTCCGAAATCCAGCAACACATAGTTGCCGGTATTAACGTTGTATTTTACGTTGTTGCTTTTAACATCGCCATGCTTTACCCCTACACGGTGGCAGTGCGCCAATGCGCTTGACAGCTGATCGGCCACGCGGATGGCCTCTTTCAGCATGAAAATTTTATCGTGGGGATCTTTCAGGAGTTCGCAAAGATCAGGACCTTCAATGTACTCCATCTCGATGAAGGGAAATGATCCGCTATCCGTCAATCCCCAGCTTAGTATCTTAACCACATTGGGGTTAGGCTCCTCGTTTACCTTTTGCAGTTTGGTTACCTCGTTACGGAAATTGCGGTAGTTGCGGTCGTCCTCGCTCTCGTTAAGGATAGGCGTAGGCATCAGCTTGATGGCGGTAAGCACCGGCCCCATGCGGCGGCCTTTATAAACGGAACCCTGCCCGCCGGTGCTCATGGCACCCAAATTCTCCAAACCTTCGGTTATTGTAAAAACTTTGCTCATTAGTAGATAGTTTACCGTTTAAGGTTAACGGCAATTTACAGACTAATGTACATTTTATACGGCCACTTTGTTGTGATATTTTATTAAGATTTTCACATCTATCCACAAAAAAACCCGCCACCTTTACAGGTAACGGGCAACACAACACATTTAAACCTATTGGTTTAAAGGCGCATAAGCCGACTTACGAATAATATCGGCAAATAGTTTTACCGAGTACATGCGCGACTGCTGATCAAATATTGGCGACGTAGCCATTACCTCATCAACGCCGGTTTGTTCTATAAAGCTGGTTAATTTGTTCTTGATGGTTTCGGCACTGCCTACAAACAGGTAGGCCAGCATTTGCATTACGGCCTCTTGCTCGTACGGCGACCATATCGCATCCATATCTTTAACCGGTGGCGGTAACAACTGGCGGCGACCGGTCACCACACCCAAAAACATTTGCTTAAGCGATGTTGCCAAATGCTCTGCTTCTTTATCGGTATCGGCAGCTACTACGTTAACGCAAGCCATTACATAAGGCTCTTTCAGATAATCTGAGGGACGGAAGTTATCGCGATAGATCTTGATAGCTTCCATGAAGTATGTTGGTGCAAAGTGGCTGGCAAAAGCATAAGGCAAACCCATAGCGGCGGCAACCTTGGCGCTATCGGTACTTGAACCTAACACCCAGATAGGAATATCTAAACCCTCGCCCGGGATAGCGCGTACTTTACTGGTTGCATTATCTGCCGAGAAATAGGTTTGCAGCCTGATGATATCTTTAGGGAAATTATGAACGGCATTAAAGTTCTCGCCACGGATAGCCAAAGCGGTCAATTGATCGGTACCCGGCGCACGGCCGAGGCCCAAATCTATCCTACCCGGATAAAGTGATTCAAGCGTACCAAATTGCTCGGCAATAACCAACGGGGCATGGTTGGGCAGCATAATACCGCCCGAGCCTACACGGATCTTTGATGTTCCGCCGGCCACATAACCTATCAGTACCGACGTGGCAGAACTGGCCACACTGATCATGTTGTGATGCTCGGCAAACCAGTAACGTGTGTAGCCAACCTTCTCTGCCAGTTGGGCAACCTCAAGGCTTGCCTTAAAACTGGTGCCAGGTGTGCCGCCCTGTACCACAGGAGCCAGATCAAGAACAGAATATTTTATATCGGATAGTTTCTTTGCCATAACTCAATTTTGGTTACGAGGACATGTTTTTAAAACGGATGTTTCACAAATTTACGGCGAAAGCAGCGCGTATGAATGGCTTTTGATGTTATATGACGTTTGGAGTACATTGAGACATGAGGGTGACAGAAAGCCCTCCCATTTAAGAGGCCTCTCCCCATCCCCTCTCCGAGGGAGAGGGGCTTTTAATAAAGTCTCCCCTTTCGGGGGAGATTTAGAGGGGGCTTTTTCTCTTAAATTAATATCTTAGCACCATGATCAATAGCCCCGAAGGACAGCATATTTTAAGCAGACTCAAAAACGAGCTGCCGGGGCATTTCCATTATCATAATGCTGATCATACTATCGATGTTTATAACGCCGCCAAAGGCATTGCCGAAAAAGAAAGCATTAATGCTGAAGATGCCCGTCTGTTATTAGTAGCTGCGCTTTATCACGATAGTGGTTATCTTAACCGTGTTAAAGAACATGAGCGTGCATCATGCGATATTGCGAGGGAGACTTTGCCTGACTTTGGTTATACTGAGGATGAGATCAACCGCATCTGCGCCATTATTATGGCCACCCAATTGCCGCAACAACCGGCGGATCATCTGGAACAAATTATCTGCGATGCCGACCTGGATTATTTGGGTCGCGCTGATTTTGTGAGTACCGGCGATAACCTGTTTGCCGAGATGAAGGCCATGGGCAGTATCCATGATAAAAAAGCATGGGATGCGCTGCAAATTACTTTTCTGGAACAGCACCGGTATTTCACCAAAACGAGTGTTGAAAACAGGGAGCCTAAAAAACAAGAAAATTTAAGAGATTTACAGAACACAATACCTATTGCCGAAATGAGTACAGCGCCAACCGCCAAATCAATCATTACCGACACTATTTATACCATTGCAGGTATCCTGTTCTGTGGTTTTGCCTTAAAAAGTTTCCTGATACCAAATGCTTTCTTTGATGGCGGCGTTACCGGTATCTCGCTTTTGATACACGAGCTTTACCACTTCAATATTGCTTACGTTATTATCCTGGCAAATATTCCTTTCATTATTATGGGGATGTTCCAGGTGAATAAAACCTTTGCGCTGCGTACATTATTGGCCATTATAGGTTTGGGATTGTGCATTTTGTATGTACCCTATCCTGATAAGATCACTTCTGATAAACTGCTGGTATCTATCTTTGGCGGGGTGTTTATGGGTACGGGAATCGGCATGGCTATCCGTGGTGGTTGTGCCCTCGATGGTATCGAAGTATTGGCCCTTTACACCGGCAAACGCATTAGCTTTACTATCAGCGAGATCATTCTGGGCATCAATATCGTTATCTTCCTGATAGCAGCTTTTGAGGTTGGTTTTACCACTTCTTTATACTCTATTATCACTTACTTCACGGCCTCGCGCATGATCAACTTTGTGATAGAGGGCTTGGAAGAATACACCGGTGTTACCATCATTTCGGGCCAAAACCAAGCCATTAAAGAGATGCTGGTAATGCAACTTGGCCGCGGTATTACCATCTACAAAGGCGAACGCGGTTTTCTGAAAGAGAGCTTTGATGTGCACCATCCTGTTGATATTGTTTTCACCGTTGTAACCCGCCTGGAACTACGCCGCTTAAAGGATATGGTGCATGAAATAGACCCCAAAGCTTTCATCTTCACCAGCATTATTAAAGAAGCTGCGGGTGGGGTGCTGAAGAGAAGAGCGAGACATTGATTTAAGTCTGAAGTTAGAAGTCGGGAGTCTGAAGTCACACCATCCCTTTGTCATGCTGAGGAACGAAGCATCTATCAGCTGTACAGAGAACGCGGTTAGATTCTTCGCTATCCCTCAGAATGACAAGGGTCTTTTTTTGACTTTTTAATTTTGACTTTTGACTTAAGACCCCAGACTTAAAGTCTACTCCACTACTTCATAAGTTACAACCGGCAATGCCTTATTCTTCAGCGTAAACTCGCCATTTTCCTTGCATTGGAATGATTCTTTGGCTTGCTGGTAAACGGCTTCAGTGATGATGATCTGGCCGGCTTTGGCAATGCCTTGCAGGCGTTGGGCAAGGTTTACAGAGTCGCCGATTACGGTATAGTCGAGACGTTTTAGTGATGCGGAGCCGATATTGCCTGATACCATCTCGCCCGAGTTGATACCTACCGAGATCTCCGGTTTAAAGGTTTTACCGTTACCTGCATCTATATCGGGCTCGTTAGCTAATTGCTCTCTAACAGCTAATGCGGTATCTATAGCTCTATCCAGGTGGTACTCACCTCGGAATACAGCCATGATGGCATCGCCCATAAACTTATCTACGTGGCCGCCCTGATTAATGATCTCTTTTACAATTTTATCAAACAAGCCGTTCAGCAGGTTTACAACGGTATTGGCTGCCACGTGCTCGGTAATGGCGGTAAAGCCGCATACATCAACAAACATTACCGTAGCTTCCAGCAATTCGTTTTTCATGAGGCTATTCTCGGCCTCTTTGTGGGTCATAAAGTTGAGCACATTCTCATCTACGTACATTTTAAGGATATTGTTCTCCTTAATAGCACGCAGAGTTTCCTGCAACTGGCGCACGTGGGTGATGGTCTTTTGCATGGTGAGGTCGAGATCATCGAAATCAACCGGTTTCATCACAAAATCAAAGGCACCGCGGTTCATGGCGGTGCGGATGTTTTGCATATCGCCATAGGCCGATACCACAACAGCTTTAACCGTTGGATTAGCCTCGGGCAGGCGCGAAAGCAGGGTAAGGCCATCCATCACCGGCATATTAATGTCAGACAGGATAATATCCAGATCGGGGTGTTCTTTGATGCGGTCTAATGCTTCGGCACCATTCTGTGCAAAAATAAATTCGTATTCGTTCTCCCTTATCTTACGGCGAAATTTTTGCTTTACCAGGATCTCCAGATCAGCCTCATCATCTACTACCAGTATCTTGGCCATTACTCGCTTATTGTTTTTAGTTTTTCTTTCAGTAAGTTAAAATCAAGCGGTTTGGTCAGGAAATCATTTGCTCCTTTGTCCATAGCTTGTTTATAGTTTTCTTCGTCGCCGTAGGCAGTAATCATCATTACCACAGGTGGTGGCGGCATTGGGAAATCCTCGCGGATATGGCCAAGCAGTTCGATGCCGCTCATGCCGGGCATATTGATATCTGAAAGGATCAATACCACTTCAGAGTGTTTCTCTTTCAGGTAATCCAGTGCTTCCTCGCCCGAGCGTGCAAAATCAAGTTCTATCTCGTTATTGCGGATCTCTTTGCGGAAACGCTGCAAAAACAAGGGTTGCACATCCTCTTCATCGTCGACTACTAATATTTTCATTTGCGAAAATAAATATTGATTTGTTGAATTTGAATTTTAATTAGCCTAAAGGCAGAGTGATGATAAACTCCGAGCCCTCGCCCTCTTTACTGTTGATATTGATGGTACCTTTATGCGCCTTCACGATGATATCGTAGCTTAACGAAAGGCCCAAACCAGTACCCTCGCCTGCCGGCTTGGTGGTAAAAAAGGGCTGCATGATCTTGTCTTTGATAGCATCAGGGATACCGGTGCCGTTATCGCGGACGATGATCTCTACGTTGTTACTAGGCAACACTTTTGTAGATACCTCAACCTTTGGCCTGAAATCCCCGCCAATAGTTTTTTGTTTCTGATGGACGGCGTAGAATGCGTTGGTGAACATATTCAGCAATACGCGGCCAACATCCTGCGATACCATATTTACCATCGGCAGGCTCTCATCAAAATTTGATACCAGTTCGGCGTTAAATGATTTATCTTTTGCCCTTAAACCATGGTAAGCCAGGCGGAAATATTCATCTGCAATGGTGTTGAGGTTGGTTGGTTCTTTTACATTGCTGCTTGCGCGGCTGTGCTGTAGCATGCCTTTCACAATGCCATCGGCGCGTTTGCCGTGGTGGCGTATCTTCTCCAGGTTTTGTTTAATATCGGCAGCAATGGCGTTGGCTTCTTCCATATCGCCTTTGGCAATCTCGGCTTCCATTTCTTCCAGCAGTTCCACACTTACTTCAGAAAAATTGTTAACAAAGTTTAAAGGGTTCTGGATCTCGTGGGCAATACCTGCGGTTAATTCACCTAACGATGCCAGTTTTTCCTGCTGGATCAGTTGTGCCTGGGTGGCTTTCAATTCTTTTACGGTTTCCTGTAACTCGTTGCGTTGCTGAGTTATCTCGGCGGTACGTGCAGCTACCAATTCCTCTAATTCGTCCTTACGTTCATTAATGCGACGAATCTCTTGCTGTTGTTTTTTAGATGTAGATACTCTTATAAATATCCATACAAAGGCAGCCATCTCTGCTGAGACAAAAAAACTGCCATTATTATCATAAAACTTAGGTACAATTAACTCAGCAATTCCGCTTAACAATACAGCGGCAATAAGCGGCAGATGCGCATTCAACAATACCATAAACGATTTAAAATCATCTTGTCGTTTAAGATATTCTATAACTCCCAATAAATACGCAGCAGCGATAATGCTTGATACGGAATCCTCAAAATGATCGTCGCATAAAACGAACAGGCCAACAGACAGGGCCATCATTCCATAAAGAGGCCATCTCCATTTAAGACGAAGATCTGTGAACTTTATGTTCCTGTTCAGCCTTAAAGTAAGCAGAAACACCGCGAGGAAAGGAAAAAAATGCATACGTATGCTTACGGTTTAAATTTAACCTAAGGTAGCTATTTATGCTGAACCTTAATTTGTATTATTGATATTTAGTTAACCTTACCTTAAATGTACACCAGCAAAGAGATAGTCCAGATCATATTTTTCTTAGGCAGCTGCCTGCTTTCGGCAAACCTGGTGAGCCTTTACAGGCATACTTTTATTTCGCCTTATGTAGTCCCTGCAATTTATATACTGACAGGTGTTGCTGGGATATGGATCTACTTTAAAAGGATGCCACAACAGCATAAGAATAAGTTAAAGGATACGTTTATAAAACTTACTTTTTGCTTTGTTGTGGGCGGCGGCATTAGTACCTGGACTTTTATGGGGTTAAACTATTACGCTTCCGTACACCCTTTAACTGAGATATTCCATATTGCAGAACGGGGCGGTTACATGAACGATTCGAGAACCGGCCCTAATCATTTATATGTTGCTATTAAGTACTACGGTAAACTGAAGGAAATACCATTTGACAGCAACGACCTTAACGGCACATCAGGCTATAAACTTGTAAGAATAGAGATATCTAAAGGCTTTTTTGGCTTCGATGTATTCAAAAACGAAGCGTTAGTTGAATAACAATAACGCTAAAACTTCGTAAAATGCACAATCACCTGCAATACGATATTGCCATAAACACCCGCCAGCACATCATCCATCATTACACCTGTGCCACCCTTTAAGGCTTCCATTTTACGGATACCCAGAGGCTTTACAATATCAAAAAAACGAAACAGCACGAAACCTATTAACAGGTAATAAATATGAGCGGGTACAAACAGCATGGTCACCATCATGCCCGATACTTCATCTATCACCACACGGTAGCTATCCTTGCCCCAAAAAGGTTCAACTTTATCGCCTACATAAACGCCTAACAGCGTAACAACAACGGTTGCCAATACCAGCCATATAGGGTTTACCGCCCATGGCTGCAACCATAGCAAATAAATAAACGGACAGGTTACCAGCGCGGCCAGCGTACCGCCACCCTTTACATACCCTATACCAAAGATGGATGCAATTAGCTTATTTACAGTACTATTCATCAGCTTTTATCTAAAACATCTTCGGCAGCTTCGGCTACTTCGGGCTCAATTAAGTTTTTTTTTGGAAAGTTGAAGAATATTGAGGTCAGCACCGGGATAATGAATACTGCTACCGTGAAGATAGATACTGCGGCGTCAGCAACTTCACTTTTAAGAAACAATCCGATCTCTGAATTTGGAGCAAAATGCTCAAACAGGGAAGCAGTGAGCTTAATACCCAAAACACCTATCACCATAAAAGCAACGGTTTCCAGGAAACTGAATTTTTCCATCAGTTTAACAAATGCTTGCGCCACAAAACGCATGGCCAATATACCGATGAACACACCAGTGTAGATCAAAAACTTATGATCGGTAAAGGCTACGGCGGCAAATACGTTATCGATAGAGAAAGCAAGGTCCATCAGCTCTACCAGGGCAACAGTCGCCCAAAAGTTGCCTATTAAGCCAACGGTTGATTTATACAGCCAGTTCTTGTTCTTGTCTACAGATTCCTCTTCGCCTTCTTCTCCTTCTTTCTTTTTAGAAAGTTTGCCTTTGAAATAATCAAATGCGAGGTACATGAGGTATAAACCACCAAGCGGTTTTAGCCACCAGATAGTTACCAGCCAGGCTGCTAAAAACAAACACAAACCACGCAATACGTAAGCGCCTATTATACCATAGCGTAAAGCACGGGCACGTTGCTCTTTTGGCAGATCGAGCACCATGGTTGCCAGTACGGCAGCGTTATCTACAGATAAAAGGCTTTCGATGACAATTAAGTTAAGAATGATAAGCAGGCCGGCCTTAATGTCTTCGCCAAGCAGCGTGTGTAAAATATCCATTGGTGGGTTTAAATAATATCTGTATTTAACATTGTTTTTAAAATATTGGCCTGAACGTCAAAAGCATTGATATGCTCCAGGAAATTCACATCTGATATCTTTTTATAGTTATCAGCCAGCAGGGCCGTAATATTTTCGGGCAGGTTGGTTTTTATTAAACCGGCCTTGCCCGTTAGCTGTATGTTCTTGTCGCGCAGTTCACGCATCATACGTTCGCGTTTGCTGATGGTGTTTTTAAGATCTAAATCTCCCAGTTTGGCTATATCGCAAAACAGCAGCACGTTATTAAGCGGCGAAAATATAAAATGCCGGTTAACATCGGCAAACTTATATACCTCAAGCACCAGGTCGTTGGCCCGTAGGCCCGCATAAAACTCAATTTTAAAATCGTACTTGCAAAGCGTCCCCATCAGCTTGCGCCCTATGGTTGCATACTCGTTGCTGTACACATCAGCCGCATCATAAGCCAGCAGCTCATAAACCAGCTCAGTCGAGATATTAAAAAAGTAATCGCCCGAGTAATGCAGACTAAACTTATTGATGTTACCCGTAAAGGGATAATCTGAAGCATTATCTGACAGTACCTGGAACAACTTCCTTAACGACTGGCTCATTTTCAAAGCCTGCCTTTGCTTGTCGTTGATAAAAGTATGCTCCGTATAAGCCGAATCTTCCATCTGCTCTATCAGCTGGTTATTCAGCGATACCTCATCAAGCAACAGGTCGGCGTTGGCCTCGTTGCCTTTTTTGATCTTTTTGAGCAGGTCTATCAAGGTTTGTGTAAACTGGAGATGAAACATCTCCAGTTGGTTAATATCAAGCTCGGGATTGGTCTGAAAAAGCTGGTGAAGCACTTGTGTGCGCAGGTAGATCTTATAAATAACGTCGTTATTAAAAAATACTGATAGCAGCTGTAGTTTGCTGATTATCCGTGTCGACGCATTTAATATTTCTAACCTGTTCTCATCCATATTTTAATTAACGTGTATTCGTCACGTTCTTTTTCAGCTCGGTCTCTAAATTCTGTAATTCAGTATTTAGCACCTTCCTGTTCTGTGTACCCTCATCATGGATACGTTTAACCTCGTTAAGGGTTTCAATTAATGATGATGTTGTACGTTTAAGCGTATCTATAGAAACAACGGTTTTCTCGTTCTCCCTGGCAACATCAATACTGTTTTGCTTTAATAGCTCGGCGTTTTTCTGCAAAATGGTATTGGTGGTATCCGATACCTTCTTCTGCATCTCAACGTTAGCCTTTTGCCTGTTTAAAGCAACTGCTAAGGTAAGCTGATTTTTCCAAACAGGAATAGTGGTTGATACAATTGACTGTGCTTTTTCTGCAATGGTGGTATTGTTATTTTGCACCACGCGGATCTGCGCCAATGATTGCAGCATAATGAAACGCACAACCTTCAAATCGGCAAGGCGTTTATCCAGGCGGTTCACATAATCGCGCAGGTCGGCAATTTCGTAATCTTCGTAGCCTGATGGGTTGCCATCCATTACGGCCAGCTTCTCGTTCAGCTCGTTGTATTTTAACTGACCGGCTATGATCAGTTCTTCCATCTGCTTAATATAATCCACGTTGTTATCAAACATGGTTTGCAGCGAAGCATTATCTTTCAACGAGTTTACACGACCGGCTTTTATTTTGTTTACGATCTTATCAACGTTGTTTACTACCAGGTCATACTTGGCAAAGATCTTTTTGGTATCCATTACCAAAGTGCGGATAAGCGGTATGCGCGATAGCACACGCACAAAAGCGTTCTGATCAAGCTCATCCACATCAATGTAGTTAAGCTCGTGCAGCAAGTCGGTTATCAGCGTACCTACTTCGCCGGCATCAAACGTACGTACTGATGACAGGAAGCTGTTGCTATAACGCTCCATATTCTGCTGAAGATCTGAGCCATAGTTAAGGATCGAGTTCACATCGCCCGGATTAAGGTCTTTGCTTTTCTCGCCATATTTGGCAACTTCTGCCGTGGTGATGTTGCTCAGGTCAACATTACCTTCTTTATCTAATTTAACCGGAGTGGCTGCATTAACCGGCGCAGGTGTTGGCGCAGGGTTAGTTAGTTCAGCTCCGTCGTTAATTGGGTTAGTTTCCATGGTTGTTTTTGGGTTTAGAGGCCTCTCCCCAAACCCCTCTCCGAGGGAGAGGGGCTTCAAGAGTATTCTTTCCTTAAGTCTCCCCTTTCGGGGGAGATTTAGAAGGGGCTCAAGTTTTTCTTACAAGAAATTACGTTCTACAGTGTTTACTGTCTCTTCCAGTTTGCGGTCTTTGGTTGGTTCGCCAAGGGCGTTAAACTTCCATTCGCCGTTCTTTTGGTAGAAAATACCCATCACCATTGATACGTGGCCTTTAAAGGTTGAGTCATGGGCGATATCGTATTTGGCAAACACTTCAGTTACGCGTTTAGGCGTACCCTCATAAATGCGGATAGATGCAAACGGGATAGTACCAAAATCATGACCACGGAAACTGTTCAAAACGAAAGCTACGTGCTTTACTTTCGGATCGAGTTTAGCCAAATCAACGGTGATCACCTCGTTATCCAGGCCATCATCGCCGCCCATATCGCCGGTAAGGTCATCACCGCTGTGGCGGATAGCACCGTCTTTTGATTTAAGGTGGCCAAAGTATACCACATCTATCAAATTCTTGTCATCATCAAACAACGCACAGCTGGCATCTAAGTCAACCGCCTCTTTTGATGAGCCAAAACCAAACAGGCCTTTCTTTTCGATAGCGCCCCAGTTAATGCCCACACAAACGTTCTGCAGCTTGTTGCCATTTTCTTTCTCCAGGCTTATGCGTTGCCCTTTTTGCAAGTTAATTGCCATAATATTATGTTTTAAGGTATTAGTTGTATTTGTTTAAGTAATCCTGTAAGCCACCCTTCATACCGGCGCCAACTGCTTCAAATTTCCATTTGCCATCGCGTTTATAGATGCGACCAAACTCTACTGCTGTCTCGATAGAGAAATCTTCTTCCAGTTCGTATTTCAGGATATCGGCATTGGTTACAGGGTCAAAAATGCGAACGAAAGAGTTACGCACCTGCCCAAAGTTTTGCCTGCGGCTTTCGGCCTCGTGAATGGTTACCACCACGCAGATCTCGGTAACACGAGGGTCGATCTTGGTTAGATCTATTTTGATCTGCTCATCATCGCCATCGCCGGCACCGGTAAGGTTATCGCCTGTGTGCTCAACAGCTTCATCAGGGCTTTTTAAGTTGTTATAAAAAACAAAGTATTCATCAGCAATAAGCTTTTTGTTATCGCCCATTACAAATACCGAAGCATCTAAGTCGAAAGCAGAACCGGTTGATGATGCATTGGTATCCCAACCCAATCCTATAGTAAATTTAGGTGCGTCAATTGCTTCACGCTGACCTTTTTGCAGATTAATTGCCATATTGTACGAGTTTATAATTATCTAAATTAAAAGTTTTTCACCTAAAAGCCCCCTCTAATCTCCCCGCCAGCTGGCGGGGAGACTTTTTTTAAAACCCCTCTCCCTCGGAGACGGGTTTGGGGAGAGGCCTTTTTAAGTTCTCAAATACTCAACGCCTTCTGTTGAGGCGATTCTAAAAGTAAAAGTTTTTTTATAAAGCCAAGGTTTTGCTGATAAGCTTCAATGGTATGGTAACCATTACCCAAAGCCATGTTATACATCTCCTCTAAAAACGCGGTCGACTGGTCTTCAATAAACACCCTAAACTGATCATGATCGTAGTTGAGGATATACTTAACCAACCTTGTGTTGATACAGAAACTGCTATCATTAATGATCTTGTGCAGGTCAAATATCGATTTCACCTCATGGTAATTCAAGTAGTTCTCAATGTTTGGGTGGATGTTGTTATTCACCAGTTCGGCAAAGTAGAGCATGTAGATATCGCTTCTTAAGCCGTAAGCATCTACCATTTTCATGATCATACGCTCGTGGCTACCTGTGATGCGGATATCATCCAGAAAGATCAAGGTCTTGCCTTCCAAAAACGCTTTATCGATATGGAAACTATCGTTACCTATCAGCTTCATGCGTTGCTCAGCATCCAGCTCGCCGTAATCTTCTTTGTAGGTAATGGTACGGTGTACTTTAGTCTCCTGCACCACAGGTAAACCATACTCTGCCAGCCAATGGTTAAGTGTGTACACAAACCAGTTCTTCATGGCGAAGGTGGCTGTTGGGATGAATGAGTACGGGCTGGAGATCACTACCAGTTGTTTTATATTTTCGGCTTGCGCCAGATGTTTTTCAATAAAACCGTTGGCCAGCGCCACGCCAAAATCGCGCGATACTATGCCATCGCCAAACTTAAAGCGACTATAATCCGCAGCCTCGAAACCGAAATGGGTTTCGCTGTTAATATGATGGAGTGAATAGGTTAGTGCTTTCATAGGTGTGAGATATATTAGCCAATAAGGCTCAAAATTGTTTGCTGATTTGAATTAATTAGCGCTGCCTTAAGGCCCATCGCCTCGGCCGCAGCCACATCGTTCTTGGGGTTATCGCCTACATGCAAAATACCGTTGCGCGGGATGTCCTTACCCACATTGCAGATGTCGATATTCTTTAGCATTACCTCAAAAAATTCGGGGTTGGGTTTTGACATACCTGCCTCATCAGAGTACAGCTGAAAGTCAAAAAAAGTATCCAGTTGGTAAAGTGCAAGCACCTTACGCAAGGTTTTTCCGATGATGTATCCTGTATTGCTCAACAAACTAAAAGTTGCTCCGCTTTTTTCTTTTAGACTGATGAGGGTATTATATGTTACATCCGAATATAGTTGAGGCGGATGTTTAAAAAGTAATACTTCCATATCGTTATGGAGTTGCTGATAATCAATTTCATCAATATCAAGGCTATTGCCGTTAATGAGGTGGATCACCATCAGGTACATCTCGTCGGCATCGATATTTTTGCCGCTTTTTTCGTTCACGGCGTTGCACATCAGATCAACCTGCCGGAATATCAGGGCTATTTCGTCAACAGACTTACCTGATTTATTAAAATGTTGGTGGAAATATCTGGCACGCTCGGGCTTAAATTGCGGATCGGATTTAATGAGCGTTAACCAAAGGTCGAACGAATAGTGTTGATAATAAGGCATTAGATCTTGATAGATGTCAGTTAAAAAGCCTTTTTACAGGCTAAACAAGACCACAAGATATAAAATAATGCTTATTAGTTTAATAAGTTAAGATGAAATTTATGTAAACAGCTTACCTGCTGCTTAACACGCTGCGGTAAGTTGTTATAGAGCGAATAATAGACTGCACAATGGCTGTTTGCCCTTCGTCAGAGTTCAGATATTCTTCCTCATCGGGGTTATTGATAAAGCCTGTTTCAATCAGCACAGATGGCATGGCACTGTTGGCTAAAACGTATACACCCTGCTCGCGCACCCCTAATGATGTACGGCCATCGGTATCGGTAAACTCTCGCATCAGGTAATCGCCAAACATGATACTTTGCCTGCGGTATTTTTTAGTAAAGGCATCAAGGATGATCGCATTAGAAGGATCACTATCATCAAGCGCCTGGTAGTTTTGCTGGTAGTTTTTCTCCTCAAAGATGGAAGCATTTTCGCGCATGGCCTCTGCCTGCTCTTTGGCTCGGTGCAAACCGTAAACCAATACCATTACGCCGCTTTGCTTGTGCGCACGGTAAGCTGTTCCCTCAGCAGACGAGTTGCAGTGGATAGAAATAAACAAATTCCCTTTTGATTGATTGGCAATAGCCGAGCGGCGGCGCAACTCGATAAAAGTATCATCGCTGCGGGTAAGTACCGTTGTAAGATCGGGCAGTTGGGCGTGGATGGCGGCATCCAGCTTTTTGGCGATAGCAAGCGTTACATTTTTCTCGTACGAGAAAGTACCGCGGGCACCTGCATCCTTACCGCCATGGCCGGCATCAATAATAATGTTCTTGATTTTATAGCCGCCGGTAACGATGGTATCTGCCGGTGTGAACGAACAAAACAAGATATAGAAACATAAAACGCCGATGCTGAACAGCGGCCCTAAGTATTTTTGTTGCATTGAATTAATCAGAGAGACACAAATTTATCTACCACACATCAAACTGCAAACGCAAATTAAGGTTTGCTATTGTTTGCTTTTTTGACGGTAATACGGGGCAATGGATTAACAGGTTTTAAATTTTGCAATACTGTTGCAAATTAATTGGCCATTACGTTGCTCTTTTTGCTGCATTTAGGGCAAAGGCCCGATGCATAAAGCGTAAAGCTCTCAGCCTTAAAGCCATCGGGCAAGGTTAGCCGTGGCATGTGCAGGTCATCAAGGCAATACACGTTTTTGCAATTGGTGCAGTTAAAATGCAGGTGCTCGTCGTGGTGGTGGTTTTCGCCGCAATCCGAGTGGCAAACGGCATAATTGGCCGTGCCGTTAAGGTCAAAAACTTTATGGATAATACCTTTTTCCTCAAACACGTTAAGGATACGGTAAAGGGTAACGCGGTCAATATCACTCATCACGCTTTCCAGATCGGGCTGTGAAGTAGCCGTATTTTTTGAATACATCATAGAAAGTACGCGCAGGCGGGCACCGGTCTTTTTAAGATGGTGCTTATCCAGCAGTTCCTCGAAACGAAAATTCTTTGTCTGTGCCATTTAAATCCAAATTTAAGTAAAATTCAGTTAAGCAGCTTGTTTATTATCGTGTTTGTGTGGGTGTTTAAGGTGCAGGAAGCTCTCGCCGGCATCACAAGAACCGGCCAGTTTGTAGTTGATAAAATGCGCAGCTGCTATAGTAAGGCCGCCAAGCGGGGCAACAATGGCCTCAACCCAGTTATGCAGAAACAGATGCCCGCCAATGATTAACGCGAAACCCACAACCAGCATCACTAAAGGCAAAGCGTTACGATGGTTTTTATACTCTCCGCCAATTGACCATACGCCTATTACCAACGCAAAAACGATCATGCCCCAATCTAACCATGGGTTGGCCAAAAAACTCAATCCCAACAAAGGTAAACTGGTAAAAAACACCGGCACAGCAGCACAATGTATAGCACAAAGTGTAGAGGCGGTCATACCAATATTGTCAAGCTTAAAGGCTTTACGGGGTGATAACATGCTGCAAAGATAAACATAAATGCAACATTATTACATTTAGATTTGTTTATGTTTTGTCAGGAATGAGCGACACTATTAGTAGATGTCATTTCGAACGATAGTGAGAAATCTTGTTATTCCAGAAAAGCGACCATGCTGTAATAACAAGATTTCTCGTCGCCCCTTTCCACCATCCCGCCCTTCTGCTCGCTCGAAATGACACGATGATTTATTGTTTTCTCTTCCTCACCCTCTTTTCGCGCAGCGAAGAGAGGGTCGCGCACGAAGTGCCGCGGGGTGAGTAAAATCGCAGAGCGACTCACCCCCATCCCCTTTCTGCTTCGCAAAGAGGCGAGCTTTCCTGCTTTATCTCAACACAAGTAAAAAATCATCTTAATCCTAAAATCAATAAAATCAGCGGTCAGCTTTTTGTACATTTAGCTGCCAATTATTTTTTATGAAGAAGTTTTTCCTGCTGATGTTGCTGCTGCCGGCCATTGCCCGCGCACAGCAAAGCCCAACCAATCAAAACCTGTTTGATACTATTCCTTTTATTCCTGATCATACTGTGGCCCGATTAAAAGTATTTGCATCGCAGCCGGTAAAACAGGTGAACACCATTTTCTTTGGCGATAGCATCACCGAGATGGGTAACTGGGGCAGCTTGCTTGGCGATACTACCGTACTTAACCGCGGCATAGGCGGTGATATTACTTACGGGGCCTTAAAACGCGTGGACGATATCATTGCCCGCCAGCCTAAAAAATTATTCATTCTTCTTGGCATCAATGATATCGGCAAGGATATTCCTGACGCCGTAATTGCCGATAATTACTTTAAGATCATCAAACGCGTGCATGCTAAAAGCCCGCAGACCAGCATCTATGTGCAAAGCGTTTTGCCGGTTGATGCTACCCACGCGCACTTCCCGCAGCATTATGATAAAGGCCAGCATGTGCCGGCAGTTAACAAGTTACTGAAAGCCAAAGCACAAGAACTCAATTTTACCTGGGTGGATATTGCGCCACTCTTTACCGATAAACGCGGATTACTGGACAGCCGCTACACACTTGAGGGTTTGCACTTAAATGCCGATGCTTACAAAGTTTGGGTAGCTTATCTTAAAAAAATGAACTACCTGTAACATGAGAAAGACGTTTACCGGCCTTGCCCTGCTCCTTTTGGTTTGTGTATCGGCATCGGCACAACAAACATCCATCAGTAAAAAGGTTGAGGTATTGTTAGCCAAAATGACTTTGGACGAAAAGGTTGGCCAGCTAAACCAGCTAAGCGGCGATTGGGAAGCTACCGGCCCTGTTACCAAAAATACGGGCGATAAACTGCAACAGGTACGCGATGGCAAAATTGGTTCGGTGCTTAATATTATGGGCGAGAACCATACCCGTACTTTCCAGGATGCAGCTATGAAATCTCGCCTGAAGATCCCGCTGCTTTTTGGGCAGGATGTGATACACGGTTACAGCATTACTTTTCCTATTCCGCTGGCAGAGGCGGCAAGCTGGGATCTGCCGGCCATTGAACGTTCGGCCCGCATTGCCGCCACCGAGGCATCTGCCGCAGGCATCAACTGGACGTTTGCACCCATGGTTGATGTAGCGCGCGACCCGCGCTGGGGCCGCGTAATGGAAGGTGCCGGCGAGGATACTTATTTAGGATCACTGATAGCCGCAGCACGCGTGCGTGGTTTCCAGGGCCGTGGCATTGGCAGTACTGATGCGGTAATGGCCTGCGTTAAACATTTTGCAGGTTACGGTGCAGCTATAGGCGGCCGGGATTACAACAGTGTGGATATGAGCCTGCACGCTCTTTGGCAAACCTATTTGCCGCCATTTAAAGCTGCGCTTGATGCAGGTGCAGCCACCTTTATGAATGCTTTTAACGATTTGAACGGCACACCTGCCACCGGCAACGCCTACCTGCAACGCGATATACTAAAAGGTAAATGGGGCTTTAAAGGCCTCGTGGTAAGCGACTGGAATTCCATCGGCGAGATGATACCGCACGGTTATGCCAAAGACTTGAAACAGGCCGCCGAAACAGCCATTAAAGCAGGCAACGATATGGATATGGAAAGCCGCGCCTACATCGGCCATCTGGCGGTTTTGGTGCGCGAAGGCAAGGTACCCATTGCAACAGTAAACGAAGCTGTTCGCCGTATCCTCACCAAAAAATTTGAACTGGGTTTGTTTGATAATCCTTACAAGTTCATCAATGCTGCGCATGAGAAAGCCACGCTCAACCAACCAAAGAATATTGAAGCCGCACGCGATATGGGTCGCAAGAGTATTGTGCTGTTAAAGAACGAGAAGAACCTGCTGCCGTTATCAAAAGATGTAAAAACCATCGCACTGATTGGCCCGCTGAGTAAAGAGAAATGGTATTTGAAAGGTGCATGGTCAACCAATGTAGATCCCAACGACAATGTGGTTAATATATATGAAGGCCTGCAAAATCACGCCCCTAACGCTAAGATACTTTATGCCCAGGGTTGCAACATAACCGACAGCGTGGCTACTGATTTTAAAGAAGCCGTAGAGACCGCCCAAAAAGCCGACGTAGTGGTAATGGCTGTTGGTGAAGACATCTTCATGACCGGCGAGGCACGCAGCAAAGCCAACATCCATATCCCCGGCGTGCAGGAAGATCTGATAAAAGCTGTTGTTGCTACAGGCAAACCCGTTGTGGTATTGCTGATGGCCGGCCGCCCAATGATATTCAACTGGACGGCAGAGCACGCCCCCGCCATTGTTTATACATGGTGGCTGGGCAGCCAGATGGGTAATTCTGTTGCAGATGTGTTGTTTGGCGACTATAATCCTTCCGGCAAATTGCCGATGACCTTCCCGCGCAGCGAGGGCCAGATACCGCTTTACTACAATTACATGAACACCGGCAGGCCCGCAACCGGCGACAATGATGCCTTTTATCGCTCATCATATCTGGATGTGCCTAACACGCCGCAGTATGCCTTTGGTTTTGGCTTAAGCTACACTACTTATAGCTACAGCAATATCAGCATCAGCAAAACGGCCATCCGTAAAGATGAAACCATTACCGTTTCCTTCGACCTGAAAAATACCGGTAATGTTGCCGGAGAAGAGGTGGCACAATTATATATTCGCGATATGGTGGCGCAGCCTTTGCGGCCGGTTAAGGAGCTTAAAGATTTTGCAAAAGTGAAACTGGCTCCCGGCGAAAGTAAGCGCATCAGCTTCAAACTGGACAAGGAAAAACTCTCATTTTATAATGATAAGCTGGAATGGATAACGCAGCCCGGCGATTTTAAAGTGATGATAGGCCCGGCATCAAACAATATTAAACTGGAGAAAACATTTCAATTGATAAACTAACACCTATTTATGAACAGAACTAAAGTGGCCATCATTGGCGCAGGTTTTATATCAGACATCCACCTCGAATCGTACCACCGCTTTGTACCCGAAGCCGAGGTTGTGGCCGTTTATGCCCGTAATATTGATAAGGCAAAAGCTTTCGCCGATAAATATCATATCGCAACATGGTTCAATGACGTTGACCAGCTCTTAGCCCAAACCGATGCTGAAGTGATAGATATCTGCGTACCCAATTACCTGCACGCCGAAGTTTGCATTAAAGCAGCAAAAGCAAAAAAGCATATCATTATTGAAAAACCGCTGGCCGTTACCATTGAGGAAGCCGACGAGATGATAGCTGTTTGTAAAGCCAACAACGTTAAACTGATGTACGCCGAAGAACTGTGCTTCGCCCCAAAATATGAGCGTGCCCGCAGCCTGGTTACCGAGGGTGCCGTTGGCGAAGTGTACATGCTAAAGCAAGCCGAAAAACATTCAGGCCCGCATACCGACTGGTTCTATGATATTGACCTGGCAGGTGGTGGTGTTTTGATGGACATGGGTTGCCATGCCCTGGGCTGGTTCCGCTGGGTGTTGAACCACGCCAAAGTGAAAGATGTTTACGCTACTATGAGCACTGTTCTGCATAAAGAACGTACCAAGGGCGAGGATAATGCAGTAGTGATAGTGGAGTTTGAGAACGGTGTTACCTGCGTCGCCGAAAGCAGCTGGGCCAAACATGGCGGCATGGACGACCGCTGCGAAATATACGGCACCGGCGGTGTAGTTTACGCTGATCTGTTTATGGGCAACTCGGCCCTTACCTACAGCAAAGAGGGTTATGGCTACGCGATGGAAAAGGTAGATAGCTCTGCCGGCTGGACGTTCACTATTTTCGAGGAAGCGTTTAACCAGGGATATCCGCAAGAATTAAAACATTTCATCGAGTGCGTACGCGAGGACAAAACGCCTATCGTTACCGGCGAGGATGGCCGTGTGGTATTGGAGATAATTTACGCGGCTTATGCTTCAGCCGGTCTGGGCAAAAAGGTAGCCCTGCCTTTTACCCCTAAAGTTGAAAAACCTGTAGATCTTTGGTTAAACCCGCAACAAAACTAAAAGCATAATGGAAGTAAAAATATATAGCAATTACGACGAAATGTCAAAAGCAGCCGCCGAACTGGTTGCTGGTCAATTAGCCGAAAAACCTGAATCAGTTTTGGTTTTCCCTTCCGGCGATTCACCGACCGGCACCCTCAACTGCTTAGTTGACTGGGCGAACGATGGCCGCATTGATCTTACCCAAGCCTTCATCATCGGTCTGGATGAGTGGGTTGGTATGGATGAGAACGATAAAGGGAGCTGCAAATACTATCTTAAAAATACCTTTTTCGATAAGCTGAATACTAAGCTTACCAACGTCACCCTTTTCAATGCCAAAGCTGATGATCTGGAAGCAGAATGCGAGCGCATGAATAACTTTATTGCCTCAAAAGGCGGCTTAGATATCATGATGGTTGGCATCGGCATGAATGGTCACCTGGGTTTAAATGAGCCGGGCACACCGTTCAACCTTTACGCCCACCCTTCTGAGCTGGATCCTGTCACAGTTGAGGTCGGCCAGAAATATTTTGATACAGCAACGCCACTTACCGGCGGCATTACGCTGGGCCTGCAACACCTGGCCGAGGCCGGCAAAGCTGTCCTGATCGCATCAGGCGCTAAAAAAGCAGATATCATTGCCAAAAGCCTGCAAGGCGAATTAAGCACTGCGGTACCTGCATCTATCCTGCAAACATTGGATAATGCAGTGGTTTTGTTGGATGAGGATGGAGCTGGGAAATTGAATAAATAGACGTTCTCTCCATAACGTCATTGCGAGCGATATCGTGGCAATCCCCGACTTACAGAACGGCTCTGCAAATCGGGGATTGCCACGTCGCTGTCGCTCCTCGCAATGACGTACTTTAGTTTGTCACATCAATTATTTATCGCATCTTTAGTTACCAATTACAAACTAAAAATGCTTACTGATACGCCTGAAAACAAAGCAGCGGCTTCTGCTGCGCAAACTTTCGATGCAATAGTTATAGGATCCGGGATAAGTGGTGGATGGGCTGCAAAGGAGCTTTGCGAAAAAGGCCTTAAAACGCTGGTTCTGGAACGTGGCCGTGATGTTAAACACCTTAAGGATTACCCTACCGCCACCAAAGCGCCATGGGAATTTCCGTATCGCGGGCGCATCAATCTGAAGCAACAGAAAGAGAACCCGCTCATCAGCAAGGCAGCCGGCTATGGCGATGATTGCGACCATTTCTTCGTTAAAGACGCCGACCATCCCTACGTTCAGGAAAAACCTTTTGATTGGATACGCGGGTACCAGGTTGGTGGTAAATCGCTTACCTGGGGACGTGCCACACAACGCTGGAGCGATTTTGAATTTACTGCACCTCATCGTTACGGATATGGTATTGAATGGCCTATCGGTTACAAAGATGTGGCCCCATGGTATTCGCACGTGGAAAAATTCATTGGCATCTGCGGCAGCAAAGATGGCTTGGAAGCTATGCCCGATGGCGAGTTCCTGCCACCATTCGAGATGAGTGCCCCTCTGAAATTTATGCGCGATAACATTAAGCAGAATTTCGGCAGGCATTTGGTACACGCGAGATGGGCGCATTTAACCGAGCCAAAACAGATACACCTTGATCAGGGCCGCGGCAAATGCCAGGCACGTAATATGTGTATGCGTGGCTGTCCGTTCGGCGGTTATTTCAGTTCGGTGAGTTCTACCCTGCCCTGGGCGGAGAAGACGGGCAACTTAACTATCCGCCCGCATTCGGTAGTACATTCTATTATTTATGATGAGCAAACCGGCAAGGCATCGGGCGTAAGAGTTATTGATGCTCAAACCAAAGAGACTATCGATTTTCACGCAAAGGTGATCTTCATGAACGCCTCGGCTTTAAATACTAACCTTATCCTGCTCAACTCCAAATCAAAGCGTTTCCCTAATGGTTTGGGTAACGATAACGGTTTACTGGGCAAATACATCGCGTTCCATAACTACCGCGCATCGGTAAGTGGCACGCTGGATGGCTACGAGGATAAATATTATTTCGGCCGCAACCCTACAGATCTTATCCTGGTGAACTATAAAAACCTACACAAGCGGGAAACAGATTACTTTGGCGGATACACTACTTTCCTGAATGCCTATCGCCCGCAACACCCTGAAGATACTGCCAACGGGCAGGTTGGTGCAGCATACAAAGATGGCCTTTCAGAACCCGGCGGCTGGCATGTGTTTGCTTACCTGCAGGGCGAGACCGTTCCTGTTGAGGAAAACCATGTGCGCTTAAGCGATACCGAAAAAGACCAGTGGGGCATCCCGCTGTTGGTTACTTCGGTAGCCTATCATCCAAACGACGATAAAATGACCGAGGACTTCCTGAAAGAAACCGCAGCCATGTTCGAGAAAGCCGGTGTAAAAAACATCGACACCAATAATAACAAACAAGCCCCGGGACTTGATATTCACGAGATGGGTGGCGTACGCATGGGTAAAGACCCTAAAACATCGTTACTGAACGAGTGGAACCAGTTACACCTTTGCCAGAATGTTTTTGTAACCGATGGTGCCTGCATGACCAGTACCGGTAATCAAAGTCCGTCTATATTATATATGGCATTAACCGCAAGGGCCGCTAACTATGCGGCAGAGCAGGTGAAAGAAGGCAAATTATAAACATCATACCTCATGAAAAAACTATCGTTTCTACCAATTTCGTTATTGGCGCTGGCAGCATGTCAGTCGCCTGCTAAAAAAGCCACGGGTGATAGTGTTGCCGCTACCGACAGCGTAGTTAAAGACAGTTCGGCATCGGCATTTGTACCCCTGCTTACGGATAGCACTATGAGCAACTGGCATAATTACGGCAAAACCGGCATAGGCAAAGCCTGGCATTTAAAAGATGGCGTGCTGCATCTGGATGCCTCTAAAAAAGCCGACTGGCAGAGCAATGGTGGTGGCGACATTGTTAGCAATGATGAATACGAGAACTTCGACCTTAAGGTAGAGTGGAAAATATCACGTGCGGGTAACAGCGGCATTATGTTTTACGTGCACGAGGATACTACCAAATACAAGTATCCTTGGCAAACCGGCCCCGAAACACAAATTGCCGATAACAAAGAGAATGAAGATGGCAAACTGATCAAACACCGAGCAGGCGACCTTTATGATCTGATATCTATCTCCAAAGAAGTAATTAAACCAGCCGGCGAGTGGAACAAAACCGAGGTAGTAGCTAACAACGGCAAACTCGACATTTTAGTGAATGACGAAAAAGTACTATCAACCACGATGTGGGATGAGAACTGGAAAAAGCTTGTGGCTGGCAGCAAATTTAAAGAATGGCCGGGCTTTGGCACCTTTAAAAAAGGCCACATAGCCTTACAGGATCATGGCGCTGATGTGTGGTTCAGAAATGTGGAGATAAAGAAATTATAGAACATAATACCATCCAAACAATTGTCATTCTGATAGAGGGAAAATCTGTCCGACTAAATAGTAAGCGGACAGATTCTCCGCTATCGCTCAGAATGACAAAATTTAAGAGATGATCAGCCACTGACGTCCGTCACATTTTATTCGCTGTACAATCCTTAACTTTGCCTTATGCAGGCACAACAGGACATCTTATCGCTCGCGGATATCAAATTACTGGTAGATACTTTTTATAGCCGCATCCAAAAGGATGAACTGCTGGGCCCGATATTCAACGGGCGCATAAAAGATAACTGGCCCGAGCATCTGGACAAGATGTACCGTTTCTGGCAAACTGTTCTGCTCGAGGAATACACCTACAATGGCCGGCCTTTTCCCCCGCATGCGCAACTACCGATAGACGCTAAGCATTTTGATCAGTGGCTTACACTTTTCACTCAAACAATTGATGAACTGTTTACCGGCGATAAGGCCACCGAAGCTAAATGGCGCGCCAATAAAATGGCAACCATGTTCCAAAGTAAACTGGCTTATTTTAGGGAGAATCCGTTTAATATAATTTAACTAATTGTCATTTCGAGCGAGGTACGAGGAGAAATCTTCTGTGAGCGATACTTGCGGTGTAGAAGATTTCTCCTCGCTGTCGCTCGTTCGAAATGACAGAGGTTTAAACCTACAACGTCTCTATCTCTTCCGGATGCTTTGGGTGCCATATTGCGTAGTAGAACGCCAGGCAAAACACACCTAACAGAAAAGGGATCAGTGCAAGGTGTTTGTAGGTGAACCAGCCGTGGATAGTAAGGTGGTCAAAGTTCATAAACTCGCTTATCATCCAGTACGAGTTGGCGCTTATCCAAAAGGTGATGGCCAGGTTGTGGCAAAGTTCAGACATCAGCTGCCTTGTGCGCCAGGCAATCACAATAGAGATCACCAGTGTAGGGATGATCATAATGATGCCCAGCGGTTTCCATATCATACACCAGCCAATATCTTTAAACAACCAGAAAACGATATGGAGATTCTCCATTTTGCGGTACTTGAGCGGGATGATATACTGTGACATGCGTAGCTAAAATAAAAAAATTCGCGGGTTTTTAAAACGCATCGGTAAGGCCAGTATACCAGTTATCGATCTGATACTGATAACCCAATACAGACGGTACATTCCTGCTTTCCACTATCTTCCAGTTGTCCAGTTTCAAAATAAAACCAGGTAAGGCTAAGCCGGCTTTGTCTGTTGCTTGGGTATAAAAATCGGCACGGGTTGGGTGGTGTGGGGCCACGGCATTAAAAGTATGTCCGTAAGCTTCACCATCTATAATACTTTGGGTGATGCCGATGCAATCGTCCAGATGGATAAGGTTAATGGGTGCCAGTCCGTTAGCAATATCCTGCTTACCGGCAAAGAAACGGCCCGGATGCCGCTCTGGCCCTACTAATCCCGCAAAGCGGATAATGGTTGTTTTAAGATCAGTTTGATTGCGGAACAGCTCCTCAGCCTCAAATAATATTTTGCCCGCTGCGGTATCCGGTTCGGGTGGTATATCTTCGTTCACAACGCAATTTCTATCAGCATAAACCCCTGTTGAGCTGATGAGGATAACACGTTTTATCTGGTGTCTGCGGATGCGTTCTACAACCTTTTGCAATTTAGACAGGTACTCTGCTCCCTCTGCCGAACGGCTTTTTGGCGGTATGGCGATGATAAGCAGATCGGTATCAAAAAACAGATCGGGAAAGGTGGCTTCTTCTGCCGAAAGATTTATAAGAAAAGGTTCAACGCTGGCTTCTTCCAAAAGCGTCAGTTTATCAACAGATGTGGTGCTGCCTTTAACTTTATGTTTATCGTTTACCAATGCCTTCGCCAGAGGTAAACCATACCAGCCGCAGCCTAAAATACTTATTGTCATAATCGCGGCTTAAAGATAATATAAATGCAAATAATATATTTGCTGTATGGATACGCCGCAAACTTTACCCGTTTTAACCGATACTGAACTAAGGGTATTAGGTTCACTGATGGAAAAAAGCAAAACTACGCCCGATTATTACCCCATGACCGTTAACGGCCTTACCGCTGCCTGCAACCAAAAAACAGCACGCAAACCGGTGGTAGAGTACGACGAGCAAACGGTTATACTTGCTTTAGATACGCTTAAACGTAAAGGTTTGATATCAACGGCAACAGGCGGCTCCAGCCGTGCTATCAAGTATAAGCATAACTTTGGCATTGTATTTCCGGTAGTTCCGTCTGAAGTGGCAGTTATTTGTTTGCTGATACTGCGCGGACCACAAACACCCGGCGAGATCAATACCAACTCGGGCCGTTTGTATGAATTTGAAAACCTTGATGAGGTTACTGAAATGCTGGATAAACTGGCAGGCGGCGACTTACCATATATTGAACAAATGGCTAAACGCCCCGGCCAGAAAGAAGTGCGCTACCGCCATCTGTTAGGCGGTACGGTGCCCGAAGATGATACCTACGATGAACCGCAACGCCGTTCATCAAACAGCGAACTGGAAGAGCGCCTGAGCAAACTGGAAACAGACTTCGCCGAACTGAAAGAAGCCTTTGATAAGCTGATGAAAGAATTGTCTTAAGCTACCGGCTATATCGCTCTCGGTTACTTATTATTAAAGCTTTACGTTGATATTGAAGATATCTTTCAAGGCGCGTTTTGCCGCGTTATAGCCACACATACCATGCACACCACCGCCTGGCGGCGTAGAGGCCGAGCAGATGTACAAACCTTTCTCAGACGTTTTATAAGGCGACATCCGCAATGCCGGCCGCGTAAACAGCTGCCCTAAGTCGATAACACCGCCGTTGATATCGCCGCCTATGTAATTGGGGTTGTACTCCTGCATTTCGGCAGTGTTTAATGTATGTTTGGCAAGGATGGTATCTTTAAAACCAGGCGCGTAACGCTCTATCTGTTTCTCGATGGCTTCACTCATATTTTTAGTTGAACCATTAGGCACATGACAATAAGCCCAGGCAGTATGTTTACCTTCGGGAGCGCGTGTTGTATCGAAAAGGCTTTGCTGAGCCAGCAGTACAAATGGCTTATCAGGATGCTTACCTGTCCAGGTTTGTTGCTCGGCGTCACGGATCTCGTTAAGGGTATTGCCTATATGCACCGTCCCCGCTTTGCGACAGGCTTCGGGGATGAATGGGATGGCTTCGCTTAAGGCAAAATCCATTTTAAATACACCCATACCATAGCGATAGCGTTCCAGCTGCCATTTGTATATTGATGAAAATTTATGCCCGGCTATCTCCAGCAATTGCTTAGGTGTAACATCAAATAGTACCGCATGTGCCGATGGCAATTGCTCCAATGACGTTACATAAGTATTGGTCTCTATCTTACCGCCTATCGATACAAAATAACCTGCCAGCGCATCAGCAATACTTTGCGAACCACCTTTTGGTACGGGCCAGCCCTGCAAATGCCCCGCGGCCATCAGCACTAATGTAATAGCCGATGTAGCTGTATTGGTAAGCGGCTGCATACTATGCGCTGCCATGCCCGCCAATAAAGCTTTGGTTTGTCTGGTTTTAAATTGTTTGGCCAACATGGTAGCCGGTTTCATGGCATCTAATCCAAATGCTGCAAGCGCCAGCGGGTGTTGGGGTATATGCAATGGACCGAGCACATCAGCGTCTATCAAAGGCCAGTTTTTGGTAACCGATGTCATCAGCTTTATATAGGCTTCCTCATCAGCGCCCAAATGTTGTGCAGTAAGGTTAATATCCCTGCATAAAACTGCAGAATTATGATGTTCTAAAGGGTGTGCGGCATCTATCTCCGGATAAATATACTCAAGGCCGTATTGTGCCAGCGGCATGGTTTTAAAGTACGGCGATGCTGCAGCCAGCGGATGCACGGCCGAGCACACATCGTGCTTAAAGCCGGGCAAAGTAAGTTCTTTGGTACGCAGGCCGCCACCAATGGTATCCTTAGCTTCGAGCACCAATACCGAAAGGCCCTGCTGCTGCATCAGAATAGCAGCTGCCAGTCCGTTTGGGCCACTGCCCACTATAATTGCATCGTAATCGCGTTTTTCAAGCGCCATAGGCTATTTTTCAATAGTCGGAATAAGCGGTTGGGTAAAGAAATATAATATCTCCTTTTGATACGTTGTTCTTATACTGCGCGTCGCCCGTTAATCCTTTCCACTGTGCATCCGCATCAAAAGCCTTCCAGTGCTCGTCCCGGCTTTGTTTATCATTAAACGTTGTGAGGTACATTAGGTTAGGCATCCTACCACCTGCAATAACGCTGCCATAAAATACCGGGTTAAAGCCAAGGCGCTCAAAAATATCGGTCTCGCCACTGTTAAACATCTTTACTTTGCTGTAATGATAGGCTTCTGTAGGGCTTTCGTAACTACGCAATTCGTAAACACGTTTACTACGATCACCTGTGAGTTTGGGCAACATCAAATGCGGGCGGGTGATGAACGGACTGAGCCAAATGGTCTCGATACGCGAGTATGGTGCATCATTATAAACTGCTGATGCATAATCTTTATTTTCAGGTGTAACAACAACCGGTTTCCCGGCCGATACATTGTCCGGTTCGGCATCTTTCCATGATGCGTAAGGGATCAATAAGTAGATCTTCCTGTCAGCGGTATCCGCCTCAATCGGTTTAAAAACGCCTATGTTTTTGATGCCTTTTTTATGCAGAGCCGGTACAAAGCTTTTCTGCAGATACGCATCAAGTACAGCTTCTTGTTTTTCGGTTTTATAGTGATAGATCTTTATCTGATAATAATCGCCTTTAATGGTTTGCGCGAAGATATCACAACTAAAAATTGCTAACGCAGCGATAAAAACGGCTGTAAGCGTACGTTTTTGTGGGATAGACATTCCTTTAGGGTTTACCGGCTAATTTAACGCGAAAAAAGGAATAAACAATGGAGACGCGGAGGGTAAAAAGCAGCGCTCCGTAGGAGCTTAAGGTCGGTAGAAACAATCCAACAATTAAAATTCGCTCCGTTAGGTGCGATACCTGTTAGAGTTGCATACCTACGGCATGCTATTGTTACGAATTGTAATTTCTACCGACCTTTTGCACCGATGGTGCAATCGTCTCTCACATTCCGAGATTGCATTCCGAGACGCGAAGTATCGCATCTCTACAAAAAAATCATGATACCGCTTTACTGCCGTCAAACGCCACCAGCGTATCCATCAGCTCCTGCAATTTAAGGGGTTTGCTCAGGTAGGCATCCATACCGGCGGCAAGGCATTCCTCTTTATCCTCAACCATGGCATTGGCCGTCATGGCAACTATAGCCGGCTGGTATTCCATATTCTTACGGATAAAACGGGTTGCCTCGAGGCCATCCATCTCCGGCATTTGCACGTCCATTAGGATGAGGTTGTAACGTTTGTTCACCATGGCGTTCAGTGCTTCGTGGCCGTTACCCGCAATATCTGGCTTATAGCCCATTTTATTGAGGATGTATTTGGCCAACTTTTGGTTAATGGCATTATCCTCGGCAATCAGGATATTCATTGGGTGATGACGGGCAAAATCTTCAGAGAACGGTGTCTGTACAGGCACTACCTCAGCGCTTGGCTCAGTACTTAGTTTTAATTGTTCGATGATATGCTTGTATAGCACCTGGTGCTTAGTCGGCTTAGACAGCGCCACATTGAACAGGTGTGTGTACTTTTTACTCTGCTCGTTACCCATTGATGTAAGCAGTATGATAGGCACCTGGCTATTAGCGCGTATTTTACCGGCAAGGCCCACGCCGTCCAATTCAGGCATGTTCATGTCTGATATCACCAGGTCTACCTTGTCTGCGCCTGATAAAATATTCAAAGCTTCTTCGCCGGATGCTGCAACGGCCGGTATAAAGTTCCACTGGCGCAGTTGCTCTTCCAATATCTCGCGGTTGGTGGCATTATCATCAACCACCAGTACGCGTTTGTTCTTCACTTCTTCGGTGTTCAGGTGTACATAATTGCGTTGCGACCTGATGCCTTCTTTTGCTTTTATGGTGAACGAGAAGGTACTGCCCTGCCCTATTTTACTTTCCACGCCAATTTCGCCGCCCATCAGTTCAACCAGTTTCTCGCTGATGGCCAGCCCAAGGCCTGTACCGCCATATCTGCGCGTAGTGCTTGAGTCTACCTGCGAGAAGGCTTTAAACAGTTTGTTGATCTTATTATGCGGAATGCCTATACCGGTATCGCGTACCTCAAAAAGCAGTTCAAGTTTATCATCTGTGCTGCCTTTTAGTTTTACGCAGATAAACACCTCACCACGGGCGGTAAACTTCACTGCATTACCTACCAAATTAATGAGGATCTGCCTCAGCCTGTAAGCATCGGCAATGATCTGGGCCGGTATCTTGTGGTCTACCTGGTAAACCAGATCCAGGTTGGCGCGGGCGGCACGTTCTGCAAAAACATCCAATACGCCCTCAATACAATCGCGCAGGTCAAAATCGTGTTCATCCAGCTCCATGTTGCCCGATTCTATTTTGGAGAAATCCAAAATATCGTTGATCACATTCAGCAAGCTGTCACCACAATTTCTGATGGTTTCCGTGTACTCCCGCTGCTCATTGCTGAGGCTGGTATTGGCAAGCAAAGTGGCCATACCCATTACGCCGTTCATAGGCGTACGGATCTCGTGACTCATGGTAGCCAGGAATATACTTTTGGCTTTGTTGGCTTTCTCGGCTTCCTCACGGGCTTTTTCGGCATCCTGGCGCAATACGCGTTCATCATTGCTCATTTTGGCCAGTTGAACGGTACGGTCTTCTACCTGCCGCTCAAGTATAGCTTTCTGTGCCTTTATTGATCTTACCCTCAGAATAAACACCAGGTAAACCAGCCCTGCTATAAACAGCACTGTTAGTGTTTTAAACCACCAGGTAAGCCACCAGGGCGGCGTAGTGGTGATCACCAATGCCTCAGTAACCGGCGACCAAAAGCCTGCCGAGTTTTGATATTTTATCTTCAGCGTGTAAGAACCGGCAGGCAGGTTGGTGAACGTTGCCGAATTGCGGTTGCCTATGTAGTTCCATTTTTTATCAAAGCCTTCCAAAAAATAGGCGTAGTTCTTTTTATCCTTAGATGTAAAATCGAGCGCGGCGAAATCAAACGAAATAACCGATTGCTTGTGGCTAAGCGTTATGGCGTGGGTATCAGATATCTCATCCTTTAACGGCGATTTATCATGCTTATCGCGCGCCGGCAATACGGTCTGGTTAAACAGCCTGAAAGCCGTTACCACAAGCGGCGAAAAACCCTCGGGTTTTAATATCTGTTTAGGGGTAAATGCATTAAAACCGTTTATCCCCCCAAAATACAACCGGTTGCCATTTCCTTTGAATGCCGAATGTGATTTAAACTCGATATCCTGCAAGCCATCCTCAATGGTAAAATTGCGGAATTGGAGTTTCTCAGGATCAAACCTCGATAGGCCTTTGTTGGTGCTTACCCAAAGTACACCTTGCTCATCCTCGCGTACGGCATAGATCACATCGCTGGGCAGTCCATCTCTTTTACGGTAAACGGTAAAACGGCGGGTAACCGGGTCAAACTTATCCAAACCCGAGAATGTACTTAGCCAGATAAAACCCTTACTGTCTTCAAACATATCGGGTATGTTATCATTGCTCACGCTGTTTTTGGCAGGGTTATAGGTAAAGCGGGTAAACTTATTGGTCTTTCTGTCCAATAGGTTAAGGCCGCCGTCAAAAGTGCCCACCCAAAGGTTACCGCGCTTATCTTCCAGTACAGAATACACCCTATCGCTGCTGAGGCTGTTAGGGTCGTTGGCAGCGTAACGGTAATTTACAAACTTTCCCGTTTTTTTATCGAAATGGCTTAAGCCTGTATTGTAAGTGCCTATCCAGGCTGTTTGATCACGCGAGAGGGTAAGCGCATAAATATTATTGCCCGGCAGGCTGTTGGCATTATCAGGGATGTTGGTGTAATTGCTGAACCTGTTCGTTTTGGGATCAAATATGCTTAAGCCATCGGCCCAGGTACCCATCCAGTAATTGCCTTCGGCATCCTGCGTAACCGTTAACACGTAGTTACCTGTAATGCCACTGTTATTTTTAGTATAAGCATTAAACTCGCCGGTTTTTCGGTTAAAATGGTTAAGTCCGCCGCCGTCGGTTCCTATCCAGATATCTTGTTTCTTGTCTTCAAAAAGAGCCAGCACAAAATCGTTTGAGAGGCTCCCCGGTTTGGCGTTGTGCCTGTAATGCGTAAAGCTTTCGGTACTGCGTTTATAGAGATTTATGCCGCCGCTGTATGCACCCAGCCACATGTTGCCCACCCTGTCGCGGCAAATAGCGTTAACTGTGTTACCGATAATGCTGTTCTTGTCTACATCATCGTGCTGGTAATCTATCACCTTATTGGTTTTAGGGTCGAGGATGCAAAGCCCGCCGTTATCGCTGCCTATCCACAGCTTACCGTTAAGATCCATGTTTAAGCAGTAGATGTTGTTACTGCTAAGCGATGCCGCCCCAAGCGCCTTATCATTACGATAATGAATAAATTTACCTGCCCTGCGGTCAAAATAATCCAATCCGGCATCAATTGTGCCCACCCAAAGGCGTTTATCAGTATCCTCAAAAATACAGCTTACACCGTTGCTTGTTATGGTTTGCGTGTTTTGTACATCGTGCTTGTAAACTGTAAAAGTACCGGCAGCTTTGTTCAATAAAGATAAACCACCCGACGCGGTACCCACCCAGATCTGGTTGCCCGAGTCGCGGTAAACAAAACTTACATTATTATCGGGCAGGCAGCCGGGTTTACCATTGTATGCGTAATGGGTAATGTGGCCGCTGCTTATCTCCATGTAATCCAACCCGCCCTGGCTTGCTATCCAGATGTTGTTCTTCTCATCAATCACCAGTTTGTTAAGGATATTATTGGCGATGGAATTGCGGTTCTTATCACTATGGATAAACCTGATGATATTACCGGTTTTACGCTCAATTTTATTGAGGCCGATGATGGTGGCTACCCAAATGTTGCCATCCTTATCTTCAACCATATCAGATATCATGTTACTGCTTATGGTAGCGGGGGCGGCTTCATCGTGCTTGTAGTTGGTAAAGTTGTAGCCGTCGTATTTGTTGAGGCCCTCGCGGGTACCTATCCACATAAAGCCCAGCTTATCCTGCAGGATACAGGATACGTTTATTTGCGATAAACCGTCGGCCGTGCCAATATGCTCAAACTTAAGGCTTTCGTTTTGCCCAAAGCTCAGCGTAGCGTACAGCAGTGTAATTAAAGTGCAAATGTACTTATGCATTCAAATACCGGTGGTTAATCGTAAATTTTAATTAATAGGTGTAATTGGTAATAAGTACTTATACGGGAGCACTTTACAATAAGTTCATAATTTAGTAAAACAAATGATGATAGCGTTGGCTAAAAACAAAAAAAGCCCGCTTTTTAAGCGGGCTTTTTTTATCTGATTAAAGATGAGTTATTTAATTTCTCTCACCCAAATATTGCGGAAGCTAAGCGGCTCGCTTTTATCGCCGTGAGCCTGCAATTTAATAGGGCAATCGCCGTGTGCCTTTCTGTAACCCGGTTTGCCAATATATTGGGTTGGGCCAAGCAGTTCAATATTATTCTCAACTAAAACGCCGTTGAAAATTACAGTTACACGTGCAGGGGTTTTAACCTGGTCGCCATCAAAAGTTGGCGCAGTCCAGATCACGTCATACACGTTCCAGGTGCCCGGTGGGCGGGTTGGGTTAGCTAATGGTATAAACTGCTTGTAAATACTGCCAGCCATACCGTTGGTGTAGGTTTTGTTATTGTATGAATCTAACACCTGTAGTTCATAACCATCATCGCCTTTACCTGTTGATGCCAAAAACACACCGCTGTTACCGCGGCCCTGGCCTTCGCCGGTGATGTTTGCAGGCACTTTCCACTCGATGTGTAACTGGTAGCTGCCAAATTTCTTCTTGGTTTGGATGTTACCCGATTTTTTGTTCACGGTCAGTACATCGCCTTTAACATCCCATTTTGCAGCATCGCCACTGGCAACGTCTTCCCATTCAGAAAGGCCTGATTTACCATTGAATAACACGATGGCATCAGACGGTGCTTCGCCCATTACTTTGCCGGCAGTTACTACGGGCGGTACAGGCTCCCATTTTTCGGTATCCTCGGGTTTGCTTTGTGCGTTTGCCATATAAATGCCTCCGCTAAGCAAAGCGGTTAAAATCAGTTTATGTTTCATTTTTTAGTTAATTGGTGCCGTTTATAAATACAGTTTAGTTTTTAGATAGGTAGCGCTTTTTGCAATACTTACATAAGGGTCTATATTGGTGAAGTTTTCCTGCTCAACAATATAGTGTTTGATGCCAGCCAGCTTAGCCTGACCAAGGATAGTTTTGTAATCGATACCGCCACTACCTATCTCGGTGTTCAACTCGTGGTTGCCTTTGTCCATGTCTTTAACGTGTACTAATGCAAAGCGACCCGGATGTTTTTTGAAGATCTGGATAGGATCCTGACCAGCACGTACTACCCAGTAAATATCCATTTCCATGGCAACCAGTTTAGGGTCGGTATATTTTAAAACGGTATCGTAGAAAGTAGTACCGCCTACATCCTGCCACTCAAAGTTGTGATTGTGATAGCCCAGTTTTAAACCGTGCTGTTTGCAGATAGCAGCAGCCTTGTTCATTTTCTCGGCAATTGATTTACAATCCTCGGCCGTTTTAATAAAATCGTGGTTAAGACCCGGAATAACAATATAGGTTTGGCCTAAGATCTTAGCCGCCTCGATGTAACTGTTCAACTCGTCCATTTTACCTGTACCGAAGTATTCATCGATACCATAATGGCCGCTCGGGCTTTTTAAGCCATGTTTTTTAAGCAAAGCAGCAAATTCCTGCGCGCTTAAGCCCCAAAAGCCACCTTGTTTTGAGTAGCCAAAGGTTTCAACTTCTTTATAGCCGGCTTTTGCAACCTCGGCAATAACGCCTTTAACATCTTTAGGTAACTGATCGCGCAGCGAATAAAGCTGCAGGCCTACGCCGTTTGCGCTTTTTGCCGATGCCAGTTTTGGTGCAAGCATAATACCTGCCGCAGCCATACCGGCCTGCGCTAAGAAAGTTCTTCTGGTAGTAGTCATGTTAGATTTATAAAAGTTTTATTGCCGTTATAGACCAGCTACAACGGCAATAGTTTAAACATCGCATATATGCACCGCTTTACGAAGCGATGCCAGCTTATCTTTTTGTTTAGGAATAAACTCCTGTGCTACGAAGCCTTTATGGCCCACCTCGAGCACGGCACGCATAATTGCGGGGTAAAACAATTCCTGCGTTTCATCAATTTCGTTACGGCCAGGTACACCACCTGTGTGGTAGTGGGCAATGTACTGGTGATAGGTACGAATGTTACGGATCACATCGCCTTCATCTATCTGCATGTGATAAATATCATATAGCAGTTTAAAGTTCTCTGATCCCAAACGTTTGCAAAGTTCGGCACCCCAGGCTGTGTGATCGCACTGGTAGTCTTTGTGGTCTATCTTGCTGTTCAGCAATTCCATCACCAAAACTACGCCGTGTTTCTCGGCCAGTTGTACCATTGGTTTAAGGCCTTCCACGCAGTTTTTCCATCCTTCCTCGTCAGTTTTGCCACGGCGGCTACCGCTAAAGCAGATGAGGTTTTTATAACCTGCAGCTGCAACTTTCGGTATCATATCCGTGTACTGCTTATGCAGTTGCGCATGGAATTGTGTATCGCCAAAACCATCGGTCAGGTTAATCTCCGCACCGTTGCACATTGATGAGTACAAACCATACTTTTTCAAAGTAGGCCAATCTTCGGGGCCAACCAGGTCGATACCTTTTATGCCTATCTCTTTGGCAGCTTTACAAAGCTCCTCAACCGAGATACTATCATAACACCAGCGGCAAACCGCATGGTTAATGTTGCCTTTGAGTTTATCGCTCATTTGTTCTGTTGGGTCGGCTTTATAAGATGACAAAACGCCGCCTGCGCCAATAGCCGCAGTGCCTGCAATAATGCCCTTAATAGCCGATCTTCTGTTAGTGCCTGCCATAATATTAAGCCTTTGCTTCAACAGCTGTTTTCTTCTCGTTAAATAACAAGATGAACAATACAAATACTACTGCTGCAATACCCGCCGGGGTTAGCCATACCATATTCCAGTTATGACCGTCAGCTGTTTTGTACGCATCAGATATTTTACCTGCTACAAAGAAGCCGATCAACATACCTACACCGTAAGTTGCCAGAGTGATCATACCCTGAGCAGCGCTTTTGTATTGCTCGCCCGCTTTTGAGTCGGTATAGATCTGGCCTGATACGAAAAAGAAATCGTAACATACACCATGTAATGCAATACCTATCAGCAGCATAAAGCTTAAATCGCCTGCGTTACCGTAAGCGAACAAAGTATAACGTACTGCCCACGCTAACATACCTACCAATATTGTCCATTTGAAACCAAATTTCTTGAAGAAGATTGGAATACATAGCAGGAACAATACTTCTGATACCTGGCCAATGGTCATTTTACCGGTCGGGTTATCCATCTTAACCTCGGTTAAGAACTGGCTTGCATTTTGGTAATAGAAAGCCAAAGGGATACAGATAAGGATAGATGCTATGAAGAAGATAAGGAAGTTTTTATCCTTCAATAACTTCAATGCATCTAAACCAAGCATTTTAGATACGCTTACTTTACCCTCAGTAGCCGTTGGCGGTGTTGCAGGTAATGTAAAGCTGAATACACCTAAAATTGCAGAAGCAATGCCCGACATCAGGAATGTTTTTTGCAATGCACCTGCTGCTATACCTTCAGGAGAATCCCAATGGAAAATGAAACTAATTATTAAACCTGCGATGATCCAGCCGATAGTACCGAAAATACGGATTGAAGAAAACTCTTTCTCCGGATCGCCCATCTGGTTAAATGATACCGAGTTTACCAATGCCAGCGTTGGCATGTAAATGATCATGTATCCTAAAACATAAGGATAAAACACTGTAATATCAGTTGCCTTATACATCTGGTACATCAGTATTGCACCAACAATATGCAACACACCCAGTATCTTCTCTGCGTTAAAATAACGGTCGGCTATCAAGCCAATAATGAATGGTGCGATGATAGCACCCCATGATTGTGTAGAAAAAACTTCGCCTGATTGTGCACCGGATGCCTTTAATGTTGCAGCCAGGAATGGGCCGAGCGTTACAAACCATCCACCCCAGATAAAAAACTCCAGGAACATCATGGTTGATAGTTTAACGCGTGTTGTTACGTTCATAATTAGTATTGGTTTAAATTAGTTTGGGTTGGTTAGCAAGTACTTATTTTACGGTTAAAATGTATTTAACCATTTCTTTAGCGTCGTCTAATGAAAGGTCAGGGTGAGCTGTCATAGGTACAGTGCCCCAGTTACCGCTGCCACCTGCAATAACTTTTTTAGCAAGTGTTTCTACGTCGCTTTCTTTGTATTTTTTTGCGATATCAACCAAAGCAGGGCCAATTACTTTGCTCTCTGCATTGTGGCAGGTGTTACAGTCAGCAGCAGCCATTAGCTCTTCGCCTTTGTTACCGGTTGTACCACTGTTGCTATCAGTACCAATTTTATTTGCTGATGTATCGTTAGCAGCGTTTGTTTGTTGTGCTACCGCGCTGTTATTGCTTGATGATGCACTATCTGCGTCAGCTGGTTTATTGCTACCGCCGCCACAAGCTGTTAAGAAGGCTACGCTGATACCTAATATGAAGAATACTTTTTTCATGATGCGTTTGTTGTTGTATTATTAGTTTTTAATAGATTATAGTCCTAAAAGTGATCTGTTAAATGCTTCGTCGCTGCCTGATGCTGCAAAATCGTCAAAAGCTTTGTCAGTTACGCGGATGATGTGGTCTTTGATGAACTGAGCACCTTCGCGTGCGCCATCTTCAGGGTGCTTTAATGCACACTCCCACTCCAGTACTGCCCAGCCTTTGTAATCGTACTGTGTCAGTTTGCTGAATACCGATTTAAAATCAACCTGACCATCGCCCAATGAACGGAATCGGCCGGCACGCTCAACCCAGCCACTGTAACCGCCATAAACTCCCTGCCTGCCGGTTGGGTTAAACTCAGCATCCTTAACGTGGAACATTTTGATGCGTTCGTGGTAAATATCGATGTACTCCAGGTAATCCATAGCCTGCAGTACAAAGTGCGATGGATCGTAAAGCAAACAAGCACGTTTGTGATTGTTTACCGCCTCAAGGAAACGCTCGTAGCTTACGCCATCGTGTAGGTCCTCACCAGGATGGATCTCGTAGCAAAGGTCGATACCGTGCTCATCGTAATAGTTAAGGATAGGTTCCCAGCGTTTAGCCAGTTCGCCAAAAGCGGTTTCAACCAAACCTGCAGGCCGTTGCGGCCACGGGTAAACCATGTGCCATATCAGCGCACCACTAAAGGTTACCGAGGCATTTAAGCCCAGGTTTTGCGAAGCCTTAGCAGCAGCCTTAACCTGCGATACTGCCCACTCCTGCCTTGCAGCAGGGTTGTTCTTGTAAGCCTCGGGCGCAAAAGCGTCAAACAGCGTATCATAAGCCGGATGCACTGCTACCAACTGGCCTTGCAGGTGCGTAGAAAGTTCGGTGATCTCTAAACCTGCTTCAGCTACTATGCCTTTAATTTCATCGGCATAAGTTTTACTGTCTGCAGCTTTTTGAACATCTATAAAACGAAGGTCGTTTGTTGGCAGTTGCACACCTTTGTAACCTAAACCTGCTGCCCACTGGCAAATAGATTTAAGATCATTAAAAGGGGCTGTATCGCCAATAAACTGGGCTAAGAAAATAGCCGGGCCTTTAATCGTATTCATTTAGATAGTATATTTTGTCCACTTCTCGTTGCTCTCGTTTGAGGCAACTACGTTGTTTATAAATGCCATACCGCGTATACCGTCATCAACAGATGGAAAATCGATCCACTCAGGTACTTCGCGGCCTTCAATTTTAGCGCTAAGCGCCAAAGCGAAGTTGCGGTAAAGGTTACCGAAAGCTTCTAAATAGCCTTCAGGGTGGCCACCAGGTGTACGGCAGTTTGAAGTTGCAGCAGCAGATAAATGACCTGTGTAACCTGCACCTGCGCGTAAGATCTCGGCAGGCTTATCCAGCCATCTAACGATAAGAGTGTTTGGTTCCATCTGGTTCCACTCCAGGCCGCCATTCTCTCCGTATACACGAATTTTCAAAGCGTTCTCCTCACCTGCTGCAATTTGCGATGCAGTAAGGGTGCCGGTTGCGCCCTGGTCAAAACGAAGCAATACAGCACCGTCATCATCAAGCATACGGCCATCAACAACGATGTTTAAAGCCGCGCTAAGCTCGCTGATCTTCTGACCAGAGATATACTCGGCTAAGTGAGCTGCGTGCGTACCGATATCGCCCATGGCACCTGCTTTACCCGATTTTGACGGGTCGGTACGCCATGAGGCCTGTGCATTACCTTCGCGTTCTGAAAGACGGCTTAACCAGCCCTGCAGATACTCAACATATATTTTTCTTACTTTACCTAAAGCGCCGCTTTTTACAACTTCGCGTGCCTCTTTTACCATAGGGTAGCCGGCATAGGTGTGGGTAAGCAATAGCATCAAACCTGTTTCCTCAACTTTAGCTTTCAGTTGCTTAGCTTCTTCAAGCGTAAAAGTTATAGGTTTTTCAATTACTACGTTAAAACCATTCTCAAGCGCCTGCATTGCCGGGGCAAAGTGTGCAAAGTTTGGCGTAACGATGGTTACAAAATCCATACGGTCATCAGCCGGGCGTTGTGCCTCGGCTTTAAACATTTCATCGTAGGTATTGTAAGTACGATCAGGGGATAAAAAAAGCATACGGCCGCTTTCTTGCGCAACATCGGGGTGCATGCTTAAAGCACCACAAACCAGTTCAACCTGACCATCCATGTTGGCAGCAATACGGTGGATAGCGCCAATAAATGCATCTTTACCACCGCCTATCATGCCCATGCGTAATTTTCTGTTACTCATAATTGCTAAAAAAGTATAACCGGAACACGCCCGGAATAACCTTTGTTTTTAAGATTAGATAAATGTGTAAAAACCGCTCCGTTGTTAACGGAGCGGTCGCTGTTTAATTTTAAACGTGTTTTTTATGATAAAGCCCAGGCTTTGTCACCCTTTTTGTAAGGGTAATCGCCAATGTATTTGCCCGGAACAGGCAGATATCTAAGAGCTTTGGTTGCACCTGGTTCTGAGGTAAAGAAACCTAACAGCGTAAGCTGTTTTATCATAGTGAAGTAGTGGTTAGGATCTTCAGGTTTTTTATTTTTTGAATACTCCTTAGCCTCTTTGTCTAACTCGGTAAGTAACTCGGTGCGTTGTTTTGCATCAGCTTCCATAAAGCCTTTGTTATACTTTTTCTTTGATGCATCATTAAGGTCTGTTAAACCCTTTTTGAAGATCTTTTGATCTGCATCAACATAACAATCGCGCACCATTACAGCCATAAAGGCACCCACTTTAGCAGCTTTTGCACCCGGGGTTGAGGTTTCAGGCAAGATGGTTTCTGCTACTTCGTCCATGTAAGCTGTAGTATCAGCATTGAACAGGTCTTCGGTATTTACCGACCCGCCCGATTTACAGCCAGACATGAAGAACTCGGCACCGATAACGGCACCACCAAGTATCAAACCCACTCTGCCTATCGCGTCTCTTCTATTCATTGTTTTATAGAATTAATGAGTTAATTTTTTAATTATTTAATGTTACGCTTTCAGCTCAAAACCCGCAGGGTATTGGCGTTTAACGTATTGGTTAACCTCGTCAAAGTTGGTAACCTTCATGGCTTTATTATCCCATGTGTATTTGAACGCACCATTTTTAAGGTCGTGGCCGCGTACAGCAAGGTTAGCCATTAATAATGCCTCGGTAAGCGGGCCTGCAACTTCAAACGGAGAGCTTACTTCCATTTTACCGTAACCTGCCAAACATGCCTCAACCCACTGCGCGTAGTGGCCGCTTGCACCGCCCGGAACGCGTTTGTATTTCTGCGGAGCTTTAGCATCTTTAGTGCGCTCTTTTGGTAACAAGGTAGCAGCATCAGAATAAGTGCTGGCGTACATTTTACCTTTTGTACCGATAAATAATGTACCGTTACCGTCTTCGCCGCCCCATTTCTCGTTAGGGCCAAGCTCCTCTGGTCTCTCCGGCTGTATGCCACCGTCCATCCAGTGAAGGGTAACATCACCTTTTGTTTTAGCAGTTTTAGGGAATGTTAACGTGATGTGGCTTGACGGAGGGCAGCTCTCAGGGAACACACCTTTCTTAAACTCATCAACAAATACGCTACCTACACTTGCCTGTACATCTTTAACATACTGAAGGCCTAACACGCGGAAAGGTGCTTCAACAAGGTGGCAACCCATATCGCCTAATGCGCCGGTACCGTAATCCCACCAGCCGCGCCAGTTAAACGGAACCAGTTTATCTACGTAATCTTTACGCGGTGCTGTACCTAACCACAGGTCCCAATCCAGCTCTTTCGGGATCTCGGCCTTAGTGGTTGGCCACTGGATACCTTGCGGCCATACAGGGCGGTTTGTCCAGCAATAAATGCTTTCTACATCGCCAATAAGGCCTGCATCATACCACTCTGCCATTAAGCGGGTACCATCGTTTGATGCACCCTGGTTACCCATCTGCGTAACTACTTTAAATTTCTTAGCAGCTTCGGTCAATAAACGTGCTTCCCAGATATCATGCGTAAGTGGTTTTTGCACGTAAACGTGTTTACCCAATTGCATAGCATGGTAAGCTATAACAGCGTGGTTATGGTCTGGTGTTGATACTGATACAGCATCGAAATTCTTATGATCTTTTTCTAAAAGTTCGCGCCAGTCTTTAACGTACTTAGCCTTAGGGAAAGATTTTCTTGAGTTAGCTGCACGACGGTCGTCAACATCACACAAGTAAGCAATATTAGCTTTACCGCTTTTTGCAAAAGCAGCAATATCGCTTTCACCTTTACCACCGGCACCAATGCCGGCAACATTCAGCATATCGCTTGGTGCAATAAAGCCTTTGCCGCCCAGCACATGGCGTGGTACGATCATAATTCCGGCAGCAGCAACAGAAGTTGATTTAAGGAAATCCCTTCTCGAGGCGCCGTTTGCAGTTGTTTCTTTTTTTTCAGTCATTGGTAGTCGAATTTCAATACTGTATTATAGGTTACCTTTTTTAAGTTCTTCAACAGCGTGGTTCGCAGCACGTGCGGTAAGCGCCATGTAAGTTAATGACGGGTTTTGGCAAGCGGCAGAAGCCATTGCAGCACCATCGGTAACAAACACGTTCTTAGCATCCCAAACCTGGTTCCACTCGTTCAGAACTGATGATTTTGGATCGCGGCCCATACGTGCAGTACCCATCTCGTGAATACCACGGCCCAACACAGGGTCTGATGTATACGTTTGTACATCTTTAACACCTGCATTTTCCAGCATCTCTTTTGCATCGTTCATCATATCGATACGCATTTTGCGCTCGTTTTCTTTACACTCCGCATCAATAGCCAGGATAGGCAAGCCCCATTTATCTTTCTTGGTTTTATCCAGGTAAACACGGTTCTCGTGGTAAGGAAGCGTTTCACCGAAACCACCCATACCAAAGCTCCAGCTGCCTGGTTCTGATAATGCATCTTTAAAGTCGCCACCGATGTTAAGCTCGGCAATATCACGGCTCCAGCTTGCGCGGCTGCCGCCACCCTGATAACCAAAACCACGGATATAATCGCGTTTTTCGCCGTTTAAGTTACGATAACGAGGGATGTAGATACCATTAGCACGACGGCCAAATGTGTATTTATTTTCAAAACCCTCAATACGGCCGCCTGCACCTACACCTAAGTGGTGGTCCATAACGTTGTGGCCTAACTGGCCGCTGCTGCTGCCTAAGCCGCCTTCCCAAACGTCGGTAGCCGAGTTCATTAACACCCATGCACTGTTTAGTGCCGATGCGTTAACGAAAACGATCTTAGCGAAGAACTCATAAGTTTTGTTGGTTTCAGCATCAAGTATTTCTACACCTTTTGCTTTCTTGGTATCTTTATCGTAAATGATCTTAGTTACGATTGACCATGGGCGAACGGTTAAGTTACCGGTTGCCATAGCTGCAGGCAAAGTAGCCGACTGCGTGCTGAAGTATGCACCAAACGGACAGCCTAACCAACACTTGTTACGGTACTGGCAGTTTGTACGGTTGTTATGCGGTACGGTGATATTAGCTGTACGGCCAATAACGAAGTGCCTTGCATCTTTATAAAATTCTTTAAAGCGTTTTTGAACGTCTTTTTCTACGATGTTCATATCCATTGGTGGCATAAAATCGCCATCAGGAAGGATCGGAACGCCATCGCGGTTACCAGAGATACCCGCAAATTTCTCTGCATGGCTGTACCATGGAGCAAGGTCTTTGTAACGGATAGGCCAGTCAGTTCCTATACCATCTTTTAAGTTTGCTTCAAAGTCGGTATCATGCCAACGGTATGATTGTCTGCCCCACATTAACGAACGACCACCCATGTGATAACCACGGAACCAGTCGAAACGTTTAATTTCGGTGTACGGGCTTTCTTTTTCGTTGGTCCAATAGTCAAGGTTGGTCTCATTCAGAGGGTAATCGCGCTTCAATACGGGATAATCCTCGATCATTTTTTGCGTGCGACCGCCACGGTGTTCAAATTCCCACGGACCTTTGTTGGCGTTAACATAGTCTTTGATGTGTTCTATGTTTTTACCACGCTCCAACATGATGGTTTTTAAACCCTTCTCAGTCAGTTCCTTTGCAGCCCAGCCGCCAGAGATACCTGAACCAATGACTATCGCGTCATAAGTGTTATTAGACATAAAAGTATAGCGTTTATATTAGTTTTTAACAATTGGTTGTCTCGCCTAATGTATGAATAAAATTGTTTTTACAAGCATTTTTTCATTGTGTTTTTTTTACACATTTAGCCCCCTATCCCCCTAAAGGGGGTAATCCCTATTTTGCTCCCCCTTCAGGGGGTTGGGGGGCTAAATATTCCCCTTCTTCATCTCTCCTACCGCGTGGTCAACTGCGCGGGCGGTAAAGGCCATATAGGTAAGCGATGGGTTCTGGCATGAGGTTGATGTCATGCTGGCGCCATCGGTTACATAAACATTAGGGCAGGCGTGTAAACGATGCCATTTATCTAACATTGATGTTTTAGGATCTTTACCCATACGCACACCGCCCATCTCATGGATATCTAATCCCGGAGCGCGTTTGTCTGAGCGTGTTTGTATATTGGTGAAGCCCGCCGAGGTGAACATCTCTGTCATCTGCTCAAGGTAATCCTTCTTCATTTTCTCGTCGTTATCATCATAATCAACCGAGATCTTTAACTGAGGGATACCCCAAGGGTCTTTCAAATTCTTATCAAGCGTAACGTAATTACTCTCTTTAGGGATGGTTTCGCCCATCATGTGCGAACCAACGTGCCAGCCGCTCAGCTCTTTTTTAACCAGGTTATCTTTCAATTCCTGCCCTATGCCATCGCCGCTTTGCATGCGGCCACGGTAAGCGTAGAAACCGGCAGCGTATCCGCGAAGGAAATCAGTCTCCTGCTTATATACGTTCCTGAAGCGAGGGATATAACCACCGCCTGCCGGGTTACGGCCATCGGTAGTCCATTCTTTAGCGCCATCATACTCTGCACTTATACCTGCCGAATAGTTATGGAAGGCCACGTATTTACCCAGCGTACCACTATCATTACCCAAACCATTAGGAAAACGGCTTGAGGTTGAGTTAAGCAGTACCAAGTTACTGTTCAACGCAGCAGCGTTCACGAAGATCACCGGTGCGTAGTATTCAATAGCTTCTTTGGTTTGTGCATCAATAACGCGCACACCGGTCGCTTTGCCTTTTTTATCATCATAGATAATAGATTCCACCACCGAATGCGGCCTTAAAGTACAAAGTCCTGTTTTTAACGCCCACGGGATGGTTGACGAGTTGGCGCTGAAATAGCCACCAAACGGACAGCCGCGCTGGCAAAGCGTACGCTCCTGGCACTGCCCCCTACCCTGATCCAGATGGATCTGGTTTGGTTTAGACAAGTGTGCACAACGCGCACTTATCACGTGCCTGTTCTTATACTTTTCCTTAACGTGATTTTTAAAATAGGTTTCTACTGCATTTAACGGAAATGCGGGCAGGAACTCACCATCAGGCAGTTCTGCCAAACCATCGTGATTGCCTGAGATGCCTGCAAATTTCTCTACATAGCTATACCATGGCGCAATATCTGCGTAACGGATAGGCCAGTCGACCGCGAAACCGTCACGGGCGGGGCCTTCAAAATCAAATTCGCTCCAGCGCTGGGTTTGGCGTGCCCAAAGCAATGATTTACCACCGGTTTGGTAGCCACGGATCCAATCGAAAGGTTTTTCCTGTACATAAGGGTGCTCGGCATCTTTCACAAAAAAGTGTGCCGCATCTTCGCCGAAGGCATAACAACGGTTTACTATCGGATTGGCTTTCTGCACTTCATCGGGCAAAACACCGTGGTGCGGAAACTCCCATGGATACAGGTTAGTGGTTGGATAATCTTTTAAGTGTTTAACATCGCGACCACGCTCTAAAACCAGGGTTTTAAGTCCTTTGCCGGTAAACTCTTTGGCAGCCCAGCCACCACTCATGCCCGAGCCTATTACAATGGCATCAAACGTGCGCTCTTTTATACTATCTATATTTAAGTTTGCCATTGTTATGCCATTGCTTTTTTAGCCGGATACATGGCATTATACCTGCCCGGCACCAGTTCATAAACTACCTGCTTGGTCATGAAATATTTAGATGTGGTATATCCAAATATGGTTTGGCCTTTCACCATCTGGTAAAACGCCAGCGACTTCGCATTATCCTTATAATTCTTGTCTTTGCTGTGCTGCTCCATTTGGGTTACAAAAGCAGTACGCTCTTTATCAGTACCTTCGGCAAATGGTTTGCCCATTTGTTTTTTCGCTTCATCCGCAAAGCCGGCAAGGCCGGTTATAAAGTCGGCCTGCTGCTCTTTGCTTGTACAATCATCAAGCATTTTAAACACAAAAAGGTTAATACCCAGCTCAGCAGCGCCGGGGGTATCTGTTTTTGGCAAAATGGTTTCAGTAAGGCTGTTCACCAGTTTTTCTTGGTCGGCATCTATTTTAAGATGCTTCAGCTCTACAACTGCTTTGCCCTTATCATCGTGCAGGCATGATGGCAATACCACTGCACTACCCATTATGAGTGCCATGTTGCGGATAGCCGCCCGCCGGTTCATGTTTAAATTCAACGTATTTTAAGTTTATAATTGTTAGAAATACAATTGCAAGGGTTAAGGTATGCTTTACTCCTTAATATCCCCATTTTTTCATGGTTTGTAAATCAATTTTTACACAATCCATTGGGTCGAGGCCTTGATATGACTCCTGCTCAATGATCAGGTAAACCGTTCCGCCAATCTTTTTCGCCACTTTCAACGTCTCCTTAACCGGCAATACACCTTTACCTAAAATGGTACTCTCGTAACCGGTGCCTTCGGTATTGGTAGCGCTTTTCACCTCGTCCTTAACGTGCATTGAGATAAAGCGCCCAGGGTATTTTTCTATCAGGGAGATGGCGTTGTTCTCGCGGCCGTACATGTTACCGATATCTAACTGCTGTGATACCTTGTCAGGATCGGTGTTCTGCATAATATAATCGAACAAACGCATATCGCCCACCATGGTGGTAAATTCAAAATCGTGGTTGTGGTAACCAAACTTCATGTTATACTTTTGGCACAGCTCGCCGCTTTTGTTAAACTGATCCATAGTGCGTTTCAGCAGATCTGTATCATGGCGAACTTTTTCATCCATCCATGGGCTTATCACAAACTTTTGGCCCATGTAGGCAGCATCCTCAACAGTTGCTTTCCATGCATCGGTAAAATCGTTGGTGGCGGCATCCCAATGGGTTGGCAGCATTACGGTGTGGCCGCTTGGCATTTGTAAACCCAGGTCATCCAGTACCTTTTTAAATTCTTTGGCTGTCCATCCGTAAAATTTACGGTTAACATAGTTGGCATGTTCTACTGTTGTGTAGCCCATGTCTGCCAGTTTCTTAAGAGTTGCCATCGGGTCTTTACCCATCGCATCGCGTACCGAATATAACTGTAAACCTACACGCTGCATTTTAGCAGGTTCGGCAAACAAGCTGTTTGGCAAAAGAGCGGTTGCGGCAACGGCTACAGCGCTGTTTTTTAAAAAGGTTCTTCTGGATGATGTCATCTTATTGAGATTTAGTTGATTGTTTAGTTTTTACTTAAAGGATACACCGGAAACAACAGATCGGTATTACTCACAAAGGCAATATGCTTGCTATCCGGCGACCATGACGGCGTGTTGATAGTGCCCTGCCCACCATATAAATAGGCCACCACTTTTGCAGGCCCGCCACCAATTGGCATTACGCGGATGTACACATGCTTATAAAAAGGATGATCGCCTGCAGCTACCTCGTTTTTAAGGAAAGTGATGAATACGATCTGCTTACCATCGGGTGAGATATGCGGGAACCAGTTGTTGTTATCGTCGTTAGTGATCTGCGTTTGTTCTGAGCCATCAGCTTTCATGCGCCATATCTGCATCAGGCCGCTGCGTACCGAGTTAAAGTAGATGTACTGACCATCGGGGGTGTACTCGGGGCCATCGTCAAGGCCGGGGGTATTGGTGAGGCGCTCTTCCTGGCCGCCCTCTGCCGGGATGCGGTAAACATCGTATTCTTTATTACGTTCGCCACAAAATACCAGCCACTTACCATCCGGCGACCAGCCATGCATGTATGATGCACCTTTACCCAACTGTGTAACCCTGCGGGCTTTGCCGCCATCAATTGGTACAACGTAACCAATTGATGGGCCACCATCGCCGCTGCTGATGGTTAACCACTTGCCATCAAATGATATCACGTGGTCGTTATTATTATTCTTAGCCGGATCAGTATTTAATGCGGTTGGCTTGTTGGTTGCAAGGTTAAATTTGTAAAGTGTACCATCGCTATTGTAGATAAGCGATTTATTGTCGGTAGTCCAGTTTGGGGCCTGCAGCGATTTTGGGGATTGGTAAACCACGCGGCTGTTTTGCGTGCCCATATCCAACAGTTCGATATTACTACCTAAGTATTGTTTATAAGCCACCAGATCAACCGGGGCTGGCTTTACTATACGAACGTTCCTGAAAACGGCTGTCTCGGTAACATCGGAGTTATGCGAACAGACAAAGATGCCTACATATACATCATCACCCAGAGCAATATCTACCTTTTCTTCAGGGCCGAACACATCACCATTGCGCGCCGCCGACATGGTATAGGTATTTCCGCGTCTTTCTAACTGGATGACATCGGCACCGGTAACGGCTAGCTTTTGTTCGCGGGTGCTATCGGCTTCGGCTTTACGGTATTGTAACGAGGTTAAACCGTCGCCGTGCACAACTGCACTTGCATGGGCAGATTTTGCATCGAGCGATTTACGCACCATTAACCCAAACTTGCGATGCGCCTCAACACCCTTACCTAAAAAAGCAGCATTGGTACGCAGAATAAAATCACCTTTGATCTTTCTCCATGCAAAATGGATATCATCGGCACTGAACCACATATTGCCGCCCGCGCTTTTTACGGTGTACTGCTGTGAAGTGGAATTATAAACAATGCTGCCTTTGCTTTTTGATTTGCCAACATCGGTACTTCCTTCAAAAATACCGGTAGCTGATTGGGCAAAAACACTTGCAGCAGCAAGCATATTCACCAGCGTTACAGCGAGCAAACAAACCTTAATTTTAGGCATGGGCGTTTATGTTTTATAATTGGGTTCACTAAGTTATTATTTCATTTGATAAAAACGCAGCCTAAAACGGTTTTTTAAACAAAAAAGGCGCATACCGTAATGGTATGCGCCTTTTTGATGAAATTTATATAAGGATTATTCTGTCGCAAATATTTGCTTACCGGTTACCGGGCAAAAAACAGGCTCCACAATATTTTTAATATCGGGCCTTACATAGTCTTTATAAAACTGTGGTTTGGCATCATGGTAATGACTTACCGCGCCAATAAAGCTCATAAACTTTATGTAGTACCAGGCACTATCAACCTGGTAAGGTTTAAAACCCGAGCGTGCACTTTTTGGATAAAGGTGATGGTTATTATGCCACTCGCCTGCTACGATGCCCGGCCAAACCTGGTTTATCGACATATCCTTCTTATTGTAGTCTACCCCCTCGCGGCGCTTATCTTCGCCTTTGCCATGGCCTTCGTAATTAAAAGTACGCACACCAACAGCCCAAACGCCTGCCGCACCAAATATGGCACAAACCAAACCAATGCCGCCCAACAGATAAAATACAGCAAACCAAAATGCCCAATTGGCAATTACACCCAATATCATGTGAAACGGATGTGCAATTGAACCCCATTTCTGGTATTGTTTGTAGTTATTAGTAGTTACGCCGGTGTGTTTCATCAGTTTAACACAACGCTCAAAATGTTTTTCGCTAAGGCTACGGTTTACAGGCTGATGATTAGCATCGGCCAGGAAACAATAAAGAAAACCGCCCTGCGCGTTGTAAGGGTCGCCCGGGGTATCTGAAAGGGCATGATGCACGTGGTGCGATATAGCATAGATCTCCTCAGGAATGATCTTTAGCGTAAGATTTTGCGTAACAAAGCGCCAAAAGTTATTACTGAATTTGTATGCGCCATGAGTACAGTAACGATGGTACCAAATGGTACCGTGCGTGCCCATTACCATCATGCTATACACAAAAGCGATGATCAAACCGGTTAAACTAAAATACTTGAATATAAAGAGATAAAGGAACGGAGCCAGGGCTACTACCATCATCCAGGCGGTAAAAGACAACCAGTTCTTTTTATTTTTAAAGATGTTTAATCGTGATGTAAATTCCTTGAAAATTTGTTTGTTGGTTGGCTGGGATAATTCGCCATCAGCGTTCTTCCAGCCGTAAGATGGTGCCTCAAGCACATCGTGTATAAATGCCATTAAAGAGAGAGATTAGTTTATTAATCGGGGTTTTGAGGATATACGGATGTAAGGTATGGTTTAGTTTTCAGATAACTTTAATTTTTTTAATAAATAATTAATTTGTCATTAAAATGTCTGTTAAATTGCAACATTTGTATGACATTGGCTAAACCGTTAAACTTACTGATACATTGAAGGTCATTAAGGCAAACCCACAATTGTCATGACCAGATATTTACTGCTCCTGTTGCTTATACCATTTATAGCATTAAAAGGTTACGCACAACAACAATCACCACGTGCCGTAACCGGCACTGTTGCCGATAGCCTCGGCGCTGCGCCGGGCGTTACTATTAGATTAAAAACAAGTACCGACAGTGCTGCAACTACCAGCGATGCTAACGGCAAATTCACCTTCCCGACGGTTAGCAGTAAAAACTTCAGCATTACCGTAAGTGGTATTGGCTATCAGGCTATCACCCGTAAATATGTAATGGATAACAATACAGGGCCGGTAGTTTTAGACCCCATAAAACTGAAATTACAGCTTAATTTTCTGCAGGCGGTTAACATTATCGCTATTAACCCCATCACTATTAAGGAAGATACAATAGAATACAAAGCATCGGCATATAAGGTGCGCGAGGGTTCGCCGGTTGAGGATGTGCTGAAAAAGCTGCCCGGGGTATCAGTAGATAAAGATGGCAACGTTACCGCCCACGGCAAGCAGGTAACCAAAGTGCGCGTAAATGGCAAAGATTACTTTAGCGGTGATGTGCAAACCGCTACTAAGAACTTACCGGCAGATATTATTGAGAACATACAGGTAATTGACGATTACGGCGATCAGGCCAATCTAACCGGTATCAAAACCGGCGACCCGGAGAAGATCCTGAATATTACTATTCAGCCCGGCAAACGCACGGGGCACTTTGGGCAGGCCAGTGTGGGCGTGGGTAACCAGGAACGCTATGAGGCCCGTATATCGGCCAATACTTTTAAAGAAGACAGGCAATTATCTGCCTTAGGTACATGGAACAATACCAACAACAACTCCTTTAACCTGGGCAGCCAGGGCGGCGGCGGTGGGCGCGGCGGGCGTGGTGGCGGCGGCGGATCTACGGGTGGGGTAAGTACGGCTAATGGTGTTACCACCAACCGCTCGCTGGGTTTTAACTATCGTGATGATTGGAGCAAAAAAGTAACAGCTTATGGCAGCTACAGCTTTGCCGACCGCGACAGGCTCATCAGCAGCACATCGCAAACGCAAAACCTTTTCCAGAGCGGGGCTTTATTAAATGATGATAACACCGTTGGCCGCAACAATACCATCAATCACCGTTTTGATTTTAACATCGAATACAAAATTGATACGGCCAATTACCTGAAGATAAACCCCAACTTCTCTTACAGCAGTTCAAGCGATAATACCACCGATATTTTCACCAATACCCGTAATGGCAAAATCATAAGCGGCAATGAATTAGCGTTAACCAACTCCACCTCGCCGAGTGGTGGAGTGAGTGTTTTGTATAACCATAAGTTTAAAAAGAAGGGCCGCAACTTCAGCATCAATACCGGCATCAGCCTATCCAAAAGCGACCAGGAACTTAACGATCAATACACTACCAAACAGGACAGCGTTATTACCCCGCTCTTCCAGCAGATAAATACAGATAATAAAACCTCGAGGGTTAATGTTAATGTGAGTTATATTGAACCCTTGGGCAAAACCACATTCCTTGAAGGCAACTATACGTTCAATCGCAGTAATACCGATAACAACCGCTACAACTACCGTATAGACCCTGAGACCGGCGCACAAACTTATATTGATAGCCTGAGCACACTTTATAATTACCAGTTTACTACCAATAAATTTGGACTGAACCTGCGCGGCATTAAAACCAAGTACAACTATACCATTGGTATGGCAGTGCAGCCAGCTACGTTGAGCGGGCAATCGCATAATTTTTCTACATCAACCAATACCTTCAATTACATCCCTACTGCAAGGTTTATTTACAACTTTAAACGTAACCATTCGCTATCATTCAACTATACCGGCAGCAACAACCAACCAAGCTTTACGCAACTGCAACTGCAGCCAGATTTCTCTAACCCGCAAAACCGTATCTACGGCAACCCCGACCTGAAACCTGAGTTCAGCAATAACATCGCTTTGCGGTATAACCAATTTGATATAGCCAGCGGTAACTCGTTGTTTGCCAACCTGTCGTTCAATTCAACACAAAATAAGATAGTTACCAATACGCAGCCTATTACCGGCACGGGCTTAGATACTACACGTTTTATACAGGAAACACGCTATTTAAATACCAGCGGTTTTTACAGCGCCAATGGTAACTACTCGTTCTCTAAACCATTTGCCAATCGCAAGTTTACGGCTACACTTAGCGGTGGTGCAGGGTTCAATAACAACATCAATTTTATTGAGGGCCAGCGCAACGAAGGCAAAAACTGGGTATTTAACCAGGGAGCTAAGCTGCGGATAGATATAGACAGCCTTATGGATACCGAGGTGAGCGGCAACTACAGCATCAACTCTACCCGCTATAGCCTGCCATCGTCCATTAACACCGATGCCAAAACCTGGACTTTAGGTTTGGATGGCCGCAGCTATTTCTTTAAGGATATAGTATTGGGATACAATCTCACCCAAACCATTAACCATGGCTTCAGCGCCACGGTAAAGGCCAACCCTACCCTGCTGAGCACTTACGTGGAATACCAGTTTATGAAGAACCACCTGGCAGCGCTACGTTTCCAGGCATTTGATTTGTTTAACCAGAACACAGGCGTATCGCGCGTGGTATCCGGCAACCAGATCATCGATACGCGCAGCAACCGTTTGGGCCGGTATTTCATGGTATCGTTCAGCATGCGTTTGCAAAAGTTTGCGGGCAGGCAGGGCGGCCGCGGAAACTTTGGCGGCGGTGGCGGCAGGCGTGGCCGTAACGGGGGGTAACAAATAAAACCTTATATTTAGGTCATGACAGCAAGCGTACAAATTTATCAGTCAAAAAAAGGCTGGGTGATCTATATCCCCTTTCTTATAACAATAGCCGTAGTAGTGCTAAGCATAGCGAGCGGTAAATATTTACCGGCAATTATTTGCCTGGTGGTAGTACTGGGCTTAACACTACCTATGTTACTGAACACCAAGTATACCATCAGCAATAACAACCTAAACGTACGCTGCGGTTTCATGATAAACATTAATGTAGATATAGCTGCCATTACTAAAATAGAACATACCCGCAGCCCGCTGAGCGCACCTGCCCTGTCACTTGACAGGTTGGAGATATTTTATAATAAGTTTGATTCGGTAATGATATCTCCGCAGGATTCTGATAATTTTATAGCCGAGTTAAAGAACATAAACCCCGTTATAGAGGTTAAATAATTACAATTATACCAAATGCGTTACCGCTTCTACCTCGTTTTATTTTTTGCCTTATCACATTTAAAAGTTTCTGCGCAGGAAACCACAAAAGTAACCCGTAAACTAACCAACACTATTACAGAAAATTTCCTTGTACTTAATAATGGCAATACACGCCATGGAATGTACCAGGCGCTGTATAAAAAGAAAATTGCAATTGCCAGTGGCGCCTACAACAATGGCAAACGGGTGGGTTTATGGCAGTTTTACAATAACCGCGGCACGGTAGTACAAAGCTATAATTTTGATAAGCAGCAATTTGTATTTGAAGCACCGGAAGACTCAACTTCAAACATACATTACTTTATCGACCGCACTTTTGATACCATTCAAGTGGCTAACGCCAAAGCCGATAAGCCTTTGCGTATTGGCGGTTGCTATTACGGATATATGCCTTATGTTTCCTTATTCAGGATACCGAAAAGATATACCCGTGCCGATTATGATTTCAGTAAGATAAAAGTTGTTGTTGAATTACTGGTGAGCCAGGGCGGCCGCCTTGCCGATTATACGGTGCACCTGGTTTATCAGCCAACAAACGAACTGATGGAGGATATTCGTATGAACCTGAAACTTCCCAACCCTGATGACCTTATTTTTACGCCTGCAACCTACAACGGGGAACCTGTGGCATGCAGGATCATGATAGAATGTACATTGAATGATAACGGTACAATAGATTTTCTGAAATAACAATAACGGCGCTATATAGCGCCGTTATTGTTTAATATTAATTGAGTTCTTTCTCTTAGTGACCGTGATGACCATCCGGGCCATGTGCATGGCCGTGAGATAGCTCTTCTGGAGTAGCCGGACGAACGTTGATGATCTCGCCTTTAAAGTGTAACTCCTGGCCTGCCATTGGGTGGTTAAGGTCAACAATTACCGAGTCTTCTGTGATAGAAACCACCTGGCCCTGGAAACGGTTACCATTATTATCCTGCAGAGGCAATATTTCGCCTACCTGTGGTAGATCTGCACCCTGACCCTGGAACATTTCTTTTGGTAGGTTAGCAACAGCTTCCTGATCGTACTCGCCGTAACCATCCTGTGCTGATATGCGGAAATCATAAGCATCGCCGGTTGATAGCGTACTTAAATTCTCTTCAAATTTTGGGATCATCTGGCCTGCGCCAAACAAAAATGTAAGCGGCTGCTCTTGCGTTGCGCTTTCTACAAGACCTTCTTCACCGTCCTCTTTCTTTACATACAGATCGTATGTTAGTGACACTACGTGTTGTGGTTGAATTTTCATGCAATTGATAGTTTTGGCCGGCAAGGTGCTAATTTTTTTTAACACCGCCTATTTATTATTAAATACTAATTAGTTGGCTATTTGTTTTAGTGCATCGCCCACGCTAAAGGTTGGCAGGCCACAGGTACGGTCGCGGCAAATGAAGATACGCGTGTTGTCGCCCAAACGGCCCTCAAGCAACGGAAGTGTGCCTGTTTCGCCGCCCAACATCACCTTATTGGGTAGGTAATGCTGTTCAAATTCGCGGCGCACAGCTTCATTTTCGGGGCCGGTAATGGCCACCTCATTTACGCCGAAAATCTCATCCAACAACAACATTGTCCAGTTTGGATAAGCGGTACCGTATTTAGCCAGATGCGGAATAATATTACGCAGTAATTGCGCCGACACTTCATGGTAACCATCGTTATCGAACAGCAAGCCCAGCTTTTTAAGGTTACGTGCCATTACAGAGTTTGACGCAGGTATCACCCCATCCATAATTTCAGATTTACGGGCAATGAGCTGCTCATCGTTATCAGCGGTATAATAGAATATCCCACCTTCTTCATTATAAAAATGCTGCAGGGCATAGTCGGTTAACTTTTGTGCCTGGATCAGCCAATGCTCGTTAAAGGTGACCTCATATAAGGCAATGAAAGCGTCGGCAACGTTAGCGTAGTCATCAAGGAAAGCTACAGCCTCTCCCCGGCCTTCTCCAAAGGAGAGGGAGTTGTTGTAAACACGGGCAAGTTTACTTCCGCTCATCATTTCGGTGCTGATAAATGCAGCATTCTGCAAAGCCAGTTCAAGGTAAGCCGGTTTGCTAAACGTGCGGTAAGCCTCGCAAAGGCCTTTCAGCATAAGGCCATTCCACGATGCAAGGATCTTGTTATCCAGACCCGGCCTTATGCGTTGGCTGCGGGCGGCTAATACTTTTTGTTTGGCTGCATTTACACGGCTGCGTAACTCATCGGTTGTGATATCAAATTGTGCTGCAATGGCATTCTCATCATCCCTGCGGAAAAACACATTACTCTGCTCCTCTTCCCAATTACCTTCTTCGGTTACGTGATAGTAAGCATTAAATAAGGGTGCATCATCGCCTAAAATGTCGGCCAATTCATCCTGAGTAAATATATAGAACTTGCCTTCTTTTCCTTCGCTATCCGCATCAAGTGCCGAGTAAAAACCGCTTTGGGGCGATGTTAATTCGCGTTTCACAAAGCTGATGATTTCTTCAGCTACTTCTGCATAAAGAGGGTCGGCATTCCAGGTATAAGCTTCGGCGTACAGGCTCAGTAACTGGCCGTTATCATACAGCATTTTCTCGAAGTGCGGTACGTGCCAAACACCATCAACCGCATAACGGGCAAAACCGCCGCCTATGTGGTCGTAAATACCACCATAGGCCATTTTTTGCAGGGTGAGTTTTACGTTTTCGGCAATGCCTTCATCTTTCATCAGGTGGGCATAACGCATCAGGAAGATCCAGTTGGCCGGCATCGGGAATTTTGGCGCGCCGCCAAAGCCACCTTCAACGGGGTCGATATATCGGCGCCAGGTTGCCATGATAGGCTCCAGCATTTCTTTGTTGTATTCTGCCGACTGTGCCACAAAAGGCACTGATTCATATTGTTTGATACCCTCTGTGAGTTTTACGGCATAATCTTCAGCTTCCTCGGGCTTGGTTTTGAAAAAATCGGCGAGGTTAAGCAGTAATGACGCCCAGTCGTTTTTACGGAAATAGGTACCGCCGTAGATAGGCCGCTGATCTGGCAGGCAGATACAATTAAGCGGCCAGCCGCCTCTGCCGCTCATGAGTTGCACAGCACTCATATATATCTGGTCGATGTCCGGGCGCTCTTCGCGGTCTACTTTTATACAAACGAAGTACTCGTTCATCAGCGCGGCTACGCCATCGTCCTCAAAGCTCTCATGCTCCATTACATGGCACCAATGGCAGGCCGAGTAGCCTATGCTCACCAGTATCAGTTTGTTCTCTTCTTTAGCCTTTTGCAAAGCCTCGGGTCCCCATGGGTACCAGTCGACCGGATTATTGGCATGCTGCAAAAGATATGGCGAAGTAGCATTGGCGAGGCGATTCATAAGCGGTGGATGATTTAATAAACAAAGCCCGAAATTGTTAATTGTTTTAGGGATATGCAAAGGTGGCCGCTTTATTATTTTACTCACCCCGCGACACTTCGTGCGCGACCCTCTCTTCGCTGCTCGAAAAGAGGGTTTTAATAAATCAAAACTTCTTCACCCTCCTTGCGAAGCAGAGAGGGTCGACAATCCGCCACGGCGGAGATGTCGGAGTGAGTTCAGTTGCCTGCGTTATTTAAGACATTTTATAATATTAGTAACTGAGAACGTATACTTGTACAAACAACCTTTGCATGAATCGCAGCACCTTATCATCCTTAGTCTTAACTTTCTTTATATTGACCGCTTGCCAACACACAGCAACCAAAGCACCGGTAAATAAAGCCGCCAAAAGCAACTCGCAAAAAGTTCTCGACGCCGAAATTCTTGGGCTTGTACTCAATCCAACGATTTTTGATCATCATTATATAAGGGTAAGAGGTTATTTACATATCGGACAGGAACAAAATGTTTTATATGACGATAAATATGATTACGACAAATCAATACAAGAAAATGCTTTGTGGATTGACACAACGACTCTAAAAAGTAAGTTTCCAAATTTTAAGTGGTTTTCAGCAAAGTATGTATTGATAGAAGGGAAATTTGACGCTCGCAATGCTAACGATGCAGGTAGATGTGCCGGCAAATTAACCGACATAAAAAAGATAGAATTTTGGGCCCCGGCTAAGTAGCTGCAAATTCAAAACTGCCCGAAACGAATAACCTAAATTAGTGCTAAATGGAAGAAACTATATTATTTGGAGATAAAGAAAAGTTTGCTATAGAATTAGGATTTGCTAAAAAGAAAAGCAGATACAAACTACGATTTTGGACGGAAGGAATAGCGTATGGTTCATTCACGAAATCTTCGGAATTGGGAGATTCAATTACCCAATACCAAAAGTTTATAAATGAAAAAGAAAAATATTACCGGGCTGTATTCGATGATTTTTCACCAAAAGAGATAATGTATTTTCTCGTTGATTTCTTTTTACTTGGCGATACAGATGGCATCACCGATGAGGAGATAGAAAAACGCATTGAATTATACATTTTTTTTGGTGAACAGTTTACCAATCAGACAAGTAGTTTGTTATTGCTTTATAAAAAGCCGAACGTGATTTTCATCATACAACGCCCAAACGACGGCCCGGTTGACCGGTATAACATTTCATTTGATACATTCTGTCAGGTTTTTGAAGAATATATCGTTTATGCTCAAAATAATAACTTCGTTTAAACGACACCTTTTTAAGAAACCTCACTCGTCATCATGCACACCAAACTCAAAATTGCCAAAATCATCATGTATCTGGCGGCTGCGTACAATATTTTCTGGGGAGCAGTGATATCACTCAAACCGGAGATTATCCTGTTTGGCAACCCGCCTACTGATTTCCTGCTCATTATTTTGCAATGTGTGGGTATGCTGGTGGGCGTTTACGGTGTGGCCTACTACTTTGCCGGGCGCGATCCGCAGGCATATTGGCCGCTCATATTGGTGGGCTTTATTGGTAAACTGCTGGGGCCTGTAGGCTCAGTTTATTATATCTGGTTGGGTAAGCTTGCTCCCGCTTTCTTTTGGGTAAATGTTTGGAATGATATAATCTGGCTGGTACCATTCGGGTGGATAATTTACCAGGCCGTAACAGGTAAACTGAATGAGGTAACGCAAAGCGATAAAAGTTTATATCAACAATTGCTGGGCGACGCTTTTGACAGCCTGTCTCAAAATCTGAAAGCATTTCATCAATCAAAAAAACCGATAAAAGCGTTAGGCCAATTTAAAGTTACAAGGGGGACTAATCCTGTTTGTAAAGCGCTTGCTTACATTGCCGATATGCCAGCAAACGCTGAAGCAGCCGTAGCAGAGTTAATAGTTACGCCTGCACCTGCCCATGAAATATGGAGCCGTAGGCTTGGCGATAAAAGGGTGATATCTAAACAATGGCTTACCGGAAAATTCCTGACAGAGCGATTCAAAATTGTAAATATATACCTCAAGGCAGATGTAATAAATGGCGATCTTATTATTTATGATACAGCCACCAGCATTTTAGGTATCCCGATGCCGCGTTTTTTCACACCCTGCGTATACGCCACAGGTACCGATGCCGGCGACAGCATAGAAATAGAGGTTGAAATAGGTTTTAAACCTTTCGGGCGTATTGTAAATTACAAGGGGCCGGTAAAAATTCAACAACTTATTTGATAAGTGGAAAATTTGCCTTACCAATTTTGTTAGCTTTCCCTGCCAAAGTGTTAATTTCGCAGACACAGAAAAGAGGAACTGGATTTGGATTACTTACAGGGGTTAAATCCCGAACAAAAAGCTGCCGTTTTACAAATTAAAGGCCCGGTGATGATCATTGCGGGCGCAGGATCGGGCAAAACACGTGTTATTACCTATCGTGTGGCGCACCTTATCCGCAGCGGTGTAGATTCTTTTAACATACTGGTACTTACCTTTACCAACAAGGCCGCCAAAGAAATGCGCGAGCGTATCAACCACATTGTTGGCCCCGAGGCCAAAAATATCTGGATGGGTACCTTCCACTCCGTGTTCGCCAAAATATTACGTGTAGAGGCCGATAAACTGGGCTACCCAAGTAATTTTACCATTTACGATACCGACGACAGCAAGAGCGTTCTGCGTGCCATTTTGAAAGAGATGCAATTAGACGACAAGCTTTACGCTGTAAACTTTGTACTCAACCGTATCTCGGCCGCAAAAAGTGCGTTGCTAACGCCGGCTGCTTACCAGGGCAACCCGCAGATACAAGCCGAAGACGATTCGCAAAGGCGCCCGCTGTTGGGTAAAATATATGAGACCTACGCCCAGCGCTGTTACCGTGCCGGTGCCATGGATTTTGACGACTTGCTGCTAAAAACCAACGAATTGCTTAGAGACCACGCCGATGTTAGAAATAAATATCAGCATAAATTCAAGTACATCATGGTTGATGAGTACCAGGATACCAACCACTCGCAATATAGCATTGTTAAGCGCCTGGCATCGGTTAACGAAAACCTTTGTGTGGTGGGCGATGATGCGCAGAGTATCTACGCATTCCGCGGAGCCAATATTCAGAACATCTTAAACTTTGAGAAGGATTACCCTGACCTAAAAGTTTTCAAATTGGAGCAGAACTACCGCTCTACCCAAAACATTGTAAATGTTGCCAACAGCATCATCGCCAATAATAAAGATCAGCTGAAAAAGAATGTTTTCTCTGAGAAAGATACCGGCGATAAGATAAAGATAATGCGCGCCTTTAGCGATAACGAGGAAGGTAAAATGGTGGCCGATGCGATTATGCACCAGCGCAGCACCAACGGTTTAAAATGGAAAGATTTTGCCATTCTTTACCGCACCAATGCACAATCGCGCTCAATGGAAGAGGCTTTGCGTAAGCTGAACATTCCTTACAAGATCTACGGGGGCATGTCTTTCTATCAGCGTAAGGAAATAAAAGACATGATAGCCTATTTCAGGCTTACATTTAACCCTAACGATGAGGAAGCGCTAAAACGTGTTATCAATTACCCAAAACGCGGCATCGGCGATACCACGGTTGACCGTGTTATTGTTGCGGCCGATCAACACCAGATAACACCTTTCGAGGCAATTTTGGATGCGCCACGCTATGTAGAAAAAGCACCGGCATCACTGATGGCATTTGCCACCATGATCCAGAGTTTCCAGGTGATAACCAAAACTTTAAGTGCGTATGATGCAGCATTACATATTGCGCAACATTCGGGTTTATTAAAAGACCTATATGCCGATAAATCTGTTGAGGGACTTAACCGGTACGAAAACATCCAGGAGTTATTGAATGGTATAAAAGAGTTCTCAGAACGGGAAGATATTGAGGAAAAAGGCCTCGATATTTTTATGCAGGATGTGGCCCTTTTAACCAATGATGATAACGACAAAAACAAGGATGCAGATACCGTTTCATTGATGACCATCCACTCCTCAAAAGGGCTCGAATTTCCGCAGGTGCACATTGTGGGATTAGAAGAAAACCTGTTCCCGTCGCAGATGTCATTAAACTCGCGCAGCGACCTTGAGGAAGAGCGCCGCCTGTTCTATGTGGCCATTACCCGCGCCGAGTACAAACTCACCATCAGCTACGCTACATCGCGCTTTAAATTTGGTACGCTCATTAACTGCGAGCCAAGCCGTTTTATTGACGAAATAAACGCCAAATACCTTGAGCTCGACTTTTCTGCCAAGCCTGCCCCTGCCGCAAGTTCATCTTTTGGCGATGAGCGCAGTGCCTGGAGTCGCAAGCCCGCTGATAGTTTTTCTAAACCAAAACCCGCTACCGCACCGCCTGTTAAAACCACATCGATGCTGGCCAAAGCGCACGTACCATCGGCTGGATTTAAGCCTTCTGATACTTCAAATTTACAGGTTGGTATGCAGGTAGAACATGAACGGTTCGGTTTTGGTAAGGTAATAAGTCTTGAGGGTAACAAACCGGATATAAAAGCAACCATTTTCTTTAAGGAAATTGGTCAGAAACAACTACTTCTGAAGTTTGCAAAACTGAGTATTGTTACTGAGTAAAATAGTGGAAATACCCATTTTTTGGGGAACATATTCCACATCAAAAAATCGCCATCGTTAACTAAACGTTAATTTGACGCAATAGAGGCACTTTTCGCCATTGGCATCCATATTGGTTAAAGGTTAATACCCTTATTCCCTTAATTAACTATTATGTACATGATGAGCGAGACTATTAAGAAAAAGACCAACAAATCGGCTGGCAAGAATATAAGAGCGTTACGCCACGAGCACGGTTGGAGTCAGGAAGATGTTGCGAACCGTTTAGGTATCTCTATCCCGGCGTTTTCAAAAATTGAAACCGGTGTTACCGACATTAACCTGTCGCGTTTAGAGCAGATCGCAAACATATTTGAAGTGAGTGTGGTAAACCTGCTTTCGCTTGACCATGCAGAAGAAGCTCCCGTGCAGGACCAAAGCCTTAACATTGTTCAGAAGAAATTGCTTGATCGCGAGACCGAAATTGCAAGCCTGCAGCGTAAAGTGATATTGCTTTACGAAGAATTGTTGAACAAAAACGGTGTTGCCCATTGATTATAGATACCCCTGCTATAGTTATAAGCACCCCTACTGTTCAAAAAACAAAACAGGTATCCTGTTTTTTAGTTCGGTAACAGATTCTCAGTATTTTACGTTAGTGGTAATAAATTTAAGCCAGTCTTAATTTTTTACATTAAATGAAATAAAACGAGGTTCTGTTACCGTTTTTTTATTCAATCTGGTTTTAAGCTATAAAGTTTGGCCTATTTGGTTGCATTGTTGTAATATACAGGTACATCTATAAAAATGCACTGTATGTCTAACTACATGATATCAATACCAAACACTGCTAAAAACAACAACGGCACTATACACGACCGCCGCAGCAATTTAAAAGTGAAGGTATTTGATATGTTTAAATCAAAGGCAAAACAACGTGCTGGCGAAGTAAGGTTTTTTGTAACCGCCGGCGACCAAACCCTGGCCTTTGAAACCGAAGGCTACAAACGCCACAGGCAATTACTCATTCTGCAAATGATATCAAGGTATTGCGTATACTTGGGCTTAATGGAAGCACAGATCCACAGTAGTTATCCGGCTGCATAATTAGCCGCAATTCATCACTTATTGTCTTTCTCCATTACCTTGCGCACATAGCCGATCTTGTCCTTCTCACCGGCGTCGATCTTTACATCGGGTTTTACACCGATATTATCGATCGGATGTTCGGGCAATCGCATAGAGCGTGCGATCGGGATTACGAGATTGAATTCTTTAGCAGGAATATCAAAGAACTGGGTATTGCTATAATCTAACGTACCTGCTGAGTGTTCGCCATATACTTTTACCTTCTTACTTTGAACAGCACTTAGCAGAAATGATTCGGCAGAGCTTGCGGTGTAGCGGTCGATAAGTATTGCTATCCGTGCGGGATATTGGTGAACCGAATCCATTTTTATCTCAAATTCATCTTTCCCTGATGGGTTGACAAATTGGTTTGGATGATTCTTCATTAGAGCAATCAGATTTCCTAAAAAGTCTTTACCCGCTTTAGACATATCATCGCCTTTTAGGTTTTCGGTCAAGATCCGGATGTTCTCTTCTGAGGAAAGATACTCGTCGGGTTTTATCTTTATCGGGTTTGTATAAACATACGGCATCAGGCTACTGAAGGCATAGTCGGTACCGCCGGTGTTTTCACGCAGGTCAATTATCCAGTTAGCAGAGTGCTTCAACTCTTTCTCGTACAGTTTAAACAGGCTGTCAATACTTTTCTTTTCAGACCACTCAAACGAGGGCAGCCTTAATAACATCATTTGATTATCAAGTACCTTGAAATTAGTTTCGGGATCGGGTTTATCGGCTGATGATGTGGCTACGGGTTTTGCAAACTGCTGATTAAGTTTCTTTGCCACCTCTGGATATGCCTTCCTGTATCGCCAATCTAACTGCACGCGAAGGTGATTATCTTTGAAGTAGTTAGTCCAGGTTCTTAAAAGCACGTAGCAAGAATCAACACTGTTTGTTGTTAGCGCTTTACTCCTCAGCAAAGCTGTAAATTTCTCAAACGCCTTAATGTTGCTTTTTTTGACCTTATCATTAAAGCCGGCATAATCAGTTCTTACATGATTTACGGTATAATCAAAATTTACCTTACAATCGCATTGCTGGGCAAGCACAATATTGGGGATAGATAAAATGAGGATTACAAGAAGTATTTTCATGGATATGCAGAATGTACTATAATGACGCTGCAATGCCTATTTTAGTTGCAGGCAAAAAAGCAGGTTTTGATAAATATGCGTTTTTAAACAATGGTCTTAGGCCCATCGTTAAGCATTTCGCTCATTTCGATGATCTTTTGGTCGATATCTGATACACATTTATCCATCATGGTAATGCATTCTTTCTCGTCAACAAGGCCTTCTTTCTCGAGGTTCATTAAACCGCGCAAAGTGGCTATAGGCCCACGGATCTGGTGTGAGAGATATGAAGAGTAATCGGAAAGCTTTTTATTCTTCACCTGCAGGTCTTTAGTACGCTCATCAATAATCTCCTCGAGGTGATGGTTAACCCTGTCAAGGTTATCCTTTTGGCGCGATACTTCCTCGTTAAGGCCGGTAAGCTGCTCGTTGGTGGCTGCTTTGCGTTTTACATTGCTAACCAGCAAGCCAATTACTACCAACAGCAGGCCCGCAACAACGGTTACTGCCCAAAATTTTATACGATCGTTTTGCTGGTTTACCAGCAACAACTCAGTGTCGCGCTGTTTGGCTTCCTGTTTAAACTGCTCTTGAATGAGGTTTATCTGGGTCGATTCGTTTGACTGGTGGATAGAACTATCCTGCTTAAAAATGAGTTGAAGGTAATGCAATGCCTTCTCGTAGTTCTTCTTTTTTGATTCTAACTGGTAAATGGTGTAGTTATAATCGTTAGTCAGCTTTTCATCTTTAAGAGCCACGGCATAAGCTTCGCCCTCGCGTACAATGCGCTCGGCTTCGTCAAACTTACCCTGGGCTATGTAAAGCGAGGCAAGCGTGAGGTTTGTGCTGGCCACCGGCTTATTCAGGTCAAGCTGTTTGGCCGATTTATTTGCGGCTAACAGCAGTTTCTCCGCCGCATCATACTGGTTAAGCCAATAGTATATCACCCCCCTGTTTTGCAAACACTGCACCAGGTTGGCCGAGTCTTTAAGGCTTATGAAAAGCGCATTACTCTTATCGTAGTAGTTAAGTGCCTGGTTAAAACTTTTCTTGCGGTAATAAACGTTACCAATGTTCATATATAGCGAAGCTGTAAGGCTGCTATCATTTAAACGTTCGGTTATAACAAGCGATTTTTTGAAATACTCTAAAGCCTTTGTAAGGTTATTATCAAGGTAAAGGTTACCAATATTGTTATCTACCCGTGCTTCGCTGCGCAGGTCTTTTGCTTTCTCGAAAGTGCTTAGGGCATTAAGGTAATCATTAATAGCGGCGGTGGCCTGGTTTAAGTAGTAATAACCAATACCTCTAACACGGTAAGCTTCGCCTATACCTGCCTTATAATCAAGCTTAACTGCCATATCCAAAGCTTTGCTTGCATCGGCTATGGTTTGCTCGGGGCTGGTTAAGCGATTGGCATAGGCCTGCTTGTTGAGTTTTATAATTTCAGTAGTATCCTTCAGCGTAACATCATCATTACCCTTCGCGTATACGATAAACGTAGTTAACAGGAAAAAGAGAAGAGTAAAGGTTTTATTCATCAGCACTCTATACGGTAATATATGGGTGAAAGTTATGAAATTAATTGCACATAATTATAGTGGTTAAAATTAACGAAAATTTGGGCAATAATTTTTTTTTAACAGTTGCTTGAAAATTAAAAAACATATTTATATTTGTATTGTTAATTTATTGATTGTTAATAAGTTAGACTGATATTGGCGTATTATTACGTTGCCGAAAATAATATTCCATACGGTAAACTTTATCAACCTATAATTACATCAGGAATTAAAAGTGTGTAGTTAGGCAAAATGAAAAAGTATTAGCAAGCAAGATAGTTAAATAAAAATGTTAATCAATACTAAAATGAAAAAAACTGTACTTGGATACATCTTACTCCTCAGCGGAATATTCTTGACGTCTTGCATTAAGCACACAAGCGTTCGTACAAGTATGGATGTGCTGCTAAAGGCAACCATTGGGATGAGAAAAGACGTGGGTACAGCAGATTAATTTTTTAACACAACAACAAAGACCATTAAAATTCAACACGATATGAAAAAGGTAATAGCAGCAGCAGTAATAATCATGGCAACAAGCGGCCTACTGGCATCAACCTCAAAACAGGATGACAACAAAGTGCAAAACACTGCAAAAATTGAACAGCCTACATCAGCTTTCAGAAAAGAAGTAGGTACAGCCGACTAATTGCCCAAGCATACCATTCATACAACCGGATAACAGAACTTAAGAACTTAGAAATTATGAAAAAGATCATTATAGCAGCAATCATCGTGGCAACATCAGGCATACTGCCTTCATGCACCAAACAAGCAGATCTTAAATCAACTGCACGTTACGAGCGCAGCACGTCATCAAACCTTAAAGATATTGGCACTGCCGACTAATAACGATACCGGATCATAATTAACAAAAGAGATTATTCAATACCCCTGATAAAAGAAACTTAAAAATTTAAAACATGAAAAAGTCAATCATTGCAGCAGCCGTAATCCTATCAACCGGCATCCTTTCAGCAAATGCATTTATGCACCGCGATACTACCCTCGCTACCCCTTCTATCCCGCAGAAAGAAGAAAACGCACCGGTAGCAACAAATGCTGACCAGGTTAGCAAAATGACTAAAAAAGATATCGGTACTGCCGACTAATTACAACAAAGCCAATAACAAACAACAGATATAAAAACATTTAAAATATAAAAGACAATCATGAAAAAGTTCATCATAGCAGCAGCAGTAGTTTTATCAACAGGTTTATCAGTAGCTAACGCAACCATCACTAAAAAAGATATCGGTACCGCTGATTCAACCAAAAAAGACATTGGTACTGCTGATACTAAGAAAGACATCGGTACTGCTGATACCAAAAAAGACATTGGCACTGCAGATACTAAAAAAGATATCGGTACTGCTGACTAATTATCGCAACCACAGCCTTATTCCAAAACAAGAGATTTCAATTAACAACAGATATAAAAACATTCAAAATATAACAACATGAAAAAGTTCATCATAGCAGCAGCAGTAGTTTTATCAACAGGTTTATCAGTAGCTAACGCAGCAACAGGCACTAAAAAAGACATTGGCACTGCAGACGTAACCAAAAAAGATATCGGCACTGCTGACACTAAGAAAGACATAGGTACTGCTGATACCAAAAAAGACATTGGCACTGCAGATACTAAAAAAGATATCGGTACTGCTGACTAATTATCGCAACCACAGCCTTATTCCAAAACAAGAGATTTCAATTAACAACAGATATAAAAACATTCAAAATATAACAACATGAAAAAGTTCATCATAGCAGCAGCAGTAGTTTTATCAACAGGTTTATCAGTAGCTAACGCAGCAACAGGCACTAAAAAAGACATTGGCACTGCAGACGTAACCAAAAAAGATATCGGCACTGCTGACACTAAGAAAGACATAGGTACTGCTGATACCAAAAAAGACATTGGCACTGCAGATACTAAAAAAGATATCGGTACTGCTGACTAATTATCGCAACCACAGCCTTATTCCACAATAACAAATAGCATTAACAACAAATAACAATCCCCCAATAAAAGACAACATGAAAAAGTTCATTATAGCAGCAGCAGTAATTTTATCAACAGGTTTATCAGTAGCTAACGCAGCAACAGGCACTAAAAAAGACATCGGCACTGCAGACGTAACCAAAAAAGATATCGGTACTGCTGACACTAAAAAAGACATAGGTACTGCTGATACCAAAAAAGACATTGGCACCGCAGATACTAAAAAAGATATCGGTACTGCTGACTAATTATCACCGCAGCCTTATTCCACAACAAAAGATTTCAATAACAACAGATATAAAAACATTCAAAATATAACAACATGAAAAAGTTCATCATAGCAGCAGCAGTAGTTTTATCAACAGGTTTATCAGTAGCTAACGCAGCAACAGGCACTAAAAAAGACATTGGCACTGCAGACGTAACCAAAAAAGATATCGGCACTGCTGACACTAAGAAAGACATAGGTACTGCTGATACCAAAAAAGACATTGGCACTGCAGATACTAAAAAAGATATCGGTACTGCTGACTAATTATCGCAACCACAGCCTTATTCCACAATAACAAATAGCACTAACACAACAAATAACAATACCCCTAACAAGACATAACAACATGAAAAAGTTCATTATAGCAGCAGCAGTAATTTTATCAACAGGTTTATCAGTAGCTAACGCAGCAACAGGCACTAAAAAAGACATTGGCACCGCAGATGTAACCAAAAAAGATATTGGTACTGCTGATACAAAGAAAGACATAGGTACCGCTGATACCAAAAAAGACATTGGCACTGCAGATACTAAAAAAGATATCGGTACTGCTGACTAATTGTTTCCCGTACTACTATATATAATAAGATATACTCTACATGAAAAAGATAATCATAGCAGCAGCATTAGTTTTAACTTCGGCCGTTACAGCATATTCACTATCAAACAAAAATGATAGCGCACAAAAAACGGTTAACGCCAAAGAAGAGATCAGCAACCTTAAGGTAAAAGTTACCTCTGCTACTCCTAAATCAGACATTGCTACCGCCGACTAATTAAGGGCGACCTACATAAATAAAAATGCCCCGTTGTTTTGAACGAGGCATTTGAGAAAGCCGCAAGGCCCATAGTAACTTTTACTTACAATGCCGGTTTACCAGCTGTTTTAAATTGACTGCAATTATCCAGCTTATATATTAAGGTATATCCGGCAGTTTCATCAGTAACCTGCCTGCCGTCTGCAGCATTAACCTTAAGTGGTTTTTGGGCCAGTTCCTGGGCCGATAATTTAAAGGCTACATTAATTGAATCTTTCATCCCCTCTTGCATAAAGCTCCAAACAGCTTTTATTTCGTCGCCGGTTATTGTACCGTTTAAGGTGCCTTTACGGCTATCCTTTTCTTTTGGCAACCATTTCATTTCGCCGGTTACTTTGCCACTCTTTAATAATAGGTGTACAGCTGTAGTATCCTGGTTACTTGTACCCTCGGTGTGTATAAAGCAATAATCCATATCCTGGGCGGGTGCTTTCATCCCAGATGTTGCGGCGGTATCACCGGTGGCAGTTGCGGTTGTATCAGCTTTTTTATCGCCATTGCCGGCACATGAGGCCAGTGCAAGCGCACATATAATTACATAAGGTTTCATTTGCCCTGTTTTGTTTGTTTATCTTACAACAGCAATAGTTATCAAATGTTCGCCAACGTTATTTATGCAAAACATCAACCTCAAATATCTGCCCACCATACGCACGCCGAACATAACCCTGCGACCAATAAATATTAATGATGCAGAACAGTTGTATAAGTTAAGGAAAGATCCCAAGATAATGCGCTACATAGACAGGCCATTAATGGAGTCGATTGATGACGCCGGTAAACTCATCAATCTGATACTTGATCTGCAACAACGCCACGAGGCTGCCATGTGGGCTATTACTTTGCCCGGAGATGAGGACATGATAGGTAACATCGGCTTTTGGGAAGTTACGCCCGAGCATTACAGATCTGAGATTGGTTATATGCTATCTCCCCAATACCAGGGCAGGGGCATTATGAGCGCCGCTATCAAAGAAATAACAAAAGTTGGTTTTAAAACACTGGGCTTCCATTCTATTGCAGCAAATGTAAACCCGCATAATCAGGCATCTATTAAACTGCTCAAAAATGCTGGTTTTGTGCAAGAAGCCTACTTTAAAGAAAACTATTATTTCGAGGGGAAATTTCTGGATAGCATAGTCTTTAGCATAGTGGATAACAATAGTTGAATGTGCTTTAAAATTTGTTAGTTGGACATTTATCTATATATTGCCTTCGTTATGGCTTTAAGCATGCATTTTATGTGTAAGCTTAAGCAAAAACAGAATTAATACATTACTTACAGAAAACAAAAAACTTAAACATGGCAGCAAAAAGTGAAGGCGCAATTACCGCCTATTCAGTAAAAACCAAAACCAAGAACGTTCCAATGATCGATCCTGTGATCGATGTAAAATCAGGCAGATACATTGCTACCGGTACAGATGCAGCAGGCAACAAAATGGCTGCTATTATGGGCAAAGCTGCTGCTGAAGAGCATATCAAAAACGGCAACGCTAAAAAAGGCTCTGGCTGGTAAATAATAATGATATTATTAAAAAAGCCTCACCAAATTGGTGAGGCTTTTTTGTTACCAGGTAGTATATGGTTTTACTGATAACAGCGCATTGGTATATCTGCTATCGTAACTTACCTCTTCAGCCACCCAGTCGGGCTTTTCAAATGCCTCATCCTCTTTATCCAATTCAATCTCGGCTACGATAAGGCCCTGGTTAGCGCCTTCAAAAACATCAACTTCCCATAAATGGCCGGCATAGTTAATATTGTAGCGTGTTTTCTCTAATGATGTTGTGGCAAACTCTTTTAGTATCTGCTCGCCATTAGCTTTTGGTATCTCATACTCAAACTCGCTCCTGCTTATACCTTCGGCCGCTCCTTTTAGGGTAATGTAGGCGCTGGTATCAGTTACGCGGATGCGAACGGTACGTTTTTCTTCGTTTAAAATATAGCCTTGTTTGTATACATTACCTTTTGGCTTATTTACTTTGTCCCATTTATTATGGTCAACTAAAAACTTTCTTTCTATCTCGGTGCCCATTGTCTCTTAATTTTTACAGTATCATTTTTTGCCTGTTTGCGTTCAAAACTAAAGTTTTTAAACGTGCTAAAGTTAATGAAATGTTAAAACGGGCTTTGTTGAGGGTAAGCGCTTAAGGTAAATGTTTATATTAGCCCAGCTACATTTTATTGAGATATGAACCCTAAGAAATTTGCGTTGTTTTTGCTGTTGTGTGCCTGTTCAGTTTCAACCGCTTTTGCACAAAGAGATACCATTGGAGTAAGAACTATAGTTGCTAAAACCGCCCAGTATATTAACGCTTTCCCTTTTGAGAAAGTTTACCTGCACCTTGATAAACCTTATTACACAGCAGGCGATACGATATGGTTTAAAGCTTATGTAACTATTGATAAACACCAGCCAACCGTATTAAGTAACGTTGTTTACGTTGATATTGCCAACAGCAAAGATTCGTTAATAAAGATATTGAAGCTGCCGGTTGCAAACGGCGTAGCGCATGGCAATATACTTTTGCCTGCAAATATTTACCGCCAGGGCAACTACCATTTAAGGGCATATACCCAATATATGCGTAATTACGACCCTGATTACTACTTTAATAAAAACATCACCATTGGCAACTCCATACAAGAAGGTATTAATGCCAATATTAAGTTTAAAAATGCTGGCACAAAACCAGTTGCCGAAATAAGTTATAAAGAAACCGGTGGAACCGCCATCAGTAACAGAAGGGTTAACTGGAGTATAGCCAACGCCAACGGCGACGAAGTGGCAAAAGGTAAAGCCACAACAGATGCCAACGGCAACATATCTGTACCGCTTACCGAGGCAGCAAATATTAACCTGCAAAAAGCCACCCTGATAGCCAACCTGGAAACAGCAGATCGTAAAGAAAAACTTGACAGGTTTCCGTTACAGGGGGCAGCTACCCGGCACGATGTTCAATTTTTCCCGGAAGGTGGAGAGCTTACCCTGGGTGTAGGTTCTAAAATAGCCTTCAAAGCTATTGACGAAAGTGGGCTGGGTGCCGATATAAAAGGTACACTGGTTGATAATACGGGCGCTACCGTTGCTCAGTTGCAATCGCAGCATTTAGGTATGGGTGTATTTACACTTACACCAGAAGATGGCAAAACGTATAAAGCTAACATAACATTTGCAGATGGCTCAACAGCTTCTTATGATATGCCACGTATTAAGCCATCGGGCATAAGCCTTTCTATTAATAATGCCGATGCCACCAATATAGCTTTAAAAATTACTGCCAACGAGCCGTATTTTAGCGCCAACCAGGGCAAGCTGTATTATATTTTAGCGCAAAGCGGTGGCGCCGTTTATTTTGCTGCCCAAACGGCTTTAAACGAAAAAACTGCTGTTTCTACCATCCCTAAAGAAAAATTCCCTACAGGTATTGTGCAATTTAGCCTGATGAGCGAGCGCGGTGTTATACTGGCAGAGCGTATAGTTTTTGTGCAACGTAATGATGCACTGAACATATCGCTCTCATCAGATAAAAAAACATATACTACCCGCCAGAGGGTGCACCTGCAGGTAGCTGCTAAAAAAGGCATAGCACCGGTTGCCGGCGATTTTTCTATCTCTGTAGTTGATGAAAGTAAAGTACCTTTTGATGAGGAGAATGAGACCACCATCCTTTCAAACCTTTTGCTCACTTCAGATTTAAAAGGATATATCGAAAAACCTAATTACTATTTCCTCAGCAAAAACGCAAATGCATCAGCAGATCTTGATGTGCTGATGCTTACGCAAGGCTACCGCCGCATATCATACCGAAATATTATATTGAATAAGTTGCCGCAAATTACCCTGCAGCCAGAGCAAAACGGACTTGAGCTTACCGGTATGCTGCGCAACAACTCGGGGATGCCTATCTCTCGCGGAAACCTGCGTATACAGATCCCATCAAAAAGGTTTGTAACCGAGACCTTCACCGATATGGAAGGAAACTTTAAAGTATCCAAACTGGATTACGCCGATTCGGCAGAGATTGTTCTTAATGCGCGTGGTAACGTAAACAGCCGCAACCTGGTTATATCTGTTAACGGCGATCCTTTTCAGCCGGCCACCAAAAATGTATACGGGCTTGATGAAATAACTAATATTGACAGCGCTTTTAAAACCTTGCTGGTAAACAGTAAAAGGCAATATGATAATACGCATACCTTAAAAGAGGTAACTATTAAGGCAACATCATTGGTTAAAAAGCCAAGTTACAGGGATTATAGCATGCTTACGGGCCTGCCCGGCATGGCCGACCAAACACTTAACGGCGATAGGTTTAAAGACTGCCCTAACCTATTTGTTTGTTTACCCTCTAACCTGTTAGCAGTAACAGCGCAGGACAATAACCTTTATTTCAGTAAAAACATGTCAAACCCCAACAAATTACCTATACAGATATTTGTGAACGGTAAGGTGGTTGATTACCCATATCTTAACAGTATAGCGGGGCGCGATGTTGAAATAATTGAAATGTTTAAATCAGACGGAGTAAGCTCGATCAACAAGAATTACCAGTCAGACGGTATTATATCTATCATCACCCGCAAACCGCCAAAAGGCGAAAAAATAACATTCCAGCAATTGCAGGATATGTTACCAAAAGGCAACGTGTTAAATTATAATGGTTTTGGTTACGCTGTTGCCAAAGAGTTTTATTCGCCTAAGTACGATGCACTTAAACAAGGCACTTTTGGCGGCGATCTGCGCAGTACCATTTACTGGAGCCCTAAGGTTAAAACTGATAAAGTTACGGGCGCTACCTCGGTAGATTTCTTTAATGCTGATGGCCGTGGTACCTACCGCGCCACTATTGAAGGTTTTGATGCCGAAGGAAATCTGGGTAGATATATTTACAGATATACGGTAAAGTAAGTAGTTAATTACAAGCCAATTATTCATACATTTAAGTGATTAAACCTAAATGTTATGGATATTTCACAAATCAATTTTCCGGCTGTTTTGATAGCCGCATTATCCGGCTTTGCCGTTGGCGGTATTTGGTACGCCCGTGCTGTTTTCGGCAACGCTTGGATGGCCGATAGCGGCCTCACTGCTGATGAGATCGAAAAAGGTAGCAAAGGCAAAATCTTTGGCTTTACTGCTTTCTTTTCGCTGCTAATGGCAGTTAACCTTGCCATGTTTTTGGCCGATGCAAAAACAGATGTAAGCTGGGGCGCAACTGCCGGCTTCCTCGCCGGCATCTGGACATTTAGCGCCATTGCCATCCACAGCCTGTTTGAGCTAAAAAGCTGGCGATTGATATTCATAAATGGTGGGTACAGCGTTGTTTCGCTTACGCTGATGGGCGCTATTATAGGCCTTTGGCGCTGATTATTGATATTTGTTAAAATTTTGTTTGTGCCGCGTAGTTAAATGACAGTTTTGTGAAGCACATTACCGAACAATAGCTTTTACTTAGCGTTATTCATTATATCGTAAAACACTATTTATGAGTAACGTAACAAGCATGTTCCCGCAAACATTTACACTTGGCGGCGAACTTACCGTAAACCGTTTGGGCTATGGTGCCATGCGCATTACCGGCAAAGGCATCTGGGGCCCACCAAAAGATAAAGACGAGGCTATACGCGTTCTTAAACGTGCAGTTGAGCTGGGTGTTAACTTTATTGACACAGCAGACAGCTACGGCCCGCATATCTCAGAAGAATTAATTGCCGAGGCGTTATACCCTTATGCAACCGGCCTGGTAATTGGTACCAAAGGCGGCCTGCTACGCACCGGCCCCGACCAATGGCCTGTTGATGCCAGCCCCAAACATCTTGAAAAAGCCTTAGAAGGCAGTTTAAAACGTTTAAAGCTCGATCAGATAGATCTTTATCAGCTTCACCGTATTGATTCTAACGTACCTGCCGAAGAAAGCTTTGAGTTTTTGAGAACAGCACAGCAAGAAGGCAAAATAGCGCATATTGGCTTATCAGAGGTTGATATTGATGATATCAAAAAAGCGCAGGATTACTTTGAGGTGGTATCGGTACAAAACATGTACAGCGTTGATAATCGCAAATGGGAAGGCGTTTTAAACTACTGCGAGGATAATGATATTGCCTTTATCCCGTGGTTCCCGCTTAATGCAGGTAACGTAGCCAGCCAGGAGATCTTGCAAAAGGTTGCCGAAAAACATGGCGCAACCGTGCACCAGGTAGCTTTGAACTGGTTGCTTAACCATTCAAAAAACATCTTGCTAATACCGGGTACATCAAGCGTGGCCCACCTGGAAGAGAACATGAAAACCGCTGAGTTGGCACTGGATGCTGATGATATTGACAAATTGGATGGCATATCGCCTCCAATAGGTTAATTGCAAAAGAACTTGTGAAGGATGCCCGCCCATGGCATCCTTTTTTATTTTATGCTAACTTTACCGTCGTGAAAAGCAAAGAAGATATCCTCGATAAATACTACAGCGCCGGTGCCGATGGCCTGCCCGAAATTTCTGCCGATGGTTTGCTTAAAGCTATGGAAGAATATCGTATCGAGGCAGAAGAAGCTGCCTTTGCAGCAGCCCGCCAAACCGATAACGGTGCACCGCTCTACCCTACCTTTGCCGATTATAAAACCAGCACCGAAGTAAAACCCGTTGAGCCTACCGAAAACGACCGCGTAAAATTTGTGGCCGATAGTATTGTTGAACAGTTTCTGCCATCAGACCCTACCGCGCAGCATTTCTCGTTCCAGTTTCGTACGGGTGGTAAAGAATACACCGCACGCTACATCCGCAATGCGCAGGGCTATTGGGAGTACGAATCTTTTGTGTAATTAAACCGCAGCTACTTTAAATGGCTTGATATCTACCGTTTCCCACACTTTTTGGGTAATGTAGGGTTCACCTTGTTTCCAGGCTTCCAGTTGCTCTTCGGTCTCAAACTGCATTACCATTACAGATCCTATCATTTTGCCGTCGTCATCTAACATGGCGCCACCAAGAACAAAATTGCCGCTGGCTTTTAGTTCTTTTGCGCCGTCTAAATGGTGCGGGCGTACATTCATGCGGCGCTCCGTGGCGCCTTCGTCGGTATAATCGTATGCGGTTATCAGGTATTGGTTCATTGGTATTTTTAAAAGGTCAATAAGGCAAATGTAAGCGATGTTTAATCTACCGAAAGCGCCTTTGAAAAATATTTTCAAAAGGATGCAAATAATAACTGTCGTTTTTACAATATTTGTTTTCCGATTATTAACCAATTTATGAGCGCTCAACTTCAACAGGAATTTGTAAACCATTACGGCAAACAAGCCACCAACACATATTTTTCTCCCGGCCGTGTTAACCTCATAGGCGAACACATTGATTACAACGGCGGTTTGGTAATGCCATGTGCTATCACTTTTGGCACCTACCTGCTTGTAGCGCCTAATAACGAAGGCGTTTTCCGGTTTAAAAGCATAAACTTTGATGAGCAGGCTGAAGTATCCCTGCAAGCCGACCATAAAAAAGAAGGTGAGGTTTGGTATAATTATCCGGTTGGCGTTATCAACTACTTTCAACAAGCCGGTAAAGAACTACAAGGCCTGGATATGCTTTATTACGGGGATATCCCTATCGGCTCGGGCCTGTCATCTTCTGCATCAATAGAAGTAGTTACAGCCTTTGCCTTGAATGATCTGTTCAATGCGGGTTACAGTCGCCTGGATTTGGTGAAATTATCACAATCTGTAGAAAATAAATTCATCGGCGTAAGCTGCGGCATTATGGATCAGTTTGCTGTTGCTTTTGGCGAAGAGAACAAAGCGTTAAAACTGGATTGCAACTCGCTGGATTATGAGGCAGTTGACAGCAACCTGGGCAATTACGTTCTGGCTATCATCAACACCAACAAGCCGCGCAAACTGGCCGAATCAAAATACAACGAACGCGTACATGAATGCCAAACGGCGCTTAAAGCCCTGCAACAGCAACTGAACATTAAATACCTGTGCGATATTGATACCGAAACCTTTAATAAATGCAAGGGCCTGATAGAGGACGCCACCGTGCTTAAACGCGCCCAGCATGTTGTTGAAGAGAATGACCGCGTTAAACTGGCCGCTGAAGCTTTGAACGATAACAACCTTGCCGAATTTGGCCGCTTAATGTATGCTTCGCATGATTCGTTACGTGACCTGTACGAGGTAAGTGGTAAAGAATTGGATACCGTTGTAGAATATGCAAAAACTAATCCTAACGTAGCAGGAGCCCGCATGACCGGCGCCGGTTTTGGCGGCTGTGCCATTGCTTTGGTAAAAAATACAGCTTTTGCCCAATTCAGCCAGGAAGTTACCGCATACTATACCGATAAAATTGGTTATGCCCCGTCTATTTATAGCTCGCTGATTGGCGATGGCGTAGGTACATTGAATGAAGTTGTAAAATCGTAGATTTGCAGCTTCATACCATCCAATGCGCAAACTAAAACTCGACGAACTTAACCGTGCTTCTGTAGAAGAATTTAAGGCCCAGGATAAACTGCCTGTAGCCGTAGTGCTTGATAATGTGCGCAGCATGCATAATATCGGCTCTATATTCCGTACATCAGATGGTTTTGCGGTTGAGCAGATCTGCCTTTGCGGAATAACGGCACAACCACCGCACCGAGAGATCGAAAAAACCGCGTTGGGCGCTACTAACTCTGTAAACTGGCAATATTTTGAAACACCTGTACAGGCCGTTGAACATCTGCGTGCAGAAGGTTATGTGATCATTGCTATAGAACAAGCCGAGAACAGCACCATGTTGAATACCTTTACCCCTGAGCAGGGCAAAAAATACGCGCTCATTTTCGGTAACGAGGTAAATGGTGTAAGCGACGAGGTGATGGAGCAGATAGATGCCTGTATCGAAATCCCCCAATTCGGCACCAAACACTCTTTTAATATCGTAGTATCGGCAGGTATTGTACTTTGGGATTTTTACTCGAAGATAGTTCATAGTTCATAGTTCATAGTTCATAGTTCATAGTGGGAATTTAAGTAAGTGCGCAAAGTTTATTAACTTGCATAGGCTATGAACCATTAACCATAATCTATGAACCCACCGAGCCCTCTTGCCAAAAAACTGCAAATGAAACCCGGCCAAACCTGGCTGATACTGAACGCCCCTGAAGATTACCTGGCTACGCTTGAACCTCTTCCTGAAAGTGTTGAGTTAACATTCGCTTTGGGCAAAGCCGTTAGTGGCATACAGGTGTTTGTTAAAACCAGTACTGAGTTGAGTGAAGTTTTAAAACAGTTACAAACTTCTTTAAAAGATGATACTGTGCTTTGGGTGATCTACCCCAAGAAAAACTCGGGCATTGAAACCGACCTGGAAATGATGAGTGGCTGGGAAGTGACCAAACCTTACGGCCTACGACCGGTAGCCTCTGCAGCCATCAACAACACCTGGACCACGCTGCGTTTCCGCCCCGAACACCTGGTAAAACACTCTGAAGCCAGCGCGGCATCTATCCGTAAAGAAAACGACTACTCGGAGTTTATTGATGTAGATAAAAAGCAAATAACACTACCACCCTACCTGCACGAGGCACTTGCTGCAGAACCTGCAGCAATGGCTTATTATGAGAAACTGGCATGGTCACACCGTAAAGAGTACGTGGTATGGATATTAAGCGCCAAACAGGAACAAACCCGTGCTAACCGCATCAGTAAAATGGTAGAGATGTTGCTGGCGGGAAAGAAAAATCCGTCGGAGAAATAAAAGGTAGCCCTTTTAAGATAGGTTCTTCGTTAGGAATGGCAGTAAGCAATATGAATCGGTAGTGGATGTTACTTTCTTTTCTCTCAAAAGAAAGTAACCAAAGAAAAGTCGCGGCTTGGTAACGCGCTACAATGGTTTTGCTACTGCAATGCCTGTGCTACCCGCACGTTACACTATGCCGCTGTGTTCGTTGGCGTTGGGTTCGGCTCTCTCTAAATCTCATTTTGTCATGCTGAGGAACGAAGCATCTATCTGCTGTAGAAATGAACGCGGTTAGATTCTTCGCTACGCTCAGAATGACAAGTTTGTAAATACGTCATTTCAAGGAGCAATAGCGACGTGGCAATCCCCGACTTGCAGAGCCGATTGTCCTAAAGAGATTATCGATGTGTTTAATTTCCTTCTAAGGTATCAATGAGCTCCCTTTTGTCAGTTGCCTTCTTACCTCGCAATGACGGGTGAAAAGTTCGCGTTGATTTAATACTCATTAATCCCCACAAATCCAACATCTTAAACAACAATTTCTCAATTATTATTCGTTCTAAATTATTAAAAGCCTGCGCATTATGTGGTAAAACATTTTATAGTACTTAAACTTGTGGCATGGATAATTTTATGGCCGCGAGGTCGCAGATGGCACTGTCACTGGGCTTCCACATCATTTTCTCGTGCATTGGCATGGTGATGCCGTTCTTTATGGCGGTATCACACTTTTTATGGTTACGCACCGGCAAACAGGTGTACCAAAATGTAACCAAAGCATGGAGCAAAGGTGTGGCCATCTTCTTTGCCACCGGCGCAGTATCCGGCACGGTATTATCCTTTGAGTTGGGGTTGCTGTGGCCTACCTTTATGAAACACGCGGGGCCCATCTTCGGGATGCCATTTTCATTAGAAGGCACTGCATTTTTTATTGAAGCAATAGCGCTTGGCTTTTTCCTCTACGGCTGGAAACGCTTTAACCGCTGGTTCCACTGGTTTACGGGCGTTGTGGTAGGCGTAAGCGGCTTAACATCCGGCATACTGGTTGTTGCCGCCAACAGCTGGATGAACAGCCCTACCGGCTTTGATTTTGTAAACGGACAGTACACCAACATTGATCCTATAAAAGCAATGTTTAACCCGGCGTGGTTCTCGCAAGCCCTGCACATGTGTATAGCGGCTTTTGCAGCTACCGGCTTTGCAGTAGCAGGGGTGCATGCACTAATGATGCTGCGCAAAAGCAGTGTTGACTTTCACCTGCGCTCGTTTAAAATTGCAGCCATATTTGGTGTGGTGGCGGCCATATTGCAACCGCTAAGCGGCGATGTATCAGCCAAAATGGTAGCCAAACGTCAGCCCGCTAAACTGGCCGCTATGGAAGCACATTTTAAAACAGAACCCTACTCACCCCTTATTATCGGCGGCATTCCTGATGTAAAGAACAAGAAAGTAGACTACGCCATCGAGTTGCCCGGCATGCTCAGCTTTTTGGTGTACGATGATTTTAAAACACCCGTAAAAGGCCTCGACGAGATACCAGAGCAGGACCATCCACCCGTTGCGGTTACCCATTATGCTTTCCAGATAATGGTAGCACTGGGTATGGCCATGATGGCTTTGGGAGTTATTTATATCATCGCCATTTGGAAAAAGAAAGGCTGGTTTGAGAAAGGCTGGTTCCTGAAATTATTTATCCTGGCCACTCCCATCGGTTTCATTGCCGTTGAGGCCGGATGGACAGTGACCGAGGTTGGCCGACAGCCATGGATAATACAAGGCGTAATGCGCACCGCCGATGCAGTAACGCCTATGCCAGGCATCCATTATTCCTTCTACCTGTTTACGGCGGTGTATTTCACGCTGAGCATTGCAGTTATATTTTTGCTGTACCGCCAAATAAAAATGGTACCCGTTATTTATGATGTTAACCCTCAAACCAAATAATAGCTTATGATCTACGTAGTGATTGTTTTTTTGTGGGTTTCGTTGCTGTTGTACCTCGTAATGGGCGGGGCGGATTTTGGCGCGGGTATTATTGAGCTATTTACCTCAACGCCCAATAAATCGCGTACCCGGCGCATCATGTATAATGCCATTGGGCCAATATGGGAAGCTAACCACATGTGGCTCATCATTGCCATAGTGATACTGTTTGTGGGTTTCCCTACCATTTACGCCACCATGTCAACCTACCTGCACATCCCGCTTACCGTGATGCTGATGGGGATCATTGCCCGGGGTACTGCCCTCACCTTCCGTAACTACGATGCGGTGAATGATAACATGCAGAAGATCTATAACAAGATCTTCGTTTATTCCAGCTTTATTACGCCGCTATTCCTGGGTATTATTGCCGGCAGCGCGGTAAGTGGTCGCGTAGATCCTCAGGCCAATAATTTTATGGATGCCTACGTTTACAGCTGGTTAAACTGGTTCTCGGTAGCTATTGGCTTCTTCACCACATCGCTTTGCGGCTTCCTTGCTGCCATTTATCTCATCGGCGAAGCGCGCGATGACGCCGAGCGCCGCAGTTTTATCCGCAAGGCACGTATTATGAATGTAGCGGCGGTTGTCTCAGGCGGGGTGGTGTTTATCGTATCTATAAAAGAGAATATCCCTTTGGTGCAATGGGTGTTCGGCAATTTTATCGGCATTGCAGCGGTGGGGCTGGCGAGTATATCGCTGGTATTGCTCTGGTATTTGATCAGTAAAGGTAAACGCTACATCATCCGTGTGCTGGCCGGTTTCCAGATGACCATGATCTTGCTTACCACTACTTATAAACACTATCCCAACATCGTTATATTAAAAGGCGGCGGCCACCTTTCGCTGATAGAACATCGCGGGGCTGATAAAGCCATCCAGGCATTGGGCATTGCACTATTGCTGGGCAGTATATTGATTTTACCGGCGCTGTTTTACCTGGTGTGGAGTTTCCAAAAGAAATCGGCCAATGGCGATGCTGATCTGCACCATTGAACTATCTTTGCCTGTAAAAATCATTTGCCATGCGTAAACTTGTATTGCTTACCTGTTGCCTGTTCTTTGGCCTGAGTGTATCTGCGCAAACCACTTTAAGGGAACAGATCACAGAGCTATCTAAAGATGCCAAAGGCAAAGTTGGTGTGGCCATGCTTGATCTAAAAACCGGCGATACGCTAACCATCAATGGTAAAAGGCCGTTAGTGATGCAGAGCACTTTCAAATTCCCTATCGCCGTTGCTGTTTTGCACAAGGCCGATAAAGGACTTTTAAAGCTTGATGATAAACTGCACATCACTAAAAAAGACCTGCCGGAGAATTATAGTCCGCTACGCGATAAACACCCGGATGGCAACGTAGATATCACCATCCGCGAACTGTTGGATTATATGCTGATATGGAGCGATAACGATGCCTGCGATATTCTGCTCAACCGTGTTTGCAGCAAGGCTGAAGTTGAAAAATATATGCATCAATTGGGCGGCCTGTCGTTCAGGATACGGGCTACCGAAGATGAGATGAAGCACAACTGGAAGGCCCAATTCACTGATGTATGTACCCTGTGGGATATGGCGAACCTGCTTAAAACGGTAAGGCACGGCAGCGCTCTTTCGGCCAAAAACACGGATTACATCCTCACAACCATGGCCAAAACCGAAGTGGGCAAAAAGCGCATAAAAGGTTTACTACCCGAGGGTACTGTGGTAATACACCGCACCGGCACATCAGCAACCGATCCAAAAACAGGTATCTCTCCCGCAACCAATGATGCAGGCATTATTAACATGCCCGGTGGAAGACAAGTGATTTTGGTAGTTTTTGTTACCGATTCAAAAGCAGACGACGATACCCGCGAAGCCGTTATTGCCCGCATTGCTAAAGCCGTTTACGATAACCGGTTAAAAAACTAAGCGCCAAATAGTTTCTCTACCAAAGCGTCCTTGCGTGATGCCGATACTTCTATCTCAGTACCATCGGCCATCTCGAGGGTGCCCCCATCGCCTTTGCGGTATTTTACAATATAATCCAGGTTAACTATCACAGAACGATTAATGCGCAGGAAATAGGCTTCGGTAAGTACGTTCTCATATTCCTTAAGCGTTTTTGAAACCACTATCTTTTTGGCATCGCTGAGGTAAAATGTGCTGTAATTGCTCATGGCCTCAACCCTTATGATGCTGGTTTTATCTACCAGGTAAACGCCTTCGGCAGTGGGTAGTGCCAGACGGTTGCGCGAGAGATCTTCAACCTTTTTTGTTTTATCCTGCTCAAAAACGCGCTTTTTTAAACGGAAGATGGCAGTGTGTAGTTCATCCTCATCAATAGGTTTCAGCAGGTAATCAACTGCGCTGAGGCGTAGCGCTTCGAGGGTGTAGCTGTCATAGGCCGTAGTGAAAATGACCTGAAAGTTAAACGCTCCCAGTTTTTCTAAAAACTGGAAGCCGTTCAGTCCGGGCATTTCAACATCAAGAAATAAAACATCAGGCTCCAGATCCATCATTTTAGACAGGGCCTTGTACGGATCGTTAAAAACAGCCATCACCTCAAGATCGCCCTCAAAGCCTTTCAGCTTGCGGTTTAGCAGGGAGCTGCCCCGCTCTTCATCGTCCAATATAACGGCTTTAAGCATAGGTAGTGTTTCGGCGTATTGCATATCTAAGATAAAGTTTATTTCTCAATAGTTTAAAAATTAATCACTTAGCGTTAAGTTCGGTGCTACCGAAACCCACCTCGCTACCGGTATTTACTACGGCAAGTTTCCCGTCCTTATACATCATGAACAAAGCAGAAGCGCTCGGAATATCATACATGTAAGTGGCTACGCCCGCATAAGGCACAAAGTCGTAAACCTGGGTTCCGGCTATTTTATCAAACGATACTGAATTAGCGCCCTTATTAAAATATACTGTCATCGGAGCATCGAAATTAAGCTTGGAATATTTTATAGTCCCTTCGAAATTTTTACCCCTTAACTGGTTTGCCCCTACAGGCAATAGCATAGCCGATGTAATATTCATGCCCGCTATTGTCCAGTCGGTTATTTGTTTGTTTTGCAGGTTAAAGTAGCCATTATCACTAAGTGTTATGCGGTCTTTTGTAACCGTATAATTTAAGTTGTTTATCCCGTTAATATTCACCAGCGATGCCTTCCTATTTGCATCAAAGGTCATCACAAAGGGGCTTTCGGCCCCGCCATCGGCAGCTATAACGCTTTTCATGGTACCGCGGATGTAGTAATTTTCGAGGCCGCTTGCTTTTTCACTTTTATCTTTCTTACATGCCGCCATCAACAACGGCAGCATGCACAGCATCATCAAAAACTTTCTCATGCCGATGCTTTAAAAGGTGTACTTAATACCAAACCCGCCGTTGGCCGATGTAAAGCCGCCGCCGTTGTTAACCACATAAACGGGCTGCCAGTCGGCACTGATGGCGATGGGTACATTCTTGATCTTGTATTCCAACCCTAATGCACCCACCACGCCGAAACTGGTTGTAGACGCTTCATCAGCAATAAACTGGTTATCACTGTCAACATTCAGATAGCCGAAGTAGCCACCGCCACCTACGTACCAGCGTAAGCCCGGCGCACCGGCAATTTTGCCATGATGCTCATAAAGTGCTGTGAAATTTATCTCAGAACCCAGATCGCCAAGGCTGTGGTATTGCAGGATACCCTCGAGTGCACCTTTCTCGTTCAGAAAATGCTTGCCGGTGATAGAGATGCCGTACAGGAATTTGATACCCAAGGCTGTTTTATAATAATCATCATACGACGGGGTAACGCTGTGTTTTGCAGGTGCTGCAGATGATGCTGATGTAGTTGTTGAACGCGTTTCTGTTACCACAGCTTTTTTATCATCCGGTTTAGTGACAGTTGTTGTTTGCGTAGCCACCTTTTTACGGGTTTTGGCTTTTTTGCTTTGTGCCGATGCTGTTACAGCAAAGGCGGTGATCATTATAATAATGAGTGTCAATATCTTTTTCATGGTTGTTGTATGATGTATTAATTAGTAAAATATTTTACCTGGTTACCGTTCAGGTGCGAAGCAAGCAGACCTTTGCCATCGGGCGTAAAAGCCATCCCGAATACATTTGTGCCGACTTGTAATTCTTTTGTACATCCGGTATAAGCATTGTTGCCCGCAGGGAGCTTGTCAGGATCTATCAGCGTAACTTTTCCGTCTTCGGGCGTGGCAATTGCAAGTGCACCATTCGTCAGGGCCACATCAACCGGGTGATTTGTCTTGTAAACACCCGTGATCTCGCTGAAATCGCCGTTAGATTTCAGGGTGCAGCGCATTACCGAACCATCAACATAAGAGGTTAAATACATGGTTTTGCCGCTGATGGCCATTCCCTTAATACTACCCAGATCGCTCGCTATGATCTGTACCGTAGCAGCGCCCATAGGGTTTGTTACGCGAACAAGGTTACCGCGGCCATCATTGGCTATGTACATGCGGCCATTATCGTCAAAAGCAATACCGCGTGGGTTTACAAAACCGCCGCTTATGCCGTTGCCCTGTATAAGCGAATTGTATTGGTAAGTTACCGCACCACCTTGTATCACTTTTCTATAGGTGCGGATGCCCGCCGTGCCTTCAGTTTCGGCTATATACAGGTTTTCGTCGTTATCAAAAGCCGCAGCCTCGGCACCACGACTTGAAAACTCAATAAGTGGTTGAGCTTTGGCCAGAAAATCGCTGTAGCTTTTCCAAACACTGGTGGGGCCGTACAAACCATATCCCGAGAAGCCGTTGTAAGTACTAACCGCCACCATGCCCGATTTTGAAATAGCAAGCCCACATGGTTTGGTATAATCTGCTGTTGTTTTTGCAACAAACTCCAGCCTGGCGCAAGGGTCGCTATCTTTGTTTTTATCTTTTTTACAGGCTGTAAAACTCCCTGCTGCTGCAAACATTAGCAGCAGGGATAGTATCATTTTCTTTTTCATGGTATTGTGTGTAAAGTATGTTAATTGGTTACTGCAGGTGTGCCATTATATTGGCCGGTTATATTGCCATTGGCAGTTTGTATGTTGAGGTCAATCTTGTAAGCACCATCTGTTTTGCTTACCGTAATGATACCACCGGTAGTGTTAATGCTGTTACCGCTTAAACCTATTGCAGTAGCCCAAAAGTTGGTTTGGGCATTATAGCCCTGGAAACGATCTCCGTGATAGGTTAATGTTCCTTCGGGGATGGCAGTTACGTTGGCAAAGCTTATCTGCAGGTAATCGCCGGGATCGGTTGAGGTAAGCTCCAGGAAGATGTCGCCGCCGATGTGTTTCTCGTTAGCACTGGCTACTTTGTAAGTAGTGCCATTGTAGATATAGCCCGATCCGCCACCACCCGGACCATCATTTTTATCTTTTTTACAGGCAGTGAATGAAAATAACAAGGCAACAATAATTGCCAATGCTGAGGTTAATTTTAAAGTTTTCATGAGGTTGTAATTTTAATTATGTAATAGATGTTATTTGTTTGTTGAACCAAATGTAGATGAGGTATTTAAGCTATTTTCTGAGGATGAGCCTCGCAGGGTTAGCGGATGAGTGAATAGGGATTTTAAGCGAGGGAGTGATTTTATTTACTTTAAGGAAACAGAGGGATGTAAAAGTTTTGACTCACCCCTGCCCCTCTCTGCTACGCAAAGAGGGGATTGCGCTCTTTTTTATTTTATTTACCCTCTTTTCGCGCAGCGAAGAGAGGGTCGCGCACGAAGTGTCGCGAGGTGAGTAAACTACTCCAACCAAGTCTTCAACTGCCCCATCATAGCCTGCGTCCATGTGCCGCCGCAGTGGGTATTGCAGCTGTTATCGGTTACGCCGCCGCTGCGGGCTTTTACGGGCGAGTTGGCCGGTATCTGATCGTATAGGGCTTTACCGTTAAAGTCGCCCTCGTTGTTACCGGCGCAATTGATACTAAAAACCGGGATCTTAAAATGCTGTGCCTTCCAGGTATCAGCACCGCCGCAGGCAGCCAGCACTCCCTTGCTGTATGATAGCGTGTTATTTACGGTTATATCTGTCAACAACATAAAGCTGGCATAAGAGAACCCCGCCACCGCCGACTTGCTCTTATCCACCCCATACTTCCCGGCAAGGGCAACAATACATTTATCATAATCCTGTGCTATTTGGGCGGCGCTATTATTCCAGTCGGCGTTGCCTGCTGTTTTGCGGTATTGTACAATGGCGGCCACGTAGCCGTTTTTTGCAGCAGTCTGGCAAAGGTCCGTTTCGGCGCCACCCTCAAGGCTGCCTGGGGTAGGATTATTCTCATCATTACCGCTGCCTACCACCAGTACGCCTTTGTACTGGCTTTGGCCGTTTGCTGTAAATACTTTGTAGGTGATACCGTTAGCGGTTTCGGTTTTCTGGCTTACACCATCGGCTTGTTGCGGTTTACCAGGGTCATTCCCGTTGTTTTTGCTGCATGCTGCTACCAGCAGTATGCAAGCGCTTAAAAGGTACTTTTTCATGGATGGTTACTGATTTGATGTACCTCAAAAGAGCGGTATAAAGAGCATCCTAAAATTCCGACTGAGTGAAACAACGTTTTGAATGAGCGAACAAGCCTTGCGGCTTAGCAAGGCATTAGTGCATTCTGTATAATTATTCAGTATTTTGGATGTAGATAAAACGTCCTGATTATGAAAGCATTCAAGCGATCGGTAATTGCCTTATTTCTATTTCCGTTTTTAACAAATACCATTGCTTATGCGCAATTGCGGGGCCTCGGCTACATTGATTCGATAAAAAAAGATCTCAAAAAAAATCCGGCGGTTGATACTAACCGGATCAAATCATATTACAGGATAGCTAATGATTACACCTATATAGATGTTGACTCGGCCTTGCATTATGCAGATATAGGAATGGCATTGGCACAAAAACTAAATTTTAAAAAAGCTATAGCAGCTTTTCATTCGCTTTACGCAGATGTGGCCAGCGACAGAGGCGAGTATGATAAAGCCATCGAATTGTATAACAAGGCTGTTTCCATTGATATCGAAATAGGCAACAAAAACAATCTCGCATCAGCGTACAACAATATAGGTACTGCAAACCAGCGCAGGGGCAATTTTATCGAATCGTTAAAATACAATTTCAGGGCACTGAAAATTGCCGAGGAAATAAAATCGTATTACTTAATGGGAACTTTGTATAACAATATATCAAAGGTTTTTATAGCCCAGGCCAATTATGACAAGGCACTTTATTATAGCTCAAAAGCGCTAAAATTACATACCCAACAGCATGATAAGGATGGAATGGCATCAGCCACTAACAGTATTGCCGACGTTTTTTATTTACAAAAAAATCGCAAAAAGGCTAACGAGTATTATCGAAAGGCGCATGAGCTTTACAAAGCAGTAAATAATACATTGGGAGAAGCGACGGCCCTTTCGCGTTTGGGCCTCATCTATGAAGGTGTTGATCGCGAAAAAAAGTTAAGCTATCTTTTAGAAGCTCAAAAAATGTTTGATGCGTTTTCGCCAAAGCATCCCTCATCAATCACAAATATTGGCAACATAGGTGATCTGTATGCAGAAACAATAATCACTAACAAACCCCTTACAGGTAAATTACCACCCGGCGTGCCGTCAGACAAAGAAAAGATCTCAGCCTTGGCCAAACAGTATTTAAACAGGGCTATATCATACGCTACTGAAACAGATGACACCGATGACCTGAGTTATTTTTCTGAAGATCTGGCTCTGCTACAGGAAAAAGAAGGCGATTTTAAAGGCGCGCTTCAAAACTATCGCAAAGCTAAAGGCATAAACGATTCGCTTTATTCGCAGCAAAGCAAAAACAAGCTGGCTATGATGGAAGCTCAATACCAGTTTCAGAAAAAGGAAGATGCTTACAAACAACAGCAGCAGATCTCGGCGCTTAAAATGCGGCAGATAGTATTAGTGAGCGTGCTGGTGTTTATTGTAGCGGTTGCGGTAATGATATTGCTGTTGAATCGTGCCCGTATCAAGCAACTTCGTTTAAAGAACGAGCTGCAGCGCAAAGAGGCCGAAGAACAAGCCCGCGAATTGCTTTATCGAAATAAACTATCTGAAAGCGAATTGAAAGCCATTCGCTCGCAAATGAACCCGCACTTTATTTTTAACGTGCTGAACTCTATTGAATCGTACGTTTTAGAGAACGATTCAAAAACCGCCAGCCGGCTGGTGCAAAAATTTGCTACACTAAGCCGTTTGATACTGGAAAACTCCACCCAAAGCATGGTGGTTGCCGAGCGCGAGTGGAAAGCACTGAAACTTTATACCGAACTGGAAGCCATTCGTTTTAACCACCAGTTCAGCTATGAGTTTTATGCCGATCCTGATCTGGACATGACCAAACTGATGCTGCCCCCTATGTTGGTACAGCCACTGATAGAGAACTCGATACACCACGGTCTGCGCAATTCTACTGCCGAAAAGCCTGCTGTTAATGTTAGGTTAGAGCAAACGGATGCCGTTATTTATTTCACCGTTGATGATACCGGTATAGGCATGGATGAAGCTGAAAAGTTTAAGACCCACTCTTCTGTAAAAAGTAAATCCATCGGGCTGAATGCCATCCGCGAACGTATTGAGATCATCAACGCCATGAACAACGGCAACCACGCCGCATTTGAAGTGCGCCCTAAAACTGTTGATGAAGGGACGGGTACGGTGGCCGTGCTTACGCTGCCAAAGGTTTTGAAGAGTACTTAACCTAAACTTTTATAATTGTGATGATACCCGCCTTTGTGCGGGTATTATTATTTTGCAACGTTTACCGGCTTACGAGAGTCTTGTATTTACATGATGAAAAAGTTTATTTGGTTTATCCTTCTGTTTTTCGCCCAACAATCTGTTGCACAGTATAAAGATCAATTGTCTGCAAAGGTTTCTGTGGCTATCAATGCAAATCTCGAAACCTATTTCTTCGCCGAGCGCCTTGCCGTAGAGCATATCAACAATATTGTTTTTGACCAAAAGGGCGGCGACTATGATCACCAGCCTATAGTGCATTTCGGGTATCAACATTTTAGCCCTAATGTAAATAGTCCGGTTATCATAAGGATCTCAAAACTGATAGAACAGGTTAGAAATACCTATTACGATAATGGGCCTATCCTGAATTATCTCATCAATCAAAAGGAGTTCCCGGCCACGGGCGCATTGTACAGTGAATTGCCTGCAGACCCTGCCCATCCCGAAATTAAACCTGTTTTGGCAGAACTTACCGATAGCTTGCGCAGCTTTTACAAACAAGCCAACGTTGGTGCTTTTCTTGCAGAGAATGCACGTTTCTATAAAGGCGCTATATATGAGTTTGCAAAAGATGTGGATGCACCGTCGTTTCCGGCACTTGAGAAATGGCATGGCAAAGCATTTAGCCAATACCGCGTCTTTTTAACGCCCGGCATGCCCGTAACAAAAGGCGAAGACAATTACCGCGGCTTTGGCCCGAGCATTATGTCTCCCGAAGGGCTTATCCCGGGCATGATCACCAGCTCTGACAAAATGTTACCATTGATGCCCTCGTTGGCCCAATATCAGCAATTTGGTTTCGATAATCCCAACGTTACACATTTTTTAACAAGGCATGAGATGGGGCACTCATTCGTTAACCCGCTGCTTGATAAATACCGGACTCAGATAGTCGGGGATTCTGTCTTGTACACCCCTCAACTTAAAGAAATACTTGCCCCTCATTATATTAACGATTGGTTTGTATGTGTAACCGAGCATCTGGTGCGCCTTGCCGAGATCCGTACGGCGGTATCCATGAAAAGTTTTAAGGAAGCTGAGCGTTTACGTAAATTCCATATCTACGAGGAAAAGTGCGTGCTGCTGCCCCTGCTCGAAGTAAAGATAAAGCAGTATGAAAGCAACAGGAAACGCTACCCAACCTTTGAAAGCTACCTGCCGCAACTGGTTGCTTATTTCCACTCGTTAACGCCTGAGATGATTAATGCGCAGATAAAGAAATACAAGTGATCTAACGACGCTATGGTTGCAAAAAGCATTCAAAAGCCCTTTTGGAACCTTAAAATTGCCCGTTAGACGCAGCTTTTTATTAAATTGCCCACTATGGGTATCAGCGAAATCATATCTATCACCGTAGTACTGGCCGCTTTATTTGCTTACGTAAATAACCGCATTATTAAATGGCCGCCTACCATCGGCATTATGGTCATATCGCTTGGTTGCTCTATCATTTTTGCAGTGGTGGGCAATTTTCATCCTATAGTTTCTGAGAAAGTATTGCGTTTGGTTGATTCTATAAACTTCAGGGATGTACTGCTGAACTTTATGTTGAGTTTCCTGCTTTTTGCGGGCGCCATCCATATTGATACCGATCAACTGCGTAAAGAACGCTGGCCGGTACTTGCACTTTCAACCATCGGCACTGTTATCTCAACTACGGTTGTTGGAACTGCTACCTTTTACCTATTCGGGCTTTTTGATATTCATATCCCATTTATTTATTGCCTGCTGTTTGGTTCGGTAATTTCACCAACAGACCCCATTGCTGTTTTGGCGATATTAAAAGAAGCAAAGATACCTTCATCACTCGAGCTAAAAATCTCCGGCGAATCATTATTTAACGATGGTGTAGCCGTAGTGATATTTGTGACCTTGTTAGATGCTGCTGGCACAGGCGCTGCGGTTGATGCACTTTCGGTAGCCAAATTATTTTTACAGGAGGCTGTTGGCGGCGTGCTATTTGGTGCAGTATTAGGGTATGCAGGGTATTACGCATTAAGACCTATAGACGATTACAAAGTTGAGGTTTTAGTAACCGTAGCTATTGTAATGGGTGGATATTTTTTAGCGGGGCTGCTACATGTATCAGGCCCGCTGGCTATGGTTGTGGCCGGTTTACTTACCGGCAACAAAGTTAAGCGCGAAGCAATGTCAAACGTTAGTCGCGATTATCTGGGCAAATTTTGGGAACTGGTTGATGAGATATTAAATGCTATACTTTTTATGCTGATTGGGCTTGAAATGCTCATCATAAAAATAGACACCACTATTTTAATTATCGGCGGTATATCTATATTGGTGGTATTAGCTGCACGTTGGCTGGCCGTATTTGTGCCGATAAGATTGCTGAAATTTAAGATAAAGTTTGAGCGTAATGCCATAGCCATTTTAACATGGGGTGGTTTGCGCGGCGGGCTTTCTGTTGCGCTGGCCTTATCATTGGGGCCGCAAATGTACCGCGAAGAGTTTGTGCTGGTTACCTACATCATTGTGGTGTTTTCTATACTTGTACAAGGACTTACTATTGGCAGTTTCACTAAAAAATTATTGCGCCAACCCGCCTAAGCAAACAAACCAATTACCAATTTATTGAAACAAAACCACAACTACGGGGTGTTATAAGCTAAAGTTCACCGCAGTTATAATTTAAACCCGTGGCGTTTTGCGGGTTAAATGTTTACATAATGAAGTTAACCGGCACATCTATAAAAGCAGCATTTCTGCTGTTCTTCAGCATCATAATTTCTACCGCGGCATTTACGCAGGCACCCACTTTAAAGAGCGATTCGGGCCAAACCATACCGGATACTTTGCTTTTTAGGATACAACGGGCGCAGGCAGCTATCACCGAGATCAATGCATCAAACAAAAAAGGTTATGCTACCGGCAATACGCGACAATCATTATCAGATATTAGGCAGAATATAGCGCCTATTAAAGCAGATCTGACCGCCACCGGAAGGGTTATCGAACCAAAAACATTAACCAGTTATGACCTCATTTTAAAAACCTCACAAGATAATTTGCAGGGCCTGCAGGATAAACTATCTAAAGCCAGTAACGATCTGCAGCGGATGGCCAACGAGGTGTTAAACCTAAGCAAGGACTCGGTTTTAATGGTGCAAGCCAATGATACTACCGCCCGGAAGTTGTATAAAGATCAACTGATCGACATAAAAGTTCGTTTGCAAAACGCGGGTAAACTTACTACCGCAAACCTTGATACGGTAAGCCGTTTACTGGCTGATGTATCGGCCTCAAACCTGCAGATAACCGAACTGCAGGCCAATATCAGCGACAGGATGCAGGTATCGGGCAAAAGCGCACTGAGGAAAGAATCGCCGTATATATGGGCGGCCCCTATCGATAATAAGGATGAGGATGTGGGCGAACTGCTGTCATCATCCATTCGCGGGCAAAACAAGATACTTGGCTATTTTATCAACTCTACCTGGGATAACCGCATTCTCGTGATTCTTTTTGGCGGCGTGTTCTTTTTGTGGGTGTTCCTCAATTATCGCAAGGCCCAAAAGCCCGATCTGAAGCAAAACCTCGGCACGCTTGATTTTAAATATATCAGCGCGATGCCTGTTATCCCTGCATTAATAGTGATGCTCATTATCACCCCGCTGTTTGAGCCTGATTCACCTTCGCTTTATATCGAAATTATTTCTTTTGGCATACTCGCCCTGCTCACTATTGATTTTTGGAAAAAACTGGAGCCCAAACAGCTGCGCCAATGGCTGTACATAGTGGGGCTATACATTTTGGTGATGGCAGTAACCGCCACCGTGCACGATGCTATTTTTGTACGCCTGTTGCTGATAGGTGTTAACGTGGCCTCATTATACATTGGTTACCGCTTCTATCAGAAACTAAAAGAGATCAATTTTAAAAAAGGTTTTATTAAGCCGGTATTGTATGTTTTCTTCTACCTCAATATTATGGCTATTATACTCAACGTATTTGGCCGTATAAGCCTGGCCAAAATATATTCTATCACCGGCATTGTTGGTCTTACGCAGGTAATAGGTCTGGCCATATTCATCCAGATACTAACGGATGCTTTGGAGCTGCAGATCAAGATAAGCTCATGCAACGGGGGCATATTCTCAAGGTTAGATGTTTCCAAAACCCGCCAGTCTTTTCAGCGGATGCTATCGGTTATTGCCGTAATACTTTGGCTGCTGGTATTCTTTATCAATTTGAATGTGGCGGGTGGCGTGTTCAGTTTCTTCCACCAGGTGCTGGTAAAAGAGCGTGTATTTGGTACGCTTAAATTTACGCTGGGGAATGTGCTGTTCTTTATTATCATCGTCTACGTATCCAACATCCTGCAGAAAAATATCGGCGTGTTGTTTGGCGAAAAAACAATCGGCTACGCCAATAACAAGGTAGAGCACAAAAGTTCTAAACTCACCCTCTTCCGCCTCGTAATTGTTTTATTGGGCTTACTGCTGGCCTTTACGGCATCGGGCATACCAATGGATAAGCTTACGGTAGTTTTGGGTGCGTTGAGTGTAGGCATTGGCTTAGGTATGCAGAACATTGTGAACAATTTTGTATCGGGCATCATCCTCATATTTGAGAAACCTTTTGAAATTGGCGACTTTATTGAACTGGCCGATAAAAAGGGAAAGATCCAGGACATTGGTATCCGCTCAAGCAAAATGCTTACGCAATACGGCTCCCAGGTAATTATCCCCAACGGCGATCTGCTCAGTAACCGTTTGGTGAACTGGACGCAGGGAGCATCGTACGTAAAATCAGAACTGATATTTAAAGTAAACATTGCTACAGATATCAATGCCCTCACCAAGATTATTGAAGACCAGATAAGCAAAACCGACCATACGGTAAAAAACATGTCGCCCGAGGTATTGATCAATGCCATAACTGCCGACTCGATGGAGATAAAAATACTGATTTGGGTAACCAGCGTTTATGTTGAGCCTGCCTTTAAGAGTAAATTATTGCTTGATCTGATGCCTCGCTTTACAGACGCGCAGATAAAAGTGATGTAATCAAGTGCGCGTGAGGCTTTAAGGTAGTAGTTGTAGCAACAGGTGCTGTTTTTGGCGCAGCTAAAGTGCTGATGTCGTCAAAATAGGTTTGCGCCAGGGCTGCCCAGCTTAACTGCGAAATATGTTTAATGCACTCAGTAGCAAAGTGGTGGGCCAATGGCTTGTTATCGAGCAAGGTTTCCAGCTTCTCCGCATAGTCGTCAGCGTCGAAAGGGCTGCACCTGAAACCGTCTTTGCCATGCTCTACAAAATCTTTTGAACCACCGCCGTCGGCCACTACACAAGGCAATCCTGAGGCCATTGCTTCGGCAACCACATTACCGTAGGTTTCTGATACCGAAGGGAACAGGAATACATCAGCAGATGCGTAAAGTGAAGCCAGCGAATGATGATCTACTGTACCCGTAAAAACTGCATGTTTCATGCGTTTTTCGCATATCTGGCGCGCACTGCCATCACCCACTATCAGGAAGTTTACCTGCCTGCCACGTTCTTGAAATTTTTCGTAAATGGCTATCAATGTCTCCAGGTTTTTCTCCCACACCAACCTGCTGGCAAACATAATAGTAGGGTTTTGATTGCCGGTTAGGCGCTCAATAACGCGCTTGTCGCGGTTAACGGGGTTAAACAGATGCGTATCAATACCACGTTTCCAAAGCTGCATATTATTATGCGTTACCCCCATATCTGCCAACTCTTGCTGTATACTGGTTGATGGTACATAAACTTTTGCGCACCGGTTGTAAAAGCTTTTATGGCCTTTTGCAATACGCCGTTTAATAGGGTTAACCAAAAAAGGCGTAAATTTAAAATAGTACTTAACGTATGATATAAAGTGCGTATGGTAAATACTAAGCACCGGCAGCTTGTTATCATCTGCATAAGTTAGCGCAAAATTACCAAGGTACGATGGTGTGGAAATATGAATAACCTGTGGTGCAAAGTGTTTTAACTTTTGATTAAGCTGGGCATTAACACGTTTTGGCAGGGCAAGCGAATAACCGGCATTAACAGGGATATTGATATAAGGCACTCTAAAAGTATCAAAGTTGCCTATGGCATTGGGGCCCGCCCCGTAGATAAATAAATACTCGAATCGAGATGTATCGATCCGGTTGATGAGCTGGTACATGGTACGTACGGCGCCATCAAAGTCTTCTGCCAATATATCGGCAAAAAACGCCACCCTTATTTTGTTCAAAGAAAAAGCCCTTTCAGCAGTATATTATAACGAATGGGAGTGCTGGTGCTTGCTTTTCAGTCTTGAACGCATAACGCGGCGGTGCGCATCTTCTTTCTTTACCGGTACACGGGAAGCTGCCCAGATAACCAGTCCGGCTATCAGAAGCATTACAAGATCAAGTGATGAGTAGCCCATTTCCATTGGTTTTATGTTATAATACAAATCTACCCGCTTAGTTTAAGGCTAATGTTAAAGCCACATTACCAGATAAACAATTTTCGGCCGAAAGTTAATTTTTATGTTAAGAGTTAATATTACTCTTCGTAGTTGTACTATTAAATGTTGCGTTCTAAGTAAATTAACAATACCTTAGTCGCGCATCTGTTTATAAAACGCCTGCTTGTTCTTTTTTGTTTTCCGCTTATTACGGAAAATCATAGCCCTTACCTTATTTTTTAAAAGCAGATCTACTGTACCCGATTAATTTTGTAATGGATAAAAGAAAGAATTACGATTCGGATTTCTGCGGAAGTCTGCCCCTTAATCATATCAACGTAATACAAGCCTACGGCTACCTGCTGGTGTTAGACAGCGATACGCTGGATATTATACAGGCCAGCGAAAACATCAGCGCACTGCTTAATAAACCTGCCAGCCAGTTGGTTAACACCAATTTTGAAGACTATGCCAATATTGCCGCAATCAGAAGCTTACAAGAGCAAGTTGGCGACAGCATAAAAGATAAAGTACCTGTAACACTTACTTTGGGCATAACTAAAGTGCAGGCTTTGGTACACTTTAAGCCTGGCTACCTCATACTGGAACTGGAGAAACCTTCTTCATCTGCCGAGCGCAGTTTCAGCAACGTTTTTGAAGAAGTAAAATATGCCATGGCCGCCATTGAGCAGGCCGATACCGTTGAGCAGGTAAGCCAGATTGCGATACAGGAGCTGCGCAAGCTTACCGGTTTTGACGGCATTATGATGTACCGCTTTGATGCCGACTGGAACGGCACCGTTATAGCTGAAGAAAAAGTACAAAACAAAGGTTTGGAAAACTATATGGGCCATACCTTCCCTGCATCTGATATCCCAAAACAGGCACGCCAGCTATATCTTAAAAACGCATACAGGCTAATCCCCGACCGTGATTTTACGCCGGTGCGCCTCTACCCTGTCATCAACCCAAAAACAAACGCGTTTATTGACCTTAGTGATTGTAACCTGCGTGGTGTTGCTGCGGTGCATATTGAGTATTTGAAGAACATGAATGTACAATCAAGCATGTCGTTCAGGGTGATACATAAGGGGCAGCTTTGGGGGCTTATAGCCTGCCATCACCTTACACCGCGCTATTTAAGCTTTGAGCTTTGCAGTGTTTGTGAGCTGATATCAGCTGTTGTATCAAACAAAATTACCACCATACTGTATAAAGAAAACTTTGAGTTTGAGGCTGATCTGCAAAAGAAACAAACTGCGCTTATTGCACAGGTTTATGCAGAAGGTGACCTGCTTGCAGGGATAATAGATAATACCGAGCATAATTTAATGCACCTGCTTAATGCCGGCGGCATAGCAGCATCAATAAACGGAAAGCTATATAAAGTAGGTAATACGCCGGATAATGGCTTTCTGGATAATATGATACTGTGGCTACAGGGTAAGAATATCGACAAGCTGTTTGTTACAGATCATTTCTCGTCAATTTATGATGAGGCTTTGCCTTATGCTGATGTGGCCAGCGGCGCATTGGTGATGCCCGTTAACAGCGATGCAGGCGACTATATCGTAGCTTTTAGGCCCGAGGTAAAACAAACCATTAAATGGGGCGGTGATCCTAACCAGGCTATAAATTTTGAGCCGGGCAGCAAAAACTACCACCCAAGAAATTCGTTTAAGCTTTGGCAGGAAACGGTGCACAACACCGCCGAGGCCTGGACAAAGGAAGAACTGAGTGTGGCAGAGGGCATGAGAAGTTTTATTTTTGAATTTACAACACTCAACGCGTAAATAATAATTGTGAAGGACAGCAGGACACAGTTTCCGGAAGAAAGAACACTTGAGCATTACATCATTGCTATCGGCGCATCTGCCGGTGGCCTTGAGGCAATACACGAGTTTTTTGACCACATGCCTGCCAACTCGGGTTTTACGTTCGTGGTAATACAGCACCTGTCGCCCGATTATAAGAGCCTATTGGTTGAACTGGTTTCCAAGCACACCCACATGAAGGTGTACGAGGCCGAAAACAACATGACCCTGCAGCGCGATTGTGTTTACATTATCCCCAACAAAAAATTGATGACCATTAAAGGTCATAAGCTTCGCCTTGCAGATAAGGTTGCAGATAAAGCGCCCAACACAGCTATTGATCATTTCCTGTTTACGCTTGCTAAAGATAAACGGGATAAAGCTATCGCTATCATCCTATCGGGCACCGGTACCGATGGCACCAAAGGTATTGAGGCGATAAAAGAGTGTGGCGGTATGGTTATAGTACAGGAGCCATCTACTGCTAAGTTTGATGGTATGCCTAACAGCGCCATCACATCGGGCAACGCTGATTTTATTTTGCCCCCCGATGCCATGCATGCCGAGGTACATAACTATGTAAATCAAAATCATAAGCCACCGCTTGAAGCAACGCACCCGGATGATGGCTTGATGAACGAAATTTTCAATCTGGTGCACAACGGCAGCGGCCAGGATTTTAACCTGTATAAAACGCCAACCATATTAAGACGTATTGACCGCCGCATGGTTGCTGTTGATGCCAAAAGCCTTAAAGAGTACGTTGACCTGCTAAATGATAAACCTGCAGAAGTAAAACTGCTGGCCAAAGATTTTCTGATCAATGTAACTAAGTTTTTCCGCGATAAGCCTGCTTTTGATATTCTCGCTAAAGATATCATCCCTAAGCTGGTTGAAACCAAAAATGACGGCGAGGTACTAAAAGTATGGGTATGCGCTTGCAGCACCGGCGAAGAAGCTTACTCTATCGCCATCCTCATTAATGAGGAAATGCAAAAAACCGGCAAAAAAATAGAGCTGAAGATCTTCGCTACCGATGTAGATGATTCGAGCATTGAGATAGCATCGCGTAACAGTTACCCACTAACTATTGCTAAAGAGGTACCTGCCAATCTGCTGAAAAAATACTTTGTAAAAGAGGGTAAAAATTACTCGTTAATACCTACAGTGCGCAGGCAAATTGTGTTTGCAAAGCACAATGTTATCAAGTCGCCGCCATTTATAAAGAATGATCTGGTAACGTGCCGCAACATGCTCATTTATATGAACAACCTGTTGCAGCAAAAAGTACTTTCAACCTTCCACTACTCGCTTAATAAAGATGGCTACTTGTTTTTAGGCTCGAGCGAAAATGCATCAAGCCTTAAAGATGGCCTTACCGAGATAAGCGGAAAATGGAAGATCTTCCAAAAAACAGGCACTATAAATTATGGCCTGCACCACACCTATACATCGGTAACACCCCACCTAAGGTATGCTGATAGCAGGAAGCTATCTTTTCAAAATAACGAATCCTCGCGCTCAATCGACGAGGAGTTCCGCGACCTTGTTCTGGAAGAATTTGGCACCGTTGGTATTTTTATTGATAAAACCTACATGGTTAAAGAAACCATTGGCAACTTTAACCAGTTTTTGAGCCTGCCCGATAAAAAGCTTGATCTGAATATCCTTAACATGCTAAGCAAGGATATATCAGTAGTATTAAACACCGCTATCCGCAAGGCTTGGAAAGAGAATAAAAAGACACATCTTAACCGTGTGCGCTTTAAACGTGGCAAAGATGAAATATTATTGCAGATAACGGTTAAACCACCAGATACGCGCTCGCCTAACGGCTACACGCTACTTATGTTTACCGAGGCTAAAGCAGAACATCAGCCTAAGGATGGTATTGAATTGCCACCTGCAGGCGAACATCAGACCGAGTACCTGATGGAGATGGAAGCCGAACTGAGCGAAACCCGCGTAAATCTGCAAATGGCCATCGAAGAGATGGAGACCACCAATGAGGAGTTGCAATCAAGCAACGAAGAGTTACTGTCGGCCAACGAAGAGCTGCAATCAGGCAACGAGGAGCTACAGTCGCTTAACGAGGAACTGCACACGCTTAACACCGAGCACCAGCTAAAGATCCGCGAGTTAATAGAGCTGAATGATGACCTTGATAATTATTTCAGGAGTACGGATATAGGCCAGATATTTATTGATGCCAACCTGCGTATCCGTAAGTTTAACCCTGCAGCCATCAAAATGGTGAATTTGATAGAGGCTGATATTGGCCGCCCTATTAACCACATCTCCAGCAATATTAAGTACGATAACCTCATTAACGATATTCATACCGTGCTGGCCCGCGGGCAGGTTATTGAAAAAGAGATAGAACTAAACAATGGGAAAAACAACCTGATGAGGATAATGCCCTACGTCAGGAAAGATAATAACGCCGACGGCGTGGTGATATCTTTTGTAGATATTTCTGTTATCACCCAGTTGAATAACATCATTAATGGGGTATTCAACGCCAGCTCGGCAGCTATACTGGCGTTTAAAGAGGTACGCAATAGCAACGGAAAAATAACCGACTTTAATTGCATATCATATAACAGCGCGGCACTCGATCTTTTGAAAAAAGATGCCGAGGCAATGGAACGCCACCCATCGCTAAAAGATTTTCCTGACCTGGCCAACCTGGTAAGTTTTGACCAATATGTAAAAATTGCAGGCGGCGCAAAAGCCCTTGAAACGGAATTAAAAACGGCCGAAGATCTTTGGTTCCAGGCAGTAGTGGCAAAAATGAACGATGGCTTTGTGATGAGCCTTACCAATATTACTGAACGCAGACGGGCCGAGCAAAGGCTTAAACAAAACTATAACGAACTGATACACGCCCGCGAAGGCCTGCGTAATTTAAACAACGACCTGGAGCAGCGCGTGCTTGACCGTACCCGTGAACTTAGCGAGAGCGAGGAACGCTTTAAACTGGTATCAAAAGCAACTAACGATACCATTTGGGACTGGAACCTGGCCACCAATACCATGTGGCGCAGCGAGAATTTCACAACTATGTTTGGTTACGAAATGAGCGATGATATCGCCAACGTAAACTACTGGTTTGAGAAGATCCACCCTGATGATCGTGAACGCGTGCAGAAAGGCATTTACGAGGCCATCAATACCAACCAAAAGCAATGGTCGGCAGAGTACCGTTTCCTTAAGGCTGACGGGCATTACGCCACTATTTTAGATCGTTGCAACATTCTTGAGGATGAGTTTAAAACCCCGTACCGTTTGGTAGGGTCTATTATTGATATAACCCGCCTCATAGAGACCGAAAAACGCCTTGACGAAAGCGAGAGCAAGTTCCGCAAGGTGTTTGAAAGTAACATGATAGGTATGGTGTTCTCTAACATGGATGGCCGCATTATTGAAACCAATGATGCTTTCCTGAACATGCTGGGCTATACACAGCAGGAAGTTGAACTCAACCCGCTTAACTGGAAAGAAATAACACCGGAAGAATACCATGAGGTAAGCTTCTGGGCTGTAGCACAACTGCAGGAATATGGTGTTGTAGCACCTTTTGAAAAGCAATATCGCAAACGCAACGGCGAACGCCTTTGGGTATTGATGGGTTCTGCGGTACTGATGCAGGATGATACCCCTATTAATGCAGTAAGCTACATTATCGATATCACTAAGCAGAAACAGGCCGAAAGCCGCCGCAAGGAATTGCTGCACCTGGTTAAAAAACAACAAGACGAGTTCTACAGTATTTTTACCAATGCCCCTGCCCTTATTACCATTAAACGCGGCCCCGAGCTGATATACGAATTTGTGAACAAAGCTTTTGAAAAGTTTGATGGGCAAAAGAGCTACCTGGGCCGCAAAAGCCTCGATGTTCATCCTGAAATGAAGGATTCTGAGTTGTTCAAAGTAGAGCGCCATGTACTTAAAACAGGCAAAACGATTGTTAAAAATGCCTTTAAGGTAGATCGTTTTGACCATAAGACCGGCGAGAAGAAAGATTGTTGGTTCGACTTTATCTACACGCCTGTTTTTGCCGAAGATGGCAGTGTTGATGGCATCGCCTTCTTTGGTTTTGATGTTACCGACCTGATAAAAGGCCGCCAGGCAGCTGAGGAGCTGATGCAGAAAAAAGACGAGTTCATGAGTATTGCCAGCCATGAATTAAAAACGCCTATCACCAGCATAAAAGGTTCCTTACAGATCCTTAAACGCATGGTAGATAAAACAGCTGCCAAAGATCCAACGCTATCAACGTTTATCGAAAAAGCAAATAAGCAAACCGGTAAACTCACCACGCTGGTTGAGGATCTGCTTGATGTTACCAAGATACAAGAAGGTAAAATGGTACTTAACTATGCTGAGTTTGATGCCGCCGCCATGGTAAAAGAATGCCTTGAGGAAGTACAAACCCAAAACGCCACACATAAAATTGAGTTTAAGGCCGATTGCGAAATGCGCGTACACGCAGATAAAGTACGCCTGGAGCAAGTAGTAACCAATTTCCTGACAAACGCCATAAAATACTCGCCCAAGGCTGATAGAGTGATCATTACCTGCGATATTGAGGGCAAAAACTTTAAGGTAAGTGTAAAAGACTTTGGTATAGGTATCCCCGATGATAAAAAAGACTTCCTGTTTGACAGGTTTTATCGTGTACAGGAATCATCCAGCCATTTCTCGGGCCTTGGCCTTGGTTTGTACATCTCTGCCGAGATCATCAAACGCCACAAGGGTAAAATAGGCGTTGAAAGTGTGAATAACGAAGGGTCGACCTTTTGGTTCACCATACCGATTAAAGAAAAAGTTTAGAACACGTAAAACCCTCTACATCAACGCACCCAAACAACCATAGGTAGTGTTTAATTTGTAACAATTGCCTTACTTTTTTATATAGATGTGTACAAATAACACATTTATGTATTAACTTCGCAATAAGCGAAACCAAATCTGCCGGTTTCTGTTTACAGGATGTTTCAAACAATGCTAAAAAAGTGGACCACATATTTACTTTGCGCATGGCTCATCAATGCTTTGGTGTGCTTCCATCCTACCAATCCGTTTGAAAACCACAGCTTTGGCGAAGAATGCAATATCAGCGAGTGTTTTAATGACGATACGCTGCTGGCTTTCCTCATCAATTATCCGGGCAAATGCAAAAAAGAAGATCAGGCGCAGCATAAAATAAATGTTCGCAGCCGTTACACCACCAGTAACGAGTTTAACTTTATTGCCAACCTGCCCGTTGCAGAGATATTTACCTGCACCAACTTTGTAAAATATCTGCGCATAAGCAGCTATAGCTTTTTTGAACATCGTACCTTTTCCCTTGCCCAGTACCAACACCTCTTCAGGTTAAGTCCTTTTTGATATTGCTGTAAATATCACCTAAGCTGCCTTATGCAGTTTTAACGCTTTGCGGTGCAAACCGCTTTACAACATCATTTACAGCACGATCATCAATGAGAAAAATATTTGCGCCGGTATACGCTATACTGGCAGCTTTAACCATATTTATATACGGTTGCGCAGGCGGTAATGCCAGCGATAAGAAAAAAGACGAGGCACCGGCCTTCCCGGTTTTCACCCTTCAGCAAAAAGATACGGTACTGCAAACCGGCTACGTGGCCGATATACAGGCTATCAAGAACGTTGAGGTACGTACCCGCGTTAAGGGTTTTATTGAAAAAATATTTGTAGACGAAGGTATGGCCGTTAAAAAAGGCCAGCTTCTGTTCAAAATAAACGACGAGGAGTTCCGCGTAATGCTGAGCAAGGCCAAAGCTGCGCTAAGCAACGCCAAAGCAGCAGCACGTGCTACCGAAGTAGAGCTGGAACGTATTAAAATACTCGTCAACAAAAACGTTGTCGCCAAATCTGAGGAAGACGTTGCGCTGGCAAAACTGAACGCAGATAAAGCCACTATTGAGGAAGCCCAGAGCGCCGTACAAAGCGCTAACAACCACATTGCCTACACCAGCCTGCGTGCCCCGTTTGATGGTATTATTGACCGCATCCCGCTAAAAGCAGGTAGTTTGGTTGAAGAGGGTGCACTGCTTACCAACATAAGCGATATTACGCAGGTATTTGCCTACTTCAGCTTCCCCGAGAATGAGTACCTTCGTTATGAACGCGCACGCCGCGATGCTACCAGCAAAGACGATGAACAGGTAAAACTGGTATTGTCTGATGGCAGTAAATACAAGTTTCCGGGTAAGATAGAAACCGTTGAGGGACAAATAGAACAGAGCACGGGCTCTATCGATTTCCGTGCGCGTTTCCCAAATCCAAATAAATTACTGAGGCATGGTGCATCGGCCAAGTTGTTCATCACTACAGGGATGGACAGCATTATACTGGTGCCGCAACAAGCCGTATTTGATATACAGGACAAAAGCTACGTTTACACTGTTGACGCTGCTAATAAATTACACATGCAGGCATTTGTGCCCATCACCCGCTTATCAAGCTATTACGTGGTGAAGGATGGCCTTAAACCGGGCGACAGGATATTGCTCGAAGGCGCACAAAACGCACGCGACGGCATGACCATCAAACCGGTTGCCCCGCCAAAAAACCTGCTTGCCATGAAAGCGCAGGACGAATAAGGTCTTTCCTTTTTTTGTGTAATTATTAGATAGCTTAAACATGTTTGATGTATTTATAAAACGACCGGTGTTATCACTGGTTATTTCCCTTGTAATAACCCTGTTGGGTGTGCTGGCGCTGATACAGCTGCCGGTTACTCAATTCCCTGATATTGTGCCGCCATCTGTAACGGTAACGGCCAACTACACGGGTGCCAACGCCGAGGTTTGTGCCAAGGCCGTTGCCACCCCGCTTGAGCGTGCTATTAACGGCGTACCCGGCATGACCTATATGAGCACCGTTTGTAGCAACAACGGCTTAACGGTTATCGAGATCTTCTTTAACGTAGGTATCGACCCTGACCAGGCTGCTGTTAACGTGCAGAACCGTGTCTCCACTATTATTGATGAGTTACCCGAAGAGGTTATAAAAGCCGGGGTAACTACCGAAAAAGAGGTGAACAGTATGCTGATGTACCTTAACGTAATGAGTAAGGACAGCACGCTTGATGAAAAGTTCATCTACAACTTTGCCGATATTAACGTACTGCAGGAACTGAAAAGGATAGATGGTGTGGGCCGAGCCGAGATCATGGGTGCCAAAGAATACGCTATGCGCGTTTGGCTGAAGCCCGATCGCATGTCGGCCTATCATATCTCAACTGATGAGGTGATCGCTGCCATCCGTGCGCAGAACGTTGAAGCCGCACCGGGTTCTACCGGTCAAAGTTCTGATAAATCGCCGCAGTTGCTGCAATATACACTGCGCTATCCGGGTAAATTCTTTGAGCCGGAGCAGTATAAGAACGTAGTATTGCGTGCCGATAGCAGTGGTACGGTATTAAAACTTTACCAGGTAGCCGATGTAGAATTTGGTGCCTTAACCTACGGGATGATCTCTAAGACAGATGGCCGCCCTTCGGCATCTATCATGATCAAACAACGCCCCGGTTCAAACGCGCGTGAGGTAATTAACAACATCAAAAACCGCATGAGCGAGCTGAAGGAAACGCAGTTCCCATCGGGAATGGAGTACAATGTTAATTATGACGTATCACGCTTTTTGGATGCATCTATCCATGAGGTATTGCGCACTTTAGTTGAGGCATTTATACTGGTGTTTATTGTGGTGTACCTCTTCCTGCAGGATTTCCGATCCACGCTGATACCGGCGTTGGCCGTACCGGTGGCTTTGGTGGGTACGCTGTTCTTTATGCAGGCGATGGGTTTCTCTATCAACCTTTTGACACTTTTCGCACTCGTCCTCGCTATCGGTATTGTGGTGGATAACGCCATTGTGGTGGTTGAGGCCGTGCACGTAAAAATGGAAGAAGAGCATCTGTCGCCGATGGACGCTACGTTGAGTGCCATGAAAAGCATCAGTGGTGCCATTGTGGCTATTACACTGGTAATGTCGGCTGTGTTTGTGCCCGTGGCATTCATGACGGGGCCTGTGGGCGTATTCTATCGGCAATTCTCATTAACGCTGGCCATCTCCATTGTTATATCGGGTGTTAATGCGGTTACCCTTACCCCGGCGCTTTGTGCCATTATGCTTAAACCGCATGACCCTAACAAGCAATCTAAAGGGCTTTTAGGGCGCTTCTTTAAAGGTTTCAACAAACGCTATGATGGCGTACAGAACAAATACTCAAGCCTGATCACCCGTATAGCCGGTCGAAGGGCAGTCACCGTTGCCATGCTGTTGTTCTTCTTCGCGGCTACATGGGGCTTGAGCGCTATTTTGCCAACCGGCTTTATCCCAACCGAAGACCAGGGCGTTATCTATGCCAACATTACTACCCCGCCGGGTGCAACGGTTGAGCGTACGGAGCAGGTTATGTCGGCCATACAGGCGCAGAGCAAAACCATTCCTGATATCGAATCGGTATCTACCCTATCGGGTTATAGCCTGGTGAACAGTGTTGCCGGTGCATCTTATGGTATGGTGATGATCAACCTGAAACCATGGGAAGAGCGCGATAAATCCATCACCAAAATAACCGAGGAGTTAACGCAGAAAACTAAACACCTTACGGATGCATCCATCCAGTTTTTCCCGCCGCCAACGGTGCCGGGCTTTGGTAACTCCAGCGGTTTCGAAATCCGAGTACTGGATAAAACCGGTACCGGCGACCTGCAGAAAACGGCATCGGTAACCAATAAATTCCTTGCCGATCTGAACGCTACCGACCAGGTAGATGGTGCCTTTAGTAGCTTTGATGCCAATTTCCCGCAATACATGATCTCGGTAGACCAGGTAATGGCGGCCAAGAAAGGCATCACGATAGACGAAGCCATGTCTACCCTGCAAACATTGATGGGTAGTTTCTATGCATCCAACTTCATCCGCTTTGGTCAATTGTATAAAGTAATGGTTCAGGCTTCGCCTGAGTTCCGTACTAAGCCCGAGGACGTACTGCAACTGATGATCAAGAACAAGCACGGCGAAATGGTGCCCTTCTCTACGTTCATCAGCATGAAGCGTGTTTTTGGCCCCGAGCAGTTAACCCGCTACAATATGTATACATCGGCCATGGTTACGGGCGATGCTGCGCCGGGCTATAGTAGCGGCGACGCCATCAGCACCATTAAAGCTGTTGCCGAAAAAAGCCTGCCAAAGGGTTACACCTTTGAATGGTCGGGTATGACGCGGGAGCAGATCCTATCAGGCAGCCAGGTGATCTACATTTTCATCATCTGTCTGATATTCGTATACCTGCTGCTATCGGCACAATACGAAAGCTTCCTGCTGCCTATCCCGGTTATCCTTTCATTGCCTACGGGTATTTTCGGGGCGTTCTTTTTCCTGAAGATCTTAGGTCTGGAGAATAATATCTACGCACAGGTGGCACTGGTAATGCTCATCGGTTTGTTAGGCAAGAACGCCATTCTCATTATCGAGTTTGCCGTACAGCGCCAGCGCGAAGGATTGACCGTTTTACAAGCCGCTGTTGAAGGTGCTGTATCCCGTCTGCGCCCTATCCTGATGACATCCCTTGCCTTTGTAGCTGGTTTAATACCGCTTTGTATTGCCAGCGGCGCGGGTGCCTTGGGTAACCGTTCTATCGGTACAGCTGCTGCCGGGGGTATGCTCTTCGGTACCATTTTCGGATTGATACTTATCCCTGGCTTGTATGTGATATTCGCCTCGATGGGTGGTAAAAAGAAGAAAACGGCACCACAAGTGGCCCATGTTATTGAAGTTCCTGAAAACGTAAATTAAAATGCACGTCAAACAATCAACTACACATAAATTGGTTTTCATCCTGCTGCTGGTCATAGCAGCGGGGTGTAAAACCTTTAAACCTATCGAGCCGAAAACAAATGAACCCCTGCCGGAGACATTTGACGGCAACACCGATACACTAAGCGCTGGTAATATGCCTGCCGCCAATTTCTTTAAAGATGCCCGTTTACTAAAGCTGATAGATACCGCGCTGAAGGCAAATCCCGATCTGCAATCGGCCCTGCAGCGTATTGATATGGCTGCGGCTAATGTGAAATACAACAAGTCGTTGCAACTACCTAAGCTGGACTTTAATGCCCGCGCCGGGTTAGAACGCTACGGCGACTACACCATGAACGGCGTAGGTAATTACGATACCAACCTATCGCCCAACATTAATGATAAGCAGCGTATTCCCAACCCTACTGCCGACCTTTTTGTAGGCTTCCGCGCCTCGTGGGAAGTTGACCTTTGGGGTAAGCTGAAGAACCAGAAGAACGCCGCTCTGGCGCGCTTTCTGGCATCGCGCAGCGCCTACCGGTTGCTAACGACCGAGCTTACCGGACAGATAGCTACGGCTTATTACCAGTTGTTAACGCTTGAGGTTGAACAGAACATCATCAACAAGAACATTAAACTGCAGGAAAACGCACTGGAAATTGTAAAAGTGCAAAAGCTTGGCGGCCGTGCTACCGAGTTGGCCGTGCAGCAGTTTGAGGCACAACTAAGTCATACCCGCGGCTTGCAATTTAGCACATCGCAGCAGATCACCGAGGCGGAGAACCAGTTGCGCCTGTTATCGGGCACTTTTAACGGCACCATTGAGCGCGATACCTCATTGCTGACACTCACCATGCCCGAGAAGCTAAAAACCGGTGTACCCTCGCAAATGCTGCTTAACCGCCCTGATGTAAAGCAGGCGGAGTTAGAGCTGGCTGCTTTGAATGCTGACGTTAAAAGCGCAAGGGCTGCATTCTTTCCGTCGTTGACGCTATCACCGTACACCGGGTACAATGCTTTTAAAGGCGCGTTGCTGTTTAACCCAGGCTCGGCGGTTTATGGTTTACTGGCCGATCTGACTGCGCCGGTATTGAACCGTGGCCGTGTGAAAGCCGAGTATGAATCGCGCATAGCGCAAGGTAAAGAGGCGCTTTTCAATTACCAGAAAACGGTGCTGAACGGCTACCAGGAAGTAATGAACAACCTGAAAGGTATGGATAACTACAGCAAATACTTCGACCAGAAAAAACTGGAAGTAAGTGCCCTTAAGAACGCCGTTAACGTAGCAAACGACCTTTACGTGGTTGGCCGTGCCAATTACCTTGAGGTGATCACCGCCCAGCGCGATGTACTGACCGCCGAGCTTGAACTGGCCAACATTAAGAAAGATATTTTTATCAGCGAGATAAACCTGTACCGCGCATTAGGTGGCGGCTGGAGATAGATTTTTTTCTCTACTCGTGTTTTAATGATAGAAGCCGTGCATCGCGAGGATGTGCGGCTTTATTATTTCTATCAGGATGGGTTTATGCTGCTAAGATCCCGCGCAGGCGATTAAAGTTCTGCTCATTGGCTGGCTCAACAAACTGGCGCACACGCGCCAGTTCTTCCGCATCTTCAAACGTCATAGTAAAGGTTACCTGGGTTTCTTCGCCTTTATCATCCAACTCATAGCTGCCTCTGAAGTTATGCCCATCCTGCAAATGATCGAACACAAATTTTTCGGGTTTGCTGATCTCCACAAAACGATGGTTGCAGTCAAAGTTATACCCGTCGGGGCTGTGCATGGTAAATTTCCATTCCCCGCCGTTCACAAAATCGAACCGGTAAAAGATATTGGTAAAACCATCCGGTCCCCACCATTTGGCCAGTACGGCTGGATCTTCAAAAGCTGAAAAAACTTTCTCGCGGGTGTAAGGGAATGTTTGGCTGATGCTTATCGTATTGCCCATGGTATTAAATATTTGATTTCGCTTTAATGCCTCGCAGATAAACCGCAAGTTTGTCCACGTTCTCTTTCTGGCCTTTTTTAGCGCCGTATTTTTTGGCTACGTCAATAAATACCTCAACGCTATCAAACAGCATGTGCCATTTTATTAAGGTTTTATCGCCCTGTGCTTCAAATTCAATGGTGGCAACAATATGCGGGTATGAGGTATGGTCATACACGATCTTTTTCATCGGCACCACCTCTTTAAATGTGCTTTCGTTGGGGTAATCGGTACCATCCGGGCCATGCATGGTCAATATCCATTCGCCATCGGGCTGCATGTCCATTTTATCAATGGTAGTGGTAAAACCGTTAGGCCCCCACCATTTGGCAATGTGCTCAGGCTTCGTCCATACTTCCCATACCAGATCAACGGGCGCGTCTAAAAGGCGCTCCAGGTACAATTCTCTGTCTTTAGTGTTGTTCTCCATGTCGTTCCTGTTTTAGTTTGGCTAAATATTTTTCTAATGAATCTAACTTACTCTCCCAATGCTGGCGGTACTGGTCAACAAATGCTGATACCTCGCTCAGTTGCTCCAAACGTGCTTCGCATACCCTGTCTCTCCCCTGCTTTTTAACAGCAAGCAAGCCGCAATCATTCAAAATTTTAATATGCAGCGAAATAGCCTGTCGGGTTACGTCAAACTTTTCGGCAATGGCATTTACATTTTGCGGTTGCGTGGCTATCATGTTAATGATGGCGCGGCGGGTGGGGTCGGCTATGGCCTGATATACGTCTCGTCTGGCTTCCATTATGCAAGTATATGCTTGCAAATATATAAGCAAGTATTTACTTGCGCAAATTTTTATGCAATAAAAAACGCCGCAAGGTTTTTGCGGCGCTCATACTGTTATTAATACGCCCTCTTAGCCAGTGAGCCTGTTTTTTTATGCCATAAAAAGTATGAAGCAAGTATCAATGCAAGGGTTACTATCAAAAATGCCAGGTTTTGCACCGGGTCTCCTGCCGCAACAAAAAGAAACATAGCCCCTAAAATATCGAAAGTAAAACCGGCGTAAGCCCATTCTTTTAACCGCGCAAAGCCCGGCGTTAAAATGGCTACAATACCTAATATTTTAAATACCGCCAGGAAAGGCATTATCTTAGGAGTGATACCAATGTGGGCCATCATTTTATCGCCCTCGGGGTTGTGCTGGAAGCTCATTACGGCCGAGAAGCCCATCATCAGAAGAAACAATACAGTACAGATCCAATACGCGATGTTTACCGTTTTCATATTACTTAGGGTTTTGGTGTTGATTAAAGTTAGCGTTTATGTTGTGTACTGCAAAGTTAATGCTGCTAACCTTTTGGATAGCGTGCAATTATGACAACTTAAGGGTGCAATTGCGACATAATTTATCATCCATACCCCTACCCAACGCTTTTGATATCAATAAATTAAAACTAAATTTACGTTCATGAAGAAACAAACTGCGGCCAAAGGCCCCGTTGCCGATACCGCTATGCTTATACGCCGGCCGGTGAACAGGGTTTTTGATGCCTTTATCGATCCTAAACATACCACCCAGTTTTGGTTTACCCACAGCACCGGTAAACTGGAAGAAGGCGTGGAAGTAGAATGGAAATGGGAGATGTACGGCGTAAGCAGTAAAGTTAAAGTACTCACAATTGAGCGCAATAAACGCATTGTGATAGAATGGGGCGACGAGAACCCTACCCTTGTTGAGTTTACGTTTACCCATTTAACCGATACGGCAACTTTTGTACAGATTGTAAACTCGGGCTTTAGCGGCACTAAGGATGCACAGATCACGAGTGCCATGGATTCGTTAGGTGGTTTTACCTGGGTGCTGGCGGGTCTCAAGGCATGGCTGGAGTTTGGCGTAAAGCTTAACCTGGTTGGCGACCGCTTTCCGCAGGGAAAGTAAGCACAGCGTTCTAAAACATTTATCCGTTTTAATGTTTATCTGTTATTTACGACTAACAAATGAGCTACCAAACCCAGCTGGACCAGGTTAAACAACACGTACTATCGTACTTTGCAACGCACAAGAACAAGAAACTGGTTTACCATAACCTGCAACATACCGAAGATGTGGTTGCCGCAGCTACGCAAATTGCCAACCACTACCAGCTAAACGATACCGATTTTTTCACAGTTATTGCTGCCGCCTGGTTCCATGACGTAGGTTATCTGGAAAGCCTGCAAGACCATGAGCAACACAGCGCTAAACTGGCCGGAGAATACCTGCGCACTATTGAAATTGAACAACCCGTTATTGAACAGGTTGAGAAATGCATAATGGCAACCCAAATGCCACAGCAGCCGCAAAGCTTTTTGGAACAGATAATTTGCGATGCCGATCTTTTCCATTTTGGCACAGCAGATTTTGCCGATAAAAGCAAAGCCATGCGCCAGGAAGTGAACACTCTTTACGGCAAAGACATCAGCAAGCACGACTGGCGCCAGAAAACCATCCGCCTGATGGAGCAGCACCATTACCATACCGATTATTGCCAGTTGTTGCTTGAGGCCGAAAAGCAGCGCAACCTGCTATTGCTGGTAAAAAAAGAAAGCGAATGGAATGTAGAAAACCCAAAAGAGGCAAAGAAAGAAGCTAAAAAGGAAAAGAAAACAGAACCTGTAGTCGACAAAAAAGAAAAGGAAAAGAAAGAGGAGAAACAGGATAAAGGTGTGCAAACCATGTTCAGGGTAAGCTCTACTAATCATCAGCGATTGAGCGATCTGGCGGATAACAAGGCCAACATCATGATCACCGTGAACTCCATCATCCTGTCGGCCATCATCAGTTTATTGTTGCGAAGGCTTGAGGATTACCCCTACTTTGTTATCCCAACTATCATCATCATTGGTATAAGTTTGGCAGCTATGATATTTGCCATACTGGCTACCCGTCCATCCATCCCTGACGGGAAATATACACAGCGTGATATTGACGAGCGCAAGGTTAACCTACTGTTCTTTGGTAATTTTTACAGCATGAGCCTGGATAATTACCGCACCGGCATGCACAAAGTAATGCACGATACCGAATATCTGTACGATAGCCTCATTACCGATATTTATGCGCAGGGCGTAGTACTGGGCCATAAATACCGGCTGCTGAGGTACTCTTATAACATCTTTATGTTTGGGCTGGTGATATCTGTTGTTGCGTTTTTGGTGATGGCCGTTATGAACATGAAACATTAAGCAAACGGCAAGGTTGATTACTGATATGCGCTTTAAAATCCATCCTATTATTTTTCTTTTTTCATTTATAATTATCGCCCTAAGTGCCTGCGATGGTGTTTTAAAAGGTACCAAAGTGGAAAGCCCCGCAGGCTACGATCTGAGTAAGCCGGAAAGATTCAGGATGCGCGAAAGCTTGCTGGAGATCTCGGGTATTACTTTTCACAACGGCAATCCCGAAACCATTTATGCCATACAGGACGAAGATGGCCGTGTGTATCATTTCCGCCCCGGCGATGATAAGCCTGCCTATACCCACTTCAATAAACAAGGTGATTATGAGGATGTGGCTATCCTTAACAACAACGTCATCGTGCTAAAAAGTAACGGCGTTTTCTACAGTTTCCCGCTGGCTAACGTTAAGCAGGAAGAACAGACCGATGTGAACGAAATAAAAGATCTGCTGCCCAAAGGCGAGTACGAAGGCCTGTATGCCGATGGCGATAAGCTTTATGTGCTTTGCAAGGATTGCGGCGGCAAAAAATCGGGCAAAATAGATGGCGGATATGTTTTTACAGCTAAGGGCGATAGTTTAACCCAATCGGGCACGTTTGGTATTACTATGCAAAAGCTGACCAGGAAGAATGGTAAAGAAGATCAGTTTAAACCATCTGCCTTAGCAAAAAATCCTTTAACGGGTGATTGGTATATCCTATCGGCCAATAACAATATGCTCGTGATAACCGATGGACAATTTAATGCTAAAGCCACCTACGATCTGCCTGCGTCAAAATTTTTGCAGCCCGAGGGAATTGCTTTTGATAAACAGGGAAATCTTTATATCTCAAACGAGGGTGACGAACTGGAGAACGGCAACATCCTCAAGTTTGCTTACAAGTCATCAGCAAAAAAATAGCTATTTATCTTCTAAACTTTTGGCGTAAACGCGGTTGTTGCGGTAAAACCATTTCTGCAGTTTCCAGCTCAGATAAGCCGTTCCCGAACCTACAATGATGCCGCCCAAAACATCGCCGGGGTAATGCGCCCCGCGGTACATTCTGGAGTATGCCGTGGCTCCCGCAAAAGCGTAAGACGGCGCTATTACATACCATTTAGGGTACGATAAGCTCAACGAAGTAGCCAGCGAAAAAGTAGTTGAAGTATGACCTGACGGGAACGAATAACCCGAGGTTTGCCCCTGTAAATGAATATAGCCCGGATTAGAAAGGAACGGGCGCTGCCTTTGGATAGTATTCTTTATCCCGCTTGTTATCAACCCGTTAGCTAATAAAGCAAAACCCGTATGCAGGGCATTCTTTTTCAGATTTTCATCGTGGCTTAGGCTGCCTACCGCAAACATAGCAAACGGCGTGGCTACCGATATAGGTATAGCATTGTTGGTCACAAACCGCCATGTGCCGCTTTCGCCCTGGTTTGGGTTGATGGAAGCCAATAGCTTCGCATCCCAGTTTTGAGCTAAGCAGGTTGATACCGATAAAAATAGCAGTGCAAATAGTAGTCTAAATCTCATTAAAGGGTAATCAATAGTAAGCTAAACAAATACTACTGTGATAAATTAGCCTAAGGGTTTATGGAAAGCTATAACGCTTTGTGGTACTGTATATTATACGGGTATCCGCAAAAAATAGTTATAGCGTTTCTCTAAGATAATAAATCTTATCCAACAACAACTATCTTTGGTAGCACTTGTTGCCTGTTACACATCTTCACAGTTCAGTATAAATGCGATACACCTGCCTGGTACTTCTTTTGCTCCTGCTGCCCCGCGTTTTATTTGCACAGCAAATAAAGAACGACAGCATTACCATTGCCGTAGCGCCTGAGTACGATAAGGTGGGTAAAGTACACCGCTTTTTGTTTGGCGAAAACTACCGCAAGCTTTGGGCGGTGCCGGTTAAACTGCGTGTATTTCATCTGGATAAAGAAAAAGGCGGCCTTACCATCGAGCAAAGAGGCGGCGGTATGCAATCATCATCGTTAAGGTTGATAGATAAAACCGGGCAGGAATGGGTATTACGTACGGTGCAGAAAGATGCAGAGCGGGTGCTCCCCCCCAACCTGCGCAAAACAGTTGCGGCCGATATTCTGCAAGATCAGGTATCAACTGCTAATCCTTTTGCCTCGCTGACCGTACCGCCATTGGCCGAAGCTGTGGGGATACGACACGCTAACCCCGAAATAGTTTACATGCCCGATGATCCGGCCCTTGGCCAGTACCGAAAAGATTTTGCCAACAGGGTTTTCCTGTTTGAAGAACGACAGCCCGAGGATGCAGCTAAAACAGATAACACCAAAAAGGTACAGCAAAAGCTGCGCAGTGATAACGACGTAAGCTTTGATGCCAAAATAGTGCTGCGTGCCCGCCTGCTGGATATGATACTGGGCGACTGGGACCGCCATGACGACCAGTGGCGCTGGGAAAAGATAAAAACCGGCAAACAAACCAGCTACGTACCAGTCCCCCGAGACCGCGACCAGGTGTATTATAAAACATCGGGCGTGTTTCCGTGGATAGTATCGCACCAATGGCTTAAGGCCAAATTTCAACCTTATGACGAACATATCCGCGATATTAAGGCCTGGAACCTGGGCGGGCAATATTTTGACCGTTACTTTTTAGCAGGGCTGGATGAGAACGACTGGAAAGAGGAGATCAGCTACGTACAACAGCACCTTACGGACAAGGTTATAGAGAAAGCCTTTAAGCGGTTGCCGCCATCTATATACGAACTATCGGCGCCTGAACTCATTAAAATAATGAAAGCGCGTCGCGATAATATGAGCCTTGAGGCGTTGGAATATTACCGCTTCCTGTCGCAAATTGTGGAGATACCCACTTCAGATAAGCGCGACCAGTTTATCCTGAATTATGAAGATGACGGCAAACTGAACGTCACCATTAATAAACTCAATAAAGAGCACGAATCAAAACAGGTGACCTACCAGCGCGTGTTTGACCCAAAGGTTACCAAAGAAATAAGGCTTTACGGCTTTGATGGTGAAGATCTGTTCAAAGTAACAGGTGAAGGAAAATCACCCATAAAAGTGCGTATGGTAGGCGGCGGCGGTACCGATACATTTACTGTTGCACCAAATGTAAAGAACAAGGGCAACCTCTACATCTACGACCGCAGCGATAAAAAGAACATCTATCCCGAAAAAGGCTTGGCCAAACTACGTCTTGGTAAAGATAGCAGCGTAAACAGCTACGAAAAAGACAGCTACAAATTCGACAGGTTTGAACCCATCATCCTTGGGCAGTATAATAACGACTATGGCGTGTCACTCATAGGTGGTTTTGCCATCACCAAACATGGTTTCAGGAAAGGGCCTTATGCTTCGCGGAATGAGTTTTTGGTGGAGTATTCGCTGGCAAGGCATTCGTTCGAGATCACTTACAAGGGCGATTTCAGAAAGGCCGTAGGGAATAATGACCTGAAGATAAACGTCAAATCGCGCGGGCCGAATAACGTGAGCAACTTCTTTGGCATCGGTAACGAGACCACGTTCGAGAAAGACCACATTATTACCGATGATGACGGCGATGCCAAAAAGCCTATTGAATATTACCGCAACAGATATGATCTGGTTAACGCTGATGTGCGCCTTTCGCATACCTACAACAAATTAACCGTTAACGCGGGGATAGCAGGGCAATATTACACCAGTTCGGCAGATAATAATGCGGATAAATACCTGGCAGCTTATAATGCAGCCAATCCGCAGCAAAATGTGTTCTCAAACCGCGCTTATGCAGGTTTGGTAGCGGGCTTTGATTACGATACCCGCAACGGCCCCCGCCCTACCAAAGGCATTTACTGGACCACCAATTTAGCCGGCCTGCAGCAACTGAATGGCGGCAGCAACCGTTACGGCCAGGTGTTCACCGAGTTTAACTTTTACCTCAATCCCGGCGGCGATTCTACGTTCATCATCGCAAACCGCACTGGCCTCGGCACCACTATCGGTAACGCCGAATACTTTCAGCAGTTAAAACTTGGCGGCCTTCAAACCTTGCGGGGCTACCATACATGGCGCTTCACCGGTAAAACCATGGCTTATAACGGACTGGAGTTTCGGTTAAAGGCGCTTGATTTTAATTCGTACCTGTTCCCCGGCTCTATCGGCATCATGGGCTTTAACGATATCGGCAGGGTTTGGACACCCGGCGAAACCTCATCAAAATGGCATGATGGCTATGGTGGTGGTGTTTATATTAACCCGGCAGAGATGCTGTCTATACAGTTTTCAAGAGGATACTCAACCGAGGGCTCTATCAGCTATTTCTCGTTGAACTATAAATTCTGACAAGGTTTCGGTATAAAGTTTTTCACGCCAAAGGGTTCATTTTCAAATCAATTGTGCTAATTTTAAACAAACAATTAACGCACAGCACTATGCTGTAAAACCAGCAACCCTAAATTATCCTACCATGAGAAAACTACTTATCGCATTGTTAACCGTCACGGTAACAAGCGCCTCGGCACAACACTCACTTGAAAAGATCTGGCAGTCTGATTCTACCCTAAAAACGCCCGAATCGGTATTGGTTGATGCTAAAAGCAAAACTCTGTATGTATCAAACATCGGCGAAATGGGTAAAGAAAATACCGGTTTTGTAAGCAAACTGGATATGAGCGGCCGCGTAACTGCCCGCGACTGGGTAACCGGTTTAAATGCAATCAAAGGCCTCGGCCTGCACAAAAACATGCTTTATGCCGCCGAGCTGAATGCTGTTGCCGTAATTGATGTAACCAAGGCAGCAATAGTAAAACGCATCCCTATCGAAGGTTCAAAAATGCTGAATGATATTACCGTTGATGCCAAAGGCATAGTATATGTAAGCGATACCCAAACCGGTACGATCCACCGTATTGAGAATGGCAAGCCATCTGTTTATATGGAGAATCAAAAGAGCGTAAACGGCTTATTATCTGTAGGCAGCAACTTATTTATACTGGCCGATGGCTCACTGATAAAAGCTGATGCCGCTAAGAAAACCACTGTTTTAGCTACCGGTATTGAAGGTGGTGCCGATGGCATTGTTGAAGTAGCGCCAAATGAGTTTATTGTATCAGGCTGGCAGGGAATTGTTTACTACATTAAAGCTGACGGCACCAAACAGGTACTTTTAGAAACCCGCCAAAATAAACGCAGCACAGCCGATATTGGTTACGATGCGCAAACCAAAACGCTGTACATCCCAACCTTTGCAACAAATGTTGTGGATGCGTATAAGGTGAAATAATACCTATAGCTACCACAAGCGTCCCGCTCGTGGTAGCTATAATTCTTCGCTTATTTTTTGGCGGATCAACTTCGAAACAAATCACAGAGATGAGTAAAGCTTCAGAAAGCTCTTATCGGGATATAGGTAAAAACTGCTTTATCATACAACACATAACCTCAACGCTATTTTGAAATTATATTGATAATGACACGCGACACAAGACCCATCAGTGACAAAGACAAGCGCCAGATACTGCTGTTCAAGATCATATTGTCATCTGTTCTGATAATTGTCGTAGTCCTTATAAATCATTCCCTCGATGCTAACTTCGAAAAACGTCAGCAATTTCTTACAGCGCTCAATTTACAGATGAAAATTAAAATTCATGCTGTTAAACCCACAAACAACCACGGCATGGGGGTTGTTTACGGGCATCTGATCTCTTCAAATAAATCAGATGATTTTGCAGCGGTATATAACCAAACGGATACTTTTTGCAAAGTCGCGGGAAACCAGGTTCTTCTTATAACCGATTTTGACTTTGTGCAGCCTGATGACATTTTCGCGATCGATTCAAAAAAACTGAATTACAAGGTTTACAGGGATAATAAACTAAATCTCGAAAACAAGTTAACATTTACGCCGGATGCATCCTTATTTTCTGATATTGAAAATCAACGCCTTTTTGATTTCGATACCTATAAAAAGTTCAATCGTAAATAGTCGAAGACACCACAAGCGGGAAGCTTACTGTATCGATACTTTTTGACTTCTATCCTTTTGTAAACCGCTTCTTAAACTCCATAGGCCCCATACCTTCCAGTTTGTTAAAAAGCTTGTTAAAGTAAGAGAGGCTTTTAAAACCTACACTGTAGCAGGCTTCTGATACCGTAATATCTTTCAGCAACATGGTCATGGCTTGGTTTATGCGGTATTGGTTCACAAAATCGGTAAAGGTCATGTTGGTTTGGCGCTTAAAATAGCGGCAGAAGGCAGCAGTGCTGAGTCCTACCCTGTCGGCTATTACGTTTACGTCGGTCTGTTCCTGGTAATGTTTGTGGATGTAATCGTAAATGGTACTGATGCGCAGCTTATCGTTCAGATAAAGGCTCACGCTGGTATCATGGTCGTTCAGTTGCTCGCCATCATTGCTTAGGGCCAGTAGCTGGAAGATCTCCATCAATTTCATCAGCCGTTCAAAATTATCCAGTGAGTTTATCTCTTTCAGCATTTGCGCAGCTTTTGCCTTTGTTTCGCCTTTAAAAGAGATACCGTAGCGGGCTTTGCTGAACAACTGTTCAACCAGCGCAAACTCATCGGCACCGGCCAGCATCTTTTCAGGGAAATCCTCTTTTATTTGCACTACAATCTGATGGTACTCGGTCTGCAGCCCATAATCGAAATTTAGGTGGGGTACGTTGGAGCCTATCAGCACCAGGTCGCTATCCATAAAGTTGGAGATATGCTGACCCACGTGCCTTATACCGGTAAGGCCTTCAATGTAGATCAGCTCAAACTCGGGATGATAGTGCCAGTAGAAATAATTCTTTAAACTGGGCGAGAAGATCCTGAAAGATCGACCCGGCTCTATCAACACTTTTTCTTTCTGAATTTGCATCTGTTGCTTCTATTTGTAACGATACCGGAATTAAAAATTACAATATAGTCAATACAGAGCAAAAATTAGTCATTTAAGAATAAAGCAACGCTTGTTTATTGCAGCACTTTTGTATTGTTAACCAACAATAAACCAATTATGCAACAAGCAACCATGGCGCCTACAATGGGTAATACGGCGCATAAAGAGATTCCCGGCAATCCATCAACTGCTACCAGTAGTCAGCTTAAACTGAGAACAGGTATCGGCGATAAACCGCTGCAGGTATTGTCTGAAGATGATTGGAATTTCTGGATAGAGAACGGCTACGTAGTGATCAAAAATGCTGTACCGCGCGAACAGGCGCTAAAAACCGCAGCGTTTATATGGGACTTTGAAGGTAAAGATTCTAACGATCCTGAAACATGGTACACCGCTCCGTTATCAGAAATGAAGATGAAAGAACTCACCAATACCGGGATGGTTGAGGTGTACAATAACCAGGCGCTTTGGGATAACCGCCAGTGGCCTAAGGTTCACCAGGCGTTTGCAGATATTTGGGGTACCGAAAAACTTTGGGTTACTATTGACCGCGCTAACCTCAACTTCCCTATCCGCCCCGGCCACGAGTACAAAGGATTTATCCATTGGGATTACGACCCTGAAACCAAACCACAAAACGTACAGGGTGTATTGGCTTTGGCTGATCAAACAGACGAAAATATGGGCGGTTTTCAATGCATCCCGGAGTTGTTCAGAAATTACGATACCTGGAAACTATCGCAACCAGACGACCGCGATCACTTTAAACCCGATACCACAGGCTTTACCCCTACCAAGGTAAAAATGGAAGCCGGCGACCTGCTGATATTTAACAGCGCCCAGCCACATGGCATCCGCGCTAATAACAGTGATAAGGTGCGTGTGGCACAATACATATCTATGATGCCCGCCGAAGAAGACAACAATGATATCCGCGACTGGCGCATCATGTCGTGGAAGGAACGCCGTTCGCCTGAAGGTTATGCCTTCCCCGGCGACCCGCTGCAGAGAGAACAAAAGCACCCTGTTGCCAAACTGAGTACTTTGGGTAAGAAACTGTTAGGGCTTAAGGATTGGTAATATGCTGATTGATAAAACGCTTCGAGTTAAACCGGGGCGTTTTTCTTATATCATATCCAAACCTGCTGATGTTGCAAAATGGCCGGATTATAAGAAAGGTACTGTACAAAGCGTGGCCTGTCTGATCTGTTAGGACTGGCACCATGTGGCAGTGCTTGCTGCCATATTATAAGGTCGCCGGCGTTGGCGGCGATGGGTTGACTTCCTAAACCATTAAGGTTTTGGCTGCGCGGGTTGGAACCGGCAGGCAGCGACTGCAGCCAATCGCCAATTTTGTGCTGAAAACCCGGCACCAGCGTAAAAGCCCCCTGATGAGCCTCAGTATCGGTTAAGTAAATCAGTCCCTGCAGCGCAAACGGGATGGGCTGCTGTAGGCTTACATCCCAGTGCAACCCATCGCCTTTGTAGGGATGGGTTACTGTTGCGGGCGGGTTAAAGCCTACCCGATCTAACGAGGGCCAGATATCCGTGCGGTTCCAAAGCTGCTCAAATGCCCGGCGTATACGCAGGTTATCGCGGGTTTTCTGCAAAGCCGGATGCTGAAAAAGCTGTATCATAATCGCCTGGCTATTCTGCACATCGTACCAGGTTTGCGGATCATCTTTGTCAATTGCTGCAAAATTGCAGAGGGCATCAATAATGCTATTGCATTCATCTGCCGAAATGGCGTTTCGTAAGATGATGTATCCATCACGGTTAAAACCGTCCATCTCCTCATCGGTAAATATTTTGTGGATGGCTGTGGTGTTAGTGGTGTTGCCTGTTATTTCGTTATTAAAACGCTGTGTGGTTTCGGCTATCGGGGTTCCGGCAACAGTTGTTATCCAATCCTCAAAATCTTCAAAACTATTGGTTTGGAAAGTAGCCTTTATTCCCTGCTGAAGCCCCACCCCTACTGCAAATAAAACAGTTTTATCTAACTGCACTTCTATGCTGGGTATCTCAACACCATGGGTACCGTTTTTGGTCTTGTACCAAAAGCGTTTTAGGTGCATTATTCCAAGCTTTCCGGTTTCGGTTGATGGCGGCAGTGCGGTTTGCATAATCGTGATAATCAGGTTATGCAATATCTTAAAAAAATATCATACTAAACACAAATGGCGTTTTTCTGTTAAATTTAAGTACCAACCTTAAAACATTACCTATGACAACCGAAGAGTATAAAGCACAATTTAATGAGGATGAAGCGGTAGGCTGGCTGGCCATTGATAAACCTTTAGAGCAACTGTACCCCAATCAGGAGCCTCAGCATTACGCACCCAACCTGCATTTTATAGCCGGCGGCACCGAGCCGCTTGATGGCATAAGCGTTTACAAAAGCGACAAGCAGGAGCCGCATTTTCACTACGTTACTTACGGCTTCTCAGACTTGTATTATAACCCCGAACAGGCCGGTAAAGATTTCAGCAAGTATGGTTTTGAGCTTACCTTTCGCCTTAAGAAAAAAAGCGACGATGATAACGTAACCTGGGCCTGCAACTTGATGCAAAACCTGGCTAAATATGTGTTTAAGTCGGGAAAATGGTTTGAGGAGTATCATGTGATACCTGCTAACGGCCCCATCCGTTTAGATTATGATACTGATATTGTTGCCGTAGCCTTTGTGTTAGACCCCGAACTGGGCGAGATAGATACCCCAAACGGCCATGTACAATTTCTGCAGATGGTGGGGTTAACTTCTGCCGAGTTTGACGCCTTTAAAACCAACCCCACTTTGGGCGAAACCGAAAAGATCATTAACCTGCTGCGCGATGGCAATACTCTGTTGATCACCGATCTGGACAGGAAGACAAGTGTGCTATAAGAATACCAATGCGTATTCTGCTAAAAATAAAAGGACGGCATAACGCCGTCCTTTGTTATTCATATCGTTTCGGTTTTACCAGCCGCCGCCACCGCCACCGCCGCCACCACCGCCGGATGAACCACCACCGCTGCTCCCTGAGCTCCAGCTTGAACTGCCCGACGAACCTGAAGATGACCCTGTTGAAGTTGAAGGCGGCGTAATAGACACCGAATTATAAAAACTGCTGGGTACCGAATAAGCAAACCTGCGGTAATCATCTTCGCCGGTGTACCAGTCGGGTTCATAACCAGCGGCATCAAGCACGGCGCTGAATTTATTGCCCCAGGCATTTTCTAATCCTAAAGCTATGGCATAAGGCAAAAACTTTTCAAACACCTGCGGGGTAAGCTCGGGCGGGTTAAGCAGGTTTAAACGGTTTTCTTCGGCGGTAGACAGGTATAATTTAAAACCATCAACCTGGCTTTTTATCTCAATACCTTCAAACGTTATATTTTTAATGGCTTTAAGGAAAACGATGTACATAACTACCATCCCCAATATTACCACCATAGTTACCGGCGATGAAAACCCGATAAGCAATACGGCCATCACCAAAGGCACACCGCCAAAGATGAGACCAAAAATTATCATGATAATACTCCCCCCTATTGAATCTTTAAAGCCTTTAATGCCATTGATAAAGAACGATACCCCAAAAGCAATAAATGGCAACAGGAAGAGTAGAAATAATGGTTTGCCTTCCCCTACACTTATCAGGTATGCAATAAGGGCGATCACTGCAAAAACCGCCATCCATATCGAAAAACGCGAATTGCTTACAAAATAGTCGGTAAGTTTTAATTGCGATACCACGCTATCGCGATGATCTTTACGGGCAGCGGTAAACTTGCGGGCGTTTGATGATGTGGTTTTGATAGATTGCTGCTTTGAAAATATCTCGTTAAAAAAAGCCCGTTCTTCATTAGCAAGGCTGTCAGTATCTTCAGTAAGCTTTACAAACTGGTATTCCTTACTCCCCGCATCTGTGGCGTTTATTTTTACCGTTTTCTTAACCGCCATATTGATGATGGATATGGCTGAGCCTTTATCATCATAGCCTTTCCTGTCAAAATAACGCAGTAACGCCGGCGACCAGCCTTGCGGAATATGGAAAGTGGGCACCACAACAGGTTTCACCGGGTCGCGGCCGTATTTGTTCCATAAGGCATAATAAATACCCGCGAAGATCAATAGCATAGCGGCACCGGCAATTACGTTAAAGTAATCCTGGTACATTAGTTCCCACTTGCCGGGGCGTTTGATGATGCCTGCCGTAAATGCCGCTGCAACGGTAAAACCTTCGCCCTGGTTTAGTTGATGGGCGGCTTTAAAGGTAACAGAGCCATCTGGGTTAAAATTACTGTTACAGTCGGTTGCTGTAGAGCCGCTAACACCTGTATAGCAAGATACATTGCCACCTTTAGCTCCACCGGGAAAAGTAATTGTAGCAGATGCCTGCTCAATATTAAAGTCCCAGTCGTTACCGGTTACGTTCCAATAAAGTTCGTCGTAGCCGTCAAAAAAACCTATATGTCCGCGGCTTTGGTAGGTAATGGCGTATTCATAAATACCTTTTTCCAAATAAACATCTGCACTGCCTACATAAATATTACGGTTGCCACTTTCCTCTTTAGTTTTGTATGGCTCTTTAACATTGTTCTTCTTAACGTCGGTTATTTCAAAATCAACTTTTTTACTGGTACCCAATCTATCGGTACGGTAAAGCGGGATCTTACGCAGTAATCCGTGCTGTATTCTATCGCCGGCGGCATACACTTTTATATGCTCAGTAACCTTAACCAGCCCGGTGCTGTCAATACTGATATCCGAATGGAAATTAATGATCCGTTCCGTTTGCACGCTATCTTGCGCAAAGGCATGCAGCCCCAAAAACACCAGACTGCAGATGATAAGGGAGATTCTTTTTATCATGTTTAGGTTTTAGAAAGAAACGGTTGGATTTTCGCGCTGTGCGGAGTTATCTATCTCAAAGAAAGTACCTTTCTCAAATTTGAACATACTGGCCACCACATTACCGGGGAAGCTTTCAATAGCGATGTTATTCTCGCGCACCGTACCATTATAGTAACGGCGGCTCATCTCCAATTCGGTCTCAATATCGTTAAGGCGGCCCTGCAGATCGCGGAAGTTTTCGCTGGCTTTAAGATCAGGATAGTTCTCAACAGAAACGAGCAGTTTACCCAAAGCCGGGCCAAGTTCTTTCTCAATACCTATCTTTTGTTCAACAGATGTAGACTGAAGTGCTTTTGTACGTAATGAAGTTACTTCCTCAAGCAATTGCTTCTCATGCGTGGCATAACCTTTAACCGTGTTTACCAGGTTGGGGATAAGGTCATACCTTTTCTTAAGGCTCACATCAATACCGCTCCATGCTTCCTGCATCATGCTGCGTTTGGTAACCAGGCCGTTGTAAAGTGAGATAATAAAAAAAATGGCGATAACAATTAAGCCAATAAGGATGTAGGCAAGTGTCATAGTGATTGTTTAAAGTTCAGTTATTAGATAACAGTAATGGAGGCAATATGTTTGTTTTGAGCTTTGTCAAACATATCTACCATTTACAGGTGTTATATATCTTTTACGTTGCGGGTTCAATCTCTAAAAGGTCAAAATCGTACCAAAATGTTGTACTACATTTTAGTAGACCCTCGCGCTATAAGGGTTGAGGGTATCTCAACACTTTCATCGGCAAGCAACAAACTGCTGTTTTTTAAAGCCTTTAACAATGCCCTTGCCGCTGCCCTGCCCATTTCAAATGCTGGCTGATTAATGGTACTTAAACCCGGATCAAATATTAATGCCGATGGCTGGTTAGAGAAACATATCACCTTTACGTCTCTTGGTATATTGATATTCTGGTCTCTGCATGCGAGGTAGATCTGGATGGTTAGTTTCTCAACTGTGGCAATAATCCCATCCGGGCGATCCGGTTGGCTCATCATCGCTTTAATTATCTCATAATTTTGAGCTGCATCTTCGTTACAATCAACTACCCGGCAAAAAACTCCATTTAATTGATGCTCTAAAACAGCTTTTTGAAACCCCTTGGCCCGTTCTGATGTAATAGACAAATTGTTTGATACTGATAACAGAACAATTTTACGGCAACCGGCCTGGATCAAGTGTTCTGCAGCGAGATAGCCACACTCAAAATCGTTGGTCGTGATTTGTGCGGTTTCAATCTCGGGGCAAACTCGGTCAAAAAATACTACGGGCAATTGCTTGTTAAATTCGCGGATGTGATCAAAAGTACCGGTCTCAACCGTTACCGACATTAACAGACCATCTACCCTGCCGTTAGCAAGTTCTTTCAAGATCGCCTTTTCACGCTCCAGTTTTTCGTGTGTGAGGTAGATGAGGGTATGATAACCGTGTGCCAAAGCAACTTCTTCGATACCGTTCAAAGCCAGCGAAAAAAAGCTATCGGCCACCTCGGGGATCACTACGGCTATGGTTTTGCTTTTATGGCGGCGTAAACTACCCGCGTAGGCATTGGGAACATAGTTAAGCTCTTGTGCCAGTTGTAAAACTTTTTGCTTTGTTGCAGGGCTTATTTCATGGCTATCTGCTAATGCCTTTGAAATAGTGGCAGTAGACAGGTTGAGCTTCCCGGCAAGCATTTTAATAGTAACGGTAGCCATATCTATGTAACCGGTGCCCCGTGAACCGACGCACAGCATTTGGTTTATATGTGCAAAGTATCAATTTTACTTAATCGTTTAAGTAAATTTTATGCGGCTTAAAGAAAAATACCGGGTTTTAATTGTTCAATTTAGTAGTAAACCAATTGTAACATCGAAACCAAAAACCACCAATACCTGGTTTCATACTTAACGCTATTATTATGAACGCTACAAAGAGCACTTTAGCGGGCGATAATATTTCGCCACTTGCCGACCTCGATGAATGGGAAGATGATATATTACGCCGCTACCCCGACCCGGCATCAATAAATGAGGATAAAAAAGAAGAGGACTTTAGGAACTACCAGGAAACTGAGAAAGATGGCGTAAGAGAGTTTTATCGCCTTAACCATCATTACCAAACGTATGATTTTGTACTTCAGCATAAAGCAAAATACCTCGCGTTCGATAAAAAAGAAATGCCTATATGGGATGCCTTTGATTTCCTGAACCAATTGGTTGACGACTCTGACCCGGATACAGATCTGGACCAGATGCAGCATCTTCTGCAAACTTCTGAAGCTATACGCAATGATGGCCACCCCGATTGGATGGTGCTGGTTGGCCTTATACATGATATGGGTAAAGTGCTATGCCTTTTTGGCGAACCACAATGGGCTGTTGTAGGCGATACCTTCCCGGTTGGATGCGCTTTTTCTGACAAAATAGTTTACTCAGAATTTTTTAAAGATAACCCTGACTACAACGACCCGCGTTACAATACCGAACTGGGTGTTTACACCCGCAACTGTGGCTTAAATAATGTGCACATGTCATGGGGGCACGATGAATACGTTTACCACATGATGAAAGATTATATTCCTGAGCAAGGCTTATATATGCTGCGTTATCACTCATTTTATGCACAACACCGCGAACAAGCTTACAACCATCTGATGAGTGAGCATGATCATAAAATGTTTGAATGGGTAAAGTTGTTTAACCCTTACGACCTTTACTCAAAAAACCCTAACCAAAAAAGCTGGGAAGAGCTAAAGCCTTACTACCAGGCTTTGGTAGCTAAATACCTGCCACCAACGCTGAGATTTTAGAAGCTTATATGATTGATTTAACAAAGCCGCCAAACTGCGTTTAGCGGCTTCTTCATTTCTTTAAAAAATGTAGCCTTGATTTTCAAATCATTACACCATCCGTCAAAAACTTTCAAAAAATCAGAGTTAGCTTTTTGTTAATTGGCTTCAAATGCGTAATATTGCGCCTCGAAAATAACCAACATTTTCAGCGCCTATAGCTCAGTCGGTTAGAGTAGAAGACTCATAATCTTTTGGTCCCTGGTTCGAGCCCAGGTGGGCGCACTGAGAAAGCTTAAATGCTTTAACCCTGTAAATCAACAATTTACAGGGTTTTTTTATTTTTCTACACCGTACTTCAATCAAGGGAGGATTGTCATTAACTCAATTTACAAAGTACTTATTAATTTGAGAATAAGATACATTGCCTTCTGCGCTGCGGGTAGCAACCCGCCAATAATAAGTTGTTTTACTTGTTGCCGGAACAACCAAGTTGTTTTCAGAAATGCCTGTTTTAAACAGTGGTGGCGTTGAACTGGTACCCCAATATAGATCATAGTTCAAAATATTTCCGTTTGCAGGTGCATTACCTACCCAAGACAAATCGACATTCCCGCTGCTGATAACAGAACTATTGGAAGGAGCGATCAAATCAGCCGGAAAGGGTGCATAAGACGTTACGCCAGGCCCGGCGTTGTAAAACTTCCAGGTTTCACTTTTCGCGGTTGCACCGGAAGCCGACGACTTAGAGATCAAAGTCCAAGAATATGGTGTGCCTTTAATGAGAATTATCGAGGCTTTATTTTCCTTAGTGCTTTGCGTTGTGGTTAAACCGTCGGTCAGGTTGGTTACTAACAGATCATAGCTGGTAGCATTTAACGCAGGTTTCCATGTGAATTTAACCGAACTTTGCGTTTCACTAATTTCAGTTCCTGTTGTACAAATCTCATTTTCACCTGGCAAAAGCATAATCGCGGCAACAGGTTCATTATTGCTGTTTGGCTTGGTATCATTGCCACTTTTTCCGCACCCTGTAAGTATAATGAACGGTATAATAAACGTTAAATATTTTTTCATTACTTAGTGACCTTAAATATTTTTTTTACCCCGTCAATGGTCAAATAAAGTGCATAAACACTTGTTTTTAGATTGCTAACCTCTAATTGGATAACACCAGTTTGATTGTCGAAGTTCTTTTGATATACCAGTTTGCCATCCGTTGCATCATACAATGCAATAGATACTTTTTTTACGAGTGCAGTGCCAACATTTACATTTAAAATATCCCGGAAAGGAACAGGATAAGGACTTACTATCCCTGAAAGATTGATCGTTTTTTCAAAAAGCCCCTGGCAATCCCTATCGGTGGTAACCATAATTCTGTTATTTCCGCTATTTAAAGGCAGCTCTATAGCTCTGTTTCGAGTAGTATAAATTGAACCGTTAAGATCAATCGTATAAGCTGAACCACCATCAAGTTCAAGACTTACGGTTTTATACTTTTCATTAACGGTTGAGAAAACTACCAGGTCTTTAGGTTCACTTATTAAAATATCATAACATTGTTCGCGGTCCGGCTGTTCTGCCGAACTGATGCAAACCCGGTAAGTGCCCGCCGCAAGATCTTTGAATTTTGCAGTATTATCAAACTTCAGCTCCTGGTTTACATTTTTTGCAGTTAGTTTTGCAGTGTAGCTAAACTTTTGGGTAGCAGTTATGCTGATAGCTCCATTGCTGGTGCCTTTACATGTTGCGCTTATTGCTGATATTAAAAAATTATCATTGGGGAGACTACTCTGTTTAATATTGTTTTTAAAAATGGTAACGTTATCGCCAATATAGTTAGTTACTACAAGTTCCGGCGCCTGATCGCCGTCAAGATCTGCGGCAGCAATACTCCCGGGCTGAAAGTCGCTGTCATAATCAATTCTCTGATCAAAATTTATAAGGCCGTTAGAACTTGTATTTTTAAAAACAGATATTGCCTTTTTATTTGCCTCACCAATATTTGCAGTAGCCAGGTCTAAAAAGCCATCCCCATCAAGATCGGCCGTGCAAATGGCGTATGGTTTTTTTGCGGTTGCGATGTTTATTGCCTCTGCAAACTTAACATCATTAACGCCGCTGGTATTTCTGAAAACAGAAATGGTATTGGCGTTCTGATTGATAACTATGACGTCTGGCTTTCCATCATTGTCAATATCGGCTATTATCGGTTTGGTGGCGCCATCACCGGCCAAAAGATTTTGTGATAAATTTGTTCGTTCAAAAGATACTTGATTGCCATTACTTGTATTCCTGAAAACGGCTAAATATCCTTTAGGACCCGATGCTGTGTACGTTTGCATTATAACGGCAATATCCGCTTTGCCATCACCATCCACATCGGCAATGGCTGCACCACTAAATTGATTCTCTATTTCAAAAATAAATGGTTCCTCAAAATAGCTATAACCGCTCCCTGTTCCAGCGTTTCGGTACAAAGCAAATTGAAGGCCGGCGTTAGCCATCGATAAAAAATCAGGCTGACCATCACCGTCAATATCACCGGTGGCGGTGGTAAATGAATAATAGGGCTGCTGCACATATTGCTTGTTAGGCATAAATGTGATACTACCCGGGGTACTTGTATTTTTCAGAATGCCTACAGGGCCTGTGGGTAACAATAGGTCTGGTTTACCATCGCCGTCCAAATCTTCTGCTTCTACGCCGTATGAGGTCATATCCGTTTCAGTTTGTGTAGCAAACGAAAAACCATCTTTGCTACTTTGGTTCACAAAAATAGCATCGTTCACAAGTATGTCTGCCTGCCCGTCTCCATCCATATCTTTTATATCGATAGCAATGGGAGAAAGGCTTTTCTTACCAATTCCGGTTTTGTTACTAAATGTAGTTGCAGTAAAACTGTTACTTGATTTAAAGGTAACAATAAACATGTTTGCTGCGTAGGCAGTGCGCTGTTTGGTAGTTACCGTAATGATAGAAGATGTTGCATTTACAGGCACTTTTACCGTAAGTGTGCTATCATTTGCGCTGAGCACCTGGCCTGCTACCGCCCCAAAATAAACAATATTCTGTTGGCTTGAGGGAGAAAAGTTTTTACCCTTGATTGTTACCGATGATGAAACATCGCCCGCATGTGGGGAAAATGATTGTATAATTGGGGGGCCTGCCAGATATTCAAATTTTTCGATAGATGTACTGCCGTTAGGCGTAGTCACCGAAACATTGCCCGAGCCACCGTTTCCAACAACTGCATTGATCAAAGTTGGGGAGATAACCTTGAAAGAACTTGCTTTAACCTGCCCTATCTTAACATCTGTTGCATTAGTTAAGTTGAAACCTCTTATAGCTACCTGTGTACCTTTAGCCCCAACAGCAGGAGATATGCTATTTATTACCGGATTTGCCTTCTGATCGTCGCTGCTATTTGTACGAACGAATACTTGTGAATTAAGATAACCATAAATGATATCTCCGTTTTGCGCAAAAGCAACCGAATGCACGTATGTTCTCAGAGGCAACATTTGCTCGCTATTGACCGCTATCCATTGGCCTTTGTCTAATTTTCGTATCTGCGCTGAATAACTAATAGAGCCGTCTGCTTCCGTAAATGCAAGGTGCAGTTCCCCAAGCGGGTTGTAAAATAATTTTGGAAAAAATTCTCTTTTGAGAGAATTGCTTGTTGTACCTGCTGTTTTCCAACTGTCATTTGCAAATGCATCTACCTGGATCCGATTGGTATTTTTATTTGAATAGGCCAGGTAGGGCATGCCATCCGGAGTTATCAATAAACTGATATCACTTGCGGGTTCTGTGAAATTTTTGCTACCCAAGTATTCCCAGGAAGTGCCGTTAAAGCGTTTTACATTCGCTTTGCTGGTAATATTATCTATGAAAGCAATGTAAGGCACATTGTTTTTATCTACGACCAGGTTCAAACTGCTGAGTGATGCGTCTGCAACATCGCCTTCGCCAACAAATTGCCAGTTGCTGTTGCTATACTTTTTCACCGTAAACCTTTTACCGTATCCGCCATCAGCAAATGCTACGTAAACCGTTCCGTCTGGCGCTATGGCTATTTTAAACTGAGCCCCACTGTACGGCGAAATATCAGACCCCAATTGTATCCACGATGTTCCGTTATATTTTTTAACAACACAGCTAAATTTGCTTGAATCCTGGTAAAGTACATACGGCAAACCGTCGGGCCCGAGATCCATATCCAATTCTGACCTGACAACGCCTGCTACCGATAAAGTAGGGCTTCCGAAATATTTCCATTCGCCCGAGATATATTCCTTTACTGAAAGTTTTCCTGAATTTAGATCATCAGTATAAGCAGCGAAGATCTTGCCATTCTTGTTGGTTTTGATCACTACATTTTTTGAGCCTTGAACTGATATATCACCCATCCCTACGTCTATCCATTTTCCGCTGCTAAACATTTTCACCACTGCTTTACCACCATAGTTATTGTCCTGGTAGATAAGGTATGGGGTGCCATTTTTTGCGATCGTAATGTCAGTAAACCGAGCCTCGCCCGTTATTAGCGTAGAGGAGCCAATAGCAGACCATTGACCATTACTATTCAGTTTTTTTACAGTCGCCCTGTTTTTATCGCCCCCATCGCGAAAAGCAAGGTAAGGAAGATCATCTGTCCCTATCGCAAAGCTAATGTATCTGGCTTCGCCTTTTGAAAGATCTGGCGGACTGACAACGGCCCAGGCATTATTGCTGAACTTTTGCACCACCACAGCCCCGTTGGCAGTTGAATCGCAGTAAGCAACATAGGGAGTACCTGCGCTGCTTACAACTAACTTTACATCTGCTGCCCGGGTATTGCTAAAACCGTCTTTACCTATTTGTTCCCATTTACCTGCTACAAGTTTCTTTGCCGATACTCTATTCTGGTTTAAAGGTGCAGCATAAGCAGTAAATAGCGTACCATTCTTTGACATTGCTATCTCACCTAATGCTGCTCCGCCTGAAACATTGTCGACATCGCCCGCAGAGACAAATCCATTTGTGAATTTCCTGATCCTGAAACCTTCGCTGTAAGGCAGTGTGAATTTTAAATAAAGCGTATTATCAGGTGCGAATGCCAAAGCCGGATAAACGCCGGTTTCATTGCCCATCCTTACCCAATTGTCTCCTATTAGTTTTCGCACTACACCCGATGGGCCAGGTAGCATATGTGTAAGATACGGGATGCCGTTGTTATCAAACGTTATCTTTGGATAATAACCGGCAACAAGGGTGCGGCCAACCTGTACCCATTTAGTGCCATCAAATTTTTTAACGGTAATGGAATCTTTCGTCCCCTCGTAGAAAGCGATGTAAGGGACGCCATCAGGAGATACAGATATACTATTGTAAGTGGAGAGCTCCAACCCGGGCGTATTGACTTCATCTTTCCCGAGGGCCTTCCAGGTTTGAGCTAACAGCAGATTTGGAACTATTGCAAAAAGCAATAACGTGAGAACTATGTAAGGTTTAGTCATATCAATAATTGACATAAAAATATGTAAATTAATTGATTATGCTATAGGCTTATTAATGAAATAAGCCGTCAAGACAGTTCAATCGATTATTAACGTTCTATATCCACCCCAAATTCCGGATAAGAAAGTTTGAAAGGCTCTGTCTGTTTTTGAAGGCGATGAAAGTTAATAAAATGTAGCTGATAAATCTGTTTTGGTTGATGACAGGTTTCTGATCTCGTTTTAGAAAGCCTCGCCTAAGCCAAACATAATTGAACGGTACCCCTGGCTAAATCCGTAATCAACGCCAATGTTGGTGTTGGTGCCTTTATTGAATTTGATACGTAAACCCGTACCAGCCGCAGGATGCCACGAGGTGAACAGGCTTTTAGAGCCACTTACGGTATTGATGTTGCTAAACAACACAAACCCCAAAAGGCCATTACTGGTAATATCGCGGCGATACTCGGTCTCAAAATAAAACAACGTACGGCCTCGGTAGCGGTTTTGGTCTATCCCGCGTGCCGAGCGGTTATAAGGGTCCCAGCCGGTACTCGGCAAGTCGAGATATGGTGTTTTATCAGAAAATGCTTTCCACAGATAAGACCAAAAGGCAAGCGTGTTTTGCTGATTGGGGTTACCGGGGTTCAGTGACATATATTTCCTCACATCAATATATAGCGATGTCCAGTTTTCCTGGCTACCCAAAAACTTAGGATTAACACGATATACTACATTAGCATAGGCACCGGGGAGCGGGTTAATAGAGTTATTACGTGTATCGTACAATAAATTTAACGTTACGCCCGACGAGAACGAGTTACCACTTGTGCCGTAGTTATATCCTGTAAATGTTGGCAGATCAATATTATCCTCTTCGCTTTTTATGCCTATACGGTAATCGAGGTTGTAACCTACCCCGGCAAACAAGTAAGGTTTTATACGTTTTAAAACGCTTTGATAAAAGCGGATGTACTTGTAATCAACAAGGCTGCGGTCGAGGTAGCCATTCTTACTGCCCAGGCCCCAGGTATATTGCGGGTAAACCAGGAAACGCGTATCACCTTGTATGGTCCACTCGTTATTTGGCAGCCAGATGCTGTTACGCAATGGCAAACCAAAGCGGCCTTTAAAATTTAAATACGGTGTAAATGTGGCACTTGATATATTGGTAGTTTGCCGTGGCCCCAGGTAAATACCGGCATTGGTACTGGTAACAAGCGCACGGCCTGTACCACCCGGTACCTGCCCGCCAAATGGCAGGATGGAGAAGTACACCGTTTTATCCTCAGAATAACGTTTTTTGGTTTGCTTAGGTTTAAATATGTTACGGTAAATATCTATCAGGTCGGTTTGGTTGGCCGTATCTCTTACAGTATTATTATCAGGGATAATAGTGGTTGCATTTTGCGCAAACGAACCAACAGAAAACAAACAAAGGACTGCGGCGATAGATATTTTATACATAAGCAGATAGAAGTGCCTTTAAGCAAGGCTTTAATTTAGATAACAGCAGAGGTTTTAACAAACTTATGCCGCAATGTTTTTTAATTTACGTAAACAAAAACAACATCGTTACACATTGCCACCAATCGTGCCAAAAATTAAAATTCATTTAACACTTAAAGCAAAGCCAAACTTTTAATATTGTAACAGCTAACCTATTAACATGCAGAACATCAAAAACATCATTTTCGATTACGGTAACGTAATTTTTTCAATCGATTTCAGGCGGGCACAGGATGCTTTCAAACAATTGGGAATCGCCAATACTGAAGAGTTTTTTGGTCATCGCCAACAAGACCCCATATTTGATAAATTTGACCGTGGCGAAGTTACTGCAGATGAATTTCGTGCTTATGTAAAAGGAAAGATAGGTAATGCTGATATTACCGACCAGCAAATTACCGACGCCTGGAACAGCCTGTTGATAGGTATTGCCCCCGGCAATCATGAGCTACTACTAAAGTTGAAAGATAAATACCGTACGTTTTTGCTCAGCAACATTAATGATATCCACTACAACTACATTATGAATTATCTGAAAACCGATTTCGGTTTTGATGATAACGAACATCTGTTTGAGAAAACGTACTATTCGCACCTGGTAGGTAAACGCAAACCGCAGCCGGATATTTTTGAACAGGTATTAACCGAGAATAACCTAAAGCCGGAAGAAACTTTGTTTATCGATGATAGTCCGCAACACCTGGAGACTGCCAAAACTTTAGGCATCCAAACTTTTTTGATGACCGTGCCTGATACTATCCAAAAATTTGCCGCACGCGAACACCTTGTAGATTAATGGTTTAATTATTGATACCCCTACCAATATGCACACCACATTGTTACACCAATACCGCTTAGTTTTATCATCAAGAGAAACGTTATTTGATTATTGCGAAGGCATCAGCAGGCAACACTTTTGCCAGCAGGTACCGCAATTTAATAACGAAAGCATGTGCAGCATGATGGCGCATGCAGCAGCCACCTACCTCAACTGGCTGGTTAACTTTGCACAACGCGAAAAGATACCCTATTTTGAAAGTAACGATTGCCGCGACATACGTGCAACCCGCGCCATGTTTAACCAGATCAACATTGTGGTAAACGATTTCCTGGACAGGTTTAAAGACGCGCTTGATGTACCGCTTACCTTACCCAAACGCGAAGGTGTTGAGCTAACTCTTACCCCTTTAGACCTTTTCATGCATGTTATCACCCATGAGTTCCATCACAAAGGGCAACTGGTAAATATGAGCAGGCAACTGGGCTATATCCCCGTTGATACTGATGTTATCCGCAGTTAGCATTAACCATTTCTGCGCTTGCGCTCTTTGCTTATCAGGCTAAGCTCGCGGCTCATCTGTCCGGCAATAGCGGTATTCTCCTGTGCACGCCTGAACAAGTATGGCAATACCGCTTTAACAGGGCCATAAGGCACATATTTGGCCACGTTATAGTTAGCATTGGCCAGGTTAAAGCTCAGGTTATCGCTCATGCCTAAAAGCTGAGAGAAATATACGTGCGGGTTTTTGTGCTCTATTTTCTTTTCGTTTAAAAGATCGGCCAGTAAGCGACAGCTATCCTCGTTGTGGGTTCCGGCAACAAAAGCAATATTGTCTACATTATCTGTACAGTAAATAACAGCGTCATTATAATCGCGGTCTGTAGCTTCTTTGTTAGGCTGTATAGGCGATGGATAACCTTTTTCTTCGGCGCGCTTACGCTCTTTTTCCATGTAAGCGCCACGTACTATTTTCGCACCAAGGATAAAACCTTCTTGTTCGGCAACGGTATGGTCGGCAATTAATGATGCCAGTTTATCGTGGCGATACAGTTGATAGGTATTATAAACGATGTTGGTTTCTTTATTGAAAAAGCGCATCATGTTCAGCGCCAGATGATCGATGGTTTTCTGAATCCAGCTTTCCTCGGCATCTATCATTACCGGCACACCTTCAGAATGGGCCATTTCGCAAATAGCCAAAACGCGATCTTGCGCGGTTTGCCATTCAATTTGTTCTTCAGTGCTCAGTTTTAAACCGGCATCCAATTTCTCTAACAACGCAAAACGGGCAACACCGGTAACTTTAAAAACCGTAAGCGGGATGTTCTTGCTTTTGGCAGCAGTTAATATAGTGCGGATGATCTCGTCGCGGGTACTGTCAAATACCTGCTCGCTGTCCTCACCCTCTACTGAATAATCAAGAATGGTACCTACACCACCTGCTGCAAGGTTGGCAGTTGTTTTAGAACACTCTTCAATGGTTTCGCCACCACAGAAATGTTTAAATATGGTTGATTTGATAATACCTTTTATAGGCAAACCAATCTTCATGGCAAAGTTGGTCATAGGCGGGCCTATTTTTACCAGGAAGTTTACATTGATAACCTTAAACAGCCAGTAAGCACGACTAAGGTCTTTATTTGATGAGTGGCCGAAAGCGATCTCGGTATTTTCGAAGGACAGTTTCTCGTTCATTTAATGGGGCGTTCGGGATGAAACACAATGGCAACCGCAAACCTGGTGAATTTTTCACTAAGTGTGCGCCATTTTCTATTAACTCCTAACCGGGTGCAAAATTATAAAATGATAACTCATTATTGTATGAATAGTTTAATTTTGCCCATCATGATTGAATTTAAGGTAGAGGGCGATTATATCCCAATGATACAGCTGCTTAAAGCAGTTAATTTGGTGCAAACCGGCGGCGAAGCACAAATTGTAGTAGCCGAAGGCGAAGTGAAGCATAACGGCCAGGTTGATTACCGCAAACGCCTTAAAGTAAAAGCCGGCGACATAGTTGAATTTAACGGCCAGCAAATAAAAGTGATCTGAGAATCTGCCCATGCAAACTATCCAAAGCGACAGCTACCCTATATTTTTCGAGAACAGCATTCAGGAACTGGTAAACTTTGTTGAGCGCGGTAACTACTCGCGCTTGTTTATCCTTACAGATGAAAACACCGGCGAATTTTGCCTTCCGGCGATACAAACCGCGTTGGCCCATCTCGATAAAACCGACATTATTGAAGTGAATGCCGGCGAAGAAAGCAAGAACCTTGATTTTTGCATGGGCATATGGAAAATGCTTATCGATTTTGGTGCCGACCGCAAAGCGCTTATGATAAACGTGGGTGGCGGTGTGATAACTGATATGGGCGGCTTTGTAGCCTCAACCTATAAACGCGGTATCGATTTTGTGCAGGTACCCACTACCCTTTTAGCCCAGGTTGATGCCTCGGTAGGTGGCAAAACCGGTGTTGACCTTGATGGTGTAAAAAACATCATCGGCACATTTACGCAGCCAAAGGCGGTGTTTATGGATGTCGAGTTTTTAAAGACCCTTCCGCCCCGTCAGATCTTATCTGGCTTAGCCGAAATGCTTAAACACGGTTTGATAGTAGACCGTGCTTACTGGGATGATCTAAAAAACAGCGATCTGAGCTTGCCATCGGTAGAATTGGTACACCGTTCGGTTGAGATCAAAAATGAGGTGGTGATAGAAGATCCGCATGAGAAAGGCATCCGCAAAGCGCTGAACTTAGGCCATACTATCGGCCATGCTATAGAAACCTATTCGTTACTAAACGATGACAACCCGCTTACCCACGGCGAAGCCATTGCTGCAGGCATGGTATGCGAGGCTTATCTATCGGCTCAAAAAATTGGCTTACCTAACGAGGAACTGCGCGAAATAAGCAGCGTTTTTGATAAACTATACCCTCGTTATACACTTAACGAAGCCATGTTTCCGGCTTTGTTAGAGATAATGCAGAACGATAAAAAGAACGAGAACGGAAATATCAATTGTACTTTATTGACACGGATAGGACAATACAGTATTGACAATGTATGCACACCTGACGAAATTTGCGACAGCTTAAGGTATTACGCAGCGTTGTAAAAAATGTCGTCTTTAGATTCACGTTCAGAAGCAGTTATCGTACTGGTAAGTTTATTGATATTACTTACTCTTACCGAGATGTATTTCAGCTATCGCGAAAACCGTAAATATTACGAGAAACGCGACACGTTGACCAACATCTATCTTACCTCGCTGGCTTTTATCCTAAATCTGGCTGTGAATGGTGGTACATTCTTCTTGCTGCATTTTACGTGGCAATACCGTTTATTTGAGATTGAGAACCCGTTCTGGTACTGGTTTATACTGGTTGTAGTACAAGATTTCCTTTATTGGGTACTTCATTATACGGGCCATTACTGCAGGCTGTTTTGGGCCATGCATGTTACTCACCACTCGTCAGAGCATTTCAATTTTACTACCGGTTTCCGCTCAACAGTATTTGAACCTTTGTACCGTACCTTCTTTTATCTGCCGCTTGCGTTGATGGGTTTTAACGCGGTTGATATCCTTTACGCTTATTTGATTACGCAACTTTACGGCAATATGGTGCATACCCAATACCAGATCCCTTTGCCAAAATGGTACGGCTGGATCTTTGTAACCCCCGCACATCACCGCGTGCACCACGCATCAAATATCCCATACCTTGATAAAAACATGGGTATGGTTCTGATCCTTTGGGATAGGATGTTCGGTACCTTTCATGACGAGGATGCCGATGAACCCGTTAAATACGGCCTCACCCACCAGCCTGAAGATATGGGCCCGGTGAACGTCATCTTCCACGAATGGAAGGCTTTGATAGCCGACGTAAAAAAAGCGCCCGGGCTTGGCAATAAACTCAAATACCTTTTTAACCCACCCGGCTGGAGCCATGATGGCAGTACCCAAACAGCAAGGGTTTTGCAGAAGGAGTATAAGAAAGTTTCTTAAGCCGGATTTAAAGCTAATCTACGCTTTTTTATAAACTGCAAAATCAGGATTGTGGTTACCGCTATATTCACAAAACTCCAAGTCCAAAGCAAGTAGGTTATTGCTTTGTCAAATCCAGACATTGGCGAGGTATCCCCATATTTATCCAGCGGGCCATAGTATCTATCATCATCCGCCATCATCATTATACCGATGACTATATAAACGCCAATATCAATCAACACAGCAAGTGTCCATAGTATAATAAGCCAGCTCTTTTTCATTTGATTTAAATATAAAATAATTATTTGTCAATAAAGCCTATTAAAAGAATAGAATAAGTAGTTGTATAACGTTTAAACACATCCAACCAAATAAAATTTGGTTGGACCTATTTATTTTTAGAAAAATAAAATTATCTATTGACAAAACAATTTTTACTTGTACATTTACGCCATAACAAATACAATGAACACACAACGTGCATATTTCTGGGGTTTCTACTTTTACTTTAGCAGTAAGAGCCGGGACTGATATGTACAAAAAACATAAAAGAAAAAACTGAAAAGTCCCGGCCCAACAAGCCGGGACTTTTTGCTTTACAGGGCATTATGAAAACTGATAAACCGAGGGTTGCCATACAAGGGATACGCGCTTCTTTCCACGAAGAGGCTGCTTTCAGATACTTTGGTGAAAACATTGAAACCATTGAGTGTAACTCTTTTAAGCAAACCTTTGAGGCGCTTAAAAACAAGGAAGCCGATTACGTAGTGATGGCCATCGAAAACAGTATTGCCGGCAGCATTTTGCCCAACTACTCGCTAATGATGGGCTACAGCTACCCGGTAGTTGGCGAGGTATACGTACCTATCCAACTGCACCTGATGGCGCTGCCAGGTGTAAGGTTTGATGATGTTAAATATGTAACCTCACACCCTATCGCTATCCGCCAGTGTATCGATTTCTTTGACGAGTATCCTCACCTTAAAATTGTTGAGAGTAACGATACAGCAGCCTGCGCAAAGCGTATCCGCGATGAGCAACTGACCGATACCGTTGCCATTGCCAACACCCTTGCGGCACAGCTTTATGGTTTGGATGTTTTGGAACGCCGTATAGAGTCTAACAAGCTCAACTTCACCCGTTTCCTTATCCTCACCACACACGAGAACAACAAGAAGAAAGGCCCTGCTAACAAAGCATCCCTTTGTTTCCAGGTAAACAACGAAGTTGGTGCGTTGGCCAAAGTGCTTAATGTTTTCTGCCACGAGAACGTGAACATGAGCAAAATTCAAAGCATGCCGGTTTTGGGCAAACGAAACGAGTATAACTTTTATGTAGATATTGAATGGGAAGAGGCTAAGCAGTTTGATAACTCCATTCGCCAGATACTGAAGTATACCCACAACTTTAACATACTGGGCGAGTATCAGCAATACATTGAGGACGATTCGCCAAAGCCCCAAACAAAGCCGGATAATACTAAACGATATATCACGGTGAAAAAGATCGAATAAATCTTAAGTCCGGAGTCAGAAGTCATCAGGCTAAAAATAAAATTGAACTAACAAACTAACAATAATATAAAAACACCAGCCGGCATAACCGGCACTAACACAAAAACACGATATGAAACTGAATTTAAACATACAGCCCCTAAACACCTGGATAAACAAAGAAGGTAAACAGCCTTTGTTAATTGCAGGCCCGTGCAGCGCCGAAACTGAAGATCAGTTGGTTGCAACTGCTCACTTATTAGCTAAAACCGGTAAAGTAAGCGCACTGCGCGCAGGTATCTGGAAACCACGTACCCGCCCGGGCGAGTTTGAAGGTATCGGCAGCATTGGTTTAGAGTGGTTAAAACGCGCCAAAGCAGAAACAGGCTTACCTACTGCTGTTGAGGTTGCTACTGCAAAACACGTTGAAGAAGCGTTAGCGGCTGGTGTGGATATCCTTTGGGTTGGTGCACGTTCAACTGCAAACCCTTTCACCGTACAGGAAATTGCTGATGCCCTTAAAGGTGTTGACGTACCTGTAATGGTTAAAAACCCTGTTAACCCTGATCTTTCATTATGGGTTGGTGCTTTAGAGCGTATCAACAACGCAGGTATCACCAAATTGGCTGCTATTCACCGCGGTTTCTCATCATACGAAAAATCAGCTTTCCGTAACGAGCCAATGTGGGATGTTGCCATCAGCCTGAAAACTTTGGTTCCTGAGTTGCCTATCATCAACGATCCAAGCCACATCACCGGTAACCGCGACCTGATCGGCTACATTTCTCAAAAAGCGATTGACCTGGATATGCAAGGTTTGATGATCGAATCACACATCGACCCAACTGTTGCATGGACTGATGCTAAACAACAGGTTACCCCTGCTGCGTTATCAGATATCATTGATAACCTGGCACTGCGTAAAGCTGAAGTTAAAAACACCGAGGTGAAAGATAAACTGGCTGAACTGCGTGCACAGATCGACAAAATTGACGACCTGATCATCCAGAAAGTTGCTGAGCGTATGACCATTGCCGAGCAAATTGGTAAATACAAAAAAGATAACAACATCACCATTTTACAGGTTAACCGTTGGGAAGAGATTCTGAAGAAAACCACAGATTATGGTAAAGCACTAAAATTAAGCCCGGAGTTTACCGAGAAATTATTGGAGCTTGTACACACTGAGTCTATCCGTCGCCAGGGTTTGATCCTTAACGAAGGTATTGAGCAACCAAAAGAAAACTTAACGCACGCGTAAATAGGTTATTAGTGATTGGTTGATCAGAGATTAGTTAAATTATAAATTTCTTGAGTGGCGGTGTCCTCACCGCCACTTTGTTACCATCACTAAATAATCGGTGAATTATGGCAAAACATAACATCATACTTACTAAACAAGGCAAAACGGCCAACGGCACCATACAACTTACCGGCTCAAAAAGCGAGTGTAACCGCGCTTTAATTATTGAGACGTTAAGCGATGGTAAGGTTAAGGTTGAAAACATGTCTGATGCTGCAGACGCGGTTTTACTAAGAGATATCCTACAACTACAAGCGCGTGGCAATGAGCTGGTTTTGGTATATACCCACACCGTAAAAGATAACGGCGAGATAGTTGAAAGCGGCCCTGAAGAAGCAATAGGCACTCATGTTAAGTCCGAAATCAACATCGGCCCGGCTGGTACTGCCATGCGTTTCTTAACAGCTTTTCTTCCCTTGCTTAATAAAAACATCGTATTAACCGGTTCTGAGAGGATGCAGCAGCGCCCTATCGGTATCCTGGTTGACGCTATGCGTAAGCTGGGGGCTACAATTGATTACGAGAAGAACGATGGTTATCCGCCGATCAATATCCAACCCGGGTTTGAGCAGCAAACAAACATCATCGAAATAAAAGGTAATATCAGCAGCCAGTATATCACTGCGTTGTTGCTGATAGCTGCAAAATTACCGCAGGGTTTAGAGCTACATATTCAGGGCGAGTTAACCTCGAAACCTTATGTGGAGATGACACTGGCCATGCTTAACCAGGCAGGTATCAGGCATACATGGACGGATAACGTTATCTCTATTGAGCACCAGGACTTTGCTGAAACCACCCTACTGGTTGAGCCGGACTGGAGCGCTGCTTCATACTGGTACGCCATCGCCGCATTAAGCGACGAAGCGGAACTTTTCCTGCCGGGATTAACATCATACAGCCTACAGGGCGACAGCGTTATCACCGAGATTATGGCCAACTTTGGCATCACGTCGGTATTTAAAGATGGCGGCGTTTATTTGACTAAAGAGGCTAAACCTGTAGTGCGCAAGATATTTGACATGAAGGAATGCCCGGATCTGGCGCAGACCGTCATCGTAGTATGCGCAGCTTTAGGCCACGAAGCTACCTTCACCGGCCTGGAGACTTTAAAAATTAAAGAAACTGACCGCGTACTGGCCCTGCAAACCGAACTTGCAAAAATTGGCGTTAAGCTGATAGAAAAAGGACAGGTTTACAAGCTGGATTGCAGCGAACGCAACCTACCGCAGCGCATGTTCATCAGCACGTATGATGATCACCGCATGGCAATGGCCTTCGCACCACTCGCTATCCTGATACCCGAACTTGAGGTAGAAGATGCCGAAGTGGTAAGCAAATCATACCCGGCGTTCTGGATAGATCTGGCGAAAGTTGGGTTTCAGTCGGAACCGATAGCATAAAAATATAGTTGTCATTGCGAGCGATAGCGTGGCAATCTCATCGCTGACATAAACGCGAAGAGATTGCCACGTCGCTACGCTCCTCGCAATGACATCGTAATAATTATACATTAAACAATCAAACATTCCCCCTTCAGGGGGTTAGGGGGCTAATATGGCAGGCAACTCATTTGGGCAATTATTCAGGATAACAACATTTGGCGAATCACACGGCGAGGCTATCGGCGTCATCATTGATGGCTGCCCCTCGGGCGTTGAGGTAGATCTGGACTATATACAGGGCGAGCTGGATAAACGCAAGCCAGGCCAGTCAAAGATCACTACGCAGCGTAAAGAGAGCGATACGGTTAAAATACTTTCGGGCACGTTCGAGGGTAAAACTACCGGCACACCTATCGCCATGATCATCCCGAACGAAGATCAGCGCTCAAAAGATTACAGCCATAACGTAGATGTTTTCCGCCCGTCGCATGCAGATTACACCTACGCCACCAAATACGGCATCCGCGACCACCGCGGCGGTGGCCGTTCATCAGCCCGCGAAACAGCTGCACGCGTTGCTGCCGGTGCTTTAGCTAAGCTATTATTGAAAAGCCAAGGCATTGAAATTGTTGCCCATGTAAGCAGTGTGGGCAAAATTGATGCACCAAACGTATTCATCGATAACGCAGACGAGTTTATCGCCCAGCGCGAGCAAAACATCGTCCGTTGCGCCGATCCTGCCACTGCCGAAGAAATGATCGCTTTCATTGATGGCGTTCGTAAGGATGGCGATACCGTTGGCGGCAAAGTAAGCTGCTATATAAAAAATGTACCGGTTGGCCTTGGCGAGCCTGTTTTTGATAAACTCCACGCCGACTTAGGTAAAGCCATGCTAAGCATCAATGCCGTTCACGGTTTCGAGTTTGGCTCGGGCTTCAGCGGCAGTGAAATGCGCGGTTCAGAGCATAACGACATCTTTATGAAAGATGCCGAAGGCAAGGTGATCACCCGCACCAATTTCTCGGGTGGTATCCAGGGCGGTATCAGCAACGGTATGCCTATAGAGTTTAAAGTAGCCTTTAAACCGGTGGCCACCATTATGCACAACCAGCAAACTATTGATGGCGAAGGCAACGCTGCCGAGATCTCGGGCAAAGGCCGTCACGATCCTTGCGTAGTACCACGCGCCGTACCCATTGTTGAAGCCATGGCCGCGCTGGTTATTGCAGATCATCTGCTAAGAAACCGTTCGGCTAAAATATAATGTGCAAATTTCAAATGTGCAGATGTGCAAATTTTAGAATTGAACACATAGTTCTGATTCATTTGCATATCTGAAATCTGCACATCTGAAATCACCGAAAAAATGCCTTCCCTTCTCCAACTCTATAAAAAAGCCTACAGCGGGCTTGCGCGGTACAACTGGTATCTGAGTATTGTTATGCTCATTAACCGTAGCGGTACCATGGTTGTGCCTTTCATGACCATCTATTGCATCAACCAGTTGCACTTCTCGGTTGCGCAGGCTGGTTATATAATGGCTTTGTTTGGGGCGGGTTCTATCATCGGCGCCTACATTGGCGGCTGGATAAGCGATCGTATTGGCTTTTACGATATGCAGGCCGCTACCCTGCTCAGCGGCGGCGTAATGTTCATCATCGTAGGGTATCAAACTACCTTCCTGTCGCTGGGTATAGCTACATTTATTTTAAGTTTCTGTAACGAGGCTTTCAGGCCGGCCAACTCTATGGCGGTGGCACATTTCAGCGCACCGGAAAATAAAACACGTTCCTATTCGCTCCACAGGTTGGCTACCAACTTAGGCTGGGCTGTGGGCGCAGCTTTGGGTGGTTTGCTGGCTTCGTTCAATTTCCATTTATTGTTTTGGGTAGATGGCTGTACCAACATCTTCGCGGCCCTGGTATTGATGAAGCTGATACCGCGTTCAACCGTAAGTAAACCGGCAAAAGCACATCCTGATGAAGTAAAACCCGTATCGGCGTACAAGGATAAAGTGTACATCATATTCATATTACTCGTCACCTTTTTTAACCTGTGCTTCTTCCAATTCTTTGTAATGGAGCCGGTATTCTTTAAACTCAAATGGCATTTTGATACCAAGCTGATAGGCCTGCTACTGGCATCTAACGGCGTCGTTATCGCCCTGGTTGAGCTGGTGATGGTAAACTACATGGAAGGCCGCAAGCATGCGCTCCAATACATCATCTACGGCGTATTGGTTACCGGCGGTGGGTTTACACTTCTTAATATATTGCCACCAAACGCGGCATCAGGTGCATTCGTCGTGCTCATTGTAACCTTTGGTGAAATGGTGAGCATGCCGTTCATGAATTCGTTCTGGATCTCGCGTTCGGGCGAGCGCAACCGTGGGCAGTACGCGGCGTTGTACACCATGTCGTGGTCGGCGGCGCAGGTATTGGCGCCAGTTTTGGGTGGGCAAATAATTTTATGGGGCAGTTTTGCGTTGTTGTGGTATACCCTCGGTGCCATCTGCCTCGCGGTAGCAATTGCCCTGTGGATATTGTATCGGTTAAATTACAGTCACAAAAGCACAAAGCACTCTAATTTAACCTTTTAAACCCCTAATATTACCCTATGAAACGCGTCCTGATCCTTGATCTTGATAATACTATCTATCCGGTTAAATCCATTTCAGAAAATCTGTTTGCGCAGCTTTTTAAATTGGTTGATGATAACACGGACGAGCTAACGGCCACCAAAGCCAAAGAAGAACTTACGCGCCGCCCCTACCAGCATGTTGCCGATGAATTTGGTTTTAGCGCCGAATTGAAAGAAAAAGGCATGCAACTTTTACGTAATGCCACCTACGAACAACCCATGCAAGCCTATCCTGAATACGACAGGCTCCGCGCCATTAATGCCGATAAATTTTTGGTGACCACAGGCTTTACCAAATTGCAGCACAGTAAGGTAAAGATGCTGGGTATTAATGATGATTTTAAAAAAGTTTACGTGGTTGACCCCGAGCTATCTAAAATAAACAAAGGCGATGTTTTCCAACAGATCATGATGGATAACGGTTACGTGGTTGAAGAAATGCTGGTAATTGGCGATGACCCGCAATCTGAGATCAAATTTGCCAACGAACTGGGTATCGATACTTTCCTTTTTGACCCGGATAATAAATATCCCGAAGCACCTGTAACCTATCGCGCTATCGATTACCGCGATGTGGCAGGCATCGTGAATCAATAAGACTACTTTCTATCCTGCAAAACTTTTACAGTTACTATCAATTGCCCCAAATGCCGCATGGTGTGCTCTGCCGAGTGCGTGTAAAGGCCAATAACGGTTGATGGCATCTGCTTGCGCCCTACCCCTCTAAAATCTGTCAATGCGCTCTCATCTGTTGCTGATAACTGTTTAAGAGCAGCATCCACTTCGGCGTTAAAAGCACTCACCAGTTGGGCTGTGGTGTATGTTTTATTGGTCGGCTTACCTTCGGCGGCAAGGTAATTAAGCTGCCCTTCACTTAATTGCACACCTTGTGCATAACTAAATAAACGGTTAAGTACACCAGTTAAATGCTGCAAATGAAACCCTGCCGATGCCATACCGGCCACATTTTCCCAAAGCAAGTCATCAGGAAAGTTCTCCATCAAACGATTTAGCTCTTCCCTGGCCTGCAATAAGGCATGCGCAACGGGTTGCAATAACGGCGGCATATCATTAAGCGGGCCGCGCAGCCAAACCTCGGGCAGGTTATCTTCTTTCATATTCAAATATAAAAATTGCGCATAAGGCTATTGTCGGCCATGGGCAATAAGTTTTTTGGAATGAGGATTGCATTTATGCAGGCATCTACCCATAATATAAAAATGAAACACACATCTACTATTAAAAATCCTATACCTGTTTTAGTTATCTGCCTGCTGTTTGCAGCGGCTTTGGTAACCCAAAGCTGTACCAAAAAGAAACGTACCGAACTGGGCGAAGAGCTTTTTAAGAAAAGCCAGAACAAGGTACTTAAAGATGCCGACCCTGATAGCCTCGCCATCGTTTTTAAAGAAATGCTGCAGACCGAAAAAGGCAAAATGACCCAGCCTCAAATTATAACATCCTTTTACGAGCAAAATAATTACGATCCCGTTTTTGTGATGGACCATATTTTTAACGGCGACGTTGACCTTATTGCCAACTACTTTGAAAAAGCAGGCCAGCACGGCCTCGACCCAAAAATGTTTAAAGCCGATCAGATCAAACAACTGGTAGCAAAATTTAAAGATAAAACGGCTATTAAAACCCTTAAAGAAGGGTATCACGATATTGCCTTGCTGGAGATCTTGACAGCAAACTCATTAGTCAACTATTCAAATGCGCTGCAGTACGGCATGATCAGCCCGCGTAAGATCTACCAGCGTTATTTTATGGCCACCAAAAGGCCTGATAGCGTATCGATGTTTGCCACACTTCGCGCAAGCAATCTGAAAGCATTGTTGGATAGCATCCAACCCAAAAACCCGCAATACCTGATGTTGCAAAAAGCGCTAATTGCCGGCGGCACCGCCCAAGGCATGAGCAAAGAAGAAACGCAACGCTACCTTGCCGTGAATATGGAACGCCTGCGCTGGAGAAATAAGCCATACGAGCCCAAATACGTGATCGTAAACATCCCCGATTACCGTTTGGACGTGATGGAAAACGGCCAATCAACGCTTAATATGAAGGTAATTGTGGGCGAGGGCCGCAATACCGATAATTCAATATCGCTTAAAGAATATAACGAGAGCTATAAAATAGACCGCCCTTTCAGTCGCGAAACACCGCAGCTGAACAGCCAGATCTACGCTGCACAGGTAAACCCGGTTTGGAACATCCCACAAAGCATTGCCAGCAAAGAAATAATGGTTGAGGCCGATAAAGACCCGTATTATCTGGAGAATAAAGGTATTGACGTTTATAAGAACGGCAAAAAGGTTGAAGACCCTGAAACCATTGACTGGCTAAGCGCCAAACCCGGCGATTATGAGTTTAAACAGCGTCCCGGCGACCAAAACTCATTAGGCAAGATCAAATTTTTGTTTAACAACAACAGCAGCGTTTACCTGCATGATACCCCTGCTCGTAACAAGTTTAACGAAAGCATGCGCGCCCTTAGTCATGGTTGCGTACGTGTTGGCGACCCGCTGGCATTAGCTAAGAACTTGTTTGGTGAAACCGCATCTTATGACACCATAGCCAAAGATATGGCCGAGCCAAAACCATCGCCTACTACTTTAGATCTGCCTAAAAAAGTACCGGTATACCTTACCTACGTTACTTGCTGGGTTGATGCCAACGGCACCCTGCAATACCGCCCCGATGTTTACGGGCTGGATGTTGTACTGTACGGTCACCTTAAAAAGTTTTTGGCTGATAGCGATACTTTAGCCGGTTTAGCTGCACTTTAACAAAACCATATATAGGAAAGGCCCGTTGGAAACATCCTTCGGGCCTTTTACAATTGGTTAGTTTAGCGCGTTATAATTTAGCTACTGCAGCTATCGCAGTAGAATCTGGCGTTAAGGTATCCTGCATTATCGAGTTTGCAGGAATAGTTTCATCAAGCAGTTTTGACAGGTAATGGCTGTCGTTACCATTAATGTACAGCAATGAACCACCTTTAATGGTATCAATGATCTGGTTCGATAACTCGGGCGATACCGCCGGGCAACCGAAACTGCGGCCTAAACGGCCTATCTGGTTAATAGAATTTTGGCTCACATAATCAGCAGCGTGGATAACAATACCACGTGCACGTGCAGCGCTGTTAATACCTTCTTCCAAGCCATCTAAACGTAACGAGCGGCCGTGTTTGCCCATGTACACATCGTCAGTAAGATAAAAACCTAAACTGCTTTGGTGCGACTCGTTGGTATTTGAGAAGCGGCTGGCCATATCATCGCCACTACCCTGCCCGTGGGCAACCCACGTGTTCAGCACCAATGCTTTGTTCACCACATCAATTATCCACATGCGTTTTTCACGGCTCGATTTACCGAAATCAACCACAGTTAAATAGTTAACGCTATGTAGCTTGTTGCTTAGTTTTAAGTTCAGATAACCGGTAAAAGCTTTCTGAAAAACTGACAAATCCATACCGGTTTGCTGCAGGTTGGCTGTGTTGTAAACATTAGCCACGTACTGCGCAAACAGCTCTTTTGTTGTGAAAGCTTTTGACGATTTTAAGGAATTGTTTTTAAGTGCGTTGGCAGGTTTCCAGCTGATTACAGCTACGGAGAATATAAATAATACGCACACAATCCACCACAAGTGTTTTCTCATACTTTATCCGGTTTAATCAATAAGTTTAACGTTCGGGTAATGCAGATTAGGTTGCTGCTACTCGCTTGGAGTTATGCAAGTATACGATTATAAATTAAAAAAGTTGTCACAAAAGTCTAATTAATTACTTTTACGACAACTTTTTTCTTAAAAATAAACAATAAGCTTGGAATTATTTATTCCAGGTAATCTTCTCTTCAAGCGGAGTTTTGCGTTTTCCTTCAGGCTGCTGATCGGTATAGCCAAGGAACAGTACGCCTAAAATGGCATCCTCAGCACCTAAACCGAAGTGACCTGCGAAAGATGGTTTCAATACCATACCGCCGGTGCTCCAAAATGCGCCGATGTTTAATGCAGTAGCGCCCAAAAGCAGGTTTTGTACCGCACATGAAGTAGCAATTACCTCTTCAAAAACAGGGATCTTTGGCAGATCGCCGCGTTTTTGGTAAGCTATTATCACGTGCGAAGCTGCGTTGGCCTGGTTGCTAAGGTTGTTGTAAACCGTTTCATTAAAGCTTTCGCCCGGGTTAGCTGCTTTGTAAAGCTCAGCATGTTGCTTGCTGTATTCGGCAGGTTCCTCAAAAACGATAAAGCGCCAAGGCTCAGTATTACCGTGGTTTGGTGCCCAATCAGCCAGTTCTAAAATAGATGCAATGTGGCCGTTTGGTATTTTATTGCCATTCATGGTTGAAGGCTTAATGGTACGGCGGGCCTTTATGTTGTTTGCTATTACTGAAAAGTTGTTATCCATAAGAATTATGATTTGAAGTGGGCGAAATTATGGAAATAAGTTCATTTTTGCATTATAAGCCTTACACATGAAAATTCTTATTTTCTTTTTCTCCTGTGTTGTTGCCCTGTACTGTTTCTCTTGCCATCAGCAGCCAAAATCAAAGCCGGTAGCGGTTGTAAAAAAGAATGTTGATAGCAGCAAACTTAAAACAGCCGATACTCTACATAAAGTTTTAATAATCGAGCCCGACCTGCGTGCGTTGGTAGATGAGCTTAACTATTACCTGAGAGCTAATGATTCTATTGCAGCATTTGGTTACTATGATCCCAAAGTTTATCGACTGAGAAAAAGTGAAATTGACAGCCTTTTGAAAAACGATGAAAGCGCTGAAGCAAAAGGAAAGGTACAAGGTTCGTCATTAAATCCTTATCTGCAATATTATGCTGATAGTTTACTGAGGAAAGTTCTGAACAATAAGGCTATTGTTAAATACAGCCTTGATAGTATACTGGATATGGCGGTAGCTGTTTCTCCTGATAAGAGACTTTTTTCGCTGAGTTATGCAGCCAACACAGGCGGTTCTTACAAAGAACGGCGTTCGTATATCCATTACAGGCCGGCGCATGCTCCAGTATTAAATTATTATGCCGAAGAACAAAATACCGACTCCCTGATATTTAATACCGATGGTTTTTATTATATAGATACTATATCTGCCAAAGGCGGCATCAAATACCTTTTATTCGGTACAATACAAGGTTGTAACAGTTGTTTGGGTGAATATGTGCAGCTTGCTCATTTCAAAAACGGTAAGGCGGCAATTGATTTTTCATATAACATTGATCACGGGCTGTATTCAGAAGAAGAGGCTATTGAATTTGATGCAAAAACAAAAAAAATCTCTGTAAATCTTGTCCCTACAAAAGATGAGCTTTTTGATTGCGACTGCAATACCAGTGATGCACGGGCCGCTCTCCATTCCGGTTATTCCCCAAAAGCAGATTCACTGGATGTAAGCTCCAAACTTAAAACTGCAAAGTTCCTGAAATGCATTTTCCGCTTTAACGGCAATACTTTTGTGCTGGATAAGAAACAAAGCAGGGTACCTCAGTAATACAAAGCCCGCAATATCAGTTGTGGGCTTTGTATTTATTAGTACGGTTACACCACCGGCAACGAGCCGCCATCAATAGCGTAGGTAGTACCGGTAAGGTATTTTGCCGCAGGCGATACCAGGTAATGTACCAGTGAGGCCACTTCCTCAGGTTCGGCCATCCGGCCCATCGGAATGCCACCGGTTTGGGCCAATAGTTGCTTGAATGCTTCTTCGACAGTAATATTGGAAGACTGGGCATAATCACTAACAAATTTCTCCATTGGCGGCGTTTTGGTTGCGCCGGGTGCAACGGTAAGTACGCGCACACCTTTGCTTGCCAGCTCTGTAGCTAATGATTTGCTGTAACTGTTCAAGGCCGCTTTTGATACCGCATAAGCCATGTTCAGGTTCCATAGAGGTTGTTTCGCCGCTACGGATGAGATGTGGATAACCACACCGCTTTTCTTTGCTATCATGCCGGGTAAAAATATCCTGTCGAGGCGGGTTGCGGCCAGCAGGTTCAGTTGCAGTTCACTTTCCCAATGTTCATCGGTCAGGGCGCTGAAACCACCGGGAGGCGTGGTTAAGCCACCTACGTTATTTATCAGGATATCGACACCGCCAAATTTCTGTTTGATCTCCTGCTCCAGTTCGGCTACGTCGGCAGGGTTGGTTAAGTCTGCTGCAATGAAATGATGGCTATTATCTCCTTCGGGCTGGTTACGTGCTGATACGATCACGGTTGCGCCAGCCTGGGCCAGCTCATTTGCTATTGCCCTGCCTATGCCTTTGGTGCCGCCTGTTACTATGGCGGTTTTGCCTTTAAGGTCTGTTAAGATCTGATTGTTTTCCATTTTCTGTTTTGTTTATCTATTTCTGAATTGTTTGTTTCAAAATAACTCAAGCAGACACTATTCTTTTCTGAAACAAATGTTTCAGAAAATTTCAAAAAATTTTATTTGGAGATCTGCTTAATAAAAAATTGTGCCATGCGACGGATCTTATCCCCATCCTTATGCAGGATGTACGACTCATACCAGCCCGTCCAGGTGCTGTTAAAGTAATCGGCTAAAAGCTCGGGTTCTTCATCTGCGGATATACGCCCCTCTTTCATCGCACTTTTGATCAGGTCGCGTAAAAAACTGAAGGCGAAATCGCTATCGGCTTTCAGTACATCGGCTACGCGTTTATCGGTGTTACCTACCTCAAAAGCCATTTTAACGGCCATACATCCATTTTTTTTGGCGATGATAACATCCACGGCATCGTTAATATATTCTATCAGGATATCGAAGGCAGATTTACCGCTTTCCAGGCGGCGTTTGCTGTCTTTTCTGCGGTCATCAGCGTAACGTTGCACACTCCTCAGAAACAATTCCTTCTTATCGCCAATAGTGTTATAGAGGCTGCTGCTGTTGATCTGCATGGCCTCTGTAAGGTCGCGAAGAGAAGCGCCATTATAGCCCTTCTCCCAAAAAACTTCCATTGCTTTTTGGATAGCCTGCTCTTCGTCAAATTCTACACTACGTGCCATGATCTATTACTTGCGACAAACATAGAACAAATTCTGAAACAAACAATTCAAATAAAAGTCATTTTAATAATCCGGCTAACATTGTAGTAGCGATGATCAACGCAAACAGCGAAAAAAAAATCACCACATCTTTGGTAAAAAACCAAAAGCGTTTTTGTACTGCACCCGATTCGGAAAGCTTTTCTTTTAACAGTGCCACCTGCGCCTGGTTGTGTGCCAGTTCTTTATTCATTCGCTCTACATCGGGCAGTTTCCGGTTATCCTGAGAGGTTACGGGATATACTATCCAAAGTTTACCTGCTGATTTAAAATAGATAAACGTATACCGTGCCGAAAACTCTTTAATTTGATAGCTGTCGACATCAACAGGATTATCATCTACTCGCAGGCCATTGTACCAGGTGATGCTCTTACGGGCAAACGCAAAATACATTATAGTGCCCAACACGATCACCGGCCCTGTCATAAATGCCTTAGGATCGCTAAAGAAATGGCTTAATTGCTTTGCAGGTTCAGCTAAGGTTGGGTTATCGCTGTAACGCGCCACCAGGCCCAGGAAAAAAAGCGTGAACATCAGAAAAAGCAGATCAAACGCGAGGAAAGCTATGCGCAGGTTGGCGCAATTGAGCTTTACGCTTTGGTGGTTATCGCCAGGCATATAGGTTGACCTCATACCTGTTAAACTGCGTATAGACTAAAACAGCCATAGTCACTGCGGATGCCGAGGAGTTCGCCTGCAAATTTTGCTTTCAAGGTTTTCACCACGTGGTCTGCCTTAAACTTATGTAGCAGTTTTTTGCCTACGAAATCGTACACGTACACCCAGCTACGCTGAATAAGCACGAGTTTAGATTGGTTGGCGTTAAGGCAAAAACCATTTACTTCTTTGGTGTATTCCGGCACTTCCAGTTCATTAAAAGCTATCTCTGTAAAAGTATCGGTATCAAAATAGCGCATACCCCACCTACCGTATTCCTCACGGACAATCAACAATCTGCTATCCTTAGAAAATTCCATTTGCGCCACACCGACAAAATCGGCGGTGATGGTGCCTTTAATCATACCTTCGGCAGTATTGAAGATTATGATCTCGCCATCGCGCTGATGCAGGGCCAGCAATTGCCCATCTGCTGATAATTGTGCACAAAAGCGAACGCTGCCTCGCACCATTTCTGGTTGATAAGGATAACTCATCAGGACATCGTTATTATTATCGGTAACAAAGGCTGTATCATCAGCAGCATAAGCCTGAGTATAGTCTGCAACGGTAATAAAACTTGTAATGGAGTTGCCTCTTTCGGCTAATTGTTTAAAAGTATCTCCCTCAATACCATACTCGTAAATGCTGTAATCCAGATCCATCAGCAGTGAACTATTCACGGGGTTATAAGCAATATCCCAGGCAAGCTTCTCAGGCAGGTTTACATCTCCTATCCTATCGCCTTTTGCGCTTAATACAACCAGACTATCCGGCGCGCTGTTGGCACTGTAGTCGCCGTTATTTTTGTAGATATAAATATTATCCGCTGTTGCGGCAAAGGATAGCGCACCAGTGTAACCGCCACCTATGTAATAATGCAGGGCAGGTTCGCCAGGCCCGGCATTATCATTATGCAATACGTAGCCCTTTTTGAGCAGCTCCCATTCCTTTTTGATAAACTCTTTTGAAGCGGCTTCTTTGTCGTTAAAAGTCTTTTCGGTGGTTTTTAGTTTCCCCTCTGACCCTGTCTCAACGGTAAGCGCAGTGCCGGATAACGTTAAGATTGAAAGCTTTTTGGTATTTGGATCGGTTAGTTGGTGTGATAGTTTCTGGCTCATGGTGGTTGTTTGGTGCATTTATAACAATCCAAACGCCGTTAGGTTGAGCAAAAGTTTTACGAATGGCGGTGGAGACACCGCCTTAGGGGGAATATATACCGGCAAACATCCTCCGGTTGGCGGTGTCCTCTCCGCCAACGAAAGTTTAATATCACATTTATGGCTTCTTTGCCGCAGCTATCAGATCAACATCTACCAGTTCTAATGATTTTACCATGTTTTGCACCGTAGCTTTATACTCTTTAAAGTGAGGTGTTTCGATATGTTTCTTATAGGCAGCTTCATCAGCATAAATTTCCAGAATGGTGATATGTGAAGCATCTGTTTTATCGGCAACGGCATAATAGGTTAATACGCCCGGCTCTGTGGCTACTGCGGTGGTCATTTGCTTTTTTAGTGCAGCATTATAACTTGCCAGTTGCGCAGGATATACCGTTATTTTTGCCAGTCGTACCATTTGTTTTGAGGTTTGTGCTGATGCATTTAGGTTTAAGAATAACGTGCATACAGCTAATATTGTGATCACCGTTTTCATAAGTATAATATCAACAAAAAAGCCCGACATACATCGGGCTTTTCTTATTTTAAAACAACGCGGGATATTTACCCGGGTTGGCTTCGTTCATCATTTGGTAAACCTTTTCTATCACATCATCAACAGAAGGTTTGCTGAAATAATCACCGTCAGAACCATAAGGCGGGCGGTGCTCTGCTGCAGATAAGGTTTTAGGCTGCGCATCAAGCAGGTAATAACCGTTTTGTGCTTCCAGTATTTTCTGAAGGATATAGGCAGATCCGCCACCCGGCAGGTCTTCATCAACCACCAGCAGTTTATTGGTTTTTTGCAGCGATGCGCCACAAACATTATCGGTATCAAACGGATACAGTGTTTGCGGATCGATCACCTCTATATTGATACCTAACTTCTCCAACTCGGGCGCAGCTTCCATCACCACACGTAATGTAGAGCCGTAGCTTACTACGGTGATATCTTTTCCCTCTTTTAATACTTCGGCTTTGCCAAGCGGTACGGTAAACTCACCAACGTTGGCAGGCAATTTTTCTTTTAAGCGATAGCCGTTCAAACATTCTATCACCAAAGCAGGCTCATCGCCGCGTAACAGGGTGTTGTACATACCGGCAGCCTGGGTCATATCGCGCGGAACGCAGATATGCATACCCCTTAATGCACCCAGTATTAAACCAAGTGGCGAACCTGAATGCCATATACCCTCTAACCTGTGGCCGCGGGTACGCACAATAACCGGTGCACGCTGCCCGCCTGCAGTGCGATAGGCTAAGCTGGACAGGTCGTCACTTAAAACGGTGATGGCATACATCAGATAATCAAGGTACTGGATCTCGGCAATTGGCCTTAAACCACGCATGGCGAGGCCCATGCCCTGACCAATTATGGTTGCTTCTCGGATACCGGTATCGGTAATACGCAGATCGCCGTACTTGCCCTGTAAACCGGCAAAGCCTTGGTTTACATCGCCAATGGCACCTACATCCTCACCGAAGGCAACAATGCTTTTATCGCGCTCAAAGTTGGCATCAAAGCAGGCATTAAGCACTTCGCGGCCATCCATCACTTTTGCATCATCGGCATATTGCGGGGCAATAACCGGCACATATAAAGGCGATTTTGGCGTATTTGAAAATAACTTAGAGTTATAACGCTCTTTATTTTTATCATTCTCTGCAGCCAGCCAGTTTACCAGAGCGTTACGTGCATCTGATGGTTCTTTCACAATCAGGCGTAAAACTTTACGCACAGTACCTACTGTATCTTTCCTACCCGGATCAATACAGGTTTGCAGGCCCGACATCAGCTTTTGCAACTCATCACGGTGCTGTGACGGCTGTGCAACATTATCTATCAGTTGTAAAACGCCGGTTATTTCGGCTTTTATTTCTTCCTCAAGTTCGGCCCATGCTTCACGCTGGCTATTACGCACATGTTTCTTGGCCTCGCCCTCAAGTACTTCAATTTCCTCAGTAGTAATAATGGCCGATTGGATCATCCATTTACGCATCTGCACCAGGCAATCGTGTTCTTCTTCCCAGGCCAAACGGTCTTTTGACTTATAGCGCTCGTGCGAGCCTGAGGTTGAGTGCCCTTGCGGCTGTGTCATCTCCACAACGTGGATCAACACCGGTACATGCTCTTCGCGGCAAAGTTTAATGGCGCGCTCATAAGTTTCGCAAAGGGCAACATAATCCCATCCGCGAACTTTAAATATTTCATACCCGTTCCCTTTGCTATCGCGCTGGAAACCTTTCAGTACTTCAGATATATCCTCTTTGGTGGTTTGCAATTTGGCAGGTACAGAAATTGCATAAGCATCGTCCCAAACGGAGATAGCCATAGGCACCTGCAGAACACCGGCAGCATTAAAAGTTTCAAAAAATAAACCTTCTGATGTAGCACCGTTACCGATGGTACCAAAAGCTACCTCGTTACCGCTTACCGAAAATTGTTTAAGATATTCAAGCTCTTTGTTCTGGCGATATAGCTTTGATGCATAAGCCAAACCCAATAAGCGTGGCATGTGCCCGCCCGTGGTAGACATATCTGCCGAACAGTTTTTGGTATCAACCTGATTAGTCCAGTTACCATCAGCATCAATAAAGCGGGTTGCATAGTGGCAATTCATTTGCCTGCCGCCTGATGCAGGGTCTTTCTCAATATCGGGGTGAGCGTAAAGCTGGGCAAAAAACTCTTTAAGGTTGCTCATGCCGGTGGCAAACATAAAAGTTTGATCGCGGTAGTAGCCGGCGCGCCAGTCGCCGTTTTTAAAGGCCCTTGCCATAGCCAGTTGGGCTACCTCTTTACCATCGCCAAATATGCCGAATTTCGCCTTCCCGGTAAGTACTTCTCTCCTGCCCAATAAGGCCGCCTGCCTGCTCTCGTAACCAATACGATAGTCGGCGATGACGATCTTCTTGAAATCCTCAAAACTGAGTTCGGCAGAATTGATTCCGGTAGCTGTGTTTAATGCAGTTTCTGGCATATAATATTCCGATTAAGGGGTAAAAGTAGGAAATTCTATTTTGTTTCGGTAATTGGTACCAGCAAAACAGTTAGATTTTACATAAGTTTTGACATTATATTAATCCTTCTATCTTTGTAATAGTCAAACACGAAAACGATGAAAAAACTAATTCTAATATGTGCAGTAATTTTAGGCTTCGCCTACACTGCATCAGCCCAAACCGCCGAATTTAAATTTAACGAGGAGAAACACGATTTTGGTAAGATCCCTCAGGGAACTCCGGTAACTACTGTATTTGAGTTTACCAACGTTGGCACTACCCCACTGATCTTGAGCGAAGTAAAACCTACCTGTGGTTGTACCATTGCTGACTACACCAAAACACCTGTAGCGCAAAACGGTAAAGGTACCATCAAGATCACCTACAACGCAGCTGTAGTATCGGCCTTTAACAAAACCATTGTGGTAACTTCAAACGCTAAAACCCCAACCAAATATTTAAATATTGTTGGCGAGGTGGTAGCTAAAGAAGGCGGCGCAAGTAAGTAAAAGCCCCACCCAAACCCTCCCCTAAAGGGAGAGGGCTTATAAGAATTTAAGGCACCGTTTAGCGGTGCCTTTTTTGTTTATTAGCCTCTCCCCAACCCCTCTCCGAGGGAGAGGGGCTTTTAAAAATTATATATCAAATATTTTATAAAAAGTCTCCCCTTTCGGGGGAGATTTAGAGGGGGCTAAATATTTTTCCTAATTTTGCGCATGCCAAAAATTTCGCAAAAGGGGCACGATATGCCCGCATCGCCTATACGTAAATTAACGCCGTTTGCCGATAAAGCTAAAACCGACGGTAAAAAAGTATATCACCTTAATATCGGCCAGCCTGATATTGAGACGCCAGAAGGCATGCTGAATGCCATTAAAAACATCGATTTTAAGGTTTGGGCCTATACCCCATCAGAAGGTACATTAAGCTACCGCAAAAAACTGGTAGAGTACTACAATAAATTGGGTTATAATATTACGCCGGATAACATCATTGTTACAACCGGTGGCTCAGAAGCGATAACCATTGCCATGATGACCTGCCTTGATGAAGGCGATGAGGTGATCATCCCCGAGCCTTTCTACGCCAACTATAATGGCTTTGCCAATCAAACGGACATCGTTGTAAAACCAATCCTTTCATACATTGAGAATGGTTTTGCGTTGCCGCCGATTGCAGAGTTTGAAAAGGTAATTACTGACAAAACTAAGGCAATCATCATCTGTAACCCTAACAACCCTACAGGTTATTTATACTCTCGTGAAGAGTTAGAAGCTTTAAAAGAGCTTTGTTTGAAATACGACCTGTATTTGTTCAGTGATGAAGCTTACCGCGAGTTTTGCTACGATGGCCGCACCTTTACCTCGCCAATGCACCTTGATGGATTAGATGAGAACGTAGTGGTAATGGACACCGTAAGCAAACGTTACAGCGCATGTGGTGCACGTTTAGGTTGTTTAATCACCAAAAATAAAGATGTTATTGCTACCGGTTTAAAATTTGCACAAGCCCGCCTTTCGCCGGGTATGGTTGAACAAATTGCCGGCGAAGCTGCTGTTGATACGCCTGATGAATATTTTGAAGCGGTAAGCAAAGAGTACACCCAGCGCCGCGATACGCTGGTAAATGCTCTTAACCAGATGGATGGCGTTTACTGCCCTAACCCGGGCGGCGCATTCTATGTGGTAGCTAAACTACCTATAGACAATGCCGACAAGTTTTGCCAATGGATGCTGGAAGACTTTAGCCACGAAAACCAAACCGTGATGATGGCACCGGCCACAGGTTTCTACAGCACGCAAGGCGCAGGCACCAACGAGGTACGCATGGCATACGTACTCAACAACGCCGATTTGACCAAAGCGATGGAATGCCTTGCTGAAGCATTGAAACAGTATCCGGGAAGAATTTTGTAGTTTGCAGTTTTTAGTGGGCAGTTTGCAGCAAGTTTAAAAGTTTTGACTTTCTGCTAACTGCAAACCGCCCACTGCAAACTAAAAAAGCGTATATTTGTAGTTCGTTTAACTGCAAACTGGAAACAGCCAGCTACGAACTCAAAAAATGGGGTCGACCGGAATTGACAGGATGGAGATAAATAGGTAAGCATGCAGCGCGTTGGGTGAATTAGCGCTAAAATCTGAACGCTCAAACTTACAAATGGCGAAAATAACTACGCCTTAGCTGCCTAATTTAGAATTAGCATAGCTTTTGTCCCGCCGGTTTTCGGTTCTGTTGAACCGGTATTTGGGGCATCATCAAACGGAACTGGCCTGCTTAGGGTGCGATAAGCGGGCGAGATAAAGCACCTACGGATACGGTACAGGCAAGCAACTGGCCTTCCTCATCCCGACAATTAAACAGAAGCTAAGCATGTAGAAAGCTTATCTTATACCATGTTTGGACGAGGGTTCGAATCCCTCCGGCTCCACTAAGTAAGTATCAAAAAGCACTAAAACCCTTCATACGCTACGTATGAGGGGTTTTTTGTTTTAGTTTGGTGCCATTTATTGGTCTTTGAACGCCGATTTTGGTGAGCATTCTGGTGAGCACGAGCTTTCAGAACACCTGCTCACCAGATCCGATTTAACTAATTGTCTTACAGCTTGTTCAGCGAGTGAACATCTTGTAAAAATTATGCTGTGAAAGTAATTTTGTTTAACTTTTTAACAGCCTTTTATGATTAAAAATGTGGCTATCCTCTTTTACTTGAAGAGAAGAGCAAATGCAAACGAAGAAAAAGTACCCGTTTATGTAAGAATTACTTGTGAGGGTCAACGGGTCGAAATGACAACCGGACAAAAGATCCATCCAAGATCATGGGATCCAAGTCAGGAAAGAGCAAAGGGCAAAGCAAGTGATAATGTAAAGCTTAACGTGGCACTTGATGAATTTGGACGAAAGATCAATGACACGATCCGTTATCTGAGAGACATACAAGAAGAACTCTCCGCAGAGAAGATCAAAAATCGTTTCTTAGGTAAAGCCGAAAAGCCAATTATGCTGATGGATGTGTTCAAAGAGCATAATCAGAAAGCAGCAGCTTTAGTTGGCCAAGAGTTTTCTCCATCTACTGTCACAAGGTATGAAACAACGCTAAAGCACACTCAAAACTTCATGCAATGGAAATACAAGATCAATGATATCCGTGTTAAAGAGATAGATCATCGATTTATTAGCGAATTTGAATTTTACCTGCGTTCAGTGCGTAAGTGTAATAATAACTCAGCTTTAAAGTACATCAAAAATTTTGGCAAGATCGTTCGCATTTGTCTTGCCAACGGCTGGATAATCATAAACCCTTTCTTAAATTATAAAATCAAAATTAAGAAGGTTGACAGGCCCTTTCTTTCGCAGGAGGAACTGGAATTGATGGCGTCCAAAAAATTCGTCGGTCCCCGTCTCGAACAAGTTAGGGACATATTCCTGTTCAGTTGCTATACCGGGCTGGCATACATCGACGTACAAAAACTAAAACGTTCGGAAATAGTAAAAGGCTTCGATGGCGAACAATGGATTTTTACCAATCGCCAAAAAACAGATACGCCTTCGAGAATTCCCCTGCTACCTTATGCAATGACAGTAATAGAAAAATATCGTGAGCATCCTCAATGTACAACTGAGGACAAACTTTTACCCGTGCTAAGTAACCAGAAAATGAATGCTTATCTTAAAGAGATAGCCGACTTGTGCGGTATTCTCAAAGACCTGACATTCCATATCGCGCGACACACCTTTGCCACTACCGTAACATTGCTAAATGGGGTACCGATCGAAAGTGTTTCAAAAATGCTGGGACATACGAATATCAAAACGACCCAACATTATGCCAGAATTTTAGATCTGAAAGTCGGAGAAGATATGAGTGTGCTAAGAACAAAAATGCAAACAAAATAGGCTGATCAATATGACAAATCAAACTGAAGTGGCATCAGATGCAATCATCGCAGGTAAGATTGTGAGAAACCGGAAAGTCATGTTTGACCGGGACTTGGCGGATTTATATAATGTACCGACAGGTCAATTGAAGCGGGCTGTACGCAGAAACATCAAACGATTTCCGAACGACTTTATGTTTCAGTTGACCCAGGAAGAATTTAAAAACTTGATATTCCAAAATGGCACATCAAACTGGGGAGTTACACGCAAATTACCTTACGTCTTTACCGAACAGGGTGTTACCATGCTATCTGGAATCTTAAACAGTGAACGTGCGATAAGTGTAAATATTCAGATTATGCGGATTTCTCAAAAGTGCGAGAAGTATTTCTCGATAACACAGAAATCCGGCTTGAGCTTGAAAAGATCAAGACCCACTTATCCAATCATGATACGAATATCGAGCTCGTTTTTCAGTATCTGGATGAATTTCTTGTGTCTAAAATTAATCTTCCCCACCGCAAGAGAATAGGATACAAATCAGATGATCTTTGAACATGTTAAACTCATGCTAACACCGGTTACTTTCAGCGTTATTCTGCCCTTTATAATTATAAAAGGCTGTGTCTCATAACTGTCACAACCAAAAAGTCAATTTCAAGGTCTCGCAAAATGCGAGACCTTCCGAACGCCAATAATTAATTCATCGAACTATATTCCATCGGCGAATGCCCTACCTGTTTCTTGAAAAGCCTTGCAAAATGCGTTGGTATTTGAACCCTAACTCATAACTTAGGCACCGTTAGGTGGCCTTCCGAATGTAGACACGGAGTCTTTGCTTTGTGTGTAGCGGTATGAGTGGTCAGTGCCAAGAATCATTAATAGGTCAACCTGCCGAGCTCAGAATTGTTTTCCGAACGGCAATTAACTTAACTGATAGTTAACCAGCGTGGGACTCAAACACTAGTAGCAAATCCTGGAAGACCTTTGGTTCTGATGTATGGCCTATTAAGTGAAACTGCCAGTAAGAAATGCAATCTAGCACATCATAAACTTCTCAAATTTTATTGCAAAAGCAATACATTAGGTGGTAATTAATATGATACCGCATAATGCGGTATCATATTAAACCATTTAATAACGCTATTATTCAAACCAATTCACTTATCGTTTGGTAAATACCAAGCTTATTTGACACGCCCCCAGTTAAAGACATTTTTATCGATAGGCTATCATCATCTTACATCGTTTTTTATTTTATTGCCGGTGCTGCGTGCAGGTAAATATATTTGGAAGCCAAAGGACAAATTCAGATTGCTCTGATAACCCTGACTGCCGAACCCACCTAATCCATTATATTTAAGAAGAGTCTCCAATCCGATATTTGGCGTAATAAAGTACGCAAAACCGGGCCCGAAGCTAAAGTCAAGCCCGTTAGTATTGCCTCCGCCATTACTAACGTTTACGCCGCCAAGGCCGATGGTGCCTTCTCCGAATAGGCGTCCGTGTTTTAGTATTTCTACGTCTGACCCTGTGTAGTACCGTCCTAAAGCACCTAAACCATAATTAACGGTAGTATTTGACCCTTTTGCTGTTTGGATGCCTAGGTCAACATAAGCGCCTAAGGCGATATTGTCTTGTACGAACCATGCGGCTTTCGGAGTGACATCAAGGCTAAACACCTTCGGATCATTTAAGCCCAGATTGATATTGGTGAAATTGCCACCGACCATAACATTTCCTTTCTGAATCTGTGCCGTTGCATTCAAGCCATTAAGGATTGTTAAAATAACTGTAATAAATAATACTTTTTTCATATGTTTCTGTTGATTTTTACAGGATCGTAGACCTGCCTTAAGGCAGGTATTAATTAATGATTAGCCGTTCTTAGTGAACAATGTCGATGACCGTGAATGCAATTTCACTTTATTGATCAATTCGTCTATGTTAAACGGTTTTGAAATAAAATCTTCGCAGCCGAAGCTGCCGGGTTTAAGCCCTTTGTCTGAATAGGCAGAAAAAATGATCACCGGGAGGCGCGCTGATGAAACGGAATTTTTTATAAGCGCACAAACTGCACCGCCATCCGGATCACCCAGTGAATAATCGATCAATATCAGGTCCGGTCTTCTTCGCGTTATAAGATCTAATACATCTTTCGCATTAGGAGCGGTATCCACCTCAAAACCCTCATACATTAATACCTCCTGTACTATGTCAAGAACTTCTGATCTGTCATCTATTATTAGTATACGTTTGTTCATATTTAGTACTTTAGTTACATGAATAATGCAGAGGGGTACAAAGCCATCGCTAATTTTAATGTAATGCGAAACGCTTTTACTTATTAATAAACCAAAATTACTAAAGGCGATTTTTACTAAAAATGTTGAAATCCCCAAATTGCATACGCGTTTTACTCTTTTTAGGAGTGTTCGAATACGGTAAATTTTTGATGGTGACAAGGGTCACTCTGAGAAGTTAACCATGTGAGATTAGTAAAACTTAGTCAAAAAATGGGTAATTAGAAGCTATAGCAAAATTTACATCCATCGTGAGTATGGGGGTGCAATAGTTGAGGTAAAAACAGAAGATGCTGATGACGGTTTAGATAATCCCGTTTAGTATTGCAAATCTTACCAAGGCGATAGTATTTCGCGTTCCGCTTTTATCGATCATCGCCTGCCGTTGATTTTCGATAGTTCGCTTACTGGTAAACAATTTATCTGCAATTTCCTGATTAGTGAAACCTTCACCTAATAAAGATAATATTTCAATTTCGCGGGTAGAAAAATCAAGATCCTGTACATTTTTGTGGGTTACGGGGTCAGGAAGAGCCAGCAATCTGTTCAAAAAACGTCTTGCAAGATCTGAACAAATGTATTGCGTAAAGTGATGTGTATGTTTGATCGCGAATACCAATTCGTCCGGACTGACGCTTTTTAACAGATACCCCTTAGCACCGGCTTTAAAAGCTTTTAATACGTACTTCTCGTTATCCATAGCACTTAAAATAATCACTTTTGTTTCAGGATAATTTGTTTTTAGCTTTTCAGCAAGCTCTATTCCACCTAATTGGGGCATATTCATATCCGCCAGGATAATGTTAGCTTTGACACCATTATCGAGCAAATTAAGCACATCCTGCCCATTTGAAGCTTCTCCTGCAATTGAAAAGTTTTTTTCCTTCTCAAGCAGTGAACGGATTCCCCCGCGAACAATGTGGTGATCTTCTGCTAAAATAATTTGTATCATAAGATATCTGCTTTATTCATTCCTGTAACTCAAGGTTGCTGTGACAGATGTTCCACTGCCAACAGAAGATTTAACCTGCAAAGTTCCATTATACAGGTTTACACGGTTACGTATGCTTGTTAGCCCCGCGCCTGTAGGCACCTGGGGCGGCGCTGTAGGTGGGAACCCCCTGCCGTTATCCGTAACGTGGATCTCAATAAGTTTATTTTTGTGCACATCGATAGTAATTTTTGAAGCACCTGAATGTTTCATTGCATTATTTACCAGTTCTTGTATAATTCGAAAAATGCTTATTTCAATGTCCAACGAAAATCTTCTGGAAAATCCACTGAGATTGGCAGTTATCTCCATCTGGTCTGTAGACAACCGCGTACAAAGTTCTTCAAGGGTGGCACCCAGTCCGAAATCTGCAAGAATAGCAGGTGCCAATCGAAATGATAAATTCCTGGTTTCTTCAATAACAGCGTCTAAAAGCGCGTTCACTCCGTTTACCTCGGGTAGGTTATCATCAGTTTGTAAAGCAGATAGGCGGATACGAATACCGTACAGTAACTGGCTTACGCCATCGTGCAGGGCATCACTTATCCTTTTGCGCTCATTTTCTTCGGCGGCCAGTGTAGCCAGCGCGATGGCAGTCTGCTGATCATGTTTTAATCGGGCGGACTCTTGTTCTATCCTGCGCTTTTCCGTTATATCCATCATGATACCAATAAAACGATCAGGCTGGCTCTCCTCACGTACAACGTGGCCGCGTATACTGGCAAAGCATTCATGTCCTGCATAGTTTAGGAACCTGCACACCACATCAATTTCGCTTTGTTGGTTCAAAGATTTGCGAAAGTGCTGATCAACTCTTTTTCGGTCATCAGGATGCACCATATTGATAAAGGTTTGATACTTATCATCAAATTCGTTATTTTTAATAGCAAATATTTGAAAGTTGGTATCATCCAGGAAAAAGGTCATGGTATCAGGTTCCAGTTCCCAGGTACCAGAGGCAGAAGCTTCCAAAGCGAGTTCAAGTCTTTCCTTAGTTTTGATCAGGTTTTTATCTGCGTTTACACGTTCGGTAACGTCGATCATAGCAATATCACACTGAAGCGGCATCGCCTCCGCAGGAGAAATAGCAATACCTTCTACCTGCACATAAACTTCCGAAGCATTATCAGTAAGTAATTTAAGAAGACAACTTTGTTTGGATTTGGTCCTGATGAGATCGCGAAAAAAAAAATGGTAGCGGTCAGCGTATTCTGGCGACAAAAATGATTGCAGCCGCTTGTTCAGGATCCTGCGTTTTATTGTCCCCAACATGCTCATGCCTGCATTGTTTACCTCATTTACGATTCCGTCAGTATTTAAAATAAAATATCCTATCGGGGCCAGATCATAGATACCCGCAAATTTTAACTGCTGCAGTTCTAACTGTTCATTAGCCAACCGCAGTTCATCATTCTGCATTTCAAGCTCAGCTTGGTGAAGCTGCAGTTGCTGGAGAAGATAAAAATCACCAGATAATTTATCCTCTTTAGGGTTGGCTGATTGTTTCGTCATCGATCGTAAACAAGATTAAGAAAATGTCGTTTTTGAGTTCAGCATCAAATAGACGAGACCTGATAATTATTTCCTTATCCGTCCCGGGTATCAAAATAGCCGCTTCCTGCGGCATTCCCGTCGCAAGGCATTTATCCAACGTCTCGATAGTTGCATCTGTTTGCCAACGCTGGCTCAGAAAAGCGGGTAGCGATTTTCCAAGCAGATCCGTCCTTAGTACTTCAAAGAAATTAAGGAATGCCGGGTTTGCATGTGTAATAGACAATGATCTGTCCAACCTGCACATTGCCAAGGTAGATTGTTCGGCCATTGCATCTGTATACTCTTTAAGTGTATTCAGTTGCGACTGCATTAATTTAAAATCTGTTATCAACGTAAAGGTGATCACCGCACCTGATATAAAATTATCAGACGTACGGTAAGGCATAATCCTGACCCGATACCATTCCTTGTCATATGTGCTCATATCGATTTCCTTGATCGCGAGCTTATCTATTACTTCCCTAATGTCATCTTCCTTAAGTGATTGTTCAAAATTGTCCACTACATGCATGATAGGCCGACCTATATCTGTTGAGATGAGGTTAAACAGCTCTTTAACTTGTGGCGTATAACGAAGAATAATTAAGTTATTGTCCAGGAAGATGGTGCCGATCTCGGTAACGTCGAGCAGGTTTTTCATGTCATTATTAAGCCTTGTAAGCTCTTCTGCCTTCGACTGATATTGCACATTAATAGTCATCAGCTCTTCATTTAGCGATTGCATTTCCTCTTTCGTGGTCAGCGATTCCTCGTTGGTACTCTGCAATTCCTCATTTGTGCTTTGCAATTCTTCGTTTGTTGATTTTAGTTCTTCCATCGATGATTCCATTTGCTCAATGGTATTATTTAACCTTTGCCGTGTAAACAGCAGTTCGCGTTCAAGCTCAGACACCCGCGAAGATTCATCCGCAGTTGCAGCCTTTATCCGGTTATTCCGCTTTACAGGAGCAATAGATTTTTCAAAAATCAACAATACCGAATCCTGCATGCCTTCTTCTTCAACTTTAACAGCACGCAGATTGATCACCTGGTCAGATTTTTCACCTTTTAGCCTTACATCGCGCACTGCGACGTTCTTTCCATCAGCCAAGGCCTGACTTATGCAGTATTCTACCGGGTAACGCAACTCTTCCCGAACCATTTTATGAATACTCATGGTTGCCTGGCCGCTCGGGAACGACAATAATTCATCGGTTTTTCCATTTGTAAACAAAATGGTACCTTTTATATCTACCAATATGGCAGCAGGTGCAACGTGTTCTATCAACACCCGGTTAAAAAATTCATTTGCCGACTTTACCGGGTTCAATGCCGGAGCTTTTTTGTCCGATTTATCTTCCAGCATTGGTACCGGCGCAACATTAAAAGGGAAATCGGCCAGTCTGGTAGCCTGTACATTGCCTTTCATTCGTTCAAATAGCTTCCATTTATGATCTACCGATAAAAACATATCGGTAAAGCCCCCAATGGTTTCGGCGGGGCCCATTAACAATAACCCACCGGGATTAAGTGCGTAATAAAATAGCGGAATGATCCTTTTTTGGAGTTCAGCAGTAAAATAGATCAGCATATTGCGGCAGCAAATCAAATCAAGCCGTATAAAGGGCGCATCTTTGATTATATTTTGCTGAGCGAATACGATCATCTCCCGCATATGTTTGTTCACTACGTATCCATTTCCTCTTTTTGTAAAAAACCTTCGCAAGCGCTCAGGTGAAATGTAAGCGGCAATATTTCCATGATAAACTCCTGCCCGCGCATGCTCCAATGCGTCCTGATCCAGATCGGTAGCGTAGATCTGTACTTTACGCTGGATGTGGTTAGGTTCTTCATCCTGGCATTCCATAATGATCATGGCGACAGAATAGGCTTCTTCCCCCGTGGAACATCCTGCAATCCAAACGCGTATGGGATCGTCTTCGTTCTTGTTTTTCAACAAGTTATATATTTTTGATTTTAATCTGTCAAAAGCTTCCTCATCTCTAAAAAACTTTGTAACTCCTATCAGTAGTTCGTTAAAAAGTGTTTTTATTTCCTGTGGATTCTCTTTGAGCAGATCTACATAACTGTCGTAATCTTTTAACTGATAATAAGCTATCCGCCTGTCAATTCTTCTGGTGATGGTGCTCATTTTATATTGAGCGAAATCATTGCCGGTGTAAGACCTTAACAGCATCAAAACTTTCTGCACGGCATTACCTGTTTGCATAGCAAACCGCTCCTGATCCGAATCCAGTGCGAGCGCAGGGTGGTTCATATACCGGATAAGGCTATGTGGCATTTCCTCCGGCGCAAGTACAAAATCAACCAGACCGGTTCCGATAGCTGCCCTGGGCATACTGTCATATTCTGCAGTTAAGGGGTCCTGAACTAAAGTTACGCCAAGTTTTTCTTTAAGCATACGGATACCGGTTTCACCATCAGAACCCATGCCAGAGAAAATGACACCCGCCCCTTTACCCCATTGGTCGTCAGCAAGGCTTTGCAGAAAAAAGTCGATAGGCTGGCGAACACCCTTTGTTTTAGACGGCGGCATTAATAACAACCGCCGGTTATGCATCCCCATATCTTTGTTACGGGGTATCAGGTACACTTTATTAGGTTCGATAACCATTCCGTCGACCGCTTCAGAAACAGGCATCGGCGTAAAACGCTGGAAGACCTCATCAAGATGACTACGGTAATTCGGATCAAGATGCATGATAATGACAAAGGACATCCCGCTATCTGCAGGCATTTTCGAAAAGAATTTTTCAAAAGACAGGAAAGATCCTGCCGAACCGCCCAGGCCTATTACAGGGAAAGATTCAGATGATGTATTCCTCGGATCGGCTTCAATCGTTACTTGTTCTGTAATTTCGTTTTTCTCGGGTGTCTCAGGCATCGGTCGCGCTTAGTAGGTAGGTGATAAAAGTAACCATAAAATTAGATTTATGACACGGTTTAAAAAAGTGAAGTATTTAACCTATGAAATTGGTGTAATTTACTTAAAGAGTAAAAATACATCGCCGTAATTTTGTTGTACATCATCAATTGTGCAAACTGTCCTATGATTATCCATGCTCAATTTACGGGATACCTAAATCAGCTTTACTGCGCAGAATCGCACCTTGTAGAGCGATTATCTGATATATGCGCACATCCCGATTTTGATGATTTCCAAAGCCTGATCAATATTATTTGCGAAAACGCAGAAGCCCGGTGTTCAAAACTTGAATCAATTTACGCATTGATAAATCTGGAATATTCTTTCGTTTACTGTAAAGACCTGATCAATTTTGCGGATACTGTCTTCGATAGTATCCTGAAAACGCAAGAAAATATCGTTGAGCGGAACCTTGCACTACTATATTATATCAATATGATAAATGCCGTGACAGCTGCCGCTTTTGAAAATATCCAGTTATTGGTGACGGTTTTAAATGACGATCGCCTTGTCAATTTATTTAATAGCTATCAAAGCGAAAATAAAACAGGCTTTCATCTTTCTGTATTAAGTGACCATATTCGATCGTATCAAAGTTTAGTAAACTAAAATCCAGATAGAGTATTTTTCCAGCCTGCCAGGCGTATTAATTACTGATATGTAAAAATCCAAAGTCTCAACTTTGAGTTAACCCGACAGTTTGAACTGAAAACAGATAACTCAAGTTTGATGATATGGCTTTTCTTGATCACGTTTTACAACCGCCTTCCTACGGATGGACCGATATCAACGGGAATCTCTCGCGCCCTACAACCTCGCAAATTATTGTGGAATTTTTATCAAGGGTCAATATTTTCCGAGATAGAAAAAACTGGTTGCCTTTCTTCAGTTGGTTAAAAGTACTGTGCCTCATACCTTTTTTTGTAAGCTTTGCGCTTTACTATATGAACTGGTGGACGTTAATTTGCGCGTTTATCTACGGTATGATCGTGATGGGCACGCATGGCACCATCTGGCATCACCGGTATTGTACGCATCGTGCATATAAATTCCGGAACCGATTCTGGAGGTTTATCACGCAAAACTTAACTATAAATGTTATTCCTGAAGAAATTTATGTCATCTCGCATCACGTACATCATTATAAATCTGACCAGCCTGGCGACCCTTATAATGCCGAAGCGGGGTTTTTATATTGCTTTTTGGCAGATGTTAACCATCAGCCCATTGCAAAAAATTTGAATGAACAGCAATATAAGCGAGTCTGTTATCTGATGGCTCATACCGGCGTTGCTGGTAATAGCTTTAAACAATACAGCTGTTGGGGTTCTTATGCCAGCCCGGTATGGGCGGTTTTATCCTGGATTTTAAATTGGCTATTCTGGTTCCTTGTTTTTTATTTAATTGGGGATTTAGCCTTAGTTACATGCCTGTTTGGCGCAGCTGCAGTTTGGGCAATCGGTGTTCGCACTTTTAATTATGAAGGACATGGAAAAGGAAAAACTCAACATCGTAACGGCGTTGATTTTAACGAGTATGATAAATCCATTAACCAGTTATGGCCAGGTTTAGTGGCAGGAGAATGGCATAACAATCATCACTTATATCCCAGAAGTGCAAGAAGCGGGTTTAAGCCCCGTCAGATTGACCTCGCCTGGTATTATATCAAATTAATGAGCTGGTTGGGGGCAGTAAGCTATTACAGAGATTATAAGCAGAAATTTTATGATGATTATTATTTGCCTTACAACAAATTAAAAAACAAAACATCCGATACTTCCACCTTAACCAACTACTCACATGCAAAATCCACCTGAAATTTCAAAGCCTGTCAGAGATGTTCCAGATACTCAACTTTTTAGTTTTTTAACAGCAAGCCTGTTAAGCATATACCGCACAAAACGGTCCCTCGTTACCCGGCTCCCGAAAATTGCATGCCAGGCTGCCTCTGGGGAGCTAAAATCGGTTATGATGGAAATAACGAATGATCTTGCGGTGCAAATTTTACGTTTAGATAAAATATTTGCCTTGTTGGGTTTTGATAAATCTTTAACAAAGAATCTTCCGGTTTTCTCTTTAAATGAAAATACTTTTCAATCGACGGTAACCAAAAACGTTGACCCTATGATCAACGAGTTTGATATTCTATTGTATATCTCAAATCTTGAAAGTATGGATATAGCCGCTTTCCCGATGGTATTGTCAGCCGCAGATAAATTAGGATTTGACGATATCCGGCAACTGTTGCAAGAGTGTTTTGATGACGCTAATGATAACCGGGCATTAATAGATGTAATTGTAGATAAATATCTGGCTGCGCAATACGAAAACAGGAAAATAAAATTAAGTTTAGATGTAAAGGCAGATAACCATATGTAAATTTTGTTAAAGGATAAAAATATTAGAAATGGACAGAAAAGGTCAAAGAGTAAGCACGCCTGATGGAAAAGGTGAAGTTTTAGAGACAGTTGGTGATGAGGTGAATGTAAAACTTGATTCTGGTGAAACAAAAACCTTTCCGGATGATGATGTTGCGGATGACAGCACGGCGAATTGATTTCCAATATCAATAGCTTTCAAAAAGGCCTTAGGCCTTAATTATCTTCCTGCAGGACGGCATTCCGCATGTGCAAATGCCGTCCCAATTCGAACCGGGTAATATTATAGCGTAATCTATAGTGATCTCCGCATCTTCTGTTAGTATATTAACATTTACCAGGCAGCCTGTATCTGTAAGCTGGGCGTTAGGTTGACAACAGTGATTGATGTGCTTAAAAATACTATCCTCCGGAGTGGCGGGGTCTACCCCATCTACGCCAATGATCGCCCTTTTGTCACGCAGTGACAAAACATCTCTTAATCCTAAACGGCGGCACAGTATAGTATGTGCTAATACAGTAACATTGGTAAACAAGCCTCTGCCATGTATTAATGATAAGCCTGTGTATAAGTTTCGCTTCCCGTTATCAACCAGCGCCATATCGTATAAACTCATCATATTAAACAGCAATATTGCAGCGCGCAGGTAAAACGTTCTTAACGCATTGGCTCGCAAAACCCTTTTCATCTACTTTCCATTCCCCTAACACGCCATCAAGCAGTATGTCAAGTGCCGCGTCTATTTGCTTAACACTCTGATTGTCATGAAAATAAATGATAAGATCTGGTTTGGCCTGGGTAATTACTTTCATTTTATTATCAAAGTTTATTGCCACGGGTATATTGAGGTTTCGTTTTTTGGAAATAACAATAAGTTGCTTTGCCTGGCTTCCTGTTACAGCAATTAATTGCACAAAGTGATTTTCGGCTTCTGTTTCCTGTTTACTCCCATAAATTATCCTGCAGGGACGCTTCCACCAACCCTTTTCCTTTAATACCACGTGGAAAAACATTTCGCCTTTGCTAAATGATCTGATCATAGCTGCCAGAATGGTTGGTCTGGGATAACCATCTGCAAGGTCAAACACGCCGGACTCATACGTTCCACCATGACTTTTCAACAATTTATCCCACCCGAAAGATCCTAGTAAAGCCCAGGGTGTGATAGCAATTACACTAACGCCGTTACTATTAATTCGATTGGCAGCAAGCCAGATCTCGTTAAGCCATCGCATTTGTTCTTCGCGCGTACAATGCAAGTGCACTTCGGTAATGGCGATAGGGATATGGTATCGCTCCCAGGCCTCTCTAAGCAATTGGTTTATACCAGCCGGGCGAACATTGTTTACCCTTACCGCTTCCACATCGGCATAAGTATGTCGCCCGTTTCCACCATGCGTATGCACCGGGTAGAGGGTTTTTTGCGTATCCAGATAGCGCTCACTTGTAAGATAATAGTTGACACCCATGATATCAGGTGGGCAGGGATTGGCTATAAAATATTCCAGATCTTTCACAGCCATCCCATGTGCAAGTAGGTACTCCCATAAAGAGTGGTTTTCGTTTACATGACCGCATAGTAGATCAAAACTTAACCAGCGTCTATCATTCTCAAATGCTGACTGGTATAGTAATGACGGGCAGCTATGTACTTTTGCCAGATCGTCGGTTTGTACCAGTTTAGCATCAGGATTGACTTTTCTTATAGCCTCCATAGCCAGAACCGTTGCTTTGCATTCATTCAGTAGTATCCTGCAAAATGTGTGATCGCTGGTGGCGTGTGGGTACCAATGCCCATAAAGGCCGCAGAAACGTGCGGTTGTCAAAGGTTCATTTATGGGTGTGTAATAATTGATCCATGGAAATTGTTCTGCAACCTTAGCGGCATAAGCAGCCAGACCGATGGCGAAGCTATCTTCCATTATTTCTACATAGGCAGGGCCACTTCCGTGATGAACAAGCCCCGCGATAACATCAATGTTATAGTCACGAAGCTCGTTAAGTTTTTTTGCAGTACCTGCCCAATCGATAGCAACATCTTTATGAGGCTGATGGCGTTCCCAGATAATTGGAAAGCGCATTTTCTTCAATCCTAATGAAGCAAACATTTTTATATCACTATCACGATGCCAATGACCGGATTGATCCAACTGATCAAAATAAGCATCTCCAACCCGGTTAACGGTACATTCTACCCCGCCCCAAACTTGAACTTGTTTCTCAGGCAATAAATTCATCAGCCTCCGGTTTGTCAGCCGTTTCCGCCTGTATTTTTTTAAATGTGTGAAGTGCTTGTGCCACAACCTGGTCCATATTATAATATTTATAAGTGGCCAACCTGCCTACAAAGTGCGTATCAGATGCATCTGCAAGGGATTTGTATTTTTTGTACAGCTCTGCATTCTCCGGCCTTGGTATAGGATAGTATGGGTCGCCTTTGGCTGTCGGAAACTCGTAAACCAAACTTGTTTTGTGATGCTTTTGTCCGGTGAGGTATTTAAATTCTGTTATTCGCGTAAACTGATAATCGTTTGGATAATTGATAGTCCCGGTGTTTTGGAACTTAGCCATATCTAGCGTTTCAAATTTAAAGTTGATTGATCGATATGGCAGCTTTCCGTAGCAATAGTCAAAATATTCATCAACCGGTCCGGTAAAGATCATTTTTGTAAAGGGAATGCTTTCTACAATTTCATGATAATCTGTGTTCAGCATCACTTTTATATTAGGATGGCTAAGCATTTTCTCAAACATCCGAGTGTAACCGTGCAAAGGCATTGATTGATATGTGTCCGTAAAATAGCGGTCGTCTTTATTCACCCTTGTTGGTACCCGGGCAGTTACGGATGCGTCAAGTTCAGACGGATCAAGATCCCATTGTTTTTGCGTATAACCTTTAAAGAACTTATTATATAAGTCTCGCCCTACTGCTTTGACTACTACATCTTCTGAGGTGCGAACCTGCGGCACGTTTTCTCCTTTCGATGCAAAAAACCCATCCAGTTCGGTACTGCTTAGATCCAGATTGTAAAGTGTATTTATCGTAGTTAAGTTTATGGGGATAGGGACCTGTTGCCCGTCAAGGTCGGCCAATACTTTGTGTTGGTAATGCCGCCATTCTGTAAAACGCGACAAGTGCTCAAATACCTCTTTACTATTGGTATGAAAAATATGCGGGCCGTATTTATGGATCAGAATACCATCATTATCGTAATGATCGTATGCATTACCACCAATATGATTTCGTTTGTCTAACAGTAATACTTTTTTGTTTTCTACAGCGGCAAGTCTTTCGGCAAGGATACTACCGGCGAATCCCGCGCCGACAATCAGATAATCAAACATCAGGATTGAATTAGGGAATTATAAACTGCAGGTGCAGGTGCCAGTACGGCCTTCATTTTTTCAGTCATCTGTTCGCAGGTTTGGTCCCACGAATTTTGGGCAAGGAAGAAATCAACTTTTTGTAACCATTCTTTTTTATTCGAACGATTCAATTCTATTTCGGCCTTGGCAACAAAATCTGCCGCGTTTGTACCGATAGATACAAACCCAAGTTTGCCATACGGATGAACTACATCTTTGATCGCTGAGGATACCACCGGTAGTCCTGCTGCGAGGTATTCGGGCGTTTTTGTAGGGCTTATGTAGCGTGTCGATTCGTTCAGCATGAAAGGAATAAGTGCCAGATCCCAGCCTGCCATCAAGGTAGGAAGTTCGGCATACGTTTTAGAGCCTGTATAGTAAATATTGCTATTTTGAGGCAATGTGTCCGGATCTATCTTTACCACAGGGCCTACAAGAATGATGTCCCATTCAGGTCGCATTTTGGCCATATCTTTAATGAGGCCTATGTCAAACCGCTCGTCAATAACGCCATAAAAGCCAAGTTGCTTACGATCTTTTTTATTAGCTTTTAAAGTTCTGGCTTGCGCAAAGTGCGCTTTATCAATACTGCTTGGAAAAGCATATATGTTCTGATGCTGATTTTTTTTGGCTTCGTAAAGTGATTGACCTCCGGTGAATACGATATCGGCTTTTTTAAGCAGTTCTTTTTCCAAAAGTTTTATTGATTCAGGGGCGAATTTGAAAGCAGATAATTCGTCCATGCAGTCAAATACTGTAAGTTCGGGTCGATAGCCCCTGCTAAATTCTAAAGCCATAGGTGTATAATACCAAAACGCATAATCAGCCATTTGGTGCCCGGCCATAAAGTCCTTGAACAATTCTATCTCGATATCTTTGGATTCTTTTGGCCCGAGTCCTTCGGGTAGCTGCGGCTTTACAATGGTGATGTGTTTCCCACGCTTTAAATAAACATAATGAGGCGTAGTTTGCCCCGGAAGAAAAACGGGTTCTTCGATATAAAATAGTTCTGTTGACTCAGACAAACGCGTTAATATGTGCTGCGGCCGCTGAAAAACAAAGTCCCATCTCAGGTGAGAAAAGCATATCAGATTAGTTGGCAACCGCCCTGGAATTGCAGAGATTGGCTTGTTATTTAAATCTTTAATTAATTGCATATCATGTTTTTATCGCCGAAGCGTATTGTTTATTAGTAAAATTGATAAAGCTATTTTTGCGATATTGAAGGCTTCGGGATAAGTTAAGTTGGTTCTCTTAGTCCAATGGATATACTTGCGCACGGTCTTAATACTTGAGCTGTCGAAACAAAACCAACATACAGTTGAAAAAATTGCATGTTGGTTTTAATTGATCTAATTGGTTACGATTCTTTGTCGTGGCCTTCGAGTTTTACCAGTTTGTTGTATACACCCAGCAAAAGAAATGGCGCTGCCCATTGCCCTACGAATAAGGCGGTGTGCTTCTTTTGAAAGATCTTCAGCGTTAATGAGGTAGCCATTGATGCTAATGCCGCCCACAGAAAAATATCTGATGGCAGTTTAGCGGTTTGTTCTTCGATAGCTTTGGCAACAGGGCCTTCGCTTTTTGATTGATTGTTTTCCATGTTTTTGTTATCGGTATGATTGTTATTTAATTGAATGTATTACTGTAAGCTTACGCTTAGTGGATGTAGGTTGATTATAACTTAAGAAGTTTATCACCGATTTTTTCAGCATAAAATTGACTGATATTTTTGGGTATTATATGCCAATAGCCTTCTTTTTTAAAAAGCAAAACGTTCTTCCCGCCTGGTATCATAACTACCCATGCCTTAAAAGTGAAATTGTTTACAGGATGTATCCTGATGTTCGTAATTAATCCTGATTCTGGATCTTTAATCCTGATAACGATCATAGTCATAGATATTGATAGTTAAAGCATATTGGTGTTGAATACAGCACCAATATTATTCATGCTTTTATCAAAAATATCAGTTAGGATTATTTCCAATAAGAGTATAATACCTGCTGACTATGTGGCTATTACTCGTTTTTAACTTTTTCTTATTTTCCTTCCTTTTGAACCGGATCTGTAAGTAAAGAAGCCATAAGTCCCGTAACACCAATGCTCATCAGCGCGTTACGAGCCACATTCTTTTTATTGAACGCTAATAAGCAGGGTGATGCCAATACCAACAGACTTATCGTAATATAAATCGGCAACGGCGTTTTGGCAGGTATCAGTTTTGTTAACCCCCAGTTTGCTTTGGTAAGTACAATGTACGTAAGCGCACCTGCTCCAAGTGCGCAGCAGATAATTGCTGAGATCTTTTGATCGTCAATCCTGTTAAGTGCGGTATGAGCGGAACTACAATTGCATAATTGTAATCGATAATCCCATGGGTAGTAATAGATATTGGTTTTTTCATATTGGCAATTAAGCAAGTTATTAATTATGATTATTTGCTTCCTTGGGCTTTGGCAAAGGCCTAAATACAGCATAGTGAATAGCGAAGTGTTTGGCAGGAACGGCGTTGCTATCAAGCAATTCATTTAACCTTGCATTCATGACCCAAACTTCGTTGCGGTTAAATGTTGCGGTGGCAGGGTAAGTAAAGCGGTCTGCTATCAACGTACTAGCAGCAAGTTTTGCGTTTTGCCAAATATCTGTTGATTCAAGTTGAATGATCATATCATTAATCGAGATGTTGCGGGTAATGGTGACCATTTTCGCTTTGATTCCGGTTTTTGGGGGGCAGCCCTCGTTGGGCATAAGCACTAAAACCAAGCGTGTAAATGCCGACTATAATGACAAGTTTGAGTAACCCCATATATTATTTATTTTTAGTTAAATAATATTCTTTTTAGAATAATTGTTTCGAATCTAAAAACTATATATTCCAACCAAGCGAAAACCCTTTTAAGTTGCTTTTCAGCTTCATTTTTAAATGAGCGATACTGACAACGAAAAAATTGCAGGAACTACCTGATGAGATGGTACAAAAATAGGCGGGACACAAGCCGATAAAATGCGTTTAATCTTTTCGACTGTAGAATTTTATCTAGAATTTCGTTGTTAGCATTAACTGCCAAACGTTAGTTCTGGTAATACCCTCTTTTTCTTTTTGAAGCCAGTACATATAACCAAACTCCGCATCAATTTTTTTGCTGACCCGATAGCCTAAAGAAATGAATGACCGGTTTTGATCGAACAGACTGTTATTTACATTAGCATTATTTTGAGCGTTAAAAAAGAGCTCGTCCTGTACACCGGTAAATAGTCCTCTGGTGAAACCGGTATCGGCAACCAAGGGGATCTGCGCGCTGATAAACGCCCGAACACGCTGAGAAAAGAAAGAGCGGTCATCCTCCTTCAAAAAACGCTGTTCCAAACGTAAACGAAAATTCAACTCTGTTTTGCCTGCTTTAAAATTGTAAAGGTATTGCTCATAAATCCGATTCTCCGGCGAGTAAATAATTTTACTTTGTTGATGCTCCCAATCGCCTTTGTAAGCATAACCCAGTGCCAAAGATCTCTTTTTATTAAAATTGTAACTAAAGGCGCCTCGCAATAGCAAAGTATTGAAGTATTCAAATTGATTTGCAGAGCGTAGCTGCACATCAGTTAACAGATCAATTTTTTTGGATAAAGAATGCGTGTTACTCAGAAAAAACCAACCCCTATTATTAACAGATTGTCCGTATCCAAGCGTTGCAAAAAACGAGAAAAATACAAGAGCTGAAATTTGTCTCGTCATATTACATAGGTCAATTACTTACAATCCCTTTTTATCGGTTAATGGAGATCGTTAATTTCAATTACTAAAATCAATAATCACTCTACACTTACAACCCCAAAAATTAGCTTTTGTTAAGCATGCGTTAATATTTAAAAATTCATACAACTGCATTTAAATTTTGCGTCGTCCGAACCCGGAAGTATTGGATTTTGACGTTAATATTTTGATTGTCTCAAATAGGTGATAATAGACCAGCTAAGATGAACGCAGACTTAGGAAAGTCGTCAAGTACTTAAAAACTTTTGAAAGTCCAAGAAAACTTGCCAAAAACAGCATCAGTACAGCGGAGGGCACATAGGTTCTTAACCTAACTGTCCTGTTGAGCCCGGCGTTACAACACTTCAAAATTTCCCAAAACGGCAGATAGCAGAGTTGCGGGAGCAGTTTATCGCTATACTGGGACATGACCTGCGAACCCGGCCGGCGCGATCAATCATAATGTTGCGCAGCTCGTGCTGCGCATGCCACTCGATGACCGTATGCGACGCCTTGCGTACATTCTGAGAGACTTTCTTCGGAATGCGGGAACTAATCGAGAACGTATTCGATTTCGCGCGGAAAAATAGAGGGAGGGATCTTTAATGCCGGGCAGCCGATATCGGAGGTTTTGCTCAGGAACCTCTGCCAGCCTTTTTCCAGGGGAAAGATCAAACCGGGGCAACAGGGATTGGGCCTGGGCTTTTTTATTGCGGCCAAGATCGCGAAGGCGCATAGCGGCGAACTTGCTATTAGTTATAATGACGAAGCGACCTGCTTCACCCTGACGATTCCGTTAGGATAATTTATTGGTACATTATTTGTCTTTAATAACTATCCGATAGCCCCTAACCGGCCACCGGCCGGCAGTATGGCACAAGAAAAGGTTCGCAAAGCGTTAGTAGTTGACGATGATCCTAACATCCGCGATATTATCATGATGGTACTAGACATGGAAGGGTATGTCGTCACAGGCCTGGATAACGGTCACCAGGTCATACAGGTCGCCAAGCTGGAACATCCTGATATCGTGTTGTTAGATGTCATGCTGGGCGATGCAGACGGCCGTGAAATTTGCCGTGCCTTGAAGACTGACCCGGCAACGGAAGCAATCCCGGTGTTGATTGTTTCTGCTACTCACGGGACGGCTGACCTGAAAACCAGCAGTTGCGGCGCAAACGACCACTTGGCGAAACCTTTCGATATCCGGGAGCTAATTGCCCGGGTCAAAAAGCTGGCGGCCTGAAACGGGGAAAAATTGCCACATTTTCTACGATTGATCGTGAATGAACTGAATCTAAACTGGATGCAAACCGCGTTGCATTTAGGAACCGGTTGACAGCGTTCCTATTAAATTCTCCGAACAGATTACTATTTTAAATTATGGGTGTTCTTTCAAACCCCAAACAGAAACCGAACCGGCCTTAACCGTAAATTGCGCCCAGCCATCTTCATTAATCCTTATTTCCTCATTTATTTTATTTAATAGATCGACAAATACTTTGCCCGCAAAATTACTGCCCAACTCCATATTTTTGGTACCAGCGTCGCCATTAGAAATTAGTACCGCGCAGCCAGAGTTTTGATGTTCCTCGTTCCCGATTCTCGTCCATCCGATGCAATTCGGATGGTCGAAATAATCGTGTTGCTCACCATAAGCTAAATGTTTACGTGCATATAATAAAGCCTCCATCTCATCCACATTTTCTAAGGTAACTTTATAGTCTTCACCGTCTCCGCCCTTATCTTTATACTTTGCGCCGTATAGGTCTGTGTAGAAAATACAAGGATAACCATCTGCACGTAGCAGGATCAATGCATAAGCAATAGGCCTGAACCAGGCCTGTACCGGTTGTTCTAAAGATTGTAAAGGCTGAGTATCGTGATTTTCTACCAAAGTGACCGCCAGTGCGGGATTCGCCTGAACTAAAGTTCCGTCGAAAATACTGCGGAGATCAAAGTTATTTCCTCCATTAGAAGCTTTATGAAAATTGCCCTGCAAAGGAGCGTCGAATAAGGACATGCGGCCACCGGTCGCTTCGATATAGTTCAGCATAGGTTGCAGATTATAAGGCTCCCAATATTCACCCACTGTAAAGAATTCGTGCTGTAATTCAGTCCGCAGGTAATCCAGCCACTCATTAAAGAAGGTTGGGTCCATATGTTTGATGGCATCCAAACGAAAACCATTGAAACCGACAGTCTTATAATACCATTTGCCCCAGCGTTTCAATTCTTCCCTCACGTTCGGATTTCGGAAATCAATATCACAAAGCATTAAAAAATCATAATTACCGTGCTCATCAGACATCACCTGTTGCCAACCTTCGCCAGATTCGTTCTGGATGCTGAAGATAGCCGTTTCTTTTGTGCGTGCATCGTAATCTACACCGGCAAAACACTGATGATCCCAGATAAATTGTGAATATTGGCCCTTACGGCCTGGGAAAATAAATTTGGTAAAGGCTTCAATCTCGTAAGGATCGCTAATGAATTCGTTACGGTTGTCTGGGTTGACCTTGCGAACTGTAATGGTTTCTTTTTCATCTGCGCCGCCCATATGGTCCAGGACGATATCGGCATAGACTTTCAGGCCCGCGGCTTTTGCTGCGGCCACCGCATCGATCAGTTCCTGTTTGGTGCCATATTTTGTAGCTACCGATCCCTTCTGATCAAATTCACCCAGATCGTACAGATCATAAGAATCGTATCCATTTGCTTGGCTGCCTGCCATCCCTTTATGTGCCGGTGGCAGCCAAACGGTATCGATTCCTATATTTTTTAAGTGCTCAGCTTCAGCTTTGAAGTGCTTCCACAAACTGCCGTCTGCCGGGTAATACCATTCAAAGAATTGTAACATGGTGAAGTTTTCCATAGGTTGTTTTTTGGCAAAATAAAAGCGCGCCGGACAGATAACTTATATAATGAGTTCTGGTTTGAAATATTATGCTCCGGCTTCAATTTTGATAAAACTTTGGCTCCTTAAAAAGTGCCGGAAGATTCTGCGCATGGAATAAGTTTTTGACCGCCGCGGCCCAGGGTGATCGTGCATTCATCGTTAAAATTCAAATCGTTAAACAAAAATTCATTACAGCGAAAACACGTCGGATAGCGCCAATAAGATAAAATCGTGAACCAATAACTTTACAGTTTATGATATTGTTTTGAGCAGTAGATAAAATATAGTTAAATTATTTTCTTTTTAGTTGAAACATTCAGCCTCATCGGCGGTTGCTTTAATACACGCACGATCCCTCTCTCATCCAGCCGCTAGCTACTGCGATCATTCACTTTTTTTAAAATCATAAACAATGTTTCACCACGTTAAATCACTACAATTTAATGCCAGGGTTTCGCGCCCTGACCCGCGCTTTGCTAACTTATTATTAGAGCAATTCGGCGGCGAGAACGGGGAGCTCGCTGCGGCCATGCAGTATTTCACCCAGGCTTTCGGGGCTAAGCAACCGCACCCGGATAAATACGATATGCTGATGGATATCGCCACCGAAGAATTCAGCCACCTGGAGATTGTAGGCGCAACCATCACCATGCTATTAAAAGGGGTTAACGGCGAACTGAAAGATGCTGCCGAACAAAGCGAGATCATGGTTGCCATGAACGGGAAAGCCGAAAAGGAAAGCGTTATCCATGCCGCCCTTTCCGCTAACCCGCAGTTCCCGATCATTACCGGCGGCGGGCCTACACCGCGAAACAGCCAGGGCATTCCCTGGTGCGCATCGTACATCAATTCCAATGGTGACCTGACCGTAGACCTGCGGACCAACCTGGCCTCAGAATCACGGGCCAAACTCGTTTACGAGCACCTCATGAAATTTACCGACGACCCATATATCCACGAAACCCTGTCTTTCCTGATGACCCGCGAGGTGACCCACTATAAGATGTTCGAGGCGGCGTTGAACAGCATCCAGCCTAACTTCCCGCCAGGCGTTTTGGCTGCTGACCCGCGGTACCTGCAGAATGTTTACAACCTGTCCGACGGTACCGTGCGCGGTCCCTGGAACGAGGGCGAGATCAAAGGCATGGGCAAAGAATTTGTTTATGTCGAAAACCCATTGCAACAAGTGCAGGAAACCGATGGCCAAACCCAGCTGTCTGAGGACTTCACCAAAGAACTAAATGACAAAGACAAACTGGATAAGCAAATGAGCGAGCTCAAAAGCGCGGAGGTGAAGAATGCCGAACCTAAAGGAGTGGCACAATGGAATGAATACCCCGGCACGAACCAGCTTCAATAAAAAAAATTATCCGGCTCCGGAACAACAATTATATGGAAACAACGAACAGGGTCAAACAGATCCACACCAACTTCCGGCAAAGTATCTGGCTGGATTTTATAGACCGGGAGATCATGCGGTCAGGCAAATTGCAACAGCTGATCGCTGAAGATGGCATCAGGGGCGTAACATCGAACCCGGCCATTTTTGCGCAGGCCATAGCTGCCAGCGCGGATTATGATGCCGATATTGCAAGCCTGTCGGACAATTACCCCGACGATGAAGATCTATTCTATCAACTGGCGATCAAAGATATCCGGCAGGCTGCCGACCTTTTCGCGCCCGTATATAACGAAGAGATCAGCGGCGCGGACGGCTATGTCAGCCTGGAAGTGTCGCCCTTTCTGGCCCTTGATGGCGAAAGTACCAGCCGGCAGGCTATGAAACTATGGCTCGCGGTTGACCGGAAGAATGTCATGATCAAGATCCCCGCCACCCAGCCTTGCTTGCCATCCATAACAGAGGCTATCAGCCAAGGCATCAATATTAACGTTACGCTGATCTTCGGATTGGAACGTTACCGCGAGGTTGCACTGGCCTATATCGAGGGTTTGGAACAGCGCCTGCAGGCCGGGCTGGATGTCAGCCGAGTCGCTTCCGTAGCCAGCTTCTTTTTAAGCCGGATCGATATCCAGCTTGACCCTGTGCTGGATAGTAAGGACCTGGGTGAAATGAAAGGCGAAGCGGCTATCGCTTTAGCAAAAACTGCATACCAGGTGTACCAGGAACTGTTCAATTCAGCACGCTGGCAAAAGCTGGCTGCTGCCGGGGCGAAACCCCAGCGCTTATTATGGGCCAGTACCGGCAACAAGAATCCGGCTTACCGGGACACCCGCTATATCGATGAACTGATCGGGCCGGACACCGTAAACACCGCGCCGCTGAATACCATTGCGGCGTTTCGCGATCATGGCAAGCCGGCGGCGTCCTTACAGGGAGAACCGGACTGGGCCAAAGGTATTCTCGCGGCACTTAGCGAAGCCGGGATCGACCTGACAGCCGTTGCGGCGGAATTGGAAACTGCCGGTATCGCCAAATTCAATGAACCTTATCAGCAAATGCTGGCGGCAATTGCCGCCAAGCGGATTGTAATTCACTAGTCAAAAAACATCAAACCTCTGACTTTATCAAAAAGTCTGTTGCAATGAGCGCAGGCTTAACCTTGGCAGGCAGTTTGCTGCAGTCTTTTCAAGCGGAAGCAGCAGTTGACCCAGGCAGCCCGGTGGCAGCGAACGAAAAAGAGTTTCGCATGGGCGTAATTGGCCCTGCCGAATTATCCCTGGCCACCAGCCAGATCGCCGCAGGTAAAGCTACCAACAAGAACGCTAAAGAATTTGCGGGTTTTGAATTAGGTGAAGCGATCGCGGTTACAGGCGTTCTAAAAGACCTTGGCACACCAGTACCGGCGATGGACGCTAAAGCCAAGGCCACTTTGGAAAAAATCAAATCTACACCTGCGGGTCCTGAATTTGATAAAATTTATATCAAGGCGCAATTAGAAAACCACGAATTTTTACGCGACTTAGCACAAAATTATATCAGTAAAGGAAAGCTGGCCGGCGCTGCGGAAAATCAGGGCAGGCATTTAGCTACCTTATCGCTGACTGTTTTTAAAGAGCATATCGCTATTACATCCCGGATTTTAAAAGAACTCGGCGCATAACGGAATACGATCTTAAGGTCACCCTGCGGCAGGCAGTCGCCGGGTTAAGTACTACACTGGCAGCTGTAGCGGTGTCGCCGGTATTGGCTGCTGCAAAACCTACAACTATGGAAATCAGAAATTGGAAGTTCCGATGACCAAATATCCGCAATTACCGTTTACAGGAATGGCTCGGGTTAGCCATTAAAATGAACCCTAAGCCCGATCACGGTGAAATGAGTTACAAAGGTTCAGGAAGGTTAAAAGGGCGCAAAGCATTGATCACTGGTGTTGATTCGGGCATCGGCCGTGCAGCTGGAATCGCTTACACCCGTGAAGGTGCAGACGTAGTCATCAACTATTACCCGATCGAAGAACCTGATGCACAAGAGGCAATCGCACTCATGAAAAAGGAAGGCGTCAAAGCCGTCGCGATCCCAGGCGATCTTCGCGACGAACAATTCTGTATCAAACTCGTTAAGAGGCCGTTAAAAATTGGCGGTTTAGATTTTGGTCAGCAATGCTGGCCGTCAGCAAAGTCATGCTTCGATCTTGGCTATCTCTAAAGAGCAGATCGACTGGACGATGAAAATCAATATCTATGCGCCTTTTTGAATCATCAAAGCCGCACTGCCGCATTTATCGCCAGGTTCCACCATTATCGGAACAACTTCAGAGCAAGCGGCTGACCCGACACTTGATCTGTATGACTACGCACAAACCAAAGCCGCGAGGATCAACTGTGTGCGTTTGCTCGCTAAATAATTAGCATCGGTGTGGGTATACTCAGGTAAATCGATGCTGTTACTGGGCTCGGCTTAAAACAACAGGATTTGTTATCCTGTATTTGAAAAGATTTATCACGATATTGATTTGAATCTTTTCTGATACTGAACTATATCACCCGCGTGGTTGGAACATTAGTTATCCTGCTGTGTTACATCAATATGAAAAATCCATTTGAAAAAGAAGATCATACCGGTTTGATCGTTGGAATTGCTGTCGGCGTTGCAGCGGGCATCGGTTTAGGTTGGCTCTTACTGACCGATAAAGGCGCAGTTTACCGTGACCAGCTAGCACGCAGATTAAAAGACGGTATTAGTGATACTGCAGCTGATTTTATCGATCATAAAACTTTTATTGCTAAAAAGGTGGCAAAAGTTGCCACAGATGCCGTGATCAAAGAATAGGTTCTGGCGTGAAGATCGCTACCTATAATATCAACGGGATTAACGGCCGTATATACAATTTGGTGCGCTGGCTTGAAAAGGCGCAGCCTGATGTTGTGTGTTTACAGGAATTGAAAACAGAAGATCATAAGTTCCCTGAACGAGCCCTGCTCGAAGCAGGTTACCATTCGATCTGGCAGGGGCAAAAAAGCTGGAACGGTGTAGCCATCCTCTCCAGGTATGGCGAGATCCAAGAGACCAGGTGGAGATTCTGATGAACTTGACCACTATGTTCCGGAACAAACTGACCATCTATTCCGGGCGAAACTGACCACCTGATTCCGGGGCAAACTGACCACCGCAAAGTCGTAGCAAATGCTGTAAAAGAGACCATCTTTTGAGGGCAAATACACCTTCCTAAGAATGGCAAACTTAACAATCAGCATGAGTAAGATCAGAAAGATACTGAAGATGTATAGCCAGCAGCGGCCTTTAATGACCATAGCTGCCCAGGCTGATGCATCGAGAAACATGGTAAAAAAGTATGTAGCAACATTCAAAGCCAGCGGCCTCACCTTTGATGAGGTTAATGCACTGAACGACAAAGAACTGGAAGATTTGTTCGGAAAGTCTAAAGAACACCCACCTAACGCACGTATGCAGTCCATGCTGCGCTGTTTCCCCCACGTCGATAAAGAGCTTAAAAAGACCGTCATGAACCGGCAGATCCTATGGGAGGCCTACTATAAAGAGTTTCCTGGCGGGTATCAGTACAGTCAATTCTGCTTTTATTATAACCAGTGGAAAGCCAGGGTCAACCCGACCATGCATATGGATCACAAAGCCGGTGATAAGCTTTATGTGGACTTTGCAGGCGAAAAGCTAAGCTATACCGATAAGGATACCGGTGAAGTTATTGCAGTAGAGGTCTTTGTGGCTATCCTCGGAGCCAGCCAGTTAACCTTTGTTGAAGCTGTTATGAGCCAGCAAAAGGAAGACTTTATCGCGGCCTGTGAGAACACTCTGCACTTTATCGGTGGCGTTCCTGCCGCCATTGTCCCCGATAACCTGAAGGCTGCCGTAACCAAAAGCAGCCGCTATGAGCCCACTTTGAACGAAACGTTCGAGGACTTTGCAGATCATTACGGCACTACCATACTACAGCGCGGGCGTACCGCCCGCGTGATAAAGCATTGGTAGAAGGTGCCGTTAAGATCATTTATACCAAGATCTATGCACCGATCAACCGGGCTACCTATCATTCTTTAAAAGAGTTGAATACAGCTATCTGGCAAGCATTGGAAACCCAAAACAGCCAATTGCTTAAAGGTCGCAACTACAGCCGCAGGCTACAATTCGAAGAGATCGAGCGGCATACCCTGATGCCATTGCCTGTCCTGCCCTATCAGTTCAAAAAGCACTTCTACGCTAAAGTGATCAAGAACGGCCATGTCAACCTCGGCCCGGATAAACACTATTACAGTGTGCCTTATCGCTTCATTGGCAAGCGGGTTAAGCTTTTGTATTCCAGTACCATCGTAGAGATCTACTCCAACTACGAACGCATTGCTTTGCACAAACGGGCAAAGAACCCTTATGGCTATACGACCGACAAAGACCACATGGCTACTACGCACCGCTTTGTAACCGACTGGACACCTGATAAGTTCTTAGAATGGGCTGCTTCCATCCATGAGGATGTCAGGCTGTATATCCTTAAGATACTTGACCGCAAACAGCACCCGGAACAGGCTTACAAGTCCTGTCTGGGCGTACTTGGCTTTGCCAAGAAAGCAGGTAACGAGCGATTAATAATGGCCTGTCAGCGTGCACTCAGCTATGGTATTTACAACTATAAAACCATACAAACCATCCTGGAGAATAAGATGGACGGCTATGAGGAAAGCTTGTTTGCCGATGAGCTGCCGATGCCTAACCACGATAATATTAGGGGAAAAGACTATTACAAATAACCATTAAACAACAAATAACATGAACACAAGTACATTAGAAAAGATGAGGAAGATGAAGTTCTTCGGTATGTTCCATGCTTTCAAAAGCAGCATGGAAACAGGTAAAACTAACGATCATACAGCGGATGAGCTACTCGCTCTGTTGGTAGATGCAGAATGGGACGACCGGCAAAACAGGCGTATAGAAAGGACAATACAGTATGCCAAGTTCCGCTATAAAGCCTCTGTAGAGGACGTTCATTACCATGCCGAACGAAGTATCGACCGCAACCAGATCATGCGCCTGGCAGACTGTACCTTCATTGACCGAAATGAAAACGTACTGGTTACCGGTAGTACCGGCATTGGTAAAAGTTATGTGGCTTCTGCTATCGGCTACCAGGCCTGTATGCTGGGCTACAGGGTATTCTATGCCAGTACCCCCAAACTATTCGCTAAACTGAAGATGGCGAAGGCAGACGGCTCTTATATCAAAGAACTGGCTAAACTCGAAAGGACACAGCTGCTTATACTGGATGACTTCGGTATACAGCCTTTTGATGCACAAAGCAGAGCTGCGCTCATGGAGCTGATCGAGGATAGGCATGGCAAAACCTCACTGATCATTACTTCACAGCTACCGGTAAGCAAATGGTTTGAGGTGATCGGGGAAAAAACGGTTGCTGATGCGATCCTGGACCGGATCGTTCATGATGCGCATCGCATTGAACTGAAGGGGGAATCTATGAGAAAAAAACGTAGTGTTGAACCTGCAAAAAGCTACTAATGGAAATACCTTTTAAATAACTATTTTTGTACACGCTTTTATAGCATTTGCTGCAACCCAAAAGTCAGCTAACCCAGTGGTCAATTTGGCCCGGAACAGGGTGGTCAACATCTCCATAACATACAGGCTCATCCGCGAATAAGATCTTTGGCTGGTTGCTTAATGCCCTCGCCAGCGACACCCTTTGCTGCTCGCCCCCTGATAATTGCAGCGGGTAGTGGTGACCACGATCAGCGAGGCCAACTTTATCCAGCAGCTCCAGCGCACACGGGCGGATATTCTTCTCGCCACGCAGCTCAAGCGGCACCATTACATTCTCCAGAGCGGTAAGCGTTGGCAATAGCTGAAAATTCTGAAAGATGAAACCTACGTTACGGTTCCTTACCTCGGCACGCTCATCTTCTGTAAGCTTGTCAAGCGCGATCCCGTTCAATTCTACCGAGCCTGTTGTTGAGCGGTCTAAACCTGCACAAAGGCCAAGTAAAGTGGTCTTGCCGCTTCCGGAAGGGCCTACTATAGCATTGGTTGAACCGGGTGAGATAGAAAAATTGATATCATCGAGTACCACTAACGCACGGCCCGCGTTTTGGTAGCTTTTTCCGAGATGGCTGATCTTTAAAATAGAATCCACTTATTGCTGTTTTTTATTTGGACGATTGACAACCCTGATAATTACCCGGAATCATAAAAAGTTTATGAAAAGCGGGGTTTATGACAATTGAGTGAGTTTAGAAAACTCTGCATACCTTTAGCATGATTGTAGCATTACAAAACAAAAACCGTTACTTTAAAATTTAATTACAAGGAATTTGACTTAATTACATATTAAGAAAAACAATAACTTGTATAAATCGTTGGAAATAAAAGTAGTTTAGGAGCTACAATCATTTAACTATCCAAAGCCGGATAGCCATCACAGTATTCTTAATCAAACCACTATGAAAATCAAACTTTACTTGATCGTCCTTGCTTTTATATCCTTACACGTTGCCTGCAGACCGATTGACGATGTTAAACCCTACGATGTGACCAATAAGGTTTTCAGAGTAATAGCTTATTACCAAAACGAGCCCTATAACATCACTATCAACCAAATTAAGCCCAATGCCGTTAATGCTGCGCCGTACAGCATCTTAAATACTACCCAAAATGCAAATTTCGAATTTGGATTTACACCAGCAGCGGGAGATACCATCAAAGTTAATGCTGATTCGAAAACGGGTTCGTTCACGATATTTGCACACTACCTTGGAAAAGACCTCGGGAAAATAAATTTAACTCCGACCAATAATGGCAAACATACGGCTGAATTTATTTACGTTGTGCCTAATTAGGCACACGTTGTTGTCGACGTTATCACTATAACAAAAACAAAAAAGCCGCTTAAGCGGCTTTTTTGTTTTATAAAAGATCCAGAAAAAAATATCTTAATGTTACGGATGCTTAAAATTGCCTCTTCATTGGCTTTGAGTGCGTCACAAAAGCTAAAAACCATCCTATCGAACTGCCAATTAGCGCTGCCAGCATCCATAACCAATGTGTGGTAATAAAATTACCGATACTTGCAAAATCTATAATTTGACTATTCATATAAATCTTATTTTTTTATAAATTTTGTTTTTAAAAACCTAATTTACTGATATATGAGCAATTTTATCCTTATAATGTTTTTAATTTAATAAAAAATCATACAACTTCAATGTGTATTTGATAAATGCAAACGGCAAAATTAACTGTTGTGCAATTATAATGGCGTTATCCAGTTTCGTACTTTTAGCAACAGCGTAAACTCGTTTTTTATTAATATCTTAATATCAAAGCATAATAGAGCTAAATAATTATCTTATTGTATTTTTTATGCCTATTTTTTTGTGAAAATAAGATTTTAACAATATTGCTGTAACTATGCGATCTGTATCTCCGTATAAAATCTCAATGAGAAGAGCAAAGGCTTTATTTTTAGATGGTGCTGAGCGAATTGTTGGCGTCAACCAAAATCCTACCGATGTAGCTGGCAGGACAGTGATCGTTTTGATCGTAGCTAATTTATTTGCGGCTGCGCTTTTATATCTGGTGTATCTGGTATTCTGATACTGAAATACTCTTCTATCATCTTCTCGCTTCAAAGGATATTCTTTAATCTACACCCTGGCGGTATTTTAATATCATACTGTAAATCAAATGTTTTAGATAATTTGTAGCCCTATAGGGCTATTGATGGCTAAACGTAAAAAGCGGACGTTTGTATCAGCAATTGTTTAATCTACACTTGATGATATGAAAAAACAGAAACTTGATATCTTACGTTTTTTTCTGAGCCTAAGTGACATCTTATTACTCAACATGTGCCTGTTTGTAGGCACTTATCTATCTAATAAATACGGCAATCAATACAACGAGAATATTTATTTACATAGTGTTTTGCCGCTTAATGCTATATGGGTTTTAGTTACAAATTTGTTTAGGGTTTATAACGAATACACGGTTTACAAATTGGCGGATATAAAACGGGCTACATGGCGAAGCATATTGGCTTTATGCTTGTTTTTTGAATTATATACTAAAATTACTGTTCCGTACAGCTATCCAACCCAATTCACTTACTTCGTTCTTGGGCTTGTAGTATTGATGTTTGCCTTAAGCCGGTACCTGTATTCAACTATTGAAAAACTTATGCAGATAGACCCTGCCGAACGTTCTGCAACGGTTTTGGCAATTGCATCAATTGGCGGCCACTGGGTTGAGTTGCAACGTTTAAGCCCTTTATTTAAAGAGCACGACGTGACTTATATATCTAACACCCGCAATATGGACACCAAGGTTAAAGGCAGCAAACATTATTACGTTCCCGATGCAAATAAAGACAGGAAGCTCGACCTTATAAAATGTTTTTTTGCTGTTTTAAGACGTGTTATATTATTAAAACCCAGGGTGGTGATCACAACCGGTGCTGCACCGGGCCTAATGGGTATAGTGGTTGGGAAAATTCTTGGTGCAAAAACCATCTGGATCGATAGTATTGCAAACGTGGAAAAACTATCTTTAAGCGGACGCATAGCCTTGAAGGTAGCTGACCGTGTGTATACGCAGTGGGAGCACCTTTCTAATGACAAGATTGTTTACAGCGGTAATTTACTATAATGGTATTTGTAACAGCCGGTACCCAATTACCTTTCGACAGGCTTATAGAGGCGGTAGATGATATCGCATCAATGCATCCTGATGTTCAGTTTGTTGTTCAGGCATTAAGTTCTCGTTATAAAGCTAAACATGTCGAAGTTGTCGACTTCCTTTCATCGCAGGAATTTGATCAGTATTTTAAGCAAGCAAATATGATCATTAGCCATGCAGGTATGGGAACGATCATATCTGCCCTTGTAAAAAAGAAGCCGATCATCGTAATGCCAAGACAATACGCATTTAATGAGCACAGGAACGATCATCAGGTTGGTACGGCCAAGCAAATGGAAGCCAATGGCTATGTGTATGTTGCTTACGATAGCGATGAATTGAAAACACTGTTTAAAAATATGTGGCCTGATAATTTAAATATCCGTGCCACCATCTCGGATGTAGCATCTGACGAAATTATTCAATCGCTGAATGATTTTATAAAGTCCAAATAACGGGTTCAAGATCTTTTGTGATAGATCGATTTAATCATAATCATTTCATTTTTTATTATGTGTGCACAGATTTCTGATTTATTTCCCATAACAAACAAAGATGAAAAAAACACGTCCTCTAATTTTAGGGATAGTCTCAACATCTATTTTTATCACTGGCCGCTTTTTGTGCTTTGTTTGATCATCACCCTTTCTGTTGCTGTTTACTTTATAAAACATAAAGCATCCTATTATACTGTTAAGGCCACTGTAATCATAAAAGATGACAAAAAAGCGCCTGCTGCACAGGAAAAATTATCAGAGCTTGATCTTACAGCTCAATCTAAATTAGCTGAAAATGAACTGGAAGTTTTGAAATCCAGAAAACTCACCACACAGGTTGTCAATGACCTTGGGTTATGGATCAATTATAAACAAGGTAGCAAATCTTCGGGCGACGATCTGTATGCTTCTACACCTGTTGCTTTTAAAGTCGTAGATTCCATCGGCGCTTTTGACAAGCGCTCTTTTAGAGTAAAAATTAAAGATAATAAATCGTTCTACTTAATAAAATCTGATGGTTCTTTAAAGGAGTTCCGTTTTTATGATGTACTTGCAAATAGTTTTTGCACCTGGAAACTAATTCCAACAAAAAACCTGCAAAAATATATCGGCACTACCCTAACTATTACTTTAAACAATGTAGAAAGAGTTTCTGAGGTATATCAGAAAGCTATTGAAGCAGAAATTCCGAATAAAACGGTACCGGTAATCAATTTCACTATTAAAGATGAAGTTGAACAACGTGGAAAAGATGTTTTAAACCATTTAATTGTATCGTACAACAGTGGTGTTGTTGCTCAAAAAAATCAGCTAACCAAATCAACTTTAGATTTTTTAGATGCCAGGATAGCTACGCTTGCCAGTGAATTAAATAATTCTGAAAAACAGGTAGAAGGTTACCGCTCAAGCAAAGGGTTAACAGATATCTCTTCGCAATCTAAAGTTTACTTAGAGAATGCGCAGTTAAATGATAATAAACTGAATGATGTAAATGTGCAGCTAAATGTTGTAGAAGGCATTGAGCAATACTTAAACTCCTCGCAAAGCATTCAAAGCGCTTCGGCATCATTAGGGCCAAACTATCCGGCGCTAAATAGCTTGATAGAAAAACTATCGGTAGTTCAGTCTCAAAAAGACAAGTTGTTAGCCACCACGCCCGAAAGCAACCCCGTATTTGACCCTCTCAATCAGCAGATCAAATCGTTAAAGGTTGAAATAAGGGATAACATCCGAAATATCAAAAGATCCCTGATGGCTTCTAAAAGCCAACTGCAATCATACGGTTCACAATTCGAGTCAACCATTAAAGACATACCTGTGCAGGAACGTGAGCTTGTTGATAAAACAAGGAAAAAAACCACGAAAGAAAACCTGTATGTATACCTTCTGCAAAAGCGGGAGGAAATTTCATTTAATTACGCATCCACACTTCCAGACGCAAGCATAGTTGATTATGCGTACTCGGGCTCAGCAAAGTCGTCGGCAGCACTGCTAATTTTTGGTGTCGCTTTTATTTTCGGTTTATTGATCCCGTTCGGTATTATCACTGTAAGGAATATACTTTCAAACCGGATAACCGAAGGCCGGGAAATTGAAAATTTTACCGGCAAGAGAATATTTGGAGAACTATCAAACGCAGCAGCTGTTGGGGACAAGATAAAGCTTGATGGTGATAACGTACAGTTAGGAGAAGAATTTAGGGGCGTGCGCACCAACCTGCATCTGTTAAAGGGCAGCACAGCTACGAACTGGGTTTCGGTGATCACCTCCAGTATATCAAATGAAGGAAAAAGCTTTTTTAGCAGTAAGCTGGCAAGCGTTGTTTCAGCATCGGGAAAAAAGACCGTGTTGCTGGAGATGGACTTGAGAAGACCGAAAATTTCACAACTGTTTGACCTGCCTAAAAACAAATTGGGGATAACCGATTATTTGAATGGCACAGCAAACCTTTCAGATATCATTCAACCCTGCCCAGACCATCAAAACATGGACATCATCAGCAGCGGAACTACAACGGCAGACCCCTCTGAATTACTTGAGCAGAAAACCTTAAGCACATTGATAACCGAATTAAGAGCTCGCTATCAGCACATTATAATTGATACGCCGCCGGTTAACCTGGTTACTGATGCCAGGATCGTTGCATCATTTGCCGATTGTATTTTCTACATTATCCGCCAGGGGGTCACGTTTAAATCATTGCTGCCATTTATCAAATCTCTTGGTGCTGAACGCAATTTCCAAACCATGAATTTAATATTTAACGGCGTTGAGAAAGGCAGATATGGTTATGGTCACAATTATGGAAACGAGTATTACCAGGAAATGAACCAAGGCAATCACAACCGCAATAAATTCCGGTTTGCCGATTTGTTAAAAAGGTTTTAGTCACACTTTTAAGCTAACTTTTATAACATGTTAACCCGGATAGCCAGCCCTTTAAAATTTGTCCAGCAATTTATCAATCAGGGACAAAGCAGAAGCATAAAGGCAAAAAAAAATATAATCACTTCTTTCCTCATAAAAGGGGTTAGTATCTCTATCAGCCTGGTTTTGGTGCCTTTAACCATCAATTATATCAATCCTTCGCGTTACGGGATATGGTTAACATTGAGCTCGATAGTCGGGTGGTTCAGTTTTTTTGACATCGGGCTTACGCACGGGTTGCGTAATAAATATGCCGAAGCTAAAGCTAATAATGATGATTCAAGCGTGCAGATGTACATCAGTACTACCTATGCTGTTTTAACCATCATTTTTGTATCGCTCTGGCTGATATTTTTGATCATAAACGGGTTTCTTGATTGGGCATCTATCTTAAAAGTACCGCAGGATATGAAACATGAAGTATCCCTGCTGGCCATGATCGTTTTCACTTATTTCTGCGCTCAATTTATTTTACGCGTTGTAACCACTATAGCAATTGCTGATCAGCAATCCGCAAAATCAGCTATGATAGATGTATTGGGGCAAATCATTTCACTGATTGTTATAGTTGTACTTGTTAAAACAACTAAAGGCTCTTTAATCAATTTAGGGTTGGCTTTATGCCTGTCGCCTTTACTTGCACTTATCAGCGCCAATATTTTGTTTTTTAAAGGAAAATATGAAAAGTACAGGCCTAAGTTTTCAAAGATAAATTTCTCATATGCAAAAGGCTTGTTCAATTTAGGTTTAACTTTTTTCATTATACAAATAGCTGCAGTAATTCAATTCGAATCAGCCAATATCATCATCGCAAGAAATTTTGGCACTTCAGAAGTAACCTCATATAACATTGTTTACAAATATTTCGGAATGGTTACCATGCTATTCACCATATTTTTAACGCCTTTTTGGTCGGCCTCCACAGAAGCCTATGCTCAGCGGGATTTTTCGTGGATAAAAAGCAGCATGAAAAAATACAATCTGTTGAATGTTCTTTTATTCGCGGTAAGCCTCCTTATGCTGGTTTTCTCTAACTATATATATTCATTATGGTTGGGTAAAGGCAAGGTTGATATAGGTTTTTGGCTTTCTTTCTGGGGCTTTGTTTATGTAAGCTTCACGATATTCGGGTCTAAGTATGTAAACTTCCTGAACGGTATAAGTGCGCTGCGCCTCCAGTTCTGGACATCGATATTCAGCCCTGTTATTTACATAGCAGTTGCTGTGTTACTGATCAAATATTTTAAAGCGGGGGTGGCTTCTTTGTTTATCGCTTCCATTATTGCAAATCTGTACGGGATTATCATGGCGCCCATACAGTATTACCAAATAATAGTTAAAAACAAAAAAGGAATCTGGACCAAATAGAGATATGACAAAAATAGTTCAACTACAACACACAAGTGAATCAGCCGGCGGCGCTGCAATGCGGCTTAACAAGGCATTTTTAGATCACGGTATCGAGTCGTCTGTTTTGTCACTTTATCCCGATCTGATAAAAAAACGGCCTATAGCTTCTGTTGGCTTTAAAGAGAGGCTTTATTCTAAAATTGATTTAAAGTTACAAGAATATGCTACCAGAAACTTTGACAAAAAAATGGGCTTATTCACCTACCCTTTTATTGGTTCTAACGTAGCAAAGCTCCAACAATTAAAAGATGCCGATGTAATTTACGTACACTGGGTTTTGCACGGGTTTTTAAGCTTCAATAGTATCCAGCAAATACTTGAGTTAAATAAGCCTGTAGTGTTTTTTTTGCATGATATGTGGTCGATCACCGGTGGTTGTCACCAAGCTTTCACGTGCGAAAAATATATGTCTCATTGTCATAACTGCCCAATGTTCCCGGGAGAGAAAAATCACGACCTGTCATGGAAAGGGTTTGAGAAAAAAATGAAGCTTTATTCGGCATTTCAGAATATATATTTCATGTCGCCGAGCAAGTGGCTGCTTGATTGTATTAAACAATCGGCACTTACCCGTAATAAACCGATGTACCTTGTGCGAAATGCGCTCGACCAAACAATATTTAAGCCTGCAAACAAACGCGAGGCTAAAGCATTTTTGAACATCGACCCGGATGAAACGGTGATCAGTTTTGGTGCCGTATCAGTTACCGATGCCTACAAAGGCTGGGCGTACCTGCAAAAGGCCCTGGAGATCATATTTGCTGATAACAGCTCCCGCAAAATTACCGTGGTAATATTCGGCAGCTCGCATAATGAGGCGCTTAGTAAAGCTATTCCTTTTAAAACCAAATTTATGGGTTATTTAAGGGATGAATATACCACCTCGCTTGTTTATAATGCTTCAGATGTTTTCGTGGCCCCTTCTTTAGCAGATAATCTTCCTTACACAATTTTCGAGGCATTAAGCTGCAGCACCCCGGTAGTTGCTTTTGACGTTGGCGGTATCCCAGACCTTGTTCTGCACAAACAAAACGGTTACCTGGCTAAATATAGAGATGCAGACGACCTTGTAGCCGGTATCAAATATTGTTTGGATAACCAGATCAAAGGCTTTACCACGCCAGAATATGGCACACAGGCCGTGGTAGAAAAACATATTGAGTTTTGGCGTGGACTAAACCCTGCAAATGTTTAACAATGTCCCTATAGAATCAATTGGCTCTTATGTTAATAAGAGACAGATAAAAGCACTTAACTTTTTCTGGATAGGTATTGCTGCCTATACTTTATGTGTTACGTACACCGGCTCGCCAAATGCTAATTATACCATTAGCCAGGCAATTCAATCAGTGGCAATAGTTTGCTTTATGTCTGCCGCAATATTTATAGCAGACTTTAAAATAAAGAGCGTTTACCTTAGGGTAACTTATATCTTATATCTGTTTTGGTTGCTTACGGTTATATCGCGGGGCTTTGTTTTCAACGTGCAATCCATGAAAGATTATCTCTTCGACGGCTGGTTTGGCATATTCGCTTATTTTGTTCCGCTCGTGCTCTTATTCCCCCAAAATATTTTAAGCTACAAGAAGGCATTCAACGTAATTGTGATTTTAGGGATATTTTACTTGTTCTACGATGCATTATTTATCAAAGGTTTAATTAACAGGGATATCTCCAATACCGATAGCAGGACGCTGGTAGAATACTTTACAAAAAACTTGGCCCTGCCTTGTACTTTCCTGCTGTTGTGCCTTAATTATCAATCAAAAAAAGTAAAGATCTTCGTTTGGCTAATTGCTATCACCGGTTTACTATTCGCCATTTTGCGGGCACGCAGGGGGCTAATATTTACCCTGGCTTGCCCTATGTTGTTCGCTTACATCATATATGTGTTGCAATCTAAAAAGAAATTCATCCTGGTATTATTTTCTGCTTTGATGGGTGCCATGTTGATGGTTTTTGGCATAGCATTTTTTAACAACAGCAGCCTTTTTCATTCTGTAAAGGAGAGAAAAGATGAAGATACCAGGACACCGGTTGAAGACTGTTTTTATAGTGATATGCAAACCACCGATTGGATCATAGGAAGAGGTTTAAACGGAAACTATTACTGCCCTAACATTGATGAGGACGATAAAACAGGCTTCCGCTCGGTTATTGAGACCGATTACCTCAACATCATTTTAAAAGGCGGCATAATAAGTTTAGGGTTGTTATTAGCTATCCTTATACCTGCTGTAATTAAGGGGCTATTCTTTTCAAAAAATCAGTTGGCAAAGGCTGCCGGTGTCTGGATCCTTTTATGGATTGTGAGCTTGTACCCTACCACCGGTTTTGCATTTAATTTAAACTACATATTGGTTTGGCTCGCTGTAGGGATATGTTACAACAAGAGCCTAAGGGAAACTCCTGAAAATGTAATGCAGGCCTACTTTAAAATAGTTGAAAAACTGCCTCAGCAATTTACATAAGTCCTTTTTTAACAACTACCATGAGCAATCCAAAAGTTTTAATAATAAATGAGGCCTTTAATAACCATACCGGCGGGGGCATAACACTCAGCAACCTTTTCTCGGGCTGGGAAAAAGATAAAATAGCTGTTATTTGCCAAAGCTATTTGTTAAACGGTGTTGACAATAGTATATGCGATACTTATTACCAACTTGGCCACAAGGAACGTAAGTTTTCTTTTCCACTTAACCTTATTAACAATAAACATTACTCCGGCATAATTGATGTTGACAACAATAACGCTACACCGGCCCAAAATGAAGCTAAACCAACATTAAGGTCGCGGTTGATTATGAATTATTTTTATCCGGCCTTAAAATATCTGGGGCTTTATCACCGCATACTTTCTACAGGTATTTCTTCGGAGTTATCCGAATGGTTGACCAATTATAACCCCGATATAATTTATGCACAGGCCCACGATAGCGAGGGCGTGTTGCTGGTGTTAAAAATACAGCAGCATCTAAAAAAGCCAATGGTATTTCACATGATGGACGATTGGCCTGCAATTGCTACCGGGAATAAATTACTTACCCGCAGTAAAAGGAAGGCGGATGAATATAAGTTTCGCGAATTGCTGAACAGATCCTCGGTCCTAATGAGCATCAGTCACAAAATGGCCGAAGTTTATAAGGTTAAATACCAAAAGAACTTTACGACCTTCCATAACCCGATAGATCTCGAATTTTGGAGCAGGTTCCAGCGAAATAATTACGACCTGCCTAAAACCCCAACGCTTCTTTATGCCGGCAGGGTTGGTTTAGGGATAGACAGTTCATTAAAATTGGTAGCAAAGGCCGTTCAAAAAACTAACACCGACCTGAAGGTTGCATTGAGATTTGTGATACAAACCAAGCAGCGCCCGGAGTGGATAGACGAATTTGATTGTGTTGATCACAAAAGCTTTGTCAGCTATGAAGATCTGCCAAAAACATTTTCAGAAGCTGATTTCCTGATCCTCCCTTATGATTTTTCGGAAAAATCACTGCAGTTTATCGGTTATTCTATGCCAACTAAAGCTACAGAGTACATGATAAGCGGGTCGCCGGTCATCGTTTTTGCCCCACAAGAAACAGCTTTAGTTAATTATGCCGAAAAAGAAAATTGGGCGGCAGTAGTTACTAAAAACGATCCTTCAGCACTATACAATTGTTTGGCAACGTTAATAAAAAGTAAGGAAAAACGGGTCGCTTTGGCAAGCCGCGCAATTGAAGTTGCGACAAAAAACCACTCTTCGCAGGCTATTAAAAGCCAGTTTAATGAAACGCTACGGTCACTTATTCAATAAAGCACGCAAATGAAACGTAAGGCCATTTACTTATACCCCATTACTGCTGATAACCTCCCGGTTAACGGGAACAACTATATTGGGAATTTAATTAATGAGCTGGAAAAAGAATTTGTGGTGGTTAATAAACAACCAACCACTTTGGGCATTATTGATATCCTGAGGAAGATCCATAAAACAGATATCATCTATTTCAACTGGATAGAAGACTTGCCCGACCGCCGGTTTGCCTTGTTGCAAACCTTCCTGTTAATGGTCCTGCTGCCACTTTCGAAAATCTTGAATATAAAGGTACTCTGGTTTGTGCACGATAATTTATCGCACACAAAAAGGGCTATCCGCCATAAAAAATTCATAGCCGGCATGATGCGCCGCCGCGCCGATTACATCGTGGCCCACACCCCAAACACCCAATATAATAACCTGGAAAAATTTTATTCATTCGATCATCCTATCGAACAGTTTAATCCCATCGCCCCGGAATTACCTTACAAATATGATCTGTTAATTTGGGGAAAAATGCTCGAATATAAAGGCATTGCCGAGTTTGTGGAGTTCCATTCAAAAAAAGGCACCAATACCGACCTGAACATTTTGATAGCAGGTGCGTTTCCTTCTAAAGAATATTACGAAAGGGTAAACAACAGCATTACTCCTAACATGACCATTTCTAACAAGACAATACCTGAGGATGAGTTAAGATCGTTGTTTGCCAAATCAAAATATATATTATTTACATACAACTCACCTTCTGTTTTAAGCTCGGCTGCCTTATGTAAAACAATTGGGTGGGGAAAAGAAATGATAGGCCCTAACATAGGTTCTTTTAAAGAATTTGGCCAAAAGGGGCTTATTTATACCTATAATTCATTGGAAGACCTGGAAGTGCTTCTATCAGTACTGCAGGGTGGCTATGTAGAGATAAAGCAGGCGGAAATGAAAGTATATGCCGAGCGTACTACATGGAATTTGTTTTTAAAATTTTTAGTGAACATTTTAAAAAATTAATAGTCGGTCGCTTGGTAAAAAAGGCCGTAAGGAATTTACATGAAGGTAGTTATCCTCGGAAATGATTTGAAAGCCTATTGGAAAGGCAGAATAGGTTATTTATATGCATTTTTTGCAGCTAATAATATTGAATTGTTTGCAATCGAAATATTCGGGCAAGGCTCTCCGTATGCTTTCGATAAGGCAAACGAAAAGGATAATTACTGGAAACTTATTTTTCCAGACCGCCGCTCAGACCAACTTACTAAAAAACAGATCACCAAAGGTGTGTTTCATCACCTCGATAAGTTAAAACCAGACGTTATCATATCGTCATCAATTGTGTTTTATGCGGGTGCACTTGGCCTTAGATGGGCAAAGAAAAACAACAAGAAGTTTATTATGTTCGATGATATGAAGGTTGTCCAGGTGAAACGGAATTTTCTGGTGCAGTCTGTTAAAAACTTGATCACCAGCCAGGTTGATGGTTTTTGGTTCCCGACAGAAAAATACTATGCAGATTATTGTTATTATCACAATAAGGACATCGAATTTATTTATGGACTTAATTGTGTAGACAACCAAAAATTTAAAACTAAGGGACAGAAAAAACTAAACCACAATACTTTAATATGCGTTGCAAGACTTGTTCCGGTTAAGAACCTCGAACGCCTTTTGATGGCTTGGCAACTTGTTGAAGAAAAACATCCGCATTATTTATTAAAGATCATAGGTGACGGACCTTTGTTAGATAACCTGACCACGTTAAAACAAAGCCTGCAGCTTAAAAACGTGGAATTTTTAGGCGCGGTAGATAACAGTGCCGTAATTGAGCATTATTTTAATGCTGATGCATTGGTGTTGCCCAGCCTTACAGAGAGCTGGGGCCTGGTTGTAAATGAAGCTATGTCTGCTTCCCTGCCGGTGATATTAAGCGATACTGTTAATGCAGCTGAAAGCCTTTTAGAAGAAGGCGGGAACGGCTTTAGTTTTGACCCTCTGGACGTTTCAAAAATAGCCGGTTCTATACAACGGTTCGTCCATCTTGATGAAGATGAAAAAGCGCGAATGTCAGATAGGTCGCTTCAGATAATTGAGGAAATGAGCTACAAACAAATGGGCGACCAATTGCTGGATGGGATCATAAAAGTAAAATCAAAACCCGGAAAATCAAGCCTGTTATCATCAATGGTTATCAACTATTGGGCAGGTGGTAATAATATAGCAGGATGGGATACTCTTAAAACGTAAACACAAATAATAAACAAAGGAGGTGAAGATGATGAGTGAAATTAAAAGTGCGTTAAAAAAAAATGAAACGGTTGTAAAATTAGTAAGGCTCTTTAACAAACTCCTGAATGACAGGATAAGTAAAAATATTTCCGGAAAAAACAACAAAGTATTGTTTTCTCCGCTAAGCGGTGTGATCAAATGCCATATAACCATTAATGGTAACAACAATGAGATTCTTGTTGAAAAAGGAGTTACGTTAAATAACTTGAAAATTTTTATTGAAGGAAACAATTGCCTTATACATTTACGTAAAAATGTACAGTTTAAGGATGGAGGCACGCTTTGGGTAGAAGATAATCATGGTAAGATATCTATTGGAGATGATACCGTGATACACCATGCCGAGTTGGCGGTAACTGAAAATAATTCCAAGATCACGATAGGCTCCGGTTGTCTTTTCGCTTACGGGATAGACATCAGGTGCGGCGACTCGCACTCCATTATTGACCTTGGCAACAAAGAAAGGATAAACCATGCAAAAGATGTAGTAATTGGAAACAAGGTTTGGATGGCCGCCCATACTACCGTGCTTAAGGGCGTAACCATACTCGATAATTGTGTTGTAGCAACAAAAGCGATAGTCACAAGGTCGCCCGGGCTAAGCAACGTTATACTTGGGGGCATACCCGCGAAGGTTATCAAAAAAAACATTAGCTGGGCCCATGAGCGGATGTAGGTAATATTTCAACAATAAATAAATACTAACTTGTAAGTGCATTGTATTTGCAGGTTCAAAATTGCGAATTTGTCTCTTTTGAAGTGCGGATGAGACATTGCCCCCCGGTTATGAAAAAGATTATAGGTATAGCCATTTTTTTCTTGTGTATAGTTAAAGCATACGGCACTACCTATTACGTAGACTCTAAAGGAAACGACAATAACAGCGGAAAAAGCCCTGATAAGGCCTGGGCTACATTAAAAAAAGCAAATGAAGCTGTTTTAATGCCCGGCGATAAGGTTCTTTTTATCAAAGGCGCGTCATGGTACGGTACAATTATTCCTAATAGATCTTCCTACAGCACAAGTTCAAATCCGGTTACCTGGAGTTCATATGGCACAGGGGCCAACCCTTTGATATCTGGTTTTATAAAGGCTTCCGGCTGGGTTAATAAAGGTGGCGGGATATGGAGCTTTACCAGCCCTGCTCTAACTAAAATGCCAGGTATCCTTACTATAAACGGAAAGGTAGAACACTTGGGAAGGTTTCCCAAAAATACTTTTAATACATACAGTTCCCACACCCAAAAATCATCAATCACTGATGCCAAATTTACGGGGGGCAAAAGTTTTGTTGGTGGCGAAATTGTGATACGCACTGCGCATTTTGTATGGTCAAAGGGTAATATTATATCTCAGGCAGGCGGTCATTTCAACTACCAAAGCGATAGTGATTATGAACCGGTTAACGGCTATACTTACTTTATTCAAAACCACGTTAATTGCCTGTCGCAATTTGGAGACTGGTGTTATGATAAGGCAACAAAAACCGTAAGTGTGTTTTTTGGCGCCGGCTCAAATCCGTCAGACTACGCTGTAAAATTAAGCAGTTTACCCACGTTGGTTAGCGTATCTTCAGAAACCCCTTGTAATAGTTTTATCGGGATAGATTTTGAGGGGGCGGATGCTGCGTTTGCAGGCACCGGAGCAGACCATACCGTAATAAGAGATTGTAATATTAAAGCAATTGGTGACAACGCCATTGATTTTGGACACTCTAATAACCTTACCATTACCGGTAATAATATTACAGATTGCAACAACACAGCAATTGCCTGCTGGTATGGCACAAGCAACAGCACCATCAGTTCAAACACTATATACCGATCAGGCGCAGTTGCTGGTGCGGGTGAGAACGATACAGGTGGAAAGTATAACAAAGGTGCATACAGCGGTATAGTGATAAGCGACCTCGGCTTAAGCAAATCAAATAAGGTAGAATATAACCATCTTACCAATGTTGGCTATAACGGCATACAGGTTAACGGACACAGCTACGTAGTTAACAATAATTTTGTGGATAGTGCGTGTGCTGTGTTAGATGACGGCGGTGGTATATATACCTACGTTGGCCGCGAGGCAATAGCTTATGCTGATAGGGTTATTAGCAATAATATAGTACTTAATTCAGTTGGCAGTCATTTATTTGATTACGAGATAGCCAGCGGCATTTACCTGGACGATAATTCATCTAACATTACCGTAAGCGGTAATACCGTCGCCAATTGCAAAACGCACGGATATTATTTACATAATTGCCACGATGTGGTTTTCAGTGATAATTTTTCATACGATAACGGATTAGCCCAGCTATTTATAGTGTATGACGACAATGTACCTTCCCTGGCCGGTAAAAGTAAACGGGTCACCATGAGTGGTAACACACTGGTTAATAAAACAAATAAACAATTAGGGATGCTGTTCCAGTCTGTTGGGTATAATAGCTCAGTAACAGATTTTCAAATGTTCGGCACTTCAACAAACGCGGTTTACGGATCACTCTCCGCAACTAAATCTATTGTTACCACAGCTATCAATTGGGCAACCAGTACAATAAGCGATCTGACTGGCTGGAAAACGATTTCCAAGACCGATCAAAACTCAACATTTTATAGCCCCACCTATATCAGTGCAAGTTTCCAGTACAACAATAAGCTTACCGAGCAAACCATATCTCTTAATGGCATATTTAAAGATATAACAGGTAAAACTTACACAGGCAATGTAAAGATAGCGCCGTTTAAGTCCTTGCTGCTGCTATCGCAATCGCCAAACTGCGTAATAAAAAAGCCAGTGATATTATGGGATAATTGAGCCCACAATATTACCGGCCTTTAAATTGCCTTTATCCGTTTTATTAACGGTTAAATATCAGATAAGCAGATGTAGCTAAAACCGACAAGATACCAATGATCAAACTTGCTCTTCTGTATCCGGCAGTTTCAATCGTGCTTACTTTCAATTTACCCGGCTTCACATACAGCAGATCGTTACTTTTCAGGTAATAATATGGCGATTCAAAAAGGTTGGCTGAAGTCATGTCAATATGATAATATTCCCTTTTACCATTTATTTCCCTTACAAGTAATACATCACGCGCTGCTGTAACGTTCAGGTCTCCGGCCAAGCTTAGCGCCTCAGGAACGGTTAAACGCTCGCTTGTACTGCTGTAAACATTCGGCCGTGCAACGTCCCCCATAATCGTTACTTTAAAATTAAGGAACCTTACCGATGTCCTGGGTTCTTTCAGGTATTTTTTTAGGCGCTCGTTCAAACTTGCACTCAATTCATCGGTGGTCATACCGGCAACTTTTGTAAGGCCGATGATAGGCAAATTTACTTCGCCTTTGTCGTTTACAAGATAGTCATATACAGGTGTATTAACAGCATTAGTGGCGGTTTGCATGTTATTATTAAACACTAATGCCCCTTCGGGACTTAAGCTACCTATATGAATCAATAATTCGTCTTTAGGTGCTATGGTGTGTGCAGAATAATTGGTTATTTCTTCGGTTTTATCTTTTACGCTAAGGTCCTGAAAATAAGGGATCTTCTTGTACGATGCGCAAGATGATAATATTACCGGGCCTAAAAAGGCCAATAATATAAACTTGTTAAAACTTTTAATTTTTTTGAGCATGCTGTTTTTTATAGGGTGATGAATAAAATAATTTTAACTATAACGAGCTATTCAAATTGATTTCTTATTAAGTAGCCAGAGTCTTTCAATACTTTTTCACGGCGGAAAAGTTCAAGGTCAGCCGCTACCATTTCACTTACCAGGCCTTGCAAATCATATTTAGGTTTCCAGCCAAGTTTGGTTTGTGATTTTGTTGGATCGCCTATTAAAAGGTCTACTTCCGTTGGTCTGAAATATTTCGGATCTACGGCAACAACTTCAGTTCCTGGTTCTAACTGGTAATCCGGATTGTTGCATTCCGTCACAACCCCCTTCTCATCAGCACCCTCGCCCTCAAACTTTACTATTATTCCTAATTCGGCGAATGCCAAGCGCACAAATTCACGCACACGGGTAGTTACGCCTGTTGCAATTACAAAATCTTCAGGTGTATCCTGCTGCAGTATAAGGTACATCGCTTCCACGTAATCTTTTGCGTGGCCCCAGTCTCTTTGCGCATCAAGGTTTCCCAGGAAAAGTTTATTCTGTAGCCCTAAAGCAATTTTGGCCGCCGCCCTGGTAATTTTGCGGGTTACAAAAGTTTCGCCACGTAAAGGGCTTTCATGGTTAAACAAAATACCGTTGCAGGCGAAAATTCCATATGCTTCACGGTAGTTTACAGTTATCCAATAAGCATACATTTTTGCCACTGCGTATGGCGATCTTGGGTAAAAAGGGGTGGATTCTGATTGGGGTACAGCTTGTACCAAACCATATAGCTCAGAAGTTGAGGCCTGATAAATTTTAGTTTTCTTAGTTAATCCTAATATACGAATGGCTTCAAGTAACCTTAGGGTACCTATCCCATCGGCGTTGGCTGTGTATTCGGGCGTATCAAAACTTACCTTAACATGAGACATTGCCCCCAAATTGTAAATTTCATCAGGTTGTACCTGTTGAATTATTCTGATAAGGTTAGTAGAATCAGACAGGTCACCATAATGGAGAATAAAACGTTGGTCATCATCATGCGGGTCCTGGTATAAATGATCTATCCTATCGGTGTTGAATAATGAGCTACGTCTTTTAATACCGTGCACTATATAGTTTTTGGCTAACAGTAAATCAGCTAAGTATGCACCATCTTGCCCGGTGATACCCGTTATTAATGCTACTTTTTGTGGTTTTATCATATATTGTAGGCTGTTTTTCAGTAATTATAGTTTGATGAATTATTTATGGATCAATGTTCGTGTTAAACCTAAAATTCTAATTCTACAATGTTTTAGCATCATAGTGAGGTTAGTATTTCCTCTATTTTTTCCGATGAAATAGGTTTTATTATGTAATTAGATATGAAAGGATAACTCAAGGCTTTCCTCATATTATTAGGGTCGATTGATGAAGAAACAACATAAATTTTGATGGTCTTGTAAATTATTTTATGCAGGTCGTTGTAAAGCTTCATAAAGTCCCATCCGCTAAAAACCGGCATATTTAAATCAACAAATATGAAGTCGGGCAGCTTTAATGGATCGTTATAATTATTCCTTAAAAAATCAATTACCGACATCACATCCCAACTGTAGGTTACCGTTGTAGACGAGGTATGCCTGTTCATCAGTTTTTTTATTATAAAATGAAAGAACGGGTCGTCATCAATGATTACTAAATTCTGCACATGGTAAATGTTAGAGGTTTAAAAAATAAAAGAGGTTTGGTTAGTACGCATTCGCATCCCCTTTAATCGTATTTACAAAAGTTTTGTAAACAATGAATATGTCTTTTAAAATAGACCAGTTTTCTATATACCAAATGTCATGTTCAATCCTTTTGGTCATTTGCACGTTCTCTTTTGTTTCGCCCCGGTAACCGTTTACTTGTGCCCAACCTGTGATGCCCGGCTTAAAAAACAACCTGGACATATACCGTTCTACAACCAACCGGTATTGCCCGGTGTGCGACAGCATATGCGGCCGCGGGCCCACTATGCTCATATTGCCTATCAGCACATTAAAAAACTGAGGTAGTTCGTCAACACTGGTTCTTCTCATGAATTGCCCCAACTTGGTAATACGTTTATCGTTTTTTGATGCCTGCACATGATTTGAATCACGGTTTACCGCCATGCTTCTGAATTTATAGCACCAAAAGGGCTTATTATTTTTGCCAGACCGGAGCTGCTTGAAAAAAACCGGCCCGCGCGATTCAGCCTTGATCATAATAGCCAGGATAGGCGTAAGCCAGGATAGCAGTAAGATGATAACCATTAAACTAAACCCAATGTCAAATAAACGCTTAATAATACGATCATTAATAGAGTATGTAGGCTCGGGGCCGGCGGTTAGTATAGGAACACCGTTACAGAAGCGGTTTAAGCTGTACTGCAGCTCTTCAATTTGCTCCATCTCGGCTATCGTCGCTATAAAGCGCACTTTAACACATCTTTCTTCGGCCAGTTTAATAATTGATAAAAAATCAGCATTGTTGACCAGGGGTATCGTGGTGTATACCTCATCCAGATGCCTTTTCACGGCAAACTTTATCGTTTTTTTTATATTGGCATTTTTACCGTTTGTAATGCCCCCATTCAACTCCTTAAAATGCCCTATGAAGTTGTAGGCTACTTTATTCTCTAAAAAATATTTAGCTACTATTTCGCTTGATTCATTATCACCTACAATAGCGATCTTACTTTTATAGAATTGCAATCCCGAAAAATGTTTCTCGATAAAGAAAATACATAGCCTTTCAAACAACAACATCAGTCCGCCGCAAAAAAGGCTGTAAAAAACAATTTTTTCGTCCAGAAAAACTCGATTGAAAAAGCTTATGGCCAAACCAACAAAAACAACCTGGAAGCTAAAAGCAAGCAATGCCGTACTTAAAATCTTACCGTTGGTTTGAATATTAAAGGCATTATACACCCTGTTTATAAAAGCAGCCAAGAACCAGCTACTGTTTAACAGAAGGAAAAAATATAAATTGAAAGATTCTTCGCCGTAATTGCTATAATTTAAAAAACTAACCAGGCAATAAGAAAAATTTATACCTATAAAATCTAATAAGAACAATAAGAAGATAAGGATAAATGTATTCCGGGTTTCCATTTTAACCAAAAGTTTAATGTAGAAAAGCACTGTACACTTACCTGCTGATCCAGGTTTAGTAAGTCTCCTCGTTTGCAACGATTTTCACTGGTACAAATCTGTTGCTAAAAATCTGGTAAAAAAATAGCCCTTACGGGCTATAACAATACTATCGCATTGTAAATGTGATATTTAAATTAAAATTGGTTAAGCGTTGAACTTATTGAGGGCCTCTACCCTGTTTTGAACGTGAAGCCTTTTATAAATATTTTTGCAATGGTTCTTAACTGTATTTAAACTAATTCCTAGTAGATCGGCAATTTCTTTATAAAGTAGGCCTTTACTTAAATGTGATAACACTTCAATCTCACGTTCGGTAAGGTCATAATTATTTTGATCTTCTTTGCCATGTAACAAGTTGATCACTTTCTTTGCAATGTAAGGGCTCATGGGCGCACCGCCGTTATAAAGTTCTTTTACGGCACTTTGTATCTCTTCGGCCGAAGAGCCCTTTACTATATACCCGCTGGCGCCGGCTTTTAACGCTGTAAAAACATTTTCATTATTTTGGTAGGCTGTACACATTAAGAACAATGTTTGCGGAATTTTACTCTTAATACGTTGTATAAGCTCAATACCAGAAAGAGATTTTAACTTTATATCTATAATAGCAATGTCGGGCGGGTTTATTATTATACTCTTTAAGGCCTCTTCTGCAGATGAAAAGCTATCTAAGATTTGAAACTCAGGATTGTCGTTTATCACTTGGTATAACAGATCGCGATACTGATCATGATCTTCGACAATCGAAACGGTAATCATATAATTTGTAGTTCAAAAATATTCTTAAATATAAAGCTAATAAGTCCTAAATGTTTAAACATTTATCCTACTTTAAAAAAAAATTAACAATTAAATGTTAAAAAGGTTATTAGCCGCTTTTTTTTTCACTTTTATTACCCTGAGTAATGCAGTGAAAGCACAGTCTCGATCCTATCAAACGGCATTTGAAATGCCAACCAGGGTTGTTTACAACCTAATGGTTGACAAACGGGGATTTTTATGGATCGCCAGTGACATCGGCATTTCCAGATTTGACGGCGTAAACTTAGTTCATTTTAAAAGTGCTGAGCAATCGTCGCTATCAGCAGTATGTTTATATGAGGATAGCCATGACAGGATCTGGTTTACCAATTTTGCCGGACAGATATTTTTTATTAAAAACCAAGAAGTACATCTTTTAAAAAATTATAGCGACAAAAATGGCAAAGGTGCGCCGGAGATTGTTTTATTTGATGATAAACTTATCGCCACGACCCATAATGGGTTGTTTGTTGTTGATTTGAATACGCTTAAAGGCAAATATCTCACACTCAGCAATAATTCTGATTTTGAAGCTTACTCATTGACCAAAATGAGCTCGGGTGTACTTATTTACGGGAAATCGGGTTATTATTTATATGGCATTAACGGCAAAATAAAAACAATCAAAAGCAGTTTGAGCATGTCTGCTTTAAACGCTGATGTAACAATCCTTAACCCTTTAACTAAGAACGATACGGTATATCAACAATCTAATCCTTCCGGCATAATAAGGAAAATTATCATACAGCATGACAGTATTAATGTAATAAAGACAACTAAATATGATAGTTATATCAATTCAGTAACGATAGACGGCAATGAACAATGGGTAAACACCACAAAGGCGAGTTACTTGTTGAACAGTAACATGCAACTTAGAGATTTAAATATTTCAGATATCGTTACTGATAAAGAAGGGAATAATTGGATAAGTACGCTTAATAATGGTGTTTTTGTAAAATATCGTAAAACCCCTTTCATTGCAGAGTTAAAACCAACTGGTTTGGATAGCAATGATCTATTTACTTCATTTTTAAAAGCCGGGGAAATATTTTATTGGGGTACGCAGGGGGGTAAATTGATTTCTTATAACCCTGCAAGCAAGGCAATAGTTAAAAAGGTGAGTTTCAACCCAAACTTCGGCCCTATTAATGCAATCGCTATTGATGGGCATAAAAATATATTTGTTGGTTTTGCTACAGGTTTGGCTATTCTTAAAAGTAACGGAAAGCGTGTTAACCTGCCGGTTATCAATATAAAGCAAATACTATCCGTTGGCGACTATACTTTCGTGGCATCGGGTAGCGGCTTAATTGCCATTGCAGATACCCCTTCAAGTGCATCCATCAGAAAATTCCGGTCGCTATTCGGCAAGGATGTTGAATATGACCCGAAGGCGGGTTGGTTTAACTTAGATAAATCCTGTCGCGAGATATGTTTCGACCCTGAAAAGCAATTATTAGCCGTAGCCTCAAAAGAAGGTCTCTTTTATATCGGTAAGAACGGGCGCCAGCCTGTATACTACAACAAAAAGCCAATTTATGCCTCTACAATATGCTACCTGCATGCTAAACTTTATGCCGGGACAATTGACAACGGGTTACTTATACTTGATAAAACAGGCATCAGAAAACTTTCAATAAGCGATGGATTACTATCAAGTAATATCATGAAAATAAGACCTGGAACCGACCACCTTTGGATCATTGGCTCGGGGCCTTTACAGCTATTTGATTTGAACAATAATAGTCTTGAAAGTTATGATAATTTGCCATCGCGCAAAGATGCACAGGTAATTGACGTGAACGAATCAGGTCACAATGCTTATTTGATGACGCTGAACGGATTGCTCATTTATCCATTGAACAAAAAAACACCCAATCCGGCACCGATAATTTATCAGTTAAAGATCAATAACAAGATAAGATCCGACAACGAGATCGCGAAGTTTTCCTATATACAAAACAACTTTAATTTTAAACTGGAGATCCCTAACTTTTACTATGCAAAAGACATATATATAAAGTACCAATTATTAAATAGTGCTGATATTACCTGGAAAGTAACTGAACCTGGTGGCAGGCAAATTAATTACTTTACTTTACCTCCGGGGAAATACGTGTTTAAAGCCGTTGCAATTAACCCCAAGGCAAATTTAAATGCAAAGGTGATCACCTACAGTTTTCAGATATCTCCGCCCTGGTGGAAAAGAACGTGGGTAAGGTTCTTCGTCGCGATCATCATTTTTGCTTTAATTAACTATATTGTAGTTAGCTACCATTTTAGGCAAATTGCTTACCAGCGTGCCTTCCACGAAGAACAAGAATCAGTTCGCTTGGAAAGGCAGAGGATCAGCAGTGAAATACATGATGATATTGGCGCTGGTTTATTTGCCATTCACTTGTATGCCGACAGGGCAAAACAAAGACTTCCTCATGTTCCGGAAATCAGCGAACTAAATAGTATGGTAAACGGTATAGCTGATAAGATCAGAGATATTATATGGAGTACAAATACAGAAAACGACAATCTGGAAAATCTCATTTACTATATCCAGTTTCAGATGGAAAAGCTGTTTGAGAATTCTTCCATAAAGTTTGAGTCATCTATTCCGGATGAAATTATCGATGTGAACGTAAGCAGCCAAGCAAGGCGGGATATTTATTTAATTACTAAAGAGTTAGCCCATAACTCAATTAAGCACTCAGCTGCTGTGAAGGCAGAATTGACCATAAAGATAGACCAAGAATGCTTATACCTGTCAATGGAAGATGACGGAATAGGGTTTGAAAAAGGAAAGAAATTAGTTAACTCAATGGGTCTTGAAAATATCCAGATGAGAATTAACCGTTGGAAAGGGTTATTAACAATGACCCAGGGAGATGAAGGGATCAAAATAGTCATCCAAATCCCGCTTAAGCAGATGCTTACTTTAAAGCTCAATGATATGCTTAAGAAATGGCAGATGTCTATTTTTGAACTGTTAAGAGCATTTCGTAAAAAAACTTAAATCAACTTCTACAGCACCAGTATAAAGAAAATTTAAAAAAACTGTTAATTAATTTACTTTACCTTAAAGAATACATTAGCTTTTAATAATGATGCCTCTTTTTTAAACAGAGAGCACAACTTTTCACTCTCAAACAGCGTAAAAAACCAAATAATTCTCAAGTGGTCATTTAACCACGGAGAAACCCTGATTATTTGATTGATTTTAATTATTTAAAATGAAAAAACGCTATTGTATTCTAAGCTTCGCTGTTTTTATTATTACTTTAACAACGAATAGACTGTGTGCTCAAGTATTTCAGGGGCCAAGTGATGCTGTATCTGCTGCTCCTGTTAATCCATCAGATGTTAACAAGATCATTACTTCCGGTCAGTCTATTACAATGACAGGCCCTCAGGATGAAAATAAAAAAGACTATTCTACCTACAGTTGGTATAAGATAGATGCCAGCGGAAAAAAACAGCTAACATCTGTAAAAACTAAAAAGTATACGGAGGTTGCTACAGCTCAGGGTTATTACAGCTACCAGCTGGTCACCGAGAACAGTAACGGCTGTGAATCACCCGTTTCAGACGTTTTTAAAGTATTTGTACTTCCGGTAATTGATATCACCGTTACGGCCGCCAACACCTCAATTTGTACAGACGTTGGTTCTACTACCCTTACCGCTAAAACTTCGCTAAAAAATCAAAACCTGGTTTATCAATGGTACCGGAACGGTGTTAAAATAAATGGTGCCAATGATGAGACTTACAATGTTACAGGCGAAGCAAAAGCCGAAAAGATCATATTTTCTGTAAGTGCGTCTTTCGCCCTTAATCCCAATTCACCTGTAACGGTAACCAAAGAAGTAACCGTTATCCCGCAGGCCACTAAACCAATGATCACTGCCAACTAATCAAAACGGATTAACCGGGGAGAATACGCGGGCATGTTAAGGAATTTGTTTTATGTGATACTTTTTGTTGGCATAGTAATACGCCCTCAGGTCGCATATGCGCAAAAGAGTTTAGAAGAAACTCCTCAGCAAAAAGTACTTTATATGGCTAAGGGTGCAAAAATCATACTTCATGGCAATTCTAATGCAGCTGCAGCTTATCAGTGGTATAAAAACTCTGTCAAATTACAGGGTGAAACAGCAAAGGATATCGTGATAACAGAAGAAGGAATATTTAATGTTTTATCATTTAACCGGGAGGGCTGCCCCTCAGAAATGTCTGATAACATTAAAATAGCCTTCGCTACAAGTACCGATGTCAACCTTTCAATTGATATGCAAACAAACAACGCAAAGATATTGCCCGGGCAATCTTTTGATTGTCAATTATCTGCATTTAACAAAAGTATAACAGATGCATCCGGCGTGATAGTTTCGCTGAAAATTTCAGGTAAGTTTCTGTATCAACCTGATCCTCTTAATCCTTCAATCGATTATGACCAGAACAACCAGCTTATCACCTGGAGTTTGGATAAACTTAACGCCGGATCAAAAAAAACTATCACCTTAAATATCAAAGCAAAACAGCCCGGGCAATTAGATCTGTTGGCTGATATCCGTGGTTCACAACAAGATCCTGAAATGGGCAATAATACAAAAAGATTGTTGCAGCAGATAGATGCATTAAATATCCCCAATGTTTTTACACCTAACGGGGATGGAGTGAATGATACCTTCGCTATACCGGGGTTGGAATCTTTCGCTGAGTCTGAAATTACCATTGCAAACCGAGCGGGTGCAAATGTATTTATAAAGAAAAATTACAAAAATGACTGGTCTGGCGAAAATTTGCCGGAGGGTACTTATTTCTATCTGCTAAGAATCAAAGATAACGAAGGATCATGGCAAGTTTATAAATCATATATCACGCTTTTAAGATCAAAATTATAATGTTGAAAAAGTTAATTGTATTATTGGTCATGGCATTAGCCGCAGTTAACTGTGAGGCACAGTATACAACTAAATTTAACCAATACCTGTTTAATCAGCTTTACATCAATCCGGCGTACGCAGGTTACAAAAATGACCTTTCCGTAAGCAGCATATACCGCTCTCAGTGGACCGGCATCGATGGCGCGCCAAAGACGATCGCATTGGCCGCAGATGGGATGTTTGACAATAAAAATGTAGGGATTGGCTTAACTTTACAAAGTGACCGGGTGGGCGCACAAAATTTTACAGCAGTATACGGTAACTACGCTTACAAAATAAAGCTCTCAGATTTTAATGATTCTAAGATCTCGTTCGGTCTTGGTTTCGGGCTAATACAGTCGGGCATTAACGGCTCAAAATTAGTTCCTGGTCAGGAAAATGATAACGTTGTGCCTGTTGGCGACCAAAGTAACATCTTACCGGATGCCCGTTTCGGGTTTCTTTACTCTAATGAACATCTGTTTTTTGGCGCTTCTGTAGATAATTTATTAGCCAATTTTTTTTACAAAGCCAATGGCAACTTTCTATCAACATTTATCCCTAAACCAAATGAATATCTTACTGCAGGCGCTTTACTCGTAATAAACGAAGACATGAAATTCAAACCATCTATATTGTTGAGAGACGGTCCTGAAAATCCAACAAATATAGATTTTAACACTGCTGTAATACTAAAGGACAGAATAGGGTTTGGGTTTACATACCGAACGGATGTTAACCTGTATAATAAAGCTATAACACATCGGGATTTTCAAAGATCAAATGCCATGGTAGCTTATACCAGTTTTTCCATCAACGGCAATATTTCCATTGGTTATGCTTTCGATTATTCGTTGAGTAAAATTGATAACGCGAGCTATGGTAGCCATCAATTATCCATAGGCTTTCATTTACAACGAGCCAGCAATTTAAATGATAGCAACCTTTCTACATTTTGATTATTATTCGGTTGCTGATCTTAAAGTACTTTTAATTGCTCACCTCATAAGCAGTATGACCGTCCTTATTGCGGTGGTATAAATAGCTAAATATTTCCTCGGCGCCTTCATAGGCTAAATAAAAACCGCCTGCTAACATGATGACCGTGATCGATGCCGGCAGAAACGCATTCAGCAATAATGCTGCGGGAGCAACATCACCTTATTTAGTAAAGAACCCTTAGTGGTAGACCATAGAACAGGAAGCTTCCTGGAAGCCATGAAGCCCGTGGCCTTTTCTGCATTTACAGCAAGGTCGTCGCCAAGTATTCCCGCTGTTTTCCTTGCGGCTATCTTCGTCGTTACCGCTACGTCATCCATTAGAGTGGTGATGTCATCTACTAATGCAAAAAATCCGGATGCCATGTCTATTAAAGGCTGGCAGCAGCATTTAGGTTTAGGGATCACGAATTTATGGTCACAGATCTGTTCGAATTACGATCATACAACTGAATAAAACTGCCATCATTAGTTCGTTCGCATATTAATCGTTTCCATAAGTTATAATAAGGCCATCACAAAAATTATAACGACCCATAATCTCTGAAAGTTCTGTTTCATGGAACCTGTCTATCTCACCTCTAAACCAACTTCCCGTTTTCCGCCTGCGGTATCAGCCATTTTACGGATAAATAAATTCAATATTTTACCTTTCAAACAACAGGAATAAGTTAATTTGCATGATGGAGAGATCTCAAATTGTCGACAGACTTTTAAGTAACATGAACAACATTCATGAGCTGGGCAGGCAAAGGGCTTTTGAATTAGGCAATCCTTTTTATTCAAAACATGAGGATGACGGGGATTACTACAGAAAAGAACTGCCGACAGGCGAACAGTATCTGGTTGCAGTAACTATCGTAACCGACGATAATGACATGCCCGTAAAAGTGGAAGACACCATTATAAAAAAATTGAGCTTATAATGGAAGTGCCTGAACTGATCTTTGTGGCGGGTCCAAATGCGGCCGGGAAATCGAGTTTTATAAGGACAAGGCTCGATGAGCTGCAAGGCTTTGAAGTTATCATGACTGATGTTTACAAAGGCAGGACAAAAGCTGTTTTCGGGCAGGCGCTTAGCCAACGGAAAAGTATCATCCTTGAAACCGTATTTAACGATGGAACTTTTAAAGACCTGGTGGACAAGGCGAGAGACGCGGGTTACTATACATCTTTGCTTGTCCTGTTCCTTGACAACCCAAAGCAATCATTGGACAGGGTGTCCTTTCGAAGTATTGAGCAAAATGGCCTTACAATAAGTGGCAGCAACATTAAAATCAACTTCAACGAAAGTTTTAAAAACATTGCTTCATGTTATTTTTATTTCGATCAGTCTGATTTCGTTTATACCGGCATTACCGGCAGGAATGAGCTGATCATGAGTTTCAATAAAATGAAACTGACTTTATACACCGAAAACAAACTTCAGTATCCGCAAAGATTTGCTGAGTACGCTTTTATGCATCAACGATTGAGTGAACATGCTAACACACTGATCCGGAGAAATCATTCCTTCAAGGACTCTGAGATCGGATCAGATCAAAAAGAAAAGCAATCTTTCAAGAAACGAATGAAATTCTAAACTTTCAGCTCTGATTTACAGTCAATCACATGATTTGGATGGATCTGCGGGCACTAATTTCATTATGCAGAAAGATTGTGAATTATATTTATAAAAGATCAGATTATTCCATTAAGAGATTCATATTGGGAGTCTTCACTCGGTTAATTCCATTATCTCATCAATGCACAAACGATAAATTTACTGGTTAACGGTGATACTATTGTGGTTGAAATGCCTCGCGCTAAGCGTTCGGGGATTTCTTATTTATGATGCACACACGACGGCATTGCAGCGCTTGAACAACCGAAGCATGAAGCAGAAAAACTGTCAAGGGCGACGGCGACAGCCCTCGTTTATATACCCTTGACAGTTTTCCTGCGCCGCTATCTTTGTGAAGGCGGTGCTTGCCGAAGTTCAAAGTGTTGGAAAAGCAGGGCTGGTCAAGGAACGAAGACCTGCAATGCGCGCGGCAGCGAGGTTTGATGCGAAATGGAACCCGGCGCGAAGCTCGTGGTGCAATGCAGCGATCATGCCGCAGCTGCAAGGGCAAACTAGAGCCTTACATAGACGGCCCTCTGTACTGATCCGAACCCTGTCCCAAACCCCTCTTTTTCTTCTTCCGTCGCTTCAAGTCCTCATCCATACCGCCCCCCGCAGGTGGACCCATAAACTCCGGCTCCAGCAAAGCTTTTAATAGTGGAAAAGATTGAGATACCTTCTGACCTGAAGCAGCCTGCCACTCAAGCTGTATATCGTTCATTTGTTTACGCTCCTCGTAACTGCCATTCTTTAACGTATTAGCATACTTAAATGACTCATCCAACGTCCTCGTATAATCGAACAACCGATCGAACAAAGATTCAGCAGCCTGCTTAAATGCTACCCTGTCGAACTGTCCGACCTTCAGACTATGCTCCGCATTCTTACCCTTGGAATTATTGAGCGGACTTAGCTTGATACTGTTACTAGCATCCTTTCGGCTAACGATGATCTGCACATGCATCTGCCGCCCCGGCTTGACCTCGCCGCGCTTCGCTTTACCTTTCCTAACTTCAAGGTCTTTATAAGTATAGTAGCGGTTATGCTCCAGCTTCCCGAAGTAGACCAGGTCTTTCCCACTTTCCACACCGCTTCGTTTAAAGTTACCGGCATAAGCATCCATTACCTGTTTGGCATAAACTTTCAGATAGTCACCTGCTTTGTCTCCAAACTTATCTTCCAGATACAATAGCTCTTTCTCACTTGGGCTAATGTTGACCAGAAAGAATTTAGCATCATCACGGGATAGCTTCGCGATGTTATTATCAATGCCCTGTCTCACCTCATAAGCCTGCACATCATCCTGCTGATGGCTGAACCAATATTCAGGAACAGCGAACTTATCCAACGCCTCCGCAAGCCTGTTCTCTTTCTCCAAGTAAGCCACCAATTGGCTGCAACTACCTTTGTTGTTACCGGCCTCGCTTTTTGTAATGTTGATATGCATAGACAATACTTTATCCTTCAGCTATAAATTTTGCACCCTTTGCCTCACCTCATTTATCAGCGCATCTTTATCCGCCGGGCTGCTGAGCATTCCCAGCTTCTCTCGTTGCCTGATATAGTATTCCAGTATCTCACTGGCCTGTTTCTTTATCCGGCTTTTATCTAAATGTGCATTATCCATTTTCGAGAGAAACTCCCTGACCTGCTTCAGCTCTCTCGCATGGACAGCTAATACCTCCTTTTCCCAAAGATTATGGTCTGCAATGTCATGCTGAAAGTTCTGCATAATGCTCCGCTCAAAAGCCATTGTCCTTTCCCCATCCTTTTTGATGGGTATCAACAGGTCTTGTTCTTGTCTCTTGATAAAAGCAACGATATTATCGGTCTTTCTATTGATCGCATTTTTTAGTAACTCATCATTCAGGTCTCTTGGGTCTTTCTTTGTTTTATAGAAATAATCTACCATAAATACAAAAGCATCCAGCTTGGACAGCCCGTTTTTACGGGCAATGGCCAACAGCCTTTCATCCGTCTTTGCAGGAAACCGTACCGTCTTATTGTTTTCTGCATTACCCATAAAATCATTCAAACTCCATCCTTGCGTATACCGTCAGGTATACTGTTTTCTTTGTTTATCCTATCAGGCGGGGGGCAAAGTATACTGATGGTATACTGAAAACCGCCATAGCCCCGCAGGGCGAGCGGAAAAGTCGGGCTTGCCCGACTTCCGCTCGCTCCCCCCGCATGCTGCGAGAGGACATGAGATATACTGCTGCATAGCTATCCGGATATACATCTATACCGCTATACAAATGTCTCGTCCTAAAAAGTCTTTACAGTTTCGAGGTGTTTGTCCTGTATAATGTTTACTTTCTTTGGTTCGTCCTGAGTGGACTTTACATATGCAATTTTACTCATCCTGTTTCAGCTTTACAAGTAATTCGTCCTTAGCATTCATGGGTTCAGTTTTATCCTTTTGGTAATAACTTTTCCACGCCCGGCTGAGTTCCCCTTTTAATGTATGCGCTGTTGCGGGTGTTCGCATGCCGATACTCATGTGAGGCCGTTTATGATTGTAAGCGTGAATAATCTCTGGTAACACAGCCTGCGCTTCCCATTTGGTTTGCGGCATTCTTTTGTTCAGCCACTCAGATTTTAAGATGTCGTTTACCCTTTCAGCGATAGCGTTTTCCAGCGGATCGCCATTTTCAGTCATACTGATATGAATGTCCTTTGACCTCAGCCTGCTAATGTACTTATCACAGCAATGCTGGATGCCTCGGTCAGAATGATGAATCAAATCGCTGGGATGGGGATCCGGTAACTGCAGGATGGCCATATCCAACGCGTTCACTGCACCATCCGCTTCCAGCTTAGGTGATAGATTCCAGCCCACGATCTTACGAGAATAAGCATCAGTAACTAACGACAGGTACAGGTAGCCTTCTCCGGTTTCTACGTAGGTGATATCACTTACCCAAAGCTCATGTGGTCTGCTGGGCACCAGCTCCCGGATCAGATTGGGATACCTGCGGAAACGGTGCCTGGAATCCGTGGTTTTGATCTTAGAGCGCAGGTGACGTACTAAAAGCCGGTTTTCGCGTAGCAGGGCAAAGAAAGCATCCCTGCCCAGCTGAATGCCTTCTCTTTTCATCAGCCCGCTCATCAGACTAAGCAGCTTACGCCCACCGATACCGGGAAGGCTTTGGCGCTCATTACTGACCATCTCTAAGATGATCTGGGATTGTGCCTGATATTTATATTCGTACTGCTGCAGCTGGTAAAAGGCTTGTCTGCTGTAGCCAAACAGTCCACAAAGCGTATCCATATTGATTTTTGGATAACGTGCTTTCATTTCCCTGACCGTTTGGCTCCAGACTTTTTTCGGATGGAGATCTTCAGGTCACGCTCGGCCACATCGATCATCGTGCTCATTGCCTGACTCCGAAGACGCTCGTTTTCCAAGGCCTGCTCCAGTTCCTGGATACGTTTAGCCATAGTCTCGGCATCGCCTGGATCAATCGGTTTTTCTTTTTTTGCTGGTTTACTCATTCCCGGCTGCGTAGTGGATTCGCCTATAAATTTACGAACCCATCGCATAACCATTGCAGCATAAGGTACATTAAATCGTTCTGCGGTCTTTTTATAACCTTCGTCAGAATCCAAGTAATGGCGAACCAATTTAAGTTTAAGTTCGTCCGGATAGTGCTTTACAATTTTCATTTTTCGATCTTGTTTAGACCTCAAAATTTGTAAACCTATTTCAGGACAAGACAAAATACATCAGTAAACTCATCATAACAGTCATCAAATCGAAGGCCATCAAACCGTTTCGGTCTCCCATCCGGCAGGCCACCATACCAGGCTGCCTTTTTTTGGGTGATAAGATGGCTGGTAACGGATATAACCATAGGCATCCAGTTCTTTGATGCACTTGTGATAGGTAGCAATGGATGCAATCCTGCTGTAGGCCATTAACAGCTTACGGGTGATGGCAAAAGGACTGATGTAGCTATTCCGCTGCCACTGGACGAATAACCCGCTGAACAGACTGATATGCGTCGCGTTCAGCCGCTCATCCCTGCTCATCTGTCGCAGCAGTTTACCATAGCCGCTCAGCTCTGCATTTGAGATAGCAAAAGACTTGGACTTAGCATTAGGCTTATTCATTCCAAGCCTCCTTCCAATAACTTGTTAATGTCTTCCTGCTTGTAATAGATGATACTGCCGATACGCGCAAAGCTCAGCGTACCGTTGATGCGCAGGTTCTGCAAAGTACCCGGCGAGATCTTCAACAGTTTTCGAACCTCGTTACTCTTCAGCCATTTCTTTGACACCGTTTCTCCGCCCACTTGTACGATCTTTTTGATCTCGGTCAGCAGCTTGTTCTCCAGTTCCCTCAGATCCTCTTTCGTGATCAATTCCACATTCATGCTTCCTCCTTTTTTGTTAAATAAATCAAACCAGTTCAGCAGGAATAGCAAAAGCGTTCCGCTGAACACAACGGATCAAAAGTGAAGGAGAAATGTGCGAAATGAATGACCAATGGCAGCGTTTGGTCAGATTTGGAGAGGGAAAAAAGCTAATCCCTAATCGTCCTTGCGGACGATCTTGAAGAGCTTATCCTTTTCGGCGATCTCGATGAACTTGGCAGGCTTATCATCCTTCTGCGCAGGGAAGTAATTACGGGCGGTATCAATAGAGATATCCTTGTCGCCATGCTTAAAATATTTGGCGATCATCTTGTACCAGGGTGCCTGGGTTTGTGAGCTGACCAGCCTGCCGCTTTCTGGAATACTTAGGTCAGGGATTTGCTTAATGACATTAATGAAGGCAGCGATATGGCCTTTAGTGATGTTGACCTTTTCGCTGACATCGTATTTGGTCGCTTCTTTTAACAATCTATTCAGCTCAACGACCTCCGCATTCAGCCTGTCGATCTCGCGGTCTTTCTCCGCAACAACTGATTCGATCGGCTCCAGCTTATGCCAGCGGTCGATGGTTTTCATAAAAGATAAGAATGACTCCAGCTTTTTGGCATGTATCATGCTGCGAGCATACTTCGAAGAGAACGGGTTCTGTCTATTGAAGTAATCGATGCGTATTCTTATAATGTCTGAGACATGGTCAAAGAACGCTTCTTCTTCGGATGGATGTCTTTCCAAAAAGTAAGCAAGATGAAAGCTATAGTAAGGTTCAAAGTCAGCCTCTACAAAATCATAGATCTTCAGCAAAAAGAAATTGTCTTCCAACGCCTTGTTCTGAATGATCGGGTTACCAATCTCATACTTGTGAGGGGAAAAATCAAAACGGTTTCGGAATTGGAAATAGAGGCTAGGGTTGGACATCAGATGTGTTTGCTTTAAAACAAGCTACACACCATTATGATTTATTTTTCTTAAGCTATTTAGGTTCTAATGAATTTATCAAATCGATCCTCTAAAAAAAGCTATAAAATAAACTCGATTTATGCAATTTATTATGTCTACGCGAGATTAACACTCTCTTCTGAGACCAGAAAAAACTGGTGAGAACTTCGGTGAGTCGACACTAGCTGTCTGTAACATAAATTGAAAAAAAGGCTATAAGCATTTAAGTTTTGAACTCTCCCCGAGGTTACTGCAAAATCATTTTTGTTAAATAGTTTTCTAAGTCTCTAATAAATCTTATCTTTATAATACTAAGTAGCATAATAAAGTCAATTAGTTTTTGGTGAGCACCTGGTGAGCAGAGCTTAAAACCAAGTAATAGATTCTGAAAGCGAGCCCTTTACGCGATTCTTCACGTTCCCTCCGGCTCCACAAAGTATTAAAAAGCACAAAAACCCTTTATACGTTACGTACGAAGGGTTTTTTGTTTTGTAAAAGCCGGATATAAATCAGGAAGCACCTCTGTTAAAGCCTACAGTATCCCGATAAAGTTGCGGTGATACTTCCGTTTTGCTTTTAAATACCCGGCTAAAATAATACTCATCGTCATAACCAAGTTCGTAGGCTATCTCTTTTATTGTTTTATCGGTAAGGTATAGTTCGCGTTTGGCTTCAATAATGATACGCTCAGTAATCAGGTCAGATAATGTTTTGTTGAAATGGCTCTTTGCTACCCTTGCAAGTGAGGTTGGGGTAAGGTGCAACAGATCGGCGTATTCGCTTGCCGAATGCTTTTCTCTGAAATTATCCTCAATGGCATTCTTCAGGTTTTGGATAAGCATAAGCTGCTTACCGTTAACAGTTTGAGCATCCTGTACATCCTGCTGATCAAGTTTTATACGGGTTGCCATAACCAGCAATATTTTAAGGTATGAAACCAGCGCCTCGTCTTTCCTAAACGAGTCTGTTTTTAACTCGTTAACAATACCTTCAATAAGGTTAAACATTGTGTTCCTACAGCCTTCGTTCACAAGTACAAATGGTTGCTCGTACACATTGTTAAACAATAACCCATTGTTTGCTATCTCTTTATGATGGCGATAAATACAAAAGAAATCATGATGAAACTGAATAGCAACCCCTCTTAAAGCACTTCGGGATTGCAGCATAAATGGCTGGTATGGATAAAAAGCGAATAGCGTATTTTCTGTAAAAGAGTAATCGCAAAAATCGACTTTAGCAAGACCTTCGCCCGCGGTAACAAGGATGAGGGTGAAATAGTTATTCCGCTGGATGTGGTCGAAATAGCTGTTGTTATCAAACTCAAAAAGTTTGAATGCCAGATTACCATTTTGCTGATTAATAAGCGTATATACCGATTGAGATAACATGATACTTACAAATTATTGGCTTTCCTGAACTCCTCGCTCAGTAAGTCGCATTCTGCCCTATACACTCCGCTGATAATGGTTGGCTTATCTCCCCATTTTGGTACATCCTGTGTAGACAAAATGTTGAATTTTGAGGTTGCCCCGCCTACCAAAGGTACGGATGTTCCGTAAACTATTTTTGAGATCTTATGGTGCCTTATCACGTACGAACACATCAAACAGGGCTCATGCGTAGTATACATAGTAGCCAGGTGCAATTGCTTAAGATAACCATTATCTATCGCATTTCTCACGGCCACTATCTCGGCATGGTTAGTTACATCGCCGGTTGACCGGCCTGCTTCTACCCCTTTGCCTATCACCTCACCCTTATAAACCAGTAAAGCGCCCACTGGCGGGTTGCCGGTAGCCAGGGCAACTTTTGCCAGGCGAAGGCATTGCTGCATATAATTCTCGTGTTCTTTTTGCATTTTGTTATTTAAGCCCGCACCAAAATAAAAACTGCCCCCTGATAGTTGCCAGGGGACAGCCATTAAACCCGGTTAGAAAATCAAGATCTGGTAGCCTTCGTTTCTAAGGTTAAGTAAACTTGGCAAGCCCGGGGTACCCGGTACTTTGTTATCGTTTAACAGATCATACCCAGAAATTTCGGTACCAAATACCGCCACACAACCTTGTGAAAGGCCATGAACGTGATCTTTTACCTCATTATAAAGACCATTTACCGGGTTCTCGGGTTTCTCCAATTCTTCAGGCCATCTGATGCCTGCGCCCTGAAAAATGATCTTTACGTCCTCACCTGCATGTTTAAATTCGTATGCCGATGCCAAAGCGTTAAATACGCGTCCGAGTGCTTCTTCTGAACCAGCCTTGGGATCAGAAAGAATTATGATAGCTGTTTTGCTCATTTCTATAATTTTAATTACACCACAAAGATGGCCGACTGCGCTTTGCCAATGAATGGATGTTTTTGACTATGTAATGGATGATTTTTTGTCTGAACTCGAATTATAAGAATTTATGGAATGCTGTGCTCGATGTATTTGATCTCTGTTAATTCCATAAATTCTTTTAATTCTGATTCAGACCATACTCACGAGCCTGGCTTAACAAACGTTTGCCAGCCGCGCATGGTGGTTATAAAACGTTCACTTAAACCACCCCGGCGCAGGTAATCAGCCGTAACAGGCATTTCCGGACTTTGATACATGGGATTGGCCTTTACCTGCATCGGAAAATCGCGCTGAAGGATACCAGCGCGGGCTATCAGCACAAAATCGCAACCTTCGTCCAACAGTTCGGCAGCGCGCCGGCCGCTGTAGATCTTGCCGGCTACGCCTAAACGCACGCCTTTACGCGGCAGTCCGGTAAATATGCTTAGCATGGTTTTTCCCTGGAAAGTTCCTTCCCTTACTACCTGGGCTGAATCCCAGAGGGCGAGGTCGAGATAGTCTATCAGTTCTTTATCAAATATTTCGGCCGTGATATCGCGCATTTCTTCCAGCCGCAAGCCGTAACGTTCTATTGACAACCGCCAGCCTATCTGAAAATCGGGGCCGCATGCCTTGCGGATACCTTCTATCACCTCGATGGTAAAGCGTGCACGGTTCTCCAGGCTGCCGCCATATTTATCCGTACGGTCATTTAAATGCGGCGATAAAAATTCAGACAGGATCCAGCCGAAGGCACCATGCACCGAAACCCCATTAAACCCGGCTCGTTGTGCTCTTTTAGCCGCAGCTATAAAACTATCGCGGATACGCTCTACCTCTCGGGTAGTTATGGCCCTAACACCAGGTACGGTATTGTCTGATGCGGGGGCGGGTATACCGCCAACTGCAGGCTTTGCCCGATGGCCGCCATGGTGCAATTGTACGGCAGATAAACCACCGCCCTGGCGTATAGCTGTGGCTATTTTGGTAAGGCCCGGCAGATGATCGTCGCTGTGGATACCAAACTGGCGTTCAAACGCAATGGCACCGGCTTCAACCGTGGCAGCACTTGTTTGGATCAAAGCATACCCGCTTTCGGCAAGCTGCTCATACCATAGCTGGTCAAACTCAGATGCGGTACCATCAAACTCGCTTTGTTGGCTGGTTAAGGGGGCCAGCATAAAACGGTTTCGCATGGCCGGCCCATGCAACAGCGTGAGCGGCTTAAACAGATCAGAAACTGACATATTGATTTACTTTTTAATATTGATTTTTTTTTGCCGCTGCAACAGACAGCAGTTCATTAATAGCCTTGGCTGTAGCACCCCATACTTTATGGCCATCCAAACTATAGTGCGGAGTTAGTACCTGGTCACCGGGAATAGATATCTCGCTTATACTTACTGCGCCGAAAGCTGCGAAGTGCTCAAGATCAACTTCAAATATTTGTTCTACTTCTCTTGTATCAGGCACAAAATTTGGCCGGTAAGGAATATATCCCAATACGGGCAGCATCATAAAATTGCTCGGGCCGATAAATACTTCGGTAAGCGTACCTAAAATGCGTACATCGCTTGCTACCAGCCCTATCTCCTCATTTGCTTCGCGCAGGGCTGTTTGTATCAGGTCATTATCACCTAACTCATACTTGCCGCCGGGAAAGGAAACCTCGCCGGAATGAAACCCGCTGTAGCTGCGCCTCAGGATCAACGGAAAACATATCTTACCGGCACATGGATAAAGCAACATCAGCACGGCGCTCTTGCGGGTATTTTCATCGGGCAGCACACCTAAATATTTTGCAGCCATGGCTTCCATTTCAGGATGGGCCGCCTCACCGGGAAGCGGTTTCTTCAGCCCCTCAGCAAGCTGTTCAATGAAACAACTAAATGATGTACCTGCAGCCATGTTTAACATCCTAACCCAATTATTATCCGGCTTAATAAGCGCAGAAACCATCAGCGCATGATTGCCCCGCATTTAATTCGGTAGCGGTTTGCTGTGCCAATTGTTCGTCTACCACCATTTTGAGCAGATCAAACTTTTGAAAACCACGGGTAAGCACTTTAACCGCTCCGTTATCGATAGTAAGCAACGTAGGGAAACCTTGCACACCAAGCTGGCGGCTAAACTCAAAACCATGAATGGTTTTACGCTTTGCATCATCAGAATCAAAGTGCTCTAAAAAGCTGTTTCTATCAACGCCTAACTCTTCGGCTACATCGGCAAGCACATCGGCCTTTGTGATATCCAGACCGTTTACATAAAATGCTTTTTGTAATAGGCTCAGGTATTCAAAATCTTTACCCGGCATCAGGTTCTGTACCACCACAAGCGCACGGCTTGATGGCTCGGTATCATAGCGAAAGGTATCGGAAACAAACTTCATGGCATGATCAAAATACTGACCGCTCATCTTGTTCACATTTCTCCAATGGAACTCCAGAAATTCCCTATATTCATCATTTACTACTTGTTTGCTAAAAGGCGAAAATCCGCCCGAAATAATTTGCAGGTCTATATTGGGGTAATTCTCTTTCAGTTGCTGCACTGTAGGGCTAAAGCCATAACACCATGAACACATAGGGTCGGTGAAATAATATATTTTCATAACACTCAAATTTTATTGCTATACAAAGATGGCCCCACTTTAAATGCTTTAAAATGGATGATTTTTGCTTTGTGATGGATGTTTTTGTATGAGAAGGGCATTATCAAATACGATTAAATAAAAAGGCCAAACGGTAAACCGTTTGGCCTTTTTATTCTAACAAGAGGTATTTACGATACACGCAAACGCAAAACTTTAAGCGGCATCGGCACCGTCGCTTTTAAAACTTTCAAGAAAATCAAGATACAGCGGAACACTTCTCTCTATCCATTCTTCCGTTGGGTTAAACGTCATTCCGTAATAAGCAAAAAATGGTTGGTAGTCTGCTTTAATATAATCAAACAGTGCTTCAAACGGGCGGGTAAGCTCTTCAAGGGTGTACTTGAAAATCGTACCATGCTGCAAATGCTCTTCTTTTAGCCCTAATGTTACCGCCAGCGCCACCTTTTTACCTTTAAATTTAAAGTCGCTTGCGCTACCATAGGCCCAGCCGCGGGTAAGTACTTCATCAAACCATTTTTTTAACAGCGCCGGGCTATGGTACCAATAGTATGGAAACTGGAAAATTATCCTGTCATGCTCTTCAACCAGTTTCTGCTCTGCGGCTATATCAAATTGCTGATCGGGGTAAACTTGATGCAGTTGATGGATATGAAACTGCTCGGGATATTTTTCTAATTCGTTAAGCCATCTTTTGTTTATCACTGAATTGTTGATATCAGGATGTGTTACGATAATCAATGTTTTTTTCATTTTAATTTCAAATTATACAGCAAAGGTATTTTGCCTGATTTGAATCGTCTATATTCGCAACCGGTTGTAGGATACTATAAAAAATGTTAGTATGTCTAAAATAAAAGAAACCTCTACCAACTTTGCTAACAAGCAAGCGTTGGCTGATCATTGCTCAGAAGTATATGCTTCCATCATCCTCGGCGGGCAATGGTCTATCGCCATCTGCTCGTGGTTGGCCAATGGCAAGCTAAGGTATTGCGAACTGAAAAAATCCCTTCCAAATATTACTGAACGCATGCTTTCGCTTCAGCTTCGCAAACTCGAAGACCATAAGATCATTAGCCGTTCTGTATTTGCAGGCGTGCCACCAAGAGTTGAATATGAATTAACTGCCATTGGTTATGAATTAGTGCCCATTATTAAAATGCTCGAAAGCTGGGGAGAGAAGCATAAAAAATGTATGGATTAGCTGCACAGATCCGTGATATGACAGCTCCTTACATAGCAAGCGGTAAGCTGATGTAGAATGTAGTGCCTGCCCCTTCCCTGCTATCGCACCAGATACGGCCATGATTGGCACGTATAAAGTCCCATGACAGCATCAGGCCCAATCCGGTACCTTTTTCGCCTTTGGTACCGTAGGTACTGTTAAGTTGTCCTTCAGAAAAAAGTTCGGCCTGTTTTTCTGCGGGGATGCCTTTACCATCATCATGCACGGCGATCAATCCGTTATGGTCTTGTTTTTCGGCGCTGATCTGTATCCTGCCACCGGGATAAGAAAACTTGATGGCATTGCTGATGAGGTTACGCACAACAAAATCCAGTTGATCAATATCGGCCAAAACAGCCACCGGGTTGCCGGCAGGTGCGCTGATCTCGATGTTCTTAGCAATGGCCTGCGCACGGAGCAAATCAAGCGAACGCTGTATCGCACTCATGGCGTTTACGGTAGCCACCTGCGGTTCGGCACCTTTTAGCTGGGCGGTGGCCCAATTGAGCAGAGTATTAAGCGTTTCGTTAAAAGACCAGCTTTGCTCTTTAAGTAAGGTAATCACTTCTTTTTCTTCCGCATCGTCCAGCAGGTCAAGGCCCAGTACATCCAGCGCCTGCATAATGTTACCCGCAGGGCCCCTCAGGTCATGGCCGATGATGGAGAAAAGTGTGTCTTTAATGCGGTTTGATTTGAGCAGGGATCTATTGAGACGACTTAATTTCCTGTGATAAAGCGCAAAAACAAGGAAGAGCAAAACAAGCGATGTTGAGATCATGATAAAAATCAGCCGATCGTCTTTATTTTGTTCTACCGCACGCTGCCTGGCTTCTTCTTTTCGCCTGTTGCTTTCAAAAACCGTTTTAAGGAGTTCCTGGTGAGCTTCAAGCGCGGCGAGCGCGTCACCGTAGTTTTGTTGTTGTTTATATACAGCACTCCTGGCTTTCATAATATCGGCCAGCAGATCTGCGCGGTTGAGCCTAAGGGCTATTTCGCGGGCACTATCCAGGTAGTTCAGGCTTTCGCTACTGTCTTGCCCTTTTAAAAGTATGGCAATGCGTGTTAGCGAGCGGGCTTCATGTTCAGGAAGCTTGTGCAATCGTGCATGTGCAAGCGCTCGCTTGTGGTACGCTATCGCTTTGCTGGTATCCTGTTGTCTGGCAAAATCATCAGCAGAATCGGTCAATAACCTATGCCTGGTTACATCAATAGAGTCGGCCAAAGGCAAAGGTTTGCCCTGGCAGCCCTGGGCTACGCATAAAAACAATACACAAGTGGTCAGATAGGTTCTCACTGATCATAGTTACGTATACTATTCCCGTTTGTTGAGTATGCACTACAGTCTGTTTTTTTTGAAATAGCACTAATAATTTACGTCTGGTGCCGGCTTAACGGCTGAGGGCAGTTCAGGTTAAATAGTTTACTGACATAACGCTCTTGAATATATTGTAAACAAAAAGTTACAAAGTGTATAAATAACACATTGACATATTTTCATAAAAAGCCTATGTTTGCACTTTATTTAGATTTAGTCCAAATAAATTGAAGATACTTTACTATTTCATTATTTTTTTATTTCTGATCTCAACCTGCGCTGCTTTCGGGCAATCAGGCGAGGTAATAGTTACCGGTAAGGTAACAGACGATGCCGGCAAGCCTATTGAATTTGCCAACATCTCTTGTGCCGACCTCAATATTTCTACATCCAGCAATGCCGGGGGGAATTTTAGCCTGAGCCTGAGAACAACCCGAGCCGACTCAACCACGCTTAGCATCACCTTTGTGGGTAAACGCGCAGTAAGTATTCCGGTAAGCATGCACGTATCTACAAGTAACCTCGTGATCAAGCTACAGGCGTTAAGCCTAACGCTTAACGAGGTGCAGATCAACTCGCAACGCAAACGGAGCAACATATCCAACTCATCCATCATATTTGACCGCGAAGCAATAGAGCAGGTACAAGCTTACAGCCTGGCCGATGTGCTTAACAATTTACCGGGCAAACGCATGTCTGCGCCCGATCTGCAGTACAACCAGCAGGCAACCCTGCGTTCGGCAAGCACCACCGGCGATCCCGTGCAGCAAGCTAATAATGCCCGGGGTGTAGCTATTTATGTTGATGACATTCGCCAATCAAACGATGCTAATATGCAAACCCGCGGCGTTGGTGCCTGGGGAATAACAGGTGGCGCCATTGGCAACATAAAAGACCCTCTTACAGGTAGCCCACAATATGATACACCTTTCGGCGGGCTTGATATAAGGAACATACCGGCAGATAATATTGAAAGTATAGAAGTGGTATCGGGCGTGGCATCTGCCAAATACGGCGAACTTACTGATGGTGCTATCATTATCAAACGTATGGCCGGCAAAACGGATTACCGGGTTAACCTGCGTTTAAATGGCGCATCTACCAACGCATCTGTTTCAAAGGGTTTTAACCTGGGCAAACGCCTGGGTGCCATCAACGTAAATTTCAATTACCTCAACAGTATACAAACGCCTACTGATAACCTGAAGAATTACGGCAGGGTAAGTGGCGGCTTAATGTGGACAACCAAACCCTTCCGCAACTTGCGAAACACATTTAGCGCCGATTACAGCCATAAGATAGATAACAGGAAGATAGACCCTGACGACTCAGAGAGCCAAATGATGTACTCTAAAGAACAACGCTTAAGCCTCAGCAACCGCATGAGCCTGGAAGTGAACAATTCGGCCTGGTTGGAGCGAGCCTCGTTCAGTGTGTCTTATGACGAAGGGTACCAGGAAAGCTACCGGCAAAGAACCGTGAACAGCGCAGTGGTAGGTGTTGCGGATAAAGATACCACAGGTATTTACGAAGGCTATTTCAGGCCGGGGAATTATTTATCTGTAGATCATATCAAGGGCCGCCCTTATAATGGCAGCGCGTCCCTGGATCTGGTTAATACAGTTAACTGGGGAAGCTTTACGCACAACATTTCCCTCGGCGGTACTTTCTCCTTTTCGGGCAACAAAGGCGAAGGTGTTCTTTCTGATCCGGACCACCCTTTTTTCAATATCAACGCCGGCGGCAACCGCGGCCAGCGACCTTACCCCTTTGATCTGTTACGCAACATTTACAACGGCGGCGTTTACCTGGAAGATAAAGCAACTACCAGTATGCTGGGTAAGCCGCTCACCCTATCTGCAGGTGTGCGGTATGATGTTCAAAACGGATTTCCGAGCTGGCAGCCACGTATCAACGCCAGTTATAATCTCTCAACTAAATGGTCGGTAAATGCGGCCTTTGGTATTGCCAGCAAGGCCCCGTCCATGTCATTCAGGTATCCGGCGCCAAGTTACTTTGATATCCCTTTACTTAATATTTACAATGGCAAAGTAAATGAGAGCGTTTTCCTGGCCTACACCCAGAAGATAATTAAAGATAACAGCAATCTTAAACCATCCAAATCTAACCAGGTAGAAGTGGGTTTGCGTTATGATGGTGGCTGGCTAAGCTCATCCCTATCAGGCTATATCAAACGCAACCGTGATGGTTTAAATAGTGTAAGCAGTTATCTGGCCATATATCTGCCAACTTATGATACGGTAATTACGCCCGGTCAAAAACCTGTTTACACCCCTACGGGCAATTTGAAATTGTACGGATCAGAACAAGACAGGAGCATCACCAATAGCGTAAAATCAGACAACTATGGCCTGGAATGGTTCGTCAGTACCAAAAAGGTAAGATCTATACAAACCTCTTTCAACCTTAACACCTCGTTCAGTTACAGTAAATACGAGAACGTTGGCGCGGTGAGGACAGAGAAAGTGGATGATAACTTCATCATTGCAGGCCGTAAAGCCTGGTATGGTATTTACCCTGCAGAACAAAGCCAGAATTGGGCTGTAATGAGTAAGCTAACTACCAACACCCACATCCCCAAACTGGGCTTCATCGTGAGCATAATGGCCGATATTTATTGGTCTACAATAACATATTCGCCGGGTAAAAACGCCTATCCGATAGCTTATATCGATAAAGACGGTATTGTAAACCCTATACCAGTGTTTGACCCTACTAACACCGATTACAACTATTTAGTAAGAAGCCCCGAAGATGCAAGAAGGCTCAAAAGGCCGGCATTTGTTTACAGCAACCTGAGTGCAAGACTATCAAAAGAAATAAAAAAGAAAGTAAACATATCCATCTACGCCTACAACTTTCTCAACCTGCTTATCCGCGATTATGACAGGTTGCTGGATACCGTTAATACCTACAACAACCCGGTAAACGTGGGTGCCGAAATATCATTTAAACTCTAAAAATCCTTAATCCATATAATATGAAACATATCAACTACCTTTTTCTAATGCTGAGTTTTATTGTACTCGCAACATCCTGTAAAAAGAACGACCCTAAAGACATTGAACTGGCTTCATTAAGCGTAAAAACAGCATTTGATGCCGATAATGCAACCTACGGTTTTGACATGAGCCAGCTAAAAGTTACAGCCACCAACCTGGTTACCAACCAAACCTACACCGGTAAAACCGAAACAGACGGTACTGTAAACTTCAGCTCATTATCTCCCGGTGATTACAACATAGCCGCAACACTAACTATTAAAGCGAGCGACTATAATGCCAAGGCAGGTACCAATGTTGAAGACGATGTTGTTTTTAACGGTTCCATTTCGCGCCAAAACGTGCAGCAAGCAGCTTCTGCAGCCATCACTTTAAAAGCGGGCCGTATTGGCGACTTTGTGATAAAACAGGTTTACTACGCCGGTTCTGACATAAAGGATGGTGCATTGTTCCGCGATCAATTCATCGAGATCTACAACAACTCAAACGAAACCTTATATGCTGATAGCCTTTATTTTGGCCAGGTAGAAAACGTAAGCGCAGTAGCTACCCGTATTGATTTTACCAAAGGTTACTACCAGGCCAACGGTAGCTGGGACTGGACAAAAGCTGTTGACATGAACAACGATAAAGCCAACACTGATTACATCTACTCAAAATCATTGTTCATGATCCCGGGTACAGGCAAACAATACCCTGTTGAACCGGGCAAAAGCATCATTATAGCGGCAAATGCACTTAACCACAAAGCCCCTTATACCGATGCCACAGGCAAAACTATAGGCGTTAACAAACCGGAGCTAACGGTAGATCTTTCTGCTGCTGACTTTGAGGTTTACCTGGGCAACCAGGACGGTATTAACCCATTGGCATCAGACATAGATAACCCTGCGGTACCTAACGTTGTGGTTATTAACCGTGGTGGTAACCGCGACCTTGTGATAGATAACCTGGGCCGCGATGGTATCATGATCTTTAAAACTGCTGCCGATGTAAAGAACCTGCCGCGTTACGCAACGCCTGATAAAACCGTAGTAACGGCAACAAGCACACTTTCTACACAAATACCTATCAGCTATATTATTGATGGTGTAGGTTTACAACATGCTGTTGCGGCATCGCGTGTACCAAAACAATTGCCAGACCTGCTTGATGGTGGCGAAATATTTGTTACCGGTGGTTCTTACTCATCACAATCAGTAGTGCGTAAAACGCGCCGCGTGGTTAACGGCCGTATTGTGTTGCAAGACACCAACAATTCAACTAACGATTTTGGTGTACTGATAAAAGCCGATCCTTCTAAATCAGCAACATCATTTATTAATTGATCTGGATGCGATATTTGATCATTCTGATATTTATTACGCTGCCGGGGGCTGTATTTGCACAAATACAGCCCGACAGCGTATTGCTTTTTGAACAGGGCAAGCGTTCTGTTGATTTTGCAGGCCAAAATGCCACGCAATTGCTTAGCGCGCTTTACCGGTCGTTAAGTAGTAATGCGTTGAGTTATGATACGCAAAGCGGGCATTTCAGAACATCGCAACAGGCCGAAAGTAATAATGCCATTCATTTTGGCACCAGTGGTATCCAAACACTTGGCCGGTTCAAAATGCGCGGCTCATTTGATTTTACACGAATGACAGAGGATAGCCTGGGTAACGTAATGAAGGGTTTATCTACTGATGTAACACCTTTTTATTACATGGCGGCCAAGCCGGGGCAATATCGCCGTTTAAATTATACGCTTACGGGGCTGTTGAGCTATGAACTGTTGAAGGATAAACTTTATATCGCATCAGGCATCGATTATTTGTACAATAACACCACCCGGTCGGTAGATCCGAGGCCATCTATACAAACCTTTAAGATGTTGCTTAAACCCGAAGTGGTTTACCATGCGGGAAATCATTTTATTGGGATAGGTACCGATATTGGTTACGGCAACGAAGACCTGAGCGTTGGTTTCAAGAACTCGCAGTATTCTACAGGTAACATGTACCCTGATAGGATACTATACCTGGTGCGTGGCTACGGCTACAGCGACCGGCCCGACGAAAGGAGATTTAAACGGGAATATTCTTTTGGTGGCTATCACGTTAATTATGCTGCACAGTTGAACAAATGGCAATTGGGCGCAAACTTCAGCTATGCCAGCGATACTGAAAAAAACTTATTGCCATTATCAAAATCAGAAAACGATTTGCTATTTGCCACATTTAATTTAAACACCTATAAAGTAAAAACCTTACTGGCTTACAGTGGCCGGTATAAACACCAGTTTTTTGCTGATGCTGCATGGCAAAATGGTTATGATGAAAACGTAAATCTCGGTGGCACCAATTACCGTTATCACACTACATCGGTAAATGCCGGTTACAGTTTTATTAAAAGCCAAAGCAATTTTGAGTTGGTGCCCGAGTTTGGCATTAACGTGGGCTATCAGCAAATTAGCCACCGCGACATTAGCGGCGGGGTTAGTTCGTTGCAATCCTATCTGCAACCCGGCTTATCAGTCGCATTGTACAAAAAATATCATAATTACAGCCGGGCATCATTTAAACTGCAGCCGTCGCTGCGTTTACCGCAACAGCGGGATCTAAGCATTACAACCGGCTTGTACCAATATTTTACAGATAACATTGCTGCGCCGGATCATGTGTATTTCAGCACTTCGGCTTTATTTTTAAATACCGAGGTGAGTTATTTAACCCCTCACCTTTTTAAAGGCATCAATAGCGGTATTCGCTTAAATACCACTTACGCCAGGCCCTTAAAAAATTATGCCTATGATTATCAGGGCACTTTTAAACCAGGTGGTCACCGTTTATTTACCTCATTAAGCCTGATTATTTATTTTTAGCCCATGAAGAAAGTTTTGTTTGGTTTGCTGGCTGCTATTTTTACAATGGTGCAACTGGGCTTTTACAACAGCAAAAGCAGTTATAACGCACTTCCTGCAGACTCATTGAGAGCAATCTACTCCCACCCTGCTGCAGAATGGCCAAAGCCTAATGTTGATAGTGGCGTGCATTGGGCTGAGCTTACCGCTTTACCAAAAGCCCCCATCGCTTCAAAGCAAAAAGAGCTGGAGAAAGTAATAGCGCTGGGTAAAGTGCTTTTTTACGATCCGCGGTTATCAGGCTCTAATCAGATCTCCTGCATCAGTTGCCACTCGCCAGATATGAACTGGGCTGATGGTAAACGCGTATCGCTGGGTCATGATCAATCACCTAACCAGCGCAATGCCCCGTCGTTGGAGAACGTTTGGTACCTTAAAAATTTGTTCTGGGATGGCCGTGCAAAAAGCCTGGAAGAGCAATTGGAAGGCCCTATTGGTTCAGATATTGAAATGCACCAGGATTTTGCTGCTCTGCCAAAAAAGCTGGGTAAAATAAATGGTTATAAAGCGCTGTTTACAGATGCATTCGGTGATAAAAAGATCACTACAGAACGCATAGCCACAGCATTGGCAGATTACCAGCGCACTTTTACCAGTCGCAAAAGCGATTTTGATTACTTTATGGAAGGGAACAGCAAACGCCTTACCGACCAGCAGATAGAGGGCCTTCATTTATTCCGCACAAAAGCGCGTTGTATGAACTGCCATTACGGCCCTTTATTTACCGATGATGATTTTCATAACCTCGGCCTCACCTATTATGGCCGCGATAAGTATGAAGACCTTGGCCGGTACAACATCACAAAGAAACCTGAAGACGTTGGCAAATTTAAAACACCCGGATTACGCAATATCATGCGCACCCGCCCTTGGTTTCATAACGGGCTGTTTGATAATATTGAGGGTGTGATAAACATGTACAATGCCGGCATGCCACAACCAAAGCCCCGCCCCGACCAACTAAACGATCCTTTGTTCCCAAAAACAGATCCGCTTATTAAACGCCTGGGCCTATCTAAAACCGAAAAAGAGGCTCTTATTGCATTTTTGAATAGTATTACCACTGAGCCATGGCGAATACAGGCGCCTGAAATGCCGAAGTAGGTGGCGTAATAAATAAAAAGCCCGCAGAAATTCTGCGGGCTTTTTATTTAAATTGATAATCTCTACTTAGCTGTAAATAACCCGGGGTAAAGAACGCCGTCAATACCCGGCATTTGCAGGTTAAGCAATTTTGCTACTATAGGTGCAATATCTTCCTGTCCTATCAGCGGTAAAACTACACCGGGTTTTATACCACGGCCAAAGGCCACAAAACCGGTTTGGATCTCTTTAAAATCAGTAGGCAGATAGCCATGTGTACCGCCTTTTGCTGCGGTAAGCAGTTCACCTTTGGCAGTGGCACCAAAGCTGATACCCTGGTAAGCCGCCAGTGCGATAGGTGCATTCGGGTCGCCCTGGGCATCGGCAACCTGCTGTTTATTAAGCACGTGGAAGAGTCTCTTAGTCCCCTCGGGCAAGGCATTAAGCGCCTTGTTTACTTTTTCAAGTGTTGCTTTATCATTAGGGTTGCGCAGATGTAAAAATGCCGAGCCACCGCTGGCCTGGAAGTAAGCTTTCCAGCCTTCTTTGTTTGCATCGTCATACAACCCTGCTTTTGCCAGCATCACGTTTGGGTTAACCTGCGTGTGGATGTCAACAAAACCATGGTCGCCGGTTACAATGAAGGTGGTACTGTCTTTAAGGCCCGCCATTTCAATAGCATCAAACATGGTTTTCAATGCAACATCAACGCCCACTACCGCAGAGCGTACTTTATCGCCATCCCTACCTTGCTCGTGCTCAAAATGATCAGTTAAGCCTATGTGTATCGCCAAAAAGCCAGGTTTATATTTGCGCAGTATGTAGCCGGCCATACGTGCCTTGTTCTGGTCGTTGGTGTAATAATCAAGGGTTGCGCCAAACTCTCCCAATTTGCCTATGGCATTGTCCTGCACTTCTTCAAAAAGAGTTTTCGGGTTCGATTCATCGTACAATGCTTTTATTTCATCCTTTTTCTCACCCTTGTTTTTTGGCAATATCACAAACTCAGGCAAATTATAATCAATAGGTGCACCAACGGTAACCGGCCAGCTTACACCTGCCGTAACCAGGCCTGCTTGCTTAGCTGCCGTCCATAAGGTTGGTACTTTTATATCTTTATAATACCAAAACCATTTGCCGGTAATGCCCAGCGGCTCAACCGGGGTGTTATAATAAATACCATGTTTAGCCGGCAACACACCGGATACAATGGTAGTGTGTGATGGATAAGTAACCGTTGGGAAGCTTCCTCTTACGCCTTCTGCATACGAGCCGGTGTTCATGGCCTGGCGCAGGTTAACCATTCCCCACGAGGGGTCGAGGTAAAACTCGGGCCTAAGTCCGTCAATGCTGATGAGTACAACGTGTTTTTGAGCCTTAACTCCTGTAGCCAATAACAAGCACACAACAAGGCTCTTTAATACTTTATTCATGATAATAGATGTTTATTTAGATGATGGGTTATCAAACAGAGGAACTGTAAACTGGCTGTCGCCATCTGTTTCGGTTACGTTGGCATACGGCGAAAATGTTTTAACGCTCAGTTCGTTTTTCTTTACTGAGAATTTATAGAGGCGCATTAAGCCATTGCCACCGTTTGGCCTGCTCTGGTAATCGTTAAGGAAGGTTTTAATGCTATGGCCTTCATAAACATCGGTACGGTAGCCTTCGCCGTTATCGCCAACGTGGCCGCAAAGCATCATAAACAAATTGGAGTTGGCTTTAAGACTTTCGTAAATGGCTTTACCTTCGGCATTAAAAGGTGCCTGCGGTGTGTTTGAGCCCTTAACAGGGTTAAAGTGGATGATAGAATGGCTTACCACAATAGCTTTACGCTGGGCATTCTCTTTCAGGATGCCGTTTGCCCAGGCGTATAAATTTGCCTGGTCTTCGTTATGAGAATCAAACTCAAGAAACAAAACAATAAAATCAACCCCACCTGCAGTAAATTTATCGTAATGGCTATCGTTGTTGTTGCCATAATGACCACCATAATAAGGGCGCCCTTCAAAGTGTTTCACCCCAAAATACTGATTGTACCCATTGGTAGTGCCCTTAACAGGATACTGGGATGGAAACTGATCGTGGTTCCCTACACTTAAACCGTAAGGAATACTAACCGGATTTTCCAATCCGTATAATGCTGTCTTAGCCAGGTACCACTCTGATTTTGATGTTACAGGGTTGTCGCCATGCTCGGTTATATCGCCCATGTGGGCCACGTAAGCAATATTCTCTTTAGCCTGGTTTTTCTGTATCCAATCTATCTGTGCCTTAAACATATCAAAGGTGCCGCCCAGTTGCGCCTGCGCCAGGTAGTATTGAGTATCGGGCAGTACGGCTATTGAAAAATCGCCGGGTTTAACCACTGCAGGCTTGCCTGGTGTATTTAAAACAGTATCTATAACTACCGATGTACGCGGAAGCATATCATTGGTGATGGCAGCAGCATTAGCCGCTACCCCGGTAAACAATAAGCCTGTAAGCAAAGCGGCAGTCTTCATGTTCTTGTTGTTTCTCATATCATTAAAATGTGTTGACAGATAAAATTACCCGGCAAGCCATTTAGCCTGCCGGGTATAACGAAATTAATAACCGGGATTTTGGATCATCCCGGATGGGTTCAGTTCCACCTCGTACTGTGGTATAGGGAATAATAGTTTGTTTTGGTTAAGCTTGTAAGCATCAGATGTAAGGTAATTTACCTGTGTTCTTAATTTATCGCCAAATGCATTAACTGTTTCAATGGCTTTACCTGTTCTCACCAGATCATTCCAGCGGTGATTTTCAAAGGCCAGTTCAACACGGCGCTCGTGCGCTATAACGTTACGTAAAGTACCCGGATCTGCCGATGCGGTTGTTAAACCTGCGCGTGAACGCACTGCACTTAGCGCCGTCATAGGCGATTTACCTTGCTCGTTCTGTGCTTCGGCCAATAGCAACAACGCATCAGAGTAGCGGTAGATAGGGAAATTATCGTTTGTACCAAGCGTTGTGGCCACAGGCGAGTGCATATATTTTTTAATGTACGGCACACCTACTTTACCACTTGCAGGCGTGTAGTTGATGATACTTTTATTAGCCGAATAAACAAAAAGGTTACTGGTATTATAAGTACCTTCTGCAATACCAATTGATGCATCAAGCCGGTTATCACCAGGCTCATAGCTATCAATAAGATCCTGGCTTGGGGTGTTCCAGCCGCCTGTTGAACTGTTATTGATATTTGCACCTTTACCATCAACAACGGCTGCTAAAACAATACTGATATTGGTACTGCGTGGCAAAAATTGAAACGGAAGTGGGTTTGGGCTGGTACCCAAAACGCTGCCGTTAAGGTACTGCACCTCAAATATCGATTCTTTACTGTTTTTATTGGTTGGCGAAAATGCATCGGCGTAGTTGGCGTTTAAGCCGTAACCCATTGCCGATAGCGTGTTTAACAGTGTCTCTGCTTCGGCCCATTTCTTTTGGGTAGCATAGACCTCGGCCAGTAGCATGGTAGCCGCACCTTTTGTTGCATAGCCCGATTGCGGAAACTTTGCTGGTGGCGCCAGTTCACTTATCGCATCCTTTGCATCAGCAATTATCTGGGCGTACACTTCATCTACAGTAGCGCGCTTTTTAAATGCATCATCGGCATTTTTTACCTCTTTTAAAAACAATGGTAAACCACCGTATAACCTTACCAGTTTAAAATAGTAATACGCTCTTAAGAACTTAGCTTCACCATCTAAAGGTGCTTTAACTGCCGCGTCGAACGTGGCCGCAGGTAAACGCTCAATTACAATATTAGTACGTGATATACCGGTGTAGCAATGCTGCCAAACCGCGTTTGCGTAATCGTTGGTTGAGGTATTGGTAAAATCTGAGATCTGCTCGCGATAGATATAAGCTGTACCCCTATTGCTTGGGTAAGGCTGATAAATAGAATTATCTGAGTGCATTTCAGAGGTAAAGTAATCGTTCAGCAATACATCTTTTAGCGGTGTATAAGCTGCGATAACCGCCTGTCTAAACTGGTCTGGTGTTTTATAAAACGTCTCACCTATGTAAGAATCCTCGGGCACCAGGTCTATAAAATCTTTTTTGCATGATGATGCCGATATGGCAAGCACTGCAAGTATCATATATATCTTTTTCATATAGCGTTAGCTGTTTTATCTGTTATTTAAAAGTTGCTGATAAACCCAAAGAGAATGTTCTTGGTACAGGGTAGGCATTTTCATCAACACCTATACCCAGGGTTGGGTCCTGGCCGGCAAAGTTTATCTCGGGGTTAAGGCCCGAGTAACCTGTTATTACAAATGCCTGCTGAACCGAGCCATAAACTCTTAAACTTTTCATCAGTGTATTTTTAAGGTTGATACGGTAACCTAAAGAGATGTTTTTGATAGACAGGTATGAGCCGTTCTCTAACCATTGCGAGTTTACCTGCCTGCCCATTGCCGTAGTACCGGTTTTGGTACGCGGATATACACCCGAACCCGGATTCTCTTCAGATCTCCACCTGTCTGCAGCTGCAGCAAGCATCACCCTTGAACCGTCGAGGTTGCTTTGGTAGGCCCATTTAGCAGCATTCAGAATTTGGCCACCAACCGAGAAAGCGGTATGGATACTCAGATCAAAATTGCCATACGAAAAGTAGTTGGTTAACCCACCGGTAAAGGTTGGTGTAGGGTCGCCGATGAAGGTACGGTCGTTAACATCATCAATAACGCCATCGCCGTTAATATCTTTAACTTTAATGGTGCCAACATCAGATGCGGTGCCGTACTTTGCAGAGTTAGCCAGGTCATTGGCGTCTTTATATAATCCCTGGAAAACAAAGCCATAGAACTCGCCCAGGTGATGGCCTTCCTGCTGGCGGTAATAATCTGAAGAAACGGTGTTGTTTCTGCGGATAAAGCCCGGATCAACCAGATCCTTAATAATGTTTCTATCAAACGATATGTTGAAGTTGGTATTCCATTTAAATTTGCCTGTAAGGTTGGTGCTGCTCACAGAAACCTCGTGGCCCCAAAGTGCAACCACACCCACGTTATCCAATATGCTTGTAAAGCCTGATGCTTTGGGAATAGGCCTGTTCATGATCAAACCATCTGATATTTTGTGGTAATAATCATAAGTAATGTTTAAGCGGTTGTTAAGCAATGACAGGTCGAAACCGATATCAAATTGTTTGTTACGTTCCCAGCGCAGGTTAACGTTCTCCAGCCTGTTGATGGTTTGGCCCGGGGCAGAATTACCGTCGGCGGCATAGTAGTATTTGCCCAGGGTTGCCTGAGCCTCGTAGTTGCCAAAGAAGTTATTACCGGTAATACCGTAACTGGCCCTTATTTTAAACAAGCTAAGTGCTTTTATATTCTGCATAAAGCTTTCGTCGCTCACTACCCAGCCTGCAGATACAGATGGGAATGTACCATACTTTTGATCGGCACCAAAACGAGATGAACCATCGCGGCGTACAGCGCCCTGTAACAGGTATTTGCCTTTATAGTTATAGTTTACACGCGCAATGCTCGATAATAAAGAGTATGCTGAATAAGTGCTGCCACCTTCTGCCAAACTGGTAGCGGCACTCAGATAAGGAATGTTATCATCAGGGAAACCCAATCCTCTTAAAGAATTGCTGTAACCACTATACTTTTGGGCAGAGTAGCCTGCAAGTACTTCGATATTATGATCGTTAGCGATAGTTCTGTTGAACACAAAGTTTGCCTCAGCGGTGTATGAACCGTTATCGGCCGAGCTGCTTATACCAACGGGTTGGTTAATGGTTGATGTTACAACGCCGGATTGGTAGTACTTACGGCTCTCGTTACCTTTATCAACCGCAAAGTTTGTTTTTAAGCTAAGGCCTTTTATAAACTCGTAATTGAAATAGGCATTACCTAAAATACGCGTGGTTTTATAATCATCCTGCGTAAGGTTAAACTGAGCCAGCGGGTTAATGTAAGCCACCATACCCGGCGAATAGGTATCGCGGTTATAAGTACCATCCGCGTTATAAGGCGATTTTAACGGGCTTGCTTCAAATATCCTTTCAAACAAACCACCCACACCATCAGTACCCAGGCGGTTGTTATGGTCAAGGCGGTAGCTTGGGGCTACGTTAAAGCCAATTTTGATACGGTTATGTAGCAGGCTCAGATCTTGATTTATCCTTAACGAGTACAATTTTGTACCAGTATTTATCAATACGCCCTGTTGCTCCTGGTAACCAAATATCACGGTTGATGATGAGTTTTCGCGTGCCGATTGTACGGTAAGATCATAGTTCTGGATTGGTGCTGTGCGTGTAAGCAATTTGTACCAGTTTGTACCTTCGCCGTATTGCTCGGGGTTTTGGTACTCTACCGGTGTTGCTGTAGTGTAATTGGTTTCATATTTGCGCGCATCCTCAAACTTCTCTTTCATGTATTGCGCAAAGCCACGCGCATCCATCATTTTTGGCACACGCTCGCTGGGTATTTTTTGAATACCGTAGTTGGAGTTAAACTCGATTTTGGTATCGCCCGGTTTAGCATGTTTGGTGGTGATCAACACCACGCCATTTGCAGCCCTTGAACCATACAGTGCCGTTGCCGATGCATCTTTTAAAACGCTGTAGCTCTCAATTTCAGACGGGTTAATGTTGTTGATGCTACCCGTAACCGGGATACCATCTACCACAAAAAGCGGCTGGTTACTGGCGTAAAACGATGCAGCCCCACGTATCCTGAACTCCACCCCACGGCCCGGCTGCCCACTGCTTTGCGCAATGTGCACACCTGCAACCTTACCCTGCAATTGCTGGGCAAACTGGTTAACGGGCATATCATCAAGCTGCTTTGCATCTAACTGCGCAATTGAGCCTGTAATTTCCCTTGCTCTTTGTTTACCATAACTTACGGTAACTTCCTGCAGCATTGCGCCGGCAGATAGTTTTATGTTCTCTACTGTGGTACGCTCGCCGGTGATGGTAACATTAACCTCGGCTTGTTTAAAACCTACAAACGTTACTGTTAACGTGTAGCTACCCTCTGGCGCGGTAATGCTGTAATCGCCATTAACATCAGTAGTGGCACCTAATGTTGTGCCTGCTATACGTACGGTTGCGCCGGGTAAAGGTTCGCCTTTATCATCAGTTACTTTACCGGTAATTTTACCCGCGGCCTGTTTAAAAAGCAATATGTTGCCACCCTGCTCTTTAAAACCTATGCCCTGTTGGGTTAATAAACCTGTAAGGATAGCCTGCACCGTTTGCCCCTGGTAAACAGAACCTTTAACGTGCTTATCGCTCAGTTTTAAATAAACCTCGTCATAGGCAAATACCAGATTGGCTTTCTTCTCGATCTTTTTTACCGCTGATGAAAGCGACTCGTTCTCAAAAGAAATATCAATGCGGGTATTTATGCCCTGTGCGTTAAGCCCACTGGCCTGCACCGACAAAAGGCCGGTTAATAAAATGGAAAATAGTAGAAATGTGATGCGCATAAAATGCCTCCATAACTCTGGATGAAAATTCATATTTTTGATTGCTTTGTAATAAGTAATTGATTGCTGAGCCGGGCAAACTTCGCGTCGAAACTTGGTTTGCTTAAAATTTTGGCCGGTTTCTGCTGTAACAGAAGCCGGTTATTTTTTTAGTATAACACTACTTCATCGCCCTCCCTTCTGAAATGTGTATTGTGTATCAAACTGATGATTTTCAGCGCGTCATCTGCCGGCATGTTGCGTTTTAGGCGCAGCGTAAACTGGTACTGCTCTACAGCCTTACTGGCCGCCTTAAGTTTAAGGCCGAACATGTTTTTTACTATCAGCGACAGTTCGTCGAAATTGGCCTGGGTTAAGTAGGTTTCGCCATCTTTCCAGCCTTGTGTTGCAGATATATCTATGTTGTTCTGTTTAAAAGCTTTGGTTTTTTCATCAAAAACCAACTCCTGCCCCGGCGTAAGAAACGAAAGCCTTTTACCCGCCGTACTAACTGCCACCTTGCCGGTAGCAACCGCCACACTGGTATGCTTAATACTTGCGTAGGCCTTTACGTTAAATGATGTACCCAGTACCTGTACCTGCAGGGTATGAGTATTTACCCTAAATGGTTTAGCATCGTTGTGTTTTACTTTTAGGAATACCTCCCCGTCATCAAGCAAAATATTACGGATGGAGCCGTTAAAGGCCGCAGGGATGCGCACCTTGCTTAATGAGTTTACCCACATCACCGAACTATCAGGCAATACGATCTGTTTAACTTCGCCTGCTTTGGTTTGTAAAGTAGTGTAGATATCTTCAGATGTGGCTTGCCCCCTGTTTTTAATAAAAAACAAAGCAATGCCTGATACCAGCAGTAAGCCTGCTGCCACGCTATAGTTACGCCACTTTAATTTTATAACGGGCGTGGTTGTAGTTTTGTGTATTTTTTGGCGGATAGCATTTTTTACGGTCTCTTTATTTTCAGAGCCTATCTCCGCTTCTTCCGCATCCTGGTATGATTTGTACCAGGCTTCAACTATAGCACTTTCGGTTTCGTTTGCAGTGCCTTTTAAATACCGCTCTAATTTCTTTCTGAACTTTGTAATATCCATCCTTTGGGTTTTCAGTTATATGTCGCTGAAAAGGCCCGCAGGTACTTTTAATTACAATGAAGTTTACGTTAATTATTTATTAAGGATGGCAATAATGAGTGCAAGGTAAGTAACCTGTTTTTCGGGATGCTTATCTACTATGGCAATGCGTAAGCGACGTAGTACTTCTGAGATATAGTTTTTTACTGTTTGCTCGGCAACACCCAGTTCGCCTGCTATTTCTTTAACAGGTTTGTTGGCGCTGCGTAATTCATAAACTTTTTGAAGCATATCGGGCATTTTACTCAGGGCGTCTTCCAGCGTTTTCTCCAGCTCAAAATAACCGGCATTTTCATTGATGGATGCTTCAAGCAAATGCACACGCTGCAGGGCATCATCAAGCCTTACCTCGTTTACATTTTTTGAACGGAAATGGCTTATCACACTAAACCTTACCGCACTAAGCAAATAATTCTCTAACGATAATTGGATGGCAAGTTTATTCCTGCGCTCCCAAAGTTTAATAAACAGCTCCTGAACAATGTCCTGGGCAACAGAATCGTCATCTACGCGGGCGAGGGCTGCACGGTAAAGGCGTTCCCAATAACGGTCAAACAACAGATCAAACGCAGAGTGATCGTTCTCTTTTATCAGGAGTAAAAGCTCCGTATCTGAAATTTGTTGCGTTATCATTTATTACGCAAAAATATACGCCTAATGTTAAGTTAGTTTTAAGGAAACGGAGTGTACGCAAAATATCAAACGAGATATTAAGCTTTAAGCTCAGGACAGTATTTATAGATCAAGGCTTGCTCCTGGGCTGTTAGTTCTTTTAACTGCACTGGCTTATCCTCGGGGCGTAGTCCTTTCTGGTTAATCCGGTTAATGATGCTCCAGTCTTTAACAGGATGATCTGGCCGGGCGCCTGTTGGTTCATGTGCAGGCAGGTCATACCTTGTAAAATCGATCACCATTTCAGGGGTATCATGGTGCCAGTCGCGCAGCAAAGCTAACCTGAAAGCCTTATTCATAAACCAGCGGATCTCGAGATTATTGTAAGAATCGCCCAATCCGCAACCGCGCTCTACAAATTTGTAGTTATAATCGTCATTGCTTTTATAGTGGTTACGCCAGATGTTTCCAAACTCACCAAAACTTACCCATTGTGTATCGGGCCAGCGCTTAAGTGTGTCCGTTACCCACATTTTCATGGCGTCGCAAATAAAGTCCATGCCAAACTCATATACCATTTGCGCTTCCCAAATATTAGGCACCCAGCCAAAGCCATTGAGCTCAACACCCTTATCAAAATGGATAGATTGTGTATGCATTACCTCGCGGTGCCCCAAATCAAGTCCCCAGCCTTTGTACGTTTCAATAGGCCCCACACCGCGGCGGCTATTATAGCCGGTTATCTCGTGGCCGGTTTGCCCGCTTTGCCGCGCACAAATAAAATCCATCGACCAGCCATCAAGGTTAACACAATCTATCAGATCTTTCTTACCCTGGCCCGGCTTGCAAAAATGTTCGGTAGATGGATAGTAAGGATACGATAGTGAGCCATCTGCCCCGCCCCCATCAATATTATGCTGACTCCAGATCACGGCCTGGGCCACGTGGATATTCTCTTTATCGGCTAAATATTTTAATGATTCGGCAGGCAAAAAACCACCAATTACAGATTGTGGCTTGTACCGCTTCCCCACAAAACCTGATATGATCTGCAAGGCTTCTGACAGCTCTTTATTGATACGCGCGGGCGGCAGGTACATAGCCGGGAAATATCCGGGGAATACAGTTACTTCATCGCCATACTTTGCGTGGCAATAAGCGGCATATTCTCTTATTTGGGCAAAATTAGTGCGCTTATCTTCGAGCGCATTAAGCGTAAAGCCCCAGGTTAAACGCCCATTCGGATTATTGGTACCAAAAGCCTCACGAAGCCTTTTGACGCCTTCAAGCGTATGCCATTTTCCCTCATCACGCGGGTGCAGTTTCACATCTCTTGATACTTCCCAGGGCGTGGTGCGGATCATGATACACAGGGTAACAAACCTGCCGCCCATTAACTGCGTTGGGGCCAACATACCTATGGGCATAGCATTAAGCAGCTGCGTACCGGCCAACAACCCAGCGCCCGTTAAACAAGTATTTTTTACAAACGATCTTCTGTCCATTTATTTTTGTGGTATATCCAAAAATGGACATTTTTTGGCGTATCAAAACATCACTTACCAAAGTTCGTGGCCATTTTATCTAATTCGTCTTTACTCAAGGTTTTAGCGCCGTTAGTGATAACGATGCGATATCTGAACGTAACCGACTCGCCTTTTTTTAACGTCAGGTTCTTAGCCGATTTGCCATTGGTAAACACTTTCTCGCCAAGTGGGTTTGCTGCAAAAAGCCCATATCCTCTTGCATGCCAAAAAGTTGGATAGTTGGGATTTTTAGGATGATCAATAATGGCAATACTCACCGAATCAGACCCCATTTTGCCGTAAACTTTGCACCACACCGCGCGGCTGCTCCAGGCGGCGTCGCCGGTTTTACCTTCGCTGGTAAGGTAATTGCCATTGGCAATCTTATCGGTACCGCCCTTTACTACGGTTACAATGCCCTTATTATCTGTGAACTTTTGGTCTTCAGTAGTGGGCATTTGCAGCTCATGTGCCAGGCGCAGGCCAAGCATCCCGTCTTTTGCATCGGTAAAAACGGTTTGGGTATCGGCTTTTAGGGTGGTGATGCGATCTATTACGCGCTGGTTCTTATCTCCACTGAACTCAAAGTGAGTAGTTTCTTCTAAAATAACGCTGCCTTGTTGGTTTGTCCAGTTGGCGTGGTATTCCAGTACGCCGGTTTTGCCGCTGCCGGTTTTTAGTACCTTATCTGTTTTTATCCATCCGTAGGCGTTCTTTTTTTCCTTCGGGATGGCGTACGAGTTATTCCAGAAATCCAATCCGTTAACATTTTCAAAGTTGAACCAGAGGCCCAAATGATGCGGATGATCGTTCGGTTCATCAGGTCGCGGTGCCAGCGGGAAACCACGGGTTACAATAGCGCCACCCGCCGAATATAGCGGGTAAAGCACAGGTTTCTCCAAACTATCAGGATAAATAAACTGTGTAAACAGCTTGCCGCCTATCAGCACATCTACATTTTTTTTATTGGCATGCGGAATAACATCCACCCGTTCAGTTTGCTGGGCTTGTGCAATAAACGGCATGGCGGTAAAAGCAGTCGCCATTATCCGTAAGGCAAGTTTATTCATGGCTTTAGTATTTAAATACTTTACCGTTGGCCATTACTTCCTGTGTTTTTTCATCAAAGGTAGCCTTGTAGCCGGTATGCACGGCAGCATTGGTCATGATGTTGGCAATAGAGTGACTGTAACCCGCCTCTACAGGCGCGTTTGGCTGCTTGCGGCTTCGCACACATTCCATCCAGTTACGTACGTGGTTTGAAGTAAGCACATCGCCGCCGGTATTGGCAGATGCTACCACCTTTTCGCTACTGGTAAGACTAACTTCGGGCAGCAGATTGGCCTTCATGTGCATGGCATCGGCCATATCCTGCGAAAGCCCACCTACCGGCGATACTTTGTTGGTATCGAGGTTCAGTTCGCCACCGTTAGCGTAATAAATTTCTTTAGGATGCTCGTCGCCATTATGCATACGCGAGCCGAATGTCACCTGAAAGCCTTTAGACAGGTCATCAGCGGGGCCATAATCAAATGCCGCGGTGATGGTGTCCCAGTTACGGCGGCCATCCTTCCACATATAAATACCGCCGTTAGCCACCACGCTGCGCGGATGTTTTAAACCTGTAAACCAGTGCACGGTATCGATCTGGTGGCTCATCCACTGGCCGGGCAGGCCTGATGAGTATGGCCAAAACAAGCGGTACTCGAGATATATCCTCGGGTCAAATTTCTCGAAAGGGCGGTTCATGATAAAACGCTTCCAGTCGGTATCTTCTTCTTTCAGCAGAGGTATCAGATCGGGCCTGCGCCAGCGGCCGGGCTGGTTCACGTTCCAGGTCAGTTCAACCATAGTAATATCGCCAAACTTGCCCGAGCGGATAAAATCATTAGCGGCGTGGTAGTTTGCCCCGCTCCTGCGTTGCGAACCTATCTGCACAATTTTAGCTGTTTCTTTTATGGCCTTCAGCGCCGCACGGTTATCTTCCATGGTTTCGGCAAAGGGTTTCTCTACATAAGCATCGCAACCTGCCTGTACCGCCTCAATGGCATGGCGAGCATGCTGGAAATCTGCCGTGCTGATAAATACCGCATCTACTGATTTGCTGTTGTAAAGCTCCTCGTTATTGCGATAGGCCTTCACATCGTTTTGCATCTTCTGTTTCCAGACTGCGGCACCCTCTTCGCGGCGGCGTTTCCATATATCAGATACGCCAACCACCTCAAAGTTCAACTCTTTATAATGGTTCATAAATGCCGGGATGTGCGAGTTTTTGTGCCTGTCAGAAAAACCGACAACACCCACGCGCACCCTGTCGTTTGCACCTATAATGCGTTTATAACTTTTTGCACTGAAACCGTTTTTGGCCAATAAAACACCAGCCCCGGCAATAGAAGTTTGCCTGATAAAATCACGACGCGAATTGTTCATAAAAGGTAGCTATAATTGGTAAAGCAGTGGCCGCTAATCAGGGGAAAGCGCCACAAATATTATTGAAGATACAAAAGCAAATAATAAAACAGTAAGATTGACAGATATTTTCGCCCTACCGTCTCATGATTATTACAATTGCCCTCTGATATCTACTTTACCACTTCCCACTTTTTGATAGCGTACCTTTTGTTGCCGAAGCTGCCTTTGCGGTTCAGTTTTCCTTTGCCGTTCTCATAACTCAAACCAATGCTGTTATACTTCCCTTTTTCGTAATTGAAGGTTATACCATCATCCTCAAATAAAGTTCCTTTGGCATTATCACCATACACGTAACAGGTAATATCAAACTGGCTGTTCGGCGCAACATATTCAAGCGGTTTGGCTAACGGCAATATGGTACCTTCTTTTATAAAGATGGGCAGTTGGGTGTAGGTTGGCTGGATGGTATATTCTTTACCGCCTTCCATTTTTTTTCCGGTGTTAAAATCATACCAGTTACCGGCAGGCAGGTAAATTTTGCGCTGGTCGGCCTTTTCGGTAAGTGGCGCGGCCAGTATGCCCTGCCCTATCATGTATTCGTCCCATATGCCGAATACTTTTTCATCATTAGGATAATCCATCACCAAGGCGCGGAATGGTGGGATGCCCTTAAAATGATACTCAGCAAAAGCATTATACAGGTATGGCAGCAAACTCATGCGGAAGTTAAGCAACTGGCGAACATCGGCCTCAATCTGTTTGGAATCTGCCATCAGCTCATCATGGTTGTTCTTTTCTTTATTGATCTGCAGCCATGGCGGGTTTTGCAGGTACCAGGAGTTATAAAGCGTTTGGGCCGATAGCACGGCGGTTTGGCTGCGGCGCATCAGGTCTTTAACGGTATTTGATTCCCTCACCTCAGGCGACCAGATCATGCCCGAGAAACCCGAGTTAACTACCATGCGGATATACTCGTCATGTTCATAGGTATCGCTGTACAATGCTGCCGGGTACGATGATGCAAATGAGCTTGAAGCACGCACATCCAGATAAGTGCGGATGTTGTTCTGCTTATAAACATTATAGATGGATTTCTGATACAGCAAACCAAACAGCTGGTGCATCTGCTCGCCATCTATCCCCGAAGGGAAACGGCTGTGTTCCGGGAAACTCCAGGTGGCGCTGCCGTAGCTGAGGTTGGAGTTATCACACTCGTCCATTTTAAAGCCGGAGATGCCTTGCTTGATGAAAGTATTCTCGTGGTAACCGGCAAACAGTTTACTTGTGGCGGCGTTGGCAAAATCGGGTACCAGGCCATTCCACACCAGGTAATTACCCGACTTGTTCTTCAGCGGCTCGTACAAGGGCGAGGCAGGATTAACGAAGGCGTGCTCCCAAAGATTAATATGGTAGCCCTGCAGTTTCATACTATCGATCAGGTTTTGAGGGTTCGGGAAGAAATCCTTATTCCATACGTAAGAGCAGGAATAGGCCGTGGTTTGCCAGCGCGGCTCCAGGCCCAGCACATCAACTGGGATATGATTATTACGGAAATAGGCGGCTGTTTTCTTTACTTCGTCCTGCTTAAAATCGGCTTTAACACGGTATTTTACACCGAGCCCCCAAATGGCAGGCAAGGCACCACCGCCCGAGAAAAGGTTGTAGCGCTGCATGGCGCTCAGCATATCAGGTCCTTCAAAAACATAGATCTCAATACCTTTAGCACCGGGCACATCTGCCGATACCACGCCAGAAGCGCCTGATCTATTAGCGTACAAATCTTCTACAGAGTTACCGCCATTGGTTTGTTTAACAGCGGCTACTGCACCGTTATTTCTTGAAGTAGAACCGCAATAAAAAGTGGTATAGCGCGATGTATTCACCAAAATACCATAGCCTTTGTTGGATACGTAAAAGGTTGTTGGCCCGTGGGTGTAACCCAGATCGTTTGATGGGTTATCATTCACTATAGGCTTTTTGCGCAGGCCACGCTGGTTGAATGAGCCTATCTGCAAACCGAAACCATAAAGCTGCTCGTCGCCATCAAGTGGCACTTCAACTACCACGCCGCGATCGGTAATGGCTACGGCAATGTTGTTGATATCAAAAGGCAGTTTAGCCGCGGGCAATTGCTGCATGGCGGCAAGCTGCGGCTTTTCATCGCAAAAACTGTAGGGACTGAATTTATCGGCCTGCCCTATGCTTATTTTCTTTACGCCGGGGGCAACTTCGGTTACCTGCCTTTGCTGGGCCGATGCAGGGTTTATCAGACTACAAACTACCGTTAATGCCAAAAGCACTTTAAATGGAACAGATATCATGATGGTTTATAAATAGGTTCGGTGGCTAAAATATCGATTTAGCATTCAATAATCGAAGAAATATTTTAATTTATTGTTATCAAATATACATTATCTGACAGAAACAGGTATTCACGTTCACGCCATGAACACCGTGAACGCCAATGCACAAAACATAAATACCTGATAATCAATAAAAATACAAAACACCAGTATAAATAAATTTTGCTAAATCGATTTATTAATTTACTTTGCCTGCAAATAAACCTTCCAATGTTTAAACCTTTTATTGCCTTTTTAACCTCGTTATTATTAACGCTTAACTTGTGTGCGCAAACTACTGCGCCATTAAAATGGAAACTGTTTCCGCAAAGTGCCGGTAAATTTACCGGTGCCGATGTATCATCTCCCGGGTTTACAAACGCCCAATGGATAGACGGCATTGTACCCGGCACGGTGTTCTACGCCTATGTAAAGGCCGGCAAGGAAGCCAACCCCGATTATTCTGAGAACATTTATAAAGTAGATAAAGCCAAATACAACCAGCCTTACTGGTACCGCGCCGAGTTTTCGGCAAAACCGTCAGGCAAAAGGATCTGGTTAAACTTTAACGGCGTACACAAACGCGCCGAGGTTTATTTTAACGGTAAGCACATTGGTACTATACAAGGTATTGTGCAGCGCGGGCAATATGATGTTACCGATCTGCTGAACAACGGTAAACCCAATGCGATTGCGGTGCTCATCACGCCGCCTGATGCAAGCTTTGGACTGGCTAACCGCCAGGCTCCTACTTACCTCAGCAGCGGCAGCTGGGACTGGATGCCTGCCGTACCTGGCCTGAATAGTGGTATCACCGATACCGTTGCCCTTACCAGCACCGGCCCTGTTGTGATACAGGATCCGCAGGTGCGTACCAAACTCATCAGTAAAAACCTGGCCGAACTGATGGTTAACACAGGTTTAAAAAACAGCACAAATAACGCGGTAAGTGGTAAATTAAAAGTAACTATCCAGCCGGGCAACATTGTGCTGAGCAGCGAGCAGATCACGGTTAAAGCCAACTCAGAACAAACTGTCAGCTTCGATAAAACGAAGTACGCTCAACTGAACGTTAAGAACCCGCGCCTTTGGTGGCCAAATGGTTACGGTAAACAAGACCTTTACACCTGCAAGGTTAGCTTTAGCCTGGATGATAAGAATTTATCTGACGTAAATACGCAAACTTTCGGTATCCGCAAGGTATCGGCAGATACTACCAGCATTAACGGCCGACTGAGGGTGTATGTGAACAATGTACCTATCCTGCTTAAAGGCGGCAACTGGGGCATGAGCGATTATATGCTGAAGGTACGCGGTAAGGATTATGAGCCGCGCATCCGTTTCCACAAGGAAATGAATTTCAACATCATCCGCAACTGGACGGGTGAGGTTACCGACGAAGCATTTTATCAATACTGCGACAAGTACGGCATTATGGTTTGGGATGATTTCTGGCTCAACAATTTCGGCCCTGTAGATAGCGTAAAGAATTTCGCAGTTAACGCGGTAGAAAAGGTAAAAAAATACCGCCATCATCCGTCCATCGTGATATGGTGCGGTGCCAACGAGGGTTTGCCGGGCGGAGACACCACGGGCGCTTTGAGCATGGCTATCAAAAACGCCATTAAAGATAATGATGAAGGCCAGCGTTTGTACATTGCCCGATCAAACGCGGGTGATACTAACCCTAATTTTTCTATCCATGGTGGCAGCCGTAACCTTTCAGGTAGTGGTAACTGGAGCAATGCCGACCCTAAGGTTTACTTTACCGACCCACATAACGGCTACCTGTTCTCCAAAGGATCATGGGGTATGCGCAGCGAGCTGGGCACGGCCACCTTCGTAAACGTTGAAAGCTTTAAGAAATTTATGCCGAAGGATTACTGGGTGGCTCCTACACCGCAATCGGTGGACAGCAAGGAGAATATGTGGGCGAGGCACTATTTTAGCACCAACGGCGACCTGGGCGGCGGCGCAGCACCCGCAAAATATGTAGCCGACGTGAACAAGAGCTATGGCGATGCAAAATCGCTGGAAGATTTTTGTAAAAAAGCCCAGATGCTGAACGTGGAGACCATGAAGGCCATGTTTGAAGGCTGGAACGACCATTTATGGAACGATGCCACCGGCATGCTGATATGGATGAGCCAATCGGCCTATCCATCCATGATATGGCAAACGTATGATTACTATTACGATTTGACCGGTGCTTACTTCGGTGCTAAAATGGCCTGCGAGCCGGTGCACATCCAGTGGAATGCGGCTACCAGCTCGGTAAAGGTCATCAACAATAATAACTACGTTATAAATAACCTTACCGCGCAGGCAGAGGTCTACGGTTTAAATGGCAAGCTTATTTCGGGCTACTCAAGCATTAAAACCATCAACGCACCTATATCATCAGCTACCGAAGCCTTCAACGCTTTTGCGGGTAAGGATACCACGGCCCTGCCGGATGTTTACTTCCTGAAACTGAAGCTGACGGATGCTAATAAGAAATTAGTATCAGAAAACTTCTACTGGATAGGAAAAAAACACCTGAATTACACCGCTTTAAACAATATGCCGGCAGTTGGTTCGTCTTTACAAATAAGCAAGGGCCAGCTTACCAATGCTGCTGAGGGACACAAAGTTATCACTTACACCGTTACCAATAACTCTAAAACCAGCGCAGCTTTCGGCATAAGAGCGCAATTGCTGAACAACAAAGGCGGGCAGATATTACCGGCCTTTGTGAACGATAGCTACTTCAGCTTAATGCAGGGCGAAAGCAAACAGGTAAAAGTTGAGGTAGAGGCCGGTCAACTGGCACAAGGCTATAAACTGGATGTAAAGGCTTATAATAATTAAAATGCAAACTTAAACAGGACTGGTATGCAACACTTTACAGATATTATCATCAGGATATTCAGCGTAACCGCTATACGCTATTTTGTAATAGCCGGCATACCATTTCTGTTTTTTTATGTATTGTTGAAAGGCCGTTTTGAGCGGTCGAGGATCCAGCAACGAGCCGCGAATGCAAAGGATTTTTTGCGGGAGATACTCCATTCAATGCAAACCACGGCAGTTTTTACGGTGATCGCTTTAGCGTTGCTGTTTACACCGCTGCGCAATTATACTTTGATCTACGCTAATGTGGGCGATTACCCCGCTTGGTGGATCCCTGTAAGTTTAATAATCAGCCTTATTATCCACGACACTTATTTTTATTGGATGCATCGCTTATTGCATCATCCCCGATTGTTTAAATACACACACCTGGTGCATCATAAATCGGTTACACCATCGCCTTGGGCATCATATTCGTTCCACTTTTTTGAGGCCTGGACGGAAGGTTTTGTACTGGTAGTGCTGGCGTTTACGCTGCCTATGCATCCTATTACCATCGGTTTATTTACCGTGGTGGGATTTATTATCAACGTATACGGGCATTTGGGGTTCGAGATTGCGCCAAAACGGCTGAGGAAATCGCCGCTGTTTAAGATCATCAATACCTCAACCTACCATAACCTGCACCACAGCAAATTTAAAGGCAACTACAGCCTGTACTTCAGGTTTTGGGACAGGCTGATGAAAACCGAGCATCCCGACTACGAAAAAGAATACGATAAAGTGCAGCAGCGCCGTTTCGGTGATGCTATTCAGCCGCAGTCTTTGAATGCTGCAGAGACGACTCACGGATATTCAAATTTGTAGAAAGCGTTATCTTCTGCGTGGTATTATTCGCTGCATTGTTATCCAGCTTTTTCAGCATCAGGCTTATCACGTTATCGGCCAAAGCCTCTATTGGCTGGGCAATAGCGCTCACAGGTGGCGAGTAAAGCTTAAACACGTCGTAATCATCAAAGGATACAACGGCCACATCATCAGGCACGTTCATACCCAGCTGTTTGATCACTTTCAATCCGCAGGTGCCAATGTGGTCGGTACCAAAAAGAACGGCATCAATATCCTGGTTCTTTTTCAGGAAAGCAGTCAAAGGCTCTATGATAAGCGCCTCGTTACGGTTAAATTCTATCTCTTTCAAAAATGGTTTCAGCTTGCTGTCCTTCAAGGCATTTTTATACCCGTTTATACGATCCAGCATCTGGCTTTGCTCTGATGAGAAAGTAATAAAGGCAATTTTGCTGTACCCCTGCTCTGCCAGATGTTTGGTGGCATTGTATGTACTAAACTCGTTATCAACCACCACGTAGTCGGTATCTACACCCGGCAAATAACGGTCAAACATTACTACCGGCAGGCCGGCGTTTATCAACTCCTTCACATCTTCTTCTATCTCCCTGGGTGGTGCCATAATGTAACCATCCACATGGCGGTCGCGGAACATGGTGATCAGGTCGCGGGTTTTTTCTGAGTTATTATCAGTGCTGCAGTAAATAATACGGTAGCCTTTTTCGTAAGCCCTGTCCTCTATCAAACGGGCAATATTGGCGAAGAAGGGGTTGGAGATGTCCTCAACCATCAGCCCGATAATATTTGATTTACCGGTACGCAGGCTTTTTGCAAGCGAGTTGGGTTTATAGCCTACTTCTTTAACCAGTTTAAGTACGCGAGCAACCAACTCTTCGCTTATTCTCTTCTCCTGTGCCCTGCCATTCAAAATAAACGACACCGTTGTTTTTGATATATTAAGCGTATTGGCAATATCAACAATTGATACTTTTTTACTCATACTAAACCGATTTATGCTGCAAGGTATATTTTATTTTCAAGTTATGAAAATAACCCACTTATGTTGAAAATTATAAAGCCTTTTTCAGTTTATTATAACCCGATGCAAAAGCAAATATCACGAGGTAACAAATTATAGGCAGCAGATATGATGTAGCTACGTTTTTGTTAGCGATAAGCCCCATAAGCGGCGGGAAAAGCGCTCCGCCAACCACTCCCATCACAATAAACGAGGCACCCTGCTGCGTATTGCGGCCAAGATCTTTTAACCCCAGGCTAAATATGGTTGGGAACATAATGCTGAAAAAGAAGTTGATCATGATGAGTGCACCGAATGATACCCAGCCAAAAGCCTGCGACACGATGATGCACATTACAATGTTGCAGGCTGCAAATATGGCCAGCAGTTTATTGGGCGAGATATAACGCATCAGGAAGGTGCCGATAAAGCGCCCTATCATCATCATAAAAATACTGAAGGCGAAATAATTGGCTGCAACAGCATCGGTAAGGTGCATTTTCTCGTGACCGTAATTGATGAAATAAGCCCAGGTACCGCCCTGTGCCGCTACGTTAAAGAGCTGCGCAACTACGGCAAATACAAAGTGCTTATTTTGAAATAATTTTTTTGTGGGATGCGGGGTTTCTGCAACGGCCATAGCATCGGGAGCCACCACATGCGGGTCGGTAAGGTCTTTAGGTACTTTTACAAAGGAGAATACCAGGCCTATCACTGTGATAACTGCGCCGATAACAATGTATAAATGCTTTACGGCAACAAGGTCATTAGTATGGCCGGCCTCGGCACGGAGAATGAAGTAGCTGCCTATCAGCGGACCAATAACACCGCCGATACCGTTAAAAGCCTGCGCGAAGTTAATACGCTGGTCGCTGGTGCGTTGGTCGCCTAACGATGCTACAAAGGGGTGTGCAACGGCCTCAAGAGTTGCCAAACCGCAGGCAAGGATAAACAGTGCTACCCTAAAGAATGTGAATGATTCTGCATTAGAGGCCGGTACAAAAAGGAAAGCACCGCAGGCATATAAAAACAAGCCTAACTGTACACCTCGCTTATAGCCAAAACGTTTCATGAACAGTCCCGCAGGGATACCCATTACGCCATAAGCCCCAAAAATGGACAGCTGTACCAAGCCAGAACGCGACTTGGAGATGTGCAGCACATTCTGGAAATGTTTGTTCAGCACATCGCCCATGGTCATGGCTACGCCCCACAGTAAAAACAGCGATGTTACAAATGCAATAATAATGTAGAACCGTTTTTCGGTAAAGCGGGGTTTAGCTTCCATTGCGGCTTAAATAATTGGGTACACAATAATAACATTATACCACATAGTCCGCAAGCTAAAACCCGCTTTTACCGCGCCCGGCAGCATTTATTTTTTTGCTACCGATACCGAGAACGGTTTATCAGCATCAGCCAAACCACGTTTGTAGGCCGGCTTAGCTCCCATTTTAAACTGCAGTTTACCACCTTTCATAATATCGGCATGGCTTAGCCAGTTGTGTGTATAAGTTTTTCCGTTCAGCGTGGCCGACTGGATATAAACATTGCTCTTAGTGTTATTATCAGCCTGGATAATGAATTTCTTACCATTCTCCAGCGTAAGCGTCACCTTAGGGAAAACAGGACTGCCAATAACATACTGATCTGTACCGGGGCAAACGCTGTAAATACCCAAAGCACTCAGAACATACCATGACGACATCTGGCCCTGGTCTTCATCGCCGGGGTAACCGTTTTCGGTAGCGTTATATAACTTATCGGTTACCTTACGGGCATACATTTGCGATTTCCATGGCTCGCCGGCGTAATTGTACAGGTAAATCATGTGCTGAATGGGCTGGTTACCGTGGGCATACTGGCCCATTTTTATCAGCGCCATTTCGGTCATCTCGTGGATGACTGAACCGTATTGGCCCGGTACAATGGTTGATGGCTCAGAGAACACAGAGTCAATCTTGGCTGTAAAGTTCTTGTTGCCACCCATCAGTTTGATCAACCCATTCACATCGTGAAAAACCGACCACTGCCAGTGCCAAGCGTTGCCCTCGGTGTAAGGGCCGCCCCATGCCAGCGGATCAAACGGTTCTACCCATTTGCCCTTATCATCCTTAGCGCGCATAAAGCGGGTGCCGGGATCATAAAGGCTTTTGTAATTGTACATGTTTTTGCCAAAGGCATCCATGTACTCTTTATTGCCTACGGCTTTGGCCAGCTGATATCCGCAGAAATCATCATAAGCGTATTCTAATGATTGTGCGGTGGCTCCCAATGTCTTTTCAGAGTACGGCACATAGCCATGCTCGTTGTAATAACTTGCTAAACCGCGGCCGTTTGCACCGCCCCACGGGCCTTTGTTGTTGGCCTCGTGCGAGTATGCTTTAAGCGCCTGTTGCGGATCAAAAGTACGGATACCTTTTACCCATGCATCGGCCAGTAAAGAGATGGCGTGGTTACCCAACATACCACCTGTCTCTGACGGGAAAGACCATGCCGGGAACCAGCCGCATTGTTCCTGCGCGGCCAACAATGCCTGCATATACTGGCCTTCCATTTTAGGGTGCAGAATGGTGTTAAGCGGAAATTGTGCACGGAAAGTATCCCAGAAACCATTATCAGTATACATATAGCCGTCGTGGATCTTGCCATCATACGGGCTGAAGTAGTAAGGTTTACCTTCTTTGTTGATCTCGAAGAAACGGTGCGAAAACAGGTTGGCATGATACAAGCAAGAGTAGAAAGTAGCACGCTGTTCTTCGGTACCACCCTCAACCAAAACGCGGTGGAAAAGCTTGTTCCAGATCTGGTTTGAAGCTGCCCTTGTAGCATCAAAGTTCTTGAATTTACCTAACTCGCTGGTAAGGTTTAAATGCGCCTGCTCCGGCGTGATGTATGACGAAGCTACTTTTGCCTGCACAACTGTGCCCGGTGCAAATTCTATGTAAGCACCGCGGCCTTCGCCTTCGTCGGTTTTATTATTGGCGTTGATAGTACCTTTTTTATTCTCCCAGGTACCGTAGCTTTTAAAAGGCTTATCAAAAACTATCTCAAAGTAGTTCTTGAAATTATTAGGCGCCCAGCGGCAATTGTTCACCCAGCCTACAATTTTATTTTCTTCGGGAATGATCTTAACGCTGGCGTCTTTGGTGTAACCATCCAACACCAGATGGGCAGCGCCACTGGCCGGGAAACTAAAACGCAGGTGAGCGCCGCGCTCGGTGGTGGTCATCTCGGTAGTGATACCGTTGTCCAATTTTACTTTGTAATAATCGGGCTGTGCCACTTCATTCTTATGCGAGAAGGTTGAAGCGCGATCATCATCCATTACCACCAGTTTACCCGTAACCGGCATCAGCGAGAACACGGCGTAATCATTAACCCATGAACTACACTGGTGCGATTGCTGAAAACCGCGGATCTTGTTATCAAAGTACTGGTATTTCCAGCCTTCGCCGTTCTTGCCGGTCTGCGGGGTCCAGGTGTTCATGGCAAAAGGTACGCTGGTTGCCGGGTAGGTATTACCGTATGATAATTCGAACTTGCTGTTAGTACCCTGTGTGGTATTGGCATAATGTACCAGATCGGTAGTTTGGGCCATAGCCGATGTACTAAAAGCAAGTAGAGCTGCAATTTTGCAGAGATTAGTTTTGTTTAACACGATGCAGATGTTTTTTGAGACGAGTGTAAAAATAACCGGGGCGTTTTACCGCCCCGGATACCCATCTTATATTAACCAATTAAAAAGTATTCAGGTTTTTTAGAACGTTACCTGTAAGCCCAGGTTAGCTATGCGCTGGTTTGGATAAACATCGCCGGCCGAGCTGGTGGCCACCTCAGGGTCTTGCTGATATTTATCGTAGTTGCGCCATGTGAACAAGTTGTAAGCACTAATGTAGATACGCGCGTATTTAAAGTGGAACGGCAACATTTTGCTCGGGAACTGGTAGCCTATATCTACACTTTTTAAGCGGATGTAGTGCGCGTTTATTAACCAGTAATCAGACATATAGTTGCTTGGGCTGCTCACCGAAAGCGGATCGGTAGTTAAGCTCGGGAACTGTGCTGTTGCCGCCGTTGATGGCGTCCAGCGTTGCTGGTGCACCGGCTGCCACTGGCTTTTGAAAGGTTCAACACCCGTACCCACAACAGCAAAGCTATACCCAAATGCGCCTTGCAATAAAACGCTTAAGCTAAAGCCTTTGTAAGCCACACCAAGGTTTAAACCTACGTTAGTGTTTGGCACGTTAGGGTTACCGATGGGCCCCTGGTCATACTTATCTATTTTACCGTCGCCATTTTCGTCGGCATATTTAAGGTCGCCTACCTGCACGCGTGATCCGTTGCCCGGTGTAGCAGGTTTATCCTGCGGCGCTACAGTAGGGTCGTTTATTTTTGCAATATCATCAGCAGTATAGTAACCTATGTACCTGTATCCAAATAACTGGCCAATTGGGCGGCCTGTTTGGCGTAACCTGTCATAAGCAGGTTGGGCCTCGCGCATATCCAGGATCTTGTTTCTGGCATAAGAGAACACCAGGCTGCTGTTAAATTGCAACTGCCCTATCCTGTCCTGGTAAGTAATTTGCGCCTCAAAACCGCGGTTTACTGATTTACCTGCGTTTATAGCCGGCACACCAACACCAATAACATTTGAGATATCGCCCGGAATGATCAACTGATTATAACGTATGTTTCTGAAATACTCTAACGTTACGGCCAGTTTACTGTTAAACATGTTAGACTCGATGGCTAAGTTGAACTCCTTTTGCGATTCCCAGTATACATAAGGGTTAGCCAGCGTACCTTCATATATGCTTCCTACCGGGTTATTGGTGGTACCGAAACTATAGCCACCACCGTTTTGGTAAAACTGAGTATATATGTAGCGCGAGCCACCGATTGCATCAGAACCTACAATACCGTATGATCCTCTCAATTTAAGGTATTGGATAAAATGGACATTGTTCTTAAAGTAATCTTCGTTAGCGATGTTATAACCAAATGATACCGCCGGGAAGAAACCATAACGCTGGCCCGAAGCAAAGCGGTCGCTACCGTTGATGGCGCCGTTGAAATCAATAAGGTATTTATCTTTATAACCGTAACCTACTTTAAGCGACTGCCCGCGGAATTTTGCAGGGGCATCTGCCTGGTTATTATCCTGGTATTGGTTGTACAATAATAACCCGCTTACGCGGTGTGCGCCATCAAACACCCTGTCATAAGTAGCAAAAGCCTGCAGGTTTACACGGGTAATGTAACTATCAGTAGCACCTTCAAGGTTATAATCTGATAGTACGTATTTACCGCGCGGATCAAGCGTATAACTATCATTTACAGGGTTGTAGTGGTAGCTTGGCGGGTTAAATGTTTCTGCACCCGAGTTATTGTAACGATATAGTTTTTTGGTGTATTGCTCAATGCTTGAGTAGCTTAAGCGGCCTGTTACAGTTAACCCCGGTGTTATATCATCCAGTTTTTCAGATACATCAAGCAACGAGTTAAAATCCGTACGGGTACTGCGGTCATAACCACCGTTGGCCAGCCTTGCATTAATGGTGCTTAACTGTGACGGTGTGTTTTTCCACGAGTTACTGTTAAATTGCGAGTAATTAAATGCATAGCTACCATTAGGGTTTATCAGCGGCGCCGAAAACGGCGTAACCTTGCTAAAGTCATAGATCTCGCTCAGGATGTTTGCGGTGTGCGGTTGGTTAATGATACCAAAACGCGCGCTCAGATCAAGCCTTACCGAAAGGTTCTTATTCGCTTTCATATCAAGGTTTGAGCGGAAATTGTAACGTTTGTAATTATAATTACTGTTTATCTGGTTCAGCGGATCAGAGAAATCCCTTAACAAGCCGTTTTGGCTTAACAAACCGCCGGTAATAAAGTATTTTACGTTATTGGTACCACCCTGCAGATCGAGGTTGGTATTTTGCTGATAGGTATAGTTCTTAAGTATAGCTTTATACCAGTTAACATCAGGGTGGCCGTAAGGATCACTGCCGCTTTTGAAGGCAGCAAGGTCGGCATCTGTAAAAGATAACTGGCCGTTTGCGATGTTGTAAGCTGTATTGTAGTTACTTTCGGCTTCGTTCATCAGCACTGCAGATTCATAGGCATTTAAAAAGTTAGGTATTTTGGTTGGCGACTGCAGGCCCGACTCGATACGCAGGTTTACGGCAGGGGGGCCGGCTTTACCACGGCGGGTAGTAACCACCAATACACCATTAGCACCTTTTACACCATATATGGCAGTTGTGGCCGCATCTTTTAAAATGGTAATGGTTTCTATCTCGTTAACGTTTATTTGTTGTAACTGGTCTGCCTGGTACTCCACGTCATCAACAATAATTAACGGGGTGTTTGAGCCATTGATAGAGCTTAAACCACGTATGTAAAACGTAGCCGCATCCCTGCCCGGCTGGCCCGAGGTTTGTTGAGAGAAGAAGCCCGGCAACCTTCCTGATAGCGTATTTTGAACGTTAGCAGTAGGTACAGTGCGTACTTCGGCAGCATTTATCTGCGCTGCAGAACCGGTTGATGTGATACGTTTTTTGGGCTGATAGGCCATTACAACCACTTCATCCATATCCTGGCTGTTTGGCTGCAATATAACATCCATAATACTTGACGCGCCAACCCTAACTTCTTGCTGGGTAAAACCTACATACTTAAAAACCAGCACATTTGATGTACCCCTTAAGCGTATGCTGAATTTTCCGTTTGAGGTTACAACAGTTACGTTTGCAGGCATACCTTTCTCGAAAACTGTAGCACCCGGTAAAACTCCCGAAGCGTCTTTTACAGTGCCGGTTATCAGCCTGCCTTGTGCAAAAAGCATCACCGGCAGCAGCATCATAACAACATTTAACAGTATTAATTTTCTCATGATAAGTTCTTGATTCTGATAATTGGTTAGTGGTTATTTACCATCCGGGATTTTGTTTCAAATTGGGGTTCTTAAGTGTCTCGTCGTACGGTATAGGGTACAGGTACATTTTAGGCGCATCAAACTTAGGGGTAAGCACAGTGCCATAAGTGTATGTATAACCTGCTGCCGTATTTGCTATAGTTACGCCTGTTATAGGCTGGTTCATAACGGTTTCGGCTATCTTCCAGCGGCGTATATCAAAGAAGCGATTCTCTTCAAATGCCATTTCTAAACGGCGTTCGCGGTGTATAGCCTCGCGCATCTTGTCTTTGTTTAAGCCTGTAGGCAACTGGTACGGAACCAGGCCGGCACGTTGCCTTATTTTTTCAACTGCCGAGTAAACCGAAGCATCAGGCGCACCCAATGCCTCGTTTTGTGCTTCGGCATACGATAGGAGGATATCTGCATATCTAAAGATCATCCAATCTTCGGGAGCGGTGGCATAGTTGGTTGCATCTTCGTACAAACCCATAAACTTGCGCATGTAATAACCGGTAGCCGTTTGCTGTGTACCTACATTAGGTTTACCTCTTGAGCCCTCATAAGTAACCACTGTTGATTTTAGCCATTTTGCTCCGTTAAAAAACACGGTAAAGCCAAGGCGTGGGTCGCGGTTATCATAAGGATTGGCCGGGTCATAGCCTGATGCTGCATCGGTAATATCTAAACCATTGCTCATAGGGTATGCGTTAACCAGGTTTTGACTTGGGCTTGTACGGCCCCCGCCAAGTGGGCTGGTGGTAAAACCAAGCGGCCCGTTAGCCCCTTCAACCCCATTGGTTAGGCCGTTAGGCCTCTGGAAAATAACTTCGGTATTGGCAGGTACCTGGGTAATAAATGCATTTCTGAAATCAGATACCAAACTATAGGCATTTAAATCCATTACTGCTTTTGCTGCAGCGGCTGCTTTTTGCCAGCGGCTAACATCATAACCAGCGTAACCGGTAAGCGAGTTTGTTGCATCAATATTGCCACCATTATAAAGCGGACTTGCCGCGTACAATAAAACTTTAGCTTTTAGTGCCAACGCTGCACCGTTGGTTACACGTTGTGAATAGGCCGCAGGCTGTGCAAGCGGTGCGGTAAGCAATGTATCTTTTATAGCATCACACTCGCTTACTATGTAGTTTACACAATCTTCAAACGAATTACGGGGCAAGGCAATGTTGTCTTCAAGGGTAAAAACCTTATCGCCAACTATAGGGATACCACCGTAGCGTTTAAGCAAATTAAAATAGGTTAAGGCTCTTAAAAAACGGGCTTCGCTTTTCCAGGCAAATTTCATTGAAATACCGGGGCGCAACTGGTCTTTAACCGGTACAATATTAATATTGGTAATAAAAATATTGGCTTGCCTTATGGCTTTGTAGCTGTTTGCCCAAATATTATCGCCCGGGAAAAAGTTAGTTGCGTTGTAGGCCGCAGTTGCCATTCTGTAAACATCCGCAGCTGCGTTATTAGGTGATGATACCGCATCATCACTTGCAGCATCAAGATAATCTGATGCTACCCTGTTATGGCCCGATTGCGTGAAAGCGTAAACGCTGTTTAAGTAAGCGTACGCATTAGCGCCAAGCGAATCGTCTTTATCAAAAACAAAATCGATAGTACGCTGCTCTGCCGGTACCGGCTCATATTTTTTACAGCCTACAATAATTGCTATTGCTATAAGAGCTGCTGATATATTAAATGATCTTCTCATGGTTTTAGCTGTTATAGTTTTACACTTACACCTGCGTTAAATACTCTCTGAATTGGATAAACCTGGCCAAAAACCTCAGGATCTATCCCTTTATAGCCTGATAGGGTTACCAGGTTTTCGCCGTTAACAAAGAAACGCAGGTTTGATACGTTGAACTTTGAGGTGATGCTGCGTGGAAGTGTATAACCAACCTCGGCATTTTTAAGCCTTATGTAATTACCCGAGTGCACGTAGTAGCTTGAGGCAGCCGAGTTGTTTTGATTAAACCCTGCTGTAAGCCTTGGCGAAGTTGCGGTTGCCGCGGTCTCGGGTGTCCAGCGGTTTAATATTGAAGTGTAAGCCTGGCCATAAGGCGGGCCACCAAGGCCACCTTTTCCATTAAAGCCCTGCGTAACATCTATCTGGCTGTAGTTTATCTGGTTATTGCCAACACCTTGCAGCAACACGCTCATGTTAAAACCTTTGTAGTTAAAACCAAAGTTTAAACCGTAATATACCAATGGTTTTAGACCGCCTATGGCCGATATATCATACTGATCTATAACGCCATCGCCATTAAGATCTTTGTATTTAATGTCACCTGCTTGTGGCGTGTAACCGGCTGTAGTAGGGCTGCTGGCAGCTTCTTGTTGTGTTTGGAATAAACCCAGCGCAGTATATCCGTAAATAGCGGTTATTGGTTTACCGGTACGTACCATCCATGGATATACTTGTTTCAGCTCGTCAAAGTATTCGGCTTTTGCTGATACGATGCTGGCATTACCGGTTACAAAGTAGTTGAAATCGCCTACGTGGCTTTGATGTGTAACAGTCAGCTCGCCGCCGGTCATTCTGTTTATGCCCAGGTTCTCAACCGGGTAATTAGACCCAAGCAACTGGTTGCTGGCTCCTCTTGAACGAAGCAGGCCGTAATATTTGTTGTTGTAGTAATCTGCCGTAATGGCTAATTTATTATCGAACAAAGAGATATCGGTACCAAAGTTTATTTTGTGTGCACGCTCAGGGTTAACATTTGGGTTTATAACACCATTCACCTCTCCGTAACCACCACCGTTTACATAACCTGTACCCTGCGGATAAGCATTACCGCTCCCCGAGTCATAGGTACTGCGATAAGCAAAATAACCCGTCCAGTCTACGTTACCATTGCCGGTATTACCGTATGATGCTCGCCATTTCCATGAGTTTATCCACGGCAAGTTATCTTTGATGAAGCTCTCGCGGCCCATTTGCCAACCTAAACCACCGGCGTAGTACCAGCCAAAACGATGGCCCGGTGCATATCTGTCGTCGCCGCTATTGTTTACCGTACCGGTGATGTAGTACTTGTTATCGTAGTTGTATGAAAGCTGCAAAGCGCGGTTTTGTAATAACCTTGGCAGGTCATAGGTTAATACCACAGACCGGTAATCGTAAAACAGCATGGCGTTAATGTTATTTTTTCCAAAGCTGTTATCATACGCCACAGCAGCCTGTGCGTACGCATATCTTGAATTTGATACGTTATTAAAGCTATTGCTTTGGGTACGCGGGTTACCAAATGCAGTATAACTCCCATCAACCTGCGAATACTGATAAACCGCATTTTGTAAGCTTCTGTCAATAAAGTTTTGCGAGTTAATGGCAAAGTTTCCTTTTCCGCGCAACGACAAACCTTTAAGCGTGCTGCCCATATCATACTTCAGATCCACGTTAGTTAAAATGTCGTGGTTTTGGGTATTGGTGTAGCCCGAGTATTGGCTCATAGCCAATAAGTTATTGCTAAAGTAATCTATGTTGCGGCCTGCAAAGCTGCCATTGAGGTTGTATATAGGGTAGGCATTACTTGGCGTACCGTACAAACGCTCAAGCAACATTGGGAATGTTGTACCACCCTGGCCCGGGTAAGTAATGGTTTGTACCCTGCCAAATAACTGCAGATCTATATCCAGATTTTTTGCCGCACTAATGTTAATATCAGAGTTAAGCGTGTAACGGCTTAAGTTGTTATTGGTATTGTATGACAGTGATGGATCTGTTTTCCACATCCCTCCCTGGTTAAAATAATTTAATGAGATAGAATATCTTGCAATGTTATTACCGCCTGTAATGTTCAACTTATAGTTACGCATTGGCGCATTTTTGCGAATCAACGTATTAAACCAGTTAACGTCAGGATGGCCAATAGGATCGCTGTGGTTACGGTAAGCCTCAAAATCGGCAGTGGTATAAATAGGCGATTTGTTATCGTTCTGCAAAGCCTCATTAGCCAGATAAGCATACTGGTATGCCGAAATTGGCGTTGGCAAACCCAATGATTGCTGGATACCGTACTGCGCCGAAAACGACAGTAACGTGCGGCCCTGTTGCGCTTTTTTAGTAGTGATAAGCAATACCGAGTTTGAGCTGTTTATACCCAAAAGGATGGTTGAAAGCCCGTCTTTAAGTACTGATACCGACTCGATGGTTTCAGGGTCGATAGAGGATATCTCGCGCTGCACGCCGTCAATAATGGTTATTGGTGCTTGAGGTGCGTTAAAAGGGTTTACAGCGCCGCGTACCTGTACATCAAACTGCCCGTTGTTATCCTCGGCGTTAATATTATGTTTACCAACGTAGTTAAACAAAAATGCGGCATTTGTTGGTGTTGCTGCCTGCGGATTTGGGAAACCGGTTCTTTGGCGCACATATAAACCTGCAAGCTGGCCGGGTAACGCAAAGGTGTATAACGATGCCGGCGTTGTGGTAAGCTGGTTGGTGTAAATGGTTGAAATTGCTGCCAGGTTATCCTCAGCTTTTACATTGTTGTACAGTACATCAATGCTTTGGGGCTGTTTCAAAAACTGTTCAGACAATTGTATTCCAACGCTATCCTTTTGCCCCACTTTATACTGGGCTACATTGTAACCCGGGCCTTTAAAACTAAGGGTAGCGCCCTGTTTTGCGTTGATACTAAAAAATCCTTTAGTATCGGTGCTCACGGTATCATTAGTTTTAACCACCACTACCTTTATACCTTTTATAGGCACGTTGTATTGGTTAAATACAGTTCCGTGTACGGCACGTGCTGTTTGCGCACGGGCAACGCCTACGGCTGTTACGCTGATGATAACAGGCATTAAAATACTTTTTATAACATATCTAAGTTGCATCAGATTAAGGTTTAAAAGTTGCAGAGCGGACATAAGCCAGGCTAAGCAGCTAAATTTTTGCTTTACTTTTAATGTATTTTATAAGCTTACTTGTGCGTTTATTCGCAAGCGAACTTTATGGTAAACGGAGCATCGGTATTACCGTAGCCAACCTTTATGTTACCGGCCTTGTTGGTTATAAAGTAGTCCATACTGGTAATGGTCTGCCCGGCTTCGACATTAAAAAGCTTCCTGGGCCAAAACGTTATCTGAAACTGGTTTGGATCGGTCTCCATAAGTTTCGAAGTTTCATTCTGCGCACATACGTTAATACTTTTACCATCACTTGTATGTGCGGTTGCACAAAGGTACAGGTCATGATTTCCCTTCAACTGAGTGTCTATCAAAACGTTGTTGTACGAAATGGTCTGGTAATCATTATCAAGCGCTTTGGTTGGATTTAGCGATGTAAGCGACGGGTTACAAAAATCTATCAGGTCGCCCTCTCCTTTTACTTCCAAACAATCAGCGTATTTAACCGGGGATAATTTAATATCGTCATCTCCAATACCATCATCATCATTACAAACCACATAACCCAACTTTACTGAAGTGTTTGCGCCATCAACACCAACTTTTATCTGTACACTAAACACGGCATGCACATTTTCAAACGGTGTTGTTTCGATATTTGCCGGCGTCCAAAAAGGTACCCATTCCATATCATCAATATAGTTGGGGCCTATGCCAAATCTGTTCTTCATACGGGTTGCCCAGTTCTCGCCATTCTTGGCTTTAGCGGCTACAACGCTTGCGGGTATAGGCACCAAAGTACCGCTACCTTTATTTTCTGATGTATAGGTTATCTTTACATTCTGGTTTTGGCCGAGTTTCCAGGCGCGCGGCGCAAGTACGCCCACTACTATCCTTTTACTATAAGGACCTTGCTCGGTCTGGAAATTCATATCCAGTTTTGCAGTGATCACATCACCTGCATTGGCACTGGTTGGTTGCTCAAGAGAGTTAATAAAGAACTCGCAATTGCTTAATAGCAATATGAGCATCCCCAGCGTTAAATTTCGCAGTAGGCTTTTGCGAGAGCTACGTAAACGTCTTATCATATTCTATTTCGTTAATTGGTTCTTTTTAAAGTATACTTATACACATTGGTTTCGCAGCCGGGGCTAAATGTGAGTACGATACGACGGCTGCCCTGTATGTTTGGCGACTGGTAAGTAGATTTTACCGGCGCCGGCGCTCCTTCTGCAGTAAAGCTGATATCAAAAGGATATTTGGGGTCGTTAAACTTGTACTCGCCATTACCGCTAACAATAAATGGCACCGGGTTTTCAACAGTATATTTACCATCGGTAAATGTTATTTTAAAATCGGCCAGATGCGTCATGCCATTTGGTAAGTTTATCAGTTCGCGGCCATTTTGTGTTGCCGATGAAATTGTCCAGGTACCGTTAATATCCTTGTTACTTTCTGTTACATCGGGCACCAGCTTATCTGTTTTACATGATGCGGCGGCCAGCACGTAAACCAGCAACGCAAGCACCGTAAATATTTTTTTATTTATCATGATCTCTGTGTGTCTCAAAATTTAATAACCAGGGTTTTGAAGCGTTTCTTTTGATTTTGCAACCTCAGCTGCGGGCAGCGGCCACAAGTATAAAGCACCTTTAAAACCATGTTTACGCACATTTACGCGTTTGTATGCTTTTAAATTACCTGCACCATCGCGCTGTATCTCCATACCTGTAAACTGGGCATTTTGTGTATCGCCCAATAACCAACGGCGCACATCCCAAAAACGGTGGCCTTCAAATGCAAGCTCAATACGGCGCTCGTGCTGTATAACCTTGCGCATTTGATCTTTATTTAAGCCTGTTGGCAACGCAAACGGAACAAGGCCGGCACGTTTTCTTATAGCCTCGATAGGTGCGTAAGCCTGTGCAGGGCCTTGCGATTCATTTATAGCTTCTGCGTAACTTAACAATACCTCGGCATACCTTATCAAGGGGATGCAACGTGTAGTACTGTTGAATGAGTTAGGCACAGCCGCCGGATCAAGCATTTTAGCGCCATAATAGCCTGTTTTAGTACCCGAATAAATGGCATCGAGGCCTACACCCTGCCCGTTAACGGTATAAATATTTATCGGTGTTTGTGTAAGTGAGCTATTGGTGATCCAGGTAGATTGATCGCGAAGTACGGAGTATGCCAGGCGCGGGTCTCTGCCATCATACGGTTTATTAGGATCATAACCAGACGCCGGATCGGTAATATCTTTACCATTTGCCATCTGGAAAGCATCTACAAACTCCTGGTAAGGGAAACCACCACCCTTACCACCACGGGATGGCGGCAGATAAAGGCTTTCCAGGTCGTTGTTATTACCTTTCATTACCTGGAAGATATACTCGTTATTATAGCGTTGTGTAAACACATACTGGAAACCATAACCAGGAGATGCATTATTTTCTTCAAGCTTGTATGTACCTTGATCCATAACTGCTTTTGCTGCAGCCGCTGCCGTATCCCAACGCAGTTGCGACGGTGTAACGTGTCCAAGCAACTTTTTCAATTCCTGGTTACCGCCGGCCATGTTATAAGGCATCTCTACAGAGGTATTCTCGGGGTTAAATAAAGGGCTTGCCGAGTACAGCAAAACGCGCATTTTTAAAGCCTTACAAGCACCGCCCGATGCACGGCCGTAAGTTAATGCTGTTTGTACAGGCGGCAGTATCTTGGCAGCCTCGTCACACTCTGAGACGATATAATTTACGCATTCATCAAATGACGCGCGCTTTGCGCTAACCTTATCGTTATAGTTATAAACAGTATCGCCAACAAGTACTACGCCGCCATAATGCTTTAACAAGATAGAGTAATACCACGCCCGCAAAAAACGCGCCTCGGCAAGCACCTGGGTTTTAGTTAGCTGTTTAAGCGGCGCCTTCGGCAAGTTTTTCATAAACACGTTTACAGACCTTATTTGTGTGTAACAAGTGTTATAAGCATCGTCAGAAACCGTGTTGGCATCAACCGAACCGTTGGCAAATGCAATCGGGGTGGTGGCACTGTTATCATAAGGCTCAGCCTCGTCTGATGCTATATCAAGGCCACCATTGGTAAACCTCTTGGAATCCTCACTAAATCCTATTTTAGAATAGATGTTAGACAGGAAGGCAATAGTTTTTGTACTATCGCTAAATACCGCCTGCTCTGTAAGGTCGGTAGTTTGTGTCTGCCCCAAAAAATCTCCCTTTTTACAAGAGAAAAGAGCAAACCCTGCCGCAAATAAGAAGACAAATTTGTAGAGTTTCTTCATATCATAATTTAATCAAGGTACTAACAACCGGCAGGTAAAGGCTCACCCTTAGTTGGTTATAATTGGTATATCAAATTTAATCTATAAAAACGATTTAGCAAACTTTTTAAGAGGATTATTGTAAATAATGCAACTTTTTACAAATTTTTAATTCAAAGCCGTTTTTTTAGAAGATTTTCAATTATAAACGGCTTAAAATACTAAGATTGCAACCCACTAAATCAGTTTAGCTTATTAAAGTATCTTTGAAAGAACAACATCTGATAATTAACAGAGTTACTCCAATACTCCCAGGTGTGCCCACCCGGCCTTACAGTGTAATCATGAGGTATCTTAGCATCAAGCAGTTGCTGATGGAAGGCGTTATTTATCCCTGCAAAAAAATCGTCGCTGCCACAGTCAAAAATTATCTTTAATGCGCCTGGCTTTAGCTTACCTACCATGCCGGTAGCACTATGGTCTAACCAGCTTTTAGGGTCTTTATCATACTCGCCTAATATCTGCTTAATAGCAAAATCATTTTTATACGGGCGCAGATCCATACATCCGCTCATAGAGCCTACCGCGCCATAAACGTCCTGGTGATTAATCCCCATAGTGATTGCACCGTGCCCGCCCATACTTAAACCGGTGATAGCCCTGCCGGTGCGATCTTTTACGGTTGAAAAATGACTGTCGATGTAAGCCACCAGTTCTTTAGATACATAAGTATCAAACATCCAGTAACTATTTACCGGGCTATCGATATACCAGCTGGCAAAAGCACCATCGGGGCAAACTATCAGGCAGTTATACCTATCGGCAAGGCCGGCAACCGCAGGGTCTTTGCTTATCCAATCGGCATAGTTGCCGCTAAAGCCGTGCAGCAAGTAAACTACCGGGTAATTAGCTTTCTTTGAATATTTGGCTGGAGTGATCACTACCGCTTTAATATCACGGTTCATGATCTGGCTGTGTACCGTAACCGTATCAACCTTTGCGGCCTGTGCGTTTAAGAAAAGGCAAAGTGCCGGTAAAATGATCAGTTTTTGTATTATTTGCTTAAGCATTGTAGGTTTAGTTGATACGTGTTAATGATATTTTGCGGGTTACAGGCTTGTTTATTTTGTAGATCTGGTTTACCAATACATCCTGCTCCATCTGCCAGGCTTCCCTGATATTTTTATACTGAGATAGTAGATAGCTTGGTTTATTGCCAGCAACAAAAATGTCTTTCTTAGCGCGCACGTTAACGGTGTCCATCGCCGCACGATTATCGGCATTAAGCAGGCCGCGCTCCAGCAATACGTTATATTCCATAAACGCATGGTTGCGCAGGCGGCGCTCAATTTCCCAGCGTTCCTCGTTCAGGTGCATTACCTGCATGGCCTGCTGGTATTGCGGCGTAGCAGTTTGCTCGGCAAGGTTAATACCCCGGCCCAGTTGGTCTGCAGACCATGCCCCTATCTTCTCTCCGTCAATACTTAACTGATAGCTGCCGCTTTGCAGATTTTTAACTGTTAGCATCTCGCGATCCAGTTCCTGAATAATAGGCGCTACTTTCACAGCTTCTGACTGGCGGCGTTTGTTGCCCCAACCATGCGAAACGGTATCTAACGGATAAGGCAATGATTTTGCCAGGTAATCAAAAGTGATGTTGTTGACATCGCCGGTTACTTTGCTGATCTTGCTGTTATCGGCCTTTAATATTTGCTTAGATGCAGCATCAAGCTCAACATCCGCAACAGGTTTGTTAGCCAAGCCCTGTGCTTTAAGAAAAAGATAAGCCATCACCATGTGGCCATCGTTATCCGGGTGGATACGATCATTAGGTGTTAAACTATAAGCCGGATTTTTCACCTGCTCGCGTTTGTTTATCTCGGTCATGGGGCGGTTAAAATCCACAAAACCCCAGTTGTTCTTTTGGGCAGCCTGTTGCTGAAACTCGGCCACTTTTAACAATGCTGCGCTTTTGCCACGGTAAATATTGTTTGGCGTAGCATAAGTAAACTCATCATAAGGCGACGACGCAATAAGGATGGGTTTTATCTCAGGGTGCTTTAACAATTTCGCCTCTATCTGGTGGTAGTATTTATATGAGGTATCTAAACGGTTTTGCAAGGTTTGCTGTGCATCGTCACGAAACCACTCAAAATACCCCGTATCATTCATACCCCATGAAAGGGTTAACACCGTTGGGTGATGCACCATCACATCGGTATCAAACCGGCGGGCTATTTGCCTGGCAACATCGCCACCAATACCAATGTTGTAGCAAGTAATACGCATTTCGGGGAAGTGCGTCATGTAATACAGCCATATATACGAGTGGTAATGCCCGCCATCGGTAATGCTGTTGCCTACAAAAGCTACCCTATCGCCGTTTTTAAACGGGGCCACATTTTGTGATTGCGCGCTTGCCCCCACGCTCATTAAAGCCGCCCCTGCGCATAGCAGCGTTCTTTTCCAAAATCCCGATCTCTTTTTCACTTTATCCGGTTAATCGTTTTAGTTATTTTATCTGAGCAGCCAATGCTGATCATTTTGGTTTAGTTTAATATTCCCCAGGTTTTTGACGGCGTACTGCCCATTACCAGTTTCAGCGTACCGCCGGCAGTGATATCGGCATAATCAATAAAGCACTTGTGGTAAGGCTTGCCGTTAAGCTCGGCACTTTGTATGTACACATTTTTGGCCGAGTTATTTTGTGCGATGATGGTAAAGCTTTTGCCTTTTGCGTACTTGCTATCCAGCGCAACGGTCACTTTATTAAAAACCGGACTGGTAATTTCCTGCCTTGTATCGCCCGGGCAAACAGGGTGCAAGCCCATGGCCGAAAGGATATACCACGCCGACATCTGGCCAACATCTTCGTTACCTACCAAACCTTCAACACTGTTGTGGTAAGCGCGGGCGCAGATAGCGCGTGTCCATTTCTGGGTTAGCCATGGCGTCCCCAATCGGTTAAACAGGTATGGCACGTGATGCACGGGTTCATTGGCGTGGTTGTAGTAATCGTTCCACATCATATCCTGAGGCGTTTTGGCAAAGAAGCTTTCCAGATCGGCAATTACTTTTGCCTTGCCGCCCATCAGTTTTACCATACCGTCTACATCCTGCGGAACAAACCAGCCCTGCTGATATGGGTTACTCTCGATACTGCCGTACCACTGCTTCAAACGGCCTTCGGCAGGCCATGGCAACCAGTTGCCGTCCTTATCTTTAGGCCTAAACCAGCCTTTATCGTTATCAAATATGTTTTTGTACGATGCCGAGCGGGCCATGTATTTTTCGTAGCCCTTATCGTCACCTGCTGCTTTGGCTAATTGCGCGGCACACCAATCGGTATAAGCATACTCTAAGGTGTAAGAAATGCTCAATGGCTCGGGCGTGAAGCCTTTTTCGCCGTTGCCAAATTTCTCAACTGAATTTGCTGACAGTTCATAAGCCTTCTGCAGATCATACCCGCGGATACCTTTCGCGTACGCATCGGCAATTACCGATACGGCGGGGTTGCCCAGCATACAGCCGCTATAGGCGTTTAAAAGCTCCCAACGTTCCAGATAATTGCGGTCTTTTTCCTGTGCAAGGGTAACGAGCGAGTTGATCTCATCATTAACCAGGCTTGGGTTGATGATGCTTTGCAGCGGCATCTGGCTGCGGAAAACATCCCAGCCGCTAAATATGGTGCGTTTTTTAAATGCTGTTGAATGGTGCGCTTTGCCATCGCCACCCGGGTACTGGCCGTCAACATCGGTAATAATACGAGGATCGAGCATGCTGTGGTACATAGCCGTGTAGAAAACTACTTTCTCCTCGCGGGTGCCACCCTCTATTTTAACTTTAGATAAGGCCGCGTTCCATAAAGCTACAGCCTTTTGATGCACAGCATCAAAGTTCCAATTCGTAATCTCTTTTGCCAGGTTATTACGTGCGCCTTCAACGCTAACGAATGAGATACCGGCTTTCATCAATACCGCTTCGTTGGCTTTGGTGGTAAACTCGGTATAGAAACCCAAATGTTTGCCTTCTTTCTCTTTAGCACCTTTTAAAACGGTTGCCTGCGCAACGCGGGCCTGGTATTTGGCTGATGTTACATCTTCCAGCTTGCGGGCCCAGTCGTTAGGGATATCGGCGCTCCAGATGCCATAGTTCTTTAATGGCTTGCTAAACTCAGCATGGAAATAAACGGTGTAATCGGCATGGCCTTCGCCGTTGCCCCAGCCGCCGCCATCGGGCGTGCATTTCATCCAACCCTCAATGGTGTGGTCGTTTATCACCTTAACATATTGTAATGACGAGGTGCCGCCTACCCTGCGGGCCAAATCTATCTGCATGCGCGATTGTTTGTTTTGCGGGAAGGTAAAACGCAAAATGCCGCTATGCGGCGCAACCGTCATCTCGGCTTTTACTTTATTGGCAAGCGCTACCGAATAGTAACCCGCCAACGCTTTTTCTGTTGATTTAATAAACCCGCTGCGGTATCCACCAACGGGATTCTTCAGCGTACCTGCACTGGTGTGCAGTTTGCCTGTGGTAGGCATCACCAGGAAATTTCCCAGATCACCACCCCAGCCTGCGCCGCTCATCTGCGTAAAAGCGAAACCTTCAATGCTGGTATGCTCGTGACTGTAGCCCGGCGCATTATCGCCGCCGGTAATAGTATTGGGGCTAACCTGCACCATGCCGAAAGGCACATCGGCACCAGGGAACGTTTTGCCTAAACCATGGTAAACACCAGCGGCAGCGGTGCTTGTACTGGCCCCTATAAAAGGGTTAACATAACCTGCAGGTGCCTGCGCATAAACCGAAGCACTGCACAAAAAAGCGGCAGAAAAAGCTAAAAGATATTTAAGTTTCATCAGTTCGTATCAGGTAAGGGAGCCAAAAACTCCCATAATTGGCGAACACAAATTTATCAATTAAAACGTTTTAGCAAAATTTATTTCAATTGATTGAAAATTTGCAGGCTACAATTGGAACCTCACCGTACGGAAACCCATCTTAGGCACATCAAAACTTAGCTGTTTACTATCGCCTGTTGTTTTGGCGGGTTGTAGTTGCTTCACTACCCTTCCATCCAACTCAACCAGACCGGCTGTTTTGAACTTAAATTTCGTAATGATGCTCTTCGTTCCGCTGATGCCTTCAGCATTAAAAAAACGGATATCCACATATCCTGCACCTGCAGTGGCGGATGACAGGCTAAGCCCCGAGTTATCCGCATCTATCAATGAGCGCGTGTCAGCAGCACCATTGCCAAGTACCGCTTTCAAAGGTTCGTTCCATCCTGCAGAAAGCGACCAAATGCCTGCTTTATCCCATGTACCTTTATGCGGCACTATGGCGTAACGGATGGTTGTAGGGCCATCAGTAAAATAATCTCTGCCCCAAAGCCCCATGCCCGAGTATTGGGTAACCAAACCAAGTGGGAAGTTCTCACCATGCGTGTAGCTGGTGGTATGGTCGGTAAGCAGTGCCATGCCGTATTCTCCGCGGGTATCCGTCACATCAACCCAGTTTAGGATAACGTTGTTTTTGATGCCGTCCCAGCTATTAAAGAATGTATTTTTCAGTTTACTCTCAGTCACCTCAAACGGGGCGTTCTTGTAAACTTTTTGTCCGGCCAGGTTCAGCGGGAAAACGGTTACCAGTTTGTTGCTATCGTTATAAAAAGGCTTTTTATAATCCGTCCATTTATAGTTCTTGCGGTCAACATCCTCACCTACCCCAACATTCTTTTTCCAGTCGATATTTACCTGCAGATCTACCACCGACGAGCCTTGCGACAGGGCGATGGTCTGCGTAAATGCCGTACCGGCGATGGTTCCCTTCACCTGTACAACAGAGCGTAGGGCACCATTCTCAATTACCTCTACCTGTGCCGCTTCATCCATAGACTTTTTCAACCCGCCATCATTATAAAAATTACCGCGCAGGGTGTTAAAGCCATTACGGTTAGCTTTATCTACCATCTCCTTACCATACTTTTTAAAGATAAGGCTGGTAATGCTGCCGCCCTTTTTGGGGTCGATGATGAGTTTGTATAGATCTGATTCTAACTGTATTTTACCATCGTTCAATTTTGTACCGATGCTTTTAGAGGTCTTTGCGCCACCTTCTGCCAAACTATAGGTCTGATAGCCAAAAGCAGGGACAGATGCGTTGATCAGCAAGCTATCTTTTACCATTTGTGAAGCAACCGTCTTACCCGCTGCATTTTTTATCACAATGTTCTTACCCTGCAATTGCGACGGGATAGCGACAGTCACCAAACCCGTTCTGCCTTTGCCCTGCGTATTTAAAACAGTCACGGAATTACCTTTTGAGAGCGATGAACCATTAGTAATATCATCTGAGAGGTGATTGGTATTACCCGTCCAGCTGATCACTTTATCTGCCCAGGTATCGCCTTTACTACCGTTGTAGGGCACTATCCAGCAATCGTGGTGTTGGGATAGCAATAGTGTGCGCCACGCACTGTCGACCGAGGCAGACGGCCACGCCGCCCCGTTGGTTAGTTTATTGATAACGGCAACTTTCTCGGCCCTTAAAATATTGTTCTCGGCAGCACGCACGCGTTGTGCAATTTTCTGCGTCACCTGCGATCCCCAAACCAAGCTCACCAGAATATCTTCCTGGCTAACCTTCCAATCTGTGCGTTTATCTTTTGGTACAACCGTTTCAAAATAGTTGCGCCAGGTGGTGTAAGTATTTTTTTGGCCTGCGCTATCCGCCTTGCCCAGGAAAGGGCCGCCTTTCCAGCCCGCATCCTGCAGGGTCATACCTATGGGGTTGGCCATACCATATTTGCGGGCAGCGTTGATGTATTTAGGCGAGTTATTCCAGGCAATGGTTTGCCAGGTTGATTTTGGCTCCAGTTCCTCAACCGCATAACGTGGCGAGGCGATGATAGTGCTGCCATCAGGACCAATCCAGTTCACCAATTCGCCGCCAAAGGCACGGGTGTAACCACCAAAACATGTATTGGGGTTCTTTAACGATGCATATTTAAAGCCGTACGAACTCAGGATCCCCGGCAGGGCATTTGTAAAACATGGCTCCTCAGACGAGTAACTGCTGAACTTTATGCCGGGGAAATACCCGCGCAGTTTCTGCATACCATAACCTAACTGCCTGATAATGCTTTCGCCTTCAATATTGTACATATAAGGCTGCCCGTAAGCCGGACTAACATATTCTATCCGCCCATTGGCCGACTGATCTTTCATCAGCGCCGCGAACTCTGCAAAAGCCTTCGGGTCAACTTTCGATGCCCTGTCCCAGGTCTCGGGTTCAATCTCGAGGTTTATTTTCCAGAAGGGCTGCTTATTCAGCATATCCACCATAAAGCGGGTATTCCAGTCGGGGTAATGGCCCCAAACACCGCCGTGGTAGCCATCGATATACCAAGCCTGCTGCGCCGACGCGCTTAACCCTGCCGATAGCATAATACCGGTTAATAATGCTTTAAACTTTCTATTTCTGCGTAAGTACATGTTGCTGTTGGTTTACCGCGGTTATCTCCACTTTACGTGCAACGGGGCGGTTTATCAGGTAAATTTGGTTAGTAAGCAGGTCCATTTCTTTCTGCCAGGCATCGCGCACGGGTTTAAGGCGTGCCTTATAATAGGTGTTCAGCGTGGCAGCCACAAAGAAATCTTTTTTAGCGTATTTCTGAAGCGAATCTACCGTTGCTTCGCCATCGTTATGCAGCAGACCGTGCGGTTTCATTATAGAGTATTGCAGCCACCAGTACTCGCGCAGGCGGCGCTCGGTTGCCCAGCGTTCTTCGTTTAGATGCATTACTGCAAGGGCTTGCTGGTATTGAGGTGTGGCTGATATATCGGCCAGGTTTATCCCCTGCGACAGTTCAGCACCGGTACGCGTACCCAGATCCTTGCCATCGATCCTGAGTGCGTAATTGGTTTGCGATGATAGGCCTTTCACCTGCACCAACTCCTGGTTAAACTCCTGTTGAAAGGGCACCAGTTTTAAACCATCTGCCTGCGAGCGCGGTTGATTGCCCCCGCCTCTTGGCAGCGTATCAACCGGATAAGGCAAAGCATTTGCTTTATAAATATAGCTTAAACCATCTGCTTTGGTAATGAGGTTGCTTACCTGGCAATTCTCCGCTTTTACATTTTTACTTTTTATATCGATGGCAACATCCGCCACCTTTTTACCGGCAAGGCCCTGCGCTTTCAGGAAAAGGTAGGCCATCACCATGTGGCCGTCGTTTGTTGGGTGGATGCGGTCGGTGCCTTCCATAGTGAACGCGGTGTCGCGTTTTTGTTGTTGCTGGTTAATGGCTTGCATGGGCTCATTAAAACTGTAGAACTCCCATTTATTGGCTTCGGCAGCTTTCTTTTGAAAATCGATCACCTTTTGGATAGCCTCGTTCTTCTTATAAAGCGCTATGAATTTGATCTTAACAGCCTCATCATAGGGTGTTGAACCCAGCATGATCTTGCGAACCTCTGGGTGAGTCTTTAGATGCTGTTGGATGCTTTGGAAACTTTGGTACGAGCGTTCGATGTTGGCCTTATAATTAGAATCGGCCTTGGCACCTTTGTACCACTGGTAACCGGTGTCGTTCATGCCGAAGCTCAATGTCATTACGGTTGGGTGATGCGCAAATACATCATCGTCCAGGCGTTCATCTATCTGTTTGGCTACATCGCCGCCGATGCCAGCATTGAAACAGTCGATACGCATGTTGGGCATCCGGGTCATGTAATACAGCCAAATGTACGAGTGAAAATGCCCGCCATCGGTGATACTGTTGCCCGTGAATACCACCCTGTCGCCGGCTTTAAAAGGTTTTATTTGCTGCGCGATGCTGCGGGTTGCGGTAAAAGATGCCGCCAGCAAAAAGGCCAGCGTTAAACGTTTATACATAAATCGATTTAGCGATTGATCAAAAATAAAAGCCTATTTCAAGGCTTTCTTAATTTCCTGTTCGGCAAGGGGCTCCATTATTTTGTATCCCGCCATGTTGGGGTGAACACCATCTACACACAGCTCCTGCTTAAGCTCTTTTTCAGGACCTACCATAGCCGAATAATAGTCGATATAGCCTAAATGATTTTTGGTGGCGTACTCTTTCAGCATCGCGTTCAATTTAGCAATAGGTTCGCGCGGGTCTAAACCAGGGTGCCACGGAAAAGCTTTTGCAGGAATAACCGATGAGAAAACCACTTTGATGCCCGCAACTTTCGCCAGTTCGGCCATGGAAAAGATGTTACCCGCCACGTTCTCAATTTTTGAAGGGCCGGTATTTTCGGCGATATCATTGATACCCGCCAGGATCACCACTACTTTAGGTTTAAGATTGATCACATCCTCGCGGAAACGCACCAACATTTGCGGCGTAGTTTGGCCGCCTATCCCCCTGTTCACATAAGATTTACCTTTGAAAAAATCAGGGTCGGTATTGATCCAGCCTTCGGTGATGGAGTTGCCCATGAAAACCACACGCTTTTCCCCGGCCGCGGGTGCTGGTAGTTTGGCGTTATCTTCTTCATAGCGTTTCATCCATGCCCAATCTTTATGGATGCGCTCTTCTATCATCTTCTGGAAGTTTGCCCAGGCCTCAGCTTTCTTTTGCTCTTCGGTTTTCTTTTGCTCATCTGTTTGTTGAGCGTGTGCCTGGGTAGCTGCAGCCAGCAGCAGGCAAAGCAGCAATTTGCCGCCTTTAAATTTCTTAAGGTTAAACATGGCTATTTAATAAAGGTCTATAATCGGTTAGATAGTCAAATATAAACAACTAAATTGTTTTAGCAAACTTATTTTAAAGGTTAATGGTCACAATTTGGTTGCAATGTTTTACTGGAACTTTAAACGGATAAAACGCGGGCGGTACAATTGCGGGTGGATCTTCAGGTCGTTTATAAAATCGAGCGAGTTGATGTTATAACTGATCAGCAGATCATTAGTGCCAGATAGCGTTGGATGCGCCTTTGCGTTGTACACCACAAAAGTACTCTTGATCAGGTCGGGTTTGCAATCCCATACTTTAATGACAGGTCCCCATGGGCCGGTTAGGTTATTGGCGAGGCGCATACCTATAATATGGCTCATAGCATCCACCTGGAATATCATGGCATAGCGGCCATCGGCCAGTTGGATAACACTTAACTCGTTCGAGGCTCGGTCGGTAATATTGGCTACTTTGTCCATTTCGGCTACCCAGGCTTTGCCATCCCAGAACTGCCATTTTGTATAAGTTTCAAAATCTTTTGGCAATACGCGGGCAACCACAAGGTTCTTCGCCCAATCGCGCACGCCATATACATATATATAACCATCTGGATTTTTTGCGCCCGCACTTTTGGTATTGGCGTAAATGCCCGCACCAAACGAGCCTACCCCGTTCCCCTCTTTATCGGCCAGGTAAAACGGCGAATCCATTTGTTTAACGGTTTTAAACGTTGGCGCTTCACTGGTTTTCAGTTTGATAAGCGTGTTGCCTATCTCCCTGAAACCAAAAGCCTCATCGCTCACATTGTGCATGCGATACCCGAAGATATATACAGAGCCATCGCCTTCTTTATTTACAAAGCCGTCGCCCAGCCAGTAATAGTCGCCCTCTTTTGTTTTTTGTGTTTGGGGAGCAAATACTGATTCTGCTTCGCCATTGGCTGCTTTCTTCCAGAAAAATTCCATCTGTTTTGCATCCGGCTTGCCACCAGTAAGCAGCGCGGTAGAATTATGGATCATTTTGTAACCATCCTGCATGGTACCATCCTTTACCTCGCCTATCATGGTATCACTAAAAATGAACAAAGTTTTATCGCGCTGGCCTGCTGCTTTTGCCTCGGCACCATTTAGGGGGATAGAATAAATACCATCGGCACCAAACCAGCCATGCGTACGTTTCAGCACGCCCGACCAGGCAGTATCAGCCTCAACTGTAAATTTTACCGATCGCTCATCTAACGACGGCACTTTTTGCTGCGCCATTGCGCTTGTAGCACAGGTTAACAACAAACACGATACTTGCAGGCGTAAAGACATCATGGGGATAATGTTATTGGTTTAAATCAGTTTATAATTAAAAAAAGCGTTTCTAATGCTTAAGAGCACATCAGACAGTGTTCTTTTTCGGGGTTCAATCTATAAAAAAACTTAATAAATAGCAATTTAAATACAAGCTAAATCGTTTTTATTATATTGCGGACAGAAAACCAATATAAACATCGCTCATTTCACTCTCTCTGAATTATGATGAACGCTTACCAAATTAAAGGATTTTATGGAGCAGCGGCACTGGCCTTGTCTCTGCTTACTCTATCTGCTTCGGCAAAGGTGGTGCCTGCCGGTTGCTTTACCGATAACATGGTGCTGCAGCAAAAGGCAAAAGCCAACATCTGGGGTACGGCCAAACCCAATAGCCAGCTAACTATTGTACCAACCTGGGACAAGCACAAATACCAGGTAAAAGTTGCTGCCGACGGCAAATGGACGGCTAAGGTTGCTACTCCTGCTTACGGCGGCCCCTACCAGATAGCGTTTGATGATGGCGAGAAACTTACACTAAATAATGTACTTATCGGTGATGTGTGGCTGTGCTCGGGCCAGTCGAACATGGAGATGACCGTGGGCAACGGCTACGGCGGTGTTAACAACGTGGAACAGGAAACTAAGGATGCAGCTAAATACAGCGCCATCCGCATGATCAAGATAGACAACAAAACAGCCTTTCAACCTCAGCAGGAAGTGCCAGTGAAATGGGCTTGGCGCGAGTGTAATTCTGAAACGGTTAAAGATTTCTCTGCGGTAGCCTACTTCTTTGCTAAAAAGATCTACGATGAGAAACATATCCCCATCGGTTTGATAAACGACAACTGGGGCGGTACTGTTGCAGAGGCCTGGACCAGCGGCACATCGCTTAAAAGCATGCCTGAGTTTGCCGAATTTGTGAAAACTGCCGAAGGCGGATTAACGCAAGCGGATATTGATGCCCGTTACAAAAACGAGGTGCGCCAGTGGATAAACCGCAGCATGACCGGCGACCCGGGCTTTACAGGCACCAACGCAACCTGGGCACAGGCTGATTTTAACGACAGCGCGTGGCCTAAAATGCAGTTACCGAATTTTTGGGAACAGGCAGGCGTTGCAAATTATGATGGTACTATGTGGTTCCGCAAGGTGGTGAATGTGCCTGCAGACTGGGCCGGAAAAGACCTTAAGCTGAACTTAACCGGCATTGACGACTACGATGTGAGCTTTTTTACCGGACAGGAAGTTGGCCATACAGAACAGTTCTTTTACCCGCGCAACTACACTGTACCGGGCAACCTGGTTAAGGCGGGCAAAAATGTAATAGCCGTACGCGTGTTTGATAACGGCGGCTTGGGCGGCATCAACAAAGGGCCGCTGAACTTGCAATTGGCTAATGATCCGTCAAAAACTTTAGATATCGCGGGCGAGTGGACTTACCAGCAAGCTGTACCGTTGATCAAACTGGAGCAACCACCTGTGCATGCTAATACACCCAACAGGCCAACATTGATCTATAATGCCATGATAGCACCTATCCTGCCCCTTACTTTTAAAGGTGTGATATGGTACCAGGGCGAAAGTAATGCCGACAGGGCCGAGCAGTACAAAACACTGTTCCCGCTGCTGATAAAAGATTGGCGCAGCAAGTTCAACAACTCTAACATGCCTTTTTATTTTGTGCAGATAGCCAATTACGACTGTAAAGATCAGCCACCTGTTGCGGACTGGCCGGAGCTTCGTTTCGCACAAACCGGCACGCTGGCAGTACCAAACACCGGCATGGCAGTGACCATTGATATTGGCGAGGGTGGAAATATCCATCCGCATAATAAACAGGACGTGGGCTTACGATTGGCGCTTATCGCGTTAGCAAAAGACTACAATGAGCAAGTGGAATACAGCGGCCCTACACTGTCATCTAAAAAGATAAATGGAAAAGATGTTGAATTGAGCTTTAGCCATGCAAACGGTTTAATGAGCAAAAACTCAACGGAGTTAAAAGGCTTTTTTGTAGCGGGTGATGATAAGAAATTCTATCCTGCTAAGGCGGTCATCAACGGAAATAATGTTACCGTAAGTAGCCCCGATGTGGCGCAACCTGTTGCCGTGCGGTACGATTGGCAAAACAACCCGGATGGTACGCTTTATAATAAAGCCGGCCTGCCTGCATCGCCATTTAAAACTGATGACTGGAAAGATATAAGACTTTAAACCAAAGCACCTTAAACCCATCTATAAAATGCAATTCAGATTTGTTTCAGAATTGCATTTTATATTTGTGCCGATGAAAGTACTTGTGCTTGAAGATAACCCGAGGCTTGGTGCCAGCATTCACGATTTTTTGGTGCGTGAGGGCTATACCTGCGAACTGGCCGATACTTATGCTAAAGCACGTGATAAACTACTTTCGGTAGATTACGACTGCGTACTGCTGGATATTATGCTGCCCGATGGTAACGGCCTCGATCTGTTAAAACTCATTAAGCAGGAAAATATCCCAAGCGGGGTGCTTATCATCTCGGCCAAGGAAGCGCTTGACGATAAAATCAAGGGCCTTGAAGGTGGCGCCGACGATTACATTACTAAACCCTTCCACCTTACCGAACTGCATGCGCGCCTGCGTGCCATTTATCGCCGTAAAAACCCTGCGGCAACCAACAACAACATCATCAGCTTTAACGAGATAAACCTGAATACAGATACTTTGCAGGCCTACATCAACAACCAGTTACTGGATATTACCCGCAAGGAATTTGACCTGCTAATGTATTTTGTGGTGAATAAAAACAGGGTATTGTCAAAACAAGCTATTGCTACCCACCTTTGGGGAGATTATACAGATAATTTAGATAATTTAGACTTTGTTTATCAGCACGTTAAAAATTTAAGGCGCAAAATATCGCAGTTGAACGGTACCGATTATATTGATACCGTGTACGGATTAGGGTACCGCTTTAAAGGAGCAGAGGAAGCACAATGAAGTTAATTAACAAGCTCACTTACTGGATAATGGGTGTGGTGTTCGTGGTAACACCGTTCACCATGATCATATCATACCGCAGCATAAAAGGCAACATCAACAAGGCCGAAATAACCCGCCTAAAAGACGTTACCGATAAAGTTGCCGAACAACTGAAAGCCGGTCAGCCACCTCACCAATACATCCTCGACAGGCCCATAACTGTTAAGCAGGTTGCAGCCATGCCTGCCGTTAAAATGCAAAGCCGGAACTATAATTTCTACAACGCCGAGCTAAAGCGTGATGAGTGCCGCATGGATGTTACCTCGTACTACAACATCAACAATAAGGTTTACGCGGTATCCACCTATAATTACGTTACCCAGGGCAAACAGATCATTATGGGGATGGTGTACGCACTGGCCTGGAAAATGGGTTTGATCACGCTTAGCGTGCTCATCAGCGGCAGGCTGGTTTCAAAATACATCCTGTCGTCGTTTAAACAAACCCTAAGAAGCATAGAACAATTTACACTTGGCAGTAAGGAGAAACTGGTTTTAGCCCCTACCTCTACCGCCGAATTTAAAGAGCTGAACAGCTTTCTGCAAAACATGACCGACAGAGCCGTAAAAGAATATGCCGCCGTGAAAGAGTTCAGTGAGAATGCATCGCACGAAGTGCAAACACCACTTGCTGTTATGCGCACCAAACTTGAACTTTTGTCAGAGACCGAAATAAACGCCGAACAAGCCCAATTGATAGGCGATATGCAATATTCGATAGAGAAGTTGGTAAAAATTAACCGCTCTCTCCTTCTGCTTACCAAATTGAATAACTCTGAATATCAGACCACCGAGATGGTTAAATTCTGCCGTATTGCCAAGGATATGGTAAAAGCTCTTGAGCCACACCTTGAGGTAAAAGGCATTGAGTTGCGCAACCACATCGGCAGCAATATTCCGTTGCAGATACACCCCGTTCTGGCAGAGATACTGTTGAACAACTTGTTGAGCAATGCCATCCGCTACAATGACCCTGACGGGTACATCGATATCACGTTAACTACTACCCAACTTACTGTTAAAAACCCCGGCCTTGCGCCTGAGGTTGACCCGGCAATGCTGTTCCAGCGTTTCAAAAAATCAAACCAGTGCGCCGATAGTGTAGGGTTGGGTTTATCCATTGTTCAGCAGATCTGTTCTGTGAATAATTTTGAGGTAAATTACAGCTACGAAAATCAGGAACATATTTTACGGGTAGACTTTAGTAACGAAGCTGTTACGCAGACAGAAACAGTAGCCGTTGAGGAGACATTTTTTAACAATGAGCCTGCTATTGCGTAATCTTTTTGTCATAAACCCAAACATTCTGCCAATTCTGTAACAGTACTTCAAAATTGCTTCAAAAAGTAGCGGTAGTCTTGCCTTGCGTTAATCGATCGATTAACGGCGCTTTTTTGAAGTAAATGAAACAACTATCCCTTTTAGTTTTAGCATCTGCCTTTCTGCTGGCAGATAGTGCAAAAGCACAGCAACATCTCAGTTTAAAAGAGGCCCTGCAAATGGCCACCGACAACTACGGTACCATTAAAGCCAAGGCCAACTATGCCAACGCATCAAAAGCTGGTGTAGACCAGGCCAAACGCGAATACCTGCCCAACCTTAATTTGGGTGTGGAGCAAGCCTACGGTACCATTAACGGGCAAAACGGACCGCTTTATGCATTTGGCGGTGCAGTAGCCTCATCGGGCCCGGCGCTGGCTAAACAGAACTGGAACGCCGCATTTGGTGCCTTGTACCTGGCCAACATGAACTGGGATTTCTTTGCCTTTGGCCGTGCCCGCGACCGTGTACGTGCTGCCCAGGCTGTTGCCCAACGCGATAACAACGATTACCAACAGGAGATTTTCCAACAAAAAATTAAAGTGGCTGCGGCTTACTTGAATTTGGTTGCAGCACAACGCATCACCACATCATACCGCAAGAACCTGTTACGTGCAGATACCTCACGCTTTGTGGTGCTTGCCCGCGCAAAAGGTGGTTTGATAGCCGGTGTAGATTCATCACAGGCCAACGCCGAGATCTCGGGTGCTAAAATATTACTGGTACAGGCGCTGAATGCCGAGCAGGAACAAGCTAAGACATTAGCTGTGCTGATAGGCTCGCAGAGCGCAGATTTCGCGTTAGATACCACCTTCACCTCGCGTATCCCTGCTGATATTGCAGGTGCTACTGCATCAGACAGTGTATCGGCCAAACACCCCGTTCTGGATTACTACAAAAGCCGCATTGCAGTTAGCGATAAGCAAGCCGACTACCTGCGTACATTCAGCTACCCTACTTTCTCGCTGCAGGGTGTGTTCCAATCAAGAGGTTCTGGTTTCAGCAGTAATTATATAACAGACCAAACGGCTTACAGCGGTAACTACTGGGATGGCGTTAACCCAACCCGTTCAAACTATCTGGTAGGTGTTGGCATCAGCTGGAACTTTACGCAGCCCTTCCGTGTGGCTAAGCAGGTAAAAGCACAACGCCTTATCAGTGCAGGTTTAAATGATGAATATAGCCTTGCCCGCCAGGAACTTACCGCACAGGTAAACCTGTCTGACAAGAAAATTGTGAACGCCCTTACCAACTACCGCGAGGTTCCCGTGCAAATTAAAGCTGCCGGCGATGCGTGGTTGCAAAAATCGGTACTGTATAAAAACGGGCTAACCAACCTGGTTGATGTTACCCAGGCCCGTTACGCACTTATCCGCGCCGAGACCGATCGCGACATAGCCTACAATAATGTATGGCAGGCCCTGCTGTTGAAAGCTGCCGCCACCGGCGATCTGAACCTTTTTGTAAATGAACTATAATATATACTGATGAATTTAATTCGTTTTGCGCTGCGTAAACCTATCACCATTATGGTGCTGGTTGCCGGTATGCTGTTCTTCGGCATCAAATCGGCCACTACTATAAAGGTTGATATTTTCCCTAAGCTCGATCTGCCCGTTATCTACCTTTCGCACCCATTCTCGGGCTACACCCCGTCGCAAATGGAAGCCATGTTTGGTAAGCAATACGTTAACGTATTGTTGTTTGTGAACGGTGTAAAAAGCATCGAGACTAAAAACATACAGGGCCTTACCCTGATGAAGATAAGCTTTTATCCCGGCACCAACATGGCCCAGGCCGCTGCCGAGGTGAGTGCTTTCTCTAACCGTGCCCAGGCAATTTTCCCACCCGGCTCAAACCCGCCGTTTATTATCAGGTTTGATGCTTCTACCCTGCCTGTAGGCCAGATAGTATTAAGCAGCAACAAACGCAGTAATAATGAACTTGCCGACCTGGCCAACGTTTACGTACGTGCATCCTTCACACAAATACCGGGTTTGGTTGGCCCGCCGCCATTTGGTGGTAACGTGCGTACCGTAGTAATTAAGGTTGACCCGCAACAGCTAAGATCACACAACTTAACGCCCGACCAATTGATAGAAGCTTTACGTGTGAACAACCTAACTGCGCCATCAGGTAACGTACGTGTAGGCGATAAAAACTATATCACCCCAACCAATACTACAGAACATAACATTAAAGACTTTGAAGATATCCCGCTGTTTAAAGGCGGTGTGCAAAACCTTTACCTAAAAGATGTAGCTACGGTTGAAGATGGTGCCGACGTAACATCTGGCTATGCACTGGTAAACGGCCGTCGTTCGGTTTACCTGAACATTGCCAAAAGTGCCGATGCATCAACCTGGGAAGTGGTACAAAAGCTAAAAGCATCGCTTCCAAAGATGCAGGCGCAATTGCCAGAGGATGTGAAACTGAGCTACGAGTTTGACCAGTCTACCTATGTAATTAACTCTGTAAAAAGCTTATTGACCGAGGGTGGCATTGGTGCCTTACTAACCGGTTTAATGGTACTCATGTTCCTTGGCGACGTGCGCGGTGCCTGTATCGTTATCTTAACCATCCCTATCGCTATCATTTCGGCGGTATTGTTCCTCAGTCTGTTCGGGCAAACCATCAACATCATGACCTTGAGCGGCCTTGCGCTGGCTATCGGGATCTTGGTGGATGAGAGTACGGTAACCATTGAAAATATTCACCAGCACTTTGATATGGGTAAGCCCAAGGCCCTGGCTATTTGGGATGCCTGTAAGGAGATCGCCTTCCCTAAATTACTCATCCTGTTCTGTATCCTGGCGGTTTTCGCGCCGGCATTCAGTATGGGCGGCATCCCGGGTTCATTGTTCCTGCCGCTGGCATTGGCTATCGGTTTCAGTATGATCATTTCTTACTTCCTGGCGCAAACTTTTGTACCGGTAATGGCTAACTGGCTGATGAAAATTAAACATCACCATAAACCAGACGGTCAGGAAATGACCGATGCCGAAGAGTTTGCAGCAGCCGGTCTGGACGCCCAAGGCGAACACGATACCTGGGCACAAAAAGGCCAGTTGGTTGAACGTGCAGACAGCAACCGCGATGGCAAGATAAGCCGCTTTGAACGCATTCGCATGAGCTACATGCGCTTTATTGACAGGATGGTACCTTTCCGCAAGCCTATTGTTATCGGTTATTTATTGATAACTGTTATTGCCGCAGGCTTTATGATGAACACCATTGGCCGCGACGTGTTGCCTAAGGTAAACGGCGGGCAGTTCCAGCTTCGTATTCGTGCTGCTGAGGGTACCCGTATCGAATCAACAGAGAAAAAGACGCTGGCAACCATCAATGCCATCAGCAGTATAACCGGGCCCGAGAATGTGGCCATCAGTTCGGCCTATGTAGGTTCTCACCCGGCATTATTCTCCATAAGCCCTATTTTCTTATGGATGGCGCAACCGCATGAGGCCATTATACAAGTTGCCCTGAAGGAAGATTATCACCCAAATCTGGATGAGCTGAAAGAGAAGATCCGCGCTAAAGTAAGCAAGGAAATGCCTGATCTGAAACTATCTTTTGAGCCGATAGAGCTTACGGATAAGATCCTGAGCCAGGGTTCTCCTACCCCGGTTGAGGTAAGGATCTCCGGTCGTAACAAACAACTGAACGAAGAATACGCTAATAAACTGATAGCTCAGTTGCAAAAGATAGATTACCTGCGCGATGTGCAGTTGGGCCAGTCAACCAAATACCCGTCTATCAAGGTAGAAGTTGACCGCCAACGTGCGGCACAATTAGGGGTGGATATGAGCGATATATCACGTTCACTGATCGCCTCTACCTCATCATCACGTTATACCGAGAAAAATATCTGGATAGATGAAAAGACAGGTTACAGCTACAGTGTGCAGATCCAGGTACCTGAGGCTAAAATGAGCAGCATTAATGATATAGGCGAAACCCCTATCCTGCGCAACTCTGATCGCCCTGTACTAAGCGACGTTGCCACCATCACCCCCGGTACTACCTACGGCGAAAATGATAACTTAGGTGCCATGCCGGTACTATCGGTAACAGCCAACTTAAATAACCACGATCTGGGTTCGGCATCAAAAGATGTACAGAAAGCCATCAACGCCCTTGGCGAACTGCCGCGCGGTTTAAATGTGGAAATGATAGGTTTAACCCAAACCCTTGGCGATACCATGAGCAGTTTGGAGAACGGATTGATCGTTGCCATTGTGGTGATCTTCCTGATGCTGGCGGCCAATTTCCAGTCGTTCAAAGTATCAGGCGTCGTACTGGTAACCGTTCCGGCGGTAATACTGGGTTCGTTGTTGTTGCTGATCATTTGCGGGTCTACATTGAACCTGCAATCATACATGGGTATGATCATGTCGGTAGGTGTATCCATCTCCAACGCGGTGCTGCTCATTACCAATGCCGAGCAATTGCGCAAGCATAACGGTAACGCGCTGCAATCGGCCAAAGAAGCTGCGGCCCTGCGTATGCGCCCTATTGTGATGACCGCCCTGGCAATGGTTGTGGGTATGATACCTATGGCAAGCGGTTTAGGCGAGGCCGGCGACCAGTCGTCGCCGCTTGGCCGTGCTGTTGTGGGCGGCCTTATAGCTTCTACCTTTGCAGCATTGTTTATCCTGCCGCTGGCGTTTGCATGGGGCCAGGGTAATGCTACTACACAAAGCGTATCACTCGACCCTGAAGACGAAGAAAGTAAATTTTATATCAACACAAACACTCCTGTCACTCACTAATATGAACAAGTCATCCATCATAAATTTATTAAAGGTTTCTGCCGTGGCACTGGCATTGCAGGCCTGCGGCTCGTCTGAGTCAAAAGATAAAAAAGCTGAAGTTGCAGAGGCACCTGCCACCGAGGTGATCAGCCTGCAAAAAGGTGCTATCAGCACATCATTTAACGTACCCGGCGAACTGGTGGCTTACCAGCAGGTTGATCTTTACGCCAAAGTGAACAGCTTTATTAAAAAACTCAACGCCGATATAGGTACACAGGTTAAAGCCGGCCAGTTATTGGCCACTATGGAAGCACCTGAGGTAAACTCACAACTATCAGGCGCACAATCAAGGTTGCAATCGCAGGAAGCGGTTTACCAGGCCAGCAAGGCAACTTACAAACGTTTGTTAGAAACCAGCAAAACACCAGGCACAGTATCGCCTAATGAGTTAGACCTGGCTTTGGCCAAACAAAACTCAGACCTGGCACAATTGGAAGCTGCCCGTGCAGCCTACAAAGAGAGTGGCGCTAACCGCGATTATCTTACCATCCGTGCACCTTTTGATGGCATCATCACCGCGCGTAACGTAAGTGCCGGTGCTTATGTAGGCCCATCAGGCAAAGGATCGGAGATGCCGGTATTTACCCTGCAGGAGCAAAAGAAACTGCGCCTTGCCGTTAGCGTGCCGGAGAATTATACGGGTGCTTTGAACGATAAAAGCGAGATCAGCTTTACCGTAAAAGCATTCCCGGGGAAAACCTTTAATGCCAAAGTAAACCGTTTGGCAGGTGCTTTAGATTCAAAACTACGTGCACAACGCATTGAGATGGATGTAACCAACGCCGACAAAAAACTTTTACCGGGCATGGTAGCAGAAGTACACATCCCCGTAGCGGGCGATGGTGGCGCTTTTGTGGTACCAACCAAAGCGGTATTAAACTCAACCCTGGGTGTTTATTTAATTGCAATCGAGAATGGGAAAGCAAAATGGGTACCGGTAACCGCTGGTCGCTCAGCTGATGATAAAACCGAGGTATTTGGTGAGCTAAACGCAGGAGCACAAATAGTAAAAGTAGCCAGCGAAGAAATAAGAGACGGCAGCGAGGTAAAAACCACGCCAGCCAAAGATTAATACTCCGAGAGGTTTATTTGTTTAGTTAGAAAAGCCGCCTGTAATGGGTGGCTTTTTTTGTTTGATGAAGGTAAGTTTAACAGATGTTTTAAATAAATTCATCATATGTTTAATAAAACATCGTACCTTTGTATCATTATGTCAGATGTCAAACTAAAACTCAGCGATCAGATCAGTCGCAAAATACAGGATGATATTGCAGGCGGCAGGTTCAAAACCGGCGAAAAGCTACCAACAGAGCCGGAATTAATGAAAATGTACAGCGTTGGCCGCTCATCCATCCGCGAAGCAGTAAAAGCTTTGGCAATGGCCGGTATCCTTACCGTTCAGCAAGGCGCGGGCACTACAGTAAATGCCGATAGACCTTCAGCATCTATTAATGATAAGATTCGCCATGCAAAGTTCGACGAGGTAAATGCCGTACGAAACCTGCTCGAGAAAGAGATCATTGCCTTAGCCGTTCAAAACAGGAACGAAGAGCAACTGGTAGCTATGCAGCAATGGCTAAACAAACGCCGCACAGCTATAGAAAACAACGAACGCCAGCAATGCATGGATGCCGATATTGGCTTTCACCAAACCATCGCCTCAGCATCAGGCAATACCGTACTGGCCGACCTGTACCAGAGCTTTACAGACACCATCCGCCATTTTTTTAAAGAGCGCGAGAAACAGGGCGTATCGCACTTCGCCTTTAGTCATCACCTGCATGAGCAGCTTTTCAACGCCATCAAATCCAAAAAAGGCAAACAGGCGCAGGAAGTGCTTCAGCAGATCTTAAACAACAACTATTAATTCTACTACAATGACCATATTAACTTTCAGCATTATATTATTGGTTGGCTCCTATTTGGCTGGCCTGTTAGGTTCGCTTACCGGTTTGGGCGGCGGCGTGGTAGTTATCCCCTTGCTAACATTAGTTTTCGGGGTAGATATTCGTTACGCCATCGGCGCGGCTTTGCTGGCCTCAATAGCTACCTCAAGCGGTTCGGCAAGCGCTTATGTTAAAGAGGGCATCACCAACATCAGGCTGGGGATGTTTTTGGAGATCGCCACTACTATCGGCGCGGTTATCGGTGCACTAATTGCCGTGTACACGCCCACCAACACCATTGCCATTATGTTCGGCGCGGTATTGATCTTCTCTGCAGCCATGACGCTGCGCAAGAAAAATCAGGAAGTTTTGACGCAGGGTAGTCCGATGGCAGAGAAATTAAAACTCAACAGTACCTACCCTACCAAGCAGGGCGAGGTAGCCTATCAACTTAAAAACGTCGGCGCAGGCTTTTCAATCATGACGGTTGCCGGTGTTATATCGGGCTTGTTGGGCATAGGTTCGGGCGCATTAAAAGTATTGGCAATGGATACTGCTATGCGCATCCCTTTCAAAGTAAGTACTACCACCAGTAATTTTATGATAGGCGTAACGGCTGCAGCAAGTGCAGTGGTGTACCTGCAACGCGGCTATATGGATCCGGGGCTGGCTTTCCCTGTTATGCTGGGCGTATTGGGTGGCGCGTTTACCGGCTCTAAATTATTAATGAAGATGAACCCGCAGGTACTGAGGGTGATCTTTTGCGCGGCCATAGTTTTTGTTGCCATTGAGATGATGTACAACGGCTTTCAGCACAAATTTTAACATTTAAGAAAATCATGAAAAAGACAGTTTCAAATAAATGGCAAGATACCGATGTGGAGCAAATTGTTGGTCAGCTATTGCGCTACGGGGTGCTCACTGCAACCATAGTAGCCTTTATTGGCGGGGCATTTTACATCGTATCTAACGGAAGTGCTCCCATGCCATCATATCATAAATTTACGGGCGAGGGCGCAGGCTTTACCACCTACGGCGGCATCATAGAAGGCGCTTTAAGCTTTAATGCGGCGGGAATTATCCAATTGGGTGTATTATTACTGATAGCTACGCCGGTGCTACGCATTGTATTCTCATTGGTTGGTTTCGCGCTGGAGAAAGACCGCCTTTATGTATGCATTACCCTACTTGTGTTAGCCGTAATCATGACCAGTATTTTTGGCGGTTTGAAAGTATAAATTGTTAATAAAACCTTTTTTGTTTAACAATTGTTAGGATTTAAATGGCAGCATTTTGCCTAATAGTTATATATTTGTAGATATGAGGTGGTGGATAAAGGTATTGTTTGGACTAATATTAGCTGTAAAGCTAACGCCATCGGTGGCGCAGCATCGTGCTGTAAAATCCAATGATGACATCACCCAACAAGAGCAAAATAAAGACGGTAAAGACCATCTTAATAAGCCCATGCAGCCCGGCGAAGGCTGTTTGGTTGAAGAACGCAGCGGCCAGCAAATCCAATTCCTTTTCCGTTGGCCAATACAGCTCCTAAAACTTTCAAGCTATAACTCCCAAACCTTATCAGGTCAGTTAATTACACAATGGTTCAGGCCACTTTCTAAAGTTCCGTTGCAGCATTTTTACCGAACGCTGCTTTTTCCGTTCCATTCAAATACATAGTTCGCGCACTTCTTGTATCAATTTCTAATGCAGCCAAAAAAATGGCCTGCACGCATTTTTCATTTACCAAAAAGAAAACTACAATGAGCAAAAACGAATTACAAATAGGCATGATGCTGCGCTACTTAGGTCGCCCGTTTGAAGGCTTTAACAAACTGATAACCGAAGTAAAATTTCTGGGCTACGATTGTAGCGGATGGAACAGTATCTGGATAGAATACCTTGGCGAACAACGCCTGGTAGCCTTAGCTGATATTGCTATAGACGAAGAATGAGATGTGCTGCAAAGCGCATCATCCTTTTAACCATCGCTATCCCGTTCTTATTGGCACTTAGTGCCGATAAAAAACCTGCTCCTAAAGCGGGTGATCTTTTGCTGCCCAAAGGCTTCAGCGCCGTTACGGTTGCTGATAGCTTACCCGGCGCGGCCAGGCACCTTGCGGTGAACAGCAATGGCGATATATACGTAAAACTCCGTTTTCCCGACAAAGCAGGCGGCAACGCCGCTTTGCGGGATACCAACGGGGATGGCCGTGCGGATATCATCCAAAAATTTGCCGACTACGAAGACAAAGGTACCTATGGTACCGGCATGCGCGTTTACAATGGCTACCTTTATTTCAGCTCGGAGACCAATGTTTTCCGGATGAAACTCGGCTCCTCATCCCATATCCCGCAAGGCGAACCTGAACTGGTGATTCACGACCCTGCGGGCCAGCACGAGCATGATAGCAAGCCATTGGCATTTGATGATGCCGGGCATATCTACGTGGCTTTTGGTGCGGCCTCAAACGCCTGCCAGGAAAAAAACCGCGTACCCGGCTCTAAAGGGATGAAAGGCTGCCCCCTATTGGATACCGCAGGCGGTATATGGCAGTTTGATGCCAACAAATTAAATCAGCAACCCAAAGACGGTGTACGCTATGCCACCGGACTGCGCAGCGTTGTTGCGATGGACTGGAACCACGCCAACCAATGCTTGTATATAGTTGCCCATGGGCGCGATGACATGCACCTGCTTTTCCCGAAACAATTTAATGCCTGGCAAAGCGCGGTTTTACCCGCCGAAGAATTTCTGCAGATAAAACCCGGAGCAGACGCAGGCTGGCCTTATTACTATTACGACCCGTACAAAAAGCAGCGCATGCTAAATCCCGAGTATGGTGGTGATGGCAAAAAGGCAGGCCAGGGTGCAAAGTATATTCAACCACTGGTGGCCTTTCCCGCGCATTGGGCACCTAACGACCTGCTGTTTTATCGCGGCAGCCAATTCCCGGCAAGGTATAAGAACGGGGCTTTTGTGGCTTTCCATGGTTCAACCAATCGCTCGCCATACCCTCAGGCAGGATACTGCATTGCGTTTGTGCCATTTAAGAACGGCAAACCATCAGGCCACTGGGAGTTATTTGCTGATGGTTTTACAGGCAAACAGACCATCCTCAGCGCCAGTGAAGCGGCTTACCGCCCAATGGGGCTTGCCGAAGTTCCTGACGGTTCACTACTCATCAGCGATACCGAAAAAGGGCGCATCTGGCGTGTAAGTTTCACCGGCAACAAAGCAGGCTTTAACCAAACCAACCTGCAGGCTATGCTGCGCAAAAAGCAACAGTTTTACCGCGACCCCAACCCTGTTAGTGACGACCGCAGCCGCAACATGCTCTCGCCGGGAGCTGCGCTTTATAAAAAGTATTGCATGAGCTGCCACCAGCCCAATGGCAAAGGCGATGGTAATTTGTTCCCACCTTTGGCAGGCTCTGAGTGGGTGGTTGGCGGCCCGTATGCCGAAAAACGTTTGGCTATACAAGCAGTTTTGAAGGGATTGCAGGGGCCGGTTACGGTTAAAGGCCATGCCTACAACAGCGTAATGCCATCATTCAGCCAGTTGAGTGATAAGCAGATTGCCCAGGTGCTCACTTACGTGCGCAGCCAGTTTGGCAATAATGCCAGCATGGTAACGGCCGAGGAAGTAAGATCTTTCAGAAAACCTTAACAACATTTTTGGGGTTAATGCATCTTACAACAGAAGAAATTTTATAAATGAACATATTTGCTATTATTACCGCCCTGTGCGCGGTAAGTACATTATTCAGTTACATAAACGCCCGCTGGATACGCCTGCCCGGCGTAATCGGCGTAATGCTGCTGGCCATAATTGCAGCTGTACTAACACTGGTGGCGGGCAAATCCTTCCCGGTTATCAGCGGCTTTCTGCATAACCTGGCCGGTGAAATAGATTTTTCAAAAACCCTGCTCGATGTACTCCTGGGCTTTTTACTGTTTGCAAGTGCCCTGCATTTTGATATTAACCGGCTTAAAGATGGTTTAGGCGCAGTGATCACCATCAGCACTGTTGGGGTAATATTGTCTACACTGATATTTGCGGGATTGTTATTTGAACTGGCCCCGCTTTTGGGCATGCAGATACCGTTTATTTACTGCCTGTTGTTCGGTGCCCTGGTATCACCTACCGATGCTGTGGCAGTTGCGGCATTGCTCAAAAATTCAAAAATGCCCACAAGGCTGGAAACCATCATTTCCGGCGAATCCCTTTTTAACGATGGCATAGGGCTGGTACTCTTCGTCACATTTTTAGAACTGGCCGAAACGCCCGATAAATCTTTCCACCTGCAGGAAGCGGCTATACTCTTCAGTAAAGAGGTATTTGGCGGCCTGGCGCTCGGTATTATAACCGGATGGATAGCCTATAAACTTATGCGTTCCATTACTGATTTTCAGACCATCGTGCTTATTTCATTAACGCTTGTAATGGCTATCTCGGCAATAGGCAGTGCGCTGCATGTATCAGTACCGCTGGCTGTTGTTGCAGCAGGTTTATTGGTTGGCAGCCATCCCATCGGCGTAGAAGAAAACTCGCCTACCAATGATTACCTCGGCCGTATATGGAAGCTGCTCGACGATCTTTTAAACACCATCCTGTTTGTAATGATAGGCCTGCAACTGGTTGGCATCACCATAAACAACAGTTACCTGCTTATTGGCTCGGTAGCAATAATTTTATTGTTGATGGCCCGGGCGCTCAGCATTATCCTACCCGTGGTTTTACTAAGGCGCACCTTAAAATTGAAATACAACAGTATCACTATACTTACCTGGGGTGGCTTGCGTGGCGGTATTTCTGTGGCGCTGGCTTTGTCGTTGCCCGAGTCGCCTTACCGCGCGGTTATACTTGGCGGCAGCTTTATCATTGTTGTTTTCTCTGTAATGGTACAAGGCTTAACGCTCAATAAAGTGGTAAACAAACTGCTTGGTTAAAACACCACGAAGACGTTTACAGGATCAGCTTCAAAACGTTTGACAGTATAGGGTTATGGTCTTCGGCGCGCCAGTTAACATATATATCTGTTTTAAAAGGCAGTTGTATAAAACGGATGCCGGGGCTTTCGTGGTACAGGTAAGAATCGGGCAGGATAGCTATGCCAAGGCCTTTCCTCACCAGCGCCATAATGGTTGAGCCAAACTCCGACAGCAGGAAAACATTGGGCGAAAACTCGTACGACCTGAAAATTTGCTTAATGATATCACTGTAGCTGCTCCCCTCGTCTTTTACCGGCAATATAAACTTTTGCTGCGCGAGGTTTTCGGTAGAAAGGTCTTTGATCGTTTTGTATGGATGACCTTCCGGCACTACCAGCGCCAGGTGATCGGTATGGATCTTTTTTGATTTTATCTCGCTGTGTTTGTTCACATCACGGGTAATGGCAAGATCTATCTTGTAATTGGTCAGATACTCCTGCTGATTTTCATAGGGCAGTTGCACCAACTCCACGCTCAACTGCGGAAACTCTTTTGAGATACGCGCCAGTATATCGGGCATCAGTGAGCCGGATATAGAATCGGGATGCGCTATGCGGATGGTACCACGTTCGCCCAGGTGGATCTGTTTGGCAAACTGGTGTATAAATTCCATCTCGCCCAGTTCTACTTCCCATTTTTCTTTCAGGAATTTTCCGGCGGGCGTAAGTTTAACGTTTCGTTTGTTGCGTTCAAACAATTGCAGGCCCAACTCAGCCTCCAACGACTGGATCTGCCGTGTTAATGCCGATTGGGTTATATTCATCTTCCCAGCTGTATTCCAGTAGTGTAACTCGCGCGAGAGCGCTAAAAAGTATCTTATTTGCTGCAGATCCATTAATGCAAATTACGCATTACAGGATGATTAAATAGCATTTTATTGCATTTGTTAGCATCGTAATTTTGAGGCATGGAAAATATCAGGATAGCAAGGGTAACTATCGATGAGGCGAGTGAGCTTAGGCAGATCAGCATAGATACATTTTGTGAAACTTTTGAGCACCTTAACTCAAAAGAGAACATGGCGCATTATCTAAAAAACAGCCTTTCTGTAGAAAAACTAACCAGCGAACTGCTTAATGATGGTTCTCAGTTCTGGTTCGCTATCCTTGATGATGCCATCATTGGTTACCTAAAGATTAACACCGGCCTGGCACAGGTAGAACCCCTTGGCAATGACCACCTGGAGATTGAGCGCATCTATGTAAAACACGCGTACCTTGGTAAAAAAGTGGGGCAACTGCTTTACGATAAGGCTATCCAAATTGCCCAAGATTTAGCGGCTAATTACGTATGGCTTGGTGTGTGGGAAGATAACGAGCGCGCCAAACGCTTTTACCACAAAAATGGCTTCACTGCTTTTGACAAACATGTTTTTAAACTGGGCGATGATGAACAGACCGATATCCTGATGAAAAAACCATTGAACGCAACTACATCTAATTAAGTAAAGCCATGGAGAAAAAGCACATATTTCTTATCCTTTTGATCGTAGGCACTGCATTTTGGGGTATATCATTTTCAGTTACTAAACTGGCTATCGGTAATTACTCGTCGTCGCTTTTTATGTTTTACCGTTTTTTGGGTGCAACCATAGTTCTATCTGTCATTTTTTGGAAAGAGGTAAAGAAAACAAGCCTTTCGTCGTTGTTGGTGGGTGCGGGGTTAGCTATCCCTCTATGTTTTGGCATTTACCTGCAAACGCTGGGTATTACGCATACATCGGCATCGCAATGCTCATTTGTGGCGGGCAGTTGTGTGGTGATCATCCCTGTGCTTAAGTTGCTTTTTTATCGCAAGGCTGCACCCTTAAAAATATGGGTGGCTGCCGTTATTGCGTTATGCGGCTTGTTTGTAATTTCCATAAAAGAAAACTTTAACATCAGCATCGGCGACCTGTATACCATTACCGGTTCATTCGGTTTCTCTATTTACCTTATCATGGTTGAGAGGCAAGCCGCTGTACGAAATTTGATCAGTACCATAGTACCCATGTTTGCCATGAGCACCGTGCTGGCCTTTATACTTGCCTTATCGCAAAGCGACGGTAACTGGATGCCTGCAAACCAAACTTTTTGGCTGGGCATAGCTTTTTGTGCGCTGTTTTCAACGGCGTATATGTACACGGTATCTAACATATCGCAACGCTACATCAGCGCCGAAAAAGTGGCCATCATCTACCTGTTTGAACCTGTATTTGGTGCCATCACTGCCGTATTTATGCTGGGCGAGAGTATCTCGTGGCGTATTCTGTTAGGCGGATGTTTAATTTTTGCGGCAACGGTAATATCTGAAGTAAAGTTTAAAAAGCCCGCACTGGTGGTGGAATAAGTTTTTTGATATCCCGATAAATGCGCTTTACTTTGGGCGATAAAGCGCACGAGCCATTTATGACCCTTGATGATATTTTAGACCGATTTTATCCCCTGCCCGATGCTTCAAAACAAGCCATCAGGGATTTGGTAAAAGATGTGCGCTACCCCAAAGGCCACATCCTGTTAACTGCCGATAAAGTGGAGCGGTATATCTATTTCATCAGCAAAGGTATGGTTAGGGCTTATGCCGATACCCCGAACGGGCAGGTGACCTTTTGGTTTGGCGCCGAAGGCGATGTGGCCCTTACCATGAACAGTTATATCGCCGGCCAAACGAGCTATGAAGACATTGAGCTGCTGGAAGACTGCAACCTGTATCGCATCGACATAAAAAAACTAAAGCAGTTGTATCAGCAGGATATCCACCTGGCCAACTGGGGCCGCAAATTTACCGAACGCGAGCTGGTGCGCACCGAAGAACGCCTGATAGCCATGCAGTTTAAAACTGCCGAAGAACGCTATACCGATCTTATCAACAAAAATCCCGACCTGCTTTTGCGCGTGCAGTTAGGGCATATCGCCTCGTATCTGGGCATATCCCAGGTGAGCCTGAGCCGCATCAGGGCAGCCCGCCGCTGATTTCATTTTTTAACATTTGTAAAATTTTAAGCGCCCACAGTTCATCACCTTTGTGGCAAATAAAAATTATATGAACTGGTTACTGGTTATTATTGGTGGTTTGTTTGAGATACTGTTTGCATCGTGCCTGGGTAAGGTGAGGCAAACCAGCGGTACCGAAATGTATTTGTGGTTTGCAGGTTTCCTGGTATCGCTAATTGCGAGCATGGGTTTATTGATGAAAGCTACCCAAACCCTGCCCATTGGTACAGCTTACGCCGTTTGGACGGGCATTGGCGCGGTAGGTTCGGTTATTGTGGGCATCATCATATTTAAAGAACCGGCAACCTTTTGGCGCCTGTTCTTTATCACTACACTTATCGGTTCAATTGTGGGGCTAAAGGTGGTTAGCCATTAACCAACCGGCGTATTAGTCGGCTTCTTTTGCCAGCCATGATACCTGTTGCTGAGGGTTGTGCTCCTGCCCAATAATATTCCTATACAGATCGGGGCGGCGGGCATTAAGATAGCGGGTACCACCAGCGAGGGCTATCTTATCGTGATGCAGTTCGGCTATGGTAAAATCGTTATCGAGTGCAGTACACTCGGCCAATACATCCCCAAACGGATCAATGATCATTGAGTGGCCGTTCTTGAGCTGGTCATCATCCATACCTACGGCATTAGAGAAAATACAGAACACGGCATTATCATAAGCACGGGCAGGCAGCCATTTCATGAGCCACTTACGGCCTTTTAAACCCTCAAACTCTTCGCGAAGCGTGGTTGGATCATTTTTTCGGTTTTCCCAAAGTTTGGGGTCAACAAAGCCTGCACCCGGTCGGGTTGATGGTGTACACATGGTAACGTGCGGCATCAATATGATCTCGGCACCTAAAAGTTTTGTGGCTCTTACATTTTCAATAATGTTGTTATCGTAACAGATAAGCATCCCTATCTTCCAGCCCTTCCAATCAAATACACAATAGCTGTTGCCCGGCGTAATGTGAGGATTGATAAAAGGATGCAGCTTTCGATATTTTGCCACCAGACCGTTGCCATCAACACATACATAAGCTTTAAATATGTTGTCATCTTCATCGCGCTCAAAAAATCCTGCACATACGGCCACGTTGTGCTCGGCGGCGATCTTAGTGAGTGCGGCAACGCTTGGGCCATCAGGAATATATTCAGAAATGTCTAAAAGCTCTTCCCGGCTCAGGTTACGGGCAAAGGTATAGCCGGATACAGAGCATTCATGAAAAGCTACCAGCTCTGCCCCTTTTGCCGATGCCTGCCTGCATATACCATCTATCGCTTTTAAATTATAGGTTTTGTCACCGCTGGCGTTCTCAAATTGTGCTGTTGCTACTTTTAAAGTTTTCATGGTTTTTTATTACAAACTTAAGGCGGTTACCATTAGCCAAATTGTAAAAAACCGAACAGCTTAATCTTTACGCAATGTGAAAAGGTTTAAAGCCAGCGACTGGCGCTGAGCGGCAAACTCTGAGGGTGTTGTACCAGTTAAAGCTTTAAAATCGTGGTTTAAATGCGCCTGGTCAAAGTATCCGGCACGATAAGCCTGTACAGTTAATGTGCTTGCATCATCAGCAGCCTGCAAGCTTTTAATAAAGCTGAGCATACGGGTAATGCGTGCAAACTTTTTAGGCGACATACCTATGTGCTCTTTAAACTTCTTCTCGAGGTAACGTTCGCTAAAACCAGTAAAGTTGCTGAACCCGGCCGAGTTTACATTGCCATTCAGCTTACGTACATGCTCAATAGTAGCTGCAAGCAAGCTTTCGGTGGCCATCAGCCTATCTGTTAATAAACGGCCAAACAGTTTATCGGCTTTTGTAAGCCTGGTGGTTATATCAATGGGATATAGCAACGCTTTGGCATCGTTGATAAAAGCAGGGCTAAACAGAACTTCGTCATTTAATATCTCGTTATTGAGCACTTGTGCTGGTGCCCGCATCAGCGACGATAGCCCGTAAGGATGCATCACTGCAATAAGCAGCTTTACATTTTCAGATGCATAAATAACACGGTGAGTATCTATCTGCCCGTAAGCAAAAATGGCCGGGTAAGGGTTTTTATGCAGTGCATCGGCATATAAACTACCTTCGCAGCAAAAAGCTATGCCGGGGTTGCCATCACTAAACATACGCAGTTGCCCGCCTACGGTAGCTGGTTTCTGCACCCATAAGTAGTGTTTAATGTAAAGCGCAAGCTGTGGTGCCGGTAAAACCTGCATATCAACCGATTTTTATCAAATATAACATTATCCGGGCAGACGTATTCTTGTTCCGTTTTGTTACAACCTTCAATACCGGCATTAATTATAGAGCAACCTTGGGTGCAATAAATCCGTAATACACCAAAAAAAGACCATCTTTACCGGATGCCCATAGCTCTATCTACCTACGTTCGTAAGGGTATTGGTCAAATCAGCAGCAACTGGCGCAAGCTGATAGGCCATACTACCGATTTCTCACTGGAGTCGCGCGTTTTCCATTCTATCAGTTTGGGCATGATATTGCTTACGGCAGTGTATGTGCCTTATAACCTGTACGCCGGGTTAAGGATTGCAGCATTATCCTGCATCATTATTGGTTCTTTTTTCTTTTATCAGTATTACTTCTCAAGATTCAAAAGCGTCCCCTATCGTAGTTTTCTGTTTGGTTTGCTTGGGCTTATCATACTCCCCATTAACTATTTTATAAATGCAGGCATTGCCGGGTCTACCGATTTGATCTGGCCCGGCTTTTTATTACTGCTGCTTACTATTTGCCCAAAGCGCCATCATGTTGCATGGGTAATTACCTACCTGGTGGTATTTGTAGTTGTACATTTTATAGAGTACCTATATCCGCAGTTGGTGCAATACCCTTTCCATTATGGCAAGGGGCAATTTATTGACCGTATTACGGCCTTCCCTATGCCGGTTGTAGGCATGGCTATAGTGGTTGGCTTATTTAGAAGAAGTTACGACCGCGAAAAAGCCAAAGTTGAGCAGCGCGACGCTGAGAAAGGCCGTCTGTTATCCATCCTTTCGCATGATTTCAGGGCACCGCTGATCCATATAGGCCATTACCTGGAATTACTGAATGATCCATCACTATCACAGGCAGAGCGCAGCACCATGGAGCAAAAACTCCGCGAAGCCAACGACCAAACTCTGCACCTGGTAACTAATCTGTTGTATTGGTCGCGCTCGCAAATGGATGGTACATCGGTAGAAATAGCTGATCTTTCCCTATCTAATACCTTAAAAAATCCACTGGCAATAGCCGCAGTGCTGGCCGCGCATAAAAATATCAACTTTGTACAAAATATTGATCCCGATACCCTCGTAGCAGGCGATGCCGATATGCTGCAATTAGTGGTACGAAACGTGTTGCAAAATGCCGTGAAATTTACTCCGGCGGGCGGCACTATCAGGATAAGGTCCATGGTTGAGGCCGATACCTGCCAGATCATTATTAGCGATACCGGCGCCGGCATGTCGCCACAGCAACTGGCAACCGTATTTAACGGCAACCCTAAGCCTACCTACGGCACCGAGAACGAAAAAGGTGTTGGTTTGGGGCTGATGATATGCAAAGAATTTATGGAGCACCAGGATGGTAGCATTTCTGCCGATAGCACACCCTGCGAAGGTTCAGTTTTCACAATAGAGATCCCGCTCGCCTGAATCCTAAATAGCAAAAAAGCCGGCTATTTCTGCACGGCTTATATGTGGTAAACGCTAAATTTTGCAGATTAGTTCGTCAAAAAAAATATAGTTCAAAATCTTCGGAATATCTATTTGGCCTGCTTATTTTCGGTTACTACCCAAGCAAAAACAGGAACCAATTATGCAACATCATCTTATTCAACTTAATGCCCTGGGCACTCATCAGCTTACCACAGCCGGGGGCAAAGGCGCCAATTTAGGAGAGCTTTGTAAGATAGATGCCATTAATGTACCCGATGGCTTTTGTATAACCACAGAGGCTTTTAATAAAATAATTTCTGTAAACCCATCACTCTCCGCTTTACTCAACCGCTTATCAGATCTAAAAGCCGATGAGTATGAAAAGATCAGCAACATCAGTCAGAACGTCAGGCGCATTATCGAAGACGCGATTATTCCCGGAGATATCACCGCAGAGATAAAACAAACCCTGGCCAACTACGGAGAAGGTAATGCCTGGGCAGTACGTTCAAGTGCTACTGCTGAAGATCTGCCGGGAGCCTCATTTGCCGGCCAGCAGGATACCTTCTTGAACATCATCGGCACGGATGCTATCCTCAAACACATCAGTAAATGTTGGGCATCGCTATTTACTGAACGGGCAGTGACCTATCGTATTCACAATAGATTGGGGCATGATAAAATAAGTTTGGCCGTAGTGGTGCAGCAGATGGTACTTTCGCAGGTTTCGGGCGTGATGTTTACTGCTGATCCGATAAACGGAAACCGAAAGATCATTTCAATAGATGCAACATTTGGCTTGGGAGAGGCCTTTGTATCGGGTTTGGTTATGGCTGATAATTACAAAGTGAATAATGGGATAATTATCGATAAAACCATCTCCACTAAAAAGATGGCTATTGTTGCTAAGGATGATGGCGGGACCATTGAACAGGATGCTACAAGCGACCAGCAAACCCGCCACGCATTAACAGATGAGCAGATAGTTCAACTCGCTGATATAGGCAGAAAGGTTGAAAAACACTTTGGCACACCGCAGGATATTGAATGGTGCCTGGCCGATGATAAATTCTACATTGTACAAAGCCGACCTGTTACTACCCTGTTTCCCATCCCCGAGAATAATGACGGTGTCGATCATGTTTATATTTCTGTAGGCCATCAGCAAATGATGACCGATGCCATAAAACCGTTGGGACTATCGTTGCACCAGATGATTGCCTCTATCCCCATGTATAAAGCCGCAGGAAGGTTGTTTGTAGATATATTGCCGCGCATTACATCTGCTGCAGGCCGTGCAGCCATGCTGGATGCTATGGAACAACACGATCCGCTGATAAAAGATGCGCTGGTTAACCTGATAACACGCGGGGACATTGTAAAACCCGTGCAGGAAAATGCCATAGAACCAAGGCTGGCAAAAACAGATAGCGGCCTTTCTGCTCAAGAGATCGCTATCCACGCCGAAAACGGCCCGGCGATAGTCAATGAACTCATCAAACAAAACGAAGAATCGATAGCAGAATTAAAGCAGACCATAGAAGGAAGAACGGGGGTTGATCTGATAGATTTCATCCTGGCTGATACCGCTACCCTGAAAAGCAATTTACATAACCCCAAAGGTTCAAAAGCGATTATGGCAGGCATGAATGCAGCCCGGTGGCTTAACGAGAGTATGCAGCAATGGCTGGGGGAAAAGAACGTGGCCGACACACTTTCGCAATCGGCACCCAATAATGTCACTGCCGAGATGGGCCTGGAACTATTGGATGTTGCGGATATGATACGCCCCTATCCTGCCATTGTTGCCTACCTGGAAAATGCAGACGACTACTTTTTAAACGGGCTAACTGCAGTTGAGGGCGGCGCACAAACCGCCGAAGCTATCGGGGCATATCTTGATAAGTATGGCGTACGTTGCCCCGGCGAGATAGACATCACCCGGACACGATGGAGCGAAAAGCCATCTACCTTTATCCCGTTGATATTGAGCAGTGTTAAAAATTCGCCGCACGGGGCTGGTAAGCAAAAGTTTGAGCAAGGTATTTTGCAAGCGCGTAATAAGGAACAAGACCTGTTATCCAGATTAAAACAGCTTAAGGACGGCGAACAAAAAGCCGCCGATACTAAAATAGTAATTGATATACTGCGTGCTTTGGTGGGCTATCGCGAATACCCAAAATATGGCTTTATTAAACGTTATTGGGTGTACAAACAGGCATTATTGAAAGAAGCCCAACGCCTGCAGCAGACCGGCATTATTGAAGACTCAGAGGATATCTACTACCTCACCTTTACCGAATTACGCGAACTGGTGAATACAAACCAAGCGGATAAGGAGCTGATCAGTAAACGAAAAGAAGAATTTCAACTGCACGAAAAACTTACCCCGCCGCGGGTGATCACGTCTGACGGCGAAATAATAACGGGCCATTACAAACGGGAGAACCTGCCTGCAAATGCATTGGCCGGTATAGCCGTATCTTCAGGAATAATTGAAGGGCGTGCACGCGTGCTATTTGATGTGCAAGATGCCAAATTGGAAGAAGGAGATATACTCGTCACCAAGTTTACCGACCCGAGTTGGACGCCACTATTCGTTTCTATAAAAGGCCTGGTTACCGAGGTTGGCGGCTTAATGACCCACGGCGCAGTTATAGCCCGCGAATATGGCCTGCCTGCAGTAGTAGGCGTTGAAAATGCCACCGGTATCATCCAAAACGGTCAAATGATCCGCCTAAATGGTACCGATGGCTATATAGAGCTGCTTTAAGTTTTATCCTAAGGCTTTGTTAAGCGCTATGATAGAAGCTTTGAACTGATCGCGCGGTACTACGAACTGGATGTTTACGCGGCCATAAGCTAAGCCTGCGGCCAGGATGTTTATCTCGTCGCGGGCAAGTGCGGCGGTACTTTTGGCAAGCAAGCCCGGCTGATCCATATTGGTACCCAGCAGGCACACCATTGAAACGGCTTGCTGCGATACACGCTCAAACTTGGCTTTCAGATCGGTGATGAGGCCTTCTTTAAAATCGTTTTCCCATATAACAATAGAAATGCTATTGGCACTGGTAGACTTGAAAGTATAACTCACCTGGTGCGCGGCAAATATCTCCATGATAATTAAGTCGCTGCCCACGTTACCGGTCATCAGCGGGTCGTAAATATCAATCAGCAATTGTTTATCGGTACCGGTTATTACCTCTACCCTTTTCAATTGCGATACATACTGGCGGGTGATGAGCGTGCCCGGGTGCGCCGGTTCAAACGTATTTTTTATACGCAGGTGTATGCCCGCCATCTCCAGCGGTTTAGCCGCTTTAGGGTGAATGGCTTCCATACCAACATCGGCCAGCTGGTCGGCAATATCGTAATTGGTGTTGCCCACCGGGTGCACATTATCAATGCCTACAATATTCGGGTCGGCGGTTGATAGGTGATATTCTTTGTGGATGATAGCCTCATCTGGTTTCAATATGGACGCTATTTTGCTGAAGGTAACTTCAGAGTATCCTCGATCAAACTCGCGCATAATACCTTCGGTACCTTTGGCATAGCCGGTAACAATGCAGATACTGTTTGGCAGGTCTATTTTAGCAAAGGCATCCTGGATACGCTCATCAATAGTCATGGCTCGCGAGTCATCAAAGCCGGCCATATCAACCAAAACGGCATTTAAACTCTTGCTTTGCAAAATGGCTGCCAGCACCATGGCAGAATGTGTTTCACCGATGGAAGCGAGGATCTCGCGTGCGGCAAGCAATACCCCCTCATTTAAATAGCCCGAGGCCAGCATGGTTGAAGCGCTATCCAGGTAAATAATAGCTTTGGCCATGTGCTGGTCTATCTTATCATTAGCTACGGCAACATCCAGCCCAAGCGGCGCGTAAACTTCGTTAAGGCGCTTCAGTTCAACCGACACTTCGTTGAGTGCAGTGCGGTAATCTTCGCCTTTTGCAAAGCGGTGGTAAACGCCGGGTGCTTTGGTCTTTTTATTCTCCAGTAAAAAATTGGTAACGCCTGAAAAGGCTGATACAACCAGGATGCGGTTGTAAGGCGAATCGCCATAAAACACAATATTTTCTATTACATCACTCAGCGCACTCATTGATGTGCCGCCAATTTTTTCAACTGTTAACCGGGTATTCATGCCGCAAATGTATAATATCAAACGAGAAATAAAATTTTTATACGTGCTGAATAATATCAGGCGCAGATAACACAAGTATGAAGCCTTATTACAAAAACAGCCTATATGGCCTTAAAACAGCATTTTTGTGTCAAAATAATATCATATCAAAAAATAACTACAAAACACGTAGACATTATATATTTTTCATTTATATTTGCAGCGAAGTTCTTTTTAAGACTTATCCAGAAAGACCGAGGGAATGGCCCTTTGACGTCTTAGCAACCTCTGCCCCTGTTGGCGAAAGGTGCTAAATCCTGCTCCCCTTACACGGGAAGAAAGATAAGCTAAAGCAACGCTAAGTTGCCAAACCAAAACCGGTATCAACTGGTAAGTTTCTAAAAAGACAAACAGAAAACATTACCCTACTACAGCCATGAAAACTGCTTTTACGCAAACTGTATCGTCTTTTTCAATTGCCCCTCTTTTAAGCCCACGAATGTGCGGCCAGTGTTGTTGCTGTTGTTAGTGCGGTAACACAAAACCATCCATTTAATTCACGTTTCATACTTCTTTAATACCGGTAACATTTCACACGGTATAGGAGAATCGTATGCACTTTTTCAAAACTTATTTCACAGTAAAAACATGTCAAAAATTTACAAACTTTTGCTGGTTGCCCTGCTGCCGGTAATTATTGTTCAACACCTCTCGGCCCAGTCGCTTAAGGTAAGCGGTGTGGTTACCGCCAAGGCCGATGGGCAGCCCTTGCCGGGCGTAAGTGTAGGTATACAAGGCAGCACAAACGGTACCCAAACTGATATTCAGGGCCGTTTCAGCATCAATGCCAAAGTAAACGATGTGCTGCAGGTATCTTACCTGGGCTACACTACACAACGCATTACGGTTTCGCAAAGCGATGCTCCTTTGCAGATAGTGTTGGTTGAAGCACCTAACTCGCTTAATGAGGTTGTAGTAACCGCCTTAAACATCAATAAGGATAAAAAATCATTGGGCTATGCCGTGCAGGGCCTTAAATCTAAAGATATATCCGAAGCTAAAGAGACCAACCTGGTGAACGCCCTTGCCGGAAAAATAGCCGGTGTAAACGTTACCAACAGCCAGGGTGATATGGGTTCGGCCCGTATCGTTATCCGCGGGGAAACTTCTATCGCCACTAATAACCAACCCTTATTTGTTATTGATGGTGTACTGGTAGATAATACACAGCAACTGGGCAGCGGCGGATCGCGCGATTTCCCTAACCCGCTATCAGATTTCAATGCTGAAGATATTGAATCGTTAACGGTACTTAAAGGGCCAAATGCGGCTGCTTTATACGGCTCGCGTGCGGCAGCGGGTGTTATCCTCATCAAAACAAAAACAGGTAAGGGCGCACAGGGACTTGGCATCACCATCAACTCAAACACAAGTTTTGCCACTTTAAAGGTATTTCCTGATTACCAGAACTCTTATGGCCAGGGCGCAAACGGACAGTTCAGCTATAAAGACGGTAAAGGCGGCGGCCTTAATGACGGTGTTGACGAAAGCTGGGGCCCGCGCCTTGACGGCCGGTTGATACCGCAGTTTAACTCAAATGGTGTAGCGGTTCCTTTTGTAGCCCATCCGAATAACGTACGCGACTTTTTTGAGACCGGCGTAACCCTTAATAATGGCGTTGCCCTTGCCGGTAGCAGCGAAAAATTTGACTATCGCATATCATACAACAACCTGCACCAAACAGGCGTAGTGCCTAACTCTTCGTTAGGCCGCAACTCGTTTGCATTAAACACAACTTTCCGCCCTAACTCAAAACTTACAGTAACTACCATTGCCAACTATATTAAAGATGATGCAGGTAACCTTCCGGGTACCTATGGCAAACGCGCTACAAGCACCATGTTGCAGTTTACATGGTTTGGCCGCCAGGTTGATGTTAGTGCGTTGAAAAATTATAGAGATGCTGATGGCAACACCTTTAACTGGAACAACAGCTACTACAGCAACCCGTATTTTATTGCATATGAAAATACTGTTGGCCAATACAAGAATCACTTTTTGGGTAGCGTAGAGGTTAACTACAAGATCATTGATGGCCTATCTGCCAATTTACGCAGCGGTACCGATTACTCTAACGACAGGCGCAAGATAAAAGTGGCGTACGGTACAAATGGTACACCGTTTGGTTCATACGAGGAAGATGCCTATTACACCAACCAAACCAATACCGAAGGCAGGTTACAATACACCAAAAAACTAAGTCAGGATTTTTCGCTGGATGCATTGGTGGGTGGTAATATTGAGACCTTTACTGTAGAACAGAACGACCAGATAGCGCCGAAACTGGCGGTGGCCGGCTTGTACACGCTCAGCAACTCGCGCGATCCGCTGTTGTCTTCAAACATTTTCAGCAAGGCAAAAACTTACAGTTACTTCGCTTCGGCACAACTGGGTTACAAAAACTGGGCTTATGTTACCGTAACGGGTCGTAACGACTGGTCGTCAACACTTCCTGCCGCCAGTTTATCTTATTTCTACCCGTCTTTTGCCGGTAGTTTGATCCTGTCTGATGCTTTGGATATTAAAAGCGATGTGCTGAGCTATCTGAAATTACGCGGCGGATGGTCAAAAGTAGGTAAACCAACCACTGCTTATCAATTAAGAAATACTTATGCTTTCCTGGCGCCGTTCACCGGCTACCCGCAGCAACTGATCAACAATACAGATCTTAACCCTGCGCTGAAACCGGAAACCACTACCTCATCTGAGGCGGGTGTTGAAGCAGGCTTCCTGAATAACCGCCTGCGCCTTGATGTGAGCGTTTACAACACCAACAGTATAAACCAGATATTACCTGTGGCAGTTAGCCCTACCACCGGCTTTAACTACAAGCTTATTAACGGCGGTAACATCAACAATAAAGGTATAGAGGTACTCTTAGGTGTAACGCCAATAAAAACAAATGATTTTAACTGGGATGTTACCTTAAACTACTCGCGTAACAAAAGCACGGTTTTATCGCTTTACAAAGAAGGCAACCTGCAAAGCTACATCTTAGGCAGCAACCGCACTGTTGATGTTGTAGCAGCACTTGGCCAGCCTTACGGAACGCTTTACGGTACATCTTACACGCGTGATGCACAAGGCCGTATCATTATAGGCGATAATGGTACGCCGGTTGTAAACAATACCAAAAAGGCACTCGGTAAATTTACGCCGGACTGGATGGGTAGCATCAACAACAGCTTCAGCTACAAAGGTATCAACCTGAGTGTACTGATAGATGCACGTTTCGGTGGCTCTATCTACTCAAACACTAACCGTACGGGTACTTATACAGGTGTACTGGCTTCTACCCTGCCAGGTCGCGGTGCCGAGAACGGTGGTATATCTTATTACTATGCCAACAACACCGGTACCAATGCCATACAAATATCTCCCGGCACGGCTGCACCCAACGGCGAAACAATTTATGATGATGGTAAAGTTTGGAACGGCGTAAAAGCCGACGGCACGCAAAATTCAAAAATAGTATCGGCACAAACTTACTACAAGGGCTACACCAACGTTGATGAGGCATTTGTTTACAGCGCATCGTTTATAAAACTGCGCGAGGTTAAACTGGGCTATACCCTGCCTGCAGCATGGGTTAAAGGCATTGGCTTGCAATCGGCAACTGTATCATTGGTAGGCCGTAACCTGCTCATCATCCACAAGAATGTACCAAACATCGATCCTGAGACAGCCTTTAACAGTGGCAACGCGCAGGGCCTCGAAGACCTTACCCTGCCTACCGTGCGCAACCTTGGTTTTAACGTAAACCTTAAATTCTAATAATCATGAAATTCAAATATATTACCACCATCATCATATCGGGCACGTTGTTACTATCGGCAACATCGTGCAAAAAAACGCTGGAAGACATCAACAAAAACCCAAACGGCTCTGAAGCTGCACAGCCCGATTACTTATTAACCGGTGTATCAAAAGCCGTTGCAGATACTTACTGGGGTACAGCAAATAATATGGATGCCGGCCTGCTTTGGATCCAAAACTGGTCTAAGATACAATATACCGACCCTGACAGGTACATCTACACCAGCACCTCATTTAACGAGCTTTGGAGCACAGGCTACAGCAAAGGTATAGTAAACCTTAACTCGCTTATTAAAATTGCAGATGCACAGGCAAACCCAAACTACAAAGGTGTGGCCTTGGTGTTGCGCTCATGGATCTTCCAATTACTGGCAGATAATTATGGCGATGTACCGTACAGCCAGGCAGCAGATATTAAGCAATACCTTACCCCTGCTTATGATAAGCAGAAGGATGTTTACTACGGTATCCTTGATGATCTGAAATCGGCACAAACGTTTTTGAACGCATCAGGCCCGGCAATAACCGGCGATATTATTTACGGCAACAAAATATTGTCATGGAAAAAGTTTGCCAACTCGTTACGTTTACGCATAGCGCTAAGAATAGCCGACCGCGAACCAGAGAAAGCCAGGCAGGTAATTGCAGATATACAAGCCGAAGGAAGCGGTTACATCAGCAGCAATGCCGAAACGGCGCAGCTGGTTTATTCAACATCGCCTAACCAAAACCCTATCAGCAATTTGTTTGATACCAGGGATGACTATCGCATTAGCAAAACCATTGTTGACAAGCTTTTTGCGCTGAATGATCCGCGCCTACCGGTATATGCCAGCAAAACAGCTGATGCCACACCGCAAACCTATGTGGGCCTGCCAAACGGTTTATTAGTGGGCGATGCCAGCGGCTATGGTTTTACCAAAACATCAAAACCGGGTACTTACTTTTTAGCACCAACTGCACCTGCTGTGATTGTTAGCTATGCCGAGACCTTGTTTGACCAGGCCGAGGCTGCTCAGCGTACCCTTAGCACCGCCGGCACTGCGGCAGACCTTTACAAACAGGCGATTACCGCAGCGCTATCACAATATGGTATTGCAACCGCCGATATAAACACCTATCTGGCGCAAAGCAGCGTAGCTTATGATGCAGCAAACTATCGTAAATCAATAGGCGAGCAAAAATGGATAGCACTGTTTGGCCAGGGGCTGGAATCATTTGCCGAATGGCGCAGGTTAGATTACCCGCAATTAACCCCTGCCGTAGCAGGTACGCTTGGCGGTAAATTCCCGCTGCGCTTTATATACCCCGGTACCGAGCAATCACTTAACGGCGCAAGCTATAAGGCAGCCGTAGCCAGCCAGGGTGCCGATGCACTTACCACTAAACTGTGGTTTGATGTGAATTAATTATCCTGATTATATAAAAAAGAAACGGCCCCGGAAATTCCGGGGCCGTTTCTTTTATGGTTAAGCCATGCGCAGCATAGCAGTTTGCTCTTCCAGATGCTTACGCAGCATTGCCCTTGCGCGTGAGGTGTTTGTGCGCGATAACAGCTGGCTTATGCCCAGCTGCTCCGATATTTCCTGGTGACTGTAGCCCTCAATGGCAAACAAGGTAAATGGCATGCGATAATTGCCGGGTAGGCGGTTTATCAAGTGTTGCAGGTACGCCTCGCCGTAAACATCGTGTAAAGGGGCGGCAGGATGATGATAATCTGTATCCAATTCGCAATACTGCGGCTGCCTTTTGGCTTTACGGTATTTGCTGATAGATGTGTTCACCATTATGCGGCGCATCCAGCCTTCAAAACTGCCTTGCTCGTTATATTGGGCAATGTTGCGGAATATCATTACAAAACCTTCCTGTAACACATCTTCTGCATCGGCGGTATCACGGCAATAGTGCCTGCAAACTCCAAATAGCTTTTTAGCGTATTGATTATACAAAGTTTCTTGTGCTCGCCTGTCTTGTTTGCGGCAGCCTGCCAACAATGTTTCTAAAGGGGTAATTATCTGTGCCATAAACTTATGCGGCAGTTCCTTTTTTTCCCTTACTGCCTTGGTTGCTTAATTTTAATGCCGCAAAAGTAGACCCGCACAGGCCCCATGATGCTACGCACAAAGGAGTAGCAACTACGCAAAAAGGATTTGTTCGAGGAGAGTTGAAATGTTGGAAGGTTTGAATGTTGAAAGGTTAGGACGCACTCATCCACAATATTACTTCGAGCGGGAGCAGAAGGGTAGTTGAGTGTATAATCCGCGAAATCAAAAAAATCAGCGCCAATCAGCGGTCATTTCTTTAATTGAGAAGGATTGATACCAGTGTGCTTTTTGTAAGCCGTAGAAAAGTGTTGCGGATACTCATAACCTAACAGGAAAGCTACTTCATCAACAGATGCATTGCCGTCTTTTAAAAGCAGTGTGGCGTAGTTCATACGGAGATTTTTAATGTAGGCGAACACAGGTACGTCAAAAAGCAATTTAAAGCCGCGTTTCAGTTTAAAATCATTAAGGGCAAAGCGGCGACTGAGTTGATTAAGCGTATGTTCTTCCAGAAAAGCCTGATCTAAAAATGCTTTCACCTGGTGCAGTTTTTCCGTATCTGCGGGGCTGGTGCCTGCATTTAGCTCTGCAGGTACTACCTGTTCAATATGGGCAGCTATCAGCTCCATAGCGCGCGATTGTACCATAAAATTGCGCATCGGCTCTGGTGATTTATCGGCAATAATGCCTTGTATCAGCTGATGCATTGCCGGGCTAACACCAAGTGCTTGTTTAGCACTCAGGAAAGGCTTGTTAAGCGCAAGGTTGTTCTGGATATGCTCAGCCCATTTTGAATTGCAGCCAATGCTTGCCGCAAAAAAGGCCTTATCAACGGCAATGTGCAGCACACTGAGTTGGGTATTAGCTTCTACGCGGTTATAAAACTCACGGTCGGCGTTGTATACCATGTAGTGCTGCCCTTTTTGGATATAAACGTTTTGATCGGCGGCTTCATAATGCACATCGTTAACGCCCGATAGCTGAAAATTAAAGTTGATGGTATCTGTAGGGATCTGGTTAACCAGTTTCAGTGCCTTATTGGTTTTCCAGTAAAGGTCCATCACATGGATATGCGGGAACGATACGTTCCTGTACTCCAGCACGCCTACCTCAGGGTGTATATGGCGGTCATACCCTTGCCGGCTGGTTAACGGCTGCGCACCAACCTTGAGCGGGTTGGGCAGATCGTTAAAATTATACACATTATGTGTTTGTATTACCAGGCCGGCCATCGTAAAGTTCTATAGAAATTGCGTGTAAAAATAATTAATCAAAAGCATTTAGCTACTATCTTTTTACAAGATAATCATCAAGTTACCAGCAGTTTGCGTCTTACATAGCTACTCCGCCAGATCACTTTAATACAAGACTCCAACTTCATTAGTTACGTTACGACCGCAGGCAGAAAAAAATCCTTTTTGCGGAGTTCTCCATCCGCTGCCCGTAGGTTAAAGCGCAGCCATACAGCCAATTTTGCAGCAAATTAAATGCACACATGAAAACAAAATTACTAATACTTGCAATGCTGGCCGTGCCGTTTGCAAGTAAGGCACAGTTTGGTGGCCTGTTAAAACGCGTACAAAACACCGCCGCCGAAGCCGTTGGCCGCAAAGCCGACCAGGCCACCGAGGGTGCCGTGAACGGCGCCTTAGAGAAAAAACCTAAGAAAGAAAAGCAAACACCTGCCCCTGTTGCAGAAAACCCTTCAAGCCTGGCAGCTACTGCTACTGCAACTGCCCCTGCTACTCCTCAAAACCAGGATCAGTTTAAAGCGTACTCCCGTTTTGATTTTGTTCCCGGCGAAAAAATAATTTATGCCGATGATTTTGCGCAGGATGCTGTAGGTGAGTTCCCGCTGCAATGGACCACCAAAGGCCACGGTGAGGTGATGACTTTATCGGAACAGCAGGGCAAATGGCTGCGCGGATTTAAAAACACCACCATCACTTCGGTAAATCCAAATGAATTGGGCGATAACTATACCGTGGAGTTTGATATGATCTACTATTTCGGTGCTAAGGAAGCTGTTTATGTAATGCCCGATATCGCCATCCGCTTGTTAAACAACTACAGCGTTAATTTTAAAAACGCCAGCGGTAATGTATCAGAACGCGCCGGGGAACAATCGTACCAGTTTGTTATCCATCCAAAAGAAGAAGGTTCATTGGCCTGGGTGGAGAGCCATGGTACCACGCCTGAATTTAGCAGCGAGAAAGCCACCGTTAATAGCTTTAGTAAGATGTATAACCAGCCGGTGCACTACGCTATACAGGTGCAAAAAAGCCGCCTGCGGATCTGGATGAATGAGAAAAAAGTATTCGACTTGCCACAGGCCATCAACTCAACCAAAAAACCAGCAAGAATAGCCTTCGAGTTTGGCCACACCAGTTATGATGATGAGGAAGTAGGTTACTATGTAAGCAACATCAGGATGGCTGCCGGCAATGCCGATACAAGGCATAAACTGTTGGAGACAGGATCGTTCACCACATCGGGAATCTTGTTTGATGTGAACAGTAATGTGATCAAACCGCAATCATTTGGGATACTGAACGAGATGGCAAAAGTACTGACCGACAACCCGACGGTACGCATAAAAATAACCGGCCATACCAGCGCCGATGGTAACGCTTCCGCCAATCTCGATCTGTCGAAAAGCCGGGCACAGGCTGTTAAAGATTTTATGGTGAAGGCCAACATTGATGCCGCCAGGATAGAAACTACCGGACTGGGCGATTCTAAACCGGTAGCTCCAAACACAACCCAGGCCGGTCGTGTGCAAAACCGTCGTGTGGAGTTTACCAAATTGTGATAAATTTTGTGTTTAGTAACAAGCCTCATCCGCAAGATGGGGCTTTGTTATTTTACCCATACCGAAAGCGGCCCTAAAGACAACCAGCCTTTGCTTTTCAAATCATCAAGTTCATTGCCTCGCGAATAGCCGACAACAGGCAAACCGGGAAACAAATGCTGTGAAGCGGATAAAAAGACATTAACCGCGCCCGGTATATCATCCCCATAAAATAAATTGGAGATGCCCACCACATTCTTACTTAAATTAAGGATAGCACCGGCCATATATACACCATTCTTTTTTATACCGATAAACTTTACATCACCATTTTTAAGCAATGAGGCATTAAAAAAACCGGAAGGCATATCCTTATCCCATGCATTTTGCCATTGCATTATCTCATCATCATTGCTAACAATTTCATAACCGGTAGCAGATGTTTGAACATCTGGCGCAAGCAGCCATTCGGCCTCAAATAATTTGATCATACTCAAAGTGGTAAGGTCAAGGTCGTTAAAACTATCCTTTATTGAAAAGTCGGCATCAGAATTTTCCGCAAAACGTCCAATATGCTCAGTTGAGACATCGGCCCTTAAGGTTACCAAATTTGGATAATATTGCGGTGGCGCTCCACCCGCATGCCACACATCAGCATCAAAAATACCGGCAGCGCCTTTTGCACCGCAAATAGTATTACACCATTCGGCATTATTCAACACGGCAGCGTTTAACAGGTCTTTATTTGGTATCACATCGTAAAGATAAATCAAGGGCATCCTCAAATCAAGAAGATCATACCCAGGAAAAAATCATAAAAATCAATTAATCACAAAAATCAGCGGTCAGCGGTCTAAAAAACAAAGGCCCCTGATGGGCAGGGGCACTTTGTAACCAATTATAAACCTGAGATGAGAAACTTAAATGAGGCGTGAGAACGGATTCGAACCGTTGTTTGGCGTTTTGCAGACGCCCGCCTAACCACTCGGCCACCCCGCCTTTTCTTAAAACTATTTGAGGTTAGAAGCGGATTTGAACCGCTGTAGCGGGTGTTGCAGACCCGTGCCTCGCCTCTCGGCCACCTAACCTTTATTTGCCTCTGCCCCAACCCACTCCAAAGGAAAGGGACTTAAGAAGCGTTGTATATGAATAATAAAATGAATCATAGATCGCTTTACAACGACCTGTTATGTAAAAATCAAACCAAATGCAGTGTATTTAATATAGATGCCGGATCAACAACAACAATAACTAAGCTTTTGAGAGAAGCTTAATTTAACAGCGGATATAGATGTTTTAGCGTAGATGCTCATGTTGTTTTTCTTATCGGACAGGACAAAAGTAAACACCAAAAATGAAAAATCAAAAAAAAATCTACAAAAACTATAGACTTTATATATTATTTGTATATTTGCTGTCGAAACGTTCTTTAAAACTTATCCAGAAAGACCGAGGGAATGGCCCTACGACGTCTTAGCAACCTGTACCAACTATGGTAAAAGGTGCTAAATCCTACTCCGCTTTAGGTGGAGATAGATAAGCAATTGCAGCGCTCTGCTGCCACGCCCACGGCATACTGGTAAGTTTTATAAAGACATAAAATTTATTAAACACCATGAAAATTTACCTCGACAACGCCGCCACTACCCCATTAGATAAAAAAGTATTTGAAGCCATGACGCCGTATTACCTGCAGCATTTTGGTAACGCATCATCACACCATACTTTTGGCCGCGAGGTAAAAGCCACTTTGGATGCCTGCCGCCAAACTATCGCGCAGCTATTAAATGCCAACGCAGATGAGATCATCTTCACCTCTGGCGGTACCGAGGCCGATAACACTGCCATCCAATCTGCTATTTACGGTGCCGGTGTTGAGCACGTGATCACCACCAAATTTGAACATCACGCGGTACTGCATACGCTGGAGCAGTTTGAGAAAAAAGGGAAAATAAGAATAAGCTACATCAACCACGATACGCAAGGTTCGCTTGATCTTGCTCATCTGGAAAGCCTGCTGCAACAACAGCCAAACAGTTTTGTAAGCGTAATGCATGCTAATAACGAGATAGGCAACCTTAATGATATTGAAGCCATCGGCGAACTATGCGAAAAATACAACGCCCTGTTCCATACCGATACTGTGCAAACTATGGGGCATTACGCGCATGATCTGCAAAAGCTGAAAGTGCATTATCTTGCTGCATCGGCACATAAATTTCACGGACCAAAAGGTGTAGGCTTTTTGTACTGCCGCAAAGGCACTCCCCTAACTCAACTGTTACACGGCGGTGGCCAGGAAGCTAAGCTTCGCGCAGGTACCGAAAATATTGCCGGTATTGTTGGCTTAACCAAAGCCTTAGAGCTGGCTTACGCTGATCTGCACGAGCATCACACCTACATCCAAAACCTCAAAAACCAACTGATAGATGGTTTATTAAATAACCTGAGCGATGTTACTTTCAACGGCAGATCATTTGAGGCCGATAAAAGTCTTTACACGGTACTAAGCGTCTGTTTGCCCGACACAGGGGATGATCTGCTGCGATGTTTGGACGAACAAGGCATAGCAGTATCCGGTGGTAGCGCCTGTTCTACCGGGGCAGCCTCACACGTATTACAGGCATTAAAACTGCGCCCCGGCCGCAATACGGTGCGTTTCTCTTTCAGCAGGTTTAACACTGCAGAGGAAATTGAACAAGTGGTAAATGTGTTATCTGCTTTGTTGCAGCCTATAGCTGCGTAAAAGATCGGGGATGCGCGATCCCCTAAATTGGTTTGGCCGCTCTTAGATCCGTCCCATGAATGGGACGGCAATGATTAAACATTATAGACCATGTTTAATCATTGCCGTCGGCTTCAGCCAGCAGATCAGCAGCACTCATAAGTTTTCCCTATTCGTTATCGAAAAATTCGATTGGTATTGTGTTTGTTAATCACCTAACTTCACTTTTGTTAATTCGCAGAAACTAACCAATCTAATTTAACATGGAAAACAATTCGAACGACATCAGCAAATGCCCGTTTCATAACGGAACCCTTCACCATACTACAGCCGGCGGCGGTACACGCAACCGCGATTGGTGGCCAAATCAGTTAAAACTGAATATTTTGCGCCAAAATTCGCAGCTTACTAACCCGCTTGGCGAAGATTTTAACTACGCCGAGGAGTTTAAAAGCCTCGACCTTGAAGCTGTAAAACAAGACCTTCATGCCCTCATGACCGATTCGCAGGATTGGTGGCCGGCAGATTTTGGTCATTACGGCGGTCTGTTTATCCGCATGGCATGGCACAGTGCCGGTACTTACCGCGTAACTGATGGCCGTGGCGGCGCAGGTGCGGGTATGCAGCGTTTTGCTCCGTTGAATAGCTGGCCGGACAACGTAAGTTTGGATAAAGCCCGCCGTTTACTTTGGCCTATCAAACAAAAGTATGGCCGCAAACTATCTTGGGCCGACTTAATGATACTGACCGGTAACGTAGCCCTTGAATCGATGGGTTTTAAAACCTTTGGCTTTGCTGGCGGCCGTGCCGATGTTTGGGAAGCAGATGAGTCTGTTTACTGGGGTGCCGAAACTACCTGGTTAGGTAACGATAAACGCTACGCAGATGGTAAGCCTGGCGATGCCGGTCACGGTGTGGTTTCTTCTGATGAGGATGCCGACGGCGATATCCACAGCCGTAAACTGGAAGAACCGCTTGGTGCCGCACACATGGGTTTGATATACGTTAACCCCGAAGGTCCGGATGGTAACCCCGACCCTATTATGGCTGCGCGCGATATACGCGAAACATTTGGCCGCATGGCAATGAACGATGAAGAAACCGTTGCCTTGATTGCCGGTGGCCACACCTTTGGTAAAACGCACGGTGCTGCATCATCAGACAACGTTGGTAAAGAACCCGAGGCTGCTGATTTAGCAGAACAGGGCTTTGGCTGGAGCAATAAATACGCATCGGGTAAAGGCGCGGATACCATCACCAGTGGTTTGGAAGTAACCTGGACCACCACCCCTACGCAATGGAGCAATAACTTCTTTGAGAACCTCTTCGCTTTTGAGTGGGAATTAACCAAAAGCCCTGCCGGCGCGCACCAATGGGTAGCCAAAACCGACCAGGAAATTATCCCGGATGCTTATGACCCAAACAAAAAGCATCGCCCTACCATGTTGACTACCGACCTTTCATTAAGGTTTGATCCGGCTTACGAGAAGATCTCGAGAAATTTCCTGAATAATCCAGATGCTTTTGCAGATGCTTTTGCCCGCGCATGGTTTAAATTAACCCACCGCGATATGGGTCCGCGTGCCCTGTACTTAGGTACCGATGTACCACAGGAAGAACTGCTTTGGCAGGATATTATCCCTGCGGTTGATCATGCCCTGGTTGATAACAGTGATGTGGATGCATTAAAAGCAAAGATCCTTGCATCAGGTTTGAGCGTGTCTGAACTGGTAGGTACAGCCTGGGCTTCGGCTTCAACTTTCCGCGGTTCTGATAAACGTGGTGGTGCAAACGGCGCACGTATCCGTTTGGCTCCTCAGCGTTACTGGCAGGTGAATAACCCTACGCAGTTACAAAAAGTGCTGAGCATTTTGGAAAGCATTCAGAACGATTTTAACGGCGCACAAAGCGGCGGCAAAAAAGTATCACTGGCCGATCTGATCATCATTGCAGGTAACGCAGGTATCGAAAAAGCTGCGGCAGATGCAGGTACATCAGTAAAAGTTCCGTTCACTGCCGGTCGCGCTGATGCTACGCAGGAACAAACTGATGTGGAATCATTCGGTTACCTTGAGCCACAAACTGATGGTTTCCGTAACTACCGCAAAGGCAGGTTAAGAGCATCTACCGAAGAATTATTGGTAGATAAAGCACAATTGCTTACCCTTACCGCACCGGAATTGACCGTGCTGATGGGGGGCTTAAAAGTGCTGAACATTAACCACGATGGCTCAAACAACGGTGTATTCACCTCTCGCCCCGGCCAGCTGACCAACGATTGGTTTACAAATCTGCTGGATATGGGTACCGAGTGGAAAGCGGCATCGCAAGACCGCGAAACCTACAATGGTAATGACCGCGCCACCGGCCAAACCAAATGGACAGGCACCCGTGCCGACCTGGTTTTCGGCTCAAACTCTGAGCTGCGTGCCGTGGCAGAAGTTTATGCTGCCGCCGATGCCCAACAAAAATTCGTAAAGGATTTTGTTGCCGTATGGACCAAGATCACCAACCTGGACAGGTTTGATGTGAAAAAATAAGCTTCTGAAAAGCTTAAACTATAAAGGCCAAAGCATAATGCTTTGGCCTTTTCTTTTCAATTTGATTTTCCTTCGTTACAAATGTGATGTAAGTATGACCATAGAAATAGTGTATCTGAAACTCTTTTATCTAATTTAGTAGTCGTAACTACTAAATTTATAATCATGTCAAATCCAACACAACTTAGTTTCGTTTCGCTCCAGGTGAGCGATCTTGAAGTATCAGGAAAATTCTATTCAGAAGTCTTAGGCTTTAAACAAGTGGAAAAATCGCCGCCGGATGCTATTGTATTTGAGCAAAAGAGCGGTGCGGCCTTCGCTATTAGGAAACCAATGATAGAATTATCTAAAGCAAACCTGTTGGGTTGGGGAGTCGCGGTATGGTTTGGTATAGGTAACCTGGATACTTTTCTGGAGAAGAACGGAGAGAAAATATCTATCGTTAAAGATATCCACCCTACCCCGTTCGGCAGGATACTGGTAATAGCAGATCCTGATGGCTATTCCATAACTTTACAGGAAACAAAAGAAGACTAATGGCAACAAGATTTTGGGTGGTGGTCACCTCGCGTGACCACGCCCTTGATGGCGAAAAGGCCGGCATTGTGCAGGTTAATCATGGCAAAAATGCGCCATTAAAAAGAATGGCAGCAGGCCACAAGGTTTTATATTACGCTTCAAAAATGGGTATCGGGCAAAAGGAATTGTGCCAGCGCTTTGTTGCATTGGCTACATTAACTGATGACGATATTTTTCAGCATGAAATGACATCAACCTTTAAACCGTATCGGCGCAAGGCAACATACGAGCAGGTTAAGGAAGCAGAGATAAGGCCTTTAATTGATGATCTTGAGTTTATCAAAGTGAAAGAAAAATGGGGATATATCTTCAGAACAGGTTTCTTTGAGATCAATCAGCATGATTTTGACCTGATCATATCACACATGCATAAATAAAAATGGATACAGAAAAAGTATTTTCATACAAAGAACCGGAAGAGAACAGCGGGTATCTGCTTTGGCAGGTTACTATGCAATGGCAGCTGAACATGAACAGGGCGCTCGGCAAAATGGGGCTTACGCTTACCCAGTTCTCGTTAATGGCGGGTTTGTATTGGCTGAGCCAAAAACAGCAAACCGTTACCCAGCAACAATTAGCAGATTACGCCAACACCGATAAAATGATGACCTCTAAAGTTTTGATAACCTTAGAGAAAAAGCAATTTTTAGAAAGAGTAAAAGACCCGGATGATAGTCGCGCCAAACAGTTAAAAATTACAAAAAAAGGCACTCAAACACTAAAAGAGGCATATCAAATTGTTAAGCAAGTAGATGATGTGTTCTTCAAAAATGTGTTTAAAGACAAAACTGTATTTGACGATCTGCTCACAAGGCTGATCAAATAACTCTTAAATCAGCGGCAGCGTAAACCAAAAAGTACTGCCTTTGCCCTGTTGGCTCTCTACCCCTATCTTACCGCCATGTTTGTGGATGATCTCGGCACAGATGTACAAACCCAGGCCAAGGCCCGAGAAGGTTGCACCGTTACCATCCTGGCCCTGGTAATACCGTTCAAACAAATACGGCAGCTTACTTTCAGGGATACCTGGACCAAAATCAGTTACAGATATTCGGGCTTTATCCTCAATATGCTCAACCTCAATAATGATCTGTTTAGAACTGGGTGCGTATTTAACAGCGTTGTTTACCAGGTTTACGATTACCTGGTCTAAAAGCTGCTCATCGGCATTTATTTTCAGGTCGAGCGCACCTTTTAATAATATATCATGGTTGCCTACTGTACGCACATGCTGGCAACAATCATCTATCAATTGCGAGAGGGCAAACTCCCTTTTATTGATAGGGAACCTACCCTGACTGATGCGGTTACTGTTCAACAAACTGTTGATCAGGTCGCTCAGTTTATCCAGGCTGCGGTTGGCTTGCGATAGTAAGCGTGCCTGCATTTCAGGCTTAATCGTTTCCTGCATCTTATCCAGCAACTGTAATGATGCTTTTAATGCGGTTACGGGCGTTTTCAGTTCATGGCTGGCCACGCTTATAAAATCTTCTTTCTGCTGTAATATCAAACGCCTGTTGGTAACATCAGTAAAGGTAGCTATACCGCCTGTTACCTCGCCTTCATCGCTTATGGTTGGCGCGGCATTGATGGAGATAAAGATCTTCTCGCCTGTTGCCAAAATCACAGCTATTTCCTGGTCGTACACCGGTAAGCCCGTGCGTAACACCACGTTCATTGGGTGGTCTTCGGCAGGCAGCGGTGAGCCGTCAACGCGTAAGTTCTGCCACTTGGCATCGTTGTATTGGCGGTCGCGATATTGATCCTGACTGATGCCCATAATGTTTTGGGCCATGTTATTTACATAGGTGGGGATGCAATTCACATCCACAATTACCAAACCCTCGGCCATGGTATCCAGTATGCTTTGCAGGCGCTGCTCGTTTGCTTCCAGCTTTTTGCGAGCCAGTACCTGCTCAGTCACCTCTATAGCTACGTCCATCACCCCTATTATCTTCCCGTTATCCATCAACGGGCGGTAGCTGAAATTGAAATAGCCCGTGCTGGTTTCGCCGTTGCGGGTAATGGGCACGGGAGCCTCGCTGCCGTCAAATGATCTGCCGGTGCGGTACACTTCAAACAACAACTCTACAGCTTTTGCACTCTCGGTTTCGGGCATACCTTCTAACAAAGGTTTACCTATCAGGGATGCGTCGCGACCCAGCAGATCAAGCATGGCATGGTTGGCAATATCTATCACCAGATCCTCGCCCCTAAATACTAAAATGGGAACCGGGGCCTGCTCAACCAAGCGCTTGAAATCCGTCTCCGATTCCTGCAAACGGGCGTTGAGCCGGTTTATATTCTCATTAGATAAAGTAAGATCGTGGTTTACGATGGACAGGTTTTCATTGGCTTCCTGCATATTATTGTTTGATGCCGATAATTCCTCTATCAGTTGCTCTTCTCTAAGCTGCCTCTCTTCTACCTGCTCCCATGCATTTACCCTACTGGTTACATCTGTGGCAGTATGCAATATGGCATAGGTTTTACCCTCTGCATCTACCAAAGGCCTATATTCAAAATCGAAATAAGAAGTCTGAAGCTTGTTATCAATTTCCAGCGTAGCTGCTGTGTCTACAGCATTATACGGCTGGCCCGTTTGCCAAACCTGTTTTAATATTGCAGTAAAAGGCTGATCGATGGTTTCGGGCAGCGCTTGTTCAAATACTTCCCCTATAATACTGTCATCCTTACCCCAAATTGCCAGCATGGCATCGTTCACAAAACTTATCCGCAGGTCAGCCGTGTCATAAATTGCTGTGGCATCTTTAGAGCGGGTGAGTATTTGGATAAGTTGGTGATCTGAGAGCATAATTATTTGAGCTTAAGGCAAAAATCTGCATGCCTTATACCTATTACAAATACCCGCTTGCTTTGTTTATTCATAGCACTAAAAGCTCTGATGTGTTGACTTTTACATCTAACAAAACAAAAAGTTTGAAATTTTCTTTTTAAAAATACTATGCATGCATAGTATTTTTCCTAATTTGGCGTTATCTAATAAAACCAGTACTAATGAACCATTTGCTTACCGAATTATCGCAACGGCTTGAGAAAGTAAAACTTGGTGGCGGCCCCAAAAAAACAGAGGCCCACAAAGCCAAAGGCAAAATGACCGCCCGCGAGCGTATCGACTACCTTGTTGACAAAGGCACCGAACAGCTTGAGATTGGCGCTTTTGCCGGCGATGGCATGTACGCCGATGAAGGTGGTTGCCCCGGGGGCGGTGTGGTTACCGTGATGGGCTATGTAAAGGGTCGCCTTTGCGTTATTGTATCAAACGATGCCACTGTTAAGGCTGGCGCGTGGTTCCCTATCACAGCCAAGAAAATTCTGCGTGCGCAGGAAATTGCCATGGAGAACCGCATCCCTATTATTTACCTGGTAGATAGCGCCGGTGTTTTTTTGCCGATGCAGGATGAGGTTTTCCCCGATAAGGAACACTTTGGCCGCATTTTCAGGAACAATGCCCGCATGTCGTCAATGGGTGTGGTGCAGGTATCGGCTATTATGGGTAGTTGTGTGGCTGGTGGTGCTTATTTACCCATCATGTCCGACTATGCTTTTATTGTTGAGGGTACCGGCTCAGTTTTCCTGGCGGGATCATACCTCGTGAAATCGGCCATTGGCGAAACGGTTGATAACGAAACACTGGGCGGTGCAAGCACGCACTCAGAGATCTCGGGTGTTACTGATAACAAATACCCTGATGATGCAGCTTGCCTGGATGCCATTAAAAAAGTTTTCGATAAGATGGGCCACAATGATAAAGCCGGTTTTGACCATGCAGAGCCTATCCTGCCTAAAAAGAAACCTACCGAGATCTACAGCATTGTCCCTGAAGATCGCACCAAGCCTTATGACATGCTGGAGATAATCGATCGACTGGTTGATAACTCGGAGTTTGAGCAATACAAAGAGCTCTATGGGCAAACCATTATCTGCGGCTTAGGCCGCGTGAACGGCTGGGCGGTTGGCATTGTTGCCAACCAACGTAAAATGGTAAAATCTAAAAAAGGCGAAATGCAGATGGGCGGCGTTATTTACTCCGACTCGGCAGATAAAGCGGCCCGTTTTATCATGAATTGCAATCAGCAGAAAATACCACTGGTTTTCCTGCAGGACGTAAGCGGATTTATGGTTGGCAGCCGGTCTGAGCATGGCGGCATTATAAAAGATGGTGCCAAAATGGTATCGGCAATGGCCAATTCTGTAGTACCTAAGTTCACGTTTATTGTGGGCAACTCTTATGGTGCAGGCAACTACGCCATGTGTGGTAAGGCTTATGACCCGAGGCTTATCTACAGCTGGGTAACCGGACAAATGGCCGTAATGAGCGGTGCATCAGCTGCTAAGACCTTACTGCAGATACAGGAAGCAGCACTTAAAAGCAAAGGCATTGAGGTTGATCCTGAGAAAGAAAAGGAACTACTGGATGAGATCACACAGAAATATAATAACGAGCTAAGTCCATACTACGGCGCGGCCCGCTTATGGACAGACGGTGTAATAGACCCGCTGGAAACCCGCAAAATTATATCAATGGGCATTGAGGCGGCCAACCATTCCCCTATCACCGAACGCTACAATGTTGGCGTTATACAAACCTGATTTTTACTGACCAATTATAAACCAAATTATGAACTTCCACGACACTACAGCCGACGAGCAGTTGGCTATGATAAAGCAAAGCGCACGCGAGTTTGCTGAGCAATTCATCCGCCCCCATATTATGGATTGGGATGAGCGCCAGTTTTTCCCTAAAGAGTTATTCCACCAGCTTGGTGAGTACGGCTTTATGGGCGTTTTGGTGCCCGAGCAATACGGTGGCAGCGGCTTAGATTACCAGACCTACATTACCGTTATTGACGAGATTGCGCAGGTTTGCGGCTCTATCGGCCTGTCGCTTGCTGCGCACAATTCGCTTTGCACCAACCATATCTTAATGTTTGGTAACGAGGAGCAGAAACAGAAATATCTGCCAAAACTGGCTACCGGCCAATGGCTGGGTGCCTGGGGCCTTACGGAGACCGGCACCGGCTCTGATGCCGGCGGCATGAGTACCATTGCCGTTAAAGACGGCGACCACTGGATCCTTAACGGCTCTAAAAACTTCATCACCCATGCTATCAGCGGCGATGTAGCCGTGGTTATCGTCCGTACAGGCGAAAAAGGCGACTCGCATGGCATGACGGCCTTTGTGGTTGAAAAAGGCACGCCGGGCTTTACCGCAGGTAAAAAAGAGAACAAGATGGGCATGCGTGCATCAGAAACTGCCTGCCTGTTCTTTGATAATTGCCGCGTGCAAGATACCAATGTTTTGGGTGAGGTTGGCGATGGCTTCATCCAATCATTAAAAGTATTGGATGGCGGCCGTATCTCTATTGCGGCTTTATCTTTAGGTATTGCACATGGCGCTTATAAAGCCGCCATTGCTTACTCAAAAGAGCGCGAGCAGTTTGGAAAGCCTATCTCACAGTTCCAGGCTATTGCTTTTAAACTGGCGGATATGGCTACTAAAATAGAAGCTGCCGAGCTATTGATCCGCAAGGCTGGACACCAGAAAGACAGTGGTGAAAAATGTACAAAGGTAGCTGCTATGGCTAAATACTATGCATCAGAAATTTGTGTAGAGGTAGCCAACGAGGGCGTACAGATCCACGGCGGCTACGGCTATACCAAAGATTATCCCGCAGAGAAATTCTACCGTGATGCTAAGCTTTGCACCATTGGCGAAGGCACATCTGAGATACAGAAAGTTGTTATTTCGAGGTTGCTGTTGGAAGAATAGTTTTAGCAGCAGTTGTGCGGTGGTAGAAATTCAGCCAATTTATAAGAGCCATTATCATTAAATGATAGCGGCTCTTTACATTAACCCCGTAGGGGTTTAAGGTCGGTAGAATTTTTACGTAAATAGAAAACCGCTCCGTCAGGTGCGATACATGAGAAGTTGCATACCTACGGCATGCAAGTAGCATTTGATTTTCTTTTCTACCGACCTTTTGCGCCGATGGCGCATCCTTGTGAACTTGCTTTAATTCTCACCGCACGCGTGTCGCGTGTGCCGCTTCTACCAAAACCCAATAAAAAACCCTCGCCATTTTACCGGAAAGGGTTTGGGTTTATAAACGGTTAACTATTACTGGCAACCTAAGTGCAGGTTATACCTGCTGATAAAACACCTGGTCAAACTGGTTCACTGCATCTTTACTTTCCAGGTTTGAGTGTCCCATTAAAAACTCGTCTACTTTACGGGCAGCTTCGCGGCCTTCTGAGATGGCCCAAACTACCAGTGACTGTCCGCGGCGCATATCGCCTGCCGCAAATACTTTGCTCACATTGGTGCGGTAGATGCCTTCGCGGGCTTTAACATTTTTGCGCTCATCAAGCTCAACACCTAATTGCTCCAAAGCGCCATCAAACTGCGGGTTAACAAAGCCCATTGCCAGGAATACACGCTGACAAGGAATTTCTCTCTCACTACCTTCTACCTCGCTAAATTTCATTGGGCGGCCCATCACATCTATCTCCCAGCTCACGTCGCTCACTTTAAGGGCTTTTAGTTCGCCGTTCTCATCACCAATAAACTCTTTGGTATTCACACCCCAAAAACGCTCTGCGCCTTCCTCGTGCGAGCTGGTGGTCTTTAACAGCATTGGGTAAGTTGGCCATGGCATATGCGCCGTACGCTCGCTTGGCGGCTGTACCATCACTTCAAACTGTTTTACAGAACGTGCACCCTGGCGGTTTGAGGTACCCACGCAGTCGCTGCCGGTATCGCCACCGCCAATTACCACTACATCTTTATCAGTAGCAAAAATATCTTCGGCAGTAACTTCAATGCTGCTCACGCGTTTGTTTTGTTGTTTCAGGAAATCCATTGCAAAGTGAACACCTTTCAATTCGCGGCCCGGTATAGGCAGGTTACGCGGAATGGTTGAGCCACCGGCCAAAACCACTGCATCGTAATTGCGCGCTATCTCATCGGCAGCAATATCTTTACCTACTTCAACATTGCATCTAAATTCAATGCCATCCTCTTCCATGATCTGGATACGGCGGTCTATCACCCATTTCTCCAGTTTAAAATCAGGGATACCGTAGCGCAGCAAACCACCCGGGCGGTCGTCGCGTTCAAACACGGTAACGGTATGGCCTGCTTTGCTCAGTTGCGCAGCAGCAGCCAGTCCCGCAGGGCCGGAACCTACCACCGCAACAGTTTTACCTGTTTTGATAAGCGGTGCAACCGGTTTAACCAGGTTTTTTGAGTAGGCTATCTCTATGATATGTTTTTCAATTTCCTCGATAGCTACCGGTGGCTTGTTGATACCTAACACACAGGCAGATTCGCACGGTGCAGGGCATATACGGCCGGTAAACTCGGGGAAGTTATTTGTTGACGATAGTATCTGGTACGCTTCTTCCCAGCTTTTGCGGTAAACCGCATCATTAAACTCGGGGATAACGTTGCCCAGCGGACAACCGCTATGGCAGAACGGGATACCGCAGTTCATGCAGCGTGCCGATTGCTGGTTTAATTTTTCATCAGGATACAAACCAACAAACTCATTATAATTTTTTACCCTTTCGGCAACTGGCGTTTTTTGCGGGAGTTCCCTGCCATATTCCTGAAATCCTGTAACTTTTCCCATTATATAATTTAGCTTACGGTTTGATACTCTAATTTTTCTAACACTTTTTTGTACTCTTTAGGGAATACTTTCACAAACTGTGATGATGCTTTATCCCAGTTTTTCAGGATGTCCTGCGCCACTTTACTACCGGTTAGGTTGATATGCTTTTTAAGCAGGGCTTTAATTTGCTCTTCGTCTTTAACAGATAGCGGATCAAGGTCAACCATCTCGGTATTACAGTTGGCAGCGAAGGTGCCGTTAGGGTTGTACACCCATGCAATACCACCGCTCATACCTGCTGCAAAGTTGCGGCCTGTTTCGCCAAGGATAAGTGCACGGCCACCGGTCATGTACTCGCAACCGTGGTCGCCAATACCTTCAACAACTGTGGTAGCACCCGAGTTACGTACTGCAAAACGCTCACCGGCCATACCGCGAACGTAAAGTTCGCCGCTGGTAGCACCGTAAAGCGCTACGTTACCAATGATGATGTTCTCCTCTGGCGTAAACTTAGCTGTAGCATCAGGATAGATGGCTAACTGCGCACCCGATAGGCCTTTACCTACATAGTCATTCGCTTCACCTTCCAGTTCAAAAGAAACACCTTTTGTATTGAAAGCACCAAAGCTTTGACCGGCAGAGCCTTTGAATTTGTAGTTGATGGTATTATCAGGCAATCCGGCAGAACCGTAAACCTTAGATATTTCGTTTGACAAAAGGGTACCGATGGTACGGTCAACGTTTTTCACATCAAAAGTGCCAAACACCGGTGTTTTATCTGCCAGGGCAGGTTTTGCATGCTCAAACAATTGCCAGTCTATAATGGCATCCATACCATGATCTTGTTTCTCGCTGTTGTAAAGCGTGCTGCCTTTAGCGGTATTCACCGGATGCAGGATAGCCGACAGGTTAACTGTTTTTGCTTTCCAACTTTGCAGGTTCTCTCTTACTTTAAGGAACTGCACACGGCCTACCATTTCATTGATGGTACGGAAACCCAACTCGGCCATAATTTCGCGCAACTCCTCTGCCATAAAGCGGAACAGGTTCACAACATGATCCGGGCTGCCGCTGAACAACTTTCTCAGTTCAGGATCTTGCGTTGCCACACCTACAGGGCAGGTGTTTAAGTGACATTTACGCATCATGATACAACCGCCGGCAACAAGTGCTGCAGTAGCCACACCCCACTCCTCTGCACCCATCAGGGTTGCAATGGCAAGGTCGCGACCGGTTTTTAGCTGACCATCAGTTTGCAACACCACACGGCTGCGCAGTTTGTTACGTACCAGTGTCTGGTGTGCTTCGGCTAAACCAAGTTCCCAAGGCAAGCCTGCGTGTTTAATAGAGCTTATTGGCGATGCACCGGTACCACCGTCATATCCGGCAACCAGAATTACATCGGCGTGGGCTTTTGCCACACCCGCTGCAATGGTACCTACACCGGCTTTTGACACCAGCTTAACGTTGATACGTGCGTCGCGGTTAGCATTCTTCAAATCGAAGATCAGCTGGGCTAAGTCTTCGATAGAGTAAATATCATGGTGCGGCGGCGGAGAGATCAAACCAACACCCGGAGTAGAGTGACGGGTTTTTGCAATCCAGTCGTCAACCTTGTGGCCCGGCAGCTGGCCGCCTTCGCCCGGTTTTGCGCCCTGCGCCATTTTTATCTGTAACTCATCGGCATTGGTTAAGTAATGCGAGGTAACACCAAAACGTGCTGATGCAATTTGCTTAATGGCAGAGCGCATCGAGTCGCCGTTTGGCAGTTTATCGTAGCGCATTTCATCCTCGCCACCCTCGCCGGTATTACTTTTACCGCCTATACGGTTCATGGCAATAGCCATGGTGCTGTGCGCCTCGTGCGAGATAGAGCCGAACGACATGGCACCTGTAGCAAAACGCTTCATGATGTTCTCTATCGGTTCAACCTCATCAATGCTTATCGATTCGCGGTGATGCGCAAAATCCAACAAGCCGCGGATGGTATAATGTTTCTCTGTTTGCTCGTTAATGGCAGCCGCATAGTTTTTGTAAACCTGGTAGCTGTTGCTGCGCGTTGCGTGCTGCAGCAAGTGAACCGTTGTTGGATTGAACAAGTGCGCTTCGCCGCGGCGTTTCCACTGGTAAATACCACCTTCTGGCAGTAAATGCGTTTCGGTTTTTGGCGCGTTAAAGCCTGTTTTATGTTTACAAAGCGATTCTTTAGCTATTTCATCAAGCCCTAAACCTTCAATACGGGTTACGGCGCCGGCAAAATATTTATCAACCACTTCCTGGTTCAAACCTAAGATCTCAAATACCTGCGAGCCATGGTATGATTGCAAGGTTGAGATACCCATTTTAGAGAAGATCTTCAACAAGCCATCATTAACCGATTTTACGTAGTTTTTGTAAAGCGATTTAAGATCTAAGCTGGTATCTAACTTACCTTCGTTTTTCAGCGTTTCGATAGTTGAAAGCGCCAGGTAAGGGTTGATAGCTGTAGCACCGAATGCTAACAAAGTAGCAAAGTGGTGTACTTCCCAAACATCGCCGGTCTCAGCAACAATACCTACCGCACCACGGCGGCCTTTTCTGATCAGGTGATGATGCACGGCAGATACTGCCAATAACATCGGGATAGGTGCGTGTTCAGAGTCGATAGCACGGTCGCTTAGTATCAATACCTCAAAACCATCGTCAACAGCATCCTCAGCATAGCGGCAAAGCCTTGCTATACCTTTCTCCATTGAGCCCGGGTTACCATCGGCGTTGTAATAAGTTTGCAGTGTTTTAGCGTGGAACAGACCGGTATCTATCGAACGCAGTTTTTCTAACTGGTGGTTCTTCAATATCGGGTGATTCAGCACAACGCAATGGCAGTGCATTTTATCCTCATCCAGCAGGTTACCGTTGTTACCGATGAAGGTAGCCAAACTCATTACCAAACGCTCACGAATTGGGTCGATAGGCGGATTGGTTACCTGGGCAAAAAACTGCTTAAAGTAGCTTGACAGGTGCTGAGGTTTATCAGACAATATGGCCAAAGGCACATCGGTACCCATCGAGCCGATCGGCTCTTTACCATCTAAAGCCATTGATTTGATAATGGTATCAATGTCTTCGCGGCTGTAGCCAAATACCTGCTGGTAACGGTAAACAGAGTCGGCAGTTAAACTGGCGAATGATACACGCGGCTCGGGCAGGTCGCCTAATTGTATTTTATAGTTCTCTAACCAGTTGCCGTAAGGCTGCTGGCCGGTAATTTCTTTTTTGATTTCTTCGTCGGTGATGATCTTACCTTGTTCGGTATCAATCAGCAACATTTTACCCGGCTGTAAACGGCCTTTGCGTACAACAGTGCTCTCGTCTATCTTAAGCGTACCTGCTTCAGATGCGGCAATTACACGGCCATCATTAGTGATCACAAAACGCAGCGGACGAAGACCGTTACGGTCAAGCACAGCACCTACTTTTTTACCATCGGTAAAGCTGATAGCGGCAGGGCCATCCCATGGCTCCATCAAAGTAGCATGGTACTCGTAGAACGCCTTTTTAACCGGATCCATTTGCTCGTTGCCATCCCATGCTTCGGGGATCAGCATCATCATTACGTGTGGTAATGAACGGCCGGTGTGCAACAATACCTCAATGATGTTATCTAAACAGGCAGAGTCAGATTGGTTGTTATCGATAACAGGCAGCAACATCTCCATTTCCTCATTAGTGAAATAGGCTGATGCAAATGATTTTACGCCAGAGTAGAACCAGTTAAGGTTACCGGTAAGCGTATTGATCTCGCCGTTGTGCGCAATTAAGCGGAACGGCTGCGCCAGTTTCCATGACGGGAAAGTATTGGTTGAGAAACGCGAGTGGATCAAAGCTAAGCCCGATGTAACACGCGGATCGGCAAGGTCTGTAAAGTATTTACGCAGTTGGTAAGTAGTTACCTGGCCTTTGTAAATAATGGTTTTGCAAGAGAACGAGGTGAAGTAAAAATGCTCGCCTGCTGCAGGAACCGTTTCCAGAACGGTTTTATTGATATAGCGGCGCAGTACATAAAGTTTGCGCTCAAAATCATCGGCATTAACAATACCGCGGGGGCGTGCAACAAATATTTGCTCGCTGTCAGGCTCGGCCTGGCGTGCAGTCTCACCTATTACAGATGAGTTTACATTTAACTTGCGGAAACCCAGGGTTTCAAAACCAAGCTTCTCGGTAGCTGCAGCAATAATTTTGCGGCATGCTTTTTTTAATGAAGGCTCTTTTGGCAGGAACATCATACCCACACCGTACTCACCCGGCTCAGGTAAACTGATTTCCAGGTCAGAACATTCTTCCATCAAAAATTCATGCGGAAGTTGGATAAGAATACCGGCACCGTCGCCGCTTTCGGGGTCACAGCCACAGGCACCGCGGTGCTCCATGTTCTCTAACATGGTTAAGGCATCGCTAACAATAGCGTGCGATTTATGTCCGTTTATATGGGTTATAAAACCTGTTCCACAAGAGTCGTGTTCAAATTCGGGCCTATACAAACCCTGCTGGTTGCATTCACTTTGATCCATACCTTTTTACCTGTCGTTTATAATCAGTGGTAATAACGAAATTACGAAAATTATCATTTTTTCATAATATTATGCATTATTTTTTCAAAATATCTAAAACAACAGGTTTTTAATGAAAGAAATTTATTAAGTCGACAAAAATCATATACTTTTGATAACAAAATGATAATTTTGACCTTTTAAATAATATGCACACATAGCAAATAAAGCGATAAGCTTACTTTTGCAAAAAATCACATTTTATACCTTATATATGGCAGAGAAAAAAAAGGCAGTTTTTTTAGACCGCGACGGCGTACTTAATCAGGAAATGGGCGACTACGTTTGCAAGTTTGAAGATTTTCATGTGCTGGATAACTTTGACGCGCTGAAAGAATTGCAAGACCGCGGCTACCTGCTTTTAGTGGCTACCAACCAGGGCGGTATAGCCAAAGGCTGGTACAGCGAAGATGAGCTGGCCAAGATGCATAACCACCTGAAACAGGTTTACCACGAGCGCGGCGTTGAGCTTACCGACTTTTTCTATTGCCCCCACCACCCCAACTTTACCGGCGACTGCGATTGCCGCAAACCAAAGCCGGGGCTGCTGCTGCAAGGCATTGAGAAATACAATATTGACCCATCCAAATCATACTTTATTGGCGATCGCGAGCGCGATGTTGAAGCAGGCGAAGCTGCCGGTGTTACCGGTATTTTGATTGACAGCGACCAGCCGATAAGTACGGTTTTGGGAATGATAGATTGATTATAGATGTGCAAATTTCAAATGTGCAGATTTCAGATGTGCAAATTTCAGATTTAAAATAGAAACTCTTTTTTCTCATTTGCACATTTGCACATCTGAAATCTGCACATCGCAAACATTTTAAAGTGTTTTTCCTTTTTATAGGCATCTAAGCATTAATGACATTTTCAGATAAATTAAAGAACTACGACACGCTTGTGTTTTCGGCGATAGCATTTTTTGCTATCTACCTGTTTTGCAGCTATAATGGTGTGGGCATCTCGCCCGATTCTATTATGTACACCAGTGCTGCCCGCAACTTTGTGGAACATGGCAACCTGCACACATTTAACCACAAGCCTATTGTAGATTTTCCGGTATTCTATCCAACTTATCTGGGTATCATCAGCTTCATTACCCGGCTCGATCCTACTGTTTTTGGCTGGTGGCTGGATGCCTTCATGTTTGCCGCGCTCATTTATTGCAGTGGCTACATCATGTCGAGATTTGTGCCTACTAACCGCATTTATAAATGGCTTATACTGGCTGCCATCATCCTTAATCCGGGATTACTGCAGGTGTATTGTTATTTATGGTCTGAGACGCTGTTCATCCTCGAGGTACTGCTGTTTATGATCGTCTTCCGTCAGTATTTGCTAAACCATGCCGGCAAATGGCTGGTATTTGCTGCGCTGATAGGTGCCGTTGCCTGTATAACCCGTTATGCCGCGGTAACCATTGTTGGTACCGGCGGATTGATCTTACTGCTCGACCGTACACTACCCATCCGCAAAAAAATCGGGCATATCCTTATTTACGGGTTTATCTCCATATCGCTTTTGGTGGCAAACCTGTGGTTCAACGCACTGCATACCGGAACGGTAACCGGCCCGCGCGAGCCATCCATCACTCCGTTCAGTAAAAACCTTTACTATTTCGGTACCGTGTTTTGCGACTGGCTGGGCTTTACGCCAAACCAATACTTTTTGGCAACACCGCTTGCTGCTATCATACTGATAGGTTTTATAGCGGCACTTGCTTTTAACTTCTATCGCCGCAAGCTGGATAGCTTTGAGAACCTTGCCATTACCTTTGCATTGGTTTACGGTTTGTTTATTGTGTTATCGTCCACCTTCTCGCGTTACGAGCGCATCAACCCAAGGCTGTTATCGCCTATGTACATCCCCGCGCTTTGGGGTTATACCAGCTGGGGATTATTGTTCCTGAAACGTTTGGCGAACCCGAAAGTGCGCATAGCTGTGGCTATTGTCTTCATAGGTGCTATGCTGGGTTATATCACCAAGATATTTATGGTGGACCATTTCCGCTACAAAGACCAAATCTCTGACGAGTATGGCAACCCCGGCTATACAGATAACGATTGGATGGAATCGGAATTTGCCAGGTACCTCAAAACCATGGATAAAAGGATCTTTAAACCAAAGGTGACGGTTTACTCTGATGCACACGAAGCCGTTTACTTCTTTTCGGGCATGTCATCGTTCCTAGTGCCGCATAAGTTTTTCCAAAAGGATGTAGACAAATTCTTTCAGAAAAAGCATTTCTATCTCATCTGGTTCAAAAACCTCGAGAATGCGGAGTTGATCAATCTGAAAGATATCCAATCTCGTGTTCCTCTAAAAACTATTAAAGACTTTGGCGATGAAGGCGGGATATATGAATATGAGGAATAGCTCAGAACTCGAATTTTATGGAATTAAAGGAATTTATTGAATTGTAAGTACGCATCACAATTTTTCTAATTCTTAAAATTCGAGTTCAGACAATTTATATAAGCACTTATACATATTGCCATTTTTATAAAAAATAGCGGTCTTTTTTATCTTTTCTTCAAAGAAAATCATTTTAAATTTTGATTTAATAATGGAGTGGCTATATTTGCAGCAATACCAGCCGGTATCATACTAAAAATGGAAAAGTATAAACTACATCATCTTCATCTGCACCATCACCACGCTGTGGTGAATAGATAATGTATGTTTCTACGCGAAATAACAACCCCCATTTTTTTAGTTACTAAAACTCCCATTTGTGAAAACATTAAAAATAGCGATCCAGAAATCGGGTCGTCTCAACGAAAAATCCGTTGAATTATTAAAGAATTGCGGCCTTAATTTTGAAAATTACAAGAGCTCGTTGATCTCTCCCGTATCAAATTTCCCTTTAGAAATACTTTTCCTTCGTGATGATGATATCCCCGAATATGTGCAGGATGGCATTGCCGACCTGGGCATTGTAGGCGAAAATGTTATACAGGAAACCGAAGTTGAGGTAAGCTACCTGCAGAAACTTGGTTTCGGCAAATGCTCACTTAAAATTGCGGTACCAAATAACAACAGCATCAACAGCATTGAAGAGCTTAATGGTAAAGCCATTGCAACCACCTACCCGGTTATCCTTGGCAAATACCTTAAAGAAAAAGGTATTACATCTGATATCCGCACCATATCGGGCTCGGTAGAGATCTCGCCGGGCTTAGGCTTAAGCGATGCCATCTGTGATCTGGTATCAACCGGCGGCACCTTAAAAAGCAACGGCCTAAAACCGTTTGCCGATGTAATGAGCAGCGAAGCGGTGCTGATAGGCCGCAAAGGCAGCGAGGATGAGGACCTGATAAAAGAACTGATACAACGCATACAATCGGTACTACGCGCCAAAGAGACAAAATATGTGGTACTAAATGTGGAGCGCAAAAACCTGGAAGCGGTTACGGCCTTACTGCCGGGCGTAAAAAGCCCTTCGGTAGTGCCACTGGCTGAGGAAGACTGGGTGGCGGTACACACCGTTATCCCGGAGCGCGATTTCTGGGACCGCATCAGTCAGCTTAAACAAGCCGGCGCACAGGGCATTGTGGTAATGCCAATTGAGAAGATAATATTGTAAGCCAAGCCCCCCATCCCCCTAAAGGGGGAGTAAAATTTTTAATATGAATAACAATAATTCAAAACCAAGCTTTTCAAAAGCTCCCCCTTCAGGGGGCGGGGGGGGCTTATACAGGTATTCTGCCCTTTCGCTGGAAGATATCAGTCGTTTGGTTCAGCGCAACGTTGACCCGGCGAATGAGATACGCACGCTGGTTGAGAACGTGATAGAACAGGTTAAACAGAACGGCGATAGCGCCTTGTTTGATTACGCCAGCCAGTTTGATAAGGTTGAGCTGAGCAAACTGTACCTTGACAAAGCCGAGTTGGAAGAGATTGCATCAGCCGTTACTGCCGACCAAAAAGCTGCGCTGAAGGTGGCTTATGATAATATTTACAAGTTCCACCAGTCGCAGGTAAAGGCCGAGGACAAGGTGGAGACCATGCCGGGTGTAACCTGCTGGCGCGAGTTAAGGCCGATAGAGAAAGTTGGCCTGTACATCCCTGGTGGTACTGCTGTATTGCCGTCGACCTTCCTGATGCTGGGCATCCCCGCGCAGATAGCGGGTTGTAAAGAGATAATCGTTTGCTCGCCGCCACAAAAGGGTGGCAAAGTGAACGCCTTTATTGCCGAAGTAGCGCTGATGCTGGGTATTGATAAGGTTTACCTTGTTGGTGGTTCGCAAGCTATTGCTGCAATGGCTTACGGCACAGAGACCATTACCAAAGTAGATAAGATATTTGGCCCGGGCAACCAGTTTGTAACTAAGGCAAAAACCATTATTCAAAGCACTACTACCACGGCTATTGATATGCCTGCAGGCCCGTCAGAAGTTTTGGTTATTGCTGATGGAACAGCGAAACCGGCATTTGTTGCTGCCGATCTGCTGGCACAGGCCGAGCATGGTATAGATAGTCAGTCCATTTTGGTTTGTACCGATGAGAACATCGCGCAGCAAACCTTAGCCGAGGTAGAGAAACAGCTGCAGGTATTACCACGCGCCGAGATAGCCCGCCAGGCACTCGATAACTCATACATTGTTATCACCGATACGTTGGCAGAGGCGATGGATTTCAGTAACCAGTATGCTCCTGAGCACCTGATACTGGCTACTGAAAGCTGGCAGCAGATAACCGGCAGCATTATCAATGCGGGTTCAGTTTTCCTGGGCAATTTAACACCGGAAAGCGCGGGCGACTATGCATCGGGCACTAACCACACCCTGCCAACCAGCAGTTATGCAAGGGCTTACTCGGGCGTATCGGTAGATTCGTTCGTGAAGAAGATCACTTTTCAGCATTTAACCAAAGAAGGTATCAAAAACATAGGCCCCTCAGTAGAGATATTAGCTGACCTTGAAGGGTTACACGCGCACAGGAATGCCGTGAGTGTAAGAATTAGCCCCCCAACCCCCTAAAGGGGGAGTAAAATCCTAAGTATATAGTAATGAGCAACGAGATAGATCAAGAACAACTTTATAGTGGCCCTGACGGTAACTCCCCCTTTAGGGGGTTAGGGGGGCTCCTCCGCCAAAACATCAAAAACCTTACCCCCTATTCATCCGCTCGTGATGAGTTCCAGGGAGAGGCAAGTGTTTTTCTGGATGCTAATGAAAACGCATACGGTTCGCCGCTGGTGCAGGCTTACAACCGCTACCCCGACCCTATGCAGTACCAGGTTAAAATGCGCCTGAGCCAGATAAAAGGTGTTCCGGCACGTAATATTTTCCTGGGCAATGGCAGCGACGAGGCTATCGATATCCTGTTCCGCAGTTTTTGCAACCCAGGTATTGATAATGTGATCATTGTACCGCCTACTTATGGCATGTACGAGGTATCGGCCAACATTAATGATGTAAAACTAAAACGCGTACTGCTTACCGAGGACTATCAACTTAACCTCGAGGGCATTGCCGAAGCCATCGATAAAAACACCAAACTGATCTTCATCTGCTCGCCAAATAACCCTACGGGTAACTCCATCAACCGCGATGATATTGAAACCCTGCTGGCCAATTTCAATGGCATTGTAGTGGTTGATGAGGCGTATATCAATTACAGCCGCCAAAAAACCTTTATACAGGAGCTTACCGAGTATGCCAATTTGGTAGTACTGCAAACCCTTTCAAAAGCATGGGGTTTAGCAGGATTACGCATGGGTATGGCTTTTGCCAGCGAGGAGATCATTGAGGTGATGAACAAGGTAAAACCGCCTTATAACATTAACGAGGCCTCGCAAACACTGGCTTTACAGGCTTTAGCCAATATTGACCAGGTGAATGTCTGGATAAAAGAGACCCTGCAGCAACGCGACAACCTGGTACTTACATTAAGGAACATGGCTTTTGTGCTTGACATCTATCCGTCTGATGCCAACTTTATCCTGGTAAAAACTACCGATGCTAATGCCATTTACAATCATCTGGTTGAGCGAGGCATTATTGTGCGTAACCGTTCAAAAGTTGAGCTTTGCGAGGGATGCCTGCGCATCACCATTGGCACACCGCAGGAGAACGACAAACTGATTGAAACTTTACAGCAATATACCGCATGAGCAAACTGCAAAAAGTACTTTTTATTGACCGCGACGGCACCCTGATAACCGAACCGGCTGATGAGCAAATAGATTCGTTCGAGAAACTGGGATTCTACCCCGGCGCTCTGCAGTACCTGCCACGCATTGCTGCGGAGCTGGATTTTGAACTGGTGATGGTAACCAATCAGGATGGTCTCGGAACTTCATCATTCCCTGAAGATACTTTTTGGCCGGTGCATAATCTCATCATCAAAACATTTGAAAGTGAAGGCGTACGCTTCAGCGAACAGGCGATAGACCGCACGTTTGCTAAGGACAATTCCCCTACCCGCAAGCCGGCTACAGGTTTGTTAACTAAGTATTTAGATGCAACCAAATACGATCTGGCCAATTCTTTTACCATAGGCGATCGCAAGAACGATATTCTGCTGGCCCGCAACCTGGGTGCCAAAGCCATCTGGATAAATAACAACAGCGGACTGGGTAATGCAGAGTTTGACGCTGATGAAGCGTTAAACGATGTTATCGCACTGGAAAGTACCGATTGGAAAGAGATCTACGAGTTTCTAAAGTTAGGCCAGCGTGTGGTTGAACATCGCCGCACTACTAAGGAGACTGATATCTACATCAAAATAAACCTTGATGGCAAAGGCGATGCAAAAGTATCGACAGGTTTGCATTTCTTTGACCACATGTTGGATCAGATTGCCCGCCACGGTGGTTTAGACCTTACCGTTGAGGCAAAAGGCGACCTGCATATTGATGAGCACCACACCATTGAAGATACAGGCATTGCTTTGGGCGAGATATTTGCCACCGCACTGGGTAACAAAATGGGCATTGAGCGTTACGGCTTCTGCCTGCCAATGGACGATTGCCTGGCACAGGCAGCTATTGATTTCGGCGGGAGAAACTGGATTGTGTGGGATGCCGTATTTAACAGAGAGAAGGTTGGCGATATGCCTACAGAGATGTTCTACCACTTTTTCAAATCCTTCAGCGATGCCTCAAAATGCAACCTGAATATAAAAGCAGAAGGACAGAACGAGCATCACAAAATAGAAGCTATATTTAAAGCCTTCGCAAAAGCCATAAAAATGGCCGTAAAGCGCGATGCAGAAAAGATGGTTTTACCTTCAACTAAAGGTTTGTTATAATAGAACCAAGATGCAAGAATCAAGAGACAAGACATTGGGCTCTCTTGATTCTTGCTTCTTGATTCCTGATTCTCTAACAAAATGATCGGAATTATTCGCTACGGCGCGGGCAATATATTTTCACTTACGGCAGCTTTAGATAGGCTGGGCATTGCCTATGGCATGGTACATACCGAAGCTGATCTGGAAGGTTTTGACCGTTATATCATCCCCGGTGTTGGCCACGCAGGTGCTGCTATGCATAAACTGGAAAGCACCGGTTTGGTACCTGCCATTAAAGCGTTAAATAAACCTACGCTGGGTATTTGTGTGGGCATGCAGCTGATGACAGCCTACAGCGAGGAAGGTGATGCCAGCCTGCTGAACATTTTCCCGATAAAAACATTGAAATTTCCCGGCGACACGGAGTTTAAAGTGCCGCACACCGGCTGGAACCAGGTATTTCCTGAAAAAGGCAATCCGCTGTTTACCGGTATCCCTGATGGTTCGCACTTTTATTATGTACATTCATACTTTATTGAGTATGATACGTTATATACTTTGGCCTCAACAAATTACATCCATAAATTTTCGGCATCAATTTGGCATAACAACTTTTATGGTGTGCAATTTCACCCCGAAAAATCGGGCGTGTATGGTGAAACATTATTAAAAAACTTTTCAAATATTTGAATCATGTATATTATTCCGGCAATCGATATTCTGAATAAAAAGGTGGTGCGCCTGCGCGAGGGCGACTACGCACAAGTAACAGAGTACGATGTTACTTTAGAGGAAATGATTGAGCGGTACCAAAGCAATGGTACAAACCTCATCCATATAATTGACCTAAACGGTGCAAAAAACGATTTCAGCAACCAGCAATACCTGTTTGATGTGATCAAAAAAACCGATATGCAGGTGCAATACGGCGGCGGTATCCGCAGCATCAAAAAGGTGAAAGAACTTATAGATGCCGGCGTATCACGCGTTATTGTAGGCACCCAGGCCATCACCAACCCAACTTTCCTGGAAGAACTGAGCAAAGAGATCTGCGGCAAAGACAAATGCAGCGACCAGGTGGTTGTAGCTATCGACGTGTTGGATGAGGTGATCAAATACTCGGGCTGGATGGAAAGCTCGCCGATTAAACTGATGGATTATGTTGATAAATGCCTTCGTTTAGGTTTCTTCCGTTTCTTGTGTACCGATATTGGAAAAGACGGCAAACTGGGCGGTGCAGGTATCGAGCTATACAGCAAGCTATTAGATCATTCGCCGTTCATCAAACTCATCGCATCAGGCGGTGTAAGTTCTATGAAAGACATCGAGGATCTGAACAAAATAAAGGTGGAATCATGTGTGGTAGGAAAAGCTATCTATGAGAACCATATCAGCATCGAAGATATCAAGAACTGGAATCTGGATGCATTGATATCGATATAAATATCTTCGCGCCCGCAGGGCGCAACCCAACCGTCATTGCGAGGTACGAAGCAATCTCTTCAGGACAAGCTTACACCTTGCATATGTGACTTGCTTAAAGAGATTGCTTCGTACCTCGCAATGACGCACTAATAGAATTTATGCTCAGTAAACGCATTATCCCCTGTCTCGATGTTAAGGACGGTCGCACGGTAAAAGGTGTGAACTTTGTTGACTTGCGCGATGCCGGCGACCCGGTAGAGCTTGCCTGGAACTACTCGCAGCAAGGTGCTGATGAGCTGGTATTCCTGGACATTACCGCCACCGTAGAGCGCCGTAAAACCATGGTAGAGCTGGTAAAGGCGGTTGCAAGGCAGATCAACATTCCGTTTACCATAGGTGGTGGTATCAACGAGATAGCCGATGCCGATGCTTTGCTAAACGCAGGTGCCGATAAGATTTCCATCAACTCGGCTGCGGTGCGTAACCCAGCTTTAATAGACGAACTGGCAAAGGCCTTCGGGGTGCAGTTTGTGGTGATAGCGGTTGATACCCGGGTGCTGAATGGCAAAAACATTGTGCACTTAAACGGTGGCCGCCTGCCTACAGAGAAACAAACTTTAGACTGGATACAGGAAGCCGAAAGCCGTGGTGCAGGTGAGATATTGCTCACCTCTATGGACCACGACGGTACAAAAGGTGGCTTTGACAACGGCCTGCTGAAACAGGTAAACGATGCGGTGAATATCCCGGTGATAGCATCTGGCGGTGCGGGTGCAGTTGAGCACTTTGTAGATGTATTCCATAAAACCAATGTAGATGCAGCACTGGCAGCATCGGTATTTCACTATGGTGAGATCCTAATACCAGACCTGAAAACGATACTGAAGGAAAATAATATTGAGGTGAGGGTGTAAAGCCCCTCTGCTCTACACAGTCATTGCGAGGTACGAAGCAATCTCTTCAGGACAAGTTAACGCCTTGCATGAGGGATCGGCTTAAAGAGATTGCTTCGTACCTCGCAATGACGGCTTGAATAAGAAAAAATGAACATCGACTTTAACAAAACCGACGGCCTGGTGCCGGTAATTATACAGGACGAGCAAACGCTTGAGGTACTGATGCTGGGTTACATGAACCAGGAAGCGTATAATAAAACCGTGCAAGAGAATGTGGTTACCTTTTTCTCGCGCTCAAAACAGCGCCTGTGGACCAAAGGCGAAACCAGCCAGAATTTCCTGCATGTAAAAAGCATGCACATCGATTGCGATAACGATACCCTGCTGATAAAAGTTAAAGCCGATGGCCCAACCTGCCATACTGGCTCTCGCAGTTGTTTCCAGACGGAGTATAACCAGAACTTCATCAACCAACTGGAAAACATCATTGCCGATCGTTACGAAAACCCGGTTGAGGGTTCTTATGTAAACAAACTCCGCAACAAGGGCCTCAACAAAATTGCCCAAAAAGTTGGCGAAGAAGGTGTTGAAACTGTGATAGCAGCCCTCGCAGAAACTGAAACAGATCTGGTTAACGAAGCCAGCGATCTTGTTTTCCACCTGTTGGTATTGCTGCGCGAAAAAGGCTTAAATTTGCAGCGCATCGCTAAAAATTTAGAGGAAAGACATAAGTAGCTTATAGTTAATAGTTCATGGTTCATAGTAGCTCATCCATGAACCATCACCTATCAACCATGAACTAACCATGCACGTAATAAAAACAGCAGATCTTACCGGCCATAGTAACCCTATATTTAGCCTGGAGCTTTCGCAAAAGCCGGGGATATTATTTACAGGCGGCAATGATAAAGGACTTGTAGAATGGAACCTGGCGGATAACTCATTCATTAAGGTGATGTTCCCGGTGCCTACATCGATATATACCATCCACTGCCCTACAGGTTACCCGCTGATGTTTGCCGGCCTGCGCAGCGGCGAGGTGCTGGTGTTTAACTTTATTGAGCAAAAGATAACCCATCGCTTACGCAAGCATATAAAGCCCATATTTGATATTAAATCATCCGTAAAAAAAGATGAATTATTGGTAGCATCAGAAGATGGTACTGTTACGGTATGGAGCCTGAAATCGCTGGAGTTGCTGCATACCGTGCAGGTATCGCACGATACGGTTCGCTCTATTGCTATCGCCCCGACCGAAGAACGTGTTGCCTTTGGTTGTCGCGATAACCGTATCAGGATATTTGACCTGAACGATTATAGCTTTATTACTAATTTAGAGGGGCATACCATGGCGGTATTTGCTTTGCAATACTCGCCCGACGGGCAGTATCTCATGTCGGGCGCGCGCGATGCACAGCTAAAGATCTGGGATGCTAAAACCTATTCGCTTGTGAAGAATATCCCTGCGCACATGTTTGCTATCAACCATATCCTCTTCCACCCTACGCGGCCATATTTCGCTACAGCCAGTATGGATAAGAGTATCAAAATTTGGGGTGCCGACGATTTTAAACTATACAAGATCATCAGCAGGGAAAAGGGATATCCTGCCCATGTGCTATCTATCAACAAACTGGCATGGAACGGCGACCACCTGCTATCTACCAGCGATGATAAAACGGTAATGATCTGGGATGTTACTTTCTAAAAGTAACGTTTGATAACGCGCAATTTATGCGTGTAGCGTTTAAGCTCCTCAGAATAAATACCCTGCGAATCCAGCGTATCTATCTTTACTTTTCCTGATGCATGAATGATCTCGCCACCACCTAAAACAATACCCACATGAGTAATGCGGCCATCGGCGTTATCAAAAAAAGCAAGGTCGCCAAAGCGCGAGGTAAGTGTAGATTCTATCTCACGGCCTTCCAGTGCCTGCTGCCAGGCATCGCGCTTCAAATGAAAACCTTTTAGCCTGAAAACAGCCTGCGTAAAGCCAGAGCAGTCAATCCCCCAATGCGTGCGGCCGCCCCAAAGGTATGGCGCGTTTAAAAACGACATGGCAATATTCCGCAGGTTATCGGTCTCGCCTATCTCACCTATAATCTCGAAACGCTGGTTACCAATATAGCTGGTGGTACCCTCTAAAAAAGCAAGCGAGCTGCCCACGGGCAGATATACAACAGAATTATCAATAATTTTCCAGGCCTGGGTAACGGCGCGGTAAGTACGCGGTGCGGGCGATTGCTGCAACCGTTTGTAGGCCAGGTGGCCAAGGGTATTTACATGCAGGCGATCTATCCAACCGGTATATTCGTCAAGTGCAGTGGTTATCTGCACCCATTTCTCTTTCCACTCCAAAATCTCAAAAGCTTCACCAAATAATATCTGGGAAACCATCTCGCTTCGGTCACTGGGCTCGGCACGTAGGGGTATTACAGCAAGGTTACAGATTCCGTATTCCATAAGTTAATCAGTAGCAGTAATACGTCAAAATACGAAAAATTGTTGTATAAAAATAAAAAAGGGGATGCGTTTTGCGCATCCCCCTTATAATCAATATCGTTATAATTAATTAACCGTTTGCGTGCAACCAGTCTTTCTTAGCATGTAATTCTTCTTCGGTCTCGCGTACGTCTTCGTCATCCACACAGCAATCAACCGGGCAAACTGCAGCACACTGCGGCTCATCATGGAAACCAACACATTCAGTACATTTATCCGGTACGATATAATAAATATCATCAGATAAAGCAGCCTGTGTTTCCTCTGCATTTAAAGTATTTCCGTCGCCAAAATCAATTACACCTTTCAGCGCGGTTCCGTCGCTAAAGCGCCATGCAGCACCAGCGTCGTATATAGCATTATTTGGGCACTCCGGTTCGCAGGCTCCACAATTAATGCATTCGTCGGTGATTATAATCGCCATATTATTTAAAAATTCTTAAGTACTTAGTTTACCTTTGCCCCAAATTTAGGCTTGCAAATATAACAAAAAAAGCGCTTAAGGGTTTAATCCCTTTACATATATATGTCAAAATTTAATATTACTGATACCGTAAATACATTTTCTGAACTGGGACGGCTTTTGGTCGCGCCGGATGCTGAGCTTGATCACATCATCGAAACCGAGCGACAATACAACGCCTGGTTCACGCCCGAAAGTGTACGCAGTGCCGTTACTGCCATTGGCCAAATGCTTAACCCTACCGATCTGGAGAAATGGCTAAGCAACTATTCTATCCAGTCAGAGAGCAATAAAAAGGTTGGTTTGGTACTGGCCGGTAACATTCCTATGGTGGGTTTCCATGACGTGCTTTGTGTATTGGTAACCGGTAATTATGCGCTGATAAAAGCATCATCACAAGATGCCCGTTTGATAAAATATGTACTGAACAAACTGGTGGAGATCAATCCGGCTTATGCAAGTCAGTTCAGTTTTGTTGAACGACTGGAAGGTTTTGATGCCATTATTGCCACCGGCAGTAATAATACCTCGCGCTATTTTGAGTATTATTTTGGCAAGGTACCCAACATTATCCGTAAAAACCGTAACAGCATTGCGCTGCTTACCGGCAACGAGAGCACCGAAGAATTAGGCGCTTTAGGGCACGATATTTTTGATTATTTCGGCCTCGGATGCCGTAACGTATCCAAGCTTTTAGTGCCCGAGGGATATGTATTCAATAAATTTTTTGAATCGATAGAGCATTTTGCGCCTGTGATCCATCATCACAAATACAATAACAATTACGATTACAATAAATCCATTTACCTGGTAAACCGCGATGAGCACCTGGATAATGGTTTCCTGATGGTAAAGCGCGATGAGAAACTGACATCGCCCCTATCGGTAGTATTTTACGACACCTATACCGATCTGCAACAGGCGCAAGAGCAACTACTTCAACAAAGCGATAACCTGCAATGCATAGTTACCGATGCGCAGATAGATGTGCCTAACCAGGTAGTAGCATTCGGCCAAAGCCAGCACCCTCAACTATGGGATTATGCCGATGGCGTGGATACTATGGAATTCTTGTCTAATCTTTAAATTTACAATACCTTTGGATTGTGAGGCAAAAGGCGAAAGCCAAAAGGTAAAAGGTGCTTTAATCCTACCTTTTACCTTTATCCTTTTACCCTTAACCTTTAAATAATGTACATCATAAAAGTAAAAGGCGTTGCCAAAATACCCGATTACGTGCAGCTGAGGGACGATAAATTTACCTTGCTGGCTTATTTCAGGGTGGATAGGCCCGAGAAATCATTAGACAAAATTGGCCTGGCCGATCGTTATGATTACATTATGGGCATTGTTAAAGAACTGCCGTTTGGTAAAATATTAAAATTAGAGCTGTAAATAAGATGATCGGAAACTCTATCATAAAACTTAACAACGTAGATATTTTTCAGCAAAAGCACCTGGTGCTTAGCGGTGTTAACCTGCATATTGATGCCGGCGACTTTGTGTGGCTGATAGGCCAGACAGGCTCGGGTAAAAGTAGTTTACTGAAAGTTATTTACGGAGACTTGAATATTGCTGCCGGTACCGGCCATGCTTGTGGTTACGAGCTGAGCAAACTGGCATCAAAGGATATCCCTTTTCTGCGCCGAAAGCTGGGTATTGTTTTCCAGGATTTTCAGTTATTAACAGACCGTTCGGTTGAGCAGAACCTGCAGTTTGTAATGCGCGCCACAGGCTGGAACGATAAAGCCCAGATAGCAGCCCGTATTTTAGATGTACTGGAGAAAGTTGGTTTGCGCTCTAAACTCAAAAAAATGCCGCATGAGCTATCAGGCGGCGAGCAGCAACGCGTGGTTATCGCCCGTGCATTGCTCAACAATCCTGAGATTATCCTGGCCGATGAGCCAACCGGTAACCTTGACCCTGATACTTCAGAAGAAATTGTATTACTGCTTAAGCAGATAAGCCAAAGCGGCACCGCCGTTGTGGTTGCCACACACGATTATCATATCATCCGCACTTTCCCATCGCGTATTATTAAATGCGAGAACGGTAAAGTATTAGAGGATGTACAGATAGCGTAGTGTTGAGTTTGCAGTTATCAGTTGAAAAATTTCTGGAAACTGCGCACTGAGAACTGCCAACTGAAAAAAACTGCCAACTGATACCTGCCACTTTTTACACAAACTTACAATGGTCTCTGTCACAGTGTCCGCTTTAGCCTAATGGCAGGATACTTGATTGGCACTATTTGCTATGAATTTTAACGATATGTTGAAGAAAAAGAATAAAGAAAATTCAGAAACGCCTGAAAACGCTGCCGAAACAACGGCAGAGAACGGACAAGAACAAACTACCGAAGCAACACCGTCTGCTGAGGATAAGTTGAAAGAAGAGCTTGCCCAGGCTAATGATAAATATTTAAGGCTATACGCGGAGTTTGATAACTTCAGACGCCGTACCATCAAAGAGCGCGAAGAAGCTCGTAAAACCGAAGGTAAAGACGTTATTGTAGCGTTATTGCCTGTATTAGACGACTTTGAGCGTGCCCTGCGTGCTATGGATAAAGCTACCGAAGTAGCTTCTGTTAAGGAAGGTGTTGAGTTGATCCAAAACAAACTTAAAGGTGTACTTACTCAAAAAGGCTTAAAAGAGATGAAATCTATCGGCCAGCCTTTTGATGCTGATATTCATGAAGCCGTTACCAGCGTACCAGTGCCAGACGAAGACCAAAAAGGCAAGGTTATCGATGAGATGGAAAAAGGCTACGAGCTAAACGAAAAAGTTATCCGCTTCGCAAAAGTTATTGTAGGCGCGTAAGGTAGTGAGTGAAGGATTGATTTAGTGAATGAGTGAATTCTTCTTTGCTAATCGATTTAAATAAAATTGATATATTAATATACTGAATGTTAGATGAGTACGATCACTCATTCCATCATTCACTAAATCACTAATTAATTAAAATGGCTAAGAGAGATTATTACGATGTGCTTGGTGTAGGCCGGGGCGCTGAAGCCGACGAGATAAAGAAGGCATATCGTAAAATGGCTATTAAATATCACCCCGATAAAAACGAAGGTGACAAAGAGGCTGAAGAGAAATTTAAAGAAGCTGCCGAGGCTTACGAGGTTTTAAGCAACCCTGAGAAACGCCAGCGCTACAACCAGTTTGGCCACGCTGCTAATGCAGGCTCGGCAAGTGGCGGCGGCTACGGCGGCGGCAGCATGAATATGGACGACATATTCAGTCAGTTTGGCGATATATTTGGCGGCGGTAGCCCCTTTGATGGTTTCTTTGGCGGCGGTGGTCGCCAGGGTGGCGGCAGGCGCGTTGCGCGTGGCAGCAACCTGCGCATTAAAGTGCGTTTAACCCTTGAAGAAATTGCCAACGGCACCGAAAAGAAGATCAAAGTAAACAAACAGATACTTTGTAAAACCTGTGATGGTACCGGCGCTAAGGATAAATCATCTTTCCAAACCTGTAAAACCTGTGGTGGCGCAGGCTCGGTGCGCAGGGTAACCAATACCATCCTGGGCCAGATGCAAACTACCAGCACCTGCCCTACCTGTAACGGCGAAGGTTCTACCATCACTTCAAAATGTAATGTTTGCCACGGCGATGGCGTTGTACGCGGCGAAGAAACCATTACTATAAACGTTCCGGCAGGTGTAAGCGAAGGCATGCAGTTAAGCATGAGCGGTAAAGGCAATGCAGCCCCACGCGGCGGTGTTCCCGGCGACCTGATCATCCTGATAGAGGAAGTTCCGCATGAGACCTTAAAACGCGATGGTAACAACGTGATCTATGACCTGCACATCAGCTTTGTTGATGCAGCCTTAGGCACCAGTGTTGAAGTACCTACCATTGATGGCAAAGCCAAAATAAAGATAGATGAAGGCACCCAGGGCGGCAAGATACTGCGCCTTAAAGGCAAAGGCGTACCTGAGGTAAACTCATACCACCGCGGCGACCAGCTTATCCATGTGAACATCTGGACACCAAAAGCCCTTAGCCGCGAAGAGCGCGAGGCATTAGAAAAACTACAAAGCTCACCAAACTTTAAACCCAACCCGGGTAAGAACGAAAAAAGTTTCTTTGAACGGATGAAGGAGTATTTTGAATAAAAGAGCAAACTGAAAAGCATAAAGGCCTGTTATCTAATGATAATCAGGCCTTTTTATTTTACCCGATCATGATAGAACAACCTAAAACCCTAACCTCGCTGTACGTAGTAACCATACTGTACCTTATTTTTATTTTAATAAATAGCCTGGCAAATTTTATACTCCCCGGATATAATTTTGAGAACAATATTTTTATCAACGTAGTACTGGGTGCTATAAAATACATCTACATGTTAGTAGTAGCCTGCGTTCTCTTTGCATTAGCCTCGCTCTTGCGCGATTACGACGAAAAGCAGGCCATCCAAACTTCGTTTGTAGTTTACGGCGCCATGGTTATATTACCAAACCTGGTTATCTTGCTATTCAATATGTCCCAAAAATCGTTTCAGGTTTTAGGCTTTATAAATCTTGCTGTTGTAGTAGTGCTTTGTATAATGGCCTTTCAGGTTCGTGAGCCTAAGATCTCCAGGTATTTCAAATTAATTGGTTTGGAGATATTGATACTGCATATTGCCAACATAGTTGCGCCCATGATACTGCTGCCTTATATAAACAGAACATATAATAGCTACGCAACGTTACAACTTATGTACACCGTTGTATTTTTATTATTTGCCACGCCTATACCCATTACAATACTGGTAATGGTAAGAAATATTATGAGGGCTAAACCGGTGTTTAAGATGCCGGGAGAGTTTGGATTTGAGGAGAAGAAATAGGAAAATTAACTTACCCCACAAAAAAGCCGCTATACATATAGCGGCTTTTCTGTTTTTAAATATTGTTTACTGATTAAAATACAAAGCGGAAACCTAAACCGAACCTTGCTGCGGTGAAATCTGAATTGTCGCCAACGTAGAACGCCGGGCGCCAGTCAAATGACAGATCAAGCGGTGCACCTTGGATTTTATAGTCTAAACCAGCCATAGGGCGGATATAGAAATCTGTGTTACCGTGGCCGAAAGCCAATTGCGGACCAATACCTAAGTACCAGTTTAAGCCACCAGCATTACGGATCCTGTCTTGATATTGGTAAAAAGCACCAACAAAAGTTTGGTCGCCACCAAAGGTGATCTCTGCCTGTCCGTAGCCATTGCGGGTAAACGCATGTCTCAAAGCCGGACCAACTAAAGTTGCACCATCGCCAAAATCAACTGTTAAACCAGCAGATGTTGAGCCTGTTTGCGCGTGGGCGGTATTGCCAAAATAAAGGAAAGCTACGGCAAATAATAAGAATAGTTTTTTCATAAAGTAATAGATTGATTAAAAAATATAGATAGGATTAATAAAACACTTAATTAATAATTATTTATTTAACACTATCCGGCACAAATATGTACATTTTTCGTAAAAAATATCGTCATAGTTCAAAAATATTTCATTTATACCGGTATTAAATATCTCGTGCTGTTTAAAATCACGAACTGGTATTTTAACAACAATTGTGTAACAATGTTTAGCCTATCCTATCTAATTTTAGCAAAAAACCCACACACTCATGCTAAGCATACGCAACATTGTTAAACAATACGCGGGGCACCGCGCTTTAGACGATGTAAGCCTGGAAGTTGAAAGCGGCAAAATATTCGGGCTGCTTGGCCCAAATGGCGCCGGTAAAACCTCGCTTATCCGTATCATTAACCAGATCACCGCGCCGGATTCGGGCGAGGTGTATTTTAACGGCGAACGTCTTAACCAATCTCATATTGAACGTATTGGCTACCTGCCCGAAGAGCGCGGCCTGTACAAAAAAATGGAGATAGGCGAACAGATGATCTACCTGGCCCGCTTAAAAGGCCTAAGCCGCGCCGATGCTACCACGAGGCTTAAATTCTGGTTCGATAACCTGGGCATGGAAAGTTGGTGGAAAAAGAAGATAGAAGAGCTATCTAAAGGTATGCAGCAAAAAGCTCAATTTGTAGCTACGGTGCTGCACGAGCCTGATCTGATCATCCTTGATGAGCCTTTTAGCGGTTTTGACCCCGTTAATGCCGAACTCATCAAAAACGAGATCCTGGAGCTGAACAAACAAGGCGCTACCATCCTGTTCTCCACCCATCGCATGGAATCTGTTGAGGAACTTTGTGATGCTATTGCACTCATCCATAAATCGCACAAGATATTGGATGGCAGAGTGAAGCACATCCGCAACTCCTACAAGAACGAAACTTATTTGATTGAATATACCGGTGATAAACTAACTTTTGATGGCTCTCAGCCTTTCAATATTGTCAGTGAAACCGATGGTGATGATAACAGTCATATCATTAAAATTAAGCTTAATGGCGGCTCCGCAAATGATGTTTTGCAATACCTGTTGCCAAAAACGCGCATCAACATGCTGCAAGAGGTTATCCCTACCATGAACGAGATATTTATTGAAAAAGTAAACCTAACCGCATAACATCATGAAAAAAGTTTTACTCATTATACAACGCGAATACCTTACCCGTGTGCGCAAAAAGGCTTTTTTAGTGATGATGCTGGTAGTACCGGTACTTATTGCCGGCATGACCAAGCTGATAGCCTACGTTGCTAAAGACAGCGACCAGGTAAGCAAACCACAAACCGTTAAGGTAATTGATGAAAGCCACTTGTTTGAAGGTAAACTAAAAAATGCTAAAAATATCCAGTTCATCCCTACTGATGAAACTTTAGATAAGGCTCAAAAAGGTTTAGCCGATAACGAAGACCTGTCTATCCTGGTTATATCTAAAGATTACTCAAGCAAGCCTGTTCAGTTCCTCTCTAAAAAGAAACCCTCATTTGCGCTTACCGGCGAAGTAGAGAACCAGATGAACGAGATAGCATCAACCAACACCATGTTGGCTAATCATATTGATACGGCTTTACTGAATAAGGCCAAAAAGAATAAGGTTAGTATTAACGCTTTAGAAGTTACCGATGCAGGCACCAAAGATGCCGACGTAGGTACAAGTATGGGCGTAGGTGTAGCCTGTGCTATTTTGATCTATATGTCGTTGTTTATTTATGGTGCCCAGGTGATGCGCGGCGTTATCGAGGAGAAAACAAACCGCATTATTGAAGTGATCATCTCATCGGTAAAACCATTTCAATTGATGCTGGGTAAGATCATTGGCGTTGGCCTGGTTGGCTTAACACAGTTTGGTGCATGGATAATTCTCTCTGTTATTGTCACCAAAACAATGGGCAATAACGCAAGCGGCGGCATTATGGGGGCATTGCAAACTTTGCAGCATATCCCTTTTGGTTATATTTTGTTCTGTTTTATGTTCTATTTTCTGAGTGGTTACCTGTTGTACAGCGCGCTGTTTGCGGCGGTAGGCTCGGCGGTGGATAGTGAGACGGAAACGCAGCAGTTTATGTTCCCCATTACGTTGCCTTTACTGTTCACTTATCTGTTATCGGTTACGGTGCTTTTCCGCGCGCCTGATAGTCCGTTGGCAGTTTGGTTATCAATGATACCATTTACGGCACCGGTTGCCATGATGATCCGCGTGCCATTTGGCGGCGTGCCTGCCTGGCAGTTAGGCCTATCAATGGGCTTGATGGTGATAGGCTTTGTGTGCACTACTTATGTGGCGGCGCGTATATACCGTGTAGGCGTGCTGATGTATGGCAAAAAAGCCAGCTTTAAAGAGTTAGCCAAATGGTTCTTTTATAAAGAGTAAGCCCCCCAGCCCCCTGAAGGGGGAGCCGGAACTTTTAATATTACATCCCTGTAAGGCCTTTCTTGCAGGGATTTTTTATTTTAGCAGCCAATGAGCAAGCAAAAACGCGTAGCGGTGATGGACCTGGGTACCAACACCTTCCATTTATTGATAGCTGAGAAACTGGGTGATACTTTTGTAGAGGTACTGCGCGAAACGGCTGCCGTAAAGCTTGGCGAAGGCGGTATAAACCGCGGAGTCATCCTGCCTGCGGCTTTTGATCGTGGTATTGCTACCATGCAACACTTCAAAAAACTGATAGATGACAACCATGTTGATGAGATAAAAGCCATAGCTACCTCCGCTATTCGCAGTGCCGGCAATGGCCAGGATTTTATTGCTACGATAAGGCAGCAAACCGGCATCGTGATAGACCTCATCACCGGCGACCAGGAAGCTGCGTACATTTATCAGGGCATAGACGCCAGCGGCGTACTTACAGAAGATAACGCGCTCATTGTTGATATCGGCGGCGGAAGCGTAGAGTTCATCATAGCCAACAGCGATGAAGTACTCTGGAAACAAAGTTTTGAAATTGGTGCTGCGCGGTTAATGGATAAGTTCCACAAAGTTGACCCTATCCCCGTTACATCTATCAAAGAACTCACAACCTTCCTTAACGGCAAACTGGGCGACCTATTTGTAGCGGCCGGTAAATACCGACCAAGCATTCTTGTAGGTTCATCAGGTGCTTTTGAAAGTTTTGCCGAAGTGATAGAACTAAAAAAAGGCCGCAGCTTTGATATCCGCCAGGCAAAAACCTATGAGTTTGATATCGACGAATTGCTGGGCCTGATAGAATTGCTCATCAAATCGAACCATAAACTGCGCGCCAGTATGAAGGGCATTATTCCCGTACGTGTAGATATGATCGTTACCGCCAGTTTGCTTACCATCTATATTATGCAAAAAATGGGCATAGCCGATGTAAGCATGTCTACATGGTCGCTTAAAGAGGGTGCTATGGTGCAGGCCATGCGGTCATGAACTAAAAACGCCTAAAACACAGGTAGAGAAGCCCGCTATTACCAGCAGCAGCCCCGCTAAAGCCCAGGCCCATTTTTGTACAACCGCTGCCACTATAAGGCAAATAAAAGCATGCGCACCGGCAAATATAAGAGATGCAAACGCCCAATCGCCTTTATCTAAGGTTGCTGAGAGGATAATGGTGTAGCCAATGAACACGGCGAAATTGATGCCTACTATCTTCATCCCGCTGTTTTCGGGACCGCCTTTTTTTGGTGGCGGGAAAGGAATTGGTTCTTGTTCCATATTAAACGTTCTCCATTTCTTGTCTTATCTGTTCCAGGTACTCGCGTTTATCATCGCGGTAAAACAGGTTCATGGTCTCAAAAGGGATGATCTGCATATCCTTGTTCACAATATGCACGCACGATTTTTTGATGGCGCGCACATCAAAATTCTGCGCATCAATAAATTGCATAATAATTACCCTGAACAGGTTATCATAACTCAACTGGGGAGCGTCTATCTCGGGCAAACAGCACATTATAGAGTGCAGGTGCTCTTTGGCCTTATCAACCGAGTTACCCGTACTGAACATATTTAAGAGGTGCATCTTAAGGCGCTCATCGTTCTCATAAACTATTGTATTCTTCGAGTTATCCAGCAGATCATCCGGGTTTATCATCCGCGTAAGCGGAAACACTTCGCCATTAAGCTTTAAAGCGTACCCCATCACCAAAACATCAGGGTTACACGGTACCGGAATCAGATCGTTTGCATTAAATACTTTTGTTTGCTCCAGGATGGCCGATCGTACTTCGGTAAGGGTATACCTATCAGTAGCCGGATCAAAGTTGGTGAGGCGGCCTGCCTGTTGCGTAGGCTGCAGGGTTACGCCGCGCACGCATGGTTGTTTCAAAGCATATTCTATTATCTCGCCTATCTCATCAGTGTTCAATCCCTTTTGCAAGGTAACTACCAGCGTGGTAGACAGGTTATATTTATTGAGGTTAGCAATAGCTTTTGCACGCACCTCGCGCAGGTCTTCGCCGCGTAGTTCCATCAGTGCTTCTTTTTTGAAAGAATCAAACTGCAGGTAGATCTCAAAATCGGGCTGATAAGTGGCCAGTCGTTTAACAAACTCTTCGTCTTTAGCTATGCGGATACCGTTAGTGTTCACCATCAAATGTTTGATGGGCTTAGTTTTGGCAATATCCAGTATCTCAAAAAATTGTGGATGCACGGTTGGCTCGCCGCCGCTTATCTGCACTACATCGGGTTCGCCCTCATTGGCTACAACTACATCCAGCATCTGCTCTATCTCCTGCAAGGTGCGGTGCCTTCCGTAATGCGGCGATGACATGGCATAACAGGTTGGGCAGGTTAAGTTACACCTGTCTGTAACCTCAACTACAGTAAGACAAGAGTGCTGTTCATGATCCTGGCACAGGCCACAATCGTAAGGGCAGCCATAATGCGTTTTGGCATTAAATTTAAGCGGCATTTCGCTGCGCTTGGCATAGTTGCGGCAGTTTTTATAATAGTCAACATCAGTGGCTATCAAAACTTTTTCGAAACCATGCTGGCGGCAGTTCTTCAGCATAAAAACCTTATCGTCCTCAAATACTATTTTGGCATCAACCCGCTTTAAACAGGTTGAGCATATACTGAGGGTAAAATCGTAGTAGATGTATGGGCGTTCAGGCATGTTTTAAAAGCAGGGTTTTAGGTTGGGTAAATACTTTATAATAATACAAAATACCGGCAATACATACCAGTTGAATTACACCAAGCCCGAAACTAAACACGTAATTGGGCTTAATAAATTCTATCAACAAACGAAAAACCAAATAGGACGAAAGAAATATTTTAAATCGTGCCCCATCAGCCAGCGGCTGCTTACGCTCGGTGATATAAAGGGTTATCCAGAGCAGTATCCAATAAAGTATCTCGTATAAATTGGTGGGGTGCCGGTGAACACCATCACCAAAGTCAATAGCCCAGGGCAGGTTGCTGGCAACGCCATAAGTACCATCCTCAAGCCCGGCAAAAAAACAACCGGTGCGGCCAATAAGCATAGCCAGTATCAGCGGGTAAACCATCAAGTCGCCTGATGATGCGGTAACGCCTATTTTTTTCTTGGTGAACTCCACGCCTATCAAACCACCAAGCAATCCGCCTACAATGGTTTTATTCCCCATAAAATAAACCAGGCTAAATTTTGAAAGTAACTCAAGATGTTCAAAAACACCTACAATGTGCGAACCCAGGAATGCCCCTGCGGCCGCCCCCACAAAAATGACCATGCGGTGGTTGGCGTTTATCTTATCATGCATTTTGCCGCGCTGATAACTATAGTACCTGTAACCTATAAAATAGGCCAGCGTTTCGCAAATAAAGTGCACGGGAATGTGCCCCTTGCCCAAAGGTATGTTTAACGGGAAGTGCATCACTGCACCTAAGTTATTAAAAACAGCGTTAACACCTGCAAGCTTAGTGTTTAAATACCCGTTTTACTTTATGCCATACACGTTTATGCAAAGGTGGCCTCTGTACATATACAGGTTCACCAAGCATCATTGAGCTCATTTTTAAACTGATGGCCGGCAACTCGGCAGACGTCGAGCCCAGGCTAAGTTCTGCAGTATTGTAGCCCACAAAACTAAAAACAAGACTTGTGGCGGTTGATGGCACATTTAAATAAAACTCGCCGTTAACGTTGGTTTGTGTACCAATTTGCATCCCTTTTATTATAACGCTTACACCAGGCAATCCTTGGTTTTCTTCATCTAACACCTTGCCTTTTACTCTAACGTAAGTAACAGAATCAGTTAGATCAGATGCATCAGTTCTAAAAGCCCTCGGCGACTGCTCTGTTTTAACCGGTGCAGTTTTCTCGGCTTTAACCGAATTATTGAACAACATAGCAATAGACGCCGCTATGGCAAAGCGCTGCCACAAGAAAGCTGGTTTGGCTACACTAACCAGTTTTGCATTTACCGATTCAAGCTTTTCCTTTGTAAACCTGCCGCAAACTTTTCCATTGGTGTTTAGATAGTTGATGATCTCGCTATCGGTCATTCGGGTAAAATCCACAACGATCTTTTGGCAGCTTTGGCAGTGGCGGCCCTGATCGGCGGGTGTCATATCGTTCCAGTTCTGGTGGCAGGGCTGCGGGATGCTGATGTTGGTGATGGCTTGCATAATTTTGGTTTTTATAGGTAAGATGCGGCTGCGAATCAGATTCCATAAATTATTTTCACCTTTTTAAAATAGCGATATCGTTACCGACGCCGCGCCGGTATTTAGCTCCATCATTTGTATATTGCCCTGCTATAACACGATACATGAAAAAGTTCACAGTTGCCACTCTGTTGCTGTTTGCGGCCAGCTTTGCCCGTGCGCAGAAAAATCCGAACGATACCATTACGAGCAACTATCAGCCATCGGTGCTGTTCTCTCCCCTGCCATACAAAGGCAAAGGCGACGAATTTCACTCTGCCAATGGCGAACCAGGACCAAAATACTGGCAAAACCGCGCTGATTATAAGATAGCCGTAACGCTTGATACCGTGCGTAAAACCATCAAGGGCGACGTGGCCATTACCTACACCAATAACAGCCCGGATGCGTTGCAATATCTTTGGCTACAACTGGATCAGAATACTTATAAAAAAGATGCCCGCTCAAACTTTGTAACGGGCACGCAGGCGCAGCAGCATACCAGTGGTTACGAGATAGAATCGGTTGAGCTAATAAGCGGCACTACCCGTAAAAAGGTAGAATATAAAGTGACCGATACCCGCATGCAAGTACGTTTAGCACAGGCATTGGGGAAAGGCAACATCGTTTTAAACATTAAATACCATTATACTATCCCCGGCAACTTTGGCAACCGCACCGATTTTGTAGATACCAAAAACGGCAAGATCTACGAGATAGCGCAGTTTTTCCCGCGGATGTGTGTTTATGATGACAGCCGCGGCTGGGCTACCGCGCCTTTTCTGGGTAGCGGCGAGTTTTACTGCGAATACGGTGATATCGACTACAGCGTGACTGCACCATGGGACATCATCGTGGCAGGCCCCGGCGACCTGCTGAACCCTAAAGAAGTACTGACCGCCACGCAGATAAACCGACTGGCACAAGCCCACAACAGCGATAAAACTATCATGATCCGCACTGCTGATGAGATCAATTCGCCATCATCGCGCCCGGTTAATAAAGGCACGCTTACCTGGCACTACAAAATGCTGAACACACGCGATGTGGCTTTTGGTGCATCTAAGGCCTACATCTGGGATGCCGCAAGGGTTAACCTGCCGGGCGGCAAAAAGTCGCTGGCTATGTCGGTTTACCCGGTAGAGAGCCAGGGCAACGCGGCCTGGGGCCGCGCCACGGAATACCTCAAAAAATCCATGGAATATTTTTCCGAGAAATGGTTCACTTACCCATGGCCAACTGCCATTAACGAGGCCGGCATTGCAGGCGGCATGGAGTATCCCGGCATTGTATTCGATGGTATTAACGATAAAGGCAGCGAGTTGTACTGGGTAACTGCACACGAGATAGGCCACAACTGGTTTCCGATGATAGTAGGCAGCGATGAGCGACGCTTTGCCTGGATGGATGAAGGATTGAACACCTTTATTGATATCTACGCTTCAGACGCGTTTAACAACGGCGAATACGCGCCCAAACGCGACGGAGAATATGCACCCGGCGGCGGTAACCCTGCCGATGAGATCATAGAGCATATTATCGATCCGGCATCGCCCAGCATTATGACACAACCCGATGCTATCCCTGAAAAATACCGCCATCCGCTTACGTATTTTAAGCCGGCCTTTGGTTTGGTGCTGCTTCGCGAACAGATCTTAGGCCACGACAGGTTCGACTACGCCTTTAAGAATTACACCCACAAATGGGCCTACAAACACCCGCAACCCGATGACTTTTTCCGCGCAATGGAAAATGGCAGCGGCGAAGACCTGAACTGGTTTTGGAACGGATGGTTCTACAATAACTACAAGCTGGATATTGCGCTGATAGACGCCAAATACATCGATAACAAGAAAGCCGTACAGCTTACCATCGCCAACAAAGAAATGATGGCCATGCCATTTACCGTTGAACTGAAGTTTAAAGATGGCAGCAAGCAGCGCACCTATTTCCCGGTAGAGACATGGCTGCAAAATAAAGTGACCAATTTTACTATTCCTGTTTCGCAGGAGGTAGTGAGTGTGGTGATCGATCCGGATAATGCGTTGCCTGATGTGAACAGGAAGAATAATAGTAAGAAATTGTAATAAACACTCTGTCATTTCGAACGAGGAACGAGGAGAAATCTTCTACACACGATACTTACACCGAAGAAGATTTCTCCTCGCGACCGCTCGTTCGAAATGACATGGTTAGTTGAATGGTTTCTCTGTGAAGCTAACGGATTCTTCGCTGTCGCTCAGAATGACAAATTATTGAAGTTTCTTCAACTGCTGATAAACCTTCTCGGTAGGTAAGCCTACCACGTTGGTATAAGAGCCATTGATACGCTCAATGCCTATCAGGCCGATGCGTTGTTGTATGCCGTATGAGCCGGCTTTATCGTAGGGTTTGTATTCGTCAACGTAACTGATGATCTCTTCATCTGTTAGCTGGCGGAAGAAAACTTCAGAGCGGTCGTAAAATTTATTGTAATGGCCTTTGTAGAATAAACAAACGCCAGTGTAAACCTCATGTACTTTGCCTGATAGGCGTTGCAGCATTTCAATAGCATGCTCGCGCGATTCTGGTTTGCCTAATATCAGGCCATCAATGGCAACAATAGTATCGGCAGTAAGCACAACCTCATCATTCACATCCTCATCAAAGGCTTCGGCTTTTTTTGAGGCGATGTAAACAGCTATCTCGGCAGGGGTTAATCCATCAGGGTACGATTCATCAACCTCTTTTAAAACCACACGGAAATCAATATCCATCAGCTTTAAAAGCTCCTGCCTGCGCGGCGATTTTGATGCAAGAATAATTTTTTGGTTCATGGTTAATGGTTCATAGATCATGGTAGCTGAAGATCATAGTTTATAGATCATGGTTCATGGCAGTTTCTATGAACTATCAACCATGAACTACTAACTAAAATCTACCAGCTATATGCCTTCTCGTTCATCCAGGTGCCTTGTACCTTCATCACCTTCTCTATTACCTCGCGGACGCAGCCACGGCCGCCGGGGATAGGTGATACATAGCTGCAAATGGCTTTTATCTCTTCGGCAGCATCGGCAGGGCAAACAGGCAGGCCAACCATTTTCATGGTCTCCAGATCCGGGATATCATCGGCCATATACAATACTCTCGATGGGTGGATACCCTTCTCTTGCGTGTACAGCTTAAACCTGTCCACCTTGGTATGGGTGCCCAGGTAAACATCTTTAATACCCAAACTATTTAAACGGAACAATGCACTTTTTGACCTGCTGCCCGATATAGCTGCTACATTATAACCGCTTTTAACAGCCAGTTGCAGCGCATATCCATCCTTAATATTAAACGCACGGCTTTGCACGCCGGTCTCGGTCACAAAAACAGAGCCGTCGGTCAACACGCCGTCCACATCAAAAATAAAGGTGGTAATATCGTTAAGCTTGGTTAAAAAGGATTCCATCTTTTTAATTTGTCATTGGGTCATCGGGTCATTGAGTCATTAGCTTTTAACTGCCAACTATCAACTGCCCACTGCAAACTGATTATTGGTTATCGCGCCATTCGTAAACCCAGGCGCTTTGGATCTGCTCCAGGTGGCCTTCGTTTGATTCTTCGCGAGTGCCGGCGAAGTGCGGCAGGCTTAATACCCACTCCAGCAAGTCAGTGAAGCGGATGCGGTATATTTTCGATTCGCCAAATTCATCGCCAAACTTTTCATAAAGGCCCATGGCAATGTCTTCGTAGTCGTTCCAGTGAATCGGCAGTGCGAATTTATCGTTACTCATTTTTTATCTTGATTCTTGATTCTAAATCTCTTAACTCTGATTTATTAGTGGCCCATAAAGCCTGATTGATCCGGCAGGGTAACTTCAATGTCGCCATCAATTACCACACATTGGCAACCCAAACGCGAGTTGATGCGCGGGTTAACAGCACGGTCAATAAAGTCTTCTTCCTTGTCAGATATCTCCTGAAGGTTATCCATGCCTTTATTTACGTATATATGGCAAGTACTGCAGCCACAAACGCCACCGCAATTGTGCTGTAGCTCGATGCCATTCTCAAGGCAAACGTCCAATACAGATTCCCCTTCGGCTATAGGCAGTTCCACGCTCTCGTGGTCGGCTTCCTCAAAGTTGATCTTTACTTTAAAAATATTCATTTGGGCAAAAGTAACAAAATTACCTGTCCCCGTTAACCTTGTTGTGGTTTTTGATAATATCCTGACTTAGCATCTTATAAACATCCTGCAAATGCGGTTGTTTATCAAGCAATTGCAAGTGTGCAGCCATTGTACTTTCATCGTTACGCACGGCAGGCCCGGTTTGCACCGTAAATGGCGAATGCTCTTTTATTTTATCGGCCGTCTCGGCTATCAGCGGGCGCAGCAGGTTAAAGCTCATGCCGCTATCTTTCAGCAAACCTTCTCCTACGCCATACAGGTGGTTGGTAAAGTTACAGGCAAATACCGCCGCCAAATGCAATACTTTGCGCTGCGCGGATGAAATGCGAGATACGTTGTTGCTGATGTCGCGAGCCAAATTTTCCAGCGTTTTGGTGATAGCTTCGTCCGCCCCCTCAATACACATGGGTACATCCCTAAAGTTAAGCTCCTTTGTTTTGCTGAAGGTTTGCAGGGGATAAAACACACCGGCCTGCTGTGTAAGCTCCAGCATGGGAGTTAATTCTACCGCGCCAGAGGTATGGGCGATAAGTTTACCGTATTTATCCAATTGCTTTACCGTATCCAAAATTGCATCATCCTTTACCGAGACAATGAAGATATCAGTGTCGGTAGTAAGGGCATTCAGGTTGTCCGTGGCCTCGGCACCAACGTGGTAAGCCAGCAAAGCAGCATTATGCAAATTACGACTGTACACCTGCACAATGCGATGGCCAGCATTTTTTAACGCGGCAGAAATATGTGTGGCTACATTGCCCGAACCGATGATGCTGATGCGCATGGCGTGGAAAAATAGGTGAGCAGCAAAATTAAATAAATCCGTTATTTTTATTCCGCAATTCCAACAACCTGATTTTATAATGAAGTTTCTGAGAAAACTATTGAGCGCACTGCTCATCATCATCATTTTTGGTGGTGCTGCCCTATTTATTATCTACTACTTTAAAAACATCGAGAAAAAAGAGATCACCCATGAGCTCCGTAAAAACACTAATGGTAGTTACATTGAGCTGAGCCAGGGCTTTACCCATTACGAGCTCGACGGCCCCGATACCGGCAAATTAGTGGTGCTATTGCATGGCTTCAGCGTCCCCTATTATATCTGGAATGGCACCTACGAATATCTTACCTCGCACGGCTTTAAAGTTTTAAGATATGATATGTATGGCCGCGGGTTTTCTGACAGGCCCGATGTGACTTATGATAAGCAATTTTACTTTCAGCAACTGAACGAATTAGTAGATCAACTTCATCTTAAAAAGCCCTTCAGTATTGTTGGTGTATCGTTCGGCGGGATGCTGGCTACAGATTATACCGCTGCCTATCCTGATAGAGTGAACAAAGTGGTACTGGTAGATCCGGCCTATGGCACAGAGCATCCAACACAGCCGCGTTTTGTTGCCGATTTTATGGATGCCATCGATCCCGAGAAACGCGCCCTTGGCCAGATGGATGATTTTAAATATCCAGATCGCCACCCTAACTGGGTTGAGCAATACCGCCCGCAGATGGAATATAAAGGTTTTAGGCATGCGCTTATTTCTACACTTTACGATTATCGCGCCAGCTACAACCCTACCGAAAGTTATAATTCTCTTAACAATCAGCACAAACCGGTGTTATTAATTTGGGGTAAGGAAGATAAGACCGTGCCTTTTGCCTACAGCGATGAGGTGCGCAAGCTGCTTAAAACCGAATTTTTACCGGTTGATGATGCCGCGCACCTGCCCCATTTGGAGCAGCCCGATGTGGTGAACCCTGCGCTGGTAACATTTTTGAAAAAATAACATCTAAACATAAAACACACAAACCTATGGACACTTCACTAATTACAACAAGCACCGCTTTAGAAGGCTACAAAGTAACCAAACACCTTGGCGTGGTACGCGGCATTACCGTGCGCAGCCGCAGCGTGGTAGGCAACTTTGCCGGTGGTATACAGTCACTATTTGGCGGCCGCCTTTCGGTTTACGTTGAGCTGTGTGAGAACGCCCGCGAGGAAGCATATCACCTATTGATACAACACGCACAGGCCCTTGGTGCCAACGCCATCATTAACATGCGTTACGATGCCAACGAGGTTATGCAAGGCATTACCGAGGTATTGGCTTACGGTACTGCCGTTATTGTTGAGAAAGCGGAGTAGAATATTCACTCCCAATATGTCATTTCGAACGAGGTACGAGGAGAAATCTTCTACGGTGTAAGTATCGCTTGCAGAAGATTTCTCCTCGCTGCCGCTCGTTCGAAATGACATTTTTTGTTTAATCCTTTCATTGTTGGTGTCCTCACCAACAATTTCTAACAGTCACCGCTTGTTGGTGAGGACACCAACAAGAATGAATGCCGCCCGCGCCGTTGTTGGTGTTGTCACCAACAACATTTTACCGAATACACTATATTTGCCACAAACACCATGCTTATGCAAACTATAAAGCAATATATAGATGATAACAAGCAGCGCATGCTCGATGAGCTTTTTGAGCTTTTGCGCTTCCCTTCTGTTAGTGCCGACCCAAAATACGCACCCGACGTACTGAAAACTGCCGATTACGTAGCCCAAAAACTACGCGATGCCGGAGCGGACAACGTTGAGGTTTGCCCTACTGCCGGCTACCCTATTGTTTACGGCGAAAAACTTATTGACCCGGCAAAACCTACGGTTTTGGTTTATGGCCACTACGATGTACAACCACCAGATCCTTTGGAGCTGTGGCATACCCCACCCTTTGAGCCAACCGTGCGCGATGGTAAGATTTACGCCCGCGGCGCTTGTGATGACAAAGGTCAGTTTTATATGCATGTTAAAGCTTTTGAGCTGATGATGCAGACAGATGGCCTGCCATGTAACGTAAAGTTTATGATTGAGGGAGAGGAAGAAGTAGGTTCAAACAACCTTGGCATCTTTGTAAAAGCTAACAAAGAGCGCCTGAAAGCTGATGTGGTACTGATATCTGATACCTCGATGATCAGCATGGAGCACCCATCGTTAGAGACCGGTCTGCGCGGCTTATCATACCTGGAAGTGGAAGTTACCGGCCCTAACCGCGACCTGCACTCGGGCGTGTACGGTGGTGCGGTAGCCAATCCCGCAACTATTCTTGCTAAGATGATCGCTTCGTTACATGACGATAATAACCATATTACCATCCCCGGTTTTTATGATGATGTAATTGAACTAACCGAAACCGAACGCAAAGAACTTAACGCAGCACCTTACGACGAGGATGAATACAAGAAAGACCTTGATATAGCCGAAGTTTGGGGCGAGAAAGGTTACACTACTTTTGAACGTACCGGCACCCGCCCAACCCTTGAAGTGAACGGCATTTGGGGTGGTTACATTGGCGAAGGTGCTAAAACCGTGCTGCCATCAAAGGCCAACGCCAAGATCTCGATGCGTTTGGTGCCCAACCAAACTTCAGAGCAGATCACTAAGCTGTTTACCGATCATTTCCTGAAAATAGCGCCACCTTACGTAAAGGTAAAAATAACGCCACACCATGGCGGCGAACCGGTGGTTACCCCTACTGATAGCGTTGCCTATCGTGCAGCACAAAAAGCCATTGCAGAAGCATTTGGCAAACAGCCTATCCCAACCCGTGGCGGCGGCAGTATCCCCATTGTTGCGTTGTTTGAGGCTGAGTTAGGCATAAAAACCGTGCTGATAGGCTTTGGCCTCGATAGCGATGCCCTGCACTCGCCAAACGAGAAATACGATATCTTTAACTACTACAAAGGAATTGAGACCATCCCATTGTTTCATAAGTACTTTGCAGAGTTGAGTAAGTAAGATCACTTAACAACTCTCCACGCGTCATTGCGAGGAACGAAGCAATCTCATAACTATACAGGGCCGCTTGTCCTAAAGAAATTGCTTCGTTCCTCGCAATGACGCTTTTTTATTTTTCACGCTTAAACACTAATCCTCTCACACCTTTCCAAAAACCCTTCATCCGCATCCGCTCCTATCCCTACTGCATCACTGATATTTAGCTTGTAGCCATCATAAGTTACACCGCCAACACATGGATCTTGCAGATGGCCCAACATGCAGGTATCCATATCATAGAATTTAATATTAGGGCTGGCGTAAACAAAGTGAAGTTTGCTGCTTAGTGCTATGCGGCTTTCCAGCATTCCGCCCATCATACAGGGGATACCATGTTCGGCTGCTACATTGTGGATCTTGCGCGCCTCGTGGATGCCGCCGGCTTTGGCCATTTTTATATTGATGTAGTGGCAACTTCCGCTTTCAATCTGCTTGCGGGCATCATGTTGATTGTAAACGCTTTCATCAGCCATAATTTTAACCAGCGATAGCTGCATCAGCACGGGCAGCTTATCATCATACCAGGTGCGCATGGGTTGTTCGCAGAACTCGATATCGTATTCGGCGATGGTTTGCAGAGCAAAAACAGCTTCGTCAAACGTCCAGCCTTGATTGGCATCAACACGTATCTTCAGATCGGGGCCAATGGCTTGCCTGATGGCTTTGATGCGTTCAGTATCTGTTTGGGCATTCTTGCCTAACTTCACTTTCAGGATCTTAGCGCCATTGACCTTAAATTGAATAGCTTGCCTGGCCATATTTTCCGGTGAGGAAATACCAATAGTGATATCGCTCTCTACCTCGCGCTTTTGGCCGCCCAGGAATTTATAGAGTGGCAGACCGGTATGTTTGGCGGCAATATCATACAAAGCCATATCAAAAGCACTTTTTATGGTAGTGTTACCAGCGGTAAAACTGTGCAGTTCCTGCAATCGTGTTTCGATATCCAAAGCATCTTTACCTTTCCATAAACGGGCAAACTCTTTGGCCATCACCAGGCAGGTATCCTGGGTTTCGCCTACTATCATGGGGAAGGCCGAGCATTCGCCAACGCCGTAAAAACCGGCATCGGTATGCACGCGGATAAATACATTTTGGGCATGATCCATAGTGCCGGTGGCAATAGTAAATGGCTCCATGGGGATGCTGAAGCGGTAGATATCTACAGAGGTAATTTTCATAGTGACGCTTTTTGCTAAAATAAGTTATTAAACATGCCACCCGAATAAAAAATAAAGCGAAATTTAAATAACCTTAAACTCAACACTTCTATGAATGCAGAGGAACAAATTGCAAGTCATATTGCCGGCCTTGCCAATGAAAAACGCGCCGAAGTACAAGAGTTACACACGCTCATCCTTCAATGGTTGCCTGCTACTAAGCTTTGGTTTGATGATGGTAAAAACGAAGACGGAAAAACTGTAACCAATCCTACCATCGGCTATGGATCGCACATTATAAAATATGCGGATGGCAAAACAAAGGAGTTCTTTCAAATAGGTGTAAGCGCAAATAAATCGGGTATATCTGTTTATATACTCGGCATCCCCGATAAAAACTATCTGCCCCAAACCTACAAACAGATCATAGGGAAAGCAACTGTAACAGGCTACTGCATTAAATTTAATAAACTAAAAAACGTTAACATTAACGTGCTTGAAGATGCTATTCTTAATGGGGTTAAGATAACAGGTAAAAGCTGATCATCCCATACAAAAATAGAGTACTATAACAATGAGTAGCTGAACACCTATTGCTGCCAAAAGTCTGCTAATACCATTTGTCTTTAACTTACTAAAGATATATACAGCAACAGATATCAGAAACATAAACAGCGCAAGCACTGTAACAATCAACAAGTTTGGGCCTTCCGGGTCATCGATAAACAAAAACAGTGCTCTTGAACAAAGCATAGCGGTTACTGCCAGTATGATGAGTGAGATAGTTTTTGAGCGGTAATACATTCCTGTAGCTTCGTTCTTTAACATACATAAATGTAACTATTTCAAACCTATACGCACAATATTTGCAACTCAACACATTTACTGTATATTTGCGTTACTACAAAGTATTCCATTTTAGTTCTCCGGTTTCCGCCTTCATCCTGTGAAACTGATCATGAGCTGAAAAACTTTTCAAGAACTTATTTAATTAAAAAATATTCATGGCATTAACCAATTTGCCTGGTCCGTTTGATTATAACTCAACCAGGAGCAAACTTTTACTTACAGAATACGGCCGCAATGTGCAAAACATGGTGAAATACATTGTTGCACTGCCTACTAAAGAGGAACGTAACCGCTACGCACAGGTCGTTATCGACCTGATGGGTTTTCTTAACCCCCACCTGCGCGATGTTGCCGACTTTAAGCACAAACTTTGGGATCACCTGCACATCATCTCAGGCTTTCAGTTGGATGTTGATTCGCCGTATCCAAAACCAACCGAAGAGGCTATTCACATTAAACCGGAGCCTTTAAAGTATCCGAATCAGCGTATCAGATCGCGCCATTACGGTAAAACTATCGAGCTAATGATCCAGAAAGCGAAAAGCATTGAAGAGCCTGAGCGTAAGCGCCACATGGTGCAGGCCATTGCCAACTTCATGAAAATGGCCTACGTACAATGGAACAAAGATTCTGTTGCCGATGAGATCATCCTTAACGACCTGTATTCGTTATCAAACGGTGAGTTGAAACTGGAAGAGAACGTTAATCTTAACAAAGTTGAGTTCCGTACCAATCAGAACAATCAAAACAACAACAATAACCGCGGTCGTCAAAACAACCAGAATAACCGCGGTGGCGGCGGTGGTGGTGGCGGTCGTCAGAACAATAACAACAATCAGAACCGTAATAACAACCAAAATAACCGCAACCGTAACAACGGCGGGGCTAAGAAATATTAAATAGTTAATAGATAATAGTTCATGGTTCATAGCTTTTAAAACGCCATTTTTTTGCAGATAAATTTTATAATCTTTGTGGCGTGATAGCGATTACAGCATACTTATTGCTATGAACTATCAACCATCAACAATGAACTAAAAACCACTATGAATAACGCATTCCAGATACAGGGCGGTAAAAAGCTTAAAGGAGAAATTATCCCTCAGGGCGCAAAAAACGAGGCCTTACAAATTATATCTGCCGTATTACTAACCGGCGAAAAAATGACCATTAGCAACATCCCGGATATACAGGATGTTAACAAACTGATTGAGCTTTTGGGTGATATGGGCGTTGAGGTGAATCGCATCTCTCGCGATACGGCAACCTTTGAGGCTAAAGAAATTGACCAGGATTTTTTCAACTCTGAAGCATTTAAAACCAAAGGTGGTGGCCTGCGTGGCTCTATCATGATCTTGGGTCCGCTGTTGGCGCGTTTCGGCAGTGCATCTATCCCAAAACCGGGCGGCGATAAAATTGGCCGCCGCAGGCTGGATACTCACTTCCTGGGTTTCGAGAAATTGGGTGCACGCTTTGATTTTAACCCCGAGAATGGTTTTTATAACGTAGATGCATCAAACCTGCAGGGTACTTATATCCTGTTAGATGAAGCATCGGTTACCGGCACAGCTAACATTGTGATGGCTGCCGTATTGGCAAAAGGCACAACCACTATTTATAACGCAGCTTGCGAACCATACCTGCAACAGCTTTGCAAAATGCTTAACCGCATGGGCGCCAAGATCAGCGGTATCGGCTCAAACCTGTTAACCATTGAAGGTGTAACAGAACTGGGTGGTACCGAGCACCGTATGCTGCCGGATATGATAGAGATAGGCTCGTTCATTGGCCTGGCTGCCATGACCGGTTCTGAGATCACCATTAAAGATGTACACTACGACGAGTTGGGTATGATCCCTGACGTATTCAAACGCCTTGGTATTAAGCTGGAGCGCCGTGGCGATGATATCTACATTCCTTCTCAAGATCATTACGAGATTGATACTTTTATCGATGGCTCGTTATTGACTGTTGCAGATTCACCATGGCCGGGCTTCACTCCCGACCTGCTGAGCATTGTATTGGTTGTAGCTACACAAGCAAAAGGCTCTGTGCTGATTCACCAGAAAATGTTTGAGAGCCGTTTGTTCTTTGTGGATAAACTTTTGGACATGGGTGCCAATATCATCCTGTGCGACCCGCACCGCGCAACTGTTATCGGTTTGGATAAACAAATTCAACTGCGTGGTATCTCCATGACCTCGCCCGATATCCGTGCAGGTGTGTCGTTACTGATCGCTGCTTTATCGGCACAAGGCCAGTCTACCATTTACAATATCGAACAAATAGAACGCGGCTACCAGAATATTGATGACCGCCTACGTGCCCTTGGCGCGGATATTAAACGCGTTTAAATATTAGGTGAAAGGTAAAAGGCGAAAGGTTAAGAGTTTTAAACTCTTAACCTTTCGCCTTTTCAATCTTTTCGACTCTTCCCATCATCATCTTTTACCTTTTACCTTTCCCCTTTTACCTTCCCCCTCTTTTCACTACATTTATGGCTTCCAGCACAATCAACCTGAGATGCCATATAAGAACCGGAAATCATCGTACTTCCCGTTTATACTGATATTTGTTGCCATTAAGGTTATTCTTAACCTTTTTGCGCTTAACAACTTTGGCTTTCATCGCGATGAATTGCTGCATTTGGTACTGGGCGATCACCTGGACTGGGGTTACAAAGAAGTACCGCCGTTTATAGCCTTGCTGGCCAAGATAACGCTCAATGTATTCGGCGATTCGGTTTTTGCAGCGCGCATATTCTCTACCCTTGCCAGCGGATTAATTATATGGCTTACCGGACTCATCACGGTTGAACTGGGTGGTAAACGCTTTGCCATTACCGTTGCCTGTTTAGCGCTCATCTTCTCCCCTGCTTTTGCAGCCAGCGGATATTTGTTTCAGCCCGTGGTGTTCGATCAGCTTTGGTGGGTTTTGACGGTTTGGTTGTTCATCAAATACCTTAACACTGCCGATGTACGCTACCTCTACTGGTTGGGCGCTGCCGTTGGTTTGGGTATGCTTACTAAGTACACCATGGCGTTCTTCACGGCATCGCTCATTATCGGTATTTTGATAAGCAGGGAGCGTAAACTACTTTACAATAAGCATGTATTTTTTGCTGCGCTGGTTGCTACCGCGATATTTTTGCCGAACGTAATATGGCAGTTTGCCCATCACCTGCCGGTTATACATCACATGCAAGAGCTGCGCGAAACGCAGCTGGATTACGTACATCCCATGGATTTTATTGAACAACAGGCCTTAGTGAATGGCACAGCGTTGTTTGTGTGGTTAACAGGCTTCATTGCCCTGTTTGTGGCCTTCAGGCTGCGCAGATTCAGGTTTATGGCGATAGCTTATATCCTGATATTCCTGTTTTTGCTGAAGATGAATGGAAAGAGTTACTACATCTTCGGGGCTTACCCAATGCTATTCGCTACAGGTGGTTTTGCTTTTGAACGGATACTAAAACGCAAAGCTTACTTACTGCGCACAGTTACTCTGCTGATAGTAGTTATCCCTAACATGCTTTTGTTGCCGATGCTGCTACCGATATTGCCTTTGCAAGACACCGTGGCCTTTATTAAAAACAAAACAGAGCGTTACCCTTTCATGAAGTTTATAGTGACCTGGGAAGACCAGAAACAGCATCCGCTCACTCAGGATTATGCTGACATGTTGGGCTGGGATGAGATGGCCAAAAAAGCTGCTGATGTTTACCACAGCCTAACACCCGAGCAACAAAAGAACACCCAGCTATTTGCCGATAATTATGGCGATGCAGGCGCCATGCACATATACCGCCATAGATATCATTTGCCGGAAGTGGTATCACTTAACAGCAGTTTCCAGCTCTGGGCCGCAGATAATTTAAACGCCAAGTACATCATATATGTAGATGACGATGACAATGTGGAAACCCGCTTAAGCAAAGTGGTAGGCAGCTACAAGCTAATGGGCGAGGTGACCACTCCGCTTGCCCGTGAGCACGGCACCAGGATCTATCTGCTTACTGATCCATCGCCTAAATTGAATGAGATATACCGGGCGGAGCTGGCTAAGAAACGATTGCAGTAAAACGCTGAAACACTGCGCGCAAATTGTTGTTAAGCATCCATATTAATTACAGATATGCGCGGCCTTAAAACGATATTGTTTCTTACTATATCTAACACCTTCATGATTTTTGCCTGGTACGGGCACCTCAAATTTAAAGAATACAGCTGGGGTAAAAACCTCGGTCTGCTATCCATCATCCTCATTAGCTGGGGAATGGCATTTTTTGAATACCTTTTTCAGGTACCGGCCAACCGCGCAGGGTTTAAAGAGGACGGCGGCCCGTTCTCCCTGGTGCAGCTCAAAACTATACAGGAAGCCATTACGCTTATCATTTTCATGGTATTTACCCTCTTATTTTTCAAAACCGAAAAACTGGGCTGGAACCATTTGGTTGGGTTTAGTTTGATCGTGTTGGCGGTGTTTGTGATATTTAAGAAATGGTGACATAGGCCATCGCCCTCTCCACGCGTCATTGCGAGGTGCGAAGACAACCGACCGAAGGGAGCTCATTGATACCTTAAAGAAAAATTAAACACATCAATAATCCCTTTAAGACAGTCTGCTTTGTATAGTTCGGAGATTGCTTCGTTCCTCGCAATGACGTGGTTTTTCGCGCCCTTGTTGGTGTTGTCACCAACAAGACGTGTTTAAGTCCATAAGCCACGCGTCATTGCGAGCGTAGCGTGGCAATCCTCAGCTTACAGAACCGCTCTGTATATCGAGGATTGCCACGTCGCTATCGCTCCTCGCAATGACGGGGTTGCCAATCAAGGTCAAAAATCCCACCCCTTTTCACCGACCCAAATCCGCCCTTTACCGACCAAAACCTGCACTGTGTCTAATTTACACTTATTGGCTGTAACGAAATCTTTTTGGGGGCGTCATATCAGTGTAGTTAACAAAACAACATTACATATATTATTCATAATCAAAATATTAATAGCCATGAAAACAAGAATTTTAACCATCGTAGCCGTAGCATTTATGGCCATGGTAAGCACCAAAACCACCTTCGCTAATACCTTTAACGGTAACGAAAAAGAGGCAACCGTTTTAACCAACATCAGCAAGATCAACAAAATTGAGATCCACGGAAATGTTGAGCTTTATGTATCTGACGGCGCTGCCGACCAGGTTAAAGTTTACAACAAGTACTATGCTGAGAATGCTTTGGTACAAAGCCAGAACGGCGTGTTACGCATCTCATCATATACTGATCAAAAATTGGTAGTGTGGGTTACCGCGAATGACTTGCAAGCTATTGCTGCTTACGATAACGCCGAGGTAAAGTCATTTGGTAACTTATCAAAAGTTGAGTTGAACGTAAGCCTTTATAACAGCGCCACTGCCGACTTGAAACTGGAAGCTTACAAAGCAAACGTTACGGTTAACGATGCAGCCAAAGTAACCCTTGCAGGTAACGTGAACGATTACAGCCTTGCATACACCAAACCGGCCAACGTAGAGCACGATAGCCTGGTAGCTGTAAATGCCGTAAAAACTCAGATCGTAAAAGCCAACACTTTATCAAGTTTATAATAGCAACAGGCTCAAAACCTTATCCGTTCTTTAAGGGCCATCGTTTAAATTGAATGATGGCTTTTTTAATTTTTAATGTAACTTCATGCGGCGAAGCATCGTCAAAAACACTAAAACTAAACCCTTATGAAAACCTCACTTAAAATATCGCTCTTAATCGCTTTAGCTTTTACTATCGCTTTAACCTCATCATGTAAAAGGTTCCGCTGCAAAAAAGGATCGGGCAATGTAAAAACCGAGACCCGCAAAGTTGGTGAGTTCACCAAGCTGGAGATCTCAGGCGGTTATAAGGTAACCCTTAAACAGGATAGTTCACAAAGCGTAACCATTAGTGCCGATGATAACCTGATGCAATACATCCAAACCAACTTAGATGGCAAAACGCTTGAGATAAAAACCAAACGCAACATTTGCGGCAGCCATGAAATTACCGTTGTAGTTGGCGTACGCAACCTGGATGAGCTGAAAGCATCAGGTGGTATCGAGATAAAAACCGACGGTAAGCTGAACGCCAAAAACTTTGACCTCGACCTTTCAGGTGCGACCAAAGTGGAGATGGACCTTAGCGCAGCTGCTGTACATGCCGAAGGATCGGGCGCTACCGAGTTAGACCTGCGTGGCCAGGCAGCATCTGCCGATGTGCACTTAACAGGATCAGGTAAAATAAACGCTCTGGATTTTGTGGTAGGCCGCTATAACCTTGAAACTACCGGCGCAGCAGAGTGCAACATTAACGTATTAAACGAGCTGAATGTACATAGCACAGGTGCATCTGACGTAAAATACCGCGGTACACCATCAACCGTAAATACCGATAAAACCGGTGCAGCATCGGTTAAAAAGATCGACTAATAAAAAGCTGGTTTTTATTTATACCCTATTGTAACGCATGACGGCCACTGGTCGTCATTGCTGTTTTAAAAGGTATTTTATTAAAAACCATCACAATGAAAAAATTTAAAAAATGGGCGGCATACACCGTTATCACATTATTGCTGGTTGTAGTTGCAGCCGTATCATACATTACCCTTGCCCTGCCAAACGTAGGCGAGCCAAAAGACATTAAAGTTGATCTTACTCCGCAGCGCATTGCCCGCGGTAAATACCTGGCCAATTATGTTGCCGTTTGTATTGATTGCCACTCTACCCGTAAATGGGGCGAATTTGCAGGCCCTATTGATACTACGCATATTGGCGCGGGCGGCGAGCATTTTGATCAAAACATCGGTTTCCCGGGCGATGTGTATGTGCCCAACATCACCCCATCAAATTTAAAGACCTGGACGGATGGCGAGCTTTACCGTGCCATTACTACCGGTGTGCGTAAGGATGGCTCGGCCATATTCCCTATTATGCCCTACTCATCTTACGGCAAAATGGACCAGGAAGATATTTATAGCATTATAGCTTATATCCGTACCCTTAAGCCGTATAACAACACCTACCCTGCCCGCAAGTTGGATTTCCCGCTGAATGTCATCGTTCACACCATGCCGGGTAAAGCGGCAGAAACAACCCGCCCTGCAGAGAAAGATACTGTGGCCTATGGTAAATACCTCATCACTACGGCTGCCTGTGCAGATTGCCATACAAAAGATAAAGGCCTTGATTATGGTGGTGGTGCCGAGTTTGGTATGCCGGGCGGTACAGTGCGCTCTGCCAACCTTACTGCTGATGCTACCGGTATTGGCGCATGGAGCAGGGAAATGTTTATTGCAAAGTTTAAACAATACAGTGGCAATGCTAAAACCCACGCCGTTAAACCGGGCCAGTTCCAAACGGTGATGCCATGGTACCGTTACAGCAACATGAGCGTAAATGACCTGGGTGCCATTTACACTTATCTGCGCAGCGTAAAGCCTGTAAAAAACAAGGTGGTTAAATTTAGCGTAAAGCAAAACACAAAAGGCTGATTATTCTAAAAATAAATTCATACTTTTGCGCCTCTAATTTTGTATTGCCGCCTACCATAAAACGGCTATACACAACACATTAACAAAACGGTAAAAGATGAATATATCACAGGAGAAAAAAGACGCCCTGAATGCAACTTTAACTATCAGTCTTAGCCCGGCCGATTATCAGCCGCAGGTTGATAAAGCCATTAAAGAACAAGCTAAAAAAGCGCAACTTCCGGGTTTCCGCAAAGGCATGGTTCCGGCGGGCCACATCAAAAAAATGTACGGTAAAAGCATTTTGGTTGATGAGATCAATACTTTGTTATCAGACAAGCTGAACAAATATATTGAAGACGAAAAGCTTGAAGTATTGGGCCAGCCCCTGCCAAAGCTTGATGACGAGAAAGAATACAACTGGGACTTTAACGATGAGTTTGAGTTTGTTTACGAGTTAGGTTTAGCGCCTGAGTTTGCTGTTGATTTCTCATCAAAAGATAAATTGACCCAATACGTGATCAAAGTTGATGCTGAGACATTGGCTTCACGCGAGAAAAACATCCGTCGTGCGTATGGCAAAATGACAAACCCTGACGTATCGGCAGATGATGACGTACTTTATTCGGTATTAACGCAACTTTCTCCGGATGGTTCTGTTTTTGAAGGTGGCATTAGCAACACTACATCTGTACGTTTAGACCAGATCAAAAACGAAGAGGTTAAAAAATCTCTGATCGGTTTAAAAAAAGATGATGTAGTTACTTTTGATATTCAGAAAGCTTTTGATAACGATGCAGCTAAAGTTGCCGGTTTATTAAAAATTGAAGAAGACGAAGCAGCTGAGTTAAAATCAAACTTCCAGTTAACGGTTAAAAATGTTAACCGTTTAGAAGAGGCAGATCTTAACCAGGAGTTCTTTGATAAATTGTTTGGTGAAGGTGTTGTAACAACCGAAGAAGGTTTCCGTGAGAAGATCACTGAAGAGCTTGAGACCATGATGCAACAGGACAGCGAGCGCAAATTGCAAAACGATATCTATAACCTTACTTTAGATAAAGTACAATTTGAATTGCCTGATGAGTTCCTGAAACGCTGGTTAAAAGCAACCAACGAAAAACTATCTGACGAAGAGTTAGAAGGCGGTTATGCAGACTTTGCTAAAAACCTTAAATGGACGCTTATTGCTAACAAAATTGTAGTTGATAACAAAATTGATATCAAATACGATGAAGTGTTTGCTTACGCTAAACAAAGCCTGAACAACCAGTTCAGAATGTACAGCCAGCAATCATTAACCGAAGAGCAATTGGCACAATACACTGTTCAGTATCTGCAAAACAAAGAAAATGCAAACAAGATATTTGAAGAAGTGAAAGCCGTTAGGGTTTTTGATTACATTAAAGGTGTAATTACCCTTGATAAAAAAGAGATATTGTTCACAGATTTTAACAAACTGGAAGACTAATAACTCTCTTACATAATACTTTTACCAAAAGCATTTGCCCAAAAAGGCAGGTGCTTTTGTGTTTATAAACAAAAATGTCATTTCGAACGAGCATGAGCGAGGAGAACCGGAACGAAGTGGAGCTCATCGAAGATAAATCTTCTGCAAGCGGCTTTATGCTGAACAGGTCGCTTGCAGAAGATTTCTCGTCACCCCTATACATTGGCCGGCACTTCTGTTCGCTCGAAATGACAGGTTGGCGAGAAAGACAGGCCCGGGCTTAATTTTTACTTTCTAAAAACTATATTGTTCTAAATCTATTCAACTAAAAACTATATTTAACCCATAACATCTAAAAAGAATAAACAACATACATCATGAGTAGTATTGCAGATAAAAACGAATTCCGAAAATACGCTGTTAAACACCACCGTATCAGCAGCACTTACGTAGATAAATTTATTGGCGGCGTAAACCGCGCATCAAGCCCATCCGGTATTGTTACCGGCCCGGGCATCACCGGCATGACGCCGTACATCATCGAAGAGCGCCCGATGAACATTGCCCAGATGGACGTGTTCTCGCGTTTGATGATGGACCGTATCATCTTCCTTGGCGATGCAATTTATGACCAAAACGCTAATATCATCCAGGCGCAGTTATTGTTCCTGCAATCGGCGGATGCTAAACGCGATATCCAGATCTATATCAACTCACCAGGTGGTTCGGTATATGCAGGTTTGGGTATCTATGATACCATGCAGTTCATCTCTAATGATGTAGCTACTATCTGTACAGGTATGGCAGCATCAATGGGTGCCGTGCTTTTAGTAGCCGGTACAAAAGGTAAACGTGCTGCATTGCCACACTCAAGGGTAATGATCCACCAGCCATCAGGCGGTGCGCAAGGTCAGCAATCTGATATCGAGATCACTTACCACGAGATCACCAAACTGAAGAAAGAATTGTACGAAATTATTGCTGAGCACAGCGGCGCCGATTACCAGAAAGTTTGGGATGCATCAGACCGTGACCACTGGATGATTGCCGAAGAAGCCAAAGAGTTTGGTATGGTTGACGAAGTGTTGAGAGCCAGCACAAGTAAATAATTATAATATAAACAATTAGCGGGTGAAATCCTTATAACAGTTGCGGGATTGACAATCATCCGCTAATTGATTATTTTTGATAAAACGGTATTAATAAAATGAATAAGAACAGCAAGGAGATCAGATGCTCGTTTTGTGGCGCAGGAAAACAAGACTCCCTGATGCTGATTGCCGGTTTGGACGCGCACATTTGTGATAAATGTGTTGACCAGGCCAACGAGATATTAGCCGAGGAATTGAAGGTGCGCAAAGTAAAAGCGTCGCCGGCAGTGCCTTCGGTGCTGAAACCTTACGAGATAAAAACCCACCTCGATCAGTATATTATCGGTCAGGATGATGCTAAGAAAGTATTATCTGTAGCCGTATATAATCACTACAAACGCCTTAACCAGCGTGTGGATAAAGACGAGGTTGAGATTGAAAAATCGAACATAATAATGGTTGGCGAAACCGGTACGGGTAAAACCCTGCTGGCTAAAACGCTTGCCAAAATATTGAACGTTCCTTTCTGTATTTGTGATGCTACGGTTTTAACCGAAGCCGGTTATGTAGGTGAAGACGTGGAAAGCATCCTTACCCGCCTGCTGCAATCTGCAGATTATGATGTAAATGCAGCCGAACGCGGCATAGTTTACATTGATGAGGTAGATAAAATTGCCCGCAAAAGCGATAACGCATCCATCACCCGCGATGTAAGCGGCGAAGGTGTGCAACAGGCCTTACTGAAGATATTAGAAGGTACCATGGTGAACGTACCACCACAAGGCGGCCGTAAACACCCTGATCAGAAGATGATCACGGTGAACACCAGCAACATCCTGTTCATCTGCGGTGGCGCGTTTGATAGCATCGAGAAAAAGATAGCTAACCGCCTTCGTACACAAACCGTTGGTTACAAATTTAAACACGATAATACCGAGGTTGACGTGAAGAACCTGTACAAATACATTACGCCACAGGATCTTAAATCATTCGGGTTGATACCTGAGCTGATCGGTCGTTTGCCGGTACTTACCTATCTGAACCCGCTTGATCGCGAGGCACTGCACAACATCCTCACCGAGCCTAAGAACTCGCTGCTTAAACAGTACAAAAAACTGTTTGAGTACGAAGGTGTAAAGCTTGAGTTTGACCCTGAGGTTTTAGACTTTGTGGTTGATAAAGCCATGGAATTTAAACTGGGCGCACGTGGCCTTCGTTCAATCTGCGAAGCCATTATGATAGATGCCATGTTCGAGTTCCCATCTAAGAAGGATGTGAAGCGTTTAAATGTAACTATTGATTACGCCAGAGAGAAGTTTGAGAAGAGCGATCTTAAAAAGTTAAAGGTAGCTTAACCATAATGTCATAGCAAATTACTATATTTGCATATCTCAAAACACAAGGCACCCTGGCAATTAGCCGGGGTTTGCTGTATAAAAACGTTTCGTTTTTTATAACCTGCGGCCGCCCGGCCGCCATAAAACAAATAATCGTATGAACGAAGAATTAGAAGTAAACAAAGAAGACAGCACCCCCGCTGCCAAAGCACCCAAAGAGGTGACATCGCCCGTTAAAAGCGGCTTAAAAACAAAAGAAGCCATCGTAGTTAATTGGTTACCGCGTTACACCGGCAGGCCTTTAGACCAATTTGGCGAGTACATCATCCTTACCAATTTCTCAAAATACCTGCAGCTATTCTCAGAGTGGAATGATAATGCACCTATCATGGGTTTAGACAAACCGATGCAAAGTGTAACTGCAGGTGGTATCACCATCATTAACTTTGGTATGGGTAGCTCGGTTGCTGCAACAGTGATGGACCTGCTTACTGCCATTAAGCCAAAAGCAGTTATTTTTTTAGGTAAGTGTGGTGGCTTAAAAAAGAAGAACAACGTAGGCGATCTTATCCTGCCCATAGCGGCCATTCGCGGCGAGGGCACATCAAATGATTACCTGCCTGCCGAAGTGCCCGCATTGCCTTCATTTGCCCTGCAAAAAGCCATCTCAACCACCATCCGTGATTACTCGCGCGATTACTGGACTGGCACTTGCTACACCACCAACCGCCGCGTTTGGGAGCATGACAAGGAGTTTAAGAAATACCTTAAGCAATTGCGTGCCATGGCCATTGATATGGAAACTGCAACCATCTTCACCACAGGTTTTGCCAACAAGATCCCTACCGGTGCATTGCTATTGGTATCAGACCAGCCAATGATTCCCGAGGGTGTTAAAACCGCAGAAAGCGACTCGAGCGTAACCGAAAAGTACGTAGAAACCCACCTGCACGTAGGTATCGAATCGTTAAAACAACTGATAAACGGTGGCTTAACTGTTAAGCACCTGAAGTTCTAAAGCCACAGCGCTTTAAACTCTTTTCTATAATATTTCGGAAACCCGCATTGCCGCTACCCAATAGCAGGCGTGTGGGACACCTGAAATAATCTTGCCCCACTCTCCACACTTATTGACATTTCTTAAATGCCTAAATTGGGTATCTGCCCAATAATTTTCCTAATTTTGTGTACTATCCAATTAAATACACAGGATAAGTAGACAATAAACTATGTGGTATAACAACATATTGGAAACCATTGGCCAAACCCCTTTGGTAAAACTCAACAAGATCGTAAAAGACATCCCGGCTACCGTTTTAGCTAAAATAGAAACCACCAACCCGGGCAACTCTATAAAAGACCGTATGGCCCTTAAAATGATTGAGGATGCCGAAAAAAGCGGTAAACTTAAACCCGGCGGTACCATTATTGAAGGTACATCGGGTAATACGGGTATGGGCCTGGCTATTGCCGCGGTTATAAAAGGCTACAAGTGTATTTTCACCAGTACCGATAAACAATCAAAAGAAAAGTTTGATGCCCTGCGTGCTTTTGGTGCCGAGGTAATTGTTTGCCCTACCAATGTAGAGCCCGAGGATCCAAGGTCATACTATTCTGTATCATCGCGCCTGGAGCGCGAGGTGCCTAACTCGTGGAAACCAAACCAGTACGATAACCTTTCAAACTCGCAGGCACACTATGAGCAAACCGGCCCCGAGATATGGGAACAAACCCAAGGTAAAATAACCCATCTTGTTGTTGGTGTGGGTACGGGTGGTACCATCTCCGGTACGGCACGTTACCTTAAAGAACAAAACCCAAACATCCAGGTATTAGGTATTGATACCTACGGTTCGGTATTTAAAAAATATAAAGAGACAGGCATTTTTGATAAGGACGAGATCTATCCGTACATCACCGAAGGTATCGGCGAAGATTTCCTGCCGCAAAACGTTGATTTTAGCCTGATAGATTACTTTGAAAAAGTAAGCGATAAGGATGCTGCCCTAATGACCCGCGAAATTGCCCGTAAAGAAGGTATTTTTGCAGGTAACTCAACCGGTGCTGCCGTTGCTGGCGCCCTGCAAATGAAAGACCGCTTTAAAGAAGGCGACGTGGTGGTGATCATCTTCCCTGACCATGGTACCCGCTACCTTGGCAAAATGTACAATGACGACTGGCTGCGCGACCGCGGTTTCCTGGCCGATGGCAAACTGACCGCCCGTGACATCATTGCCAAAAAAGAAAGCGCAGAAATCATCACCATCGATTGCGAGAAAACCGTGTTGGAAGCCATCAACGTAATCAAATCATTAAACATCAGCCAGATACCGGTAACACAGCAAGGTATGGTGATAGGCAAGATAACCGAAAGCGATATCCTTGATTCGCTGATGGAGAACCCTGGCATTAAATCGCAGCCGGTTAAGAGCATCTCTACTGCCCCCTTCCCGTTCATCGACCTGAATACTTCTATCGATCGTATCTCGGGGATGATCAACAAAGACAACATCGCCGTTTTGGTTGAGGATGAGCAAGGTAAGATCGAAATTATCACGCAATACGATATCATAAACGCGATATCAGCGTAAAACTAAATAGTATAAAAAAGAAAAGCCATCAGTCAATCACTGATGGCTTTTTCTTTTGGATATATGTTGGACTTATTAAAAAGTAATTGCGATTACAGGGTAGCTAATTCAGCGTTATCAGCCTTTACAAATTTGTTGGTTACAGTTTTGTTTGCGTTAGCAGCTACAAGGTTGGTGTTGTTTACAGTGGCAGACTGATCTTGGGTTAAGCTGTATTCGCCAACTTTACCGCTGATGTTTGCTTTAGCACGATCGTTTACGTTGATGTTGGCTTTGTAAGCATCTAACTGAAGGTTAGCAGATGCATTGTTGTTCAACGTTACATCAAGGTCGATTTTTGACAGGTTACCAAATGATTTTACTTCAGCGTTATCATAAGCGGCAATCGCTTTCAAATCGTTAGCAGTAACCCAAACCACTAATTTTTTATCAGTGTATGATGAGATGCGTAACACACCGTCCTGGTTTTGTACCAAAGCATTCTCTGAATAGTATTTGTTGTAAACTTTTACCTGATCGGCAGTACCATCAGATACGTAAAGTTCAACGTTACCGCGCAATTCAATTTTGCTGATCTTGCTCACGTTTGTTAAAGTAGTAGTGGCTTCTTCGTTCTTGTTTTTGTTATCGTTTGCAAAGGTTGCAGTGGCAGTACCTAAGGCTAAAGTTACGATGGTTGCTATGGTTAAAAATTTCGCTTTCATGGCTATAATATTTTGATTGTAAGTGTTTTAATTATTTCTTGTTATTAATTACACTGATAAGACGAGCACGAAAGAGAAACGTTACAGCCATTTCCCGGGAAATAGATGTACGGGGCAAATGTATCGGTGAACGGGTAGTTTAGGTCGGTGAAAAGCGGTGAAATTTTTGAGGATGATTAAAGGATTTGAGGATTTCCCGATCAGAAATCCGTCATTGCTGTCCGCCAGCTGAGAGGTAGCATTTCATTAGGAATGGCAATGATAATATTAATCGTCAGTGGATGTTACTTTCTTTTCTCTCAAAAGAAAGTAACCAAAGAAAAGTCGCGACTTGGTAACGCGCTATTACGTTTGTGCCACTGCAAGGCCTATGGTCACCGCACGTTACGCTATGTCGCATTTGTAATTGGCGTTCTGTCTGTGCTTTTCTTTTTATTTCCTGTCAGCAAAAAAGCCTCGGGCGAAAGCGGGCAGAACAATGGTGGCCTTGTGTGGCTGTGAGGGCTTGCGGAATCTATTCCAGAAGCGGTGGCCTAAAAAGTGGGGTAAGAGATTCCCAGCCCGTGGTTCTGGCTGCTTGCAGCGCAAAGGCCTTGTGCGAAAAGAAGCCTCTTTGCTGTATGATCTTTGGTTACTTTGTATCAAGACAAAGTAACAGTCCCCGCGGCAATTGAGCGGGCTAACGTTGACTAAGCACAGACTTATCCTAAAGAGATTGCTTCGTTCCTCGCAATGACGCACGGAAAAAACTCTTACCTACAAATAATAATTCTCCCCGTCTGTTTTTATCTTCCCTGCATCAAGCAGTAAACGGAGTGTTTGGATCTTCTCCCGTTCGGTGCCGAATTTGAGGGCAGGGATCAAATCGGCGATGGTATGAGGACGTGAGCTGAGGAGCTGTGCTATTTCGTTGGTGATATCATCAACAATTTCACCGGCATTGCGCAGGCGGCGCTCTTCAATACAAACATCGCATACACCGCATTTGGGTGCATCGTGCTCATCAAAATAATTAAGCAATTGCCGGCTGCGGCAAACTTGTTCTTCGGCGTAAGCAAAAACGGCTTTCAGCTTTTTAAGATAGGTTTCTTTACGCTGTTCTATATATACTTTATTAATATATAGCTGATTATTGGGCTGGCGGGGTTTGAGCCAGGTGATCTGCGGCTTATCCGTTTGCGGCAGATAGCTCAGCACGCCGAAAGCTTGCAACTGCTGCATACCGGTTATTACCTGTTGCACGCTCATGCCTGTGCGGCGGGCAATATCAAATTCTTTGATGCGTACATAATTCTCAAACGAGCCACCGTATGAGCGGAGCAGGGTTTTCACAAATGGATCCCAACCCTGGTTCTGGATCTGGAAATTGTAAAGATCCTCATTCAATACCTCGAACCTGAAACGCGATGGCAGAAATACGCTTTCGGTGAATGATACGTATTCGTCCTGCTCCAGAAATTTGAGGGCATTGATGGTTTTAATGGCGTCCAGTTCAAAGCGGCTACAGAACTCGCCCAGGTCAAGGTCGAAACTTACGCCCTCTCCTGCCCCGTAGGCCACCTGGCAGTAATTACCCAAGGCATGGTAGATCTTTTTGATCTCATCAACCGATGGGAAATTCTGCGTGAACTTCTTTTGCTGCCTCACCCTATCGGTTTGGTTATATAGCAATACACCGTAGGCTTTTTGCTCGTCGCGCCCGGCCCTACCAGCTTCCTGGTAGTAGGCTTCCAAACTATCGGGCATATCCTTATGGATCACAAACCTCACATCGGGCTTATCTATCCCCATCCCGAAGGCGTTGGTAGCTACAATAATACGTGTGCCATTATTTTTCCATGCCGATTGCTTCTCAGAGCGTTCATCGGCCGAGAGGCCTGCGTGGTAATAATCGGCTGATATTTTATGGCGCTGGTAGTGCCGCGCTATCTCAAAGGTTTCTTTACGGCTGCGTACGTAGACTATGCCACTGCCTTGTATACCGGCAGCTACATCTATCAGCTTGCGCAACTTATCTTCAGTATCCTGCACTACGTAGCTTAAGTTCTTTCGCTCAAAGCTTTTAACAAATACAACACCGTTCTTAAAGGCAAGTTTATCCTGTATATCCTGCTTAACATCGGCAGTAGCAGTGGCCGTTAAAGCCAATACGGGCACCTCGGGATGTAGTTCGCGTAGTTTGGCAATATGCAGGTACGGCGGGCGAAAATCATAGCCCCACTGCGAGATACAGTGTGCCTCATCAACCGCAAAAAGGTTAACGTTCATGTATTTGATCCGCTCGCGAACCAGCTCAGACAACAAACGCTCAGGCGAGAGATAAAGGAATTTTACCGAACCGTAGATACAGTTATCCAGTGCAATATCCACCTCGCGCTTACCCATGCCCGATACGATGGCAATGGCATTAATGCCCCGCTCCTTCAGGTTCTCTACCTGGTCTTTCATGAGGGCTATCAGCGGCGATACCACAATGCAGATACCATCCTTAGCCAGCCCCGGCACCTGGAAACACACGGATTTTCCCCCGCCGGTAGGCAGCAAGGCCAGCGTATCGCGGCCCTGCAATACAGATGTAATGATCTCTTCCTGCATTGGCCGAAAGTGGTCATGTCCCCAGTATTGTCTAAGTATTTCGCGTGGTGTCATTTATTTTAATTCAGAAAAACATTGCGGGCCAATAGCTCCGCCGCCGTACTCTAACACCAGATTGCGGTTCACATAAATGTAGGTACAGCTATCATTGTATTTCGCCTTTAAACTTTCAGCTAACGGCTTATCAAATACATTAAAAAAGTACATACCAAAGCCACTTCTTTTAAAACCTACTTTAGCCGGTTCACTGTTGGTTATTGAAATGCAATTTGCCTTATCAAGCTTCTCTTTTAAAGCAGTAAGCTTTGTCTCATCCCAGCCCAATATCTTCAGTAATGTATCGGCCCGTGCTGACCGCATCGAAATATCACGATCTTCTGATGCAAAACCCTTTTCTTCGCCGGTGACGGTGTCCCTATCCCTAACGCTCATATAAGCTATATTATCCCCGTCAAACTCCACTTCAACAGCTTTATCTGTTGGTGTTATAGCGCTGAGGTATTTCTTTGCATCGTTTATCCCATCCCGGTTTTCGTTAAAGCTTTCAATCAGCTCTGCAGTGCTGTAATTCCTGCCGTCGGGTAGCGCTGATATGATCAAAAAAAGGTAAATAGCAGGTATCGCCATTAAACCAACAATCACACCGCAAATCACCAGTATCGTTTTATTCCTTTTTTTCATGATTTAGGTACAGCGCTTGTGACATTCAGGTTTTTACAAAAAAAGCCCGTCACGTGGCGGGCTTTCGATAAAGTATATTTGGCGGTGATTTTACTCACCCGGTCTTTGCTTCGCTTGACCACCCTCTCTTCGCTGCGCGAAAAGAGGGTTAGCCTGAATATTTTTCTTTACCCTCTTTGCGTAGCAGAGAGGGTCGACCAGCGGAGCGTAGTCGGGGTGAGTCCACCCCGGGGCATTATCTGCCTTTAATATCGGTATAATCTCTATTTACTTCGCCAACATAAATTTGACGCGGGCGGCCAATAGGCTCTTTGTTGGTTTTCATTTCTTTCCACTGGGCAATCCATCCCGGTAAACGGCCAAGGGCAAACAGCACCGTGAACATCTCGGTAGGGAAACCTAAAGCAGTGTAGATGATACCCGAGTAAAAGTCTACGTTAGGGTATAGTTTACGCTCAACAAAGTAAGGATCGCTCAGGGCAACTTCTTCCAGCTTTTTAGCTATCTCTAAAGTTTCGTCTTGTACCCCTAATTTCTCAAGGATATCATCACACGCTTTTTTGATGATCTTGGCGCGCGGGTCGAAGTTTTTGTAAACGCGGTGCCCAAAGCCCATCAAACGGAACGAATCGTTCTTGTCTTTAGCTTTAGCAACCCATTTATCAACGTCGCCGCCATCTTCTTTAATTTTCTGCAACATCTCAACTACGGCCTGGTTAGCACCACCGTGCAGCGGGCCCCAAAGTGCAGAGATACCTGCCGAGATAGAAGCATAAAGGTTAGCGTCTGATGAACCTACAATACGCACGGTTGAGGTTGAGCAGTTTTGCTCATGATCGGCATGCAGAATAAGCAACTTGTTCATGGCGCTTACTACAACCGGGTCTATCTCCACATCCTCGGTACGCTGGCCAAAGGTCATGTGCATAAAGTTGGTAACGTAATCAAACTTGTTACGCGGATAAATAACCGGGTGACCAAGAGATTTTTTGTAGATCCATGATACCAGGGTACTCATCTTAGCGATCAGTTTAATGATCTCCAGGTTCACTTCTTCGGCAGTTAAGCCTTGTTTAAGTGATGCCGGGTTAAACGCAGCCAAAGCGCCGATTAATGATGATAACTGGCCCATTGGGTGCGAGCCAGAAGGAAAACCATCAAAAAATTTCTTCATATCCTCATGTACAAGGGTATGGTGGCTTATTTCATATTCAAAAGCTTTAAGCTGTTCTTCGGTAGGCAGGTTGCCGTATATTAATAAATAGGCAACTTCAATAAATGTGCTTTGCTCTGCAAGCTGTTCAATTGGATAACCACGGTATTTTAAAATACCTACTTCGCCATCTAAAAAGGTAATTGCGCTTTTTGTGGCACCGGTATTTTTGTAACCGATGTCAAGCGTAACATAACCGGTCTGGTCGCGTAATTTTGAAATATCAATGGCTTTCTCGCCCTCAGTACCCTCTATTACAGGAAGTTCGAATGTTTTGTCTCCAATTTTTAATTGTGCAGTTTCAGACATAGGATATTTAGTGTTTGCAACAAATGTAATTAAATCTGCGTATTAATACCCGTTAAGTATATTTACTATCTGTAAAATTCTTATTAAGTAATTATATTGTCGTCCCCAATAATGTTTGGCTTGATTAAAAATTTACCCCTACTGAATGTCGTTTAGAAGTAAGGCCCTACTGTTGATTGAGAACGATATCACAATTAACAGGCTCGTGCTGTTAGGCTTGCTTATTGCAAGCCCATCATTGCATTATCTGTGTTATAATAACAGTTACGATCCTGTTTGGTTGCGTGCAATTAACATTTTGGTTTGTTTGATCACCCTTGGCACATCATATCTTAAGGATAGAAAGCCGCTAAGACAGATGATCTATGTAACTATTTGTGCTCATCTTTTCATAAATAATTACCTGCTTTTAGGCACTAATAACTTTGCCAACGTATACCTTTTCAGTTCGTTAACCGTATTTGTTGCACTTACCCTTTTCTGTAAAAAACGCTGGGAGTTCATTAGCCTTTGCTGCTTAAATATAGTTGCTGTAGTGGGCGCTTACGGCACAGCCCCCCGCCCTATCTCATTGTCGGTTTTATTGATCCTGATAGGCGTTTTTTCCATTATCGCTTATGTATCATTCCTTGTGGTGCTGGCTTATAAGCTGCAATTTCGCAAGGCGGTGAAAAACATCGTACAGCTGAACGAATCACTTATTGCCAGCAGCCGTAAGCTTAAAGAGAGCGAGCAGCAATTGCACGCACTTATCAGCTCGGTAAACGACACCATTTTTGAATTTAACGAGCACCAGATCTGTATAAATGTATGGTTTGGCCCTAACACGCCAGACTACCTCAAACCCGAATACTTCATCAATAAAACGCTTATAGAGGCCATCGGCGAGGAACGCGCCCGTCCATTTCTTGAGGTTTACGATTACGTTATCCAACACAAAAAAGGCTACAGTGTAGAGTTTGCTTCGGTGTATGGTGAACCGGGCTGGTTTGTAGCTAAAGCCTCTCCTGTTGTTGATGTTAACGGCAATTACACCAAACGCATCTCCGTTTCGGTTACTGATATTACCGAGCAAAAGAAATACGCCGATGCCCTTGTTGAGAACGAAGAACTGCTGTTACAGGCCCAGCGCATGGCCAAAACCGGTAACTGGTGGTATGATGACGAAACGAAGGAAAACTACTGGTCTGAAAGTCTTTTTAATCTGCTGGAGATAGAAGCCGTACCCGAAGGGTTAAGCAAGTTTGAGTATTACATGAGTTTGGTTCATCCTGATGATGTAGAGCAAACTTTCAATTACTTTACCAATATTAATACAGAGAAAGTAAGCAGCCTCGACCATAAATTTATCTCCCCTAACGGCGAGCTTAAATATCTTAAAGTACTGCGCGGCGATCTGCAACAGCATGAGGATGGTACGCTGAAACGTGTAGTGGGTATTATACAGGATGTAACCGAATCTAAACTGGCCGAGAAAGCTGTTAAAGTGAGCCAGGCTGAGTTGCTGGAAGCCCAAACTATTGCAAAAATTGGCAATTGGAAATGGGATAGCAGCACCAACATGCTATCATGGAGCGATGAGGTAAATACCATTCACGAGATAGACATCAACAGCGCATCATCATCGCGTTTTGGAAAATTGCTTTTGCAGTACATCCACCCGGACGACCAATACATTGCTACCCGCCTTTTTAAACATGGCGACCAAACCGGCGACTCATTCGAGTATCGTATTATTACGCCTAACGGCAACCTTAAGTACATCAGTGTTATTACCGGTAAACTAATGTACCGTGAGGATGGCACCGTACGTAAAATAATAGGCACGCTACAGGATATTACCCAGCGTAAACAGGCGGAGATTGACCATCGCCGCACCGAGAATAAGTACCGCCTGGTGCTGGAAACCATTAAAATGGCGGCTGTATCTTTAAATGCCGAAGGCAGGGTGATCTTTTGTAACAAGTACCTGGCCAACCTGCTGGGCTACACCCAGGCAGAAATTTTGGGCATGGACTGGATGGCCAACTTTGTACCCGGCGAACATCGCGAGATACTGAACGCCTGGTTCAAAAACAAAACAGTTAAAGCGCACTACATTAACCCTATCATTTGCCGCGACGGCGAATTGCGCACTATCAGCTGGCAAAACACCGTAAGCTATGATGAGTATGGCAATATTAAAGAAACCACCAGTATTGGCGAAGATATTACTGTACAGCAAAAGGTAAGGCAGGAGTTGATATCGGCCAAAGAACAGGCAGAACGTTCATCGCATTTTAAATCGGAATTTCTGTCTATCATGAGCCACGAGATCCGCACGCCGATGAATGCGGTTATAGGTACCACCAATTTGTTGCTTGAAGAAAATCCTAAGCCCGAACAACTGGAATACCTCAACACGCTAAAATTCAGCAGCGAGAATTTGCTGGCGATAATTAATGACATACTTGATTATAACAAGATAGAAGCCGGTAAACTGCAGCTAAGCAACCTGCCGTTCAACATCCACCAGTTGGTTCAAAACGTAAGGCAATCGTTTTACGCTAAAGCGGTTGAAAAGAACCTGGAGATTGAGTTGCAGTATGACAGTGCTATCCCCGAGTTTTTAATGGGCGATCAAACCCGCCTTGGGCAGATACTGATAAACCTGGTGAGCAACGCGGTTAAATTTACCCACAAAGGCAAGGTTACCATCAGCTTAACTAAAGAGGAACTGATAGATAACCAGGTACTCGTAAACTTTGCCGTTACGGATACAGGCATAGGCATGTCTGCAGAGAACCTTGCCGTGGTGTTTGATCCGTTCATACAAGGGCCGCAAACTATTACGCACGAGTATGGTGGCACCGGCCTTGGCCTGGCTATTACCAAAAGGTTGATAGAGCTTTATGAAAGCGACATAGCCGTTAGCAGCGAACTTGGCCTGGGTACCACATTTACCTTTGCTATACGCTTTACCAATGTGCCGCAGGCTGCAGTACAGCCGCAAAACCTGGCCAGCTCAGAAGAGGAGATATTGACAACCCTTCCGCAAGACCTCGCCGGCATGAAGATATTAGTGGTTGATGATAACAAGATGAACCTGATGATAGCCGGCAAATTCCTTAAGAAATGGGAAGCCGAGGTTGAACAGGCCATCAATGGTGAAATTGCCGTGAACATGGTAAAAAATGGCGGCAACTATGACCTCATCATCATGGACCTGCAAATGCCGGTGATGGATGGTTTTGAAGCTACTATAAATATTAAGCAGATAAACCCAGGGGTGCCCGTAATAGCCTTTACTGCTGACGCCATGCCCGAGACACATAACAAAGCTTACGAAGCAGGCATGTGCGATTATCTGACCAAACCTTTTGTGCCGGAGAAACTGTTTGAGAAGGTCTCAAAATACCGCAAACAGACGCTCGATATTGATAGCCTGAAAAATATTGAAGAAGCTTAGTTAGTGCGGATAGCCTCAACCGGGTCAAGCTTGGCCGCAAAATAAGCCGGCACTATGCCTGATAGCATACCAATAGCTACCGATATACTTATTCCAAAAATAACGTTGCTGGCGTCAAGTACAACTTGTAAATCGGCAATGGCTTTTACGGCAAAGGTACCCAGGTAAACCAGGAACAGGCCTATAAAGCCGCCCATCAGGCAAAGTACAACAGCCTCTATCAAAAACTGCAGCATAATAAAGTAATTTTTGGCCCCCAATGATTTTTGGATACCGATAATATTGGTACGCTCTTTAACCGATACAAACATGATATTTGCGATACCAAAGCCACCTACCAGGATAGAGAAGCCACCAATGATGAGCCCGACGATGTTCACCACCCCGAACAATTGATCTAACTGATTAGACAGGATAGTTGATTTATTCAGCGAGAAATCATCCTCGGCGCCCGGGCGTATGCTGTGGATCGACCGCATAATACCACGTACTTCGCTTTCTACTTCTACATCGGTAAGATTATCCTGGCCGCGCACTACTATTTGCGGGTTATATTTTTCGTTCTCTACATCAATAACGTTTTTGGCAAAGTTGAGCGGCAGCAATATCTCATTATCACTGGTGATGCCCAGCATATCTTTACCTTCTTTGGTAAACACACCAATAACGGTCAGTTTACGGCCCATTATTTTTATCTGCTTGCCAACAGCACCACCATCGGGGAAAAGGTTTGACGCAATATCGGCCCCTATTACGGTAACCGGTGCACCTGTGCGCGATTCTATTTCGGTAAAATACCTTCCGTCCTGGAAATCAAAGTTCCAGGTTTTATCATGATCATGTGATACGGCATCTATTTGAGCACCATCAACCGTATTGCTTCCGTATTTAACGGTACGGTTATCAATACTTATCTCGTACGATAATGCTTTAGCGGTTTGGCTTCGGCGGCTTAGCTGGTCAAAATCACGCAGTTTTGGAACCGGGCGCTGCATATACTTCCACCAGGGGAAGTTATCTTCACCTACCCATGGCCATTTTTGCACGTAAATACTATTACTGCCCAGCTTGTTAACGCTTTGCTGCAGGTTATTGCGCAGCGTATCAACTGCCGAAAACACCGCTATAATGGTAAATATACCAATGGTTACGCCTAACAAAGAAAGCAGTGTGCGCAGCTTATTTTGCCTTAATGCATCAAATGCAAACAGGAAGCTCTCGCGGATAAGTTTTAATATGATCATAAGTTAACCACCGGTTAGTAGAATTTACCTTGCCTAAAACAGTATGGTTTAGACGGTGTTTATGGTGTTAAGTTACACCGATTTTCAACAAACTGTAATAAACCTATTTAAGTAAATAAAGGCGCATAATTTAAGAATATTTTCGTACATTTGCGCCCTAAAAATTCATATATACAAGCATGAAATTATCTCAGTTTAAATTCAATTTACCTGAATCATTAGTTGCCCATAACCCGGCAGACAAGCGCGATGAGTCGCGTTTAATGGTGTTACACCGCGATTCGGGCAAGATTGAGCATAAGATCTTCAAGGATGTTTTGGATTACTTTGATGACCAGGACGTAATGATCCTGAACAACACCAAAGTGTTCCCGGCACGTATGTATGGTAACAAAGAAAAAACAGGTGCTACCATTGAAGTATTCCTGTTACGCGAGCTAAACAAAGAACTTCGCCTTTGGGATGTACTGGTTGACCCTGCACGTAAAATACGCGTTGGTAACAAACTTTACTTTGGCGATGATGATTTATTGATTGCCGAGGTTGTTGACAACACCACATCACGTGGCCGTACTATCCGCTTCCTGTTTGATGGTACCGACGAGGAGTTCCGCCGTAACGTAGAGATCCTGGGCGAAACACCGCTTCCAAAATATATTAAGCGTAAAGCTACTGCCGAAGATAAAGAGCGCTACCAAACCATCTTCGCTAAAAACGAAGGCGCAGTTGCTGCCCCTACTGCAGGTTTACACTTTAGCCGCGAGCTAATGAAACGCCTTGAACTAAAAGGTGTTGAATTTGCAGAGGTTACTTTGCACGTTGGTTTAGGTACTTTCCGCCAGGTTGAGGTTGAGGATTTAACCAAACACAAAATGGACTCAGAACAATTCATCATTGAGCAAAAACAGGCTGATATTGTTAACCGCGGTATCGAGCGTAAAAAACGTATTTGCGCTGTGGGTACCACTTCAATGCGTACCATTGAATCTGCAGTATCTGCCAACAAAACACTGAAAGCAGCTAACGACTGGACCAGCAAGTTCATCTTCCCGCCGTATGATTTCAGTATTGCCAACTCAATGATCACCAACTTCCACACACCAGAGTCAACCCTGTTGATGATGATATGTGCATTTGGCGGTTACGAGCACGTAATGAATGCCTACGAAGTAGCGGTAAAAGAAAAATACCGTTTCTACAGCTACGGCGACGCAATGTTGATCATTTAAAAGAGATTAGAGGTTAGAGATTGGAGATTAGGTTTCCTTTCTAAGGATCATATAAGGAGATATGGGTTTACTCATATCTCTTTTTTGTTTTATACATTTGACCCAAACCACGTCATGCCGAACTTGTTTCGGCATCCCATCATACAGAGTTGGTTATGATGATTGTCCCGTGGGATGCCGAAATAAATTCGGCATGACGGTAATTTTTACATTATGCCTAATCTCCAATCTCTAACCTCTAATCTCTCGAATAAAAATTACGCCATCATCGTTGCCGGCGGCTCGGGTAGCCGTATGCAGTCGGTACTGCCTAAGCAGTTTATTGAGCTTTGTGGCGAGCCGGTGCTGATGCATACCATCAGGGCATTTAGCAAGAGTGATGCTGCTCCGCAGATCATCCTGGCGCTGAACGGCAGCTATCATGAGCTTTGGGCAGAGCTTCGTGAGAAGCATAACTTTAACATCCAACATACCGTTATTGCCGGCGGCGAAACCCGTTTCCACTCGGTTAAGAATGCTTTAGACACCATTACTGATACTAACGCTATTGTAGCTGTTCACGATGCGGTACGCCCGCTCACATCAAAGCAAACCATCGATGAGAGCTACCTTGTCGCCTCTACAACAGGCACAGCTGTAACAGCAGTAAAAAGCCGCGATTCGATAAGGCAATTAAACGGAGAGGTGTCTATCTGTTTGGATCGCGAAGGCATTTACCTGGTGCAAACACCTCAAACCTTCGAAGCTTCATTATTAAAACAAGCTTATGAGCAACCCTATACAAATATGTTTACCGATGATGCCTCGGTAGTGGAAAAAGCCGGTGCGCATATTACGCTGATAGAGGGCAGCCATAGCAATATCAAGATAACCTTCCCGGAAGATATTATCATTGCCGAAGCTTTATTAAACAAAAAAGCCATCAGCGGTAGCTAATGGCTTAATATTTTACGGATGGACTGCCCAAATCAGGCTCGTCTTATCACGCCTAACAGTAAAGCTATAATAGCGATCACTAAAAGGATGTGAATTAAACCACCTGCATGGCTTACAAAGAATCCGAAGATCCATCCTATTACTAAAATTACGGCGATAATGTACAATAAGCTTCTCATAGTATTGTGTGTTTTTGTTAAGTAGATGTTATGTAAACAGCGGGGTATTAAAAAAGGTTTTTACAACTGAGGGTTTTACGTATAAAACCCTCAGTTTCTTATTTCATCAAGCCCGTCTGATTATGCCTAACAGTAATGCGATGATCGCAATTACCAATAACACGTGAATTATTCCCCCCGCATCTGCGTAGAAGAAACCAAATGCCCATCCTATTACCAGGATAACTGCAATGATATAAAGTAAGCCTCTCATTGTTGTTTATTGTTTTTGTTTAAGTAGATGTTAATTGCAGCTACCAATACCAAAACCATTCCAAAAAATAAAGGCAAACAAAAAAAGCCACTGATAATCAGCGGCTTTAAGATTTAGCAGAGGTTTATTAGTACTCGTCCTCGTTAAAGAAGAAATCGTCTTTTGTAGGGTAATCAGGCCATATTTCTTCTATATTCTCGTATGGTTCGCCATCATCTTCAAGTGCCTGCAGGTTCTCAATAACCTCAACAGGAGCACCAGAACGGATAGCGTAATCAATTAATTCATCTTTTGTGGCAGGCCAAGGCGCATCTTCTAAGTGCGATGCTAATTCAAGTGTCCAATACATGTTTTTATCTTAAATGGTAAATATTTTCTATTTCTTCCGTTCTCGCAAAAGTATAATATTTTTAAATTGATAATCAATATTTTTTTGTAAAATTTTTACACCCGCGGCAACCATTGATTTTCAGGCAGGTTATGTTCATAAACAACCATTCGCGCTAAGGTAAACAGATAATCGCTTAATCTGTTCAGGTACATCACCACCTTTTCTTCTACTTTACTTTCTTCAGACAAATGCACGCTTAAGCGCTCGGCGCGGCGGCACACGCAGCGGGCTATGTGGCAGTAAGAAGCTGTGGTGCTGCCGCCGGGTAAAATAAAATGCTTAAGGGCGGGTAAGGTTTCGTTCATCTTGTCCATTTCTTTTTCCAGCAGTTCAATATCGGCGTCATACAAATCGGGGATCACCATTTTTGACTTCTCGGGGTCGGCGGCTAATGATGAGCCGATGGTAAAAAGCCTGTCCTGTATCTCTTTCAACATATCTTTATCGTTAGCCTTAATATCCTGGTCGCGGATGAGGCCGATATAGGAGTTCAGTTCATCAACCGTACCATAAGCCTCTATACGTAAATGATGCTTGGGCACGCGGGTGCCGCCAATTAACGAGGTTAAGCCTTTATCGCCGGTTTTGGTATAGATCTTCATAAACAATTTAATAATTGTGATGCCGTTTTAATATGCATATTTACAAAGTTTAAACTTAAACAACGTGTTTGTGTTTTCTACAAATAAAATATGTTCCGCTACCATGAAGATCATTATATCTACAGCCAAAATGGCTACCATAGCTTTATTTGCAACAGCACTGTTTGGGTTTAGCTGTGGCAACAGCAACGCAAAAAAACCTGCCGACAGCACAGCTGCTACCCAGGCAGCGCCTGCTCCAACCCCATCATTTAGTAAGTTTTTAACCGAGAAACAGTTTAACGAACTTTTCCCCGAGCGCGATAAATTTTACACCTACGCAGCCTTTATAAAAGCGGTTGACGATTTGGCTAAAATAAAGGTGCAGGTTACACGCCGTGCGGTTTCGGTATACCAGTTTATCCGTACAGACAAAACTATCGGTAAAGCCACCACTGTGCGCCAAGACGGCGATTGGAACGAACCATGGGCCAAACAAAAGCCTGACAGTACTTACATGGTTGATTACGGCAACTTCTGCACCGCAGGCGATGCCACCACCAACAAACGAGAACTGGCTGCATTTTTCGCCCAGATAGCCCACGAGACCCGCCACGGCCAAAACGGTAGCTATACCGATGGTTTGATGCTGAAACACGAGGATAATACCTCACTGCAATACATCAGCGACAGCGACGAATACCCGCCTGTGGCCGGCCAGAAATATTACGGCCGCGGACCAATGCAGATAAGCTATAACGGCAACTACGGCTATGCATCAGACTGTATTTTTGGTGATAAGAAAGTATTGCTGAATAACCCTGGCCTTGTTGAGACCGATCCTGTTGTGGCATTTAAAACCGCTATCTATTTCTGGATGACGCCCGAGACGCATAAACCATCTGCTCATGATGTAATGACCGGCAAATGGCAGCCAAAAGATACCGACAAGGCCAAAGGCCGCACACCAGGCTTCGGGATGACCATAGTGATCGTGAACGGCGAACTGGAGTGCAACAAAGGCGAAGACAATTACAGCATGAAAGACCGCATTGGCTTTTACCAGTTCTTCTTACAAAAACTGGGCGTTACCGACCCTAACTGTGCTTGCAGTTGCGGTAAAATGGAGCCGTATAAGTATTAAAATGATGAAGCTGCTATTTCTGTTAGGCTGTTTATTTTTTTGCTTCAACGTATCAGGCAAAGCCATGGTTGATACAACGGACTATTGGCATGTAAAAATAAAAGGGTTTCAGATAGCTGAATTTGACGAAAGGAGCCCCAAGCCTGCTATAACGTTAAACATAGATAAACTTTCACCGGCAGACATCATGACCGTAACCTACGGTAATGATACTCCTTGCGGGGATTGTACTACAAACCTTTATGTACTGGATGATAAAAGCCAGCGTATCGTGTTAGCTGAGGCTAAAGGCACAAGCGCTGCTCTTAACGTTTCAGTGGAGAAACTGAAACAGACAGCAACAAAGCTAAAGAAGAGAGTGTTCCAGGTTTTCTATACCGATAAAGGCAAACGTAACCGCAGTATCTTCAGGTTAAACCTGGGTAAGTAAAAAAATATGACTTTGGTCGACGTAAACAATACGGCGAAAATTACAAACATTTTAGCCGATTTACAGCCAGGCGCTACTCCCCTTTGGGGCAACATGAACGCGCAGCAAATGGTTGAACACCTAATAGATCAGGTACGCTATACCAACGGTGTAAAAACACCTGTTGATACGGGCCTGCCGCCAGATTTTGCTGAGCGCAAACAGCGGGGACTAAACCTGAGCTATGATTTTCCGCGCAATATCATTTTGGGCACTTTACCTGAGGATTACGAGTATGACGATATTGAAACCGCGAAGCAGCAACTGGTAAAAGAAGTGGAAACCTTTCACCGGTACTTTGCCGCCAACCCGGGCCTTGAGGTATTGCACGGTGGTTTCGGGATAATGAATTATAATGAATGGGTAATATGGCATGGCAAGCATTTCACACATCATTTTAAGCAGTTCGGTATTATCCAATAGTTAAACATTGCGGTTGTAACAAACGCTAAGTTGTACTATCTTAGCTAAATGAACTCCTTATCAGTTGATGCCACGGGCCTGCCCGATATTAGCAAACACCCTTACGAAACTACCTGCCAAAGGCTCAAAAACCGTTTCAGGATAGATATTCCGGGTGATATTGATTTTCAGTTGGAGCAGTTTGAAACGCTTAACCACCACCAGGCGGTTAACATCCGTAACACTTTTGCTATTAAAAACAACTGCGGCGACAGCTATGTGCTGCTGCTGGATACTGATACCGAAAAAGGCATCAACCAGAAAAACAAACTCAGCCATAAAGACACTTTTCAGCCCTGGGCGCTGGCTTACCTGAAAAAAGATTTTGGCCGCGTGGTGATCCGCACGGAAACCATTATCGATAAGATCCGCGAGATCGTTTTCCCTATCGAGCTTGATTTCCGTGAGGATAAACCCTTCAGCGACCGCTTCTACGTATTAACCGACGACCGACACAAAACCGAAGCTGCCATGACACAGGAGTTTCGCGATGCGGTAATGGCCATCAAAAAGTCGGACTTTGTGATCGAGATCCATGAGCATACGCTCATCATCGGTAACCACAAACCGGTTACTCCGGAGAACACCCTTTACCTTGCCGATTTTGTAGCCCGCCTGGCCGAACTAAAATGTTAAGCTTACTGCGTAACGGCCGGTAAAATATACTGCTGCATCATTTTATCAACCTGCGGGTGGGCGTAGCCTTCGTTGTACGCGCTTGCTGTAACTACGATAACCAGGGACTGATCTTTAAACACAAATATCTTATTGCCGCCATTGCCGGTGCAATACCAAACCTCGTAAGGTTTGCCATTAACCTCATAAGTTTTATTCCAGAACAGGTAACCATAATTGCCGGGGCCAACTACATCAGCCGGTAAAGCTATTTGTTTGGTGAATGATTTTTGAACCCATTCTTTCGGGATAATCTGTTTACCCTGCCACTGGCCATTGTTTTTATATAACTGACCAAATTTGGCAAAATCTAAAGCCCGCAGCCTTATGCCACCTGCAGTGTTTGCGACGTGTTGCGGCGTGTATTGCCATTTGTAATTGCGGATGCCGAGTGGTTTAAACAGTTTATTATCTGCGTAGCGCTCCAGTCCGCCGGGCACCTTTTTATTAAGCACATCACCTAACACCACTATACCTGCAGTAAAGTAATTCCACTGGGCGTATGCTTTCTTGCTGCTATCCACTTTCAGATCAAGGGCAAACTTTACCCAGTTATCCAACGGGTACATATTATTCTCGTTGCCCGGCGAGTTATCATCGTTATCATTTGCATCAAAAATAGAGCTCATAGTAAGCATGCTTTTTATGGTGATGCTATCCTTACGCGGCGAATAATTTTGATAGGCTTTCAGGTCGTAAAAGTCTCCCAGTGTTTGCTGTTCTGATCTGATGAACCCTTCATTAATGGCAATGCCCATCATAGCTGATGCAAAGGTTTTCCCTACAGAACGCGGATCATGCAAAGTATCTCGGCCTTCGCCGTTAAAATACTCCTCAATCAGCAGTTTGCCGTTTTTGATCACCACAATACCGTTGATGTTCTTGAACTTGTTCTGCAGGATCTTCTCATTCAGATCCATTATCAGCTGCTTGTTGTAGCCTTCGGCAGATATTGGCCAACCACTGTTGGATTGAATAGCCTGGATGGCCTTATTCTTTGCATCTACAACCGGCACGATCAATTTTATTTCGCCTTGGGCTATCAGGTCGCCCACTTTAACATCCGGCGTAACAACATACGGGCGCAGTTCAATTTTGAGCGTATGGCTGCCTGTAGTAAGCGCATCCTCGCCCCCGCGCACCATAAACCGGGTAAACATATACCGCGACCACATATCCTCGTGCAGGGTACTTATCAATTTAATAGTGAGCGCCGTACGACCGTTCTTATTATAAGCATAGCCCGCGCCTTTGTGCAGATTTTCCTGATAGATCTGTTTACCGTCTACATAATAAGTAAACTGGTAATTGCCCTGGTTCAATTGCTCAACTGTTTGCTGCAATGCCATTTTATGCTGCAGGTTGGTAAGCGAATTAGGCATAAAAGCACGCATGCTGAGGTTAGTATTCGGCGTAAGGGTAATCTCGCTCAGCAGATCAGCAGCAGTGGTTTTAGCCATGGGGATGGTATCTTTCATGAACACAATACGGCCCATGTTGGCTTTATGCAGCGGCGATTCTGTAACGTCGGCCTTTACAATATCCTGTGCATTGGCACTCTTGAAAGCAACGATAGAAACGAGTAAAAGCAGTGGTTTAAGTAGTTTCATGTATCAATTTTATTTCCCCAAAGATGGCCGGAAAGCATTTGCTAAAATAGAACACAATTAACGTTTTGTATTTTATTAAATGACACACCCAGTGAATGTTTCTGCTTTTTGTCAATCCCGGTCGCCCCTCTCAAGAGGGGAATAAGAGCATCTATTCCACCATCATACTTCCCTTCTTGAGAGGGGTCAGGGGTGTGTTATTGTTGAACCACCCGCCAACACCGCCCTGTAAGCCGATGGCTTATCCGCGTTAAACGTTTTAAAGCAACGCAAAAAATGGCTTTGATCGGCGAAGCCGCATTGCATGGCAATTTCGGTTAAGCTGAGTTTGCCGCTGTGCATCAGCGACAGGGCTTTTTCTACGCGCATGGCGCGGATATATTCGCCCAGGTTAGTGTTAAAATACTTTGAAAAATCGCGCGAAAGGTGTGCGGGATGTACATTGGCCGTAGTTGCCAGTTCTTTTAAGGTAAACTTATGCGAGAGGTCATCTGCAATAGCTTCTTTTACCTGTTTTACCCAATCTGGTCTGTTCCGGCTTCCGGTTACGGCGCTACTATCCATGCCGGCTAAAACCTGCAGCAGCAATGCCTCTGTTGCGGGTATAGATGCGTCATCATTAGCCTTAGATTCTTTAAATAACCGGTAAAAAAGCAATTTCACCTGTGGATTATCAATGGAAAAACTGCCCTGCAGGTTTTGGATATCGATATCTGCTTGAGCTAACCAATTGTTATTGATCTCTATCTGGAAGCCGCGGGTGTATCCTTTGGGCTTGATGTTGTAATGCGGATCCTGCCAGTTATGGAAAAGCAGGCTGCCGGGCGTACAGGTATAAACTTCCTTTTTATTACCCTCTATTACGTTGCCTTGCAGTATAAAGGTGAAATAAGCATTCTCGTGGTAATGCCAGCCTACCCTATCGTGGGTATATTCGGTATCGGTGATGGTAGCAAAATCAAGGTGCAGGGTTTGGTTGGTTTGCCCGTAAAATTCACCTGTTTTTAGCGTTTTCACAGTTAAAGATTATTAGCAGAGGTCTGTTTTAATTCAAAGTCGGTTACAGCTTTATTAAAAATGAAGCGTTCTTCAGTTTTCAGGCTCGCTGTGGTATCAGAAAGTAATTCGGCTATGATGTAATATTCGCTTTCTGTTTTAATTCTACCTCTTTTCAAAACCTGTTTAACACTATCTTTTAATTCAGCGGATATATCAAAGAAACCCGGAAGATTTTTGCCTTTTAGTATAACATCTATTGTCTTAAGATTTTCGGTATTAAGGTTCAATTGCATTTCGGTAAGTGTATCTACCAAGCCAGCTTTTAACCCTTTCAATGCGATAGATCTACTTTCTTTTTCCCATCTGTTTATTACTTCTATCGGAGATTCTAATTGGCTAATGTCCAATCCCAGTGTATTTGCCTGGGCCTTAGATAGTTCAAATTTAAATTGCCAAAGAGCCTCAAAAACTTTTTTGTACAGTTCGTAAGAGTCTTTATTAATTTTCAAGGCCATTGATTACTATTTGGTCAAATTGATGCCGCTTTCAGCTTCCGGCTCGCGTTTGCTAACGGTTTGGATGTTCTCGTTAAGATAATCGTTCTCTACCAGGCCATCGCGCATGCGCACAATGCGGTGGGCGTGCAGGGCAATGTCCTCTTCGTGGGTTACCAGGATAATGGTATTTCCTTTTGAGTGGATATCTTCCAGCAGGCCCATTATCTCGATAGATGTTTTGGTATCAAGGTTACCGGTAGGCTCATCCGCAAGAATAATAGATGGATTATTGATCAGGGCACGCGCCACAGCCACACGCTGGCGCTGCCCGCCCGATAGTTCGTTAGGGCGGTGATCTACCCTATGGCCAAGGCCTACGTTCTCTAAAGCTTGTTTAGCGCGCTCGTTACGTTTCTCTTTGCTGATACCGGCATAAACCAATGGCAGGGCAACATTATCTAACGCGCTGTTACGCGGCAATAAGTTAAATGTCTGGAACACGAAGCCTATCTCGGAGTTACGCACCTCGGCAAGGTCGTTATCGGTCATGTGGCTTACGTCGATACCGTTGAGTACATATTGGCCTTTTGTGGGTGTATCTAAACAACCCAGAATATTCATCAGCGTTGATTTACCCGACCCGGATGGCCCCATCAACGCAACAAACTCGCCTTTTTTTATGGTAAGTGTTACGGATTTTATAGCATGAATAACCTCAGACCCGATCACGTATTTTCGACCGATATCGTTAATGGTAATAAGCGGTTCGTCTTTGGTAAGTGTCTGCTTCATCCGTTTTTTTTGCTGCTTTGACAGTGTGCAGGTATAAAATGTTACAGGTTTTTGAAAAGATTCAAGAGTTAAGAATCAGGAATCAAGAGAAACGCCTTAAAGTTCGGTCTTGACTCTTGTCTCTTGATTCCTGACTCTCCAAAAAGCTACTTAGAAATCACCTTCGCTACTAAAAAGTGACTATCATCATGCGATGGGGCATTTTCAAGCGCTTCTTCGGTAGTGATATCCTGTTTTATGGCATCTTCGCGTAGGTTGTTTACCTCGGCGGTCATGTACACAAGGGGCTCAACGCCGGTGGTGTTCACCTCGTTCAGCTTGTCCATAAAGCCCAATATTTTGTTCATGTCCTTGATCATGGTCTGCTTTTCATCAGCAGCCAGCTCCAGACGCGCCAGGTGGGCTATTTTATCAACGGTTTGTTCGTCAATGTTCATGCTTGGTTCAGTTTATTGCTCATGATGCTGAAAACCTGGTCGCGCAGGGCATCGGCATCATCAACAGTTAAATGGGCCGTTTCAATAGGCTCATGTACAAATATATCACATACACCCGGTTTACTGCCCAATTTCTTTCCATCATCCCACATTACTTTCCAGGTATTTGCACAGGTTACGGGGATGATGGGCACTTTCAGCTCAATAGCCATCCTAAAAGGGCCGTTTTTAAACTGGTGCATCACCGGCGGATACTCATCGGGAATTGTTCCCTCGGGGAATATAACGGCGGTCATACCCTTCTCTATCCGCTCCATTATCAGTTTAAAGGCTTTAAAGGATGCTATCTTGCTTTCGCGATTAACCGGGATATCCACCGTGCGGAAGAAAAGGCCGGTCACCAGGCCATCCACCAGCTCCTGCTTGCCCATAAAGCAATAATTACTTTTCACCAACAGGCTCATGGCCGTTATATCAAGATTTGAGGTATGGTTTGGGGTGATGATGTACGTGCGACTCCAGTCGATCGGTTTTTCGTAATGAAATTGGTAGCGTATGCCCACCGCGCCCGAGCTTAGCCAGCCCCACACGCGCCTGATGGCATTCATACTGCCGTAACGCTCGTATTTGCGCGAATTGTAGTACAAAAAAGGCCACAACACAAAGTAAAAAAGCGCTACGCTGCCCTGGTAAAGGTATAGGTGCACTTTCTTCAATATCATTTTCATCCGCTCCAAAAATATAAAAAATAGCCACTTATAATAGAACTATACTATTTCATGCTTCACAGTTGACTCACCCCGACGTTGCTACGCTCGTCGCCCCTCTCTTCGCTACGCGAAAAGAGGGGATTAATTTTCTTGCGTTACCCTCTTTGCTGCTTGCAGCAGAGAGGGTGGTCCAGCGTAGCGTAGACCGGGTGAGTTACTTTACGAGCGGTTCAATACTTAGCTTGTCACCCGCTTATACTTTTTTCTTAAAAGCCCCTTCCCCTTGGAGAGGGGTTTGGGCTGAGGCCAAAAAATCCTTACTTTCGCTCCCTATATGGAAACTGTTGTTAGTGGCATAAGATCTACCGGAAACCTGCATTTAGGAAACTATTACGGAGCTATCCAAAACTTCGTGAAAATGCAGAACGAATATAATTGCTATTTTTTTATAGCCGACCTGCACTCGTTAACTACCCACCCTACGCCGGCTAATTTACACGCCAACGTAAAACAGGTTTTGGTGGAATATCTTGCTGCGGGTATAGATCCTGAAAAAGCTACCATATACGTACAAAGCGACGTGCCCGAGGTTACCGAGCTTTACCTCTATTTAAACATGAACGCCTACATGGGTGAGCTGGAACGTGCTACGTCTTTTAAAGATAAAGTGCGCGCTAACCCTGATAACGTTAACGCAGGCTTATTAACGTATCCTGTTTTGATGGCGGCAGATATCATTATCCATAAAGCTACCAAAGTACCTGTAGGTAAAGATCAGGAACAGCATCTGGAGATGGCCCGTACCTTCGGTAACCGCTTTAACCGTTTATATAACAACGAGTATTTCCCAGAGCCGTATGCGTTCTCTTATGGCACTAACCTGGTAAAAATACCGGGGCTTGATGGTGCAGGCAAAATGGGTAAAAGCGAAGGCGAAGGTAATGCCATATTTTTGGGCGATACGCCTGAGGCTATTCGCAAAAAGGTAATGCGCGCCAAAACCGATAGCGGCCCTACTGAAGAAAACCAAACCAAACCACAGGAGATCCAAAACCTGTTCGACCTGATGAAGGTAGTTTCTTCGCCTGATGCTATTGAACACTTTGATAACCTGTACAATACCATGGCTATCCGTTACGGCGACCTGAAAAAGCAACTGGCCGAAGATATGATCATTGCCACCGCCCCAATCCGCGACCGTATCAACGATATTGCCGGCGATGCTGATTACCTGCGTAAAGTAGCCAACCTGGGTGCCGATAAAGCCCGCGAAAGCGCATCAAAAACCATAAGGGAAGTAAGAGAGATCATCGGGTTCAGGAAGTTTTAAGAAGTATTAGCTTATAGTTGATGGTTCATAGTGTATATTAGCAGCAGTGACTGTTTAATAGCGCGGATTATTACCATGAACTATTAACCATGAACCATCATCAACATATATCACATGCACATAGCTATCGTAGGAAATATAGGCGCCGGTAAAACCACACTTACAGAATTGCTTGCCAAAAATTATGGCTGGGACCCTCTTTTTGAGGCGGTTGATAATAACCCTTATCTGGAAGATTTCTACAGCGATATGAAACGCTGGAGCTTTAACCTGCAGATCTATTTCCTGAATAGCCGTTACCGCCAAATCATCGATATCCAGAAAAGTGGCCGTAATATTATACAGGACCGCACCATTTATGAGGATGCACACATTTTTGCAGAGAACCTGCACGATATGGGCCTGATGACCACGCGCGACTACGAAAACTATCAAAGCATATTTGATAACATAACCGAATTTATTAAACCACCAGATTTGCTGGTTTACCTTAAAGCATCGGTGCCTACCCTGGTAAATAACATCCAACGCCGTGGCCGCGAGTACGAGATAGGTATCCGTATCGATTATCTGTCAAAGCTAAACGAGAAATACGATAAGTGGATAAAAAACTACAAGCTGGGCAAGCTGCTTGTGCTGGATAAAGACACTCTTGATTTCGCAAACAATCCCGAAGATATGGGTACTATTATTAACCAGATAGAGCGCGAAATAAACGGGTTGTTTTAAGACCCACCCAAAACCTAACCTTATTAAACTATTATATGAACTTAAACTTAAAGGGCGTTTTAGCCTGCGGAGCTGTGCTATGTGCGTTAAATGTAAAAGCACAAAGGAATGATTATGTTATTAATGCCAAAGGCGATACCATCCACTGTGAAGTAAGCTCAAGCAAATACAAGATCAACGGTGGTAAATCCATCAAAATGAAACCTGACTCAATACGGGAATACTACCGCTCAGAAAAAGACGAGTGCTTTAGGGCCGTATATCGCGAGAAAAAATCAAAAGCAGAATATTTTAAAGTATTAGAAAAAGGCAAGATCATGCTTTTTGAAGGTATTACTTCTTATGCAGGTGGTTTTTCACCAATGGGCGGGTACCATGGGGGTAGCTCAAGCACACAGTGGTATATCACCAAAGGCACTGATACTGTTAAAGAGGTAAAAAACAACGATTTTACGATGTTTAACCTGTTCGGAAAATCGCACAAAGCCAGGAAAAATGATTTTGAAGAAATGATAAGCGATAACGCCGACGTTTTAGCAAAATATAAAGCCGAGGATAAATTTAGCTTTAAACAAGTGCGCAACCTGATACATATCTACAACACAGGTGAGCCTTTTAAAGAAAAATAAGACTTGACAATATCAGCAAGCCGGTTTCACAATAATGAAACCGGCTTTTCTTTTGTAATGCTTTGTATGCAAAAACAACAAACTTCTTTTACAAAAGCATGTACCAGCAAAACACAATCTCAAAGAAAAAGCCGCTCTATCCTGTAAATCAACTTAATCCCCATAGCTTTTCCACAATTGTAAAATGAACGGACAAATCCCGTAAAATTTGCTACTTTTGTATCCCGTACACAAACAATTGGCAGCCCCCATTAAAACTGCCTTTGATTTCAAAAAAAATCATGACTAAATACATTTTTGTTACGGGTGGAGTTACCTCATCGTTAGGAAAAGGCATTATTTCGGCCTCATTAGCTAAACTTCTTCAGGCGCGCGGTTACCGCGTTACCATCCAAAAGTTCGATCCCTATATCAATATTGATCCGGGTACGCTTAACCCTTATGAACACGGCGAGTGCTATGTTACCGAGGATGGTGCCGAAACCGACCTTGACCTTGGCCACTACGAGCGTTTTTTGAACGTTCCAACTTCACAGGCTAACAACATTACCACCGGCCGTATCTACCAAAATGTAATTAACCGCGAGCGCGAGGGTGCTTTTTTGGGTAAAACCGTACAGGTAGTTCCGCACATTACTGATGAGATAAAACGCAACTTCCGCATATTGGGCGAAAGCGGCGATTATGATATTGTGATCACCGAAATCGGTGGCACCGTGGGCGACATCGAATCGTTGCCATTTGTAGAGGCGGTAAGGCAGTTTAAATGGGAAGCAGGGCCAAATAATGCGCTGGTTATCCACCTAACGCTTATCCCCTTCCTGGCTGCAGCAGGCGAGCTGAAAACCAAGCCTACACAGCACTCGGTAAAAATGCTTTTAGAGTACGGTATCCAGCCGGATATACTGGTTTGCCGCACTGAACACCACATCAACGCCGACATCAGAAAAAAAATTGCACTTTTTTGTAACGTAAACATCAATGCGGTAATCGAATCAATGGATGCGCCTACCATTTACGACGTGCCATTGCTGATGCTGAAAGAGAAATTAGACCAGACCGTATTAACCAAATTAAAGCTGCCGCATAAGAACGAGCCGAACCTGGAGAACTGGAAAGACTTTCTTGGCCGCTTAAAAAACCCTACTGCTGATGTTAAGATAGGCCTGGTAGGTAAATATGTAGAACTGCCTGATGCTTATAAATCAATCATCGAGGCATTTGTACACGCAGGTGCTAAAAACGAATGTAAAGTGCGTGTGGAATATATCCCATCGGCAAGTTTAACGGTAGAAAATGCAGTTGAAAAACTACGCGGCCTGCATGGTGTACTGGTTGCTCCAGGCTTTGGCGAGCGCGGTTTTGAGGGTAAGATAGAAGCTATCCGTTATGTACGCGAGAACAACATACCGTTCTTTGGTATATGTTTGGGTATGCAGTGTGCCGTTGTTGAGTTTGGCCGCCACGTGTTAGGCTACGCCGATGCAAGCAGCACCGAGATGAACCCGGAAACACCAAACCCGGTTATTGACATGATGGAAGAGCAAAAAACTGTGGTGAACAAAGGTGGCACCATGCGTTTAGGCGCTTACCCATGCGATATTAAAAAAGGAACAAAAGCAGCAGCGGCCTATGGCAAAACGCACATCAGCGAGCGTCACCGTCACCGTTACGAGTTTAATAACAAGTACTTACAGGAGTATGAAGCAGCAGGTTTAGTACCATCGGGCATTAACCCCGAGAACGGCCTTGTTGAGATAGTGGAGTTGAAAAACCATCCTTATTTTGTGGGTGCACAGTTTCACCCCGAATTAAAATCAACAGTTGCTAATCCGCACCCACTTTTTATTAACTTTGTCGCCGCTTCGCTGGCTTACGCCCGCAAGAACTAAGTTACAGTACGAGAAACAGATAAATGGATAAGAATACATTCACAGGATTATTCCTGATCATGATCATCCTTGGGGTTGGCGTCTTTTTAATGAAGCCAAACGAGGCCGAGATCAAAAAAGAACAGCTTACTGTTCACCAGGACTCAATAAAAAAAGGCTTAATAAAAGCCCCTGCCAAAGCAGATACTACAGCAAAAATTGCGGTAGTTGATTCAACTGCAATAAAAGGCCCTTTTGGTGGTGCAATTAACGGCAACCAACAATTTGTTACTTTAGAGAATGATGATGTTCGCATCAAATTAAGCACTAAAGGTGGCCGCGTTTACAGCGCCGAGCTTAAAAAGTACCTTACCTATGGCAAAAAGCCGTTGGTATTGTTTGATGGCGATAAAAACACTTTCGGCCTTAGCCTTGCCACTGCCGGTAAGAACTTTAACACCAATGATCTTTACTTTACGCCAAGCTCAACAGCGCTAACAGTAGCCGGTCAGGATTCATCATCGGTTACCATGCGTTTAAGCTACAGCCCTACGCAGTACATCGATTATGTGTACAGCTTAAAAGGTACAGGCTTTAAAGTGGGTTTAACCATCCGCTCAACCGGCATGGACCAGGTGTTGGCTAACAGCAATGTGTACAGCTTAAACTGGAACGCCAGCCTTAACAAACTTGAAAAAGACCTTAAACAAGAGCGCCAGTACTCTACTGTGTACTACAAAAACACAGATGGCGACGTAGATTACCTGTCTGAAGCGAAAGATGAGCAAAAAAGCATTGCTGACAAAAAAATGCAATGGGTTGCTTTTAAACAACACTTTTTCTCAAGCGTATTGATCGCTAAAGATGGTATTGCAAAATCTGACCTTTCTGTTGTTACAAACGTAGCAGATACTGCAGGTGTTAAAGAAATGAAAGCCGGCTTGCAACTAAACCGTGATGCAAGCGGTGCCGTACCGTTAGAGTTTTACTTTGGCCCTAACCAGTTCAACACCTTAAAAGAGCAAGGTTACGATCTGCAAAAGATCATTAACCTGGGCTGGGGACCGTTAAAATACATTAACCAGTTTGCGGTGTTGCCGGTGTTCAACTTCCTTAAACAGTTTAACTGGAACTACGGATTGATCATCCTTGCGCTTACCGTATTGTTGAAGTTGGTATTATCGCCGCTTACCTACAAATCATACCTATCAATGGCTAAAATGCGTGTTATTAAGCCGGAGATGGATGAGATAAAAGCTAAAGTTGGTGAAGATAACCCTACCCTTTTACAACAGGAATACTTAAAACTTTACAAAAAAGCAGGTGTAAACCCACTGGGTGGTTGTTTGCCATTATTGTTGCAAATGCCTATCGTAATTGCATTCTTCCGTTTCTTCCCGAGCTTGTTTGAGCTTCGCGGACAGAACTTCCTTTGGATGCATGACCTATCGACCTATGATGATGTGATCAAGTTTTCGACCAACATCCCTATCATAGGTAACCACATCAGCGCAATGTGTTTGCTGATGACGATCTCAACCTTGATCTATACGTATTTCAACAACCAGATCTCGGGTGCTACAGGCCAAATGAAGTACATTGGTTACATTACACCATTCATCTTCTTTGCTACGCTGAACAGCTACCCTGCCGGTTTGAACTACTACTACTTCCTGGCCAACATGTTCACCTTCTTACAACAATACCTGATCAAATTCATGGTGGATGATAAGAAGATCCATGCCCAGATCCAGGAAAACAAAAAGAAACCTGAAGATCCTAAAAAGAAAAAATCAGGCTTCGCTGCCAAAATGGAAGAAATGATGCGCCAGCAACAACAGGTGCAGACTAAGAAAGGTAAGTAAGTTGATTAGTGATCGGTTAATTAGAGATTAGTTGACCATCGCGATATAGAAAAAGACCCGTGGTTGAAAAAACTGCGGGTCTTTTTGTTTTGACCTGCTGTAGTTCGGGTGAGGACACCCGAACAGGAAAGGAATGTAATATCACTCCCCGTTCAGGTGTCCTCACCTGAACGAAATATTATCCATAAATAACTAAATTTATTAGCAATTATATTTACATTTGTTATTACCATGTATGCAATTGTAGATATCGAGACGACGGGTGGGCATGCCAGTGCTAACGGCATTACCGAGGTGGCTATTTGCATACACGATGGTAAAAAAGTTACCCGCCGGTTTGAGACCCTGGTTAATCCGCAGCGCGACATTCCCGTTTATATCAGCGCGCTAACAGGCATCACCAACGAGATGGTGCAAAAGGCTCCGTTATTTGAGGATGTTGCTGCCGAGATATTCCACCTGCTTAAAGGGCAAATATTCGTAGCGCATAACGTTAATTTCGACTACTCTTTTCTGCGTTATCACCTAAATGCTGCCGGTTACGAGATAAACCTCAATAAACTTTGTACCGTTAGGTTGGGGCGTAAAATAATGCCGGGGCTAATGTCATATAGTCTGGGTAAGCTTTGTACGCACCTGGGCATTGCCAACAATGCCCGCCATCGCGCCATGGGCGATGCTGAGGCTACTTCGCAACTGTTCTCTATCCTGATGAGTAAGGATAGTGATAACCACATCAGTAAAGCACTAAAACAAAACAGCAAAGAGCAAAGGCTGCCGGCCAATTTGCCCAAGGCGGATATCGAGGCCCTGCCGCCAAACCCCGGAGTGTATTACTTTCATGATCATAAAGGCAAAGTGATATACGTAGGCAAGGCAAAAAATCTGCGTAAGAGGGTTATCAGTCATTTTACCGGTAACAACCCCAACCTGCAAAGGCAGGAGTTTTTAAAGAACATCCATCATATCACCCATCAGGTTTGTGGTACCGAATTGATCGCTTTTGTGCTGGAAGCCGTAGAGATAAAACGCCTTTGGCCAAAGTACAACCGATCATTAAAACGCTTTGAAAATACTTTTGGCATTTATATGTACGAGGACCAGCGCGGCTACCTGCGCCTGGCGGTTGACAAGCACCGCAAGCACATGCCTGCTGTTTATGCCTGCAACTCACTGCTGGAAGGCCATAACCTGCTGAATACCCTTATCGAGACATTCGGCCTTTGCCCTAAGCTTTGCTTTATACAAAAGAATGACCAGCCCTGCAGCGGCACCAACGTTGGCGCCTGCGCCTGCGAGGGACACGAGTCGCCGAACGATTATAATGAACGTATTGATGCTGCCTTAGAGCAACTAAAGAAAGCCCTGCCCACTTTCGCTATCCGCGATGAAGGCCGTACCGATGATGAACATAGCTGTATCTTGATAGAAGAAGGCCGTTTCTATGGTATGGGCTACATATCCCACTACTACAATGCCGATAACCTGCAGGCGTTAAAAAACTACCTTACCCCCTACCCGGGTAATGATTATATCCGCAATATTGTAACGGGCTATGCCGACCGTTTTCCGCAACGGAAGGTGATGTTTGCGTAGGATCTGCCTCTTTCCGCGCGTCATTGCGAGGTACGAAGCAATCTCTGAACTATACAGAGCCGCTTGTCCTAAAGGGAGATTGCTTCGTACCTCGCAATGACGCTTGTAGAGTTGTCATTCGTTGAAACAAAACCACTATCCTAAAAGTTAATATATTATACTTTAACTATCAAAAACCACAAAGATGGATAGCATTAACCAGCAACAACCCGAAGATAATTTTGAGAATTTGGAAGGCAACGAAGCATGGAAAAAGATGAAAGAACTGGCAGAAGCGGCATCAAGCTGTTTCTTCTGCAGTAATATAAAAACCGGACTGCCTTTCTCTACAAGGCCTATGTCGCCGCAAAAGATAGATGACAACGGCGACCTGTGGTTCCTGAGTGCTGATGACAGCCATAAAAATGACGAAATAGGCAAAGACCCTTTTGTACAACTGTTATTTCAAGGCTCGGCACATTCAGATTTCCTGAACGTTTACGGCACTGCCGAGATCAGTAAAGACAAAGAAAAGATAAAAGAGCTATGGCAACCCATCCTCAAAACATGGTTCACCGAAGGTGAGGATGATCCGCGCATTACCGTTATCAAAGTATCACCCACCCAGGGCTATTACTGGGATAACAAGCACGGCAACGCCATTGCATTTGTAAAACAACTGGTAGGCGCAGCAATAGGCAAAACGCTGGATGATTCTATTGAAGGGAAATTGGAAGCGTAGCTTCTGAAGAGAGTCAGGAATCAAGAGACAAGAATCAAGACCGGAATTCTGTCCTCGTTCTTAGTTCTTAACCCTATTTCGACTGCAATTTATAGAAAGAGCCAAGATCAAAGTTCTGTCTTGATTCTTGGCTCTTAATTCTTGATTCTACTATATCACTAAATAACTCCCGCTTTCTCCAACTCTTCCTGCATTTGTTGTTGCAGTTTAAGGGCTTCGGCACGGGCTGCTTCGGCAAAGTTTTCGTCGTTGCCGGCGTAGATAATACCGCGTGATGAGTTTACGATCAAACCGCAATCTTTGGTCATACCATATTGGCAAACATCCTGCAGGCTACCGCCCTGTGCACCAACTCCCGGTACTAACAGGAAGTTATCAGGCGCGTGCTTGCGGATGTCGGTAAACTCTGTGCTTTTGGTAGCGCCAACTACATACATTAACCTATCGGCACCGGCCCAGGTATTGGCTTTTTTAATAACGGTTTCGTACAAATAGCCATCGCCCGTATTCAGGTATTGGAAATCCTTACTACCTACAGATGAGGTTAGCGCCAGGATAATTACCCATTTACCTTCATATTTAAGGTATGGCGTAACACTATCGTTCCCCATGTATGGCGTAACAGTAATAGCATCAAAATCCATCCCGGTGTTCTCTTTATCAAAAAAAGCTTTGGCGTAGTTATCAGAGGTGTTACCGATGTCGCCGCGCTTTGCATCAATTATGCTCAGGATATCTTTAGGGATGTATTGCTCTGTAGAAATTAAGCTTTGCAAACCTTTTAAACCGCGGGCTTCGTAGAAAGCAGCGTTAGGTTTGTAGGCTATACAAAGGTCTTTAGTAGCATCAATTATACGCTTGTTGAACTCAAAAACCGGGTCGGGATATTCTTTCAAAAATGCCGGTATCTTATCGATATCCGTATCCAGTCCAACACATAAGAATGATTTTTTTTGTTTGATCTGCTCAATAAGCTGCGCGCGCGTTATCATATTAGCGTGTAATTGATTATGGTGCGGCAAAACTACATAAATATAGCCAACGCTTAATTTTTTTAATAAATTTGCATTCTAAGAATAATTGATTAACATTGCAGTGTTTTCCTGAATTATTTCTTGTACCAAAGAAACAATTTTAATTTCCACGTTTTTATTATCTGATCTTAATACTTACCTGGGTTAACATTGTATATCAGGACTTCCGAACAACTTTCATTATAAAAATCCCATTGAACTATATTTCATAATATGTCTGAGACAACTGAATTGAACGACAAACTCGTTTCTGAGTTGCGCGAAATTGCTAAGAGTTTAGGTATTGCCGAAGCTGATGAACTGCGCAAAGCACCGCTTATTGCAGCTATAACTGAGCAACAACAACTGATAGCCGTAGCACGGGAACAACAAAATATAACCAACAACAATTACGCTGAAAAAACCGCCGAGGCTGCCCCTGCTGCCGAAGCTGAAGATAAACCCCGCAAACGCACACGTGTAGTTAAGGGTAAAGAACAGCCACGCGTTGAAGTACGTTTGGATGATACCAACCTGTTTGACCAGCAGGAAGAAGAAGCACAGCCCGAATCGCAGGAAACACCTGCTGCCGAAGTTGTAGCAGAAACAGCCACTGAAGCACCCCAAGCAGGCCAGCCTGATGCAGCACCAATTGCAGAAACCGGCCGCCCGCAGAAATTTGACCGCCGCAACAACCAGCAGCAGCAAAAAGCACAGGAACCAGCCATTAACATGGACTTTGATAACGTAATTGTTAACGAAGGTGTACTGGAGATAATGCCTGATGGTTACGGTTTCCTTCGCTCATCAGACTATAACTACTTAACTTCTCCTGATGATATTTATGTATCACAGTCGCAGATAAAATTATTTGGTTTAAAAACCGGTGATACCGTACGTGGCAGCATCCGCCCGCCAAAAGAAGGCGAGAAATACTTCCCGCTGGTACGTGTTGAAGCTATCAACGGCCGCATCCCTGCCGAGGTGCGCGACCGTGTACCTTTTGACCACTTAACGCCGCTTTTCCCGTCAGAAAAGCTGAGCCTGTTTACCGATCCTAACAACTACTCAACCCGCATCATGGACCTGTTCTCGCCTATTGGTAAAGGTCAGCGTGGTTTGATCGTAGCACAGCCTAAGACCGGTAAAACCATGTTGTTAAAAGATGTTGCTAACGCGATAGCAAAAAATCACCCAGAGGTTTACCTCATCATCCTGTTGATAGATGAGCGCCCTGAAGAGGTTACCGATATGGCACGCAGCGTACGTGCCGAAGTAGTTTCATCAACTTTTGATGAGCCTGCTGAGCGCCACGTAAAAATTGCCAACATCGTTTTAGAAAAAGCTAAACGTATGGTTGAGTGTGGCCACGATGTAGTGATCCTGTTGGATTCTATTACCCGTTTGGCACGTGCTTACAACACCGTTGCCCCTGCATCAGGTAAAATATTATCGGGTGGTGTGGATGCCAACGCGTTGCACAAACCAAAACGTTTCTTTGGTGCGGCCCGTAACATTGAGGATGGCGGTTCATTAACTATTATTGCAACAGCACTTACCGAGACCGGCTCTAAAATGGATGAGGTTATCTTTGAAGAATTTAAAGGTACCGGTAACATGGAACTTCAGTTGGATCGTAAGCTATCTAACAAACGTATATTCCCTGCTATTGATATTACAGCATCAAGCACCCGCCGCGATGATCTGTTGCTTGACCGCGATACCCTGCAACGTATCTGGATACTGCGTAACCACCTTGCGGATATGAACTCGCAGGAGTCGATGGAATTTTTACAGGCTCAAATTCGTGGTACAAAAACTAACGAAGAGTTCTTAATATCAATGAATTCATAATATTTTCACGCATAAAGGAGTTATAAATAACATAAGGTTAATTGTAACTCCTTTGCGTTTTAGTAAAATTTGTGATACCTTCATAGCTTTATGGGCGTTAAAAAACATCTACCGAATGCAATTACGTGCGCTAACCTGTTTAGCGGCTGTGTAGGTATTGTTTTTACTTTTCAGGATAACCTCATATTTGCAGCCTATGCCATTTTCCTGGCAGCCATATTCGATTTTTTTGACGGTTTTGCTTCAAGGGTACTACAATCTTTCTCGGGTATAGGTAAAGATCTGGACTCGTTGGCCGATATGGTGAGCTTTGGCGTACTGCCATCAGCCATTATGTATATGCTGATGCTGCAAACCAAGCAGATACCTAACGTAAGCGAATGGTTAAACTTTATTGCTTTCCTTATTCCTGTATTTTCGGCATTAAGGCTGGCCAAGTTTAATAATGATACCCGCCAGGCCGAGAGTTTTATAGGCTTGCCAACACCTGCAAACGCTATCCTGATAGCATCTATCCCGCTAATATTATCGCAGTACAGCAATGTAGCGCATTACATCCTTAAGCCTTACGTGCTATCAGCATTTATTATAGTGATGTGTGCCTTATTAGTGGCCGAATTACCGCTGATGTCGTTAAAATTTAAAGACCGCGACTTTAACAAAAACTTTTACAGGTATTTATTACTGCTATTTTCGGCAATACTCATTCTATTTTTTAAATTTGCGGCGGTTCCGGTGGTTATTGTAATGTATATCACCCTATCGTTAATTCAATTAAAATTTGCAGATCATACGCTGGCAGGCGGTTCAAAAAAATAACCGTTTAACAGGTATCATCCTCTTTAACTTCAAAAAATGAAAACATTTCTGGCCGAAATTGACGTAATGCCCAAAAAAGAAATTCTTGACCCACAAGGTAAAGCCGTAACCGGCAGCATGAAAAACCTTGGTTTGGCCGAGATACAGAACGTGCGTATTGGTAAACACATTTCATTAGAAATTGATGCCGATAGCGAAGCAACCGCAAGCGCAAAAGTTGATGAGGCCTGCAAAAACCTGTTAGCTAACCTTATTATGGAAAGCTATACTTTTACGCTAACGCTTAAGTCTTAAGTCGAAAGTCTTTAGTACGAAGTCAAACGCGTATTATACTATACAAGAAAAGCAAGCCTATGGCTTGCTTTTTTATTTCTATTCAATTCTAAATCTATTGACTTTAGACTTTCAACTAAATACTTCAGACTTTAAAGATTCGCTTCTTTTTCTGCTTTAATTTTCTGCAGTTCAATAAGGTTGGCATCAACAGTGGTTTTTACCTGGGTAAATTTCTCAATTACCTCTGCAGGGTTTGGTGCGCCGGCTTTGCAGGCCAGTTCAACCTCTTGTATGGTGGCCTGGCTTATAGGCATACCAAAAAAGCCAAGGTTAGGTTTCAGCTTGTGCGATGCCGAAGCCGCTGTTGGCCAATCCTGTGCGCTAATGGCATTGCTTATGGCATCAAGCAGTTGCGGGGTTTGTTCAAGGAACATTCCTATCGAGTCAACAATAAATTCATCGCTGCCATCTGCAATCTCGTACAGGAAAGACAGGTCAAGGTCTTGGTTTGAAGAAAAATCAGACATTTATATCAGTTTGTGGTATTCAAAAATATACTTTTTTTACAATTAAGCTATCGCTAAGTTCAGTTTTTAACTGTAGCATATTCTTACGTAAAACAGGATGTAAAAGATCAGGAGTTAACTCAACCAATGGCTCTAAAGTAAAGCGCCGGTTATGCAACTGAGGGTGCGGTATTTTAAGGTCGGGTTCATCAATTATGGTATCTCCGTAAAACAGGATATCGATATCGATCACCCTCGATCCCCATCTCTCCTCGCGCACGCGGCCCAGCTCCTGCTCTATCGCCAGCACTTTGTGTAGTAAAACTTTGGCAGGCATGTCGGTTTTAAGCAGTAAAACCTGGTTCAGGTAATCAGGTTCATCCGTTTTACCCCATGACTGTGTTTCATACACGCCCGATGCCTTTACTACCGGTGCAACCTGGGCAGAGATGCTGTCAATGGCCCTGTCTAAAAACAATTTACGGTTGCCGAGGTTACTGCCTAAGAGCAAAAAAACATCTATCATGTTGTAACAAATATCTGGTGTGCGGCTCTTAATAAATATGCAATCATTAAGTTTGCATAAATAAATGATTTATCACTCTTAATGAAACAATTCTTCAAATTTGTATTAGCTACCATAGTAGGTATCACGCTTGTTTTCGTTATCGGCTTCGCAGTTTTATTGGGAATAATTGCCGCTGCCGCCAGTGGCGACACTGCTACAACAGTAGATTCAAACTCTGTTTTGCACATCAAATTTGATTACCCTATTACAGAACGTACTCCAAACAATCCATTTAACAACCTGCCATTTCTTGGCCTGGATAAAAAACGCAGCCTTGGCCTTAATGATATCCTAACCAGTATTAAAAAAGCCAAAACCGACGATAAGATAAAAGGCATTTTCATGGACGAGAGCTACATGATGAATGGCCAGGCTACTACCGAAGAAATTCGCAATGCGCTTATCGATTTCAAAAAATCGGGCAAATTCATTGTTGCTTACTCTGAAATCTACACTCAGGGTTTTTATTACCTGGCATCGGTTGCTGATAAAATTTACCTGAATCCTAAAGGGATCATCGAGTTTAAAGGCTTTAGTTCTGAGATCACTTTCCTGAAAGGTGCACTGGATAAACTGGGCATCGAAGCACAAATTATAAAAGTAGGTACCTATAAAAGTGCGGTAGAGCCGCTGGTACTAACCAAAATGAGTGATGCAAACCGCCTGCAGGTTACTTCATACTTAGGTTCTATGTATGATCATTTTCTAACCAATATTGGTAAGGCGCGTAATATTAATAAAGATACATTGTTTAACTATGCCAACAGTGGCCGTATACAATTACCTGAGGATGCTTTAAAATACAAACTGGTTGATGGCTTAAAATACAAAGATGAGATCCTGTCTGATCTTAAACAACGCACCGGTAAACAAGAAAAAAACGACATCGCCAGTGTTGAACTGGATGATTACCTGAAAAGCAGCACCGAAACCACTACCGACCCTAAAGAGGTTAGTTCAAACAACCGCATTGCTGTGGTTTATGCATCTGGTGAAATAAGCGGCGGTGATGGCGATGACAACAGCATTGGTTCTGAAACCATTTCAAAAGCATTAAGAAAAGTACGTACAGATAATAAGGTAAAAGCGGTTGTGCTACGCGTTAACTCGCCGGGCGGCAGCTCATTGGCTTCAGATGTTATTTGGCGTGAAGTGATGCTGACCAAACAAGTTAAACCGGTTATCGTATCGATGGGTGATGTAGCAGCATCCGGCGGTTATTACATCTCTTGCGCGGCAGATTCTATCATTGCCGAGCCGAATACCATTACCGGTTCAATAGGGATCTTTGCAGTACTGCCAAACATGCAGAAACTGTTTAACGATAAGTTGGGTGTTACTTTTGATGGTGTTAAAACCGGAAAATTTGCCGATCTGGGCGATATCAGCCGCCCGCTTACCCCTGAGGAACGCGCTTTGTTACAAAACAACGTTAACCATGGTTATGATGATTTTACCAAAGCTGTAGCTGCAGGTCGTGGTAAAACGCAGGAATATATCAACAGCATTGGCCAGGGCCGTGTATGGACAGGCTCGCAAGCATTAAAAATTGGCCTGGTTGACCGCCTGGGTAATATTAACGATGCCGTTGCTTCTGCAGCAAAAAAGGCTAACCTTAAAAAATACAAACTGGTTAGCTATCCTGACCAAAAAAGCACACTCGACAGGTTTGGCGAAGGCCTGAGCGCCGAAGTAAGTACCCGTTTTGTAAAAGCCGAGCTTGGCGAAAATTATCGTGTTTACGAACAAATAAAAGGCATCACCAAAATGATGCGTACCCCACAAATGCGCATGCCGTATGATGTGGTTATAAAATAATTGGTTCTTAATATTTTGATGGAAAGCCGCCTTTTTACAAGGCGGCTTTTTTATTAGTAAAATTTAAAGCCTTACGTTTTTTAGCTAAATTAGCCCTATCTAAACCAAACAGTTCTATATGAGCCTTTTTAAATCTTACACGCCGATAGCCCTTTTGAGCGGCCTTGCATTCTTCTTTTTAACCTTCAATTCTTCATGTAAAAAAGCAGCAGATGACGATCAAAATCCGCAAGACACTGTAAGCACAAACTTTAAAGTAATAGTAGGTGGGCAGGATAAAAACCTTTACGCCTTAAACGGAAAAGATGGCACCTTAGAGTGGAAATTTACAGGCGAAGGTAATTTCTCCTATTCAAAGCCGGCTTATGATAAAGGTGTTATTTACACAACCAGCACTGATCATAACCTCTACGCAATTGATGCTAAAACAGGGGCGTTAAAATGGAAATTTGCAACGGGTGCCGCAAGTATTTCAAGCCCGGCTGTAGCCAACAACGTAGTTTATTTTGGTAGCGATGATTACAGTTTTTATGCTGTTGATGCAACAACAGGAAACCTTAAGTGGAGCTTCCGCACAGGCCAAATAGTAGATAGCAGCCCGGTTGTAAAAGATGGCGTTGTTTACGTAGGTAGTGCCGATTACAGGCTTTACGCTTTAGATGCAGCCTCCGGCTCTGTAATTTGGGCTTATAACACCGGTGATATAATTGTTTCATCAAGCCCGGTAATATCAAACGGTGTTGTATTTATTGGCAACAGGAGCGGTATATTAAACGCCATAAATATTACAGATGGCAGCCTTAAATGGCAGGCATCCTTTGATGGCATTTCACTTGAGCACGCTCGATTGCTGGTAAACAATGGAGCTATATACCTTGCCGGCTGGTATTCAACACCAGATTTTAACAAACGCGGCAGTTTATATGCTGTTAAAGAATCTGATGGTAGCCGCATTTGGACAGCCTTAGAAAATCAGGGTTTTACATCGGGCCCGGCGCTTGCAGATGGAGTTATTTTTATCAATAGCGATAATAGAAACATTTACGCAGTAGACGCAAATACGGGCAAAGAGATCTGGAATCGTGATGTAACAGCAAACGGCGCAATACCTGCCGTGGCGGGTGGTTTAGTGTTTGCCGGTGGTGGTGGCAGTAATGTTTATCACGTACTTGATGCAAAAAACGGCAACGAGATATGGAGTATGCCACTTATTCACTGCCTTGATACATCAGAGCCATTAATTATCAAAGAAGACAGCAAATAATCAGGCTATATATTTAAATAAAAAAGCCGCTTTGAATAAAAGCGGCTTTTTTATAGTAATCGCTTATTCAAGAAGCCATTTAAACGGCTCTGTTGCATTCACGTCTATTCCATCTTGAACAATGCTAACAAAATCCTGTGGTATCCAGGCATATAATATCCGACTTGGTTTAGTATCAATCAGGTAAAACCAGGTATCTATAGGCGGGCAATCATTACCATCAATAAAGCCTTTGGTATAAATCTCGGAAGCACCATCCATGAAATTATTATCTATTTCTGCCACTAATATTTTACCTTCAAATACTTTTCTATCCTGTATTACCAAGCTTCTTTTAATTTGCATTTGCTCCTCAAACAAATCCTCATAAATTTCAAATTCAAATGGGTCAGCTGTCCAATTGATAAACGAAAATACGCCACGCTTAAACGAAAAAACTTTTTCACCATCACGGATAGGGTTAATAGAGCGCAGTATTTCAGCGTCGCTTTTATCCGTATTCTTATTCTTTAATTGCTCTTCGCAGTAGATCTGCGTGAGCAAAAGGTTTTCGGCAAAAATTCTTCGGTCTATGTTTAACATTTCTGACTTAAACTGTTATATAAATAACCACTTACGGTAACGTCTTACAAAAGATAATGCTTTGAATAAGCCTTTTTGTATTTTTACCGTTTCAGCTAAGTTATGGAGAATAAACAAATAGCCCGCACGTTTCGCTTGTTGTCGCAGTTGATGGAGTTGCATGAGGTAAATGCCTTCAAAACAAAGTCGATAGCCAATGCTGCTTTTAAGATAGACAAGTTGCCTTTCCCGGCTGCCGGTAAAACGCAGGATGAACTGGAGAAAGTTGAAGGCATAGGTAAAAGCACGGCTGCAAAGATCATCGAGCTATTACAAACCGGCGCCATAGCCGAGCTGGAAGAAATGAAAGCCCAAACGCCCGAGGGCATTGTAGAGATGATGGGTATCAAAGGCATAGGCCCAAAGAAAATCGCTATCATCTGGAAAGAACTCGGCATTGAGAACATTGGCGAACTATACTATGCCTGTAACGAGAACCGCCTGATTGAGGCAAAAGGTTTTGGCTTAAAAACCCAGGAAGAGATAAAAAAGGTTATCGAGTTCAGGATGGCGGGCAACGGCAAATTCTTGTTTGCACAGGTTGAGCCCGAAGCAAAAGAACTGATGGAAGAGATACGTGGTATTTTCCCGGATGCACTTAAACATTTCGCGGGCGAGTTTCGCCGTTTAAATGAAATTATCAGCGAACTGGTCATCATCATCGGTAGTATAGATCAGCAAATTGCATTTAACGCGCTGGTAAATTCATCTATCCTGAAAAACGTGGCGCTTAACGGCAATCACATTTCCGGCGAGTTGCAAAACGGTCTGTTAGTTGATATTATTTGTGTACAACGTGCCCAATACTATAAAGAGTTATTTATAAATACCGGTACCGAAGAGCATGTTGAGGCAGTACTGAGCCGCATCAGCAATGAACTTGATTCGCCGGATAGCGAAGAGATCATCTACGAAAAAGCAAACCTGCAATGGATGCAGCCCGAGTTGCGCGAAGGAACAACTTTTATCCAAAAGGCTAATCATAACGAACTGCCAACGCTTATTACGGTAGCAGATCTGAAAGGGTCTCTGCACAACCACAGTACCTGGAGCGATGGTGTAAACACGCTTGAAGAAATGGCCCTTTACTGTCGCGACGAGATGAAGCTGGAGTATTTGGGTATATCAGACCACAGCAAAAGCGCTTTCTATGCCAAAGGTTTAAGCATCGAACGCGTATTGCAACAACACGAAGAGATAGACCATCTGAACAAAAAGCTGGATGGTTTCCATATATTTAAAGGCATAGAGGCTGACATCTTAAATGATGGCGCTTTAGATTACCCGGATGAGATACTGGCACGGTTTGATTTCATTGTAGCCTCTATCCACTCCAACCTTAAAATGAGCGAGGAAAAAGCTACCGCGAGGTTGATAAAAGCCATCGAAAACCCATATACTACTATTTTGGGCCACCCTACCGGCAGGCTATTGCTAAGCCGTAAGGGGTATGATATCGACCATAAAAAAGTGATTGAAGCTTGTGCAGCAAACAACGTTGTTATCGAAATAAATGCTAACCCGCTGCGTTTAGACCTTGATTGGCGCTGGCACCAATATGCATTGGAGAAAGGCGTAATGCTATCCATTAACCCCGATGCGCACCGTATAAGTGGCTTCCATGATATGAAATACGGAACCATTGTTGCCCGCAAAGGCGGATTAAGCAAAGAACATTGCCTTAATGCACTATCTTTGCAGGATATTAAACAAGTGTTTGCAAACAAAAAGAGCGCGGTAAACGCATAACTGCTCTTTACACCCCGTGTATGTTATCACAAAAAGTACGCAATTTACAGCAATCGGCCGCTAAACCAGGCATCCTGGTAATTGGCGACCTGATGATTGACCATTATATTATAGGCGATGCCAACAGGCTATCGCCCGAGGCACCTGTACCCGTTGTAAACGTAAAAAAGGAATTTATTACGCCTGGTGGCGCAGCAAACGTAGCGCAAAACCTGCTCTCGTTAGGTGCCCGCATAGCATTAGGTGGCGTAACGGGCGATGATGCGGATGCAGGCAAACTTACCGATGTCCTGGAAAGCGAAGGTATTGATACCGGTGCTATCTTTCGCGATGAAAACCGCCCTACTACTATTAAAACTCGTGTTATGGCAGGCAGCCACCAGTTAGTACGGGTAGATAGGGAGACTACCAATCCCCTGTCGCAAGAGTTACAGCACCAGTTTGTTGATAATATTAAAGCGCAAATAGCCGCTGCGGATATCGTTATCCTGTCTGATTACAACAAAGGCTTATTCTCTGCCGATCTTACACAAGAGTTAATAGACACCGCAAATGCAGCGGGCAAAAAGGTAATAGTTGACCCCAAAGGCCTCAACTATGCCAAATATAAAGGTGCTTACATCATAAAGCCAAACCGCAAGGAACTGGCCGAGGCTGCAAAGACCGAACGCATTACCAATATTGAAGAGCTGCAGCAAGCTGCACGCGTTATACTGCAACAAACCGAAGCCGAATACGTTGTGGTAACATTATCTGAGCAAGGCATGGCCATCATCAGCGAATTGACATACAAGCTGTTACCGGTAAAAGCAACCTCGGTATTTGATGTTACCGGTGCCGGCGATACAGTGATTGCTACCATGGCTTACTTTATGGCCCAGGGCCTTAATGTTGAGGAAGCCTGCGAACTGGCCAACCACGCCGCAGCTATAGTGATACGCCAGGCAGGCAGCGCCGTTACTACGGTAGATGAAATATTGCAGGATATAGAAAACAGGTAATAATGTCAAAGCATTGAGGCAATGACTCAATGCCCCAATGCCCTAATGCCCTAATGACAACGAAGAAATGGTTATAGAAGAACTATACGAACACCAGCAAACCATACAAAAGGTAATTGAGACCCTTACAGGTGATATTGAGTATGCCTGCAAAATGATAACCGATTGCATACAGGCCGGCAATAAAGTGCTGGTGGCAGGTAACGGCGGCAGCGCTGCCGATGCGCAACATATTGCTGCCGAATTAAGCGGCCGTTTTGTAAAAGAGCGCCGTGCTTTACCGGGTATTGCTTTAACGGTTGATACCTCGGCGCTTACCGCCATAGCAAACGACTATGGTTACGAGCATGTTTTCTCGCGCCAGGTTGAGGCCCTTGCCCGCCCCGGCGATCTTTTTATAGGCATTTCAACCAGCGGCAACAGCCAGGGGATACTGAATGCTTTAAAATCAGCTACAGAAATTGGCTGCAAAACATTGGGGTTGAGTGGCCGCGATGGTGGCAAAATGAACGGCATTTGCGATTTGAACATCGTAGTACCATCGCAGGTAACGGCCCGCATACAGGAAATGCATATCCTGATAGGCCATATCCTTTGCAAGGCCGTAGATGATCTTTTTTAAAAATCCCGTAGCTTTAAAACATGCGCCACAACCTCGAACAAACGCTTTTAGATAAGATCACCACCCTGCCCCAACTGCAGCAAACCATTGCTGCCTGGAAAAGCGAAGGGAAAAAAGTAGTGTTCACCAACGGCGTATTTGATCTGTTGCACTTAGGCCATGTTACCTACCTGGCTAAAGCTGCCGATCTTGGAGATAAACTCATTATCGGCTTAAATACCGATGCATCAGTTAAACGCTTGAAAGGCGAAAATCGCCCCGTTAACGACCAAAGCAATCGCGCGGCCATATTAGCTTCATTGTTTTTTGTGGATGCCGTGGTGCTTTTTGAGGATGACACCCCGCGCGATCTGATAGCGCAATTACTGCCCGATGTACTGGTGAAAGGTGCAGATTACACGGTAGATCAGATAGCGGGCGCCAAAGAAGTGCTGGCCAATGGCGGCGAAGTAAAAACCATTACCCTGGTTGATGGCTACTCGTCTACATCCATCATCAACAGGATAAAAGCGCAAACCACCTGATGAAAATACTGGTTATCCGCTTCAGCTCAATGGGGGATATCATATATACCACCCCCGTGGTGCGCTGCCTCAAAAAGCAGCTTCCCTGTGCCGAAGTGCATTTTATAACCAAACCAGCCTTCAAATATATCTACGATAACAACCCTTATCTGGATAAACTACTATTACTAAAACCCAAGCTTTCTGATACTATTGCAGACATAAAGGCCGAGGGCTACGATCATATTATTGATCTGCATAACAACCTGCGTACTACTATCATCAAACTGCGCACGCGTATTCCTTCATCAACTTACAATAAGCAGACTATACTAAAATGGCTGAGCCTAAAGCTCCGCAAAAATCTGGTACCGCCTGTACATCTGGTTGACAGGTACCTGCAAACCGTTAAATTTCTGGGCGTTGCTAATGATGGCGCACCGATTGACTATTATATCAAAAAAGAATATCAGCTTGCTGATCTGCTGCCTGCTACCCATCAAAACAGTTACACTGCCTTTGTGATAGGTGCAACCCATTTCACCAAACGGATGCCTAACCAAAAGATCATTAGTATTTGTAAGGATATAACCGGCCAGGTTGTGCTTTTGGGTGGCGATGATGTAAAAGCAAATGGCGATGAGATAGCATTATCGCTTGGCGAAAAAGTTTATAATGCCTGCGGTAAAACTACATTAGATGAATCGGTTTTTTTGGTTTCACAGGCTAAAAGTATAGCAGGTTTTGATACCGGCCTCACCCATATTGCCGAGGCATTTGACAGGCCGATAGTATCTATCTGGGGTGGCACCGTGCCCGATCTGCTTGGCGTACAACCTTACATGGTAAAGCAATCGCTGGTAGCGGGTATTGACCTTGACTGCCGCCCATGCTCAAAATTTGGGCTGGAAAAATGCCCGCTGGGCCACTTCAAATGCATGTGGGATATCCCCGAGAAACCCATTACTGATTTTATTAACAGCTAAAGCCCTTACCGGAATTTTCTCTACATTTGTGCAAACTAAATCTAAGCACAATGAGAAAATTTTTACTTTCTGTTTGCTGCGCATTCGCAGTATCTTCCGCATTTGCACAAGTTCCTTCATTCGGTATCCGTGGTGGTATAGGCTTTGCAAAATTATCAGCATCAAACGGCAACATTTCTGTATCAACCGGTTCAACTACCACTTTTGCTGCAGGCGTTTTTGCTGATTTTAAAACAGGAAACAATTTTAGCATACAACCTGCGCTAAACTATGTAGGCAAAGGCGGCAACGTGAGCGACGACGGCGCAGAGGTTGATATCAAAACTTACTACTTGCAAGTACCGATAAACGTTGTTTACCATGTTCCGGCTGTATTTGGCCATGTTTATTTTGGCGCAGGCCCTTACGTAGCAATGGGTTTATCAGGTAAGGCAAAAGCATCTGATGGTACAAACAGTGCAAGCGAAGACATCCACTTTGGCAGTGGCGCTGATGAGTTTAAAAAAATTGATGCCGGCCTTAACGGTATTGCCGGGTTTGAATTTAAAAACGGCTTTTTAATTGGCCTTAACTATGATCTGGGCTTAACTGATATCGGTAACGACGGCACCAGCGAAGTATCTACCAAAAACCGTGTATTTGGTGTTTCGATAGGCTTTAAATTCTAAACAACAGATAAGAAACTGTGGTAAAAGCGGGGCTTTGGCCCCGCTTTTGTTATTTTTGAACGTATGAAAAAGCTATTGCTCATTCGCCATGCTAAGGCCACCCACCAACCGGGTTATGTTGATTTTGAACGCCCGCTTACCAACAAGGGCTTTACCCAATGCGAAACCATAACGGCGAGGCTCATCAAAAACCACATAAAACCGCAGCTGCTGGTTGCAAGCCCTGCGTTACGTACGCTGTCAACAGCCAATGTTTTTAGTCAGGAACTTGGTTTGGCACCTGCTACCTTATACCAGGATATTTACGATGCCAGCGAGAGCACATTGCTAAAAGTGATCTATAATCTGCCCGATGAGCATGACTTTATCGCCTTGGTGGGCCACAATCCCGGCATAAGTCAGGTACTGTATGCGCTGAGCAACGAGCCGAAAGAAATGCCCACCTGTGCCATTGCCCTAATCGAATTTGCGGCCGATAGCTGGATGGAACTGCACGAAGGATCGGGCAAACTTACTTTGTTTGACAGCCCTAAAGAGGATTAATTGATAGCATAGGTTTTGCCCGGCAACGAGCGTATAAAGCCCTGCAACTCCATATCCAGCAAGGTCATGGCCAGCTGACTCATGGGCATATTCACCTTTATAGCCAGTTCATCAATAGCCAGCGGCGACTTATTTAACTGTATAATTTCGTAAACAGCACGTTCTTCGACTGATAGATCAATAGGTAAAATCAATTGCTCGGGTCCGCCTTTCACTTCGGTGTTCTTTTCCCAACCCATGCTGTAAGCCAGATCGGCCATGCAGGTAAGCAGGGCTGCTTTATTGTTACGGATCAGGAAGTTACATCCCTCAGAATACTCATCTCCCAACCTACCGGGGAAGGCAAACACATCACGGTTATAGCTATTAGCAATCTCGGCAGTAATTAAAGCGCCGCCTTTTAACCCGGCCTCGATCACGATAGTGGCATCGGCCATGCCTGCAACAATGCGGTTCCGCTCCGGGAAGTTCTGCCTGTCGGCATTGGTTCCCGACGGATATTCGGTAAGCAAACCGCCGTTTTGCAACATCTTATCAGCAGTACCACGGTTTTGATTAGGGTAAAGCCTGTCTAAGCCATGCCCCAACACGCCCACAGTTTGTACATTATTTTTAAGGCATTCTTTATGGGCAGCTACATCAATACCATGCGCAAGGCCACTTGTAACCAATACATTATACTCTGCAAGTTCTTCAATTAATTGCCTGCAAAGTTGCTTACCATAATCTGTAGCATTTCGCGTGCCTACAACACTTATCACTTTAAGAGGATTAAGGTTATAGTTGCCCTTAGCGTACAGTAACACGGGTGCATCGTTACAATTCTTCAGTCGTTTTGGGTAGCGGGCATCTGTATAAAACAAAACATCTATCCCATTATCTTCAACAAACTTCAACTCTTTTTCGGCACGCAGTAATGGTTCGGTAAAATCAAGTTTACCTACTGTGCCTTCGCCTATACCAGGTATTTTAAGGAGTTGAGCCGGATTTGCTTTAAATATGGCTTCGGCACTGCCAAGATGGGCGAGCAGCGTTTTAGCCTTAACATGGCCAATTTCTTTCAAAAAAGTGAGGGCAACCTGGTGTAATAGCGACATAGTTTTAAGTATCCCCAATATAGGTAATACTGTTAAAAATCAGCGCCTCAATAAAAAACTATAAAAATAGTTTGTAAACTATAAAAATAGTTTCTACCTTGGTTAAACTATAAAGATAGTTTGCTATGACACTAAAAGAACTCACCAAGGCCGAAGAGCAGATAATGCAGATACTGTGGCAGTTAAACGAAGGGATTGTAAAGGATATACTGGAGCAAATGCCCGATCCTAAACCGGCCTACAACACCGTATCAACCGTGGTGCGCGTATTAGAGGGTAAAGGATTTATCGATCATAAAGCCTACGGTAACTCACACGTGTACTTCCCCCTCATCAGCGAAGCCGACTACAAAAAGTTCAGCGTTGATAAACTGATGACCAGCTATTTTGATAACTCCTACAAAAGCCTGGTATCGTTCATCGCCGATGAAAATAAGCTGGGCGTAAAAGAGCTGGATGAACTGAGCGCATTGATTGAAAAACTTAAAGCCGAAAAAAAATGAGTTGGCTACATTACCTTATCGAAGCAAATATTTACCTGCTGGTATTTTATTTATGCTACCGTTTGCTGCTTGCAAATAATACACATTATACACTTGGCAGGGTATATCTTATCCTATCGTGCATAATGGCATTCTTTATCCCGTTCACACAGGTAACTATTTTAAAACCAGCAACTGATACGGTTACGCAGGTAGTTACACAAACATCTTATGTACTGCCGGCCAATATCAGGGTTAGTCAACCTACCGATACATCGTTTCGCCTGTCGGCAGATGAGCTTATTCCTTATTTATATATAGGCGGGGCTATGATTGCCGCAGTTATTTTGATAGTGAGACTGGTGCGTTTATTTAGCATCACCCGCTCGGGTACTTCGTTAAAACACGGCAATTATCAGCGTATCGACCTGCCTCATAGCCAAACTGCCTTCTCGTTCTTTAACTATTTGTACATAGGTACCGAGTTAAAACAACCCGATACCATTATAGCGCATGAGCTGGTACATATACGCCAGAAACATACGTTGGATATTCTTTTTCTTGAACTGCTGAAGATCATTAACTGGTTTAGCCCGGTGGTTTACCTGGTACAACAGAGTCTAAAAACCGTGCACGAATACATTGCCGATGAGCAAACCGCCGCTCATGAGAGCGATGCCATCGCCTACTCATCTTTCCTGCTCAACAATGCTTATGGCTTGCAGGGCGCATCGGTTACACATTCTTTCTTCAATAACAACCTATTAAAAAGGAGAATAATCATGTTAAACCAACAACGATCAGGTAAGTTAGCAAGGCTAAAATACCTGGCAGCAGTACCGCTTTGCGCGGGGATGTTATGCACATCCACCTTACTGTTTAGTAAAGATTATGGGCTTATTGACTTTGCACCGCAAAAGCAAACTACACCTACCGTGCAAATTGATAGCGGGAAGTATACACTTAAGCTAACCGATTTAAAGAGTGGAATTACTGCCATTGCAGATGACATGGAACTGCGTGATTCAACTGCCGACAAAGCCACTTATTATTCGGTAAAAACTTTTCCTGATGAACCAAAAGAAATAACTATTTCAAATGGCGATCACTTCAGGATTGAAAAAGTTCTGCGCGATTCGGCCCGCTCAGCGTATGAGCAAACACAAAAACTACCGCCACCGCCGCCGCCACCTGCAAGACCTGTATCAATATATAACAAAGATAAAAATGGAAGCGCACTTGTAATTGCCCCTCAATTGCCTACTAAAGCCTTGGCCCCGCCGCCGCCTTACGAAAAGGCGTATGTGGCCTTGTATAAACACATGGCAAAAACCTTGCGCTATCCACAATCGGCCCGCGAAAGTAAAACTGATGGTAATGTTATATTATCATACCGCTTAAATGCCGATCATAAAATAACCGACATAAAAGTGGAAAAAGGCATCGGTAATGGTTGTGACGAAGCAGCTGTAAACGCGCTGAGTTCTTTTAAGGGCACTGTTAATAAGGCCCCCGGCCAATACTACATGGCTACCGTATTTGCACTACAAGGTTATACTAAGAAGTATCAATCAATAGATAATTACAGGTCTAAACCAAATTTTGCCGGTGTGGTTGTAGCCACCGGTTATATGAATGCACCGCCACCGCCACCTGTAGAACCAGGAAAGAACGGTAAAAATATGCCTTTACCGCCACCGCCTGCACCTAAAATGAACAAGAACGTGCCGCCCCCGCCCCCACCGGTAGAGCCCGATAAAACGCCGGGTAAGCTGATGAGTAATGAGCAAAATTTAGCGGTGAGGGACTTATATACCCATCTTAGAAAAACATTAAGATACCCAAAAGCAGCCCGCGATAAAGATGTAGCAGGCCGGGTAATAGTAACTTTTGATGTAAATGATGAGAAGATAAGCAATGTTAAAGTGGTGAGAGGCGTAACCTCACTTGTTGATGATGAGGTGGTAAAAGCACTGAATAATTTCGATAAACCGCTGAATTTGCCGGTGCATAATTATTCGATACCTGTTCTGTTCCATTTAGATAACGGAAAAGAACAAATAGAAAGCCGCGCAAATTTCCCCCTTACACAAAATTATATGCCTCAAAATGGCAAAAGTGCTGCGCTTAATGAAATAGTAGTGGTAGGTTATAAAAACTAACCTTTTACGTAGATAACCTGTTTGGTTTCAAAGAAATCCTCAGTAAAATAATCTTTGAGGTAGAATTGCTGCACGGCTAAACCCGCTTCGGCAATTTCTTGCGTTAGGTCGCCTCCTTTTAAATAGAGTATCCCGTTGGCCAGTTTATTGTTCGATTCTTTTTTGAATTTGCCCTTCACCCATGGGTAAAAATCCTTCAGTTGCGTTACCGCACGCGATACCACAAAATCAAATTTGTCCTTTACTTCCTCGGCACGGGCGTGCGATGCGCGCAGGTTCTTAAGGCCGATAGCTGATGAAACTTCGGTAACTACTTTTATTTTTTTACCAATACTATCCACCAGGTGAAACTGCGTTTCGGGGAACATAATAGCCAGCGGCACACCCGGGAACCCACCACCGGTGCCTACGTCTAAGACGGTTTCGCCGGGCAAAAACTCCATTACTTTGGCTATACCTAAAGAGTGCAGCACATGGCGCTCATAAAGCAGATCAATATCCTTGCGCGATATTACGTTGATCTGGTTGTTCCAAAAGGTATAAAGCTCCTGCAGTTGGCCAAATTGCGCTTGTTGCTCTGCAGTTATATTCGGGAAGTATTTTAACAGGATATCAGATTCCATCCTTTTTATATCGGTTTATAATGTTACCCAACAGGTAGCGCCCTCTAAATAATTGTGCCTTAACAGTTCCCAATGGCAAATCAAGCTGCTGCGAGATCTCTTCGTACGATAACTCATCAAAATAACGCAGGGTAATTAAGTTGCGGTAACGCGGGGGCAAACTTTCAATCAGTAATTTTAGCTCGGCGGTTTGCTGTTTTTTTATGGATGATTCCTCGGGGTTCAGCGTATCGGCCTTAATTTGCAGTGGTTTTTCGTCGCCATCATCATCCATCATACCATGAATAGACTGTGTATTAAGCTTCTTTTTACGGATAAAATCAATACAATTATTGGTAGCCACACGAAATAACCAGGTACTAAAAGCAAATTCGGGCTGGTATTTATCCAACTTCTCAAAGGCCTTCGCAAAGGTTTCCACGGTAAGGTCCATGGCATCTTCCTTATTGTTTACCATTTTAAGCACCATAAAATAGATAGAATCCTTATAGCGCTGCATCAGGTCGGCGTAGGCTTTCTGGTTGCCTTCGCGCGCTTTAACAACAAGGTGAAAGTCGTTTTTTGCGTTCTCGGTGAAGTTTTTATTTATTTCCATCGGGTGGTTTTAATAAAGGTACCAATCAATCCAAACACATTCAGATATATATAATATATCATATCGAAGAACGGCAGCCACCACAGTAGGTCGCCACAGTCAAGCTTGCGGAATATTTTGCGGTAGATAGCAAACTGTAATATCAACCTAAATAAAACAACACCCGCAATTAATAATGGTTCAAACTTTAAAATAATGAACAAAATAAACAAAACATAATACAAAAAGCCGCTTATTGCATCAAAACTTAACATTCGGCGATGACTATTCTTGTACAATTTGCCTACACCCATGTGCCTCTTTTTTTGAATAAACCAACTGCTGAGTGTGCTTTTTGCATCACTATAAGTAAAGGTATCGGGATGAATTTCTATGGTTGTATTTCCCGAATTTCCGTTCTGGTTTACAAACAGGTCATCATCACCGCTCATTACATGCATGTGCGATGCAAAGCCCTTTGCGCCAAAAAACAGGCTTTTTGTGTACGCCAGGTTACGGCCAATGCCCATATAAGGGTCGCCTTTTAGGGCTGATGAAAGGTAGTTAATACCCGTTTTTAAAGTCTCGAAACGAATAAAAGGATTTAAAAAATTGCTTGTTTTCACATAAGGCGAGTAGCCCAAAACAATCTGTGTTGACCCGTTAAAGTTAGCCGCCATGCGGGTTATCCAGTTCAAAGTGGCGGGTTTACAATCGGCATCTGTAAACAAAAAGTGATCGTATCTGGCTGCTTTTATGCCCATGGTAAGGGCAAATTTTTTGCCTGTTTTATTCTTGTAATTCTCTACAACGGTAACAACTTTAAGGCCCGGGAACTCCAGCTGTATCTCGCGAAGCACATCTTCAGTATCGTCAGAAGAACGGTCATTCACCACAATAACTTCGTACTCGGGATAGTTTTGCTGTAATATATAAGGTAGATAGATCTCCAGGTTACGGGCCTCATTGCGGGCGCTTATGATCACAGAAACAGGCACGCCGGGTTGCGGCATCTCTTGCTGTGGGTTGTAGCCTGCAAGTTTACTATGATTACTGATAAGGTAATACAGTTGAAAAATAAAACAGAGCTGAAATAAAACGAATAATGCCTGGTGAACGTAAGCTTCCAATGTGCCTATGAAATAAGCAACAAATTTGTTAAAAAACACTGACAATTACGAGGCCGATTTAGTGTTTATATGGTTTGATTGCTTGATTGTTGTTTAGCGATAAATTATTTTACACAAACGCATAACAATCTAACAATACAGCAATTAAACAATAGCATTCGGCACAATTAAGCCCACACCAATCCAACCGTTTTTTGTAATTTTACCGGGATAAAATGAAATTTACTCTACAAGCACAAGATCCTCTGTCTAAAGCCCGCGCAGGCGAACTCGTTACCGACCACGGCGTTATTCAAACACCTATTTTTATGCCGGTAGGCACAGCCGGAACTGTAAAAGCCGTACATCAGCGCGAGTTAAAAGACGATATACAGGCTCAGATCATATTAGGAAATACTTACCATTTATACTTACGCCCCGGCCTAAACACACTTGAACAAGCCGGCGGGCTGCATAAGTTTAACGGTTGGGATGGCCCTATTTTAACCGATAGCGGCGGTTACCAGGTATATTCTTTAACAGAAGTACGCAAAATAAAAGAGGAAGGTGTTACCTTCCGCTCTCATGTTGACGGCTCAAAACACCTGTTTACGCCCGAGAATGTGATGGATATACAGCGCATTATTGGCGCCGATATCATCATGGCTTTTGACGAGTGTACCCCCTATCCATGCGAGTACAACTACGCCAAACGCTCTATAGAAATGACCCATCGCTGGCTTAAACGTTGCTGCGACAGGTTTGATAGTACCGAACCAAAATATGGTTACAGCCAAACACTTTTCCCAATTGTGCAGGGTTCGGTTTATAAAGATCTGCGGGTACGTTCGGCAGAAGTTATTGCCTCTTTTGAGCGTGAGGGCAACGCTATTGGTGGCCTCAGTGTAGGCGAACCTGCCGAAGAAATGTACGCCATGACAGAGATTGTGTGCGACATATTGCCTAAAGAAAAGCCCCGCTACCTGATGGGTGTAGGCACACCGGTTAACATACTGGAAAACATTGCTTTAGGTATTGATATGTTTGATTGTGTAATGCCTACGCGTAATGCCCGCAACGGCATGTTATTTACCAAGGATGGCATTATCAACATTAAAAACGAGAAGTGGAAGAACGATTTCTCGCCGATAGAAGCAGATAGCGACCTTTTTGCCGATCAGGTTTATACCAAAGCCTACCTGCGCCACCTAATCCATAGCGGCGAAATGCTTGGCGCCCAGATAGCAACGCTCCATAACCTTCATTTTTATCTGTGGCTTGTTACCGAGGCACGCAATAAAATCATTGCCGGGGAGTTTTACGACTGGAAGAACAAAATGGTAACCCGCTTAGGCACAAGATTGTAAATGAAGAGACTACTGCGCAGATATCTCACCGTTATTGACAGGTTTATTATGGGTAAATACCTGGGTACTTTCCTGTTTACCCTGGGCATTTTCCTGGTAATATCCGTAATTTTTGATATCTCAGAACACCTGGATAACTTCCTGGGCAAGAACTCAAACCTGCACGACATCATATTTGAGTACTATGCAGGCTTTATTCCGTTTTACCTGATGTTGCTCTCGCCGCTCATTAACTTCCTGGCGGTGATATACTTCACAGCTAAGATGGCCAACCAAACAGAGATAGTTCCTATACTTACCAGCAGGGCCAGTTTTTACCGCTTTTTAAGGCCTTACGCACTTTCTTCGGCACTCATTTTTGTTGTTTCGCTGTTGTTAAATATCTACGTTATACCTTACACCAATAAGCTTAAAGTTAATTTTGAGAGCAAGAATTTCTTTGCAAATGACGACCAATCAAAGGCCGATGTGCATATACAATTAGACAAACATACCTATGTTTATATGCAATCTTTTGACCCGTCAATGCAAACGGGCTACCAGTTTATGCTGGAAAAATTTGATGGTGACGAGATGAAAGAACGCCTTACTGCTACCAGTATAAAGTATGATTCGTTGAAGAATCACTGGATAATTAACGGCCCTACCCGCCGTATAATAAGCGGATTAAAAGACACATTATTTTCCAGTTATACGCAGATAGATACCGTGCTTGATATGCGCCCGATAGACTTCCAGGCGCACGATAATGTGGTAAGTAATATCTATGGCGCCATGCCATTATCAACCCTTAACGCTGCAATTGTTAAAGAAAAAATACGCAGCACAGGGGCAGTAATTGACATGGAATTTGAAAAATATCGCCGCTTTGTTGAGCCCTTATCCACCTTTGTACTTACGTGTATTGGCGTTGCTATCTCATCAAGAAAGGTGCGCGGCGGGGTTGGTTTACCTCTGGGGATAGGCATTTTTATATGCTTTACCTATATCGTAGTGAACAAATTTGCCCTCGTTTTTTCGGTAAAAGGTGGGTTTGATCCGCTCATTTCCGTGTGTATCCCTAACGCTATTTTTGGTGTTATAGGGTATATTTTGATCGTAAAAGCTCCTAAATAAAATGCCTCAAAAAGCTCAAAATCCCGGCTTTAATAAGAACCTTCTAATCCTTCATTTCACTGTTTTTATCTGGGGATTTACCGGAATTTTGGGGAAATTAATTTCAATATCGGCAGTAAATTTGGTGTGGTACCGGGTTTTAATAGCCAGTATTTCGTTGTTTTTGTATTTCAAATTCAACAAAACTGCGATGAAATTAGACGCAAAAACCACTCTAAAAATGGCACTAACAGGTGCAATAGTTGGTGGGCACTGGATACTTTTCTTTGCTTCTATCAAACTTTCCACTGTCCCGGTAACGCTTGTTTGCCTTTCATCCATCACACTTTTTACGGCGATTTTTGAGCCGCTGATCAATAAAAAGCGAGTTTCTAAATTGGAGATCATTGCGGGTATTTTTATAATCTTAGGCATAACGCTGATTTTTAAATTTGAAACGCAATACACTAAGGGCATCATAGCAGGCCTTGTAAGCGCTATGCTGGCCAGCCTCTTTTCTATTATCAACGGGCGGTTTGTGCAAAAAACTGAGGCGCCGGTAATTGCATTTTATGAATTATCCGGCGCGTTCATCTGGATCACTTTGTACCTTTTAGCCACAGCGGGTGGGACTGTTTTTGTTATCCCAAAAACATCAGATATTGGTTACCTCATCATCCTTGGTACCGTATGTACATCGCTTGCCTACGTTGCCGGGGTATCTGTAATGCGTGAACTTTCGGCGTTCCGGGTGGCGCTTATTACCAACCTTGAGCCGGTATATGGTATCATTATGGCGTTCCTTTTTTTTAATAATACCAGCACCATGAGCGCTGGTTTTTGGGCCGGTGCCGTTATTGTTTTGTCTACCATTTTTCTGTTTCCTGTTGCCCAAAAACAGGTGGCTAAACGCCGTACCAAATAAGCTTCTCTTCTCTTATTTTTCTCAACTATTTACCACTAACCCACTCAGGGTAGGGGCAAAGTGCGCATCACAAAACGAGGCATTTTTAGCCCCTCTGAGCCACTTTCATTTTTTAGCGCACTTTTCCCCGCGCAGAGATTTTGAGCCAAATACAGCCAATTTTTTAAATTTAGTTAGTGTATCAAATATCCAAACCTCATCACTATTGTCACATCCATTCAATCGACATCAATATTTCAACAAATACACTTAATTATAAATAAGATATTAATTATATATAACATTAAAAATCAGATATATATATAATTTAAAAAAAGTTTAAGTTTATATAAATAGCACTTTAAAACCTACAAAAAGCTAAAAATATTAGCACATACAATAATGGATATATTTAAAAGTATTTAATATTTTGTTAATCAGTATATATATGAAGTTTAATTAAACAAATTGTAAGCTATCGATTTGCGACAGTAATTATTGAAGCTAAGTGTATCAAACTATCAAATCAGGAAACTAATAAAATCATGGGGAGTACTGCAGCGCGTATACAAATTGAAATTTTGAGCGAAAATTCCTCAGAATTTTTCGCTCCTGATGAACGCCATCGGCATTAGAAAAAAATGTAAAAATGGAAGACAGTCCATCAGCCCGTCTAAAAAACAACAAGTAACAGATCCACCCTAAAACATGAAGACAAGACTCGAAACATCAGACATAAATCAAGGCTAAAAATCTTTGAGCTATCCAGCTTCTTCTCAGCAAAATCAGCACGTCAAAAAAAAAGCTACTCTCCCCCTACCGTTTTTTGATTAGCGATTAAAAAATGTAAATTGTAGAAAGATTATTCGAGCAGAAATTATGAGCATCAAAAATATCGTGGCACTGGTTATAGTAGTATTGCTAACCGTGATCATTATGCAGAATACAGACAGGGTTTACTTCCACATTTTATTTAGTACGGTGTACACTTCAAAAGTAAAGATGCTTTTGCCGGTGGCCATCCTGGCTTTCATTTTAGGGGTGCTGGTTGCCCGTCCAAAAAACAAGAAGTACAACATTAGCGAGCACTATGATGACATCCACGGGAAAGAAGACCCCAATACACTAAGTGACGAAGACAGGGATTATATTAGTTAGTGGTGAGTGGTGAATAATGAGTGATTAAATTGCAAAAACAGCCGTTTGCTTTAGCTTGGTTGATACCCGGTTGCCTATCGGTTGATACCCCCTTTAGCACTCCCTACCAATCACAACTTATCCATTCACTTATCACACCCCGTAAAAAACCTGGCAGGTCTCTTCCAGGTCGCTCAGGTCGGGGCGGGTCTCAAAGATGCCAAAAACCGACGCACCGGAGCCGCTCATACTGGCGTATAATGCACCGCGCTCATACAAGGTTGCTTTTACGCCACGGATAATGGGATGGTTGTTGAATATGTGTACCTCAAAATCATTCCGTATGTGCTTTTTCCAAGCCGCTACGGGCATATTTACCAGGTCGTATACAGTTTCTTTAACTGGCGTAGATTTTACGCCTCTGTAAGCCTCTGCGGTTGATACATGGGCATCGGGCATTACCAGTACAATGTGGTAGGCCGAGAGGTTGAGTTTTACGGGTTCAAACTCATCGCCCTTTTCAAAAGCAAAAACCGGGCGGTTGCTAATGAAGAAAGCACAATCGGCGCCCAGCACCCGGGCGTAGTCCATCATCTCTTCCTCATCCAGCCCAAGCCCGAATTTCTCGTCCATCAATTTAATGAAGAACGCAGCGTTGGCCGAGCCGCCACCAAGCCCTGCCCCTATCGGTACATTTTTGTGGAGATGAATTTTTACCGGCGGTAGTTTCGGAAAATCTTTTTTGAGCAGGTGATAGCCCTTGATGCAAAGATTGTCTTCTGCCCTGCCGGGGATGTCCAAGCCTGATGATTCGAAACTCAGCTCATCGGCCTCGATCACTTCCAGCACGTCAAAAATTTTAACGGGGTAAAAAACAGTTTCCAGGTTGTGGTAACCATCCAGCCGGCGCTCGGTAATGTTAAGGCCAATGTTTATTTTTGCGTTCGGGAATACGATCATCAGAGATTGATTAACAACGGCGGTATTTATACACATCCGTAGGATACCAAAATTAGATTATTTTTCTTTGTGTAAGAATTGTTCATTGGTTCAATAGTTCAATGGTTCATTAGTAACCTTTACAACTACTCACCCAATCAACCACCCACCCAATCAACTTTATAAAATGAAACAGTACCTCGACTTGATGCGACATGTGATGGAAAACGGAGCGCAGAAACATGACCGCACCGGTACGGGCACCCTTAGCGTGTTTGGTTACCAAATGCGTTTTAATTTGAAAGATGGTTTCCCGATGGTGACCACCAAGAAGCTGCACTTAAAATCAATCATCCATGAGTTGATCTGGTTTTTGAGCGGCGATACCAATATCAAATATTTAAAAGATAACGGCGTGCGTATATGGGACGAGTGGGCCGACGAGAACGGCAACCTTGGCCCGGTGTACGGTTACCAGTGGCGCAGTTGGCCAAAACCCGATGGCGGCCACATTGACCAGATAACCCAGGTGGTGAACACCATCAAGAATAACCCCGACTCGCGCCGCATCATGGTATCGGCCTGGAACGTGGCCGATGTTAACCAGATGGCCCTGCCGCCCTGCCATAGCCTGTTCCAGTTTTATGTGGAGCCCGCTGATGCATCGAAGGGTGAAACCAAAGGCAAGCTATCATGCCAGCTTTACCAACGCAGTGCCGATATATTTTTGGGCGTGCCTTTCAACATTGCATCATACGCACTGCTCACCATGATGATGGCCCAGGTATGTGATCTGGACTACGGCGATTTCATCCACACCTTTGGCGATGCCCACATCTACAACAATCACCTGGAGCAAGCCCAGCTACAACTGAGCCGCGACCCAAGACCGTTGCCAACCATGCGGATAAACCCAGAGGTAAAAGACATCTTCGGATTTAAGTTTGAAGATTTTACTTTGGAGAATTATGACCCGCATCCGCACATTAAGGGAGTAGTTGCGGTATAGTCAATTGTCATCGGACATTAGTCATTAGTACTTTTTGAAGAGAAAATGGCCAACAGGTTAGAAGATTTAGATGTTTATAATTTATCAGCGGACTTTGCAGAGAAGATCTGGACGATTGTCTTAATATGGGATCCCTTTTCTAAAAGCACCATTGGCAAGCAACTGGTCAGATCGGCAGATTCCATCAGCGCTAACATCGCCGAGGGCTTTGGCCGGTATCACTACAAGGAAAACAAGAACTTTTGCTATTTTAGCCGAGGCTCGATCCTTGAAACTAAATCCTGGATCAAGAAGTCGGCAAACAGAAATCTTATCACTACAATTGAATTTGAAAACCTTATAGAACAGTTAGAGCTAATCCACATAAAGCTCAACGCGTACATAAAACATATTGGGAAATTAGCCATCACTAAAACTGATGACTGATGCCCAATCACCAATGACAAATCACCAATGATCATAAGCATAATCGTAGCCATAGCAGAGAACAACGCTATTGGCAAAAACAACCAGTTACTTTGGCACATGCCAAATGATCTTAAACATTTTAAGGAGATCACCTCGGGGCGTACCATTGTCATGGGGCGCAAAACGTTCGACTCGGTAGGTAAGCCGCTGCCAAAGCGCCGCAATATTGTGGTTACCAGGCAGGAAATTGAGATACCGGGTTGCGAGGTAGTAAAATCAATAGACGAGGGTTTGGCACTTTGCGACGGCGAAGATGAAGTATTTATTGGTGGTGGTGCCGAGATCTATCGCCAGGCGATGGACAAGACCGACAGGATCTACCTTACCATCATCCACAAAGTATTTGATGCCGATACATTTTTCCCCGAGATAGACTACTCGCAATGGAACGAAGTGAGCCGCGAACGCCACGAACCGGACGAGAAAAATCCGCTCCCATATTCATTCATCACGCTGGATCGGCGTTAACAAAAACAGTTGATATTTTGTTTCAATTAAAAATTTCATGCTTGTGAAATTTTATTAGATTTGCCGTCTTATTAAAAAGCTTATAAACTAATTCATTACATATTTTAATTCGCAATGCAAGGTAAAGGGGTTATTAAATTTTTCGCCATTCTGCTGGCTGTGGTATGTATATACCAGCTATCATTCACATGGGTGACGCACAAAGTTGAGAGTGATGCGAAAGCGTACGCTAAAGGCGATGCCAACAAAGAGAAGGCGTATTTGGATTCTATTTCTACACAACCGGTGTACCCGGTTTTTGGCCACACTTACCAGTACTGTGTTGACAATACGCTTGCTTTAGGTTTGGACTTAAAGGGCGGTATGAACGTTACTATGCAGATCTCCCTGCGCGAGCTGGTGACTGCATTATCAAACAACAACAAAGAGGTTGCTTTCCAAACTGCGTTAACCAATGCACAGGCAAGAAGCGTTACCGAGCAAAAAGATTATATCACGCTTTTTGTTGACGAGTACCAGAAATTAAACCCAAGCGGTAAACTGGCTACCATCTTTGCTAACAACAATAATCAGGATAAATTAAAGTTCAACTCATCAAACAGCGAAGTTGAAGCTTACCTGAAAGACCAGGCAAATACTGCGGTACAACAATCATACACCGTATTGCATACCCGTATTGACCAATTTGGTGTAACCCAACCAAACATTCAATTACAAAAAAGCACTAACCGTATTTTGATAGAGTTGCCGGGTGTTAAAGATCCTGAGCGTGTTCGCAAACTTTTATCAGGTACTGCAAAGCTTGAGTTTTACCAAACTTTTGATAACAGCGAGATCTATGGCTTGTTGAACAATGTTAACGGCATCCTTGCTGCAAAAAACAAAACAGCTCCAAAAGAAGACACTACTAAAGCTGCAAAAGCAGATACCACTGCTAAAGTTGCGGCTAACGCCAACAAGAAAGATTCTGCTGCATCATTGCTAAGCAAAATCAAAACTGCAGGCGGTAAAGATTCTGCAGGTGTAAACAACAAAGCACAGCTTGCTGCACAAAACCCATTATTTGCGGTATTGTCTCCAATGGTTTACCAGGGGCAAGATGGCGCTCCTCAGTTAGCACCAGGCCCTATTGTGGGTTCTGCCGAGCAAAAAGATACTGCCAAAGTGAACAACTACCTGCGCAGTGCAGATGTTAAAGCAGTATTGCCTCAAAACTTAAGATTGTTCTGGAGTGTAAAACCGGAAAAAGGCACAAAAAGGTTCGACCTGTTTGCTATCAAATTAGCCGGTGCTGAAAACGGCCCGGTATTAACCGGCGATGTGATCAACGATGCACGCAGCGATGTTGACCAAATGAAAGGTGGCTTTGAGGTTACCATGTACATGAACTCGCAAGGTGCCCAGAAATGGAAAAACGTAACGGCAGAGGCTTCTGCAGGTGCTGCTAAAAAAGCAATTGCCATTGTATTGGATGACAATGTTTACTCGGCCCCTAACGTACAAAACGAAATTTCTGGTGGTGTATCATCAATCTCTGGTGGTAACTTCACCCAAGAAGATACTAAAGACTTAGCCAACGTATTAAAAGCCGGCCGTTTACCTGCCCCGGCACGTATCATCGGCGAAGCTGTTGTAGGCCCGTCATTAGGCCAGGAAGCTATCAGCGCCGGTTTAATGTCATGTATCTTAGGTTTGGTGGTTATCCTTATCTTCATGATAGCTTACTACAACCGTGCAGGAACTGTAGCCGTGGTTGCGGTATTGGTTAACGTATTCTTCCTGATGGGTGTATTGGTAAGTATCCGTGCGGTATTAACGCTGCCTGGTATTGCCGGTATCATTTTGATATTGGGTGTGGCAGTAGATGCTAACGTATTGGTTTACGAACGTGTACGTGAAGAACTTGGCCTTGGCAAATCATTACGTATTGCTATTGCCGATGGTTTTAAACACGCATTACCTTCAATCCTTGATGCCAACATCAGTACATTCTTAACAGGTGTTATCCTGTTCATCTTCGGATCGGGCCCTATCCAGGGTTTCGCAACTACGTTGATGATCGGTATCGTAACTACCTTGTTCTGTTCATTACTGATCTCAAGGTTGATCTTTGAATACATGCTTGAAAAAGGCTGGGATATCAAATTCTCTCGCCCTTGGAGCTCGCATACTTTCAAAAACGCAAACTTCGGTTTCGTTAAAAACCGTTTCAAGTTCTACGCATTCTCTGGTATATTCATTGCAGCCGGTTTGGTATCAATGTTTACCCGTGGCTTTAACTACGGTGTTGACTTTGGCGGTGGCCGTACTTACGTAGTTAAATTTGCCCCTGGTGTTACTACCGAGCAAATTCACGATGCGGTAGATGCTACCCTTGGCCGTGGTACTGAGGTTAAAACTTACGGTGCTGATAAAATGAGCATCACTACCAACTACCTTATCAATGATAATGCAGAAAGCGCTGATGCTAAAGTTGAGGCAGCTTTGATAAAAGCTTTAGAGGCTACGCCTGCTACAAAGATCACAGCTGACCAGATACTGAGCCACCAAAAAGTTGAGGCTACTGTAGCTAACGAGGTTAAATCATCAGCTAAGTGGACTATCATCATTGCTATCTTTGTTATCTCGGCTTACATCCTTATCCGTTTCCGCAGATGGCAGTTCAGCTTGGGAGCGATGGTTGCTACCGCGCACGATTCATTGCTGGTACTATCGTTCTTCTCGTTGTTTAAAGATATCCTTCCGTTCTCTTTAGATATCGACCAGGCGTTTATCGCAGCGTTGTTAACCGTTATTGGTTACTCAATTAACGATACCGTGGTAGTATTTGACCGTATCCGCGAGTTCTTGCAACACGAGAAAAATACCGACCAGAAAGAAGTTATCAACCACGCTATTAACAATACATTAAGCCGTACTATTATCACTGCTTTAACCGTGGTATTGATATTGGTAGTATTGTTCATCTTTGGTGGTGACGTTATCCGTGGTTTCTCATTCGCATTATTGATCGGTGTACTATTCGGTACCTACTCGTCGATCTGCGTTGCATCCCCGGTAATTGTCGACTTCGGAGACAAAAAATTGAAATAATATCATTTCAAAATAATTAAAAAGGCCCCGAAGAACATTTGGGGCCTTTTTTGTTTTACAACTATAGCTCAACACTGCTGCGAAGTGTTTTTAAGTCTCTCCGCCGGCTGGCGGAGGAGATTTAGAGGGGGCTTTCTAAACAAACAATAAATAAGGCATGAACCCTACTAATGCATCAAAATTCCCAACGGTAGTAATCATAGGCGGCGGTTTCGGCGGTATACAGGTTGCCAAGCAGCTAAAAGATAAACCGGTTGAGGTGATCCTGATAGATAAACATAACTACCACACCTTTCAGCCCCTGCTTTACCAGGTGGCTACCGGTAGTTTAGAGGCCGAGTCTATCGCTTTCTCTCTGCGTAAAAACTTCGATGATCAAAAGAACCTGCGTTTCCGGAATACTGAAGTATTATCTATCGACAAGGAGAACAATACGGTACATACCGAGATAGGCGATATCAGGTACGATTACCTGGTGATAGCAACCGGCTCCACCACCAATTTCTTTGGCAACAAAGAGATTGAGCATTATGCCATGCCAATGAAATCAATCCCCGAGGCTATGAACCTGCGCTACCTGGTACTGCAGAACCTCGAGGAAGCTATTTTAAAACCCTCTCGCGAAGAAAGGGCACCGTACCTATCCTTCGTACTGGTTGGTGCCGGCCCTACCGGTGTAGAGCTTGCAGGCGCCTTAGCCGAGCTACGTAACCACGTACTGGATAAAGATTATCCCGAGCTGGCCAAAGAGGAAATGAAAGTTTACCTGGTAGATTTTCTGCCCAAAGTTTTAGGGCCTTTCTCTGACGAAGGCTCAAAAGCTGCTGAGGAGTTTTTGAAAAAGATGGGCGTTGAGGTATTACTGGGCGTAAAAGTTGAAAGCTACGATGGCCACGAGATAAAATTTGAAGGCGGCAAAAGCATCCTCACCAAAAACGTGATATGGAGCGCCGGCGTAATGGGTGTTGTGCCCGATGGTGTTGCAAAAGATGCCATTGAGCGCGGTAACCGCATTAAGGTTGATAACATCTGCCGCATGGTGGGTACACAAAACATCTTCGCTATTGGCGATGTGGCAGCTATGATAACGACTGAGACACCTAAAGGCCACCCCGGCGTGGCACAGGTGGCTATACAGATGGGCCAAACCACAGGCAAGAACATTTACAAACTCATAAAAGGCGAACAAACTGAGCCATTCAAATACAATGATAAAGGCTCATTAGCCACAATCGGTCGCAATAAGGCCATTGCCGATCTGGGTAAACTAAAGTTCCAGGGCTTTTTTGCCTGGTTAGTGTGGATGTTCGTTCACCTGATATCATTGATGGGTGGCCGTAACAAGGTGATCGTTTTCATCAACTGGGTGGCCAGCTACGTTACCTACAACGGCGGCAGCAGATTAATTATTCGTAACTTTAAGCGTGAGGAACTTGTTGAAAAAGATGAGCAGGTTTCCCAACCCGACTAAGATTAATTAGTGAATTAATGAATGAGTGAATTAGTGAATTTTATTATTTTTTAAGATTACACTATGGATGGATCTTTGATTAATAAGTGGCATTTATAATTGTCAATCAATAATTCACTCATTCATTCATTCACTAATTCACCAACTCATTCACTAATTAAAAAATGCATATCAAGATAACCGAATGCCCCCGCGACGCTATGCAGGGGCTCCACGATTTCGTACCAACGGATGTTAAAGCCGAATACATTAACCTGCTTTTGCAGGTAGGTTTTGAAACCATTGATTTTGGCAGCTTTGTATCGCCTAAGGCTATCCCGCAAATGCGCGATACGACTGAGGTATTGAGCAAACTGGATCTGGACAATACCCGCTCCAAATTATTGGCCATTATAGCCAATTACAGGGGCGCTGAAGACGCTGTACAGCACCATGAGATAACTTACCTTGGTTACCCTTTCTCTATCTCTGAGACCTTCCAGATGCGGAATACCAATACCACCATAGATAAGGCCTTTGATGATGTGAAACGCATTAACGAATTATGCGCGGCCAACAACAAGGCGCTGCTTGTTTACCTCTCTATGGGTTTTGGTAACCCTTACGGAGATGAGTGGAATAACGAGATCGTTCTGAATTGGGCGCAGAAGATGATCGACGATGGCATAGGCTACATTGCCCTTTCTGATACCATTGGCGTTGCGCAGCCGGAGCAGATAAACAGCCTGTACCCTGCTTTGAAAGAGCTTTCAGACATTACAGAGTTTGGCGTTCACCTGCACTCTACGCCCGATACCTGGCAGGAGAAAATTGCCGCTGCCTGGGAAGCTGGCTGCAACAAATTTGATGTGGCGCTGAAAGGCTACGGCGGTTGCCCCATGGCAAAAGACGATCTTACCGGTAACATCGCTACCGAAAACCTCGTAGCTTTCCTGCTGCACCAGAACGTGCCCCTCAGCTTAGATCTGGATAAACTGGCCGAAGCAATGGATTACTCCGCCAAAGTATTTGGCTGAACTAAACCTTCAGCTTATCGGCCGGGTTAAACCTTATTGCCCTTACCACCTGCAGGCAAACCGTTAGCGCAACAATGGTTAACGATACGGCCAGCGCTATTACAAACGGCATAGCCGACAGGTGCACGCGGTAGGCAAAGGTTTGCAGCCATTTATCAGATATCAGGAACGATACCGGCCAGGCGATAATATTGGCGATGAGAACCGTGTAGAAGAACGGCTTGCTCAGCGTAACCATCAGCTGTTGCCCCATAGCGCCGAATACTTTTCTTATAGCTATCTCCTTCATGCGGATGCGGATAGCATTTGCCGCTGACGAGAAGATGCCCAGCGACGCTATAAACACCGCCAGTGCCGAAAAGAAGAATAGTACCGTTTGTAACTGCTCCTGCTTGGCAAATAGTTGTCCGTACAATTCATCCAGGAAATGGTAGCTGAAAGTATCGCCGTCCAGCTTATTGATATCTTTCCATTGTTTGCCTAAAGTGCTCAGCATGGTTGGGATAGCCCTCTCCTCGGCACTTATCATGATCTGCGTTTTGCTGAGGTTGCAATGGTCGTTCATTACATAAACGGTTGGCTGGATGTTCTCCTCAAAGCCATACGCTTTTACATCATTGGTAACGCCGATAATTTTATACCTGCCGCCGCAACCGTTGATGGTGGTACCCACAGGGTTCGGCAGATCCATTGCCTTTGCAGCTGCCTGGTTGATCACTACACCCACAGAATCGCCGGAGAACGTTGAGTTAAACACCCGCCCCTCTTTTACGCCGATATTTAAAGTCTCAAAGTACTCGTAATCTACCCCGATGGTGTTCATGGTAACCGCCTTGCTTTGCACTGTGTACTCGTTTGATACCGGCTTTAGTCCGCCCGGCACATTAGTCGCTACCGTAACATTTTTTACGCCGGGTATCTCTTTTATGCGGTTACGCACCGACTCAAATTTCTGCGGCGTATTGAACAGCGCCAGGTTATCTACATAAACCACCTGCTTAGCCGTAAAGCCGGCATCCCCGGCACGCATATACTTCACTTGCTGATTTATCACCACCAGCGTTATTACAAACACAATGGCAAAGGTGAACTGCAGTACGGTTATCGCGTTCTTCACCCATGAAAGTTTGCCCCCGCCGGATAGCTGATCACCACGCAATACCTCTGCGGGTTTAAAACCGGCCATTACCAATGCCGGATAAATGCCTGCAAGCAGAGTAAGCCCCACAAGCATGGCCAGCAACTGTGCAACTATGGTTAAATTGATACCCGAGATGAGCAGATCAGCCATCAGCAGCTGGTTAAAATATGGCAGGCCTATCACTACCAACCCAAAAGCAATTAAGAGGGCAACCACACACTGGAAAAATATCTCGAGCATAAATTGGCCGGCAATCTTCCCTTTCCTGATCCCGTTCACCTTTTTAACGCCCACTTCTTTTGCGCGCCTGTTGGCCTGGGTAATGTACAGGTTAGTAAAATTAACGCCGGTAACGATGAGGATGATGATAGCCAGCACAACCAGTCCCTGCACTATCTGCTCGCCGGTGTGCGAGGCGTAGTGGGGTTTAAGGTGCAGGTTCTGCAGCGCATCAAGATACACAGCAGGCGCATCGGGATTGATAGATTCCCTGCCGGATTGTGTAGTATCAGCCAGTGCAGCTTTTTTGTAGATGCCGTCTATCTTCTTCGATAGTTGGTTGACATCCGTATTTGGTTTTACAAGGATATAGGTCTGGAATATGCGGTTAGCAAAGCTTGCATCCTTACCCGAAGTTAGGTCATTAGAGAAGCCGATACAATCAAACTGAAAATTGGTATTGCCGGGGATATCATCCACCACACCCGATACAATGAACGGCATCCCCGACCGTGAGGCCATATTCACCGTTTTGTTAACCACCGTGCCATGGCCGGGGAAAAGCACTTCTGATGTTTGTTTGGAGAGCAGTGTAGTTGGTGTTTTACTATCAGGATCTAACTGAAAGCCTTTAGGCGTAATGCCCAGTATTTTGGCAATAGAATAATCGGCACCCGCCCATTTTTTGATCACAAAGCGCCCTGCGGCGGTATAAAAAGGCATCTCAAAAGGCGCAGTATTCGTACGGCCTACCTCTTCCACCTCGGGGCATTGGGCTTTTATGGCCTCCGCTAACGGCGCAGGCGTATATGGAGATGGCCCGTTGGGCAGTTCCCTCTCGATCAAAAATACGCGGCTGTAGTTTTTGTTCCACTTGTCATAGCTTGTCTCATGATCTACATAAAGGGTTACAAATATAAAAGCAGCCAGGCCAAGGGAAAGGCCTGTTATGTTCAGAATATTATACCATTTAGCTTTTAAAAACGTGCGGAGCGCTATCTTAAAGTCTAACTTATTCATGGGTGATGATTTAGACTTGCAAAATAATATTTCATTTTAATAATTAAAACAAAATATTATTTTAATTATCTAAGATATCCTGTTACACAACACCAGCTTACTTCTTGTTAAAGTTATATTCCAAAGAACCGTATGTTATCGGAAAACGGGACAATTTGAATCTGAAATGCACAGCAAAATAATACAGACAATATTTATCAGGAAATAAACTAACTCCGTTTTGAAAAAAGAAAAATGCGTTTTCTTAAGAATCCTTTTGTACAACAGCACAAAAATGAACACTATAGAAAATAGAAAGTGAATGAAGTTGAAATAAAATAACAAAATACCGGTAAAACCGGCAAAGCACCGCCAAAAAAGCAAAACTGCAACTAAAGCATTCAACACAGATGATGTTGCAAATATGACCCGCAATGTTATTTTGAGAATGTTCATCCTGAAGATTCACACTTTGAAATTAACCTTTTACCATCTTGAAATGCTGGATACCCGCTTCCTCAAACTGTGGGCCCGATGGCTTAAAGCCGAATTTCTCATACAAACCTACGGCCTGTACCTGCGAGTGCAGGTAAACATAAGTGGCATCTGCCGGCAGATCATCCAGAACAGCTTTTACCAATGCCTGCCCTACACCATATCCGCGGAATTTTGACAACACGGCAAAGCGCTCCAGTTTGTAACCTTTATCAGTTTTGCGCCAGCGCGCTGCACCAGCGGGTTCGCCATCAACAGTAGCTAAAAAATGGGTGGATACGTCCTCAAACTCGTATTCCAGCTCGGGCGGGCAGTTTTGTTCGCCCACAAAAACCTCGCGCCTTACGGCAAATACTTTTTCTAATTCCTGCGGATCATCAACTTTTCTTACTTCTGTGTTTGAGGGCATTCTGGTAGTGCTTTTTGCTCTTAAAGCCGGTTAATTTCTCGGTATGGTTCTCCTCTGCAGCATCTATAGAGTGCGTGCAGGTGATATCATCTTCTTCTTCGGCTAATTTAGATAAACGGATGTAGAATTTATACAGCTGATCCAGCTCTTTCTCGGTCAAATCCTCAATATTTACCATGCGGTTACTTGCTCCCTGGTGCGATGCCAGCAACTCGTTCAACTTCAGGTGCACAGCCTTTGAATCCTTGTTCTGCGATTTCTGGATCAGGAACACCATCAAAAAGGTAATGATGGTAGTGCCCGTATTGATAACCAGCTGCCAGGTATCAGAATAATGGAATATAGGGCCCGATATTACCCAAACAATAATGACTATTGTGGCGGTGATAAATGCGGCAGAGCTGCCGGTGGCCACGGTTGCCCAGTTGGCAAACCTTTCAAAAAGATGCTGTTTTTCCTTATTCGCGTGCATAACACAGTTGGGTTTAAGGCTACAACTAAAAAAAAGCGCCAATGTTTAAAACACCGGCGCTTTTTATTCTTATAAGCTATGTTGGTTACAGCTTGCTGTTTACGTCTAAACAGTTAAGGTCAGCGAAAGCATCTGTTAAGCGTTTAACAAAAGTTTCTTCGCCTTTGCGTAACCATACGCGTGGGTCGTAGTATTTTTTGTTTGGAGAGTCATCGCCATCCGGGCTACCGATCTGTGCTTGTAAGTAAGCCTCTTTTGATTGGTAGTAATCTTTAATACCTTCCCAGAAAGCCCATTGCATATCTGTATCGATGTTCATTTTGATAGCACCGTAAGAGATAGCCTCGCGGATCTCTTCCTGGCTTGAACCAGAACCACCGTGGAATACGAAGTTGATAGGTTTCTCGGCAGTAAGGTTATGTTTCTCTTTCAAAAACTCTTGTGAGTTGTGCAGGATAACCGGCATCAGTTTAACGTTGCCTGGTTTGTACACACCATGTACGTTACCAAAAGCAGCCGCTACGGTAAAGCGGTGGCTAACTTTTGAAAGTTCTTCGTAAGCGTAAGCAACCTCTTCTGGTTGGGTGTAAAGGCGTGAGCTGTCAACATCAGAGTTGTCAACACCATCTTCTTCACCACCGGTAACACCAAGCTCAATCTCAACAGTCATGTCCATTTTAGCCATGCGCTGTAAGTATTTAGCAGAGATCTCGATGTTTTCTTCGATAGGCTCCTCAGAAAGGTCAAGCATGTGTGATGAGAACAATGGTTTGCCGGTTGCAGCAAAAAATTTCTCACCGTGCTCTAATAAGCCATCAATCCATGGCAATAATTTTTTCGCAGCATGGTCTGTATGCAAAATAACCGCAACACCGTAGTGCTCGGCTAATAAATGTACGTGTTTAGCTGCAGATACAGCGCCCAATATGCAGGCTTGCAGTTTTGAGTTATCTAATGATTTACCAGCGTAGAACTGGGCACCACCGTTTGATAACTGAATAATTACAGGAGAGTTAACTGCTTTTGCAGTTTCCATTACAGCATTAATAGAGTTTGTACCAATTACGTTTACCGCAGGTAATGCAAACTGATGTTTTTTTGCTGCTTCAAATAGTTCCTGCACCTGATCGCCGTGCAGAACGCCTTTATAATTTTTTAAATCCATGAGCATTTGTTTGGGCTTCGAAGTTATAAAATTTTAATGTTTTGCCTAATAAATATCAGCTATTTTTGATTTAAGGCCTTGAAATATAAGCGCATTAAACTCTGAGTTGAAATATTCTACCATTTTAATAGGCTTTAGGGCGATAAGCATAGTGTACTTTATACAAAAAGCACAGCAACTTAACACAAGCTTAACTATATTATAATGAGCATTATCAACAGGGTTGGTGTGTTAGTGATTAAATTTCTGCAATCAATTACAAGCTTTTTTTGTTTCTTTGCAGTTACTTCTAACCACTTTTTAAGATATGGCTTGGTTTAAGCGCGAAATTAAAGGCATTATTACCACTACAGAGGAGAAAAAGGAAGCACCGGATGGGATATGGAACAAGTGCCCCAACTGTAAAAAACCGCTTCACTACTCTGAACAGGTTGAAAATCAATACGTTTGCCACTATTGTGGTTTCCATTTACGCATAGGCTCTAAAGAATATTTTTCGGTATTGTTTGATGATAATCAGTTCACAGAGCTTTTCAGCGAACTGCACTCGGGCGACCCGCTGCAATTTACCGACAGCAAAAAATACAGCGACAGGCTTAAAGAAACCAAAAACAAAACCGGTTTAACTGATGCTATCCGCTCGGCAGTTGGTAAAATGAATGGCCAGGACATTGTTATTGCCTGTATGGATTTTAACTTCATTGGCGGATCAATGGGTTCTGTAGTAGGCGAGAAAATTGCCCGCTCTATTGATCACAGCATCCAAAACAAAATTCCGTTCCTGATGATCTCAAAATCGGGCGGTGCAAGGATGATGGAAGCTGCTTTCTCGTTGATGCAGATGGCTAAAACATCGGCCAAACTGGCTTTATTGTCACAAGCTAAAGTACCGTACATCTCGTTACTAACCGACCCTACCACAGGTGGCGTTACCGCATCTTACGCTATGCTGGGCGATATCAATATTGCTGAGCCTGGTGCTTTGATAGGTTTTGCAGGTCCGCGTGTTATTAAAGAAACCATTAAGAAAGATCTTCCTAAAGGTTTCCAAACAGCAGAGTTTGTACAGGAGCATGGTTTCCTTGATTTTATTGTTGACCGTAGAGAGATGAAAGAGAAATTAGCATCGTTCCTTAAAATGCTTGCCCCTGCAGGCGGTGCTAAGGAAACTACAAAAGCTGAATAAGTTTTTATTTCGATATAAAGGAAAGGCCATCCGTACGGGTGGCCTTTCCTTTTATACTCCGTAGAGTTAAAGGTCGGTAGGATAATAACCGAAAAGCGGATTCGCTCCGTTAGGTGCGACACATCCGTGGTGGTGCGTACCTATGGCACGCGATAGGTCTAATTGAATTTGCTACCGACCTTATGCACCCATGGTGCACTATTGACTCACCCGATCATCGCTTCGCTCGACCACCCTCTCTTCGCTTCGCGAAAAGAGGGCATAATTTCTTTATTTCCCACTCCCACTGGACGAAGTTTAGCGACAGTGTAACTTCGACCTAAAATGTTGTAAGCTTTCAGCTTACGCAAGCAGGATGCTTGCTTTGTTTTAGGTCGAAGCTATAAGCTTCAACCAGTGAGTGAAAGCCGTAGGCGACGTAGCAATCTCATCGCGTTTGATATGCAAGCGAGGAGATTGCCACGCTATCGCTCGCAATGACATAGTTTGGTTTTAACTAATCAATGCACACCAATAAAAATCGATAACAAAACAATGGCTAAACCAAGCGATACCGCAGCAAAGCCGATAAACAAAATGGCATAAATTATAGCAGACATGCCTTTATCCATTACTTTACGAGTCGCCATGAAGCCAATTACAAGCAGACTGATGTAGCATATAATGAAGATGTAAAGCATCAGGACAGGTTTAGATTTTGAATAGACATAAATATAAACAAATCATGTCATTGCGAGGAAGCTGTAGGCGACGCGGCAATCACCCACTGGTCGAAGTTTAGCGACAGCGTAACTTCGACCTAAAATGTTGTAAGCTTTCAGCTTACGCAAGCAGGATGCTTGCTTTGTTTTAGGTAGAAGCTATAAGCTTCAACCAGCAAGTGAAAACTAACACTGTATGCCACTAAAGCTTATTGCTATAGCGGTATAAACTACAAGCAATACAGCAGCGCAAATAACAAACACAATACCGTAAGCTACTGCAGACCATCCCCGATCCATGGCCTTACGTGTAATTTGGAAGCCGATAATAAGCAGGATCAGATAGCCTATAACGAAAAGATAAAACATTAAATAAGTTTAGGTTTGATTTATACCTATAAATATAAGCAAAGATATGCCATTCATGTAATTCACCCACTGGTCGAAGTTTAGCGACAGCGTAACTTCGTCCCCAAACGTTGTAAGCTTTCAGCTTATGCAAGCAGAATGCTTGCTTTGTTTTAGATCGAAGCTATAGGCTTCAACCAGTGGGTGTTTTTTGTTAGTTAAAAATATGTCATTGCGAGGAAGCCGCAGGCGACGCGGCAATCTCATCGCGTTTGATCTGCATGCGAGGAGATTGCCACGCTATCGCTCGCAATGACATGGCTTGATATTTATTTAGCTCTTTTGCAGACGGATACCCCCCCACTGGTCGAAGTTTAGCGACAGCGTAACTTCGTCCCCAAATGAAGTAAGCTTTCAGCTTACGCAAGCAGAATGCTTGCATTGTTTTAGGTCGAAGCTATAAGCTTCAACCAGTGAAAGGTTCAAAACAATCCCTATTTCCCATGCAAACTCCACGAGTTACCATCAGGGTCTTTAACGGTTGCAAAACGGCCCCATGGGGTTTTATCGGCATTGCCTGCTTCTATGCCTTTTTCTTTTAGGCCTTCGAGGGTGGCATCAAGGTCATCACATTTAATCACATAACCGGCTATACAGCCAGGCGTAAGTTGCGGAAACCAGTTTACCAGTGTAATGGTGGTACCGCCGCCCGGTAAGCCCAGTTGGATCCAGTTGGCACCGTTTTGGAAAGGGTTTTCTACAATCAACGTGAAACCGAATTTGATGTAAAATTCTTTTGCACGTTGCTGGTCGGTAACGGGGATAGATATGATATCTATGGCTTTCATACTCATGGTAATGTCTAATTAGTTTATACTCAAAAATAAACCTGATATTTGTAAGTTATATACTAAAGCAAAAAATTAACATGGGTAAGTTTCCCGTTCCTGATAAAACGTTGTTTATATGTACCGGCAGCAAGTGCGCTAAACGTGGTGGGAAAGATATGTACAAATCGGCAAAGAGGTTTGCCAAATACAGCGGTCAGGATGTGGAAGTGATTCGTATAGAATGTACAGACCGGTGCGATTGGGCACCGGTCTGTACGTTTTCTCCCGGAAATATCTGGTTAAAAGAATATTCCGAAAAGGATGTTTTAAAACTCTTGATGGAAGATTAGTTAGCTTCGCTATCGTATTTGATCTTACCAACGTGTTTGTCAATTTCCCAGCTACCGGTACCTTCTTCGCCGATAATTTCGAATAGCTCAAGGGCACGGCGTGCTTTGTACTCTTCTTCGCGTTGCTCTTTCAGGAACCAGTTCAAAAATTCGTTGGTAACGTAATCCTGCTCATTTAAACAACGTGCGTAGATCTTTTTAATTGATTGCGTAACGCTGATCTCTTGCTCCAAAGCATCCTCAAACACTTCGCGGAATGAGTTATACTCTTGTTTAATGCCGGTAACCTCTGGCGAAATTGCGTTACCACCCATATCAAGGATGTATTTGTAAAATTTCAATTGGTGGTGGCGCTCTTCTTCAGCTTGTTTAAAAAAGTACTCAGAAGAATAATCGAAACCGTTACGGTTACACCATGAGGCCATGGCTAAATATATTGATGAAGACAAAGCTTCTTTTTTAACTTGCTGGTTCAAAAGGTCTTCTACTTCGGTAGAAAGAAGGCTCTTTATGCGGATCAGATCTTTCATATTGTTTGAATTTTTGATAGTAAGGGTAAGGCAACAAACGTGCCGTGCTTAAATATTTAAACAATAATACGGCAGTAATATGCCATCTGTTCAAAATAAACGCAATATGAATTCAGTCTAAATTATTAAACAGCAGTACGATACAGCTTATCGTGCAGGATGTTGTTTAATTGTAACATTACAAAGGTGCCTTGCAGTAGTTCTTTTAATTCGATGATCTGCAGTAATGTCAGGATGTAAGTGTGGTCGCAGGCGCAGATGAAGATGATCTCAACATCAGGGTCTTTTGAAGAATCGAGCAGTTTTGCTTCGATATCGATATGGTAAACAGCTTTCTTAAGTTTCTGTAGGCAACGGTAATCAAACTTAGCAACCTTGCCGGCAAAGTTGATATACCAGCAGCTTTCTGCATCACATTGGTAAACAGCGCCAGCCTGCGTGCTGAACACATCTTCCCAAGTACCCGTCTGTCTCTCCGTAACTGTTGTAACCATTTCGTGGAAACAAAAGTCATGATTATTTATAATTAATCCAAATAATGTTAACAATTATTTATAACGATTATTAACAAGCCGCTTACATTTACACCCATGGATATAAAGGCCTGCATTTTTGACCTCGATGGGGTATTGGTTGATACCGCTGTTTACCACTACAAAGCATGGAAACGCCTGGCTAACGAGCTTGGGTTCGATTTTACCGAGCACCAGAACGAGCAGCTGAAAGGCGTAAGCCGCATGGCTTCCCTGGATCTGATTTTAGGCTGGGGCGATGTTACCAACCTCTCCCCCGAACAAAAAAATGAACTGGCCGACCGCAAAAACACCTGGTACACCGAAATGATAGGCCAGATGACACCCGCCGAGATCCTGCCTGGTGCAAAGCAATTTGTAATAGCCTGCCGCGAAGCGGGATTAAAAACGGCTATCGGCTCGGCGAGTAAAAACACGCCCACTATTCTGCAAAAACTGGAGCTTAACCCTCTGTTTGATGCCGTGGTAGATGGCAACAGCGTAAGCGCCCCAAAGCCCGATCCTGAGGTATTTTTAAAAGGCGCCGAAGATTTGGGCGTATCCCCTGCCCAATGCGTAGTATTTGAGGATGCCGTGGCCGGGATACAGGCCGCTATAAACGGCGGTATGAAAACCGTAGGCATCGGTTCGCCGGATGTTTTGACAAAAGCTGATAAAGTGATCAGTGGGCTGGATAAGATGACGTTGGAGATGCTGGCATCGCTATAAAACAGAAAGTGTCCGCATCCCTCGCGGCTGCGAACACTCACACACTCAAATTGAAACTCAATTATTAATTAAACACTCACCTGTTTAATTTTGCTCTTTCGCGGATGATAGCTTTCACCGCATGCGCCACAAATGCCCTCTGCTCGGTTGATAGCAGATTAACAAAACTGTCGCCGTTAAAGCTGTAAACCACATGATCTTTGCCGTCATTCTCGGCACGCAGCTTTTTGCCGTCCTCATCAAAAAACAGGTAGCCGCGGTTTGATATATGCGCTATATCTGTCGAGTCGCGGTTAAACACCACACTTCCCGAGTACTTTATCTCCTGCCTGTGGTTATCAGTCGAGTTGATTATCCTTGTTGTTTTGCCTCTGTTACAGCCTGCCATTGAGGCCATTGCACCTATGGCTATTATTAAAAATCGTATTTGCTTATTCATCGTGATCGGTATTTAAATCAAAAATACACATTACATGGTATCATGCAATACATAGTACTATTTAAAAATATAAATAACTGATTATCAGGTCAATAATTTTAATTATATTCTAAAAAGTTTTGTAACAGAAACATTACAGCTATGTAACAGAAACATTACGTGAATAAATCACTACTGAGTTTTGGTATAGGTAACATTATGCACCAATTGGCCCTCATCTACCTATGCCACGCAAACGATTAGTGCTGTTCGCTTTATTTTTTATACCTGTAACGGCTATTTTAACCCAATGCCTCAGCACTAAACAGGCTTCCACTGATCCGCGCGGAGATGAATACACCGGCGCTAAAACCTGCCTAAGCTGCCACAAAAGCATAAACGACTCGTATATCCACACTGCCCACGCTTTAGCCTCATCGGCACCTGCAGATGCTACAGTTAACGGTAGCTTTTTAAAGGGGAATGATTCGGTTTATTATAATGACCATGCACACATCATGATGCAGAAAACAGATAGCGGCATGTATGAGGCGAGCTTTATCAACGGCCAAATGGTGAACCGCGAACGTATTGACATGGTAACCGGCGGCGTTAAAGGCGAAACTTATTTATACTGGAAAGAGAACGAGCTTTTTGAGCTGCCTGTATCGTACGATAACAGTAAAAGCAAATGGATTGTAAGCCCGGGCTTTGATACTACCATTGCCAGTTACGACAGGATGGTGAACCTGCGCTGTATGGAGTGCCATGCATCGTACGCTAAAACCGAACCGGGCAAGGTGGCCAGCTTCTCGGGCGAAGCGCAGGGGTTTGACAAGAACTCGGTTATCATGAAGATTGATTGCGAGCGCTGCCACGGGCCGGGCCGCGAACACGCCGATTTTCAACTGAACAATCCCGAAGTTAAAACTGCCAAATATATCACCCGCATACAATCGCTTACCCAGGCGCAACAAACTGATCTTTGCGGTACCTGCCACTCGGGCACGCAGACGGATAACAGCCGCTCGATATTTGAATTTAAGCCCGGCGATAAGCTCAGCGATTTTAAACAGCGCGCGGCATCAGCAGGCGCACCCGACCTGGAACATATTGATGTGCACGGAGATCAGTTAGAAATGCTTAAAACAAGCAAATGCTACAGCGCCTCAAAAATGAACTGTTCCAGCTGCCACGATGCGCACAAAAACCAGCGTAACGAGGCAGAGATGTTTGCTGCCAAATGCGAAAGCTGCCACAGCGCAGTAAACCACAACCTGTGCAAAATGACGGGTAAAATTGATGCAGCAGTATTAAAAACTAAATGTGTTGACTGCCACATGCCGCTGCTGCCCTCTAAAGCTATTGTAAACGAGCAGCAATCGGTAATGATACGCACGCACCACATTGCCGTTTATCCCGATCAAACAAAAAAAATACTGGCCTACCTTAAAGCAAAAAAATAAGCGCCGGTGTTTTACTTCCGGCGCCTGTCAAATATCTTAGGTCTGTTTTATTTCTTTAAGTTATTCTGCAATACAACAAACGGAATATGCTCATTCCAGTTTGGTGAAAAATTTGGCTGGAACATAAAGCCGCTTGCATAGTTACCTAACAGGATATCAGGTTTGCCATCTTTATTAATGTCGGCAACATCCATAGTCATCCAGCGGCCGTACTGGCTTATAGGCGCACTTTGCGGTTTAAACTGCATAGGTTTTTGCTGTTCAAAATATATAAACTCTTCGGCAGGGTTATTCTTCATATCAGCAAAAAAGGCACTTGTGGCAATATCCAGGTCGCCGTCACCATCAAAATCTGCTGCGATGGCTTTGGTAGCGCCGTTTATAGGGTAAAACCACTCCTGCTTAAATTTAAAATCGCCGGTATTTTTATAGATATAAAGGCCGTGATAAGGTTTCAGGATGCGGGTATCATGAAAGTTATAACCACAGGTGTATATCAAATCGAGGTTACCATCATGATCCATATCAGCCAATTGAAAACTGGTGGAACCATTAACCGGTGGAAATTGCAACAGATCTTTACTGATAAAGCCGCCTTTCTGGTCGTTCAAATAAAGCACAAGGCCCTCGTTGCCTATTCCATAAAGTACCATCAGATCGGGCCAGCCATCTTTATTAAAATCCTGCGATACGGCTTGTATTGCCCCCGCCCTATCCGTTATTGTGCTGCGTTTTACCAGTTTGTTATTGGCATCTAATTTTAACAGGTAAACGCCGCCTTTTTTGTAGCCCTGCCCACATACTACTATCTCGTCTTTTCCATCTTTATCAAAATCGGCACCAATGGTTTGCATAGGGCGCGATATATCTTCGGCAACATCAACAGTCTTGTGGTCGCTACCGTTAAGTTTCACATCAAGAATACGCCCGCTCGGGTAATCAACATGGTCTAACCGGCCTACAGCCGATAGCAATGCGTTGCCATCTTTCTGAAACTGCAGGTTAGTTGCCCCTGATGGCAAGCTGGTAAGTACATTAGGTTTAAGTTCGCTATCCCATTCGGTAAGGTTGGAAGCAACCAGGTCGCTGGTGTAAATTTTGCCTGTTGATGGGTTACCCGCTATCATTGTGGTGAATGCAACATCAGGCATTTCCTTTGGCTTCCTGAGTGTAAAACCCGCTAAACTTGTTGCCAGTGGCACATGTGCCTTAGCAGGTTTAAGTTCAACAGGTGCCACCTTGTTATAATAATCAACAATAGCCTGCCAATGTATTAAAGATATACCGCCGGTGTCGGTAGGTTTTTTAAAGAATTCGCTCCCATAGGTTGATATCTTCAGATAATCGGCCATGGTTGGCATCACGTGCATGCGCCATACATCTTTAGTAAGTGCATCTGCCGGTACCAGCGCGTGGCAGCTGGTACAGTATTGCTGTGCAAGATATTTGCCATCGGCAACTGTATCGCCGGTTAACTGGTAACTTGCAGCGGTTTTCGACTTACAGCCTTCAAACCCCACGCTTAGCGACAATAAAAACGACCCGGCTAACAAAGAGCCTATATAAACAGAAGTTCGCTTAAAACTCATAAAAACGCGCAGATAATTAATTTTCTAACTTTAATGTGCTCCAAATATATTCGCCTATCTGCCTGCCTTGTTTGGCTGCTGCATCCACGCTGAATTTGTAATGAATACCACCATAGTAACGGCTGATAGATGTTTCATCACATGCCTGATAAAAGGATTTGAAATGCCTTTGCATACCTATGTAGCGTAAATCGCTGGTATCCTGGTACTCAAAGTTATCGCCAAACATGTGGGTTAATACCACTGCCGATGCGGCGCTGATATCGCTGTGCCCGCTTGGGTACTCGGGGAACGGCGGTGTTTGCAGCAATGGCAGCCATTTAGGGTCTATCTTATCATTTATTACGGTAACTGGCCTTATGTACTCTGTGGTATATTTTACCTGCCAGCCGCATATAAATGCATCATACAGGGCAATGGCCGTCATGGCGTAGGCCTGCGCAGTTTTTGCGGCATCGGCTTTTGCTTTTTTACAAGCTATCGCTGTAATACCTATCCAGTGGCCACCGGGGGTTATTTTTTTGTTTACAAACATCATGTGCCCGTTGTGCTGTATCACAAAGGGGTTATCATCCCAAAACTTAGCTATTTCTATCTGTTCTTTTGTGAGTTTTTTACTCTGCTCATAAACATCCAGGTTTTGCTTAAAGTAAGTGCTGTTCTTATCATCGCTGTATGGCGGCGGTGGCGGCAGCGGGAAATCTGAAGATGATTTTACTGCAAACGTTTCCATCGTTCCCCAGCAAAATTCTACACCATCAAGATAATCTGGTGCAGTTGGGCGCCATTTACCATTATCATGGCTACCTAAAAACCTTGGTTTACCGCGCGTTTTTGCATAGTTATCAAACTTAGCGCGCGCCAGTATAGCTTTGCCCACAGTATCGCCAAAGGCCATTGAACGGGCAAAAGTAGCCTCGTCCAAATTATCTTTATACATAGCAAATACCTTATCCTCATAGCGTTTTAAGGTATCTACCGAAAAAGTGACTTTATGCGCTACCGTAAAAAAAGCTTTTGTAGCCGCCAATGCATAATTATACTTAGCATCTTTCTCAGGCACCGGCATTGTTTTAAAACCTTTTAACTGGTTTGCTATTGAGTTGTACTTAGGGTTTTGAAACCTGATAGCCTCATAAGCTGCCAGCGTGGTGTAGCCATAAATACGGCTGGCCACAGGCGGGCTAAACACGTCATAAATAATAACCTGCGTAAGCTCGTCAACATTTTCATGCAATACATCAGCATCGCTTTTAAGCTTTATTTTTTGCTTACCGCCGCAGCCTGCCATCATCAAACAAATTGTAAAAGCAGCGGCTATAACCTTTAGGGTCCTTATCATAACTGGCTGTAAAAAATTAATTTAAAGGTATATTCCGGGTTTGGCCTGTATTGTTGGTTACTGTTACAGATGCCATTGTATCATCAATATTAAAAAATCTGGCTGATTGCGACAAGAACGAACCACCGTGATAAAACTCTTGCTTAGCAGCTTTGCCATTTTTGTATTTAATGGTTGCAAACATATCTAACGGCTGTACCGCCACGGCCTTGGCAGGCTTTTTAAGCTCAAACACTTTAAGATTGCCTTTATGCTGGCTGGCCGCTAACAGGTATTTACCATTTGCACCGCGCAGTTTAACAAGGCCCTTGCCATCGCCGGGGATGTAAATACCGCTCTGCATAATGGTAAGCGGTTTAAAGCCGCCTTTGCCATCGCCTTTAAGCATCAGTCCGTTAAAGGCGTCGTACCTGCCTGTGCTTACATCGGTACCATAATCATTACCGTTAAGGATCACATCCAGGTTACCATCATGGTCAAAATCATCAACCACCATACCTGCCAGTTGCGACATTTGCGCCTCAATAGGCAGCGGCATCAACGTGAATTTACCATTGCCATCGTTACGCAGATAGCACGATTTGAGGTTGGTTGCCTTTAAACGAACGGCTCCTTTACGCATCTCGGGCGTTATTACGCTATCCATGGTAGCTACTGCATACGATTTGTAGTTTTGGAATTTACTACGCATACTGATCACCTGTTTCACAATATCATCACGGGTATGGGCCGGGAACTCTTTCATCTGGCCATCCTGATCTTTCAGGAACAGTGATGGGAAGGCATCATAGCTATCGTTATTATCAAAATCTTTAGCCGTAATGTACATAGGGTACTGGTCTGTAGCCTGGTAAAAGGTGTTGAGCCCTGTGTTACCAACAATGTAATCTATATCACCATCGTGGTCAAAATCGCCGCCGGCAATGGTATTCCACCAGCCCAGGTTTTTATCAATACCTGTTGATGCCGTTGCATCTTTAAATACCCCATGATCATTCTTCAGGAAGGTTACGGGCATCCACTCACCTGTTATCACCAGGTCGGGCCAGCCGTCGTTATCATAATCGGTGAAGGACGCATCACATACCAGGCCCAGCTTGTTTAAACTTTTGGCAACCGTAGGTGTAGCATCAGTAAATTTGATCTGCCCTTTGGTGCTCTCGTTACGCAGCACAAAGCTGGATACCGGCTTTGGATAACTCCATGGCTCAACCCGGCCCGAAACAAACAGATCGAGCATGCCATTCTTATCAAAATCTATTGCTTTTACACACAATTTGCTGGTGAAGTTTGCCGGCAGCGCATTAGGCTGCAGGGTAAAGTTGCCCTTGCCATCATTGGCATAAACCCTATCCTGATAAGCTTTTGAGTTTGGCTCCTGCTCATAACCGCCGCTGGCTACATACAGGTCAAGGTCGCCATCGCCATCGGCATCAAAAAGCAGCATGCCTTCGTCTTTAAATTGAACCGTAGTTGAAGCATCTGCTAAAGGGCGTTGTTTAAACGTGCCGTTTGCCTGCTGCAAGAAAACCTGCGCAGGGTATTTGGCCGAGCCGCCTACTACCATATCATCAAAACCGTTGCCATCAACATCGCCTACGGCTATCGCCGGCGAGTATTCGGTAAACTTGTGCGGCAGCAGTTTTTGTACGTTAAAATCGATGTAGTCGTCATCCTGCTGCTTGTAGTTGATGCCTACATTTCTGGTAACCTCAGCAAATAACGATCTGTCGTTTATTCCATCGGCTTTAAAGCTGTATGGGATATTAGCATTTTTAATGTTAACGGTAAGTACCTGGTCGGCTTTAACGCCTGTAAGTGTTTGCTGGCGGCCGTTTTGCCATTTTATCACCACCGAATCTAATTTGGATACGTTACCTAAACCAAAATGCGCAATGTTTTGAATGGTTGACAAATACCCACGGAACGGCGTATTTTCATATACCTGATGTTTGCCATTATCGTAATAAATATCAGCCCATGCACCTATCCCATCCTTGTTTTGGGCGGGGCCTTCAAATTTTATGTGCAGGTAATGGTTGTTTCCTTTATCGCTATCGCGCGATGTATTGCGGTATACAAATGGATCGTCATCAATGTTGTTGATGATCATATCCATGGCGCCATCGTTATCCAGGTCGGCATAAGCACAACCGTTAGAGAATGATGCTATATCCATACCCCAGTTTTTGGTAACATCCTCAAACTGTAGCTTGCCGTTGTTACGGAAAGCGTAGTTGGCAATTTTAACAATAGGGATCTGGCTCAGTACCTGTTTTTTTGATGCCAGAGCGTAAGATTCATTGCGGAAAACAATAAAATCATGGTCGGTAACATCGCGGGGGTAGCCGTTTGTTACCACTATATCTCTAAAGCCATCATTATCAAAATCGGTTATCATAGGCCCCCAGCTCCAATCTGTTTGGGCAACGCCGCTCATAAAGGCCACTTCGCTAAAGGCAGGTGCGCCTATAGTATCATTTTGGCCTAAACGCGGGCCCTGGTTTAGCTGCAGGGTGTTATGATTGTATTGATATTGATAGCCGTAATTATCAAAATTTTGGTAGAGTTGGTATTGGGTACCGGGCATAAACATCTTTTTACGATAGTTATCTTCCGGGTCCATATCCAGTTCAAAAACATCAGCAAGGCCATCGTTATTAATGTCCTGGATGTCTTGCCCCATGGCGCTGGTGGCAGTATGTTTAAAATACTCTTGCGTACGATCGGTAAATGTACCGTCGTGGTTATTGATGTAGAGGATATTGTTGGGCAGGAAATCGTTAGTAACATAAATATCTTTCCAGCCATCACGGTTTATATCAACAGTTGATGTGGCATGGCCATAACCTTCAATAAGGATGCCTGCTTCTTTTGATACATCTTTATAAACCGGGTGTTTTAAAACGGGATCATAATCATTACGGAAAAGTTTGCCCGTGCTTTTGCTTGTACCATCTGTTACCAACGGCCTAAACTGGCTTGTATTATCTGTTGATTGGGCCTCGTTAACGGTAAGGTACATATCCAGATCGCCATCGTTATCATAATCAAAAAACGAAGCCATAGTGGAGTGTACATTTATCTTAAGCCCATACTCTTCTGCTGATTCTTTAAAATGCGGAACGCCGTTTTTATCTGGCCCCTGGTTAATGTAAAGTAAATTTGTGCGCTTAACAGAATCATTAAGCAACGTGTAGCAAACGTAAATATCTTTCAGTCCGTCGTTATTGATATCAACAACAGCTACACCGCGGCCCCAGCCGCCTTTGCCACCTACGCCGGCCTGCTCGGTTACATCATCAAACTTAAAATCGCCTTTATTAATGTAAAGCTTGTTGGCTACAGCGTTACCTATAAAATAAATATCCTGCAGGCCATCATTGTTAAAATCGCCTATACCAACGCCACCACCGTTATAAATGTTCAGCTTATCAAGCGGGTTAATACTATCGTTCTCCACAATCTCATTATTAAATTTTATGCCGGAGTGTGATGAAGATATACGCTCAAAAAGTGTTGCTTTCTTACATGATGAAGCAAACAAAACTGTGGTTATTATCAGCAGGTATTTTAGGGGTTTCATAAACGGTTATTAACAAATATATCCAAAAAAAAAAGGGAAAGACGATACATCTTCCCCTCTTTTTTAATTATTCTGACTATGATTAATAGCCCGGGTTTTGCTTCAAAGTACCTTTAGACAAGTCGATCTGGTTTTGAGGAATAGGATAAATTTCGTTCTTGTTAGAAGTGAATTTAGCAACCTTCATAACTGCTGATGTAAATGAATCACCAAAGTCACGAGTGTTTTTAAGGAATTTCTCAATTTCAGTTGACATGATACCGGTTACAGGGCCGCCGTTAACAGCATCCCAACGAGAAAGGTCAAAGAAACGGTGACCTTCCATACCCAACTCTAACTTACGCTCAAAGTAAACTGCTTTGCGTGACCAAGCCTGGCCATTGGCAACAAATTGGTTTGTGTATAAACCTACTTTGTAGTTAGCAGCAAGCTGTGAGTTGTTTACAATTGGTTTAGTTGCATCAGGTTCTCCTTTATCATTATTGCCGTAACCTGTAAGTTTACCTTTAACCCAGCCGGTTTCATCAGCAGCACGCTCTCTGATTTGGTTTACATAACCTTGCGCATCAGCAAGTTGATTTGCTTCAACGGCACATTCTGCAGCCCATAGTATTACGTCGGCAAGCCTGATAGCATTGTAACTGTTTGCTGTTGACTGGTTAGCAGCCCAACCACCGTAGCTGTCTGAAGTTGTAGCTTGAGCAGATTTGTAGTAAACATTTTTAATTGGCAGGTAAGGGCCACCATTTGGCTGGTCACGAGCCCAAGCAGCACCCGGGCAAATACCCCAGTCTAAGTAAGGGATACCACGACGGCCAACTGACCAATCTAACCTTGCATCAACTAACTCATCGCCTGGCATGTAAATAGTACCGGCAGCAACAGCCTGATCATTTTTGATGTAACCATTTTGGTAAGTATCAATTAATGGTAAACCATTAGCATCAACTTTAAATGAGTTTACAAAATCAAAAGTAGGCTGGAAGAAACCGCAGCATCCGGCAGGGCCGCCTGATGGGAAGTTAAGTACGCTACCAGCGTTACCATTTAAACCGTTAGCACCATCATGTACTGAGGCCTGTACCACAAACACACCCTCGGCACCGTTTTTGGTTGATGGGTTAAAGTTGTTGGCGTATTTACCTAACTTATAATCGGCACCAGATGATGTTTTACCATGCGTTAAAACACCAGTAGCCGGATCTGCTAAGATCTTTAATGCATCAGCGTATTTGTGATCAAACATCAGGGTTTTAGCTTCAAATGCAAGCGCTGCCCATTTGTTGGCACGGCCAATTTGTGGTTGAGTTTCAGGAAGGTCTGCAGCAGCAGCTTTGAAATCAGCCTCTATTTTATCCCAGATTGGGCCTGTGTTTGGCACATTGTAGTTATTTGCCGTGTAAGTTATCGACTCATCAATGTAAGGGATGTTTTTCCAAAGCTTAGCAGCCTCAAGGTGGAAAAATCCGCGTAAGAAACGAGCCTCAGCAATGTACTGAGTTTTTTGCGCGTCAGTAATAGATCCGTCTTTAACTTGCGGAAGCAACCTTAAAACGTCATTTGCACGCTGTACACCAGCGTAGCAAACACGCCATTTATGGTCAAGGTAATCATTGGCACCTGTTGCGCTAAACGCTTCAAGGTTAGCCGCAGCAGGCTGGTCACCAGGGTTAGAGCCTTTGAAGGCATCACCCGCAACCACACTACCATATACCCAGTTATCCGTACCGGTTTCCCAAGGGCTACCAGCCTGGCCGTCAAAAACACCATCTACAACAGAATATGCACCGATCAGCACACCATCTACACCGGTACGTGTTGCAATCACCTCTGGGATCAAAGAGCCGATCGGCGCCTGATCAAGGAATTTTTTGCAAGAGTAAGTTAAACCGACCAACATAAGCGTGCCCGGAATAATTACTTTCAATTTAAAGCTTTTTTTCATAACTATTATCTTTATATCTTCTGTTAGTTATTATTAGAAACTAAGGTTTACACCAAAAATAAATCTGCGCTCGTTGTTTGGATAGTTACCCAAATCAATACCAGGGCTGTTACGGTCAACAGACTGTAACTCCGGATCAAGACCACTGTATTTAGTAGCAGTGAACAGGTTAGTACCTTGTACATAAGCACGTAATTTATCGATACCCACTTTTTTAAGCATTGATGGCTCAAATGTGTAACCAACTTGTACTGATCTTAATTTAAGGAACGAACCACTTTCTACGTAGTAAGAGCTGATCGCATCTGAAGTACTGAAGTTGGTTGTTTTCTCAAGGATCGGCGCTTTAGGATTTGTGTTGGTTGGAGTCCAAGAGTTGTTTAACAGGTCTAAGCTTTTGTTACCGGTTTGTGAACCGTAGAAGTTAGTCCAGTATTTGATAGTGTTGTAAATATCGTTACCATGTGAACCATAGAATACAGCACTAAGGTCAAACTTCTTGTAACCAAGGTTTAAGTTTACACCGTAAGTAAAATCAGGAAGCGGGTTACCAATTTTTGTACGGTCAGCATCAGTAATACGGCCATCACCGTTAACATCAGCATAACGGAAACGACCAGCTGCTGCGTCAGTTTGGTAAACCGGGGTTGAACCAAAAATATCTGGTTTTTGTTGTGCGTTAAGCGCATCAATTTCAGCTTTGCTGTTCCAGTAACCAATTACTTTGTAACCATAGAACTGGCCAATGCTACCACCTATCTGGTTGTAAACTACGTTACCGTTACGGATACCGGTTGTGAAGAACGGAGCACCAAGATCGGTAATTTTGTTGTTGATAGTAGTGATGTTAGCACCGATAGAGTAAGTGAAATCACCTGAAGCACCACGGTAGTTAGCACTGATATCAAAACCTTTGTTAACAACTGTACCAAAGTTAACAGCAGGGATAGCGCCATCGCTACCACCAACAGTTGCAGGAAGTGGTACGTTTACAAGCAGATCGCTGATGGTTTTCTTGTAGTACTCAACAGTTACATCAAAGTGGTTTAAGAATGTTGCATCAAAACCAACGTTAAATACTTTATCAGTTTCCCAGGTTGTTTTGTTGTTACCCAATGAGTTTTGGAAGTAACCAGGGATAACAGCGCTTGATGAACCATCAATTGGATATGAAGAGCTACCAGGGCCACCACCAAATGCGGCGTAAGCACTGTTTACACCAACGTTTGAGTTGTAACCTGATGTACCGTAGCTACCACGGATCTTCAAGTCATTTAACCATTGGTTACCTTTAAGAAACTCTTCCTGAGAAACTCTCCATGCCAATGATACAGCCGGGAAAGTACCCCATTTGTTACCTGCAGCAAATAAAGAGCTACCATCACGGCGGATAGTTGCACCCAGGATGTATTTATCGTTGTAAGTATAATCTAAACGCGCAAAGAACGACATGATCCTGTTAAGGTTTTGGCCGTTTGCACCAAATGAGCTGTTTGCAGTTGTTTGACCTGCCTGGCCGTTGGTGATGTTTGCGTAGAACGGATCAAGCGAGAACAGGTTTTTAGCGGTTGCGTTAATGTTACGACCGGTGAAACCTCTTTGCTCAAAACCACCTAACAAGCTAACATTGTGTTTACCAAATACTTGTTTGTAGCTAATGGTATTACTCCAGTTAAAGTTAGTTGCGTATGAAGAGCCTTCATTGTAGGTATTGTTACCACCATGGGCCTCACCGCTATCATACTGGCGGTAGCCAATGTTGTAGTAGTAACGGTTGTAAATATCAGCACTGTAAGCAGTACGCGCAGTAAAATGCTTAAGGAAATCAGCCTCAGCAAATACAGTTCCTTGTATACCGTACTCATTTGTGTGAGTAGTGGTTTGGCGTTGTTGTATACCAACAGGGTTAAGCGCGTTACCCAAAGCTGCAGGGCCTGCGTAAGTACCACCTAAGTTACCTGCAATATCATATACAGGGATAATAGGCAAAGTACGATAAGTTTCAGAAATAGGGTTACCCTCGTTTTGGTTACCACCGTTACCTAAACCACCACCACCGTTTGGTGAAGTGTTATAGAAAAAGCTCATGTTTTCGCCTAAACGAATATGATCTTTTACGTTAAAGGTAGTGTTAACACGTGCCTGGTAACGTTTAAAGTAAGTGTTGATAAGGGTACCTTGTTGGTTAGTGTAACCAAATGATAAGAAGTAAGAGCTTTTATCGCTTGCGGCACTTGCACTAAGTGAATGTTGTTGGATAGGTGCTGCTTTGAAAATTTCGTGGAACCAATCTGTACCTGCACCTCTAACAAATTTCTGGATCAGGTAATCTTTAGCCGGATCGTTATCAAGGTGATAGTTAGGTATAAAATTGTTTGCCTGCGCCTGGTTGAAAACACCTTTAGCAGATGCTGATTGGTAACCATAGTCATAAAACTTTTTGTTGTTACCTTTCATCAGGTCGTTATCAGGATCTACTTTACCAACCAATTGCTCGTACTGGTCTGCATTAAGCAGGTTAAACACGTTGCCGCTTAATGGCTGTGTAGTACCGTAGAAAGCATCGTAAGAGATAGTTGCTTTACCTTGTTTACCTTTTTTGGTAGTTACCACAACCACACCATTACCACCGCTAACACCGTAGATAGCTGCCGCACCGGCATCTTTCAATACAGAGATAGACTCGATATCATTAGGGTTAAGGTTTGAGATGCTACCGGTTTGTAAACCGTCAACAACGTAAAGTGGAGATGAGTTACCAAAGTTGCTGGTACCGCGGATAGTTACCTGCGCACCTGCACCAGGGGCACCTTGTGTAACAACGTTAACACCGGCTGCCTGGCCTTGTAACATATTCTCAGCACTTACTGTTGGTACTGACTTAGCTGCAGTAACGTTTACCGTGGTAACAGAACCTGAGATGTCCTTTTTACGCTGAGCGGTGTAACCTGTTACTACAACCTCGTTTAAAGTATTATTTGCAGACTTTAAGCTAACGTTAACAACGTCGCTTTGGCCTACTGTAACTTCCTGGGTTGTGTAACCCAGGTAGGTGATCACAAGCACATCGCCCGGCTTAACAGATATACTGTAATTACCGTTTACGTCTGTTTGTGTACCTATGGTAGTACCCTTTAACAAAATTGAGGCGCCAACTACCGGCAACTTGTCGTCGCTGCCTGTAACCTTACCTGTGTGTTTTGTTTGAGCTGTAACTACCAGCGAAGAAACCATGCAAGCCAGTAGCAGGCACAGCGCTCTTCCTTTGCGGAGTAAACTTTTAAACATGAGATTGAGATTTAGTTGATTAATATATTTGATTTAAGACCTTATTCGTGGTGAGATGGTGGAACATGGCCGGGAGTGCCCGTTCGCCGCCGTTTAACGGTAACATAAGACAAACGGATAGAATCTCTTCTTTCAGGAAAAAAGCATGGGCCTTTAGTTTTGAGATATGAAAAAAGAAATTGTAAAAGTTTAATCATATAGTTACACTATCCTATTAAAATATTACTGTTCAGTTTCAGACGGGCAACTCTGCAAAAAATGCGAAATCACTTTATCTGGTTAAATTGGTTTTGCGTTTCTTTATAAAGAAACTGGTTTATAATGGTATTCCTCTAATATAAATACAGTGTAAATGTTACACAAGCATAAAATAACGATTTACGAATTATTTATTTTTTTGCCATTATTTTAACAATTACATCACAATTACAACCCATGAGCATTTTATTAACAACAATAATCACTCTTAAATTATCATATTGTTAATAGCCACTTTATTGCAAAAGGCTGTTTTTCAGGGTCAAAAAGCCCAAATCAACGGGCTAACGTCACAAACTCGTTATACTACCTTTACATTTTAAAAACTTTGTGTTTTTTTTTAAAAAGTCCATCCCTCAAAATAAACATATTGTTAACGAACAATTAAATCTCCCGCACCCGAATACTGTCTAAACGACATTTACACGTACAAAATACACCAAGCCCATTTTTTACTCCTATAAAAACTTTGTATAAACAAAAACAGCTTTTGCGCAATGCAAAAGCTGTTTTTTTGACAGTTTATATAAATTATATTTAAATTATTTAAGCCACTTTACACTTGCTTTTTCGGTGATATCTGAGTTAGTACCAACCTCTATCACAAATTTGCCCGGCTCCCAATCATACTTCAGATCACTGTTAAAAAATTTCAGTTTATCAGGGGTGATAGCAAACGTCACTTCTTTCTTCTCTCCTACTTGCAACGATAGTTTTTTGAAATCCTTAAGCTCTTTAACCGGCCTGCTGATGCTTGCTTCAGGGTCACCTATATATAACTGTACCGTTTCTTCGCCGGCGTACTGGCCTTTGTTGGTTACAGTAACTGTAGCAGTAAGCGTTTCGTTACCTTTTAAGTTGGTTTTGCTTAATTTAAGGTTGCTGTATTCAAATTTGCTGTAGCTTAAACCATAACCAAACGGATATAAAGGTGAATTATCAATATCAAGGTAGTTTGATTTAAATTTAGTTGGGCCATCGGTATAAGGGCGGCCAGTATTTAAGTGGTTATAATATAAAGGTATCTGGCCCACACTGCGCGGGAAGGTTGTGGTTAGTTTACCCGATGGATTGTAATTACCAAATAACACGTTGGCTATCGCATTACCTGCTTCAGTACCCGGCGCCCATACATCTAATATAGCGGTAGCATTATCATTTTCCCATTGCAGGGTAAGCGGGCGGCCGTTAAACACCACCAGTACCATCGGTTTACCAAGCTTAGCCAGTTCTTTAAGCATTTTTTGCTGGCTTTCCGGTATGCCGATATCAGAACGGCTTGATGATTCGCCGCTCATACTTTGCGACTCGCCTACCACAGCAACAATAATGTCTGATCTTTTTGCCGCATCAACAGCATCATCGATCATGTCCTTAGGCGATTTTTTATCTAATGATACCATGCCCGGGCCAAAGTTAAGGCGCTTCATAAAGGTAGTATCATCAGTAATATTGCTGCCTTTGGCGTAGTTGATCTTTACTTTATCGCCAACCACACGTTGGATACCTTCCATCACGCTAACTGATTTTTCCCACTCGCCGCCAATAACCCAGGTACCTAACATATCGCGTTTGTTGTTGGCCAGTGGGCCAACCAACGCAATGCTGCCACCTGCTTTCTTTAACGGCAATGTTTGTGCATCATTCTTTAATAGTACAAAAGAGTGTTCGGCAGTAACGCGCGCAGCAGTACGGTTGGCCTCGTTCATGATATCATTTTTCTCACGAACCGGGTCAAGCGATTTGTAAGGATTATCAAACAAACCCAATTTATATTTAGCCTCAAGCACAAGGCGGCAGGCCCTGTCAATATCAGCAATGGTAACTTTTTTCTCTTGTAATGATTTCTTCAGTGTTTTTAAATAACCTTCGCCAACCATATCCATATCCAGGCCTGCATTAATGGCGCGGGCCGATACCGTTTGCAGGTCGCCAAGGCCGTGGTTAGTTACCTCGTTAAGCGATGTATAATCTGATACCACAAAACCTTTAAAGCCCCATTGTTTGCGCAAAAGGTCGGTAAGCAACCATTTGTTTACAGTTGAAGGCACACCATCAACCGTATTGAACGAGCTCATGATACTACCCGCACCTGCATCTAAAGCAGCTTTATAAGGTGGCAGATAATAATTATACATAGCCAGGCGACTCATATCTACAGTATTATATTCGCGACCAGCTTCGGCACCGCCATAAAGGGCAAAGTGTTTTACACAGGCCATTACCGCATCAGCATTTTTTAGGCTGGTGCCCTGGTAACCACGAACCATTGCAGCAGCAATACGGCCACCCAGGTAAGGGTCTTCGCCGCTACCTTCTGATATACGTCCCCAGCGTGCATCGCGGGCTATATCAACCATAGGCGAGAAAACCCAGTTCAAACCTTCGGCAGTTGCTTCTTTGGCAGCAATGCGGGCCGATTGTTTAATAAGATCAAGATCCCACGTTGCCGACATACCCAATGGTATTGGGAATATAGTACGGTGACCATGGATAACATCTAAACCAAATATTAACGGTATATGTAAACGCGAGCCTTTAACAGCAGCTTCCTGCATTTTGCGAACCTCGGCAGTGCCATAAAGGCCAAAAATACCACCAATAGATCCGTTCTTAACGCCATCGCCAATGCCGCTGTTGGTTACCGAACCAGTGATAGCCATACCACCCGTTACCAGGTTAAGCTGACCAATCTTTTCATCAATGGTCATCTTTTTCATCAGGCCGCTTACAAAGGCGTTCATTTTAGCAGTTTCGGCAGTGGTTTGCGCATTTACGTTAACACTTTTAAAACCGAATAAGAGAGCAGCGCTTATGCAAATAGCACTTTTAGGGGTAAAGATTTTTTTCATCTAAAAACAGTTTTGACGCGGTAAAAGCCAACATTATTAAAATGTTAACCTATCTTTATTAAATAACTGTAAAACTTATTAGTATAATTGGCATTATAAATTACACTAAAATAGGGTGTAATTTGTACACAATTGTAAATATTAAAATTAAACATTCAAAGTTTTTTATCTATAATACCCCATCATGTTAACAAAACAGGAACTGGAAGAGCATTGGGCGCAGGCAGAGGAGATATATCTTAACCATGTGTCTATAGACTGCGTTGTATTTGGTTTTCATGAGGGCCAGTTAAAGGTTCTGATGCTGAAAAGCAATAACGAAGAAGCCTGGTACCTGCCGGGGGGCTTTGTGCTTAACGAAGAGCCTATTGAGCAGGCGGCTAACCGTATATTAAAGGAGCGCACCGGTATTGACGAGGTTTTTTTACGCCAGTTCCATGTTTTTGGCGACCCCGATCGTACTAAATTTCATAAAGAGACTTACAAAGACAACTTGTTCTTTAACCAGCGTTTTATCTCGATAGGATACTACGCCCTGGTTGATTTTGTTGACGTAAAACCCATGCCCGATTCATTCTCTGAAGTTTGTACCTGGCGCGACCTGAACGACCTGCCCGAATTTCAGTTAGATCATGAGAATATTTTCCGCACCGCTTTGGATACCCTAAGGCTGCAACTGAACTATCAACCAATTGGCTACAGCCTGATGCCGCAGGAGTTTACCATGCCCGAGCTGCAGAAACTTTATGAGACCATACTGGATAAAAAACTGGATCGCCGTAATTTCCAGCGCCGTATTTTAGGTTTTGGCATTTTAAACAAATTGCAACAGACCCGCAAAGGCGGCGCGCATAAAGCACCATACCTTTACTCGTTTAACCTCGAGAACTACCGCGCAGCGCTTAAAGAAGGCTTGCAAGGCGGCTGGTAAAATTAGGCTGTACGGGCTTTTTTAGCTATATTAAGCCCGTTTGCTAACCTAATTTCTACTATGAAGCTCAAAAACGTACTGGTTGATACTGTTTTACTTATTTGCGGTATTTTTTCTGCAGGGTTCGGCCTAAAAGGATTTCTACTATCAAGTCATTTTATTGATGGCGGCGTAACAGGCATATCCATGTTGGTTGCCGATATCACCAAGACTCCCCTTTCGGTACTTATTTTTATCATTAATATTCCTTTCCTGGTATTGGGCTACCGTAAGCTGGGTTTAAAGTTTGCTGTTAAAAGCGCAGCCGCCATTGCCGGCCTTTCGCTATGCCTGGCATTTTTCCATTTCCCCGATGTTACGCACGATAAACTGCTTACCGCGGTATTTGGCGGTGTATTTATTGGCGCAGGGATAGGCATGGCCATTCGTGGTGGTGCCGTGTTGGATGGTACCGAGATAGCTGCCTTACTGGTAAGCAAACGGGCCCAGGTAGTACGCGTGAGCGACGTTATCCTGATGCTTAACGTTTTGATATTCCTGGTGGCAGTATTTACGCTGGGTGTCGAGTCGGGCTTATACTCTATCCTTACCTACCTGTCGGCTTCTAAGATGATCGATTTTATACTGAACGGTCTGGAGCAATATACCGGCATGACGGTGGTATCTGCCAAAGGCGAAGAAATACGTATTGCCATTACCCAAAGCCTTGGCCGTGGTGTTACCGTTTATCAGGGCAAAAGCGGTTATGGTAAAGACGGGCATATCAACTCGCCCCGCGAGATCATTTTTACTGTAGCTACCCGCCTCGAGGTACCGTTGCTTAAACGCGAGATATTAAAAATTGACCCGGCAGCCTTTATTGTACAAACCAGTGTGGATGATACTACGGGTGGATTATTGAAGAGGAAGAGCGGGCATTAGTAGCCCCCCGGCCCCCTAAAGGGGAGTAGGATCTAAACTTCACGTCATCCCGAATTTATTTCGGGATCCCACAGGACATGCCGTTCAACTTAGCATGTGAGATGCTGAAATAAATTCAGCATGACGACGGGTTACCGAGAGGCATCTTCGGCGTAATATTTGTTTATGCTGATGTAAACCAATTACATGCCCGAAGGCCCAAGCATACTTATCCTTAAAGAGAAGGTTCAGCAGTTTAAAGGCAAAACCGTTGTTGAGGCCACTTGCAACAATAGATCGCTGGATGTTTCTTTGCTTACAGATAAACCCATCATCGATTTTAAAAGCTGGGGCAAGCATTTCCTCATCTGCTTTCCTGACCTTACCGCGCGCATCCACATGATGATGTTTGGCACTTACCGCATTAATTCGCACACGGCTAAGCCGCCACGCTTAGGGCTGCGGTTTAGTGACGATACGGAGCTTAACTTTTACGCCTGCCAACTGCAATTAATTACCGAACCGCTTGATGATATTTACGACTGGCAGGCCGATGTAATGAGCGACGAGTGGGACAGCCGCAAAGCCATCAAAAAGATGAAAGCCGAACCGGAACTGTTAGCCTGCGATGCGTTGATGGACCAGCACATTTTCTCGGGCGTGGGTAACATCATAAAAAACGAAGCCCTTTTTAACGCCCGCATTCATCCGGAAAGTTTGATTGCTGCCCTGCCGCCAAAAAAGCTGAGAGAAATGATAAAAGAGGCCGTAAAGTACGCTTTTCAGTTTCTGGAGCAGAAAAAAGCCGGCACTTTAAAACGTAACTGGCAGGCCTACCATAAAAAAGAATGCCCGCGAGATCATGTGCCCTTCATCCGCAAAGACACCGGCAGATCGCACCGTACAAGTTTTTATTGTGAGGTGTGTATGAAGTTGTATGAGTAAGTAAGTGAGTGAAAAAAATGTCATTTCGAGCGAGCAGAAGGGTGGGGATATGTACCTGAGGGTGACGAGAAATCTTGTTACTCATGCATAGTTCAACTTGTTTTATCTAACAAGATTTCTCCTCGCTGTCGCTCGTTCGAAATGACAATATGTTTTTATTACTCGCAATGACGTATTTGTTGATATTACCCCAACCACTTACCAAATTCGTAAAACTTGGTGATCTTGATGCCCACCTTGCTGCCTACAGGGTACTTGCGCAGGGCGAAGTTCTGCAAGCGCAGGGTAACTTCATCGCGCTCTATGATGAGTTCTTCGTAAAAACCTTTGTATAGCACTTGTTTAACAAGCCACTTGGCGCCTAAAGCCATGGACGCGATCTGAATATGCTCGGCGTAGATAACCACTGCGCCGCGTTTTGATTTGATACCGCAAACCTTTGCCTGGGCAGCCGTTAGCTCGCTGCAGCTTACCAGTATTTTGGCAGTGTAAAGCAACTTAGGGCTTTCGTATAATTTCTCGGGCGAGCCGTGTTCTACAATCTCGCCTTCTTTTATCACAATGAGTTCATCGGCCATGGAAAGCAGCTCGCTTGGGTCGTGCGATACCAATACAACGGTTACCCCCCATTCTTTTACTATCTGGCGGATATCATGCTGCAGGCCTTCGCGGTAGTTGGCATCAACCTGGTTAAAAGGCTCATCCAGCATCAATACCTCGGGTCGGTTTATCAATGCTTTGGCGATAGTGACACGTTGTTTTTCGCCGCCGCTTAGCTTGCCGAAGGGCTGCTCGCGAAGCTCATATATGCCCAGCAGGTTAAGCGCCTGCGTTATTTTCTGTAGTTTGTAATTCACGTCCTCGGCAGGCAAGGAACGGCCGAGGTTATCCCAAACTGTAGCGGCCATTTCCATGTCGCTATTATCCTGGCTTACCATAGCAATTTTAGCATGCTCAGGCTCCATGTTATGCCCCCGCACCGGCAACGGCGCCCCGTGGAAGAACACGTCGCCGGAATCGGGCTTCATGTGGCCCGACAGTAATTTCAGCAATGAAGTTTTACCGCTGCCGCTCTCCCCCACTATACCGGTTATCTTACCCTTGGGTATAAAAACGGTGATATTATTTACCCCTGAAGATTTATCGCCAAAAAAATTCTTGGTAACCGTAATGGTCTCCAGTATCAGTTCATCCTTCATGTTTGCTTTAATGTGAGCCCGTTTCAAACGTAATAAAAAAAATTGTGATGAGCTCGTACAATCCCGTCATTGCGAGCGACAGCGTGGCAAGGAAGCCTCTCCCCAAACCTCTCTCCGAAGAAGAGGGGCTTTTAAGAAATTCATTTAAAGTCTCCCCGCCAGCTGGCGGGGGAGATTTAGAGAGGGCTTAACGAGCGTTCATGAATGCTTCGCAATTTAGTTAGGGCTCCAAAAACAAATCCCCAAAAAATACTATTCACACTAATAAACCATTAAACCAAACACCATGAACAAAACATTAGGCCTTATACTGATAGTAGTTGGCGCGGCAATGCTGATATGGACAGGCTTCACTTACACCAAAAAAGAAAAGATCATAGACGCGGGACCGATACAGGTATCGGCAGATAGGGAAAAAACTGTAAACTGGCCACCTTACCTGGGCGGAATACTACTGGTTGGCGGTATTGTGATCGTTGCTACCTCTAAAAAATCCTGAGGGGTAATTGTATATTAGCCCTATGCAACCTGTATTTTTTGAAACGCCTGCCCTTTTTCGTGAATGGTTTGAGCTAAACGCCGATAAGGAGAAAGAACTGCTGGTGGGCTTTTATAAAACAGGCAGCGGCTTGCCAAGTATTACCTGGCCGCAATCGGTAGATGAAGCGTTGTGTTTTGGATGGATAGATGGTGTGCGAAAATCCATTGATGATAAAAGTTATACCATCCGCTTTACGCCGCGCAAACCCGATAGCATCTGGAGCGCCGTAAACATGAAAAAAGTGGCAGAGCTGACTGAAAAGGGGTTGATGCAACCTGCCGGTGTAGCGGCCTATGCTAAACGGAAGGAAGAAAAGTCGGGGATATATGCTTTCGAGAACGAGGAGAAAGTGCTTTTGCCGGCTTACACCAAGCTGTTTAAAGCTAACAAAAAAGCATGGGCGTATTTTGAGGCGCAGGCACCGTGGTACCGCAAAGTCGCCTTCCATAGGGTGATGAGTGCCAAACAGGAGAAAACGCAGCTGAGCCGCCTGCAAAAGCTGATAGAGTACAGCGAAAAGGGCGAGCGTGTGCCCGGATGATGAAAAAAATACTGTCATCCCGGGTTGTTAGCTACCAAACCGGGACCCACACCGTAAAAACTCAACCTGTCATAGCCTGTATTTTGTGTGTGATGCTGCCTTTTGGCCTTGGGGCAGCACGACAGTTTATCTTTTAGTATCAAACCAGCTTTCCGTTATCTAAAGCCTGTTGTAATACCTCTACCTTAAATTTAGGTTTATAGCAATAGCCGGTAAGCTTTTTAACCCAACCGTACTTGTAGCCAAACATGGCTTTCAGCATCCGCACACGGGTTGATCCTTTTGGGTACCCGTATTTATACCAGCTGAATTTCGACTTGTCTATTTTAAAATGTTCGGCAAATTCTGCCAAAAACATATCTATTTCAATATCGTAAATATCAAGGTCGAGATCGAGGCTGGTATCTGCCTTTATCATTGATGTATCAACCGGCACAACCTTGTACCGCTTGCAATAATCAACAATAAAATCCTTTAGGTGCGGGGATAAATGCTCCATACAATGCCTTAATAGTTCTCTGATGTAAAGGACACCGTTATTTTGGCGGCGTTACACTTAAAGATACAAAAACGGCAAAAATGGTTGCAAGCAACTCAATAAAAGAAGATTAGATTAAAGTGGCTTATCAAATATGTACATCTCCAATGGCTCTTTTACACGGCCAAATTGCTCGGGGATGTTGAGCGATATCACCTCGCCGGTTTTGGCGTAGCCACGGCGCTCGTAGTAGGCTATCAGCTCGTGGCGTTTGGTGATAACCGTCATGGTCATGGCTTTTAAACCGCCGGCACGGCCATGTTCTTCGGCAGCCTGCAGCAGTTGTTTGCCCAAACCTTTAGCCTGCAGGGTTGGCGATACGGTAAGCATGCCCAGGTACAGTTTATCATTACGTTTTTGCACGTAAACACAGCCCGTTATTTTACCATCCTCGGTATTTTTGAACAGGGTAACGTTAGGGTCATTCAGTTCTTCGGTAAGGCTATCATGATCAATACGGGTACCTTCTATCATATCGGCCTCAGTGGTCCAGCCTTGTTTGGCACCTTCGCCGCGGTAGGCAGAGTTTATTAAAGCAACCAGTTCAGGTACGTCGGTTAATGTAGCGCGGGTAATAGCCATGCGGCAAATGTATTAAATCGGCTTAAAAATATGAGTTGAAAAATCAGCTTTTGCTGTCGGTATTTTCAATAACCCAATCTTTAAAATCATCAACACTGTAAAAAATAAAGTCGGGTTTTAAGGGAATCAGTTCGGCGGCATTTGTGGTATGCGCCCAGGCCGCTTCAGCTATCGGCACACCAACTTCTTTACAGCTTGTGATATCGCTTGGGGCATCACCTACATACAAAGCTTCCCCGGGCTGTATATTCAACCTTTGCAGCACACGTTTAATGCCGTTCACTTTATCCGGGCCATCCGGCGAACCCGTCTCCAATACTTCAAAATAACGGGTGGCATCAAACTGCTTCAGCGAGAGTTTTGTACTGTGGATGCCTTTGCCGGTCACCATAGCCAGCTGTACGCCTTTATCGGCAAGGGTTTGCAGCAACTCATTTATCCCCGGGAACATTGCCGGGCAGGTATGGTGCATGGCCTCGTAATGCAAAAGATAATCTTTAACGCCCTGGGCTTCCTGCTGTGGGATCAATGCGCGGATAGTCCCCTCTTCTGATGGACCAAAGGTGGCTATGATCTCCTCATTGCTAAGAGATTTGTTCAGTAAAGGTTCAATGCTTTTTTTAAAGGAGGCTATACAAAGTGGCAAAGTATCGGCAATGGTGCCGTCGAGGTCAAATATTATGGCTTTAAAATTCATAGGTATTGTAAACGCACCGCTACTTATAATCGTCGCGGGCGGGTGTAAAAATGTCTATCAGTTTGCAATCGGTAATGGCAAGGCCACTATGAGGTGCATCCGAAGGGATAACGGCAAACATGCCCGAATCCAATATCTGTGCGGTGCCGTTAACCGTTAGCTGAAACTTACCTTCAATAACAAACGACATTTGCTCGTGCACGTGGCTGTGTGTGCCCAAAGCGCAACCTGCGGCTACCTCAATAAAATTGATGGTATTGCTATCGGTATGTATCAGTTTTGAGAAAAAGCCGGGCGCAATTTCTTTTGTAGTGATCTCTGCAAAATGCCTGAAAATGTTATTGTCCATCAGCCTAAGTTAAGCTTTTTTCTTTTTAAGCGTGATAACCGTTATTTCCGGCCAAATACCCAACCTGCCCGAGAAAGCCAGGAAGCCAAAACCACGGTTAACATACAAATGGCGATTATCTTTCTTAACCAAACCGGCCCAATCCAAATAGCGGTACTGCACAGGGCTCCAGCGGAAACCTGCCGTTTCAACCCCGAATTGTGCGCCGTGGGTGTGGCCTGCAAGCGTTAAATGGATATCGGTTTTATGATAACGCACCTTCTCTTCCCAGTGGGTAGGATCATGAGAGAGGAGCACTTTAAACGCCTTATCATCAACACCCTGTAAGGCTTTATCAAGGTCGCCTTTTTGGATGAAACCTTTGCCCCAGTTCTCTACGCCTATCAGTGAGATCTTTTGCCCGTTCTTTTCAAGCTCCACATTCTCGTTCAGCAACAAGCGGTAGCCCAGTTCGGCATGGTGGCGTTTTAATTTATCAAGATTATCGCGTTTGGCCTGCTCGCTGTCCCATAAAATATAGTCGCCGTAATCGTGGTTCCCTAATACGGAGAACTGCCCGAAACGCGCCTTTATCTGGCCAAAACGGTCAATGTATTGTTCAATTTCCCAGGCAGCGTTATTCACCAGGTCGCCGGTGAAAACAAAAAGGTCTGATTTTTGGGCTTTCGCCAGATCAATACCGCGTTGCATGGCATCTACATTATCAAAACTGCCCGAGTGGATATCTGATAACTGAGTGATGGTAAAACCGTCAAAAGCATCGGGCAGGTCATCGTAATAAATGGTTTGCCTGTGTACTTTATAATCGTACTTACCACGGAACATGGCATAAAAGAACGATGTGAAAGGGAATGCCGCCAGCAATATCGCCAGCTCGCTGATAAACTTTCGTCGCTTAGGGAAGTAGGGTTCGCCCTGTTTATGTTCGCCAACCAGTCCTGCTATAAAACGGCCCAGATCGCCCAGTGAAAGCACAATACAGAATACCAGCTTGGTTACAAAAAAGGTAAGGAACAGGCTCAGCATCCACTCATGGAAAGGTGTCATCCCTTTTGATGAATTGAAACTGTTCAATCCAACCAAAAAAGTTATCGTGATGCCAACGGATACGATCACAAAGCCCCATGGCAGCGCCAACCTTGCAAAGCGCGATTGCCAGTCGAGCGTAAGGGTACGTAATCCATTGAATACATACCAATCCATCAGGAAAGTGATTGCTGATGCTATTAAAAAGAAATTGAATAAACCGCCTCTGTGCATAATTTATTGAGCTAAAGACTGCAAGATATAAAAGGATCAGCAATTGGTGGCAAAACAGCCATTGTTTGACTATTATTTTACAAAAGTCAAACAACTACTGTAAAAATCACTCCTGTTATCCGTTGGCTGAAGCCAACGGCAATGATGTTGTCTAAAAGTTTATAAATAAAAAGCCCTCACGCTAACAGTGTGAGGGCTTTAATATTAGTGATGGCGTCTCATCAACACCGGGCGATGCGCCGGGCGGTGATAATATGACCTTCTTGATACTAATACCGGGCGATGATAACGCGGGCGGTAATGCCTGCGCTCAACCACCACCACACGGCGTGGAGGGCGGTGATAAACAGGTCGTGGCGCTACATATACAGGCTCTTCGTACACCACGGGTGCAGGCGTGCCTATTTGTGCGGATATGGAAACCTGTGCTTTAGCGGTGTTAACACCAAACATAGCTACTACGGCAACGGCAAATATTTTTAAGTACTTCATGATCTATTTTATGTTTAAGGTTAATGTTTGAGTTATTTTAGTGCTTAGTATCCGCGGTAATGATGATCGTCATAACGGTCGTGATACCTGTCGTGGTGGTACCTATCGTATCTGCCGTACCTGCGGGTGCGGTTATCTACTGAACAGCTTGAGAACAATGCGGTACCTAATACCAGTACTGCCATTATTTTTATGATGCTTTTTTTCATGATTGAAAATCTCCTTATTAAGCTTTGTTTATTGCTCTTGTTTAAATATTAAACTGAATAGAAGTATCCAAGTTTAATGCCGCAGAGGGTGTATAACACACTTGTTACAAACGGAGATAATGAAAAAGAAAGAAATAATTAAGCTGATTTGCGAGCGCTAATACGCTGTGCTATAAAGGCATATAGCAGGCAAAACATCCAGAAAACCACCACCAAAATAGCGATGTGTACAGCTACTTTGGGGTAACCATATTTTACGGTATCTAAAAAGAAATAAGGGTAGCGGGCAGTGAATGCACCACGGATAAGGATGTAAACAATGTACACCAAAGGATACAATAACCAACTTAATGTGCTTTTATAGGCGATACCGTTTTTAGGCACTACCATCAACCAGAAGATGATATACAGCAGGGGATCTGCCACATGCAGTAACTCATCCGCAACACGCCCCCAACCTACGGGGTGGAAGATTGCGCGCAATACCGCATTATATACCACGCATACTATGGTTATATAAACTACAATTGCAGAGAGCACCTTAGGCCTGGTAAAAAACCTGTCCGAAAAACCGCCTACCGCAACAGAACCTGTTGCCAAAGCAACCAGCAAATTGCTTTGGATAGTGAAATAGCTAAAATATTCAACCAATGAACCACCGAGCGAACGCCCTTTCTCGAAGTAAGCCGGCAATGAGATGGCCAGCTGTAGCCCAACGGCAGCTAAACAAACAACAGCAATTACTGCGCTGAACGCACGGACACGATTACTTAGTGATGGATGAGCTTTAGCCTGGTTCATAGCCACAATATACTCCTATTGATTGTAACGGCAATTGTTACCATAAATATTTAGTTTAAACTGTACCGTATACAATTACTGATGTATATTTACCAAAACCTGAAAACGATGAGAATCTCTGTACCTAAAATATTGGCCGGTGCTGCCGTATGCGCCGCTATGCTGGCTTTGCCCGCTGTAACTAAAGCACAGGCAGTGTTTAACCACGTAGCCCTTTGCTCAAAAGATCTTAAAAAAAGCAATGAGTTTTATACCTCGGTGCTAAATCTTAAGATCATCTCTAACCCGTTTAAAGATACCGTGCATACCTGGTATAGCATTGCGCCAAACATTGCCATGCACGTTATCCAGAGCGATTGCTCAACCACCAAAGTAATTGCCGATCATATCTGTTTCAGCGTACCGTCGGTACCCAAATTTGTGGAGATGCTGAAAGCCAAAAACATTGCCTACTGTAACTGGAAACAAGTACAGGGGCAGATAGAGCACCGTGTTGACGGCGTATCGCAGGTATACATTCAAGACCCTGATGGTTACTGGATAGAAGTAAATGATGCCAAATAAACCTTTTTCATAAAAAGGCAACTCTTTTCATTATCAATACGTATCTAACTGTATACCAACGCTAAAACTGCAATAGCGGTTTCTTAAATTGTATTTAGTTTAACGGGAGTGTTATACATTAACTAAGATCAGCGTCTGTATGCGTATTGAAACTTCATATCATATCATGAAGGGTTATGTAAATATACCTGCATCTATACCTGTAAAAAACTGTAAGTATTGTGGCGCGCGGCCGGTGGTTGCACTGGTGGATGGCATACGCTATGTAGTTAAATGCCCCAATGATGATAGCCACTACCAAACCAAAGCCGGTGTTATTGATATTGAGGACTGGAATTTCCACAATACATCTTTATTTGATGAGTAACAGGCACTTTACAATTTAGCCTGCTCTGCGCGTTAAACCTTTCAAAATTGCTATGGTCACATAAACAGAAACACACAATCTGTTTACCATGAAAAAAGCAATTGACACCATAATAACCGACCTTAACCACGTATTTGTTAAAGGCGATTCTGATAAAGTTGAACAGGCACGCGTATTTTTACTGATGGCTACCCCTATCATGACGATAATGTACGCATTTGGTCAATTTCCGATATATTAACCGGCGGGCTCGAAATAAAATCTATTTTTGCGGCAATAACTGCAAAATGGAAAGCTTAAAAGGAAAATTCGACAGCATTATATTTGATTTGGATGGTACGCTTTGGGACAGCACCGAGACCATAACCCGCGCCTGGCAAACCGCTATTGACCAGGCCCCTTATATGGCCGGCGAAGTGATGACCCGCGAACGTGTACGCTCTATCACAGGGATGACCTACGATACGATCTTCATGAAGCTGTTTCCTACCCTTGATGAGCAGCAACGTGCCGAAGTACAAAAGCTTTGCTCTGTTGCCGAGCTGGACATCTTGCACAAGCAAGGCGGCGAGTTATATCCAAACCTTGCAGATACGTTGACCTATCTTGGCAAAAACTACAAGTTATACATTGTAAGCAATTGCCAAAGCGGCTATATCGAATTATTCCTTGATCTGCATAGCATGCACCCGCATTTCCTGGCGCACCAGTGCTATGGTACCAAAGGAAACCCAAAGGCCGATAACATCCGCGATATTGTGAACGACCATAACCTGCAGGCACCGGTTTACGTGGGCGATACCATGGGCGATTATGACTCGGCCACCAAAGCAGGCGTGCCGTTCATTTTTGCATCGTACGGATTTGGTAAGGTTGAAAGCGGTATGGTGGCCACTATTAACCACTTTGAGGAATTAAAAGACATCCTGTAAGCCAAACTTTTGCATGCAGGCAGGGTTTATTCTAAAACTTTGCTGTTAAACATGAAAATTTCCAAGTTCCTGCACTCCTGCCTGGTTTTTGAAGATAAGGGTTACAAATTGTTGTTTGACCCGGGCAAATTCACCTTTGCCGAAGGAAGGGTTAAGCCTGATGATTTTACCGATGTACATGCCATCATCATCACCCACATCCACCCCGATCATCTGGATACTGAAAACCTGAAAAAGATTGTAGAACTTAGCAATGCCCCTGTTTACACCAATGACGAGGTAGGCGAAGCCTTGGCTAAAGAAGGTCTCAGCTATCAATCCTTAAAAGAAGGCACTTTTGAATTAGGCCCTTTTAAATTACAAGCTTTTCCGGTACAGCACGAGCCTTTGCTTGACAATCCCATCCCACAGATGACGGGCTTTATCATCAACGATAAAGTACTGCACCCGGTTGATTCAATGGAAACCCGATTGACAGAGTTCCCGGATATTGAAGTGCTGATAATGGTAACCATGGCTCCCTTTGCCAACGAGCTGCGTATAGCAGGCTTTGCAGACCGTGTAAGGCCCAAACAAATACTACCGGTACATGATGGCTACGCAAAAGAATTCTTTCTTAAACAGCGCTATGATAACTATCAGAGACACTTTGCAAAAACAGATATCAAATTCCATCAGATCATTGAGATCGGCGACGGAATAAGTATTTAAGCTTGTCTATTTCCTGATCAGGTATATCTCACTGCGCTGCTTTACAGAATTTTGATCAGATAAAGGCCTCTCAATACTTAAAATTATCTGATTATTATCAACGTTAGTTAGCTGGTAATCAGTATTCAAATCTAAATCTTTGTAAGATAAAATAACTTTATTGGCTTGGCTTGCGTCGTAATTGAATTGATGGACTTCCGGAGTGCCAGATGCGTTGATGTATATCTGACCGGTTTTATCTTTATTAAAAAGTATATAGCCATTTTCATTGGCACCGTAGGTGAGTGTAAGATCTGACGTAACTTTACCATCAGCGTCAAACACCCTGTCGACAGTTTTTTGGATGTACCATTTGCCTACAATTTTAGCGGCAGGGCTATTGTCTTCTTTTTTACAAGCCGATAGGGCAACAAATAAAAATAGTAATAAGGTATAGGTCTGTTTCATCCTACAAAATTAGGATGCGCAGATTACCTTATTGTTAAATAGTTTGTTCTTCCCTGTCAAAATTCTCCATTACCAGTACTGCCGCGCCTATCAGCTCGGCATCAAAACCTAATGATGAGATCAGCAACTCCGTACCCGATGACAGCCTTGGGATACAGTATTTATGCAGCGCCTGTTGTATAGGAGCCATCAATATTTTGCCTACTTTGGCACCGCGACCGCTCAAAACGATGTTAGCCGGGTTCATGATATGGATAAGGATAGCCAAAGCCTTGCCTATTTTGTAACCCGCCTCGGTAAGCAATTCTATGGCGAATTGGTCGCCCTGGTTGGCAGCTTCCATCAGGGCATCGCCCATTAATTTCGATTCGCCGTTATGCAGTTGCAGGCTGGTAACACGGCCCTTCTTAATACCTTCTTCGGCTTTTTGTGCCACAACCAGCATTGATGCTTCGGCCTCTAAACAGCCGCGTTTACCGCATACGCAAAGTTCACCATCGTCAGACAGCGGTATGTGGCTCAATTCGCCCGCAAAACCATTATACCCGCGGAAGATCTTTCCATCAATGATCATCCCCAGGCCTATACCCCAGCCCAGGTTTATCACCATTACTTCCTGCTGTGAGCGGGCTATGCCAAACTTCTGTTCGGCAAGGGCTATCAAACTCGAGTCGTTATCAATATAGGTGGTGATACCTGTAGAGCGTTCAATGTACTTGCTCAGGCTTTCGCCACCCGCATCAAGGTAGGTATAGTTGATACCTTCAATGGCGTTAATAAAGCCCGGCATGCCGATGCCGATACCGGCAATTTTATCTTTAGGTACACCTGTTTGGGCGATATAATTATTCAAATGAGCTATGAGTTGCGGCAACGCATTGTCATTATTGTGCAGCTTCAGCTCAACAGTTATCATATCTGATACCGGGCTGTTATTTAGATCAAGCATCTGGATACGTGCCGATAGCTGATCCATAGCCACAGCAAGTATAAACATGGCCTTTGCATTAATGGCGTACATCAACGGGCGTCGGCCGCCGCTTGATGGCGCATAGCCTTGCTCAACCACAAAACCTTCTTTTATCAGTTCGTTAATAGCCTTGGCTATTGAGGGGATACTTTTATCAAAAAGCACACTTAAACCCGCGCACGACATCGCCTTATCAAAATACAACCTTTTGATGATCATATTCTTTAACCAGCTGCTTTTTACACCGGTGCTCTTAATTTCCATGTGGTTATATAGGCTTACTTTAAATAGTTTCGGGCAAAACTACTCTTTAAATGTAGCATTTTTTAACTACACAGCAAAAAGTGCAAAAACTTTTTAAAATTTTACATTAAAGATAAAAGCCACTGCATAACAGTGGCTTTATTTATTTAGAGTATTTTATACTTAGGCTACCAACTCAGGTATAGCAGGCCAGTCAACAGGTACATCAGTTAAAGCGTACACGTAGTTGGTTATCACTTTATCTCCAACGGCAATGGCAACATCTATCAGGTTTGCTTTGGTATAACCTGCGGCATAGAAGGCTTCAATAGTGGCTTCATTGGCATGGCCTTTACTTTCGGTGATGCTTTTGGCAACTTTTACGAGCGCATCCAGTTTGGTATCAAATGAAGCTGAACCTCCACGGATCTCTAATATCTGATCATCGGTAAAGCCGTTTAATTTACTGATGGCAGTGTGGGCACTTAAACAGTATAAACAATCGTTAACCTGGCTCACTATCAGGTTTACGGCTTCGCGTTCTTTGGCGCGTAATGAGTTTTTGCCGCTTGATAGGGCAAGGTAGTTACCCAATGCATGGTCTGATGTGGCAAACACGGCATAAAGGTTTGGCACATGGCCTATGGCTTTGGTAAGGTTATCAAATATTGCCTGGTTTTCTGCGGTTACGGTTTCGCGGGTTGGTACTGTGAACTTTTCCATTTTGTGTAGGTTGATTTTTTTAATTGCTTTCAACACTACAAAGGTGCATCGCCAAACGCCCCTACCCAATAGACAGATTTCCCGCCGACTTGTAATTATTTCCCTTCGGGAACCAAAACCTTATTATTTCTGAAGCCGGTAGGCGAAACGCCTGTATGTTTTTTAAACAGATTGCTAAAGTAGGCCGTATCCTCAAAACCCAGTTCGTAGGTAATTTCTTTGGCCGATTTTTCGGTATAATTGAGTAGTCGCTTCGCTTCCATCATTATCCTCTCCTGTATCACCGCCAGCGGCGATTTATGATTATACAGCGCAAAAAGGTTTGAGAGCGTTTTAGGAGATTTGTTCAGCGCATCGGCATAAAACGATACCGTATGCTGGTTGCGGTAATTATTCTCAACCAGTAAATTAAACTTACGGATGATGTTAAAGCGATCATCAGACTGGGCAACACCCGCCGCATGCTGGGCTTTCGCCAACCTGGTGATGATAATAATAAGGCGTTTCAGGAGCATCTGCAACATATCTGCCTGGATATTATCGCGGGTATTAAACTCTTCAATAAAGATCTCTGAGAGCAGTTGCAGTTTCTTTTGCGAAGCCTCGTCCAGCTCAATGATAACCTGCTTATCTGACCCATAAAAGATGAAACCTACACAGCTTACTTCTTCATCATGGTCAACAATGCAATAAAACTCGCGGTTAAACTGCCAGGCCACAATATCGGCAGGGCGCTGAAACCTAAACGACTGGTTTACCATTAACGGCACAATGCTTTGCTGTGGCATATTGTAAGGCACTTCATCAATGGTGATAGTTTGGGCAGGGCCTTTATTCCAGGCAATGGTGAGGTAGCGGTGCTCGCGGTCGCGGGTGTAAAACAACCTATCGAACTGCGGCTCATCCATCCACATGGATATCACGCCTTCGCTTTTGCTATCGTTGAGGGTTAGTTTCATGGCTCAGTGCAGCAAATATACAAGATTGCACTATTCGCCTAAACCCATGCGCATCTGCAGCAGATAAGACGTAAACCCAAACTTTTCGTAGGCTTTTATGGCCGATGCATTTTCGCTGTAAACTTCCAGCCTTAACTCGGTTATGTTGCGGGATAATGCAAATTGTTTCAGGGCATCAATAACCAAACGGTTAAGGCCTTTACCCCGATGCTGCGGCACCACGTACATAAAACCGAGGTAAGCTTCTTCTGCGTGCTTTAAATAGGGTTTGGATGCATCGATACGTGCATAACCGCTGGCAATAAGTTCACCGTTCAGTTCGGCCACCACCAAATAAGCATCCGGCGAAGTTAGCAACCAATCGAGGTCGTAATATTGCTGTTCGCCGGCTTTCATCTCCGGGGTAAAGGGGCGCTCTGCTTCTACCACGCCTTGCTCAAACCTCAGCAGGATTGGCTTATCATCCAAAGTAGCCTTGCGGATGACGGGCGTATTACTATCAGCATAGGCTGAAGGTATCCATTCGGTGCGGATCATAGGCGATATTACCTTATTTATATCTTACAGCAGGCTTTTACAAATGTATTATTTGAGCTATAATAAGTTCTTAATGCTTTACAGTAGAAAATTCAACTTACTTAATGATATAATCATATGTAAACTTTACATCGTAATGGCTACCGTCAAAATCCCTGTAATTTGTAGTTCCTGAAATCGGAAAGCCATCAGCATTGTATTGATAAGTAGTGTGCTCATAAACTTCTTGCCCTACAACAGCTTTCTCAATAATATTATTAGTGTAACCAGCTTTAGGGGCGAGAGAACCCAAAAAGAAGAAAATGTTGTACCCCTTCATCATGCTAAAAGCGCCCTTTTTGTCATCATAAGTTATTTTATCTTCGGTGCTACTATGATTTTTTTCGTCAACGCTTTTTGTGAGTATAATATTCCAGGCGTTATCATATTTGTACGAATAATAATAAGACGCGTCTTCATCAAAAAAAGCTTTCGTGATCTTGTTGCCTGTTAACTCAAAAGTTTGTTTTGAAACACTATGCGTATCTTGATAGTCATAATACTTTGTCAAAAGTATTTTATTTGAGGAGTAACTGTAAACCCACTTGCAAGTAGATGCAGATTTTGATAACTCATACAACTTAACTTCTTTCAGGCGATCTTCGGCATCATAAGTAAAACTATATTCAAAGTTGTCTAACGACCACGTTTTTATCAAGCCTTTGCTATCGTATTCAAATGATTCATCAACATGGCCATCTACTGTTATGCTTTTTAGAAGGTAAGTTTTTTGAGCAGGCTCAGCTGGAGTACTATCTTTTTTACAAGCGTTTAAACATAGCGCTATCCATAGCAACATTAATAAGCGGGTAATTTTGATCATAATAAGGTTTATTAACATCAAATTTAATAAATATTCTAATTCTTATAAACTTTTTCGTCTCTACGCACAAAACAAAATCCTATTTACGCGTTATTGCATAAATCCCTATTATTGGGGCCAATTATATGCGTATACTTTCCGTTATTCTCCTATTTGTTCTTTGTTCGTTTAAACCGGTTACCGAGCCTGATATTGATGCATCTGCCGATGCAAACCGTATCTGCGGCAAATGGGAATCGAGCGAAAAGAACCTTGTTGTTGAAGTGTATCCTTATAAAGGCACGTATAGGGCAAAAATGATACACTTTACCGGTGGTGTTACCAAAGATAAACCCATGGAAAGCATTACCGATAAAAAGAACCCCGACCCTACCTTGCGCAACCGTAAGGTATTGGGAATGGATGTGGTAGAAAATTTAAAATTCAATCCCAAATCAAACTCATGGGAAGGCGGCCGCATTTACGAAGTACAAAGCGGTAAATACTGGAGCGCTGCAGCATCTTTAGATGGCAGCGGCACACTTAAGGTTAAAGGTTACTGGAAAGTAAAACTACTTGGCCGCACTATGGTGTTTCACCGTATTTAACATTGGCTTAATTTGGCATTTGTATTGCCTTAGTATCAACTACTAAAGACAATACCATGACAAAACGCTTCCTCTCCATTTTTTGCATCATAATGTTGTACAGCAGTACCAATTACAGTACACCTAACCATGCTTCGGTTGATGAGATGGTTTGTGGCAGATGGCAATTGATTGATGATGCCCTTACCGTGCAGGTTTACCGCGAAGGCGGTGAGTTTAAAGCAAAGATCATCGCATTTGACGACCATGATGATACCAAGCCCATGGATTACTGGACAGATGACCTTAACCCCGACCCAGCCCTGCGCAGCCGTAAAATATTAGGCATGAACGTGGTAGAAAAGCTTACCTACAACCCAAGCACCAATACATGGGAAGATGGTATTATTTACGATGCTAAACATGGCCGCCACTGGAATTCATCTGCTTACCTCACCAAAGACGGCTTACTAAAAGTGAAAGGATACTGGCACGTTAAGTTTATAGGCAAGACACTGACTTTCAAAAGAATATAGTCAAAAAATCAGGAAAATATTTCTGTTAATTTATTTGGATTGTAACATTGCTGTTGCATATATTTATGTCACACCAATGTCATCCGAGTAGATTATGTTTAGAGCATTACAAATTTCCCTGATCACCCTTTTATTTACAGCGTTTACATGCGCTGCGGGTTCTGTTCGTAGTGATGAAGTAATATGCGGCAGATGGATGTCGGTAGACAAAGATCTGGTGATACAGGTGTCAAAAGATAATACCGAGTACCATGCCAAGATACTTTGGTTTGATGACCGCGACGACAGCAAAGAACTTGACGATCATCTTGACAGGCTAAACCCCGACCCGGCCCTGCGCAGCCGTAAAATTGTTGGGATGAACGTTTTGGAGAAACTGGAATACTCGCCCAATACCAACACCTGGGAGAATGGTGTTATCTATGATGCCCAGCATGGCCGCCTCTGGAACTCATGCGCCTACATTACCGATAAAGGCGAGTTAAAAGTAAAAGGCTACTGGCACTTTAAATTTATAGGCAAAACACTCACGTTTAAACGTATATAACAAAAGCGGCGCTCCTTAAAAAGAAGCGCCGCTTTTTATTTATCAATCAATTAAAACTTATTGTTTTAAGAACTCGCCGCTTGCAACTAATTCAACTTCGTCGCTTAGCATTGGTGAGCCGTATTTGCTGCCAAAACCAAAGTCAGAACGTTTGATAGTACCGGTGATTTTGAAACCAGCATCAGGAGTTTTGGTCATTGGGTTGGTGATAGTACCACGGTAAGCTGCATCTAAAGTTACCACTTTAGTAACACCGTGTAAAGTTAAGTTACCTGTTACTTTGTATTTGTTGGTACCTGCAGCTTTAACTGAAGTACTTACGAAAGATAGTGTAGGGTATTTCTCTACATCAAAGAAATCAGCGCCTTTTAGGTGGCCATCGCGTTTCTCGTTCTCAGTATCAACAGATGCAGTTTTAGCAGAGAAAGTGTATTTAGCATCGCTAAAATCTGGTTTTGCAGCTACGATAGATGCATCAAAATCTTTAAAAGTACCATCAACGTCAGACACTGCTAAGTGGGTGATGGTGAATTTTACGTGTGAGTGTGCTTTATCAACAGTCCAGGTGCTTTGTGCTGATGCTGCAGTTGCAAATAATGCAAGGGTAAGTAGGGTGAAGATCTTTTTCATTTTTGGGTTATTTATTTTAGTTTAATTTTCAATTGTGATGCAAATGTAGAAAAGGTTTTTACAAAAGATGTTTAAACATCTTTTTTTGAGATGTGTATGACAATTCACTTTTTCATAAAGAAATCATCCACCTTCTTGTTGAACTCGGCAGCATGTTCTATAAGCGTTCCATGGCCCGAATTTTTCACTATCCAAAGCTTTGACCCTTTGATGTTTTGTGCCATGTAACGGGTGTGGCTGTCGCTTATTACATCATGGTCGCCCGCTATGATAAAGGCGGGGCATTTTATTTTATGCAGATCAGCAGCAGTTAGGTTGGGTTGCTCCCAATCCAGCATAAACATCTTCCACTGGTTCTTTTCTTTAGCCGTTTTCCAAATCCTGTTCTTGTTCTCTTCGTAATATTTTTTGCCGCCGTCCCAACCTTTTGGGTCTGCGTATGAGCCGGCATCCGGCGTTACGTTAGCACCGGTAGCGGCAAAGGCAATTACTTTCTCAGGGTGGTATATGGCCATCATAATGGCGTCAATGCCGCCATCGCTCCAACCCAATACGTAAGCTTTAGGAATATGCAACTGTGCAAGCAAGACCGAAAAATCATCAGCCATTTGCTCAAAAGTGATCTTGGGGTTGGGGTCTACCGATTTTCCCTGCGAGCGGCTATCCACCAATATCACGCGGTACTTTTGGGCAAAGTAAGGCACGTTCTCGCTAAAAGCGCTCATATCGCCGCCATTACCGTGTATCATTAGTAGCGGCTCACCCTTGCCATACTCCTCTACGTACAGCTTAATGCCATTTACCTGGTAGTACTTACCCACAGCAGTATTTTTGCCGTAGGGTATTTTTTGGCCGTAGCCCAGTACCGATAATAATTGCGGAATAATTGCCATTAGGAGCAGTTGTTTAAGGCGCATGATAATTTTTGAGCAAGATAAGGATTTAAGAAACGCGCACAATAAAAGTGTTCACGCTCACTTGAAACGGCGATGCGTTTTCATTTTATTTTCACGCTTCGCGGGTATTTTAGCCCTTTCTGAAACATCAACCTAAATGAATCGCTTCCTTATCACATCCGCTTTTGTACTGCTCGTTTCTTTTGCCGCCAACGCCCAAAACAGCTTTTTGGCAAACATAAAAGCCATAAGCCCCGCGGCATCTTTTACCGATTCTAAATACGCCTCATTTGGTTTTGAGTTAGGTTACAGTCGCGAGTTTGCCCATGGCCGCGCCGGAATTGATATTGCCCCTTTTGCAGATTTCCTGAACTATAAGCATGACCTGCCCGATCTGCGCCAGTTTGACGGCACAACTTTTTATGCCGGTCTCGGCATAAGCCCGCGGTACTGTTTTAACCCCGAGCAGGAGTTGAAATTTTCTGCAGTAGTTACTGTAAAAGGTGGCTACAATTATGGATGGGGAATAGTAACGCAAACTTATATAGGCGCCGATGATAAACAGATAGAGAACCAAACTGTTAACGCAGGCTTCGCCCTAAACTTAGCCCCGGCTGTTGAGATGAGTTTCCCGGGCAGCAAAACCAACGTTTCGTTAAGATTGGGTTACGATAGCTCAAACTTTGGCAAAGGGCTTAACCGTTTAAGGTCGCAATACTATGCGCCCATAAATTATTCTTCGGGCGGTATTTTCCTGGGTGTGGTTTTAAGATTGGGCCGAAGGGATTATTAGTCGATTTGACCATCCACAAGAGTTAGTAGAAACTCTTTATTTACATTACGTTCATAACTAAAACCACCGTACGCCATAGCATAGCCGGCTAATGGCATTAACCACACAAATAGCACCGCAAAACTTGGATCTGGTTGTGTAAACAAGCTAATTGTAGTCGCTATGGCGCCAGAGGCAGCCCCGCAGATCCACAAACTCATAAAAACAATTATAAGGCCCTGTATCTCCATTTCAACCTTAATGGTACTACCGCTACCCATGGGTTTAATAACGCCGCGTATTTGGGGCAGAAAAGGATTACGGTATTGTATACGCCTTTTAACATCAAAAAAGCCGTCTACAATGTATCCACTGAAATAGGTATCATCAACGTTTGCTTTTCTTAAAAAATTATATTTCTCGTAAGAGATATTCTTATCCAGCAAATCGCGCACTTCCTGTTCTGGTTTGCTGGTATAAATAGTAAAGCTGTCTCGCGGCAGGATCTTCATCTTATGAAAGTAAAGAATTTTACCCGATCTTCTCCCATTTGCCACTATCCAAACTACGGTAAATAGCATCAATCACTTTCATATCCTTCTCACCCTCTTCGCCGGGCACGCGGCTTTGTTTGTTGAGGCGTACACAGGTAGCAAAATCATCCATCTGTGCGGCCTGCTGGTTAATGTTGGGAAGATCCATCTGCTTGCCGTTCACATGGCCATCAATGCCGTCGTAACCGTAGGCCGGTTCTACATCAAACTTGCCTTTCTCAGCAGTTACACGCAGAAAACCCAGGTTATCGTTATAGCTTGATTTGCCGGTCACCTTTTGCCCGCCGGGGAACTTCAGTTCCCAAAAAACAGTTTCATCCACTTCTTTAAACAGGTCGGGGTTGTTTTTTTCCTGGGTGGCTTTTACAGCAATTGGTTCCTGCCCCAGCGTATAACGAGCCGCCTGTATGGCGTAGATGCCCATATCCATCAGCCCGCCGCCACCTGCAAGGGCTTTCTTTAAGCGCCAGGCGTTAGGGTTGCCGCCGTACACAAAGCCGTTACCTGTTTCAATAATGGTAACCTTGCCTAAAACCTGTTTTTGCCCAAGGCGCATGGCTTCCTGGTTATGCGGTTCAAAATGCAGGCGATAACCTATGGATAGTAAACGGTTTGCTTGCCTGCAAGCTGCTATCATCGCGCGGCAGTCGGCAGCGTTAAGCGCCATCGGCTTTTCGCATATTACATGCTTACCGGCTTTGGCAGCGCGGATAGTAAATTCTTTATGCATTGATACCGGCAGCACCACGTAAACAATATCAATATCAGGATTATTGGCTATCTCATCAAACGTTTGGTAGTTGTAGATATTCTTTTGCGGGATGTTGTATTTCTTAGCCCATTCAACAGCCTTTGCGGGGGTGCCGGTAACAATACCTGCCAGGTAGCAATTAGCGGTTTTCTGTAAAGCGGGCGCTAACAAACCACCGGCATAGCCGCCCAAACCAACTAAGGCAATACCCAGCTTTTTATCGGGCGCAGCACAGGCAGCAGATAACACCGCCGGACTAACCGCCAGCACACCTGCCATTAATGAACCTTTACGTATAAAATCTCTGCGCGATGTTTTAGTTTCCGGTTTCATGGCCTGTGTGTTTTTTAGTTATCAATCAAACCCTTCGCGGTATTTCCTTACCGCGTTAACTATAGAGCGGGCTATGGCATTCTGCCCTTCGTTTGAGTTAAGGTATTTCTCGTCGCTCGGGTTATTAATAAACCCGGTCTCGATAAGCAGGCCCGGCATGCCGCTTTGCTGCAGCACCAGCACCCCTTGCTCTTTAACCCCAAGGCTACGCCGCCCGTTGTTCTCTTTAAACTCGGTATTTAGCAGGCTGCCAAAATGAACGCTCTGCTTACGGAAACGCTGCTGATAGGCGCTCATAATAATGGCGTTTACTGCAGCATCCTCACTGTAACCGTTATATTTCTTTTTGTAATCTTTCTCAATAAAAATAGAGGCATTCTCGCGCATAGCTTCCATTTGCTCCTGCTTGCGATGAAAACCATAAACCAGTAACAACACGCCCCGGTGCGTACCTACTTTTTGCGGCGACGAGTTACAATGTATTGATATAAACAGATTTGCCTTATTATCGTTTGCGATATCTGCACGTTTATGCAACTCAACAAACTTATCGGTACTGCGCGTCATGATCACATCTACCGATGGCATGGCCTCATTTAGCATAGCCTTCAGCTTTTTGCCTATCTCTAATGCAACGGTTTTCTCTTTTGAATAAGTACCATGCGAACCGGGGTCTTTACCGCCATGCCCGGGGTCGATAACAATGGTTTTGAATTTGAACCCCGCCTTCAATTCTTCGGCAGCCTTTTTGCTTTTGGTTTGTGCAGATACTACCTGGTTATTAATTATTAAAAATGCAATAAAAGTGATAGTTGTTGTTAAGTGCCTGTTTAACATGCCGCAAAGGTATACGGATTAAACTAAAACGCACGGTGATTTGTGAAATTGATAATAGTAGATATGCGCATTAGTTAAATTCTTTTTAAACAGTTGCAACCTAAAGTTAAAAGCTTCCGTAATAATTGAAACTAAACAACCTGTCACTATAAATTGAATTTGGAGCGGATAATTTATATGAGCGAACTATTTACAACACCGACAGCAATTTTTTTCTACTTTTTAGTGGTAGGTTCAACACTGGTATACTTTATTCTTGTTTTTGATAAAAAGAACAGGGAGAAGTTAAGTAAAGTACTTGTGCAGGCTAAAGATACGCAACCAATGATGATGAAAAAATCGGCGGAGCATAAAATGCGTGCCCTTAAAGCAGCCGTTAACGATCGCCGTTATGACCACAGTGCTGTTGAACAGCAACTTGATGCCCTGGTGGCCGATTACGATAGGGGCCTTATCTCATTACCGGATTACTGCAACCGCCTTAACCGTTTGATTGCCATGACGGCGTAGGTGACTCACCGCCTGCCCCCTCTCTGCTTCGCAAAGAGGGGAGTTATAAAAACACACATTTCCTTTGCTCACCCTCTTTGCGAAGCAGAGAGGGTCGACGCGCGTAGCGCCGTCGGGGTGAGTAAAACTCTACACTGTTTCTGATTACAAGCACGATTGGCTAATTTTACCGCCAATGAGCAATCAAGAACAAGCCACCCACCTCAGCATAGTAACCACTGCCGACGGCTCAAAAACCATTTATAATGCGTTAGTAGGCGAAAACTATCACTCCAAGCACGGGGCGTTACAGGAGAGCAAACACGTTTTTCTAAAGTCGGGCTTGCAGCATTTCCTGGAGTTAAATCCATGTGATAGCGTTTCGGTTTTAGAGGTTGGTTTTGGCACCGGTTTAAACTTTTTACTCACTGCCGATTATTGTAAAGAGCAAAATATCCAACTCCAATATACCGGCATCGAGGCCTATCCCCTATCCTCAGAAATGATCGCCGATACCGGTTATGAAGGCTTTACGAGTGCTGCTACCTGGCAAAATTTCATCAGCAATTATCCATTAGCATTAAGCAAAAACGTTGATATGGACAGCAATACGCGGTTTGAAATAGGCGTTACGCAGCTGCTGAGTTTCCAGTCAGACCAGTTATTTGATGTCATCTATTTTGATGCCTTTGCCGCCATCCACCAACCCGAAATGTGGGACGATACCGCCATTGCCCACACCTTAAAATTCCTGAAACCGGGTGGCGTGTTTGTAACCTACGCCATTACAGGTAATTTAAAACGAAGTATAAAGGCTTTAGGGCTTAAAGTGGAAAAGGCGCCCGGGGCACCCGGCAAACGCGAAATGCTCCGCGCTGTCGCGAGTTCGCAGTAGGCAGTTTTCAGTCGGCAGGCTTTTGTAAGCTGTTCAGTAGTCTGTACGCACCGCGCAGTTTGCAGTACACGTTTTTACTCATCAACTCCCTAATGGTTAATACCTTGTAATTTTTATTTGTCACATTTTTATTACCAACGCCCACCTGCAAACTGCCAACTAATAGCTGCAAACTGGTATTCATTGCAAATCAAATACTGCCAACTGCGCACTGCAAACTGCCAACTGAATAAGTACCTTTGTTATAAACACAAAAAATACTATGGCTTTAACAGCACCTGTTGCATCAAATAACCCAAGCGGCGCATTTGAGCGCCTGCTCACCATAATGGACGACCTGCGCATGAACTGCCCATGGGATAAGAAACAAACCCTCGAGAGCCTGCGCCACCTCACTATCGAAGAAACCTACGAACTATCTGACGCCATTTTGAGCGGTGATATGACCGAGATAAAAAAAGAATTGGGTGATATTATGTTGCACCTGGTTTTCTATTCGCACATAGCATCAGAAACTAATGATTTTAACGTTACCGATGTACTCAACAGTATCTGTGATAAACTCATCAATCGCCACCCGCACATATACAGCGATACCCATGTTAATGACGAGGCCGATGTTAAACGCAATTGGGAACAGATAAAACTGAAAGAGGGCAATAAATCTGTTTTGGGCGGAGTGCCTGCATCATTACCTGCGCTGGTTAAAGCATCGCGCATACAGGAGAAAGCGCGCGGCGTTGGGTTTGATTGGGAGAACAAGGACCAGGTTTGGGCCAAGGTTGAGGAAGAGTTGCAGGAATTTAAAGAGGAGTTTAACATAGCTGACGAAACAGCCATCGATAAAGAGAAAGCCGAAGGCGAATTTGGCGACTTATTATTCTCGCTCATCAACTACGCCCGTTTTATTGACATCAACCCCGAAGATGCTTTAGAAAAGACCAATCGTAAGTTTATCAAACGTTTTCAGTACCTTGAACAAAAGGCAAAAGAGCACGGTAAAAACCTGCACGACATGAGTTTAACCGAGATGGATGTATTTTGGGAAGAAGCAAAAAAAGTTTAAACATTTATTTAAAAGTTGTAGCGTTTTAAAAACCCGCCACGTAATCTAATTTGTAATTCAATTCATATATGAAACGATTAAGATATTTGATCCCGGTTTTATTGGGTGCAGCACTAACATCGGGGTGTTTAAAAACTACTGAGGCCCCGCCGGTTTTGGATCCCGATGGCACATTTGCCGGTGAGTTTAGGCTAATCAGCAAAAAATCAAATAAAACTACTATTGATACAGTAAAAGCTAACATAAAGCTTTCGCTTTCACAAGCAACAGCCAGGTATTCTGTAACCGGCGATACCGCTGTTATACACGCCGGCAGCAAAGGGCGTTGGGGCACAACCAGCCAGGCCATTGGTTTTGCCGATAGTACCTTATCTGCTGCCAATGCCGCTAAAAATGCGCCTATAGTAAACGGCAAAGCGCATTTGCATGGCACTTACCTATATGTTTATAACGGCAGCATTTTGCAAATGAAAACTGTAATTGGCGATTCGGTTGCCTTTGAATACGACCTTAAAAAAGTAAATTAAAAAACCATATCAGGTTTTTAAGCGCACATATATAACTGCGGTTGCAATAAATATTTCGGGGTGGTTGTAACGTTTTGGGTTAAGGGGCGTATTGTATATTGTCAATTAAGCAGTGTTACCATTAGATGCATCTACTTCATCGCATTACTGAGGAAGAAATCGTCAGTAAATGTAAATCGGGCAGTATTAAACACCAGGAATTGTTGTATAAGCAGTTCTATGGGTATGCCATGGGTGTAAGTATGCGTTACAGTCTTAATGAAGATGATGCGCTTGAAGTTGTGAACGATGCTTTTATAAAGATATTTAACAATATAAAAACCTATAATACCGATAAGCCTTTTAGAGCGTGGTTGCGTACCATAGTGGTTAATACAGCAATTGACAGGAGGCGTAAGGAACTTAAACACCAGGCCAATACTGATATTGACGAAGCTTATGATGTTGGCAGTAACGCCAGCGCAATTGAAAATTTAAATGCACAGGATATTTTAAAGCTGATGAAGCAGTTGCCGCAAATACAGCTTACAATTTTTAATATGTACGAAATAGATGGTTATAACCATGATGAGATAGGCCAGATACTAAACCTGCCGGCCAGCTCATCAAGGGTTTACCTGAGCCGGGCAAAAGAAAAGCTCAGACATCTGATAACAATCGAATCACGAAACCATGGATGAGCAGTTTGACAACAGGCTAAACAACCGCATCAGGGAAGTATTCGATAATTATGAATACCCACCTGTTGAACATGGCTGGGCCGAATTAAGAAAAAAATTCCCTGCCGAAGAAAAGCACAACAAAGTTGCCTGGCTTTGGTGGAGCAGTGCTGCTGCCATTATTTTGGTGGTGTTGGGCATTGGCCTATGGCGTAACGGTTTTGATGATACTCAAAATACGATAGCTCTTAAACCAGCAATAAAACAACCGGTTAAGGATTCTGTGATCAGCAATACGGTTGTACAGCAGCAACCTGTTGTTGCCAAAACTAATCCGTCAGATGTTAAACAATCTTATGTAAGCCCTTATGTGCAATCATTAGGGGTAACACCGCGCGTTAACTATCCGGCTAACAACACCGTAGTAACCATACCCGTTACCCAACAACCGGCTAAGGTGGTAGTACCTGAAAATAGCACAGCCATTGCGCAAGCAAAAAATACTCCTGCTACAGCCGTGCTTACAACACCTGCTGATAGTGTACAAACATTACCATCAGCAGTTCAACAACCGCAACTGGCGCAAGCTACCAAACCTGCTGACGATAACCTCAATGCTACCGCTGTACAACCTCAGCAAAATACGATGGCTGCAACTGCTACGCCTAAGCCCAAGCAAAACAGCATCATGGATATGTTTGAGCAGGAAAAGCGTAACCAATCGGCACAAAAGAATACAGCTAACAAGCAGGGCGATAAAAAGGTAACATTTGCTGTGTACGCAACAACTTACTTTAACTACTCTGAAGGGAGCAGCAACCAGATGAATGCCGGTGCAGGTTTTTCTTCGGATTTTAAGCTGAGCAAAAAGTTGAAACTATCAACCGGTGTGGCACTGGCGCAAAACTCACTTAACTATGGTTCTGCTGCAACAGCACCGCAAGCCGCCTTTGCGGCAGCGGCTAAGGCACCTGTATTAAAAGATGCGGCTTTGTTTGCCATGTCTGCAGCAGTGCCGGTGTTCAGAAATTACAATGTAAGTATGCTGGGTATTGATGTACCGGTAAACTTAAAATATGAGTTCAATCCCGATAAAACAGATGCATTTATATCAGCAGGTTTAAGTTCGGGTACTTTCTTTGATGAGAACTATACTTACAAGTACACCTACAGTAACGGCGCCGTGGCCAACAACACCGGCGCGGCCGAAGACCATAACGAGACCACGCACAGCAGCAACAATTTTTACTTTGGTAAAATGCTTAACCTGTCGTTTGGTATCGGCTATCCGGTAGGCACCAACAGGCTGATAGTTGAGCCGTTTGTAAAATATCCGCTTGGTGGTTTGGGTGCGCAGGATATCCGTTTCGGATCTGGAGGCGTAAACCTTAAATTCAGTTTTAAAGGCGGTAAAAGATAAAAGTAGTTTCTATCAATAAAATATTGCAAAGCCCGTTTTCGGGCTTTTTTTATTTAAACCTAATAGCCCTAACCGGTGTAATGCGTGTAACCAGCATTGATGGAATAATAAGCACCAGCAGGCAAACTACCAGCGTACCGGCGTTAAGCATCAAAACATCCATCAACCTGAACTCTATAGGAACAAAAGTCATGTAATATGACCCTTGATCGAGCTTAAAGAAATGCGTATTGGCCTGGAAAAAACCCAAGCCTAAACCAAGTGCATTTCCCAATATTAACCCAAGGCCAATTAGCCAGGCCGCATTATATAAAAACACTTTTTGGATGAGCCAGTTGCCTGCACCCATTGCCTTAAACATACCTATCATAGACGTACGTTCCAGTATCATGATCAGTAAGGCCGATATCATATTGATCACAGCTACCACTATCATTAGTACCAGCATCACCGCTATATTCACATCAAGCATGTTAAGCCACTCAAATATGGTGGGGTAATTCTCAAGTACAGTGTACGATTTAAGCGTTATAGGGATGCGGCTGTCAATTGCATCGGCAGCGGTGGCAATATCATTAAAATCATTAACGCGCACTTCGTAGCCGCCTATTTGGCCTTCGTTCCAATCGTTTAGGCGGCGCACCAGGTTAAGGTCGCCTATTACAAAGGTTTTATCAACCTCTTCAACCCCAATATCAAACACACCAACTATTTTTAGTTTGCGCTTACGCACGGGTTCCTGCACAAAATAGATCCACAGGTCGTCTCCGGCTTTTAGCTTAAGGCGGTTAGCCGTAGTTTGCGATATCATGATCTGTTTCATAGCCTCGGCCGAGTCAGCAAAGTTCATCACCTTACCGGCAACAAGATTTTTCTTCAGAAAATCCCAATTATAAGTGCTGTCTACACCTTTTAGTATTATACCCTCTATCTCGTTATTGGCCTTAATAATGGCGGGCTTTGTAGCATAAGGGTGTACATCATGCACCAGGTTTACCGAACGGATCCCTTTTACGTAAACGGCACTATCTATAAAGGCCGATCGCTCGTATGAAACGTTGTTATCCGTCTTCACAACTTGCATATCTCCGGCAAAGCCTCTAACTTTTTCGCGTATCTCTTGTTTAAACCCTCGGATGATGGCAATAGAAAGTATCATTACACCAAGGCCCAGCATAATACCGATGATGGCAATACGCACAATGAGCTTTGAGAAAGTGCGTTTGCTTTTAAATGTTATGCGGCTTGATATAAACGAGGCGAAATTCAATGTAGAATGTTTTTGTACCTTCGCAAAGATGCGTTTTTACACGTAACATACTGCCATAATTTTTGCTTTAAAAAACACTTATGAAAGGCATAAAAATATACACACTTCTATTAACCGCCGGCATGCTTGCCAGTAGCTGCGATAATTTTGCACAGGTAAAAAAGAACAAAACTGATAGCGGCACTAAAAAAGCGGTAAGCGTTAAGCAGGTTACTAACCCTATATTGCCCGCTGCCGAGCGCACGGATCTCTATCTGCCTTATCTTAAAGGCCGTAAGGTGGGGATGCTTATAAACCAGACATCCATCATCGGCCCAAATAAAAAACCATTGGTTGATAGCCTGCTGAAACTGGGCGTTGATGTGAAAAAGATCTACGGCCCCGAGCACGGTTTTAGGGGCGATGCCAGCGATGGCGCAACGGTGAACAGCACTAAAGACCCGGTTACCGGTTTGCCTGCTATATCTTTATACGGAAAGCATTTTAAACCCACCAAAGAAGACCTTAGCGGTATCGACCTGATGATTTTTGACGTGCAGGATGTAGGCACACGTTTTTACACCTACATCTCTACCCTGCATTACGTAATGGAAGCTTGCGCCGAAAACAACATCGAACTGATGGTTTTAGACAGGCCCAACCCCAACGGTGTTTATGTTGATGGCCCTGTGCTGGACACAGCAGGCTTCCGCTCGTTTGTGGGAATGCACCCAATCCCCATCCTGCATGGTATGACCATTGCAGAGTATGCCCAAATGATCAACGGCGAAGGATGGTTAAAAAACAAAGTAAAATGCAAGCTTAAACTGGTAAAGGTGGGCAACTATAACCGCAATATGGATTATACTTTGCCGGTTAACCCCTCACCAAATTTGAATACGCAGCAGTCGATATTGCTGTACCCGCACATCTGCTTTTTTGAGGGCAGTAAGCTGAGTTTGGGTCGCGGCACCTTGTTCCCTTTCCAGGTTATAGGCAGCCCTAAACTGAAGGATAAATATGAGTTTTCGTTTAAACCGGTGAGCATCCCCGGCATGAGCGATAATCCACCATTAAAAGATACCGTTTGCTACGGCCTCGACCTGAAAAATTACAATATGCAAACCATCCGCAGCAGCGGAAAACTTAATTTGGCATGGTTAATTGAAGTGTACAAAATTTACCCGGACAAAGAGCACTTTTTTACCGCCTATTTTAACAGGCTGGCCGGTAATGCCGAACTGCGCAAGCAGATAACGGCAGGTAAAACCGAGGCCGAGATTCGCCGGAGCTGGGAGCCTGGCCTTGCAAAGTTTAAGGCTACCCGCAGTAAATATTTGTTATACAATTAACGCATACAGGTTAGATTTCAAATGTGCAGATGTGTAGATTACAAATTTTCAAGTAAGGCATTCGCCCATTCACTAATTCACTAAATCACTAATTAATTTCTTCTCCGCTATGAGAATTGTTTTTATGGGCACTCCTGCCTTCGCTGTTGCTTCGTTAGATGCTTTAATTACCGCCGGATGTGATGTTGTTGGTGTGGTTACTGCGCCCGATAAACCTGCCGGTAGAGGCCAAAAGGTAAGCGAATCTGCCGTAAAACAATACGCTGTAGCCAACGGGTTAAAAGTTTTGCAACCGGAGAAACTGAAAAGCGCAGAGTTCATCACCGAGCTGAAAGCTTTAAAAGCCGATCTGCAGGTGGTTGTCGCTTTCAGGATGCTGCCCGAGATTGTATGGAATATGCCGGCAAAAGGTACCATTAACCTGCATGCTTCTTTGTTGCCGCAATACCGTGGTGCGGCGCCTATCAACTGGGCTATCATCAACGGCGAGAAAGAAACCGGTGTAACCACGTTCTTCCTGAAACATGAGATAGATACCGGCGATGTATTGTTCACCGAGAAGGTTACCCTAACCGGCACCGAAACCGCCGGCGACTTGCACGACCGCCTCATGACCAAAGGCGCAGGCCTGCTGGTTAAAACCGTTAAAGCAGTTGAAAGCGGTAAATACAACGAGCACCCGCAAGAACAATTAGCCGAAGGCATCTCGTTAAAACATGCCCCTAAAATTTTCAAGGATGATTGCCGAATAGATTTTAACCAGCCGGCCGAGCAGGTATATAACCATATCCGCGGCTTGAGCCCATCGCCGGTGGCTTACACCATGCTTAACGATAAAGTGCTGAAGATCTACAACGCCACCTTTGAACAGGGCGAGCCGGGTATATCTGCAGGCGGCTTTGTTACCAACCATAAAACCACCCTTAAATTTGCCACAAAAGATGGGTTTATCAGCGTAACCGATATCCAGCTGGAAGGTAAAAAACGCATGGGCATTGAGGAGTTTTTACGTGGTGTGCGGTTGTAACCTACTCACCCTGTAAATAAACACAAACATCAGCGAGGTGGCTATAGCCCCGAAGGTATGCCACAGGAAATGTGTGCCGATGCTTAGCGGGGTATATTTATCGTACACCCTGAAACCGATGGCCAATCCGAATGATGCAAGTGCACAGAATACCAGCCAGCTGTTGTGCCAGCGCATTTTCCATAGCAGCAGCATCAGTGGCAATACGATCATGAGCACCATGATGGTGTAGTTGAGGCTGATCATCAACTGGATATCGTACTTAGGCAGAAACCTTCTGATACCGAATGTTAATCCGAGGAAAACCAGCAACGCTATCGCGCCAATATAATTCCGCTCGCTAAATTTTATCCAGAAATACACGCTTGATATGAGGCATAATATGGCAATGGGCACCCAATCCATCATGATAAATACCGGCCATCGGCGCAGGCCGTGGTAGGTGGTGCTGCCAATACAACCGATGAGCAAAAGCCAGGTTGCTACACTTAAGAAAGCGTATTGACGGCTGAAACCCTTCACTTTTATCAGCCAATAAATTCCGGGAATAAGAAATAAAGCGGACGATACCATATTGAATGGCTCGGGGAACAAATGATGAAGATCGGTCTCGGTGTATATTAATCCGCCATCGGGCGGGCGTATTTCTGTAAGCATTAGTGGGCGGATTTTAGTTATCAATCAAACGTCATAATGTAGAAACTGTTCGGCCAATTTGCACTAATAACCCTACTTTTACATTTTATTAATACGGCTATGTTAGCATCTAATCCCCGCATTTCAGCGTTAAAACAACAGATAGAACCTCTTCGTCAGCAACTGATCAACCATGCGTTATATGACCACATTAACACACTTGATGAGTTGCATCTGTTTATGCAACACCACGTTTTTGCGGTGTGGGATTTTATGTCGTTACTGAAGGTATTGCAGCAAAACCTTACCTGCACAACCCTGCCATGGATGCCGGTTGGCAATGCCAATACCCGTTACCTCATCAATGAGATAGTAACCGGCGAAGAAAGTGATGTTGACCAGCAAGGTAACCGCACCAGCCATTTTGAACTGTACCTGAATGCCATGCAGCAGGCTGGCTCAAACGCATCGGCCATTGTATCCTTATTTAAAGAGCTTAGCGTTCAGCAAGATGTTAAAAAAGCACTAAAGAGTGCAGATATGCCGCAGGCTGCCCGCAAGTTTGTTGAGCATACTTTTGAGGTAATAGAAACCGACAAAAGCCACCTGCAGGCTGCTGTGTTCACTTTTGGCCGCGAGGATCTGATCCCCGGCATATTCACCAGTATTGTAAAAAAACTGAACAGCGAGACCGCCGGCAAGCTTGATATTTTTGTGTACTACCTGGAGCGCCACATCGAAGTTGACGGCGACCATCACTCCAGCCTCGCCTACGAAATGACCGCCGAACTTTGCGGCACCGACGATACCAAATGGCAGGAAGCCACCGTTGCCGTTGAACAGGCCCTGCAAGCACGTATTAACTTATGGGATGGCATACTGGAAGGTATAAAAGCGAGTATGGCGGAAACAACGGTTTAAAACCACTTGTTTCGCAAGGGTTGATTTATTATATTTATAATATGAAGTTAGCCGAATTAAAATCTGAGTTTCATCGTCTGATCGATGAAACAAATGATCCTCAAATAATAGAGCAATTTTTCGATGCGATGACTCAATCACTGCGCACAGAAGGTTCTGTTTGGCGTTCGCTTACTTCAGATCAACAACAAAGCGTTATCGATGCTTACGAGGAAAGTAAGGATGCCGATGATCTGACTACCCTCGATGAATTAAAAGCAAAATATGCCCACTGGTCTTAAAGTAGCTTTATCCAAACGCGCAGAGAAAGATCTTGAAACAATTTTAACCTATATCAGGAACGATTTCGGAAGCGCTTCTGCCGTAAGATTCAAAAATCTCATCATCAATTTTCTCGACCTTATCAGCAACTTTCCAGAAATTGGAAGCTTAGAGGTTCCGGACAAAAACATTAGGGTATTTGTAGCACACAAGCGTCTCAAAATATTCTATAACCTCTCAGATAAACGAATAGTTATCCTACGATTATTTGATACGCGGCAAAATCCTGATAAGAGATAATTTTTCTTACAACTTATTCAACTCATCCATCAGCGCTTTGCTGATGCGGTTAAAGTAGCGTTTAACGCCATAGCCCATCACCCATTGGATGCCTTTGGTGGCATTGGTCAGGAAAACTTCGTCGGCTTCGTTGAGTACTTCGGCGTTTATCTGGGCTTCGGTAACGGGGATGTTGTTATCACGGGCCAATTGTATCACCACGCGGCGCATTACGCCTTCTACACAACCTTCGCTAAGGGCCGGGGTGTACAGGTGATTTTGATACCAAACAAATATGTTTGAGCTGCCTGCTTCGCAAAGGTTGCTACTATCGTTCAGCAGGAAAATATCATCCAAACGGTTCTGTTGTTTAAACAGACCGGCCATCACGTAGATAAGCGAGTTGCAAGTTTTTATGTTTGAGAGGAAATTAAAAGGCTTTTTCAGTTCGCTGTAAACATCCATTATCAGGCCTTTATCGTTCAGGTAGTAACGGGGCTCATCCATAGCCTGCACCTCGAGGCAGTAGGCCATTTTATTTTGTGTGGGTGTGTACAACCCTTCCGCATCGCGGAATACGGTTAAACGTGCACGCCCATGTTTTATCTTGTTGCGGCGGGCAAGCTCTTCTACCTTCTCTTTCAGGAACCACGTATCGGTTTGCGAGTAGCCGTCTATCTTCAGCGCTTTCATGCCTTTCTGCAGGCGATCTGCGTGCAACTCGGGGAATTTAAGTTTCCCCTTCATAATGCGCATGCTCTCAAACAAGCCGTCGCCGTATCTGAAAGAACGGTTGGCTGCAGTAAACAGCTTGCTGTCCTCTGGTATTAGTTCTCCGTTAAAATTTATCAAAGCCGGCATAGGTAGTCGGGTTGTGAGATTAGGACTGTTTGACAACTTTATTTATATGAACACTTTTTAACAGAAAAAATTACTTATCGGGGAATGTATTTGCTTTGAAACGACTGATCTGATCTTTTGTTCTCTTCGTACTAAACTTCTTTTTCGGCTCCTGCATATTTGCGCCATTTCTCCAGCGCACCTTCAAAATCGGCAGGTAAAGGCGCTTCAAAATAGATATTGGTCTTTTTAGACGGATGCACAAACCCCAGCGATTGCGCATGCAAGGCCTGCCTCGGCATTATCTCGAAACAATTATCTACAAACTGGCGGTATTTATTAAACACCGTGCCTTTCAATATTTTGTCGCCGCCGTACATGGCATCGTTAAACAGCGGGTGCCCAATGTGTTTCATGTGCGCACGGATCTGATGGGTACGGCCCGTTTCCAGTTTACATTCTATCAGAGTAACGTAGCCCAGGCGCTCCAGCACCTTGTAATGCGTTACCGCCCATTTCCCTTTCTCAGGATCATCATATATCGACATCACGCGCCTGTCGTTGGGGCTGCGGCCAATGTAGCCGGTAACAGTGCCATCTTCAGCAATATCGCCCCAGGCAAGGGCCAGGTAGCGGCGATTAATGGTATGATCGAAGAATTGCTTGGCCAGGTAGTTCATGCTGCGCTCATTTTTACTGATGAGCAGCAGGCCGCTGGTATCTTTATCAATGCGGTGCACCAGCCCCGGGCGGCCGTCATTGCCCGGCAGGGTTGGCAGTTGCTGAAAGTGGTACACCAGGCCGTTCACCAGCGTACCGGTGTAATTGTTATAGCCCGGATGCACTACCAAACCTGCAGGTTTATTTACTATCAGTACGTCGTCATCCTCGTAAACAATATCCAAGGGGATATTCTCCGGGTAAACTTCGGTATCGCGCGGCGGATGTGGTAATACTACCGATATAACATCCTGCGGCTTTACCCTATAGCTAGCTTTGATAGGTTTATCATTTACCAGTACATTATCTGCCTCAATGGCGGTTTGTATGCGGTTGCGCGATGCGTTCTCAACACGGTGCATCAAAAATTTATCAATACGCAGTAACGATTGCCCTTTATCAACCACAATGCGCAGGTGCTCAAACAGATCCTGCTCTTCACTCTCAATAATCAGGTTATCGTCCGTCATGCTGCAAAAATAAAGGTTTCTGTAATCAGATGATAATGATAGTTTTGTAACTATGAAGCAAATCCCCCACTTCTTAGCATGCCTTATGCTAACCTGCTGTGCTTTAAATAGTAAGGCCCAAAGCAGCTTTGCCGACCTGATAAAATCCGGCCCCGCCGACGCTACAAAACTGATAGATGCGTACTCATCGCCCCTGTTCAAAGGCTTTGGTATTGGCCTCAACAGCGGATGGAACAGTACGGCCCACACCAAGAAACCTTTAAAGTTTGATATACGAATAACGGCCAGCGGAGCGCTTATTCCCACTTCCGACCGCAATTTCGATGTAAGCAAAATAGGCTTATCAAACAGCGTAAGGGTTAAACCGGGCAGCCCGAATATCACACCAACTTTTGGTGGCGGCAACAACCCAACCACCCTCGAAGTATTTGACGACCAGAACCATAAGATAGACGAATTTCAGCTACCCGGCGGCAAGAGTTCGATAGTGCCGGCACCTCAAATTCAATTAACTATAGGTTTACCTTTTAATACCGATGTATCTCTTCGCGGCGCGCCAACCATCAACGTTGGTGATGAAGTTGGCAAAATTTCCATGTACGGCATTGGTCTGAAACATAACATTATGCAGGACTTTGCCGGGCCAAAAAACAAAACCCCGTTCGACCTATCTGTGGCCTTCGGTTTTAGCAGGTTGAACATGCATGTGCCTTTAAACATTAAACCGGCTGAAGGAGCATTGCCTGCTCCCGGTACCGAAGCGGCCGATTTTGATACCCAACGCGTAGATGCACACTTTAACAGTTTCGAGATCCAGGCCATCGTATCTAAGCGCTACGGTGTTTTCATTCCGTTTGCATCTATCGGGTATAACCGTACAAAAACCTATGCCGATGCTTTGGGTAATTATCCGTTTACTACCGATGCCATTGGCGGTGTGCGCTTTTATCAAACGTTTACTAACCCAATATCCATTACTAAACGCTATCTTGACCACGCGAGGGCCGATGTTGGCTTCCAGTTAAACCTGGGCGTTTTCAGGTATTATGCCTCTTATGCTTTCTCGCAATATCATAGCATTAACACCGGTATAGGTTTCGGCATTTAACAGATGGATCTCAGCCTGGATATATACAGCCCTGTGCAGCCCCTGCAAAACCAGCTTTTTGCAGATAAGGGCCTGCAGGTTTACATCAAAAGGGATGACCTCATCCACCCCATCATATCCGGCAATAAATGGCGGAAGCTAAAATACACCCTACAGGAAGCGAATAGGCAGGGCAAGCATCATTTAGTAACATTCGGCGGTGCTTACTCCAACCACCTGATGGCCACCGCTGCCGCAGCCGCTAAATTCGGCTTTAAAGCCACAGGTTTTGTGCGCGGCGAAGAAGTAAGCAACGATACCCTGTTTATGTGCCGCCTGCATGGCATGCAGCTAATTTTTACTGACAGGGAAAGCTATCGCGATAAGCATACTTTGTTTGAAAAACATTTTGGAAATGATACCAACGCTTTTTTCATAGACGAAGGCGGTGCTTCAATAGAAGGCGCCCAAGGCGTTGCCGAACTAATTGATGAACTACCCCAAACCTACGACCATATCTTTTGCGCCTGCGGCACAGGAACAACGGCAGCAGGTATTATCAATGGATTGACCACTCACGGTTCGCCAACCGCTTTCAATGGCGTACCGGCCTTAAAAGGCGGCGATTTCCTGCGGGAAGATATCGACAAGATGCTAACCACGCCAGCTGATTACGTTCTCCACACTGGTTATCACTTCGGTGGCTACGGCAAAACCACGCCGGATCTGATCGATTTTATTAAGAAATTTATTGCGGAGACCGGTATCCTGATAGATCCTGTATACACCGGCAAAATGCTTTACGCATTGTATGACCTGGCTGCAAAAGACCACTTCGCCAGGGGCAGTAAAATACTGGTTATCCACACCGGTGGTGTTTGGGGTTTGCTGGGGATGAAGGAGAAGTTTGGGTTTTAGAGATTATCGCCAAGCCATGGGCCCGATTATCGAACCAATCAGCAAAAAGAAAGTTAGAAAATCAAGCACATTTGGTGGACGATTATCATATCTGTCACGTCCGTATCGATTAGGTATAATGTATTCCTGATGTTGAATATTCAAGTTAATAACCCTTATAACCTGATAAGCAATTAAAACAAACACGGTATTTCGCAAGATATATAAATTGCTGTGATGGCTTATGTTTATGCTCAGATAGAAAAACAAATGCCCGAGTGCGTACAAAACCCAGATCAGGTACACCAAAAAATTGCGCAATGAACGGTAATTTCCAAGCACCAGGAAAACTTGTGTAACAAGTGTGTAATTAACCACCAAATTTTCAGAAGATTTTGAAGATAGATCATCAAAAACTATCAAAAAAATCAATGCAGAAATAATTGGATAAATACCCAGGCTTATTTTGTCCCAGGCAGTAAGCTCTGCAAAATAAAAAATTGGCCTTTTCACAGGTTAATACTTCAGCTTTATCTTCTTCGCCAGCCTATACATCACCCAAAGCGGGGTAACATAAAACAGTTTGCTATCGTCGTTAAAAGATTGTTCTTTGCCTTCTGCCCTGCCACCTATGTACTGGCCTAAAAGCGACAGCATCAAAATACCCACGCTTATTAATCCCAATGCAGGCCCGCCGGCTTTTTCCCAAACCTCAAACTGCATAATGATGTAACTGAAGCCGAACATCAGGAACAACATCAGGTATGACAGCATTGGAGACTGTTTAAGGTAGTAATACACTGCAATGGCTATAACGAATGATGCCCAGTTAAAGTAGCCTTTATAAGCCTTTAAAAAGCCTATCTCGGGGAATGGAAAGGCCCAGGCCATGCCCAATATGCCCAGCACCATCAGTGGCACGCAAATGTAATGCAGCAGCAAGTTGGTAGGGTTTTGATGACTGGCATCTAACCTTGCAAAAACAAGTTCAACGGGGCGCAGGTCTTCCTGCTTTGGTTTGGCGGGGATTGATTGATTGTGGTGTTGCTTTCCCATGTATAAAAACAAAAAGCCCTCACCTTTTACAGAGAGGGCTTGTGCAAAGCTATTAAAATTATTTTGCGAATGCCACCGAACGGGTCTCGCGGATAACGGTAACCTTTATCTGACCAGGGTAGGTCATTTCGGTTTGGATACGGTTTGAGATATCTGCCGCCAATACTTCTGATTGTGCATCTGAGATCTTCTCGCTCTCTACCACAACGCGCAGCTCGCGGCCTGCCTGTATAGCAAATGTTTTTTCAACGCCAGGGTATGATAAAGCTAAGTCCTCAAGCTCTTTTAAGCGTTTGATGTAACTTTCTACCACCTCGCGGCGTGCGCCCGGCCTTGCGCCCGATATAGCGTCACACACCTGGATAATAGGTGATAACATCGAGGTCATCTCTATCTCGTCGTGGTGGGCACCAATGGCATTACACACTTCAGGGTGTTCTTTATATTTTTCGGCAAGCTGCATACCCAAAATAGCGTGAGGCAGTTCGGGGTTATCATCAGGTACTTTACCAATATCATGTAACAGACCTGCACGTTTTGCAAGCTTTACGTTTAGGCCAAGTTCTGCTGCCATGGTAGCACAGAAGTTAGCCACCTCGCGCGAGTGCTGCAACAGGTTTTGCCCGTATGATGAACGGTAACGCATACGGCCTACCATACGGATCAGCTCAGGGTGAAGACCGTTAATGCCTAAATCTATAACAGTACGCTCACCTATCTCTACAATTTCTTCTTCTATCTGTTTCTTGGTTTTGGCAACCACCTCTTCGATACGGGCCGGGTGAATACGACCGTCCGTTACAAGGCGGTGCATAGCCAAACGAGCGATCTCGCGACGAACCGGGTCAAAACCTGATAGGATAATAGCCTCAGGGGTATCGTCAACAATGATCTCGATACCGGTAGCAGCTTCCAGCGCGCGGATGTTACGACCTTCGCGGCCAATGATACGGCCTTTGATCTCATCATTCTCGATGTTGAAGATAGATACCGTGTTCTCGATAGCTGCCTCAGTAGCGGTACGCTGTATGGTTTGGATAACTATTTTCTTAGCCTCTTTGTTAGCGGTAAGTTTAGCTTCGTCAACAATGTCTTTTATCTGTGCCATTGCCTTGCTGCGGGCTTCCTCGCGCAGGTTATCAACCAATTGGTTTTTGGCATCTTCGGCGCTAAGGCCTGCAATGGTTTCCAGTTGTGCTACGTGCTGGTTTTTAAGTATCTCAACCTCTTCTTGCTTTTTAACAACAATATCGGTTTGGGTTTCCAGCTTTTTGCGTACGCCATCAAGCTCGGTCTCCTTACGGTTAAGGTTCTCCAGTTTCTGATTGTATGATTGTTCTTTTTGTTTAATGCCGTTCTCGCGCTGATTAAGCGTGTTGTTTTTGGCATTTACTTCCTGCTCGTGCTCGGCTTTAAGCTGCAGGAACTTCTCTTTTGCTTCTAACAAACGGTTCTTTTTCAAAATCTCCGCATTGTTCTCAGCATCTTTTAAAATTTTCTTTACTTTATTTTGAGCTGCTACTTCCTGGTCTTTAAACAACTTGCGTAGCAGGAAACGCCCTATGACTATCCCCGTCGGGACACCACACAGCACCCCGATAATTGCATATAATATACTGTTCATTCTTCTTTAGGTTATATAATAAAAAAACCGCAACTAAACTTCTAAGTGTTCATGTATTGTTAAAACTTCTTGTCGGATGTATCGGATCACGGGTTACCGTTAAAATACACGATCAACGCATGCCTCTTTTTAATCCGAAGATATTGAAGCGTTAAGTTTTTAATAGTGAAAACTTAAAATTTAACTGCGGTTAAATCTTAATAGCTCGTATGCTAAGTCAAAATTCAAAATTCAAAACCTGCGTGGCTTTTAACTTTATACTTTTAACTTAAAAAAAGAACGTTATTGTTTCGAAAAAAAGTCGTTTAGCAAATGATCTAACTGGTAAACTTTTTCGGCAACCTCGGTATCTTCCGTGCTTACCTTTTTATCTGCTTTTAATGATGATGTTGCGTAGTGCAGCACACACATTGATAACAGATCCTGTTTATCCCTAACCGCATAATTTTCCTGATATTCCTTTATACGGTCGTTGATCAGCTTTGCTGCCCTTCTAATAATCTCTTCCTCTTCCATGTTTACCTTTAGCGGGTAAACTCTGTCAGCAATATTTATTTTTATTGAGATTTCTCCCATTTGAGCTTTTCACTTTCTGTATTACTTTTTAAGCAACACAATACACTTATCTATTTCCTGCACAAAGTCGTTAATTTTTTGCTTAATGTCAACACTTTTTTCATTTGTTTCTGAAAACGACTTTGCCAACTTCAATACACGAAGCTTCTCTTCCAGTTCTTTTGTCTTGTTGGTACTGGCCTTTAAAGCTACGTTTAAAGCCTCACTTTCAAGCTTCAACAGGTCGTTCTCTTCCTGCAAAGCCGAGCAAAGCTCAATCAGCCTTTCGGTTTTTTCTACAACGGTATTTAGTTGGTCAGCTATGTTCATTACTAATTAGTGAATAAGTAAAGGAGTGAATGAGTGAGTATTTAGCTACAAAAAAATGAGTGAATATGCTGATAGCTTTCTATTCGCTCATTCCATCATTCGCTCCATCACTCCTTACTTCCTTATCTCCGCTCCTGCTTCTTTTCCTAAATTATAAATAATTTTCTGCATGATGGCGTCGATAGCTTTATCTGTTAAAGTTTTTTCGGTGTCTTGCAGGATAAAGCTCAGGGCATAAGATTTTTTACCTGCAGGCAGTTTATCGCCCTGGTAAACATCAAACACACTCACTTCTTTCAGCAGCTTTTTGTCCGTCCGTCCGGCTATCTGCTTCAGTTGTCCGAAGGTAACGGCAGTATCCACCAGCATACTCAGATCGCGGCGTACGGCAGGGAATTTTGAAACTTCCTGGAACACGATCACATTCTTACGAACAGCATTCAGTACGATATCGAAGTTGAAATCGGCATAGAAAACCTCTTTATCCAGATCCACTTTCTTCAGCGCATCTTTAGCCACCGCACCAAATTTAACAAGCTGCTTACCGTTAAGCGTGTATTGCAGGCCGTAAGCCAGCTTGCTGCAGGTTGCATCCTCAACCACGTATTCGGTGATCTTTAGGCGTTGCAAAATACCATCAACAATGGCTTTAAGGTTATAGAACGATACCTGCGTTTGCTTTTGGTTCCACTGCTCGGCAGCATCGTTACCGGTAATAAATACCGAGAAACGCTGCGTTTCTACATACTTATCTTCTTTGGTAGCGTACACTTTGCCAAACTCATAAAATTTCAAGTCGGGGCTTTTGCGGTTCTGGTTGTATGCTATAGCTTCCAGACCAGAATACAGCAGTGTTTGACGCATAGCATCCAGGTCGCTGCTTAGCGGGTTCACTATTTTAACGGCAGTCTCCGGTTTATCAGAGTAAGCCAGTTTGGTTAATGAGTTAGCCAGCATCTCGTTAAAGCCATTAGCGCTCAACAGGTCAGATATCGCGTTCTGCACGGTATCTTTCTCTGGGCGCTGAGAGGTATTTAATGATGCACGGATCTGCGTAGGGATCTCGATATTGTTATAACCGTAAAGGCGTAGTATCTCCTCTATCACGTCCACTTCGCGGGTAACATCCACGCGGTAAGGCGGCACTTTTAGCGATAAGCCTTCGGCAGTTTCGTTAACGATGGCAATATCCAGCGAAGTTAAAATACTTTTGATGGTATCGTTTCCGATGGCTTTGCCTATCAGGCGGTCGATATTTTTGAAGGTCACCTCAACATCAAACGGCGCAACAGGTGCCGGGTAATGGTCGAAAATTTCTGATGATACCTGCCCGCCTGCAACCTGCTGAATCAACAGTGCAGCACGTTTTAAAGCAAACACGGTCATATCAGGATCGGTACCACGCTCAAAACGGAACGATGCATCAGTTTTTAAACCGTGGCGTTTAGCCGTTTTACGTACCGATACCGAGTTGAAATAAGCACTCTCCAGGAAAATTGATTTTGTACCCTCGGTAACGCCCGATTTTGCACCACCGAAAACACCGGCAATACACATCGGTTCATCGGCATTGCAGATCATCAGATCATCGGCAGATAGCTTTCTGTCTACATCATCCAAGGTTTTAAAGATGGTACCTTCGGCAACATTCTTCACCACCACTTTACCACCGGCAATAGCGGCAGCATCAAACGCGTGCAGAGGCTGACCTAACTCGTGCAGCACATAGTTGGTAACATCCACCACATTGTTGATGGCGCGCACGCCGATAACGGCTAAGCGCTCTTTCAACCAATCCGGTGATTCTTTAACTTCCAGACCAGAAATGGTAAGGCCGGAGTAACGCGGGCTTGCCTGTTCGTTCTCTACCAGTACCTCTATCTTCAAGTCGTTGTCATCTATTTTAAATGCCGATACATCCGGCTTTTTAACCGCAATTTTCAGAAAGGCAGCAATATCGCGGGCCGTGCCCAGGTGCGATGCTGCATCGGCACGGTTAGGCGTAAGGCCTATCTCGTACATATAATCGTCCTGCACATTAAAGTGCTCTTTAGCCAGTTTACCAACAGGTACATCGGCATCCAGCACCATAATACCTTCGTGGCTATGACCAAGGCCTATCTCATCCTCGGCACATATCATGCCCTCAGAAACTTCGCCGCGTATTTTTGATTTGTTGATCTTAAAAGGTTCGCCGGTTGATGGGTGTACCATGGTACCTACGGTAGCCACAACCACCTTTTGACCCGCAGCAACGTTGCTGGCACCGCAAACAATTTGCAGGTCTTCGCCGCTACCAACATCAACTTTGGTAATTTTTAACCTATCGGCGTTGGGGTGCTGGGTGGTTTCTTTAACATAGCCAATCACCAGGCCTTCTAAACCGCCTGCTATAGCCTGCACCTTCTCAAGGCTCTCCACCTCTAAGCCGGTACCTGTTAATATTTTTGAGATCTCCTCCGGAGATTTTTCGGTATCAATAAACTCTTTAAGCCAGTTGTATGAAATTTTCATTGCAAGGGCAAAGATAGAACTTTGTCTTGAACCGTATATATACAAAAAGCGTCATTGCGAGGTACGAAGCAATCTCTACATAGGCAGGTCGGCCCTGTACCGTCTGGAAATTGCTTCGTACCTCGCAATGACGCGTAGGTTATTTCTTTGGAAATAAGCCTAAAGCTTATTCATCATCATCACTGGTATCGCCGTCATCGCCTAAATTAAGCGTATATGATGGCTCTGATGCATCATAAGCCTGGTTGGCCTGGTCTGTTTCATCAGTTTCGCCAATATCCTCGTTGGTATCATCAAAACCGTTGCTATGGATATCCTGTTGGCTCATTTGGTCTTCATTTTCAGTTTGGCCTAACTGATCATCCTGTTGCAGCATATCGTTTTGTTCTTCGGGTTGGTTTATCATGGTAGTTTGTTTTAAGTTTTATGTAGATAGAACGCTGTGGGTATTGCGTTGTTTGATTTTAGTTTCTATTTTAGAACACATGCTAAATGCTCAACCTAAACACAATATCACCGCTGCTTTAGCAATAGATCTAATTAATAACGGAACTACAATTGTTGACACTTACATAGAGGGCCATGTCGAAATAACCAGTGAAGATTTCACCAAAGAAATAACATTCATAAACTGTATCATCGAATCATTTACTGCAGTAGGTATTGACTTTGCAGAGCATATTAAATTCGAGAACTCCCATCTAAAGAGTTGCCAATTTAACTTCGCATATTTTTCAAAAGGCCTTACAATTAAAGACTGCTTATTTGACAATCGTTTATCTTTTGCCTTTGGCGGGCATAACCAACCAGGGTACACTGTTTCAATCACTAAAAACCATTTCCATGATTACGTTGATTTTTTCGATTGTTGGTTTACGTCAGAAATTGTTGTAACCAATAACATATTTTCAAGGGGCACTAATATTGAAAGCAAAAACCAGCTGATAACTTTTGATATCCAACCAATTATATCAAACAACATTGGACAGCTTGATCTACCTGAAGACAATCAATTTACTTAAATTAGCCCTTCATCGCCAAAACTGAAATAGCCGTTATCAGTCAGTATCAGATGATCAAGCACGTTGATATCCAGCAAACGCCCTGCATCAACAATCTTTTTGGTCAGCTTCAAATCTTCCTGGCTTGGCTTGAGGTTTCCCGAGGGATGGTTATGCACCATGATAATGCCGCTGGCCTGGTGTTGCAAAGCCATGTGGAAGATGATCTTGGGATCGGCAACAGTGCCGCTTAAGCCGCCTTTACTTACCAATTCTTTGGCAATCACTTTTGATGACCTGCCGATGAGCATCAGCCAAAATTCCTCGTGGTTCAAATCGCGCAGGTGGCGGCGCATAATATTGTAACCGTCACGGCTACAAGTTACCTCATCAGGTACCGGCGTCTCCGTATTATCCCTGCGTCGGCCCAGCTCAAGCGCGGCGATGATAGAAATGGCTTTGGCTTCGCCGATGCCTTTAAATTTGCATAGCTCGCTGATGGATGCTTTGCCCAGCTTGTTAAGGTCGTTATTGTAATGGAGCAGGATGCGTTTGCTTAGCTCTACAGCCGTTTCGGTACGGCTGCCGCTGCCAATGAGGATGGCAATGAGTTCAGCATCAGTAAGTGCACGTCGGCCCTGGCCGCTCAGTTTCTCACGCGGGCGATCTTCCTCGGCCCATGATTTTATGCTGATCTTATTCTGGTAGTTTTCCAATTGGTTTAGGATTAGGAAACTAAAATAAGGGAAAACTTTGAAAGTTGACTCACCCCGCGGCACTTCGTGCGCGCCCCTCTCTGCTTCGCAAAGAGGGTGAACTACCCAAAAGCGATTTGTCATGCTAAATGTAGTGAAGCATCTATTCGCCGCCTTGCATATTGTATAATAGATTCTTCGCTATCGCTCAGAATGCCAAGTTGCAATAAACAAAAAAGGGATAGCACCAATGGCACCATCCCTTTTAAAATATTGTTGATTAAGCTATTAGCTTAAGCCGTTAACAAATTTAGTAAGCTTCGATTTATTGTTTGAAGCTTTGTTTTTGTGAATAACGTTCTTTTTAGCCAAACGGTCAAGCATAGAGATCACTTTAGCTAAAAGCGGAGTAGCATCAGCTTTAGTAGTTGAACTTCTTAATTTTTTAACAGCGTTTCTGGTTGTTTTAGCCTGATACCTGTTACGCAGACGCTTCGCAGCGTTTGCCCTGATTCTTTTAATTGATGATTTATGATTTGCCATTGTAGCTTGTTATTCTTTTTTAAGGCTGCAAATATAGTGACAGATTTTTTATTATGCAATAGTTTTTACGGATTTTATTGGATAAGAAGGGATACTTTTCCACATATAACCTCATTTCACTTTATTAAGCAAGAGATAGTGCATTGATTTAAGTCAGTCTGCTCATTGCCGCAGTGGCTACTTCTTTTGTCTTGAAACAAAAGAAGCAAAAATTCATACAGCAAAGAGGCTTCTTTACCGCACAAGGCCATTGCCCTGCAAAACGGTCAGAACCGCGGGCTGCAACGTCTTGCCCCTACTTCGTTCGCACAAATGCCCGCGCTTCCGGCAAGTATTGCTATGCCCCTGCAACCGCACAAGGCCATCATTGTTCTGCCCGCTTTCGCCCGAAGCTTTTTTGCTGACGATAGGAGAAAAAAGAAAAACACAAACTGTCTTGATGAACCCAACGCCCCCGATCACTGCGGCATAGTGTAACGTGCGGGTAGTACAGACATTGCCATAGCAGAACCATTGTAGCGCGTTACCAAGCCGCGAGTTTTCTTTGGTTACTTTCTTTTGCGGAAAAAGAAAGTAACATCCACTAACGATTCATATTTCTCATTACCGTCGCTCATGAAATACTTATCGTGGATTGCGACACCCGTTAGCGCGGTGATTAAATTTCCGAATTAATGCAATTCCCCTATCTTTATCCAACCATGAAGCGCCGGCTTTTAACCCTTATCACTTGCATCATTATCATTACCACCTTATGCTCGTGGGGTTTCTTTGCACATTACCGCATTAACCGGTTGGCGGTTTTTACGCTACCTAAGGGCATGGCAGGCTTTTACAAGGCCAATATCCAGTTCATCACAGACCACGCTGTGAGCGCCGATAAAAAGCGCTATGTTGACTCTACCGAAGCGCCCCACCATTTCTTTGATGCCGACCATTATGGCAAGCAACCTTTTAAAGCAATGCCACAACACTGGATAGATGCGGCGGCCAAATACTCGTCAGACACGTTGAATAAATATGGCACCGTTCCGTGGGCTATCGCCAGCAATTATTATTGGCTGGTAAAGGCTTTTAAGGCGCATGATACTACGGGCATCCTCATCACATCGGCCAACCTGGCGCATTACATTTCTGACGCGCATACACCCCTGCATCTCACCCAAAACTACGACGGGCAGCTAACCAATCAGCAAGGCATCCATTCACTTTGGGAAAGCCGCCTGCCGGAGCTTTTCGCAAACGGTTATAACTACAACGTAGGCAAGGCCAAATATATCAGCAACCCGTTGGCAGAGGCATTTAGGATCTGCATCAATTCATACAAAAAAGTGGATACCGTTTTACGGGTGGAGAGGGCATTAAATAAAACCTTCCCACCGCTACAGAAGTATGTGATGGAACAACGCGGAAACCGAAAGGTAAAAACCTACTCGGTGGCGTACAGCCGGGCTTATCACAAACTATTGCGCGGAATGGTGCAACGGCAAATGAGGGCATCTATCCTCAGTGTAGGTAGCTTCTGGTTCTCGGCCTGGGTTGATGCCGGCCAGCCGGATCTGAATAAATTGATAATGAAACCATTAAGTAAAGAGGAGAGACTTAATATTGACCGCGAAGAGGCTTTGTATAAAGCAGGGAAAGTACTTGCTACACATTAAAGCCTTCATTGCCGTTGACTTCAGTCAACGGTTACCAGTATAAGCTTTTTGGCTTTAGCCCCAGTTGCCAATTATTTCGGCTAAAGCCAACTTGCCTTTGTTATATTCCGTTGGCTGAAGCCAACGGCAATGATTTCTTACATTACTCCATATTCACGTTTTCTTTCTTCGTCATGCGGCTTTTTGCGTAAGCAAATATTGGCGGAAGCAATGATACCAGGATAATAACGATAGCAACTAAAGAGAAGTTATTTTTAATGAACGTCACATTACCAAACAGGTAGCCACCATACAGGAATATGATAATCCATGATACACCACCCAATACATTGTAAACGGTGTAACGGCCAAAAGGCATCTGCCCCACCCCTGCCACAAATGGCGCAATGGTGCGTATGATCGGCACAAAACGGCTAAAGATAACTGCCTTGCCACCGTGCTTATCAAAAAATGCTTTGGTTTTAAGATAGTAGCTCAGCTTCAATACTTTATTCTCTTCTTTAAAAACTTTATCGCCCAGGTATTTACCCAGCAGGTAGTTTACGGTATTACCCAACACGGCAGATACCATCAGAATAATACAAAGCAGGTTCACATCCATACCTGTAGCGCCACCAGCAATTAAAGCACCGGCCGCAAACAGCAATGAGTCGCCGGGAAGGAACGGCGTTACCACAAAACCGGTCTCGGCAAAAATGATCACAAAAAGGATGAGGTATGTCCAGCTTTGATATTGGCTGATGATCTGCGCTAAGTGTTTATCAATGTGCAGAATAAAATCGATGATACTATGTACTACTTCCAAAGCTTAAGTTTTTGTGCAAAAATATAAAGATAATGCGGTATGCCAATTAATAGCGCGTATTTGGCGGCAGCGTGTTCAATATGGTATTAATACCATAAGATACGGAGTCTGATGTTGAACTTGATAAGCCGTAGCTAAAAATAGTATACATTTTACCATCTAATATGGTAAAATTGGTTAAGCCGGTTAATGGTTTAGTAGGATTGTTATTAGGTACTATGTTTATATTATAAGTACCGGCGGTAACCTCAATAAACTGGGTATTTCCTTTAAAGTTCACCTTTCTGAAAGCTGTAGTATCATTAAGCGTAAGGTTAATGCCCGATGGCACATTGGTTATACCATTTACCAACCTTATTTTACCCCGCCCATTAGCCGGTAAAGAAGAGGTATCAACGGTAAGTACGCTTGTAAGTGAGTTATCTTTAAGCAAACCCATCACAAACAAGGTATAAGGTGTATTGCGCAAAAGCCCACCGGTTAAAGTAAGCAGGTTAGTTGGGTTTACATTGTTTGCGGTTTGGGCAGTTCTTATCTGTATAGGCGTATCAGCAACATTTATAAGCGTATAACTTGATGCAAAAGGGTAACTGTATGAATTGGTACCCTGTACTATATAACGCCCGTATAGCTTAAATGGCAATACATCGGGACTAAGGTTAACCACCCCCAGGCGGGCATTGTTATTAGAACTGCTTACACCTTCGCCCTTACCACATGAGCTAAACATAGGTACTATCATTATTCCCGCAATAAACAGGATAAGATAAACCATAACGCCGCTGTTATTCTTTTGTATCATTTGCGCTTATCTGTAAGTAAGTATCTTTGCCCCGCTGGCACTGCCGCCATTAGCGCTTAACCCGCTTTTTGTAAATAATGTATACGCCCGGTTATCGTTTAGCGTAAAAGTATCGTCGCTAAGTAAAGTACTGGTTCCTGCTTTATAAATGCGTATGCGTTTTATACCCGGCCCAACAGCTACAAATGGCGATGTTGTTTTAAAATCCCTGTTACTAAACAACAGGGTATCTACAGTATTTCCAACACGAACATCAACCTGGCCCAAATTAGGTGAAGTATGCACAAAACGAAGCAGCAAGGTATCGGGTGTATTCTTTAATGTATCTACATCTGTAAAAGCTTGCCCGGGGCTGTTGCCGGCGATATAAAACGAATAAACTTTCCCCGAATCCAGACTGGCAGGCAGGCTAAAAAGCACATCGGGCTTACCGGCTTTACGCACCTGGTAATTTTGCTCGCCAAGCAGCGAATTTATATACCCTGATGCCCCAAGCGGATATAAAGAATTAGTTGTATTTACCCGGCTGCCGTTTACATACACGTTAACAGTATCAGCAGTGGCGTTGATAAAGTTTACACTGGTGTATTGTTTAATACCAATACTGTCATCGCCCTTTTTACAGGCAACAAATGCGCAAACAACAGTAAATACAGCAATAAAAAATAGTTTTAACTTCATTATCAAAAGCAGATGCTATATAACTCAATTACGGCAACAAATGTTATAGTGTTACACAAAAAAGTCCGACTATAGTCGGACTTTTTTGTACTGATTAGAGATTTGTGATCAGAGATTAGTTTTCTTGTCTGAATCGAATACCTAATCAATAATCTCTAATTAACTAACTATGCATAGCTATTTAACATAACCGGCATAACCAGCATTAATATATCTTCGTTCTCGTCGCCGCCTTGTGGCAATAATAAACCGGCACGGTTAGGGGTCGACATTTCGAGCGATACTTCTTCGCAGCTCAGGTTTTTAAGCATCTCGATAAGGAAACGTGCATTGAAACCTATCTCCAGGTCATCACCCTCATACTGGCAGGTTAAACGCTCGTGTGCTTCGTTAGCAAAGTCGATATCTTCTGATGAGATATTCAATTCGCTGCCGCTAATTTTCAAACGCACCTGGTGGGTAGTTTTGTTAGCGTAAATTGCCACACGACTTAATGAACCAAGGAACGACAAACGATCGATAGCCAGTTTGTTAGGGTTCTCTTTAGGGATAACCGCTTCGTAATCAGGGTAACGCTCATCAATTAAACGACAAACCAAATTAATGTTGCCGAATTTGAAGAAAGCGCTGGTGCTGTTATATTCTACAGAAACGTTCACATCATCAGCCGGTAAAGCCGATTTCAACAACGTTAAAGCTTTTTTAGGCAGGATGAAAGATGTAGTGCTCTCGGCCTTTGCATCTTTACGGCGGTAGCGTACCAGTTTGTGTGCATCAGTAGCCACAAAGGTTAATGATGATGTGGTTAGCTGGCAAAATACACCCGTCATGGCTGGGCGCAACTCATCGTTACTCACCGCGAAGATGGTTTTGTTGATGGCCTCGCCCAATACTGAAGCTGGCAGGTTTACTGATGATGCATTCTCAACAACCGGGATCTTTGGAAAATCCTCACCGTTCTCACCACTCAGTTTGTATTTACCGTCGCCGGCACTTATCTCAATAGCAAAGGTGCTGTCATCAACAGAGAAAGCAACTGGCTGCTCCGGTAACGATTTTAAGGTATCTAATAATATGCGCGATGGAATGGCTATACGGCCGTTCTCTTTCGCTTCTACAGCAAGCGAAGTGGTCATGCTGGTCTGCAGGTCGGTAGCAGAAATGGTTAAGTTCCCGTCTTTGATCTCAAACAAAAAATTCTCCAGTATAGGCAATACGGTGCTGTTGCTCAGCGCGCCGCTTACCGACTGTAACTGTTTGAGTAATGTTGATGTGGAAACAATAAATCTCATATAGTGTAACGTTTATCTCTCAAAAGTATAAAATTTAACGGGCATACTTTCGCTTGCGTAAATAATGTTGAAAAATAGCAAATATTAACACTAACGCTATCGGCACAATATTATTTACCAGTTGCCAGAACAGCTTTTCTTCGCGGATACGGGCACGGTTAAGCAGGCGCATCTGTATCTCTTTAGAACGCAAAGTGATAAGGCCAGAGTCATCCGTCATGTAATCGGCAATATTAAGCAGCAGGTTCTTGTTGCCATAGGTTTGGCGGGTGTAGCGGTCATACCCCAGCGGGAACGGCGAACCATCGGCACTTACCTGGTTGCGCAGGATATCGCCATCGCTCAGTACGATCATTTTGGTTGGCTTGCTTTTCTGTAGCGGTTCAATCTTATCAGCTATCCCATCAGGTACAGGGCGGTTCCTGAAATCGGACACAAACTCACCTTCCAGCAAAACGCCGGTTATTTTTGGCTGACTTTGAAACTCTTTAGGATCAGGCTCCTGCTCTAACGAGCGCAGCGACAGCATGTGCGGCGCACTCAGTTTTTTGTTGTACGGCGATGAGGTTAACAACACCGTCGACTTGATATTTTTAGCGCCCAGCACGTCAATAGTACTGGCAAACTGGCTGCTGATACCATCCAGGTTTTTCACTATAGGATGTTTGGCAAACGGCAGAAAAACCGGGTTAAACAACCATGGCAGCATCTGTATCTGCGGTTGGCCACCGGCATTACCTGTGGTTACGGGAATCTGCGAGCAATTCATATCGGCCAACAGATCATAATTGATCCGCACGCCATAATTAAACAGTTGGTCGTCTAAATTAAGTTGTTTATTAAAAGCCAGCTGGTCTTCGCCTTTTTGGCGCAGGCTGTCCAGTTCGGCGCTTACCTGGTCAATGGCCCACAGCACGCGGCCACCACGCATAATAAATTGGTCGAGCTTAAATTTCTCAGTTTCGGTAAAGGCTTTATCGGGTTTAGCTACCACCAACAGGCTAATCTTCGCCAGGCTATCAAACGGAATAGTGGCCAAATTTACACGACCTACCAAATAGCCATCGCTCAGGCTTTGCATGGCGCCGCTTAGCTCGCGATCGTTTAGTTCTTTGTGCCCTTCGGTAAAACCAATGCGCTGCATACCGCCGCTGGTTGCTTTTTTAATAGCTGACGAGAAAGCATACTCCAGATTTTGGATGGAGTTGTTCAGCACTTCATCCGGACTTAAATTTACGTTTGCCTGCGTCTCCAACAGTTTTACGGGGATAGTCTTCTTATCATAAGTAACCGCCGCAAACGGGATAATCAATTTCTGAGAAACCCCATCGTCTGTTTTAACACTCAGGTTTTGTGCCTCTATACCTTGCTGTTGCAATTCTTCCAGCTTTTGATTTTGCTGCTCCTGGTTAAGGCCTTTCAGCGGATCAATAAATTCAAACTGGAGCTGGCTGTTGCTGTAGGCCTGCAGATCGGCCAGCATATCTTTTACCGAAGTTTGCAGGCGTTTCATCCCGCCGGGGAAGTTATCGCCCTGCAGGTAAACGGTTACATTCACTGTGTTGGGCAGCTTTTGCATAATGTTGCGGCTAACCGGCGATATGGTAAAGCGCTTCTCTTTTGTGAAATCGAAACGGGTAAAAAACCTGCCTGATAAAATAGTTACCGCCGTAAGCGAAAACAAGATGCCCAACGAACTCAGAAAGGCAGTGTTCACAAACTTCATCTTTAACTGGCGGTGCAGCACATACAGCGTTAACCAGATAAAGAAGGCGATCACCACCAGGAAATACATCAGATCGCGGGTATCTAACACACCACGACTGATGGAATTATAATGCTCGGTAATGCCCAGGTTTTGCAAACCAAGGTTCTGCAGAGATAATATGGTATTCAGCGAATCGAACCCACTGTAGAAAAAGAAACAAAGGAAGACGGCGATGGTAAAGGCTATTACCTGCGTTTTACTTACCGACGAGGCAAACACCCCTATCGCCGTAAAAACAGCACCTAATAAGAATAACCCTATGTATGAACCGATAACCGCGCCCGTATCAATATTACCCTGCGGCGTACCCAAGGTTGATACGCTGAAGTAATAAACCAACGTAGGCAGCAAAGCAAACAGCACGATAAGTACACCCGCTAAATACTTACCCAATACGATCTGGATATTGGTTAGCGGACGGGTAAGCAACAGCTCAAATGTCCCCTCTTTACGTTCTTCGGCTAACGAGCGCATGGTAACCGCCGGCACCAGGAACATGAACAGGTATGGCGCCGTGCTAAACAGGCTGTCTAACCCGGCGTAGCCGTAAGCCAGTATGCTGGTATCGGGGAATACCCACAAAAACAGGCCAAGCACCAGTAAAAATACGCCAATGGTGATGTACGCCACCAACGAACTGAGGTAGGTTGTAATTTCTTTTTTAAGGATGCTAAGCACTTCTGATTACGGGATATGGGTTAAAACGGTAAAGTTACAAATTGGCGCTTATCTTAAAAGTTTATTATCAGCCAAACATTTAGCCTTCACAATGCTTTTTCTCGATATAATACCTCTGCATGTCAATAAAAATTAAAGACCAACCTTTTTATATACAGGCCACTACGGTACTGTTCGGCCTCATATTGCTGGTATATGTGCTCAACATACTGGCAGATATACTGGTACCGCTTGCCTTTGCCGCCTTCCTGTCTGTATTACTTAACCCGCTTTGCAACCGACTGCAGCAGCGCAAAGTACCTAAGGTTTTGGCCATTATTATTGCCATGCTCATCATGATCATATCGGTGTTGCTGGTGTTCTATTTCCTCTCCACCCAAATCATCCAGTTTGGCGACTCGCTGCCTATGCTGGAGAAGAAATTCGGAAGCATTACTACCGACCTTAAAAACTGGATCCAAAGCACTTTTGGCGTTACCCTGGCCAAACAGGAGCAGATGATTAAAGATGCCCTCAACAGCAGCCAAACCATGGTAGGTAAAACACTGAACAGCGTTTTAGGCGTGCTTTCGGTTGTGTTCCTGCTGCCGGTTTATATCTTCCTGATGCTGTTTTATAAAACACTTATCCTCAACTTCTTGTACGAGGTTTTTGCCGAAGAAAATTCCAAAAAAGTAAGCGAGGTACTCAGCGAAACCAAAACCGCCATACAAAGCTACATTGTTGGTTTGCTGATAGAAATGATCATTGTAGCCGTAATGAACTCAGCAGCGCTGATGCTGCTGGGTGTTAAATACGGCATCCTGATAGGTTGTATAGGTGCCATACTCAATCTTATCCCCTACCTGGGTGGCATCATCGCGATAGCTTTACCTGTGTTGATGGCAACGGTAACCAAAGATGGCTACTCTACCCAGTTAGGTGTAGTGATCGCCTACATTGTTATCCAGTTTATTGATAACAACATCCTTGTGCCGCGCATCGTATCCTCAAAAGTGCAGATCAATGCGCTGATGTCAATCATTGTAGTATTGTTGGGAAACCAGCTTTGGGGTGTATCGGGGATGTTTTTATCTATCCCGTTTGTGGCGGTCATCAAGATCGTGTTTGACCGTATTGAGCCGCTTAAACCATGGGGTAAACTCCTGGGTGATGATATCCCCACCCGCCAAATGGTTGAGATATGGCGAAGCAGAAGAAAGTCTGCAGTTCTAAGTCGGAAGTCGTCAGTCTGAAGTCCGTAGTCTGAAATTAAACAGAGAAAATAAAAAGAGGCCTGCAACACAAAAGTTGCAGGCCTCTTATACTTCAGACTAAAGACTTTCGACTTCAGACTTAATTAATGGCTCACCGGGTTATCTGCTTTGTTAAGCGTACCGTTGGTAAACAGTAATGGGTTAACTTTTTTGGTATCGCCCTGATAAACCCATATAATGTTACCAATGTACTTGCGGAAGGCATCGCTTACCTGTGTTGGGGTAAGTTTCTTCACATCATCGGCAAGGGTTAAGGAGCGTTTCCAGTTGTTGTGCAATACCTCGTTGGCAACAAGCGAACCTGCCTGTGCAGTATTGGTCTCGTTTTTATAGTAGAAACTGGTTAAGTAAGTAACCTTCATGTTGGCTACATCGGCAGCATCAAAGCCCTGGGTTTTAATACGATCAACCAGTTTATCAAAAACAGCAATGTATTTATCAGGCTGGGTAGTTGATACCGAGAATTTAGCTACCGAAGTTGAACCCACGCTGAACCATGATTGCGGCGCGTAAGATAAACCGTTGTTGGTACGCACATCCAGGAAGTGCTTATCAGCAAAAATACGCATAGCCACGTTAAAGGCATCAAAATCGGGCGTGCCCGGTGCAGGGCCACTGGTTACACCTTCAACGTAGTTGGTAGCCAGCTCGCGGTTCTCGCTCGAGAAGGTGTTTTTATACACCCTGAAGAATGATTTCTTCATCTCGTAAGGCGAACCTTGTTTAATAGTGCTCAGCAGGCCTTTAACTTTTGCCTCAATATCTGCACGGTCAAGATCGGCCACTACCACCACTAATAAACGTGATTTGGTTAGTATGGAGTGGTAGTATTTTTTTGTTTCCTCGGCAGTAAGTGCTTTTACTGTTTCGGGCGTACCGTTAGGGTTCTTTGCATAATCCCTACCGGTAAAAGCTACTTTATCGGCGTACTGGTCAATAGCGTAATCAGGGTCAGAATCCTGCGATTTAAGCTGATTGATCTGATCCTGTTTGATGCGCTCAAATTCCTTAGCATCAAACTTAGGGATGGTAACTGCCTCAACATATAAGGGCCATGCCTTAGGCAGGTCGCTCTTGATACAGTTAATTTTCACTACCGAATAATTTTTGATAGCCATGCCATAAACAGCAGCGCTTATCTTATCCAGTTGGTTCTTAAAGTCGTTTTTATCGTGTTTTAGGGTACCGCATTCGCTTAATGCGTTAAGTGCCATCGCTTCAATACCGGCTTTTTCGGCAGGGTAGTTTTGTACACCGCCTTTTATTACGGTTTGTATCTCCACAATATCGTTACCGCTTGGCTGTACAATTACCTTTACGCCGTCAACTGTCATTTCGTAGGCTTTTTGCTGGGCAAAGGCCGGGCTTGCGCCGATTGTGGCCGCAAGTAACAACAGGTATATATATTTTTTCATCTTGATATTCGGTTTAGATTATTTAACTACAAAAAACGATTGCACATTGGCTGCTTTGCTTGCCTCGGGCGTTAAGATTATTCCGGCTACACTTGGTTTACCAACCACATAAGTGTTCATGTATTTGGCAATATCGGCACGGGTAACTTTCTGGTAGTTATCAGTAAGATCGGTATAATAATCTAATGAGGTGCTGCACCACTGGTAGCTCAGTTGTGATGGTAATGATGATGGTTTTTCCATCGAGCGGCTATGATCGCGTAGCAGGATAGCTTTTGCATCAGCCAGTTGCTCATCGGTGTAATAATCTGCCTTACCCCAAATGCTCATCTGGTTTTTAACTTCTTCGTAGCACTCTTTTATTTTGTTCGGGTTAGGCATCACAAATAATTGAATGGGGCCAATGTAATGTGATGTGTTATAGCTAAAGCTTACTGATGAGGCTAAGCCTTTATCAACCAATGCCTGCTGTAGTTTTGACGAGTTTAGGCCAACAATGGTAGAGAAAACATCAGCCGCAATGGTTGATGCAGAATCTGTCATGTAAGCCGGCCCCTGCCAGTCTATCATCATCATCGGGGTGCGGGCAATAGACATTTCTTTTACGAACGCTACGCTTTTATCCAGTGGTTTAAAGGCAGGGATAGGGTATTTTTCATGCGGATTGAAACCGCTGCTTTGCCAGTCGCCGAAGATCTGTTCTGCTTTTTTAAAGCCGTCTTCGTGCTTAACATCACCACAAATGATCAGCAAGCTGTTGTTAGGAAAATAATATTTATTCTTGATGATCATCATCTTCTCGGGCGTAGCCGAGTTGATCACCTCGTGGATACCGATAGGCATTTTACGGGTGATAAGATCGCCCCAAAGGTGTTTGTTCACATCGTAGTATAACTGGAAACCCGGGCTGCTCTCGTTACGCTGAAATTCGCCGTCAACCACGGGGCGTTCTTTCTGCATATCTTCTTCGCGGTATATTGGGAAACGGATAGAGGCATTCATGAGGTTTAAACCTGCATTTAAACTATCCTTACCAACCGTAAAGTAGTAGTTTACACGCTCAACACTGGTGGTACCGTTCCAGATAGCACCAAGCTCTTGCGTACGTTTCAAAAACTTCTCCTGGGTAGGATAATCCTTGTTCGCCTTAAAGAACATGTGCTCAAACAAATGCGAAAGACCGCTGTACTCGGGGCCTTCGGTGTAGGCACCGTTTTTAACGGCCATCTCGATAGTGGTTAGCGGCACTTTGCTGTTCTCGATAACAACAACTTCCAGCCCGTTGGGTAGCTTTTTCCAGAAGTAGCCTTGCGGCAGCCTTGGCTGGGCAACTGCGCATAACGAACCAATGAGGCTCGCAGCAGTAAGGGTTAACAGTTTAGTAATTTTAGAGGTCATAAAAATTTAAATGATAACATTTAGATGATAAGACCCCTAATTTATTACATTATTGCCTTAAATTAAATTTTTAGTTGAAAGGAAATCGATGATGATAGATAAAAGTCAAATGAGTACAAACAGATATATTATAAATTGCAGGTTGTTATTAAAAATAAGCAGGCATCTATCACAAAAGAAGATCGCCCATATTTACCGGATTACCCCACCCCCTATTTTCGTCTACAGAATGTGAACTTACAACTGAAAATTCTGGTAATTGTATATTATTGGCTGTCATTAATTCTATAATATCCTTTACATATTCAAAGGTTATTTTGCTATCAAACCGGCCATATAAATTGGACATCCCCAACCAAATTAAATTTTCTATCACATCCGTCAGCAATTGACTTTCTGAATAGTATCGCCTCAAAACTAAAGCATGTTCGTATGAAATAGCTTTATAATTATCAGCATTTTTTTCCTGATCTAAAATCCAGGACGGCAACACCTCATTTGCACTATCCTGCCATACATCTAACCGGGATGAGTTAGTAAAATCTTTCAGAATAAAGTCAAGAACTTTTGGAATGTCAGGTAAAGACCTACTTTCAACGGTCTTCCTTAAACATAAATAACAATAAATATAACGACCGTTGATTGAAATTTGATGAAACTTATCTATCATAAATAGCGAGCTGATACAAGGTAAGATTTTCTAATTACTTAAACCTCACTACCACCGCTTTACCCGATACATTTTCTAAGAATGGCTTAAATATAGTACCGGCATTTTCTCGGGCTTTGCCCAAAAGGTTCATTTCTGTTGCAGTAGCCAGCATTTTCTTTTCGGCTATTTTGTAAACATCCTCAACCATCTCCTTGCTTTTATCGGCAAACCAAACGCCCGATACGTCATACACCCTCGACTTCTGGTGATCCAGCTTTACATAACATATCTCTGGCTGCGGCAGGCTTATAGTAACGCTGTCTTTTGTCTGGATGATATCATCCTTGCGCACTTTGGTAAGATCGATACAGGCGGTCACTTCTCCAACGGCTACAAACAGCACCCGGGAATCGGGCAGTAGGGTGTGGAGTTCTTTCTTTTCCACCACATCTTTCATGGCGTATTTAACCAGTTCCAGTTTACCCATATTGATTATTTTGGATACCATGGCATCCTCAGTAACCTCTGTACGGGTAGTATTAAACTCATGCTTGATGTACAGGAACAGGAATATCAGAAAGCCGGTGATCACCACTGCAAAAAACAAAGTAAACGAGAACCGCGAACGTGAGGAATTGAACATAACCTATTATTTACAAATAGCTACAAAACAAAACAGCGATGGTTTTCACCATCGCTGCCTATAAATATTAACACGCGTTAAATTATGCGTAAGTAACGTTCAAAGTAATTGGCACGCTAAGTGCTTTTGATACAATGCAGCCAGATTTTGCACCTTCTGCAATTTCTTTAAACTGTGCTTCATCAACGCCTTCAATAGCTGATGCTTTAAGCTCCAGGTGGATACCTTTAATTTCAAGCGCCTGCATATCCAGGTCAAGGATGGCTTCGGTTGAAAGATCGCCGGGCTCGATACCTTTGCTGCTCAAAGTGGCGCTAACAGCCATGGTAAAACAACCTGCATGCGCTGCAGCTATCAGTTCTTCGGGGTTAGTACCCACGCCTTCTTCAAAACGGGTTTTGAATGAGAATTGCGTATTGTTTAAAGTAGTGCTTTGTGAGCTGATCTCACCTTTACCGCTTTTTAAATTACCGTTCCAATGTGCATTTGCTGTACGTTTCATAGCTATTTGTTTTTTTGAGTTTTTGCTAAAGTAGTGAACTATTGATTTGAATAAAAATTATAGGTGTTAAGTAATTATAAATACCCGCGCCTATTTTGACTCACCCGGTCATCGCTCCGCTTGACCACCCTCTCTTCGCTGCGCGGAAAGAGGGTTATTACGCCCTATTTTCCCTTCACCCTCTTTGCGAAGCAGAGAGGGTCGCGCACGCAGTGCCGCGGGGTGAGTCACCTCTCTAAGCGAAAAATTCCAACTCCCTCTCCTTTGGAGAGGGTTGGGTGAGGCCAATTACCATTTTGCGCGCTCATACTGCACCGGCCATTTGGCATCAGCGCCCAGCTCGTGTGCAGCCCTCAACGCAAAATGCGGATCGCGAAGCATCTCGCGGGCTAAAAGCACCACATCAGCCTGACCGGTCTTGATGATCTCGTCGGCCTGTTTAGCTTCGGTTATAAGGCCTACTGCGCCTGTTAAGACATCAGCACCCTCTTTAACAGCTTCGGCAAATCCAACCTGATAGCCGGGTTTAAGCGGGATACGCGCACCTGCTGTGTTGCCACCGCTCGAGCAATCTACCAGGTCAACACCCTTATCCTTAAGTAATTTTGCTAACGCGATAGAATCCTCTATCGTCCAGCCGCCGTCAACCCATTCTGATGCAGAGATCCGCACAAATAGCGGCAGCTCGGCAGGCCATACTTCGTTTATGGCATCTGTAATTTGCAGCAATAGCCTTACACGGTTATCAAATGATCCGCCGTACTCATCCGTACGCTGGTTACTTGTTGGCGACAGGAATTGGTTAACCAGATATCCGTGCGCACCATGGATCTCTATTACTTTAAAGCCTGCTTCCAAAGCTCGTACCGCAGCCGCTTTAAAATCGGCAATCACTTTATCAATGCCTGCTTTATCCAGTTCAATAGGCGCAATCTCACTTGGTGTAAATGGCAACGCGCTTGGTGCAACGGTATCCCAACCATTTGCATCTGATGGCAGGATCTGCTTACCACCTTTCCATGGCAGATCATGACTGCCTTTACGGCCAGCGTGCGCTAATTGAACGCCGGCTATTGCGCCATGTTCTTCTATAAAAGATGTGATCTCTTTTAGTTTTTCGATGTGTTCATCTTTCCAGATGCCCAGGTCGCCGAAGGAGATGCGGCCTTCGGGAGATACAGCTGTAGCCTCGGTAATGATGAGGCTTGCGCCGCCTGTAGCAAAGCTACCCAGATGTACCAGGTGCCAGTTATTGGCAAAGCCATCTGTGCTGCTGTACTGGCACATAGGAGATACCACTATGCGGTTCTTTAATTCGATACTTTTTATTTTGAGCGGAGAAAATAAGTTCGCCATTGTTGTTCTTGTTTTTTAACAAATATGACTAAGATAACGCTGCCTGCCTTCAACAGTTTGTCAAAAACCGTTAAAGGCAGGCATATTTACTTAGAGATGAACAATGACGCTTGTTTGTTAGATGGCTTAGGCACACGCGAAACGCATTCGCCAGCAGAAAGTGTTCACGTTCACGCACGTGAACACCGTGAACAAGCGTGAACATTTGTGAACACCTGTATCCCTATTACGGCGTGGTTAATGCCACCGGCAGTATTTTTCCGTTAAAGAATTTGTGACCGGTAAGCGCAAAATCGGCAATGTATTTACCCATCTCAAAAGCCATCACCGGCGATTCGTACCCCGGGAAAGCCTGCTCCAGCATCTCGGTTTGTGCCGAACCTAAAGCAAGGCAGTTCACCTTAATACCTTGTTCAACAAACTCCTGCGCCAGGCATTCGGTAAGTGTATGCAATGCTGATTTTGCCGCTGAATAAGCTGATAATCCATTGAATTTTGAACTCCCCTGGAAACCACCCATACTGCCTATGTTCACAATATGCGAACCCTGGCCCATAAACTGCTGCAGGTTTTGAATGATACGCACATGGCCCAGGTAGTTGCTTTGCAGCATCTCTACAAAGTCCATTTCCTGCAGCTCCATAAATGGTTTGTTTATTAACACGCCGGCATTGTTGATGAGCACATCTATCTTGCCGTCAAAATTAGTGGTAATAAACTGCTGCAGACCTGCGTACTCATCATGCACAATATCAAAGGCAATGGCATATATCTCGCAATCGGGATTAATGCCCTGCGATATTTCCATCAGTCGGGTAAGTTTATCCTGCGAGCGGGCCAGCGCAATAACCTTGTGCTTGCCTGATGTGATCAATTCAATAACGGCTTCAAAACCTACGCCACTGCTGGCTCCGGTGATTAGGATGTTCATAGGGTAAATGGGTCAATTAATTCCACCTGGTTACCAAGTGGTTTAAAATCGGCTATATTATTAGTAAGTAAAGGTTGATTTTGAACTAACGCAGTTGCGTAAATTACAGCATCAGGCAATTTAATACGGTTACCGCGACGGATATCAATCGTTGCTTCAACAATCGCGTCAGACAGCGGGACAATCTTTAATTCATTACAAAGTTCAACGATTAATTGATGCTCTTCGACATTCTTGAAAGCAAAGCCTAATGCTTCTATTTTAGTAATAATTGAGATTGAAGCTGGTTTCGATAAGGTTTTTTCAAGGGATAACGTATAGTTCGACAAATAAATCAAAACATTCGTATCAAAAATCACGATCCCATTCCTTTCTTATCTCGCGCTGCCACTCTGACGGGTCTTTTATGTCTTTAAACAAATCTTTCCCTTTGGCTTTATCTAAAATTGCTTTGATACGCTGATATTGTTCTGATGGCTCCTGAAGTTGATTGTGGTTTTGCTCTTCCTCAACCTCATGCACATACGGTATCTCGCTCAGGATCTTCTTCAGCGACTCCGTGCGTTCATCATCAACTTTCACTATCAGCGTTGTCATAACTCTAAATTACTACAAATATCCTAAACCGCCAACTTCTCTTCTACCGGATGGGCTATCAGATACAGGCCGTCTTCTATCAGTTTGCGATACTCCGGTTGACTTGCAGCTTTAGTTGTCAGGAACTGGCGGATGTCTGCCGCGAGGGTTGGTTCGGCGTTTTCCTGTTCCAGCAGTTCCAGTATTTCGAGGGCACAAAGCCAGTCGTCATGATGAAACTTTTGCAGCATCATCCAAACGTTGCCAAGGTAACCCAGATCGCCGCGGGTTTGCCTGCGGTCGCGTACCTGCTGGTAAAGTTTATGCAATTCTTTGGTACGGGCATCATACTCAGCATGGAAGGTATTGGTTTGCGATTTTAGTGCGATCTCCAGAAAAGCGTCTTTATCCGCCGCACCGCAGAAAACCGAAACAATGCGTTCACCTACAGCCATATCATATTCACCCCATGATGGATCGAATAGTACGACGCCCTTCTTATCCGTCGCCGTGCAATTGGTGAAAGTGATGAGTTGGGTTTTGCCCCCATCAGCATGGATGTTCTTGATTTTTCCGGACACGGTGATACCGCTTTTAAACTCCAGCCTGGCTTCTTTGCCTTTTTCTATACCGGCTGCGGCAAGTTCATCAGCCGTAAAATCTTCTAAAGATTTATCGTAGCCTTTAAGTAAACCGACCGGCGAACTGAAACCATCTTTATGGTATTCCTTACCATGGCCTTTCAAATGCTTGTTATCATAAGCTAATGCAGACGGCCCCGTAGTTTTAATAAATGCCGGTTGCCCGCTGTCGGTTTTCAGATCCGTAAACGTACCCGAGACCTGCAAGCCCGAACTGTAAACCGCTGTACAGGTATTTTTGCTGTCGATAGCTTTTTGCAGACCGTACTCTCCGCCGCGGCGGAACGACATGGTGTCGGCAAATTGCTCCAGCACATCTATCAGGTTTTGGAAGGTTTCGGTCACAAATAGTTGCGGTTGCGTTTTGGTAATATCATAAGTATACTTTACCGCATCAATGGTGTAAGGCAGCTTGGCTACATTATCTTTCATGCAGCTGGCGCTTTCGCCTATTGAAGATAGCAGACCCGCCCCGTAGATCTTGGGATCATCCAGCGGACCGATCAAACCGTACTCCACCGTCCACCAGTGCAGGCGGCTTAGCAAGGCCATTTCAGATGGTTCGCCCATGTTGGCTTGCTGCCATTCTACGCGTTCTTCGGCTTGTTTGATGGCTTCTTCAGCGGCGTTAGGCATTTCTTTGAGGATGGATAGCGCACGTATAGCTTCGTAAAGCTCAAAATCCTGCGCGCTGAACATCGCCTTCGCCCCTATCGACCCAAAATAGCTTAAGTAGTTATGGTAATCCTTATCGGCAATAATAGGTGCATGCCCTGCCGATTCGTGAATAATGTCTGGGGCGGGTGTATATTCTATATGGTTCAACTGGCGGATATCTGCAGCAATAACCAGCACGCGGTAAGCCTGGTATTCCATAAACGCAGCGGGCGGGATAAACCCATCAACCGTGACCGCACCCCAGCCAATTTTGCCAAGGGCATCGTTCATTTCCTGCAAACTCGGAATCTTCTCGATGGTTAAACCGGCTTTTTGTAAACCGGGGATATAAGGATAATAAGCCACATCCTTTAAGTAACTATAGTTCTGGCGCATCACGTAGCGCCACACAGCATGGTCAATGGGCGTGTAGTGCTCATAGTGCTGGTCAACTATAAATTGCTTTAAATGCGCGGGCAACGCCGCACCCTGCGGATTATTAAAATCATTAAATCGGGCCATTACGGTTTGTTGGTTTATAACAAAACGTAAATTTAGGTAATTGGTTGAGTGAACTCCAACAAACCGATCATAATTCTATTTTGACTATTTAAATCAAAATATTATTCCGATTTCTTTTCTTCCTCATTAACCGGCTCCTCAAATTTTGGAAGTCCTTCTTCTAAACGGCTGGGGCGGATAACGTAATAAACACCCAGTAGCGCCACAATTAATGAGATGATGTAGAACGTTCCCGGAAGGAAAGTAGCCAGGCTTTCATCCATCGGGAAAACCTTGGTTAATTGCAGGAAAACTGTTTCGCGAATACCTGCGCCACCTATACTGATAGGGATGATAGTGGCCAGGGCAGATATCAGGAACGAAAGCAAATACGGAGAATATTTACCCTCAAAATCCTGACCTATCATTACAAAAACAATGGCTATCAGTTGCAGGCTTTGTACACCTACAGCTTTTAAATGTGCCTGCCAAAAGTAGTGCGTATAATCTCTAAAGAATTTGTAAGCCACAAAGTAATAAATGGCTGATGCTACTACGAAAATACTGAGTGGGATACCTATATGTATATCTATTTGCGGGATGAGGAATATCAGCGCAATAATGATTAAACCTATTGCCCATAGGCCGCTAAGCCTATCGAACATAATGGCCCAGAACACCTTCTTGGCCGGTAGTTTATAGTTTTTGTGCAGCAGGTAAATCTTGTAACCATCGCCGCCAATACCGCCTGGCAGCAGGAAATTATAGAACAAACCCAACAGGTACAAACGGAAGTTGAACCTCGGATCGAGCTTTAGTTTGATGGATTTAAAGAAACTTGATAATCGCCACGAAGAAATAACCATCGACCCGAAAAAGCTTACCAGCGCCGCCAGCATCCACCAGTAGTTGGCATGCAGCAAACGCAGCTTAACTTTCTCCAAAGGCACCTTCCTGAACACAAAGTATAGCAAAACGCCGGTCACGATAAATTTAAGCAGCACTTTGGTAATGCTCCACAAACGTTGTTTCCAGGTTTTTGGGGCTACCAGCTCCTGTGCTTCTTCTTCCTCGGTTTGCGCTAAATTCTTCATGCGGGTGCAAAGGTAATAAATTAGTAATTATTTGATTTGTGATGAGAGATTAGTTAACAATCCTTAACAGTTATGTTATGTAATATTTAAACGCAGGTAAAGTTTACAATAAGATGAGTAGTAGCGATAACTAATCTCTAATTAACTAATCACAAATCTCTAAAAAAACGGTATTTTTGCGGCAAATTTCAGAAACGCCATGGGTAAAGTACAAGTAGGTATTGTGCAGATGAGCTGCACCGCAAACAAACAGGAAAACCTTGATAAAGCTATTGTTAAAGTACGCGAGGCTGCGGCCAAAGGTGCGCAGATAGTTTGCTTACAGGAACTGTTTACGTCGCTTTATTTTTGCGATGTTGAGGATTATGACAACTTTGCACTGGCCGAGTCTATCCCCGGCCCGTCGACCGATGCACTGTCTGCCGTGGCTGCTGAGCTGGGCGTTGTGATCATTGCCTCGTTGTTTGAGAAACGTGCGCAAGGCGTTTACCACAACACCACCGCTGTTTTAGATGCCGACGGCGCTTACCTTGGTAAGTACCGTAAAATGCACATCCCTGATGATCCAGGCTTTTACGAGAAATTCTACTTTACCCCGGGCGACCTAGGTTACAAAGTTTTCAAAACCAAATTTGCTACCATCGGCGTGCTGATCTGCTGGGATCAGTGGTACCCTGAGGCTGCCCGCATCACTGCATTAATGGGTGCCGAGATCTTATTCTACCCTACCGCTATAGGCTGGGCAACCACACAGGACGAAGCTACCAACACCAAGCAATACAATGCATGGCAAACCATACAACGCAGCCACGCAGTTGCCAACGGTGTACACGTGGTAAGCGTTAACCGTGTTGGCGAAGAAGCCGGCGTTAAGTTCTGGGGCGGTTCGTTCTTTGCCGACCCGTTCGGCGAAGTAATGCACCAAACCACTGTTGAAGAGGAAGAGGTGATTGTTAAAGAGCTTGACTTGAATAAGTCAGATTACTACAGAAGTCATTGGCCTTTCTTGCGTGATCGCCGTATAGATTCTTATCAGCCGATAACGAAAAGACTTTTAGATAACGATTAATTTCTATATCCATGTCATTGCGAGCGATAGCGTGGCAATCCCGTCGCTCGCATACTGAACGCGACGAGATTGCCACGTCGCTACGCTTCTCGCAATGACATGTTTTTATATTGCTCTGCCATGAACAATGAACTATCAACCATGAACTTTCCGGACTTAAGCAACTTCCACTTCCCTGCCGAATGGGCACCGCAAACTGCTATGTGGCTTAGCTGGCCGCATAAAGAAGCTTCGTGGCCGGGTAAAATTGATCTGATATACCCCAAATACTGCGAGTTTATCAAAGTGGTTTCTGAAGGGCAGTTGGTGCGCATCAACGTTGCTGATACACAGATGGAAGCTTTTGCCAAAGCACAACTACAAGCCGTTGGTGCCGATCTGAGCAAGGTTGAGTTTTACCACTTCCCTACTAACGATGCATGGTGCCGCGACCACGGGCCGGCTTTTTTAGTGAATTATGAGGAGAAGAAAAAAGTAATAGTAGACTGGGGCTACAATGCCTGGGGCGATAAATATCCCCCGTATGATCTGGATGACGTTATCCCTACCAAAATTGCACAGCATTTCGGTCTGCCGGTTTACCATCCAGGTATTGTAATGGAAGGTGGCTCGGTTGATTTTAACGGCGCTGGTACGGTTTTAACAACCACAGCTTGCTTGCTGAATGAGAACCGCAACTCGCATTTAAACCAGCAGCAAATTGAAGGCTATCTGCAAAAATATTACGGTGTTGAGCAGGTGCTTTGGCTGGGCGACGGCATTATCGGCGATGATACCGATGGCCACATTGACGACATTACACGTTTTGTGAATACCGATACCGTTGTTACCGTTATCGAGGAAAACAAGAATGATGAGAATTACCATATACTGCAGGAGAACTTGCAAACCCTTAAAACCATGCGTTTGCTTAACGGCAAGCAACTGAACATTGTAGAGCTGCCAATGCCTGATCCGGTTATTTATGAGGATCAGCGTTTGCCTGCATCTTACGCAAACTTCTACATCGCTAACAAATCGGTAGTAGTGCCAACTTTCCGTTCAAAGAACGACGACAAGGCGCTCGATATCATCCAATGCTGCTTCCCGGACAGGAAAGTGGAGGGTATCGATTCAACAGATATTATCTGGGGTTTAGGGAGTTTCCATTGCTTAAGTCAGCAGGAGCCGGCGGTGTAAGGTTTAGCTCATAATCAAACCAAGGGATACTGAGGTAGCCTTTTCTCTCAAGAATTTGCACACTATCTCCAACGCGTGTTTTCTCGTAAGTACCCTGAGATACATCGATTGAAAGCTCATCCTGGTCTTTTTTCCATGGATTTATTTTCAAATGATAGTGAGGTCCTTTACCGCTGGTGGTATAGGTTTCAGTTACATTTGTGATAAATTTAATGGGATTTGAATTATCAAATAAGCAGTTGGCCAATATTGTGACGCTAAAACCAAATATTACACTTACTATAATCATAATAAGCACCTGGCCTTTTACTGCTTCCGTTGTCTTATTTCGCCCTATTATAAACAACGGAACAAATAAAATTAATCCGAAAATCGGGGTTATTTTGAGTGATTCTTTAAACGATAGAATCTCGAAGCTTTTGATTGCAGCTACCATCATAATTATAACCGGCATCATAAAACCGATGGCTATACCTGAATAAGCACTTCGTTTAGAATTAGTAACAAATTTTGTTAATCCGTCACTAAACTTAATAATGATCAACCCTAACAAAACGAAGAAAATCCCCACGTAAAAAATCAATTTAGGATTGCTAAAGAAAACAAGTATCATCGGAACGATAAAGCCCAAAATTGAATAAGCTATTGCTATGCCCCGCGTTTTTGAAAGTTTTGCCTTACGTTCTTCAATGGTATAACCCAACGAAGCATCATCCAATAAAATCTCTGTTTCTGCTTCCAGATCTTGTTTATCTAAATCCGGGAATGATTCTCTTAACCAACTAACCAAATCATCTGAACCTGCCAAATCACTGTAGTTACTTACTCTAAAATTCTTTTCTGTATCATGCTTAGGTTCTATAACAATTATCTTTGACTCTATCCTCACGCCTTTTATATCGTCAAAATGTAACGTCCTATCGTAGAATATTCTCTGGCGTGTTATACTGGTTTCGGTAATGATAACTTTACTTTTGAAAAGGTTTGCAAATATGACACTGCAAATAACCACAGGTACACCAATTATTAAGTAAACTATATTTTCATTTGGAGGCCGAACAATATTAAAAATTATAAGAAAGGCAGCAAATCCCCCGGTTAAAACTCCGTAAAATAGCTTTGCAAAGATGTTTAGTTTATACTCCTTTTCCATGTGATTATTCAGGTGTCCCGAAGATAAATAAATTACAAAACTCACACCGCCTAATTTTTCACCGACAATTCATCCGCTTTTACCGATATCTTTAATGATGTTGCCAATATTGAGTTTGCTAATCTGTAAGGTTAGTTTAGATTTGGTTAAGATTTAAATACAGACAGCCATGTTCAACAATATAAATAATTCACCCAACCGCTCTAAAAGCAAAGTAATGCTTGGAGCCATCCTACTTATTGTAGGTGCATACCTTTTGTTAAGGCAATTGGGTATCTTCTTCATACCGGATTACATCGACCTTTGGCCGTTGTGGTTAATATTCTGGGGCCTTGTAATTGGCGCCCGTAACAACTTCCAGAAATCATCAGGTGTAATACTGATGGGCCTTGGTGTTATCTTCCTGATCACCGAGAACATTCACAATGCCGACGGTTTTATATGGCCTGCTGCCATTATCGGCCTTGGTTTTTGGATAATGTCTAAAAAGAGCAACAAGAACACGCCAAAATACGATACCGATTACTGGGACAGAAAATACCGCACCGGCACTACAACTGACACTACCGAGAAACCTTTAGCAGATTTTAGCGGCGCCGAGTTTACAGGTACCGATGCAAACGTTCCGCCAGCAGAGCCAACAGGCAGCATGCCGCCGCCACCATCACATGATGATTACCTGGATGCTACCTCAATATTTGGTGGTGTAAACAAAACCATCCTGTCAAAAAACTTTAGGGGTGGCGATATCACCAACATCTTCGGCGGTACCGAACTTGATTTTACGCAGGCTGATATCCACGGGCGTGTAGTGATAGATGTTACCCAGGTATTTGGTGGCACAAAATTGATCGTTCCGGCCAACTGGCATGTGATACCCGATCTGGCTGCAGTTTTTGCAGGTGTAGATGATAAACGCGTTAAAACCGGCCAACCAAATATGGACAAGGTATTGGTACTAAAAGGCGTATCACTATTCGCCGGTATTGATATAAGGAGTTATTAAGAGCCCCCTCTAAATCTCCCCCTGAAGGGGGAGACTAAAAAAATATTTCTTTAAATCCCTCTCCTTTGGAGAGGGGTTTGGGGAGAGGCCCTAAAGGCCTAAATATTAACTATAAAACACAAGTCATGAACTGGTACGTAGCAAAATTGGTTTTCAGGGTGATAAGCGGCAATGGTGATCATAGCGCACAGTTTGATGAGCAGCTGAGATTGATAAATGCCGACACCGAGCAGCAGGCTTTTGAGAAAGCAAGCAGCATTGGCCATGCCAATCAGGATAGTTTTTTGAATGTGCAAAAGCAAACCGTTAGGTGGCAATTTATTGATGTGGCAGAGCTTAATGCCATAGGTGCCCCTACCGATGGTGCCGAGCTTTACTACAACATCCACGAAGCACCGGATGCCGAGCTCTATATAAAATGGGCTCACCATAAAAGTGCCCTGCTGGGTGTACGAAACTAAACTTAAACAAAAAACCAAACAGCTGTGGCTGCATCACAAATATCACAATCCAAATTAGTAGTCGCCTTTGTAATATGCGGGGCGGTTTGGGCTGCCCTGCAGGGGTACATTATCCATAGCTTCGGCTTTTTGTGGATGCCCTCGGTAGTTGATGCTTTGCTGAGCGCCGTATTGCTGGCCGTGGCCTGCTGGCTCATCAACAATAACCTACGCTACTACCAGCCGGATAAAGAAAGCTATTTTTACCTGTTCATCTGGTGTGCCGCCCTGTCTGTTGCCTGTGTTGCCGGCACGCGCTATATATTACCACTGTTTAACATGGGGCAGGTGTATTTCAACTTCCTGCAACAATCATTGATCATCCGTTTCTTTACCACGTTTTTGGCTCTGGGCTGGATGGCCATGATAAGCGCCCTGTTCTATACCCAACTTGATAACAAACGCACCGAGCAACGCAAAACCGAAGCTGAGAAGCTGGCCCGCGATGCAGAGCTATACAACCTTCGCCAGCAACTACAGCCGCACTTTTTATTCAATAGTTTAAACTCCATAAGTGCGCTGATAGGCTTTAAGCCCGAACTGGCCCGCACCATGATCCACCAGTTATCAGACTTCCTGCGTGGTACGCTAAAGAAAGACGAGCAGCTATTGGTGCCTTTAAACGATGAGCTTGCACATTTGAATTTATACCTTGAGATAGAGAAAGTACGTTTCGGCCACCGTTTGCAAACTGAGATAAGCTGTGATAAAACCTGCGGAGAGGCTAAACTACCATCACTATTACTACAGCCTTTGGTTGAGAATGCCATCAAATTCGGTTTGTATGATACTACTGAGGCAGTTACCATTAGTGTACGCGCCGAGGTGGAAGACCAGTACCTCATCATCATGATCCAAAACCCTTATGATCCAAAAACTTCGCGCCCGCGCAAGGGTACAGGTTTTGGCTTAAGCGGGGTGCAACGCAGGCTTTATTTGATATTTGCCCGCAACGACCTGATGGAAACTCACGCAAATGATAATATATTTACAACCATTATAAAAGTACCGCAGTTATGACACGCGTTTTAATTATCGACGACGAGCCACTGGCACGAATGGTTGTTTTGGAATATTTGCAGGAATTTAAAGACCAGATAGAGGTGTTACAGGAATGCGGCGATGGTTTTGAAGGCCTCAAAGCCATCCAACAACTCCAACCCGATCTTGTATTTCTTGATGTGCAGATGCCCAAAATAAACGGCTTTGAAATGTTGGAACTGGTTGATAACCCGCCTGCAGTAATATTTGCCACTGCTTTTGATGAGTATGCCATTAAAGCTTTTGAAGCCCATGCGGTTGATTACCTGTTAAAACCCTTCAGTAAAGAGCGTTTTAACAAAGCGATAGAGAAATTCCTGGCCGTAACACCGGCTACTAATAATATTGCCAAAAATACCGAGACCTTGTTAGAAGCCGCGGCGCAATCGCCTGCGCAGAACGAGCGTATTGTGGTGAAGACCGGCACCAAAGTAAAGATTATTGCCGTGCAGGATGTTGAGTACCTGCAAGCCGATGACGATTACGTAAGCGTTATCACTCCCGAGGGCGCTTTCCTCAAAAATAAAACCATGGCCTTCTTCGAGAAAACCCTCGACCCAAGGCAGTTTGTGCGTGTGCACCGCTCATACATCGTAGCTATCTCGCAAATAACCCGCTTAGACCCTTACGAGAAAGACAGCCACCTGGCCATCCTAAAATCGGGCGCCAAGATACCGGTAAGCAAAACCGGCTATGTGAAGCTGAAGCAGGTGTTGGGGATATAAAATTTTGTGCCAGTCACGCCCCTCTCGTCATTGCGAGGAAGGCGTAGCCGACGTGGCAATCCCCTACTTACAGAGCGGCTCTTCATATTGAGGATTGCCACGCTATCGCTCGCAATGACGCATACCAAACAGCCAATACCAAACTTAAGGTAAATAAATAAAAATTTAACAAAATTATATTTTGTTAAACTAAATTCTTAGGTATATTTGAATATCAATTATTCACATGCCTAAGATTCTCATCACCATACTTCTCACACTCTTCGCCAGCTTTAAACCCGAAGTGCCCGATAGCAAACGCGCCAGCGACGCACGCAGCAAACTATGGCCTAAACTGCAAAAACAGCTGACCGATGGCGGTTTCAACAGCAAATACGAACTATACCTGCGCATTGTTAAGCAAACCGACCAGCTGGAGATCTGGGCTAAAAAGGGTAAACGGTTTGAGTTTTTTAAAGGATATAATATCTGCTACTACTCGGGTGGATTGGGCACTAAAACAAAGGCAGGAGATAATAAAAGTCCGGAAGGCTTTTATACCATTAGCGCAGGGCAACTGCATCCCACCAGTCAGTACCATTTGGCCGTTAATATTGGTTATCCTAATGCGTTGGAAACACAAAAAGGGTACACCGGCAACGCTATCATGATACATGGCAACTGTGCATCCGTTGGCTGCTACGCCATGACGGACGACGGCATCGAGGAGATCTACACGCTGCTCTACAAAGCTTTTACTTCGGGCCAGCAGAAAATAGCTCTGGAGATATATCCTTTTAAAATGGATAATCAGCATTTGAAGGATTTTGCGGCATCGCCATATATGGCATTCTGGAAAATGCTAAAACCCGCTTACGATAAGTTTGAGAAAGATCATCTTCCCGCAAACATCAGTGTAGCCAACGGGCAATATGTTGCGAGGTAACTATTCCGCCAGCAACACCATCCATGCCTCGGCTACACGGCCATCTTCAAGTAATGCTTTGGCGTGCAGATGCAGCTGTACCTCGCGGGTTTGGCTATCGCCGATGGTGGCATCAAATATCTCTTTGATCTCGTCGCGTTGGGTGTATTCATCTATAGCTTCGTCATCCGGCAAAGCTTCTACATTACCCAGCTGACCAAGATTATTACCCGTAAGTACTCTCGAATTTCTGATAGACGACGGGATACTATCCACCCCTATCCCAATGGTACGAACAGGTTTGGCCACCTCGAAAAGGTTACCGGCGTTAACACGACAATACCAGTCGGCACCAAGGCGGGCCACCAGGTCGGTTTTGGTTTGATCAATGGTGGTGCCGGCATCGTTCAGAATCTCCTCTTTAATGTGGATCACTTTCACCTCGGCAATGATGAGATTGCCCGCGCCGGGGCCATCACCCAAGGCGATGATATCTTTCACCACACACTCTAACTGCACCGGCGATTCGGCCACACGTGGTGGTTTAACCAGTTGCGAAGGTTGTTCGGTTAGCCCGGCTTTGACAAACTCGTTTACACCTGCAGGATACTCCACACTCGAGAGCGACACCTGCTGCACCATATCGTAGCTCACGATATTGATAACACACTCGGGAACCTCTTTGATATTCTCTAAGGTATGCTTAGTTGTATTATCCCTCACCCTACGCGATGCCGAAAAAACGCATACCGGCGGGTTTACGCTAAACAAGTTAAAAAAACTAAACGGACTCAAATTCACATTGCCATCCTTATCCACGGTTGATGCCAGGCAGATAGGCCTCGGTGCCACTGCATGGTTAAGGTAACTTTGTATTTGGAGAGGGGTAAGATCTTTTGTTTCGAGGGTTAGCATAGTTCCCAAAGCGTCATTGCGAGGTACGAAGCAATCTCTTTAAGCAAGTCTCTTTTGCAAGGCGTTTAATTGTCCTGAAGAGATTGCTTCGTACCTCGCAATGACGGCGTTTTATTTCTTTAATTACTTCTTCAACTTTAAAATCGAAAACTCACTCTCCGACTTTTTAATAATATTCCCCAGCACACCTAAGCCTGTAATTTCCATTTCAACAAGGTCATTGGGTTGCAGCCATTGGGTTTGGTAGTTGGCATCGTTAAGCAGACCGGTGCCGTTCAGTTCAAGGAAACAGCCGGTACCTACCGTACCCGAGCCTATCACATCGCCGGGCAGAACATCGCAGCCGTAGGCGCAGCGCTCAATGATCTCGGCGAAGGTCCAGTCCATATCTTTCATGTTGCCCAAGCTAACCTGTTTGCCGTTTACATGGCATTTCATTTCCAGATTGTAGCTGGCACCGGTGTGGCCTTCTTTAGCCGGCACTTTGTATTGCTCCAACTCATCGGGCGTAACCAGCCAGGGGCCTATCACGGTAGAAAAGTCTTTTCCTTTAGCCGGGCCAAGGTTCAGCAGCATTTCTTCCATTTGCAGGGTGCGGGCACTCATGTCATTCATGATCATATAACCGGCTATATAGCTATCTGCCTCGGCAGCGGTAAAATTGCGGCCTTTTTTATTCAGCACAACGGCAACTTCCAGTTCAAAGTCCAATTTCTCAAAATGATCTGGCATACACTCTATTTCGCCGGGGCCTTGTACGGCGTTATGGTTGGTGAAATAAAAGATAGGGTATTGGTCAAACTCGGCTATCATATCTACCTTTCGGTTACGGCGTGCGGCGGCTACGTGCTGCCTAAAGGCATATCCGTCGCGGCACGATGTTGGGTGTGGCACTGGTGCCTGCAGCTCGTAAAAAAGCTCTTCTTTGGCCTCTATCTTACCACTTTTAATATCCTCGTTAACACGTTTGGCGTGCTCCATCAATTCATCCCCACCCCATAAAAACTCGTTCATGTTATCGGGTATCAGCTTATCGCATGAGTTGAGGTTATAGATATGCCCGTCAACGTAAACGCCAAGGTGCTCGCGGTCTTCAGTTTTATAGGATACTAATTTCATAAGGTGGCTAATTGGTATGCGTCAAAACTAATGATTTTTGTTTTTGTTGGATAAAAAACTATGCTTGCATATTAAATATATTCAGCTTAATTTCGTTTAACCAATTATGAGCATCAGCAAACAATTCTATTTTTCCCTTGGCCTCACCTCAATGAGCAGGTCGGCCATGTTCAGGGATGCTGTGCTTGCCAAGATCGTACTGGCGCAATTCTAAGTCTGTTGTTGTAAGGTTTTAAGCCTTTTGTTGTAAAGTTTTAATGTTGAAAGGTTGGAATGTTATGTATTCCGGCTAATCGTTTCAAAACCTTTACAAATTTTCAATTGTTTGATCTTAACTGTTGGGGTTCAACATTCAAACCTTGCAACCTTTCAACATTCAAACCAATTATAGCCATGCCAATTTACCATACATTAGGGAGCATCCCGCATAAGCGGCATACCCAATTCCGTAAACCCGACGGCAGTTTATATGCCGAAGAGCTGGTTTCAACGGAAGGTTTTTCGAGCTTGTATTCGCTGGTTTACCATGCTTATCCGCCTACAATTGTGAAGGAGTTGGGCGAACCGTATTCGGTTGAACCGAAGATTGCCCGCGAAAAGCACCTGAAGCATACCAGCCTTATTGGTTTTAATATTAAACCCGAGGATGATTACCTGCAAAGCCGCAAGCCGGTGCTGGTAAACAGCGACCTTCATATATCCCTTGCCGCCCCGCGCAAAAGCATGACGGATTATTTCTACAAGAACAGTCAGGCTGATGAGGTGATATTTATACACGAGGGTACGGGTACGCTAAAAACGGGTTTCGGTAAGCTGAAATTTGAGTATGGCGATTACCTGGTGATACCTCGCGGTACTATTTACCAAATGGAGTTTGACGGCGAGCAGAACCGCTTATTCATCGTGGAGAGCTTTAGCCCTATCCGTACACCAAAGCGTTACCGCAACCAGTACGGACAGCTCATGGAGCATGCCCCCTACTGCGAGCGCGATATCAAACGCCCTACCGATCTGGAAACCCACGACGAGAAAGGCGACTTTAAGATCCTGATAAAAAAGCAAGGCCTTATTTACCCATACATTTACGGCACACACCCTTTTGATTTTGTAGGCTGGGATGGCTTCCACTACCCGTGGGCATTCTCTATCCATGATTTTGAGCCGATAACCGGCCGCGTGCATCAACCACCACCGGTACATCAAACCTTTGAGGGCCACAACTTTGTGATATGCTCATTTGTACCGCGCAAGTTTGATTATCATCCGCTATCCATCCCTGCGCCATACAACCACAGTAATGTAGATAGCGACGAGGTGCTCTACTATGTTGATGGCGATTTTATGAGCCGCAAGCATGTGGTTAAAGGGCAGATCACCCTGCACCCCGGTGGTATCCCACATGGGCCTGCACCTGGCTCGGTAGAGAAATCCATAGGCAAGGAATTTACGGAAGAACTGGCCGTGATGATAGACCCCTTCCGCCCGCTGATGCTAACGGAAGATGCCGTAAATATTGAAGACGAAAATTATTATAAAAGCTGGATTTCTTAGAAGAGTCAGGAATCAAGAGACAAGAATCAAAACAAGCGAAGGAAAACATTCGCTCATTCGATCCTTCACTAATTCACTCATTAACAAAATGGAAACACTAACAATAGATAAAAAAACAACCTCAGCAGATTTCTTACCGCTTAACGGTACCGACTATGTTGAGTTCTACGTGGGTAATGCCAAGCAGGCAGCTCATTTTTATAAAACTGCATTTGGCTTTCAGGATCTGGCTTATGCCGGCCCCGAGACAGGCGTGCGTGATCGTGCATCTTATGTTTTACAACAAGGCAAGATCCGCCTGATGCTGACCACTCCGCTGCATTCGGATCATCCCATCAGCGAGCATATCAAAAAACATGGCGATGGTGTAAAAGCCCTTGCCCTTTGGGTTGATGATGCTTATGATGCATTTGAGCAAACCACCAGCCGTGGCGCCGAGCCATACCTGCAGCCGCAAACCATTACCGATGAATTTGGCGAAGTACGTACCAGCGGCATCAAGCTTTACGGCGAGACGGTGCACTTGTTCATCGAACGTAAAAATTATAATGGCGCTTTCCTTCCCGGCTATATCGAGAAGAAAACCACATACCATCCTACAGATACCGGCCTGCTGTATGTTGACCATTGTGTGGGCAACGTAGGCTGGCATAAAATGAACGACTGGGTGAACTTTTATGAAGAAGTAATGGGCTTCAAAAACATCCTTACGTTTGACGATAAGATGATCTCTACCGAGTACTCGGCCCTGATGAGTAAGGTAATGAGCAACGGGAATGGTTATGTTAAGTTCCCAATAAATGAGCCTGCCGAAGGCAAAAAGAAAAGCCAGATAGAAGAGTATCTGGAGTTTTACGAGGATGAAGGCGTGCAACACCTGGCCCTGGCTACCCACGATATTGTTAAAACCGTCACCGAGCTGCAAAACCGTGGTGTGGAGTTTTTAACCGTACCTACCACCTACTATGATGAGTTAGTTGACCGTGTTGGCCACATTGACGAAGACCTGGAGCCGTTGAAAGAATTAGGCATACTGGTTGACCGGGATGATGAAGGTTACCTGCTTCAGATCTTCACCAAACCGGTTGAGGACAGGCCTACCCTGTTCTTTGAGATCATACAGCGTAAAGGCGCAAAATCATTTGGTGCGGGTAACTTTAAAGCCCTGTTTGAGGCCATTGAGCGCGAACAGGAAGCAAGAGGCAATTTGTAAGCAAAAAATTAATTTAAAAGCCGGGCGATAAGTCCGGCTTTTTTACGTTGTAGCATTTTGCATAACTTATTTAAGCTGCTATATTCGTTTTAAACTATTTAGGAATATTTCTGCCTTTTGCACAGTCATGAATCAAGCCGTATCCAACAAAAAATTCCAGTTTATTCCGTACATCATTAGTCTGCTTATTAACCTTGCCATTGGTTTTGTGGCATCCATATTTACCCGGCCCGAAATTGAAGGCTGGTACCGCACACTTAAAAAACCCGGTTTTACCCCACCGGATATGGCCTTCCCCATCGCCTGGACCATTCTTTATATCCTCATCGCAACCTCAGCCTACCTGGTTTGGACCAAGCGCAATAATACCCCGGCCTTTAAAACCGCTTTGATTATTTACGCCCTGCAGCTGTTCTTTAACTTTTGGTGGTCGATCATCTTTTTCGGGTTGCACAGCATTCTTATAGCGTTGATTATCATTATTGCACTCCTGGTACTCATTATTCTTAATATAAGTTGGTTTAACCGTTTCAGTAAACCGGCAGCCTATCTGTTGGTGCCCTACTTGCTTTGGGTGGGCTTTGCGGCGTTGTTAAATCTCAGTATCTATATTTTTAACAAATAAAAAACGCTTATTTTTAGTGCTGTCAAAAACATTGGCGCATTATGAAGAAACTACTACTTATCTGCCTATTCCTGTTCAGCGCATCGGGCTTTTGTTATGCCGATAAAATTGCCATTGATAATTTTGTGGTAAAAGAGAATCCTTTTGCTAAAGATGAGATAGCCTTTGTTGCAGTTGATACAGCCGGTGTTATACAGGAGAACGTAAATGGTATCTTTTCATTCACCATCAACGGTTTTACCGAAGCGCTGAAGTTTGATAAAGGCACCGCTTTTTATCGCCATAAAATCGATAAATCGAGCTTTGTGTACTCGCGCCACCAAAACGATGACGGCACACACTCTATGCTATACTATATTTATAAAAGCGATAGCAAATTATCTCCTGTTAAAATAAGCTGGGTGGTGTTGGTAGCTATCCCTATCATACTAATACTTATAGGCTACATGTTTAAGCGCTTAATTATTATAGCCATTATAGCTTTCTGCGTATTCCTGTATTTTAACCATAGCAGCGGGCTAAGCATCCCTACCTTTTTCCAAAGCGTTATTGATGGGTTGAAGGGGATGTTTTAAGGCTGAGGGAGTCAAGAGTCAAGAGTGGAATGCTTCAAGGCAAACATTGTTTTTGATATGAATCAATAATTCGATAAATCATTAATTCAACGATTCACTCATCCACACCTTCCCACCTTCGCTCATTAAACTTTAGAACGGCAATCCGATACCAAAATTGAGTTGCATAAACGAGTAGCCATCTCCTACAATTTTACCGTTGCTGGTGTCTACGCCGGTTTTATTATCCTGCAGGTATTTTTGCTTGAAAGGGCCGTTTCCAAATATCTCATTAAAGTGTTTAATGAATACCCATTGGTCTGAGCCATTGAACTGCGGATCTTTAAATTTAAATGCGGCATCAAGCCTGAAAATAAAGAAACCCAAATCGAAACGTAAGCCTGTACCTATACCTATTGCTGTCCCATTCCATAAGTTGCCAAAGCTAAATTCGCCATTAGGGTTATCAGCCTGTTTGTGCAGGCGCCAAACGTTACCGGCATCCATAAAAAACGCGCCCTTTAGTTTAGATCCAAAGAAATTATCGGCCAGTTTATAACGGTACTCTGCATTGGCCAATATCTTCACCTCACCAAACTGATCAAGGAATTTTAACCTGGAGCGGGTAGTATCTGCCACACCACCGGTGCCGTAGCTGGCACGGTTAAACTGGCCCGGGCCTAAGTTACGCGGCAGCCAGGCACGCATATCGTTAGCACCACCAGCATAAAAGTTCTTCTCAAATATCAACTGGTTACTGTTGCCGTAAGGCACGCCTACACCGGGGTTAAAGCGGAAAATAAATTGTTTTTCGCCGCCCAGACTACGGTAGATGCGGAGATCGGCCTCTGTTTTAAAGTACTGCGAAAACGTATAGCCAAACATGGTACGCTGGCCAAGGCTATCGCGCGGCGCCCCTACCAGTTTACTCAATAATGCCAGGGTGTTGCCGCCCACATCAAGGTTGCCCCTAAAATAGATGAAGTTTTTGTACGAGTTAAGCTCAATAGCATTGTACTGGAAAGTGTACTGCGTTGCCGAAGTGAATGTAGTACGGCCTATCAGATACACATAAGAATACCTGTTTTGGCTCAGCAGCAGGTTACGTGCCGTAGGGTCAATGGTACCGTTAGAGAACTCGATGCTGATAGGCGTAATGGAATGCTGCTTGCGGAAGGTCTCGAAAAAGTCGTAAGTAACAGAGTTGATAAAGCTGCGGCGCTCCACCAATCCCTTCTGGTAAAACAACTGGAAGTTTGAAGAGAACGTTGTATGCGGCACACCAAACTTGGCCAGGTTAGGAAACTCAAATGGCAGCAATATACGCGGGTAAATAACACTTGCACCCACCCTGAAATCCTGGTTCTGAATTCCCTTTGTACCTGATCCATTATCGAATAAAATACTCCAGTTCAGTTTTAATTGCAAGGCAGCTGCCTGCTTAAATATATTACGGTTGGTAAACGTATTACCAATGTTATAGCCATACCGCCCGCCGTTGAACAAGAACTCGGCCTCTACCCGGTCTGTCATCCGCTTTAGCGGTACAATATCTATTTTGCTGTTGAGCCGGTTGGTACTATCGGACAGTTTCTCATAAGTGGGGTTGGGCACGTTACGGAACACATTCAACTCCGATAAACGCGAGGTGGTGATCATCTGGTTCTCGATGCTGTACTCATCCCCTTTTTTCTGGAACACATAATCCGTTACTGTACGGGGTTTAAACCTGCCCGAGTAATCAACAAACCTGAATTGGGAATCAACCTGTATCGTATCGGCTTTGCCCGTAGTTCGGCCGTTGCTGCGGGCAATGGTGATGAGCGTATTGTTCATTTTGTAAACAGGGTGCTCTTTCTTATTGGGCGGGTTATCAATCAGTATCACCACATCGGCAACGCTTTTACCCCAGGTGGTATCGGGCAGATAAGTAATGTACTGGCGATAAAAATCATAGTAGCCATACTTTTTCATTACCTGGTAAAACTGGTCGCGGTCATAAGCCAAACTATCCGTATCATAACGGCTACCAGGCTTTACGTGCGAGTATGAGTTGCGCGTATCGCGATAAATGTTGCGCACACGGCCGTCATAAATACTATCCTTATAATTGCGAATGTGAAACAGCGGCCCTTCCTGCGCAGTAAAATAGAGGGTTGCTTTACGTTTTTTTATAGCAATAGAATCGGTAACTTTTGCTTTGAGGTAACCTTTGTTAATGAGGAATTTCTGGATTTGATCGCGCGAGAAATCAACCAAATTACTATCCAATATAGCCGGGGCCTCGCCAATATTACGTTTTCCTTTTTTACTGAAGATGTAATAGATCTGCAGGTTTAACCAGTTATTTGGCTGCTGCTCTTTATCAACGTAATTTACGGCCAGTTCTTTAAACTCGTTATCAACACCCTTAATAACTATTTTGCGTACAATTGCCTGATCCTGACGGATACCGCGTGTAACACTGCAGCCCGACGCAATTATAAGCGCCAAAATATTTAATATTGCAATACGTAAAGTTACAGGGGTATATGCTTTCAAAATCTCAAATCAGTTTACTAAACTCGTTACAACAGAAAAAGTTTCGCAGAGAACATGGTTTGTTTATTGTGGAAGGATATAAATCTATTATTGAATTTGCAGATTCGGGCTATCATATCCACACCATATATCATACGGCTGATGCAGCTTCAAAATTGCTTAATTTATCCCGAAAAATAAACTTCCATGAGATTTCTTTGACAGAACTTGGGAAGATAAGCGCTTTAAAAACTCCTGCCGATGCCCTGGCCACCGTCAAAATGCCCGATAATGATGTTATCGACTCATCTTCACTTAAAAATAAATTCAGTTTGGTATTGGATGGCGTGCAGGACCCCGGCAATATGGGTACCATCATCCGCACGGCAGACTGGTTTGGTATAACCGATATTATTTGCTCTGAAGATACCGTTGATGTGTATAACCCTAAAGTGGTGCAGGCTACCATGGGTTCATTAGCCCGCGTTAATATTAGTTATACCGACCTAAAAAAATTTATTATCTACGCCGGACTGCCTGTTTTTGGAACTTTATTAAACGGTGATAATATATATACTACCCAATTTGGTGGCGAAGGATTGGTGATATTAGGCAACGAGGGTAATGGCATACGCCCTGATATACAGGAGTTAATAACAAAAGCCATCACCATTCCGCGCGTTGGCAAGGCCGAATCTTTGAACGTTGCCATAGCTGCTGCGATATGCTGTTCACAACTTGCTGCAAAAACCTTTAAATAAAAGTTGATTAGGAAATAATAATTACTATTTTTGCAGTCCTGAAAAATGGTCGGATGGCCGAGTGGCTAGGCAGAGGTCTGCAAAACCTCGTACAGCGGTTCGAATCCGCTTCCGACCTCAAGGTTTACAAAATATTTAAAATTAAAGTCATGGGCGTTACTCGTTTAAAAAGAAAAGATAGAAGAAACAAAACTACTTCTCGCTTAGAAGTTCAGTTTTTGAAACTGGCTACCAACATTGAGTTAGGCAGCCGTTCTGCACAGAAAAAAGGCAACCAAATTGATGCAAACAATGAGGTTTTAGCTAAAGCTGCTGCTGCTATCAAGTAATCTTCTCTCTTTTAAAAAGAAAGATCTTAAAAGCGTACTGACATATCAGTGCGCTTTTTTTGTGCTCAATAAGTTCTCGTAAAGCTTATAATTCTCATCATCAAAGCAGATAAAGATCACCTCTTCAATGGTCTCGTTATTCTGCAGAAAATCGTTAACCGTACTCACCGCTATCTCTGCAGCATCAGATTTAGGGAAATGATATATCCCCGTACTTATATTGGGGAAGGCAATGGTTTTGATATGATTATCAATAGCAAGATTTAAGCTATTGCGATAGCAGTTGGCTAAAAGTTCGCGTTGGTTACTCTTACCACCATTCCATACCGGGCCAACGGTGTGGATAACATATTTGGCAGGCAGGTTACCACCGGTAGTGATCACCGCCTCGCCGGTTGGGCAGCCACCCTGTTTGTTGCGGATGGCAATACACTCATCCAGTATCTGTTTACCGCCTGCGCGATGGATGGCACCGTCAACACCCCCACCACCAAGTAAGCTGGTATTGGCGGCGTTTACAATAGCATCAACGTTTAGTTTGGTAATATCGCCCTGCTGTAATTTTATACGCTTATCCATAAAAAGATAACCGCACAGCCAACACAGATGTTTTGCAGATTATTGCTTGTCGTGAAAGAACAGTGCTTTAAGCTCGGTGGCATCGTCGGCTTTCATTTTACCGGCCAGCACCAGCCTTAACTGGCGGCGACGCAATGCTCCTTCAAATAACTCTGTTTCTTCAGCAGTCTCAGGGATCAGGGCCGGTACCGGGATAGCCCTACCGTTTTGGTCTAATGCCACAAACGTGTAGTAGGCATCGTTGCTTTTTACTTTGGTGCCCGATGGGATGTTTTCGGCATACACATCAAGCCTAACCTCTACCGAGGTAGTAAAAGCTCGAGATACCCGGGCTTCAATAGTAATAACGTCGCCCAATTTTATGGGGTGGTGAAAAGAAACATTATCAACCGAAGCCGTTACCACAATGCGGTTGCAGTGTTTTTGCGCCGATATAGCCGCCGCAATATCCATAAAATGCAGCAACCTGCCCCCCATTAAGTTGTTAAGCGTGTTGGTATCATTGGGCAATACCAGCTCATTCATAATGGTATGCGAATCTTTAGGCGATTTTCCTTTCATGCGGCAAAGATAAGTTTTAAGCGGTAAAATCTATGCTAACATAGCAAACTACTGCTTAGAGCTGTTCAGTTCGCCGTAACCCACTAATTGCTCGTAACGAGAGCCTATCTGGCGGTAGTACACCAGCATCTGGTACTCGTTCTCGGTTTCGTAGTAATTGCCCTCTAAGAAGGTATCATCAGGCTTTTTGGTGGTATTGGGCACCCAAACGTATTGGTAATCGTACACACCTTGCTTTAGCTGCAGGCGGGTGTACCAGCGGCCGCGGTCGTCATACTGTAGCTTGCTGCGGTCATCCAGCTTATAATCATTAAACTGACCAACTATATAGGCCGTCCCCTCCTCTGCAGATTTGTTAGCTGCCAGGTTAAAATACATGTAAGCATAATCACCATCGCGGCGCGGGTCGGTGCCGTCTGTATTCAGGATAAAGAACTTGCCATCATTATCATACACGAGCGTATAGTTGGGCAGGTTGCGGCTTGGGTCGCCCAGAAGCATTACGGTATTTGCGGTATCCTTATAGATCTTGGATACTCGATCCGAGTTCAACTTCAACGTACGCGTATCAAAGTGCCTAAACTCATTACGGCCGGCAAAATCGTTAATGGTAACATCATTATAAACCAGTTGCGCTCCGCGGATATAGGTGGGAACGGTATTCAGCAAGCCGGTCTCGGGGCGAGCATTTTGCATAAGCAGTACCCTGACCTCTGCCCTCGGGTTCTGCACCTGTAAACCCGAGCAATCTACCGTAAAATTCACTTTTTGGTTGGTGCGCCTAAGCATCACGTTATTTGATGATTGCACGGTTGCCGCAACAGCCACCTTCCTTGTAACCACATACAAGCGGCGGGTAAGGATCATTTTCTGCTGATCGCCATCCTCATAAACCTTCAGGATATAATTGCCCGATATTTTGGGGATGATGTTACTGTTGGGCAATTTAAGCTCGTAGTGCGTATATTTTTGATACGTGGCCGATGAGTAGATGTAATCGTTAATGCGATCGTCTGTATAACTTTCCAGGTACTCTGCCGGTGATAGTTTTGATGGCTGCCAATTGGCATCGCAATGCTGCAAGGTGTAATTGAAAGTACGGGTACCGCCGCTCAGGTCATCAAAGCCGAGGATGACGTTTTCACCACTGCCTAATGTAATGATGGGGAATGATGATGTTTTTTTTGAGTTATAAAACTCAACGCTTTTTATTTCGTGCCGGTAAACATTGTTCCCGTAAGGCGGGGTTTGGGCATTGGCCTTTAGTGATAAAGCAGCAAGAAAAATCAGTAGCGTTTTTTTCATTTATGCAAGATAAACACAAAACGCCGTCATGCCGAATTTATTTCGGCATCCCACGGATAGGTCAACCGTTATTAGCGTGTGATATCCCGAAATAAATTCGGGATGACGTTATGGAAAGGTTACAAAAAAGGGCAATTGCTACTACAACTGCCCCCTGCTGCTAAAATCCTATATCCTACCCTTCCAGCTCCATTATCTGTTCGGCCAGGGCTTCCCAGCGGGCCTGCTGCTCGCGCATTTCCAGTTTCTTTAACTGGTAGGTATCTGTAAGCTGTTGTAATTTTTCAGCCTGATTGTAGATGCTGTTATCCGCCAGTTGGGCTTCCAGGTCTTTAACTTCTTTCTCCAGCTTGCTAACCAGTTCTTCTAATTTACTCAGGTCCTGGTTCATTTTCTTTAGCTGCTGCACTTTGTTATTATCGGCAGGCTGCTTAACAGGCTCCGGCTTTTTCTCTTCCTTTTTTGGCTGAGGTGTAGCCACTGCTTTTGGGGTTTCTATTTTACGTTTGGCATTCCACTCATCGTACTCCTGGTAGGTGCCCGGGTATTGTTTTATCTTTTGGTCTTCAATGAACCAGATCTTGTTAGCCACGTTGTCAAGGAAATACCTATCGTGCGATACCACTATCACCGTACCTTCGTACTGTTGCAATGCCTGTATCAGGATGTTTACTGATGCCATATCCAGGTGGTTGGTAGGCTCATCCAGTACCAGGAAGTTAGCATCGGCAGTAAGCGCTTTAGCCAGCGCTACACGCGATTTCTCGCCACCCGATAGTACTTTGATCTTCTTAAATACATCATCGCCCGTAAACAGGAAAGAACCTAATATAGAGCGCAGCTCTGTCTCGTTATGCTTTGGCGCAAATGATTGCAGCTCCTGTAAGATCTGATTTTCCAGGTGTAAGCTCTCTAACTGGTGCTGCGCAAAGAAGGTTTGTGTAACGTTATGCCCTGTTTGTGCCGTGCCCTTGTAATCGCTATCGGCACCTGCCACAATGCGTAACAGGGTTGATTTACCTTTACCGTTGGCACCTATCAACGCAATTTTATCGCCTTTTTCTATGATTGCCTCAGCATCCTCCAAAATATCAATGGCCGGGTATTTCTTGGTGATATGCTCCAGCGTAACCACGTGTCTGCCAGATTGCTTGCTGAATTTGAAGCTGAAGTTCACCTCAGGGTTATCATCATCCACATCATCAATACGCTCCAGCTTATCCAGCATTTTGATACGCGATTGCGCCATTTTAGCTTTTGAAGCCTTGGCACGGAAACGCTCAATTAAACGCTCTTCCTGCTTTATTTTTGATTGCTGGTTTTTAAACTCACCACGTTGTATCTCGGCACGTAATTCTTTCTCTTCCAGATAGAAGCTATAGTTACCCGCGTAAACCGTCAGTTTACCCTTGCGCGATTCTACCGTGCGGTTGATCACCTTATCCAAAAACCACCTATCGTGCGATACGATGATAATGGCACCGGTAAAGGCTTTCAGATACTCCTCTAACCATTGGATAGACGGTAAGTCCAGGTGGTTGGTAGGCTCATCCAGCAGCAGGATATCGGGTGCCTGCAAAAGGATCTTGGCCAGCATCACGCGCATGCGCCATCCACCCGAAAAGGTGCTTAGCTTACGTTGACAATCGGCCTCGCTGAAACCCAGACCAGCCAATATCTCGTGTGCTTTATACTCAATGTTATAGCCATCAAGCAGTTCAAACTCGTGCTGCTTGTCGCTCAGTTTATTTAGCAGGTCTTCGCTGTAATCGCTTTCCAGCTTTTTAAGCAGGCCTTCAATTTCATCATGCAGCTGGTTTTGGCGCTCAAAGGCTTCCATGGCAACGTGCACAATATTTTTATCAGATGAGTATGATAGCAGGTCCTGGTTAAGGTACCCCATGGTAAGGTCCTTAGCCATTGATACGGTGCCCGATGTTGGCTTATAATCGCCCACAATGATCTTTAACAGCGTGGTTTTACCGGTACCGTTGGCACCAATAAGGCCAATTTTCTCGCCCGGTTTTATATGCCAGTTAGCTTCATCATACAGGGCCCGCGCACCAATCTCAAACGTAAGGTTATTTATAGCTATCATTTCGGGCGCAAAGATACGGTTTTGAGGGGAGAGGTGAAAGGAGAAAGGTTAAAGGTAAAAGGCATCGAAGCACCATTTTAGCTAACTGCGTTAAAAGCAAAACCTTTCACCTTTAACCTTTTGCCTTTAACCTAATATGAAATAATTAACTTCGCGGCATGTATCAATTGATCAAACCGCTGCTTTTTAAGTTCGACCCGGAGAACGTACATTATTTTGTTACCCGCAACCTTAAGCGTTTCAATAAATTTCCCGGTGGCAAGGCCCTAAGCAAAGCCATCTGGACCATGGATGACAAACGCCTGGAACGCGAAGTTTTCGGCCTGAAGTTTAAGAACCCGGTGGGCCTTGCAGCCGGTTTTGATAAAAATGCAGAGATGATAGCCGAGATGGGCAACCTCGGTTTCGGCTTTATTGAGGTGGGTACCGTTACCCCCCTGCCTCAGCCCGGTAATCCTAAGCCGCGGATGTTTCGCCTGCCGGCAGATAGCGCATTGATCAACCGCATGGGTTTTAACAACTTTGGTGTTGATGTAGCGGCACAGCGTATTGAGGCTTACCGCAAAAGCATTAAACCTGGCAAAGAAGCTTTGATCATCGGTGGCAACATCGGTAAAAACAAGGTTACCCCTAACGAGGACGCCGTAAGCGATTACATCAAATGTTTCGATAGGTTGTTTGATGTGGTTGATTATTTTGTGGTGAACGTAAGTTCGCCCAACACACCCGGCCTGCGCGAGCTACAAGAGAAGGAGCCCCTGATGAACTTACTTAATACCCTGCAGCAACGCAACAGCAAAGATGGTATCAGCAGGCCTATCTTATTAAAAATAGCACCCGATCTTACGGATTCCCAATTAGATGATATTGCCGACATTGTTAAACAAACGGGCATTGCAGGTATCATCGCTACCAATACTACCATCAGCCGCGAGGGATTGGTTTCAAAACATAAAGATGAAACCGGTGGCCTAAGCGGCAAACCTGTAACCAAACGCTCTACCGAGGTGATCCGTTACCTGCACAAAGCATCAAATGGCGCATTCCCTATCATCGGCGTAGGCGGTATTCATTCTGCAGAAGATGCTTTAGAGAAACTGGAAGCAGGTGCTTCATTGGTGCAACTGTACACGGGCTTTATTTACGAAGGGCCGGGATTGATAAAGAGGATATTGAAGAGGCTGGTGTAGCGTTTTGCACGCTGTTACGAGTTAACTTTAAACACTGCGTCATTGCGAGGCACGAAGCAATCTCCGAACTATACAGAGCGGATATGCCTGTGTACAGATTGCTTCGTACCTCGCAATGACGCGCGGGGAGAGCATCGCTGTCGCTTGTTCGAAATGACACCTTTGTTTTTAAAAAAACAAAAGGCATATCTCCCGATATGCCTTTTCAATTTCTTATTCTCCTGCCAGTTCCAGTATCCTGTCAAACTCTTCGCGCGTGACTGACATTACCGATAGGCGGCCCTGCCTTACCAACCCGATGTCTTTAAGGCGCTCGTCGGCTTTTATTTGCTCAAGGGTTACGGCTTTTTTGAGGTTTTGTACCGGCTCAAGGTCAACCACTACCCAGTTCTTGTCGTCAGTGGTGGGGTCCTGGTAGGCTTCTTTTACCACGCGGGCAATGCCTACAATTTCTTTACCCTCGTTACTATGATACCATAGCACAAGGTCGCCCACTTGCATACCGCGCAGGTTGTTGCGGGCCTGGTAGTTGCGTACGCCATCCCAAAAGGTACGGCCTTCCTGGTTAAATTTATCCCAGCTATATTTAAAAGGTTCTGATTTTACGAGCCAATGGTTCATGCTGCAAAATAAATAAATATCGGCGATTTTAACGCGACTGTTATTTATCAAAATTAAATAGCCGCAAATCTCAAATTATCAATAAATTAGTGTTCACAGTTAATTGCCGGTGCGTAATAAAAGCCAAATATGAGCCTGCAGATCAAGAAAGACGACGCAACTTTTAAAGCCCTTTTTCATCACAACCCCTACCCCATGTGGATAGTGGAGATAGATACCCTGCTATTTAAAGAGGTTAATGAAGCAGCCATAAAACACTACGGCTACAGCCGCGATGAGTTTTTGAATGAGATAACCCTGGCCAACATCCGCCCGTTTTACGAGCAGCAGGAAATGCTTGATCTGATACGCCGCATTAAACACAACCAAACCATTACCACCGAGCTTACGCATATTCTTAAGGATGGCTCTATCATCTTCGTAAATATCACCTCGTTCACGGTTGATTATTATGGCGCACACTGCCGCATGGTGATCATCCACGATATTACCGAGCAACGCCTTAAAGACCTTAAACTTACCGAAGCGGTTGACCGCATTAACAAAACTCTTGAAAGCATTACCGATGGTTTTATTACGATGGACAAGCACTTCAGGGTTACTTATTGGAACAAAGAGGCTGCCCGCATACTGGCCATTACCCGCGAGGACATTTTAAACAAACAGCTTTGGGAAGTGGATACGCGGTACCATGAAATGGAGCTTTACAAGCAATTGCATAAGGCCTTGCAAAGCATGCAAACCAATAAATTTGAGCAGTATATACCTCAATTACATAAATGGGTTTGCTTTACCATCTACCCGGGTAAGGATGGGCTTGCTGTATACTTTCAGGATATAACGGCGCAAAAACGCGGTGAGGAAGAGTTGAACGAGAAGAACGAAAGCCTTAACCAGATAGCCTACATCAACTCGCACCTTATACGTAAACCACTGGCAAATATCCTGGGCATCATTAACTCAATGGAAGGCATCGCCCACAACGATTACATGGAAGAATCACTGAAAATGTTGCGGCGCAGTGCGGTAGAACTTGACAACATTATTAAAGACATCAACAACCGCGTTGAAAGGTCAAACCGGCTTTAGTGCATTATTTTATACACCAGCTCTTTCATTAGCCCGCCGTGGCCGGTGTTAGAGTCGAGGCCTTTGCTTTTAAGATCGTATTCGCGCAGGTAGCTGATCACCTGGAAGGTTTTGGCGAGGTTATAGCCTCGGGCTGCCTGTTCATAATCTTTTAAAAAATACGGACTAACACCCAGTTCCTTTGCCGCGTTTGCCTTATCCCTTACGTAATGATAAGCCAGCACCTTGCTGAAGAAGTTATTCAAATTACCCAACACTAACACAATAGGATTAGCTTTAGGGTTAGCTTCAAAATAATTCACAATCTGGTTCACCTTATAAGGATCTTTCCTTATCAAAGCAGATTGTAGCTCAAATACATTATACTCTTTACTAATGCCGATATTATCCTGAATATCCTTGAGCGAGATCTCCTGCCCCTGCGGGATGTTAAGCATCAGTTTATCCAGTTCGTTGGCGATCTTAGAAAGATCATTACCCAGGTACTCGGCCAGCATGGCACTCGCCTGTGGATTTACTTTGTATTTTTTATCACTGATGTATTCTTCAATCCAGCCCGGTATCTTATTATCATACAAACCTGCCGATTCAAATATCAGCCCGTTCTTTTCAATGGCTTTATAGGTTTTCTTGCGCTTATCAAACTTGCCATATTTGTAGCAGAAAACTAAAATGGTGCTTGGCAGCGGTGCCTCAAGATAAGCCAGTAAAGGATTGATACTTTTTTTATCATCATCATCACGGCCCCACTTCATATCCTGGGCCTCTTTAACCATCACCACCTGGTAGTCGCTCATCATGGGGTAACGCTTGGCGGCGTTAATGGCGGTCATCACATCGGTATCCTTACCGTATAAAACAGTTTGGTTAAAGCCTTTCTCGGCATCAGATAGTACATTACGCTCAATGTAGTTGCCTATCAAATCAATATAATAAGGCTCCTCGCCGTGCAGCAGGTACAGCGGTTTAAACTTACGGTTCTTAAGATCTTTGATGATATCGTGAGCGGACATTGTAAGTCAAAATTAAAAATTAAAAAGTCAAAAGACCCCAGTTTGTGGATAAAAGCCGAGAACTTTCCAAAAGTGCTGTTTTTTAATTTTTAATTTTGACTTTTGACTTCCAACAAAATGTTACAGCCCCTCAATCTCCCGCCCTATCCTTTTAAACTGACCGACGATAACGGAACGCTGAGTATTTTTGACGAGTTGCGCAAAAAGCAGATCATCCTCACGCCCGAGGAATGGGTGCGCCAGCATTTTGTACAATATCTTATTAAAGAAAAGGGCTATCCAAAAGGATTGATAAAACTGGAAGGTGGCTTAAAGCTCAACGGATTGGCAAAGCGTACAGATATCGTGGTATTTAACTCTGCCGGAGAAAGGATATTGTTAGTAGAATGCAAGGCTCCTTCTGTTGCTATAAGTCAGGCTACATTTGACCAGGCTGCACGATATAATATGGTGCATAAAGTTGCCTTAATGGCCGTAAGCAATGGTTTACAACATTACTATTGCAGCATTGACCACCAAACAGAAAGTTATCGCTTTTTAGAAGAATTGCCTGCCTACAAGGTTATTTAATAGTGGCACCTACCAAATTCTTTATCTTTTCCATCAATTCATCAGGTTTAAACGGTTTGGCCACATAATCGTTCATACCGGCGGCAGTAACCTGTTCGCGGATATCAAACAATGCCGATGCCGTAAGGGCAATAATAGGGATACCGGATTTGGCAGGATCGGGCATTTTACGGATTTCCATTGAGGCATCAAAACCATTCATAACCGGCATTTGCAAGTCCATCAATATCACATCAAAGTTACCGTATTGGACTATTTCAACCGCACGTTCGCCGTTCTCGGCTATGGTTGGCGTGATGTTCCATTTAGAGAAAAGCTTTTTCATCAGCATCACGTTAACGGGGTTATCTTCGGCAATCAATACCCTAAGGCCACTTGGCTCTGGGGCAGGTATAAACTGCTCGGTAACGGGCTGCTGTTCTCCGGCAGCTTCAACAGGTAATGATTCCTGTGCTTTAGTTAACGTAGATTCTTTAACCGGATTATAAACTTCGGTAGATACCGGGAACTCCATATTAAATGAAAACTCCGACCCCTGATCAACCACACTGTTCACATTCATCTGCAGGTTTTGCAGCTCAAGTAAACGTTTTACGATAGCCAAACCTAAACCGGTACCACCGTATTGGCGCGTAGTAGTTACTGATTCCTGTGTGAATGGTTCAAAAATACTCTCCAGGTTCTCAGGCTTGATGCCAATACCGGTATCTTTTACCGAGAAACTTACCGTGATATTGTTGTGGCGGTCTTCTACACAAGTCACACGTACCCATATACTACCCTGGGCGGTAAACTTAATGGCATTACTCACCAGGTTAAATATGATCTGTGTTAAACGTGTAGGGTCGCCAAATACCAGTTTGCGGCGCAGGGTGCTATCAACATCCAGTTTAAATAACAAACCTTTTTCTTCGGCTTTAATGATCTGCCCGCCGCAGATGTTCTGCATCAGGTCTACCAGGTTAAATTTGATCTGCTCAAAAACGATCTTACCCGATTCTATTTTGTTAAAGTCCAGTACATCGTTTACAATAGCCAGCAGGTTATTGGCCGAGAACTTCAGGATCTCGAGGTTCTCGCCCTGGTCTGCCCTCGGATTGTTCATCAGCAGCAGGTTGGTCATCCCGATAACGGCATTCAACGGAGTGCGGATCTCATGCGACATGGTTGATAAGAACTCCGATTGCGCCTGCGATGATTTCTCTGCTTTTTCAATCGCCCTTTCAAACTTCACGTTCAAAGCTGCTTGTTGCTCGCCGGTATCTTTAAGCTGTTTTATATTAGCAATAAAGGTGGTGTAAAAGTGGCTATTGATGAATATGATGAGGATAAAATTAACGCAGGCTGCGATGATATCAGTGGCTTCATCGGCACGCTCGGGTTTAAAGGCAATGTAGTAGTTATGATCATACTTCATCACCATAAACAGCAGCACCGGCAGCAAATTAAGCAACGAATAAAACATGCCCCAGTTTTGCCCCAGCATGTAAAAGCTGAAAACGATAATAAGGATGATGATCTGGATGGTGATCACATTTACATCCTGCAATATCACAAACACGCTGGAGAGGTTCACCAACGTACCAATTACAAGTGTTAGATGAGATATACTGCGCCAGTGCGGCTTAAATGTAAGGTATTTAAACAGAGCAACTACTGAAATAAGGACAGCGCCGGCAGTGGTTGTCATCACATCAAGCCCCTGCAGATAAACGCTCAGAAAAAGTGCACCTACACCAACTATAGCTAACAAAAAACCATAATAAAGTAAGCGTATCCGGGCTTTATCCAGATACGACATTTCGTCTGTTATGATCCTGTTTATCGAGAGGTTGAAAAAGTTCACTTAATTACCGCAGTTTTAACAAACTAATATAATGATTAATGCTTGATACGCAATAAGCCATTATAAGTTACGTATGCGGCTAAGCAAAGCAATTAATTTGCCAATCCTTTTAAGCCTTCTTCAACAATTTTAAGTTTGGCTTCGGCATCAGCTTTCTTCTTGCGCTCATTATCAACCACTTCCGGCTTGGCGTTAGATACAAAGCGCTCGTTCGACAGCTTGGCATCAACCGACTTAAGGAAACCTGTGAGATATTCTTTCTCTTTCTCTAAACGGTCTTTTTCGGCCTCAACGTCAATTTCTATGTTTAGCGCAACAAAAAACTCGTCGGTACCGGCAACAAAATTAGTGGCGCCGGCAACTGCTTCGGTTACAAACGTTAAGTCGTTAATATTAGCTATATGCTTGATGATAGCGCTGTACTGAGCATAATCAATAGCAGAGTTTACCTTAATGGCTAACGGCAAAACTTCTTTAGGCGAAAGACCTTTGCTGTTGCGGATGTTTCTAACCTGTGCAATGGCCTGCTGCACTACTTCCATCTCGGCAACCAGCTGTGTATTTATCTCCCCGATTGATGGCAATTGGGCAACAATACAACACTCCAGCTCGCCACGGGTACCAAACAGTTCATCGTGCCACAGTTCCTCGGTAAGGAACGGCATGTACGGATGAAGCAGTTTTAAGATATTTTCAAAGAAACTAACAGTTGCATTGTAAGATGCAGCGTCGATTTTTTGTTTTTCGGCATCAGCCTGGTATGGCGGCTTCACCATTTCCAAATATGACGAGCAGAAGTCGTCCCAAACCAGTTTGTAAGAAGCCATCAAAGCTTCAGATAAGCGGTACTGGGCAAAGTTTTCCTCTATCTCTACCAATGCCTGGTTAAAGCGGCTCTCGAACCAATCGATAGCTACTTTATTCTTAGCCTCTATGCTGTTATCTATCTCCCAGCCTTTAACCAGTTTAAAGGCATTCCAGATCTTGTTACCAAAGGCACTACCCTGTTCGCAATATTTCTCATCAAACATGAGGTCGTTACCGGCAGGCGAACAAAGCAACATACCTACACGCACTCCATCGGCACTATATTTAGCCATCAGATCGAGCGGATCGGGCGAGTTGCCTAATGATTTAGACATTTTGCGACCCAGTTTATCGCGAACGATACCCGTAAGGTATACATTGCTGAACGGCTTTTGCTGACGCAGTTCGTGGCCGGCCATTATCATGCGGGCTACCCAGAAGAACAATATCTCCGGTGCGGTTACCAAGTCGTTTGTCGGGTAATAGTAGTTTATTTCGGGGTTATCAGGGTTGCGCACGCCATCAAATACCGAGATTGGCCACAAGCCCGATGAGAACCAGGTATCCAGTACGTCCTCGTCTTGTGTAAGATCATTTATAGTGTAAGAAGCATTGATCTTCTGCGCTTCAACTAACGCTAACTCTTTGGTTTTGGCAACTACATACTCACCGGTTGGCAGGTAGTAAGCCGGGATCTGCTGGCCCCACCACAACTGGCGGCTGATGTTCCAATCCCTAACGTTTTCCATCCAGTGGCGATAGGTGTTGATGAACTTATCAGGTATCAGTTTTACATCGCCCTCTAAAACATAATCCAAAGCAGGCTGTGCCAGCTCTTTCATTTTGCAGAACCACTGCATTGATAGCTTTGGTTCGATAACCGCCGATGTACGTTCTGATACACCTATCTGCGAAACGTTATCTTCTGTTTTAACCAGTGCGCCGGCTTCTTCAAGCATTACGGCAATTTTCTTGCGGGCAGCAAAGCGGTCTTCGCCAACCAGTATCTGTGCTTTCTCGTTCAGTGAGCCATCATCATTCAGGATATCGATAACCTGCAGGTTGTGGCGCTGGCCAAGCTCGTAGTCATTTAAGTCGTGAGCAGGCGTAACTTTCAAACACCCTGTACCAAAATCCATGGTCACATACTCATCCAGTATAACCGGTATTTCGCGGTTGATGAGCGGGATGAAAACCGTTTTGCCATGCAGATGCGTGTAACGCTCGTCATTAGGGTTGATACATATCGCAGCATCAGCCATAATGGTTTCAGGGCGGGTGGTAGCAATAACAAGGTAAGAGGTTGAAGGGTTAAGGGTTAAAGGTTCTGGTTCACCTTTAACCTTTTGGCTTTCACCTTTTACCTCATATTTGATATAATAAAGCTTCTGATTTACCTCTTTGCGTAGTACCTCTTCATCACTTACTGCGGTTTTACCTTGCGGGTCCCAGTTTATCATGCGTACACCGCGGTAGATAAGGCCCTGCTTGTGCAGGTGAACAAAGTAGTCGATAACTGCTTCGCTCATGTCCTCATCCATGGTGAATTTGGTGCGGTCCCAATCGCATGAGGCACCCAGTTTTTTCAGCTGCTCCAGGATGATACCACCGTATTTATTTTTCCAGTCGTAAGCATGTTCCAGGAACTGCTCGCGGGTAAGGTCTTTTTTGCTGATGCCCTGCTCTTTAAGCATGGCTACTACCTTTGCTTCGGTAGCAATGCTGGCATGATCAGTACCGGGTACCCAGCAGGCATTTTTACCTTTCATGCGGGCACGGCGGATGAGTACATCCTGTATGGTATTGTTAAGCATGTGGCCCATGTGCAGCACACCGGTAACGTTTGGCGGGGGTATAACAATGGTATACGGCTCGCGCTCGTCTGGTACCGAGCGGAAAAATTTCTTATCTAACCAATACTGGTACCACTTTTCTTCGGCTTCTGCAGGTGAATAGGTCTTTGCAATACTCATAGCCGGCAAAAATAACAAAACGCTTTTAAATCCGCCTGCTGAAGCGGGCGGCAATGAATTTATTTTATCTATCCTGTATCCGTCGGTTGAAACCGATGGCAATGATGACGATCCTATTCCTGATTATCTTCATTTCCATCCCATTCAGGGGGCGGAAACATGTGGCAATTGATCTTAAATCCCGTCGGTTGAAACCGACGGCAATGAATTTGCCCTTTCATTCATTGCCGCCCCATTGATAGCACGGCATGCAGGGTAATAAACAGATACCCAACCCTTAGAACCATTATAAATTACACTGGCTCACATTTTCGCAACAATAATTTTACATACAGGCGTTTATACCTAACAAGCACATCAATAAAAATGAGAACATTGCCCGTAAACCGCTTTCTGGCAGCTATTATCAGGATGTCGAGGTTATCAGTTGTTATCAGCTGGTTTAATCGCTAAATACCCCATCCCGTTTTAGTACTTGCCTCAACGCACATTAAATTTTTAACTTTAGCTTTTTACTGATTTAATTATGAAGTTAAAGTTCACTAATCTGATGCTGGCTGGTGCGCTATGCCTTTCGGCCAGCGTATATGCCGCACACGGCGACAAACCTGTAAAAGGTAAAACATCCGCCAATCCCCCGAAAAAATTCATCGACCCTGCTAACATGGATATGTCCGTTAAGCCCGGCGACGACTTTTTTGAGTACGCCAACGGCGGATGGATAAAGCAGAACGCCATCCCGGCAAAAGAAACTCGCTGGGGTAGTTTCAACATCCTGAGGCAAGAAAACACCGACAGATTGTTGGCCCTGCTTACCGAGGTGAGCAAGAATACCAACCAGCCAAAAGGTAGCCTTAAACAACGCGTTGGCGATCTTTACGCCAGCGGCATGGACAGCCTTGCCATCGAGAAAAAAGGATATACCCCTATCCAGGCTGATCTGGAACGTATCGACAAGATCAGTGACCTTAACGGCATCATTAATGAGCTGATATACGAGCGCGTTAATGGTGTAGGCAGCCCGCTGTTTGGTTTTGGTGTTGGGCAGGATTCTAAGCACGTAGATAACTACATTACCCAACTACGCCAGGGCGGCACCAGCCTGCCGGATAGGGACAATTATCTGAAAGATGATGCCCGCTCTAAAAAAATTCAGGATGCGCTGAAAACATACATCAGCACTCTGTTTACCTTAACAGGTTCCCAGCAGGATGCAGCTACTAAAAATGCCAATACCATTTTTGAAATGGAGAAGAAATTGGCTAATTCGCAGTTGAGCCGTGTTGCCATGCGCGACCCTAATGTTACCTACAACAAATTTTCGGTAGCCGATTTCAGCAAAACCACCCCGCATTTAAACTGGGTGAAGTTGTTGCCAATGCTGAAAGTTAACGGTCAGGATACCGTACTGGTTGGTCAACCGGCTTTCTTTAAAGATATTGATGCCATGCTGGCTGCTACTTCTGTTGAGGATTGGAAAACCTATCTAAAATGGAACGTTTTGAAAGGTTCGGCATCATCATTAAGCTCGCCGTTTGTGAAAGCGGCTTTTGCTTACAGCAGCGCATTAAGCGGCCAAAAGGTTGAAACCCCGCGCACCGAACGTATGAGCGGCCTGGTTGATGGCAGCCTGGGCGAATTGCTTGGCCAGCTTTATGTAGAGAAATACTTTACACCTGCGGCTAAGAAATACATGCTCGACCTGGTGAACAACCTTAAAGTAACCCTTGGCGACCGCATTAAACGTTTAGAATGGATGAGCGATGCCACCAAAGCAAAAGCCTTAACCAAACTAAATGCCTTCACCGTTAAAATTGGCTACCCCGATAAATGGGAAACTTATGATGGCGTGGTTATCGACCGTAACGATTATGCCGGCAACCTTAAGCGTTTATCTATCTGGCGTTACAACTTCAACGTTAGCCGTTTGGGTAAACCGGTTGATAAAACCCGCTGGGGCATGACACCGCCTACCGTTAACGCATACTACAACCCAACCACTAACGAGATCGCGTTCCCTGCCGGTATCCTGCAGTTTCCGTTCTTTGATTTTGGTGCGGATGACGCTGTAAACTACGGTGGCATAGGCGCAGTTATAGGCCACGAAATGACCCACGGTTTTGACGACCAGGGCCGCCAGTATGATGCCGATGGCACCCTGCGCGACTGGTGGACAAAAGACGATGCCGATAAATTTAAAGTTCGCGCCACACAGGTAGAGAACCAGTACAATGCCTTTACGGTATTAGATACCATGCACGTTAACGGTAAACTTACCCTCGGCGAAAACCTTGCCGACCTGGGTGGTTTAAACATCGCTTACGAAGCATTCAAGAAAACTAAACAGGGAAAATCAAACAGCAAAATTGACGGTTTTACGCCGGATCAGCGTTTTTTCCTTTCATGGGCACAAGTTTGGAGAGGCCAGCAACGCCCTGAATCGGCTGCGCAACGTATTCTGACGGATCCACACTCGCCGGAGCAATTCCGCACCAATGCACCTATTACCAATATGGATGCCTGGTACGCTGCTTTCGGTATTAAACCTGAGGATAAAATGTACAAAAAACCTGAAGACAGGATAAAGGTGTGGTAGGCATTAGTGATCAGAGATTTGTGACCAGAGATTAGTTTTTGCAAAGCCCGACATTTGTCGGGCTTTGCTGTTTTATCAGTATATAACCACCGTGTCATTGCGAGGAGCGACAGCGACGTGGACAACCGACCTACGGGAGCTCATTAATACCCTAATAGAAATTAAACACATTAATAATCTCATAGCATGCCAGGAATAAACGCGACGAGATTGCTTCTCCGCCAGCCGGCGGATCGCAATGACATTTTTATTATAGCACCCTGTCATTTCGACCGAGGTACGAGGAGAAATCTTGTTAGATAAGACAAGCCAAGAGTGGAGCATCAACAACAGGATTTCTCCTCGCCGTCGCTCGCTCGAAATGACATGTCTAAGAGAATTTTGCTTCTTTAAAAATCCTATCTTTGCGGCACTGATTTCATTATGATAATTCACCAGTTTTACGATAAGGGCCTGGCACATGCTTCGTATGCCATAGTACGCAGCGGGAAGATGATAGTTATTGACCCGGCACGCAACCCGCAGCCTTATTATGATTTCGCTACGCTGCACGAAGCGGAGATCGTAGGAGTGATAGAAACCCACCCCCACGCCGATTTTGTGAGTTCTCACTTCGAGATCCACCAAACTACCGGTGCCACCATTTATGTGAGTAAACTGGCTGGTGCGGAATATCCTCACGATACCTTCGATGATGGTGACGTGATAAAACTGGAAGACATCAAACTGAAAGCCATCAATACCCCCGGCCACTCGCCCGATTCTATCTGTATCTTATTAGAAGACGAGAACAGTAAGGATTGCGCCATTTTCACCGGTGATACTTTGTTTGCAGGCGATGTGGGCCGCCCCGATCTGCGCGAATCTGCCGGCAACATCACGGCCAAAAAAGAAGAATTAGCCCGCCAGATGTACCACAGTACCCGCGAGAAGCTGATGACCCTACCTGCCCATGTAACCGTTTACCCGGCACACGGCCCAGGTTCGCTTTGCGGCAAAAGCATGAGCCCTGATCTGCATAGCACTATTGGTAAAGAGCTGCGCGAAAACTACGCCCTGCAATTGATGGATGAACTGGCTTTCGTAAATACCCTGATGGCCGACCAACCATTTATGCCCAAATACTTTGGCTACGACGTAGAGCTGAACAAGAACGGCGCGCCCGGCTTTACTGAAAGTATTGCCGCTGTAGCTAAACCATCGCAGGAGATAGATCTGAGTGATGCCTTGATCATCGATACCCGCAACCGCGATGCTTATCGCAAAGGCCACGTAAAAGGTTCTTTTAACCTGCAGGATGCTGAAAAATTTGAGACCTGGCTGGGTTCGGTAATTGGCCCTGATGAAGCTTTTTACCTGATTGCTGAGAACGATGCGGCCTTAGATACGGCCATCACCAAAGCAGCTAAAATTGGTTACGAACGTAATATTAAAGCAGCAGTTTTAACACCATCGACCGCAACGGAGCAATCGGCTTGTCTTGATATGGCCGACTTTAAAGCTAACCCTGATAACTATACCATCATTGATGTGCGCAATTGGGCCGAAATAAAAGCAGGCAAACTATTTGCCGATGCTTTAACCATCCCACTACCCGAGCTTCGCGAGCGTGTAGGTGAGATACCTGCCGATAAACCCATACTGGTGCATTGTGCTGCAGGTTACCGTTCTGCCGCTGCCGTGGGCATCATCAGTGCATCAGTTACCGGAGTACCGGTTTATGACCTTGGCGAAGCGATAAATGAGTGGAAATAATGTCGGTGAGGACACCAATAACCAAAAATATTTAGCGTACCCCATCCCGCAAGGATGGGGTATGCTCTTACTAAACTTCACCTTTCTTTAAAGCTTCAACCGCATGGTTGGCTGCGCGGGCGGTGAGCGCCATAAACGTTAGCGACGGGTTTTGTGTACCGGTCGAGGTCATGCAGGCGCCATCGGTAACAAATACGTTTTTGCAGGCGTGCAGTTGGTTCCATTTGTTGAGCATTGATGTTTTAGGATCATGCCCCATGCGCACGCCGCCTATCTCGTGGATATCCAGTCCCGGAGCTTGTTTACTGTCGTTTGTGGCTATATCCTTGCAGCCGGCTTTATCCAGCATTTCTGCTCCCTGCTGTAAAAAGTCTTTAAGCGACTTCACGTCATTATCATCATAATCAACAGACACCCGCAGTTGCGGCACGCCCCATTTATCTCTCAGGCTGTCGCTTAGCTGTACAGAATTGCTGGCTTTGGGGATGGTTTCGCCCTGCATCATCATGTAAATACCCCAGGGGCCTGCATCGCTGATGTTCTCCTTAAACTCTGCCCCCAGCGGCGCGCCATCAGTATAATGGCCCCAGCCTGCACGGGTAGCGGTATAAAAAACCATGTAGCCCCGCAAAAAATCGGTTTCCTGCTTATGCACATTTCTGAAGTTTGGCATCATCACCGCAGTAGGCCGGCGGCCATAATAGTAGCTGTCCATAGGGCCATCAAAACTGGCCGTCATGGAGCCGCGGTAGTTGTGGAATGCGATGTATTTACCCAGCAAACCATTATCATTCCCCAAACCATTTGGGAAACGGTTTGAAGTGGAATTAAGCAATATGAGGTTACTATTCAAAGTAGCACCATTAACAAATATCACCTTTGCAAAATATTCAATAGCCTTGTTGGTATGTGCATCAATAACGCGCACGCCTGTGGCCTTCTGCGTTTTATCATCATAGATAATGGAATGCACCACAGCATCGGGCCTCAAGGTTAAGTTGCCCGTTTTAGCGGCCCATGGTATGGTTGATGAATTGGAACTAAAATACCCGCCGAAAGGGCATCCGCGTTCGCAAAGGCTGCGCGCCTGGCATTTGCCCCTGCCCTGCTGCAGATGTATCTCTTTCGGCTCGGTAAGGTGTGCACACCTGCCAATGATCACATCACGGTCTTTGTAATTGGCCATAATGCGCTTTTGGATCTCTTTCTCTACCACATTCATTGTCCAGGCAGGAAGGAACTCGCCATCGGGCAGGGTTTCCAGTCCGTCGTGGTTACCGCTAATGCCTGCAAAGCGCTCTACATGGCTATACCATGGTGCAATATCATCATAGCGGATGGGCCAGTCTACAGCAAAGCCATCACGGGCAGGGCCTTCAAAATCGAACTTACTCCAGCGCTGGGTTTGCCTTGCCCACAACAATGATTTCCCCCCTACCTGGTATCCGCGTATCCAGTCGAATGGCTTATCCTGCACATACGGGTGTTCCTTATCCTTCACAAAAAAGTGTTCGGTGGCTTCGCCGAAGGCATAACAGCGGTCAACAACGGGGTTCTCCGTTTTCACATCAAGCGGCAATTGACCGCGGTGCGGAAAATCCCATGGGTTTTTAGTAGCTGTGGGATAATCTTTAAGATGTACTACATCCTTGCCCCGCTCAAGCACAAGGGTTTTAAGGCCATGTTCGCAAAGCTCTTTGGCAGCCCAGCCGCCGCTAATGCCCGAACCTATGACTATTGCATCAAAAGTGTTATCTGCGAAGTTATTGAGGTTTACATTCGCCATAATGGATTAAATTGGTGAATGTAAGTTAGTAAATTAAACGGTTATTCGTCCAGATGCCACATACCTGGATGATCACGGAAATGGCTTATATTTTCAATGATCTCCTCTATTTCGGTAGCCGTTAGTTCATCCTTTCCATCAGGTGTATAGGTGAACATCTTGCCGGGATCTTCAAAAGTTATAAATCCCCGATAGTTGGAGTCGAGCTTTTTGTCTAACAATAATTCTGCTTCCTGCTGATTCTCAAGCGCGTCGTCTTCGTGTTCGTCAGCATCATAGATGTTATAGGTATAAGTAATAACAGGATGGCCATTAGCTGCCGCCTGTACATTTGGGATGATCTTCAGGTTCTTTCCGCCGATATTAAAAAAAATGGGAGTCATGGGCATATATAATTATATCAAATGATACAAATGCCATTATCAATTGGTTTTATAAGGCCCGTAAATTGTATCTTAGATTAAGAGTATGGCATCTGTAGAAATAAACCCGGGCTTGTGGCTTTGCGCCGATACAGAGAACAAAAAGGTTCGCCTGAGCCTAAATGACGGCCATGTTGATCTTGCCTGCCGGCTCGAATCGGTAAGTAAGCTTAACCAATTTATTGCCGATGGCGAAGGGCTCCTATTTAAAGGCAGGTTACAATTGCATAAAGATGCCGGCCGTATAACTGTGCTGCTGAACGGCCAGCCTACCGCACAACTAAGTGTAACAACCTTATCCTCATTATTAAATAGCATTTAGATTTTACTATTTTAGGGTAAACTAAACCCGTTTTACATGACAACTAATGCTGATGAGCCGTTGTATTGGTCGGCCCCGCGCAAAATTGCTGTGCGCTTTTTCCTGGTGTTCTTTCTGCTTTACATGTTCTTTAACCCCAACGGGGTGCTGCCCTATTCTGATATTTTATATGAGTTGTATATCCCGGCATTCCATAACCTGGCGGTTTGGTTGGGCAATCATATACTTCATCTTAAAAATCCTATAACGGTATTTACCAACGGCAGTGGCGATACTACTTATGATTATGTGATGCTGTTGCTAATGTTTGTTACAGCTCTTGTATCAACCCTCATCTGGACGATAGCCGACCGCAGGGTGCGTAATTATAACAGGCTATTCTATTGGCTCACTGTGGTTGTACGTTATTATGTGGCGGTAACCATGGTAACCTACGGTTTTGTAAAAATTATTAAACTGCAATTCCCATATCCTGATCTTAACCGTTTGCTTGAGCCTATCGGCGATACTTCGCCCATGGGCCTGGCCTGGACGTATATGGGGTACTCAACTGGGTTTAACCTGTTCACCGGCCTAGGTGAACTGGCTTGTGGATTGTTATTATTCTTTCGCCGTACGGCTACGCTTGGAGCGCTATTAGGGCTGGTGGTTGCGGGTAACATTATGGCCATCAATTACTCGTTTGATGTGCCGGTAAAGCTACTATCAACCATGCTTACGGTGATGAGCATGTTCCTGTTATTTAAGGATGCCGTTCGATTAACCAATTTCTTTTTGCTGAATAAACCTGCAGCCCCTGCCAACCTTGGCCCTCATAAGTTTAAAAAGCGCTGGGCCAATATTACTGCCGCGGTTGTTAAGTATGCTTTGATATTTTTTGTACTGGCTGGTAATATTGAGAATGATGTAAATGCCATGAGCAATTACGGTACCCGCATGCCTAAACCGCCCCTATATGGTATTTACCAGGTACAAAGCTTTGTGCGTAACCGCGATACCATACCCCCGCTTACAACAGACAGTACCCGTTGGAACAAGTTGATACTTGCCTATACCGGTGGCGCCCGAGTAAAAATGATGAACGACAGCATTAAACGCTACGATTGGAAGATTGACACTATTAAACGCACTATAGTGATGTTTAACTATGCCGATACCGCCAATAAAGCGTATTACACCTATACATTACCTAAAAAAGGCGAGTTACTGATGAAAGGCAAAGACAAAGCCGATTCGGTATATATCCGGATGACGCAATTTGATTTGAAGAAATTCAGGCTCAATAGCCGTGGGTTCAACTGGATAAACGAGTATCCATATAATCGTTAACCACTGTAGTTACTAAACAGAAAAAGCGCCCTTGCTTTCGCAAAGGGCGCTTTTTTATTATTAATGTAAACCGTAGTACTAATTATTTAACAGCACCTGGAGTAGTGTATGGAAGTGATTGTGGATCAAAATGAGCCCAACCAGTAGTCCAGTCTTCAGTACCAAATGCACCTTTGTAAGCAACTACATCAAAACCAGTTTTAACTTTATCGTTTGTGAATAATGCACCGGTTAAAGCAGGTGAACCAGTGATTTGAGTAAAGTTTGGTTTACCGGTTCTTGTACCACCTGCAATATCAGCAGAGAATTTGTATGGATCTGCGTAGATACCTGCACCGTAAATATCTGGTGAGAAAGTGTTACCAGCAGCGTTTAACAATGTAGTGATAGCTGTTTTAGCATCAGCGTTTGAAGCTTTGATCTGGTTGCCTTTAACGTTGCTACCAGCTATTAAGTTGTTAGCAAATACAGATGCACCAGAAGCTAAGTTACCAGATGAGTTAGAACCGGTAGCCGGCAAACCGTCATCATAGTAAACACCTTCTGTGTAACCAACAATTACTGAGTTAAATAGGCTCATAGCTGAGTTACGACGGATTTGCGCACCATGCTGGAAGTTAGCGTTGATAGCAGTGAAATCAGATTTCTCTTTTGGACCTAAGATAGTCATGTTAGAGAAGATAGCTGAAGTTTTTGGCTCAGCGGCAGTACCGGCAGAGTTGTTATCAGACTCGAAACCGTTTGAACCAGATACGTCGGCAGTTGCAGCTAAACGTTGAGCTAAACCAAATTGGATCTTACCAGAGAAACCGTTATCGGTATCAAAGTCATCATCCCAGGTATCGATAGCTAAAAGGTGTTTAGCGTTTACAGTACCACCAAACCACTCGTAAGCATCGTCACCAGAACGGTAAACTTCGATGAACTCGATAGTAGTACCAGAACCAACGCTACCAAAAGTTAAACCGTTGATCTCGTTATCTGGGCTCAATGGAATACCAGCGTACTCGATACGTACGTATTTCATGATACCAGAGTTGTCACCAGCTTCGGTACCACCGTGCTTACCTTTATCAGTAGCATCAGAAATACCTTCAATTGGTACTGAAGTACCGATGTTGTTTGGAGCTTTACCCAAAAGGATAACGCCACCCCAGTCGCCTTGTGCACGGCCACCGGCAGCAATGTTTGAAGTGAACACGATAGGTGCCTCAGCTGTACCTTGTGCATCAATTTTAGAACCGCGGGTAATGATCAAAGCACCTTTAGTAGCTTTATCACCTTTAATGATTGTACCAGCCTCAATTTTAAGAGTTACGTTGCCGGTTACGAATACGTTACCTTTTAAAAGGTAAATTTTGTCTTTGGTCCAGGTTGTGTTTGCTGTAATGTCGCCAGAGATTGTAACAACACCATCTGTGTTGGTAGGCGGCGGAGTAGTGCCACCACCACCGTTAGGGTCAACTGTATTTTTTGAACAGCTGGTTACAAAAATACTCGCGCTAAGTACAGCAAGTAATAAAACTTTTTTCATCGCTTGATTTAATTTAATTTAATTTCGTTTATCAAAGAAACCCTTATGGTTTGAACTTAAGATTACGCACGGTTTAAACCTATGTTAAATAACATTGTAGTTTATTAACCTTGTATTAATACTACAGGGTGTAAGTGAATGATGCTGTATAAGTAGAACCTACACGGTAACTGCTTTGCGTATAATCACCTTTGTCAAACCTCTTGTTATTGTTATCATCAAAGAAGAAGGTGAAACGCTGGTTAAGAATATCGCCTGCGTTGATCTTGATCTCGCCTTTACCTTTAAGAACTTTTAAGCCTAACTGGGCATCGATAACATCGCGCGGCACATCAAACACATTCTTGTAAAGTGCACCTGCAGCAAGGCTCAATCTTGGGCCCACACGGTTGTACAATGCGTTAAATATTAACTTGTTGTTAAGGAAGCTGTGTTGTACGCCTGCGTTAATAACGTAAGGAGCCTGGCCAAGCAACGGGCGATCTTTGTATTGCAGGTTAATACCCGCGTTAACAGGGTTATCTGCTACTGATTTAGCCACAGATACGTTAGCATAAACAGTAGTGTTTTTCAGGAAATCAGTAGGTTTAATAAAGTCAAGAGATTTACGCGCCTCTAACTCCACACCGTACACATTGGCACGTGCACTGTTAAAGTACTGGATGATACGGGTTGATGTACCATCACTGTTAAATGCTTCGATGGCGTTTTTAAATTTCTTATAGAAACCTGATACCGAAAATATCTGACCGGCAGAAGGGAACAACTCAAAACGAACGTCGAAGTTATCGATGTTGGTACGCTTTAAGTTAGGATTACCTTGCTGGAACGCCAACAGTTCATAGTCATAATATTGAGACGTTGCCAACTCTCTAAACTCAGGCCTTGCCAATGTACGTGAGTATGATGCACGCAGGTTGATCTTTTCGGTAAGGGCATAAGTAAGGTTAGCAGACGGCAATATGTCGGTATACTGCTGGTGCACATTATCGCCGGGGTTTTGGTAAGATATCGGCGTTACGTTGGTTGTAAATTGCTCAACACGTGCACCCCAAACAAAACGCAATTTTTCGGTAAGCTTGTTATCAAGCATTAAATAACCTGCATTGGTGGTTGAGTTTGCCGTATAAGAGTCAGACGGGGTAAGCGCAACCTCGGCCAGTTTGTAAACGCCGCGATTGATAAGATCTGGAGCAAACAAGGTGTTTAAAGGGCGTTGCATTATCTGGTTCAACTCATCAAAATTATTAGGGTCGTTAGCAAACGCATCTGCAAACAATGGGCCTACGAAACGTACATCATACCTTCTTGTACGGTAAAGGCTTGATACCCCTGCTTTAAACGTTGATTGGGTAAACAACTTCACAGGCATGCTGTAATTTACACCGCCTGAGTATGAATCCTCATTCAGTTTACCAAATAAGGTTGAGTTCTCTTTAGTAAGTGAAGTAAGCTGCGCACGGAAAGGCTCGCCTGAATTTGTTTGGCGGGTATAAAGCGCTTTACGCTGACCAGGCTGGTCATTAAGTACGTTACCGTAGCTCAATTCCCAGTTTAACTTAGCACCTTTCTCGCCTATAGGGTGGTTACCTTCTAAGGTTGATTTTAATAAGGCTTTTTGCTGTAAGTCAAACGCGTAATATTTTACGTCAAGATCTGAGTTGTTATGCCCCTCGCGACCAAGATATTGATCGTCATAAATTCTGTTGTAAACGTTTTTGAAGGTGATCTTGTTCTTACCAAAGGTGTAACCCAGGTTTAACAAAGCACCAACGTTGGTACTGAATTTATAAGCGTCATCATTGTATTTATACTGATAAAAATCGCGCTGAATATCGCTGTAGATATTTTGCTGGTTACGGTAAGTAAGTGCAAATATGGCACCGAAACGGTTACCGCTTTCCTTAGCATCATGCACGCGACCGATTGAGAACTGGTAGTTCTGCGTAGGCAGTGCAGTGTTAACGTAGCGGTTCCAGTCATTAGGCATAGCGCGTAAATTGGCATTGCTTTGCTGTTGAGTAAGTGCATTAGTAGTAACCTGGTCTGTAGTAGCAAAGCCATTTGGCAATTGGCGTTTACCATTATCAAAACCAAAATAGTCTGATGTGTTACGCGGGCCGCTAATGAAATCCTTACCGGTTGATGCCGTGTTGTAACCACCTGCAATACCAAATGAGATAAAATTCTGGTCTGGTAAGTCTTTTGTTTGGATGTGGATCAAACCACCGGCAAAATCGCCCGGGTTATCCGGAGTAGCCGTTTTGGTTATGGTAAGGTTCTCAACAAGGTTTGACGGAACAATGTCAAACGAGAAAGCCTTACGGTTATTCTCGGTACTTGGCAGCGGGCCACCATCTAATAATGCAGTGTTGTAACGATCACTTAAACCACGGATAACCACGAACTTGTTATCCTGCACAGTAGCGCCGCTTACGCGCTTTAAAACATCAGCAGTGTTACGGTCTGGTGAACGTTTGATAACTTCTGATGAGATACCATCTGAAATTGATACACTATTCTTTTGCACCGCATATAATGATGCAACAGAAGCCTGCCTGTAAGTGGCTCTTACTACAACCTCTTTTAAAGCGGTTGATTCTGAAGCCGAAGCAGTAATGTTTAGTGCAGTTACCTCACCTGCTTTAACCTCAACATCTGAAACAGATTTGGTTTGGTAGCCAATGTAACGTACTAAAACTGTGTATTTGCCAGGTTTTAAGCCTGAGAGGGTGTACTTACCGTCAACATCAGTAGCGGCACCGGTGGTGGTACCTTCAATGTTTACAGTAGCGCCGATAAGGGTTTCACTTGTTTTTGCATCGATCACCTTACCGGCGATCTTACCCGTTGTTTGGGCGTAAGCTCCATTAAACAACAGCGCAACAAGCATTAGGGTGCTAATAGCGTAAATAATTTTTTTCACGTGTATTAATTTAATACCGCAAAACTATTACCGCGATGTTAGTTGAATGTTACTACTCTGTTACCAAAACAGGCACTTAATATTAAGTCAATGTTAAGATATTGAAGAAAGTTTTTGTTAGCCAGCCTGTTGCTGCGGGTTGCCAGTGGCACCTTTCATTTCCTGCAATTCCAGCTCATAAGCGCGCATACGGGCGTGCAGGATATCCACTTCGGTACGCAGCATTTGAATCTCGGTAATGAGCTTGGCCGAGTCCTGCTTGTGGATCATTTTATCGCCTGTACCCAGTATCAGCCACTCGGGCGAGTACTTTAACTGGAAACAAAGCTTGCGGATGAGGTAATAACTCACGTCCTGTTTCCTGTTGATCACCTTGCTGATAAAACCCTGGTCTACCCCTATAGCATTAGCAAGAGCCAATTGCCCGCCATGTTCTTTCACAATAACCTTCAGTCGTTTTACAACAGCATCATCAGACATGCTGCAAGTATAAACATTTTTGGCAAAGTGGGTATATGGGGTGTTTACCATTACGCATATGAACGAGCATGAACAGGCGTGAACGCGGGGATAATGGATTATTTGTTGCTTTTAAAATGAAGAGGATTTCAATTATGGTATTTTGTATTAGCTAAAAAAGATTAAGGTTGCTCGACTCTTCGCCTTCATCGTCTCCTAAAAAGTCCTCCATAAACTTGTCTATATTTGACACCTTATATCTTACGCTTTCGTATAAATCGAATATAGGCATTTCATAAGGAAACGTCCATTCCGAATTCCCCCATATCCCTACAAATTCTAACCTATACTTATCAACCCACTCATAAATATCTTCATCATAGTACGATTTATACTGAAATCTATACAATCTTAATTTCTTCTCTAGAACCTGAGTAACAAACACATCGTCTATTAAATTTTCGCTTCCTGACAAAGAAGAAGGTTTCTCTCTGGTTATACTCCAAACAATTTTCCCTTCTTTGGTATCACGATTAAACTTTGCTACTATTTTATACGCCTTACTATTATTCATCTTTATAAAGATTTGTCCTTGTTAAGCTTAATGTGTTTTAATTGTACACCAATTTCGACAAGACGGTTATAAACCAACCAAACATCGTTATAATTTGTCTGATACAACCCTTTTGGCTTTTGGATAATTAATGAAATTAAAGAAGTGCCAACAATAGAAAAATTAACGAATGGCAAAACCTTCTTTCGTTTAAGAAATTTAATTAATCGCCTGCTTTTCCCTTTTTCACCGTAACTAAGTTTAGGTATTATTTTCTCAAGTTCAATTTGGCATTCTGAAAATTTTGTTCTTATTAAATCTCTATTGTTATCATAGTCATTCAAAGCATTACTAATTTGTGATGCAATTGATTCAAGATTCTTTATATGTTTTACAATCGTTTTGTCGAAAAGATAACCTAATTTGATTTTTTCAATATCAGATCTAATAAATAAACTTAGAATAAAAGCTCCTGTAGAGCCAACAAATCCCAAAATGCCTAAAACATTTGACCACGCGCTTAAATCCCACTCTTTAAAAAGCTTATCTATCAAATCCAATTTTTGAGAGTTAAGAAGCTAAAATAAGAAACTATTTGATTTTTTCAGAAATCCCCTCTCATCACCACCCTGTCACAATCTTATTATAACATTTTACGGGTTGGCACTTCAGCTGCAAAAGCCCTATCTTTGCGGTCTCAACACAGATCACTATGTTAAAAGGATTTTTTAACGTTCCTGTGCCTGTAAATGAGCCGGTTTTAAACTACGGCCCAAACAGCCCGGAACGCGCAGCACTTAAGGCTGCACTCGAAAAAGCTCGCGCACAACAAATTGATATACCTATGTACATCGGCGGCGAAGAAGTTCGCACCGGTAACCTGAAAGAATTGCGCCCGCCACATGATCATCAGCACCTTTTAGGCACTTTCCATTATGGCGATAAAAGCCATGTTGTTGCTGCCATTGATGCTGCCCTGGCTGCAAAGGCCGACTGGGAGAACCTGCCATGGGAACAACGCGCAGCCATATTTTTAAAAGCTGCCGAACTGGTTGCAGGCCCGTACCGCGCTATCATCAACGCGGCTACCATGCTTGGCCAAAGCAAAAATGCTTACCAGGCCGAAATTGATGCTGCATGTGAGTTTATCGACTTCCTGCGCTTTAACGTGCAGTACATGACAGAGATATACCAGCAACAGCCGCCTGTATCTGGTAAAGGTATCTGGAACCGTTTGGAGCAACGCCCTTTAGAAGGTTTCGTGTTTGCATTAACACCTTTCAACTTTACGGCTATTGCGGGTAACCTGCCTGCTTCTGCAGCCATGATGGGCAACGTTGTAGTTTGGAAACCTGCCGATACGCAAGTTTACGCCGCCAACGTGATCATGCAGATCTTTAAAGAAGCCGGTCTTCCTGATGGTGTTGTTAACCTGATCTATGCTGATGGCCCTGAGGTTGGCGATGTAGTATTCAGTCACCCTGATTTTGCGGGGATCCACTTCACTGGTTCTACCAAAGTGTTCCAGCACATCTGGGGCGAAATTGGTGCCAACATCCACAAATACAAAACCTACCCGCGCATTGTGGGCGAAACCGGTGGTAAAGACTTTGTATTAGCACACCCAAGTGCCGATGCTGATGTGGTTGCCACTGCTTTGTTACGTGGTGCTTACGAGTACCAGGGGCAAAAATGTTCTGCTGCCTCACGTGCTTACGTGCCTGCAAGCCTGTGGCCTGCGGTTAAAGAGCACATGGTACGCGAAATGGCTACTTTTAAAATGGGTCCTACCGAAGATTTTGAGAACTTTATTAATGCCGTTATCAGCGAAGTATCGTTTGATAAACTGGCTAAATATATTGATGCTGCTAAAACCGATGCAGGCGTTGAAGTGGTTGCCGGTGGTAACTACGACAAAAGCAAAGGCTGGTTTGTTGAGCCTACCCTGCTTAAGGTTGACGATCCTAAATACGTTACCATGTGTGAGGAGCTATTCGGCCCGGTACTTACCCTTTACGTTTATGAGGATGACCAATTTGAGCAGATCATGGACGTGATAGATACCACATCTATCTATGCCCTTACAGGTTCTATCATCTCGCAGGATCGTTACGCTATTGCACAGGCAACACAACGCCTTCGCAATGCTGCAGGTAACTTCTATATCAACGATAAACCCACAGGTGCCGTTGTTGGTCAGCAGCCATTTGGCGGTGCAAGAGGTTCGGGCACTAACGATAAAGCCGGTTCAATGATCAACCTGCTGCGTTGGGTATCTCCACGTACCATCAAAGAAACATTTGATCCGCCAAAGGATTATAGATATCCGTTTTTGGCGAAGTAAGAGAATCAAGAATTAAGAGTCAAGAATCAAGATAAAAAGCAAAAGGGCCAATCCGTACGGATTGGCCCTTTTTTACACGTACGTCATTGCGAGAAACGAAGCAATGACGCGTGGGTTTGAAAGTCTTGATTCTTGACTCTTAATTCTTGACTCTCTTCAAATTATTTATCAAACCTAAACACCTCAGCTAACTTAGAGTTGTTGTTGGTGCTTACGTTCATATCGTTAATTAAACCGGTTGATAGGCTGTAAACCCAGCCGTGTACGCTAAGTTCCTGGCCTTTTGCCCAGGCGTTTTGTACGATGGATGTTTTAGCAAGGTTGTTAACGTTCTCAATAACGTTAAGCTCAACCAGCCTGTCCTGGCGTGCACCTTCGTCAGTGATCGCATTTAGTTCTTCAGCGTGTACGCGGTAAACATCTTTAATGTGGCGCAGCCAGTTGTCTATCAAACCGAATTGTTTGTGGGTCATGCTGGCAATAACACCACCGCAACCGTAGTGGCCGGTTACAATTACGTGTTTTACCTGCAGTACGTTCACGGCATAGTCAAGCACGCTCAGCATGTTCATATCCGTATGGATAACCATGTTGGCAATGTTGCGGTGAACAAAAATCTCGCCCGGGTTGGTACGAGTTATCTGGTTAGCCGGCACACGGCTATCGGCACAGCCTATCCACAAAATGGGTGGCTTTTGGCCGTTGGCAAGCGTGGTGAAAAAATCCGGGTCTTCTTTTAAAGCATCGGCTACAAATTTCTTGTTACCTTCTAAAAGGCCTTCGTAAGTTATATGACTGGTGTCATGAATTAATTTTGCACACATAATAATTATTAGTTTTTAGGTGATGAACTTTTGATTTTTGTTGGATAAAATATCTGAAATATCTTGTGAAAAAACACAGGCAACAGGTCGAAATAAAGCACGGTTAGCAAAATGACCGGCACAAAGTAAAACACTTTAAACTCGTACAGGCCAAAAAAGTAACCGCCAATAAACCCGCCAAAAATAAAAAAAGTAAGGATGGTTAATCGTACATAAATTTTATTCCGCACTTCCTGGCTTGATGCGGTACGCGGGTGCATCCAGTCGGCCAGTTCGCTGCCCAGATCTGTGAACAATCCTGTCAGGTGCGTGGTTTTGATCAACCCGCCCGATATGTTAGATACCAGGCTATTCTGCAAACCCATAGCAAACAGCATAGCACCGATCACGATCTGCCGCTCCTGCAGCGTTTCATTGTAAAAATGATTGCCATAAAAAGCAACAAACAGCAACACCAATATCTCGAGGATGATAGGTACCGAATGCGCCCTGTAATAGCTAATATGCTGTAACGACTTTACAATAAAGTTCGATACAAACGCCCCAAACAGGAACATCATCAGCCATATCCCGAATACGATAATAGAATCATAATTCTGACTAACGATATTCTTGGCCAGATTTGCCACGTGCCCCGTAATGTTTGAGGTAAATGCCAGGAAAGCCAGTAGCCCGCAAACATCAACAATGCCCGCCACAAACGCGGTAGACGATGACAGCATGAGATTTTGCTTTAACGTACGTTTCTCTTTGGGTTGCCTTAGCATATATTATTGTTTGCTGTGTAACAGCATTACTAACAAGGAGTTTGCCAAAATCAATAAAAACCCCGGCCGTTTTACCGGGGTTTTGAGGACAGATGCAGGGATATATACTTAGTTTATTGTTTGCTCTACAGTTTCAATTGGCTGTGCAGTGGTTTCGGGCTTGTAAACCATGTCTTTTAAAGGCGGCACATCATAGCGCTCCTTAATATCTTTAAGCTGCACCACAATGCCTTTGGTGTAGGCGTTATGGCGATAATTATTGATGATTTCCAGCACATCAGGATCAATGTAGCGTGAGTTGGAGCCATCTATTACCACGTCGGTTCCTGTAGGTAAACCGGTAAGCGTAACCTGTATGGCTGCTTTATTAAGGAACGATACCTCTTCGGCCAGTTTTATAGTGATAGTGTCTTTACCGCCCCTGCTGCTGATGTGATAGAAATACGGATTACGCATATTGGTGCGCAGGATATAGAAAACACCTACCAGCATGCCAATCCCTACACCTATCAGCAGGTCGGTAAATACCACCGCCAGTATGGTTACCACAAAGGGAATAAACTGATCAAGTCCTTTATGCCAAACGTGTTTAAACAGGCTTACACGGGCCAGTTTATAACCTACGGTAAGTAATATCGCCGCAAGGCACGAGAGTGGGATCTTGTTCAGCAGCGTCGGTATCGCCAATAAACATATCAGCAATAAAAAGCCGTGGAAAATGGCGCTCATTTTGGTACGTGCACCTGCACCAACATTGGCCGATGAACGTACGATAACGGCCGTCATGGGTAAACCGCCCAAAAAACCGCTCACTAAGTTGCCGGCACCCTGGGCAATCAGTTCGCGGTTTGTAGGCGATATTCTTTTAATGGGGTCAATTTTGTCTACCGCTTCTAAACTCAGCAGGGTTTCTAAACTGGCTACTATGGCAATAGTGGCTGCTACTATCCATACTTCCTTGTTCTTTATCCCCTCAAAATTCGGCGATTTAAATAGCCCGAAAAACTCATCAGTATTATTCACAACCGGTATCTGCACAAACTGCTTATCAAGCAATGCAAAACCGGTCCCTGCAAAAACCGCCGCCAGCGTAGTACCCACAACTACAACCAGCAGCGGCGCAGGAATAACAGCAAGTTTTTTGACCTTTGGCCAATAAACCATTATAGCTAAAGAGACAGCGGCAATAACCACAGCCCCGTAATTGATCTTTCGTAAAGCGTACAGTATGCCCGAGAAGGTATTCTCGGTATCCATCTGGCTAAAGTCCTCATCGCCCTCAAAATCCTTATCGTACCCAACAGCGTGTGGGAACTGTTTCATAATTAAGATGATGCCAATGGCAGCAAGCATCCCCTCAATTACTGATGACGGAAAATAATTAGCGATGGTACCGGCTTTAACCAAACCAAGGATGATCTGCATAGCGCCCGCTATCATGATGCAAAGCAGGAAGGCTTCAAATGAGCCAAGTTTATGAATGGAGTTTAAAACGATAACCGTTAAACCCGCGGCAGGCCCGGCCACACTTAGTTGCGAGCCGCTAAGCGTACCTACTACTATACCGCCTACAATACCTGCCAAAAGGCCCGAGAATAGTGGTGCACCCGATGCCAGCGCAATACCCAAACACAAGGGCAGCGCTACCAGGAACACCACTAAACCCGAAGGGATATCCTTCTTAAGGTTTTTGGCCAGGAAATATTTTTTTAAATTAAGATCGCCCACAGGGGTGCCACCTTGCTTAGTTTGCATAATGATTAAATAAAAAAGTCAACTGTGATGATTAATACTGTGCTGCAGAAAATGCAGCGAAACAGGAACTTACGCGCAGGCAAAATTTTGCTTATGCGGCAAGCCACCGGATAAGTGATATCCGGCTAAATAAAATTATGCGTTGGGAGGCGGGGTGGGAACAACCAGGTGATACACCTGTTGGTAAAGCGACCGTTCCTGGTTATGCAGGATGTTGGTCTCTAATAAATAAGGGCGATAGATGGTTAAATGAACAAGGTTCTCGTCAAAAGCTTTCTTTTCTTTAAAAGCATCTTTCTCGGGGTCTTCCTTTTCGTTCTTGGTTTCATGCTCTAATTGCATAATAACCGCCCTTACGTGTTTGTTATCCAGGCATAAAAACACGGGCGCAATTGATATGAACATCTTTGCTACAAAGATGCCCAGAAACAATGTCGCTATAGCGTGTTTAAATAACCTGCTTTTCATGCTACACAAATATAACATATTTTGGCAATGCAAAACATACACAGGCAACAACGCCGTTGTTATATTTTTATTACCTAATTTTAGCCATCACCAAACACTACACCGTGAACAAAAAGCTGGATACATTACAACAAAAACGCGAACAGGCACTGGAAGGCGGCGGCGCAGCACGCATTGAGGCGCAGCACAAAAAAGGCAAACTAACCGCCCGCGAGCGGCTTCATTTCCTGTTGGATGAAGGCAGCTTCCAGGAAATAGGCATGTTTGTATCGCACCGCTCTACCGATTTTGGGATGGAGAAAGAAAAGTATCCCGGCGATGGTGTGGTAACCGGCTACGGCAACATTAACGGCCGTTTGGTGTATGTTTTCTCTCAGGATTTTACTGTTTTCGGCGGATCATTGTCTGAAACCCATGCTGAGAAGATCTGTAAAATAATGGATCTGGCCATGAAGAACGGCGCCCCCGTGATAGGTCTTAACGACTCGGGCGGTGCGCGTATACAGGAAGGCGTGGTATCATTAGGTGGCTACGCCGATATATTTTACCGCAACACCATGGCCAGTGGCGTTGTTCCGCAGATCTCGGCCATTATGGGCCCATGTGCGGGCGGAGCGGTGTACTCCCCTGCCATTACCGATTTTATTTTGATGGTAGAGAACACTTCATACATGTTTGTTACCGGCCCTAACGTAGTGAAAACCGTAACGCATGAGCAGGTAACCTCAGAAGAATTGGGCGGCGCACATACCCACGCTACCAAAAGTGGTGTAACGCATTTTGCATGCGCCAATGAGATTGCCGCCATTCAGCATATAAAACAACTGCTGAGCTATATGCCGCAAAACTGCGAAGACCGCGCACCATCTGTACCTTACGAAGCTAAAGATGAAACCCGCCCGTCGTTGAATGACGCCCTACCGGAGAATGCTTCGCAACCTTATGATATCCGTGAAGTAATTGAGCAGGTGATAGACGGCGGATCATTCCTTGAAGTACATAAAGATTTTGCCGAGAATATTGTGGTAGGTTTCGCCCGATTGGCTGGCCGTAGTATTGGTATTGTGGCTAACCAACCAATGTTTTTGGCGGGGGTGCTGGATATCCATTCATCAACCAAAGGCGCACGTTTTGTACGTTTCTGCGATAGCTTTAATATTCCGCTGCTGGTATTTGAGGATGTACCGGGCTTTTTGCCGGGCACCGACCAGGAATGGAATGCTATTATCACCAACGGCGCCAAACTGCTTTATGCCTTCTGCGAGGCTACCGTGCCACGCATCACTGTCATCACCCGTAAAGCCTATGGTGGCGCTTACGATGTAATGAACTCCAAACACATTGGTGCCGATATGAATTACGCCTGGCCAACTGCCGAGATAGCCGTTATGGGTGCCAAAGGCGCTGCCGAGATCATTTTTAAACGTGAAATAACCACCGCCGAAGACCCAGAAGCCAAATGGCGCGAAAAAGAGGAACAATACGCCGGCATATTCGCCAACCCCTACCGCGCAGCAGAGCGTGGCTTTATTGACGAGGTGATAGAACCATCAGAGACACGCAGCAAACTCATCCAGGCCTTTAAAATGCTGGAGAATAAGGTAGTGAACAACCCGAAAAAGAAGCATGGGAATATACCGTTGTAGGGGAAGAAAGGTTAAAGGCGAAAGGTAAAAGGTAGCTGCAACTGAGCTCATTGCCGTCCCTTTCAAGGGACGGTTTTAAACAAACTCCTAATGGCTTTAGCCTAAAATAGCAATAGTCTGTTTTGGCTAAAGCCATTCTTGCGTGCTGGTTATCCGTTGGCTAAAGCCAACGGCAATGATGTGGGTCATATTTTTTCACCATTATTCGATGTTCGATTAAAAACTTTAACCATCCAACTAAAAAAGTAATTTTAAGAAAATCAAATCTCAACTGATGGACAATAGTCTTGATAAATTCGGAAAATTCTTAGTAGAAAACCTACGCGACAGTGGTATAAATCATTTTGAATTACTTTTAAAAGCCCAATGGAAAGCCCCTGCACTTCAAAGCATCCAAAACGAGCTCGGCGAACTGTCAGATAGTCAAACAGAAACCGTAAAAAAAGCCTTTATCGCATCTATAGACAGCGCTATTCACGATTTCCTATTCGCTTTACAAGAGCAGGCCGATTTTAAAAACGAGATCAGGATAATGGTAGACAACAACAATATCGCTGAACTTAGTGATGGCATTCATGGCGAATCATATTCTGATGATGGATGGAACGCTAAATACAGTAAATATGAAATGATCGAATAGGCATCCTCACTTCATCATTCTCAACTCACCATTCATTATTCGATATTAAAAAACCTTCTACCTTTATCCCAAATGATAAGTATCGAACAAATTACCCCGCACCTTACCTGGCAACTGCGCCGAGATGTGCTTTACCCCGGCGAGTATAAATTTAATATGGAGATGCCCGAGGATGAGCATGGCTACCACTTTGGGGCATTTACGGAGAACAAACTGGTGGGCGTGGTATCGTTGTTTAAAAATGGTAACGACTGGCAATTTCGTAAGCTGGCGGTTGATGAGGCCTGGCAGGGTAAAGGGATTGGTAAGGAATTATTAAATTACATCACGGGTTTTGCCATTGAGGAGCATGGCGAACGCCTTTGGTGCAATGCGCGTACATCGGCCATTGGCTTCTACAAAAAATATGATTTTGCGCAAACGGGTGCGCAATTCAGCAAAAAAGGTGTGGACTATGTGATAATGGAAAAGAGCCTGGTATCAGCCTGAAAACAAAAAGTCAGCCTGCCTTGCGCAAACTGACCTTTCAAATACTAAACTGACTAACTAATTATCTTAAAAATTAACGCTGCAAAGGTCAAGTATCAATATGAAGTGTATGTTAAGTTAGAAATAAACTTTACAACTGTCAAAAATACATTTCTTTGTATATCATTTGCTTTGTTATATTTGCCACGCGCTATTCCCCCGATAGCTTAACCATACAATCTGCATAATGGCAAAAAAGAAAACAGAAGTTGAGCAACAGAAACCTGCTGTTGTTAATGAAGCGTCCTTAGCATTTTTCGAAAAATATATCAATAACCCATCTCCTACCGGCTTTGAATGGAAAGGCCAGGAACTTTGGCTTGACTACATTAAACCTTACATCGACGACCATTACGTTGACAATTACGGTACTGCAGTGGGCATCATTAACCCTGAAGCCGACTACAAAGTGGTTATCGAGGCCCATGCCGATGAGATCTCGTGGTTTGTAAACTACATCACTAATGATGGTTTGATCTACGTTATCCGCAACGGTGGTTCAGATCATCAGATAGCGCCATCAAAACGTGTCGACATCCATACCGATAATGGCATAGTTAAGGCTGTATTTGGCTGGCCGGCTATCCACACCCGTTTAGGCGGCGAAAAGGAAGAGGCCCCAACCCTGAAAAACATTTTCCTTGATTGTGGTTGCACCAGCAAGGAAGAGGTTGAAGCACTTGGCATCCACGTGGGTTGTGTAATTACTTACGAGGATGAGTTTATGGTGCTTAACAACCGTTACTATGTTGGTCGCGCATTGGATAACCGCGCAGGTGGTTTCATGATAGCCGAGGTTGCCCGTTTGTTGAAAGAGAACAACATAAAACTGCCTTTCGGTTTATACATTGTAAATGCCGTACAGGAAGAGATAGGTTTACGTGGTGCTGAGATGATCGCCCATCGCATCAAACCAAACGTAGCTATTGTTACCGATGTTACGCATGATACCAATACCCCGATGATCAACAAGATCGTTCAGGGTGATCTGAGCTGCGGTAAAGGCCCGGTAATTTCTTATGCCCCCGCGGTACAAAACAACCTGAACAAATTACTTATCGAATCGGCACAGAAAGCAAACATTCCGTTCCAACGCCAGGCGTCATCGCGCTCAACCGGTACTGATACGGATGCATTTGCCTACTCAAACGACGGTGTACCATCAGCATTGATCTCTTTACCGTTGCGCTATATGCACACAACCGTTGAGATGATCCATAAAGAAGACGTAGATAACGTTATCCGCCTGATTTATGAGTCGTTGTTAAACATCCAGAACGGTCAGGATTTCAGGTACATCAAATAATTTAAAACATTTAGGCACAAATAGCATTTGTGTAACCAAAGCATCTATACCCTACTTTTACAATGAAACCAACACTATTAATTTTGGCCGCAGGTATGGCCAGCCGCTACGGCAGCATGAAACAAGTTGACGGCTTTGGCCCTAACGGCGAAACCATTATTGATTACTCTATTTACGATGCCATTAAAGCAGGTTTCGGTAAAGTAAGCTTTATTATCCGCGAGGAATTTGCCGAGCCGTTTAAAGCCATATTTGAGCCTAAACTGGCAGGCCGTATCGAGACGGATTACGTTTACCAAAGCTTTGACCTTACTCCATTTGGCATCAACGAGCAAATTGAGCGCGCTAAGCCATGGGGTACTGCACATGCGGTATTAGCTGCCCACAAACAAATCCACGAGCCTTTCTGCGTTATCAACGCCGATGACTTTTATGGCTATGAAGCTTTTGAAAAAATGGCCCAGTTCCTTACTACCGAGGTAGCTGATGATAAATATGCCTTGATGGGTTACCAGATAGACAGAACATTGTCTGATTATGGTACCGTATCGCGCGGTGTGTGTGCGGTTGATGAGAACGGCAACATGACCGAAGTTAACGAGCGTACCGAGGTTTACTTTAAAGAGGATGGTTCTGTAGCCTACAGAGACGCTACCGGTGAGCACCCGCTAAGCAATGATACCCGTGTATCAATGAATTTCTGGGGTTTTACACCTGCAGTTTTCAAACAAAGCGAAGAGCTGTTCAGGAAGTTTGTTGAAGCTAACAAGAACAATCCAAAATCAGAGTTCTTTATCCCGTTAGTGGCTGATGATCTGATTAAAACCGGCACCGCATCATTCAAAGTTATCCCTACCGCAAACAAATGGTTTGGTGTAACTTACAAAGAGGATAAGCCTATTGTACAAGCCAGTATATCTGAACTGGTTAACAACGGCACTTACCCTGCTAATCTTTGGGATTAACCACCATTATTCAATATAAAAAAGGCCCCCGAAATAATTCGGGGGTCTTTTTTATTTGTAACTTTCTTATTACAAATTATCTTACGGTTGTATCAACTCTAATTTGCTCTGAGCGCTTTACTATATTTAGTACCTAAACTGTTAACATGAAAATAAAGCTGTCCTTAATGCTGCTTTTAACGGGTCTTTCGGCTACCACGTTAAAGGCGCAAAGCCCTTACGTATGGAAAACTGCCACCAGCGGCGGCTATACCTACAAATACGTAACCGGCGACCCCACCCACTCACGTTTCTATACCCTAAAAAATGGCCTTACGGTAATTCTTAGTCCAACTGCTAAGCAACCACGTATACAAGCATACATCGCTGTTAAAGCCGGCAGTAAAACCGACCCATCAGACCACACAGGTTTGGCCCACTACCTTGAGCACATGATGTTTAAGGGTACCGATAAATTTGGCACTTTAGAATGGAGCAAAGAGAAACCTTTGCTTGATAAAATTGACGACCTGTATGAGCAATACAACTCTACAAAAGACGAGGGTAAGCGTAAAGAGATCTACAAAGAGATAGACAAAACATCGGGCGAGGCGGCAAAATTTGCCATCGCTAACGAGTATGATAAAATGATGGCAGCAATGGGCGGCCAAAACAGCAACGCGTTTACCTCGTTTGAGCAAACTGTTTACACCGAGGATATCCCGAGCTCATCAATAGATAAATTCCTGGTAATGCAGGCCGAGCGTTTCCGCGCACCGGTACTGCGTATATTCCATACCGAACTGGAAGCAGTTTACGAAGAAAAGAACCGCGGCCTGGACAGCGACCCACGCAAGGTGCAGGAAGCTTTGTTTGCCGCTATGTTCCCTAATAACAACTATGGCAAGCAAACCACTATTGGTACTATTGAGCATTTAAAAAACCCATCGTTAAAAGCTATCCGTAAATATTATTACGATTACTATGTACCAAACAACATGGGGGTTATCCTCTCGGGAGATTTTAACCCCGATGTGATGATAGGTAAAGTAGCTAAGAACTTCAGCTACATGAAAACCAAAACGGTGCCGCCGTACAAGTTTGCACCGGAGGCGCCTATCACTGCACCTATCGCCCGCGAAGTATTTGGCCCTAACCCCGAGAATTTGACCATCGCTTTCCGTTTTCCTGGTGCCAGCACGCGCGATGCACGCATCCTTAACCTGGTGGGCAGTATATTGGCCAACGGCAAAGCAGGTTTGTTTGACCTTGATCTTACCAAAAAACAAAAACTGCTTAGCGGTTTCGCATCTGCCGATATCCTTAAAGATTACAGCGTACTTACCCTGCGCGGCACGCCAACCAAAGGCCAATCATTAGATGAGGTAAAAACCCTGATGCTGGGCGAGATAGACAAACTTAAAAAAGGCGATTTCTCAAACGACCTTATCCTTTCTATCGCCAACAACCTTAAGAAGAGTAAAATTGAGCAGGACGAAAGCTACGTGCAACGTGCCAGCAATCTGATGGATGATTTCACATCGGGTGTTGACTGGAAAACCGATGTGGCCTCTATTGCCGAACTGTCAAAGATCACCAAGGCCGAGATCGTAGCATTTGCCAACAAATACCTGCACGATAATAACTTTGTAATAGTTTACAAACGCCAGGGTGCCGATAAAAATGTAGTTAAGGTTGATAAACCGCCTATTACCCCTGTTGAGGTTAATGCCAGCAAGCAATCGCCTTACGTACAGATGATCAACAGCATGCCGGCCAATCCGGTGAAACCTGTGTGGCTGGATTACAACCGCGATATACAACGTGCAAAATCGGGCAATGTGGATGTGCTGGCTGTACAGAATAAGGATAACAGCATCTTTAGGATGTATTACCGCTTTGATATGGGTAGCTGGAACAACAAACTTTTACCTATGGCTGCCCAATACCTTCAGTTTTTGGGTACAGATAAGATGAGTGCCGAGGATGTGAGTAAAGCTTTCTATAAGTTAGCTACTTCGTTCAGTGTAAATGCCAATACCGATCTGTCGCATGTGGTTATTAGCGGTTTGCAGGAAAATTTTGGCGCATCTGTTAGCCTGGTTGAGAACCTGCTTGCCAATTGTAAGGCAGATGAAGCTGCTTTAACCAGCTTAAAAGCAAGGATCAAAAAATCAAGAGAGAACCTTAAGCTGAATAAAAATAACATTATGCAGGGGCTGGTAAGCTACGCGCAATATGGTGCCGATAACCCTTTCAACTATACCTTATCAGAGCAGGAAATAGACGCTGTAAAAGCCGAAGATCTCATTAACCTTTTGCATAGCCTTACTGCATACAAACACAGTATTTTGTATTACGGCCCGCAAACTGCAACGCAGGCAGCTGCATCATTAGTGCAACTGCATAAAACACCTGCAACCTTTACGGCATATCCGGCCAAGAAGCAATTTACGCGCATAAAACAAGACAAAAACTCGGTACTGTTTGCCAATTTTGATATGGTACAGGCCGAGATACAATGGGTGCGCAATCAGGAAGTTTACACCCCGGCAAAAACGCCAACTGTTGAGCTTTTTAATGCATACTTTGGCGGAGGTATCAGCTCCATCGTTTTCCAAAACATCCGCGAGTCTAAAGCGCTTGCCTACTCAACCTATGCTGATTATGCGCAATCAGCCAAGAAAGACGACAACGATGTATTTGTTGGTTATGTAGGCACCCAAGCCGATAAAATGAACGAGGCTATTGCCGCCATGAACGACTTGCTGAACACCATGCCCGAATCTGGCGAAGCCTTTAAATCGGCACGCGAGAACGTGGTAAAATCAATAGAAACCGAGCGTATTACACAAGAAGGCATCCTGTTTAACTATCTTGCCGCGCAACGCAAAGGTTTGGATTATGATATCCGCAAAAACACTTTTGAAACTGCGGGCAAATTAGGTTTTACTGAACTGAATGCTTTCCACGATATGGAGTTGAAAGGCAAACCCTATACCTATTGTGTAGTGGCATCAGACAAACGCATCACCGACGATGACCTTAAAAAATACGGGGAACTTGTAAAGCCCGATCTAAAGCAAATATTTGGCTTTTAAACATTTATAAATTAACATGGCCGGGGCAAGGTCTCCGGCTATGTTAATTTATTTGACCGATATTGTATAGTAGCCTTATTTTTACAATAATTTAATGTGCTATTATACTAACTTCGCAAACCAATTGTAACAACCTGTTGCCTTTACTCGTCAACTGTTAAAATACAACATTGGGAAACTTTATGTAAGTGTATTGCGTAAATCAAACAACGCTACAGCTTACTGTACTAAACAATAAACTAAATTGAGCCATACTGCTAAATCCCCCAGCACTTATTGCCCAAAATGCGGCAATCTTTTTCATCATCAACTTCACAGAAGCTGGTTTGTTAAAAACCTGCTGTTCTTTCTTCCGCTTAAAAAGTACTTCTGCGCCAATTGCAAAAAAGCACGTTACATATTTAAAAAGCCGCAGGAATAATTTCCGTTTTAAGCAATTTACTTTACCGTTTTAAGTAAAATTTTCTGTGCTAAGTAATTTGGTATAACAATTGCTCTTACGCTCCTGATACTATTAAGATACTTACAGATTTTTAATTAAACACAGTTATGCGGCGGATTTTGGCTGTAGATGATGATAACGACATTCTGGATATATTGCAGTTTATACTGGAAGATTCGGGCTATAAAGTAGACACTTTATCTGATGGTAATAAATTAATGGACACCATCAATAAAAATAATCCCGATCTTATACTGTTAGATGTAATGCTGGGTAATGTTGACGGCCGTGATCTATGCAAACAATTAAAGAAAGACGATACCACTCATGATATTCCTGTTGTAATGATATCTGCCAGCCATAATGCGGGCAATACCATTAATCAGGAAAACGGCCCTAATGATTTTGTTGCCAAACCGTTTGATATTAACGTATTGCTAAGCACCATCAAAAAGCAGCTTAACCTAAAGGCGGCTTAAGTTTTCTCTATCATTTTATCCCGCTTGCTGTTAATTCTTTATCTATACGATTGTTCCATTGCTCCTGCGCAGTAACATTGCCGCTGTGTGATGTTTCATTATCATATTGCTTTTGCATACTTACCAGTTCGCGCAGGGCATCCAGATAAGCGGTATTCAATTCGCCTTCATAGGTATCAGGCGCCATCGTTATGGTTTTAAGCCGGTTCTTAAAATGCCCGGTAACCAGGCGGGTAATATCAAAATGCCTTTGCTCGTGGTTAAGGGCATAGTCTGTTTGCATACCTGGCAGCACCCAACAAGCACTTTTAGCCACCCAGCTCTTAAGAGCGATACTTAAAAATATCGTGCTGTTTCTAACATCCACGCTTTGGTCATACCCTATATAAGAGAATATTTCAGCCCCTTTAGTTGACCCTCGCAGTGGTTTAGCTTTAAAATCGTCCCATTTTAGCGGACGATCAACTTTATAATAGATCGTATCTCCCTCGCCATTCTCATCATAATCTGTAAAAGACAAATTCACTTTCCGGGCAAGTTTAATATTGGTATCTGCCTGGCTATTTACCCAGTTATCAAAAAACGATACGCCATTGGTGATGGCTTTATTTAATATTGGCTCTATATATTGCGCCGGCCCGGCAGGGCGCTGGTAAGTTGTTGTAGTGTTGTAGCTTGTTAACTTAACCGGCACATACGTTCCTTCTAAAGCAAATGCCAATGTAATTTTCACCGAACCTTTAACCGCACCGTTTACAGCAGGCTCCTCATTTACCGATAACTCGTTTATAGTAAGGATAACAGGGCGCAGCTTATAATTTGCACCTGTATTATTCTTGATAAAGCTGATCAAAGCAGCACTCCCACCCTTAAAATTTATTGCGTACGAAGAGGTGAACGGGCCGCCTTTATACAGTTGCATGCGGCCTAAAGCAGCTTTATTTTTCCGTTCGTCGTTTATCTCTTTTAAATAAAACTCAGTAGGTTTTACTGTAACTGCTGTACTTCTAAGTTCTATTAAAGCCGGGTTTTGTTGTTGTGCCACAGCAAAAAAAACCGGCAGCTGCATTAGATATCCCACCAATATTGATAACTTTTTTATCATTGTTTAGCTAAACGCTTTATATTCGCCAATATTTTGTGTGTATTTATACACAGCGTTGGTTAAACGCAAATATTCTTTTTACGCTTTACACGCCATTCCAAGTGGTTTTATTAAAGTTTTCCACAAGCATACCATTCTCATAATCAGCATCGTTTAAAAAAAGTGCTTTTCCACACTTGTTAATTACTTATGTGGATTGCATTTTTGCGATTACGCTAATTTAGCACCACTATAATTGCGCTCTATGATAAAACTTAAATACGTCGCCTTCATTGCCCCGGTATTGTTATCCCTGCCAGCGCTCGCACAGCAAAGCCCTTCATTCCATGTTAACCGCATTTACCAGAATGCGAATAACCTTATGGCTATGGGCAAGTATGCTTCTGCGGCCGAGCAGTACCGCCTGGTTGAGCAAACAAGGCTTACAACTACATCACAGTCAAAATTTGAGTCGGAAGTATCTTTGCTTAAAGAGAATGCACAATACTATGAAGCCCTTTGTGCCCTGGAGCTGGATAATGACGATGCCCAAAGCATGTTTGCCCGCTTTATTAAAGAGCACCCCGAGAATCCGCTGGCTAAATCGGCGTACTTCCAGGTGGGTAAGGCTTACTTTAAACAAGGCAAATACACCGAGGCCTTAAACTGGTTCAATAAAGTTGATGCCGGCGATTTAACCGGTGCCCAAAACACCGAGTATAAATTCCGTAAAGGCTATGCTTACTTTGTAACCAACGATTACAAGAACGCGCAACTGCTGTTCAGCGAGGTGAAGAACAAAAGATCGGCCTATACCGATGATGCTGTTTATTACTTTGCCTACATCGCATACTTAAACAAAGATTATCACCTGGCGCTGGTGAACTTTGAGCGTTTAAAAAACTCTAAGAAATACGAGGCCAGCTATCCGTACTACATCACGGCAGTTTACTTTTTAGATAAACGCTATGATGATGTACTGAACTACGCCATCCCTATCCTTAAAACAACCAAGCAACAACACGAAACCGAGATGTTCCGCATTGTTGGTGCATCGTACTTTGCAAAAGGCAATTACGATAAAGCGGTTGAATACTATAGCCGTTTTGAGGAGCAGGACCAGGGCCGTACCCAAAACACACAGGATAGCTACCAGATAGGGTATGCTTATTACAAGGTGGGCAATAACGGAAAAGCTGCTGCGGTGTTAACCAACCTGGTTGCGCAAAATGATAACTACAGCCAAAGCGGTAGCTACACTTTAGGTGATGTTTACCTGAAGATGAACAACAAGCCGTCGGCCCGCAATGCATTCTTCACTGCATCGAGATTAAACTTTGATACGCAGTTACAGGAAGATGCCTTGTACCAGTATGCTAAACTATCTTACGAGTTAGATTTCAATAACGATGCATTGGTGGCCACCCGCCAGTATCTAAAAAACTATCCACGTTCGGTACGTCGCGATGAAGTAAAAGTTTTATTGGGCGAGGCCTTGCTTAACTCTAAAAACTACAAAGAGGCGATAGATATCCTGGAGCCTATCCCTAACAAATCTGAAAGTGCGCTGATAGCCTATCAAAAAGTTACTTACTACCGCGGTTTGGAGTTTTACAACGAACGCGCGTTTGAGAACGGCATTGGCGTTTTTCTGCGTTCGCTTAAAAACCCTATCGATACCAAGATACAGGCTTTAACCTATTACTGGATGGCCGAGTCGATGTTCGAGGTGAGGAAATACAGTGAATCGGTTGAGAACTTTGAACTGTTCCTGGGCATGCCTGAATCTAAAGAGACCGGCCTGACCAACTATGCTTACTACGCACTGGCTTATTCTGCCTTTTACGATGAACAGTACCGCAAGGCTGCCAACTACTTTGAGAAATTCTTAGCCGGTGGCGCTAAAGACCAAAACACCGAGAACGATGCGATAAGCCGTTTGGGCGATAGTTACTTCGGCATGAAGAGCTACGGCCAGGCCTTAACTTATTACGATAAGATCATAGCCCGCCACAGCCAGGGCCAGGAATATGCATTGTTCCAGCGTGGTATTATCCAGGGTTTACAGGGTTCGTATGATGCGCGCATCAGCACATTGAACAGCTTATTACAGCAATTCCCTAATTCAGATTACGCTGATGATGCGGCATTTGAGATAGCCTACGCCTACTTCTTGAAAAATGATGGCGAGCGTGCCAAAGCCGATCTGAATGCCATGATACAGAAGTATCCGCATAGCAGTTATGTGCCGCGTGCTTACACCACCATCGGTTTAATTGAGTACAACGCCAATAATGATGATGCCGCAACCGAGGCATTTAAGAAAGTGGTATCAGACTACTCATCATCTGACGAGGCTAAGCAGGCTTTGAAACAGGTTGAGAAGATCTATACCGATAAAGGTGATGCAGGCTCGTTCTTAAACTATGCCAACTCTACTGCAATTGGTAACTACACCACTGCCGAGCAAGAGAACATTATGATCACCGCTGCTAACAACCTTTACTTAAAAGGCGACTGGCAGGGATCTGTTAACGCAGTTAACTCTTACTTTGATAAGTTCCCTAAAAAGCAGATCTACGAGAAACAGGCTCGCTTTATCCGTGCGCAGGGCTTAGCTAATCTGGGTAAATACGATGACGCTGTTACCGATTACAACGTGATCCTTAACGACTGGACAAGTGCTTACAGTGAGAAATCGCTTATCAGCATGGCTAAGTTGTACATGAACCAGAAGAAATACAATGATGCCATTGTGTTCCTGAAACGTTTGGAGACCAACTCAGAATACAAGGCCGATTACAGCTTCGCCATTAACAACCTGCTGGTTTGCTATACGCAGATCAATCAGCCAAATGATGTGTTGAAGTATGTACAACTGGTGCGCGATTACGAGAAAACCGCACAGGAAGATAAATTCCGCACCGGTTTATATGCAGGTAAAGCACAATTGCAACGTGCCGATACTGCAGCAGCTATTAAAGAGTTTAACTACACCATCAGCAATACCAAAACAGTTGCCGCTGCCGAGGCCAAGTACAATGTGGCTAACATTGAGTACCTGCAAGGCAAATACAAAGCATCGCAAAAAACAGCTTTTGAATTGGTTAAAGAGCTATCAAACTACGATTACTGGGTAGCCAAAACCTACATACTGCTTGCAGATGATTATGTAGCGCTGAAAGATAACTTCCAGGCTAAAGCAACCCTGCAAAGTGTGATAGATAATTACAAAGGCAATGACGACGTGCTGCCAACGGCTAAAGCCAAACTGAACAAACTTGCGCCAGGCAAAGGCGGCGCACCGGTTGATACCACACCGGCACCTACCGAGCAGCCAGCACCGGCAGAACAAAAACCTGCTGAACAGCCTGCACCGGCTGAGCAGAAACCTGCGGAGCAAACAGCCCCTGCAGAGACCAAGCCTGCCGAAGAGAAGCCGGTAACTACCGAGCCTGCTACTGAACAGAAACAATTACAAGAGAACAAAGGACAATAAACGGAGAGACAAGCAATGAGATCAGGATATAAAATAACACTGCTTACCTTAATAACGGTATTTTTCTTTGCCTCTGCCAATGCGCAAACAAAGAAACCTGCCGAAAAGAAACCGGCGGCAAAAACTACAGCAAAGCCCGCATCAAAAGCGCCGGCTAAAAAAGCGACTGCTGCTAAACCAACAACCCAGCAAAAGGCCAATGCCAAAAACCTGGGCGATGCTGCATCAAAAGTGTCAGCAGATACATCTAAAAATGGCGGTAATGGCAATAACCCTAATAATGGCAATGCCCTTGCAGAGGAAATTGTGGTAACCACTTCATATAAACCGGTACTGGCCGAGGCGGTAAAAATTCGCCGTAACCCCGATCTGGAAGATAAGCAGCCGTACAAAGCGCCGCTTGCTTACGCTCCTATCGACAGGAAACTGGCACAGGATAACAACATCCGCCAGCTGGATGCTATGAAACGCCCTGCCGAGCAAGATTCGGCTTTGTTTAACAATTACGTTAAAGCAGGCCTGGGTAGTATGAAAACCAGCATCGCCGAAGGCTATTTTAGCAATGGCCGCGATGAGGCTTTGCAGGTTGGCGGCTTTGTGAAACACTTTGCACAATCGGGCAGTATTGAGAAACAAAGCGATGCACGCCAGGAACTGGGTGTTTTTGGTAGAAGCGTTACTGAGGATATCACATTAACCGGTCGCGTTAACTATCAGCGCCATGCAACCTACTTCTATGGTTACAATGACGAGAACCCACGCCCTGCTTTTGATCCGCAGAAACAAACCTTTAACACTTTTGGAGTTGAGGGCGAAGTTTCAAAGAACTTTAAAGACGAGGAGAATCCTTTTACCTACGCGGCAAAAGTTAAAGGCTACGTATTTAGCAATGCTTTCAACGCTCGCGAGAACAACATTATCCTAAGCGGTTTCCTTAACAAAACCGTTAAACAGTTTTATGCCGGTGTAGCTGCGTCATTAGATCTGGGTACGCAAAAGGATAGCCTGTACTCGAACAATAACAGCATCCTGAGGGCCAACCCTTACATCAAATTCCAGGGCGATAATTATAAGATAGAAGCAGGTGTTAACATTGCCAAAGAGTTTGGCTTTTCATCGCGCTTTTACATTTTCCCGGCAGCAAAGTTAGAACTACAGGTTGTGCCAAAATATGTGCGGTTGTTTGCTGAAGCTAAAGGAGACGTTAATAAAGCGTCTTTACTCGGTTTCACCAACACCAATCCGTTTTTGGGCCAAAACATAAACCTCAGAAACTCTGTTGACAAGCTGGATATCACCTTAGGACTAAAAGGTACTCTTGCACCAGGCCTTGCGTTTAAAGCGGCTATATTCCGCAACAGCATCAAAGACCTGCCATTGTTCGTGAACAATTTTGCAGCCGAGTTTAACAAGTTCCAGGTGATATATGATAACGGCGATGCACGCGTAAGCGGCTTCAACGGCGAACTGGATTACAAAGCAAGCGACGACTTTAACCTGTATGGGCGTATTGAAATCAAAGATTACAAAATGGCGAGCGAAGCACAACCATGGAACCTGCCTAAGTTTGTATTAACTGCAGGTACTACCATCCACATTAGCGATAAAGTGGATATAAATGGCTCGTTAATGTTCCGCGGTAATACGCAGGATCCATTACAAACTGCTACCAGCACACCGGCTAACCCGTTATACACGCAGATACCATCGTTTACCGACCTAAGCGGCGGTGCTACTTATAAAATAAACAAGCAGTTATCTGTTTTTGTACAGGCAAATAACATATTAAATGCCGGCAACAAAACATGGGTTTACTACCCTGCCTACGGCTTTAACATATTTGGTGGCGTAGGTTACGCATTTTAAGAATTTTGAGGTTTTATAATTATACGTACTTTTAGCGAATGGATGTAGGCAATTATATAAGCGAACTGCTGGCGCAAAAAGGCGAGGTTAGCGTACCGGGTTTGGGATATTTTGCACATACCCGCGTTAACGGCTATTACAACGAGCGCGAAGGCAAATTTTACCCGCCCACGTACAGCGTACAATTTGATCCGCAGTTGATAGATGATGATACGCTGGCGCAATACATGGCCGAAAAAAAGCGGATTTCTGTAGCATCGGCAAAGTATTTTACCGAAAAATACATCAACAGCCTTAAACAACTGGCGCAAACCGAAGAGGCTGCACTGGCAGACTTGGGTTGGTTTTACATTGAGCAGGGCCGGTTATTTTTTAGCCCTAATGATGAGCAAAGTACCGATCTCAACTTTTTTGGATACGAACCGGTTGCCTTGAACAGACTTGATGGTGCACCTAAAGTTGAAAGAACTTTTGCGCCTACACCAACGCCTGCCCCAACGCCAGCAGCACCGTACACCGAACCCGAGACCTTTGCTGTGGCACCAGATGAGTACCCCGACAGAGACGATGACCTGCGTTACGAAACGGATGAAGAGTACGCAGCAAACCTTGCAGCAGAAGCCCGCGCACGCAAACGCCGTGGTAACTGGATACTTGCAGTAGCCATCATTGCATTTTTTGCGCTTGCTGTATTCCTGGTGTACCGCTATGATCCTACGATCTTCAACTTTGCATCGGTTAAAACAGCCGTTAAAGAAAAGCCCGCCGATACGATAATAAATGCAAGAGTGGAAACTATTGCGCCCGAGGATACCACACCCGCTAAAGATACCATGAAGGCTGCAACACAGCCTGATATGCAAACCGGTTTACCTAAAAAGGCAGATTCTACAACAGCAAAAAAAGAAGAGCCCGCAACAAATAATACACCCGTTGCAAAAGAATCTATAACCAGTTCACGTTATGAGATAATGGGCGGCTCTTTTAGAGATGATAAGGAAGCCAATACCGCTATAGCCAATTATAAAACATTAGGCATAGAGGCCCACATTGTTACCGACGCACCGGGCAAACGAAAAAAAGTGAGCCTGGGTACTTATAAAACACGCGCCGAAGCCGAAGACGCCCGCAAAGTGCTTGAGGCTAACAAAAAAGTTAATAAAGACATTTATACGTTAGAAATTAAACCCAAATTATGATGTTACTACTGCAGGTTGCAGATACTGCCACTAAATTAATTGATACCGCAAACCAGGCTGCAACGCAGCAATTAGCCAAAATACCCGAAGAGGAATTGCGTTTTGGCGACCTGCTGATAAAAGGTGGCTGGGTAATGATACCAATTGGTATACTGGCTGTTTTGGGCCTCGTGATATTCTTTGAACGTTTCTTCACTATCCGCAAAGCATCAAAAGACGAATCGCATGTAATGCAGCAGGTTCGCGGCAGTGTAATGTCGGGTAATTTGCAGTCGGCTATTGCTATTTGCCGTAACAGCAACTCACCGCTTGGCCGCATGCTGGAGAAAGGCTTGCTGCGTATCGGTCGCCCTATTAAGGATATTGAGGGCGCTATTGAGAACGTTGGCAAACTTGAGGTATCAAAACTGGAGAAAAACATCGGTATCATCGGTATAGTAGCTGGTATTGCGCCCATGTTCGGGTTCCTGGGTACTATTGCAGGTGTGATCAAGATCTTCTACGATATCTCTAAAACCGATAACATCTCTATGGGCGTTATCTCGGGCGGTTTGTATGTAAAAATGGTTACCTCAGCAGCTGGTCTGTTCGTGGGTATCATCGCTTACGTATGTTATCACATCCTTAACATGATGGTTGATAAAGTGATTCTTAAACTGGAGACCGATGCTATTGAGTTTATTGACCTGTTAGAGGAGCCAAGCAAATGAATTTAAGAAAACGAAACAGGGGTGCATCGGCAGAGGTACATACTTCGGCCATGAATGATATCATGTTCTTCCTGCTGTTGTTTTTCCTTATTGCATCAACCGTTACCAACCCAAACGTGGTAAAACTGATGCTGCCGAAATCATCAAGCGGGCAATCGGTATCTAAAAAAACCATCAACGTATCTATCGATAAAAACCTGGTTTATACTATCGATAAAAAACAGGTACCGGTGGATCAGTTGCAACCAACGCTGCAATCATACAAAAGCATGGCATCAGAACTGACCATCGTATTGTACGTTGACCGTACTGTAGCTATTCAGGATGTGGTAGCTGTAATGGACATAGCCCAAAAATTAAATATTAAAATGGTACTGGCCACCGAGCCGAAAGCATAGACAGGAAGCTGAAAGGTAAAAGCTAAAAGGTTAAAGGTGTTTGCGAGAATACCAAAACCCTTTACCCTTCACCTTTCGCCTTTCACCTTATAAAATGAACTACAGGGAAGAAAATAATTATCCGAAGGCGTTTGCTGCAACAGGTTTAATACTGGGCATTGTGATGGCATTGTGCTATTTCATTGTGTTCCAGATGCCGGTTAAGGAAGAAGATGGCACCGGTGGTATCCTTGTAAATTACGGCACGGTAGATGAAGGTATGGGCAATGATTACATGAGCACCGAAGAGCCTTCCGTAGCCGAAAAAGCCAACAGCACCAAACCCGATAAAGTTACCCCTGCCCCACCTACCGAGGAGAAAGTTGAGGCCGACCAAAGCGATAAAAACGTAGTTACCCAGGCTAATGAGGATGCACCCGAAGTTACTGCAAACTCTAAAGCGCCAAGCAAAACAGTAGCTACCACTCCAACAAAAACCGAAGCAAAACCAACTGTTAACCAAAACGCCCTATACAAAGGCAAAACCAACAACGGTACCGGCGAAGGCGATGGCACAGGCAGCACGCCCGGCAACCAGGGTAAAACCACAGGTACAACTCTCACCAATAACTATAATGGTACTGGTAGCGGCAATGGTGGCAATCTTAACCTTACCCAGCGTAGCTTTGTGAGTTCGCCGAAGGTTGATGCAGCAAACCGCTACAATGGTAAAGTAGTAGTTGATATTCTGGTAGATCGCGATGGCAATGTAGTACAAGCCACTGCCGGTGGCCGCGGCACTACCATTACCGATGCCGCGCTTCTCCAAAAATGTGAGGATGCTGTAAAACGATCTCGCTTCAATCAATCAGAAACAGCTCCTGAAACACAGAAAGGTACGCTGACTTTTGTGTTTAAAGTGAATTGATTTCAAAGTTGCGGTTACATAATTTTATCCGCGTTCCGTCCCATGAATGGGACGGCAATGAATATGGAACCCGTCCAACCCAAAAATATCATTGCCGTTCGGCTTTAGCCAACGGTTTTTTTATTACCGATACCTCCATAATTTTAAGTTACGCTGATGAAAGCTTATAAATCATAGCAAGATTTTATCTTAAGTTTGCATCGTCATCCGTAGCTATCGACTATGGACTATCGACCATGAACTACAACGAAACCCTCGATTACCTGTACACCCAGTTGCCGATGTTTACGCGCGACGGGGCATCTGCTTTTAAGAAAGACCTTACCAACACCCTTGCCCTTTGTGTGCTGCTGGATAACCCTCAGCATAAGTTTAAAAGCGTGCATGTGGGTGGCACCAACGGCAAAGGATCCACATCGCACATGCTGGCCGCCATTTTGCAGGTAGCGGGTTATAAAACCGGATTGTACACCTCGCCCCACCTGCGCGATTTCCGCGAGCGTATCCGTATAAACGGGCAAATGATCAGCGAGCAAAAAGTTATAGATTTTGTTGCCGCTAACCGCAAAGCATTTGAAGATATCCAGCCCTCATTTTTTGAAATGACGGTTGCCCTGGCATTTGATGTATTTGCCAAAGAGCAAGTTGATATTGCTGTTGTTGAAGTTGGCCTCGGTGGCAGATTGGATTCTACCAATGTCATCACCCCGCTCCTGTCCGTGATCACCAACATAGGTTGGGACCACATGAATATGCTGGGCAATACGCTTGAACTGATTGCGGGCGAGAAAGCAGGTATCATTAAACCGGGCATTCCGGTTGTTATCGGCGAGCGTCAGCCTGAGGTTGCGGATATATTTATACAAAAAGCCGGAAAAGAGGGAAGCGAGATAAACTTTGCATCTGATGTAAAGTCAATTAAGCTAAAAGCCGAAAGTCCAAAGTCCAAAGAAAAAGAGCTGCTGGATATTTCCGTTTCATCTTCAGGCTCAGGACTACAGACTTTAGACTTAGAGCTCGACCTAACCGGTACTTACCAGCTTAAGAATGTTAAAACCGTTTTAACTGCTGTTGATGAATTGCGTAAACAGGGTTTTAATATTACCGACGAACACATTACCACAGCGCTGAAACAGGTAAAAACCCTAACCGGCCTGCACGGCCGTTGGGAAACACTCAGCACCGATCCACTTACCATTTGTGATACCGGCCACAACCCGGAAGGCATACAGGAAGTAATGAAAAACATAGCATCTGTCAATTATGACCAGCTGCATTTTGTGATAGGTATGGTAAATGATAAAGACAGCAGCAAAGTACTCAGCATGCTGCCGAAAGATGCTACCTACTACTTCTGCAAACCCGATATCCCCCGCGGTTTAGATGCAACAAGTCTGCAGGAACAAGCCGCGGCGTTTGACTTAACAGGACAAACCTACTCAACAGTAAAAACTGCATACGAGGCCGCGCAACAAGCCGCCGGGAAGAATGACCTGGTATTTGTAGGCGGAAGTACTTTTGTGGTGGCAGAGGTGGTCTGAACTTATCTCACTTGTCATTCTGAGCGACAGCGAAGAATCTAACCGCGTTTCACCAACACGTCATTGCGAGGTACGAAGCAATCTCTTTGAGCATGTCCCCTATGCAAGGTGTATAATTGTCCTGAAGAGATTGCTTCGTACCTCGCAATGACGCGCTGAGGATTAGCCAAAAAATCTTACTTTAGCCCAAAACCAAAACTCATGACCTATCTCCCATCATCAGAAAGATATAACAAAATGCGTTACCGCCGCTGCGGTAAAAGCGGCATTAAACTGCCCGAAATTTCATTAGGCCTATGGCACAACTTCGGCCATGTGGATGTGATGGAGAACTTCCGCAAGATACTGCACCTGGCTTTTGACAGCGGTGTTACCCATTTCGACCTGGCCAACAATTACGGCCCGCCCCCAGGTAGTGCCGAAGAGAATTTCGGTAAGATATTGAAAGATGATTTCCGTGGCTACCGCGATGAGATGATCATCAGCAGCAAGGCCGGTTACACCATGTGGGATGGCCCTTACGGCGATTGGGGTTCAAAGAAATACCTGGTTGCCAGTTTGGACCAAAGTTTGAAACGCATGGGACTGGATTATGTAGATATTTTCTACCACCACCGCCCCGATCCCGAAACACCATTGGAAGAGACCATGGCAGCGCTTGATCTGATAGTCCGCCAGGGCAAGGCCTTGTATGCGGGGATCTCTAACTACCCGGCAGAAGAAGCGGCAAAAGCCATTGCGATATTGAAAGAGCTGGGTACACCCTGTTTAATTCATCAGCCTAAATACTCCATGTTTGTTCGCGAGCCAGAAGAAGGTTTGCTGGATGTGTTAGGCGAAAATGGCGTGGGTTGTATCCCATTCTCGCCATTGGCACAGGGTTTACTCACCAACAAATACCTACACGGTATCCCTGAAGATTCACGCGCAGCCAAATCAACCGGCTTTTTACAGGAAGGCCAGGTTACTGACGAGGTTGTAGCCAAAGTAAAACAGCTGAATACTTTAGCCACAGAACGCGGACAAACCCTTGCACAAATGGCTTTAGCCTGGTTGTTGAAAGATGAGCGCGTAACATCTGTACTCATCGGCGCCAGCAAACCCGAGCAACTGGCCGATTCGTTAAAGGCATTGGATAATATCAATTTCTCGGGAGAGGAATTGGAGCGGATAGAGGGGATATTGAAATAGAAATACTCTAAAGCGACCTGTCATTGCGATCCGCCGGCTGGCGGAGTGGCAATCCCCTACTTACAGAGCCGCTCTGTAGGTAGGGGATTGCCACGTCGCTATCGCTCCTCGCAATGACGGTTTTATTGAATATCACAAAGGCGTACTAAAAAAGTACGCCTTTTTATTTAACAAATATTAACGGGCAGCATCTAAACGTTACAAACAATAAAACCCATATTAGCGCTAACTTAAACACTTTCATGAGAAACGCCCTGCTGCTTGTACTGCTCACGCTATTTATATCCCCCGTTTTTGCGCAAACCTATATTGTAAAAGGGAAAGTAACAGATGGCACCGGTAAAGGTATTCCGTTTGCTTCTGTTTATATACGAAATACTACCAAAGGGACATCAGCCAACAGCGATGGCAGCTACAGCCTTACGCTGCCCTCCGGAAAGTATGAGGTAATATTCAAAGCCGTAGGGTACAAACAGGTAAGCGATATTATAACACTTGGTTCAGACATCATATTGGATGCTGCACTCGGAGTGGAGCAATACCAACTCAACGAAGTATCCATAAAATCTGGTGGTGAAGACCCTGCTTACGACATCATCCGCAGGGCCATCAAAAAACGAAAAACCTATCTTAACGAAGTAAATGCCTACACCTGCGAGGTATATATAAAAGGCCTGCAGCGCTTGTTGGCAGCGCCTAAGAAATTCATGGGGTTTGATGTACAAAAGTTCGCTCTGCAAAACGGCCTCGACTCAAACCGCAGGGGAATTGTGTACCTGTCGGAGTCGCAATCAAAATACAGTTTCATGAAACCCGATAAGGTGCACGAGGAAATGATCTCGTCTAAAGTATCGGGCAGTAACCGTGCTTTTAGCTTCAACCGCGCAAGCGATATTCAGGTAAACTTTTATGAGAACATGCAAAACTGGGACGGTATAAGCAACCGCCCTGTGATATCGCCAATCGCGGATAATGCCCTCAGCTTTTACAAATACAAACTGATAGGTGCTACCATTGAAAACGGCGAAACCATCAACAAGATACAGGTGACGCCTCGCAACGAGAATAACCCATGTTTTAGCGGGTACATCTACATTTTGGAAGATACCTGGCGCTTGCAAAGCCTGTCGCTGTATATCACCAAAAAGGCCAATATTAATTTCGTAGATACCTTGCGTGTTGATGAGCAGTACGTACCCATCAATAATAAGGTTTGGATGCCCGCATCTATGAAATTTGAGTTTAATGGCGGTTTTATGGGCTTTAAATTTGCGGGCTATTTTGTATCACTGTATAAAGATTATGACATCAATCCGCAGCTGGATAAAAGTCAGTTTAAAGAAACGCTGCGCATCAGCAAAGGCATCAACAAGATGGATTCGGTGTACTGGCAGCAGCAACGCCCTATCCCCCTTACCGACGAGGAGAAAACCGACTACAAAAAGAAGGAAGTACTGGCAGCCAAACGCGAATCGAAACAATACCTCGATTCGATTGATAACGAGAACAACAAGGTTAACGCAACCCGTTTGATACTGCGCGGTTATTACCACCGTAACCGTTTTAAGCACGAGTATTTTACTACCAGCTCGCTCATCAGCGCGGTGCAGTACAATACCGTTGAGGGGCTTTCGCTCAACTATGGCGGCTTGTTCAGCAAAGTGATAGACAGCTTAAATAACCGCCGTTTCGCGGTTTATGGAAACGCGCGATACGGGTTCTCAAACAAACTGTTCAACGCTTATGGCGGCGTGAGCATCCCTGTTGGCGAGGCTACTACACTGAACCTTTCGGGTGGCTCTACCATTACCGACCTTAGCGACAGGCAGCCGGCATCTACATTTGTAAACTCGCTTTATACCTTGCTTAATCGCCAAAACCTCGGTAAGCTTTACCAGAAGCAATTTGCTTCTGCAAGCCTAAGCACCCGCATTTATGGCGGCTGGAAAGCCAGTGCCTCTGCCGAGTGGGCTAATCGCAAATGGTTAGATAACACGGCTTATTACAGCTTATTCCACCCCAAAGGGCACGAGTTTACATCTAACAATCCATTGGTACCAGACGCTGATGTACCGCTGTTTGAGAATAATCAATCGTTCAAAGTATCAGTACGTACTACCTATGATTTCAGTAACAGTTACGAGACCTACCCAACCGGCAGGCGTTATCTGCCATCAAAATATCCGACAGTTGGAATCGGTTTCACTAAGGCCATCAAAAACGTATTCGGGTCTGATGCGGATTATAACCTCATAACCGCAGATATCACCAAGAGCGATATCCAGATGGGTTACTATGGCAAGTTCTCGTTCTGGGTAGGTGCCGGTAAGTTCTTCAATACTAAAAACATCTACTATACCGATTTCCACCATTTTGCAGGCAACCAGGTACTCGCTTATAAAGTAGGTATCGATAAATTCCTGTTGCTGGATTACTACACCTACAGCACCGGCGATAAATACCTGGAAGGCCATATAGAGCACAACTTCTCGGGCCTGTTCACCAATATGGTGCCAGGCTTGCGTAGCTTAAAGCTACAGGAGATAATCGATGTGAACTACCTTACTACCCCTAACCTAAAAAACTACACTGAACTGGGTTTCGGCTTCCAAACCAATTTTGGCTTAAGGGTGATGTATGGTACATCGTTTAACAACAGTGAGGTAAAGGCTAATCACGGGTTAAGGTTGGGGTTGAATTTTTAGGTATATTACTTATACAACTCATACCTTATTTCCGTCAGTATATTTTCAGCAACATCAACATTTGGACGTTCGGGTAGTTCGGATTTTTCGTACAGGCTTTTTATGTCTTCTAATTTGATATTTATCATTTCCATCAGGTCATCAAACTCAAAAGCGCCGGAGCGTATCTTGAGGAGAAAATCCCTATCACGGCGATGAACACGAACTTCGTGATGTAAGGCAATTTCCTCTGCCATGTTTAGCAATCTGAAAGTGTGCATCATGTTTTTGGCATCGTAATTTTTACCATGCGTTAATGTACTTTCGTACCGGGCCTGGTTACGCTTCTTTTCCCATTCAACATATTCCCTATAATCACGACAGTAAACAGAATATGCATCCTTATTGAAATTCATTGTGGCTAAAGGGTTAAAACCTTTTGGGATAGAACTCAACTGAACATCATCAGCCTCCGGGCCCGAAACGATGCCTTTAAAACTAACATCCGTATTAGCAGATGCTGCATAGATAAGATATACGTCTCTAAAATGCTCGATCTTAGTCAAACCACATTGCTGCTGTAATAAGTCGTGTCTTTTAAGCCAGTCTGATAAGATTATGCTGCCGTTATCCTGTATAACGTAACAAAAATCGAGTACAGACTTACGTTCCTTTTCAAAAGGATTATTTATTTTTTTGTTTAAACCTTTAGCTTTCTTTATCTGTGTTTGTGCATACCCGGCAAATGTATCAAGGCACAGTTTTGACAGAAAATCTGCGGGCTTTATTAGCTCTAATACCGGATGCTTGTATATGATATGCTGCTTGGGCGTGTTTAGCAATTCAAGTATATTAGGATTGTTCTTCGTCAACAATTCCAGGAAGCGCTTTATTTCAAAATACACTTCGTCATTGGTACTATTTGCTATCTGATCCTGATAATTAAATCCGTACAGATCACGTTGGGGCGTTATGAATATGCCCTTTTTATCTATGTCAGAAGATGGCGTATTAAGATTGTAGGCTGTACTGCCGCTTACGCAATCTAAAAGTATAATATCCCGCCTTTGTAACAGCTGCCCGTAAGTCATCATTTGATATACTTTCTAAATACGCTATCAAGTTGTGTAGCATCATTACGGATAGATGGCAGATCATCTGTAGCCACTTTTAAATCACTGAGCGTAGCTTGTAACCAGTTGTCCAATACTGAAACGCGTTTTATCAGTGTCTTTTCATCGTTAACACTTTTCAACTTCAGCAGTTCGTCGATGCTGGCTTGCACTTCGGGAATATCTATCAATTTCCTCAACTCACCGAATACCATCGGCGGCACTTCTCTTTTATCCACTATCCATTTACAGGCAAGAGCAGACCTTAAAGCATAACAATAACGCTTTATCTTCACTTCATCGGCCTGCAGATCATTATTCACTGTATTTAAAGCCATCGAAAAATAATGATGACCACCTGCCCGCAGCGAATAATATTTCGGCATTAATTGTTTAAGCCCGGCAGCCAAATCCGAATCATCTTTATAAACGATAGGTGATTGCAGCCATTCGTATAGCGGAGAATTTGACTTCAGGAATAATTTAAGCGATTTCTTCAGGTCCCACCCGCCAATATCCAACAGATCATTGATCGGTATATCGAGTACATCCTTAGTTTCGATTATACTCAAATACACATCCTTATTATGTGCATATATAAAGCGGACATCAAAATCACTGTCGGGCGATGGAAAGCCCCACGCCCTGCTTCCCGATTCGCAAGCGTAAAGTACCTTTATATTATGCTCTTTCTCCAGTCGGGCAAGTTCGTTTATTATCGTATCAACCATATTGCTGCAATTTACGATATTAACAATTTCACCGGCTGTATTTTTCTCCAATCTCCTTCCCCACAATCCGCCCAAAATCAATATCTTTGCCCATGCAAGAAAAAATCCTTATTCTTGACTTTGGCTCGCAGTTTACCCAACTCATCGCGCGCCGTGTCAGGGAGCTCAATATTTACTGTGAGATCCACCCTTTCAATAAATTTCCTGAAGTTGACAGCAGCGTAAAAGGCATCATCCTTTCGGGCAGCCCTTATTCTGTTCGCCAGGAAGATGCGCCTCATTTTGAGTTTGCCAAACACCATAAAACATTGCCTATCCTTGGCGTTTGCTACGGTGCGCAGTATGTTGCCCATTTCAACGGCGGCGAAGTACTGGCATCAAGCACCCGCGAATACGGCCGTGCCAACCTGGATTACATCGAACCAAATAACGTCCTGTTTAAAGATGTACCGCAAGGTTCGCAGGTATGGATGTCGCACGGGGATACCATTGCACGCATTGCTACAGATTTTGAAATTATTGCCAGCACCGATAGTGTAAAGGTTGCGGCTTACCATATTACCGGTACCCAAACTTACGGTATCCAGTTCCACCCCGAGGTTACACACAGCATCGACGGAAAACAGATCCTGCAGAACTTTTTGGTTGATGTTTGCGGTTGCGCACAGGATTGGACACCCGATTCATTCGTTGAGACAACTATTGCCGAGCTAAAAGCAAAACTGGGCGACGACAAAGTAGTATTGGGCCTTTCGGGCGGTGTAGATTCGTCAGTTGCAGCGGTGTTGTTGCACCATGCCATCGGTGCTAACCTGCACTGTATATTTGTTGATAACGGTTTACTACGTAAGGATGAGTTCCAGTCGGTATTAGATTCGTACCAGCACATGGGCTTAAACGTTCGCGGTATTGATGCCAAACAACGTTTCTATGATGCACTGGCCGGACTGACCGATCCTGAGAAAAAACGTAAAGCGATCGGTCGTGTATTCATCGAGGTTTTTGATGATGCCGCGCACGAGATACAAGGTGTAAGCTGGCTTGGCCAGGGTACTATTTACCCTGACGTTATCGAATCGGTTTCTGTTAAAGGCCCATCAGCTACCATTAAATCGCACCATAACGTAGGCGGTTTGCCTGATTTTATGAAGCTGAAGGTAGTTGAGCCCCTTAACACGCTGTTTAAAGATGAAGTACGCAAGGTAGGTGCCGCCTTAGGTATAGACCAGAATATATTAGGACGCCACCCTTTTCCGGGCCCGGGTCTGGCTATCAGGATATTGGGCGACATTACGCCTGAGAAAGTTGATATTTTGCAGCAGGCTGATGCAATTTACATCAACAATTTACGCTCTGCCGGTGTTTATGATAAAGTTTGGCAGGCAGGCGCCATCTATTTACCGGTACAATCGGTAGGTGTTATGGGCGATGAGCGTACCTACGAGAACGTAATATGCCTGCGCGCAGTAGAATCATTAGATGGGATGACAGCCGATTGGTGCCATTTGCCTTATGACCTGCTGGCCAAGATCTCAAACGAGATCATCAACAACGTAAAAGGAATAAACCGGGTAGTATATGACATCAGTTCGAAACCACCGGCCACCATTGAGTGGGAATAAGTGGTTATTATTTGTTTTAGCAGCGGTAATTGGTGCATGTTCGCCCAAGGTGAATCCTGTATCTAAAAACGGCGGTAAAACAACAACTGAAAAGTCTCCGGATAAAGATAAAGCTGCAGAAAAGCCTCAGACCAAAGCGCCTGAGGCAAAAGCTTCTGTAGTTTCCCTCATCCTGCCGCTTGGCTTAGATCATGCCGCCGCGGGCCAAAGCTATACACCTGTAAAACTCAGGTCGGCAAATATGTCGGTAGAGTATTACCAGGGTTTTAAGCTGGCGTTGGATTCTGTTACGGCCAACGGCGCAAACTTCAAAGTACAGATATTTGATACCAAGGATGATATGGCACAGGCACACAGCCTCGGCCTCAATCCGCAGGTAAAAACCAGCGACCTGATTGTAGGTCCGGTTTTTCCTGAAGATGTGAAGGCTTTTAGTGCAATGATGACTGCGCCGGGCAAGGCTATTGTTTCGCCCCTGTCTCCCGCATCGCCGGCCACATTCAAAAATCAGAACCTCATCACCATGACACCGCCGCTGGAGTACCATGCACGCGGCGCGGCAGAGTATGTGGCAAAGCAATTACGCCCCAAAAAAGTATTCATCCTTACCTCTGGCTTTAGCGACGAGAAAGCATACAGTTCGCCGTTTAAACGTACTATAGATAGCCTGAGCAAACGTAAGATACAAGTGATCACCACAACGGTTACCCGTGGAAATTTAACGCCGCTGGTAAAACAATTGTCGCCGTCAGACCAGAACATTTTCCTGGTGCCGTCAACCAAACAGGCATTTTTGATGGTGACTTTGCGATCACTGGATACCTTATCAAAGAAATATCCGGTTACACTATTCGGCCATCCCAACTGGGAGAAATTTGCGTTCCTGAAATCGGCTTTGCTGCAAAGGCTGAATACGCACATCACCTCATCTGACAAGGTGGATTACAAGAACGGCGACACCAACTCATTTTTGCGCAGCTACCGTCGTGCTTATCGCGCCGAGCCGACTGATTTTGCCATAAAAGGCTTTGATGAAGGCCTGTACTTTGCCAAACTATTGGCTGATGGTGAGGATATGAGCAAACCCAAACTTGACGATTTTACAGGCTTGCACAACAGTTTCCACTTTGTAAAAGTACCGGGGCAGGGATGGGTAAATACGCATGTGGATATACTGCGATATGAAAATTTTGATTTAAAGAAGGTTAAATGAAAGCGGTAAACCAGTTAAAGACGTTTCAGCGGATATTGAGCGAGTACCCCGCCGACACGCCTTTAAGCAAATTTTTGCCGGGCTTTTATCGCCAGAACAAGCAAATGGGCTCTACCGACCGCAAGGTTGCGGGTCGTTTGATATATAATTATTTCAGGCTGGGCCGTGCCTTGCCCAACCTGCCTGCCGAAGACCGCCTGATGGTTGCCGAGTTTTTCTGCAACACGCAAACCAACTCTTTCCTGCAGCATTTTAAACCCGATTGGGCAGCCTGCGTTGGTTTTAATATTGATGAAAAGATTGCGCTGGTAAAAACCACCTATCCCGATTTTAAACTGGAAGATGTTTTCCCGTGGAGCAAAGAACTGTCTGAGGGCATTGACAAACAAGCTTTCCTGAAATCGTTCTTCGTACAGCCCGATCTGTTTATCCGTGTAAATAAAGGTTTTGAGCAACAGGTTAAAGCAGAGCTTACTAAAGCCGATATAAAATTTAAGGACGAGGGTAACAACTGCCTCTCATTACCGAACGGCACCCGTTTGGATGTAATATTCCCAAAACAACATTGGTTTGAGGTGCAGGATCTGTCGTCGCAACAAACGGCTAATTACTTTAAGCCAAACCGTTGGGATAGCTGGTGGGATGCCTGCGCAGCATCGGGCGGTAAATCATTGCTATTGCATAGCCTTCAGCCCGATATTAAACTGGTGGTATCAGACATCCGCGAGTCTATCCTGTCCAATCTTGATGAGCGTTTTCAGCAGGCAGGCCTCATGAAATACCAAAAAAAGGTAATGGACCTGATGCAGAACAACGAGCAGTTGCTGTATAATTATGCCTTTGACGGCATTATCCTCGATGCTCCTTGCAGTGGCTCGGGCACCTGGGGCCGTACGCCGGAGATGATCAGTCAGTTTGAACTGCACAAAGCCGACTTTTTTAAGCGCCTGCAGCAAGGCATCGCCACAAACGTTGCCAAACACTTAAAACCGGGTAAACCGTTGATCTACATCACCTGCTCGGCGCTAAAAGCCGAGAACGAGGATGCGGTTACTTACCTCACTAATGAGTTAGGCCTTGAACTGGAAGAGCAGCAGGTTTTGAAAGGTTACAGCCATAAGGCAGATACGATGTTTGTGGCGAGGTTGGTAGCCAAGGCCCCCCAGCCCCCTGAAGGGGGAGTTGAAGAGGAATAGTTGTCCTTTTTTATAATAATCATGTCATTTCGAACGAGCGACAGCGAGGAGAAATCTTCTACGCGCGATGCTCACGGTTGCTAATCCCCGAGTAGAAGATTTCTCGTCGCCCCATTGCGTGATCCCACCCTTCTGCTCGCTCAAAATGACTGGTTTTATTGTATATCCATTCGTTAAAAAATGTTAATCATTTCATTCCTCGTATAATACGTACTTACATTCGTGTAAACCGTAACCCTATGCTATACAACTACATCACCATTGCCTGGCGAAACATCCTTAAGAACAAGCTTTTCTCTTTCATCAATATCTTCGGGCTCTCGGTCGGGATAGCTTTTACCATGCTGATGGCGGCTTACGTTTGGCAAGAATGGAGCGTGAACCATGATTTGCGCAATGCAGATAACCAGTACATTATTCAAAGCAAGTGGAAAGACCCATCACAGGGCTACGAGCTTACGGCCATTGGCGATCTGCCGAAGGCTTTAAAAGAACAATACCCAAACCTGGTGGCCAATTATTACCATTGGGACGGCGTTAGCTCAACGGTATCCAAAGGCGACCTGCATTTCCGCGAAAGCCTGCAGGTGGGCGATAGTACTTTCCTGAGCATGTACGGGTTAAAAATGCTGCATGGCGATGCAAACACGGTCTTGAACCAACCATTTACTGCGGTGCTGACAGAGCAAACGGCTATCAAATATTTTGGTAAAACTGATATTGTGGGGCAAACCATCAGCATAGAGAACTTCAGCGGCAGCAAACACGATTTTATGATCACAGGGGTGATGGCCAAACTTGCCAAAAACTCAGTGACCAATGTTATAGAGACCAGCAACAGCACTATATTTTTGCCGGGCTCTGCAGCTAAGTACATGGGGCGTAACCTTAACGGCTGGAATAACACCGCGCTGGTGGGGTTACTTGAGCTTAGGGACGGTGTTAAACCGCAAGATCTTAATGGCCCGATGCGCAGTTTAATCAAAAAGAACGCGCCGGAAAATATCTCGGCAAATTTGACACCTTACCTGGTGCCGCTTAAATCATTCTACCTTGAATTTGGCAACGGCGCGGTAAAAAAAATGCTGTACACGCTATCTTTCATCGCCTTGTTTATCTTGCTGATGGCCATCATCAACTTTGTAAATATCTGCATCAGCCGTTCATCGCAAAGGATGAAAGAAATGGGTATCCGCAAGGTATTGGGCGGCTTGCGCAAGCAACTGATATGGCAGTTTTTGATAGAGTCGGTTGTGCTTGTATTTATTGCCACATTCCTTGCCTTCGGCCTGTATGCTTTAGCAAAACCCTACTTTGCTAATATGCTGACCGCCGAAATAGGCGGATTATTTTCATTCCCTCTATATTTCTATTTATTCCCGATAGCTTTTGCTTTATTGATAGGACTGATAGCCGGGCTATATCCTGCCCTTGTATTATCATCTTTAAAATCAGTCGACTCGCTAAAAGGGAAGCTGAACCAGGTTAAGGATAATGTATATTTCCGCAAGGGACTGGTCGCTTTTCAGTTTACAACGGCTTGTGTAGTGCTGATATCAGCCATTGTTATATCAAAGCAGATCAACCTGTTTTTTGGTAAGAACCTTGGGTACGATAAAGATTATGTAGTGTACGCCCAGATCCCGCGCGACTGGTCTAAACCGGGCGTGCAGAAGATGCAGGATGTACGTTACCGCCTTTCTCAACTACCGCAGATAAAAAGCATCACCATGTCATGGGAGATTCCCGACGGTGGGGCAAGCGGCGGCATGCAGATTTACAAAATGACGGATAATCCTGACCATGCATTCCCGGCAACTGGTTTACTTACCGATAATGCTTACGCCGAAACTTACGGCATCCCGATGAAAGCAGGTGAGTTTTTCCGCAAGCAATACTCACAAGCCGATTCTGCCCTTGTAGTGATCAACGAGGCTCAGTCAAAAGCGCTCGGTTTTAAATCGCCGGACGAAGCCATTGGCAAACAGTTCATGTCGGTAGGCGTACCTGCACCGGCAACCATTTGCGGCGTAACCGCCGATTTTGTTTTCGGGGGTATGGGCAGCAAAACAGGGCCTATCACTTTCATGAACGTAAATCAGGTTCCGTTTTACAGGTATTTCTCTATCAAGCTTCGACCGGGCAATATGGAGCAAAACCTGGCTGCCTTGCAAAAGAAATGGGCCGAAGTAATGCCAGGCGCACCGTTCGAGTACAACTTTGTGGATGATATGCTGGCCAAGATGTATAAAACAGAGATACAGCTCAAAAAGGCATCTTACCTGGCAACCGGTTTAGCCATCATCATTGTACTGTTGGGCGTACTGGGCCTCATATCGCTCAGCGTACAAAAACGTACCAAAGAGATTGGCGTGCGCAAAGTGCTTGGCGCTACTGAGAAAGATGTGGTGGTACTGTTTCTTAAAGATTTTATGACGACCATTGCCATAGCTGCAGTGGTGGCTTGCCCACTGGCTTACTGGATGATGCATACCTGGTTAAACAGCTATGCTTACAAGGTAACACTTACGCCGCAGCCCTTTGCCATTGCGTTTGCATCATTGATGATATTGACGGGTATATTGATAAGCCTACAGACGATAAAAGCAGCACTGGCTAATCCGGTGAAGAGTTTGAGGACGGAGTGAGCCCCCCAGCCCCCTGAAGGGGGAGCAGGAGTAATATCGAACACTGAATTTTGAATATCGAATGATGAAGTCCTCAGTTCGACATTCATCATTCTACATTCGGTGTTCGATATTAATTTTCAAGAGTCATGCTTTTAAAAAGTTCCCCCTTCAGGGGGTTAGGGGGCTTCTCCTACAGCCCCGAGTTACTCCTGAACAATTTTATCGCAATGGCCAGCAGTATCACCCCGAAAGCTTTGCGCAGAATGTGCAGGCCGGTTTTTCCTAAGAGTTTCTCCAGCCATTTTACATTTTTCAGCACCAGGTAAACAACAAGGGTATTCAGCAATATGCCGACTACAATATTCTGAGTTTGGTATTGCGATTTAAGGGATAGCAAAGTGGTCATGGTACCTGCACCGGCAATCAGCGGGAAGGCGATAGGTACGATAGATGCAGCCTCGGGCACTTCCTCTTTAAAAAACGTTACGCCCAGTATCATCTCAAGCGCGATAATGAATATCACGATAGAACCCGCTATCGCGAATGATGAGATATCCAGGCCGATGATGGCAAGCAGTTCGTCTCCCGCAAACAGGAAGCAGATCATCAGTATCAGCGCTGCAATGCTTGCTTTCTCTGATTGGATGTGCCCTACCTTTTGGCGCATCTGTATAATGATGGGGATGGTACCCAGGATATCGATGATGGCGAAGAGGATCATCGTTACCGATAAAATCTCTTTGAAAACAAATTGAGGCATAGCTTAGGATTGCTTTTCTTTCGAAATTAAACGAATACTAAACAAAAGTGCAATTAAAATATAGAATGCCGATAAAAAGAAAACGCTATGTACAGAAATAACAGTAACCAGCCCCGCTGTTACAGGCCCTAAAGTTTGTCCTATAGAGATGTAAGCCTGGTTTACACCCATTACCTCGCCGCGATGGTGCTCGTCGTTGTTATCGGCTATAATAGCGTTCAGCATGGGGTTACGCAGGCCATTGAACAGGCCGTAAATGGCAATAGATGTTGCAAACAATATGACACCTGTTGCAAAGCCTGTAAGCACCATCATCCCCAAACAAAATATAGTAGATACAAATAGAATGACCGATTGCTTAGGAATCACTTTCTGAATAGCTGGTACCAATAGCTGCATCAATATACCCGTAATGCCAAAGCCTGCATAAAATAATCCTGTTTGTGAGGTACTTAGTTTCAACTCATCCACGCTAAAAGTTTGGAAGCCAATGATCATGGAAAACTGCCCCATGGTGAGCAGGAAGCCGGTTACTATAGCCGTGCCTATCACAGGTTTTTTTAACACATTTATTAGTGACGAAACAACAAAGCCCCCGCCTTTGGCTTTTGCGTTTTTCAATTTGTTGGTTTCTTTCAAAAACAACATGGACAGCACCACGCCCAGCACCGCTATTCCGGCTGCAAAAAAGAAAGGCACTTTCATACCGTACCTGCTCAGCAAGCCCCCTACCGCCGGCCCTATTACAAAGCCAAAACCAAACGCCGAGCTCAATATCCCGAAGTTTTTGGCCCGCTCTTTTGGCGATGATATATCAGATACCATGGCTTGCGCAACAGAGATATTGCCGCCTGTTAAACCATCCAGTATTCGCGCAGCGAAAAGCATAATAATGCTGTTGGCCAACCCAAACATTACAAATGATACGGCAGTACCTATTAAGCTGATTACCAAGATAGGCTTGCGCCCCCATTTATCAGACAATGAACCCAGCACCGGCGTAGCCACAAATTGTGCTATGGAGAAAGCAGCTGTAAGCAAACCTATACTATGCTCGGTAACGCCAAACTTTTTGCCATAGGGGTACAGCAGCGGTATAATAATACCAAAGCCCATGCTATTGATAACGGCTATCAACACCAAAACCCAAATGATGCGGTTGGTCTTCATGCCTTTACAAAAGGCTTTAAAACAGAAAAGGTTCTGCCATGGCAGAACCTTTTCTTATATCGTAATTAAAAAATTACTGTTTCTCAAAGTCGATAGCAGTTGGCAGGATATCGCCACCTTTGCCCAACTTACTGTGGTTTTTACTGTAACCAAAATAGATCACCAAACCTAATATCATCCAGCCTAAAGCACTTAATTGTGTTTCGCTTGGTAAGCCAACGATCATACCGGCACAAACTATCATACCCAGGATAGGTACCAATGGCACCAATGGGGTTTTGAACGGACGTACAAGATCCGGGTCGCTTTTACGCAACAGGATTACACCCGCACATACCAGTATGAAAGCAAACAGGGTACCAATAGAGGTTAAGTCGCCCGCTACGCTGCCCGGTACAAATGCCGCAAATGCTCCTACAAACAGGAACAGGATCATGTTGCTCTTGTAAGGGGTTTTAAATTTAGGGTGCAGATCAGAGAATATTTTTGGCAACAAACCATCTTTAGACATGGTGTAGAATACCCTCGACTGGCCCATCAGCATCACCAGGATAACCGAAGAGAAACCGGCCAAAATAGCTACAGTAACCAGAGTTGATAACCAGCCGTAACCGTGCATGTAATTGCTGATAGCAAATGCTACCGAAGCTTCTTTACCCGATTTCATGAAGTCGGTATAAGGTGCAACCCCTGTTAATACCCATGAGAAAAGGATGTAAAGAATGGTACAAACCACTAACGAACCCAGGATACCGATAGGCATATCGCGGCTCGGGTTTTTAGCTTCCTGTGCAGCAGTTGATACCGCATCAAAACCGATGAAAGCGAAGAATACCACACCGGCACCGCTTATGATACCGCCCCAGCCGTGGTTAAAGAACGGCGCATAAGAATATGGCTTTCCGTTTTCCTGCATAATGTCAGGTGCATCAGCAGGGATAATGTATGGGTGGTGGTTAGCCGGGTTGATATACTGCCAGCCAATAGCGATAAACACCAATACGATGGCTACTTTAATGAATACGATAATACCGTTTACAGTAGCAGATTCCTGCGTACCTTTTATCAAAAGCAATGATAAAATAACAAGGATCAACAGCGCAGGTAAGTTAGCAATACCGTGTACGCTTTGCCCGTTTATCATTACCGATTCCATTGGAGAGTGGCACCACTCATAGGGTATCCCCCCGCCGAGGAGCTTGTTCAAATACTCACTCCAGCTTATAGATACCGTGGCCGCACCCAGCGCATATTCTAATATCAAAGCCCAGCCAATAACCCAGGCAACAATCTCGCCCATAGTTGCATACGCGTAAGTGTAAGCACTACCGGCAATAGGAATAATAGAAGCAAATTCAGCGTAGCATAAGCCGGCAAAAGCACAGCCAATAGCCGCTACAATGAATGATAAGGTTACCGCCGGGCCAGCGTGTTCGCCCGCAGCAGCAGCAGTCCTTACGAACAAACCGGCACCAATAATTGCACCAATACCCAATGCAACAAGGCTACCCGCCCCAAGCGTTCGCTTAAGGGTTTCGCCGTCGGTCTTGGCCGTTAATTGTTCAATAGATTTCTTTACAAATACCTTCATTTTAAATCAATAAGATCAGTTTAGTAAATTTTAAAAACACTTAGCCCAAACGTAGTTAATTTAATTGAAAATTTAAAGAACAGAATGTAACAAGGGTATGGCAGTTTTAAACAGAATTAAAGTGCGGTAGCGTGGCACTTTTGAGGTGTAGGTTTATTATTGGGCGGCCCTACCTTTTAACGTTACGGGCGTTCCCTACGGTCGGGCTATCCGTTCATACGCCTGCCCCAAAGGGATGCCTATGGCACAGGCCTTAGGCTCAGGGCCGGTATCCACTCCTATCCCTAACGCAGATTGTCCGGATCAGGAATTTCAGAATTTTAAGATGAACAGAATGTAAGGGGAAAGTTTGTAAAAGCATTAACGTTTTGGTAAATTTATATTTCAAACGATTCGCCATGTCAGCAGAAGTAAAACCACAATACATAACCGATGAAAACGGTAAGAAAATATCAGTGATATTGCCGGTAGAGGTTTATGAAAATATGATAAGCGAACTGGAAGATGCTGAAGACGTAAAGCTTTACGATAAAGTTAAGAGCCTTAATGAACCATCTGATTCTTTCGATGACTACATAAAAGGCCGCTCCTCAAAATAAATGGCGTCCTACAAGATCACCATTTCTAAAACTGCTCAAAAACAGTTAAACAAAATACAGGACAACATCGCCGAAAAACTAATTCCTGCGATATACGAACTGGCTGATAACCCTCGTCCGTACGGATGCAAGAAGCTAAAGGGCCGTGATGCATGGCGAATCCGTGTGGGCGATTATCGCATTATCTACGAGATACACGATGGCATCTTGCTTATCGACATCATTGCACTTGGGCACCGCCGCGACATTTATAGTTAAATAGCATCACACCCTGCGCAAGGCATTCACTGTTGATGCCTGTGAAAATTTGTCAACGCTTCAGCCACCCAAATTCTAAAATATCTTTTGCGGCCCGCCGCGCTCCCGCTGCTCGTGCACCTTGCGCTGGTACTCCTGCGCATCAAAAGGCTTTTCCTGTTCAGGTGCAGACGTTTCGCCGATATTAAAATCGTAGTCGTTTTCGCGTAAAAAAGCGGCGATGGCCTCTTCTTCATGCTCGTTTCTTGGGTTAATGGTTATTACTCTCATATTCTGGTTTTTGTTATTAAGTGTATCAACAAGTCTATTTCCGCAGTTCATTGCGGGGTACGAAGCAATCTCCGAATTATACAAATCCGCTTGTCCTAAAGAGATTGCTTCGTTCCTCGCAATCACGCGTAGTTTACCCCCCCTTATGGCAACGCTCTCCATATAAACCATGGTGTTAAAACTACATTCAAGATAATCATAATCAATCCCAACTTTTTATCGCCCAGCCTGCGCAATAAATAACCCAACACCAGGCCACCAAACAATAGCATAGCGGCATCAAAATACATCAAACCGCCTGCAGTAGGCGGCACGATATCGACCTTCAGCAACGCGAAGATATCATCCAGATAAAGGTAGATATCGTAAAGGCAAAGGATATAAAGAATTATACGCATGTTAATTTTATCTCCCTTTGCCATACTGCAAACTTTGATAGTTGGCTATTATTTGATTCAAAGATGCAATACCACTCATATTTAGTAATTCTAATAACGATGATAAGGATTCCATTTTCCAGGCATCAAATCCAGGAGTCATATCAGCGACTCTATCTGTTACTACCTCAATGGTAATTTCTTCGGCGTTCAAACTTGATTTTAGTTTTGATAGAAAATCATTTAACGATTCAACGGGAGTTGGCCAGTCGTTTATGGCAGCTAATAGTAACTCCACTCTTTTTCTATCATTACCAGTAATTGCCCGTTCTTCCAACACTGTCATCAATTGTTCAATATCCATATCAAATAAAATCTAATGTACAAAAAAGCCTCCGCCAGTCGGCGGAGGCTTTCACTATTCAGCTGTTAAACTTTCTTATCAGCCTTCATAACATGCGTCGTGGTATTCATCGACTGGATCTTGATCTGATTCTGGATATGCTTGTTGGTGGCTACCTCGTGGTTTAAATGCGGTGCAATAACCAGCGATACGATAGACATCAGCTTGATCAGGATATTCATCGAAGGTCCTGAGGTATCTTTGAACGGATCGCCCACGGTATCACCTGTTACAGAAGCTTTGTGCGGTTCAGATTTTTTGTAATAGGTTTCTCCGTTTATCTCCACGCCTTTCTCAAATGATTTTTTAGCGTTATCCCATGCACCACCTGCGTTGCTTTGGAAAATACCCATCAACACGCCTGATACGGTTACACCGGCTAACAGGCCACCCAATACTTCGGGGCCAAAGGCGAAGCCGATAACCAGCGGGGTTACCAGCGCAATTAAGCCTGGCGCGATCATCTCGCGGATGGAAGCCTGGGTAGAGATAGCCACACATTTTTCGTACTCGGGTTTAGCTTTGTACTCCATAATGCCCGGTATCTCGCGAAACTGGCGACGAACCTCTTCTACCATCGCCATAGCCGCACGGCCCACCGCCGAAATAGCCAAAGCCGAGAAGATGAACGGGATCATGCCGCCCACAAATAAACCGGCCAGTACGTTGGCTTTATAAATATCAATATGCTCAATGCCTGCCACACCCACAAAGGCAGCAAACAGCGCCAGCGAAGTCAACGCAGCAGAAGCAATAGCAAAACCTTTACCGGTTGCAGCAGTGGTATTCCCCACAGCATCCAGGTTATCCGTACGGTGACGAACCTCTGGTGGCAACTGGCTCATTTCGGCAATACCACCCGCGTTATCGGCAATTGGGCCGAAAGCATCGATAGCCAATTGCATAGCCGTAGTGGCCATCATACCGGCAGCAGCAATAGCCACACCGTACAATCCCGCAAAGAAATACGAACCATAGATACCCGCGGCCAATACCAGGATAGGCAACACGGTTGATTCCATACCAATAGCCAAACCACCAATAATGTTGGTAGCATGCCCGGTTGATGATTGTTTAATAATGCTCAGCACCGGGCGTTTACCCATTGCCGTATAGTACTCGGTAATGATAGACATCAGCGTGCCTACAACCAAACCTACCAGGATAGAACCAAATACGCCGTTCTTGGTAAACACCAGTGAACCTGCTTTGATAGCACCGCTTTCGTCCAAATCGCGTTTAAGGTGCATTTCACCGCCAGGTAACATCCATTGTACTAAAAAGTAAGTAGCAATAGCAGTTAGCACGATGGATGCCCAGTTACCTATGTTCAAAGCGTTTTGTACGCTATCTGTCTCGTTTTTAATTTTCACGAAGGCAGCACCTACTATTGAGAATATCAAACCTAAACCGGCAATTACCATCGGCAATAAAACCGGGGCGATACCACCAAAATTATCAGCAGATACTATCTCGCGGCCAAGTACCATGGTGGCCAGCATAGTAGCCACGTAAGAACCGAACAAATCGGCGCCCATACCGGCAACGTCGCCTACGTTATCACCTACGTTATCGGCAATGGTTGCAGGGTTACGCACATCATCCTCGGGGATACCGGCCTCAACTTTACCTACAAGGTCGGCACCTACGTCGGCAGCTTTGGTGTAGATACCACCACCCACACGGGCAAACAATGCGATAGACTCGGCACCTAATGAGAAACCAGCCAAAACCTCAAGGGCTTTTTCCATCTCCAGGCCGTTAACATCGCCACCTGTATTCTTTACATAAATAGTATAAAAAACAATGAACAGTGAGCCTAAACCGATGATGGCCAAACCTGCTACACCGAGGCCCATTACCGTACCGCCTGTAAACGATACTTTAAGCGCTTTAGCCAAACTGGTTTTAGCAGCTTGCGTAGTACGCACGTTGGCTTTGGTTGCTATGCGCATGCCTATAAAACCTGCAAATGCCGAAAGGAAGGCACCAATCAGGAATGATACTGCGATTATCGGGCTCGAAGTTTCAACAGTTGTGCCGCTCCATGCCAGCAAAATGCCTGCGATAATCACGAAATAGCTCAATATTTTCCACTCGGCACGCAAAAATGCCATTGCCCCATCGGCAATGTAACCGGCCAGTTGGTTCATCGATGCATCGCCTGTTTCCTGTTTGGTTACCCATGCAGATTTACCGGCCATAACCAGTAACCCCACAATACCCATAACAGGGATCAAATAAATCAAGTAAGTGTTCAAAAGATCCATATAATTAGTTTAGTTATTAAAGTGTGCGTACTAAAAAGCCAGAGGGCTTGTTTACAATTGGTTGCTGCAAAATAGTAAATAAATTGACTATACAATAGGATGACAATTTATCTTTCTAAAAATTGATATTAAGAAAGTATTCTTTCCACACAAACCATTCCCCTTTCGAGTAAACGATATTTATTCCTAACTTAAGCCTTTAAAACTAAAATCCTAAATGGCTAACGATTCCTCTTCTTCAAAAATGAAACACGAGCTGAGCTTGCTCGATGGCACCATGCTGGTATCAGGCTCCATGATCGGTTCGGGTATATTCATTGTAAGCGCCGATATTATCCGTAATGTGGGTTCATCAGGCTGGCTGATAGCCGTTTGGCTCATCACCGGTTTTATGACGCTTACCGCGGCCCTAAGCTACGGCGAACTGAGCGCCATGTTCCCCAAAGCAGGCGGGCAATACGTGTACCTTAAAGAGGCTTATAATAAACTCATCGCCTTCCTTTACGGATGGAGCTTTTTCGCCGTGATACAAACTGGCACCATTGCTGCCGTGGGTGTGGCTTTTTCAAAGTTTACGGCTTACTTGATCCCTGCTGTGAGCGAAGATCATATCCTTTTTACCTTAGGCTCTTTAAAGATCAGTGCGGCGCAGATCGTTTCTATCGTGTTGATCTTCTTCCTTACTTTCATCAATACAAAGGGTGTGAAGGGTGGCAAGCTTATCCAAACTACATTTACACTCACCAAACTGTTGAGCCTTTTCGGTTTAATTGGCTTTGGTTTTTTAGCCTTTAAAGGAGATATCTGGAACGCTAACTGGACAAATGCCTGGGACTTGCACAACCTGAATAAAGACGGTAGTGTAACCGCTTTAACCCTGAGCACCGCATTAGGCGCTATCGCAGCTGCCATGGTTGGTTCAATCTTCAGCAGTGATGCCTGGAACAGCGTAACCTTTGTAGCCGGCGAAATGAAAAACCCTAAGCGCGATGTTGCCCTAAGTATGATGTTCGGCACGCTGATCGTTACGGTTATTTATGTGTTAGCAAATATGGTTTATACCGGCGTGCTGTCGTTACACGATATTGCTACTGCCGATAAAGATCGTGTAGCTGTTGCCGCTTCGCATGTGATATTTGGTAATGTTGGTACGTATGTAATTGCTCTCATGATCATGATATCTACCTTTGGTTGTAATAACGGACTGATACTTTCAGGTGCGCGCGTTTATTACACCATGGCTAAGGATGGCTTGTTCTTTAAAAAGACCGCCGAGCTGAACAAAAATGCCGTGCCCGAGTTTGGTTTATGGATACAGGCAGTAGTGGCTTCGTTGCTTTGCTTAAGCGGTAAATATGGCGACCTGCTGGATATGATATCATTTGTGGTGGTGGTATTTTATGTGCTTACTATCATTGGCATCTACATCCTGCGTGTTAAACGCCCTGATGCCGAGCGCCCGTACAAAGCCATTGGTTACCCTGTTTTGCCTGCCATTTATATTTTAATGGGTGTTGCTTTTTGCATTTTGCTATGCGTTTACAAAAGCGATTACGTTAAATATGGGTTAGGCATTGTGCTAATAGGTATCCCTATTTATTACATCTCACAACGAAACATTAAATCAGGTCCGGTTATTAATGACTGATTTTCAAAAATATGGCATGTCAATTTCTATGGGACCGCTGCTAAGACAATATGTTGAAAAGCAATTGATACAAGATTTGAATTACTATCAGGAACTTAAAGAGAGCTTACACTTTGATTGGTCTGATAGCTGTATTGAAGGACAAAGCGCAAAATACTTAGACGGAGTTTTAGAAAACTTTTCAGGCATCTCAGTATTAAATGAGCAATTACAAATTGTTGCACACGGTTGGATGGAATTTGTTTTTATGGATACACCAGTTATTTATTGGGATTTATTGACCATAAATTCCACTGAGATGAAAAACAAACCAGGCTTACCTAAGCACATTTCAGACAGACTGACTGCCGGGTAAAGACTATTATTAGAAAAAAACGAATTGAAAATAAATAGAATAATAAACTGCACCGCTTTCGTGTTATTGTTCGTCTCAGAACAATTGTATGCACAAACTTCTTTACAAAAGCGGCTGCAAACCGCTTTTACTCGTTTACAAACGGATGAGCAATGCAAGTACGGCTCGGTATCGGTAACCGTATTGGATGCCAAAACCGGCGAGATGATCTTTGGTGGCAATCCCGATATGGGCCTTGCTCCTGGGTCTACGCTAAAAACCGTTACCAGTATCACAGCTTTTAACCTGTTAGGGAAAGATTTTCAGTTTCAGACGCAGGTAGGTTACACCGGCACACTGACTGCGGATGGCACCCTCACCGGCGACATCATCATCAAAGGTGGCGGCGACCCTACCCTGGGCAGCTGGCGCTGGAGCACTACTAAAGAGAACGTGGTGTTGAACACCATGGTTGCTGCTTTAAAAAAGGCGGGCATCAAGAAAATAAACGGTCGTGTTATTGGCGATAACGGGCTGTACACCAAACAATCTATCCCAGATGGATGGATCTGGCAGGACCTGGGCACCTATTATGGCGCAGGCATTGCCGGGCTTTGCTGGCGCGAGAACCAGTTTGATATCCTGCTGCGCACCGGCAGCATAGGCAATACTATTGGTATTGCCGGCACCAACCCCGAAACCAATTACCTGCAATACAAAAGCGAACTTACCAACGGTGCCGCCAAAACCGGCGACCAAGCTTATCCCTACCTGCCGGCCTTTGGCAGCAAAGTGATGTACCTGCGCGGCACTTACGCTATTGACCAGAGCAAAAAACGTGTATCCGCCGCCATTCCCGATCCTGCTTTTGATGCAGCTTTACGTTTGACCGATACCCTTAAACGCATCGGCATTACGGTAAGCGGTGAGCCGCAATCGTCCATTATGCTGGCAGAGAAAAATCAAACTGTTACCCCGGCTACAACCAATTTAACTAACATCCTATCGCCCAACCTCAGCAAGATAGTTTACTGGCTAAACCAAAAAAGCGTTAACCTTTACGCCGAGCAATTACTGGCCGCCATATCCCTTAAAACAGGCAAAACACCAACAGCTACAGATGGCGTAAATGTTGTAAAAGCTTTCTGGGAACAAAAAGGTATCGATAAGCGCTCGATGAACATTTTTGACGGCAGCGGACTCTCGCCCGAGAACCATATTACTACCTCAACCATGGCGCATATCCTGCAATCGGCGCGTAAGGAAGCCTGGTTCGATGATTTCTTTGACAGCCTGCCCATCTACAACGATATGAAGATGAAAAGCGGCAGCATCAACAGTGTGCAAGCCTACGCCGGTTTCCAAACGCACGAAGGCCGCCAGCTGTGTTTCTCTATCATGGTGAACAACTACAGCGGTGCGGGGAGTGCTATCAGGGAGAAGATGTTCAGGTTATTGGATGAATTGAAGTAGGGGGAGATTCAAGAGGCAAGAGTCAGGAATCAAGAATTAAAAAACTACCCTGTCATTTCGAACGAGCGACAGCGAGGAGAAATCTTGTTACTCTTGCAAGTTTTCACTGGCATGTAATAACAGGATTTCTCACTATCGTTCGAAATGACAGAATGCATGCTGGATAAACGGGTCGCTACGCTCCTCGCAATGACACGAGGGATATAAGAACAGCAAGTTTCGGGTTTCCTGCCCGCCCTGCCCACGGTACTTTTGTGTTGTTAAATATGAAGATCATGAACACACAGGAAAACATCAATTACCAACGTATTGCCGAGGCGATAAACTACATAAGGCTCAATTTTAAAAATCAGCCCAACTTGGATGAGGTGGCCGAAAAGGTAAACTTAAGCCCCTTCCATTTCCAGCGAATATTTACGGATTGGGCAGGTATCAGCCCAAAAAAGTTTTTACAATACTTGAGTATTGATTATGCTAAAGGCATTTTAAAAGACCAGCAAGCTACCCTGTTTGAGGTGGCTTACGAAACAGGCCTCTCAGGCACCAGCCGCCTGCACGATCTGTTTGTGAACATTGAAGGCATGACACCTGCCGAATACAAGAACGGCGGCAAAGCCCTTACCATAAACTTTAGTTATGCAGAAACACCATTTGGGAATATCCTGGTAGCATCAACCCCAAAAGGTATTTGTTATATGGCTTTCGCCGATGACAGGGATGAAGCTTTCAATGGCCTTTACGATTTGTTCCCAAACGCCAGTTACCACCAGGTGGTTGATATGTCGCAGCAAAATGCGCTGCACATTTTCAGGAAGGACTGGAAAGAGTTATCGAAAATTAAACTGCATTTAAAGGGTTCAGATTTCCAGTTAAAAGTTTGGGAAACGCTATTGAAAATCCCGATGGGGGGATTGAACACTTATCAAACCATCGCCCAAAAAATCGAGATGCCCACTGCCAGCCGTGCGGTGGGTAGCGCGGTGGGTGCTAACCCGGTTGCGTTTCTTATTCCCTGCCACAGGGTAATTAAATCAACTGGTGAGTTTGGTCAGTACCATTGGGGCACCGATCGCAAAACAGCAATGATAGGCTGGGAAGCAGCGCAGTTAAACACTACAGAAGCTTAAGTTATGGACATACAACAAAAAATTGCCAAATTAGATTGGGCTGCCATAACCCAAAGCATGAATGATAAAGGCTATGCATCTATTCCCGGTGTATTATTGTCAGAGGTCTGCGATGAACTGATAGCCAATTATTCATCGCCCGATATCTACCGCAAAACCATTGTAATGGAGCACCACGGCTACGGGCAGGGGCAATACAAATATTTCAACTATCCCTTGCCGCCTATAGTGCAACAATTGCGCGAGGCCGTGTACCCAAACATTGCCCCTATTGCCAATAGCTGGATGCAGGTTTTAGGGATAGATACGCGCTTCCCTGAGAGCTTTGCAGGACTGAATGAACTTTGTCATCAGCATAACCAGCTGCGCCCAACACCGCTAATACTTAAATACCAGCAAGGCGGTTACAATGCCCTGCACCAGGACCTGTATGGCGACATCTACTTCCCCATGCAACTGGTAATATGCCTCAGCGAGCCAGGCGAGGATTTTGATGGCGGCGAATTTGTGCTGGTTGAACAACGCCCACGCATGCAATCGCGACCAATGGTGCTAACGCCGCGCAAAGGCGATATGCTGCTGTTCACCACCAACTTCAGGCCGGTGATGGGTAGCCGTGGATACTACCGCGTAAACATGCGCCACGGCGTAAGCGAGGTTACCAAAGGCGAACGATATACGCTCGGTATTATCTTCCATGATGCGGCATAGCGATATCAGCGGAGAAGGTTTTGCCCGCAGCAGGACATTGAAGATGTTGATAGATTGCAAACAGATAACCTTTGGTGGCAATCATAAACTGAAGATTTTCGGCACATTAAATTGTAGCTCGGGCAGGCGGATGAAAATTGCCAATCGTGTATTCTTTAAAAATGAGCAGGAAGCATCTTCGGCTGGGTATCGGCCCTGCGGGCATTGCATGCGGGCTGCATATCAAAAATGGAAGCTGTTAAACGCCGATTCATAAAGATTCGCTTTTAAATCCGTCCCATGAATGAGACGGCAATGAATAGACTATCATTGCCGTTGGCTTCAGCCAACGGATTAAGGGAAAAATCCAATACAGCTTTAGCCAAAATCCGGGACAGATTTCTTAAGATCTTTTGGATACTTAAACTCAAGGCAAAAAAATCAGTCCAAAAACAAAAATAATTAAGCGCTTTTGCGTTTTGATATGGATATTAGTTGATATGATGAAAAAACTGCTGTTTGCCTTATGCCTGTTATTCGCCGTGAGTTTTGCCCATGCACAAACTGCCGAAGAGGTATATTCAAAATACCTCGACTTTAACCTGGCGCGCATGCAGCAGGAAACAGATAAAGCCCTTGACCTGGGTGAAGATATATTACCCAACGCAGATAAATTGACAGCAGGCGCCCGCAATAATTTTTATTACAGCGTTGGTAATCTGTATGAAAACAATAGCCAGTCGGTAAAGGCCATTGAGTGTTACGAAAAAGTGGTTGCTGCCGTGCCCGATTATTATGTAGCACAGCGCGGTTTAGGCTATTTGTACGCCAAACAGGCCGATGCCCTCAAAGCAACAGGCGGTGCAAATTACATTGCAGCCGTGCGCAAAGCCCTGCCTCATCTTGAAAAAGCGCAGGCCTGTGACCCCGATGACGACACGCTAAAGATGATTCAATATTTTTACAAAGCTATCAACGATAAAAACGGCTTAACTACTTTGAACGACCGCCTAAAATCGCTTAAGAAAAATTGTATCGATCTGCTTGATGATAAATAATTAAAACAGCAACGCTTTACCCTGCCCGGGATAGGTAAGTTTTACACCCAAAGTATTACCTGCTTTTAGTTGCTGTTTGATCTTCAGGATGTTTTTGTAGGGTGGTTTAAGGTGGGTTATCACTACATTCAGTCCTTTTATAGATGTGCCGGCTATCTTTTGCAACAGGCCCAACTCATTCATCAGCAATTTTGGAGTAAGGTGCCCAAAAAGGCTTTTGTCAGGTTGCTCGTTAGGGAACGATACCTCTATCATCAGCGCCTTCAACCGCCCCATTTTTACCAGCGGGCCAACGGCTTCCCAAAGTTTGTTGAGGTTTTGGCTTTTCTCAATGGCATCGGCGCCGGTATCGCCTAAGTATAAAACATAATCTTCGCCGCTTTTAATCAGAAAGGCAGTACTTGTCAAATTAGAATGTGCCAGCGGGAAGGCTGTAACCAGCATGTCGGTATTCTCAATAGGTTGTTGTTCTGTTGGGGTAAGTATTTTGTAGTGATATTTTTTGAGCTGAGGTGCGCCACCATCGTCGGCAAAATTGGCCCAGCTCTCCCAGGTAAAGTAATGCGTTTTGAGGGTTTCTATAGTCGATGCCAGTCCGTATACATTTTTCACCGTATCCTCGGGCGAGTTGATCACCATACCGGCCAGGTGATCGAGGTGTGCATGCGAGATGAAATAGCCTTTGATATTATGCTTCATCACCTGCTCTGCCGATGATCTGAAAACTTTATTATCTACAGCTTTCTGTAACCCGTAATGGATGGTACCGGCATCCAGGCAGATGTATTGAGCAGAGCCAACCGGCGCCAGCATATACGCCGACATATTGCTCTCATCTATCCCGCCCAAAACACCCAGCGGAACTATCTTAAACGATGGCTTTGTTTTTACCTGCGCAAACAGTGTAATCGGCAAAGACAGGAATACGGTAAGTATGATTTTCGGCAGACGATTCATTACTGCAAAATTACTAATTTGGCCGCCATGATAACCAGTAAACTTGTAGCCAAAACCATTACCCGCTTATTTCTTGTGTTACTAATGGTGGCATTGGCTTTTTTGATGAATGATAACAACAAGCTTGACCAAGTTTACCTGGCAAAAAACCAGATCTGGGCTTTTATTCCGCCAATCTTATTGATACTGGGCTTTATAAGCCTGCTTATTATCTGCACGCGCCAAAAATATACCAAACCAGATATGAACTGGCTGCTGGTAGTGAATACCGTTGTGCTGATGGCATACGGCGTTACGCTTTTCATCCGCATTAATGAGATGATAGCGCAAGTACCGGCACACTAACTCACTCGGTCTTCATTTTCTCTTTGGCCGATTCCTTGTACTCGTAATCGCCACCAAGCAGGTAGCCCCATGGTTTAAGGCTTTCAATACGGTCAAACACGATCTTCATAATGGCCATCACCGGTATAGACAGGAACATGCCCGAAAGGCCCCATATCATCTCGCCAACGATGATACCTATAAAAGAGATCAAAGCATTAAGCCTTACTTTTGAGCCTACAATAGCCGGCAGCAAAAAGTTAGCATCAATAGCATGTATACCAATTACTGCAAGCGCCGTAGTTAACGTTTGGCTGATGTTGCCGGTAGCAAAAGTAACCAGCGTACTCAGCAGCAATGCCGTAAATATCCCGATGTAAGGGATTATATTGAAAAGGCCTACTATAAGCCCCAGCAATACCGCATATTTGATACCGATGATCCAGAAAATGGCTATTGACATGGCCGCCACGATAACCATTTCTATCACCAAACCAAAAATATACTGGCGCAATATTTTCTGAATATTCTCCACAATATCCATTACTATCGCCTTGTTTTCATGATTAAATACCCAAGTGATAAAGCGAAGCAATAAACGGCGGTAAAACAGTAAAAAGAAGGTGAAAATGAGTATAAAAACATAGAACAAGGCCAGCGATGATACCGCGCCAAACGTAGTACCCAATACCTCGGTACCCGATGCCATTATTTTTTGGGCTGTATCGTTCACATATACCATTTGCTTATCGGCATTTATATGAAAGGTTTGCTCAACCCAAATATGCAGATCAGATACTGATTGGTTAACCTGGTTTTTTAGCATAGGCCAATCGTTGGCTATGCCTGATATCTGGTTACCCACCAAATACAATACGCCACCTACAAAACCAACCAGTAAAAGTATAGACATGAATGAACTTGCGCTGCGAGGTAACCTGCATTTGCGCTCTAAAAAGTTTGATACCGGCAACAGCAGTATGGCAAACAGCAAACCGAATATCAGCGGATCAAGCAGTTCTTTAGCTACGATAACGAGGTAACCAAGGGCGCATAAGCCTATAAGAATAAGCGCCAGGCGTTCATAGAACGGGGCGATAAGTTTTTTTGTGGGCATGGGGTATTTGTAAAAATTTCCTCACCTGCTCAACAGGCTTTTTAAGCTAATGTTTTAGGAATATGTGATTTATAAGTGGGTAAATCACTCTCCCAAGTTTGGCCGGTGCTTTGCTTCATAAAACTAAACAAATTACCATGGCAAAGTATTCAGAAAAAGCAAGCGAAAAGGTTGCAGAAACCATGCACGAAATGAAAGAGGGTAAGCTTAAAAGCGGCAGCGGCAAAAAGGTTACCAGTAAAAAACAAGCCATAGCTATAGGGCTGTCTGAAGCCCGTAAAGAGGGCGCAAAAGTACCAAAGAAAAAAGATTAGCATATAATATAAAAGCCTCTTACATAAGAGGCTTTATATTATGATTTGTAAAAATTCTCTTTCATCCAGCTGTTAAGCTTTCCGTTTTTATTTGCCTTTATCATCTCTTCCATCTTACTGTTTTTTTGGCGTGATGGCTCCTGCTCATATTTCTCTGCCATGGCCTTCAAGGCAGCTTCATTAGCCGCTCGGGGGTCTGTGTTATCTTTATGTTCCAACGTATATTTAGCAAACTGCCCCATAAATATTACCAGTAACGGGGGATTTTTGTCTGTTAAATCAATAAGTGGTTTATCTATATTTAAGGTTACGGCTTTGGTGCCTGTTAACCACGCTATCAAAAAGGTATTGGCTTGCTTCGCTTTAGCCTCGTTCGCAGTCCATGGGTTTTGCTGTAACCAATCTACTGTTTTAATAACGTCGGCTTCGTATTTAGGGTAATCATCTGCGGCAACAAGAGTGTAATTAACCGGCACTTCATAAGTTTGTTGGGCAAATGAACTTAAAGATAAAGTTAGCAGAAACAAGAGGCCGGCGCCTGTGATCCATTTTTTCATGTGATTTTGTTTAGGTTTATATTAATTTAAAAAGAAAAATCGGTCTTCACCCAAGTTTCCAGTTCGTTGGCTTTGTCAATATCTACGAGGCGCTCAACCTGGGTATCGTGCTTATGGGTAGGTTCTGCCTGGTATTTTGCAATTACTGCCCTAAGTGCATCAATACTGGCCCTGTTGGTATCAAAATTTTTAGGATGTTGAATAGCGTATTTGCAATACTGCGCCATATAAATAAAGCCTAACTGCGGGTTGGCATCAGATACATCCATAACCGCCTGTTTTAACTCAATTACAATGTAGGGTACGCCTTGCGCCCATTTTAATACAAACTGCGTTACAGCATCTGTCTTCTGCGGTTCGGTACCCCAGTGGGTTTTTTGTAACCAGTCGGCAGCTTTTATAATATCGGGTTCGTATTTGTGGTAATCTGTTTGTTTATCAAAATGATAACCCTTCGGCACATCAAAACTTTGTGCCGATGCTTTGAGGGTAAAGCAAATTGCAGCAAAAATAATAGCGCCGATTACCTTGTTCATGTTATTGAGTTACAGCTAAGATAAATCTATTTTTTGAGAGATTGTAAATGCATCCATTATTTTCATGAGCACAACTGCCTCATCTATAGTGCATGGGTTTGGCCCTTCGCCTTTAAAATAGCTTACTATTTTAGTGATCATGGGTTGCTGGATATGTTCGGGCTGTACAAATTCCACTGTTTCCTCTTGCTCGCCAATCTTGCAGGTTACAAAGTTGCCAAAGAACGGGAAGGTAATTTTACCCTTAGTCCCCACTATCTCGCAACGATCTGTGATCTCGGTTTTAGCTACATTAAAGCACCAGGAGCCATCAACCACTATCTTATTTTTAAAGATGATCTGCCCGGTAACATGATCATCCGCCGGACTAAACCCGCCCTGGTTTAAGCTATAACCGCTGTACACAGCAGGTTCGCCAAAAAAGTACAGCATCAGATCTAACTGGTGCGGAGCAAGATCATGAAAGTAACCACCGCCAGATACATCGGGCTGCAGGCGCCAGTTGGGCGCATTCTGTTCAACCAGTTTAGGTCTCTCCGATTGCCACATACGTATCTGCACTGTACGGATGTCGCCAATGGCATTAGTATCTATTAGATGCTTTACATGCAAAAACATTGGCAATGCCCTACGGTAATGTGCTACCGTAAGTTTGGCGTTGGCAGCATGCACAGCATCGGCCATGGCTTGTGCCTCGGCAGCGTTACGGGTAACGGGTTTCTCTACGTAAACATTTAAACCTTTTTCTATTGCGCGTTTGGCATATTCCAGGTGCGAATCGGGCGGGGTTGCTATCGATACCGTGTTTACTTCGGCATCGTTCAATAGTTCTTCGGCATCGCTGTACCAGCGGTCAACATGGTGGCGTTGGGCGTAGTCGGCGGCCTTCTCGGCATCGCGGCGCATTACGGCAACCAATTTACTGTCGTCAATTTTATTGTAGGCTTGTCCGCTCTTTTTTTCGGTTACGGCACCGCAGCCTATGATGCCCCACTTTATAGCAGTCATGTTTGTTTTTGGGTAGATGTTAGTTTAATAAAGCCATCAGCTCTTCATCGCTGATGATGGGTATGTTTAGTTTGGTAGCCTTTTCCAGTTTAGATGGCCCCATGTTATCGCCGGCAACCAGGTAGTTCAGTTTGGCAGATATGCTGCTCAGTATCTTACCACCATTTTGCTCTATGATATCCTTCAACTCATCGCGCGATCTTTCAAACGTGCCCGAGATGATAAAGGTTTTACCGGCCAGTTTATCGCTTGCCAGTACCACTTCTTTTTCCTCGGCAACAAACTGTAAACCTTTTTCTCTCAGCTTTTCAATTTCCTGTTTGTGTACAGGATCGGCAAAATATTCGGTGATGCTTTCTGCAATGCGGCCACCAATTTCCTCGGCAGCGGTCAATTCCTCAACAGAAGCCGTCATCAACCTGTCGATAGTTTTAAAATGTGCCACCAGCTTAGCGGCAACAGTTGCCCCTACGTAACGGATACCGAGACCGAACAACACTTTCTCAAACGGTTGCTGTTTTGATTTCTCGATACCATCCAGCATGTTGTTGATGGATTTCTCGCCAAAACGGCCCATCTGTTTTAATTCAGCGGCGTGCTCGCCAAGACTATACAGATCACTTATATGGCTCACAAAACCCTGGTTGTAAAAAGTTGTGATGGTCTCATCGCCTAAACCATCTATATTCATAGCCTTACGCCCAATGTAGTGCTGTATCTTGCCAACTATCTGCGGCGGGCAGCCTTCATCATTAGGGCAGTACCATGCGGCCTCGCCTTCGGTGCGCAGCAGTTTTGTATCACAGGCAGGGCAATGGGTAATATATTCAATGGCTTTTGCGCCGGGTTTGCGTTTATCCAGGTTTACGCTGATGATCTTCGGGATGATCTCGCCGCCTTTTTCAACATAAACGGTATCGTGTTCGTGTAGTTTCAAACGTTCGGTTATCTCGTCGGCATTGTGCAGGGTGGCGCGTTTAACGGTGGTACCCGCCAGCAATACCGGCTTTAAATTAGCCACCGGCGTAACCGCACCTGTACGGCCAACCTGGTAAGTAACTTCAAGCAGTTCGGTCTCTACCCTTTCGGCTTTAAATTTATAGGAGATAGCCCAGCGCGGCGATTTGGCAGTAAAGCCCAGCTCCTGCTGCTGCGAGTAGTTATTTACTTTTATAACAATGCCATCAATATCATAGCTTAAATGATGGCGCTCTGTATCCCAATGGGCAATAAAATCCAGCACACCATTGATGTCGCTACACAATCGACTATGGTCATCTACATGGAAACCCCATTCTTTTACCGCCTGCAGGCTTTCCCAATGGGTTTTAAAAAGTTGTTTCTCGGTGTATAATCCGTAAAGGAAACAATCCAGCGGGCGGCGGGCCACCTCGGCAGAGTCCTGCAGTTTCATGGTGCCCGATGCAAAGTTGCGCGGGTTGGCATACGTTACCTCGCCGTTATCAGTACGCTCTTTATTTAAACGCTCAAAGGCTTTGCGGTGCATAAACACCTCGCCGCGGATCTCGAACAGTTCAGGATAATTGCTACCAGCTATTAATTTCTTTGGGATGCTGTGGATAGTGCGTACGTTGGTGGTCACCTCATCGCCCTGGGTGCCGTCGCCCCGGGTAACGGCACGGGCCAGTTTACCATCCTGGTAGGTAAGGCTCATAGATAGGCCATCAAACTTCAGCTCGCATACGTACTCAAAATTATCACCTATGGCCTTGCGGATGCGCTGATCAAAATCTATCAGCTCCTGCTCGTTATAAGTATTCCCTAACGAGAGCATTGGCCAGCGGTGCTTAACGGTAACAAACTCTTTAGTTACCTCGCCGCCTACACGTTGCGTTGGCGAATCCGGGTCGGCATAGTCTGGAAATTCTTTTTCAAGCTTGTCCAGTTCCTTCAGTTTATGATCGAAATCAAAATCCTCAATGGTAGGCATGGCCAGCACATAGTAGTTGTAGTTGTGCTGTTTAAGTTCGGCAGTAAGCGCCTGGATACGTTGTTTTGCTTCAGTGGGCGACATGCAACGAAGATAGATGTTTTAGTTAATAGTTCATGGTTGATAGTTCATAGATCCTGGCTCTTTGTTGATCTTATAAATTGCGAACCACGGTCTATCGGCACTTATCTATTAACCACGAACTATCAACCATGATCCTAATACGTCATCACCGCTTCAACCGGGTAATGGTCTGATGGTGTGCGGCCATGGTAGGTATTGGTTAAGATACCATAGCGCAGCACTTTAAAGTTTTTGGTGACGAAGATATGGTCGATACGTTTATCGCCGGCGGTGTTGGCATCAAAATCATTAAAAGTATTGTTAGGTGCCATTTTCATAGGAGCCAGTACGTAGGTATCTTTCAACACACCCGAATCATTGATGACGGCGTAACTGTCTGATGTTTGGTCAACATTGAAATCACCTGTTAAGATGGTGGCCGTATTACCTGCCATTGCTTTTACTTTTTGCAGGATAAGTTTAGCGCTCTCACGGCGGGCAACTATACCGATATGATCCATGTGCAGGTTAAAGAAGTAGAACGTAAAACCTGTTTTTATCTCTTTGAATTGTGCCCAACTGCATATACGCGGCAAAGCGGCGTCCCAGCCTTTGTTAGGTTTATCGGTAACAGTCGACATCCAAAAATCGCCGTGTTTAAGTACCTGAAAACGGGTTGATTTGTAGAAGATAGCCGAGAACTCGCCCGCCAGTTTGCCATCATCACGACCTGCCCCAAGCCATTTGTAACCAGGCAAACTATCAACCAGGTCAGTAATCTGATGATGCTTCAGTTCCTGCGTACCAAAGATGTCAAGATCCTGAAACAGGATGAGTTTTGCGGCCCATGGATAGCGTTGCCCCCAGCCATTGCCGGCGGTTGAGTCGCCTTTATTGGCGTTACGTAAGTTATATGTACCGATGTTTAACTGACGTTGTTGCCCGTAGCTAAACGCTGTAATTAGCACGAATGCGAAAAGAAGGGTTAATGTCTTTTTCATAGTATGCAAGTATAATAAAAACCGGCCTGAGTGAAAGTTAAGGAATGTTTAATATAAAAACACTTGTCATTTCGAACGAGCGTCAGCGAGGAGAAATCTTGTTAGATAAGACAGGTACGCGCGCTTAGCGTTAATAACAAGATTTCTCCTCGCCCTGCATGCTCGTGCCCACCCTTCCGCTCGTTCGAAATGACATATTGGTTTGATTGTTTTGACTTCAGGTTTTACACCTCTCCCGCTCTCTTCCTCAAAAACCATTCAACACTTGCTAACGCCAGCAGCAGGAAAAACACCCATTTCATGTCAATGAGGTCATTGTAGCGTTTATCCTCATAAACAACCGTTTTGATGTTCTCGTTCTTTTTGATCAAATCTGCCAGTTGGTTGATCTGTGATGGATAAAGCATTTTCCCACCCGATTGTTGTGCCATCTGCCTCAACAACTGATGGTCGGCAGCACTTTGGCGGGCTTCTAAATTCAATGGCTTTACAGTGAGTTGTCCATCAGCTTTAAAGGCTTGTTTGCCTAATGTAGCCGAAGCCGACCAGGCATAAGTACCCACAGGCAATGTGCCTGCATTAAGCTGGTAGCTTTGACCGCTGCGGGTGAACAAAAAACTAAAGTTCTTGCCCGCCTGGTCTTTCAGGTTTATCTTCACATCGGGCGTGTTCACCAATTCCAGGGCATCATTATATAGCTCGGCGTTTAGCAATACGTTCTCGCCTTCGTCAAAAATATTCTTAGCGGCATATACTCTGAAACGCTGCCTGTTGGCATTGGCAGTTAAATATTGCACCGCCTGACTCAACAATTCTTCTGTTGCTGAGTGATTGCCATACTCGCGATATTCAGCCAGTTGCCAGCGCCATAAACCCTCGCCGGAAAGCACGGCTACCTTCCGCCCACCGTCATCTCCGAAGGCCAAAAGCGGATAATCTGTAGCTACGTTGCCTATCTTCTGTTTTAACAGTATCTGCGCGCCGTTGCCCGTTTTATAGCTTCCGTAGGGCGCTAACAAAGGCGGCAATTTTTCTAATTTACTGCGGGTTGAGTCACTCAGCGTAAAGGCAGAAAAGCCCGGTACCACCTGTGCAAACACTTCCTGGCTTTCGGCGCGAGTGGCAGATACACCTAATACTTTCTGATGGTTGTTCAGATCCTGCAGATCGGCCTGCGTACCGGCCACAAACCATAAAGGCATTTTATTTTGTGTGATAGCCTGTAGTTTTGCATAACTGCCCGCCTGCAATTGATAAAGGATAGCGAGGGTATAATCGGCTGGTTTAAGTTTAGCTATATCGCTTGTCAGCGTAGTTTTCACCTCGAAGTTGCGGTTACTCTCGATGGCCTGCTTCAAGACCGTGATATCCGGGTGCGGGGCATCGTAAACTAACAATATTTTCTGCCGCGCATCCAGTACCTCTACATAAATGGTTTCGGTATTGTTATCGTACGACAGTTCATTATCCAGATGCGACAGGGATATCACAAACTTGCGGATGCCCTTTTTATCGGCACTGAGTTTAACGGGGATGGTTTTCCTGAACACATCTGAGTTAATATCGATATTCTGCTGATGAACATTGCGTCCATCTTCAATTACAGATAACTGCGAGCGACCGCCTTTGCTTTGATAGGCTTCCACAGACACTTCTATCTCAAAATCGTTCCCCAGAAAAGCGGTTTTGTTATAACTCACATTACTGATGAGCACATCTTTGCGCGCCGTTGTATTGCCCATAGCAATGGTGTAAATGCCCGAGCGGATATTCTTTGCTTCGTATGACGGATCGGCACCTGTGTTGTAAAGCCCATCGGTAGCCAGCACCACTGCGCCGATGTTCTGATTCACAAAGCGGTCGTTCAGTTGCTTTAGCGCGCCGGAGATGTTGGTTTGTTTGCCATTGAAGGTGTTGGAAAGGCCATCTTTAAGGTCTTTATCAAAATTGAAGGCATGCACCTCGTAATCATCGCCTAATTGTTTTTGGAGCGCTAACAGTGAGTTAGCCCCCTCTAAATCTCCCCCGTCAGGGGAGACTTTATTTTGCCCACGAAACAACTTTATCGATTCTGAATTATCCTGCGCTATCAATATCAGCGGTTTCTGCGGTTGATAAGTAACCGACTTTATCAAGGGCGACAGTAATAACAAAGCCAGCAAACTCACCACTATCGCGCGGAGCGCAAACAAGCCATACCTGAAGCTTTTTTGTAGCTGCACAGGTTTGCGGTACATGAGCCATGCATACAGCAGGCCAAGCACTACACACAACGGCAACCACCATCCGGAAACGGAACCCCAGGTTAACGACATGCCTGCAAAATGCAAAATTATTGCGAGCGGCGAGATATAAATTTTATCCTCACCGGCCCTTTTATGCGGTCTACATCAACAGGCTTGCCTTTTTGGGTTATGGTCACTTCGCCGGCCTTTTGCAGCTCAATAGCGGCTACCCTTACCTCGTCCATGTGTTTACGCCAATCCTCAGGAAACATGGCGCAGGCAATCTCACTCGGGCAAACGGTTTTGTAGGGTGCGCGTTGGGCTGCCATGGTGAGGATGGTTTGTTTGATGGAGTTGGTGGGCATGGTTATTTAACGATTATCAAGCTTCGTTGTTAGTTCTTCGTTAGGAATGGCTGTGTTTATTTGATCACAAGTGGATGTAACTTTCTTTTCTCTCAAAAGAAAGTCACCAAAGAACCGAACGATAGTGAGCTCATTGATACCAACAAAAAACAAACAATAATCAATAAAAGTCGCGGCTACGGTAACGCGCTACAATGTTTCTGCCGTTGCAATGCCTGTACTACCCGCACGTTACACTATGCCGCATTTTTTGGTGGCCTTCTGCCTGTGATTTTCCTTCTTTCATTATTTTTTCTCCTGTCAGCAAAAAAGCTTCGGGCGAAAGCGGGCAGAACAATGGTGGGCGGTGTGGTGGCAAGGGCATAGCGGAATCTATTACAGAAGTCGGGCCTGAGTTGCAGGGTAAGAGATTTCCAGCCCGTGGTTCTGACAGCTTTGCAGAGTAAAGGCTTGTGCGGCAAAGAAGCCTATTTGCAGACTTGAATTTTTGCTTCTTTTGTTTCAAGACAAAAGAAGTAGCCTCTGCGGCAATGAGCAGACTGACGTTTATCACAGCACAGACCTAACCAAAAGAGATTGCCACGCTATCGCTCGCAATGACGCACGGAGAGAAAATTCTTCCTAAATTTAAATATGAAACGCATTCTCACCTTTCTCTTCACCATTACCACCCTCTGCAGCTTTGCCCAAACCGATGCAAGATTAACGGCGCAGTTGCAAAGCCTGATAAAAAACTTTCACGGGCAGGCTGGCGTTTACGTGCATAATTTAAAAACCGGTAAAACAGCAGCTATTAATGCGGATACGCTGTTCCCTACGGCCAGCATGATAAAAGTGAGCATACTGAATGGCGTGATGGATAAAATTGAGAAAGGCGAACTTCAGTATAACCAGAAACTGGTTTATCGCGATTCGTTATTGTATGCGGGCGAAGATATCCTTGGATCGTTCAAAAATGGTGATACCATACAGCTGAGCAAAGTGACCATGCTGATGATCACCATGAGCGATAATACGGCCAGTTTGTGGCTGCAGAAATTGGTCGGCGGCGACTATATTAACAACTGGCTGGCGGCAAATGGCTTTAAGGTGATGCGGGTAAACTCGCGTGTGGCGGGCCGCGAAGCTATGCGGAATATCTACGGCTGGGGTGTTACCACGCCTTTTGAAATGTGCAGGTTATTTACGCTGATACATGATGGCAAGGCAGTTAGTCCCGGCGCAAGTGAGCGTATGGCCCGTACGCTCAACCGTATTTATTGGGACGAGAAAGCACTGTCGCAAATACCACCTTATGTGCAAACCATGTCAAAACAAGGCGCGGTGGATGCCTCGCGCTCGGAGACTGTCCTGGTGAATGCCCCGCACGGCGATTACGTTTTCTCCGTTATCACCAAAAACAACCAGGACCAGCGCTGGACGGCCGACAATGAAGCCGGCATCCTCATCAAAAAAGTATCGGCCCTGTTATGGCATTATTTCGAGCCGCAAAGCAAATGGCAACCGGCTGCAGGTGTAGATAAATACATGCTAAACGAGTAGATCAGTGTCAAGCCTAATCTCTGATCACCAATCTCTAATCTCTTAATCCAACTCCGCCAATAAGCCACGCACATCCAACTGGCGGGTGTACATGGTCAGATTGCCCTGCCCATCCAGCGGCCATTTATCCCTCGGGCGATCCCAGTAGAGCTCAACGCCGTTGCCATCAGGGTCATCAAGGTATAGGGCTTCTGATACGCCGTGGTCTGATGCGCCGGTTAGCGGGTAGCCTTTATCCATCAGTCTTTTAAAGATGGCAGCAAGGTCTTTTCTTTCGGGATACAAAATGGCAGTGTGGAACAGGCCCGGTTCGTACTCCGGTGCTGGTGGGGCACCTTTGCTTTGCCAGGTGTTTAACCCTATATGATGATGGTAACCGCCTGCCGATATAAATGCAGCCTGGTCGCCATACATGGTCACTAACTCAAAGCCCAACAGATCGCTGTAAAAAGCCAGTGATTTTTGCAGATCGCTTACTTTTAAATGCACGTGGCCTATTCGTGTTTGGGCAGGTATTTTGTAGTCCATTGTTGGAATGTTGAAAGGTTATAATGTTGTAAAGTTAAAGGATATCTAAAAGAAATGTGTCGACCTATTGTAAAATACATGTTTAAACATTTAATTACAGATGATAACTTTCAAACCTACCAACTTTACAACAACCACCAACCTTACAAGTCTCTCAAAACATTCCAACTTTTCAACGTTCCAACATTCCAATCAATAAACCGTATCTTTGCTAAATGGTTATCAAAACTGCCGATTTCATTTGCAGCAACACGCAGATCTCCAAACTGCCGCCGCCGTTAAAGCCCGAGTATGCTTTCATCGGAAGGTCAAATGTGGGCAAGTCGTCGCTTATTAATATGCTAACGCAAAAAAAGGGACTGGCTAAAACTTCGCAAACGCCGGGTAAAACACAATTGATCAATCACTTTCTCATCAATGAGGATTGGTATATCGTCGATCTGCCGGGTTATGGTTATGCGCGTATCTCTAAAAGCAAAAAGGAAGACTGGAACAAGTTTATCCGCAGCTATCTGGATAAGCGCGAAAGCCTGCAGTGCGTAATGGTGTTGATAGACAGCCGCCTGGAGCCGCAGAAGATAGACCTGGAGTTTTGCAACTGGCTGGGCGAAAAAGGCCTGCCTTTTATTACCATATTTACCAAGGCCGATAAGCAGAGCAGCATAAAAACCGATCAGAACATTGCCAAATTCCGCAAAGCTTTACTGGCATCGTTTGAGGAAGCACCGCAGTTTTTCATCACCTCGGCAGAGAACCTTTTGGGTCGTGATGAGGTGCTGAATTTTATCGATTCCATTAACCAGAGCTTTGAGAAGCCGCTGTTTGATGATGAACACTATAAGTAAGACAAGATAATATCGAACACCGAATTTCGAATGATGAATATCGAAAGGGAAAATTCATCATTTTGAAGGGAAAGTGCGATATTCGTTTTTCAATTTAAGATGAAAAAATATTTCTCGCTCGTTACGTTTTCGCATACCATATTTGCCATGCCGTTTGCCTTTATTGGCTTCTTTTTGGCAGTTACCACTACCGATCATAAGTTCGAGTGGCAAAAACTGGTAATGATGCTCTTGTGTATGGTGTTTGCCCGTAACTCGGCCATGGCGTTTAACCGCTACCTTGACAGGAACATCGATGCCAAAAACCCGCGCACCAAACAGCGCGATATCCCGGCAGGGCGCATCACCCCTACCGCTGCTTTAACTTTCACACTAACCAACTGCGCTCTGTTTATATTGACAACATGGTTTATTAACCCGCTGTGCTTTTATCTATCGCCGGTGGCACTATTGGTAGTATTGGGTTATAGCGCAACCAAACGCTTTACAGCACTTTGCCACATGGTATTGGGGCTGGGCCTTTCGTTAGCGCCTATTGGTGCTTATTTGGTGGTTACAGGCGCATTCGCGTTAACGCCTGTTTTCTTCTCGCTATCGGTACTTTTCTGGGTTAGTGGTTTCGACATTATTTATGCACTGCAGGATGAAGATTTCGACCGCGACCAAAAGCTGCACTCTATCCCTGCATGGTTGGGTAAGGTGAATGCTTTGCGCCTTTCAACTGTACTACACATTTTTTCGGCAGCATTTATTGTGATGCCGGTTATTTATACCAACGTTGGCTTGTTATATTATGTAGGCATCGCGTTCTTCTGCTGTATGCTGGTGTACCAACACCTGCTGGTTAAACCAAACGACCTGAGCCGTGTGAACATTGCCTTTATGACAACCAACGGTATTGCCAGCGTGGTATTTGCCTCTTTATTTTTGTTAGACAGGGTATGGATGCGCTAAACAGCCAACAGTTAAACCAGTTTCGTGAGCAGATAGCTGTTTACGTAGAGTTTAACGAGGCTGAGTGGATCGTGTTGATCCAGCATCTATCCGTAAAAAAACTAAAAAAGAAAGAGTACTTTATTGAAGTTGGTGAGGTGTGCAAAAGCGTGGGTTTTGTACTATCCGGCTCCGTAAGATATTATCACGTTATTGATGGTAAGGATGTCACCAACTATTTCAGTTTCGAGAACGACTTTGTAAGCTCCTACAAAAGCTTCCTCACCGGCGAACCTTGCATCAGTTACATACAGGCGCTCGAGCCATCTGTTATCCTCACTATCAGCAAAAAAGCCTGGGATGAGATGTTGAACAACCCCATGCTGGCCTACAAGATCGAGCGTTTTGGCCGCCTCATAGCCGAGCATTATCTCATTTGTTACGAAGACCGCGTAGCCTCATTCATCACCCAAACACCAGAAGAGCGTTATCTTAAATTACTCGAGAACGGCAAAGAAGTTATCCAACGTATGCCACAACATTACATAGCCAATTTTTTGGGCATAACACCTGTTTCGCTATCGCGGATAAGGAAAAGGATATTGGTATAGCCTCACCCAACCCTCTCCAGAAGAAAGGACTTTAAGATCACTCTCTCAATCTCTGATCTCCAACCTCTAATCACTAATTTGTTATCTTAAGTTAACGTTTTCATCATCAGGCTTTCTGCAAATTTGTATCATACCAAAACAGAAAAACCATGATACATACCATATTAGGTGCAGGTGGCCCGGTGGCCAATGCCCTTACTGATGAACTGATAAAGAATAATAAAACCGTGCGCCTGGTTAGTCGCAGGCGGGTTGATATAAAGGGCGATAATGTTACCTGGCAAAAGGCTGACCTTCTTAAGCTGGATGAATTGCAGCAAGCCGCCAAAGGCTCTGATGTGATATACCTTTGCGCCGGCCTAACTTACGATGCTGATATCTGGCGCGAACAATGGCCCGTTATTATGCGTAACGTGATACAGGTTACCAAAGAGAATAACGCCCGTTTGATCTTCTTCGATAACATTTATATGTACGGCCTTGTGGATGGCCCTATCACCGAGGAAACGCCTTACAAGCCCATCAGCAAAAAGGGTGAGGTGCGTGCCGGCATTGCCGACATGCTGATGAACGAGGTAAAAGCAGGCAACATAAAAGCAACCATAGCCCGCGCGCCTGATTTTTACGGCACTACCAGCACCAATGCTTTCCTTGATATGATGGTACTGGCCAAATACGCCAAAAAGCAAAGTGCGCAATGGATGGGCGACCCAAACAAGCTGCACAACTTTATTTATATCCCCGATGCCGGCAGGGCCATGTATCTGCTTGCGCAATCGCTGGAGAGTGATAACCAGATTTGGCATTTACCTACCGCACCGGTGATGACAGGTCACCAATTTCTTGAACTGGCAGCACGTATTTACGGCGTAAAATCAAAGTTTATGCGCATCCGCAAGTTTATGCTTTGGCTACTGGGTTTGTTTAATAAACTGATTGCCGGCACCGTTGAGATGTACTACCAAACCGATCACGACTACATTTTTAACAGCGACAAGTTTGAACGCGCCTTTAACTTTAAGCCTACAAGTTATGAGGATGGGATGAGGGAAGTAGCAAGCACGATATATAGGCCGGAATAAGTAAAAAGTCTTTAGTCTGAAGTCAGAAGCCTGCAGCAAACATTTTTTTGACTTTTTACTTATGACTTAGGACTTCAGACTTTACACACTTATCTGCATATTTGTTATATGATCCACAAAAAAACACGTACCTATATTCCGGCTGATCTTGAGATAAAATGGGAAACGCTGGAACCGATATACAAAGAATTATCAGAGCGCCCCATCAACTCTGTTGAAGAATTGGAGCAATGGCTGCGCGATGGCAGCGAACTGCAGGCCGCTTTAGAAGAAGATTTTGCATGGCGCTACATCCGCATGACCTGCGATACCAACAGTGAAGAATTACTGCAAAGCTTCCAGTACTTCGCTACCGAGATAGAGCCTAAAACAGCGCCGTACAATAACGAGCTGAACAAAAAACTGGTTGCCAGCGAGTACGTTGATCAACTGAACGAAGAAAAATACTTTATTATGCTGCGCAGCACACGCAAGCAACTGGAGCTTTTCCGCGAGGCGAATATTCCGTTGCAAACGCAGATACAGGTTGAGCAGCAAAAATACCAGTCAATAACCGGTTCTATGTCGGTACACATTGGCGATAAGGAATATACCTTGGAGCAGGCATCAGTATTTTTAAAAGATACCGATCGCGCCAAACGCCAGGATGTTTGGGAGAAGATAACCGCCCGCCGCCTGCAGGATAAAGGTGTGTTGGATACTTTATTTGACCACCTGCGTGGCCTGCGCCATGAAGTTGCCGTGAATGCCGGTTTCGAGAACTTCCGCGATTATATGTTCCAGGCATTAGGCCGTTTTGATTATACGCCGCAGGATTGCTATGCTTTCCATGCTGCCATCGAAACCGAAGTGGTGCCTTTGCTGCGCGATTTTGCTGAGCAACGCCGCGAGGCTTTGGGTGTTGACGCTCTTAAACCGTGGGACATGGATGTAGATCCACACGGTCGTGCGGCTTTGAAACCGTTCAATAATGGCGGCGAGCTGATTGAGAAATCTATCCAGTGCTTCAGCAACATTAACCGTTACCTGGGCGAGCGCCTGGAGATAATGAAGGATAACAACCTATTTGATGTGGAAAGCCGCAAAGGCAAAGCACCGGGTGGTTACAACTACCCACTGTCTGAAACAGGAGCACCGTTCATTTTCATGAACTCGGCCAATACCTTCCGCGATCTGACCACCATGGTACACGAGGGCGGCCACGCGGTACATACCTTCCTTACTGCAGATCTGGAACTGAATGATTTTAAACATTGCCCAAGTGAGGTTGCCGAATTGGCATCTATGTCGATGGAATTGATATCAATGGATAACTGGGATGTTTATTTTGATAACGAGGAAGACCTAAAACGCGCCAAACGCGATCAGTTGTACGACGTATTGAAAACCCTGCCATGGGTAGCCGTGGTAGATCAGTTTCAACACTGGATCTACACCAACCCTGATCATACCGATGCCGAACGCACAGAAGCATGGTTAAAGATCTACGAGCCATTCGGTGCCGGCTTTGCCGACTGGAGTGGCCTTGCCGAAGCAGAACAAAACCTGTGGCAAAAGCAACTGCACATTTTTGAGGTGCCGTTCTACTACATCGAGTACGGCATGGCACAGCTGGGAGCCATTGCAGTTTGGAAAAACTATAAAGAGAACCCTGAGAAAGGCCTGCAGCAATACCTGGATGCCTTAAAACTGGGTTACACAAAAACCATTAAGGAGATATACGAAACAGCCGGTATCAAATTCGATTTCAGCGCAGCTTACGTAAAAGAGCTGGCAGAATTTGTGAAGGCCGAAATGGATAAGATATAAAGCCTCACCCTACCCTCTCTACCCTCTCCTAAAGGAGAGGGTTTTTTATTTGTATGGCTACCAATGAACCAGTTTATCAACTTCTTTTGGACAATTATCTGTTTTGCGCCGGTGCTTACCTACTGGTTTAAGGCTTTTGATGTGATGTGGTTGATTATTGCTATCGCGATAAGCCTTGTATCGCTGCTCATCCCCGGCAGGGTGCTGCAACTGAGCTATCGGCCTAAGTTTTACGAAAGGCTTGGCATCAGGTTCATCCGCAAATTTGTGCAGAATGGAGATTGGGCTAACCGCCTGTCGCGCATTAAAGATCCTCAGTATAAACATATCCGTAATCGCAGCCTTGCGCCGGCATATCATCACACAATTGTGATGTATGAACGCTTCCATTTTATGTGCTTAGTGCTGTTCTTTTTCACAGCAATATTGGCGTTTGCCGATGACTTTTATTGGCTTTCGATACAGATCATTATCACCAATACCATATACAATATAGCGCCAATACTGCTGCAACAATACAATAAAGCAAGACTGTTAAAAATCAGTAAATAAGCAACTTATAGTCATAATAATGCAACTAATTTAATATATGTTAAAACCTATATGTATTTTATAGGTTAATAATATTATGAAAAAGTTAATTGCATTTATAGGTTCGGTGCTGATTGCCGCAACAACGTTTGCTCAGGCACCGGTGCCATTGAAAGCGGTAAAGGTAGATAGTTTAGTAACTATCTCATTGCCGGCTAAATACACAAAGAAAGATACCCTTGGTCAGTCTATATACAACGCTAACGGTGCTTATGGGTTTATGACAGTTATACGCGCTCCTAATGAAAGTAAGGAACCGTTAAAAAAAGAGAAAGACCTTAACAAGGTTTTGCAAGACTACGTTAAAGGCATTAAGGGACAAAGCAACGGCGATGTTATGAACCTACGCGATACCACCGTTGGCCACCTTAAAGCAAAAACGTTTACACTTGAGGTTGATGAGGGCGCCGGTGTACAGGCACGTAATTTTATTATTGTGTATACACAGGATGTTACTTACACCATTGAGTATTTCTACGAAGGATTAAGGAAAGACCTTGCGAAAAACGAGTATAAAGAGTACTCGGCATCGTTAAAGATCTCTCCAGAGTTGAAACGTACCGATCAGTATTTAACCAACGCCAAAGGCATGTCAACCATAGCTAAGGTGGGTATTTTTGGCGGTGCTGCCGTAGTACTTATTGTTGCAGTGGTATTGGTTACCCGCAAGAAAAGAGCTATAGCTTAATCTTTTGAACTTTTTAACAGCCCGCGGCACCAGCCCGGGCTGTTTATAAATTTGCGGCTGTCTAAATAGGTAAGCCACACCAGCGTAACAAAAACGCCTATGGCTGACCCAGCCATCACATCCTCAAAAAAATGCTGACTCAGGTACATTCTCGAGTAGCCAACCATCATGGCGAAAATCAGCATGGCGAAACCCCAATTTTTATTTTTCACCAGATAGGTTACCACCATAGCCATTGAAAAAGCAGTAACCGTATGCCCCGAGGGGAAACTATGCACCGCCAGTATATACAGCCCTTTTACAAAGTGTATTTTATCTAACTGGTCTTCAAAATATATCCGCGGGCGGGGGAAATCGAATAAGTATTTTAACACTTGCGCGGTAAGTGCTGTAACGGCGTAACTGGTAGCAGTTAAAAGCGCTGCGCGGTAACTGAATAATAACAGTATAGCAGCCAGCACTATCATCGTCCAGCCATCGCCAAGGTGGGTAACGTAAGGTTCAACGGTGTCTAAAAAATCGGTATAATGCCTGTTTACCGCGAAATAGATCTCAGAGCGGCTGTATAGCAGTTTGATGATGAGGCAGGCGCACAGCAAAAAAATGTAGGGAATAAAAAGGGTACGTACCCTGTGTAAAACGTCTTTAGCGCCGGTGTTCATCGGCACAAAGTAAGGTATATACTTCTTCAATGCAAAAAAATGGTTATGTTTGATGGTAAAGAAAAACTGACCTCAATACATGTCGAAAAGTATATTTCGAAAAAAGTCCGTATCAAAAATATTGGCCGATGTAGCCAGCGGATTCAGCGATAGCGAGCATCCCGGCACAGCGTCGCATCTCCAGAAAGCACTTACTACCAAAGACCTTACCCTTATGGGTATTGCGGCCGTTGTGGGCGCAGGTATATTCTCCACCATCGGCGAAGCCTCTTTTAACGGTGGCCCAGGTGTTACTTTATTGTTTGTTTTAACAGCTATTACCTGTGGTTTTTCGGCCATGTGTTATGCTGAGTTTGCATCGCGCATACCTGTTGCAGGTAGTGCCTACACTTATGCCTACGCATCTTTCGGCGAGCTGATCGCCTGGATCATCGGTTGGGACCTTTTGATGGAGTACGCCATTGGTAACATTGCCGTGGCCATTTCATGGAGCGAATATTTTGTGAACCTGTTAGAAGGTTTCCATCTCCACCTTCCGGCATGGGTTACATTAGACTATTTTTCGGCCTTCAGGGCGCATGAGCAGATACAGGAACTTACCGCAAGCGGCCATACTGCTGATATTACCGATCGCCTTCGCCATGCGGCTGAGGCATGGGCAAACGCACCTGGTTCGGGTAATTTTAAGCTGATAGCGAACATCCCTGCCCTGTTCATCGTAATTATTATTACCTACCTGGTTTATATCGGCATTCGCGAAACCAAGAAGGCCACCAATGCAATGGTTTATCTGAAGATAGCGGTAGTGCTGGCGGTGATCATCATTGGTTTCTTTTACGTTACACCTGCCAACTGGCACCCTTTCTTACCTAATGGTTTTGGTGGGGTGATGAAAGGCGTATCGGGCGTGTTCTTTGCTTACATTGGTTTTGATGCCATATCAACCACTGCCGAGGAATGCCAGAACCCGCAGCGCGACTTGCCGAAAGGTATGATCTACTCGCTGGTGATCTGTACCATACTATATATCCTGATAGCTTTGGTGTTAACCGGTATGGTGAATTATAAAGACCTGCAGGTTGGCGATCCATTGGCTTTTGTATTCTCAAAGGTTGGTTTGAAAAACATCAGCTATGTGATATCGGTTAGCGCCGTTATTGCTACCGCGAGTGTGTTACTGATCTTCCAATTAGGTCAGCCGCGTATATGGATGAGCATGAGCCGCGATGGTTTATTGCCTAAAGCATTCTCGCGCATCCACCCAAGGTTTCATACGCCGTCATTTGCTACGGTAGTTACGGGTTTTGTGGTGGCTATCCCTGCCTTGTTCTTAAACTTAACCGAGGTAACTAACTTAACCAGTATAGGTACGCTGTTTGCGTTCGTATTGGTTTGTGGCGGCGTGCTGTTATTACCACGAGAGGCTGCTGTTAAAGGCAAGTTCCATCTGCCGTATATCAATTCACAGTTTATTGTGCCTGCATTGTTCATTATCGGCGTATTTTTGGGCCGCCACTGGATAGCCAACTTATTTGTGGGCGATGCGCTGCACCAGAAGTTCCCATACTTTTTATTCCTGATATTATCTTTCACCCTTACGGTATTCGCGTTTATCAAAAAGCTATCGCTGATACCGGTTTTAGGCCTGCTGAGCTGCTTTTACCTCATGGCCGAGTTAGAGTACGAAAGCTGGATCCGTTTCCTTGCATGGCTTGTAATTGGCCTGGTTATTTACTTCAGCTACGGTTACAAGAACAGTGTGCTGGGTAAACAGAAATCTGAAGCATTATTTTCGGATAAGAAGGAATAGTCGTCTGAACTCGAATTTGAGGAATTAGAAGAGAATTTTTGGAATTACTTTTCCGCGTGGTTAGAATGCCCGCATTTCTCCACGCGTCATTGCGAGGTACGAAGCAATCTCCTCAGGACAGATATATGCTTTGTATACGAAACTTACTTAAAGAGATTGCTTCGTACCTCGCAATGACGCGGTGGGCATAAAAGAGAAAACCCGATGCTCACGCATCGGGTTTTCTCTTTTATAAAGTCTCCCCTATCGGGGGAGATTTAGAGGGGACTTGGGGCCTTAAGATTTTACCCTTGTTATGCTTACTGCATCAGGCGAGGTAAGCATCAATGGCACTTTCTCTACCGTTACAAAACTCAGGTCGAGGCCAAAGTTGCGCTCTTCTGAAAGACTTACCTTCTTCAGTTGCCCGTAGATAAACATTACCGCTTTCTCGTACAGCGACAGGTTATGCGAGCGCGACATTACTTTCTCTATCACCACAAAACGGAAGTCGCCTACAATTTTGTGTTTGTTGAGTGATTGATATTTGCTGGTGATATCAACCTCGCCGTTCTTCACCAAATCTTCTACCACCTTGCGGAACAATAGATTGATCTGTTGTTCAACACGGAAACCAAGTTTAAAGTCGATACGGATAAGTTTGCCCGGTACCAGAAAATCAACCTCGTATTCGCGTTTGTAAGGCTCATCCACCACATCAACGTGTACCAGCCAGTAAACATCGGCGCGTTTGGGTTGCTTTTGTAATATGGAGTAGATGATCTTTGATTCTATCTCGGAGTTGAAATTGGCACTGGTTAGGTAAACCAACTGAGAGGCGTATTTAGGCACGGTCTCATCCTCGCTCATCTCTTTGATGATGCTGAAGTAATCATCGATCTCAATAAATTTAACGTAACGGTTCTTGATCTTGCGGGCAATATGCCATGTCCACATAATGATGAACAAGATCAAACCTATTGATAGCGTAAACCAGCCGCCGTGTACAAATTTCACAAGGTTACCCAATAAGAATATACCTTCTATACCTAAATAGATCACAAAGAATGACACGATAATATAGGTAGGCACCTTACGCCTTTGCAGGAATTTGGATACCAGTATGGTGGTCATCAACATGGCAACGGTAATACTTAAACCGTACGCCGCTTCCATCTTGCTTGAGTGGCGGAACAACAGCACCACGCCTATACAGCCTGCACAAAGCAGCCAGTTAACGCTGGGTACATATAATTGCCCTTTTTGCTCTGACGGATAATTGATCTTCACTTTAGGCCAAAGGTTCAAACGCACAGCCTCAGCTATCAGCGTAAATGAACCGGAAATAAGCGCCTGACTGGCAATAACCGCCGCAATGGTGGCTATACCAATACCGTATATCAGGAACCAATCGGGCATTATTTTATAAAAAGGGTTATTAACGCTCAGATCGATGACCTTACCTTCGCGTTGTAATAACCATACCGCCTGGCCCAAATAGTTCAACACCAAACAAGATTTTACGTAGATCCAGCTGATGCGGATGTTATCGCGACCGCAGTGGCCAAGATCTGAATACAATGCTTCGGCACCCGTGGTACACAGGAAAACGGCACCTAATATGATAAAGGCGTCGTAAGTGTTTGAGGTTAATAGCTCGAAAGCGTAGTAAGGGTTAAGCGCTTTGATCACCATTGGCATTTGCACAATGTATGATATACCCAGCACGCCCATCATGGTAAACCAAAGGAACATGAGCGGCCCGAAAGCTTTACCCACCAATGAGGTACCAAACTGCTGAATGATGAACAGCACCGCTATAATGGCGATAACGATCTGCACCGTTGGCAAATGCGGATAGTACACCGTTAAACCTTCAATTGCCGATGATATGGTAATTGGTGGTGTAATAATACCATCGGCCAGCAGCGCGCAGCCACCTATTACGGCGGGCACAATGAGCCACTTGGCCTTGCGGCGTACCAACGAAAAGAGCGAGAATATGCCACCCTCGCCCTTGTTATCGGCACGTAATGTTATTACTACGTATTTAAGTGTTGTTTGTAAGGTAAGCGTCCAAAAAATGAGGGATACGCCACCCAATACAAGTGCCTGTGTTAGTGGTTGTGAATTGGATGAGTGCTCTAACCCTACTATTGCCTTGAACACATACAGAGGTGATGTACCTATATCACCGTAGATTATTCCTAAACTAATGAGCAGCCCTGCAGCCGATAGTCGTTGTAGATCTTTATGACTTGACACTGTTATTTTAAAATCGATGCAAAACTAATTAAAAAAACAATCATAACTTAAACTATAATTGAGCGTATAAGTCTATTAATCATACAAACTGATAAAACTTGTTTTTGTTAAAATTTGTTAAAAGTATTATTTATCTGTATTGATTATAAATTGATGCAGAGTTTATTTATACTTTTGCAACAATAATGTTATATGGTGAAAAGATCTACTTACGTTAATTCCTGGCTAACCGTGCTTGTGCTTGCAATAGCGGTTAACTTTGCGCTTGCCAGAGGGGTTAACGCTCAAAAGAGCGATTCATCATACCTGCGTGCCATCCGCGCCCGCCAATCAAAGTCAATTCTTAAGAACGGCTTGCACCTGGCATTGCCGCCATTAAAGCCTGCTGCTACATCAAACGCCAAAATAAACCTGCCGCGTGCTGATGATAAGCTGTTGAGCAACGTACAAATATTCCCTAACCCGGTTACCGATATTATCAATCTTAAATATACGCTATCGCGCAATGCTTATGTAAATGTTAAGGTGATGGATATTTTAGGTAACGATGTATTAACGCTGGTATCCCAACGTGTGGAGACCGGCGACCAAAGCCTTACTTATAACGTAAACAACAAGCTTAGCAAAGGCTTTTATTTTGTACGCGTTGTGGTAGGTAATGAATCGGTTAATAAGAAAATACTGGTGGTTTATTAATTGCGGCCCCGCTTCTCTCCTCTTTTTTCTCTTTCATTTTTTTAGGATTTAGCTTCCATAGTTTCTAATTTGCGCAGCTATGAAGATAATTGCTATTGGCCGCAACTATGCGGAGCATGCTAAAGAACTGAACAACCCTGTGCCAACTACACCGGTAATTTTCATGAAACCGGATACCGCACTGCTAAAAGATAATAAGCCTTTTTATCACCCCGATTTTTCGCAGGATGTACACTACGAGATTGAGCTGGTATTAAAAATCAGTAAAGAAGGTAAACACATCAGCGAGAAATTTGCAGGTAACTATTTTGATGAGGTTGCATTAGGTGTTGATTTTACGGCCCGCGACATCCAATCGAAACATAAAGAAAAAGGCCTGCCATGGGAGCTGGCCAAAGCTTTTGACGGCTCGGCACCGGTAAGCAACTTTGTACCTAAGGCAAACTTTGCCGATATATACAATATCAACTTCGGTTTAAACATAAACGGCGAAACCCGCCAGCAAGGCAATACCAAAGATCTGCTTTTCTCGTTCGAGCGCATTATTGCCTTTGTATCTCAATACATCACCCTAAAAAAAGGCGACCTCATTTTCACCGGTACGCCCGAAGGCGTAGGCAAAGTTGCCATCGGCGACAGGTTGGAAGGATTTTTGGAAGGGGAAAAGCTTTTAGATTTTTATGTTAAATAATAGAACTACAAATACTAATAAAAACATGTCATTTCGAACGAGGAACGAGGAGAAATCTTCTACAAGCGATACTTGCGACGTAGAAGGTTTATCTTCGATGAGCTCCACTTCGTTCCGGTTCTCTTCGCTGTCGCTCATTCGAAATGACATAAGGGATATGGTTCGAAATGACAGGGTGATAATACTTTTTGTGTTGATGCTTTTTGCATCCATAGCCACGCACGCGCAAGACGTTATCCAAACCAAACAATACCCAAAAGGTGATTTCCGCTACCCTATTGATCTGCCGCCATCTACTGCAGGCTCTTTCGGTGAGTTGAGGCCGAACCACTTTCATTCGGGGTTGGATTTCAGGACCAATCAGCGGATAGGTTTCCCCGTGCATGCTGTTTATGACGGGTATATATCAAGGGTACGCATACAGTTTGGCGGGTTTGGCAAGGCATTGTACATTACCCATCCAAACGGATATACCTCAGTATACGGCCACATTAATAACTTTACGCCCGAGGTGGAGAAATATATCCACGACTGGCAATACAAAAACCAAAGCTTTGAGGCGGATATTGCTATCCCCGCAGGCGTATTTCCGGTTAAAAAGAGCGATGTGGTGGCCATATCAGGTAACCAGGGTGCATCGGCAGGCCCGCACCTGCATTTTGAGCTGAGAGATACCGTAACCCAGGAAACCATTAACCCGCAATTATTTGGCTTGACTATTCCTGATGAAATTGCGCCTACCATTACAGCCCTTGGCGTTTACCACTTAAACGGCAACCCCTTCAGCGATAAAACACCTAAAGACTTTTTAGCTGTAAGCGGTGCAAATGGCAGTTACCATCTGTTAAAACCGCAGGTATTAAATCTGAGTGGCAACACCGGCTTCGGCATTTCGGTTACCGACAGGAACAGCGCATCAGCCAACAAGAATGGCATCTACTCTATCGAACTAAAGCTGGATGGCGTTACCATGTACACTTTCTCGGTTGAGCGTTTTGCTTTTGATCAGACCCACGCCATTAACGCGTATATCGATTATCCGGCATTCCTTACCTCGCACCGTTGGGTGCAGAAATGTTTTATACTGCCCGGCAGCCGCATAACGTTGTACCCGCAATCTATAAACCGTGGTATAATGGCTTTTAATGACGACAAGGTGCACGATGTTGAATTTGTGGTGAAAGATGTAGCAGGTAACACATCAACCCTTAACTTAAAGGTACAGTCGAACACTTCGGCAAATAACCTTGCCCCTGCTAAGCCCGAGGGCACATTATTGCGTTATGACCGCGAAAGCAAATTCGCCAACAGCAAGGTGAAGGTTGTTATCCCGGCAGGTAACCTGTATGACGATCTGGATTTTACCTATTCAGAACTCCCTGCAAAACCGGGAGCATTCTCAGCAACCCATCATCTCCACAATAAACTCACGCCAATTCATGATAGCTATGATATCTGGATAAAACCCGATATCAGTTTGGGTGATAATGCAGATAAAGCCGTAATTGTAAATGCCGCTACCGGCGCCATCCCAAGTACCTGGGAAAACGGCTGGGTAAAAGGTTCGGCCCGTGCGTTTGGTGATTATTACGTTAAGATAGATACTACGCCGCCGGTCATTACCCCTATCAACATCCGCAACGGAGCCAATATGAAGGCGCTGCATTCTATCAGGATGCGCATGAGCGATAACCTGTCGGGCGTAAAAAGCTACGCGGGCAAGATAGATGGCAAGTGGGTACTGGTAGAGTGGGATTATAAAACTAAGGTATTAAGTTATACCTTTGATGATAGCATCGCCCCCGGGAAACACTTGTTTGAATTTACCGTTACCGATGCTAAAAATAACGCATCTACATTTAAAGCAGAATTTATCAGATAAAACATGGCAACCCAACTAAAAGCCGGCGATAAAGCCCCTGATTTTACCGCAAACGACCAGAACGGCAAACCCGTTTCGTTATCAGACTATAAAGGCAAAAACGTAATTCTTTATTTTTACCCAAAGGATGATACCCCGGGCTGTACTGCTGAGTCATGCGATTTCAGGGATAACTACCAATCATTGCTGGGCCAGGGTTTTGAGGTAATTGGTGTAAGTGTTGATGATGAAAAATCGCACAAAAAATTTGAGACCAAATACCAGCTGCCATTTACCCTGATCGCCGATACCGAACACAGCATTGTGGAAGCCTACGGCGTTTGGGTGGAGAAAAACATGTACGGCAAAAAATATATGGGTACCGCCCGCACCACTTTCATTATCGACGGTGACGGCACACTTACCCACGTTATTGAAAAAGTTGATACAAAGGCTTCTTCGCAACAGGTATTGGAATTACTGAGTAAATAACCGTCAGTAAAACATATCTGAAACAAAAACGCTTTATTCTTATTTAAAGAAGATAAAATTTAATAAATGGCCATACAGGCAGAAGACGAGGAAATACTAAGCAAGTTCAGGGACGAGAAAACCCGTAACGAGGCTTTTAACATGCTGCTGAAAAAGTATCAGCAAAAAATATACTGGCATGTGCGCCGTATGGTAATAGACCATGACGATGCCGACGATGTTACGCAGGATGTGTTCATCAAGATCTGGAAAAACCTGCCGGGCTTTCGTAATGATGCGCAGCTATACACCTGGATGTACCGCATTGCTACCAACGAGTGTATCACGTTTCTGAACAAAAAGAAACAAAAAAATAACGTACCGCTTGACGATGTGGACTATGAACTGTCTGATACATTAGCCAGCTCTGACCAGTTTAGCGGCGATAAGATACAAATGAAGCTGCAACAGGCTATTTTGACCTTACCCGATAAACAGCGCCTTGTGTTTAACATGAAATACTTTGATGACATGAAGTATGAAGAAATGAGCGATGTTTTGGGTACCAGCGTTGGCGCTTTGAAAGCCTCTTACCACCTTGCGGTGAAAAAGATAGAGAGCTTTATACTATCAAATGATTAATTTTTAAATTAGCATTAAACCTTTTGAAAGTTTATTCATCTATAAGAGTGTATGAAAAGCGATATGGAGAATAACGAATGGGCAGGTGAAGAAATGTCACTTCAACGGTTTTCGAGAGAAACGCCGTTTGCGGTGCCTTCCGGCTATTTTGAAGAGGCCGGTCAGCGCATATTATCCCTGGTAAATATTGAGGGTTTAAAAACTGATGATACGGCACAAGGTTTTGCCGTGCCTGCAGATTATTTTGAAAATTTAAGCAATAACATCCAAAGCAGGATAAATATTGAGGCCGCCGCCGATACAGACGGGCCTTCTTTTGCTGTACCACAAGGTTATTTCGATCAGCTTAGCGCTAACATACAAAGCCGTATTGCAATAGAGGATGCTGCCTCTGCCGATGCTCCTTCATTTGCCGTACCGGAGGGTTATTTTGACCAGCTTAGCGCCAACATACAAAGCCGCATTGCTATTGAGGAAGCGGCAAATAAAGAGGATATAGGTTTCAGCGTACCGGCGGGTTATTTTGAGAATATGCAACAGCAGATCAACAGCCGCATAGCTGTTGAGGAGATACTGCAGAAAGAGCCGGTGTTTGAAGTACCTGATAATTACTTTGAAACACTTAACAAGAATATATTAAGTAAAACCGTTGGCGCAGGCCGCGAAGAGGTTATCCGTAAAACCATTGTACGCAAGCTTTGGGCATCAAATACATTTAAATATGCTACTGCAGCATGTTTAACTTTAATTATAGGTGCAGGTGCGTTCTTAAGAAATGCGCAGGTACAGCCGATGGCACACACCAAAACGCTTTTGCATCAGCAGCTATCACAAATACCTGCCGATGAAATTAAAGATTACCTGGAGTTGCACATGGATGCTTCTGAAAGCCGTGAGCTAATGGAGAACGACAACGAGAAACAAATAAATACCGATGCCCTGTCGCAAGATCTGCAGGACTATATGGATATTAATTAAAATGACTAAGCTTTTTAAATACATATTTATTACCGTTTTGGCAGTAGCCGGGGTTGATGCCTTTGCACAGGTAAGCAACCTGCGTGCAGGTTTCAGGAGCCAGGCCGCCCCAAACGCAAGATTCAACGCCCCACGTACAGCCAAGGGTAAAAAGATATTAGAAGCCCGCAACAACTTCATCAGTCAGCAATTGAATTTAACTGATGATGAAGCACACAAGTTTTGGCCGCTATATAACCAGTACCAGCAAGACCTGACTGCTATACGTTTATTGAAACGCGCCAATAACTCAAACAAGTCTGCCAACGGTACCGAGCAGGTTGACAAGGAAATTGCCTACGACAAGCAAACGGTTGAGATACGCCAACACTACCGCGATGAGTTTATGAAGATACTCCCGGCAGAAAAGGTAAGCCTGCTCTACAAAAGCGAAGTTGAATTTAAAGACGAGCTCATCAAACAACTCAGCGAACGCAGCATACGCGCGGGGAATTAAGTTTAATAAGTGATGGATGGAATGAGTGAAGAAGAGAATACAAGCGGATAAATGAAGATGGAACAAAAGCCATCTTTTTTTATTTTTGCCTTGTCGGGATGAATGAGCATCACTCATTCACAACTCACTCATTCACTCATTATCCACGCCATGCTTACCCTTCGCCAACTCTTCCTTAATAATAACGCACAAACCACGCATTTTCCGTTACTGCTGGAGTTTGACCGTGCCGAAGGTGTTTATATCTACGAAGAGAGCGGCAAGGCATATATCGATCTCATATCAGGCATCGGTGTAAGCAACCTTGGGCACAGCAACCCAAAGGTTATACAAGCCGTGAAAGACCAGGTTGATAAATACATGCACCTGATGGTGTACGGCGAATATGTGCAGACCCCGCAGGTGCGTTTTGCCGAAAAGTTGGTAAGCATCCTACCCCCGTCGTTAAATTCGGTTTATTTCACCAACTCGGGCGCCGAGGCGGTTGAAGGGGCCATTAAACTGGCCAAACGCTACACCGGCAGGCCAAATGTATTAGCCTTTGAAGGATCATATCACGGCAGTACCCACGGTGCACTCAGCATAATGGGTAACGAGGAGTTTAAGCAGGCCTATCGCCCGCTCCTACCCGGTGTTGGCTTTATGCGTTTGAATAACATTGATGATCTCGAACTCATAGATAACCAAACATCCTGCGTTATCCTCGAGACCGTGCAAGGAGAGGCCGGCATCCGCGTACCCGACTATGATTACATGCAGGCCCTGCGTAAGCGTTGTTCTGAAACCGGCACCCTGCTGATACTGGACGAGATCCAGGCAGCACTTGGTCGTACGGGCAAGCTGTTTGCCTTTGAGCATTTTGATATAGTGCCCGATATTTTGCTGATGGCTAAAGCCCTTGGCGGTGGCATGCCTGTTGGGGCGTTTGTATCATCTATTGATATCATGTCGTCGTTTAAAGAGAACCCTATTTTGGGGCATATCACAACCTTTGGCGGTCACCCAGTTTGTTGCGCAGCAGGGCTGGCAGCGCTTGAAGTTTTGCTTAATGAAAAGCTGATAGATGAAGTAGCCGAAAAGGAAGCCATCATCCGCAGCGAACTGCAACATCCGGCCATTAAAGAGATCCGCGGTAAGGGTTTGATGCTGGCTGTAGAATTTGAAAGTTTTGATACTAATAAGAAAATTATAGACACCTGTATACAAAATGGTGTAATCACTGATTGGTTTTTACACTGCAGCAACTCCATGAGGCTGGCCCCGCCTTTAATTATTAAGAAAAATGAGTTGATTAACGCTTGCCAAGTCATTCTTTCCGCAATCACACAACACACAGAAATATAAGCAGTTACACAAACAGCTTCCTGTTTTTGTTATCAAATTGGTAATAAATGTTGTTATAAATGCTTAAAAGCGCATTTTTAGCGGTTTTGTGGTATACTTTATGCACATAGGTTACTGCCTGCATAATTTATGCGTCCCCCACTGCTGTAAAACCCTGTTTAAAGGTCAGCACTGCATAGTTTTCGGGTCAATGGGTGTCTTAAAAGGCATCCTTAAGCATAAGCAGTAAAAACGGTTCTTCTACATACACTATGAAAATTGCATATATATCAACCTACCCACCCCGCGAATGTGGCATTGCTACTTTTAACCACAACCTGATGAATGCTATCAACAGCAACTTTCCGGATAGGAAAGACCCACTGGATGGTGGATTTGTTGTTGCCCTTAACGATTCTGAAGATCTGCAAGAGTATGAATACCCTTCGCATGTAAAGTTCGTTATTCGCCAAAACCATCAGAAAGATTATATCCGTGCGGCAGGTTACATTAACACCAGCAATGTTGATGCGGTGATATTGGAGCATGAGTTTGGCATTTACGGGGGCGAAAGCGGTATTTATGTGTTGCCGTTGATAAACCGTTTAGAGAAACCGCTGATCTCTATCCTGCATACAGTATTAAAAGACCCAAGTTATGTGCAGCGCATCGTTATCCGCGAGATCGCAGAGCAATCAGCAAAGATCATAGTAATGAGCAAACGTGCGGTAGAGTTCCTAACAACTATTTATGATATCCCGGCAGAAAAGATACAGATCATAGAACACGGCGTACCGGATCTTGAAGCACCAGAACCAAACCCGGTTAAGAGCCTTAGTCAATTCAAAAATCGCCGTGTAATGATGACCTTTGGTTTACTGAGCCGTAACAAAGGTTTGGAGACCGTGGTAAAAGCCTTGCCAAAAATTGTTGAAAAGCATCCTGATGTAATGTATGTTATTGTGGGTAACACGCATCCCGGCGTTATCAAAAGCTCGGGCGAAGAATACCGCGACCACCTGAAAAGCCTTGCTGCCCAACTGAAAGTATCGCAGCACCTGGCCTTTATCAATAAATTTGTAGCCGAGGATGAGCTGATCAACTATTTGACGGCAACTGAGGTGTATGTAACACCATACCTGAATGAAGCGCAAATAACCAGCGGTACACTGTCGTACGCCGTTGGTGCAGGTGCTGCTGTTATATCAACCCCTTACTGGCATGCTACTGAACTGCTGGCCGATGATCGCGGCTGTTTATTCGACTTTAAAGATGCGGAAGGGTTAGCTGATACTGTTAACCAACTGCTTAGCGACGATACACAGTTGAAAGAGCTTAAACAAAACGCCTACGAATACGGCCTGCACCTGCGCTGGCCTGTTATTGGTGCCGAGTTTATTAAAGTGGCCCAGGAAGCATCGGCAAGGCATGATTTCAGCGATAAGATATTAAAGAACAGCATTGTTGACCCTGAGATACTTCCGAAGTTTAGCTTAGCCCACGTGCTGAGACTTACCGATGATACCGGTATTGTTCAACACGCTAAATATGGTATCCCTAACTTAAAAGAGGGTTATTGCCTGGATGATAACGCCCGTGCCTTGATTATGGCATTGATGGCCTACCAGCGCAATAAAAGTGCTGAGGCGCACCGCCTGCTACCAATATACCTCAGCTATATTCACTACATGCAAACGGACGATGGCAACTTCCGTAACTTCCTGAGTTTTGACAGGCGTTACCTGGATGATGTGGGTTCAGAAGATTCATTCGGTCGTACTATTTGGGCTTTGGGCCATTTGATAAGCTGTGCAGCAAGCAACTCATATCGCGAGTTTGCACTGGAGTTATTTCATAAGTCGTACCCGCACTTTAGGGCCTTAAGATACATTCGTGGCCAGGCTAATACTATTATTGGTATTGCGCTTTACCTACAGGTTTACCCTACTGATGAGGGTATGGTAGCAGAGTTGATTCGTTTAACACAGCCACTGATAGATGCCTACGAACAAACCCGCTCTGATGACTGGGAATGGTTTGAAGAAAGCATGACCTATGATAATGCCATATTACCATTAGCATTGCTGCATTCATACGAAATAACCGGTAATCCTAAAGCTAAAGAAGTAGCTTTGAAAACCATGGCTTTCTTAGACCAACTAACCTTATCAAACGGTTATTTAAGCCCGGTTGGTAATGATGGCTGGTACTACCGCGGCGGTACTTTCCCAACCTTCGATCAGCAGGCTATCGAGACCATGGCTATGGTACTGATGCATTTCCAGGCATACCAAACCTTCCGCCAACCAGAGTATATCGAGAAAATGTTCCTGAGCTATAAATGGTTCCTGGGCGAGAATACACTACGCGCACCGCTTTACGACCACGAGACCAAAGGTTGCTGCGATGGCTTGTTGCCTACCGGTATTAACCGTAACCAGGGCGCAGAAAGCACGCTGGCCTACATGATATCTCATTTAACCGTATTGAAAGCTTTTGAACTGGAATACGAGTACAACAAAATAGCCGATCAGAAAATAAAGATTTGCTAAGCTGATGAAAGCAGCAATTTTAGCACCCGTTGCCTGGCGCACACCGCCCAGGCATTACGGGCCTTGGGAGCAGGTAGCCTCAAATATCGCAGAAGGCCTGATAAAGCTTGGCGTAGACGTGACGCTGTTTGCCACCGGCGATTCTATCACCGCAGGTAAACTGGAAGCCATCTGTAAACAAGGCTATGAAGAAGACCGTTCGCAGGACGCCAAGGTGCTGGAGTGCCTTCACATCAGTAACCTGATGGAGAAGGCAGGTGAGTTCGATATCATCCATAACAACTTCGATTTTCTGCCGCTTACTTATACAGGGCTGATCAAAACGCCTGTGATAACCACTATACACGGTTTTTCATCGCAAAAGATCATTCCGGTTTATAAAAAATATAATCAGCGCGGGCATTATGTATCCATCAGCGATGCTGACCGCAGTGCCGAACTGGATTATATTGCTACCGTATACAACGGTTTGGATACAGCCGATTTTAAGCTTACTGAGAAGCCGCAGAACTATCTGCTATACTTCGGTCGTATACACCATGATAAAGGTGCTGCAGAAGCCATAGAAATAGCCAAAAAAGCAAACAAGCAATTACTGATAGCAGGCATCATACAGGATGACAACTATTGGCGCGAAAAGATTGAACCTCATTTAAATGACCAGATCGTTTACGTCGGCTCCGCAGGCCCTGAGAAACGGAACGAGCTTTTGGGTAATGCCCTTGCCCTGCTCCATCCTATCAACTTTGCCGAACCATTCGGTATGAGCGTGGCTGAGTCAATGCTTTGCGGCACGCCTGTCATCGCCTTCAACAAAGGTTCGATGCCGGAGCTGATAGAGCATGAACAAACAGGATTTTTGGTGAATACAGTTGACGAGGGGGTAGATGTGATCAACAACATCCCATCCATCAACAGGCAATATTGCCATGATTCGGCGGCATCAAAATTTTCAAAAGAGAAAATGGCCGAGGATTATTTTAAGCTGTATGAGCGGATATTGGGGTAATATTATTTAGAAAATATTTGAATGTCGGCAGCTTTACGTATCCTGATAAAGGAATCAAGTTCGGCAACCCGCTCTATCCTACCATACACTTTAATCTTTTTCCCTTTAACATCCGCCGCTAAAAGCCCTTTTCTATTTTCGTATTTACTCCATATTTTAAACGGAATTACTACGCTGACACCCAATTCAGTAGAGTCTGAGGCGACAAATATCGACATATCTCTACTATAGCCCGGACCGGCAACGTTTACTATTTTTCCAATTACATACACCTCTTTGCCGCCGTATCTATTTGCGTCCTTTGCGGCAATTATCTTTTGCGCCAATGCGGGTCGAGCAAAAAAAACGAGTAAAATAATTAGCAGAGACCTGATATTCATATTAAATTATTTTAGTCGCTATGTAATCTTTTAGTGCCGTAGATAACACCCTGGCTTGCAAAAAACTTCCTTAACAGTTCGTATTTGCCATCGCAGTATATGATGTTATTAACTTTTGATGTGCTCCAATAATGGCGCTGGCATCCAAAACATATCTCGAAATAATATTTCACCTGATCGTTTTTATCTAAGAACACCACTGCGTTATGTGGTTCGTAACATTTATACCCGGGATCTCCGGCAAACTCACCTTTCCACTTAACAGGTGTGTAACCGTAGTTATATAAGATGTTAGTCAATGAATCTGTTCCAGCTGTACTTAATCTTTTTTGCTCCTTTACTTTTTTCATATCAATGGCAAATACCCCCTTCTCTATCGGGGTAAATATGGGCACGGTATCTGTCGGGGGGGATATAAGCGCGCCATCAACTCCAAATATCTCCGAATTATCGGGTATAATATAGGATATCAATCTTACTTTAAGGCTATCATTAAACGGGAAAAAAGATCTGCGTTCCTGGGCGTCAAACTTTCCATTAAAAAGACACTTGTCGTGCTTTTTGGTAATTGCGTATTCTTTTTCAGTTGTTGCCCTCGGTTTTAAATAGGATGCTTTTCTCTTCCTCTGTGCAAAAGAGCACAACGGAATAAGTAACAGGGTAATGATAAGGATGCGGTTAAGTGTCATAAGATTTTTCAATCCTAATTTAAACAAAAAGTTAAAAGTCGCTATGATTAGATCGCATCAAAAATCATTGAATATAAAATTGCCGAAGGTTATTTTAAGATAATATGCGCGGATACTGGGTTATTAGAAAAGATTATCTTCGTCGGGTACAAGGTCAGCCGGGACAAACTTTTTATTTGACCCAAAATAAATCATACCCTCGTGGTGAAACAACAACGCCCAATTCAAGCTTTCGTCAATAACAGTCAAATCATCGGCGTATTGAAAATCGTCGAAATATTTAATTAATAATTTCCATGGCACTATCAAAGCGATATCAGGCTGATAAGATAAAAACACGTCTTTTTTAAATGGAATCTCTCTCTGATATAGCCACTTTTTGATCTCTATCTTATTTCCTTCAAATATTCTTGTGTAATCAATGACATCAAAGAAGTTTTTCTTAAAAGGCATATCATTATGGAGACGAGTTTCCGAGATAAAGTCCCATAAAAACCGAGAGCCTTCTTTATCAAGAGGCTTCAATTGATCAAGATGAAGTTTAGGAAGCTCATTATACGCAGGACTGTTAAAGCGCCATTTTAATACAAAATCATCTACAGAAATCACATGATCATAGACATTGTCAAATCCGACTTTCATACTAATCAATTTAAACAAAAAAGTCAAAAGTCGCTCTTCACAACTTTTGACTTTTTAATTTTGAATTTTGATTTAAAACTACAACATGCCACCATCAACAGGGATAACCTGCCCGGTGATGTATGCTGCCATATCTGATGCCAGGAACACGCAGGCATTTGCTACATCGTCAACCTCGCCGGCACGTTTTAATGGGATGTTTGCTTCCCAGCCTTCAACCACTTTAGGGTCTAATACGTCGGTCATTTCGGTACGGATAAAGCCAGGTGCTACTACGTTGGTACGGATGTTACGTGATCCCAACTCTTTAGCAACCGATTTTGAGAAACCAATGATACCTGCTTTAGACGCTGCGTAATTGCTTTGACCGGCATTGCCCTGCACACCTACAACCGAGCTCATGTTAATGAACACACCTTTACGTGCCTTCATCATAATTTTTGAGGCTGCTTTGGTAACGTTGAAGATAGATTTCAGGTTAACATCCAACACCTCGTCCCACTGTTCTTCGGTCATGCGCATCAGCAGGCCGTCTTTGGTGATACCGGCGTTGTTCACTACAATATCCAGTGCGCCAAAATCGGCAACAATATCGTTTATCAGTTTTTCGGCTTCGTCAAATTTCGAAGCATCGCTACGGTAACCTTTTACTTTGGTGCCAAAGCTTTGCAGTTCCTGCTCTAAAGCCTGGCCTTTTTCAACTGATGATAAGTATGTGAAAGCTACATTAGCACCATGCTCAGCAAATTTTTCGGCAATTTTGCGGCCTATCCCTTTTGAAGCACCGGTTACCAGTGCGGTTTTTCCTTCTAACAATTTCATAATTTAAGTATGCGTTTATGAGTGCGTGAAGATAGGCAATTGATACGAAACGCAAAAAAACCGAATTTGCAATTCAGAAAATTGCTTATATTAGGTTTAATCAATTATAACGTTATGCATCAGGAAGAAAAGATCAATTTCCACTACAGTTTGATCAGCAGCTTGCTGTACGCTGTATTTTTCTCCATCCCGGTTGTTTGGCTTGGGATAGACCTGTATGATTACTTTAATGTAGGTAGCCTAAGCGGTGTTTTTATAATGAGTGTGTTTTTTGCGCTGTTTACGGTATATGCCGCCGTTATAATTTACAAATACGTTGTGCCGGCATTTAAAAAGAACATTGCGCTGGAAATAAATCAACAAGGCATTATTTACTATCCGCAAAACGTGATCATAGAATGGGCCGATATTACCGACCTGCGCCTTACTAATAATACCCAGGGATTCTCTACCCTGTATTGCTATTACAACCTGTTTAACGGCCGCGAAAGCTGCATCAAAATGTCGCTAACCTGGGTTGACTGTGATGATAAGGACGTTTACGGCATTATAGAGGCCAACCTTGAAGACCGCAAGCCTAACTGGCATGCCAGTGGGATATAAAGCGTTACCGTGCCATGCATGACGATAAAATTATCTACCGGTATAACCTTGGTTACTGCCTTTTTTGCACTTCCTTTTTAGGCTGGGTAATCTTTATCCTGATAATGATGATTTTTATCCCCCCGTTTGAAAAGCATCACACAAGTAGTGCCGTGGCAGCCGCTTTGGTTATACTTGCCCCGGTGATATACCTGGTACGTATTACTATAAAATACACTATCCCTGCCATAAAAGGTAAAACAGCCTTAGAGATAAACCAAACCGGCATAATAGATTACGCCCGGCACTTTATTATTGAATGGGCCGATATAACCGACCTGCGACTATTTTACAATCGGGGTATGGCAACCATCTATTTTCACTTTAAAGATACGGAAGGGGTTGAAGACTATATCCGCACCCGCTTAATATGGGTTAGTGGCGATTCGCGAGAGATCTACAGCATTATTGCTGCCAACCTTGAAGATCGTAACCCTAACTGGAAGATTAAACATGAATAACAAAACAGCCGCAGGCATAATACCTGCGGCTGTTTTGTTTTAAGTTTGGTTTATGTTAAAACACAAAGGTTTGATAACCTCCTAATGAGCCATCGCCGCAATAGGCTCGTATAACCAGCGTACCGCCACCGCATTGATACGGTATGGTTACCTGGTTGCCGTAAGTTACTGTTGTGTTTATAGACGGAACTGAGCATTTGTAATAGCCACCATAATCGTAATGATGTACGGTACCTGTACCGCTCCATCCAATGGTTACATTCCAACCGTCGTTAGAGATAACGTGAGCACCGGTAACACCCGCAGTGCAGGCAAATGCCTGTTTGGGTTTAACAGCAACTTTTTTGGGAGTAGGGCGGACAATGGTAAATGAATAAATACCAACAAGAATTAACCCGGCCAGCAATGTGGCTAAAATGCTTTTTTTCATAATGTTTAGATTTTAAAATTGGCTAATTCAATTTCAGAATAAAATATTTAACCAAAGAAAAATCACCACTGTTAAAATTAAACAATTGTTAATTATTTAATCATTATGAAATATTCTCACAAACTCTCCTGATACTCTTTCTGCAGTTCCAATAAACAGTTAGCACATAAGCAGCCATCATACAGCTCACTTACGTATTGCACTTCGTTTATGCTCAATTGCACGGTACTGCACTGGCATTTGGTGTAGGCGTTTGCCTTGCACTCGAACGGTTTGCTGCAGCGTTCGCAATGGAGTATTTCGTGTTTGGCGGAAGTGAGCATTATTGTTGGTTCATGGGCTATGGTTAATGGTTCATAGCAGGTACACAATAGTAGCTTAATTTACTTTAAACCCCATCACCATAACGTAAAAAGACCATAGCCAATTATGGCTATGGTCTTGTGGACTATGTTGTATCGACTAAAATTAGGCGAAATTATGCAGAGCAGGTAACGCAGCCTTCTTCCATTGAACAGGTTGGGCCGGCCGGCATTTCTTCTTCGCTGGTGTTACCAACAACCTCTGGTATAACGGCTTCCATGTTTTTACCGCCCTGGTTCTCAACTGTAAATTTAACCGCTTGTGATGCAGCCTGAGTACGCAGGTAGTACATACCTGTTTTAAGGCCTTTCTTCCATGCGTAGAAGTGCATTGAAGTAAGTTTAGATGCATTTGGCGAGTTAATGAACAAGTTAAGCGACTGCGACTGGCAGATATAAGCACCCCTATCGGCAGCCATATCAATGATGTTACGCATCTTAATTTCCCATACGGTTTTGTACAGTTCTTTGATATTGGCAGGTATCTCAGCAATATCCTGGATAGAACCGTTTGCAGCAATGATCCTGTCTTTCATGGTGTTGTTCCATAAACCGAGGTCAACCAGGTCGCGCAGTAAGTGTTTGTTCACTATTACAAACTCTCCGCTTAATACACGGCGGGTATAGATGTTTGAAGTGTATGGCTCAAAACACTCGTTGTTACCCAAAATTTGTGAGGTAGATGCAGTTGGCATCGGTGCAACCAATAACGAGTTACGTACACCGTGGTTCATTACATCCAGGCGAAGATTTTCCCAATCCCAACGATCACTTGCAGGTTTAACATCCCAAAGATCAAACTGGAACTTACCTTCAGACAGTGGTGAACCTTTGAACGTTTCGTAAGCACCATCCTGAATAGCCAGGTCTTTAGAAGCTGTCATTGAAGCAAAGTAGATGGTCTCGAAGATCTCTTTGTTCAGTTGTTTTGCTTCGTCGCTCTCGAAAGGTAAACGCAACAGGATGAAAGCATCTGCCAAGCCCTGTACACCTAAACCAACCGGACGGTGGCGCAAATTTGAACGCTCTGCCTCTACCACAGGGTAGAAGTTATGATCAATGATCTTGTTCAAATTCAATGTTGCCTGGTAGGTAACATCGTATAATTTCTGATGATCAAACTGGCCATCGATAACAAAGCGTGGCAATGCTAATGAAGCCAGGTTACAAACCGCTACCTCATCGGCAGATGTGTACTCGATGATCTCGGTACAAAGGTTTGAGCTTTTTATAGTACCCAGGTTTTGCTGGTTTGATTTACCGTTAGCAGCATCTTTGTACAACAAGTATGGTGTACCGGTTTCAACTTGTGAATCAAGCACCGCAAACCAAAGCTCTTGTGCTTTAATGGTTTTGCGTGCGCGGCCTTCTCTTTCGTATTTGGTGTATAAAGCTTCAAACTCGGCACCGAAGCAATCAGCTAAACCAGGTGCTTCGTGCGGGCAGAACAGGCTCCAGTCTTCGTTAGCCTCAACGCGTTTCATGAACAGGTCTGATACCCAAAGGGCGTAGAACAAGTCACGTGCACGCATTTCTTCTTTACCATGGTTTTTACGCAGGTCTAAGAATTCAAAGATATCTGCATGCCATGGCTCAAGGTAGATAGCGAAAGCGCCTTTACGCTTGCCACCACCCTGGTCAACATAGCGGGCAGTATCGTTAAACACACGCAGCATTGGGATAATACCGTTGCTGGTACCGTTAGTACCGCTGATATATGAACCTGTAGCACGCACATTGTGGATGCTTAGGCCAATACCACCTGCGCTTTGCGAGATCTTAGCAGTTTGTTTTAATGTATCGTAGATACCCTCGATGCTGTCATCTTTCATGGTTAACAAGAAACATGACGACATTTGAGGTTTTGGAGTACCGGCGTTAAATAAAGTAGGTGTTGCGTGTGTAAACCAGCGCTCGCTCATCAGGTTGTATGTTTTGATGGCGCTTTCGATATCTTCTTTGTGGATACCTACTGATACACGCATAAACAGGTGCTGAGGGCGCTCGGCAATTTTACCGTCAAGCTTTAACAGGTATGATTTCTCAAGGGTTTTAAAGCCGAAGTAATCAAAACCGAAGTCGCGGTCATAAATGATGCTGCTATCCAAAATGTCAGCATTTGCCTGGATAATATCGAATACATCATCGGCCAATAAAGCAGCGCTTTTGCCTGTTTTAGGGTCAATGTACTCATAAAGGCGTTTCATGGTCTCAGAGAACGACTTGGTAGTGTTTTTGTGCAGGTTTGATACTGCTATACGCGATGCAAGCAAAGCATAATCAGGGTGTTTGGTAGTTAACGATGCCGCTGTCTCAGCCGCAAGGTTATCCAGCTCTGATGTGGTAACACCATCAAACAAACCTTCAATTACTTTTTTCGCTACATCAATAGGATCAACCAGGTTGAACCCGTAGCACAGCTTCTCAATACGAGCTGTAATTTTGTCGAACTTAACCGACTCTCTTCTGCCGTCTCTTTTTACTACAAACATTGTTTTACCGCCTCCTTATTTACCCGGCCGCCCGCCGGATGGTTTAAGTTATATATTAATTATTCTTACTCTCTATTTTTGATTACACTGATTTTGGTTGTGATTGCACCGATTGATCTTCTCCTAATCTCTAATCACAAATCTCCAATCACTAACCCCTAAAAATCCTCGTCTAATGAGAATGATTTACTCTCAGGGCTATTCATTACGCCGCTTTTTTGGTAGTCGCCAACACGTTTTTCAAAGAAGTTGGTTTTGCCCTGCAGGCTTATCATCTCCATAAAATCAAACGGATTGGTTGCATTGTACACTTTATCGTAACCCAGCTCTACTAACCATCTGTCGGCAACAAATTCAATGTATTGCTGCATTAGTTTGGCGTTCATACCAATCAGGTTAACCGGTAGTGCATCAGTAACAAATTCTTTTTCAATTTCAACCGCATCAGTAATGATAGCTGTTGCAGCCTCTTTGCTTAGTTTGTTCTCCAGCATGCTGTATAATAAACAAGCAAACTCACAGTGCGAACCTTCATCACGAGAGATCAGCTCATTGCTAAAGGTTAAGCCCGGCATTAAACCGCGTTTCTTTAACCAGAAGATAGAACAGAAACTACCAGAGAAGAAGATCCCCTCAACAGCAGCAAATGCTACCAAACGTTCTGCAAAAGTTCCGTTGTTTATCCAGCGAAGCGCCCATTCTGCTTTTTTACCTACACAAGGCACGGTTTCAATAGCGTGAAAAAGGCGATCCTTCTCAACCGGATCTTTTACATAAGTATCAATAAGTAATGCATAGGTTTCAGAGTGGATGTTCTCCATCATGATCTGGAAACCGTAGAAACAACGCGCCTCTGGCAGTTGCACTTCGCTCATGAAGTTTATGGCAAGGTTCTCGTTCACTATACCATCACTGGCCGCAAAAAATGCTAATACGTGCGATATAAAATGTTTTTCGCCCGAGTTTAAGCTCTCCCAGTGTTTCAGATCGTCCGAAAGATCTATCTCTTCGGCGGTCCAGAAGCTGGCTTCAGACTTTTTGTACATCTCCCATATTGCAGGGTATTTTATCGGCAGAATAACAAAGCGGTCTTTGTTTTCTCTTAACAGTAATTCGGTTTCCTCTTGCATTGCCTCTTTATATTATATATCTAAATACTCCGTTACGCGTTCTTTCAATTTGCACTAAAACCGGCCCAAAAGCCGATACGATTACCATGTGAGTTTTTTACAAAAGTTAGCAGCCGACACCGACTTGCGCTTATTACTCACTCAATTTCAACCTCTCCAGATCCTACTTCAACTTGTTATTAGTTGCACGTTCTAAACCATATTTGTTATGGTTCTTTTTTCAAATTTGCGGGCAGATAGCCCACATCATAGATAGCCTTGAAAGAACTTGTAATCCAAAGATAGGGCATCCAATAATTGCGAGATAGTCTAAGTTTTTAACATCACCTATAAGTTGTCCACAATCATCAACATGACATTCAGATTATTGTGGGATGATAAAAATTTCAATGGTTTATAAAACAGCGCATTATCACCCGATATGAGATGCTGAAAATAAAAAATCAGAAAAATTTGCAGGATATAAACACATTCTCAACAACCCTAAAACCCAAAGGAATGTCTAAGCTAAAAGGCTTCAGAAAAGCGGTTTCCGCACGCCGAAAAAGCACTAATTCCTTCAGGATTTTTCAACAAAATATTAATGTGGAAAAAGAAAAAATCCCCGTCAGTTTTTTGTGCTGACGGGGATGATATTTACTGTCCCGGTGTTTAGCTTTTAAACTTATTTCTTCAATTCATCAATTGGTACAAATTTCATGGAGATGGAGTTTACACAATGCCTCGTATTTTTAGGCGTCATAAACTCTCCTTCAAAAACGTGCCCCAGGTGCGCGCCGCAATTGTTGCATACGATCTCTACGCGACGGCCATCAGCATCGGGTACACGTTTTACCGCGCCTGGTATCTCGTCATCAAAGCTTGGCCAGCCACAAAAAGATTCAAACTTATCTGCCGACTGGTAAAGCGGCGTATCACAACGCTTGCACACATACACGCCCTGTGCCTTATTGTTCAACAGATCGCCGGTAAAAGGGCGCTCGGTTCCTTTATGTAGTATTACGTATTCTTCTTCGGGTGTTAACTGATTATATGACATGTTATCAATTTAATGAGTGAATGATGGAATGAGCGAATGAGTGAATTTCACCATTGCTCCACACATAAATATACGACAAATACAACCTTTTGATTGTTTGGTAAAAGGATGTTTACAAAGGGTTGACTATGGGTGTTCTGCGCAATGCAGTGTCGTTGTCAGAATATGATTTCGGCGCCATATAAATAAAAAATCCCGGCTATTGCTAACCAGGACTTTTAATAGTATAAGCTACTGGATTATACTTTTTTAAACTGAATTGTTAAAACGATTTTAGCATAAGCCTGATTTTCTCCGGTCTGTTCAACCGTCCATACCATTGTACCGCTGGTAATTTTAACGTTATAAGTTTGATTCTGATATTGAACCTGCGCTTTTCCATTTACCTCACTTATAGCATAAGGAGAACTACCATCCGAACTTGAGGTTCTAACCGTGTTATCAATTAAAAATTCAATGGTGTTACTATCATCTCCGTTTTGGGTTTCTCTTTCCACTTCTTTGCCAGATGCGTCATAACCAACATAAGTAAGTGATTGGATTTGCCATTTACCAACTATTTCTTTTCTTACTGTTGATACAGAATCGGCTTTGTCTTTTTTACAACTAAATAAAGCAGTTGAAATAAATAAAATAAGTAAAAGTGCTTTTGATTTCATTGTGTTTGGGATTTTATTGTTTGGTTTATTGTTTATACTTTTTTAAACTGGTAAGTAATAACGCTTTTAGAGTAGCTATCATTAATAACCTCGGCCTCCAATGCCCAGGTCATGGTACCGTTGGTGATCCTTATGTTATAAGTTTGATTGTCAATGGTGAGTGTTGCCTTGCCTTCGGTTTCGTTAAGCGAGTAGGGATAATCTTTATCAATAGAACCGTCGTTTACAGTGGTTTGGTCAATGAAACGGACCTGTGTGCCGGGGTTAACGCCAAGGTCGCGGGTATCAACTTGTTTGCCCGATGCATCATAACGTACTTCGGTAACGCTTTGCACTTCCCAGGTACCAATAATGTTCTTTTTAACAGATGATAGTGAATCGTCTTTATCCTTTTTGCAGCTGAACAGCGCAACAGAAAAACTCAAAAGGATAAGGCAAAGTAATTTTGATCTCATGTGTAAAGAATAGGATTTCTCTTGCTACAACATGATTATTTCGATAAGGTTTAAAATTTTCACAAAAACTTTACAACAAAAACTTTCAAATAAAATTACACCACTTTTGAAGTGTTAAAATAAACCCGGTATCGCGATGCCTGTAAACAAAAAAGTCCCGGCCAAAAATTTGACCGGGACTTTTTATATTAAATCCTATTCCCCCTTCAGGGAGCCAGGGGTATTATTTCTTAGCTAATTCCTCTGCCATGGCAGCGCCAATCTCGGCAGGAGATTCTACAACGCGGATACCACACTCTGCCATAATTTTCATTTTTGCAGCAGCAGTATCATCAGCACCACCAACAATGGCACCAGCATGGCCCATACGGCGGCCCGGAGGCGCAGTTTGGCCGGCAATAAAGCCAACAACCGGTTTAGTACCGTTTTCTTTTATCCAGCGGGCAGCTTCTGCTTCCATACCACCACCTATCTCGCCGATCATGATGATACCGTGGGTATCAGGGTCGTTCATCAGCAATTCAACCGCATCTTTGGTTGGTGTACCAATAATAGGGTCGCCACCGATACCTATGGCGGTAGTAATACCTAAACCGGCTTTAACAACCTGGTCAACCGCTTCGTAAGTTAAAGTACCTGATTTTGATACCACACCTACGTTACCTTTTTTGAAGATAAAGCCCGGCATAATACCAATTTTAGCTTCATCAGCAGTGATAATACCAGGGCAGTTAGGGCCAATTAAACGGGTATCTTTATCACTGATATATTCTTTAACCTCTATCATATCCCTTGTAGGGATACCTTCGGTGATACATACAATAACTTTAATACCTGCTTCGGCAGCTTCCATAATGGCATCAGCACCAAATGCAGGCGGCACAAAAATGATAGATACATCGGCACCAGTTTGGTCAACTGCATCTTTCACTGTGTTAAACACAGGGCGGTCTAAATGGCTTTGGCCACCTTTACCCGGTGTAACACCACCAACAACCTGTGTACCATAGGCTATCATTTGCTCGGCATGGTATGAACCTTCTTTGCCTGTGAAACCTTGTACGATAACTTTCGAATCTTTATTTACGAGAACGCTCATCGGCTTTTGATTTTTGTATGGCAAAGCTAAAGTTATTGGCCTTAAAGTCAAACTAAATTTTGCCCTGTATGGCATTTTTACGTCAAAAAATTTCCACCGTGGTTAGCGGCAGGGTATTTACAGTGTATTATGATCCAAAACCTTAATAACTTTTTAATTATTGGCCGGCTAAAGGCGATCTTTAAACCCATGCATTGAATGAGCATTCCCATCAACCACACTGTTAAAAACTGTTAAAGGCTTTTTTAAAGGCCTTTTTTGTTTAACTTTATCATTAAAGCATCTAAAAATGAAACACCTGGCCTTTTTGATGTTACTATTTTGCTGTATAAAAGCATCAGCCCAAAATGTTACCGGTTTTGTTATTGAGAAAGACACGCGCAAACCGGTGCCTTTTATAGTGGTATCGGTAACGGGTTCAAATGTTTTTACCAACGAGGCGGGTGGGTTCACCGTACGCATACGACAGATAAGTGATACCCTGAAAATAAAAACCATGGGCTACAAACCCGTGGCCATCCCTGTAACACCATTTAGCGGGCAACTGAAACTAATAGAACTGGTACCACTTACTTATAAACTGAACGGTGTAACCGTATCTGCAAAAAAACGCTACCTGCAGGATTCATTGGATAACCGCCGCATTTTTGCCAAGGAGTATGCTTTTAAGGGCCCTGTACTTACCGATATAATGCACCACAGCAGTACCGATGCACCTTTTGCTTTTGTTAATGTTGATGTATTGGCCCTGTATAAAAGCCTGTTTAAAAAGAAGACCAGCCAGTACCGCCTGCAGCAGGCCATGATACGGCTGGAGCGCGATAACCATATTGCCCTGCGCTTTAACCGCGGACTGGTAACTAAAGTTACCGGCATGAAAGGCGACTCGCTGGATACCTTTATGGCCAACTACCAGCCGCCCCAATACTTAATTGACGGCATGACCGAGTACGACCTATCGCAATACATTAAACGCAATTATGATAGTTATAAGAACCTGAAAGGTAAGGATGCACCTACACAGGTTGACTTTAGGAAAGGGACGGTAAGGTAGTGAAGCTTATTTACAATCGATAAGCTGATAACCGGATTTTAGAGATCTAAATAAGTTTTCTGTGTTTTTACCTAACAACTCTAAATTAAATCTGTACATAACTTTCTGCTCGTTGAAGATCTCAAAATACATTTTACTGCATCCTAAGCAGACATCCATATGCGCATTAGCTATTCCGTTTTTAAAAAATACTATGCCCATATGCGGATCAAAACAGCCTAAGGGATTGCCTTTATATTGATCATGCAGGTACTTTTTTACTGTGGTCAGTATTTTTTCAGTGTCTTTGGATGATAATACATGACCCGCGTCAGCCAGTGTAGGCAGCCAGTGCTGAGTGGAATCAACAATCGGTTCACCAAATCTTATACCTTCGCCATCCTGCCTGGTCTTGTATAAAAAACCTTTTGGTTGCGGGTTTAATAGTTTTTCGCATCCGAAAGAAAACACTTTAACCGAATCGTACCTGAGCTGATCGATATTTTTTTGAAGGTCAGGGTAGGCAACAGGTTCCCAATTCAGTACAATAGTGCGGGGTGCTTTACGTGTTTTTTTCGCCTTCTGCCCAAAAGCAACAAAGCACGAAATAACCAGAACCAGGCAGATTGATATTGTTTTCATTTACAGATAACGTTAAGTATTACCACTCTCCCGTCAGGGAACCTGAGGGCTAAACTCACCTTCACTTTTTGCTACCACAATAGTTGCCACACCGTTGCCGATAACATTGGTAATGGCACGTGCTTCGCTCATAAAGCGGTCTACCCCCAGCAGGATAGCTACCCCCTCAACAGGGATAATTTTGATAGCTGCCAAAGTTGAGGTTAATACAATAAAACCACTTCCCGTAACACCTGCTGCCCCCTTTGAGGTAAGCATCAATATGCCTATGATGGTGAGTTGTTGCTCTAACGACAAGTTGATCTTAAATACCTGCGCCAGAAAAATGGTAGACATGGAGAGATAAATAGTTGTCCCATCCAGGTTAAAAGAATATCCCGCGGGGATAACCAAACCTACTACCGATTTTGAACAGCCAAATTTCTCCAGCTTTTCCATCATCCCCGGCAGGGCCGACTCTGATGAGGATGTACCCAGAACAATGAGTATCTCCTCTTTAATATGCTTTAGATATTGCCACAGGCTGAATTTGAACAGTGCCGCGATGATATTTAGCACCACAAAAATGAACAGGAACATAGTGAGATATACCGAGCCCATGAGCATAGCCAGCGGCTGCAAAGTCTTGATACCGTAAGTACTGATAGTATAAGCCATCCCGCCGAAGGCACCCAGCGGGGCGGCCTTCATCACTATTTTCATGATATTAAAGAACACTTTCGACAGCTTATCAAACGACTGAATGAGCGATTCACCCGTTTTCCCCATCCGGCTTAAGCCGAAACCGAACAAAATGGCAAAGAACAGGATCTGCAGAATATCGCCGTCGGCAAAAGCTTTAAACAGGTTGCCCGGTACGATGTGGGCAAAAAACTCGCCCCATTTCATATTGGCGGCAGCCTTTTCGTATTCGGCCAATTTAGATGAATCTACCTTAACATGATTATTGATAAAGTTGGCACCAGGTTTTACGATGTTAGCAATAGCAACACCAATTACCAAAGCAAGAGTGGTCACCAGTTCAAAGTAAAGCAGGGCCTTGCCACCAACACGCCCTACCTTCTTCATATCACTCATACCGGCAATGCCCAGCACAATGGTGAAAAAAATAATAGGCGCTATCAGCATGGTTATCAAACTGATGAACGTTTTGCTGATAAGCTGCGCAGTCGGCGCAAAATCTTTAAAATACAAGCCCACCAATATCCCCAGTAAAATGGCAACAATAACCTGAAAAGTAAGATTGGAGAACAGGCGTTTCATGGGGGTTAGTGATTGGAGATTGGTTAATTAGAGGTTAGTTAGTTATAATGCGATAAATATAGTGTTTTGAAACAATCCTAATCTCTGATCACTAATTAACTAATCTCTGCTATATTTTCCCCATTACCCCGTTGTAGATCATTTGCCCGGCCAAAAAGGTAACCACTACGGCAAACACCCAGCGCAACCAGCGCGATGATTTGGTGTGGACAAGGATCTTGGAACCCGTCATGGCGCCAAGCAAAACCCCCAGCACTACCGGCATAGAGATGCCCGGGTCTATGTAACCGCGTTGCAGGTAAACCACCGCACTTGCAGCAGCCGTTACCCCTATCATAAAATTACTGGTAGTGGTTGATACTTTGAATGGGATACGCATAATGGTATCCATCGCAATTACTTTCAACGCGCCGGAGCCGATGCCCAACAAACCCGAAATAACACCTGCAAACAGCATCATGAAAAAGCCGCCGCTAACGTGGGTCACGCCGTACTCGACCTGCTCGCCTTTGCCGTTGGGATAGCTCCCGTATAGTTTAAGTTTAGCAGCCAGGTAAGTGGGTTTAGAGAGTGTGTTTTGCGCCTTTTTACGTAACGACATGATGGCCGAAAATGTAAGGATGATACCAAACAGAATGGCTATGAATTGCGTGGGGATATAAACCGCTATCAATGCGCCAACCAAAGCGCCGATGGTGGTTGCTATCTCCAGGAACATTCCCAGCCTTATATTGGTAATCCCTTCTTTTACATACGCCGCCGCCGAACCCGATGAGGTAGCAATAACGGATATGAGCGAAGCACCGATAGCATAATGAATATCAACCCCTAACAAAATAGTAAGCAGGGGGATGATAACAACACCGCCGCCAAGGCCCGTTAAAGAACCCAGCAAGCCGGCAAAATAAGCGCCTACCAGAATAATAGCAGTAAAAACAAGTACCGACATGGGGTTGGTATAATTGACAGCGGTAAAGGTAAGCTTTTGCAACTTCTTATTGACGGCATTATGTAATATCTTTGGCACCAAATGGGATACAAAAGCTTACAGGCCTGCATTACCGATCTGGAGAAACATGGTCACCTCATCCGCATAAAAGAAGAAGTCGACCCTTACCTGCAAATGGCAGCCATACACCTGCGCGTGTTTGAGAACGAGGGGCCGGCCGTTCTGTTCGAGAATGTGAAGGGCAGTAAGTTCCCGGCGATATCTAATTTGTTTGGTACGCTGGATAGGTCGAAATTTATCTTCCGCGATACACTGGAGAAGATCAAGACACTGGTTGATATCAAAAATGACCCTATAAAAGCGGTTAAACATCCGTTTAAATATGCCAATACGGCATTAACGGCACTTTCGGCTCTGCCGATGAAAGTGGGCAAAAGTGCGCCTGTGATGTATGGCCGTACGCAGATAAGCGAGTTGCCGCAGGTGGTAAACTGGCCTATAGATGGCGGTCCCTTTGTAACCATGCCGCAGGTTTATACCGAAGACATTGATGCTCCCGGCATTATGAATGCTAACCTGGGCATGTATCGCATCCAGTTAGGTGGTAACGATTATGTACAGGATAAAGAGATAGGCTTGCACTACCAGCTGCACCGCGGCATTGGCGTACATCAAACCAAAGCGAACGCAAAAGGCCAGCCGCTAAAGGTGAGCATATTTGTAGGTGGCCCGCCATCGCACCCGGTTGCTGCGGTGATGCCGCTGCCCGAGGGTTTAAGCGAGATGACATTCGCGGGGGCTTTAGGAAACCGCCGTTTCCGTTATTTTTATGATGCCGAGGGTTTCTGTATTTCTGCCGATGCGGATTTTGTGATAACCGGCACGGTTATGCCAATGGAAAACAAACCCGAAGGCCCTTTTGGCGACCACCTGGGTTATTATAGCCTCACTCACCCTTTCCCGCTGATGAAAGTGCATAACGTTTACCACCGTAAAGATGCCATCTGGTCGTTTACGGTGGTGGGCCGCCCGCCGCAGGAAGATACCAGCTTTGGTGCACTGATACATGAGATTACCGGCAGCGCCCTGCCGAAAGAAATACCGGGCCTGCACGCCGTTAACGCGGTGGATGCGGCAGGCGTACACCCCTTGCTTTTCGCCATCGGCAGCGAGCGCTATACGCCGTATGTAAAGGAACGCCACCCGGCAGAACTGATCACTATTGCCAACCATATTTTGGGCAAGGGGCAGCTGAGCCTGGCCAAGTACTTATTCATCGCGGCTAAAGAGGATAACCCGGGCCTGGACGTGAACGACATCGGCGCATTCCTGAAACATATACTGCAACGCGTTGATCTTACCCGCGATCTGCATTTCCATACCCGCACAACAATCGATACGCTGGATTACAGCGGCGAAGGCCTCAACAGCGGCAGCAAGGTAGCCGTTACCGTTGCCGGTGATATCAAACGCGAATTGTGGACGGAGCTGCCATCGTCGTTTGACCTACCCCGCCCTATCGTCAATTACAAAATGGCGATGCCGGGCGTACTGGCAGTGGAAATACCAAAGAATATCCGCCAGAGCGATATGCCACTGATACTGGATATCCTGCAGGAACACCTTGCCGAAGCTGATCTGCTAGGTCTGCCGTTAATGGTATTATGTGATGATGCGGCTTTTACTGCCGCCAACATCAATAACCTGGTATGGGTAACCTTTACCCGCAGCAACCCAAGCCACGATATCTATGGCATTAACAGCTTTACCGAGCACAAACATTGGGGCTGCCACGGCCCGCTGATGATAGATGCCCGTATTAAGCCACACCACGCACCTGTGTTAGAACGAGACACGGCAGTGGAGAAGACTGTTGATGCGATGGGGATTAAAGGTGGTGCCTTGCATGGGATCGTCTGAATCAGGATTTACTGAATTTTAGAATTTACAGAATGCATCCGAATGTCATGGTGAGCTTGTCGAACCATTCACCGCGCGGACAAGTCCTCGACAAGCTCAGACTGACAAACCTTTTTTGCCTCGTTGTTGGTGTCCTCACCAACAACTTTATGCGTGGCAACCTGCCTTAGTAACCTTGCATGCGGCTTGTTGGTGACGACACCAACAAGGGCGGGGAAAAAGCTCTTGTGTAAAAAACTAATCACTTATCTCTGCCCTCTAATCTCTAATTATTATCTTAGCAACCTTTAATAATTGAACATGAACAAATTTCACGGAACGGGAGTTGCAATGGTTACTCCTTTTCAGGCAGACGGAGAGGTGGATTACCCGGCTTTAGAAAAGCTGATAGGCCACCTTATCGATAACGGGGTGGAGTACCTCGTATCGTTAGGTACAACCGGCGAAAGCGCCACTTTGAGCAAGGACGAGAAGAAGAAGGTGTGGGAATTTACTGCCAAAACCGTGAATAAACGTGTTGCCCTTGTTGCCGGTATAGGTGGCAATAACACGCGCGAAACTGTTACCGAAATTGCTGAGTTTGATATAGATGGTTACGATGCTATTCTATCGGCAAGTCCGCATTATAATAAACCAACACAAGAAGGTATTTACCAGCATTACAAGGCAATTGCCGGGGCTGCTAAGCTGCCTATAATCCTTTATAACGTACCAAGCCGTACAGGCTCATCAGTAGCTGCTGAGACCACCGTGCGTTTGGCTAAGGAGTTTAAAAACATCATCGGCATAAAAGAGGCATCGGGTAGTTTTGACCTGCTGAACCAGTTATTCCGCGATAAGCCTGAGGATTTCCTGGTGATATCCGGCGATGACCCTATCTCGTTACAAATGGTAGCAATGGGTGGTGTTGGTGTGATATCTGTTGTAGGCAATGCGTTGCCGAAACAGTTCTCAGACATGATAAGAAAGTGCCTTGCCGGCGATTTTAAAGGCGCACACGCTTCTCACTACAGTATGATAGAGTTTACCCGCCTGATGTTTGCCGAAGGCAGCCCTGCGGGTGTTAAAGCCGCCCTGAAGCAATTGGGCGTTTGCGGCGATACAGTACGTTTGCCATTGGTAAATGTGAGTGCTAATGCTGATGAGAAGATCGCCGAGCAGTTGAAGGTGGTGAGATAAGCACTTTACTACGCGTCATTGCGAGGTACGAAGCAATCTCTTTAAGCAAATCCTGGAAGCAAGGTGTTAACTTGTCCTGAAGATATTGCTTCGTACCTCGCAATGACGCACATATTGTAACCAATAAAAAATCCGGTACCTTCTCAGCTACCGGATTTTTTATTTAAAAGTAAATTAACCTTGTGCAGGCAAATTATGCTTGGTTTTTAGTGTCCTGAACCTCAAGACGGATAGCTTGCGCTAAGTTCTTAAGATCTTGCATGCCTTTACGAACGCGGGTACCAGCTGCGCTGTTGCCTTTGTTGTAGAATTTGTCAGCATCTGCCTCTAATGATGCAACCAGTTGTTTTACTTCTTCGAATTTTTTCATTGTGACTACTCCTTTAAAAATTTGAGGTTTATTGTTTTAATTAAAGCTAATCTAATTTCTTTTGTGCAAAAAAAAAATTTTTTTACCTATAAAATAGTGCCTTTAAAGCGGTTTTTTTCCACATTATCAGCTATAAATTATCAAAAACTATGCTGTTGTTTGCTGCTTTTAAAAACAGCTTGATTAGTAGTGCCGACATTTATTAAAGAATTATTGCCCAATGCATTATTTTTTTATCTAACACTTAACTAAACGCCTTAATAGTTATAAAAACAGCATTTAAAGCCATTATTAAGCAAAAACAAAAAATCCTGCGTGTTTTGCGCAGGATTTTTAAATTTTCTGACAAAAAGTTTATGCTACAACGGCCATTTTATAGTCGCCATCTTTCAGCTTAGCGGCAACGGCAGCAAATGCAGTAAGGGTTTTCTGCACATCATCAAGGGTGTGCATAGCCGTAGGAATCAGCCTAAGCATTATTAGTCCTTTAGGAATAACCGGATATACGACTATAGAGCAGAAGATATCGTGGTTCTCGCGCAAGTCGCGGGTAAGGCTGGTGGCCTCCATCAGGTCGCCTTTCAGGAAAACGGGGGTCACCATGCTGTTAGTTACACCAATATCAAAACCATGCTCAACCAAACCTTTTTGCAGGGCGTTGGCTACCGCCCACAGTTTCTCGCGCAGTTCGGGGTTTGCCTTCAATAGCTCAAAGCGTTTTTTAAGGCCCATCACCATAGGCATTGGTAACGCCTTGGCAAATGTTTGCGAACGCATATTATAACGCAGGTAACTGATAATTTGGCTATCTGCAGCCACAAATGCACCTATACCTGCCATAGATTTAGCAAAGGTACCGAAGAAAATATCGATCTCTTCAACACAATCCTGCGCCTCGTGCGTGCCGGCACCGGTTTTACCCATGGTACCAAAACCATGCGCATCATCAACCAGTATGCGGAATTTATATCTATCCTTTAATGCTACTATCTCTTTCAGTTTACCCTGCGCGCCAGACATACCGAAAACACCCTCTGTGATCACCAGGATGCCGCCACCGGTTTGCATGGTGATACGTTCGGCACGTTGCAGTTGTTTCTCAAAGCTATCTACATCATTATGCTTGTACACAAAGCGTTTACCCATGTGCAGGCGAACACCATCAATGATACAGGCATGCGATTCTGCATCGTAAACGATAACGTCGTTACGGTCAACCAGTGCATCGATGATAGACACCATGCCCTGGTAGCCATAGTTTAATAAAAATGCGGCTTCTTTACCTACAAATCTGGCCAGGTCATTCTCCAGCTCCTCGTGGTGAATGGTATTGCCAGACATCATCCTGGCACCCATCGGGTAAGCCATGCCGTAATCTGCAGCGGCCTGAGCATCGGCCCGGCGCACTTCGGGGTGGTTGGCTAAGCCAAGGTAATTGTTTAGGCTCCACACCAAATGGGTTTTGCCGTTGAACTGCATGTGCGGGTGAATTTCGCCCTCTAACTTAGGGAATGAAAAATAACCGTGCGACCATTTCTGGTGCTGGCCTATAGGCCCGCCTACGTTTTTATTGATTTTATCAAATAAGTCCAAAATAGTTTCTCTCTTAAAAATAACACCTCAAATATAGCCCATAACAGGCTGTCATCAAACCCAAAACGCAAAACACACAGCTTTGTTGCCAAAACTTAACAAAGCCTTAACGCAAGATAGTAGCTAACTATCGTAAAGAATCTTTAACAAAAAAAGCCTTCCGAAGGGTCGGAAGGCTTAGTATAGGGTTCAATCAATTAGTCAACGTTATCGTGCAGGAATGAGTTATTGTTCCTTATCTCGGTTTTACCGTCGCTATCAGGCAATAATGAAAACCTTGATACCTGGCTTTCATCTGATGCAGGTGTTTGCTGAAGGGCTATTTCCTTGCGTTTGTAGGCAGGCACATTCTCCAGTTCCTGGATGTTGCCGTTGCGCAGTTTCATGCTCAGGTCTTTTAAGCGCATGATACGCTCGCGAGATTTACGCAGCTGCTCTTCAATAGACTCATCAGTTTTATCTTCGTCGGCATTTAAAGCTTGTGGCTCCGGTTCAGGTTCAGGCTCAGGTTGCTGTACTTGCGTAGCAACAGGCTCAAAGTTCATTACGGTCTCCGTTACTTTAAAAGTAAATCCGGCTTCCTCTGCTTCTTCAGGGGCAGCTGGTGCTTCTTCGGTAAGGCTGTATCTTATTACGTCGTTATTATCTTGTTTGTCCTGCTCTTCAGCGCGGGCAAATAAGTCGAACAAACCTGTTTGTTTAGGCTCGTCCTTAACGGTGCTTTTCATATATGGTTCAGCAACCAGATCGGTATCTGCTTTAACCGGAGTGATAAACTCATTCACGGGTTTTACCAAGGGCTCGTTCTCAGGCACCAGCATCGATACTATTTTCTTGTTGTTGTTCTCTTTCTCGCGCTCGTCTTTAGTTTGGAAACCGGTAGCGATGATGGTTACCGATATCTTATCGCCCAGATTTTCATCTTTACAGTTACCCCAGATAAGGTCGGCAGCTAAACCGGCTTCTTCCTGGATGTAATCGGTAATAACGCTTACCTCATCCATGGTTACTTCGCTGTCGCCTGAGCTGATGTTTAACAGGATGTAACGTGCACCTTCAATTTCGTTATCTTTTAACAGCGGAGATGCCAATGCACCTTCTACTGCTTTTAATGCGCGGTTCTCACCATCGGCACTGCTGCTACCCATTATAGATACGCCGCTGTCCTTCATTACGGTGCGCACATCCTTAAAGTCAACGTTGATATAACCGGGCAGGGTAATGATCTCGGCAATACCTTTAGCGGCCGTTGTTAAGATGTTATCTGCCTGTGCAAATGCCGAACTCATGGTTAGATTACCAAAGATCTGGCGAAGCCTGTCGTTTGAGATAACCAGGTATGAGTCGACATACTTTTTCAGTTCTTCCATACCTTCTTCGGCCTGCATTTTACGGCGTTTGCCTTCAAACGAGAACGGAGTGGTGATGATGCCTACCGTAAGGATATCCAGCTCGCGGGCGGCCTTTGCTATAATAGGGCTTGCACCTGTACCGGTACCACCGCCCATACCTGCGGTGATGAACAGCATTTTTGTGTTGCTGCCCAACATCTGCTTAATGTCGTCAATGTTCTCTATAGCCGAGTTTTTACCAACCTCGGGGATAGAGCCGGCGCCCATACCTTCTGTTAAACTTGCGCCTAACTGAACCTTGTTAGGGATAGGGCTAAGCTCGAGAGCCTGCGCATCGGTGTTACAAATAATGAAATCAACACCGGTGATTCCCTGCCTGTACATATGGTTTACTGCGTTGCCGCCGCCACCGCCAACACCAATTACTTTGATGATCGACGATTTTTCCTTTAACATCTCAAACTGCATAATCCTTATTTTCAGCTATGTATATTCTGACGATTAGATAGATTTTCTTAATGTAATATTAATAGTTTTTCCACAGGGTTTTTCCACAATCGTTTATAATGTGGAAAAGTTATGGTTTGTGGAAAAGTAGCTTACTCAACTCCTCGCGAGTTTTACTCACCCCGACATTGCTTCGCTCGTCGACCCTCTCTTCGCTGCGCGCAAAGAGGGTTTTAGCTCCCCTCTTTGCGAAGCAGAGAGGGGTTGGGGGAGAGGCTTTACTTCAAGAAATCCTCATCCTTTATATCGTCCTTAATAAATTTTTTACCCGATTCTAAAATTTTGCTCAACAAACCAAACTTGCGGTCGTCAGTATATTTTACTTTTTCCTGCTTAACTGCTGCGGTTGCCGGTGCGGCTGTCATGCCTTCGTATTCCATTTTCTGGATACCTTTTATCAACAGACCAATACCTGTAGCATACGTAGGGCTTTGCATATCCTCGTAGGTTGCTTTTGGCAATACCTCGTTCTTAGCAAGGTGTTCGTTAGGGTAACCTACGCGGCAATCTAAACCGGTTACATACTCTATCAGTTGCGTTAAGTGTTTTAACTGTGCACCGCCACCTGTTACTACTATACCGGCAATCAGCTTTTTCTCGTAGCCTGATGATTTTATCTCGTAGTAAACATGCTCAATGATCTCTTCCATACGGGCCTGGATCACAAAAGCCAGGTTTTTAACCGAGATCTCTTTTGGCTCGCGGCCACGCAGGCCCGGAACACATACTATCTCGTTCTCTTTATTCTCTTCGGCCAGGGCAGAACCAAACCTTACTTTCAATTGCTCGGCAATGTTGCGCATTACTGAACAGCCCTCGCGGATATCTTCAGTTACGCTATTACCACCAAACGGGATAACGGCTGTGTGGCGTATAATACCTTCGTGGAAGATAGCCACATCTGTTGTGCCACCACCTATATCTACCAGCACTACGCCTGCCTCTTTCTCCTCATCGCTCAGTACGGACTCTGACGATGCAAGAGGCTCAAGGATAAGTTCCTGGCTTTCAAGCTGTGCTTTGTTAACACATTTTACTATATTTTTAATGGCAGTTACCTGGCCTGATATGATGTGGAAATTGGCCTCAAGGCGTACACCAGCCATACCGATAGGGTCTTTAATACCCGGCTCATTATCTACCGTAAACTCCTGCGGCAACACATGAATGATCTCCTCTCCCGGCGGCATCACCAGGTTGTACATATCCTCAACCAGTTTATCAATATCCTTACGGCCTATCTCTTGTGATAGGTCGCGGCGGGTAATGAGGCCCCTGTGCTGCAGGCTTTTTATGTGCTGACCGGCAATGCCAACATTTACTATCCTTATCTCAACGTTGGACTGCGTACCGGCCACATCTACTGCCTGTACTATGCCCTGCACGGTTTTATCAATATTTGATACCATACCACGCGTGACACCCGCCGACTCTGCTTTTCCTATCCCTAACACCTCTATTTTGCCGTTCTTGCTCCTGCGGCCAACGATCACGCAAATTTTAGTTGTACCTATATCAAGGCCTACTACAATTGGCGAGCTTTTTTCATGTGTCGAACTCTTGTCCATACTTTTAATTTTTAATAGATGTCTTTTCCGTACTGTTATAAAACCGGCGGTTTTTCTGCCTGCGCCGTGTCTTGTTTAATTTTTGCACGCTTTATTGAATCGGCTTCAAACTCCTTGCGGCGCTTAAGCGAATCCAGCAGCGTTTCGTTTTTAACCCCCACTACCTGGTTAAAATATTTTATGTTGATAACCTTATAAGCATCCCAACCCACAGTTGGCAGTGCCTGTTTGTAAAACACTTTAAGGTTATTGAACCTCACATCCAATGAGTCGGCATTACCCAGCAATATGCGCTGGTTGCCTACCCGCGGTATCAGCTCTATCTCATGGTTCTCGTTCACATAGATCTGCGCTATCTGCGCATCCCATAATGAGTCCTTCCTGATGAAATCGGCTGTTTTGTAAATATCCTTTGCCATTACGGTATGCAACGAGTCGACCTTGTTGGCAAACAACTCATCAATAAAACCATTGGCAACCAATACCCTCGCGGTAAAGTTTTGTGAAAGCGGCATTTTCATACCGTGCTCGTCCACGTAAAAATCCTGCTCAAAGCGGTTCATGATCCGCAGCATTGGCTTGCGTTGTACCACTTCTACCTGCAGGGTGCCGTCCATATCCTCATAAACACGGGCATACTCCACAAATGGATTATGCTTCAGTTTGTTTTCCAACGCGTGGATATCGATATTCTCCAATCTGCGACCAACCAGATTCTTACCGCTTGCGCCGAGGATGTTATCTATCTCCTGCCTGTCAATAAAGTACTGGTTGCCGGGGATAAATACTTTTACCTTTTTGCAAACCAGTTCGGCCTTTTTCACTTCAATGAAACTCATCAGCACCACCAGGCCCGAGAGGCTTACCAGCCATCCCAAACCAATCAGCAGCGGTTTCCAGATGCGTTTCTTAAACATTTTCTAAAGCGCTTTTATAGGGTTGCACCATTGCATCAATATCACCTGCACCTACTGTTAGCAGCAGCTCGGGTTTCTCGGTGCGTACTATTTCAATACTCTCTTGTTTGGCAGCCTTGCGCTTGTTAGCCAGTTTCATGCGGCTTAATATCATCTCACTGTTAACCCCCTCAATAGGCAGCTCCCTTGCCGGGTATATATCCAGCAGGATGGTTTCATCAGCCATATCCAGCACCTCGGCAAATCCATCGGCAAAATCGCGGGTGCGGGTAAACAGGTGCGGCTGAAATATCACCGTCAGCTTTTTCTCCGGGTACAATTTTTTTACTGATGCGATAGCCGCACGCAACTCCTCGGGGTGGTGTGCATAATCATCAATAAATATGGTCTCCGGTGTTTTGAGGATATACTCAAAACGGCGCTTTACTCCTTTAAAAGAGCCTAACGCTTCGCGGATGGCATTAGGGTCTACCTCAACATGCAATGCTGCCTCGATAGCTGCAGTAGCATTCTCTACGTTGTGCAAACCGGCAATACCCATGCGGATATTCGGGATGCTTACTTTTCCGTCGTTAAAATCGAAGAAAAAACTACCGTCCTCAATGCGCACGTTAGTGGCCATTGCCTGTGCCTTATCATTCATGGCGTAGGTAAAACCTTCGCCCAATGGCAAACCTTGCCTGTATATTAAAGTACCGCCCTGTTTTATCTGCGATGCAAACAAGTGGAACGATTCTTCCAGTTTTGAATGGTCGCCGTAGATATCCAGGTGGTCGGCATCCATTGAAGTGATGATGGCAATATTAGGGTGCAGCGTAAGGAATGAGCGATCGTACTCATCTGCTTCAACTACTACAATATCATTTTCGCCATACAGCACATTGGTTTGGTAGTTTGATGATATGCCACCCAAAAATGCCGAGCAATCTTTACCCGAATCTTTAAGGATATGCGCTATCATGCACGAGGTAGTGGTTTTACCATGGGTACCTGCCACCGCAATAGTGAACATACCCTTACTGATGATACCCAATACCTGCGAGCGTTTATACAGCTCAAAACCCTGACGCTTCAAAAAGTTCAGTATAGCTGAATCTTTAGGGATAGCCGGCGTGTAAATAATGAGCGTGCCCTCATCAGGCGTTTGGAAGCTCATCGGTATGCCGTCCTCTAAATCCTCGTAAACTATGCAGATACCCTCGTTATGCAACGCCTCGGTTAGTGGCGTATGCGTTTTATCGTAACCGCAAACAACACACCCGAGGTGATGGAAATAGCGCGCAAGGCCGCTCATGCCTATGCCGCCTATCCCTACCAGGTAAACTCGTTTTATGTTGTTTAATTCCATTTTACTTTCTTAAATCTAATCTCCAATTAATCATCAACCAATCTCTTAAAAGACCCCTGCCCTAAAAAGGCAGGGGCTTTTACTTTAATTGTTGTTTGTTATTTGGATAACTTCTTTCGCAATAACTTCATCGGCATCAGGCAGGGCCAGTTTGCCAATGTTATTGCTTAATGTTTTTTGCAAATCGTTGTCGTTCAATAATTCAAGCGCCTTATCCACCAGTCTGGCCTCTGCATCACGGTCGGCAACAAAAATGGCAGCCTGCTCTTCAACCAGCGCCAATGCGTTCTTGGTTTGGTGATCTTCGGCCACGTTTGGCGATGGTACCAGTATCACGGGCTTTTTAATTACACACAGTTCGGCAATGGTACCTGCACCAGCACGCGATATCACCACATCTGCAGCGGCATAAGCCAAATCCATGCGGTTTAAAAACTCAACCACGCAGATATCGGGATGCTTATCGGGCCCTAATTGTTGCAGTACGCTCTGGTAATAAAACTTACCGGTTTGCCATATAACCTGCACATCGGCCGCGATGATCTTATCCAGACCAGCCATAATACTGTTGTTCAAAGTACGGGCACCCAAACTGCCACCTGTTATCAGGATGGTTTTCTTGAACGACGATAGCTTGTACAACTCCAGCGCCTGCATGTGCTTACCGGCAATATTCACCGACTCCTTGCGGATAGGGTTACCGGTTTTGATGATCTTCTCGAACGGGAAAAATTTCTCCATCCCATCAAAAGCCACGCATATTTTCTTAGCCTTTGCCCCCAGCCATTTATTGGTAATACCTGCGTAAGAGTTTTGCTCTTGTATCAAAGTTGGTATCCCTTTCAATGATGCCGCATACAACAGCGGCCCTGAAGCAAAACCACCCACTCCTACTGCGGCATCGGGCTTAAAGTCTTTTATAATTTGCAGGGCCTTGCGCACGCTGCGTAACAGTTTCACCGGGAACATGACGTTCTTCCAGATCGCTTTGCGCTGGATGCCGGAAATATCCAGCCCGATAATTTTATAGCCGGCCGCCGGAACCTTTTCCATTTCCATGCGGCCATTGGCTCCTACAAACAAAATCTCGGTATCCGGATCAAGCTTTTTTAAGGCATTAGCAATAGATACAGCCGGGAAAATATGCCCCCCTGTACCGCCGCCGCTTATGATGATACGCAACGGACGCCCCCCAACCCCCTGAAGGGGGAGTTTTTGTGAAGCAGTATTTTCACTGTTTATGCTCATTGCGTTTATTTCTCTTGTATCCTAACCTTAATATCTTTTATCTCATACTCCCCCTTCAGGGGGTTGGGGGGCTTACGCCGCCACTTCCCTTATCTCTCCTACCACCACTTTCCTTGGCTCGTCAATATCCCTGCTCACTGAGAGGATAATACCGAAAGCCACGCTGGTAAACAGGATGGATGTACCCCCCATACTTACCAACGGTAGCGGCACACCTGTTACCGGACCTAAACCTACTGCAACCGCCATATTGGCAAATGCCTGTATAGTGAGGCTAAAACTCAACCCGCAAGCCAGCAGTGCGCCGAAGGCTTTTGGTGCTGCAGTTACAATTTTTATGCACCGGTACAACAAGAACAGGTAAATGGCAACTAAAACAATGCCGCCAAACATGCCATACTCTTCTATAATGGTTGCATATATAAAATCCGAATACGGGTGTGGCAGATAGTTACGCTCGGTACTGTTGCCCGGGCCCTTCCCAAAGAACCCGCCGGTAGCAATGGCTATCTTGGCATGGTCAGATTGGAACGACTTATCCGGGTTGGCTGTCTCCGGGTGCATAAATGCATGCACACGCGAAATGTATGTTGTACGGCGAGGGCCCAAAAAAACCACGCCTAATAACAATATTGCACCTGCGGCACATACCACGCTGATCTGTTTGATACTGATACGGCCAATGATCAACAATAAAATGCTTACACCGAACAACATCAACGCCGTAGACAAGTTTGCCAGGGCAATTAATATAAACACCACACAAACCGAACCCATGATAGGGATGAACGATTGCTTAACATCCTTAATATTTTCCTGCTTACGCGATAGTGTACGCGCCAGGTAAGTGATCAAAGCCAGTTTTGCCAAATCGGATGTCTGGAAGGTTAAGCCCGTACCCGGGATAGCTATCCAGCGGCTTGCATCATTCACGTGGCTACCAAATATCAGCGTGTATAACAACAACGGAATGGTTATCGCCATTAACAACTTGGAAATACCGGCATAATAACGGTAATCTAACAAGTGCGAAAAGTACATCAGTGCCAAACCACCCACTATCATAAACAAGTGCTTCATCAGGATAAACTCCGTAGCCTTACCCTGTTTGTAGGCCAGCGTACCCGTTGAACTATATACCGCAAGCAACGACAATACCGATAGCAATATCACTATCAGCCATATCCAGCGGTCTCCTTTAACGTTGTTGAGTACTTGGTTCATTTTTTAGTTTATAGTCCATGGACCATAGCCCATAGTATTTTTTTGATTTTTATCTGCAAGTCCTGTCTATGGTCTATTGACTATCGACTATGGACTTCTCTTACAACTCTCTCACCGCGGCTTTAAACTGGTTACCCCTGTCTTCGTAATTTTTGAACAGGTCGAAACTTGCGCAGGCCGGTGATAACAACACCGTATCGCCTTTTGAGGCTAGGTGATAAGCTACCTGTGTTGCTTCCTGTGCCGATGCGGTGTTCACGATGATCTCTACCTCATCTTCAAAAGCATCGTGGATACGTTTATTATCCTTGCCCATGCAAACGATGGCTTTCACTTTCTGCTTAACCAGATCGCGCAGCATGCTGTAATCATTTCCTTTATCAACGCCGCCTAATATCAATACCACATCACTTGTCATGCTCTCTAAAGCATACCAGGTTGAGTTAACATTGGTAGCTTTTGAATCATTGATGAAACTGATGCCCGACACCTTGCCAACCGACTCGAGCCTGTGCTCGATATTGCGGAAGTTGCCCATGCTCTCTCTCATCGTTTCGTTGCGTAACTCAAGCACCTTGGCTACGATACCCGAAGCCATAGAATTGTAGATGTTGTGCTTTCCCTGCAAGGCCAGTTCGTTGATTGACATTTGAAAATGTTGTTTAGTAACGTTTATAATTAGGTTGTCGTTGTCGAGATATGCTCCCGGCTCAATAGTCTTTTCAATAGAGAATGGCAGCTGCTGCGCCGCTATTTCTTTCCCCTCAAGTACCTTTATTGTTTCGGCATCATCCGCACAATAAATAAAATAGTCGGCCGCTGTTTGGTTCTGCGTTATGCGGTATTTTGATGCCGCATAGTTCTCCAGCTTGTAATCATACCTGTCCAGATGATCAGGTGTGATGTTCAACAGCACCGCTATATCCGCCTTAAAGCGGTACATATCATCCAGCATAAAACTGCTTATCTCCAGCACGTAGTGATCAAATTTCTCAGTTGCCACCTGGTAGGCAAAGCTTTTACCTATGTTACCTGCCAGGCCTACATTCAAACCGGCATTTTTAAGGATATGATAAGTAAGGCTACTGGTGGTAGTTTTACCGTTTGAGCCTGTTATGCATATCATTTTAGCCTCGGTGTAACGCCCGGCAAATTCTATCTCAGATATTACCGGTATGCCTGTCTCGCGCAGTTTTTTTATCATCGGGGCCTTCTCAGGTATCCCCGGGCTTTTCACCACTTCAACAGCGCTGAGGATCTCGGCTTCGGTATGGCCGCCTTCTTCAAAGCGGATATTCCATTGCTGTAACTGTTCTTTGTATTTATCAGCTATCGCCCCAAAATCAGAAACAAAAACATCATACCCCTGCTGCTGCGCCAGGTAGGCCGCACCAACACCGCTTTCGCCGGCACCTAAAACAACCAAAAGCCCCCCAGCCCCCTGAAGGGGGAGTTTTTGAGTAGCTTGGTTTGCTGCCGTGCTCATTGTCTTTTGTATTATTACTTTCCTATTTATTATCTCTATTATTATTAACTCCTACTCCCCCTTCAGGGGGTCGGGGGGCTTCTGCGTTTTACCTCAGCTTCAACGTTATCACCGTTATTATCGCCAGGAAAATACAGATGATCCAAAAGCGGGTTACGATCTTGGCCTCATGAAATCCTTTTTTCTGATAATGATGATGCAGCGGCGCCATCAGGAATACCCTGCGGCCTTCGCCAAACCTTTTTTTGGTGTATTTAAACCAGCCTACCTGGATCATTACCGATACGTTCTCTACCAGGAATATCCCGCACAGCACCGGCACCAATAACTCCTTACGGATAATGATGGCAAATACTGCGATGATACCACCTATGGCCAGACTACCTGTATCGCCCATAAACACCTGCGCCGGGTACGAGTTGTACCACAAAAAGCCCACACATGCACCCACAAAGGCACCGGCAAAAATTACCAGCTCGCCCGAGTTGGGGATGTACATAATGTTAAGGTAATCTGCCGTCATGATGTTACCGGATACGTAGGCCAGTATAGCCAGCGTAAGCCCGATAATGGCCGATGTCCCTGTCGCAAGGCCGTCGATCCCGTCCGTAATATTGGCTCCGTTTGATACCGCCGTGATGATGACGATAACGAAAACCATGAATACCAGCAGCGCATACTGCTCGTAACCTTTACCTAAAAACTTAAGCACCTTGCCGTAATCGAACTCGTTGTTCTTGTAGAACGGCAGTGTGGTTTTGGTCGACTTGATATCCTGTGTGTACACCGGTTTATCGCCACGCATGTGGAAATCAACCGGGGCATCGTACTTAACCGGTAGTTTTACTTCCTGGCGGATGGTGATAGACGGATGGGTGTACATCGTCCACCCGATGATCAAAGCCAAACCCACCTGACCGGTTATTTTAAACCTGCCTGCAAGGCCTTCTTTGTTCTTTTTAAATACTTTAATATAATCGTCAAGGAAACCTATCAGACCCAACCAAACAGTAGTAACCAGCATCATAACCACGTAGATATTCTCCAGTTTGGCGAACAATAACGTAGGGATAAGGATACCCAGGATAATAATGATACCACCCATTGTAGGCGTACCCGATTTTTGCATCTGGCCTTCCAGACCTAAATTCCTTACTGTTTCACCCACCTGTTTAAAGCGCAGGTAATCTATCAGCCTGCGGCCAAAAACGGTAGTAACCAACAACGATACAATTACCGCCATTGCCATACGGAACGTGATATACTGAAACACACCAGCCCCGGGGATGGTGTAGTTCTTGTTCAGGTAGTTAAACAGGTAGTATAGCATTAATTCATCTCTTTGAATTGTTCTTCCAATTGTTCCATATCGTCAAAATGGTTCTTTACGCCATTTATCTCCTGGTATTTCTCGTGGCCTTTGCCTGCCAGCAGGATAATATCTCCGGGCTGTGCCAGCATGCAGGCTGTTTTGATGGCTTCACGCCTATCCACAATACTCAGCGTATGACGTTTAAAGGCAGGATCTACACCTTCTTCCATATCTTTGATGATCTGCGCCGGGTCTTCCGTACGCGGATTATCTGAGGTAAGGATCACCTTGTCGCTCCACTCGCAGGCAACTTTGGCCATTACGGGGCGCTTGGTTTTATCACGGTCGCCGCCACAGCCTAATATGGTGATCACCTTCTCGTTACCCTTGCGGATATCGTGGATAGTGCTCAATACATTCTGCACAGCATCAGGCGTGTGGGCATAATCAACAATACCGATAGTCTTGTTAGGTGCGGTTAAGTATTCAAACCTGCCTTCGGCACCGGTTAGCTTGCTCAGGCTTATCAGCACTTTTGATTTATCCTGCTCTAACAACATCGCGGCAGCATAAACGGCCAGCAGGTTGTAAGCATTGAAAGTACCTACCAGTTTAAACCAAACTTCCTCGTTATCGATATTCAGCAGCAAACCGCTAAACTGGTTCTCGATGATACGGGCACGGTAGTCGGCCATACTTTTTAGGCCATAGCTCTTTTTATGTGCCGATGTATTTTGCAGCATTACATTGCCGTTCTTATCATCGGTATTGGTTAATGCAAATGCACTTTTCGGCAGGTTATCAAAGAAGGCCTTTTTGGCTTTCAGATAGCTGTCGAACGTTTTATGATAGTCTAAATGATCATGCGTCAGGTTAGAGAATATCGCTCCCGAGAATTTTAAACCTTCGATACGGTATTGTGATACCGCATGCGAGCTTACTTCCATAAAGCAATAATCGCAACCCTGGTCAACCATGTCTGATAGCAGCCTATTCAGCGCCACCGGGTCAGGTGTGGTATGAGTTGATGGGATCACTTTGCCATCTATCTGGTTCTCTACGGTTGACAGTAACCCGCATTTATAACCCAGATCGCGGAAAAGTTTATATAAAAGCGTTGCAATGGTGGTTTTACCGTTAGTACCGGTTACGCCAACCAGCTTTAAATTACTTGACGGGTTCTCGTAAAAATTGGCTGCCATGGTACCCAAAGCCTTTGCAGAATTTGCCACCATCAGGAAATCAACTTCGCCTGCAGTGTGGGCAGGTAGCTCCTCGCAGACTACCGCAATAGCACCATCTTTAATAGCCTGTTCTATGTAATCATGCCCATCAAAAGCAGTACCCTTTACAGCTACAAACATGCAGCCCGGCACCACCTTGCGCGAATCAAACACAATGGCGGTTATCTCCACATCAGCACTTCCCTGCAGTTCGGTAAAGGCTACTCCATCTACTATGTCGCTCAGGTATCTCATTGCAGTTCAATTAAAATTTTTGATCCTTTAGGTATAATACTTCCACCGGTTGCAGATTGGGTTGTTACCGATCCGCTTCCTTTTACCGATACCTTGTAGCCGGCATTACCCAGGGCATACAATGCATCGCTAAGGCCCATGCCTGTTACATTTGGCACAGTACCGGTTTTATACTTATTGTCCTCAAAACCGATACCATTGCTGGTATCAACACTGTTTAAATTTGCTGAGGCATAAAGCGGTTTAAGGCTCAGTTTTTCGTACACCTTTTTAAGCGCTTTAACATTGCCTTGTTTGTACTTTGGCAGCGTGGTATTACCCACATATCTTATCGGCGACTGGTTCAATTCCATATCACCGGCGTAAACCTTATCGGCAATTTCCCTGAACGCCGGGCCCGCAACCGAAGCAGCATAGTAACCGTTCTTAGGGTCGTTAATTACTACGATCAGTGAATACTTTGGATGATCTGCCGGGAAGTATCCACAAAACGATGCCTGGTATTGCTTTTTAGCTTTGTAACCTTTGTTGGCATCAGCCACCTGTGCTGTACCGGTTTTACCTGCTATTTTATACAGCGGGTTGTACACGTATTGCTTACCGCTACCCTCGGTTACCACACCTTCCAGCATTTCCTGCATTTTTTTGATAGTAACATCAGAGGCTATTTTATCATTCACCACTTTGGTCTCAAAACGCTCAACAGTGTTGCCCAATCTTCTTATCTCTTTCACAAAAAGCGGCGTTACCATTTTACCGTTGTTAGCTACCGCATTATATAGCGTAAGCATTTTAAGCGGCGTTAACTGCATCTCGTAACCGTAGGCCATTTGCGGCAGGGTCATCTTCTTGTTCCAGCTGCGGTTCTTAGGGTTTTTAACCACCGGTTGCGCTTCGCCGGGAATTTGCAGCCCCATCTTTTCGTTCAGGTGCCAGTCGTACAGGTGATCGGTAAACTTCGATTGATCATCCTGGTAATATTTATTAACCAATGATGCAACCGCCGCATTTGATGATTTCTCGAAAGCCACCTTCACACTTACCTCGCCAATACTACCATGCGAATCGGTAATTACGTGACCAGGTATAGGATAATCATCCGTTTTCACCCTCGAGTTGGTATCAACCTTATGATCCTCAAGCAAAGCCATGTATGAAGCTATTTTAAATGTCGATCCAGGATCCTGGTTACCTGCTATAGCGTAGTTGAATTTCTCTTTAAAAGTACCATCGGGCATTTTGCTGTAATTGGCCACTGCTCTTACTTCGCCGGTTGCAACTTCCATCAGGATAGCAGCACCATGATCAGCATTGGTTACTATGAGTTGCTTTTCCAGGGCAGTTTGCACAAGGTCCTGCATATTTACATCAATGGTTGAAATGATATCCGCACCATCTTTTGGTGCAACTTCATCCTCATCATTAACCGGCACCCAAACGCCACCGGCAATACGGCTTTCTAAACGCTTACCGCTTTCGCCGTTAATATAATCGGCGTAAGCACCCTCAAGCCCTACCGGGTTCTTAACATTCTCGTTTGAGTAACCAATGGTACGGGCTGCTAAAAAACGGAACGGCAGAATACGTTTGTTCTGCTGCACTGCTATTAACCCCCCTTTGTTTTTACCCATTTTAAAGATGGGGAAGGTGCGCACTTCCTTTAGTTCGTTATAAGTTACCCGGCGCCTTAACAACTGATAACGCGCGCCATCTTTACGGGCATCGCGTAGCAGTCTTGAGTACTCGCGGGCTGACTTATCACCAAAAAAGGCTGATAGCTTACGCGATAAAGAGTCTATTTTCTCATCAAATATCTTTTCATCAGTAAGAGCCAGCATATCCATGCGCAACTCATATTCGGGTACCGATGTAGCTAACAAACTACCATCGTTAGAAAATATATTACCCCTTGCCGCATCAATATTACGGTAACGGGTTGAGAGATTGCGCGACATGCTCTTCCACTTATCGCCCTGTACAAATTGCACCCTGCCAAGCTGTACCAACACAGCACCGGCAAACAACAGAATTAACCCGAATGCCAGGTAAACTCTTATTAATATGTTAGTTCTGATACCCATTACTGCGCATCCTCCTTTACTGTTATTTTTTGCGGCGGCTCGTTACTCTCTCTCAAACCAAGGGTATCGGCACGTTTTGCTACTTCTGTTAGCGTACTTTTAAATGCCAGATCGGCCTTTGTGCTTTTATACTCCCAACTCAATTCCTTCACCTCTTTACCCAGCTTATCCAGCTCACGTATGTTGTTTTCTGTTAAATGCCTGTTGGCGATGTAGAACATGCCCAGCATAGCTACATATAATATAAAAGGCAGCGCACGGGTAGCATCATCAGTACTGATGACACCTTTGGTAAGAAAACGCGTAAACAGATTGTCGGGAAGTTCTTTTTTTGGTGACTTCTCTTCAACAACCAGTTGTTTGGCTTCTTCCTCCTCTTCCTGAATTTCTGTACGTAAACGGTTACTCATCTTTTTACAGCTATTCTCAATTTCGCACTGCGTGCCCTGTTATTCCCTTTTATCTCATCCTCGGTTGCGGTTATCGCACCGCGACTAACAGCATCCAATGGCCTGTTGTCGTTACCGTATATATCCTTCTCTAACTCGCCGCTAAACTTGCCTTTGGCGATAAAATTCTTAACCAACCTGTCTTCCAACGAGTGGTATGACATTACTACCAATCTTCCACCTTTAGCCAGCACTTCAGCCGATTGCTCTAAGAAGTCCTTCAAGGCTTCCAACTCCTGGTTAACCTCTATCCTCAGCGCCTGGAAAACCTGCGCCAGGTATTTATTTTCCTTCCCGCGGGGAATCAGGTTATTTATCGCATTCTTCAGATCAGCTATCGTATTCAGCGGGCCATTCAGCCTTGCCGTAACAATGGTTTTAGCCAGCGACTTTGCATTTTTTATTTCGCCGTAGATGCCAAAAATGCGGTGCAGATCTGCCTCGCTATAATTGTTCACTACCTCTTTGGCACTCAGGTCTGATGCCTGGTTCATCCGCATATCCAGCTCCGCATCAAAACGGATAGAGAAACCGCGATCAGCCTCATCAAACTGGTGTGATGATACACCCAGATCTGCCAGTATACCGTCAACCGGCATAGCATCGTGCAAACGAACAAAGTTTTTCAGGTAACGGAAGTTCTGGTCAACAAACTCAAAACGCTCATCATCTATCCTGTTGCGCTGCGCATCGGCATCCTGGTCAAAAGCCAGCAAACGGCCACCTTCGCCAAGGTGCTTCATAATCTCGCGCGAGTGGCCGCCACCACCAAAAGTTACATCTACATAGGTACCGTTTGGCTTAATCTCTAAAGCCTCAATACACTCCTGCAACATAACGGGCACGTGATAGTTACTCATTACCACCCTTTCCTCTTTTCACCATCACCTCTTCGGCCAGGTCGGCAAAGTTTTCGGGTTCATTGTTCATCATTTGCTGATGCGCTTTTTTATCCCAGATCTCTACCTTATTTAACATACAGGTTAAAACCACTTCGCCGGTAATACCTGCGTATTCCATCAAACTCTTCGGCAGGTTTATCCTGCCTGCCGTATCCGGCTCTACCACGGTGGCGCCGCCGGTAAAATATCTCACAAACTGGTTAACTTTCCTGTCGTATTCATTAAGTTTGCTCAGCTCATCAAGCTTTTTGTCCCACTCGGTTTTGGTGTAAATAACAAGATACTTTTCAAGGCCGCGGTTGATCACAAGACCTTCAGTCTCAGCTTCTGGAAGCTGTTTCTTAAGGCCCGCAGGGATCATCATCCGCCCCTTGGCATCCAGTTTACATTCAAATTCTCCGGTTAAATAGGACATTATAGATTGTCGGCAATTTTTGTAACGTAAAAGTAAAATACTTCTTCCACTTTTTACCACTTTTTACCACTTAAAAGTTTTCAACAATTTTTAGGTGGTCTTGTTTTATCCTAAATGCCGAAATATCAAAGTTTTATCAATCAAAAATCATTAGCTATAAATAGGCTGTAACGGGCTATTTTTCAAGGGATTTAAAGCCTTGTATTTACCCAAAAACTGCCTTTAAGTATGATACTTTCGCGTGGTGGGAGAAAATGGAATAAAAAATGATTAAGCCGTATTTGTACCGCACCTGACGGAGCGGTACAAATACGACTTTTCTTGCTACCGACCTTTAACCCCGATGGGGTTATATCAATGCGCCGTAAGTGCAAAAGGTCGGTAGAAATACATAGGTGTTAAGCTGTTTCATTTGGGCTGAAGCCCATCATCTTGTCTTACACCCATCCCATAAATGGGACGGCAATGAATAAAGTTTACCGCCATGAATTTTCATTGCCGTTGGCTTCAGCCAACGGTTCGAGGACAGATCTTTGGCTTTAGCCTAACGTGCAGTTACCCCACTTAATTATATTTAGGCTATGCCCGCCCGTTCCTAATCATTATACTTGCGGTAATAAACTGTACACTCTACAATTACTTCCCGAACGAAATGAAAAAGAAAGGACTATTCCTGGCCCTTGTTGCGTTATGCGCTGTCAAATTTGCATCGGCCCAAAGCCTTGATAAAATGCAATGGTTTAATGAACCCGAAAAGTGGGATATTAAAAACAACACCCTTACTATGGCCGTAACGCCGCAAAGCGATTACTGGCGCATATCTCACTATGGTTTTACCGTTGACGACGCTCCTTTTTACTATACCACATACGGCGGCGAGTTTGAGGCCAAAGTAAAACTCACCGGTGCCTACAAAGCCCGTTTCGACCAGATGGGCATCATGGTACGTACCGACCACGAGAATTATATAAAAGCAGGCGTTGAGTTTGTTGACGGCAAGTTTAACGTAAGCAGCGTTGTTACCCACCATGTTAGCGATTGGGCGGTTACTACCCTTGATAAAGTGCCACCTTTTATATGGATAAAAATAGTGCGCCGCCTGGATGCTGTTGAGGTTTTCTACTCGCTGGATGATGTGAATTACATTATGACTCGCAATGCCCCACTGCAGGATAACAAACCGGTAATGGTAGGCTTGATGGCGGCTTCGCCGGATGGTAAGGGTTTTGAAGCTAAATTTGAGAATTTTAGGGTGAAACATCTCCCCGATCAGCGCCGTTTAGAGTGGCTGAAGAAAAACGCTAACTAAGAAAATCATTTACTGAACTAAGCTTTAATGACTAATCAAACTGCTGCTAATTTAACTGCCACCCGCCCCCACTATGCCGTTTTAGATGGGTTGCGTGGAGTTGCCGCCATATCTGTTGTGGTGTTCCACTTTATGGAGCTGGTACAACCCGAATACAAGAACAGCTTTATTGCCCATGCCTACCTGGCGGTCGATTTCTTTTTCTGCCTTTCGGGATTTGTGATCGCCTATGCTTATGATACTCGCCTATCTAAATTAGGTATCGGCAATTTTTTAAAAATGCGTTTGATACGCCTGCATCCGTTGGTCATCATTGGTGCGGTGATAGGCCTGCTGGGTTTTGTGTTCGACCCATGGAGCAACCTGTATCAGAAATACGAAGGTAATTTGGTGCTGATGTTTATTGCATCAATAGTGATGGTGCCATACGCGCTGGTTAAAGAACGATACTTTAATCTGTTCCATCTAAACCCGCCTACATGGTCGTTATTTTTTGAATACATCGCCAACGTAATCTACGCTTTGGTATTGGTAAGGGTCAATAAAACCATGCTTTGGGTGCTTACCGTAATTGCGGCTATCGGATTATTGTGGGCCGCACACGTAGCAGGCAACCTAAGTTTAGGCTGGAGCGGCGATACCATGCCGGGGGGCTTTGCCCGTATGAGTTTCTCTTTCTTAGCAGGGATATTGGTTTACCGTTCGCAATGGATCATCAAATCAAAAGTAAGTTTTGCGCTGATAAGCGTATTGCTGTTTGTGGTGTTTGTGATCCCCTTCAGAGAAAGCTATAACGCCTTATTTGAGCCGCTTACCGTGATATTTTATTTCCCTTTCTTACTGGCTTTGGGTGCCGGCATAGAGCAATCGGGCACATCGAAAAAGGTTTGTGATTTTCTGGGCGAGATCTCGTACCCGCTTTACATGGTTCACTACCCTTTCATCTGGTGGTTTATGAGCTGGGTTGAGGCGAAGAAACCAAGCATGAGCGAAATGACCATTGTAACTGCCGTGGGCACTGCGGTATTAATTGGCTTTGCTTATCTTGTGATGGTTTTGCTTGATATCCCTATCAGGAAAAAATTAAAAACAGCTTTAGTTAAGGAGAATAAATAACAGTATAATACCCCCACAATGATTATCGTAATACAATGCGCAGACCGCGTAGGCCTGGTGGCAGCCATATCACGCCTGATGGCAAAAAAAGGCCTCAACATTATTGGCATGCAGGAGTATGTAGATAATGCCGAGAACCTGTTTTTTATGCGCCTCGAGGTTGACCAAACCGACGGCGCCGCCGAAATTGAGTACGACCTGCGCCAGATATTACCCGATGGTGCCATTGTAAAAGTAAACCCCGTTCCCGAGAAAAAGATAGTGGTACTGGTTACCAAAGAGTACCATTGCCTGGCCGATATACTGGTACGCAACTACTTTAAAACCCTTGGCGCAAGCGTGCAATGTGTTATAGGCAACCACACCACCCTGCAGGATATATGTAAGCGTTTTGATGTACCTTTTTATGAAGTGCAGGCAGGTACTGATAAAGGCGCTTTTGAAGAGAAAGTTGTAGAGATCATCAACCAACACGAGTTTGATTACCTCGTACTGGCCAAGTTTATGCGCATCCTCTCGCCAGATTTTGTTTGGCGTTTCCCGATGCAGATCATCAACATACATCACTCGTTTTTGCCGGCCTTTGCAGGTGCCAGCCCCTATCGCCAGGCACATGAGCGCGGCGTAAAACTAATAGGTGCCACCGCCCACTACGTAACCGACGAACTTGATGAGGGCCCTATCATTGCCCAGCAAATTATCCCGGCCAACCATACCCTTACTGTGCAGGATATGGTAAAAGCCGGCAAAGAGATAGAAACAGCAGTGTTGGCAAAAGCCCTTAAGCTGGTGTTTGATGACCGCGTATTTGTTTACAAAAACAAAACGGTAGTGTTGGAGTAAAACCAATTGCGATTTTTTAATAAGCTTTTAATAATTCACCGTTATTGGCGTATCTTCACGGCACTTAACCTTTTACATGAAATTTTTCCCCATTGCACTGTTAGTGTTTTGCTGCACAGCGGCATCAGCCCAAAACACCAGGATCAAAAGAGAGATAACCATAAAAATTATTGACCGCGATAGCGTTGTATTGCATTACGATAATGAATTTGCCCTTACTGATGATACCTGCAGTAAAATAACTCGATTTGGGCATTTCTCTGAAGATCAGAAACTCGACGGTGCCTTTGAGGACCATAACAGTGCCAACCCAACTATTTTACTTACTAAAGGAGCTTATACCGAAGGCCTAAAACAAGGCCCGTTCATTATAAATTTCCCCGATGGTAAACTACAAGCCAAGGGTGAGTTTAAAAACAACCGTTTCTTTGGAAAGTGGGAAGTATTTTATGCCAATGATAAACCACGGATATTTTTTGAAGCCGATGGTAATGCTATAAAAATAACCGACGCCTGGGACGAAAAAGGAGTTAAAACTATCGCAAACGGCAGCGGCTTTTTAAAAACCAATGATGGTATTACAATATGGCAAGGTAAACTGGTTAACGGGTTACCTGATGGTACCTGGAAATCAAAAAGAGTGCGCGATGACGAAAATGTAAATACGGAGTATTACAAGAATGGAGCTTTCCAAAGCGGGCATTCATTGATAAAAGAATATACCGACTCAACCCGCCTGGCGCTGGTTACTACTAACATGTTCAAATTTGTACAGGCCGAACGCTTTCTGATATCAACAGCTGATTGTGATGGCAACAAAACGGAAGAATATTCTGACGCACATTATTCCTCGAGAATGGACTTCCCTTTTAGCACTTACCTTAGCAACTCTATAAACAACGCGTTAAGCGGGCTTGATATTACAGCCTTTGACGGCCGGGTTATAATTGAAGGTGAATTTGGCAAAGATGGCGCAGTAAAGAACCTGCGTACCCGCGAAACTATTAGCGAGGTGGTAACCGAAGCTGTAAAAAAACAAATACGCCAATTGCCAGCCCTTGTACCAGCAACAATAAATGGCAAACCGGCTAAACAAAAGTTTAGCGTAACCATCCTCATGTCTAACAGGACATATCGTTTTTCATATCAATTTGCTAAACCAGAAAAAGAGTAACCTTTATTTTACTGCCAAATACTTTTTAACGGTTGTATTTGCAGGTGTTCTATTTCCATACCATGGTTTACAATACCCAGCCTGGTATAAGGTTTTTTGGGGAAGAACTGCGAGGTAAGTACAGTTAATCCACCATCGGCAAACAATTCTATTGATGATGCATCAACCACCAGTTGCAGGTTGGTACCCATAGAGGTAGTTAACCTTGGTGCATAGGCTATTTGCGCAAAGCTTTTGTCAAATTTAGTTTGGCCGGCCCTGGTACGGTCAACGTAATATCGCATGGTTTTGGCATCGTAACCAACGGTTAGTTGCTCGCCAAAAGCGTTGGATAACACAACCGAGTAATTGTTTGATGCCTGCGTATTAAACTTTAATACATACTGCGATGGCGTTTGCTTTATCACCGCGAAGATGTTATTATTCTTAGCCAGATTAGCCGGATCTACCTTGATGGTTTTGTTTACAATTTTGTCCAGTTCCTCAACAGGGGTAGATCTTAAGAAAATATCGCCTTCGGTAAGTTCTAAGGATAGCTCGCGCGGGATGGTCATGGCATTGCGCCATGCTTTGGTGGGTGTTTGGTTGGCATAGCGCCAGTTGCTCATCCAACCTAAAAATATTTTGCGTTTGCCGGTATTACCCCAGGTTACGCCCGCATAATCATCGGGGCCAAAATCAATCCATTTGGTTTTGGTGCTGATTGGGGTAAACGTTCTGCCATCAAAATGGCCCACAAAATACTGCGTTGCAGAACCTTCATTTGGCCCGCCCGGGTTAATGCTCACCAGCAGCACCCAATATTCTTTACCGTTTAATTTAAGCGGAAACATATCAGGGCATTCCCAAACACCGCCATGTGCGCCAAGTTTTTCACCAAATTCACTTTCCTTTTTCCACTCTTTTAAATTGGCAGATGAGTAGAACGTAATGCGATCTTTTGTGGCCAGGCTCATTACCCATTTCTTTCCATCCTCGTACCAAAACACTTTAGGATCACGAAAATCGCGGATGCCGGGATTTTTGATCACAGGGTTACCTTTGTACTTTACCCAGGTTTGGCCTTCATCTAAACTATAGGCAAGGCTTTGGTTCTGAAATTTTGAACCGCCTGCTTTCTCGCCTTTTGGGTCGTGGTGGGTAAATATGGCCACCATTGGTGTTTTACCATTGGCGCCCAGGCCTGATGTATTGTCTTTATCCACCACGGCACTGCCAGAGAATATGTAGCCCAGTTTATCGGGATACAAAGCTATTGGTTGCTCTTTCCAGTGCACCAGATCTTTACTGGTTGCATGCCCCCAATGCATAGGCCCCCAAACAGTAGCCTTAGGGTAATGCTGAAAAAACAGGTGGTAAGTACCTTTATAATAAACCATCCCATTAGGGTCATTGGTCCACCATTTTTTGGGAGAGAAATGCGCCTGCGGGCGGTATTGGTCGTGGTATGGGGTTGACTTCTGTGCTTGTGAAATGCTTGCGGCGGCTATAAAAATGCCGCTCATAAGTACGTGCTTCAAACTCATATTTTATACTATTCAGGTTGCGAGGTGCTGAGTTGCCAATTTATTAATAAACTGATAATTAACAACCATAGTATAAAATTGTTAGTCGAACGCTACCGTCAGATCTCCTGATATTTTGTTAACGTGGCAGTTGCACCCACCCGATATTTTGTACATTACAGATTTCACCTGGCCCGTTGCATCGCTTTTAGCGGTAATTTTAATATCGTCGCCCCCGGTAGAAAATTGGTTCTTTGTTCCATCATCAGCTACCAATACCGTACCGGCTACATAATCAATACTGGGTGAATATTTAGGTAGCTCCACAGGTTTATTAGTGCGCATGTTAATCACGGTAACCCCCGAAATAGTTACAGGAGAGCCATCCTTATTGGTAAAACGCATTGTTACAGAAACAAACTCATTGGTACACATTTGGGTGTCACATCCGCCTTTGTTGCTATTCTTTTTGCAGGCGCCTAAGCTTATTGCTGTTAGTAACAAGGCAGTAAGAAATTTTTTCATGTTGTTTGGTTGTTTAGTTACTGTATTTACGCGGGTAAAAAACAAAACGCTACAAAAAAGCGGCTTTCGCCGCTTTAACTATTTAGATGCTTTAAGTTGTTGCACTTCAAGTTTCAGTTGCTCTATCTGTGCCTGTTGTTCCTGTATAGCGCTCACCAATAGCGGCACGAGCTTTTGCAGGTCGACTTCGGGCGTGGTAATGGCGCGCTGGTTTCCTTTGCCTGCCGGGTACCAATTGTTTTTGGCATCAACTACTGATGGCAGCACTTGCTTTACATCGGCGGCAATAAAACCATATTGCGTACCGCCCGGCAGGTGCAGTTGCTTGTATTGTTGCTGATCGTAACTGTAACTGATAGGCTTTAGCTGGGCTATGTAATTCAATGAATTAGTGATAGGTGCTGTACTTGTTTTGATCTGTTTGTCACTGATGGTTTGTGCAGATGCTTTAAAGCTAAACGCGGCAACAACCAACATAAACGACAATATAAATGGAACACGAGATTTCATGGTAATAATAATTTTGGTTAAATAAACTGGTTAAAACTCCGCAAAGCGGATGAATGGGTAGATGCAGTACCGTTTAACCGACGCGATCTGGCGGCGGTGTGGGCACCGGAGAGATCCAGCCTAAATGGGGCACCAAAACTTCTGTTGGATATATATAGCTCTGCGATGGCAGAGAAATTAAGGGCAGGGTACAGAACGGCTCAATGGCCAATAACTCTTTAACACTCACCTCACGTTCGCTGCGCTCAGTAGCATCATCATCGGCAAGGGTATTTTTATCTGCCTGGGCAATGCCTGCTTTGGCGATCAGTTTGATCATAGATATGCCTGTGCTTTCCAGTAATGAAAACAGGCATATAAAAACAAACAGATGTTTAAACCAGGTTAAACGCATAGCAGATTTACTATGCAAACATAACAAATTTATGATTTGATGGATTTATTTCACCACAATTTTTTCGGGGCCTGATAGTTTTTCTACGTGGCAATTGCACCCGCCCGATATTTTGTAGATGGTCTCTATCTTTTTGCCATTATAAGTAGCAGTAACCCTGATGTCATCACCTTCGGTAGAGAGTTCTTTCTTGTTTGCATCAGTAACTATAGTATGATTCATTGGCGAAAAGCCGGGATCGATAACACCTTTTGGCTCTATTTGCTTCTTCTTACTAAGGTTATAGATAGTAACATCTGTTACGTTAACATTGTTACCATTTGCATCAACAAACTGTGTACCTATTGAGGCAAATATCTCGGTACAAATCTGGTTGGTTGGGCAACCACCATTGATACTTTTACTACATGATGCTGCTAACAGCAGTACAGGTAAACAAAATGCAATGAGCTTTTTCATATTTACAAGATCTGGTTAAACTCCAATCGCTCGCCATCGGGGCCAGCAATATTAAAGTACTTACAACCATTTTGCCAGAATTGTAAAAATACCGGCTCGGGCTCAATAATGGTAAATCCGCCTGCTTTTACGTCTTTAAAAGCAACGTCAATATCAGGCACATTAAAAGCCACGTGATCTATATGGCCATTACCCCTGCGTTTTATCTCCGTAAGATCTGGCTCGGGCAATTGGTAAAGCTCTATAACCATGTCTCCGCGTTTCATCATTACACAAGAGCCCGGGTGGCCTTTATGCATAAAGCCGGCCAGCATGGCGCGTTCAAAACCCAAACGCTCATAAAATGTCTGCGAGTCGCCGATATTACTTACCGGGATGCCAATGTGCTGTATAGCAGTTATGTTGACAATATTTATCATATATTCAGTTAAGCGTAAATATGGCGATTTGTTTGCTTATACAAAGCAGACTATATTCTCACAGGTTGTTGATAAAAACTCAACTAATCAGAGCCTTAATTTATCAGGATCTTGCCGGTTATCCCAAAACAACAACAGTTTGATATTATAAGTCCTTCTCCTTACTGCCCAGATACTCCAATGAAAAACCTCCGGCAATCTTAACATCATTAGCATCATAAATAACCCAGTCTTCAATATCGGCCTGCTTTATGGTTAGCCTTTGTCCTGTTTTTATCTTTTTAATTGCGAAAGGTTTATCTACAAACACACCATCAAAACTACCGTTTCGGTAAGCGTACACCTGTGTCCACATGTGCTCATGCTCATCGCCTTCAACAAAATCCGATTTAACCATCAGGTGGTAATTCTTGTAGTCTGTACCGTGCACTTTTACAGCATTCACAAACTCCGCTATTTTTGATTGTGCAAGAGCTTTTAACTTCAGAAAGGTGGCGTCGTCTTTATCCAGATCAACCGATTTGTAAAGCGTATCGTTCTTAATTTCTGATTGAGATTGTGAATAGGCTTTGCCACCTAATATCAACAGGGCAAGCATCAAAAGGTATTTCATTTTACATCACCCTAACTTTCAAATAACTCGGGTTTGCTTTTGAGCTGTACACCCTGTGTGTTGCTTTCTTAAAGTCGGTATCCTTTGCTTTCATGATATCCTGAAACTGCTGGGTATTCCTGTCAATAAGCGGGAACCATGTGCTTTGGATCTGCACCATAATACGATGCCCTTTTTTAAAGGTATGCAGCACATCCTGTAACTCGAAATTAACAGCCGTTACTTTGCCCGGCACAAAAGGCTCTGGTTTGCTAAAGCTGTTACGGTATTTGCCACGCATTGCCTCGCTGCGCACCATTTGCTCGTAGCCGGCCATGGTTACGCCTTTGCCGGTAAATTTATTGGCGCTTGCGGTATCAGGATAAACATCTAAAACTTTCACCACCCAATCAGCATCGGTACTGGTGGTGCTTACTTTTAGGTTTGCCCAAATATTGCCTGCAATGGTAATGTCTTTATCCAGTATTTCGGTTTGGTAGGTTAACACATCCGGGCGTTTTTCGGCAAAGCGCTGGTCGGCGGTCATGTACTCGCGGGTCATGTCGAAATCGGTGCCCTCAATAAAAGGCACCGGGTTCATAGGGTCTGATACAAACTCTTTGTAGTCATTCTTAGTAGTAACAGGCGCTGTGAACGATAGCTTACCGCCCGGCAGTAAATACAGGTTCTTTTCCTGTGCATCAACAGGTGGCCATTGCTTGTAAGTTTTCCATTGGTTGATGCCCGTTTCAAATGTATTTACGTTAGCCACATCCATGGGTGTGCCTTTAAGGTAATGGCTAAAGAAGGCAAACTCTATCTTCTCGCGGTACATTGGCCCTGTTGGTTCGCCGAAGCTTACATCCCCCAGATGGTCTCCGTTGCCGCGTGCCCAGCCGCCATGCACCCATGGGCCCATCGCAAAGTAAACAGGCGTTTTAGGATTATTCTTAACCAATACTTTGTAAGTATTGATAGCGCCGTAAAGGTCTTCGGCATCATACCAGCCGCCGGTTACCAGCGTTGGTGTTTTAATATCATGCAAGTGTGTTAACACGTTGCGGTCTTTCCAGTGCTGGTCATAATCCGGGTGATCCATCATTTCGTTCCACAGGCGGATGGTGTCTTTGTAATACTTTACGTTGGAGTTGCGCATGCTGCCCATCTCCATAAAGAATTTGTAACCATCGTTAGTGCCGGGGTTAAAGCCTTTGGCACGGCGCTGGGTAGGCTTATCATCCTGGCGATTGGTAAAGCCCGGGTAGAAACCAAAGTTGGCTACCAGCATAAATGCGCCATTGTGGAATGCATCATCGCGATATAAATCGGCAATTGGAGCCTGTGGCGATACCGCAGCCAAAGCCGGATGGCGGCTAAGCAAAGCCGTTGTGCTATAGAAGCCGGGATAAGATATGCCCCACACCCCTACTTTGCCATTGTTGTTTGGCAGGTTTTTGATAAGCCAGTCGATGGTATCGTAGGTATCGGTGCCCTCATCAACATCTTTATTTGTCTTATGCTGCTCCAGCTCAGGCGTCATCTCTTCATAGATGCCCTCGCTCATCCACCGGCCACGCACATCCTGGTAAACAAATATGTAACCATCATGCACAAATTGTGATGACGGCCCCAGGCTGCCTTTGTATTTATCAGCCCCATACGGACCAACGCTGTAAGGCGTCCTGTCCATCATTACAGGGTATTTTTTAGACTGATCTTTAGGCACGTAAACCGATGTGAACAGTTTTTTGCCATCGCGCATGGGTATCTGATACTCGTACTTGGTATAGTTGTCTTTAATGTAAGCAGCATCGCTTTGCGCAAAGGTGTTGAAAGCTGAAAGCAAAAGGCTTAAAGCTATAAGGAGAGTTCTTTTCATTACTGTGGGTTGATGCTTTAAAAATAATCAAAAAACAAAAGAAGGCGCTGATAAATCAAAGCCTTCTACAAAATCGTTACTTAATGTTACTTAGAAGCATCAGGGGTAATAAACAAGCTTTCGTCAATTGGTTTGTTGATAACCCAGCTTTTCACTTTAAATACTATCATAGTTCCTTGCACCAGCATTTTCATATCATGAGGCAGTCCGTAACCTTGTACCATTTTGTAATCCTCAAAATAGCTTTTCATATCGCGGGTATCAACCATTCTAAGGTAACCACTTTTTACTTCATAATAGTTTAGTATCTCTGTACCAAGTTTTGATACCAGTTTAATTTCATAACAAGGCATATCATCAACATATTTTATGCCCAGGTTAACCATGGTATAACCTAAATTTTTATAAGCCATATCGGGCAGGGCATAGGCTTGTAAAGCGAGGTCATCAATCGCCTTAGGGTCTGTTATACGGCTTATCTCACTATTTATAGTATTAACAAGCTTGCCTTTATTGTACGTAGATGTTTCACTGGCATTAGCAGCGGTAAGGCTTTGATAATATGCATCAGGTATCTTTTTAACAATATGTATTTTAACGGTCGAATCTCCGCTTAATTCGAGGCGAAATTCTGATGTTTTTATGGCTGCCCATTTTTTACTACCGCCGATAACTTCTACATATCGTGCTATAACTTTTTCTGCAGATGGGAGCTTTTGCGCTACTGCCGAAAAACAAGACAGACAGGTAATAAATAATAATGCTGATAAGGTTTTAAACATGCCCTGAAAATAATAAAAGAAGCACGATTTGTTGCCCGAACCGGCAAAAATTATTGTTGCAGTAAACAAAAAAGGCAACCATTTTCATGGCTGCCTTTTTTATTTATAATTGAATAGTATTCTTATTCGTTGATGGCTTTAACACCCGGAAGTTCTTTACCTTCCATGTACTCTAACAAAGCACCACCACCGGTTGATACGTAGCTAACATCGCCAACCATATCAAACTTGGCAACAGCAGCAGCAGAGTCGCCACCACCAATTAGTGAGAAAGCACCGTTATCGGTTGCTTTGGCCACTGCATCAGCAATTGCTTTGGTACCTGCCATAAAGTTATCCATCTCAAACACACCCATAGGGCCGTTCCAAAGGATAGTTTTTGATTCTTCAACCACTTTGCTAAACAATTTGATGGTTTCGGGGCCAATATCTAAACCCATCCACTCACCAGGGATCTCGCCTGTTTTAGCCACGTCGCGGTTAGCATCATTGGCAAATTTATCGGCAATAACGTTATCAACCGGCAACAGCAGGTTAACGCCTTTTTCTTTTGCTTTTTGTACCAGGGTGCGGGCAAGATCAAGTTTATCAGCCTCTAATAATGAGGTACCGATTTCGCCACCATCTGCTTTGGCAAAGGTATAAGCCATACCGCCACCAATAATAAGGTTATCAACCTTCTCCATCAGGCGCTCAATCAGTTGGATCTTATCAGATACTTTTGAGCCGCCCATAATAGCGGTAAATGGTTTTGCAGCACCGTTTAAAATTTTCTCGGCGTTGTTCAACTCAGCAGCCATCAGGTAACCGAATACTTTGGCTTCAGGGAAGAACTGTGCTATTACAGCTGTTGAAGCGTGTGCACGGTGAGCTGTACCAAATGCATCGTTCACGTAGATATCGCCAAGTTTTGACAATTTCTCAGCAAAAGCTACATCGCCTTTCTCTTCTTCTTTGTAAAAACGAAGGTTCTCTAATAATAGAACTTCACCTTTTTCAATCTCTTTTGATTTCTGAAGAGCATCTTCGCCAATGCAATCATCAGCAAACTCTACTTGTTGGCCCAATAGGTCAGACAGGTGCGGAACAAGGTGTTTTAAGCTATATTTTTCGGTTGGGCCGTCTTTTGGTCTGCCCAGGTGCGACATCAGGATAACTGCGCCGCCATCTTTCAATATCTTTTTGATGGTAGGCAGGGCCGCGGTCATGCGGTTATCGTCGGTAATGTTGTAATTCTCATCCAGTGGCACGTTAAAATCCACACGAATGAGGGCACGTTTACCGTTAAAACTTATCTGATCAATTGTCTTCATATAAATAGTATATAATTGATGTAACGGCGCAAATTGCCGAAATTTATTCTAAACAGCAACGCTAAAGTAAAAAAGGTGTTTGTTTTTCATTGAAATTTCACCTTATCTTAACATACATTACATGGTGCGGACCGATGTCGGGGATGTCAAACTCGGGCGATACAATCTCGAAGCCTACGCCTAAATAAAACGGCACGGCCTTTTTGCGGGCATTACACCACATATAATTCACTTTTTGGCCGCGCAGATAGGTAATGGCAAAGTTTACCAGCATGTTGCCGTAGCCTTTGCCGCGGTATTTTTCTAAAGTAGCCATGCCGCGTAACTGGTAGGCTTTACCTTCAAATTTCTCATATCCCTGCGGATGGAACGAAGCTATACAAGCCAACTCATCGCCTACAAAGTAACCTAAGTGAAAAGTATCTTCAGCATCGTCGTTTACAAAACGGCATTCATCCAAAGTTAGTTTCCCCTCGCGCAATACTGTATTACGGATAGGCAGCACATCATCGGCAGTAATAAACTTAATCATGCTTGGTAAGGCTTATTTTTTCAACCAGGTCAGCCAAACGGCTCGAGTAACCCATCTCGTTATCATACCAGCCTACTACCTTAACCAATCCGCCAACTATTGAGGTTAACTGGGCATCAAAAATGCAACTGTGGGGATTATCTAATATATCGACAGACACTATCGGATCTTCGGTATATTCCAATATATTTTTCATGGGGCCATCAGCAGCGGTTTTAAATGCTGCATTGATTTCCTCTACGGTTGGTAATTTGGCAAGGCTACAGGTAAAATCAGTAAGCGAACCGTTCAATACCGGCACACGGATACCCGCCCCACCCAGTTTACCATCCAGGTGCGGAAATATATTGGTGATAGCCTTTGCAGCACCTGTTGTTGTTGGGATGATGGATGATGACGCAGCACGTGCACGGCGCAGGTCTTTATGCGGGGCATCGTGCAGGTTTTGGTCGCCTGTCATGGAGTGTACGGTGGTGATGTAGCCATCCTGTATATGCCAGTTATCATCCAGTATCTTCACCATGGCAGCCACATTATTGGTTGTACACGATGCGTTTGACAGGATAGGCGCATGGATATCCACCTCATCATCGTTAACGCCCAATACTACTGTAGGAACATCTTTGTCGGTTGATGGTGCCGATATAATTACCTGTTTGGCACCCGCGGTAAGATGTTTTTGTGCACCATCGTGCGAGGCATATTTTCCGGTTGATTCTATTACCAGATCAATATCCATCTCAGCCCATGGCAATAAAGCAGGATCGGCCTGGCGAAGTACTTTTATAGCTTTGCCGTTTACGATAATATTATCGTGATCATTTGTAACGATGCCTTTAAACCCACGATGAACGGAGTCGTATTTAAACAGGTGAGCAAGCGTAGCGGTATCAGTAAGGTCGTTAATGGCAACAACCTCAATACCCGGCTTGTTAAATATAGTACGAAGGAAAATGCGGCCAATGCGGCCAAACCCATTTATAGCGATCCTCATTCAGTAACAAATTAGGATGCAAATTTACTTAAATTAAAAAAGTGTATAGGGCTTATATGAACAAGTTACGCAGGGATAACTTTTCGCGCTGGCGATTGCGCAAAGCAAAGGTTATCATCCAGTTAAAAAACATGCTGATGCCAAATATGATAAGCATAAGTGTAAAGTTGCCCAATTCGGAAAAGAAATAGGCTATAAAAATAAGCCCGATATTTACCGTAGCCAACATCAAAACGGTTTGCAGGTGCGTGTAACCCAGGTTAAGTATACGGTGATGGATGTGGTTACGATCTGCCATAAAAGGCGATTTACCTGTTGCAATACGCAGGATAAAAACGCGTAGGGTGTCAAATATAGGCCCTATCAGTATGGCGAAAGTTAAAGCCGGGGCCGAGATAACTTCGGGCGTTACGCCCGCTTTAAACCTGTTAAGTTCAATAAATCTTACTGCCAATATAGCCGATATAAGCCCAATTAGCAATGAGCCGGCATCGCCCATAAATATTTTTGCAGGCGTTAAATTATAACGTAAAAAACCAAATACCGCACCTACTATAGCCAAAGCAACGGCAGCAAGCTCATAATGCTTAATATACATAAACAACGCTGCAAACGTTCCGTTCACAATTATGCAGGTTGTAGCGGCAAGGCCATCAATACCATCAATAAGGTTAAATGCGTTTATGATGAGTATGATAAATAACACAGATAATACCGCACTTGTGATATAAGGGATATCGTGATAACCCAAAATACCGTACATGCTTGTAAAACGGATGTTTCCTAAGGTAACCAACAATGTGGCCACTACCAGCTGTATCAAAAATTTAGTACTTGGGTTAACACCCGACAGATCATCTTTGATCCCCATTATAAACAGCACAATACTGGCAGCCAGTATGTAACTGATAGGAATAGTTTTATCTAAAATGCTAAATAAAAGAAGGGTAATAGTAAAGCTTACAAATATTGCAACACCGCCAAGGCGAGGTATGCCATGGTCATGCTGTTTACGGAAATGGCCAACATCATCATACAAATGCCGGGTGCGGGCAACGTGTAAAATAGACGGGATTGCCAGCAAGGTGATCAGTACCGAGAAAGTAGCGATCAGCAAATAATAAATAAAATAGTAAGTACCTAAATACTCCTGCATCAGATAAATTAGTTAGGGGCAATCATCTTCTCGCAAAGATACTTAATGATAACATATTAAAAAAATTGTTTTATTTTTCTTAAAGGCTTGAACATCAACGCCATAGGCGGAAAAAACAACTTATTCTTATACATTGCCCTAAGATCATACATCAATGCCTTAACCCGGTTACCTAAACTGCTGTTACTTACGCCCCCTACCATCATTTTAACCATAACAACAGGTATGTAATGCACCGCAACGCCATTGGCATGTATAAACCTTGCCATCAGTTCATAATCGGCAGCCGAACCATAAGCCAGACTATAATTGCCCAATTTGTCAAATAACTCCTTTTTGCAATAAAACGTAGGGTGCGGTGGCATCCAACCAAAGTTGAATGATCCTTTTTTATAAGTCCCGCTGCGCCATTTACGCACTATTTTACCGGCAGCATCGACGTAATCAAGGTCGCCGTACACAATATACGGATGGTGCTCCTGAAAGGTTACGTTTACTACAGTTAAAATATTTTCTTCAGAAAAAAAATCATCCGCATTAAGCACACCTATTATTTCCCCTGAAGATAATTCAAGACCTTTATTCATTGCATCGTAAATGCCCTCGTCTTTCTCAGAAACCAAAACAGATATATGTTCGCGGTAATGCGATATCACTTCAAGGGTACCATCGGCAGAGCCACCATCAATAATAATATATTCTACGTTGGGGTATTGCTGCGATACAACAGATTTAATGCAACGTTCAATAGTAGTAACTGCGTTATAGCAAACAGTAATAACCGATATTTTGGGATATTCCAACTTTTATAGCTGCATTAATTACCCGCAAATTATGTATTTTTGAAAATGCTGCCTAATTTAATTGACAACATTATGCAGTATATAAATATGCGCCTACTACACTTTATTATTTTTACGGCATTGGTTTTTATTGCCACGTCCTGCTCTTACAAACAAAACCAGCTGCTATTTCAAACCAAGCAAACAACAGCAACAGATACAGCGCAACAGGCAAAGCCAACCCCTTATCGTATACAGTCGCAAGATGCTCTTCAGATCCGCAATCTTCAAAACGTAAGATATATTATTGATGATGGTCCATCTTCGTCAGTAAGCAGCGGCTCAGGCTCAGGGGGTAGTGGCAGTGGGCAAACCTACCAGGTTGAAGACGATGGCACAATAACATTGCCTGTATTGGGCCATGTACAAGTTGCAGGCTTAACCCGCCCGCAGGCTGCCAAACTAATTGAAGATCTTTACCGCAAAAACTTACTTAAAGACCCTATAATTGAGCTTAAGGTAACCAATTTGAAGGTTACCCTGCTTGGCGAAGTAAAATCGCCGGGCAACATCCCTTTGTTAAAAGATAACATTACCCTGGTTGAAATGATTGGACAAGCCGGTGGCTTAACGACGGGCGCCAATGAAAAAAATATAAAAATAATAAGGGGCAAGGGTAAAAACCAAGAGGTGCATATAATTGATCTGAGCGACCTCCGTTCAGTATCAGACCCACGCACTATAATGCAAAACGGCGACATCATTTACGTTGCACAAAACAAGCGCGCCATAAGGACTGAAAACCTGCAGAACCTGAACACATGGGTGCAACCGGCATTACTTATCATTAATACTGCATTGGTGATATTTACCCTTACCAGGCAATAATGGAAGGCACAGCGGGTAATAACGATATGAAGTGGTACCCTGTTTACACTAATGCACGTGCAGAAAAGAAAGCGTTTGAAGCATTAACCGCTAAGGGCATTGAGGCTTACCTGCCTTTGCAACGCAAACTAAAGAACTGGAGCGACCGTAAAAAATGGGTTGAAGAACCTTTGATACCATCATACCTTTTTGTGCGTATTGCACCCGCAAAACAAGCAGAGGTTTTAATGACAAAAGGTGTTGCACGTTTTTTATATTTCTCCGGGAAAATAGCCGGCATGCCTGATAAACAAATAGAGGAGCTTAGGTTGTTGATGGCCAGTGCGTTTGAAATGGAAGTTACCGAAGAGAATTTGCAACCGGGCGAAAAAATAACCGTTAAAGCCGGGCCATTGAAAGGCATAAGCGGCGAAATGGTTGCCTATCGCTCGCAAAAGCAATTACTGATACGATTAGAAAACCTGGGGCAATCTATAATAGTAAACGCCCCGGCAGCATTAATAGACAGGTTTTAATAACCTTATTGATATGGCTGTAGCTGATAAGTTGCCTCAAAATGTGACTTACGAAGCGAAGCTGTGTTTAGCCGGAAAATATGTGCAGGATAGCAGGGCTGGTAAATCCCCAAAATACCGGAAACGAGAGCGCTAAAGTTAAAGCAATGTGTGATGCTTTGCAGCATGGCGGCCCCGATGATGAGGGCCTTTATGTAAGCAAAGATAATTCGGTGATATTTGGACACCGGCGCTTGTCGATAATTGATTTGAGTGCTAATGGCCATCAACCTATGGCCGATAGTGTTGCAGAAGTTATTATAAGTTTTAACGGCGAAATATATAACTATCCGGAGTTAAAGCATGAGCTTAAGTTACTGGGAGCGGTATTTACCAATAATACCGATACCGAGGTAATATTACAGGCATATTTGCATTGGAATGTCTCGGCCTTTGGCAGGTTGCGTGGTATGTTTGCCTTTGCACTGCATGATGTTAAAACCAACGAAGTTTACCTTGTGAGAGATAGTGCAGGTATTAAACCCCTGTATTATAACATACAAAACAGCCAATTGGCTTTTGCATCAGAAGTAAAGGCGTTTAAAGCCGCAGGTATAAGTACACAGGGTAACGCCAACTGGCCCGTTTACCTGTTGGCGTATGGCCACATACCCGAGCCACACACCACGTTGCAAAATGTTTATAGCTTGCCTAAAAGCCATTACCTGCGCTGGCAAAAAAACGGCTCGTACACAATAAATGCCTACAGGGTTAATACTGAAACAGCACCTGTAAATAGTAAGGAGCTTGCACAAGAGGGCATTGTACAGGCATTAAACACAGCAATAAAGAGGCAATTAATAGCCGATGCACCTATCGGGGTATTCCTCAGTGGCGGTATCGATTCCAGCCTTATCACTTTACTTGCTAATGAACAGATAGAACAACTACAAACGGTTTCTATCTTTTTCAACGAAAAGCAATATGACGAGCGCACTTATCAGCAGGCTGTATTAGAAAAAATATCAGGTAAAAATTATACGCATCTTGTTCAACAGCAAGAGTTTGAACGGTTTTTCCCTGCCGTGCTACAGGCTATGGATATGCCAACTACTGATGGTATAAACAGCTGGTTTATTAGTAAGTATGCGCGGGAGGCGGGCTTAAAAACAGTTTTATCGGGCCTGGGTGGCGATGAGCTTTTTGGTGGTTATCCATCTTTTCATCGTATAAAATACCTGGAATACCTTAAAAAGCTACCGGCTGCTGCCTTGTCACTTTTTTCGCTTGCCGCTTCAGCAGGCTACAAAAAAATAAGTTACCTCGCAAATAACGGCTTAAACGCCGATTATCTTGCTTTGCGCGGCATTTTCTCTATCAATGAAATTGCTGCTTTTACAGGCACCAGCAGTATCCATATCAAGGATATATTATTTGCTGATAGCATGCCCGATAAAACACCTTATGATAAATTGAAAGCGGCCCGTTTAGAGGGTGGCTTGTATATGAAAAACCAATTGCTTCGCGATACCGATATGATGAGTATGCAGCATGGCCTTGAGGTAAGGGTACCATTCTTAGATGAAGATTTTACAGCCTTTACCGAAAGCATAAACCCAGAAATACGATTTGCCGCTGCACCCAAACAATTGTTAATAGATAGTTTTAAAAACTTGCTACCCGCCGCTGTATGGCAAAGAAAAAAGATGGGCTTCACATTTCCGCTGCAACAGTGGATGGCAGCAAACAAGGATATTAGCGCGGTTGAAAATTACAGGGGTGCTTTAGCTAAACAAAAAATAAAAGAATTTAAAACCGGGAAGCTGCATTGGTCAAGGGCCTTTGCATTATTCCAGGTGCAGGGGCATGTCTAAAAAAATCGTACTCTTCTCGTTGCAAACCTTTAGCAACACAGGCGGCATTCAAAAAATGACGCGTACTTTAGCACACTCCCTTCATAATATTTGCAGTAACCAACACTGGGATTTTAAACTCATCTCATTATATGACAAAGATACCGACCTTATGCCCCGGTATTTGCCGCAAGCAAATTTTAAGGGCTTTGGCCGTAACAAGATAGGTTTTATCCTGCAAAACGTTTTTAAGGCCGATAAACCTGATGTAATCATCCTTAGCCATATTAACCTGGCACTGGTTGGCTTGCTTATTAAATTACTAAGCCCAAAGACCAAAATATGGCTTATAGCCCACGGTATTGAGGTTTGGTGCCCGCTATCATTCAATAAACGTAAACTATTAAACAGCTGCGATAAAGTACTATGTGTTAGCCGCTTTACACTTGAGCAGATGAAAGCTTTTCACCATTTGCCTGCAGAAAAATGCGAAGTGCTAAACAACGTGCTTGACCCTTTTATGCCTTTGCCTGCGGTATTCAGCAAGCCCGCGTATTTATTACAACGCTATGGCCTTAATGAAAAACACAAAGTGATATTAAGCCTTGCCCGCCTCGCCTCTACAGAACAATATAAAGGGCATGACAGGGTACTTAAAGCCGTAGTACAGCTAAAAAAACAATACCATAATATAAAGTATATCTTAGCGGGTAGTTACGATAAAGCAGAAGGCGATCGCATCAAAAAACTTATTACAGATTACGATATTACAGAGCAGGTTATACTAACAGGTTTTATAGCCGAACAAGAGATACCCGATCATTTTTTAATGGCCGATCTGTTTGTGTTGCCCAGCAAAAAAGAAGGTTTTGGGATAGTTTTTATCGAAGCCTTATCTTGCGGCCTTCCTGTTATTTGTGGCAATACAGATGGCAGTGTTGATGCTATACGTAACGGAGAATTGGGCGTAGCAATTAATCCGGATAGCGATGATGAGATAGAAAGCACCATTGCCGGGAGCCTTGCAGAGCCATTAACGCTTACCAAACGCAAAGAGCTGCAACAACAATGCATGGCACATTTTAGCGAACGCAATTACATTGAAATTATACAAAAAATGTTAATAAATGACTGAGGACAAGGATGAACACTGGGACATTGTAATAAAGCCGCAGAGCAACTTATTCGATCTTCGGTTAAATGATGTTTGGCATTACCGCGACCTGCTGGTACTACTGGTTCGCCGCGATTTTGTAGCTTTTTACAAGCAAACCATACTGGGGCCAATATGGTTCTTTATACAACCGGTTATCACCGTTGTGTTTTACACCTTTGTTTTCGGCAATTTGGCAGGCATCCCTACTGATGGGGTACCTAAGCCGCTTTTTTACCTTGCCGGCACTATACTTTGGAACTACTTTGCCGATTGCCTTACTAAAACATCTACCGTGTTTAAAGATAACTCTGCCTTAATGAGCAAAGTATATTTCCCACGCCTTATAATGCCTTTAAGCGTAGTTGCTTCAAACCTTATCCGTTTTGCCGTACAGCTGGTATTATTTATAGGCATGGCTTGCTTCTATTTCGTTAAGGGCGCCCAAATAGGAATAAACGCTTATGCATTGCTTTTCCCTTTTTTGTTGTTGCTGATAGCAGCACAAGGCTTAGGCTTAGGCATGATCATATCTGCCGTAACTACAAAATACCGCGACCTTGCTTTTGTGGTAACCTTTGGCGTTCCGTTATTAATGTATGCAACAACAGTGGTTTATCCATTATCAGAGGCGCAGAGCAAGTTCCCGGGTTATAGCTGGATTGTTAAATATAACCCAATAACCGCGGTGATAGAAACCTTTAGGTACGGTTTTCTGGGCAAGGGCAGCTTTGATTTTGCCTTGTTGGGTTACTGTACGCTTGCTACTACAATTATTATACTATTGGGTATAGTAATATATAATAAGGTTGAGAAAACATTTGTTGATACTGTTTAATACGATCACAATTGAAAATATTGCACATTAGCGCATCCTACAAACCAGCCTATATCTATGGCGGGCCAATTATGTCGGTAGGTGCATTGTGCGAGGCTTTGGTTAAAGCAGGTACACAGGTTGAAGTGTTTACTACCACTGCTAACGGCAGTACCGAATTATCGTTAACATCCAATGTACCTGTAAAGGTAGATGGCGTTACGGTAACGTACTTTAAACGCATCACCAAAGATCATACACATTTATCGCCCTTGCTTTTAAAAACCTTAAGAGCCAGGATAAAAGAATTTGATGCAGTGCATATACATGCCTGGTGGAACCTGGTATCGGTGTTAGCTGCTTTAACTGCAGTAAAAAAAGGCGTCCCGGTTATATTATCGCCAAGAGGAACTTTAAGTGCCTACTCGTTCATCAACCGTAATAACCTCAAAAAAAAACTGATACACCTTGCACTGGGCAAAAAGCTTTTACCCAAATGCCATATACATGCCACTGCACAAACCGAAGCTAATGCTTTTATGGGATTAGTAAAACCGGTAAGCATTAATGTGATCCCAAACTTTGTAAAACTGCCGGCGCAACTACCAGCTGTAAGATACATTGATGAAACATCCCCCCTTAGGCTTCTCTTCTTCTCCCGTATCGAAGAAAAGAAAGGATTGGACATCTTATTAAAAGCACTGCCCTACCTTAATTTTTCGTTCAGCCTTACTATCGCGGGTACCGGCGAACCGGAGTACATTAAATCGCTGCAAGCACTGATAAACGATACCGGCATTGCCCAAAAAATAAATTGGATTGGCTTTGTAAACGAGGATAAATTTAATGTCCTAAGCGATCATCATTTAATGGTACTCCCATCGCATGATGAAAACTTTGGTAATGTGGTTATAGAAAGTTTGAGTGTAGGCACGCCTGTATTAATAAGCGACAAAGTTGGTTTGGCTGATTATGTAGCCGAAAAAAATCTGGGTTGGATCTGTAAAGCCGAAAATGAGGACCTTGCGCGGCAACTTAATCAGAGCTATCGCGGCTTTAGCCAAGCCTTTGAACGCATAAACACCACCGCTCCATCAATTATTCGTGAAGATTTTAATGCCGATAAACTTGTGCAGCAATACATCGCTTTGTATAAAAAAGCAACAAATTTGTGAGCATAACATAGTGGTATTGCCTTAATTTGAAAGTCCATCCCCAAAAAGCCTGATTAAGTTGACCGAAAGTTTAGATATCATCATTTTAACCTTTAACGAGGAAAAAAACATTGAGGCCTGCCTTGAAAGCGTAGTGCCGCTTGATGCAAACATCTATATAGTAGACTCTGGTTCTACAGACGGAACGCTGGCTATTTGCCGCAGATATACCGACAATATTGTTAACCACCCTTTTGAAAATTACGCAGCACAGCGCAATTGGGCGCTTAACAACCTGCCATTAAAAGGCACCTGGATACTTAACCTTGATGCAGACCACCGCGTGAGTAATGAACTGGCTATAGAACTCAATTCTATCCTATCCGCCCAAATTGATACCGAGTTGAACGGCTTCCTGATAAGCCGCCGTACCATGTTTATGAACAAATGGATAAAACATGGAGGGCACTATCCTACCTACCACGCCAATATGTTCAGGCGTGGGTTTGGAGCCTGTGAAGATAAACTCTACGACCAGCATTTTCTGGTACAGGGCAAAACCCAAATTTTAAAAGAAGATATTATAGATATCATCACCGATTCGGTAAACACTTTTGTAACCCGCCATAACCATTGGGCCACGCTTGAGGCAGAATATCTGTTTGCCCAAAAAACAGCAACCAACCATGCTGAACTTATACAACCTAAGTTTTTGGGAAACCCCATGCAGCGCAGGCGTTATCTGAAAAATAAATACGAATCGTTCCCTTTATTTGTAAGGCCTATATTGTACTTTTTCATCAGGTACTTTATAAAACTTGGTTTTTTAGATGGCAAAACCGGGTTTGTCTTCCATTTTTTGCAGGGCTTTTGGTTTAGGATGATGATAGATATAAAAGTTTACGAACTGCAAAAACAAGCAAACAACAAACAGGCCTGATCAAAGCCTAAATACTTTACATGCAGCAAACCGATCTGTCCACATATAATAATCACCCCTACCATCCGGGCGCAAACGCGTTTAAGCGACTGCTATGGTATTATGTGAATGCTATTTTCATAAACAGTGCATGGCTACCGGTAAGCGGTGTAAAAGTGTTTTTGCTAAGGTTGTTTGGTGCGCGCATTGGCAATGGGGTCATGATAAAGCCACGCGTAAATATCAAATATCCCTGGCACCTGCAAATTGGCAACCATACTTGGATAGGCGAAGGTGTATGGATCGATAATCTCACAACTGTCGCTATCGGCAGCAACGTTTGCCTCTCGCAGGGGGCTGTGCTGCAAACAGGTAGCCATAACTATAAAAGCCGCTCGTTCGATTTGATCATCGGCCCTATAACTTTAGAGGATGGCGTTTGGATAGGCAACGGTGCTATCATAAATAAAAGTGTAGTGGCCGGTAGTCATGCTATACTCAGCAGTGGCTCGGTAACCACCAAAAACCTCGATGCATATTCTATTTACCAGGGTAACCCTGCCGTAAAGGTGAGGGACCGCGAAATACTATAAATATGTCTGCCAGTTCTGCTTCATCTCACAAGATCATCCTTTACATTGTATTTGCATTGGTAACCGTAATGGGTATACTGTTGCTTGTTAACCCTGCAGGGGTGTACCCGGATGCTGCCTGGGGTTTCCAGGTTTGGCGTGGAATGCAAAAAGGGCACGGCTTTAATATATTAACGCTACCCGGCCAATGGGACATCGCTCAAAACGGCGAAGAGTTTAAATCCTGGTGGTCTCCGGGGCAATATTTAGTACCGGGGATATTTCAAAAACTTTTCGGGCTTGATCTGGGGCATGCGTCATCACTAACGGTAGTCATCTGTCAATACCTGGGGCTTGCCGGTTTATATCAATTCTTCAAAAAAGCCGGCTTCAGCAAAACTATCAGCGCGCTGGCAATATTGGTTATAGCGCTGCAGCAGTCGTTTTTTACGCCATATATATTTTACAATGGCGGCGAGGTGTTACTTTTTGCGTTTATTGGCTGGTTCCTGTATGGCTGTTTGCATTTCAATAAGCCAAGTATCGCATTAGCCGTTTTTGTTCTCCTGGCGGGATGGATTGGCTTCTTCGCTAAATCATCATTTATGTGGATGTATGCCGCCGGGCTGATCTATATGTGGATCCAGTTATCGCGCCATACCACGCATATTAAACATTGGCTGGTAAACGGCTTTTGGGTAGGCGTGCCTGCCGTTATATCGTTGGCGGTTATTTACGTAACCTATTTGTCTAAAGGCTTAAACCCATCATCGCAGTCGCTTGGGTTAGATTCTACTATAAAAGTATTTGCCTTCCCACTCGCTTCGCCCCTGCTGGCAGGTTTCTCTTTGGATGACCTGGCTAACGGGTTGATAGAGCATAACGGCAACGTAATATTTAATCCTGTACAAGCCATCATTATAATAGCACTGCTTGCGGTCTTGAGTATCGTACTTATCTGCGCCATCTGCAAACGCGTGCCCGATAACCGTTACAGTACCATGCTGGTAATATTTTATATCGTATCTGTTTTTTTTCTCGGTTCATCGTTCTTCAGAAAACTGGATATTTCTTTCGAGGCAAGGCATTTCCGTATCATCGGCCTGCTCATCATACCGGGAACTATTTACGTATTTAGCCGTGCGGCTAAAGCATATCGTTATGCATTCGGTGCGGTAGTTGGAGTTGTCGCGCTATTTTCATTAAAGTTCTACGTGCTGTCATACATCGGCTTAAAAACCGAAACTGTTTACGGCACCAGCGGTATTGCCCAGCAGTTTATTGATAAAGAAAGTTTGGATTACATCCGCATGCTGGATAACCATAACAAGAATGCCGTGTTTGTATTTTTCAGCCCGGATCTGGGCTTGGAGATCAACCATAACCGTTCGATAACCTTAGAGCCGCTGAACAGCGATATCAGCATCAACGTAGACGATTACATCCATAAAGGCCACGCCGGCCCGCTCTACATACTGATGCCACATAAATACATTGGCATACGCGCCAGTGTGATCCTCAAATCTTTCCCGGGGTATAAAGGTTTCTCGCTTAAAGAACTAAGCGACAATTATGTACTTTACTTTGCTACCGAAGCAAGGTAATTAACGGGTAATTTCCTTCCAGAGCATATCTTTCAGCTCGGTAATGCCTTTTTGCGCTACCGATGATATGAATACGTGAGGTACATCTTTCGGCACTTCCTTCTCCATTTCGTCCTGTAACTCTTTATCCAGCATATCGGCTTTGGTAATGGCCAGTACGCGTGGTTTGTGCATCAGTTCGGGGTTATACTCGTTCAACTCGTTAAGTAAAATATCGTATTCCTCTTTAATGGTGCGGTTGGTATCGGCAGGTACCATAAACAGCAGCGTAGAGTTACGCTCAATATGGCGAAGGAAACGGATACCCAATCCCTTACCCTGCGATGCACCTTCTATAATACCCGGAATATCGGCCATTACAAATGAGCGGTTATCGCGGTAGCTCACAATACCCAGGTTGGGCACAAGCGTAGTGAAAGCGTAGTCAGCTATCTCCGGTTTAGCTGCTGATACTACTGATAGCAAGGTTGATTTACCTGCATTTGGAAAACCTACCAAACCAACATCGGCCAGTAGTTTCAGTTCCAGTATATTCCAGTCTTCTTTTCCATCCTCGCCGGGTTGGGCAAAGCGCGGGGTTTGCTGGGTTGGTGTTTTAAAGTGCCAGTTACCCAAACCACCACGGCCGCCGGGGGTGATTATTTTGGTCTCACCATCAGTATTTATCTCAAACAGTATCTCGCCTGTTTCGGCATTACGCGCAATGGTACCCAGTGGCACTTCAAGTATCTCATCGCGGCCGGTTTTGCCCGAGCGCTGTGAGCTACCGCCCGATTCACCGTCGCCGGCTATAACGTGCTTGCGGAATTTAAGGTGAAGCAGCGTCCATAACTGGGCGTTACCTTTTACAATAACGTGCCCGCCACGGCCGCCATCGCCGCCATCAGGGCCGCCTTTGGCTGTAAAAACATCACGGTGCAGGTGCGCAGAGCCCGGCCCGCCATGGCCAGACCGGCAGCATATTTTTACGTAATCGACAAAGTTGGATCCCTGAGACATGGTATTTTATTTTGAAACGGAAAGTCCGAAAGACAGCATACCAAACGGCTTTACTGACTTCCGGACTTTCCAGACTTGCGGACTAATATTTCTTAATACGCAGCAATAACGCCATCAATAGAATCAAAGATGTTCTCTATAGATCCTATACCATTAATGCTGGTAAACTTATTTTGGTTTTGATAAAAACCTGCAACCGGTGCAGTTTTATCATTGTATTCTTTAATGCGTTTGCGGATAACTTCCGGGTTGGCATCATCAGGCCTGCCTGATGTTTCGCCACGTTTTAATAAACGCTGCTCTAACTCGGTATCATTAACCTCTAAAGCGATCATGCCTGATATGGCTGATTCTTTTGAAGCCAACAGTTCATCTAAAGCCTCAGCTTGTGCAACTGTACGCGGGAAACCATCGAAAATAAAACCCTGTGCTTCTTTATTGGCATCAAGCTTATTGCTTATCATGCCTATAACAACTGCATCGGGTACTAACTGGCCATCGTCCATCAGCTTTTTTGCTTCAAGGCCAAGAGTGGTACCTTGTGCAATTTCGCCGCGCAGCAAATCACCGGTTGAAAGGTGAATAAGGCCAAATTTTTCGATAAGTTTTTGTGATTGCGTACCCTTCCCGGCACCGGGCGGACCAAACAGTACTAAGTTAAGCATCCCTTTTGTGATTAAAGTTAAAAGCCTTTCTGTTGTTATACGGAAAGGCTTAAAAAATTCAGTGCACTTGTAGGGATTCGAACCCCAAACCTTCTCATCCGTAGTGAGATGCTCTATCCAATTGAGCTACAAATGCATTTTTACTATGTAAAACCGATATTGTTACCAATATCGTCCCGTTTTTAACGGACTGCAAAAATAGAATATTCTTGCATCCGCTGCAAACTTTTTTAAAAATTACTGTAATTTTTCTTTGATAGCCGCAAAGTTGGGCAGCTCATTGGCATCCTCAAGTACCTCAGCATAAATCACTTGCTGGTTCTCATCAATCACAAAAGCAGCACGTTTTGAAACACCTTTCATCCCAAAAAAGAACTCATTATACAGCGCACCATAGGCTTCTGATACCTCTTTATTAAAATCAGACAGCAGCGGGAACTGGTATTTTTGCTCCTCTTTGAACTTAGCAAGGGTAAAAGGCGAGTCGACAGAGATGCCAAATACTTGTGCGTTGATGCCTTCATAAAAGCCAAAATCATCACGCATGGTACAAAGCTGCTCGGTGCAGGTACCGGTAAACGCCATTGGGAAAAAATGCAGTATTACCTTTTGCCCTTTAAAATCGGCCAGTGAAACTTGTTTAAGATCTGTTGATACGAGTGTGAATTGAGGGGCATCCTGCCATATCTGTATAGCCATGTTTTTGTTTTTTGTGCAAATAACAACATTAAAAGTATGCAGAATATTCACTTAAGTGAAAATAAATCCTGTTTAAAGGTTGATATAACTAAAAACTTAGTTTAACTTTATTTAACAATTGCATGTTGCTATTAACCCTACTTTAGCCCAACCTGTTGATTACTAAATAAATCAAACTCCTGTTATCACTAAAACCAACCTGTCATGTTTAAAAACCTGGTAAAAATTGCTTTTAAGAACCTGCTTAAAAACCGCAACGTAACATTGATCAATATTTTCGGTTTGGCGCTTGGCCTGGCCAGTTGCCTGCTTATTGTATTTTATGTGGTTGATGAATTAAGTTTCGACAGGTTCAATACCAATGCTGAACGCATCTACCGTGTAAATACCGATATCAGCTTTGGTGGCAACGCAGCATCTTACGCTATCGGCGCACCGCCCCTTGCGGCCGAGGCCGTGAACAAACTACCCCAGGTTGAAAAAGCGGTACGCATAACAGCAGCTACCGAGGTGCGTTTTAAAAAAGGGAATGAGAGCATCAGCGAAGCAAAAGTAGCCAATGCCGATTCTACCCTGTTTGATGTATTTAGCCTGCCCGTGTTGCACGGTAACACGCACACCGCTTTAGCAGAACCCCACAGTATTGTACTGACCCAACGAGCCGCTCAAAAATATTTTAATACTACCGATGCTGTTGGCCGCGTGCTCACCATGGCCAATAACAATGAGAATTATAAGGTGACTGCTGTAATAGCCAACATGCCCGAACAATCTCATTTCAATTATGATTTCCTCATCTCCATGAGTACCAACGAGGGTAGCAGATCTAACGCCTGGAATAGTTTTATTTACAGCACATACCTGCTTGCCCGCCCTAATACGGATGCTGCATCGCTCGGCAAAAAATTGGATGCACTTTTCCAGTCGCACTTTGAGAAACAGCCGGGCTTTAATAAAGAGACCTTCGCCAAAAATGGCAGCTATGTGCGCGTAAATCTTACGCCGCTTACAGATATCCACCTGCACTCGAACCGCCAGTACGAGTTGGGCGCCAACAGCAGCGTTACTTATGTATATATCTTTTCGGCCATTGCGCTGTTTATACTGCTGCTGGCCTGTATCAATTTCATGAACATCTCTACCGCCCGCTCGGCCAACCGTGCCCGCGAGGTAGGCGTGCGTAAAGTATTAGGCTCACCGCGCAAAATGCTCATCTTCCAGTTCCTTACCGAATCGATCCTGGTAACCCTTGCCGCCGCCATAGTAGCGGTATTAGCAGCCTGGGCTTTATTGCCCTTATTTAATAATATTGCCGGCAAGCAACTGAGCATTAACGGGCAAACCATCAGCTGGCTATTGCCTGCATTGCTTGTTATTATATTGGTGGTAGGTATGCTGGCGGGGGCTTATCCGGCGTTTTACCTATCGGCTTTTCAGCCGATAACCGTTTTGAAAGGCAAACCCTCTTCGGGTTTTAAAGGCAGCGTTCTACGTAATAGTTTGGTGGTACTGCAGTTTTCTGTATCGATCTTCTTGATCATCGGCACTATTGTTATCTATAATCAACTCAACTATATTCAAAAGAAAGACCTCGGGTTTAACCGTGACCATGTGTTGGTGATCAAAAACACTTTAGGGGTTGATAACCCACGCGCCTTAAAAGAAGAACTAAAACAGATAGCCGGTGTAAGCAACGCATCATTAAGCGGCTTTTTGCCGACGGGCACTTTGAGGCAACCTAACTCGGTATTTAAAACCAGTACCCCTGAGCCAAAAACAGCAGTGTTTACCGAAATATGGCCGGTTGATGAAGATTACCTGCCAACCATGAGCATGAAGCTGTCGCAGGGCCGCAATTTTGAGAAGGGCAACATCTCCGACTCTACCAATGTCATCATCAACGAAACTGCAGCCCGCGCTTTGGGATACGCCGCCAACCCTATCAACAAAAAAGTTTATTACATACCAGAGCGCGACGGCCATGATGAGCCAATTAAAGCCTACAATGTTATAGGTGTGATAAAAGACTTCAACTTTAAATCGCTGCGCGATAATATTACCCCCGTGGTAATGATGCTGGAAAGCAACAATAACGCACTGAGTGTAAAACTGCAAGGCGCAGATGTAAAACACTTTTTGCCGCTTATCGAGGCCAGATGGAACAAGGTATCGCCCAACCAGCGCTTTGAGTATTCATTTATGGGCGAGGATTTTAACGCCGCCTACCGCACCGAGCAACGTACCGGTCAGCTGTTTTTGGTATTTGCTACGTTGGCTCTTGTAATTGCAGGGTTGGGCCTGTTCAGCCTGGCTGCCTACGCCGCCGAGCAGCGTAACAAGGAGATCGGCATCCGTAAAGTATTAGGCGCAAGCGTATCGTCTATTGTAGGTATGCTGTCTAAAGATTTTATCAAACTGGTTCTGCTGTCGTTCCTGATAGCGGCACCGCTTGCCTGGTTGGTGATGCACAAATGGCTGGATGGGTTTGCCTATCGCCAAAGCATACAATGGTGGGTAGTGGCTATAGCAGGTATCGGCTCGTTATTTATTGCCTTTGCTACCATCAGTACACAATCGTTTAAAGCAGCAGTGGCTAACCCGGCGGATAGTTTGAAGAGTGAGTGAGATGAGAAAGATCGAAAGAATTGATATACCAGAGCCCTGCAGTGTGCAATGGGACAACATGCAGCCCATGGGCGAAGGTAGGTTTTGTAGCAATTGTAGTAAAACGGTAATAGATTTTACCATGATGCCCAATAATGAGATCATCGAATATCTATCAAGGCACCAAAGGGTTTGCGGCAAGCTATACGAGTATCAGCTAAGTAGATTAAACCAAAGCCTGCTTACAGACAGACGAAACAGTTCTTCGTGGCGTAAAATTATCGCAGCGGCTTGTATAGCGGGATTGGTTTCGGTTGTAAATATTAAGGCAAGTGCAGTCGTTCCAACGGAACAGTTAACCTTTCATCAAAAAAAAAGTGAGGAACAAGCAACAGATTCTACGACTATTAAATTAAAAGGACGGCTGATTGATAAGATTACTTGCTTACCCATAGAAAAAGCTTATGTCTCCACAGACAAGAAAGGCCATCCTATTAAGACTAATAAACACGGCGAGTTTGCTTTAAAAGCCCCAAGAGATGCACGGTACTTTTTTGTTTACAGAGCTAAAGGAAAAGACCTGACCGGCGCCTATTCCATAAGTGCTGATTCAATGTTTCATGAATTAATAGTACCGCTTGCAGGTATTGAACCACAAAGTAATGATAGGGTAAGAATGGGAGAAATTCGAACCAAACCGGGGCAAAAGTTTGATAAAACTATCAGGATCAGATCTGCAAAAGAAATCGGAAAATTGGGTGGTTTTGATGAGGTGCAAACCAAACCTGACTCAACCACCACAAACAATCTACGTTAGCCGCAGGTTTATGACCCCATGAAAGCCATCATCATCACCCAGCCGGGTTCTCCCGAAGTTTTGCAATTACAGGAACGCCCTGTACCCGTTAGTAAAGATGACGAGGTGCTGGTAAAAGTAAAAGCATCGGGCATTAACCGGCCGGATGTTGCGCAGCGCAAGGGAAATTATCCGCCACCCGCCGGTGCATCGCCCGATATACCGGGGCTGGAGATTGCAGGCAAAGTAATTGAAGTTGGTAAGAATGTTACCCGCTTTAAGGTTGGCGATAAAGTTTGCGCACTGGTAGCTGGTGGCGGCTATGCAGAATTTTGCGCAGTACCCCAAGGGCAATGCCTGCCAATTCCTGATGATCTTTCTTTTGAAGAAGCCGCCTCTTTCCCCGAAACTTTCTTTACCGTTTGGAGCAACGTGTTCGATCGCGGGCAACTACAACCCGGCGAGACCTTGCTGGTACATGGCGGCAGCAGCGGCATTGGCGTAACGGCTATCCAAATGGCAACGGCTTTAGGCAGCACGGTTTACGTTACTGCGGGCAGTGATGAGAAATGCCATTTTTGCGAGCAATTGGGCGCTGTTAAAGCCATCAACTATAAAACAGAGAACTTTGCCGAACGCATTAAAGAACTTACCAATGGCAAAGGTGTGAATGTAATATTAGATATGGTTGGCGGCGATTATACGCCGCTCAATTTACAATCGCTTACTGAAGATGGCCGCCTGGTACTCATCAATACCATGAAGGGAAAGAATACAGATATAGACCTTTCCGTAGTGATGCGCAAGCGACTAACCGTTACCGGCTCCACCCTGCGTAACCGTGATGAGGCTTTTAAATCGGCGATAGCCAAAAAGCTTGAGCAGCATGTTTGGCCGCTGGTATCAACGGGAAAAATCAAACCTGTTATCTATAAAATATTTAAGCCTCAAGAGGCTGCAACTGCACACCAACTGATGGAGAGCAGCGCACATATCGGCAAAATTGTGATCAGTTGGTTGTAGCTGCAACTCATAAACCGCTGTAAAATACCTGTTACAGCTGTATACACAACGTATTGGCTATAAGGCAATAAAAAGTTAACAGAAGTGTTTAATATTTTGCCAATAAAGCTTAACTTTGCGCCTCTGAAATAGCAGTGCTTTGTATAAACACTATCTGTTTCATTTTAAATTCTTTAAAATACCAGGTTATATATGCCAAACATTGGAAAAATATCAAGGATCATTGGTCCGGTAGTGGACGTTAGCTTCGCTGATGAGGCACATCTTCCTAAAATTTATGACGCTCTTGAGATCACGAAAGAGAATGGTCAGAAAGTTGTTTTAGAAGTACAACAACACTTAGGTGAAGATCGTGTACGCGCCATAGCGATGGACTCAACTGATGGTTTATTACGTGGAATGCCGGTTGTAGATACCGCATCTGCTATTAAAATGCCTATCGGCGATAACATCAAAGGCCGCGTGTTTAACGTAGTTGGTGACGCTATCGACGGTATTGAAAACCTTGACAGAACCAATGGCCGCCCTATCCACGCAACTCCCCCACGTTTCGAAGACTTGTCTACCGAAACTGAGGTATTGTTCACCGGTATCAAAGTTATCGACCTTTTAGAGCCTTATGCTAAAGGTGGTAAAATTGGTTTGTTTGGTGGTGCGGGTGTAGGTAAAACCGTATTGATCCAGGAGCTGATCAACAACATCGCGAAAGCTTATGCCGGTTTATCGGTATTTGCAGGTGTAGGTGAGCGTACCCGTGAAGGTAACGACTTACTTCGCGAGATGCTTGAATCGGGCATTATCAAATATGGTGATGCTTTCATGCACTCTATGGAAGAAGGTGGTTGGGATTTATCTAAAATTGATACCGAAGCCCTTAAAGATTCAAAAGCAACCTTCGTTTTCGGCCAGATGAACGAGCCGCCGGGTGCACGTGCACGTGTGGCATTATCAGGTTTAACTATTGCTGAATATTTCCGCGATGGTGATGAAGACGGTAAAGGCCGCGATATATTATTCTTTATCGATAACATTTTCCGCTTTACCCAGGCAGGTTCTGAGGTATCGGCACTATTAGGCCGTATGCCATCGGCGGTAGGTTACCAGCCAACACTGGCAACTGAGATGGGTACCATGCAAGAGCGTATCACTTCTACCAAACGTGGTTCTATCACTTCGGTACAAGCGGTTTACGTACCTGCGGATGACTTGACCGACCCTGCGCCGGCTACAACCTTCGCTCACTTAGATGCTACTACCGTACTTTCACGTAAAATTGCCGAGTTAGGTATCTACCCTGCGGTGGATCCGTTGGATTCAACTTCACGTATCCTTAGCCCTGCAGTATTAGGTGATGAGCACTACAACACTGCACAACGTGTTAAAGAGATCCTTCAACGTTACAAAGAACTTCAGGATATCATCGCCATCTTAGGTATGGATGAGCTTTCTGAAGAGGATAAACTAACTGTAACCCGCGCTCGTCGTGTTCAGCGTTTCCTTTCTCAGCCGTTCCACGTTGCTGAGCAGTTCACCGGTTTAAAAGGTGTATTGGTTGATATCAAAGATACCATCAAAGGTTTCAACATGATCATGGACGGTGAAGTTGACGAATACCCTGAATCAGCATTCAACCTTGTAGGTAGCATTGAAGATGCTATTGAAAAAGGCAAGAAAATATTAGCTGAAGCGAATGCTTAATTAAGAATCAAGAAATAAGAATCAAGAGTCAAGACCAAAATCTTGATTCTTGATTCTTGGCTCTTAACTCTACATAAAATGACATTAGAAATTCTTACACCCGATAAAAAAGTATTTGAAGGCGAAGCCAAATCGGTTACCCTGCCGGGCACTTTAGGTTTTTTTGAAATATTAAATAACCACGCGCCTATCATTTCTACTTTAAATGATGGTAAGCTAACCGTTAGAGGTGCTACAGAAGAAGTATTCTTTATTAAGGGTGGTGTGGTTGAGGCTTTAAACAACAAAGTAACTGTTTTAGCCGAAGGTATTACACACAAGTAATCAAAAACTTTTCTATATGAAAAAGCCCGGACGAATCGTTCGGGCTTTTTTTGTTGTATTGTATTAATCATGATTAGTGTGCAGTATAGCATTTACCGTCATTGGCATAGTCATAGCTATCGGCCCGGCGAGTGTTTGCTTTACTTGCATTGTCCCCTTAATGGCTTTAACAACTTGCGACTCTAATATCCACCCCGTTTGTTTATCAATTTTTACTATTGTTTTAGTTGTTCCGCTAACATTGGACATCCGCATGAAATAGCCGTTACCATTTTTAAACTCCGCCGGCGCACCAGGAACAACAATCGCATCTCCACTTATTTCATAGCCGTCATCAGTAATATTGTTTAAAACATATCTGGTATTAGTTTTTGCAGAAATTGCGCCGGTTTCTAAAAAGGTTCTACTTGTCCAGCTGCCTTTTAAGGCTATCGGAGTTTTAGGGAAGACAATGAATGACTCCTGAAAATTCCCTCTTATTGCTTTGTCACCAAAAGACTGTTGAAGCTGCGCTAACAACTGAGTTTTCTTTTCTTCAGGAATGGGTGGAAGGCCATCGAAGATATTCTTGAATAAGTTTTGAGTATTTTTTATAGTCACGATTTCTCCACGCTTACTTAAAACAAGGTCAAATGGTTTATTAACGATGCTCTTCATAACTCTCGAAAAAATGTTAGAGCTATCTGCTGCTTCACTGTCAAAACTTAAAGTTTTACCCTGAATTTCCATCTCCATACCAATACTTTTATAAGCTACTTCAATATTGTACAACGTGTCTTTTATAGAAGTTACTTTATGAGACATTCTACCTTTAATGGTTGTCTTTATAAGTTGGTGAGCGCCTTGTATAGTTTGGTCTATATCCAACTTTCCATTCGTTGTAAGATAGTACGTACTATCTTTTTGCAGGTTTAATTCGAGTTTTTTCGGTTGAGCGAAGGCAACGGTGGTAGTTGCAAGCAGTAATAAGGTCAGGATCTTTTTCATGAGCGCTAAGATGCGTAAATCCGTGCATCATTTATTGTTCCTTCCGATAATAAAACAAAGGGTTGTTTCATTCCGTGCAAATCAACAATCATCCCCATATTCAGCATTTCACGCCGAATTTTGAAAACTTGCTATGCAAGCATAAAATATGTACCGAATACCGTTTTGAATTTTGGTATAGTAGTTAAAGAATTATATTCTATAAATAACACACAATTCAGAATATTTAAAATAATAATTTAATTATTCGGAATTATATTCTAAATGAAAAAATATTTTTGGCACTATTGTGATTAAAAAGCCCTATTCCTAACTTACAGAAACCAAAATCACCCTGATTAATCAGAACGATATAAACGCTTAAGGCAGCAATGCCACCTATACAAAAATGAGTTCGCAACAGGATACCCAAAACGCTGTAGAATTAAACAAATACAGCAAAACTTTTACGCAAGACCCTACCCAACCCGCAGCACAAGCTATGCTTTACGGCATTGGTTTAACCGATGATGATATGAAAAAGGCGCAGGTAGGCGTTGCCAGCATGGGTTATGATGGCAATACCTGTAACATGCACCTTAATGATCTTGCCCAACTGGTTAAACAAGGCATTTGGGATACCGATATGGTTGGCCTTATCTTCAACACTATTGGTGTTAGCGATGGTATGGGTAACGGTACACCGGGTATGCGCTACTCATTAATTAGTCGTGATGTTATTGCCGATTCTATTGAGGCCATCACCGGCGCACAATATTATGATGGCCTTATAGCTTTGCCGGGCTGTGATAAAAACATGCCGGGCTCCATTATAGCTATGGGCCGTTTAAACCGCCCTTCTATTATGGTATACGGTGGTACCATCCACCCCGGCCACTGGAAAGGCGAAGACTTGAATATTGTATCGGCTTTTGAGGCATTAGGTAAAAAGATAGCAGGTACCATCACACCTGAAGATTTTATGGGCGTGATAAAAAATGCTTGTCCGAGCGCTGGTGCATGTGGTGGTGTTTACACTGCTAATACCATGGCTGCAGCTATAGAGGCTTTGGGCATGAGCTTGCCTTACTCATCAAGCAACCCTGCTTTGAGCGACGAGAAGAAAGCAGAATGTTTAGCGGCGGGTAAAGCCATCCGTGTGCTTTTAGAAAAAGATATTAAACCAAGCGATATCATGACCCGCAAAGCATTTGAAAATGCCATGGTGGTCATAATGGTATTGGGCGGCAGTACCAACGCGGTATTGCACATGATAGCGATGGCAAAAAGCATCGGCGTAAAAGTAACGCAGGATGATTTCCAAACCATTAGCGATCGTATACCGGTATTGGCTGATATGAAACCAAGCGGTAAATACATGATGACCGACCTGCATGCGGTTGGCGGTGTACCTGCCGTAATGAAATACTGTTTAGAGCAGGGCTGGTTACATGGCGACTGCATGACTGTTACCGGCAAAACTTTGGCTGAGAACTTAGCTGAAGTTGAAGGACTGGATTTCAGCAAACAGGATATCATTTGGCCGGTGGAGAAACCGGTTAAAGCTACCGGTCACTTACAGATCTTGTACGGAAACCTTGCCGAAGGCGGCAGCGTAGCCAAGATAAGTGGTAAAGAGGGCGAGCGTTTCTCTGGCCCTGCCCGCACGTTCGATGGCGAGTTTGATCTGATAGATGGCATTACGAACGGTCGTGTTAAAGCAGGTGATGTTGTGGTTATCCGCAACGTAGGCCCTGTTGGTGCACCGGGCATGCCTGAGATGTTGAAACCAACCTCAGCCATTTATGGCGCAGGTTTAGGTGCTTCGGTGGCCTTAATTACCGATGGCCGTTTCAGTGGTGGTACACATGGTTTCGTGGTAGGCCACATCACACCTGAGGCTTACAAAGGCGGTATTATTGGCCTGGTACAGGATAATGATCTGATAGAGATAGATGCTACTACAAACAGCATCAACCTTAAAATATCTGACGAAGAACTGGCGGCCCGTAAAGCAGCATGGGTACAACCGGAATTAAAAGTTAGCAAAGGGCTTTTATACCGCTACGCCAAAACAGTAAGCAACGCTGCCGAAGGTTGCGTAACAGATGAATTTTAGAATGCCCCCTAACCCCCTGAAGGTGGAATAAAAGGGCATTAACGATAAACAATTAAACAAACACTCTCCGCCAACTGGCGGAGGATGGCAGTTAACAAATGGAAACACAAACAATCACACAGGAGATCAGCGATGCGAAGGCCGAAACGGCTAAAGCGCAGGCGGTAGAATTGACAGGCTCAGAAGCTTTATTAGAGGCACTGATAGTCGAAGGTGTGGATACCATTTTTGGTTATCCGGGTGGTGCAATTATGCCTATCTATGATGCACTTTATGACTACAGCGAAAAACTGAACCACATTCTGGTCCGTCATGAGCAGGGCGGCATTCACGCCGGCCAGGGCTATGCGCGTTCTTCCGGCAAAGTGGGCGTTGTGTTTGCTACCAGTGGCCCCGGCGCTACTAACCTGGTTACCGGCCTTGCCGATGCCCAGATTGATAGTACCCCGTTGGTTTGCATCACCGGGCAGGTATTTGCGCATCTTTTAGGTACCGATGCTTTCCAGGAGACCGATGTGATCAATATCACCACCCCTATCACCAAATGGAACTACCAGGTAACTGATGCTACCGAGATCCCTGAGGTGTTAGCAAAAGCATTCTATATCGCACGCAGTGGTCGTCCGGGCCCGGTGTTGATTGATATCACCAAGAACGCACAGATCCAGAAATTTAATTACGAGGGTTATACGCCTTGTAACCATATCCGCAGCTACAGGCCAAAACCAATTGTAAGGCCGCAATATATTCAGCAGGCTGCTGAGCTGATCAATAGTGCCCAAAAACCATTTATCCTTTGGGGACAAGGCGTTATTTTAGGCGAGGCCGAAAAAGAGTTTAAAGCCTTTGTGGAGAAAAGCGGCATCCCGGCTGCGTGGACCATCCTTGGTGCAGGTGCCATCCCTACAGACCATCCGCAAAACGTGGGTATGCTGGGTATGCACGGCAACTACGGTCCTAACGTTTTAACCAACGAGTGCGATGTACTGATCGCTATAGGTATGCGCTTTGACGATCGTGTAACCGGCCGTTTGGATAAATATGCAAAGCAGGCCAAGGTTATCCATTTGGATATTGACCCTGCCGAGATCGACAAAAACGTAAAATCGACCGTACCGGTATGGGGCGACTGTAAAGAGACCATCCCGATGCTTACCCAATTAGTTGAGAAACGCGAGCATACCGAGTGGTTAAACACTTTCCATGAATACACCCGCCAGGAAACTGAGCAGGTTATCCACAACGAGTTGAACCCAACTACTGAGGAAATGACCATGGGCGAGGTGATAAAACACCTTAACGAGTTGACCAACGGCGATGCAGTTATCGTAACCGACGTTGGCCAGCACCAAATGGTAGCTTGCCGTTATGCTAAGTTCAACAATACCCGCAGTAACGTTACCAGCGGCGGTTTAGGTACTATGGGCTTTGCGCTTCCGGCGGCTATAGGTGCCAAATTTGGTGCGCAGCAGCGCGATGTTGTTGCTATCATAGGTGACGGTGGCTTCCAGATGACCTTACAGGAACTGGGTACTATTATGCAAACCGGCGTTAACGTTAAGATCGTTATTCTTAACAACCGCTTCCTGGGTATGGTGCGCCAGTGGCAGGAGTTGTTTAACCAGCGCCGTTACTCGTTCGTGGATATCCAAAGCCCCGATTTTGTAACCGTTGCCAAAGGATATGGCATCGCAGGTAAATCAATATCAGACCGCAGCGAACTGGAAAGTTCATTGAAAGAAATGCTGGCACATGATGGCTCATTCCTTTTAGAAGTTTTTGTTACCAAAGAGAACAACGTGTTCCCAATGGTACCACAAGGTTGCAGCGTAGCAGAGATCAGGTTAAAATAAGTCACTCCATAAACTAAGACAATGGAAATCCAGGAAACTGATAAGCAGGAATTTAACATAACGGTTTACACCGAGAACCAGATAGGTCTTTTAAACCGGATAGCTATTATATTTACCCGTCGAAAAATAAATATCGACAGTTTAAACACATCGCCATCAGAGATAGATAGTATTCACCGTTTTAATATCGTTATCACTGAGTCGGAAGAGGTAGTGCGTAAGCTTACCCGCCAGATAGAGAAACAGGTAGAAGTATTAAAAGTGTACTACCATACCAATGCCGATGTAGTTTGGCAGGAAATGGCGCTGTACAAGGTATCAACAGATGTAATTGCCGAGAAGGTAAGCGTAGAGCGTTTGTTGCGCGAAAACGGCGCACGTGCGGTAACCATCCGCAAGGATTACACCGTGTTTGAGGCAACCGGCCACCGCGAGGAGACCGATAACCTGATCAAGATCCTTCAGCCTTATGGCCTGATAGAATTTGTACGCAGCGCCCGCGTGGCCATCATCAAAGACAGCGAAGGCTTCAACAGCAAACTGCGCGAGTTTGAACGCCTTGAACCGGGCGAGGAAGTGATCGAAAACGAATACCTGAATAAAGGGCAAAAGGTGTTTACGATGTAAATAAAAACGCGCGTCATTGCGAGGTACGAAGCAATCTCCGAACTATACAGAGCGGATTTGCTTAAAGAGATTGCTTCGTACCTCGCAATGACGTGTTGGATAATTAAGTAACTATTTTAAACGAACTATACAGAAGTCATCGGTGCCATCAACAAAAACATCGGTGTAATTAAGTTAAAACAACAAAAACAATGGCAAAACTAAATTTCGGCGGTACTGAAGAGAATGTAGTAACCCGCGAGGAGTTTCCTTTAGCAAAAGCTCAGGAAGTATTAAAAAATGAAACCGTAGCTGTAATTGGTTATGGTGTACAAGGCCCGGGCCAGGCGCTAAACCAAAAAGATAACGGCATTAACGTTATTGTTGGTCAGCGTAAAGATTCAAAATCATGGGATAAAGCTGTAAGTGATGGCTTTGTTCCGGGCGAAACCCTTTTTGAGATCGAAGAGGCTTTAGAGCGCGGTACCATCATTTGCTACCTGCTTAGCGATGCTGCCCAGATTGAACTTTGGCCAACTGTTAAAAAGCATTTAACCCCTGGTAAAGCGCTTTACTTCTCTCACGGTTTCGGTATCACCTTTAAAGAGCAAACCGGCATTATCCCACCTGCTGATGTGGATGTGTTCCTGGTTGCACCAAAAGGTTCAGGTACTTCATTACGCCGTATGTTCCTGCAAGGCCGTGGCTTAAACTCAAGCTTCGCTATCTTCCAGGATGCAACAGGTAAAGCACAAGAGCGCGTTATTGCATTAGGTATTGCAGTAGGTAGCGGTTACCTGTTCGAGACCGATTTCAAAAAAGAGGTATACAGCGACCTTACCGGCGAGCGTGGTACTTTAATGGGTTGTGTGCAAGGTATCTTCGCAGCACAGTACGATGTATTGCGTAGCAAAGGCCACTCACCTTCTGAGGCTTTCAACGAAACTGTTGAGGAGTTAACTCAATCTCTGATGCCATTGGTAGCTGAGAACGGTATGGATTGGATGTACGCAAACTGTTCAACCACTGCACAACGCGGTGCGTTAGACTGGTGGAAAGAATTCCGCGATGCTACTAAACCTGTATTTGAGAAACTTTATGATAGCGTTGCTACAGGTAAAGAATCTCAACGTTCTATCGACTCAAACAGCCAGCCGGATTACCGCGAAAAATTAAACGAAGAATTACGCGAATTACGCGAAAGCGAAATGTGGCAAGCGGGTAAAACCGTACGCAGCTTACGCCCTGAGAACCAGGCTGTAGAAGCGTAATTATACAGTAGCAGTGGCAGTTTTTAGTAGCGGTATTTTTACTGCTACCGCAACTGCCACTGCTACTTTTACTATTATTGTAAGAAAAACATGGGACAAACATTATTTGATAAGATATGGGACGCGCACGTCGTCAGTAGCGCTGAAGGCTTCCCGGATATCTTGTACATCGACACGCACTTTATTCACGAGGTAACCAGTCCGCAGGCATTTGATGGTTTGCGTAAAAGAGGGTTACCGGTTTTCAGGCCGCAACAAACCGTTGCCACGGCCGATCACAACGTCCCAACCTGGGACCAGCACCTCCCCATTAAAGAAGAACTTTCCCGATACCAGGTAGATATGCTTACCAAAAACTGTAAAGAGTTCGGCATCGAGCTTTATGGTCTGGGGCATCCGTACCAGGGTATCGTCCACGTTATAGGCCCTGAACTGGGCATTACCCGCCCCGGCGGTACTTACGTTTGCGGCGACAGCCATACCTCAACGCACGGCGCTTTTGGTGCCATTGCATTTGGTATAGGCACATCGCAGGTTGAACAGGTTTTGGCTACCCAATGCCTGCTGCAATCGCGCCCTAAGCGTATGAAAATTGAAGTGAACGGCAAACTGCAGAACGGCGTTGGCCCAAAGGATATCATCCTTTACATCATTGCGCAGATCTCTGCCGCAGGCGGTACCGGCTATGCCGTTGAGTACGCCGGCGATACCATCCGCTCATTAAGCATGGAAGGCCGCATGACCATCTGTAACATGAGCATCGAAATGGGTGCCCGTTGCGGTTTGATAGCGCCTGACGAAACCACCATCAACTACGTCAAAGGCCGCGAATTTGCCCCTAAAGGCGAAGAGTGGGACAAAGCCGTTGCTTACTGGCAAACACTTTACTCTGACGAGGATGCGGAGTTTGACAGCGTTTTAACCTTCCGCGCAGAAGATATTGAACCGATGATCACCTACGGTACTAACCCGGGTATGGGCATCGGTGTAACACAACACGTTCCGGAGACTGCTTCTTTTGATGTAAAAGAGCAGGTATCATACAAAAAAGCCCTTGATTATATGGGCCTGCATGATGATGAAACATTGTTAGGTAAACCTATCGATTACGTATTCATCGGCAGCTGTACCAACTCACGTATCGAAGACCTGCGCCAGGTTGCCGAGTTTGTAAAAGGCAAACACAAGGCAGATAACGTTACCGTATGGGTAGTACCAGGCTCAAAACAAGTACAGGAACAAGCCATCCGCGAAGGTCTGGACAAGATATTCGATGCAGCAGGTTTCCCGTTACGCGAACCGGGCTGCAGTGCATGTTTAGGTATGAACGAGGATAAGATCCCTGCAGGTAAATACTGTGTATCTACCTCAAACCGCAACTTTGAAGGCAGACAAGGCCCTAACAGCCGCACCTTCCTGGCCAGCCCGCTCACCGCAGCAGCAAGTGCTATTACAGGTAAAGTGACGGACATAAGGGAGTTTTTGAAGGAAGAGGAATTGGTATAACCATGCGTCATTGCGAGGTACGAAGCAATCTCCTAACTATACAGAGCGGACTTGCTTAAAGAGATTGCTTCGTTCCTCGCAATGACGAACACACAATAACACGATGAGTACTAAAATATTCAAACACATACAAACACCGGTGGTGCCGTTGGCTATCGAGAACATCGATACCGACCAGATCATCCCGGCCCGTTTTTTAAAGGCCACTACCCGCGATGGTTTTGGCAATAATCTGTTCCGCGATTGGCGTTTCGATGAGAACGACCACCCGAAACCTGATTTTGTGCTGAACAACCCTACCTACAGCGGTAAGGTATTGGTAGCAGGTAAAAACTTCGGTTGCGGCAGTAGCCGCGAGCACGCTGCCTGGGCCATTGCCGATTACGGCTTTGATGCCGTGGTAAGCAGCTTTTTTGCCGACATTTTTAAAGGTAACGCCCTTAATAACGGCTTGCTGCCCGTACAGGTAAGCGACGATTTCCTGCAAAAGATCTTCGATGCGGTAGCAGCAGATCATACTGCCGAAGTTGAGATAGATCTGGAAAACCAGTTCATTAAGATCTCCGCAACCGGCGAGCAGGAAAGCTTTGAGGTTAATCCCTACAAAAAAGCCTGCATGATAAACGGCTATGATGATATAGACTACATCCTTAGCCAAAAAAATAAAATAGAGGAATTTGAAGAAGTAAGGTAAAAGGCGAAAGGTTAAAGCTAAAAGGCAATGCCCCAATGACAGCGAAGCGAATGACCCAATGACAACGAAGTAATGACCGTAGAACAAAAAGAAATAAAACGCGAAGGCAAAGGCACTGCAAAACTGTTTGATGAGCGCGGTCTGGCTGCCGACTATGCCACTTTACAGCCGCTGTTAAAACAGGGGCTGCGCGTGCTTGATGTGGGCTGCGGTACAGGCGCTATATCGAAAGATATTGCCAAACTTGTTGGGCCAAACGGCAAGGTCACGGGCATCGATAATACCCAATACTTTATTGAAAGCGGCAGGGAAACCTATGCCGATATAAAAAACCTCGAACTTTATCACGCTGATCTTTACACTTACGAACCGGAAGAGAAATTCGACCTGATAGTGAGCGCGCGTACTTTGCAATGGTTAAGCGATCCGCAAAGAGCGGTTAACAAGCTGAAAAGTTTGTTAAAACCAGGCGGCATCCTGTCCATCCTCGATTATAACCACGAAGCACTGGAATGGCAGCCCGAACCACCTGCAAGTATGAGGCAGTTTTATGCCACCTTCCTGCGGTGGCGCTCAGAAGCCGGCATGGATAACATGATGGCTGATAGTTTGCCGGAGCTTTTTAAAGAAGCCGGTTTACAGGATATAGAGGTGCTTGAAGCTAATGAGGTTTACACAAAAGGCAATGCAAACTTTGAACATAAAGTGGGCATCTGGTCGTCTGTTGCGCAAATGAACCAGATAGTTGATGAAGGCTACATCAGCAACGCCGACCGCCTTAAAGCAATTGAAGAATACAACAACTGGATACCAACCCACGCACAGCAAATGGTGATGAAGCTAAAAGAAGTGCGGGGCGTAAATAAAATTTAATAAATAACAAATAACGCGTCATTGCGAGGAACGAAGCAATCTCTTTAAGCAAATCCGCTCTGTATAGTTCGGAGATTGCTTCGTACCTCGCAATGACGGAAAAGATTACATGGGAGTTCAAAAACACATATTAGTAATACCGGGCGATGGTATTGGCCCCGAGGTGACAACCTGGGGTAAAGCAGTTTTAGAAAAAATCGGCGCTGATTTTGGCCACGAGTTTACCTTTGACGAGGCATTGATGGGCCACGCAGGTATCGAGGCTACAGGCAATCCACTGCCTGATGAAACGCTTGAGAAAGCAAAAGCAAGCGATGCTATCCTGTTTGGCGCTATCGGACATATCAAATATGATAATGATCCATCGGCAAAAGTTCGCCCGGAGCAGGGTTTGTTAAAGATCCGTAAGGAACTGGGCCTGTATGCCAACCTGCGCCCTATTATGCTGTTTGATGAACTATTGGATGCTTCGAGCCTGAAACCGGAAATACTTCGCGGTACTGATATCCTGTTCTTCCGTGAACTGACCGGTGATGTGTACTTCGGTGAGAAAAAACGCAGCGAAGACCGCAATACTGCGTCAGACCTGATGATCTATTCACGTTACGAAGTTGAGCGTATCGCCATCAAAGCTTATGACGCAGCGCGCGTACGCGGTAAACGCCTATGTTCTGTTGATAAGGCTAACGTACTTGAAGCTTCACGCTTGTGGCGCGAGGTAGTACAGGAAATTGCCAAACAATACCCTGATGTTGAGACCGAGCACATGTTTATTGATAACGCGGCCATGCAGCTGGTTAAAAATCCTAAGAAATTTGATGTGGTATTAACCGCCAACCTCTTTGGTGATATCCTTACTGATGAAGCTTCGCAGATAGCAGGCTCTATGGGTATGCTGGCTTCGGCTTCGGTTGGTGATGGTACAGGTTTCTTTGAGCCTATCCACGGTTCGGCACATGATATTGCCGGTCAGGACAAGGCTAACCCATTGGCCTCTATCCTATCAGTTGCCCTGATGCTGGAGATCAGCTTTGGCCTAAAAGACGAAGCCAAAAAGATAACCGATGCTATCGACAAAACATTAAAACACGGTTACCGCACCGGCGACATTGCCGACGCAAATACCGATAAAGCAAAAATATTAGGCACCAAAGCCATGGGCCAAAAAGTGCTGGAGTATTTATAAGTCAAAATTAAAAAGTCAAAAGTCAAAAAAATAATGACTTAATGACTAATGACTCAATGACTAAAAATGAAGTGGAACGCTGAATTATATGATAACAAACATGCTTTCGTATTTCAATACGGCGAGAGTGTGTTAGAGATGCTTGATGTTAAACAAGGCGAGCATATCCTCGACCTGGGTTGTGGTACAGGCCATTTAACAAACGAGATCCAGAAACTGGGTGCTGTTGCTACGGGTATTGATTCATCACCTGAGATGGTGAAAAAGGCACGCGAGACCTATGGTAACGTAGATTACTTTGTGGCCGATGGTGCCGATTTTCATTTCGATGAAAAATTTGACGCCGTGTTCTCGAATGCAACACTGCACTGGATCCGCAATGCTGATGCGGTAATAAAAAGTGTTTACAATGCACTTAAACCCGGCGGCCGCTTTGTGGCCGAGATGGGCGGCAAAGGTAACGTAGCTAAATTAATAGCGGCTACCAAACAAGTGCTGGTCAATCATGGCTATGCAAAACAGGCCAAAACCGAGGTCTGGTATTTCCCATCGCTGGCAGAGTATGCTGCACGTTTAGAGGCGCAAGGGTTCAGGGTTACATTTGCGGCGCATTTTGACCGTAAAACACCACTGCAGGATGGCGACCAGGGTGTGGCCAAATGGATCACCATGTTTGCCCCGCTTTATTTGGTTGGCATCCCCGAAGAAGAGAAAAAACAAATGCTAACAGAAGTTACCGAACTGCTTGAGCCGCACTATAACGAGAACGGCCAATGGTACGCAGACTATGTGAGATTAAGATTTACAGCTATTAAAGAGTAGCAAGTATATAGTGTCAAGTAGCAAGACATTGCAGGGCTTGAATAAATACTTGATACTTAATACTAACTACTCGATACTAAAACTAATACAAAACGAAGAAATATGTTACACGATCCAAACCGCGTTTACGTTTTTGACACCACGCTTCGCGATGGCGAGCAGGTACCGGGTTGCCAGTTAACCACCCCAGAGAAGATAGAGATTGCCCGCGAGCTGGAAACGCTTGGCGTGGATATTATTGAGGCAGGTTTCCCGGTATCAAGCCCGGGCGATTTCCAGAGTGTTGTGGAGATATCTAAAGCGGTATCGGCACCAACTGTTTGTGCGCTTACCCGTGCCAACAAAGGCGATATCGACTCGGCCATTGAGGCTTTGAAATACGCTAAACATCCGCGTATCCATACGGGTATCGGCTCATCAGACCAGCACATCAAGCACAAATTCAACAGCACCCGCGAGGAGATCTTGCAGCGTGCGGTTGATGCCGTAAAATACGCCAAAAAGGCAGTTGAAGACATTGAGTTTTATGCCGAAGATGCAGGTCGTGCAGATGTGGTTTTCCTGGCGCAGATGGTTGAAGCTGTTATCGCTGCCGGTGCTACCGTAGTGAACATCCCGGATACAAACGGTTATTGTTTACCAGACCAATACGGTGCTAAAATTAAGTACCTTAAAGAGAACGTTAAGAACATCGATAAAGCCATTATCTCTGTGCATTGCCATAATGATTTAGGTTTGGCTACCGCTAACTCTATTGCCGGTTTACAGAATGGTGCCCGCCAAATTGAAGGTACAATCAACGGTATTGGCGAGCGTGCAGGTAATACCTCTATCGAGGAAGTAGTAATGGTGCTTAAAACTCATGCAGCGCTTGGCCTTTACACCAATGTAAACGCCAAAAACTTCTACGAGATGAGCCGTATGGTAAGTTCGCAGATGCGTATGCCGGTGCAGCCAAACAAAGCCATTGTAGGTGCTAACGCCTTCGCACACAGCTCGGGCATTCACCAGGATGGGTTCCTTAAAAATCGCGAGAATTACGAGATCATTAAACCCGAGGATGTTGGCTTCCCGAGTGCAAGTATCGTGTTAACTGCCCGCAGCGGTCGCCATGCTTTGAAATTCCACCTGGAAAGATTGGGCCACAAACTGGATAAAGACGAACTTTTTGACGCATATCAGCGCTTTTTAATATTAGCTGACAGCAAACTGGATATAAACGACGACGACCTGCAAGGCTTAATGGCTGCCAAGCTGGTAAAGAACTAAGTGATGGATACAGATACAGCATTGCATTTGGATTTCGACGCGGCCTACGCAAGGCTGAAGGATGTGGTAAAACGTACCCCGCTGGAGTATAACCAGCGCCTCTCTGAAAAATACGAGTGCAACATATATTTAAAGCGCGAGGACATGCAGATAGTGCGCTCTTACAAGTTAAGAGGCGCATACAACATGATCAGTCAGCTAACTGCGGATGAGTTGAGCCGTGGCGTGGTTTGCGCCAGTGCCGGCAACCATGCACAGGGTGTGGCTTACTCGTGTAAAAAAATGGGTATTAAAGGCGTAATTTTTATGCCCGAGATTACCCCTAAACAAAAGGTTAACCAAACCGAGATGTTTGGTAACGGCAATGTTGAACTGGTTTTAACCGGCGATACTTTTGACGATTGCCTGCGAGAGGCTCTGGCCTACACCGCAGAGCACGGCATGACCTTTATCCCGCCGTTTGATGATTACCGTACTATTGAAGGCCAGGGAACTGTAGGTATAGAGGTGTTACAAGACCTGCCCAACCCCGAAGTTGCCATTATGCCTATTGGTGGTGGTGGTTTGGCTGCAGGAATGGGTACTTATTTAAAACAAGTCGTTCCGGGTATTAAGCTGATAGGTGTTGAGCCCGAAGGTGCACCATCAATGCTTACCTCGATCCAAAACGGAGAGAACACCGCATTAGGCGATATCGACCGCTTTGTAGATGGTGCTGCGGTAAAACGTGTTGGCGATAAAACTTTTGCCATCTGTAAAGAGATACTGGATGATATGCTTACTGTACCGGAAGGAAAAGTTTGTACCACCATCCTTAGATTGTATAACGAAGACGCCATTGTGGTTGAACCTGCAGGCGCACTTTCTGTAACTGCATTGGACGCGGTTAAAGACCAGATAAAAGGCAAAAACGTTGTCTGCATTATCAGCGGCGGCAATAATGATATCGACCGCATGGCCGAGATCAAAGAGAAATCACTGTTGTATGAGGGGTTGAAACATTACTTCATCGTTCGTTTCCCACAACGCCCCGGTGCGTTAAAATTATTTGTAACCGAGGTATTAGGCCCCGGCGATGATATTACCCGTTTCGAGTTCATCAAAAAAACATCGAAAGAAAACGGCCCCGCCCTGGTAGGCATCGAACTAAAAAATGCCGGCGACTACACTGCCCTGCTTCAACGCATGCAGGAAAACCGTTTCGAGGTGATAGAGATCAACAAGGATGCTACACTGTTTGAGTATCTGGTCTGAACCAGAATCAGAAGAATTTAAGAATTTATAGAAAAAGAGCCGCTCCATTTATTGAGCGGCTTTCTTTTTTGACTCCTGTTATCGCCGATGTCATGTGCTTAATTTCCGCACTGATAGTCACGCTGTTATCTATCTGCCCGTTTCCGGTATTAAACCATGGCACACATCTGTCGTCATACGGGCATAAATCCATTATTGCAATTAACATTATTTCCTCTATCTTCGCACTTTTTAATTATGAAACAACCTTTAGCCTTATTAGTTATCTTTTCACTGCTATTTGCCTCTTGCAAAAAAGACAAGCAAAACACGTCTCCACAAACAGAGCCAACCCGCCCCGACAGAGGTATTGAAGCAGTTACCGACAGCGTATCCTTCACGGTAAATGGAGTTGTTTACAATGCAAATACGGTAAATACTTTTAATACGTTCGGTAACGGTGGCGTTAACCAAAAATTAATTGATCCTAACGCAGCTCCGCCAAAACTGTATGAGCTATCTCAAGACCCGGATTCTGTATTATATTTTAAAAGCAACAAGATCTCTTCCGACAAATTGAACTTTGAGGTATCGTTCCTTAAAAAATACTTAAAAACCGACATGGTGAAAGCCTGGGCCGGTCTTATGTATGATGTGCCCTCAACAAAAGAAATGCTTACGCTTTTTGATATCGGCAAACACCCTTACTCAGAAGATTTTCACCGTGAGCAAAACATGAACGGTATTGCCCTTCAGATATATGTTGATGGCGGCGCTTATGTTTCTTATTGCCCCTTACCCATGCAAACCGCTTCAAAACTTGAGAAAGGTTTCCAAAAAGGCAATTTTGAGATCATCAGCCTTGTTAAAAACAACAAAGGCGGCTATAATTTAGAAGCCACATTTGATGCCCAACTATTTAAGGAGTTTGACGAGAACGACCATATTACGGCAGAGAAAGGTTACCTGCGATTGAACATCCATTAAATATCTGAACCGTAATTTTCTGCCCGTTAAGAAGCCACTTATGCCTGAGTGGCTTTTTAATTTCCCATCATTGCGAGGTAACGAACCTCTATATACTTAATTTAAACTGATCCTCTTTCGCCTCGCGTTATAGATCAGCAAGAATATTATGCCTATAACCGGCGTAGTAAAAGTAGTAAGCAGGCCCATAAAGAATGACCCTATCATAGGCATGCCGCAATGGAAATTACTTTTTGCCAGTTGATCCGAGATCATTCCTGCTGAAACAAACGTCATGGCAGTACCCAATGCAAACGCCAGTAGAGTTATGTAGATCAATCTGATTTTAAGGTTACCACTAATACGCATTGCCGACAGGATAATTTGCAATACAGGCGCTAAAAATAATATCAGCAGGCTCATAATGTTCGGCTTTTATTATTGATACGTTATCCACATAAAAAGTAACCCAACCTGCTTGTAATAAAACAAAGCCAATGTCAGGATTGTAGTTGTTGATAATCTTATTGTCACATTGTCAGGCCCGGTGTTGTGGCAAGCGTTTTGATTAGTATATATTTGTATAACATTTATTTAAAATATAGAAATCATGGCTTTAGAAATAACTGATGCAAACTTCGAAGAACTTGTTCTTAAATCAGACAAACCCGTATTAATTGATTTTTGGGCAGAATGGTGTGGTCCGTGTAGAATGGTAGGCCCTGTTGTTGAAGAGCTTGCTAAAGATTACGATGGCCAGGCCGTAATTGGTAAAGTAAACGTTGACCATAACCCTAATATTTCAATGCAGTACGGTATCCGTAACATCCCTGCGTTGTTATACTTCAAAAATGGCGAAATTGTTGACAAGCAAATTGGTGCAGTACCAAAATCAGTACTTGCAGATAAGTTAAAAAAACAATTAGCATAATTAGCTAACCGTAATATAACAAGAAAGGCCCCGAGTTTATCGGGGCCTTTCCTGTTATATATATTTCTCAGGCGTTTACATTCTGCTTACGCTGCCGCTTCCTGCTTTTGAGGTTGATACATTTTTAACCGAACCGGTGTAATGCACATCACCACTACCAACAACTGCTGCATCCAATTTTTCGCCAACGTTAACACGCGCATCGCCGCTGCCTGCAACTTTTACCTGGGTATTTTGAGTAGCTAAATTCTGGCCGGTGAAGTCGCCCGAACCAACAACGCTAACGGTTGAATTATCCGCACGACCAGAGATAGTGATATCGCCCGAGCCGCCAATGCTGCTCTCCAGGTTTGTTACATCTACTTTGCCGGTAAGGTCGCCGCTACCGGTTAGTTTCAGTTTTAATGACGATGCTTTAAGGCCGTTCTTAAACATCACATCACCGCTACCTGCAAGGCTTACTGCGTTAACATCTTTAATGCCTACGTAAACAATCATCTTTTTATTTCCAGTCCAGTTCCAACTGGTGCCGCTCTTAGTGTATATTTTAAGCACACCGCCGTTAACCTCGGTGATGATCTTGTTGATCACATCAGATGGCGCGTCAACTTTAACAGATTCGCTCGAACCCTGGGTGATAACCACATCATACGAGCCTGCAACATCAACAGCATTAAAGCCGCTAAGGTGCCTGTCTTGTACTTCAGCTTTAACTAAGCCTGCAGTTGCAACCAGTGCCGCTGCCATTAAAAAGGTTTTTAGTGTTCTCATCGTTTGTTTGTGTTTAACTATTAGATGCGGCATGTAACCAAAAAGTTGCACAGATTGGAAAATAAATATTGGGAGAGGGTTGATGAAGCACACGCGGCACGCGTGCGCCATCACAAGGGTTTAAAACAATGTCATTGCGAGCGATAGCGTGGCAACCTCCTCGCGTTTATCTACAAACGAAGAGATTGCCACGTCGCTACGCTCCTCGCAATGACATGGTATAGAGGAACTGCCGCACTTTAATCGTTCAGCACGCCTATGTAATAGTTGAACAAATCAACCTCTATGTTATCCTTATTTGCACCCTGGATATTAACAGGTGTAAAACGTGGTGTTGGGGTGATAAACTGGTATTCACCGCCTTTTACGCGCACTTTAACAGGCATATTAAATTTGCGTACATCTGAGATCCAGCGGCACATCAGTTGGCCTTTCATGGTGGTAAACTCCAGTATTGGCAGTACGGTGTGTTTAAGGTACTGGTCAAACACCGGCGAGAGATCTTTACCGCTTTCTTTGTTGATATAGCCTACCACATCGTCATAAGTTACGGTTTGGTGGTAAAAAGTTTTGTTCAGCCCGCGAAGGATGCTGCGCCATTTCTCGTCATCATTAATAATGGTGCGGATAGTGTTCAGCATTACGCCACCTTTAGGGTACATATCGCCCGAGCCTTCTTTGTTTACATTGTAAGGGCCCAGGATAGGTCTGTCATTTACAATACCCATTCGGTTGCCGTGCGTGTATTCTAATCCGGCTTGTTTACCAAATCTATCCTCAACAAATAATGATTCGCTGTAGTTAGTAAAACTCTCGTGGATCCACATATCGCCAAGGTCTTTTGAGGTAATGTTATTACCAAACCACTCGTGGCCGCTCTCGTGTACCACGATAAAATCCCATTTAAGACCCCAACCGGTGCCTGATAGATCGCGACCGAGGTAGCCGTTTTGATATTTGTTACCATAAGCCACACCGCTTTGGTGCTCCATACCCAGGTGATGGGTCTCAACAAGTTTGTAACCATCTTTATAGAACGGGTACGGACCAAACCAATGCTCAAATGCTTTCAGCATCGGTTTCACATTATCGCCCCAGTGCTTTTTGGCTTTCGCGAGGTTATAACTTAATGGCCAAAAATCAAGGGTTAGTTTACCAGCCTCACCCTGATAGGTCTCGCTGTAGTGAGCGTAATCGCCTATGTTGGCCTCAATATCGTAGTTGTTGATCGGGCTGCCCACAAACCAATCAAATTTAGTGTAGCCATCCTTTAGTTTGGTGACCTCGCGCAGGCGACCGTTGCTCACATCTTTCAAACCGTTTGGTACGCTGATGCTGATCAGCGCGCTGTCCACCTCATCGGCCTGGTGGTCTTTATTTGGCCACCAAACACTGGCACCCATGCCCTGGCAGGCAGTAGATACCCATTTGTGGCCAAGCGAATCTACATTGTACTCCACGCCGCCATCCCATGGCGCGCGTTTGGCAATGGTTGGGTTACCTGAGTAGAACACTGTAAACTCGTCCTTGCTACCATTTTTAATAGTCTGCGGGAAGGTTACAAATACCGCGTTAAACTCGCGGGTAAATGGCAGGTCTTTGCCTTTGTAAACCACTCTCTCTACCTTCAGGTTTGAGAACAGATCAAACTGCAGTTTGGTAAAATCCTGCGTGGCTGTAAATTTAAACAGGTTGCTGCCGCTGATGAATTTGTTATCGATATCAAACTTCACATCAAGGTGATAGTAATTAATATCATAACACGTCCGCAAAGGTGTAAGGTTACCGCGCAGGCTATCGGCACGGGTAAAAGTTTCTTTGGCAGCGCCAAGTTGGGCGTGAGATGCAAATGGCATTAAACCAAAAGCTGCTATGCCTAATATTTTCTTGTAGATCTTCATTTTTTGGATGGTATATAAAACCCTCTCCTTCAGGAGAGGGTTGGGTGAGGTCTTACTTCAACACTTCCACATCAATAAAGCTATCATTGAACACAGTGTGCGTTGCTTTCTGATAGTCGCTTGGTGCAGCTTTGTATGGGTTCTCCACAAATTTTTGCGGGTTGCGCGCATACAGCGGGAACGATGTGCTTTGCACCTGTATCATAATGCGGTGCCCTTTTTTGAAGGTATGCAGCACATCATTCAGATGGAAGTTTACCGCGGTTTTCTGGTTTGGCACCATGGCCTCGGGTTTCTCAAAGCTGTTACGGAAACGTGCCGGCATTATCTGCGAGCGTACCATTTGCTGGTAGTTGCTCAGGATGATGTTCTTATTTGGCATATAAGGGTTGTTCGGCTCATCGGGCGGGTAAACGTCTATCAGTTTCACTATCCAGTCGGCATCGCTGCCGGTGGTAGCTACTTTTAGGTTAGCCATTATCTCGCCGCCAAGGGTTACATCATCAGATAAAACATCGGTCTGGAATACCAGCACATCCGTACGGCGGCCGGCAAAACGCTGATCCTCGCTCATGTAATTGTGCGGGGTGAAGCCCATGGTAGTGGTATTATCCTCGGTGTACGGAACCGGTTTTAACGGGTCACTTACAAAGCTGGTGCCTGCGCTGCCGTTTTGTTCGCTTTCGGTCAGTTTACCATCACTGTTCAGGTAAAATTTAACGTGGCTGGCAGCCGGCGAAGGCCATTTATCAAATTTACGCCACTCGTTTTTACCGGTGTTGAACATATATGCTTTTGGCAAGCCTGAGTTTTTGTCGCCATTTTCTTTCAGGAAATGGTGGAAGAATTTCTGCTCCATCTCTTTCTGATAGAAGGTAGCAATGCTATCACCAAAGTACACGTTGCTGTGCATGGTGTGCCCCGTCTCGCGCGACCAACGGCCATGGCCAAATGGCCCCATCACAATGGTGTTATATGCTGATGGATCCTTCTTCTCGATGGTTTTGAAAATAGCCAGCGGGCCGGTCAAATCCTCGGCATCAAACCAGCCACCTACCAGCATTACGGCAGGCTTTACTTTGTTGTAGTGTTTTAGCAGACCGCGTTTTTGCCAAAACTCATCGTAGTTGGGGTGGTTAACGTTTTCCTGCCAAAAGAAGTTGTCTTTGTAATATTTATCGGCATTGCTCAGCGGACCAAGATCTAACAGGAACTGGTAGCCATCTTTAGTGCCCGGGTTAAACATGGTGTTCTGGTACCATGCTTTTGAAGTGGTATCGGTTTTTTGTACACCAAATACCGGGAAGGTGAAAAAGTAACCTTCTATGAAAGCGCCGTTGTGGTGAAAATCGTCAAAAAAGAAATCGGAAATAGGTGCCTGCGGCGATGAAGCTTTTAATGCAGGGTGGTTGCTCAGGATACCTGCAGCAGTATAAAAGCCCGGATAGCTGATACCCCACTGGCCAACTTTACCGTTGTTATTGGCTACGTTTTTTACAAGCCAGTCAATGGTATCGTAGGTATCAGAACCTTCGTCAACATCTTTTTTGGTTTTCTTATTATCGATAACCGGGGTCATGTTTGTCCAGGTGCCTTCACTTTTGTAGCGGCCGCGCACATCCTGGTAAACGTAGATATAGCCTTCCTGCATCATGTATTTTGAAGGGCCTACCTGGTTAGGGTATTTGGTTTCGCCGTATGGGGCAATGCTGTAGCAGGTACGCTGCATAATTATAGGATACTTTTTATCCTTTGCAGCATCGTTTGGTGTATAAATGGATGTGAACAGCTTAACGCCATCGCGCATGGTGATGTACACATCTTTTTTGGTGTAGTGTTCTTTTACGTAACTGCTTTGGGCAAACAGCGAACTGCAGGCTGCCGCCATTACGAATAATAATGCGGAGAGTTTTTTCATGATGATTGTGGGTCAGTAATAGTAAATACGGGTGTAATTTACTAAGTATAATATTAATAAGCTATAATGGCGATAATAATGTTACAATGTTGCATTTATCAATTACTGCGCTTTATTTACTACATTGCTTTACCAATGAAACCGTCAGCCTTATTACTATTCATCACCATGCTTTTAAACCTGGCAGGCTTTGCCCAGGTACATACTAAAGCGGTTGCCGATAGCACCGAAGCTGAACCTGCACGGTTTTGGCCCATAAGCGGGAGTAATGATCTGGGCACTTTGGGCCGCTATGCTAAGTTTACTGATGTTATAGAAAAGGCTACGGGCCGCCCCTTTCCGCCAAACAAAACCTTTCTTCTTATCTGTTTATCATCGCTTGATTCGGGCAGGTACGATATTACCGACTGCACTACCCCGGAATGCCGGAAAACATGGATTAAAGAGTTCGTTAAACAACTGGGTGGTAAACGAAAGGTTGAACCGATCATCTGGACGCCGGATACCACCAACAAGTCCAATAATTATCAGGGGTATCCCGTTTACCCTATCCCGCTATACCAGATCATTCGTTTGTTTTACAGGCATGGTGTACCGCAGAACTTCGGTTTTGTAATTGTTAGCGACAATAGGAAAAGTTATTTAAAAGCTTATAATGATCCGCATGACAGGGACACCTCTAAAACCCTGATGCAATTTGCTTTAGATTTTTACCGAAATACAGTTTTACGACCTGAAAACAAACCCTGATCTGCTCCTTGTTTTCGATATGTGCAGGTATTCACGTTCATGCACATGAATATTCATTAACGCCTGATAATCAACATTATGCAACTGATAGCATTTTGTCAGTAGTAAACAGATGTTCCCTGTTGCGCATATTTCGAATGTGCTGTGATCAGCGTCAGTCCGCTCAATTGCCGCGGAGGACTGTTACTTTGTTTTGATACAAAGTAACCAAAGATCAAGTCTGCAAAGAGGCTTCTTTCGCTCGAGGCCTTTGCCCTGCAAGCGGGCAGAAGCACAGGCTGCAACATCTTGCCGCTACTTTGTTCGCTCAAGGCCATCGCTTCAGGCAAGTATTGCTATGCCCTTGCCGTCGCACAGGCCAACATTGTTCTGCCCGCTTTCGCCCGAAGCTTTTTTGCTGACAGGGTAGAGAAAAAACGTTACACCTGCGCGTCATTGCGAGGTACGAAGCAATCTCTTCAGGACAAGCGGCTCTGTAAGCCGGGGATTGCCACGTCGCTGTCGCTCCTCGCAATGACGCTGGTGGTGAGCTTGCGTTAGGGATTGAAGTGGATACCGGCCCGGCGAATAAGGCCTGCGCCATAGGCATCCCTTCGGGGCAGGCGTATGAACGGAAAGCCCGACCGCAGGGAACGCCCTTGTATAGTTGGCAGTTTTTAGTTTGCAGTTGGCACTCCGTTCCCATTGTGTCAATTAAGGCACATTTTAATTAAATAGCTATTTATAAGGCTGTAAACATTGCTTAACTTTGCCCACCAAAATACACTACTATGCAATATGATGTTATCGTTGTAGGGTCTGGTCCTGGTGGTTATGTTGCTGCCATTCGCTGTGCCCAATTGGGGTTAAAAACCGCAATAGTCGAAAAATATAATACCCTTGGCGGTACCTGCCTTAATGTGGGCTGTATCCCGTCAAAAGCCCTGCTCGATTCGTCTGAGCATTACCACAATGCTGCGCATGCTTTTGAAGCGCACGGCATTAAGCTGCAAAAACTGGGTATTGATTTTGGCCAGATGATAAAACGCAAACAGGAAGTTGTTGACGCCAATACCAGCGGCATCACTTACCTGATGAAGAAAAACAAGATAGACGTACACCAGGGTGTAGGTTCTTTTAAAGATAAAAACACCATTACGGTTACTAAAGCTGATGGCACAGCTACCGAAATTACCGGTAAAAACGTGATCGTTGCTACAGGTTCAAAACCATCGAGCCTGCCTTTTTTGCCGATAGACAAGAAACGCATCATTACCTCTACCGAGGCTTTAACCCTTACCGAAATACCTAAACACCTGATATTGATTGGTGGTGGTGTTATTGGTTTGGAGCTGGGTTCGGTTTATGCACGTTTGGGTGCCAAAGTATCTGTAATTGAGTTTATGGATGGCATTATCCCTACCATGGATAAAGCCCTTGGCCGAGAGTTGCAGAAAGTGTTAAAGAAACTGGGCATGGATTTTTACCTTAACCACAAGGTAACCGGTGCCTCTGTTAAAGGCAAAGAGGTAACCGTAACTTTCGATAACGCTAAAGGCGAAAAACAAGAGCTTAAAGGCGACTACTGTATGGTAGCTGTTGGTCGTGTGGCTTATACCGATGGTTTAGGTTTAGATAAAATAGGCATCACGGTTGAAGAGCGTGGCCGTAAGATCACCGTTGATGAGCACCTGGAGACCAGCGTTAAAGGCGTTTATGCTATTGGCGATGTGATAAAAGGCGCTATGCTTGCTCACAAAGCTGAAGACGAAGGTACTTTTGTTGCCGAGATCATTGCCGGACAAAAACCACACATCAATTATAATTTGATCCCGGGCGTGGTTTATACCTGGCCAGAGGTTGCTGCAGTAGGTTTCACCGAGGAGCAGCTGAAAGAAAAAGGTACTAAATACAAAGTAGGCTCGTTCCCGTTCAAAGCCAGTGGCCGTGCACGTGCCAGCGGCGATACCGATGGTTTTGTAAAAGTATTGGCTGATGCTGCTACCGACGAGATCCTGGGTGTACACATGATAGGCCCACGTGCTGCGGATATGATAGCTGAGGCAGTTATTGCTATGGAGTTCCGTGCTTCTGCAGAGGACGTGACACGCGCAAGCCACGCTCACCCAACTTATACTGAAGCGATGAGAGAAGCTTGTTTAGCAGCGACAGAAAATCGCGCTATTCATATCTAATTGATTTTAATATTATTCAATAAAAAAGGCGTGCCATTTGGTACGCCTTTTTTATTTATCTCTGAGCTGCCGCAAGCAATCCTCTTGTAAAGGAAATAACCCATAAACTGATAAGGGGTAAGTATCGTTCAAACAATTAACTCACCCCGACATCGCTACGCTTGTCGACCCTCTCTTCGCTGCGCGAAAAGAGGGTGAGAAATTCTTATTTACTTACCCTCTTTGCTGCTTGCAGCAGAGAGGGTGGTCCAGCGTAGCGTAGACCGGGTGAGTCAACTCTGCGATGTTTAATTACGCGCGATTATCCTTGCGGCAGCAAAACAAAAAAACATTACAACTTTCCAACGTTACAACAGACAGAATAAATAAAAAAGGGACACTCATCGTGTCCCTTTTTTATTTATTCTGTCTTTATGCTTTTAATTGGATTAGCTAACGCAGCCTTTGCTGCCTGGAAACTTACGGTTATCACCGCTATAAGCACTGCTACCAGGCCGGAGTATAGGAATATCGTCCAGCTAATCTGGATACGGTAGTTAAAATCCTGCAGCCATTTGCTCATGAACCACCAGCCAATTGGCGCGGCTATCAATACGGATATTAATACCAGTACCACAAAATCGCGGGTGAGTAGTTGCATGAGGTTTACAATGCCTGCGCCTAATACCTTGCGGATGCCGATCTCTTTTGAGCGGCTCTCGGCTACGTAAGCTGCCAGCCCGAACAAGCCCAGGCATGAGATAATAATGGTTAAGGCCGAGAACGTAAAAGCGATCTTGCCAACGCGCTGCTCGTTCTTAAACTTGGCGGCATAAGCCTGGTCTACAAAACTGTACTGGAACGGATAAGCCGGATTATATTTTTTGAAGATAGCCTCGGCTGCTTTTAAACTTTCAGACGGGCGCTTATTTGGATTAAGCCTGAAGGTAAGCGCATTAGACCATCTTTTAGAACCGAATACCATCATGGGGTTGATATCCTGAGACGGGGAACCGATAATAAAGTTTTTGATAACGCCTACAACAGTCATGCGGGAACCGCCATTATTGATAACCGTTTGCCCAACAGGGTCTTTTAAGCCCATCAACTTCACGGCGGCTTCGTTAATGATCACCGCGCTTGAGTCTGACGGGTACTTATTGAAATCGATATCGCGGCCGGCTATCAGTTTAAAGCCGAAGGTTTTTACAAAATCGCCGGTGGTACCAAACCTGCTAAAGCTGGCTTCTTTATGGCTGGCATCCATATCGCCCCAGTTAAAGCCCGAGCCCTGGCTACCATCAATAGTGACCGACATACTGGTTTTACTTACCGCCACGGCTGCCCCACTGCTTAGCAGATCATTCTTTAAAGCATCAAAGCTTTTGTTGATCGCATCATTCACCGGATGCTCCACCAGGTTATTGCGCACATAGCCATTATCGCGGCTTTGCACATGCTCTATTTGCTGGTAAATAATAATGGTAGAGATAATGAGGACGATAGCCACAGTAAATTGTGTGACCACCAACACCTTGCGCGGACTAATAACCTGTGCTTTGGCTTTGAACAAACCCTTAAGCACCTTAACCGGCCTGAATGATGACAGGTAGAAAGCAGGATAACTACCCGCAAGCAAACCTGTAAAAAGTATAAAACCGATACCGGATAACCACAGATAAGGGCTGCTGTAATTAATACTTAGGTTGATGCCTGTTAGCTGGTTAAAGGCGGGCAGCGTTAGCTGCACCAGTACAACCGCCAGCACTCCGGATATAATTGTAATGAGGATTGATTCGGTTAAAAACTGTTTGATGATAGCAAAACGGTTAGCACCTATCACTTTACGCACGCCAACTTCTTTACCGCGTTTTTCGCTTTGGGCGGTGCTAAGGTTCATGAAGTTGATGCAGGCTACCAGCAATATCAGCCCGGCAATACCTAATAAGATCCTCACAGTTTCTATAGCTCCGCCAACAGCCACGCCGTTCTCAAACCTCGAGTTGAGATGCCATTTAGATGATGGATGCAGGAATATGCCGAAATGCAGGCCGGGGTCATGATCCCTCAGTATGTTTTTGATCTTATTATCAAGCGCGGCTACATTGGTACCCGGCTCCAGCTGCACGTAGGTGTTAAAGCTGGCGTTACCCCAGTTGTTAGCCTCTGATGTGCCGATTAATGGTTGTATGGATACAAGGTAATCAAATTTAAACTGCGTGTTAGATGGCGGATCGTTTACAACGCCGGTTACTTTATAGTTCTCTTTATCGTTTATGCGCAGTACTTTATCGGTTGGGTCTTCGCTGCCGAAGATGCTTTTGGCCAGGCTTGCGCTTAGTACAATGCCTTTAGGGTCGTCTAAAGCATGCTCGCTGCCGTTCACCATCGGGAAGCTGAACATGCTTAAAAATTGCGGGTCTACATCCAAACCGGTGGCTACTATGCTTTTCTCTTTGTAATTAAACAGGCGGTCGTTTGGCCAGTAAACACGGGCAGCGGCTTTTATCTCAGGAAATTTCTGTTTTAACTCAGGTGCAATGGGCGCCGAGGTAATATCCCAGGTGTAGATATTGCCAGCAGGGTCTTTATCAGATTTGTTCCAAACCTTGTAAAGGTTATCGGCATTTTTATGGAAGCGGTCAAAACTAAGTTCGTTTTGTACCCAGGTAAATATCAGGATGGCACCGCACATGCCGGTAGCCAGGCCTGCAATGTTGATAAATGAAAAACCTTTGTTTTTCCACAGGTTACGCCAGGCAATTTTGAAATAGTTTTTTATCATAACCGGTTGATATATGCTTATATGATAATAAAGCTTGTGCCATTAATACAAATTACTATAAATCAATGCTTTATAAATAAAACAACACAAACAACCGTTCGGAAACGAACAGTTAACGTGCGGGTGCATTACAGTAACAGGCTGACATTAGCCCATATACAGATGTTTTCATTAACTTTGGATATCAAACACCAAACCTTATGAAACACACCCTATCTGCCATTTTGCTGTTTTTATTATTTGCAACTTTTACGGCAAAGGCCCAAACAGCAAGCTCCAAAAAAACACCTATAACCACTATCCCTGATATTGACCTACTTGATATAAACGGCAAAGCTGTAAAACTAAGAGATTTGGCTAAAAACAAAGTACTGTTTATTGATAACTGGTTTATCCCCTGCCCGCCATGTTTTATTGAGATGAAGATGCTGCATGACCTGCAGGCAAAGTATGCTGGTAATAAAGATTTTTGCTTTATCACCATCAGCCGTACCGACAGGGAGATCGTAAAGAAATTTATCGCCAAAGATCCCTCGCTTAAAAAATATGTGGACCAGTATCAATACTTCAGTACTTTAGATCACTTTAAGCTGCCTGTATATTTCCTGCCGGGATGCGACGCTAAGGTTGAGCTTGGTGGTAAAACGGTACATGGCCTGCAGCCCGATAACCCGGCTAAATGCGCCGACAATGTATTCGGCTTTGAGGGGTTCCCGGCTGCGTTCATTTTTGATAAACAGGGCAAACTTATATATAACGAAATTGGTTATGATGGCAAACACGAAGCCGCTATGGCCAAAATAGAAGAAGTATTAAAACCGGCACTGGCCGCTAAATAATATGATACTAATTGATACAGGTATAGTTTTGCTCACCATTGCCGTAATGGAACTGCTCTCATGGGCTATGCATAAATACCTGTTTCACGGACCGCTTTGGTTTATCCACAAAACCCATCACCAGCAACGCCACGGCTGGTTTGAGCTGAATGATCTTTTCAGCATTGGCTTTGCAGCATTCTCGCTCTGGCTGATGTGGCTGGGGCACTTTACCTTGGATTATCGATTCTGGATTGGCCTCGGTATTACCATCTACGGCATTATCTACTTCATCTTTCACGATTGGTTTATCCATAACCGTTTCAAGGCATTTAAAAGTACTAACCGCTATTTGATGGGTATCCGCCGGGCGCATAAAATGCACCATAAGTCAACGGAAAAAAACCCGTCGGAAGAGTTTGGGTTGCTGGTGGCGAGCAGGAAGTGGTTTAAGAGGTAATCAATCTTCAACGCGTCATTGCGAGGAACGAAGCAATCTCTAAACTGTGCAGAGCCATTTGTCCTAAAGAGATTGCTTCGTTCCTCGCAATGACGTATCAATATTTTTCCCGAAATTCGCCCACATGCTGCAAATACAGGAAAACGTATCCCTTAAAAACTTTAACACCTTTGGTATTGATGTTAATGCCCGCTACTTTGCTGAGATAAACCACGAAGCAGACCTGGCCGAGCTTTTTGCCGACCCGCAATGGCAGCAAATACAGCGCCTTGTACTGGGCGGCGGCAGTAATATGCTATTGGTGAACAATTTTGAAGGACTGGTTATCCGTTTAAACATCCGTGGTATTGAGCACCGCATAAGCCATGATGATGTGTATGTTGAAGCCGGCGCCGGCGAGGTTTGGAACGACCTGGTAAACTACTGCGTAACCCGCGGTTATGCCGGTATGGAAAACCTGAGCCTTATCCCCGGCTCTGTAGGTGCATCGCCTATCCAAAATATCGGCGCTTATGGTGTAGAGCTGAAAGATGTATTTGAAAGCTGCCGTGCGTTTGAGATAGCTACCGGTGAGTTCCGCACCTTTACCCATGCCGACTGCAAATTTGGCTACCGCGAAAGTGTATTTAAAGGCGAACTGGCCGGGCAGTATATTATCACCTCGGTCAAGTTTAAGCTATCGCTTAATGCTAACCTTAATTTAAAATATGGTGCTATTGAGCAGGAGCTTACTAACCGCGGTATCGAAGTGCCCACTATAAAAGATGTATCGCAGGTGGTATCGCACATCCGTGTATCAAAACTGCCCGATCCATCAACCATAGGCAACGCCGGTAGCTTTTTCAAAAACCCTGTAATTACCCTGCGCGAGTTTGAGCCTATCCTTGCCCAACATCCCGATGTGGTGAACTACCCTGCTCCTGATAACATGGTAAAACTTGCTGCCGGCTGGTTAATTGAACAGTGCGGCTGGAAGGGAAAACAGGTAGGCCACACAGGTACCTGGAAGAACCAGGCGCTGGTTTTAGTGAACCATGGCGGCGCAACGGGCGAAGAAGTGTACAACTTTTCGTCGCAAATTATAGACAGTGTGTACGATAAATTTGGCGTTTCACTACAACGTGAAGTAAATATTGTACGCTAAGCGGTGCAATAAACTTAATTTATTTCCCATCCCGTTCATTTACAAAAACTTAATGTAGCAACTAATTGTTGTGGCAATAAGGCTCGCCTTTTACGTGTAATTAAGTTGTCATTGCATTGTAATCTACTTGTTTACAGCAATTTAAAACCACATTTTAAATACGTCTGAGTGTTCACTGTTAGTTAATCAACACCTGATAACCTGCCATAGTTTTCATTCAATTTTCATTACTGGTATCGTGTTTGTATAAATGTCTGTACAAAACATTAACAGAATGACAAAGATTGAGTTTAACACCCTGGTATTACGTCAAGCAAGTTCTTTAAGGTCTTATGCCTTACACTTTACTCACGACGCCGACGATGCAAACGACCTTGTTCAGGACACAATGTTAAAAGCCATTACTTATTACAATAAGTTTAAAGAAGGCACTAACCTGAAAGGCTGGTTGTATACCATCATGAAGAACACCTTCATCAACAACTACCGCCGTTTTGTTAAAATGAGCACTTTTGTTACAAAAAGCGACGAGATATCTTCTCCAAACCTGGTATTTAGTTCTACTAAAAACCAAGGCGAAGCTAAATTTGTAATGGATGATATCAAACGCGCTTTAGACCGCTTACCATCAGATTACTATGTGCCTTTCACCATGTACTTTGAAGGTCACAAATACCACGAAATTGCCGATCACCTGGATATCCCTATCGGTACAGTAAAAACCCGTATCCACGTAGCACGCAAATTGCTTAAAAAGAATTTGAAAGCTTACGATAATGGTGTAGCAAAACCAGTTTACGCCGAAATGGAATAATCAGAACACAAACTCAAAACATATATAAAAAGCCTGCTGCAAAGCGGGCTTTTTTGGTTTTAGGGCAATTCTGATAATACGTCATTGCGAGGAGCGTCAGCGACGTGGCAATCCCCTATCTACAGAGCGGCCCTGTAGGTCGAGGATTGCCACGCTATCGCTCGCAATGACGAGGTGCAAGGAACTACGCCAACTTCCCTACTACCAAAAATTTCTCAAACACAGTCTCGGTATGCGGTGCATCAGCCAATTCCTCGGTTAAGTCCTGCCCTGCCCAGTGTTCGTAGTGTTTGCCGTTGCGCCAAAGGCGGCTGTCGGTCACATCATAGATAATGCCTTTGTAGGCCACCCATATCTGTGGTTTATCCTGCCCGTTGCGCAGGGCCAGTTGAGAGCGGGTGTAGATGGGCAGTTCCGTCATGCGGCAAGTTTACGGCGCTTTTTGAAATGTTCAAAAAAAGCAATGTTCATCATCAGTAAAGCCATGCTGTAAAAATGATCTTCTACGGGGATGGTCGTGATCCTGATGCCCATGTTTTGATCGTTATTATACAGTACAACCGGGATGGAGGTGAGTAATCCGTTCACTATATAAAACGGGATCAGTGATACAAAATAGGCCATATAAAATCGCGACAGCCAGCCCTTTTTCAATGTAAAAAACAACACCAATGGCAGCAGAGCGAAAGTAACTACAGTATACAATCTATCGTAATAGATGGCCGATAACACAAGTGAGAGTATGATCAGCGCTATGGAGAGGTTCCTCGCCATCATCCGTGGCAATTGCCATTTTACGTAGTAGTTTAAACAGGCATAAATAAATAAACAGGCAAAGGGTACAGTTAAAAAGAAAAGGATCTCCTCTAAAGGCAATCCGAAAAATTTAAGTCCGATAATATGATCGGGGCTAAAGGACCATACGCCGTGGATGGTAAACATCACATCCCAAAACAAGAACACCAAACCGGTGATGGCCATGCCCGGCCAAATAAATCGCCAGGTTTTGGCAAAAGCCACCCGCTTATCAAACGACAGCACCACCGGGAAAAAGATGGTGAGCACATTAATGATGAGGTAGGTGTAGTTTTTCACTATAACGCAGCTAAATGTTCTTTAAGGTTGGTATTCTCGGCAGGCGTGCAACGTTTAGAATCGATCAAAAAATTAATGATGGTTTTCACCAGTGTTTTATCAGCCGACGAATAATATTTGCGATCGATCTGTTTGATCATCTCTTCCCTGTCGGCAATCAAATTTTTGTTATAGCCTAAGAACTTAGGCACGTTATGCTCTATAGAAAAACGCATAAAACGGATCTCGATATTATGCGGATCATTTGCAACTGCATTTTTGAAAGTCTTCTCGCTATCGTTCAAATACTTTACCTTAAAGTACGGGTTCCAGGCATGCTTAGCTTTCAACGCCTCAAGGGTACCCATGTAGGCATTCAGCAAGGCTGAGCGGTCTTTTACATCTGCCAGGTGCGAATAGAGCGAATCGGTGGTTTTTTTGCTATCCAAAGCGGTAACCAACAACTTGCGGATCTTGTGCAGGTCGGCTTCGGCAATATGATCATAGGTGAATGCCGATGTGGTGAACAATATGGTTACAGCCAAAGCATACACCCATAGCCATACTTTACGAGGGATGATAAAAGCGGCGGTCATGGTAAATGGTTAAATAAAATTCAGCTTCCGGTGCAGGCGGGCTTTTAAATACAGGCCCAGCTTCTGCGTATCAGAAACCCGAATACGTTTTTCAATTATGGTACAGGCCGAAGTTGCACTTATTTTTTTGAAAAGTTGCAGATAGTAAACATAGGCCACATAAACGCCCAACCGGCTCCCTTTTGGCAATTGTTTGATACCTTCCAGGGCGTCATCAAAATCCTTTTTAATATCTGCCTCTATCAGTCTCTTGTCCTCTTCGGTAAAGTTTGTAAAATCTACCTCAGGGAAATAAGTACGACCGCGGTCTTCATAGTCAGACTTGATATCGCGCAAAAAGTTTATTTTCTGAAATGCTGATCCTAAACTTCGAGCTTTGGGTACCAGCTTTTCATACAGGGCAGGGTCATTCTCGCAGAACACCCGTAGGCACATCAGACCCACCACCTCGGCAGAGCCGTAGATATAGGTCTTATAGCCATCATCGCTGTAAGCGGTTTTATCCAGATCCATCCGCATGGAGCGCAGAAAAGCTTCTATCAAATCTTTTTCTACCCCGTATTGATTAACCACCTGCTGAAAGGACTGCAGCACCGGGTTGGTGCTGATGCCGCGGTCGATGGCTTTAAATGTTTCGGCCTGAAAATCGTCTATCAGTTCGCGCTGGTTGTGGTCGTAAAAGGTATCTACAATTTCATCCGCGTAGCGCACAAAGCCGTAGATGGCATAAACCGGATAACGGAACTTTTTATCGAACGCGCGGATGCCGGTACTAAACGAAGTGCTGTACTTTTGGGTTATAACTTTGCTGCATTCAAAACAGGTTTCATCAAACAGGTTCATTACCCAAATGTACAAAATGAAAGGTGGATTGTTTTTTAGCGACTTAAAGGTAATTGTTAAATTGTGGGCGAATGAGTAAAAAAGAGCGCGTAGTTGTAATAGGGGCCGGTTTTGCGGGACTGGCATCGGCATGTGTATTGGCAAAAGATGGTTATGAAGTTACCGTATTGGAAAAGAACGACCAGCCCGGCGGCCGTGCCCGCGTTTGGGAAAAAGATGGTTTTACTTTTGATATGGGACCAAGCTGGTACTGGATGCCCGATGTGTTCGAGAACTTTTTTGCGCTGTTCGGCAAAAAGGCAAGCGACTTTTATGAATTGAAACGTCTCGACCCAGGCTACCGTATTTACTACGGCAAGGATGATCCGATGGACGTGCCTGCCAATATGCAGCAACTGGAAGACCTTTTTGAGCAGACCGAGCCCGGCAGCAGCAAGGGTTTGCGCAAATTTCTGGAACAGGCCGAATATAAATACCGGGTAAGCATGAACGATTATGTTTTCCGCCCGTCGCATTCCATTACCGAGTTTATAGATTGGCAACTGATCCGCAAAAGTATGAGTATGCAGTTGCTTACCAGCATGAGCAGCCATGTGCGCAAGTACTTTAAAAACCCTAAGCTGATAAAAATGCTGGAATTCCCGGTGTTGTTCCTGGGTGCTACGCCGAAAGATACACCCGCCATGTATAGCATGATGAATTATGCCGACCTTGCCCTTGGTACCTGGTACCCCATGGGCGGGATGAACGAGATAGTGAAAGCGATAGTGAGTATTGCCGCGGATTTAGGCGTGGAGATAAAACCGAATACAGAGGTTACCCGGTTAGATATAACTAACGGAAAGGTAAGCACCATCCAAACTAACAGCGGAACTTACGAGGCAGATATGATCATTTCCGGTGCAGATTATGAGCATACCGACCAGCACCTGTTGCCTAAAGCGGCTCGAAACTATTCAGAGAAATATTGGGATAGCCGCACCATGTCGCCGTCAAGTTTGCTGTTCTACATCGGCACCAATAAAAAAGTGGAAGGTATAGAGCATCATAACCTGTTTTTTGATGAGGATTTTGACCGCCACGCCACCGAGATATACAAACAACCTCAATGGCCAAGCGAGCCTTTATTCTACGTTTGCTGTTCATCTAAAACCGATCCGGCCTGTGCACCAGAAGGCGGCGAGAACCTATTTTTCCTGATGCCGATAGCGCCCGACCTTAAAGACCATGAGCAAACCCGCGAGCGTTATTTTGAACTGCTGACGGACAGGTTTGAACACATCACCGGTCAAAGCATCCGCAACAACATTGTTGTAAAACGCAGCTATGCCTTGGATGATTTTAAAGCCGATTATCACTCCTTTAAAGGTAACGCCTACGGCCTGGCTAATACGCTGGCTCAAACTGCCTTTTTTAAACCGGCCATGAAGGCTAAGCATGTTAAAAATCTGCTGCATACCGGCCAGCTAACTGTACCTGGGCCGGGCGTACCACCGGCATTAATATCAGGGCAAATTGCTGCTAAGGAAGCGATAAAGATGATGGGAGACTAAAAGGCATTAGGATTACGGCTTGTATGAAAAACAGCATTTACGATTATTGACTGATCGACTATTTCAAAAACGATTAGAAACGGGAATATATCAGTTTTTGCAAATCTGAATACCTCTGAAAATCTAACCTGATACAATAAAGGGTTTTGCTGAATAAGATCAAGCTTGCTAAACACTGTTTTCTGGAATCTCTTACCTAAACCTTGCTGACGCTCTTCGTACCAATCATGTGCATCCCGGATATCTGCAATTGCACCATCAAGCAACAGTATGTTATACATTATTATTCTGTATAATTTAGCTTGGCTTTTGCTTCCGTAAGGGAATAAGCCTTCATAATTCCGGCCGAGTAATCTTTTTGCCGCTGAAGAATTATTTCCTTTTGCTCCTCAGACAACGCAAAATCATCATCCGTCAGCGCAACTTTAAGCCGTTCTTTCTCAACCTTGGTTAAGTGCTTAACGGCTTCCAGCAGTTGGTCTATCGAAAAATTTATGGTTACCATCTCTGAAAACTTAGTGATATTATCAAATATACAAATATTACTCCAACCCTACGCCAGCACCGCCCTGGCATTCGTCAGATTAAAGATCTCGTCCATCAGGTCATCGCTTGGGCTTACGCGGAAAAGTTTAGAGAAGAGATCAACCTGCATAGATTCTTCACCGTCAACTATTTTAAACCGCAACTGACAGCTTTTAGCGGGATATTTTTCATTATTCTGATTGATCACTTCTATCAGGTTATCCAGTAACTGGTTGTTGAGGTTACGCACATCCAGGCAAACGGTTAACGATTTGGTGAGCTTATCGCGCATTTCTGATAACAGGCTCATGGTAGTTACCCGCAGGTCCCAGTTATCTTTCTGGCGGAATTTTTCTTCGATATTACCCTTCACATGCAGAAAGTAGCCATCCACCATCATGTTACGGAACTTTACGTAATCATCGCCAAAGAAAGCAAACTCATAAGAGTCGTTATAGTCTTCCAGAACAAAGGCGCCAAACGGCTTACCCATTTTGGTAAACCTGTGTTGTACGCTTGATACCAATCCGCCAATGTTGATCTCGCCTTTCTTGCGCAGATCGGCAAACTTGGTCATGGTTTCTTCGCCGCCCTCGGCAGTGCGCGCCTTTTGAACTATCTTCAGTTCGGTAATCGTGGTATTACAATATTTCTCCAGCTCCAGCTTGTAGTTATCCAGCGGGTGACCAGTAAGGTAGATACCAATCACATCCTTCTCGTACTTCAGCTTTTCTATCAGGCCCCACTCCTCGCACTCGGGCATGGCAGGCTCCGGGATGTATGAAGCCACGGCACCGCCAAATAATGATGCCTGTGAACTGTTCTTAGTATTCTGGTAATCGTTGGCATATTTGATCAAACGCTCTACGCCTGTAAGCTGAACGTTCTCTGATTTGGCAAAGAACTGTGAACGCTTGTGCCCAAAGTTATCGAAAGCTCCACCATACACCAGGTTCTCGTACGATTTACGGTTAACGTTACGCGTGTTTGAACGCTGCGCAAAATCATATACCGATGAGTACGGCCCGTTCTCGATACGCTCTTCAATGATACTTTCTACGGCCTTTTCGCCCACACCCTTCACACCGGCTAAACCGAAACGGATAACCCCCTTGGCATTGGCCGTGAAGGACATGTAACTCTCGTTAATATCAGGCCCCAACACCTCAATACCCATGCGGCGGCACTCTTCCATAAAGAAGGTGATCTTGTCCATGCTGTTCTGGTTGTTCAAAACCGCTGCCATGTACTCAGACGGGTAATGCGCTTTCAGATAAGCTGTTTGGTAAGCCACAAAGGCGTAACACGTAGAGTGCGATTTGTTGAACGCGTACTGTGCAAATGCTTTCCAGTCCGTCCATATCTTGTTCAGTTTATCTTTAGGGTGGCCTTTTGCCATTGCTCCATCCATAAACTGGGCTTCCATCTTGTTCAGTACTTCGATCTGCTTCTTACCCATTGCCTTACGCAGAACGTCGGCATCACCTTTACTAAAGCCTGCCAGTTTCTGCGACAAAAGCATCACCTGCTCCTGATACACGGTAATACCGTAGGTTTCGCCCAGGTACTCTTCCATGTCAGGCAAATCGAATACGATCTCTTCCTGCCCATGCTTACGTTTAATAAAGTTGGGGATGTACTCGATTGGGCCCGGTCGGTAAAGGGCGTTCATGGCAATTAAGTCCTCAAACTTATCGGGCTTAAGGTCGCGCAGGTACATTTGCATACCATCACTCTCAAACTGGAAGGTACCATTAGTATCACCACGTTGGTAAAGCGCATAAGTGGTCTCATCATCCAGCGGGATGTAGTCGATGTCTATATCGCGCCCGTGGTTTTGTTTGATTAGGCGTAGCGCATCTTTGATAATGGTAAGAGTCTTTAAACCCAAAAAGTCCATCTTGATAACGCCTGCATCTTCAATTACACGGCCATCATACTGGGTAACCAACAGGTCGGAGTCTTTGGCAGTGGCCACGGGAACGATCTCTGTTAGATCATACGGCGCGATGATAATACCAGCCGCGTGTACACCCGTGTTACGTACCGAGCCTTCCAGCTTTTCGGCCTCGCGTAACACCATGCCCTTCAAGTCTTGCGATTTGTAGATCTCCTGCAACTCGGGCACCTGCTCGATAGCCGTTTTCAGGTTGATACCCAAAGTCTCGGGTACCAGTTTCTTAATGGCGGTCACATCACTCAGCGGCATATCCAACACGCGGCCCACATCCTGTATACTGGTGCGGGCAGCCATTGAACCGTAAGTAATGATCTGTGCTACCTGGTTCTTGCCATATTTATCAACCACGTAATCGATAACACGCTGGCGGCCCGAGTCGTCAAAGTCCGTATCAATATCGGGCATTGATTTACGGTCGGGATTAAGGAAACGCTCAAATAGCAGATTATACTTTAGCGGATCGATATTGGTAATACCGATACAGTAGGCCACCACCGATCCCGCCGCCGAACCACGACCCGGGCCAATAAATACGCCCATATCGCGGCCAGCCCTTATGAAGTCTGCAACGATGAGGAAGTAGCCCGCAAAACCCATTGTGCGGATAGTGAAAAGCTCAAAATTGATTCGCTCCTCAGCTTCCGGGCTAATATCTATATAACGCTCTTTGGCGCCTGTAAAGGTTAAGTGTTTAAGGTATTCCCACTGGTTAAGGGTATCTGAATCGGGCGTGCTTTCGCTGTGGATCTTAAACTCTTGCGGGATAACATAGTTGGGCAGCAGGATGTCCCTTTTCAGTTTAAGGGTCTCTACCTTGTCTACTATCTCGCCTGTATTATCTAACGACTCCGGCACATCATGAAACAGTTGGCCCATTTCGGCCTGTGTTTTAAAGTAGAACTGGTCGTTAGGGAAACCGAAGCGATAGCCTTTACCGCCTTCTTCGTCGGTAGCTATCGGGGTGCTTTGCATATCACCTGTGTTTACGCAAAGCAAAATATCATGAGCGTTTGAATCCTGCTGGTCCACATAGTGCGAATCGTTTGAACAGATCACTTTAACGCCGTATTTCTTGGCAAATTTTAGCAAGGTATTGTTGATGATCTCCTGCTCGTGTATCTCGTGGCGCTGCAGCTCGATGTAGTAATCCTCACCGAACAAGTCCAGCCACCATTTAAATTCTTTCTCGGCAGCCTCTTCACCATCGCGCAGGATGGCTTGCGGCACCGATGCACCAATACAGCAGGTGGTAGCAATAAGGCCTTTATGATATTTTAGTATTAGCTCTTTATCAATACGCGGCCATTTACTATAAAGGCCTTCCATATAACCTAATGAACATAATTTCACCAGGTTTTTATACCCTTCGGGATTTTTAGCCAGGAAAAGCTGGTGGTAACGTTTATCTTTTTTCTCTTTGGTAAACTGCTTTACATGGCGGTCATCAACCACGTAAAATTCACAGCCTACAATGGGCTTTACGTTGTGTTTACCCGCCTCGGCGACAAATTTGAACACACCAAACATGTTACCGTGGTCGGTAATGGCAAGCGCCTTCATGCCATCTGCTGCAGCCTTTTTGTAAAGCTTGCTGATATCGGCAGCGCCATCGAGCAACGAGAACTGGGTGTGTACGTGTAAGTGCGAAAATTCGGGCATAACAACAAAATCGGGTGGACTACAAAATTAACGAAAACCCAAGTTTGAAAACGATAACCAAGCTATATTATTACCAACAATTAACCTTGAAATTGTGGAGAAGCCTTTCCCCAACCCCTCTCCGAGGAAGACAGGCTTTAAGAATTTTGTTATAAAAGTCTCCTCTTTCGAGGGAGATTTAGAGGGGGCTATTATTGACGCAAAATTTATAGAACTCCTCATCAATATCAACTTCCAAAACTTGTATTAATTAGAAAACAATTAGTTTTTGTATATGTTAAACAGGCATCTGCGGGCATTAGCCCCAATTGGTTAAAACATCAAGTTATTACCCTAACCTTTACGAATTTGGAACGATTTGGACGCATAGCCCTCAAAACTATACTTTGGATAATAGCAAGTGTCATACTCCTGGTGCTGCTAATCGTCATCCTTATACAGGTACCTGCCGTGCAAAATTTTGCCAAAGACAAGGCCGTTACCTTCCTCGAGAAAAAAATTGGCACTAAGGTAGAGATAGGCCATATAAGTCTTGGCCTGCCTAAAATGCTGGTTTTAGAAGATGTTTACTTTGAAGACCAAAAGAAAGACACCCTGATTGCCGGCGATAAATTGAAGGTTGACATTTCAATGCTGAAGCTTTTAAAAAGCCAGGTTGAGGTGAACGAGATAAACCTGCAGGGCATTACCGCAAAGGTTAGTCGTGGTGCCGATAGCGCTTTCAATTTCGACTACATTATTAAGGCATTTGTAAGCGAGAACAAAAAGGAGCCAAAGCCTACGGATACCACCTCTTCCATGAAGATCTCGTTGGATAAGATCATCCTGGATAGAATTAACCTATCCTATAAAGATGTTACCACCGGTAACGATGTCAAATTCCTGCTGGGCCACTTTGATACCCGCATTAAGGAGTTTGATCTGGATAAGATGAAGTTCACTATCCCTAAGATAAACCTGAGCGGGATAAACGCACGCATTATCCAAACACCAACAGGTTCATCTATAAAAGAGGCCGCCACGGTTGATACCGCTACTGCTCCATTAAACATGGACTTAAATCTTGGCGATATCGACATCCAAAAAGTGAAGGTTGATTACCAGAGCGCCGAGATGAAGGCCAAGGTTGACCTGGGCAAATTTCTGGTGAGCCTGGATAAGATTGACATGAAGAACCAGAATGTTCGCATCAAATCAATCACCCTTGATGGTACCAACGCTGGCCTTTTGTTAGAAAAACCCAAAACGGTAGCTAAAGCGGTTGATAAAACGGTTAAAAAGATTGATACTCTCGCATCTCGCACTCAAGCCAAAGGTTGGACAGCTTCGCTTGATAAGATAGTCCTCAGCAATAACAACATCAAGTTTGATAACGATGCGCAGAAAGCCCTGCCACGCGGACTGGACTTTGGCCACATGGGCATCAAAAACCTTAACGCGGACGTAGAGAAACTGGTTTACACGCCTGATAGCATATCTGGCCGCGTAAACTCATTTACATTTACTGATAAGAGTGGGCTGGCTTTAAATAAGTTCCATACCTCGTTCTTCTACGGGCCTAAGAATGCATATCTGAAAGACCTGCTGGTTGAAACACCGCGTTCGGTTATTCAGAAAGATCTGCAGGTGGGTTATCCGTCTATCGAATCGTTAACAAAAGATATTGGTAAACTGAGCATCAACGCCAATTTAGATGGCAGCAAATTAGGCTTGCGCGATGTATTGCTATTGATGCCAACCATGGCATCGATGGAGCCATTTAAATCATCGCCAAACTCTACTATCAAAATAAACGGCCGTGTTAATGGCACGGTGAATAACCTGCGTATCCCGAATATCGAGATCAGCGGATTTGGTACTACTTATGTAAAGGCATCGGCCAGCATGCGCGGTTTGCCTGATGTAAACAAAGCCTACTTTGACCTCAACATAGCCGACTTCCGCACCACACGTGCTGATATAGCGCGATTAGCCCCCAAAGGCACCATCCCGCCAAACGTAAGCATCCCCGAGAACATGAGCCTTAAAGGAACTTTCAAAGGGACCATGAAAACCTTTAACACCAAGATGGCGCTGCGCAGCAGTTATGGCGCGGTTGATCTTACCGCCCAAATGAAGAGTGGTGCACGCAAAGGCAGTGAAACTTACTCGGCCGATGTGAAAGCCAACAACCTTAACGTGGGTGCGCTAACCAAACAGCCCCAAATGGTGGGTTACGTTACCATGCGTGCCAGCATCAGCGGAGCGGGCTTAGATCCTAAAACAGCGAGCCTTAAATTTAAAGGAGATGTGGTAAACGCCAATGTAAAAGGCTACACCTACCGTAATTTAGTAATGAATGGTACTGCCCGCAACGGTGCCTACACTGCCAAAGCCACCATGCGCGACCCCAACATCAACTTTACGCTTGATGCAAAGGCTAACATGAACAAGAAATATCCGTCGGTAAATGCAACCCTGGATGTGGACAGCATTGATCTGCAAAAACTGAATTTTGTTAAAGACCCTATGCGTTTCCACGGTAAAGTAGTAGCTGATGTACCAACTGCCGACCCCGATTACCTGAACGCCAACATACTGGCTACTGACCTTTTGGTAGTAAATAAAGGCGAGCGTATAGCACTGGATACCATCAGTCTGATATCAACCGCCAGTGCCGATAGCAGCACCCTGCACCTTAAAACGCCCATGCTGTATGCCCACATGAACGGTAAGTATAAGCTCACCCAAATTGCGCCGGCCCTGCAAGATGTGATCAATAAGTATTACGACATGAACCTGGCCAGCGGCGCAAAAGCCGGCCCTAAGGTTAAATACACACCGCAGCAATTCACTTTTGATGCGCGCTTTGTAAAAACACCCTTGGTTCAAAAATTTGTACCAGATCTTAAACAGCTCGATCCGGTTTTATTTAACGGTAGCTTCAACAGCACCACGGGCGAGTTAATTGTAAAAGGTTCGGCCCCTACCGTTATTTACGGCACCAATACCGTGAACAATTTAAAGCTGGATGTGAATACCGGAAACAATGCCCTTAACTATGGCTTAACGGTTGACGAAGTAAAAGTCGGTTCATCATTAGACTTATTATACACCAGCATTACCGGTGCAGCACAAAACAACAAACTGGGCATTAACCTGCAGGTACGCGATAAAGACAAAAAAGAGCGTTACCGGGTAGCCGGTGAGTTTAGCGCCATGCCAAACGAGTATCAGTTTAGCTTTGTGCGCGATGGTTTGTTGCTTGACTATACTCCATGGGCAGTAAGCGCAGATAACGCCCTGCAATTTGGTAACAAAGGGATACTGGCCCGCAACTTTGCTATCACCAATAATAACCAGGTACTGAGCGCCAATAGCTCGGGTGGTATGAACTCGCCTATCACGGTTGATTTCCGCAACTTCCATATCGAGACGCTAACCAAAATGGCCAAGCAGGATTCGTTACTTATCGGCGGTACCATCAACGGCAATGCGGTAGTGAGCAACTTCCAGAAATCGCCAACGTTCGAGTCGGCCATTAATATCAGTGATTTTAACTTCAAAGGAGATACCGTTGGTAATATTGCGCTAAAAGTTGATAATAAAACCGCCAATGCCTTTGCGGCAAACGTAAGCATTACGGGTAAGGGTAACCAGGTTGACCTGACGGGTATGTACTATACCGAACCATCGAGCAGGTTTGACCTTAACCTGAACATCGTGAACCTGAGCATGAAGAGCATACAGGGCTTCAGCTTCGGCTCTATTCGTAACTCCAGCGGTAATATTACCGGTGCGCTAAAAATAACGGGGACAACTACAGCGCCGGCAGTGCGGGGCGATATCAACTTCAATAAGGTGGCCTTCAACGTATCTATGCTTAACTCCTACTTCACTATGCCTAAGGAGAGCATTACATTTAATGATGAGGGGATCCGCTTTAATGATTTTACCCTGGTTGATTCTACCAATAATAAAGCTGTTATCTCGGGGGCTATCTATACCAAAACCTACACCGACTTTAAGTTTGGTATGAATATCCGCACGGATAACTTCCGTGTAATCAACTCTACCAAGGAAGACAATAAGCTATTCTACGGCAAGTTGTTCCTGGATAGCGATATCAAGATCCGCGGCGATATGGCCAAACCGGTTGTTGATGCAACATTGACCGTTAATGAGAAAACCGACCTTTCCATTGTACTGCCTACTACTGACCCTGGTGTTGAAGACCGGAAAGGCGTAGTAGAATTTTACGATGCTGATGCCAAAAACACCGATTCGATACTAATAGCCCGCCAATTGGATTCGTTGAAAAAATCTGAGGTTACCGGCATGGATGTAAATGCTACAGTGAACATAGACAAGAATGCAAACTTTAATATAGTAATTGATGAGCGTAACGGTGATGTGGTTCACATTAAAGGCGAAGCACATCTGAGCGGCGGTATCGATCCAAGTGGTAAAACCAGCTTAACCGGTACTTATACGGTTAACGAGGGCTCATACAACCTATCGTACGCTACCGTAAACCGCAAGTTTAACTTTAAACGAGGCAGCACCATCACCTGGACGGGCGACCCTACCAGCGCTAATATTGACCTTACGGCTATTTATGTGGCTAACGTTCCGCCTATAGACCTCGTATCTCAACAGCTTTCGGATCAAAACTCAACCCAATACAAGCAAAAGCTGCCATTTAACGTAGACCTTAATTTAAGGAACGAGCTGATGAAGCCGCAGATAAGCTTTGATATTAATTTACCAGATAGTAATCTGAATGTATCAAGCGAGGTAACCAATACAGTCAATACCCGCTTAGCGCAGGTTCGCTCAGATCCTAACGAGTTGAACAAACAAGTGTTAGGTGTACTGATACTGGGCCACTTTATTGGCGATAACCCACTACAAAGCCAGGGCGGCAGCGCGGGTGTTGAAGGCGCTATCCGCAGCAGTGTGAGTGGTTTGCTTACCGACCAGCTGAACAACCTTGCCGGCGACCTGATAACCGGTGTAGACCTTAACTTTGGTGTAACCTCGGGCGAAGATTATTCGTCCGGTACGGCAACTAACCGAACGGATCTGAACATCGGGCTATCCAAACGTTTCCTTAACGATAGGTTGACGGTGAGCGTGGGCAACAACTTTAACCTTGAAGGTGCGCAAGCAGGGCAAAAAACCTCAAACATTGCAGGCAACGTTTCGGTTAACTACAAATTGAGTAAGGATGGCCGTTACAGCCTGCGTGCATACCGTAAGGATGAGTTTGTTGTGATACAGGGCCAGATCATTGAAACGGGCCTCGGCTTTGCCTTAACGGTAGATTATAACCGCTTCCGCGAGATATTTGGCAGAAAGCGTACCGCCGAAGAGCGCGAACAACAGCGCCGCTATAAGCAAGAGCAGAAGGAAAGAGACGAGAAAGAAAAACAACAACAACAGAAGGATAAAGAGCAGAGAGAGAAAACCCAGACCACAACACTATGATCAAACGTATAATATATTTCTTGTTTCTGGCCGTTTTTTTTACTGCCTGCAGCACTACCAAATACCTACCGCCGGGCCAAAAGCTTTACACGGGTGGCGATGTAAAAGTTGATGATAAAAGTATCCCCAAAAAAGATGCAAAGGCTTTAGAAGATGAGCTAAAAACTTACATCAGGCCAAAACCAAACTCATCTTTACTGGGTATGCGTATTAAGTTGTGGTTATATTATAAAACCAAAAGCCGCAAAGGTTTCATCAATAAATTCCTGAGCAAGTACGGAGAACCTCCTGTGCTGGCCAGCCAGGTTGATCTGCAAAAAAACAGTGATATTATGCAAAACCGCCTGCAAAACATCAGCTATTTTCAGGCTACGGTAAAGGGCGATACCATTGGTAAAGAGAAAACGGCCAAAGCGCTATTCACTGCTTCGCCGGGGCCTTCATATACTATACGTAACCTTACTTTCCCCAACGCTACAGATAATAATCTGGATACGGCCATCAAAGGCACGATGAAACAAACATTGTTAAAAAAGGGCGATAAGTACAACCTGGACGTTATAAAAAATGAGCGGATCCGTATTGATACCCGTTTAAAGGAAGAGGGGTTCTTCTATTTTGCACCAGAGCAATTGTTGGTAAAGGTTGATAGTACCGTGGGCAACCACCAGGTAGATATGATAGTACGTATTAAACCGGAAACACCTGAACAGGCACGCGAGATCTACACCGTCCGTAATATCTACGTGTATCCAAATTACTCGCTGCGCGATACCTCATTAAAGTTAGACCAGGCAAAGCCTTACCGTTGGTACAACATTGTTGACCCTCGCAATACGGCAAGGCCATACCTGTTTGCCAATACGGTGTTGCTGCATCCTAATGATGTATACAGCCGCACCACGCATAACAATTCGCTGAACAGGTTTATTAACCTTGGCCCCTACCGCTATGTAAAAAACAGGTTTGAAGATGTAACCCCCGATTCGCCAAAACTGGATGTTTACTACTTCTTAACGCCTTACAAAAAGAAATCGTTACAGCTGGAATTATTAGGCCGTACTACATCGGCTAACTACACCGGTTCGCAGATAAACCTGAGCTGGAAAAACCGCAACGCTTTTAAGGGCGGGGAATTGTTGACCGTTACTCTCTTTGGAAGTACCGATGTGCAGGTTGGCGGGCAAAACAGTGGTTATAATGTTTACCAGTATGGTATTCAAACCAGTTTATCATGGCCACGTTTGATAACCCCATGGCGTGTATCATCATCAAATGCCTACATACCGCGTACGGTTTTGCAATTAGGTTATTCATCGGTAGTAAGGCAAAAATTATACTCGCTTAACTCGTTCACCGGTTCATTCGGCTACCAGTTTAAAACTGATGAACACAGGATGCATGAATTAAATATCATCGAGGCCACTTTTGTTAAACCAAGGAATGTTGACAGCTTGTACCGCGATAGCATCAACAACCCTAAAAACAATAACCCTGCGCTTAAGCACGTTATCGACCCTCAGTTTACCTTAGGCCCAAGCTATGCTTACACTTATGACAATACTACTGAAGATTACCGCACCAACAGTATTTATTTCCGCGGAAAACTGAGCTTATCAAATAATTTATACGGCCTGATAACAGGCGCTGATACCTTGGCTGGTAAAGACAAAAAATTGTTCGGTACCACCTTCAACCAATATATTAAAGCTGAGACGGAGTTCCGTTTCTTCCATAAAATAAGCTCAAGTACCAAGCTGGCTACACGCATAATTGCAGGCGCAGGTATGCCTTATGGTAACTCTACTATATTACCATATAACCAACAATTTTTCATCGGCGGGCCAAACAGCTTAAGGGGGTTCAGGCCAAGGACTATTGGACCTGGTACAGTTGACCCAAATCCGCAGGGAAACACCTTTATTGCCGATCAATCGGGTGATATAAAATTAGAGGCTAACGTGGAGTTGAGGCAAAAGCTCTTCAGTATAGTTTACGGAGCTTTGTTTGCTGATGCCGGTAACATCTGGAATGCCAAACCGCACCAGGCAGGCGGCACATTCGGGCCAAACTTTTTGAGCCAGATGGCTGTGGATGCCGGTTTCGGGTTAAGGTTTGACGCCACCATACTGGTACTACGCACCGATTTGGGCTTCCCGCTGATGCGCCCTTATACACCGGTAAATGGCGGTTCAAGGTCTATCAGCCCAAGCTTTAAAAATGCCATACTGAATATTGCTATCGGTTATCCGTTCTAATTGCTGAATTATCGATTTATTGAATAACTGAATAAAAGTGCCAATTCAAAATATCCACTTGAATTGGCGCTTTTTATTATATAATTGCCTTCGCCAAGTTTAATGACTCAATGCCTGCGAAGCTTAATGACCCAATGACTAAAGTAACGATCCCGCTTACCATCATCGATCTTCATGGCGATGGTTTTCACCCTGTATTGGACATCATCGTATTTGGCCAGCCATACAAAGCAGTGCTGGATACCGGCGCATCACGCACAGCCTTTGATCGTGAGTTGCTGATAAAAGCCAATGCAGAAGCTGCCATTATCGCCAGCGAGCGATTGTCAACCGGCTTGGGTACCACCTCAATGGAATCTGCAACAGCTGTGATTGAAAACCTGGGAATAGGAGAATTTATAGTGCCCGAGATAGAGGTTGCCGTACTTGACCTCTCCACCATTAACTACGCTTACGAGCAGATGGGCCATCCCGAAGTACTGGGTGTTATAGGCAGTGATGTACTGATGAAATATAAAGGCATTATCGATTTCGGCAAGAAAAGGCTGACGCTTAAATAAGTTTATTTCGCAAACTTAAACTCATCGCTGTAGAGTTTGTAAACGGCAACGTTATACATCATGGCCAGGGTAAGCAGTATAGCCGGTAAAACATAACTGCCGCTTCCCCAAATGGCATGGGCAATAAAATAAACATCCAGCTTTGGCATCCACAAAATCAGCCCGCCTGTTAACCACAGCGGCAACCATGTAGTAAACCCAAAAACTTTATCGCGTGCCGAGGCTGATCTGTCTTCAAACGCATAGCCGCCTTTAAAATATCTGAACAATGCCAAAAAAGAAGGGCAAAACATAATGAGCACAAAAACTACCTGCACGGCTTTTGGTGCCAGTTGCAAGGCATCTAAAATAAAGTATAATGCCGCTCCAATTGGCAAATAATAAAATATAGAAGGCGCTTTTAGCTGGTCGACAAAAAACCCGCGAAACTTTCTTCGGCAATCATCAGCAATAGAAGTAGCTATGCGTTTCTCTATTTCGGGTAACCTGTTATGCCCGCCAAAATCTTCTTTGATGATAGCGTTCACCGTATCCTGAAAATTTGCATCATCAGCCTTATGCTCCAATGCCGATAGGATATGATCGTAGATCTCCTCAAAGCTCTCCCTAAATTTCAGTTCTTTCTTCAGATAATTAGTCAGTTCTGCTGTTTGTTGCGGTGTTGGTTTCATTTGCTTGCAGGTTTAAGGTTCAGTAAAACTTGTAGCTGGTTGATGAATGCTTCGGTCTCCTTAAGCTTGTTACGTACTTCTTCCCCACCTTCGCTGGTGAGGCGGTAGTATTTGCGCACACGATTATCAACCACCTGGGTAAACGTCTCCAGGAAACCATCAGCTTCCAGCTTGTGTAGCGCGGGGTAAAGCGCTCCTTCAGTTAGCAGCACTTCACCGTCAGATAGTTCTTTCACTTTCTGCGTTATTTCATAGCCATACATCTGGCTATTGTTTTCCAGTAAATTGAGAATGATAGTTTGCAGGCTACCTTTAAGCATTGAGTTCATACCCATACTCAAATATATAAATAAATTATATACCTAAATAAATTAGGTATTATTTTTTTAAAACATTTTATCACCCCGCTGCATTTATATAAAAACGGCTTTTAAAGCACCTGAAGGGTAATATTAGCCAATTACCCCGCAAAGCTGCGAACGATACTAAAGATCCTAACTTGCTAATGTGCTTTCAAAACAAAGGGCGCCTAAAATGGGCGCCCTTTGTTGTTTATAAGATAACTCTTAAATTCTCTTAGGTATCAATACGTGCGTAACGCGCGTTCTTTTCAATAAACTCGCGGCGCGGCGCAACTTCATCACCCATCAGCATTGAGAAGGTGTGGTCACACTCTGCAGCGTTCTCGATGCTTACTTGTTTAAGCGTACGGTTAGCAGGGTTCATGGTAGTTTCCCAAAGCTGCTCTGCATTCATCTCACCCAAACCTTTGTAACGCTGTACGTGTACGCTATCTTCTTTACCGGCACCTTTTAAACGCTGTATAGCAATGTCGCGCTGCTCATCGTTCCAGCAATATTCCTGCTCTTTACCTTTCTTAACCAGGTAAAGTGGTGGCGATGCTACGTAAACATATCCATATTCTATCAACTCCTTCATGTAACGGAAGAAGAAGGTTAGGATCAGTGTGGTAATGTGCGAACCGTCGACGTCGGCATCCGTCATGATCACAATTTTGTGGTAACGAAGCTTGGTGATGTTTAATGCTTTTGCATCCTCTGGTGTACCTATGCTTACCCCTAAACCGGTAAACATGTTCTTGATCTCCTCGTTCTCGTAGATCTTGTGCTCCATGGCTTTCTCCACGTTAAGGATCTTACCACGCAACGGCAAAATCGCCTGGAACTCGCGGTCGCGGCCTTGCTTGGCGGTACCACCCGCCGAGTCACCCTCAACCAGATAGATCTCGCAAAGGGTTGGGTCGCTGTTAGCACAATCGGCCAGTTTACCAGGCAAGCCCGAGCCGCTCATTACGCTCTTACGCTGTACCATTTCACGGGCTTTACGCGCCGCAGCACGTGCAGTAGCAGCAAGGATAACCTTCTGTACTATCATACGCGCTTCTTTAGGGTTTTCCTCAAGGTAGTTACCCAATATCTCGCCCACGGCAACGTTAACCGCACCACTCACCTCGCTGTTACCCAGTTTGGTTTTGGTTTGGCCTTCAAACTGAGGCTCGGCAACTTTAACCGAAATAACGGCAGTTAAGCCTTCGCGGAAGTCATCACCGGTAACGTCAACCTTAACGTTCTTTAACAAACCCTCTTTATCGGCATAAGCCTTTAACGTACGGGTTAAGCCCATCCTAAAGCCGGCCACGTGTGTACCGCCCTCGATAGTGTTAATGTTATTTACGTAAGAGTGTACGTTCTCTGAGTAGGTATCATTGTATTGCAGTGCCAGCTCAACCGGTACGCCTTGTTTAATACCCTCAACATAAATTGGCTCCGGGATGATTGGTACGCGGGTACCATCTAAATATTTAACAAACTCTTTTAAGCCACCTTCTGAAAAATACTCTTCAAATACAAAGCTGCCGTCATCGTTGGTCTGGCGCTCGTCGGTAAGGGTTAACCTGATACCTTTGTTAAGGAATGCCAGCTCGCGTAAGCGGGTAGCAAGTGTCTCAAAACGGTATTCAAGAGTTGTAGTGAATATCTCCGGATCGGGTTGGAATGTTTGGATAGTACCGGTAATATCAGATTCGCCGATAACCTTAACATCAAACATTGGCTTGCCGCGCTCGTACTCCTGGGTAAATATCTTTCCCTCGCGGTGTACCACAGTAGCAACATGGGTTGATAGTGCGTTAACACAACTGATACCCACACCGTGCAAACCGCCCGATACTTTGTAAGTGTCTTTATCAAATTTACCGCCGGCATGCAGTACGGTCATTACAATTTCGAGCGCCGATTTTTGCTCTTTTGTGTTGATACCCGTTGGGATACCACGACCGTTATCTTTAACTGTAATTGAATTACCTTTGTGGATGGTAACGTTGATGGTATCACAATAGCCGGCCAAAGCCTCATCTATCGAGTTATCAACAACCTCGTAAACCAGGTGGTGAAGGCCTTTTACGCCTGTATCACCGATGTACATGGAAGGGCGTTTACGAACCGCCTCTAAACCTTCTAAAACCTGTATGTTATCCGCCGAATAATTGGATTTATCCTGATTTTCTTCGCTCATATTTTTCTTAAACAGTAACCTTCAAAAATACGATTTTATACCCGCATTTAGTTCAGTTTTGTGCAAGAATAATACGATTGTTGATAACTAAGAATGGTCATAAACATGTAATTAATGAATAGGAAACTTGAGTTAAAAAATTATATTTGTCAAAATTTTTAGAAAAAATACAATGAAATTTACGGCTTCTGTAATCACAAGATCAGTATTAGCGTTAGGCATCGCAGCAAGCGTTGTTGCCTGCAACCAAAATAAACCAGCTGATAAAGCAGCTGCTTCATCAACTCCTGCTGCTTCAACTGCAGCCGGCAAACCGGAGATCGTTTTCTTTAACCAGGATTCAGTTGTATCTCAATACAACTATATCAAAGACATGGATAAAAGGTTAGAGGCTAAAGCTAAAAATGCTCAAAACGATGTAGGTTCCCGCCAGCAAGCTATCCAACGCGAAATTGCTGAGTATCAAAAAAATGCTGCCACTATGAGTGCAGATCAACGCCAGGCTACTGAGCAGCGTTTACAACGTAAAGGCCAGGAGTTTCAGCAATACCAGCAAAATGCAGGCGCAGCTGTACAAAACGATCAAATGAACGAGCAAACCAAGCTTTATGAAAAGCTTAGTGACTTTGTTAAAAACTATGCTAAAGAGCATGGTTATAAACTGGTATTGACCTACAAAAAAGGTGACCCAACCGTTATGTACGGCGACCCAAGTCTTGATGTTACTGTAGATGTAGTAAAAGGCCTTAATGACGCTTACACTAAAGACAAAAAATAATTTTTTAGATGTGCAAATTTGCGGATACGCAGATGTGCAGATTAAAGAAATAATATTTAAAACCCCGGCCATTGGTTGGGGTTTTTTAATGGAGAAGAATATGGAACAGGATCATAAAAAATTTATGCAGATGGCTATTGAGCTATCGCGATACAACGTAGAGAATGCCCAGGGTGGCCCCTTTGGTGCTGTAGTGGTAAAAGATGGCGAGGTAGTTGCCCGCAGTGCAAACCGCGTGGTACCCACCAATGACCCAACCGCCCACGCCGAGGTTGCTGCCATCCGCTTAGCCTGTCAGGAACTGGGCACGTTTAACCTTGATGGTTGTGTAATATACACCAGCTGCGAACCCTGCCCCATGTGCCTTGGTGCTATCTATTGGGCGCGCATCAACAAAGTGTATTACGCCAACACCAAAAAAGATGCTGCCGATATAGGCTTTGACGACCACTTTATTTACGATGAACTGGAGTTGCCTATGGCTAACCGCAAACTACCATTTGAACAAATGATGCGCGGCGAAGCACTACAGGTTTTTGACCAATGGCGCGAAACCACCAACAAAACAGACTATTAGTGTAGCAGGTGCAGCCACTGGCAATCTTGCCAATCGGTTAGCATGTGGAAGAGCAGCCCTGTGGCAATGATACGCGTACGCGGAAAGAATAACAGGATAAAGTACAGGCCTATGGCGTAATACGAATGCAGCGGGTGATAGCCAATGCTGCACCTGTTTGGGTCAAAGATGGGGTTGGCCAGCAGATGGTCGGCATCAACCAGCATGGTGGCAATCATGATAAGCCATGCCTTTTTCCACTCCTTCCTGAAAAATATAAACGCCAGTAAACCCGGCGCTAAAAAGTGCAGACTGTAGTGAACTACAGTCTGCATTATACTTAAAAATTCGTGGTTGCCCATTGATGGCAATTAGGCAATCAATGATTTTATTAACTCTTCCAGATCGCTCAGATAAAGCATATTCGGGCCGTCGCTCAGGGCGTGATCAGGATCGGGGTGTGTTTCGATGAAATAACCGCTTGCACCAAACGCCTTAGCAGCACGCGCCATTGATGGCACAAATTTACGGTCGCCGCCGGTTTTGCCGCCTGCACCACCGGGGCGTTGCACCGAGTGCGTACAATCCATACAAACGGGGTAACCAAACTCGGCCATATCCGCAATATTCCTAAAATCTACAGCAAGGTTGTTATAACCAAAAGAGTTACCACGCTCAGTTAATATCACCTGATGGTTACCGGCTTCTTTTACTTTTTGTGCCGGGTAAAACATATCCTGGCCCGATAAGAATTGTGCTTTCTTGATGTTTACTATCTTACCAGTTTCTGCAGCAGCAACCAGCAGATCAGTCTGGCGGCAAAGGAAAGCCGGGATTTGCAAAATATCAACCACCTCGGCACACGCTGCAGCCTGGAACGGTTCGTGAATATCGGTAGTTACCGGCAGGTTGAATTTCTCTTTTACATTATTCAGCATCTCCATGCCTTTGGTTAAACCGGGACCACGATAGCTGTGAATACTGGTGCGGTTTGCTTTATCAAATGATGATTTGAATACCACGGTAACAGGATACTTGCTACCAATTTCTGCCACCTTCTCGGCAACGGTGTACAGCAGATCCTGATTCTCCATTACACATGGGCCAACTATAAAAAACGGTTTCGAGGTTATATCATTATAAAGTGCCATTTTTTTCTATTTTTTTGCGTGCAAGCTCCAAGTCTTCGGGGGTATCTATCCCTTTCTCAATACTTTTTACTTCAATCATTTTTATTTTGTAGCCATTCTCAATTGCCCTCAGTTGCTCCAGTTTTTCGGAGTTTTCAAGGAACGATACCGGCATGGTTATAAACTCTCTTAAAAAAGCACTACGGTAAGCATAAATGCCCATGTGCTTTTTATAAACGCTCACATCATCTACCTGCTTATCTCTCGAAAATGGAATAGCGAAACGTGAGAAATAAATGGCGTACCCATTAACGTCTGTTATCACTTTAACCAGGTTGGGGTTGTTCAGTTCATCAATATCCTTAACCGGGGCGCAAACGCTGGCCATTGCGGCTTCGCTTTGCTGCATGGCAGTTATCAGCCTATCGATAATACCGGCATCAAAGAAAGGTTCATCGCCCTGTACATTTATCACCAGGTCACATTCAACGTTGTTTATTACCTCGGCAATCCGGTCGGTGCCGCTTGGGTGATCGGGGCTGGTCATCAGCACATGATCAGTAAACGTTTTGCAAACGCCCATCACTTCAGGGCTGTCTGCAGCTATCCATATCTCATGGTGAAGTGTTGCCTTCGCACAAGCCTCGTAAACGCGTTGTATAACGGGTTTGCCACCCAGATCAAGCAAAACCTTGCGTGGCAGTCTTGTGGATTGCAGGCGGGCCGGTATAACGATGATGGTTTTCATGCTTACACCTGGTTAAATATCTGGTAAACACCGGTTACAGCATCTGCAGAGTTCTTTATCAGCAAAGTAGTTATCTTACGCTCCAACATCAGCTCTTCTGCATCAAACACCATCTCGTCTTCATTTACAAAAATGGGGTTGGCGTTCATAAAATCGGTTATCGGCATGTGGTGAATATCTTCGTACTTCACCAGTCCGCGCCTAAGATCGCCGTCGGTTATAACGCCTTTAACATCGCCCTTATGGCCGATGATCACCATACCCAGTTTGCCTTCAGACATTTTGATAACCAGTTGCGTGAACGAGGCATCGGCACTAATAAACGGCAGGTTTTCGGTGCGCATCAGGTCTTTCACTTTCACCAACAATTTACGGCCAAGACTACCTCCCGGATGGAAACGCGCAAAATCTGCAGGTGTAAAATCACGGGCGGTCATTAAAGCTATGGCCAATGCATCACCCATTACCAGGGTGGCCGTAGTTGATGATGTTGGCGCCAATTCCAGCGGACAAGCCTCTTGCGACACCTTCACGTTTAAGTGATAATGCGTATGCCTGGCCAGTGTTGAATCGGGGTTACCTGTTATAGCTATGAAAATGTTTTTATTATACTGCAGGTACGGGACTATTTTAAGTATCTCCTCTGTTTCGCCGGAGTATGATATCAACAATACAATATCTTTTTCGCTTATCATCCCCAAATCGCCATGGAAAGCCTCAGCAGGGTGTAGAAAGAAACTTGGGGTACCAGTACTGGTAAAGGTGGCCGATATCTTACGGCCTACATGCCCTGATTTACCCATACCGCAAACGATGAGTTTACCTTCGGCTTTTAGGATAGCATTAACAGCTTCTTCAAACGAATTATCCAGCTTCGAAGCTACCTCATTTAGAGATGCTATTTCAATATCGAATACCTTTTGGGCGATGCTTTTCATGTGTACCGTACCGACTTTATTTCGCATTGCAATAATACTTAATAAAAATCAGATATGCCGGGAGGCACGCCCGGAGCTGTTTGAAAATTGTAGCGCAGGTCAGTCTAAAACAACCGTCATTTTAGCGGCGTCGGTACCATTAACGCGGATGCTTCTGTTGTTATCCAGATGCTCAAACTTAGAGTTCTTGCTCAAAAATTCGGGAACGATATCTTTCATCTTACTCACAGTAGCCATCTCGTCGCCTTGCTTATTCAGCAATATCAATTCGTTGATATCATCAGCAACTTGCTTTTGCGGGTAAGAGATAACGCGAGATATTTTGATCTTCTCGTGGTGAGTAGGCATGGTATTTTCGCCGCTGTTTAGCAACTCTTCATAAAGCTTTTCACCTGGGCGTAGGCCCGAGTAAACTATCTTTATATCCCTATCAGGCTGTAAGCCGGCAAGTTTTATCATTTTAAGCGCAAGGTCAACTATCTTAACCGGTTCGCCCATATCAAATATAAATATCTCACCACCGGTACCCATAGTACCCGCCTCAAGCACCAGGTGCACCGCCTCAGGTATGGTCATGAAGTAGCGGGTTATCTCAGGGTGAGTAACGGTAATTGGCCCACCTTTTTGGATCTGCGAACGGAAACGCGGAATAACCGAACCGTTTGAACCCAGCACGTTACCAAAACGTGTTGTAATAAAGCATGTACCTTTATTTGCAGCGCTATCTTTAAGCGATTGGATATAGATCTCGGCAATACGCTTGCTGGCGCCCATAATGTTTGTAGGGTTAACCGCTTTATCGGTTGATACCATTACAAACTTGTTGACGTGGAAAGCCAGGGAAAGATCGGCGATATTTTTGGTTCCTAACACATTAGCACGGATAGCCTCAGATGGGTTCTCTTCCATCATAGGTACGTGTTTGTATGCTGCTGCATGGTAAACTACCTCTGGTTTATGATCAGCAAACAATTTGTGCATGCGGTAATAATTACGGATATCACCAATAAAAATAACTACCGGGATATGCGGAAACTTCTCTTCGATCTCTAAACGGATCTCGTGCAAAGGCGATTCGGCCTGATCGCAAAGGATAACCATTGTCGGCGCGTATTGCAATACCTGCTGAACGATCTCTGAACCAATTGAACCCGCTGCGCCTGTAACCAATACGCGTTTACCCTGCAGATCTTCTGATATACGTGTAGTATCTATCTGGATAGTTTTACGCTGCAATAAATCCTCGATTTTAAGATCCTTAATTTGTTGCAGGTTTAGCTTACCATATATCCATTGGTCTGATGGGGGTACCGTAAGTACTTGTATACCTAAGGCAAGGCAATTCTCTAACGCGGTTTTCTTTTCCTGCTCATCAAGATGATGGTTCATGATGATCATCTTCTCAACAGAACGCTTCTCTTTTAATTTAGAAAGCTTGCTTATATCGTAAACCTTTACAGATTGTATCTCTTTGTTAATCTTGTTAGGATCGTTATCAACAAAGCCGGCAACCACAAAGTTAGTGGCACTTGCTTCTAATGCTTGTTTCACCAATACTGCGCTGGTATCAGAACCATATATCAATACTACAGATTTACTACCTGCAGAATAGTTGCTCAAATAATTAAATGCACTTTTTACCGCGCTTCTTAATAAAATAAGCAATGTGCTTGATACCGAGAAATTAACAAGCAATACCAGGTCTATAGTAGAAGAGTTGATTTGAAAATATGGTTTAACCCATAAAGTGATTATAAAAAGATAAACTACGCTACTCACAAAAACAGAAGCGAAGATCCTTAATACATCTCTGGTGTTTGAATATCTTATAAGACCGGTATGTATGCGCATTGCATACATTACCAACACAGCAACGGTTGAGTAAATAGCCGTATAAATAAAGAAATATCCCCTTAATATATTAGTAAACTCGAAGCGGTTTACAATTAGATAAGATGAGGCAAAAGACCATGCTACGATAACAAAGTCTAATAACATTATTATCCACCTTGGAATTACCTTATTAAAAAGTAAGTATTTTTTCATAGGTACATTTATTAGATGGGGGCAGATTCAAAATTAATAAAATTTAAAATAATAAACTAATTATTGGGTTATTTAACAATAATTTAGTAAATGGAAAACATTCAAAAATAATCTGTGAACTATGCCAAACTACAGGCACAATCCATCCAACAAACAGCGGTACTTGTTATTTGTTGCTAAAAAAAATTAAATATTTTTTTACAATAAGTTTATACGGACTGAACCTTTTTAACAGCCAGCATCAGGCGAGATTTTATAACGATGTAAAGAATTACCAAAGGCAATAAAACCACCGCAAATTTACCTGCAGGGGATAATTGATCACAGGTAATAACAAAGGCAATTATAGCTATCTGAACAATGGCATACAGGCTTGAAACCATAAGATGAGGTATGCGGCGCTCATTTGCAAGCAACTGATAAAAGTGCAGCCTGTGCGCCTTAAATATATTTTGCTTTAAAATAAGCCTGTGAATTATAGTTAATACAGAATCAATACCATATACGGCGAGAAATAAAATATAAGTAAGATCCTGCGTTTTGATAATTAGCCGGGCTAATAAAAATACTATCCAGAACGCTATGGTAATACTACCAACATCGCCGGCAAAGCATTTGGCCTTTTTTCGGAAATTAAAATACAGGAACGCCACACTTGCCAGCATTGGGAACCAGATCAGATCTGGTTCTACAAAACTTACAACGTATAAATTAACGTACTGAAGGCCTGCCAGCACAACCAATGTATATGCGCCGGTAATACCATTAATGCCATCCATAAAGTTGTAAACGTTTATAACACCAATGGCAAAAATGTACAGGGTTACTACCCAGGGCAAAGGCAAGGCAAACGCATTGAGCGCTATAAACATGAGTGTTACCGAAAAAAAATGCACAACCAGGCGTATTTTTGATGATAGCGTTATCCTGTCGTCTATAAAACTGATAGTTCCGATAGCTACTGCGCCAATTGCAGGCAGTAGATATTGCGGGTAAAAACACGCTGCAAGCAAGCAAGAAATAGGAAATATAACACCACCACCCCTGATGGTAACTTCGGTATGTGAGCTACGCTCGTTGGGTTTATCAATAATATTGTACCGGTCGGCTATGCGAAAGTAGACCAGCATTAAGCCGAAAAACACAATAAGTAAAACAGGATATAATATCATAGCGGTATTTGGCTTAGCTTTTTAACCACAGAGGATGGCGCCCATTCTATAGCGGCATGCAGCTTTTTATCGTCAAATGTTAATGTTGATGTTATTTTTTTCAGCTTACTGCTGTTAACCGGGAATTTACTTCCCATGATGTCTCCAACCCATCCTAAAATTTTTGCCATACCCATTGGTAAGCTTAAAGGGGTTTTCTTTTTTAATTGTCCTGAGATAACGGTTTCCAGTTGCGAAAACGTAGGATGCAAACCGTCGGTGATATTATAAATACCGCCCACCGGTGCTAAACGGGGCAATATGGTAGCAATATCTTCGGCCCAAATAATGCTTTTGCTTGCGGTGGCTTTGCCTATACTTAAGTATTTACCACTCCGTATGCCATTGATCATGGCGCCAAGATTGCCCGGAGGGTTCGCACCTGCTACCAACGGAAGCCTCAGTATAGTCAGCGTTACGTTATTACGACCGGCCCATTCGGCTAACCATTCTTCGGCCATTATTTTTGATTTGGCGTAAGGCGTATCACCGTTTAAAGCATGCTCTTCGGTAACCAATTCGCCACTATCAAGGCCATAAACGGCAACCGTGCTTATAAATACAAATTGCTTTGGTAAGGCTCCAGAATTTTCAAGCCCTTTACAAACATTAACAGTACCCTTAAAATTCACATCATAAAACAGTTGCTTTTCGGCTTCAGTTTTTGGTTCAGAGTGCGCTTTGCCGGCAGCATGAAAAACGATGTCATACTGCTCGTTAAATACCGGTACCTGGCGGGCTATATCGTATTGGTATGTTTCGTTACCTGTGCCCAGGGTAATTACGTTATACCCTAATTGCTTTAAAGTTGGGATGGTATTGCTTGCCAGAAAGCCGGAAGCTCCTGTATATAATAAATCAGGCATATAAAATTCTATCTGCTATGGTTTTAAATACCCGGCCCTGTTCAAACTTATCATTAAATAAGTTTAAACTGTTTTGCTGCATATTTTTTACCTGCTCATCAGAAAGAGATAAAAACAACTCTAACTTTTGCTGCAGATCGGTAACGCTACCGGGTTTAACCAAATAACCATTAACCGTATCTATACAGGTTTCTTTACAGCCTTTATGGTCTGTTGTGATAATTGGCTTTGATAAAGCTAATGACTCTGTTAAAGAGCGCGGCACCCCTTCAGGGTAATAACTTGGTAATACCACACAATCTGATAATTGCACTATTTCTTTTACGTTTTTTTGATAACCTATGTACTGTATAGATGGAGAGTTTTTTATTCTTGCGTTAACCTCCTCTTCAATCCCCTTGCTATCAAACCAACCCGCAATAAGCAATACAGCTTCGGGATGCTTGTTCTCTATGTTTTTAAAGGCATCAATTAATTCCAGTATACCTTTCTCTTTTACAATACGGCTGCAAAACAAAAAATATTTCTTACCCGTACTCAGGTTCCATTTGCTCCTGTCTGGCGTTTCTAATTGTATAAACTTATCTTTATTAACCCCGCTCCCATTGGTAAGGATAACTTTATCTGGGTTTATAAATTGTTGCAGTAAAACCAGGTCATCGCTGTTTTGTACAACAATAAAATCGGCCCGTTTTAAAATAGATAAGTACGCCTTAAAAATCTTATTAATAAGAAAAGATGAGTTTTGTTTATCTAAAAAACCAAGGCCCGCAACAGTTGCAACAACCGTTTTTACCTTCAGCTTTTTTGCCACATAAACACCTAACAAATTAGGGAAGAATTTATAGGTAAAAACCAGATCGGGTTTCTCTGTTGATATAATATTTTTAAACCGCTTGTATGTTCTAAAAATATCGGCAACAAATTTCCATGATCTGCTGTACTCGTAAAAAAATACGGGATAAGGGGTTTTTAAAACTTCTTCTGCGTGCTTATCTTTTGGCACAATACCAAAGCACTCTTCAACGCCTAAGCTTTTAAGGTAGTTAAGAAAGTTTATCCTATAGCTAATATAATCTTCCCCGTAATGCGCTATTAAGCCAACTTTTTTAACCATACTTTATATTGGTACACTAATTATATAATGTTATTTCTTAAGGTCTTTAATAATCAATTGCGTATAAAGCGTGCTGCCATCATTATTCATGTGTGTGCGGTCATGAAAAAGTTTACTGTTATCGGCAGATGCAAACGCATCACTAAAATCAACCGTTTTAAGGCCATATTTACTCAGCGTTTTGTTCACAGTAGGCAGCGGGGTGTTTTTAAATTTGTTTAATGTTGGCGATACCACAACTAACAGTTTGATCTTCCTTTGTTCTATGGTCGCTATCATCTCATCAAATTTCCTCGTGAGCGTAGTATCCTCTTTGTAATTACTGTTATTAAAAACAATTGACTTATCGGCCGGTGTAAGTTTAGTAGAAAACAGGGCCTCGTAACCGTGATTGTTTTTTTGACCAACGCCAAGTGCGTGTTGCAAAATTGACCCCGGTAATGAGTTGAAAGCATACAACTTGCTAATTTCTGCCTTATAAACCTCACGCGGATTAACCTGGTAAATAAGGTCTTTAATATAACTATCGCGCCTTACATAAGGTAAAAACATACTGGTAAAAATATCTTTCTGGGTACCCAACGTATCATAAGTAAAATCGTTTTGGTTGATATCCAAAATAATGTACTTGGGGTTGTATCTTTTTAACACCGATGTTATAAGGGCATAATTATAATCGAATTTTATACCGTCGCGCCCAAGGTTATAGGCAGATATATGGAGACTATCGGCTATTAACGATGGGATATAATGGTGTGATGCCCTGGATGTACCAAAAATAAGAAGATCCTCATTAGCTTTGGTTAATGCATAAGTTGTTGTAGAACTATCGCCCTGCTTTTCTTTATAAAAGGCTTTCTCTATAAGGGTACCAAAAACATAGTCTAAAACAAATATTACAAGTAACAGAAGTACAAATTTCTTTATGAATGTGTAAAGTTGACTTTTCATTTTTTAAAACTGAAAATAGATAAACTGGCCTCCGTTAAATACACCAAATAGTATGATAATGATGATCGATAGCGAATAACCTGCATACCTAATTACCACATTCTTGTTATTAAACACTTTAAATTTGTTTGGATGATACTCAAGGATGTACTCATACAATAGCAAGCCCAAAATGGCCATAATGCTGTAGAAAAAGCTTGCAGGCACACCCAGGAACAAGCCTCCGCCTTTTACAGTGAGTAAACTTTTGCATATCAAAAGCGCGTCATGAACGTTCCTTGCCCTAAAGAAGATCCAGGCAAAACATACTATACCGAATATAAAAAGGTTAGACAGCACCCTGGTAACAAGCGTTTTTCGTAGAAACACATCAAACTTTAATTTCTTAAAAATGATACCGAATATGGAGTAAAAGCCATGTAATGCTCCCCATATTATAAATGTCCAGCTGGCGCCGTGCCACAAGCCGCTCACCATAAAAACCACAAATACATTGAAACACCACCTTGGTACAGCTACGCGGCTACCGCCTAATGGTATGTATAAATAATCTCTAAACCAGGTTGAAAGCGAAATATGCCAACGGCCCCAAAAATCTTGTATATTTTTTGCAAAATATGGCCTCCTGAAGTTGGTCATCAGATCAAAGCCTAAAACTTTAGCCGTACCGATAGCGATCTCTGAATAGGCCGAGAAATCACAATAGATCTGGAATGCAAACATCATGGTAGCTACAGCGATAGATACAGCACTATGTTTATCCGGGTTATCATAAACTGCGTTTACGTAAATGGCCAATCTATCGGCCACAACCAGCTTTTTTATAAAACCAACCAAAACCATCTTTAAGCCTTCAACAATACGGTTGATCTCAAAATTGTGTTTCTCGTAAAACTGATGTATCACGTTTTGCGGGCGCTCTATAGGCCCGGCAACTAACTGCGGGAAAAACATTACATACAGAGCATAGATCCCAAAATTGCTTTCGGCCTTTTGGTTTCCGCGGTATACCTCTATAGTGTAACTCATTGCCTGAAACGTGTGGAACGACAAACCTACCGGCAATAATATGGATAGGTTAGGTATATGATTATTGTAACCAATACTGTTTAACAGTACCGACAGGTTATCATTTAAGAAATTATAATATTTAAAAACCGCAAGGATACCTATGTTGGCAACTAAACTCATTATCAGGTAGAGTTTCCTCTTTCTACCCGTATTCTTTTCTATCAGTATCCCCGCGTAATAGTCAATTACTATGGTAAACCCTAAAATGAGGATGTATATTGGCAAAAAAACCATGTAAAAATAGCAGCTGCTTAGCAAAAGCAGCAGCCAACGGTACTTATGGCCAATAGAAAAATATATGCTGCAAACTATTATAAAGAATGCAACAAAATGTAACGAGTTGAATAACATAAGATAGGTTCAGTTAGTGGGCTGTAACGTTATTTAAATCAATATCCTGTTCGGTAGCTTGTTGTGCTTTTAATTGTTCGCGTAGCTGTTTCAGGTAATTCCTTTTGCGGAGTGCTTTAAAGTTAACCGCTAACACCAACATCAAAGGCAATAATTTTGCCCTGTGCCTGATAGCCGTACCAAAGTTTGAAACGCCTAACGAGAACACAAACGCCAAAGTCATGCTTATAATTAAAATAAGGTAAGCAGATTTATTTTCCTTAATGGTTTTACGGTTCTTATAATACGACCAGGCCATTAAAATATACATACCGGCATCTATAATACCAGCCAGGTGACTCGCTTTTTTTATCATGAATGGTACTACCGGCGAAAACAAGAAAGCTACGTATCGTATAGGGAGTTTCCAGATATCGGTTATACCATTACGCATTTTCATCCACTCGGGATATCCGGCTGTGCCTAATACCGAGTGTGCTTCACTACTTTCAAAAGTATCAAACGCGCTTTCAAAAGACCCCCCAAACTTACTTAGGCCAAAGCCTGTATAGTTTACTACCAACAAACCGCCCGCAACCAATGCAAATACAAAAACTTTGGTAGCAGTAGATTTCTTTTTCCCTTCTTGTGATATTAAGAAGATACCCATACCAAACCCAAGTAAAACGGCTATCAAAGCAGAGTGGAACAAGATACAAAGCCCCGTGTATAAAATAAATAATACAACATGAGGCTTTTTCTTATACTTCCAGTATTTAATAAGTGATATTACAGCCAACGAAAGAAAGAAGTGAATAGGCACCTCTCTTAAAATAACTGCGGAAAGCTCTGCAAGTTCTGGAAATAAAGCTGCAAACCAACCTATTCTTATTGCCTGGGTTCTGTCATTCCATAACAAGTAGGTTGCTTTGTACACGTTATAAACAGTAGCTGTACTTAAAACAACTAATATAAAACTCCATAACCAGGGCACGCGGCCAAATAAAGAGTAAAGCGCCGATCCGATCTTAACGAACGTACCGGCACCTGATTCTGAAAACTGGTCTGTAGGGGGATTGTTAACATTGGTCCACTCCCAGGCCAGTCGTTCAAAACGCCTGTCGTCTTTTCCGCTATCGGGTAACTCGAAAAAGTTCATTTCTACAACCAATAGCGTTAGCCTGAATAAAAATGCAACCACTAATACTGTCCCTATAGATTTATTCATGCTTTACTAATTGCGCTAAAAGTTATTTGTGTCACGTATATCATATTTAAAGCCTTAATCGGCTATCAACTTTGTACCTGTGTATGATACCTTAGGTTTTATGCCTAATTTATCGGTAGAAAAAGTATTTTTTTGAGATCGTGCGGCATTATTAATAAGTGGTGTAACCGCACTTGATACAGACGAGGGAATCTGCACTCTATTATTTTCAAAAATAAGATCTTTTGATGTAAGATATGGAAAATACGTTTTAACCGGGTTGGTAGATGTACATATTATATCGTTATTAGATATTGTTACCTTATTAGACATATTTGCCTGGTTGGCAGATACAATACCTCTGAAAGCGCTCCTGATAGTACTATTCTTTATCTCTACGTTACCGCCTGTGCGGCCTGTCCAGCTGGCGTATACACTTCCTTGTTTGTTACCACAGTCAATTGTACATCCATCCACAACTAAACTATCTGCTGATAATATCATTGTATATTTTGACGGGCTGGTTTGAGACTTAATGGTGCATTTAACCAGTTTAATATTAGCCGTTATTTTTGGGGAAATACTCATGAACTGCGCCCCCATGTTGTTTGCAAAAGTACAGTTGGTAAATACTATACCCCCCATTTTGGTACCTGCAGGTATCCGCTCCGGTTCAATATCAACACCTGCAGAAGGTGCATGGCGAAGGTAGGCGCCATCAGTAATGCCCGTGTTTATAAACTGGCAGTTTTCAAAAACGCCATTATATAGATGCGTTATTGACATACCCTGCCTGCCGTTATTAGAGCTTATTGTATTGGTTATGGTAACACCTCTGCAACCTTTAACCCCACCTATATAAATACCATCTGTTTGGCCATGGTGCGTATAAACGTTTGATATGTTTACGTTATTGCAATCCCACAATTGTATAAGGTGGCCGCTGCCTTCAGTAACCTTAGGGTCGCGCGTCATCTTATTGATGCTGCCATTAATTTCTATCCCTTTAATAATCACATTTTGGCAATTGGATAGTGAAATAGGCACAATTGATTCTGTTGAGCTTTTCTTTACCTTATTCACCAAAAGATCGGCGTCTCTGTAAAAATTACCGTTCAGCGTGATAACGGCTTTATCGCCCGTTATGGTAAGGTTGTTGCAACCTGTAAACAAAATATCTGCTACCGGGGTGCTTTTTGAGTGGTACTGTGCTATATAATAATTACCCGCCGGGAAATATACCGTGCCAGAACCATTTGCGTTTACCGCCTTGGCAACTTTTATCAGCGCAGTATAGTTATCGGTAACGCCATCGCCATTTGCCCCATAATCTTTCACATTAAACGTCTTAACAATACCATTACTGTAAACAGCAGAGGTAGTAATGGTAAATAAAAGTATAAGCGTTTTTATCAATTTATTTGCTTTCATAACCTTGATAGTTAATTAATATATTTTTAGATATCTAACGTTATATCCGGTTTTTTATCATACGCTTTTTACACGCGCACTATTTAATTACTTTATAGTACATGGCTTTATAATTCTGATAGCATTTGTTTATATCAAATTTCTCAAAAACCTCATTTTTAAACTTCGCAGCTTTATCAAGCGCTTCGTTGTAATTCTCAATTATATGTTGTAACGATAAGTGAAAATCTGGCAACTCGGTAAGATAAGCTGTTTCGTTGTTTAAAAAAATGGGGATACTGCCAACGGGTGTAGTAAGTATAGGTACACCACAAGCTCCCGCCTCTAATAAGGAGATAGGCATACCTTCCCATAATGATGGTGTGATAAGGCAGCTTACATTTGCCATTATTTGCGGAATATCCTGCCTGAAACCTAAAAATTCAAAATAGTCTTGCAAAGATTCTTTCGCTATAAGCTCTTCAAGAGGCTGGCGCATGTTGCCTTCGCCAACTACAACTATTTTAAATTTGTGCTTATCTTTTAATTTATTAACAAGCTCTACCAGGTACATGGGGTTTTTAGGTTCTTCTAACCTTCCTAAAAACAAGCAGCTAAATACCTCTGGTTTATTATGCGCATGATTATACTGGCTTAAATCAATACCGTTGGCAATTACTACGGCATCGCTTTTTTGATACCATTGCTTTGACTTGGCAGAAAAAATCACATCAGCCGATCTTAAAAACCTGGTGAAGAACAGAATATACCTGCGCGCTCTTTTTTTCACAAAATCGCTATGCAGTGTAAACACAACTTTATGCGGAACAAGCGGCTGCATTAAGCAACTAATCAGCAGGGTATGAAAAAGGTGGGCATGCACCACTGCGCCTTTGTTGTTTTTAAGAATGCGATAGTACTTTTTTAAGCCGCTCACAAAACTGCCTTTTGAAGTGATGCCTAAAGAAACCGGGGCAACGCCCATTTCTTCAAACCTTGGCTTTAATTTATCCTTATCTGTCATGTACACTACAGAGAACTCAACGTCTTTATCCTGCAGGTTCATTTTGGTTAAATTATAAACCAGGTTTTCGGCACCGCCGCCGCCTAAACCGGTAATTAATTGAATTACGCGCATACTATTTAACAAATGCGTAAGCTTTCTCTTTAAGCTTAGCAGCCATTTCTACATGCCTTGTTGGGTTTTCAAATTTACTATCCACACCAATTTTACCGTTAAAATCAAAATTGGCCACAACTTCGCCTTTATCGTTAATGTTGATGGTGTTAAACAGGTCTGAAATACCCGAGAACCTGCTCATGTCTGAACTATTGTTAAAACCGTAGTTGATAAAAATAACCGGTGTACCTAAAGCAAGGCAAGGCAGGGCACAATGTATCCTTGAGGTAACCACAAGCTTGGCGGCTGCAAATTTATGCAGTATTGATTCGGCTTCTTCAAACCTGCGCTCTTCGCTGTGCGAGCCGGATAGCTTGTGTTTTACGTATTCAGATGTTTCTAAAAACTCATCGGTAAGCAGTTGTTTTAAGATCCGCTTTCTTTTACCGAACCTGAAGATATCACCACTTATAATAGCTTTTATAAACTGGTTAGGGCCATACATCATTTTACCCCAGTGCGGAAGTAAAAACAACGGATCTGCTAAATAAACCTTGTCAGATTTTTTGTCGGTTTTATACTTGATATCTAAAGTTGTAGTAAGGCAACCACTAAAGTATGAATCAATGCCTTTTTCCTGTAAAGCATTTAAAGTGTAGGTATCGCGGCAACCAATTGGACCATTAGCTTTTAAATAGGCAATAGTTTCCGGCGTTAACACCTTGTCTTTAGCGTTGGCATTTAAATGGAACGATACCCAAAGCGGGTTGATCTTAGCTGAAGGTGGAAATTCACTTGGGTTATGAATATACCAGCCATTCATGATCATTTTAATATCATCACCTTTATAGCTTTTTAGTTTTTCGCGCTCTACAAATACGTCTACTTTAGGCAGGTATTGTTTTGCGGCAAGGCTTTGTACGTAATCGCCTACGTTGTATGTTGGGTTTGCCGGGTAAACCATTAAACCAAATTTTTGCTCAGAGTTATTCGTATTTTGCATGAGTAGAATTATTTAAATACCATTTTTTTTAATTTGCCAATAACCTCGCTATTAAAAAACAGGAATATACCTGTTGCTAAAAGTAAAAGGATGTAGTTTATATACCTGAAGTGTATAAGCAACGCCAAAGAAAAAGCAATACATAGCACTGTAAGCGATGTAAGCTTAAACATATTAACTGTTATGTTGATCTCTTTCCTGAGATCAATAAACCTGTATATAAATATAACCAGGAAGCTTAAGAAAGTGCCCAGCGCAGAAGAATACAAGCCTATATGATTAATAAGCAGTAACACTACCACGATATTGGTAACGCCACCTGCAATACTTGTTATAAAAATACCTTTTGTATTGCCCGATTTTAGATAATACGCCCCAAAGTACGCCGAAAAAGCCGAGTATGCGGCGCCGATAAACAGCATAGGCATGTACTTATAAGCATCAATAAAGTTGCTGCTTACTATGCCCTCTACAATAATTTTTGAAGCAGATATCAATACCAGCACAAATGTTAGTTCAAAGGTGTAGAACCTGTCAAACGTTTTACTATCAATTGAGCTATCTTTAGATGTCATGGAATGATCTTGCCAAGCCAATATAAATATGGTATTCAAGATGGTTATGATACTCGGCAACCTCGACGAGATGGCATATATACCGTTTGAGTTTACGCCTAAATAGTATAGTATTAAAAATTTATCGGCAGCATTTACCAGCCACCAGCTTATACTGTTGGGGATAAGAGGAAGGCAATACTTAAGCATCTGCTTTTGCAATGCAACAGAGTACAACTTAAGATCGATGAATTTATATATCCCCGAAAAATGAGCCAAAATTACACAGGTGGCAACGTTGGCTATTACCAACGCCAGGAATAACGATTCCAGTTTCATTTTTAGCCCAACAAGGAAAAGAATATTGAAACCCAATACAAACACGGCGTTCAAAAGCCCCGCCACTGCGTACAGCTTATTCTTTAATAACCCTCTTGTAACCTGCTGAAAGTATGGCAGGAATATGGACGATACCAATATTGCTGCGAAGTAATATTTGTAATTAAGCGGCACAAACAGGCCTACCAAAAAATACCCCGCTAAAAACACAGCTGAGGTGGCAACTATAATGAGCAAACCATTTGTAATTATTTTGCCCCTAAGCGCTTCATAATCATCGGCCTCTTTATCTAAAAGCCATTTGTATGCTGCATCTGATATTTGTAAGGATACAAAAGGCACAAACATGCTAATGGTTGTAAGTACCACATCATACTCGCCAAGTTCCTTTTTTGAGAGGTAAAAAGATAATATGGGTAACAGGGAAAAAGTTAACAGCTTTGACCCTAAATTACCTATAGTGTATATAAAAGTATTTTTAAGAAGATTTTTACTTTGGTTCATTTTTACTTTTATATCACGTTATGCAAACATGTATCGCTCACTTGATTATTTATAATATTCTTTATACCAAAGTATAAATTCGTTTACCCCTTCGTCAACTAACGTAGAAGGGCTGTAGCCAACATCGTGTTTCAGGTTATCTACATCGGCCCAGGTTGCAAGCACATCGCCGGGCTGCATCTCCATAAAGTTCTTATTAGCAGTTGTACCCAATGCATTTTCCATAGCACTGATAAAATCCATCAGTTTTACCGGTTTAGAGTTGCCTATGTTATAAATGCGGTAGGGGGCAGTAGAGCTTGCGCTATCGGGTTTATCACCGTTCCATTCAGGATTTGGCGTGGCTGGCTTATCCAGCACAGCAATCACACCGTTTACTATATCTTTAACATAAGTAAAATCGCGCTGCATATTACCATTGTTAAACACCTTTATTGCCCTGCCATTCAGTACAGCATCGGCAAATAACATTGGCGCCATATCCGGCCTGCCCCAGGGGCCGTACACCGTAAAAAAGCGCAAACCAGTAGTACTGATGTTAAACAAATGGCTATAAGTATGTGCAAGCAGTTCGTTTGAGCGTTTAGTAGCCGCATAAACAGATACCGGGTGGTTTACCGGATCCTGAACATGAAAAGGCATTTTTGTATTTGCACCATATACTGAGCTTGAAGATGCATACACAAGGTGCTTAACAGGATAATTCCGGCAAGCTTCCAGGATATTCAGAAAACCCTCAACGTTTGACTTGATATAAGCTTTAGGATTCTCGATAGAGTAACGGACACCGGCTTGTGCAGCAAGGTTTACAACAGCATCAAAAGCGTTATCCTTAAACAGCTGAGAAATAAACTCCTCGCTCTCCAGATCCTGCTTTACGAATTTAAAATTGCTGTTAACAGCACTCTCCACAAGTTTGCCCTCTTCAATTAGTTCTCTTTCGATGCCCAATTGCTGCAGGCGGCTATATTTAAGATTAACATCATAATAATCGTTAATATTATCGAGGCCTATAACTTCGTCGCCTCTTTCTAACAGTTGCTTTGATAGGTGGTAACCTATAAAACCTGCAGCTCCTGTAACTAAAACTTTCATTAGTGTTAAATTATCTTTATTTATAATTACTATAACCTTCCGTCAACAATGCTACGCGGCAAAAATGATTTTGTATCATAAATCACCGAGTTATCGCCTTTAACTAATTTGCTAAAATCAATATCACTAAACTCATGATGTGCAACCGCAAGTATGATAGCGTCATAAGTATCATTAATATCTTTGATCAGGCCAATTTTATAATCTGCCTTCACTTGTGCCGGTGATGCCCAGGGGTCGTAAATATCAACCGCTACGCCTACTTGCTTTAACTCATGGTATATATCAATAACCTTGGTATTCCGTATATCGGGGCAATTCTCTTTAAAGGTTAGCCCTAATATCAAAGCTCTGGCACCTGCTACCTTATTGCCCTTTTTTATTAATAGTTTGATAACCTTGTTTGATACAAACACCCCCATGTTATCATTTATTCGCCTGCCTGATAAAATAACTTCGGGGTGGTAACCCAATGTTTCTGCCTTATGAGCTAAATAATATGGATCAACCCCTATGCAATGCCCGCCTACCAAACCCGGCTTATACTTCAGAAAATTCCACTTAGTGCCTGCGGCTTCTAATACATCTGAAGTATCGATGCCCATTCTGTCAAATATTAATGCCAGCTCGTTAACAAAAGAAATATTGATATCCCTTTGCGCATTTTCAATAGCTTTTGAAGCCTCTGCCACTTTAATATTAGGGGCCTTATGCGTGCCGGCTGTAATAATTGACGCGTATAAATTATCAACTACCGTTGCAATTTGAGGCGTTGAGCCTGATGTAACCTTTTTTATAGTTGTAAGCGTATTTACCTTATCACCGGGGTTTATACGCTCGGGCGAGTAGCCACAAAAAAAGTCGACATTATACGTTAATCCACTATGTTTTTCCAGTACGGGCACACAATCTTCTTCAGTACAACCAGGGTACACGGTAGATTCATATATAACCAGGTCGTTCTTCTTAAGCATCTTGCCAATCATCTTTGATGCTTTAACAAGGTGCTTCAGGTCGGGGGATTTAAATTGATTTAAAGGCGTAGGAACGGTTACAATAAACACATTGCAGTCAGCCAAATCAGCAGGCTGATCTGAAAATAACAACTTGTATTTATCGTCCTTACAACCTGTAACTTCTTTTAGTGTGGCCGTATCAAACTCCAGCGTTCTATCTGTGCCATCTTTTAATTCGGCTATTCTTACCAGGTCTTTATCATAACCAACTACCTGGTATTTACGGGCAAACTCTATAGCTAAGGGCAAGCCTACATAACCTAAGCCAACCACGGCTATCTTAAATTGCCCGGGGTAATCAATATCTTTTGTGTGTACTGACATTAGCTACAAGTAAGCAACAAGTTATTAGCCAAACAGCCGGGTTATTTCTTTTTACGCAAAAGCTTAGCTATTCCGCTTTTAGCTTTCGGCTCTTCTTCCTGGTAGTAACCACCATAGCCGTAACTGTAACCATAGCCGTAACCATAACCGTAGCCATAACCACCTTTGGTATCAATTGAGTTCATCACGATATTAAGGTTCTTAAACTTACGTGTACGGTAGAAATTATCTATCGAGTAAATATTGCTCTTAGCAGTATAATTATGGCGTACGATGAATAAAGTTGCATCGGCAAACTCGCTTAATATTTGCGCATCGGTAACCAAACCAACCGGCGGCGCATCTAATAAGATGTAGTCAAAATCAGTTTTTAACTGCTCGATCAATTCTTTAATTTTTCCGTTCAGAAGTAACTCCGCAGGGTTTGGCGGTATAGGACCGCTGGATACAATGTAGTAGTTCTCCTGCTGTGCAACAGGTTTAACAATGTCTTTGTAAGAAACCTCGCCAATAAGGTAGTTAGACAAACCTTTTGAGTTATCCATCTCTAAACCGGCACTCAGTTTTGGCTTACGAAGATCGAGCTCTAAAATAACCACCTTTTTGCCAGACATGGCCAAGCTTGCGCCCAGGTTAAGCGATATGAAAGATTTACCCTCGCCGCTTATGCTCGAAGTAAATAAAAGTACCTTTTGTGCGTTGCCCGGGATAACAAAGTTGAGGTTGGTTCTTAATGCCCTTAACTGTTCTGCAACCATTGAACGTGGTTTGGTAGCCACAAGCAGTGCTGATGAATCGGTTGAGTGCGAAACCTCGGCAAGTATTGGTGCTTTAGTAACTTTTTCAATATCCTGGCGCCTGATAACTTTGAAGTTAAGCAAGTCTTTCAGGTAAATAATAGATGCAGGAATAACAAGCCCAAGCACCATAAATATACCAAATATTAGCGGCTTAACAGGTTTAACCGGTGCCTTTGTGCTCCTTGCAACATCAATTGTGCGGCTATCTGACGCGGTTGAATTAAGAGATATTTCTGACTCTTCGCGTTTTTGAAGCAGGTAGGTAAATAGATTATTCTTTATTTCCTGCTGGCGCATTACATCAAGCAAGCCTCTTTCTTTTGTAGGCACCTGGCTAATTACCGATTGGAAACTCGAGTTTTTGCGTTGCAGTTGTTGCTTTATTGTTTCTAAACCATCTTTAAGGTTTGATACCGATAAAGATATAGCTTCTTTTAGCGAGGTGATCTGATCGTTGATAGAAGTAACAATAGGGTTTGTCTCGGGCACAGTTTGCAAAAGGCTGTTCTTTTTAAGTTGGGCCTCTGCTATCTGGCTAACCAGGCTTAACAAAGTAGGGTCGTCAATACCCAGCATAGATGGCACCTGCGCTTGGCCAGTACTTGCACCAGACAGGTAATTTTCAACATTCTTTAACACCCCTAACTGGATATTTACCTTGCTCAGTTCGGCATCATTGCTCTGTACACTTTGCAAAAATATTTGTGATTGCGCGCTGATATCCGTGATCTTATTGCCCGATTTGTAATTCTCCACTTTCATCTCAGCAGTACTAAGCTCTTCCTGTAATTTGTGCAGGCGCTCCTCAATAAATGCTAATGTGGTTGAAGTAACTTTGTTTTTATCGTCAATAGATGCTTTGTTATATTCATAAACAAGGCGGTCTAAGATATCCTTACCTCTTTTTGGCAGGGCATCTTCAAGTGTTATGATCAACACCGTTCCCTGCTTACTTACAGGGGTAATGGTTATTTTATTGTTAAGCGTTTCTACAACATTTGTCGGATCGTTAAGCACTACGTCCATGCTGTTGTTTATCTCAGCCGGATTAAATGAATTAGCAACCACAATGGCGGTACCGGCTTCAAAATCAAAAGGTTTATTTACAGGGTGCTTTTTACCATTTATTTCAATCTCGTTTGCATTAAGTAAACGCATAGAGTAAATAAGCGAATAATCTAAACCTTTAACAGGTTTAAGTAACTGTACCTTATATGGCAATTTATCATACACGGCCCTGTTTCTAACGCCGCCGGTACTATAATAAGATGTTTGAAGCTCTAAAGCACTTACCACTTTCTCTAAAATGGTGTATGATTTTAAGATCTGCATCTCATTATCAATGATCTTATCTGATGAGAAGAGGTCAAGATCTTTTAGCAGGTCTGCCTGCCCGTCTAAACTACCTTTGTTGTCTTTGATCAAAAGGTCTGTTTCGATCTGGAACAAAGGTGTGGTTAGTTTGATGAAGGTAAAGGCCAGGGCACCGGCAAATACCAGTGAAAATAAAAACCAGCCCCAGTTACTTATATATTTATGCAGCGCCTCACGAAGACTAAAATCCTTCTCTTCGTCATTATCCAGCATGCTTAAATCAATATTATTTGCCATAGAAGTGAGTGTTCTTTATAGGATAGATGCTATTTAAAGCGATAGATTAAAATACCGATTACCGTTAATGCGCTTAAGAGGATTGGTAAAATCCTGTAAGCCTGATCGGTTTGCGCTGCTTTGGCCTTGCCTTGTTCAACATAGATCAAATCGCCCGAATGTAAATAGTAGTAAGGAGAAGTAAATACATCTCTGTTATTAAGGTTTACCCTTCCAAACTCTTTTTTGCCACCGTTATCTCTAACAATAAGTATGTTATCCCTTTTGGCGTATATAGTAAGGTCACCTGCCATGGTCAAAGCTTCGGGCAAGGTTACTTTTTCGTTAGGTATAACATATACTGATGGGCGCGAAACTTCGCCCATTATAGATATCTTGTAGTTTAAAAGCCTTACGCTAACCGTAGGCTCTTTCAAATAAGTTGATTTAAGTTTGTTTTTTATGGTATCGCGGGCTTCTGAAGTGGTAAGGCCACCTACCTTAATTGAGCCCAATAACGGAAAGTCAATTGCGCCTTCGGCATCTACCAGGTAACCATTTGATGATGATAATGACGGCGCCGGGTTTATAGCCGCTGGATCTGCCGATGCAGTAGCAGGCGCGCTGCTATATGGGTTAAAAAAGCTGCTTGCTGCAGGGTTTAATGATGAAACCGGAATAGCTAAAATATCGCCTGGTTGAATTTTAGGGACGTACGCATCAGCAACACTGATAGTATCTGACTGGTTAACGCCTTTTTGGAAATAAGCGATCTGCTTTTGGCTTGTGCATGAAGATATCACAAATGCAAGGAAACCTATAAACACTAAGATGTTTAGGTTGATATTATTTTTCATAGGTAAGTAAATATATCGGGCGCAAAAATAGATTTTTTTATTAAATAAACTAATGTAAAGTAATGTCTCTCAACAATCTTATGGGCTAAAACATTATGAATAATACAAATGCATTATCTATAAAAATTTAAACTTTCATAAACGTTTGCGCATTACCGATATAAATTTGTTAAGAACCTTCAATCAAGTGAGCGACGTTTAAACAGCTATACAATTTAATTGTTTTTGATTAATTAAAAAAATCGTCTTTTAATTCATCTATCTCTCTTCTGTCTCGTTTTGTAGGGCGGCCGGTACCGCGGTCTCGCTTCAATACCGGCGCATGGAACATTGATTTAAATGCCATGGTATCTTCTTCAGGCGTAATGTCTTCATAAAAGTTTACCGCTGTTTTAGCATCTACCCTATTCTCAAGCAAGCCTGTTATTTTTATCACCCTCTTCTCCGGGCCTTTTGATACGTTGTACACCTCGCCTATTTTCACTTCGTGCGATGGTTTAGTATTATTACCATCCAGTTTTACACGGCCGGCCTTGCAGGCCTCAGCAGCCAGTGTGCGGGTTTTAAACACCCTTATAGCCCATAAATATTTATCTATCCTTAGTTTATCTTTCTCCGGCATTTCTACTGGTCTTTATACTTATCTTTCAATCTATCTGCTAAAGCAGCAATATCCTCACGGCGTGCAATTACCGCTAACCATTGCCCGGGGATACTTCCATATCCGTATTTTAAAGCCGCCAGGCCACCTGTTACCGCAGCCGTGGTATCGGTATCATCGCCTAAATTAACGGCGGATAACGCTGCTGTGGTATAACTATTAGTATTCATCAGGCACCAGATGCTTGCCTCAAGGGTATGTAAAACATAGCCTGTGCTCCTTATCTCTTTGATATCCAGTTCATAGACATCTTTTTTTAGCAAGCGGTCAAATAATATGATTTCATCTCTGTTGATGGACGTTGATTCTAAATAGTTTGTTACATCAGACTGCACTTGTTTATAAATCTTAATCAGATCGCTTTCGGTCAGCAGCGCTCTTGCAAACTCAAGGTAGTAGAAACAAGCTATTGCTGATCTGACATGGCCATGGGTTATGGACGAGACATCTTTGGTTACAGAATAACGCTCCTCAACAGGTTTGTCTTTAATATAGATAAGTAATGGCAGTATCCGCATCAGCGAACCGTTTCCGTTTGATGACACGCCGAAACCACCCGCAAGCACAGGTTTAGTACCAGTTGCAATTCTGTCGATAGCGGCCTGGGTGGCTATTCCGATATCGAATACCTCTCCTCTTGCCGCCCACAGATTATCATATCTCCATTTTACAAAGTTTGAGGCAATGCGGTCAACATCATATCCGTCACAAAGTGCGTCCGCAAGGCAAAGGGTAAGCGAGGCATCGTCAGACCATGTGCCGCGCGGCTGGTTGTGGCTCCCATAGCCCACCATATCGGTGATGGGGTTTGCCTTCATCTGCTCTCTTGACCGAAACTCTGCCGGCACGCCCAGGGCATCTGCTACTGCCACGCCAAACAAAATGTCTTTGATGTAATCTCTTCGCACAGTCTTTTTAGGTATGATTCAAACAAATGTCCCCAAAAATCCTTTAATTTGGCGAAATTTATTTTTGTACGAATGCTTAACCTGAAGAAACTTATTGAGGATGCCTGGGAAGACCGCAACCTTTTAAACTTTGGTGAATATACTAACGCCATTGAGTCTGTTATTGACCGTTTAGACAAAGGCGAGATCCGCGTTGCTGAACTGATCGGCTCACGCTGGCATACCAACGACTGGGTAAAGAAAGCCGTTATACTGTATTTTCCTACCCGTGCAATGGAAGAAATTAAAACCGGCCCGTTTGTTTTTCATGATAAAATGAAACTAAAAACAAACTACAAAGAGCTTGGCGTACGCGTGGTACCTCATGGTATTGCCCGTTACGGTGCTTATTTGGCCAAAGGTGTTATCATGATGCCATCTTATGTAAACATTGGTGCTTATGTAGATGAAGGTACCATGGTTGATACCTGGGCTACTGTAGGTTCATGTGCGCAAATTGGTAAACACGTTCACCTTAGCGGTGGTGTTGGTATTGGCGGTGTGTTAGAGCCGGTACAAGCTTCTCCTGTAATTATTGAGGACAACTGTTTCCTTGGTTCACGTGCTATTGTTGTTGAAGGCGTACACGTAGAGTCTGAAGCTGTATTAGGTGCAAACGTGGTGTTAACCGCATCAACCAAAATTATTGATGTTACAGGTTCTACTCCTGTTGAGTACAAAGGCCGTGTTCCTGCCCGTTCGGTAGTTATCCCGGGTTCATACACCAAGAAATTTGCTGCAGGCGAGTACCAGGTACCATGTGCCTTGATCATCGGTAAACGTAAAGAATCAACCGACAAAAAAACATCTCTTAACGATGCGTTGAGAGATAATAATGTAGCGGTTTAATTAGACATAAGATAGAAGCCCCTCCCAAACCCTCCCCGTAAGGGAGGGCTTCTTAAAAAAAGTCTCCCCTTTCGGGGGAGATTTAGAGGGGGCTCAATTATGAAAATCCTCATTCGGCTTCCCAACTGGCTTGGCGACGTGGTGATGGCCACCGCGTTTGTTAATGCTGTAAAAGCCGAGTATCCTGCCGCTGCAATTGATGTGATCATCAAAAAAGAACTCAGCGGCATTGCCCAACTTATTCCCGGCATTAATAAAGTCCATCCTTTTTCAAAACAAGAATATCCCGGTTCGGGAGGAGTTTACCGTTTCGGTAAAACCCTGAAGGCCGAGGGCTATGATCTATTCTTTAATCTTCCTCATTCGCTCTCCTCATTTGTAATGGCGTGGGCAACCGGCGCTAAGCAGCGTATCGGTTTCCGTAAAGAGGGCGGTTTGTTTTTGCTCACCAAAGCAATTAAGAAACCTGTAGGCCTGCACAGGGTTGATGAGTACATTTATCTGCTTGAATACGTTACCGGGAAAACCGTTGCACAAAGAACAGTCGCACTAAAAGCTGATCCTGCTGATATCCCCGAAACGGTTGTCATCAACTTTAATTCAGAAGCATCATCACGCCGTATGCCGGTTGATAAAGGCCGAAGCATCATCAATGCGTTAACTGCACATTTCCCTGACCTGAACTTTGCTTTTGTGGGTTCTCCAAAGGAAGCGCCTTTTATTGATGAGCTATTATCGGGACTGGATAACGCAGACCGTCTGCACAACCAGGCAGGTAAAACCAACCTGAAAGGTTTGGCAGAACTAATGGCGGGAGCTAAAGCAGTGCTCACTACAGATTCAGGCCCGGCTCATTTGGCTAATGCCGTGGGTGTGCCAACTATAGTTTTATTTGGTGCCGGCGATGAAAATAATACAGCCCCATACAATAAAGAAACCTTGCAGGTGATCCGTTACGGAGCTTTAGAATGCGAGCCTTGTGTGCGTAATACCTGCAAATTATACGGCGTGCCAAAGTGTATGGAAATGCTTGATGAAAAAAGAATTATAAAAGCGTTAAGTTTGTACCTCAATTATGCTTAGAGACGAAGTTAACAAGGCACTTAAAGTGGTGCAGGATGGCGGTATCATCCTTTACCCTACTGATACCATCTGGGGCATTGGCTGCGATGCCACCGATACCGAAGCAGTAAAACGCATTTTTGCCCTTAAACAGCGCGAAGAAAGCAAGAGCATGATCGTTTTGGTTGATGTGGATAACAAACTGCAAAGCTACATACAGGAAGTGCCTGATATCGCCTACACCTTGATAGAATACGCGGAGAACCCGCTTACGCTGGTAATGCCAGGCGCAAAAAATATATCGCCGGCCCTAATTGCTGAGGATGGCAGCGTGGGTATGCGTGTAACCTCTCACCCTTTTTGCCAGCAGTTGATACAGCGCCTGCGCAAACCGTTGGTAAGTACATCGGCCAACATCAGCGGAGAGCCATCGCCGGAGTACTTTGGCAAGATTTCGCAGGAGATAATAGACGGGGTTGATTACGTGGTTGATATTGACCAGCACAGCATGGAAGTAAAGAAACCATCAACCATTATGCGACTTGCCCCTAACGGCACTTTTGAATTTATTCGCCGTTAAAAACTAAAGTCGTAAATTTGCCCCTGCAAATACAAGCCTGTTCGCAGCTTATCCACTATGAAACAACACCTGCAACATCCGGTATTTTCTGTTATTTCTAAACTTGCTGCCGAAAAAAATGTACAGGCTTACGCAATAGGCGGCTACGTGCGCGATATTTTCCTTAACCGCCCCTCAAAAGATATTGATGTAGTGATACTGGGCAACGGTATTGATTTTGCCGAGGCAGTTGCTGCACAACTGAATGTTAAGGTGTCGGTATTTAAAAACTTTGGTACTGCTATGCTGCGCTACCAGGATGTTGAAGTGGAATTTGTTGGCGCCCGCAAAGAGAGCTACCGCTCAGATTCGCGCAAACCCATAGTAGAGAACGGCACCCTTGACGACGACCAGAAACGCCGCGATTTTACCATCAACACATTAGCTATTTCTCTACACCCCGATACTTACGGGGAACTGATAGACCCTTTTGACGGCATTATCGACCTGGAAAATAAATTGATCCGCACACCGCTTAATCCGGTAGAGACTTTCTCTGATGATCCGCTGCGCATGATGCGGGCCATCCGCTTTGCATCGCAGTTGAACTTTGAGATAGATCCTGTCGCAATAGCTGCTATTAAAAGCAACCTGCAACGCATCAAAATTGTATCGCAGGAGCGCATTACTGATGAACTGAACAAGATCATCCTATCGCCGGTGCCATCTGTTGGTTTCAACTATTTGTTTGATACCGGCCTGCTGCACATCATCTTCCCGCAAATGACGGCGCTTTACGGCGTAGACATCATTAACGGGAAAGGCCATAAGGATAACTTTTACCATACCCTGCAGGTATTGGATAACATCTGCGAAACTACCGACGACCTTTGGCTACGCTGGGCCGCTATCCTTCATGATATTGCCAAACCAGCCACCAAGCGCTTTGAGCAAAGCCATGGTTGGACGTTCCACGGTCACGAGGATAAAGGTGCACGCATGGTGCCCAAGATATTTACACAGCTAAAACTTCCGCTTAACGAGAAGATGAAGTTTGTGCAAAAGCTGGTGCAGTTGCACTTGCGCCCTATCGTTCTGTCGCAGTCAATTGTTACCGACTCGGCAGTGCGCCGCCTGCTTTTTGATGCAGGTGAGGATATTGAAGCCCTTATGCTGTTGTGTAAAGCAGACGTAACCACCAAAAATGAGTACAAGGTTAAAAAGTACCGCAACAACTTTGAACTGGTTCAGCAAAAATTGAAAGATGTTGAGGAACGCGATAACATCCGCAACTGGCAACCACCGGTAACCGGCTTAGATATTATGCAATTATTCGGGATAAGCGAGGGGCGCGAAGTGGGAATTATAAAGAATAAGATACGCGAAGCTATACTTGAAGGAGAAATTCCGAACGACAGAGAGGCTGCAATTAGCTTTACAATTGAAAAAGGCAAAGAAATTGGCTTGAAAGTTGTGGCAAGCTGAAATTGAATTTAACTCCATATTTTTGACAAAAAAACTTACTTAAACGCAATGGCACTATACAGGTTTAGGATCACCTTTGAAGATTACGACGATGTTTCACGCGATATCGATATTAAATCGAATCAAACTTTTGAAGATCTTCATAACGCAATCCACCAATCAACAGGATATAAATCAGAGTACCCGTCATCTTTCTACGTTAGTAACGACCAATGGATGAAAGGCGACGAGATCACTTTTATGCCTAACCAAAAAAGGAAAGACAGGAATATCCCGTTAATGGAAAAAGCAAAACTGAGCAGTTATATTGATGATCCGCATCAAAAATTCTACTATACTTTCAATTTCGACAGGCCTTTTGATTTCCATGTGGAACTGATGAAAATCATCCTTGATGAAAACCCTGCCACCACTTACCCTGCCGTTGTACGTACCGTAGGCGAAGCGCCGAAACAGTTTGGCAATGTATTTAACCCAACGGTTATTTCATCTGCAGATGAGGATTTCGATTTCCTTAACGAGATGCAGTTTAACCCCGAGGATGCTGAAGATTTCTCTGAAGTAACCGATACAGATAGCGTTAGCGCACCGGCACGCAGCAGCAGCGTTAGTGATGACGACGATCACGACCATGATGATGAAAGCGAAGATGAAGACGAGTTTGGCTTTGGCGACGACGATAATTATGACGATGATGACCGCCGCGGCAGTCGTAATGACGATTATTAATTAGTCGATATTTAGAGATGGTTCATAGTTAATGGCACGATGTATGAGCCGTAAACTATGAACCATTTTCTGTTTATGAACGCTACTAACCCCACATTAATAGTAATAGCCGGCCCTACTGCATCGGGTAAAACCGCTGCAGCCATACAACTTGCCCAGCATTTTAATACCGTTGTGGTATCTGCCGATTCAAGGCAGTTTTTCCGCGAAATGTCTATCGGTACTGCCAAACCTACTGATGCCGAACTGGCGGCAGCTCCCCACTATTTTATCAATTCGCACAGTGTTTTAGAACCATTCTCGGTTGGTGATTACGAACGCGAATGCCTGCAACTACTTGATGAGCTTTTTAAGGTAAATAAACTGGTGGTATTGGTTGGCGGATCAGGTTTGTACATCAAAGCTATTACCGAGGGGTTTGATGATTTGCCCACAGCTGATGCAGATATCCGTGACCGTCTAAATACTGAACTGGCCGCAAGAGGCATCCATGTGCTGCAGGAACGCCTTAAAGAAGTGGATCCGGAATACTACCAGCTGGTAGATATTAATAACCCACAACGCATTATACGAGCCCTTGAGGTGTATGAGGCTACAGGCAAACCATTCTCTTCATATTTAACTGCCAAAGGCAACTCAAGACCATTCAATATCATCAAACTGGCATTGGACATGCCGCGCGAAACGTTGTACGACCGCATAAACCGCCGCGTTGACCTCATGGTGCAGGATGGCCTGCTACCCGAAGTAGAATCTTTAGTTACCTACAAGCACTATAACGCGCTAAATACCGTAGGCTACACCGAACTGTTCGATTATCTGGATGGCAGGGTAAGCCTGGACGATGCTATAGAGCAGATAAAACAAAACACCCGCCGGTTTGCCAAACGCCAGCTTACCTGGTTCCGTAAAGACAAGGACATTATCTGGGTAGATACCAGCGACGTTAACCTAACGGAAAACATCCTGGCAGCCATTGAGAAGATCTTGCCAAGCGCTTAATTGGGGAATATTACTCTCCTCTCTGAATAGGTATGAAATTCAGCTCAAAGACGAGGATGGATCAGATCTTTCACCCTCAAGGGTAACTCCTAACGGAGTAAAAAATCTTGTAACTAAATTTCTACCAAGCGGTAGCCTCTAACGAGGCATCTAAAATTTAGTGTAAAAAGTATTTAATACAATGGCCATGTCCCGTAGGGACAACCGCTTTGTAGCCAAAGTATATCGTGTATTTTGCTCCGTAGGAGCTACCCATTCAGATAAAAAGGTAATACCCAAAAAATCCCTTACCTGTTATCCAAAACCGATTGCAGATAAGCGCCATAGCCGCTTTTCTTATATTTATCGGCCAATACCTGTAATTGCGTGGCATCTATATATCCCATCAGGAAAGCTACCTCTTCTATACAACCTATCTTTTTTGATTGGCGTTTTTCAATCACACGCACAAACTCTGTGGCATCGCTTAGGGAATCGAAGGTACCGGTATCCAACCAGGCTGTTCCCCTGTCCATAACGCCAACATGCAGGTTGCCTTGTTCAAGGTAAGCTTTGTTTACATCGGTTATTTCGTATTCGCCGCGTGGGGATGGGGCGATATTTTTGGCGATCTCTACAACGCTATTATCATAGAAATATAGTCCCGGTACCGCAAATTTGGATTTTGGGTGCTGCGGTTTTTCTTCTATTGAGATGGCTTTATTATCCGCATCAAATTCAACCACACCATAACGCTCAGGATCGGCAACCGGGTAGGCAAAGATGGCTGCTCCATCCACATCAGCAAAGCTTTGTAGCAGCTTGCTAAAGCCCGATCCGTAAAAGATGTTATCGCCCAATACTAAGGCTACTTTATCATCACCCACAAAATCAGCACCTATTACAAAGGCTTGTGCAAGGCCATTTGGCTTCTCCTGCACCGCGTACTCAAATTTGCAGCCTAACTCCTCTCCGGTGCCTAAAAGGCGCTTAAATCCGGCGTTATCCTCGGGTGTGGTAATGATCAAAACCTCATTGATACCTGCCAGCATTAAAACCGATAGCGGGTAGTAGATCATGGGCTTATCATATATCGGCATCAACTGTTTACTGATGGCTTTGGTAATTGGGTAAAGCCTTGTGCCCGATCCGCCTGCTAATATGATGCCTTTCATGTGTGATTAATGAGTGTGTTATTGAATGAGTGGATAAGTAAATATCTTATTTAGCTTTCCAGTTTGCTGATACAAACCTTTAAACTATCCTGCCATTGCGGGATCTCGAAATTAAATGTCTGCTTTATTTTTGATTTATCCATCACCGAATATACCGGGCGTTTGGCCGGGGTTGGATATTCAGTTGTAGGGATGGGCAGCACTTTTACACCTGTGCCGGCAATTTCATGTATGGCACTTGCAAAGCCAAACCAGGTAGTATCACCCTCATTAGCATAATGGTAAAGCCCGAATTTGGTGATACCTGATGATATGATAACAGTGATAGTTTTAGCCAGATCCATGGCGTAAGTAGGTGTGCCGGTTTGGTCGTTTATTACTTTTATTTCGCCACGCTCTTTGCCTATCCGCAGGATGGTTTTTACAAAGTTGTTGCCATACTCAGAGTACAGCCAACCTGTGCGGATGATGAAGTATTTATTTAATACCGTTGGGATAACCAGTTCACCGTCCAGTTTGCTTTGCCCGTAAACGCTTACAGGGGCGGTAGTGCTTTCTTCGGTAAGTGGTGTGTTGCCATCTCCGCTAAAAACAAAATCAGTTGAAATATGGATCAGTACCGCATCGTATGAGTTACAAAGATCGGCCAGGTTCTCTACGCCTGTTTTGTTGACAGCAAAGGCAGTTTCATAGTCGCTTTCGGCTTTATCTACAGCGGTATAGGCCGCGCAGTTGATAATATGCGTTGGATTATGTTCTACAAAAAGTCTTTCGAGCGAGGCCGTATCCAATATGTTAGCAGTGCCTTCTTCAGGAAAAATATAGCCTTGCAAAGCGTTCTCGTCTACAACTTTCCTGATGCATTGTCCCAATTGCCCCGAAGCTCCGAATACTAAAACCTTACTCATATAAGCTATAACAGCATTAATTAACCTTTGTGTTTATTCAAGAAATCGGCGTATGCTAATTTAATGCCGTCGGCCAGTTCGGTTTTATAGGTCCAACCTTTTTCTGCCAGTTTTGATACATCCATTAACTTACGGGGCGTACCATCTGGCTTGGTGGTATCAAACTCAAGGTTCCCCGTGTAGCCAACAATATCTTTGATAAGGATAGCCAGGTCTTTTATAGTGATCTCTTTACCGCTGCCGATATTGATAAAACCTTCTTCATCATAATTCTGCATCAGGTAAAAACAGGCCTCGGCCAGATCATCAGCAAACAAAAACTCCCTTAACGGTGAGCCGCTGCCCCAAATGATAACGGTTGCCGCCCCCTGCTCCTTGGCTTCGTGAAAACGGCGGATAAGCGCCGGCAACACATGTGAGTTTTGCGGATGATAGTTATCATTATAACCGTAAAGGTTGGTAGGCATTACTGATATATAGTTACACCCATATTGCGCGCGGTAAGCATCGCACATTTTAATACCGGCTATTTTGGCGATGGCATAAGGCTCATTGGTGGGTTCCAACAATCCGGTAAGCAATGCATCTTCATGCAATGGCTGTGGTGCCATTTTAGGATAGATACAGCTCGATCCCAGGAACATCAGTTTCTTTACATCGTTTACATGTGATGAATTGATGATATTATTCTGGATCTGCAGGTTATCGAACAGGAACTCGGCCCGATAGGTATTATTAGCTACAATACCGCCTACTTTGGCAGCTGCCAAAAAAACGTATTCAGGTTTTTCTGACGCAAAAAAATCAGCAACGGCCTGCTGGTTACGCAGGTCTAATTCGGCAGAGGTGCGGGTAAGCAGGTTGGTGTAACCCTCCTGCTGCAGCTTACGCATAATGGCTGAACCCACCATGCCGCGGTGACCCGCTATGTATATTTTTGAATCTTTATTCATTAATTAGACGATAGTCAATGGTCCATAGACCATAGTAAAAATCACATTGCCAAAACTATGGACTATTAACCATAGACTATGGACTTGAAACCTACGCCTGCCCCATTTGTCCACCAAAATTCATGGGAAAAGCGGGTGGGTCGTTTTGTATTTTGATGCGGCCGTGGGCTTCTTCAAAGCGCTCGATATTATCTTGCAGGGCGCTCAATAAGCGCTTGGCATGCTCGGGTGTAAGCACCACGCGCGATTTTACTTTGGCTTTTGGAACGCCCGGCATAACCCGGATAAAATCGACAACAAACTCCGAGCTTGAGTGGGTGATGATAGCCAGGTTAGAGTAAATACCCTCTGCCATTTCTTCGCTCAGCTCAATGTTGATCTGGTTTTCGTTTTGTTCTTCCATGGTAGTAAAAGTAGTAAAAAAAGCAAAGCCTTCCGTTTTCACAGAAGGCTTTGTTAAAGTATTTAAAAAATCTGATTAAGCTTCTACTTCTTCAGTTTTAGAGGCCATCAGGCGGTCAAACTCTTCCTGAGAACCTACGCGGATATTTTCGTAATCGCGCATACCGGTTCCTGACGGAATTAAGTGACCAACAATAACGTTCTCTTTCAGACCCAGCATGTTATCGCGTTTACCGGCGATAGCCGCTTCGTTCAGTACTTTTGTAGTTTCCTGGAACGATGCCGCAGAGATGAACGATTTGGTACCTAATGATGCTCTTGTAATACCTTGAAGCATTGGGCTTGAAGTTGCAGGAATTGCGTCCCTTACCTCAACCAGTTTCATATCACGGCGTTTCAACATCGAGTTTTCGTCTCTCAGTTTACGCAATGAAATGATTTGACCAGCCTTCAGGTTTGTAGAATCACCCGGCTCAACAACAACTTTCTTGTCGTAGATATCGTCGTTCTCGGTCATGAAATCCCAGCTGTCAACAGCTTCGCGCTCAAGGAAACGGGTATCACCTGCATCCTCAATAGCTACTTTCTGCATCATCTGGTGAACGATAACCTCAAAGTGTTTATCGTTAATTTTCACACCCTGTAAGCGGTAAACCTCTTGGATACCGTTAACCAGGTACTCTTGCACAGCAGCAGGGCCTTTAATTGCAAGGATATCTGCCGGAGAGATAGAACCATCTGACAATGGCATACCAGCTTTAACAAAGTCGTTATCCTGTACAAGGATGTGTTTTGAAAGTGGTACCAGGTATTTTTTAACCTGGCCATCTTTACTTTCGATAGTGATCTCGCGGTTACCACGTTTAACACCACCTAAAGTTACCACACCATCAATCTCAGTTACTACCGCAGGGTTAGATGGGTTACGTGCTTCAAATAACTCGGTTACACGTGGAAGACCACCCGTAATATCTCGCGTTTTACCGGTTGAACGAGGAATTTTAGCAATAACCTGGCCTGTTTGTAGTTTGTCGCCTTCATCAACAGAGATGTGGGCACCTACCGGGATGTTGTAGCCTTTAACAACATTACCTTTATTATCTACTATCTGGATAGAAGGGTTTTTAGTTTTATCCCTTGTATCGATAATTACTTTCTCACGGTGACCGGTTTGTTCGTCGCTTTCCTCACGGAAAGTTACCCCTTCTAATACCGACTCGAACTGAGCGATACCTGCAAATTCAGAGATGATTACCGCGTTGTACGGATCCCATGAACAGATACGGTCGCCTTTAGTAACGGTTGCACCATCTTTAATATACAGGTATGAACCGTAAGGGATGTTGTTAGTTACAATTACCTTGTTGGTACCCGCCTCAATGATACGGAACTCGCCTGAACGGCCCAATACCACATCAACAGAACCATCTTCGGCAGTTTCGTAACTTACTGTACGTACGTTCTCAAACTCGATAACACCATCAAACTTAGCGTTTATCTGAGACTCAGCCGCGATGTTTGATGCGGTACCACCCACGTGGAAGGTACGAAGTGTTAACTGTGTACCCGGCTCACCGATTGACTGTGCAGCAATTACACCTACAGCCTCGCCCATTTGCACGCGTTTACCGCTTGCCAAGTTACGGCCATAACACAAAGCACATACACCACGCTTGCTTTCGCAAGTTAATACTGAACGTATCTCGATACCCTCAAGCGGAGAGTTCTCAATTTGTTTAGCGATCTCTTCAGTGATATCGTTACCTGCAGCTACGATCAACTCGTTAGTTAACGGATCGTGAACATCATGCAGTGCAGTACGGCCTAAGATACGGTCGTATAATGGCTCAACAATATCCTCGTTATCTTTCAATGCAGTTGTGTAGATACCACGTAGTGTACCACAATCAACTTCACCTACGATCATGTCTTGCGCAACGTCGTGTAAACGACGGGTTAAGTAACCGGCATCCGCTGTTTTCAACGCCGTATCCGCCAAACCTTTACGCGCACCGTGGGTTGAGATGAAGTACTCTAATACCGACAAACCTTCTTTAAAGTTTGAAAGAATAGGGTTTTCAATGATCTCACCACCTGAACCTGATTTCTGTGGCTTAGCCATCAAACCACGCATACCTGCAAGCTGACGGATCTGCTCTTTAGAACCACGAGCACCTGAGTCAAGCATCATGTAAACAGAGTTGAAGCCCTGGTTATCGTTGCTCAGGATATCCATTACGTTCGCAGTTAAGCGGTTGTTGATACGTGTCCAGATATCGATGATCTGGTTGTAACGCTCGTTGTTGGTAATGAAACCCATGTTGTAGTTATTCATCACTTCCTCAACTTCTTTTGAAGCCTGGTCGATCAGTTTAACTTTTTGCTCTGGGATGTTGATGTCTTTAAGGTTAAATGAAAGACCACCACGGAATGCCATCTGGAAGCCTAATTCTTTGATATCATCCAAGAACTGTGCTGCACGTGCCATACCGGTAGTTTTCACTACCTCACCAATAATATCACGAAGTGATTTTTTGGTCAACAACTCGTTTATGTAACCTACCTCTTCTGGTACGTGTTGGTTAAATAACACGCGGCCTACGGTAGTTTCAATTAATTTAGTAACGATGCTGCCATCGCGCTCTTTCACACGGCCTTTAACTTTAATAAACGCATGCAGGTCTAATTGCTTCTCGTTGTAAGCAATGATCACCTCTTCTGCAGAGTAGAAAGATAAACCTTGTCCTTTAACAACGCGGGTCTCATCAGTTTTACGGCCTTTGGTTATGTAATACAAACCAAGCACCATGTCTTGCGATGGTACAGTAATTGGCGTACCGTTAGCCGGGTTAAGGATGTTGTGTGATGCAAGCATTAACACCTGGGCTTCCAAAATTGCTGCGTTACCAAGTGGTACGTGCACAGCCATCTGGTCACCGTCAAAGTCGGCGTTGAACGCGGTACAGGTTAGTGGGTGCAGCTGGATAGCTTTACCTTCAACCAGTTTAGGCTGGAAAGCCTGGATACCCAACCTGTGCAGCGTAGGCGCACGGTTAAGTAACACTGGGTGACCTTTAAGTACGTTCTCTAATATATCCCAAACCAATGGGTCTTTGCGGTCAACTATTTTCTTTGCAGATTTTACTGTTTTAACCACACCACGCTCAATCATTTTGCGAATGATAAACGGTTTAAACAGCTCGGCAGCCATATCTTTTGGTAAACCACACTCATGCAGTTTTAAGTTAGGGCCTACAACAATTACCGAACGTGCAGAGTAGTCAACACGTTTACCCAAAAGGTTCTGACGGAAACGGCCTTGTTTACCTTTCAGGATGTCTGAAAGTGATTTCAAAGCACGGTTACCTTCAGTTTTAACCGCGTTAACTTTACGTGAGTTATCAAATAACGAATCCACAGCTTCCTGTAGCATACGTTTTTCGTTACGTAAAATTACCTCTGGTGCTTTTATCTCGATCAAACGTTTTAAACGGTTGTTACGGATAATTACACGGCGGTAAAGGTCGTTTAGATCGGAAGTAGCGAAACGGCCACCTTCCAATGGTACTAACGGGCGTAACTCTGGCGGAATAACCGGAACGATCTTAACGATCATCCACTCGGGGTTATTCTCAATACGTGTTTTTGAACCACGGAAAGCCTCAACAACCTGTAAGCGTTTTAACGCCTCGTTTTTACGTTGCTGTGAAGTTTCGTTAGCTGCCTGGTGGCGCAGGTTGTATGAAAGCTCATCAAGATCAATACGTCTTAATAGTTCTTCAAGCGCTTCGGCACCCATTTTAGCCACAAATTTTTGTGGGTCTTTGTCATCCAGGTACTGGTTTTCTTTTGGTAAAGTATCCAGGATATCCAGGTATTCTTCTTCAGTTAAGAAATCCATTTTAGAGATTCCGTCAACTTCTTTAACACCCGGCTGTATAACTACATATCTCTCATAATAAATGATCAGATCAAGTTTTTTGGTTGGTAAGCCCAGCAGGTAACCAATTTTGTTTGGCAACGAGCGGAAGTACCAAATGTGCGCAACAGGAACCACTAAGTTGATGTGGCCCATACGCTCACGACGTACTTTTTTCTCAGTTACCTCAACACCACAACGGTCACACACGATACCCTTGTAACGGATACGTTTGTATTTACCGCAATGACATTCGTAATCTTTAACCGGACCAAAAATACGCTCACAGAACAAACCATCACGCTCAGGTTTGTAAGTACGGTAGTTGATGGTCTCCGGCTTTAAAACTTCACCGCTTGAACGCTCCAGGATAGACTCCGGAGAGGCCAAACTGATGGTAATGGTGGTGAAGTTACTTTTGATTTTATTATCCTTTTTGTAAGACATAGTCTCCTCTTTTTTTTATTGAGTGAATGAGTGAGTTATTGAATGAGCGAATCATTTAACCCCCACTCGCTATCTTCATGAGTAAATGAGCGATTAAGGTGAATGAGTAAGAGAATCAATCCCTCACTCATTCACTCCTTCAATCATTATTCTAAGGTGATATCCAAACCTAAACCTCTTAGCTCGTGAACCAATACGTTGAATGATTCCGGCACTGATGGTGTTGGCAGGTTCTCGCCTTTAACAATAGCTTCGTATGTTTTGGCACGGCCGATAACATCATCCGACTTAACGGTAAGTATCTCCTGTAGTATGTTTGCTGCACCGAATGCTTCCAATGCCCAAACCTCCATCTCACCAAAACGCTGACCACCAAACTGAGCTTTACCACCCAGCGGCTGTTGTGTGATAAGCGAGTACGGACCGATTGAACGGGCGTGCATCTTATCATCAACCATGTGGCCCAGTTTAAGCATGTAGATAATACCTACAGTAGTTTGCTGGTCAAAACGGTCGCCGGTTAAGCCGTTGTACAAGTAAGTACGTCCTGACTCTGGTAACTTAGCTTTAGCTATCCACTCTTCTACCTCGCTGTGGCTTGCACCATCGAAGATAGGAGTAGCGAATTTCATACCCAGCTCTTTACCAGCCCAACCTAATACAGTCTCATAGATCTGGCCCAAGTTCATACGTGAAGGTACACCCAGTGGGTTCAACACGATATCAACAGGGGTACCATCTTCTAAGAAAGGCATATCCTCGTCACGTACAATACGTGCTACGATACCTTTGTTACCGTGGCGGCCCGCCATTTTATCACCTACTTTAAGTTTACGTTTCTTAGCGATGTAAACTTTAGCCATCTGTACTATACCTGATGGTAGCTCATCACCCACGCTGATAGCAAACTTATCACGACGGTAAGCACCCAGTTCCTCATTTACTTTAATACCGTAGTTATGAAGTAATTGCTTTATCTGGTCGTTTTTGTCGTCATCAGTTGTCCATTTAGTTGGGTTGATGCTTTCGTAGTTCAGTTCAGCCAATATTTTCTGAGTGAACTTAACGCCTTTAGCTACAAAAAGCTCTTTGTAAACGTTGTAAACACCTTGTGAGGTTTTACCATTTACTATCTCAAACAACTTATCAACTAAAGTAGCTTTAAGTTCTCTGATGGCTTTTTCGTGTTTAGCATCAAGTTTCTCAATTTGTGCTTTCTCTTCAGATTTGGTGGTCTTTTTAGCACGGCTGAAAAGTTTGGTATCAATAACAACACCCGCAATTGACGGCGGCGTTTTTAATGATGCATCCTTAACATCACCTGCTTTATCACCAAATATGGCACGTAATAATTTCTCTTCCGGTGAAGGATCTGATTCACCTTTCGGAGTGATCTTACCTATCAGGATGTCGCCTTCTTTAACCTCGGCACCGATACGGATGATACCGTTCTCGTCAAGGTCTTTAGTAGCTTCTTCTGATACGTTAGGGATATCCGGTGTCAATTCCTCTTCACCACGTTTGGTATCACGAACCTCTAACTCAAACTCCTCAACGTGAATTGAAGTGAAGATATCCTGTGATACTACGCGCTCAGAAATTACGATCGCATCCTCAAAGTTATAACCTTGCCAAGGCATGAATGCCACTTTAAGGTTACGGCCAAGAGCAAGCTCACCATCCTGAGTTGCGTAACCTTCACAAAGAACCTGGCCTTTTTCAACTCTCTGGCCTTTTTTAACAATTGGCTTAAGGTTGATGGTGGTGCTTTGGTTCGTCTTTTTAAACTTGGTTAACAAGTAAGTTCTGCTATCACCGTCAAATGAAATTAAACGGTCAAGCTCGTTACGGTCATATTTAATGGTTATCTGGTTAGCATCAACATACTCAACCACACCATTGCCTTCGGCATTGATAAGGGTACGAGAGTCTTTTGCTACACGGCCTTCCAAACCAGTACCTACAATTGGCGCCTCAGGGCGTAAAAGTGGCACGGCCTGGCGTTGCATGTTCGATCCCATCAATGCACGGTTAGCGTCATCGTGCTCTAAGAACGGAATTAACGATGCAGCGATAGACGTGATCTGGTTTGGAGCAATGTCCATTAAGTCAAGTCTTTCAGGCTCGATAACCGGGAAGTCACCCTCGTAACGTGCTTTTACACGTGGAGTAGCAAATTCACCTTTGTCATCATATACTGCGTTTGCCTGGCCAATAGTTTTACCGTCTTCATCTTCTGCAGATAGGTAAATAACCGGCTCTTGCACTTGTACTTTACCATCAACAACGCGTTTGTACGGTGTTTCGATAAAGCCTAAGTTGTTGATCTTAGCGTGTACACATAGAGACGAGATCAGACCGATGTTCGGGCCCTCTGGAGTCTCAATGGTACATAACCTACCGTAGTGGGTGTAGTGAACGTCACGAACCTCGAAACCTGCACGCTCACGTGACAGACCACCGGGACCAAGGGCTGACAGACGACGCTTGTGCGTGATCTCTGCCAGTGGATTGGTTTGGTCCATGAACTGTGAAAGCTGGTTGGTACCGAAGAACGAGTTGATAACTGATGACAGTGTACGCGCGTTGATCAGGTCAGTCGGTGTGAACACCTCGTTGTCACGAATGTTCATACGCTCGCGGATGGTACGTGCCATACGCGCTAAACCTACACCAAACTGAGCGTAAAGCTGCTCACCAACGGTACGCACACGACGGTTTGATAAGTGGTCAATATCATCCACCTCAGCTTTTGAGTTGATAAGTTTGATCAGGTATTTAACGATCGCGATAATGTCCTGCTTGGTTAATACTTTGATCTCGTCAGAAGTATCAAGTTTCAGTTTACGGTTGATGCGGTAACGGCCTACATCACCCAGGTCATATCTTTTATCAGAGAAGAACAACCTATCGATGATACCGCGGGCGGTTTCCTCATCAGGTGGTTCTGCGTTACGCAGCTGGCGGTAGATGTGCTCAACCGCTTCTTTCTCTGAGTTTGAAGTATCTTTTTGTAAAGTATTGTATATAATGGTATAATCACCGCTGGTAGCAGCATCCTCTTTGTTAAGGATGATGGTTTTAACACCAGCGTCAATGATCATATCGATATGGTCATCTTCCAATACGGTTTCGCGCTCAAGGATGATCTCGTTACGATCGATAGAAACTACCTCACCGGTATCTTCATCTACGAAGTCTTCAACCCATTTTTTAAGCACCCTTGCAGCAAGCTTACGGCCAATAAATTTCTTAAGGCCAGATTTGCTTACTTTAACTTCGTCTGCCAGCTCAAATAACTCTAAGATATCTTTATCAGAGTCATAGCCAATAGCGCGAAGAAGCGTAGTAACCGGGAATTTTTTCTTACGGTCAATGTAAGCATACATCACGTTGTTAACGTCAGTAGCAAACTCAATCCATGAACCTTTGAAAGGTATAACACGGGCAGAGTATAGTTTTGTACCGTTGGTGTGGCGGCTTTGGCCAAAGAACACACCTGGTGAGCGGTGCAGCTGTGATACAATTACACGCTCGGCACCATTGATCACAAATGTACCTTTAGGCGTCATGTATGGGATGGTACCCAGGTATACGTCTTGTACAATTGTTTCAAAATCTTCGTGCTCGGCATCGTTACAGCTAAGGCGAAGTTTTGCTTTTAATGGCACACTGTAAGTTAATCCACGCTCAATACACTCACGTATATCATAACGAGGCGGATCAATAAAATAATCAAGAAACTCTAAAACGAAGATGTTCCTTGAATCTGAGATAGGAAAGTTTTCTGCGAATACTTTAAACAGGCCCTCTTTGTGGCGGTTGTCTGAAGTAGTTTCTAATTGAAAAAATTCCTGGAAAGATTGTAACTGTACATCCAGGAAATCCGGGTAATCAAGTACCTTTCTGCTGGTTGCAAAGTTTACTCTTTGGTTATTATCGTTTGCCAAGGTGTTATAATTTTAATTTATTAAACCTATTTGTAGATTTTAGAACTGAGATATGAGATTTGAGACGAACTGAAACCGGCTTGAATATTTGATTACCGAAGCGGTCTCAAATCTCAGATCTAATGTCTCAAATCTATATGACGTATATAAACAGCAATAGACCCCGACCAAAAATGGTCGGAGTCTGATGCTATTTTGTGCGGTGGGTTAAATTATTTAACCTCAACTACTGCTCCGGCTTCCTCTAATTGTTTTTTCAGAGACTCAGCTTCTTCTTTAGAAACGCCAGCTTTCAATTCTTTTGGAGCGCCGTCTACTAAATCTTTAGCTTCTTTAAGACCAAGACCAGTTAAGTCTTTTACTAATTTAACAACTGCTAATTTCTGACCACCTGCTTCTTTCAGGATTACGTCAAATGCAGTTTGCTCAGCAGCAGCTGGAGCAGCGTCACCGCCGTCACCTGCAGGAGCAGCAACAGCAACAGCTGCAGCAGCTGGCTCAATGCCATACTCGTCTTTCAAGATTTGAGCTAATTCGTTTACTTCTTTTACTGTTAAGTTAACCAACTGTTCAGCAAAGGCTTTTAAATCTGCCATTTTATTTTAAATTTTTACTTTTAATACTTTGTTTTTTAATGTCCAAACTTTTAAAGGTGTTTGGATTAACCTCTTTCTTGTAATGTTTTTACAACACCTGCAATAATGCTTCCGCCTGATTGTAGAGCAGAAACAACGTTCTTAGCCGGTGATTGCAGTAAGCCAACGATCTCGCCTATCAGTTGCTCCTTAGATTTAAGCTTAGTTAAGGTATCTAACTGATTGTCGCCGATGAAAATAGCTGAATCAATGTAAGCTGCTTTTAAAACTGGTTTATCACCTGTTTTTCTCAATTTCTTGATCAACTTAGCCGGAGCTGTTGCTGATTTAGAGAAAAGGATTGATGAAGAACCTTTAAGCACATCATAAATTCCAGCGAAATCGCCACCTGCAGCTTCCATAGCTTTTTTGATCAAGCTGTTTTTAGCTACTTGCATGGTGATCTCATTTTCAAAGCACTGACGACGGATAGAATTTACTTTTGCAACCGTAAGATCAGCTGTATCGGTAATATAAAAGTTACCATACTCTTTAATCTGCTCAGTAAGGGCAAGAACAAGGTCGTGTTTTTCTTCTTTATTCATGATTAGATCCCCGCTACTGATTTAGTTTCAATTGTAATTCCTGGCGACATTGTTGAAGAGATGTGTATACTCTTAAAGTATGTGCCCTTTGCTGCTGATGGTTTTAATTTAGAGATAACCTGCAATACTTCTAATGCATTCTCATAAATTTTCTCAGCAGAGAAAGATGCTTTTCCTATTGAAGTGTGGATGATACCGGTTTTGTCAACCTTGAAGTCAATTTTACCACCTTTTACCTCAGTTACAGCTTTACCTACTTCTGTAGTAACTGTACCTGATTTAGGGTTAGGCATTAAGTTACGCGGACCTAAAACACGGCCCAAACGTCCTACTTTAGCCATAACACTTGGCATAGTGATGATAATATCAACATCAGTCCAACCGCCTTCAATCTTGGCAATATAATCATCCAAACCTACGAAATCTGCACCTGCGTCTTTAGCCTCTTGTTCCTTATCAGGAGTACAAAGTACTAATACACGTACAGTTTTACCGGTTCCATGAGGAAGGGTTGCAATACCACGTACCATTTGATTGGCTTTACGTGGGTCAACGCCTAAACGTACATCAATATCTACTGATGAATCAAACTTTGTGTTGGTTAATTCCTTAACCAAAGCTGACGCATCTTGCAATGTGTAAGTTTTGTTCGCCTCAATTTTGGAGAGTGCCGCTTTTTGATTTTTTGTTAATCTTGCCACTGTCTTAAACTGATTTGTATAAATTAATTGTTCCAGGGAGCTGTACCGCTAACGGTGATCCCCATACTGCGGGCAGTACCTGCCACCATTTTCATGGCTGATTCTACTGTGAAAGCATTCAAATCAGTCATTTTATCTTTTGCAATGGTTTCAACCTGTTCCCAATTTACATTGGCAACTTTTTTACGGTTAGGTTCTGCTGAACCACTTTTTAAACCAGTAACTTCCAACAGTTGGATTGCAACCGGTGGAGTTTTGATGATAAAATCGAATGACTTGTCTACGTACACAGTAATAACCACAGGTAACACTTTACCAGGACGATCCTGGGTACGTGCATTAAACTGCTTGCAAAACTCCATAATGTTCACACCTTTTGCACCCAATGCTGGGCCAATTGGTGGAGATGGATTTGCCGCGCCGCCTTTTACTTGTAGTTTTACTAACGCACCGACTTCTTTTGCCATTTTTAATTTACTTTATTATAACTCAATGTTAGTAAGTGGAAGCTAAGTAACATTTAAGATCTTAAGATTTGAGATGTTAGATATGAGATTTGAGACTCTCCTAACCATCTATACAAACCTGTATATTTTTATATTATTGTTAGACCGGATCATTTTGACTTTTCGATGTCTCACATCTAAAATCTCATATCTCCCATCTATTCTTTCTCTACCTGCATGTAATTCAATTCAAGCGGCGTACGGCGCCCAAATATCTTTACCATTACTTTCAGTTTCTTTTTCTCTTCGTTAACTTCTTCAATAACACCGCTGAAACCGTTGAAAGGGCCGTCCATTACTTTAACGTTCTCGCCAACGTAATAAGGCACATTCATTGTTTCGGCCTGGGTAGTCATCTCGTCAACCTTACCTAAAATGCGGTTAACCTCAGCCTGGCGCAATGGGATAGCATTACCTGCCTTATCGCCCAAAAAGCCAATAACGCTGTTGATGTTCTTGATAACGTGCTCAAGCTCACCATCCAACGCTGCTTCCATTAATACATATCCCGGAAAGTAGTTACGCTCTTTAGCGATCTTCTTTCCATCACGCATCTGGTAATATTTCTCAGTAGGTATTAAAACCTGCGGCACAAGATGAGTAATACCCAACCTGCTTACTTCCGCATCTATATATTGTTTTACCTTCTTTTCTTTACCACTAATAGCCCTAACTACGTACCATTTTAATTGATCACTCATCTACTTAAACTTATAATTAGGTTAGTGAAGTATAAAACTGGTTAAGCAAATAGCCGATTATCTGATCCATACCAAAGATAACCAGGGCAATAATTAATGCCGCAACCAATACCAATACAGCGCTGCTTTGCAGCTCTCTCCAGGTTGGCCAGGTTACTTTCTCGGTCAACTCGATGTATGATTCTTTAATATATTCAGCTACGCCTGCCATTTTATCTATTCGCTTAAAGCACGGGAACAAGGATTCGAACCCTGATCAAAGGTTTTGGAGACCTCTATTCTACCGTTGAACTATTCCCGTGTATGTAAACTTCTGTTACCAGAAATTTATATGTTTTGCTTATTGTGAATAAAGTACCGAGACAATAGCCCCGGTACTTTACACAAAAATTAACCGTTAGCTACCCGTTTAAGGGTATTTTGGATTATGCTAATATTTCAGTTACCTGACCAGCACCTACGGTTCTACCACCTTCACGGATAGCGAAACGCAGACCTTTTTCCATTGCAATAGCGTTGATCAATTTTACTGTAATTGTAACGTTATCACCTGGCATAACCATTTCTACACCTTCAGCAAGTGAAATCTCACCTGTTACGTCTGTGGTACGGAAATAGAATTGTGGACGGTATTTGTTGAAGAATGGAGTGTGACGGCCACCTTCTGCTTTTGATAATACGTAAACTTCTGCTTTGAAATCTGTGTGAGGAGTTACTGAACCTGGTTTACAGATAACCATACCACGACGGATATCAGTTTTCTCAATACCACGTAACAATAAACCTACGTTGTCACCAGCTTCACCACGGTCAAGGATCTTACGGAACATCTCAACACCAGTTACGGTTGATTTCAAGTTCTCAGCACCCATACCTAAAATATCTACTGGATCACCAGAGTTGATCACACCACGCTCGATACGGCCAGTTGCTACTGTACCACGACCAGTGATTGAGAATACGTCCTCAACTGGCATCAAGAATGGAAGATCTGTCAAACGTGGAGGGATTGGGATGTAGCTATCTACAGCATCCATCAACTCCATAATTTTACCAACCCATTTTGGATCAGCATTTAAGCCACCAAGAGCAGAACCTTGGATAACTGGGATATCATCACCCGGGAACTCGTAGAATGATAATAACTCACGAACTTCCATCTCAACAAGCTCTAACAACTCTGGGTCGTCAACCATGTCAACTTTGTTCATGAATACTACAAGTGCAGGTACACCTACCTGACGAGCCAAAAGGATGTGCTCGCGAGTTTGTGGCATTGGACCATCAGTAGCAGCAACCACGATGATAGCACCATCCATTTGAGCAGCACCAGTAACCATGTTTTTTACATAGTCAGCGTGACCTGGACAGTCAACGTGTGCGTAGTGACGGTTAGCAGTTGAGTACTCAACGTGAGCAGTATTGATAGTAATACCACGCTCTTTTTCTTCAGGAGCAGAGTCAATTGAATCGAATGAACGCGCTTCTGATAAACCTGCGTCAGCTAATACTTTAGTGATAGCTGCGGTAAGGGTTGTTTTACCGTGGTCAACGTGACCGATTGTACCGATGTTTAAGTGCGGTTTACTGCGGTCAAATTTTTCTTTTGCCATGATCTATTTTTGTTTGTAGGTTAATTTATTCTTAATTAATACTATTTAAAGTACCTGAGCCAACAATGGGATTTGAACCCATGACCTCTTCCTTACCAAGGAAGTGCTCTACCCCTGAGCTACGTCGGCTTGTTTTTTAAGCTTGCAGTTACCAGTTTTAAGTTTGCAGTTACCAACTGCTTACTGCGAACCGCTTACTGCCAACTTCTTTTTAAGAGCGGAAGACGAGGTTCGAACTCGCGACCTATAGCTTGGAAGGCTATCGCTCTACCAACTGAGCTACTTCCGCTTTTAATTAGTGAATGAGCGAGTTAGTGAATTATTGAATTTTGCTAATCAACTTAAAGTCAATCACTCATTCAATAATTCAAAAATTCACTCATTCAAAAATGTGGGGAGAGAAGGATTCGAACCTTCGTAGCCGAAGCAACGGATTTACAGTCCGTCCCATTTGACCGCTCTGGTACCTCCCCATCGTTTAATTTCGGAAATTATGATACTCAATTGGAAGCTAAGTAACACACTTCCGAAATAAACTGAGCCCCCTATCGGAATCGAACCAATGACCTACTGATTACAAGTCAGTTGCTCTACCAGCTGAGCTAAGGAGGCTTATTTATTTCTCCTATCCTGTTTTACCGGAATAGTTGAAGCGCAAATTTAATTTGCTTTTATTTTATTCTCTTTTAAAAGAACCACCCTTTGGCTTTATGCGGTGTGTTTAAGACCTCTCCGAAAGGGATTGCAAATCTACAAAAAAATATACCCCTGCAAAATATTTTTGCAAAAAAAATCGGCAGGCTTTTGGCCCGCCGATCTTAACGAAATTTTCGTTCTCATATCTACTTAAAAATCATCCTCTTCCGAAACAAGCGCTGCATTTTTAGCAGCTTCGGCAGCAATAGATTTTTTTGTTTTGTATTTATCAATTTGCTTCCTCAGGCTCTCAACCGCCAGGTCGGTGGCCTCTTCAAAGGTCTTGCATTTCTCTTTTGCAAACATCTGCAAGCCCGGCAGCGTTAGCTTTATCTCCGATATTTTGTTAGCCTCATCCTCTACGTTCTCCAGTTTTAAATAAACTTCGCCGCTTACTATTTTGTCAAAAAACGTCTCCAGCTTGTCTGCTTTCTTCTGTATAAAATCCAGTAATTTCTGATCTGCGGTGAAATGAATTGATTGCACTGTAATTTTCATTTTTCCTCCTTTTTACGCCTTTGGATGGGCTTGTTTATAAATCGATTTAAGTCTCTCAACAGAATTATGCGTGTACACCTGCGTGGCACTTAAGTTAGCATGCCCCAGCAGTTCCTTAATAGCATTAAGATCCGCGCCCTTATTTAACAGGCTTGTTGCAAAAGTGTGCCTTAGCACGTGCGGGCTTTTTTTATCCTGTGTTGATATATAAGCCAGATACCTTTGCACGGTTAAATAAATAAGCTTCGGATACGCATCCGCTCCTTTATTTGTAACGATAAAGGTTAAGGAATTGTTATCAAAATTTTCACTTTTCTTAGCCTCCCGGTATTGGTCAATAAGTGCCAATAGCTCGTTATTAAGCGGTATTATCCTCTGTTTGTTGCGTTTACCTAATACCTTTATGGTTTTATCGCGGGTATCAATATCCTCATCTTTTAAGCCCAACAACTCTGCCAAACGCATGCCGGTACCAAAAAGCATTTCAATGATCAGTTTATCGCGCAGGCCGGCAAAGTCGTCAGTGAATACCGGCTTATCATCTTTCTTTATTTTACCATCAAGCAAAGCTGTCATTTTATCAGCCTCAACAACCACGGGTAAACCCTTAGTTATTTTAGGTGCGATGATCTTTGCAGTGGGGTTAGCAGTAACCTCGCCACGTTGCAGCAGATATTTAAAGTATTTACGCAGAGTAGCCAGTTTGCGGTTGATAGAACGCGGGCCAATACCTGCATCCATTTGCTGCACCATCCAGTTACGGATGTCATGATAGCTTATCTCAGCCGGATGTTTGGTGGTGGGTTCTTCCTGCGGCGGATTCAAATAATGCAGGAATTGCTGCAGGTCGGTCTCGTACGCTGTAACGGTGTGGGGCGAGTATCTTTTCTCGTTACGGATATATTGTATGAAATCGCCTAAAAACATAAAAACTATTTGAACACCCAAGTAAATTGAATGTACAAATAGTTTTTTTATGCTGACAAGAAATTTGTGAAATTCTTTATCGGGTGATAAGAATTAAACAGTTTCCTGGTTTAAACCTTGTTTGTAGATAGCGTGTTTAACCACGTGTCTGCGAGTAACAGATTTCTTTTCGAAAGCTTGACGACTGCGTAGCTCTCTTAATACACCAGTTTTCTCGAATTTCTTTTTAAAGCGTTTTAATGCCTTATCTAATGATTCTCCGTCTTTTACGTTGATAATGATCATAATCCCAAATACCTCCTTTCAGGGACGTCAAAGGTAGAAAAAATGTTTTAATATTGAAATACAATAAATTATATTTTTTTGAAGCAGTAAATTCGTTATGCTGAATTTCTTTCAGCATCTCACTTGCTAAGTTCAATACCTTGCTGATAGGATCCCGAAACAAGTTTGGGATGACGAGAGCATAGTATGATACTACTCTGCCGCCGTAGCTTTCAAAGCTTGCGGTACGCGTTTATCTGCAGGCAGGGCCATATATTTTTTGTAGCTATCATTTATATAAGCTGCCATTGATTCGCGGTTGTTGCTACGCAAAAATTTGTAGTTAGGCCTGTACAAGGTCATAAAATTCTCCAGCTCTATTCCTTTTAATGGCACAATGCTACCCACATAAGCCGGGCTAAATGCAGCATCTATTGCACGTTGCTCTGCCTCGGTCTGGAAATAGTGTTTCAACCGGCGGGCACGCTTGCCCTCGCTGCTAAACCATGTTGATGGCGATAGCACATATACCTTGCTCTTCTCATAAACCTCAGGATACTCTTTACGCGGGTCAAAAGACGGGCGGGTAGCGGTTACGTTCACCTCGCTTAGTTTTATCATCTGGGTGGCCATCTCAATGCGCTTTGGTCGCATGTCTATCACATATAAAGTATCAGCCGTATAACCCGGCGAGTTGAATACAAGGGTATGCCCTGTAGCCGTGCTGATCTCAAAATTTCCGTTCTTATCCGTTATTGTCACCTGCTTGGTGTTAATGTCTCGTATAAATACATTATCGAGGCGGTTGTTGTGGCCACTTTCATACACCGTTCCTTTTAATTGGTTTTGTGCTGATGCAAGTTGCGCTAATACGGTAAAGGTGGCAATCAGGGAGAATATCTTCTTCATAACGGTAATGTTAGCAATATATTAACCTTTGCAAGTTTATAAAGGTTTGCAAATAAACACTTCTGCGCATAAAAAAACCCGGTATTAACCGGGTTTTTAAAATGATATTACTTTTTCCAGACGTTATTATCTGAGTTGTAATCTGGCGATGTCTTATCAGGGTCAACCGTTACTGATACGATCTCTTCGGTTGAAGGGAATTTGGCAACAAAGCTGGTGTTACGTTCCCATATCTCAACAGGCAGTTTTAAGCGCTGTACTTTACCGCTTGCAGTTTTCACTTCAAGCGTGGTAGGGAACGCCATTTTATCCAGGTTATCCAATGTGATGAGAGCACCTTTTGATGGGTCGTTGTTCACATATTTTACATCACGAACGCCAACATCCAGTCTCCAGTTGTTTACAAACCAACCTCTCCAGAACCATTGCAGGCTCTCACCGCCAACGTTCTCCATGGTACGGAAAAAGTCATCAGGAGTAGGATGTTTAAATGCCCAGCGTGCAACATAAGTGCGGAAAGCAAGGTCAAAACGCTCGGGGCCTAATATCTCCTCGCGCAACATGGTTAAGCCCATGCCCGGTTTAAAGTATAATAATAAGCCTGTGTTTTGCTCCTTGAGATCTGCAGGGGCGCTCATTACCGTTTCAAGATCCGGGCGGGTTAAGAACGCGCCTATCTTTTGCATATCTTGTTTTTTGCCTGCATACTCGCCTTTGTTGAAATCGGCGGTAGTTAAGGTATTGATGAAGGTATTAAAACCTTCGTCCATCCAACCATAAAGGCGCTCGTTTGAGCCTACAATCATCGGGAACCAGGTATGGCCAAACTCGTGGTCGTTAACCCCCCAAAGGTCTTTTGATTTTGCTCTCCAGCTACAGAAAACAATACCAGGGTACTCCATACCACCAACAACACCGGCTACTGCGGTTGCTGCAGGGTAAGGATACTCAAACCATTTTTGTGAGTTATACTCGATAGATTTTTTCACGTACTCGGTAGAGCGGCCCCAGGCATTATTACCATCACTCTCAACCGGATAGGCTGATATTGCTGTTGATTTTTTACCGCTTGGCAGGTCCATTTTTGCTGCATCAACAATAAATGAAGCCGATGATGCCCATGAAGCATCACGCGCATTTTTTATCTTAAAATGCCAGGTGAGTTCTTTTTTACCCGCCGGGCGTGATGCCGCGCTGGTAACTTCTGATGCTGAGCGGATAACTACAGTTTGTTCGCTTTTTTCAGCAGCATCCCAACGTTTAATTTGCTCAGGTGTGTAAACTTCCTGCGGGTTTTGCAACTCGCCCGATGCTACCACGATGTGGTTTGCAGGCGCAGTAATGCTTAGGTCAAAGTCGCCGTACTCCAGGTAAAACTCGCCCGGGCCGGTGTACGGCAGCATGTTCCAGCCTTGTACATCATCATACACGTACATGCGCGGATACCACTGGGCAACGGTATAGATCTTCCCGTTTTTAGTATCCTGGATACCGGTACGGTCTGAACCGTAGTTAGGCACCACAAATGAATATTCGATAGTCAGTTTAACCTGACCACCGTTTGCCGCAACACCCTGCGGCAAGAAAACCTGCATGCGGGTATCGTTAATAATGTATTTAAGATCGGCACCTGCTGCACCTTTAGCACCGGAAAGTTTTACCGATTTAATAGTATAACCACCTTGCGACAGATCGCCACGGCCACCGTTACGGCTACCCGCCGGCGGGATGATGGCTTCGCCACGAGAGCCTTGTTTAAACAAGTTCTGATCTAACTGCATCCACAGGAAATCCAGTTTTTGCGGGCTGTTATTAGTATAATTTAATACCTCAGAACCTACAACCTCGTTGGTTTGGTCGTTAAGTTTTGCTGATAGTTGATAATCGGCACGGTTTTGCCAGTATTTTGGGCCGGGCTGGCCATCGGCTGCGCGAAATTCAGATCCGTTTTTGGTATAAAAGAAAGGCGCAAATGCATCGTGGTAGTTATAGTTGCTTGCGGGAGCTTGTTGAGCATTAGCAACACCACTTATTGCCAAAACAGCCAGCATGCTGCCGGCAATTAGTTTCAGTTTCATAGTATTTTAATGATTTAGTAAAAACAAAAGCAAGTATACACAATATACTATTGCATATACTTACCAAATAATAGTGTAATAAGTAATTTACCTTAAGGCTGATGAACAGCCTTTTATAGACGGGTTATTTATTTCAACTCATTGTTGTAAACACCTTCATCAAAGCCAAAGAACAGGAAATCATCCTTTTCAATAACCGGGCGTTTGATCATGCTGGTTTTCTCTTGCAGTAGTTTAAGCGCGTCATCCTTGGTTTTAACGCCTTCTTTAACGGCGGGGTCAAGCTGTTTCCAGGTAAGGCCCTGTTTGTTCAGGAATTTTTCGTACCCTGCTTTGGCATCCCACTCCTCCAACTTTTCGCGGCTGATGCCTAGCTTTTTAAAATCATGAAACTCATAAGCCACGTTGTTGGCCTTAAACCAGTCTAAGGCTTTTTTTACCGTATTGCAATTGGTTATACCGTATACTTTCATGCGGCTAAATTATTAATTTTTAGCACCGCCTGTTGCATCATCATTATTAATTCCGCGTTGATTTTTCTTGATGGAGGCGCTCAGCGAGCCAAACTTATAGTTTAAGCCCAAACTAAATGCTCTAAAGTTTTGGTAGTTGTAAGTGATGTTATCAAACGAATTTGTACGGGTGCGGAAATCGAGCTTAATGTATTTACTGAAAGGCCCGTTCACATACAATGAAATGTTTAACTTTTTATTCAGCATCTCTTTTGAAGCATTAAAGCCGTAACCCAGGTAATAATTATCTATCCCCTGCAGCATTACGTAACGGCTATCGAAACCAACGTTTGCACCTACGCGAAAACCATTATCAAACTTGTAATTACCGTTGGTGAACACGTGGCCCTGATAACCTTTGTTGGTTAAAAACTCGTTATTGAAAGTACCATTAAGCCATACGCGCATTATCTCGGCGTTAACATTTACATTAAACTTTGGCGTAATAGGATATTGCCAGTTCACATCCAACCCAAGGTTTTTGTTCTTACCTACGTTAGCGTAAGTAGTGGTGGTAACGGTACCCTCAACACTGGTTAAATTTTGCACGGTATTATTAGCAAAAGAGTAGCTTAGGCTGATGTTAAGCGACCCCTTGGCAAAATTACTGTAGCCCAGTTCAAAGTTATTATTAACCGCCGGGCGCAACTCCGGGTTACCTCTACTGATGAATTTCACGTTGGTACTATCCACAAAAGGGTTCAGCTGCCATATACCGGGGCGCTGGATGCGCTGCGTAAAACCAAACGTAAGGCTGCTGTTTTTCAACGAGCGCTGCATTGAGAACGACGGCACCACATTAGTGAACGATTGATCTAAGGGCGTATTGGTTTGCGCACCATTAGTTACGGTCTTAAAGTTGGCATCGATCTCGGTGCGCTCGTATCTGGCGCCTGCCTTAAACGTCCATTTCTCAAACTTTAAAGTATAGGAGTTGTAGGCGCTGTAGATATTCTGATGATAGTCGAAATCATTTATCTGGCCGCTGTTATCAATATAATCGCCGTCTGTATTCCTCAGGTCGGTATGGAACTTACTGTAATTGATTCGGTTGATCATTTTACCGCCTGCCTCAATGTTCAGCTTTTTAAAGGGCTGTACATAATCTAACTGGGTAGTATGTTCTTTACCACCCGGCAGGTTTATCTGGCGAAATGGGGTAGAATTACCCGGTACTACCATGGTTAACGTATTGCTGCTGTTATCGCTGTATTTATAAGATGCAGTAAGCAACTGGTCTTTATTGTTTTTGAAACCCAACTGGTAGTTCAAACCAAAATCAAAGCCTTTATAAACCGAGTTACCATCGTTTGTAGCAGTGTACCTTGTGGTATCGCTACCATTTACTTCGGTAGTATTTTGGGTAGAGCCGTTCTCCATACCATTACGGTAATAGTTGAACGTACCGGTGAACAGGTTAAGCGTATCGGCCTCAAAACTTAGTTCGGTACTAAAGTAATGGTTGTTACCCGTGCTAAATCTGTCGCCGTCCTGTTCTACTGATGCATTCTGGGGCTGTTCTAAAAAATCATTCCTGTTGTAAAACTTAGTAGGGCGTTTTGGGCGATGGCCTACGCCGGTATAACCCGTAACGCCGAACTTGCCTTTCTTAACCGTAAAGTTAAGGTTAGCACGCGGCCCCCATACGGTGTGGTAGTTTGTATTAAAAGAACCATTGTACCCCTCATCTCCTTTTTTTTGGGTAATGATGTTGATGATGCCTGCCAAACCTTCGGCATCGTACTTAGCCGGCGGCGTAGTGATCACCTCTATTTTGATGATATTGGTACCCGGCATGGCTTTTAATATATCTGATGGGTTTCGGGCCATCAAAGCAGATTCTTTACCGTTTAACAGGATCTTATAATTACCGCTTCCGCGCAGTTTAATGTTATCATTACCGTCTACAGAAAGCAATGGCACCTTGCGGATCATATCCAGTGCGGTAACAACTTTGGCCTCAGGGTCGGCTTGTACATCGTAGCTCAGGCGGTCAACCTCTTGCTTCATCAGCGGTTTGGTTGCCACTACCGATACTTCTTTTAATTGATTATGTGTAGGCGCCAATAATACGCGGCCAATATCAACCACTTTTTTATCGGTGGGTATCTCTATCACTTTAGTAGCATAGCCCATATAAACCAAAGCCAGCTTGTATGGCTTTTGGGCAAGGCCGGTTATTTCAAAAGTACCATCGTCCTTACTGAGCATACTTTTTACAGGAGCATTGCTGGCAGCATCTGTTAAAGCCACGGTAACAAAGCCAAGGGGCTTATTAACTGCAGAATCGATAACCAGGCCTTTTACTGAAATATTTTGTACAGGAGATTGAGCAAGTGATAAGGTAACACACAGGCAGTTTAGCAGAACCGCCAGAAGGAGTTTTTTCATTTAGTGATTTAGGTTACAAGACGCGCGAAGATACACGTATGTTGCACCCAAAAACTCCCCTTTTTAAGATTTATTGTGTAACAAAAATGTTATTTATTAAATTTTGTCATGGTAAGCTCGGTACCTATTGTGGCAAAGCTTTTTACCATCTCTATCGACCTATCTATCAGCGCCGGCAATTCCGGTTTCTCATCGTCATCAAAGCCACCCAGCACGTAGTCAACCTGGCGGCCTTTGGGATAGTTGTCGCTGATGCCGAAACGAAGACGTGCATATTCATTATTACCCAAAACAGCCTCAATGTTTCTTAAGCCATTATGGCCGGCAGCACTTCCTTTGGGTTTAAGGCGCAGGGTACCTAATGGCAAAGCAAGGTCATCTACAATTACCAATACATTTTGTACGGGGATCTTCAGTTCCTTCATCCAATGGTTAAGGGCCTTACCACTCAAGTTCATGTAGGTGGTAGGTTTTATCAGGTGAAGGGTACGCCCTTTGTGGCTCACCTCGGTATAATAGGCCAGGCGCATGTTATGGAATTTGACATTCTCCTGTTTAGCATACTCATCCAGCACCATAAAACCAATGTTATGGCGTGTGTCTGCATACTCCGGACCAATATTACCCAAACCGACGATCAAATATTTCATGCCCCCTCCGCCCCCTGAAGGGGGTACTTTTTTAAGATATTTACTGAAATAGGGTTTTATACCCATAATTATTTTAGTGCGCAAATTAATAAAAAAACGGAGTCTCTCTCAAACTCTTCTACAGGGTCCGCTAAAAACAAAATGTCATTTCGAGCGAGCAGAAGCGGTGGGCTTTGCGTGTGGGCGACGAGAAATCTTGTTAGATAAGACAAGCGGTGAGCTTAACATTAATAACAGGATTTCTCCTCGCTCCCGCTCGTTCGAAATGACATGATGTTTTAGCTTCGGTCACATAACAAGAAATAAGGGCTACACAAAAAAAAGCGATGACAAATGTCACCGCTTTTCTTTTCATTCCCTTTTGGGGAACAAAGGGCAATTACTTGCCTCTGTTTTCTTGTTCTGCCTGACGTAGCGCACGTGAAGTAGTTACCGAAACGATAGTATCTTCTTGTGCGTTGGTGATAGTAAGGTTATCAACTTTAATGTCGCTAACACGTACTGATTTACCAACCTCTAACGACTCGATGCTCACTTCGATGTTATCTAAGTGATCTTTCGGAAGAGCTTTAACGCGCAGTTTGCGTAATTTCTGAACTAATTTACCACCCACTTTAACACCAGGAGATGTACCGGTTAATTTAACAGGGATCTCGATAGTTACTGGTTTGTTCTCATCTAACTGTAAAAAGTCGATGTGTAAAAGCTGCTCAGTTAAAGGATGGAATTGTGCATCTTTAATGATAGCCTGTGTTTTTTTACCTGCAACTTCAATGTCGATGAAATGAACAACCGGAGTGTAAATTACGGCTCTCAAATCAGCTGCGGACACTGCAAAGTGGGTCTGGGTAGCACCACCGTAAAGTACTGCAGGCACTAAGCCCTGGTAACGCAGTTCTTTAGCGTCTCTTTTCCCTACGTTCTCTCTTGGAGAACCGCTAATAGCAATTGATTTCATTTATTTATATAATTTATTTGTTAAGTCCGTGGTTTATAGATCATAGTTCATGGCCTAATCTTCACGAATATCTTTATCAGCTTATCTCGGGTATCCGGCTATGAACCATCAACCATTAACTATAAGCTCTTTATTATTCTACTTTAAACAGCTGGCTTATTGAACCATGCTCGTTTACATTCATTATTGCTTTGGCAAACAGTTCGGCAGTTGATAATACTCTTATTTTGCTGCTTGCCTGTTTAAGCGGGATGGTATCGGTAACAATCAACTCAGTTAAAGCCGAGTTCTCGATAGTTTCATACGCTTTGCCTGATAATACAGGGTGCGTACAAACCGCCCTTACCGAACGTGCACCACGCTCCATAATTAACGCTGCTGCTTTTGCCAATGTACCCGCAGTATCAACAATATCATCTATCAACACAATGTCCTGATCAGTTACATCACCAATAACGGTCATGCTCTCTATCTCGTTGGCACGCTTGCGGCGTTTATCGCAAATTACTACCTCAGCATTAAAATACTTGGCAAAGTTACGCGCCCTGTACGAGCCACCCATATCCGGCGATGCAATGGTGAGGTTTTCTAAACCAAGGCTTTTGATATAAGGTACAAATATGATAGAAGCATCAAGGTGATCTACCGGTACATCAAAAAACGCCTGTATCTGCGCTGCGTGCAAATCCATCGTCATGATACGGTGGATACCTGCTGCAACCAGCAGGTTAGCTACCAATTTTGAACCGATGGCCACACGTGGCTTGTCTTTCCTGTCCTGCCTGGCCAAACCAAAATAAGGGATTACTGCAGTGATGTAGTGTGCTGATGCACGGCGTGCGGCATCAACCATCATTAACAGTTCCATTAAATTATCGGTAGGCGGGTTGGTAGACTGGATGATAAAAACGTCGCAACCACGAACAGATTCATCAAAATGCGGTTGGTACTCACCATCGCTGAAACGCGAAATGGCTACCTGGCCAAGATCTTTACCGTATGATGCGGCAATGTTTTTAGCAATCTCGGTTGATCCCGATCCTGCAAATAGCTTAACTGTATTAAACTGTAAAGGCATTTTGATTTATAGATTAAGATAGTTTTCTAAATAGTTCTGTCTTTAATCGCGTAGTGTATCAACCCCTATAAAAAACTTCGGATTTCTTACTTTCAAATCGTGTTACCGAAAATGAAAATTAGAAATCCGATTATTCTTAAGTTGCCCGACCTGGATTCGAACCAAGACAAACGGTACCAAAAACCGTCGTACTACCATTATACTATCAGGCAATCTCCCTTCAGTTTGTTTGACCTCTCCGAAATGGAATGCAAATATAGGGCGTTTTTTGAAAAGTCAAAAGCAAAATTTAAAAAAATATTAAGCTAATTTGTAAGTGCCTCATAATCCGTTAAAAATTGTTAAGGTTTTAGGTTTTAAGGGAGATTACATAATGTTTTTACTAATTTCGGCTGCTTAACCCTGTTGTATCCTGAAATAATCAGTAATGAACTACAATAAAATTAACAATATCGTTGGCTGGGCAGCCGGTATTATTGCTTCAATTACCTACATCTTAACCCTTGAGCCCTCTACCAGTTTCTGGGATTGCGGCGAGTTTATAGCCTGTATTTACCGTTTGCAAGTGGCACACCAGCCTGGTGCACCTTTATTTACCATGATAGGTAAAGTATTTTCGCTCCTCTCAATGGGCGATAATACCAAGGTAGCATACTTTACCAACCTTGCATCGGCCTTAGCCAGCGGTGCCACTATATTGTTCCTGTTCTGGACTATTACCGCATTGGCCAAAAAGCTGGTTGCCAAAGCAAACGAAGAAATAGACCTTACCAAAACCATCCTTATTATGGGTGCCGGTTTGGTTGGTGCGTTGGCTTATACTTATTCTGATACCTTCTGGTTCTCGGCTGTAGAGAGCGAAGTTTATGCACAATCATCACTGTGTACGGCCATCGTTTTCTGGGCCATATTGAAATGGGATGCCCATGCAGATGAGGCCCGTTCTGATAAATGGATAGTTTTTATTGCCTATGTTATGGGCTTATCAATAGGTATCCACTTGTTAAACTTACTGGTTATACCTGCTATCGCGTTGGTTATTTACTTCCGCAGGGCTAAAAATATTGATACTAAAGGCACCATTGGCTATTTCCTTTTAGGTTGTGTTACCGTTGCGGTTATCCTTTGGGGCGTTATCCAATTCACGGTTAAAGGTGCAGCTTTCTCCGATCTGTTTTTTGTGAACACCTTGGGCATGAGCTTTAATACCGGTGCTATTATCTTTTACCTGCTTTTGGTAGGTGCATTGGCCTTTGGTATTATCTATACTTTAAATGCAAACAATACTTACCTGTGGGTAGCCATTGCATGTTTCCTTTTAGTATTAGGTTTCAGCACCGGCATTATTGGCTTGGTTGCCGGTATAGCTATTTTGGCTTTGTTAGAGTATGTGTTAAAAGTACGTACCCGCCGCAGTATATTAAACCAGGTGCTTACCTGTGCAGTGTTCATCCTGTTTGGTTACAGCTCTTTTGTGATGATCGTTATTCGTGCAAAAGCAGGCACCAACCTAAACAACAGCGACCCTGAGGATGCCTTTGCTTTGAATAGCTACCTTAACCGCGACCAGTATGGCGAAACGCCTTTATTATATGGCAATTTCTTTGATGCACAGCCTATCGACCAAAAAGAGGGTGCTAACCTGTACCGCCGTGGTGATACCAAATACGAAGTAGCCGGCAAAAAGCTAACTACTATTTACGACCGTAATACGCTGTTTCCGCGTATGTTTAGCCAAAAAGACCAACACCCTGAGTTTTACAGGATGTGGAGCAACCTTGGCCCCGAAGAAAAACCAACAATGGCTACCAATATTGGCTTTTTTGCCACCTGGCAGGTAACACAAATGTATACACGCTATTTCTTGTGGAACTTTGTTGGCCGTGCAAACGACCAGGACGGCCAAACCGCACAAGGCCCTGATGGCAGCTGGATAAGCGGCTTTAACTTTGGCAAGCAATTACCTAAGAGCGTTACCGATAGCAAATCATACAACAGGTTATTCTTCCTGCCATTGATTATCGGTATATGTGGTTTATTCTATCACTTTAAACGCAACCAGCGCGATGCAGGGGTGGTAACAGTATTGTTCTTCTTTACCGGTTTAGCCATTGTACTTTATCTTAACCAGGACCCTTTGCAACCACGCGAACGTGATTATGCTTACGCAGGCTCGTTCTATGCCTTTGCCATCTGGATAGGTTTAGGTGTGTTGATGATTGCCGACCTGCTGAGCAAAAAGATCAATGCAAAAACAGGTGCTATCATAGCTACCACTGTTTGCTTGTTGGCGGCTCCTGTATTAATGGCAAGCCAGGAATGGGATGATCATGACCGTTCTACCAAAATGACACCGCACGATATGGCTTATAATTACCTTACCTCATGTGCGCCAAATGCCATTTTGTTCACTTATGCCGATAACGATACTTACCCGCTTTGGTATGTACAGGAAGTAGAAGGCGTGCGCCCTGATGTGCGTATCGTAAACCTTAGCCTTTTAGGTACCGATTGGTATATCCGCCAGATGAAAGGCAAAATGAACGAGTCCGCACCGTTGCCTATCACCATGGATAACAAAAAGTTTGAAGCCGGTGTGCGCGATGTGCTTTACTATAACGATGCTAAAATTGCAGGCCCTGTTGAGTTAAAAGAGGTATTTGATTTCCTTACATCTGATAGCCCTAACTCGATGGTGCAATACAACAACGGCGAAAGTGCAAACTACCTGCCAACCAAAAACTTCCGTTTAACAGTTAATGCTGAGGACGTGATAAAATCGGGCGCTGTACCTGCTGATAAAAAAGATCAGATAGTTCCTGAGATGGATTGGACCTACCCGGGTAAATATGTTACCAAGGATAACCTGGCCATGATGGATATTATTGCCCACAACAACTGGAAACGCCCTATTTACTTTGCTACTACCGTACCAAGCAGCAATATGCTGGGTTTAGACCGCTACCTGTACAGTGAAGGTTTCTCATACCGTTTAATGCCGTTTAAACCGGATAGCACCCATGCGGCACAAGAGAACAGCAACACGCTGATCATGTATAACAACATGGTTAACAAATACAAGTACGGTAACTTTAAAACAGCCAAGTACCTGGATCATGAATCTGTGAACCTGTTTTACCCGCTGGTGGCTCGCCTGTACTCTACCCTGGCAGATAACCTTATTAAAGAAGGCCATCAGGACCTGGCAAAAAAAGCCCTGCAAAAGTATGATGCCGTTATGCCATCGCAGATCAGTTCTTCAGAGATAGCTATTCGAAAATATTATATGATAGAGGCTTTGTACCGTGTTGGCGATGTTGCAACAGCAACTAAATGGGTAAATGACATTGACGATTATGTAATAGATAATCTTAAGTTTAACTATACCCAATACCAAAACAACGAGGGCACCATTAACGGCCGCGATATACAGTTGAGCCTTTCGTTACTGAACAGCCTATCGCAGTCTACAAAAGACCACAACCAAACTGCGCTTGCTACCAAGCTCGAGGCGCAATTAAAAGATTACAGCACCAAGTTTGGGGGTATGCTGCAGCAACAACAGCAGCAAGAACCACAAGGACAACCGGAACAAGCTGAATAAGATTAAAAGCGGCCAAATGGCCGCTTTTTTATTTAGCCCTGTTTTATCGTTTTGATCTGGCGGCTGGCGGAGAAGGATAAACATTTGTAACATTCTCCCTCATCCCTCTCTCTAACCGTCATGAAAAACACCTGCCTTACCCTCTTTCTTACGGGGGCTTCGCTTGTTGCTACAGCACAAAACAAAGCCTCAACTATCGACTCATTGATACACCAAAGTAACCGCATTGGTGTATTTAAAGGGAATGTATTGGTAATAGACAAAGGCAAGGTGATTTATGAAGCTGGCATTGGCTATACCGATGCTACCGAAAAGCAAGCACTTACTGTAGATTATCGCTTTCATATTGGTTCTATAGCCAAGGAGTTTAACGCCGTGGGCATCATGATGCTGAAAGAACAGGGCAAGCTTATGCTTGATGATAAAGTGTCAAAATACTTAAGTGGTTTCCCTACATGGGCGGATAAGATCAGCATCAAAAACCTGCTTCAATATGCCAGTGGTTTACCCAACCTTAAATGGGGCGAATTGCATTCAGATGCGGAAGCCATGGCCGCCCTCAAAGCTTTCGACAAGCTGGATTTTGAACCGGGTACTCAATACGCCTATAACAACAGCAATACTTTACTGCAAAGGCAGATCATCGAAAAAATAACGGGCCAAAGTTTCGCGGATTTTGTGACGGAGAAAATGCTTAAACCCTGCGGGATGAACAACTCTGTTGTAGATCCGGGCGAACAAACGCCTATGATGACGAAATCATATAACAATTATAAGCTACAATCTGCTATGCAATACCCTATTACCGGGTGGACGGCGGTTACCCTGGATGATTTCTATAAATGGGAAAAGGCATTGGAAAATTTCAAACTCATCAGCCCGCAATCAACCCGTGAGATACTTACACCGTTTGCACCGGGCAAACAATGCGGCTTGGGTGGCGGTACTATGGATGGCGATAAATTAACCTATCACCAGCATGATGGCACCGCACTTAACTACCAGGCATTACTAACCGCTTACCCTACCCGGGGCCGCACCATTATACTGCTTACTAACAACAAGCAAAACACCCTCTATGATGTTGACCATGCCATTGAAGCCATACTGGACGGCAAACCATATCAGCAGCCAAAAAAATCGATATTAAATGATTTTGCCAGGCAACTGGACAGCCTTAAAGGTTACGAGATAATCCCATGGTATAACAAACTAAAAGACAAATACGCAGCCGAATATGGGTTTGATAATGAGTCGTCACTGAACATGATAGGTTACTATTACAAGGGCAAAAATCGTATTGATGATGCTATTGCTGTGTTTGAATACAACACGCAGCTATTCCCGCAATCGGGCAATGTGTTTGATAGTTTGGCCGATGCCTACAATGCTAAAGGCAATAAAGAGAAAACCCTGCTGAATTATAAACGCTCGGTTGCTTTAGACCCGAACAACGAAATGGCAAAGAAAATAATTGAGGAGTTGGAGAAGAAGTAGGTCAAAATATATTAAACCTGTCAGTATGAAGTTGTCGAAGACCTATCCGCGTGATAGCGGTTCGACAGGCTCACCATGACAAATGGCCAATAAAAAAAGCGGCATCACTGCCGCTTTCCTGTATTCTTGTCAAAAAGATTATTCCTCAACTACACCCATGTTACAGAACTTGTCGATACGTTCGGCAACCAGTTCATCGATGTTTTTCTCACCGAGGGTTTTAAGATCTTTTATTAATTGTTTTTTAAGGGTGGCAGCCATAGCAACCGGATCCTGATGCGCGCCACCAAGTGGTTCTTTTATCACGCCATCGATCAGCTTGTTCTTCAACATCTCGGTTGAGGTAAGCTTAAGCATCTCTGCAGCACGCTCTTTCTGCTCCCATGTTTTAAACAGGATGGTTGAACAGTTCTCGGGCGAAATAACCGAATACCATGAGTTATCCAGCATCATTACCTTATCGCCAATGCCAATACCCAATGCACCACCAGATGCGCCTTCGCCGATGATAACGCAGATGATAGGTACTTTCAATACCGCCATCTCTAACAAGTTACGGGCAATAGCCTCGCCTTGGCCGCGCTCTTCAGCTTCCAGACCAGGGTACGCGCCCGGCGTATCTATCAGGGTTATGATAGGTTTGTTGAACTTTTCGGCCATTTTCATCAGCCTTAAAGCTTTGCGGTAACCCTCGGGGTTAGCCATACCGAAGTTGCGATACTGGCGCTCTTTGGTGTTACGGCCCTTTTGGTGACCAATGAACATAGCAGTTTGCCCGTTGATGGTACCAAAACCACCAATAATGGCTTTATCATCGCCAACGGTACGATCGCCGTGCAGTTCTATAAAATCGTCGCAAATAAGCTCCAGATACTGTAGAGTATAAGGGCGCTCAGGATGGCGCGATATCTGTACTTTTTGCCAGCCTGTAAGGTTGTTATATATTTCTTTCTGTGCCTCTTGCAGTTTAGCTTCTAATTCAGCTACAGTGGCAGACATGTCAAGCTTGTTTTTTTCTTCAACTTGCTTAACCTTTTCAATCTGTCCCTCTATCTCAGCAAGAGGTTTCTCAAAGTCAAATGTGATCTTCATACAATTTTCCCGCCGCTAAATTAAAAAATTCAATCGGCATATTATTTAATTATGAATTTTTCAAACACTTAGTGTGTATAAAACCCGTTGCGGGCTATATAGTTTCAGCTTATTCCACCTTCATCACCTTTGTGCGCTTGCTTATCCCGTTCTCATTAAAGGCCTCTATCTGGAAATAGTATGGTGTATCTTTCTCCATCCCATTAAAATAGTACTCGTTTACGTTGTACACCATAATATTATTGTACAACTTATCCGGCGCTATGCCCATATAGATAGTATAGCCTACCGCGCCATCGGTTTGCTGCCAGCGTAACCATGAGTTGCGGCTTTCTGCCTTACCACGCAACACGATGAAATTTTTAACCGTATCGGGCACCGCTCCTGCACCTTTGCCAAATACCCTAAAGCCCGATAGCGCAAATTTGCCCGTAGGCATGTGCAGGTTGGTAATTTTCAGGAAGCGGGCTTTAACCGGCGTTTTCAGCTCTACATAATCATGTGGTACATCGGTTTTGTTCTGGCTTTTATCTACCACAGTTCTCCATGTTTTGCCATCATTTGAGGCCGTTATTTTGTACTGATGATAAACGCCAAGCGATTTCCCCATAAAGCCGGCATCCTGATCGGCGTAGTTGATTTGAATGGCCTTCACGGTGCTTACATCGCCCAGGTCGGTTTGCAGCCACTCGCCTTTATTGGCGGTTTTGGCGCTCCAGTAGGTTTTGATGTCCTCATCAACAGCCAGGTTGGGTACATAAGCCCCAAGGGTTGACGATACCTGTACAGGCTTGTTATAGTTCAGCAGCATCCAGCCGGTAAAATTGCTGGTCTTTACGTGGTCTTCTTTCCCGTTGGATAGGTAATGCGGGTAATCACCATAAGAGGTATTCGTGAACATCGTCCCATCGGCATCAAAACCTGCAGGCCAAAAACCAATGCGGCGCTCAAAGTTATTTTTCACATCTATCACCATGGTTGATATATGCCAGTAATTGCCAAACTTATCGGCCCAGGTAGCACCATGGCCTGCACCTTTTGCAAAACCGCCAGGTTTATAGCTAAACGGATTATGCTTTTGATATGTGAACGGACCAAGTGGTTTATCGCCCACATAAACGCCATCGCCATAGCCACGGCCTTCGGTGCCGGGCGCCGCGTATTGCAGGTAGTATTTGCCGTTGTGTTTGTTCATCCAACCGCCTTCCATAAAGCCGGTGAGGAAAACATTATCATTATTCTCGCCGAAACGCTCCCAGCCGTGTTGCTCCCAGTTTAGTTTTATCATTTCCTTTTTGGGGCCGATGGGTTCAAACGTTTTGCGGTCTATCTCCTGCCCGTACATAGGCAGGGTATTGCTGCTGCCATGGTAAATGTAAACGCGGCCGTCATCATCGGCAAATAATCCCGGATCCCAGGCACCTACTTTGAAGTAATCTTTGGCGGCCTTCCAGGTATCGGTACGGGGGTCGGTACTCATCCAGAGGGTAAAATCTTTATTATAGGTTGATCCTATCACTAATAGGGTATCGCCTAAAACCAATGTACCCGGCGCGCAAAGCTCATCGCCCTGCACCTCGTTGTAAGGGCGCACAAACTTGCGCGATACAAACTTCCAGTTCAGCATATCCGGGCTCCACCAGTAACCAAATTGATTGGTACTGAACAGGTAGTAGTTGCCTTTAAAAAAAGTCATGGTTGGGTCGGCAGTAGCACGATGCTTGCCCCAGGCTGCAAAGTTGGCGAAGGGAGTGTATCCATAATCGAGGTTAAGCGGATTGCAATAAGTTAGCCGTTTGGTTTGGGCTGATGCTTGTAAAGCGAATAAAGTGAATACGAGTGCCAGGATGCGGAGTTTCATAAAGGCCTACAATTGGTGGTGGGGCAAATATCAGGTTTTTATACGCAATAAATAACAAAATACGTGAGGCCGAACTTGTTTCGGCATCCCATCAGAAAGGCTGACTACTAATCACGTGGGATCCCGAAATAAATTCGGGATGACGCGTTTTTATGTTTAGTTCATCAAACAAAAAACGCCGGTGCTTCAACAGCCCGGCGTTTTTCCTCGCACTCACATTTCAGGGAATTACATACCGAAAGCTTTCTTTAGTTTTGCTACTGCATATCCTTTGGTGTTTTCTACTAACTGTTACTATTTAACCTAACACTACTATTCACCAAAAGTTGTTAATTTTTTCTTTACAATTTAACAAAACAACAATTTGGTTTACAAAACCATACTAAAAGTAAAAATTGAACAGTATTCCTAAAAACTCTAACAGTTGCGCTTTGGGCTAAAGGCATCTTGTTTGCGTTGATAATTATAGCTGCACAAAGGCAGCATATTTATTAACTTCTAAAATTAATGTATCATGAAAATGACGGAATTAACAGAGAAAGAGTTAGTTGAAATTAACGGTGGTGCCGGCACCACTTCAGCTTTAGGTATAAGTTTAACCATTGGCGGCAATAGCTTGCTTAGGCTTGCATTATCAACCCGCAATGGCGATGATGTAAACAGGTCTACATTGGTACTTTTAAACGGCCTGAACCTTTTAGGCCTTGGCCAATTAAAATAATCCCCCTTTTGACAAAAAGCCCCTCGGCTATGCCGGGGGGGCTTTTTGTTTATTGCAGCTGTTGTTTTTTTAAGCGGCGCTGTGCAAGCCGGTACATAGTGTAGCCATACAGCAAACCACCCAGCGTGTAAGCAATAATATTACCCGTTATTGAACGGACTGTAATTGCATCGCCCAGGTACCAGGGCCACAACAGCCCCATACATACAAACATAAATACAGCCCATATCAGGCTAAATACCAACCATTTTTTATAAGCTCCCATCAGCACTAATTTACAACTAATGTAGCAATAGAATGTGGTTCGGTAGTGGTTTTTGCAGCCTTTCCTTTTATCCAAAGGCTGTAATCTATCTTTTCATCAGTACGGTTCATTACCACTACGGCTATTTTACCATCGGGGTTCATGTAAGCTGTGCTTAACAGTTTATCCCTGCTGGCAGAACTGGCAATGCGCCTTGCACCCGGGCGAATGTATTTTGAGAAATGGCCTATATAATAATAAGAGTTGGTATATAACAATTGCCCGCTACGGGTATCGGCATGTACCGGCGCAAAGCAGAAGTTACCTACGTGGTTCGGCCCGCCTTTTTCATCAAGCAGGACGTTCCAATCTGTCCAGGCTACGGTACCTGCGTTAAAATCATTTATCATTGAAAGGCCATAGCGCTCGCCCAAGGCCCAATCGGTTAATCTTTCAAAGTCGAATTTCTCTACACAACCTTCGGTAAATACCAGGTTCTTATCAGGGAAAGCTTCATGCGTAAGGCGTACACTCTCAAAATTTTGGCCGGCACCCGTCCAGGTCTCGTACCAGTGAAAACCTATACCCCATACATATTTGGCTGCGGCAGGGTCTTCCATCATGGTGCTGGCGCGTTGGTACAACAAATCGCGGTTATGATCCCATACAATCAATTTTTTGCCACCCAAGCCATTTTTAGCAAGCGTTGGGCCCAAATAATTCTTTACAAAGTCGCGCTCTTCCTCGGCAGTGTAGTTACATGATTCCCATGTTTGGGTGGCCATCGGTTCGTTTTGTACCGATAAGCCCCAAACCGGCATACCCAGCTTCTCATACGCTTTAATGAACTTCACATAAAAGTTGGCCCAGCTTTGCGCATACTCTGGTTTAAGATGGCCGCCATGTAGTACATCGTTATTGGTTTTCATAAAAGCCGGCGGGCTCCACGGCGATACAAACATGGGTAGTTTACCCCCCGCTGCCTGTGTAGCCGCTTTTATAAATGGTATGCGGTACTGCTTATCATGGCTAACATCAAAAGTTGACAGATTTTTATCGCTGTTGCTCACGTAACTGTAACTACCGCTGCTAAAATCGCAGCTTTGGATACTGGTACGGGCAAAGGTGTAGCCTATCCCGCTTTGCGGATTGTAATAAGCTTCTATCAGGTCTTTCTGCTTATCCTTTGGTAATTTGTAGAATGTTTCTGCCGACGCATCCGTTAAAGCACCTCCAATACCCAGCATGGTTTGGAACTTCCTTTCAGGATCAACAAACACCACGGTTTCTGTTTCCGGTGGTTGGGCTTCGGTAACAAATTTAAGGTCGCCTGCAGGTGCAAGGCGTTTGTTTGATTCCTTCTCGGTTACAAATACCTTAACAGTACGGTTAGCTGCCGAGTATGGCATTGCCTTTTTAGGCACCCGCTGACTGAATGCGCCTGCTGATATACAAACCAGCCCGGCTATTAAAAATTTTCTCTTCATGGTTGTGTAGTGTGAGATAATGAAGTATGTTTAGTTAGTTATGTTTTGACGTACCAAGCCACATCAGGGCATCCAGTATAAACTTATCCTCTGCAGGATTGCCAAATGTATGCGAGAGGTCTTTATTTGTATGGTTTTCATAATCAATATCATTATGGCCCATGTTAAAATAGATCATCTTGTAATTCCTGTTTGTCCATACTACGGGATAATAACCGCTATGCCAGATCTCATGTGGTTTTGGGCCGGTACCTAACGGAAAACTTACCGGATCAATAGAAGCTAATATCTCGATACTTGGGTTTTTGGTGAGGTCATTCTCCCAGCGATACCATTCGTTTGGTTGCGATTTAAATGTGGCAGGCAGGTTTTTAGTTGCAGGATGTGCTCTGTTTTCTACCTTTAACGTGGCCGATGTTGGCCGCCAGGTATTGCTACCATATTGCCCCGAGCCCAGGAACACATTATGATACCAATCCCAATTAGCAGGTATAGCCGATTTTTCTAACACGAAAGCCGAGAAATGGAAACCCATCCAGCCGCCGCCAGCCTTCATGTAGCGTTCAAAAGCTGCGCGTTGCAGCGAATCCTCGGGGCGGGTGTCAAGGAAAATAACTACCTGGTACTTTTTCAGAAATTCATCGTTAAGGTTACCCCAGTTGGCGGTAGAATCAAAAGTAAAATTATACTTTTTAGCCATTGCAGGGAACCATTTGGTAGCCTCGTGTAAGAAACTGATGTGCGCCTGGTCTTCTTTACCCGTGTAAAAGCCTATCACTTTAAACAAAGGTTTAGCAGCTTTTTTTTGCGCTGATACCTGCTGTATAAAGCACAGGCAAATAAAGCCAAACAAGATGGCTTTCAGTTTGATAGCAAAGGTCATGAGGTTAGATCTAATTGGTTTGTAAAGCTAATTTAAGATATATAGTGTATACTTTACATACCCTTCAATTTATTCTGCGAAAACGTTTGAGTGCTGTGTTAGAGTTAAATTGATAAATAAATATAAGGTCCTCAGCCTCGCTCCAGCTCTGCTTTTTCCTCGTAAGTAAGCTGCAGCGCATCAGCAATACCATCTAAAGTTGGGCGGATGCTGAGGAAATAGGCCAGCAATACGGCTAAGATACCCATGAATATGTAGTTACCTGTTAGGAAGAAACATACGATATTGAACAACGCCGGCCCTTCTGCCGATGCACAACGAATGATCATGCCTGATTGATAGGTTGCTATCTTTTCGGTAAACGTTTCTTTCGTTAGCGCCTTTGCCACCATCTGTTTGTAGAGCAGGTTGCCCACGAAAAACCCAATCGCTGCCAACGCAACGGCGACGATTAAGAAAACACTCTGGTCTGTAATACTTTGCTGGTCTTTTTTTTGTCGTAAGAACAACACCGCTCCGGCAAAAATGCACTGCCCTGCTAATAAAGCCATGTGTATAATTTTTATGGTTTTAATACTGGGTTTAAAGTTTACTTGCGAACGTTGGCGATACTGCATAAGGTTGGTTTTTTCAATGCAGTTTATGGATAAAATTTGAGTTTTACAATACGTTCATACGTTCTGACCACCTGATCTCCTCAGGCAACTCAGTCCTGCTAAATTCAATATGTATAACCTTGCGCGGTTTACTGTTTGTGGTACGGCCTGAAGCATGCATAAGCAATGGCCGCATGATCATAACGCCACCGGCTGCAACCGCACAAGTATGCGGCTGCTCAACTTGCCAGTTAATAGTTTCGGGGCGATATATATTCCTGAGATGCGAGCCGGGGATCACTTTCAGTGCGCCATTTCCTTCATCGGCATCATCTAAATGGATGCGAATAGTAAAGTTATCTTGCAGAATATTTAACGGCGGCTGTACAGCAAACTGATTTTGCTTCACCGTCCACGGGCCATAACCACCAAGTTCAACCTTTTTATTTACAGAAATAGTTAGATCCTGATGCCAGGCCACAAACCAGTTGGAGGCAGGCGGCTTATCAAAGTAGATAGATTTTACAACAAAGTATCCATCACCAAACAGATAATTGATTACCGACTTCAACTTATTATTAAAAACCAGATTACTCAACGCCGGCACTTCCTTTAGCACTTGCCTGATGGCAAACAAGTCGTCTGTTTTGCGGAAGGTATCATTGTCAGATTCGGCCTGGCGCAATAAATTTACCAATGCATTTGTTTCCGCCTCATCATAAACGGCATTGATGGTGCAATGTCCGTCGCGGTATAACACGCCTTTCAATATATCATCAGTCGTCATAATAAAAACTTAGGCAGACAGGATCTTACGAAAGGTTAAACTTATCCTCGGCTGCACATCGTCAGATTTTGGTATGGCATGCAGCCATTTCGCCTGCACATCCTGATCCATATACAATAGCGAACCGGAAGCCAGCTTATAATCTACCAGATTATCATTATCAGTGATATTCTTAAATCTTAATACTCTCGCTGCACCTAAAGAAACAATAACCACACCTGTACCTTTATCCAAAATATCGGTTTGGTCTGCATGGAAACCCATTTTAGAACTCCCATCACCATAGTAATTGATAAGGCAATTGTTGGGTTTAAAGCCGATAGTTTTATTTATGGTTTGGCATATCTCTTCCAGCGCATCAGGCATCTGGCGGTACGGATAACTCATCTGCGAATAATTATAAGCAACACCGTAACTCGCCGTTTTACGCGCCGACATGCTCACATCCCAATCTACCTGCTCATTTAAATAACTGAACAGGGCATCCGCCGCAGGCAAAAAGGAATCTATATAGGTTACGCCTCCAATCATAACTGGTTATAAAACACAAAGAGCACAAAGTTAATCCCTTTGTGCTCTCCGCAAAATATTGTTGTATTGAAGTAAGTGTTACTTTTTAACTTTCGGCTTCTGACTTCTGGCTTCTGCCAAAGCTGGTTTTAGTTCTTTATTTCTTCTCAATATCGACATAAAGAAACCGATAACCATGATAATAGTACCAGCCCACAGGAAGTTGATGTAAGGGAACTCAACAGCTTTCATTACAATGAATTTCTTTTTGCTCTCCGGCTGTTGGTAAACCATTATCTCTACTTTGCCTTTATCAGGTACTATTTTAGAGAAACGCAATTTCAAGCCTATCTCTTCCAGTTTCTTGCCAAAATCAAACACGTTGCGGCCTTTTATAAGGTACACCGGTTCGGTTTTGTAAGTTTTGCCTTGTGTGGTCACTTCCAGTTGGGCACCTACAGCAATGTCTTTATCGCTAAGCGGGATGTCTTTCATTTTAACACCCTTATTTAAGCTTTTCAAAACAATGATACCGTCGCGGTAAGGTATGGTATCACCTACTGCAACTTCATGCGCCACAGGGGCATCGTAATTCTTGTCATCGGCATCACCTTCGGCATGGTCATGATCAGCCTCTTCTTCTTTAGCGTCGGCTTTTATCACGTTGGTCATGGTGATGTGAGTATACATATCGCGGAACAAGTAATGTTTTGTATCCGGAGATGATGACATCCCGCCCTGCGATTGGATCACATTCGGCCTCAGCCTGAACTCCTCCGTTACCTTGCCATCTTTTATACGCTGGTAATCTATATTGAACAAGTGCTGCGCACCTTCAATGGTATCGCCTTTAAAAGTCACCATGTATTCGCCCATTTTAATAGGCTGATTAAGGTAAAGCAACAGGTTCTCTTTAGGATTTTCTTCTTTGTATGATTCGGCAATGTGCTCTTCGCCCTGCTCGTTTATCGATACTACTTTCTTGGTACCTGCTGCAATCAGCGCACCTACCAACAGCATGCCAAAACCAATATGCGATACCGCAGAACCAGCCAGTTTAAATTTGCCTTTAATAGCATCAGACAAGATTTTGCCATTTGCAAACACGCTGTACAACGAGGCAAACATTACCAGCCAGAACACAAAGCTTAGTTTGTACAAGCCTGTTGCGTAGATCGCCAATGCTGAAACCAGGGCGGCAAATATCAGGTAAACGCCCGTAGTGATAAAGAAGCGGCCAATGTCGGTCTTTTTATATTTGAGAAACTGGGTTACGCCGGTAAGCAATGCAATAACTACCGCGAATGATCCCTGGAAAACGTTGTATTGTTTAACCGAATCAGTCGGCGGCGCCCACTTGGTACCAAATATCAAATTCCAAACCGGCAGGGAAGTTACCACCACCAGTTGCAGGCATGACAGGCACAGGAATACCGCGCCAACAAACATCCAGAACTCGCGCGAGTAAGTATCCTCGTCTTTTTTAGTGATCGGCATTTCTTTCCAGCGGCTTACCAGCAGGTAAACCATTATAGCAAAGAAGATGGCCATTGCGATCACCAACTGCCAAAAAAGGCCCAGATCAGTAAAGGCGTGCACCGAAGTTTCGCCCAGTACCCCGCTACGCGCCAGGAATGACGAATACCACTCCAGCACAAAAGTAAGCAGCGTTAAAAATGCTGCAGTAAAATATGAGTGACCGCTGTTTTTGAAAACAATTAATACGTGTACTGATGCCACCATTACCAGCCAGGGGAAAATAGAGGCATTCTCTACCGGGTCCCAGGCCCAAAAGCCATCAAAGTTTAATGACTCATACGCCCAGAAAGAGCCCATGATAATACCGGTACCCAATATCATACAGGCAAATAAACCGTAAGGAATGGCAGGTGCCACCCATTCTTTAAAACGCCTTTGCCATAAACCGGCAACCGCATAAGCAAACGGAACAACCAATGATGCCACACCCAGGAACAATACCGGCGGGTGGATGATCATCCAATAATTTTGCAGCGAAGCATTCATGCCCCTGCCGTCTTTTATAAACTCCAGATAGTTAGCGCTTTTAAATATCGGTGCTTCGCCCATTGCATCGCGCAGCAATAAAAACGGCGAACTGCCAATATGTGCGCTGCCTATTTGCAGGCCCAATATCATGGTACCCAATATAGCCTGTGATAATGCCATAACAGCCATAACAGGTTTTTCCCATGTTTTGGCTTTCCATATCAGTACGTTACCAAGTATAGCACCCCAAAACATCCACAGCAAAAAGCCACCTTCCTGTCCGTTCCAAAAGCCCGATATAAGGTAATAAACCGGCAGTGATTTAGAGGTGTACGACCATGCGTAGTGGTACTCAAAATAATGATGATAAAGGATGTAAAACAGGCAAACACCCATACCAATTATAGATACAGTGTTTAACCAGTAGCCTATACGGCCAAGGCGCAGCCACGAGTTATCGGCATCTGCAGCGGTTTCTGTAGTAGCAAAATAGTAACTGATGAGCGAAAAAAGTGCCGAACCGAATGCAAGAACAATAAAAAACTGGCCTAAACTACCCGGAAACAGGTGTTCGCCCTGATAAGCTATCTCCATTAAAAATTAATTATATGCTGGCGCTTTGCGTTTTAGACTCAGCAACGTTCAATTTATCGTCGGTGTATTTTGAAGGGCATTTCATCAAAATTTTTGATGCATGAAACTCGTTGCCTTTCATTGATCCGGTTAGTACAATTTGCTCCGAGCGCTCAAAATCCTGGGGTTTGGTGCCGTTAAAAACCACCTTACACTCTTCGCCTTTGTTATCTTTCATATAGAAAGAGAAATAGTTAGCATCTTTAGTGGCATCATAATACAATTGTTTTGCCTTGTTAAGATGGCCAACCACATGCAATTCAGCATCAGCAGTACGGGCATCATTAAAAGAACCGTAAGTACTTGTGCTTGAGTAGGTGCTTATTATAACAGCTATTGCAATGGCAATAGTTACTATACCGAAGATTGCGCTTTTTTTCATTGACTAATAAAACTGCACAGAACAGTTTTGCAAAAATACAAAACGCACAGCTAATAATGTTTATTACAAGCGATAATGCTTATTTAGAATTGTTATAGATTAGATTGCTTTGTTGCTACCTACTCCTGTAACACTAACTGGCTATACAACTTCCCTATAGCATCCTCTCCATCCACACAAAAGCCCGGATGTACTTTTGAGGTTTGCACTACAGTGCTGCGGGTGGCAGTAAGCCAACGGAAGCGCGATGGTGCATCCAGTTCACCGATGGGGCCGGCATCTTTACCGCCTGTGGCTATGCGTTGAAATGAGGCCAGGTTTTGTTCTACAGTATCAATATCGAGATCTTTTGACAGCGCAAGCAGGCGCTCGCTATCAACATGGTACATCATTTTAAGATACTTCTGTTTGGCACAGTAAAGGATAACGCCTACATTGATAAACTCCTCGCGCTCTACCCTTGGCACAACGCGGATAACGGCATACTCAAATAAGTGTCTGTCTTGCATTTTGTGCTTCCTTTACAAATATTTCAGAGTGTGCTATACGGTTATTCAGGAATTTAGCGTACACCTGTCGCTGGTCATCTTCGGTCTCAAAAGAGCGGTCGGTAAGCCAGGCATCAGGGATGATGGATACAATGGCATCGATCAGATCAGGCGTTAATATCGCTTTAAAAGCTTTATCAACTTCGTCCAGCTGACCGGCGCGTTTAATCAATACATGGTCTTTTATCTGCACAAAAGGACGGATGGATTGCTTTTCCCAGTTATCCATACTGTGGTGGAAATACAGGGCAGCGCCATGGTCTATCAACCACAGTTCTTTATGCCACATCAGCATATTGGTATTGCGGGCGGTACGGTCAACATTGGTGAGCAGCGCATCCAGCCACACGATCTGCGAGGCCAACAATTCATCAACAGTGGTAACTGTCGGGTCAAAAGTAATGGCTCCCGAAAGATAATGAAGCGCCAGATTTAGCCCTACGCTGAATTTAAGCAGGTCTTGTATTTCTTCATCAGCCTCGGTACGGCCAAAAGCTTCATCAAGGTTCACAAAAACCAATTCGGGGATGCGGAAACCCAGTTTACGGGCAATCTCACCGCCAATAAGTTCGGCAATAAGTGCCTTTGGCCCCTGGCCTGCGCCGCGGAACTTAAGCACATATAAAAAGCCGTCGTCGGCCTCGGCAATAGCCGGCAATGAGCCGCCCTCGCGCAACGGCGTTACGTAGCGGGTAACATTTACGGTTCGTAATTCTGGTGGTAGCGTAGCCATGTTTTGTGGTGGCTAAGATATGAAATTTCGACCTCTCCCAATAAGAAGCCCCCTCTAAATCTCCCCCGTTAGGGGACACTTTTAGAAAGTCTTTAAAGCCCCTCTCCCTCGGAAAGGGGTTGGGGATAGGCTCATTTACTCCCTTCTGCTCTTAACCATTCCGTTACAAAGCAAACAAAATCACACCTTTAAGCTTTAACTGTAAAAATTGCTGCATGCCAAAATGGTTAAAAATATCGCTTAAAGTTGTTGGGGTAGTTATACTCCTGTTTGTACTGCTTATCGTAGGTGCTACGATGTATATATCATTCAACAAAGCCAAAGTGCTTAAAATGGTGAACGAGCAGTTGGACAAGAGCGTGGACGGCACGCTGGTTATCGGCGATATGAAACCAAACTTTTTTAAGGGATTGCCGCATGTATCGTTAACCTTACAGAACGTTTTGGTACGCGATAAACAGTTTGAGCGCCATAAACATACCCTGCTTAATGCTAAAAGCTTTAACATCTCTTTAAATACCCTTGCCCTGTTCAAAGGCACTATAGATATTAACCACATTGCTATCAACAATGCCGATATTGACCTGTACACCGATAGTACCGGCTACAGCAATACAGCAGTTTTTAAGAAGGATAACAAGAAGGTTAAGGATAACCCCTCAGAAAGCAGTTCGCCTACGCAGCTGCAGAATTTCAGCTTTAACGATGTTACATTTACGGTTGATAACCAGAAAGATTATAAGCTTTTCAAATTCGCCATTAACGACCTGAAGGGTAACATGGTTTATCCCGATAGCGGCTGGCATGCCAATTTCCATTTAGATGTGATGGCTAAAAGCATGGCTTTTAATACGCTTAAAGGCAGTTTTATAAAGAACAAAAGGCTTACAGGTAATTTTTCTACAGGTTATAACGAGGATAAAGGAGATATCACCGTAAAAGTTACGCCGTTAAACATCGGCGATAATCCTTTTGATATCAACGCAGCCTTCCATACCAAAACACCGAACACAGATTTCAGCATTAACCTGGTAGCCGACAAGATACTTTGGAAAAGCGCATCTAACCTGGTGGCGGCAAACATCCAGAAATCACTGAACATGTTCAGTCTGGACAAGCCTATTGACGTTACAGCAGCCATTAACGGCAGCTTTGGCGGTGGTGGCGACCCTCTGCTGTATATTACTGCAAAGGTTAAGGATAACAAACTCAGCACGCCCGGTGCAGTGATCGAGAACTGTTCATTCAATGGGGTATTCACCAACCGGTACGCTAAAAACAAGGAACTGAGCGATGCTAACTCGGTGATCAAACTCACCAATTTTAAGGGCACATATAACCACCTTCCTTTTACCATTGATACCGGCAGCGTGGTAAATTTGGATAAGCCTATTGCTACGGGTAACTTCCGCTCCAGTTTCCCGGCGGCAGATCTGAACTGGTTTCTGGAAGATGACGTGGCTAAATTTAGTGGCGGCACCGCCGATATCAACCTGCGCTACCGCGCCGATGTGGTAGATTATGAGATCAATAAGCCATTTATAAATGGCTCTATCAACCTCAAAAATACCGACCTGTATTACCTGCCACGCGGGCTAAAACTGAAGAACACATCGTTTAGCTTAAACTTCGTGAAGGATGATCTTATACTGAAAAACATCCGCCTGCAAAGTGGCCGCAGCGTGGTAACCATGGAAGGCCGTGTAAACAATTTCATGAATGTTTATTACGATGCGCCGGAGAAGATCTTGCTTACCTGGCAAATCCATAGTCCGGCTTTGTACCTGAACGAATTTATGGGATTCCTGGCCGAACGTAAAGGCGCGCCCGCAGCAAAAAAACGCGGTAACAGTGGCAGCTTTGTTAACCAGTTTGGTACCGTATTAGAACGTGGCCGTGCGGAAATGCACATGCAGGTAAACAAGGTTTATTACAAAAACTTCCTGGCTACTGATGCTCATGCCGACCTGCTGACTACCGAGAATGGTGTTATCATTCAAAATGTTGGAGTTAAACACGCCGGCGGTTCGTTAAAAATGAATGGTAAGGTAATGCAGGGCGATAAGCTTAACCGCTTTGCCCTTAATACGATAGTAAGCCACGTAAACATGCCCGAGTTTTTCCGGGCCTTTAACAACTTTGGTTTAAAGGATTTTACCGCTGAGAATCTGAAAGGTTTTCTATCAGCCAAAACCAACATTACCGGTAGCATAACTGATGCGGGTAATATGGTGCCTAACTCCATAAAAGGCAACCTCGACCTTAGTATGCGGGATGCGGCCTTGCTCAACTTCCAGCCGTTGCAGGGTGTAGGTAAGTTTGTCTTCCCCTTCCGCGATCTCAAGAATATTCAGATACCTGTATTGGATGCCCACTTTATTGTTAACGGCGACATGATCACCATTAAACCGATGGAAATAAGCTCGAGCGTGCTGAACGTGGATGTGGAAGGCGTTTATGGCTTAAACCGCGGCACCAACATTGCACTTGACGTTCCCCTGCGCAACCCTAAAGATGATTTTAAGATCACCGACCCCGAAGAGCGCAAAAAGAAACGCTTTAAAGGTATTGTGGTACACGTACGCGCCCACGAAGAAGACGGTAAAATGAAAATAGGCTGGAATAAAAATCACAAAGACACCAGCAAATAGAACTTACAATATCTTTTTGCAGATAGCTACCAGCGTTTCGCCATCATAAATAAGCAGGTTACCTGTTTTGTCTACTTTGTAGATCTCGGTTGGCGAATTTACACCTACATATTTATCACCATCCTTGCGTATCTCTGATGCCGATGCGGTGATGGGTGGCGCATCATTAAGGGTGAGTTCTTTACCTGTGAAAGTGATGGCCTGTATGTATACCTTATGGCCTTTGCTTACAACCTCGTAAGCTATATCCTTGCCATCGTCAGATTTAATGGCTTCATCGTGCCAGGCACCTACCAGGTGGCCGGTATCAGCTTCCATTTCAGCAGGGGCTGTAGCCGGAACGGTATTTGAGTTAGCCATGGCTACGCTATCTGCAGCGGGCTTTTTCTTTTCCTCGCTACTGCATGCAATTGCCAGGGTTATTACTGAAACGGCTAAAACGGACTTGAAGATTTTTTGCATAGGTATCATTACCGCCAAAGATATAAATTACACTTCGGTTTGATAGCGGCTGCAAATACACATTACGTTTTATTACATTAGTACCATGAAAAGTACCCTAAACCTGTTTAAGCTATTAAGCCTTATTGCCCTGTTTATATTTCAAAGTTGCAGCCCCGAAATAGGTATCTGGAAAAACGAGAAGATAGAGGCCGGCCACCGCAGCGAAATGGGCCAGCTTAACAAAGCAGTTTTTGAAGCCATTAACGCAAACGATGATAAATCTTTCAGTAACTATCTAAGCAGCGAAATGCTGGAAGGCAATTTAGGCAACAAGTTATTCTCAACCCTTTATGTTGCCGCGCGTAAAGACAATTTTGTACTGGCAGATGAGTTTTATGCCATGAACAAAGAAGCCCTTCATGACACCATACCTGTTGCCGATGGAAAAAACTCATACAAGATCATCTACGGGGGCGAGCCACAGGAAGTATATATAGCCACGTTTCTGCCTAAAGTAAAGAAAGCCAATCAATACATGATAACCCTTTTTTACGGCCATTATAACTACGGCTGGAAAATAAAAGACATAGACGTTGCTCTTTACAAAGTAAATGGTAAAACCTCGCCCGAGCTTTTTGAAACCGCAAAATCAGCGTATGCCGCGCACAACGTGTTTGCTGCCGCCAATAATCTGCAGCTTGCACAAACCTGCGCAAGCCCTAATAAGTGGTGGAAATACAATACCGAAACCGACCTTTATGCAACTTATACACAGGTCATCAGTGAAGTTAATAAAGCTTACCGTTTCCCGATAACGCTAAATGATGTTAGCAGCAAGCCCGAAATTGTAAGAGTATACAACACCTCTTTTGATGGCGGCACATTCCCCAATATATGCTACGTTACCAGAATAAAATTGAGCGACGTGGCCGCGCTGGAACGCGAGAATGCCGAAATACGAAAAAGCATAAACAAAGTATTGCCCGGGGTTGAAAAACACGTTGATCAGGTTGTTTATTCGGCCTATAATGATTTCCCCGATCAAAACGTAGCACTTAAGCACTACGACATGAAAGTAAAGGGGCTTTAATTATTCGCTATCCTCATTCTTAATACCTTTAAGCAAGGCATAAATAGCCATGGCATGGCCGTGTCCTAACCCAAAGTCGGCTTTAAGCCAATTGGTAACATCGCCGGCTTTCACAACCAGTTCACCGTTTTTAGTGAAGCCTTTGTCTTCGGCCATCGTCCTGAAATCGGCAGGGCCTTTTCCTGTTTTTTGTTTGATGGTGTTTAAATACGCTTGGTATGACATGATGGTATATGTTATTGGTTTGATGAATCTTTAAATTGCAGCCCGGCCAAATCCATTGCCTCTTTAACAATGCGCAGGCCATGTTTGCCCATGCCGTGCAGCTGCATAAACTGTTTCTGCGTGAGGCCTGCAATATCATTAAGTGTATGCAAACCCGCAGCTACCAAAGCCCGGCTTGCAGGTGCCGATATTTTTGGGATGGGATAAATTTCCTTACTGCTCATTTTTTATTTCGTTTAACATAACAAAGATACATCACCATTAAAAACCTTTTAGGGTGTGAAAGCGACCAACCATATCATCATTCGCGACCTGTTTTGTATCTTTCAGCATAAAACAACAACAATGTATAAAAAAGCAGGGCTTTTATTAGCGATGGTATTAATGGCGGGCAAGCTGTTTGCTCAAAATAATTTCAGTAAGGTTGATGAATGGTTAAAAACTAACACCCCACAGATGGGCGGGCGTGCCGTACTGGTGGTATACAGCAAGGGCAAAGTGGTATACACGGGTGCAGAGAATGACATGTCGCGCAGGCAAAAAATGGTGAACCGCTTTGTGGCCCGCCGCACCGGCAAAGAAGCAGACAATGCAGACCTGGATGCCGATAGCCGCCAACCCATAGCCAGTTGCAGCAAGTGGCTGAGCGCCGCCCTGGTAATGACCTTTGTTGATGAAGGCAAACTGAAACTAACCGATACCGTTGGCAAATTCCTGCCGGCCCTTAGCAAAGCCGGAAAGGGAAATATTACGCTGGCCCAATGCCTGTCGCACACCACAGCGATAAAAGCGCCGCCACTTAAAGAGAGCCTCGCCGATGTAAAAGACAACAACACTATGGATGATGCCATTACCGATATAGCTGCCCTGCCAATGGAAGGTACGCCCGGCAAAGTTTTCCATTACAGCAATGTGGGTTTGCAAATAGCAGGCGCCATCCTCGAAAAAATAAGTGGTAAAAGCTTTGAAGAGCTTTTTGCGGAGCGCATAGCCCAACCGCTAAATATGAGCAGCACCGATTTTGGACACAAAAAAGTTGCCTTGCCGGCGGGCGGAGCGTTAAGTACCGCCAATGATTATTTGAAATTTATGGTGATGATACTGAACAAAGGTGTAACACCCAACGGCAAACGCATCCTTAGCGAAGAAAGCATTAAACAGATGCACATAAACCGCTTAACGCCCGATGTTAAAATTACTTACACACCCAAAGAGGCCGGTGGCATAGGCTATGGCTTTGGCGAATGGGTGATGGATGGCGGCAATATCAGCAGCCCGGGCCTGTTTGGCAGTTACCCGGTTATCAATAATGATAAACAATATGCCGCAGTGTTGATAGCCTACTATTTTAAAAGCGATGGCCGCGGCGAGCGCTATAAAGAGTTGAACACCTTGCTGGCCGATGCTTTAAAATAAAAAAGGGCAGGTAGCCAAGCGCTACCTACCCCCTCACTTATTCATCAATCAAAATTTTAGCCTGCATTTGGAGTGGCTTGTTTTGCACCTCTCTTGGCTTTCATCTTTTCTATCATTTTTGCTTTCAGGTCGGCATAAGTTTTTTGCTGATCTGCTGTAAATACTGCTTTAAGCTGTGTATCTGCATTGGCCAAAATAGCCTTGCGCGATTCTTTTTTAGCAGCACGGTCAGCCGGGTTGTTTGCTTTAAGGCTATCCATTTGAGTAGCGCTTTGCAATAAAATAGCATTCACTTTGGCAGACTGATCTGCATTTAACGATAACTTTTTAGTTAATACGCCGGTTAAGCGCTGTGCTTTCTGATCCGGAGTTTTGTTACCATGATGACGGCCATGGCCTTTACCTTTCATTTCGGTTTTAAGGTTGGCATAAGCCGTTTGTTGATCTGGTTTTAACACCGCTTTTATCTGTGCATCAGTATTTGCAAAAACAGCTTTATGCGCCTCGAAATTTGCTTTACGATCTGCCGGTTTATTTGCTTTCAGGCTGTCCATTTGCGAAGCTTGTTTCAACAGGATAGCATTCACCTTGGCAGACTGGTCGGCACTAAGGTTAAGCTTTTTAGTTAAAGCGGCGGTTCTGTGTTGTGCACGCTGATCAGGGGATTTGGGAGCTTTGGTTTGAGCGTTGGCCACAACTGCTGTTCCGGCAACAAACGCTAACATTAAAAATATCTTTTTCATCTGTTTTTCTATTTTTTTGTTGGTATGACGGGGTGAGCGGCCAGATGGTTTAAATTGGACATTGTAACAAATGATGTTACGTAGATACTCTTGTCATTTCGAACGACAGAGAGAAATCCTGTTATTTATGCAAGGCTCGTAAATTTACAGAGTAACAAGATTTCTCCTCGCTCCCGCTCGTTCGAAATGACATGGTGAATTATAGGCCCGCTTCCCTCACCATCCCGTTCAACGTTATCAGATTATGCACAGCATCGCCTGCGGTGTTATTAAAGTAGGCGTAAACCCGTTTACCATCGCCAAGCCACTCAATGATCATTTGCGCATATTCTTGCAGAACGGCACCTGAATAACTACCACGATAACCACCATTCGGCCCGTGGAAACGCAGGTAAACAAAATCCGTAGGGAAATCTATCATCGGGGTGATGGCTTTGGGCATGTCCTGTATCACCATGGCGGCATTGTGCTCATCCAGCAGGCGATAAACATCCTCGTGGTACCAATTCTTATTCCTAAACTCAACGGCAACATCCCATCCGGTATTGCCGATGTTTACCAGCAGCTTTTCTAATTGTTTAATTGTGCTGATGCCCGTACTCCCCGGGAATTGGATCAGCAAACAACCCTTCTTATTGCCTGTGGCGTCTACTAACTGTATAAAGCGATCAATATCCTCAGGGTTAAAAAGCATCTCTTTATTATGAGTGATATCGCGCAGCAACTTATAAGTGAACTTGAAATCATCGGGCACCTCATTAGCCCATTTCTTTACGGTTGATAACATGGGCAGCTTATAGAATGAGCTATTGATCTCGAGACTGTTGAACAGCGAACCATAATAAGTTAACCGCGACGTATTCTGATACTGCGGCGGATAAGCCTGTTTGTTGGGCACTGGCAGCACCAGTCCGCTGGTGCCAGAGTAAAAGTTTGACGGTAATTGACGGGAATCATCTTGCATACAACAGCTTAACATTCTTGCATTTGCTATTGTTGCACTTATATTAGCAGTTAAATCAACAAAACCTCAATCTCATGAAAGTAAAGCACTTACTGCCGCTTGCGGCCATTGCACTGGCATCGTGTACACAAAAGCCGGCAACTACCTCTGCTGTTGAAGAAAAACCTGTTTCGCCGATGGTGGGCACCTGGAAACTGGTATCGGCCATTACCGTTACCAAAGGCGATACTGTTAAAGATTACCCTGTACCTAACCAGGAAATGCTGAAGGTATTGAACGATACTCACTTCGCGTTTATGCGCCACGACCTGAGCCATGGCAAAGGCAAAGATGCTACCTACACAGCAGGCGGTGGTACTTATGATTATAAAGACGGTAAATACACTGAGCACCTGGCTTACCTCAACGCCCGCGAGTGGGAAGGGAAAGATTTTGATTTCACCGTACAATTTAAAGGCGATACGCTGATACAAAAAGGCATTGAGAAGATAGATAGCCTTAACATCAATCACGAGATAACAGAAACCTACGTTAAGCAAAAATAAACTGCTTACTCACCCCGACATCTCCGCCGCGGCGGATCGTCACCCCCTCTTTACGCAAGCGTAAAGAGGGGATAAAGAACTTTTCTTCCTTACCCTCTTTTCGCGCAGCGAAGAGAGGGTGATCGAGCGTAGCGTAGATCGGGTGAGTCAGCTATAACACTGATAACATTAAGACCAAAAGCCCTGCACTTTAATTTGTGACGATGGATAGCCCTGTTGCTTAAGCAATTTACGCAGCTGTCCTACCATTGTGTTGTTTCCTGTTAGATAGAATATCGTATTCTCCAGGCTGTAGCTTTGTTTAAGCACCCACTCCATCAGGCTGTGGTGCCCGTAAATATCGCGGCGTTCAACAGGTTCAATGGGAGTCCAGAAAAACTCGTTGAACTGCTTGCGGTGCTCATCGTTACCTATCACAATACCGCCCGAGAAACGAGTATGCGGCAATACCATTTTTTGCAGGGCTAATAAGTGGCCCACGCTGCTTTCATCGCCCAGGGCAATTACTGCTGATGTTTGATCGGGCTGGTGCTGGGTAAAACCTATCTTTTTAAAATAACCTACGGTATCACCGGCTTTTAAACCACGTGCCCATTTAGCGCCCGGGCCGTTGTGCAAAGCATCAACAAAAATGGTACAGGTACGGGTTTCGGCATCCCAGCCGGATGGGGTATAGTCGCGGTAGGTAAGCGGGTCTACTTTGAATTTTATATAGGGTACCTGCTCCCAGTGTTCCATATCCGTAAGGGGTAAATGCAGGTCAATTTCTATTAAAGTTGATGGTGTCCACGGGCGCACTTCCAGTACTTTGCCGGTTTGCAGCAACCGTGGCTCGAGCAGGTTTCCTGCTTTTTGCTTGAATTTGAAAAAAGTTGATGTCTCCATGTGGGGTATGTTTAGTGACACAAAGAAACACGCAAAACTTACCCTCATCAAGGGCAAACCCACGGTAATGATTGGACTATTTACGGTAAGTAGCGCGAAATGACAATGGTGTGATGCCTTCTGCCTTTTTAAATATGCGCGAGAAATAGGTGTGATCATCATAACCCAGTTTATGGGCTATCTCTTTTACATTTAATTGGCTATAGTACAATAAGCGCTTGGCCTCTAATACGGCTTCGTTTAGTATCCAATAGCTTACAGACAGGCCGGTTATCTTCTTCAGCGACTCGTTCAAATAACTTTCAGATACTTTAAGCATCCCCGCATAGGCCGAGGGGCTTTTTACCGAGCAGATATTATCAACCAGCAGCCGTTTAAACTGTTGCACAATTTCCATTGGTCTGGACATCTGAACATTCGGGTTCTCCGGACAGGTATAACATCCAGCCATTATACCTATAAAGGATTGCAGCAGCGAATGCACTACCGAAAGATTAAAGGGCAACTGGTCATCGTCCAGGTATCGCTGGTATAAAAGGTTAAGCAGTCCGCTACACTGCTTTATCTGCTCATCATTAAGCAAATGTGGTTGCTGCAGTACCAGGCTACCCTCAAATACCTTACGGCAATCGGGCGGTATCAGCATGGTATCAACCGCTAAGAACCAGCCGCCTGCTTTTTGATAGCCTACCCCATGATGTACCTGCCCCGGCAAAACATAGTAGAGCATGCCTTTGCTAAAAACCACTTCGGTAAAATCTATCATTAAAGAAGCCGAGCCATCCTCTACTAGGAAAAAAATATAATGGTCATCCCGATGAGCATCCATCGGCTTATCATCGCCGCCTATGTCGCCTATTTGATAGTGCCACATCTCCAGGCCGGTGCTGGCCCTTTCTTTAAGCTGATGAACAGGGATATCTTTCATGGGATACAGGCAAATGTAGTTACTTTGCAAGCATATCCTTCACGCTTGTAAATAAAGTTAACTTACCCTCGTCTGCCTGTGCTAAGGATTCATTAATACCCTCAATCAAATGATCGGGGTAGATAATTTTGTGTTCTTTTATGTCTTCTTCATCTTCCATCTTATCTTACACCTTCCCCAACCCTGCTTTATAAAAACTTGGGGTAATGCCTTCAATTTTCTTAAACGCGCGGCTAAAGTAATTGAGGTTATTAAAACCCGCTTTAAAGCAAGCTTCGGAGATGCTGTTGTACGGATTGGTCATCAGTTGCTTGGCCAGTTGGATACGTTCTTTGATGATGTAATCAACCGGCGAAATACCCAGTTCATGTTTAAACGCGCGGAAGAAACTCGGTTTGCTCATAAACGCCATCTGGCTCAGCGCATCAATATTCAGTTTCTCGGTAAGGTGCAGTTTGATATACTCCAGCACGTATGCAAAACGGCTGCCGGTTGATAGCTCGTGCATGTTATCGCGTACCTCGTGCAGGTTCTGCATCTGCATAATACGGATAAGCAGTTCTTTCAGTGTAAAGCTTGCCAGTACATCTTTGGTAAGGTCGTCGCCGGTACTGATGCGGATGAGCTTATTGATGAGTTGTGCCAGTTCGTAATTATTAAAAAAATGGAACTGGTTATAGTTCAATTGCCAATTGTACCTATCGGCTCGAGGGAAATGTTCGTTCAGGTAATCAAGTGTGCTGTTTATCTCCTGTTGATTAATGGCCAGTGCCGTACACTGCGATGGCTGGTGCGCGGTAGCCTCGGGGAAATCAATGGTCATGGTGATATTGGGCGGTACTATCACCGTTTCGCCGGGCAGGTAATCAAAGCCGGGCTTATCAAACAGGTGCATCACCTTTTTGCCGCGCAGCATGCTTGTAATTACCAGATCGCTAAAAGTAAGGGGTACCAGTTCGCTGCGCTCGTAAGTTTCAAAAACATTCAGCTCGCAATGGTTCATGGTATATGCCCGGCGGTTCTCAACAAGTGTCCGCAGCTCTTTATGGTTAGAAAGTCCTAAAGGGTTTACCAGGCTATTCATTGGCGCTGAATATTTAATACAAATTAGGCATTGTTGCCATCAATAACAACAACCCAAACCGATTGATATTATTGTGCTACCAATTGATACCATTGTGCAAATGAGCTTGCGCACCCGCCGTTACCTTAGCATTACCAATTCCAATTAAACCGATCAAAAAATGAGTATCAACAAAAAACCTTCCTTTAAGGATAAGTACGACAATTTTATTGGCGGCAAGTTTGTTCCGCCGGTTAAGGGCGAGTATTTTGACAACATTTCGCCTGTTGATGGCCAGGTGTTCACCAAAGCTGCACGCTCTACCAAAGAGGACGTAGAACTTGCTCTTGATGCTGCCCACGTCGCTTTTGAAAGCTGGGGCAAAACATCTGCCGCTTACCGTGCCGGCCTGCTAAACAAAATAGCCGATACCATCGAAGCTAATTTAGATTACCTGGCCACGGTTGAGGTTATTGATAACGGTAAAGCCATCCGCGAAACCAAAAACGCCGACCTGCCGCTGGTGATAGATCACTTCCGTTACTTTGCCGGTGTTATCCGTGCCGAAGAAGGCGGCATATCTGAGCATGATGAATACACCGTAAGCATTGTATTGAACGAACCATTGGGCGTTGTAGGCCAGATCATCCCATGGAATTTCCCGCTGCTGATGGCTACCTGGAAAATTGCCCCTGCCCTTGCCGCCGGTAACTGTTGTGTGGTAAAGCCTGCCGAGCAAACGCCAACATCTATTATGGTGCTGATGGAGCTGATAGGCGATATCCTGCCTGCAGGTGTGTTGAACATCATCACCGGTTTTGGCCCCGAGGCCGGTAAGCCGCTGGCGTCATCGCCGCGCATTGCCAAAGTATCTTTCACCGGTGAAACCACTACTGGTCGACTGATCATGCAATACGCATCAGAGAACCTTATACCGGTTACCATGGAGCTGGGTGGTAAATCGCCAAATATCTTCTTTGAATCTGTTGCCGATGCAGACGATGAGTTTTTTGATAAAGCTATCGAAGGTGCAGTGTTATTCGCTTTAAACCAGGGCGAGGTTTGTACCTGCCCATCGCGCATTTTGATACAGGAGAGTATTTACGATAAATTTATTGCCCGCGTGATAGAACGCGTTAAAGCCATTAAAATGGGCGACCCGCTTGATGATAGCACCATGATGGGCGCACAGGCATCAAACGACCAGTACGAAAAGATTCAATCGTACCTGAAGATAGGCCGTGATGAAGGTGCCGAGGTGTTAGTTGGCGGCGAGGCTAAAAAACTCGATGGCGACCAAAGCGGCGGCTACTACATACAACCTACCCTGTTTAAAGGCCATAATAAAATGCGCATTTTTCAGGAAGAGATATTTGGCCCGGTTGCCTGCGTAACCACCTTTAAAACGGTTGAAGAAGCCATTGAGATTGCTAACGATACCCTTTACGGTTTAGGTGCCGGTGTGTGGACGCGCGACGCGCACGAAGTTTACCAGGTACCGCGTGCAATACAGGCCGGTCGTGTTTGGGTGAACAATTATCACGCCTACCCTGCGCATGCTCCATTTGGCGGGTATAAAAAATCGGGCTTTGGCCGCGAAAACCATAAGATGATGCTGGGCCATTACCGTCAAACAAAAAACATGTTGATCTCTTACAATAAAAACAAACTGGGTTTCTTTTAACAGAAGCTTAGTGAGCCACAAAGAGCGCAAAGGTTGAGCCCTTTGTTTAATGTCGAAATAAACAAAGGCCTTTGTGTTCTTTGTGGTTAAAAAATGATCAGCATGACAAAAAGAGTATTGGTATCTCCCGAAGCATCAGCTTTAATTGCAGAATTAAAGTTGAGGTTTGGTGAGCTGATGTTTCACCAGAGCGGCGGCTGCTGCGATGGCTCCTCGCCCATGTGTTTTGAAAAGGGTGAGTTTAAGCTCGGCGGTAGCGATGTGAAGCTTGGCGAGATAGACGGCTGCGAATTTTGGATGAGCAAAGACCAGTTTGAGTACTGGCAGCATACCCAGCTAACGGTTACGATAACCAAAGGCCGCGGTTCCAGTTTCTCCATAGAGATACCCACGGGCTATCGGTTCATGATAGACTCGCGGCTGTTTACTGATGATGAATTAAAAGACCTGAAGCCTGTGAGCTTCCTGGAAGAATAAAGTTTTGTGGTTTACAATTTGAGTAAAAGCCTCGGCGCGAAAGTGCCGGGCTTTTTTTGTTTGCAAATTATGTCATTGCGAGAAGCGACAGCGACGTGGCAATCTCGTCGCGTTTAAATGACCGCGATAAGATTGCCACGCTATCACTCGCAATTACACCTTCTTATAAAAAACGGTCATTTCGAACGAGCTACAGCAAGGAGAAATCTTCTATACCATAAGTGCTGCGCGCAGAAGATTTCTCTCTGTCGTTCGAAATGACATGGTGGTTTTGACGTTTCTTACTCAAACTTCCACCTCACAAAAGCCTCAATAGCTTCGTACTCTGCTAAACCGAGCTGGTTATACAAACGCGCCGTTTCCTGCGTGCGTTCTTCTGCACGTACCCAGAACTCGCGGGCATCATCGCCGGGGAATACGGGAACATCTTTTTGAGATTGATGCTTAAATATCGCCATGCGTTTGCGGTAAACTTCTTGCGGCGACAGCGGTACGGCCATTTCTATCTCGTGGATCTCGAACTCGTGCCATGCACCGCGGTACAACCATATCCAGCAGTCTTTTGTCCAGCTTTCGCCGAGGTTGCGCAGGCGGGTAAAAGCTTCAAGGATGATCTCGAAACAAACCTTGTGCGTACCATGCGGGTCGGCAAAGTCACCGGCGGTGAAGATCTGGTGGGGTTTTATATCGCGCAGCAATTGCATGGTTTGCTGTATATCGTCTTCGTATGACACCTCTTTTTGAAACTTGCCGCGGTCGTAGAACGGCAGGTCCATAAAGTGGATGCGCTGGTCGGCAAGACCGGCCAAACGCGCACTCGCAATGGCCTCTCCTTTGCGTATCAAACCTTTAACCGTGCGGATAGGCTCGGTATCGCTTTGGTTGGGTTGCTTGGTCTTCAGAAACTCTACCATGCTCTTGTACAGGTTATCCAGATAGGCGGCATCCTGCGACTGCGAGCGGGCAAAGTCCATAGCAAACTCAACGTAGCGCAGCATCTCATCATCCCAAACGGCGGTATTACCCGATGTTTGGTAGGCCACATGCACTTCATGCCCCTGATCGGCCAGGCGAATGAATGTACCACCCATCGAGATCACATCATCATCAGGATGCGGCGAGAATACAATAGAACGTTTCACTTTTGGCTCCGCACGCTCGGGGCGCTGACTGTCATCGGCACCAAACTTACCGCCCGGCCAGCCGGTAATGGTATGCTGTATGTTGTTGAATATGCTGATGTTGATATTATAAACCGGCCCAAACTCGGTAGCCAATTGTGCCATACCGTTGTTGTTATAGTCAGATTCGGTGAGTTTAAGGATCGGCTTGTTCAGCGTTTTGGCTAACCATACCACCGCTTTTTTGATCAGCACATCATCCCAAACACAATCCTTAACCAGCCATGGCAAGTCAAAACGGGTCAGATCGACAGATGCAGCCTGATCGATAACAAACTCTACGTTATCTGAAGTTTGCAGGTACGTAGCCGGTACATCAGGCGAGATGTTGCCCTCAACAGCCTTTTTGATGATGGATGCTTTTTTACCGCTCCATCCCAACAGGATAATTTCGCGTGCTTTAAATATGGTACCAATACCCATGGTGATAGCCTTTGTAGGCACGTTCTCTTTACCACCAAAATCTTTTGAAGCATCGCGGCGGGTTAGGTCATTCAGAGTAACCAACCGCGTGCCCGAGTTTGGCGCCGAGCCCGGTTCATTAAAACCGATGTGACCGGTACGGCCTATACCCAAAACCTGCACGTCAATACCGCCATAGCTGTTTATCTTTTGCTCATAAGCCAGGCAAAAGGCTGCAATATCCTGCTCGGCCAATGTACCATCCGGGATGTTCACGTTAGCCATATCAATGTCTACATGGTTAAACAGTTGCTCCTTCATAAAACGCACGTAGCTCTGCTCGGCATCGGGCTGCATGGGGTAATACTCATCCAGGTTAAAGGTGACCACATTCTTAAAGCTCAGCCCTTCCTCTTTGTGCAACCTTATCAGCTCTTTATAAACCTTTATGGGCGATACACCTGTAGCCAGGCCTAAAACCGCCTGTTTGCCTTCGGCTTGCTTTTGTTTGATGATGGCGGCAATGCGTTTGGCCACATCAAAACTGGCTTCGCTGTCGTTATCGTAGATCTTGACCGGTACTTTCTCGTAACGGGTTTCTTCTAATAAATTGAGTAGCATTTTCGTATAAATTATGGGGTTGGTTGGGGCATAGTTATCCCATACCACATCAAACCCTGCCTCTTGGGGCAGGGTTAGTGTAGTTGGTTATTTTGTTTCGTTGCCGTTGACTTTAGTCAACGGAATATTAAATGAAAGACATCCGGCTTTAGCCGAAATACTGCTTTGATTGGGCTGAAGCCTCGAAAGGTATTCTTTTAAACCGTCGGCTAAAGCCGACGGCAATGATTTCTCTTCCTCATCAAATAGTTTTAGAATCCGCTATCGTCTAAAGCGAAGGTATTTTTGCGCTCTTTCCACTTGCCTTTTGTAAAGTCTGGGAATTCCTGAGGGGCATTGCCTTCTTTAAGCGATTTTTCTGAAAGCGGGGTGATAACGCTCATGGTTAATGAGTCGTAAACATCAATTGGGGTTTGTTTGCGCTGTTTAATAGCTATTACAAAGGCGTTAAACACAAACCAGTCCATACCACCGTGGCCGGCACCTTCTGCCAGATGTTCGTTCTTTTTCCAAAGCGGGTGGTCATATTTTTCCAGCCATGCATCAGCTTTGTCCCAAACGTCCTCTTTGGCAGATTTTCCTTCGATGTAGATAGAGTTGGCAACATCCATCCAGATACCATCAGTACCCTGCACGCGGAAACCTAACGAGTATGGGCGTGGCAAGTGCACATCATGACTCAGCATTACGGTCTCGCCGTTTGCACAATTGATCATGGTAGTGGTAACGTCGCCGTTTTTGAATTTGATCTTAGCGTTCTTGTTGCCCGGTGATACCTGATCGATATAATGATTTAAACCAACCGATTTGCTTGAGAATGATACCAGGTTAGTGAAACGGTTACCGGCGTTAATATCCAGGTAATGCATTACCGGGCCGGCACCATGCGTTGGGTAAATATCGCCGTCGCGGTCGATATTCCACTGGGTACGCCACTGCGATTCGCCCATGGTGTTGGGGCCAAACTCGCCGCCTTTACCGTAAAAGCTTTTACCATCGTTTAACAAAATACCGCGCAGGTCATGCTGGTAGCCGCCTTCGCAGTGTACCAGTTCGCCAAACAGGTTCTGGCGTACCATATTTAAAACGGCCATTACATCGCGGCGGTAACAAACGTTCTCCAGTGTCATGTAAGGCACTTTGGTTTCTTCGTGTACTTTAAGAATATCCCAGTGATCCTCAACCGAGATACCTGCAATAACCTCGCAGCCTACATATTTGCCGGCGCGCATGGCATCAATCGCCTGCTCTTTGTGAAACTGCCACGGGGTGGCTATAATAACACCATCAATATCTTTACGGGCCAGTAGTTTTTTGTAAGCATCAAGGCCGCCGGTGTACTCGGTTGGCAGTTTCTTTTTTGCTTTTACAAACTGCTCGCGGCAAAATTTAAGCGAGCTTTCCTGTATGTCGCAAATGGCTACGATCTCTACATCATCGCGAAGCAAACCTTCGCTGATGTGGTTACGGCCACGCAGGCCTACGCCAATGTAACCCAGCTTTACCTTATCTGCATTTTTTGCAAATAACAACCCCGAGGGCAAAATGGTTAATCCTGCAATTCCTACAGCGGTGTTCTTAACAAATTCTCTGCGATCCATAATTTTCACGTTTATTGATTGTTGATTTTATAATTGTTCTTATTGTTAAACTGCTTTTGGCCTGCCTACTTTGTGGCCACCGAAAGCATAATATAAAATGATAAGGTATGAAGGGATAAGTATTACGTAAGCATGTGTAGGGTTCAAAGCATCAGCAAGGGCACCATAGCCCAGCGGCACAATAGCACCACCGGCAATCCCCATGATCATGAGCGACGAACCTATTTTGGTAAAGCGTCCCAAACCAGCCAGCGCCATAGGCCATATTGCCGGCCAAACCAATGAGTTAGCCAAACCAAGCAGCGCAACACCCAATACTGAAACATAGCCGTGTGTAAAGATGATGAGTGCGGATAGTATCAAACCTAATCCAGCAGATGACTTCATGGCCGTTTCCTGTGAGAGATATTTAGGGATACATACAATGCCAACTCCGTAACCGATAAGCATACAAGCCAGGGTACATGAGGTAAAGAATTTTGCGGTATCCAGTGGGATGCCTTGCGTATTGGCGTAATTGATAATGGTATCGCCGGCTATTACTTCAACGCCAACATACAGGAACAGCGTGAGTACGCCCAGCAGCAAATGCGGAAACTGGAACACGCTGGTTTTACCGGTATTGGTTGCTGCAGTAGTCTCATCTTCCTGGTCGGTATCAATCTCTGGTAGGCTGGAGTTGTAGATGATTACTGCCAGTATCAACAGAACAACCATTATAACTATATACGGTATGATAACCCTTGATGCCAAAGCATCTAATTCAAGTTTTTTTGCCTCGACTGCCATGGTGGCAATGCGGGCTTTCAGTCCGTCGGCATCTTTGAGGGCGATGGCACCAAGGATGATGGGCGCTAATGCACCGGCTACCTTGTTACAGATACCCATGATACTGATACGCTTAGCAGCACTCTCGGGCGGACCAAGAATAGTGATATACGGGTTTGATGCGGTTTGTAATAAAGCTAAGCCGGATCCCTGGATGAATAATCCCAACAGGAACAATCCATAAAAACGGGTTAACGCTGCAGGGATAAATATCAAGGCTCCAACAGCCATAACCGCCAAACCAACCGACATGCCCTTTTTAAAACCCGTTGCATTTAAGATGCGGGCCGATGGAATAGCCAGTACGAAGTATGATATGTAGAACGCAGTGGTTACCAGGTAAGCTTCCACATTATTAAGCTCACAAGCCAGTTTTAAATATGGGATCAATACCGAGTTTAACCAGGTAATGAACCCGAAAATGAAAAACAACATCCCGATGATGAAGATGGGGCTTAATTTGCTTTTGCGCTCTGTTAACGGAAATTGTACTGCTTGTTCTGCCATGCTTTTAGTTTTTAAATTACCTGTGGACTAAATGTTACTTCTTTGAAAAAGTCTGTAAGATGGAACTCCGGCTCGCCGTTGATGATGTTGTTCCAGCATAAGAAGTGTGGCTGAGGCAAGCCGTCGCCGCACTTGTAAAAGTTAACCTTTGCCCGGCTCTTTTCAAAAGATAATTGCGGATGGAACGTAAATATCTTTTTAGGGATGCTAAGGGTTAGCTCCCATTGGATATTTCCGCTGTCCGTACTTTTCAGCGTGGTTTGGTGTTTGATGGTTTTTAGCAGGCTGGCGGGTACGAATATGCGGTTGTGTTTGCCGCCGCCGTACTGCACCCTGCTGGTACCCATACAATTAAACTCGAGGTTGTAATATTGGGGGTCACCATCAAAAGCAATAAAAAACTCCACACAGCTATCCTCAAAAACCGGATCGTTAAATTTACTGTATTCGGCCTTTATTGCATCCTCGGTAACGTAATATTTAAGATAGATATCATTATTGCCATACGCAATGCTGAATGCCGCCACAGGCCGGTTGCCGCCATTGTGCCATGGTGCAAAGGCCAGTTCGCGGCGTTGGTAGCCGTCCAGCACACGCGAGATATCCTCTGTGGTGTGCAGGTCGTCGAACCCGTTCAGGTATGGTATGGTATTATCGGTTAGCATTAGTATTGTGCAGTTTTGTAGCTGGCCATCTCGTTAAGGATGGTGGCGTTCATCGCTTCGGCATTCTCGTCCAGCATTTTTAGCAGTTGGAACTGTGCGCGGGCACGCTGCAGGTTATGGCCCTCAAACTTGGTTTTAAAGTAAACATCGCCGTTGATATGATCAGTAAGGAAACGTACCGCCTGCATGTACGGCAACAACAGCGCTCCTTTCATTAACGAGTTTACTTCCGCATCCGTTAGGAATTTTGATGCTTCCTGCAGGTAGCCGTTTACGTAGGCATCAAACAGGGGCATGTTCAGCTGGATCTTGTTTAGGTCAGCCTCATCCTCGGTTGAGGTATTGATAATGGTACGGATAGCATCGCCAAAATCATAAGCCACATAGCCGTCCATCACGGTCTCCAGGTCTATCACACACTGCGCTTCGTCGTTCTTATCCAGCAGTACATTGTTAAACTTGGTATCGTTATGGATAACACGCTTAGGCAGGTTCTTCACTTGGTCGCATTGCTGAAAATACTGCATCGATTCGGCATATTTTCTCACTATTTCCAGTTCGTTTTGTACCGATGAAACACGACCGGCTGCATCCTTAGCGATCGCCTCGTTCAGTTGCCTTAAGCGGTGCTGGATGTTGTGAAAGTCAGGGATCACCTCAAACATCTCCCCTGCCGGGATATCAGATAACATAGCCTGAAACCTTCCGAATGCTTTACCGCCTTCGTAAGCCTGCTTCGGTAATTTAACCAGGTCATAACTTTTGGTGTTACCCAGAAAGTAGAACATGCGCCAGTAATTACCGTTACTGTCATTGTAAAAGTACGTGCCCTTATCTGTAGGGATAAGCGTCATCACTTCGGTTAACGGGTCGCCACCGTGGCTGAGTACCTTGCCTTTTAAATGCTCGGTTACACGCTGCATGTTCTCGGTAAGCTTCTCTACGTTGGTGAAAATATTGTGATTAATGCGCTGTAGCAGATAATCGGGACCACCGGCTGCTACATTCCTCAACAGGAAAGTATCATTGATATGCCCCGAACCATAGGCTTTATACGAACCCGCATCCGCAGCACATTTAAAGTGCGATACAACCTCAGCTATGTTTTTAGAACTTTGCATTTATACTTGTTAATATTATTACTCTTATACCTTGATCACACATTAAATAGCCGGGTTTAAACACCGCGGTAGCTTTCAGTTGAACTCCTTATTGTAAATGTGATATTAAATTATTGTTAGCTAAAATGCGCCGGCTTTGTGCCGGCAGCGCCACGGCTTACACAACCGTTTGCATTAGCTACGCAAACGGTTGTGCTATTTTCACGCAAACGGTTGCTTAAATTTCTTTTCATTAATTCCTGATAAGCTCAAACACCGGCAGCCTGTCGGTTGCTACTTCTGTTTTAAGCACTTTAGGGCCTTTTATTTTCTTACCATCGTCGCTTAGCCAGGTGCCTTTTGGCAGGTAGATGGTCTTGCAGTTTTCTTTGGTAATAACCGGCGCCACCAGGTATTTGCTGCCCAGCATAAACTGGCCTTTTACGTCTGCCAGTCCCTGGTTGGGGAACTGGTATTCCATGCTGCGCACAATAGGCTCACCACTTTGTGCCGATGCCTTTGCAAGTTGCAATATGTATGGTGTGTATTTAGCCCTTAAAGCCACCGCCTTTTTAACTGCTGCAAGATGTTGTTTGGATAATACGCGCCATGGCGCTACCGAGAACTGCATCATCGGCATCAAAGCCGCACTTTGCGCCGAGCGCACTATCAGTTGTTCATCCAGTTTATCTTCGCCGATGAAGGAACCAAACTCGCCGCCGCCTATCATATCCGGGCAGGTAAACTGGTAGCCTAATAAACCGGCAGTGGTAATGTGCGGGATGAGTTTCTGCAGATCAACCCAGGTATGTTGCTTATCGCGCAGGCGCTCCACTAACGGTTCGCCGCCCATTTTCCACATGGCGCGGTACTCGTTCAGCGGGAAGCTGAGGCCTATCTCTCCCCACAAACGGCTGTGCTCGTTAGGTGTTGCTTTTTTGTATGATAAGCCGCTTGCCGGATAAAAATCAGCATCGCCGGCATCAAGTTTAAAACCATCCAGGTGATAGGTTTTCACCATATAATTCAGCCTGCCGGTAAACCATTCTTTGGCCTGCGGGTTGGTAAAATCCAGCACTGAGCTGTAACCATTCCACCATGAGATAATGGCAGGTTTATCAGCTTTGTCCCAGGCCAGGTTTGCATTGCCGCCGTTATCAAATAACAACAGGCGTTTGGCCAGCAATTCGCGGTAAACCTCGGTATCAGGCGATACAAACGGACTCACCCAAAGCATCACCTTAAAGCCCATGGTATGCAGGCTGTCGATCATTGCCGTAGCATTGGTGAACCTATCGGCACGGAAATCGAACCTGCCGTAGTAATCGGCCCAGTTATCATCTATCATCAGCACACCTGGGGGGAAACCGTTATCGATTATTGCTTTTGCGTAACTGATGATATCTTTTTGGTTTTGGTTATAAACCAGCTCTATCCAGGTATTGTACTGCGGTTTGGCAAACAGCAAAGTATCGGGCAGCTTTCCTTTTGAGGGAAAGTACCGTTTAGCCGCCAGTTTAAATGCGCTTTGCAGATCTTTAGCCGATGAATCGATCACCAGCGCTGCATGTGTTTCGCTGACGGTAAGTTTACCTGCACTAACCGAGAACTTGAACGGCTCTTCGCTCCAGATAAAACGGCCTTTGGTTGATACCAGTAAAGGCGCTGCCTGGTTCCCGCGGGTATCGCCATAAAGGTTAAGGCTGTAGCCATCGGCAAAGGGCATCAGGTGAGCATCATTCACTGCGCCGCCAAACCATTTTTCGCCGGGTTTAATGGCAATGGTTTGCGCGCTGAGGTTTGATGTTACAAAGCTTAAAACGAACAGTAATGCTATTTTGAAGGCCTTATTCATTTATGGCAGATCAGTTTACTTTTATGGTATGATTTAAATTATTGTAGCCGGTTGTAGCTTCCCAAACATCGTTGTTAGCTAAACGGATGCTGAACTCGGGCTTGGTAGCAATGCTTGCATAAGCATCGGGCAGGTTCAGCAGCATTTCGTAATCTCCTGCAGGCAGGTCGGCCGGTATGTTCACCGATTCGGTGATCTGGTTAAGGCCGCTGTACCATTTACGGATATCTGTAGTTAGGTCAATAGATCTTACTTCTTTGGTTGCCTTGTTGCGCAGCACCAGTTTCACTGTACGTTTGTTATATGGTGAGGCATAGCCCTTATTATTGATGTTAAGGGTAATGGTCATGGCCGAGTTGCGTACCACATTATCAGGCAGAGATGCGCTTTGCAGCACAAAACGGTAACCCAGGTTGCGTTTAATGTTATCCATACAACCGCCATCCTGCCAATCGTTATTTACATCAGTATTGTAATGGGCGTTAATAAAGCTGTAGTGCAGTGATGAAAACTCAGCCTGTGCCTGGCCCCCCGGTTCGCAATCATTGGTTGGGCTGTAGCCGTCAGAACAGGTTTCGCCGCCAACAACCACAAATTTGCTATCGGCCTTAAAGTAATCTTTCAGGGTATTCAGCACCGAGCCATCAGAGGCGCGCGGAGTTGAGCTGTTACCGTAATCCTCATAGGTGCCAAAATCATTAGAGCTTGCCAGGAAACAATCGTTATGGTAACCCAGGCGGGCAATGTCGCTCTCGTTAAATGCCTGTCCTTCTGTTAAAGCAGCGGATGTGATCAGCGCGTTTACACCGTAGATGTAGCGTTGCTTCAATTGCGGGTAACGTAACTGTACCATACGGTCGGCAGGTACGGCATCAAGCATGGCTTTAATCACCTCTATCCTGTCGCGCCAGTTGGCATCAAGCAGTTTACCCTGTGAAGCATTTTGTGATGCATCGCCAAAGAAATCGCTGTAATACTGTTCGCCCCAAACACCTATGAAACCTAATTGTACACAGGCAATTACATCGGCATTATCATGCAATACAGGTTTAAGCTGCGCAATGTGGTCAAGGATGATGTTCTTTGGCGCATCGCCATAAAGCGGACAAATAAATCCTTCGGGACAATTACCCGGTTTAGCTGTCGCTGTATAAACAAAGCGAGGGATAAGTTTAACACCAGCTTCGCGGGCAGCGGCAAAATCTTTTTTCAGGTTATCCAGGAAAGTGCTTTTTATAGGCTGGTTAACTACATCATCCAAAATATAATAACGGAACACCAGAGTGCTTAACACGCTGTAATTAGCACTTTGGATAGCCTGTAATGAGCGGTAGCCTTTCAGTTCACTGGCAGAAAGTACTTCGTAGTTACTTGAGTGTACCTCTGAGTAACGGTAAAAACCGCGTTCGGGGTTAGGGAAATCTTCGGCACTTTCGGTATAGGTAACGTTTACCTTTTCTACCTTTACCAGGTTAGCTTCTTTATCTTTACACGATGAAGACAGCAGCGTAAAGGCCAGCATAAGGCCCAGGCAGTATCCCGTTAATATTTTTATCATTGTTTTAAGGGTTTAAAGTTTAAAAAAGATGCCCCGTTTGTACAGCCAGTAACACAATCCCCACTCCAGTACCAACGTTGCCAGGGCCGATACCACTGCGGCTATCTGCGCAGGCACGCCTAAGAACATATTGAGCATTTGCCCGCTAAAAATGCTTACCGCATGGTTAACCCATTGCACACCAACCGTTTCAAAAAACAGGTAAATAAATATGGCATTCATACCCACGACTGTAGCTATCCAGGCGTAGCGGGTGTTTTGCTTTACATCTATCAGCCAGTAAACTGCGGCCAGTATCAGCAACACCCACCCTACCGATGCAAAGGCGAACGAGCTTGTGCTGATGCGTTTGATGATTGGTGTTACACCGCTCAGATCCAAGCCAAAGCCAATTACCAAAGCGATTACCCCGACAATTACCAGCGTGCTTATTTTTTGTGCCGATGTTTTGTTTGAGATAAGCAGTTTACCTGCCAGTACACCCCAAATGGTGTGCGCAGCCGTTGGGATGCAGTTGATGGTTACCCATCCGTCGCTGTTTATTTTGCCCATTAGCAGGGTATCGGTGTATGAGCCAAAGTTGTGGCCTTCAACAAAAGGCTGATCGAAACCCGGTACCAGTATGGTGCGGTAAAGGATCTCGGTAAGGACCAGCAAACCCACACCAAATGCGATCTGGAAAGTGTAAGAACGATTGATGATGAGATAAGCCACTATGGTAGTGAACGATAATTGTGTAAGCACGTTCCACAACTCCCAAACCGGCTTGCCGGCATACACACAGTGCAGTGCCACACCGCAGATAAACAGTTTTAAACTGCGGATAAGGATATGTTTGAAGTTATCGCCCCAGCCGCTGCCTTTTGCCAGTTTGCGGCTAAATGAAATATACATCGCGGCGCCGGCCATGAACATAAACGCAGGCTGCACTAAATCCCAGAAACGCAGCCCGTGCCATGGATGGTGAAAAAACTGCATGATCAACCCGCCTTCCGGCTCGGGGTTGTACAAGTGCCTGATGGACTCATAAACTGCGCAGCTTTCGCCGCAAAGCAGTATCATGATGATGCCGCGCATCACATCAAGCGATACAAGGCGGCCCGTGGCCAGTTGATCTGCAGTGCTGTTCTTTACCATAAAGCGCCGGATGTATATTATTAATCAGGGGGTGTAATTCAAATCAAATATTATTCGCTCATGTCTAAGAAATAGCTTGGGCCACCATCATCAGGTGCGCTGCCCAGGCCAACAGACCAGTCGCTTTTTGTAACCTGGATACCAAAGCGCGCGCCGCTGCCGGTAAGGCCTTTTAGCTTGCCGCGTGCTATACGCATCTCAAATTTCAGTATGCCACCTTCTTCTTTTACTGTACCTACAGTGTAGGCATCAGCAATTGATTGCTGCGCGAAAGAGAATGCCTGCTGGGTTGCGCCATTGTGGTAGAAAATATCTACACCGGCAACAAATAATTGACCTTCAAGCAATATATCATAACCACCATCGGTGAATGTGCCTGTTGCCAAACCGGTGCCGGGGTTGTTATCAGAATCGATGTAGAAATCGAAGATGGTACCGTCAGATTTTTTGGCAGCTATCTCTCCGTACACATAAATATAGTTACCATCGTAATCCATTTTTACGGCTCTGAAGATGCCTTTTTTAGATCCTAAAGGCAGTACATCTTTAGTAACTGCATCCCAATCGGCCAGTGAATTATCGTTGATCTTAACCGGTGATGTTTTGGCTATACGTAAAACCGTAGATGATTCGGTGGTTTTGCCGTTAACGGATGCTACCAGTGTTGGCACGTATTTGCCTTTACCAGGGTAGGTATGCGTAGGCGCTGCATCGGTTGATGTGGTACCATCGCCAAAATCCCATTTATAGCCGGTTACACCTTTGGTTGTTACTTTAAAACTTGCCGTAGCGCCATCTACCACCACGTCATAAGCCAGGTCGGTTTGGGGTACGTAGTCCTTCTTACAAGAACTTATGCTGATGCCCAGCAGCGTAGTGCAGAACAGGGCGGTTGCTTTAATTTTTTTCATATCAGTACAGTTTATATTACTTGATGATATACTTATTGATTATGGGTTTTGGGTTGCCTTTTTGTTGCTCAATATCTCATCAATAGGGATGTAATAAATTGTGCGTGGGTTGGTGTAAGGCACCGTTAAATTAGCGTAACCTGTAGGCTTCTTAGGCAGATCGATATCTGTTTCTTTTAAACCCGTGATATGGTAACCCCAGTAAGTTTTATCTAAAGTGCGTTTGTTGCGGAACACATCGTAAGTGCGGTGACCTTCAAAGGCCATCTCAATGCGTTTCTCATCCAATACCACATCTAAAGCTGTTTTACCCGCAGGCACTACTTTGTTGTACAATGAACCTTCCAAACCACGGTTTTTGCGGATCATATCCACATCATCAAGCGCAGCAGCAGTTGCATTGGTTTTAGCTTCGGCCTCGGCACGGATCAAGTACATCTCTGCCAGGCGGAACATAATAGGTGAGCTTAAGTTAGGCAAACCATCCTGGAACGAAAATTTGCTAATGTAGTACATCTCGATACCGTTCTTTTTCTGCACCGTACCCGATCCGTCTTTTGATGGTACGATGTATGACCAGCGTACATCCTCAGGGTGGGCACCCATCAGGTCGCGCAATGATGATGAGGCATACTCCTCGCCCCAGCCCGAGTTACCGTCTGAGTAGATCATTGATGCGATTGAACCAAATTTACCGTAATCATCTGCCTGGGTAAATGCCACACAGAAAATAGTTTCAGAAGCAGTTTTTGCATTAGCAAACAAGCTTGGGTAATTAGCTTTCGTAGCCAGTGTGAACTTGCCTGAGCCGATCACTTTATTAGCCCACTCAATTGCTTTTGCGTTATCTTCTTTGTAAATATTTACACGAGCCAGTAATGACCATGCTGCCTCTTGCGACGCATATTGTACACCGCGGCTTTGGGTCATCAGGGTGGCAGCTTTTTCACTGTCGGCAATAACCGCATCATAAACCTCTTTTACGGTTGAGCGGGCTTTTTGCGCTTCGTCGGTTAGGTTGGTACGCAGGATGATGCCCGGAGAATTAGGATCAACGCTGTATGGTTTACCAAATAACCTTACCAGGTTAAAGTGGCAAAATGCGCGCAGAAAATAACACTCGCCCAATAACTGGTTGGTGGTAGCATCTGTTTTTCCCGATTTTTCGATAGCATCTATCACCGTATTTACACCGGTAATAATCTTGTATGATACATACCAGTAATACCTGGTATTGCTTTGCGATGGCGAGTGGCCAAGGCTAAAGCTGTAATACAATGGGTCGGTAGTTACCTGACCGCATACAATATCATCGCTGGCAAAATCGCTGAGGTGATAAAACTGGCGCAGGTACATGTTATTGTTATCAACGGTACCGTTAAATTCAATATGGTCTTTTAACAATGCGTAGGCACCGTTAAGGGCATTGGTTAAACCATCAGTAGTGGTAGTGATGGTACCTGTGCTAATGGCGTCGCTGGGGTTAACGTTTAAGTTTTTACAGCTGCTTGCAGCAACCATAGCGAGTGTTAGCAGGGCGAAAAATTTATTTTTCATAATATTATATCTTATCAGGATGCAACCTGCTTAAAAATTAAAGTTAACTGTTAACAAATACTGGCGATTGTTTGGATACTTAAAATCTGACACGCCTGGAGTGGCAAAGCTACCCGGTTGGATAGTTGTCTGCGGATCCTGACCCAGGAAGTTGGAGAACGTTGCCACGTTATCAGCAGTTACACCCACGCTTATGCCATCCATACTGATGCTTCTTGCCCATTGTTTTGGCAGGTTGTACGAGAAAGCGATGTTACGGATGGTGAAGTAGCTGCCATCTTTTAAGTAACGGGTTGATGTTTCGGTTGAATTAGCAGAGTTTTGCGGGCTTGGCTCTGTTGCTTGCGTATCGCCCGGGCCACTCCATACTTTAGCACCATCAGGAAGTTTGATCTGATTGTAATATGGTTCGTGCCCATCGTTCATCATAAACCTTAGGTTATTGCTAAACACTTTATTACCGTAGTTAAAGTAAGTGCTCACCCTTAAGTTGAAGTTTTTATAACGGAAGCTGTTGTTAAAACCACCCTGGAACTTAGGCAGCGCCGAACCTACCTCTTGCGTTGTAGCTTGTGCGTAGTCTGATGTTTTTTCGCGGGCTACAGCTTTACCATTGTTATCGTAAATAATCTTTTCCCAAACCGGCGCGCCTGTTTGTGCATCAACACCTAACCATTTTGGCATGTAGAACTCGTACAGGTTACCACCGTTGCGGTAGATCTGCGAGATGCTCCATGAACCGGTTTTAACAATATCTGCCGGCAGGCCGTAAATTTTATTGTTGTTAAAGTTGATGTTGAAATCTGTGTTCCACTCAAAATCCTTGTTACGAATGTTGGCCGAGCTGATACCAAACTCGATACCTTTATTGATCACGTTACCCGCATTTTCCCACTTGGTCTCGAAACCCACTGACAGCGGCTGTGATACCTGCAGCAACAGGTTTTTGGTATCGTTGCGATACACATCGATAGCAAGAGTTAAACGGTTATTGAATAAACCTATATCGGCACCAACGTTAACCTGGTGTTTGCTCTCCCAGGTAAGGGTTGGGCTGGCCAATTGGTAAGGTACTGCACCTACCAGGCCATTGTATTGAGTAGTTAGCGAGAACAAACCTAAGTAGCGTGATGCGCCTATATCCTGCGTACCGGTAACACCATAGCTGGCCCTTAATTTAAGGTTGTTAAGCACACTGTTGCCCGCAAGGAAATCCTCGTTGCTTACTAACCATGCTCCTGATACCGATGGGAAGGTACCGTATTGCTTGGTTGGCGCAAATGCCGATGAACCATCATAGCGTACGGATGCCGACAAGAAATATTTTTCTTTGTAATTGTAGTTAACCTGCGATAGTAATGATTGCAGATAAGCTTTATTGAAAGCACCATTTACCAGTTGGTTATTTGATACTACGTTAAGCACGCGCAACCCTTCCGGCAAACCTTTACCCGATGCACCTGAGTATTCGTTGTTGCTGCCTTCAAACGCGGCACCTGCAAAACCGCTGATGTCATGGTCGCCAAGTTTAAAGTTGAATTTTAATAACTGGTTGGATACGATACCGTAGTTAAGGGTATTCAATTCATCCAGGTAACCTGTACCGTGATAGGTACCTGCTGCAGTTGGCGATACGTAGTTGGTGCCTTTGTTAAAGCCTGCGGCTACCCTGTTGGTACTGGCAAAAGTTAACCAATCGGTAATGCGATAATTGATACCGAGGTCATAGTTAAGGTCGAACCCTTTGTAGCTATGGTCAGAGTTTTGGATAGTGTTAATTGGGTTGATCTTATCTCTTGACCACCATTTAAAAGTTGAATTACCATCAACATAAATAGCGTTTCCATTGGCGTCATAAGGGTTATCCCACGGCATATTCAGGAAAGAGTAATACACATCCATATAATCATAACTCTTACCCATGTTACCGCTTAAGTTGATATTGTTGGTGATATCCAACTTTTTAGAAAAATGGTAAGTTGAGTTTGCGCGTAAGTTAATGCGCTGATAGTTGGTATTTAAGAAAGTACCTTTCTCGTTGTAGTAAGATGCACCCACATAGTAATCGTTCTTCTCAGTTTTACCACTTGCTGATAGGTAGAAGTTGAACATCGGTGCAGCTTTGAACGATTGCTTTGGCCAGTTGTAATCCTGGTTACGTAATGATAGCGGGCGCTCTGAGTAGAACTTAGCTAAGTCAATTTTGTAGGTATTATCGGTTGCGCCTACAATATAGTCACGGTAAAATTCTTTTTGGTAATCATACAGCTCATTGCTGTTCATTACGTTTAGTTTACCAAAATCTGCCGTGCGGAAACCACTTGCAACTTTCGCCTCAAATTTGGTTTGGCCTTGTTTAGCTTTTTTGGTAGTAACGATGATAACACCCGCGTTAGCCTGCGAACCGTATAATGCAGTTGATGCCGCATCTTTCAAAACAGTTACGCTTTCCACATCGTTAGGGTCGTAATTACCACCGATGATACCATCTACCACAAAAAGCGGGCTTTGGTTAGCGTTTACTGATGATACACCACGCAGCCTTATCTCGGGGTTAGCGCCCGGCACACCACTGCTGTTCACTACCTGTAAACCGGCTACCTTACCTTGCAGCATGGTACCCACATTGTTTGCGGTAACGTCTTTAAGTTTGTTGGCGTTTACTACGGTAACGGCACTGGTTAGCTCGCTTTGTTTTTTGCTGCTGTAACCTACAACAACAACATCGTTAAGTTGCTGTATATCTTCGGCAAGTGATACCTGCACGCCGGTTTGGCCGGCAGTTACCTCAACCTGTTTTGCAACAAAGCCCACAAAGCTTACAACTAATGTTGATTTGCCTGCGGGCACATTTACTGTAAAGTCGCCGTTTACGTTGGTCATGGCGCCGTTTGAAGATCCTTTTACCGAGACACTTACACCTGGTAATGGAAGATTATCCTTGGCGGATAATACGCGCCCCGTAACCTTTGCAGTTTGAGCAAAACCTTGCAAAGAGACCAACAGAACGCAACAACAGATGAGTAGAAGTTTTCTGATCATATTGTGACGATTAGTTAAATAGTTTAGTAGAGTTTTAGTACGATTGATTGCTTATTTGTAAAAGTGAAGTAAAATTACTGTTAACAAAAGGCCATGACTTTGGCCTGACAGTTACGCAACCGTTTGCATAGATTACGCAACCGTTTGCGCAATCGCAACGCAACCGTTTGCGTAATTTGCGTAAACTGCATTTATAAACAGATTATTATTAGCCCGTTACGCATTTGCGGCGTTTAAAAATTTGCGTAAAAAGCTCTTGAGGGATAATTTATTTGGAACGGGAGTACTCTACCATCTCAGAATCGATGATATGTTGCAGCAGGGGCATCTCTATTGGGTTAGCAGATGTTGCGTTATTGATGAGCCTGAACAGGAACTCAGCTGCCATTGATGATTGCTTGTAGGCAAACTGCTCAATAGACGCCAGCGGCACGCTGTCCATATATTCCCAGATGGGCAGGTTGGCAAAACTGATGAAGCTGATATCTTTGTTAACTTCTAAACCGGCAGCTTTTACAGCCGCTATACAATCCAGCAGAACGTAATCGTTAAATACGATAACCGCGGTAGGTGGTTCAGGAAGTGAAATGAGTTTGTTTATGGCCTTCAGGTTATCGGCCTTGGTGAGCGTAGTAGAAACAATGATATCCTGATCCATCGGCAGGTTATTCTCTTTCAAACATCTAAAGTAGATCTCCAGCCTCTGTAGCGTGGCAGCCAGTTTAGCCGGTCCATTGATGAGCCCTATACGGGTATGCCCCATCCCTACAAGTTTGGTAACCGCCTGCAGCATGCCTGCCACCAGGTTACAGGCTACGTAGTTAATATCCTTACGGCTGGGTACACGGTCAAAGAAAACTACGGGAATATTGTATTTCTTAAGGCTATCAAAATGTTCGTATGTAGAGGTGTCTTTGGTAAGCGATACCAGCACGCCGTCAACGCGGTGGTCTTTCATGTTCTCTACAATCTTTTTCTCGCGCTCAAAGTTGTCTAATGATTGCCCGATGATCACGTTATAGTTGCTGGCTTCGGCAGCATCCTCAACCCCGGTAAGCGCGGCAGAGAAAAATGGTTCGGCCAGGTCGGGAATGATAACGCCTATGGTATAGGTTTTACGCTCTTTAAAGTAGATGGCCATTTTGTTGGCCTCGTAACCCAGTTCTTCGGCTACCTTGCGCACCCGCATGGTAGTTACCAAACCAATACTTGGATGATCATGCAACGCCCGCGATACGGTAGATGCAGATACGTTTAACCGCTTGGCTATCTCCTTAATGGTAGGTAATTTGTTTTTCGACATTAATCAGGGTCAGTAACTGAAATAGCTAAATTAGTATTTAAACATTACTTATTGTAAAGCCTGTTGTATTTCGGATTTGATTCAGCATATTCTACTAATACCGAATCGCCAACTTTAAGTTCGGGATCTTTTGTGTCACCTTTAAACACTTCACTGTTTAGTGTAAATTTATAAGAATATGAAAAAGTATGTGATACCGGGCTATTACCCAAAAAGTTTTTCTCATCAATCACAACTGCTTTTATTGTAGTCGATTTCGTGTCAATCGCTTTATCTGAAAGACTACCGACTACCGTCTTATATCCGATATAACCCAAAAATATGATAAGTATGAAATAAATGTTGTATCTCTTTAATCTCATTATTTGCGACAATTAATTCAAGCTCTCTAAAGATAACCTTAGTTAAATACAGCAATGCACTTAGCTAAATTAGTATTTAAATTTGTTAAGGCGGTAATTGGCGGGCACATTTAACAGATACACGGGCTTAAAAACCTGTTTACTTTTGATGGGTAGCTCCTAAAATGTTTTGGCTAAAGCCAATTAACCTTTCCTTTTCTTCCGTCCCATGAATGGGACAGCAATTAATAGACTTTGACAGTTCATTGCCGTCGGCTTTAGCCAACGGCCAACCACACAAAACACAAACGGCCCCACAAAAAGCGGGGCCGTTTTATATAATAGAATAGATAATGTACAATTAAATGGCTTGCAAAGCAGGATTGTAAACTAACCTATAGCTTATTTGCTTTTGGCAAGGCTCAACCATTTCAGCAATTGGGATCTCCAGTATATTGCAGATCTCCATTAACCTGGCCAGGGTAAGCTTTGAGTAACCCAGCTCAATTTTTGAGTAGGCGTTTTGCGAAACGTTCATCCGCATAGCCAGGTAATCCTGGGTGTAGTTGCGGCGTTCGCGGGCAAGCCTTATGTTTGTTACAATCTCATTTACCCTGTTTTTTATGCTGTTTTTCATTTGTTTGGCATTGGTATTTAAATAACTAACGAGAATAAAATCATGACGGATTTATTCTTTTTTAAATCATTTAAGAATGATAAAAATCAGGGGGGAGGATATTCGGTATCGGGCTGAGAATGTTAAATTGTTTATGCCTACGATAAACTAACAACTATCGCCAAACTAAAAAGTTTTAACTCATTAAAAAACAGAGCGTTTTGGAATAAATATTAATAGTTGATGCCAACAATTTGTCGTTTTTGCGTTTATAGCATTATGTCACAGGTTATCACACGTTTCAGCATCCTAAGCTTCCTTTGCTTATGCCTTGGTTTGGCGGCAAACGCACAAACAAAAAAGCCCGATACCGTTTCAACAGGGGTTTATATTACCAGTATCCACGATATCAATTTTAAAGATAAAGAGTACAACGTAAACATGTGGCTTTGGCTAAAGTACAAGAACAAGGATTTCGACTTTTTGCATAACCTTGAAGTACCGCAGGCCAAAACGGTTTCTACCTCTTTCTCTACTGTCGACTCGAGCGATAACCGTGTTTATCTACTCATGAAACTACAGGCCACCATGAAAGATTCATGGGCTACCAATAATTTCCCGTTTGATAAGCAAAAGCTGCGTTTTTCTATCGAAAATTCGCAGTTTGAAACCAAATCACTGGTATTTAAGGCCGATACAATAGGCCAGCACTTCGACCCAAGGTTTACCCTGCGGGGATGGAACATCGATAGCATTGATATATCAACCGGCGTAAAAAAGTATGAAACCGCCTTTGGCGATGCAAGCGCTGCCAAACCACATACCGAATACAGCAACTTTAAAGTGATTTTAACTATCAGCCGCGATGCGATGGGCCTGTTCTGGAAAATGTTCCTTGGGATGTACGTAGCCTTCCTTATCGCCTTTATGTGTTTCTTTATCCACTCAGATAGTATCGACTCGCGCTTTGGTCTGGGTGTAGGTGCCCTGTTTGCTGTGGTGGGTAATAAGTATATTGTAGATGCTTCGCTGCCAGAATCGAGCACCTTTACGCTGGTGGATATGCTTCACGGCATTACGCTGATGTTTATCCTTTTAACCATTGTTTGTACATCGTACTCGCTTATACTGGTAAAGCGCGATGATTTCCAGAAAGCCAAAAAGTTTGATCTTACCTGCGCTAAAGTTATACCTGTTTTATACATATTGTTAAATGCCTGGTTTATATTTCAGGCTACACGCGGTTAGGCAACTGCTTTCTTAACCTTGCTTACAACGGCAAGTGTAAACGCACCTGCACTAAAGGCAAAGGCTTCAAAAACGCTTACTATTTCGTTACCATAACCGCTACGCGGATCGGCGAAGGCACGTGGCAAGTGCAGAAATACGGCCCATATCAATACCATAATACCTAATAAGCGCGCAGCCAGCCGGCGCTTAACATTGATGGCTATCGCCAGCCCCGCTGCAAACAAAGCCACGCCTGTAAGATAAACCCATAAAACCGTTTTGCCGAATACCAAGGGGATAAGGTTTTTTACAAAATCTGCATACATAAAATGCATCACCCCGAAAACCATCATGGTAAGTGCCAGAAGATACGGCCCTGCAGAGATCAGCTTAGCCATCCAATGCGGCTCACCGCGAGGCACCACAGCCGATGCCACAATAAGCGAGCAGCCGCTTAAGGCGATCAGTTTAAATACATTGGTCATGTTGCCAAAAAAGAATGGTGTTAACTTTAGCTGGAAAGGCAAGTGTGAAAGCACACAAAGCGCCAGGAACACTGCTCCAAGGTCTATAGCCGCATTGTGTGATAATTTGTCTGTCAACATTAGTCCTGCAAGCACCAGCAGGAATATACTACCGGTCCACACCGCCGGTACAGACATTACCAGCGAATCGGGCCAGGGTAATATCACGGGCATATAAACAGACAGGATCAATTGTTGTAAAGCTATCCCGATAATGGATAAAGCAAATAACAGCCGCCATGGCTTTGCAGCATCTTTCATGATAAGTTAAATTGGTTAAGCAATATACAAATAACCAATTCATAGCCAATACTTAGCGATGCTTCTTTTCGCCGGTATAAAGGGTCTCGCCTGCATTCACTTTTATCGGCAAATAGTTTTCTCTTGGGGGCATTGGGCATTGGTAACCATCGCTGTAAGCGCAATATGGGTTGTAGGCCTTGTTAAAATCTATCTCCACTTTACCGTTTCTGATGTCTGTTGTCTGCAGGTCAATGTACCGGCCGCCGGTATAAGTGGTTTCAGAATTGGTATCATCTGTAAAAGGTAAGAACAAATAATTAGCCAAAGCCGGCGACTGCATCAAGGCAATACTGCGGTAAATATTCAGCTGATAAGGCTTTCCTTGCAGCGTAAACTTCACTTTTGCAAAACGCATATAGGTTTGGGTAGTACCGCTGAAGGTAGGCATCTGGAAATTAGCCTCGCCCGGTGTTATCTCCACATCAGCCACTACCCTGTAGGTACTGTCGGCATTAAAAAAGTGCAGGTTGGGAAGATCTTCTTTTTTTAAGGGAGAATGTGCATCGCTCAAAAAATCGGCTTTATAACGGTCGCGGTGCGCGGCTATCCGTTCGGTATATGTTTGTGCCGAAGTGTTTAAACCGGCAAGGCAAAGAAGCAAAAGAAGGTATCTCATAGGCCAAAAGTACTGATTGTCGTTTTAATAAGTTTCTAATAATTTTCTAAGAACTTTTTAATTTTTATCCATACTTAATCTAAATAAAGATATATTTGCCGGCAAATTTTCCTTATGCAGTTAAAAAAATTTACGCTCGTTATATTTTTATTTTCAGCGTTTTATGTAAGTAAAGTATCCGCGCAGGTACTCACCCAGGAAGACTCATTATCGGCCGGGTTAATTAACAAGCAGCAAGCCACTGTTATCTCCGGTTACGGCGAGGCCAAATACGGAATTGACACCAAACGCAAAAGTGCCGAAGCCAGTCTTAAGCGTGTGGTTTTGTTCCTTGGCCATAAATTCAACAACAAAATTTCATTATTTACCGAGTTAGAGGTTGAAGATGCATTGGTATCACAATCTGGCGAGGGTGTTGCCGGTAAAGGCGGCGTATCGCTCGAGCAGGCATTTTTAAAATTCAACCTAAATCCTAACACATACCTGGTAGCGGGTTTAATTGTACCGCGTATTGGTATCATCAACGAAAACCACCTGCCTACCACCTTCAACGGCGTTGATCGTCCTTTTTTGGAAGAGCAATTAATTCCTTCAACCTGGCGCGAGGTTGGTGTTGGCCTTTACGGGCAGTTCACCCAAATACCCGGCCTTAACTACAGTTTAGCGGTAACCAACGGATTAAACTCTGAAGGCTTTAGCAGCGATGGCGGTATTACCGGCGGCAGGCAATTAGGCCAGGCCAGCAACGGCATGAACCTTGGCGTAACCGGCGCCCTGCTTTACTATGTAGGCGATTTCAGGATCCAGGCATCAGGCTATATTGGTGGCTCTACAGCAAAAGAACAACGCGTTGCAGATAGCCTTCAACTTAACTCGGGCCCATTTGGTAACCCCGTTAGCTTGGGCGAGATGAACGTACAGTATAACAAATCGGGCTTTGCAGTACGCGCCCTGGGTACCATCATCAACATCAAAAATGCATCGGCCATTAACCGTGCTTTTGCCAATAACACCCCCGAGCAAATGTATGGCGGTTACGGCGAGTTAGCTTATGACCTGCTTTACCCTACCCATAAAGGCGAAAAGGCATTTGTGATCTTTGGCCGGTATGAGTATATCAACCTGAGTGCAAAAGTGCCCTCAAATGGGTTGCAGAATAATGCAAACGAGAAGCAGTATATAGTAGGCGGTTTTACCTATAAACCCATCCGTGGCATAGCCATAAAGGCCGATTATGTTCGCCGCATAACGGGCGAGTTTAACCAGGCGCTTATTGTAACGCCTTTCCCTCAGCAGATACCATATTTCAAAAACAACGGCTTTGTTAACCTGGGCGTAGCCTATAATTTTTAAGCAGATGAGTACACGCAGAAGCTTTATCAAATCGGGATGTGCGGCATGTTTATTAACAGCTTCGGGCATGTCATTTCTCGAATCGTGTTCAACCCCACTACCCATGGTAAAAGCCACCGGCTCAAAACCCGGCCAGGTTGAAGTGCCTTTGAGCAGCTTTACCACAGGTAATATGCTGGTAGTGCGCAATAAACAATTAGAGTACGATGTACTGCTGATAAAAAAAGAGCAAAGCTACAAAGCCCTTTATATGCGCTGCACACACGAGGGGGTTGGCCTTACGGCTGCCGCCAATAAAATATTTTGCAGTGCGCACGGCAGCGTGTTTGACCTGGATGGCAACGTGGTAAAAGAGCCCGCCCTGCGCCCGTTAAAAACTTACTCTACAGAGGTAGTTAATGATCAGATAATTATTCATTTAACATAAACCCACATATATGAAAACATCAAAAAAAACGATTGCGCTTGCCTTGCCATTAATGCTGGCTGCATTCTCATGTTCAAAAAACAACAACGATAATAACCCAACCAATAACACACTGCAAGCCGAAGTGCTGGCAAACATTTCTAACAACGTTTGTACTGCATCATACGAAGATATGTATGCTAAAACACAAACTTTATTAGCCTCGGTACAAACTTTAAACACCACTACCACCGATGCCAACCTTGCCACAGCACGCGCTAACTGGAAAGCAGTACGTGTTACCTGGGAGCAATCTGAAGCCTGGCTATTTGGCCCGGTTGAAGCTGACAACATCGACCCACGTATTGATACCTGGCCTATTGACTTTAATGCTTTTAATAATGCCCTTACCGGCACCGACGAACTGAACGATGCTTTTATTAACAAGCTTGATGATGCGGCTAAAGGTTTCCACCCTATTGAGTTTTTATTGTGGGGACAAAACGGCAATAAAACTGCAGCGCAGTTCACCACGCGCGAGAAACAATTTTTAGTGGCGCTTACTCAAAACCTAACTGCGCTTACAAAAGATGTAAGAGATACCTGGACAAATGGCTACAACAAACAGTTAGCTACCGCAGGCAGCGGCTCAACCGAGTTTAGCACCCAAACTTTAGCATTTGTACAAATTGCTGATGGCATGGCCGGCATTTGTGACGAGGTAGCTAACGGCAAAATGAAAGAACCTTTTGATGCACAAGACCCGGGCAAAGAAGAAAGCCCTTTTGCTAAAAACTCAACTATTGATTTTACCAATAACATACAAGGTATTTTGGCTATTTACCAGGGCCGTTTTGCTACTGATGGTAAAGGCATTGAGGATATTGTTCGTGCCAACAACCTATCATTAGATACGGAGATAAAAAGCAAACATGCTGCTGCCATTGCTGCACTGCAGGCTATTGATAAACCTTTTGGCGAAGCTATACTTACCGAGCAATCAAAAGTGCAAAACGCTATGACCAAGGTTAACGATCTTGCCGAAACTATTGATGGTAAACTGAAACCTTACCTACAGCAATACACCAAATAATTATCCCTGCGAAGAGGGAGACCGATTTTTAGACATGAGAAAAACAACGCTCGCTGTACTTTCTATTTTTGTTGTAGTAATGCTGCTGCAATTTGCCTGCCGCAAGGTTGATAGCCTTACCCCTGTTGATAACCCCGACAGTGAATGGCTAAGCGGCGGCAGCCAAACGGCTTTTGACCAGGGCAGTGGTGCTTTTTCTCATGCTTTTTCATCTTTACCTGCAAACCTTGAGCGCATCCACGAAATTGGCGATGCACAGTTCAATGCTACGTTTGTGTCGGCACCGGCGCCATTGAATCCGGGTTTGGGGCCTATATTCAATAATGTTTCCTGCGGATCATGTCACGTGTCTGACGGGCGTGGTAAAGTACCCGGACTGGGCGAGTCGGCAGCAAATATGCTGTTCAGGCTCAGTATCCCCGGCGAGGGTGAACATGGCAACCCAGTGCCGGTTCCGGGTTATGGCGATCAACTGCAAACCCGTGCGTTATTCGGTAAACAGCGCGAGGGCGATGTAACCATCACCTATACCGAAACCGGCTATAAGTTTGCTGATGGTACAAGCTACAGCCTAAGGGCACCAACTTATACGTTTAACAGCCTGTACATGACCATGCCGGGCAATGTTTTGCTATCACCACGTGTAGCAGCCCCTGTTTTTGGGTTAGGTTTGTTAGAAGCGATAGATGAAAATACCATCCTTACCAATGCCGACCCTGATGATAAAGACGGCGACGGCATTAGCGGCAAGGCCAACATTGTTTGGGATGTGTACAGCCAGAAGAAAGTATTGGGCCGTTTTGGTTGGAAGGCCAATCAGCCTAACTTATTACAACAGGTTGCAGCAGCATACAACGGCGACATTGGTATCACCACCTTCCTGTTCCCTAAAGAGAGCAGCGAGGGACAAACCCAGTTTGATAGCGCCCCTAACAGCAAAGGCTATGAGTTAAGCGATAGTCTTTTATACAGCACGCATTTTTATGTGCGCACGCTTGCCGTACCTGTACGTCGCAACGTAACAGATAGTAAGGTGGTTGAGGGTAAGGCTTTGTTCACTTCGGCCGGATGTATCAAATGCCATAAGGCAGATATGCGCACCGGTGTTGATGTAACGCTGCCACAGGTGAGCAATCAGCTTATACACCCTTACACTGACCTTTTGCTGCATGACATGGGTACCGGCCTGGCAGATAACCGCCCCGATTTTTTAGCCGGCGGCACCGAGTGGCGCACCGCTCCGCTTTGGGGCATAGGGCTTACTCAAAAAGTAAACGGCCATACCAACTTTTTGCATGATGGGCGCGCCCGTAACTTAATGGAAGCCATAATGTGGCATGGCGGCGAGGCTTTATCGGCAAAGAACAAAGTGAACAACATGTCTCAGAAACAGCGGGATGCGCTTATCTCATTTGTTGAATCATTATAACTTTCCTAAAAGTTTTACGTAGAAACAGCCCGGAGCATTGCCTCGGGCTGTTTTGTTTGATAACCAGTTTTGTACATTATCTTTGCACCGCCCTAAAACACTGATAATATTGATTTTACAATTACCCTTAATGAAACATATTGCAAAAGCCGCATTTTTGCTGGCTGTTATGGTAGCATTCTCTGCCTGCCAAAAAACTATCGAATACAAACAGCATCAAACCGCGCTGTCTGACTTTACCTTCCCGGCCAAAACTTATGGCGATGCCGATTTTGAGATAACGCCACCAACATCAAACAGCCCCGAGCCATTCACATATACCAGTAGCAACAGCAATGTGGCTATAGTATTTGGTTCTATTATCAAAATAAAGGGTGCCGGCATAACTACTATTACGGCTACTCAAAAGGCATCAGACCAGTTTACGCAAATGGCTATTTCCGGCGATTTTAAGGTAAGTGCGGTTAAAACAACTTTAAGCAATTTTCCTGCTATCAATAAATTAACAACCGATGCAGATTTTACCTTAACTGCCCCTAAAAGTATCAGCAAAGGTGCATTTACCTACACCATAGCCGACCCCACCATTGCAACCATTAAAGGCGATAAGGTAACCATTAAAAAGGCCGGCATAACAACTATAAAAGCAGAACAAGCTGCAAGTGGTAATTATGCTGCCGGTGCTATAGAAGCCACGCTTACTGTTGAGGCCCCTCCTGCCGCCCCCGGCACCATGGTAGATGTTGACGGCAACGTTTATAAAACTATAAAAATAGGTAACCAAACCTGGATGATGGAGAACCTGAAAGTAACCCATTACAGAGACGGATCTGCCATTCCAAAAATTGAAGACAGCGGAGCATGGCGCCTTACTAATGACGGTGCTTATTGCAGCTATGACAACAGTACCACAAATGCAAAAACATACGGCTTGCTTTACAACTGGTTTGCTGTAACAGATGCCAAAAAACTGGCCCCTAAAGGCTGGCACATACCTACACAGGCCGAGTGGCAAGCCCTTTACAATTACATTGGCGGCACACGTGAAGACGGCGAAAAACTGAAAGAAACCGGTACCACGCACTGGGTAGATGGTTTAAGAGGCTCAAATACCACAGGCTTTACCGGCCTTGGCGGCGGCGGGCTTGTATTTAGCAGCACGGGGGTATTTGACAGTAAAGGCTTTGACGCATACTGGTGGACGGCAACCTCAAAAGATGCTACAAACTCCGTTTATGTAGACCTTTACGTTAAAGGATATTTCGAGTTCCAGACAGGTTATATACGATATGGCCTTTCGGTAAGGTGTATTAAAGACTAAACAAGAAGAGCGACCTTATTCAGGTCGCTCTTCTTGTTTAGTTGATATCGGTGATCTGCTCTGTAACGTTCCAGCCGTAAAGTTGTAGCTGCAGTTTATCTTTTACCCCTTGCGGATAATCAATAGTTACTTTCCTGGTTTCGCCCGGCATAATAGATAGATAATTATCGCTTGCAAAAGCAGGTAATACGCGTTGTTTAGTTGTTGTGCTGATCAAAGCCAGTCTATTAAAGAACGCAACGGGCGCATTGGCGGCGTTGCTAATTGTTACTTCAACTTTGCCTGCTGCTGTTTGCTTTGCGGAAACATTCAGCCTGGCTCTTTTCATTTCCTTTAAGCCTGAGTATTCCCCATCGGTATTGGGCAGCCAATAAAAATTAGTGCTTTGCACCTGTTTATTCTCGTTTAATAATTGCAGGTTCAGGAATACGCCGTCTTTTTTGCGCAGGGCATCAACAGCCCGCTTAACAGATTGTATTCTTTGGTACGAAGATGCACCTATCGAAATAAATGCCTGGCTCAGCAGAGAGTCTTTACCTGCCATATCATACGTTTTTATCACCAGCATCAGGTTGTTGGCGTTGCGGAAGCCATTGTTAATAGTAGTTATGTTACCATCAACCGGATTGTAGGCTATGTGTAAAGGTTCTGAGCCGCTCCTTAATCCATACAAACAGGCATTTGCATCCAGGTAGTAATCGTACATCTGCCCGCGTAGTGCTGTCCATGGGTTTTGGGTTTTCCAGATGATAGAACCGGTATACCACTCCCACATGTGCGCGCTGAAGCCTTCCATAAGGGCGCGGTACTGGTCATAGTTCACCAGTTGGGCTTTCATGGCAAAGTCACGTGCATTCTCCGGTTCGCCGTAAGGTTTCAGGAAATCCTGGTAACCTATGTATTTATGATAATCCCACACAGAATCAACCGTTTCTTTCTTACCATCAAAAGTCGGAACTTTCAAATTGGCCGCCGGGATAAAACGCAGCAGCGATTCATAATCGCCCACCCCTACCGAACCAACTTCCGAATTGAAGGGATAGGTTTTGTGCTGCCAAAAGGTATTGATATCCTGTATACCATAAGGGCCGTCGCCGTTGCCACCCTCGGTATTGTACGACATTTGGCTGGAGTTGGAGTAATCGATAAACCATCGTGTGCCATCAAGTTTTGGCATCAGCACATCGCGCAGTTGGGTAAGGATATCATCGGGCGGGGCTATCTCGTTACCACCACACCATATAGCCAGCGATGGATGGTTGCGCACCATTTTGATCTGGTCTGCCGCCGATTCCAACCAAAGCGAATGGTCGTCAGGATATTTACGACGTGTCCACTGGTCGTCCTTCTTAGCGGGGTCCGTCCAGCGGCCATTAGCATCGCCCGACATCCAGAAATCCTGGAAAACCAGCATCCCATATTTATCGCAGGCGGCATAAAACTCCGGTCGCTCAATCATGGCACCACCCCAGATCCTTATTAAGTTCAGGTTCATGTCGCGGTGGTAGCGTACCTCAGCATCGTAACGCGCATCGGTAAAGCGCAGCATGGCGTCAGAAATGATCCAGTTACCGCCTTTTATAAATATCTTTTGCCCGTTAACTGCTATCTGGCGGCTGTGAGTCAGCTCGTTCCATTTGGTATCTATCTGGCGGATGCCTACCTGCACATTGCGCTTGTCTGATACTGCTTTACCACCTATGATAAACTCAAAATCAGACGGATATAAATATTGCTCACCATAACCGTTTGGCCACCAAAGTTTGGGGTTGTTAACCGTAAGCGCAGGCAAGGCCACCTCAGTGGTACTGTTTGCCGCCAGCGTAACAGCTTTAGTTATCACCTGCCCGTTAATGCAGTATTTCAACATCCCTTGTATAGGTTTTAAGGATGTATTCTGCAGCTCGGCAGTGGTTTTAATGATGGCAGCATCCTGCTTTTCTCCTGGCAAACGCACACCCGGCACCAGCGTAACTACATGCGGTTCGTTGATACGCACGGCTCCGGTTTCCTGAATAGTCACCTTGTCCCAGATACCGGTATTGCGGTCGGCGATGGGTTGTATCCAGTCCCAGCCGGCGGTGTATTGCATACCCACGTTGCGGGCAATGGTGCCATCGCCGCCCTGGCCACCGTTTGGTTTGCCCGCCACCGGTGCAGGATGAACTAAAATGGCCAGTCTGTTGTTGCCGTCAGCTCTTAAATATGAGGTGATATTATGTGATTGGCGAAGGAACATCCCATCGCATGCACTCGCCTTTAGTTTTTGCCCGTTGATGTAGATCTCGCAATTGTAATTTACGCCACGCAGGTTAAGGAACACGGCCCTGCCTGCCGCAGGCTTTTTATAATTGAGGTCTTTTACAAACCAGTAAGTGTAATAAGCATTGCCTTTATCATAAATATCCGGGATCTGCCTGCTATTCATCCCGAAAAAGGGATCAGGCATCTTATGGTTGTTCACCAGAGTGGTTAGTACGGTACCCGGCACGGTGGCAGGCATCCAATTGTTGAGATCGTAGCCTGATGTACTTATCTGGCTGCCTGTTGCCTTTACTTCTTCGGCCTTGCTGCATCGCCAGCCGCTGTTTAACTCTGTCTCGCTTTGCGCCCTCAATAAAAACGGAACAAATAACAATACGAATAATAAACGGCAGGCCTTGTTTTTCATAGCAGATCAGTTTTTCGGCCCTAAGATACATGTGAAGGGGTTTTATTTGCAATGAAGGGATGATAAAAGGGCTATGTAAAAGCAATATTACAGGGCAGCTACAGAGTTGCAGACAAGAAGGCCTCATCCGGCGTAAGCACAATGATCTCTTCATCTCCCTGCACGGCGATCTGTTTTGTATGGCGATTGAATGCAATTGCCGGATAATTATCAGAATTGCCCGTCATAGGCGAACTTTCCAGACTGCCCTTTACACCGGTATCCTCGTCAACAACCTCTCCTGTTTGCACATTTATTATTTTGGGGTACTTGTACATATCCCACACGTAACGGCTACTTATAGCGAAGATGTTTCCAAACTCAGATCTTACTTTTACCGGTTCTGATAGCTTATCTGTTTTCAGGTCCCAAACGGCAATATGTTTAGCAGGAAACCAATTATCCTCTTCGTCCTGAACTTCATCAGATGAGCCGACAACTATTGTGCTGTTATCTATAAAAGAGGCCGTGCAATACTCACCGAAAGGTTTGGGTTCAAGCTGAGGATTATCAAGCATTAACGGATTCCTTAAACAGGCTTCAATATCAAACATCACGGTGCGATATATCGGATGCCAAACCCAACCTTTATCGAGCAGGTACTTCCCGCCGGCGCTAACTTCGAGCCTCGAGTGGAAAAAGTCGTCAGGATTCCTGCCGGAGATATTCGTAACCAGTTCTCCTGTTTCTGCATCTTCAAAATCGAGCTGATTATAGGCAACAGGGCAATGGATGAGATAGGTTCTCGCGCCGATAGTTACAAAGGCTGCCGGATACTCGTATGCGTCTGAGCAATAGTATGGCCTGTTGATCTCTCTTAATAATTTCCCGTTTTTAAGTAACAGCTCTTTTGTGCCGAGCCTTTTATAAACGAAAGCATATTCGCCATTGGCTGAGCATATTGCCCGGTCACCAAAATCTGGCGTATATCCAAAATTGGTTCTCTCGCCCTTTAAATTGTAAGCCGCCCCGGATGCCCAATCAACAATCTTATTATCGTGCCAGCAAATGGTTTTTAAGAAACCGGCGAATATTTTGTCTTTCTTCATTTATCAGATAAAGTTCAGGTTCAGTTAAGACTAATATATCTCATTTATTAAAATTATCTACATTTATCGCACAACCAACCAATTACGTACCGTGAAAAAGACTTTAGCCATATTTCTCCTGCTGATATCATCCTCGTTAAGTATTTATGCCCAGGCCCGCAAAACAGGTGATACCATTTTACTGGCCGACCCAACCATATTTGCCGAAAAAGGTGTCTATTACCTGTACGGAACGGGCAGTAAAGACGGATTTTGGGTGTACCGCTCAACCGACCTGAAGAACTGGACAGGCCCCGCAGGCAAACGTGGCGGCCATGCCTTATTAAAGGGCGACAGCTATGGCACCAAAGGCTTTTGGGCTCCGCAGATCTTTAGATACAACAACAAATATGTAATGGCCTACACTGCCGACGAGCATATTGCTATTGCGGAAAGCGATAGCCCGCTGGGGCCATTTGTGCAGAAGAATAAGGTAGCAGTATCCGGCCCGGGCAAGCAGATTGATCCTTTTGTGTTTAAGGACACTGATGGCAAACTGTACCTGTACCACGTACGCCTGCAAAACGGCAACCGCATTTTTGTGGCCCGCATCAATCCAAAAACATGGGATATTGACGAAAGTACCGCCAAAGAATGCCTGCATGCCGAACTGCCCTGGGAGAATACCGAAAACGCACCATGGCCGGTATCAGAAGGGCCAACGGTAATGAAACGCGGCAGTTTATACTATCTTTTCTACTCGGCTAATGATTTTCATAATATCGATTATGCTGTGGGGTATGCTACAGCTGCCTCGCCTTTAGGGCCATGGAAAAAGGCTGAGGACAGCCCAATCATCAGCCGTAAAAATACCGGCGCAAACGGCACCGGCCATGGTGATTTCTTTAAAGATGCCCAAGGGAACTTGCATTATGTTTTGCATACCCATAACACCAACAGCAAAGTAGATCCGCGTAAAACTGCCATTGTATCGGTTAAATTTGTGGGTGGCAAACCTGTGGTTGACAGCAAGAGCTTCCGCTTTTTACAAGTGAAATAATCTGAGAAATAAAAAGAGCTTAGCAGCATTAGCCGCCAAGCTCCGGTCACAATTTATAGATACTGAAATTTAAAGGCGTTTTAGTCGAAAATGAAGTTTGGCGTAAACTTCTGTTTAAAGCTAAGCGTATCAGAAACAGCCCCCGGGTTATCAACAGGTGTGCGGATGATTTTCGCCTCGATCAACCATACGGCCTGGTCGGCGCGGGCTTTTGGTGTGGTGTTGATGCCTTTAACGTAACCATCGGTAATCACCATTGGGATGCTGAAGCATGTAGGGCAGCCGCTTTCAATAGCTACTTTACCGTTAAGCAAGTCTGTTTTGTTCAGCTCAAATTTATCGCCCTGCATTGGGGTTTTGAGGTAAGCCCTTGTAGTTACACCGGCAGTTGCCCTGTGGTACCAAAACAAACGGTAGTCGCCGGGAATGAAATTAGTTTGCGCGCCCAGGTCAGCATGCTCGGTAAACAGGTACTGGCAGTTGCCGCCAATGGGGCACGAGGTGAGGTTTTTATCCTCAATAAAAGGTTTTTCGGTATTGTTTTTTTTACAGGCAGTAACAAGTAATAAAGCGGCAAGCGCCATTACCAAAGGATAAGGTTTTCTTTTCATGGATTTTTGTTTGTGCTTAGTTTATTACCATTACGCAAGTGTAACACGCTATGCAACAAAACCCTGCATTAAGCTTTTGTTAAGAAATTAAGCATACCAACTCTTTGTGTAAAATCAGCCAGGTTTATCATCGAATACTATATTTGGCAAATGAACGGAGCAATGCCTGCCTATTTCGGGTTGCAGTACAAACGGTTGTTAAGATCAATTAAGGATTTTGGCATGAATCCTTACCTTGGGATGGTATTGGCTGCCTTGCTGTTTTTCTGGCTTTCTAAAACCCTGTTTAGCCGTATTGCTTATTTTCAATACTATTATGCCGCCGCCGCGCTGTTCATGGTGCTGCAGTTGAGTGAGACCCGACGCAACGACTTTCTTAAGAACATTTATACCAAAACCAACTACGCCCGCCTGCGCTTATTGGAGAACCTGCTGCTGGTTTTTCCTTTTGTGATTTTCCTGGTGGTACGCGGCTTTTATATTTGTGCTACGGGCGCAATTACGGGCAGTTTAATTTGTTCTTTTTACAACAAGTTTAGCAGGTCGGCCTTTGTTATTCCCTCGCCTTTTTCAAAACAGCCGTTTGAATTTACCACCGGTTTCAGGAAATATTATCCCGCTTTCATTGTGATATATGCTGTCACCGCGATCGCTGTGGTTGTGGGTAACTTTTACCTGGGTGCGTTTTTGGATCTGCTCTGCTGGCTGGTTTGCATGAATTTTTATTCAACCACCGAACCATCATATTATGTTTGGATACATGCGCAATCGCCAAAAGAATTTCTTACCGGAAAGATAAAAACAGCTTTGCGGTATAGTTTTATCAGTAGTTTGCCTTTGGCCATTGTACTTTGTGCCTGCTTCCCGGCAAAGGCCTGGGTAGTGGCAGTAATATGTTTTTGCGGATTACTGTATATGACTGCCGGCGTGCTTTTAAAATATACCGGCTACCCTAAGCAAATTTCCCTGCCCGCTACTATAATAGCGGGTATCGGTATTATTATCCCGCCGTTATTATTATTCGTTATCCCGTTTTTTTATAACCGTGCTATACAAAAATTAACTTCTACACTTAAATGATCAATATCCAATCGCTTTCAAAATATTACGGCAGGCATAAAGTACTGAGCGACATCGACCTCGTTTTTAATAAGGGCGAAGTTTATGGTATTGTTGGAGAAAATGGCGCCGGCAAAACAACCCTGTTTAAATGTATTGCGGGGTTAGAAGATTTTGAAGGCACCATCAGTTATGACGGCAGCACCCTGAAAAATGTAACCGGCTACCTGCCTACAGAATTGTTCTTTTTCTCAAAGATGACCGGCCAAGAGTATCTGCAACTACTGAGCAACGCCCGAAACCTTACCAATACCGACTTTAAAAGCAGCAACATATTCGACCTGCCGCTTAGCGAATACGCCGAAAACTATTCTACCGGTATGAAGAAGAAGCTGGCTTTAACCGGCCTGCTGATCCAAAAGAATGAGGTATTTATTTTAGATGAGCCTTTCAACGGGGTGGATATCCACAGCAATCTTATTATCAAAGAAATCATCGCTAAGCTGAAACAACTCGGTAAGATCGTTATCATGTCGTCGCATATATTTTCAACGCTGAATGATTCATGCGATCATTTGCATTACTTAAAAAACGGCCACATCAAAGCCAGCGTAGCCAAAGGCGGTTTTGAACAGATAGAAGAAGAAATGAAAGGCGAAAGCGTTGGCAGCCGCCTTATTGATCTGTTAAATTTAGATTGAAGCAGCACTCCCCTTAACACGGGAACCACCACTCCATATAATAAAGTTTGCCCTCTTTAATAAATATGTCTATACGCCCATCGGAGATATTGTTCTTGTCCTCGCGCAGCGTTACTACCTGCAGTTTGCCTTCGCCATGTACATTTAGTACACCTATGTTCTTCACCGCAATTGGGAAGAGCTTCTGAAGAGCGGCAAGCGTAGTTTTGCCATTGAGCACCTCTCCGCGATAAGTAATAAAATCGCCATGAGTAAAGCTGATGCGTTCTATCCCAACTTTACCCTTGCTGGTTTCGTAGACTGATCCGTTTTTATAAAAATATCTGGCCTGTGGGTCTACCTTGCCTTCAGGTTCTTCAAAAATGGTAGTACAGGGTTCCAGGTCGCTTAGTAAGCGGGTGCTATCCGGCTTGCCTAATACGGTCTCAAATTGTGCTGTAGTGAAATAGCGTTTCAGTTTGCCGTTGAGGCGTATCTCATTGGCGTCCATTACCTCGTTAAGCGTATCGGCTTTGGGCGCCTGGCTTATCTCGGCGCTGGTATCCGCTTCAGGTGATGGCGATGCCGCAGGTACTACAGCTAAAGTGTCCGTTACTGAATCAGCTTTGGGTTTATCGGCACTACCGCCGCAGGATGCTAACAGTAAAAGCGTAGCAATGCACGCTATGGGCATAAAAGAATAGATTATTTTCATAGATGCGAGTAGATAGATCTGATCAAAAACGAGAGGGATTTTTTGATCTCGGCACGGCCGGCCTCGTCGTTTACATCGATGCCGCAAAAAGTGGTGCCGTTGTACTTAGAAAAAAGATCGAGGTAATAGGTACCCGAAATAATAACTGCCATTGCCGCACGAAACTGCGCCGAGCGCTCGCCGAAATGCGGATCGGTAATGCCTTGCAATAGCAATTCGCCGTTGGCTTCCTGGGCTTCTATCAGCTTTTTAAGCGCGCCGCGTTCTTCACTCAGGCTCCATAGCAGTATCTTTTGAAAGGCCTCATCCCGGTACACATAATCAAACTGCGAAAGCACCATTTCTTCAACAAATGCGGCCCCGCCATTGTTGATAGGAACAGAGGCCTGTTCGCCTTTAACATTGCTCCAGAAATCCTTTAGTTTAATGTATTCGTCTATTAGCTGATCGCGCCCGCCAAAGTAGTTATAGATCAGTTTTTTATCGAGGCCTGCAACTTTTGCTATATCGTTAACTTTAAGCGCAGCAAAACCTTTGGTGGTAAGTATTTCTCCCACCGCAGCCAGGAATTTCTGCCTGGTTTGCTCCCTGTTCCTTACAGCGCCCGTAGTTTCTTCCTTTTCCATTTATCAGTAGTGGCCGTAGCCCAAACGCTGCAAAAGTAGCATTATTGCAGCGTGCAAACACTGCAGCTCTACAGCTAAAATTAAACAAAGAATAAAAAAATAAAAAAGTTTGTCACCATTTGGTGACTATTTTGTTATAACCCTGTGAGCGGGAGCTGAAGCGGCAGATAATCAGTCAATTTGCTAAAACCTTAAACCATGACTAAAACAGCAATTATCAGCAAAAACCCACTGCATTATGTGTATGCATTAATATGGCTTTCGTTATTCACAGCAATGGCCGTTTACATTTTTACGGGCAAAGCCTTTTTGCCCGATGCCAATAATAAAATAAGCGTGGTAGCCATCCTTATAGCATGGGTTGCAGAGTACCTTACCCAAACCGGTACCGGCATACTCGTTTTATTGATAGGCCTTTTTGTGGCTTATAAAACCATCACCGTAAACCAAAAACAATCATAATATGCAAGTAACTTATTTAATACTGGCTTTTACCAGTTTGTACCTGGGTGGTACTTATTTATACTACAGGCATGCCCGTAAAAAAGGTAACGAGTTTAGGTACAAACCGCTCTTTTTGCTGGCGGTAGGCTTATTATTTCTTTTATCACTATACGGCAGCGTTATGCAAAAGCCCTATAACGAGATATTGCCTTTTATAAGATAACTTTTTAGATGCTTTTGGCCCCTGTGGCCAAAAGCAAACCTTAACCTTATGAAGAACAAATTAAGATTAGCCATTGTAAGCCTTGTCATCCAGTTTTTATACGAGGTGGTGATGCGCAGGTATCCCGAATTATTTTTTACCGGCGATGGCTTTGCCGCAGGTGGCAGGATGGTGCTATCTGTATTGAGTCCGCTGAGTACGTTGGGGTTGCTGCCTTTTTTTATCGGTCTTTATAAAAGCAAAAGTTTTGTTGCGATGATGGATGAGGATGAAAAATCATCTACCCGAAATCCTAAAGACGACAGCTGGCTAAAACATCTATTGATAAGGATAGGGGTAGTTTTTGCCATCATCGCGATATTATTTGCAGCATCAACGTTAGATAGTGGTATGGGCAGCGCGTTCCTGGTGGTATATGGCATAGCTTATACGTTGGGCATCGGCTCCATTTTGCTCATCATCGAGGCTGTTGTGCTTTTCGTCAGAAAATCCCCCTATAAAGCATCGTGCAATATTTTCCTGATCGTTATTGCTTTGACGTTTTTATCATCAATGATGTAACACATCGTTAAACCAAACCTTATGAGTTACGATATCCGCCTGCACACCATCCAGACCCGGAACCTGGAAGAAAGTTCTGATAACGAAGATTTTTTTGATGGCGACGATAACCTGCACCCGTTTACCGATAAACAATTTAATTCGCTTAAGAAGAGCATGGCCGGTTACGGTTATGAGATAGTTACAGAACAACCGCAGCAAATAGAATATCGCCATCCCGATTATAACATCACAGCTTTGCTTACACAGCATGCCTTGTACTTTAACTCGGGCTTTGACCAGGATTCGATATTTGAAGCCGGCATGGCAGCATCAGAACTAACCGACACCGGCGAGTTTGCCAAATACGACCCGCAGGCTGATGGCTGGGAAGATGTTTGAGAAAAAGAAAGCCCCACATTGCTATAGGGCTTTCTTTTAAAATCGGAAATTATTCTGCCGCGTATGCTCCTGCAAATCGCTTAGCAAAATCTTCCAGCTTAAGTAATCCTTTGCTAGCAGGTGCGTGTTTCCAGTAATCTTCCTGCATGGTGCCGTTGGCCAGTACATGGCCCATATCGCGGTACAAACCGGCAAAGCTTTCGTTTATGCCTGCCTGCAATAATCCCTGGTAAGCATCCTCATCAGAGAAAGTAACCCATTGCAGATCAGGCTTGCCGATGGCTGCGCCTAATATAGTTGCAATTTCAGTTGGCTGGCGCTCATCGTTTGAGATGTAGGTGATGGTTGCATCCTCAGTAAACGGAGCTAACAATTGCGCTGTGGCTACTTCGGCAATATGATCTGTATCAACCAAAACCAGCTTCTCTTCGGTATTACCAAAGTTGTTGCCGATGATACCTGCATGTTTAATTAAACCTACCATGCTGTACAGGTTATTAAAGAAGTAAGAAGGGCGAAGAATTTTCACCTTTAAACCTTCAACGGCAGTAAGCATTTCTTCCAGGTAACCCAGCGCATCAATAGGGCCTGCGCCTTTGCGCAGGTGCGCACCAATGCTGCTTAGCAATACAATATTCTTAACACCTGCGGTTTGGATGGCAGCTACATAATTATCGGCCACTACGCGCTGAAATTTGGCGTAATCGGCAATGCTGAAATCATTCGGCACCATCAGGTAAACTGCATCGGCACCTTTAAAAGTATCACTTAAGAAACCAACATCCTTTACCGAACCGATGGCGGCTGTCGCGCCCAAGTCTTCTATTGCTTGTTGTTTATTTGTATTGCTGCTGATAACGGTAACCTGGTTACCGGCTTTGATTAAGTTTTGGGTAACCGGCAAGCTGATGTTGCCTAACGACCCGGTGATAACGTATTTCATATTTTGATTTTTGATACACCAAAGGTATATTTGCACTTACTTTTTTACAAGTACTTACCCCAAAGTATGTATGACAGCAATTAAAGAAAACTCAACCTATAACGCCAACCGCGAGATAGTTTTAAACGAATGTCCTGTTACTTATGTGATGAGTAAAATTGGGGGCCACTGGAAACCTATTATTCTGTATCACCTGCTAAGCGGCAGCAAACGCTACAGCGAAATAAAAAAGGCCATGCCCCACATTACCGAGAAAATGCTCATACAGCATTTGAAGCAATTAGAGGCCGATAAACTCCTTATCCGCGAAGCGAAACCCGTGGTGCCACCCTATGTAACCTATACGCTTACAGAAAGCGGCAAGGGCTTACAAACCGTTATCAGCGCTATGGCTGATTGGGCGTTTAAGGATATGGGGAAAGTGAGAATATAATCACAAATACAAACCTACCATCTTGCGCCAACTCCTCGGGGTGTGCGCGTAACCGTTCCAGGTGTAAAATTGGTGGTGCATGCCTTTCCAGCCTAATATCTCGCTAAACTCGTAGTTATCCTGAATAAAGGGGTCGTTCTCACCGATGGCTAAGAGAATATCTAACCCGCGTATCTGCTGCAACTGCTGCTCATCATGCATGTTGGCCATATACTGCCGGGGCATATTAAAATAAATATCCTGGCTGTGGTAGCCATTAAACAGATCGTAGAAGTATTTTACAGAGCGGGTAAGATCATAGCGCCCGCTCATGCAGATAAGTTTATTGAACAGATGGGGATGCTTGAGGGCGATGTTAGCAGCATGATAAGCCCCAAGACTACATCCGGCAACGCCGAAATCACCGTCGGCATTTTTTGTGCGCATCAGCGGCAGCACCTCATTTAAAATATATTCTTCGTATTGTATGTGGCGGTTTATCTTATCCTGCGGGTGCGCCCAGGTGTTGTAGAGGCTTTCGCCATCAATACTATCCACACAAAAAAGCTGCAGGTAACCGTTATTTATTTTATCGGCGAGGGCGGCCACAATGCCCCAGTTCTCGTAATCGAAAAAGCGGCCCAGCCGCGGCGGAAAAAATAACACCACCCGGCCCGAGTGGCCGAAAACAAGTAACTCCATATCCCGGCCCAAACGCTCGCTGTACCACCGGTGATATTCTCTATGCATCGCCACAATTAAATTTAGCGAAATATCTCCGTTTAATGTTAATTAAGGGTGATAATACGGTTAACTATTTAACGCGCTTTTAACGATGCGCGCCCAAAGCGCATAACCTTTTGGGGTAAGATGCAGACCATCGCTATCGTAGTAAGAAGTGTCGGGCTGGCCATCGGCATTCAGCATGGCATCGTAAATATTTATAAAATGCCAGTTAGGCTGGTTGGCGACAATCTCTTCAGAAATGATCTTGTTGGTAAAATGGAATTGCGGTGCCATGTGCCAGCGCGCCATACTTGGCTTAAGCGATATAAAATAACAAGGCAACGCACCAAAGCGCTTTTGCACCCTTGCAGCCAGCTGCTGAAAAAACAGGAAAACCTCTTCGGGGTGGCGGCCATCGCCAAGGTCATTATCTCCGGCGTAGATAATTAATCGCTGAGGCTGGTAACCTTCCATCACCCTGTCAAAAAACCAGGTACATGCCGCCAGTGTAGAACCACCAAAACCGAGATTGACTGGTGCATGATCCGCAAAATCGTTAGCCAAAGTTTGCCACAGCCTGATAGACGAACTGCCATAAAACAAGGTGGCCGGCTGCGATATGAGTTGGCTTCGCTGCTTTTCTAAACGTTTTATGTCGTCCTCGTACCAAAACATGGGTTTGTGTATTTTTTGTTGTAAACAAAAAAAGCCTCTTAGTTACCTAAGAGGCTTTTGGCTCTCCTTATCGGATGTTGTGAAGCAAATTTATAAAAATCAGGCCTTTCCGTGAGCTTTAAAAAACTTTTTATATAACATTACGTACCGTAACCCTTGTAGCCATTATTTCTATGCAGTTCAAACATCCTGGCTTCGCGGGCTATTTGCCTTTTTAACTCACGCGATTTTACACCCAGGAATTTCACTTTAGCCTTTTCGTACTCTGCAAAATAGGCATCTATCTGCTGTGCTAACTGCGAAACAAAATGATCATAATTGGCCTTCATCTCTATCAATTGCCTGCGATGGTCTGCCGCTTTTTCTATATCTTTTGGTGCGCCCCCCCTATCGTTAAGCACATTCTCTAACTGAAGCAGGGCATCTACTAACTGCCTGTGCCTCGTATCACTAATGCCCTGCATTTTATGATTTTTAATTAAAAAAGCAGGCGCGCCCAAAAGCAAACGCCTGCTTTGACGTTGTTATTTCAATATTACTTTACGTATAGCATTGTTTGCACCATCTAATACGTATAAGCTGCCATCTTTACCTATTGCAAGGTCTTCTATGGTAGCAAACTTTGCTTCTGCCAATGTGCCATCGGTAAAGCCATAACTGGCTTTAAGGATAGTTGTTACAGCAGCTGTAGCCGGGTTAACTAAACGTATTGCCCGGTTATTGCGCTCGCCAACCACTAATTGGTTTTCGCTGTTGTATACAAGGCCCCATACACCATCAAACATCGCAGCCCTGCCTATGCCATCTGCATAGCCACCACTACTATATTGGCCGGCAAACAAAGTTGTACTAACACCCGGGATTGTTCTGTGAATACCGGTACCACCATCTAAGCCATTATCTGAGTAATAAATAGTTCCAGCAGCATCAACTGCCGGCCTTGATGCTAACCAAACCGGGCCATTTACTTTTGTATAACTGCCGGTAGGTGTAACCTTGTTCATGCCGGCGCCAAAGCCTGCAAGGCCCACATACATATTTCCGGCTGCGTCCATAGTTATTTTGCCCGGCTGGAAACCACCCGTAAATACCGTATTTTGCCCTGAAGGGGTTATTTTTCTTACTTGCGAAGCACCTTGGTCTGCCACATAAATATTATCCTGGCTATCTATATAAATTCCGTTTGGAGATGAGAAATGTATATCGGTACCATTTGCCTGCAAGTTAGTTATAGTGCCACCCGGAGTTATCTTCTTAACCAACCCTGTACCGGCATCAGTAGCGTAAACGTTATCATGGCTGTCTACCGCAATGCCTTGTAAGCGGCCAAAAACAGAAGTGGTTGGGCCACCGGCAAGCGTTACTACCCCTGCACGTTTAAATATCTGTGGTGAGGTAGTTTCTAAACCACCTACCGCTACTTTCACTATACCTGTACTCAGGTTTACCGGGGCATCAACCACCAACTGGGTCTCAGTGGCCGATTTAACCGAGGTAAGTACATTATTAAAGTAAACTTTATTTTCAGATGCATTGGTGCTGAAACCGGTACCGGTAATGGTCACGGTAGTACCTGCCAAACCATTATCAGGCGTAAGCGACGCTATACCTAAAGTTTGATCTTTAAATGCAGGGCCTGTAGTAGCCTGGTCGTTAACCACTACCCTGATATTACCGGAACCCGTACCACCCGGAATAGTAAGCGTAATTGCTGTTGCTGTTACCGATTTTACAGGCACTTCTACATTATTGATATACACCTTATTCTCATCAAGTACAGTACTGAATATATCACCCTGTATGGTCATCTGCGTGCCTTTAGGGCCGCTTAATGGCGATACCGTATTGATAACCGGCTTGCCAACAACTGTAAAGGTTTGACCGGTTATTTTTTGGCCGTTTATGGTTACAGACAAAGGACCGGTAGCCACCCCATCGGGTGCTAAAACCACTAATTGCTTATCTGTACCTTCAACAACGGCTGCAGTTTTACCATTAAAATCAACCTTATTATTTGCTGCCACGCTTTCAAAACCAATACCTGTAAGTACCACGCGTGTGTTGGCGCCACCTGTAAGGGGTTTCATGGTTGTGATAGCCTGGTAGGTAAAGTTGCGGCCGGCAGCTTCTTTACCATCAACTTTAACGCTTATTGGGCCAAAGCCTGCATCTTTTGGCACTTCGGCAACTATCAGCGTATCGCTAACGCTAACCACCAATGCAGCCACGTTATTAATTAAAACAGCAGCCGGGGTGGTTGTGCTCGAGAAACCTTCGCCAATGATCCTTATCTGCGAACCTGCAGGGCCGTTGGCCGGCGATACATCTTTAACCGAAAGATCCTGATAAGTGTAAGTACCTACATCAAAGGTTTTACTGCCCGCTTTAAGGCTTATCTTACCGGTAATACCATCAGCCGGGATACGTAACACCACCGCCTTATCGGTAACGCTGATCACATCAGCATTCTTACCGCTAACGGTTGCGCTGTAATTGTTTATTGATGTGCCGAAACCCTGGCCTTCTACAGTAACCAGTGTACCTGCTTTACCACTATTTGGGTAGTAGCTGGTCACCTTTGCTTCAACATTGGTGCCGCCGCCGTTCTCCTGCTTGTCCTTTTTACAGGCGCTAAAGGTTACCAGGAGCGCCAGCAGCATACATACGCCGGCACTCCATTTTTTGAATTTATTCATTTTCAATGTTTTCATTTATGATATCATTGCGCTTATTAGAAAGTATACCTGGCACCAAACTGCATCTGCATGCGCGATGCAAAGTAGTCTATGCTGTATGGTTTGCCCGGGTTATCAAACGTAAATACCGGCCAGTTGCCGCTGTTTTGCGCCGGCGGGAACAACGTAGGTGTTAAGCCCACGCTGCTGGTTGAGTTGAATGTATTTGGCGAGAAGTACTGGATACCCCAGTTTTTGTTGATGAGGTTAGTGATATTCATCACATCAACCGTAATGCTTACTGACTGGCTCTTCTCTTTGTTTACAAACACATCATGCGACAGGTGAAGGTCTGCCTGCAGGTTCCATGGTGTACGGGCCGTGTTACGTTCAGTGAACTGCCCCCTTCTTGTGCTTAGGTATTTGTTACCATCAATAAAACTATTGAACGCCTGTGCCTGCTCTGCCGCCGTACGCCCGCCGGTTACGTCCTGAAAGTAACGGATAGCCTCATCTCTTTGCGGGATGTAAGCCAGTGATACCTGCTGTGGTAAACCCTGGATACTGTTGTTTACGATACCGTATGTGAATGGGGTGCCTGATTGTGCCGAGAAGAACAGCGTAATATTTGTCCTGCCTGCCGATTTCCACATCTTGTTATAGCTGACAGTTGATACGATACGATGGCGGATATCAAAGTTGCTGTAAGCAAGTGTTGGATTATTAGGCACCAGCGACTGGTTCAACTGCCAGTTACTCTCCATTGAGTTACGTACGCCGTTGCTCAGATCTTTTGATTGGCCGTAGGTGTAGGCTGTAGTAATGTTTACGTTATCGATAGTTTTGGCCACGCTACCGGTGATGCTGTAACGATAACCTTGCCCGGTGTTGCTCAGCAAATAAATATTGGAAAATCTTGAATCTACCGTGCCTTTATAAACCGGCTGCTGCCTGTTTTTATCATAACCGTAATAGAATGGGTTATCCTGCGTGTTCAGTTGTTGGAACATTACATCTTTTACCGTTTTGGTATAGATACCTTCCAGCGTAAACTTCCATTTGTTGGTGGTCTCATAATCAACACCCAGACTGCTGCGCATTACCTGCGGCATAGTAAAACCGTTATCGACCAGATCTACCTGTGTTTTGCCGCTGTTAGGATTATTGATAACGGCGCCGTTCTGCTGCACAAAGTTGCCTATGCCGTTAGGGTTGGGTTTAATGGCATCACTACCCGGTGCAAAGGGTTGCTGATCAGCCTTCTGATCAACCGCACCATAGCTGTTGCCGGTATTGTAGTAAGCGTATGCTAACCACGCGAATGGGATGCGCCCCGTAAATAAACCCACACCACCACGGACGATGAGGCTTCTATCGCCCAATGCATCGTAACGGAAACCTACTCTTGGCGATAACTGCACTTTGTTCAGGAATTTATTGTTGATCCTGTTCAATGGAGCGTAGGTATAGGTGTTGCCAAAATAAGGATCGGCTTGTATGCTCCTGATCTTGTCGCTCAGGGAAGGCATATCCGGCAACGAGGCAATATCTGCACGCAAGCCCGGGGTTATCTGCAGTTTATCGTTCACTCGTATCTCATCCTGCACGTAGGCGCTGTACATGTTCACGTTGAACTTTGCCGCCGGGTTAGCCAGAATGTATTCACGGGTGTTATTGATGTAGTTATATGAACCGCGTACCCGGTATGGGTTGTTATCCAGAAAATCCTGGATGCTCAGGTAATCTACCCTGCCGTTCCAGCCGTTCACAAAGCCGTAGTTGATATTGTACAGCTCGTTATGCGTACCGAATAAGAATTTATGGCGACCAGTCACATAATTCAGGTTGGCGGTTACTTCCCATGTTTTTTGTTTCATGTTAAAGATACTTGCTTCCCTGTCTGTACCCAGGTAGATGGTGGTACCCGGCGTGTTACCCATGATCTGTACCTGTGGCAAACTTGGATCGCTCAGCGGATCGCGTTTATCATTTACCTGGGTATATCCTACGACAACGTTCCCTGATAGCGAATTGCTGAAACGACTTTTCAACTCGGCAACTGTACTGCTCTGGTTATTGGTTTGCTCATAAGCCATGCTGCTGAAACGGAAATCTTGCTGATCCCTGTCCATCACTGTAGCTTTACTAAAGATGGTGTTGTTACGAATAGCTAACTGATGCTTATCGCTAATGTTCCAGTCCAGCCTGTTGAAGAACTTGGTCGACCTGCTTTTATTAACATAAACACCGGCAGTACCTACGTCGAATATATCGCCATAACGGCTCCTGGCAGCATCGCTTATTGCGTTGGCATCTGCTATGCTCAGGATGTGGGCTGTTTCCTGTGTTCCTACGTAAAGCTGCGTTGGGTCTTGCCTGCGGGTAATCTCCTCGTTACTAAAGAAGAACAATTTGTTTTTGATAATTGGGAAACCCACGCGGAAACCGGCCTGGTAATCCTCAAACTCCTTGTTCATTTTACCCAACGAGCCTACCCTATCGTTGCCGGTTACGGCAGCATTACGGCCAAAACCATAAACCGAGCCGGTTACTGTGTTGGTACCGCTGCGGGTTACGGCGTTTACAGAACCACCCGTAAAGTTACCTATCTTCACATCAAACGGCGCCAGGTATACCTGGATGTCTTCTACTGCGTCTAATGATAATGGGTTGGTACGTGTTGAGCTACCAGCCATACCAGAGGTACCGGTTTGCCCGCCTAATGATGGCGAGAACCCTATTGCATCGTTATTGATGGCACCATCAATGGTTACGTTATTGTACCTAAAGTTGGTACCACCAAAGCTATTGTCTTTACTGGCTTGTGGGGTTAACCTCGTCAGATCGGTAATGCTGCGGTTTACCGTTGGGGTGTTGCGCACTTCGTTAGCCGTAATGTTGCGGCCTGCCCCTGTGGTGTTGGCGCGCGGACCACGGGCTACTTTGGCCGTTACGTTTACCGCACTTAGTTGCTGTGCATTATCCTGAAGGGTAAAGTTAAGTACCTGTGTGCCGCCCAGGCGTACGTTGATATCGGTGCTGTTCTCCGTTTTCATCCCCGTAAATGAGGCGGTTACCGTATAGGGACCACCGATACGGAGGTTGTTTAAAAAATAGCGCCCGTCGCCGTCGGTGGCTATGGCATAGCGTGTGCCCGATGGTGTGTGTAAAGCTACTACTGTGGCGCCCGGTAAAGTGCCGCCTTTTGCGTCTTTTACCTGACCCGATAACGAGCCGCTTGTTTCTTGCGAAAATGCGCGCAAACTGCTCATCAGCAGCAAGCATAACACGAGTACTTTTAAGCCTGCTTTAAGCATGGAGCGCCCACGCAGCGCCTTTTTTTGGCCCGGCCTTTCTTGTATATCTGTTTTCATTTCTTTTTGTCTTTTTTGTGTGGGAGATGCTTTACTGGGTAATTTTCAACACTCCGTTTATCACATGCAATACACCATTACCGGTTAAAATATCCTGCTTCACAACGCTTACATCGCTGGTATTGCCAATACCGCGCAAGGTTATGCCGTTGAAAGTTCCGGGAGCAGAAAAATCGGGGGTAAGGGTTATGTTCACCAGGTTATCATTTAACATGGCCTGGCGGCTGGCGTTGGTAGATCCGGTGCTTAGTACATAATCGTTTATAAAACGCCTGTCGCGCACAATATGATAGTTAACCAGCTCCTTTAAAACAGCTGGGCTGGTTTGGCTCACCTGCTGTACCGTTTGGTAACCCATGGTACGCATAGCTGCGTTATTGGGTGCAAAAATGGTGTATGGCCCGGCGCCGTTTATTGTTGCCAGTACGCCCGATGTTTGCAAAGCCTGGGTAAACAGTGTTACTTCGCTCTCGGCAGCTACAGCATCGCCAAGCTTATCGTGCACATAAGGAGTAAGCACCCTGTTTATTACCTGGATAATACCGTTTGATGTAGGCAGGTTCTCTGCCACTACTCTCGATCCGTTAAGCGTTAATATGGTATCTCCGTTCTTTATCCAGTGGGTAGCAAACATTTTTCCCCCGCGCGAGCGCAACTCCTGGTTAAACAGAAATGGCAATTTGTTTAGCTCATACTTACCATCAAAAATATGGTAACGGGCCATAGGTGCAATCACCGACGGACTTGCCGATAACACAGCCTTTGCATCGGCATAACCAGCGGTGGCAAAAGCAGCATCAGACGGGGCCATTATAGTGTAAGGGCCTGCACCTTGCTGCAACTCTTTATCTAAAGTACTTAACCTTAAAGCTGCACTAAATGCTGATAGGTTAAAGTTATCGGCAATTACCAGGTTTATTTTGTTGTTATCTACAGATGAAACCTTATCATCCTTTTTGCAAGACGTAAATGATGTTACAGCAAGCAACACCAGCAGCCCGGCGGTAATTTGTTTTGATATATTTTTTTGCTTCATCTGTTTATTTCATTTTAAAATCTTTGGGAACAAGCAGCCTGTCAACCACGTGGATAGGCCCCATCAGGGTGTTGATGGTTTCTGTTACGGTAGCCGGTGTAGCGGCAGAGCCTTTTATCTGCATCTGCACCTTACTATCGGCAGTTGTTGTGAAAGTGTAAGGCATCAGGTACTTTACATAATTCACATCGTAGTTAATGAGGTAATTGCCCAGTAGGTCATTCCTCAGATCGTTGCTAAAAAATAAGGTTGGCTTTGGTGCGGGGTCTTTACCCATGTTGGTATAAGGCAAATTTTGACGGCCAAAGTCCCAGTGGTAATTTAAAACCGTATCGCTCGGGAAACCGGCATCGGTAGGTTCACCAATGTTCCAGTCAAACTCCATTGGTTTAGCACGCTTGTTCCATTCCAGTACATCCTCAACCGTATTAAAACCTGCTGCTTTAAAAGCATCGTTGGTTGGCGCAAACATCATGGTTATTGGTACCGATACTCCGGGCCTGATATCGAACTCTGTAGGATATAGCTTGCGGCGGTAATCATCACCAGGCTCAAAGCCGTAATTCTCCATATACAGATCATTGTATTGCTTATTGTGCTCCAGATCTGTGCGGCGCGTTACTTCCAGGAACATGCTGAAGCGCTGATCGGCCTCAAGTGCGCCCACAAAACTTTTGGTTGGCACAGGGATAAGCCGGCTGATAGGAAATACCGAGCCATTTGTTGCCTCGATAGCCGCATCGGCATCGCCCGATGGTATACTATTTACCAGCAACTTATTACCATCAATACCCAGGTAGTGGCGATAGTAGTACGGAGCGTTATAGTTTACCGTGCCATCCTTAGTTAACAGATCTGCCCGTGGATGCAGGGATACGCCTTCTAAATTAGCGCCGTTAAGTTGCAGATCGGCCTTGGTAAGTTTTACTCTTATGGTATAATAAGATACAAGGCTATCCACATCATTAACAGCCATTTTACTGATAGCATCAGCCGTGTAACCGGCAGCCTGCATTACTGCATCGGTAGGTACAAGCAAGGTGTATTTTGCGTTTGTTTTAACCGGTGCTTCGGCAATGGTACTCCGTTTCCAGGCCGCGTTAAAAATGGTATACGGTGACTGGCTCAATACCTGGTTAAGGTCTTTATTAACCTCGGGGTTATAAGGTATCTTCTCTCCTTCGGCCGGGGGGATAAATTCCGTTTTTTGGCAACCTGCAAACAGTAGCACTAATACTAATGCCGGCAGGGTGCGCTTTATAAATGTGTTTATCTGTTTCATTTAATACAGTTTTTTAGTTAGCAGCCTGCTGCGGCAATAGCATTAAACCGGGGATATCATGCACTATGCCGTTCTCTAAGCGGTGGTCAAACCCTGCAATTGCAGGTAATAAGGAAATGTTATTGTAAGGGGGCCAATACCTACCCATCAATGTTAAACCATACTGCCCGTTAGGGTCCATCAGATCCAGTTGCGGATAAGGGATCCGGGCGTTGTAGCCTTCGTCTGTACCAAAGCGTACCAGCCAGGTATCATCGGGGATATTTATAGAGTAGATATACTCGCTGCTTTTAAACACGTATTTATCTGATATAAAAAAGTGTTTCTGGCGCATAATGTAAGCGCCAAACAACCTGCGCCCGTTATATTGGGCGGTGTTAAGGGCCTCAATATCTGCTTTGGTAATGTTATTGGCTTTAAACGCACTATCGGTTGGGGCAAAAACCGTAAAGGGCCCCTGCCCTGCCAGATCATTCCATAAACCAAATTTTTTAAGGCCGGCAACATAGATGCTGTAACGGGCGTTACCTTCAAGAAAATTCTGCACGTTTATACCTTTATGATACTTCATCATTTTGTTAAGCACATGCAAAACGCCGTTGGCCAGAGTAACATCCTGGCGGGTAACCATGGCACCATCAAAGAAATACCTATCATCGGCAGTAACCGAAGAGACGTATAATTCATCGCCAGACATGGTTTGCAGGCGAAGGTCAACCGCGTTGGTTGGTATATCGCCCACAAGCAACCTGCGGCCTTTAAGTATGTGATACTGCAGGTTACGGCGAAGGGTGTCTTTATTAATTTTCTGAATATCAGCTACCGTTCTTATCCCTTCCTGGTTAAAGGCAGCATCGGACAGCGCCAGGATAGTAAAGGGGCCCGTAGCATTAAGCTCCTGTGCCATGCCGGTATACTCTAAGGCGGCGTAAAAGAGTTTAAAATCGTAGTTGTTTTTAATAAAATCTCCGGCCGGCCTTATGTTGGCATTAGGCTCGGGGATCTCCAGGTTCTCGTGTTTGCAGGAACTGAATAAGGCTGCAAAGCAAAGCATTGCCAGCATCATTAAGCTACCTGTGTATTTTGTTATCGCTTTATTCATGTTTAAGCTTTTTTGTTTGATAGTTTTGATGATGCTTAATACTGCGGTGCTGGGTATTTGCGCTGTATGGTCATGAGATAAGCCGCGCCGTTAACCACCTCTATGGTATTTACCGAAGCAAACGACTGCGGATTATTTACGCCCGAGTGGATGTTAATGACCGTATTTGGCAAACGTTGCCCAATGTTACCATTCACGTACACCTGCCCATCGGCTATACAGTTGATAGTACCCCAGTTGCCCTGGGTATCATAATCTGAAAAGTAATAGGGGCTGTTTGTAGGGTTGGTACCCGGCGAATAGAAGTCAAAAACCTGCCAGCTTTTTGTTGTAATATGGCTGGCTGCTTTATCAGGAAACAGCGGGTAGCTCACATAAGTAGCCGGCGTGCCCAATGTGGTACTGCGCACCATGGTGGTAAGGTATTGGCCGTTGAAACCCTTTACCTCTCTGCCCTGCAAATTACGGGCGTTTGCATCCTCATCCTGGTTGGGGTATATGGTAAGGTAAACATCCATACGATCCCTTATCCCATACATCAGGTTGTTAACGTTTATGGGTTGCTGCTTTTTGCTGTTGTCTGCTTCCACAAAACCTTCGGCGCTGTAATTGTAAAAGTTTACGTAGTTAAGTGAGTCTGACAATGGCAGCTTTTGAAAATTCTCCTGCCTCAGCAATACTTTATTGCTTTTTGAGTCGGTATATTTTTGTTGAAGCAGGTGCATGGTATACACTTCTTTGGCCGAAAAATCGAGCGTGGTATCTACCATCACATCGCCTATCAAAGCGTTCTCCAGCTTAAAATATGGCACTGTGTTTTTAGGCCTGTACAAGAACATCACCCGCAACTTGCCCGATGGGATCTGCGCCCAGCTGCTTAAATCGTACCCGTTAAGGATAGGGCCAACCAGCACGTTCTCTTTACCGGGGTACTCGGGATTGTTTACCGATGTGCTGCTACCGATGTGCGATGGATATGGCGGCGCATAAGGTTCGCGCGTATCCAGGAAATCGCCTACTATCTGGCCGCCGCTAACTTTGCCAGAGGCATCAAAAGTTGGATTGATGATCATGCAGAAGAAGGGTACTTTGGCATCCTTAACATCAAGCGAGCGCGTGTACGGCAGATCATTAAATACGCGCAGATATGCCGGCGAATCGATCTTGGTGTAATCAACCTTAACGCAGCCGGTAAACAGCAGCGTGCCTGCCATTATTATGGAGAATAAGAGTAATAACTGCTTTTTCATCTGTTTTTTGTTTTTATGGTCAGATGGTTTCATTATTTATTATGCTTTAGGATGATCATGCGGGCCTTGTTGGCTGTTGTAGCACCAGTGCCCGTTTTACCTATCAGCGCCACCGTAAATATGCCCGGCTCATGTGCCGGCAAGGCGCGCCCTGCGTTTGTGTAAAGCGCTTTGTTGGCAATAAACTGATCGCTGGTAAGCACCGGGATATCATCGGCCCATACACCCGGCACCACATTTGGCGACGAGCGGTAAGCCATCAGATCGTACTTTGCCTGCGAAAACTGGGTTGACACATAGGGGTTCTGCAACAGCGGCTGGCCCGGCTGCAGGTTTATGCCTGATGGGTTACCATTATCTGTAGTAAAAGTGATATATGGGTTTCCCATTGAAAGGTTCAGATACCGTTTAAAGAAGAAATATTTAAACTGGAAGTAGGCATAAGTACCGTCTTCTTCGGCATTGTTAAACCGCGTGCCGCTAAGGTCATTAGCCACTAACAAGAGCTTGGCATTACCGGCGGCATCGGGATACAGCCACACAGTATAGTTTTGGGCTGCGCGGAAGTTTGCAGTAGTTGTCGCAATAACTTTACCGTTTGCATCTGTCGCCTTTACCTCTTGAGTACCGTTTATCATGGTAGCATAATCACCGGTTTTACCAAAAGCAAGCCCGTTACCTAATGATGTACCGCCCACGCTGAAACTTACCTGATTATCGGGCATGGCATTTACAGCCTGTACCCTGCAATAAGTGAGATTGGCCGATGGGCTGTTATCGCTTATAACTTGGAAAGTATTTTGTACAATATTGCTGGTTTCATCAACCTCATTAATAAAGTATTTAGCTATTTGCGGGCTTATCACAATAGTGTATATACCGCCCGGCTGATAAGTTTGAATTGGTGCATAAGTAAGGTTACTTTGCGTTGTTTGCCTGATAGCGATAGTTGATGTGGGCGGGTCAAGAATAGTCAGCTCGTTGATATTACTGCCGGTTCCGGGTATTTGCCTGCCGTTGGCGGTAAGTACCTTAAACTGGTAAGTACCGTACGGCACTTCAACATATTCAGACGCTTTTTGTACTCCTGTAACATTAGTGGTTTGTGTGCTAACGGGTGTGCCATCAGCATAAGCAAGGGTTACAGGGCCATCAAGAGCTTCCTGCATGCCACTACCATTTACTGACAGATTATTGATGTGGCCTGAAAAATTTACTATCCTTATCTTAAAGTGATCTGGTTTTGATGGTGCGGTTATAGCACGCGGCAGTACCTGGTATTGCGGCAGGTCGGTTGTATATTCCTTGTTCAGCAGGTAAACATCCTGCGGGTTGTTCACATCATACTGCAGGTTAATAAGCGCCCCTAAATTAAGATCGGGGTTGTAATCGTAAATACCCAAATCCAGGGCTATCTTATGCTGCGCATTAAACAGATCCTGAGGAATGGTCCAGGTTTTACCCAATTGCCCGTTTGTTGGAAAATAGCGGGTACCGGGAAGGTTAGGTATTTCGTTAGGGCCAAATACCTTAAAATTTGTGAGCGTATCGCCATTGGCAATTACCTGGCTAAAGCCGCCAAGGTTTACCACACGTATGTTTGATGATTGCTGATTATCTGTAGTAAAACGATTATCAATAACCGTGTTAAGCTTATCCTTTTTACAGGCAACCTGCAGTAAGGCTATCAGTAACAGGCAAAGCAAATTGTATGTATATATTCTGTTCTTCATTACTTTATCAGGTTATATGAAAAGCCTATCATGATCTCGGCACCACGCTGGTATGAGCGGTTAATGTATTCGTTGCCATACCATTTGCCACCGGTTTGCGGGTTGGCATATACCGTTTTTATGGCCGGGTTAAGTATGTTTTTGGCGTAGCCTTTAAAAGTTAAGCGGCTGTTTAATCGCTGGCTAAAAACAAAGTCGACATAGGGAACCGGGGTGGTGTAAAGGTCGGGTTCGCCGGTTAGGTTTATCTGTACAAGGCGCTCGCCTACCTGGTTATAGGTTAAGGTAAGATCAGTCCCCCATTTGGTGTTGTTGTAGTTTAACCATGCGTTTATAGAGTACGGTGCCTGCTCAAACAAAGGGCTATTGCGTGGTGTAAACCTGTCTAACGATCGGTTGGCCTCATAGCGCTCAGGCGTTTTCTTGATCTCGCTTTGCGCCAGCAATAAGTTTGAGCCGATGAAGAAGTTTTTAAGCGGGTCCCACATTTTACCCAGATTTTTCACCACCTCTAACTCAATACCCCAAACTTTACCTGTGTTAGGATCATTCTGGAACTGGATGGTTGGAAATTCAGGATAAGTGGCTGCAAGGCCTGCCGTTTTTAAGCTGAATACCTTTACCAACTGGTTTTGGATACGTTTACCAAATGCTGATACGGCAAACACTTCTCCCTTATCGGGGAACCATTCCCAACGGAAATCGAGGTTCTCAGTACGCTGGTTGATAAGGTTGGGGTTACCTACTACCAAACCGCCCTGGAAAACATCAAACTCAAACACATTGGTTATTTCACGCAACTCGGGGCGGGCCAGCGTGGTATTAAATGCAGCCCTAAAGTTCATGTTCTCTTTTAGCGTGTATGTAGCGTTTACGGAGTAATAAGGCTTGTACTTAGTTTTGTAAACCGAATTTGGATTGATAGGGTTAAGTGGCACCCTGCCGCTGCCTGTGGTAAGCGCCGGATCTAAGAACACGCCGGCAGTATCCACTTTAGAGCCAATATCCGTCATCTCGAAACGTACACCGCCCGCTACACGAAAGTCATCTGTAATTTTCAGATCCAACATGCCATAAAGCGCATTGGTTGCGTAGTAACCTTTGTAGTTGTTAGGCGATTTCTGGCTGTTGTATAAATAACCGGTAACAGGAGCCATACCCTCGCCCTGGCTGCCGGTAGGTGCTTTTATACCTATCATTTGGCTACCCACCAGTTTGTTCAGGTCGCCCTCAACATCCTGCAGCGGAATAAAGCCGTTGCCCGTAAAGTTTGAGCCCGGTATAAACAACTGGTTCTCATTAAAACTACGGTCTCTGAAAAGGTAGTTCACACCGGTTTTAAACTGCTGTTTCTCGCCCAAAAACTTAAACGGAATGGTAACATCAGCCTTGTAATTGTAGTTGGTTTCATCAAGATGTCTCCATCTGCGGCCGTTTGGCTCTGCCTGGATGATACCGTAGCTACCAAAACCATTCACATAACCCGATGTAAGCGCATATAAATGCTTAGTGTAAGTACGCGTGTCTGCGCCGTTCTGTTCGCCAATTGCCGGGTGCAGATAATAACCGCCGCCCCTTGGCATATAATCGGCAAGGTTAGCAAAACGGAAATCGGGATCGTTTTGGGTTGATTTTGAAGTGGCTACGTTATAGCTTAAACGTGGCGAGTATTCTCCTTTCAGAAACTTGTGCTCGCCCTGTAAGTTAAAGGTATTAAGGTTACGGTAAGTTTGCTTAAGCGAGTAAACGGTGCTGTTAACATCGCCGGGTAAAGCAGTATACTCATAGCGGCCGTTAAGGTTGGTTGCCGTATTTTCGCCACCCCAGCTGCCCAGGTACTGCATGCTTATCTCGTGGCGTGGGTTAAAGCGATAGGTTAAACCTAACAAGGCGCCATAGTTAAGCGTTTCGGTACCGGTGTTTTCTTTATAGGTTTGGTATTTACCCATATATAAGCTGTTAGGCGTGATATAGTTGGGTATACTACGGCGACTGTAAATATTAGGGTTGCCGGTAACCACACCCTGGTAAATACTGTATTGGGTTAGGTCGCCACCGTATATATCGGTAGTGCGGCGGTAATAGTTTAAACCCGCAACCAAACCCAGTTTGTGCTCTTTAAAAAGCGTAAAGGTGTTACCGTACGTAGCAGAGTACAGCTGGTTTAGCGGCGCGCTCTTATATTGGGTGGTCATAACCGGGTCAAAGCGTTGCATAATGCCGTTGATCCGGTTAACCTCGTTATATGCCGTTGTACTGTTGTTGCTGTTGGCTATCATATTCTGGATAGATGATAAGCCATTTGGATACTGCTGTGCAAGGGCTTTAAAATCTGCAGGAAGATCTTTCCTGTTGATTTTGTTGCCGAAGGTGCCCATATCGCTGTTCCAGAAACTATTGTAGTTGCCACCCAAACCAATGTTTGAGTTAAAGCCCGCTTGCATAGTAATATCAAACGTCTCCTTATCAGGTACCGATTTGGTTTTCAGTTCCACAATGCCCGCAGCAGCATCGGCAGGTTTATCAGGCGTTACTGTTTTGTAGATGGTAATGTTATCCAGCAAAGCGGCCGGAACAAGGTCAAGCGGGATGGCACTACGGTCAGGGTTTGATGATGCCAAACGCACACCATTCAACTGGCCGATAACGCTCCTATCACCCAGGCCGCGGATAGCCACGTATTTATCATCAGACACCGTAACACCAGATACACGCTGCAAGGCCTGTGTGGTGGTGATACTTGCCGTACGTTCAATTTGCTGGGCCGAAATTGCATCCTGTATAACCGATGCTTTTTTACGCTCATCTAATACAGCCAGCTCGGTACGGGTATTACGGCGGGCCTGCACCACAACCTCGTTCAATAATTTGCTGGATGGCTTAAGTTTTATTACTATCTGTTGCGAACTTTTGCTTACAGCAACCTCTTCGGTCTCGTAGCCCATGTAACTGAATACCAGTGTAGCACTTTCGGCAGGTATAGTGATAGAGAAAGCTCCGTTAACATCAGTTAACGCACCGGCCTGGCCATTCTTTATCCTTACAGATACACCAGGTAACGATTCGCTTGTTTTGGCATCGATAACCTTACCATATATGCGCACAGGTGCCGGTGCGACTTCGATAATCACATAACCCTCTACAAGCTTATATTGCAGGCCGGTATGGGCTAAAACATCATCGAGTATATTCTTAACGGTCTCGTTACGGGCGTTTATGGTTACGCTTTTAAGAACAGCACTAACCAACTTCTCGCGAACGGAGAACTTTACTGACGAATTGGTTTCGATAGCGGATAGACTTTGAGCAACGGTAGCGTTGTTTAACGATAGCGTTACCTTTTCCTGGAGCGACTGGCCATCTACCTTATTTGCCAGTAATACACCGGCAAAAGTAAGATGAAGTACCAGCACTAAAATCGAGCATCTCATTATAAAAAGAATCTCTTTTTTGCACCACCGATCAGCTCTTGAAGCATTTAAAACTGTATCGGGGTAACTATCATATTTATTTTTACAAGGACTTTTATTTGATCCTTTTTGCATATTTTTGATTGTTACTGATTTAACCCTGGCAACAGGGCTGCATCTGTTAATTAAAAAGGGAGCAATCCCCGGTTCTTTGTGCTGCCCCGACCTGAGAAATCTGGCGGCACACCGAATTCAAAATCATGTTCGTTCGCTACTGCAAAGTGGCGGACGTTTCTTTTTTTAGGTAGAGTAGGTTTATCTATATATCATTCCTTTCTTTTTTTATTTAGAGAATACCGTAACTTTTTGACCCTCAATTTTATATTGAAAACCCGCTGTTGCCGCCAATACGTTCATGGTGCGGTTTAGCGGCCACCTGCCGTTAAGCGTAACCGATATTTTCTCGTTAGCGCCGCTCAGCTTTTTGCTGTCAATAGTTACGTTATAGGCACGCTCAAGCGCAGCGAGTATGCGGCTTAGCTCCTGGTTATTAAAAATGAGTTTATTGTTTGCCCAGGCAAGGGTTTCCAGTATATCGCGTTTGTCTGTTGTGGGCTGGCCTTTAAACCAACTGATATGGTCGCCAGGTAACATGGTGGCCAGTTGCTTTTTCTGTCCGTTAACCAGGCTGCTTACGCGTACTTTGCCGGTAACCACACTTACCTCAAGCGGGTCATTCTTAAATGCATCTATCTTAAACGAGGTACCCACAACGCGGGTCTCCAGTTCATAAGAGTGCACAGTAAAAGGTTTTTGCGGATCTTTGGCGACTTCAAAAAAGGCCTCACCCTGCAGGTAAACATCTCTTCTGTTACCGGCAAAACTTTCGGGATAGCTCAGCTTACTATCAGGGCCAAGTGTTATGGTTGAACCATCTGAAAGACTAAGTGTGGCACGCTGGCCGCGGGCCGTTTTATAATCAATCAGTTTAACAGATGTGGCCGAAGATGCCATTTGCTGCTGCGCCTTGTTATTTCTATTGCCGATAAAATAAAATCCGGCTCCGGCTATCAGCACTAAGATGGCTGCATAACGGGCAATACTTCGCCACAGCGAGATTCTTATCACCGGCACCACAGGCTCAATATTATTGCGTTGCTTAAATAGTTTTAGCTTATCATCAACAGAACCGTCTGTTTCGGCTTGCGGGTCGGCTTTAAATTCGCCGCCTGTTTCGTCCATCACCTCATCAAAGCCCTGGCGGCCTTGGGGTGTATTCATTATTTCTTGCACCTCTTCCAGTTCGGCCTTAGAGGCTGTTCCGTTTATCAGTTTCCTGATGAGTTCTTTTTCTTTTTTATTAAGCTCCACGTTAAAATTTTGTTCGTCTGTTAATTGGGTATACACAGTTTTTAAAGGTTACCACCCACGCAGGTGAAACTTTTTTTAAAAAACTTCAAACAAAATTTAAATCAGAACAAAAAAGCCAGTAGCGATAGCTAAGGCCATAGTGGAAAAGAGAGAAAAAAAGAAGGAAACGATTACTGCAAAAAGGGAATAATGAAGATAAGCAAGTGCGAAAGATTAATCTCCTCGAGCGTTTTACGGCAGCTTGCCAGCGATGCCGACATATAATTCTCAACCGTATTGATAGATAGGCCAAGCTTGCTGGCAATTTCAGAGTAAGTAAGGTTTTCCTCGCGGCTCATGCGGAAAACACGCTGGCGTTTTTCGGGCAATTGAGATACCACCTTTTCGTATACCGATGAGATCTCTTCTTCGTGCATCAGCTCATCCGGTGCTTTTGATAACGGCGACGCACTTAGTGGCATGTCATCAAGGCTAAGTAACTCAGGAATCTTGATACGATAATGGTTAAATATGGCGTTTTTAACTGAGCGCAACAGGTATGGGCGGAAACCTGCCGGCGCGTTAATATCTCCATCTTTTTTCCAAACGCGCAGCATTACATCCATCACCAGCTCTTCGGCTACCATATCATCTTTAAGGTTTTTTTGGGCGTAATGCAAAAGGGGGATGTAATATCTTTTAAAAAGCGAGTCATACGCCGTGGTATCGCCATTGCGCCACTGTTGCAACAGTTGCTCATCTGATATAACGATAGCGGCTGAGTATGACATAAGGAGCGGATAGAATAACCGCCCAAAAGTACCGCCACGAGGTAACCGTAATATCAACGATGTATTACCTGATTATTAAATGTCGGAACATGTAAAATAAGGAAATGGAAAGTGTTGGACATTAAGCCTTATAAGCATTTTTAATTAATCAGGTGAAACCAGTTTGACATGCTGGCCCTCTGAGAAAAAACCGGCCGGAAGAAATTCTAAACTAAGCGGCCTAAATACAAATATATCAAAACGAGGATTACCGTTTTCATCAAGCGTTCTTGGAATTTCTACATAATGATAAATGGGTATTCCGCCAAGAACGGAACCTTCTTTCAATTGAAAATCTGCCTGCCCTTCAATAAAACGAGCAAAGATAAAATCACCTCGATTGTGATGAAAATAGTGGCCGATGATCTCAAAATTCCATTCCATTATAATCTCTATATATACCTTGGAAACTAATTTATAGAAATCTCATCAATAAAAAAAGCCTCACATTTCTGTGAGGCTTTCTGCTCCTGAAGCTGGACTCGAACCAGCGACCCTCTGATTAACAGTCAGATGCTCTAACCGGCTGAGCTATTCAGGAGTGTTTTCCGGTTTGGAGAGTGCAAAAGTATGTTTTCTGATCTAATTTCACAATATTTGCACAAAAAAAATTTAAAAATATTTTACATGAGTTTGTTAACCATTGGTACTGTGGCGTTTGACGCAATTGAGACCCCTTTTGGAAAGACCGATAAAATCATTGGTGGCTCTGCTACCTACGCAAGTTTGGCTGCTTCTTACTTTTATGACCAAATAAAAATTGTTGCTGTTGTTGGTGACGACTTCCCGCAGGAAGACATTAAAGACTTCAACGATCATAATATTGATACCGAAGGTTTGCAGATTAAACAGGGCGAGAAATCATTTTTCTGGAGCGGCAAGTACCATAATGACATGAACAGCCGCGATACTTTAATTACCGACCTTAACGTACTGGCCGACTTTGACCCTATTATCCCAGAGAGCTACCAGGACTGCGAATATTTGTTTTTAGGCAATCTAACTCCACAGGTACAGCAAACAACCATTAAACGCCTTAAAAACCGCCCTAAACTGATCGTGATGGACACCATGAACTTCTGGATGGACATTGCTATGGACGACCTGCTGGAGACCATCAAAATGGTGGACGTGCTAACAATTAACGATGCCGAGGCCCGCCAGCTATCAGGCGAGTACTCATTGGTGAAAGCTGCCCGTAAAATTTTAACTATGGGACCAAAATACCTGATCATTAAAAAAGGTGAGCATGGCGCTTTGTTATTCCATGAAGATCATATCTTCTCGGCCCCTGCCCTGCCACTTGCCGAAGTATTTGACCCAACCGGTGCCGGTGATACCTTTGCAGGTGGTTTTATCGGCTATATGGCTAAAGTGGGTACTGTAAATTTCAATAACATGAAAAACGCCATCATCTTCGGATCGGCATTGGCATCATTCTGTGTAGAGAAATTTGGCCCTGAGAAAATCAAAAATCTAAGCGCAGAAGAAATTAACACACGCGTACAGCAGTTTGTTAATCTGTCGTCTTTCGAGATATAAGCCTCACCCAACCCTCTCCTGAAGGAGAGGGCTATAAAAAAACATTCCTTTCTTAAAGTCTCCCCTTTCAGGGGGAGATTTAGAGGGGGCTTAACCACCTTTTTACCTTCACGCCCACTACATCGCCTTCTTTGTAGGTATCGGGCTCGTTGTTTACAGCACGTAGGATAACGCCTTTGTTCTCCAGTATCAGATCTTCATAAGGGCCTTTAAACAGGATTTCTTTTACCAGCCACTCACTTGTTTTAAGCACATTGCTGAGGCGGATCCACTCGGGGTAAACCACTATGGCCTGTTTATCGGTTTTAATGCCGCAGGCTTTGGCTTCGTCCGTATTAAGCACATTGCAGTTGGTAAGCAGCTCGGCGGTATATAAGTTTTGGGGATGATTATATAGTTCTTTCGGATGGCCGGTCTCTACAATCTCGCCTTGTTTGATCACGATGAGTTCATCGGCCATAGAAAGCACCTCGGCGGGGTCGTGCGACACCATTACCACCGTTAGGCCGGTTTCTTTTACTATCTGGCGAATATCGTGCTGCAGGCCCTCTCTGAAAGAGGTATCCACCTGGTTAAAGGGTTCATCGAGTAGTAAAACCTTCGGGCGGGTAATAATGGCACGGGCAATAGCAACGCGTTGTTTCTCGCCGCCGCTCAGGTCGGCTACGCGTTTCAGCGAGAGGTGCATCATGTTCAGCTGGCGCAATACCTGCTCGGTTTTTTCTTCTTTGGCTTTAATATCCGTACTGGGTAGCATGGCGGCTACGTTATCCCACACACGGGCAAACAGGTTAAGATCGTCGGTATGCTGGGTAACCATTTTCATGTCATCGTGGCCGGGTATCAACTTCTCCTCAGGGCCCCAGATGCGTTCGCCCATAAAAGATACCCTGCCTGCATCGGGCGACAATAAGCCATACAACAGGCGCAGCAATGTGCTCTTACCGCTGCCGCTTTCGCCAATAATGGCCGTTATTTTCCCGGGGGTAATATCAAGCGTAATGTTTCGTACACCTGATAGTTCGGTTCCGCCGTATGATCTGCTTACTGCCTCTGCTCTTAAAAATGTTGTATCAGCCATTGCCGCCAAAGATAAGTATTACGGAGACTTTACTGCACACGCTGATCAGGGCTTAAACTTCATTAAATCAAAAAGGGATTTTTATCTTCCTGATAAAAATCCCTTTTTGATACTTTAATTGTTATTTATTACCAGCCTACGCTCATACCAAAGTTAAACTGCCTCAAGCCGTCCTGCGCGGGGCTGTTATCAAACATATTGTTGAAGTAGTATTTAGCAAATACACCGATAGCACCGTAACCTATGCGTGCTGCTGCACCGTAACGGAATTTTGCAAAGTGGTAATCGCCGGTTAGTTTGGTATCACCTTGTTTGCTCTCCTGTTTCAGGCTGCTGCTGATACGGATACCCAGATCAGGACCAACCACAAAGTGGAACCTGCGTCCGTCGGCATCATCATGCGTACGGAAATCAAATGAGATAGGTACGCGGATATAGGTAGCCGATAAACGGTTCTTGGTCAAATCTGTAGTACTCGGGATATAAGTTAAACCAGGGCCGTCACGTTGTATGGTAATGTTATTGCGCAGGCGCAGGTTTGTCCAATCAAAACCACCGGCAACGTAGAACCTGAACGAGCTGCTGAAACGGTAGCCCAGCTGCAGCACATCAAACCCAATACTGCTGCTTCTCCATGAGCGGTAACTCAGAAAATCATTTGCGGGCGATAGCGTAAAGCTGCCATTATCGTTCAGTGTGGTTAAGCCGATATCAAAACGGGTAAACGTAAGCCCGAATGAAAAGCCCGGAGCTTTTGAAGCCGTGTGCGTGGTATCGTTTATTTTAACCTCGGTAACATCATCGCCAAAGCCAAGGCGTATTCGGGTACGGCGGGTTTTAGTTGTATCTGTTTTAACCGAATCGGTTGTAGTGGTTTGGGCAAATAGTGAAGTTGCGGCCAAACATATGATGGTGGTAAAGAAAAGGCGTTTCATATTCTGTAATGTACTTTAAAATTATCTGCTTTGTTTTTTTATTTTAATGAAACCGAGGTTAAGGCCTGTAACGTTCGGTTCATCTTCGTCCTTACTTGAAAATTCAATCAGTTTATCTTTTCGTTTGTCTATTTTACTTACAACGGCATTCAGCAGGTCGCCTATACCGCGTATCTTGTGTTTGCGTGTTGGTACGGCTGCCAGTGTTTTGGATGATTGCTCATCTGTTACTGGCTGCACAGCCACAGTATTAACCGGCATAGGTTCTTCTATCTTCTCAACCAGCGGCGTGGTTTTATTAGGCACCGTAAACTTTATACCCGGTGCTTTCTGTACAGGCAACTGTGCTAATTGCTCGTCTTGTCCGCTTGTCAAAACAGGTTCAGTAATAACTGGTTTGTTTGTTTCTGTAGATTTTACTACAACCTCCTTCACAACAGCTTTACGGGCATGTACAGGTTTTGCTTTCGCGATAGTAAGCTCAGGTGTGATAGCGACAAGCGGCTGTTTAGCTTGTTGCTGATCTGCTTTATCAGCTTTTACTTCTGCTGCCTCGGGCTTATCAATCTTAGGCTTAACTATAGCTATTTGCTGCTTTGGTTTTACTTCTTCATTCCTGGTCAGAAAATATATCCCTACCGTTAGCATCACCAGTAAACTTGCAGCTATGCTAAGGTAAATACCCAATGGCCTGCGTTTGTTACTATCCAGCTCTGCAGAAATGCCTTTCCACACCCCGCGCGATGGCTCAACTTCCAGGTTGCCGAGTTTGTCGCTAAACAAACGGTCAAAATCTTTATCCTGCATAATTGTATGTCTTATTGTCCATTTTTAAAACCTGTTCTTTAAGGATTGCCCTTGCCCGCGACAGCTGCGATTTTGATGCGCCTTCACTAATACCCATTATCTCGGCTATCTCTTTGTGCGAGTAACCATCAATGGCGTACAAGTTAAACACCATACGGTACCCCGGCGATAGGGCTTTTATCAACAACAGCAGATCCTTTGCTTCCAGACTGCTGGCTGCTGCCGCATTTACTGATGGTTCGCTACCTGCCTCATCCAATTCAACCACCTGCATCATTTTATGGTGCTTACGATAGTATTCAATTGAGCTGTGCACCATTATGCGCCTCACCCAACCTTCGAAAGATCCATCGCCCCTATAGTCTGCAATTTTTTGGAACACTTTCATGAACCCGTTCTGCAGCATATCCTCGGCTTCCATACGGTCGGTAGCGTAACGCATACAAACGCCCAGCATTTTTGAGGCAAACTGCTTGTACAGCTGCTCCTGCGCTTTGCGATTGCCGCTTATACAGCGGGCTACCAGTTCATCAATAGTGTGCTTAGGCTCCAAAAACATCATTTATTGGTAAGATGTAAGGTTTGATAAATTGGTTGCATGCCCGTTTGAAAATAATTTAAACACCTGCCCGCGAGGGGGTGAAAACACCCAATTTAACGCTTGCGGGCATAATAATAAGCAAAAGGCTATAATTTTGAATCATTAAAACCTCACACTTTTATTGCAATATCACATGAGCTATAACCTATCCGCAGCAAAATTTATCGTATCACTGCTTATTGCCGGCAGTATTTCATTTAGTTTAAAAGCGCAGATGGCGCCCACCATCACCATGTCGCCCGAGGTGGTGAGCTTTCAGGTAGATCAGTTCAACGATTTCCACGAGGGTCTCGCCATTATTAAACGCGGCACGGCATCATCACTTATTGATAATAAAGGCAACACGGTAGTGCCCTTTGGGAAATACCAGTTGGAGAGTACCGAACTTACCGAAGGTTTTGTGAATGGCTACTGCATTTTCCGAGATGTTAAGACAGGTTTAGCGGGCTTTGTGAACAGCGCAGGTAAGGTGGTCATTAACCCGCTGTATGGTTCGGCAAGTCCGTTTGATAATGAGGGCTATGCTATTGTGAGTGATAAGAACAACGCCACCTTATTTTTTGTGGACAGGAACGGCAAGACCACTCCCTTCCCGAAAGTTTTCTTTTACAGCCGAAAAGCCATCACACCGACGGCTGCCCTCACCGAAGCCAACGGCGTTACCAAAAGCCTGTTCAAAGCCAAAGACCCTCGCGATGGTCTGCCCGCCATATATACAGATTTTACCAGCGGTATAGCCGTTGGCAAAGAGGACGACCAGTTTGGTTACTACACCCGCACGGGCAAAAAAGTGATAGCCAATAAATATGAGTTTGCGCAACCTTTTTCGGAAGACCTTGCCGCAGTGGCCTACAAAAACCAGTACGGCGAAGTTAAGTGGGGCTTTATTGATAAAAGCGGCAACGTGGTTATCGATTTTAAATACAGCAACCAGCCCGGCGATTTTCATAACGGTTACGCGGTGGTTTATCCGGCTGATAAGACAACATTTCAATATGCTTTTATCGATAAAAAAGGTGCGGTATTCTATACCGTGAAAGACAAATCAAAAAACGACCGTAAAGATTTCCAGGGCAGCCTGGCATTTGTAGCGGGCAAGCACGATCTGGATCTGCTGGATGCTGAGGGTAAGGTATCTGAGCTAAGCATCAATACCGGCACAAAAGATAAAAAAGGCAATCCGGTAGTAACCAAATCATTCGATTATGACAACTACATCGATAACGGAAACATCCGCGTAACCATGAAGGGCAAACATGGTATTATCAATACCAAAGGAGATGTTATCGTACCAATAGCTTTTGAGAGCATCTCCTACTTCGACCCCGCATCAAGACTGGCAAAAGCCACTTATAAAGTGCAGTCCAAAAAATCGTCGGAAATTGTTGAGGGCTATGTAAACACGGCCGGCGTATTTGTAATTGTGAGGCAGATAACCAAAACGCAGTGGTGATTTTTGGCTGCGCTGATCATTGGGTCATTCTCTTATTTGGTGTATATTAGGGTATGGAAAATGATGAGGCCCGGACTCAAAATAGTATCTTCCGTGTGCCATCAAAAGGTGGTATCGGGCTAACGCTAATTTTGGGGGTATTTGCTATTATCGGACTATGGCTACTTTCAGCACCAATGATTATGATAATAATCCTGGCCATCGTTATCATCATATTTTTAAGAGTACACGCTATCAAAGAGTATACCTATAGTATATCACTCGACCTGCCCCAAAAGCAGCTAATGTTAATCACTAAAAGTCGTACAAGCAGCCAAACCGAATACTTTTCCTTTAATGACTTATGGTTTATCTATAAAAAACGCGCGGATTACTTTGGAACAAAATCAAGGGTGACCCCTCAGAAAAAAGATATCTTACTAATTGACAGCAAGCGCAAAACATTAGCTTTTCTTGTGCCTGAGCAGGATGGCTGGACACAGAAATTAATATTTGACCTGGCAAAAGAAATGGCCGCTTCGGGTATCGAGCAAAAAATAGACAAATATGATAAGAATGAAATTGTAGTTACTACTTCTTCTCTCTAAAACGCTTATAGATCTTCACGGCCATCATCAGTATAATACTGAAGGCAATGATGCCTACAACGCCGAAGATCCAGTTGAGGGCGCTTTTAAGCACTACAAGGAAAACGATGGCAAATAAGAGTATGGTTGCAAGCTCGTTCCAAAGGCGCAGTTGGGTGGATGTCCAGGAGAATTTGCCTTGCGCCATCAGTTTCATCTTTTTCTGGCAGATAAAATGGTAGACGATCAAACCTACAACAAACAGCAGTTTGATCACTAACCAACCCGGCCATATCATGTACCATTTATGCAGGTGTATCATCAGCGCACCGGCAATGATAACAATGTACATGCTGGGTGTAGCAATTATCCACCATAGTTTTCGCTCCATCACCTCAAATTGCTCAGAGAGAATAGTGCGGGCAGGCTCGGACTTGTCCTGCGCTTCGGTGTGGTAAATAAACAGGCGTACCATGTAGAATAGCCCCGCCATCCAGCAGACTACAAAAATGATGTGTATGGCTAAAACGTATTGGTACATGATGCCCCCTCCGCCCCCTAAAGGGGGAACTTTGATTAGTAAAATCGCCGTTCATTTATGAACAGCGATTTATTATTTTGATTGCCTCCTACTCCCCCTTCAGGGGGCCGGGGGGCTTAATATCTAAACTCTTTTATCACCTCAACCGCATACTTCACGTTATCAAACGGAATATCAGGCATAATGCCGTGACCAAGGTTAAAGATAAAACCATCCTCGCCACGCATGCGCTCGAATAAGCGGTGGATGCGATCTTTGATCACTTTCTTATCGGCATAAAGGATATGCGGATCTAAGTTACCTTGTACGGCAATGCCTTTTGGCAGGCGGTTCTTGATATCTAACAGATCAACATTCCAGTCGATAGAGATCACATCCGGTTTAGCCTCTGCCATTAACGGTGCGAAAACCGAGCTGCCTTTACAGAATGATATAACAGGGATATCTTTTCTATCAAGCTTGCTGATGATCTCCTGGATGTAACGGTGCGAGAACTCGGTATAATCATCCCACGAAAGTGCCTGCGCCCAGCTATCAAAGATCTGGATAGCGTTAACACCGGCAGCTATCTGCAGGTTAAGGTAATCTGCCGTAACCGTGGCAATTTTTGACAGTAACTGATGCGCCATCTCCGGCTCATTGTGCAACATCAGTTTGGCCAGTTTAAAATCTTTTGAAGATCCGCCTTCAACCAGGTAGCTCATTACCGTGAATGGTGCACCTGCAAAGCCGATAAGCGGGATGCTACCGTTTAAGCGTTGCTGAATAACCTTTATCGCGTCAGCTACATATTGCAGCCTGTCGCCTACATTGGTCTCTAAAGCGTCAACATCAGCCTGGGTGCGTACCGGGTTGGCAAATTTAGGGCCTACGCCTGCAGTAAAGCTCAGGTCGCCGCCCATAGCCTCGCCTGTTACCAGGATATCAGAGAATAAAATCGCGGCATCAATACCCAACAGATCAACCGGCAGCATGGTAACATCTGCAGCAATCTCTGGCGTTTTGCACATCTCCAGGAACGAGTATTTGTTTTTGATCTCCCAATACTGCGGCATAAAGCGGCCAGCCTGGCGCATCATCCATACGGGTGGTCGTTCTGTTTTTTCTGAAAATGCGGCTTTTATAAATAACGAATCTTTCATGTTTTTGAGAGAGTCAAGAATTAAGAATCAAGAGTCAAGACTTTCATTTTGTCTTGATTCTTGATTCTAACATCTTGATTCTGTTTAAATCAGTGCTTCTGTACTTCCTGCCTTACTTTCTGGATAACATCCTTCATTTTAGCAGTTATATTGTCTTTGTGTTTTTCTGTTAATTGCAGGTAGGCTTTGGCCTTTTCCCAGTTGCCTTTGCGCACGTTTATGTTAGCTACATGCACCAGCGCTGCTACGTGGTCATTAGCGTTACGGAGCGGATAAAGCGCGGCCAGTTCATAGTGTTGCTCGGCCTCGTCAAAATCCTGCTTCTGCAGACATACGCCACCGTATATGAACTCGTAAAAGCCACGGCGTTTTTTGCTCAGCATATCGGGCTTGTAAACCTGTTTCAGCAAGTCCTCGGCCTTTTCATATTCTTTGTTATGAAAAGCTTTTGCCGCCAAAACTATAGTGCCCTGCTTAAAATATCCATACACCAACGCTACGGCAAACATTAGGGCCGCCGCCGCTAACTGATACACCTGGTACTTAATGGCAACCGCCATCAGTATAACAAACATCCCTATTACTAAAACCCTTGCCCTGTTTGTAAACATGCAGTACTGTTAGTGATTATCAGTAAACTTATAACCTACGCCACGGATAGAGTGGAAATAAACAGGATTTTTTGGATCCGGTTCAAAGTACTTACGGAACGTAAGGATAAAGTTATCAATAGTACGGGTTGACGGGTAAACGTCGTAGTTCCAAACGGTTTCCAGGATCTGCTCGCGCGATACAGCCTCGTTACGGCGCTCTATCAGCAGCTTCAGCAGCATGGTTTCCTTTTTGGTCAACGCAGTGATGCTGCCATCCTCGTTGATCAGTTCGAACGAGTTGAAATGGATGGTTTTATCGCCGATCTTGTAGCTGTTAAACTCTTTCAGGTCGTCGCCTTTAAGGCTGCGTTTGATAAGGTTGTTAACGCGCAATATCAGCTCTTCCAGGTTGAAAGGCTTGGTCAGATAATCGTCAGCACCTTTTTTAAGGCCTGAGATCTTGTCCTCATTTGTATTTTTAGCGGTAAGGAACATAATAGGCACCTCAGAGTTCTCCAGCCTGATGGTTTCAGCAACCACAAAGCCATCAATCTCGGGCATCATTACGTCCAGTATCACCAGGTTAAAGCGCTCTTCTTTAAATATCTGAAGGGCTTTTTTACCGTTATTTGCTGTAGAAACTTTATAACCTTCCAGCTCAAGGTTTAGCTTAATGGCCTCTAACAAGTGCTCCTCGTCTTCGGCTAATAAAATTCTTTTTCTATTTGGCATGTGCTCCATTACATTTAGGTTTATGCAAAAACAACTTCAAAAATACTACCGGCAGGGCGGTTATCTTTAACTTTAATACTTGCCTGGTGCTTATCTAATACCTCTTTAACAATGTATAAGCCCAAACCTGTACCTTTTGTATTACGTGTATCCTCGCTGCCTACACGATAGAACTTATCAAATATGCGATTTTTCTCCGTATCAGCTATCCCGATGCCATGGTCGGCTACCTGGAATATGATACGGTCTTCCTTCTCAAACAATTTCACCACCACCGTTTCGCACGGACTTGAATATTTTACAGCGTTCTCTATCAGGTTAGTTACAACCGATGTTAACGCAAATTTATCTCCTGTTATCTTTATTTTAGGCTCAATCTCTGCCGCTATGATCTGCTGGTTGCAATCGCACTTGCTTATCTGCAGGCGGTTAACAATGCTATCAACCAATACAGATAGATTGAACTCGGCTTTAGGGAAACTGTACGAACGGTTATCAATTTTAGCCGCCAGCAGCATGTTTTCCACCATATCATCCAAACGCTCAACATCCAACAACGATTTATCAATAAAGTTGAGGATCTGCTCTTTGTTAAGGTCGCGTTTCTGGATGGTTTGCAGTAATATTTTTATGGACGCCAGCGGCGATTTAAGCTCATGCGTTACCGAAAGCAAAAAGTTCTTCTGCTGCTCGCGCAGGCGGGATTCTTTATTCAACGATTTATGCAGGAAATAAGCACCTACTAAAAATACCATCACGAACATCATGCCCTCGCCCATTATCATTCCCTTACGGGCCGGGTTAAGCACCACCAGCATGTAGCCCCACCATATCAGCTCCGCAACCGCGTAGATGATGATGGCATAAAATATTACAAGTGTCTTTTTCATTTGTTACCAGTTGGCAGTTTTCAGTTCACAGTTGGCAGCTTATTACAGTTGCGCATTCTGCCAACTGCAAACCATTAACTGCAAACTACTTAAATACTATATCAAGGCTATCAAATATAGCTGTTTTTGTTGTTTCTAAATCGGCGTTTGTGTGGGCCGATGATATAAAGCCTACTTCGTAACCTGACGGGCCCATGTAGATGCCACGGTTAAGCAATTCGCGGTGCATTTCTTTAAATTTCACCATGCTGGCCGGGTCTATTTGTTCTGCAGTACTGATGCGTTCCTGCTCGGTGAATGCAAACCAGAAGATAGAACCGATAGTGAACAATTTTACCGGGTAACCTTTACCATCAACAAAGTCCTGGATATCTTTTACGAAGGCTGCGGTCTTGTTGTTCAGTTCCTGATAGAAGCCGGGTTTTAACAGTTCACTTAGTTGTGCGATACCTGCTGCCATAGCCACCGGATTGCCCGACAATGTACCTGCCTGGTAAACCGAACCTACCGGCGAAATATGATCCATCACCTCGGCCGATGCACCGTAAGCGCCAACTGGTAAACCACCGCCGATAATTTTACCATAGGTGATAATATCCGGCTGGATGCCGTAATGTGCAGCAGCACCTTCAAAACCTACACGGAAGCCTGAGATCACCTCATCAAATATCAGCATGGTACCATTCTGGGTACAGATGTCGCGCAGGTATTGCAGGTATTCCTGGCTTTGTAAAAGCAAACCGTTATTAGCAGGGATAGGCTCAATGATCACCGCAGCAATCTCGCCCTTGAACTCGGCAAATGCACCTTCTAACGCTTTGGTGTCATCCAATGCCACAACGATAGTCTCATTAGCAAATGCATTTGGCACACCTGCAGATGAGGTTTCGCCAAAGGTTACTAAACCCGAGCCTGCTTTAACCAGCAAGCTATCTGAGTGGCCGTGGTAGCAACCCTCAAACTTTAAGATCTTATCTCGTTTGGTATAGCCGCGGGCCAACCTTATGGCCGACATTACCGCCTCGGTGCCCGAGCTTACAAAACGGATCTTCTCAATAAATTTATTGTTGCTCAGTATCAGCTCTGCCAACTCGTTCTCCAGCGCTGTAGGCGCACCGAATGACATGCCTTTCTGCATCACCTCAGTAACCTTCTCGCGAACTGCCGGGTTGTTATGGCCCAAAATAAGCGGCCCCCATGAGCAGCAAAAGTCGATAAATTCATTACCATCGGCGTCCCAGATGTGGCTGCCGTCGCCTTTTTCAATAAAAAGCGGGGTACCGTAAACAGATTTAAATGCCCGCACCGGTGAGTTAACCCCACCCGGGAAATAGGTTTTCGCTTTCTCGTACAGTTCGGCAGATCTTGTTCTGCTGATATCAGGTTTGCTCATTTTATATTTTTCGTGCGTCATTGCGAGCGTTAGCGTGGCAATCCCCGACTTACAGAGCGGCTCTGTATACCGGGGATTGCCACGTCGCTGTCGCTCCTCGCAATGACGCGTTGTATTAGTTCTTAATTCTACCTTACAGCCACTTATTCTCCAACACCTCTTTAGCGTGATAGGTCAGTATCGCGCTGGCACCTGCACGGCGAAGGCTCATGAGCACTTCGGTGATGGCACGTTGATCGTTCAGCCAACCCTTTTGTATGGCCGCTTTTATCATCGCGTACTCGCCGCTTACGTTGTAGGCTGCGATAGGCAATTGGGTGTTATCTTTTAAAAGTTTTATTACATCCAGATAAGGCAAACCAGGTTTTACCATCAGGAAATCGGCACCTTCAGCTTCGTCCAAACGGGCCTCGATCAAAGCTTCCTGCTGATTGGCCGGGTTCATCTGGTAGGTCTTTTTATCGCCAAATTTGGGGGCTGAGTTTAACGCATCCCTGAACGGGCCATAGAACGCACTCGCATATTTTGCCGAGTACGACATGATAGATACGTTGGTAAAGCCATTATCATCCAGTACCCGGCGAATGTAGCCTACCCTGCCATCCATCATATCTGACGGGGCAATAATATCGGCACCGCTTTGCGCGTGGGCCAGGGCCATTTTGCCTAACACTTCAAGCGTAGCATCATTCAAGATCTCACCGTTCTCAACAATACCATCGTGGCCGTCGCTGCTGTAAGGATCCATGGCTACATCAGTTATTACGCAAGCTTCTGGAAACTCCTTTTTTACCGCACGGATAGCACGTAGGTACAAGCTCTCATCGCGGTGACTTTCAGTAGCGTATTTATCTTTAAGCGCCTCGTCAATATTCGGGAACAGGTCGAAAGAATTTAAACCCAATTTAAGGCAGCTTTCTACCTCGCGCAGCAGATTATCAATAGAGTACCTGAAAATGCCCGGCATTGAAGCCACCTCGGTTTTCTGGTTCTCGCCCTCAACAATAAACAGCGGAAATATCAAATTGGCCGCACTAACATGAGTTTCCTGAACCATCTGGCGGATAACTTCACTCTTGCGGTTTCTTCTTGGTCGTTGTAACATAAGCTAATAGTTCATGGTTGATGGTTCATAGTAAACCAGCAACCCAACATTAATACAGGCCATAATAAGCTCGATAAATCACCATGATCTATGAACCATCAACTATGAACCTTAAATCCCAAACACTGCCTCAGCTAAACCTACCTCGTCTGGCGAGAATGGCAATACGTATTTTACACCCATCTCTTCAAACTTTTTACCGGTTGATTTACCTATGGCTATTACTTTTTGTCCGGGCTCAAGCAGGTTGTCGGCAAAATAAGCATCAACGTTACTTGGGCTGGTAAATATCATTACATCTGCGCCGCTTGGTTCTACGTCTTCTTCTAAAACAGTTTCATAAACGGGCAGGTCAATTATCTTGGTCTCAGTAGAAAGGCCTTGATGAATGCTCCTCATCGGATTATCCGCGCCCGGGAACAATACTGTAGTACCGTTTGCCAGTGCGGCAAAATCAGCAGCTACATCAGCGGTATCGGTACTCTCTCCTACAAAGTCAGCAAAGTGACCGTTACGGCGCAGCATATCCTCACTACCGGCACCCATAACCCCAAATTTCACCTTTTTAGGGAACTGTGGCGATAGTTTAAAGAAGTACTCAACGGCGTTTTTGCTGGTGAAAAACACCCAGTCGATGTTCTTCAGAATGTAAGAATCGAAACGGGTAATTACCGGTACAGTACGGATCAGCGAGCGGTCTTCAATAGAGATCTTGTGCTTCTCCAGCGCACGGCGGAAATAGCTTGTAGCCGATATATCTCTCGAGATAAATACTTTAGACGGGAACTTCCTGTCCTTAGCGAATTTGCTCAGGATGCGATCGATAACGCCATCCAAAGTTGGTGTCTCGATGAACAACCTGTCCGGAAACTCATCCTCATCATCAGATTTTGAGGTGAACACCTGGAACTGACCATTCTCTTTACGGCAGTAAACCCCCAATGGCAGGTGACAGCCACCGCCGAATTGCTTTAATACTCCACGCTCTAATGAAAGCTGCTCAGCAACTTCAGGGTGATGCAGTTCCTGCAGGGCATCAAATAAGATCTGGTTATTGTCGCGGATCTGGATAGCCAGTACACCTTGTGCCGGTGCAGGGATAAATTCAGTTGGGGTCAATTCCTCAACGTGAAACTCACTCAGATCGATACCTAAACGACTAACACCAGCTTTGGCCAACATAATGGCATCGTATTTCTCGTCGCGCAGTTTGCCTATGCGGGTAGGTACGTTACCACGCAGGTCTTCTATCTCCAGGTCGGGGCGCAGTGCCAATAATTGAGCTTTGCGGCGGTTTGATGAAGTGCCCACAATGCCACCGTATTTAACCGACAGCTTTTGGCGTACATCAACACAATCCTTCAATATCAGCAACAGTTCAGCCGGGTCTTCCCGTTCTGAAACTGCTGCGATGATGAGTCCCGGCGGATTTTCTGTAGGCAGGTCCTTGTGCGAGTGCACGGCAATATCTATAGTACCTGCCAGTAATTCTTCTTCTAACTCTTTGGTAAAAAAGCCTTTGCCTTCCAGTTTATCCAGGCTGAGGTTAAGGATACGATCGCCCTGGGTTTTGATGATCTTGAGCTCTGCAGGGATGTGCAGTGCCGCAAGTTGATCCTTAACAAAATTTGCCTGCCATAATGCAAGCTCGCTTCCGCGTGTGCCGATAATTACTGTTCTGTCCAAAAGGTTAAATTTTTACAAGTGCAAATTTAATTTTTTAAAGGCAGTAATTAAGTATTAAATAAGGATATGAGAGTGGGCTGACTGTTAGCATAGTTAAACTTTGTTAAAAGCTTAACTCATTTGTTAGCCGGTGCAATTATTCAGTTATCTTTAATTAAACCATTGCCTGCCATGAACCTAAAACGCGTATTCATTATTACACTTTTTATAGCCTTTGTTTCCTGCCAAAACAAAAAGAGCGGCAACGCGCTGCCACCGGTAAACAACAAGGGTGTGAATATAGCTTACACTGATAGTAGTGAAGGCGATACTACCTTACTATTTGTACACGGCTGGTGCATCAACAAAAGTTACTGGCAGGATCAGGTTAAATACTTCAGTAAGAATTACAGGGTCATCACTATCGATCTGCCTGGTTATGGGCAATCAGGAAAGAACCGGACTGAGTTTGACAGCAAAGCTTATGCAGGAGATGTAAAAGCTGTAGTTAACCAATTAAAGTTAAGCAACGTTATCCTGATAGGTCACTCTATGGCAGGTGATATTGTACTAAAGGCGGCTTTAGAGAATCAAAAGGTTATAGGGATAATTGGGATAGATAACTTTAAATCGGTAGGTGTTGCGCCTGCAAATCCGGCGCAAGCCAAAAAGGAATTTGCAGAGGCAATAGCTTTAATGAAGAAGAACTTTAAAGCAGTTGCTTTAAAATATTTTAACGAACAGCTATTCTATAAAACAACAAGCGAAGCGATTAAAAAGAGAATTATAAACGATGTTACCCATGCCGATACCGTTATAGCTGTGAAAAACATGGAAGACGATTGGCCGGATGAGGCTGTACTGCTTAAACAACTCAACAAAAAGCTTTACCTACTAAACAGCGACTATGACCCAACTAATGAATCGGGATTAAAAGCAAAACATTTGCCTTATGACCTCACTTACATACACGCAACAGGCCATTTTCCGATGATTGAAAAACCAGACGAGTTTAATAAACTATTATCGGGAATTTTAAAGAGATTTAAGTAGAGTTCCTCGCTTAGTTATTGATCAATATATCCTTAGCCATTATCATGGGCACGCTGATATATTTTTTCTCCATATAGTTGATCACTTTCTCCAGGATAGCGCGAGATTCTTCGTCGAGACTTTGTACCTCATCGGCAAACACCGTGTTCATTGCATTGCTGCGGATCTCTTTGATCTTCTCGGGCACTTGGCGCATGGCCAGCTCAACTTTGCGTTGTTTAAGCATCACAAAATATTCGGTAATATTTTGCTCTATGATGGCTTCTGCATGTACCAGTTCCTGGTAACGCTCTTGCAGGTTCTTTTTGGCAACTTCATTAAGTGAGTGCACTTCAATGAAGTTAACATCAAACTGCTCTAATACCTCAGGTGCGGTATCGTTAGGGATGGCAAGGTCAACAATAGTTTTCTTACCGGTTTCGCCGTTAAGTAGCGAGGTATAAATTTCAGGAGTGATGATTGGCTCAACTGCAGATGTGCAGGTGATGATAGCATCAAAGCCTTTTTTGTAGTTAGCAAGATCAGCCAATTGGTATGCCTCACCATTAAGATCGGCAGCTAATTGCTCAGCTTTCTCCAGCGTACGGTTAAATACCGCAAAGTTGCTAAACTTATGCTTTTGCAGGTATTTAGATATGTTGCGGTTGGTTTCGCCGGCACCGATAATAAGCACACGGGCATTTGAGCAAAGCTTAAGGTCTTTTAGTTTACGATAAGCTAATGAAACTACCGAAATTGGATTTTTAGAGATATTGGTATGCGTGTAAACCTCTTTAGCTGCCTTTACCACGCACTCCATCACCAGGCGCAGTTTATCGCCGGTAAGGCCTTCTTCGCGGCAATCATCATAAGCTTTGCGCAGCTGGGCCAAAATTTCTTTCTCGCCAACAACCAAACTTTCTAGTGAACATGAGGTACGCAGCAAATGATTTAAAGCTTCTTTGCCCTCAAAGATATTAGCAGCATCAATAAAGGTTTTGGTAGAATTTGGACAAAGCCCGATACGCATTTCTGAAATGAAAGCCTCGGCAAATTCCCTGTTAACTTCTGCTGCTGTAGAAAAAACAAACTCCACACGGTTACAAGTAGATAGATAGAAAATCTCGTCGATACCGAAATGCGCTTTTACCGCCCTGAGTTTATCGGTAAGGTTCTCCTGGCAGATAACCAATTTACCGAGTTCTTTCAGTTCGATCTGTTTATGTGTAAACGCAATAACTTTAAGATACTTCAAAGTAGTTTATTTTTTAACCCAACAAAAGTAACTCACCCCATTGGTTGTAATGTCAATTATTTGTCAAACAGGCGTATTTAGAATGGTTATAAATAATGCATTTTCCGCAATAAAATTTCGTATTTTTATAAATTCTTTAGTTAATCAATCGATTGAACAATTAAAAATGCGAATTTTAAAAAACTTTAGTCTCGTAATTTTAGTGCTCGGATACCTGCTTGCAGGCATCAATCATTTCGTTCATCCCGATGGTTATATCCGCATCATTCCATCTTACATTCCGGCACCTGTTGCCCTCAATTACCTGGCAGGTTTTTTCGAGATCGCATTCTCGTTATTGATGATACGGCCAAAAACGCGCAAGGTTGCCTCATGGGGTATTATCCTGATGTTATCAGCATTTTTACCTGTGCATATCAGTATGTTAATTAATGCACCGCTACAAATTGGCTCGCTTATGGTAACCCCTACCATTGCATGGGTAAGGTTGTTTTTACAACCCGTACTAATGCTTTGGGCATGGTGGCATCGCAAATAAACCACCTTTCGCATCAACGTGACGCCTTAACGGTTGCCGATGTTACGCGCAAATAAAACAATTGTGCAGCAAAGGGGTTAAAAAGGCACTATGGATCTGCAAAGTATTGAATTGCGCAACCTCGAAGCCCAGGATTACCAGGAGCTTAAAAAATCAATGAAGTCGGCCTACCTTGATATGGATGAGGACTACTGGGATTCGGCATCTATCAAAAAACTCATTAAACTGTTTCCCGAGGGGCAGGTATGTGTCACCGTAAACGGCGAGGTGGTAGGTTGTGCGCTCAGCATTATTGTTGATTACAACAAATTTGGTGATACGCACACTTACAAACAGATCACCGGCGATGGCTCATTTAAAACCCACGATGAAAAAGGTGATGTGATGTATGGCATAGAGATATTTGTGCATCCCAAATATCGCGGTCTGCGTTTAGCCCGTCGTTTATATGAAGCCCGCAAGGCACTGTGCGAAAAGCTGAACCTGAAAAGCATCATCGCCGGCGGCCGGATCCCTAACTACCAAAAATTCCAGAACGATCTTACGCCACGCCAGTATATAGATAAGGTAAAATATAAGGAGATCTACGATCCTACGCTGTCGTTCCAGTTGGCTAATGATTTTCACGTGCGTAAAATATTACGCAATTATTTGCCTGAGGATGCACGCTCAAAAGGCTTTGCTACGCTGATTGAGTGGAATAACGTTTATTACGAAGAAGTAAGTTCTGTTATCAATAATAAAACTGTTGTGCGCATTGGTTTGGTGCAATGGCAAATGCGCCCTTACAGCAACATCAGCGAGCTGATGAAGCACGCCGAATACTTTATTGATGCGGTGAGCGATTACCAGTCGGATTTTATCCTGTTCCCTGAGTTGTTTAACACCCCGCTGATGGCCGAGTTTAACCACATGGATGCGGCGAAAGCCATGCGCGAGCTGGCCAAGTTTACCGAACCTATTGTTGAAGCATTCTCTAAACTGGCGGTATCATACAACGTAAATATTGTTGCCGGCAGCATGCCTAAAATAGAGGGTGAACATTTATATAACGTCTCTTACCTTTTCCGCCGCAATGGCAGTATGGAAGAAAGCGTTAAAATACATCCTACCCCTTCAGAGATCAGCTCTTGGGGTATGCGCGGCGGTAACGATCTAAGAGTGTTTGATACGGATGCCGGTAAAATTGGTATCCTTATTTGCTACGATGTGGAGTTCCCCGAGCTATCGCGCATTTTGGCGAGCCAGGATATGCAGATCCTGTTTGTACCTTTCTTAACCGACACGCAGAACGGTTATAACCGCGTTAAATTCTGCGCCCAGGCCCGTGCCGTGGAGAACGAATGTTATGTAGCTATTGCAGGCTGCGTGGGCAACCTGCCTAATGTAAATAACATGGATATCTCCTATGCACAATCGGCTGTATTTACGCCGTCAGATTTTGGTTTCCCTACAAATGGCATCCAGTCTGAGGCTACACCAAACAGCGAAATGATCGTAATTGCTGATGTGGACTTATCGATACTTGGCGAGCTGCACGAATACGGCAGCGTACAAAACTTAAAAGACCGCCGTACAGATCTGTATGGCATTACTTTTAATGGTAAGAAAGTGTAGTTTTACGCTATGATCCTTACCGAGCAATATACCATACCCGGCGCTAAAGGTCGCCCCATTACGGCCGATCTTACTTATGATGATATTGATCCGCGGGCGCCGCTGGTGATATTTGCTCACGGGGTACGTGGTTTTAAGGATTGGGGTGCACATCATTTGGTAGCGCGCCACTTTGCAGAGAATGGTTTTCGCTTTCTTAAATTCAACTTCTCGCACAACGGCACCACGCCAGAGCATTTGACCGAGTTTGCGGATCTGATCGCCTTTGGAGATAACACTTTTTCCATTGAACTGGATGACCTGAAGAATGTGATAGATTTTGCCTGCAGCGGCTCGGCTATCCCTGCTGCTGATGGTGTTTATTTAATAGGCCACAGCCTTGGTGGCGGCGTAAGCGTAGTAAAAACTGCTGAGGATAATCGTGTCAAAAAACTGGTAACCATGGCAGCCATTGCCAATTTTGATAAGCTTTGGCCAAAACAAATTGAAGACCAATGGCGCCTGCAAGGCGTTATCTACATGAAGAATGCGCGTACCGGCCAGGATATGCCTTATCGTGTTACCATGCTTGAGGATCTGGATAAAAACCCTATCCGTTTAAACATCCAGCGCCGTGCGGCAGAGATCAGCCAGCCATGGCTCATCGTTCATGGCGATGCCGATGCCAGCGTACCATTGCAACATGCAGAATTATTGAACGCAGCAAATCTCAACGCTAAGTTATTAGTAGTTCAGGGTGCTGATCATGTGTTCAACGTATCGCAACCCTACTTGGAAAACACTTTATCAAAAGAATTACAAGAGTTTGCAGATGCAGCTATCGCTTTTTTTCAGCGGTAGACAATTAACATCTTAAAGTAAAATCAATACTGACTTTTTTGATTAAATAGTCAAAACATCCTATACTTGCTTCATGAGTTTACCACGGTCGCGTAAAGAAGGCGCAAAATATCAGAATACCATCCCTACAACCGAGGGTGGCTTCAGCGTAATGTTCCCTATGATTAAGGAATATATCAATAACAAAGCTGAAACCGTTCCGAAGAAAAAATTGGGCCCGTTTAAAACTGATCTTTCTGCCTACCAAACACCGCCGGCCCATGGTTTACGCATTACCTGGATAGGCCACTCCAGTTTAATTATAGAGGTAGATGGTATCCGTATTTTAACCGACCCGGTTTGGAGCCAGCGCGTATCTTTTACGCAGGCCATGGGGCCAAAGCGCTTTTTTCAACCACCACTGGCGTTAACGGATCTGCCGCCGATAGATGTGGTAATCTGCTCACATGACCACTACGACCATCTCGACGAGGCCACCATCCGTTTTCTCGCAGGTAAAAATATACCGTTTATTACTTCGCTTGGTGTGGGTAAATACCTGGCATCATGGGGCGTTAAGCCCGAGCTTATCAATGAAATGGATTGGGGTGATAACATCAACATAAAAACCTGTAAAATCACCTCGTGCCCCACAAGGCATTTCTCGGGCCGGGGTATCACGCACCGTAACGAAACTCTCTGGGCATCTTTTGTTATCAAAGGCCCTCAGCATAATATCTATTTCGGGGCTGATTCTGGCTGGTCGCCTGATTTTGAAAAGATTGGCGAAGCTTACGGCCCGTTTGATCTCACCATGCTGGAGATAGGCGCTTACGGCAAATACTGGCCGGATATACACATGGGTCCCGATCATGCATCAAATGCACACATCGCCCTTAAAGGCAAAGTAATGATGCCCATCCACTGGGCTACGTTTAACCTGGCCCTGCATGCCTGGTACGAGCCTATTGAGCGATTGGTGGAATACAGCAAGCAAAAAAACATCGACCTTTTCCTGCCCGAGCCAGGCTGCCCTACCGATGTTAGCACTTACAACTCAAACTGGTGGAAGAAATTTATGAGCGAGGGGGCATAAGCCTTGCTTGCTGTGGGTAGCTCCTAACGGAGCAAAAAAGTTAGGCTTATTATATTTCTACAAAGCGGTTGTCCCGACGGGACATTTGTTGGAATTAATAAAGTATCCCCCCACAGTGCTGCCCTGTTAGAGGCTACCGCTTTGTAGCTAATGGCAATTGCTCCTCTTTGTGCCGCAGATACAAACCTAAAATTCTTCCGAAACGGTTGCTCTAAGACACATGATTCTACCCCTTTATACTGCCTTAGATTGCCTCGTTAGAGGCTACCGCTTTGTAGCTGATGGCAATTGCTCCTCTTTGTGCCGTAGGCACAACCCTCACTCACCGCATCAAACAAAAAAAGGCCCCTCTATTGAGAAAGCCTTTAATTGCACAAGATTTAGGAGGGATATTCTTTACAGACCTTTAAAGGGTCGTATACATCATGATCAGGACAGTGCATTTCATCATGCACTGTTTTACCAATACAAATATAAAATAAGTCACCATTTAGTGACATATTTTAGTGAATATTTTTTTAGAGCTAAATGGTTTAAAACGTGTAAGTAATGCCCTATTCATTATTTAAAACGTATTTGGGTTTTAAGCGTTATCATTAAAAGGAGAAATTGTGATGGCTAATTTTAAAGATATTATTGCTTCAGAAAAACCCGTTTTGGTTGATTTTTCGGCAGAGTGGTGCGGGCCTTGTAAAATGATGCCCCCTATCCTAAAACAGGTTAAAGATGCGCTTGGCGATAAGGTTACTATCCTTAAAATAGATATCGACAAAAATCCGATGGCAGCTAATGCCTACCGTGTACAAAGTGTGCCTACTTTAATTGTATTTCAAAAAGGCGAAGCCAAATGGCGCCAAAGCGGCGTTGTACAGGCAGGGCAGTTGCAGCAGATCATCCGCGAGTTTATTTGATCTTACAAATAACTCAACCACCATTGGCGGTGTGTTTTCTTATAATTAGAAAACCACCTGCATGGGTAGTAAAGTGTAAGGATTATCCCCAACCAAAACAAATAAACTACACCGAGATTAAATCCCAATCCCGGCGGGGTAAACAGGAAAGGGTCGTTTGGTGTGATGATCTCAGATGTTTTAAATCCTTTGATAAAGAATACCGCTACCGTTACCAGCCTTATCAAATAAAAGTGCAGGATGTAATAAAAGAATGGCACGCTGCCATAAGTCTTAAAAAACGCCGCTAATTTTCCCGATGCATTCTCTGTTAAAGCCAGTATCAGCAACCCTACTGATAGCGTTAAACAACAGTACATTAATGATGGCGGATATTTGCTGATGTTAATGAACGACATGAATGTGAACACACCGTCCTTTTGCACAGCCCACGGCGCAGGGTCTCCGTAACCGTTAATAGATCGTAATACGATAAAAGCTGCGAATAACGAGAGCGAGCTGAGCATTAAAAAACGTTTGCGGCTCTCTGCCTTATAGTCGCTTTTATAAAGCGTACCAAACAGGTAGCCCAGGAACATTACTCCCGTCCACGGCAGGATGGCATACAGATCAAAAACAAAATGGCTGTTATCTAACGCAAATACCGAACCTCTGGCGGTGAAGAAGATCTTCATTAATACATCTTCTGAAGTATTTGGCGCAATTTTAAGAGTGGTTAAAGCATCGTGACCAACAATAAGCAGGATACCTATTGCACCAATAACGCGTATGGGTAACCAGCTTAATAATGCCAGCAATATCATGCTTACACCTATGGCCCATATCACCTGCAGTGCTACAGAATTATAAAGCGGGTTTAACGAGAATGCCAACGACATCAATACAATTTCTACCAATATCAGCCACAAACCACGCTTTATGAGGAAACCCGTGAGCTCACTTTTAGTGCGGCGGGTGCTTACCAGGTAAACAGACACACCGCTCAGGAAAACAAATATCGGTGCGCAAAAGTGTGTTACAAATCTGGTGAAAAACAGGATAGGCGTAGTAGTCTTCAAATTTGTTGGATCACCAAATGCACCGGCATCATGCAGAAAATCGCGCACGTGGTCTAAAGCCATTACCAGCATAATAATGCCGCGCAGTATATCAATTGATTGTATCCGCTGTTTGATGGATAAAGTGGTGGCCATTGCTTTCAGGATTTGGTTGCCTGAAAATACTTAAATTATTTAGTTTCGGCAACCGGTGCTTCCTGTTTATCAGCACGTTTGCGCAGGTACAACCACGATAAAAGATAAAGGCATAACACACCAAGTAAAAAGCCGCCCAATACATCAGTAAACCAATGCGCGCCCAGATAAATGCGCGACACCGGTATGGTAAATATCAAAAAGCCGCTAATAATAATAATCGGGTACTTTATCCATTTGGCTATGCCTTCCAGTTGCAACATCAGCAATATCAGGAAACCGAAAAATACCACATAAAACATCATGTGCCCACTGGGGAAACTTTGCTGGGTGGTTTTTAAAACTATACGCACCAGGTCTTCAGATGGCCGCGGGCGGTTAACCAGTGCTTTTACTATGGTGCTCACCAAGCCGCTAACCCCGGTAAGCAACACAAAGCCTGCCGCTTTTTTGTATTTAAACAAAAAGAACACCAAAGCTGTCGACAACACCAATATCACCGACTCCGGCATGTAGCCCGGCGTGCTGATCAAATACATCATGGTATCGATAAAAGGATTTTGATGCTCTTGTATCTCGCGCGAGAACTTAAGATCGATAGAAAGCTGCGGATAGATATGCACCACAACCGACAGCGCTATAAAGCCGACAGAAATAAGCAATAACACAAAAAGTAAAATACGCTGCCGGCGTTTATTCATGAGTTTATATCAGGTCTTTAAAATGTTTATAGTTCGATTTAATGGTATCTATCACTTCGTCCATACGGCCGTTGAGCATTAGTTTGGTCATGGATACGGCCATGCCTTTTACCTGGCTTAGCTCTACTTTTGGTGGCATGGCTAAGGCGTTAGGGTCGGTCATGATATTGATCACAGCCGGGCCATTGTACAGGAACGCCTCGCGCAGCGAATGCCTGGCCTCGTCGGGATCATTAATGGTAAATCCTTTTATGCCCATAGCTGTTGCTACCATAGCAAAATCAGGGTTCATCATATCGGTTTGCCAATCGGGCAGGCCGGCCACTTCCATCTCAAGTTTCACCATCCCTAAGGAGCGGTTGTTAAACACCACTATTTTTATCGGTAGGTTGTATTGTGTAATGGTTGCCAGGTCGCCTAACAACATGGATAGCCCGCCATCACCACAAAGCGCAACTACTTGCCTGTTTGGCATTGCCAGTGCAGCACCTATCGCCTGCGGCATGGCATTAGCCATTGAGCCGTGGTTGAATGAACCTATCATCCTGCGCTTACCAGTAGCATTAATATACCGAGATCCCCACACACATGACATGCCCGTATCTACCGTAAATATAGCATCTGTAGCGGCAATTTCGTCAAGCAGGCTGGCAATGTATTCGGGGTGGATGTTGTCTTTTCGGCCTTTGTCTTCCACATAAGTTTTCATGTTCTTCTTCACCTCGCCGTAAAACTCTAATTGGGCTTTGGCAAAACTGTCGTCCTCTTTTTGGTTAATGAGTGGTAACAAGGCGGTGAGTGTATCTTTGATATCCCCGTTCAAGCCAACTTCAACCTTAGCCCTGCGGCCAATGCGCTCGGGTTTGATGTCAACCTGCACAATCTTGCAATCGGTAGGCATAAATGGCGTGTAAGGGAAGTCGGTACCTAACAATACCAGTAGTTCGCTCTCGTGCATGGCGTGGTAAGCCGATGGCAGGCCAAGTAGACCGGTCATCCCAACTTCGTAAGGGTTATCATACTGAATAAGCATTTTAGAGCGGAACGAATACGCCACCGGCGCATGCAGTTTCTGCGACAAGGCAACTACTTCGTCGTGCGCTTCACCTGCACCTATCCCACAGAATATGGTGATCTTTTTATGCGAGTTAAGCAGATCAGCGAGTTTTTGTATATCCTCGTCAGACGGGCGGATAACAGGCACCGGATTATAATTACTGGTAGATGAGGTGATCTCCTCTGTATCCATACTCGTAACATCACCCGGCAAGCCAACTACTGCAACACCTTTACGATGCAAAGCAGCCTGAATAGCGGCTTGCATCATCCTCGGGAACTGTTTTGGCGTGGTAGCTACCTGGTTATAATGGCTGCAGTCATCAAAAAGTTTAATGGTGTTTGTTTCCTGAAAATATTCGGTACCGTACTCAAAACTGGCAACGGTTGAGGCTATAGCAATCACAGGTGCTTCAGACCGATGGGCATCATACAAACCGTTTATGAGGTGTACATGGCCGGGGCCGCTGCTGCCTGCGCAACAGGCGATGTTACCTGTGAGCTGTGCTTCTGCACCTGCGGCGTATGCTCCTGCTTCCTCGTGGCGCACGTGGATCCACTGAATGCTCCCCTCACGTCGCACAGCGTCATTCACTTCGTTTAAGCTGTCGCCGGTTACGGCATAAATACGTTTTATACCCGCGTTTACCAGCATCTGTACCAGTTGGTCTGCAATCTTGCCCATGTTATCCTTTTTGTAATAGTACAACCTGGTAAGCCGATGCGGGTTTTAAATATTTAGGAAAAGAAGCTGGTTTCTGAAATCAGAAAAATCGGGCCAACAAAAAAGCCCCGATGAAAATTCACCGGGGCTTTTGTACCTTAAAGAAGTAATATAAATTACTCGCCTTTTTCAGCGTTTTCTTCTTTGTCAGACGCTGCAGGAGCTTCGGTTGCAGGTGCTTCTTCAACTGCTGGTGCAGCCACAGCTACAGGAGCGGTTTCTTCTACTACAGCTGCTTCTTCAAAAGCAGGAGTTGCTTTAGTTTCTGCAGCAGCTTTACCTTTACCAGAACCACCACGACGACGTGATTTTTTCTCAGTTTTAGCTTCTACGTCTTTACCGTAAACTGTGTTGTAGTCAACCAGCTCAATGATCGCCATTTCAGCGTTGTCACCTAAACGGTTTTCTAACTTAACGATACGAGTGTAACCACCCGGGCGGTTAGCAATTTTCTCGGCAATTTCACGGAACAGGATGTTCACAGTGTCTTTGTCTTGTAAATAGCTAAACACTGTACGGCGAGAGTGAGTAGTATCGTTTTTTGATTTTGTTAACAAAGGCTCAACATACACACGTAAAGCTTTAGCTTTAGCCAAAGTAGTAGTGATACGTTTGTGCAGGATAAGTGAAGATGCCATGTTAGACATCATTGCTTTGCGGTGGCTGTCGGTGCGGCCTAAGTGATTAACTTTTTTTCCGTGTCTCATTTTTTTGTTGTTTGTGGCACGTGCATACCGTTGGGCGGCGGGTAAACGTCAAGCCCTCGGAATTACGCGGTGTTTGTATTTAGAATCAAGAGCCAAGAATCAAGAAACAAGACAATCTTGACTCCTGATTCTTAACTCTTGCATCTTTTACTATTCTTCGTCTAACTTAAATTTAGACAGGTTCATACCAAAAGATAAGCCTTTTGATTTAACCAGGTCCTGGATCTCAGTTAATGATTTTTTACCGAAGTTTCTGAATTTTAACATATCAGCAACGTCGTAAGAAACCAGATCTGCAAGGCTGCGGATATCAGCAGCTTTTAAACAGTTAAGTGCACGTACTGAAAGATCAAGGTCAACCAATTCGGTTTTAAGGATCTTACGCATGTGCAGGATCTCCTCATCAACTTCTTTAGTTTCTTCTTTAGCCTGCGCCTCAAGCATCATGTTCTCATCAGAGAACAGCATAAAGTGCTGGATAAGGATCTTAGCAGCTTGTTTCAATGCATCCTCAGGGTGGATTGAACCATCTGTAGAAATATCAAGGATAAGTTTCTCGTAGTCGGTTTTTTGTTCTACACGATAGTTTTCTAAAGTGTATTTAACATTTTTAATAGGCGTAAAGATAGAGTCGATAGCTATCACACCTACTGCAGCATCAGGGTTTTTATTCTCTTCGTTTGAGATATAACCGCGGCCTTTAGCAACAGTTAGCTCAACCTCAAGCGTTACTGATGAATCCATGTTACAGATAACCATATCAGGGTTCAACACAGTAAAGTTATTTGAGAATTTGGTGATATCACCTGCTGTAAAAGCATCCTGACCATTGATGATCACAAATATCTTCTCATTATCGCCCGAGTCGCCTGTTTTTTTGAAACGCACTTGTTTCAGGTTCAGGATGATCTCGGTTACGTCTTCAACAACACCTTTGATGGTTGAAAACTCATGCGTTACACCTGAAATACGTACAGATGTAATAGCAAAACCTTCTAATGAAGATAGTAAGATACGACGCAGAGCATTACCAATGGTTACACCGAAGCCTGGTTCTAACGGGCGAAACTCAAATGTGCCGTCAAAATCGTTCGATTTCTGCATGATAACCTTGTCTGGTTTTTGAAATGCTAAAATTGCCATTTATATCTTTGGTTTATGTTACTACTTGGGTTGGATTTAACCACGAAAATGATTGACATAAAAATGCCAATCATCTCCCTGGAAAATATCGTTATTATTTTGAATATAACTCGACGATTAAGTTCTCCTTGATGTTCTCAGGAATCTCATCGCGGTTTGGATAAGCAAGGAATTTGCCTGTTAACTCAGCAGCATCCCACTCTAACCAGCTATATTTATTGATCTTGCGGCCAGCTACTGAATTAGAGATAGCTTCAAGAGTTTTTGATTTTTCGCGCACTGCAATAATATCGCCCGGTTTTACCTGGTATGATGCGATGTTAACAACGTTACCGTTTACAGTGATGTGTTTGTGGCCTACCAACTGGCGTGCACCAGAACGTGTAGGAGCGATACCTAAACGGTAAACAGCGTTATCTAAACGTGCTTCTAAGAACTTTAACAAGTTCTCACCGGTGATACCTTCTTTAGCAGATGCAGTGTGGAATAAGTTCTCGAACTGACGCTCTAATACACCGTAAGTGTATTTAACTTTTTGTTTTTCCATTAACTGTACTGCGTACTCAGATTGCTTGCCTCTTCTTTTTGAAGCGCCATGCATACCCGGGCCATAGTTTTTTCTTTCTAACGCTTTATCCGGACCGAAGATTGGTTCACGGAAACGACGAGCGATCTTTGATTTTGGGCCTGTATATCTTGCCATTGTATGTGTGTTTTAAAGTATCAAACAGCCCGCAGCTGTTGAATCTTAGCTTTAAAAAAATAGTGAATTAAACTCTTCTGCGTTTTGATGGACGACAACCGTTGTGCGGAAGTGGAGTGATGTCCTTAATGGTAGTTACCTCGATACCTGTTGTTTGCAGGGTACGGATAGCAGACTCGCGGCCTGAACCCGGGCCTTTAACAAACACCTCAACTTTACGTAAACCTAAGTCGTAAGCAACTTTACCGCAATCGGCAGCAGCCTGACCGGCAGCGTAAGGAGTGTTCTTTTTAGAACCTTTAAAGCCCATTTTACCAGCTGATGACCATGAAATAGCCTGGCCGTTTTTGTTGGTAAGGGTGATGATGATGTTGTTAAAAGTAGCGTTGATGTGTGCTTCGCCTACCGGCTCAATAACAACGATACGTTTTTTGGTAACTTTTTTAGTTTTAGCCATTTTCTTAATTATTGATCTGATGGATTACTCGGCTTGCTCTGAAGCTCTGGACCCGACAGTCTTTTTGGTTAATTATATTCCTAATGACCGGAGAGCATAGACCTGATCTGTGCTCTCCAATCACTAATCTATTTATTATTTAGTAGCTTTTTTCTTGTTAGCAACTGTCTTACGTTTACCTTTACGGGTACGTGAGTTGTTTTTAGTACGTTGGCCACGTAGAGGTAAACCTTTACGGTGACGGGTACCACGGTAGCAACCTATATCCATTAAACGTTTGATGTTCAATTGAACTTCTGAACGTAAAGCACCTTCAACTTTAATTTGATCGTTGATGATAGTACGGATAGCAGTAAGTTGATCATCAGACCAATCTTGTACTTTAGTATTGAAATCAATACCTGCCTGGGTTAAAATGTTTTTAGCTGTAGTGTGGCCAATACCGTAAATGTAGGTTAAGCCTATCTCGCCTCTTTTGTTCTTTGGTAAATCAATACCTGAGATCCTTGCCATATTTTTAAATTGTTTTTTGAGTGAACAACCGAACGGCGGCTACCGTTGTACGAATTGCTCCAATGCTGTTTTGTTTACTAATTACCCTTGACGCTGTTTGAACTTTGGATTCTTTTTGTTGATAACATAAAGTTTCCCGTTACGGCGAATGATCTTGCAATCAGCGCTGCGTTTTTTAATGGATGCTCTAACTTTCATCTCGTTGCTTATTTATATCTATAGGTTATTCTACCCTTTGTTAAATCGTATGGGCTCATCTCCAGTTTCACTCTGTCGCCAGGTAAAATTTTGATGTAGTGCATACGCATTTTGCCGGATATGTGCGCAATAATCTCGTGGCCATTTTCAAGTTCAACTCTAAACATCGCGTTAGATAACGCTTCGCGAATTGTACCGTCTTGCTCAATCGAGGATTGTTTTGCCATATTTTGTTGATTATTACTTGTTTATCCGCCCACTAAAGCGGGACGCAAAATTAATAAAAATTTCTTTATTATTTATTTTTTTCTTCCAAAACTTTTTCGATATACGAAAACGTCGAAAGGATATCAGCCTGGCCCTTTTTAACAGCTACCGTATGCTCATAATGTGCTGATGGCTTTTTATCTACGGTTGATACTGTCCATCCATCGTCCCAAAACTTAACACCGGCACGGCCAGCGTTTATCATCGGTTCAATGGCTATCACCATGCCATCTTCCAGCTTAATACCTGCGCCACGTTTACCGTAGTTTGGCACTTCTGGTTTCTCATGCAAGCGGGTACCAACCCCATGCCCTACTAACTCCTTAACCACGCCAAAGCCATGGCTCTCGGCGTGCTCTTGTACAGCACTGCCAATATCACCAATACGCATACCCACTACGGCTTTCTCAATGCCTTTGTAAAGGCTCTCTTTAGTAACACGCAGTAAAGTTTGGGTAGCCTCAGGGATCTCGCCTATCGCGAAAGTATAAGCCGAGTCGCCGTAGTATTTGTTTAGCACAACGCCACAGTCAACAGATACCACATCACCCTCTACAAGCACATGCTTGCTCGGGAAACCATGTACCACCTGGTCATTAAGCGAAATACATAACGAAAATGGGAAACCGTTATAATTGAGGAAGGCCGGCACACCGCCATTATCACGTATAAACGTTTCGGCCAGTGTGTTTAGTTCTAAAGTAGTAACACCCGGGGCAATAACCTTGGCTATTTCCCCGAGTGTTTTAGAAACAAGTAAAGAACTTTCTCTTATGAGTTCTATCTCTTCGATAGACTTATAATGGATCTTTGACATGTATAGTATTAAATAACAGGCGGCGTTGCACCTGAAGCAGTTGGAACGGCTGTGCGTCCTTTGATCCTGCCTGTTTTCATTAAACCATCGTAATGGCGCATTAACAGGTGGCTCTCTATCTGCTGCAGAGTATCAAGTACCACACCCACTAAAATGATAAGTGAAGTACCGCCAAAGAATCTTGCAAAAATGCTGCTTACACCTATCATGCTTGCAAGCGCCGGTATAATGGCAACCATAGCAAGGAAGATAGAACCCGGCAAAGTGATCTTAGAGATAACATCATCGATAAAGCTGGTAGTTGGGTTACCCGGTGCAACACCTGGTATAAAACCACCATTCTTTTTCATGTCATCAGACATTTGCTTAGGGTTGATAGTGATAGCAGTATAGAAGTAAGTGAACAGGATGATCAGGATCGCGAATACCAAGTTGTGCTCCCAAGAGTTGTAGTTTGATAATGCGATAAGGATCCCGTTTGATGCTGCATTAGGGAAAAACTGCGCAATAGTAGCAGGGATAAACATCAATGCCTGCGCAAAGATGATAGGCATAACGCCCGCAGCATTTACCTTTAAAGGTATATACTGGCGCACACCGCCATATTGTTTGTTACCCACAATACGTTTTGCATATTGTACAGCTATCTTACGCGTACCCTGTACGATAAGGATAGTGAACATGATAACGCCTAACAAAGCAACAATCTCTACAATGAAGGTAATTAAACCACCGGCACCTGTAGTACGGTTGTTAAACTCGGTAACAAACGCACCCGGCAACTGGGCAATAATACCCACCATAATGATCAATGATATACCATTACCAATACCTTTATCAGTGATTTTTTCACCTAACCACATTACAAATAAAGTGCCTGCAGTTAACACGCAAGTGTTTAATATTGTAAAGTATGGGTTAGCAATAAGCATAGCATCAGCGCTTACCTGTGATTTCAGGTAACCGATAGCCTGCAAACCTGTGATAATGATAGTCAGGTAACGAGTCCATTGGTTGATCTTGTTACGGCCGCTTTCACCCTCTTTTTGTAACTTAATAAAGTAAGGTACCGCAATACCTAACAATTGCACCACGATAGAAGCTGAGATGTACGGCATAACACCCAATGCAAAAATAGAGGAACGTGAAAACGAACCTCCTGCAAACATGTTAAGCAAGCCAACCAGGCCTTCTTTGTTTTGTGATGAGTTAAGCGATGCCGCGTTTACACCCGGCAACACTATAAATGAACCAACACGATAGATCAAGAGAAATAAGAGTGTGTTTGTTATACGCACTCTTAGATCCTCAATTTTCCAGATATTGGATAATGTGGTGAAAAATTTCTTCATTGAAATTACAACTTAACGATGGTACCACCTGCTGCTTCAATTGCTTTTTGAGCAGTAGCAGTAAATGCATGTGCTTTAACTTCTAATTTGGCTTTTAACTCACCACGACCCAGGATTTTCACTACGTCGTTACGTGACACCAAACCATGTTGTTTTAGCGTATCAAAATCAACTGAAGATAATGAGAATTTTTCAGTTAATGCTTGTAGCACGTCAAGATTTACACCAACGTACTCTACACGGTTAGGGTTTTTAAAACCTACCTTAGGTACACGGCGTTGTAATGGCATCTGGCCACCTTCAAAACCTACCTTGGTAGATGTACCTGAACGTGAACCGGCACCTTTATGACCACGGGTTGATGTACCACCACGGCCCGAACCGGTACCACGGCCAATTCTTTTCCTATTTTTAGTAGAACCTTCTGCAGGTTTCAGATTACTTAAATTCATGATATTAGATATTTTCTACCGCTACCAGGTGGTTAACTTTTCTAACCATACCTATAATAGCTGCAGTAGCTTCAACTTCCACACTGTGGTTAATTCTCTTAAGACCTAAGGCCTCAACGGTTTTCTTTTGGCGCTCGCTTCTGTCGATAACGCTTTTTATTTGTGTTATTTTAATTTTCGACATAACTGATTATCCGTTAAATACTTTACCTAAACTAATACCGCGTTGCTGAGCTACAGTATGCGCATCACGCAGTTGCGCTAATGCAGATACAGTTGCTTTAACCACGTTGTGCGGGTTTGATGAACCTTTTGATTTTGCAAGTACGTTGTGTACACCTGCAGATTCTAATACCGCACGCATCGCACCACCAGCAATTACACCGGTACCGTTAGCAGCTGGTTTAATGTATACGAAACCACCGCTGAATTTACCGATCTGATCATGAGGGATAGTGCTGTTGATGATAGGAACTTTTACTAAGTTCTTTTTAGCATCATCAATACCTTTAGCAATAGCTTCAGTTACCTCTTTAGCTTTACCCAAGCCGTAACCTACTACACCGTTCTCATCACCTACTACCACAATGGCAGAGAAGCTGAAAGTACGGCCACCTTTGGTTACTTTGGCAACACGCTGTATGCTTACCAAGCGGTCTTTTAATTCGATCTCGCTTGATTTTACTCTTTTTATGTTGATTGTTGACATTTCTCTTTCTTATTAAAAGTTTAAACCACCTTCACGTGCACCTTCAGCCAATGATTTGATACGGCCGTGGTACAGGTAACCATTTCTGTCAAACACTACATCAGTAATACCGGCAGCTTTAGCTTTCTCAGCTACAAGTTTGCCTACTGCAGTAGATTGGTCTGACTTAGTACCATTAGCTGTAAACTCTTTTGATTGAGATGAAGCCGATACTAAAGTTTTACCTGTTACATCGTCAATAATTTGTGCGTAGATGCCTTTGTTGCTTCTGAATACAGATAAACGTGGGCGGGCTGCAGAACCAGAAAGACGCTTTCTGATACCTTTTTTAATCCTGTCTCTTCTTGATAATTTCATGACGATTATTTTTTAGATGCTGATTTACCTGCTTTTCTTCTTAATACTTCGCCAGCAAACTTGATACCTTTACCTTTGTAAGGCTCTGGCTTACGTAACGAGCGGATCTTCGCTGCAACTTGGCCAATCAATTGTTTGTCGTTTGATTCCAGGATGATGGTTGGGTTTTTACCCTTCTCAGCAGTGGTGGTAACTTTAATTTCTTTTGGTAGTTCAAATACATAGTGGTGAGAGAAACCCAACACTAAGTCTAAGGTATTGCCTTGGTTAGTTGCGCGGTAACCCACACCTACTAACTCTTGCGTTACTGTGTAACCTGTTGTTACACCTACTACCATGTTATTTAAAAGCGCGCGGTATAAACCGTGTAACGCTTTATGACGTTTTTGATCTGAAGGGCGTTTAACCAATAACTGGTCGCCTTCTTGCTCGATAGTGATATCTCTATCAATTGCCTGATGCAACTCGCCTTTAGGGCCTTTAACAGTTACTACGTTATCTGCCGATACGGTAACAGTTACGCCACTTGCAAGTGCTATAGGTGCTTTTCCTACTCTTGACATTTTCTAATTTCCTCCTATTAATAAACGAAGCATAAAACTTCGCCACCCACGTTTTGCTGACGTGCTTCTTTATCGGTCATAACACCTTTAGAAGTTGATAAGATGGCGATACCTAAACCATTTAATACACGTGGCATGGTGTCCATACCTGCGTATTTCCTCAAACCTGGTTTGCTGATACGGTTAATGCTGCGGATAGCAGGAACTTTAGTTATTGGGTGGTATTTTAATGCCACTTTAATGGTGCCTTGCGGGCCATTTTCCTCAAACTTGTAATTAGCAATGTAACCTTTTTCGAAAAGCACCTTAGTGATTTCCTTTTTCAGATTTGATGCAGGAATTTCAACAACCCTATGGTTGGCTTTAATAGCATTCCTTACTCTTGTAAGATAATCTGCGATTGGATCTGTATTCATTATTATTGATTATGACAGTGGTTTCCTGCAGGTAACATCCCTGCCGACCTTCTATCGGTTAATTCGTAAAAAAATTCGAGCCGCAAAAATATAAAAAAATTCAAAACAAATTGTGGTCTGTTCTGAATAACTTTTACAACCCTCATTTTAGGTAAAAGGTGAAAGGCTAAAGGTAAAAGGTTGTTATAAACCTTTCGCCTTTTACCTCTCACCTTTAAGCCCTATATTACCAGCTTGCTTTTTTAACACCCGGGATCTTACCAGCTAAAGCCATTTCACGGAATGTTACACGTGAAATACCAAACTGGCGCATGTAACCACGAGGGCGGCCGGTTAATTTGCAACGGTTGTGCAGTTTTACCGGAGATGCTGCTTTAGGCAATTTGTCTAATGCTTCGTAATCACCGGCTGCTTTTAACGCTGCTCTTTTTTCAGCAAATTTTGCTACTAATTTGGCACGTTTTACTTCACGAGCCTTTACGCCTTCTTTAGCCATTGCTATTCTGATTTTTAAATGGTAATCCAAATTGTTTCAGTAACTCCAATGCTTCAACATCGTTGGTAGCAGAGGTTACAAAGGTGATATCCATACCCTGGATCTTGTTGATCTTGTCAATGTTGATCTCCGGGAAGATGATCTGCTCAGTGATACCTAAAGTATAGTTACCGCGGCCATCAAAACCTTTATCGTTGATGCCTTTGAAGTCACGGATACGTGGCAGGGCAACAGCAATTAAACGGTCTAAAAACTCATACATTGTGTTATCACGTAAAGTTACGCGTACACCAATTGGCATACCTTTACGTAATTTAAAGTTAGAGATATCCTTTTTTGATTTTGAAGCAACTGCCTGCTGACCAGTGATGGTAGTTAACTCAGTGATGGTGTTCTCGATCAATTTCTTGTCAGTAGAAGCACCGCCAACACCCTGGTTAATGGCAATTTTCTGCAATTTAGGAACCTGCATTACCGTTTTGTACTGAAATTTATCTTTCAGCGCGGTGCGGATCTCTTCTTTATACTTTGTTTTTAATCTTGGTGTGTAAGTCATTACTTAATTTCCTCCCCTGATTTTTTAGATACCCTTACTAATTTGCCGGCATCGTTCAATTTACGGCCTACGCGGGTTGGCTTACCTGTTTTAGGTTCAACCAGCGCCAGGTTTGAAATGTGTATAGCAGCTTCCTGCTTTACAATACCACCGTTAGGGTTGGCAGCATTTGGTTTAGTGTGTTTTGACACAAGGTTTACACCTTCAACCAATGCTCTGTTTTTGTCAATAATAACCTCAGTTACTTTACCTTGTGAGCCTTTAGCGTCACCAGCTATAACCTGTACCAAATCACCTTTACGGATCTTTAATTTGGCTGGCTTTGTGTTCTTTTTGCTTTCCATATTACAATACCTCCGGTGCTAATGATACAATTTTCATAAACTGTTTCTCACGCAGTTCTCTTGCAACTGGGCCAAAAATACGTGTGCCTCTTGGCTCATCCTGGTTGTTTAACAAAACTGCTGCGTTATCGTCAAAGCGGATGTAAGAACCATCTTTTCTGCGTATCTCTTTCTTGGTTCTAACTACTACGGCTTTAGATACAGTACCTTTTTTAACGTTACCTGACGGTATAGCGCTTTTTACGGTAACCACTATCTTATCACCAATAGAGGCATATCTTTTACCGGTACCACCTAATACGCGGATCACTAAAACTTCTTTAGCACCGCTGTTATCAGCTACATTTAATCTTGATTCCTGTTGTACCATGTTATTTAGCCCTCTCTATAATTTGAACTAACCTCCAGTTTTTGTTTTTGCTCATTGGGCGGGTTTCCATAATCAATACGGTATCACCAATACCACAGGTATTTGCCTCGTCATGAGCCATAAATTTGGTAGTTTTCTTTACGAATTTACCGTAGATAGGGTGTTTTACCTTACGTTCTACGGAAACAACGATAGATTTCTCCATCTTGTTGCTAACTACCAGGCCGGTACGTGTTTTTCTTAAATTTCTTTCCATTTTTTCCGACGCTTAAAATTAATTTTTAGCAGTGGCTGCTTCAGCCTTGCGTTTTGTTAATTCAGTAGTTAAACGAGCAATGTCTTTACGTACTTTAGTGATACGTGAAGGATTCTCGATAGCTGAAACCGCATGAGCAAATTTAAGCTTGGTAAGAGTTTGTTTCTCTTCGCCCAGTTTCGCTGCTAACTCTTCGGTTGAAAGCTCTATAATTTCTGAGTTCTTCATTTTACTTTAATTAGTTGTTGTAATGTTTAAAAGTTCAAATGTTTTAGTGTTACCTAATGGCTGCAATCAACTCTTTACAACCTTTAACATTTACAACTTTTCAACCTACTGTTTACGCTTCTACGTAGTCTCTACGTGTTACAAATCTGGTTTGCACTGGTAATTTTTGTGCTGCAAGGCGTAATGCCTCTTTTGCAATTTCCAAAGGCACACCTTCGGCTTCAAAAATCATGCGGCCCGGGCGTACAACGGCAACCCAATATTCTGGGGCACCCTTACCTTTACCCATACGTACCTCTGCTGGTTTTTTGGTTACAGGTTTGTCAGGGAAGATCCTGATCCAAACCTGGCCTTCACGTTTCATGTAACGTGTAACAGCAATACGCGCAGCCTCGATCTGGCGGCTGGTGATCCATGCCGCTTCGAGTGATTTTATACCGAAAGATCCGAATGACAGGTCTGCACCACGAGTGGCTAAACCCTTCATTCTGCCTTTTTGCATCTTTCTGAACTTGGTTCTTTTTGGCTGTAGCATTTTGTTAAGCTTTTATATCCTCACGGATATACATTCTACTTTTGTTAATGAAATTATCTCCTTGGACCACCCGGGCGATTGCCGCCTTGTCCACCACGGTTACCACCCTGGCCACCGCCTCTGCGGTCGCCGCCTGGTTTGCGGTCACCTCTGCGTTCGCCGCCTCTTTCGCCACCACGAGCATTGTCGCGGCCACCAAAGCCTGCTGCGCCTTCTGGGCGTCCACCTTTACCACTTGGGTTGCTTGTGCTGCCGATGTTCGGAGACAAGTCGCGTTTTCCGTATACCTCGCCTTTGCAGATCCATACTTTAACACCTATTTTACCGTAGGTAGTTAATGCTTCTGCTAAAGCGTAATCAATATCAGCGCGGAAGGTATGTAACGGAATCCTTCCTTCTTTATATTGTTCGGTACGGGCCATCTCAGCACCACCTAAGCGGCCTGATGTCATTACTTTAATTCCTTCAGCACCCATTCTCATGGTTGAAGCAATTGTAGTTTTCATGGCACGACGGAAAGAGATACGTGCTTCAAGTTGTTTAGCAATACCTTCGGCAACTAACTGGGCATCAAGCTCAGGGCGTTTGATTTCGAAGATGTTGATCTGAACATCTTTTTTAGTTAATTTCTTTAACTCTTCTTTGATCTTATCAACCTCCTGGCCACCTTTACCTATCACAATACCCGGGCGGGCAGTGTGGATAGTTACAGTGATGCGTTTTAAAGTACGTTCAATTACTACTTTAGCTACGCCACCTTTGTTAATACGGGCTGATAAGTATTTGCGGATTTTTTCGTCTTCAACTAATTTATCGGAGTAGTTATTTCCACCGAACCAATTAGAATCCCAACCACGGATAATGCCTAACCTGTTACCTATTGGATGTGCTTTTTGTCCCATCTTAAATTAGTTGTTATCGTTTTTACTATCCACAATAAGAGTTACGTGGTTAGAGCGTTTACGGATACGGAAACCTCTACCTTGAGGTGCAGGGCGTAATCTTTTCAATTGACGGCCACCACCTACTGATACCTCTTTTACATAAAGGGTAGTATCTTCAAGGCGTACACCTTCGTTTTTGGCTTCCCAGTTTTTGATAGCCGATAACAAAAGTTTTTCTACGCGTATTGCAGCTTCCTTGTTGGTAAATTTTAAGATGCTTAAAGCTTTGTTTACTTCAACACCGCGAACCAGGTCAACTACCAGGCGCATTTTGCGCGGCGAGGTAGGGCAGTCCTGTAACTTCGCAACAGAAGCGCCACCTGTTTGAGCTTTTGCAGCTTCTTTTTGTTGCCTGATTAAAACAGACTTTTTAATTTTTGTTGTTGCTTCCATTGCGTGTTATTTTTTCTTTTCTGCGTGTCCACGGAATGTACGGGTTGGGGCAAACTCTCCCAGCTTATGACCAACCATGTTTTCTGTTACGTACACAGGGATAAACTTGTTACCGTTGTGTACTGCGAATGTATGACCAACGAAATCAGGAGAAATCATGCTACGACGTGACCATGTTTTTACAACCGATTTTTTGTTTGATTCATTTAATACCAGAACTTTTTTGTCCAGGTTATGATCAATGTAAGGTCCTTTTTTAATTGAACGTGCCATTGTTATTTCTTCCTTCTTTCAATGATGTAACGATCTGATCCTTTTTTCTTGTCACGGGTTTTGTAGCCTTTAGCTAATAAACCTTTACGTGAACGTGGGTGACCACCTGATGCACGGCCTTCACCACCACCCATAGGGTGATCTACCGGGTTCATGGCAACACCACGAACGCGAGGACGACGCCCTAACCAACGTTTACGGCCGGCTTTACCTAACACTGCGTTAGCTTTTTCGCCGTTTGAAACCGTGCCGATAGTTGCCAAACAAGTTGACAAGATCATACGGGTTTCGCCTGAAGGCAATTTGATGATAGCGTATTTGCCATCACGTGCTGATAATTGTGCGTAAGTACCTGCACTACGTGCGATAGTACCACCCTGACCAGGGTTAAGCTCAATGTTGTGGATGATAGAACCCAGAGGGATGTTCTTCAAAGGCATGGTATTACCAACCTCAGGAGCAACACCTTCGCCAGACAATACTGTCATGCCAACTGTTAAACCTTCTGGTGCGATCATGTAACGTTTCTCACCATCAGCGTAGTGTAGCAGGGCTATACGTGCTGAACGGTTTGGATCGTATTCGATTGTTGCAACTTTTGCAGGAATGTCAAACTTGTTACGTTTGAAATCAATTAACCTGTATGCTTGTTTATGGCCACCACCCAGGTAGCGCATAGTCATTTTACCGCTGTGGTTACGGCCGCCTGATCTTTTGTTGTTAGCAACAACTAAAGACTTTTCAGGAACGTTTGTTGTAATATCTGAGTTAGATACATCAATCCTGAAGCGGGTACCCGGTGTAACCGGTCTAAATCTCTTTACTGCCATGTCTTATTATATATTGCTGTAAAAATCAATTGTTTCACCATCCTTCAGTGTAATGATGGCTTTTTTGTAAGTAGCAGAGCGGCCTTGTACTGCACCTGCTTTTGTGTTGCGGGTTTTAAGTTTACCTACGTATTTCATTGTGTTAACAGCTGTAATGTTTACACCATACATAGCCTCAATTGCGCTTTTGATCTGAATTTTGTTAGCTCTGTGATCAACTTTGAATGCATAGCGATTAAGCTTCTCAGTTAATTGAGTTACCTTTTCAGTAAGTAGTGGTTTCTTTAAAATTTCCATAATTACTTAGCGAATGCTTCCTCCAAAGTTTTTACAGAACCGGTTGTTAACAAAAGTTTGCCAGCGTTTAACACATCATAAGTGTTTAACTGATCGGCAGTAACAACTTTTGCTCTTTTCAGGTTTCTGCTTGATAAATACACATTGTTATTTGCAGCAGGCAATACCAATAAAGTTTTCTCATTGGTAAGGTTAAGGTCCTCTACCAGTTTAACAAAGTTTTTAGTTTTAACAGAGTCAAAATTAAAATCTTCCAAAACCACGATATTGCTATCCTGTGCTTTGTAAGTTAAAGCTGATTTACGTGCTAAAGCTTTTAACTTTTTGTTCAGTTTAAAGCTATAGTCGCGCGGTTGCGGGCCAAATACACGGCCACCACCGTTAAACAGAGGTGATTTGATGCTACCTGCACGTGCACCACCTGTACCTTTTTGTTTATGTAATTTGCGGGTTGAACCTGCAATTTCATTACGTTGTTTTGCTTTGTGCGTACCCTGGCGCTGGTTAGCTAAGAACTGCTTTACATCTAAGTAAATAGCATGATCGTTTGGCTCAACACCGAATACGGACTCAGGAAGCTGCACCTTGGCACCTGTTTCTTTACCTGATACGTTTAATACGTTAACTTCCATCTTACTTATCCACTATTACGAATGAACCTTTAGCTCCAGGTATGGAACCTTTAACTACTATTAGGTTTTGCTCAGCAAAAACTTTAACTACTTCTAAGTTTTGTACTTTAACACGAGCGTTACCGGTTTGACCAGCCATGCGCATACCTTTAAATACGCGTGAAGGCCATGATGACGCACCCAGTGAACCCGGAGCGCGTAAACGGTTGTGCTGACCGTGTGTTTGCATACCTACACCACCAAAACCGTGGCGTTTTACAACACCCTGAAAACCTTTACCTTTTGATGTACCAACTACATCCACAAAATCGCCTGTTGCGAAGATCTCTACGGTAACAGTGTCACCCAAAGATTTTTCATCTTCGAAAGATTTAAATTCAACAAGTTTACGTTTTGGAGTAGTGCCGGCTTTTTCAAAATGGCCTTTTAAGGGAGCAGAAGTGTTCTTCTCTTTTTTCTCGCCGTACGCTAATTGCACAGCGGCGTAACCGTCTGATTCAACAGATTTTACCTGGGTTACTACGCAAGGACCAGCTTCGATTACAGTACAAGGGATATTCTTGCCTGTTTCGTCGAAAATGCTGGTCATTCCTACTTTTTTACCAATAATTCCTGACATTTTATTTATTTTATTTGTGCCCATCGAAGCAGTAGGGCTTCGTTCAAGGCAAATTTGTCCCTCTTAAGGGACGGCAAAGATAGAAATTTTGTATTAACTGTCAAATAGTTACTGAATTATTTTTTAATATTTCTGCCGCTCTTCTTCCGCTACACATCGGCATGATTATCAGGCTCAAATTTGTACTTTACCCGTACCCATCTTATCTTTACAAAGTACACTCCTAAACTTTAAACTATGGCATGGGGAATTTCTCCGCGTAAAACTGAGATCATACCACTAAATGATTACAATTCTGATCATTATTTAACCCTGCTTTACCACGCTTTTGCCAACCTTGGCTGGCATATAGGTTACTTTAACCGCGATGGCATTATTGGCTATACTAACATATCCTGGCAATCATACGCCGAAGAAGTTTCTGTACGTATTGTTGGCGATAAAGCCATAGTAAAAAGCGAATGCGTTGGTTACCAGATGCTTTTTACTGATTATGAAAAGAATAGTAAAAACCTTGGGGCGCTTTACAATGAGATAAATTACGTAGAGTTTCATCTTAAGGATACCCTGCAAGCCACCACACAAGACCTGATAGACAGCATACCCGATAGCCAGTTCATTAACCTTAACGATCCGCCACTGGGCTTTAAAGAAAAGCTAAATCATTTCTTTTCGGTATTTAATCCTAAACCCGGCTATACCGTTACGCCCATCCTGGTATTACTTAACATTGCCGTATACATAAGTATAACCATGGTTATGGTTGCCAAGATATTGGGCGCTGCCATACTGGCGCAAAAAAACGGTATTACAATACCGCCAAATATCAATATGGAAGAAATGTATCTTTCATTAGGTTTCAGCAACAGGTTGCAGGTTCTTAACGGGCAGGTTTGGCGCCTGCTAAGTAATACCTTTCTGCATTTTTCATTTATGCATATTTTTGGTAACATGATTGTGCTGATATACATCGGCTCGATGCTGGAGAGTAAATTGGGCAAATGGAATTATCTTTTCCTATATCTGCTGGCCGGCATTTGCGCAAGTGTTTCATCTGTATTATGGCACAATAACGGCGTAATGGCCGGTGCATCGGGCGCAATATTTGGCTTGTTTGGCATATTACTGGCTTTACTAAGTACTAAATTTTATGAAAGCCATGCCCGCCGTGCTTTATTAATAAGTACAGCAATTTTTGTGGGATATTGTATTATTCCAAAAGGCGGTAATATTGATCATGCTGCACATATTGGCGGCCTTGTAGCCGGGTATGTTTTTGGATGGATAGCTTACTTATGTATCAAAATCAAGAAACAAAATTTAACGGTTGCCTTTGCCGCAGTTATCGCCATCCTGTTTACCGGCATCAGCGTGTCAATGGCGCCTGTTTACCAATTAAAAGAACTACAACAGCTATCAGAAAAGGTTACCGGGTTAACCAACGACCTGAACGATAGCTTTTATCGACAAACCAACCTTAATCGTCAGGAGCACCTGGCTTTGCTTAACACAGTTGCTGTAAAGAAAATGGATACATTAAACAGCATAGGGAAACAGATCGGCAAACTTAGCCTGCCTAAGAAACAAAAGCAGATAGCACAGTTACAGGCTGCAATAGTTACTAAAGAATGTGAAATATTCGGTTTGCTTTATAAAGAATTTAAGGAAGATAATAAGGTTAAATACCGCTCAAGCATTTACACCATTACCGAACAAATGAATGATTTGCGTTATCAATGGGGTAAACTGGAAGAAAAAGAATAGTTACAAATACAACTTCGTTTGCGTTATTTGAATGTTACAGGGCTATTAAAATGAACATCATTTCTCACACCATCAACAATAAAGAAATTGCCGAAGTAAGTGCCGAACGGATACTTATCCAAAGTATTGAGGACGCCTTAGACCTGATAGGCAATATTTACTATCAGGGCTTTGATGCGATGATCGTATATGAGAAAAACCTCACGCCAGATTTTTTTGAACTAAAGAACAAACTTGCCGGCGAAGTTTTACAGAAGTTCACCAACTATCGTATGCGCCTGGCCGTTGTAGGCGAGTTCTCTAAATTCGACAGCAAAAGCCTAAACGATTTTATTTACGAAAGTAACAAAGGTAAACAGGTTAATTTTGCAGGCAGTATTGAGGAAGCTTTGGAAGCGATGGCGAAGTAAAGATATTCTAATGCCCGCGCGAGATTAGCGATAGCGTATCTCTTGTGAAAGCTTACTGCATGGTCACGGGTTGGAAACCCGCGACGGCAGGAAACCTCAAACGTCATTGCGAGCGATAGCGTGGCAATCCCCTATTTGCAGAGCGGCTCTGTATGTATGGGATTGCCACGTCGGCTACGCCTTCTCGCAATGACGGGAAACATACCTAACTCGTCATCAATCGTTTGATCAATTCAGCACTCTGCCTGTTACCTTCTTCCAGCCTGCCGGTGAAAAATGATTGTACATCGTTAAAATGTTTCTTATAGCCTTCCATATCGCCGTAGCCTATGATAGCGCTCCACTCGCGTACGGCAGAGTGAAACTCCAAGTCGTCGCCGCGGATGGTTTTATCGTAAAGGGCCGTTTCTATCGATTCTTCCAGCAGTTCCTCGTTCTTAAATAGATATTCGGCAATGCCGAGTCTTAAACGGAACGGCGGCGTTTGGCAGATCAAATTATCATAAGGGTTTACACCCAAATGGTACCAGGCATCAACCATACTTAATATACTCAAGTGCGAGTTTGGCTTTTGCTTATGTGCATTATCTGACAGGGAGAACTCGCGCATTACGGCGTCATTCAGCATAATGGGTTTGCGGCTTTCGTGGAAAACAAAATCGCGGGCCTTATAAAGCCGCTGCCTGAAATCGGTCTCCTCTTCTTGTATCATCAGCTTAAACAACTCCGACTCTGACATAGCATACTGCCTCACCTGCTGCCTCGCGTAAGGATTAAGAATAGCCAGCCCTGCGTAAACGTGCGCCTTATAACTGAAGATACGCAACGTGGTGAGGATCTTTACGTTATCGATACCACCCACATAAGAGGCATTCTCCCACGGAAAAAAACCTGCTGCTTTCCAGGCAGTGCCCATGCTCTCGAAACCCACGTGGGTAACAGCCTGTGTATCGGCTACAATCTGGTCATGCTCGTGGTAATCCTTCATCTCCACTATATCACTATCAACAGCTTTGAAGAGTGCAAGCATCTCTTCGTAACCTTGCTTATCGGTACGGTGAGGTATCAGGATCAGCTTCTGCCCTTTTACCTCAAAGCCGGGGCCGTGCATGGCGTGGAAGGTAACGATACGTGCATCTGCAGGCAGGTGCTTTTCAAACAGCGCTATTTCGGGGTGCTTTACAGATGTTTGGCCGGCTACTATGGCGCCGTATTTAGTTACAGGTCCGTACTCGGCGACTACCTGGGCCAGTTTATCGGCCTCAACAGAATAGATAACCAGGTCGCTTATGCGGGCTACATCCTTGCCGTCGTCCATCAGGGTTATACCCAACGGGTTCAGCTCATCTTCAAGGCGCTGGCGATTGGCGGGCATATCGCAACCCACAACCTTGTACCCGGCTTTTGCAAAAGCTTTGGCGTATAGTTTACCCATATCGCCCAAACCTATCATTCCTATCTGCATCGTATAAATTTGAAAGGGGCTAATATAGTGGTTTGGCAATTACACCTTATAACACGGGCTTAACATCTTTTTTATACTTTAGCCGCAAAAGTTCTGTTTTTGACGCCCGAAATCGATTTTTACGCCCATTTTTATGGTGATACATAACAGAAACTTTAAATTAAATTTTTACGTTTGACTATAATAGTTTACATCCCCATACTTTAATTATATATGATGAAGCTTTCTAACCTGTGGACACTCGTTTTATTGACCCTGATGTTTAACCTTGGCAATGCCGCGTATGCACAGGATAGTACCAAAAAGGCCAATCCTGCTGTAAAGCCTGCTCCATACAAAAAAAGCCCAGCCATACCTGCTGCACAAACACCCGTTGCAACCACGCCGGCAACTACCACACCTGTACGCACGCAAACCCAGCCTGCCCCGCAGCAACCGGTTGATAAAAGCCTACATGGCCAATACCTATATTTACTTACCAAAGTATATAATTACCAGCAGCCACTTGTTGGCGCACTGGTAAAAAACTATAACGATACGCTGAAAGCTACCCGCAAGCAATTACTGGATGCACAGGCAACGGTATCTGCGCAGGCTAAAACCATTGATACATTAAAAAAATCATCAACTAATAAAGACCAGTCGCTGGCCGATTCGCAGGCCAAGGTGAACGAAGTTAGCCTTTTGGGCATCCCTATTGACAAAGGCACTTACAATTTAATTATGTGGGGCCTGGTGATCGTGTTTGGTGCCGTTGCTGCCATAGTTATAGCCCGCTCGGGCGCGCACAGCCGCGAAGCCAAATACCGCGTTAAGCTTTACAACGAATTGGAAGAAGAATACAAAAACTACAAAGCCAAAGCCAACGAGAAAGAAAAGAAACTTGCCCGCGAACTGCAGACTGAGCGTAATAAGCTTGATGAGTTGACCGGTAAAGGGTAGCCCCCCAGCCCCCTGAAGGGGGAGTAGGATATGGAAGCATCTTTGACTAACAATATTAATAATTCCCCCTTCAGGGGGTTAGGGGGTTCCTACCTCTTTGGCTGGAACCCGCATAAATTTGAATGGGCTGATCTTGATAAAGACATTGCCCGCCTTACCGCAGGCCAAAAGGTTGAGGACAACTGGAGCGTTGCCAGCCACAAGAGCATCAAACCCGGCGACCGCGCCTATGTGGTGCGTGTGGGTGTTGAACCTAAAGGTATATTTGCATCAGGTTATGTGTCATCAGAGCCGTTCCTGGCATCGCGCAAAGGGCGCACTTATCACCGCATTAATATTGAGTTTGATGTTTTGCTTAATCCTGATAAGGAACCCATCCTCTCTTTAGATATCCTGAAAACAGGCGCACTCGCCGATCAAACCTGGACGCCACAAGCATCAGGCATATCCATCCGCCCGCAATTGGTTGAGGAATTGGAAGGGGTTTGGTTGAATTTTCTGGGAGAGCATCCTAAGTTTGGCGTTATATAAATAAACGTCGCAATTAGCCCCTTAACTTGTCGTTTTTGCACATTTGCGGGCGTTGGGTAATGCCCTACCTTTGAGTAAACTAAAAATCAGAAACTCATGGCAACTCAAATCTTTTTAAATCTACCGGTTGAAGACCTTAACAGATCGGTAGCGTTCTTTACCAAATTAGGATATACTTTTAATCCGCAATTCACCGACGAGAAAGCGACCTGCATGATCATCAGCGATACTATTTACGTAATGCTGCTCACCAAACCTTTCTTCCAGACTTTTACCAGCAAACGTATTATAGATGCCCACAAAGAAGTAGAATGTTCTATCTGTATATCTGCCGACAGCAAAGATGCCGTGAACGAAATGGTGGCCAAAGCAGAGGCTGCAGGAGCCGTTGTACCTAACCCTGCCACCGACTACGGCTTTATGTACCAGCACAGCTTTGCCGATCTTGACGGCCACCACTGGGAGTTTGTATGGATGGACCCGAACGGTGTGCCTGAGCATCAATAATAGATTTGTCATGCTGAACGTAGTGAAGCATCTTTCTGCGTTTCTTGTAGGCGTTTAGATTCTTCGCTGTCGCTCAGGATAACAACTCAGGGGCAACAAAAAAGCCATCCGTCAAATTGAGGATGGCTTTTTTGTTAATTAAAACTAAGCTATATTTAGATAGACCATAGGCAAAATTGCTTTTATAAATACAGAAGTCACCGATTTAACAACTGGTGAAATTTATATTTAACACATTTTTTAAACCAACTTTTATCATAAATTTACATGAAACCTAAACCATTATGAGAAAAATATTTATGCTTTTGTTTGCAGCTACATTCTGTTTTGCCGGATGCAAAAAGAGCACAACACCACCGGCAACCCCACCAAATTCTTTACCCTTAAAAATAGCTTTATATAGCGGCGAGTACCAAACAGCAAGGGTTGGCGAATATTTACGGGATAGTATGGTTGTTAAGGTGACAAGCAATGGCCAGCCCGTATCAAATATAAATGTAGAATTTAAGGCATCGGGATGTAATGCTGAGTTTCCGGTGGTAGTAAGCACAAAAACCGACGGTAAAGCTAAATACCACTGGCAAATGGTAGGCGAAGCCGGCGAACAAAAGTTAATGGCAGTGATTTTAGATAACGGCAAACGGGTTGACTCTGTTGCTATCACAGGAACTGCATACACCAACTCCAGTTACCCCATACTGGGTTCATGCACTCCGCCAAATTCGCTACCTATGGATATACGCCAGTTATCTACAGGCAGGTTAATTGCATGCTTTTCCGGAAAAAATGCTATCAGATACTCTGATGACTTTGGAATTACTTGGCAACCATTAACTACTTTCTACAAGGACTTTTTTGTGACTGCTTTAGTAACGACACCTAATGACGAAATATTTGCTGCCACCCAGAATAGTGGTTTATGGTATTCAAAAGATGCTGGTTCAAACTGGATAGATATCACGCCTCCAAACTATCAAAAATCAGCTTTTCCGTTAGATATTGCGTATACCAAAAGTGGCAAATTGATCCTTACAGGCGAATTTTCAGGCGTTTTTATAACATCAGATAAAGGCAAAACATGGATTCATCCCCAAACCGGGTTACCGCAACAAGAAGATTATAATATCCCGATTGAATTAGCCAATGGAGATCTTTACTTAATGGGTTTATCTTTAAACCTTTACAAATCAACAAACGGAGGAAATAGCTGGATAAAATTACCTGGTGATAAATATTTACAAACCATACAAGTTGATAAAAATGGGTGGATGTATAAGTGCTTGTATGATAATCAGGGAAGCCACATTCTAATCTCCAAAGATAATGGCGTCACATTTACAAATTACACCTTAATACCGAAACTTGTGAGCCGGATGAATATTGATGATAATGGTGATATATATTATTATAATATACTTCGTGAAACCAGCCAATTCTTCATTAAATATAATTTAGACAGACCATTTGGTTATAACCCAACCGTCTCAACCCTTACGTTACTTAACTTACCATCACAAAGAAACTGGTATATTCAGGCTGCTCCCTACAATTTCCTATACTTTTCAGGCTTCAATATTAGTCGGAATTCTAACTGAATATAAAAGCCATCTGTTAAATAACAGATGGCTTTTATATTCAGATCTTCCGGTACTATCACACTTTGATCTCAACTTCAACACCGCTTGGCAATTCAAGCTTCATCAAAGCATCTACAGTTTTTGAGTTTGAGCTGTAGATATCCAGTAAACGTTTGTAAGAACATAATTGGAATTGCTCACGTGCTTTTTTGTTTACGTGTGGTGAACGTAATACAGTAAAGATTTTCTTTTCGGTTGGTAACGGAAGTGGTCCGCTAACTACAGCGCCTGTTGGCTTTACTGTTTTTACGATCTTCTCAGCTGATTTATCAACCAAGTTGTAATCGTACGATTTTAATTTGATCCTGATTCTTTGGCTCATTTTGTTTGTTTTTAATGACCATCCCTAAGAGCTATTTATTAGGGATGATTGATTTATTGAATTAATGAATTATCGAATTAGCTTTTGAGCATTCACTCAATCACTAATTCAATAATTCAAAATTGATTTTATTCATCATCACCACCTTTACGGCGGCCTTTTGATTTAGCTACAACCTCGTCTTGTACGTTACGTGGAGCTGGTTCATAGTGGTCAAACTCCATGGTTGAAGTTGCACGGCCCGAAGTGATAGTACGTAATTGAGTTACGTAACCAAACATCTCAGAAAGTGGCACCATTGCTTTGATAACCTGCGATCCGTTACGAGTGTCCATACCTTGAAGCTGGCCACGACGACGGTTCATGTCACCGATAACATCACCCATGTTTTCTTCAGGTGTAAGGATCTCGATTTTCATGATAGGCTCTAACAATACCGGTTTTGCTTTTGGTAAAGCTTCGCGGAATGCTGAACGACCAGCGATCTCAAATGACAATGCATCTGAATCGACCGCGTGGAATGAACCATCTATCAAACGAACTTTTAAGCTGGTTAGAGGGAAGCCTGCAAGTACACCGTTGTCCATAGCTGATTTAAAGCCTTTTTCAACAGATGGGATAAACTCGCGAGGGATAGCACCACCCACAATTTCGTTAACAAATTGTAAGCCTTCTTTCTCGTCATCAGCAGGTGAAATAACAACCTGGATATCGGCAAATTTACCACGACCACCGGTTTGTTTCTTGTAAGTTTCGCGGTGTTGTACTGTACCAGTGATAGCCTCTTTGTAAGCTACTTGTGGCGCACCTTGGTTAACCTCTACCTTAAACTCGCGTTTAAGACGGTCCATCAAGATATCTAAGTGAAGCTCACCCATACCAGAGATAACTGTTTGACCAGTATCTTCATCAGTTTGTACGCGGAAAGTTGGATCCTCTTCGGCTAATTTACCTAAAGCCATACCCAATTTATCAACGTCGGCCTGAGTTTTAGGCTCAATTGCCAAACCGATAACCGGCTCAGGGAATACCATTGACTCAAGAACCAATTGGTTTTTCTCGTCACATAGTGTATCACCTGTTTTGATATCTTTAAAGCCTACTACCGCAGCAATATCACCTGCACCTACGTTAGGGATAGGGTTTTGCTTGTTAGCGTGCATTTGGAATATACGAGAGATACGCTCTTTGTTCTCAGAACGCATGTTGTACACGTATGAACCTGCATCAAGGTTACCAGAGTAAACACGGATGAAACATAAACGACCTACGAATGGGTCGGTAGCAATTTTAAATGCTAATGCTGCAAACGGCTCTTTAACATCCGGTTTAACCAGGATCTCAGCACCTGTATCAGGGTTAGTACCAACAACACCTTTTGAATCAAGTGGCGAAGGCATAAGCTCCATCACGTAATCAAGCATCGTTTGTACACCTTTGTTTTTGAAAGATGAACCACAAGTCATCGGAACGATCTTACCTGCTAAAGTAGCCTGGCGTAATGCGTCTAATACCTCGCGCTCAGTAATTGTAGTTGGATCTTCGAAGAATTTCTCCATCAAAGAATCATCAAACTCAGCTACTGCTTCTAATAATTTCTCTCTCCACTCAGTTGCTTCATCCAGCATATCATCAGGGATAGGCACTTCGGTAAAGGTCATACCTTTATCGTGCTCGTTCCAAACAATACCACGGAAGTTGATCAGATCAACCACACCTTTAAATTGGTCTTCAGCACCGATAGGTAACTGCAAAGGGATAGCAACGCTGCCCAACATTTCTTTAACCTGTTTTACCACGTTAAGGAAATCGGCACCACTACGGTCCATTTTGTTAACAAAACCAATACGAGGTACGTTGTAGTTGTTAGCTAAACGCCAGTTAGTTTCTGATTGCGGCTCAACACCATCAACCGCGCTGAATAAAAACACCAAACCATCTAATACACGCAGCGAGCGGTTCACCTCTACGGTGAAATCCACGTGGCCCGGGGTATCAATGATGTTCATGTGGTAGTTGTGGTTACGGTACTTCCAGTTAACTGTAGTAGCAGCAGATGTAATGGTAATACCACGCTCCTGCTCTTGTGCCATCCAGTCCATGGTAGCCGCACCTTCGTGTACCTCGCCTATTTTGTGGCTAACGCCGGCATAGTAAAGAATACGCTCGGTTGTAGTGGTTTTACCAGCATCAATGTGAGCGGCAATACCAATATTTCTTGTGTATTTAAGATCTCTTGACATGTTTGTTTTTTAAATGAGTGAATGAGTGACTGAGTGAGTTTGCGAATAAGCAATTTATGGATTAGGTAAATGTTACCTTTTCAATAAATCACTCATTCAATCATTCACTAATTCTCTCATTAGAATCTAAAGTGTGAGAACGCTTTGTTAGCCTCAGCCATTTTGTGCGTATCTTCTTTCTTCTTAACAGCAGCACCTTCGCCTTTAGCAGCAGAGATGATCTCGCCGGCAAGTTTCTCCATCATGGTTTTTTCGCCACGTTTACGTGCGTAGCTAATTAACCATTTCATACCTAAAGCGATTTTACGCTCCGGACGAACCTCAGTAGGAACCTGGAAGTTAGCACCACCTACACGGCGGCTTTTAACCTCTACAGCTGGCATAACGTTGTTAAGCGCCTTTTTCCAGGTATCTAAACCGCTTTCGCTGGTTTTTTTCTCAACAATGTCAACTGCGTTATAAAATATAGCGTATGCGGTAGATTTTTTACCATCATACATCATGTTGTTTACAAACCTTGTAACCAAAGTATCGTTAAATCTTGGGTCAGGAAGGATAATTCTCTTTTTTGGTTTTGACTTTCTCATTGTTTTCTATCCTCCTTTATTATTTCTTTTTACCTTTTGCAGGGGCTGCAGCAGCTTGTCCTGGTTTAGGGCGTTTAGTTCCGTATTTAGAACGACGCTGGTTACGGCCTGCTACACCAGATGTATCTAATGCACCACGGATGATGTGGTAACGTACACCAGGTAAGTCTTTAACACGACCACCACGGATCAAAACAATTGAGTGTTCTTGTAAGTTGTGGCCTTCACCAGGGATGTAGGCGTTAACTTCTTTACCATTTGTAAGGCGCACACGTGCAACTTTACGCATTGCTGAGTTTGGTTTTTTAGGGGTAGTGGTATATACACGTGTACATACACCTCTTCGCTGTGGACAGCTGTCCAACGCCGGAGACTTACTCTTGTCTTCCAGAGCTACTCTACCTTTTCTAACTAATTGCTGAATAGTAGGCATTCTTTGCTTTTTGTTTTTACAGTTTTATCCTTATTTTAAGGACTGCAAAGGTAGGCACTATTTTTTGATTTTCAAGCGCTTGAGTAAAAAAGTTTTTTGTAATTAATTGAGTGGGTGGTGCAAGTGGGCGAATATGGCTGCGGGTTACCTTTTATTAAACACTGTATCAATACCAAACCACCACATGAAAACCGTTTGGCTAAGCATTAAACAACACCCTATCCCTGCATTTTGCTACCTGTTTTATCTATTTATATGTTATGGCGCTATAAACAACTCAGCTTATCTAAGCAGGCAGATGAAACTCCATCCCGATCGTGGCGGTATAGCAAACGGCGGAGAAGCTGCTGCTCTCACAGGTGGTTTAACCTATTTCGCCGGTTTTATTTTGCTCCTGGTCTGCATCATTCGCGGTAGTTCAAAAAACGGCGATAGCAATTTCTATCTCTGGTTTGCACTTGCCATCATCATCCCGATGGTTGTTGCCGGCAATGCATCAGAATTTGTAAAGTAAAGCAACGCTATTACTACTATCTCCCGCCAGCCCCGCTTTCCGCTTATACGGCACGGGCCTTAGGCGCGGGGCAGGTATCCGCTGCAATCGGGTTTAGAGATGCAGGGCTTGTTTTGAACCATAATCTATGGGATTAGATGATTGCCATGAATCACCAAATTTGTCATTCTGAGCGTAGCGAAGAATCTATAAACTGTACAGAGAACGCGGTTAGATCTTCGCTACGCTCAGAATGGCAATCTGCCAAAACGCGGGTAAAAGCCCTACAAAAAACCGGGCCAAGGTAAAGGCCTGCGGGTGGAAGGATTTTTTTGTCTTGAGCTTTTGCTTCTTTTGTATCAAGACAAAAGAAGTAGCCTCTGCGGCAATGAGCAGACTGCCGTTAATGCAAACAAAAGCTTAACCCAGGCACACTGTTGTTCGTGCAACACTAACAGCATCCAGACAGACTTAGTGTGTGAGATGCCGAAATAAATTCGGCATGACGTTTTGGTGGCGTTCACGAGTGTTCATGATGTTCATGCGCGTTAACGTGAACATCGTACACCTTCATAAAACCCTCAATCTTTTACCGGCAACGCTTTCTTTATCCGTTTACCCACTATTTTCAACTCAAACAATGTCAATAGCCAAAAACAGCCTATTAGAAATAACGGGAGCACAAAACGGTCATAATCGTCTTTCTCCGCAAGCGAGGAGACTACCGACAATATAAACACCAATGCCAAAAAAATTACAGCTATAGTTGATAACAAACTATACCGAAGCTTATACTCAAACACTGTGGGGTCTTTTGAGAACACAATAACCACCCTGGGTAAAAATCTTTCTAAAGAAGTTCTTAGGCGCGAAAACTGCACATTCTTTTTCCCATCGTAACCTACAAATAGCTTATCAGATCCTATGTCACTTTGGGCAGATTGATAATCTAAAGGCAAACTGCGCTTAAGTGCGCGCTTGCGCATGGCTTGTTCAAGTTGTTGCCTTTCGGCATCCGTTTGTTTAATTCGCTTAAGGGTGATCATGATAAGGGGCTTATGAGCTAACGAAAATACAGATATCAGATTTTTTTTTAAATATTTTTTGCTATTAAAACAAAAATCCTACTTTTGCCACCCCAACGCGAAAGTAGCTCAGTTGGTAGAGCACGACCTTGCCAAGGTCGGGGTCGCGAGTTCGAATCTCGTCTTTCGCTCAAAAGCCTTCCCAAACGGGGAGGCTTTTTTTATTTACCCTGTTTTACTTTCACCCACTCTACAGGTATATCATTCATAAAAGCCTTATCAATGTTGCCATTGGCATCCTTTGTAAATTTGAGACTAAAACCGGGCTCATCATTATAAAATTCCAATTCCCCCGTTCTGAAAAATTCCAGCACGCCGCCGTCCCACGATTGAGTAAGCATCAGCTTACTACCTGTAGCTTTAAAGGTAAAAGAAATCGGTTTACCATTCTGAGCAAAGGTTCCCTCAAAAACTTTTAAATCAGCAGGCGTAAAACCAGCTTCCAAACTTTTGATATGGTTAATAAACGAGGAATTCTCCTTATCAATTCCCGATGCCAGTTTATAATCGGCCAACGCTGCTTTATTATAACCTGCTCCCTCATAAGTCGCAGCCAGGCTACCAAGTGCCACCGGGTTCTCTGGATACCATTTTGTTGCCTGCTTTAATACCGCAATGGCTTTTGCATAATGCTTCTGCATGGTAAGGCTCATACCATAATTAACCAGATCCCGCTCCGAAAAAGTGTAACCCCTTTTCTTTAGCACATCAAATAAGGCGGGCGCTTTCGCGGTGCCATGTTTCCGCAATTCATCAAAAAGCACGGCCATGGTTTGTGGTTCGTCATAACCCAGGTGAAGCCACTTCATGGCCCAGGTAGTTTGTTTGCCCATAAACATATCTACCAATTGGTCGGTAACTTTTAGCGCACGGTTGCCTCGGGTAAAAAATACAAAGCTTTGCCCTTTTTTTGGGTAGGCCATAAAGAATGAGTAAAAATCATCGGTACTGCCCCAGTGCCAAATGGCATCGCCTTTCTCGTTTTGCTGCAGACCGATACCTAAGCCCCAATCTATATGTGTATCAGCCGCGGTACTATCGTGCCCTGCCCATTGCGCATCGCTTTGCCTGGTAAACATCAATTGGCGGGTAGCTGGCTTAAATCCTTTGCCCGCCAGCAAGGCTTGCAGGAATATATTATAGTCATGCGCGGTGGTGAGCAGGGAAAAGGCGGCGTTGGGGTACATCCCTGCCATATCTTTGCTAATAGTTCCTAAACTCAGGCTGTCCATTTGGTTGGTTTGCACATAAGTACTGCTATTCATCCCAAGAGGAATAAAAACCTCTTGCTGCATGATATCCTCAAACGGCTTGTTTAAAATATGCTCCACCACTTTCTGCAGGAACCAGACCCCTTCTCCCGAGTAAGAGAATGTGATACCCGGCTCAAACAGCAATTTAACCTTTCCCTCGTTCATCTCAGAAAACTCAGCAAGGCCCGAGGTGTGGCTAAGCACCATCCGCGCGGTAATTTTTCTGTAACGCTGATCATTGTTGTCAAACCTATTGTAATTATCTATGTAATTAAGCAACGACTTATCCAGATCTATCAGGCCTCTGTCATACAAGCGCAGCACTGCATAGGCAAACACACATTTACCTAACGAGCCCGCCCTGAAAAGATCATGAGAAGTTAATTTTTTATCGCCGTTTGGCCGGTTAAGGCCTGCCTGGTATAAACTTGTTTTACCATTGGCTGTATAAGCTATCTGGATGCCAGGCAAATTATTATCATCTATCAACTCATTAAGCCCCTGCCTGCTTATATTTTGAGCGTATCCGCAAACAGTGATAAATAACAACGAAAGTAAAATATAATTCTTCATACAGACACTAAAGATATCAAATATGAAATTTTATATTGATTTATTAATAATAATCAGAATTTAATTCCAATAACATCAAAATATAAATTCGACCACTCTATTTCGCTATTAATTTTTAATATAATTTTTATACTAAAACAAAACACACAGAGTTATAACAACTTAACTAACAGATTTATTCAATCGGTCAGTTAATAGTTAATAAGATTTACGAAAGCAGGTTATAGCGCAAGGCCACACCTGCTTTTTTTATTTTATTTCATTTCTGATTTTTCCTGCTGACATAGGGTTGTCACCAGCCGGTTGTTGCTTTGAATTGTAAACCAAAAACAACAACATCATGTCACTTATCAATTTCTATCTGAAACAACTTAATGAAGAATCTGTAACCACCCGCCGTATGCTTGAACGCGTACCAACAGAAAAGCTTGACTGGACGCCCCATGTAAAAAGCATGGACATCCGCCGCCTGGCAACCCATATTGCCGAGCTGCCAACCTGGATCACGATGGCGATAACTACAGATGGACTCGACTTTGAGAGCAACCCTTACGAAGCAAAATTTATTGATAGTAACGAGGAACTGATGGCACTTTTTGAAGAGTCGTTAGCCGATGGCCGCAGCCAACTGCTTGCCGAAAATGAAGAGAGGCTAAACTATCCATGGATATTGCGTAGCGGCGATACCATCCTTAGCGAAAGCACAAAAAGTGGCATTATCCGCATGGCCTTATCGCAGATCATCCACCATCGCGCACAGCTGGGCGTTTACCTGCGCCTGTTGGATATCCCAATCCCGGGCAGCTACGGCCCAAGCGCTGATGAAGCTACCTTTAAGCAGGATGAAGAAGCGGTAGGGGTATAAAGCTATAAATCCAACACGTCATTGCGAGCGATAGCGTGGCAATCCCCGATATGCAGAGCGGCTTTGCATATCGGGGATTGCCACGTCGCTGTCGCTCCTCGCAATGACGTGCCAAGTAGAGTGCCCCTCTACTGCACCCACACCTTGAACACCGTATCATTAGCATCCCAGGCAACGCCTGTGGTATAAATAAATACACCCTCGGCTTGTTGCTTAAACTTAAGCGATGAGCCGTTACTGAGTAAGGCCACCTTGCTCACTTTCTCTTTTACGCCCGGGATAAATACATACGCTTCATCGGGCTGGTTAAATACGTGGGCATATAGCGTTTTTGCTTTAGCGGTAATAACGCCCCATGGCTGCGGCGATACGTAACTGCCGCGAGTACCGTAAATGCTTTCGGCGTTTTTGTTTACCCACTGCCCTACAGCGGCCAGCGTGTCGGTAAACTCTGATTGCACTTTACCATTTGGCATCGGGCCTATATTGAGCAGGAAATTGGCGTTGCGGCCTGCTGCACCTGCCAGGTAGTGGATGATCTGTTTGGTGGTTTTATAGTTGTTATCTTTAATATCAAAACCCCAGCTGCCGTTAATGGTCTCGCAGGTTTCTAATGGCAGCTTGCCAATAGTGGCATCGGCACTAAAGCCGGTGTGGTTTTGGCCGGGCAGGTCTTTCTCAAACATCTGGAAATCCTCGCCATCTTTTGGCGCAAGGTGGTGGTTATTGCCTACCATTATGGCAGGGTTCAACTTATGTATAAGTCCATAGATCTCGTCATAATGCCAGTTAGCTTTGCGGCGTTCCCAATCGCCATCAAACCAGATGCCTTTTACGCCGGGGTATTTGGTGATCAGTTCGGTTAGCTGATCCTTCATAAATTTAATATAGCTATCCCAATCGCCTTTAACCGGTTTTCCATCTACTATTTCACTGCCAAAGGCATAGTCAGAGCGCCCCCAATCCAGCAATGAGTAATAAAAATGCAGCTCTATCCCTTCTTTCTCACACTCTTTAGCCAGTTCCATCAGTGGGTCTTTATGGTAAGGTGTGGCATCAACAATGTTGTATTTTGAGAATTTGGTACCAAACATGCTGAAGCCATCATGGTGGCGCGATGTAATGGTGATGTACTTCATGCCTGCTTTCTTGGCTATCTGCACCCATTCTTTGGCATTAAATTCCTGCGGGTTAAAAAAATCGGCCAGGCGCTTGTAGTTATTGTATGGGATATTGCGGTTATGCATCACCCATTCGCCATCGCCAAGTTCACTGTATATCCCCCAATGAATAAACATCCCAAATTTCATGTCCTGAAATTTCTGGCGCTGCTCCAGGTTTTCTTTTGATGGTGTGTATTTTCCCTGGGCAAAGGTGTTAGATACGCCGCACGCAATCAGCGCAATAAATAAAAGCTTTCTCATATTGGTTATAGTTGAAAAATTTTATCCATTAACATCCATTTCGCCCCCGCAGGTGTGCCCGGCAAAGCCTGCTGGTATTTCCACATCAGCATTTCCCATTCTTGTACTTTGGGGTTAGCGGCGTCAGCAACGGCTTTGGCTTCAAAAGTGAAATCGTCATTTGCCTCAACCAATAACACGAGACGGTTGCCGTAACGGTAGATCTCCATATTAGTGATACCTATGTCGATAATACTCGCATGTATCTCTGGCCAGATGGCTTTATGATATTCCTCGTATTCGGCAATTAATTGGGGATCATCTTTCAGGTCGAGCGCAAGGCAATAACGTTTCACAGCTTAATGTATTGGTATTACAAGTAAGCAAATGTTTGCCTTAAAAACAATCCATCTGTCAAAATTTAACCTATCTGTGTGGTAGCAATCCACTTTTATTAATTTAGTTACCAGATGATCACAACAACCAATCTCACCCTGCGCCGCTTTATCTTAGACGATGCACCTTTTGTTTTTGAGCTGCTGAACACCCCCACCTGGATCCAATACATCGGCGACCGCAACATCCATACCTTGCATGACGCTGAGAACTATATCAGCATGCTGCACACCAATTTCTATGATCGATATAATTACGGCCCGCTATTGGTATCATTAAAAGAAGATGAAACCCCTATAGGTTTATGCGGTCTGTTCAAACGCGCCTACCTGGACAGCCCTGATATCGGCTTTGCTTTTATGCCCGGCCATGCAGGCAAAGGTTTTGGTTACGAAAGCTGCCGGGCTATTATCGATGATTACCCGTTTGAGGTATTGTACGCCACCACTACCGATGAAAATATCCGTTCGCAGAAATTGATAGAACGCTGTGGATTAGTATATCAAAAAGATATTGAAACGCCTGAAGGCACCTTACTTAGATTATACCAGCGTATTTTTATAAAATCATAACACAAGCATAATTAAACAGCATACTTGTTTAACAAGGGTTTAATATATTAGCAGCCATGTCAGATACCCGCAGAGATTTCTTAAAAAAGGCAGCCATGCTAACCGGTGCCGCCGGCCTTAGCAGTGTTTTACCAGCCTCAATACAAAAAGCATTGGCCATTAACCCTGCCCCCGGCAGCACCTGGATGGATGCCGAGCACGTGGTGATACTGATGCAGGAGAACCGCTCGTTCGACCATTGTTTTGGCTCGTTGCGTGGCGTGCGTGGCTTTAATGATCCGCGGGCTATAGACCTGCCCAACCAAAACCCGGTATGGCTGCAAAGCAATGCCAAAGGCGAAACTTTTGCACCTTTCCACTTAGATATTAAGGATACAAGAGCCACATGGATGAGCTCGTTACCGCATAGCTGGAGCAACCAGGTAAATGCCCGCAACGATGGTAAGTTTGACCAATGGCTGATAGAAAAACAATCGGGCAACCCTGATTATAAGGATATGCCGCTTACCCTGGGTTTCCATACCCGCGAGGACCTGCCTTTTAACTATGCCCTTGCCGATGCCTTTACTGTATGCGATCAGCATTTCTGCTCATCGCTTACCGGTACTACGCCTAACCGCAACTTTTTGTGGACAGGCACCATCCGCGCCAACCAAAATGAGGACTCACGCGCTAACGTTTGGAACGAGGATTCGGATTTTGAAGGCGCCACCTGGACCACCTTCCCCGAGCGACTGGAAGATGCCGGCGTATCATGGAAATGTTACCAAAACGAGCTATCGATAGGTGTAGGCTTTGAGGGCGAAGAAGATTCATGGCTGGGTAACTTTACCGATAATAACCTGGAATTTTTTAAGCAGTTCCATGTTAAACATCACCCGGAGCATGTTGCTTATCTAAAAAAGAGACTAAAGGAATTGCCTGCCAAGATACGTGAGAGTTCTTTGAAGATAAGAGGCTTCTCCGGCGATGCAAAAGAGATCCAAAAGCTGGAGAAAGAGCTTGCCGAAATGCAGAAAGAGCTGCAGGATATCAAAGCTGATAAAGCTATCCTGGAGCCGGGAGCTTTTGCAAAGCTGAGCAAACGCGAACAGCGCCTGCATCAAAAGGCGTTTAGCACTAACCGTAACGATCCTAATTACCATAAGCTGACTACCCTAACCTATAACGATAACGGCACCCAGCGTAAAATGCAGGTACCCAAAGGCGATGTGTTGTACCAGTTTAGGCAAGATGTAAACACAGGCAAATTGCCAATGGTATCATGGATTACCGCGCCCGAGAACTTCTCCGACCACCCCGGCGCACCTTGGTATGGTGCATGGTATTTATCGGAAGTGATGGACATCCTTACCAAGAATCCTGGGGTTTGGAAGAAAACTATCTTTATCCTCACTTATGATGAGAATGATGGCTACTTTGACCACATCCCGCCGTTTACTGCACCGCACTCGCATAAAGAGGGCACAGGTAAAGTATCTGCAGGGATAGATACCCGCGTGGAATTTGTAACGCTTGATCAGGAGCTTGACCGTAAAGGTTTCCCTAATAATTATAAACGTGAAAGTACCATAGGCCTGGGTTATCGTGTGCCGATGGTGATCGCTTCGCCGTGGAGCCGTGGCGGGTATGTTAACTCTGAGGTGTTTGACCATACCTCGAACCTTCAGTTCCTGGAGACCTTCATCGCCCGCAAAACCGGCAAAAAAATAAAAGAGACCAACATTAGCGAATGGCGCCGCACTATTTGTGGTGACCTCACCTCTGTATTTCGCCCATACAACGGCGAGCAGATAGCCAAACCGGCGCCCCTTCAAAGGGTTCCGTTTGTTGAGGGAATCCACAAAGCACAGTTTAAAGGTTTACCTACCTACACCAGGTTAAGCGACGCTGATATTAAAGCCATAAAAGCTAATCCGCGTACTGCCGTGCAATTGGCTAAACAGGAAAGAGGCACCCGTTTGGCCTGTGCTTTACCGTATGAGCTTTATGCCGATGGCCGTTTAAATGACGAGAGAACGGCTTTTGAGCTCAACTTTAAAGCGGGTAAAGATCTGTTTGGTGATGCCGCTACCGGCGGGCCATTCAACGTATATGCGCCGGGCAAATACACCAGCCTTAACGCACCGGGCAAAAAAGAAGCCGTACGTACCTGGAGCTATGCCGCCAAACCCGGCGATACCCTTACCGATAAATGGCCGCTCGCCGATTTTGAGGATGGCAAATACCACCTGCGCACTTATGGGCCAAATGGTTTCTATCGCCAGTTTAGGGGCAGCGCCAAAGACCCGGGGCTTGTAACCCATTGCGGGTATCAAAAAGATGGCAACGTGGTGCTTACCTTCTCGTTACTGGGCACTAAAAAACCTTTAACAGTCGAGGTAACCGATAACGCTTATAAAACCGCATCCAAACAATTAATTGTGCGCGAAGAAAGCTTTGCCCCTCAAACTATTAAGCTTGATCTGAGTAAACAGCAGGGTTGGTATGATTTCACCATCCGCGTAAAAGGCTTTGCCGATTTTAAGAAACGTTATGCTGGCCGCGTGGAAACAGGTAAAACAAGCATCAGTGATCCGTACATGGGTGGTGAGGTATAGGTTTTTAGATGCTGTGCTATAGTTAGAGCTAACCCCGTAGGGGTTAAAGGTCGGTAGCATATAAGTTAAAAATGTAAATCGCTCCGTTAGGTGCGATACAACAGGGTTGCATACCTACGGCATGCGATGCCCCTCTTTATTATTTCTACCGACCTTTAGCGCCTAAGGCGCTTTTCAAATGCGGGTATCTAAATAAAGAAGTGTAAGCTCATCTTACGATAACCACTTCCATTGGCGTAACCAGCTCATTGCGAGTAGCACGGTTCAGGAATTTGGGTTTTAAGCGTGATATCCAGTAGCGTTGGAAGCTCACCTGCTTTTCTACACGGTAACCTTTAGCGCGCAACGATTCGACGACTGTAGCCGGCCCGTAGAAGATAAACGGAGCTTGTGGCAATTTACCGGTACCATCTTCATTAATAACTGTGAGCGGCTGATCAATGTAAAACTCCATGGGATAGTTGGCATCTTCCCAGCTTTGCACCAGTGGTAACTTTTGCGGGTTGTGATTGTTGATCCAAACAGCGGCTTCGCTGCCTGCCTGGTATTTTAACAGTGATGGATAGAACGCCAGGTTCAGATACAAATTCACGATGAAGGCCACAATGAGTGTACGGAAGGCAGTTTGCCTGTAATCTGCAGAGGGGAAGCGATTGGGGATAACGATTAATAACCCCAGCCAAACAGCGAGCGTTATGGTATCGTCCCACTCAAATTCATCCGGCCGAAAGTAGTAGTGCAAGGCAACTATTGCCAGCAACAACAACACTACCAGTCCAATCTGCACACCGCGAACAGCGCGGATGGTACGCTCTGTTTGTAAGCCGGCCAGATAATGCGCAGTAATAATAGCAAAGAACGGGAATACGATATTCAGGTAATGCGGCAGTTGAAATTTAGAGGCCGAGAACAGCAGAAAGGTAAGCAAGCTTCCGCTGATGCAAAGCCACTCGCGCTGATGCACGCTTTTAATACCTATTTTTATAAAATGCCATATTGCAGCAAACAATATCAGCGACCATGGCAAAAAAGCCCAAAGCGTGGTATGGATAAAGAAGCTCGGGTCGCCCTTGCCCTTAATAGGCCCGGTGTTAAAGAACCGCCCGAACTGGCTATCCCAGAAAAAGAATTTGACGCCTGATACATCCGTTTGCCCGAATACTACTTTCTCCGGGTGAGCATCAAACTGTTCATATAAACAATAAATCTCGGGCAATATAAATATACCGATGAGCACCGCGGCCACCAGCCAGCGCCAGTTAAAAAGCTGTTTCCATTGTTTGGTGATAAGTAGATGACCCGCTATTGCCCCGCCGATGGGTACCAGGGCAAACATGCCTTTGGTCATAATAGCGCAGGCGGTGAATAGTGCGCCCCATACCAGTTGCCAGAGTTTGTTGCGGGTGTAAGCTAAATAGAAATAATATACCGCAGCAATGAGCAGCCCGGTGAGATAAGGCTCGGCACGAACATCGTTGTTCGACAGGATGATGTGCTGTGAGGTAAGCAAGATTAGCACGCTCCACAGCGCAACTTCTTTATTATACAGCAGTTTAGCCAACAGATAGGTGTACCATGCCCCCATCAGCATAAACAATATTCCAGGCAGCTTGTACGCCCAGGTACTTATCCCGAATAATTTAAAGGAAAAAGCCGCCATCCAGAACGGGAAATGCGGTTTATCCAGCCAGTCGGCATTGTGAACAATAAGGTTTACAAAATCACTGCGCTGTGCCATGGTTTTAGCGATAACGGCATACAGCGTACCATCGGGCGCAAGGATAGGAATGAACAATCCCGTAAAATTAAGCAGCACCGCCAGTACTATAAATAAGTACAGCCACTGGGTTTTGGTATTGCTTTGTTGCGTGGTGGTCATTGGTGGGGTAAAGGTAATGAAGTGTTGAGATAGTTAGGAGAAGGATTTTAAGGTTTCAGTGCGCTCATTAACGTTAGCCTGCTCATAGCCGCAGGGGCCTATTACTTTTTCCTTGATGAAAAAGTAACAAAAAATCAAGACAAAAAAATCCTTCGGCCCGCAAGCATTTACCCTTTGCCCGGTTTTTTGTCGGGCCTTTCCCCGCATCTTTACTACTTACTGTCATTCTGAGCAATAGCGAAGAATCTAACAGCATTTTCTTTATTCTGTAAATCCTTATTCAAAAATCCCGCGTTAGCGATCGCAGCGGATACCGGCCCGCGCTTAAGGCCTGCAGGCGTATGAGCGGAAAGCGCGGACCATAGGTAACGCCACAATCAGGGCAACCAACACTCGCCTTGCTGCGTCTTTATAAAACAATATAACTATTTAACAATCCGGCAAATACTCCTTGCAAACCAATAATTTATCATTAATTTTAAATATCCGCCATCACCCCTGTCGCGGTTTAATTGCAATATTTTTTATGAAAAAACTAAGCCTCATGCTCCTGATGCTTTGCCCTGCGCTTTTGTTTGCGCAAACGGGCAAGGTGTATGACAATCTCACGCTCAACAGCAAGATCCTGAAAAGCGAACGCAAGTACGCCGTTTATCTGCCGCCCGATTATGAAACCAGTGGTCGCAGCTACCCTATCCTGTACCTGCTGCACGGTGCCGGCGATGACCAGACCGGCTGGGTACAATTTGGTGAAGTGCTGAACATTACCGATAAAGCCATCCGCGATGGGATTGCCACCCCTATGATCATTGTAATGCCCGATGCCAACACCGGTCGCAGGGGGTATTTTAACGATATTAAAGGCGATTGGAACTACGAGGATTTCTTTTTTAAAGAACTGATGCCTTTTGTAGAGAAGAAATACAAAGTAAAAACGGACAGGCGTTACCGTGCCATTGCCGGCCTTAGCATGGGTGGTGGCGGCAGCTTTGTTTACGCATTGCATCACCCTGAATTGTTCTCGTCCGCTTGTCCGTTAAGTGCGGCTACAGGTTTTTTGAGTCTGGATGATGCAAAGGTTGCCATTAGCAAGAACACCCCGGGACTTGCAGATAGTACCGTAAGCAACTTTTATAACAGGTACAGCGTAATCCCTTTGATGAACGCCATGCCCGATGCCAAAAAGAAAGATGTACGCTGGTACATTGATTGCGGCGACGATGATTTCCTTTACGAAGGCAACGGACTGGTGCATAACCTGATGCGTAAAAAAGAGATTCCTCACGAGTACCGCATACGCGACGGCGCCCACAACTGGACGTACTGGCGCGCATCATTACCATCGGTGCTGGAATTTGTAACGCAAGGGTTTCATCAGTATTGATTAGCTAATAGTTGATAGTTCATGGTTCATGGCAGGCTTTCGGGTAACTATGATCTATAAACCATCAACTATGAACTCAGAGAAAAATCTAATCCAATCCTAATCCGATAATTATTTAACTGAATAAAATAACATCTACCTTTAACTAATTTATTATCAACATGCAACGCCGTAAATTTTTAATAAATACAGCATTAACTGCAGGCTCTTTTTCTTTACTGGGAAACAGGAGTCTGGCTGCTATGCTGGCTGCGCCCGAATACAAGCTTACCCCGCTGCGTAACAACGTGGGTATTTTTACCGAACAAGGCGGCACTATCATCTGGATGGTGAATAAAGAAGGCATTGTTTGCGTGGATGCGGAGTTTCCGGAACAGGCAGGACATTTGATAACCGAGCTGAAAAAGAAATCAGAACAACCTTTTCAGTGGCTTATTAATACCCACCACCACGGCGACCATACCAGCGGTAACATTGCTTTTAAAGGCCTGGTTAAAAACGTGGCGGCACATGCCAATTCGTTAACCAACCAAAAAGCTGCGGCGCAAAAACAGGGCAATGACGACAAACAGCTTTACCCCGATACTACTTATACCAACAACTGGAAAGTAAAAGTTGGCGATGAGCGCATCACCGCCCATTACTTTGGCGCGGGCCATACCAATGGTGATAGCTTTATCCATTTTGAGAATGCCAACATTGTGCATTGCGGCGACCAGGTGTTTAACCGCCGTTACCCTTATGTAGACCGCTCGGCAGGTGCATCATGCAGGCACTGGGCTGTAGCTTTAGAGGCTGCGCAGAAGCAGTTTAACAAGGATACCATATTTGTGTACGGCCACGCTTTTGACCCTGAGAAAGTGGTAGGCACTATGGCCGACCTTAAAGCCATGCAGAACTTTATGGAGCGGCTTGTTGACTATGTTGGCAGTAGCATAAAGGCAGGCAAAACAAAAGAGCAGATACTGGCCACAACCGCTATCCCCGGCGTTACCGAATGGAAGGGCGACGGCATTGAGCGCGGCTTAACTGCCGCTTATGAAGAGCTTACTGCTTAATTTGACAAACAATAATACCCCTAATAATAATGAAGCACTTAGTATCCATCATCACGTCCATCATCACCTTGTTATCGGTGTGGGGCTTTACTTCGCCAAAGCAATTAACTTCGGCGCAGGTGATCAAAAAGATGTACACCCGCTATTATAACAAGTGGCACACATCATTAACCTTTACCCAAACTACCGGCCGTTACCGTAATGATACGCTGATAAAAACCGATACATGGTACGAACGTATTGTTTACCCCGATATGCTGCGGATAGATTTTGGCGGCGATAACAGCGGCAATGGCGTGATATATCGTGGTGATTCGTCGTACGTTTTCAGGAACAATAAAGTAGTACGGGCAGCCAAGGACGAGAACGAGTTGATCTTCTTTTTAGGCGGTATGTACTTTCGCCCGATAGATAACGTTTTTGACCATTTTAACCAGCTGCATTTTGATCTTGGAAAATTTCATGAAACCAAATGGAACGGTAAAGATGTGTATGTGATTGGTGCTGCTAAAGACGGCGAAAAAGTAAACCAGCTTTGGATAGATAAAGAGAAATTGGTTGCTGTACGTTATTTTAAATATGAAGGCAGTACCAAAACCGAGGCTACTTTTGAGGAACACAAAATGGTTGAAGGAGCCTGGAGCGAAACGCTGTGCAAATTTTACATCAACGATAAGCTTTTACAAACCGAGGTTTATCACGATATAAAAGCCAACCAAGAAATTGATAAAAAGATATTTGACCCTGCTTTGATAGGTAGCTAAGCATATTTTCAATTTAAAAAGAAAGGCCCCGATATTATCGGGGCCTTTCTTTTTAATATCCTATAAACTCCTTTTGCTTTACCTCTACCGATCCTTTATTATTATCGGTACTAATGAGCATAGTGATGTTGTAAAACTCGTTATCAAACTTATAGATGTTATTGTTTTGATCCTGCCCCTGAAATTTCATGATCAGTTTGGCGCGTTTAGCCTGGGCTATCAAGTTAACAATATGCTGCGGATCTTGTGTGGTGTAAAACACCGTACGCAGAATAGTTCGGTTAGCAGTTATCTCATTCTCGCCTATCATAATGGTCTGCGGAGCAGCCTTAACTGATTTTGATTTAAAATACTCTATCTTTTTACCATTCACTTCCTGCACATAATCCTGTTTAAATATGCCACCTAAAGCCAGGTAAGTATGCGCTTGCCCGTCACTAAGGTTAGTGAGGTTGGTTAAATCAAAAAAGGATATACTTTGCCCGTAAGAGCGCGTAGTGGCACAAACAGACAAGACAAGGAATAATGCTGTTAAGTATTTCTTCATCAAAAGCTTAAACAAATATAGCAGAATTTTGATTGGATTATTCCCGTATACTCTAATCTTTCTGCTTTGTTAAACACTGAGGTTTTAGCTATACATTTCTGCTATAACCTACTGTATTTCTGAAATTTGTATTCAAAAATAGTCAGCCCCTTAGCTATAAATATCACATCGTGATTTCGGGTGTTTTTGATAATCGCGGTGATAGTTTGGTCAGCTTAAAAGCAACTTGCTTATACCTTTTTATGCGTTTAAACATCATATTGTAACATTCTTGCAATAATTACCGTCATAATAACAATATATTTTTACGCCCGTTATTCATTGTGTACCTTTGACACTTATGATTATCTAACCGCAAAGGAATAATTTTTGCGAAGATGATAATCACACTCAAAACATATTGAAAAAAGCAGCCGCAAAGGCTTCGCTATAAAGAGCTTGGGTAAACACATGTTATCTGAGGTTTAGTTGATTAACATTATTTGAGAGATAATGTTATAGTGCGTTCCGGGGTGAGATACGGAACGCATTTTTTTTGCTTCCTTTTACCAAATCCAACTAATCTCAAATCACAAATCAGCTAATCTCTCTTATACCTCGCCATCAACAGCAACACCATACGGTTATAGGTTTCTAATCCTTGCGGTTGGTTGTTCGCCTTTAAAAAATTATCATAAAACACACTGCTCACCGCATTCAGTTTGGTTTGATAGGATAGCCAGTACTGCCGCTCGGCTTTAAAATCGGCACGCACCTGCGGGGATATCGTCTCTCGCAGTTGCTTAAATATAACGGTATCGGTAAAGCGCATGGTACGCATAAGCTCGCCCACAGCGAGGTTGTAGGCCGAGTAGCGCAGCAGCCTGTCTTTTGAGCCGGAAGCCGCCAGGTAACCCACAAAGTTAGCCTCATCCTCGGGGCCGTAACCCATCTGGTGCGACATCTCGTGGCAGGCCACAAAGGGGCGGTTAAAAACCGGCATCTCGTAGTTCATCTGCGCCTCGCCGGTAAAGGGGTTGTAATAACCCGATGTGCCAATGTAATTCATCACAAAAGTGATCATAGATGGCTTTATCCGCGGGCTGTACGTTTTAAATTCTTCTGATGTATTGGACAGGGCTATTATAGCCTGCTTAGCCCTGCTGTAGATGGTATCATTTCCCGTTTGCAGATCGGCAGACCGAACGCGACTACGGGTACTATTGGCACTATCGATAAGGATAGCTGTAACGCGTTGCAGTTCGGCAGTGGTATAGGTGCTGTCGCGCAAGTTCAAACGCTCAGCAGCAGAGGGGCGGAAATAGTTCAGTCCCCAGAAAACATAAAATATCAGGATGCCTGATTGTACACCGATGGTAACTTTCAGCACCAGCAAACCAGCTTCGGCCCAGCGTTTTTTAAAACAATGTTTAATGAACTTTACTACCGCAATTACCAGGAAGATGATCACCGTTAAATAAACCAGATCGCCAACACTAAACGGGAACAGGTTAAAAATCGGGTGGAGCACATGGCAGATAAAACGGTATGTGCTTTTTGAATAGTACTTTTCTACCGCTGCAGGATGATCGGCAAAGAGAAACAGCAGATTGCTAATGAGGAACAGAGCCAATATGGCTATCCCGCGTTTAATGAAAGCTTTTTTTACGTTATGCCTCTGCATTTATGCAGTAAATATATAATGTTTTGGCGGCTGTGCATAAACTAAAAAACCCCGGCGTTTGGCCGGGGCTTTTATCATATTCAGATAATTAGTCTATCCATTCAAATTTGGTGTATGGCATCAAGGCCTCAGGTATTTTAATACCCTTTTCGGTTTGGTTGTTCTCCAGTAACGTAGCTACAATACGCGGTAATGCCAGTGCACTACCATTTAAGGTATGGGCTAACTGGGTTTTACCTTCTGCATTACGGAAACGCAATTTTAAGCGGTTAGCCTGGTAAGTCTCAAAGTTTGATACTGATGATACCTCTAACCAGCGTTGCTGTGCTGCACTCCAGGTTTCCATATCATAAGTTAAGGCGCTTGTGAAACCCATATCACCACCGCAAAGGCGCAATACGCGGTAAGGCAGGCCAAGCTTCTGCAGCAGGCTCTGCACGTGCAGGCTCATGCCTTCCAATACTTCATAAGATTGATCGGGGTGTACTATTTGTACTATCTCCACTTTATCAAACTGATGCAAACGGTTCAAACCACGTACGTGGGCACCGTAAGAGCCAGCCTCGCGGCGGAAACACGGTGTATGTCCACAATTCTTAACAGGCAACTCCTCACCTTTCAATATCACATCACGGTACAAGTTGGTGATAGGCACCTCGGCCGTTGGGATAAGGTAAAGCTCATCCTCGTTCACAAAGTACATCTGCCCTTCTTTATCCGGCAATTGACCCGTTCCAAAACCCGAAGCCTCATTTACTACCAACGGCACGCCTACTTCGCTGTAGCCTGCTTTTTCGGCCTCATCAATAAAGAAATTGATCAAGGCACGCTGCAGCTTGGCACCTTTATTTTTATATACAGGAAAACCTGCACCCGTGATCTTTACGCCCAGTTCAAAATCTATCAGGTCATATTTAGCAGCCAGTTCCCAGTGCGGTAAGGCATTGGCAGGCAGTTCGGGTTTGCTTCCGTTCTCTAAAACAACTTCGTTATCATCTGCAGATACCCCCTTTGGCACTGATGTATGAGGAAGGTTTGGTAATACAACCAGTTTATCCTGAAGCTCGGTTTCCAGCGCGGTCAGTTGCTCGGCCAGTTGTTTAATTTCTTCTTTCCATTTACCGGTGTTGGCTTTAATGGCTTCGGCCTCATCCTTTTTGCCGTTGCGCATCAGTTCGCCAATTTGCTTAGCGGCCGCGTTAGCCTGCTGCGATACGTTATCCGACTGGTTTTGGGTTTGGCGGCGTTTCTCGTCCAAAGCAATTATCTCATCAACCAATTCGGGCTGTTTAAAATTTTTAACAGCCAAACGTTCTAAAACTTTATCCCTGTTATCGCGGATATAACTAACTTGCAGCATCTTTTTAAGATTAAAAGGCAAAGATATTTTTTAAGTAGCAGTTTTAAGTAGCAGTTGCAGCTTTTTTTAATTTTATACTGCTACCGCAACTGCCACTGCAACTATTAAATATGGACCAACCAACAACCGGAAAACTATACTTAGTGCCTACGCCTATCGGCAACCTCGAGGACATGACCTTCAGGGCCATACGTGTATTAAAAGAGGCCGACCTGATACTGGCCGAGGATACGCGCACATCGGCACCTATGCTGAAACATTTTGATATACAGAACAAGATGTTTGCGCACCATCAGCATAACGAGCACCAGAGCAGCAACGAGATCATAAAGTTTTTACTGATGGGGCAGAATATTGCGCTGATATCAGATGCAGGCACACCGGCCATATCTGACCCCGGATTTTTCCTGGTGCGCGAGGCTTTGAAATTTAACATCGCCGTTGAATGCCTGCCCGGTGCAACCGCTTTTGTACCGGCACTGGTAAATTCGGGTTTCCCTACAGATAAGTTTTGTTTTGAGGGATTTTTACCACTTAAAAAAGGCCGCCAAACCCGCTATAAATTCCTGGCTACCGAAGAGCGCACCATTATACTTTACGAATCGCCGCACCGTTTATTGAAAACGCTTGAGGAAATGGCCACCTATTTTGGTGCCGACAGGCAGCTTTCCGTATCCCGCGAGCTTACCAAGATGTTCGAGGAAACCGTACGCGGTACCGTAACTGAAGTAAAAACTTATTTTGAGACCCACCCCATTAAAGGTGAGTTTGTGATATGCGTAGCGGGCGCTGAAGAAGTTGAGGGGAAGAAGAAAAAGAAATATGGGAACGAGGAGGATGATTAGTCATAAAAACCCATGTCATTGCGAGCGACAGCGTGGCAATCTCGTCGCATGCAGATGGAACGCCAAGAGATTGCCACGTCGCTGTCGCTCCTCGCAATGACATAATAGAAGATATCAAATGAAAAAAAACATACTCCTATCCATATTCTCGGGCTTGCTGCTTTGGATAGCCTGGCCGCCTACGCATTACACCACGTTTATGCTGTTCATTGGCTTTGTGCCAATGCTGGTGGCGATGGAGAACATCATTACGTCGGATAGTAAAAGCAAGGGGAAAAAGATCTTCAATACCACCTTTCTGGGCTTTTTTGTGTGGAATACGCTTTGTGTTTACTGGGTGTACAATGCCTTAAAGATCATTGGCCCGATAACAGCCATACCTGTTACACTGATACCTTATGCTCTTGGCCCTGTGCTGATGGCTACGGCTTGCTGGTTGTATTACCGGCTGCGTTTAAAAATCAATCGCGCCATAAGTTTGGCCGGGCTGGTTTGTTTCTGGATAGGTTATGAATACCTGCACCAAAGCTGGGACCTCAACTTCCCCTGGATGACTTTGGGTAACGGGCTTGCCACTACCCACCAATGGGCGCAATGGTACGAGTACACCGGCGTTTACGGTGGCACCATTTGGATCTGGGCCATCAATATCCTTGTATTCCTCATTTATATCGGCCTGCGGGAATCGCAAACGAAGCAAACGAGATTGAAGCTGATAGCCGCTTCGGTTCTGGTATTTATCCTGCCAATAAGCTTTTCGCTTTATAAATATTACAACTACGAAGAGCGCTCGAATCCATCAAACGTGGTGGTTGCGCAACCTAATATAGACCCTTATGAAAAGGAAGGTACCGTGCCACCTGCTGAACAAATAGCCATCCTCACAAAACTTTGCGACTCCATCGGCCAGCGTAATACCGAATATTTTTTATGGCCTGAGACCGCCATTGTAAATGACATGGATGAAGATCGCATCCGCACGGATAATTCATATCTGCAGGTAAAACGTTTTTTAGAGCCATTCAAAAATGCGAACGTACTAACCGGCGGCGAGACACATAAATTTTACACAACCCGAGCAACTGCAACAGCCACCCCAATGGAAGATGGTGCATTTTACGACAGGTTCAGTACCGCTATCAACATCGAAAATTCCGACAAGGTACAGTTCTATCATAAATCGCGGCTGGTGCCGGGGGCCGAGTCATTGCCTTTTGGTAACGCTTTGTCTTTTATAAAGCCGGTATTTGAACACCTCGGCGGGGCGGTTGGTGCTTACGGTTTGCAAAGCGAACCAAGTGTATTGTTCTCACAAAGCGGCATAGGCGCAACGCCTGTTATCTGCTACGAATCGCTTTGGGGCGAGTGGGTGGCAAAATCAGTGAAACAAGGTTCACAATTCATCGCTATTATCACCAACGATGGCTGGTGGGAAAATACATCAGGCAAGGACCAGCACCTTGATTATGCCAAGCTGCGCGCCATAGAGAACCGTAGGTGGGTATGCCAGTCGGCCAATACGGGTATCTCGGCATTTATCAACAGCCGTGGCGATGTGGTTCAGCAAAGCAAATGGTGGGTACGTACTGCTTTAAAACAGGATATCAACCTCAATAGCGATATTACCTTTTATACTGACCATGGCGATTATCTGCCGAAGACAGGCAGTGCCTTAGCAGTTTTGGGGATGGTGTTTTTGTTGATAAAAATTAGAAGGAAATAACGGATGATCACCGCGCCGTTGTTGGTGTTGTCACCAACAACTCTCCACGGGCAATAACCCGTTGCTCTTTATACGGCTTGTTGGTGACAACACCAACAAGGGCAAAAAGGGAATAGAAATCTTTAGATAATTTTAAACTTCTAATTCGCCATATCCCTCTTCAGGATAAACTCCTGCAGATCATTAATAGGCTGGCGGATGATCTTGCCTACATGCACACCGTTCTCCCTGCAAATGGTAGTCAGTTCATCGGCAAAAACGTAGGCAATGGAGCCAACAAAGTGGCACTTAAATTTCTCGTACTGTGGGTATGATTGCTTTACGTTGGTATCAACAAATTCCTTCAGTCCGCTTCTTAAAATATCTTGTCCGTATTCCGTAGGGCGTATCTCGCTCAAAAACTTGGAGAACGAAGCCAGGTAAGCGTTACCTCTTGGTTTACGGTAAACGTTCTCAATAACGGCATCTTTGGTTGGGTTAAAGGTCTTTTTAAATTTCGCAGAAATATCGGCTGGCATGCGGTCATACAGGTAATCGGTCAGCAATGCTTTGCCAAACCAGGTACCGCTACCTTCGTCGCCTAATACGTAGCCCAGCCCATGCTGGCCATCGTGGATATCTTCGCCATCGAAAAACGAAATGTTTGAGCCGGTACCCAATACGCAACAAAAACCTTTTTCGTGGCCACAGGTTGCATAAGCCGATGCCAGCAGGTCGCTGTCGACACTTACATAAGCATCAGGAAAAAGAGTACTGATGGCGTTGGTAACTATCTCATGCCTATCCGGACTGGAGCAGCCCGCGCCAAAAAAGTAGATCTCGGTAATATCCTTAGCCAGGGCAACCATCTCCGGCACCTGTTCCTGAATGATCTTAACGATCTCTTTTTCGGTTAAGAAATATGGGTTTAAACCGGCACATTTAAATGCCTTATTGCCTTCGCCGGGGATGGCTAACAGCCAGTCTGTTTTTGATGATCCGCTATCTGCTACTAATATCATGTAGTAAGTTCTCCCAGCGCCTCATGCGTTAACGGCTTATGAACAAAGCGTGTAACATACCGGTTTCCCAGTGAGTTGTTCATATCCGTCGGGTCAAGCGACGATGAAAGCATAAATATTTTGGTGTGTTCTTTATCGATACCAAGCTGCTCGTAAGCCTGCAAAAACTCAAAGCCACTCATTTGCGGCATTCTGATATCCAAAAATATCACATCAGGTTTTACTGTTCCGTTATCAAGGGCATCAAGCGCCTCAACGGGAGATTGTATTACAATTATCTTTTCTGCAAAACTGCCGCTCTCCAAAATCTTGCGCGTAACAAAGTTGTCGATGTAATTATCGTCAACCAGCAAACAGGTGTGAAATTGGAACGCCATTTTTCAAAAGTATACATTTTTGGTATATTATTGTATACTTATACTGTTAGTAATCTGCTGCAAAGTAACCTCGGCCATTTTTGATTGATATAAGGCATTAGAGTAAACAGATTGTGCATTCAGATAATTACGCTGCGCCTCGCGGATCTCTAAAGGCGTAATATTTCCCAGGCGATATTTTTCCAAAGATATCTCCAGGTTCTTCTTAGTAAGGTCAACGTTAGATTGGCTCAGCTTTATCAGATCCAACCCTGCAAGGTACGCAACAAAGAAATTACTTATCTGCGCCTCAACATCCAGCTGGGTTTGTTTTTGGCTGATGCCGGCATTATCTATCTGCAGCTTTGCATTACGCTCTTTTCGCCACTGGTTAAAACCATCAAAAATATTAATGGACGCGGTTAAACCGTAAGCCAAGCCGTGCGTATTCTGGCTAAGCGTAAAGCCTGCCGGCGTACGGCTGTTAGTGAAAGTATAGCCCGATGTTACTCCTACTACCGGGTAACGGGTAGAGCGTACCTGTTTCAAATTGATCTCGGCCAGGCGTTTGTTGATCTGCGCCGCCAATATTGCCGGGTTTTGCGTTTGCGCCTTTGAAAGGATATCGCCCAATACCAGCTGGTTGCTTATAGTGAGCGTACTATCTACCGTAAAATCTGTCTGCAGATCGCGCACCAGTAATTGGTTCAATTGGATTTGTGTGGTTTTAAACGCCTGTATCTGCGTTAGCAAACTTGCGGTATCGGTATTCAAAGCTATCTGCGCGTTGTATACATCCAAACGGGAAATACGGCCTACTGCAAACTTATCATTGGCATAACGCAATTGCGTGCGCGAGATATCGATAGCTCCTTTTAAAGCCTGTATCTGCACATTTTGCGCTACCAGGTTGTAGTAGGTAGTGATAACCCCTGCAATGGTTGCCTGTATGGTATCCTGTAAACGGATGGCACCTAACTTATCCATCTGCTTGAGCATATCATAATTGGCAAACATATTAAAGCCATCAAAAACCGTCCAGTTAAGGTTTACGCCGTAGTTGTTGTTTGTGTTGTTTGCGTTAAGGTTATTAACGGTACCATCATTACGTGTCTGTTTCACTTTTTGGCGACTTCCGTTTAAGGCAGCATCGCCGGTTACCACAGGCAGCATACCTGCGTTGCCAATTGTAACGTTGTTTTTTGCTATGGTTGAGTTATTCTGCGACAGCTTAATGTTATAATTATTCTTTAACGCCAGCTCAACAGCATCCTTAAGCGATAAACGCGGCGCCGCCGGGTTGGTAGTTGTTTGCGCACGCAGGCCCGTTGCCAAAGCAACAAGGCAAACCATCAAACAAAGTGTTTTTCTGATATTCATTATTGCTTAAAGTTTTTCTATTAATAAAGGTGCTTTAGGTTCAGTATCCTCATCGGGTTCCGCATCAGGGTCGCGGCGTGTTTTTGAGGCAAATACCATGTACATGGTTGGGATAACATAAAGCGTTAATACCAATGAGAACAGCATACCGCCAATAATTACAATACCTAATGATACACGGCTTTTTGCACCGGCACCCAACGCCAGCGCAATTGGCACCGAACCTAATACCACTGCCAAACTGGTCATCAAAATAGGGCGAAGACGCGATGTTGCCGCTTCTACCACCGCCTCGTATTTACTTAAACCATGCTCCATGCGCTGGTTGGCAAACTCAACTATCAAGATACCGTTCTTGGTTACCAAACCCACAAGGGTGATGATACCTATCTGACTAAATATATTAAACGTTTGATCGAACAACCAAAGCGATATAAAGGCACCGGCAATAGCCAGGGGCACGGTAAGCATTACAATAAACGGATCTACAAAGCTCTCGAACTGCGCAGCCAATACCAGGTAAATAAGCAACAATGCAAAACCAAATGCGAACAGTATGTTTGATGAACCTTCTGCGTAGTCACGAGAAGGGCCGGAAAGGTCGGTACTGAATGTTTCATCAAGCAAACCTTTGGCAATACGATTCATCTCGGCTATACCATCACCTACAGTATGACCCGGTGACAGGCCGGCTTGTACCGTTGCCGATTTAAAGCGGTTAAAGTGATAGATGGATGGCGGCGTAGCACTTTCTGATACCTTTACCACGTTATCCAGTTGCACCAGGTTGCCTTTGGTACTGCGTACGTAGATAGATTTCAGATCGAGCGGCTGGTCGCGGTTGGCGCGGTCAACCTGGGCTATAACCTGATATTGTTTACCGTTGATGAGGAAGTAGTCCAATCGGCCGGCACTATAGTACAGTTGCAGCGTCTGTGCAATATCTGCTACGGATACACCCAGGTCACGGGCACGTTCGCGATCTGTTGTTACCCTAAGCTCAGGCTTGGTGAATTTCAGATTCACATCCGTTCCCTGGAAAACGGGGCTTTTTGAAACCTCGGCAAAAAACTCGGGCAGTACCTTACGGATCTTCTCAAAATCCTGGTTCTGGATAACGTACTGTACCGGTAAAGATGTACGGGCACCACTACCACCACCGCTTATGGTTTGCTCCTGCACCACAATGGCGCGGGCATCAGGCATCTTAGCAAGTTTCTTGTTCAGCCAGTCGGCCAGTTGTTGCTGGGTACGCTCGCGCTGATCTGGCGCTACCAAACCTACGCGACCAAAACCGCTGTTGGCCGAACCACCACCGAAGGATGGCGATACGATCTCGATATTTACATTAGCCTCGGGCATAGAATCGGTAACCAGGTTGGCCACTTTATCCATGTATCGGGTCATATATTCATAAGTAGCACCCTCAGAACCTGTAACCGAATAACGCAGCAAACTACGGTCATCCAGTGGTGCTAACTCTGATGGTGTTGTTTTTAACAAGATACCTGTTACGAGCAATGATGAACCCAATATCACAAATGATACCCAGCGGCGTTTCATGAATTTCACCAATGATTCGGTGTAACCGTTGGTCATATTCACAAAGAACGGCTCGGTAGCAATGTAGAATTTTGATTTCTTTTGCTCCTTACGGATCAGCTTCACGTTCAGCATCGGTGTTAAGGATAGTGATACGAAAGCCGAGATCAATACCGAACCGGCAACCACTACCGCAAATTCGCGGAACAAGCGACCGGTAAAACCCTGCAGGAACATGATAGGCAGGAACACTGCTGCCAGTGTTATTGATGTGGATATAACCGCAAACAATATTTCTGCCGAGCCTTCAAAAGCGGCTTTACGAATAGCCATCCCCTCTTCTACCTTTTTATAAATGTTCTCCGTTACCACAATACCGTCATCCACCACCAAACCCGTGGCCAGCACAATACCCAGCAGCGTAAGGATGTTGATAGAGAACCCGCATACATACATGATAAAGAATGCACCTATCAGTGATACCGGTATATCAATCAGCGGACGGAAGGCGATGAGCCAGTCGCGGAAGAACAGGTAGATAATAATTACAACCAGTACAAAGGAGACGATCAGTGTTTCTTTTACCTCGGTGATGGAGTTGTTAATGAACTTGGTATTATCCAATGCCACTTTCACGGTAATATCAGGCGGCAGGTCTTTTTCTATCTGTTTTAATCGAACGTAAAAATCTTCGGCAATTTGCACGTAGTTGGCACCGGGCTGCGGCACCACGGCCAAACCTACCTGCGGCACACCCGATTCTTTAAATGCGGTCTCTTCGTTTGCGGATCCTAATACGGCGTAACCCACATCGCGCAAGCGAACCACGCGGTTACTATCGGCACGGATAATGAGATTGTTAAAATCTTTCTCATCGGTGAGTTTGCCCAACGCACGGATAGTAAGCTCGGTGTTATTACCTTCAATTTTACCTGCAGGCAGCTCCACGTTCTCACGGCTTAGCGCATCACCAATATCGGTAGCAGTTAATCCCAAGGCAGATAGCTTATTAGGGTCTATCCATAAACGCATGGCGTACTGGCGCTGGCCCTGTATGTTAATAGCACTTACACCGGGGATGGTTTGTAAGCCTTCCTGCAAAACGTTCTCGGCATAATCATTCACCTGCATAATATTACGGGTGTTACTGCTTACAGTAAGGGTAATGATCTGGTCGGCGTTAGCATCGGCCTTGGTTACTACCGGCGGGGCGTTAATATCCTGCGGGAGCTGGCGCGCTGCCTGGCTCACCTTATCGCGCACGTCGTTAGCAGCGGTCTCCAGGTCGGCATCCAGATTAAACTCAACCGTAATGCTGCTTTGCCCAACCGAGCTGGTTGATGATATATTACGGATACCCGGCACACCGTTGATGGCTTTCTCCAGCGGCTCGGTTATTTGTGATTCTATTACATCGGCGTTGGCACCGGAGTAGCTTGTAGATACTGAAATAATGGGCGGATCTACAGAAGGGAAATCGCGCACGCCCAGAAATTTGTAGCCTATGATACCAAATACAACTATCACAACAGACATTACTGTTGCAAGTACGGGTCGTTTTATACTTACTGACGATAAACTCATACCTGTGCTTATTTGATAACTTTAAGAACTTTCAATGGCGCCTTAGGGCGGATCTGGATCAAGCCGGATACCACCACACTATCGCCCGATTTTAAACCGTCAACTATTTGCACCTTGGTATCGGTACGCAGGTCGGTTTTTACGTTTTTGGCCAGCGCTACGCCGTTGTGGTACACGTACACCTTGCTGCTTTTCAGGTCGGGTATAACGGCCTCGGTCGGCACCATAATGGTTTTCGGTATCTGATCTAACGTTAAATTTATCTTGGCAAATGCGCCTGCAGTAAGCAGATTTTTAGGGTTCGGTGCCTTTGCACGTACCGTTATGGTGCGCGATGTTGCATCCAGCGCCGGCTCAATGGCATAAACCGTTGCAGCAAATTTATCCTGCGAACTCTCTATGGTAAAACTTACCTTACTGCCCGTTTTTATAAGCGGCAGATAACGCTCAGGCACTGAAAAAGTAACCTTAGCCGGATCGATATTTACCAGTGTGGCAATTGGCGTGGTTGGCGAAAGGTAGCCACCTGGGCTGATGCTTCTTAACCCGATAACCCCGCTGAACGGCGCACGTATCTCGGTGCGGCTTATTTGCGCACGCATATTATCGGCCTGTGCCTTAAATGCATTGTATGATGATTGCGAGGTTTCGTATTCTTCTTTGCTGATAGCTTCTTTCTCTACCAGTATTTTGTTACGGCGGTTAATATCTTTGGCAAGTGCCATTTGGGCTTGTACCTGCAGCAACGATGCCTGCAAGTCCTGATTGTAGACTTTCACCAGCAGCTGGCCTTTGCTTACACGCTGGCCTTCGTTAAAATATATACCGGTTATAGCGCCTGCAGTCTGGCTCACCAGGCTAACTTTCTCATTGGCATCAATGGTACCGGTAATATCTATCTGGTTTACTACGGCGGTATCATGCACTATCATCACGTTGACAGATACCGGGCCATTTTTCTTTTTGCCCTTGCCTGCTGTAGCCATTTTGTTTTCCTCAGCATGCTTGCTAAAGAATTTGTTGTAGATAAGGAACGCTACCAGCAGCGCCAATAAAGTGTATATTACGTAACGTGTTTTCATTTGAGCAGTGCTGCTTCAATTTATGGTTTAATAATTTGCGGCACCAGTACACCATAACTGATATACGGAGCAGATGTTTTGCAATATTAACGAGTTCATTCTCAAATTGCTTGCGTGTATCATCCATTTTACAACGTAACAGGTTTTTGACGATTTATTTAAGAATATTATTTTTTTAACTTGCAGCATGAAAAAACTGACCTCATCAGCATTAGCTTATTTAATTACACTTTTTATGACCTCTGCTTTTGCCGCTGCGCCTGCTCCTGCTAAAATTTCTTACAACGTTACTTTCCCCGAAGCACAAGCGCATTATGCCGAAGTTGAAATGAATATTACCGGCCTTGCACAACCCTCGCTTGAGGTAAAAATGCCGGTTTGGGCACCCGGCTCGTACCTGGTACGCGAGTTTGCGAAAAACATCGAATCGCTTAGCGCCAACACCAAAGGCAAAGCCATTGCGGCCAGCAAGATCAATAAGAACACCTGGAAAATTAACACGACCGGCATCAGCTCGGTAACGGTTAAATATAAAGTTTACGCGTTTGAGCTATCTGTACGCACCAGTTTTATCGATGCATCGCACGCCTTCCTTTCAACCACAGGTATTTTCCTGTACCCTAAAGGCATGGTGAGCAGCCCCTCAACCATCCACATCTCACCTTACAAAGACTGGAATAAAGTATCAACCAGTTTAGAAACCGTAAATGGCGATACCTTTACCCGCACTGCGCCAAACTTTGATATCCTTTACGATTCTCCGTTAGAGATAGGCACCCAGGATGTTTTTGATTTTGATGTGGATGGCACACATTACGAAGTGGCTATGTACGGCGGCGGTAACTACGATAAAGAACGCCTTAAAGTTGATATGGCTAAAGTTGTACGTGCCGAGGTTGCCGTATTTGGCGAGAACCCTAACAAGCATTACACTTTCATTGTACATAACAAACAACGCAACGGCGGCGGTCTGGAGCACTTAAGTTCTACCGTTTTAGGTGCCTCGCGCGAGCAGTACAGCTCACCGGGCGGTTACCGTGGCTTTTTGAGTCTGGTTGCACACGAGCACTTCCACCTGTGGAATGTAAAACGCCTGCGCCCTATTGCTTTAGGTCCGTTTGATTATGATAACGAGAACTACACCACCAACCTTTGGATAGCCGAAGGCTTTACCGCCTACTACCAAAACCTGATACTGCGCCATGCTGATATCTCTAACCAGCAGGATTATCTTGGCGACATGACCGGCGACATTAACACTGTTGAGAACCAGCCGGGCACACGCGTGCAGCCATTATCGGAGTCGAGCTTTGATGCATGGATAAAAGGCTACCGCCCTAACGAGAACTCATACAACACCGGCATCTCTTACTATGATAAAGGTGCGGTTGTAGGTATGTTGTTAGATCTGGAGATCATTAACGACAGCAATGGCAAATTCTCATTAGATGACGTAATGAAGTACATGTACGATACTTATTACAAGGGCAAAAAACGCGGCTATACCGATGCCGAATTTAAAGCAGGCTTTGAGAAATTTGCAGGTAAAAAACTGGACGATTTTTATGCTAAATACATCAACGGCCTTGATGCTATCGATTACAACAAATACCTTAACTACGCAGGTTACAAATTAGTTGATAACCTTGCTGACACCCAGGAGCCATCATTGGGCGTGTTCACTAACTCGCGCAAAATAATTACTACCGTATTGCGCGATGGTGCGGGTTGGGTTGATGGTTTGAACGTTAACGACGAGATAACTGCTATTGACGATACCCCTGTAACCGATATGGCTGCCATTTTAAAAGGTAAAAAAGTGGGCGATAAAGTAAACGTTACCGTAAACCGCGACGGACAACGTTTTGTTATCCCTGTTACCCTGCAACGCAACAACAACGTTAAATACAGCATTAACGAAATTGAAGGCGCTAACGCTAAGCAATTAGCAGTGCGCAAAAAATGGTTAAAACTGTAATAACTGCAAAGTAATCATTGCCGTTGGCTTCAGCCAACGGGATAAAGCAAAAAACTCTTTCACCGTCGGCTAAAGCCGACGGCAATGAACAGGCCCGAATTTAAAAAGCCCTCTCCGTTTTGCGGAGAGGGCTTTTTTGTTTGATGTGCAGGGTGGCAAGCATTTTGTTATGTAAATGTTATTAAACAATAAACCCACATCCACCAAAATGAACTCATTATTATATACCATTGCCGTTGTACTGGTTATTTGCTGGGCAATAGGCTTCTTTTTTGCTGCATTGGGTGGCATTATCCACCTGTTACTGGTTATAGCTATTATCATTATCCTGTTAAAGATCATCCGCAGGCCCACGGCTGTTTAAGCATTACACCTATGAAGATCCCTTTAACACCACAGCTATTAGGCGACCTGATTGAGAAAGGCTACACCTATGTATTATCAAACAGTAAAGACCTGCCCGATGAAACAGACGGCGGCTATATTATATTAAAACCCCTGCGCGAGAAACCGCAGTTGAACAACCTGCCCGATGGTTTTGAAACCTTTTACCGCATCACCCGCGAACCTATGCAATTGGCATGCGGTATTGATGGCGTAACCGTTGAGGTTGATTATCATACCATAGATTCCTCAATTACCGGAGAGGATATTTTTGAGGACAGTTACTTTAGGATAAGTGAAGATTTTTATCACCAGGTGCTGGATAGCCTTGAAGATTATGCCGTGATAACTACTGATAAGAACGGCGACATTAACAGCTGGAACAAAGGTGCCGAAAAGCTTTTGGGTTACACCGAGCAGGAAGTGATAGGCCACAGCGCCAAAGTGTTCTTCACCCCCGAAGACAAAGCCACAGGCGCCCCGCAGATAGAAATGGAAACCGCCATGACCGAAGGCCGCGCCATTGACGAGCGTTACCACATGCGCAAAAACCAATCGCGGTTTTGGGGTACGGGCTTGATGTTTCCGCTGTATGATTATTATGGCAAGCACCGCGGCTTCACTAAAATAATGCGCAACATGCGCGAACAGCAGGAAGCCGAAACACGCGGCGCCCCACATTAAAAAAAGCCGGGCTATTTGGCATAGCACCGGCTTCTCATTTTTGGGATATGGTTTAACTTAACTGATTTGACTATTTTATCTTGATCTGGTATTGGGATTTAGCTTTGGTAGTTACTTCTACAACACCGGCTTCACCATCTTTGCCATATTTTAATAAAGCATTTTTATCTTTCAATACGGTGATAGACTGGATATCATTAGGATTGAGATTATTTACGGAAGCTACCTTGGTGCCATCTACAATATACAAAGGTTGTTTGTTGCTTTTTAATGAGATCCAGTTTTTGCTGCTGTCGGCCAGTATGGTATAGTTTTTAGGCTGATTATCGGGTATGTAACCCATTTTCTTTTCTTTACCACCATCCTGCACCTCAAGTGCAAAGTTGATAGGCACTGCATATTGTACCCTCACCGTATGCCCGTTTTGAATACCTGGTTTCCATTTTGGCGAACTCTCTAATACACGCATAGCTTCTTCATCCGTTCCGTAGCCAACACCGCGCACAATTTTTATATTCGATAATGAGCCATCTTCTTCAACAATAAAAGAAGCTATCACACGGCCCTGTATATTTCTTTCTCTGGCCTCTTTAGGGTACTTAACAGTGTGGCTGATAAATTTAGAGAAAGCTTCTTCTCCGCCGGGGAAAGATGGTGATTGTTCAACCGCTGTAAACACCGGTTTACCATCTAATTGCTGTTGGGTTTCTACAGATGCCTTTGCATCAGCAGCTAATGTAAAATTGATCGGCACACTCATTTGGCTTCTTACCGGTTTCCCGTTGCTGATACCGGGTTTCCATTTCGGTGAAAGTTTAAGCACCCGTATAGCTTCTTCATCGGTACCGCTACCAACGGCTTTGGCTACCTTAAAATCAGACAGTGAACCATCCTTATCAACCATAAAGGTAATAACAGTACGCCCTTCTACTTTCTTATTCCTCGCTTCAGCGGGGTATTTAACATTCTTAGCCAGGAACTGCCCGAACGCTTTATCGCCCCCGGGGAAAGCAGGCATTACATTAACAATGTATTTGTCCTTACCGGGTACTGTATCCGCCGCAGCATTGTAACTTGAATGTTCATCGGGTTGCACAGCATCGGTAAGTAATTTATACTTACCCGTTACCGAACTTTCTAAAACGGCATCGGCTTTTTTGTTGATGGTTTCAACCGCTTTGCTGTTGCTGATAGTTGCTGATGATAACACCAGCATCAACACAAATAATGGTGCAGATAAGCCATACTTGATGAGCTTAATACGCTGCGACTTGTTTTTCTGTAACATAATGATACGTTGTTTGAGTAGACTATGATTAAAGAACGGATTAACCAGGCCGTGCGCAGGCGTATCAAACGTTTGGCTCAGCAGCAACATGGCGTAATCTGCCTTGTTTGTTCCGGTATCGAGGGTATGTTTATCAGCAATAAACTCGTGCACGTGCTTAATGGCGCGGCGGTACAGGTAAACTATCGGGTTAAACCAGTTCATGATCATTACCGCTTCAATGATCAATACATCTGCCGAGTGAAACTGGCGGGCATGCACCAGCTCGTGGTTATGTATCACTTCCTGCCCGTCTATCTCCTGCCCTACTTTTATCTTGTTAAAGAAAGAGTATGATACTTTTGGCGATGGATCATTGATAACCCTGCGTAACAGCACCAGTTGTATCAACAGTTTAGCTATCAATATAACAACACCGATGGCATACAGTACGCCCAATACTTCGCCCACGGTAAGCGGGTTATCTTTAAGCGGTGTAACGTTGGCTAAAGTAATAGCGGTGGCACCATAAATAGAGTACTGCACCTGCTTGGTAATAAACAGATCCTGCACCCAGTCACTATGCATCAGCGGGATAAAGAACGACAATATGGCCGTCCCTACCAGGTAGATCCTGTTCAGCTGAAAAAAGGTTTCGCGGCGTAACAGCAAGCTGTAAAAGCCGTAGAACAGGCACAGGTAAATATTTACCAGTATTAAATAATGCCACCAGCTCATAACTATTTCTCTTTAAGTTTTTCAATCAGTTTCATGATCTCATCAGCCTCTTTAAGGTTGATCTTCTCTTTCTTGGCGAAGAACGACAGTATCCTGTTTACCGAATTATCAAAGTAGCCGCTCAAAAGCTTTTCGGCCGCAAAATCCTTATAGGCGTCTTTGCTTATGAGCGGGTAATACTCATGACTTTTACCAAAAGCATTATGGCCAACAAAGCCCTTGGTCTCCAGTATCCTGATAATGGTTGATACGGTGTTGTAAGCTGGCTTGGGTTCTGGCAAAACGTCTAAAACGTCTTTTACAAAGCCCTTATCCAGCTGCCACAGCACCTGCATAATTTGTTCTTCGGCCCGGGTTAACTCTTTAATTTCCATGGATCGTGCAATAATTGTAAGTACTTAAATCTAAGGTATAACTAATAAACTAATTATACAACTAAAAGTTTAGTTAATTTTAAAAGAAACTTTAATTCACCATTTTTGGTTACCTGTAACAATCAATTATAAATGGAAATAACCTTTCACGGTGCTGCCCGTAACGTTACCGGCAGCAAACACCTGCTTCGCTTAAATGATGGCACTACGGTTTTATTAGACTGCGGCATGTTCCAGGGTCTGGGCGAGCAAACCGAAGACATGAACGAACACTTTGGCTTTAACCCCAAAAAGATAGACTACCTTATACTCTCGCACGCGCACATCGATCATTGTGGTTTGATACCCCGCCTGGTTAAGGAAGGTTTTGAGGGCAGCATCTTCTGTACATCTGCAACAATGGACCTGGCGCGTATCCTGCTCATGGACTCGGCCAAAATACAGATGCAGGATGTGGAGTACAGCAATAAGCAGCGTAAAAAACGCGGTCAGCCTTTACTGGAAGGGTTGTACACCGAAGATGATGCCATGGAAGCCATGCGCCTGTTTAAGATAGTAGACTACCACCAGGAGTACGCCATCAACAAAAACCTGCGCTTTAAATTTACCGATGCAGGGCACATTTTAGGCAGCGCTGCAGTGCACCTTACCGTTGTTGAGGACGACAAAGAAACCCACATTACCTTTAGCGGTGATGTTGGCCGTTACGGCGACCTGATACTGAAAAGCCCGCAGACTTTCGAGCAGGCAGATTATATTCTTTTAGAGTCTACCTATGGCGACAGCCTGCATAAAGACATCGGCCCTATTGAGGACAATCTGCTTGAGGTGATCAAAGAAACCTGCGAGCGCAAAAAGGGGAAAGTAATTATCCCGGCTTTCAGCGTTGGCCGCACGCAGGAGTTGCTGTACGCATTAAATGCATTAGAGCTGCGCGGCGAATTGCCGGATGTTCCTTATTATGTGGATAGCCCGCTATCAGAAAAAGCGACTGAAATACTAAAAGACCATCCCGAGGAGTACAATAACAACGTGAAGAAAGTATTGCGCGTTGATCCGGATCCGTTTGGGTTTAAAGGCTTGAGGTTTATCGAGTCGACACAGCAATCCATCGCTTTGAATGATGATCCTCGCCCGTGTGTTATTATCTCTTCATCCGGCATGGCCGAGGCCGGCAGGGTGAAGCACCACATCAAAAACAATATCAATAATTCTAAAAACACCATCCTGCTGGTTGGCTATGCCGAACCTAACTCGCTTGGCGGCCGCCTTGCCCGCGGCAATAAAGAGGTACAGATCTTTGGCGATGCTTACCAGGTAAATGCCGATGTACGCTCCATCAAAAGCATGAGCGCCCACGGCGATTACGAAGACCTTCTGCACTTCCTCAACTGTCAGGATCCTGCAAAAGTGAAAAAGATATTCCTGGTACACGGCGAGTACGAAGTACAACAGCACTTTGCCAATACTTTAAAGCAGCACGGTTTTAAGAATATCGAGATCCCGTACCAGCATGAGAAAGTGGTGTTGGATTAAAAGTTAACAATGTCATTTCGAAAGGGCCAAGTCCTTCCCCGCGCGTCATTGCGAGGAACGAAGCAATCTCTACATAGGCAGGTTTGCTCTGTATAGTTTGGAGATTGCTTCGTTCCTCGCAATGACGCGGTATTTATCGCTCGTTCGAAATGACAAAATCATTTGTTTATTTTGTATCAGACTAATAAACCTTTGAATGAAACTTCTGATAATCTGTATATCGCTTTTTACTTTATTTCCGCGTTGCGCTAACAATGCTCAGCCTGAAGCCACGGAAAAAGTAGCTGAAGTTTACAATGCAGAGAAAGGGGAAAAATTATTCAGGTCGAAATGCGGTGCCTGCCATGGTATTGGCATACGGATGGTCGGGCCGGCACTTATAACCTTCGACAACGTAAATAAAGCTTACGATCCCAAAAAAGAGCCACACAGATCCACAAAGGTTACTCCGCAAGAGTTAAAACAGATATCTGACTACGTTGACAAAAACAGAGTTTTTATCGACAACAAATAAAGCGGATATTCTGACAAACAGAAGAGCGGACATCCTTCCCCCGCGCGTCATTGCGAGGAACGACGCGGTATATGCAGCTCGCTAAGAATGATCCAATTTTCGTTATCAATTGATAAACAGACGTTTAAAATCTACGGTGACACAATCATGTCAGCAAAAAACAACTGATTATCAGGCGTTCACGAGTGTTCACGATGTTCATGCGCGTGAACGTGAACACCTATCAATCGTTGACAAACTCTACTCACACTCTGTCATTTCGAGCGAGCAGAAGGGATGGACCCAGGCGTGGGGGCGACGAGAAATCTTCTGCACCGTAAGTATCGCGCGTAGAAGATTTCTCCTCGCTGCCGCTCATTCGAAATGACATAGTCTGTTGTAAAAACAAAAAGTCACCCGCCGTCGCGAGATTAGCGCAGCGTATCTCGTGTCTAACCATGTGGTTAGACACGAGCTGAAAGCTCGCGCCAGCATTTATTAAATTAAAAAGCCCCGCAGTGCAGGGCTTTTTAATTTTGACTTTTAAATTTTTACTTTTTCAAGCCTATTTCTCTCAGGCGCTCATCAAGGTATTCGCCTGCAGTGGTATCGGTGTATAGTTTTGGGTGCTCCGCATCAATGGTCGATGGCAGACTGGTCAAATCCATGGTTGATTTTGGGTGCAGAAAGAACGGTACAGAAAAACGTGAGTTCTTCATTTCCTCGCGCGGCGGATTTACTACCCTATGCGTAGTTGATTTTAATTTGTTGTTGGTTAAGCGCTGCAGCATATCGCCTACGTTAACCACCAGGTCTTCGCCATGTGCCTTAACCGGGAACCAGCTGTTATCGCGGGTAAGTAACTCCAAACCATCGGCACTGGCACCTATTAATAAGGTGATGAGGTTGATATCCTCGTGCGCACCGGCGCGTACAGCATCAGGAGACAAAGCATCAGGGTTCTCTATCGGGAAATAATGTAGTGTACGCAAGATAGAATTACCGTTGTGTACTTTATCGTCAAAGTAATTCTCATCCAAACCTAAATACACGGCAATAGCGCGTAACAGGTGGATACCTGCTGCTTCCAGTTTCTTGTAAACCTCAAGCGTTACGGCATTAAACTCAGGCTGCTCGGCAACCTGCACGTTATCAGGATAAAGTTCCTTTTCGGGAGCGTCATCAGTAACGGTCTGGCCTATCTGCCAAAACTCTTTCAGATCGGGCACTTTAAAGCCTTTAGCCGTTTCCTTGTTTTTACCCGTATAACCACGCTGACCGGCCAAACCCGGGATCTCGTATTTCATCTTCACATCCTCGGGCAAAGCAAAAAGCGATTTTACGCGGGTATAAAGGCTATCTATTAATTCTTTACTTAAGCCATGGTTGGTAATGGTAACAAAGCCGGTTTCATTAAAAGCCTGGCCAATAGCATCAGAAAAGGCTTTACGCTCTTCGGCGCTGCCATTTATATAAGTGTTAAGATCCAAGCGAGGGATATTTACTGTGCTCATAGTCGATATAAGTTTAAAGCCAAAATTATCTATTTTTTTCCTGAGAACGTACTTGCTACTTATAAAATAAGCTGTGCTATGTAAATGTTTTATGACAATGGCTATAAAACATTTATAGGGTTAAACGTTTGTGTTAATGGTTAGTCTGTAATATAAAACCATACTAAACCAATACTACTAAACATGAAAAAATTAGGAAAAATATGGGGAATAGCCTTAGTGGCATTCATGCTGATGGTATCAGCACCCAACAAAATATTTGCCCAGGGATATGTATCAGACCAGGAGTTTTATGATGAACTATCACCCTACGGCACCTGGGTTTACGATCAGCAATACGGTAACGTATGGATACCTGATGTTGACCAGAATTTTCGGCCTTATGGCACCAACGGCTACTGGGCGTTAACAGAATATGGTAATACCTGGGTATCTGATTATCCATGGGGATGGGCTACTTTCCATTATGGTCGCTGGAGATTTGACAACTATTATGGCTGGGAATGGATACCAGGTAACGAGTGGGCACCCGCCTGGGTTAGCTGGAGAGATGGCGGCGGTTACTATGGCTGGGCACCAATGCAGCCGGGTATTGATATAAGCCTGTCATTCGGTGGAGGCTATTCTGTACCTGATAATTACTGGATATTTGCTCCGCAGCAATATATCACATCGCCTAACATATATAATTATTATGTGCCGGCTTATCGTGCGCATACCTATATCAATCGTACCACTTACATACGTAATACCTATGTGCATAATAATATAACTTATATAAGTGGCCCGCGCCGTGAAGATATCCAGCGCATTACGAGGCGCCCTGTAAGGGTTTATAATATTACCAATATTAACAGACCATCGCGTACAACTATTAATAACAATAACATTAATATTTACAGGCCAGTTATAAGGAAGGATGATAATGCCCGCCCTACCCGCGTGGTTGATGCTGCGGCATACCGTCGCGAAAACCCGAGCCAGCGTATAGCCGGCGGCAATGGCCGAGGTTACAACCAGGCAAATGCTTCTAAACTTGCGGCAACCGCACGTAGCAGCAACCCTAATACTAATGTTGTACGTGTAGATAACAGCCGCGGTAACGCCGATGGCCGCACAGCACGCCCCGGCACACCGGCCACAACAACGGCCGATCAGCGTAATGTTGAAAGACAGCAGAACGGTCGCCAGCCTCGTCAACAAGTGCAGCCGCAACAACAAACTGATCAGCAGCGCCGCGAGGCACAACAACAGGTACGTGATCAACAACGTCAGCAAAGTCAGCAGCAGCGTGAGCAACAACAACAACAGGCTGAGCAGCAACGCCAGCAGCAAAATAATGCCCGTACCCGCGAACAGGCCACTGACCAGCAACAACGCGAACAATTGCAACAGCAAAGGCAACAAATGCAGCAGCAACGCCAGCAACAGCAAGACCAAATACGCCAGGCCCGCGAACAGCAGCAACAACAACGCGACCAGCAATCTGCCGAGCAGCGCCAACAGGCTCAACAGCAAATTCGCCAGCTGCAACAACAGGCCCGTGATGAGCAGCGCCAGCAACAAGAACAATTGAGGCAGCAACGCTCTCAGGTGCAAGATCAGCAGCGCCAGCAACAAATGCAACAGCGCCAGCAGCAAGAGCAGGCAAGGCAACAGGAACAACAAGCCCGCCAGCAACAGCAGCAATTGCAACAACAGCGCCAGCAACAGGAACAGCAACGCCAGCAAATGCAAGAGCAGCAACGCCAGCAGCAACAGGCTCAGCAGCAGCAGATGCAGCAACAACGCCAACAACAGGAGCAGCAGCGCCAACAGCAAGCGCAGCAACAACAACAGCAGCGCGAGCAACAAAGGCAACAACAGGAACAACAACGAGCCCAGCAACAGCAACAGCGCGAACAAGCTCCGGCGCGTAACGCACGCCCTGCAAGGCAATAATTAAATACGCATAAAAAAGAAAGGCTCCCGAAATTCGGGAGCCTTTTTCAATCTGTTACTTTTAATTGCTTACGTGGTCACAATAAATGAACCTACAACTAAAGCGGTTACCTGCTCTTTGGTCAAAGGCTCATCAAACGATGCTGATGCAATCGCGTTTGAAACTTTCAGCGCAGCAACCAGATCAACACCTCCCTGGCTTACGTTTTCTTCACCAGCATAGTTAGCATTTGCAGCAGCAACACCGGTATCATTACCTAAAGTAGCTGTGCTTACTATCCACGGTTTGGTATTGGCATCCTGGTTAAGATCATGGCGCAGTTTTCTTACCGCCGATGCGTGGCGGGCCTCAACAGCGTGGATTCCAAGGGCTGCTGTTAAAACAACCTGGTTACCTAACAAAGCCGGTGCCTGCCCTTTATATGCACGCACACCTGTATCTTCAAACACCTGTGCAACAGCAAGAAATTGGGCATAATCTGTAAACACAGATTTGAACGGGCCATTGCCTTTATTGTTACCACCGGTAAAATCATAGGTACCTGCAGTAACAGCGGTACCATTAAGCGATGTGATCACGTCTTGTAAAAATTTAACGTGAGCAACCTCGTCTCTTTTTATCAATGCCAGATAGCTTGTATTAGCGGCAGGCACTAAACCTGCTTTTGCAAGGCCTTGGGTATAAAAGGCAGCTTCGAGATGCTCCAAGGTTAATGCATAGTTCAATACATCAAGCACAGTTGAGCTTGATTGGCCATAGGCTTTCTTGAACATTGTTCCTAAAGCAAATGGCAATGCGGCTGCGGCTACTTTTGAGCCAAAGCTGGTAATATTTTTAATGGCCGCACGACGAGGATTTAAACGCTCGTAAACTTCGGGATCCACTTTTTCTATTTCTTCTATTATGTTGAATACATTCATGGCGATATCGATTAACCGTTATAATTAAATGCTTTTGCAGTCACTTTTGTCTTAAGGAAGGTGTTAGCAATAGGCAACACCTGCGCAATGGTTGCAGACTTATTTAAACCATTACCATCAACCTGATCGTCGGGTACAAAAGATCCCGGAGAGATCAAATTAGCTATCAGCGCTGCGTGTCTTGCCTCAACAGATACAATTTTACCCGCTATAGTAAGATACTCTGGTGTTTTGATAAGAAAACCGGCACCATCGTAAGCTTGCACCCCAAGGTCTTCAAAGGCCTTGGCTGTTGCCAGCACACTGGTTCTGTTTGAGAAATCTATCTTGCTAAAATCAGGCGTTAAAGACATGATAGCATTAGACTTTAAAGCGGCTTTAAAAAATTCGCGGTGTACTACCTCATGATCGCGGATATCGGTCATATAGTTTAATTCAACCGTTGAGATACCTGTGTACGCATGGGCAACAACTTCGGTGTAAAAAGCTGCCTCAAGTTGCTCAAGTGCGTAAGCGTAGTTAAGGATACCTATATCGTCAGAACCAATGTCGGATGTACCGCCCGGGTTAACAATAACACGGTCTTTGTGGCAGGCTGTTACACCTACAACGGCTGCAGTAGCAACGCCGGCTCCTGCATAACGCAAAAACGACCTGCGGGCCATATTCACATTACCGGTAATTGGGTTAATGTCTGTTTTCATAAAATTTGTTTTAGTTTATTACAGTTTAAGACCAATTACGCGCGTTTGTTCTGGCCGGATTGGCGATTCGGATGCTTTATAGCAAAGCAGAGTTGTTATAGCAAAGCAGAGTATTCGATAATAGAGTGGGCACTCAAAAACAGAGTAAAAACAATAAAAAAGGCCGGAAGACTCTCGCAGTCTTACGGCCCTACATCTACCTATGAAAAACTCCCTTTGAGAAGGGTATTAATACTTATACAAACCTGATGCCCTTTTCACAAACGTCTTCAAATTGCTTAAAAAGGCCTGTTTTTAAATTAATGGAAATAAATATCGTAGAATTTTCGTCCCAAGATGTAGAAATTAACTCAAAGGCTATCTCATGCTATCAAACGAAATATTTGAACCTTAAAACGGATTTTATAACGTAATGGATAAACACGAATGAGCGAAAACTGCGGTAAATAAAAAAGGCCGAAAAACTCTCGCAGTTTCGCGGCCCTACATCTACCTATGAAAAACTCTCCCTTTGAGAAGGGTATTAATATATATACAAACCTGATGCCTGTTTAAAAAACACCCTAATTTGCCTAAAAGGCGCCTTTTTTAAGTATGCCGATAATTTTAGTGTAGAAACCGCTTCCCAATGTGTAGAAAATTAACTCAAACGCTACATCAGTAACGAGGCAACCGGGATAAAATTCTAAATACGGGATTGTATGATCATGAAAGGAAAGCCGGGTAAATAAAAAAGGCCGGAAGACTCTCGCAGTCCTACGGCCCTACATCTACCTATGAAAAACTCCCTTTGAGAAGGGTATTAATACTTATACAAACCAGGTGCCGATTCCTGATACCATCCAATTTGCCTTAAAAAGGGGCTTTTTTAAATGTGCCGAAATTTTTATCGTAGAACTTACTTCACATTATGTAGAAAATTAACTCGTAAGCCATAATACACAACTATAAGTACTAAACTTTTGATGATATTTTTTAGAAACTTATTAGAACTAACTATGTTACAATAGGTATGGATTACAATGTGTATTTATTGGCGACAGACCCCAGCAACCCTTGCCGGGATGTAATACACTCAAGAGATACCAGTTTGAAGATACGAGTGTATTGTTTAAGTGAAGATCAGTTTACCCCAAGTGATAACGAGATACAGCTATATGGGTATGCGCATAATAAGCTATATGCGTTTGAAACCATTAACATTAATGCCGAAGATGCCCTTGACGTAGTAAGCGCTATACAATGGTATGCCGACTATATTGAGTATCCTGAGATGGAAATTTTGCCCGAAGACCCGCGCGGGAACCACGAAATTGCCATGTGATAAAATTTATTTCATTGCTTTTCTGCCACTTATATTTTTTTTGAAATATTTTTTTGACACATTAAAAGTAAACTCTATATTTGCATTCCCAAACGCAAGGGAGCTCAGCTAATCAGAAATGATTAAAAGGGCAAACAAAAAGGGAGCATAGCTCAGCTGGTTCAGAGCATCTGCCTTACAAGCAGAGGGTCACAGGTTCGAATCCTGTTGCTCCCACGAAAAGAGAGTCAAACAGNTTAGCTTATCTACTGATAATTTGTTTACGCAAATCAGATGGCTACAATGCAATTATTACTATAGCTTACTAAGCTCAAGCTTATAAATAAAACAATTACTAACTTTTACCGCATAATACAAGCATCCACCTCAATTGGTGATGAATATCAACCCCACCCCCTGCAGATTATCGTAAACTTGCTTTAGATTTATTGTAAAACCGAGAACACCGGTATATTTACAACAACTGATGAGGAATTTTTTAAAGATCTTAAGGATAGACGAATATTCTATTACACCCTACTACGCCCAGATATACAACTCTATACTGCGCGCCATTGAGGATAACCTGATAGACAAGGATGATGTACTGCCTTCTATCAATGATCTGAGTATTGCGCTCGATATCTCCAGAAACACCATCACCCGTGCTTACAACGATCTTAAAAAGATAGGTGTTATTAATTCGGTGCCTGGCAAGGGATATTTTATCTCAAATACACGGGTTGACCAACCTGTGCGTGTTTTACTCTTGTTCAACAAACTCAGCGCACACAAAAAGTTATTGTATGATGCTTTTGCAGGTGCACTCGCTAACAAGGCCTCTATTGATTTTTATATTTATAACAGCAATTTCAATTTCTTTAAAAAACTATTACTCGAGAAGCAGGATAAGTACGATAAAGTGGTGATAGTGCCCCATTTTAGAGATAAGGCTGATAATGCCTTTGAGGTGATAAACGAGGTGCCAAAAGAAAAGCTGATACTGATGGGCAAACTGATTGACGGGGTAACAGGCCAATTTGGTGCGGTTTATGAGGATTTCCAGAACGATATTTATAATGCCCTAACCAACCTGGCTGATAAAGTACGCCAGTACACTTCGTTAACCATTGTATTCCCTAAGCAGAGCTATTTCTCTACAGATATACTCATCGGCTTCCTCAACTTTTGCAAGGCACATAACTGCGATTATGATATCATCTCAGATTTTAAGTCGGAAACCATCCTCAAAAACTCGCTGTATATTACGCTTACCGAAGATGACCTGGTTGAACTGATTGATAAAGCCCTTAGCATTAACTATAAAATGGGAGAAGATATCGGCATTATATCTTATAACGAAACCGCTTTGAAGCGACTGATACTTAACGGCATCACCACCATATCAACCGATTTTGGTTTTATGGGCGAAAAAGCGGCAGAACTGGTTTTAAATAACTCAACAGAACACCATAAAGTACCGTTCAATACCATCATCAGAAACTCTATATGATGCGCTGTAAGGGTAGCCCCTAAGGGCAAAATTCTCACTGCTGTTTACTCTACAAAGCGGTTGTCCCTACAGGACATTTATTACTTTTTTAATCTGAAGCATTATATTTTCATCATCCTTGCGCAAAACTACCCCATCGGGGCTAACGCTTTGTAGAAAATAAGACGGATACTCCTCTGCTCCGTAGGAGCTACCCTGCCTGCTAACAAGAACATCCCGATTGCCAGTCGGGATGTTCTTATTGTATATCGCATTACTTTAATAACTCACCTTAAACTGATAGCTGCCGGCAGCTACAGAGTAGTTTGCTGTATTTTTTATCTGTGCGTTATTTAAATAAACCTTTGCCTTTGCCGCATCAGGGAAGGTTATGGTTGCCGATGAATTTGCCGGGATGGTAACTTTATACATCACATCCTGCCCCTTACGCTCCCATGATGAAATGATCTTACCGTAAGGCCCGTTATGCGATGCCGTGAAGAAGTTTAAACCCGAAACAAAATTTGGCTTCAGCAACACGTTTTTAAAGCCCGGATGTGCCTCATCGGGCAGTATGCCGCCCAGGCCTTTAAAGAACCAGCCGCCTATTTCACCAAACATCATGTGGTTTAACGAAATGTCGCGCTCGGCTTGTATGTTCCAGTTCTCGTAAAGCGTGGTTGCACCGTTCACTATCCACCACCCCCATGATGGGTAGGTATCCTGCGAAGCCAGTTTATAAGCTGTTTCTGCTTGTCCGTTATTGCTCAATGCATTCAGTACAGCCTTTGCGCCTAATACACCAACATCAATATGCATTTTATCGTCTGCTACTCGTTTCGCAAGGTTTTGGGCCACTTTGGTTCTGTATTCGTCAGGTACAACATTCCATTGCAGGGCCATGCTGAGTTCCGTTTGCACGCCGCTGCCGTAAATGGCTGTAGCTTTGTTAAAATACTTATCGTTGATGGCTTTTTTGATCTTAGCCGCCAGTTCGGTATAATGGGTATAGTCTGCCTGTTTACCAAATAATTTGGCTGCCTTTGCCAGAATAGTTGCATCTACATAAAAATAAATTGACGAAGTGTATTCCAGCGACGATGATGACTTAACCGGCACCCAATCGCCCCGGCCAAACGTTGTCAAATTATTTGTGCTGATGCCATCTACATAATTCACGTACGCGCGGATATTATCATAATTATCAGCCAAGGCCTTACTGTCGCCATAAAACATATACAGGTTCCATGGAATAATGGCAATGGTACTTGTCCAGTCGGTGCCGTTTGCTGTGCCATAGCCCCAGCCGCCGGTCGGGATAATATCTGGCAGTACACCGTTGGGTTGTTGTTCATCACGATGATCGCCAAGCCATTTTTCGTAGATAGTGATGCCATCAAAATTGAACAAACCGGTTTCTACGGCGAAGTGACCATCGCCTGTCCAGCCGTTCTTTTCGCGCTGAGGGCAATCTGTAGGATAACCAAAAAGGTTTGATAAATAGGAGTTATTGGTGGCCCACCACAAACGGTCTATCAACGGGTTTGATGACGTGATCTTACCTGCGGGCTCCACATCGCTGTGCATAAAATACCCGGTAACGTCTTCTTTCTTAAGGTCGATAGGTTTGGTGCTGGTTACTTCAACATACTGGAAACCTTTATAGTTGAATTTCGCCATAAACTCAACCGTACCTTTACCATTAAGGGTGATGATATCCGTACCAAAAGGATCGCTTTTATCTTTAGGTCGATAGTAAACATCAATGTTCGACATATCTACATGTCCATCAGGGTAAAGCCTTTCGCCATGTTTAACGCGCACTACTGTCCCGTCATCGCCTTTTAGCTTCACTTTAGTTACACCCGAAATGTTCCTGCCCAGGTCAACCACATAAGTGGTATCATTAAATTTCTCAATAGATTTCGCCTCTATCTCATCCACATTGCGGATAGGCTGCATTACCTGGCTAACAATTTGTTTTGACGGTGCGGCACGTAACATTACTTCCTTCCAGTCTTTATCATCAAAATCAGGCTTATTCCATCCGGGTAATTCCAGGTGGCTGTCGTAATGCTCGCCGGTGTAAATACTGTTGAAGGTGATGGGGCTGGCATGGGTTTTCCAGCTATCGTTGGTTGCAACTGTCGCAATTGTCCCGTCGGTATAGGTTATCTTCAGGTCCATACAAAAGGTTGGCCTGTTACGCCACGGGGCACGGTCAAAGTTCCATACGGCTATAGATTGCATGTTGTACCAGCCGTTACCTAACAATACCCCTATGGCATTTTTGCCTTGCTGCAGTTGCTTGGTAACGTCATAACTTACATAAAGCGTGCGCCTGTCAAAGCGGGTATACATAGGATCTAAACGGTGGTTACCTATTTTTTGCCCGTTGATATACAGTTCATACAAACCGCCAACGGCTATATACGCTCTTGCCGACTTTACCTTTTTCCCTGCCGTAAATGCCTTGCGGAAATAAGGCGCAGGCAGGGTATTGATGCTGCCCATATCGCTTATCCACGAGCCTTTCCAGTTATTAGCGCCCATCAGCCCGGTCTCAAAACTGCTGATCCGGCTATCTGGCAATTGTTTGCCGCTGCGGCCCCAGGTGCGCACCAACCAGTAATATTTAACTGAGGGCTGCAAGGCCTTGCCCTGATAGGTAATATTGCTTACCGATGATGTTATTTTGCCGGAGTTCCATACCGCCGGTGATTTTGCCAGTTGCACCGAATCGGTACCTACCAAAACCTGATAAGCAGATTGCGCCGCACCTGTGCGGCTATCTTCCATTTGCCATGAAAGGCGTGGATGACGGGCATCAACCCCTATGGGCGATACCAGATGCTCGCATTGCAAAGCCGTTGTGCGTTGTGCGTATGCAACAGAGCTTGCTAACATGATATAAATGACCCCTAATGTGGTGATGTAATTTAAACGCTTCAAAATATTCCTATTATAATTTATTGTTTGCCACCGCCTAATTTCCCTATCCATATATTGATCAACACCTTTATTATAAGTGTGTAAAAAGGCATGTATTATCTTAATGACACCCAAAACTAACATAATGCAATAAATGCAAGCATGGCCACTTTTTAAAAAGTGTATCCATACCCTTTGATCATCGGAGTTTTTTGGGGTTAAACTGCGCCTGTTATTGGTTTAAAAGACGCTCTTAGTTAAGCTTACCGAAAATATTCTAAATAATTAGCTCAACTATACCCAACTCTACCATTGCCATACAACTAAAGCAGCATGGTAACAGATAGGCATAGTTAAATAAACACTTAACTTTATTATTGTAATAACCATTTATAAACCCTTTTTAGAGAACCTTGAATTATGCAGGCATTGTTTGGCGTTATTCTGCACTTTATCGGCGGCTTTGCTTCCGGGAGTTTTTACATTCCCTATAAAAAAGTAAAAGGCTGGGCCTGGGAAAGCTTCTGGATAGTAGGCGGTATTTTCTCTTGGCTTATTGTGCCACCTGTTGCCGCCTGGTTAACCATACCCGGCTTTACAGATATCATAGCGCAAACTAACGGCAAAATATTAACACTCACCTATTTCTTCGGCCTGCTTTGGGGCATAGGCGGCTTAACTTATGGTTTGGGTGTACGTTATTTGGGCGTATCATTGGGCAGTACCATTATACTGGGACTTTGTGCGGTCTTCGGTTCTATCATTCCATCTGTTTATTATAACTTTTTCCCGCAGGAAGGCAAAGACAGTTTCAGCATGATGCTGCATAGCCATTGGGGGCAAATGGTGCTGCTGGGTATAGTAATATGCAGCCTGGGTATCATCATTTGCGGTAAAGCAGGTACTATCAAAGAGAAAGAACTGGCACAAAAACAAACCGTTGCCGAAGAGAATAAAGACTACCGTTTTGGTCTGGGCATATTTGTAGCCATTGTATCGGGCGTGTTAAGTGCTTGTTTCAACTTTGGTATAGAGGCGGGCAAATCAATGGCCGATGTAGCTAACCAGGCCTGGCAAGCCACGCACCCAGGTCAGGGCAATTTCCTGTTCCAGAACAACGTGATCTACGTAGTGCTGCTTTGGGGCGGCCTTAGCACCAACTTTATATGGTGTATGATCTTAAACGCCCGCAACAAAACGTTCGGTAACTATACCGATGGTACAAAACCGCTGTTAAAGAACTACATCTTTTCGGCACTGGCGGGCACAACCTGGTTTTTGCAATTCTTTTTTTATGGCATGGGCGAAAGCAAACTGGGCAACGGTGCCAGCTCGTGGATATTACACATGGCGTTTATTATCCTGATAGCTAATATATGGGGCCTGTTATTAAAAGAATGGAAAGGCGTAAGCAAAAAAGCAATCTATACGGTGATGGCAGGCATAGCTACTATCATCGTATCGGTATTGGTGGTGGGTTATGGTAATTCGATAAAATAAGCCTCAGCCCGCCCTCTCCAAAAGAGAAGATTCTGAGAAGTATGTTTTTAAAGCCCTCTCCTTTGGAGAGGATTTAGGTGAGGCTAAATAAGACGCAAGATCAAAACAGATAAAAACAATAATTCATAAAATCGACAATTCAGTAATTAATAAATATGTCTGCTACAAAACAATTTAAACATGTAAGCTACTTATGGGACGAGGCCAAAGCTGCAGAGCTGGCGGGAGATGAAGTAGCTTTATTGATATACCGCTCAAACCTGCTTGGTGCCGACCTGCGCCTTACCAACTACGGCGGCGGCAATACCTCATGCAAGGTGTTTGATAAAGACCCCTTAACCGGCAAAGAGGTTGAGGTAATGTGGATAAAAGGATCGGGCGGTGATATTGGTACGCTAAAAAAAAGCGGACTGGCGGCTTTATATGTTGACAGGTTACGCAGCCTTAAAAACGTTTACCGAGGTATCGAGTTTGAAGATGAGATGGTGGAACTTTTTAACCACAGTATTTTTGACCTTAGCTCAAAAGCACCTTCTATTGATACACCACTACATGGTTTCCTGCCGTTTAAACACATTGACCACCTGCACCCCGATGCAGCCATTGCCATTGCAGCAGCTAAAGACGGCGAACAAATAACCAAAGAATTATTTGGCGGTACTATTGGCTGGGTAGGCTGGCAGCGCCCGGGTTTCGACCTTGGTTTGCAATTGAAAGAGTGCCTGGATAACAATCCCGGTATCCGCGGTATCATGTTAGGCTCGCACGGGTTATTTACCTGGGGCGATACCGCTTACGAAAGCTACATCAATACCCTTGAAGTGATCGAAAAATGTGCCGAATACCTGGAGCAAAACTACGGCAAAAAAGGCCCTGTATTTGGCGGCCAAAGGCTACAAAGCCTTGCTGCTGATGAGCGCAAAAAACAGGCGGCTGCTTTGGCCCCTGTTCTGCGTGGTTTCTGCTCATCAAAGGTTTCCATGATAGGTCATTTTACTGATGATGCACGCGTGCTGGAGTTTACCAACTCAAACGATTTGGACAGGCTGGCTCCGCTGGGTACCAGCTGCCCGGACCACTTCTTAAGAACCAAGATCAGTCCACTGGTATTGGATCTTAAAGCCGGTGATGACCTGAGTGATGTAGCTGCGCTAAAAGATAAACTTGCCCCTGCGTTTGAGGCCTACCGCCAAATGTACACCGATTATTATAACACCTGTAAACACGATAACAGCCCTGCTATCCGCGATGCTAACCCGGTAGTGATCCTGTATCCCGGCGTTGGTATGTTCACCTTTGCAAAGGACAAACAAACAGCGCGCGTTGCGGCCGAGTTCTATATCAACGCCATTAACGTAATGAAAGGCGCTGAAGCTATCTCTCAATACACTTCCCTGCCCCGCCAGGAAGCTTTTGATATTGAATACTGGTTGTTGGAAGAAGCTAAATTACAGCGCATGCCAAAACCAAAAGCCTTATCGGGCCGTGTGGCTTTGGTAACCGGTAGTGCAGGCGGCATCGGCAAAGCTATCGCCAAAAAGTTTGCCCAGGAAGGTGCCGTTGTTGTATTAAACGACCTGAACGAAGAGCGTTTACAAGGTGCCGGCGAAGAATTTAAAGGCCTTTTTGGTAAAGATGCCTACGCCTTAGCTGTTATGGATGTTACCAATAACGACCAGATACAAGCGGCTTTGGATGTTGCCGCATTGCAATTTGGTGGTGTAGATCTTATAGTGAACAACGCGGGGCTTTCTATCTCTAAAACTATCGGCGATACCACCGCTACAGACTGGGACTTACTTTATGACGTTTTAGTAAAAGGCCAGTTCTTTGTTACCCAGGCTGCTGTAGCTGTGATGAAAAAACAGGATATTGGTGGAGACATTATTAACGTAGTGAGCAAAAACGCGTTAGTAAGCGGCCCTAATAATGCCGGTTACGGTAGCGCAAAAGCGGCGCAATTACACCTTAGCAGGCTAAACGCGGCTGAGTTGGGTGGCGATAAGATCCGCGTTAACGTAGTTAACCCCGATGCGGTGATCAGCGACAGCAATATATGGGCAGGCGGCTGGGCCGAAGGCCGTGCAAAAGCTTACGGCATCACAGTTGATGAGTTGCCGGCCTACTACGCCAAGCGTACATTATTGAATGAAAGCATCTTACCTGAAGATATTGCTAACGCCTGCTTTGCATTTGCAGGTGGCTTGCTTAACAAATCAACCGGTAACGTACTGAATGTTGATGGCGGTGTAGCAACGGCTTTTGTAAGATAAAGACTTCTCCTTCCCTCTCCAAAGGAGAGGGAAGGAGAAGTAAATTGATGATTCTAAACCTTTTGGTGCACCAATCACTAAAGGGCTTTATACCTACATAATTATGCAGATAGAAAAATATTTGATTGATGAGCACAACCATCAGTTATCCACAAAACACCAGCGTAATTTTGAGCACGTTGCGGCTGATATAAATAATCTTGATGGTGTTTTAACCAAACTACAGGCCTTTAATGTGGCTATCCCGAGCTGGGCTTTGGGCACAGGCGGCACTCGTTTCGGCAGGTTTAGCGGTGGTGGCGAGCCGGGCAGTCTGGAAGAAAAAATTGAAGATGTTGGTGTTATCCATGCATTGAACAGATCGAGCAACTCCATATCACTGCACATTCCGTGGGATATTCCTGACAATGCGTCGTCGATAAAACAACTGGCCACACAACTGGGGCTACATTTTGATGCCGTAAACTCCAATACCTTCCAGGACCAGAAAGATGCCGAACACAGCTATAAGTTCGGCTCGTTGCACCATGTAGATAAAGTGGTGCGTGCGCAGGCAGTTGAGCATAACATACAGGTAATTAACTACGGCAAAGAGCTTGGCTCAAAAGCGCTGTCGGTTTGGTTGTCTGATGGTTCCAACTTCCCCGGGCAATTAAATTTCAGAGAAGCATTCCAACGTACACATGAGAGTTTGCAAGAGATCTACAACGCTCTCCCTCATGATTGGAAGATCTGGATAGAATACAAACCTTATGAACCCAACTTCTACTCAACCACCATCGGCGATTGGGGGCAATCCCTGTTGCTGGCCAATAAATTGGGCGATAAAGCGGCTACCCTGGTAGATCTGGGCCATCACTTGCCAAATACCAATATCGAGCAGATCGTATCACTCCTGTTGATGGAAGGTAAACTGGCCGGCTTCCATTTCAATGATTCAAAATACGGTGATGACGACCTTACCGTAGGCAGCATCAACCCATACCAATTGTTCCTGATATTTAACGAACTGGTGGAAGGTATGGATGCCCGCGGCATGGCGCACGCCACTTCAATCGGCTGGATGATAGATGCATCGCACAACGTAAAAGACCCTATTGAAGATCTTTTGCAATCTGTACAGGCCATAAAAATTGCTTACGCACAGGCTTTACTGATAGATACCCCAGCATTAAAAACAGCCCAGCAAAATAACGATGTGGCACTGGCCCAGGAAATATTGCAGCAGGCCTACCGTACCGATGTAAGGCCATTGATAGCTGAGGCAAGCCTGCGTGAAGGTGGTTCGTTAGACCCAATAGGTGCTTACCGCAAACTTGATGTGCGCAACAATCTCATAAAAGAGCGCGGCTTAAAAACTGTTGCAACAGGTTTATAAAAACAGGCAATATGAGTGCAACACCCGTTATAGCCATATTTGATGTTGGGAAGACCAATAAAAAACTATTCTTGTTTGATGAGAACTACCAAATAGTTTTTGAAAAGACCGCCCGTTTCTTGGAGACGGTTGATGAAGATGGCTTCCCCTGTGAGAATATTGAGAGCCTGAGGCTTTCGGTGTTCGATTCGCTGAGCGAGGTTTTCAGGATGCCTCAGTTTAAAGTAAAAGCGGTAAATTTTTCGGCCTATGGCGCAAGCTTTATTTACGTTGGCGAGGATGGCAAACCGCTTACACCCTTGTACAATTACCTGAAAGAGTTTCCCGAAGAACTGAGCGAACAGTTTTACGCCAAATACGGCGGTAAAGATAAAGTAAGCGTGCAAACAGCATCACCTGCACTGGGTAGTTTAAACAGCGGTTTACAGCTTTACCGTTTAAAAAAAGAACAGCCGGATGTATTCAATCGCGTGGCGAACGCGTTGCATCTGCCGCAATACATGAGTTACCTGCTCACCGGTAAAGCCTATTCTGATCTCACCAGCATTGGCTGCCACACCTGCCTTTGGGATTTTGAACAGAACCGCTACCACGAGTGGACACAGCAGGAAGGTATCGCGTTAAAACTGCCATCCATCCAACCCGCCAACAAGGTGATGCCGGTTTTATTTCCCGGTAATAATTACAAGGTGGGTATTGGTTTGCACGATAGCTCTGCTGCGCTTATCCCCTACCTGGTTAACTTTCATGAGCCTTTCATACTTATAAGTACCGGTACCTGGTGCATCAGCTTAAACCCTTTTAACCAGCAGCCTTTAACCACCGATGAGTTAAAAGACGATTGCCTCAGCTACCTGCAATACCAGGGCAAACCGGTAAAAGCATCGAGGTTATTTTCTGGTAACGAGCACGAGCAACAGGTAAAACGCATTGCCGCCCATTTTGATACGGATATCATCAAATACCGCAACGTTGTTTTTGACCCTGAGATCATCAATTATTTAAAATCGAAAGAGTTATCAGTAGAGCAGGATCCACGCGCCAAAATCTCAGCCTTTGGCAAGAGGGACCTTTCTGAGTATCGTAACGATACTGAGGCCTACCATCAACTGATCCTTGATCTGGTTAACATCCAGGTATACTCTACAGGGCTTGTGTTAAAAGGTACCAAAGTGAAGCGCATATTTGTAGACGGCGGCTTTAGTAAAAACAGTGTGTTTATGCACCTGCTGGCGCAGGCATTTCCAAACATAGAAGTATTCTCGGCGTCAATGGCGCAAGCTACCGCGGTTGGTGCTGCGTTAGCTATCCACAAAGAATGGAATTCCAAACCTGTCCCAAATGATATAATTCAATTAAAATATTATTCGGCCAACCAAACAATTGATATATAAATAAGCAATTGCCGTAGAGTATCGCGAATATTAACCATCTGTAACTACTTAAGAGTAAGCATATCTTGAACAAGGTGGCTTTTCTTTAATGCACCTGCTTATGCAGCCATTTGTTAAGCTTAAAAGTTAAGAACGCCGAGCCTGCCCCTACCAGCGCGCCACCTAATACATCGCTGGGGTAATGCACACCCAGGTACATACGCGAGTAACCCACCGCAGATGCATAAGCAAAAGATGGTGCTATCACATACCATTTAGGAAAGCTCAAACTTAACGATGTAGCCGTTGCAAACGCTGTTGAGGTATGGCCTGATGGGAAGGAGTAATCGGTAGCGTTTGATTTGCCGTAAAACAACTCCGGATGTGCGATATATGGCCTGTCGCGGTGAACAACATTCTTTAGCAATACGGTTGCACCCTCAGCTAACAATACAGCGCCGCCGGTTTCAAGTGCTTTTATTTTCAACTCTTTATCGTTTGTGGCAAAGCCTGTAGCCAGCATGGCAACAGGTGCGCCAAACACTACTATGTAATCGCTTTTTGATACGCCTTTCCAAAAACCATCAGCACCGGATGGCGGGCCATTGAACTGTTGCAGTAAACGAATATCTAAATTTTGCGCCCCGGCACCTATCGAACTAAATACGCAGATAACAAGAACAAATGCATTTCTGAACTTTCGCATTCACTAAAGAATGCCTTAAATCTGTTTAAATTCTGGAATTTTTATTAGAACATTGGCCGGGCATAATCCCTATATTTAAAAATAATGGCAGGGCAATTAATTTCCACAAAATTTATCCAGAATTGATGATGAGCTTTGAAACCATTGTGAAAGTATTGGTAATTGAAGACGAGCCGGGCCTGCGCGACAGCATCCGCGATTATTTTACCGAGGGCGGTAATATTTGCGAAACTGCCCATGATTATGAGAGCGCGCTGCAAAAGATAAACCTTTACAGGTACGATTGCATCCTGCTGGATATTACCCTGCCCAACGGCAACGGCCTTGATATACTGGAAACCCTGAAAGCCAACCATCACCCTGACGGGGTATTGATCATCTCGGCCAAAAACTCGTTAGACGACAGGCTGCACGGCCTTGATCTTGGAGCCGATGATTACCTGACCAAGCCTTTTCACCTTTCAGAACTGAAAGCCCGCGTTATGGCCATCGTTCGCCGTAAATCATTTAACGGTAACCGCGAGATCATCTTTAACGAGATAACTGTTGACCTTTTAGCCAAACAGGTTTCTGTAAACGAAACACCGGTTAAACTCACCAAAAAAGAGTATGCGCTATTGTTATATTTTATCGCCAATAAAGGTAAGGTGATCTCTAAAAATGCTATTGCAGAACATTTATGGGGCGATGAGATAGATATATCAGACAACTTTGATTTTATCTATTCGCACATCAAAAACCTGAGGAAAAAACTGATAGATGCCGGTGCAGGCGATTACATTCAATCAACTTACGGCATGGGCTATAAATTTGGCGAACATTGAAATTAATAGACCGCTACAACCGCATAAGCCTATTGGTGACAATTGCTATTATCATTGTCACGGGTTTTGTGTACTATCTCACCATCAGCTATATCCTCACCAACCGGGTTGATCGCGACCTTCTTGTTGAAGAGAACGAGATCTTCGCCTACGTAAAACTGAATAAAGCCCTGCCCCAGGTATTTAAATCAGATGGCTTAAAGATCAGGTTTGTGCCTTCTGCAACAGACGATATTGCCCGCAGTTTTGGCAACGCCATGTTTTATAACGAGGAAGAGAACGAGCAGGAAGCCGGGCGCATGCTCACCAGTTCGGTAAAGGTGGGCGGCAAAACTTATCGCATCGAGATCATTGAATCAAAAGTGGAGACCGAGTATCTGATCAGGTTTATATTTTTCATTACACTGGGCATTATACTGGTACTGCTAACACTTTTGCTTATTATTAACCGCATTTTGGTGAGGCGTTTATGGAAACCTTTTTACCGCATACTGGAAGGTATTAAACTTTTTAACCTGGCTGATAAAAACGGTATTAACCCGGTAACAAGTGATATTGACGAGTTCAGAGATCTAAATGTAGAGGTTACTGCCATGTCTGGCCGGGTGATGAATGATTATCAATCACTAAAAGGTTTTGTGGAGAACGCCGCCCATGAGTTGATGACACCCTTGGCTGTGATCAACTCCAAACTGGATACCCTGATGCAGGTAGGCGAAATGACCGACAAGCAAGGCGAGATCATCAGCGAAGTGTATCACACCGTGGGCAGGTTAAAAAAGCTCAACCGCTCAATGTTGCTCCTCTCGAGGATAGAGAACAAGCTAATGGCCGAGCGTGAAACGATAGACCTTGCTGAGTTTATTGACGATAAGCTTAACGAATTTCAGGAACTGCTGGCAGAGCGTGGCATCGGTATCAGCAAAGATTTAAAACCGTGCCCCGTAACCATTAACCGCGACTTATTAACGGTGATGCTAAACAACCTGTTGGGTAATGCTATTCTGCACAATACAGCAAACGGGCAAATTGAGATCCGTTTAAACCAAAATGAACTGGTAATTTCTAACACGGGTGCCAACACTGCCTTAAACGAGCAAAAGGTTTTACAGCGTTTTTACAAATCGCCAGAGTCTGAAGGCAGCGGCCTGGGCCTTACCCTGGTGAAAGAAATCTGCGATAGTTACGGCTATCTGTTCGGCTATAGTTTTGAGGCCGGGCTGCATTTATTTGAGATAAAATTTCAATAGCCATACGCATCCAAAATTTATCCAGAATTGGCATTTAGTTTCGTTGCATGAAGCAACGATATCTCTTCTTGTTCCTCATACTCATAAGCACTGTTGCCAGGGCGCAAAATCATACGCTTGACGATTTTGTACAGTCGGCCATCAAAAACAGCCCCCTCATACGCGATCTGAACAACCAGATCCTGGCCGGCCAGATAGATAGTGTGCGATTGCGCGCAGGTTTCAGGCCACAAATTACAGGCAGCGTAATGGGGCTATATGCACCTGTTATAAAAAGCTACGGCTACTCCACCGCTATCACCAACGGGCAGCAGTTAACCGGACTGGTTACTATAGATAAGCAATTCATAGGCAAAGGATATCTGAATGCGCAATTGCTCAGCATCCTTAATCAAAAAGATTCTATAAAAAACACCATCCGCCTCTCTGAGCAGGACCTGCGAAAAACTATAGCGGCGCAATATATAACCGCCTACGGCAGCCAGGAACAGCAACGTTTTAATGCCGAAATTGTACAGCTACTTACCAAAGAAGAGCAGGTACTGTTAAAACTTACCCGCAGCAATGTTTACCGACAAAGTGATTACCTTACCTTTCTGGTAACCCTTAAGCAGGCCGAGCTACAAAAGAAACAAGCCGAACTGCAATACAAAGCCGATTACAGCACCCTTAAATACCTTGCAGGTATGCGTGATACCGTGTTGGATACCCTGAGCAGGCCCGACATCAGAAACACCTTACTCGCAGACAGATCATCCAGCATTTTCTTTAAGCAGTTTCAGTTGGATAGCGTCAGGATCAAAAATGCGCATCAGTTGATTGATTATAGTTACAAGCCCAAATTCCACCTTTTTGTCGATGGTGGTTACAACTCAGATCTTACGGTTGATTATTATAAAAACCTTGGCGCCAGCGCGGGCTTCGGGTTAAGCATCCCTATTTATGATGGCGGGCAACGGAAGCTGGCGCACCGTAAAATTCAGTTAGAGGAGAATACCCGCCAGCAATACAAGCAATTTTTTGAGCAGCAGTACAGCCAGCAAATTTATCAGTTAAAAGATCAGATAAAAGGCTACGACCAGTTACTGGCTGATATTAAAAGCCAGTTCAAATATTCTGAATCGCTTATTAAAGTTGATACCAAACTGATGCAAACCGGCGACCTTAAAATTGCCGACCTGATATTGGCCATCAACAACTACCTGTCTACTAAAAACCTGTTGACCACTAACCTTATAGCGCAGCTACAACTCATTAATCAATTGAATTATTGGAACAAATAATATGACCAGGCACCACTATATTTTAATGCTCGTTTTAAGTGCTTTTGCGTTCTCATCCTGCTCAAGCGGCGGCAGCACAGCTGAAGAGGAAAGCACGCCGACCGCTGTAACCCATGTAACCGTTACCCATATAGAGCAAGGCGCGCTCACAGACACCATAACACTCAATGCAACCTCAACATTCCTGCAAAAGAATTACGTTAAGGCCAATGCCATTGGCTATATCAACAAAGTAAACATCAAGCCAGGCGAATATGTGCATAAAGGCCAACTGCTTTTTACGATTAAAACCAAAGAGGCGCAAAGCATTGGCAACACTATCAATGTTCTGGATACTACTTTTAAATTTTCGGGGGTTAACCGCATTGTTGCGTCAACCAACGGCTATGTAACGCAATTAACCCACCAACTGGGCGATTATGTGCAGGATGGCGAACAGTTAGCTGTTATAAGTGACCATAACAGCTTTGCTTTTCTGCTGCAGGTACCTTATGAGTTGCACCAGTTGATGGCACATAACCAAACCCTGCAACTCACCTTGCCCGATGGCACTCAATTAAACGGGCAGGTAGCATCAACTATGCCATCGGTTGATTCGCTTGCCCAAACCCAGGGCCTGGTGATAAAAGTGAATAGCGCGCAGCCTTTGCCGGAGAACCTGGTAGCCAAAGCACGCTTGATAAAAGCGGCAAAGAGCAATGCGGCCATGCTGCCAAAATCTGCCGTGTTAGCCAACGAGACGCTGACTGAGTTTTGGGTAATGAAGATCATCAATGATAGCACGGCAGTGAAGATACTCGTGAAAAAAGGCATCGAGACCAGCGCTAAGGTAGAACTCCTCTCGCCGGTGTTTCAGCCGTCAGACAGGATCATTGAGACCGGAAATTATGGATTGGCCGATACCGCCAAAATAAGGATAACACAATAATGAGAACAGCTGAAGACTTCTTTGTACGGCACAGAAAGCCGGTGAGCCTGCTACTGCTCATTATATTGCTGGGAGGCGCCTTTGCCTACTCGCGCATGCAAACTTCCCTTTTCCCCGAGATCACGTTTCCTAAAATAAAGATCATTGCCGATGCCGGCCTGCAGCCGGTTGATAAGATGATGGTAAGCGTTACCAAACCTCTGGAGAATGCGGTTAAACAGGTACCCGGCCTGCAATACGTGCGCAGTACCACCAGTCGCGGCAGCTGCGAGATCTCGGCCTTTATGAACTGGAATGCTGATATCGATATCAGCCAGCAACGGATAGAATCGAGCATTAACCAGATCAAAAACAACCTGCCGCCAGAGCTGAATGTGACGGTTCAAAAAATGAACCCATCTATATTGCCGGTAAGCGGGTACACGCTGGAGAGCCATACTAAATCGCCAATTGAACTGAAACAAATAGCGACTTATACGGTAAAACCTTTCCTGTCGCAGGTTTCGGGCGTGTCTGATATCCGTGTTATAGGTGGTAAAAACAAGGAATACTGGCTTATCCTCAATATCCAAAAAATGAGCGCGCTGGGCATTACGCCTGATATGGTGAGCAACGCGCTTACGCAAACAAACTTCATCAAATCAGAAGGGTACCTTTCGGCTTATAAAATGCTTTACCTCACGGTGATGAACGCTACGGTAAGCACCCGCGACCAGCTTTCTGAAGTGGTGATCAGCAACGACCGCAAGCGCGTGGTACAGCTAAAAGACATTGCCGATGTACAAATAAACCCGGGGATTGAATACACCAAGATCAACGCAAACGGACACGATGGTGTGCTGGTAGCAGTCATTAAACAACCTGATGCCAACCTTGTGCAGTTATCTGATGATATGGGTAAAAAAATCTCGGCGCTGCAAAAGATCTTGCCCGCCGGCGTAACCATTAAACCATATTACGTACAGGCCGATTTTGTGAATACCGCCATCCGCAGCGTAAGCGATTCGCTTTGGATAGGTTTGGCGCTGGCCATTGTGGTGGCTATCATCTTCCTGCGCTCGGTAAAGGCAAGTGCCACTATCTTGATAACTATTCCGGTTACATTGGGGCTTACATTGCTCATTCTTTATGTACAAGGCTACACGCTCAACATTATGACGCTGGGTGCCGTTGCCGCAGCCATAGGTTTAATAATTGATGACGCTATTGTAGTGGTTGAACAGATCCACCGCACACACGAAGAGCATCCCGAAGAATCTACTAAAACCCTGCTGCATAAAGCCATCAGCTATTTACTTCCAGCAATGATAGGCTCATCTATCAGCACCATAGTTATATTTGTACCCTTCATATTGATGACCGGTGTGGCGGGTGCCTATTTCAAAGTAATGACCAGCACCATGATCATTACGCTCATATCATCATTCTTCGTCACCTGGTTAGGTTTGCCTATTATCTATTTGCTGCTTACCAGGCATAAACCAAAAAAAGCAGCCCTAAAGCAAGAAGAGCATCATGTAAAAAAACAGCGCTGGGTATCATTTTTCATCCACAAACCCGTGGTCAGTATTGTGTTCGCATTGATATTAATAGCCGTTATAGCTTTCATACCCGGCAGGCTGGATAGTGGCTTTTTACCCGACATGGACGAAGGCAGCATTGTATTGGACTATACCTCGCCGCCGGGAACCTCTTTAGATGAGACAGACCGGATGCTGCGCGAGATTGAAAAAGCTATTATTAAGCACCCCGATGTTGCGGCCTACTCCCGCCGTACGGGTACACAAATGGGATTTTTTATCACCGAACCCAACACAGGCGACTACCTGATACAACTAAAAAAGAACCATAAAGAAACATCAGAAGAAGTTATCAGCGATCTGCGTACAGCCGTTGAAACAAGTCAACCGGCTTTACGGGTTGATTTTGGCCAGGTGATAGGCGATATGCTGGGCGACCTGATGACCTCTACCCAACCCATCGAAATAAAAGTTTTTGGCGATAACCAGGCTACACTGCAAAAACTCTCCAAACAAATAGCAGATGTAGTAACGAAGGTAAAAGGCACAGCCGATGTATTTGACGGCATAGTGATAGCTGGCCCATCGGTTGAGTTGCAGCCTGACTACAGCAAGTTGGCGCAGTACAATTTAACACCAAATGCTATACAAACACAGTTGCAAAATGCCTTAGATGGCACACAGGCCGGCATTGTGATCGAAAAAGAACAGCAATCTCCCGTGCGTATGGTTTACCCGGGGAACCGCTCGCTGGATATTAATGGCCTATCTAAACAAAGTATCTTTTTGAACGATGGTCGCCTTTTACCACTTTCAGAAGTAGCAAAAGTTAATATACATGCCGGCGATGCCGAGATACAGCGCGAAAACCTGCAGGCTATGGGCGTTATCACCGCCCGATTAGACCAGGGTAGCTTAGGCAGTGTGATGCCTGTTATCCAAAAGGAGATCCAACAAAAGGTCAACTTGCCATCGGGTTATCATGTAGCTTATGGCGGTGCTTATGCCGAGCAACAGCAATCATTTAAAGAACTGCTTATCATCCTGGTAACGGCAAGTTTGCTGGTATTTTGTGTGATATTGTTTCTGTTCCGCGAGGTTAGGGTGGCATTTATCATTCTGAGTATAGCTGTGTTGGGTATCAGCGGGAGCTTTCTGGCTTTATTTTTAACGCACACGCCTTTAAACGTTGGCAGCTATACGGGCCTCATCATGATAGTAGGTATTATTGGCGAGAATGCCATTTTCACCTTTTGGCAGTTCAGGGAAAGTGCACGTGAGGGTTCTGTTGATGATGCCATAGTGTACTCGATCTCTACTCGCTTAAGGCCAAAATTGATGACAGCCCTCGGTGCTATCATCGCCCTGATGCCACTGGCCTTGGGTATAGGCGCGGGTGCACAGTTGCATCAGCCGCTGGCCATAGCCGTAATTGGTGGCTTTATAGTCGCCCTGCCCCTGCTGTTGGTTGTATTACCAAGCATGCTGAGGATAGTTTATCGTAACAAACCTTTGACAGAATAAGGCCGCATTTTACAGGATTAAAACAGATTTGACCATCATCATTGTCATAAAAAATAAGATATGAAAACACTAAGAAGATCAGCCTTTATAGTTGCAGCGATGGCCTTATCAGGCACTGCATTTGCGCAACAGCATAATTTGCATGTAAGTAACTCTTTCCCCATTAAAAGCAATGGGGGCTGGGATTATCTTACGGTTGATGCGCCGGGTAAACGCATCTTTGTATCGCATGGCACACAAGTAAATGTGATAAGCACTACCGGTGATTCGTTAGGGGTGATAAGCAATACTGCCGGTGTGCATGGTATTGCGCTTGTACCGGCTTTAAACAAAGGTTATACCAGTAACGGTAAGGCCAACGCCTGCACCGTATTTGATATGCAGACCTACCAAACTTTGGGTACTATCCCGGTTGGCACTAACCCTGATGCTATATTTTACGATGCTTACTCAAAAAAGGTATTCGTATTTAACGGCAAAAGCCAGGATGCCACGGTGATAGACCCGGCAACAGATAAAATAGTTGCTACCATCCCGTTGGGCGGCAAACCCGAAACCGGCGTATCTAACGGTAAAGGTTTGGTTTTTGTAAATTCAGAAACTACTAACGAGGTGGTGGTGATAGATGCTAACGCTTTAAAGGTAGTGAAGCGCTTTAAACTTACCGGTGGCGATGAACCATCGGGCCTGGCTATTGATGTGGCTACCAACCGATTATTTGCGGGCTGCGGCGGCAATGCAACCATGATTATTCTGGACGCCACAACAGGTAAAAACCTGGCAAAATTTAAGATAGGCGATTGCGACGGAGTAGCCTTTGATCCTGAGTTAAAGCAAGCTTATTCGTCTAATCATGAAGGCACGTTATCGGTTATCAAAGAGGTATCGGCAAACAAGTTTGTTCAACTGGCCGATGTAAAAACCGAACCGGGTGCACGCACAATTGCGCTTGACGCATCAACCCATAAAATATACTTGCCTACCGCAAAAACAGAATCGGTACCGGCAGGCTCAACAGAGCGCCCCAAAATGATACCGGGGACATTCCATGTCCTTGAAATAAGTAAATAATCCTTGACTGATAAAAAGAAGCCTGCAATTATGAATTGCAGGCTTCTTTACGTTAAGGCGATATTAATTATCTGGGACTTTCAAATTGAGAACTGATCTGCTTTTTTCTCCAGAATTTCTTCAGAATTGAAGGAGACATTAGCCGATTGTGATAATCCCCAAAAAGAAAGACCAAACAAATGAGGTACGCCTTTTCAAAAACCGACAGGGAAAGAAGTTTAAAAATTTACATCGCAGCATCACTTGAACATAACGGCGTTTCAAAGGCAAGCAGCAAACTGGGTGTTATGTCTGATAAGATCGTACTTATATACAAAGAGCTTGAGGAGATCAACGATTATATTTCGGCCGAAGATTTCAGGATCCTCTTCATTTCAAAACAACTTCCAAATATATCTATCGGCACTTTCTATAAATATTTACAATGGCTGGCAGATATCGGGATGGTGCACCGCCAAAAGCATCACCATAAACCCGACCTTTTTAGAGCTATTGGAACAATAATTACCTAAGGCAGCCCACATAAGCAAAAAGCTGCCGAATTTTTCCGGCAGCTTAGTTTATAAAACATACTTACTCTTAGTTTCTTAAAAACAGAGATCAGTCTGCAGCAACTTTGATAAAATTACCGCTGCTATCAAACAATATATCTTTTCCGTTCACCTCAGCTTCGTAATTAACTTCGCCATTAGCTTTGGTTATCTTTGCCGCCTCTTTTATCTTGGCGCCTTTATAATGGTCTTTTATGTAAACCATTACATTACCGGGCAGGTCGGTTGGTTTTATCTCTGCTTCTGTTTCGGCCAAACTGCCATCAGCTTTAAATACGGCCGACATTTCTGTTGCACCTTGTTTAAAACCAGCCTCAAAATCGCCCTTTTCTTTTTCCCACTTTACTCTCTTAACCGCCGGGAACGTTTTCTCAAACGTAGCTTTAACAACCTGAGGTACCTGAGTTGATGGGATTGACTGCGCCATACCTACCGAACCGATGGCAATTGCTACAAGAGTAGCTGCGGTGATCTTTAAATTTTTCATACTTAGTTTTTTTACTAAGCTGGGCTACAAATCTGAAGAAAGGTTGGATGAAACCTGTAGAAACGTAGGAAAAAAATAAAACTTTACAGAGCAACTAACTTGTACTACAAAGGCAAAATACAAACGTGAAAATACAATCGTAAAAACAACAATAAACACTCACCTTTTTACTCAAACCGGCTTATTTTATTGGCAAAATTGCAGCGGATAACTAAAAACAGTAATGTGGCACAAGAAAACAAGAAACTTGTATCTTCGTCAGTACAATTTTAGTGTCATTTATTTACCCCTCAGGCCCCTATTATTCAGTAAAATGGGACTGACGAGGCGAAGCTTTGAAAAAAATTAACCGTTGAGCTCTAAAGCGATCCAAATTCAAAACCTGTCAAAAGCCTATCAACTTGGCGAATTTAGTTCAGGTACTATTTCACGAGATCTGCAGAGATACCTCGCCCGTATACTTGGCAAGGAAGATCCCCTGTTAAAAATCGGGGAGACGAATGACAGGTCGACAAAAGGAAAAAGCGATATAGTCTGGAGCCTGAAAGACATTAGCTTTGAAGTTGAGCAGGGCGATGCTGTTGGTATTATCGGCAGGAACGGGGCCGGAAAAAGCACTCTCCTTAAAATTTTAAGCCGGGTTACCTCTCCTACTACAGGCTCTATAAAAGTAAAAGGCCGCATAGCAAGTTTACTGGAAGTAGGCACGGGTTTTCATCCCGAGCTTACCGGGCGTGAAAACATTTATCTTAACGGTGCTATACTCGGAATGCGCAAAGCAGAGATCACCAGGAAGTTTGATGAAATAGTTGATTTTTCTGGTGTTAGGCGCTATATAGACACCCCTGTTAAACGTTACTCTTCGGGGATGTATACACGTTTGGCCTTTGCCGTTGCAGCTTATCTCGAATCGGAAATATTGATAGTGGATGAGGTCTTAGCTGTAGGCGATGCCGAGTTTCAGAAAAAATGTCTCGGCAAAATGAACGATGTGAGCAGGAATGAAGGCCGGACGATATTGTTTGTAAGCCATAACCTTTCAAGTGTTATGAAACTTTGCAACAAAGGCATTATACTGGTAAACGGTGAAATAACAGCCTATGACGATGTAATAACGGCAGTACAGAAGTATAATAGTAGCGATGATGAAGAAAATTTACTTGAGAAAACCGTTAACCCTAATGTTTATTTTAACAAAATAAGGTTTTACGATCGGGATAATATTACCAGGACAGAGTTTTTGCATACCGAGCCCATAAAAATAGCTTTCAAGCTAACTGCGCCTAATCTCGATAAGCATTATAGAATATTTGTAACCATACTAAACGCTCAAAAAAATAAGATATTTAGCACCGAGGTTGACATTTTAGAAGGGAAGAGCGATTATGAGCTAACCATCAACTCTCACTTTTTAGTTAGAGGTGCTTATTCGCTTAACTGCTTTATACACTCGCCGCTTGTGAGCCTGATAAGCGAGGTTGAAGACTATTTTAATTTTACTATTATTGACGATAATTCAACCTTTGCGTTATACGGCCCTTTTGATTACGGAAACGTTTTTGGTAACTGTTCCTGGCAATAAAACAAACCTCTCTCGGTTAGCCCGTAAATAGGCTAACAATTTCAAAAAAAACCTTTAATGATCTATCTAATTAAAAAAGCTGTAAAAAAAGTGGCGGCATGGTTTAAACCTAACCAGTCATCAAACTTAACCTACAGCCAAACTGGCGAGGATGTAATAGTAAGACATATATTTTCACAGTTAGGTATTTATAAACCTACTTATATTGATATTGGCGCACATCATCCTACCTATTTAAATAATACTTACTTGTTTTATAAAAGCGGGGCATCAGGGTTAAACATAGAACCAGACCCCTTTCTTTATACTGAATTTACCAAAAAGCGCCCCCGGGATAAGAATTTAAATGTTGGTGCTTCTTTTAACGGCTTAGAAGAAGATCTGGATTTTTATATCATGTCTGCCCGGGCCTTAAACACTTTCTCAAAAACAGAGGCCGAACGGGTGGAGAGTTTCGGCAGTTACACTATAAAAAGCGTATCAAAAGTGCGTACGGTAAATCTTGATAGTGTATTTAAGCAACATTTCAAAGATGGCAAGGTTGATTTTCTGACTATAGACGTTGAGGGGCTCGACCTTGAAATTGTTAAAACTATTGATTTCGATTTCCTTAAGCCCAAGGTTATTTGTTTAGAAACCATAAACTATGCAGAAGACCGGTCTGAAAAAAAGAATTACGATCTGATAAATTATGTTACGGCTAAAAATTATTTTGTTTACGCCGATACTTACATCAATACCATCCTGGTAGACAGCACTGTTTGGGCAAACCGTTAAATATCAAAGAGTGCCAATAACTTTAAAGCAAATTGTATTGCCTTTCGTAAATTATTTGCGCAGAAAGCGCAAATTGATATGGTTTTATAAAGATTTTGAAAAATTCAAAAGCATGAATGCCAATAACAGGCTTCCTGTTTCAAAAGATCTGTTTCCATGTCTTGATGACCGTACAACAACAACAAGTTTCGACAGGCATTACATTTATCACCCTGCCTGGGCTATGCGCGTTATTAAAGCTATCGCCCCAAAAAAACATATCGATATTTCATCTACGCTAACCTTTTGCTCAATGCTTTCTGCTTTTGTAGAGACGGAGTTCTATGACTATCGCCCAATAACACTCTCGCTTGATAATATTGTTTGCGGAAAGGCAGATCTGGCATCGTTGCAATTTGCTGATAATAGTATTGAAAGTTTATCATGCATGCACTCTATAGAACACGTTGGTTTAGGCCGGTATGGAGATGCGGTTGACCCTAACGGCGATATCAAAGCTATAAATGAATTAGCGCGCGTATGTGCACCTGGGGGCAATTTATTGATTGTGGTACCTGTTGGTATTCAAAAAGTTGTATTTAATGCGCATAGAATATACCAGGCGGCCTCTTTTACGAGCTACTTTAAAGACTTTACACTTAAAGAGTTTTCTCTTGTTGATGATGATGGCATCCTTTTACGCAATGTAGATCTATCGCTGGCCGATAACCAGTCTTACGGATGTGGCTGTTTCTGGTTTATGAAAAACACAAGATGATAATAGTTAAACTACTTGGTGGTTTAGGTAACCAGATGTTTCAATATGCAATAGCCCGGCATCTGTCAAAAAAAAACAATGACACGTTAATAATTGATAGCTCTTTCCTCAACATTACAAATGCCACAGGCTATACATTGAGAAGTTATGAGCTTGGTATATTTTCTATTGATGCAGGCATTTTGCATAAGGAAAAATACTTTGGTAAAAAATTGATCTCGCGTATACGCCCCGTGCTTTCAAGAACTAAATATGTTAATGAGCAGTCATTCAAATTCGCTCCCGAAATTTTTAATATCAAAGGCAATATATATTTAGAAGGCTATTGGCAAACCGAAAAATACTTTCGCGATATAGCAGATACCATTAGGGAGGATTTTACATTTTTACCCGCTCTAAATGATATCAATACTAAAGTTGCCGCGCAGATAAAAGCTTGCAACGCGGTATCTATCCACGTTAGGCGTACCGACTATGTAGGCGCCGACGGTGCTGCAACATATCATAGCATTTGTTCAGCAGCATATTATCTTAACGCCATTGAGCAGATTTGCGAAACTGTCCCGGATGCGGTCTTTTTTGTTTTTTCGGACGATATACCTTGGGTAAAAGAGAACATTCAAATCAAATACCCACATCATTTTATAGATCACAACAGTGGCAAACAAAGCTATATAGACATGCAATTGATGAGTATGTGCAAACATCACATTATTGCAAACAGCAGCTTTAGTTGGTGGGGCGCTTGGTTAAATAACCACCAACAAAAAACTGTTATTGCTCCTAAAACTTGGTTCAACAACCCCGATATTGACACCTCTGATATTTTACCGGAATCATGGTTGAAACTGTAACATCGTGTTTCTTTTCGGTGATAATGCCCGCTTTTAATGCAGCAGAATTTATAGAAAGAGCCATCGTATCTGTACTGAAACAAACGTTTTCACACTGGGAACTGATCATTATTAACGATGGTTCTACAGATGGTACACCGGATATTGTTAACAGGTACAAGGAACAAGACAGCCGCATTCGTATAATTAACCAGGCAAATAAAAAACAGGGCGCTGCGCGCAATGCCGGTATACGTGATGCTAACGGCTCATGGATAGCGTTTCTGGATGCGGATGATGAATGGCTGCCGCAAAAATTGACTTATCAATATAACATCATTCAAAGCAACCCGGATATTGATGTCATATCCACTTCTGGCTATACAAGGTTTGACCAAGAACCGGTAAACGCATACTATCACTATTCCCTTAAGCCGGGGCGCTTTGAGGGCAAAGACATGTATGCACTGGAGATGTTTAACAACTACATCCCTATTTTATCAGTAGTTTTTAAGCGGGAACAGATAGATAAAGCTGGCCTTTTTGATGAAAGCCCGGATGTACAGGGCTGCGAAGATCATGATTATTGGTTACGATTGGCAAAAGCCGGGGCAGTTTTTTTTAATAGTGATGAACGAACGTTTATCTACTATGTTCATCCCGGAAACATTTCTAACCAATACGGGAAACAAAGTTTTAGCTCAGCAAACGTTCGTTTAAAAAATTTCGATAATCACTTATTAAGCCCTCAGCAAAGTTCTGATCTGGCGCATGATATTACAAAAACAGTGCGTTTTTTAAGATCAAACCAAATGGCAGAACAGGCTGATGCACTTGCTGGTAAATTGCAAAAATTAAGTATAAAATATCTACCTGTTTACAAGCAAAAAACGTTGGGTAGCGGGATTAAAAATAAATCAAAGCAGGTGTTAGCAGGGATTTTTAAAACCTTTGTTTTCCCATTAAAAAAGAAGATTGCAAAATATAATTTAAGGATAGCTGCCGAGTATCAAAAATGGCTATATCAATCCAACTTTAAAGTTAAAGGGCCGCTCACGATCAGCCCGAAAGCGAAAATTGATTTTGGGCACAAACAAGCGCAAATTATTACCCATGGCATGCAAATAGGCGATTTTACCTATTTAAATTTAACTACAAACAACTCAGAATTAGTTACAGGCAGCGGCTTTGTACTTAATAAATTCAGTAACTTTAATATACTGGGTAAGGTTCATATTGGCAGCAACGTGCTTTTTAATAACTATTGTACATTACATTGCTTCTCTGCTATTAATATTGGCGATAACTGTTGGTTTGGCGAAAGCGTAAAGCTATACGATCACAACCACCGTTATAAAGTAAAGGACACTCCATTTACCAGTCAGGGCTACACAACTGGTAAAATAGTAATAGGAAACAATGTTTGGGTAGGTAGCAACACCGTTATCCTTCAAAATGTAACCATTGGCGATAACTGCGTTATTGGTGCCAATAATATAATTCACCGTTCAGTTCCGGCAAATACGATAGTTAAGTCGGGGCAGGAGCACACTTATTGAAATTAACGATCCCCTTAATAACAACCGATGTACGGATTTTTTAAATCAGTTTTAAAAAAGGCTTTAAATTTAAGCACACCCCTAACTGTAGGTACAAAAAACGAGGAAACACGTAATAATTGGATAAAAAACACCTTGGTGAAAATTCCGGCCGGTGGCAGAATACTTGATGCCGGCGCTGGCGAACAACCTTATAAAGTATTTTGTGAACACCTAAGCTACGTTAGCCAGGACTTTGACCAGTACAATGCCGGTGGGGATGGCGTTGGATTACAAAGGCCGTCATGGGATTATGGTAAATTGGACATCATCTGCGATATTGCCTCAGTACCCGAGGCCGATAATTCATTTGACGCCATTATGTGTACCGAGGTTTTTGAACATATCCGCCACCCACGCGAAGCCGTTAAAGAGTTTACCCGGCTGTTAAAACCCGGAGGATACCTGATTTTAACAGCCCCCTTTGCCAGCCTCACCCATTTTGCCCCTTATCATTTTTACAGCGGCTTCAATAGTTTCTTTTACCGCGAAGAATTAGAAGAGGCAGGCTTTGATATTTTAGAAATGGAAGCTAACGGCAATTTTTTTGAATTTTTGGCACAAGAAATAAACCGCATTAGTGGTGTAGCTGCATCATATTCAAAAGACAGTTTAAGCCTTAAAGAAAAGCTGGCATCTAAAGTTCTGTTGAAAGCATTACAACGCTTTTCGGGAAAGGATAAAGGATCATCTGAACTGCTTAACATGGGCTTTCATGTACTGGCAAGAAAAAAGTAAATAACCAAACGACTTAGCTTAGGTGATTATAACTAAACTACAAGGTGGATTGGGAAACCAGTTGTTCCAATATGCAGTGGGCAGGCATCTTGCGCTTAAAAATAACGCACAATTAAAATTTGATCTGTCGTTTTACGGCGTACCCGAAAACGCATCATTCCGCCCGTTTGAGCTTGGTTCTTTTCAACTGGCTTCAACCGTAACTCCTAAAAATAACAGGTGGAATTACCAACTTAAACGCTTAGCCGGAAAACTGGGACTTATTAAGCTGATTACAGAACGTAATACATCGTACAACCAGTCTGTTTTAGCGGCTAAGGGCAATGTGTATTTAGAAGGGTATTGGCAAAGTGAACGGTATTTTGCCGCTATTAGTGATACCATCAGGCATGACCTTACTTTCCCTGAACCTGTACCTGAAGATCGACTTGAAATCATTGACCAGATAAAAAAAAACTTATCCGTGGCTGTTCACATCAGGCGTGGAGATTATGTAAAGCTTTCTAATTATGTTGATCTTGGTGAATCTGACTATTATAAAAAAGCGGTTGACCTAATAAGCAGCAAGTTGGATAACATAGTTTATTTTATATTTTCTGACGATATAGATTGGGTTAAGCAAAATATCCACCTGCAGGGTAATTGTGTATACGTCGAAAAGAGTGAGAATGCACTGGTTGATTTGCAGCTGATAAGCCTTTGCCAACATCAAATTATAGCTAACAGTAGCTTTAGCTGGTGGGGGGCCTGGTTAAACAAAAATCCAACCAAGACCATTATCGCCCCAAATCGTTGGTTTTCTGATCCTCAAATTAATACCAGTGATATTATCCCATCAGGCTGGATAAAAATATAATTATCTGTAATGATAGCTTTTACCATTTGCGCCAATAACTATATACCAAAAGCACAGGTTTTAGCAAGTTCCATACGTAACACCTCTTCTATACCGGTGTACCTTGTACTGGCCGACTCGCTAAATGATACAATAGATTACTCTCTCTTAAATTTTGATGGCGTTATAACCGTTGAAGAATTGGGTATACCCAACCTGCAATGGATGAAAGAGAATTATCACGTTGTTGAATTTAGCACAGCTGTTAAATCATTTGCATTTACGTACTTTTTTGAGAAAACCTCTGCTGATCATGTTTTCTTTTTTGACCCTGACATAAAGGTTTATTCACCGCTGCAAGATTTAGCTGCTTATTGGGACCACGCCTCGGTATTACTTACGCCACATATTTTAACCCCCATACCGTTTGATAATAAGTTCCCGGGAGAGAACCTTTTCCTGAACCATGGTATATATAACTTAGGATTTCTGGGGTTAAAAAGAGGAGATGTAACAAATACTTTATTGGCCTGGTGGAGTGCGCGTATGAAAGAGAATTGTATTATCTCATTAGCACATGGTTTCTTTGTAGATCAACTATGGTTTAACCTTGCCCCAAGTTTATTTGGCGACGCTAAGGTTATAGAGCAACCAGGCTGCAACATGGCTTATTGGAACCTGCATGAACGGGATGTCACTTTGTCTGATGGTCAATTCCGGGTTAATAATCAACCTCTGTATTTTTACCATTTTAGTGGCTTAGATACCAGTTTAACGCACATTTGCACCACAACAGACTATCGTTATACTTTCCACGAAAAACCAGGCCTGAAATTGCTTTACCAGGATTATGTAGATAACATTAACCAATTTACCCCGGGCCTGTTCAGCAATATCAAATACTTTGATGGTAAATACCCTATCCTGCCGCCAACGCCATCTTTATTTCAAAGGCTGGTTAAAAAGATAAGAGCCCGGTTTTAGTTAATGCCTGTTACTACCGTTTATTTTATTTCTGAAACTGCGCCAGTAAATACCCACGCCAGTTCGGTTGTTTTTTACCGTCATCTCAAAAAATTATCTGAAGATGGGTACCGTGTTGTATGGATAACAGATAACAATTCATATCAGGCTGCAAAAGGCAATGTAGAGCAATGGGAATCTATCGTATTGCCTAACAGGCAGTGGCATTTGCCTCCTTATCGTGGCAAAGGTTTGGCACAGCTATACCGTTTCAACTATTATTATCGCAATTATCTGAAACAGCACATCCAAAAAGATAATGCTATTTTAATAACACATATCAGCGGGCAGTTTTTGGCCCCGTTCTCTGCCTTTGTTCATAGGCGCACAAATTTGCCTTTGGTCAGCTTTTTTCACGACGATATTTTAGAGCTAAATTTTCATAAAAACGCGAAAACGCTGATTCAAAATACGCAAAAAGTTCTTGAGGCCAGTTCCATAGTACTTACTGTTTCTAAAGCTTTTGAAAACAATTGGCCGCAGTACGCTTCAAAATTCAGAATACTTTACCCGGTACCCCATCCTCATAAAGTTTCAGGGAAACCAAAGACCGCATCAAAGGCCATAACAGTTGGATATTCGGGAGCCATATACGATGAAACCCTACCCTATTTTAAACAGGTTTTGCAAAACTTAAAAGGTGCCGATTTTAAATTGGTGATCATCGGCGACAGGAAAAAAACCGATTTTTTAAGTGACCTTTTTCCGGAGTCGTTAACCTGTATAGATCTGTTTGATACTCCTGCAGAGGCATCTCAATTTTTAGTAGATAATTGCGATGCCATGCTTATCCCTTATCCGGGAACAATTGCAGAAATGCCCTGGATAGCTACTTGTTATCCAAGCAAATTTATACAGTATTGCCAGCTAAATTTGCCTACCATGATCATTGCCCCTACTTCTTCGGCAATAGGCGAATGGTGTATCACTAACCAGTGGGGGCTTTACTCAGATAGCTATGAGTCAAATTCGTTACATAAGTTATTAAATAACATAAGCAGCCAAACGATAATAACGCAAATGGCAAACCTTAATGCCGGCGAGTTTAAACCCGAACGTATTTTTCAGGAGCTTGATGATATTTTGCAAAGCATACTTAAACAGCATAATTAAATGCCTGTAGATATTTCTATCATCATACCCTGTTTTAACCGTGTAGCGCTCTTGAGGCAAACCCTCAAAAGTGTAGAGGCAGCAATAGGTGGACTAAATGCAGAAGTTATATTAGTTGACGATGGGTCTGACAGGCCAATTTCTGAGCAGATCACTGATTTTGCTCATCTGCCGCTTGTGATCAGCAGGCAAAAAAATGCGGGCTTAACTACTGCAAGATACAACGGCTTGCTGATGGCAAAAGGAGAATATATACAGTTCCTTGACTCTGACGACCAGGTGGCGGCTAATAAATTCGACGTTCAGCTTAAACAAATGCGGGCTGTTGATGCCGACGTTAGTTACACTGATATTGCAGAATGTTTTATCGCAAACGAAACGGGTAAGCTAACAACAAAACACATATCGCAAATACGGCGTGTTGAAGAAGCGCCCTTGTTTTATATAAAAGTACAGCCGGCTCCGCACAGCCCTATATTTAAGCGGGAATATTTAACATCGGCCATTGCTAAAAGCTTCATCGCATTAAGTCGCGATTATGACCCTATTGCAGAGGTTTGGTTTTATTATAATCTATCTATCCATCCGGCTAAAATAATTAAGATAGATGAACCCTTAACACTATACATCCACCACAACCAGGAACGTATAACCAACCATTGGGAGTGGCAAGGTTTAAGCGCGTTGATGCTGATGCACCAATTTGCGCAGCATTTACCTGGTAATCATGATGTTTATGTTGAAAAGGCTAAAAATTACGTTGCTATAGCCGCATTTAATACCTATCGGGGCTTGCCTTATAACATAGATGCCATGTTACAAGAAGCATTTATTGATATTTGGCGAAAACTGGGAAAAAGTAAAATATCCGATTTGAATGGTGGCAAATATTTTACTTTCTTATCTAAGATCATCGGCCCTGTTACTACTTCCAAACTCTTTAAAAAACTAAATAGAAATAACTATCAACATACAAGAACGGTATCGAAGGCAGAGTTAGACGCTAAGCTTAAGCCGGTTTTGAAATTGATAAAATCATAGTTTACAGGATAACATTCCTTTTTTAAGTGACTAAAAGTACCCTCTGTTATAATTCAGAAGAGATTAAGAGAGCAACACCATCTAATTATTTAGACGGGGAGCTGGATTTTTGCAGAGATGAGTTTTCATACCAAACCAACCAAATCACTATAACCAATTATAAAAATTGTTACGTTACTTTTAGGGGGCATCTATACAACAATAATTACTCACTTGTAAAGAGATCATTAATTGCCAAGCAATTTGATAACAGCGGGTTTGTTAATTATGTAAGGAAAATTGTGCTGGGTAAAAAACGTTTACTAACAGCAGGTAAAACATATCTTCTATGTTTTGATGAGTGGTCTGGCAATCATTATCACTGGATAAATGATTTTTTAACGCGCCTGTGCGTAATAGCCGATCAACTGCATAATTATACCCTCTTATTGCCCGATGTGGCTTACATAAAAAATATAGGCGTTTTGCTATTACCCTACTTCAATTTGCAGCCAAACCAGATAGAATGGATAAAGCCGAACGAAGTTTTAAAAGTAGCTAACCTTAACTTTGTTTCTCACCCGGTGATTACCGGAAAAACGCATGACCGACTTGCTTACGCTTTAAAGAAAAGATTTGTACCACCGCCCGATTGTTCGGTTGACAAAAAACGCAGGATATACATTAGCCGGAGTAAATCATCGCAAAGATTTGTGCTTAATGAAGATGAGGTTATTTCTTTACTAAAACGCTTCGATTTTGAGATTATACACTACGAAGACCTTAATATCCACGAACAAATTAAATTAACCTGCCAAGCCAACATGCTGGTTTCTATACACGGAGCAGGGCTTGCCAATGCAATTTTTATGTCCGACGATAGTGCCGTGCTTGAGTTTAGGCGGGATAATAAGTATATAAATCAATGCTATTGGCACCTCTCATCGGCTTTGCATTTAAAGTATTATTATTTATTTGGTGAACCCGACAGCGATATAGCAATTGAAGGGCATGGCTGTAATCTTACCATTCCGTTAGATAAGTTACAGTTAACTATTGAAAAGATGATAAGCGATCTATCAGATAAATAACCTGTTTATTTTAACAAAGATGCTTAGCGTACAAAACCATTAAATGTCTGTTCTGGGGAAAATAGCATATCACGTTTATCACAGGCCAATAGGTGAACTTCGCCGTATTAAAAAGTTGGGGGTGTTTAACGCTATCAGCATAAGTTTAGCACGCAGGCAAATGGCTTCGGCTTCGCTTAATTTAAAAGAAGTAGCAGATCCCAACCGCCCGGCCTTTCCAATTTACATTTTAACGGGCAAAAAATATTGGTACCAAACCTCGTTTTGTTTATACTCGCTACAGAAAGTATCGCGCAGTATTCAAATCAACGCCGTTTTGTTAGATGACGGTAGCTTTGACGATAAATTGATACGGCAAATTCGTTCACAATTTCCCGGTGTTAGTATTCAAACGGCAGCAGATCTGGAGAAGAAGATGAATGATTTTTTGCCCGTTAGCCGCTATCCTATCCTCAGGAAAAAAAGAGAAACTTATCCCCACATAAAAAAACTTACCGATGCACATGCAGGCGAAAGCGGGTGGAAAATGGTGATCGATTCTGATATGCTATTTTTCAAAGAGCCTGCCTTACTTGAAAATTGGTTAAAGAATCCGTCGGCTCCATTCTTTTTACAGGATCCACAATACGCTTATTATTATACCCCTGATTTGATGACATCATTGGCAGGCGAGCCCATTCATGCAAATTTGAACGTAGGGATGGTAGGCCTTAACAGTGAAGGTATTGATTGGGATAAACTGGAAACCTGGATAGCAAAACTGGAAGCAAGCCAAGGTTCAAACTACCTTTTAGAACAAGCGCTAAGCGCTATGCTTGTTGCCGGCAAATCAATAATCGTAGCGCCCGAAAAAGATTACAGGGTGTTGCCAAACAAACAGGAAGTATTGGCCCCGCATGCCGTGCTTCATCATTACGTAGCAGAATCTAAGGAATGGTACTTTAAAAAAGCGTGGCAGAAACTGTTATGAATTATCCGCTGGTATCAATAATAATCCCTGTTTATAATGCCGAAAAACACCTTGCTCAATGCATCGAATCTGCCATGGCGCAAACGTGGCCAAATAAAGAACTCATTATAGTTAATGACGGCTCAACCGATGATTCATTTAAAATTGCAACATCTTACAGTTGTAGTTGGATAAAAGTATTTGACAGGCCGAATAAAGGCGCAAGCGCAGCAAGAAACGAAGGGATGCGAAACGCACAGGGTGAATACATACAATTTTTAGACGCCGATGATCTTATAAGCGCCGACAAAATTGAGAAACAGGTAACGGCACTATTAGGCGATAGCAACAAGTTAGCGGTTTGCAGTACCGTACATTTCTTTGATGATGATGACCCGGCGCTTAGCAGTGCTTCTGCTTATGAAGACCGTTTTTTAATAGATGCACCACCCGAACATTTTCTGATAAACTTATGGGGCGGATACAGTGATAGTGGTTCGATGGTTCAACCCAATGCCTGGCTTATACCGCGGGGTATAGCAAACAAAGCCGGCTGGTGGGATGAGCAGCTTAGCCTGGACGATGATGGAGAATACTTTTGCCGGGTGGTTTTAGCATCAGAAGGCATAAAAAAAACCGAGGGATATAATTATTACAGGAAATACCGTAACCAAAATAGTCTCTCGGCATTTAAGTCGCATAAAGGGATGAATAGTCTTTTACTATCCGTTATATCAAAAAAAAGCAACCTCTTAAAACGCAGCCAGGCAAAAGAGGCCCGGTTTGCTATCTACAAGTTGTTAATGGATATAATGGTTTCTTCATATCGCCGGTATCCCGATATCTACGCACGGGCTTTGAAAGAGCTTCCTGCGCATTCTCCATCGGGTTACAAGCCATCAATTGGTGGGCCTTTGGCTTCATTAGTTGCCCGTATTGCGGGTTGGAAAACAGCACGCACTTTACAATTAGCTTTAAAGGGCTTAAAAAACGTCAAGTTCAAACGCTGAGTATATATATCCGGGATTAACTAAATTTTAATCGTCGCAATGATCACCCTTAATTTATTTTACGAAGAACCAGACCCGGATCGTTGGTTTAAATTTGATAGATATCCGCGTAGATACATAAGGAGATTGATAAGAGGCAGATCAAGACCGGGCGGCCCCCAAATGGTTGCTATAAATTTGATAAAAGGCTTAGACAAAATAGGCGCACCCTATCGCATAAATGACTATCGGTATATAAAAAAACATCCAACAGAGATAGCGTGCATTATTGGCAAACCTCATCTGTTGTTTGATAAGAAATGGAAAAACCCGGTAATCTTGGGTGCCGCTATATATTCACACCCGGTTGACCATCCGGACCTGTTTAACAAATATCCGCAGGTAAAACGTGTTTTAGTACCCGGTGAATGGATATGTGATATGTTTAAGCCTTACTATGGCGATAAAGTAATTGCATGGCCGGTGGGCACAGATACTACAGATTGGCAACCTTCAGACCATGCACCAAAATATGATTTCCTGGTATATAATAAACTACCTAATTCTCCCTACCAGAGTGTACTGTTAAAACCAATATTGGAGCTACTGGCAAAACGAGCGTTATCGTATCAAATAGTTACCTACGGCAGCTATGATCAGCAAGAACTAAAAGAAAAATTAAGCCAATGCCGGGGTGCTATTTTCTTATCGCGAAGCGAAACACAAGGGTTGGCATACCAGCAAATATTAGCTACAGATACACCGATATTAGCCTGGGACCGTGAAGGATTTTGGGAAGACCCGGAATATTACCCGCATAGGGTGCAATACCAACCTGTGTCGTCTGTCCCCTATTGGGATAAGCGTTGCGGAGTAAAATTCAGCGGGCCTGACGATCTTGAAGCACAGCTCGATTTGTTTTTAAAAAAAATACAGGATTTTAAACCACGGGAATATATTCTGGAAAATTTAACACTTGAGCACTGCGCTCAAAAGTATGTCCAAATTTATAAAGAGGTTTTAAAAGAATTAACTTGAGAATATTACTGATCATGGACCCGGGGATACCGGTGCCCCCTAAACTATATGGCGGGCATGAACGACTGGTATACCTTTTTGCCGAAGAATATGCAAAACTGGGGCACCAGGTAACTTTATTGGCCGGGCCCAATTCGCATATCAGCGGGTCGGTTATAACGTTTGGCGTCAACGAGATCAACAGATCAAAAAGGCAACGTTTTAAAGAGGTACTTTTCGCCTGGAAATGGCTGCATAATAACAGCACTGGGTTTGATCTTATACATAATTTTGGTCGGCTTGTTTACTTGTTGCCGCTTTTAAACAGGCCTGCAAAAAAAATAATGACCTACGGCCGACCGGTGTCGCAACGCGGTATCCGGTTAGTTAATAAGTTGCCTAACCGAAATATGATATTTACTGCCTGTAGTAATTATTGTGTATCAACAGGTAATGTGGCCGGCCGGTGGGAAACGGTTTACAATGCCATTAATTTCGCAGATTATCAATTGGTAGAGCAAGTTGATGACGAGGCTCCGCTAATGTTCCTTGGGCGGTTGGATCAAATCAAAGGGGCGCACGTGGCTATTCAGGTAGCCAAAGCTACCGGGAAGCGCTTGTTACTGGCCGGAAATATTTCTGACCAGGAAGATGGCAAAGCTTACTTTGATTCAGTAATAGCACCACAGATAGATCAACAACAGATCATATACCTTGGCCCGTTAAATGACGAACAGAAAAACCTGTACCTGGGGCAAGCATCGGCTTTGCTTTTCCCGATAAGCTGGGACGAGCCTTTTGGTTTAGTAATGATAGAGGCAAATGCCTGCGGCACTCCGGTAATTGCTTTTAGGCGCGGCTCCGTTCCCGAAGTAATTGAACCGGGGGTAAACGGAATAATTGTAGATAACGTTGATGAGATGATAATTGAGGTTGACAATGCTTTAAAGATAAACCGTAAAAGCTGCCGCCAGCGGGCCGAACAGCGTTTCGATGTTAAAAATATAGCACTTGATTATTTAAACCTGTGATAGAATAGCTTGCATCCATTATTGTTAAATGTCTAAAATAGTTATTATCACATCCGGGCAGCCTGCCTTAAACCCGCGTTTAGTGAAAGAAGCTGATGCGTTGACAGAGGCCGGGCATAAAGTGGTAGTAATTTACGCCTACTGGAACAGATGGGGGCATTTATTTAATCAAAAATTACTGGAAGAAAAATCATGGACAACGATTTGCGCAGGGGGCAATCCAGAAACAAATAAAGTAATCTACACACTCAGTAAGATAGTTTATAAACTCAGCACATTATTTACCCGGCTCACCGGTAAAATGTGGTTGGCAGAATGGGCTATTGGCCGCCCGGCGCCCTTCTTAATGCGGGCTGCTGCAAAACAAACTGCAGATCTTTACATTGGGCACAATTTAGCAGCGTTACCCGCTACCATTAAAGCTGCAAAAAAGCAAAAGCAACCATGCGGATTTGACGCCGAAGACCTTCACCGCTATGAAGTTAGTTCGGATCCAAATCATCCTGATGTTATCTTAAAAAGTTTTATCGAAGATAAGTACCTGCCACAACTGGATTACCTTACTGTAAGTAGCCAACCTATTGGGAGTGCTTATCAACAATTATTCCCGTTAAGTGCACCGAAAATAGTGCGCAACGTTTTCCCAAAGAGCGATATAACCCCGCCGCCCTTAAACCGCCCTAACATGCCAATAAGGCTATTTTGGTTTTCGCAAACTTTAGGTAGCCAACGCGGGTTGCAGGATATAGCAGGTGCTTTAGCAAAACTATCACGGGAGCGCTTTGAGCTGCATTTGCTTTGCGATCAACCAGCCTATACTCTGAGTTTTAAGAAAGAGCTGATAGCGTGCGGGATAAATATCTTTTTTTATGATCCTTTGCCTGCTGATCAGATCGTGGCCTTTGCCTCGCAATTTGATATTGGCCTGGCCACAGAGCCGGGGTTTAGTATCAACAATGATTTTGCATTAAGCAATAAGCTATTTACATATTTACAGGCTGGGTTATTTATTATAGCAAGTGCCACTACTGCACAAAAAGCCTTTATTGAACAATATCCTGATGTTGGTAGTTTGTTCCAGTCTGGTAATATTCAAGCTTTGATTACGCTGCTATCGGCGTTAGAGGATAATCCGGTTACTATAAAAACGGGGCAAGCGGCCTCCATTAAATTAGCCCGGACAGAACTAAATTGGGAAGCTGAAAAATTGGTGTTTTTATCAGCAACAGATGAGGCAATGAAAAGATGAAGCGAGTACTGATCATCAGCCCTAATTTCCCGCCATCAAATGCTGCAGATATGCAACGCGTTAGGATGAGTTTGCCCTATTTTAAAGAGTTTAATTGGCAAGCCGAGGTAGTTGCTGTAGATGAACGATATTCTGACTTGGTTAAAGATGAACTTTTACTTGAAAGTTTACCCATTGAAGTCAAAATTCACAAGGTAAAGGCGCTGGAAAAGAAATGGACCTCAAAGGTTGGTTTGGGTAGCCTCGCCTTAAGATCAATGTGGTACTATCGCAAAAAGGTAAATTCTTTGCTTAAGGCCCGTAAGTTTGATCTTATATATTTTTCAACTACGGAGTTCCCGGTATGTATACTTGGAGCTTATTGGAAAAGAAAATTCGGGGTTCCTTATATTATAGATATGCAGGACCCCTGGCATTCAGATTATTACCAGGATAAACCCAAACATCAACGCCCCGCTAAATATTGGTTTTCATACCGTCTTAATAAATACCTTGAGCCTATTGCCATTAAAAGCGTTGATGGCTTAATAAGTGTATCTGAAAGTTACCTTAAAACTTTGAATAACAGATACCCAATTTTAAAAAATATCCCCCAGGCTACCGTCACATTTGGTGCCTACGAAAAAGATCTTAAAATAGCGCTTGATAACAGCCATAGATTTGCGCCGTTATTAGACTCTGCATTTAAAAATATTGTTTACGTTGGCAGAGGTGGTGCAGATATGCGTAAAGCTTTAGAAATGCTGTTTGAGGCTTTAAAACAAAAGACTCTTGAGAACGCTGAACTTGTCAATAAATTGAAATTTTATTTCATCGGTACAAGTTACGCGCCTAAGGGCTTGGGGCAAGCCAGCATCTTGCCTATTGCTTACCAGTATGGGCTACAAAACAATGTTATCGAGGTTACGGATAGAATAAGTTACTATCACACCTTGTTGACCTTAAAACAAGCTGATGCTTTATTTATTCCGGGATCTGACGATCCGGGTTATACGGCATCAAAGATCTATCCCTATTTACTAACTGCTAAACCATTGCTTGCAATTTTTAATAGACAAAGCAGTGTGGTGCCCATCTTAAAAAAATGTACTATACACGCCACAATTTTAACACTGCCTGATGACGAAGAAGGAGCCGATAATGCGATTTTACGTTCTTTAGTAACCAATTGGGCAAATAATGATTTTAAGAATATAGAGGTCACAAGCGAATTTGAAAATTACAGCGCGCGCACTTTAACTCAAAAACAGATTGAATTGTTTAATAAGGTAAATATGAACCATACAGAAGATAACTTTACCGCGATTTGAAAAAACTGGCTATTATTTCAACGCATCCAATTCAATATTATGCGCCGGTATTTAAGTTATTGGCCAAAAGGAATATAATCTCTGTAAAAGTGTTTTATACGCTTGGGCACCAAACTGAAAACTACGACCATGGTTTTAACCAAAAAATTGCATGGGATATCCCCTTGTTAGATGGATATGACTATGAATGGACGAAAAACACATCCCAATCTCCTGGCACACATCATCCCGGGGGGATTGTAAACCCGGATCTAATTAAAGAGATTGAAGAGTTTAAACCGGATGCTTTATTAGTATTTGGCTGGAACTATCGCAGCCATTTAACTATTTTAAAATACTTTAAGAATAAAATACCTATACTATTCAGAGGCGATTCAACCCTGTTGAATAAAACTAACCCTATAAAAGAGATACTAAAGACATTTTACTTAAAATGGGTTTATAGCCATGTTAGTCACGCGTTTTACGTTGGCAAACGCAATAAAGCCTACTTTAAAAAATATGGCTTAAGAGAAAATCAGCTATCATTTGCGCCTCATGCAATAGATAACGAAAGATTTAAAGTTAACCGCACACCGGAAGTTATTCTCCTTAGGGAATCATTGCAGATAGGACCAGACAGTGTGTTAATTGTATACGCAGGAAAATTTGAACCTGTCAAAAATCTAAAACTGCTGGTATCTGCTGTAGCAAGCTTAAACACACCTGATATTCATTTGCTATTGGTTGGAAACGGAGAAAACGAAGCCGACTTAAAGTTGCAAGTTGCTTCTGCTGGCGTTCAATCTAATATTCATTTTATGAATTTCGTGAATCAATCATACATCCCTGTCATTTACCAAGCTGCTGATATTTATTGTCTGCCATCTATGTCAGAAACATGGGGATTATCTGTAAACGAGGCAATGGCTTGTAGAAAAGCAATTTTGGCTTCTGATAAAGTGGGTTGCGCTATTGATTTGGTTAAAAATGATTACAACGGACTTATATTTAAAAGTGATAATGAACTTAGCCTTATGAACGCACTTACCAGGCTAACTCGATCTAAGCAAGCTTTGAAAATTTATGGCGAACGTTCTGCAGAACTAATCGAATCCTGGAATTTCAAATCAATTGCAGAAGCGATCGAAAACCACATGCAGACGAAATAAAAAATTAGCTATTGAAAAGCAACACATCAGAAACGATGCTAACTATTTAAAAATACACCTCTTTTGAAGCCTAAACTACGGGCTTGAAACATCTGCCGCATTCCTACCCATCTAAACCTGCCGCCCGGCACTCTCACACTTCTTTTAAAGATAAAAATCAGACGATTGTAAGTATATTTTGGTCGTCTTACTTTAATTCTTTAGGAATATTTTACTCCCCTTCATAATCTCGTCTCCTATTTAACGTCCCGTTTTACAAAAAATCCTAAATCTAACTGTTGAATCAGTATACCTAACCTTCCCAAGCAGAGACTTTTGTAACTAAAAATTAAAACCAACGTACAACCTATCTGTTTAAAAGATAGCTAAGGCATTGGGGGATGGTTATGGGAAGGAAGGAAGATAAGTTATCTTATTTCAGCATTGTTAGCTTTGCTTTCATTGCGATGTGGTTTTTATGTGCCCCTTTCGAAGTTAAGGCTCAACAGGGTTGTTACGTGAGTGCAAACAATACAATTTACACAAATGGATTCCTAAACGTACTCAATGTCTATGTAGGCGGAACACCTCACACCACTAATTGCCCGGTAGGCTCAACACCGGCAACTCAAGTTTATATACCTGTTGCTACCAATGGTGATGGATGTCTTGTAGCACTATCGCCGGGTAGTCCGTTAAGCCTTGGTGCTATGTATACGTACAGAATATCTAACTGTCCACTGGATGATTATCTGCCTTTATTATTGGTCACGGTAGTATTAATCACCATTACACGTCTAAGAAAAGCGCGACGAGTGTATAGCACCTGATGCCGAAAAGCATTAACAATAAAAGCCTGTTTATTTTATAAATACTTAATGAAATAATAGCAACAGTGGCTACTTTCAATCAGTTCAATTTGCGTATTATTGCGTAACAAAATTAAAAAAACTGCGTATAAAGGCATGTTTTTTAATTGGCAGTAATATCGGTGCATGGAAGCAAGAGAAAAGAGTAAAGGTCTATTTTTTATTAGTATTAAGAAAATCGTTTTTGTTATCCTATTGATAAGCATCAATCTTAAATCAAACGCACAGGCGGGTCAGGGTTGCGTGGTAAGCGATATTTTTTTTGGGACAAGAATTTATGTTAGCTATACAGGCGATCGTACCTTTATTACGAACTACCCAATTTACGAGGATGTCTTTTCAGTTGCTTGTGCAAACGGAGCAACCAACCAGATAAAAAAGCTTGGCACGGGTGGTACCCAAAATTGTGCGATAGGCTCTGTCTTTGTTTATCAGACTGGTAAAATTTATAATTATACTACCTTTACCTGCCCTTTAGATGATTATCTGCCTTTGCTGTTTGTGCCTATTGCGTTGGTTGGGGTTTGGAGAATAAAAATGGCTAATAAGAAAAGGCAATCTTTTTCTTCAAAACTAAAGTATTAATCTTAGATGCTAAAAATAAATCGTTTTCTGATAATGTACATACCTACGCATCCGAAAACGATCAACAATATCGCTGAATAAGAATCAAGAGGGCAGCTATTATCACTGTCTAGCCATGTAATCACAGCAGCATAAGTAGCAACCCCTATAATATCACATGCTTGATATGGGCTAGCAAATTTGTATTTATTATCACGTACACCACACCCTAAGTTTTCTTGGTCATAAGTCCTTAAACGAATAGAGGATCCACTTTGATAAAGCCAATTGCCATTTATAGGATTTGTACTTGGAACTGTATTTCTTATTAGATAAATCCTGTTATTATAAAGGCAACCTGTTCCCCCGAAACCTTTAGTTGTAAATATGAGGGCAATCATGCAAACAATACATACTCTTAATAAAAATTTCAAGCGCATAGTTCAACAGTTAAATTTTTCAGCAAACAAACTTAAAACAAAAAAAGTGCCTTAGAAACTATTTGAATGTTATTGATAACACTAAAAGTTGTAATTCGAGTAAACACAGTAATCACATTTAAGTCCAGTTAACGAAACAAGTAACTTTCTTTAAAAACACGATCCTTTTTACGTATTCTTAAATCGTCTGGTTTTAGTCAATAGGAATAAAAATACCCGTTTTGTGTAAGGTATTCCCAAATCAAGCTTAGTTAAAACCTCTTGCTCGTGTTAGAATATTTGTCAGAATCTCAAGGGCTGCCTATTTCAAACTTAATTGCATTAATCTTGCTATCTTTATATTCTCTATAAACGTTAATGGAAAATCATTCTACAGAAATAAAAAGATCCATAAGTCAAACTATTGATTTCTACAAAATTTACCGGGTATTTTTAAGTCGTTGGTATTGGATATTGTTCTGTTTGATATTTGCACTTGGCATCGCAAAATTAAAACTGCTTTACGTTAAACCAGTGTACGCTGCCAGTAGTTCTATGAAATTGCAAGATGCTTCACAAGGTCTCAATAATGCAAGTGCAAGTGGTTTCCCACAAACGTTTAACTACACTGATAAGATCCAGGCAGAAAGTTACACCATCCGCTCAAACCAGGTTATCCTGGATGCTATTGCTAAATTGAATTATAAAATTTCTTATTATATAGTTGGGAGGATTAATTTAACCGAAGTTTACCCAGACGTTCCATTCAATATAGACATTTTAAAACAAGATTCAGTAAACTTTAGCAGAGAAGTTTACCAGGTTGAAGATATCGACGGAAAGACTTTTTCCCTTAGCAATCCCAACGATCTTAAAAAAGACGGCAAAAAATATCGATATGGCGAAGTGATATCACTTGGCAACATGCAATTCAGTATTGTTAGCCAAATACCGGCAAAAGCGACCTACAGGTTTAATTTCAATGGCAATCAAGATTTTATAGGCAGAATATTGAGTGGACTTTCTATTGGCGAAGCTGCAAAATTTACGAATGTGATGAATTTGTCTCAAACTGATGGCAATGCAGCTTTTGCGGCTAATATTTTGAATGAGATAATGAAATCATATATCAAATATGATCTTATTCAAAAAAGGCTCTCGGCTAACCAAACAGCAGAATTTATTGATAATCAATTATCTTTTATTGACCAGGCAACCAATAAATCGGGGAACAACTTAGCTGCTTACAAGGCTGTTAACAACATGACAGACATTGGAACTGCCTCTGCTGATGTTGTTGCCAAACTTTCAGATTACGAAAAGCAAAAGGCAGTACTAAAAATTGAAATGCTCGGCATAGATCGTTTGACGCAGCAATTGACCAGTAATAATAACAAAATAGATATTAATTTAGATCTGGAAGGCAATCTTGACGCCCTGGCCAGTGGTTTGGTATCGCAACTAAACAAGCTTATTTCTAATAGAGATGAAATGGCAGCGCAGTACAATACCAATTCTGCGCCTATGAAATCTATTGATAATCAAATATCAAAAATTAAAGATGCGATACAAAATAATATCCTTTCGTTAAAAAGCCGAAAACTTGAACAATTAAAATTTATTGACCAGCAAATTAATTCAATCAACGGGGCAATTAAAACTATTCCAAAAAAAGAGCAGCAATTTGTAAAGCTTAATGCAAATTTTGAGGTAAACAACAAAGTCCGTTCTTATTTATCGGAGAAAAAGCTTGAAGCAGAGATGAACGCTGCAGCAGTAGTTCCGGGTGCATCAATTGTAAACACAGCTTACCCAAGCGGTATTTCGATAGCTGCAGACTCAACCCGAATTTACGCCCTCGCTATCATGGCGGGTTTAGCAGCGGGGGTTGGTCTTATTTTATTAGTTCGCTTTCTTAATCCGTACATATATGATAAAGAAACCGTAGAGGCACTTACTCAAACCCCTATCATTGGCGTAATAAGACAATTTCCTTCTTTTATCGATAAAAGCAATACACAGGCATTATCCTTATCCAGGCCCAAATCTGTTTTCGCCGAATCTGTACGTTCGGTCAGAACAAACTTAAGCTTTATGGCCGGCCACAAAAAAAGTAAGATAATTTGCATAACATCTGAAATTTCCGGAGAAGGCAAATCATTTGTTACCATAAATTTGGCAAGCACCTTGGCGTTAATCGATAAAAAAATAATTTTAATAGCAGGTGATCTGCGAAAATCAAGGTTACATCACGCATTCGGCCTTAATAACGATAAAGGCCTAAGTACTTATTTATCAAATCAACACACATTAGAAGACATACTGGTGCATGATGAGCCTCATAAAATAGATTTCATCCCATCAGGCCCGGTTCCTCCAAATCCATCAGAGTTGCTACACACCGACAAGATGAAAACTTTTTTGCAAGAGCTATCCTCTGTCTACGATTATGTGCTCGTGGATACCGCGCCTGTTGGCTTAGTTTCTGATGCAATTCCTCTTATCCGGGAGTCGGATATCAATCTATTCATCATCAGGTCTGGAAAATCTCAATTAAGGGCCGCCAATATCCCGGAAAGGTTATCACGAGAGTATGGTTTAACCAATATGGCTATCGTTCTTAATGCTTTCGGGAACGATGCGTTGCATTCAAATTATTACACTACAGATTACAGTAAAGGCGGCGGCAACGAAACTTATTACTATTCAGATTATTCTGGCTATGCGGCTTCGGGCTATTATGAAGATGAGCCTAAAAAATGGTGGCAGTTTTGGAAGCTTAGCGATAAAAACGCTAAAGATTAATCTATCTTAAATCCAGGTTAAGAAGAAGATATTGCAAATAATCAGACAATGATTAAGAACAGTCCGTTTCGCTATCTTATAATCTATTTACCCTTTTTGCTTGCGTTACTGCTACGCAGCGATCCGCATGTTTCTTATTTAACAGCCTGGGCTGGTTCTTTCTTTATTTTCTTTATATCGTTTAGTGGTTTTTTAAAAGTCCTGCCTAAAGATTATCCTGTCTCGCAGCAGTTAATGCGCCCAATTTTCTTTATGCAACTCATTTTTGTTGGTTATATGAGTTGTACCTCAATATTTTACTACGTTGGTATTTTAGGCTATAAATATTTTGATTACGTAGGTAAAAGCCTCGGTATTTACGCATCTTCTTTTGATACAATTGCTCAATGCCAACGGTATTATGCACTTGGGCATGCAGCTTTGGTACATGGCATTTTCATGGCAATGAAATATCCGGTAAAAGAAAAATATGTTGCCTATGTACCCTCTATTAGCAATCTGTTATTGGGAATGTGCGTTATCTGTTTTCCGCTGGGGGTGGTATTTGCTAAAATTGGTGCATTAAGTCAATTCAGCGTTGCATTTACCGGTTTAAGCTTCGTATCAGGTACAGTTGGTTTAGCCTTTGCAATTCGCGAGAAAAAAAAAGGCAACTATTACTTTGGCATTTGTTTGTTCATGTTAAATCTTGTAAGCTCATTGTCCTCTGGATTTAAAGAACCGGTAATTGTTTGTGTTCTTTTACTGGGTGTATACCTTCTGCCTATATTTGGGAAAAAGATAATTCCTTTTTTCAGCGTCATCTTACTCTTTCTCTTTTTTGTGTTGCCCACGTTTATAGGAAACTTCCGCAATTTAACAGGCAATGGGGTTGACGTTATAACCGCCCGAGACGAAAGCATTAACGCTGTATTAAATAGCGGAAAAGAGGGCCTGTTAGAAGATAACTGGGTGTTTTTAACAGACAGGATATCTGAAATAAAAATGTTTACTCAATTTGCAGACAACACCCCATATTTCACACCATATTATCAATTTAAGTTAGTAAAAAACGCCATTAGTATGATTATCCCGCGTTTTTTTTGGCCGGATAAACCAGTGGTCGAAGATTTAGTGATGGAGCGGGTTTACACTGCACAAATTACAAGCAGGGATTCCTCGGTATCTGCCAAGCCCGCTTTTATTGTAGATTGCTATTTATCATACGGGGTGATCGGCGTTTGGATAGGCTTGTTTTTATATGGTTATTCAGCCCAGCGTATTGCTCAAAAAGCAGATCAATTATTTGGTGGTTATTTTTTAGGTACCTCAGTTATTTTTGCCGGTTTGTTTCAAATTTATTGGCGAGGTAACTGCTTTGAATTTATGGCAAATAACATATTCTGGAGCTATGTAACCATGCTTATTATCTTTCGTGTTTTAAGGGCACGGAGTATTTTAGAACTAAAAACAAACTAAGCCCGGGATTAGCTGCACCGCTATCTTTGCTATCCACGAAACCGAAGCACTTGTTTGTACTTTAAAGTTTATTGAAGCATTTGCACTTCAAACCGCCCGATAAACAATCACCCTATTCTCGCCTATACAAGTAAGCTAAAAACACCCTCCCCGTTAAGCCTTATCGCCCTCAATCTATACGTTTCTGCCTCAGTACTTTAGCCAGCACAAATAACAAACTCATTCACTTAACCTTACCTAATTAATCATGAGCATTTTTGATGACATTGCCGGCGCCTTTGAAGATCTTTTTAATGAGATAAAAAAAGGCGTTGATACTGTATTTAACAGTATTGTTAATCTTGCAGAAAAAGTAACACAGGCAGTTGAATTGGCATTTCGTAAAACTGCCGAAATTGCCGAAACTGTTGTTGACGCCCTAAAAGATGTGGGCATAACCCTTTCGCAAGGCGTAGTAGATGGCGCTAACATCGCTATAAATTTTGTTGAGAAAACAGCCCAGGACGTTCTCGACAGATTTAAAATACCTGAAGTGCCCGAGCCTACTCCCGAGTATAAACAAGCGATCAGTAAAGCTATTGCTTCTGTATTTTCAAAAATAGCTGCAGAAGGCCAGGAGTATGATGTATTTGGAATATTAGCATCGGCATGTAACGCTAAAGATCTTAACTACCAGATGCTTGAACTGGGATCAAAGATTGCTGCCGAGCGTTTGGGAAATGACATTTTTAATATCCCGACCGTAGCGCCTGTAATTGTTTCTAAAGAACTGCTAAAAGAGTATATTAACTTTCTAATTATCAAAGCAGTACAAGACAATCGCCAAAAAGTTGCCAATGGCAAATCAGTACAGGTAGTTACCGGCATTGTGATCACAGCAATTACATTATTGGTTACCGAAGGCCGTATTGCTGATTGGGGATGGGAGATACCTGAAGGTATGCAACCCGATAAAATTGACAGCGATGCTACAACAGTATGGACAGAGGGATCAAGACTGCAATTCAACAACGCTATTTACCTGGTGCTTGACGGGCAGGTACGCCACATCCCTAACCCTGCCACCTTTGATAATCTCTTTGCCAACGGAAACGGGGTGATCCAGTCAGAGCCCGGATTGCAGGTAGAAGGTAAGCCGCTTACAGATGGCGCGTATCTGGTAACTGCCAACGGCGGCGATGGTAAATATTATCTGGTTGCTGATGGTGTTAAACGCTGGATATCAACGCCACAGGTATTTAAAAAATATGCTTTTGACAACGCGAAGGTAAAAAAAGTATCAACGGGCGATCTGGATAAAATTCCTACCGGTGATACCATATACCAGTTCTCAAAAAGAGAGGGATCAATGCTTACTATCAATGGTGCGGTACACATTATAATAGATAAAGTGGCGCATCATATCCCTAACGAAAACACCTACAATCAATTGTTTAAAAACTGGAATGGCATACAGGAAACTAATAGGAGTTCTATAAAAATCGGCGAACCTATTACTAACGGGGCTTATCTGGCATCGGCAACAGAAAGGGTTTACTTTATCAGTAATGGCCAAAAACGTTGGATCATGTCGCCACTTGCGTTTAACAACTTCAATTTCGGATGGAACAAGATTAGAAAAGTATCTCAAGCTGATCTTGACAGGATACCTAACGGTAAGGAAATTTACTAATAGCCTTATCTTTACAACAAATAGCCCTGTATAGGTTACATACAGGGCTATTTTTATTTTCACAAGTGCAACCCAACTACATCGTTGGCGATTGTTGATAGATTGTCCATTGCTGGCTTTTATCGCCGCGCCTGGGCGCCAGCTTAACCAATGAGTTAACGCCTGCACCCTCACCTGCAGGCGTAATATATTGTTCGGTACCTTTTAGCTTTATCAGAAATATGTTTTTACCTGCAGGTTCAAAATCATACAGCTGGCTGGCCTTAGCTTGTTCTATAGGCTGCTCATCAAAATTTGAGCCTTCTTTAGTGCCAGATGCTTGCATTGTTTTACCGCTGAAAAGGTTTTCCAGCTGATAGGTATTCCCATCTATATGCTTAAAGTCCCAGGTCATGCACTTCCAGTTCTGCGGCTCATACAGCACTATGGGCGTACCAGTTTTTGTGTTGGCATCTTTAATACGCAGCAACATACCGGTTTGCACGTTTTTTATGGCATAAGTGCCTTTTATGGTTTGCGCAACGGTTGTGGTAAGAAACAGTACCATCGCAATCATGATTGAAGCAGGCGTTTTCATGGTAAGTTTTTGATATTTAACGAATATACGCGCAATTGATTGTTATTTTTAAACCACAAGCCGCCTTTCTTGTTCATTCATATATCCCTCGCCATGCTCACTATTATAAATTACATCACCCATGACCGAAATTAAAAAAGAGGACATTAAGCAGGAAGTCTTTGACCTGTATGATGACTATGCGCACAACCGTTTGGATCGCCGCGATTTTGTACAGAAGCTATCTATGTATGCCATCGGTGGCCTTACCGTACCCGCATTGATGAGCTTTCTGATGCCGGATTACAAGAACAATGTTCAGGTTAAGGCAGATGACCCGCGGCTTGAATCGGGATATATTACTTACCAATCGCCAAAAGGTGGCGGCAGTATAAAAGGCCTGTTATCAAAACCAAAAGATGCAAAAGGAAAGCTGGGTGGTATTATAGTGGTACACGAAAACCGCGGCCTTAACCCTTACATTGAAGATGTTGCCCGCCGCGCGGCCCTTGCCGGTTTCGTCACCCTGGCTCCTGATGCCTTAACCCCACTTGGCGGATACCCCGGCAATGACGATAAAGGCCGCGAACTGCAGGCCAAACGTGATAAAGGCGAAATGGAACAAAATTTTATTGATGCCTTTGAATATCTTAAAAAACACAAAGATTGCAATGGAAAGGTAGGTGTGGTTGGCTTCTGCTTTGGTGGTGGTATTGCCAACACCATGGCCGTACACGTGCCCGATCTGGCTGCTGCTGTACCATTTTACGGCGCACAGCCCGATGCTGCCGATGTACCCAAAATACATGCCCCGCTAATGCTTCATTATGCATCATTAGATACCCGCATTACCGGTGGCTGGCCTGCCTATGAAGCTGCACTTAAAGCTAACGACAAAAAATATCAGGCCTTTATTTACGAGAACGTTAACCACGGTTTTCATAACGATACCACGCCGCGATATGATAAAGCCGCCGCAGAGTTAGCCTGGCAACGTACCATTGATTTCTTTAAACAGAACTTAAGCTAATATGAATTAAACGCGGGCTGCTTAGTCCGCGTTTAGTTATCTCGCTGGTGTTCGGTAATACTTTGGGTGATGAAATCCGGAATGAGGCTGAACTCTGTTTTTAGTACGCTGCCTGATCCTTTCACCAGTATCTTTTTCATGTATTCGTTATGCTTCTTATCAATCTCTAAAGTTGAGGTATTAGACGTTTCGCCGCCCTCGCCGTTAATGCTTAACCAATAGATCTCATCGGGGGTATTAACCGTATCCCTGAAGACTGATTCAAAATACATGCGTTCGCGTTCGAGGGTTTTTATCATAGGACCGTACTCATCGTGGTGCCATTGCACCCACTCATGATAAGTGGCTATGTTCTCCTTGTTCAACTTAAAACGGTAGAGCGTAGCCTTTACGGGATATCTAAGTTCAGACTCAGTGATTGGGGTTTGATGCTGTTTATTTGCAAAAGCAACACCGCAAATAGTAAAGGCTATACCAATAAAAATCCCCGCTGTAAGGGCTAAAATGCTCTTCATCATATTATATCCTTGCTTTAATTCCTAATGATATATTTCTGCCGGGCAGCGGTGCCAGGTATTTCAAAAATGAGTTTTGCGGGCGTGCCTCAACGTTTAGCAGATTGTTACCACTCAGGTAATACTCCATATCCAGTCCGCTCAGCTTTCCTGTGTAAGATATACGCCCGCTAAGCATTGAATACGGTGGCATAGCAGGCTCCGGGTTAATGTTTTTACCGAGGTAGCGCTGACGCAGATAGCGATCAAAAAACAGGTTCAATGATATTTTCTTATATCCCGCCCCGCCATTAAAACCGTACCTGCTGGTTGGCATATTGGGCATGTAATCCCCCTCGGCCCATTGGCGCAGTTTATCTTTTGAAGTATTGATGTTCTTCACCAGATCAAAGTATGAAGCCAGTTCCCATTTTAATATTTTATTAGCCGGCGAGCGATAGCCTAACTCTGCTTCCCAACCCGTAATTTTAGTATCTGATTGCCGCCACTCTTTAACCAGGAAACCGCCCGAGCGGGCAATACCGGTATGTGCCAGATACATGTAATTGTTAAAACGGGTTTGGTACCGGCTTGCTGCAACATGCCATCCGTGGTAATCCATGCCGGCACCAAGATCTATTGCTTTGGCTATTTCTTTCTTCAGCCGGTCGTCGCCGTTCTCTTCCAGCATAATGGCAAAATGGTCGTTACCGGCATACAGTTCGTTAACATCGGGCGCACGTTCAGAGTGCGAATAACCCGCTTTGATGTAACCTATCTTCAGGATGCTCCATTGCGCATCAGCATTATACTGGTTGAGGCTAAAATCTCTCGGCGAAAGTTTGCCGCCTGCCAGTCCGCGGCCGGGTTTATAGGTTGGATCGGGCATAGCGCGGCGGGCAACCTCATCATGGCGGTAGCCGAGCGTTACCTGCACCGGTTCAAAATTTACACGCTGTAAGGTGAACAACCCCAGCTCGCGGCTGAGATTATTTGGCAGGTACCGCTGGTCGCCGGCACCTTTCATGTTCATGTAAGAATAATCAACCCCGCTTGTACCAGACAGGAATTTCCAATCCTGCTGCACAGCCTCAAACCTTGCCACATGGCGGGTAGTATTAAAACGATTGGCCAATTGGTCGCCAATAAGTTCTCGGTCATCAGATGCCTGCAACATATAGTTTAATCTTAGTATCGATATAAAATCCGACACAGGGCGATACCCCGTCTCAGACAATAAACTGTTTGATACCGATTGGGTATTAATGGGCCTGTAATCCGTACCAACCGGGCCATGATGCGAATCCTGACCAGGAACTTTTGGCAGCGCAAACCCGGGGATACCATAATAACCATACGCTCCGCGGAAACCTACACCGGTATAAAAATTATTGCCCAGGTAACTTGTACCTAAATTAATGGTTCTGCTCTCCGACCGGCTGTTGGGCATAATGCCTTTCTTAACCGGGGCATAATCAGTAATACCCTTTACTACGGTAGTTGACAAGGGTGTATTTGGATCCTGGCCGGGGATATATTTACTGTTGGCAGGGTTAGGCACCTCTTTGCCGCCGATAACCGAATTAGGCTGAAAAGTATACAGGTCGTCTTCGCTTAGATCCCATGCCGGGTTGTTAAGGTTATTGAGCACAAACTGGCTGATGTACGGGTACAGGCTTAGGTTTCGGATGATCTCTTTTTGCACATTTACCTGCGCCATACTTTCGGTAAGGTTATCTATTTTAGGATCGTAAGCAATGGGCGCTTTGGTGTTGCCGGGTATCTTCAGATCGTTATTAAACCGGTTCATGGCTCCGGCATGCCATACCCAGTTTGTGCCAACATTGCCATTCAGATCAAAAGCCTGCTTAATACCGTAATTGGTACCCGCTTCGCCGGTTATAAAACCTGAAAGTGGTTTATCCGGCCTGCTCAGCGGAATCGTATTATCCCTCATGTTTACCGCGCCGCCAATAGCTTTACCGCCAAACAATACACTGGCGCTGCCTTTGTAAACATCCATCCCTAAAAGATTATCCATATCAGCTATCACATTCAGGTTGGGGCTTATGCCCGATAGGTCATTCACCCCCAAACCGTTTGCAAGCACCCTCACCCGGTTGCCACTTAAACTACGAATGACCGGCATACCCGAGTTGGGGCCAAAGTATCCATTCTGCACACCCGAAATATGGCTCAGCGTTTCGCCGAGTGTGTTTGATTGTACCAGTTCCAGATCCTTACGGGATAGTTTGCGGGTATCGTTACCTCTTACATTAGGTTTTACAGAGATGGTAACCTCTGGCAAAAAACGAGTTTTAGAGGTATCTGTTGGGGCGGGCGCCTGGGCAAATACATCTGCATTATACAGGCCGGCAGCGATAAATAAAACACACGAAAAAGTAAAGGTTAACCGCATAAGCACACACTTTATCCGGCTCAGTTAACCGGTTTAAAATGAGGCAAAGATAATTTCATAATTTTTAAATGCAACACAATTGCTAATAAATAAAGTTTAATAAATCATTATAATTATTTATTAAATACACAAAATAATCTTATTTTAATTGCAACATAATTGCAATTAAAATAATTAATCATACTTTCGCCGAAAAAACAGATATATGAGCATCAATAACAATTACTTTAAATTATTCACACTGGCCTGCGGGTTGCTTGCCACGGTATCGGCCTGCAAAAAAGACCAGCAAACGCCGGTTAAAGAGGTGGCCATCAACTTACCATCAGACATGGTACTTACATACGGACAGGAGACAGACATTGCATTACCTGCCGACCTGATTAGCCAGGCTGATCTGAGTTTTAAACTTCAGTTTGATGAAACCGAAAACACGCAGATAAGCGCAGGCACTAAACTTTACGACCAGCTTGCCAAAGCCGTCACCATTGACAAAAGCAAAGGGAAAATACATGTAGATAGCCGCCTGCTTTATCCAAACGGCGCAACATCATCAGCAAATGGTAAAACAATTCCTGATATTTATAAGATAACTGTGGTAGCAAACTCCACTGCCGGTACACTGGAAGGCAAACAAACCTTCTCATTGAAAATAGCCCCTGCGCGCATAACTATTAAAGGCATAGATGATAAAAACGAAACCCCGTACGCCTACGTTTTATATAACGACAACGGTGCCTCTTTTGAATTGCAGGCGGAAAGCATCCCCACAAACGGCACTACCTGGCATTTGAACATGGATAGCAAATTTTCTTCGATAATAGGCTTACAGGGCAACCAGGTACAGTTTAGAGCCAACGCCGGCGACCCGGAGAAGAAAGCAGAGCAAGGCTATGACCTTACCGCCGAACTACAGAAAGATGGCTTCACTGTAGCTTCGAGGCCATTTCGTGTAATCTTCATTCCGCAGATAAAATTTTTCTACGGCACTTACTACCCCGATCTGAACCTTACTATTCTTACCAACCGCTTATACATAGCCCTGTCTAACGGTTACAAGTCTGCTGCACCTACTTTATATCCCGAGAAATATAGGTCGACATTTAGCCTGGTATCAGTAGAAAAAGACGGAAAACCATTTGATAACAAAGAGGGCATTATATCGGTAGACAGCACTACCGGCGCAGTTATCGTAAAACAAAATGAAACCCTTACCGAAGGCGATTACAAAATGATTATTAAAGCAATTACCACCACCGGTCTGGAGTTTCAGGCAGACCTGACATTGAATATGTCTGAAGGCTAAATTTTACTAATACCCCACTAAATTGATAATAGTTTGGGGCTGGCTGTGTGCCTCAAACTAAAAAGCCCCACATTTCTGCGGGGCTTTTATTGTTTATTATTAATAGGGGTATTGTTTCTAACGTATAGCTGTGATATCGGCAAAGCTCTCTTTAGCCGGGCATGCGGTAACCACACCGCTTTTATTTAAGGCTTTACTTTGGTAATACACTGCCACAAGCGGATAAACAGAAAGCTCCACGGCCAGTATAATAGCACTTACCGATGACCACGATAACTCAAAAAAAGCAAATTTGAAAGCTGAGAAAAGCAGGATACTATGAAATAACCATGATGCACCAAGCAATATCAGCCCCGGCAACACCGATGAAAATTGCTGATACGACCAATGCAGCAATAAGAGATTGATTGCCCTGCCCATTAACCAGCTCACGCCACCAAAGGCAAAACCGATAAACAACTGCGGCAACAATTGTAACGACATATACCATTTAAGGAAATCAACACATCCTTTGTTAAAGGTGTAAAAAATACCAGCCGCTGCCAGCGTAATCACAATAATCTTCAATAGTCTTCCCATCACTTTTTAATTAGTTACGTAAATATCGCAACAATAGTAACATTAGCGTTACAATAAACATTAGAATTCTCTTAGAAAATCACAAACATTTGTGGAAGGTGCTATACGGCCTGTAGCTGGCCTATCATTTCAAAACGCTCTGCAGGTAAATAGTTGCGGCATTCTTCAATTAAACCATTGTAAACAAAATCCGGGGCACCGGCTTTAACGGCGCTTAACCAATTGCTTAGTTCAATATTATTGATGCCTTTTATCATCCACTTTGAGTAAAGCCCCATTTTCTCCATCGGGATGTTTTGGGTGATGTTATGCTCCATCCCCATTATTTCCTCATCAGTAAATTTAGACCATAGCAATTCGTTTAGTTGCAGCTCTTCTTTGTTCATGTGGCTAAGGTTAAAAGCCACAAACTCATTTAAGGCATAATAAAGTTTGTTGCCAGCTTCAAATCTTTCGGCAGGGCTTTTGGCCAGATTGTAAAGGGCTATACCTGCACGCAGGTTTTCGGTCAGTTCCAGATCAATATGATGTTCGTTCTCGAAAGAAGCTATCAGGGCTTCGTCGTGCTGTTGGGCGCAGGCAAGGATGTAGGTGTCCTCATAGTAGGCGTGTGAATCAAAAACATCAAGTAAAGCATTTGCTTGCTCAATAACCGGTAACGAGGCTTCTGCATCCGTCATATCGGTTTGCTGCATTAAAGTGACTGTATCAAACATAAACAGCCTTAGCGCTTTGTGGATCTGGTTAAATACATTAAATCTGAGCGTTTTCATTATTAATATTATTAAAGGTGATTGTTATAAAATTTATTAAGCGGGTATTAGCTCTCTGTCGCGGCTACTGTAACTCTCTCCGAGCGACAAGCTTTTGCGCAGCGCCATGCGTGCACGGCAAACCGTAGTGCGCGATTGCATTACCGATATGCCCATCATTTCGGCTATCTCGTGGTGCGAGTAACCTTCAATGGCAAACAGGTTAAACGGCATGCGGTAACTCTGCGGCAGCATGTTGATGCTGTTATATAAATGAGCGGTAGCATCAGCGTCTTCAGTTTGGCTGTAGTTCATTACCGCGTATTCGCAACTTTCCAGATCACTGGTTTTTATGCGGCGCTGGTTATTGCGGTAAGTGGTTAAAGCCGTGTTTACGATAATGCGCCTAACCCAACCCTCAAAACTTCCGTCGCCGGTGTAGAGGTTAATTTTGGTGAATACTTTTACAAAGGCTTCCTGCAAAATATCTTCGGCCTCCATGGTATTTTGGGTGTACCTGCGGCAGATGCCAAACATCTGCGCAGCAAAGTGTTTATAAACCAGCTCTTGTGCGCGCCGGTCTCCTTTTTTACATGCCGCTATGCAGGCATCTAAAGCAATTGTTTTCATTGTTATTTAGGGGTATGGGTTTTACTTGATCAGGTTAATTTTTGTAGATGAATTTTATTAGGGTGGCCACAACATTTGGGTTATCTGCCGTGGTGGTTTTCTTTGTCGCGGTTAGCGGATAACCGTCAGCATCGTAGGTGTAGATGTAACTATGCTGGGCAACTTGCTCTCCATTAGCGTTAAAAACCGTTTCTTTTTTGATATTATGCGCAGGCGCGGCATTAAAGAAAGTATAGTTTACCCCTTGTATTGCAGTTAGCGGATTCGGTTTGTTATCGTACTCAAAAGCCGATCTACCTGCAGCTACATAAGCATTTGCCACAGTGCTCCAGTTAAACTGTTGCTGGGTAGCCACATCGCCGGCAGCGTTGTAGGTATAAACTATTTTATAATCGGGCGATGCTGCGTTTTGTAACCATGCAAAGCCTTTTTGTTCTGTTACTTTACCGTTCTGGTAACTGAGATCGTTATAAAAGCTTAGCTTATTCTCTGGTGCCGGAGTGTAGAATTCTACTTTAGAAAGTTTACCTTCTGCGTAAACGTATTTAAGATCCAGGTTTTTTAATGATGTTGCAATTACCTTCTTATCGCTATTGTAAGTAAGATTGGCAGTAATGCTTAAACCGTTTTGCAGGGTAGTTACTTTACCAACCAGGTTATTTGCATTGTAAGCAAACGTGGTAGTAAAATCAGCACCTTGTTCTATTTTAAGTATTTGATGCTTTACCGGTTGGGGGCCGGCTGTATTTTCCTTAACGCATGATGCCGTAAGGAGTGCAACTGCCGATAGTATGGCAACAGCTACATTTTTGGTGATCGTGTTCATTTTTACTTTTGCTAATTGTGATAAATATTACAAGCAAAAGTAGGTGTGTACTAAGTACACATCAATCACACGTTTATGGGATATTTATAAATATCAGTAATTGTTTTTCAGCGCTTTAGCCACAGCCTCGCTTTTAGAATTTACGTGAAGTTTCTCGTATATCTTTTTGATGTGCGACCGTACTGTATCAATTGAAATGAACAGATCTGATGCTATCATTTTATAGCTATGGCCGTTTACCAATAGTTGCAAAACTTCGTTCTCGCGGTCGGATAGATTAAAATCGTCGCCCCCGCTCATGGTACCAGCACCCGAGAACATCTTTAACACCTGTGATGCAATAGATGATGTCATTGGGGCGCCGCCCGTTTGGGCGTCCTGTATATACTCCAGTAGTTTGGCAGGTGGGGTTTTCTTTAGCAGGTAGCCATTGGCACCGCTTTTTATGGCTTCAAACACGTTTTGATTATCATCAAAAACGGTAAGCATCAGTATTTTAATCTCAGTATTATGTTTACGAATAAGCTTAAGGCCGGCCAGCCCATCAACATTGGGCATGTTGATGTCCATCAGTATCACATCAGGCTTTATAGTTTCACATTGGTTTACGATATCGGTACAATCAGGAAAAGAGCCGGCATATTCAAACCCATCCGTCCCATCAAGCAAAATTGCCAGGCCATCCCTCAGCTGCGGGTTATCTTCGTAGAGTAAAACTTTGATCATCAATAGTTAAATGTAGAACTGCAAATTACTTAAAACCAAAACAGCTGTCAATCACATATTTATGTTACCGGTATTTTAAGCGTAACAATAGTGCCCACATTTTTTTCTGATGTGATGGTAAAACTACCGGCCATTGCTTTGGCGCGTTTACGCATATTGGCCAGCCCGTTACCGTTAATGGCAGCATCTACATCAAACCCTTCACCATCATCCGTTATTTCCATTTGTATGGTATTGCTGCTTACCGCAAAGGCTACCTGCACGTTTTTTGCTTTGGCATATTTCACCAGATTGTTCAGTGTTTCTTTATAAATAAGGAACAGGTTACGGCGAACATCCATATCCAATTTTATGCCATGCAAACGTTCGTCGTTCACAACGGTATATTCAATATCGCGTGGCTCTAAAACAGTGGCGGCGTACTCGCGCATACGGGCCACAATGCGGGGCATAGTATCATTGGCGGGGTTAATGCTCCAAACAATATCATCCATGGCATCCATCATCTGGCTGCTGTTTTTACTTATACGCCCCAGGTAATCTTTAACCTGCAGGTTATCCTCATTTATCTTGGTATTGGCCACCTCGCTGAGGATATTGATCGATGTAAGAGTTGACCCCATATCATCATGCAGGTCGCGGGCTACTTTTTCGCGCAGGCGCTGCACGGCCAATAAGCGATTAATGCGGAGTTTGTATATGATATAGAATGGCACGGCCGCCAGCATAAACATAAGCACTACAAACCACCAGGTTTGCCAATAGGCCGGCCTTATGTATATTTTCATACTGGTGGTAGTTTTTGAAGGTATCCCATCCGGACTAACACATTTTACCATAAATACGTAATGCCCCGGCGAAAGTGAGGCATACGATGCTGTTAACGAGCTCTCGGCCTTAACCCAGTTATCGCCGGCACCTTTCAGCATATAATAATAGTTGAGCTTATTACGCTGGGTATAGCTTAATGATGCAAACTGAAAGGTGATGGAATTTTGGTTATGGGTAAGGTTAAGCCCGCCACTGTTTTCAATAGAATCTACCGGCAGGTAGCGGTTAAAAAGTTTAAGATCGGTAATAGTTACATCTTTTGGCGCGCCCACATCGCGCAGGGCATCAGGTTCAAATATCACGAAGGTATTGCCGCCTGCAAAAACCATCTTGCCATCAGGCAGGCGGCTGCTGCGCTCAAGCAAAGTTCGGTTATCAATAGTGGTCACCAGGCCGTCTTTCTGATCGTATGAGCGGAAAGTATTTTCGGTCACATCGTACTTCACAATCCCCGCCGGGTTACTCATCCAAAGATTGCCCTTCAGATCAGCCTGCATGGTTTTGATGGTTGGTAGCGGAAGGCCGTTGTATACGGTAAGGTGTTTTACCATGCCTGTTTTCCGGTTAAGAATATCGAGGTTATCCATGCCGGCTATGGCAAAAACAGAATCGTTAATTTGCGCCATAGCAGGTGCAAAATTGTCAGCTAAGCATCGTTTAGGGTTGTCCCCCGTTTTGTAGTTTTGGATGATGCGCCCCGTGTTCGGATCCATCACCATAACGCCTTTAAGGTTGGTAGCTATCCACAAAAGGCCGCGGGTATCTACCAGCATTTTGGTAACCATCAGGTTAAGATTGGTTATAAACCGAAATTTCCCATCCGGCGACCATTTGATGATCTTGCCCGATTGCGAGCCGAACCACAGATTATGCTGCCGGTCTTCAACTATTTGTTTGATGGTACTTTTCCTGAAAACCGTATCGTTTATAAACCGCGACCTGCGGGTTTGCGGGTCATAGTCTATCACAACTCCCGCCTGGCAACCAATCCAAATATGGTGTGTAACCGAATGCTGGCACATATCCCAGGTATATTCAAAACCAAAAATATTTGGCTTGTTGCGGTAGATATCGTCACGCAAAATTGTATCAGGCGTTATGCTGAGCTTGCTGCTTATTTTGTACGGAAAAACCTTACCGCCCCAAGTACCCACAATAAAGCCGTTATTGGCTATGTGTTTTGCAAAATTGATATTATGGGGTATTTGCCCGGTGCTGCCGTGCTTAATACGGTCTCCAATGATGGTGCATGAGTAAAGCCCGTTATCTGTGGCTACCCATAAGTTATGGTCAATATCCTCATACATCTGGCTGATGTTGGTGAAACGAATACCGAAGCCAACGTTGGTGTGTTCGTAAAATTTCTCAAAATAATGGCTTTGGCTATTATAGATGTTAAAAACATTATCACCAAAACCCCACACCTCGTTTTTAAACTCGCCGAAATGAGCAAGATCGGCATAGGCCGGCTGATCTGGCTGCGCACCAAATTGGGTTAGTTTCTTTTCATTGGGTTCGTAAACAAAAAAATCAGAGGCAGCAACAGGAGGCCAGCGGTGTATAAAGAAGCGGCGCTTACTGTCAATAAAAACTTTGAGGATATAGCGGCCAAACTTAAAATTAAGCACAGGTATATTCAGCGGATTGTAGCCCTCGTGATAAAACTGTTTATCCTTAGCATTCCAAACACCTAAACCGTTCTCTCCGGATATCCAGTAATCGCCGGTTTTGGTATCTTCAAAAACACTTAGCACTTTCCAGTCCTGCGGTATTTTAATATCCTGCCAGCGCTCAAAGGCATTGCTACGCCGGCTATAAATAAAAACACCCGACTGTGGCCCCTGCACCGTAAGTAATATTTGCCCTTTGCTATTGCTCCATAAGATGGTAGGCCCTTCGGGCACTTTACTAAGATCAGCCTTGGTATAGGTGTTGGTTTTAAGATCATATTTACCCACCTGCCTGCCCATGTGCAGCCACATATTGTGCTCGTCATCACCGGTCATTTCGCTTACCGAGAGGCCGGGCAAACTGTTATCTGTTGATTGTTTATATACCTGTATAAACTTATTCCCATCATACCGCTGCAGGCCACTCTCGGTACCTACCCAAATAAAACCCTTGGCGTCCTGCCATACACAGTTCACAAAGTTTGAGCGCAGGCCATCATTTACTGAGAGGCGCGAAAAGATGATCTCTTTACCTGAGGATTTGAAAGATAACAGAACAAGCAAATGCAAAACCACATACCATGGCTTGTAAAGCAACGCTTTTATTTGATTGAGGTTCAATGGGTTCAAAACAAAGAGGCTTCTTAAAAATATAAAATCATTTCCCGCAATCCAAATTTGCAGGCCACACCTTACAGGTGTGGAGACGTTGTTTTTGCCACAGGTGTTACGTAGATTTATAAAAAACATTTGCCATGGCCCAAAACTTCCTGCTAACCGGAGAATTAATGTGGAGTTACGAAGAAGAAGTGGCCGCAATAACCGCTGCCGAAAAAACCATGCGGGGACTAACCGGCTTAACCGGCCCTATGCACCACCACAGCGGCACCATTGCTTTAACAGAGGAATATGTACTGATAGAAAGTAATGCCGATGAAGATGACCTGATCATTCCGTTATCATCCATCACCCAACTTTACTTAGGCTTTGATGATGTGTACACCAACTATTCAGTAAAAAACTTCGGATTGTTCTGGCAGCCTCTGCGGCTGGAGTTTACCAACAGCCATCACCAGCCCGAAAAAGTGTACCTCATCATCGATTACATGATGCTGTACACCCAAAACAAAAAGTGGTATGATGCACTCACTTCTATTTTAGCCTGATGGTATTTACGCAGTTTTCTCGAACGACATGATAGCCTGATCCAGATTATCATCCTTACCCAGCTTAAGTTTTTGTTTTAAGCGATACCTGGCCATACGGATGCTTTTGGGCTCAACACCTAAGCGGGTGGCAATTTCTTTATTATCCAATCCCATTAAAATGTAAGCACAGTATTTAAGATCTAACCGCGTAAGCGAGTTATCGGCACGTTCCTGCAGCGATGCAAAAAATGCCGGATGGATATGGCTTAACCCCTGTTGCTCATCAAGGTTTTTATCGGCACGCAGGTTTTGGTTAATAATGCGTCCAATCTGCCTTGCAGCGTGTTCAGCATCGCCACCGCGTGTTTTCTCTTTAAGGATTTCCAGGATGGCATTTTTCTCTTCTATTTTCAGCGTGCCTGCAAGCAGTTCCTTTTCCAGCCACTCGGTGCGGTCTTGTAACAGGGCTTGTTGTGCTTCGGCGGTAGCGCGTCCTTCTTCTAACAGGCTTGCCTGCAGCTCAGCTTCCTGTTTCTCAAGCGTAAGGCGCTGGGCTTCGGCCTGCTGCAGTTCGGCAGTAAGGCGTATCTCTTTGTTCTCCTGGTCGGCAATTTGTTTTTGCTGTTGCGATGCTTTTAGTTTGTAATGGTACGAACTGAGCAACAAGCCCAACACCAAAATACTCACCGAGCCAATCACTACGTATAGCCAATTGAGACGCTTGTTATAATCAGCACGCTCTTTTAAACGGGCAATTTCGTTATCGCGCTGGGCGGCATGGTATTCTTCTTCCAGTTGCTGCACTATCCCCAGCTTTTGAGCATCAAACACTTTACCGTAGTAGGTAACGTACTGCTTATAATACTCAAGGGCTTTTTGTTTATCGCCTTTTTGCTCGGCCACGTTAGCCAGGCCAAGCATCAGCCTGGAGCGGGTAATATCTACACCCGGTGCGGCGCTTTCTACCTCGCCTATGCCGGTGAGCAATAACTGTTCTGCCTTAGCATAATTCTTCTCGCGAAGGGCGTATTCACTCAATATGCCGTAGCAATTGGCAATGATCTCTTTACCGTTTTTTGATCTCCTGCCTATCTCCAGGGCAATGTTCACGTAGTGTTGGGCGCTATCTTTTAAACTCAGCGGATAATACTTAAAATAAGCATTAGAGATATTTAAAGCAATGAGCGAAGCGTTGCTCTGGATAAAGATCCTCTCTTTGTTTTTTTGATAAAAGGCCATCGCTTTGCGGTAATAACGCATACTGGAGTCAAGCAACTCTCTTCGGCCCATGTTGTGCTCAAAAGATGAAAAGAAACTATGCGCCAGGCTCATGTAGCCCAATTGCGTATCATCAGCATAAGGGCTTCCTTTTGCCATAGCCATACAGGCCAAGGCATAGCGGTGCTGTTTAAGCGTATCGCTGCCGTAGGCGTATATACTGGATATGTAATGGTTAATAAGGGCTCTGTAGCTGTAAGTACGTTTATCATTGATATTCTCTACCATCGCGTTGGCTTTAAGTAAGCCCGAGATAGCTTTTTCATCATTCCCGCGTACCAGTTCAAGCCAGCCTTTGCGTAACCAGGCATAAGCAGTCAACTCTTTGTTGGTTGATTTTGCGGCGCAGCGCATGGCGCTGTCTATATAAACGGCGCAACGTTTTTCCTGCCCTTTCTGCATCAGCAGGTGGCCATAAGCAGCATAGCAATAGGCTTTTACACCTGCATCGCCGGTGGCTTTGGCAAGCGATATGGCGCGGCCGCCGATTTTAAGGGCTTCATCAGCATTTTTTTCAACAGTAGCGCGGGCCAGTTCGGCGGTAGCCACGGGGCGGTCATGTGGCGATGCGCTGTTGGCAACCCGGGTTAATGAATCAATAATAAGGCTTTGTGCAGAGGTAGCTTCGGCATAAAACAGTATCGCTAAAAAAGCGACGTGGGGGATAATTTTCTTTAAAAACATAAGTGCTCAGGTAGTTAACTGCAGCGAAACAGGCATAAAATCAGGTCACGCCAAATTCGCTTTGTTATATCTGTAACACAGGAATTTATGAAATTGTTGTAGATGATTTGTAGACGCTTGTTTTTTAACCTGTAGTCGCCTTGTAGGTGTCGCTTTTTTGGCGCGGGTTGCTCACCTAACTACTTTTGGGTCAACATCTTTATCGTTAACCATAAAATTAAAAACTATGTCAAACAAAACAATGGCTATTGTTAGCTACATCACCATCATCGGTTGGATCGTTGCTTATTTAGAATTTAAAAAACGCCAGGACAAAAGCGAACTGGTTAATTATCACCTTGGCCAATCGCTGGGTTTAATTATCCTAACCTTCGCCTTAAGTATCGCTGTATCAATATTGGCAGCCATTATACCGGGCCTTTACATCGTTAGCGGTGTAGTTGGTTTAGGTACTTTGATCCTATTATTATTAGGCATTGTTACCGCCAATAACGAGGCCATAAAACCACTGCCGGTTGTAGGCAAACTGTTTGAAGGCCGCTTTAATTTTACTGATCAGGTTGATGCTAAATCTCAGCAAAAAACCTTCTAAATCTATTGAAACCTAACCTTTTCTAAAGCCTGATGGTACTGCTGCCTTTTCCAAGTGAGGTGGCGGTTACCTGACGGCTATTTTAACATCATCTACCAAAATGAAATACTATGCTGTTAGGCTCAAACGCGGGCACAAACCCGGTAACAAAAGACCGACCGACAAAAAGTGAGACCGAACTGATCGCCACACTGATCAGCCAATCGCGCTATGCCGAGGCTTACCTGCTTCTAAAAAATGAAGCTACCGATAACACCGCCACTCAATATAACCTGGCTTTGTGCCTTTATTGGGCGGGCAGCTATCGCGAGGCCTTAATGAGCCTGGATAAGGCACAGCTTTTTATGCCGGTTAATACCGGCAGCGGCAAAACAAACCCTGCTACCGACAGTTTTTATAAAGCGATACGCGAGAAGCAAAACGGGCTGGATGATCATCGCAACCCTGTTACTCAAAAGAATATTGAACTAACCACACAGATGGTAGCCGACGGCATTGTACGGTTAAAAACCGACTGCTGGCTGCAATTGGGCGAATATGCCAGGGTAATTGATATTGCCACGCCAATAGCCTATAAAAACTATCTGAACATATTTGAAGCATTAACTATTGCTAAACAACATCTGAACAAATGAGCACAGAATATAACAAGATACGGGATACCTACCACCGCAACATGTTTGCCGGTGAGGCCGAGCGGGCTGATGTTTTGGAACTTTACAAAGCCCTGCCCGATTTGGATATAAAAGGCGATTACGAAGAAAACCTATATCACCTGGCTTCGCGATTTACGGATCCCGAAGCCATTAAATTTCTGAAAGAAAAAGGCCTGCGTGCCGATACCGATAAATATGGCAACACGCCTTTCCATGCTTTGGCTACCACAAAGTTCGATCTGCGAGATGCTAACCTTGAGACAAAAGCGGCAAAAATAAACGAGACCGCAAAAGCTTTATTAGAGATTGGTGTTAACCCGAAAAAGAAAAACGACAGTGGCAAACTGGCTTACTTTGAGGCGGGCCTGGTTTATATGTACCCCATGCTTGATGCGTTTGGCGATGCGGGCGTTAAAATGGATGCTACTGCCGAAGAAGGCAAAAACCTGTTGCATACCATCTGCGATAAACTGGTTCACCGCAAAGATATCCCAGGTGCGGTTGAGGCGGCTACCAAAACCGTACGCGTGCTGGTTGAAAAGAGCGGCATCGACGTAGAGGACAAAGATATTTTTGATACCACACCCCTTACTTACGCGCAGCGCAGCGGCGTAAAAGAGATTGCCGCCCTGCTAACGGGCGATGAAGGTGATACTGCTACAGGTGGCATGACCTTGCATGAGGCTATCCTTAACCGTGATACCGTTGCCGTGGAAACTATTATTAAAAACGGCGCCGACCTTAACGAGTTATCAGACCATTACCGCCGTACACCACTGATGCTGGCCTGTGAATACCCATCGCTACCAATGGTAAAACTGCTTGCCGATGGTGGCGTTGATGTGAACTATCGCACGGGCACCGGTGAAACGGCTGCTTATCACTTGTTAACTAAAGCTATCGGCAACTTTGGGCGAGGTATGAGCCAGGACCTGAAGGATATCATCAAAATGCTGCGAACGCTAATTGACAAAGGGTTAGAATTGGATGCCGCCATCACCAACGAAGGCGACACTGCCATTAATGTGGTTTGCCAGGCAGGCTATCTGGCCGATCTGAATAACTCTTTAGTGGAAGAATTAATTGATGCCGGCGCGGATATCAACAAACCCAACCATGCAGGCAGAACCCCGCTCATGTCGTTCGCAGCACGTGGAGACGAGCCTAAGTATGGCATTGGCGAACTGTTATTGGATAACGATGCCGACACTACTTACGCGGATAACACTGGCAATACTGCCCTGATGTATGCGGCATCAAACAGCAACCAAATGTCGGCCAAGAAATTGGTATCACTGATATTGGATAAGGATACATCAACCATTGAAAAAGTAAACAACGCCGGGCAAACTGTTATGGATGTTGCCGTACAAAGCGGTAACGAAGCGGTTGTGAAACAGATACTGGCTTAATAGCATATACCTATGGATAACATGTTTTTAAACACGTGTAAAAACGCACAAAAAGGAATAGTACAGGCCTTCCTTAAAAAAGGCGGCATCAACGTTGATAAGCGCGACGGACTGGGCAACACGCCTCTTTACTACGTTTGCATAAAGGGTGCAAAGGATATTGCCAAAATGCTGATAGACGCCGGTGCCGATGTAAACCTGGCCAATAACGTAAGCGAAGTGCCGTTGCATTGCGCATCACGATCAGGCAGTAAGGATCTGATCAAATTGTTAACCGATGCCGGAGCCGACGTTAACGCCGCTAACAACTTTGGGCAAACGCCGGTATTTTATGCCGTGCTTGCCGGCAAAACCGAAACTGCTTTGTACCTGATATCATTAGGTGCCGACACTTCGGTTAAGGATAACTCCGGCTATAACATACTGGACCATGCTACCGCAAATGGCATGCGCGAGTTGGTTGCCCAACTATCAGGTTCTGAAGGTAGCGACACAGCCCAAAAAGATAACAACGGCAACACGCCACTGCATCAGGCAGTTTACAACAACCAAAGCGAGGTGGTGATTTCCCTGTTGAAAAGCGAGACCGTTAAACCTAACGAGTTAAATAACGACGGCGTTAGTCCGTTGATATTGGCGGTGAACAATTCTAACACCCACCTGGTTGAGCTTTTGATAAAAGCAGGTGCCGATGTAAACCAGCATGTGTTGAATGGCAATTCGGCCTTGCATTATGCTGCGGGTATGGGCAACCATCACCTCGGTAAAACACTGATTAAGGCAGGCGCCGAAGTAAACTCGCGCAACAGCTACAGCGAAACACCATTGATAGTCGCCGCTCAATGCGGATACAACGATTTTACCGCCATGCTGATTGATAACGCCGCCGACCCTAACGCTGTTGACAACGACAGCCGCAGCGCCATGAACTTTGCCAGCGAGCGTGGCTACACCGAAATACTTGAACAGCTTTTAATGGCCGGCGCCGAAGAATAAAGCTCGGCTTGATATATCGTCTAACCTAAAATTCACATAACCATGAAAAAAGCAATTTTTCTGATAACATCCTTCGCCATGCTGCTGATGGCGGAACAAACCTTTGCACAAAGCGAGGTACAAACAGAAGAGAAAAAGAATAAGATTGTATTAACCGTGATGGATGGTGGCAAGGCGCTCAATACCGATATCAATTCGGTTAGTCTTTCTATCAGTCGTTATGAAGATTCCGACGAAGCCGAGGCTGCACCAGAGGTTAAGCCTGCCGGTAAGGATACCAGCAAAATAAAGATCCCTAACAGGATCCTGAAACAAGCAAACGGTATCTCTTACCTCAGCATAGAAGCAAAAAGCTTAAGCCCCGAGCTAATGAAAATACTGGCCAAAAGCAAATCGAAATTTGATGGCAGTATCACCATTACCGATCCGGCTACTAAAAAAGTGATCAAAAGCCTTAAGTTTAAACAAGCTTCACTTTACTCTTACTCAGATAACTTTTCGGCACTTAGCGATAGCTACGGCTATGGCAGCTCGGTAATATCAATTAATTGCAAAGGACTTTCAATTGATGGTGTAAGCTTTGATTAACCTATCGGCTAACATTAACCTATCACAGCAAAAAGGCTCCCGATTGTCAGGAGCCTTTTTGTTTAATTATTGCTGAGGCATTGGCGCTGCCGATGGCGGCGGCGAACCCGCGCCCCAGGCTTTATTGGCCACAGGGCCCATTACCAGTTCCAGTACACCACCGTTGGCAATATCGCTGTGGTTAAACCATGGTTTGTTCCACACCTTACCATTCAATTTAGCTGATTGGATGTATTTATTATTGAACGATGCATTCGTTGCTTTTATCTCGAAGAATTTACCGTTACCCAGATCCATTTTCATACACGGAAAGCATGGGCTGCCGATGTTGTAAGTTGGCGAGCCGGGCGTAACCGGGTAAAAACCCAACTGACTGAAAGCTACAAAAGCAGTCATACCGCCACCGTCCTCATCGCCGGGAACACCCATCAAATCGTTGCGGTACCATTGATCGAGCAATGAGCGGATGCGTTTCTGGGTACGCCACGGCGCGCCTGCGTAGTTGTATAAATATGGGATATGAAAACTCGGCTCGTTAGCCATTGAGAACATACCCACGTTGCCCGTATGATCGGGCAGGATGTTGTAGAAACTCCATCGGGCCATTGGGTATGGCTCGTTGAACATATTTTCTAACGCATCAACAAAAGCTTTGTTGCCGCCAACCATTTTCACCAGGTCGCCTATGTTGTGCTGCACATCCCAGCGGTAAATGTAGCCGTTGTTCTCATCATAATAGTCGCGTGCACCCGGCCCGCCCGATGTGCGGTAATCCAACGGCTCAATAAAGTTGCCTTCGCTATCTTTCGGATGGAAGAAACCTGTTTTAGGATTGTACACATTACGGTAATTGTACGATGCTTTAAGGTAATGATTAGCCTCATCTGTTTTACCCAAACCGGCAGCTATTTGTGAAAGGCACCATTCATCAAATGATGTACCCAGCGTAACTGCAATAGGCTGGCGTTTTTCCCATTTGCTTACCTGCTTAACGGTCTCCTCTTCGCCCGGCTTTAGGGCAGGGAAGTAACCTTTGTCTTTATAAAACTTATCCAGCTCGCCCGCAGGCACAGCATGCGACCATGGAATTAATGATTTTCCCTCGATAGCACCTTTTGATACCTCGTATGCTTTTGCCAGGTCAAAACCGCGCAGGCCTTTGTTCCAGGCATCGGCAATGCTGGCAATACCGTGGTTAGAGTTCATGCCTCGGTCATCGCCGCTTACGCCGGGGAAGGTTGGCAACCAGTTCTCGCCGGTTTGCTGCGCCATCAGGATGTACGAGTTCAGGATATTGTTCTCAACGCTTTTGTTGATGAGCACGCGTAGCGGGTGCGCTGCGCGGTAAGTATCCCACAGCCAGTCGTCGGTATAAAATGCTTTGCCGCCATCGTTATGTACCTGCCCGTCTGATGCGCTGAAGTATTTGCCATCTTCGCTGATATTGATAGGGCGCTCATACGTGCGATATAATGAAGTGTAGAAAACAGTAGTCTCTTTATCAACCGCACCGGATACAGCAATTTTGCCCAAAGCATCATTCCATATCTTGCGGCCTGTAGCTGCTACGGCATCCACGTTAAAATCCTTTACCTCTCGCTCCAGGTTTTTCTTAGCCTGCTCCACGCTGATGAATGATACACCATAACGGATGCCTATCTTTTTGGTACCTGCCGGATACTGCAGCGCCAATGAGTTTGACGGAGCGGCATTCCAGTTGATACCTCCATTAGTGGGAACGCCGGTTTTGGCCGGAGTGAGATCCGTAACCGCATAAACATATACACGTGTTTTATTGCCTAATTCCCGGTAGCCGCTTATAGTGTTGGCTTTTGCCTCTATATGGCCCTTTCCGGTGTTGAACACGAGGTAAGCACTGCCTTGTTTATCAAACGATATTTTGTAAACGGCACTCTGGTGCGATGGTGCAAAATCAACCCCGATGTTAAACTCATCAAGGTAAACCTGGTAGCGGTATGGGGTAACTTTCTCCTGGTCGTAACTTAAATTAAGTTTCGGGTAGATGCCGCTCTCACTGCCCTGGTATGGGTAAAAATTAAACTCCGACTCGGACCTATGGTGCGTTACAATCAGCGGCAGGCCACCAATATAATTGGTAGTATAATCATTGCGCACCGGAAAAACGCGCATCATGCTGTTTGGCAGATGGGTAGTAGGGTAAGTGGGTACCAACATGTGGCTAATGTTACCAATGTTTGGGTTTACATAATCTACAGGTGCTTTTGCAACAGGCTTTTTAGGCTTGGGGCCATCCGTAGCACCAGCAATGGTGGTAGTAACTACCAGGCCCAGCAGGGCAAATAGTTTAGCTTTGATCATAAGTGAGTATAGATGTATAGCGAGTTTGGCAAAACAGCTATCTGCCAATATAAATAAAGCCGCCTTTAAGGGGCGGCTTTTAATTTTTTATGTTGATACCGCTTAGTCAACAGAAACGGTTAAACCTTCCTGTTGCAATATCTTTCGGTATATCTCCATTTCGGTGAAAGAGCCCTCAAGCACGGCACATTTACCATCATTGTGAACCTTCCAGGCTATCTTTTCGGCCTGGCTTTCGTTATAGTCCAGATACTTCATCATGCAGTAAATAACATGGTCAAAAGTATTATGGTCATCATTCCACAAAATAAGGCGGTGCATCTCTTTAAGGCCCGCCAATATTTCTTCAAGCGTGAGGGTTTCTTCCTGTACTTCAGTTGGCATATAGCGCAAATTTACTCAAAAATAAACCTTACGCATAATTGCATTTGATTTTACTATTTGTCTATTGTACCGTATAGCGCAATACCTGCCTGCCAATGCGGCCATCGGTATCAACACCTTCAACAACAATACGGTAAGTGCCTGGTGCGCCATTAAAATAGCTGGTAGTTGCCTTACCTTCATTAGTAACCACATCAGGATTCCAAAAAATGGTTGAGCGCAGGTCGGCAAGTTTAGCATCAGCCTTAGCCTCATACTTTGGTGAGTAAAAAATTCTTGCCGCATAAATACCTTTAGGTGCGTAAGATCTAATACCCTTGCCATAACTTCTGGAACGCTCTGACGGTTCATCGCCCATTTTTGTGGTGATCACCAATACACCGTTAGATGCTGTTGGCCCATAGATAACAGCGCTTGCTAAACTTCTGATAACTTCTACTGCCTGCACATCATTAACGTTAATAGTGTTCATCAGATCGGCATCGCCATAAATACCATCAACCACCACAAGCATTGGCCCGCCACCCCGCGTAGAATAAGCCGCACCATTTCTGAAGATGACGCCGGCAACCCGGCCTTGCAAACAATCGGCCAGCCTAACACATCCCATACCAATGTCCTTTGCAAGTAGTACCTGGTCTGCATTGCCGGGGCCATTGAGGTTCCTGGAATGCTTTAACGCGTTCTTTTTCTCTGTGATCTTTACCTCGGCCAGGCTTATTACATGGTTACCCTGGCCAAGCTTCATTTGCTCAAAATAAAATTGTCTGCTGTTTTGGGCATAGGTAAGAATGCTTTGCCCTGCGTTGGCTTTAAAATCGGGCAGGCCTTTGTAATTTGCGGTAGCTGCCGGCGGGATAGTATCTATCACTAATACCACATCCTTTTTATTTTGGGCGGTACGTGCCTGTACTAAAAACTTAATGCTATCGGGGTAAATAATATCTTTAAACACAAACCTGCCGTTGGCATCTGTTAGCGTATCTATTTTCTGCATCCCGTGGTCAAAGTTAAGCAGGTTTAATTTCCCGCCCTTAACCGGCTGCCCGCCAAGTGTAGTTACCCTACCAGAAATACTGAACGTTTTTTGAGCCGGAAATTTATCAGCAACATTAGTAGCCGCCGCAATGGTGCGCCACTCAAAACGGTGGTAGCCCTGGGTAAGCATCAGCATATCCAGATCTGCACGGGTTTTCTCGTTAACATCGTTAAAATAGTAGGCAGGCTGCTCTATATAACCCTTTATATCTGCGTTAAGCAGCAACGATGCAAAAATATTGTTCTCGGTATTCTCGTCAATTGGTGTTTTGCTTTCGTTAATAACTGCTAATGACAAGCTACTAAACGCAGGTTTTCCGTCTGTTGATTTCGCTTCAACATTAAGCGTTACCGGCTTGCGCGATGCTTGGTTTTGGTTATCAGGTGTTACTGTAATATTCAGCTTATCGTTACCATGCACAAATACCAGGCGCTGGTTTAAGGGCTCGCCTGTTGGCGAAAAAAGTGTGAACTGCACAATGCCCGACGGGAATTTGGTTATGGGTATAACGGTAGCAAATGTTGCCTTATCTGCCGGGCTTTTAGCAGCATAATAAACCCGCCCGTGGGCCTGCGCCACCAAACTCAGCTGCCCTGCAACCGGCTTGGCCGATGATACACTTACAATGATACGGTTAGGATCGGTACCTATTACATTCAATACTGTGCCATCATCATTAGCTTTAGGTAAAGGTATAGTGCCTTTAGATCCATCGGTATAAGTTAGTTCGGCTTTATAGGTTTCGCCGGCTTGCGGTGTAAAAGCAAACATCCCCATCCCTAAATGTGTGGTATTTATCTCGGCCACCTGCTTGCCGTTATTATTAACAATAGTTCCCTTTGCATCAACGCCTAAACCATCAGTACCAATAGCTTTGAATGCCACGTGCGTTGCTATTCCGTTAACCAGGTTACCCCCTTCCGGAAAGAACTGCACATCGGCAACGCCGGCCATAAAACGCACCGGAATGCTTTTTGTAACCTTGTTTTCGCCCACGCCTGATATGGTTGTAACCACGCGCGCATTGCCCATTTTATCTACGTCGGCAACCGGAAAATTGATGGTTACGTTGCCATCAGCATCGGTTACGGCTTTGCCCTTTACATTTGCACCGGCAGGGCCAATTACAGAATAAGTTATTTGCTTGTTTGAGTAGGCGGCACCATTTGCATCGGTATATTTTATTACAGCGTTAACCTGCTTTTGCTGATAGCTGAAGGTAGTTTTAGTAAATACCTTATTAGATATGATATTGCCTATAACAATGGCTTTATCAAAAAAGTACTCGCTACCCGCATTACGCATATATTCGGTATATGCACGTATACGATAATTACCTTCATGAATAGTATCGGGTAGCGGGATATCACCATAGCCCAAACCATTATGGAGTTGAATTTTAAATGCTTGTTTTATTGAATCAACATCGTTTATCAGTTCAACATTCAGTATACCACTATCGGGTTGCAGTATTTTATCGGGGCCTGTTAGTACGTAGGCTTTAAACCAGATATCCTCTCCGGCAGTATAGTAAGGTTTATCAAAATGCAGGTAAGCTTTCTCTATCGGATGCTTTTCTGTCCAGGCCGCCAGGCGATTTGTGATGGTAGATATAACATCATCATCAACAGTAAAACTAAAAATGCCCGCCAATATAAATGCGGGAAATACGAAAGTGATAAGGCGTTTAAAGGTCATAGATTTAGGTTAAGGTTAGATCAGAATTTGTTCTTCCACATCATGCTTTCAACAGGGCGTGTGGTAGGTTTATTGTATTTGGCATTACCTTTTGTGTTGTACATGGTCTCGATCTCACCTTCAACCACAAAATATATCAGTTGGCCAATAGGCATACCGGCGTAAATACGCACGGGTTGCGCACATGAGATCTCCAGTGTCCAGGTATTGCAAAAACCAACATCGCCTTTACCGGCTGTGGCGTGTATATCAATCCCCAAACGGCCCGTGCTCGATTTCCCTTCCAGAAAAGGGACATGCTTATGCGTTTCGGTATACTCCATGGTTACGCCCAGATAAAGCGTATTGGGCTGTAAAACAAAGCCTTCTTTAGGTATCTCAAAATTGATGATTTCGTTATGCAGCTTGGCATCCAGCACACGATCTTTATAGGTAGCAAGATGCTTGCCCAGATGTACATCGTAAGAATTGGTGCCTAAATAATCGCGGTTAAAAGGCTCTATGATGATGGTGCCTTTTTCTATTTCTTCGAGGATGCGTTTGTCTGATAAGATCATACGCTAAATTACCATTAATAGGCTTAACTGGCAATTAATTTACTTAGTGTAATACAAATAAAAAACCGCCATGCATATCTGCAACGGCGGCACACTAAACCACCTTTATACGATGGTTCTCACTCACCCAATCCTTCTCTTGTTATATATTAAAAGCGCTTTTGCACTTGCTTACTTTTATAAGAGCCATCGGCAACCCGTAATTTAACGCAACCTTCGCCCATGGCAACTATGGCTAATATGATAGCCGATATGTATATCTTTTTCATTTTCTGCACATTGTGATAATTATTGAATATGACGCAGGTTGCTGCAGCAATGTTACATGCCGGCAAAAAACATTAACTTATTTTTAAATTAATGTGATAGATATTGTTAAGCTTTTTCGCAATTTTACCTTATGGCAATAGCGTACCGACAACAGATTGATGAGGATACCGAGTTTGCGCTATGGAAGATAGAAGAAAGCGCCGATGAGCTGTATCAACAGCTTAAGCTTGATGAGGATGAAAAAGCCTATACCCGTAAGCTCAGCAAAAGCAAACGTTACCTGCACTGGCTGGGTACCCGTGTTTTGCTTCGCAAGATGCTAAAGACCGAAGAGTATATTGATTGTAAAGTTGATGCCCATGGCAAGCCTTACCTGGTGAGCCTACCCTACCATATCTCGTTAAGCCACTCGTTTGATTATGCTGCTGTAATGATCAGCAAAACCAGCCCGGTGGGGATAGACATTGAGCAGATAAAAGAAAAAGTGGAGCGCATTGCCGGCAAGTTTATGCGGCCCGAGGAGTTGGCCACCATCACCGGGCATAAAAAGATTGAGCAGCTTTACGTTTGCTGGTGCGCCAAAGAAGCCGTTTATAAATGCTACGGACAAAAAGAGGTGTCATTTGCCGATAATATTACACTTTACCCGTTCACCTTTCAGCATCATGATGCGTTGCAGGCCAAACTGCAAAAAGGCGATGTAAACATCGACTACGAAGTTGGCTACATGCAATACGAGGATTATATGATTGGTTATGTTAAGGGATGATAAATGAAGAACAAGAAAGTACTTTTTGAAGATTGGGGATTAACCGATTATAAGCAAGCCTGGGATAGGCAGGAAGAAATCTTTGGGGCTACAGTAAAACTGAAATCAGACATACGTAACCGCGCTTTAGCTGTTGCTGCCGGCGAAGCCGAAGATGAATACACCCCAACCCCAAACTACCTGATATTTACCGAGCACCCACACGTATACACCCTCGGTAAAAGCGGCAAGGCCGATCATCTATTACTTGATGAAGAAGGGCTGAAAGAGAAAGAAGCAGTTTACTACCCCATTAATCGTGGCGGGGATATCACTTACCACGGCCCGGGCCAGATAGTGAGTTATCCTATCTTAGACCTCGATAACTTCTTTACCGATATTCACCTGTACCTGCGTACGCTGGAAGAGGCCGTTATTTTAACCATGGCCGATTTTGGCCTTAAAGGAGAACGTTACCCCGGCTATACCGGTGTTTGGCTTGATGCCGACAATGAACGCGCCCGCAAGATATGCGCTATGGGTGTACGCTGCAGCCGGTGGGTTACCATGCATGGCCTGGCGTTTAACGTAAATACCAACCTCGATTATTTTAAGAACATTGTGCCCTGTGGTATTGATGACAAAGCAGTAACCTCTATGCAGTTAGAGTTGGGGCAGGAAGTTGATATAAACGAAGTGAAACAAATCCTTAAGCACCATATTTCCGTACTTTTTGGTATGGAGATAATTGGATGAAAGGATTTTTGATATTATTAACACTTGTTGCCTCGGCCTGTACTAAATCAGTGACTGACGCGCAACAAAAGTATGGTACGCCCACAACTATAAACACACCTATGCCTCAGCCAAAAACTTTCAGTTATCTCGCCCTTGGCGATTCATATACCATTGGTGAAGCGGTACCGCAGGAGCAGTCTTTCCCATATCTGTTAAATAAGCGCTTTAGTAATACCACAGCACCAGAGATAATTGCCGTTACCGGCTGGACAACCGGCGACCTGAAACGCGGTATACAGCAACGCAACCTGCAAAAACACGACTATGATATTGTGACACTATTGATAGGCGTAAACAACCAGTACCGCCGCTACAGCAAAGACGAGTACCGTACTGAGTTTATAGAACTATTAAACACAGCCATAAGCTACGCAGGCGGCAACAAAGCCCGTGTGGTTGTGCTTTCTATACCCGATTGGGGTGTTACACCTTTTGGCAAAAACTCTGGTGACCCGGCCGCAATTGCAGCAGATATAGATGCTTTTAATGCCATTAACAAATCAGAAACTACAAAGCTTGGTGTTACTTATATCGATATTACCCCGGCATCTCGCAGGGCTGCCTATGATACTGATCTGGTGGCTTCGGATGGATTACATCCTTCGGGCAAGATGTATAACTTATGGGTTGAACAATTACAGCCGGTAGCAGAGGAAAAATTGAAATGATATTATAACATAAATAAAGCCCCGACTTGGTCGGGGCTTTATTTTTAGTAGCGCTTTGGGCGTAGCTATCGTCTGGCAGTAATGTACCGGGCAGCGCTTTGCTTAAGAACTTTAAATCACTCCCCTAAGTGTTAAACAACAACGCACCCGGTTACATTTATCTGCCACAACATTAATCCCGCATTTGCACCTGCGGAAATTGCTCATCTATTACACAGTAAAGTTAAACACAGGGCACAGTGCACAGGCGGGTGTTTTCACCCATTAAGTTTTGTTTTTTAACGCAAAAAAGGGGAGCACTTTTGGCGCTCCCCTTTTTATCTATAAAGAATAAATACTACTTAACTTTTCTGATACGGCTGTTATTAAAATCAGTTACAAAAACATTACCGCTGTTATCAGCAACAATACCTTTAGGGTAGTTGAAAGTTGCCGCACTGCCTTCGCCATCGGTATTGCCGGTAGCTGCAGATTTACCTGCCATAACAGTAAGGATATGATCTTTATTAATTTTAAGTACACGGCCTGCACCGTCAGCCACAAAAATATTATTATTAGCATCAACAGATAACGCTTGTGGAGCGCCAAAAGGCATAGATAAAGAATCAAGGCCACCTGCAAAAGTAGTTACCACGTTATCAAGGTTTATTTTGCGAATAGCTTTATTCGCAGGTTCGGCTACGTAAATATTACCGGTTGCATCAACAGCAATGCCTGCGGGCTTGTTAAAGCTGGCATCTGTTCCGCTGGCATTTTTGTAGGCAGCCACCCTGTTACCTGCAATGGTAGTCACCACACCTGCAGGGGTTATTCTGCGGATTAAACCTGTGCCACTATCAGAAACGTACAACACACCATTAGCGGCAATAGCTATACCTGTAGGGGCGCTAAAGCTTGCTGCTGTACCTGTACCATCCTGATAGCCGGTGTTACCGCTACCCGCAAATGTAGTTACCACACCTGCAGGGGTTATTTTACGTATAAGGCTATTGCCCATATCGGCAACAAAAATATTGCCGTTAGCATCAACAGCTAAACCCGCCGGCGAATAAAAAGAAGCCGCGGTACCCGTACCATCAGCGCTACCTAAACCACCCGTACCAGCAATAGTGGTTACCACGCCATCGGCAGTAATTTTACGGATAGTACAATTGTATGAATCGCTAACATATAGGTTACCGGCAGCATCCCGCGCGGTACCAAATGGGTGGTTAAACAACGCCGCAGTACCTGTACCATCTGCATTACCCTCTGCCGAGCCGGCAAAAGTGCTCACCGTTCCGTAAGCGTTAGACATATCGGTGCTGGTTTTAAATTGCACAACAGCGCCATAAACCGTACCGCTTTGGTTGGTGGCGTATGCCCTCAAATAATATGTTGTATTTGGCGTAAGGCCTTTTAGGTTACCTATAAAAGATGTGTTCTTTATCTTTACAAGCGATTTGATATCTGATATGGTGGGCTCCTGGTTGGTTGTACTGTAACAAACCCCATACTCGTTAACAATTGCACCTTGATTGATAACCACACCACCGGCCCAGGCCTGGGTAGAAGTTGCATCGATAATAACATCATTAGTTACTATTTGCGGCAGGGCTATCACAGTATTATCATGCTTTAGACATGAGGATAACCCCAGTATAATTGATAACGACAGTGAGCTTAAGAGAGTAATTCTTCTTTTCATTTAATCAGTTAGTGAGTGTACGCTAAATCGGTGTTAAATTTCAGTGTTATACCGCTATTTTAAAGGCCTGCAATTGTTAATTAATGTTAAACAACAAGCTTGTTACACCAATACGCGCAAATATCGGCATTTGCAACACTATTTGGGTAAAAAGTATCGGTAAATAAGTTATTTATACCGATGATAGCATTGTGGTAAAAACTGATTACAAATGCCTGACCTAATAAATTTTGCGCCCAAGCTGTTTAATCTATTTTTGTATAATTAACTGATAGCACATTTATTACCACCAGCATGGCTGAAAATACTTTGGCGCGCCGCCTTGGCCTTACGCAAGCCACTGCAATAAACATGACCGATATGGTTGGCATTGGGCCGTTTATTACCCTGCCAATGGTTATCCACATGATGAATGGCCCGTGGTTTCTGTACGCCTGGCTGGCCGGCGCCATACTCTCTTTTATTGATGCAATGGTTTGGAGCGAGTTGGGTGCTGCATTCCCTATGGCCGGCGGATCATACAACTTTCTGAAAGAAACCTATGGCAAAAACAAGTTAGGTAAGCTCATGAGCTTTTTGTTTGTATGGCAAACCATGATACAGGCACCTTTGGTAATTGCTTCGGCAGCTATAGGTTTCGCATCATACTTATCGTATTTATTGCCTTTAGATAGCTGGGAGTTAAAAGCGGTAAGCGGGGCAGTTGTTATAGCTATCGTTATTTTACTTTACCGTAAGATAGAATCCATAGGTAAAATAAGCACTGTACTTTGGATAGGTGTTTTGGCAACTATGCTCATCATCATTGGCGGTGGTTTATTTCACGGCAATTTCCTATCGCCCATTAAACATATTAATGATGGGCTTAACCTTAACTACGGCTTTGTAGCGGCAATAGGTTTTGCCAGCGTAAAAAGCGTTTATAGCTATTTAGGTTATTATAACGTTTGCCACCTGGGTGGCGAGATCATTAACCCGTCGCGCAATATTCCGCGCAGTATGTTCTTATCTATTGCCGGTATTGCCATCTTGTATATGCTGATGAATGTAAGCGTGGTGAGTGTTATACCGTGGCAGCATGCCAAAGACAGCCAGTTTGTGATAAGCGATTTTATGGAGCATCTGGCAGGGCATAACGCTGCAAAGGTTATCACCTGCCTTGTATTATTGGTGGCTTTTTCTTCGGTGTTCTCTGCTACGTTAGGTTACAGCCGTATCCCCTACGCTGCAGCTGCCGATGGTGCTTTCTTTAAAGTCTTCGCCAAATTGCATCCAACAAAAAACTTCCCTTATATATCATTATTGGTTTTAGGGGCAATAGCATTTGTGTTTAGCTTACTGTTTAAACTGAGTGATGTGATCAGCGCTATACTGGCTATGCGCATTCTGGTTCAGTTCATCTCACAGGCTTTCGGGCTTTACCTGTTGCGCCGACGAAAAAGCGAGACCTTATTCCCGTACAAGATGCCGCTATTCCCGGTGCCAATTTTTGCGGCGATATTAATTTGGATAGGCATCCTGGTATCAACCGGCTGGCACATGGTATTGGGTGGAGTGAGCGCCATTATACTGGGTACTGTAGTTTACTTTATCAAAGCCCGCATGAATGGCGAATGGCCATACAAGCTTAAACCCCTAACCGGTAAAAATCAATAGCATTTTTAGCCCAGAACCGTTCCTGCTCATGTTGGCTTAATTGATCTACATAGCCTTCGGCGATGTTATATGCTTTTTGGTAACCACCTGCTACGTTACAAACAGGCCAGTCTGAACCATACATTACCCGTTTGGCACCAAAGGCGTTAAACACCACATCAAGATATGGGGTAAAATCTTTGGGCTGCCAGTTTTGCCAATCGGCTTCGGTTACCATGCCTGATATTTTGCAGGATACATTTTCATGCTGCGCGAGAGCTTGGAGATCTTTTTTCCATCCGTCAATTTCTCCTGTTTTGATAAACGGCTTCGCCAGATGATCTATCACAAACCGTTGCTGCGGAAAAGCGGCAACAAATTCTGATGCGATCTTTAGGTGCTTGGGATAGATGAGAATATCATAGCTAAAACCCAATTTTTCCAACATACTGATCCCTCGCATAAAATCAGGGTTCAGCATGAAGTGATCATCGGTTTCGCCTTGTAAAATATGGCGAAAGCCTTTCATCAATTTCTCAAAGTGATAATGTTCTAAAACCTCTTCGATATTTACCGACTTAAAATCGGCCCAACCCACAATGCCTTTTATAAAGCTGTTCTGGCGGGCCAGTTCCAGCATAAAGTCGTTCTCCGCAATGGTTTGGTCAACCTGTACGGTTACGCAGCCGGCAATTCCGTTCTGTAGTAACAATGGTTGAAGGTCAGCAGGCAAAAAATCACGCCGGCATGCATGCATATCATCATTTATCCATGCATGCCTGTGCTTATCATACAACCAAAAATGCTGGTGACTATCAATTTTTAGCATAGGCTTTTACCGTTTGCGTGGCCGTGCCCAAGCCATCAATACCCAGCTCAACCACGTCGCCCGGCTTAAGGTATACCGGTGGGTTAAAGCCCAGGCCTACACCGGCAGGTGTACCGGTTGAGATAATATCGCCCGGCAGCAAAGTCATGAACTGGCTTACGTATGATACCAGGAACGGAATATTAAAGATAAGGTTGGCGGTAGTGCCATCCTGCATTTTTTCGCCGTTAACGTTAAGCCAAAGGCGCAGGTTGTGTACATCATCAACTTCATCGGCAGTAGCCAGGAAAGGGCCTATCGGTGCAAAGGTATCGCAGCCTTTCCCTTTATCCCAGGTACCGTTACGCTCCAACTGAAATTCGCGTTCTGATACATCATTATGCAAGGCATAACCGGCCACATATTCCATCGCCTCGTTTTCTTCAACATAAGATGCTTTCTTGCCGATCACTACGGCCAGCTCCACTTCCCAATCCGTTTTTACCGAATTTTTAGGGATGATGATATCATCATTGGGGCCAACCAACGCAGTGGTAGATTTAAAGAAGATGATAGGCTCGTTAGGTATCAGCGCTTTTGTTTCCTCGGCGTGGTCTTTATAGTTAAGGCCAATGCAAACTATTTTTGATGGCCTTGCAATAGGTGCGCCTAAACGCTCGTTATCGCTTATCTCTTTTAGCGAATCGTGGTTATCTGCAAGATATTGCTGTAAACGTGCTAAGCCATCAGTCTCAAAAAATTGCTCGGTATAATCTTCACCAAAGCCAGATGTATCATATTTTTTATCGTTAAGGATAACACCGGTTTTCTCTTTGCCGGCCTCGCCGTATCGTATCAGTTTCATATTGTTAGTTCAATGGTTGATTTGTTCATTAGTTCATTTGGGCCACCTCAATTGCTTAATTTGCACATCTGAAATCTGCATACCTGCACATCCATCAGTTGTTAAGTTTAATAAAGCCCCCGTCAATAGGATAATCGCAACCGGTGATAAAGCCGGCCTCGTCTGAGCAAAGATATAGCGCCAGTGCAGCCACCTCTTCCGGTTTGCCCATGCGGCCTATCGGCTGGCTTTTTGATAGTTTATCAAAGATCTCATCTTCTCGGCCCGGATAGTTTTTGGCAATAAAGCCATCCACAAAAGGGGTATGCACCCGCGCCGGCGAAATGGTATTGCATCGGATATTATCGCCCATGTAATCGCGCGCTACAGACATGCTCATGGCAAAGATGGCCCCTTTACTCATGGAGTAAGCAAACCTATCCGTAATGCCTATATGCGCTGCGATAGATGCCATGTTAAGGATAACCCCACCGCCAAGGCCTTTCATCACCGGCACTGCAGCGTAAAGCGCATTGTATGCTCCCTTTACGTTTACATTATAAATGCGGTCGATATCAGCCTCTGCGGTTCCCTCCAGGTTACCTACATGGGCAATGCCGGCATTATTTACCAAGATGTTGATACTACCGATATGCTGAAACACATCCAACACCTGTTGCTGCTTACTAATGTCGGCGGTATGGGCGAAAGCCTCTCCGCCATCAGCTTTTATTTCATCAACAGTTTGCTGTGCAGCATCGGCGTTTAACTCGATAATATGTACGGTTGCGCCTTGTTTGGCAAATAGTTTAGAGATCGCCTTACCTATCCCGCTGCCGCCGCCGGTTATTACCGCTATTTTATTTTTCAGACTAAACATAATTATAATGATACCCCCCTCTTCCAGGGTATAAAATCGTCCTGACCTAATTTTACTGCTTTGGGTTGTTTTAACCCGCTGGCTACTTCTATTACATAATCAAGCATGCGTGTGGCAGCCTGTTCAATGGTCTCTTCGCCCTCAATGATGGTTCCGCAGTTAATGTCCAATATATCAGGCATGCGGTTAAACACTGCCGTATTGGTTGCTATTTTTATTACCGGCGCAACAGGGTTACCCGTAGGTGTACCCAATCCGGTAGTAAACAACACCACGTTAGCACCCGACCCTACTTCGGCTGTGGTACTCTCCACATCGCTGCCGGGAGTGCATAACAAGTTGAGGCCAGGTTGGGTAACTTTCTCGGGGTAATCCAACACGGCCATTACCGGCGATGTGCCGCCCTTTTTAGCAGCTCCGGCAGATTTAATAGCATCAGTGATCAAACCATCGCGGATGTTTCCCGGCGAGGGATTAGCGTAAAAACCCGAGCCATCTGCCTCGGCTTTGGCATTGTAGGTACGCATCAGGTGCATAAAGCGCTGTGCTTCCTGTTCGGTAACGCAGCGGTCGCTCATTTCCTGCTCCACGCCGCAAAGCTCGGGGAACTCGGCAAGGATAACGCTACCGCCAAGGCTCACCAATATATCTGACAAATATCCCAACGTAGGGTTAGCCGATATGCCCGAGAAGCCATCAGAGCCACCACACTCCAAGCCTATACAAAGTTTTGATAGCGGGGCCGGCTGTCGGGTTTGTTTGTTGGCTTCTATCAATCCAGCAAAGGTTTGCTTTAAAGCTTCGTGCAATAAATTACTTTCAGTACCCAGCTTTTGTTGTTCTAACATTACCAGTGGTTTGCTGAAGTTGGCATCTCGTTTCCTGATCTCATCCTGCAGGATAGAGCCTTGAGCGTGCTGGCAACCCAGGCTCAATACCGTTGCACCGGCCACATTGGGGTGAGTGATGTATCCGGCCAATAAGCCGCAAAGTGCCTCGCTATCCGTGCGTGTACCGCCGCAGCCCATGTCATGGTTGATGAATTTTATGCCATCAATATTTTCAAAAAGTTTGCTGGTTGCTTGTGCTTCGGGCGATAGCTCCAGATCGGCCTGCAATATTTCTTGGGTGGTTTTTCCTTCTTTATACATCTGCACCAGGCTATCTACCTCGGTCTCGTAACCACGCGGTTTGGCAAAGCCCAGCTTGGCCGATAATGCATCTCTCAGCACATTGATATTCCTGTTCTCGCAAAATACCAGCGGTATTACCAACCAATAATTGCCCGTCCCTACAGAGCCATCAGCGCGATGAAAGCCCATAAAGGTTTTGTCACGATAGCTTGCGGCCACATCCGGCACATGCCACTTTGTTTTGCGGCTACTCAGTTTAAAATCATCTGATGCATGTTGCAGGTTCTCTGTGGTAATGGCTTCGCCTTTTTGGGCAGGTTTACTCATGCGACCTACCAAAACGCCGTACATGTGCACATCCTCGCCGGATTGCATTGCTGCAATGGTGAATTTATGTTTAGCGGCAACAGGCGTGGTCAACGTAAAGATATCGCCGTTAAATTCAATAACAGTCCCGGCATTAAGGTCGGTTAATGCTACCAGCACGTTATCGGCCGGGTGTATTTGCAAATACGTGTGCTTATTTGCAGGCATAATAAATGTAAATTTTACAGGTTTATAAGATCTACGAATATAAAAAAGCTAAGCTATAAACAAAAAAAGTCCCTCGGAGTGTGAGGGACTTTTTAATATTATTTGCTGATGAGGTTATATAGCTCATCCAGTTTTGGTGAGAGCACTATCTCAATACGGCGATTCTTAGATAAAGCCTCAGGCGTTTGTGCCGGGTCAATAGGTTGGAACTCGCCTTTGCCTGTAGCCGTTAACCTGTGCGGGTCAACATTCTCGGTTTCGGTTAAATAGCGGGTAACCGATGTGGCGCGCAACACGCTCAGGTCCCAGTTATCTTTTATCTGGCCAAGGTTTTTGATCTTCTTGTCATCAGTATGGCCTTCCACTGCAATGTTGATGTCGGCTTCTTTGTTTAGTACCGCGGCTAATTGTTTCAAGGCTTGTTTACCTTTTTCGTCTATCACGATACTACCAGATGGGAAAAGCAATTTATCAGTAAGTGATACATAAACTTTACCGTTGCGGATATCGACAGTTAAGCCACTTTGCTGGAAGCCTAACAGCGCTTTCTGCAATTTCTCTTTTAATGCATTAGTTGCTTCATCGCGCTTGCGCAAAATTTCTTCAACCTCTTTTAAACGGGCTTCGCGTTTTTGCAGGTCTGATGATAGCTGGGTTACTTTTGATGAACTTGCATCAAAATTTTTGTTAAGGGATGCATAGTTGGCTTTCAACTGAGCCAGTTCCTGGCGGATTTTCGAGGTATCAGCCATTAATTTGGCAACCTGGTCTTCTAATGTAGTGGTACGCGCGGCTAATGAATCGCGCTCGGCCAGTAAAGCTTTATGCTTTTTAGGCGACATGATGACACATGATTGTAGAGCTGCGGCAAGTAAAAAGAAGGCAAGAATTAGGTGTCTGAATTTCATAGTAGATTTAATAGTTTAAATGGATCAGGCTAATGCATTACGCAAAAAAACGTTCATTGGGTAAAGCTTGGCTATCACCCTCAATATCTCTTCGGCTGCGCCTTTTGAGGTAAGTTCCTTATCGGTTAGCGGGTGCCATGCAATAAAGCTTTTCAGCTTTATCAGATCAATGTTCTCGTTATCGGCTTCGTAACCTTTAGGTGTTGTTTTTAGTTGCTCCTGTTTACGGTATTCGCCGAATAGTTTAACGAACTCTTTATCGTCGATGATCTTTTTCAGGTCATCGGCATTGTAATCTATCTCCTGGCGGATAGCTTTCAGGTGTTCGGCCTCGGGCATCCAATAACCACCGGCAATAAAAGATTTACTGCCCGGTTGGATATGCATATAATATTCAACCCCGCCGTTTTTACTACCCTGTGTAGGGAAACTAACACCGAAGTTATTTTTATACGGTAGTTTATTTTTGCTGAAACGGATATCGCGGTAAATGCGCATTACGCATTTCTTAGGGTCAAGATCAGGGTTAACTGCAGGGTCTACGTTGTGCAGGCCCTTGATTATCTCGGTAGTAAAGGCGATAACATTTTCGCGGGCAACGTCATAACGCGCTTTGTTGGCTTGAAACCAATCACGGTCATTGTTATCAACCAATTCTTTCAGGAAAGTCAGCGTTTGGGTTTGTATCATTTCAAAAGCTGTTTGGCACCGTGGCCTTAGTTCAGATTGAGTTTTTGGTTTGGCATGTTGTTCAGGTCAACATTTTTGCGGCGGTATTTTTTGTACCAGATGTATCCGCCTACCGCAATTACCAGGTAAGGCGCTGCAAGTAAATACATAATACCTTTATTTAAACCTCGTGCCTGCGAGTCGCCATTTTCAGAGCTGGTTTCAACAGTAGCAGAACACATAGCACATTGTGCTTTTGCGGGTGCGCTTGCTGCCAGCATTAGCCCGAAAGCTAAGAACAGGTATAAGAATTTCAATTTCTTTTTCATATCACACCGATTAAAAGTGGTAGTATGGTTTCACCATCAAATATACAACAACCCCAGAGATTGTCACGAATAACCATAATGGAAACGTCCATCTCACTAATTTCTTATGTTTTTCTACCTGCATTTGCAAACCGCGGTAAAAGCTTAACAATATTAGTGGCAATACGCCGGCGGCTAAAACAATATGCGGTAGCAGTATAGCCCTGTAAATAGTTCTAACACCGCCTACTGCATCTAATTCTGCTTTAGAAAGCTCGCCGTTACCATCTACATCGCCAAAAAGTGTATCGCGCCTCATGAGGTAGTGGAACAGAATATATGATACCAGGAACAGTGACGATAAACAAAAGGTAAGGATGTTGATGCGTTTGTGCAACACGATGTTTCCCTTTTTGATAAAGTATAACGATAGCAACAGCAATACACTACAGGTACCGTTCAATATGGCATTTAACAACGGCAAATACGGAGTAAATGCCGGCGGCGTAGCGGGGCCGGGAATTAAATGGCGATTAAGCACCACAACAACGGCTATCACAAAAATGGTGACACCGGCTACAAATCGAAATATGAATTTATCGGTCATTTGTTATTCAGATTCAAGAATCAAGATACAAGAGTCAAGATTCTTCAGTAATTAATAAAAGCAGTGTCTTGCCTCTTGATTCTAATATCTTGGCTCTACTAATAAAGTGCTTTATCTACCTTACGTAATTCCTCTGCTATCTGCACTTTTATCTCGTCATTCAGTTTGGTGATATCGCCGCTGGTGGTACCAGAGTAATATCCACGGATGCGTTTCTCGGCATCTATCAGTATTAGCTTATCGCTATAAATAAATTCATCTTTGCCCGGCACTTTTAAAGCATCAACCAGGAAACCTTTACGGGCCAGGTTGTATGTGGTAGTTGTATCGCCAGATAGGAAAAGCCACTTATTGGTAAGCTCAAATTGCTTGGCGTACTGTTTTAATACTGCCGGCTTATCCTTATCGGGATCAACCGTAATGGTAAGGAAATAAACCATCGGGTTTTTGCGATAGGCATAAACCAGTTCGGCAACGTTCTTATTCACTGTGGTGCAAACGCTTGGGCAGCCGGTGTAAAAGAAATTGGCGATGAAGATCTTTTTATCAAAGTTTTTAAAAGACACTTCCTTACCGTTTTGGTCGGTTAATTTAAAGTCGCTTAGCTTATGATAAATAGTATCGGGGATATAAGTACCGTGAAACTTGTGCCCAGTTTTGGCCACTTCCTTAGGGCCAAAAAAAGGTAGCGGTTTGTAACGGTTCTTACCCTTTGCGGTAAGTAAATAATATAAAAATCCCGGTAGCGCTAATATGGCTACCAGGATCAATATCTTTTTCGGAAAAGAAGCTTTGCGCATTATCCCCTTATGTCTATCCAGTAATGGCTTTCATTAGTTAACACCAAAATTAGGCCGATGATGAATATAATAGGAACTATAATGGCAAGCATTAAACCAATACGCTCAAATTTTAAGTGCATAAAGAATGCTACTATGTAGAACGCTTTAAACAAAGTTAACACAATGTATATTGGGTTAGCGATGTGTAATGGCATAATATCATGCGGAACCAGGTAAAGCGCTATAAAGAATTCTACTGCAGTAATTGCAGATAAAATTCCGGCTACTTTCAAAATACGGCCTCTGGTCATGCCTTCACCATGGTGCTCGTCGTGATGAAGTTCTTCTGTATGTTGTGATGACATAATATCTTGTAATAAAAAATTAAACTAAATAGAAGAAGGTAAATACGAATACCCAAACAAGATCAACAAAGTGCCAGTAAAGGCCAACTTTCTCAATCATTAAATAGCTACCGCGTTTCTCGTAAGTACCGGCCAATACGTTAATAGTAATGATGATATTGATAACCACACCACTAAATACGTGGAAACCGTGGAAACCGGTGATGGTGAAGAAAAGGTTAGCAAATTGTTGTGTACTAACTGCAGATATATCCTTTTCACTTTTAAAATATTCGCCTAACTCATGCGGAATGCTGCCCCACCAAAAACCTTCGTGGTGTAAGTGGCTCCACTCTAATGCCTGGCAACCCAGGAACATAAAACCACCAATAACAGTAGCGATCATCCACCATACAACTTCTTTTTTAGCGTTACGGTGCCCGGCCTCAACAGCCAATACCATAGTTACTGAGCTTAGGATAAGGATAAAGGTCATGATACCCACAAATACAAGTGGTGCCCCATGATCTATCATTCCCGGAACAGACTGGAATATTAGGTCGGCCATTGGCCAAGTGTGTGCGCTGAAACGAAGTGCGCCGTAAGCGATAAGCAATGATGAGAATGTGAATGCATCCGATAAAAGGAAGAACCACATCATCATTTTGCCATACTCAACGTTGAACGGCGATTTGCCACCAGACCACGGCGTTGTTTTTAATTCATCAATAGAAGATACTTGTGCACTCATTGTGTTTTTAATATTGGTTCAAAAGTAAAAAAACATACAGATAAATCCATATAATATCGACAAAATGCCAAAATATTGAGGACATCTGCATGTTAAACAAATTTTTAACCGGAGCTACATTTTTATAGCTGCGGATAAGTGTATTGATTAAGAGTAATAAGCCTGCTAAAATGTGTAATAAGTGCATCCATATAAATACATATACAAATGACTGTGATGCATTGGGGTTACTGAAATATATCCCCATAGAAGGTAAAAGAATAAGCCACGCATAAACCTGTATGGCAAAAAAAGCTACCCCTAAACCTATGGTAAGTGACAGAAAAAGGCGTTGCTGTGCAATCTGCACGCGCTTAGCTGCGCGCGATGCCATGAACATTGTAATACTGCTGGCGGCTATAATAATGGTGCTGTATAAGAACACCTGTGGCATTTTAAAGTTAATACCGTGTTTGCCGCCCCCTGCATAAACAATAAAACCACTGGTTAATGCCGCAAAAAACATAAACGATGTGAATATGAAAATCCACATGTTGAATTTTTTGGGCGCCAGGTTTAATTTATCTTCTTGCTGAATTTGGGCCATCATTTTCCTATAAAATCAAATAAAAACATTAACTGCACTACCGGCAGCCAGTAAAACGAACCGAACATTAAGGTACGCGCCGCTTTTATCTCCAGCGTACGCAGCAAACCAAATGCCTGGTATAAAAACAGCAGGCTCATTATTAACGATACCCCGCCTACGTAGTAACCAGCGTAACCGTAAATAGTTGGTAATAAACTAACTGGCACTAATATTACGGCAAATATAAAAGTAACAACTGCACTGGTTTTATCGCGCTCGCCGGTTGGCAACAGGCGGAAACCTGCCAGTTTATAATCATCATCCAAAACCCAGGCAATTGCCCAGAAATGCACAAACTGCCACACAAACTGTATCAGGAACAAGATAATAGCTATCTCGTCTATCCTGCCGTGCGGCTGGCCGGCAACGTAACCTATCAGCGCAGGTAAAGCACCCGGTATAGCACCCACAAATACTGCAACTGCATTTACACGTTTTAACGGCGTATAGGCAAAAGCGTAAAGCAATATTGAGAATACCGAAAGCAAACCGGTTAATAAATTCAAAGAACCTAACAAATATGTACCAATGATACCCATTGCCATACCCAATACAAGGCCCTGGCCTGTGGTCATGCGGCCGGCAGGCATTGGCCTGTCCATAGTACGTTTCATCAGTTTATCGTATTTTACTTCGATAACCTCGTTGAAACAGTTGGCCGCCGATGTAACAAGGAAACCACCCACAACCAGTTTTATCCAGTTAATCCACATGGTGGTGCTGTATAACAGGCCCCAGGTATCAACACCTTGCTTATTAGCCTGCTTTACCGCTATGATAAAAGATATCGATGCAGAGAACGTAACCAATACGGTTAAGCGCGTTTTTATCAGTTTTGAAAAATCACTTCCTTTCATTGCCCTGCCCCCTGTACACTTTCAGATCTGAATAAATTTAACAACAAATAAAACTGCGCCCCAAACATCAAGCTGGCCAGCACAATATGCGATGCCTGCGCAAATGGCGGCAGCGCGAAGTATGAAAGGAATATGCCGGTAACTATCTGCAGCATTATCATCAAAAACGTAAAGCTCATTAATTGTTGCTGAATGGCATGCCTGTTAAAGCTTTTGCGTATCAGCGCGTATAATACCAGGTTAAGTATCAAAACTATTACCGCCACATCTCTGTGCTGGGTAAATATATCACCTGCTTTGGCAACCCAGCTATCGCGGTAACTGCCTTCCAGATGAGTGGCTACTGCATCAACCTTTTCGCGTACTTCGGTACCAAAGGTTATCTGCAATATGCTTAGTGCCAATACTATCAGCGTAAGCACTGCAACCAATGGTTTCACCGTTACTTTGTAACGCCCCTGTACTTTAGCCATGTGATAGGTGCTGATGGTGATGGCCAAAATTGCCAGTGCCAAAAGCATGTGTACAGTTACAATCCAGGCTACCAGGTTTGTTGATACCACAATAGATCCTAACCATCCCTGAAAGCCTACCAAAAACACATTAAATATGCTCAGGAAAACGATCAGTTTATTTGTTTTACGATACTTGAACGAGTAAATAGCACTTAACAGCAGAAACACTCCTGATATTGCCCCTATCAAACGGTTAACATACTCTGTCCAGGTGCGGGCGGTGTTAAACTCTTCCGGTATCAGTATAGATTTATCGTTACGGATACGCATAGCCATCTGGCTATAACCAAACACATCAAGCATTTTGGCAAAACGCTGGTTTTTTGCCATGCGTTTATCTACATACGTTTGTTTATAATTTGCCGGCAACTCTGATATGCTGGTTGGCGGTATGTAACGGCCAAAACATTTAGGCCAATCCGGGCATCCCATACCAGAGCCTGTGCTGCGCACAACACCTCCTGCAAGTATCAATACAAAAAGCAGGATGATGGTTATAAGATTTATCTTAACAAAAGTATTCCCGGATGCTTTTATGCCCATTTATATATTCTAAAAAATTAGGGTATCTATCGAAGTCGAAAGTTCAAAGTTGAAAGTCGAAAGTCTGTTTAACAACTCAGGACTTAACACTTAAGACTTAGGACTTAAACAGATACCCTAAAAGAATCAGATCAGTATATAATTACTTAACCTGTTCGTTGCTTTTTTGAGTGTTAACCCACTTGTTATGCTCTTCTAAACCGGTAGGGTTATCTTCAAAGTCATGTGGCAGGTTAGAATTCATGGTTTGTGAAAGCGGCACAGTCTGCAGGATGAAATCCTCATCGGCACCCGGCTTACTGTAGTCATAAGGCCAACGGTAAACCGCAGGGATATCACCAGGCCAGTTGCCATGGATGTGCTCGACCGGTGCAGTCCACTCAAGGGTGTTAGCCTCCCAAGGGTTCTGCGTTGCTTTCTTACCAAAGAATATTGAATAGAAGAAGTTGAACAGGAATGCAGTTTGTGCTACAGCAGCCATAATAGCAGCCCAGGTAACAAACATATTTACTGACAACCATTGTTTCATTGACTCAAACTCGGTAAACGCGTAGTAACGGCGAGGTACACCATCCAAGCCCATAAAGTGCATTGGGAAGAATACCAGGTAAGCGCCGATAAACGTTAACCAGAAGTGCAGGTAACCTAAACGCTCGTTCATCATACGACCAAACATTTTAGGGAACCAGTGGTAAACACCCGCAAGCATACCAAATATAGCTGCCGAACCCATTACAAGGTGGAAGTGAGCTACCACGAAGTAAGTATCGTGAAGGTTGATATCCAATGCTGCGTTACCTAAGAAGATACCGGTGATACCACCAGAGATGAAGAACGATACCATACCGATAGCGAACAACATACCTGCTGTGAAACGGATGTTACCTCTCCACAATGTAGCTAACCAGTTAAAGGTTTTTACTGCCGATGGTACCGCAATGATCAATGTAGTGATCATGAACACACCGCCCAGGAACGGATTCATACCCGTTACAAACATGTGGTGACCCCATACAATGAATGATAGTACCGTGATACCTATTAGTGAGTAAACCATCGCGTGGTAACCGAAGATCGGTTTACGAGAGTTTACAGACATGATCTCTGATGAAATACCCATCGCAGGCATAATAACGATATATACCTCTGGGTGACCTAAGAACCAGAATAAGTGTTGGAACAGGATTGGGCTACCACCCTCGAAAGGCTGAACCTGCGTACCGTTCAATACTATTTCTGATAAATAGAAGCTGGTACCAAAACTGCGGTCAAATATCAATAACACAACACCTGCAACTAATACAGGGAATGATAAGATACCTAATATAGCAGTTAGGAAGAATGCCCAGATAGTTAAAGGCATTTTCCAAAGGTCCATACCTTTTGTACGCATGTTTAATACAGTACTAACATAGTTGATACCACCCATCAATGATGATGCGATGAAGAATACCATACTGATTAACCAAAGCGTCATACCCATACCAGAACCCGGCATAGCTTTAGGCATTGCTGATAGTGGCGGGTAAATTGTCCAACCACCGCTGGCTGGGCCTTTTTGGATAAAGAACGATGAAAGCATGATAACACTGGCTAAAAAGAAGAACCAGTAAGAAAGCATGTTCATGAATGGTGATGCCATATCGCGTGCACCAACCTGCAATGGAATAAGCAAGTTACTGAAGGTACCGCTCAAACCTGCTGTTAATACAAAGAATACCATGATGGTACCGTGAATAGTAACCAATGCCAGGTAAAAGTTTGAATCTAAACGGCCTTGTGGCGCAAAACGGCCTAATAAAGTTTCCATTAAAGGGAAAGCTTTATCAGGGTAAGCTAATTGTATCCTGAAAAGGATAGAAAGTATCATTGCGATAACCGCCATAGTAATACCTGTAATCAGGAATTGCTTCGCGATCATCTTGTGGTCCATACTAAATATATATTTAGATATGAACGTTTCTTTATGGTGATGATGTCCGTGATCGTCTTCGTGATGTGCTACGCCGTGATCGTGAACTGATAATGTTGACATACTCGCTAATCTTATGTATTAATTGTTTAACGCTAATCTGTTTCCTTGTACTTTGGTGCTATCTGCAGGCGCATCAGCAAAATGAAGTTTTTGCTTAAGCTTGTCTGTCAGATATGGTTTTTGTTGTGCTAACCAGGCTTGGTACTCGGCCTCAGAAACAACACGTACAATCTTTTTCATATTATAGTGGCTACCACCGCAAATTTTGTTGCAAAGTACTTCGTACTCAAAATCCGGCTTATCTAACTTGGCGCGCATTTGCGTAGTAGTAAGGATAGGTTTGAATTTGAAGTAAGTTGGCATGCCCGGAACCGCGTTCAATTGTACACGGAAATGTGGGATGTAAACGCTATGGATAACATCCTGTGAGTGGATATTTAACCTTACTGATTTATTTACAGGGATAACCATGGTATCTGCCTGTAAATCATCAAAAGATGCTTTATCGGTAAAGTCTAAACCTAATTTGTTGGTACCGTTTACCAATTTGTAATTGGTTTTACCCAATTTACCGTCTTTACCTGTATAACGAAGTTCCCAGGCAAACTGGTGACCGGTTATGTCAATATTGATTGAAGCAGGTTGGCCTTTAGCGTCAACACTGTTCATGATTGATTGCCAGGTGAAGAAACCGAAAATAACCAATACTGTTAATACTATCGCCGGAGCAATTGTCCAAACTTTCTCAATGGTATTATTGTGCGGCAAGAAGTGACCACGACGTTTTGCATTATAACGATATTTGAACAAAAAGGTGAACAGTAATATCTGTGTGATAATGAAAACCGGCATGGTGATACCAGTGGTCGTCCAGAACATGGTATCCAATACGCCACCGTGCTCAGAAGCGGCAGAAGGCAGTATCATGCTACCATGTGTAGTGAATGACCAGTATACTCCGTATAAACCGGCAATAAGGAATATAAGGAATAATGTGCCCATTACGTTATTCCAGTTCATAGGCTGCTTGCCTCTTATCTGCTGGGTTAGATCGTATACGCGGAATACCTTGCCAATAATGCCGATGAAGAAACATACCACAAGGAACATCAGGATATAGTAACCGGCAGTAGCCAGGCCATTATCCTTAGGAGCATCAGTTGCTGCCGCACCTGCTGCTTCAGTACCCTGGGCAAAAAGCATGTCGGTGCCCGCAAGCATAAACACTGCTAAAAGCGAAAGTATCTTTTTAGAATTGAATAGATTTTTGAATCCCATTTTATTGGTTATTTGAAATTGCTTTATCCGGGTTGCAAATTTAACAATTATTATCTGTGATGATGTAAGCTCTCTTGCAAGAATGGGTGCTTTTTAGGAACCAATGAAGGTGCCTTAGCAATTTTACTCAATACTGCATAGATGAACAAACCAGCAAATCCGGCAAATATAAACACCTCTTCAATAAAGAAGCCTCTGTGCTCACCTACAGTACCAGGCATGATCATCAGGTAATAATCTAACCAGTGGCCGGCAATAAGGATGATACAAACCCAGGTTAAACGATTTCTTAAACGCTTTGCATCTCGAGACATCAATGCTAAAACCGGTGTAACAAAGTTGATAACGATGTTTAACCAGAACCACCATTTGTACTCGGGCTCCCAACGTTTGTAGAAATATACAGACTCCTCAGGCATGTTGGCATACCAGGTAAGGAAGAATTGTGCAAACCAAACATAAGTCCAGAAAATAGAGAAACCGAAGATCAGTTTACCCATATCATGCAGGTGATTTTCATTTAACCAGCTAAAGTTACCGCGTTTTTGCAGGTAGATGATCACCAGGGTGATTACCGCTAAACCGCTAACGTGCATAGCTGCTAAATTGTACCAACCAAACATAGTTGAGAACCAATGTGCCTCTAATGACATGATAACACCAAATGCGAAAATCGGGAAGGTGAAACCAAAGATGGTTAAGAAAATACAAGCGTATTTAAAGATCTTATCGTAATTAGCCATGCCACCTTCAGTATCTTCAGCTTCAGAAAACTTAGCCATTTTAATACCAAGGAAGCTGTAAGTACCTAAAAGAACTATCAATACCGCGTAAAAGAACGGGATATTTAAGAATCCTTTTTTACCGTAGATGATAGCATCAAAGTTTTCGCTACCGGGAATAGTGATACCGTGTGCAGCCCAGTGAGCGTACAAGTAAGGTACAACTTCTTTTTTACCATGTTCTTCTACAGTGTGGGTATGTAATAAACCAGCTGTAATGATCAGGATAAGGATAACACTTGCTATAGGTAATACCTTGGCAAATGCCTGCGGTATGCGAATCAACGACGCAGACCAACCTGCCTGTGCAACGTAGTTATAGGCGCTAAAGAACACACCTGCAATACAAACACAAACAAAGAAGTATCCCATCAGCAACAAGTTGCTGTAAACGCGTTGGATGTGGTCGCCACCTAAGATAAAACCGAACGCGATGCCTATGACACCAAGTACAATACCTACCAGGCTAATGGTTTTGGCATTGCCGGTAAATTCAAAGCGTTCGTCAAAATTATTATGAGTCTTCATTAATTAATAATCTTATAAAGTTTGTAAATGGTGTACATACATCACAATTTTCCAGCGTTCTTCTGGTGCAACCTGAGATGCGTATGAACCCATTGCATTTACACCATAAGTTATAGTGTGATAAATTTTACCGTCGGTAAGATCTTTCATAGCACCACCGCGTGATGACTGTCCTTTTGAGTATGATGGTGGTGGCGGGTAGCCGTGGCTAACCACTAAACCGTCGCCCTGGCCTGTAACACCGTGGCAAGGCGAACAAAAGGTTGTGAATAGCTTTTTACCTTCTTCAATGTTGTTTGATGTAAGTGGCAACGGGTTTTTAACCTCAAGACTTGCCTGCTGGTAACCACCAACATTATTAGGGTAATCAAACTTTTTAAATCCTACCGGTATAGTACCTGCAGGCGGAGTTTGTGCGGTTTGACCATTCTTGAAGTTATCGTTTGCCTGGTCGTACTCGTAAGCTTTGTGCTCGTACATATTGGGAGCATATTCCCAGCCGGTGCTGCGCTTATCTTTGCATGATGTAATTACTATCGATGCAGCAATAACGAAAGCCGTTGTGCCCAATATTTTAATTTTATTCATAGCTAACATATTTCCTTTCGTTATGCTTTACTTCTACAGCGCCTGCGTCTTTTAACAAATTAGTTATATCATCATGCGGGATGTTACCTTTTGCATCAACCGCAATAATAAAGCGGTCGTCAGTTGCACGCAGGTCCATTACTCGTGGTGCACGGCCCGGAAAAAGGTGCGTTGCTGCAAAGAAGGTCAACGTCATACCAAATGCTGTGAACAAGATAGTCCACTCAAACATAAATGGAATGAAATCCGGCATTGCAAAGCTTGGTTTGCCACCAATGTTCTGAGGCCAGTCGCCTACCAACGTATAATAAACTATGCTGGTAATAACAGTCAGACCAAGGCAACCAAAGCAAAATGCTGCATAACCTAAGCGTGAATCTTTAACACCCATTTTAGCTTCAATACCGTGTATTGGCATTGGTGTGTAGATATCATAAATAGGTACGCTATTTTTTTGTAAGTTGGTGATACCCTGCATCATATCATCAGGATCATCAAAACAGCCCAATATAATTTTAGTCTTGCTCATTTTTATACGTTTTCGTAGTCAGCCATATCCACGCTGTCATACTTGGTTAACGACTCTTTGTAGTACTGAACTTCTGCCGGCTCTAAGTGACCCTCTTTAATTTGTTTCATCTTAGCTTGCTCTGATGCTGTTTTCAGCAATAGTTTCACCTCGGCAATAGCTACTGAAGGTAATACACGGATGAACAACAGGAACAGGGTGAAGAATACACCGATTGATCCGATGAACACGCCTACATCAACCCAGGTTGGGTAGAACATAGCCCAGCTTGATGGGATGTAGTCGCGGTGTAACGAGGTTACGATGATCACGAAACGCTCAAACCACATACCGATGTTCACTACAATTGAAAGTGCCCATGAGAATGGAATGTTTCTGCGCAGTTTGCTTGACCAGAAAAGCTGCGGAGAAATTACGTTACAGCTCATCATGCTCCAGTATGCCCACCAGTATGGCCCGGTTGCACGGTTAATGAAAGCGTATTGTTCGTATTCTACACCAGAGTACCAAGCAATAAAGAACTCGGTGATGTAAGCCACACCCACAATTGAACCTGTTAATAAGATGATCTTATTCATTGATTCGATGTGGAACATGGTGATGTAGTTCTCTAAACCCAATACTTTACGGGTTACCAATAACAGGGTTTGCACCATGGCGAAACCTGAGAAGATAGCACCCGCAACGAAATATGGAGGGAAGATGGTAGTGTGCCATCCCGGTTCCAATGATGTAGCAAAGTCAAATGATACGATGGTGTGTACCGAAAGTACCAGTGGAGTTGAGATACCTGCCAGGATAAGTGACACGGTCTCGAAACGCTGCCATGTTTTTAATGAACCTGTCCATCCAAATGAAAGGATAGAGTAGATACGGCGGCGTAAGCCTTTAGCGCGATCGCGGATAGAAGCGATATCTGGCAACAAACCAGTGTACCAGAATAATAATGATACAGAGAAGTAAGTTGAGATCGCAAACACGTCCATCATCAGCGCCGAGTTCCAGTTTACCCAAAGTGAGCCGTACTGGTTTGGCAGTGGTAATGTGAAGTAAGCTAACCAAGGGCGGCCCATGTGAGCTACAATGTATGTAGCGGCACAAATTACCGCGAAGATGGTCATTGCCTCTGCCGAGCGGTTGATGGAGTTACGCCAGTTTTGGCTAAATACCAAGAGTACCGCAGAGATCAGCGTACCGGCGTGACCGATACCTACCCACCATACGAAACCGGTGATATCCCATGCCCAGCCTACAGTTTTATTTAAACCCCACTCGCCCAAACCATACCAAAAGGTTAAGCTGATGGATACTACCCATAACATAGCGCCTAATGCAGATACGATGAAGCCGATCCACCAGGCCTTGTTTGGTTTATTTTCTACAGGTAACAAAATTTCGTTAGTGATGCGGGCATAGGTCATGTCCTTGCCTGTCATTAACGGTTCCCTGATTATCGATTCATGATGATGAGCCATATTTTGTTATATATCTCGTTGTAAAAATTAAGCCAATGATTCAGTTCCTGTGTTTCTTACTTTCACCTGGTAACCAATGCCCGGTTGTACGTTAAGCTCTTCAAGTACGTAGTAAGTTCTTTCGCTTTGCAGTGCTTTGTACACTTCAGAGTTTTTATCGTTACGGTTACCGAAGATGATAGCGTTTGCAGAGCAGGTTTGCTGACAAGCCATTTTGATCTCGCCATCTTGCAGAGGGCGTTTTTCCATTTTAGCTTTCAGTTTACCGGCTTGTATACGTTGTACACACATTGAACATTTCTCCATTACACCACGGAAACGGGTAGTAACGTCTGGGTTTAACACCAGTTGAGTATGCTCGTTGTTCAGGTAGTTATCAAAACGTGAGTCGTTCCAGTAGTTGAACCAGTTGAAACGACGTACTTTGTACGGACAGTTGTTTGCACAGTAACGTGTACCAACACAACGGTTGTAAGCCATCTGGTTTAAACCTTCTGATGAGTGTACAGTTGCTAATACCGGACATACGGTCTCACACGGAGCGTGGTCACAGTGCTGGCAAAGCATTGGTTGGTGAACTACGGTTACATTGCTGAAATCTTCCAGTTTGGCAATTTCTTTCTCTTTAGTAACCATACCTGTGCGCTCGTCTGCTTCAGCTTCGCCATTTTTGTCAAAGCTGTAGTAACGGTCAATACGGATCCAGTGCATCTCGCGGCGGCGACCAACTTCTTCTTTACCCACAACAGGTACGTTGTTCTCAGCGCTACAAGCAACCACACAAGCACCACAACCGGTACAAGCGTTAAGGTCAATAGCCATTACCCAGTCATAAACAGGGCGAGCGTGGATGTGGTCGTTATTGGTATTTTCCCAAAGATCGTATTTCTTGTGTTCGCCCTCTTCTTCGCCTTTACCAGCCTCAGGGTTCTTTTTGTACTCAGCGAAAGTAGTTTCGCGGATAACGTTACGGCCCTCGTAAGAGTGGTGGGTTTGGGTTTGAGAAAGCGGGAAAGTATCACCTGTAGATTCTATAGTAGCTTGTGCAATAGTTTGGAACGTACCGTTTAAGAAGCTATAGAAAGGGAATGCATTTTTACCTACACCATCACCTACTTTACCTGCAGCTGTACGGCCGTAACCAACAGCGATAGATATCGTATCAGGAGCCTGGCCCGGTTGCTCAAGAACCGGAAGCTCAACGGTGTAACCGTTTGCAGTAACTTTAACTACACCAAACTCATCTAAACCTAATTTCTTAGCATCAGATGGTGCCATGGCCACAAAGTTATCCCAGGTAACTTTTGATACCGGATCTGGCAACTCTTGTAACCAAGGGTTGTTTGAACGTTTACCATCGCGCATTGCGTTGTTCTGGTAAACCTGTAATTCAACTTTTTTACCAGCTAAGCTTACACCTTCGCCCAGTTTAGCGCTTTGGCTGAAAATGGTTTGTGCAACGGCGTTAAGATCAAGGCTGAAGTTATAAGTACCGGCTGCAACTGGTGCTGCTTTAACAAAACCTGTTTGCAGCAAAGTTTCCCAGCCAGCCTGGCCAGATAGGCCACCAATAGCCAATAATTTTGTATTCCAGTTGTTACGTACGTAGGTGTAGTAATCTTTAGCTGTGTTATCGCTCCATACCAAAAGGCTTGTTTCTGCCTGGCGGGTATTGTAAACCGGGTTAATAGCCGGTTGGATTACAGTGTAATAACCTTCAATAGCGCTGTCATCACCCCATGACTCAAGGTAATGGTGGTTTGGAGCAACTACGTTACAAAGTGCAGCAGTTTCATCAGCGTGGTCAGAGAAAGATACTTTTAAACGTACTTTTTTCAATGCACCAGCAACAGCAGCTGTTGAATGGTAGTCATAAGCAGGGTTAGCATCCAGGAAGATAGCTGCACCTACATTACCACCTTTTGCAGCAGCAATAAATTCAACAATATCGCTATCGTTACCGGCGTACTGGCGAGATGGGTTATCCAAATCAATAGTAGTGCCGTAGCTACCCAATAATGAGTTGATAGCATTAACCAAAACCTGTGTAGCTACATCGTTTGAACCGCAAACAACCAGTGCGCGGCCTTTAGCTGCTTTCAGTTCGTTTGCCGCAATTTTAATAGCTGTATCAGCTTTTGTATTGCTTAACTTTTTAGAACCCGGTAAAGTAGTACCGCTGATAGCGTTGTACAGGTTTACCAACGCAGGGCCTTCTTCTGAAGGTTTGATGGCTATACGCGCATCAGCGTTGGTACCGGTCATGCTCATACCGCTTTCGAACTGGATGTGACGTGACATCTTTTTCTCTTCAAGCGATTTTAAATTTCTGTTTGATACGTACTGGCGGGTAAACTCCTCGCCAGAGATCCATGTACCAAGGAAATCAGCACCGAAGCTTACAATTACATCAGCCTTATCAAAGTTGTAGTGTGGCAATACGGCTTTACCAAAGCTGTTTTGGTTAGCTTTGATGATACCGGTATATGATACTGCATCGTACGTTACGTGTTTTGCAGTAGGGTATTTTGTGATGAAATCAGCAATTACAGCCTGGGTTGAAGGGCTTGATTTGGTTGCTGTTACAATGCTGATGGTTTTACCTGCTGCTACAACTGCTGCAAGTTCGCTTTTTACAAAAGCATCCACTTGTGCCCAACCACTGGTTGAACCGTTAAGCATTGGGTCCTGCACGCGGTTAGTATCATACAGGTCAAGTACTGATGCCTGGCCCTGTGCACTTAAACCACCTTTTGAAAGCAGGTCATTAGGGTTACCTTCTACTTTAATAGGGCGGCCTTCGCGGGTTTTAACCAATATGGCGTTACCTTCAAAAGTTGAGGTATAGTAGTTAGCTACACCCGGGGTAACCTCTTCAGGTTTTACCAGGTAAGGGATTGATTTGTGTACAGGTACTTTTTGGCAAGCTGCTAAAGTAACGGCACCCACACCAAAGCCTAAAGCTTTTAAGAAATCGCGGCGAGGGGTTTTTGCTGATAAGCCACCACCGCTAAGCACTTCCTCGATAGGAATTGGCTCAGCAAATTCGTGTTTATTTTTCTCAACAAATTCTGGTGTTCTGTTTAGTTCTTCTAAACCTTTCCAGTATTTTTTATTGCTATCCATTTAAGTTATATAAACTGTAATGTACGTTCTTGATAAATATTAATAGTGACACTTAGCACACTCAATACCACCTAATACTGCGGCAGTAACTTTCTCGCCTTTCTTGATCTTATCATGAGCAGCAAGTATGCTATCGTAGTAAGCATTGCCTTTACCGTTAACTTCGGTACGCTTGTGGCACTGGATACACCATTTCATGGTTAGTGGAGAGTATTGGTAAACCTCTTTCATCTCCTGAACCTGACCGTGACAAGTTTGGCATTTGATGCCACCAACTTTAACGTGTTGTGAGTGGTTAAAGTAAGCCAGATCCGGCAGGTTGTGTATACGCACCCATTGGATAGGCTTAGCTTTAGTGCTATCGTATTTAGCTGTATTTGGATCATAACCCAATGCGTCATAGATCTTGTGGATCTCAGCAGATTCGGTTTTAACTGATTTGTGACAGTTCATACAGATGTTCAATGACGGGATCGAAGCATTTTTACCTTTAAACGCAGCCACGTGACAGTACTGACACTCGATTTTCATTACACCGGCGTGTAACTCATGCGAGTATTTGATAGGTTGTACCGGTTGGTATCCCTGGTGAACGTTGGTGTTCCACAAGGTTACCCATTGCCAGCTACCCATTGCTATGGTACCGCAAACTACTATAAAGAATACCAGTTTTTTATTCTTGATTATCTTTTTGAAGATAGCAGTACGGTCGGCTTTTGCTTTCTCTTCTTCCTCATCCTCTTCTACCAAAGCAACACCACCTTTGTTAAGCAATAAACGCTCAAGAGTGCCAATAACTTTGTTTAAAACAAGGATAACGATGAATGCGATAACAATTACGCCGATCAAACCCCAAACTACAACTGAGCTTGGGCCTTTGTCTTCTGTAGCGGTATCACCACCTGCAGGCTTAGGAGCTTCTTGGATCTTTTTCCATTCGGTGCGTACGTAAGTAATAACGTTGCTTACGTCTGCATCGCTAAGGTCTTCAAACGAGGTCATCGGTGTACCGTTAAATTCGTTGAAGATCTTAACTGCTTTCGGATTTTTAGCCGCAACAAGAGCCTGGCTATTTTGAACCCACTTGATCAGGTAAGCGTCGTCAGTTTCTTCTGTAAGCTGCGGACCTAAGGCCGGGCCGGTCATACGGGTCTCAATTTTGTGACACGCCGTACATTTGGCTTTAAAAATAGCTTCACCTTTTGCAGCGTCTGCCTGCGCGTGGGCATTAAACCCTGCAGCAACCAAACCGGCTACCAGTAAAACCGACCTTGAAAACTGTTTAAGAATCAATGAGATATTTCTCATAAAGTGTATTTATGCTAAATAATTTTTATTTTAAGTGTTAAACCGTAGTTGTGATGTATGTTTTAGCCACTTTTTCAGGCACAAAAGTATAACTTTATATACTATCGCTGACAATTTAATGACAGCAATATTTAATTTATAATCGTTCTAAATTGAACTGAAAACCCCTTAAAATTTGCGTAAATGGCTTTTTTAATATCTCCCTGATTTTTAATCAGAAAAATGGGTGTTGCCACTCATTTTAACAACTCAGATATTATTTTATCATCTGTAAAGCGAGTACTCATACTGCTAATAATCTCATCCCGGTATACTCATCGCCCAATAACCAACTACCTGAGGTTATTGTTTTGCACAATTAATCGCCTATTCTACGGCTTCAACAGTTGGATTTAGTAATTAGAAAAAATTTAATGGTCACGTAAAATTACGTGGTTTATTAACTCCCGCTTTTAATCTTATTACATCCTATGAGCCTAAACCAACTTAAGCACCGCTACCGGTCTTTTGCAAGTATGATTCTTTTATCTGCTGCCTGCGCCTTTATTTATAGTTGCCGGAAAGACACGCAGCAACAAACCCAACAAACAATTTCAGAGAACATTGCAGCAAAAGTTAATGTTGAAGAACTACAGAAAGCTTACACCGCAGCAACCAAAAGCAATTTAACCACCAACGGGACATCGGGCAATAAATGGTATAACCTTATCCATAATTATGAGGTGGACTGGAATAACTATACTGTGCAAAAAAGGCGCGATAGCAGTATCATCGCCGAGTTCCCGGTTAAAGATGATGCCGAAGTGTATAGCTTAAAAGCAGATAGTGGTAAAACACCGCCGCTTGCTAATAAAACCAATGTGGTATTTATAAAATATAAGGATGGCCGCATGCTCAGCTTTTTTGCCAAGGTGATAGAAGATCTGTCATTTAAGGATAGCCAGTCGGTAATTGATCAGCTACATTACAACAATATACCTGGCAGCTTTAGCGGTGCCATTTTTTATTACACCCTAAGCGGGCAATTTATTAATGGCGAAAGCTTTCTACTGGGCGTACGTACCGGAGATATTAGCTTTACCGAGAGCGGCACCCGCCCGCCGGCGGTGAACAGCATGGGTACACATAACGTGAGTGTATGTACTACTACTACTTTAATTAAGTGGACCTGCTGGAAACAGCCTCAGGACGACGGGACATTTTTATACAAAGACTGCACACAAACCATTGTCGGCTCTATTACAACCTGTTCAAGTGATACCGGTACCGGCGTGGGCGGAGACCAGGGTGGCAGCGGCGGTGGCGGTACGCCAAAGCCTTGCGGTCCCACTACTCCGCCATCACCTATTACCAATGTTGAATCGATCTCAAATGGGCGTAGAACTGTGCAAAATGTTCCACCGCCGCCGGTGGGTGGTGGTGATGGCGGTGGTACAGGTGGTGGCACTCCTTGCCCAACTAATCCGTCAACCGGCACGCCTGATCCGAGCCCTACATTTGGACTTAATAATTCGAACGCAGTTATTCCTGATTCGAACTTCGATAATTTCTTAGACTTCCTTGATTCTAAAAACATAGAGTACACCAATCCATATAATGACATAGCCGTTATTGATGGTGTAGGCTATGCCGGCCAAATTACCGACGTAAAGCTTCCTGATGGCAAGGTTCTCCATTATTTCAGTCCGGATGAAAGTAGAGGCCCTTTCCAAACAGGTTTTGAGTATTCATTAGGTTTAGAGAAAATTAACTCAAATATTGTTGATACTCAAAATAGTGTAAGTATTGTCGGCATTGTTGTACCGAGCGCATCATCCTATCTTGGTAATGTCACCGTTATCTCCAAGCCTTTAACTACCGGTGGCGGAGGTGTTTCTTTAACTACTCAACAACGAAAGGCTTTAGAAACTGACGATAACAATCGTGTGCTGCAAATATTACAGCAGGAAGATGCAAACGATGATGTTGCGGCAAGCCCATGTCATGGTACGGCCAGAAATGGCAATGTAAAATGGCCGGGCACTATTGAACACTGGCTGATTCAATATGATTACATCGCCGAAAACCCGTTGGCGCTGAGAGAATATATAGTACCTGGCTCCAGCGGCAAACTTAATGGGAACCCAGGCTATGCTGATATTGTAAATCCGGCCTCGGGTGAAATGTTTGAGATCAAACCGGATAATCCTTCAGGAGATGCAGCAGGAGTAGCTGAAATCGCTCTTTATGTAAACATGGCTAATGTCTCATGTCCAAGAACCGTAGGTGGTGGATGGTCCACAGGTCAGAATTATTCTGCACGCGATTTACCAGATCCTCGGAATCCTACAAAAATCATTCATGTCAGATTGGCGAAGCCTGGAGTAATTCTTTATAGTTCAGAAACTCGCAATGGATTACCGGAGCTTACGCCTGTGATAATTCCTGAAAATTTAATAGAGAAAATAAAGAAATTATTTACGCAAATACGTTCAAATCCTAACAGCATGCAGCCACAGATAATTACGTTTGTAAGGGAAAACCCTAAAATAATTCCTTACTTAAAAGGCACAGCGGCAGCCGTTATAATAGGTACTATTTTGGAAGATGTAGTTACAGAAGGAGCTGGCATTGCTGATGACTGGCAAAGTTTTATAATAGCTCGAGCTTTATGGCGTGTAAGCAACACTATTATTATTCTCTAACAGCTTTGATAAGATTTAACTATATTAAATTGGTTACTTAATTTTCTTGATATATAATTTAACCTGAATAACAAATCCAGTAATGAAAACACTTTTTGTCGATACTCGCTCAACCGTTGATTCATTAATGTTTGCATACAGCTTAAAGGCATCTGAAGAATTTATTAATTGCGCTGACAAACAACTAACAGACATATTTATAGAAAGAACCGGAGTTACTCCAGGAAAAAATGTATGTATATCCTTAGCAAAGCATTATACTGGTGCCCCAATTTATACAGATTACCTAATAAAGGGCAGCAATTTCCTTGGCCGAAAATTAATGATCAACCTCTATGTAAATCATTCATGGCTCCCGATAACAATTCTTTGGAAATCAAAAACTAAGAAGGATTACAAATTGCACGATACTAATATCGATTGCGATGATATTGAATTTTGGTTTGAAGAACTGGACGTTGCGTTGATACATAAACAGCTGTATCCAAATGTAAAGCTCCCGTTTAAATTAAAAGATCTGAGCTATGAGTTGGTAGTGACCCGTATTAACATGGATGCTACGATAGAAATAAAATTAAAGCCTGAACATCAATCAGTAGCCGACAAAATTATCAACGAAGTTGATAGCTTTATAGCGAAGTTTAATGAAGATTCAGAAAAGAAAGATCGCAAATATGGTGTAATATATAACTGGACACCTAAAATTGAGCTGGGCAATATCGTTTTTGATATCAACCTCGGTTCAACAGGGCCATACTTCTTTAAGAAACTATTCCCGTTTCTATCAGAATTAAATTACTTTGAAAGAATTGAATTGTGTTAAAAACAACAAAGCCCTTAAAAATTTAAGGGCTTTGTTGCGTTTGTATTATTGCCCCAATATCCAGGCGAAGATCAACGGGGCTACTATGGTAGCATCACTTTCTACGATAAACTTAGGTGTATCTATATCCAGCTTACCCCAGGTTATCTTCTCGTTTGGCACCGCGCCCGAGTATGAACCGTAAGAGGTGGTTGAGTCTGAGATTTGGCAGAAATAGCTCCAGAACGGGATGTTCTCCATCTCCATATCCTGGTAAAGCATTGGCACCACGCAGATAGGGAAATCGCCGGCAATACCGCCACCTATCTGGAAGAAACCTATACCCTTACCTTCTGAGTTTTTAACATACCAGTCGGCCAGCCATGCCATGTATTCGATACCGCTTTTCATGGTGGTGGCTTTTATCTCATTCTTGATCACATAAGATGCAAAAATGTTACCCATGGTTGAGTCTTCCCATCCTGGTACCACAATTGGCAGGTCGCGTTCGGCAGCCGCCAGCATCCACGAGTTTTTAGGATCTATCTCGTAGTACTGCTCCAATTCGCCGCTCATTAGTATTTTGTACATGTACTCGTGCGGGAAATAACGCTCGCCTGCGGTATCAGCATCTTTCCATATTTTGTGGATGTGCTTCTGTAGACGGCGGAAAGCTTCCTCCTCGGGGATACAGGTATCGGTTACGCGGTTGTAGTGGTTTTCTAAAAGGTCCCACTCATCCTGCGGACTAAGATCGCGGTAGTTTGGCACGCGCTTGTAGTGCGAGTGCGCTACCAGGTTCATGATATCTTCTTCGAGGTTGGCACCTGTACAAGAGATAATGTCAATTTTTCCCTGGCGTATCATTTCGGCAAGCGAAATACCTAACTCGGCGGTGCTCATAGCGCCGGCAAGTGTAACCATCATTTTGCCGCCTTCGGTAAGGTGGGTTTCGTAACCTTTGGCTGCATCTACCAAAGCTGCTGCGTTAAAATGCAGGTAGTTTTTCTCAATAAACTGAGAAATTGGGCCTTTTGCTGTACTCATTTTATTCCTCTAAAATTATTTTGCAAAAGTAGCTATTTTGCGCACACCTGAATTTTAAATTACAAATTCGGTCAAAACAATGCCTTAACATTTACCTTTATGGCATATACCGCATGAAAAAACACCTTACAACCATAGTTCTTGTACTACTTTTTGCCCCGGCCTTTGCCCAAACCAACCTGTTGCCCAAGTTTATACGCCGTATGTATTTTGAAAAAGATACCACCAAACGCCCAAGCTTTGTACTGCTGCCTGTGCTAAGTTCGGCACCCGAGACGGGTTTGGAAATTGGCGGCTCGGGTCTATATTCTTTTTATACCGATACAACAAGCAACTTCACCCGCGTATCAAACATATTTGCCTATGCTACCATTACCACTAAAGGCCAAAGCCGCCTAAACCTGAGCAGCAGTTATTGGACACCCGGCAACCGATACCATTGTACAGGCGCTATTAACTACATTAATTTTCCGTTTGATTTTTATGGCATAGGCAACAACACTGCTAAAACCGATGCCGACCGCCTTGGCCAGAAACGCCTGCGGGTAACTTTTAGTGCCGAAAAGAGATTTGGCAAACACATCTACGCCGGCCTTGTTGGCGGCGGCTATTATTATCGTTTTAACGACCAGGAAACCGGCGGCATTTACACCACCAACCAGACAATTGAAGGCAAAGGCGGCGGCAACATCCTGTACGTTGGCCCCACCCTTATATTTGATAATCGAAACAACAATACTTATACCACAAAAGGCACGCTGTTCACCAGTTACTTCAACTACATGAATGGCATTGGCAACACCAGTGGTTACCACGGCGGCCTGCTTAATATGGAAGTGGCGCAGTTCTTTAGCTTGGGCAAAAAGTTGGTGCTCGGCTTCAACGTACAAAGCCAGCACCTTACCGGCAACGAATCGCCGTTTTACCTGCTACCCGCTATGGGCAGTGACGAGTTGATGCGCGGTTATTACAACGGCCGTTTCCGCGACCGCAATTACCTGGCCGGCCAAACCGAACTGCGTTACCGCTTTACCGAGCGCATAGGCATTGTAGGTTTTGCCGCTACCGGCGAAGTGTTTAATAAAGATTTTGATATCAATCATCTTAAACCCAATTACGGCGGCGGCCTGCGCTATTTCTTTGATGTGCAAAAAGGCCTCAGCGTACGCGTAGATTACGGCGTTGGCGAAAAACGTCCCGGCGAAAGCAGACAAAGCGGCCTATATGTGGGATTGGGAGAAGCGTTTTAAAATCTCATCCGTCATTGCGAGCGTAGCGTGGCAATGACGGGTTGGGTAAAGAAAATAAAAATGTCATTTCGAACGAGGTACGAGGAGAAATCTTCTACTGTTTAAGTATCGCTTGCAGAAAATTTCTCCTCGCTGTCGCTTGTTCGAAATGACAACGTGTTTATTTAAAGAAGAAGCTGTCTTGTTTCTTGACTCTCACTTCTTGACTCTCTTAAATTACCTCCAGCTCTTATACTGATTGATCAAACCGTTAGTTGATGAATCATGGCTGGTAACATCGGCATCATCTTTCAACTCAGGCAGGATCTTGCCGGCCAGTTGTTTGCCCAGTTCAACACCCCATTGGTCAAAACTGTAGATATCCCAGATGATGCCCTGGGTAAATATTTTATGCTCATACATGGCTATCAATGAACCGAATACGCGCGGAGTTATCTTTTTAACCAGTATAGAGTTGGTTGGGCGGTTACCTTCAAACACTTTGAACGGTGCTATCTGGGCTATCTCCTCTTCGTTTTTGCCAGCCTTTTTCAACTCATCAATCACTACCTCTTCGGTTTTCCCGTTCATTAACGCTTCAGTTTGTGCAAAGAAGTTTGACAATAACATCTGGTGATGCTCGCCAAGCGGGTTATGTGATTGCGCCGGTGCGATGAAGTCACACGGGATCAATTTGGTACCCTGGTGTATTAATTGGTAAAATGCGTGCTGGCCGTTGGTACCAGGCTCGCCCCAGATAACCGGGCCGGTTTGGTAATCAACATGCTTGCCGTTACGATCAACATGTTTACCGTTGCTTTCCATATCGCCTTGTTGGAAGTATGCGGCAAAGCGGTGCATATATTGATCATACGGAAGGATGGCTTGAGTCTCTGCCTCAAAGAAGTTATTGTGCCAGATACCTACCAACGCCAATATGGCCGGCAGGTTTTGCTCAATAGGTGCAGTTTTAAAGTGCTCATCCATAGCATGGGCACCGTCAAGCAGCTCAATAAAGTTATCGTAACCTACGCTCAGTACGATTGATAAACCGATAGCGCTCCATAACGAGTAGCGGCCACCAACCCAGTCCCAAAACTCGAACATATTGGCAGTATCTATACCAAATTCAGATACGCCTTTGCTGTTGGTTGATAGCGCAGCAAAGTGTTTAGCCACATCTTCCTGTTTACCACCCGCTTTAATGAACCAGTCGCGCGCGCTGTGGGCGTTGGCCATGGTCTCTTGAGTAGTAAAGGTTTTAGAAGCGATGAGGAACAGTGTCGTTTCCGGATCTACTTCCTTTAAGGTCTCCACTATATGGGTTGCATCAACATTTGATACAAAGTGAAGGTTCAAGTGGTTCTTGTAAGGTTTCAAAGCCTCGGTCACCATAACCGGGCCGAGGTCAGAACCACCTATGCCGATATTCACTACATCAGTGATAGCTTTGCCGGTATAACCTTTCCATGTGCCGGAGATGATCTTTTCGCTAAAGTCTTTCATCTGTTGCAGCACGCGGTTCACATCAGGCATTACATCTTTGCCATCCACCAAAATTGGCGTATTGCTGCGGTTACGCAGGGCAATGTGCAGTACCGGGCGGCCTTCGGTAACGTTTATTTTCTTGCCGCTAAACATTGCTTCAATTGCCTCATTTAAACCACACTCGCGAGCCAACTGTATCAAAAGGGCTATAGTTTCATCGTCAATACGGTTCTTGGAGTAATCAAGCAAAATGTCTTCAAACTGAAGCGAAAATTTCTCAAAACGTTCACTATCAGCTTCAAAAAGTTCTTTCAGGCTTTTGGCTACAATATCAATGTAGTGGTCAGTAAGGTACTTGTAAGCCTGGGTAGAGGTAAGATCAATATTTGGCAACATAATTGGAATGAGTTTTAACAAATGTAATAAGATAAACCAAGGCAGCTAATCAAAGTTTTTAAATGCTGCCAAAGGTTACATCAGCGTGGCATACTTAGTGTTTAACACACACTTATCAATTGTCATATTAATAAAATATTTGCCGATACATTGCGACATCACATTGGGTGTGGCAAAATTTTTGTCCTAATTTTAAATAGGTTAAGAAATCATAACGATTTTGTAAATCTGCCATTAACACATAAAACCATGTTTGAAAAACTCTTTATGCTTGTAAAAAATAACGCCGGCAAGGCTGTTATTGAAAATCCGGTTATTCTGGAGAAAGACCGTGATGCCGTTATGAATGATGCCTCAAGCTCTATCATCGAAGTTTTAAAGAACCAGATGGATAGTGGTAAACTGAAAGACCTGGTAAAGTATTTTCAGTACCCAAGCATCTACCAAAACCCGCTTATTGACAGCGCCGTAAACCGTTTTACCAATAAGCTGAACAATTACTATAATATTACCATAGAGAAAGCAACCGAAATTGCCCATGATCTGATTCCGCCGGTAATGCAGGAGATGATCAAACAATCTAAACAGGAAGAGAAAAACAACGACTTTAGTTTAAGCGCCATTTTGACCAAATTAAGCGGCAATATGGATATGACACCGCTGTTGCAACAGCTTCGCATCGCTTAATTTAAAAGATCAAAAAAGAGTTTTTACTAAAAAGGCTTGGGTTGCACATTGCAATTTGAGCCTTTTTATTTTTGCGAGTACCAATTTTATATATTTGCCTTTATGACAAAAGACAACATCCAGGATTTAAGGGACAGAGTAACGTCCCTGAGGAGGCATCTTTGACATCGATACCAAACTCGATGCGATGCAAAAGGAACAGGATATAACCATAGGCCCCAACTTTTGGGACCATCCTAAAGAAGCTGAAAAAGTACTGGCTTCTATCAAAACAAAAAAGGTTTGGACAGACGCTTTCCAAAAGGTTTCTTCAATTGTTGAAGACACTAACGTATTGTTTGAATTTTACCAGGGCGGCGATGCTACCGAGGCTGAGATGAAAGACCAGTTTGATGATGCGGTTACCGCAGTTGAAGAGCTGGAATTTAAGAACATGCTGAGCGCCGAAGAAGATCAGCTGAATGCCGTACTGCAAATAACTGCCGGCGCCGGTGGTACCGAAAGCTGCGATTGGGCCGGAATGCTGATGCGTATGTACATTATGTGGGGCGAAAAGAACGGCTACAAAGTTACCGAGCAAGATTACCAGGAAGGTGATGTTGCCGGTGTTAAAACCGTTACCCTGCAATTTGAAGGCGACTTTTCATACGGATACTTGAAAGGCGAGAATGGTGTGCACCGCTTAGTGCGTGTTTCTCCGTTTGATGCCAACGCCAAACGCCATACCTCATTTGCCTCAGTATATGTTTACCCGCTGGTTGATGATACCATCGAGATTGAGATAAACCCTGCGGATATTGAGTTTGAGACCTTCCGATCAGGCGGTGCCGGTGGGCAGAACGTGAATAAGGTAGAGACGGCCGTTCGCCTTTACCACAAACCATCGGGCATTATTATCAAGAACCAGGAATCGCGCTCGCAGTTACAGAATAAGGATAACGCCATGCGTTTGCTAAAATCGCAGTTGTACGAGATAGAGATGCGCAAGCGCCAGGAAACCACCAACGCCATAGAGGGCAATAAAAAGAAAATTGAGTGGGGCAGCCAGATCCGCAACTACGTATTACACCCATACAAACTGGTGAAAGATCTACGCACCGACCACGAAACATCAAACGCCCAAGCAGTGCTTGATGGCGAGCTGAACGAGTTCCTGAAGGCTTACCTGATGGAGTTTGGCGGAAGCAAATAAAGGCCTCTGAGAAATTGACTCGCCCCTGCCCCTCGCTGCTGCACAAAGAAGGGTTAATTTTCTCACTCTCTTTTTGCGCAGCAAAGATAGGGTCGACCAGCGTAGCGATGTCGGGGTGAGTAAAATAATGAGAAACGATACTGCACACCACAGTATCGTTTTTTGTTGGCAGATGTTGTACCTTGCTTTTACCAATTATTTATGATGAAAAACTTATTAACTGCTTTAGTTCTGACAGCTTCAACATTGGCGGCATCTGCCCAGCAGCAAACTCCGCTTCCATTATATCCCAAAGGTGTACCTAATTCTAAGCCCACACCGGCAACTTACAAGGAAACTTCTAATGACCGTACCTGGATAACCAAAGTAAGTGTACCCACCCTTACCCCCTACCTGCCTGCCAAAGGCACTGCTAACGGTACGGCAGTAGTGATCTGTCCGGGTGGTGCGTATGCGGGATTGGCCTATGCCCACGAGGGTATAGCCATTGCGCAAGAGTTTAATAAAATAGGGGTTACCGCCTTCCTGTTAAAATACCGACTGCCAAGCGACAGCATTATGACCGATAAAAGCATTGGCTCGTTGCAGGATGGGCAACGCGCCATCCAAATGGTAAGGCAGAACGCAACTAAATGGGGTATTAACCCGCAAAGGGTTGGTATCATCGGCTTCTCGGCAGGCGGCCACCTTGCATCAACCGAAGGAACTCATTTTGATAAAGTAGTTATTGATAATAAAGACAACATCAGCGTACGCCCCGATTTTATGATGCTGATATACCCGGTGATCTCTTTCGGAGAGAAAGCACACGTAGGCTCGCGGGAAAACCTGATAGGGAAAGATGCTACTCAACAGCAAATAGACCTGTACTCGAACGAAAAACAGGTAACTGCCAATACCCCGCCCACCTTTATTGTATTTGCCGAGGACGACGATGTTGTGCCGGTTGAGAATGGAATATTAATGTATAATGCCCTCCTTCAGAATAAAGTGCCGGTTGAGATGCACCTAATGCCTAAAGGCGGCCACGGATTTGGGCTGAACAATCCAAAAACTAAAGCCAAATGGTTTGATTGGGCTAAGGGTTGGATAGATGATAATGGGTGGTTGAGTAAATAAGCAAATATGAGAAAGTTATTCTTTATATTTTACTTGATATTTACCGGCGTTTATGCCGGTGCGCAAGATTTAAACCAGCGCTTGTATAAAGCAGTGGCGGCTAAAGATACCTTAGCAGTAGAAAAATTACTTAGTAGCGGGGCTGATGCTAATTATAAACCTAAAATGGGGCAGGCCGAAATGAACTTGCTTAGCGTTGCCGTTACAAAAAACGACTTTAAATGTGTAAAGCTACTGATAGACCACAAGGCTAATGTTGACGGCAGGGACTGGTTTAATACAACGCCACTAATGTACGCCGCTAATGGCGGTAACTTAGAGATAATCAAATACCTTCTGCAAAAGGGGGCCGATGTTAAAGCAAACGATGGGCAGGGAAATACAGTTCTGTCGGCAGCCAAAGAGAAGAATAACCCTGAAGTTATAAAACTCATTGAGGATAAGCTGAAAGAATGACTTGCGCTCTTCCTAACACTCCGGCAAGCTTATCGGAATATTAATAGCCAGCCCGCCGTCGGCGGTTTCTTTGTATTTGGAGTTCATGTCCTGGGCAGTTTGCCACATGGTTTTCACTACGGCATCCAAGCTTACTTTGGCTTTATCCGGGTTACTTTGCAGTGCAAGCTGACTGGCGGTAATAGCTTTTATCGCGCCCATGGTGTTACGCTCTATGCAGGGTACTTGCACCAGTCCGCCTATGGGGTCACAGGTCATGCCGAGGTGATGTTCCATGGCTATTTCGGCAGCCATTAAAACCTGACGCTGACTTCCGCCAAGGCATTCGGTTAAGGCCGCTGCGGCCATGGCTGATGATACACCTATCTCTGCCTGGCAGCCACCCATTGCCGCCGATATGGTTGCACCTTTTTTAAATATGCTACCGATCTCTGAAGCAACAAATAAGAACTGGATTATCTTCTCCTCGCTAAAGCCATCGCAAAACGAGATAAAGTATTGCAGTACTGCCGGTATAACACCCGCAGCGCCGTTGGTAGGCGCGGTAACCACTCTGCCGAACGAGGCATTCTCCTCATTAACGGCCAAAGCAAAACAGCTTACCCAATCCAGGATATTTTGAAAACCCTGGCCAGTTTGGCGCATAGCATCAACCCAGCCTTTGTAGTCCTCATAAGGGATGCCTTTAACAAGGCGTTTGTTCAGTTTTGATGCACGGCGGGCAACGTTCAGTCCGCCCGGCAGGTAACCAGCGGTGTGACAGCCGCGGTACATGCACTCCTGCATTACCCGGAAAATATCCAGTACACCTTTGCGTGTATCTTGTTCGGTACGCCAGGCCGATTCATTTTCCATCACCACCTCAGAGATCTTTAGGCCGGTTTTGCGGCACCAGTGCAGCAGGTCACCGGCGGTATCTATCGGGAACGGCAGATCAACCTCTGTCTTCGTCGCGCTTTGCTCATCTTCTTTCACCACAAAGCCACCACCTATAGAATAGTAGGTGCCAGATATGGCAGTTTCATCTTGCAAGAAAGCTTGAAACGTTACGCCGTTAGGGTGAAATGGCAGACTCTCGGCAAAAAGGAATAGCAGGTCATCAGCAGCCGAAAAATTTATCTCATGTGTACCGCCTAAAGCCAGCTGATGCGAGTTGGTGATATCAGCAATTTTGCTGTCTATTTTATCTACCTCAAAAGTAACCGGATCATCACCACTTAAACCAAGTAAAATGGCTATATCGGTACCGTGACCTTTGCCTGTTTTTGCCAGCGAACCATAAAGCAGTACTTTAAGTTGCACTACTTTCTGCAAAGCTCCGCGTTCGGCAATCAATTCGACGAATTGTTGCGCAGCACGCCAGGGGCCAAGCGTATGCGAACTTGATGGCCCAATGCCAATTTTAAACATGTCAAATACGGAAATTTGCTCGCGCTGCTGCATGCTTCAAAATTAGGGAATAATAAAGAGATTATGGATTAAAACAGGATGTCATTTCGAGCGAGCGGAAGAAGGCGGCATGGGAGAACGGGCGACGAGAAATCTTGTTAGTTATGCTAAGCAATCCGCCTTTCATGAATAACAAGATTTCTCCTTGCTGTCGCCCGTTCGAAATGACAATCGTTCAAGTGCTAACTATTCGTTCTGTTCACCAAAGCCTGTATCAGCTCTGCGCCGCTTGGGTCACCAGTACCGGGCAGCTTAACGCCGGCGGCGGAGAGACTCTTTACAATGGTTTCCTGCAAGTAGATCTTGGTTGAAAGGTAGTTTGATGGCTCTACCCATACGTTCACTATAAAGCGCATGCCGTCGCCCTCAAGCGCACTTACTCCAACGCGGGTTATCGGATCGGTAAGTACTTCGGGTGTACTTTTGATAATATCATTGATGATGCCTTTCACTTGTTCAATATCTACCGCATAGCCAAGTTTCAGCTCAAAATCAAGGCGGCGCTTATGCTCGCGGGTAATGTTTACTATTACCTCGTTAAACAACTTCCCGTTGGGGATGATGACGGTTTTATTATCAGCAGTAAGCAATACGGTGTAGAATAACTGGATCGAAGTTACGCCACCTTCCTGGCCTTGTGCTTTTATGCTATCGCCAACGGCAAATGGTTTTAATAAGAGTATCAAAACCCCACCCGCAAAATTCTGCAACGTGCCTGATAAGGCTAAACCAGCGGCCACACCCAACGCACCAATAACGGTATTAATGAGTGTAAGCTCAAAACCCATATAGTTGAGCACGCTCACGGTGAGCAGCACATACATGGCTGTTATAGAAAGACTGAGAATAAATGGTTGCAGTGAAGAGCTAACCTTGCGGTGGCTTAAGCGCTTTAATAAGCGTGCGCGTATAAATGATATTACCCAAAGGCCAACCAGGAAAAATATGATGCCTATTGCGTAAACCGGGCCTCTGTTAATTAGCCAGTGGTGGAAAGTATTGTAGAATGTTTCGAGCTCCATAGCGGGAGCCAAAATAAAGAATATTTATTAACTGTAAAGGGCTACAAATAGCTCGGGGCCTTTAAACAGCACCCACTCTACCACCTTGCTGTGTAAATGTCTTTTTTTATGCACTATTTGTTTCATGCCTCAACAAATGCAAATGCTATGCCTTGGGAAACGAAATTCAAATTATGTAACAAACATTTAACATTGCTTAACAAAACGGCCTCTTATTAAACACTTTAATGACAAAAAGCGCCCCTAAAAAGCACCAAGCCGCGTTTTAAACAAGAAACCCTTGTACGTTTTACCATACAAGGGTTTTTTATTTAGTCCGTAAGTCTAAAGTAGTTAGTCTAAAGTCTTTTTGACTTCGGACTAAGAGCTTTTGACTTTAGACTTTATATTTCAGTCATGAGACTTCTGACTTTCGACTTCAGACTCAAGACTTACAACAGATTATTACATCATGCCGCCCATGCCGCCACCCATTGGTGGAGCACCAGCTTTATCATCTTCAGGCTCGTCTGCTAACACACACTCGGTAGTTAACAACATTGAAGCGATAGAAGCAGCGTTTTCTAATGCAACACGGCTTACTTTAGTTGGGTCGATAACACCAGCACCGATCAGGTTTTCAAATTTGTCGGTACGTGCGTTGTAACCAAAGTCGGCAGTGCCTTCTTTAACTTTTTGTACGATGATAGAACCTTCGATACCAGCGTTCTCGCAGATCTGGCGAAGAGGCTCTTCAATAGCACGACGGATGATCTGGATACCAGTGTTCTCGTCTTCGTTAGCACCTTTAAGATCGGTTAATGAAGCAACCGCACGGATGAAGGCAACGCCACCACCAGCTACAATACCTTCTTCAACCGCAGCGCGGGTTGCGTGTAAAGCATCGTCAACACGGTCTTTTTTCTCTTTCATCTCAACTTCAGATGCAGCACCGATGTATAATACGGCAACACCACCTGATAGTTTAGCTAAACGCTCTTGTAATTTTTCTTTATCGTAATCAGATGTAGTAGTTTCTATCTGCGCACGGATCTCGCCTACACGGCCTTTGATCTGCTCAGCATCACCGGCACCGTTTACGATAGTAGTATTGTCTTTATCGATAGAGATCTTTTCAGCCTGGCCTAACATTGAAAGGTCAGCGCTTTCCAGTTTGTAACCGCGCTCTTCAGAGATAACGGTACCACCAGTTAACACAGCAATATCTTCTAACATTGCTTTACGACGATCGCCAAAACCTGGTGCTTTAACAGCAGCAACTTTAAGTGAACCACGAATCTTGTTAACTACCAATGTAGCTAATGCTTCACCGTCTAAATCTTCAGCAATGATCAAAAGTGGTTTGCCGGTTTGTACTTGTTTTTCCAATATTGGCAACAACTCTTTCATTGAAGAGATCTTTTTATCGTAGATCAAAATGTAAGGGCTATCTAATTCCACTTCCATTTTATCAGAGTTGGTTACAAAGTACGGAGAAAGGTAACCACGGTCAAACTGCATACCTTCTACAGTTTTAACTTCAGTTTCGGTACCTTTTGCTTCTTCAACAGTGATAACACCAGAAGTACCTACTTTTTGCATCGCCTCAGCAATTAACGAACCGATAACCTCGTCGTTGTTAGCTGAGATAGAACCAACTTGTTTAATTTTATTGTTGTCTTCGCCTACAGTTTGTGATTGCTCTTTTAAGTTAGCAACAACCTGTGCAACAGCTTTATCAATACCGCGTTTCAAATCCATTGGATTTGCACCTGCAGCAACGTTTTTAATACCTGCAGTAACAATAGCCTGCGCTAAAACGGTTGCAGTAGTAGTACCATCACCTGCAATATCAGCAGTTTTAGAAGCTACCTCTTTAACCATTTGTGCACCCATGTTTTCGATAGGGTCTTTCAGTTCAATTTCTTTTGCTACAGTAACACCGTCTTTAGTAACTGCCGGTGAACCAAATTTTTTGTCGATAATTACGTGACGACCTTTAGGGCCTAAAGTAACTTTTACGGCGTTAGCCAGGATATCAACACCGCGTTTTAATGTATCGCGGGCTTCAACGTTATATTTAACTTGTTTTGCCATGTTTTTAATTTCGATTTATTGAATTATCGATTTATTGAATTGATCGTAATTCATTAACATTTAATTTTTTAGTTCAACGAAGTGAAAAATCAATAATTCAATCCTTCACTAATTCAATGATTGTTTACAGAACAACGTAGATATCGCTCTCTCTCATGATAAGATAATCCTTGCCTTCAAATGGGAATTCCTGACCGGCAAATTTTCCGTAAAGCACTTTATCGCCAACTTTAACAGTCATTGGGATAAGAGCGCCAGACTGGTCAGAGTAACGGCCCGGGCCTACAGCGATAACGGTACCGTACTGAGGTTTCTCTTGCGCTGTCTCCGGGATGTAGATACCTGAAGCGGTTTTGGTTTCAGCGGGAGCAGGCTCAACTAAAATCCTATCTCCAATAGGTTTTGCATTTAATGACATACTAATCTTATTTTGTAATTATATAATTTAAGTTTTTGTGCTTTGCGTTTCACAGCAATTGTGCCAAGCAAGCCGAGGCGCTAAAATTGGCATAATTTTCTGTTTTATTGTCACTTTTTGTTGTATTTGGTTACAACTGGTTAAAGTGAACTTAAACCCGGGTGTCATCGTGTCAGTCAGGATAGCTCCTACGGAGCAAAAATTATTTATTTACTTTTCTACAAAGCGGTAGCCTCTACGAGGCATTCTCTGACACTATTCTCACTGAAAGAATTACCTTAACCCGATAAATGTCCTGTAAGGACAACCGCTTTGTAGTTGATTACCTATTATCTTCTTTTGCTCCGTAGGAGCTACCCACCCCTACGTTTACGCAGGGGATTACACCGGCCTAAAACACAAAAGGCTTTGGACGTATCCAAAGCCTTTCGCTAATATTATTTACCGCTTAAATTATTGAGCAGGTTTTTTAGCTGGTGCCGGTGCATTATTAGCAGGTGCAGGTACGCTTAATGGCGTAGTAGCAGGCGCTGCAGATGGTTTAGATGCTTTTTTTATCTGCTCCATTAAAGCAGGGTCTTCTGATTTTTGCGCACCACCTTTAACAGATACGTTGATAACAAGCGATAATACCATAATACCTATTGCAAGTACCCAAGTACCTTTTTCAAGGAAATCGCCGGTTTTTTGTACACCCATTAATTGAGATGAACCTGAAAAGTTTGACGCCAAACCGCCGCCTTTAGGGTTTTGAATTAATACGATAAGGCCTAAAAGCACACATAAAATTATCGTGATGACGATGAATACTAAATACATTTCTTTTTATATCAATTGGTTTTCTTTTCTAACTCTTCAATCCGGGCTGCAAAGTACGTACTTTTTTCCGGGAATTTCAATATTAATTTTTTATAAGTAGCTATCGCTTTATGATATAGCATCTGGTCGGCGTAGATGCGGGCCAGGGTTTCGGTCACTACCTCGTTGCTGTCTTCAGAGCTGCGTTTTGCCTTATTCTCGTTATCCAATTTATCTGCCGATAATGGCTTTATCTGCGGATCGGCCTGGATAAAGCGTTCAATTATCACATCTTCTTTCTTCTCCGGGTCAAACTCTAAGCGCTCAGGATCGCTATCGCGCTCTACACCACTAACAGATGTAAGACTGAAGATATTTTCAAAATATTGCTGTTGCAATTCATCAGCACGTTTAAGGCCGTCAACATTTCCGCCGCCTGCGGTTGTTTGTACACCTCTTTCGGCATAAGGCCTTAGGTTTTCGGCATGCTCCTTACGGGTTTTATTTAACCACCACAAGAAAGTGTAAGGCATTTTATCATCATCGTAACGCGATACATGGTTCGGGTCGATGGTGTGGCCACTGGTTGCCTGTTCTGCCTGCGCAGCAGGTTGCACCGGTTCAGGTGTTTTTTCTTCTACAGGGGCAGGTTCTGCTTTCGGCTCTTCGGGCTTAAATTTAGGCGCAACGTAGCCACTTGCTTCGCGCAGTTCATCAAGCTTTTTATCAAACGATAAATAATCACCGCCAACAATGCCGCCTAATATTAACTTTTCTTCTTCGTCTTTTACTTCACGGTAATCCTGTACAGGCTCCGTTGCAGCATCTGCCGGCTGGTGAAACTGTACTGATGGCTGCTGCACCTCTTCATCCTGCTCAGGCTCAGCTTCCGGTTCGCTAAAGCGGTGCTCGGTAGCAGTATCGGCGTTAGGCTCTTCAGTTACCGGCTTAAAACCAATATCATCAATGCCAACAATCTCATCGTAAACCTCGTCCTCAATAGGCTCGGCTGCTTTCGGTTCTTCAGGCTCCGGCGCAACCGGATTTTCACGTTTAGGAAAACGGGATGAGAAACGGTATTCAGATTCGGCAGGCGCTTGTTTTTCAGTCAAAGATTGCGCTTGTTCAACAGGTGCTTCTGCAACGGGTTGCTCGGTTTCTTTGATTTGCGCTTGCTGTTGCTCTGCAGGAATTTCTTCAGTAGAGATCTTATTTTCTGCAGGTTGTTCTGCTACCTCTTCCGGTTGAGATTCTGTATGTTCAGCTGCAGACGCTATAGCTTCTTGTATTTGTTCTGGTGTACTAAAAACTTGGGGAGCTTCGGCAATCTCATTAAGAGGTTCTTCATCTATCGGTTCGCCAAAACGTTGCTCAGGAGCTATCTCATCTGTAACTATCTCCCGCGTTTCTTCAGGAATCGGAATCTCGGTTACGTCGTCAGGTTGCTCTTCAATTACGGGTTCGGTAACATGCACTTCTTCTGCAACTTCTTGCTCTTCGTCAACAAAAGCAACGGTTTCTGGTTCTCGTATCGCCTCATAGGGGTCTACAATAACGGTGTCTTCTACCGGCGCTGCTTGTTGTTCATGAACCGGTACAACAAATTCATTTTTAGGTACCCAAGTAAGATCTGTAACACTACCGGCCTCAACTGCAGGTAGCCCCTGCGGATCACTGATAAGCTTATGCAGTAACCGCGGATCAATATAAGTAGCAGCCTTGCTTGCTGATGGCCCACCTTTTGCACGGGCCGTTAGCACTTGCAAAATGGCGCTTTGCGGATGATCGCTAACTAAACGCTCTAAACTTTGCAGATAAGATGCGCCCTCATCGGCAGGATTAGCCAACAAGGTCCAGAAAATTTCTTTTTGCCTGTTATCGATGTATTGATCCACTTTAATTAATTCCAGTTGGCAAATGCCCTGTTAAAAATATCTTCGGTGAGCTGCTTATTAATATCGGCTATCAATGCCTGCTCTTGCGAGGCTATATCACCACTATAATTCGCAAAACGCGTAAAAGTTTCATCAAAACTAAGCTTTTTATCGGCATCATAGGTATATTTTACCTGAACGGTTATTGTTAAACGGCTTGCACCCGCTATTGGGCGCTCACCACCGGTTGTTGCCTGTATTGATATTGGCGCTATAGTGTAGCCTGTTATGGCCCCGCTTAAAGTAGCATTAGCTTCGCCTCGTACGATGTTTATATTAGTAGTACTACGGATACGGTTCTTTAGCGCCTCGGTAAATTGCTGGCTTAAGGTTGGTACAACCAGCTGGGCATTATTCTCAAAAAACTCAACATCAATAGTTTTTAGCTCCGGCGGGATAGATGCCCCGCTAAGTGATAATTTATACGCGCATGATGTAAAGAGCAACACCACCACATACATCCCGGTCAATAACTTTAACAATAGCTGTCTGCTCATTAATTATAAATTTAGCTCTTTTATTTTACGGTACAAGGTGCGCTCTGATATTCCCAGCTCGTTGGCAGCAAGTTTGCGTTTGCCTTTATGTTTTTTTAGCGCCTTACGTATAAGGTCTGATTCTTTTTCAACTAAAGACAACGACTCCTCTACCTCTTCGGTATGGTGAACAATATCATAATCATTATTGCTGTTGCTGATGTTATTGTTAACGGATGGCTGCAGCGTAAATTGTGGCTCAGGTACGCTTGCCTGCGGTAATTCTATATCCCTGTAAAGTTGTGTAATAGCCTGCGAATTATTCTGATATGCCGTGCTAACACCACCATGCTCAATAATATCGGCAACCAGCTTTTTAAGCTCTATCATGTCGCGCTTCATATCAAACAATACTTTGTACAGGATATCGCGCTCAGAGAAATCTTCTTTAGGCTGATTGTCCAATCGCATTGGCAGATTGGTGCGGCCTGTCTCATGCGGAATATAGGTAAGCAGGGTTTGCGCGGTAATCACACGGTCGCGCTCTAACACGGCCAGTTGCTCGGCCATATTTTTTAATTGGCGCACGTTGCCCGGCCATGAGTAGTTTACCAATACCTGCTGTGCATCATCGTCAAGTTGAATAGGCGGCGTGCGGTACTTATCGGTAAAATCTGATGTAAACTTACGGAACAACAGGAAGATATCTTCTTTACGCTCGCGCAAAGGCGGTATCTTCAAAGGCACGGTATTTAAACGATAGTAAAGATCCTCGCGGAATTTACCTGCCTTTACCGCGTCATAAACATCAACGTTAGTTGCGGCAATAACGCGTACGTTGGTTTTCTCTACCTTTGATGAACCTACGCGAATATACTGGCCTGATTCCAGTACGCGCAATAAACGCGCCTGTGTACCCAGCGGCATCTCGGCTATCTCATCTAAAAAGATGGTACCGCCGTTCACGGTTTCAAAATAACCCTTGCGTTCGCCCACGGCTCCGGTGTAAGCACCCTTCTCGTGGCCAAAAAGTTCTGAGTCGATAGTTCCTTCGGGGATAGCGCCACAGTTAACCGCAATGAACGGCCCATGCTTGCGTGCACTTATCTGGTGAATGATATGCGAAAAAACCTCTTTACCGCTACCGCTCTCGCCGGTAATTAATACCGAGATATCAGTAGGTGCAACCTGGTTTGCAATATTTATAGCCCGGTTAAGCAACGGCGAATTGCCGATGATACCGAAGCGCTGTTTGATCTCTTGAATATCCATATTTAATAAGAGTCAAGAATTAAGAGTCGAGAATCAAGATGCTTTCTCATTCTCTAAAATATACTCACGGAATGAAAATATCATTCTTTGAACTTCAGATAAAAGTTGAAGACATACTTCAAGTTTTTCTTGCGACCCGTAACTTCTGCGTTCGCATATTAGCAATTGCGTCTCGAGTTCAAAAGAAGAAGAGATCGAAACTGCTAAAAATTCTGCAAAGTGTTTATTTGTATTCTTACCCGAGCCTTCTGCAATGTTCGACGGCACTGAACAAGAACTTCTGTTAATTTGGTCTATTAAATTATATCTTTCGTTAACCGGCAAATCTTTGCAAAAATCAAAAGTCATATCGGTCAAGTCCATCGCTTTCTGCCACACTTTTAGGTTTTTAAAGTTATGCCTCATCCAATTTCTGTCTTGACTCTTGATTCTTGGCTCTTGCCTCTATTAAACAATTCTCCCTATCAACGTAGCCGAGGTACACTTCTCAACCAATACGTTAGCGTACTGGCCGGGTTTGTAGCCTTCCTGTACCGGGAATACCACCATGGCATTCTTATCGTTACGGCCGCAATAGTCTTTGTCTGATTTTTTTGAGAAACCTTCTATCAGCACACGGTCAACCCTGCCCACGTGTTGTTGCAGGCGGTAGTGCGATGATTCGCGCTGTTTTGCCACCACCTGGTTCAAACGTACCGCTTTTATCGGCTCCGGTATATCATCCGCATAGCGTTTTGCTGCCAGGGTGCCGGGGCGCTCGCTGTACATAAACATGTAGGCATAATCGTACTGTACATAATCCATCATGCTGAGGGTCTCGTTGTGCTCATCTTCGGTCTCGGTGCAGAAACCGGTAATGATATCTGTAGAGATAGCACAATCGGGGATGATACGGCGGATAGCATCAACACGTTCCATGTACCACTCGCGGTCGTAAGTACGGTTCATTATTTCCAGTACACGGCTATTACCGCTTTGTACCGGCAGGTGTATATAGTTACAGATGTTATCGTATTTAGCGATGGTATGTAACACTTCATCAGTAATATCTTTAGGGTGCGATGTTGAGAAACGTACACGCAGTTCAGGGTTAACAAGCGCAACCATCTCCAAAAGGTTGGCGAAGTTTACTACCTCAGTAGCCCCCTCTGCCAACTGGGTTGCACTCCACTTATACGAATCCACGTTCTGGCCCAGCAAAGTCACCTCGCGGTAACCTTTGTTAAACAGATCCTGGCACTCGGCTACTACAGAGTAAGCATCACGGCTGCGTTCGCGGCCACGGGTAAACGGAACCACGCAGAAAGAGCACATATTATCGCAACCGCGCATGATTGATACGAACGCATTTATACCATTGCTGTTCAAACGTACAGGGCTGATATCGGCATAGGTCTCCTCGCGGCTTAGCAATACGTTAACGGCTTTTTGGCCGCCGTCAACTTTATCTATCAGGTTAGGCAGGTCGCGGTAAGCATCGGGGCCTACTACTACGTCAACCAGTTTTTCTTCTTCTAAAAACTTCGATTTAAGGCGCTCTGCCATACAACCCAGCACACCTACCACCATACCCGGGTTTTTACCTTTTGCGTAGGCAAACTCTTTCAGTCGGTTACGTACGCGGGTCTCGGCGTTCTCGCGGATTGAGCAGGTGTTTATGAAAATAACATCGGCATTGTTAAAGTCGCCGGTAGTTTCAAAACCTTTCTCGGCTAATATGGATGCCACTATCTCGCTGTCAGAAAAATTCATGGCGCAGCCATAGCTTTCAATATAAAGCTTGCGGCCATTATTTTTCTCACCCGGCTCTATTACTAAAGCCTCTCCCTGCCTGCTCTCATCGTGCGTTTTATCCGGTGTAAGGAATTCCATCTTAAATCTTAAAAATTGAGCCGCAAAAATACACAAAAATTAATTACCAGCGTGACAGTTTGTCAGCGTTTAACAATTTCTGCTTTTTGTTGTTAATGCTTTGGGTTGTACATAAACATATAAAAGCCACCTATAACATGGTAGAGACTACAAAAAAACGCAGGTGGCTAAAGGTGCTGCTTATTGTACTGGCTGTATTAGCCGTACTGATACTGGTACCTGTACTTTTCCTGAACAGCTACCTCGAACCCAAACTATCCGACAAGCTTAAAACAGCCGTAGCCAAAGGCAGCGACAGCCTCTACACCATTGATTTTAGTGATGCCAAACTTAACGTTTTACAAGGCCGCGTGGTCCTGTACGGGATCAAATTAAAACCTAATGTTGATGTATATCGCGCAAAGCGCGAGAATAAAGAGCACGTGCCCAATAGTCTTTATGAGTTGCATGTGCAGCGCCTCATTGTTTCAGGCGTAAAAGTTGCCGATCTGTATTTTAATAAGAGACTCAGCATCTCGCGCATTACTTTGGACCAGCCCGAGATCATCGCTAGCAAATATGCCAACAAGCCGGATAGCGGTAAAAAAGACAACCGCACGCTTTATCAAAAGATAGAGAAGACCTTTAAATCAGTAAATGTTGGGGAGTTAAGACTGAGCAATATCCGCCTGAAAAACATCAATTACACCGGCCCAAAACCATCCCGCTCAGAGTTGAAGGATATGGATATTTTGGGGAGCAGCCTGCTGATAGATTCTGCTTCGCAGAGTGACACCACGCGCTTCCTTTTCTTTAAAGACGTGACCACGCAACTGCATAATTACACCAGCAGATCGGCAGATGGGCTTTATACTTTTAAAGTGAAAGCCGTTAAACTCTCCACCCAAAGCAAAAAGCTAACGGTTGACGGTTTGTACCTTACCCCTATCGATTACCCTACTTTCTTCAAAAAAAGCAAAAGCGACCGTTTTGATATTCACCTCGAAAATATTGTATTGCACAACTTTGATTACAATGGTTTTCAGGATAACCAAAGCATCGATATTAAAAAGATGGAGATCGATAAGGGAAGCTTTGGCTTGTATAGTAACTACAACGGCAAGCTGCAAACTACCGACAGGCTGGTAACCTTCCCAAACTGGGCCATCCGCGAGAAGATGCCCATGCCTGTTAATATTGACACGCTGGATCTGAAACAGATGAGCTTTACCTATTCCCAGCGCAACACACCTACCATGAAGTTTGGGCACGTAAAATTCAACAGCATTAACGGGCGTTTCCTGAATTTGACCAACCGTAAAGATCTGCTGAAGAAAAACAACATCTGCACAGCCGATATAACCAGCCTGTTTATGGGCAAAGGAAAATTCGACCTGCATTTTGTATTCAACCTCAGCGATCCGGATTACAGCTACGCTTATAAAGGCCATTTAGCGCCGATGGATATGACTATAGTGACCCCGGTACTGATGCCGCTGTCCATGGTGAAGATAAACCGGGGGCGCGTTACTTCCTTTGATTTTAATGTGCACAGCACGCAAAAGGTATCAAAGGGAACGGTATCATTTCTGTATAAGGATTTGAATGTTGATGTGCTCCGCCCCGATTATACCAAGAAGACACTCATCAGTGCCCTTGCCAATACCGTTATCCTGAAACATGATAACCCTGATGACGGTGAGAAAACCCTGCGACTGGCAAACGTAGTTTACATCCGCCCCAAAAACTTCCCGTTCTTTAAAACGGTATGGCATGTACTGCTAAACGGCATCAAAAATTGCGCAGGCGTTGGCCCTGCGCAGGAGAAAAAGCTAAACGCGCAGCAAGATACCAACGACAAAAAAGAGCAGGAAAAGATCATCAAGAAAGCTGTAAAGGAAAAAGAGAAAGAGGATAAGAAGTTTAAGGAGAAGGTTGAAGAGAAGAAGAAAGGGAAGGCTTAAGTCATGGCATCCAACCCAACTCGTCATTGCGAGGTACGAAGCAATCTCTTTAGAACAGTTCTTCGTTAGGAATGGAAGTGAGTTATGAATCGTCAGTGGATGTTACTTTCTTTTCTCTCAAAAGAAAGTAACCAAAGAAAAGTCGCGGCTACGGTAACGCGCTACAATGGTTGTGCCGATGCAATGCCTGTGCTATCCGCACGTTACACTATGCCGCAGTGTTCGGTGCCGACGGGTTCGTCTTTATATTTTTTATGTACTATTTGTCATTCTGAGCGTAGCGAAGAATCTAACCGCGTTCTCTGTAAAGTATAAAGATTCTTCGCTACGCTCAGAATGACAAGTGCTTTAAGTCCTCTCCTTTGGAGAGGATTTAGGTGAGGCCTCTACTGGCAATGACGCGTGGGAAACTTAGCGTATGGGATGCCGATCCGTCAGCCGACGGACGGCATGACGTTTCTTCTTATAACTTTCTTACTGCAACAACAACTTCAAATTAACACCAAAATTGGTAAACGCTGTAGTGAACGCCTGCGAGGTGTATGGCTTGGTGATGTTACTATCGTAAAACAAATTGAGGTTAAAACGCTGATTGATCACGTAATCTATCGACGGGCGCAGGGTAATATTTTTGGCACCTGATGATACCTCGGCGCCCGGAACATCGGCCCGATAGATCACCAGCTTTTTATCGCGGATAGCTACATCCAGTTTAAAGTTCACATCGTTGTTCTCGCGGTTGCCGGTGCCAAACAGCCCCCATGGCATCCTGAAGTTTTTAGGGCGATAACCAAAGCCCAATACAATAATATTCTCGTCCTGCTGTGCTAACTGGCTATTCAGCATACTTAGGTTAAGGAAACGGTTCTTGCTAAACTCCACATTGGCTGTCATGCTGTTTTTGAAACGAACATCGGCACCCAGTAACGGAAGGAAAGACTCCAATATACTTACCTGCGAGAACTGGTAAAGCGGCAGGAAATCCTGGTTCGGGTCGCGCACGGCGCTGTAGCCATTCACAGCCTGGTACTGCAGCAGGGTGGTGTAGGCACTTACGTTATATGATGAGCGATACACGTGGCGCAGATCAAACGAGTCAAACAGATCACTGAACAACGGCAGCCTTGCCAGGCCACTGTATTTAATATCCCAGTTAGGGATAGGTATTTTAGGGAACTGCGTTAAGTTTACCGACCCTGCATCCTTGCCGGTGTAAGCCGCCAGGAAGGCCGGCACCAATACGTTTTGCGCATTTGGCCCGTAGCCATCGGCGTACCCATCGGCAGAGCCGGAAGAGTTTGGATTTTGCTGACCTAAACGTTGCGATATTACCGCGCGATTATCCAAAAATTTCTGGAAAGCCTCTGAGTTTTTAGTAAGATCGCCGCCTTTTGAGAAAGCCGTACCTATTGACAGGAACGACACGCTGTAAGTACCCGAGGTAACCGGGCTAAGGTTCTCTATCTGCTGTGTAGACTCAAGATATTTAAACTGGGTTTGATAGTTCCTATCCTGCGTGCGGAAAGCTTTTAGTTCGATACGCAGATCGGGCAGTGGCTCAATAATACTGCGCAGTTGTATATCCTCGTTAAATGATTTTACAAACAACTGGTTCTGCAATGTATCAGTTGTTATCCATCCATTGGCCACCGCGCGGCCACGTATATCCGTCTGGCTACCCAGTAGGAAGCCGATACCCGGAGCACTGTAGTCAAGATCCTGCCCAAAGAAATTTGATTTTGGCAGATAGCCGGGCAGGAAAGTACCCTCGGTGCGCGTGTAGGTACCGCTGATATTTTTAATACTGGTAAGCAGGCCAAGCAACAAGCTTCCGGCACTTGTCTTTTCATTATTACCCTTCCGCAAGCCACGGAACTTGTTATAAAGATTAGCAAAGTTAAGGTTAGGGTTTAACTGGATGGTACGGGCATTTTGGATGCTGTTACCCACGTCATAGGTTGGGTTGTTAATAGCAAATGTTGGCTGCGATTGCCAGTTAAAGTTAGTGCTATAGCGCGTAGTAAGCGCAGTCCACTCAAGGCCCGGTATTTTATTTATAGGCGTGGTGTAGTTAATGTTAATGGTGTGGTTGTAATTAACGGTACGGCCAAGTTTCATCAGGTTATCCCAAAGGGTATCGCGTTTTAAACCGGTTATACGCCCCATCGGCTCATCAACTACCGATAGGTTGGTTGCATCAATATCCAACGATAATGATTTAGATAAATTCCAGCCGATGCCATAAACCCTCGTAATATTAAAGTTTTTGTTGAACGATGTTGGGATAGGGATAGAGTTATTAGGGTCGTTATTACGCAAGGTGTTCTCAGAATAGAACCTGTCGAAATTAATGCTGAAATTTAACCTTGAAGGCAATATACTGAAGTTGAAATCGCGCGCCAGCGCAAGCAAATTGCTCTTTATGATCTTGGCAAATGGCGTGATGAACTTAGGCTCGTTGGTGTAGTTATAATTAAGTGCTACACGATAGGTTTTGGCCATATCATTCTCCACAATAAAATCGTGGTGACGATATTCGGTATAGGCATAGGTGGCAGCAAAATTTTCCACATCCCAAACATGTACCGGTGCCGATGCGTCGGTACGCTCTTTATGTACGTTGGTGAAGTTGATGCTTTTGCGCACGGTAAAATCTTCTGATACACGCTTTATAGAATCGCGGGCCTCTGTACTTTGCGCAGCGGCCAGTGATTTCTTCAATTCCACATCAGGCATACCGGGGTCATATTGCGGTGTACTTTTTTGGGTGGATATATTCACATACGCCGGGATGCGGATACCGCTTTTCTCAGGGAAGAACTTGCCAAGCTCCACACTGGCCGATGCATCAATGATCTGGTTATCGCTACGGTTACGGTCGCTCACCCTCGAATCGAGCGTACCAAAGCCAATGGTACTCTTACTGCCGGATACGGTGATATTGGCAAAATCTGCCAGGGCTGCATCCACACGTGCCGTAGCCGCCCAGCCACCACGCTGGTCAAAATCAGTAAGGCGCAATTCATCAAACCAAACCGTACCGGTTTTATTTAGCCCGTCATCGCCGCTCATGCTATTGGCCTTGTAAGGGTTGCGCACACCCAGCATAATGGTACGCAACCGGCTCAGATCGGGTTGCCCTTTTATGGTCACTTTGTTGGCACCATCGGTATAAACAAACGGTACTGTGAACGGCCACGGTTGCCCGTTTAGTTTGGCGTTATTACGCGCCAGCTTGGCATCTGTTAAGATAGATAATTCCAGGTTCAGCTCATTCACGGATGGCCATATTGCACCGGGGTCTCGGGTACCGGGTTGGGTAACAGCCAAAGGCACCTCATACTCGTAGTAGTTATCCTGATAATCAACCCCTAAGCGCACAAAGGCATTCAGGTCGTTATTTTTTAGCTGATCGCCTTCGGCGTGGATAAACATCTGCACGCGTTTATAAGAGCGCAGATCATTATAAAAAGTACGGAACGCCGCCCTCGAGTAACCATCGCGCAGGTTGGTTACGTTCAATGATAGCGATTGCTCGTTAAGCTTGGTATCTGTTTGTAAGTTGTTGTAGTTGCGCTGGCGATTAATGCCCGGCGGCACCACGTAAGGTATTGGCGTGCGGTTACCATTCTCCTCAATATTTACAGCCTGCACATCCAGTACCGAGCCATCAATTACCGGGTTTTGGATAGCAGGATCTGCAATAACATTCAGAGGATTATTCTCGGCATTAAAGGTGCGCCACTCGCTGCTGGCTAATTGCAGGGTAGCAAAACGCAATACAGCTGTATCGGCAAAGTTGGTCATGAACATGCGCATAAAGCGGATGGCCTTAAAATCTTGTATGTTGCCCACCTTGCTGGTATAATCCGTTATCGGAACCCGGAACTGGTACCAGGTAACAGTTTGCGTTGTACCATTTGGCAATTTAACGTTGGCGTTGATTTTATCGTTGATGTAGTTTTGGCCAACCACCATATCCTGCGGGCGGATAGACACGCGGTACTGGTAGTATTCATCGGCCTGGCTCATGTTATTATCGCGGTTAATATCCTCACCATCAGGCAATGATGTTGATGCCGATGTTTGTATACCCAGTTCTGCCTGCGATTGTTCTGCGGTTTTAGAGTTACCCTCAGTACCGTTGAAGCGGCTGTAACGTTCCAAAATACCGGCACCAGCCTGGTCAAGCGCCTGGCCCTGGTAGTATTGGTAGTTATCTGATGATGGGTCGGCGTTAAGCAATGCAGCAGCCTGCGGGTTTAACAGCCCTTGCGTTTGTTGCAACATAGGCGCAAATTTCACCTTCTCATCAGCATCGTTCAAACCATCCAAACCAATATCCTGCAGGCGGCGGTTATTGGGGTCGTTATCAAAAGCATTAACAACAGGTTGCAGTTTTGATACGCGCCCCCAGTTGGTTTCATCAACCTTGTCGGCCGTGGTGCCGTCAACAGGCAGGGCGTTCTCTAAACTTTTACGGCCATCTTTCAAAATATCCTCAGATATACTACCTAAGTTAAAATACAGATCGCCACCTTGCGAGTTTGGCTTGTAGATGAACGGATCTAACATCCAAAACTCGATATACCCCACGTTGAGCGCCTGAAAATCGTTGGTCTCCAGTTTACGGAACATACCGCCCCAGCGGTTGCGTGGGTTTTGCAGCGTACCATCATTGTTAATGCCTGTAGTGGTGTAGTTGTACGGGCCACGCACGGTTGGGTAAAACGCCATGTTCAGTGTAGCCAAACTGATAGGTTGCCCGGTGGTTGATTGTTTGTATGGGAACACTTCCTGCTCCAGCACCTGCCTTACGTAATGGTTTGACAGGTCATTCCGCGATACCGGGATATTACCCGAATTAACATAAAATATCGGATCAATATTATAGTAGGCCAGCCTTGCACGGTTAAAACCGTAGCTAAGATCATCAAATGCGTTTGATTCTGTAAACATTTGCGGCGTGCCGGATAGCTGCCAGTTTAACGCTCCTTTTATATCGATAACGGTACGGCTGTTCTCAAAGTCATCCAGGTATGATGTACCATTTTTTGAGCCCGCAAAATCCAGGGCGCCCGGGCTGCCGGGGTTCAGTTGGGCAAACTCACCGCTAAAGTTTATGGTTGATGGCGCTTTGGTATTGATAAGCGGAATCTTATCTACCAGGCGGGTCAGAAACCGTGATTCGGAACTATAGTTGGCATCAAAACCCCAGATAGTGTTAGAGATCGATTCCTGCCCCACTATCTCGTTCTGGTTAATAGGCTGTTCGGTAAGGTGCATCAAAGTAGCACCCAAAGCCAGTTTAGGGTTCACATGATAATCCAGCCTGGTTCCCCAGAGAGATTTTTGTTGCACGCCGAAAAGCTCGTTATTCTCCAACTTGATGTTAATCGGCTGGCCCGATTGCAGCAGTGCCTGGTTCAGCATCCGCAAACGGCCCGAGCTGTAGTCGATGGTATAGTCTGTTCCTTCCTGCAGTTTTAAATTGCCCGCCGTTACCACAACAGATCCTTGCGGAACGTTCACGGCATTTAGCTGATATTCTGACCCATTTTGGCCGGTATAAGTACCCTTAATAAGATAACGATTAAGCTTAGGGAACAGTTGCTGGGCAATCACCTTGGTTGAATCATATAGCGCCTGGTAAACATAACGTGCGGTTAAATCACCCTCGGCAGGGGTAAATTGTTTAGCCAGATCGCTACCAAATGGTTCAACCGTAGGGAACATGATGCGCCCGTTTTGCGAGTCGATAGTAATGCCTTCTAAAAAGTCAAAGAAACCATCCGGGCTTTTATCATTCTGTTGGTTAAGGTTATCCAGCCCCGTTATCTGCAGCCAGCGTTTACCTTTGGTATTGGTACCCTCGTCTACCCCGGTCTTTTCAATCCCCGATTTATCATCTAAACGGGTAACGTTCAACTTAAAGTTGGTGGGGCTTATCTGGCTTGCTCCTAACGAGTAAATGTTTTTCATCATCAGGTCCCAGGTTGGCAGGCTGGTTTTAAGCAATTCGTTCTTTAAAAGTTTGGTATAAAGTACCTGCGGGGTGGTGGTGTTCACGGCCCTATCACTACTAAACTCGCCCACCTGGTATTGCACACCATTTACGGTGTACTGGTAAGCAACGGCCAATACCTCATCGTTATTCAGCGGATAGTTTAGTGAGATATAACCCAATTGCGGATGCAGGGTAAACTCGTTATCCTTTAGTTTACGGGCGTAAGTTAGCTTGGCATAGTTATCAGTAGCACCGGTAGACTGGAAATAAGTGGCAATAGCATTAGAGTTGGTATTACGCGCCCCTGAGGGGATATTGGTTAACAAGTTATTTGACTGCTGCGGAAAACCGGGCCCCTGAAAACCCGCAGGATAACCACTCGTGCCCGGGTTAATCAACGGGTTATGTGGTCTGTTCTCACCCAGGTCAAGGAAAGCCAATATATCACGCGAATCGGTAGTTACGCTGGTTCGGTTGGTTGTCCAAACCTCAATCCTGGTAATGTTAATGTTTGAGCTGATGATAGGAATATTGGCCAGCGCACGGTTATAATTATTCCTGAAATATTGCGACAGGAAGTAGTGCTTATTTGCTTCATAGTCAGCCGCGGTAATAGAGATATTGCCCTGCTGCGAACCATTGGTAATGGTAATATTTTTTGATTGCGAACGCTGCTGCGAAAAAATGCTGGTTACATCCAACCTGCCAAATTTCAGTTTGGTTTTTACCCCAAACAATGCCTGGCTGCCGGTGATGAGTGTGGTATTCAGCGGCATACTAACAGTACCGGCCTCTATCTTCTGGATGATCTCATCCGGGTGACCGGTGTAATCCAGCTTTATCTGGTTCTCAAACTGGAACTGCGCCTGGGTATTATAGTTGGTGGTGATTTTCAGTTTGTCGCCAATATCACCTGTTACGTTCAGTTGAATTCTTTGGTCAAAATTAAAGTTAAACTGGTTACGCTGGCGGGTATTAAACAGCGGGTTCTCGTTTTTATTTATCTGCCCTGCCAATATCACTTCTGCAGATCCTTGTGGGCGAATATTAATATTTGAACTGCCAAAGATCTGTTCAAATGTTTTACTGCGAATGCGCATCTGCGGAATAAAGCCCGGCTGCTCAGACTCAAACGCATAATTGTCTGATAACTGCTGAAAATACTCGCGCTTCATGCTGCGTTGCTGCAACAGCAGATACTCGCTAAAAGTTAAGTATTGTGGCGCACGATAGTTAAGATTACCCAGTTTCTCGTACAATATGTAGCGGTTAGTTGCAGGGTCATACTCCACCGTTCGCACCAGGCCGGGCGGGTCTTTAAAGAATAAGCCCGAGCGCTCGCGTTTTGATGTTGCCTCGCGCAGCTGAACCGGGCCGGGTTTAAAACCCGTATCTGTTCTTGCCGTTTGCGTTGTTGGCATGCCTTGCTGCGGTTGCGCTTGCACAGGTGTTTGCCCCGGCCTCGCCTGCTGGTTAAAAGGCTGCTGCTGCGATTGATTTGTACTTTGCTGACTTGGATACTGCTGCTGCCTGTTTGGAAACTGCTGGCCTTGCTGCGAAGGATATTGTTGCTGCCCCTGCTGTGCCGGATATTGGGTCGGCAACTGATTTGGAACCGAAGTTAGCTGTTGCACAGGCGTTTGCTGCGCATATAGCTTTCCTACCCCGCTTAAAGCAGATACAAAAAGTATAACTACAAAAAGCTTAGTAGTAAAAATTTTAACCAACTTGTGTCTTAAATGGGTAATTATAAGTTCTTAAGCGCGTATTTGATAAGTTGCTCTACAGTTAATTCACCTGTATTTTTGCCTATCTCCTGATCCAGAACTTTCTCTGCAACGTTACGTACAAAACCCAGCATAACAAGGGCGGAAAGCGCCTCTTCTTTTACCGTTTTTAACCCTACCGGGTTTGCAGTTAAACTATCCGGACCTTCTTTCTTTAATTTATCCTGAAGCTCTAAAATGATGCGTTGGGCAGATTTTGGGCCGATGCCTTTAATGCTTTTTATCAGCGCCACATTGCCCTGCACAATGGCCGTTTGTATCTCGGCCGGAGTAATGGATGAAAGCATCATCCGTGCAGTATTTGGCCCAATGCCAGATATGGATACCAGGTGCAGGAAGAGCTTGCGCTCTCCTGCATCGGCAAAACCATAAAGTGTATGGGCATCTTCTTTTACGTGCAGCCATGTGTACAGCTTGCAACGTTCCCCATCGCCAAGCAGCGAATAGGTATTTAACGATATATTGATCTGGTAACCAACTCCACCTGCATCAATCACCACATAAGCGGCGCTCTTGAACGCCAGTTTACCATCAATATAGTCGTACATGTTTTTTCAGATTATTTCTTTTTTGTTTTGGCCTGGCTTGCTTCCTTGGCTGCACATTTTATCTGCGCATCAATTACGGCAATCGTAACCATGTTTACAATTTCACGAACCGAACTACCCAGCTGTAACACGTGCACCGGCTTTTTTAAGCCTAACAGGATAGGGCCAACAGCTTCGGCACCACCAATTTCCTGCATTAATTTGTAGGCAATATTGCCCGATTCAAGTGTAGGAAAGATAAGAGTATTTGCCGGCTTTCCGTTAAGTGTTGAGAAAGGAAAATTATCTGCCAGTAATGCCGGGTTAAGGGCAAAGTTGGCCTGCATTTCACCATCAACAATCATATCCGGATATTTCTCGTGTAATATCTTAACTGCCTCGCGGGTTTTCTCGGGGAGCTCGCCGTCATTTGAACCGAAGTTTGAGTACGACAGGATAGCCACACGCGGCTGGATATTTAACTGTGCTACCGATTTTTCTATCAGCACTGTAATATCTACCAGTTCCTGCGCGGTCGGGTTAATGTTTACCGTGGTATCGCCAAAAAAGAACGGGCCTTTTTGGGTGATCATGAGGTACATACCTGCCACACGGCTGATACCTTCTTCAATACCGATGATCTGCAGCGCCGGTTTTACCGTTGATGCATAGTTTTTGGTCAGGCCAGAGATCAATGCATCGGCCTCGCCAAACTCCACCATACAGGCACCGTAGTAGTTACGGTCGGTGATCATTTTCTTAGCCTCGAACATGGTCATGCCCCTGCGCTGGCGTTTTTTAAACAGGAACTGAGTATACTCTTCAGAGCGTGGTGTTTCTTTTTTGGTATCGATGATCTCCACATCGCCCAGATCAATTTCGGTTTCGCGCATGATCTCGCGGATGCGTGCCTCGTTACCCAAAAGTATCGGCGTGGCAATTTTGTCTTCTTTAACAATCTGCGCAGCGCGTAATATCTTGTAATTATCGGCCTCAGCAAATACTATACGTTTTGGATCTTGCTTGGCCTGGTTGGTCATATCGCGCAGCAGTTTATTGTTGCTGCCCAGGCGGCTCATCAATTCTTCGTTATAAGCATCCCAATCGGTGATCACCTTACGGGCCACACCCGATTCAATAGCCGCTTTTGCTACAGCTGATGATACCTCGGTGATCAAGCGCTGATCCATCGGTTTAGGGATGATATAGTCTTTACCAAATTTAAGGTTGGTAAGATTGTAAGCTAAGTTTACAGCCTCGGGCACCGGCTTTTTAGCCATCTCGGCAATAGCTTTAACCGCTGCTATCTTCATTTCCTCGTTAATGGCAGTTGCACGTACGTCTAAAGCGCCACGGAAAATGTAAGGGAAGCCCAATACGTTATTTACCTGGTTAGGATAATCAGAACGACCGGTTGCCATGATGATATCTTTACGGGCAGCGGTGGCTACATCGTAATTGATCTCGGGCTCGGGATTGGCCATAGCAAATACCACAGGGTTTTTAGCCATACCCATCAGCATATCGGCAGTAACCACGTTACCAGCAGAAAGACCGATGAAAACATCGGCACCTTTCATGGCTTCGGCAAGGGTAGTAATATCTTTACGGCTGGTGGCAAACTCCAGGCGGATATCGTCAAGGTCGGTACGGTCAGGAGTGATCAAACCGTTGATGTCAAACATCACCAGGTTCTCTTTTTTAACCCCCAGCGACAGGTACATTTTTGTACATGATACGGCTGCCGCGCCGGCACCATTTACTACCAGTTTTATTTTCTCCAGTTTTTTGCCCTGTATCTCGCAGGCATTCATCAGGGCTGCGCCCGATATAATGGCGGTACCGTGCTGGTCATCGTGCATCACCGGGATATTCATCTCGGCTTTTAAACGGCGCTCGATCTCGAAACAAGTTGGGGCTGATATATCTTCCAAATTAACGCCGCCAAAGGTTGGCTCAAGCGCTTTTACGATGTTCACAAAATCATCAACCGATTTAGCGTTCACCTCAAGGTCGAACACGTCGATATCGGCATAAATTTTAAACAGCAGGCCTTTACCTTCCATTACCGGCTTGCTGGCCTCGGGGCCAATGTTGCCTAAGCCAAGCACGGCTGTACCGTTACTGATAACGGCTACAAGATTACCTTTTGCGGTATATTTATAAACATCGTCAACATTGTTGGCAATTTCACGGCAGGGCTCGGCAACGCCCGGCGAGTACGCCAATGTAAGGTCGCGTTGTGAGTTTGTAGGCTTTGTAGGAACTACCTGTATTTTGCCGGGACGGCCTTTTGCATGGTAGTTTAGAGCATCCTGCTTACGAGTTGGTTTGTTCATGGTTTTTCTTTTGTTGAAGCCCCCAAAATTACGATTAGTTTTCTTGAAGAGCCAACAAAAAGGCTTAGGTTAAAATACTTTAAATTTGAAACACAGCAGCTAACCTATTATTAGCTGTTCCCGATATTCACCGTTAAACCAGGCAAAAGCGGTAAGTTGGCATTGCTACCCAACTGCTTATTCCACTGCATTACCTGTTCAACTTTAACATTATACATTGTGGCAATACTTGCCATAGTTTCACCTTTTTTGGTTACGTGTGTGGTAGGCGCAACCGGCGGCGCACCGTTAGTTACCACAGCTTGTTGCACTGCGCGTGCAGGCATCATTGGCCTTGCCGGTGTAACCGGTGGTGGCGGTGCTATCATGGCATACTGCATTGGCCTCAGCGGGCGTACAGGTGCCGTGATATCATTTATCGCGGTGTGTACTATATCGTTCTGCTGTTTATCCATCTTAGGCACCACAATCTTACGAAGATTATTTGCCGAACCATTCACAATTTGCTGGCGGTATGATGGGTTAAGCGTGCTGAGATCTTTCAGCGGCATACCCAGGGCTTGCGCTACCCTGCTAAGCGATACAAACTTGTTTACCATCACCGTATCGGTTAATATAGCCAGGCTTGCTGTTTGCGGGGTTATGTAATGAATCCTGTGGTACTTCATCACATAATTTACAGCGATAAAGGCAGGTACATAACCACGTGTCTCGGGTGGCAGTTGGTCTCGGATAGACCAGTAATCATGCGCGCCGGTACGTTCCAACGCGTGTTCTACATTGCTTTTACCGCAGTTGTATGAGGCAATGGCCAGCAGCCAGTCGCCAAATTGCAGGTAGGCATCTTTAAGGTAGGCAGCAGCGGCGTTGCTGGCCTGTACCGGGTCGCGGCGCTCATCAACATATTCTGTCATGGCCAAGCCGTAGATCTTGGCTGTTTCTGACATAAACTGCCACGGGCCAGCCGCGCCTACTTTTGAAATAGCATTAGGATTCAATGCCGACTCTACTATCGATAAGTATTTGATCTCATCCGGAATACCGGCATCAGCAAAAGCTTTCTCGTAAATAGGGAAATAATATCTGGATAAGCCCAACATGCGGCCCATATCATCCTTACGGCGACTATACAGGTCAATGTAGGCCTGTACATAGCCGTTATAATCCAAAGGGACTTCCTTTTGGATAGAATCCAGGCGGCGTTTAAAAATAACGTTGTTGTATATAGATACCGGGGCCTGCAGCTCGGGAGCAGTTACATTGGTATCCTGTTGCATGGCTGCCATGGCAAAGCTGGCTGCAACATTAGCTTTAACTGCATGCGCAAATAAAACGCAGGCAAAAAAAGTAAACAGTTTCTTCATATTTTAGGGTAACCCTCAAAAAGTCGCTCGAGAATTATTTATCTAATATATTAATTCCCTATAGCTCTAAGAAATATTCTGAGAAATTTAACAGTTCCCTCTCGGCAAACTTTTTGGTTAGTAATTGTAAGCCTAACGGCAATCCTTTGCTGTTATTGCCTGCCGGTAAGGAAATTGCGGGCATACCAGCCAATGAGGCCTGTACTGTAAATATATCGTATAGGTAGGTAACCACAGGGTCTTTCTCCTTTAACCCTAAGGCAAATGCCGGCTCGGGAGCAGTTGGGGTGAGTATAAAATCGAACTCGTTTAAAACTTCGTTCGTTTTGTCTTGTATCAGGCGGCGAACTTTCTGCGCTTTGGCGTAGTAGGCATCGTAATAACCGGCACTCAGTACAAAGGTGCCCAGCATAATACGGCGTTTTACCTCTTTACCAAAACCTTCTGACCTTGATTTTTTGTAAGTAGTAACCAGATCGGTAGCGTTAGGGCTGCGATAGCCGTAGTGCACACCATCGTAACGGGCAAGGTTTGATGAAGCCTCGGCCATGGCCAAAATATAATAGGTAGGCACCAAGTAATCCAATAACTCAAATGAGATAGGTTTTACCGTATGACCATCGGCACGCAGTTTATCAATATAAGTGGTGAGCGTTGCTTTTACATCAGCATCCACACCAGGGCTTGATAGTGCTTCCTGCAGATAGGCGATGCGCTTTTTGCCGGTTTCTTTTTTTACCTCTGTTGCCTGTGGCACCGGTTCGTGCGCCAGAGTAGCATCGTACTCATCCGGACCAGACATTATCTCTAACAGCAAAGCCGCATCCTCAACCGAATTGGTTATCGGCCCAACCTGATCAAATGATGATGCATAGCTGATGATACCATGCCTTGAAATACGGCCGTAAGTTGGTTTTAGACCTATCACCCCGCAAAAAGATGCAGGTTGCCTAACTGAACCGCCTGTATCGGTACCGATAGCTGCATGGCACATACAGGCCTGCACAGCTACTGCCGAGCCACCTGATGAACCACCGCCTACGCGGGTTTCATCGGCAAAGTTTTTTACGGGGCCAAAGTACGAGTTCTCGTTAGCGGCCCCCATAGCAAACTCGTCGCAGTTACAACGGCCTATGATAATGGCATCCTCGGCCAAAAGTCGTTCAACTATGGTTGATGAATATATAGAGGTAAAATTCTCCAGAATTTTTGAAGAGGCTGTAACCTTATGGTCTTTATAGCAGATATTATCTTTAATGCCGATAACCATACCGGCAAGCTTGCCAACGGGCTCATTATTTTTTAAGCGGGTATCAAGCGCGCGTGCATTAGCCAGTGCTTCATCACCGAAAACCTCGTTAAATACGTTTAGATGGGTGTTTGCCTTTATTTGCTGAAGGTAGTTATTAACCAGCTGTTCAACAGAAACTTCTCCACTTGTTAACCCGCTCTTAATGTCACTATAAGAGTGATAGTTCTTAGCCATGGGCCTAAAATAAAAAAACTTATCTGTTGAAGGCTAAATTTTTCAACAGATAAGTTAGTACAGGCTATATAAGCCTTAATATTTGTTATACCGAAGATTAAACTTTTGGTTTATCTTCTGTATTGGTTGAGCTTGTGCTCTCGCCGTTTTGTGCGTCTTTAAATTCTTTAACACCTTTACCTAAGCCTCGCATTAGTTCAGGTATTTTTTTACCGCCGAACAAGATCAAAATTGCAATAATGATCAGAATGATTTCTGGTGCGCCTAATCCACCCATGATTTTAAGTTTAATTAATTAATATTTTTATCTGTATTACTCTTCAGTAGCTTTCTTTTCAGGAGCTGCTTCTTCAGGTTTAGTTAAGTTGATAGAACTTGCCGGTTGCGTTTCTGCAGCGGGTTTAACCTCAGTTTCGTTCTCAAAAGTAGCATCAGCCGCCGGGGTCGATTCTTCGATAGCATCTGTAGCCGAATGACCGGTATAAGCCGATATTGCACCCTCAACAGGCTCATAAGGTTTGTAATTGGCAGCAGTATTGTTGTCATCTTCTGCTTCCACAGCTTTCTCTTCAACCTTTGCAGCAGGCTTTTTATCCTCGTAATTATTTATCTGGTTGTTTATCTCGCGTTTAACATCTTCAGATGCATCTTTAAACTCGCGGATACCTTTACCCAACCCACGCGCAAGCTCAGGCAGTTTGTTACCGCCAAAAAGCATAAGGGCCACAAATAATATCAAAATCATTTCCGGCGTACCTATATTCAAAAACAAAGGGACCAAAGTTAACATTGTCTATAATTAAAGTTTACAAATATACAATAGTAGTACAAGCTTAACGCTGTAATTTAAAACTAATTATCAGCCAGCCACGATTTAGGGTTCTGCGGTACTTTACCCTTGTTTAAGGTAAATATCACAGTAGGGTCGCCGGTAGATGGGTCTGTTGCCGCCGTACCCAAATTTTGCTTGGCCGATACTTTTTGCCCCGCACTTACCGATACCGATTTTAAGTTTGAATACGCGGTAAAGTACTCCCCGTGTTTTATCAATACCAAATAAGCACCGGCTACATCGGTAACCACCTTTACCTCGCCTTCAAACACCGCTCTTACCGGTGCGTTGGCGTTGGTACGGATCTCATAACCGTCGCTCTCGTTACGGATACCATCGGCATCGGTGTACACACCAAAACCGTGTATAAGCTGCCCGTTGGCTACCGGCCATGGTAAACGGCCTCGGTTACCCAAAAAGTCGTTTGATAACCTTGCCGCCTCAGGCGTAGCATTTAAGATCTGGCTATTCGTTGATGATTTAGTAATAGCCGGTTTAGTTGAAGGAGCCGCGGGTTCCCTGTTCTCTGCCTTGGCTTTCGCTGCGGCAGCCGCAGCAGCTCGCGCCTCAGCACGTGCTTTTTCTTCGGCCTCGCGGCGTGCTATCTCAATCTCGCGCGCAATAGCATTACTAATTGCCCTGTTGGTTTGTGCTATACGTTTACGCACATCCCTTTGCTGTTGCTTTATCTCGCCCTGCTGTTTAGATATATCGCTGATAACCTTTACCTGCGTATTTTTCGCCTTGCCCAACTCTTCTTTCTCTTTTTCCTGGTTGGCCAGCAGGTTATTCTTTTCTTTTTTATCGTGATCCAGCTCGTTTATTTTTACGTGCAGATCGCGCTGGGTGCCTTGTATGTAACCCGCCTGGCGCTCGCGGTATGTACCAAACTGCTGCAGGTATTTTAACCTGCGATATGCCTGGTTAAAATCTTTTGCCGCAAAAATAAACATCAGTTTATTATAGGCACTTTGGTTACGATAGGCAAATAACACCATACCGGCGTACTCTTTCTTCAACTGATCTAACTGCCCCTGTAAACTACGTACGGAATTATTGCTCTGCGAGATCTGGTTATCTAAATTTCTTACCTCAGAGTTGATGTTGGTGATCTTCTCTTCGCGCAGGTTTATTTGCGCTTTAAGGATATTAAGCTGTTTTAAGGATACTTTTTTATTGCTTGCGGTTTCCTGGTACTCGCGGTTTAGCTGATCCAGTTCATCGTTCAACTTTTCGCGGCGGCGTTTAAGCTCGGCGCTGCTTTGTGCAAAAGCATTGGTAACGCCAAGCACGCAGATCAGAAAAAGTACAGCTTTAAAAAATTTCATCCACCAAAAATATAATTTAATTAGCAGGTTCGTAACTTTTTGGGATACTAAACGGATATTCCAATGGCTTATCAAACTCAACTGTACTGTAGCGCAGGTTGGCCTTTATCTTCTTATCGCCGGCTGTTGAATAGATATCTATCTGCGACGGAATAATGCGATCATTCTGCTTTATGAAGGTGTTATTAGTTACCTGGAGCGTTTGCCCCGCCATTGAATTGGTGAGATTGGTTTGGGTAACCTTAAGATCGGCACCCAGCAAAAGTTTAAAAATCACATCCTGCAGGTTCCCGTTAATAACAGTATTGTTACCCTCGGTGTTGATGTCCGCGCGCTCGTTAAGGGTCTCGGGGATGGCGTTACCCACCAGCAGAGCCTGCACTGTTTTAAAATTCACCTGCCTGCCCGCAAACTGGTACACATAGCTAAACGGCTTCTTTAAATACACGCTCTGCAAACGGTTGATCACCTGTATGCTATCGGGCGTGATGAGCGCACGGGCACCCTCGATACCGGCAAAACCGGTGATAGAGATCCAGATCTTTTGGTCGCGGTTAATGCGGATGTTCAGCGTAACATCATTGCTGTTACCATTGATATCCAGCTTGGTTTTAGCCTTACCCGTAAAGGTATTGAACGTTACCTGGCTTGAGCGGATAGCCGCCAGCTTTTGGCGTACCGTACTGGCTTTTGCTGCCGCGGCAGAGTCAGCCGTGGTTGGGCGGTTAACCTGCGTTAATTTTTTTGATTTACATGCGGCCAGCATTGCTATACAGCAAATAAGGGCCACACTATTCAGAATATTTCTTCTCATTTATTTTACGTTGTAACACCGGCGATGTAGTGCCAAGCTGTTTTGCTTTTGTCCATTGTTGTACGGCACCGTTCACATCACCTGTAAAAAATAATATGTCGCCATAGTGCTCAATTTTGGTTGCACTGGCGCCACTATCATGTTGGATAGATTTCTCTGTCCATAGTTTAGCCTCGGCATAGTTTTTCTGCTTAAACAGGATCCATGCATAGGTATCCTCAAACGCAGCCGTGTTAGGGATAAGATCATTACTATGCTTTGACATCCGCGCCGCCTTATCCAACTGCTCGTTCCTTAACGACAAATAGTAGGCATAATTGTTCAGCGCGTAAGCATTATCCGGGTCTATGGCGATGGCTTTCTCATAAGCCGCATCTGATGCTTTATTATCGCCGGTTGAGTGGTATGCATCGCCCAGGGCCGAGTAGCTTTGCGCCAGCAGGTTATTGTCCTGCGCCTCAAGCAAGGTCGCGCTTTTTAAATAGCCGATGGCTTTGGTATAATTCTTTTTTTGTTGCCAGGCTACGCCAACCATATAATTCATCCATGCCTGGTTTGGGAACATAGAGAGGGAGTTTTCGCCGTCTTTTATGGCTGCATCGAAATCGTTCTGCCCAAGCTCGATACGTACCAGTTGCTCCTGTATATTATAAGCTTTGCCATCCAAACTCACCGCTTTTTGGTAGGCTTCTTTAGCTTCCTTTACTTTATTGTTCTGTAACAACATATCGCCGTAAATGGCGTAAGCTTTTACATCTGATGGATGCGCGGCAACCATTACCTTGCTCAGTTGCAAAGCACTCGCCTGCGCATTAGGCTCGGGAAATTTGGGAACGTAACCTAAAATAATGCGCAGCTTTTGATCAATATCAACATCGGGGTTGGCAAAGGCCATCTCCAGTTCGTTGTAGCTTAGCTCGGGCTTATTTTGTTCCCGATAAATATCGGCCAGGGCCAAATGCACCATTCCATTTTTAGGATCAACTGCTTTGGCTTTCTGCAAAATAGCAATTGCCTTATCCAGCTGACTGTTGGAGCTATATATCTCGGCCTGCGCCAAGTAATATCTTACCTGCGTGGGGTTTGCTGCTATCAGCTGATCTACTGCCGAAGCAGCTTTCTTCACATCGCCCAGCCTCAAATAAACCTTTTGGCGACTAAGCGCCAGTTCATCGGTCTGGCCTGTCAACTCTTCAACCTTATCATAAAGTTTAAGGGCCTCGTCATAACGTTTCTCTAAATAATAAGCGTTGGCTTTATCGTAGTAGTATTCAGATTTATCAGGCTTTAGGCGAATCAACTCCGTAAGTGCATTCTCCAGCTTCGTTAGTTCGTTGTTCTTTTCATAAATACCAGCCAGGGCCATCCAGTACCATTCGTTATCCTGGTTTACGGTAACAGCCCGCTCCAGTAAATTTTGGGCAGCCGGTATATTGTTTTGCGATTGTGCAATATTGGCCAGCTCAAACATGCTGGCATCATTGGCAGGGTCTATCTGTAAAACGCGGCTAAAAAGTTCTGCAGCCTGCTTTTTATTGTCGATGGTTTTCTCGCGCAGGCCGGTAAAAAACATTTGCTTCACCATGCCGCTATCAGCCTGGGTCATGGGGCGACCAGCAATAATAATAGCACTATTGGCATTCCCTGCCTTTTTGTTTTGGGCAAGGCAGGTACCGGCAAAAGTGGCTACTAAGGTTAATGCTGCTGCAAACTTCATCCTCTCTGTATTATCGCTTCAATATAGCTTTTAATTGGTTACGCTCGGCATATAAAGTGCCGGCCCCAAACAATAGCAATAATCCGTTACCTATAATAATATTACGATGGAATACACTGAACGAAAGGTAAACCAGCACTATTGAAATAACAATATAGGTTACGTTCTTTTTAAGGTTATACGGAATAGGGTAATTCTTTTGCCCCCAGATGTATGACATTACCATCATGCTGGCATAAGCCGCCAGCGAGATCCATGCCGATGCCATGTAGCTATATATAGGTATAAAAATAACGTTGAGCACAATGGTTAACACTGCGCCTATGCCGGATATGTAAAGGCCATATCGTGTTTGGTCTGACAGTTTGTACCAGATAGAAAGGTTGGTATAAATCCCCAAACTAACGTAGCCTAATAACAATGGCGGCACCACACCTAAACCTACCCAATAAGCGGGGTTGTTTACATAGTGCTTTAATATTTGAATGTTAGCTACCACGCCCAAAAACATCAGGCACATGGTTATCACAAAATAGTCCATAATGCGGGCGTAGGTGTAACCCGCGTTTTTATTTTTGGCATGACTAAAGAAGAACGGCTCGGCCCCCATCCTGAATGCCTGGTTAAACAGGCTCAGGAAAACTGAGATACGCGCACAGGCGGAGTAGATACCTACTTCCTGCTCGCTGATATTGGCAGGCAGTAGTTTACCTAACAGGATCTTATCAAAGTTCTCGTTAACAATGTAGGATAAGCCAGCCACCATAACCGGCCAGCTGTAGGCAAACATGTTTTTAAACATGGGCTTATCAAAGCTAAGCTGCAGTTTAAGCAGCTCTGGTAGTAACAATAAAAGGGTTACTATGCTGGCAACCAGGTTTGATATAAACACATAGCCTACCCACCCTTTAACAAACCAGGTCTTTATCCATTCGGCGCCTGCCATATTGTGCTTAATGATGTAAGGCAGCACCCAAATAAATATCAGGTTGAGGCCCACCATCACAAATATGTTCGCCAGTTTAACAATGCCATATTTGAACGGCCTGCCATCGGCACGCAATTTGGCAAAGGGGATGGCGCACCAGGCATCTAAAACCAGTATGCCCAAAAAATACCTGATGTAGCGCTCAAACTCCGCCTGCGAAGTGCCCTCGCCTATTTTTATAAAACCGGCTATGGTATGTATAAACGGCACAGCAAACAGCAGGAAAAATATCGTCACCAAAAAAACCACCCAAAAGCTGTTGTTGTAAACCTGCCTTTTTTGATCGGGGTGTTTGTTGAGGTAGCGAAAAAAAGTGGTCTCCATACCAAAGGCCAGCAGGGCCTGCAGCACAGCGGCGTAGCTGTATAAGGTACTGAATACGCTGTAAACCTTAGGGTCGTAAGCGCGGGTGTATAACGGTGTTAGTATTGAACTGAGTAAACGCTGTACAACAGTAGTGGTGCCGTATATAGCCGTTTGCCCTGCGAATTTTTTTGCGGTTGACAAATCTGAATGGTCTGTGGGTTATAATTACTTTTTAACTACCTCAAAATTACGATAGTTTTTCAATTCGCCTTCATGCGTATCAACAGAGGTTACGCCGGCATCTTCGGGGCCTTCGTTACACCAGTCCAGAAACATGTCGAGAGTGGTATCATCGGCTTCGGCAGCTATAAAAACATCGCCATTAGCCTCGTTACGCACAAAACCACGCACGCCAAGCTGATCGGCAACGGCTTTAGTGGATTTACGGTAAAATACGCCCTGCACTTTGCCTTTAACGGTGATATCCAGATGTTTCATGTATTTGATTTGAAAATTTGGTAATTTGAAGATTTGAAAATAATTCCAGGTATGCTTTGGAACGCAAAACTCGACATATAAAATTCATCTTCAAATTTTCAAATCAACGAATTTTCAAATTAAACTCGTTTTCAAATCAAGAAATCTTCAAATTACACGAGTCTTTTAACCTTTGTATCGTCGGTAAGTTTAAAACCATCAAGTCCGGTGAGCAGGTTTAGGCCAGGGGTTTTACCTGCTTCAATGGTACCTTTAGTGCTGTCGACACCCAAAAACTCAGCACCGTTAATGGTTCCCCATTGCAAAAGCATCTCGAGGCTTAACGATGGGAAATGCTGTTGCAAAGTACGCATCTCACTTAATATACACAGTTTGGTATTTGAGGCAAGGCTATCGGTACCCAGGGTAATGTTAAGGTCTTGGTTTACAAAAAGCTCAACCTTGGGCAGGCGCTTTTCAATGTATAGGTTAGCATTGGGGCAAAAGCACCAGTTTATCTTCCTGTCGAAACGTTTAATGAAGTAAATATCTTTAAGATTGGTGCAGGTGTTATGCACCATCAGTATCTTTTGCTTGTTGGTAAGCAAAGGGATAACGCTTTGTAATGAGTTACGTGCCTGCGGCTTAAAAAAGTCTATATTGATATTAAGGTGCTTGTACAGATCAATAAAGCCACCCAGTTTGTAGCGGTAAAATTTATTCTCATCCTCGCATTCCTGATTGTGGATGCTCAGCAGGTTATCATTATTATCGCTGTATTTTTTGATGAGCTTAAATAACTCTTTCGATACCGTGTAGGGCGCATGCGCGGTTACTGATACGGGCTGCGGCTTAAATTGCTCGGCAGTGGCAAGGGCTGCGTTGAAAACCTCTTCGGCACGCTCTGGTACAAAGCCCAATATCTCAACAAAGGTGTGGTAGTACAGTGCGCTATCGGCTTTCATGCCTGCAGTGCCGGGGGTATTTGATATATCGCCAACGGCAACAATACCGTTATCGTACATTTCCTGGTCGGCGGCTAATGAAGCAGCTTCAATAGCTTCAGGATCTGATGCGCGCAGTGCCATTATCTCTTTAATGAAGGAGATAAGACCGGTGCCTGGTTCAATTTTATCTTTTAAATGCGAAAGCTCGGTATGGCAGTGGGTGTTGATGAAGCCGGGGACGATAACACCGCTAAGGGTTTCAACTTTTACATTTGGGGGTGGGCTATTCTCCTCAGTAACTGAGATGACCTTCCCGTGGTCGTCAACAGTCACAATCCCATTCTTTATCGGATCGGCACTAACGGGGAAAACGTAATCGGCTTTAAAACTTTTCATTAATATAACTTGGCATCAGCATTGTCTCCTTAAACCCATTACTTTTACCAAAAGTACAATTAACTTTTAGTTATTGTTTTTAATCTGAAAAAAGAATGACTTTAAATTAAGAACAGATTTTTTAAATTTAAGTACTTTTGCAACGTGAACAATAAAAAAGATAAAATAGACATCCGCAGCATCTCGCTTGAAGCTCTGCAACAGCACTTTATAGCCATGGACGAAAAAGCTTTCCGTGCCAAACAGGTGTACGAGTGGCTATGGAAAAAATCGTGTTTATCTTTTGATGAAATGAGCAACATTTCAAAAGAACTCCGCGCTAAACTGGATGAGAAATTCGTGATCAATAAGGTTGGAATAAACTCTTCGCAAATTAGTGCTGATAAAACTATAAAAAATTCTTTTATATTACATGATGCTCATCTGATTGAGGGGGTTTTAATTCCTACTACAGAGCGCATGACCGCCTGCGTATCATCACAAGTGGGTTGCAGCCTCACTTGTAAATTTTGTGCTACAGGCTATATGGAGCGCAAACGCAACCTTAACCCTGACGAAATTTACGACCAGGTTGTGTTAATTGACAAACAAGCCCGCCAAAATTACGGCATCCCCCTATCAAATATTGTTTACATGGGTATGGGCGAGCCTTTGTTGAATTACGCCAACGTAATGAAATCCATCGAGCGCATTACCGCCGAGGATGGTTTGAACATGGCCGCAAAGCGTATCACAGTATCAACTGCCGGTATTGCCAAAATGATCCGTAAGCTGGGCGATGATAAGGTTAAGTTTAACCTGGCGCTGTCCCTACACGCTGCTAACGACGAGAAGCGTAACACCATTATGCCTATCAACGAGCAAAACACGCTTAAGGCATTAGCCGATGCTTTGAAATACTATTTTGCCAAAACCAAAAACCCTGTTACCTACGAGTACATTGTTTTTGATGGCTTTAACGATACCCTTAAAGATGCCGAAGAACTGGCACGTTTTTGCAAGCACCTGCCTTGCAAGGTAAACATCATTGAGTATAACCCTATCTCGTTCGCCAACTTCATCAACGCAGGTGAAGACCGTATTGAAGCTTTTGCCGATTACCTGCGCAAACAGAACATCAACGTGAACATCCGCCGCAGCCGTGGCAAGGATATTGACGCCGCATGCGGGCAATTGGCGATAAATGAGAAAGAGAAGGAAGTAGCCACAGCCCAATAACCCCCTGATCAAAATTGTCATTTCGAACGAGTGACAGCGAGGAGAAATCTTCTGCAAGCGATACTTAAACAGTAGAAGATTTCTCCTCGTACCTCGTTCGAAATGACAAGGTAGAATGACAAGTTGTTTTTCACTCCACATATTCCTATCTTAAACGCATGCAATTGCTGCGTACCTACTTATCTGATTTTGTATCGCTGATATTTCCGCAGTTGTGTGCGGCTTGTGATGCCAGCCTGATAACCGGCGAGGACGTTATTTGTACAGATTGCCGTTATAACCTGCCCTACACCAATTTCCATCAACAACCTGATAATATTGTAGCCCAACAGTTTTGGGGCAAGCTGAATATTGAAGCAGCCTATGCCCTTTACTATTTTAATAAAGGCGGCAAGGTGCAAAACCTTGTACACCATTTAAAGTATAATGGTATGCATCGCATTGGTAATATATTGGGCGAGATAGCAGGCAAACAGCTAAAGCAAAGCAACACGTTCGCCACGGCAGATTACGTGATCCCCGTCCCGCTCCATAAAAAACGGCTTAAAGAACGTGGTTATAACCAAAGCGCCCACTTTGCAGAAGGCATTGCCAAAGCTTTAGGCTGCCAATGCGAGATCAATAACCTCATCAGAAAGGTGGCTACCAAAACCCAAACGCATAAATCGCGCTTTGCCAGGTTCGAGAACATGAAGGATGTTTTTGATATAGCCCTACCCGAGCGTTTGGCCGGCAAGCATATTTTGTTAGTCGATGATGTCATCACCACCGGCTCAACCCTTGAAGCTTGTGGTACGGAACTGCTGAAAGTGCCGGGATCGAAGTTAAGCATCGCTACGATAGCGTATGCGGAGTAAGGGGTTAATTAAAAGTTGTCATTCTGAGCGCCAGCGAAGAATCTAACCGCGTTCAAATAAACCTTGTCATTTCGAGCGAGTCGAAGCGCGGGAGCTGTGTGTAGGGGCGACGAGAAATCTCCTAAAAGCGACAAGTAAGCGTAAGTATCTTGCGTAGAAGATTTCTCCTCGCTGCCGCTCGTTCGAAATGACAATGGTTAATAAAAAATCTTCTATTCCCCCTTCAGGGGGTTAGGGGGTACCTACTGTTTTTGGTAACGACTCAGTTTCTCATGCAGAGTAGCCGGGTCAAAAGGCTTTAAGATGTAATCGTTCATGCCGGCGCTTTCTATCTGGCCCATCTGGTTGCTCAGCATTGAGGCGGTAAGGGCAATTATCGGCAGGTTTTGGAAGTAGTCATCCGCTTTTGAGCGGATAACACCGGTGGCCTCAAGGCCGCCCATTATAGGCATGTGGATATCCATCAGTACCACATCAAAGTTTTTGTGCTGCTCCAGTTTGTCAATAGCTTCCTGTCCGTTCTCGGCAAAATCGGCACTCGCACCCCATTTTTTGAGCACTTTATTGATCAGCAAACGGTTTATCTGGTTGTCATCAACCACCAAAACATTGATATTTAAATTTGTATCCACTTTATTGATATTATTTGCCTTTTGGTCGGCCACCTTATTAAAAGTTATGGTGAACCAAAAGGTTGAGCCTTCTCCAACCACGCTATCAACGTTGATGCGCGAGTCGTGCAGCTCTATTAAACGCTTGCTAATTGCCAGCCCTAATCCGGTGCCACCATACTTGCGGGTGGTATCCATTTCGGCCTGTTTAAACGATTCGAATATGGTGCCCTGCTTATCCTTAGCGATACCTATACCGGTATCTGCCACACCAAATCTTATACGGACGGTATCCTTGCTTTGCTCAATTACCTTCAGATCGATACTGACGCCGCCCTGGCTGGTAAATTTAACAGAATTACTTACCAAATTCAATAAAATTTGAACAAGGCGTGCGCGGTCGCCAATTATCCTGTCGGGGATGGCGTCTTCTATGCTGCAACTGAGCGTTATCCCCTTCTCCTGGGCCTTGTAACGCATAGAGCCTACAATGCTCTGTACCATCTCGCGCAGGTCTACCTTAGCTTTCTCCAGTTCAATGTTGCCGGTCTCTATCTTGGTAAAATCCAGCACATCGTTTATCAGCGTCATCAGGTTCTCTGCCGAGAATTTAAGCACCTCGAGGTTCTCTTTCTGCGAATCGTGCGGGTTATCTTCCATCAACAGGTGCGACATGCCGATAACCGCATTCAGCGGCGTACGGATCTCGTGGCTCATCACCCCTATGAACATATCCTTGGCGCGGCTCAACTGTAGGGCCTCTTCCTTGGCGGCAATCAGTTCCAATTCGGCCTTCTTTTTGGCGGTGATATCGATGATGGTCTCGATATAACGCTCAACCTTACCCTCATCATCCATTACTACGGAGTTGATCACCGAGATCCAAAGCTGTTCGCCATCCTTGCGATAGATCAGCAGGTCGACCTCAAAAGACTGCCTTTGTGCCGATAGCTCGCGCGCTTTTTCTATGATGGCAATATCTGTCAGCTCTCCTTTAAGCGAATCACCGACGTGTTTGCCCTGCACATCGGCAAGGGTATAACCGGTGATTTTCTCGAAGGCGCTGTTCACCCACTCCACATGCCCATCTGCATTGTTGATGATCACACCGCTATCAGTTTTGCTGGCCACCATTGAGAGCGTTTTCAGCTGCTCATCTATTTTTTTGCGCTCGGTTATATCAACCATTACGCCTATTTGACGCTCAACATTCCCATCCTCATTAAACAGCGGACTATTGGATATATACACCCATGCCGGTGAGCCATCCTTACGGTAGATCTTTATTTCTATCTCGTATGAGCGGTTGGCTTTTACCGCTTCAACCGCGCTTTGGAACACCTCGAGGTTGGTCTCCTCACCTATCAACAAGGTGCCTACGGTTTGGTCTTTCAGTTCGGTGAGGCTGTAGCCGATAATGTTTTCCAGCGCCTCGTTTACCCACATAATACGGCCGGCAGCATCGCGTATAAAAATACCACTTGGCGATTTGCGGGCGGCAAATGAAAGGATTTCTACGTTTTGCTCGGCCTGCTTACGCTTGGTGATATCAATAACAATCCGGATGTATTTCTCAATTGAACCATCCTCACCATAAACCGGCGAATTATTTACCAGGATCCAAAGCGGCATGCCGTATTTGCTGGTCATGGATAACTCAACCTCGTAGGGCTGGCTTTTGCGGCGGGCTTCGGTTAACTGGCGCTCAGTCTCGGCATCTACGGGTTTGCCCTGTATTACCTGACCTAAAAATTTGCCTTCAACATCTTTTAAGCAATAGCCGGTAATGTTCTCAAACGCTTCGTTCGTCCACACCACCTCATCGTTGGCATTGCTTATCACCACACCGTTTTTGATCTTGCTGGCCACCAGCGAGAGCTGGCGGGTGTCTTCTATCAGTTTTTGCTGATAAGTAGTATCCCTGCCGCTGGCGTACCATTTGCCTGCGCGGTTTATGGCGCTCCAGCTAATGTGTTTTACATCGCCGTTAAGGGCAACGGTTTGGGTTTCCAGTTCAAAAGGTTTTTGCGAGCGGATGGCCTCTTCTATCAGCGGCACATATTTTTCGCGGTTGCGGCCAACCACAAAATCCCAAAGCGATTTGCCGATGGCCTGCTGGGTGGTATAACCTAAAATATTGGTAACAGATTCATTGATGTATTCTATCTCCGAGTTCTCGCCGGCAATAAAATGAATATCTGCCGAGCTATTGAACAGCGTAGAGTACTGCTTGTGCATCTCCAGGCTGCGCTCCAGCTCTTTCTTCTGTTTGCGCAACAACAGGTGCGACATTACTTCGCTGGCGAGTGTGCGCAGGGCATCGCGCTGCTCAAAGGTAAGTTTACGGGGCACGGTATCTACCACGCAAAGTGAACCCAAACGATAGCCGTCGGGATCTATCAGCGGGGCACCTGCGTAAAAACGAACGCCGCCATCAACATCAACAAAAGGGTTAGTTTTTAGGTCTTCGTGCTCAAGGGTATCGGGCACTTCAAAAATATCGTCGCCTAAAATGGTGTAGTTACAAAAAGAGTGGGCGCGATCGGTTCCGTCTATCTCAATTCCAAATTTGGATTTGAACCATTGTTTATCCTCATTCAGGAGAGTGATGAGGGCCACAGGCGCCTGGCATATATAGGATGCCAGGCGGGTTATGGCGTCAAATTCTTTTTCGGGAAGGGTATCTAAAACATCGTAAGAATTTAAAGCGGCTATGCGCCTCTCTTCAATTTCTGTTGGATGTTTTAAACCCGTTTTACTCATTCTCTACTTAGTCTTCCCTATATAACGGAAAATCTTCCATTAATTTATGAACTTTTTTACGGATTTTTTTGATAGATGTTTCATTCTCAGGGTCAACAATCACAGCATCGATCAATTCAACTATCGTTTCCATATGTTTTTCTTTAAGGCCACGGGTGGTAATTGCAGCCGTACCCAAACGGATACCAGAGGTTACAAATGGCGATTTATCATCAAACGGAACCATGTTTTTATTGGCAGTGATATCGGCACTCACCAATGCTTTTTCAGCCGCTTTACCTGTGATGTTCTTGTTGCGAAGATCGATCAACATTAAGTGATTATCTGTGCCGCCAGATATGATCTCGTAACCGCGGTCAACCAATGCTTTTGCCATAGCAGCACCATTTAGTTTAACCTGGGTAATGTATTTCATGTAGCTATCAGACAAAGCTTCGCCAAAGGCAATAGCTTTAGCAGCGATGATGTGCTCTAACGGGCCACCTTGCGTACCAGGGAAAACAGCCATATCTAACAGAGACGACATCATTTTCACTTCGCCTTTTGGTGTTTTTAAACCCCAAGGGTTCTCAAAATCTTTTCCCATCATAATTAAACCACCACGCGGGCCACGAAGGGTTTTGTGTGTTGTAGTAGTAACAATATGGCAATGCGGCAGCGGATCTGTAAGCAAACCGCGGGCAATTAAACCTGCAGGGTGCGAAATATCTGCCAATACCAAAGCGCCAATTTTATCGGCAACGGCACGGATGAAAGCGTAATCCCAATCGCGCGAGTAAGCCGAAGCACCGCAAATGATCAGTTTTGGTTTTTGCTCAAGCGCAACGCGCTCTAACTGTGCATAATCGATCAAACCGGTTTCTTTTACAACACCGTAAAAGTGCGGCTCGTATAATTTACCAGAGAAATTCACCGGTGAACCATGAGTTAAGTGGCCACCGTGCGAAAGGTCAAATCCTAATATTTTATCGCCAGGGTTAAGTACCGCAAGCAGAACAGCTGCGTTAGCCTGCGCACCAGAGTGTGGCTGCACGTTAGCCCATTCAGCATTAAAAAGTTGCTTTGCACGCTCAATAGCAATGGTCTCTATCTCATCAACTACCTCGCAACCACCATAATAGCGTTTGCCCGGCAAGCCTTCGGCATACTTGTTGGTAGCCACAGAACCTGCTGCTGCCATTACCTGGCGACTAACAAAGTTTTCTGATGCGATAAGCTCAATGCCTTCTTCCTGGCGCTGCTGCTCTTCTTCTAACAGCTTGAATATTAATTTGTCTCTTTTCATTATTGTGTTTTAAAAACGCGGCTAAGTTATAGATTAGATGTGAGATTTGAGAAATGAGATTTGAGATTGACTACTTGGTTTGTAGGGTTTATGAAATGCGCAGGATTTTGGGCGTTTCCCCGATATTATCGGGGCCGGGCTATCCGTTCATACTCCTTCAGGCTTTAGGCGCTGGCCGGTATCCACTGCTATCCCTAAAATATCGTCATTACGAGGAGTGCTAACGACGTGGCAATCCCCGATATACGGGGCGGCTCTGTAGGCCGAGGATTGCCACGCTATCGCTCGCAATGACGTGGTGGGTGAAACAACCTCGCTGCAAACTTCTGACTTTCTACTTTTAACTTTCTACCTCAGACTCCCCTTTCGGTTCTATCCAGAAATTATTAAAGCCTAAGCCTATGGTTATTTCAATAGCTTCCTGCTGCAACATTTCAAGCACGGCTAAAAAGTTATAGATAAAATGCACTTTGTTATCGCTGTTACCGGCGATGTGCTTAAAGTCCATTTTTTTGTTGATGCTGAGCAGGTGCTTAATGGCTTCTTTCTGCTTCTCAATAGTGTATGGGTATTGTACTACGGTATGGTGCACTTCCTGCGTGCGCGAGTTGTATTGGCGCATCATGCGGTTGTAAACCACCATCAGCTTATAAAGGTTCAGCTCAGAAAGTTCCTCGCCGGGGACGGCTACTTTCTCAACCTGCTCAAGGTCGGCTTTGATGTTGCCGCGCTTTTCCTGCTTAAAGCGTTCATCCTCAAAAGGTCGCAGCTCATCGCACAAAACCTTGAACTTCTTGTATTCTATCAGCTTGCGGATCAACCCTTCTTTGGTGTCCATTTCGTTTTCCTCTTCGCCCGTGTTGTGGCGCGGCAAAAGCATCTTGGCTTTTATGCGCATAAGGGTAGCCGCCACAAAGATGAACTCGCTGGCCAGTTCCATGTTCAGCACGGTCATCTGGTGAATGTAGTTCAGGAAATCGTCGGTAATGCCGGCAATGGAGATGTCGTGTATGTCCAATTCATCGCGCTCAATAAAAAACAGCAGAAGGTCAAAAGGGCCTTCAAACTGCGGGAGTTTTATCGCGAACGCATCATCGGTCATGTGTCAAAAATACAGCTATTTAGGCGTAAAATTTTAATAATTGTTAAAATCAAAACATTAATTACGTTTAATATATTCCAATTAAAATAGCTTACTTTGTAAGTTGTATTACAGTCACTAAATTTAAATGCAGGTACCCGCCGGTGAACTCTTAAGTCAAATAAACTTTCCTACTGATCTTAAGCAATTAAAAGAAGACCAGCTTGAACAAGTTTGTAACGAACTGCGCCAATACATTATTGATGTAGTATCGGTTAATGGTGGCCACTTTGCTGCCAGCCTTGGCACTGTTGAACTTTCAGTAGCGCTACAATATGTTTTAAATACCCCTTACGACCAGTTGGTTTGGGACGTAGGCCACCAGGCTTATGGCCACAAAATATTAACCGGCCGTCGTGATAATTTCCATACCAACCGCGTGTACAAAGGCATTAGCGGTTTCCCTAAACGCAGCGAAAGTGTGTTTGATACTTTTGGTGTAGGCCACTCGTCTACCTCAATATCTGCCGCTTTGGGTATGGCCGTAGCATCGCAATACAAAGGCGAGACCGACCGCCAGCACGTTGCCGTGATAGGTGATGGTGCCATGACAGCAGGTTTAGCTTTTGAGGCTTTGAACCATGCCGGTATCGAAAACTCAAACATCCTGGTGATCCTTAACGACAATAACATGTCTATTGACCCTAACGTGGGTGCGCTTAAGGAATACCTTACTGATATTACCACATCAAAACCTTATAACCGTTTCCGTGATGATATAGCCACTGTGCTTACCAAAATATCATCAATGGGCCCGGATGCTTTCAAAATAGCTAAGAAGATAGAGAAAAGCATAAAAGGTACGTTGCTTAAACGCAGCAACTTTTTTGAGGCGCTTAAGTTCCGCTACTTTGGCCCGGTTGACGGCCATGATGTAAAACATCTGGTAAAACTATTGCGCGATCTGCGCGATATCCCCGGCCCTAAATTGCTGCACTGCATTACCACAAAAGGTAAAGGCTATGCACTGGCCGAGAAAGACCAGACCAAATGGCACGCTCCCGGCCTTTTTGATAAGATAACCGGCGAGATCAAAAAAACCAAGTATGATAAGCCGCAACCGCCTAAATACCAGGATGTGTTTGGCCATACCATTATAGAACTGGCCGAGGCTAACCCTAAAATTATGGGTATTACACCGGCCATGCCATCGGGCTGTTCATTAAACCTCATGATGAAGGCTATGCCTAACCGCGCCTTTGACGTAGGTATTGCCGAGCAGCACGCCGTTACCTTTAGTGCCGGTTTGGCTACGCAGGGTTTGGTACCTTTCTGTAACATCTACTCCAGCTTTATGCAAAGGGCTTATGACCAGGTGATACATGATGTAGCCATCCAGAAGCTTAACGTGGTAATGTGCCTTGACCGTGCCGGTTTTGCCGGTGCCGATGGTGCTACCCACCACGGTGCTTATGACCTTGCTTATATGCGTTGCATCCCCAACCTCATCGTATCTGCCCCGATGAATGAGGAAGAGCTGCGCAACCTGATGTACACCGCACAGCAGGACAACATGGGGCCGTTTGTGATACGCTACCCGCGCGGCAACGGTGTTATGGTTGACTGGCAGCGCCCAATGAAGGCTATCCCGGTAGGTAAAGGCCGCCAAATTTGCGATGGCGAAGAGGTGGCTATCCTTAGCATTGGTGCCATAGGTAACGAAGTAGTAAAAGCTACTGAACACCTGCATGCCGAGGGTTATTTCCCTGCCCATTACGATATCCGCTTTGTGAAACCGCTTGATGAGGCTTTACTGCACGAGGTATTCCAGAAATACGCGCACGTAATTACCGTTGAGGATGGTTGCCTTGAAGGCGGCATGGGCAGCGCTGTATTAGAATTTATGGCCGACAACAATTACAAAAGCCACGTAATACGCCTGGGTATCCCCGATGAGTTCATTGAACACGGCGAGCAACCCGAGCTTTGGGCCGAGTGCGGTTATGATGCTGCATCAATAGCTGCCCGCGTTAAAGAAAACGGCATTAAAAGAGAAACACACCAAACGATAGCGTCTTAAGGCGGTGTTGGATATTTGAAGAAGAGCGATGGTCACCCATCGCTCTTCTTGGTTAAAAAATTCGGGTGCCGTCGCGAGCTTCCAGCTCGTGACACTGCATGAATGAAGCTTTCAGCTTCCGTCAACTGAAAGCTCGCGCAAGCCACGGTACGTTATATACATAAATTTCATCTTTATCATTAACTTAACTGCATGAGCAGCAGTTATAAATTCCGTAATCCAGATGGCTTATATTTCGTTACATTTTCTGTTGTTAGATGGATAGATGTATTTAGCCGCAGAGAATATAAAGACATTGTTGTAGATAGCATAAATTACTGCATCAAGGCAAAAGGGCTAAAAGTATATGCATGGGTTATTATGAGCAACCACGTACACATGATAGTAAATACTACAGATCAGCCACTGCAATCAATATTAAGAGACTTAAAACGCCATACCTCAAAAGCTATTATAAAAGCAATAGAAGAAAACACTCAAGAAAGCAGGCGCGATTGGATGCTTTGGTTCTTTGAGCGTGAAGGAAAAGGAAATGCTAATAACGAGACCTATCAGTTTTGGCAGCAAGGGAATCACCCAATAGAATTGATCACGTACGAAGTAACCCAGCAAAAACTTGATTATTTACATGGAAATCCTGTTAAAGCAGGTTGGGTTGATGAACCCGAAAATTATTTATACAGCAGCGCAAGAGATTATGCCGGCGGTAAAGGGTTTGTTGAAGTGATTTTAATTTAAGCTGAAAGCTTAAATCATGCTGGGTCACGAGCTGGAAGCTCGCGACGGCGGAACTAAACAAAAGGAGCGATGGTTGCCCATCGCTCCTTTTTTTATTATAAAAACGCCGTCGCGGGTTTTCAACCCGTGACTATGCATGGATGAAGCTTTCAGCTTCAATAACTTAATTCCTCGCCGGCTGCGCTTTTGGCAACTCTTTGCGGGGGATCATATCTTTACGTTCTGATGTGTTGTAAACAAACGATGCTACAATGGTAGCGGCTTGTTTAAGGTCATCTTCGCTCAGGCGATCGTAGGTATCCTGGTTGCTGTGGTGGGTACGGGTACCGTAATCCATTGCATCCTGGATGAACTGGAAGCCCGGAAGACCAACGGCATCAAAAGAAAGGTGATCGGTACCGCCGGTGTTGCCAACGGTTACAGTACCTGCGCCAAGATCTTTGAAAGGGTTTAACCAGGTTTGGAATATCGGGCCGGCAGCGCTATCGCCCTGCAGGTAAATCCCACGAATTTTACCGGTACCGTTATCAAGGTTATAGTAAGCATCAAGTTTAGCCTGCTCCGGTTTCAGCTCCATGGTTGCAGGGTTACCAAAGTGTGCAGCCACGTAACCGCGCGAGCCGAACAAGCCTTGCTCCTCTGAGCTCCACAAAGCGATACGGATAGTACGTTTTGGTTTAAAGCCAATAGCTTTAAGAATACGCATAGCTTCCATCATTACCGCGCTGCCAGCAGCATTATCAGTAGCGCCGGTAGCACCATGCCATGAATCCAGGTGACCACCTATCATAACTACCTGGTCTTTCAGTTTTTTATCTGTGCCCGGTATCTCGGCAACAACATTGTAGCCTTGCAGGTCATCAGTAATAAATTGAGTTTTGATATCGGCTTCCATTTCAACCTTTTGGCCGGCCTTTACCAAACGCAGAATGCGCAGGAAGTCTTCACCGCTGGTTTCCAGTTCAGGTACTACGGCTTTGGCTGTATCGGCATAAGAAGCGCCGTTGGTGGTAAATGTAGTACCATCGGTACCGCGACCCTGGGCCAATATCAAACCAACTTTTTCATCAACCAAAAACTTGCTCATTGCGGCACGCATAGCTATCATTTTGCGGCGTGCAGCCATTTGTGGCGAGTTAGGGTCAAACGCACGGCGCTCGCCGCGGGCTTGTGGTTTTGCAGCAGCCATCTCGGCCAATTGCGCATCGGTATAACGCTCCAGATCTGGTTTGTCAGAACGTTTAAGGGTATTCTTAGTATCAAATATCACGATCTTACCGGCCAGTTTGCCTTTGTATTTATCCAGTTCGGCAATAGAATCGGCTTTAACCAGTACAACTTCGCTTTTGATAGCGCCGTTGGTGCCGGGTGTCCATGCTTTAGGGATGGCGATGATGGCGTGATAGTAAGGTACGGTGATGGCAGCATAGTTCTTCTGTACTTCCCAGCCTTTACCAAATTTGCCCCAAGGCTCCAATTTGGCATTTGCCATGCCCCATGTTTTCAGCTGATTTACCGCCCATGCCTGTGCACGTTTCAGTCCCGGCGAATTTGCCAAACGCGGACCAGATACGTCCGTTAGGTAAAATGCGGTCTCCATCACCTTAGAGTGGTTTAAGCCTTCCTCGCGGATCTTAGCCACAGCGGCCTGGTCAACCGTTTCTTGCGCAAGGGCGCTACCAGCCAGGCCGGTAACTGCCAAAGCAGTGTAAAGTAGTTTTAATTTCATAATGAGTCAGTTAAAGTTAAACGTAACAAACTTATCTAATTAAGGCGGTAAAATGCGCAGGCGGGCTTTAACAAAGTTGTTACAAGTACTTGTAATTTGCGTTATATTTGATTGATGAGCGAATTTAGATTAGATAGATCAGCCTTTAAACTACAGTCGGCTAAAGAAGCAGCAGACCATGATTCTTATTATCAGAAAATGCCTTTGCAAGAAAGAGCGAAAGTCATCAATTACCTCAAAAGCGTAGCCTATAATTATCCTGAAGATAATCCACCAAGATTAGACAGAACTGCATTTAGTATAAGAAGCCGCAGGAGCAATGGGTAATATTTTCAATGAAGATTTTCGGGAATTTATTGACGCATTAAATAAATGCGATGTTCGATATATACTTGTCGGCGGATATTCTGTGATTTTACACGGCAGAAGCAGAACTACAGGTGACATGGATATTTGGGTTGACCGCACAACTGAAAACTACAAGCAACTTAATCGTGCATTTAGTTCTTTTGGGATGCCTGTATTTGACATGACTGCGGACAAGTTTTTAAATGACTCAAAGACGGATGTCTTTACATTTGGCCGCCCACCTGTCGCTATTGATATAATGTTAGACGTTTTAGGTCTCAACTTTAGCGAATGTTTCGATAAAGCTATTTTCTTTGAGGATGATGGATTAGAAGTAAGAACTATTCATATCAACGACTTAATAACGGCGAAGAAAGCATCCGGTAGACATAAGGACTTGGATGACCTTGAACACTTAAATCCATAAATAACCTATGCTACTCCACGCCGTACCCATGTTAGCCTCATTAGATGAGGAAGCAAGTGTTAAATTTTATACAGAAACGCTTGGTTTTACTTTTCACTCTGCCTGGGATGGCTACTTAATATTCAGCCGCGACGGGGTGTTTATCCACCTGTGGCCAACCAAAGATCCCGAGCATCCTAAAGTAAACGGTTGTTATGTTAATGTAGATGCGGTGGACGAATTATATGCAGAGCTTGAGCCCAAAGGCATCATCCATCCAGAGGGAGCTTTACAGGATATGCCCTGGGGTATGCGCCAGTTCAGTATATTGGATAATAACGGCAACATCATCCACTTTGGTGAGGATATACAGGAACCCGACGAAGATTAATTGATGAGCAGCTTATAACCCCTGCCGTGCACGTTGATGATCTCTACTGCCGGATCGTCCTTCAGATACTTGCGTATCTTGCTCAGGAAAACATCCATACTACGGCCGTTAAAGTAGTTATCATCATGCCATATATTCAGCAAAGCCTCTTCGCGGGTAAGTACCTCGTTGCGTTTTAAGCACAGCAGGCGCAACAGTTCGGCTTCTTTGGTGGATAGCTTCTGGATAGCATCGCCGCGGGTGATGAGTTGCGAGGTGTAATCAAAATTATAGCTGCTCAGCTTAAACTGGGTCGGGGTGTCATCAGCGGTTTTCTTTTCGGCGCTCTCTGCGCGTTTAAGCAGGGCGTTTATGCGCAGCAACAATTCCTCAATACGGAACGGTTTGGTAATATAATCATCGCCGCCAAGGTTAAAAGCCTGGGTCTTGTCCTCTATCATAGCTTTGGCGGTAGCAAATATTATGGGGATGCTGGCGTTTACCTTGCGGATATCTTTTCCTAAGGTGAAGCCGTCCTTTTTGGGCATCATCACATCTAATATAACCAGGTCATAAAGGCTTTTAGTGAAAGCACGCAGGCCTTCTTCGCCGTCTTTACAAAGGGTTACATCAAACTTACCTTTTAGCTGCAGATAGTCTTGCAGCAATAGCCCAAGGTTCGGATCGTCCTCAACAAGTAATATTTTCTTCATGGTTATTTTTAGTCGGTAAGACAGTAAGACCGAAAGTCCGTAAGATGGATTTTGCTAATCACTTCCCCGACTTATCGGACTTACGGACTCCGCGCTTGTTACACTGCGGCAAATTTTAATTCAAATTCCGAGCCTTTTTCCTTTTCAGACCGTACGCTTATCACCCCCTCAAGCCTTTTAACAATGGTGTTAACGTAGCTAAGGCCAAGGCCAAAGCCTTTAACATCGTGCAGGTTGCCGGTTGGTATGCGGTAGAATTGCTCAAATATTTTTGATTGCTGGTCGCGGCTCATGCCTATGCCTTTATCGGCAACCTTTATCACCAGTTCGTTATTTCTGTTGTAAGTGCTGATGGTTATTTCAGGCACATCCTTGCTGTATTTAACGGCATTATCTATCAGGTTGTATAGCACGTTGCTAAAATGCAACTCATCGGCCATTATCACAGGGTTTTCGGCATCAAGGCTAAGCACGGTAACCGCATCATGCTTTTGCAGTTTAAGTGCCATGCTATCCAGCACAAGGGCTATCATCTCGTTAACGTCGATAGGTTTTTTATCCAGCTTAAAGTCGTTCTTCTCAATACGGGCAATGTTCAGCACCCGCTCAATATGGCTGCCCAAACGAACGTTCTCCTCGTATATCACATTGGCCAGCCGTGCTACCCGCGATCTGTCCTGCGCTATCTCATCATCCTTTAAAGCCTCGCTGGCTATCATGATGGTAGATACAGGGGTTTTAAACTCGTGGGTCATGTTATTGATGAAGTCTATCTTCATCTCCGAGATCTTTTTCTGCTTGATGATGGAGAAAATAGTATATCCGAAACAAAAAACCAGCACTATCAACAAGCCTGCAGTAGTGCCCATACTCGCTTTCATGTTCCCGAGTATCAGCGAATCCTTCTGCGGGAAATAAACACGGATTTTTCCGGGGTCGGTGAGCAACTCGCTGTTGAATATAGTTTTCTGATAAGTATTCGCAGGGATAAACTCGGGCCTGGCGCCACTTACATCCATCGCTTTTGAAAACAGCAACGAGTCTTTATTGGCCATCGCCACCTCATAACTAAAGGGCAGGAATATACCACGGTTATGCAACTCAAAGCGTAACAAGGAGTCTATCCAAAAAACATTCAATCGCTTGTACAACGGCTCGTCAGATTTTCGGTATTCTTCGGCAATATTCTCAATTACATTGGCTGTTTTGCCTTTGTGCGGCATGTTGGCCAGTGAATCGGCCTCTAACATTTTTTTAACCGTGGTTAGCTGGCGCTCTTTCAGCAAACGTTGCTGCTCGCGTACCCAAAGCGGATTTAATTGCGGGGCGGCCACCAGTTGCTTACCAAACTGAGGGTCAATATATGTAGCATAAAGCGTATCATACTTATGCAGTTTCTTTTTGGGCATTTTAGGCCCTTTCACTATCTCGGGGATAAAGCGGCCATGTACATCGCCGTACTCATCGGTATATTCCTCAATGCGGATGCGCAGGTTTACTGAGCCCTGTTGCATCAAGGCGTTGATCTCGTCGTCCTGTTTTTTGTGGATGATCATGCGGCGCAAACTATCGCGCAGCATGGCCAGTTTACGCTGGCGTTTGCTTTGCTTTTTAAGGCTGGTCAATGAATCCTGCGGGGAGATCTTTTGCCCGTTGATGCTCACATCGGTACGTTTCTCGATGTTAGTTACTGCAAACGAGCGCTGCGTTTTGGCATTGATAAAGTTGATAGCATCTTGTTTTGATACCTTGCTTACCACACTGTTTAAAGCCTCGTTAACCGACTGGTTAAACAACTCCGATTGCATTTGGTATGATTGGCGCAGAAAATACAATTGCATAGCCACCACCCCCACAAGGGCAAAACCCATAAGGCCTACGATCAATGCTATACTTTTCTTTTTCATGCAAGAACAAAAATATCTGATTTTATGCCCGTTAAAATCCTTTTAACAAATTTTAACAAATGATTAGGCCGCTTTTAATCTGTTGATTTGTAACAGTTTCATAAATTTGCTACTCAAACCTGTATACACAATATGAAAAAGATATTTAAACCCGGCTTTGAGTTTATATTCTCGGTAAGCCTTATAGCCATACTTGGCCTGCCGCCGCTGGTGTTGGCACAAAGCCAAAAAAATATTGAGATAAAGATAGTTAACGGCGATACCACCATTAACGGTAAGGATATTAAAAAGCTAACGGCTGCCGAGCGCAAAGATGCATTGGCTGCCATGGAAGACGCACCTTTACCGCCACCACCACCACCTGCACCGGGCAATAATGCCACCATTATACTGAAGCAAGATAAAAACGGCAAAAACGTAACTATCGAAAAACAGGTAACCATTGATAACAACGGCAACGAATTAGCCGCCGGCGAAGGCACCCAAAAACGCACCCGCTTAAAACGCATCAAAACCGACAGTGCTTTTACCTATCGTTTTGATAACGACCTGCCATCGATGGACGTGCGTATTAACCGTTTTACCGGCCCCGGTCATAAAGCCACCAGCAAAAACAGCCAAACATTTAACTATTCCAATACGGATGGCGATGGCATTACTACCAATATCAGCTACAGCGTTAGCGATGCCCCTGCCGATAAGCTAAAAGCCTTAACAGGTACCGACAAAGCTGATTTAGAGATCGCTGATCTGAACCTGAACTACGAGTTCAGCACGGCTAAAACCATCCTTACATTGAACCTGCCCGCAGGCGCGAAAGAAATTAAATTGACGGCAAGCAATGGTACTACCGTATGGGCTGATAAGGTATCTGCAACCAGCTTCAGCAAAAAATTTGCGTTGCCGGTGAACGGCGTGTACTACCTGCAGGTTAAACAAGGCAGAAAAGTTGCTTTGAAGAGGATTGTCAAGGAGTAGTTTGTATTTGCCGGTTGGCAGTTTGCAGAAGTCCCATCATTGCCGTTGGCTTTAGCCAACGGATAACGAACAGTGCACAAATGACTTTAGCCAAAACCAAAGAGCTGAGTTTCGGCTAAAGCCGGGAACATCCGTTTATACTCCGTCGACTAAAGTCGACGGCAATGAAACATAAAAGCCTTTCTGAAAATCCAGAAAGGCTTTTATTATTCTTATCAAGCCTGCCTACTGCAAACTCAAAACTGGCCAGCTCTTAAAACGGCAGATCGTCATCATCAGGTGCCGAGCTGATATCAGCAGGGGCTGCATACTCCGGCGAAGCTGCGCTGCCTGCGCCGCTAAGCGTGTTAACTTTCCATAATTGTAAAGAGTTAAAGTATGATTTCTTGCCTGATTTATCAGTCCATGGGCGGCCTTTCAGGTTAAAAAACACTTCAACATCATCACCAACCTTAACAGCATCTAAAAGATTGCAACGATCTTGTATAGCCTCAAACTTTAAATACTCAGGATATTGTGGGTTCTCGATGTACTCGAGAATCAATTCTCTCTTCTTTAATGACTCGGTAACCTGTTGGGTTGCCGATACTTCATGTACCTTGCCTTTAACTTCCATAATTTCAGAAAATGATTAAAATGTAAAGTTAATAACCTCAAATTAAATAGCGGCGTATTTAATTCATATTTTTGCCAAATAATTATGCAAGTTTTCCACACCGAAAGTAAGATCATCATCACCTGCAACAAGCGCTTATCGCCCTATTTGCAGCAGGAAGTTGAAGCGCTTGGTTACAAGCCAACCCGTGTTTTCTCTACAGGCGTAGAGTTACAGGGAACCATTAATGATACCATCCCGCTAAACCTTAACCTGCGTTGCGCAAGTCAGGTTTTATACCTGTTAAAAAGCTTTGATGCTGCCGACCCGCAAGAGCTTTACAACGAACTGGTAAAGATTGAGTGGGAAGAACTAATTGATTTTACCGGCTATTTTTCGGTAACATCAAACGTAAACAACAAGCACATTACCACACCGTTGTTTGCCAACGTAAAAGTAAAAGATGCCATTGTTGACCGTATAAAAGATAAAAAAGGCATTCGCCCAAACAGCGGTGCCGATGTAAATAAAGCCGTTGTACACCTGTACTGGCAGGATGATAAAGCCGATGTTTTCCTGGATACATCGGGCGAGACCTTAGCCAAACACAGCTACCGCAAAATACCGGGCAAGGCACCAATGCTTGAGGCACTGGCAGCGTCAACCATTGTGGCCACCAACTGGGACCGCAACAGCCATTTTATTAACCCGATGTGTGGATCTGGTACATTAGCTATCGAAGCTGCTTTGCTGGCTACTGATAAGCATCCCGGCTTGTTCCGCATGAACTATGGTTTTATGCATATTATGGGATATGATGAGCAGGTATTTTTTGTGGAGCGCCGCAAACTAAAAGATAAAGCCAAGAAAGATATCGGCTTTAAAATTATCGCTACAGATATTTCTCAGGATGCCGTTGATATAGCCCGCCGCAATGCCAATACTGCCGGTGTAGAACATTTAATTGATTTTGATGTTTGTGATTTTGAACTTACCGACGTGCCCGAAGATGGTGGCGTAGTGATGTTTAACCCCGAGTACGGCGAACGTTTAGGTACGCATACCAAGTTAGAGATCACTTACAAACGCATAGGCGATTTCCTGAAAAAGAAATGCCTTAACTATCGCGGTTATGTGTTCACGGGCAACCCCGATCTGGCTAAGAAGATAGGTTTAAAGGCTGCCCGTAAAATTGAGTTTTACAATGGTAAACTGGATTGCCGTTTGTTTGAGTACGAATTGTACGAAGGCACCAAACGCCAGCCAAAAGAAGAAGTTTAAATGAAGAAATTACTTGTTATAGCGTTTTTACTAAGCTCTTTTTATGCCCACGCGCAAAAAGAACTGGCTTTCCCGTTCCAGGGTGGTGCACCCATCATGACCCGTTTTTTTAAGGATAGCCTTACTGTAAGCCCGGATATCATCGCTAAAAAAGCAAGCGGTGTGGCGGTATTAAAGTTTACTGCTGATGTAAACGGCGTGGTGCAAAAAATTGTGATCTATTATGCCGATGATTACCTGATCACCCTGCCTGCTATTGACGCGCTGAAGAAATCGACTAAGAAATGGATCATCCCTGATAAGGAAAAGTTTCATGATTTTATCATTCCGTTCTCTATCAGCTACAACACACCGGCATCCGGCGTAGCCGAGGTACAAAAAGCCGCGTACGAGTTCTACAAACGCCGCAAGCCCATTGTAGCCCGTGATCAGATACCTTTGAACGATGCTACCCTGCTACCAACGGTAAGTGTTAGCTACGATCTGAAGTAGAAACTAAAAGGCAAGAGCCATTCGCATAGCTGACTCACCCGGTCTTCGCTACGCTGGACCACCCTCTCTGCTGCAAGCAGCAAAGAGGTAAGAAAAGAAAACGAATAAACCCCTCTTTACGCTTGCGTAGAGAGGGGTGACGAGCGTCAGCGATGTCGGGGTGAGTCAATGAGCAAGCGGGAATCGCAAGGACTATCAACATAAGACCAATCAAATGCTCTATTTTGCCATCATCATTGCCGTAGTTATCAGCTTTACACTGTTTCAGCGCAAGCGTAGTCGTGCATTAACGCAGGTTATTCTTACCGATAAGCAGAAGGCACTGTTGACGCAACATATTGATTATTACAATAACCTGTCGGATGATGATAAAGCTTACTTTGTTGATAAGGTAGAGCAGTTTCTGGATGCCGTACGTATTGAAGGCGTAGGCCTTGAGGTAAACGATACTGACCGCCTGATGGTAGCATCAAGCGCGGTGATCCCCATCTTTAAATTTAAAGACTGGACCTACCGCAACGTTACCAACGTACTCCTCTACCCCGACACCTTTGATAAAGACTACCAGTTTGAGGGTGGCGACGAGCGCAATATTATGGGTATGGTAGGCAGCGGTTACATGAACGGGCAGATGATCCTGTCGCGCGCGGCGCTGCAAAAAGGCTTCTCAAAAAACAACGGCAAACAAAACACCGGCATCCATGAGTTTGTGCACCTGCTGGATAAAGCCGACGGCGCCACCGATGGCATCCCCGAAGGTTTCCTTCCGCATGAGTACATTAAACCCTGGGTGCAGATGATGCACCAGGAGATAAGCAAAATCCGGGCAGGCCATTCAGACATTGATCCGTACGCGGCTACCAACGAAGCCGAGTTCTTTGCCGTGGTATCAGAATATTTCTTTGAAAAACCCGACCAGCTGCAGGCCAAACACCCTGAGCTTTATGACTTGCTCAGCAAAACTTTCGGGCAGGATCTGGCAGGGTAAAGGTGCCGGACCAATTACAAAAATGTCATTTCGAACGAGGTGCGAGAAGAACCGTAACGAAGTGGAGCTCATCGAAGATAAATCCTGTTATTTGTTCTAAGCTCTTCGCTTTGCTTATCTGACAGGATTTCTCACTATCGTTCGAAATGACATAATTTTTTATTGCAACCGGAGCGCATAAACGCTCCGGCGCAATAATCATGTGAACGGGTTTAGGTAGTTCTCTTTTGTATTATCGCTTTTACCGACAAATCCTTGTCAGTCGTAATTATTTCACTACCAGGCGTTCACGCTTGTTCGCGATGTTCATGCGCGTGAACGTGAACACTTGCAAACCAAATATGCGTCATTGCGAGGCACGAAGCAATCTCTTGACGCAAATCACTCAGGCAAGGCGTATATCAGTCCTAAAGAGATTGCTTCGTACCTCGCAATGACGTGGTTATGATTCTACTCCTCTTCCCCATCATCAACCTTTGCAATAGCGTTTGATTTACTCAACGATTTTGCACTCTCTGCCAGGCGGATAAACTCGGCGCGGTAGCCTTCGTTGTCGGTTCCTTTACCTTCGCGGGCGGTGGCTATGGCGTGGTCAAAGCTGGCTTTTTGCTTAAATTTTGAGTTGCGCAACAACATACCCACCTCAGCCACTGCCGATGCAAATTTGAAATCGGTTGAGGTTTGTTTAAACTCAACGGGCTTATCATACACCACCGCCTGGCTCAGTTTGCTTGCTGATGAGGTTGGTTCTTTATACCTGAATTTGATGGTCATCATTTCTGCAGACGGATTAAGATCTGCCTTTACCTGCTCAATCTTCTGGTATTTCAGCGGATCTACACTGGCGGCAAAGCTGTCTTTTATACCAACAGGGATGATCTCGTAGAAAGCCGTAACGGTATGGCCGCTGCCCATATCGCCGGCATCTTTTTTATCATCATTAAAATCTTCTTTATCCAGTACGCGGTTCTCGTAACCCAACAGGCGGTAGGCCTGCACTTTGCCGGGGTTAAACTCTATCTGCAGTTTCACATCCTTGGCAACGGTGAATAAGGTACCGCCAAATTCACTAACCAGGGTTTTGTGGGCTTCAGTAGCATTATCAATATAAGCATAGTTGCCATTGCCTTTATCGGCAAGGGCTTCCATTTTGCTGTCTTTGTAATTACCCATACCAAAGCCAAGAACAGATAATGAGATGCCGCTTTCGCGTTCCTTCTCTATCAGTTTTTCCATAGCCTCATCACTTGATGCACCAACGTTAAAATCGCCGTCGGTAGCCAGGATAATACGGTTGTTACCTTTCTTCATCAGGTTTTCGGAAGCAATTTTATAGGCAAGTTTTATGCCCGCGCCGCCTGCAGTTGAGCCGCCTGCCTGCAGGTTATCTATGGCATTTTTAATGGTCTCTTTTTTATCGCCACCGGTTGATGGCAGCACTACACCTGCTGCACCGGCATATACTACCAGCGCCACTTTGTCCTGCGGGCGTAGCTGGTCTACCAGCATTTTAAGCGATGATTGCACCAACGGTAATTTATTCACATCACTCATAGAGCCCGATACATCTATTAAAAACACCAGGTTTGAAGCTGGTAGATTGTTAGTTGCGATGGTTTTAGCTTTTAAGCCGATGCGCAATAAACGATGCTTAGGGTTCCACGGTGCTGATGAAAGTTCGGTATGGATAGCCACCGGTTCATTATCCTTAGGGCCGGCAAGGTCATATTTAAAATAGTTGATCATTTCCTCAACACGCACGGCATCCTCGGGTGGCATCTGCCCGCCGTTGATAAAGCGGCGCACGTTACTGTACGATGCTGCATCCACATCAACAGAAAAAGTTGACAAAGGCTCGTTTACCGAATTGGTAAACTTATTTTCGGCCATGCCTTTGTAGCTTTCGTTATCGGCGATTGGTGCAGGGGCCACACTGTTGTAAGCATAGTAACCAGCGGCATTGCCACGAATAGCCATATTGTTAACTGCACCGGGATTTCCTTGTACTGTTACGCCTGCTACCCTACCCTGCAATTGTGTGTAGGCTTTATCAGCGTTAACAACGGCCACACTTCCCAACACCTCTTTCTTACGCTTGGCTTGATATCCCGTCACTACCACTTCGCTTAGTTGGCGGGATGATGATTCCAACTTTACATTTATCTCTTTCCTGTTGCCAATAGCCACTTGCTGAGTTTTGTATCCTATGTAAGCAAAACTTAGCGTAGCCGCGCTCGTAGGAACGTTTATGGTGTACTTACCATTAACATCAGTTTGCGAGCCTATTTTTGTACCATCTACAATAACAGTTGCAGCAATAACGGGCAATCCGTCATCAGCAGAAGTTACTTTTCCTGTAATCGTGCGGGTGTCGGTGTCGCGTTTAAACGCCGCAAGCGACACAAAAAGGGTTAGGATGATCATTAACTTTTTCATAATTCCATCGGTTTTTTATTACAGGATGCAGCCGCCATTGGATTTCCATAAACCATTTAAAAAAATTATTTTGCATCATCTGTCTTAATGAAGTTTTTTAACCGGCCCAATAAACCAGAAGATACCGACGACGAGCAGCTGCTTAAAAGCTATCGGGATACCCGCGACTTAAAGTTGCTGGGTAAACTGTATGAGCGTTATATGCCGCTGGTTTATGGCGTGGCCCTTAAATACTTAAAAGATGAGGACGCCTCTCAGGATGCCGTAATGGCCATTTTTGAAGAGCTGACACAAAAGGTACATCAGCACGAGGTAAAACAGTTTAGGAGCTGGTTATATGTGCTTAGCCGCAACCATTGTTTAATGCAATTGCGGGCCGGTAAAAAAATGGAGACCGTAGGGATAGATGACTTTATGGAATTTACCCCGGTTTTGCATCCTGACACTGAAGACAAGGAACAAGCCATGCAAGCTTTAGAGCGCTGCCTGGAAAAACTAATGCCTGCGCAACAGCAAAGCGTTAAGTTGTTTTACCTTGATGAGAAGTGCTATAAAGAAGTTGCCGATGAGACGGGCTTTAGCATGAACGAAGTAAAAAGTTATATACAGAACGGCAAACGCAATTTGAAGATCTGTTTAGAAAAAAATAGTGAAAGATAAAAGGGCTGACATATCGCAGATACAAGCTTACCTTAACGGCGAGCTGGATAGCAAAGCCATGCATCAGCTGGAGCGCGAGGCACAGGCCGATCCCTTCCTGGCCGATGCCCTGGACGGCTATGCCGGTGCGGCGGGTCAGCAGGATAAACTTGCTGCCTTGCAGCAACGCCTGCAGCAACGGGTAGAACCAAAAGTTCGCCGCATGTTGCCTTGGGCCACCGTTGCCATAGCCGCTTCTGTTGTTGGTTTTGTTATTGTGGCCGGCTTATTCTTTATGCGTAATGACAGTAACAAGCCTTCGGCACAGGTTGCAATAAATGAACCGGCTAAGGCTGCACCCTTATCTGCAGCACCAGTCCCCTTAGCAGATTCTCTCACTTTAAAAACGAATAAAAAACTTGCCGCACCGCTACCTGTGCAGGAGCAAAATATGAATGCTTATAATACTCCCCCTTCTGTGAGTAAACCTGTACCATCACGAAACCTGGTGTATGATAGCGCGATAGTACAGGCAGAGCCAGCACCAGTTGCAGAGACTGATAAATCGCTATATAATAACGCAAGCCCTGTAGTTAATGACCAATACAAGTCAAACTATATGGCCAATAAACGCCAGGATACTGTATTAGGTGGCGAAAACATCGCTATAAACAAAAACCCATCAGCGGTTACAGTATTAAATAGCAAAGCCGTGGGTGCTACTTACAAAGAAAGGGAACGCCAATCTGCAAGTGCCACCGCAGCACTAATGGCAGCTAACTTACCAACAGGATTAAACGGCAAAGTGTTAGATGATAAAGGTGTCCCCCTGCCCGGTGCATCTGTACAAGTGGTTGGGAAATCTAACGCAACCACCACTGATGCCTACGGCCGCTTTAACCTGCGCGAGGTAAAACCCGACGACCAGGTGGCCTATGGCTATTTAGGGTACGATAAAAAAGTATTACCCGCAAAAACCGGCGATAGCGTAAAAGTAATGCTCAAGGAATCGGGCACTTCATTGGCCGAGGTAGTGGTTACACAAGTGCCAAAACGCAACGGCTCAAAAGCCCAGCCTATGATGGGATGGAAAGCTTATAATGATTATCTAAAACGGGAAGCCATTTTAGATGAGGGTGAGAAAACAGGATCGGTGCAGGTGACTTTTACAGTTGCAGCTAACGGTAACATCAGCGATATCAAAACAACCAAAAGCTTGAATGCCGCCGCAGATGAAAGAGCGATGAGTCTTATCCAAAAAGGCCCGCGCTGGTTTGGTAACCTTAATGGCAAACCGGAGGTTGTAAAGGTTACGGTGAAATTATTGAACCGGGAATAACTCCAAAAGCTACTCAAAAAATGTCATTTCGAACGAGCGGCAGCGAGGAGAAATCTTCTGCATGCAGAACTTAAATTGTAGAAGATTTCTCCTCGTTCCTCGTTCGAAATGACAAGTGTATATGTTCGCGTCACTATTACTTACGCATCCACCGTATGCTTCTCGCCAATTTGCTGGCGCCACATGGCGTAGTAAAGGCCTTTCTGGTCAATCAGGTCGTGGTGTTTGCCGGCTTCTACTATGTTGCCTTTTTCCAGTACATAAATGCAATCGGCATGCATAATGGTTGAGAGACGGTGCGCTATCAAGATGGTAATATGATCGTTCAATACCGATACATCGCGGATAGTATGGGTGATCTCTTCTTCGGTGATCGAATCCAGTGATGAGGTAGCCTCGTCAAACACCAGGATATCCGGCCTGCGCAGCAGAGCGCGCGCGATGGATAAACGCTGCTTTTCGCCACCAGATACTTTTACGCCTCCTTCACCAATTACAGTATCCAAACCTTTATCGGCACGGGCCATCAGGGTTTGGCAGGCTGCGCGTTGCAATACCTGTAAACACTCTTCGTCGGTTGCATCAGGGCGAACAAACAGTAAGTTCTCGCGGATAGTGCCCGAGAACAATTGGGTATCCTGCGTCACAAAACCTATTTTTTCGCGCAACTGGTCAAGGTCTATTTCTTTGCTTGCAATATCGTTATAAAGCACATCGCCTTCGCCAGGTTGATACAAACCTACCAGCAATTTCACCAGGGTGGTTTTACCTGAGCCTGAAGGACCAACAAAAGCAATGGTCTCACCTGTATTTACCTTAAAGCTGATATGAGTAAGCGCTTTGCGGTTAGCCGTCAAGTGCTGAAAGCTTACATCGTCAAAAGTCAATTTGTGTACCTTCTCTAACAATACAGGTTTCTCGGGCTTTTTATCAATAGGTGTGCTCAGGATCTTTTTGAAGTTACCTAATGATACTTCAGCCTCGCGCCAGCTAAGAATAACATTACCCAACTCCTGCAGCGGGTTAAACAGGAAGAAAGAGTAGAACAGGAAAGTGAAATACTGGCCGGCAGATATATTACCTCTGAATATCAGCATCAATAAAACCACTACCATGGCACTGCGCACCAGGTTTACGGTTGTACCCTGCACAAAGCTCATGCTGCGTACATATTTTACTTTCTTTAGCTCAAGGTCTAATATCTTGTAGGTAGTTGTATTTAAGCGCGCTATCTCCTGTTTTGCCAAACCCAAACTTTTTATCAGCTCGATGTTTCTTAACGATTCTGTAGTTGAACCGGCGAGAGCTGTAGTTTCGGCAACGATATTCTTTTGGATGCGTTTGATACGGCGGCTCATGGCCATGCTCACAAACGATATGATAGGGATAGCGGCAAGATAAACCAGCAACACCTGGTAACTGATGGATACCGAGTAAACCATTACAAACACCATCCCGATGATGGATACAAACAGGATGCTGATAAATTGGGTGATAAACTTCTCGCAGTCCAAACGTACTTTTTGCAGGATGCCCAGAGTCTCGCCGCTACGCTGGTCTTCAAATACCTGGTAAGGCAGCTCAAGCGAGTGCCTCAAACCATCGGCATACATTTCGGCGCCAACTTTTTGGGTAATGATATTGGTAAAATAATCCTGGAAGTTTTTAGCTATACGCGACACCATGGCAACGCCAATGGCTAAACCAATGTACATCAGCACGCGGTTAAGGTATTCGCTCTCTTTAAGACTACCGTGTTTCTCGATCACATTATCAACAATATGACCGGTTATATATGGATCAAGCAGCGAGAAACCAATGTTCATTGCTGCTAAAAACAACGCCAGGACAACAATCCAGCGATGCTTTTTTAGGTAACTGATAAGTATATTCATTTTTCTCGGCAGCAAAAATAAATAAAGGGAATGGCCTGCGTAGCCTATCCCCTTTAATATGACAATGCGGTTATACCACCATGCCATGGTGAGCTTGCCGAACCACCTTTCACCCTACTTATCAAGTGGTTAGGTCTCAAGGGCCATACTAATGATCACAATTCCAGCTCCATCTGGATGTTACAACGCTCATACGGCGACGGCACACCGGTTATTTTTTTAAAGCCCAGTTTATGGTACAGGCTGATAGCCGGTTTAAGAATGGTATTACTTTCCAGGTAGAGTTTATTAGCCTCGAGTTTTTTTGCTTTGGCGATGCAGGCCTGCCCTAACAGGTAGCCTATCCCCATGCCTTTTGCCTTTGGCGATACAGCCATTTTAGCCAGCTCAAACGTGTCGCCATCCATTTTGATGAGGGCGCATGCACCAACGGGTTCATTTTTATAAAGCGCTATCAGGATATGGCCACCTTTGTCAAGAATGTACTCTTTAGGATGATCTAAAGCTTTGTAATCCGATTCTTCCATCTTAAACCAGGTTTGGATCCACTCTACATTCAATTCTCTAAATGCTTGCTGATACTCCGGCGTATAATCAATCACTTGCACATCGGCGCTTTCACGTTTCTTGCGTTCATCTTTTACGCGGTTAAGCAGGCTCTTTTGCTCCAGCAGAAACTCCCACTCTTCAATAGCTTTCCAGATATTATATTGACTCTCGCCCATAGCGCTCTCCACCGCCGCATTCACATCCGCATATTGCGACTGGATCTTTTTGTTGATCTCTCCCCCCTTATCTGTTAAGGCGATGTAGTTCTTGCGCGCATCTCCCTTGCCTTTTACCTCTTTAGCTACGCCGCCTTTTATCATCTCTTTGGCAATGGTGCTTACCGATGGATGCGAATGCCCTATCTCCTGCGCAATCTGCATAATAGATTTATTCTCCCCCTCAGCCAGCGAATAAAAAACCGGGAACCATTTTGGGTTCATTTCTATATTATATAAGCCATAAACCTCACTTGCCTGGTCGCTTAGTTTTTCGCTTAATCTGCGTAAACGGCTCCCCAAAGCCATCTTGCCTACTTTATTGTAAAACTCCATAATATTAATTACGTAATCAATTACGCAATTGTAAATAGATTTAACGAAACGTCCAAATTTTTGTGAGATTAGCAACAAATCATACGTCATTGCGAGGATAGGGTGTTGTGCTATCACGCTTAAAATACATTCGAAATAAAACTTCGAAGATCACATCAATCCATCAATCACAAAAATCAGCGGTCAACAAAAAAGGGATGAACTCAAAAAGCCCATCCCTTCTCTTATGTAATAACCGTTTAGATTAAACAGTCATGATATCTTTTTCTTTAGCCTCAGTTAACTGATCAACTTTAACAATGTAAGCATCGGTCAGTTTTTGAACTTCGGCTTCGCCTACTTTGATCTCGTCTTCAGATACGCCATCCGCTTTTGATTTTTTGATCTTTTCGTTGGCATCTTTACGGATGTTGCGGATAGCGATCTTACCGTTTTCTGCTTCGCCTTTAGCTTTCTTAACTAAGTCGCGGCGGCGCTCCTCTGTCAACGGTGGTACGTTGATGCGGATGATCACACCATCGTTTTGCGGGTTAACACCCAGGTTAGCTTCTTTGATAGCTTTCTCGATAGCCGGCAATAACGATTTTTCCCATGGCTGTACAACAATAGTACGTGCATCAGGCGTGTTTACGCTACCTACCTGGCTAAGCGGCGTGGCCGAACCATAGTAATCAACCATAACATCATCTAACATTGCCGGGCTGGCTTTACCTGCACGTATTTTGTTTAATTCGCTATCAGCATGGGCAATAGCTTTTTCCATCAAAGCTTTTGCATCATTTATTTGTTTCTTAACGAGTTCGCTCATCGTATTTCTTTGAATTTTTTGACAAAAGTAACAAAAACTATTAAAGCGGCTAACCGCACCTGCCTTTGTTTGTCTTAAAACAGCATAAAAGCATGGCTTGTTTGCCACAAAAAATAGCGCATAAAAAAGCACGCCACCGTTAAATAGCGTGTAAAATTTAAGGCACCGGATATGTACCCGGTGCCTTAGTTTTTAAATATTATGACCAGCGATCTTCGCTTCTGCCGTTATCTTTTGAGTAGCCACCGCCGCCGCCTCTGCGCTCGCCGCCACCGTAACCACCACCACGGTTTCCACCGCCGTTGTAGCCACCGCCGCCACGATTGCCGCCGTAACCACCACCGCGGTTACCGCCGCCGAAGCCACCGCCACCTGCAGGTTTTTTATTCTCTGCTTGTGAAACCGCGATAGAACGACCAGCAACTTGTGATCCGTTTAAGCCAGCGATTGCTTTTTGAGCAGCTTCATCGTCTGACATTTCAACGAATCCAAAGCCTTTGCTTCTTCCTGATTCTCTGTCAATAATAATTTTTGCGGTGGTAACTTCACCATAAGCTTCAAAAAGCTCTTGTAAATCTGCTTCCTGTAAAGAGTACGGAAGGCTTCCAACGAATATGTTCATTAAAAATTTAATTTAGCACACCGGTTCATAGCCCGGCATTAAGTTTTGTTTTCTCCAAATATAGAATAGAAAGTAATCACTTGTACAAATAAATATCAAACTAAATGTTTTTATTTTTTGAAAATAAGTGCTTTACGGCCTGTTTTTCTATTCAACCGAGGCAATTTTATATATTTTCCCGTTAAGACTGAACTCATCACCAGCCTTTTTGCCTTTTATTTTTGCCCCTATAGGCGATGCTGTTGAAACCGCAAAATAGTTTATGCCACCGGCATTAATGCTGCCTGCACTTACTGATAAATAGAAATTTCCGTTATCCGTAGTTACCACGCTGCCTGCATCGGCAACGGTTAACGCAGCATTTGTTGAGATTCGATTTAATGCCACCATCAGTTTATTGGCCTCGGCAAGCTGGGCCATGTTGCGATTGGTTTCCTGCTGGGCCATTTCGCGGCCGGTCTCATATTTATCGCCGGCGCTGCTTTTGGTATCATCGCTTTGCGCCTGTTGGGCCTGCTCAATGGCGTCTGTTGCGGCCTGCATGCGTTGCTGCACATAAGCCACACAGGCATTGTGTAATTGCTGTTTTAGTTCGCTCATAAAATTTTACGGATGGCTAAGATGCGGTATTTGCAGGCATAAAAAAAGGCTTATAAAATAAAAGCCCCCGGCACTCGCTGCCAGGGGACTTTCAACCTAAACCTTATCACAATGTAAATGCGAGGCACTTACACCATCTCTAACGTTCAATTTTTGGAAAATGATACGTGGAGATGGGAGAAAGTTACATATTTATGATAAATAAAAATACAAACGCAACGTAAATCCTTATAAAACAATGTGTAGTGAAATTTAGTTAATGCATGATAACATTACATTAACTATAACAAAAAATGAACTTAAAACGCACATTCGGCACTATACTAACCGTATTGGGTATAGTGGGGCTTATTTATACAGGCGTACAAATTATACAGCATACAGGTGCTGCCACAACCTTAATTGTAATAGGTGTTATTTCGATAATATTCTTTTCTACCGGTATCAGTTTGATCAAAAACACCAAAGACGAGGCTTAATTCGCAGCAACTAAAGGAACAATAGTCCCGGTATCAGATATGCTGATGCCGGGCTGTAAAAAATCGGCAGCAGTAAGTTCTTTTATCTTGCGCGATGCGCGGAACAATGTATCGGGCTTTACACCCGCAAAATGATCTTGGCGATACGAACATATCTGCCCGCTCAAAAACTCACCCTTCTTATTCATTTTCACTTTTAGCAGTGGAGCCAACCCGCAGATACCACTTACGCTTACGCCCTTGTAGGTAGCAAAATTGCCGAGGCTATAAGCTATCAGGCGGTTCTTGTACAACTCCATCGCGCGTGTTACGTGGGGGCCGTGGCCAAGTACCAGATCGGCGCCTGCATCAATGGCAGCGTGGGTAAATTTTTTAAGGTTGCCGCGGTTCTCGCCCTTAAATATCTCTACCGTATCTATCACATGCTCATAACCAACGCCCTCGCCACCACCATGGAAGGATACGATCACTACGTCGCTTTTAGCTTTCAGATCACGGATCAATTCTTGAGCGGCCTTGGTTTGCAGCAATGATACCGTTTGTGCATTTGGCGAAAAAGCGCAGAAACCATAGCGCACACCATTTTTTGTAAATGTTTTTGTGGGATGGCTTTTAAAGCCTGCGGTGTTAATGCCCAGGCTATCTAATACTTTAATGGTGCTTTTCCTTCCTGCCAGGTCAAAATCATTAGAGTGGTTATTGCCAACGCTTAATACATTAAAGCCGGCATCTTTTATAACACCGCCAAAACGCTCGGGCATACGAAAAAGGTATGGCTTATGTTTAAAATTGAGTTTATAACCTACTGGTGCACCGGTATCCAGTAATACGCCTTCTAAATTGGCAAAGGCTATATCGGCATTCTTCAGGTCTTTTATCACATACTTAAATGTCCCGCGGGCACTATCGGGCGGAATGCCCGATGAATCGGGATAAGAGCTGCCCAGCATAATATCACCAACGGCGGCAACATTAATTACTCTGTCAGGTTCGGCAACTATGGTATCCTGTTTCACCGGGGCTTCGGCAACCGGTTCGTCAGCAATAACCGCCTTTTTACTGTGTGATGCATCGCCGCAGGCCGAAATGACCATGACAATAATTATATATATGTAGAACCTGATGTTCATGTAAGGGCATAAAAAAATCCTTCCAAATGAATGAAAGGATCCGGAATTCAATTTAGGTGTATTTAGTTAGTTAGTCGGCTTTTCATCGAATTTCTCATCAGATGATGCTGAAGCAGAAAATTCGTTTTTAAATGAATCTAATATACGGCCGCCTTTATAAAAATAACGGCTGTAATAAGCTTCGTCCAGGTTGCTGATGGCCACACCTTTTGATGAAGCGTGTGCAAACCTGCCATTGCCAAGGTAAATACCTACGTGCGATATGCTGCGGCTGTGAATTTTAAAGAATACCAGATCACCTTCTTTAAGATCATCTTTACCTACCGGGCTCACCATGCTGAAAATATCGCGTGAGCTGCGGCGGATAGACATGTTAAATACATCGCTGTACAATTGCTTTGTAAACGCAGAGCAATCAATACCTTTACGAGAACTGCCACCAAAACGGTAAGGAGTACCTATCCAATCATACACAAAGTGAAAAAGTTTCATGTTTGAGGTTGCAGAAGCCGCAACACCCATAATTTGAGAGAGGTAATCTTTAGCTAAACTTTCTTGCTCAGCGGCTTCAGCTGCTGCCTGGGTTGGAACGCTTTTTGTTTGGGCCTGAGCTGCTAATCCGCTCAGAAATAGTGCAATAGCAATCGTAAATTTCTTCATTTAATCACTTTGTATTTGTCTAATTAGGACGACAAATGTTTCTTAAACTGGACAGTATGTCTATTGTTGGGTACAAAACTATCCAATTAAACCAATTATCCAAATTATATTTGAAAATCGTTTAAGTAAATATTTTTACACGTTCGTTAACTTTTCTCTTTGTACGGTAAAAATATTGCAAAGGTTATTGATGTAAATCATAAATCTTACATTCGCACTTTTAATATGCACGCATAATTTTTTTATGAAAAGATTATTGTGCAATTATTTGCTAATACACAATCGTAAAACGAGGTAAGCGCTTATAATCCAAAGGATATTTTGTGTTACGGTAAAATAACAAACGGCGGCATTGCGTCACAACCACGCAAAGTGTCAATTTTGCACAACAAATTCGTTGCAGTTTCGGTTATTTGCAGGATATAATTAGATTTGCACTTTCTCATAGAAACTTTATTTATTAAATGAGTTCAATCGAAATAACTAAAGACACCTACCTGATGTGGTACGAGTCTATGCTACTGATGCGTAAATTTGAAGAGAAGACCGGTCAATTATACGGTCAGCAAAAAATACGCGGATTTTGTCACCTATACATCGGTCAGGAAGCTGTTTTAGCTGGTGCCATGTCTGTTATCCGCCACGAGGATAGCATGATCACCGCTTACCGCGATCACGCCCACGCTTTAGCAAAAGGTACATCACCAAACGCCATTATGGCCGAGATGTACGGTAAAGCTACCGGCTGTTCAAAAGGTAAAGGCGGTTCAATGCACATGTTTGATAAAGAGAACCACTTTTACGGCGGTCACGGTATTGTAGGCGGCCAGGTTCCACTGGGTGCAGGTATCGCTTTCGCCGAGAAATTTAAAGGTACCGATAACGTAAACATTGCCTACATGGGTGATGGTGCCGTTCGCCAGGGTGCTTTAACAGAAACCTTTAACATGGCTGCCCTTTGGAAACTGCCTGTTATTTTCATTTGCGAAAACAACGGTTATGCAATGGGTACCTCAGTTGAGCGTACTACTGCACAAACTGATATTTATAAACTGGGCTTACCTTATGGTATCCCTTCATCACCGGTTGATGGTATGGACCCTGTTGCGGTACACAATGCAATGGATGAGGCTGTACAACGCGCCCGCCGTGGTGAAGGCCCTACCTTCCTTGAAATGCGTACTTACCGTTTCAAAGGCCACTCAATGAGCGACCCGCAGAAATACCGCACCAAAGAAGAGCTTGAAAGCTACAAAGCCAAAGACCCTATCGAGATAACAAAACTTGCTATCGAGAAAAATGGCTATGCTGATGAGAAATGGTTTGAAGAGATAGAAGCGAAAGTAAAAGCACAGGTTGAAGAGTCTGTGAAATTTGCTGAGGAATCACCGTGGCCAGAGGCATCAGAACTATACACTGATGTTTATGTTCAACAGGATTACCCTTACATCCGCGACTAATTATTTGAATGGTTGAATTAATGAATTACTGATTTACTGAATTAAATCGCTAAGCATAATATCATTGTTCAATAATCAATAACTCATTAATTCAATAACTCTATATTAACTAAAATATATGGCTGAAGTAGTTAAAATGCCGAAAATGAGCGATACCATGACCGAAGGTGTGGTAGCTAAATGGCATAAAAAGGTTGGCGACAAGGTAAAATCTGGCGATGTTTTGGCCGAGATAGAAACCGATAAAGCCACCATGGATTTTGAATCGTACCAGGATGGTGTACTGCTGTATATAGGTATACAGGAAGGCAGCGCTGCCCCGGTTGATACCGTTATTGCCGTATTGGGTAAAGAAGGTGAAGATTATAAAGCACTTTTAGATGGCGAAGCTTCTGCTGCCGCCCCTGCTAAAGAAGAAAAAGCTGCAGACAAAAAACCTGCTGCTACTGAAGATAAAAAACCAGCTCCTGCTGCAGAGGCTAAACCAGCCGCTGCAAAAGTAGACCTGTCAAGCATCCCGGCTACGGTTATCCGCATGCCGTTGCTTAGCGATACCATGACCGAAGGTACCATTGAAAAATGGAACTTTAAAGTTGGTGATAAAGTTAAAGCTGATGATTCATTAGCTGATGTTGCTACTGATAAAGCTACAATGGAAGTTGTAGGTTACGAAGCCGGCACACTGCTGTACATTGGTGTTAAAGAAGGCGAAGCTGCTAAAGTAAACGATATTATTGCTATTGTTGGTAAAGAGGGTACCGATGTAACTCCTTTATTAAACGCACCTGCTGATGGCGCTCCGGCTGCTGAGGCTGCTCCTGCACAGGAAGAAAAACCTGCTGCTGATGCTGCTCCTGCCGCTGCAGCTTCTTCAAACGAAGGTTCAACTGCTGATGACAGCCGTGTAAAAGCGTCGCCATTAGCACGTAAAATAGCTAAAGAAAAAGGCATCAACTTAAATGATGTTAAAGGTTCTGCCGATGGCGGCCGTATCATCAAAAAAGATGTTGAAGGCTTTACCCCTTCTGCAAAAGCTGAAAGCGCTCCGGCTGCACAAGGCGCATCTGCTCCTGCTGCTGATAAAGCGCCTATCACTCTGCCAACCTTTACCGGCGAAGAGAAATTCAGCGAAAGACCTGTTACGCAGATGCGTAAGGCTATCAGCCGCCGTTTATCTGAGAGCTTGTTCACCGCGCCGCATTTCTATGTTACCATGTCTATCGATATGGACCAGGCAATTGCAGCCCGCGCTAAAATGAACGACATCGCTCCGGTTAAAATATCATTCAATGATTTTGTTGTTAAAGCTGTTGCTGTTGCCCTGCGCCAGCACCCTGCTATCAACTCATCATTCCTTGGTGATAAAATTCGTACCAACGAGCACGTACACATTGGTGTAGCTGTTGCAGTTGACGAGGGCTTATTGGTACCGGTTGTGAAATTTGCTGATGGCAAATCATTAAGCCATATCTCTGCCGAAGTAAAAGACTTTGCCGGCAAAGCAAAATCTAAAAAATTACAACCTGCAGAAATGGAAGGCTCAACCTTCACTATCTCAAACTTAGGTATGTTTGGTGTTGACGAGTTTACTGCTATCATTAACACACCAAACGCTTGTATACTTGCTGTTAGCGGTATCCAGGCGGTACCGGTTGTTAAAAACGGTGCAGTAGTTCCGGGTAACATCATGAAAGTAACCCTAAGCGCAGATCACCGCGTGGTTGATGGTGCAACAGGTGCTGCATTCCTGCAAACCCTTAAAGCGTTATTAGAAGAGCCTGTAAGGCTGTTGATATAAGTCTTAAGGCGAAAGCCTTGAGTCCGAAGTCTTAAGATAAAAAGCGGCGAGTTGATCTCGCCGCTTTTTTGTTTTAAAGCATTTTCGGAAGCGGCCTACTTACAGAATGTGAATGGGGGCGACAATAACAACCATGTCATTTCGAGCGAGCAGCAGGGCAGGTATGTGCAAAAGGGCGACGAGAAATCCTCTACGCGCGGCGTTTATATCTTAGAAGATTTCTCCTCGCTATCGTTCGTTCGAAATGACATAGCTTTATAGATTATAACATGTCGGGATTTACATCACGAATTGTGTGAGCAAATCCGTGGTTGACTTATATTTACTCATTCTCTTCCACAATCTTCTTCCCTCTCACCGCTTTCTCCTGTTTCAAAACAGGGAACTGCTGCTCCCATAAATTAAGGTAGGCTTCTTTCTTATCGATGAGTTCCTGATGGGTGCCTTGCTCAAGTACTTTGCCATCTTTCATCACTATGATACAATCGGCATCCATAATAGTGCTGAGGCGGTGGGCTATCAACAGGATAGTTTTACCTTGTTCGCGCAGTTCGCCAATAGTCTTCTGGATGAATTTCTCTGAGGTGGAATCAAGAGCCGATGTTGCCTCATCCATGATGAGTATCTCCGGATCGCGGTAAAGGGCGCGGGCAATGGCCAGTCGCTGGCGCTGGCCGCCTGAAAGGTTACTGCCATTCTCGCCCAGGTAAGTATTGAAACCATTGGGCAGTTGCTCTACAAAATCAGTAATGCCAAGGTTGTTACAAATGGAGATCACCTTTTTCATATCCGGCTCAAAATCGCCAACGGCGATGTTCTCTAATACGCTGCCGGCAAACAGGTGTACTTGCTGTGGTACTACGCTCACCAATCGGCGCAGGCTCTCGTTAGTAAAATATTTTATATCATAATCTCCAAACATAATGCTGCCTGATTGCAGCGGATACAAATTCTGCAGCAAAGCCAGTAAGGTAGTCTTGCCAGAGCCGCTCTCGCCTACTATACCGGTGGTTTGGCCTTTCTGAAGGGTCAAACTAAAATCATTAAAGATCTGCGCGCGACTGCCATACCTGAAACTGATGCTGCGGAAACGAATATCGCCAATCATATCGGGCGTTAGTTCTGTTTTGTTGGTTATCTCTTCACGCTCAAGGTCAACGATCTCAAAAAGGCGATCGGCGGCTATAACCGCATCCTGCACGGTTTTATTCATCCCGATAAGGCTTGCAACCGGCCCCATAAAGTAGCCAATGATGGCGTAAAAGGATAGCAACTCGCCGGGAGTGATCAAGCTGTCTAAAACAAAGCCTGCTCCTGCCCAAAGCAGTATCACCGTGAACATACTGCTTACCAAACTACTGCTGTTACCGATCCACAACGAGTTGGTACTTGATCTATAAATGGTTTTTAACAGTGTAACAAAACGCGTTTCGGTACGCAGGTTGGTATAATTCTCCAACCCGAACTGTTTAATGGTGCTGATAGCTGTAACCGATTCTACCAGTTGGGTTTCCAAATCTGCGCTGTCTTCCATCAGCTTGCGCTGCGTGGTTTTGTTTACTTTGTTAGAGAAATAGAAGATGATACCGTACAGTGGGATTATGGCCAGCATGATGAGCGCCAGCTTCCAGTAGTAGCTAAACATCAACACAAACGAAAAGATCAGGATAAAGAAGTTTACCGAAAAACCGATCAACACCTCGTTGATAAACAAACGGATTTTCACCGCATCGTTTATACGGGAGATGATCTCGCCCACGCGCATGGTATCAAAAAAAGTTTGGGGCAGGCGCAGCAAGTGTTTATAATAGCCCAATATGAGGCGGGCATCAATCTGCTGGCCGGTCTTTATAGTGAGTAGTGTTTTGGAGTGGTTGATGATGACTTGCAGAAACAACACGCACACCATGATCATTCCCATCAGGTTAAGCAGGTTGCGGTTTTCGCCGGGGATAACATTATCTACTATCTTTTGCAGGAAGATCGATGAGGCTAAGCCCATTATAGTGTACACTACCGAGCCAAATAGTACTTGTATCAGTACAGATTTATGCGGTTTTAACAGGAACCAGAAACGGCGCTCTACAGATATCTTCTCCGAGCCGGCCTCAAACATCTCGCCCGGCGATAGCAATACCAACACGCCCGACCAGATTTTTTTAAATTCTTCATGCGGTATTTCGTGCATTTCCCCATCCAATGGGTCCATCACCTGGATATGTTCGGGCGTGGCTTTATAGATCACCACATAATGATGCAGGTTGCGGATAACCACATGCGCAATGGCCGGCAATGGGATCTTAAACAAACTCTCAAACGGGCCTTTAACGCCCTTGGCAGATAAGCCGAGTTTAGTTGCAGCCTCTATCAAGCCTAAAATATTGGTGCCCTTTTGATCCGTTGACGCATATTGGCGAATACGGGCAATAGGCATATCCAAATGATAAAAAGCCGAAACAGATGCAAGGCAAGCCGCACCACAGTCGGTAATATCATGCTGTTTTATTTTTATTTTCTTGTTGTCGCGTTTGCTGGTAAACTTAGCCGCAAGCTTTGCCAGCCAGGTGGTTTTCTTAACTTCCATTGGCTGCTTTTTGCGGTTTTTGATTAGAGAGTACGTTAGGGTTCAGCCAGTCGTCGGCTTTATCGTGCAGTAATTGGAACAGGCTGCGGCGGGTTACAAAGAAACGGGCTTGCAAGGTCATTCCTTTGCGCAGGTTGCCTTTAACGCCATTTTTTAGCTTCAGGGCATTCTTCTCCAACTTGCACCGTACCTTAAAAAAAGCCTGTCCGTTACTGTTAGATATATCGCTGGAGATAGAAACTATCTGACCCTTTACCATCCCCCATTCGTTATAATCAAAGGCATCTATCTGGAAATTGCCTTTAGTGCCTACGCGTATTAGCCCAATATCTTTTGGCGATACATAGCTCTCGGCTATCATACCAGAATCAGGCGATATCTCGGCCACCTGGTCATTGGCGGCCACAAATGCTCCGGGTTGCAATCCCTTAAATTCCTGCACGGTGCCGGTTACGGAGGCCTTAAGGGTATAAAAATCTTTTTGTTGGCTGTAGTCGTTCTGTTGGGCGTTCAGTTCTTGTAACTTTATATTGAGGGCAGTGCGTTCGGCCTGCCATTGGCTCCGCTGCCCTTCAAAACCAACCTGCAATTCATTTTTGGCTGTCTCATAATCTAAACGTACTTTGTCGTATTCTGAGGCCGATAGCACATGGTTCTTGTACAGGTATTGGTAGCGGTTAAACTCGCGACCGGCGGCAGCGTACTGCACTTGTAGTTGTTTTATCTTTTGCCAGTACAATTTAAACTGAGAACTGTACATAGATGATTTCAATTCGGGATAACTGCTAAGGTCCGAACCTTTACTCATGGCTACCAATTTATCAAGGTCTTCGCGCTCGTTCTGGTATTCCTGTTGCTGGCTGCTTACCAACGAGTTTTGGTTCTGCAGCATCTCTGACTTTATTTTTACTAAAACCTGCCCCGCCGTTACATGCTGGTTCTCGCGAATAAAAACAGAATCAACCCGGCCACTCACAGGAGATTTTACCTCATCGCGTTCGCCTATGGGCCTGATAATACCGGCGCTGTTAACACTCACATCAACCTTTATCAAAAACAACGAAATAAAAATGACAACCACTGCCCCCACCACTATCTGGTAAATAATGAGGGTGTTAGTATGGTTTTGCTGAAAGTGGTACTCTGCAGAGTATTCAGCAATTTCAGCAGGGAATATGTTCTTGTTGCTATCTGTCATTTAGTATTTTCACAACATAACAAAGGCCGCCATTGTTGGCGGCCTTCGCTATTTATTCGGAATTAACAGTTTAGCTTAGCTAAAGATGCTTTTGGTTAGCTGTTGTAAGCTGGCATCTATACCATTACCTAATGAGAAGCTGGTTGAGCTCGACTCATCACCGTCTTGTGTTTGGTTAGAAAACGATAACAGGTTACCTATACTTAGGCCACCTGCCAGGCCACTTTGTGACGATGAGTCGTTACCACCTAAGCCTAAAAGGCCACCACCGTTAACTTCCATTAACTCTTTCTCATTCAATTCTTGCATTTTCATAGTATGATTATTTAAGTATTAATGCCTACTCTTTTAAAGGTTTTCGGCCTATCCTTATTTAATGTAAATCAGAACCGGTTCTGCCCAATAAAGTAACACGTACCGTGCCATGCGTGCCAAAAAGGCTTTGCTATAACACAACCAAGCGGGATAAGTTATTCGGTGGGGTTGTGAAGAGATAATACGATTTTCGTTAACGCTCACGTTAAACGCGCGTAGCCGAGGTTAAAAAACGTAACTAAGAAAATATTTTAACCTAAAATGTATTTTTTTAAAATCCAAGAATAGAAAAATTACGTTAGTATTCGCATTGCACAATTTTTCACAATGAATACTACGCTGAACCACAAAGTAAAAGCCGTTGCGACCAACATTCGCAAAAGGCGCGAAGATTTAAATTACACGCAGGAGTACTTGGCTGCAAAGCTAAATATTTCGCAGAATGCTTATAGCAAAATTGAGCTTGGTTATACTAAAATAACAGTTGAGCGCCTGTTCCAGATAGCTGATATACTGGAGAGCGAGCTTACCGACCTCATAAACCCTAATAAAGCCGAAGCAGCTTAATAAAGTCTTAACCCAACAAAACTTGTTGCCTATATTTGCGTCATCCCACAGATGCAAATATGGAGAACAAGGAAATTATTGACCGCACCGTAGATTTTGTAAAGGAAACTTTAAAAAATGCCGAGGGCGGCCACGATTGGTGGCACATCCAACGCGTTTGGATAAACACCAAACATATTGCGCAAACAGAAGATTGCGACCAGCTTACTGTTGAGCTTGCGGCCCTGCTGCATGATATTGCCGATAGTAAATTCCACAACGGGGATGAAGAGATAGGCCCTGCAACTGCCACAAAATTTTTGAATAGTATTAATGTTGATGCTGCCATTGTTAAACACGTAGGGCTAATCATCAGGCACATGTCTTTTAAGGCAAGTTTTGATAATGCTACCTTCCGCTCAAATGAACTTGCCGTTGTACAGGATGCCGACCGCCTGGATGCCATTGGCGCCATTGGCATTGCCCGTGCTTTTACATACGGCGGCCATAAAGGGCGCGAGATATTTAACCCGGATATCAAACCCGATCTTAACATGACCAAAGAGCAGTACAAGAATACTACTGCACCTACCATTAACCACTTTTACGAGAAGCTACTATTGTTGAAAGATAAAATGAACACTGCAACGGGTAAGCAAATGGCACAGCAAAGACATATCTTTATGGAGCAGTTTCTTGAGCAGTTTTACAGCGAAGTATCCTGAAATAAGGCATAATTTACCACGTTCATATCATCATGAAGAAACCCCTGCTATTAGCGGCAATACCCCTGTTTCTTGCTAAAGTATCTTCGGCGCAGGATAATCTGAAAACCCAGCGTGTTAACTTGCATTTCCAGCAAACGGTTATCACGCAATACAAACCTGCCTTTAGCGCTAAATACAGCGGCGATAATAGCTTAGTTACCGGCGAAGAAACACAAACATCTTTAACCACTACTTTATTTGGGGGCGCCCGTTTATGGAAGGGAATGGAAGGCTATTTCAATACCGAGGTGTCGGGCGGATCGGGTTTGAGCAAAACATTGGGCATAGCCGGCTTTCCAAACGGCGAAACCTTCCGCGTAGGTGCTGCTGAACCTAAGATTTATATTGCCCGCCTATACTTTACCCAAAATTTTGAGTGGGGCAATGATAAGGAATATCTTACCGATGATGTGAACCAGTTGGCCGGCTGGAAAAGCAAACGCTACTTTAAAGTAACCGTTGGTAAGTTTGGCATGGCCGATTTTTTTGACGGCAACGAGTTTAGCCATGATGCCCGCTCACAATTCATGAACTGGAGCTTAATGGATAACGCCGCCTGGGATTATCCCGCCAATACCCGCGGCTACGTATTTGGTGCCGTGGCCGAGTTTGGCCAGCCAACCTGGGCCCTGCGTTTTGGTTACACTATGACCACCACTACGGCCAACGGCTCTATCTGGGACCAACGCATTGGCCGTGCTAATACGCAGACCCTGGAGTTTGAGAAACGCTATACACTTGGCAATATCGATCAAAAGGGAACCGTACGCTTAATGGCTTTCCGCAACAATGGTAAAATGGGTATCTACCGTGATGCTATTAACCAGGCAACAACAGGCAATGTACCCGATGTAGATGCTACGCAGGCTTACGGTCGTCACAAGTATGGTTTCGGGATAAGTGCTGATCAGTATCTTACAAAGGATTTTGGTGTATTTGCCAAAGCCAGTTATAACGACGGCAAAACCGAGACATGGGCGTTTACGGAGATAGATCGTTCCATCAGCCTGGGTGCAACGCTTAAAGGTACCTCATGGCATCGCGGAGATGATGAGATAGGCCTGGCATTTGTAGGTAACGGCATCTCAAAAGATCACCGCGATTACCTGGCAGCAGGCGGCTACGGTTTTATGCTTGGCGATGGTAAATTAAACTATTCATCAGAGTTAATAGCCGAGCTTTACTACAAAGTGAACGCTTACAAACACATGGTTTGGCTCTCGCCCGATTACCAGTTTATAGCCAACCCCGGCTACAACCGCGACCGCGGGCCGGTGAACGTATTCTCTTTACGCGCACACGTTGAATTTTAATTAAACCCTTTAATATATAATCAGTCCTATCAGCACATGAAAAATATTTTTGCAGCCTTCCTGTTATTATTAGCAAGCACCGGTGCCTTTGCGCAAACCGACCTTACAAAATCTAAGATCAGTTTCGAGTTAAAAAACCTTGGCATTAAAACCGGCGGTACTATTGATAAAGCACAGGCTTCGGTTCAGTTTGATCCGGCCCAATTAGGCAGCAGCAAAATAGAGGCTGTAGCCGAGGCAGCATCCATCAACACGGATAATACCATGCGCGATAATCATCTTAAAAACGAGGATTATTTTGACGTAGCCAAATATCCAAAGATCACCATGAGTTCAACATCGTTCCAGAAAAAAGGGAATAGTTTTGTGGGTGTGTTCAACCTTACTATTAAAGATAAAACCAAAGTGGTTGAGGTGCCTTTTAGCTATGCAGCCATCAGCGGCGGGCATTTGTTTAAAGGTAGCTTTAAGATAAACCGTAAAGATTTTGGCATTGGCGGCAACAGCATGACCATGAGCGACGAGGTTACCATCAATATCGAAGCCGAATCAGCAAAATAATAACGATATTTTAATATTGCAACGCGCGGTTTTATTTAACTTTAAGGCTATGAAATTGCGCGTTCTCATTTTAATAAACGCTGCCGCCGTTGCCATCACCTTATCGGCAGTTAACTACTACTTTCAGCACAAATGGTATGATATGATGATAACCTTCCTGGTTACCTTCATTACCAGCTATTTGGTGTTTTATTACCTGATAGAGAAATACATCTACTCAAAAATAAAGATCATTTACAAGCTTATCCACAACCTTAAGCTTGGCCGCGATCTGCGCGATGCCCTTGGCGAACATATCAGTGCCGACCCCATCAACGATGTAGAGAAGGAAGTAAAAGAATGGGCCCGCCTTAAAAAGACCGAGATTGATGACCTGAAAAGACAGGAGAAATTTCGTCGCGATTTCCTTTCAAATATCTCGCATGAGTTTAAAACCCCACTTTTTGCTATCCAGGGATATATCGAAGCTTTGCAGGATGATGGCTTTGAAGACAGGGAGATGGCGACCCAATTTTTGGAGAAGGCTTCAAAAAATGTCGACCGTCTCAGCTATCTGATCAATGACCTTGATGAGATCTCGAAACTGGAAAGCGGCGAGATCCCTATCAATTACACCAAATTCAAAATAAACGACCTGATAAAAGAGGTTTTCGAGTCGTTGGAGTTAAAGAGCAAACAGCACAATATTAAATTAACGTTTAAACAAAAATACGACGACGCCCTGTTTGTTAACGCCGACCGCGAAAAAATACGCCAGGTGTTGGTTAACCTTATTGATAACTCGTTTAAGTACGGGAAAGATGGCGGCAACACCGCGGTAAGCATTTTTACCCTGCACGACCAGGTTTTGATAGAGGTAACAGATGACGGCATCGGTATTGAAGAAAAGTATCTTACACGCTTATTTGAGCGCTTTTTCCGTACGGATAGCAGCCGCTCAAGGCAAATTGGCGGCTCGGGATTGGGCCTGGCCATCGTAAAACACATTATCGAAGCACACCAGCAAACCATCAGCGTACGCAGTACCGAGGGACTGGGATCTACTTTTGGTTTTACATTGGAAATGGCAAAACAAACTCTGCCATTCCCCAATATTCCTGTGTTAAAAAGTTAACATTAACTTAACATACTAACCGTACCTTTACTGAAATTTTAAGAAGTAAAGATGTCACTTAACAGTATTTTCCAGTACTTTGTACCAAAGGACAAAAAAACCTTTTTCCCCTTATTTGAACAAGCAGCAAGCAATGTGGTAGCTATGTCAACCGTTTTGGTTGAGGCAGTTAACTCAAATAACCCTGCCACCCGCGAGGAATTGTTCAGGCAGATTGATAAACTGGAGAACAAAGGCGACGAGCTAACCCACCAGGTTTATCTTGAATTAGGTAAAAACTTCATCACCCCGTTTGATCGCGAGGATATCCACACACTGGCTACCGCCATTGATGATATTGCCGATTATATACACGGCGCTGCTAACCGCATGAACCTGTATAAAATTGACGATTATAACGAGCACATCAAAAAATTATCTGAGCTTATCTTGCAGGCTGCCAACGACCTGGAGAAAGCTGTACGCGAGTTGAAAGACCTGCGTAACGTGCGCGCCATTGCAGATTCTTGTATCCGCATTAACAGCGTTGAAAACCAGGCCGACTATGTATTTGACCGCGCCGTTGCCGACCTGTTCCTGTACGAAACAGATGCTATCCGTTTAATAAAATACAAAGAGATATTAGCTGCGTTAGAGACTGCAACAGATATGTGCGAAGATGCTGCTAACGTAATGGAATCAATATTAATCAAAAACGCGTAAGTAATGGTTACTACCCTACTTGTTGCTGTTGTTGTACTTGCGCTTTTGTTTGACTACACCAATGGTTTCCACGATGCGGCCAACTCTATTGCCACTATCGTATCAACCAAGGTGCTAACGCCTTTCCAGGCGGTTCTGCTTGCCGCAGTATTTAACTTTGCAGCATACTTTTTTATAAAAGACCATAAGGTAGCCAACACGGTTGCAAAAACCGTACAGGAAGAGTTTATTACCCTTCATGTGGTACTTGCAGGTCTTATTGCCGCCATCAGCTGGAACTTAATTACCTGGTGGTTTGGTATTCCTTCAAGCTCGTCGCATACGCTTATTGGCGGTTTTGCCGGTGCAGGTATCACCAATGCATTGTTCTTAGGCAAACATGGCATGTCTGCAGTTAACTCATACTATGTAATAAAGATCATTGCCTACATTGTACTGGCACCATTTATCGGTCTTATAATAGCATATATTGTTACTATTATCATCTTGCATATTTGTAAGAAGGCCAAGCCTGCCACAGCCGAGCGCTGGTTTAAACGCCTGCAGTTATTATCTGCAGCTGCATTAAGCTTTGCACACGGTACAAATGATGCACAAAAGGTAATGGGTATTTTGTACGTGAGCCTCGTAGCTGCCAAAATAATCCACAGTGGTGCCGAAATGCCTGAGTGGATTCCACTGGCTTGTTACTCTGCCATATCATTGGGGACCATGTCTGGTGGCTGGAAGATCGTTAAAACCATGGGCAGCAAGATCACCAAGATCACCCCGCTTGAGGGCGTTGCTGCGGAGAGCGCGGGTGCCATTACCCTGTTCATTACAGAGCACTTTGCTATCCCGGTTTCAACCACGCACACCATTACCGGTTCAATTATCGGCGTGGGTTTAACTAAGCGTGTATCTGCCGTGCGTTGGGGCGTTACCATTAACCTGGTTTGGGCATGGATCATTACCATCCCTATGTCGGCCTTAATTGCCGGTTTAACCTTCTGCCTGGTAAGGCATATATAAAAGAGCACACACTCAAAACTAAACATAAAAATTGCTGCCACTTGTTGGCAGCAATTTTGCTTTTACACCACCATGAAAAAGATAATTCTACTTACTCTTCCTTTCCTCTTCATTGGGCTTAGCAGTTGTGATACCCTTAACCAGGTTGCACAAACTACCGTACAGCAATATGGCAACCCAACCCAGCTGGAAATAAGCAACGGCCTTAAACAAGCGCTTGAGCTGGGTACGGGCAAAAGCTCAGATCAGTTATCGGCCGTTGATGGTTTCTTTAAGAATGCAGCCGTTAAGATCCTTTTCCCGCCCGAGGCACAGAAGGTGGAGAAGACACTACGCAGCATAGGTTTAAGTAAACTGGCTGATGATGTTATCCTATCGCTTAACCGCGCAGCAGAAGATGCCGCATCGCAGGCTAAACCGGTATTTGTAAATGCTATTAAGCAGATGACCATACAAGATGTCACCAACATCCTGTTAGGCCAGCAGGACGCCGCTACGCAGTATTTTGAGCGTACTACCACCGCGCAGCTAACAGCCAACTTTAAACCTATTATACAAGGCAGTTTAAATAAGGTTGGCGCTACTAAATATTATGGCGATGCCGCTGCTGCTTATAACAAGATACCACTGGTAACAAAGGTTAACCCTAACATCAGCGACTACGTAACGCAGAAAGCTATTGCAGGCCTGTTTACCGTTATCGCTAAAGAAGAATTGAATATCCGCCAAAACCTATCAGCACGTAGTACGCCGCTACTGCAAAAGGTATTTGGTTATTATGATAGGAATAAGAAGTAAGAGATATAAATATGTCATTGCGAGGAGCGACAGCGACGTGGCAATCTCGTCGCATGTATATAAACGCGAGGGGATTGCCACGCTACGCTCGCAATGACGTGTAGGCTATAAACAAGAAAGCCTCAGCATTTCGCTGAGGCTTTCTTGTTTATAATTTCAAGAATTACTTCACCAAAGTACCTATCGGGTTACCTTCGGCTATTTTCATGAAGTTGCCTTCTTTGTTCATATCAAAAACGATGATAGGCAGTTTGTTTTCCTGGCAAAGGGTAATGGCGGTCATGTCCATTACGTTTAGACCTTTGTCGTAAACTTCCTGGAAGCTGATCTCGTCGTAACGGGTTGCTGTAGGGTCTTTCTCTGGGTCGGCGGTATAGATGCCATCAACACGGGTACCTTTCAGTACAACGTCTGCTTTGATCTCTATAGCGCGTAATGATGCTGCAGTATCCGTAGTGAAATACGGGTTACCGGTACCGGCACCAAATATCACTATTTTACCACACTCCAGATGGTGCATAGCACGACGACGGATGTACGGCTCACAGATCTGCTCCATTTTAATGGCCGATTGCAGGCGGGTTTCCACACCAATGCTTTCCAGTGCATTTTGCAGAGCCATACAGTTGATAACGGTAGCCAGCATGCCCATATAATCGGCCTGTGCGCGTTCCATGCCCGATTTTTCGGCACTTAACCCGCGGAAAATGTTACCACCGCCAACAACAATAGCAATCTCAATTCCCTGATCTTTTACGGCTTTTATATCCTGCGCATATTGCAGAACTTGCTTATTATCAATACCATACTGGCGTTCACCCATCAGCGATTCGCCGCTAAGCTTTAGAAGGACTCTTTTGTATTTCATTTACACGGAAGATTTATCAAAAATAGATAATAAATGGTATTGTTAAAATTTTATGTGGTAATGGTTAAATAATTACCCTGTAATATGGTAGCAATGGGCTCAAACTGAGCATTAAAGATGATGAGATCAGCATCAAAACCGGCACGTATGCTACCTTTAGTTTCTTTTTTTGCTAACTGCGCCGGATACAACGAAGCCATATTTACAGCCTCGGCCAGACCTATGCCTGCTTTTTCAACGCAGTTTTGCACCGCCTTCAGCATGGTTAAGCTCGAGCCGGATAAAGTACCATCGGGCATTACATATTTGTCGCCTTCAAGGCGGTGCTGGTAGGCACCTTCTGTTGCTGCGGTAACTGCATCAGTTATCAGGAATAACTTATCGCCCAGTTCGCGTTTAGCAAGGCGAATCATCGGCCAGTCCACATGGTTACCATCGGCTACAATACTGGTGTACGGGCGTTCCTCAAATATGGCGGGGATGTAACCCGGTTCGCGGTGGTGCATCTGTGGCATGGCGTTAAATAAATGCGTTACGGCGGGGATGGGTTTATTTAAAAACCCCTTGCCTTGCTTATAAGTAGCGTTGCTATGGCCTGATGACAGGATAATGCCCTGCGCGTGCAGATAATCTATCACTTCCTGATCCTGCAGCTCGGGCGCAATGGTGATCATCGAGATAACACCTTCTGCCCTCTCTATCCAGCTTTTCACTTCGGCAAGTGTTGCCTTCTTAATGAACTTCTCTGGATGGGCACCTTTCTTAGCGGCATTCAAATAAGGCCCTTCGAGGTGTAAGCCCCAGAAGTTACCGCGGGCTGTTTCACGATAAGCTTTAGCAGCATCTATCCCCGTTTCAACAATATCATTGGTATTGGTGCCTATGGTAGCAAAGAAACCGGTAGTGCCTTGGTTTAGCAGGTCGTCTTCCATGCGTTGCAATGCCGCTACCTCGGGCTTGCCGGCAAAAAGTTTACCGCCGCTGCCATAGATCTGCAGGTCGATAAAACCTGGTGCCAGGTAAGCGCCGTTCAGGTCTTTCTTGTCAGCATCAGCAGGGATGTTATTTTCATCAACTATGGCCTTTATAGACCGGTCTTCAATTAAAACGGCTTTGCCTGCGGCGATGGTGCCGTTGGTGATGAGTTTGAGATTGTGAAGTGCTGTTATCATAGTGTCCCCGTTTATGATTGCGCAATTGTTATTTCGTACAAAAAGACGCAAAGTATTGCGTCTCTATAAACCCTTAAAAATATAAGAGCAAAAAAAATCCCCCTCGTTAAAACGAGGGGGATAATATGATTAAGCTCCTAAAGCAACTCGCTTAAATGCGGTAACGGTAAGGCCTTTTTCAACAGTATCAAGGAACTGGCTAACATTCTTAGAAGAATCTTTAACAAACTCCTGGTTTAATAAAGTTGAGTCTTTGTAGAATTTGTTCAGTTTACCTGCAGCAATTTTCTCAACCATTTCTTCTGGTTTACCTTCTGCACGGATCTGATCTTTAGCGATAGCTAACTCACGCTCAATAGTAGTTGAGTCAACACCATCTTTATCAACAGCAACAGGGCTCATTGCAGCAATTTGCATTGCAACATCTTTACCGGCTTCGTCAACACCATTAGCATCTTTGTTTAAAGCTACCAATACTGCTAAACGGAAGTTACCGTGGATATAAGCAACAACTTTTTCGCCTTCAAGAACTTCGTATTTAGATACGCCGATCTTTTCGCCGATTTTACCTGTTTTGTCAACAGTAGCATCGCCAATTTTAACACGTGAGTTCTCAACGTCAATTTCAAGAGCGTTAAGTTCTTCAAGAGTTTTAGGGTTAGCTTGTACAGCAGCGTTAGCGATCTCGTTACCAAAAGCAACGAACTCAGCGTTTTTAGCTACGAAGTCGGTTTCGCAGTTAAGCTCGATGATCACACCACGTTTGCCATCTTCTGAAGTACGTGCAATAACAACACCCTCGTTTGATTCACGATCCTGGCGGCTTGCAGCAACTTTAGCGCCTTTTTTTCTTAAGTAATCAATTGCAGCTTCAAAATCACCGTTGGTTTCAGTTAAAGCTTTTTTGCAATCCATCATACCCGCACCAGTTTGCTGGCGCAGTTTATTTACGTCTGATGCAGAAATTTGTACTGTAGACATTGTTTTTATGTTAAATGTTGTAAAGTTGAAAGGTTACAAGGTTGAAACATTAAAACATTCCAACCTTGCAACCTTCCAACTTCAAAATAATATTACTCTTCTGTAGATTCAGCAGTTGGAGTACCAGCCTCAGCTTCTTCGGCTACTCTTTTTGCGCCACGGCCACCTGAAGTAGTTTCAGGAGCGTCAGCTTTCGCTTTAGCAGCAGCTGCTTCTTTTTCAGTTTCGTCTTCTTTCTCGCGTTTGCGCTCATCTAAACCTTCTTCGATAGCTTTGATGATAATGCCGGTGATCAATGAAATTGATTTTGTAGCGTCATCGTTAGCCGGGATAGGGAAGTCGATGTTAGATGGGTCAGAGTTAGTATCAACCATCGCAAAAGTTGGGATGTTAAGCTTTAAAGCTTCAGATACTGCAATGTGCTCTTTCTTAACGTCGATCAAAAATAATGCTGCAGGTAAACGGTTCAAATCAGCAATACCACCCAAAAGGGCTTCTAATTTGATACGCTCACGCTGTATCATCAAACGCTCTTTTTTAGAAAGGATAGCGTAAGTACCGTCTTTAGTCAATTTATCGATGTTTGACATCTTTTTGATCGACTTACGTACGGTTGCAAAGTTAGTTAACATACCACCTAACCAACGTTCGGTTACGAACGGCATGTTTACGCTTTTTGCTTGCTCGGCAACAATATCCTTAGCTTGTTTTTTTGTAGCTACGAATAATACTTTGCGGCCTGATTTTACTATTTGTTTGATAGCAGCAGCGGCTTCTTCAACCTTTGCTAATGTTTTATTTAAATCGATAATGTGGATACCGTTGCGCTCCATGAAAATGTACTGAGACATTTTCGGATCCCATTTGCGGGTAAGGTGACCAAAGTGTACACCTGCATCCAGTAAGTCCTGATATGTTGTTCTTGCCATTGTTTGTGTCCTCCTTTGATATTAACGTTTACTGAATTGGAATCTTCTACGAGCTTTTCTACGACCTGGTTTTTTACGCTCAACCATACGGTCATCACGTGTCATTAAACCTTTAGCACGCAGAGCTGGTTTTTTCTCAGCATCCAGTTCAACAATGGCTTTAGCGATAGCTAAACGAACGGCTTCTGCCTGTCCTTTTACACCACCACCTGCTACGTTTACTAATACATCATATTTACCAGTTGAGCCAGAAACTTCTGTAGACTGGGTAACAATGTATTGTAAAGGCAAAGTAGGGAAGTATTCTTTGTAATCTTTACCGTTAACGGTAATAGCACCATTGCCTTCGCTTAAGTAGATGCGGGCAACAGCTGTTTTTCTTCTGCCTGAAGTGTTAGTTGTTGGCATTGTGTTTTTTCTCCTTTAAAAATAAAAAGTTAAACGGTTTTAGGATTTTGAGCTGCGTGTGGATGCTCGGCACCAGCGTAAACATGCAGGTTGCCATAGATAGCACGGCCCAAACGGTTTTTAGGTAACATACCACGAACCGCTTTTTCAATTACGCGCTCTGGATGTTTTGCCATTAACTCCTTAGGAGAAATGAAACGCTGACCACCTGGATAACCAGTGTAAGAAACATATTGCTTGGTAGCAAATTTGTCTCCTGTCAGTCTTACCTTGTCTGCATTAATAACGATAACGTTATCACCGCAGTCTACGTTCGGGGTGAACCCTGGCTTATGTTTACCTCTGATCATCATAGCGATCTTAGTACACAAGCGCCCCAAAATCTCATTGTTTGCATCAACAACAACCCATTCTTTATTAACGGTTTTCTTGTTGGCTGAGACAGTTTTGTAACTTAACGTATTCACTTGCTTTAAATTAAATAATTAAACGTTTTTGTAAACCCCGCATTTTCGGGACTGCAAAGATACGCTTAATTGTTTAATTTACAAATGTTTTAAAGGTTTTATGAAATGAGTAAAACAGGATGATATTATATTGAAAGGATGTGATGTATTTGCATGCTCTCTGTAAGGCATTAATTGCTTCGCCAACGGTACTCTGCCGGAATAATAACCTTTTCTTCAAGCGTATTATCAATATTAAGGGTAAAAAATAATGGCTGGGCGTTCCCGTTTTGCGAACCCGCTTTCCATGTTTTTATCTGCCTGATGTAATTGTTAATGTGCTGCTCCATTTTCACATCATCTATGGATGAGTAAACAATAACGTCTTTAACTTTTTTTAGGCCATCAAAAGTTATCCCAACCATAACCCACTGCTTTTTCTCTGTAGAATACGCTTCTATATCTTTGATCAGCGGGATATAAAAACCCTCTTTAAGTGATTTAGGCCCTACTGTTGGAACGGTGTAAGGGCTTCCGGGGCAAGTTGATATGCCTTCGTCCCACCTTAGCTGCTCCTGCCCGTAGAATCCCGAAAGTTGGATTTTCGACTGGTCATTGTATACATATCGCGGGCTACCCGGCGGAGCAAAACCATTAGAAAATTTCCCGTCGTTAAAAACCTCAATAGATAGAATTTTTGATGTAAGCGTGTTCATAAACTTCCATTCCCCGTCCATTTTCCCTTTGGTAACATGGCCGCTTATTGCAAAAGGTGTGGTAGATCCCCATTGTTTAAAGGATCCGCGGTATTGTCCTTCGCCATTAACAAGCAATGCTTTACCCTTTTCATCATTATATGACAAGATGGTTGGTACTTCTGCTTCAAAGTTTAAGACCTTCTCTTCAATGCCATTCTCATAATAATATCGCCATATACCAACACGGGCATCGTTTTCGTATTTCCCGGTTTCCATTGTTTTCCCGTTAGGATAATAAAACGCCGCTATTCCGTTTAACATACCGTTTAAATAGGAAGCTTTATACAAGAGGTGCCCCTGCAGATCATAATCTTTGAACTCACCAACCAAACCTATGTTTTGCGGATCGAGTTTGCCTACTCTATAGTAATCCGCACACTGTGAATTATAAATTACACCTGATTTGCTATACCACACCTTAACAGAATCGGCGCCGTATACTTCTGCTACATCAGCAAACTTAAATGTGTTGGGCATATCCTGTGCAATTACACCTTGCACACTTATGAAGAATAAAAAAACAATTAACTTTTTCAAAATCTTTATTTGAAGCTAAATATATTAAATATTTCGCTTCTCCACCCTATCATAAAACCCGCCGAACGAATTCATTTTCACGGCATCCTCATTAAAGAAATCGCCGGGGAAGCCTAACTCTATTTTGCTGGCTTCATCAAGCTTGGCGATGTGCTCTGGTGATAGTGTTACATCAACGGTTTTCAAGTTATCTTTTAGCTGATCTACTTTAGTAGCGCCTACGATTGGAATGCACTGGAAACCTTTACTCATTGTCCATTGCAGGGCAACGTGGCTTTCTGATACGCCAAGCTCCCCGGCAATTTCCATTACTACACGGGTAATCTGCTCAGCCTTTTCGTTCAAACGTTTGCTTTCCGGTTTGATGCGCCCCTTTTCGCCTTTGAGGTATTTACCGGTGAGTGCGCCGCCTGCAAGTGGTGCCCAAGGCGTAACCGTCATACCGAAGTGTTTGGCCATCGGGATCAGCTCTCGCTCGGCGGTGCGGGCAAGCAGGCTATATTCCACCTGCAATGCAATAAACTGACTCCAGCCCATTAACTCGGCAAGGGTATTGCCTTTGGCTACTACCCAGGCGGGTGTATCGCTTATGGCGGCGTAATTGACCTTACCCTGTCGAATCAGATCGTCCATACCGCGGAGCACTTCATCAATTGGGGTGATATCATCCCAGATGTGCAGGTAAAGCACGTCCATGAAATCTGTTTTTAAGCGTTTCAAACTTTCCTCAACGCTGCGCATCATGTTTTTGCGACTGTTCCCGCTGGCATTAACATTGGTCTGGTTATCTTTCAGGGTATATTTTGTAGCTACTACAAAATGATCGCGGTCATGATTGCTCAGGTAATCGCCGATGATCTTTTCGCTGGTGCCCAGTTTGTAGATGTTGGCCGTATCCAGGAAATTGCCACCAGCTTCAGCGTATGCATCCATAATTTTGAAACTGGTATCGGCATCAGCGCCCCAGCCGGCCTCGGTGCCAAAGCCCATGGTGCCTAAACAAAGTTCGGATACTTTAAGGCCCGAGCGGCCCAGCAATTTGTATTTCATAGCGTGTTTTTTTATAGTAAACGGGTAAGGCAAAGCTGCTGTTTTAAAACTTTAAATAAAAGCCGGGTTTAAACAAACCAAACAGCCATTTGTAATTATATTAAACACGCAAGCCATGAAGACCATCACCCTGCATAAACCTATAGAAGTTGAAAAGCTGTACAACCATATTAAAGACCAGTTGAACCCGCTGTTTCATAAACAGCGACAAAGCGATATCAACTTTACGGTGGAGAATACCCCGGAAGGTATAGTGATCACTCAGCCTGAGTTATATGATGGCGCCCTGTTCACCATTGCCGTGCAGGACGATGAACTATGGATAACCCGCAACGAGCATTACGTTGATGACGTAAACTCAGTCACTATCGAGTCTATCCTCAACCTTATTTTTGAAGATCTATCGGGCAATTTGGGAACGGATCTGGTTGAGGAAGGCTGATATCCTGAATAATTTGTAGCTTAGATAAAGCCCATGCGTAAAGTTTTCCTCTTTCTGTTTTTTGCTTCTTTACTGTATTTAACTGCGGCCGGTCAGCAGGTTGTTAAATCGGCTGGCATACCTGTGATTGTTCATAACGATACGTTGTTAAGGGTGTACGCAGGCCAGGGCTTGTTTAATATTAACGAACGCGCCCAGATAATTACCCAACGCCTCAATAAGATCGTTAGCCGCTTAGATTTTGTTGCCGATTCTATCACTGTAAAAAATGATACTGCCTCTTCGGTTATCACCTACAAAACCGATATGATAATGGTGGTGAATGATAAGGACGCCTCGTTCACCGAACTTAACCGGCCGCAACTGGCAGCGCATTATCAGGAAGTATTGAAAACCAAATTGGGCGATATTTTTGAGGACACCAATTTTAAACGCCTCACTATAAATATCCTCGAGGCAGTTGCGGTGGTGATATTATTGGTGGTATTGATATGGGCCATCAACAAAGCCTTCAGGTGGGTAAGGATGCGCACTATAACTGCCTGGGAAAGCAGGCTTAAAAAACTTGCAGCTAAGGGTGCGCCTGTTGGTTATGCCAACCGCGCGCTTCCGTTTATCAACAGTGCTGTAAAAGCAGTAAGGGTATTTATTATAGTGTTGGTAATATACCTTGCACTGCCTATCCTGTTTTTTATTTTCCCATCATCAAAACCGATTGCCACGCAATTGCTAAGCTATATCGTTGACCCGCTAAAGAGCATCGCCTTAGCTTTGGTGCATTACATCCCTAACCTGTTAACCATAGCCGTAATATTTACCGTTACTTTTTATGTGGTTAAACTGGTGCGATTTATTTCTAAAGAAATAGAAAATGGCGCTTTCACCATCAACGGCTTTTATCCTGAGTGGGCCATGCCTACCTACAACATCATCAGGATACTGTTATACGCCTTTATGTTTGTGGTGATATGGCCATACCTGCCGGGGTCTGATTCTAAAGTTTTCCAGGGCGTCACCGTATTTCTGGGGGTGTTATTCTCATTCGGCTCGTCCTCGGCCATATCAAACATGATATCGGGCGTGGTGCTTACTTATATGCGCCCCTTTAAAATTGGCGACCGCGTTAAACTGGGCGATGTTACCGGCGATGTGATAGAGAAGAACGTACTGGTTACCCGTATCCGCACCATTAAAAACGAGGATGTTACCATACCCAACGCTACTGTATTGAATGGGCACAGCGTAAATTATTCATCAACAGCAAAAACCTTCGGGCTGATATTAAATACCACCGTTACCATCGGTTACGATGTACCATGGCAGCAGGTTTATGATATGCTTATCAACGCCGCCGAAAAAACAGAAGGTGTATTAAAAAATCCAAAACCCTTTGTTTTACAAACAGCCCTTAACGATTTTAATGTAAGCTACCAGATAAATGCCTATACCGATAAACCTAACCAAATGGCCGTTCTTTACTCAAACCTTTATCAAAACATCCAGGATACATTTAACGAAGCAGGTATAGAGATCATGTCGCCGCAATACATGGCATTGCGCGATGGTAATCATGTACAGATGCTTCACAATAATTTGCCTAAAGATTACAAAGCACCGGGCTTCTCTGTTAAAAACGAAAAAGAATAACCTGCTTATTAAATATTAAACAGCATTATTTAGCTTCGGTAATTAAAGCATTGCCCGATGCATCTACCAATACATTGCAATCCTTTACGGAGATATGGTGCTTATATTTCTGAATGGCTTCTATCCAGTCTTTAGAGGTAAAAACAGGCGCCTGTATATCAACCGACTCTACAATAATTTCTTCACCATCTAATATCAATCGCCAGCAAAAGTTGCAGCCATCGCTCTCGGTGTTAAATCTTACTTGTGCCAACGTTACGGTTCTGTCAATAGTTTGGATCAGGTCTGTTATCATTTCTAAATTATCAGGTCAGTAAAAAACGCGAATGGGTACTCATGCCATCCGTATCTTTTAAAAATAGGGATATTTTCATCTCTTTTCTATAACTAATTATTTAGTTATATATTTGATTATACCTCTTCTATTCCTATGAAAAAATTATCTATCATTATACTAAGCCTTATCGGCTGCTATTCGGCCGCGGCTCAAACCAAAAAACCGCATGCTTTTATTCTACGTGGAACGGTAGATACCCATACCCGCGATACAATAGATATACAATATCTGAACGAAAAGGGAGAAACTATAAAAGACTCCATTATCACCAATAAAGCAACTTTTGTTATTAACGGAACTATCTCCGAACCAACAACTATTTGGCTTAACATCCGTGGTAAAGACCGCTCATATAAAAAAAGCGGCAACCTGTTTATCGAACCTAAAGAAATGACGATAGTTATTAATAAGGAAAATGTGAACCAGTCAGGGCTGTCAGGATCAATTACTCAGAATGAATTTAGCAAGCTGAACAAGGATGAAGAAACCATTAGCAATGATATAGCATCGGCCACCGGCAAATACAGCAATGAAACGGATGATGCAAAACGCCTTTTAAGAAAAGGCAAGATAAGGCAACTTGAGTTCGGATTTATAAACACCCATCCCGATTCATATCTTAGCCCATTCCTGATGAAGAAATACGCGGGCTACCAATACCGCGATTCTTTAGCGTTACAATACAGCAAGCTTGCTCCGCAAATAAAGAACAGTGCCATCGGCAAACAGATCAACGCTTACCTGCAACACCCTTCCTTTAAACCGCAGACTCCAAAAGTTGGGGACATGGCTGCCGACTTTATGGAGAAAGGCATAGACAACAAACAAGTACGCCTATATAACTTCCGCGGGAAACAATATGTGCTGCTGGATTTTTGGGCAAGCTGGTGCGGCCCATGCCTGGCCATGTTGCCGAAAGTGAAAGCGCTATACGATAAATACCATGCTAAAGGCCTCGAGGTTATTGGTATTAACATGGATTACACGCCCGAAAAGTGGAAGAAAGCTGTTGCAAAAGAAAACATGACGCAGTGGAAAAACATCTTCCCTACAAAAATTGAGTTTTCAAATGAGTGCCCGCTAATCGCCCAATACGGCATTACAACTATCCCGGCTTTGTTCCTGATAGATAAAGAAGGCAAGCTGGTTGCTATTATTAACGATGAGCAAAGCGTAGATACAATTTTAAGCAAGACTCTTGCTGAGGCTTTAAGTAATCCTTTAAAAAACAAAAAAACCTCTTTGCAAACAAAGAGGGTTTTAATATCATTTCGTGATTTCTGACTACTGGCTTAAGACTTAGAGCTTATCCGTCTATCCAGCTAAACTTATATTCCAGCATTGGGTTTTTCATACGTTCCGCAACGCGCAGCAACCTGTCTGGCAGGGCCATGATATAGTCGCGGGCTTTTTCGCCGTCTTCTTTTAGGTCGGTAATGCTGGCAATGTGCCAGTCGGCTATTAGTTCTTTTAATATATCAACGTAATCAATAGCAGTGTAAACACCCAGGCGTTGTGCTGCGTCAGTAAAATGGCCAAAGGTTTGGCCGATCTTTAAACCAACCTCGCGAAGGAAATGCGCGGGCATCACAATTTTCTTGCGCATCATATCTTCAAAAGCTATCATTGCCTCGTTGGCATCAACCTCAAAAGTACGTTCTATAAAGTATTTGTAAGCTTTTGCGTGGCGTGCTTCATCACTGGCAATTACACCACACATTTTTGATAACAAGGTATCACCTGCCTTTTTAGCGTGCGATGCTACCCTGCGGTGCGATACGTTTGTTGCCAATTCCTGGAACGATGTATATATGAAGTTACGGTAAGGGTCGTGGCCAGTACCTATATCAAAACCATCAGCAATTAAATACTGGGTTGATACTTCCATGGCGCGCATGTTAACGCGGCCGCTTAAGTAAAGGTATTTGTTAAGCAGATCGCCGTGGCGGTTCTCTTCGGCAGTCCAGTGGCGGGTCCATTTCATCCAGCCACCTTCTTCGTCGTCGCTAACACCTTCAACCATGGTTAACCATGATTCGTAGGTAGGCAGTGCTTCCTCGGTGATTGTATCGCCAATTAAAACGGCAACCAGGTCATAAGATAAACCTTGCGCGCTTTCCTGCAATTCTTTTATCTCGCTAAAAAACGTATCGCGCGATGCATCAGGCAAAAAGTCTGACGGCTGCCAAATGGTATCGATAGGCTTCAAGTACTCGTTCATCTTTTCAAGCATGAACTTTTCTATATGCTTCATCACCTCACGTCGTTTTTCTTCGAAGAATTTCATATAACCGTATTAGTGCGCAAAGGTAAGCAATTTAATGTATTTATTTAGAACCGTTAAACCCGATGGCTTGTTTCATACAATCGGGTAAATTTTCTAAAGAAGGCTCGCCATCGAAAATACTGAAATTGGTATTGTAATCCCACAATATACCGGGAATGCCTACCGCCTTAAGGTTTTGCCGCATGGCTTTGATGTATCTGCAGCGGCTATCCTGGTCGGCATATTTATTATATACACCATATTCGCCACATATTACGGGTACAAAATATTTGTCGGCCCATTTCTTTACTATCTGCAATTTATCATGGATAGATTGCTCGTTACCGTCTTTTAAATATTGGTGGTAATTATTTTCGCCCCAGGTGCCTATTACCTTCGGGTTCATGGGTGGGTAGGCTGCCGCATTGTAAGGGAACGGTATGCCGGTGGTAGCCATTTGCCCCCCTACCCAATCTGCCCCCTGGTGGGTAAATAAAAAAGGCTCATAAAAGTGGAAGGTGTAAATGATGTTCTCATCGGCCAATCTTTCCATACGGCTCAGCTCATAAATGCTGTTAAAGTTTGATGCGCCGATGATAAGAGTGCGGTTCTTATCTACCTTACGGATGGCGGTTACAATATTGTACGCTGCATCGTGCCACACTTTGGGGTCTATATGGGGAGGTTCGTTATACAACTCAAAGAAAACCTTATCGGGGCTCTCGCGTATAAACCTTTCAGTTAACTTTAACCAAAGGGCAATCACTTTCGGCGTTTCGGTTAAATAGTTATTATCTGTAAGTTTACCGTAGTGAAAATCGATGATAAGATTGAAGTCGTACTTTTTGCATTGTTTCAAAACTTCATCAATTTGTGCAAATACTTTCTCATCGGGAATGCCAGTATCATTGAAATATTCAAAAGCCACCGGTAATCTGATAGTTTTTATATTGAGTTTTCTCAAAAGTTCAAAACCTGAGGTTTTAAGTGGGTTTTCATCCCAAACTTTGGGGTTCCACGTTTGTTCGAGCCAAGAGACACTTACGCCATTATTTAAGCTGCGTGAACGTTTAAAAGCAATTTGCCTGATGCTTTGAGGCATTGGATTATTTTTTGCAATAAGGTGGATTGTGCTTATAATTGGTATTAAAATACAACCCACTAAAAGCAATTTTGGTATAATATTTTTAATTGGTTTATTTTTCACCCTTTTACTTAATGTTTATTAAGGATAGATATACAAATAAGGATACAAATGTTTGTTCAAATTTCAAAGGAAGAGTATAAAAAGGAGATACTCAAAAAAGCCTGGTATCAAACCAACAATATTATCTGGACAATAATATTCTTATACCCGATATTCAGCGTTGTAGACTATATTTTTGCGCCCAACATCTGGCTGCAATTTTTTATAGTTCGTATCATATCCATATTAATTATATATGGCTTGTATAGCTGGTTTCAGGTAAAAAAGTATAATTACCGAACGTTGCTGCACATCTGCTTCTTTATACTATCTGCCACATGTGCGCTCCTTTGCAACGTGGTTAACATTCAGCAGCAAACTACTTACTACCTTATTTATGCTGTAGTAATATTATTTTTTAACCTGCAGGTATTTTGGGAGCCAATAAACTCTATCATACAGGGTTTAATTGCCGTATTACTGCTCGCCGTTTTTTACAACATATTTAGTGAATACACACTTGAGCTGGTGATAAACAACGGTGGTTCGATGTTCTTTATTATCGCCTTCTTATCATGCCTTATACCAAATGTGCGCTATAAAGTAATAGGCCGCGAGGTGCGCGCCCAGTTGCTCATCGAAAAATCAAACGAGCAATTGAAAGAGCAGAACCAGAACATCAACGAAAAAAACAACATTATTGATCGCCAGTACGAGCAACTGCGCAAACTTGACGATCAGAAAAACAACTTCATCAATATAGCCGGCCACGACTTGAAAAACCTTATTGGCCAGATAGTGATGAGTAACAACATGCTTAAAGAAGAGGACTATCGCCTAAGCAACGACCAAAAGGAATACACCCATTTTATTTCAGAAGCATCTGAAAAAATGCAGTACATGCTTAACAAACTAATGGATGTTAAAGAGATAGAGTCTCCTGATATGAAATTTAACATGGAGATCTTTGACATCAATCACGAGGTTACCCATGTATTTAAAGGCTTACAGGAAACAGCTAACATGAAGAACATTCATTTGGTTGATAGCATCCTGAAATTGCCTTTGAACGTTAAACTCGATAAAGTTTTTGTTGGGCAGGTTTTTCAAAACCTGTTATCAAATGCAATTAAGTTTTCGCAAACTAATAACAGTATACGTGTGGTTACCAGTTTGCAGCGCCAAAAATTTGTATTCGAGATAATAGACGAAGGTGTACCAATTGGCCAGGATGAGCTGGATATGATGTTCAATAAACTAAAAACTTTGAACGATGCATCGGGCGGTGCGGGCGAAAGCAGACTTGGCCTGGGCCTTTCTATTGCCAAACTAATGACACAAGAACTTGGCGGTGAACTTACCTACCGCAGTAACGATAACGGAAACTATTTTAGAGTAGAATTCTACGTAATAAACTAACACGCTTAAATCTGTAACTAACGCTATAATCTGATGAAAAGACTTTTCACCCTTTTAGCCTTCATACTTCTTACAACATTTGCTTTTGGGCAGGCTCAAAAGATCATCTCATTCAAATCAATGGGCCATAATGATGATGAGCCTATATTTGGTATGAGCGGCGCCATATCTTTCTATTTTAAGATAACGCCACAGTATGAAATGAACGGCAGCAAGCTTGTTCTTTTTATTGAGCCATCACAGGCCCTGATACGCGAAAAATCGTACATCAACCTGTTCATTGGCACAAAACCTGTTTATAGCGGCAGGTTAACAAAAGATTCTATCCAGCAAATAAAGATAAACCTTAGCCGTGCCGACGTACCTGCCGATAACTATCTCAAAATGCAGGTTAAAACAGCACTAACCATTACTGATGACCAATGCCGCGACCTGGATAACCCGGCAATGTGGGTAAAGGTGAAAAACTACTCGTACCTGTCGCTTACAAAAAGCAACAAGAATTTCTTTACCAATATCAATATCAGCAACTGTTTTGATACCAAAACCGCTATTGTTTACAACAGCAACCCAACCCTGCATGATCTTAAAGCCGTTGCGTGGGCTTACGCGCGTTTAAAGAAAACACAGCAAAGAAACATTGGCGTTTACCAGATAGACCAGTTACCTGATACCGTTAGAAACTACATCATGGTAGGTGCCATCAATACCTTGCCTGAGGCACAGCGCAGCCTTATTAAAGTAAGCCCGCAGAGCAACCAGGGTTTATTATACCTCAATAAATCGGTAACAACTGTTACTGATACCATCACCAACATGATTAACGTGAACGGTAAGTTTGTGCCTACACGTGCGGTATCACAAGAAGTTGTACCTTCTGAGGTATTGTTTGTTACCGGTGGTGACGATGCCGGTTACGAGAAAACCATTACTGCCCTGGGTAACATGAACGTGTTAAACTCAACCTTTGGCGATTACTTATTGATCAACAAAGCGCAGAACACTTTCTTTAAAACCATTGATGAGAACCGCTCTAAACTAACCTTTAAGCAAATTGGCGGTGTTAGCGACTTCCTTTCGGGCATTGGTTCGTTAAAAAGTGCCTTTAACTTTAAAAACTCAGATTTTAGCTTTACCCCTAAAGAGGTTGAGATACGTGTGGTGGCCAACTACAGTGCCCTTAACCCAGGCGACCGCGGTTTCTTCAACATCTACCTGAACGGTTTATTGCTAAGCAGCGAAAAGCTTGACGCATCAGGCAAACTAAATACCTCTGTTACCATTAACAGGTACCAACACCACAAATACAACACGCTGGAGTGCGAGTTCCGCTTTTACCCAAATGCCGGCAACTGTAAAAACAGCTTCACTAACTTCTTTGCCGAGTTAGATGTTGATAAATCATACTTAGAATCTAAAAACCCGTTCATCACCAGCGACCTGAGCTTCTACCAGTATCCTGAAGCATTTAACCGTGGCACAACCCGCATTGTGGTATCAAAACCTTATGCTAAGTATGCAGCCGGCGCAATGGGCGAGATCATTTACGAGTTAAACAATAACATCAACGCTAACAACTTCCCTGAGTTTTCTTACTCTGATGAGTTAACCTCAACAGATCTGAAAAAGAACAATGTTATCGCTTTATTATCTAAAGACGACCAGATGTTCAAAAACGGAGAGTTCCCTGATGCACCTATTAAGTTTGATAAAAACTTCAGGTTATACAACACGGACAACAACTCGGTGGTATACTCATTATCTGATACTACATCAAATGGTTTAGCGCAGATATTCTATGGCCGTAGCAACAATGCTACCCTGGTATTAACTGCTACCGGTAAACACCTGGCCGAGGCGTTCCTGGCTGCATCAAAATCTATAACAGAGCAGTTATCAACCCTGTCAAGTAACGTTTGTATATCTGATGTTAACAACAATAAATACCTGTTCAACATCAATAAATCGAGCGATAACCTGGAGTACATTGATACCAAAAGCGCTTTAACCCGTTTCTGGGATAACTATAACCTGTATATCTTATTAGGTATATTGGTATTGATACTGTTATCATTCTTGTACATACGCTCGAGGGTACAAAAATCACAGGAGTTATTTAACGACTAATTTCTCTTTTGCGGGATATATGTGCAGCGGTGTTTCGAGCATCGCTGCACAAAGTTTAATTAAGAGACAGAGAAATATTCATGAGTGTATCTATTCCTGATTTATTGGTTAATGACGGCTTTTTAACCGCTACCGAGCGCGAAGGCATTGAAGCTTACGCGCAGGAATCGGGCCTGTCGTTTATCAAAATAGCGCTTACCTCGGGGTATATCTCACGTAAAAATTACGATCGCTCCTTACTTAATGCGGGCTTTACTATCAATGAACACCCGCGCGAGGAAGCCCATGACCAGGATATCTTAGATAAGATAGACCTACCATTTGCGCACGAGCGTTTGTTTTTGCCTCTGCGTATCGAGAACGGAAAGGTGGTAACCCTGATGGCGGCACCCGATGATCAGCTTGCGCACGATTTTATCCGCTTTACTTATGATCTTGATGCCGAGGTTATCCTCACCTCAGATCTTGATATTACCTGGTTAAGCAACAAATTACTGGGCGAGCGTTACGTAAAAGCAGCAGTTTTTGAACTGGTAAAGCGCGACCCCGATAGCTCTGCCGTAGTAACTTTTTCTACCGCACAGCTGATTGTACTTTTTGTGCTGATAGCTTTGGTTGCCATTGGTTTGGTGATGAGCTTTAAAAACACATCCATCATTATCAACGTACTCATCAGTTCGTTCTTTTTGGTGGCTATTATTTTTAAGCTTTTCCTGGCCTTGGTAGGTTCAAGGTTTGAGCTGCACCAGGCCGTAACCCGCGAAGACATTAGGCAGGTTGATGACAGCACCCTGCCAACCTATACCATCCTGTTGCCGGTTTATAAAGAAGATAAACTGATAAAGAAACTCATCTGGAACCTGCAATCTATCGATTACCCACGCCATAAGCTGGATGTAAAACTGTTGATAGAGGAAGAAGACGACAAAACTTTTAACGCAGTAAAAAACCTCGATTTCCCGGCAATTTTTGAGGTAATTGTGGTGCCTTTCCACATGCCTAAAACAAAACCAAAAGCTTGTAACTATGGCCTGTACTTTGCCCGCGGCAAATACCTTACCATTTACGATGCCGAGGATATCCCCGACACCGACCAACTGAAGAAGGTAGTAACGTTATTTAATAAACTGCCCGAAGAATATATTTGCGTACAAAGCGCACTCAACTACTTTAACCGTAACGAGAACTTCCTTACCCGTATGTTTACGCTGGAGTACTCGTACTGGTTTGACTATATGCTGCCTGGTTTGGATACGCTGGATATTCCTATCCCCTTGGGGGGCACCAGTAATCACTTTAAGCTACAGGAGCTGGTTGACCTTGGCGCATGGGATCCGTTCAACGTAACCGAGGATGCCGACTTAGGTGTACGCGCTTATGCAAAGGGGCACAAAATAGCCATCATCAACTCTACCACTTACGAAGAAGCAAATAACGAGCCTTTCAACTGGATCCGTCAGCGCAGCCGCTGGATTAAGGGTTATATGCAAACCTACCTCGTACACATGCGTAACCCGGCAAATCTTATCCGCGAAATTGGATGGAAAGGATTCTTGGGCTTTAACTTCTTTATCGGTGCAACACCTATCACTTTTTTGGTATATCCGCTGTTGTTGCTGATATTTATCGCTTACGTGGTGTTTGACCTCTCCAGCATCCGCAGCTTGTTCCCTGATTGGGTGTTGTTCATGTCCATCTTCAACCTCATGGTGGGTAACATCCTCATGATCTACGTAAACATGATAGCCGTGTTTAAACGCCGCTATTACGAGTTAATATTATTTGCTATTGCCAACCCAATATACTGGTTAATGCACTCTATATCGGCTTATAAGGGCCTATACCAGCTCATTGTAAAACCTTTCTATTGGGAAAAAACAAACCATGGTTTAAGTAAAGTGAACAACCCAACAAACCTTGTAAAATAACATGAAGATATCCGGTGCAGTATATTTAGCTATTATTACACTATTCCTGGTGGCTTACTACCTGGTATGCGCCGTGTATTTAAATAAGCTGGACTACTACAACAACGAGTCGTTGTTTTATATAGAGAAGGCAAAAATAGTATTTGAGGGTTTAGGCAATCGCCTAAAAACAATGGGCTTAACCGCACCACTTATCCCCTTCTATGCCACATTTTTGTTTACCCCAATAAGCTACACTCTGGCACCGGTACTGGCATCGGCAGTAGGTACCGCAATACTGTTCTATATTATTGCCAGCAACACCGCAAAAAGGCTGCAGGATAATAGTTACATCATGTTGCTATTGGTGATCTTCTTGTTTCACCCGGGTGTCATCTACACAGCAGCATCAGGCAAAAGCATTTATCTGATACTGATATGCTTCTTCCTTTTCTTCCTTAATCTGTTCAAATTTTATCGCTCAAATACAACCTTCCACGTATCCATTGCCAGTTTAAGTTTGGTAGGTTTAATCTTTTGCGATTATAAGTTTGTGTGGTTAACGCTATTCTTTTTACCGTTAATACTGGCTATTACCATCCATAGTTTAAACCTTAGCGAGCAAGAGTCCATCTTCAGGTTGTTCATGAGTTTCAATAGCCCGTCGTTAAGGCGTAAATTGGTAAATAAAACATTTGCGCTGTACATTATTATGTTCAGCTTACCGCTGGTGGCCGTGCTATGTTATAAACTATTAAACCTAACCCACGCCAGCGATCTTAACTACTTTGCCGAAAGCCCTTACGCCACCTGGAACGTACTGATAGATAAACTGAGTTTTGACCAGTTAACCACCAATACCCAATATCAGATACCCGAAGTATCGCTGCTGCTATCGGCACGCGTAATCATATTTGCGCCCATGATACTGATAGCCGTTTGGCTATTCCGCGAGAGCACCTACCAGGTACTTACTATTCTTATCCCGTTTGCGTTTATCGAGTTCCTGCATATCAAGTACGATAAGGTTTTCCTGGCTTACCAATACTATTTGATGTTTATGATACTGGCCTTTTTGGCCGTAATACTAAAAGCACGAACTGTAAAAAGCCAGGGCCTGTTTAAGTTTTGCCTGTTAGGATTAATACTGGTACAGATCTATTTTGGATGGTACTACCTGCGCACCTCAAACATTGCCGAAGAGCGCAACTTTACCAAAGTACTGGTTGACCGTACCGAAGATGCTGTAGAAACAGATAACATTGATATTGCCAACTACCTAAACAGCCTGCCAAGCGACTCGCACGTATTGGTTGATGATGCCATAGCCTATCCCATTGTAGCCTTTACAAAAGATATTAAGCCATTGATAATGCCATACGAAGGCAATTTCTTGAGCGCGCTGGAGTCGCCCGATAAATATGTTGATTACGTAATAGTAGCCAACGCCCGCAACATCGAATCGGGCTATACCCAGCTAAATGATAGGTATATCGTCAGCATCCGCAAAGCCATCTCCGATCTCAACTTCCGCAAAGTATACGAAACCGACGACTGGACGGTATACCGCGTTATCACCAACGCCAGCGGCAGCGAATTTGGCCGCATGATAGGCAGGTAAAAGATTCATTTATACCAAATTTACTTTAGGCATTCTCAAAAGTCGATCGGATAAGTGGGTTATTGAAACTGTTTACGACGATGCAAACAGATTATTCTATCTCTTTTAACCAATCGACGTCGTGCTTTCAGAACAAAATCCTTCTTGTGTACAATCTTTCATAAGCACAAGCTCACAACTACCATCACACTGCATATTAGATTTAGCCATCGCTTTAATCAAGAAATCTAATATATTTATAGTCTGATCAACACCTTATCGAAATTACTATGATCATCACTATAAAAGACGAAACCTTTGCGGGAAAAATACTGCAGGAACTCGATTTAGAATTTGATACCACTACAGTTACCATGAAGGACATCATAACCTCAAGGGTGACGAAAGAGGTTGAAGAATACAACAAAAAACTGCCGCAATTCTTTAACGGACTTGTTGAACCAACCCATGCCGAAAAAACACTTAACGGTTTTAAATTAAAAAACAAAGCTGTAATAGATGCCGAGAAGCAGGTATTTGTTGCATTGCATGCTTTTCAAAGCAATGCTTTTTTTGTATTGGTGAACAATGTACAATCAGAAAGTCTTGAACAGCAGGTTGAGCTTAGCACCCATACAAAAATCAGTTTTATTAAATTAACACCTTTAGTTGGCGGCTAAAAATGAACCTTTTTGATAAGATAAAAAATGTGTTCTCAAAAAACACATCTGCAGAACAGTCCGCGCCTGCCGAAGCCGGGGGCGAGTTTGCCAAAGTTATTGATGCTACACATGCTGAGTATTCCAAAACCAGTTCTTATTTCTGGAGTATTAAACTCAATCAAATATCTGTATATACTGATGACGTAGCCAAATGGGACGATAAGAAGAAGATAGCCATGATTCTTTATTGTATCCGCAGTATCGGCGATTACTATAAACAGTATGGATCCGGTTACTCATCAACACAATTACACTATCAGAAAAAAGAAGTAACAACAGCTTATTTAAGCCAGCTTTTTAAAACCAAACTACTGATAGATAGCGATGATCTGAATCAAATCCTCCAAGGATTCTATTCATACAAAAAATGGGATTGGTCGGCATTAAATACCTGGCCAATTGCCGCTTTACTTAACCAGCTCACCAACCAGTATGGCAAAACCGGCATACCCGGTAAAATGCCAGAACTACTAACCGGTCTTAAAACAAAAATAGAGGAGATAAACTACCCTTACTATCAAAAGGATAAACTAAAGCTTACCGAGAAGATAGATAATCTGATCTTTAAAACTAATGCCGGCACCGAAAAAGTTAAACCAACATTATTCTTAGGCGATGATCCTTTTTCTGCCCATGCTAACCAGGCTATTGAAGCCTTACCTCAGGATGAGCGAATAATCTGGTATCAGCTTATTGCAAAAGCTATAAAAGCATCAGGGTCAAAACCGTCTAACAAATACCTGCAAGAAAGTAAAGATCTGTTTAAAGAATTAGGCACGGATAAATTTAAGGCCATGCTTAACAATTGGTTTTTGTTTGTAGTTGATTTAAAAGAGAACACGGTAACCACTACCCACACCTTTGACAATAGAATTTATAACTATTCTACCTCAACCTTCCTCAGCGCTATCAATACAGATTCTATTAAAGGTTTTGTGTGGATGGCTTCGCATTTTCATGATAATACTACCTTAAATAATCTTGCAAAACTTGCAGAGCGTTGTTATAAAAAGATGCCAGGCATAGGCCCGGCAGCCGGTGCCGTTGGGAATGCCGCTTTATTTGCATTGTACAAGTCAAAAGGTCTTGATGGTATTGGGCACCTATCACGGTTAAAACTGCGCATCAAACAATCCAATATTCAACAGCTAATAGAGAAGTATATCAATGAAGCTGCCAAAGAACAGGGCGTTTCTGCACACGAAATTGAGGACATGGCTATGGACGATCATGGACTTACGGACGGAGCGCGCGAATTTCAGTTTGAGAACTTTAGCTGTATATTAAAAATAACAGGCCCGGGAAAATCTGAACTAAATTGGTACAAGGCTGATGGCGTTCAGCAGAAAACTGTTCCTGCCTTGGTGAAAGGTAAATTTGCTGCCCGCCTTAAAAAGCTAAAGGAATTACAAAAGCAAATTGATCAAACCACATCTGCACAACGCGACCGTATTGACCGTATGTTCAGGACGGGGCGCACGTTCACTTTTACTGCCTTTAAAGAATTCTTTCTGGATCATGGGCTGATGAGTTTTCTCACCAAACAGATTATTTGGAATGTTACCAAAAACGGGCAAACCACCGCAATATTACAGATAGACGGTCAATGGGTAGATAATAACAACACCCCGGTTACATTAACTGAGGAAATGGAGATATCATTATGGCATCCGGCTACGGTGCCGGTGGCTGAAGTAAAAAAATGGCGCGATCTTCTTACGCAAAATCAGATCAGGCAACCGTTAAAACAAGCATTTAGAGAAGTGTATCTGCTTACCGAAGCTGAGGTAAATACCCGCACTTACAGTAACCGTATGGCGGCCCACGTATTAAAACAGCATCAATTTAACACGCTGGCTAAATCGCGCGGATGGAGATACTCTTTACTTGGTGCTTATGACGATGGCCGCGACAACGGCACAGCCGAAGTTAACCTACCTGAGTATGGTTTACGAGCACAGTATTGGGTTAACGAGGTAAATGCAGATAATGCCTACAACGATACTGGTATATGGAATTATATAACAACAGACCAGGTTCGTTTTGTTGATACTAATGGCAATATTGTTAATTTGATAGATGTGCCGGTATTACCTTTTTCAGAGGTTTTACGGGATGTAGACTTGTTTGTAGGAGTTGCCAGCGTTGGTAACGACCCTACCTGGCAGGACTCAGGCGGGGTGCCTGCGCTTAATAATTATTGGCAATCCTATTCTTTCGGTGATTTGTCTGAACTGGCTAAAAATCGTAAAGAGATCCTTACCAACCTATTACCGCGCTTAAAGATAGCTAAGGTGGCAGAAATTAAAGATAAATTTGTTGTGGTAAAAGGCAAATTGCGGACCTACAAAATACACATTGGGAGTACCAATATTTTGATGGAGCCTAATGATCAGTATTTATGTATAGTGCCGGATAGAAGCCAGAAAAACCTCGCCGAAAATCTGTTTATTCCATTTGAAGGTGATGCAGGCATGTCTGTAATCTTATCTAAGGCATTCCTCTTAGCAGAAGATGATAAAATAACCGACACAACCATAACTTCCCAAATCAATCGCCGTTAGATTAAAGCAATCCCAAAAAACCTCATTAAACATCCGGCGATTAATAACCGGAATACAGCTTGCTATTTATTCTAACGCTAACAAGGCGCTATCAGCGTTCATTCGACTGAACGCCTGCGGGGTGAGTGGATAGTGGTGAGTGATTTTCAGAAAAGTATGGACGCAAAAAAGCCTTCTCCTGTTTCCAGTGAAGGCTTTTAATAAAAGTTGGCACCGACCT
>NZ_QWDC01000010.1 GCF_003432115.1 Mucilaginibacter conchicola
ACTTGCCGATACAGAAAGTACCGCGCATCTGATTATCAGTAAGTTATGAGATTTCAGTACCAAATTAGAAACAAACCTTCCGAACTAAATTTAGGTCATTTTTGATACTATCCTGTTACCCGGGATGTGGATAACTTTGCGAAAGTAAGCTTTACTTTTCAGTTTTTGTCAGATTTCTGAAAATAACTGTAACAAAATTTATTAAACGAACAGCATGTTATGTTATTAACCCGTTAACAAGAGTTATCTGACAATGCAAAACGCAATAACCATGTTATCGCATTTTTTCCATTTAAACCCTCACACAAAAAAGCGATGTATAATCGGGCAAAAGCTAAGATAACTCTACAAAAGACAGCTAAGTGGTCTTTATTTCGCACACTGAGGAGTTGTTAACTTAAAATGGATGCAGCTCTCTGTACAAATATCCGGTAGGATAAATCCTAAGAGGTCGTAATTGCAGAAATCTGATTTTCTAATATAAACAGGGCCATCTTCATCTAGCCAATCAAACAACATAGCATTTTAACAATTTGATAAAATTTTAACTAATAATATAACATTATCATAAACAACACGTTTAAAATGGAATGCAATCTACCGGACGTCCGGCAGACATCTACGTTATAGATGATCAGCCTATTGATAATATAATTTTCAAATTACTTTTCAAAAAGTACGACGATCGTTTAAAAATTCACGTTCTCGATAATGCGGAAGCAGCGATTGAAGATTTAAAGAATACCGCAAGTAATGCTCCCGAAAGCTTTCCGGGTTATATTTTTCTTGATTTAAATATGCAAAAAATGGATGGATGGCAATTTCTTCAGGAATATGAAAGGCTTGGCTTTAATAAATTAAAGCGTACTCAAATATTCATTTTATCTTCTTCGCTATATCAAAAAGACCTTCAAAAGTCCCAATCCAACCCTTTGGTTCGGGATTTCATCAGCAAGCCCTTGCGAATGGAGCGTATACATTCCATTCTTCATCCGGCATGACATTTGAAACCTGAGTTTGAAATAACTGGCTATGAAAAAAAGGATACTCTTAATTGATCTGACATACTTGATTTAATACCCGTGTCCTAAGTGAACGATTGATATTATCGGCTTGGTCGAAACTAACAACCCTGATTTTGTACTTACAGATAACATGCTTCCTGCAAACACTGTAACTTCATATTTCGCATCATCCAGGTTTATCTGGCGGTCAAATATGTACGATGATCAAAAAATACACAAACATCAAATATCCCTGTGATCCTATGTCTTCCTAACAAAAAGAAGCAATTGCGCTCGGAAACTTTAGTTAAGATGTTTATGTCAAAAATCCGTTTGACATCAATCATCTTGTGTCGGTCATTAGCCGCTTCTAAATGTTTTAAATCGCATGGTCGTTAATCGCATGTTTCGATGTAGAATAAAAACGAAGGATGTTATATTTGCAAAAATTCGCTGCAATGCAGAGAGTTGAGCGTCGGTAAGGGGGAAAAATACCGGCGCTCTTTTTTTTTGAACCTGCCTGAATCGGGATCGCAAGCCATAATTCAAAACAATAGTTAGGCCGATGCTAATCTGAACGAGCTGGTGATATAAACGAACGACTTAGTCCGGTCACGATATGCCACATAGCGTTTGCAATTAGATTTTTCAATTATGGTCATATACATGAATAGGAATCAGCAAGTCTGCGCCTGATAAAACATTAGTTTGAATTCTTATTTAATGTTAGCACGATTGATGCTAATGATTTTCAAGGTATGACTTTGCCGGAAGTCATTCATAATATTCAAAATTTTCAGGGCTGTTAACGCAGCCCTCTCCTTTCAAACGGTTTGTTTACCAGCTGATCAATTAATTCCCAATAGTATTTGCATTCAGAATTCACCACCATTTATTCCTTGAAGAATATAACCCAGATTGGGAAATGTTTGTGAAGCGACCTGATAATATTATAAATATGATTTACCGCTTTTATATGGCACTGAATGTGACCTAAAAACGCTAATCAGGGAATCAGTTGATGAAGAAAAAATGACTATCCGGAATCACAACATCGTATTTCCAGGATACGAATGGTTAGGTTTATTGCTAATCGTAATAAGATCGCTTTGGTGATAAGCAATTTCATCAGTAATGCAATAATATTCTCTGAAAGGTAAACTTGTCGAAATTCAACGCAATATCAAAACTAAACGTTTATTGTCAGCTTAAAAGATGAAGGCATGCAAATCAAACCAGAAGACCATCAACACACCTTTGACCGCTAGCTTCGCTTGGAACCCGGTGACACACGACTTATTTCAGATTTTAGGATCGGGCTTTATTTATACCATGAAATCATTACGCATCGAGGCGGATCAATATGGCAGAGAATCAAATCGGAGCAGGATCGATTTTTTATTTCAGCCTGCCTTTTTGCCTGAGACTAATTGCCAACACTACTATTAATAGCTTTAAGTAAAAAAAATGTGCCCAATAAAATATTCCCCGGATTATTTTATGCGGCCGGATGGATCGGCGTTTCCTTTACTGGTCTTGCTACTATCCATTTTAGTGCTGTCAGCAGCGTGGGTGTTGTTTGGGTCGCCGGTACCAGCTTTAGCAATCGTATCCGATGTTCCTCCCAAGGTAGCTTTGCTCCTGTCTTCACAATCGGCAAATGCAATTACCATAGCTACCAATAAGATCAAATTTGTAAATGCTTTCATAATTTTTTTTTGGTATCAATTAATGTTAAGGCAGATATTTCGACAGCAATAATACTATCACTAAAGAATGGATATGAATAATCTACTTTATTTTTTAGGATTTGTATTTGCCGTATCAAGCTTCGTCCGGGAAGTGTCGAAACCGCCAATCGCTGACGACGATGACGCACCTTTAGCAGGCGCATCCCCACTGTCCTCCCCCACTCCCTGGTCACCGGAGCCATTAAAAGATTGATCCGAAGAGCTACTGCCCGGGCTTTTCTGTTTGTTATTGCCTTGACAAGCCACACAACCCAGGCATGCTATGAATACGATTTTCAAAATTTCTTTTTTCATGTCGTTTATTCTTTAAAGCAGATCTCACGCACTGATGATTATAGGATAAAAGCCCGGACAATGCCGGGCTTCTCGATTTTCTAAACGACGGTAGTATCTCTGCGTAAAAATCCGAGTATTACCGCAATGATTGCGATAACTAATAACACGTGGATTAATGAACCGGCAGCATAGGCAAATGTCCCGATAGCCCATCCTATAACGAGGATAACAGCTATGATATACAAAATTGATCTCATTTTATTTTTCTTTAAGTAAATGTGGTTCTCGTAGTACAAAGCCCGTTCCAAAAATTCCTGATAGTTGTAAACTCATTTTTTTGTAATACGATTCTCGAAGAATGTTGGCCGTCAGGCGGCCAGTAAATTTTCAAACTACTCACTTCGTGTGATATCAGCGTCTTTTGGATTAACTTCCGTTTCTTCGATCGATGGTTCCTCCCCCTCCAGTACTTCCTGCACATGATCTTTATCTATATTATTATCATCAACCTTTGTGTCAATGATATCGTCGGGACCGGTCAGCTCCTCGATAGGCTCGTGGTGATTATTTGTTTTCATAAACTCATTGGGACAATCAACGTACCAATTTTACGATGGAGGCAGCTGATGTGTAAAATCTCTGGTTTTATCAGTATTTCTGATACTAAGTGCGATCGGAAACTAACTAACCATAATCTGTCTTTAATGAGCATATGAATGTTTCCGATTTATGTATTCCGGTTAAATCCAAATCAACTGAAACTGCAACCAGCTACTAACACTTTCAAATTTGTCTAGCAAAAAACCAGGTTTGAGTTTTTCTCGGGTAGAAAAGTCTTCCATTACTGGAATAAGAATTGTAATGCTTGTTACATCGGAACCTACTATCGCTCACCTGAACGGCCATGCAATTATCACAAAATGATATGCCATTTTCGAAGATTTAGATGTAAATACAGAAGAGTTACTGCAATTCAAACAGATTGAAGAATTACTCGAGCCTATCGATGATCCGGATTATCTTGGACGTTTACAATTTGATCTTCCTGATAAGCTGTTCTCGTATGCATCCGGCAAAGAAAATGGATTAGATGCTGAAGAAATTAACGAATTAATCGAAATGCTAAATGGCATCAGAAATGATCCGCGGTTGTGGCATTAAATCCCATAAACCAGCTAAGCATTCGGAAATAGACAAGGGATCATAACAGATTGAAAGTGCTCGTTGCTTTAAAGCAGATGTTTGCATGATTTTAATATTGCTATCTGATATATGCTTACGCTGCGCATCTTCTCAACTGTCCGACAAGAGCTTCGATATTAATGGTTTGTTCATATAATCATCGGCTTAAATTTTCTGATAGGAACGACAGCTGTACAACTATACTTGCGCATTATTTCGGTACCTTGTAATTGTCGCAGGCAATCCAGACAACGGGATGTTCGCAGTCCGGCTTATGGCTTTCGCTGCTGAGTTGTTATCCTCACAGCGGCAGGAGTACTTTGAAAATAGATCCGACGCCTAATTCGCTTACTACCTTTATGTTTCCGCCATGGCGTTTGACGATCTCGGCGCTTAGATACAGTCCAATCCCGAAACCTGAGATATGCTGCATTTGGTTGCTCTCTACACGGTAGTAGCGGTCAAAAAGTTTTTCCTGCTCTTCAGCTTTGATGCCCATTCCTTCGTCCTTAATACTTATCGTTACCGAGCCATCCAGAAGCGTTGTATAGATCTGCACTTGTTTTGCTTTTGGGGAGTATTTGATCGCATTACTTAACAAATTGAACACCACGGAGCCAATCTTATCGCGGTCGGCAGTCAGCATAATTTCCATTTGCGGTTCGAAAACAATATTATGTGTCCCCGTGGTGCTAACGGCATCTTCGATCATTTCGGTTATCAGGCCGGCGAGTTCAAACGTTTCTTTGCTCAAATGGATCTTACCAGCATCAAAACGGGAAACGCTAAGAAACCCGCTGATCAGCTTGTTCATCTTTCTGATCTGTGCAGATACTTTTTCAAGCTTTTCTTTTGCAAAATCATCCCCTTTTTTTGAAGCATGCATTTGCAGCAGCTGCGAATATCCGCTAAGCGAGGTTAGCGGTGTTTTCAGCTCATGGCTTACCATACCGATAAAGTCATCTTTGCGCTGGCTGTCTTCTTTTGATTCGGTAATATCCAAAATGGTTCCGATAACACCGGCTACTTCCCCGTCTTTGTCAAGTTCTACCTTTCCGGTAGTATTGATCCATTTGCGACGACCACCGTCATAAGGCGTGATCTGGTAATCGCCGCAGAAACGGCCTTTGGTGCTAACAGCGTTCTTTATCGCCTGCAACAGATCATCCCGGTGCTCAGGAATAATCATTTCGAAGGCCTCACTAAACAAAAGGTCTTTATCCGGCGGCACATTGTGTATGTTCCTTGCAATTTCAGATATCACTAAATTGTCGCTTCCCCAGTCACTGCGCCAGGTACCCATACTGGCAGCGTCCATGGCCAGCTTTAAAGTATCCGTCGCTTTTTCAAGTTCCTGCCTTGATCTGACCTGTTCGGAAATATCCGCGGCCACCGCGATCATACCGGTGATCCTTCCTTCTTCGTTGCGCAGCGGTTCGAGTGTCAGATTGATAAAACTATCTTCCTTTAAGCCAAATTTTGTGAGCGTGATCGCCACTTCACCGGACACGAAGCGTTCACCGGATTGATAAACTTTATCCATAATGGCACCAAAACCTTGCTCTTCCAGTTCCGGGATCGCTAAAAGGATGGGGACGCCAATTGCGTTTTCAGGTTTTATTCCCCAATATTCCAGCATCCGGTTATTCGCAAACTCAATCACATGCGCAGCCGTACGATAAATGGCGATCGCCACCGGGGCTTCCGTAAGCAACTCCCGCAATTGCTGTTCAGCGTGGTTACGGGTCTTGCTTATTTTTATCTGCGCTCTCACTTTGGTAAGGAGTTCGGCTGCTGAAAAGGGTTTTACAAGGTAGTCATCGGCACCTGCTTCCAGACCATCGATCCGCGCTTCTTCTCCCGCACGCGCAGAAAGAAATATCACCGGCAGGCTCATCGTTTCCGGCGCATTCCGCAAATGCCCGAGCATTGCTTTACCGTCCATCACCGGCATCATAATATCGCTCAATACCAGGTCCGGTTTAAGATCATGCACTTTTTGCAGCGCGTCAGCACCGTTAACGGCCAGGGCGATCGTAAAATAAGGTTCAAGTAAGCGGTTAAGATAGGCACGCATATCTGCGTTGTCGTCCACTACCAGTATCACGGTTTCCTTGGTAACGGTAAAATCCTGGTGGGCAGTGAGGCTATTAGACGGTGCTTCCGCGGCAAAGTCTGCCTGCGTGCCTTCCTGCAACAAACTGAAAGCTTCCTGCAGAAATGCGCCTTTTAAAGCGGTTGAATCTGTTTCTTTTGCTTTATCCAGCACGTTATCCTGTGGTAAATGCGCTTTACCCAAAGGTATCTCTACGGCAAAAGTACTACCCTGGCCTTCCACACTGCTTACGCTGATATCGCCGCCATGCAGATGCACTAATTCATGCACCAGCGACAGGCCGATACCGGTACCTTCATGCGTGCGTCCGGCAGAATTTTCAATGCGGTGGAAACGTTCAAACATGTGCGGCAACTCCTTTTCGGGGATACCGACACCCGTATCAGAAACTTTTAATACGGCTTTATTGCCTTCTTGTTTTAGCGTTAAGGTGATCTTACCCGCCAGCGTATATTTAAATGCATTGGAGAGCAGGTTTAATACGATCTTTTCCCACATCTGCCTATCCACGTAAACTTGTTGCGTAAATGATGCGGCATCTACAAGCAGCTCCATGCCCGCTTTTTCAATAATAGAACGGAAACTGCTGGCCAGGTCGGCGGTCAGCTCGGCCAAGTCAAGTTGTTGATAGGCTGCCTGCGCACGACCAGCTTCTACCCTGCTATAATCCAGGAGGTTGTTCACCAGTTTAAGTAAACGCAACGCGTTGCGGTGTGTTGATTCCAACGGCTCTTTTACATCCTCTGTAAGGGTTGTTTTAGCCAGCAGATCTTCCAGCGGCCCAAGCATGAGCGTTAGCGGAGTACGGAACTCATGACTTACGTTACTGAAAAAGGCTGTCTTTGAACGGTCGATCTCGGCCAGGGCTTCGGCGCGTTTTTGCTCCTGCTCATAAGCGTAAACGTTAGATACGGCTGTATTATAGGTATTAAGCAGCTGATCGTAAAAGTTAATATAGTCGTTATCCAGTGCGCGGCAGGCACTCACCCCTGCAACGATAAAACCAAATACCTGGTCCTGACCGCTGATTTTGACCGGCAGGATCATCGCCGTATGCGGAACTTCCGGATAAGGGCCACAAACAAAATCGCCGAAGCGATTTTGCAGGTCTGTAACCTGCTGCATCCGGCTGTTAATATTAGCCTCTGCAAACGGCCATAAATGTTTACTGTTATCATTCAGAGTTACTGACAAAGGCGCTAATACAGAGCCTTCATCTGTTCCGGCAGCGCAGCTGAGGTTTGCTATGCCCGTTTGATGATCCAGCTGATAGATCTGCAGGAAAGGGATATCAAGTTCATAATCTTTATAAAGCGACGAGGTTATTGAACCTATTTCCTGAATATTTTTGGCTTTGCCCAGTGCAGCGCCAAGGTCTCGCAGTACCTGCGTTCTGCGGCCGCTGAGCATTTTGACGGTAGTTTCGGTTATCGGGTGAAATATACCGCCTACTCCACCGGTCTCATCCCGGATAGGCGCGAAAGAAAAGGTCATCCACGATTCCTCGAGATAACCATAACGGTCCAAAAACATCCGCTGGTCACTGATGTAGGTACCTTCGCCCTGTTCGCCACGGCTGAAGGCGTCGCCTACTACGGGCAGGGCCGTCTCCCAGCAGATCCTGAAGTTTTGCCCCATCGACTCTGGGTGCTTGGCACCACATATCGGGCGGTAACTGTCATTATAGATCTGTATCGTTTCCGGTCCCCAGGCGATTAGGATGGGGAACGTTGAGGACAAACAAAGGCTGACGGATGTTCTTAAACTTTGCGGCCAGCTTTCAACCGGCCCCAATGCTGTTTTCGACCAATCCATAGTGCGGATGAGCTTGCCCATTTCGCCACCGCCAGAGAGAAACTGTTCTGTACTTTCGATGATATTTGTATCCATCCTAAAAAAGAGATTGCCGCAAAGAAGTATGCGGCCCGATCTGAAGTGTAAATGTAATCTAATTTCGGAATTGTATGCTACAGTTGTTGGTTGAATTCGCTAAGCGGCGCGCGCTGGCCTGCAGGCCTTGTTTCTTATAGATTTTCAGCCAGCGTTTTTAAGAATCTGTCCGGCGCTTCAATATGCGGAATGTGCCCGACGTTATCAAATTCAATGAGCTTGCAACGGGGTATTTTCTTTGCGGTCTCAGGGCCGAGTATCTTGTACTGCCCGTGTTTTGCTTTTTCAGTATCTGTCAAAAGCGCTTTGCCTACAATGGTCTTGTCCTCTTTACCTGTAAACAAGACCACCGGCATTTTGAGCATTCCGAACTCATAACAAACGGGCTGTTCATAAATCATTTCAAAAGTCAACGCGGCTACCATAGCATAGCGCGGAAAATCCGCACTTTTTGCCACACCCGCGCCAATCTCAACGAGATAATCGTATTCAGGCTTCCATTTGACAAAATAGGAGCTTTCGTAATACTTCTTCACGCTTTCATGGGTGGTTTTGAGTTCTGCTTTATAATCGTCCGCAGCGCTGTTATAAGGGACGAAGGTACGGTAATCCTCCAAGCCGATCGGATCCTCGAGCAAAAGCTTTTGTACAACCCCGGGATACATCAGGCTGAAGCGTGTGGCCAGCATCCCGCCCATCGAATGCCCCAGAAGCGTAATTCTACTGATACCAAGGGTATCCAGCAAAGCTTTATTGATCCTGGCAAGGGCGTGAAAGCTGTAATGTATGTAGGGCTTTGATGATTTACCGAAACCGATCTGGTCAGGAACGATCACGCGGTAACCTTGCAGCGTTAGTGCTTTGATCACATTTGCCCAGTAATATCCGCCAAAGTTCTTACCATGAAAAAGCATGATCGTCTTCCCGTTGGGCTTGTCCGGTTTCACGTCCATATAGGCCATCCGCACATCCTGCCCTTCCATATGCAGGGGCAGAAAACTAACAGGATAAGGGTATTTGACGTTTTCCAGGGTAACGGACAAGGTATCCTGCGCATGAGCGGCGAGGGTGACAAACACGGACAGAACGACCAGGATTCTTTTTAGCATATTGTATATACAGGAGGCGTTTATAAAAGTTTGATGACCGCCACCGGCTCTTTAAAAACCGGTCCGTAAAAGTCCCGTGCAATAATCTTCGCTTACGCTGAAGATCCGGGGATATCCTTCCGTACGCTGGTTGCTGTTGATTCCCTATATTTGCAGGCGCACCATTTCCGGTGCGCAAGTTTAATTTTAAAACAATGGAAAAATTAACAGAATTGAAAGCCCTCGTTGAGACGGCGGAAAAAGAAGGCCAGGCTTTCTATGAAAAAAACAACAATGCCGCGGGAACACGCTTCCGTAATGCCCTACAGCAGATCAAAGCGCTTGCTACAGATCTTCGTAAGGAGGTGACAGATAAAAAGAACGCCGCAAAAAAATAATCAACAACTCATACTGTTTTGGTGAAGCCTTGTCCAATGACAAGGCTTTTTGTTACGCGCTTTCATCTCTCCGAAAGACATCTGAGCGGGCAGCCGCATTCCATACCGGTAAGAACAGTTATCACAGTCCGCAACTGGCCTGCTACCCTGGCCCGACAAAACCGGTCTTATGCCTACTGATTTTCCTGAAGAATAATCTGGTTTGATCTCAGCAGACCGAGCAGCTCCATGTCATGCACTCCTTGTTCAAACAAAGCGATCAACTGCGGATCATCTTCAACATAGCAGCGAAGTGCGGAAATGATCAGATGCTGGAGCTCCACCTGTTCCCTGATGAGCTGTCGTACTTCAGCCCCGTAAGCCTCACTTAGCGGATCGCATGCGCTGAGCTTCGCAAGGTTTTCCGCCAACAGCATACACATTCTTCTGATCATGAATTCCATCCGGAGCCGTTCCATCATTACAGGTTTATAATTATATACGCCTGACATTCCTAAAGGTTGTGCATTTTAAACAATTCTCTTTCAATGGTCAGCCGTCCGGCTCCTGCGGGTTGTTACAGTAAGTTCAGGGCAGCAGCTTGACAGGGGACAACCCGTATTCCAGCTCCCACCGGTCCAGCAAAGGTTGTTCAAGGGCTAACTGGCGGTATTCGTCGGGCGCCATGACAGGCACGCCGTAAACGATAGGATAATTCCGCTGGCAGGATGTGCAGCACAATATGCCTTCCAGCACATTTTCAGCGGTATCTTTTGCAAGTATCTGTAGTTGCAGGTCCTGCTTGTCAAAAGGACAGCACAATTTCTCTATGGTCTTTAATTTCATCTGTTATCGTTTTTGAGTGTAAATGCATTTTTATAAGCTTGCGTCGCGGCTAAGGGATCATCCGCTTTCATGATACCGGAAATGACGGCGACACCATTGAACAATGCCTGCTTTTTTAATTCCGGTATATTATCCGGTGTTATTCCGCCCGAGACAAAGAGCGGCAGACCGGTGATTCGCCTCGCCGTATTAATCGTTTCAGGGCTCACGATGGGGCAGTTGGCGGATGAAGAGGAAGGGTATATCGCGCAAAATGAGATATAATCAAACCCGTTACTATTTGCCCATTCAACGGTACTAAGCTCGCCCGAGCAGGTAATACCCGCAAGGAATGGCCTGGCGACCCTCTCTTTTATCTCTTCGAAGTTTTCCGGTACAGCATCAAAATGCACGCCGTCAAGATCCCGCGAACTCATCAGCAATTCCCAATCGTTACCGATCAACAAGGGCACGCCTGCAGCGCGGCAAAGCGCGGATACGGCCGGGATAAGAGCCGACTTATCCGCGTCTTCGGGCCAGTGGTTCCAGATCTGTACCGCGGCCAGGCCGGCTTTTAAAGCCAAAGCCAGTTTTAATAAAAGTTCCGGCTTCTCCATACCCGGATCGATCACCAGGTAGATACCCTGATCTATATTTTTTTTATTCCCATCCATTTTTGTAAGCGTTAAAATAAGCTGCCCAGTAAGGGTCTTTTTCGAAATAAGGAACTGCTGCGGCTTGCCCTTCCGTGATAAGCTGACAACCGGTTTCCGGGAGGGTAAATTCACCGATCACTGTTGCACGGATGTTCTGGCCGGCGAGCGTGGCTTTGACAACCTGCTCCTGTCCTTTTTTAACGGCCATGATCATCGCTCCTGCCCCGACGCAAAAACGCGTGTCGATCCCGAAAAGCGCGGCTATTTGTTCCTGTGCAAAACCTTTTGGTAAATGCTCATCGTAAATACGCAACCCAAGGGACGATGCTTTGGCCATTTCTACGGCCGCGCCGAGCACCCCGCCTTCCGTCACATCATGCATGGCTGTTAGCTGCCTGGTTTGTGCAGCAGCAAGCGCTTCGGGTAGCGAAGAGGTTTGGTAAAATAGCTCACAAGCATTTTGATAGACCTCACGCCCAAGCTTCTGTATCACGGTCTGTGGGAAACTCATCGCCAGAATGGCCGTGGATGATATCGCACATTCCTTCGTCACTATGATCAGGTCTCCGGCCTGTGCGCGGTTACTGAGCAGGATCTTATCCAGCGGCGCAGTAAGCATCATGGTACCGCCGCCGGCAATGGTGGAATTTTGGCCCTCGATGCTTCCGGTATGACCGCCAGTAATGGATACGCCGATGGCTTTGCAATACCGGTGTACATTTTCCCAGTAAATCTTAAAATCATGTTCGCCGGCATCCGGCGGAAGGTTCAGCACCATCTGGGCGTACATAGGCGCAAAACCGGTCGTCGCCATATCGTTGGCCATCAGGTGCACAGAAAGCCAGGCGGATTCGGCGAGACCAAGCGAAGGGATCCAGGAAAGCGGGTCGCTGGTCATGGCAAGGCCCGTCCCTCCTCCGATATCGATCACAGAAACGTCGACGCCGAAAGCTGCACCCTGAACGATCTCGTGCCGGGCGGCCCCCAGTCTGGGCAGGATCAGGTCATCGAAACCCTCTCCCGCTATTTTTCCGGTAAATTGAGACATCACAGAAAAAATTAATCGTTGAACTTTACGTATAGTCCGAAAAAATCGCCGACCGGTACGCTCCATTGCTGAAGGGGAAACCATTTTGGCAAACCGGTACAGGTCCATTCCAAACTATGATCACGGCCTTCCAGCGCCTTGTCGATCTGCGCGATCAACAGCTTAGGGGTATAAAATGTGGCGGTGACGTAAAACGGGTTCTTGCCGAATAGCTGCTGCACTCTCCGGCGCAGTACTTTTGGCGAATTACGGTTCATCATACCGAACGCGATGCCGTGCCTGGCCACTCTTGCTGCTTCGCGGATCACCATGACCGGGTCGCGGTAATATTCGAAAGTGGTGATAAAAGCAAGGGCATCGAAGGTATTATCCTTAAAAGGCATGTAGTGAGAATCGGCGTTGACCAGGTCGCCTTCAAAAAGATGTACGGCCTGCCCGAGCAGAAAGGGCGACAGGTCGCCGCCCGTGGCATCAATGCCGATCTCGTGCCACCAGCGCGTAAAACGCGTGGTGCCACAGCCAAACTCCAGGAGTTCCTTTATACCGGTGTCCTTGCCGACAAGCTGCGCCATCACTTTTTTCTGCCATACTTCGGCACGTTTATAACGCCCATCGTACCATTGCTCGTAGGTATCGGTGTGCTCGCGGTTAAAGAACCACTCTTTTCTGCCCTGCCAGTTCGTTAGTGACCGGGTCATCAACCCGAAACAGTTGTTTTCTGTTTGTTCCATTTCAATAGATGTTAAACGTGAAAAAGCCTTGCTTCCGGCACCGCGATACATGGCGGCAGAAACAAGGCTTTTCCTATTGAACAAACAGCGCGCAGGCTGCCATAGACAGATGTAAGGCCGTGCATCCCTCCGCCGGTATTATCCGGATCAGGTTTTCGGGTATCATCTCAGCCTTTGTTATACAAAAGCACCCCGTGCAAGTACGCCGGCAAGGTAGCACTTGCCGGGCGGATAAACAAATTAAACGGTCACTAAGCAGCGCATTAAGGCGTTAGTCGGGTATTGATAGTTATTGCAAAAAGTAAGTTTTGCCCTTTTCTGAATTAAAGGTCAGCGGCTCGAAACGTTTTGCGGCTTCGATCAGCCCGAGGTTCCCTTCAGCGATCAGATCGGCCAACGGAAAGCCTTGGTTCTGGAATTGTTTGGCGATAGAAACAACGAAGCGAAGATTGCCGCTCACCAGGCGTCTCGCCGCTTCCTGGTCCCCTTTTCTCGATCGTATCGCGAGGTCAAGTTCCGTATCGGCATCCAGCATACCAATACCGGTAAGTTCATTCAGATAGAGACTGACCGAGCGGTCATCTCTGTTGGTCATTACTTCAACTCCATTAGATTTTCGCATCGCCGAATTTGGTGAGCGGTGTTTTGGATTTTGAGAGATCCAGTACAATGCTGTAAAAATTCCAGAAATATTTAAAAATCGGGCACTATTTTCCAATAGCGTGCTGCATTAACGTAAATCCACGAGATCAAAAACTTATTAAGTAAGCGATAAGTTTTCCCGGAGACGAGTCGATAAGCTATGGTGATAAACCTCTGTCCGTTAAATTTCTTCAAAAGTATTTTGATATAAAAGGGGAAGCTCTACCCTTTTATAATTTATTTTCACTGTTCTTGTTCTTAATTCGCAGATTTAACCTTGCGCCAGGGTGCTTTTATTGGCAGGCTTGTGAAGCTTAGGGTATTTCAGCGGAGACATCTTTCTGTATTTCCTGACTGCCGGTAAAAGTTCCCTACCTCGTTCATCGTTTTGAGACAGGGTACTTGAGTGCCCTGGCCGGCGGCCTGGTAAAGCTCTGCTTTACATCGCTAAAAGTGCAGAAGTTTAGATATACGACGAGGAATATACTTTTTCAAACGAAATGACTGCAATTGCTAGCGGACCTGTAACAAATTTTACCGTGCGTTATCGCACTCCAAGTGTACGTTATCGTACAGAGCAAAGGGCTGTATTGATACGTAAATTGCTTATCAACAGTACGTTAAGACGATGGCATTAATTTCGTTTGATTTAAGGTCAATCTATAGAACGGTATGACGGTAAGATCAATTAGTTTATGATAACGCGATAATACCGACCCTGCTTAGATCAACTATCTAATGTTTGCTTATGTGGCTTAACTATTTTAAAATCGCCTGGAGGAAGCTTTATAAGGACGGCTTCTATTCGGTCATAAACATCCTGGGACTCTCTATCGCAACTTCGGTTTTCTTACTGATCATCAACTTTGTGAATTTTGAGTATAGTTACGAAGACTTCCATTTAAAGGCAGATAACATTTACCGCATCACCTATGAGCTTTACCAGGGGGCTAAATACGTGACCACTGATTGTGAGACCCATCCGCCGCTCGGTCCGATGTTAAAGGACTATTTCCCGGATGTCCGGGAGTTTGTCAGGATGCAGCACATGGAAGCGCAGTCGGAGATCAGTTACCATGATCAGGTTTACCGGATAAATTACATGTATGCGGCGGATCCTTCCGTTTTTGATGTATTTAATTTCGATCTGATCGAGGGAAATATAAAAGAAGCGCTCAATGCACCAATGCGTATCGTCGTGAGTGAATCTCAAAGCCGGAGGATCTTTGGTACTGTAGCTGCTTTAGGCAAGCATATCAAGATAGGCAAGGACTTTTTTGAGGTGAGCGGCGTCATGAAAGACATACCTTCAAATACGCACTTGAAAGCGGATGTTTTGCTTTCATTCAGTACACTGCCTGCCCTGGGCTGGGATCTGAACAGCTGGAATGGTAATAACAATTATACATACCTGCTCATGCGATCCGGAACGGACCTTACGGCCTTCAATCAAAAACTGAAAAAGTTCAGTATGGAGATGTTGAACGGAAAGATCAGTAAAGGCAACCTTTTTACTGCAGAGCCTATAAAATCCATACATCTTTATTCGCATAAAACGTACGAGCCGGATGTGAACGGCGATGCCAAGTCCGTAAAATTCATGTTCTTAATGGCTATCTTGATTTTGGCCGTAGGTTCCGTCAATTACGTCAACCTGACCACGGCCCGTGCAACTAGACGCCTGAAAGAGACCGGCATGCGCAGGCTCCTTGGCTCTTCAAGGCCACTCCTCATTCTACAGTTCATGCTGGAGACGGTATTGACGAATATCTTTGCGATGGCGGTGGCGCTCTGGTTGATTAAGCTGGCCCTGCCATTCTATCTTGCCCTGACAGGCCTTCCGTCTGCCGGCCAGTTGTTCAGCGGTGTTCCTTTCTGGACCCTATGTGCAGTACTTCTTCTCCTGAATTGTATTTTATCCGGGCTCTACCCTGCCATCAGTCTATCCGCTACCAAACCGATCCGTGTGGTGAACCGTGTATTTACCGCGTCGAGACAGGGCGATCTGTTGAGACGGTCGCTGGTCTTAGGACAATTCATTATCGCACTCGTCGTACTTTCAGCTTCATTTATCGTCTACCAGCAGCTCGCTTATATGAAAAACCAGAACAAAGGGATTAACCCTTCGCAGGTGCTGGTGCTTAACGCGCCCATGGGACAGGATCAGGCAAGGCAAATGCAGGACCAGGCGCTAAAGAACCAATTGGCGCAGATCCCGGGTGTTAGCATGGTCACTACCTCCGGCGCGCTACCAGGTGTCAGTCAGCACGATCTGAGTTCAAGCAACGGGATCAGCAGGTATGGCAGCCGTGACGGGCTCGGTTATAATTTTTATAGCTACGGCATAGACGCGGATTTCATACCGGCCATGGAGATCAGAATGGCCGCAGGGGAAAACTTTCATGCAGGCGACTCCAGCCGCAACCAGGTGATCATTAACGAAGCTGCCGCCAAACTTTTCGGCTTTAACAATGCGGCGGCGGCGATCGGTCAAAAACTTGACTGGAACGGCCCGGTGACGATCAGGGGCGTCGTCAAAGATTACCACCAGCTCTCGATGAAGGAAGCCATTATTCCGATGCTGCATTTTTATAGTGGATCACCTGCCTTTTATTCGCTTAGGTTTCGAAACACTGATCCTTCGGTCATTATCAGCAAGGTGCGCAAAGTGTGGAAGAACAATTACCAGGGTTATCCGCTCGACTATCGCTTTCTCGATGACATGTTCGACCAGCAATACAAGAATGAACAGCGTTTCGGGCAGATCGTAAACACTTTTTCACTGATCACCCTATTCATCACCTGCCTGGGAATTCTTGGTCTTACTGCCTACAATATCAGCGTCCGTACCAAAGAGATCGGGATCCGAAAGGTGCTGGGTGCTTCTGTGACAGGGATCGTTAAGCTGCTATCGCTGGAATTTGTTAAACTTATTACTATTGCGCTGCTGATCGCAACGCCACTTGCCTGGTACGCCATGGATCAATGGCTGAGCGATTTTGCTTACCGGATCAAGATTCACTGGTCGGTCTTTGCCGGCACCGGGCTGACCGCTCTCTTGATGGCGATGGCGACCGTGAGCTTCCAATCGGTAAAGGCCGCACTGATGAAACCGGCTCAGGCCTTGAATACTGATTAGGGGGCGGAGATAACAATCAATTTACTTGCTTTGGCCGCATATCACAGTAGTACTCACTATCGGCGGTGGAACTATTGCCAACGAAGGTTCCGATAGACCGCACCTATAGGGATCATTTCCCCGCGTATCTTTAACGCGTTCCTTTCAACCGTCTCTACGGCATTCTTGTTCACTATGAAGGAACGATGTACACGTACAAATACTTCATCCGGCAGCATTTCGTTAAGATACTTCATCGTCATGTAACAAAGATAATTGCCGTTAATTGTACAAAGAGAGACATAGTCTTTGACAGCGCGGACATACAGCAGGTCGGCGTGATGAATTTTTATGAGCCGCCCTGAAACTTTAAAGTAAGTATAGTCTTTTTGTCTGTTAATTTTCTGAGGTACGATCTTTAGGAACTTGCTGATCGCCCTGTCGAATTTTTCCTTTGTGATAGGCTTTAGCAGATAATCCACCGCTTCCAGTTCAAATCCTGTCAGGGCGTGCTCGGAAAAGGCGGTCGTAAAGATCACAGCCGGGGGAGCGCGCAACGAGCGTAGGAAACTGATCCCGTCAACGCCGGGCATCCTGATATCTAAAAACAGGAGATCGACCGGGTAAATGTGCAGGCAGTCAAAAGCTTCTGCCGCATTCCCACAGGCTTTTAATATCCGCAGTCTGTTGTCAGCAGCGATGTAGCGAGCGATGATCTCTCTGGCAAGCGGTTCGTCGTCAACGATAAGGCAGTTAATCATAACGTTTTAGTATTAAAGTTACGGAATATTCCTGCTGTTCATCTCTAACCTCCAACTGGTACCTGGACGCATACAGCAGATCCAGCCTTTTTTGAACGTTTCTGATACCAATACCAGTTCGCGAATTCTGTTTAGCAACCGGCTTGCTGTTAGCAACATCAAGAATCAACTCGGTTGATGTAACACAAATAATGATCTTTACAAACCCTCTGTTAGTATCTTCACTCAACCCATGCTTGAAGGCGTTTTCGATAAAAGGTAGTAAAAGTAGCGGAGCAATCTCTACCTCGTTATGTACACCCTGCACATCGAATATGATCTCATGACCCTCGTGCCGGATGCGTTCAAGAGCCATATAATCATTAAGAAAACTGATCTCACGGCATAAAGAAACGCTATCCTGCTCTGCTTCATCGAGGATATAGCGCATCATATCTCCAAGTCGGGCTACCATTCCAGCGGTTTCAGCAGAACCTTTCAAAGCTAATGCATAGATGTTATTGATCGTGTTAAAAAAGAAATGTGGATGAAGCTGCGCTTTCAGATAGTTAAGTTCGGTAAGCAGGTGCTGTTCTCTTAGTGTATTGAGCAGTTCATCCTGTTTCATCGATCGGATAAAATAAGCCAGAGATACGACGCAGATGAGTCGGGTAGACATATATACAATACTAAAATTGATACGACTGTGCGCGTCATACCAATGTTGTGATACCGATCTTAAATGCGTTGGCAGGAATGTCATGTGAGCCGTCGCGTAATACAGCCCGCTCCTGTAGAAATGATAGGCGACGAGGTATATAACGGTAAATAAAATGAACCGGGCAAACCGTTTACTGAATAAAAATTGTCTGACAATGATGTAGTAGACAACTGATGTGAGTAGTTCCGCCAATCCATAATAGATAGCTAAAACGGTTTCTTCCTGAAGCCATCTTTCTTTGTGGAGTTCGATAAAATTGTATTCGTAATTTGAAAGCACGGGGAATATCAGGAACAAAAGCGCGAAGAACACCGTTTCGATAGCCAGGTATTTAAACTTATTTGGGAGAGATCGGCTTTGCATGTGGCAATTTAATCGTATTCTCATTGTAATAGAAATCAGACACACAAGCTTTCGACAAAGCCCCTTATATTTTCGACGAAAGTGGAATGGTCTGAATTTTAAGAGCGCTCGTCTATAAAATCAAAAGCATTTGACTAAGTGAATATAGCTTTGGGTAAAATATCTTGTTAAACACTATGAAAAGTATTTATGTATTCTGGATGTACTTGCTTATTTGCCTGATTCCAAGTTTACCACTGAGCGCGCAGCCACAAAGGGCAAAATCGGTAGCCGGGAAACTCGCTGATCATCTTTCTGATCTGAAAGGCATTCGTTACCACTACGCCCGCGAACTCAGTTACCCTTCTGAAAATTATTTCTCAAAAGCTGAAGCCGATTGTTACTATGAGTTTGATCAAGATACAGCCTTACGCTTCCAACTGGCGTCCAAAGATGTGTTGCAGGTGTTTGATGGCAGGGACTATTATTCGTTTGCCCACCAGCAAAGGACCTATGAAGAACATACGGCACCCAAAGCTACATTTTTTGGAGGCTTGTCATTTTTTTATAACAGCATTCCTGTTTTACGGAGTACAATGCAAACGGTATTAAAGGATGACTCCGTTATCTTGTCGGCAGGTGATACAATCATCAATAACCGCAGGTACGAACTTCTGGGATTGACCATGTCCGGCAAACAAATAAGTTATGCAGGAGTCTATACGTACCTGAGCAAACCGGTCACTATTTTTTACAAAATACTTATTGATCGGGATACCTGGTTGCCTCATCAGGTGATCCAGCGCAACAGTTCGAGCCCCGGCGATTTTACCAGGGTGACCTTCACTGCAATTGAAACTGCACCACAAGCTCCTGCTGAAAAGACCTGGCGGCTATCCGGTTATCAAGCTTTGTATCATATCAAAGGAGCAGAAAAAAAAA
>NZ_QWDC01000011.1 GCF_003432115.1 Mucilaginibacter conchicola
GCAGGCGCTGCAGTTATTGCAGCAATTGATCTCTATCCAGTCTTTCAGTAAAGAAGAAGACCGCACTGCCGATCTGATAGAGCAAACCCTGCAAACGCACGGCGTTAAAACGCACCGCAAGCTCAACAACATCTGGGCATGGAACAAGCATTTTGATGCCAACAAGCCAACTATCCTGCTCAACTCGCACCATGATACGGTAAAACCCAACAGTGGCTACACCCGCGACCCTTATGATGCCAAAATTGAAGATGGCAAACTGTACGGCCTGGGCAGTAATGATGCCGGCGGTTGCCTCGTATCGCTTATCCACGTGTTTTTGTACTACTTTGATCGTGCCGATCTTAAATATAACTTTTGCCTGGCAACCACTGCCGAAGAAGAGATTTCGGGCGTTAACGGTCTTGAGCTCATCATCCCTGATCTTGGCGAACTAAGCTTCGGTATTGTGGGTGAGCCTACACTAATGGAGCTTGCCATTGCCGAGCGCGGCCTTATGGTGCTGGATTGTACCTCTTTTGGTATAGCAGGACATGCCGCCCGCGAGGAAGGTGATAACGCCATCTACAAAGCGCTTAAAGATATCGAGTGGTTCCGTAATTTCCGGTTCCCTAAAGAATCGGAAGTGTTTGGGCCTATCAAGATGTCGGTAACCATTATCAACGCCGGCTCGCAGCATAATGTGGTACCTGCCACATGTACTTTTACTGTTGATGTAAGGGTGACCGATGCTTACCGCAACGAAGAAGTATTGGAGATCATCCGCGAGCATGTGAACTGTGAGGTTCGCCCGCGCAGCATCCGCTTAAAACCATCATCAATAGATAAAAACCATCCTTTTGTACAATCGGGCGTGGCATTGGGCCGTAAAACTTATGGTTCGCCAACTACGTCAGATCAGTCGTTGCTGGATATTCCATCAATCAAAGTTGGTCCCGGCGATTCGGCACGTTCGCACTCTGCTGATGAGTTTATTTATGTAGATGAGATAGGCCACGGCATTGAGCTATACATCAAAATGCTTGATGGTATAGTCTAAGCCCTGCGTAGTGCCCATTTTATTAATCCTGCGCCAATGTTTATCAGGAACAATAACTGAGCGACTATCAGTATTATAGCCATTGCCGAATAAAAAGTAGTGATATTTAAAAATGACGCTTGTTCGGCTTCTGCAAACGCGTAATATCGTTTAGGACTATCGTTCAATGATATTATCCCGCTCGGGAGCATTAGCAAGAATGCAATAGTACTTATTGTTGCTAAAGTGTGTATCCAGCTTAGTTTGGATGAAAGCGACATCTTGTTTGTAAGCAGGTACAACATCCAGATAAAAAGGAATAAGACCGTACATGAAATAAAGAGGCTTCTTATCGAAAACACGAAATAAGTATCGTGAAAGTTGATATCAGAAGATTGCTTAAACGGAACGAGCGAGAGGATAAATAACACCACTGCACACAAGCCAAACAACTCAAACGGTTTCTGTTTGATGTTTAAAAACGGAAATTTTATTGTCACGATAAAGGTTCAGGTAAGGTTGTATTATAGGTCGATAGCGCGGGTACGTTTGCGTTTTACGTAGTTGCGGATGTCCAGAACGATGCCCGCAAAGAAATAAAATATCAGTGGAAAGCCCACCGCCAAAAACGACGAGTAGATAAAGAATAACCTTATTTTGGCGATAGATACGTTAAAACGTTCGCCGAGATAGGTGCATACCCCAAAAGAGTAGCGCTCAAAAAAGGTGATGATCCGTTGTAGCATATCAGTTGGGTTTTAAAATTTTAATACCAACGCCGCATTGCAGGCATTTCTTATAACTGCAGTAACTATTTTTAAGCTCCAGCAGCGCCTGCGAATCAAACGCCGAATTTATTTTCAATCCTAAGTTAACAAAATCATCGGTGATATTGTTGTGCTCGGCTGGGATATTTTCGAGCATTTTTAAAGCCCTGCTCACGTAATACTGCAATTGCAGATGCTTGCCATAGCTGAACAGGAAAAGCACCACAGTATTCAGTATCAAAGTATCTATAGATGCCGCCCCAAGGCTTTTGGATGATGCCTTGCTCTCCTTATCAAAACGGTAATGCGTTTCCCAATATTCGTTTACACGGATGTTGCTGAACAGTTCGCGCATTTCCTTAATATCCTTTATCTCCAATACTTTTGATAACAGGTGGTTTGACTGATAAACCAAAGCCGCAAACTGCGCCAGTCGTACGGTAGGGAAATTCTGAGGCCTCATCCGCAGGAATTTCCACAGATGGTTCTCGATAGGGCTAAGGGTGTATTTCTTGCGCAGGAAATTATATTCGGTTTGTAAAGCCTTTGGATATGCATCTTCCATTTCTCCATCCAAAAAACCGGCCTGGCCAAATATCAGCGCCTCAATCTGTATGGCATTGTTCTTATGCTTAGCCAAAATGTTCTGCGGCAACGATTTTGCCATCAGCTCAAACGGCAGCGCGTTCACTTTAAAACCAAAGTTAGCGGCCAGAAATTGATAGAACGTTTCTTCCCAGTCGCCGCGGTTTTGCTGCAGGGCGGCTATTACGGTTTGCGAACGTTTCTCCAACCGTTCAACCAGGATCCTTGTCAGCCAGTTTTGCATAGTGATGCTATCCACTGTGGCAATACTCCCCTCGCAGGGGATAATGCTTTGGTTACCGAATACCAGGTTATGGTAGCGGTAATGCAGCTCGGCCGGGATACGGTCTTTCAGTTCCAGCGTAGGCACGCGTTTGCCATCAGCACGGAAAAGCGGTAGATCATCATTGTACACTACGTGCAGTATCACATTGTCGTAAGCGCCATCGGTAGTATGCCCGTGTTTTTGCCAGTCGGAAGAGGAAAGGTGCAGCTCTGCATTGCCCGCCCAGGTAGTGTCACCAATGCGAATACGGGCGTTCTGAAAATCGGCCCCGGCATTTTTGTTATGCAGGCCAACGGATTGGATCTCCAGCTCTTCGCCTTCGGTAGTGCGCAAATTGATGCGGTTAAACAGCCTGAACTGCCACACATAATGCAAAAAATCCTCGGTGAAAAGCATAAGGGAAGATAAGGAAAAAATGTTTGAATATAAAAGGCGTCATTGCGAGGTACGAAGACAACCGACCGAAGGGAGCTCATTGATACCTTAAAGAAAATTAAACACATCAATAATCTCTTTAGTATGAGCCTATGGTTAGAATCACATTGGTCCGCTCATTGCCGCGGAGAGCTACTTCTTTTGTCTTGAAACAAAAGAAGCAAAAATTCATACAGCAAAGAGGCTTCTTTTGCCGCACGAGGCCTTTACCCTGCAAGCGGGCAGAACCACGGGCTGGAAATCCTTTGCCCCGCCCACCGCCCACAACTTCTGCAAACGATTCCGCAATGCCCTTACCACCGCACAGGCCACCATTGTTCTGCCCGCTTTTGCCCGAAGCTTTTTTGCTGACGGAAAAAAAAACTATCGTGATGAACCTAACGCAACCAAACTTATGCGGCCTTCGCAAAAGGCGGGTAGCACAGGCAATGCAATAGCAGAAACTTAAAAGCATTTTGCGGCAGCCGCGAGTTTTCTTTGGTTACTTTCTTTTGCGGAAAAAGAAAGTAACATCCACTGACGACTCATATCTCTCAATGCCATTCCTAATGAAACACTGAAGTAATTAACTATCTTCGTCAAAACCCACAACCATCTATGAACACCACCAAACCTACAACACAAAGCCGTATCTGGTCCATTATCGGGGGCTCGTTGGGGAATTTGGTAGAGTGGTACGATTGGTATGTGTACTCGGCATTCTCGCTGTACTTTGCGGGGGCTTTCTTTCCCAAAGGAAGCCAGACCGCGCAGTTACTAAACACCGCAGGTATCTTTGCCCTTGGTTTCCTGATGCGCCCGATAGGCGGCTGGCTGATGGGTACATTTGCCGACAAACACGGGCGTAAAAAAGCGCTGACCTTTTCGGTGCTCTTAATGAGCGCAGGCTCTTTAATGATAGCCATAACGCCCAGCTACAAGTATATTAATGTTGCCGCCCCGGTGTTGCTGGTGTTAGCCAGGATGCTGCAGGGTATCAGCGTTGGTGGAGAGTACGGCACCAGCGCCACTTACCTCAGCGAAATGGCCGATAAAAAGCACCGCGGCTTTTACTCCAGCTTTCAGTATGTGACCTTGATCATGGGACAATTACTTGCACTTGGCGTGCTGGTATTGCTGCAGCGCGTTTTTCTATCGGATGAACAGCTGCATAGCTGGGGCTGGCGTATCCCGTTCGGCATTGGTGCTGTGCTGGCAATTGTAGTAATGTACCTGAGGCGTACCCTGCAGGAATCGGCCACGTTTGACCATGAGACCAAAAAGCCCGAATTACGTGGTACCCTCAAAGCCCTTAGTGAACACCCGCGCGAGGTGTTGACCGTTATTGGTTTAACCCTTGGCGGTACGGTAGCGTTTTATACATTCACCACCTACATGCAAAAGTTTTTGGTGAACACCAGCGGTTTCGATAAAAGCGATGCCACACTGATATCAACTTTAACATTGGTGGTATTTATGTTGCTGCAACCACTATACGGCTACATATCAGACCGTATAGGCCGTAAACCTATGCTCAAAGCATTCGGTATTTTAGGTTTGCTGACTACCATCCCGATCCTTACTTTCCTTGGCAATACCATGAACTTTTGGGTGGCATTCGCGCTTATTATGATCGCCTTGTTGGTGGTAAGTAATTACACATCCATTAATGCCGTAGTAAAAGCTGAACTTTTCCCTGCGCATATCCGTGCTTTAGGTGTCGGTTTCCCGTATGCCATTGCGGTTTCCATCTTCGGCGGCACGGCAGAGTATATTGCCCTGTTGTTTAAAGATAACCACCACGAGAGCTGGTTTTACTGGTATGTTACGTTCTGTATAGGTGTATCCCTGGCGGTGTACTCTTTTATGAAGGATACGAAGAAGCATTCGAAGATTGAGGGGGAGTAAAGTCCGGCCACGCGTCATTGCGAGGAGCAACAGCGACGTGGCAATCCTCGATATACAGAGCCGCTCTGTAAGTAGGGGATTGCCACTCCGCCAGCCGGCGGATCGCAATGACGCGTGGAGAAATCACACCAATCCTCTAATCACCCCCAATCAGCGGTCATTACTTAGATACCAGCCCCGATATCACATTGATACTCAAAGCCACAATTGCTGTATTAAAGGCAAACGAAATAAGCCCGTGCATCCATGCCAGTCGGCGTATGCGGCGGGATGAGATCTCCACGTCTGATACCTGGAAGGTCATGCCGATAACGAAGGAGAAATAGACAAAATCGAGGTAATCAGGGTCGGCCATATCTTTGGGGAAATCGAGACCTTCTAATTCCTTTCCATGACTATCTTTGGTATAATACAAATGCGCGTATCGCATGGTGAATACCGTATGTACCAGCCACCATGATACCACTACGGCAATCATGGCCAGGATAATATAAGCTGCAGTTGTACTTTCTGACGAGTTTTTGGATGATTTTAGCAGCAGGTATATTGCCAGCAAACTCACCAGCGAGGCCACCATTACAAAAAGGAATATCAAAGTCCGGCTCGAGTCTTCCAGACTGGCAATTTTCCTGATCTCCCGCGGATGAGCGCCCAATATGCATATCCAATCCAGCACAATAATAGTGAATGCTACCGCTATCCAGGTGATCAAAGTTACCTCGGGTACCGATTGTAAATGCCGAGATAACAGGAATGCTACCGCTCCAATTATCAACGAGATAATGAGGCGGTAATGTGCATCAATACGAAATAGAAATTGCTTTTTGGGTGAAGTGTGGGTTGCCATACGGATAATGTATGGCCTAATTTAGTCTTCTTCAACAATATTGGCAACACGGCCAACCTGCCCGTCCTCTAAACGCACCTTTATACCGCGCGAATGGTAGGTAGCACTCGTAAGCAGATCTTTAACCACACCGCGGGTTAGCTTGCCGCTGCGCTGATCTTTTTTAAGGATGATATCTACTTCCAGTCCGGGATATATATCTGCTCTGTTGCGTCCGTGCATGGGGTTTTTTATTAGTCCGAAAGTCCGTTTGTCCGGAAGTCCGAAAGTTTTTTATTAGTCCGTAAGTAAAAAAAAGAATAATGAAGCAAGGTTTCGTCTTTCGGACTTACCGACTTCAGACTCCCGACTTAACGAACCAACCAGCTAATCGCATCCTCAACTTTTTTAAAGTCGAAACTGCTGATGATCTTGTCCATGGCGGCACCTATCTGCTCGTTCTGCAAATTGCCTATGCTGCCTTCGTGGGTATGGGCTACGGTTTTATCAGGATTAAAATTGCCTTGCTCAATATCCAAACCAATCTGCTTGTATGCATCGCGGAAAGGTGTGCCGTTAAGCACCGCCTTGTTCACTTCTTCAACGCTGAACAGGTAAGCATATTTAGGGTCATCTAATATATTCTTGTTAACCGTGATGTGCTGCAGCATAAAGTTGGCCATTTGCAGGCAGTCCATCAGATCGGTAAAGGCCGGGAAAAGCAACTCTTTAAGCAATTGCAGCTCGCGGTGGTAGCCCGATGGCAGGTTGGTGGTCATCATGGCTACATCATTTGGCAGGGCCTGCAAGCGGTTGCATTTGCCACGCATAATTTCCCAAACATCGGGGTTCTTTTTATGCGGCATAATGCTGCTGCCGGTAGTCAAATGTTCGGGGTAGCTTACAAACGCAAAATTCTGGCTCAGGTACAAACACTGGTCCATGGCCATTTTAGCCAGCGTGGCGGCTATTGACGACAACGCCTGCGCAATAATACGCTCCGTTTTACCACGGCCCATTTGCGCATAAACAACGTTGTGCGCCATGCTGTCAAAACCAAGCAACTCGGTAGTCATGGTACGGTTTAGCGGGAACGACGAACCATAGCCCGCCGCCGAACCCAAAGGATTTTTATTGGTGATTTTCCAGGCGGCCAAAACCATCTCCAGGTCATCAACCAAACTTTCGGCATAAGCCCCAAACCACAACCCAAACGATGATGGCATAGCCACCTGCAAATGCGTGTAGCCGGGCAGCAAAACGTCTTTATGTTCTTCGCTCTGCTGTAGCAGCAGGCGGAATAAATTATCAGTTTCATTAACCACCTGTTGCAACTGGTGGCGGAAAAATAGTTTCAGGTCAACCAACACCTGGTCGTTACGCGAGCGGCCGCTGTGGATCTTTTTACCGGCGTCGCCAATGCGGCGGGTAAGCAGCATCTCCACCTGCGAGTGTACATCTTCTACATCATCCTCAATGGCAAAATCTCCGGCCTGTACATCGTTGTAAATGGCTTTCAGCTCGCGTTGCACCAGGGCAAGGTCGTCGTTACTCATCAATCCTATCGACTCCAGCATCCGCGTATGCGCCAACGATCCCAGCACATCAAAAGCCGCCATCTGGTTATCCAGCTCGCGGTCGCGGCCCACGGTAAAGTTCTCAACCAGTTTATCAACGTTGGTAGTTTTTTGCCAGAGTTTGCTCATGCTGCAAATATAGAATTAAATGCGTTTTGTTTTACTCACCCCGACATTGCTCCGCTCGTCGACCCTCTTTTCGTTGCGCGAAAAGAGGGTAGCTTCTTAAGTGCCTCTCCTTTGGAGAGGGGTTTGGGGAGAGGCTTCTTTGCGAAGCAGAGGGGGGGCTGAGTTAATTATGTGGGCGTTTCCCCGATAAACATCGGGGCCAGGCTATTCACTCATACGCCTGCCCCGAACGGATGCCTATGGCACAGGCCTTAAGCGCAGGGGCCGGTATCCGTTTCTATCCCTAACGCATTGTTAGAATCAGAATTTTCAGGATTTGAGAATTAATAGAATGGCAAAGTGTAGAAGCAAACGCGGGAAGGCTTGACAAAAAACCGGGCCAAGGTAAAGGCCAGAGGGCGGAAGGTTTTTTTTGTCTTGATTTTTTGGTTACTTTTTGATCAAGCAAAAAGTAACAGCCCTCCGCGGCAATTGAGCGGACTGGCGTTGATACTTACCACAAGCCCTTAGCGATTGGGGTGCCGAAACAAGTTCGGCATGACGATAAGGGTATGAACCTTTAATCAAACAACCCCATCTCTTTCCCAATAAACTGCGGCCTCGGGATGCTTACGCCCAAGCGCTTGTTCATTTTTTCTATCACATAATCAGCCAATTCAGGCGAGTAGCGTTCATCGTGCTGGTGCATAAAGAACCAAACAGATTGCAGGCCCTGCTCTTTCCATTGTGCAATGCGCTCAATCCATTCATCGCAGCGGGTATAATCGGTAGGGTGCAGGCCGTTGCCCACAAAGCGGATAAAGGCATGCGGGGTAGGCAGCATCATGTGTATAACATCGCGGCGGCCGCTGGCATCGGTAATGATAGAGCCGATGTTCAATCGTCTGAAAAGGTTAAATGCAGCTTCGCGGTTCTCCGGCACGGCAAACCAGTCCTTATGGCGAAGCTCTACATAAACCGGTACATCTGTCGGCAAATGCTCCAGATAAGCGGTCAACTCCGGCAGGCTTTTCGGACTAAAATTATCACTCAGCTGCAAAAACATAGGGCCGAGTTTATCTTCAAAAGCCATTACACCCTCGTAGTAAGCAGTGGTAATATCCTCAGCATTTTTTAACCTGCGGATATGGCTGATGCTCTGCGAAAATTTAGGGCAAAATTTAAAGTTGGGATTAGGGTCGGCTTTTTGTTTCCACTTGCTGATGGTATCAGGTCCGTAGGTTTGGTAAAAGGTGGCATTCAGCTCAATACAGTTGAAATGCTTCACGTACTCATCCAAAAAGTTGGCGTCCTTTGTTTTAGGCGGATAGATCTGACCCACCCATTCTTTACGCCCCCATTTTGCACAACCTACATGCATCTGCAACGGCTGAGACCTGTCGGCAAGGGCAAGTGTTTCGGTAGTAAATGCGGGGTCGGCAGGGAGTGAGAAATTAACGTTTGCCAGTTCATGCTCAGGTACGCGGCCAAATTCCATATCCAAATATTTAGGCCGAAAGATAGTAAACAAAAAAGAGATGGCCTGTGATTGAACCATCTCTTTTTGTTACTAACCCCGACTACGCTTCGCTGGTCGACCCTCTCTGCTGCGCAAAGAGGGTGAGGAGAAAGATAATTCCCTCTTTTCGCGCAGCGAAGAGAGGGTGGTCGAGCGGGAGCGATGATCGGGTGAGTTAAATATGCAGAAGATAAGTATAAGCAAGCCAATTTTTACAGTGAGCTTGTCGAGGCCGCCTCTACGTGTGCAGAGTGGTTCGACAAGCTCACCATGACATACTTATAGCGGTCAACTAATCTCTAATCAACCAACCGCTAATCTCTATTAAAGGAACATCCCGCCTGAAGCCTCAATGCGCTGTGCGTTGATCCAGCGTGCATCTTCGGTGCATAAAAATGCTATAATGCCACCAATATCGTCCGGCTGGCCCGGGCGACCCAGTGCGGTGATAGAGGAGATACGCTCGCGCATATCAGGGTGACTTGCAAAAGCACGTTTGGTAAAATCGGTCTCGATGATGCCCGGAGCAACTAAATTAGCCGCAATGCCACGGCTACCCAGTTCTTTTGCCAGGTATTTGGTGAACACCTCGATAGCGCCTTTCATTGATGCGTAAGCAGCATAACCAGGTGTAGCAAAACGGGTTAAACCGGTTGATAGGTTGATGATACGGCCACCATCGGCAATGTTATTTAAAAGCGTTTGGGTTAAAAAGTAAACGCCTTTAAAGTGAACGTTGAATAGGTTGTCAAAATCTTCCTCGGTTGTTTGTGCAAATGGCGATGCGGCATCAATACCGGCGTTGTTCACCAAAAAGTCGAAGCTATCGCGGCCCCAGGTATCCTGCAGAGTTTTGGTCAGCTCGGTTTTAAATCCCGCAAAGCTGGCCACTTTTGAAGTATCCAGTTGCAGGGCAGCAGCAGTTTGGCCGGCAGCCTGTATTTGGTTTACAACTTCTTCGGCTTCTTCTTTTTTAGCGCGGTAGGTAATGATCACGTCAATACCTTTTGAGGCAATTTTTAAAGCAGCGTTTTTACCAAGGCCCCTGCTTCCGCCTGTTATTAATGCAATTTTGTTAGTGCTCATTTTGTTACGTGTTTTAATACACTACAAAGGTGAGCCAAAATCGTTCCCCAAAAATGGTGACAAGCACAGATAAAATGGTGACAGGTACAGTATTTTTAGGAGATGTGCACTCTTATCAAATCGTCATGCTGAATTTATTTCAGCAGCTCAAATGCTGAGTCTATGCTTTTATTGATGTTAGCCCGCTCATTGCCGCGGAGGGCTACTTCTTTTGTCTTGAAACAAAAGAAGCAAAAATTCATACAGCAAAGAGGCTTCTTTTGCCGCACAAGGCCTTTGCCCCGCAAATCGCGCAGAACCACGGGCTGCAAAATCTTGCCGCCACTTCGTTCGCACAAAACCTTCGCTTCGGGCAAGTATTGCTATGCCCTTGCCAACGCATATATCCACTACGTTCTGCCCGCTTTCACCTGAAGCTTTTTTGCTGACAGGGGATAAACAAAGAATTAAACCGAACCCAACGCCACCGAACATTGCGGCATAGTGTAACGTGCGGATAGTACAGGCATTGAAATATCAGAAACTTTGTAGCGCGTTACCGTAGCCGCGAGTTTTTTCTTTGGTTACTTTCTTTTTAGCGGAAAAAAAGAAAGTAACATCCACTGACG
>NZ_QWDC01000012.1 GCF_003432115.1 Mucilaginibacter conchicola
GGTTCGAATCCTGTTGCTCCCACGAAAAGAGAGTCAAACAGACGCAAAACCCCGTAAACAATATGATTTACGGGGTTTTTTATTTCCCCACAGTTCAAATATTCGCATTTCATATCAACATTCAGAGTACCCACAAGAGTACCAAAATGAATTTGATATTTTTGGTACTCTAAAAGCTCATAAATTATTGATTTACAATTTATTAAGTCGATAAAATTTAATGCATTTAAGGCTTGTTTGATACGGTTTTTAGCACCTTAAAACGTGCGTAAAACCAAACAAAAACAGTAAGTATCAAAATTTATGTAAAATGGAGTATTCAGGAAAATTTGGAATTCACTTTAAAATGCGCGCGGAACGCGCAAAGAATGGCAAAGCGCCGGTATTTATGGGCATTGTGCTTAATTCTGAAAAGATTTATGTTGCCCTTAAGGGATTTATGGTTGAAACAGACCATTGGGATAAACTTAACGGAGTAGGAAAGAAAAACACTAAGCAGGGCCGGGACATCAACAAATATTTGGAAGATGTCAGATGGACGATGAAAGATCATTTCAGAAAGCTGGAGCTTGCTGATGTGACTATAAGTGCCGAAAAACTCAAGTGCGCTTTTTTGGGAATAAAGGAAGAGCAGAGCACACCAATGCTGAGTGACCTGGTGAAATATCACAATGACCAAGCCTCTACCCTTCTGTCAAAGGGAACAATGAGTCATTATTTCGTAACCCAGCGGTATATCGATAAATTCATAAAGCAGGCATATCATCAGGACGATTTCAAGCTATCCGAACTTAACTACAAGTTCATTGCAGACTTTGAATTATTCCTTTATAACCACCGGCCAAAGGATCATCAAAAGAAAATGGACACCAATGGTGTGCTTAAACATTTGATCAGGCTGAAGAAAATGGTCAACCTAGGGTCAAGCCTTCGCTGGGTAGACGGTGAGCCTTTTAAAGGCTTTAAAATGCGTAAAAAAGCCGTAGACAAAGAATTCCTAAACGAATGGGAGCTACAGCGTGTTGAAGAAAAAGAATTCGAAATTGAAAGGCTAAATACGGTTCGTGATATGTTTGTCTTTTCCTGTTACACAGGACTTGCGTTTATCGATATGGTTGGCTTGACACCCGAGAACATTGTGACCGGCTTAGACGGCGAGCCCTGGCTGCGTACATTTAGACAAAAGACCCTCGTACCCGTAAATACCCCTCTATTACCCAAAGCACTTGCGCTAATTAAAAAATATCAAAATAACTACAGAGCGCAAGTAAATGGAAAGGTATTTCCTTTGATATCCAACCAAAAGATGAATGCCTATCTCAAGGAAATTGCGAAAATCTGCGGCGTCTCAAAAAACATGACCTACCACGTTGCAAGGCACACTTTTGCCACAACCGTCACGCTATCCAATGGCGTCCCTATCGAAACGGTAAGTAAAATTCTAGGACATACCAAGATATCAACAACTCAAATCTATGCCCGTGTATTAGAGAGAAAGATAAGTGATGATATGCAGGCCCTGAAAGCCCGTCTAAATTTGAAATAGAAAACTGAAAATTACTAGTGACCCAATTTTAAATCATAAAATCATGAGCGATAAAAATTTCAACTCCATAGTTCCTGACGAAATCGTTATGAACAAAATATTTTACATTAGAAAACAGAAGGTAATGCTGGCAAGCGATCTGGCCGAACTATATCAAATAGAAACACGTGTATTAAATCAAGCTGTTTCGAGGAACTCCAGACGCTTCCCTGATGATTTCATGTTTCAGCTAACGACGGAAGAAAATGACGCTTTGACATCACAGATTGTGATTTCAAAGAAAGGACGCGGTGGTCGCAGGGTATTGCCCAATGTATTTACAGAGCATGGGGTTTTAATGCTTTCAAGCGTATTAAACAGCGACAGAGCAATACAAATCAACATACAGATCGTAAGGATATTCACGAAAATAAGAGCTTTACTAATCGACAATGCTGATATAAGAACAGAGATCGAAAAAGTTAAAAGCCAACTCAATAATCAGAGCTCAAATCTGGAAGTTGTGTTTCGATATTTAGATGAGCTCATGGAGCAAAAAGAAAAGCCGCGGACGCGAATCGGTTATAAGCCTGAAGGTTTTGATTGAACAGACTTTTCCATAAATATTTATTAATTTTTAGATTCTATGCCTGGTGGAGAATGGCTTAAGAAGTTAATTTAATTTCTATCTTGACCATACTCGTTTATGTTCAAGTCAAAATTATTTTTTACTGATTTTATAATATCATTTAACATATCATCCCGGAATTTTCCTTTCAAATAAGCAGAGAAAGATGTATTGTATAATCTATAATTATGTGCACCTCGATATTGTTGATATTGCCTCTTATGTCCTTTGACATATTTGAAATATGCGTCAAATATATTAGTAATCGACTGAGGGCTTTGCTTAAAAATATGAAGGAACTCGATAAGCAAATTAACATTCATCATGACCAAAGGCTTTACAGAACAAAAGCTTTCTCGTGAAGCTTCGAGGCTATCCGCAAACTTACCTGCCACATACTCATTTACACCCGCCATATCTAGATTCGGGTCATTGTAGATTACTATTGGATATACAGTCATTGCTTGTGCTCTTTTAATGCCAAGCAATCGCTGTAGTTCACCTCCGTCTTTTGACAGATGTTGCATCTGCCGAAGAAGCTGAAATGCCCCTTTGTCTTTTCCTTGGATACTTTTTTGCGACAAAAAATTCTTATCAATCTCCTCTACAAAACGTTCAAAGTTGAGATCCTCAACCGTCTTTGGATGAATATCTATCATTTTAACCTCAATAAGCAAAACGTTTGTGCCAGAAGCCTTAACGATAAAATCCTGATAGCGGTCAGTGCTAACTATTTTTTGGCTTTTTCTAAAAAAAATTACGTCCAAAAATGATTTGACCAAGTACTTTTCGAAATACTCCAGCGCTACATAACTATTAAAGGAATTAAAGTTTCGAAAACGGTCTGTTTTTGGTTCCTGAGTTGCCTGATAAAAAGCATAGAAAAATCCGAATTCGGATGCATATTGAAAATAATTGTAATCAAGGATCATAAACTGATCATCCGGTAATTTGAAAAAAGGTTTGGGAATGACGTCCATCGATAGTGATACATCCTTTCTTTCGATCAGGTCATCGTTTTGAAGCGAGAAATAGTTGATCATTTCCGGAGGCAAACCTTCAATCTTCAAGACCGGATTTCCCCCTTCATCCGCCGCTCCATATTGAGTTAGCAACTCAAGAAAAAACCTGCCAAATAACCACGGATTTCCTAAACCGAAAAATTTACAAAATCGGAATCCCCGCTCTTTCAATTCCTTATCCTGTTCGATAAATTTACTTACAAAAGCGTATTTAATAAAAGTGATTAATTTATGATACATATTACTTCGCAAGTGATTCTGTTGTATCGCACTTAGACGAAACATACCCTCAAACGATTCCAGCGAAACGCCATGAATCGCACTGTAAAATATATCATTAAAAATAAGGATCGTCCGAAAAATGTCCCAGTTTACTTGTATTGGTATAACCTTCTGCCCAGGTTCACCTTCTGTATAATTTTCTAAGCTTCTTTTGAGAAATAATGATATTGAGGGGCCCGAAAATATCCCACGTTCCCGCTCATTTACTTTACTCGTCAATGATCTTATTCTTTCCGAAAGTTCAGGGGTATCCGGAAATATTGCTTGTTCCAGAATTGTTCTAGTTTGAAGGTGCAAGTTTGGCTCGTGAAAAAGCATTGCATTAATTCTAGCGAGCCTATACATCAAGTACTCTGTAGGAAGATGCTTTACAAACTCTAGAGGGTTATTAGGAGTGGGTTCATTAAATACTTCGGCATATCCGATAATCGAAACATATTTCATTAGCATATTTAATTGTTTAACAGCAATACTGAGCTTGCTAAATCCAACATTTTCAATCCGAAAAATCCATGGATAAAATTAATAACGATGCCACTGTCTCGCTAATTATAGAATCAGTAGGACTGTTAAAAGACTTAATAACGGCCTATAACCAAAATCTGCTTTCCTTCCTTACTCGTGGAACATACTCCGTATTCTCATAAAGTTTTAGGAGATTTTGATTGATTGATTCCTCGTTAATTTTGCTATCTACGGTCCAGCTGCAAAGCACCGTATTATTCTTGGGATTGAAGCGTCCGACAACCATCACTGGCCTACGATCGGTTTTAAGAATAACTTGTGTACCTTCTTCGAATAGCGCAACGTGTTGACCTTTTCGTAAATGTTTAATCAATGAGGCAGCCAAGGCAAATACCAAAATGGCCGAAACTGACCAACCAAGCTTTATATCAATATTCCATAGGTTTACAATTGTGGTAAATACTGGCAAGCCTTTCGCAATGTCAGCGATAGATGTAAACACCCACAGAACCAACCCGCTACCTATTGCAACTGACCATTCATTGTAGTACCAAGGTTTAGATTCCACTCTCATAATTCATTTTTGCAGGCAGTAGTTATTTAGCCTACGATTATTTCGATAGCCTAAATTACAGAATTTAATTGCTTGCCTAAAGACAAGATTTTGCAATTATTTCTTGCGACTAACTACCTACTAATTTATAAGGCCTTGATTGAAATCAAGTTCGCAAATCTAAGCAGGAGGCTTCAATTTAGGATTATAGACATTCCATCCAATTTTCTGAATGTTACTTAATGTCAAAATTACTGCCGCGACTTGGGTATAGGTGTGTATGAATCCTATATTTTGATCATGTTCAATAGACTGAGTATTCTTTTTTTCTTATATCGTTCCAAGATAAACAGTCGGGACGAAACGCCCATTTATTGCCGAATTACGTTAAAGGGTAAGCGTAAACAATTTGCCTGTGGAATTTTTATCAAAGAAACGGATTGGATTGTTAAGCACTCAAAAGTTGATGAGCACGTAAATGATTCCAAATACATCAATGATCGCATTAAATCCATCCGTACTGGCTTAATGAAATCTTTCGCTTTACTTGAAAAGAGGCATGAGCACATCGGTATTCAACAGGTTTATGAGCAGTTCTCCGGTAATACGATTGAAATTAAAACATTACTCAAAACGTTTGATTATCATGTTGGCCAAATCGGCGAATTAGTGGGCAGAGATTATTCCCAGGCTACATACGGTAAATTCGTATTGATCCAAAAACACGTGAGTGAATTTTTATATAAGGAATACCGCATGAAAGATATTTCACTGGCAGATCTTAAGCTTGGTTTTTTACAAGACTTCGAACATTACCTGAAGACCATTAAGCGACATAATCAAAATACAGTCAATAAAACTATCGAGCGGGTCAAAAAAATAGTCAACATCGCTGTTGCACATGGTTGGCTGGCAAACGATCCTTTTGCACTATTCAGGAAAAAGCAATATATCAAAGAGGTTGTGTTTCTCGACAACAATGAGTTATTGCTGTTGGAAGGGAAACAGCTTGCGGACAGGTTGGAAGGCGTCAGGAAATTTTTCCTTTTCTCTTGTTACACAGGACTAGCATATCACGAATTATCTACCTTAACAAGGTCTCACTTGAAGAAGGATAAAAACGGATGGCTTTGGATAGAAATGATAAGAAAGAAAACCAAACGCCCCATTTCTGTTCCGATCATTCCAAAAGCAATGCAGATCCTTAAAAGCTGCAATTATTTACCCAGTGCTGAAACGATATTTAACCCGATCTCTAATCAAAAGTTAAATGCCTATCTGAAAGAACTTGCTGTTGAATGTGCTATCAATAAACATCTTACCCATCACGTGGCGAGAAAAACGTTTGCGACAACTGTGTTATTAAACAATGACATTCCTGTAGACGTAGCCTCCTTTCTACTGGGGCATAGCAAGGTATCAACCACAGAAGAATTTTATGCAAAGGTGCAAAAAGATCGAGTGGTCGCTCATCTAAGCAAATTTATTTAAGAAAGGCAAAGCATCTCATTTGAGCAGAATTGATATATTTTAATTCAGCAAAAGATCGAATGGGAAAACTATCTTGATTCATTATCATATAATTTATTTATCGGTACTACCGAAGAACTACCGAAGAAAAGCCATCCAAGGATTTAACCTTTGTGAAAACAAAAAAATCAAATGGCATTAGAGATCATCACCAAAGAAGACCTTGAAGACTTCCGTATAAAACTTCTGGAAGACATCAGGTCTATCATCGGCAACAAAGCGCCCGAAACAGGAAAACTGCTAAAAAGCTACCAGGTAAAGAACCTGCTTAAGATATCATCAGGCACACTACAAAACCTGCGTGTGAATGGCACGCTTCCTTTTTCAAAGGTCGGCGGGATCATTTACTATAAATACGATGATATCGCTAAGATCCTCAATGGAAAGGGATGATCATTTATAAGCTCAGCTTATAAATGATTAGTTTCACTTATAATTTCAGATCAAATGTTATTCATCAGGTAATGCTTCTGATAAACTGCGTTAACGACATCACCGAGCGTTCGGATCACCGGCAGGAGCTGCTCCGCTTTAGCAATATCTCCGGAAAGTGAATCCCTGAAGCGGACATTCAGATAAGCATTTCTGAGTTCATCGAACAGCTCCTTGTCCAAATCTGCGAAGACCAGTTTGATATTCTGCGTGAACATTTCTGTTATATACAGCAGTCTTGTGAGGCTGTGTGTATTGAGCTTATATCCCATGACACCTTTGATGATCCCGATCAGGTAAGCTTCAGCCGCCTGCTGCAGGCTGAATAAACTTATGCTGCTTACCCCGCAGCTGATGTAAAACTCCGCGCCTTTCAGCAGGTCATCCCCCTGCTTGTACCAGCGGCTCCATTTGTAAGTGGCTTTGTCGGCAACAGCGATCCGGTTCAGCGGAGGAAAGACAGGCAGGATGAGATCTCCTGAGAGATAAACAAGAGCAGCGTTCATTGCATTAGCGACGAACAGGTCATCCTGATCAAATCCCGCGTTCGTATGCCACTGGTGATGGACGAGGGCTACAACCGGATGCACAGGCCTGCAGATGTCCTCGATCTTATTAACAAGGTTCTGTGCTCTCTGTTCCTCAGTTTCCGGTGTGAGGATATACAAATAGATCTTCGCATCAGGAACAGGTGGTTTCCCTAAGCAGAATATTGCCTTTATGGTGCTGACCTTTTCCTTTATCATCCCGACGAGCTGTATAACGGTGTCTTTATATGACGATATATCTTTATCAACCTGATATAGTGTTATTGAGTTACCCCTATACCGTTCTATCGGTGTATTAACAGAACTACTTATCAAGTGAGCTTTATCTCCGGATAACATTATAACCCCATAATTTAACAGCCATGCAATAACGAACAGTTTCTGCATGGTGTCATACAGCGGTACCATTTCAGCTGCCGGTATAAATTCATTAGCAGCCTGGTTAGACAGACCAACCTCCAGCCATTCATAAAGAGAGGTCCTGAAAGACGATAGTGAACGGTTTTCAAAGATCTCCCGTAATGCGGCACATACATCCTGCATCTCCGCGGCCGTCAGCATCGCCATCGCGATATCGAGTTCTGCTTTGCGCTTATCGTCACTCTTTATTTCTTCAGCCGGCCCCTGCACTTCATGATCCTTCAAGAGAAAAAGTGCCTCGGCAAGCCTGATACAATTTTTATGAAAGGAGAGCAGACCGGAAGGATTGCCTTTTGCATTGACGAAAAAGGCATCCGTAATTAAAGTATCGCGCCATTGTTTGAGTATATCAATTGCCCTTTCCAACCTGTCAAAATCAAAAAACTCATCCAATACGGTCAAAGGATTCAATATTTCCTCTGCAGTAAGCGTTACCGGCAGGTCGCCTGCAATATTTTGTTGAGAGCTGTGCATATCCTGAGAATTAAGCCTGACGACATTGACAAGCAACTCAAAACTCGGAATGCAACCGCCCGTATCGAACCACAGCGGGTTGTGTTATACAATATTGATGTTGTATTTAACCGTTTTAAATTTTACTTTATTCAGGAATATTTTGCTTACTTGCAGCATTCATTAGGTAATATACCTATATGTGATAAGGTTTAGGTAATACCCCTGGCAGCGAGTGTTCAGGGGTATTCTTTGTTTAAAGCGATACTTTGCT
>NZ_QWDC01000013.1 GCF_003432115.1 Mucilaginibacter conchicola
CTCCAGGGGCATTTCGCCAACCTCGTCGAGAAAGATGGTGCCATTGTCAGCCTGTTCGAATTTCCCTGTCCTCTTATCGACGGCACCGGTGAAAGTACCTTTCTCATGACCGAAAAGTTCTGATTCGATCAGGGTTTGCGAGAGCGCCGCACAGTCGACGATGACGAGTGGTTTTTTCCCGCGGGCGGAGTGGTCGTGGATAGCGCGGGCGACCAGTTCTTTTCCGGTACCGCTTTCACCGAGTATAAGCACCGGGCTTTCAGCCGCGGCTGCGATCTGTATGAGGCGGGTCGTTTCCCTGAGCCCCGCACTTTTACCGGCCATTCCGAAACTGTCGGGGGCATTCCTTTTTGTCTCAACGGGGCTTTTTTGCACAACAGCTGCCCTGGCCAGCAGCAGGTGCTCACTGTGCAGGTCTGCGGCAATATCGAGCATGGCCAGGACATCCTTTTCCCTGAATGGTTTTACGAGGAATCCGTATGGAGCGGTTTGCTTGGCCATGGCAAATGTCTTTTTGTCGGAATTGGCAGAAAGATAAATGAAAGGGATATTGCGTTGTTTGAGTACGGGTGCCAGGTCAATGCCGGTCTTGTCACCCTTAAGGAAAATATCAAGCAGAACAAGGTCCGGCTCTTCTGTATCCAGGATATCCAACGCGATATCTACAGAGCGGGCAATAGAACACACCCGGTACCCCGCCACCTCCAGCATGATACGGAGATTGTTCGCTTCTATAAATTGATCTTCGACTATTAATACTTTTNTTTCATATCAATATTCTCTTCAATCCGGGGGTATTAAACAAACCAAACCCGCATAACGGGAATGATGTCTGGTTAAAGAATTGTGAATTTCTGGTCGAATAGCCGACCGTGTTTGGTTCTCAACCTTTTTTGCAAAGCTCGTGCCGTTAGTTAAGGTGTTGATATGTAATACTTTATATTTTTTTAAGTATCATGAAATCATGAAATTTCATGTTTTCACTGTAAATCATGAAACCTGGAAATGGAACAGTAGTTCATTTCAGGGTGGGTTCGAATTCGAGGAGGATACGTGTACCGGAGGAAGCCTCGAAGCGGATCGATGCATTGATGTCTTCACTCAGGCCCTTCATCAATTCTATACCCAGGGTCCTGGATCTCGTGTCATGAGAAACGTCCGGTAAGCCTGATCCGTTATCGGACATCTCTACACGTATGCTTTCGACTGACCTTTTCAGGATGATCCTGATCCGGCCCCTGATGGTGGCGCTGAAAGCATGTTTGATAGAATTGGTCACTGCCTCGTTAATGATAAGGCCCAGGGGAATCGCGTAAGTGAGGTTTAAAGTAACCGGCGCGACATCGACCTCAAATACTATTTTTCCGGAGGTGCCGAAACTCTCTTCCAGGTTTATGATCAGGTCACCAATGTATTCCCGTATGTCGATCGTTTTTACATCATCTGACAGATACAGCTTTTGGTGCAGGAGCGACATCGCGAATATTCGGTGCTGGCTTGTTTCGATCGCACGTAACGCATCATCCTTCAGGTATTGTGCCTGTGATTCTAGAAGGGAGATCACTGTATGTAAATTATTTTTTACGCGGTGATGGACTTCTTTTAGCAGCCATTCTTTTTCATTGACCAATGCATTCAGTTCTTCGTTCTTTTCTGAGATCTTCTTACTTGCTGAACTTACAGCGGTCGAATGACGGTACAACAGTCCGGCAATGATGATCAGAAAAGCCAGTCCAACCGTAATGGCGTCCCTGCCCAGACGGGTATGCCGGAGCGTCAGCCTTTCCAGGTTTGCCGAATCTCTCAGGGCCTGTATGACTTTGGTTTTTTGCTCGGTTTCAAACCCGAGCTGCAATTCTTCGATCTGCTTGTTCTTCTGTTCCGAAAAGAGCGAATCTTTTAGCTTGTTACTTCGATGCAGGTTTATCAATGCGGATTTATAGTCGCCTGTTGCTGAATCTGCTTTGGACAGCAATAGATAGTTGTCTTTTATGAATTGTTTGAACTGATGTTCCTTGAATCCCGCTAAAGCGGTCTCGAGATAGTTTTTTGCGGTCGCAGGACGACCGGTCGATAAATAGAATTTTCCAAGGACGTAATGGTATACGGTCCTGTCCCAGGGTGAAAGTTCTTTAGGCTTGCCAGCCATGATCCGCACAAGCATGAGATAATTTTCTTCAGCGGCTTTGTGATTTTTTAGGGCCAGGTAACAATCTCCCAACTGCCGGTGCCATAAAAGCAATTCATTGATCCCGTAGCTTTTATCTTTTACATTATGTGTCAGAACGAATTTCAGTGCATCCTGCGGCTTGCCTGCATTGATCAAATTGCTTACAATCGTGCCCCTGATCATGGGTAAATATTCGCGATTGTTGTTTCGGTAAGCATAATCATAAGCTTTCAACCCCCAGGTATTGCTTTCCGTGTATTTTTCGAGATTGGCGTAGATAAAACGCAGCCTTCCGCAAATGTTGAGGAAAAAATTTGTTGAATCTTCTCTCCCTTTAAGATCGTTGACGGTTGCAAACCCGTAATGGAGGGCTTTGTTGTAAAAGCCTTTCGTGGTATAAATGCCGGAAAGCATATCGTAAGCGGCCAGCATGTTCCGATGCGGTGACCCGCGGTCTGCAGTGATTCGAAAGAGATAGCGGATGGCGGAATCAAGTTGGTTTTGTTTCTGATAAACGTCTGCGATATGATAGTTCATTGAAGTTTCTGCAGCTTTGTCTTCTAATAGGACACTCAGGTAAATAGCCCTACGGTAGTTGGTAACATGGTAGGAAAGGTTTTGACTATTGACGGGCAGTTTCCCGCACAAAACGGTTATGGCAGCCAGTTCGCTGGCATAATCCCCGGTCTGCCTGCACTGATAAATGATCGGATAAAAAAGAGCGGTGACATCCTGATCGCTGTTTTTTGACAACGAAAGCATAGCAGCGAGGATATTGATCTGGTTAGTGTTTTTCAAATTACGACGCTTGTCGTTCAATGATATCGCTACTTTCAGATATTGCTCGGCAGAGTCATTGGCATTACGCAAATGTTCATCCTCAGCGTACGATTTGACGATGCTGGTCAGAATGCAAACACGGTCAGAGTCGGGCAGATCGACCTTCAGTTTCGTTAACAGATTTTGCCTGGTCATCTTGTTTTTCTGCGCCACCAGGAATCCGGGTAAAAAAAATAACAGCAGAAATACGATGAACGGTCTCATTGATCGGCTTATCAGAACGAATATACGTTTTTTTAAATCTTTCCGGGAAGGGTAGCTTTTCTCATGATGGCTGATCAGCCGAACTGTTTTGAAATGCCG
>NZ_QWDC01000014.1 GCF_003432115.1 Mucilaginibacter conchicola
ATATCATTGCTGCTTTTGCTCAGCACGATACGTTTTTTATTTTTCGAGATGTCTTAGTCAGTAGTCATCGGTCAGTAGTCATTGCTGACTGCTAACTTCTTACTGCAAACTGTAAAGACGTCCCTACTGTTGTCTTCTCTTCAATTTACTTCTTCCAATATGTCAAAGAACGTTTTGCTTTTTCATCACCNTGGTCATTGGTCAGTCGTCATTGGTTTTATCCTGATGACTATTGACTAATTAACTAATGATTGCTAAGCAGCGTGGAGAATAACGGATTCGAACCGTTGACCCCCTGCGTGCAAGGCAGGTGCTCTAGCCAGCTGAGCTAATCCCCCTTTCAGATGTGTCATTCGTTATCTGTCATTAGTAATTGGTCTGTTCTGACTTTTTACTTTCGACTTTTAACTTCCGACTTAACCTTAGTAGTCCCGAGCAGATTTGAACTGCTGACCCCTACATTATCAGTGTAGTGCTCTAACCAAGCTGAGCTACAGGACTGTTTTCCTTTTAGTTTGCAGTTTCCAGTGCGCAGTTCTCAGTGTGTTACTGCCTACTGCCAACTGCTGACTGCCAACTGTGCTCCGTGGCTTGTGCCAGGCTACCCTGATGGCTTCATCTTCCGGGTTGTTTCATTAATAATAAGAAAAGATAATGCAGGTAACAGCGTTGCTGTTATGTTTACAAAGTAGTTTGCGGGATAATGCTCCAGAAAGGAGGTATTCCAGCCACACCTTCCGGTACGGCTACCTTGTTACGACTTAGCCCCAGTTACCGACTTTACCCTAGGCGGCTCCTTGCGGTTACCGACTTCAGGTACTTCCAGCTTCCATGGCTTGACGGGCGGTGTGTACAAGGCCCGGGAACGTATTCACCGCGTCATTGCTGATACGCGATTACTAGCGAATCCAACTTCACGGGGTCGAGTTGCAGACCCCGATCCGAACTGTGAATGGCTTTAAGAGATTGGCATCCTGTTGCCAGGTAGCAGCCCTCTGTACCATCCATTGTAGCACGTGTGTAGCCCCGGACGTAAGGGCCATGATGACTTGACGTCGTCCCCTCCTTCCTCTCTATTTGCATAGGCAGTCTGTTTAGAGTCCCCATCATTACATGCTGGCAACTAAACATAGGGGTTGCGCTCGTTGCGGGACTTAACCCAACACCTCACGGCACGAGCTGACGACAGCCATGCAGCACCTAGTTTCGTGTCCCGAAGGACTAGAGCGTCTCTGCTCTATTCACTAACTTTCAAGCCCGGGTAAGGTTCCTCGCGTATCATCGAATTAAACCACATGCTCCTCCGCTTGTGCGGGCCCCCGTCAATTCCTTTGAGTTTCACCCTTGCGGGCGTACTCCCCAGGTGGAACACTTAACGCTTTCGCTTAGACGCTGACCGTATATCGCCAACATCGAGTGTTCATCGTTTAGGGCGTGGACTACCAGGGTATCTAATCCTGTTTGATCCCCACGCTTTCGTGCCTCAGCGTCAATCATACTTTAGTAAGCTGCCTTCGCAATTGGTGTTCTGTGACATATCTATGCATTTCACCGCTACTTGTCACATTCCGCCTACCTCAAGTACATTCAAGCCCATCAGTATCAAAGGCACTGCGATAGTTAAGCTACCGTCTTTCACCCCTGACTTAATAGGCCGCCTACGCACCCTTTAAACCCAATAAATCCGGATAACGCTTGGATCCTCCGTATTACCGCGGCTGCTGGCACGGAGTTAGCCGATCCTTATTCTTACCGTACATTCAGCTTCCCTCACGAGGAAAGGTTTATTCCGGTACAAAAGCAGTTTACAACCCGTAGGGCCGTCTTCCTGCACGCGGCATGGCTGGTTCAGACTTGCGTCCATTGACCAATATTCCTTACTGCTGCCTCCCGTAGGAGTCTGGTCCGTGTCTCAGTACCAGTGTGGGGGGTCATCCTCTCAGATCCCCTAAACATCGTTGCCTTGGTAAGCCGTTACCTTACCAACTAGCTAATGTTCCGCATGCCCATCTTAGTCCTATAAATATTTGATTATAATATGATGCCATATCATAATGTTATGCGGTGTTAATCTCTCTTTCGAGAGGCTATCCCCCTGACTAAGGTAGGTTACATACGTGTTACGCACCCGTGCGCCACTCTCATGAGAAGCAAGCTCCTCAATCCCGTCCGACTTGCATGTATTAGGCCTGCCGCTAGCGTTCATCCTGAGCCAGGATCAAACTCTCCATTGTAAAATGTGTTTGTTTGTATCCAGACCCTATTAACTCAATCAATAGAAATCTGTAAAA
>NZ_QWDC01000015.1 GCF_003432115.1 Mucilaginibacter conchicola
GGTGAAATAACCTATGCGATCATCTGCATAACGGCGCTGCATGGCTACACGTGGCAGCATAATAAATGATGCATTGGTTTGGATACTACCCTGGGATATGTCCGGTGTTCCTTTAACATTAACATTCTGATCAACACCTATTTCTACATTAGATGGATAAGCATGTATATAAGCTATCTTAAAATCCTTTGGCTCGTCAATGGTTTTGGCGGCTGTTGATTGCGGGTTAATAGCATTTAAAAAACTGGTTGCTGTAAAAAGTTTGGTTACATCAATAACGTAGCTTGAACCATGTTTGCCGAGGATTACTATTGGGAAAACATACGCTACCGGATTGCGATTAGACCTTTCAACCGACCGGTATACATTGCTGCTTGAGTCGGCCTCGCTTGCTACCAGGTTGTAAATGATACGCAACGTAGAATCGGGACCGGTTGTAAATTGGATGGTTTTATCATCAAGCTCTTCGCCGGCATAAGCTTTTGTGCCGTACGAGCTTTGAGATAAGCGGTTTATCATCATAATATCGCGGTTAAGGATAGAGTCTGGTATCTCAAAGTAAACGGTATCCTTGTTTTTGTGCACCGTAAATAACCCATTGTATGATGAGAACGTTTTGTTGATAACGCTTTCGTAAGTTTTAGCCTTAGGCTTTGCTGCCTGCTCTGTTGGTTGTTTATTTTTGCCAAAAAGCCTTTTAAAAAATTGTGCATTGGCATGGCTACTAATCAGCATTAAGCTGAAAAATATAGCGGTTAATTTTAAATAGCATTTATTAAGTTTTATCATGAGCTATCGTATTTCTAAATTGTGATCAGAATAAGTGTTCATATCAAGCACAGCCTTGCAGGCATATACATTTATAAGGCTATTTGTCATCATCTAATATTTTAGATGCCCTTAATTGCATATCCTGAAAATGGACTAATGTTAATGTATCTTTAGTTTGCGGTATGGCTGATTTAAGCTGGGCAGACAGATGAACAATATCAGCCCTAAGTATTGAAGCGGCATCATTCTCAATGTCATCGGCTTGTTCTTTTACTTTTAAAGCTTTAGCTATTGACCTTAAATAAAGTTTCTGCAGATTTCTGCGGGCATCGTCTTCTTTTTTTAAGCCGTTACCTGTTAACTCAGTCCATACATATCTGTGGATGGTTTTAATATATTCTTCAACAGGGTAAGCTGCCTTGCCAAAGCGTTCCATATTTGAGCGCAGGTTAGCTAACGTTTTAATATCAAGTAGTCTTCCTATTACATCTCCTTGTATCATTTGCAAATGCGCCAATGGCGTAACAGCTTCAGGCAAAGGCGATCCGACGTAGCTTGTACCTGATATCTTTTTTAATACCTCTCTGTCTAATAACCAGTTTGGCGTTTTAAAAAGCTCATCATCAAAAAAGCGAAGCACATCCTGTTGCAGTTGTAAAGGCTCGGCAACAAAAACCGCATCTTGCTGGCCCTCTTTGGTATTGTTACGGTAGTAGGCGCCCACATACTTTAATACATGGTTAAGGTATGCTGCATATTGCCCTTTTAAAGCATCGTATGCTTCTGTAAGGTTCCTGTTGTTGTTCCCTTCTTCAGCCGTCCATTGCGGTAATCTCGGTAATATGTACTGCAGGTTCTTTATACCATAACGGCTTGCCTTTACAGGGTCGTCACCAAGGTCTTCTGTTTGCGCACGCGGGTCAAACTTCATCTCAGGCGT
>NZ_QWDC01000002.1 GCF_003432115.1 Mucilaginibacter conchicola
TCCGCTGTTACGCTGCATTCTTTATCTTTTCTATTACCTTTAAGAACTTATCGCTTCACCTCACGGATCCGCTTTATTTTTTTTCAGTCATTGCGACCTCAAACTTTCAATCTTTTTTTTAAGAAAACCTTCGCGGCTCTCTCCTTTCTTTGTTTTCTTCGTCTCCGAAGCGGCTGCAAAGGTACAACTCTTTTTCTCTTTCGCAAATATTATTTTAATAAATATTTTACGTTGTTTTAACTTTCAAAAGTTACCGCTTATCTATCCGACTTGCGGGCTGCAAAGGTAGCAGCTTTTTTGTTAGTTACAAACTTTATTTTTTTAATTTTTAAGCTTGTTTTTCTTTTCAGAGAACATCCCGCTATCTCGTTTGCGGGCTGCAAAGGTACGCATCATTTCTGCTTTTGCAAACGTTTTTAAAGAAATAGCATAAGTGTATATTTAACACACTGTATTTGAGGTAGAAAAATTTAAACGCTGTTGCTACTCTTACTAATCTGTGCAATTAATGGCGGATTTGGTGGCAACTTAAGGTGGGTTATTCACTATTATAGTACATGGTTCGGAAAAGAGGCCTCTCCCCAACCCTTCTCCGAGGGAGAGGGGCTTTAAAACTGTTTGAACAAAGATGGAAGGATTAAGAGATCACTTGATGTATTGCTACGAGATCAAGAAAGTCCTTTAATCAGGATGATCATGGTTCGGCATAAACGTGGTTAGACTCTTGCGTTAGCGATAGTAGTGGATACCGGCCTTGCGCTTAATGCCTGTGCGCGTATGAACGAATAGCGCGGGCCGCAGGCAACGCCCATATATTAATATATATACAAGAAGATCTAATGGGAATATACCCTATAGTATATAATATATAAAACCAACGCGATTTATTTTGACCGACTCATCATACAAGTGCCCGGCCAACGTTAAAAGATGTTAAATGCGTATACTATATATATACAGTGTGAAACTGAGCAGCTATATTAGTAGCCTAAATAAATAATTGCCCATTCTGTACTAATAACTTATCTTTGCAAAATGTTTAAAAAACTGACCCGTATATTTTTAGTCGGTATTGTAGCTGTTGGCGTTTTGATGGCTGGTTGTAAAAGCCAGTACGATAAACTTAAAGCAAGTAATGATAACGCTAAGAAATATCAGGAGGCCATAAAGTATTACAATAAAAAGGACTATACCAAAGCTCTTGGTTTGTTTGAAGACCTGGCGCCGCGCTACCGTGGCCGTACCGAGGCTGAGGACTTATTTTACTACTACGCTTACACCAACTACAGGCTTAGAGATTATACATCGGCCAGGTTCCATTTTAAGAATTTTGCCGATTCTTACCCATCAAGCCCGCGTGCCGAGGAGTGCCGCTTTATTGCTGCTTACTGTTTCTACCTCGACTCGCCTGTTTACTCGTTAGATCAGGAAAATACCGATAAAGCTATTGAGGCTTTACAATTGTTTATTAACCTGTACCCAAAAAGCGACCGTGTTACCGAGGCAGGTAAGCTGATACAAAATCTTCGCGATAAACTGGAGCAAAAAGCTTATGCTAATGCAAAACTTTATTTAACTATAGGTGATTATCAATCGGCCGTTATTGCGTTTAATAATACGCTGCGCGATTACCCTGATACTAAATATGCCGAAGAGCTGGAGTATTTAACTATACAGGCACAGTATAAATACGCGGGCATTAGCCTTGAGCTAAAGCAGGAAGAACGTTACCAGCAGGCCATTGAATATGCTGAGCAGTTTACCGAAAAATACCCTAACAGCAAATTTACAAAAAGCGCTAATGACTATGTTAAGGATAGCCGCAGCGGCATTGAACGCACGAAACGTGTAATAGCCCAGGCTGCAGAAGACAGGAAATTTGCTGAGAAATTGATGAGAAAGGATACGACTAAAACTACGCCGCCATCAATTAAAGACAGAACGTACCAAAAAATACCATAAGAACAATAGTAATATAAAAGATATGACCGCTAATAACACAAATAAACCGGCTGTTGCAAGCAGCACAGTAACCCGCGATTTGCGCGAGCTGGATGTTAAAACTGATAACATCTATGAATCTCTGGTTATAATGGCAAAACGTGCTAACCAGATCTCAAATAACATTAAAGAAGAGTTACACCAAAAACTATCTGAGTTTGCTTCATCAAACGATAACCTTGAAGAGGTGTTTGAAAACCGTGAGCAAATTGAGATATCTAAACACTACGAAAAAATGCCTAAACCTACTTTGGTAGCGGTACAGGAGTTTTTAGATAACAAAATCTACTACCGTAATCCTGCTAAAGAAGCAAGGGAACTGTAAGCTCCCGGCCCCTAAAGGGGAGTTGGATAAAATTTAGGCCCTTCTCGCAACGAGAGGGGCTTTGTTTGTTTAATAACATTAGCTTATTTATATATTTGGTTTTTAATTACCCCTTTAGGGGGTTAGGGGGCTTATGCTTGAAGGTAAAAACATTCTTTTAGGGGTTTGCGGCAGCATTGCGGCTTACAAGGCGGCTACGCTGGTGAGGCTAATGGTAAAGGCCGGCGCCAATGTGCAGGTGGTGATGACACCCGATAGCACTAACTTTATTACACCGCTTACGCTATCTACCCTCTCTAAAAACCCGGTGCACTTCCAATACTTTAACCCTGAGAACGGCGAATGGGATAACCATGTTGAGCTTGGGCTTTGGGGCGATGCCATGATCATAGCACCTGCAAGCGCCAATACTATGGCTAAAATGGCCGGTGGTTTGGTTGATAACCTGCTTACTGCGGTATACCTGTCTGCAAAGTGCCCTGTGTATTTTGCCCCTGCCATGGACCTTGATATGTGGAAGCATACCGCTACGCGCGATAATATTGCACAGTTACAATCCTTTGGGAATATACTGATACCGCCGGGCAGCGGTGAACTGGCCAGTGGTTTACACGGCGAAGGCCGCATGGCCGAGCCGGAAGAGATCGTTTCCTTTTTAGAGGCTGATATTAAAAAGAAGCTTCCGCTGGTGAATAAAAAAGTACTGGTTACTGCCGGGCCTACTTATGAGGCTATTGATCCGGTTAGGTTTATAGGCAACCACTCATCGGGCAAAATGGGTTTTGCTTTGGCCGATGAACTGGCTTCGCTTGGGGCCGATGTTACTTTAATAGCCGGGCCTGTTGCGCTAAAAAGCAAGTATAACAGCATAAAGCGTATTGATGTAACCAGTGCTGCAGATATGCTTACCGCTTGCCTGGATAATTTTGCTGATGCCGACGCATGTGTAATGTGCGCTGCTGTGGCCGATTATACACCTGCACAGGTAGCAACCCAAAAGATCAAAAAAACCGAAGACCATTTTAATATCGAACTGAAGAAGACCACCGATATACTAAAAACCCTCGGCGCGCAAAAACGCGATGACCAGGTATTGGTAGGTTTTGCCCTGGAAACCAACAACGAGGAACTGCACGCCAAAGAAAAGCTGCAGAAGAAAAACCTCGACCTTATCGTATTAAACTCGCTAAATGACAGTGGCGCGGGTTTTAAAAGTGATACCAATAAAGTAACTTTGATAGACCGCAACCTTAACAAAACCGTTTACGACCTTAAAAGCAAAACCGAGGTAGCGCATGATATATGTTTAAAGGTTACCCAATTGCTCACCAAATGAAAAGATTACTAACTTTTGCCTTGCTATCTCTTTGCTGCTTTTACGCAAAAGCGCAGGATCTGAACGCTCGTGTTAAAGTTGTAGCCCCTAAAATACAAACAACCAATACCCGCATTTTTCAAACGCTTGAACGTGCCATGAAGGATTTCCTGAACGGTCGCAAATGGTGTGCTGATGATATTGCTCCCAATGAGCGCATTGATTGCAACTTTGTGCTGAACATTACCAATTGGGATGGCAGCAGCAGTTTTAGCGGCGAGTTACAGGTACAATCATCAAGGCCGGTGTATAACTCAACCTACACCACTACCCTGCTCAACATTAATGATAAGGATGTTGACTTTACTTATACCGATGGCCAAACCATTGACTATACCGATCAGAATTTTCAGAGTAACCTAAGTTCGGTGATGGCATTTTACGCCTACATTATTGTGGGGATGGATTATGATTCGTTCTCTAAGTTTGGCGGCACGCCTTATTTCCTGAATGCGCAAACCGTTGCCATTAACGCCCAAACATCATCATACAAAGGATGGAAAGGTTTTGACAACAGCAACGTAAACCGCTACTGGCTGGTAGAGAATCTTAACAACAAGATCTACAACAACCTGCGCGAACTAATATACGATTACCACCGCAACGGTTTGGATATGATGGCAGATAACCCTGCCAAAGCCCGTAAGTATATCGGCAGCCTGTTACCGGTGTTAAATGATGTGGACAGGAAACGCCTGGGTTCATACTTCCCGCTGGCTTTTTTCACGGCCAAAAACAACGAATTGATCTCCATTTTCAGCGCCGCTGCTCCACAAGACCGCATGGCTGCCATGAATATCCTCAACGCTGTTGACCCTGCTAATGGCAGTAAGTACCAAACGCTGAGTGGAAGGTAAGAGAGCCTAAAACCGCGCTATGTCATTTCGAGCGAGCATAGGGTGGGAAATGTGCGATTGGGCGACGAGAAATCTTGTTAGTCTAAAAGATGGAATTACAGAGTAACAAGATTTCTCCTCGTTATCACTCGTTCGAAATGACATCGTTTATTAAATATGACATTTCAAAGTCTCCCCTATCGGGGGAGATTTAGAGGGGGTTTACCCCTTTCTCAACACCTTCTTATCAATATAAAACGTACCGAAGGGAATAATGCAGGCCAGCAATACTTTGGTGATGGTATCTCGCTTCCAGCGTTGCTCAATGCCCACACTTATAGTGTTATAAATAAAAAGCAGGAACAGTGTACCATGTATTGGCCCCATGGCCTTTACCATGGCGGGGTTGTGGCCTGCATACTTCAGGGGCACGGCAATAAACAGGAGTACCAGCAGCGATACACCTTCTAAAAACGCGATGATACGTAACCTGCCGATGTGCGTAGATAATAATGATCTCATTTTCTTTCAGGGGGGATTTTAATTTAAACTGTGCAGATAAGGCCTTTGTGCCAATGGCGAGAACGGCCATGGAATAGCCAGCAGGATAACCAGCAACGCTACGCCGAACCAGATGAGGATGGTTTTAAACTTCTCCCTGTCGTCGAATTTTCGTTTTGCCATGGCAGAGCCGATGGTGATTAATACAATGGCAGATAACATCATGAGCAAATGCAATACGCCGAAAAAGAATGCCGGTGTAAGGTGCCCGTAGAATACCGGCTGCTTAAAACTGAATTTAGCATTTGGGCTTTGCGTGTAAACCAACATACCCACCATTAGCTGAATGTGGGCTATGGTAGCCGCCCAATGCCTTATTTTATTATCGGTATTTGTAAATGTGCGGCGTTGCGCATAGCCGTCGTAAGCTTTGTAAATAGCGGTTAGAAGGCTTATCAATACAGTCCACCGCATAAGGGAATGGACAAAGAGTAAAACATCAAACATATATCAGTTATTAAAACATACCAATTGGTATGTTTATGAGCAAAAAAAATTATTCTAACAACATCAGGTAATTTTCTAATTCCTTCAGGTAAGTTCTATAACAATCCGAACCTAATGCTTTGCCCATGTTGCGGATACCGCCGTATCCGGCTACAATAAAACAGGCCGCATTTTCAGTATTCACATTCCCTCTCACCTCACCCGTTTCTTTACCTTGCTCAAGGCATTGCGCAATAGCGTTTTGCCATTGCTGTGTTAAGCGCACAAGAGCTTTTCTAAAATCGTCGTTCAGCGGAGCCATTTCGTCTATCATGTTAATGGCCGGGCAACCGTATTTTGCTTGCAGAAAAGGAACTTTTAATAATACGGTGCGCATCATCTGATAGATCTCGTTCACCGGGTTGCCCGCTTTAAGCAATGGCGTAACCAAACTGGCGTACATGCCGGGGTATAATATCTCGTTTATCATAGCCAGGCCCATATCATCTTTACTTTTAAAATGATAAAAGAACGCACCTTTGGTAACTTGTGTGGTGGCAAGGATATTATCAATACTCGTTGCCTGATATCCCTGGCGGTATATCAGTTCGAATGATCTCTGCAATATCATCTGGCGGGTCTCGGCGGCTTTTGACATCTTTCTATCTTATAACATACTAATTAGTATGTTTATGCAAACATATAGCTTAATGTCTCTTCTTCAAAATAATCCTCAGTAATTTTTATGTCACTAAAATTTTGTGGGAGCATCTGCGTTTATCAACCATTGGTTATCTTTATACCTTTTAAGCGAAAACATAAACTATGAACAAAAGATGGGTGTTAAAAGACGCGGCCGACGCAGAAACGGTGAAAAACTTATCTGCCGACCTCAATATCAGCACCGTTCTTTCTAACATCCTTGTTCAGCGCGGCGTAACCAGTTTTGAAGAGGCGCGGTATTTCTTTCGCCCAAGCGAGCTGCACCTGCATGACCCTTTCCTGATGGCCGATATGGAAAAGGCCATTAACCGTATTGATGAAGCTATCGCCCAAAACCAAAAGATACTTGTTTACGGCGATTACGATGTGGATGGCACTACATCCGTTGCTTTAGTGTACAGCTTTTTCAGCAAGCGCTACAGCAATATGGAATACTACATCCCCGATCGTTATAAAGAAGGTTACGGGATATCCACCCAGGGCATCGATCATGCTGCCGAAAACGATTTCAGCCTAATCATCGCTTTAGACTGTGGTATTAAATCGGTTGATAAAATTGCTTACGCGAATACTTTGGGTGTCGATTTCATTATCTGCGACCATCACCTGGCCGGCGATGAATTGCCTGCGGCGGTTGCTATTTTAGATCCTAAACGCCCGCAATGCGATTATCCTTATAAAGAACTATCCGGCTGCGGTATCGGCTTTAAACTTGCACAGGCTTATGCTGTTGTGCATGATATCCCTTTTGGAGAGGTTGCCGAATACCTTGATCTGGTTGCTATCAGTGTGGCCTGCGATATTGTGCACGTTACCGGCGAGAACCGCGTATTGGCACATCTGGGTTTAACTAAAATAAACGAAGCACCCTGCATCGGTGTAAAAATGCTGATGGAAGTGGCCGGGAAAGGCAAAGATTACAACATATCCGATGTAGTTTTCCAGTTAGGCCCGCGTATTAATGCTGCCGGTCGTATTGATGATGCCAAGCATGCTGTACAATTATTAATAGCCTGCCATGAAGATGATGCCCGCGAAAAAGGCGACCTGATAAACCTGCGCAACGTTGAACGTAAAGGCCACGACCAGCAAATTACAGATGAAGCTTTAAGCATTATCGATAATGATGATGTTCTGATCGCCCGCAAATCAACCGTGGTATTTAACGAGAACTGGCACAAAGGCGTTATTGGCATTGTGGCATCGCGCCTTACCGAGAAATATTATCGCCCTACTGTTGTGCTCACCCGTTCAAACGGGCATGTGGCCGGCTCAGCGCGTTCTGTTTTGGGGTACGATCTGTACGAGGCTTTGTGCGGCTGCAGCGACCTGCTCATCCAATTTGGCGGGCATAAATATGCTGCGGGATTAACCATGGAGCCCGAGAATGTTCCCGCTTTTATGGCCAAGTTTGAAGAGGTGGTAAGCTCAACTATACCCGACGAATTGCTGGTGCAGCAGATCAGCATTGATGCAGAGATTAGCCTTACGGATATCGACGCGAAGTTTTTCAGAGTGCTGAACCAGTTTGCCCCGTTCGGGCCGGAGAATATGGCACCCGTATTCATGACCAGAAATGTGTATGTTAGCGGGGCAGCCAGTTTAGTAGGCGCCAAACACTTAAAAATGTTTGTGATGCAGTCCGGCTCGTCGGCGTTCAGTTGCATTGCCTTTAACCAGGGCGAATTACTGCCCGAGCTTAAAAACGGCGTACCGTTTGATATTTGTTACACCATTGAAGAAAATGTATGGCGCGAACAACGCACTATACAATTGAATATAAAAGGAATTAGATTAAAGTAAAAAGTCAAAATTAAAAAGTCAAAAAACCTGTCGGCATAATACCTGCTCCCCTTTTGAATTTTTAATTTTGACTTTTGAATTCTCAACTTATGATTTTACGTGCCGAGCATTTAATAAAGAAATATAAGCAGCGTACCGTTGTTAACGATGTTACGTTCAATGTATCGCAGGGCGAAATTGTGGGTTTACTTGGGCCAAATGGTGCCGGTAAAACCACATCTTTTTACATGATAGTAGGCCTCATCAAACCCAACGAAGGCAAGATATTTCTGGAAGATGAAGAAATAACCACCGACCCCATGTACCGCCGTGCGCAAAAAGGTATTGGTTACCTGGCGCAGGAAGCCTCTGTTTTCCGCAAACTATCGGTTGAGGATAATATCAAAGCGGTGTTGGAGATGGGCAAAATGCCTAAGGATAAACAGCGCGATAAACTGGAAGAACTGATAGATGAGTTCAGCTTACACAAAGTACGCAAAAACCGCGGCGATCTGCTATCGGGTGGTGAGCGCCGCCGTACCGAGATTGCCCGCGCCCTTGCAGCCGAGCCAAACTTTATCCTGCTTGATGAACCTTTTGCCGGTGTTGACCCTATTGCGGTTGAAGAGATCCAGGCCATGGTGGCAAAACTAAAACACCGCAACATCGGCATCCTTATTACCGACCACAACGTACAGGAGACCCTATCCATTACTGATAGGGCTTATTTGCTGTTTGAGGGTAAGATCCTGGAATCGGGCGTGCCCGAGGTTTTGGCCGAGAACGAGCTGGTACGTAAAGTATACCTGGGCGCAAACTTTGTGCTGAAAAGAAAAGTATTTCCGCAGTAACTTATATATTTGAGAAGTTCATAGCCAATAGATCATGATTCATGGCAGCGCTTTAGCATCCATGAACTATCAACCATGAACCATAAGCCAAAAGTATGACCCTTTTCAACTCCGTGTTTACCTGGTTCATGAAGAAGCGTATCCACCAGATAGAGCTTTTTATGAAGTACCCTAATGAGGTGCAGGAAGAATGGTTTGAGCAACTGGTTGCCGGTGCCGAAAACACCGAATGGGGCAAAAAATACGGCTACAAAAGCATCGAGAACCTTGGTCAGTTTAAGGAGCGTGTTCCCATCCAAAACTATGATACGCTGAAGCCTTACATTGAGCGCATGCTAAAAGGCGAGCAGAATGTATTATGGCCGTCAGAGATCCGTTGGTTTGCCAAATCATCGGGTACCACAAATGACCGAAGCAAGTTTATCCCCGTTAGTGAAGAATCATTAGAAGAATGCCATTTTAAAGGCGGTAAGGATGTGCTTACCCTTTACTTCAACAATCGACCTAACGCACGCATTTTTACAGGTAAAAGTTTAACACTGGGCGGCAGCCATCAGGTTGGCCAGCTTAATACCGATGTATTTTTCGGTGATCTCTCTGCCGTTATCATGAAGAACCTGCCCCTTTGGGCCGAGTTCTACCGTACCCCGCATTTGGATATTGCATTGCTGGAGAATTTTGAGGAGAAGATCGAAAAGATGGCCTATGCCACCAAAGACGTTAACGTAACCAGCATAACCGGTGTACCTACCTGGAACCTGTTGCTATTTAAACGCATCCTGGAGATTACCGGTAAAAACAACCTACTTGAAGTTTGGCCAAATCTTGAGTTATATTTCCACGGCGCAGTAAACTTTACCCCCTACCGCGAGCAGTTCAAAAAACTCATCCCTAAGGATGATATGTACTACCTGGAGACCTACAATGCATCTGAAGGTTTCTTTGGCATACAGGACCTGGAAGAGCCAGGCGATATGCTGTTGATGTTGGATTATGGTATCTTCTATGAGTTCCTTCCTTTAGAGCATCTGCATGATGAGCATCCGCATACCCTCACTTTAGACGAGGTTGAATTGAATAAGAACTATGCACTCATCATCAGTACCAATGCAGGCTTATGGCGATACATGATTGGCGATACCATTAAATTCACCTCGCTATCGCCGTTCAGGATCCAGATAACGGGCCGTACCAAACATTTCATTAATGCCTTTGGTGAGGAATTGATCATTGATAACGCCGAACGTGCCCTTGCAGAAGCTTGTTCACAAACCGGGGCTATCATTCGCGATTACACTGCCGCTCCTGTTTACTTTAGTGATAACGAATGCGGTGCGCACGAATGGTTGATAGAGTTTGAAAAACATCCGGCAGAGTTTGAACGCTTTGTTGACCTGCTTGATGAAAACCTGCGCAAGCAAAATTCTGATTATGATGCCAAGCGCTTTAAGGATATGGCCCTGCGCCGCCCTGTTGTACGCATTATGGAGCAAAATACTTTCTTTAACTGGATGAAAACCCGCGGCAAAATTGGCGGTCAGCATAAGGTACCCCGTTTGGCTAATACCCGCGAGTATGTAGATGCCATTCTGGAGCTAACAACTTTCGTTAGTAATAATTAGTACTGAGCTGTAGCGTTTTAAGTTCCAGTTACGTAAGTTTAGTAACTAAACTTAAAACCAATGAAGAAGTACCTTATCATCCCGGCATTAATTGTTGCATTCTCAGCCTGTAAGAAAGATAAACCCGTTACTCCAACTATTTATGGCACATGGCGACTTTATGCTGTGATAAGCAACTCTCCCGACTATGTTGTTGCTGAAAAAGACAAGGACTCCTATCAATTCAATACAAATAACCAATACGTTAGAATTACACCTGATAAGAATGAAACAAGGGGCAACTTTAACGTCGCGTTTACCGAAGAGTATGACGGTCGTCGTTTCGGCACCATCACCTTCAGTAATCCAAAAGATACACAAGCATTTTCTTTTAAAGGTGATACAATAGTCATTGGCTCTTCAATAGCCGATGCGCCGAGCTATAAATACGCGAGAGTAAAGTAACAACAGATTGTTTTTTATTAGTTGATCATGAAAAAGTATCTACTCTTCCTTGCAATTGGTTTTGCTTTAGCATCCTGCAAAAAAGATAGCTCAAATATCAGTAGCGGCCTTTTCGGCAAATGGGAATTGCGCTCGCGCTCGGGTGGTTTTACAGGTATCACTACGAAATATGCCGCGGGTAACGGTGAGATCTACCAGTTTAACGGCGACAGTACTTATACATTTACCGAAAAAGACAGGCTTATAGGCAGCGGCGGTTTCCGCATCAATATAACAAGTAAGGAAAAAGATAGGCAATATGGCACCATCAAATTTGATGGGGTTGACGATGATGAGATGTTTACCGCAAAAGCAGATACCATATCAATAGGCACCGTTTACGCCGATGGTATGATCTCAACCTATGTCAAAATAAAATAAACCGAACATGAAAAATTATTTACTCATTGTGGCATTCGTATTTGCATTCGCGGCCTGTAATAAAAATGATGCACCTAAACCCGAAAGCGGCAATATTGTAGGTACCTGGGAGTTGAGACTATTTACCACCGGCTGGACCATGCCCAAAAACTACGATGCCGGCAACGGCAACAAATACACTTTTAAGGCAGATGGCAGCTACACCAAATACACCCAAAACAAGATAGAAATACAGGGCAAATATACATTAACACCTACCGGCGAAGACAACGGCACCAAATTTGGCAAGATCAAATTAACCAACCCTGATTATGAGGATGTTTACAGTATTAGAACCGACACATTTACTGTAGGTACTTCTGTAGCCGACGGCCCAAGCTGGCAATACATTAGGATAAAGTAGCCTGATAGATCTTCACAGCTTCAACGGCTTCCTTTACATCATGCACACGCAGGATGTTGGCGCCTTTCATTAAAGCTATTGTGTTTAATGCAGTGGTACCATTAAGTGCAGTTTCGGCAGTGGTGCCTAATAAACCGTAGATCATTTTTTTGCGGGAGATGCCGGTAAGCAGTGGTAGTTCCAATCGTTCAAACTCCTGCATGCGGCTCATCAGCGCATAGCTATGCTCCGGCTTTTTGGCGAACCCGAAGCCTGGGTCTATAATGATATCGTAAACGCCTAACTGCCTTAGGGTATAAATCTTTTTAACCAGGTAATCATACACCTCGCCAAAAATATCATCGTATTCGGCCAATTGCTGCATGGTTTGCGGATTGCCTTTCATGTGCATCAGTATATAAGGTACCTGCAGGCGGGCGGCTGTGGCAAACATATCAGTGTCCAGTTCGCCGCCGGCTATATCATTAATGATATGTGCCCCGGCGTTTATAGCGGCTTCGGCCACATCAGCACGGAAGGTATCGACAGAGATAATAGCTTCAGGGTATTTTTTTGCAATGGTCTCAACAGCAGGCAACAAACGATCCATCTCTTCTTGTGCTGAAATATCAGCCGCGCCCGGGCGCGACGAGTAAGCGCCTATATCCAAAAAATCAGCACCGTCATTTAACATCTTCTCAACCTGCTGCAAAACAGACTTTGCATCCGTTTTACGGCTGTCAGCATAGAACGAATCGGGTGTGATATTGATAATCCCCATCACCTTTGGCAATGCCAGGTCTATCAATTTACCACCTGCATTTATGGTCGTCTTTTTCTGAAAAAATGTATCTTTAGCCACGTTCCTTGGTTAAAATGTTGAAAGGTTTTAAGGTTGTAAAGTTATTACTTTGCAAATCTTTCTATCTCATTGTATTAATATTTTAACCTTGCAACATTCCAACTTTACAACAACGAAGTGAGCAACACAGCAGAAGAATTTGACGCAGTTATAAACGTTTGTCGCACCCTGTTTATTAAAAAAACCCGCGACTACGGTACCGCATGGCGTATTTTACGATTATCATCCATCACCGATCAGATCTTTATCAAAGCGCAGCGCATCCGCACACTTGAGGAAAAACAGGTATCAAAAGTGGGCGATGATATTACCGGCGAATACATCGGCATTGTAAATTATTGCGTTATTGCCATGATGCAGTTGGATTGTAACGATGCTACCCCGCTGGAGATGAACCCCGACGAGGTGGAAATGATATTTGACAGCAAGGTGCAAGAGACGCGCGACCTGATGTTTGCCAAAAACCACGATTACGGCGAGGCATGGCGCGATATGCGCATCAGCTCATTAACGGATCTGATACTGATGAAACTTTTGCGAGTAAAACAAATCGAAGATAACCAGGGCCAAACCCTGGCATCAGAAGGTGTAAAAGCCAATTACCAGGATATGCTCAACTATTCGGTATTTGCGCTGATAAAACTGGGAGTAAAATGAAAAACGGACTGATATGGTTCTGCCGGATAGCCGTGGGGCTGCTTTTTATTTTCTCCGGATTGATAAAAGCAAACGACCCGCTTGGCTTTTCTTATAAGCTTGAGGAATACTTTGAGGTTTTCCACCTTACCTTCTTGAATAACCTGGCGCTAAGCATGGCCATTGTTCTGTGCGCATTGGAGATGATATTAGGCTTTGCCCTACTTACCGGCGCACGCGCCATCAAAGTAGTGTGGGGACTGCTGTTGCTCATCATCTTTTTCGGCTTCCTAACTTTTTATTCGGCTTTCTTTAAAGTGGTGCAAACCTGCGGCTGCTTCGGCGATGCAATACCACTTACACCATGGCAATCATTTAGTAAAGACATGGTGTTGCTGGCACTGGTATTGGTATTGTTTGTTAATCGCAAAGCCATCAAACCTTTGTTTAATGCTCCCGCCGGTGATAAGGCTATCATTATTGCAACCATTGCTTCATTAGGTTTCGGTTTATACACATATAATTTTTCGCCAATAGCAGATTTTTTGCCGTACAAAGTGGGGGCGAATATCCTTAAGGAAATGGAGATACCGCCGGGCGCTAAGCCTGATGAGTTCGAGTTGACCTATAACCTGGTGAACAAGAAAACCAAAGCCACCAAAAAGATAACCGACAAAGAGTATCTGAGCAGCGGCATCTGGAAAGATACCAACTGGGAAGTAAAGGGCAACCCAGAAAGCAGATTAGTGAAGAAAGGCTTTGAGCCGAAGATCCGCGACCTAAACATCCAAGATGCGCAGGGCAATAATTATAACAAGGAATTACTAAGCAACCCTTTCTATAGCCTGGTAATTGTGGCTTATGACCTGTCAAAAACCAATATAGATGCGGTTGCAAAAGCCAATGCTTTAGCAGCCAACCTTATTCAAAATTATAACACACGTGTTATTTTCCTTACCTCAAACGCGCCCGAGCAGGCGCAGGCTTTTGCAAAGGAGCATAAACTGGTAAGCGAATTATTTTATGCCGATGGCGTTCCGTTGAAAAGCATGGTGAGGGCCAACCCCGGCATTATGCTGTTAAAAAACGGCACTGTAGTTAATAAGTGGCATTACCACAACATGCCTAAGTATGACGATCTGGTTAAGGAGTACCTGAGCAAGCAATAATGAGTTTGATATTTTTAGTTGGATTTATGGGTTGCGGTAAAACCACTATGGGCCGCAAATTATCGGCAGCTTTGGGCTACGAATTTATCGATCTTGACCATAAGTTTGAGGAGCAGGCCGGCATGCGCATTGCCGAATACTTTACCGAACATGGTGAAGATGCCTTCCGCCAAATGGAATCAAACATCCTTAAAGAAACCCAATATCCTGAGAAAGCGGTGGTATCAACCGGCGGTGGCTTGCCTTGCTTTTTTGATAATATGGACTGGATGAATGCCAACGGCCAAACCGTTTATATGAAACTTACGCCCAAAATGCTGGCCTCACGCCTGGAGAACGCTAAAACCCCGCGCCCGGTGTTGCAAGGTAAAAAAGGCCAGGAACTGGTAGAGTTTATTGAAACCAAACTCGCTGAACGCGAACCGCATTACGGCAAAGCCGCAGTTGTAGCCGAAAGCTTTGCTGACTTGACGCCGGAGAATATTATGTACCTGCTCAGCACCCGCCAATAGTAGTATGAAGCTTACCTGCGGCCTTTTGTTAGCTATTTTGCTCTTCTGCAATTCGTTAATGGCCCAGGATATTACGAAAGCCAAAAGCTACCCCGAACAAGTTGGCGATATCACCTTTGACCCTAAAACAGACAGAGCCGATTTTAAGCTTTGCGATGGCGACATTTATCAATACTACGGTACGGGTACTACCTACAAAGGCGGCACTAAAGCGCTTAAACAATATCTACTTAAGCACTATCAGTACAAACCTGCTTACAAAAACATCACGGGTTACGTAACCGTCCGCTTTGTGGTGAACTGCCGTGCGCAAACAGATCGCTTCCGGGTATTGCAGATAGATGAGCACTATCAAAAAACCACTTTTAATGCAGGGTTTATTAGCCACCTTACAAAACTTTGCCAATCGTTGAACAATTGGGTGGCCGGCGGTACTGATCAGCGCAAGGCAAACACCTATTACTATCTTAATTTTAAAATGCTTAGGGGCCGAATAAAGGAGATAACACCATGAGGTACTTTATCCTTCTCCTGTTATTTTGCACACCTGCTTTATTGAAAGCACAAACCAATTGCGACCTGTATACAGATAAGGCACACAAAAATGCCTGCTTGCTGTATCAGCAGGCTATTGAATATAACCAGGGCTCGCGCGAGTCGCAATTACTATTTCAGCGCTCGTTGCAAGCATGCCCTACATTCGGGCCATCGTTACATGAAATGTCGGTGCCGTATTTAAAACAGGGCGATTTCTACAACTGGAAACAACTGATGGACCGCGCCGTAAATGCTGACCCAAAATGGCTTGCCGACCGCGGCTGGTGCCTGTTCAAATTTCTGCGCGACTATCAAAACTCCTTTAATGATTTGAAACGCCTTTATGATATCGCCAAAGGCCAACCCGGCTATTCCAGCGATGGCGATTATGATCTGCGTATCATAATGGCGCTCAATCAACGATACATGGGCAACTATAACCTATCCCTCAAATATTTTAAAGAATGCATTGCCGACCACGAGAAGAAAAACTGGGTGGGCTTGTATGATTACCTGCACTTGGGCGTAACCCACCTACTGGCCCAAGACTACAAAGGCGCCATCGCCGATCTGCAGCGCGAAACGAAGAAATACGAAAAGCTGGCGGATACTTATTATTACTTGGGGCTATGTTATAAAAAAATGGGGCAGCCTAAAAAGGCAAAGGAGCAATTTATCAAAGCAAAAACGCTGTTTACCAAAACGGGCTACCACCGTAATGACCCCTATTGCGAAGAACCTGACCAGGTTTACCTGAGCGATATAGAGCGGGAGTTAGGAAAATTTGGCAGATAGATTATCGTAAATAAACTGCGTCTTCCTCGCCTGCTACATTCAGCACTACATCAATATGTTGTTTAATAACAGTTGAAAGGGCAACACCGGCATAGTCGGTAGTTACGGGGAAGTTTTTGTGGTTACGGTCAACCAATACAACGGTACGCAGTTTTTTCAAAGGCACATCCAGGAAAACGCCGAAACCGTAAGCAAGGGTTTTGCCGCTGTTCAGCACATCATCCACCAAAATAATTACTTTGTTGGCGCAATCCTCAACCTTAAAGTTGGTACTGGCGTGCAGCTGGCTGCTTTGCTTATCCAGCTCAATACTCAGCAGCGTTATTTTAAATGGCGCAATCTTTTCCAGCACGGCTTTCAATCGGTCTGCCACCTGGTTACCGCGCGGAAGGATGCCCGCAATAATTACTTCTTCTTCATCAAAATTATCCTCAAGCACCTGGTAAGCAATACGGTCAATTTTTTGCTGTATTTGCTGGCTGTTTAAAACGAGGATCTTTTTATCTGACATGGGTAATGCTGTTTAAAGCGTAAATATAGCATTAATGATAATTGCCGCTTTTAATTTTTGCTATTTATCATGTCGATAGCCGCCTGTAGCAGGGTATCCTTGCCGCTTAGCAGGTCTGCGGCAAGCGGGTGCATAAGTTTATCTATCCGTACACCTTTACGCTGGGCGTGGGTACCATCGGGATAAAATATGGCGTTGCCGGTAAAATTGAACTCATAACCGCCTGGTAGCATCAGCATTTTCTCGTCACCATCGGCACCGGCCGATTGTTCGCCGATAGTAACCGCGTTAGGGAATATACCCTGCAGGTACATGGTCTGAAACTCGCTTAAGCTTAGCGTTTGGCCGTCGGTAATAATGACTACTTTGCCTTTATATAAATCGCGCTCCGGATGTATGCCCGGCGGGCGGTACGTTGTTGAATCTGTTGATAAGATATACCTGCCGAAATCATCAAAATCCTGTTTATAATAATGAGCAAAAAGCTTACTATCCTGACCAAACCTCTTGTAAACAAAATTTAAAAAACCGCCCCATCGGGGGTAGCCGCGCATATCAAATATCAGCCCTTTGGCTTTGGCTGCAATATTGAAAATGGAGTCCATCCCCTCGTAAAAGCGTCCCTCGGGCAAATTGCTGGAATACCGTGTTATTTCGGCAATCTTAAACCTCACAATCTCAGGGCTTACATAATCTGTTTCGGTACCTTCATAATCAAATTTCATTTTTGCCTTAAGATATTCAATAATAACAGGCAGTTCTGCCTCACCCGCCCACTGCAACACGGTTGATCTTGATACGCCTTTGCGCTGATAGTTGATCTTGCTTTGCAGGCTATCGGTTGCAAAAAGCAGGTTGTTTTTATAGATACTTAAATTGCTCAGCAACGCGCTGCGGTTTGATGCAGACAGCAAGCCCGCCAGTTCATTTACCCTTTGCTTTGTGGTTTGGTTGCCAAAACCGGTTATGATATCGCCTGCCTGTATACCTGCCTTTTGGCATAGTTCAGGGATCAGTATTTTAGTTACCAGCACTTGCTTATCATCCATTAACCTGAAATCAAACGGCGGATAAAGGCCTACATGCAGGATCTTTCTGGAGTTTTTCATCTGCTTATAAAAGCGAAACGAATGGGTATCGGTGATCAAAGCGCTTAGTTTAAGCATCAGCATTTCGTGCTCAATACGTGTATCGGCGTTAACAAACAGCGGGATAAATTCTTTTACATCCTTATCCCAGTTACTGTCCATTAAGTATTTATGCGGATACAAATAATCGACAGCCGCAGCCATTTTAGCCACAGTAAGCATACGATACGCATAAGGGATATTTACACTATCAGCAAAAGGATAAGACTTTTCGTGCGGAATATCAGTACCGAAAGATTTTTCGGTGTAGTAATATGGTGAGGCACTTACGTAACGGTTCTGGTAGATGAACTGCAGCTTTTGGCTGTTAGCTTCAGACAGATATTTAGCCGACGTAAACCAACTATTATCAATATTGTTGGTGATAACTTTCGCGGCGGGCTGCTTGATAGGTGCAGGCAGTCTTTTCACAACACCTAACTGCTGAAGCATATTTGAGATGGCAGCATTAAATTCCGCGTTAGTTTTTGCCTTATCTACTGCCGGTAAATTTTTGAGAAAAACGCTGTCTGCATCCAGTTTGCCCGACGCTAATACAGGGTGCTTATATTTTAAAAATCCCCATATTTTAAAGTAGTAATACCTATTAAGGGTAGTGGTATTTTGTGCCGATGCGATCGAAGTTGACATCATGATAAAACATGATGCAATAAGGATAAAGTATTTAGGTTTCATAAGGGGGAAAATCAGTTCTCAAGATAACAATTTTATTCAAAGCCTCAGTTAAAAACTATTCTATCGGCTTCCATTTGCCTTTTTTGAAAAATACATTGCCAAATTTAGCCGACTCAAAAACGTAATAATAAGAAAACTTGCCACGGTATAATGTTGGATTGCCGGAGATGATGTGATGCACAGGAGAATCGGGCTGTATGCCCAGCCGGGGGCTGGTGTAGTTGTTATTAAATGAGATGTTGCCATTATAGGCTTTTATCACTTTCCCATTATCCAGCAGATAAAAGTTGAATTTGTTTTGCGGAGTAAGTTCCAGTTTAAAGTGATCATACTGCCAATCGGCTTGTTTGCCTTTAAACATAGGCCGGTCAATTACATACTCGCCATAAATATCCTGGCGGGTAAGAACTTTCCTGGCGTTTATAAACTCCATAAGTGCCGATAGCGCTATCAGGCTGCATAAGCCTAAGAAACCCACCAATAACAGTATGCCAAATATTTTTTTGCGGGATATTAACCACAAAAGCGCGATGATCATCGCCAGGGGGCAAACGATAAATATAAATGCCAGGTTAAAGCCGAAGCCCATTGAATTGCCGGATAAAGTAAGGTTATTGAAATAAATGTACGGATAAAATCTGTACCACAATCCTTAACTATTTACTCCGTTTGAGAAATAAATTAGGGCATAAACCGCGAGGTACCCTTCTTAGCTTTTTACGTACGGATAGTACACAAAATTTGCACCTTCGGGCACTATCACAAACAGGCACATGAACTCGTTAGGGTTCTTATAGCTGCTCAGGAAACGTTCTTTTAATTCGGGCTTGATGATACCACGATCGATAAATTCCTCTATGGTTGAGGCATGGATGCTCCACTCGGTGTTCAGTTCGTTGCGGTCAAGTATCACTTCGCCCAGTTTAACCTCGTGCTGGTGGGCAACAAATATTGGCGTAGCCGAAAGGCCTTCAACCATAATATCAACAGCAACTTCTTTTATAGATTCGTTAAAGAATTTAAGGTCGCGCTCCAGGCTCACCAGCGGACTTTGCTTTTGCTCTTTCTTCTCGCTGCTTCCTCTGTCCTGGTTAAAAAGTTCTTCGGTATTCATATCTCAGTCCTCAGTTTTTGGTGGTTGAGGTTTTGTGGTCTTTGGGTTAAAACGTGGTTTAAAGCCTAATTTGGGCGCGGCCTCTGTGGCAGTTTTTGCTTCCTGCTCTTCTGCTTTGGGCTCCTCTGTTACTTGAGTTGCAGATCCAATGGCTTCGATGGTTGTTTCTTCTGCCGGTTTCTCTTCAGCAACAAGCTCTTCTTTTTTAGGAACCATCTTTGCAGCATTGAATCTTGGCTTAAAGCCGGCAGGTTTCGGTGCAACAGGTGTGTCTACGGCAGATTCAGTCGGTGTTGAAGTTTCGGCAGATGTTTCTTCTGCAGGTTTCTCTTCAGTAATAGGCTCTTCTTTTTTAGGAGCCATCTTTGCAGCATTAAATCTTGGTTTGAAACCGTCTGGCTTCGGCGCAGAAGGTGATTCAATTTGTGCTGATGCTTCCGCAGGTATTTCTTCTGCCGGTTTAGTTTCAGCAACACCCTCTTCAACTTTCGGTGCCATCTTCGCTGTGTTGAACCTTGGCTTAAAGCCAGCAGGTTTTGGTGCAGTGGTTGTTTCAGCCGGCGCTTCTGTTGCAGGCTTATCTTCAGCTACAGGCTCTTCCGATTTGGGGGCCATTGCTTTGGCATTAAAACGCGGTTTAAAACCAGCAGGTTTTGGCGCGACCGATGTTTCGGTGTCTGATGATGCAGCAGCCTCTTTAGATTCCTCTGCTTTAGCAACTAACTCTGGTGCGGCCTCAGCAGCCAGTTTGGCAGTTGTTGAGCCTGCTTTAAAGCGTGGTTTAAAACCTACACTGGCGGTTGCGGGCTCAGTAAGCGATTCTACAATGGTTTGCTCGGCAAGGCGGTTCTCTATGATCACCTTCTCCTCTTTTATTTCGGGGGCAAGGTGATACTGCAGGCGCAGTTTATTGAACCAATATTTTTTGGTATGGTCGAAACTTTTCTCGCCCATGGCCTCGTAATGTTCTTTAAACTCAGAGAACAAACCCGGCTGCCCCGATTGCAGGGCCATCAGATCTATCCTCTTCTTTTTAAAAAACTCTTCGAAAGTCATTTGTTATTAGATATAAGAGCCAAGAATCAAGAATCAAGACAAAGAAATTATTTCGGTCCTGGTTCTTGATTCTTAATTCTTGATTCTCTTACAAAGATACGTCAGTATCCAGTTGGTTAAAGCGGATGCCTTTATCGGTTTGGCTCCAGTCTGCACGCTCCTCATCGGTAGCATTCAACAATTTTGGGAACCACTCCAGCGGAAAAGCCTGTTGCTTCCCGTCTTCTTTCTCTACAAAAAGTAAACCATTGGCAAAGGTTACTTTAACCTTTTTTTCCTGTTTGCGTGTTGATAGTAAAGGCATCTTAAGTCAAAAGTTTAAAGTCAAAAGTCAAAACCGCGCAGGTTAACTTCATTTCTTTTAGCCCTCTCCTTCAAGGGATGGTTGGGTGGGGTTATTTACTCCGCCATGTTATGGTAAACCGCCTGTACGTCGTCGTCTTCCTCTAAGCGGTCAACAATTTTTAGTACATCTACGGCTTGCTCTTCGCTAACGGCTGTAGTTGATAGCGGGATACGCTCCAGTTTGGCAGATTTGGTTTCGATACCCATCTCTTCTAAAGTTTTCTGCATCTTACCGAAATCTTCAAAAGCGGTATGGATAACGGCTACGTCGTTTCCTTCCTCATCGGCCTCCACAAAAAGGTCTTCTAAACCGGCGTCTATCAGTTCAAACTCCAATTCTTCCAGGTCGCGCTCTGCGGGGTCAAACCTGAATACAGATTTACGTGCGAACACGAAATCCAATGAACCGGTTTTACCTAGTGTACCGCCGTATTTAGTAAAATAACTGCGTACGTTAGCAACCGTACGGTTGGTGTTATCTGTAGCGGTTTCTACTAATATAGCTACACCATGTTGGGCATAACCTTCATATACCAATTCATCGTAATCTTTCTCATCACGGCTTGATGCACGTTTAATAGCCGCCTCAACTCTATCCTTAGGCATGTTAACTGCCTTGGCATTTTGCACAGCAGTACGCAGGCGCGAGTTGGTATTAGGATCACCACCACCGGCTTTAACAGCCATTACTATCTCTTTACCCAAACGGGTAAACTGCACCGCCATTTTGGCCCAGCGCTTAAATTTTCTTTCTTTTCGGAATTCGAATGCTCTTCCCATAGTGCCCCCCAGCATCCGCCGTTTGGCGGAGTAGCTGGACTTTTTTTTATTGTTATACCATTAAAACCTCTCCCCCTCTTAAGGGGTTAGGGGCTCTAAATTACACTTTTTAAATTAGTTAACATATCTTCCGTGATCTTTGGAAGATCGTACTCCAGTTGCCAGCCCCAATCCTGCTGTGCCTGGCTATCATCTATTGATTTTGGCCAGCTGTCGGCGATAGCCTGGCGTGGGTCGCTTTCGGCATAGCTCATCTCAAAGTTCGGAATCAGTTTTTTAACTTCAGCAGCAATTTCTTCGGGAGTAAAGCTGATACCAGCCAGGTTATAGCTCGATCGTATGGTGATCTGCTCTGCCGGTGCATCCATCAATGTTAAGGTAGCGCGGATAGCATCATCCATATACATCATTGGCAAAGCTGTTTGTGCAGATAAAAAGCCCTGGTACTTGCCATGCTTTAATGCCTCATGGAAAATGTGTACGGCATAATCTGTAGTACCGCCGCCCGGATTGGCACGCCAGCCTATCAGACCGGGGTAACGCAAACTGCGCACATCCAGTCCGTATTTTTCAAAGTAGTACTCGCACCAGCGCTCGCCTGCCAGTTTACTGAAACCATAAACCGTGTTAGGGTCCATTACACAATACTGTGGCGTGTTATGCTGCGGCGAGTGCGGCCCAAAAACAGCTATAGAGCTTGGCCAGAAAACTTTCTGCACTTTAAACTCCACAGCAAAATCAAGCACATGCAAAAGGCCGGTCATGTTCAGGTCCCAGGCCATTTTGGGCTTTTGCTCGCCTACGGCAGATAAAATGGCCGCCAGCAGGTAAACCTGGGTTGGGCGGTGTTTATCAAAAAGGTGGTGCAGGTTTTCTTTATCAAGCACGTTTGCGTATTCAAACGGGCCGGTGTTGCGGAGGGCGTAGTTTGGGCTATTTATATCTGATGCAATTACATTTTCTGCACCATGAATTTTTCTTAAAGCAGCTACCAGTTCGGTACCAATTTGTCCGTTGGCGCCGATCACGAATATCTTTTCGGTCATTCAAACACAGTTTGGTACAAATGTAGGAAATTGAAACTAAAGCCTCGGTTCTCTACTATTAGAAACCGCTGTTTCTAACTAAATGTTTACAAATCATTCAATAAAATTATACTAAAATAGTAGACATTTTATTAGCAGGTTCTTAAAAAAAACTGCATATTTGAAGCTATTTAATTAACAATTATACATATACAAACAATGAAAGTCGCAGTTGTTGGTGCTACCGGCCTGGTAGGCACTAAAATGTTGCAGGTTCTTGATGAACGCAACTTCCCCGTTACAGAATTAATTCCCGTTGCATCCGCTAAAAGTATTGGTAAAGAGATCACTTTTAAGGGTAAGCAATACAAGATTGTTTCTGCCGAGGATGCGATAAAGCAGAAGCCCGATGTTGCTATCTTTAGCGCCGGTGGCAGCACTTCATTGGAGCAGGCCCCGTTATTTGCCGATGCGGGTATTACCGTTATTGACAACTCATCGGCATGGCGTATGGACCCTACCAAGAAACTGGTTGTGCCCGAGGTTAACGCTGATGTTTTAACTGCCGAAGATAAGATCATCGCCAACCCAAATTGCTCAACCATACAAATGGTAGTGGCTTTAAAACCACTGCACGACAGGTATAAAATTAAACGTGTTGTGGTATCAACCTACCAATCGGTAACCGGTACCGGCGTTAAAGCGGTTGATCAACTTTTCAACGAGCGCAACGGTGTTGATGGCCCTAAGGTTTACCCTTACACTATCGACCTTAACGTTATCCCTCAGATAGATGTGTTTACCGAGAACGGTTACACCAAAGAGGAGATGAAAATGATACTGGAGACCAAAAAGATAATGGGCGATGACAGTATTGCGGTTACCGCAACTACTGTACGTATCCCGGTTATGGGTGGTCACTCAGAATCTGTAAACATTGAGTTTGCCCACGAGTATGATCTGGCTGAAGTACGTGAAGTATTAGCAAATGCGCCGGGTGTGGTTGTAGTTGATGATATTGCCAACCTTAAATACCCAATGCCGCTTGATGCACACGATAAAGATGAGGTTTTTGTTGGCCGCCTTCGCCGTGATGAGACCCAGCCGAACACTTTAAACTGCTGGATAGTATCAGACAACCTGCGTAAAGGTGCTGCTACCAACGCTGTACAAATTGCAGAATACCTGGCATCAAAGAATTTGATAGGCCAGAGTGTTGTTGTTTAGAGTTTAGAGACTTGTGATCAAAGATTAGTTTTGATCATCAAATATTAGAAAGGGATAGCCGGTTGGTTATCCCTTTTTTGTTACGCCGCTTGTCATTCTGAGCGACAGCGAAGAATCTAATCGCGTTCTCAATACAGCCTCAGATACTTCGTACCTCAGCATGACAAGATAGCTCGCGTTTAAAGTTTCTTAAAACTATAAAATCAACCACTTGTAGTTAATAATAGATAACCTATTAAAAACACATGTTATGGCTGATTTAAGCAATAAAAAAGTAGCAATACTTACCGAAGAAGGATTTGAGCAGGTTGAACTAACCAGCCCTAAAGAAGCATTGGAAGCTGCCGGTGCTACCGTACACATCATTTCACCCAAAAGCGGCAAAATAAAAGCCTGGAACCATACCGACTGGGGTATTGAGATTGACGTTGATAAAGAACTGAGCACCGCCAGTCCGGATGACTATGACGCTTTGGTATTGCCGGGCGGGGTTTTGAATCCTGATAAACTGCGCCAGAATAAAGATGCAGTGGCCTTTACCAAAGCATTCTTAGACGCGGGCAAACCGCTGGCCGCTATTTGCCACGGACCACAACTTTTAATTGAGACCGGCGAATTACAGGGCCGTCGCCTCACATCCTACCCTTCCCTGCAAACCGACCTTAAAAACGCCGGGGCCGACTGGGTGGATGAAGAAGTAGTGACCGATAACGGCCTTGTAACCAGCCGCCGACCGGATGATCTGGATGCTTTTAACAAAAAAACGATAGAAGAAATTGCCGAAGGGGTACATGCGTAAAGTAAACCAGTCTGACGAAAAGTAAATAACGAACACTGAATTTTGAATGCCGAATTTCGAAGTATTTAACTTCATTATTCTAAAATCGAAATTCAGTGTTCGTCATTAATTCTCTTCATGCTTAAGTGCTTTCCCTTATCTTTACCGCATGCCTCAACAAAAAGCTGTTATTATAGGTGCGGGTGTAGCGGGTATTGCAACGGCTGTACGTTTGGCGGCTAAAGGTTACGCGGTTGAGGTTTTTGAGGCCAACAGCTACCCTGGGGGCAAGCTCGCCCAATTTGAACAGAGCGGTTACCGCTTTGATGCCGGCCCAAGCCTGTTCACCATGCCGCAGTATGTAGACGAGTTGTTTCGACTCGCCGGCAAAGATCCGCGCCAATACTTCAATTACCGAAAGCTGGATGTGGTGTGTAACTATTTTTATGAGGATGGCACGCAACTTCAAGCCTGGGCCGACACCGAAAAATTCACACAGGAAATAGCCAATAAAACCGGTGAACCGGCCCGGGCTGTCATCAAACATCTGGCAAACAGCCGCGACATTTACGATATCACCAATCATGTTTTCTTAGAGCGGCCTCTGCATCGCCTGCAAACTTACTTGCGTTGGGATACTTTGCGTTCGGTTTTCAGATTGCCGCAGATAGATTCGATGCGTACTATGCATAAAGCCAATGCTTCTTCTTTTCAGGATGAGAGAGTTATTCAGTTTTTTGACAGATACGCCACCTATAACGGTTCCGACCCCTATCAGGCGCCCGCTACACTGAACGTCATCCCTCATCTGGAGCATCATTTTGGTGCCTGGTTCCCTCAAGGTGGCATGTACAGTATCACGCAAAGCCTTGTTAAACTGGCTGAGGAAGTTGGCGTGAAATTTAACTATAATAGCCCGATTGATGAAGTAGTTGTTATTAACGGTATTGCCAAAGGCGTACGGGCAAAGGGAACAAACATCGAATCCGACATCGTGATCTCTAACATGGATATCTGGTTCACCTACAAAAAGCTTTTGACTAAGCATCTTGCTTGGCATCCGCAGAAAACGCTAAACCAGGAGCGCAGTAGTTCGGCGCTGATATTTTACTGGGGGATAAAAAAACAGTTCCCTCAGCTTGATCTGCATAATATATTCTTCAGCGCTGATTATAAGGCGGAGTTCGACCATATCTGGCAGCGGCAAAACATCTATTACGACCCGACGGTGTACCTTAACATTAGTTCAAAACTTAAACCCGATGATGCCCCAACCGGCTGCGAGAATTGGTTTGTAATGATCAACGTACCCGCCAACAACGGGCAGGACTGGGAGCAACTTATCAGCACTGCCCGCAATAACATTATTAATAAGTTATCACGATTGCTTGGAGAGGATATCAACAGTTTAATAGAAAGCGAAAGCATTCTTGATCCGCGCAGTATCGAGAGCCGCACCTCATCATACAAAGGCTCTATTTACGGAACCAGTTCTAACAATCGCTTTGCGGCATTCTTAAGACATTCTAACGCCTCATCAAAAGTTAAGGGATTATATTTCTGCGGTGGAAGCGTGCACCCGGGCGGCGGGATACCGCTGTGTTTGTTATCGGCTAAAATTGTGAGTGAGTTGGTTTAAGATGAAATACAGAATGTCATTTCGAGCGAGCAGAAGGGTGGCCGTTAGCGAGAGCGCGACGAGAAATCTTCTGCATGCGACTTGGAAACATGGTTATCGCGCGTAGAAGATTTCTCCTCGTTCCTCGTTCTAAATGACATTGTTTCTATACCTTCAACACTGCATATTTTTTCCTGTAGGCTTTAAAGCCTATCCAACCTGCAATACCAACTAATACAAGCACCCAAAGGTTGGCAATAACAAGCAAAAACTCAGAGAACATATCCAAGCCATTTGACAAGCTCATCAACAACCTGTTGAAGAATGGCGGTCGGTATGCAGAGGGATCATCGTTAGTGACTATCTCTTTGGTGATAGTTTTATTCTGGAAGAAGCTTAACACCACAACGCTATACTTAACATTTGCATCGGTCTTTAAATTATTGACCTTCTCATTAACTATGTTATCTTTTACAGCAAGGGTAGCGTCGTAGTTATTCGCGGTTGCTTTTAATTTATCCTGGCCTTCTACCCATTCTTTGCGGTTCTGAGCTTTCATACGGGCAGATATATAGTCGAGGCTTTTATCCTCGATATCCATTTTGCGGGTAACTGTTAAAATACTCATGCGGCTCACCTGGTTCATAAAATCTTCCAGCTTCTCTGACGGAATACGTACTGTCATATCTGCTGTTTTATTGTAAACGCTTATTTGGCGAACAGAATCGGCACTGATACGGATGTCACGACCGTTTTCTTTTTCAGACTGCATTTGGTGATGCATCACTAAGCCGCCCAACTTGGCGGTAAGCGAGGCAATGGAATCACCTGTTTTTTGAACATCGTGAACTTTAAAGTTCATATCTGCTGTTTTAACCAGCTTCTCTTTTGTATTTGGATCGTTAACTGATAGTGCATTTTGGGTTGCCGACACGGTGTCCGCTTCGCTTGAGTCAAACCTTCTGTCAGTATTTGCTTTACAGGCAGCCAGTAAGGCAATGCCCGCTATTGCGATGATGATTTTTGCTTTCATGGTTTTGATTGGTTTTTCTATTGATACCATCCATGAGAAAAAGGTAACCCATCCCCGAGAGAAGCAAGAGGAAAGGAAGCAAGAGACAAGAATCAAGAACCAAGAGGCAAGAATCAAGACAAACAACAGACACCCAAAAATAATGTCATTTCGAACGAGGAACGAGGAGAAATCCTGTTACTCCATACACGCGAGATTTGCTGAAATAACAAGATTTCTCCTCGCTTTCGCTCGTTCGAAATGACATAATCTATTGTTTACTCCGGGCAATTATCCTTGCGGCGGGTATCAACAATGTAGATGATCTTCCAGCCGGCAGCGGTTTTCATGAGCTGAAAAAAGTTAACGCCGCAATGGCTGTATTGGGTGCCGATGTAGAACTTATATGGTGTCCAAACGCTGGCAAGTGCGCCGTCAACTTTAATATCGCCCCAGGTAATGCGCTCGTCGTAAATATCTTTATGTGGGGTGCCTACTTGTTTAACAAAGTCTTCGGCTTTCTCGGTGATCAATGCCACAGAGCCATCCTTTTTGTTGGCTACGCTTTGCAGCACCATATCTTTATGAAAAGTTGAGCTTAGCAAAGCAGTGTCTCCTTTCTTCATACCTTCAAACATGGTATCGATGGTCTTTTTAATATCGTCTTTATCTGTTTGGGCAAAAGCCGGGGCAGCTGTTGCTAATAGCATTAGGGAAAATAAAAATCTTTTCATAATAAAAGGCTTTAAGTAAAGCAATTTAAGTAAAAAGTTCAACCCTTAAAAATCAGTGTTCCAAAAGTATCAGGGTGTTTATTTTATAAATCAAACAATACTTTATATACTTGCAATATAATTGAGTACTCAAGTATATGTCAACAATAGATCAGTCGCTTATTTTATTAATAAACCTGTCAAAAGCGCAGGCAGTGGTATCGCGCAGGTTTGACAAGTTAAACATTTATGGCATCGGCTTTACCGAGTTTATTATCCTGTACCTGCTACATGAATCGGCCGAAGGGAAACTAAGGCGGATAGATCTTGCAGAAAGCACAGGCCTAACAGCATCGGGAGTTACGCGCCTTTTACTGCCTATGGAAAAAACAGGCCTGGTTGGCCGTGAGGCTGATAAACGCGATGCCCGCGTAAGCTATGCGACCCTCACTGATGCAGGGAAGCAAATATTTAGTAATACAAAAAACGCCGCCGAAAATTTAGCTGCCGAAATACTGCCGCCTGATAAATTAAAAAAAGCCGACCAACTGATCGGTCTGCTTGCCGGCTTATAAGCAAGCACCTATACTATCCTCAAATGAATTTAATACATAACACTTTAAAACCGTCACAAATAACCGCTGCAGAAAATGCCCTTAAAAATGCGTTTGGTGTTGCCGATGTTGAAGAAATCGAAATTCTGGCGGGCGGTTTGTCTGCCTCTTCTGTTTACAAGATAAAAGTTAACGGGTGTTACTATACTTTAAAATCAGACACTCCATCAGTCCCGGTCAATGATCTGTCGGCAAGCTGCATGGAAGTTGCGGCTTTGGCCGGTATAGCGCCGCCGGTTATCTATTTGGATAAAAGCAGCGGAATTTCTATTACTGCTTTTATTGAGCAGATGCCGCTCAGTTCGGTGTATGGCTCTGCTGAGGCATTGCTTCCTCAACTTGCAAATACAATCAGAGCAATTCACAGTCTGCCTGTTTTTGAAAAAGACGGCAATTTAAAAAACACGGTAGACGGACTTTTGCACCAGTTTAAAACAGCAGCTACGCTAACAGGACCGGTTATTGACGAATGTTTAGCACTCTACAATACCATCAAAGAAAATTATCCATGGGATGATCCCGGCCGCGTATCAAGCCATAATGACCTCAATCCTAACAATATCATTTTTGATGGCCAAAAGATATGGGTTATTGATTGGGATGCCGCTTTTAAAAACGACCGGTATGTGGACTTAGCTATCGCCGCTAATTTTTATGTATCAACGGATGAGCAGGAGCATATTTTCCTGAGCGCATATTTTGAAAACGATTTAACCGACTACCACAAAGCACGGTTCTTTATCATGCGGCAAATATGCAGATTGGTTTACGCTATGCTGATGTTTCAGTTGGCCGATAAAGGAAGGCTTAACGGTACACCACATGATAACGATATGCACGCAAACTTAGCAGATATTAAAAAACGACTGGGTAACGGCAGCCTTAGCCTTGCTACATACGACGGGCAGCTGCTATTAGGCAAAGCCTTGTGGAACGAAGCTTTGATCAACATGAGATCGGCAAGGTTCTCCGCTTCTATCGAACACTTAGTAAATCAAAAGCTATAAAACAAAAAAGCCCCGCGGTTGCAGGGCTTTTGGTTTATAACCGGTTAGGACATTTTTAGTTTCTTTTGGATATCGGCAACGTAACCTTTGAATTTTTTATCGGTGTCAATTAAGTCTTCAACCGTTTGGCAGGCGTAGATAACCGTTGAGTGGTCGCGGCCGCCAAAGAAGTGACCGATAGATTTTAGTGAGCTTTTGGTATGTGCCTTTGCCAAATACATTGAGATTTGGCGGGCCTGTACGATCTCGCGTTTACGGGTCTGAGATTTAACCATCTCGATAGGTACCTCAAAGTACTCGCAAACCAAGCTCTGGATGTATTCCATTGAAATTTCTTTGGCAGAATTTTTTACAAAATTCTTAAGCATCTGCTTAGCCAGATTCAGGTCTATCTCTTTACGGTTAAGGGTTGATTGGGCCAATAATGATACCATTGCGCCTTCCAACTCACGTACGTTGTTATCAATGTTGTGGGCAACGTACTCAACCACCTCGTGCGATAGTTCGATACCGTCCTGATAGATCTTGTTCTTAAGGATAGCCATACGGGTTTCCAGATCAGGAACCTGCAAATCGGCAGACAAACCCCATTTGAAACGTGATAACAAGCGCTCTTCTAAACCGGCCAGATCCTTAGGGGCTTTATCTGATGTGATGATCAGCTGTTTGCCGCTTTGGTGCAGGTGGTTAAATATGTGGAAGAAGAAATCCTGTGTTTTCTCTTTACCGGCAAAGTTGTGTACGTCATCCATGATGAGTACATCTATCGCCTGGTAAAAGTTCACAAAGTCGTTAATGTTATTGTGTTTAAGGGCGTCAACAAACTGCTGGGTAAATTTCTCGCAGCTTACGTATAAAACCAATTTATCCGGCAGGGTGCGTTTAATTTCGTTACCTATAGCTTGTGCCAGGTGGGTTTTACCTAAACCAACACCACCGTATATCATGAGCGGGTTAAATGAGGTACCGCCCGGTTTGGCTGCTACTGCATAACCTGCAGAACGCGCTAAACGGTTGCAATCGCCTTCAACAAAGTTCTCGAAGGTGTAGTTGCGGTTAAGCTGAGGGTCAACGTTCAGCTTTTTAAGGCCCGGTATTACAAACGGGTTCTTAATATCTTTATTTATCGAAATAGGTATCGGCATAGACTGATTCTTTGCTTCGGCACCATTTCCATTTGAAGGCATATTTGTAGTGTACGGCTTTGGCGATGACGACTGCTCTACAACAATGTTATATTCCAGTCGGCCTTCGTCGCCCAGTTGCTTTTTTATTGTTTTGCGCAACAGGCCTACGTAATGCTCCTCAAGCCATTCGTAAAAGAATAAACTTGGTACCTGTATAGTAAGGACGCTACCTTCCATGCGCAAAGCTTTGATCGGCTCAAACCAGGTTTTAAAGCTCTGTGCCGGTATGTTATCTTTGATGATCTGAAGGCAACTATTCCAAACGTTAGTACAAGTTTTTTCCATATAAGTATCAGTAATTTCTTGATTTCCAGTCTCCCAACCACAGAGCTTTTGGGCTCATTACGGAACATCGAATATTCAAAAAAAAGGCGGATTAAAAAATTAAAATTGAACTTTTTTAACAAATATATTTTTTCAAAAAAATGCCCTTTTTATAGCTTAAATACATATTTAATATTATATTTCGCGGGTAAGTGAGCAAAAAAGCCCTCAGTTTTCTCCTATCGCATTTTTACGAGTTTGAACAACAATCGGGTGCAAAAAGTTGCAAATTTTTCAATATAAATTTCATCAATTCTAACGAGATGAAATTATACTAATAAGCAATAATTTTCTTTCTAATATTCTCCGAAAATCCGGCGTAACTCATCTGCTATTTCGCCGAGGGTAGCATAGCTTTCTACGGCCGTCAAAATATACGGCATCAGGTTTTCAGTACCCTTTGCGGCAACACTTAAATTTTGTAAAGCGGCTTTAACGGCTTCGTTATCGCGCTCACTTTTTAGGGTTTCGAGTTTTTGAGTTTGTTGGATACGGATAGAATCATCCACACGGAACACGGGCGGTGTAACTTCTTCCTGTTGGGTAAATTTGTTTACACCAACCAATACGCGGTCGCCGCTTTCAATATCATTCTGATACTCGTAGGCAGCGGCTGCTATCTCCTGCTGTATGTAATCCTGTTCAATGGCCTTTACTGATCCGCCCATTGCATCTATCTTATCTATATAGGTATAAGCAGCAGCTTCCAGCTCGTTGGTGAGGGCCTCTATAAAGTATGATCCTGCCAATGGGTCAACCGTATCGGTAACGCCGCTTTCAAAAGCAATGATCTGCTGGGTACGCAGGGCAATTTTAGCAGCGGCTTCGGTTGGCAGCGACAATGCCTCGTCATAACCGTTGGTATGCAGCGATTGCGTACCGCCCAATACCGCAGCCAAAGCCTGGTTACTTACCCGCACAATATTATTCATGGGTTGCTGGGCAGTTAAGGTTGATCCGCCAGTTTGCGTATGGAAACGCAATTTTTGCGCGCCCGGATCTGTCGCACCCAGTTCTTTTGTAATATTAGCCCACATCCTGCGTGCCGCTCGGAATTTGGCTATCTCCTCAAAAAAGTTGTTATGGCAGTTAAAGAAGAAGGATAATCGTTTGGCAAATACATTTATATCTAAGCCTTTCTCTAAAGCCGCCTTCAGATAGGTTTTACCATTGGCTAGCGTAAAGGCCAGCTCCTGTACGGCTGTAGATCCTGCTTCGCGGATGTGGTAGCCCGATATGGAGATGGTATTCCACTTGGGTACTTCTTTGCTGCAGTACTCAAATATATCGGTGATTAACCGCATGGATGGCTCCGGCGGGTAGATATAGGTACCGCGTGCGGCATACTCCTTTAATATATCATTCTGGATGGTGCCTGAGATCTGCCTGATATCTGCCCCTTGTTTTTTGGCCAGGGCTATGTACATCGCTAATAATATAGATGCCGTTGCATTAATGGTCATGGATGTGGTGATATCCTTCAGTTGGATCCCATCAAACAATGTCTCCATATCCTTTAACGAATCAATAGCTACCCCTACTTTACCAACTTCGCCTTCGGCAAGGGCGTGGTCGCTGTCGTAGCCTATTTGGGTGGGCAGGTCAAACGCTACGGATAACCCCATAGTACCCTGACTAAGCAAGTAATGGTACCGCTTGTTCGATTCCTCTGCGGTTGAGAAACCTGCGTACTGGCGCATGGTCCACGGGCGGCCGCGATACATATCTTTTTGGATGCCACGGGTATAAGGGAACTGCCCCGGCAGTTCGCTCATGCCGGATGGCTCAGTATAAACCTCGTCGAACTTTATCCCGGAAGTTGTGGTGAATTTTTTATCGGCCATGGCGCGTTAAAATATATTGTCCATGTCCTTGCGTGCAATAGCAATGGCAATCTCGTACGGGTTGCTCTCCAGCGTAGCCAGGTGATTAAGCACCGCTTTACCTAAGTCGAGGCCTGTAGCGCTGGGCGGAAGGCTTTGGGTGGCGTTGGTCACCAGGTTAATCGTATCTTCTTTTATACGCCTAACAGCGCCCCAGGCTTGCGGACTCACGTAGATCTGTTGGGTTACGTTGTGCTGATACTCGGTGCGAACCTCATTTAATATGATCTGGTATAATTCTGCGGCACTGTAAGCGTTAGCATTTAAACGGATGATCATATTTGAAGGATCAATACGGTCTATTAGTAATACCACACGCTCATAAGCTTGCAAACGCATAGGCAGGGTTTGGTTACTGATAGCCTTACGGATCTCGAGCGCCTGTAAGGTTTGCGATTTATCAAGCAAGGGCTTAAACAAATAAAACGCTACGTAGATAATGCCGATGCCGGCAACTGTGTACTTTAAAATATCGAGTAAGAATAAATAACTAAATGCGGCCATGTTGTTTCTGTTAGGCAGAGGTCATAAATAATAGGGTGCCAACAAAAATCCGTATTTTAGATTTATATTTGTATAGTTTAATAAAAAATAAGATGAGTGCTACCGTTGAAACTTTAACCGCCCCCGTAACATTTACCGAAGGCGCCGTAAAAGAACTTTATAAACTAAGAGAGCAGCAAGAAATTGCCGACGATTTTGGCCTGCGCGTAGGCGTTGAAGGTGGTGGATGCTCGGGCATGAACTACGTTTTAGGTTTCGACCAGAAAAAAGACGGCGACCAGGAATATTTTATAGAAGGTATTAAAGTGTTTATGCACAAAGCGCATGGCCTTTACCTTGCCGGTATGCAGATAGATTTCCAGGATGGCCTTAACGCCCGTGGCTTTACCTTTAACAACCCTAATGCAGCAAGCACTTGTGGTTGTGGTACATCATTCTCAGTATAACAACATATCGTTTTTATATAGCGAAGGCGCCTATTGGGCGCCTTTTTTGTTAGTTGCCGCTAACACTATCTTCAACCGCTTCTTTCATATAACGAGCGTAGCCCACACCAAAGCCTTGCGAACTATAGCGGATGATGCCTTTAGTATCAAGCACCACACTGGTTGGATAACTGGTTACATTAAAGCCTTCTGCTATTTCACGCCCGTTTGCCACCTGCGTAAAATTGAAGGGTTTGGTTTTCATAAAATCCTTTATGTCCCAGCGCTGGTCAAGGCACACGGCAATAAAAACAACATCGGGATTTGCGCTGTAGGCCGCAGCCAATTTATTTAATTCGGGAATCTCGGCTTTGCACGGCGGGCAGGCAATAAACCAGAAATCTAACACCACTGTTTTGCCTTCTAATGCCTTTGGATCTATTTTTTTGCCGTTGATATCTTTAGCAGTAAACATTTCCATTTTAGCACCTATAGGGAAAGCGGCAGCAGCAAATGGAGGCGGAGCGGTAGCTTCGGCACGTTCATACTCCCTGTCAGTCAGTTTTATCACTTTAACAGTATCGGTTCCAATAACGGGTTTTGTACTGTAATGCCCGGTGCTTAATAACTCGCGCCATTCTTCAGGCTCTAATACTTTACCGGTAGAGTCGATCATCTTTCGGTTTTCAAGTGGCCCTGCTGAACGGACTACAACACCCGATTTTTGTTGTTGGGCACTTGCCCATAAAGAGCAGCAAATTATCGTTATAATAAGAGAGAATATTTTTTTCATTAATGATAATGGTTTTGGTGCATCTAAGATACAAATTGCGGCTAACAAGGCAATGGCAGATAAATAGTTTTGCGCATGTAACAAAACGCCGGGCATGATAGTCAAACCAGCAAATTCCCTAAATTTACACCATGGCCGTAAAAACAAGCCTGAGAGAAAATATATCTATTGCCCTACAATCAATAGGCGGTAACCGTTTGCGCACCTCGTTAACGGCGCTTATTATTGCTATAGGTATTATGGCGCTTGTTGGTATTTTAACGGCTATTGAAGGTATTAAGCAATTTACTAACGATGCGTTTGCCGGTTTAGGGGCCAATTCATTTACGGTTCAAAACAGGGGAACGGGTGTGAGCTTTGGCAACGGCGGGCATCGCAAAATATACCCTACTATTACTTACGCACAGGCCGACAGGTTCCTGAAATTATACAAACTGCCTGCCCGCACCAGTGTTGACCTGAGTGTTACCGGTACGGCTGTGGCTAAATATAACAGCATAAAATCAAACCCTAATATTTCTGTAACGGGGAGTAACGATAATTACCTGGCTATTAAGGGTCATAAGCTGGCATTTGGACGCAATTTCTCAGCCTCAGAGCTGGAGCATGGCGCCAATGTGGTAATTGTAGGCGACGAAGTAAAAACCAAACTTTTTAAAAACCAGGACCCTGTTAATCAGTACATCCTTTTAGGGAACAGTAAGCTGCGTATTATAGGCGTAGTTGCGCCAAAAGGCAGTAATAGCTTTGGCGGCGATAAATTTTGTATAGTGCCACTACAGCGTGCAAGGCAAATGGTTGATACCTCGCGCAAAATGTCATACGCAATAACGGTGAGTGTAAACGGCCCCGATGTATTGGATGCCAGTATAGGCGAGGCTACATCGCTTATGCGTAACATCCGTGGCCTCCGCATTGGCCAGGCTGATAATTTTGAGATCTCGCGCAGCGATTCTATTCAGCAGGAACTATCCGGCCAGCTTACGGGTATGACCATAGCGGGTTTCGCCATTGGTATTATTACTTTATTGGGAGCAGCCATTGGTTTGATGAATATTATGCTGGTGTCTGTTACCGAACGCACGCGAGAGATAGGCCTTCGGAAATCCATTGGTGCCACGCCTGCGGTTATTCGCAAACAATTTTTGATAGAGGCTATCGTGATATGCCTGATGGGTGGCGTAGGCGGTATTATTTTAGGGATGGCCGCAGGTAACCTTATCGCGGTAAACATCAGCGGAACATTTGTAGTACCATGGTTTTGGCTATTCTCGGCTATTGGGTTATGTACCATTATCGGGCTATCGTCTGGTTTCTATCCGGCAAAAAAAGCATCGAGATTGGACCCGGTTGAGGCGCTGAGGTACGAGTAGAGAATCAAGACTGTTAGAGTCAGGAATCAAGATTTCTCTCCTGTGTTTTCTTACGAATAGAAACGCCGGAGTATACACCTGTGCGTCATTGCGAGGAAGCCGTAGGCGACGTGGCAATCCCCTACTTACAGAGCGGCCCTGCCTATCGAGGATTGCCACGTCGCTGTCGCTCCTCGCAATGACGGAACGGCCTGCAGTGCATTCGAAATGACATATTGGATTATAAAAAGAAGGCCGCTTGTTTAACAAGCGGCCTTCTTTTTAAATGATTTGCATATCTGAAATCTGCACATTTGCATATTTACAAAAGGCTATTCTTAAGCGGATAATCAGTCAATAGTTTCTCCAGGTAAGCTGTACCAAGGGCTTTTTCAAAAGCGGCGGCATGCCTTGGATGGTGCATATCGCTTGATATGAAATCTACTATCTTGTTATCAACCATTTCTTCGGCCTTTTTTTGTACGTGCTTGCCGTAGTAGCCCGTTAACGATATGGTATTTAACTGCAGATCGCATCCCCAGCTCCTGATATTTTCCATTTGCTCGATACTCATGTAACCATAACGCTCGGGGTGTGCCAGGATAGGCTTGTAACCCATATCTTTCATTTTCTGAATTATTGCAATAACGTTGGGCGGTTGGTTAATAAATGATAATTCAAAAAGAACATAGTTATCGCCCATGGTCATCACCCGGCGCTCGGTAACACGTTTCTCAAAAGTTTCATCAAAATAGTGCTCTGCAGCAGCAGATACATCTATATCAATATTCTGAGCGGCAAGTTCAGCTTTTAAAACAGCAAGTGCCGCATTAATGGTTTCCGGTTCGTTACGGTAATAATCAACCATAATATGGGGCGTGGCGATAATTTTCTTTATGCCCAGCTCCATCATTTTCTGTATCAGAACTATAGATTCTTGCGGGTTTTGCGCACCATCATCAATACCGGGTAAAACATGCGAGTGCATATCTACTATAATACCACTATAGCTAAGGTTAGGGTTGCGCGCGGTTGCTTCTTTCTTTTTCTTAAATAATCCAAACATCTCTTATCGGTCGGCGTACTGCTCGTTATAATAGTCCTGGTAGTGGCCACTTGTAACATCATCCAGCCAATTTTGGTTAGCCAGGTACCAGTCTACGGTTTTCTCCAGTCCTTCTTCAAATGTAATTGATGGCTCCCAGCCCAGCTCTGTTTTAAGCTTGGTAGCATCAATTGCATATCTTAGATCGTGCCCGGCGCGGTCTGTTACATAGGTGATCAGCTTAGCAGATTCCCCTTGCTCGCGCCCCAGTTTACGATCTAATATTTCGCACAACAGGTGTATCAGGTCAATATTCTTCCACTCGTTGTGTCCGCCTATGTTATACGTAGAACCCGCCGCAGCGTTGTGAAAAATTACATCAATTGCACGGGCGTGGTCTTCAACCCAAAGCCAGTCGCGTACGTTTTCGCCTTTGCCATAAACAGGTACAGGTTTATTTTGCCTGATATTGTTTATTGCCAGCGGGATCAGCTTCTCAGGGAAATGGTAAGAACCATAGTTATTTGAGCAGTTTGATATAACGGTTTGTAAGCCGTAGGTATCATAATAAGCCCTTACAAAATGGTCTGAACTTGCTTTAGAAGCCGAATACGGCGAATGCGGATCATACGCTGTATCTTCCCTAAACATATCTGTATCACCAAGCGTACCATACACCTCATCGGTTGATACGTGGTAAAAACGCTTATTTTCGTAATTACCTTTCCAAAGGTTTTTTGCTGCATTAAGCAGGTTTACTGTACCTACCACGTTAGTCATCACAAACTCGAGCGGGTTGGTTATTGAACGGTCAACATGCGACTCGGCAGCCAGGTGGATAATAGCATCAGGCTGCTCCTGCTCAAATAACGTGTTGATAAAAGTTATATCAACAATATCGCCTTTTACAAAACGGTAGTTTGGCAGGTGTTCAATATCTTTTAAATTGGCCAAATTGCCGGCATAGGTCAATTTATCCAGGTTAACTATCTGGTAGTTTGGATAATTAGTTACAAACCTGCGCACAACATGCGAACCAATAAAGCCGGCCCCGCCGGTAATGATGATTTTCTTCATGGTAAGTTTATTCTAAAGCGGGTTGGCCGCAATATACTGCTCCCACGCCCAGGCAGATGCCATCATGGTAGTAAGATCGCGCTCTGCTTTCCAGTTCAACCTCTCTGCTGATTTGGTTACGTCGCCCCATACCTGCTCCACGTCGCCTTCGCGCGGTTCACCTATCTGGTAATTTAACTTAACACCTGTAGTTGCTTCAAATGCTTTAATAACTTCTAATACCGATGAGCCTGTGCCCGTACCGATATTGAAAACATCATAACCTTTAAAATCAGGTTTCTCCATTAGTTTTATGGCAGCAACGTGTGCTTTTGCCAGGTCAACCACATGAATGTAGTCGCGGATACAGCTACCATCAGGTGTATTATATTTATCACCAAAAACGGTTAATTTTTCGCGTTTACCAATGGCCGTCTGGGTAATAAAAGGTACCAGGTTCTGCGGCACACCTATCGGCAGCTCGCCTATAAGGGATGTTTCATGCGCGCCAACCGGGTTAAAATAACGCAAAGCTGTAATGTTAAACTTACTGCCCGATGCGGTTACATCCTTTAAAATTTCTTCGGCTATTTGTTTGGTGTTACCATACGGCGACTCGGCTGCTTTTACCTGGGCACTCTCTGTTACCGGCAAAACATCAGGCTGGCCGTAAACAGTACAGCTTGATGAGAACACGAAATTGAGTGGCTTACCTTCGTAAAACCTTAAAAGGTTTATTAACGAGTAAAAATTGTTGTAGTAATATTTAAGTGGCTTTTGCACCGATTCGCCAACTGCTTTTGAAGCTGCAAAATGGATAATGCCACTAATATCAGACTGCTCTGCAGCAAGTAACTTAACCGATGCCTCATCGCACAGGTTTAGTTCATAAAACTTAGGCTTAAAGCCTAATATTCTTGCTAACTGGTCTAAAATTTTAACGCTTGAGTTTGACAGATCGTCAACAATAACTGGGTCATAACCGGCATTTACCAATTCTACAACTGTGTGCGAACCTATAAAGCCTAATCCCCCGGTAACTAATATTTTCATGTAAAGACGTGTTTAGGGAGCAGCAAATGTACAGCTAATTATTTACTGTCCAATGCCTTTTGCTTACTTATTGTAGTAGGTAAAATCCTTGTGCTTTATCTCCTGCTCGGGCAGCGATTTAAAGTACTCGTACGTTATTTTCAAACCTTCGGCACGTGATACCTTTGGCTCCCAGCCTAAAATGGCTTTGGCTTTGGTAATATCCGGCCGGCGTTGTTTAGGGTCATCGGTTGGCAGTGGCAGGCTTATCAGTTCCTGGTCGGTACCGGTAAGTTTAATGATCTCTTCGCCAAACTCGCGTATAGTAATCTCATCAGGGTTACCAATATTTACAGGTTGCGCGTAATCACTAAACAGCAGGCGGTAAATACCTTCTATCAGGTCGTCAACGTAGCAAAACGAACGTGTTTGTGAACCATCGCCAAACATGGTTAATGACTCGCCACGCAAAGCTTGGCCAATAAAAGCGGGCAGTACACGGCCATCATTCAAGCGCATGCGTGGGCCGTAAGTATTAAAGATGCGTACTATACGGGTTTCTACACCATGAAAGGTGTGGTACGCCATAGTGATTGATTCCTGAAAGCGCTTAGCCTCATCATATACTCCACGCGGGCCAACTGTGTTTACATTACCCCAGTATTCCTCGGGCTGTGGGTTAACGGTTGGGTCGCCGTAAATTTCTGAGGTTGATGCTATAAGCATGCGTGCATTTTTAGCACGCGCTAAACCCAACAGGTTATGCGTACCTAAAGAACCCACTTTTAAAGTCTGGATAGGGATCTTGAGGTAATCTATCGGGCTGGCCGGTGAAGCAAAGTGCAGTATATAGTGCAATTCGCCCGATACATGCACAAATTTGGAAACATCGTGGTTGTAAAACTCGAAGTTCTCTAATTTAAACAGGTGCTCTATATTGCGCAGATCGCCTGTGATCAAATTATCCATGCCAATAACATGGAAACCTTCTTTTATAAACCTATCACAAAGATGCGAGCCGAGAAACCCGGCTGCACCTGTAATTAATACTCTTTTACGTTCGGCCATTAGCTTATAATTTTACGTCCAATGCTGTTGTAGTAAAAACCAAGATCTACCATTTTTTGCAGGTCGTAAAGGTTACGGCCATCAAAAATTACTTTGCTTGGTAACAGATCTACCAGTCTTTCAAAATCAGGTGTACGGAAAACAGACCATTCGGTTACAATTAACAATGCATCGGCACCGCTTAATGCTTCATACTGGTCTGCAGCGTATTTAATTTTATCGCCAAGCAGAGCTTTTACATTGTTCATACCCTCCGGGTCATAAACAGTAACGGTTGCGCCTGCGGCAAGTAACTCATCAATGATATACAAAGCAGGGGCTTCGCGGATATCATCGGTCTCCGGTTTAAAGGCAAGGCCCCACATGGCAAAATGTTTACCGGCAAGGGTATCCTTGTAATATTTCTTTAATTTCTGAACCAACACTTTTTTCTGGATCTCGTTAACCTTCATTACCGAGTTAAGGATCTGGAAATCGTACTGGTTTTCTTCTGATGATTTAGCAAGCGCCTGCACATCTTTAGGGAAACAGCTACCGCCGTAACCAATACCTGAGAACAGGAAGCGGTTACCAATACGGTTATCTGAACCTATACCGCGGCGTACCATATCCACATCGGCGCCAACCAGTTCACACAGGTTAGCTATCTCATTCATGAAAGATATTTTGGTAGCCAGGAAAGAGTTGGCTGCGTATTTGGTAAGTTCTGATGAGCGCTCGTCCATAAATATAACCGGGTTACCCTGGCGTACGTAAGGTGCATAAAGCTCGCCCATTAATTTGCGTGCGCGTTCGTCTGTAGTACCAACAACCACACGGTCTGGCTTCATAAAATCATCAACAGCAACGCCTTCGCGTAAAAACTCGGGGTTTGATACTACCGCGCACTCAATGCTGGTATTTTCTTTCATCACCGCTTTTACTTTATCGGCAGTACCTACAGGCACTGTAGATTTGGTTACAATAACTTTGTAGTCGGTAACTAATTTAGCTATGTCTTTAGCCGCACCAAGCACATAGCTCAGATCTGCAGAACCATCACCACCCGGAGGCGTTGGCAGCGCCAGGAAAATGATCTCTGCATCGGCAATTGCATCAGCAAGCACACTGGTAAACAGTAAGCGTTTTTGGCTAATGTTACGATGGAAAAGCAGTTCGAGACCAGGTTCGTAAATTGGCACTTTACCCTCCTGCATCATTTTAACTTTTTGTTCGTTAATGTCAACGCAGGTAACCTGGTTTCCGGTTTCGGCTAAACATGTGCCGGTTACAAGCCCAACGTAGCCTGTACCTACTACAGCGATTTTCATAGTTATGTATTGTTATTTATTACTTTTATACCCGACGAAGATAATACTATTAGAATAAAAAATGCTTTTGATTTACAACATCGGCATCATTATATACCACTGGGTTGCCTGTTTAGTTTCTCTTTTTTCTAATAAGGCAAAATTGTGGGTAAATGGGCGGCGCAAGCAGCAAATACAACCATTAAAAAGTTGTATCTGGTTTCATTTTGCTTCACTTGGCGAATTTGAACAGGGCCGCCCTGTTTTAGAGGAAATGAGGAAATTATATCCTGATGAGAAATTTGTAGTTACTTTTTTTTCTCCTTCGGGATATGAAATTCGTAAGAACACCCCGCTTGCCGATGCGGTGTATTACCTGCCTTTAGATACCGCTGCTAATGCCAGGCGGTTTGTGGATACGTTACAGCCCAAAATGGCCATATTCACCAAGTACGAGTACTGGTTTCACTTTTTTAACCAATTGCATAAGCAGCACGTGCCGCTATATGTAATATCAAGTATATTTAGGCCTAAGCAAGTATTTTTTAAATGGTATGGCAGCCTGCACCGCAAAATGCTAAAAATGGTAACATGGTTCTTTGTGCAGGATGCCGACTCCAAACATTTATTACATGACATTGGCATCACCAATGTAACCATCAGCGGCGATACCCGTTTTGACCGTGTTTGGGCCAACGCACAAAAGCCAAAAGCATTACCGGAAATTGAAAAATTTAAAGACGGCAAAAAACTTTTCATAGCAGGCAGCACCTGGCCGCAGGATGAGGCGCTGATAGCCAATCTCATCAAACAACACCCGGACTGGAAATTCGTCATCGCCCCGCATGAAATTGGCGAGGATAAAATAAGCCATCTTGAAGGGGTGCTACCAAAAGATACAACGCTAAGATTTTCACAAATCTCACATCTCACATCTCATATCTCATGTCTCATTATCGATAACATCGGTATGCTATCATCGCTATACCAATATGCCGACATTGCTTATATAGGTGGTGGTTTTGGCGCCGGTATTCACAACACGCTGGAAGCTGCTGCTTTTGGCATGCCCGTAATATTTGGCCCTAACTACCAAAAGTTTAAAGAAGCCCGCGATCTTGTAGAATTAAAGGGCAGCTTCACCATCAGCACCCAAGAAGCCTTGAACTGCATTGCCGATAAACTAATGAATGACGAACAGGCGCGCCATGTATCGGCAGTTGTTGCTAAAAATTATGTTAAGCAAAACGTGGGTGCTACTGATGCAATATTGGGGTACGTGAAAGAGAGGCATTGATTTTTAAACAATTGTCATTCCTCCTCGCTGTCGCTCGTTCGAAATGACATACATAATTTATTATAATCACCCTTTAATCCTATTCATCCCAATTCAGGCAATTCACTAACATTTTCTTAATATTGCCACTTATGGGTTTTCTGGATATCGATGGTTTAGGTAAGGCACATTACCATGAATATGGCACAGGCAGCAAGCCTATGCTGGCTTTTCATGGTTACGGCATGACGGGCAGGCAGTTCCACGTACTGGAGAAATCGATACTACAGGATCACCATATTTACGGCTTCGACCATTTTTTTCATGGTGAGAGCAAACTGAACGGCTGGACAGAGCAACAGATCCTAACCGGCATGCCGCGCGATTTGGTAAAAGCCTACGCGGAAGAGTGGTTTAAGCAACATGGCCGCCAGCGTTTCTCGGTAATGGGCTATTCCATTGGCGCCAACCTGGCACTTATCCTGGCCGAAGAATATCCCGACCTTATAGATGAAGTAATATTAATGGCACCCGATGGTCTTGCCGTTTACAAAGGTTTCGACATTTTGATGAACAGGCCCTGGGGCAGGTATATGTTTAAGGTGGTCACCAAAAGCAAATGGCTGGCACCTACCCTATTGAAGAACCTTAAACGGGTAAACTTTATTGACCAAAGCCTTTATACCATTGCCTATAATGAGATAGATACGGAGCAGAAACGTTTAGATGTTTATTATACATTGAACCTTATTCGCCTGTTAAAGCCTGATACAAACAAGATAGCCAGTCTTATCAACACGCATAACATTAAATGTACCCTGATATTTGGTAAGCACGATAATCTGTTCCCTAAAAAAGCGGCGCTGCCATTTATTGGCAGTGTGCAAAATGCTAAGGTACACGAGGTAGATATGGGCCACTGGCTGGTTACCAAACAACTGGACGAATATTTAGTTAATTTACCACAATGATCCCAGCCCGCAGAGTAACCCTTTTTAGTAACTGGTTTGCCAGATACATGCGCTATCGCATGCGTAAGGCTTTTAACCGTTTAGAGGTAATGCCTTTTACGCCTAAGCCCGGCCACTCTGTGTTACTGCTTTGCAACCACTTTAGCTGGTGGGATGGCCTGTGGGGCAATTACCTGGCCTACTGGCACCTGCACCGCAAGCTATACATCATGATGCAGGAAGATCACCTGCAAAAACGCATGTTGCTAAACCTGTTCGGTGGCTTTTCCATCAACCGCCAATCGCGCGAGATGATCAAATCCCTGCAGTATGCTGCCGGCTTGTTGGCTAACCCTGAGAACCTGGTAGTAGTATTCCCCCAAGGCGAGCTAATATCCAACCACACTACCGAGATAAAAGTAGAGCGCGGTATCGAGCTGTTGCTACGCAATATTAAAGGCCCCTGCCAGATAGTTTACAACTGCGCTTTGATAGATTACTTTGAGAGTTTGAAGCCATCGGTATATTTTCATTTATTTGATTGCGGCCTGGCCGGTGAGGTAAGTTTTACAGAGTTATCTGAAAAGATAAACACTTTTCATAAACAGGCGCTGGCTGCCCAGGTAAACGTTGAGCATTAACCACCATGATATATCCGCAGAAAAATAAATTCATCAGGTGGTTTTTCCATAACTACATTTTGCGGATAGTAGGGCGCGATTTCCAGGACGTAAAGTTTAATAGTATTGAAATAGACGGCAGCAAATCAATTTTATTGCTGGCTAACCACTTTAGCTGGTGGGATGGTTTTTTGATGTATTATATCAACCACAAACTATTGAAGAAGAATTTTCATGTGATGGTGATTGAGGAAACCATGCAAAAAGTGAGTTTCTTTAAATACCTGGGTGCATTTTCGGTAAGCAAAGGATCAAAGGGAATAATAGCTTCTTTAGATTATGCTGCCGAGCTGTTGAACGACCCGAAAAATATGGTGCTCATTTTCCCGCAGGGAGAGCTGCATTCAAATTTTGTAGATGAGGTAAAGTTTGAAAAAGGCCTCTCACGGATAATTGAAAAGGCCGGGCGAAAATATCAAACTGTGCTATCGGTAACATTTGTGGAGAACTTTGAGCATAAAATGCCAACGGCAAACGTTTATTTAAAGGATATTGCCCAACAAAACAGTGGCGATACCGTAATAAATTTACAGCAGGCCTATCAGCAGCATTACGATGATACACGCAGGCAGCAAACCCAAATAACCGTATAAAGTGATCATAGCCCTCTACGTAACTTTCTTTTTTCTCATCCTTCGCTTTACGGTTACGCTGTTCAATTTTTTATCGAACCCAAAACTGCCGCGTATTGTAAGGCATTACCATGATAAGGTATCTATCCTTATCCCCGCCCGCAACGAGGCCGAAGACATTTTAACCCTGCTGCAATCCATCCATGCGCAGGATTACCAGAACTATGAGGTGATCATCCTTGATGATAACTCCACAGACGACACTTTCGCCATTTGCGAAGCCTTTGCTGCTGAGCACCCAAAGTTTAAAATTATAAAAGGCAAGCCGCTGGCCAAAGGCTGGCTTGGAAAAAATTACGCCTGCCACCAACTGTCAGAATTGGCAACCGGCAATTATTTTATGTTTTTAGATGCCGACGAAAAGGTTTACAATGGCTTACTCAATAGCGCCATACACCGCATGAGTTTACGCCAACTGAGCCTGCTAAGCCTGTTCACCAACCAGGAAATGCGCAGCACCGGCGAAAAGATAGCCGTGCCACTGATGCATTATATATTATTAAACCTGCTGCCTTTACGACTGGTTTATCTTTTGCGCAGCCCCGCCCTATCGGCAGCCAGCGGGCAGTTCATGTTATTTGATGCATCCGTTTATAGCGAGTACCAATGGCACCAACTGGTAAAAAATAAAGTGGTAGAGGATGTAGAGATCATGAAATTGGTAAAAGCATCCAAACTAAACGGCGAAGCCCTGCTGGCCAACGGCATGATCAGCTGCCGCATGTATAAAAACTACAACGAGGCCCTTAATGGTTTTGGCAAAAATTTTCTGGCAGCTTTTAATTATAATATCATTGGCTTTTCGCTGTACCTGCTCATCGTTATCGGTGGGCCGGTGTTGGTTATTGCTACCGGCAAACCGGGACTGATATCCATGGCGGTAACGCTCATCCTATCAGCGCGACTGATGATCTCCTTATCCGCCGGGCAAAACGCTTTGCGAAACTTCCTGTGGCATCCGGTGCAAATGCTGGCGCTGCTGCACATCGGTGTTACCTCAATACAGCAACGCCTCACAAAAACAACCGTATGGAAAGGCAGAAAGATATCATAAAACCCGCCCGTGCGGCCATCGTTATTATCATCCTGTTCCATTTGGTAGGCCTGGTTGGCTTTTGCATACCATCACTTCAGTCGCTGTTTAAACAACTGGTACCTTACCATTTATTGCTGATGTTACTGGTGATCATCTTTTCGCATAAATGGGTGGATGCAAAATTCTTCATTTTTATTATCCTGATAGCCGTACTTGGGTTTACCGCCGAGTGGCTGGGCGTGCACAAATACTGGATCTTTGGTGATTACAGCTATGGCCCAACTTTAGGCTATAAATTATTAGATATACCCTTATTGATAGGCGTAAACTGGTTTCTGCTCATCTACAGCGTTGGCGTTTTGATACAATACAGCCGCTTAAGAAATGCATTAATAAGGATACTTTTGGGCGCAGCGATACTGGTGTTGCTTGATGTGCTGATAGAACCCGTAGCCATTCGTTTTGATTACTGGAACTGGGAAAGCGCCGGTATCCCGCTAAAGAATTACGGCTGCTGGTTTGGCCTGAGTATTTTGCTGTTAAGCCTATTTGAGCTATTCCGTTTTAAAAAACAGAATATGGCTGCGTTGGTGTTACTGATAACACAGTTTGTGTTTTTTGGGGTGTTGAATTTGTAGCCCCCCAGCCCCCTGAAGGGGGAGCAGGAAAGTTAGCATTGGAGTATCAAGAAATCTCCCCAACGCGTCATTGCGAGGAACGAAGCAATCTCTTTAGGACGAGCATATGAAACTGCCTATGAGATTGCCACGTCGCCTCCGGCTCCTCGCAATGACAAACTTGGAGTTAGCACACACTATTTTCAAAATTAACCGTTTATAATTTAGCGTTTCACATCGTCAGAATTTAGTATTTTTGTACCAATGGGCACACACAACTTACAGGTTACCATAGATCAGGACTCGGGCTTTTGCTTTGGGGTGGTTTACGCTATTGACATGGCCGAAGAGATTTTGGCCGAAGATGGCTACCTGTACTGCCTCGGCGATATTGTACATAACGATGAGGAAGTGTTGCGTTTGAAAGCTCAAGGCCTGCGTATTATCGGTCATGATGACCTTAAAGACCTGCGTAATGAGAAAGTGTTGATCCGCGCGCATGGCGAGGCTCCTGAAACTTACCGTACAGCCTTAGAGAACAATATTACCCTGATTGATGCCTCGTGCCCGGTAGTGCTAAAACTGCAGAACCGTATCAAAACATCGTACGATAATAACGAGAGCATCTTGATATTTGGTAAGCATGGCCATGCTGAAGTGATTGGCTTGCAAGGCCAAACCAATGGCGATGCACTGGTTTTCCAGGATATTGCCGAGTTGGAAGATGCCGATTTGCCTGCCAGCTTTACCCTGTACAGCCAGACCACCAAAAGCATGGAGAAATTTTACAGCGTAAAAGAACAACTGCTGGCCCGCGGCTACGAGGTAAAGGCCAATGATACTATATGCCGCCAGGTAAGTAACCGCGATAAAGACCTGCCGCTGTTTGCTACCAAATTCAATAAAGTAGTATTCGTATCGGGTAAAAAATCGTCAAACGGAAAGGTGTTGTACGAGGTATGTAAAAAGCATAATCCTGATACCTATTTCGTATCGTCAATAGATGAGTTAAACCCGGGCATGTTTTCCCCTAATGATACCATAGGCATTGCCGGCGCTACATCAACCCCAATGTGGTTAATGCAGCAGGTTAAAGCCGAACTGGAGAAATATTAATATGCGGATACTGCCGGTATTTATACTTGCACTTATAATGCTATCTGCCTGCAATGCGGAGCATAAAGGTGATCTGTATCTGATCCGCGATACGATTACCGATAATGAGGGCTACATTAATGCCAAACATGATACCATTATCACACCCGGCAAATACAAGCACTGCCTTACCGATACTTTCAAAAACTTTGCCTTTGTGGTAACTAAAGATAACAAGATGATTGCTATTGACCGTGAAGAAAAGGTATTGTTTAAGCCTTTCATTTTTGATAATGGCCCCGATTATCCATCTGAAGGCTACTTTCGCATTGTTGACGATAACAATAAAATAGGGTTTGCCGATACTACCGGTAAAATTGTTATTGAACCGCAGTACAGCTGTGCTTATAACTTTGCCAACGGTTTCTCAAAGGTGAGCAATGATTGCAAACTTGTTGACTTAGGCGATGAACATACCGGCTGGGTAAGCACCAAATGGTTCTATATTGACCCGCATGGTAACCGTGTAAAATAACGGAACGGCTTTTGCCATCCACTGCTTTAAATATCTGCATTGCAAAAAACACCCACATATACAGGTCTATTAGTCGCCTTAACCGTAATTGGTTGCTGGGGGCTGTCTATTGTACTACTGATGCAATGGCAGGTAGATTTCAGTAACCCGTTGCTTTACCTGTTTATTTTATTGCAGATGCATTTGTACACAGGTTTGTTCATAACCGCACACGATGCCATGCATGGCTCGGTTGCACCCAAGCCATGGATAAACAAAGCCGTTGGTTTTGCCAGCACATTTTTATACGCATCATTCTGGTACCCAAAACTATATACCAAACATCACCAGCATCACAACCATGTGCATACACATGAAGATCCTGATTATTATGATGGTAGTTTCTTTAAATGGTATGTGCAGTTCATCAAAAACTATTTGTCGGTGTGGCAGATAGTGGTAATGGCGGTTGTGTTTAACGTTTTAAAACTGTGGATCCCGCAAGCTAACCTGTTACTTTTTTGGGTTGCACCATCGTTGCTGAGCACTTTGCAATTATTTTACTTTGGAACCTACCTGCCGCACAAAGGCGAGCACCATAATAAACACCAATCGCGCAGTTTAGCACGCAACCATGTATTTGCTTTTTTTAGCTGTTACTTTTTCGGGTACCATTATGAACATCATGAGTCGCCGTGGCTGCCGTGGTGGAAGTTGTGGCGTGCGCCGGAACCACCGAAGGCTTAGGTAGTTTTAGTGAGGAATGGCAGTGAGTAATATAAATCGTCAGTGGATGTCACTTTCTTTTTCCGCAAAAGAAAGTAACCAAAGAAAACTCGCGACTTGGTAACGCGCTACAATGTTAGTGCTTTATCAATGCCTTTACTATCCGCACGTTACACTATGTCGCATTGTTCGCTGGCATTCTGCCTGTGCTTTCTCTTTTCTTATCCTGTCAGCAAAAAAGCTTCGGGCGAAAGCTGACAGAACGATGGTGGGCTGTGCGGCCGCCAGGGCATTGCGGAATCTATTACAGCAGCGAGGGGATTAAGGGGCTGGGTGATAGATTCCCAGCCCGTGGTTCTGGATGCTTGCAGGGCAAAGGCCCTGTGCGTATAGAAGCCTCTTTGCTGACTTGATTTTTTGCTACTTTTTGATCAAGCAAAAAGTAGAGAAGCGTAAGGGTATCATCATTTTGCAATAATGAACACAGCCACAAATCGTCAGGTCATTTTTTTGTACATTTGCAGCTCAAATAATTATGGCAAAAAAGGGAGTTTTACTGGTGAACTTGGGTACACCGGATAGTCCGTCGACAGCGGATGTACGCAAGTATCTTAATGAGTTTTTGATGGATGCAAGGGTTATCGATGTTAACCCTGTTCTGCGTACTTTCCTGGTTAAAACAGTTATTGTTCCGTTCAGGGCACCAAAATCGGCTAAGCTTTACCAGGCCATCTGGGATAAAGAAACCGGTTCGCCCCTGTTACATTACAGCCTTTTACAACAAAAAATGCTGCAGGAACGCCTTGGCGACGGCTATGTTGTTGAACTGGCCATGCGCTACCAAAACCCTTCTATCGATGCTGCTTTAGCCCGATTGAAAGAGGCTTTGATCGGCGATATCGTAGTTATCCCCTTGTTCCCGCAATATGCATCGGCAAGTACCGGCTCGGTACATGAGAAGATCATGAGCATTGTTAAAGACTGGCAAACTGTTCCGCAGATCACTTTCATCAACTCGTTCCATAACGATGACCTGATGATTGAGACCTTTGCCGATAACGCACAACGGCACAACCCGGATAGCTACGACCACGTGTTGTTCAGTTTCCACGGACTGCCACAACGCCAGCTAAAAAAATGCGACCATACCGGCAGCTATTGCCTGCAAAAAGATGGCTGCTGCGATACATTAAATGATACCAATAAATTGTGCTACTCGGCACAATCACACGATACAGCAAGATTGATCGCCGCTAAAATGAACCTGCCGAAAGAGAAATATTCGGTGTGTTTCCAATCGCGCCTGGGTAATGACCCGTGGGTACAGCCCTACACCAGCGAAGTAATTGCGCGAATGGCCAAAGAAGGCAAAAAACGCCTATTGGTATTCTGTCCTGCCTTCGTTAGCGACTGCCTCGAAACCGTTTTTGAAGTAACCCATGAGTACGGCGACGAATTTAAAGCCTTAGGCGGCGAGCACGTTCAACTGGTAGAAAGCTTAAATGCCGAGCCAAAGTGGATTGATGCGCTGGAGAGAATGGTGAAAGAAAATTAAGAGAGTCAGGACTATTAGAATCAGGAATCAAGACAAACATCCCGATATGTCATTGCGAGCGATAGCGTGGCAATCTCATAGGACAAGCAGATTGTGGATATGCCTATGAGATTGCCGCGTCGCTAACGCTCCTCGCAATGACATGATTTAGAAATAGCACGAAAAACATAAAAGCCCGATTGCTAACGCAACCGGGCTTTTCTTGTCTTAATTCTTGGCTCTTGATTCTTGAATCTCAAAAACTAAGCCGTCAACTTCTTATACTTTATCCTTTTCGGAGTTACATCGCCTACACGTTTGCGGTGGTTTTCTTCGTAATCGCTGTAGTTACCCTCGAAGAAGTAAACTTGCGAGTTACCTTCAAATGCCAGGATGTGGGTACATACACGGTCAAGGAACCAGCGGTCGTGGCTGATGATAACGGCACAGCCGCCAAAGTTTTCAAGGGCCTCTTCTAACGAACGTAGCGTGTTCACGTCGATATCGTTGGTAGGCTCATCCAGCAGTAATACGTTTGAACCTTTAGTAAGCGTGATAGCCAGGTGCACACGGTTACGCTCACCACCAGATAGCACTCCAACTTTCTTCTGCTGATCGGCACCATTAAAGTTAAATTTTGATACGTAAGCACGTGAGTTAAGCGGGCGGTTACCTACCATAATGTTATCCAGGCCGCCGGTTACGTTTTCCCAAACAGATTTGTTAGGGTCAAGGTCATCATGCATCTGGTCAACATAACCCAACGCCACGGTTTCGCCTACGCGGAAAGTACCGGCATCCGGTTGGTCTTGCCCTGTTATCAAACGGAACAAAGTGGTTTTACCGGCACCGTTAGGACCAATGATACCTACTATACCCGCAGGCGGCAGCGAGAAGCTCAGGTTCTCGAACAACACCTTATCGCCATAGGCTTTAGTTACGTTGTTGGCTTCGATAACGATGTTACCCAAACGCGGGCCCGGCGGAATAAACAGTTCCAGTTTTTCTTCGCGCTCTTTGGTTTCTTCAGAGGCCAGTTTCTCATAGTTTGATAAACGGGCTTTTGATTTTGCATGGCGGCCTTTAGCACCCATACGCACCCATTCCAGCTCGCGCTCTAAAGTTTTCTGGCGTTTGCTTTCGCTCTTCTCTTCGGCAGCCAAACGTTTGGCTTTCTGATCTAACCATGAGGAATAATTTCCCTTCCATGGGATACCCTCGCCACGGTCAAGCTCCAGGATCCAGCCGGCAACGTTATCAAGGAAATAACGGTCGTGCGTTACGGCTATAACGGTACCTTTATATTGTTGCAAGTGTTGCTCCAGCCAGTCAATAGATTCAGCATCCAGGTGGTTGGTAGGCTCATCCAGCAACAAAACGTCCGGCTCCTGTAATAACAGGCGACACAAAGCCACACGGCGACGCTCACCACCAGATAGTACCGAAATTTTAGTATCCGGCTCAGGGCAGCGCAAAGCATCCATGGCGCGTTCCAGCTTGGTATCCAACTCCCAGGCATTGGTGGCGTCAATTTTATCCTGCAATTCGCCCTGGCGGTTCATCAGCTTATCCATTTTATCGGCATCGCTGTAGTACTCTTCTAAGCCAAATTTCTCGTTTATCTCTTCGTACTCTTTTAACAGGGCAGTTGTTTCGGCAACGCCTTCTTCCACAATTTCGCGTACGGTTTTCTCAGGGTCAAGCTCGGGCTCCTGGCTCAGGTAGCCTACGCTGTAGCCCGGCGAAAATACCACCTCGCCTATGTTGGTTTTATCAATACCGGCAATAATTTTCAGCAGGGATGATTTACCTGAACCGTTTAAACCGATAACACCGATTTTGGCACCGTAAAAAAACGACAGGTATATATTTTTCAGAACTGTTTTTTGCGGCGGGTAAACTTTGCTTACGCCGGCCATTGAAAAAATGATCTTTTCGTCAGCCATTATTGGTTATAATTTTAGAGGAGACAAATATAGGATGGAAAAATTGATTAATACTGTTTAGGTTTTAGTAATTTCTAAAGTACCCACTTATGAACTGTTTATCTTAAGTATATAGGCTCGGGCTTAGTAATTATCTTTAATATTAACAGCTCGGGCATCGCAACTTTAAAATATGGTAAATCCGATGCTTTGATTACATCTACTTTGTAAAAATGTTTGGACGGAATGCGGACTCGGTTTGTGTCGGTAAGTATTTTGTCATCCATAATATAAAGCAAAGGCTTCTTTTTATCTGCCATTGCTATATTGACATCGGCTATTTCCTTTAATGAAATAAGCCTGTCGTTTATTAGATCAGTTAATTTTTTATGATTTTTTAACGTGATAAAAATTACACCATCAGGGTATTTCAGATCCTTTTTCCGGCGTACATTTTCGATGTCCTTAGGGTCGATAAAATCAACATAGATATCCATATCCTTCGCTATCGAATCTACTACAAAAGTAACTTTCTTGCTTTCCAGGGCATGCAAACCGGGCCGCAGTATTCCGTCCTGCGCGAAAGCGATTATAGGTGCGATTAGTAACATTAAAATTAAAGCTGTTTTCATAAATGGTTTCATTTTATTTATTGATGCATCCGGGCAGCATATTCCATAATTTTCATCACAAATTCATCTTATAATTTGTATCTTTCAAAGTAAATCGTTTGGTTTGCTAACAACGTATTTATATACGGCGGCATCCTTTTCGCAAGCCATGCCGTATTGTCATAAAACATGACTAATTGCCCTGCCTGCTAACATAGTTGCTATAATTTAACGGTTATCTTAAACTATTTGGGCGGTGCAACATCAAATAATAAAGTATTTACTTGTTTTATACTTGTGCTCAGCGGTTTTTTAAGTGTTATTTGAAACAATAAGGGGCTTTAAAGATTTAATTTTAACAGGCGTTTATCATTCAATTGTCTGTTAACAACCGGTCAAAAAAAGTTGGCAATATTGTTGATGAAAGTTTAAAGAATCGGACTTAACTGACGAAAACAAAAAATTAGATTAGGACGATCATAATCAGAAAGGTATATATGGAAGCTAAATTTTCGCCACGGGTTAAAGATGTGATACAGTACAGTCGCGAAGAGGCATTGCGCCTTGGTCATGATTATATTGGAACTGAGCACCTTTTGCTTGGCCTCATCCGTGATGGTGATGGTGTGGCAATTAAACTATTAAAAGGGCTAACCGTTGATACCGCTAAACTACGCCGTGCTGTTGAGGATGCTGTGAAAGGAACAATAGGCACAAATGTACATATAGGCAGTATCCCGTTAACCAAACAAGCCGAGAAGGTTTTAAAGATAACTTATCTTGAAGCCAAAATATTTAAAAGTGATGTGATAGGCACCGAGCACCTGCTGCTGTCTATCCTGCGCGATGAAGACAATATTGCTTCACAGATACTGATGCAGTTTAATGTAAACTATGAGGTATTTAAAAGCGAAGTTGAATCGAGCAAAAACGATATTACCGACGAGATGCCGGGTTCATCAACCGGTGGCGACGACGACTTTAAAGAGGATGATTCTTTCACCCAGCCTAAAAAGGTGTCGGACATTAAATCAAAAACACCTGTATTGGACAACTTCGGTCGTGATTTGACCAAAGCTGCCGAGGAAGGCCGTTTAGACCCTATCGTTGGCCGCGAGAAAGAGATTGAGCGTGTATCGCAGATCTTATCCCGTCGTAAAAAGAACAATCCTATTTTGATTGGCGAACCGGGCGTTGGTAAATCTGCCATTGCCGAAGGTTTGGCATTACGCATTGTGCAACGCAAAGTATCCCGCGTATTGTTCAACAAACGCGTAGTTACTTTAGACCTTGCCTCATTGGTTGCAGGTACCAAATACCGCGGCCAGTTTGAGGAGCGCATGAAAGCCGTAATGAATGAGCTGGAAAAATCTCCGGATGTGATCCTGTTCATTGATGAGATCCACACCATTGTAGGTGCTGGTGGCGCTTCGGGCTCGTTAGATGCATCTAACATGTTTAAACCGGCCTTGGCTCGTGGAGAGATCCAGTGCATAGGTGCAACTACATTGGATGAGTACCGCCAGTATATTGAAAAAGATGGCGCGTTAGACCGCCGTTTCCAAAAGGTAATGGTAGAACCTGCCACACCTGATGAAACTGTTGAGATACTTAACCGCATTAAAGAGAAATACGAAGAGCACCATGGTGTAACTTATACTGACGAAGCTATCAATGCGTGTGTTAGTTTAACTACCCGTTACATTACCGACCGCTTTTTACCGGATAAAGCTATCGATGCTTTAGACGAGGCCGGTTCACGTGTGCACTTAACCAATATCCATGTTCCGCAGAACATCCTGGATATTGAAGCTAAGATAGAGCAGATCAAGATCGAGAAGAACAAAGTGGTACGCAGCCAGAAATACGAGGAAGCTGCCAAACTGCGTGATACCGAGAAACACCTGCTTGAAGAGCTTGACCAGGCTAAAGCAGCATGGGAAGCCGAAACCAAAGCAAAACGTTACACCGTAACCGAAGATAACGTTGCCGAAGTGGTAAGCATGATGACAGGTATCCCTGTACAACGTGTTGGCCAGGCAGACAGTGCCAAACTGCTTGCCATGAGCGAAACCATCAGCGGTAAAATTATCGGTCAGGATGATGCGATTAAGAAACTGACCCGCGCTATACAACGTACCCGCGCAGGTTTGAAAGATCCGAAGAAACCAATCGGTTCATTTATTTTCTTAGGCCCTACCGGTGTTGGTAAAACCGAGCTTGCCAAAGAGCTTGCCCGCTTTATGTTCGATACTGAGGATGCGCTTATCCAGATTGATATGAGCGAGTACATGGAGAAATTTGCGGTATCTCGTTTAGTTGGTGCGCCTCCGGGCTACGTAGGTTATGAAGAAGGCGGGCAGCTTACTGAGAAAGTACGCCGTAAACCATACGCAGTAGTATTACTGGATGAGATAGAGAAAGCTCACCCTGATGTGTTCAATATCTTGTTACAGGTGTTGGATGAAGGCCAGCTGACCGACTCATTAGGCCGTAAGGTTGACTTCAGGAATACCATCATCATCATGACATCAAACATTGGTGCACGCCAGTTGAAAGATTTTGGACAAGGTGTAGGTTTCACTACGGCTGCCAAAACCACACAGGCAGAGGCTCACTCTCGTGGTGTGATAGAGAACGCGTTAAAACGCGCTTTTGCACCCGAGTTCCTGAACCGTATTGATGATGTTATCGTGTTTAACTCATTGGGTAAAGAAGAGATCTTTAAGATCATCGATATCGAATTGGCTGCCCTGTTTGGCCGTGTAAACAGCCTGGGTTATAAAGTAGAGCTTACGCTTGAAGCCAAAGAGTTTATTGCCGAGAAAGGTTACGATTCACAATTTGGTGCAAGGCCGCTTAAACGCGCCATCCAGAAATACCTGGAAGATCCAATTGCCGAAGAGATCCTTAAAGGCGAAATGCACGAAGGCGATGTTTTATTAGTTGATTACGACAAAGAAACCAACGAAATAAAAGTTATCGATCAAAAAGGCGAAAACAAAGAGCCAAAAGAAGAAGAGCAGAAATAAGCTATTCTTTAATAAATATCAAAGCCCGCTTATTTATAGGCGGGCTTTTTTGTTGAGGTTATTTGCTCTGCTCGGGCATATAATCAACCGGCAGCATTTCGGCTACACGATTTTTACCCCAATGACCTTCAAAAATGAGCGAAGCCGGGTTTTCGATAACGCCGTTATAATCAAACAGTGGATACTCATCGGTAAATGAGGCTATGCTGGTTTCATAATTAGGTGCCGTTAACGGCTTTTGCAGGCTGCGGTCGGGTTGCAGATCGTTTCGTTTGGTATACATTACATACAAGCAATCATTAAAATTTAAAGCAAAGGTGCCGCGTTTGTCGGTAATGCTGGTAAACTCCTCGGTTTTTAACGGCTGGTTCACCAGGGTTTGTATGTATTTGTCTTTGAGTGAACCAGGCTGATAAGCGGGGTTAGGCTTGCGTATCAATCGCATTACTTCAAAGCCGCTTTCTTTCACCGTATTGCTTAGCACCGCCCGTAAAAAGTGCATGTTTGAGCCATCAAATACTTCGCGGCGCTTTTTAAGCCATTTGCGCTGCTGCCTGTCGCTACCTGTCATGGGTTCATAAAGGGTCGATCCTTCAAAATATGTCCACCCTGTTTTGTTGTCTTTAATAAATTTATTGAGCAGGTATTTTACTTTATAGCCCAAAACCTTATTCTCCACCTCAATAAAATCAGCCGATGATGCTGTAAGCTGGCGAGCTTTTTTATCATACTCAAGATCAACCACATCAGGATTCAGAATTTTGCATTGTTTAGCAACTTCAGATTCGCCCAGGAACTCGCGTTTAAACATAGCATAATACATCTCCCAATCTTTATTCGGCATAATAGTCACCTCTTTAAGCTGGGTGGTTTTGGGAACGAGCATTATGTTCTGCAGCTCGATGTTTTTATTTTCAACAGCTACATTCTGGCGGTAGGTTTCGTATCCCACAACGGTTACCACCAGCTCATACTTGCCGGGGCGCACCTGCTGCAATTTAAAAAGGCCCTCAGCATTTGATTTATCACCCACCGTGGCATTGCTTAAGAAAACGCTTGCATCAGCCACGGGCTTCTGTGTAACGCCGTCACTCACTTTACCGTTAATATTAATTTGCGCAAAACACCAGCCCGGGAACAACATCAACAGAAACAAAAAAGGCTTCATCATAAAAATAAAGTTACAACTAATTTCTTAGTTGATTAAACCTTTAAAGAAAAATTTGTTCCGATAGTTATAAAACAAATTATACCAGGAGACTATTATATGCTTTATGATAGTTTGCTAAACAATTATCACACAACAAAACCGTTTTAATAGCGGATTAATGAACCAACATTTATGAAAAAAATCTTATCTATCCTATGTGTAGCCATTTTAGCGGTTACAGTATCTTCTTGTAAAAAAGAAACAGTTATATCTCCTGATAATAACTTCAGTTTTGTTGAACAGGTACCAGCTTCCAGATGGACAGTATTTAACAGTACAACCAACACGGTATCTATAGACGTTCCGGAGATTGACGATTACGCTAATGAACATTACGCAATTTTAGTTTACATGGCATTAGGAGATAATGCACCGTGGGAGCAGGTTCCTGAGACCTATGAAGGAACCGCCTTCAGCTTTACGCATAACATAGGCAATGTATCTATCTATCAGCAAAACGCCACCGGTACAGGCACACCGGTTGCACCATCAAATGCTTATTTTAAGGTAGTTATTGTTAAGGCAAATCCTTGATCTAAATAACCGATCAAATAAAAAAGCTCCGCCAATTGGCGGAGCTTTTTTATTATGTAATAATTCCTTATTTCTCCATTTGCTCAATAACCGCTGCAGTTACACCGGTGAACGAGAAACCACCATCGTGGAACAGGTTCTGCATAGTTACCATGCGGGTAAGATCGCTAAATAAGCTTACACAGTAATCAGCACATTGAGCAGCATCGGCGTTACCAAGCGGGCTCATTTTTTCGGCATAGTTGATGAAACCGTCAAAGCCTTTTACGCCGCTACCTGCTGTAGTACGGGTTGGCGATTGCGATACGGTGTTGATACGTACGTTTTTCTTAACGCCATACTGGTAGCCAAAGTTACGTGCAATGCTTTCCAGGTAAGCTTTGTTATCGGCCATGTCGTTATAATCAGGGAATACGCGCTGGGCAGCAATGTAAGTAAGCGCCAGTACTGATCCCCACTCGTTAATAGCGTCCATCTTCATGGCTGTTTGCAGCACACGGTGAAAGCTAAGGGCAGATATATCTAAACCTTTATGGGTAAACTCGTAGTTATTATCCGTATAAGCTAAACCTTTACGTACGTTTAAGCTCATACCAATTGAGTGCAGTACAAAATCTACACCGCCACCAAAATGTTCTAAAGTTTTGGTGAACAGGTTATTGATATCCTCGGTGCTGGTAACATCGGCAGGAATAACCGGTGCATTGCACTCTTCGGCAAGTTTGTTCAATTCGCCCATGCGCAAAGCCAGCGGAGAGTTTGTTAAAACTATTTCGGCGCCTTCTTCGTGGCAGCGTTGTGCCACCTTCCATGCGATAGACTGCTCGTTAAGCGCACCGAATATGATGCCTTTTTTGCCTTTTAATAAATTGTAAGCCATTTATTTTAAGTTTGGTTTGAAGCTGTAAAGTTATATTTTTTTATCCTTTAGTGAGAATATCACTGAAATAGATTGCTCAATAGCAAAGTATTGGCCTGCACAAATGCCGGGGCGCCATTTTCCGGCTTTTAGAAGTATCTTCTTTACTTCTTCCTCGCAGCCATAACCAATACCTTTTAACACTTTGACGTTGTTTAACACGCCGTTTACATCTACTATAAACCCTATCTCAACCAAGCCTTCTATATTTTTAGCAATAGCTTTTGACGGATATTTAAGATTTTCGTTAATGAAACTGTAAAGCTTACTTTCGCCAATCAAAGGACTTGGATATTTTATATCCGTAACACCGTCAAATTCTTTATTTTCTTTGCCGGCAACCTTAAACAACGAAGTAGATTTAGCTGTCTGCCTGTCTGCGGTTATTCTGATCGTGTCGCTGATAGCAATAACTTTTCGAGATGGCAGATAAATAACCATAAATCGGCTACCCTTATTCTCAAAAGCCCGATAGGCATACCGGCCATCTATAATGATCAATTTGTCATTTACAGCTGCCCCTTTTAATTCAAAGTTTCCATTCTTATCTGTTGATGTAGATATAGGAAAACCCGGTGGATGAAAGTTACCAGGCGCAAAGCCAATGCTGAGACCGCTGACTGGTTTGTTAGCATGGTCGTAAACAATGCCACGTAGGTTTATTGTGTCGCTTTTGATTAGCTTACCCGCATCTTGTGCGTACGCAGAGCAAGCAAACACAATGCAACAGACAAAAACGAGGATAGCTCTCATAGACATTGTGTTTTACAAAGCCAACAACTCTCTCGCATTTTGCAGCGCACTCTCGCCGGGATTATCGCCGCTTAGCATCTTGGCTATTTCGGTTACGCGTTCGTCATTGCTGAGTTTCTTGATGCGGGTTTGCGTAATATCGCTGCTGTTATCCTTGTAAACAAAGTAATGACTGCTGCCTTTGCCCGCAATTTGCGGTAAGTGCGTAATGGTAATTACCTGCAGGTTTTGCGATAAGCGCTCCATTACCAAACCTACCTTGTTGGCTACCTCGCCGCTTACACCGGTGTCTATCTCATCAAAAATAATGGTAGGCAAGGCAGTGTATTCTGCAATGATAGATTTTATGCTGAGCATCAAACGGCTCAACTCTCCACCCGATGCCACTTTGCTCATATCTGCCAGTGCATGTCCCTTATTAGCCGAGAACATAAAGCGGATGGTATCGATGCCATTCGGGCCCAACTCCACTTCTGCTCCCCCTTTAGGGGGTTGGGGGGCTTCTTCTATCTCCAGCGCCGAGTTACCCATACCCATTTCAGCAAGGGTTGCCAATACTTTCTCCTGTATAACAGGGATGGCTTTTTTTCGGTTGGCAGATAAGGTTTCAGCCAGTTGCTGCAGTTCTTGTTTGGCAGCGTTTATTTGTTGCTGTAGTTTCTCAACCGCTTCATCGCCAAATACAGCCTGCTGGATCTTGTCAGACAAGTCATTTTGTATATCTAACAGTTCCTGGTTATTGCTAACGCGATGCTTCTTTTGCAGGTTGTAGATGAGGCTCAAACGCGTGTTCACCTCTTCGGCTCGGGCTTCATCGGTAAAGGTGCGTTGCTCTATGGTCTCTATCTCGGCAGCAATATCTTTTAGCTCAATGAGGGTGCTTTTCAAGCGCTCATTCAGTGCTTCTACCTCAGTGTTATATTTTTCAATACCACCCAACTGCTGGCCGGCCTCTTTTAACTGACTTGTTGCCGAGGCTTCGCTATCCTGCATCAGGTAATTTGCACCAAGCAGGTTGCGTTTTATTTCTTCGGCATTGTTAAGGGTAGCCAGTTCTTTTTCCAGGCCTTCCTGCTCATCAGCTACCAGTGCGGCTTTCTCCAGTTCATCAAACTGAAATTGGTAATAATCAAGGTCGGCTTTGGCTTTGTCGTTATCTTCTATCAGTTGCTGCAACTGGCTCAGCGACTTTTTGTACGCACGGTATTTTATGCGATAATCTCCCAATAAACTCTCATGACCGGCAACGCCATCCACAACCAGGAGTTGAAACTCGGGGTCGTTAATTTCGCGGGTAGCATGCTGTGAGTGGATATCTATCAACTTTTCGCCAAGTTGTTTAAGGGTGTTAAGGTTAACAGGTGTATCATTCACAAAGGCGCGCGATTTACCATCGGCAGAGATCTCGCGGCGAAGCACGGTCTCACTTTCGTGATCGAGATCGTTCTCCTCGAAAAAATCTGCTAAATGGAAACCCTCAATAGTGAAAGCGCCCTCTATCACACATTTCTTTTGCTGATTAAAAAAGTAACGACTCTCTGCCCGCTGGCCCAAGATCAGCGACAGCGCACCCAAAATAATGGATTTACCGGCACCGGTCTCTCCCGTTAATATATTTAACCCTTTATCAAAATTGATCTCCAGGTTATCTATCAGCGCGTAGTTTTGAATGGTTAGCCTTTGAAGCATAAAAAAAGTGTCCCCTTTTATGAGGACACTAAATTACTAATTTTATTGGTAAATTTGATTGAGTGGTTGATTGTGTTAATTAAGTGAGTGGTTATTTTTCCACCATTGTGCAATCCCTAATCTCTATTCAACCAATCTCTGATCACTAATATCAATTTTGCTCCGCTGGTTCCGGTTGCTCAGGCTGTTCTGCTTTCTCGGGTTGTTCCGGGCGTTCTGGAGTTTCCTTCAGGTCTTTTTCAGTCCAGCCATAATCAGGGTGCGCGGCACGGTAATCGGCCAATTTCTTTTTAAACTCAGGGCTTTCCATGTAGGCGCGCATTTTTCTTGACGCTTCGTGCATTGCATCCTTTTCCTTCTGCATCTTCGGATCTTTGCTGTAAGCACGCATCTGCTCGCCCAGTTTACGCATTTTCTCCTGGGTAGCTTTTATCTCTTTGTTACCGTAAGCCTGGCGCATGTTCTCGCCTGCGGCACGCATGGCTTCGCGTTGTTTGATAGCGTCGGGGTTTTGAGAGATAGCACGCATTTGTGTGCCCAGTTCTTTCATCTGTCCATTTAATGCTTTCACATCAGCAGGGATATTCTGGTCTAACTCATCCTGATATTTGCGGAAATTAGGATCGCTTTTATCGTCAAAATTGTGCGGGGCATTTACATCTACATTGTATTTTTTTGCAATGCGAGCGTTCATTTCTTTAAACTCTTTGGAGTCGTAATACTTACCCATTTTATCGCCCATCTCGCCCATTTGCTTGCCAAGCTTCTCCAGGTCTTTCCCTTTCACCGCCCAAGTTGCTTCATAGTCTTTAGCAGCAAGTTCCTGCGCTTTGGTAGCTTGTTTAACGGCGTCACTTTCGTAATAGGCGCTTATTTCTTTACCCATTTTCTCCATCTCGGCGGCATTGGCCTTAAACTCTGGGCTTTCATAATAAGCGCTCATTGCTTTGCCGTGTTTCTCAACCTCTTTGCTTAGTCTGTCCAGTTCCGCATCTTTAAAACCGTTGTAACGCACACCACCAATGTAGGTATCGTTTCTGTATGCCTTCTCTGCTGCCAGTTTGGCTTTTATTACCTGTTTATTAGCTTTAGTTACCTGCTTATTAGCTTTGGCAACCTGTTTCGCCGGCACGGTATCGGCAGCAATAATGGTTTTAATAGCCGGGATAATAGCTTTTACGGATACTTTACCCTGTGCAATTTCTGGTTTTAAAAGTGCGAAACTGCAAACACTTAAGGTTAATATAAGCATGGCAACCAATGTGGGCCTTATGCTTGGGATTTGTTTTTTAGTTTTCATGATACGTTCAATTCGGTTTAACAAATGGTACTTTTTACCTGTTACCGCCAGCGCTAACTGTAACTGGTTTTGACGGCTTTGTTCAAGCTTAAACAAAGCTTTTGCGTATATAACCGGCGTAGCGGTTGCGTTTACTACCATGTCGTCACATGCGTTCTCGCGTTCTTCGCCAATTATTTTGTTGATCAACAATACACAGGGATTAAAGAACAACAACGTGGTTACAACTTGCTGCAGCAGGTTTACCAGGTAATCGTTACGTTTAATATGTGCAAGCTCGTGTAAAAGGATAGCCTCTATCTCGTCGGCTTCCAGGTATGTAGAAAGTGTTACGGGCAGCAATATCACCGGTTTTATGTAACCCGCAATGCAGGGCACATCAACCAGGGCACTAAAGCCAACCTGTACTTTTTTTGTGATCTCGAATTTCGCTGCAAACCTCGCAATCTGCGATTGCAGCTGTACGCCTAAACTCATGCTGCGTTTGATAGCTTTAATACGGCGATGCGCAAATACTACCTTAAATACATTCAGCAATAAACCGATAACATACACTGCTGCGATGTATGGCATATAGCTCTGTATATTATAATAGTACCGCAGGGTATCGGCGTTTACGTTTCTGAAAGTTTTAGGCAGCTCCATCAGCAGCGGCATGTTGGCCAGTGTGCTGGGTTTGTTGAGCCAGTTATAGGCCTGCACCTCATTAATAAGTGTAACAGCAAACCAAAGGCTAATGGCCGATAAAGCAGCTATAGACACCAAATATTTCTCGGCCGAATTAAGCCTCGCGTTAAACAACGTTAGCGTAAGCTTTAATAAAAAGTACACCAATAATCCCTGCCAAAGCGAATGCACTATGGTGATACCCAATACCTGGCTAATGTTATAAAGGATGTTTTGCATTGTCTTAAATTCTAAATACTAAACTCTAAAACCTAATTCTAAACTGTTACCTAATCTCTGATCACCAATCTCTAATCACTTACTCTCAAACCCATCAAGGAAATTCTTAATAGCATCTATCTCGTCTTTTGAGGCGCGGTGCTGGCCAAGGGCTTGTATCACCAGATCAGCAGTGGAGCCTTTAAAAACGGTTGAGAGGATCTTATCCAGTGCGCCTTGCTGTGCCTGCTCGCGGGTGATGAGTGCTTTGTACAAATGCGTTTTGGCTGTGGTATCGCGCTCTACCAAACCTTTATCGTGCATAATCTGCATCAGCTTAAGCGTTGTGGTGTAACCCGCATCTTTGCTTTGCGCCAATTCATCATGCACATCGCGCACGCTGCACTGCCCTCTTCTCCAGATGATCTGCAATATTTCAAGTTCGCTTTCTGTCGGTTTCAAATCCATCTCTATCGTATTTACGAATTTCTTCGTACAAATATATACGATAAATTTCGTACATCCAAATTATTTATAAAAAAACTTTTAGGGGATTGTGATAATGGGTGAACTAATACTTTAAAAAGCTCTCCAATCGATCAGCTCAATCGCTCGCAGATTAACTCACCCCGACATCGCTGGCGCTCGTCACCCCTCTCTACGCAAGCGTAAAGAGGGGGAAATTTTTCTTTCTCCTTTACCTTCCTTTCGCGCAGCGAAGAGAGGGTGGTCCAGCGTAGCGTAGACCGGGTGAGTCAAGATATACAACAGGCACTTACCGGATTTATTCCTTTTAAAAGCATCTAATAAACAGACGCACCAAAATGCATTACGTTACACTTAATTGTCATTTAAGCCGCGCAAGCCAAACTCATTAGCGGTTGAAACGTATATTTGCACAAAGAAACACACTATGGAACTTTTTGCATTGAGCGAGGGCTCGTATTCGGTTGATAGTACTAAGAAGTTTATTCCGTTTAACCCGGAGACCGATAACCGTAAAGACCGCCCCGGCTCCCTGTTTATCCATGTGAACCCTTTTTTGATCAAAACCGGTGCTGATCTCATCGTATTAGATGCCGGCCTGGGCTATAAAGACACCCGCGATGAGCTGATCCTTCATCAAAATATCCGCAATGCAGGTTTCGAGCCAGAGGATGTTACTTTGGTTTTGATGTCGCACCTGCATTACGACCACTCGGGTGGTTTGGTGGTTGAGCGTAACGGCCAGTTGGAAGTAAGCTTTCCGCAAGCCCGCCATGTGATACAGCGCCAGGAGTTTGAATTTGGACTGACAGGCAAATCATCATCCTACCATAAAGAAATATTTGAGGCCCTGCAGCAAAAAGCCATTATTGATTTTGTTGATGGCGACGGCGAATACAGGCCGGGCATTCGTTATGAGTTATCGGCAGGGCACAGCAAATTCCATCAGGTTTTCTGGATGGAGTTTGAGGGCAAAAAAGTTTTCTTTGGCGGTGATGAACTACCGGAGCCAGAGCAACTGATAAGAAAGTTTGTAGCTAAGTATGATTATGATGGCCAGCGCTCTGCCGACCTGCGAATTGAGTATGGTAAAAAGGCTGCGGCAGATGGGGATATCTGCCTCTTTTATCATGCCCGCAACGCCGCTATTGGTACGGTTAATTATAACGGCGAACAGTTTTCGGTAACGCCTTATTGAGCGGTTACGCCAAACAGCTCTTTTATTTTCTCAACATTTAGCGGTTTAGATACGAAATCTTTCACCAGCGGGTACGAACGCGCTTTGTTGATATCGTTACTGAAAACAGATGACGAGATAATGTAGATCTTGCTTTTACCAAGCGGATCTATATTTAAACGTTTGTACTCGTCCAGAAACTCCCACCCGTTCATGATAGGCATATTGATATCAAGCAGGATATAATCCGGCATATCGGCAGGGTTTTTCTTCTGTATCTCCACCAACTGATCTATCGCAAACTTACCGTTAAGGCAGGCCATAATACTGGTATTGGTCAACGCTTTTTTAATCAGCTTTATCGAGATAAAGTTGTTTATTTCGTCGTCATCAACCAATAAAACACTCACGGTGCTGTCGTTATTAGGGCTCATATATCTGTTATACGTAAGTAGGTTTTAAAAGGTTTTAAACCTTTTAGTTGTAAATTGATTTTTTATTTGGGGGATAATGTCCGTAAATAACAAAGGTTGCTGCACATCTCCAATCCCTTCTTAATATTTATTTTATTTCTATCGGCTAACGATAGCTTTTAATTGTAAGTTATAAACAAACCACAAAACGATTAAACAATACAACTCTTACATTAAGTGATAAAAATATTTTTCGTGTGTGTTGATGGTATTTGAGATTGTTTGAGAGGACAGCAACAGATCGGAGAATGAAACTATCATGCAGGATTTTCTTCCCACCATTTCTCAGCTTCGGGCCAAAGAGTAATAATTTCCTTAGCCCTTTTTTTGTAAATATCAGAGAATATAAGTTTCTTTTCAAATTCGAACCAATGATCGGTTTTATGTTTGATGCTGCCAACTCTCAGGCGTTTACCCTGATAATGAACCCTGCTTTTAGAAGGTTCAACCTGCTTCCCAAATACGATATTTCCTTTAACCCCGCAATTTGCTATCTCTACCACAAATCTGGATGAGTACATACTAAACTGAAATGTCAGCAAGTTGATACGATCACTTTTTATCCGCGTAAAATGAGGGTATGAGCCTTTGAAGCCTTCAGCTCTTAGAAATGGAATAACGATAGTTTAATTGCATCATCCATTAAAATTCTTCGTTCTTTGCCGGTCATTGCAATTAAATTACTCATGTTGTTATCTAACAAAAAAAGCTCCTTTTCAGGAGCCTTAATCTAATTATTTATCTGCGCACTGCACATTTAAAATCACGTACCATATTCAGGCGTGGTTATTTCACTTTCTTCAAACTCATAATCGGTAAGCGGCGGGCATGAACAGATCAGCGTACGGTCGCCGTAAGTATCATTAACCCTGCCCACAGAAGGCCAGAATTTAAATTGTGCCACGTAAGGCAGCGGGTAAGCTGCTTTTTGGCGTGTGTATGCATGCTCCCACTCGTTGCCGGTAATTACGGCAGCAGTGTGCGGTGCATTTTTAAGCGGGTTATCTGCTTTATCTGATATACCTTTTTCTACATCGTCAATTTCATGGCGGATAGCGATCATGGCGTCGCAGAAACGATCCAGTTCGTGCTTAGGCTCAGATTCGGTTGGCTCAACCATTACCGTACCCGCAACCGGGAACGATACTGTTGGCGCGTGGAAACCGTAGTCCATCAAACGTTTAGCAATATCAGTAACCTCGATACCGAACGGTTTAAACGAACGGCAATCCAGGATCATCTCGTGTGCACAACGGCCATTAGCACCTGTGTAAAGCACAGGGTAGTGGTGTTGCAGGCGAGATTTAATATAGTTAGCATTCAGGATAGCGTAACGGGTAGCATTAGTTAAACCATCGGCACCCATCATAGCGATGTAAGCGTGAGAGATCAACAAAATTGATGCTGAACCCCATGGCGCTGCTGATACCGCGTGGATAGCTTTACCGTTATCAATATCAACCACGGCATGGCCCGGCAAATAAGGAACCAGGTGTTTAGCCACACCAATAGGGCCCATACCAGGGCCACCACCACCGTGTGGTATACAGAAGGTTTTATGCAGGTTAAGGTGACAAACATCGGCACCAATAGTAGCCGGACTTGTAAGGCCTACCTGTGCGTTCATGTTAGCGCCATCCATGTAAACCTGGCCACCGTGCTGATGGATCACTTCACATATCTCAATGATTGATTCTTCAAACACACCGTGAGTTGACGGGTAAGTAACCATTAAACATGACAGGTCGTTGGTGTGCTGTTCAGCTTTAGCCTTCAGATCAGCAACGTCTATGTTACCGTTATCGTCACATTTAACAACCACTATTTTCATACCTGCCATAGCAGCAGATGCAGGGTTGGTACCGTGTGCCGATGCAGGGATAAGCGCCACGTTACGGTGACCTTCGCCCCTATCCATGTGGTAAGCACGGATAACCATTAAGCCTGCATACTCGCCTTGCGCACCTGCGTTTGGCTGCAAGCTCATTGATGCAAAACCGGTGATCTCGCTCAGCCATTTGTTCAGTTCATCAAACACCTGCATGTAGCCACCTACCTGGTCGGTTGGTGCAAAGGGGTGCATTTTGCTGAACTCGGCCCAGGTAACCGGTACCATTTCTGTAGTTGCGTTCAGTTTCATGGTACATGAACCTAAAGCGATCATAGAGTGGCAAAGCGAAAGATCTTTTGCTTCTAATGATTTGATATAACGCAACATCTCGTGCTCTGAGTGGTGCGTGTTGAACAATGCATGTGTTAAGTAATCAGAAGTACGTTGCAGCTCTGACGGGATAACACCTTCTACGTTGTCTTTATGCGAATCAAAGTTAGCATCGTGCAGTGTTTTGCCTTTTACTTTGGCGAAGAAACGCACAATGGTCTCAATATCTTTAACCGAGGTAGTTTCGTCAACAGAAATGGTTATTACCGAACCATTGTAGTGCAAGTTAACCTCGTTATTTAATGCTTCTGAATGTACTGGGCCGGCCAGTTCACCTACGTCAAACTTCACGGTATCAAAGTAAGCTTTGTTCAGCTGCTGGTAACCTAACTCGTTAAGCGAGTTGGCTAACAATACCGATAAGCCGTGGATACGCTGAGCAATCAATTTTAAACCTTGCGGACCATGGTACACAGCATACATACCGGCCATGATAGCCAATAGCGCCTGAGCCGTACAAATATTTGATGTTGCTTTATCCCTGCGGATGTGTTGCTCGCGGGTTTGCAGCGCCATACGCAACGCATAATTGCCTGCGCTATCAATAGTTACACCGATAATACGGCCCGGGATAGAGCGTTTGTATTCTTCTTTAGTTGCAAAGAAAGCAGCATGCGGCCCACCAAAGCCCATTGGCACGCCAAAACGTTGCGATGTACCCACAACGATATCGGCACCCCACTCGCCCGGCGGCGTTAAAAGCACCAGGCTCATCAAGTCGGCAACAACGGTTAACTTGATGTTTTTTTCGTGCAGTGCGGTAGCAAAATCTTTATAGTTATAAACCTCGCCATCACCCGCAGGGTATTGTACTATGGCGCCGAACATATCTTCGGTAAGTTCAACCGTGCGGTGGTCACCTACCTGTAATTTAATACCGTAAGGCTCGCTGCGGGTTTTAAGGATATCAATAGTTTGAGGGAACAACTCCTCGCTCACAAAAAACACATTGGCTTTTGTGTTTTTACGAAGCGTGTATTGCATAAACATCGCCTCGGCAGCCGCAGTACCTTCGTCCAATAATGATGCATTGGCAATTTCCATACCGGTAAGGTCAATAACCATGGTCTGGAAATTTAACAAAGCCTGTAAACGGCCCTGCGCTATTTCTGCCTGGTACGGGGTGTACTGGGTGTACCATCCGGGATTTTCGAGAATATTACGCTGGATAACACCCGGAACAATTACATCATAATAACCCTGGCCTATGTATGATTTAAAAACCTTGTTTTTTGAAGCGGTTTGTTTCAGCGTATTCAGGTAATCAAACTCACTTTTCGCGGCAGGTAAATTCAACGGATTTTTAAGCCTTATCTGCGCCGGTACGGTCTGGTCTATCAGTTCGTCAAGCGAGTTTACACCAATTGTTTTCAACATTTTTTCGGTGTCGCCCTGGTTCGGTGCGATGTGCCTTTCCTGGAATTTTTCCTGGTAATTTATGTTCAGCTTCATTGAAAAAGGTATGCCTTTAAAATTTACCGCAAAGGTAGGATTTTGCGGGCTGAATAACAATGAAGTAATATCTAAGTGACACTGAATTTACAAGCAACTATAAACCGATAAAATAGCTGTTATTTAATTGATAAATTGTATCTTAGTACGCCTTTTTTATCACAATGCGCACCCGATTAATTTTTCTATTCGTTTTCAGTTGTTTAATCGCCTTAAAAAGTAAGGCAGCAACCTTTACTGTTACCAGCAATGCTGATGCAGGACCCGGCACTTTGCGCGAGGCTTTAACGCTTGCAGCTGCAAATGGTACCGCAACGCCAGACATTATTCGTTTTAACTTGCCCGGCAGTTTAGTATCAGACCGTGTTATCAGGCTTAAGACAGAACTACCCGCTTTAACATCAAACTTAACTATTGATGGCACCACGCAACCAGGTGCTGTATTTGGTGTTTCTGATGCCAAGGTAGCTATTGAGCCCGAAAACTCTCCTGTTCTGTTCAATGCGCTAAACATTTACGGCGATGCTTATAATAATAACGTTATTGCAAAAGATATCGAGATCTATGGTTTGTATATCCGCAATTTTGCCAAAATAACCAATGTATCTAACCCTAATAATAACCAGGGTTCGGGTATTGTTATCTGGGGCGCGGCAACATCAGTTACCATTGGCGCCCCCGGCAAGGGTAACGTTATCTGCGGAAATATTAATGGTATCAGCAGTTCTAATTATTACAATTATAACAGCGCCGATAAAATAACCATCCAAAGCAATATCATAGGCTTGCTTGATGATGGTTTTACCGCCAACACCAACATGTGGGGCGTTAATTTATATTTAGATAAAAGTGCAACTATAGGTGGCCCAAACGCCAATATGGGAAACGTTATATCGGCCAACGTAAATAACGTAAGTGTGCAGCGCAGTTATTACTTTAATGCTACTACTGATGAGATCCTTATTCAAAACAATAAAATAGGTACCAACTTTGCGGGCACTGCAGACTATAAAAATATCCCTTTATTCCAGTTAAGTGCATTTATCCAAACTTATGGCATATACCTTAGCGGCTCAAACAGCGGCGGCTTATCAACCAAAATAAAAGACAACCTGGTATCGGGCCAGCGCTATGTAGGTATATATATTGATAACGGCCAGTTTATTATAGAAGGTAATAAAATAGGCACCAACAAAGCAGGCACCGGCGATCTTGGAAACGGCGAGGGTATCCGCATCGGGGCAAGCTCTTCGGGCAGTATTGGCGGCACTGCTGCGGCGGCGGCAAACATTATAGCCTATAACACTTATGGTATTGAGGGTATCAATGATCTTCACATGCTGATAACCCGTAACAGCATGTTTTGTAATAAGGATTACGGCATAAGCATATCTACACTTTACTACCAGGTGCCATTTGTTAAGGTATTAAACTTTGGCTCAAATAAAGTTTCGGGCACGGCAACGCCCAACTCCAAAATTGAATTATTTTATGCCGATGCCTGCGGCTTTACCAATTGCCAGGGCAAAACCTATATCACCACCGTAAATTCTAATGCCCAAGGCGAGTGGGTTTACAATAACCCAATAAGCAGCCCGGTTATTGCCACCGCTACTGATGCAAACGGCAACACTTCGCCCTTTTCATCGTTAGAGATACCTGATAACGATATAGTAATAAAGCACCTTACTTGTGCTTACAATGGCAGCATTACTATAACGCCGGCCTATACCGGGCTTGAGTTTCATTGGGATAAAAAGGAACAGGATGGTTCACTTACCGATAAAGGCAATACCAAAAACCTGGCTAACCTGCAGCCGGGCCTATACCAGTTAACTGTACAGTACCCCGGTGGATGCCAGAAAACGGTTAAACTGTTTGAGATAAAAGATAATCGTATAAAGATCCAGAATGTATTACAGCCTATACCGGAGTGTCGTCAAAAATTCTTCCCGGTTAATGTAAACTACCAGGGCGGTACAGGCAATGTAACCTTTGAGTGGAAAAATGCGGCAGGCGAAATAAAATCGACTGAAAAAAGCGGCATCGTACCTGCCGGCACCTATACCCTTACCATTAAAGATGACGCGGGTTGTTCAGTAACCTCAACCGCATTCACCATCACCCCAAAACCGGGTCCCGACTATGATGAGAGCACTGCACTGCGTACACCTGCACGCTGCGGCGAGCAAAATGGCTCGGTAACCGGGGTAACCTATTACCAGGGTATAGGCCCAATTACTTATAAATGGCGCAACTCGGCAGGTGTAGTAGTTGGTACTTCTAAAGACCTTACCGGTGTGGTGAGCGGTTGGTATACCTTAGAAGTTGCCGATCAAAGCCAGTGCAGCCCTTATACTAAACCCGGGGTAAGCTTTTTTGTACCCGAGGTAAACTCTATTACTATAAGCGGCGGCTTTGTAACTCATATTACCTGTAATAGCGCTAACGGGGCTATTACAGGCGTACAGGTAAGCAGTAATGTTGATGAAGTGCAATGGTATGACCCTAACGGCAACCCCATGCCAACTACCATGAACAACTATTCAAACCGCACCAATTTAGCAGCGGGCACCTACCGCCTGCATGCAAAACGTACGGTTACTATTGATGGCCAGGTATATATTTGTGAACGGGATGCCTATTTTACCGTTAACGTTATACCGCCACAAACCTTCATTTTTGCTCAAAAAGCTACCCCAACAACCTGCGGATTAGATAATGGTAGCATTTTGTTGTCATTTAGCGACACCAACTACCCTACTTCAGTTTCCTGGTTAACCGAAAATGACCAGCCCATTGGTGGCTTTGGCAATCAGATCAACAACCTTGCACCGGGTAAGTATAAAGCGATATTTACAGACATCTACGGATGTACATCAATAATGGGCCCTTTTGAGGTAGTTAAAACACCATTATTGGCATTTGCCGATACCAACAACCCGGTTGCATCGCCTGATGAGTGCGACCAGAACCTGGGCCGGATAAGCGGTATTGAAGTTACAGGTGGCGTACCACCCTATACTTACAAATGGACCAATGAAACAACGCACGAATATATAGAGGCAAATACGGCTTCGTTAACCGGTCTTGGCAAGGGCAGCTATCATCTTACAGTAACCGATGCAACCCCGTGTGCAACACCATTGTTTACCAGTTCAATAGTGGTTGATAATAACATGTACATACCCAATGCACCGGTACTTAAAGATAAACGCATTTGCAACCCTGACAGGGTTACTTTAAGTGTTACCAATAAAGTTGCGGGCAATTACCACTTGTACGCCAACCAAACCACAACAGAGGCGCTGCAAACAAACAAAACGGGCAACTTTACCGTACAAGTTAACCAAACAAGCGATTATTACGTATCCTACAGCATAGGTAGCTGCGAAAGCGCACGTACCAAAGTGCATGTAGAAGTAATATTGGTTGATGTAACCTTCCCCAACGCATTTTCGCCCAATAATGATGGCGTGAATGATTTTTGGAAGATAGACGGTTTACAGAAATTCCCCGGTTCGGTGGTGCAGGTATTTACACGTGATGGCCAAAAGGTATTTGAATCTAAAAATTACGCTACTCCTTTTACGGGCAAGCAAAATGGCCGTTTCTTACCTGGCGGGGTTTACTATTACATTATTAACCTTAATACCGGCTGCGAACTATTATCAGGTAACGTTACCATTGTACGATAGGTGCTTTCAGATTATCTTTTATGCTTAAATGGTTACCCATTGTTTGTTTACTTTTTGCATTTAATATTGCCAAAGCAGACACTTTTACCGTAACCAGCAATGCCGACAGCGGCCCCGGAACATTACGCGATGCATTGACCAAGGCGGCTGCAAATGGCAACGCGGTTAAAGACTTCGTTTATTTTAACCTGCCGGGAAGTTCAATAACAGATCGCACAATAAATTTAATAACGCAACTGCCGGCAATCTCATCAAACCTGGTAATAGATGGCACAACGCAACCCGGTGCCAAATTTGGCGACAGTGACGCTAAGGTGCGGATCTCCACCCCTACAACAAACGATCAGTTCACTACATTCAGAATACAAAATGTTAAAGACATTGAATTGTATGGCCTCTACATTCTTGATTATACCTACATTAACACCAACTGGCCTGATGTAGGTTTACGAACGGGCTTACAAATAGAAAACTCCGAAAACATAACATTAGGAGCGCAGGGCAAAGGCAATTTGATAAAAGGGTTTCACAACTTTTCTATCATAGGCAAAAAAGTAAACGGATTTAAACTGCAGGCCAATATATTCGGCTTAAACGAGAATAATAATATGGAGCATCCGCCTTATGGCAGCATGTCCCAAACCGCCGGCCTTTCGCTCGAAGAATGTAACGATCTGTTAATAGGTGGCGATGCGCTTGCAGAAGGTAACACATTCTTATGCGGATTAGATATTGCCTATAACGATAAGGCCATAACCCATACTATCAACATAAAATCAAACAATTTTGGTGTGTTTAAGGACGGGGTAACCACAACTCCTTTTTTTCAGGATGAGTTTGTTGTACAGATCTACACTATGGGTATCAACTCCCCGGCGTCTTCTCCATCCGAACTCGACAAAGCGGTGACCGTTAACCTCAACATAAAAAACAACACCGCCGGTAATTTCGGCAGGGCATTCTATTTAAATGGCTTTAAAGGCAATGTATCATTTACCGGCAACTACTTAGGTGTTGCCCGCGATGGTGTAACAAGTACTAACCATGGCCGGTCTCACCCAAACGAGGGTGGAGGGTTCAATGTAGAAAACTCATTAGCCAATGTAACAGTTGGTGGGGCTAATACAGCCGATAAAAACTACTTCTTTGATCACATTACCGGCGTAAATGGAATAAACTCTCCAAATATCCTCATCAGGAATAACGAGTATCGTTGCATGGTTTACGGTGCTTATGGCTCATCAACGCCTTTAGATCTTCCACAAATAAAATTAGCCAAACGCGCAACAGCAGGTGGCCAAACCATTATAACAGGTACAGCCACCCCCAATGCACTGATAGATATTTATGGAAGTACCGCATGCGATTATGCCAGTTGCAGCATAGGCGGTAAAATTACAACTGTAACGGCTAACGCAAGTGGCAATTGGAACGCCTCAATCAATGCATCGGGTACAATATATGCAGCTGCAACATTTAATGGCAAAACATCACTTTTTAAAACATTCGAGATCAATACCGATAACATAACTGTTATAAACGTACGTTGCGGGTTTAGCGGCAGTATAACAGGTGCAACCGTTCCGGAAGGCCTTTCGCCTTATTGGGTTAATGAGCAGGGCATTGTAGTAAGCCATGATCTTAACCTTATCAACGCAGCGCCCGGCAGGTATAAACTGGTTTTAAATGATTGTATAAGTACCGATTTTTATGAGATAAAAGACAATAAGGTATACCTGTACGAATATTCAAAGACAATAACCAACGCAGGCTGTGGCATGGCAACGGGCTCTATAAAAGGCATCTTTTATAACGACCCACTTGGCCTTGTTAACAGCATTACCTGGAAAAACGCGGCCGGCGTTGTTGTAAGTAACCAGATAGAAGCCACAAATCTGCCGGCGGGCAGTTATTCATTAAGGCTAACTACATCTGACGGTTGCGAGAAAAATTACGGCCCTGTAGATATAGTAAATACCGACGGCCCTGCTATTAACCTATCAGGCAAAGTAGTTACACCAACCAATTGCAGCGTAGCCACAGGGTCAATTAAAGGCATCACTGTTACAGGCACAAATCTTACATATAGTTGGAAAAATGATCAGCAAGTTGAGGTAAGTACTGCTTTAAACCTAATTGACCAGCCATCGGGAATGTATACATTAACCGTTACAGATGGCAGCAGTTGCGTTTCGTCAACACAACCTATCTTCTTATTCAGTATTGGAGATCTTTCTATCCGCCAGGAAAATCTTGTTATCCAGGGCGCAACCTGTAACAGCAACAACGGCGTTATATCTGGCCTGACCGTGGCAGGTGGTGGCCCGCTCACCATAGCGTGGACAAACTCGCAGGGCCAATTTGTAAGTAACGACCTGAGGCTTTCAGATGTACCGGCAGGTAAATACACATTAACACTTAGCAGTGGTATATGTACACCCGTATCTGCAGACTTTGATATACCCGAAACAAATGGTATCATCATTGATGAAACACAAAAAGTTGTAACCCAACCCACCTGCCAAAATGGTAACGGTAGCATTACCAATATACAAGTAACAGGCGCCACTAAATATACGTGGTATAATTTCTATGATAACAATAAGGTAGTTTCGCACAATATCGACCTTGTAAACAAACCGCCGGGCACTTATTACCTGGTGGCCGAGAATAATAATGGTTGCTCTAAAAAAAGCGCTAATTACACCATTGATCGCCCAACATCAACAGGCTATAGCGGCATTTCAAAAAGTCTTAAAGATGCCACCTGCGATCAAAATAATGGCAGCATTGAAGTTATTTTCCTACAGGTAACAGGCCTTTTGCCAACATCATACAAATGGGTAAACAGCGCTACGGGCCAAATATTCACCACAACAATACCTAAACTTACCGGTATTGATGCGGGCACTTATGATGTATATGGCACCGAGAACGGTTGCGAAAAGTACATCATAACTTATAGCATAGGGCGTGTACCCAAAACAAGTGTTAACACTACAAACGTTCAGGTAAATGATTATTCGTGCAATTTGGGCGGGTCAATAACGGGTATGCAGCTATCGCTACCAACCGGGCAATATAAAGCTCAATGGCTAAATGAGAATGACCAACCTGTTTGTGATTGCGTTGACCTGTTAAATGCTAATCCCGGCAAGTATCGTTTTAAAGTAACCAATTTGGATGGCAGTTGTATACAGCTATTTGGCCCTTATGAAATTAAAGCCATCAATGCCGTAAGCCTGGTAACCACTAATGTAAATGTGCGCTCGCAAACGGCCTGCGAGTTGGGCCAGATAACCGGACTTACATCGCCTGATGCTACCTCTTTTGCATGGCGCAGAAAGAACAGTACCGATATCATCAGTCCCGCTATTGATTTATTGGGTGTACCTGCCGGCGACTATGAACTCACCATCAGCAATGCCAATTGCAGCCGTGTTATACCTTTTAATATACAGTACGTTCCGCCTGTACAGTTTCAACCGTTCCCGGTTACGGTAACCAAATCATGCCATGCTTTTGGCACGGGTACAATAACTGTAAATACTAACAATGCCCCTTCGCAACCTACCGAATACCGGTGGATGAACAGCGACAACGTTCGTGTAGGTTATGATAAAACCGTACAATACCTGCCAGCCGGCACTTACCGGCTTTTTGTACGTGATAACACAGGCTGCGAAAGCGCCAACCCTGTGCAGCAAGTTACCGTAGGCGAGGTGCCGGAAATGGTGACCGTTTTTGGCAACTCGCATGATATTTATTGCGGCATTGGCAACGGCAGTATAGATGCGCCAACCGTTACCGGCGGCCGTGGCAGCTACATTTATACATGGACAGATGCCAACGGAACCATCATAGCGCCGTTAAACCAAAAATCGCTTAGTAATTTAAGTGCGGGTTCTTATACTTTAGCAATAACAGATTTTGACCCGCAGCAGGTGGCTGTTCCTACTTGTAACCTGGCCCAAATTACTTATACCATTAAAGAAAGCGACCTGTCTGTGCCACCGCCTATTGTTAACGATAAGGAAGTTAACCGTAAAGGCAATACTACCCTTGCCGTGCAAGATGCTTACGCTACAGCTATATACAGGTTGTACGATTCTGAAACAAGTACTACTCCTCTTGACGAGGCACAGGGTGGTAATTTCACCATCAATGTAACCGAAACTAAAACTTATTGGGTTGAGCTTACTTACGGATCATGCCCAAGTGTACGCAGCAAAGCAACCATTGTATTAGGCCTTATTGCCGATGCCATACCTAATGCCTTTAGCCCTAACGGCGATGGCGTTAACGATTACTGGGTAATAAAAGGCATCGAAGAATCTACCATGTCTAACGTGAAAGTATTTAACAGGCAGGGACAAGCGGTATTCCAATCGCGGGGATACGCCAAGCCATTTGATGGCACCTACATGGGCAAACAACTGCCTGCAGGCGTGTATTACTACATCATTGAAAGGCAGAATGATAAGCCGCTCTCCGGCCATGTGACTATTATCCGCTAAGATAACTGGCGCAGGTACATCTGGATGGTATTCTCCAAGCCGTAATATAAAGCATCGCTGATAAGCGCATGACCTATGCTTACTTCATCCAGCGCGGGGATGTTATCTGCAAAGTATTTAAGGTTGTCCAGATCAAGGTCGTGGCCTGCATTAATGCCTAAACCGGATTTGTGGGCCGCCTCAGCAGCTTTTATGTACGGGGCAATGGCTTCTTCGCGATTGGTGTGGTAGCCGTGTGCATAAGCTTCGGTATACAGCTCAATGCGGTCGGTGCCGGTGGTAACGGCGGCTTCAACCATTTCCACCACTGGATCAACAAATATGGATACGCGGATACCGGCGTTTTTAAACACAGCGATGATCTCTTTCAGGTAATCCTGATTCTTGATGGTGTCCCAGCCATGGTTTGAGGTGATCTGACCGAGGGCATCGGGCACCAAAGTAACCTGCTCCGGTTTTGAGGCCAGCACCAAATCTACAAATTTTTGCTCCTGGCAGTTGCCCTCAATGTTGAACTCGGTGGTTACGATCTTTTTCAGGTCGAACACATCATTATAACGGATATGGCGCTCATCGGGGCGCGGGTGTACCGTAATACCCTGCGCACCAAAACTTTCGCAATCTTTAGCAACCTGTACCAGATCGGGGTTATTACCACCGCGCGAGTTACGTAATGTTGCTATTTTATTTATGTTTACCGATAAGCGTGTCATAAGCCAAAAATTTTGAGATGCGTGGCAAATATCATTATTCCATCAATAACAATAAAACATATTAATAGTTGAAATGTCATGATTGGCTGTTTGCATTTTACTTTGTCATGGTGGGCCTGTCAAACGATTAACACATGAGCAAGTCTTCGACAAATAGAATGTCCGCCTTCTTCCGGCTGGATTTTTAAAACAAATTTGTGCTAAGCCTTTTTTTTGAGATATGCGATTTATAAAACCTCTTATCATCTTTTTAATAACCATTACCGCCAGCAGCGCTTTCGGACAGGCTAACTATACCCATATCAGCAACTACAAAGTATACTACGGCTGGGCGCACCTTTACCCGCAGGACTGGATGGTACTGCGCAGCTTTGAGAACGCCGGCCGCCCCTACTACCTGATGGTAAACCCGCAGACGCTGGAGACCAAGGTCACAGATGCCGGCTTTTACAAGATCACCCCGATGACCATCGAAAAAGCACGCGACTTTTTCAAGAACACCCCTTATATAAAAGCCTTACAAAAAGCCGAAAATCAATCAATAACAATGCAGGTATTGAACGCGGTATGCCACAGGAAACAGGCATCAGCTTAACCGCCGACCTTTGCCCCTCGCACCGGCCTTTAGACAGGCGCATATTTACGGATATCATCAACGGCTTTAAGCAGGTGGAGCAACCTGTTCCCATCGCCTTATCCGTAAGCGGGCTTTGGATGAAACACCATATAGCCGACCTTAACTGGCTGAAACAACTGCAGGCCCAGCACCATATCTATGTTACCTGGATAAACCATTCCTACAATCACCGCGTTAGCGCAAGTGCGCCCCTAAAAACCAACTTTTTGCTGGAGCCCGGCACCGATATCAACTACGAGGTACTGGAAACCGAAAAGCTGATGCTGGCTAACGGCTTGCTCCCCTCAGCATTCTTCCGCTTCCCGGGATTAGTATCAGATCAGCAACTGGTATACCAGATCACCGGTTTCGGGTTGATACCGGTTGGTACCGATGCATGGCTGGCCAAAGGGCAGCAACCCCAGGCAGGCAGCATCGTACTTATCCACGGCAACGGCAACGAGCCGGTGGGGGTAACTGATTTTATTAACCTGTTGAGGCAAAAAGCGCCGTCGATAGCTAAGAAGCAATGGTTACTGTATGATCTGCGGGAAACGGTTGAGGAAGCAGAGGTGAGATAAGAAATATGTCATTGCGAGCGATAGCGCGGCAATCTCCTCGCATGCACAATCTAAACGCGATGAGATTGCCACGTCGCTGTAGCTCCTCGCAATGACACGGGTTATTAAATATTAATACCATACTGTCATTTCGAGCGAGCAGAAGGGTGGGACATTGAGCGCAGGAGCGACGAGAAATCTTCTACGCACGATACTTAACAACGTAGAAGATTTCTCCTCGCTACGCTCGTTCGAAAAGACAAATTGTTGTACAAAAAAGAGAGCCGCCCTTTTGGGGCGGCTCTCATATATAATAAAATCTTCCTATTTAAGCGGCGGGAATTTCGCACCGTCAAATATACTGTTTTGTGCGGCCATTTTTTCAACATCCTGCCAGGTACGTGGCGCATCGGCAGAAAGATTAGTGAATTTATCTTTACCCACCAAAATATCATCCTCAATACGCACACCAATATTCCACCATTTTTTGTCGCATTTGCTGCCTGCTGGGATATAGATACCCGGCTCAACAGTGATCACCATACCTTCTTCAAGGTTGCCGGCGTATGAGCCTTTATCGTGCACATCCAAACCTACGTGGTGCGATACACCGTGTGGGTAGTAAGTGCGCAGCTCTTTAGCATCTGCTATGATCCCTAATTTGATCAAACCTGCGGCTAATACTTCGCCTGTTTTTTTCTCCAGATCGCCGTATTTAACGCCGGCTTTACACATTTGTATCACCTGCTCCTGGGCATCATAAACTACCTGGTAAATGGCTTTCTGTGCATCGGTGAATTTACCTGTTGGTGGCACGGTACGGGTAACATCGGCAGAGTAGCCGTGATACTCAGATCCCACATCAAGTAATACCAACTGGTTGTTTAAAACGGTCTCGTTATTCTCCTCGTAGTGCAGGATACAGGCATTTGCACCCACACCAACAATTGGCGGATAACCTTCATCCTCGGCACCATATTTTTTGTGAACGTACATTAATATACCTTCCAGTTCGCGTTCGCTCATGCTTGGTTTAATAGCTTTCATTACCTCCGCATGGGCAATGGCCGATAGCTGTGCGGTTTTGCTCATCAGGGCAATTTCTTCCGGCTGTTTAATACCGCGCAGGGTGTTGGTATAATCATCAAACGTACTTGATGCACCGTATTGCGCTTTCAGTTTAGCCTTAATGCCTTCCAGCGTAGCTGAGTCTGTGGTGGCAGACAGCTGTTGCAGCAGCGGTTCGCTTTTGTGCGCCTCATCCTGCATACGTGGTTTAATGTAATTCACTATCTGGGCAAGGTTATGCGGGTTAGCATACTTCATCACTACGTTAAGGTCGTTCTTTAAACCTTTGTCGATGGTTTTAACACCGGCTTTAACTTTGAAAGCTTCTATCATGGGTTGCAATGCGCCACCGGCAGCATCGGGCAGGTTATCGTAAAACACAGTAAACTTTTTCAGATCTACAGGTAGCTTGGCAAACTCGCTGCTGTTGTAGGTGCGTTTAAAGCCCAGTTGGGTTTTAGCGCCCTCAGTACCTAAACGGCGACCAGTCCATTGCTCCTGCTGCGGATCGCGCTTGCGCACGTAAAGGATCTCGTTAAAAGAAGTATCGCCTGTACCCTGCAGTTCTTTAAAAACCAACAGCGCGGCATCAGGCTCTTTATAGCCCGAAAAATAATACAGATCGGGGTTGGCGTGGTAAACGTAGTTTACATCGTTAGAGAAAACACGCTCGGGGTAGGCAAATACTACTGCTACCGAATTGGCGGGCATCAGCTTGCGTAAAGCCTCGCGCCTGCCGGCGTGAAATTCTTTTGTTAAATAATCTTTGGGGATGTTATCCTGAGCAGAAACCTTCTGCCCAACCAATGTGGCTACCGATAAGGCAATGAGTGCCTTGTTTAATGCTTTCATGTTAATTGCTGTGGCTTAGTAAAACACGGGCTTAAGGTACACATAAATTAGTAAATTGCTAAGCCTGTAAACAACAAAGCCATAGGCAGCCATGAGCATCTAACATCCTGATAAACAGCCACCACAACAGTGCGCACAATCGAACAATGCACTGTCCGTATCCGAACGGTTTTTAAAATCTATATCATCACAAATATCTAACTATCAATCAATTAAATATTTGGCACATTATTGCGTTATTTTAAAATACAAGCGTAGCTTGTAACGTAATAAAAGCCTATTAAACCCTGCCTGTTATGATAAAGAATTATCTGAAAATTGCCTGGCGCAACCTTATCAAAAACAAAACCCATACGTTTATAAATGTAGCCGGCCTTTCGGTAGGTATGGCGGTGGCCATGCTAATAGGCCTTTGGATATGGGACGAGGTATCATACAACAACTACTTTAAAAACCATAACCGCATTGTACAGGTATGGCAGCACCAAACCATTAACGGGCAGGTGGGCAGCCAGATCTCGATGCCTATCCCGCTGGGAATGGCTCTGGGTAAAGATTACCGCGGCGATTTTAAATACGTTACCTTATCCAGCTGGAATTACGACCACATCCTTACCGTGGGCGATAAAAAACTTAGCATGGCCGGCAGCTTTATGCAGCCCGAAGCGCCTGACATGCTTACCCTTGAAATGATCAAAGGATCGCGCAAGGCACTTACCGATCCGTCATCCATAGTGATATCTGATAAAGTTGCCAAAGCATTTTTTGCCAATGGCGATGCCATGGATAAAACCATTAAAATAGATAACCAATACCTGCTTAAAGTTGCCGGTATTTATAAAGATATCCCCTCAAATACAGCTTTTAAAGATCTTAACTATATAATGCCATGGGATTTTTATTTAACCACCCAACCATGGCTGCAGCGCGCTACCACCCGCTGGGGCAATAACTCGTTCCAGGTATTTGCACAAGTGAATGATAATGCGGATATCAACAAAGTAAACGCCCGCATCCGCAACCTTAAAATGAAAAACATCGAGGCGCAGGGTGATAAAGTTGGCGCATCGTTTAAGCCGGTTGTGTTCCTGCATCCTATGGATAAATGGCGTTTGTATTCTGAATTTAAAGATGGCGTTAACACCGGCGGCGGTATACAGTTTGTGTGGATGTTTGGCATCATCGGCAGCTTTGTGCTGCTGCTGGCCTGTATCAATTTTATGAACCTGAGCACAGCACGGTCTGAGAAACGCGCTAAAGAGGTAGGCATTCGTAAAACGGTAGGCTCGTTAAAAGTACAGCTCATCGCCCAGTTCTTTATCGAATCGTTACTGGTAACGGCTTTTGCCTTTATCGTATCTATTGTATTGGTGTTGCTTATTTTACCATGGTTTAACCAGGTGGCCAGCAAAACCATGTCGGTGTTGTGGGCCGAACCTGTTTTCTGGACCATGGGCATCGGCTTTAGTTTGCTTACGGGTGTTATTGCGGGCAGCTACCCGGCCTTTTACCTGTCGTCATTTCAGCCGGTTAAAGTTTTAAAGGGAACTTTCAAAGCAGGCCGTTTTGCAGCGTTACCGCGCAAAATATTGGTGGTATTGCAGTTTACAGTATCGGTAACGCTTATCATTGGCACCATTGTGGTGTTTTTGCAGGTGCAGCATACCAAGAACCGCCCCGTTGGTTACGAGCGCACAGGCATGGTGCAGATCTATGCCAAAACCGAGGATATCCACAAAAACTTCAGCGCTGTACGTAATGATCTTATCTCGAGCGGCATGATCGTAGAAATGGCAGAATCGGGCAGCCCGCTTACAGAAGTGCAGAGCAATAACAGCGGCTACAACTGGCGCGGCAAAGCGCCGGATCTGCAGGATGATTTTGCCTACATCCCCGTTACGCCCGAGTTTGGTAAAACCGCCGGATGGAAAATCATCCAGGGCCGCGATTTCTCGCGCAGCGTGGTATCAGATAGTACAGCCATGATCATCAATGAATCGGCAGCAAAATTTATGGGCTTTAAAAATGCCGTTGGCGAAATTGTAGATAACGGCAAAAAATATACGGTGATAGGTGTAGTGAAAGATATGGTGATGTCGTCGCCATACGAGCCGGTAAAGACTACCATGTTTGTAATGTCTAACGAGGCCGAGGGGTCGGTGGATATCCGCCTTAACCCTAAAGTACCGGTAAGCAAAGCCATTGCAAAAATTGAGAGCGTATTTAAACAATATGATCCGGGCAGTCCGTTCGAATACAAATTCACCGACGAACAATACGCCCGCAAATTTACCACCGAAGAACGTGTGGGCAAACTGGCCGGCTTCTTTACCATATTGGCTATATTTATAAGCTGCATGGGCTTGTTCGGCATGGCATCGTTCATGGCCGAGCAGCGTACCAAAGAGATAGGCGTGCGCAAGGTTTTGGGCGCATCGGTGTTTACGCTGTGGAGATTAATGTCGGTTGATTTTGTGATATTGGTAACCATATCATTGTTACTGGCTATTCCAACGGCCTACTACTTTATGCAGGGCTGGCTGCAAGATTACAAATACCGCACCGATCTTTCATGGTGGATATTTGTACTAACATCAATAGGTGCACTGGGCATTACTTTGCTAACGGTTAGTTACCAAAGCATAAAAGCGGCGTTGGTGAACCCTGTGAAGAGTTTGAAGACGGAGTAGTTGGGTCATTGGGTCATTGGGTCATTGGGTCATTGGGTCATTGGGTCATTAAAAGGAATTTGAATTAATATCACATAGTTTTATGCTTCTGAAAAAACTGAACCTTATTGTTGCCCTGGGCTTTTTGGTTACGGGCTGCTCTGCGCAAACCGGCGAAAAGATTGCCGATAGTACCCAAAAGAAAATACAACTGGTTGAGAAAAACCTGGTTGGTATGATCAGCACCGAAGGCACACCTTTGTGGACCATACAGGAACGAATGGCGCATTACAAGGTAAACGGGGTAAGCATTGCGGTTATCCGCAACTATAAAGTGGAATGGGCCAAAGCTTACGGCTACGCTGATGTTGCGGAGAAAAGGCCGGTAACTACCAGCACATTGTTCCAGGCGGCATCCATCAGTAAATCATTAAACGGCGTTGGTATTTTAAAGCTGGCGCAGGATGGTAAGCTTGATCTGGATAAGGACATTAACCAATACCTCACCAGTTGGAAGTTCCCTTATGATAGCGTGGCAAAAGGAAAGATCATCAACACCAAAAACCTGTTGAGCCATACCGCCGGTTTAACGGTGCATGGCTTTGGCGGATACGATATAAAAGACCCGCTGCCTACGGTAGTGCAGATCTTGAATGGTACCAAACCCGCCAATTCAGATCCCGTACGTTCTATGTTTGAGCCGGGCCTGCGGTCGGAATATTCGGGCGGTGGTACTACTATCACGCAGTTAATGGTAACGGATATTACGCATCAGCCTTACGATAAATATATGTATGAGCAGGTACTGAAACCAATGGGCATGACAGGCAGCAGCTATACCCAGCCACCTGCAAAAGCTAAAGCCGGGTTGCTGGCGACAGCCTATCGCGGCGATGGTACCCAACTGGAAGGCAAATACCACATCTACCCCGAAGAAGCACCTGCCGGCCTTTGGACCAACCCAACCGATCTTGCTAAATATATTATTGAAACGCAACTGGCGCTCGAGGGAAAATCAAGCAAAGTGCTTAATCAGGCTTATACTAAACTGAGGCTTACGCCTTACGGAGACAAGTCTGCGGCTTTAGGTGTTTTTATTGACGATCTTGATGGTGTAAAATATTTTCAGCATGGTGGCGCTAACGAGGGTTTCAGATGCCAGTACGAGGGCAGCCTCGAAGGTGGTAACGGCGTGGTAGTAATGGTAAACTCTGACGAGGGCGCTATTATGAACGAGATCATCAACAGCGTGGCCAAAGTTTACGGCTTTAAAGGATTATACCATTCTAAGGTTTTCAAGAACGTTACTGTTGATGCTGCAACTTTGCAAACTTATGTAGGTAAATATGAGATGATGCCAGGCAAATTATTAACCATTACCCGCGAGGGTGATAAACTTTACGGCCAGGCAGACGGACAATCAAAGCTTGAGCTGTTTGCCGAAGCACAAGACAAATTCTATCTTAAAGTTGCCCCTGTAGAGGTTGAGTTTCTTAAGGATGATAAAGGTAAAACCATCATCTGCCGCATTTACCAGGGTGGCACGCACGATGCTAAAAGGGTTGAATAATTTATCTTAGCTATATAAACCACATCACATTATGAAAACCTATAAAGCTCTGATCCTGATGGCTTGCCTTTATGCAGGCAACAGCTTTGGCCAGGCAAAACCCAAGGCAGCAGATTTTACAGTAGTTAACCGCCAGTTGACTATCACGGATGATGGCACCGTACAGGTGAACGGTGTAGATAATGCCGGTTTTGTATGGCTAAACAACCGCCAGTTTACCTACGGCACTATTGAGTTTGATGTAAAAGGTAACGATAAACTGCAAGGTAGTTTTGTGGGCGTGGCCTTCCATGGTTTAAATGACAGTACTTATGAATCTATTTATTTCCGCCCGTTTAACTTTAAAGCTGATGATGCTGTAAGGCGCAGCCATAGCGTGCAATACATAGCCCCGCCGCAGTATGACTGGCCTGTGCTGCGTGAGAAATATCCCAACAAATACGAGCTGGCCGTTACCCCCGCACCTGATCCCAACGACTGGTTCCATGCCAAAATTGAGGTAACAAAAGACAAGATCAGCGTTTATGTGAACAATGCCAAAACACCGGCCCTGGTAGTTGCTCCCCTAACCCATACCCGCGGAACTAAAATTGCCTACTGGGTGGGCAACGGCTCGCCCGGCGACTGGAAGAACCTCAAAATAACCGACAAGAAATAACCCCAACAAAAAAAGCCCGATGCACAGCACCGGGCTTTTATATTTCAAAGGGTCTTGATTCTTGTATCTTGACTCTTGATTCTAAAAATCAGCAGTATTGCTCAAACGCGTCGATAAGGTTATCAGCGATCATTTGTGCAGGGCGGCCTTCTATCTGATGGCGCTCAATGATGTGAACCAGTTTACCATCTTTAAACAAAGCCATTGATGGTGACGATGGCGGGTAAGGCAACATCAGGTTACGGGCAGCATCAACTGCTTCGCGCTCCATACCGGCAAATACTGTAACCAGGCGGTCAGGGTGTTTTGCATTGGCAGCAGCCATGCGTGCAGCAGGGCGTGCGTTAGCAGCAGCACAACCACAAACCGAGTTAACCATCACAAAAGTGGTACCTTCAGTTTTTATAGCAGCATTAACCTGCTCTGCGTCTTTCAATTCTTCAAAGCCTACGCGGGTTAATTCCTCACGCATTGGGGCTACTAAATATTCAGGGTACATCATAATTTTTACTTCGCTTATATTCAGTGCAAAAGTACCAAAATCAAAATAAAAACAACCTGCAATCAGAATAATCCGTAATAATTGACGTTTCGGTTATAATTATAAAACATAGGTGCTGGGTGAAGCGTGGTGGAATTATAAGCCGATATGATTATATTGCAATCCGTAGTTTTTAACCCTAATAAAACTATTGAATGAACTTAAAATTTGACATTTAGGTATGGGAATTATTTTTAAAAAAAATGAGGCTCAGCCACGTATTGTACAGGTTAAGGCAAAGCATGTAAATTCGCTTAAATTTACCGTGGCAGCTGTACTTATTGTGGTAATGGTACTCATGACAGCGGTAATGCGTTTAAGTACACAGGCAGAACAGCAACGCCACGAAAACAACAGGCTGCAATCACAGGTAGCCGCACTACAAGGGCAAATTGACAAGACAGAAGAAGACGCCCTGCTACAATCAGCAGAAAAAGAAGGCCAGCGCAGCAAAGCGGTATCATACCTGGCCGATATACAAACCAAACTAAAACGTATTAACGAATACATGAGCAAACGTGGTTTGCGTAACATCTCGTTCCGTAAACTGAACGTTGATGAGAAACCAAAAAGCGAAACCAAGCTGTATGCTGATTTCAATAACTACCTGGACAGGCTGGTAAACACCATTGCCTACACCCCTATGGGCTATCCAAGACTAAGTTCATTCACCTCGTTCTTTGGCTCGCGCGGTAACCCGTTCAACTTCGGTGGCAGCGAGTTTCACCCCGGTATTGATTTTGCCGGCCACAAAGGCGATCCTGTAAAATGTACCGCCAGTGGCCGTGTAGTATTTGCAGGCCGTGCAGGTGGCTATGGCAATTGCGTAAAGATCCGCCATAACAACAATATAGAGACCTGGTATGGCCACCTGTCAAAGATCAATGTTAAAGAAGGCCAGAAAGTTGATGTTGGTCAACTGATAGGCAAAGTAGGTTCAACCGGCCGCTCAACGGGCCCGCACCTGCACTACGAGATCCGCAAGAACGGCCAGCCGGTTAATCCTAAGCAATATTTGAGTTTGAATTTGTAGGGTTTTACCCTCTATGTCATTTCGAACGAGCGACAGCGAGGAGAAATCCTGATACTACATGCGTTTCAGCCTTTCAGAAATAACAAGATTTCTCCTCGTTCGAAATGACATATTTTTTAAAGGCGATGATTTGATCATCGCCTTTTTATTGGCTGATTATCACTATCTTTCACCAACATCAGCCAGCCTTACCAATGGGCCTTAATAAACCTTTCATCATTATCCGCTTTGCGGTTTGCGTTCTTGTGTTGCTTTGCTGTACACAAACGCAGGCGCAGGTAAATGCGCGGCAGGCTTTGCTCAACATTAAAGCCAGGGCTGATACATCCATCAAAAACTTCCCGCCTGAAAAAGTTTATCTGCAAACAGACCGCCCGTATTATTCGGTTGGTGATACTATCTGGTACCGGGGCTGGGTTATAGATGCTCCTTCCACCCTGCTATCCACCAAAAGCGGATTGCTGCATGTAGAGATAGCCACCGATAGCAACGTGGTGGTACAAAAATTTCTGCTGCCTGTTGAAAATGGTATCACCTGGGGCAACATCACCCTTAACGAAAAGGATTTTAAACCGGGCAGCTATATCATCCGTGCCTATACCAATTGGATGCGCAACTTTGGCGCGCAAACCTTTTTCTACAAGCGCATTAACATTACCGGCGGCTACGAGGATAACTGGACAGTAAAAGTACGTACCGATACCACACGCGTTAACGGGCAGCCTAACGTTAAAGCCATACTTCAGTTTAGTTATGCAGATAAATTGCCGGTAGTGGGCAAACCAGTTACCATGCAGGTGATGAACGGCCGCAAAACCATCACCAAATACACGCTGGATACGGAGTTGACCGGCACCGTAGATATCAGTTTTAAACCGCCGCAATCGGGCAAAGACCTGTATATAAAAGCCCGCGTAGATAACAAGGGCAACGCCGTAAACATCCCGCTAAGATTAAATAAAGCTGATGACACCGATCTGCAGTTTATGCCCGAGGGTGGCGATCTGGTGGCCGGCATTCAAACCCACGTAGGTTTTAAAGCAATAGGTACTAACGGCCGCGGCATCAACGTATCAGGAACCATAACCGACAGCAGGGGCAATAAGGTAACCACATTTAGATCGGGAAACTGCGGGATGGGAAATTTTATGCTTACGCCTCTTGCAGGCGAACGGTATACGGCCACAATAACAACAGGCAGCGGTAGCAAAACATTTGCTTTGCCAAAGGTACAGGCCTCGGGTTTGGGGTTGTTTGTGTTGAATCACATCAATTCAGATTCGTTGAGGATAACCGTTAGCGCAAGTGCCGATGTGCTGAAACAGGGTAGTCCGTATTTTTTTATCGCCAAATCGCGGGGTGTTATACATTACGCGGCTATCATGAATTTTGATAACAAAAGCGCGCTTACCTCGTATCTCAATAAAAATCTGTTCCCTACCGGTATTACACATCTTCTGATCACCGACGATAAGGGCCGCACACTTAACGAGCGACTGGTTTTTATTGATCATCATGATGCATTAAAGATACAGGTTACCGCCCCGCCGCAAATAGCAGCCAAAGACAGTGTTGACCTCAATTTATTAATTACCGATAGCAACGGTAAACCCGTGCAGGGCACCTTCTCGCTCGCGGTAACAGATGATGCCCGCGTAAAAACGGATACCCTTAACGATGCCAATATCATCACCTCAATGCTGCTCACATCAGAGCTGCGGGGTTATGTAGAAGCGCCGGGATATTATTTCAGTAAAGATGCTAATGCCTGGCAGGCACTGGATGATCTGCTGCTTACACAGGGATGGGTAAGCTATGATGCGCCTGCTAAAGGTGCATTATTTCCTGTTGAAGAAGATTACAGCGTAAACGGGCGGCTCACTAACCTGTTTGGCAAACCGGCGGCGGGGCTGGGCGTAAATATGTTTTCGATAAGGCCGTTTTTAAGCCGGGATACTATAACGGGCAAAGACGGCCGGTTTAAAATGCCATTGCCACTCGTTGATACGCCGGCGTTTATCCTGAAAGCAGTAAAAAAGAACGGCAAACCATCGGGCATACCTATAACCGTGAATGAGTTTCAGATGCCGCACTTTGTGCCTACTAATATCCCTGCCGACCTGCCCTGGAACGTAAACACCGGCGATACCGTGATACGTGATATAAATGCCGCCATCAGCAAACGCAGGCAAACCGAAAAAATGCCCGAAGGCACCCGTTTGTTGCAGGGCGTAACGATATCGGCAAAAAAAATGGTTAAAGATTCGCGCAACTTAAACGGTGCCGGCAACGCCGACATTGTGCTTGACGAAAAGGATATGGAAGCTGCCGGTAAGAAAACGCTGCTTAAACTGATAGAAGAAAAAATACCAGGCTTTTTCCCAAAATATCCTAAAGGTTCCCCTGTTGCCTGGTACTATGTAAAATCAAAATTTGCATTTTTTATTATCGATGGGGTAAATCTTTTTGACATTGTGCCACCCAGATCTTATATAGACGAACGCGATTATCTCGCCAGCTATACCGCCGAATCGATAAAAGGGATAGAATTGAACTATTCAGCAAAATACAATAACGTTTACCTGGCCAAATACTGCCCTGGGTGCGACATCATCATGTTAGATTATGCTTTTATAGAAATAACCACCCGTAGCGGCAGTGGCCCTCACATGGCTGATGCCCGAGGCATTTACCTTTACAAACCATTACCACTTAGCCTGCCTGCGCAATTCTACAAACCAAAATATACGGCCAATAAAACCGATGCGGCTTTAGACAACCGCCCCACCATTGCCTGGGAACCCAATGTAATTACCAATACTGAGGGAAAAGCGTCCGTCGGTTTCCACGCAGGAATGTCGACTGGAAATTACACGGTGATAGTGCAGGGTGTTGGGATGGATGGTAGTTTAGGGGTGAGGTATTTTCCGCTGAAGGTTAAGGTGGCGGCGGGGTTGTAGTTAATATCCGCGCGTCATTGCGAGGTACGAAGCAATCTCTTTAAGCAGGTCACTTATGCAAGGTGTATAATCCTAAAGAGATTATCGATGTATTCAATTTTCCTCTAAGGTATCAGTGAGCTCCCTACGGTCGGTTGTCTTCGTACCTCGCAATGATGTGGTTTTATACTTTTGCTGGCGCACGCGTGCCGCGTTTGCTCTTCTTACAACTTTTTCGCGTTAGTGATAGCAGCGGATACCTGCCCCGAGCCTAAGGCTTGCGCCATAGGCATCCCTTCGGGGCAGGCGTATGAGCGGATAGCACGACCCCGATGTATATCGGGGAACGCCCCCATCTTAAATATCGAACACTGAATTTTGAATGTGGAATGATGAAGTTTTATTAAAACCTTTCCCTGACCAACTAATCACGAATCAACCACTTCTACTAATCTCTGATCACCAATCTCTAATCACTAATGCCCTTTCGCCTTTCGCCTCAATTACTTACCTTTGCATCAAAAAATTAAACACTATGTCATCAGTAGAGACCGCTTACACCAAGTACTGGGTAAAAGATATTGAGCTGGCCGATTGGGGTCGCAAAGAAATTGAATTGGCTGAAGCTGAAATGCCTGGCCTGATGTCGTTGCGTGCCGAGTACGGCCCGTCGAAACCATTAAAAGGCGCACGTATTGCGGGTTGTCTGCACATGACCATCCAAACTGCCGTTTTGATCGAAACTTTGATAGAGCTGGGTGCAGAGGTTACCTGGTCGTCATGTAATATATTCTCAACACAAGACCATGCTGCTGCTGCTATTGCTGCTGCAGGCACTTCAGTTTATGCAAAAAAAGGCATGAATGCTGAAGAGTTTGACTGGTGTATTGAGCAAACTTTATTCTTTGGCGAGGACCGCCAGCCGCTAAACATGATCCTGGATGATGGTGGCGATTTAACCAACATGGTATTGGATAAATACCCTGAGCTGGTTGCCAACATTAAAGGCCTTTCTGAAGAAACTACTACCGGTGTTCACCGCTTATACGAGCGTATGAAAAACGGTACTTTGCCAATGCCTGCTATCAACATCAACGACTCGGTTACCAAATCAAAATTTGATAACAAATACGGTTGCCGCGAGTCGCTGGTTGACGCTATCCGCCGCGCTACCGACGTAATGATGGCCGGTAAAGTTGGTGTGGTTTGTGGTTACGGCGACGTAGGTAAAGGTTCTGCAGACTCATTGCGTAATGCAGGTGTCCGCGTTATTGTTACCGAGATCGATCCTATCTGTGCTTTACAAGCTGCTATGGAAGGTTTTGAAGTGAAAAAACTTTCAACTGCTATTGCTGAGGCTGACATTGTAGTTACGGCTACAGGTAACAAAAACATTGTTCGCGAAGAGCATTTCCGCGCATTGAAAGATAAAGCTATCGTTTGTAACATCGGTCACTTTGATAACGAGATAGACATGGCATGGTTAAACGGTGCTTACGGCGATACCAAAGTTGAAATTAAACCACAGGTTGATAAATACACCATTAACGGTAGCGATATCATTGTATTGGCTGAAGGCCGTTTAGTAAACTTAGGTTGTGCTACAGGCCACCCAAGCTTTGTGATGAGTAACAGCTTCACCAACCAAACCCTTGCTCAGTTAGAGCTTTGGACAAACGGTGGCGCTTACGAAAATAAAGTTTACACCCTGCCAAAACATCTTGACGAAAAAGTTGCCCGTTTACACCTTGCCAAAATTGGTGTTGAACTGGAAGTTTTAGACCAGGATCAGGCTGAGTACATCGGCGTAACTGTTGAAGGTCCGTTTAAACCGGAATACTACAGGTACTAAGAGATTCAGGACTTTTAGAGTCAGGAATCAGGATAAAAGAAAAAGGGATATGGTTTTAGGCCATGTCCCTTTTTTGTTTTTATTTCCGCCGTCGCGAGATTAGTGTAGCGTATCTCGTGACATGCATGTATGAAGCTTCCAGCTTCCGTCAGCTGAAAGCTGACATCATGTTTAGGCACGAGCTGAAAGTTCGCGCCAGCTTATGATTGCTGTTACTTCAGCTCCTTGATCTTCACACTTCTGAAATCCACGTCAAAGCCGTGGTCTTGCAATAGGATGTGGCCTTCTTTGGCTTCGCCGAAATCTTTCCAGATCTTATATTTGCTGATGGCTACCAGGTCGCGGAACTCTTTTGAGCCGCGTTCGTATTCCAGTACTTTTACGCCGTTAAGGTAATGCTCAACATGGTTGTTGGGGTAAACTATCACACGGCCGATATTCCATGCACCTATCGGGTGTACAAAACGTGGTTGCTTTTTGGCGGTGATAAGGTCATACAATGAGGCCAGTGTACGGTCGCCATCGCGGCCCAGTTTGGCATCGGGGTGTACGGCATCATCCAGTACCTGGTACTCCAGGCCAATGGCCGAGCCTTTGGTTTTCTCATCCAGCGTTACAAAATATTTAACCCCGCTGTTGGCCCCCTTGCTCATCCTGAACTCGAAAGACAGATCAAACGCGCCATACATTTTATCGGTAACGATATCACCACCGTTGGTAGATTCGCCGCCGTTAGCGCCGATAACTGACAGCTTGCCATCCTCAACTTTCCAGCCTTTGGTAGGGAAAGTAGAAGAAGCCGCGCTATGCCAGCCCGCGTTTGTTTTGCCATCAAACAACAACTTCCAGCCGTCAGTCTGCTCATAAGGGGTTAATGTGTTCGATTGCAGGTTAACTACGTAAGTACCTTTTGCAAAAGCCTCAGGTTTTAAGCCTGTGGTTTTGATCTTAATATTTTTGAAGAACACTTTCTTACCCGCCTGCGCCTCGTTATCAATAGCGTGCACCTGCAAGCCGATGAAACCGCGGGCATCAAGCGTATCAACCACGTAAGCCGTAGCCACACCGTTTATCCAGGTTTTCATGCTGTTGCCAATGCATTCCACTTTAATGTGATTAAACTGGCCGTTCTTCCAGGCATCTTTTGCTTTGGCGTTTAGTTCCATAGGGTACAGCCAGTCGCGGCGGCCTTCATCGTAGATACCACCGGTCCATTTACGGTCGCTGGGGTCTACTTCGCATTGCTTGCCGTACACTTTGCCCTTACCTTCATGCCCGGCAGGGTCAAAATGGCTGCGCACCTGCACGCCCGAGTTGGTGATGGTGCTTTCGGTCTTCACATCTATCTCGAGGATAAAATCGCCGTACTCTTTCTCGGTCACCAGAAAGGTGTTCCCGCTGTTGAGTACCGCCGTACCGGTAATGCCGCCGTTCTCCACCTTGTATTCAGCTTTGCCGGCCAGGATCTTCCAGCCGTCGAGGTTTTTACCGTTGAACAGGTTGGTATAACCGCTTTGTGCGCTGGCAGTATGCACGCCGGCCATTACGGTAGCAGCCAGCAAATAAGTTTTCAGATTTTTCATGTATTGCAGGTAGTTTTAGTGTTATACTTTAGGGTTCCAGCCGGGCTGATACTCGCGGCTCCATAGTTTGGTGGCTTCGGCATCATTAAGGATGTGACCATTTTGCGGATCGAGATTAAGCACGCGGCCCACGCGCTGGGCAATGTTGCCCAGTTGCGGTATCAGGGTCGACTTATGCCCGTTAATGATGGTCTGGTTCAGTTTTTCATCACCGCGGATGGCGTTCACAAAGTTTTGCAGGTGAATGCGATCCAGCATTTCGGTAGGGCTTACCTTGTTTGAGGCATCAACCGGTGTTTCGTCTTTCACTTCTTTCACCAGTTTATTATCCATATCAAACACCTGGTAGCCGTTGCCGCCGCCGTAGTTGATGGTGCCATGGTCGCCGTAGAAAACCACACCGCGGCCAACACCCTCAGAGTTGAACGGATTACAACTACGCCCTTCCCATGACAGCGAAGTTTCGTTAGGAAAATTTACTACAATAGTTTGCGTATCGGGCGTTTCCCAATCATCCTTAAAAGCAAAACGACCACCGCCCGATGTTACCCGGTTAGGGTATTCGGCACCCAAACCCCAGCGCATCACATCTATCTCGTGCGTGCCATTGTTCAGCGCTTCGCCGGTACCCCAGTTCCAGAACCAGTGCCAGTTATAATGGATGAGGTTATCTTTATAAGGCCTGCGCGGCGCGTATCCCTGCCACAGGTCATAATTTAAGTTTGACGGCACGGGCACTTCTTTACCCACACCTATTGATTTGCGGTTGTTTACATACCAGCCACGGGCAAAGTACGCCCTGCCGATGATGCCGTTATGCAGCTCCTCAACCATTTTTTGCACGTTGTTGAACGAGCGGCGCTGGCTGCCCATCTGTACCAGTCGTTTATATTTTTCAGCTGCTTGGATAGCCATTTCGCCCTCATGTGGGTTATGGCTGCAGGGTTTTTCTACGTACACGTGTTTACCCGCCTGGCATGCCAAAATGGTTGCAGGAGCATGCCAGTGATCGGGCGCGGCGATAACGAGGGCATCAAAATCTTTCTTCTCTAACAACTGACGGATATCGGTGATACCTTTAGGCCTTTTACCGGTCGCTTTTTCAACTTCGGCAATGCATTTATCCATGGCTTTGCTGTCTACATCGCAGATGTAGCCTATCTCTACATCTTTAAGCGCAGCCAGTTTTGATGCTAAAAATGCACCGCGACTGTTTACGCCCATTATCCCCACAACAACTTTTTTTGCGGGCGAGCCTGTGTAGATACCTGCTTTAGCCAAACCGGGCGCCATCAAAAATGTGGTGCCAGTGACAGCCATGTTCTGAATAAATTTTCTGCGTTCCATAATAACCGTTGGTGAGAATTGGTTGGTAAATGTTAAAAGCGCAATAATTGGTAAAGGCTAAAATAGCATTTACAGTTTAAAATTGAACATTTAGTTAAATTATAACAGGTTTGTTACTGTCAGTTTTACAGTTTAATTAGCCATTTTTTGCTGTAACATAAATCTGTAACCAACGTCTTAAAATCAGCATAAATAAATCTATCTTAGCTTTGTTATGCATGCATATTATTTAAACTGTTAACTATATGAAAACTCTTTACGCTGCCGCGCTTATCGGCAGTATGAGCGCTGTTGCGCTATCTGCGTCTGCACAGCAGGCGGCACCTCAGCCGGAAGATCCGGCGCTGAAGATCTACCGCGAAACCCCAACCAAGTACAGCGACCTGGTACACACCAAGCTTGATGTGCGTTTCGATTACAAAAAGCGTTACATGTATGGTAAAGAGTGGGTTACTTTAAAACCTCACTTCTACCCTACCGATTCATTATCGCTTGATGCTAAAGGTATGGACCTTAAAACTATCGCTATTGTAAAGAACGGTAAAAACGTGCCGTTGAAATTTACGTACGATAGCCTGGTGGTTAAAATTAAATTAGACCGCACTTACCGCAACAACGAGAGCTATACCGTTTACATCGATTACACTGCCAAACCAAACGAGTTTAAAGCGCAGGGTAGCATGGCTATTACCGATGCAAAAGGTTTATATTTTATTAACCCTGATGGTACCGAAAAGGACAAGCCAACCCAGATCTGGACACAAGGCGAAACCGAAGGCTCATCTGTTTGGTTCCCTACCATTGATAAACCCAACCAAAAAACTACCGACGAGATCAGCATGACCGTGCCTGCTAAGTATGTTACTTTGTCTAACGGCCGTTTAGCGTCTCAGAAAGTTAATGGTGATGGTACCCGTACCGATGTTTGGAAACAAGAGTTACCACACTCGCCATACCTGTTTATGATGGCTGTAGGTGATTTTAAGATCACTAAAGATACCTGGAGAGGTAAAGAGGTTAGCTATTACCTTGAGCCTAAATATGCGCCTTACGCAAGAGATATCTTCGGCTTTACGCCAGAGGTGATGGAGTTTTACTCAAAAACCTTAGGTGTTGATTATCCGTGGAACAAATACTCACAAATTGTGGTTCGCGATTACGTGAGCGGTGCGATGGAAAACACATCAGCTACCCTGCACGGCGATTATGTACAGGCTACCAAACGCGAGTTGTTGGATGATTACTTTGGCCAGGGCCGCAGCACTATCGTGCACGAGCTTTTTCACCAGTGGTTTGGCGATTATGTTACTGCCGAAAGCTGGAGCAACTTAACTGTTAACGAATCATTTGCCGACTTTAGCGAAACCCTGTGGGCCGAGCACAAATACGGTAAAGATGCCGGTGATGCACATATCCAGGACGACCGTGAGAACTACCTGAGCCAGCCAAAACTGCGCACTAATGACCTGGTACGTTTCCACTATAAGGATAAAGAAGATATGTTTGATGCCGTTACCTACCAAAAAGGTGGCAGTATCCTTTACATGCTTCGTAATTACTTAGGTAACGATGCTTTCTACAAAGGTTTAAGCATCTACCTAAAATCAAACGCGTTTAAAAACGGCGAAGCACACCAACTACGTTTAGCTTTAGAAGAAGCCAGTGGCCGCGATTTGACCTGGTTCTTTAACCAATGGTATTTTGGTGCCGGTCACCCTATTTTGGGTATCACCTACAAATGGGACGAGGCTACCAAAACCCAAACAGTTGTGTTAACCCAAAGCCAGGATGGCAACGCCTTTATTTTGCCTTTGGCGATTGATGTTTACGCAGGTGGTAAAAAAGAGCGCAAACAATTCTGGATGCGTAACAAGGTTGATAGCCTGGTATTCCACTCTGATGTTAAACCAAGCCTGGTTAACGTTGATGGCGATAAAATGCTGTTAGCGAAAAAAACTGACAATAAATCGCTTGACGAGTTTGCTTTTCAGTACTTTAACGCGCCTTTATACTTAGACCGTTATGAGGCTATAAAAGCCGCTGCAAAATCACAAAACAGCCAGGCTGCTGCCCGCAAAGTGATCATAGCTGCCCTGAACGATAAATACTGGGAGCTACAGGTTGATGCTATTAAAGCTGCTGATTTAACCAATGATGATGTACGCAATGCCGCACAGCCTATACTTGCTAAATTAGCACAGCTTGACCCTAACAATTTGGTTAAAGCTGCCGCTATTAACGCATTGGGTAAACTGAAAGCATCTGGCAACAGCAACTTGTTTAAACAAGCATTAAACAGCCAATCATACGCGGTACAGGGTGCTGCTTTAAACGCTTTGGCACTGATAAACCCTGCCGAAGCAATGAGCCTTGCAAAATCTTACGAGAAAGACAGCAATGGCGCACTTAAACAAGCCGTGTTAACTACCTACGCAGTAGGTGGCAGCGACGAGCAATGGCCGTTTGTTTACAGCTCGTTTAAAGATGGCCAGCCTCAAACCCAGTTTAACCTGATGAGGAACTATGCTGACATGATAGGCAGATTGAAAAACCCTGCTAACGCACAGCAAGGTGTTACTTCAATTGCCGAGTTTGGTAACAAATACAAAAAATACGGCGTTGGCCCGCAGATAGCAACTATCCTTACAGGCATTAAAGAAACCCGTACTAAAGCTGGCGATACGTCATCAAACGCTGCTATTGATAAAGCAGTTGCTGAGCTGAATGCTCCCGCTAATTAATATTTGATCGGATAATTTCAAAAAGCCGCCCCTAACAGGGTGGCTTTTTTTATGACCTGATGGAAATGTTAAATTTTAAGATTTAACAATTTTAACGAGAGATACTTAAACACGATGACAGCAAATCAACTAATTTAGTGATACCATAAAGTTCTGTCATGAAAAAACTGTTATTTCTTATCCTTTCGGTTTCTGCGGCGAGTGTGGCGATGGCGCAAAAAGCGCAGACTGCCCCGCTTGATAACAATCTAAACAGCGAACTATTAAAGCCTTTTAAGGCCGATAGCTCCTTGAAATTCTTAAAGCCGGAGAATCTTAATTACAGCAATAATATGTATGCCGAACTTTCTAAAAACAAAGCATTTTCAAACAATACAGCTATAAATTACAACCCTGCGGTAAAGGTGTTAGAAGGAAACTCTAAAATGCCCGTAGTGGGGCTTGAAGGTTATTCTAAAATGCCGGTGGCCGGATATGGAACACCGAAGCCTAATAACAGAGATAGCGTGGTAGTGATCCCTTAAAAATCTTTATTCAGCAGTTTTTCCAGTTCGGCAAAGCTTACATCCATTTTAATGCGGCCTTGCTTGGCGTATGAGATCTCGCCGGTTTCTTCTGATACGATGATGGCTGTGGCGTCGTTTGCCTCGGTAACACCTATGCCCGCGCGGTGGCGCAGGCCGAACTGTGCAGGCAGGTCTGATTTCTCGGTAACGGGCAAAATACAACTGGCCGATTTGATCTTGTTCTCCGATATCACTACCGCACCATCATGAAGCGGACTGTTCTTTTGAAAGATGCTTTCCAGTACACGTTTAGAGATCTTTGCATCCAATACCTCGCAGCTGTTCTGGTAAAACTGCTCGTCGTAATATTTAGCGAAAACGATGAGCGCCCCTGTGCGGGTCTGCTTCATGCTTTTGCAGGCATCAATAATGGGTTTAATGCGGGCGTAGTTGTTCTTCTCTACATCGGCCTTGCCGAAGAAATACTTCCACCAGGCCTTATTGCGCTGCAGGGATGCATTTTTGCCCACCAACAACAGAAAACGCCTCACCTCTTGCTGAAATACCACAATAATGGCAATAATGCCCACATCAGCAAACTTGCTGAGGATGCCTGAGAGCATCTGCATGTGCAAAGCATCAACAATGCGGTAAACCAGGTAAATGGTGATGAACCCGATGAAGATATTGGCAGCAATGGTGCCCCTGATAAGGTTATATAACTGGTAGATCAAAAAAGCTACCAGCAATATGTCCAGCACATCAAAAATGCCAAATTTTGGAAAGTTGAGCTCAGGGAAATGCATGTTACGAAGTTAGCAGATTTTGTGGAAGATTGGTAGTTGTGTTCTGAACCTTGATTAAAGGGTTTGAGGATTAATTGATATTAACATTCGAAACTATGTCATTTCGAACGAGCGCAGCGAGGAGAAATCTTCTTGAAGCGATACTTACAACGCAGAAGATTTCTCGTCGCTCCTGCGCACATAACATCCCTTCTGCTCGCTCGAAATGACATAGTGGAACGCAACGTAAGACAAGAAATTTTGACTTTTGACTTTTGACTTAAGGCTACTTATTCCTCTCGGTGGTGTACCTTACCAGTTGCTCTAAACCTGTGCGGGCTTCGCCGGCGGGGAAGGTGTTGAGGATATCGAAGGCTTCCTGCTGGTATTTTTCCATTTGGGTTTGGGCATATTGCAGGCCGCCGTTGCTTTTTACAAAGCTGATGATCTCGGCTATCTTTTTGGGGTCGTCGTTATGGTTTTTCACGAGGGCTATCATGCGTTTCTTCTCCGCGCCATCAGTGTTATTGAGCACGTAGATAAGCGGCAGGGTAACCTTCTTTTCTTTGATATCGATGCCCAGCGGTTTGCCCACATCATCGGTACCAAAATCAAACATATCATCTTTTATCTGGAAGGCGATGCCTATCTTCTCGCCAAACAAACGCATTTTCTCTACCGTCTCCGCATCGGCACCGGCAGAGGCCGCACCACAGGCACAACAAGAAGCTATCAATGATGCTGTTTTCTGGCGGATCACTTCATAGTAAACCTCTTCGCTCACATCCAGTCGGCGCACTTTTTCAACCTGCAACAACTCGCCCTCGCTCATTTGCTTTACGGCTTCAGACACGATCTTCAGCAAGCCGAAGTCGCCGTTATCTACAGAAAGCAACAAGCCTTTGCTTAGCAGGTAATCGCCAACCAAAACGGCTATCTTGTTTTTCCAGAGGGCATTAATAGAGAAGAAACCACGGCGCTGGTAAGAGTTATCTACCACATCATCATGCACCAGGGTAGCGGTATGCAGCAGCTCAACCAAAGCCGCCCCGCGGTGGGTCGATTCGTTAATTCCACCACATATACTGGCCGAAAAGAATACGAACATCGGCCTTATTTGCTTCCCCTTACGCTTTACAATGTAATGCGTAATACGATCAAGCAGGGGCACAGAGCTTTGCATCGAGGCTTTGAATTTCTCCTCAAAAACATCAATTTCTGCAGCAATAGGTCTTTTAATTTCGTTGATATTCAGCATGCAAACAGGTGGTGCCTTGTATTCAGCAGGCAAACATAAGGTTTATAAGATATATATGTACAAACATCAGATTTTTTTACCGTGGCGTTAAACCATTGTACTTATACACACTCTATACTATAGTTAGTAATAACAGCATATAAGTTTAGTTTTTGTGAGTTAAAGTTTTCGTTAAGAAGCGGGGCCTGTAAAAGGTTCCGCTTTTTTGGTTTAATATTTTACCTTTGCAATCCCTTTAAAAAACGGAGAGGTGTCTGAGTGGTCGAAAGAGCACGCCTGGAAAGTGTGTATACGCCAAAAGTGTATCGAGGGTTCGAATCCCTCCCTCTCCGCAACTTATTAATCATTATGCCTAAAACCCCTTTAAAACTATTTTTTAAAGGGGTTTTGATTTTACCGCTGTCGATTCCCATCCGTAAATGCGCTTTAAGGTAAAATACCCGTTTTCAAAACATTATTTCAATCTACCGGGTTAACCTTAAAGAAATATTTTATTCAACGGTATCTAAAATACCAACTATAAAAACTATGAAAAAAGCTACTTTACTTTTATTATTATGCTGGGGTGTATTGATTGTAAGTTGTAAAAAAGATTCTCAGTCTATTGGCGATGAATCGCTTGCTTCTTTTAAAACCAAGATCATTGGTACATGGGCAACCAAGTCAGTCACAAGGATCTCGCTGGATGCATCAGACAAGGAAGTTAAAAGAGAGACCTTCGATTACGTGGATGTTCAAAAATATCGGTTCGACCAAAAAACCTACACTGCAGTAAAAGGCAATATTCCTCATGATATAGATTATACGCTGATAGAGTCAAACGGGAAGATTTTTTTGCACACTGATGGTTTTTCTAATGAAGAGATGAGGATGAATAACGGATCATTATACTGGACCACAGAAGCAGGTGCAGTAAATGCCGGTGAGGTGGTCAAATATGTTTCTATCGTACAATATAAAAAAGAATAACTGGCGGTATATATACTTCCTTTTTGAAGTATCTCTCAATAAAATAGCCTGAAAGTTTTCAGGCTATTTTATTTAATCTACTATCCCTACTTCCCCATCTCCTTAGCTTTAGCTGCATCAGCTTCGGCAAGGGCCTTTTTGCCTGTTTCCTGGTAAGCCTTGGCGCGTTGCTCAAAAGCTTGCGGATCTTTAGGGTTTAGTTCGATAGCCTTTGTGTAATCCTTTATAGCCATATCGGGCTTTTTGGCGTAGGAGTAGCCTCTGCCGCGACTATAGTAGTTTTCGGCATTTGATGGCTCTAACTCAACTGCTTTGTCAAGATCTTTGATGCCTGCTGCGTGGTCTCCTTTCAGTACGTAAGCTTTTCCGCGACCGCTGTAATATTCGGCTTTGGTGCCGCCACTTACCTCAATAGCCTTGGTATAACCGGCAATGGCTGGCGCAAAATCATTCTTCATTACAAATATGGCTGCACGGTTGCTGTAGTTCTCCGGTTCTTTAGGTTCAAGTTCTATCAGTTTATCAAAATCTTTAATAGCCAGGTCGTAATTGGTATTCTGGCTCATGTAAGCGCCCGCCCTTATCCTGTAGGCCTGTATATCTTTCGGATCCAGTTCAACAGCCTTGGAAGCATCTTTAATAGCATTGGTAAAATCTTTTAAAAAGAAACCCGCGGTAGCCCTGTTGCGGTATGCGCGTTCATTTGCCGCATCCAGCTCAATTACTTTGCTGCAATCGTTAACCACCAATTGAAATTCGCCCTTATTCATGTATGATTCTTCGCGACTTAAGTAATATGAAGTCTGTTTAGGCGCCAGTTCTATAGCTTTACTAAAATCGGCAATAGCGAGATCAAATTCCTTTTGATAGCGATAAAGCATGCCGCGGATGCCATAAGTTGCCGCTGCCTTGGGATCAAGCTGGATGGACTTATTTAATGCGTCGAGGCCGTTGGCGTAATCCTCTTTCATAGTATAAGCATAGCCCAGTGCGCGGTAAGCAGAATCAGAAGGATTGGTGCTGATAACTGTTTTAAAATTGACGATAGCAGCATCAAAATCACCTTTGCTGAAATTTTCTTTCCCTTTATTAAAAACAGCTTCGGCTTGTTTATTTTTTGCGGATGCTTTGCTTTGCGCCCTGCCATTGAGAGAGAAAGAAACGAAGCAGATAATTACAAGAAGGTTATGGAAGAGTGATTTGAGGTTCATGTTTTAGCGTATAAGATTAAACAATATAAACCCGCCGCATAACATAAAACAGAAAGTGAAAGCGGCCAAGGTTAACTAAAAGACAAAATATTTGCCCAATTGTTTACACCAACCTGTTTTTCACATCATCATGCGCCCTTTTCCCCTTTTACATGGAAATAAATAGTGCTGGGGTGCAGCATACCCAATGTTGAGCCGGGCTTAACATTCAAATACCGCTTCAAGTAATTATCTAATACTGCTTTTGAGTGCGAAATGTAATAAGTGTTGTTGCCGGGTATCATTGATTTCTCATAGTGAAGACCGCCCTGGCTATCAACCGTTACCGAAAAGGAATAATAAAAATCTTCTTTTGCGTGCTTTATAGAAATATTAAATGTGGGATACATATAATCGTTATCCGTTGGTTTCGTTTCAAATATATTACCTGTTACATGATGCGTTTCAACCTTAACTGAGCTGCTCTTGCTGCTTACTACAGCTGGCCGGCGCGCAAAAAAAGCCTTACTATAATCTTTCTCGGCAGCGTCAATAAGTTTTTTAACAAATACAGTATCGCGCCAGGTAGGGGCCTTTAATACGGCCGTATCTTTACGTATCACATTCTTTATAAATTTCTCGGCATAAAAGGTCATGTATAACCTGGCCCCCCGCAGGTCTATCGAATCTTCCTTCGCCTCAATAAGCTGCAACAGCATACTATCACGCGTTATCTTTTTCACCTTAAAAAAAACCTTTGCCGCGTAAAAAATGGAATCAGTTCCCCGGGCTACAGGGAAATTGATCGACGCTTTCTTTGCAGGACTGTAGATAGATACCGAATCATCAGACACAAATTTTATTTGCCAGCTGGGTTCTAATTGGTATCCATCTTCATTAAATGACAAGCCGTTATCTAACCTACGGGCTACCTCTATATAGTTAACATCAAATACAGGTTTAAAAGAAATTCGTTCTTTCTTGCCGGCATGTTCCGCCGCATTATTTTGCTTGCAGTTTACGAGGTTAAAAAGCAGCAATATCAAAAGTAAACCCAGGCCCCCTGTTTTAATTGTAGAAGTTGAATTCATAGTGGTAGATAGGCTTTGCCAAATATTATTATTTCAAATATATATTTTATTTAAATAATTTCACAAAAACACTAAAAAACAAAATTAAATTCCGATTTTTTATTTTATTAATATCAAAAAAGCCCTGCAGATCTCTCCGGCAGGGCTACGTGTTTGTACAAGATTTAGGTTAGTGAAAATCATTTATTGCGGTAAATAAACCCCGCAGGCCTGCCGTGGGCAATGCGCTGCGGGGCGGGCAACCGCTACGTTACTGCTCTTTATCCTCAAATATTTTTGCGTCGCGGGTATTCTTTTGTACGGCTATGGATGAGAACATGCTTAAGCAGAATGCCATGGCATAAAAACCCTTCTCGCTGCGGGCAAGGTCGGCGTTCCACAGGCCTATAGTTAACAGCACCATTGCGGCAATAGCGGCAAACCAGCTAAGGCCGTAGTAAAGATCAGTAACGGCCAATCCTTCGGCCCTGTCTCTTACAGTTTTTTGTACCGAGATAACGGCAAACAAACCAAATAGCAGGATGGTAAAATAATAGCCTTTCTCGTTCAGTTCCATGGTGGCATTCCATAAACCTATACAATAGCCAACCACCCCTACCAGCAGGGCAAACCATGAGGCGCCTATAAATGCACCGGTAGGTTTAAACGGACTGCGGCCGTTGTTATCATACTTTAACAAGGATGATTTTTCTTCTGTTCTGTTTTGTAGCGGTTCCATAATGTTTTGTTTTAGTTGTTAATATGGAAGCAAATGTGGGGTATATAACACACCCTATAAAGTCATAATAGATAAAATACTGACGATATATTTTATAAATTTACCTATAAAAACACATCTACATGGACGCAATTCAGGAGCTTACAAACTTGCTTAGCATTACAGATAAAAAGCTTTTCAGGCAGTTTTTACAGCGAAAAAACAAACGTAACGACGTTAAAAACCTGCAGTTACTGGATTTGATAGAAACTGACGATATAGGCAGCATAAATAAGCTATACGATTCTGAAAAAAACAATGATGCTTACCATGCTTTGCGTAAAAGATTGCAGGATAACCTGCTGCTATTTCTGTCGCAGAAAACTTTTGAAAGCAGCCACTCAGACACCTATGATGCGCTGCGCCTGGTGGTAGTTGGTCGTTTTTTATTAGAGAACAACGTTATTAAAACAGCCTTTAAATGTTTGGATAAAGCCGAACGCTTAGCCGGAAACCTGGAACAATTTAATTTACTGAATGAGCTTTTGCTGCTGAAGCTACAATATGCCCACCTGCCCGGCGCAGAGGATTTGGAACCGCTTACTGAACGCTTTACGCAAAACCAAACCAACATGCAGCGCGAAGCCAGATTAAACATAGCCTATGCTTTTTTGAGAAAGGAACTGCAGGAAATACATCTGAAAGGTAAGATAGTTAACCTTACCAACCTGATGATAAAAACCATCAGGAAATACAAGATCTCCGCACAGGATCTGATGACCTATAAATCCATTTACCAGATCCTTTTTATTGCCAATGAGTACGCGGCTATACAGCGTAATTATAGTTTAATAGAGCGCTATATTAACCGGACCAATAAATTTATACAAGGGCAAACGTACAAGCAGCAGTCGTACCTTTTTTACCATATATCTATCCTTTATTACCTCGCCAATTTCCACTTGCGGCAAAAAGACTTCGCGAAAAGCACGTCGTACCTAAAGGAAATGATGGATCTGATGGTTACCGATAGTCGTTACTACAGTTTATTCTATCTGCGCCACCAGCTACTCTCTGGGCTTAACTTATTTTTCACAGGCTTTGCAGAGCAAGCTATCCAGATAGTACAAAAAGCACTTACCGGCGCAAAGCAAACGTCAAAACCTGAAGATATTGAAGACCTGAGAATATGCCTTGCTATGTTCTTAGCTCTTTGTAACGATCGCGGAAGTTTGAAACAACTCATGCAGCTCACCCGCACCGATGCCTGGTACGAAAAAAAAATGGGCATGTTATGGACCATCCGTAAAAACCTGATGGAGATACTGGTACAGGCGCAGTTCTCAAACATAGAGCTGGCCATGTCGCGATTAAGCAGCTTTAGGCGTCGATATAAGAAATACCTGCAAAAAACTTCGGAAGATCGCGTTCTATCGTTTCTGGGTTTGGTTGAAAAACACCTCATAAAACCAGATATGGCTTTCGACAGCACTTTTAAGACCAATGTTTCTGGTTTATTGGGCGCGGGAGAGAACAACGATATTTTCACACTTAGTTTTATTGCCTGGCTAATGGCCCGGGGCGGTAAAAAAACCGCTTACGAGGTGGTATTGAAACTGATAGAGGATAGTAAAAGGGAGCAATGATGCAAGCCGATGCGTCGATTGTCTCCGTGAAGCCATATTCAATCTAAAAAAGATGTTTAAACATTTATTTTAGATAATTGATGCTTATCTTTACATAAAGGTTATTTAACCGAGGGAGAATTTTAAATGAAAAAGATAGGATTTTTGTCATTTGGCCACTGGGCCGATCATCCTGCGTACCAAACCCGTACCGCAAGCGATACGTTGCTGCAATCTATCGATCTGGCTGTTGCAGCCGAAGAGATAGGGATTGATGGCGCATATTTCCGTGTGCATCATTTTGCAGCACAACTGGCGTCGCCATTCCCGCTGCTATCAGCCATTGGCGCCAAGACATCTAAAATAGAGATAGGTACCGGCGTTATTGATATGCGTTACGAGAACCCGCTTTACATGGTTGAGGATGCCGGCGCTGCCGACCTCATATCAGGCGGGCGATTACAATTAGGCATTAGCCGCGGTTCGCCGGAACAGGTGATAGATGGCTGGCGTTATTTTGGCTACGAGCCTGCCGAGGGCCAAACCGACGCCGACATGGGCCGCGATAAAGCATTACAGTTTTTGAACAAATTAGATGGCAAGGGCTTTGCCTCGCCAAACCCTAACCCCATGTTCCCTAACCCACCGGGCTTGTTACGCCTCGAGCCACATGCCGAAGGCCTGCGCGAACGGATCTGGTGGGGCGCAGCTTCAAATGCAACAGCGGTATGGGCGGCAGAGAATGGCATGCACCTGCAAAGCTCAACCCTTAAAATGGACGAGAGCGGCAAGCCTTTTCACGTACAACAAGCCGAGCAAATAAGGCTGTACAAAGAGGCCTGGAAAAAAGCCGGTCATCAGCGTGAGCCAAGAGTATCGGTAAGCCGGTCGATATTTGCTTTGGTGAACGAACAGGACAGGTATTACTTTGGCCATGAGAACAGCCGCACCGATAAGCGGGGCTATATTGAAAAAGATATGCGTGCTATCTTTGGTCGCAGCTATGCTGCAGAACCGGATAAGCTGATTGAAGAGCTATCAAAAGACGAGGCTATACAGGAAGCAGATACCATATTGTTAACCATCCCCAACACGCTGGGGACCGACTATAACGCACACGTACTCTCATCAATTTTAGAGCACGTTGCGCCAGGCTTAGGTTGGCGATAAATATATTTTAGAAAACAAAAAGAGCAGGCTTTACAGTCTGCTCTTTTTGTTTATTTATGTTTAAAAACCCTCGTTAACCTCAAACACCATTTTCTCGCCCGATACGGGGTGGATAAATTCCAAATGGGCGGCATGCAGGTACAAACGTTCTGCAGGGCTACCATACAGATCGTCGCCAACTATTGGGGCGTTGAGGCCCTGCGGATGGGCGGCATGCATACGCAATTGATGCGTGCGGCCGGTTTGCGGCCAGAAATATATCTTGGTTCTCCCTTCCTTGCATTCCACAACCTTGTAGCGGGTAATAGCTTTTTTGCCATGCTCAAAGCAAACCAGCTGCCGAGGGCGGTCGTCCGGGTCGCCGCGCAGGGGAAGATTGATCTCGCCTTCTTCCGTTGCAATAACGTTGCTAAGCAGGGCCGTGTAGCGTTTGGTTACTGTGCGTTTTAAAAACTGCTGCTGTATGTGTTTGTGCGCATCCTTTGTTTTGGCAACTACCAACAAACCCGAGGTAGCCATATCCAGCCGGTGGATGATCATCGGCTCAATCGTTTTAAAAAGCTGTTTTAACCTCGTATAAACAGAATCGGTTATATTGATACCGGGCACAGATAATAGCCCGTGCGGTTTGTTCACCACCACAAAGTAGTCGTCCTCATAAACAATATCCAGTGGTTTACTTTCACCGGGATTGATGAGCAGGGGGTCATCGTCCAACTCAATCCCCTGCAGCATGTGTTTAAGGATGGGCTTGCATTTACCGGTACAGGCGGGGTAAAATTGTCCGTGCACCCGTATCTCCGATTTTGGCGAGGCGCCCCACCAAAACTCGGCCATAGCAAGGGGTTTGTAGCCATGAGTAAAAGCATATTGCAATAGCTTGGGTGTAGCGCATTCGCCTGCGGCAGATGGTACGCCCAAAACTGTTTCGCTGAAAATATCATGCAGACTTTTGGTTTGCCCTTGCTGGTTCAGAAAAACATACTGCTCAAAAAGCTGCTGCTGTAACCCTGCCGACAATTCCCTGCGTTCTTTCTTCAGCGCCTCTACCCTGTCACTAAATACTGCTATCCTGTTACGAAGTTCATCTAATTGCGCATCGTGTTTGGCGCTCAACACATTTAGCTGATGTTTATCGTGCAGGCTGCCTTTTATCATCAGGGCCTCAAAATCCGCATAAGCTTCAGCACTCTGTGTTTGTTTTTGCACTTCGCGCTGCTTTTTACGGTCGAGTTTATTTGCTTTTAGCTGACTTTTAAAATCAGCCAATTCTTTCTCCGTATGTGCCGTTAGATTCTTGAGTTCTTGCTGCAGGTCGATGTAACTTTTATTAGCCTCAATCTCTTTAACCTCTCGGTTGATATCGTTAAGGATGTATTGCCCTTTTAGAAAAAAGCCATCTTCGGTAAGCATATCGAATACCGGCGGCACAAAATGAGAATGATCGTTAGAGTTTGCCAGTTTGCCCGAAAAGGCGGACAAATAACCCAACCTACCTTCGGCATCCTGAATTATCAAAACGCCGAACATCTTGCCAATGGCCGTGCCTTCGGTATCCCTGTCGAGGCCAAAATTATGGTCGAGATTGATTTGACTTTGGAGATAAGCTCTCAACTGATCTGATGCGAGCAGCGCCAACGGATGCGGCTCGTAAAAAAATGGAAACGTAAAACGTGTGGGCAGGTCTATCCCTTCAATTTCGCTCTCATCAAAATAAATCACCTTCCCGGCCATGCTACTCGCCTTTAATTTTTTTGCAAAAGTAAGGTAAAGCATGGCATGTTCAAAAAGAGCATCATCACATCAATATAAACGCTGGTCTCCGTATAACAGACCTGCCGAAGAACTCAATCATTAAAATGATTACATTAGCTATTGTAATTAACAAGAAATCCTCGCCCAAATAAAAAACTGTGGGACATAAAAAAGTTTGCCTTTCGTGTAGATTAAGCCTCAACAGGAAATTCGCTTCCGACTCTAAAGAATTGTTTATTTGCCCCCAATGCGGTAAACCGATGAAGTTGCTACCGCATCGTTTCAGGCCGCCAGGAAAAACAGACCTGAAAGGCTGGCAGATGATATCATTTCTGATAGAAAACGGGTTCAAGTTTCAGCATATTTACCAAGTTGGCAAAAACGAACTATCTAAAACCAGACATGATAACTACACGCCCTACCCAAAAAATATGAGAGAAGCCAGAGAGTTTATAGTACAATATAAAAAGCATGCTCTACCGGACCTGGAATCTATATCAGACAAAGCTTAAATGTCTTCTTACTAAGTTCTCACACCCACCTAAACAAAAAAGCCTGCAAACATCGCGTCCGCAGGCTCTCAAATCAAATTGTTGTTATTGGTTATCGGTAACTTTTACTAACTCAATCTTATGTTTTACCGGTTTATTGCTTGCGTAGATCTGGTCTATGAGGCTGTTCATTTTGTCCTGCCATGCCTTTTGGGTAGCAGGATTGCTGCCGCGTTCGTACAGGTCATTGTTTATCCAGCCATTTGTTTTCTTTAGTTCGCGCATTTTTGCCCATGATGCAGGGTCGTTATCGTTTTTGATACCGTTGGCTCGTGCAAAATTGTAAACCTGCACGGCATAGTCGCGCGTTTCGCGCTCAACCGAGCCGCGTTCTTCGTTCAGTTTTAATATCTGCAATGCCTGCTGGTATTGCGGTGTATTGGTGATCAGCGCCATGTTTACGCCTTTTGCCAGGTCGGCAGCGCTGAAACGGCCCATAGCTTTATCATCAATTTTCAACTCATAAGTACCGTTAAGGCTTTGCACTTTCAGCATCTCTTTGTTCAGGTCATCAGTAAAAGGCACATAGTTTAATGCATAAGATGCCGGGTGATGATCGCCGTTGTGTTTTTCCTCATCAACCGGGAAAGGCAATGAGTTGGCCAGGTAATCAAAGCTTAAAGATTGTGCATTACCCTTCACGTTGCTGATGTTACAATTTACCGCTGCCAAAGCTTTTGCGTTTGCTGCATCAACAGTAAAGTCGGCAACTTCCATATCTTTCAGCCCCTGGTTGCATAGGAACAGATAAGCCCATACCAGGTGGCCGTATGATTCGGGGTGTACCCTGTCATTGCTACCGCTAAGGGTAAAGTTAGGATCGGTTACCTGGTACTTTTTGTTCAACTGATCCATCGGGTGATAGATATCGATAAACGGCCAGTTGTTTTTGGCAGCCGTTGCTTTCTGCAGTTGAACTATGCGCTCAAATGTTGCAGGTTTTTCGCGCCAGCCATTACCCGTGATTACTTTGGTGGTAAAATCATAAGGAGAGCCGGTTATCAGCGAGGTTTTAATTTCTTTATGCTGAAGTAGTTTTACCTGCAGCAGTTTAAAAGCGCTGTCGCATTTGGCTACCAGCATGTCTGAGATCTTGGCCGAATCGCCCTGCATATACTGGAAGAAACCTGAGTCGTTCATCCCGAAGGTAAGATCGATCTTAGTGGGATGCTTGGTAAGAATATCCTCATCAAAACGGTTGTTAATATTAGAAACCACATCGCCACCAACACCACCGTTCATGATGGTTAAACGCAGCTCAGGGAAACGAGTCATGTAATACAGCCATATATACTGATGGTAACGGCCACCATGCGTAATGCTGTTCCCGAGAAATGCCACCCTGTCGCCGGCTTTGAACAAGTTGGCATTTTGAGGTGCATTTGGCAATATCTTTTTAGAACAGCTTTGCATAACGGCGCTGCCGCTAAGTATAGATATCAATAACAAGCCTTTGGCAAAACCTGCTTTAAGGCGCAAATAAGTATAGGGTTTCAGCATTTTGGGTAACGGGTTATAATTGTGAAACAATGATAAATAAATTTTGCTAAATCGTTTTATAATTGTTTAAATAAATTTTTATCTAAATATAACCTGTCGAAAAAATCCACAAAAAAGCCCGGCTGATGGGATATCAGCCGGGCTTCAAAAATCAACTAAATTTAATCCTAATGGTTTCGTGCAGTGTTAACGGCCATCGGCATACATACTAATGGCGCATCTTTTTTCTTGAAGACAGCTTTTCTGAGATGCAGCAACTCCGTTTGGTTTTTACCCTCAACAATATGCAGGAACTGGTTCACAGCAACGCTTTTAAAATGCTGCACAGTTTTACTACCGGCCCATTTTATCTCAATATCGTCTAATATTTTTGCCTGCCCCACGCCAATCTCTTGCGCCAGCGGCGATGAACCGAAGCTGCCGCCCGAGTTTACATCTTTGTAAACGCTGCGCTTAACACCATTATCAGTAAACGTGATCTTAATGCGGCTGCCGATAGCTGCACTGTTGGCTATGGTTCCTTCAAGTTTCAGGCTTATCCAGTTATTGTTGTTTTGGCCGGGATTTACATAAAGCGAACTTCTGTACGAATCGCCAATAACAGCGCCGCCCATCTCTGCAAATATATCCTGGATACCAGTGTTCCTGAAATCGGCAAAAGCCACACCATGGCCTTTTTGCAGGTTACCTGTGCGCGATGATATGGTTACATCCTCAAAACGCTCGCCATTAACATTCCTGAACATTTTATTGGGCACCAGCGATTTAAAATCAGGGTTGCCCGATCCGAAATACATATCGGGATAGCCATCATTATCGATATCGCCAAAGTTGGCCCCCATACTAAAAACAACTTTATCTAACCCGGCTTGCTTAGTCACTTCTGTAAAAGTGCCGTTCCGGTTGTTTCTAAAAAGATAGATATTACCATTTCCCGGTTCAGGTTTCCCTAAAGCAGCGGCAGCGGCGTAATATGCCAGCGAGGTTGTAAACCTGTAATCGGCCGCCATAATATCGGGCCAGCCATCGTTGTTGTAATCAAAGAACCAGGTTGTAAAAGTACCGTTCCTGTTGGCGGCTACGCCCGAGGCTTCGCTCACGTCTTCAAAATCCGGTATCGCACCGGCCTTTCCCTTGTTTTTTAGTAAAAACTTACGCCCATCAAGTGTGGATGCAAAAATATCCGGCCAGCCATCGTTATCGTAATCGGCAGCTGTTACGCCTTTTATGAACGATACTATATTACAATGTGCTTTATCAGCAACGTCTGTAAAAGTACCGTCATGATTATTGATGAAAAGTTTACTCTCATCTATCTCTATCTGGTCAAAACCCATTGGGCTTTCAAAACCTATAAACACATCAAGCCATCCATCATTATTAAAATCGGCCCAAACCGCTGCCTGCGTAGGATGAAAAAATAATAACCCTGCCGATATGGTAACATCCGTAAACGTACCGTCGCCGTTGTTATGTAATAACGAACTTGGCTGGTCGCCAAATCCATGGGCATTCCATGCACCGCGCATTACAAATATGTCTTTATAGCCATCGTTATCATAGTCGGTTTGTTGAATGTTCAGCCCACCATTTATTCCCTTTAAACCACTTGTAGCGGTTACATCCGTAAACGTTCCATCCTGGTTGTTTTTAAAATAATGCATGGGGTCGTTCAGTTCCCAGCCCGATGTGATCAAATCCAGGTAACCATCGTTATCAAAATCTTCGGCTATCACACCACCTGCACGGCCATTTATATTAAGCCCAAGGTCTGCCGCCATATCGGTAAAAGGCCTCACATTTGCGCCTTTGGTATTATCAAGCCCCGGGATAAGATACTGCGCAGGCACCCGGTCCGGGTAACCACCCAGGGTCATGTAAGCGATGTTGAGCAGCCATCTCGATTCCAGATCGTCGGGTTTACTTTTCAGGATATTCTGGTAGGTTTCTATCGCTTTTGTTGATCCTGTTTTGATAATGTGCACACCGGCATCTTTTATCGGGAACACGCATGATGAGCCGTTATGGTTAAGCATACAGTTAGTACGCTCGCCTAACCTCATGTAGGCCATCCCCACATCAGTCATTAAATTATCAGCAGGTGTTACATTGGTTTTCTTTAAAAGAGTGTTGTAAACCATCACTGATCGCTCTTCATCGCCGGTTTTTAGCAATAAGGGCGCCACATCCATTAAAGCCGCAATGTTGTTAGCATTACCCGGAACAGACAGTACCGAATCGCTAAAATGTAGTTTAACATCGGGCGCAAATGAGTTTTGTGCGCTATGGTTACGCTTGTGCAACTTCGTCAGCATATCTATCATTTGCTGGTGCGAAGATGACTGGCAGGCATAAAGGCCTGTTGCTACTGCGCAAAGGAGTAACCCTTTAGTCAGTATATTAAATTTGTACATGATAATATAGGTAACAGCATGCGCAGCTAAGCTACAGCCATGCTATGATCATTATAGTTTTGATAATTGTTAAATACGGGCGCGGGTTAACCGCTTTTGAGATTTTGCTGTACAGGCGCGTAAGGCAGCATAAAGCCCCCTCAACAATTTATTAATTGCTTAAATAAAACAGTGCTTACAGCTAAGCAACAAATTTGGGTGGTTGCTCGGGGATGGAGAGGTAAGTATAGCAAAGAGATTGAACCGATTCTGTAACCCTCGAAAATATCCGGGTAACCGGTGTGGTAAACTGGAAAAAGTTATGCACCGGCGAGATCTGGTTCACCAGTAAAATTTTAAGCGTAGGTAAATGATCTTTAGGGCTTACCGGTACTTTACTTACCCCCTTTGAAACAAGAACATTCTCGGTTGAGAGGCGCGTGGTTTCATAATTTGGTACACATTTTAAATAAATAGCAGTACGTGTTATCCGCATGGCTACATAGTTATACGCCACATCATCAAACTTTATTTGCCCGCTAACATTTTCGTAACCCGGCCAGTCGGTAATGTTGGGCATGTGGGCAGGCAGCTTTATTTCGGTAAGATCGCTCTTGTTATAAAGCCCGTTACTGATCTGTTTATTGTAAAAACGTTCGGCCAAATAAGATGCATATTGCCTTAATATAAGCGGCCCGCTTATATTAAAAAGGCAGATAAGCAAAAATCCAATGGCGATGGTTTTCTTCACAGGGATATTTAGGTTAACTAAATATCAGAATTAAATTTATAATTATCAAAAAATCAATTTCATACAAGTCGCATTCAGCCCGTTCATTAGTCATTTTCACACCGCGGCCGGTGTTATATTTATTCTGAGATTTGAATTATTGAAAAACAAATAAAAACAGGAGACCTAAAACATGAGAAAAATAATCGTACTGTCATTCATCACATTAGATGGGGTAATGCAAGGCCCGGGCGGCCCGGAAGAAGATACTTCAAACGGTTTTAAACTGGGCGGCTGGACAGCTCCTTACGGCGACGAAGAACTGGGAAAAGTAATGCAAAAACAATTAGAACCTGCCGACCTGCTGCTGGGCCGCAAAACCTTTGACATTTTTTCAGAATACTGGCCAAAGCACTCGCAATACTGGCCTGGCATTATGGAAGTAAACAAATATGCTTTCACTAACACGCTTACCGAATCTGCCTGGGATAATTCTCATTTCCTGAAAACGGTTGAGGATGTAGAACAACTGAAAAACACCGAAGGCCGCGACCTGAAGATCTGGGGCAGCAGCGAATTGGTTAAACTGCTGTTGAAACATGATCTGGTAGATGAGTTCTGGCTAAACATCTATCCTATTATCCTGGGCAACGGCAAAAAGCTTTTTGGCAACGATGCTATACCTAAAGAATTTGAACTGGCTGAAAGCCATATCACACCTAAGGGAGTCATTGTGACCAACTACAAAAAAAGCGGCGAAGTAAAAACCGGCACCGTTGGCCCCGAATAGTAGCAACAACCTTATCCTGATCATATAAAGCCGCTTATGCGGCTTTTTTAGTTTAACTTTGTTTGCAAGGCGCTATCTTGCTCTATTAATCCCAAAAAACATGGCATTCGAACTATCTAACGAACAGCGCCGCTACCTTGGCCTCGACCCCGTTGAACCCCATTGGGAAAAAGCGTCCCTCAAGAGTGGCCCTTATCGGGAAGAAGGTATTGTTTACTTTGATGGTGATGTTATAAAAAGGCGCATCATTTCAACTGATACATTGTATAATGAGACGCAGTATAATGAACCAACCCGCGATAGGATCGTGCTTCTTCCTAAAACTGCCAAAGGCAAAGAGAAAGCACTTTCGGGTTCGGTATTGTCGTCAAGGCATCCTTTGGGTACTTATTGCGAAATAGATAATTATGTCAGGGTGTTTATTGGTAACCACACCACGCAAACAACTTTTTATGATACCAGTTGGGAAAAGCCTCAAAAAAAAGATGCACCCACGCAGGATATTAACAATACTGTGGTCGACTTTATAAGCAGTAGTTCGGCTTTGCACTTAAAGGATATTGAAGAATTTAAAAATGCCAAACGCAAGAACTGCAAATTTAAACACGGCGATTATTTTGCCTTTAAGATCAGTCGCACTCAGTATGGCTTTGGGCGTATATTGGTTGATATAGCGCGGCTTAGGAAAAAGATAGAATTACCAAAAGGGCATGGCCTTGGTTTTGTGATGACATTACCGGTACTGGTTAAACTATACGCTTACATTTCTGACAAAAAGGATGTTGATATAAACGTGCTTCAAAAACAGCCCTCATTGCCGTCAGACTACATGATGGATAACCTGTTGCTTTATGGACAATTTGAGATTATCGGGCACAAAAAATTAACACCTGATGATCTTGATTTCCCTATCTCATACGGCAGGCATATTGATGCGCAGCAGCGTTCGGCATTTTTGCAATGGGGGCTTATTCACAAGGAGGTACCATCAACATCTTTTAGCGAATACTTTTATGCGGATAACCCATTTAATGCCGAATCACAACATAAAATAATTAACCCTTTTGGCTTTTATGGTGTTGGTATTTATCCGCGATACGCCGAGTTATACGAGATACAAAAATCCATATCAAATGGCGGTTTTGATTTTGCCATGTATAAAGATTACCGCACTCACTTTGATCTACGGAACCCTGCCAACAAAAACATTCGCGAAGAACTGATGAAACTATTTGGTCTTGATGCCTCAAAAAGCTACGATGAGAATTGTAGTTTAACCGCAACACTAACATCTGAAGATGTTATTGGCCTTTAGTTATTAAGCCACTGATGTATATATTTGTTCAATTGCCAATTAAACCCAAACATTAACCTGTTTATATGAGAACCATCCTCATCTTTATTAAAAGCGCGGCTTTATTATGCTTTTTAACCGGCAGCGCCTTAGCCCAGGATACCAACAAATTACCTGCCTGGGCCTTAGGTGGTTTTGAGCGCGAAACAACGCTTAACCCCATTATATCGCCGGATAGTACCACCCGCTTTTTTGACCCGGTGCTGAAAAAATATGTGGGATGGGAATCAAACGATACGTTTAACCCCGGGGCGGCGGTTTATAAAGGCAATGTGGTGGTGCTTTACCGCTCTGAAGATAAGTCGGGCGTGGGGATAGGTTACCGTACCTCGCGTTTGGGTTATGCGGCAAGTAAAGATGGTTTGCACTTTAAACGCGATAAAGCGCCAGTGTTTTACCCTGCCAATGATAGCCAGAAAAAATACGAGTGGCCCGGCGGTTGCGAAGATCCCCGTGTGGCAGTAACCATTAACGGCACCTACGTGGTGTTTTACACCCAATGGAACCGTGATGTACCCCGCCTGGGCGTAGCCACCTCAAAAGACCTAAAACACTGGACCAAACACGGCCCTATATTCGAGGATGCATACAAAGGCAAGTTCCTTAACATCCCGCATAAATCGGCATCTATACTGACTAAAATTGTTAACGGCAAACAGGTAGTGGCTAAAGTAAAAGGCAAATACTGGATGTACTGGGGCGAACTGCACGTTTATGCCGCAACCTCAACCAACCTGGTGGACTGGACACCGGTGGTTAACCCCGATGGTAATTTGACCGAACTATTCTCTCCGCGCAAGGGTTACTTCGATAGTGAGCTTACCGAGTGCGGCCCGCCGGCTATTATGACGGATAAAGGGATTGTGCTGCTCTACAACGGCAAAAACAAAGCCGGCGATGACGGCGACAAGCGTTTTACGCCGAACAGCTACTGTGCCGGTCAGGGTTTGTTTGATAAGAACGACCCGCTGAAATTTATTACCCGTTTGGATGTACCGTTCATGAGGCCGATGGCTTCCTTTGAAAAGAGCGGCCAGTACCCGGCCGGTACCGTTTTCCTTGAAGGGATGGCCTACTTTAAAAAGAAATGGTTTTTATATTACGGCGCCGCCGATTCGAGAGTTTGTGTAGCGGTTTATGACCCGGCTAAGCCTGCAAAAGCAGATCCGATAAATTGAGATTAGATCAGGTGTTCACGTTCACGCCATGAACATACGTTAACACCTGATTACCAAATATTTATGACTGACAAGATTTTGTCAGTAGCCGCCGTCGCGAGCTTTCAGCTCGTGACTTGCATGATTTCAGCTTTCAGCTGACGGAAGCAGAATGCTTCCTGCATGCAGTGTCACGAGATACGCTGCGCTAATCTCGCGACGGCAAACTATTTGGGTTGCGCTTCTGTTGCTTTTCTATGCATCAGGCAACCCTCATTTTTCCGCATCAGCTTTTCAAAAAACACCCTGCGGTGAGTAAAAGCCATGAGGTTTATCTTGTTGAGGAAGAACTCTTTTTTAATCAATACGCCTTCCACAAAAAGAAACTGGTGCTGCACAGGGCATCTATGCAATACTATGCGGACCACCTCAGGGAACAGGGCATCAAAGTACATTACATTGAGGCAACAGATAAGCTTTGCGATATCCGTAAACTGATACTGCATCTGGCCAAACAGGGCGTGGATAACATTCACTATGTCCATGTGGCCGACGACTGGCTGGAGAAGCGCATAGTATCCGCCTGCGAAAAACACAACATCGGCATAAAGAAATACGATACACCCAACTTCCTGAACAGCACAGATGATGTAGCCGATTACTTCGACGGGAAGAAAACCTATTTCCAGACTGATTTCTACATCGCGCAGCGAAAGCAACGCAACATCTTATTAGAGGGTAACGATAAACCGCTCGGCGGCAAATGGACCTATGATACCGAGAACCGGCAGAAATTCCCTAAGAATGAGGTGGTGCCCATGCTTAACCCGCTCGATGAGAACAAATACGTTAAGGACGCCATAAAATGGGTGGAGCAACACTATCCCGATAACTATGGAGATACCAGGTCGCCATTCGGAAACATAGGTGGCTTTTACCCGGTTACGCATCACGAGGCTGTGCTTTGGCTGAATGATTTTTTGAAACATCGCTTTGATAAATTCGGGGTTTATGAAGATGCTATGGTGACAGGGGAGAGTTTTCTGTACCATTCTATCCTGTCGCCGCTTATCAACACCGGCTTGTTAGATCCGCAGCAGGTAATAGACAAAACACTGGATTTTGCCGCGGAGAATGATATCCCGCTCAATTCACTGGAAGGTTTTATCCGCCAGATAATGGGCTGGCGCGAGTTTATCCATATCGTATACGAGCGTGAGGGTGTTAAGCAGCGTACCAAAAACTATTGGGGCTTTAATCGCCGCATCCCCCGCACTTTTTGGAAGGGCGAGACCGGCATCGCCCCCATTGATACGGTTATTAAGCGCGTGCTGCATACCGGCTATAGTCACCATATTGAACGGTTGATGGTGATGGGCAATTTTATGCTGCTGTGCGAGTTTCATCCCGATGATGTTTACCGCTGGTTTATGGAAATGTACATTGATGCTTACGACTGGGTGATGGTGCCCAACACCTACGGCATGACCCAGTTTGCCGATGGTGGCTTAATGATGACCAAACCCTACATCAGCGGCAGCAACTACCTTATGAAAATGGGCAACTGGCCAAAAGGCGACTGGCAGGATACCTGGGATGGCCTGTTCTGGCGTTTTATGCATAAGCACCGTAACTTTTTTACCCAAAACCCAAGGCTGGGCATGCTGGTTAAGTCGTTTGATAAAATGGATGAGGCCAAAAAGAAACGCCATTTGCACAATGCTGAGGAGTTTTTGAAGGGATTGGATAAACAAACGTAGTTAACATACCCTCCCGCAAGCGTCCGGCTTGTGGAAACAGACAGGTTAAGCCTTTTGAATAGCCTTGGATAAGCAAGCGTAGTTTACTCACCCGGTTTACGCTCCGCTGGACCGCCCTCTCTTCGCTGCGCGAAAAGAGGGTTAAAAATTCTCACCCTCTTTACGACGTAGAGAGGGTCGACGAGCGAAGCAAAGTCGGGGTGAGTAAAAAATTAGCGAGTAAATATTTAAAATAAACTTTCAAAAAGTTTTGAAAGTTGAAAACTATATCTACATTTGTATATGCAATTACCTGAAGCAAAGCAAAAGTTTATCGATACCTGGGGCAAATTAGCTTCTGAGTGGGGCATTAACCGCACCATGGCACAGGTACATGCTTTATTGCTGATTACACCAGAGGCCCTTACCACCGAACAGGTGATGGAAGAGCTGAGCATCTCTCGCGGTAATGCTAACATGACCCTGCGCGACCTGATAGGCTGGGGATTGATAGAAAAACAACTAAAGCCCGGCGAACGTAAAGAATATTTTTTTGCTGATAAAGATATCTGGAATATTGCACGCCAGGTAGCAAAAGAACGCCGCAAACGCGAGTTAGAACCCTTGCTGAAAGTGCTTGGCGAACTGGAGCAAGTAAAAGGCGATAAGAACGACCCCGACTTTAAAACTTTCAATAAATCGGTAACAGACATCAATAAAATGTCTAAGAATGCCGACCGCGCTTTGGATACCATGCTTAAAGCCGAAGAAAGCTGGTTTTGGGGTTCGATATTTAAAATGTTCAAGTAGGACATTTTTTTTGGATTCAATGTTTCAAAATTTACTGAAAATATAAATATTACAATAATGAAAACACTTGGCAATTACACCATACTTTACGATGCAGAGTGCCCTATGTGTGATATATATACAAAGGCATTTGTTAAAACCGGTCTGCTGGATAGCGCAGGCCGCACCCCTTACCAGGAACTGGCGCAGGATGCCTGCCCGTTAGTGAACCGCCAGCGCGCGGCAGACGAGATAGCCCTGGTAAACCACGAAACCGGCGAGGTTACCTATGGCATCAGCAGCCTTTTTAAAGTTTTGGGCGCCGCCATGCCGGTATTCAAGAGCTTATTTGCTTTTAAACCTTTTGTTTGGGTAATGAGCAAGGTTTACGCCTTTATCTCTTACAATCGCAGGGTAATTATCCCTGCGGCTAAGGACGATTTTATGTATCAGCCTACATTTAAACTACGTTACCGCATTGCATATTTGCTGCTCACCTGGCTGGTTACTGCCGCTATCCTTACCCAATACGCCCCGTTGCTACAAGGCATGGTACCGGTTGGCAGCGCTTACCGCGAGTATGTGATCTGTGGCGGGCAGATCCTATTTCAGGGCGTTATTATCAGTTTGTTGTTTGGCCAAAAACGCTGGGAGTACCTGGGTAACATGATGACCATCTCTTTTGCAGGAAGTGTACTGCTATTACCTGTTGTTTTACTAAGCGGGCTTATTGGTGCCCATCCCCTCTTTTACACCTGTTACTTTATGATGGTTGCCGGGCTGATGTTTTTAGAGCACATCCGCAGGAGCAAGTTAATGGGCATTGGCTGGCGGTTAACTATCAGCTGGGCTATATACCGCGCCTTGGTGCTTGTTATTATATTATTTACCTAAACCTTATCACAATGTTATACAACAAGATCATCTTAGCCGGCGGAGCCGGGAGCCTCGGTACCACGCTGGCCAATTATTATCGCGATAAAGCAAGCGAAATCATCATACTTAGTCGCAAACCCAAAGCTGCTGATGGTAATATCCGCACCGTAGTTTGGGATGCCCGCACCATTGGCACATGGGCGCAAGAGCTGGATGGCGCCGACTTGCTTATTAACCTTTGCGGTAAAAACGTGAACTGCCGCTACACTGAAAAGAACAAAGCGGAGATATTTAGTTCAAGGCTCAACCCTACCCGTTTGCTGGGCGAGGTGGTGGGCAACTTAGCTAACCCGCCCGCGCTTTGGATCAATGCGGCATCTGCCACCATTTACCGCCATGCGGAAGACCGCCCGCAGAACGAAACCACCGGCGATATTGGTTATGGCTTCTCTATTGAAGTTTGCAAACAATGGGAAAAGACTTTTTTTGAGCAGGATACACCAAACACCCGTAAAGTTGCTTTGCGGATAGGGATAGTGTTGAGCCACGATGGCGGGGCGTTCCCTGTGTTGCGTAACCTGGTAAAATTTGGCATGGGCGGTAAACAGGGCGATGGCAGCCAGTACGTAAGCTGGATCCACGAGCAGGATGTGGCCGCCATTACCGAATGGGTTTATCAGCATAAAGAACTTACCGGCGCCATTAATGCCACAGCGCCCAACGCCATTAAAAATACCGACCTGATGCGCATCATCCGTAAGGCGTATGGCATCCCCTTCGGTTTGCCTGCACCCAAATGGCTACTGGAAATTGGCGCGGCTATCATTGGCACCGAAACCGAACTAATACTAAAAAGCCGCTGGGTAAAACCACAACTATTGCTGGATAGTAGCTACCCTTTCCAATACACCGAGGCTGCCCAGGCCGTACATGACTTGCTGAGCGTAAAACCTTAACCTGAATACATTATGGCACTTACCACCACACAATTAAAAAAACGGATAAAGATCTGGCTTTGGGTACTCGTTATCGGCCTGGCTTTGAGCGGCATCACCGCCTTCCCTATCGAAACTGAACTGGCCTGGTTTAATAACCACTCGGGCCTCATGTCAATCAATGCGAAGGCGTGGTTCGGTACTATTTATAGTGCAGTTAAAATAACCAATATCAATTATCCCTACCTATCTTATGGTACAGATTGGCTGGCTTTTGCGCATTTGTTATTAGCCGTACTGTTTATAGGCCCGGCGCAAGACCCAATTAAAAATATCTGGGTGATGCAATTTGGCATCATCGCCTGCATAGCCATTTTTCCGCTGGCGTTTATTGCCGGCAACATCAGGCAGATACCTTTATTTTGGCAATTAATTGATTGCTCATTCGGGGCTATCGGTATTATTCCGTTACTGCTGGCTTATCGCTACACCAAAAAATTAACTTATCTTAAAACCGCTTTATCACAACAACATGCCTAAGATCAAAATTTCAGATTACACTAAAGGATTCATTGCATCTAATGCCTTTGCGCTCATTCTATTATCGCTTACGGCACTGGTATTTAAAAAAATAAATGATACGCCGGGCGTATTAATATTCTCTGAGTTTGTTATCATCCCTTTGTTAATGGGAATCATCAGCGCCTGGTATTGGCGCAATATGGACCTATCGGGATACCAGTTGGCAGGCAACGCTTTGCGTAATACTTTTCTGGGTTGTGTAGTAAGTTCTGTTTTTATGCAAGAGGGGGTGATTTGCCTTATCATTGTATCGCCACTGTTGTTTACTTTCATCTGGATAGGCGAAGGGATAGGCCGGGCCATGTTTAAACGTAACGATCAAAAACTCAATACCAGCATCATCGTTTTGCTGCTTGGCATATTCGTGTTCGACTCCTTATCAAAGCATCACTACGAAAACATGGTGGCCGATACCATGGTTATAAAAGCCCCACCTGCTAAAGTGTGGCAATACGTGGTGGCTTATAAACGCATTGAGGCAAAGCCTAACTACTGGCTCTTCAGGATAGGCATGCCCAGCCCGGTGCAATCAACCGCCAGTGGTTACCATTTGGGAGCTAACCGTAAGTGTATATTCAGTAATGGATATGTGTTTGATGAAAAGATCTCCACTTACGATGAGAACCGAAACCTTACCTTTGATATTACCCATCAGCCCCGCGACCCGGAGATAATGGGCCATATAGATATCCTGCGCGGGCAATTCCTGTTAAAAGATAATGGCGACGGCACCACCACCCTTACCGGTAATAGCTGGTACAGATTATATGTTTTCCCAACGTGGTATTATGATCTGTGGGCGTCAAGCATTACCCGTAACGTACACCTGCGTGTAATGGATCATATTAAACAACTGAGCGAAATAGAATAGATGTTTGCTTTTATCATCAGATACCTTGGCTTTTTAAAGCATGTACCCGGGCTTGCACATATTTTTGACGCAATGCTCAGGTTCTTCACCCTGCTTTTTAATCCCAAATTACTGATAGTTATTGACGATATAGAGGCAGAGGTAGGCCACTGGCCGGATATTGTTATCCATACCCACAAATACGGTGGCCTGCAGTTTGATATTTACGGTAAAGAGCTTGGCCATATCCATAGTAACGGCTTGCTCGATATGCCTTTTAGCAAGGCCATAAAACAACAGTTAATGGCAGATGACCGCCGCGTAAATGACCATCATAGCTTTATTAACTCGGGCTGGATAAGTTTTTATATGAATCACACCGATGATAAAATACTGGCCATACAGTTATTTAAGATCAATTATCAGCGTTTAAAAAAGCATGAGCAGGAAAATATAACTGCCCATGCCTCTTTGTAATAAATATGCAACAGTGGTCTTGTGTAAACATGAGCCTGTTATATTTACAGCAAATCTCATGCTATGCCTAACATCCTTAAAAGCAACGCCTTTAAAATATTCCTCGCCATTTTTGCCGTCAACTTTCTGCAATCGTGGTTTAGTGCTTTTTTAAATGATGAGGCTTACTACTGGTTCTACGGCAAACAATTAGACTGGGGATATTTTGACCATCCGCCTATGATAGCACTGCTGGCAAGGCTGGGTTCGAGCATTTTGCCCGGCGAGCTTGGCGTGCGTTTACTCACCTGTTTAATGGGCAGCGCCACCTTTGCGCTTATATATAAATTGATAGAGGGTGAGGCCACAGAAAAGTTGAACGTTAGGTTAGCTGTGATGCTGATGCTTTCATCGGTTTTCATGAACCTGTACTCGTTTATGGCACTACCTGATACGCCTTTGCTGTTTTTCGCAGTTTTGTTCCTGTACCTTTACCGCGATTACCTTACCCGCGATACAGTGCTTAATGCCCTTAAACTTGGCATTGTTGCAGCCCTGCTATTGTATTCAAAGTACCATGGCATATTGGTTATTGGTTTTACCGTTCTATCAAATTTGAGTTTGTTCAGGCGAAAATCGTTCTATGGCATTATATTGATAGCACTTGTTTTATTTGCACCGCATATTAACTGGCAATATGAGCACAACTACCCTACCATCAGGTTCCAGTTCCAGGAGCGCACGAGCGAGTTTGCATTGCAGAATGTATTAGGTTACATAGGCGAGCAGGCAGCCATTACCGGCCCGGTGGTTTTATTGGTTTGCAGCTTGCTGTATAAGCCAAAGAACTCGTTGCAGCGTGCATTAAAATTTAATGTCATCGGCATTTTTGGGTTTTTCTTGCTGTCATCCTTCAAAGGAAACATCAACATCCATTGGACTGCTGTTGCCCTGCCTGCTATGATATGCCTTACTTATTTGTACTTGCAGGGTTTAAGCAGCGTACCTAAACTGGTTTACGGTTTGCTGGTGTTTGATTTTATATTGATACTGGTTATCCGCATCAATTTCGTTTTTGATCTGTTCCCTATCCCTCACTTTAACGATCATTATCCGAGAGAGATGGCCAAAGCCTTAAAAGCTGAAAGCGCATCGCGCCCCCTTGTATTTGTAAATGTGTATAATGAGCCCTCAGAATTTATGTTTTATACGGGTGTTGATTGCTTTGCTATTAATAAAATAGATTATAAGAAGACCCAGTTTAACTATGAACCAGTACTACAGGCAAAGGTGCAGGGTAAAAATATTACCCTGGTTTCTACAGATTCGTTGAATGCAGAAAGCAAGCTATTGAAAGTAGAGAATAAACAATATTTTTTAACGCCGATAAACAATTTTAAAACCTTTACCGGCATCTGGAAGGTTAAGGCTGACGGACTTAAAAACATGATTCATGCCACTCCGCAAGCCCTGCTAGTAAATGTCGCCAAAGACAGCAATACCGGTGATATGCTATCAAATGATGACGAATTACTGATAACCTTTTTTGGTGATGATAATGATGTTTACTATACCTATGATAAGCCGTTGAAACCAACAGCTAACCAAACCTTAACCTTCAACTTTAAAGCGCCTGCACAGGCAGGAAAATACAAGGCGGTATTTTCTATCAGAAAAAAAGGGATGCCTTTTGCCGAGTTTAATAGTTTGCTGTACAACATCAACGTTAAATAAAAAAAGGCCTCACCAGTTAGTGAGGCCTTTTTATTTATTATTTACCGGTGGTGCGTTTGCCCATCTGGTAATCGTAAGGAGCTTTTAGCCCCAGCAGGTTCTCTACAAAGTAATCCCAGCGGCGGCGCATCATGTATGGAGAGTAAGCACCATAACCGTGTGCGCTGTTAGGGAAGATCACCAGATCAAAGCTTTTGTTGGCTTTCTCCAGTGCCTCAACAACCAGCAGGGTGTTGTATGGCGGCACGTTATCATCCATCATACCGTGGGCCAGCATCAGTTTGCCTTTAAGGTTTTTAGCCCAGTTCTGGTTGGCTTGTGCGTCGTAGTCTGAGTTTTCAACCAGGCCGTTGTAACGCTCGCCCCAGTCGTCCTCGTAGTTGCGGTTCTCGTGGTTGCCCGATTCTGAGATACCTACTTTAAAGAAATCAGGGTAGCGGAACATCGCAGCTGCCGTTGCAAAACCACCACCCGAGTGGCCCCAGATACCCACCTTAGTGGTATCAATAGGATATTTGGCAGCTAATTGTTTGATAGCCGTGATCTGATCAGGCAGGGTATTTTCAGCCATGTTGCCATAGCTCATATCGTGGAAACTTTTTGAGCGCAGCGGGTTGCTGGTACCTTCAATAGCAACAACAATAAAGCCCAGCTCAGCCAGTGCCTGATTGTCGCCCCTTGAGGCTACAAACGACCAGCTACCTACGCTGCCACCCTGCGGACCAGGATAAATATAATCTATCACCGGGTATTTTTTACCGGCTTCCATTTTGGTTGGGGTGAACATTACGCCGTAAATATCGGTAGTGCCATCATGCGCTTTTACCTTTACAGGGATAGGCGCTTTCCACCCGGTTGCCACTAAACGAGATACATCTGCTTTTTCTAAAGTAGCCAGTAAAGCACCTTTAGTATCGCGCACAACGCTTACAGGCGGCACATCAGGCTGCGAGTAGGTATCTACAATGTATTTATCGTCAGGAGAGAATGACACGGTGTGATTACCGGCCTCAGGCGTTAACAAAGTTAAACCTTTGCCGTTGAAACCAACTTTGTACAGGTGTGCAAAGTATGGGTTGCCCGGCTCGCGGCCATCTGCCATAAAGTAAAGGGTACGGCTTTTCTCATCAACCTTTAACAAACGGGTTACTACCCAATTGCCTTTGGTGATCTGATTTTTAACCTTGCCGGTTGTAGCATCGTACAGGTAAAGGTGGCCCCAGTTATCGCGCTCAGAGAACCAGATGATCTCTTTTGACGCAGGCAGGTAACGCCAGTTGATTGCGCCCCAGCCCGATTCATATTGCGTTTTAACGGTCTCTTCAAATACCTCGCGCACGGCACCGGTTTCCGCATTGGCAATACGGAACTTCTCATTCTTGTGATCGCGCGAGGTTGATACGAAGGCAAACTCAGTACCATCTGCTTTCCAGTCGGCATCATCAAAGCTGCCACTGCTTGATATATCGTCACTCAGGGTAGCACGGTGCGGATCCGGCGCGATATTGAAACGAACCACTTTCGGGTTCTCTACATCAATAATAACACGTTGTATGGTTGTTATGTCTTTATCGCCGGGCAGCGGATATTTCCAGGCATGCAGGGTTGGCTTGCCCACGTTAGTAGTAACCAGATACATATCACTCGATTTACGCTCATCCTGCTGAAAGGTAGCTACCTTCTTAGAATCAGGCGACCATGAAACAATCGGGCGGTCGCTGTGTGTCCAGCCGGCATTATCGGTAGCATAACCGAAGTTCTTCACGCCATCATTGGTTAGCTGTGTAGTAGCGTTAGTAGCTACATCGCGCACCCAAAGGTTATAATCTTTTATAAAAACAGCTTTCTTGCCATCGGGCGATAACACTTCGTTACCACCACTGCGTGCTGCCCTGCCGGTTAAACGGGCCGGTTTGCCGCTTTGTGCTTTGGTAGTATCGGCAGTTACCTGATTGGCCTGTGCATCATACATCCATTTTTTACCATCGGCACCAAAGGTGATGTATTTACCATCGGCACTGTAGTTAATGCTGATGAACGGCAGCTTATTAGCAGTGTAGGTTGTACCTGCGGCAGATGATAAAGCTGCTGCCAGTTTATTAGCGTCAAAAGCGGGTGTTTTAGTTTTCTTTGCAGGGTCTACCAGGTAGAACTCGGCACCGTTTTGTGTAGTTACACGGTACCAGAATTTGCCGTTTGGCAGCCAGGTTGGCATTACATTGGCCCTATCAATAAGCGGCGAAGTGTTGTAGGCCATAAAGGCCTCGGCGCGCTCATAATCTTTAGCGGTAAGTGCCCCGCCCTGCTGTGCATTTGCGCTTATCCCTAACGCAACAGCAGCAGCTGTGAGTAAATATTTGTTCATTTTAAGGTCAGTTAGTTAAACGGCAACAAATTAAGTTAAAATTTGATGCTTTACAGCGTAGCTATAGTATAATGATTGTTACACAGCCCTAAACAAAAAAGCCGGCCCCCATAAGGGCCGGCTTCCAATCATAGGTAGATGATAGGGGTATTAAAATCTATATGCTACTGATAAGCGGTAGTTGCGCGGTGCATCAGCCTGGTAGTAGTATGCATTTAGGAAAGAGTAGTATGAACCGCTGTAGGTATACTTATCTAACACGTTGAATACGTTACCGGTGATGCGCATTTTGGTACCTTCCCAAAACAAACCTGCGTCCATTTTAAAGTAATCAGGTAATCTCAACAGGCCCGGTGTCCAGGTATCGGTTTGGCGACCGGCTAAATAGCTACCGCCTAATGATACACCTGTGCCTTTTAAACCACCGGTACGCAGCTTATAAGTTAACCATGCATTTGCAATGTGTTTAACATATCCCGGAACAATGTCACCAACTTTTATGGTTGATGGGGCATCGCCAACTTTTGAAACTTTAGAGTCTGTGTAAGCATAGTTAGCAACAAGGTCTAAGCCCGGCATTAACTCGCCACGCAGGTCAAACTCAATACCTTGCGTGCGTTTCTGGCCAAGCAGGAAGCTAACCGGGTTGCCCGGGCGGCTTGATGTATCGGCAGAAGCTTCGTTATTTCTCAGGATGCGGTAAGCGGCAAGAGTAGTATTCCATTTGCCATCAGCCCAGTCCTTTTTAATACCAAACTCGAGGTTACTACCGGTTAGCGGTTTAACACTACCACCATTTACAAGGCGCGCAGCAACCTGCGGGCTAAATGCCTGGTCATATAAGCCGTATACTGATGTTTGATCATCAATTGATACGCTTACACCAACACGCGGGGTGAAGTGTTTTGCATCAGACGTTGTACCAAAATCTGACGAAGAGATGTAGGTATAACGGCCGGCAAGTGTTAAGCGCAATTTATTATCTAAAAAGCCTAACTCATCTTGTACGTACAAGCTGGTGTAACGTGAATTGATCAAACCGAAACCTTCTGCAGCCCTTGCTTCAAGGCTTGTTGAGCGGTCAAAGGTAGGGTAACCATTTGCAGGTGCATTTAAAGCAGCCAGTGTTGGGTCATACGGATCAAATGGTTTGGCCTTTGTATCAAGCGATGCGGTGTGCGAATAATCGGCGAAGTATTTTTTATCACCCATATCAACACCTGCCAATATTTTGTGAACTACAGAACCGGTATTTACTTTACCATTAAGGAAAGCCTGGCCTAAAGACATTACGCTTTTTGCTTCCCAGATACCTGCGTTACGCACATATTTGCCATCTGCAAAAACTGTATCGGCCCACATTGATGTTCCAAGCTGGTAATAATCATAGCGCGCTGCCTGTGCAGTTAATTTCCAGTTATCGCTTAGCTGGTGCTGCATGTTTACGGTAAAGCTATGGTCATTGATGTTTGTTGGTGGCAAACCTGCAGGCAATTGCGAAAAGCTTTGCGGCAATACGCCATAACCTTTGGGGCTAAATACATAGTACGAGCCTACGTCTGATGTGTGTGCACGCTGGTAAACGTACTCGGCAGTTAATTTAGTTTTATCATCAACCTGATAAGATATTACCGGTGCAATAACATAACGATCATTAAACTCATTGGTACGGAAAGAATTTTTGTTTTGTGCCGATAAGTTTAAGCGGTAAAGCAATTTACCATCTTTACTTAATTTACCATCAAGATCAAGCGCTGCACGGTTAAGGTTAAAGCTACCTGTAGTAAAGCTTATCTCGCCTTTTTCCTGGCCGGTAGGCTTTTTGGTTACTACGTTGTATAAACCGCTTGGGTCGCCGTTTGATAGCATGAAACCTGCAGGGCCTTTTACAAACTCAATATGATCAACAAAGCTCATATCCTCGGTAAGCGGGCCCCAAAAAGAACTAACTACGTTAAAACCATTACGGAAAGCCTGTACCTGTGAACCACGCATTTTTACGTTGGTATAAAGATCGCCCCAGTGCTCGCTACGTACAGCACCGCTCACGTTGCGTAACACGCCATCGCTCATGCTGGTGATCTGTTGCTCTTTTAACGACTGACCAGATATTACCTGGATATTTTGAGATACTTGTAGCAATGGCTCCTGTAAACGTAATGATTGCGATGGGTTATCCATTTTAACGCTGTTGGTACGTGCGTTAACCATTACTTCTTTCAACTGAGAGGTACTCAGATCAAGCGAGAAGTTTACGGTTGAGTTTTGGCCTGTTGCAACAGTTATCTCTTTTTCCTGAGAAGCCATATTGATGGCTGATACCACTACGGTGTAAGTGCCGGGGTTAACACGGCCCATACGGAAATGGCCTTTTTCATTTGTTGATGCACCATAAGATGTGCCTTTTAATGCTACTGATACATAAGCAACCGGACTACCATCGGTTGCGGTTACTATACCACTTATGCTACCATGCTGCTGTTGTGCAAATGCAGTGGTTATGGTTAGTACTGTGATTAAGAGGGATAAAATTTTCTTCATGCCTTATTTTGAATGATTCTAAACAGCCGCAAAGAAACATCAAAAACAGTGTATTGTCAACACTTATTTTTAATTAATCTAAATAACATCAAGATTTCGTGAGAGTTAACCCAATCCTCTTATTTATTAACCCATTGTATATGTCGCAGATTTTTATTATATTATAGATAACGCAGAAATGGTTCTGCGCGTAAATATTAAATAGTATGGAAATTACTGACGAGGTTATCATCGTCGACCTCGAGGCCACCTGCTGGGAGCAGGATGGTGCTTACCAAAAACGACGAAGTGAGATCATTGAAATAGGTATTTGTAAGCTTGATACCTATACAGGCGAGATCAGCAAAAGCAAAGGCATACTGGTGAAACCGGTACATTCAGAGATCAGCAGGTTTTGTACGCAGCTTACATCCATCACCCCGCAAATGGTTGAGCAGGATGGCGTATCGTTAAAAGAAGCCTGTTCCATGATAGAGGCAACTTATGCCCCCGCCGGTTTAACATGGTGCAGCTATGGTGCCTATGATAAACGCATGCTGAAAGAGCAGTGTGCTTTGTTTAACGTACGTTATCCGCTGTCGGGCAATCACATTAACGTGAAAGAGCTGTTTGCCGAAGCTAAACGTTTACCCAAACCAATTGGTATGGACAGGGCCTTACGTTTGCTTAACCTTCCGTTAGAAGGCACCCACCACCGCGGTGTAGACGATGCCAGAAACATCGCAAAGATCCTTTATAACATCTTAGAGGACTAACTTTTAAAAGCCGCGCTATCCGGCGCGCAATTACATTCCCCTTTATTTATTGTTATTGAGTATTCTGCAAATATGCGGGGGGAATACCTTCGTGCCTTAAATCCGCCGTCGCCAATAAAAAAGGGCGGCTCTTTAAAGCCGCCCTTTGTAAATACAGAATATAATTTTCTTAGATAGTTTTTGGCGTATAAACCTTTATCACACCATCATTTTCGCTGCTTACCACCAAAAGGCTCTTTTTAGTAGGGCTGTTTTTGGCTGCAATGATCATTACGCCTTCGGGTGCGTCACCGCATTTTAATATCTGCAGAAAAGTTGGTTTGGTTGGGTCGGTAACATCATAAACAGCAACGGCATCAGCACGCTCCATACCTACAAAAGCTACATCCTTGTTGCCTATCTTACCAACAGCTATGCCTTCCGGCTCAACAGATTTATCATCGCTGCGGCCATCGTCATAAACGTTTATAGAAAGGGCTTTCTTGTCCAGCTCGTTCTTGCTGTCAAAAACCTGCGCACCGGTCATACCGTTCCACACACTGAATGAACGTGCACCGAAAGAGTATAATTCATCAAAATCACCATCGCCATCAGTATCACCTAAAGTAGTGGTGATGTTCAACCGGCCCAGCTGAGCGTTCTTTTGCAGATCGGCAGCGTTAGGGAATTTGGTTGCATCTAACTTGATATTTTTAATACGTTTCACTTCCGAGAAAGCATCGTACTCACGCGCATCACCTTCGTTTGCGGTGAATAAGTACGGCAATCCGTTTTTTTCTAATACGGCAATAGCATCGGGCATGTAAACACCTTTTACCGGCCATTTGGCAGCAACACCTACCGCGCCATCTTCGTCGCTAACATCTATCTCGTTACCGTCAACGCTGTAATCTTTAAAACCAAGAGGGAAGATCTCGGTAATGGTTTTTGAAGCAATATCAACTTTAGCTATCGCGTTGTTCTCTTGCAGAGTAACCCATGCAGTTTTTGAATCTGATGATACGGTGATATATTCCGGCTCAATGTCTTTTGCAAAATCATTACCCGGGCCAAAGATCCTGAAGCCTTTAGCAGTCAGTTCGGCTTTTTTGCTTGCGAATGAAGAGAAATCAACCGTGTTAACCGCGTAGTTATCGGCAACAGAGATGATAGATATACTGCCAACAGGATCGTTAGTGTAAGTGGTATTTGGCTCGCCCTCGTTAGCGGTAAGGATGAATTTTCCATCCGGCGAGAAAGTAACCATATCCGGCAGTGCGCCTACTGTGATCACTTTAATTTCGCTCAGGTCATCAGTTTTAAAAACGGCAACTTTACCGTTGGCTTGCTTATCAGTCGATTCGATAGCGGCAGCCAATTTGCCATTGCTTACAGCAACGCTGTTAACTGCACCACCATACGGAGCCATGGCAATAGAGTTGATCACCTTCATGTTTTTAGGATCGGCAAAATCAACCACGTCAATTTTGTTAACCGGGCCGTTGTTTACCACAAACAGGCGTTTGGTGGCAGGGTCAAAAGCAGTGATCTCGGCAGCACCGGCATCGCCAATGTCAATTGAACTGATCTCCTCAAAAGTTGAAGGGTCTTCGTTCACAAAAAATTCCGGTTCCGGGTCAACAGGTTTGTCAACCTGTACCCTGTCTTTCTTACAGCTTAAAAGAAATAAGCATACGAAAGCAGTAAGTAAATAGTGCTTCATAGAATGTTTTAAAGTTTATTTGTTTGAACCCCAAAACTATTATGAGAGCGTTAAGACAACTTACCCGGCAGATTAACGATGCGTTACCAAAATATTAGAAAGTTCTAAGAACGCCGCTCAGTAGCCACCTGATAAGCAGGGTCTTCCATTACGTTTACCTCGATCACATCCGCAGCATTTTTAAGCAGCTGGCGGCAATCTGCGCTGAGGTGTTTTAAGTGCAGTTGTTTACCGGCTGCGCGATATTTTTCGGTGAGTTTATTCAAAGCCTCAATGCCCGACATATCCGCCACCCTGCTATCCTTAAAATCGATTACGACTTCGGCAGGATCATTCTGTACATCAAACTTCTCGTTAAATGCCGTAACCGACGCAAAGAATAGCGGACCATAGATCTCATAATGTTTTACGCCCTGCTCATCTACATACTTACGTGCGCGGATACGTTTGGCGCTCTCCCAGGCAAACACCAAAGCAGAAATGATAACACCGATGAGCACAGCCAAAGCAAGATTATGCATCAGGATGGTGATCACGGCTACCAGCATGCCCACAATAATATCCTGTTTTGGCATTTTATTAATGATGCGGAAACTTGCCCACTCAAAGGTGCCGATAGCCACCATGATCATTACGCCTGTTAAAGCAGCCATAGGCAGGCGCTCGATAACCGGCGCACCAAACAGGATGATACATAAAATAGTCAACGATGCGATAATACCCGACAGCCTCGCCCTTGCACCGGCCGATAAGTTTACCAGCGTTTGTGCTATCATAGGGCAGCCACCCATACCGGTAAAGAAACCATTAAGGATATTAGCTATGCCCTGCGCTATCGATTCGCGATTACCATTACCTCGGGTAGCGGTTATTTCGTCAACCAGGTTGAGTGTAAGCAGTCCTTCTGTTAACCCCACGCCCGCCATTATTAAGGCATAGGGGAAAATTACCTCAAGCGTATGCAAATTGAAAGCTACCAAAGGGACATGGAACGGCGGGAAACCACCGCTAACAGCTGCAATATCTTTAACTGTTTTGGTTGGGATATTGAAGCCGAGTACCACCAAAAAGATAACAATGATAGCCACGAGGGATGCAGGCACTGCCTTGGTCAGTTTGGGCAATACAACCACAATAGCTATAGTTAGCAATACCAAGCCCAGCATAATGTACAAGGGCGTTCCGCTTAGCCAGGCCTCGTGGCCGGTAACTACCGTTTTAAACTGCTGCAGTTGGGCCATGAATATGATAACCGCAAGGCCGTTAACAAAGCCATACATTACCGGCTGCGGCACCAGTCTGATGAACTTGCCCAGTTTAAATACACCTACCAATATCTGGAAAACACCTGCCAGTGCAACAGCAGCAAATACATATTCGATTCCCTGAGTTTTCATCAGGGCAATTAAAACCACTACTGTAGCACCCGCACCGCCCGAGATCAGCCCCGGTCTGCCCCCCAGTATTGAGGTAACCAAACCCATTATAAATGCCGCATACAACCCTGCCAGCGGCGGGAAGCCAGCCAGTATGGCAAAAGATAATGACTCGGGCATCATGGTCATGGCTACGGTTAAACCGGCCAGTATCTCGTTCTTATAGTTTATTTTCTGAGAGAGATCAAAAAGGCGTAAATAAGGCTTCATCCTTAAAAATTAAAGTAAAAAAAAATAGCAAAATGAGGAAAGGGCGAAGCGTTGATTGCCTCGTAGTAAATTAAGGAGAACCCCTTATTCAGGGTGGTGTAACAGGGCTGTTGTAAACAGGCGTTGCTTTCATTGCCACAAAAATAGGAAAATGTTCCTACTCGTCGGCCTTAAAGTTGAAGCCTTTGGCCGGGTCGAAAGGAACATAAACGCGGCGCCAAGGCTCATGGCCCTGCATTTGCCAAACGTGGCCGGTACCGGTGGTATCCATAGCAATTAAAACTTCGCCGGGGTTAAGCGTAAATTTCTCGCCAGTATGGGTTTCAAAGTCCAGTGTGCCGGTTAAGCATATCACGTATTGATTGGTTGGCGCGGTATGCCAGTCGAGGAAAGAGTTAGGTGCAGTTTCTTTAAAACTGATGGTGTTGGCATCGTAAGATACGGCATCGGCAAGGTGACCGGTTTGTACGTGCGAATGGCCGTCATCTCCGGTGGTTAACAGGTAAGCTCTTATCATGATATTAAAAAATCATCGCCGTCAGTGTTGGTTGGCAGGCAATTAAAAATCATTGCCGTCAGCTTCAGCTGACGGTTAACAGCTGCAAGATAATGGGCTTTAGCCAAAAAGATGTGTTGACGAGATTATTTTACCGTCAGCTGAAGCTGACGGCAATGAACTTACCTTTAGAAAGCCTCGTTCAACCCAAGGAATAAACCGCGTGCACCATATTTACCCCATGCGTAATCGATACAAAGGTTGGTACGGGTAGCTTTGTTGAACAGCACGCGTAAACCGGCACCACCGCCCGGCTGCCAAACATCAAACAGTTTGGTACCCAGATCGTCATTAGCGCTTTGCACGTTAAAGAAGGTTACACCGCTCAGGAATTTATTCCTGGTGATAGGGAAACGGTACTCCAACTCTGAGTAAAAATACTGGTTGCCTTTAAAATAAGTAGTGGTATAACCCCTGCCGCTGCGGAAGTTACCATCCCTTGCCGTGCCAGGTATCTCCAGGTATGGCAGTGCACCGCCCACTACAAATGATGTCCAGTTCCAGAAGGCCAGCACATGCTCGGGGTTTGCTTCAGACAGGCTGAAGTATTTCCTGAAATCGGTATTCAGCTGCACAGCATTTTTTGTACTACCCATCCAGGTTTGGTTTACGCGGATACCGGCATCAACGTAAATACCGCGATAAGCACGGTTCTGGTTATCGCGGGTGGTATATTGTATGTTGGCATTTAAACCGTTTGAGGCATAATGATCGTCCTGGAAACCGTAGCGTTGGTTATAGATGCGGTATGGCGTAAGCACGGTATCGGCATTATTCTTATCATAGATTTTTCTACGGATATCGAACGATACACCTGCACCTACAAACAGCCCTTTATCTATCTGCTTGTACACCTTTTCGCGGAAGGCGTAATACTGGGCGTTAAGCACATAGGGCTTGCGGGTAGGGTTGCTCAGTATCAGATCTTCGGGACTACCGGTAGCTGCGTTGCCAATACCTATCCCAAAATCGGGCGTAACGGTTTTGGCGGCCACCAAACTACCCTGAAAGTTCCACTTATTACCGGGCGTGTAAACGTTATGGGTAAGGTAAAAATAGATGATGTTTTTTGTAGTGATAGATGCCGATGTTGCCGCAACAGACATCAGCGTATTTGGATCGCTGCCCAGCACTTTACCGGCAACCGCCTTGATGCCTATCTGCGTACCAATACTTGGGTTTGATGCAATGTTAGGGATAATGGTGATACCTGATGGTTTTTTCTTAACTGAATCAGGTTTTTTGTTAGGGTGGAAAACATCATGGAACAAGTCGCCCACATCATATTGGCCGGTGGTATTGTTATCCTTCTTTATTTCGGCCACCTTTTTCAGCGAGTCGGCCTTTGCCGAATCGGCTTGAGTAACCTGTGCGCGGCTAATATTTGCAACAGCCATCAGCATCAGTATCAATACTGTGCCTGTTAGCTTTTTAAAGCGTTTCTGTATCAAAAGTTTCTTCAAGATAGTTTTCGTTTAGCGTCATCCTAACAGTTGCGTTAACAAAATGTTAGATGTAATTATTTTTTTGACAATTAAGCGACCTTGGCAAACGCTGCTTACAACTCACCATCAAATTGACAATCAATTACTTAAAACAGTAAATAAAAATAAAGTTTGATAAAATTTGCGCAACTGAAAAGTTGCACATATGTTTGCAATCAAACGGTTGCAATTTATAAAAAATGAGACGAGATGTATTCCAGGCTATAGCAGACCCTACCCGCAGAGCCATCATTACCCTGCTTGCTTTACAAGCCATGACACCCAATGCCATGGCTGAGCATTTTGACAGCAGCAGGCAGGCGGTATCTAAACATTTACAGATACTTACCGAATGCGAGCTGGTGCAGCCTAAACAAACCGGAAGGGAAATTTATTATCACTTTAACCCTGACAAAATGAAAGAAGTAGACATTTGGCTCGAGCGTTTCCGCAAACTGTGGGAAGACCGCTTTGACCAGTTAGATAACCTGTTAGCAAATCAAAAACCTGAGAAAAATGGCAACAAATGAAACCCTGATCACCAAAGATCAGCCAAACAAACTGAAAGTAAAACGCAGCTTTAATGCACCGCTAAGCAAAGTATGGCCGGCCTGGACACAAGCCGAACTGCTTGACCAATGGTGGGCCCCTCGCCCATGGAAGGCCATCACCAAAAGCTTAGACTTTAGCAATGGCGGCACCTGGCTTTACAGCATGAACGGCCCGCAGGGCGAGGTATCATGGTGCCGTGTTGATTTCCGCGACATAGTGGATGAGCAAACTTTTAGCACCGATGTATGCTTTTGCGATGAGGATGGTAACAAAAATCCCGACTTCCCGGAGATGCATTGGACATGCAACTTCAGCGAGGCTGATGGTGTGACCCATGTAAATATCGATATCAACTTTGACTCTGATACCGAACTGGAGAAAATTGTGGCAATGGGTTTCAAAGAAGGTTTTACCATGGGCCTTGGCAACCTGGACGAATTACTGGCCGCCCAATAAACGTAACAATATTGTTGATGATAGCAGGCAACCCAATAGGGTTGCCTTTTTTGCGTTTATATTGTTGTAATAAAACACACATCTGCATCACAAATGTCATCATCTAATACCGCACTCCTTGTAATGGACCTGCAGCCTGCCATTTTGGGCGGCATCCCCGAAGTACCTTTAACCGCACTGCTTGGCCGTATTAAAAAAGCGATACAAGCTGCTCATCATCATAAAATACCGGTTATTTATGTCGCCTTGTCATTCAGGCCGGGTGCTCCCGAGGTAAGCAGCAACAACAGTTTCTTTAACGCCGCCCGCGAACGTTTTGATAACCCGCATTTCGGGGCCATCCATCCTGATGTTGCTCCAAAGCTTGGCGATATCGTTGTCTACAAAAAACGCTTCAGCGCCTTTACCGGTAGTGATCTGGAAGTGGTGCTGCGCGGATTAAACGCGAAGCATTTGGTAATGGCCGGCGTATCTACCAGCGGCGTTGTGCTCTCCACCACCCGCGAAGCCGCCGATAAGGATTATCAGCTTACTATCCTAACCGATGGCTGCCATGATGCGGATGAAGAAGTACACCGTGTACTCACTACCAAAGTGCTGCCTAAACAGGCGCAAATGATAAGTATTGATGACTGGTGCGAAGGTTTGGCGTAGACATCTATGCCCTTAAATTTTCATTTGTGGTAAGATAAACCCATCTTTACTACATCTATTATGAATATTTTAGTTACCGGCGCTACTGGTTTCATCGGCAGGCAATTGTGTTTTGTACTTGCCGAACGTGGTTACCATGTAAAAGCGCTCTGCCGAAAAACCGATCATCCGTATCTCATCCATCACCCAAATATTGAGCCCATAAAAGGCGATATACTGGACAAGGCGAGTCTGGCTGTTGCCATGCAAAATTGCACTTATGTTTTCCATACGGCGGCCATGGCCAAGATGTGGGCACGCAATGTAAACGATTTCCAGGAGACCAACGTAACCGGCACCCGCAATGTACTTGAGGCAGCCCGCGATGCCGGTGTGCAGCGTGTTATCTACACCTCTACCTGCGGCGTTTGGGGACCAACCCTGAAATATCCTATGAACGAAGATGACCCGCGCGTAGTGGGTTTCCCGATAGCTTATGAGCGCACCAAATATCTGGCAGAACTGGTGGTAAAGGAGTTTGTGAACCAGGGGATGGATGTGGTTACCGTAAACCCTTCACGAGTTTTTGGCGAAGGGCCGATAACCGACAGCAATACCGTTAGCAAAATGATAAGCGGCTACTTAAAAGGAAAGTGGCGCATTATACCCGGCGATGGCGGACAGATCTCAAACTACGCCTATCTGGATGATGTGGTGGACGGCCATGTATCTGCCATGGATAATGGCGTTAGCGGTGAGCGCTACATTTTAGGCGGCGAGGATGTGAGCTTTAACGAGTTCTTTAAAACGCTGGAAGCTATCTCGGGCATCAAGCGCGGCATGATACGCCTGCCGCAGCGCGTAATCAAATTCTACAGCCGGTTTGAGGCCTTAAAAACTAAACTCACCGGCCTGACTCCGGTTTTCCTGCCCGAGTTTGCCGATAGGTTAAAGTTCAATCAAAAATACAGCAGCCAAAAAGCCATGAACCAGCTGGGTTACCGCATTACCCCGTTTGATGAAGCCATGCGCCGTACCATTGATTACCTTAAAACGCATTAAGCCATGAGTCAGTTAACCGCAATAGTCACCGGCGCCAGCGAGGGTTTGGGTAAAGCGTTTGCCATTGAACTGGCAAAGCGGGGTATCAACCTGGTACTGGTATCGCTGCCGGAGAGTGGCTTAATTCCACTTGGCAAATACATTAATAAAACATTCGATATCCGCGTTGATACCGTTGAGCTTGATCTTACACACGATGAAAGCCCAACCGAGATCTTCCAGTTTCTGAAACGGGAGAAGCTCACCGCGCATATCCTCATTAACAACGCAGGCCTTGGTAATTGGGACTTGTTTATCGATAAGCAACCCGAATTTTACCGTACACAAATAGAGCTTAATGTGATTGCCCCGGTAATACTCACCCGCATGTTTTTAGAGCAGGCTGATGACCAGGTCACTTCGTACATATTAAATGTAGGTAGCCTGGGTGGCACCTTTGTAGTTCCGCGTAAGTCGGTTTACGGGGCAAGCAAGGCTTTCATCAGCTATCTCACCAAATGCCTGCAACTGGAGTTGACGGGAAAGAATGTAAAAATGAGTTTGCTTAGTCCGGGTGGGATAAACACCAAGCCGGAGTTATTGGTGATAAACCAGCAGCTGAAAGGCATTGCCAAAGCAACCATATTTGAAGCCGAAGACGTTGCCCGCATCGCAATTGATGGCCTGTTCAAAGGCAAAAAAGAGATAGTACCCGGCCAGGCTAATAAATTACTGGTGGGGTTAAACAGTGTGCTTCCGGGGTTTATTAAGAATGCTATTATAAAAGGGAAATTGAAGGAGCATGGGAAGTGATGAATCCGTCATGCCGAACTTGTTTCAGCATCTCAAACGCTAAGTCTATACAGTCATTATCGTCAGTCTGCTCATTGCCGCAGAGGCTACTTCTTTTGTCTTGAAACAAAAGAAGCAAAAATTCAAGTCAGCAAAGAGGCTTCTTTGTCGCACAAGCCTTTGCCCAGCAAGCTGCCAGAACCACGGGCTGGAAATCTCTTACCCTTACCCTTTAGACCTTCGCTTCTGTAATAGATTTCGCAATGCCCTTCCCGACGCACAAGGCCACCATCGTTCTGCCCGCTTCGCCCGAAGCTTTTTTGCTGACAGGAAAAACAGCACTAACGGAGCGTCACCGAAAAATGCGACATAGCGTAACGTGCGGATAGCACAAGCATTGCAGCAGCACTGACATTGTAGCGCGTTACCAAGTCGCGAGTTTTCTTTGGTTACTTTCTTTTGCGGAAAAAGAAAGTGACATCCACTGACGACTCATATCGCCAAAACCATTCCTAATGAAATGCAAATCTTAGGCTACGCTTCCGTCAACTCCCCGCGCAGGTCTTTCTCTAAACAACGCCTTACTTCTGCAGGATCTTCAATTTCACCTAAGAGGTACATCATTTTGGTAACCGCGGCTTCAAAGGTCATGTCGTAACCGCTGGCTACGCCGATGTCTTTGAGTTGCTTGCTGGTTTCGTAACGGCCAAGCTCAACCGAGCCTACTTTACATTGCGAAATATCCAGGATCACTTTACCGGCATCTATGGCATTTTTAAGCAGGTCAACAAACCATTGGTCGGTAGTGGTATTGCCTGCACCAAAGGTTTCCATTACTATGCCGCGTACATCGGCATTTAAAACAGCCTCCACTACTTTAGGGCCAATGCCCGGGTAAAGTTTAAGTACTGCAACATCGCTTATCATCTGGTTATGGATCTTCAGCGGACCTTCGCCGGGCTGGCGGATATCATTTACACTGAAACGCAAATGTACTCCCGACTCGGCCAATATTGGATAATTTGGCGAGCGGAAGGCCTCGAATTTTGATGAGTTATATTTAAACGCACGGTTACCGCGGAAAAGTTTGTAATCAAAATAGATACAAACCTCGGGCACGCGCGAGCGGTCGTTCTTTTTGGCCTTGGCTATCTCGATAGCCGTCATCAGGTTCTCTTTAGCGTCGGTACGTACGGCACTGATAGGCAGTTGCGAACCTGTGAAAATAACCGGTTTGTTCAGGTTCTGCAGCATAAAGCTTAGGGCCGATGCCGTGTAGGCCATGGTATCAGAACCGTGCAGAATAACAAAGCCGTCAACCTCGTTGTAATTACTTTCAATAAGCGCAGCCAGTTCGCCCCAAATTTCGGGGTTCATGTTTGATGAATCGATGATATGTTCGAACGAGTGGACTTTTATCTTACAGTTAAGCTTTTCAAGCTCGGGCACGTTGTCCATTATCTGTTCAAAGTTAATGGGTACTAATGTCTTTGTAACCGGGTCGCTCATCATACCGATTGTCCCTCCGGTATAGATGATCAAAATTTGGCTCATTTAGGGTTATTTCGGGGTTTAACGGCGGTAAATATAGTTATTTATATACCAAAAACGGCTTTAGAATTAGCTGTGGTAATTTCAGCCACTTCCTCAACAAATTTGTTATGCAGGTCGGCCACTTTTTGGGCTACATATATAAGATATGAGCTTTCGTTAGGCTTACCGCGATATGGTACCGGTGTTAAGTACGGCGAATCGGTTTCCAGCACAAGGTGTTTCAGTTCTATCTGCTCCACCACTTTATCAAGCCCGGCATTTTTGTAAGTCACCACGCCACCTATGCCAAGGTAAAAACCAAGATCTATAACCTTTTGGGCCTGCTCCAGCGTGCCACTAAAGCAATGGAATATGCCGCGCAATTTCTCATCCTGCTCATCAAGCAAAACCTGGTAAACCTCGTCAAAAGCATCGCGGCAGTGGATAACAATAGGCAGATCTAACGCTTTGGCCCACTTTATCTGCAGTTTAAAAGCTTGCACCTGTTGGGTAAGCGTAGTTTTATCCCAGTAAAGATCAATACCAATCTCGCCAATGGCGTATATTTTATGCTGATGGATGGCAGGCTGAATAACCGCCAGTTCCTCTTCCCAGTCCTCTTTTACCGAGCATGGGTGCAGGCCCAGCATGGGGTAGCAATTATCCGGATATGCCTGCAACAACTCAAACATCATGGGTACCGATGCTGCATCTACATTGGGCAGAAATAGCCTGCCAATGCCGTTCTGTTTACAACGCTGCATCAACTCATCGCGTTTGGCAGCATCCGCCTCATAATAGAGGTGTGTATGTGTATCTGTTAATACCATGGCACAAAAATAAAAAAGCCTTCCGGTGCAGAAGGCTTTTGGTATGTCATTTTAGTTTTTCTTTTTAGCGGTAACACGCTTTTTAACTGCGGTTTTCTTTTTGGTGGTAGTTGCCTTTGGCGCTGCCGCGTGTGGCACACGTACTACTTTCACCAATTCCAGATCAAATATCAGTGTAGAGAACGGCTTAATATCATTACCCGCCCCACGCTCGCCATAGGCAAGGGTTGACGGGATAAGGAAAGTGGCTTTAGAACCTTCGTTAAGCAAAGCTAAACCTTCATCCCATCCCGGTATAACACGGCCGGAAGCCAGTGCAAAGCTGATAGGTTCATAATTGCGGCCAGGTTGTTGCAAACCGGCAGCTTTAGCATCAGCTTCAATGCTGCTGTCAAAAACTTTACCCTCAAGTGTGCGGCCTGTATAATTAACATACACGGTATCGCCTGCAAGCGGTTTTGGCTTGGTGCCAGCTTCTTTAATAATATATTTTAAACCCGACGCGGTAGTTTTGGGTGTTAACTTTTTCTCGGCAATGTATTTTGTAAGCAAACCAGCCTCTGCAATTTTTAACTTCTCGCCTTCGGCTTTTACCTTAGCCATGGCTGCATTACGTTCGGCCATAGCCTCATCAAGCGTTTGGGCCTTTATGATTTTTACGTTAAACACCACGTTGCTGCCTTTTTCAAAAATTGCCGGCATTTGAGCCTCATGCCCCTTATAGATAGAGTCGACAGGTATTTTCACGCAGGCACTGTCATTAACGCTCATCTGCTGAAAAATGTTCATCAGATCGGCAGGGTTAGTTGATGCCCTAACCTGCGTTTTAACCGGCTGGCCCTGTTTATAGGTACTAAACAAAACCGAATCTTTTCCATTTTTTTGTACCGCTTCAAAAGTGATCACATCATTTTCGGTCAATTTGCGGCCGGGGTTCTTTGATATGATCTGGTACTCAACGCCTTTATCAGCCTTTTTAAATTGAGCAGGTGTTTGGGCAGAAGCACTTAATGCTGTTGCAGCAAATGCGATGGTGTAAATTATCTTTTTCATAGAAATAAAAAAGCCTCTCCGGGTTTACCGGAGAGGCTGTAAATTTTTAACTAATTATCTCGCCGGCGGCAATGTTGGTTGCGGAGCCTTTGGAGCGTTAGGGTCAGTTTTAATGACATTTACTATCTCGATATCAAAAGTAAGTGGTGCAAATGCAGGGATTACACCGTTACCTATACCTTGCTCGCCGTAAGCAAGCTCAGATGGGATCACGAATACTGCTTTTGAACCTTTGTTTAATAACAATAAACCTTGTTCCCATCCCTGTATAACCTGGCCTGCACCAACCTTAACCTTGATAGGTGCATATTTGCGGCGCGGGTCATAACCTTTAACCTTCTTGGCATCTTCCGGGTTGCTGCTGTCAAATACTTTACCATCAAGCAACCTGCCTGTATAATTTAATACTGCGGTATCGCCATTTTGGATGTTTGGGCCACTACCAGGCTTGGTGATCTGGTATTGGATGCCAGATGCAGTCTTGGTCATCTGCAGTTTTTTATCAGCAATAAATTTATTTATTGCGACAGGTTCCTTTTTCTGAGCGGCTTCTTTTAATGCGGCAAAGTAATCGCTGATATGCTTTTGGAAAACAGGATCAGTGGTGTTGCCTTTAGCGATCACTTTCTGAACTTTAATTTCATAAATAAGGTATTTGCCTTTAAAGCCCGGAGGTTTTGGCTGGCCTTTTTTAAACATCGAGTCGATGTTTACTTTTATGGTTACGCTATCGCCTTCGCTAAGCAAAGGAAAAATTGCAGTGATATCACCTTTACGTTGAGGTTTTTGGTAGATAAGCGGTGCAGGGCGGCCCATATCATAAGTACTGCCCATTACAGAGTCGGCTTCGTTTTTTAATACCAGGTCGGCACTTACAAAGTCGCCTTCTTTAATGGTAGCGCCAGATTTATCAGTACGAAAGCTGTAAAGCAAACCACCGTCGGCCTGTTTAAAACCGCTTTTGCAGCTTGCAAACGCCAATGCGGCAACTGCCATTATCACTAAATTCTTTCTCATTTCTCTTTTTGATGTTACTGTATTAATAGTTTTTTATACTCGGGTAATATTGATTTAAATTTCTCTACGGTAGCCTCTAATGATTCATCAGACTGCCCCCCTGCAGCATTGCGATGACCTCCACCGGCAAAGTATTTCTTGCAGATCTCATTGGCCGGAAACTCGCCTTTTGAACGCAGTGATAGCTTAACCCTATCTGTACGCTCAACAATAAACGCTGCTAAACGGATACTGGCAATAGATAGTGCATAGTTCACAATACCTTCGGTATCGCCGGTATTAACGTCAAAACGTTGCAAATCTTGTTTGTTGACCGAGATAATGGCCGTATTAAACTCGGGCAGTATCTCTAAACAGTTTGCTAAACAATGGCCCAGGAAACGTAAGCGGTTTTCTGATGCGCTGTTGTAAACCAGTTCGTGAATGCGCGAGTTATTGGCACCTGCATCAATCAGGTCGGCAACTATGCGGTGCACATCTGATGTTGTATTTGGCAGGCGGAACGATGCCGAATCTGTCATGATACCTGTGTAAAGGCAGGTGGCAACATCTTTATTTATTAATGCGCGGTTATTTAGCTGATCAACAATAAAGGTATAAACCAGTTGCGCAGCTGCACATGCATTGATATCCCAGTGGCGGTAATCGTCAAAATCCTCAGGCTCCAGGTGATGGTCAATCATCACTTTGTATGCAGTGGTTTGGCGTACCAGTTCGCCCAGTTCATTTATGCGGTTAAGCGAATTAAAATCAAGGCAGAAGATGATCTCGGCCTCGGCTACCAGTTTTGCAGAAAGTTCTTGCTGTTGTGTAAAGATAACCACCTCTTCGTTACCCGGCATCCATGTTAAAAAATCGGGGTAATCTGTAGGGGTGATAACTGTTGTGTGGTGCCCTTGCTGTATCAGGTAATTATATAATCCTAACGACGAGCCCATAGCGTCTCCATCCGGTTTATGATGGGTGGTAATTACTACTTTGCGTGGCCGGGATAAGAAATCTGTAAGCGAGGCTAAATCCAACATCAATTTTTAAAGAAGGCAAAGCTAAATAAATTAATTAAAAACCGGCATTATATTTAAAAGCGAAGGCTTTAAGTTTCAGTAATAAAAACTTAATTTTGCGGCCTTAAATTACAACGTATAATTATACCATGGCAACTAACAGAACTTTTACGATGATAAAGCCGGATGCGGTAGCAAATGGCCACATGGGCGCAATACTTGACCAGATCACTAAAGCTGGCTTTAAAGTGATAGCCCTTAAATACACTGCGCTATCTGCAGAAAAAGCAGGTGAGTTTTACGCAGTACACAGCGAGCGCGGCTTCTTTAACGACCTGGTTGCTTTCATGACATCGGGCCCAATTGTAGCAGCTATCCTTGAAAAAGATAACGCTATTGAAGATTTCCGTAAACTTATTGGCGCTACAGACCCAAGCAAGGCAGAAGAAGGTACTATCCGTAACCGCTTTGCAAAATCAATCGATGCAAATGCTATACACGGATCTGACTCTGATGAAAATGCCGCAATTGAAGGAAATTTCTTTTTCTCGGCTTTTGAGCGTTTTTAAGCATTAAGAAACACCAAACACAACAAAAGGTTGTAACTTAATTTGTTACAACCTTTTTTATGGCATTTATTTTGTTTTGTTAAAGTTGATTTTCTATCTTTACAAGACAAAGGCCATATACCTTAGCAAAAACCAATTACCATGAAATTAGTATTCAAATACATTATTTACTCAATTATCATAATAGGTATTGTTGTGGCATCTATGGATATCTTCCGCAATCACCCGGAAGCACAGTTTGCTTTCATCTTCCCGGGTATCTTTATGCTGGCGTTTTCTCAGATAATGGATGATAGCTTCCGTAAAGCTATGCATCGCTTGCGCCTTTCTCGCGGCAGATAATCTTTTACAAGAATATCATATCGTCTATTAAAGTACTTTTAGCTTCGTCGTTTATCTTCTGGATGATCTGGTGACGCATCATTACTAATTCGTTTTTTATTACCGACGATTCGATACGAAGGAATAATTTCTTATCGCGTATAAACAGTTCTTTGGTGCGGTTTGCTACGCTTTTGCCCACAATATCGGGCCAGGCAGCCACAACATGCGTTTCATCAAAACGGCGTTTAATTTTGTACACATTAAGCATTTGCTCAATGGCATCTTTTAATGATTTGTCGTTTGCCTTACGCATCTATATTCCCCTCTGTTACCTTAAATAGTTTTACATCCACGTTTATCCTGTCAAAGATAGCTTTTACCCGCTCCATACTGGTATCGGTAATAAAAACCTGCCCAAAATTGTTGTTTGATACCATTTGCATCAACTTGGTAACGCGGTTCTCATCAAGCTTATCAAAAATATCATCTAACAGCAGCAACGGCTTAAAGCCTTTGTTTTGAGTAAGGAAGGTATATTGAGCCAACTTCAATGCTATCAGAAAAGATTTCTGTTGCCCCTGCGAGCCAAACTTTTTCATGGCCATGCCATGGATGTTAAACTGCAGGTCATCTCGGTGGATACCCAACGACGTGCGCTCCAGTACTCTATCGCGCTCCATATTCTTTTTAAGGATGTTTGCAAAGTTATCCTGCAACAGCGGAGATTCATACGCCAGCTCCACCTTCTCCGCATCCTGACTCAAGAATTGATAATGCTGATTAAAAATCTCTGTAAACACATCCATAAAAGCACGGCGCTTTTCAAATATGCGCGTGCCCGATGCTACCAGTTGGTCATCGTAAATACTCAACAGTTCAGGGTCATACCTTCCGGTATCGGCTATTTGCTTCAGCAAGCTGTTACGGTTAGCCAGCACTTTGTTATACGCTATCAGCTCATCCAGGTATTTACTATCTGTTTGTGAGATAACATTATCGATAAACTTGCGGCGCTCCTCGCTTCCCTCAATAATAATACTGATATCATAAGGCGATATCATCACCAAAGGCAATAAACCAATATGATCTGCCAGCCGCTGATAATCTTTCTTGTTGCGTTTAAACTGTTTTTTTTGATTACGCTTTACCCCACAGGCCACAACTTCTTTCCCGCCGTTCTTTTGGAAAGTACCGTTAATCATAAAGAAATCAGTCCCCTGCTTTATCTGCTGGCTATCAATGGGGTTAAAATAGCTTTTGCAAAGCGATAGGTAATGCACCGCATCCAGCAAATTGGTTTTGCCTGCACCGTTGTTACCCACAAAGGCATTCACCCCTTCAGAAAGGGACAATTCGGCCTCGGCGTAGTTTTTAAAGTTGATGAAAGAGAGGTGCTGCAGGTACATATTGAGGGTAGCAAATTTACAGTTTTTATTTGGGACTCGCCCCCTACCCCTTCTCTGCTTCGCAAAGAGGGGATGATTATTTTTCAACGTACCTTACTCTCTTTTTGCGCAGCAAAGAGAGAGTCGACGAGCGTAACTTCCCAACCGTCATTGCGAGGAGCGACAGCGACATGGCAATCCCCGACCTACAGAGCCGCCCTGTAAATCGGGGATTGCTACGCTCGCAATGACGGTTGGAAAAATCAGAAATAATACCGCAAACACATTCCCCCTTCATCAGTTTAAAGCCATATATATTATTTTTTTCTGTTTCATATTAAACTTTATTGCCGTAATAATATCAATACACTAAATACTAAGTACACATGAAAAAATTACTTTTAATAGCCGCATTCGCAATAACAAGCCTGGGTGCATTTGCACAAACTGCTGATCTTCGCCGTAAAATTGAAGTAACCGGCGTTGCAGAGCAGGAGGTTACTCCCGATATTATTAATGTAAGTATCTCGCTTAAAGAATACATGAGCGGTAAAACCAAAGTGACCATTACCCAACTGGAGCAACAATTGGAGAAAGCGGTTGCACAGGCCGGTATAGCTAAAGAAGACTTCACGGTGAACAGCCTGTCGTCATGGAACTACGCTACCGAAAAGAAAAAGAACCCCGACTTTTTGGCAAGCAAAACCTACGGCATCAAATTTCATGATCTGAATAAGTTTAACCAAATACTGGCTAAGCTGGATGCAAAAGGTATCCAATCTACCAATATTGATAGCTACGATTACTCTAAGATAAATGAGGTAAAAAACAAGCTAAAATTGCAGGCTTTGATCTCTGCACGCGATAAAGCAGCTTACCTGGTAAATGGCTTAGGCGACAAACTGGGCAGTGCGCTTAATATCACCGAGAATGATAACAGCAGCTTTCCGCAACCACGTATGTACATGATGGCAAAAACTGCAATGGCTGCCGATGCTACACCAGAATCAGACATTGATGTTCGCAAGATCAAGCTTAGCTTCCAGATCAATGCAGTGTTCGAGATAAAATAATTACATCAACATATATATAAATTAAACGGCGGGCTGGTTAGTCTGCCGTTTTTTGTTGGCAAACATTTAAATTAGGGGCAGGTTATTATTAAACATCAATACCCCGAAACCATGAAAACATTCAAATATTTTGCAGGTGTATTAGCATTATCGGCAGCTTTAACCGCCTGCGGCGACGGTAAAAAATCTACTACAGGTAACACGCAGGATACAACTGCCAAAACCGACACCACCTCTTTAACAACCGCGCCAACTGATACTTCAAAGGCTGACAGTGGCAAGACAACAGCACCCGCAAACAATACCGCTGTTGATACATCAGACGCCCGGCCTGTACATTAACAGTAACCCTTTGGCAATTAGTGCGTATAAAGGGTTGACATTATAAAATTTACATTTTATATTTACCTGCCCCTTAATTGATTAGCAATGATACGTACCCGTTCCAAAAAAGTACTTTTGGTAGCGCCGAACACTTTCCCCGACCAGTTACTGGCCGAGTACGATAACGTAAAACATATTTCGGCCCTCACCGCAATATTCCCGTCGATACACGAGCTGCAACCCCACGTAATTTTGTTTGACCATGCACACATGGGCGACCAGATGGAACGCGTGTTGCGCCGCCTGCAATCGAATGTTTTTTACAAGAGCATCAAAATTTGCTGCTACAAGCAAAAAGAAAGCCCCCGCGCCGACTCTACACTGAAAGTTTTGGGCGTACAGCACATGATATACCACGAAGATCTTCAAAAGGTATCAAAAAGCAACGCTACCCTCAGTGCCATCAACAATATTATTGATGCATCGCTGCTTAAATGGGTAGCAGGGGTTGGGAATTGAGATATAATTAAAAAAACACGTCATTTCGAACGAGCGTATTGAGGAGAAATCTTCTACGCAAGATGCTTACATGCGCTTGTCGCTTACAGAAGATTTCTCGTCGTTCCTTCACACCACCCCACCCTTCTGCTCTGTCGAAATGACAGGATGCTTAAATTCTGATTCAGAATCCCCACAATCATTTTACACACCTGTAACACATTTATAATAAAATGCTGTTAAACTTGCATGCTCTTTGGAAGGGGTGTACAAAGCCTGCCAGGAGGGCTTAAATCTTTCGATATCAATGAAAATAGGAATAGTTTGTTATCCTACCTTTGGGGGCAGCGGCGTTGTAGCTACTGAACTGGGCAAAGCCCTTGCCGATCGCGGCCACCAGATCCATTTCGTTACATATAATCAACCCGCCAGGTTAGACTTTTTCTCTGAGAACTTATTTTACCACGAGGTTTCGGTTGCGCAATATCCTCTTTTTGACTACCCCCCTTATGAGCTTGCACTGGCCAGCCGTTTGGTTGATGTGGTAAGGTTTGAGAAGTTGGATATACTGCATGTACACTATGCCATTCCGCATGCATCTGCCGCATTTATGGCTAAGCAAATATTGACTACCTACGGCATCAGTATCCCGGTGATCACTACCCTGCACGGTACAGATATTACGCTTGTTGGCCAGGATAATACACTAAAACCGGTGGTTACTTTCTCCATCAATAAATCTGACGGGGTAACAGCGGTATCAGAGCACCTTAAGGCCGATACTTACAAGTACTTTAAAATAGAGAAGGATATCCGCGTGATACCCAACTTTATTGATATGAACCGGTTTAGCTTAAAACCTAAAGACCATTTTAAGAAAGCCATTGCGCCAAACGGCGAGAAGATAATGGTGCATACCTCAAATTTCCGCAAGGTTAAACGTACCGAGGATGTTATTGAGATGTTTGCGCGCGTAATAAAAACCATCCCATCAAAATTACTAATGGTAGGCGATGGCGGAGAGCGCTCATTATGCGAAAAACTGAGCCGAACTTTAGGTATAAGCGAGCATGTGCGTTTCCTGGGTAAACAGGATGCTATTGAAGAGATCCTATCTGTTGCCGACCTGTTCCTGATGCCATCTGTATCAGAAAGTTTTGGTTTGGCTGCACTTGAGGCAATGGCCTGCAAAGTACCTGTAATAAGCAGTAATGCCGGTGGTTTACCCGAGTTGAATATTGAAGGCGTAACCGGCTTCTTGTTAGATGTTGGCGATGTTGAAGGCATGGCCCAAAAAGCTATCTATATTTTAGAGGATGAGGAGCGCTTACAACAGTTTAAAGAAAACGCCCTTGAGCGTGCTAAGCAACTGCAATTGAGCAACATAATGCCGCTATACGAGAGCTATTACGAAGAGGTTATAGAAAACAGCAAACATCAATAACCTTTTGGCTTGATTTGTGTTATTGTAGCAAAACACACAACAAATAATAAACATAATCAACCATGAAAAAGATATTTCAAACAGCAATTGCAGTATTAGCCTTAACCTTTGTTATTTCAGCCTGTTCATCTACACAAAACACACAATCGGGCGGCACATCATCTGCCAACGTATCGCGTGGTAAATTTGTGGGCACATGGGTTTGTAATAACGTAAGCTACCAGGGGCTGTTGCCAAACGCGGTACAAAACGTATTTGACCAGGCACCACCTGCAGCTTTTGTAGGCAGTACATGGAAATTAACCAATAGTGGTAACGGTATTTACACACTTACAAATGGCCAGTCTCAAACCATTTTCTGGTCGGTATTTAATGGTAATGGTGCAACCCAGTTCCAGTTTAAAAAACTGTACGAGGGTGATAAAGCTAAAAACGTGGCAGAAGGTTACCGCCTTGATGTTGGCCAGTTTGCCGGCACAAACATGACATTACTTTCGCCGGTTGCCATTGGTAACGGCACAGGCTATATTGTATATACTTTTACTAAGCAATAAGGATTTAATTTTAGCCAAATAAAAAGCCCGGAGCAGATGATACTGTTCCGGGCTTTTACTTTTATCGGGGTTTGATATTATTCTGCATTGGCAAATTTTATACAAACCGGGTTACCGATTTGCGCGCGACTAACAGCCTGCACAATTTTGCCGGTTTCAGCATCAAGCTTGTATACAAATATATCGTTGCTTTGCTGGTTAGCCACCAAAAGGAAACGACCTGTTGGGTCTATCGCAAAGTTACGCGGGCCCTTACCGCCGCTTGGCTGGCGCTGTACAAAAGTAAGCTCGCCGTTTTCAGGGTTGATAGAGAATACAGAGATATCGTTGTAATCGCCCCGGTTTGAGGCATACAGGAATTTACCGTTTGGCGAAATATGAATATCAGCCGCGCCGGTTTCTCCTTTAAAATTCTCAGGCAGTAAAGATATCTCCTGGCGTTGTTTTGGTTTACCACCGTTATAATCAAAAACCACAACAGAACTGCCCATCTCTGTAATTACATACATATTCTTCTTATCGTTAGAAAAAGCAATATGCCTTGGGCCATCGCCGGGCTTAACACTAATGGCTGTGCCTTGTGATATCTGATCTTTCTTAGCGGCTTTGTATTTAGCAATATGGATCTGATCTGTGCCCAAGTCAGTATACAGCACTTGCTTTTCATCTGGCGATAGTACTGCTGTATGTACGTGTGGTTTTTCCTGGCGCTCTTTATTAGGGCCAAGTTTTTTGGCATCGCCACCTATGGTCATGGCCGCAGGGGCAATAGAACCATCCTGGTTTAAAGGCAATACGCAGATGTTACCTCCTGAGTAGTTGGCTACTAACAGGTTCTTTTGCCCTTTATCTACCGTTACATAACAAGGTGAGCCACCCAGGGTTGATTGCTTGTTAATAAACTCCAATTTACCATACTTAGGATCAAAACGGAAAGCACTTACCTCACCCTGGTCGTTCTCGTTAACAGCATATACAAATTTATTGTCGTTTGATACAGCAACGTACGATGGGTTACTAACGCCTTCGGCTTCGTTCATTAAAACCATTTTGCCGGTTTCGGTATAGAAACGGTAAACTGAAATACCTTTACTGGTGCCGCTGGTATAAGTACCAACAACAAGGTCGAATTTTGACGGATAAGCAGGCTTTTTTTGCGCCATACCCAAAATAGGTGTCAGCATAGTAGCAAGTATCAATAATTTCTTCATCTCGTGTTAAATGGTTTATAATGCAAGGTAATAAAATATGCGTCTAATTATAAGTATCAAAAGCATTACGGGTTATGCATAAGACTGAAAGGAATGTGATGGGTTTAAACTGCTCCTTTCTTAATTCAGTATCAGCCCCGCAGTTGACTCACCCGGTCTACGCTACGCTGGACCACCCTCTCCGCTGCAAGCAGCAAAGAGGGTTAAAACATTGCTTTTTTTCCCTCTTTACGCTCACGCAGAGAGGGTCGACGAGCGAGGCAACGTCAGGGTGAGTAAAATGCGCTTAAACAACAAAGGCACCCAATGGGTGCCTTTGTTGTTATGTGTGTATATGATTATACAAGGTGTTTCAGTTGGATAACTTCTTTTTCATCAAGGTATCTCCAACGGCCACGCGGAAGATCTTTTTTGGTAAGGTTAGCGTAAACCGAACGATCGAGCTTTACTACCTCGTAACCTAATGATTCAAATATGCGGCGCACAATACGGTTTTTACCGCTATGGATCTGTATACCTATCTCTTTTTTGCTACCACCCGTTACGTACGATACGCTATCCGGTTTTATAAAACCATCCTCAAGCTCTAAACCGAAACCTATTTTGTTCAAATCGCCCTGGGTAAGGCTTTTGTTCAGCTCAACGTTGTATAACTTAGTGATGTTGTTACGCGGGTGCGATAGTTTATCAGCCAGGTCGCCATCATTAGTCATCAACAATAAACCGGTTGTGTTACGGTCTAAACGGCCTACAGGATAAATACGCTCGCGGCTGGCTTTTTCAACCAGGTGCATAACCGTACGGCGCTCCTGCGGGTCATCAGTAGTGGTGATATAATCTTTTGGTTTATTCAACAATACGTACACCATACGCTCGCGTTTAAGCGGCTCGTTGTTGTAACGTACCATATCTTTAACAGGGTCAACTTTGTAGCCCAGTTCTGATACAACCTCACCATTTACTGATATTACGCCTGCTTCTATCAGCTCATCGGCCTTACGGCGGCTGCAGATACCTGCATTGGCAATGTAACGGTTTAATCTTATCAGGCCATCATCCTTCTGTTTAGGAGCAGGTGCGTTTTTACGACCACGCATGGTACGCGTAGGTGCTTCAGCATTTCTGTCAGAATCCCTGTCGTCGCGTTTTTTGTAGCCCGTTGTAGTGCTTTTAAAATCTTTTTTACCGGTGCTGTTAGCGTAACCGCTGCCACGGCCTTCGCCGAATGATCTTTTCGGGCGGTCGCCTCCCTCTGTAGGGCGCGGGCGGAATGGACGGTCGCTGCCACCTTCGGTCGGGCGCGAGCTATAAGGGCGATCGCCACCTTCGGGCCTGCCGCTGTATGGTTTGCCTTTACCAAACGGCTTTTTGCCATTTGCCTGCTCGCCATAGCTGCTGCGTCTTGGGCGGTCGCCATCGGTAGGGCGTGCACTGTATGGTCGGTCGCCACTTTCGGGGCGGCCGGTGTATGGTTTATCTTTTCCTGCGTAAGGTTTTCTGTCGCCGGATGATGGCGCATCAAAACGCCTGCCCGGTTCTTTATCACCGAACTCTGCTTTACGCGAAAATGGTTTTGGATTAGTTGAATTTGGTCTTCTGTCTCCGTATGGTTTTTTATCACCGTCACGGCTTCCGTAAGGTGCGGAAGAAGATGTTCTTTTTGTGTTTTCGGCACTGCCTTGCGGGCGGCCTGATCGTCTGTTTGGCTTATCGTCGCGATTACCTGTTGGTCGTTTAAATACCATGTTTTTTTGTTTTGCGCTTTCGCAGCGTGAAGGGTCAAAAGTACGAAAATTCCGGGATTTTACTCTACCAAAATCATTTTTTTTAGCCGGTTCAAAATCGCCGTTTAAACCACTTTAAACCGCGATTTTTGAACTATTTTAAAATTCTCAAAACACTAAGCCCTATGCAACTGTTTGACAGTCTGCCTCATATAACGTACCTTTGCGGCACATTATACCAGAATGTTTAATTAATGAATAGAAAAGAAATGACTAAAAAACACTTAATTACGTGCTCCGTAATCGTAGTGATGGTTATCATTTCCGCACTTAACATTTTCAGTACAACACCGGCAATTCCGGCAGCAAAACACATCTCGTTAGCGCCTGTAAACTTCCTGTTCAGCAAGCCTGCTGTAGCAGAAGAGGCAGCTTTCAATTTTGCCGACGAAGCATTGCCACTTAACGACAAAAAAGTAGATTTTAAATTAAAAAAATCAATAGCAAAACACAGGTACAAGGCCGTTCAGTCAAACGTGTTACATGCTAAAGCCGACAAGATGTTTCCAATTATCGAGCCAATTTTAAGAGCTTACGGTATCCCCGAAGATTTTAAATACGTGCCGTTGGTAGAATCGGGCTTACGTGAGGGTACGTCGCCAAAGGGCGCAAGGGGTGTATGGCAGTTTATGCCGGGCACAGCACGCACCTACGGCCTAAGGGTTAACCGCAAAGTAGATGACCGCTTAAATCTGCGCAAATCAACCATTGCGGCCTGCAAGTACATTAAAGAACTGTACCAGGAGTTTGACAGCTGGACTTTGGCTGCCGCTGCCTACAACAACGGTTCGGTTAAACTGGAACGCTCAATAAGGAAGCAAAATGAGGATAACTACTTCCGCATGAGCCTTAACCGCGAAACAGGTTCTTACGTTTACAAACTTATTGCTATGAAGGAGATCATCACGAACCCCGAAAAATACGGCTATAAGGACTACTACAGCTATAACCAGCTACAGCTACCTGAATTTTTGGTAGCCTACAACAATTAAGTAATTGTATAAATTACGGAGCACAAAAAATTAGAAAAGGCCACCCATTGGGTGGCCTTTTTGTTTTGCCGGGAAGCCGGCTATGTATAGTTTAATCAGGGGCTTGTTACAATTTTATCTTCACAAAGTAGATGCTGTTATGGTCTACATTGCCGGTAGCAGGCAATATTTTTTGTGCAAAGGTATTTGAACCATTATCAACCACACCAAAATCATCATCGTTTGAGATAGCCAGGATGCCGTTAGGCAACAGGGTAATACCTTCGGCTTTATCATGCGGGTAAACTTTTGGCAGATCTTTCAACAGGTCTAATACAAGCGTTTTGGTTACCGGCGTGATGCCTGCGCCTTGCAAACCTGCAGCAGTGCCTAACTCCTCTACCGTTTTGCCACCGTATAATTTACCGTTGGCACCGTTATCAGCATCTGAAATGTCGGTTGCGTTGCTGATATCTATCTTAAAGATCTTTTTGAAAGTAGCCGGATTGGTTGGTGCGCCACCATACAAGCCATCGCGCTCAATAGTAAGGAAAGTAGTAGCGTTAACAGCAGTAATCTCGCTGCAGCCGGTAAGTGACGGATCATCCATCAGATAAGCATATTGCTTTGTTGCACCGGTTTCTATGTTGAAGGTAAGTATGCGCAATACAACAGAATTACCAATGGCGGCCTTGCTTGGGTTATACATTGGCGACTGCATTAAACCTACCAGCGTTTTACCATCAGGTGTAATGGTTAAACCTTCCATACCACGGTTGGCGCGGCGTTTGGCAAACACCAAAGGTATTTTGCGGCCTTTTGTACCAGTCCCAAACGGATTGATACGTTCTATAGTTTTGCCTGTAGCATCAAAGTGTACAATGTGAGGGCCGTATTCATCGCTCACCCAGAAAGAGCCATCGGCGGCGCGAACAAGGCCTTCAGAATCGATACCATCGGCGCTGGTTTGTAACATATTGCCGTTAAGGTCATAAGGAATCTCACCGGTTGCGCCCTGCCCTGCCGGGTTTGGCAAACCGTTAAGCTTAACGCCATCTGCATTTTTAAATTCGATGGTTTGTTCTAAAACCAGTTTGCCATCCTTTAAACGGAATTTACCGATAGCCGGAGTAAAATCGGGCTTGCCTAAAAGTATGGTGTTGGCGGCAGTACCCGCAACGTTAGGGCCGCGGTCTGTCATCAGGTAAAAAACGTTGGGATCACTCGGGTCGGCAGTTATGGCTGAGCCGAAACCGCCGTTATAAACTTTTACACCGGCACCTGTGGTGAATAGCACGGCAGGGTCTGCTGCTTCGGCCATATCAGGATATGAGAAAGGATCAACCTTAACGCGGTCTTTTTTACATGCCGTGAAGCTAACAGTAGCGGCAACAGCAAGCATGGTGAGTAAATTGTTTTTCATTTGAGGATTAGTTAAATTTCCGCAAATGAACTCTCACAATATAAACTTCACATCAACCCTGCATTAACTGTTAAAGAATAGTATTTAACTCAAAACAAAAAGGCTACCCTTAACGGATAGCCTTTTTGTTTATACTATAGCTTATGCTAAACCGGTGGCTCGTCTCCGCCACCTATCAGTTCGCCTTTCTTCATTTTTACGTTACCGGTACGTTTCAATACGCCCCATGTACCCAACTCGCCTTTTAAGGCCTTACGGATGGATTTGAAAAGGATGTAGTACATCAGCTGTCGCCAGATGAAACGTTGCGGTATAAGGTAAACCAGCTTGCCGTACGGCTCCTTCTCCATGCGGAAGGCAATGGCCCCCACTATAAAATCTACCAGCAGGAAGGCTACGTAGAATACCAGCATCTTCTCGGGGTGGCTGCCGAACAGTCCCAATATCATGATCAGGTCCGCCAGCGGCGAGAACAATGGTAATATGATCTGGAAGATGAGGATATTTGGCATCCCCACCATACCAAAGTAATTGAACTTTTTATTGAACAGCGCATCGCGGTTTTTCCAGAAGCTCTGGATAACACCGAAGCTCCAGCGGAAGCGTTGTTTTAATAAGGCATTCAGTGTCTCAGGCGCCTCGGTGTAGGCAATGGCCTCTGCACAGTTTTTCACCACGTAACCTTCTTTAAGAATGCGCATGGTTAAATCGCAATCCTCAGCCAGGGTATCATAGGTAAAACCACCCGCCCTGAATATTGCCGACTTGCGAAACGCGCCGATAGCACCCGGCACTACCGTTATACTATTGATAATATCAAATGCACGGCGATCCATGTTCTGGGCCGTGATATACTCTAACGACTGCCATTTGGTGATCATATTGGTCTCGTTACCTACCTTAACCGTACCTGCCACCGCACCTATCTGCTCATCGGTAAAATAGGTCATCATGTGGTAAATGGCGTCGGTTTTGAGCTGGGTATCGGCATCAATACAGATCACATAATCGTTATTGGCGTGGCTTATACCAAAGTTTAACGCTGATGCCTTACCACCGTTCGGCTTAGTAAATACCTGCACCTGCGGATGGTTGGCATAAGCCTCACTTACCACCTGGTAAGTAGTATCTTTTGAACCGTCGTCCACAAAAATGATATTGAATACCGGATACTCCGTTTTCAATAAGCTCTCTATGGTTTTTATAGCGGTCACTTCTTCGTTATACGCCGGCACGATGATACTTATCGGCGGCAACTCATGGGCAACGTTCTGGATCTTCTTATTAACCGAGAACTGGCGTGTTGCCAGGATGCCTATCAAAATAATACGCCCCATAGCCAGGAATATGGCAAACAGGAATACGTAGAAGAAGAACTTATTACCGAGGAAGAAACCTACTACTACGATATCATAATAATGCCCCCAGAAATTCTGCTCGTCTTTTGCCACCGGCATCAGGTCGTCCTTGCTTTTATCCAGGATATCTGCAATGGTGGTAAACTGGTAACCGTGCTCTTTAAAATAATGGATTATAGCGGGCAGGGCTTTCACCGTTTCTTCGCGCGTATCGCCACCGGCATCATGCAGTAATATCATACTGCCGTTATCTTTTTGGCGAATGGTACGCGCAATAATACTGTCTGCTGTAACGCCCGGCTGCCAATCCCACGGGTCAATAGATTCACCAATGGTGATATAGCTTTGTTCGCGACTTTTGGCTACCGGAATAACCTCTGCCAAGGTTTGCGGCTCGGCATCGGCGTTAAATGGCGGGCGGAACAGGATGGTACTGTGCCCTGTTATCGATTCGATAAGTTTACGGGTAGAGTTCAGCTCCAGGCTCACCCTGTCCAAACTAATGGTTGATATATCCGGGTGGAAGAACGTATGGTTACCTATCTCATAACCCTCATCATAAATGCGTTTAAGCAGTGGGATGTTCTTCTCCACCATTGATCCTACCACAAAGAACGAGGCCGGTACCTTTTCCTTCTTCAGGATATCCAGTATGCGCGGGGTAAAGTCAGGATCGGGACCATCATCAAACGTTAAAACTATTTTGCCAGGTTTGTAACCATAACGGCGGATAACGTATTTGGTAGGTAGCTCAATGTATTTTTGGTTGGTGATGGTGTACGTTTTGGTATCCATCGATACATCTATCTTACCCGTATGCGGCTCTGTTACCAGGTCTAAAACCTCACCACCTTCACCTGCGTAATCTATCTTGTTGTTCAGACCAACGGTATCTAACCTGTGCAGGTCAAATCCGGTTTTCTTCAGTGAATCTAACGAAAGGTTCTTTTGGAAAAAGGTCCACAGCCTTGGGTCTTCGGCTCCCATGCGCCAAAGGGCAACACCACCGGTTGCCCAGTCATCAGCCATGCGGATGATGTTGAAATTGGTAGCCGCATCAGCAAAATACACGGTGTGGTTCAGGCTATCAGAACCCAGGTAGTTGTAATGTGAATTAGCCGACTCGGGGTTATAGGTAATGGTCTTGTTATTCTGTTTGGCCTGGCTCACCGCCTGCGGATAACCAATAGCTGTACCTACACTGCTCTCGGGCCAATCGTATCCACCACCGGCAACGGTAAGCATAACCTTTTCGCTCGGTATTTGGCTGCAAACATAATCCAGTATTTCCTCAACCCAATGCTGGTGCGATATATCGCCCGGGTTACTGCTATCGTTATGCTGATCGATAGCCATTATAAACAGAAAATCGTTTATTTTGGCCAGCCTTTTAAGATCAAACTCCTCATCATAAGGCGTTACGTTTTGCGTTACCAGCAAGTTTTGCTTATGGAAGATGCTGTAAAGGTCTTCCTCAAAAGCGATCATCTCCTTACTATTGCGGTTTTTTACATCCTCAATATCAAGGTTTATACCGTGAAAACTGTAGCGCTTAAGCGTGGCTGCCATACTGTTGATGAATGCCGTGCGCAGTTTTTTACTTTTAAAAATGCGCTCAACATCCTTTACATCGTAGCCGCCACGTACGTTATCATAGTTTACGTAGTTGGATAGCGTTACCAGTACTTGCTTTTTGTATTTTTTATTTAGGTTGATAAGGCCGGTATCAATGCCTACCTTAAGTGTATCGGCATTAGGCGAAAAGGCAAAACCCTCGGTAACCACCATATCCAGCCTGGCAATATGATCAACCAATGAGTTGTATGCCTGTGCTTCCCAGGCTTTGTAGAAACCGGCATTGATACGGTTGTCATTATTCGGATGCTTAAGCTGATGTAAACGTTTTGCACGCGCAAGCGCCTCTATCTCGGCTTTCTCTATCTTAAAATCTTCGTAACGTTTTGATTTTTTAAGGGCCTCGAGCTTTTCTTTGGTAAGGCGGGTTGGCGCCTTATCGAGATTGGGAAGGTCAGGGTATTGTTTTGAGGTAATGGTAATGGCAGCAGCTACTGCACCTACAATAAGTATTACTACAATTACGCGGCTAAGCCATTTAAAACGGTTCCACCTGCCGGGATTATCGGCCTGAAATATCTGCCTGTTGTTTGAGGACATGAAGGGATCTTAGGGGTTAAAAAAATGATAAGGTAATTATCAAACCACAGACTACTTAGATTGTTTGCCCGGCTCAACGCCAGAAAAATCAACCCCGCACTTGCAGTTGCTGCCGCAGCTCTTTTTAGCAAACAAGCTTTTGTAAATAATACGGCCCACGTAAAAAACGGCAACGGCAAATAGTATCGCTATGATAATGACCTGTACATTCATGTCGCAAAATTAATATTAATATATACGTTTTGTGTGCTAAAAAAGTATCCCTGCCTATTTATGCATAAATGCCACAGTGCCGCCCACCCAGTCGAAATCGGCATTGTAACGCACACCTATCATTTTACCCCGGCTTAGCCTTGCCAGGTTAATGGCCAATGTAGGTTTTTCATGCCCATCGGGCCATAAATACAACAGTCGTATTTCTACCTTTACGCCACCATCCGGTGATTCAACAACGGGTACATAATCTACCTTTTCCTGCAGGATCCAGTTCTCAGGGTCGGGGAGTTTCTCTATGTCCCCATCCATAATATCAATGATAACACCCTGCCCCGCAAAGCTGAACAATGGTTTAAGCACATAATTCTGCAGATCATCGGGCATGGTGGCCAGCTTGTGCACAAACTGTGTTTTTGGTACGTACCGCCCCCGCAAGAAAGGCATGGTATATTTACTGATGCGGTAGAACCAGTTGGGGTGCGTTATCCATTCCACATCCAACGGCTGGCGGATATCTACTACTTTATTAAATATATCGGGGTCGTTCTCTATCTCATCAAATATCAAGCGGTTGTAGATGCGGCGGATACGTTTCTTTTCGCCACTTTCGGTTTTGTAGAATAGCTGGTCGCCTTCCTGTAGCAGACCGGCAAGGGAAACAACCGGTGTACCGATGTATTTCTCGGTAATGTAAAAGTCTACAGCGGTTTTCTGATGGGGCGCGTTCACATCCATCAGCACCACTTCATCGGGCTGGTAAGGGCCAATGATGGTTTCTTTCAGCAGATCGATGTAGCTGCTTTTAGTAAGATCATTAAAAAATATGGTTTGGTTGCCGGGCACATTAAAAGCGTGGCGGTAGTTTTCGCCCAGCTGCACCTGAAAACCATACAGCGAGGGGAAGCCCTGCATCTCTATCAGTTTGGGCACGATGTTGCCGGCATCGTCCTTACACACGCCAAAATCCAGAGCAATAAAATGTGAGTGATCGTTCTCATTGGCTACGCGCCATTTTTCGGGGATGGCCTTTTCGCTTAAATCCTTAAAGTTAGACGCAGTTATTACATCGATGATGTCCTGCCCTGCCTGTATCAGCTTATCGCGAAAATCATCCGTAAGAAACACGGGCGTTTCTGCTACCCTAAACTCTACGGGTTTGTGCAGCCCGGTATTCAGGTCAACCAAAAAATCAGCATACTTTTCCTCGGTGAAATTCTGGTTAAATATGGTTCTGACAGATGGGTTCATAGGTGGTAGTGTTTGATTTTAAAAACCTTTGTCATTATCAAAAACTATGTCATTGCGATCCGCCGGCTGGCGGAGAAACAATCTCAGAGGACAAGCATATCAGACCTGCCTATGAGATTGCCACGTCGCTGCCGCTCCTCGCAATGACATAGTTATATATTTTTCATATAATTTCTAACGCAGGCTACCCTTTAATCTTACGCTCCCGCTTCCAGTTTCTGATACTTCAATACCGCTTCATCCAAAAAATTAGGGATAATGGTGTGTTGAGTATGTACTATCTTATCAGGATCCTCAAGGCGCTCCAGCATCTCGTTGTACTTGGCTTCGCCGTGCTCGCTGATAACGTCGGCTTTTTTGTCGTCGCGTTGTAGCAGCAGGCTCATACCGTGGGCATCTGCCTCGGGGTGAAACTGCGTGGCAAAAAAGTACGGACTAAACCTTATAGCCATCATGGCACGCGGCAGGTCAACATAAGGGCGCTCTTTTTCCAGGGCGACCAACTGCATACCTAACTCTTTGAAACGGCTTTCATCAGGATTGATCACCTGCCAGCTGCGCGAATCAACGGTGTAGAACGGATCGCTCAGGCCCTGAAAAACCTGCTCCCGGCTACCCTCACCTACAATATGCACCGGCAACACCCCAAACGACGGCGAACGGCGGGTGCTGATCTCGCCCAAACCATATTTGCGGCACATCAGCTGGAATGAGTGGCATACAAAAAACACGTGCTTTTTATCGCCGCTGTTACCCAGGTTATGGTCTTCCAGTTTATCTATCAGGTTAAAGTAATTGCGCTCCCAAACGCTGCCCTCACTATCCAGCGGACTGCCCGGGCCTCCGCTCGATATATAAGCATCAAAGCCCATATCAGGCACTTCTGCCTTGCCGCGTACATCAAATACCTTATAAGTTAAATTTAAATTGTGCTGCGTTCTATAGCGCTCCAGTATCTCCCGGAAACCCCGCATCCCCTCGTTTGCCACGCCATCGTACAAATCTAATATGGCAACCTTTATTTCCGGTTTGTTAGTGTTCATAAGCCCCCTTTAAATCTCCTCCGCCAGTTGGCGGAGAGACTTTTTGATATTTAATTTTATGTTTAAAGCCCTCTCCTTCGGAGAGGGTTTGGGAGAGGCGTCCTTGCTTAAATCCCTTTTAACGTTTGTGATGTGATATAGTCTACCACGTCTACAAAGTTATTATTTTGGTTGTAAACAGCCAGTTGTCTGTCGGCGCCGGTACCGTGTTCCAATATTTTGTGTACATAGGCTAGGTCATCGCGCGAACCGAGTTCGTCAACCACATCGTCTACAAAATCCAAAAGCTCTAATACCAGTGAGCGGGTGTTCACTTCCATTTCTTTACCAAAGTCTATCATTTTGCCATCGATACCGTAACGGGCAGCGCGCCATTTGTTCTCATTGATTAAAGCGCGGGAGTAGTTAATGAACTTCATGTTCTGTGCCCGCAGCTTGTACAGCTTGGCACAAAGCGCCTGGAACAATGCCGTGAAGGCTATGGTTTCATCAACCAGCATAGGGCAATCGCATATACGAAACTCAATGGTCTCGAAGAACGGGTGCACACGGATATCCCACCAGATCTTTTTGGCATTATCAATACAGTTGGTTTTTACCAGCAGTTTAATATAGCGGTCGTATTCTTCAATACTGCTGAAATAATCAGGGATGCCCGTCCTCGGGAATTTATCGAATACTTTGGTGCGGAATGATTTGAAACCTGTATTTCGGCCTTCCCAAAAAGGCGAGTTGGTTGACAGCGCATAAACGTGCGGCAAAAAATATCGTACCTGGTTGGCAATGTGTATAGCCATATCGCGCGACTGGATACCCACATGCACATGCAACCCGAAAATAAGGTTGGAGCGTGCGGCTTCCTGCATCTCGTCTACTATTTCAAAATACCGCGGGTGGTCTGTTATCAACTGGTGTTGCCAGTGCGAAAACGGGTGTGTCCCCGCCGCGCCAATGCGCAGGCCAAGGTCGCCGGCCAGTTGGGCCACGGTGCCGCGTAGTTTGGTTACCTCGGCGCGGGCTTCCTGGGTGTTACGGCAAATATGCGTACCCACTTCCACCACAGCCTGGTGCATTTCGGCCTTTACCTGGTCTTCGTGGATCTTTTGTGCACCGTCAACAATTTTTTGCTCGTGCGATGTGAGTTCCCTGGTCACAGGGTCAATCACCATAAATTCTTCTTCAACACCTAAGGTGAACTCGTTCATAATTGGTTAAGGGTTATTGGTATCTTCTCATTTTACTCACCCGATCATCGCTACGCTCGACCACCCTCTCTCCGCAAGCGGAAAGAGGGATTTTTTTCTTTTTAGTACCCTCTTTGCGGAGCAGAGAGGGTCGACCAGCGATAGCGCCGTCGGGGTGAGTTATTTCTTCGCCTTCTTAGGCGCTGCTTCCTTAGCTGCAGCTACTTTCTTTGGCACCGCCGCCTTTGCCGGTGCAGCCTTTTTAGGTGCGGCTTTCTTTTTCGCCTTACCTTCTTCAGCTATGGTATGGTCTATAGGCCCTTCTGTTACAGGATTTGCCTGCAGGCTGATGGTTTTGGCCACGTACAGTTCTTTACCGGCAACGGATGTTTTTAAATATTCGCCCCAGGTAAGATTATCGCGGTCGTCTTTTTGTTTTTTGGCGCGCTCAATGGCGTAGCTTGCTGCGGTTTCTACTACCCAGTCGAAGTTTTCCTGGCCTACGCTGGTCACTTCGGCATCAGGGGCTGGGTTACAGAAATCAATAGCGTAAGGGATACCATCCCGCACGGCAAATTCCACCGTATTAAAATCGTAACCTAAGTATTGGTTAAGGCGCAAAACATAATCGGTTATGGTTTCCAGCATTTTTTTGGATGCCGGTGCTTTGCCATGCTCATAACGCAGGTGATGCGGGTTACGAGGCTCGTACTGCATAATGCGTACATGCTTACCGCCAATGCAGTAGCAACGGAAATAATCATCAAAAATGATCTCTTCCTGCAGCAGCATTACCAGTTGTTTGGTTTCCGCAAATTTCTCCCAAAGGTCTTCGGCACTGCTTATTTTATAAACATCGCGCCAGCCGCCCCCGTCAAAGGGTTTCATATATGCCGGGAAACCTACATAGTTAAACATTGCTTCCCAATCCAACGGGTAAGCCAGGTTACGGAATGATTTATCTGATGTATTATCCGGGTGATCTTTTGATGGCAGTAACACCGTTTTTGGTACCGGCACACCTATTTTAGTGGCGAGGGCGTTGTTAAAGAATTTCTCATCTGCGCTCCACCAAAAGGGGTTGTTGATAACCGCAGTACCGGTAATAGCTGCATTCTTTAGCGATGCGCGGTAGAATGGCACATCCTGCGAGATACGGTCAACAATTACCGAATAGCCCAATGGCTCGCCCTGCAGCATCTTATCAATGCGTACAAACTCGGCACTGATGCCTTTTTCTGCCTTCTCGTTGATGCGGTCAACAAATGCCTGCGGAAATGAATTTTCCTGCCCGAATAAGATGCCTATTTTTTTCATGGTTTTTGTTTAGTGCCGGTTGCGAGAGCCGGACATGTTTCTTTAAGATGTATATTCTAATGTAGCTGTCTTGATTCTTGTCTCTTAATTCTTGATTCTATTTTATCGTACTCAAATAATGCGGAAACATTGCCTTCCATATCGGCCAGTCGTGTTTGGCGTTGGGGCGGATGTCCAGCCAGTGGTTGATGTTCTTGCTATTTAAAATATTTGATAGCGTGACGTTGTACTCCTTACAGATATCCCAGTCTGATGTACCCAGGATGATATTCATTTGCCACAAAGCCCAATTATCGCTACCAGGCAAATAATCTACAGGGTTATTGTAAAATATATTATCGTCGTAAAAGCCATCCGTAAACATTTTGATATCAAAGGCGCCGCCCATGGTAAAAAGGTGGCCTACTTTCTCGGGGTGTTTAAAGGCGAAATTGGCTGCATGGTACCCGCCAAAACTACATCCGGCTACGGCAACTTTATTAACCCCGGTCTCGTGCATGGCCCAGGGCGCCAGCTCTTCCAGCAGCATTTTATCGTACCAGGCGTAACGGCGGGCACGATCAGCCGGGTGGATGCCTTTATCATACCAGGTAATATCATCAATGGTTGAGGGGCAATAAATTTTCACCAAACCTTCGTCGATAAACCAACGTACACTATCAATAAGGCCATGGTCTTTATTTTGATAGTAGCTGCCTTTGGTTGTAGGGAACAACAGCACGGGATAACCGCGGTCGCCAAATACCAGCATTTCCATGTCGAGGTTTAAGTTTGGCGAGTGCCAGCGGTGATATTGCTCTTTCAATAGTTATCTATCTTTAAGATGGTAAGTTAAAACGTTTGCCCCTTAATGTCAACATTATGCCAAATAATTCTGTTTTAGGCCTTTGATAAAACTTTAAAACTTATTTTTGTAGCCTTAAATTTAAAAATGCCCATGTACTACAGTACAGAGACCGAGATAATGATAGACGAACAAGAACTGGATTTTACTTCTACGATACTTAACCGCGAGGTTACCTTCACCCTGCTTAAACCGCAGGCGAATGCCATAACCGAGCCCTTGAATTTGTTATTACTGAACGATGGCCAGGACCTTGAAGCCATTGACCTTATAAATACGCTTGAGCAACTTTACGAGCGCAACAGCTTAAAACCTGTGCTGGTGGTTGCCATCCGCGCTAATGAAGACCGCGTACAGGAATACGGTGTAGCGGGCAAGCCCGACTTTAAAAAACGCGGCAGCAAAGCAGCACTGTACACGCAATTTATCACCAGCGAACTTATCCCTTTTGTAAAAGAACAAACAGGTGTTGAAGAATTTGAAACCACTGCTTTTGCAGGCTTTTCTTTAGGCGGATTATCAGCTTTTGATATTGCATGGAACAATCCGCAGGTGTTTGATATGGTAGGCGCTTTCTCGGCGTCGTTCTGGTGGAGAAGCAAAGACCTGGGTAAAGGTTATACCAATGACGACCGCATTATGCATGCCGTTATTAAAAACGCCGTTTCGAAACCCGATATTAAATTTTGGCTGCAGACCGGCACCAAAGATGAAACTGCTGATCGTAATAACAACGGCATCATTGATTCTATTGATGATACCATAGATATTATCAAAGAGCTTTTAGCCAAAGGTTACCAACGCAGCGAGATCCAATACCTGGAGATGCTAAACGGCACCCACAACACTGCCACCTGGGGCAAAGCTATGCCTAAGTTTTTGTGCTGGGCGTTTGGGAAGTAGGGACCGCTGATTGGTTTTGATTAAGGTGATCATTATGATTTCTTTTTTGAACCATGATGAAGGGATTAACCCTGCCTGTTCTTCATACGTCACTGCGATGAGCGACAGCGAGGTGGCAATCCCTTAATTACAGGGTGAACATGCGTATCGGTTTTTCGTAAAGAGATTGCTTCGGCCCTCGCAATGACGTGGCTGTTTAGCTTGTATAAAACAGCGCTTTTCCCTGCAAACCCACATTATCAAATAATTAAGTAATAATCAACCATTTGTAAAAAGCGTAAAGGGTTTTCTTATCCCGTAAATTAACCGTATCTTTGCGCAAAATTTATAAGGCGGCATTTCATGCAAAAAATCAGAAATATTGCGATCATCGCACACGTTGACCACGGTAAAACTACCTTGGTTGATAAAATCTTACACAGCTGCGCCATTTTCCGCGACAACCAGGAAGCCGGCGAGCTAATTCTTGACAACAACGACCTTGAGCGTGAGCGCGGTATCACTATCGTGTCTAAAAACGTATCGGTACGTTACAAAGATGTTAAGATAAACATTATTGATACCCCGGGCCACGCCGACTTTGGTGGCGAGGTTGAGCGCGTATTGAAAATGGCCGATGGTGTATTGCTGCTTTGCGATGCTTTTGAAGGTGCCATGCCGCAAACACGTTTCGTAACGCAAAAAGCTTTGGCCTTAGGTTTGAAACCAATTGTGGTTGTTAACAAAGTTGATAAAGAGAACTGCCGCCCTGAAGAGGTTTACGAGCAGATATTTGAATTATTCTTCAACCTTGAAGCTACCGAAGAGCAACTGGATTTCCCGGTTATCTACGGTTCATCAAAACAAGGCTGGATGAACACCGACTGGAAAACACCTACTGAGGATATTTTCCCGTTGATGGACGCCATTTTGGAGAACATCCCACCTGCACCTGAAGCTGAAGGTACTTTGCAAATGCAGATCACTTCGTTAGATTACTCATCTTTCGTGGGTCGTATTGCTATTGGCCGTGTGGCACGTGGTACTATAAAAGAAAACATGCCGGTATCGTTGGTAAAACGCGATGGCAAAATTGTTAAATCGCGCGTTAAAGAACTTTACACTTTTGAAGGATTGGGTAAAGTGAAAGCTACCGAAGTAAAATCGGGCGATATTTGTGCGGTTGTTGGTATTGATGGTTTTGAAATTGGTGATACTATTGCTGATTTTGAAAATCCGGAGCAATTAGAGGTAATCAAAATTGATGAGCCTACTATGAACATGTTGTTCACCATCAATAACTCACCTTTCTTTGGTAAAGAGGGTAAATTTGTAACCTCACGCCACGTACGCGACCGTCTGTACAAAGAGATGGAGAAAAACCTGGCGCTTAAAGTTGTTGAAACTGATTCGCCTGATTCATACCTGGTTTACGGCCGTGGTATCCTTCACTTGTCAGTATTGATCGAGACCATGCGTCGCGAAGGTTACGAGTTACAGGTAGGCCAGCCACAGGTTATTGTTAAAGATATTGACGGTGTTAAATCTGAGCCGGTTGAAACCCTGATTGTTGACGTTCCTGCTGATGTTGCCGGTAAGGTAATTGAACTGGTTACCCAACGTAAAGGCGACCTATTGATCATGGAGCCAAAAGGCGACTTGCAACACTTAGAGTTTGAGATCCCATCACGCGGTATCATCGGTTTACGTAACAACGTATTAACTGCTACTGCTGGTGAGGCTATCATGGCACACCGCTTTAAAGCTTACGAGCCTTGGAAAGGTACCATCCCAGGCCGCTCAAACGGTGTATTAATCTCTATGGAGAAAGGCCAAACTACGGCTTACTCTATTGATAAATTACAAGATCGTGGCCGTTTCTTTGTTGACCCGGGTGTTGATATCTACGAAGGTCAGATCCTTGGTGAGCACATTCGCGATAACGATTTGATGGTGAACGTTGTTAAAGGCAAGCAGTTAACCAACATGCGTGCATCTGGTTCTGATGATAACGTGCGTATTGCACCAGCCATTAAATTCTCTCTTGAGGAATCAATGGAATACATTCAGGCTGATGAATACATTGAGGTTACACCACAAAGCATGCGTTTACGTAAGATCTACTTAACCGAGAACGAACGTAAAGTGAACGCTAAGAAATTTGTGAATCAATAATCTTTGGAGATTAGCGATTGGAGAACAGAGATTAGTTGAGGTTAATTAATTTAAGATTAATGACCAGAGATTAGCTTTAGACCAACAAACTAAATATCATAATAAAAAGGCATCCCTAAACGGATGCCTTTTTTTATTAAAAAATCTTTCCACAAATTTTTGATCTCTAATACTTATATTTATTGGTAATATTTAAACCTTATACATGAAACGTTTCCTTTTTGCAATACTTTGCATCCTTTCACTGGGGTTCAGCGCCTGCGTAAAAAATGCTGATGTGCAACCCGAATCAATAACACTTAATTATACTGATCTTACCTTACAGGTAGGTAGCGGCAAACAATTATTAGCATCGCGCTATGACGCCACCCAGATCACCTGGACATCATCAGACAATACCGTTGCATCTATTGACGAAAAGGGCGTTATAATGGCCCTAAAAGAAGGCACAACCACCATGACCGCTAAAAGCAAAGAGCATAACATTACAGCTATTTGCCAGGTTAAAGTTATAGCAAAAATTATTGAAGGTAAAGATATTGGCATTGGTGCCGATGGTTCTGTTTATATTATAGGTACCGACGGTACAGCAGAAAGCGGTTACAGCATTTCTAAATTGGTTAACAACGTTTTGGTTAAATTACCTGATTGTGGCGCTGTACGTGTAGCAGTTGCTCCTGATGGTACACCATGGGTAGTAAACAAAGACCATAAAATATTAAAATACAGTGGCACTGCATGGGTTGAGCAACCCGGTACGGCTACTGATATCGCCATAGGTGCCAACGGTGCTATGTTTGCTATTGGCAACATAGAAGTATCGCCAACCGGTGGTAACAACATCATGCGCTGGACAGGTATTGTATGGGAAAACATGACAGAGTGCGCCGGAACACGCATTGCTGTATCTCCTGATGGCACGCCTTGGGTGGTAAATAAATCAAACCTTATTTACAGGTTTGGCGGTTTTATTAACTGGGAGCCTTTTTACAACATTCTGGGATCAGATATTGGTATCGGCGCGGATGGCTCGGTATTTATTACAGGCAAAAGAACCGACGCTGACCCTTCTCATATCTTCAAATTAAATGATGACGGCTACAATTGGGAAGATCTTAACCTGCCGGGCGGCACAAACATTTCTGTAACACCCGATGGACACGCATGGTGGTTAGATAGCGATAATGTACTGCATAAACAGCAGTAAGTTGATTAGAGATTTGGTGATCAGAGATTAGTTTTTGATTGGGATACTAAATATTAAAAGGTATATATAAGCGGATGCCTTTTCGTTTTAACACCACGGAATATCTCTTCTTTTGTATCCACCGCCTTTCACTAATAAATTTTCAAAAGCACAGGAAGCTACTGCTGAATTATTAGTATCCCATAGATAGTTGAAAAATTTTATTTAAATCATCAACAACTGAAGTCTGATGAGTAGAGAAATGCTCAGCCTCTATTTCTATAGAATATGGAAAATGAACAAATCCATTTGGAAATTCTTTTGCTTTTTGTATATCTCGATCTTCATTTAATCGGATTTCTAATGACAATCCATCTTTTTCAATGTATCGTTCACTTATAATCTGGGCATTTATGACAGCAGCAAGTTGCTGAGTACATAAATCCGAATCGCCTGCTTTAATACAAAGATAAATTCTACAAAACATTGACTTAATTAAATACAGCAATCTAATGTATCAATTTTATTATTGGCATCACCAACTAACTAATCACAAACCACCAATCTCTAATCTCTAACACCTATCTTTATCCCCAAATGCGTATACCCAACATTCCCGGATTTGATAAACAAGCTTTAGAGAAGTATTTCAAAAATACCGGGATGGCGCTTATTGGCAAGGTAGGCAGCTTGCTCATAAAAATGTTGGTGAGCATTGCTGTGGCCCGCTACCTGAGTAAAGATCGCCTGGGGATAATCACCGGCGGGGTAACTTATGTTTACCTCTTCTCGGCATTGGCAACCCTTGGTCTCGATCAATTTGTGGTGAAGGAACTACACCAGTTTCCGCAAAATCGAGATAAAATACTCGGCACATCGTTTTGGTTAAAGGTGATGGCAAGCCTGGCCTGTATCCCGCTGATGTGGTTTGCTTACCAGGTTTACCCTGCCAAGGATACGCCTTTCTTGTTTATACTTATCCTATCGGCAGTTGGCGTGGCGCAATCTTTTAATATTATTGATTCTTACTTTCAATCTGAGGTAAAATCGAAATATATAATGCAGGTACAGGTGATAGGTAACCTCGTATCGGCAGGCATTAAGCTGGTGCTTATATACCTTAAAATGCCGCTGATATGTTTTGTTTATGCCTATGCTTTAGATTTTTTATTATTAGCAATTGGTTACTGCATAACCTACCAGCGCAAAGGCCGCAGCCTGTTTAATTGGAGATTTAATGGCCCGTTAGCATCAAAGTTATTGAGCCACTCATGGCCGCTGATCATATCTGGTATAATGGTATCTCTCTACATGAAGATTGACCAGTTGATGATACAGAATATTGCCGGCATAAAAGAGGCCGGAGCTTACGCTACGGTAGCCACCCTAAGCGAAGCCTGGAATTTCGTACCCACAGTTATTGTAAGTACGCTGTTCCCGGCCATATTAAATGCCAAACGAGATGACCCTGCACGCTATGCCAAACGCATCCAAAATCTGTATGATCTGATGGTATATCTGAGCCTTCCGGTAGCGTTGGTGATCACCTTTGCTTCATCACTAATTTACAAGTTGTATACGCCGGAGTACGCCTACGCGGCGCCTACCCTATCAGTTCATATATGGTCTGGCGTGTTTGTGTTTTTGGGCGCGGCCAATAGTCAATATCTCATAGCAGAAAACTATGCTAAGCTTACGTTTCTGCGCACCGGTTTTGGGGCTATTGTAAACATTGTGCTAAACCTGCTGCTTATACCGCACATGGGCATGATGGGCGCAGCAATAGCCACGTTAATTGCTTATGCAAGTTCGGCATTCTTCATAGTATTTATCCCTAAAGTTCATAAACAGGCTATAATGATGTTTAAATCGTTATTTTTGGTTTCACTGTTTCAAAAAATTATAAAACGTTGAGTACCCTTTCATCTCTAATAAAAGTATTAACAAACCCCTCGCATTTGCGCGCACTTTTATCATTCGATAAAAAAGGCTATTTAAATGATATAGGCTGGTTTAAGGCTTTTGACAGCAAATCGCCGGTTGATGCTGATGGCAACCCTATACCATGGGTAACCTATTCGTTTATTGATTTTATAAAAGATAACAGGTTAACCAAACAACACACCGTGTTTGAGTTTGGATCTGGCAACTCTACTTACTTCTACGCCAAATATGCAGGTGCAGTGGTATCTGTTGAGCACGATAAAGAGTGGTTTGATAAGATAGAACAATCAGGCAAAAAACCGGCTAACAGCGAACTCATTTACTGCGAACTGGTACGCAACGGCGATTACTGCCGCATGCCGGTTAAGTTGGACAAAAAGTTTGATATTATTATTGTTGATGGGCGCGACCGGGTTAACTGTTGCAAGCAGGGCGTAGAAGCACTATCTGCCAATGGCGTAATGGTGTTAGACGATTCTGAACGCCCCGAATATAAAGACGGGGTTGACTTTTTACTTGAGCAAGGTTTTAAACATTTACTATTCAGCGGTATATCGCCGGGCTTGTTTTACCGCAAATCAACCTCGGTATTTTATAAGGCGGATAATTGCCTTGGCTTATGAGTTGACCCAATAAATATAATCCACTGATATCTAAACCTTTGTTACCTGCAGCGGCTTATTCGTCAAAAGTATTTTTAAACCATCTGTTTAAAACGATGGTTGCGTTAGCTGCATGTACTTTACTTTTGTTTACCGTAAATACTACTTTCGCAAAAGAGGGGTTACCTACCAAAAACAACAAATTCGTAAATGATTCTACAGCCAGTATTTTAAAGCGTTTAAAGCAATTTGCCAATTGTTATGATGTTAACTGGGCAACATGGCCTTCGCTAAACAATGTAACCAGCTTATCGGGTAGTATAATTGATGCCGATGGTACCCCCATAAGTATCAATATGTCTGCAAACTATACATTTGGTACTACGCCATCTATCTACTCTTTTGATAGCAGGCTTAGCGGTTATCCATCAAATATCCCCAACTCTACCGTACCTAAAACTGAATGGGCAGCAGGCTCGGGTGGCACAACAACCATGTGTTTCTCCAGAAAAGTAACCAACCCTGTATTATTATTGGCATCATTAGGGAGTACACAACCGCTAAGTGCCTCGCTTAACTTTTCAACCCCTTACGTGGTTTTGTATGATGGCGGCGGTATGGTTTATAACAGCAGCACAAAAATAACCGGTACCGAAGGTTACGCGGTGATCATGTTCCCCGGCGATTTTACTTGTGTAACTATCAGTTCTTCCACACCCGAAAATTACACCAACTTAACCTGGGGCATACGGCCGCAACCTTTTAATATTAATATAACACAAGGCGCTACCACATGTGGCAGTACAAAGTTAACTGCAAGCGGCGGGGTAAGCTATACCTGGAATGGGGGTGATACACCTAACCAGGCTACAAACACTTTCCATCAAAGCGGTACGTACGTGATAACGGTAACCAATTCATCAGGCTGTGTAACATCGGCATCAAAAACGGTAGTGGTAAGCACTACAAACCCTCAAATTACCGGCTTTAGTATGCCGCAGCAAATAGCGCCGGCAGTTATCAACCAAACTAACAAAACAATAGAGCTTACCGTTGCAGATGGCACCGACCTTACTGCATTAACACCGCAGATAACCATTTCGGCCGGGAGCACAATATCGCCGGCAACCGGAGCAACTCAAAATTTCACAAACCTTGTAAACTACACCGTTAACAATCCTTGTGGTAACCAGGTTTACAACGTAACTGTAAAAACGCAAAACGTAGTATCAACCATCAATGTGTGCCCGGGCAACCCCGTTGCCCTTACCGGCGCCAACGTAACTTTGCCGGTAATAAGCTATGCATGGCAAATACAGCAGGGTACCAATTGGGAACCTGCTCCAGGTATTGCAAACGGAGCTAATTATAATACCAATAGCCCTTCAAATTTAAGCGGGGGCGATGTAATAAGAAACTACCGCAGGGCAGTTACGAAAGCCAGCGGCACTATTTATGATTCTTATTTTAAAGTGGTAACCAGCCCTACAACCGCGCAAAATGAGATCTTTGTTGACAGGCAGGTTACCTGCGGCCTTACCAGTAACACCTATAACTTTACAGGAAACGTACCTGTTGGTTACACGGGCGCATCTACCTATCGCTGGCAAACCAGTATTAACGGTACATCATGGTTTGCAGAGCCGGGCACGGAACAAAACTGGTCGTTGACGGCAACTTTTGGAGAGAAAGTATATTTTAGGCGGGTAACCACTACCGGCGATTGCGAAGCCTACAGCAATATTATAACCATTGATTATATCCCCGGCCCAACAACAGCCACAGTGGGGCCCCCGGTTACCCTTTGCAACGACAACTCTTACACTTTAACAGGTAACGAGCCGGGGCTTGGCGAAACGGGTACATGGTCAATAACTTCGGCTACAGGTTATAATCCGTTTAACCCATCAAACATTCATGATCCGCATGCTGTAATAACCGGCATCCCCTTAAACTCACAGTTTGATCTTACCTGGACCATCACCAAACCATCTTGCGACCAGGTAAGCAGTGCATCGGTATTGATAACCAATGGCATTAGCAGCCAGATTAGCAATTTTACAGTTCCCGGCCAAAACGGCCCGGCGGTTATTGATCAAACTAACCACACTATAACTTTATCGGTATCGCCCCAAACAAACCCTGCAAGTTTATCGCCCACTATCATTATCAACAGCGGTACCCTTAGCCCGGCATCAGGGATTGATCAGAATTTTACATCTCCGGTTACTTACACCCTCAGCAATGCCTGTGGCAGTACCAATTATAAAGTTATCATCACCCGGGCCGTTCCCGAAGATCTGTACGTTTGCCAATCGGCTTTCAATATATTGCTTCCGGGCGGGTTCCCCATCAGTGGTGCAACTTATCAGTGGGAAAAATATATAAACGGCGCCTGGCAATCAGTTGGTAGCGATGGTACAAACAGTGATTATGTAGCGCCTATATCCGGTACATCTGCAGTAATAGTTATAGAAAGTTACCGTCGAAAAACAACGGTTGGCGGTACGGTAAATTATTCGCCCTACTTTAATGTTCACATAAACCCTCTTATAAACAACAACACGATAAGTTCAACCAATGGTGTGATATGCGCAACGGGGTCAAAAGATGTTAACATAACGGGCAGTACAGCTAACGGCGGCAACGGCAATATTAGCTACCAATGGCGGGTAAGTGCCGATAACGTAAATTGGCAGAACATAAATGGCGCTACCGGAAAAGATTACCAGTTTACTTTTACCAACACAACAAAGCAATATTATTCAAGGCTGGCAATATCCGGCGATTGCGAAAACGCAAGCAATAGCTTTACAGTAGATTATGTTGGTTATGTTACCACGGCGTCTGTCAATATATCTCCGGTATCATGCGGGCAAACACAAATAACGCTTAACGGCACACCGCCAAACGCTAACGAGACAGGAACCTGGAGCCTAACAGGCCCTGTAGGTTACAACCCATTTAACGATGCCAACATACACAACCCGGAGGTAGTGTTAACCAATGTACCGCTTGATGTAGATATCAAGTTTAGCTGGCAAATTTTGCAAAATGCTTGCGGTTTCCCTTCGCAGGGTAGCCAATCTGTTCATATTAATAGCGTACCTGTTGTTAATGCCGGTAACGCTGCCGTGATTGAGATTGGCGAAAAAACCACATTGAATGGCAGCGTAAGCCCAAATACCACTTATGTATGGTCGCCGGCTAATGGCCTAAGCAACCCCGGTATTTTAAACCCTGTGGCCTCTCCTATTGAAACTACAGTTTATACACTTACCGCCACCAATGCAGCAGGATGCTCAACCCCGGCTACCGTAAAAATTACGGTAAATAACGAACTGAAGATACCCAACAGCATTACGCCCAACGGCGATGGCGTAAATGATACCTGGGTAATAAAAAATCTTGAAAGTCACCCCAAAGCCAACGTACGTATCTTTACCAGATCGGGCATACAGGTTTATTCTGCAAGAGGTGCGTCAAAAAGCTGGGACGCTACCTATAACGGCAAAAAACTACCTGCTGCTGTATACTACTACGTAATAACATTAGACGATAATAACGCAACAAAAACAGGTTGGATAACTGTTATCTATTAATCAGGATGCGCTACCCTAATTAACTGCAGATACATTTTAATTTCAGATATTTGCGCATTCATAAATTCACTAATTCAATTCTTCAGTCATTGAACGCCCCTGCTCCTATTGCGCTGTTTGTTTATAACCGCCCCGATCATACCCTGGAAACGCTTACTCATTTAAAGAAAAATGACCTGGCGGCAGAGAGTGAGCTCTTTATTTTTTCTGACGGGCCACGCGGCCCTAAGGATGAAGCCGGCGTTAACGAGGTACGCATAATAGCACGACAAGTTACCGGCTTTAAAACCGTAAAGGTGATAGAGCGTGAAAACAATATGGGCTTGGCCAGATCTATCATCAGCGGAGTAACGGAATTAGTTGATACTTATGGCCGTGTTATTGTTTTTGAGGACGACCTTGTTTCATCGCCCTACACGCTTCAGTATTTTAACGATGCTTTGGAGCATTATAAGGATGTGGAGAAAGTAATGCACATCAGCTCTTATATTTTCCCTCTGGGGGATGTTGATTTACCCGAGACCTTCTTTTTCCGTGCGGCATTTAGCTGGGGCTGGGCTACTTGGGCCCGTGCCTGGAAAAACTTTGAACCCGATATTGATAAACTCATTGCCCGGTTTGATGACGAGAAAATAAAACAGTTCTCGATAGAAGGCACCATGAATTTCTGGAAACAAATGCAGGATTTTAAAGCGGGTAAAAATAATTCGTGGGCCATACGCTGGTATGCATCGGTTTTCCTCAACGGCGGGCTAACCCTTAACCCATCCAGATCATTGGTGCATAACATAGGGCATGATGGTAGTGGTACGCACTCAAACATCGAAAACATGTACGGCACACAAGTAGCCCAAAGTCCTGTTACTTATTTTCCGGATGTATTAGAAGAGGATAAAAAGGCTTATGAAGCCATAAAATACTTTTTAAGTAACAGGAAAGGTTCCGTGTTGCAACGTATATCTCGCCGTGTTAACCAACTGAAAGTTAAATACTTTTCGCGCAAGTAGGTTTATCCACAATTAATACAACTTTCTCGTATTTGTTAATAAATATTATTCATAAAAATTAGACTACTTAGTATATAGATATTATATTTGACTTAATTATTATCTATCTACTCCAACCAATTGTTCTTTATGATAAATAATGAGGTCAGTAAAAACACAAGAAGAGAAAACTCGACGTTTTCTCTTTTTTGTTTCTGAAACATTGGTGTAGTTTTTGGTGTTATCAAAATAAAGTTCTAAACCAATGAAAGAAGATAAAGACACCGCACCGGCAGAAAAAGACGGCAAATACGAGTTTATACTACATTACTCGGGCCGCGAAGTGAACTGTAAAGTGGAGAAAGAACAAAACACACTTAAAGTTCAGATTGACGAGAATATCAACGCCGAGCTAACCGTGCAGGAAGATGGCAGCCTGGTGCAAACCAGCGGCACCGACCTGGCCGACTCAGCGGTTGATTATATTAAAAAGCGCATTTTAGGCTAACCAGCCTGTAAACCTAAATAAAGAGCACAATTATGTTGTGCTCTTTTCATTTTACGCCTCTTTACATTGCCATAGCCTATGACTGTACAATACCTTAACCAAACGCTTCGTATTCTCCTGCTTTTCATTCTCACTTTTGTAGTGCTCTACTTTGGATCAGTGGTGTTGGTCCCCCTTACTTTTGGGCTGGTGCTGGCTTTGTTGTTACTACCTGTATGCCATTGGTTACAAAAGAGAGGGTTAGGCAATGGCTGGGCGTCGGGCTTAAGTGTGTTTGCCCTGATAGCTGTAGTGAGCGGCATTATCGCACTCCTTCAATACCAACTTACCGACCTGCTGGATGATCTTTCCAAAATAGAACAACGCGTAAACGAACTGATAGAAGCTACCAAGAACTACATACAGCAGCACTTCGGCATATCGCATAGAGAGCAGCAGAAGATCATCAAAGAACAACAATCGGGCGGTATGGGGCAGGTAGCCGGCATGGTTACCACTTTATTAGGTTCGTTTGCAGGTATACTGGTTGATACCGTGCTGGTTTTGGTTTACACTTTCCTGTTCATCTTTTATCGCAGTCATTTCAAAAAATTTGTGCTGCGACTATTTAAACCCGATGACAGGCCTACAACCGAAAAAGTTTTAGATAACTCGGGTAAAGTGATACAAAGCTACCTGGGCGGTTTAGCCATGATGATAATAATGCTTTGGGTAATGTACGGCATCGGCTTCAGCATTGTGGGCGTAAAAAATGCCATCTTCTTTGCCATACTTTGCGGTGTTTTGGAGTTGGTACCCTTTGCCGGGAATATAACCGGCACATCCATCACCGTACTGATGTCACTGGCGCAAAGTAGCGATACCAAGATCGTTTTCGGGGTGTTGATCGTTTACGGATGTGTGCAGCTATTGCAGACTTATGTACTGGAACCTATTGTTGTGGGCGATAGGTTAAATATCAATCCGCTCTTTACCATCCTTATTATTGTAGTAGGCGAGGCGGTGTGGAGCATCCCCGGCATGGTACTGGCCGTGCCGCTGCTGGGCATTTTCAAGATCATCTGCGATAATTTTGAACCCCTGCATGATTATGGCTTCCTGATAGGCCCACCTAAGGAGAAGAAAGGCGAGCAAGGCAATTTTATCACCAGGTTATTTAAATCGAAAAAAGCGACTTCGTAAGAAGATTACCGTTTGGTATTGTTGGGAACAAAGTTTGACTGAATATTTTCAAATGAATATAATCTCTCATTAATGTTGTCATTTCGAACTACAGTGAGAAATCTTCTACGCGATACTACGGCGTAGAAGATTTCTCCTCGCTCTCGCTCGTTCGAAATGACATGCGTTTAATTCTTAAGCCCCTCTCCTTTGGAGACCGGTCGGGGAGAGGCATTCGTCCTATTTGGCAGCCGTTAATCCTTTAACATTCACCGAAATGGTGCTGGCATGTTTCATACCTAAGGTTTCGCCTGGTAGCGTGGTAATAAAAAGTTTAAGATAGGTGTTCATTACCGCCGTAGATACTTTTATATAGTTATCTTTCACCTGCTCATCACCCAAAAACGGCACAAGGGGCTTATTGTAATGCCATGTACCAGCCGAATCTATTGTAGCTTCAAAAGAGTAATCAAAATCCTGGTAAGCTTTATGGATCACTATATCATATACAGGGGTAAGGTAATCATCGTCGGTAGCGTATTTATTATCGAGTAAGCTTGGCTTGGTTTTACGCTTTACTACAGTAACAAACGGTTTCTTGCTTACCATCTGCACAGGTTGCGATGCCGCAAAAGCTTTCTTGATATCGGCATCAGCCTTGGTCACCAATCCGCGTACAAACAGGGTGTCATTTTTGCTGGCACGCTGCAAGTCTTTAAAATCGGTGTGCAGTTTATTTTTGATATAATCTTCAGAGAATAAACGCATCACCACGCGCGATTTATGAATATCTATCGAATCGCCCTGGGCTTCTAATAATTCAAAAACCAAACTATCCTTGCTCATCTTCTTCATCTTTAAAAAAGCATGGGCAATATTAAATACAGAATCGGTACCCAAGGCCAGGGGGAAATTAAAGAAAGCATCCTTTACAGGGCTGTAGAGCGCTGCAGAATCGGCAGATACGAAGCGTAGGCGCCAATCCGGGGTAAGGTGGTAGCCGTACTCGTTATATGATAATCCGTTGCTTTTTTGCTTGCGCGATACCTCGATAAAGGTTATCCCCTCAACACTTTTAAAAGATATTATCGGTTTCTCGCCGTGGCCCGGGCCAACGCCGCGGTATTTACAAGCTGTGATGGTTGATATGGTTGCTATAAGAAGTAAGAGTGCGGTTTTGTACTTGGCAGACATGCGGCTAAATTATATATTTTCTATGTATCTATCCCAGAACCTCTTCCAAAACCTCGTGCGAGCGGATATTTCCAAACCCTTCGATATGCATGGCGTAGTATTCCAGTAATTTATTGATGAGATAACGGCGTTCCTCGTTACTTAGTTTTATATTATCGATATTCCCGAAACTGCTTTGCAGCAACGTATAGAAGTTTTTGGTATGCGGCGGCGACAGGTAATTCAACGTATCGGGCTTGTAATTGCTGAAAACACCATCCTTCATATCAAAATAATCGGCCGGCTTGCCATGCGGGTAAAAGCCCAGGTATCGCGTTAGCTGTATTAAAAACAGCAGGTGAAAATTTACCAGTCCGGTGGTTTTATGGTCGAGTAGTTCAACAGCGTTAAACACAAAATCGAACAGGTTCTCGTCCGGGCTTTGCTGTTTAATGGCCTTGTAAAGCACCTCGTTCAGGAACATGGCCAAACAGCTTTTGATCACATCGTAAGGGATGCTTTGTAAAACAGGGGCATTCTTCAGTTCAGAGATGCGTTGTACATTGCCGTTAGCTTTGTGGTACACCACCATATCCACCAGGTGCAGGGGTTGCAGCATGTTGCGGCTTATTTTAGCCTTAGGCTTTTTAGCCCCGTTGATGATGTACGATTGCAGGCCGAATTTTTCGGTAAAGATCTGTACCACCACGCTGCTCTCGCTGTAATCGGTAGTTTTAAAAACGATGCCCCGTGTTTTATGCAGCATTGATGAGGGTGATGATCTTTGGGATAAAAATAATGCCGCCGGTTACCAGGGAGAAAATGGCTACTAATAATACTGCCCCTGCGCTAACATCTTTTACATGGCCGGCCAGTTTATTATAATCGGGCGATACCAGGTCGGTAAGGGTTTCGATGGCGGTATTGAGCATTTCGGTAACCAGCATCAGCATAATGCAGAGGATAACCCATTGCCACTCGTTAGCGCTGATGTTGAGCCACCAGCCTGCGGCCGAGGCCAAAATTGCAGCAAATACATGGATCCGGAAATTTTGCTGCGTAGCAAAGGCATACTTAAAACCTTTAAATGCGAAGCCAAAACTGCGGATAAGCTTTTTCATTTGGCGCGGCTTTGTTTGTAGTTGTCAAACAGCATCATTAAAAAGCTGATGCATCCGGCCAGGCCGAAACCTGCTGTGGCACCCCGTAAAATGTTCATCATGTCGGTATTTTCTTTTGTAGCGAAGAAAATCACTATCCAATAGCACACACATGCAACAGCCAACAAGATCACCGTACGCCTTAACTGATTTTTCATTTGTGCAAATATATTTAATTAGTTTAAGCTGATGGGGGTTGAAAAATATAACTTAGGGCCACCTTCTTTCCGAATATCGCATAGCTGACTCACCCGGTCTACGCTACGCCGGACCACCCTCTCTGCTGAAAGCAGCAAAGAGGGCAAAAATTTTTGAATTAAAACCCCTCTTTTCGCGCAGCGAAGAGAGGGGTGACGAGCGTAGCCATGTCGGGGTGAGTTAATTGCGGAAGCGACGCTTGAAGAGATGTTAGCAAAGCATTTTACACTATGGATTTAAAACTCACCAATAAAGTGGCTATTGTACTGGCTGCCAGCAAAGGCCTGGGCAAAGCAATAGCTACCACCCTATCTGCCGAAGGCGCAAAGGTTATCATCGGTTCGCGCAATGCAGATGAGCTGAATACAACCGCCAATGAGATACGCCAACAAACCGGCAACGATGTAACAGCTATAACCATTGATGTTGCAGATGCAGAATCTGTAAACCGCTTTATTGAACAGGCTGGTGCGCTTTACGGCCATATCGATATCCTATTAAATAATGCAGGCGGACCGCCATTTGAAAAGTTTGAGAACTTTGCTGATGAGCAGTGGCAAAAAGCCTTCGACCTTAATTTGCTGAGCATGGCGCGTACCTCAAGATTGGTTTTACCTTACATGAAACCAACAGGCAGCGGCCGCATCATCAATATCATCAGCGGCTCGGTTAAATCGGTACTGGCCAATTCGGTACTGTCAACCGCTATGCGCATGGGCGTTGTGGGTATGGCCAAGTTATTGGCCGATGAGTTGGGGCCTTACAATATCACGGTTAATAACGTAGCACCGGGTTTGATCCTTACCGACCGTATTAAGCACACTCTGCCAAAAGATGTGGACACCGAAGAGGCTATCAAAGAGAAAACCAAAGGCATCCCGCTGGGTCGCATCGGTCAGCCAGAAGAGCTGGCCTCACTGGTGGCCTTTCTGGCATCAGAGCAGGCATCATACATTAGCGGGCAAACTATACAGGTTGATGGTGGCGCCAGCCGAAGTATTTATTAAGAAAAAACCTTGCTGTTATTCATTGCCGTCGCCTTTAGGCAACGGCATAGTCATCAGGAGTTCTTTGGCTTTAGCCTAATTCGGCGTAAAATGATTTGGCTAAAGCCGATATTTTAAAACCTTCACCCGTTGGCTGAAGCCAACGGCAATGATGTTTTCAACAACAATATCTTGCACCATCGTTAACATACTTTTTACACCCTGCTGTTTTAAGTTTTGTTATACTTGCAGCAGAAATGGAAGCTACATCACTACAGAAATACAAAGCCCTTACCAAACTGTCATCGGGCGATTTTGAAGCATTTTTATATGATTGTGACGGCACCCTTGCCGATAACATGGGCGCTCACAAGCAGAGCTATATCCGCGTTGCCGCTGATGAGGGCATGGTTATTGAAGGCGATATTATTGATGAATTTGCCGGCTTGCCAATTCTTAAAGTAGTTGATGAAATAAACAAACGCTACGGATCTACTTTTGAACCTGCCGACTTTGCCGGTCGTAAACACAAGATATTCTTTAACGAGTTTATTGAGCAAACCCAGCCTATTGATTACGTGGTGAACCACCTGAAGAACCATGCCGGCAAAGTGCGTATCGGCGTAGTATCTGGCGGCAGCCGTAAATCGGTAGAGAAAACCCTGAGTGTACTGGGCATCCTGGACCTGGTAGAAGTTTTGATCTGCGCGGGCGAAACCGCCAACGGCAAACCCTACGCCGACCCTTTCCTGGCGGCTGCCGAGAAGCTTGGTGTAGACCCAAAACGTTGCCTTGTGTTTGAAGATGGCGAGCCCGGCGTACAAGCCGCTATTGCTGCCGAAATGCAATGGGTGCGTATAGATAAGATCTAATTACATTTTCCCGAACATATCTTCAATAACCTTGGTGCGGTATTTAAAAATATCGCGCACTTTTTTGCCTACAAATACATTGTTGGCAATGGTGCCAATTACACTATATGGGATGGCGTAATGCAAAATATCCGTCATCTCAATCCCGCCCGGTATTTCTTTAAAGTGATGCTGATGGTGCCATAATGCGTAGGGGCCAAAGCGTTGCTCATCTACAAAGTACTGTTTGTCTGCCACGTGGGTTATCTCGGTCATCCAATCCATTTTGATGCCCAATAGCGGCGAAATTTTGTAGGTGATGATCATACCGGCGTACATCTTGGTATCAGCGGTATAATCCGATGTTACCACAAATCTCATGTCATCGGGCGTTATTTTCTGCAGATTCAACGGCGACGAAAAGAAATCCCAGGCCTCATCAATACTGATGGGGATATTCTGCTTAAATTTTAAAGCGTATGTTTTCACGTAAGATTAACAGGCGTTGAGAGGGATTGTTGGATTGATGGATTGCTTTATTGTTGTTTGCAATTATTGTATCTGTGCATTGTTGAAAAAGCCAACAATTGAACAATACAGCAATTTAACAATCTCTTCTAAATTAAAGCCCATTCGCCTCGGTAGCAATTGGCAGGTCGCGGCGGCTCCATTCACTCCATGAACCTACGTATAATCTCGGGCCAACAATGCCTGCATACTCCATACCCAGCAAGGTATGACAGGCCGTAACACCCGATCCACAATGCACTATTACATCGCCCGGTTTTACGTCGCCAATAGTATCATCATATAAAGTTTTCAAAGCTTCGGCAGTAAGGTACCTTCCCTCGGGCGACAGGCTGTTGCTGTAGAACAGATTTATTGCGCCGGGTATATGGCCAGCAACCAGGTCTAAAGGCTCGGTATGGCCCAGATAACGCACGCCCTCGCGTACATCTATCACCACACGGCTGTCAGCCCTGGCAGCTTGTTTCACTTCTTCTATGTCTACGGTATTCTTGTAGGCCGCAGCAACAGGATAAACACTGGCAGCAGGCTTAGGCTGATACTCATCTGTACTTAACTCCACACCTTCATCCTGTGCAGTTTTCAGGCCACCGTTAAGCACCTGCACGTTATCATGACCTATCGAGCGTAACATCCACCAAAGCCTTGCACCGCCCATAGCAGCATTCTTATCATCATAAACTACAATATGGCTATCGGGTGTTACGCCCCAACGCTGCAGGGTAGCAGCAAAATCGGCAAGGGCGGGCAGTGGGTGCCTTCCGCCAAAGGCGGCATCGGCAGGGTGCGCAGCCAGGTCATCATCCAGCGAAGCAAAAATAGCGTTTGGCAGGTGGCCCTGCAGGTAACGGTCATGCGCATTAGCACCGCCGCGCACATCAATCAATACAACAGATGGGTCAAATATCTTAGGGTCGGTAATTTCTATTAATGGGGACATGGTTTTTCAGAGATTAGTTAATCGGAGGTTAGAGATCAGGTCTCATTATCGGCGACCAAGCCTCTGCCTGCCTAATTAAAGGCAAGTTAGAAAAAGCTTAGCAGAAATAAAACCGCAACTAACTAATCTCTAATCAACAAATCTCCGATCTCTAAAACGTTACTGCACCATCTTATTGGCACAGCATGAGCTTGCAAAGGCTTCGGGTTTTGCTTTAAACACAAAGCCCATGCTCAGGATGTAGCCCATGGCCTCGTGCAGGGCCTGGTTGCTTTTAAACATAGGATTGGTGTTGATGTCGGCATGTACCTCAAGCTCTACCTCGTACAGGTCAAGCAGGTCGCAAAGTTTGTAGGCAATGTCGATAGATTTTTGAACCTCGTGCAGCATACGCTCTTTAATGCTCATTTTTTGAGAGGTACGCTCCTGATGGATGAACATGAAAGCACCACGCTGCTCGCGGATAAACACAATTACGGTAGCAAAATCTGTAACTGCACCTTTTACCTGCGAATCTGTCCCTATGCAAACTTTAAGTTTATTACCAAGGTTGGTTTCGCGTTCAATGGCAGCTTCTACTTCTTCCAGTATTGGTGTTTGGATTACCTCACCGCTAAATTTTCTCCAGGTCATAAAAATTTGGTTTAGTTAATTTTTAATGATTGACCCGTAATAGGTCTATAAAAATAAGCGATAAACTATTTTATAAACGTTATGTAGCAGTGATTTATTTGTTAACATTTAATTGATTGTTAACAGGTTAGGTATAAAAAATCTTTATTAAAGCCGAAAATAGTTTTAAAGGTGTGTCATTTCGAACGAGCGACAGCTAGGAGAAATCTTGTTATTCCAAACTTTCAAACTAACAAGATTTCTCCTCGTACCTCGTTCGAAATGACATCGTAAGATTAAAAATTCCTGGCAACAAAAAAGCCGCTTCCTTTAAGGGAAGCGGCTTTTTATATAAGCTTATGATCTTATCTTGCTTTAAAGGTTTTTGCTTTTTTAACCGGCAAGTGTGGTTTACCTTCAGGGTGTATCTCAGGTGCACCAACCATGGTCATTGCACAACGGAAACCTACCACAGCGCTTGATTCATCCTGGTTCATAAAGCGGCGGGTTGCAGGGTTTAACCAGTAGGCAAGGTCATTCCATGAACCACCTTTGTATACTTTAGAGTGGTCGTTAACCAATGTGGTTGTGCCATAAAGTGCAGTGTTAACAGTATCGTTAAAGCCGCGGTTATCAGCAGTGTAAGCCTTACCTGCAAGCGGGTTCTTCGCATCTGCAGCAACACCCGGCTGGGCACTGTTGCCATTTGCACCCGGTTGCTGGTTACCTGCAGCCTGTCCGGCTTGTTGCTGCGCAAGCATTTCGCTATACTTTAATTTCTTGTTAGATCTTGCAGGGTCTTTAATAGGGCGGCCATACTTATCTTTTGCATACAAACCTTTTGCAGGGTCTGCAAGGCGATTGGTTGTAAATTCGTTACCACGGAAAGGGTTAAAGTCGTCTACATCTTCAAATGAAGTTTGGCGATAGGTATCAGCAACCCACTCGTTTACGTTACCTGCCATGTTATACAAGCCAAAATCATTAGGCTCATAAGAACGTACAGGTGCAGTAATATCTGCCTTATCGTTAAGGCCACCGCCCACACCGGCGTTATCACCGTTGCCGCGTTTAAAGTTGGCCAATATTAAACCCCGTGTTTTACTTTTTGGCGAACGTACACCAAGACCATTCCAAGGGTAAACTTTACCATCATTAATATTTTCAAACTGGGTGTTACCTGCAAGTGCTAAGGCAGCATATTCCCACTCAGCCTCTGATGGTAAGCGGTACCCTTGTTTTACTATACCATCTTCCATACGTACAGGGCGCACAGCACGGCCGTTTTTACCCGTACCGGTTGCTTTCGCGTTCGGGTTAAGGTCAGGTATCATTTTCTTACCATCAATACCTTGCCCCTGATACTGGCCGTTCAAATACATAACTGTATTGAATGGCTGATCGGCACCAGTGCCTGCACCAGCATTGCCCTGGCCTTGTTTGCCTGCTTTATCTTTCCAGGTAACAAGGTTGCCACGTGCACGTAAAATATTCTCGTTGGTACGGTCGGTACGCCATACACAGTACTCCTGCGCCTGATCCCAGGTTACGCCCACAACCGGGTAATCCTGAAAAGCAGGGTGGCGTAAGTAGTTATCTACATAAGGCTCGTTGTATGATAGCGGGCTGCGCCATACCAATGTATCGGGCAGGGCATTGTAGTAAAGCTCGTTATCATTAGGGAAGGTAATATTTATCCAATGAAGGTAATCTAACCAATCCTGGTTTGATACCTCGGTTTCATCCATATAAAATGATGGTACAGTTACCCTGCGGCGAATATTGTTGTATTCGTAAACAACATCCTGATCGGCACTGCCACCCAATACAAATGTACCACCTTCAATAGGTACAAGGCCCGGGCCGGGTGTTGGGTGTGTTTGCCTAAAACGCAGGTAACCGCCGTTTGTCCTGTCGTTATAGGACATACCGGTTTTTTGCGACTGCTCTTTTTTACTGCAGCTGCTAAGCATAAAGCTTAAGCCCAACATCACTAAAGCAGTAGTGGTAAGTACTCTCATCTTCAAATTGTAAATATTTGCTGGTAAATTTATAAAAAATTAAATAACAAATTACGCTAAAAAGGGCAATAGCAAAGCGCATTTTGCCCTGTGTGCTTTTGTACGCCAAATTTAGTGCGCCGGTTACAATTATTTGCAAAATACCAATACTTTAACAGTGGTTTGCATATATAATAGAATGTTAAATTTATTACTTATTTACATAATAAGATTAAATTGCACCAATGAAATTCCTGAAACCCGAAAGCCTTGCACTGTATGTTTTGCTTATAATACCGGCATTTGCAACTGCACAAAGCTCAACAGGCGTTAACGGTGGTGGCACAAATTCAATACTTACGGCGGTCCCTTTTTTGAACATCACACCCGACTCCCGTTCTGGCGCCATGGGCGATGCCGGTGTTGCACTTTCGGCTGATGTGAATGATAATTACTGGAACCCGGCCAAGCTTGCCTTTTTAGAAGATAACCACAACCTGTCTGTTTCATACAACCCCTGGTTACGCCATTTAGTGCCCGATGTAAGTTTATCATACCTAAGCTATGCTTACAAAATGGATGAGCGCAACACCTTAGGTGCATCACTAAGATATTTTAATTTAGGATCAATACAATTGGTAGACCCTAACCAGGTAGATCTTGGCACATACATCCCAAATGAGTTTGCCTTTGACGTTGCTTTTGCACGTAAGTTTGGCAACAACCTGTCTTTAGGGTTACAAGCCAGGTATATTTACTCAAACTTTAACAACGGCGCTTTCGTAACCGGTAGTGGCCAGGTTAATAAAGCAGGCAATGCCTTTGCAGCAGGCGTATCGGTATTTTACAGCCAGGGATATGGTGATAATAAAACCTTTTCATTTGGTACCAATATTTCTAACATCGGCACTAAAATAAATTACGCCGATAACGGGCCATCGTACTTTTTGCCAACCAATTTAAAATTTGGTGTTGCCAACGCCTGGAAGTTAGACAGCCTGAATAAATTCACCGTAGCGCTTGATTTTAACAAACTCCTGGTACCTACCCCGCCTATCCGCGATGCACAAGGAAATATTGTTAAAGGGCATGATGATAATGTATCAGTCCCTGCAGGTATTTTCCAATCTTTTGGGGATGCGCCGGGTGGTTTTAGCGAGGAGTTAAAGGAATTTACTCTTTCGCCTGCAGTAGAGTATATGTACAACAACATGTTTGCTTTGCGTGCAGGTTATTTCTACGAGAATCCGCAAAAGGGTGGGCGCCATTACCTTACCACCGGTTTTGGGTTAAAGTACAAAGATTATAGGTTTGATTTTGCCTACCTTATGGCAAGCCAGCAAAATAGTCCGCTGGCAAACACCCTGCGTTTTACTTTATCGGCTAACTTTGGCGGCGTAAATAACGCTTCAACAGCGGCAAAAAAATAAATGACTAAAATTAAAGTAGGCTTTGGGTTTGATGTACATCAGCTAAAGCAAAACCACCCTTTTGTATTAGGTGGCGTAAACCTTGAACATACCAGCGGCGCTTATGGCCACTCTGATGCCGATGTAATGCTGCATGCCATTTGCGACGCTCTTTTAGGTGCCGCCAACCTGCGCGATATCGGCTACCATTTCTCTAACAAAGACGATCGCTGGAAGGGCATCAGTAGCCTTATATTGCTGCAACACGTGGTAAAACTGCTTGATGAAAAAGGCTGGAAAATTGGCAATATCGATGCCATGGTATGCCTTGAGGCACCCAAGATAAACCCGCACATCCCGGCCATGCAAGCCAATATTGCCAAAGCTGCCGGTATAGATATTGAAGATATCTCCATTAAAGCAACCACCAACGAGCAGCTTGGTTTTATTGGTAGAGAAGAGGGCGTTGTGGCTTATGCGGTTTGTTTGATAGTGAAGGGGTAATTTCAAACCTATCTACGTTACGTCATTGCGAGGAGCGACAGCGACGTGGCAATCCCCTACTTACAGAGCAACCTGCAAATCGAGGATTGCCACGCTACGCTCGCAATAAGGTAGTGGTGAGCTCGCGTTAGGGGTAGCAGCGGATACCTGCCCTGTGCCTAATGCCAGTGCGCGTATGAGCGGATAACCCGACCGCAGGGAACGCCCAAATCACCCCACTCCATTTTTTGATTTCAGCCCGGAATAACAAGGCTGTGTAATAAAATCACATTAATCCTAAACTCATTAAAATCAGCGGTCTTTTATGTATATTTGCGAAAATTTTTAGCAATGCGCATGTAGCCTAAAACCATGCCGCATTTACAATGTTTCCATAAAGATATATGAGCGAAAAAATAATAGATCTGGGCGAGCAAAGTGAGGTTGAGGTTTATGGTGCCCGGGTACACAATCTAAAAAATATCGACGTTTCTTTTCCGCGCAACAAGCTGGTAGTTATAACCGGCCTTAGTGGCAGCGGCAAATCATCGTTGGCTTTCGACACCATTTATGCCGAGGGCCAGCGCCGCTATATGGAAACTTTTTCGGCCTATTCGCGCCAGTTTATGGGCGGTATGGAACGGCCGGATGTAGACAAGGTATCGGGCCTTAGTCCGGTGATTGCCATTGAGCAAAAAACCACCAGCAAAAACCCGCGCTCTACAGTGGGTACCATTACCGAGATATACGATTTTATGCGTTTGCTTTTTGCCCGCGCAGGTGATGCCTACAGCTACACCACCGGCGAAAAGATGGAACGCATGAGCGAAGACCAGATACTGAAAACCATTGCCGATAAATTCGATGGGCAGCCGGTGAATATTTTGGCGCCCGTAGTAAAAGCCCGCAAAGGCCACTACCGCGAGCTGTTTGAACAGATCCGCAAGCAGGGCTATCTGAAAGTTTATGTTGACGGCCAGATAATGGACGTTGAGCCAAAAATGCAACTCGACCGTTACAAGATCCACGATATTGATATTGTGGTGGATAGATTGACGGTAACTGAAGCGGATAGCAAACGCCTGTTTACTTCGGTACAATCGGCTTTAAAAACGGCTAAGGGTATCATCCGTATTGCGGATAAGGATAACAACGTTGCCTACTTCAGTAAATACCTGATGGACCCGGTATCGGGCATATCTTATGATGAGCCGCAGCCGAATACTTTCTCGTTCAACTCGCCTTATGGTGCCTGCGAGAAATGTAACGGCCTGGGTTATATTTTTGAGGTGGATGAAGCCTCGGTTATACCGAACCCTAAGCTGAGTATCCTAAATGGCGGTTTAGCACCTATCGGCGAATACCGCGAGACCTGGATCTTCCAAGTGCTGAAATCATTAGCTAAAAAATATGAGTTCTCGTTATCAACCCCTATAGAGAAGCTTACCCGCGAACAATTGGAGATCATTTTGAACGGCACGCCGGATATGATAACCGTTGCTGTTGAGTATAATAAATGGAACGTTCAAAGCTACCAGATCACGTTTGATGGTATCATCCGAATGCTGGAAGAGCAGCAGGAACGCCGCGGCGACGAAGGTATGGACGATATGGAAAACTATCGCGTGCTGCGTACTTGCCCGGTTTGTGAAGGTGCCCGTTTAAAGAAAGAATCGCTGCATTTTAAGGTTGATGAAAAGAACATCTTTGAGCTGGCCTGCATGGACATCACTACGTTGGATGCCTGGTTCACCGGTTTAGAAAATCGTTTGAACGAGCGTCAGAACGTCATCGCTAAAGAGATATTAAAAGAGATCCGCGCACGTATAGGCTTCCTGTTGGATGTTGGCTTAAGCTACCTGACTTTAGACCGCACAGCTAAAACACTATCAGGCGGCGAAGCGCAGCGCATCAGGCTGGCTACGCAGATAGGCTCGCAACTGATGAATGTAATGTACATACTGGATGAGCCAAGCATCGGCTTACACCAGCGCGATAACGAGCGCCTGATAAACGCCCTTAAAAACCTGCGCGACCTGGGTAATACCGTACTGGTTGTTGAACACGATAAAGATATGATACTGGAAGCCGACCACGTGATTGACATGGGGCCGGCAGCAGGTGTACACGGTGGTACCGTGGTGGCCGAAGGCACACCAGCACAATTGATGAGCGCTACAACGCTTACCACATCATACATAAACGGTAAAAAAGAAATTGCCATCCCAAAAAAACGTAGAGAGGGTAACGGCAAATCATTGAGCCTTAAAAAAGCAACGGGACATAACCTGAAAAAAGTTTCGGTTGATTTTCCGTTGGGTAAATTGATAGGTGTAACCGGGGTATCAGGTTCAGGTAAATCGAGCTTGATCATCGAGACCTTATACCCTATCCTGAATCATCATTTCTTCCGCGCTAAAAAGCATCCGCTTCCGTATGAGAAAATTGAAGGACTGGAAAATATTGATAAGGTAATCGAGATAGACCAAACGCCTATTGGCCGTACGCCGCGTTCAAATCCGGCTACTTATACCGGTGTGTTCTCTGATATCCGCAACCTGTTTGTTGCACTGCCGGAGTCGCGCATACGGGGATATAAACCGGGCCGCTTCTCGTTCAACGTAAAAGGTGGCCGTTGCGAGACCTGCCAGGGTGCAGGCATGAAAGTGATAGAAATGAATTTCCTGCCGGATGTACAGGTACCTTGCGAAGAATGCCAGGGCCGCCGCTACAACCGCGAAACACTTGAGGTCCGTTACCGCGGCAAATCTATCAGCGATGTACTGGACATGAGCATTGAGGATGCTACGCCATTCTTTGAGCATATCCCATCCATCTATCGCAAAGTAAAAACTTTGAACGATGTAGGTTTGGGTTACATCACCTTAGGCCAGGCATCTACCACCCTATCAGGCGGTGAGGCGCAGCGTGTAAAACTGGCTACCGAACTTTCTAAAAAAGATACCGGCAATACATTCTACATTTTAGATGAACCTACAACCGGCTTGCACTTTGAAGATATTAACGTACTGCTTGGTGTATTGCAGCAACTGGTTGATAAAGGCAACACCGTACTGGTGATAGAGCACAACCTCGACGTAATAAAAGTAGTTGACCACGTGATAGATGTTGGCCCCGAAGGTGGCGCAGGCGGTGGTAAGATCCTGTTCAGCGGTACTCCCGAAGGCCTTTGCAAAGTAAAAGAAAGCTTTACAGGTAAGTTTTTGAAAAAGGAGATGGGGATAAAATAGGTACAGAAAGTTGTACATGTTTATTTTATTCTTTATCTTAGATTAAATTACTTTACCATGCAGATAACAACGTATACATCTTTCAGACAGCAGCTTAAAAGCTACTTGGATAAAGTGCGTAAAGATCATATGCCTTTGTTTGTAACAAACAGTAAAGACGAGGATGTTGTTGTGCTTTCTAAATCTGATTATGAGAGTATGGAAGAGACTTTTTATCTTTTAAAAAGTCCTAAAAATGCTTTGCGATTACTGCAAGGTATCGAAGATTACGAAAAAGGTTTAGCCAAGGAAAGAAGCCTCATTGAAGAATGAAGATCGTTTTTCTTGACCAAGCCTGGGAAGATTATCTCCATTGGCAAAATACTGACAAGGTCACTTTAAAGAAGATAAACGCCTTAGTTAAAGAAATAGACCGCTCGCCATTCGAAGGTAGCGGTAAGCCGGAACCTCTAAAACACAATTTAGCCGGCTGGTGGTCGCGCAGGATAAATCTTGAACACAGAATAGTTTACAAAATTGATAACGAAAGCGTTGTGATATTACAATGCAGATATCATTATTAAGCATTACTTACGCCTTTTCCCCAAACGCCAAATCGCCCGCATCACCCAAACCGGGTACGATATAAGCTTTGCTGGTCATCTCGTCATCAACGGCACAGGTCCAGATACGGGCTTTGGGCAGGTTGGCACGTACGTGGGCAATACCTTCGGTACTGGCAATTACGCAGGCAATATGCAGGGCTTTGATATCATAAAGCGCCATCAGCTCTTTACAGACCAACACCATACTTTGGCCGGTGGCAAGCATCGTATCGCAGATGATCAACACCTTGCCAGTAAGATCCGGACTGGAGATATGGTTAAGCTGGATGGTAAAATCGCCGCTCTTTTTTACTTTTCTGAAAGCAGTAATAAAGGCAGAAGGCGAACGGTCAAAGAAGTTAATAAAACCCTGATGAAAGGGTAAGCCCGCCCGCATAATGGTACCAATAACCGGTTCATCGGCAGGCATATTTACGGGTGCAATGCCCAGCGGGGTTTGCACTTCAGTTTCGGTGTATTGTAACGTCTTGCTAATCTCGTAAGCCAGTATGCTGCCCAGCCTTTCCTGGTTCTGCCTGAAACGGAATTTATCCTGCTGAATATTCACATCCCGCATCTCAGCTAAAAACTGGTTGGCAATGCTGTTGGTTTTATTAAGGATAAATGGCTGTATGGTTGGCATGGTTAAAGATACAGAAGCCTAAGCAGTATCCAAACCCAAACTGTCATTTCGAACGAGGAACGAGGAGAAATCTTCTACACCATGAGTATCGCATGCAGAAGATTTCTCCTCGCTCCCGCTTGTTCGAAATGACAATCAAGTTGATTATTTTAAAAGTCCTCTCCTTTGGAGAGGATTTAGGTGAGGCCTCCTGACATACCGTTGTCACTCCCCCTTATTTCCTTTGCACTACGATATCGAACATTGCTCCGTCAAAATCGTTATCACATATTGCCGATCACTCAAATAACTAATCGTTTATACGTATTTTTGTTTAACGCATGGATTTTAAAATAACCTCTCAATACGTACCTTCCGGCGACCAGCCCGAGGCCATCCGCCAACTGGTTGACGGTGTAAACAATGGCGATCAGTTTCAGACCTTGCTGGGTGTTACCGGCTCGGGTAAAACCTTCAGCATTGCCAATGTAATTGAGCAAACGCAAAAGCCAACGCTCATATTAAGCCACAACAAAACGCTGGCGGCACAGCTATACGGCGAGTTCAAGCAGTTTTTCCCGGAAAACGCCGTAAACTACTTTGTATCCTACTACGATTATTACCAGCCCGAGGCATTTATCCCTTCGTCAAATACATACATAGAGAAAGACCTACAGATAAACGAGGAGATAGAAAAGCTCCGCTTGCGCACCACCTCGGCACTCATGAGTGGCCGCAGGGATGTGATTGTGGTATCGTCTATCTCATGTATCTACGGTATGGGTAACCCCGAGGACTTTGCCGCTTCGGTCTTTAAGTTTGCAGTGGGCACGCGTGTTAGCCGCAATGCATTTTTGCACCGTTTGGTGGAGATATTATACGCCCGTACCACGGCCGATTTTAAACGTGGTACATTTAGGGTTAAAGGTGATACAGTAGATATTTTCCCACCGTATCTTGATTATGCTTATCGCGTATCTTTCTTTGGCGATGATATTGAAGAGCTAAGTTCGTTTGATATCACCACCGGTAAAACTATCGAGAAAACCACGCACATGGTGGTTTACCCGGCCAACCTATACGTTGCCCCGCGCGAGCGTTTTCAGCAATCGGTTTGGGCTATACAGGAAGAGCTGGAGACCCGCAAAAAGCAATTTATAGACGATCAGCGCTTCATCGAAGCCAAACGCCTCGAAGAAAGGGTTAACTACGACCTGGAGATGATCCGCGAGTTAGGTTACTGCAGCGGCATCGAAAACTATTCGCGCTTTTTTGATGGCAGGCAGCCGGGTATGCGCCCTTTCTGTTTGCTGGATTATTTCCCGGATGATTACCTGATGGTGATTGATGAAAGCCACGTTACCGTACCGCAGATACGTGCCATGTATGGTGGCGACAGATCGCGCAAGATCTCACTGGTTGAGTATGGTTTCCGTTTGCCTGCGGCGATGGATAACCGCCCGCTCAACTTCCAAGAGTTTGAACGCCTGGCACCACAAACCATTTATGTAAGCGCTACCCCGGGAGACTTTGAACTGGAAAAATCAGACGGTGTGGTGGTTGAGCAGGTGATACGCCCTACCGGCCTTTTAGACCCGCTGATCGATATTCGCCCGGTAATTAACCAAGTAGATGATCTGCTGGATGAGGTAGATAAAACCATTAAAGCCGGCGACCGCGTACTGGTGACCACCCTTACCAAACGTATGGCCGAGGAGTTGGCCAAATATATGGACAGGCTGGGCATTAAATGCCGTTACATCCACTCAGAGGTAAAAACCCTGCAACGTGTGGAGATACTCCGCGGATTACGTTTGGGTGAATTTGATGTACTCATCGGTATTAACCTTTTGCGTGAGGGTTTGGATTTACCAGAGGTTTCATTGGTGGCTATTCTGGATGCTGATAAAGAAGGCTTCCTTCGTTCAGAGCGTTCGTTGATCCAAACCATTGGCCGTGCAGCGAGGAACGATCGCGGGCGGGTAATTATGTATGCCGATACCATAACCGACTCTATGCAGATAACGATGGACGAGACATCGCGCCGTCGTGAGAAGCAAATGAAATACAACGAAGAGCATGGCATAGTTCCAAAAACGGTGGGCAAAAGCAAATCGGAAATTATGGAGCAAACCTCGGTGGTCGACTTTAAAGGCGGCGTTCAGCAGGCTTACGTTGAGAACGAAGTGGCTACGCTTGCGGCAGACCCAATTGTGCAATACATGACCAAGGCCGACCTGAAGAAATCTATCGAGAATACTCGTAAAGACATGGTTGCCGCCGCTAAAAACATGGACTTCCTGCTTGCAGCCAAGCTACGCGATGAAATGTTTGCGCTTGAAAAAATGATGGAAGAGAAGTTTTCTTAATGTGCAAATGCGAGGAAATGTGCGGATTTCAAATGTGCAGATTACAAGGGTGAATTAATCATTCTATCTCCATATTTGCACATTTGAAATCTGCACATCTGCATATTCAATATCGCATCTGAAATCTGCACATTTGCATATCCACCTTATTATCTGCACATCTGAAATTTGCACATCTGAAATCAACAAAACTTTAATTTGCTAAAAGGTTTGAAAACCGTATTTTTGCAAACTTAATTTTTACATACAGATGTCAGCAACCGAGGTGAAAACTAAAACTGAAGCAGAAAAAGCAAGTGCTGTTAAAAGCGGAAGTTTTGTTCAGGAGAACCAAAAAAGCTTATTATTTATTGCAGCAGCAGTTGTTGTAATGATTGTCATTTACATAGCCTACTTAAGGTTATACCTTGGCCCAAGAGAAGGCGAAGCTGCAGGTAAAATGTACGCTGCCCAAGATTACTGGAACAACAAAGAGTGGGACAAAGCCATTAATGGCGATGCCGGTTACCCTGGTTTCAAAAAAATTATTGCCGATTACAGCAACACTAAAACTGCTAATCTTGCTTACTTCTACCTGGGTACTGCTTACCTTAACAAAGGTGAATACCGCCAGGCTATCGAAAATTTAACCAATTTCCGTGGTGATGATAACATGGTCGCTGCTGAGGCACTTGGTGCAACAGGTGATGCTTATGTGGAGCTGAAAGATTTGGAAAAAGCTGAAACTTACTTCAAAAAAGCTGCTGATAAAGCATCTAACAAATTCCTTTCTCCGCTTTATCTTAAAAAATTAGGTTTAGTGTACGAGGCTAAAAAAGATAAAGCTGCTGCAGCTGATACTTACAAAAAAATAAAATCAGATTACCCTGAAAGCGCCGAAGCACAAAGCATCGATGCTTACATTGGTCGCGTTGAATCAAAATAATTCACGCTGATATCACAATATTAATAAAGCCCTGCTATGCGGGGCTTTATTTGTTTAACAAGGATTATATTTGGCTCCTGAAAGATTTTAAGAAATGGCAACTCAATTAAAAAACCTGTCCGATTTTTCTACCGCAAGCGAAATACCATCAGCCGAGAACTTCAGCTTTGGTATTGTTGTGGCCGAGTGGAATGCAGAGATAACCAATGCCCTTTACCAGGGTGCTTATAACAGCCTGATCAAGTACGGCGCTAAGCCTGAGAACATCCATTCATACCCAGTACCCGGCAGTTTTGAGCTTACCAGCGGGGCAGAGCTACTGTTAAAAAATAAAAAAATTGATGCCGTTATCACCCTGGGATGCGTTATACAGGGCGAAACGCGCCATTTTGATTTTATTTGCGATGCTGTTGCAAATGGAGTGTCGAATGTTGCTATAAAATATTCAAAACCTGTTATATTTGGGGTATTAACCACTGATAACCAGCAGCAGGCTATTGACCGCAGCGGTGGTAAACATGGTAACAAAGGCGACGAAGCGGCAGTAACAGCCATTAAAATGGCTAAACTGAACGAAACTTTGCAAGCCTGATATCGTATAAATTGACTTTATTACATACATGAAAAAGATCTTCTACATTGCTATCATCGCGCTTGCATTGGGCAGCATGGCATCATGCTCAAACAAACTTTGCCCGGCTTATGGTTCATACCCTAACCACCGCTAATACAAGGCTTTTATTTTAAAAACCAAAGTAGTTTTACACTGTTTTTACTTATAAGAAAGTTTATAAGCCTATTTTTGCGGTATGGAATGGACAAAGTTGGAAACGGCTGATCAGCTGGATAATATTAAAAACAATCAGGGCTACAGCCTTATTTTTAAACACAGCACGCGCTGTTCAATCAGCATGATGGCTAAACGCCGTTTTGAGATGGATTGGGAGAGCCTGCCTGCAGATATGCCGGTATATTTCCTTGACTTGATCCAGCATCGCGACATTTCCAATAAAATTGCCCAGGATTTTCTGGTACATCACGAATCACCACAGATGCTGGTGATAAAAGACGGTGAATGCATCTTAGACCAATCACACGGATCGATCTCTGTTGATGAGGCGATGAGTGTAATGGCTTAAGTGGAGAGGCAAGATTTTTAGAGTCAGGAATCTTAGAGTCAGGAATCAAGATAACAAAAAAGTCCGCAGGCGTTGCCTGCGGACTTTTTTGTTTTACATAAATCTATCCGACCATGTCATTGCGAGCGTAGCGCGGCAATCTCATAGGCTACAATTACCGTACGCATCATTGCTGATCATCCTATGAGATTGCCACGTCGCTATCGCTCCTCGCAATGACATGGTAGGATAAACCACATTATCGTTTCTGCGTAATATTCATTAAAGCGGCGGATGCACCTACTTGCTTTTTCCCTATTTTTGTGGCATGATTGATTTGCCAGTAGTACCAGCAACCCCGCCGCAACGTAAACCGGATTGGTTGAGAGTGAAACTTCCGGTGGGAAAAGAGTATGCGCACGTTCGCGGTTTGGTTGATGAGCATAAGCTGCACACCATCTGCGAAAGCGGCAATTGCCCAAACATGGGCGAGTGCTGGGGCGCCGGTACGGCAACCTTCATGATATTGGGTAATATATGTACCCGCTCGTGCTCTTTCTGCGCGGTTGCTACCGGCAGGCCCCTGGCAGTTGATACCAACGAGCCTGAGCGTGTGGCCAATTCGGTAAAACTAATGCAGGTTAAACACTGTGTGATTACCTCGGTAGATCGTGACGATTTGAAAGACGGTGGTTCTATCATCTGGGCTGAAACCATCAACGCTATCCGCCGCGAAAGCCCTGACACCACATTAGAAACTTTACTGCCCGATTTCCGCGGCATTTGGGATAACCTTGACCGCGTTATTGCCGTACGCCCTGAAGTTGTTTCGCACAACCTGGAAACTGTACGCCGGTTAACCCGCGAGGTACGCATACAGGCAAAATACGATCGCAGTTTAGAAGCCTTAAGCCGCATATCAGCTGCAGGCTTAAGAACCAAATCGGGCATTATGTTGGGCCTGGGCGAACGCGAGGAAGATGTGCTTGAGGCTATGGACGACCTGTTAGAAGCCGGTGTACACATCCTTACCCTTGGCCAGTACCTGCAACCAACCCGCAACCACCACCCGGTTATTGACTGGATACACCCTGATCAGTTTGCATCATACAAAGAATGGGGACTAAAAAAAGGATTTAAGTACGTAGAAAGCGGCCCGCTTGTACGTTCTTCTTATCACGCAGAAAAACATTTGTTTGACATGTGATATTTCCTTTATATATTACACCCAATTGAGCCCCAAACGTAAAATATCACTATCAGAGGAAGACCTTATACAGGCATTGCGCAACCGCGAGAAAATTGCTGTTGAGGCCCTGTATGATATGTACTCGGCATCATTATATGGTGTTATAGTACGTATTGTTACCGAGGAAGCATTTGCCGAAGATGTTTTACAGGAAACTTTTGTAAAGATCTGGAATTCATTTGCAAGTTATAGTGCCGATAAAGGCCGTTTATTTACCTGGATGGTAAACATTGCACGCAATTTATCCATCGATAAAGTACGATCTAAAGATTTTAGGAACCAGGGCAAAAACCAAGAGCTGGAAAATAACGTAACTTTCATTGACGAACAAAGGAATACCGTTTACAATCCTGAATTGTTAGGCATCAAGGAAATGGTGGCAACGCTAAAGCCTGAGCAAAGAGCAATTCTCGACCTCGTTTACTTTAAAGGATACACCCATGTGGAAGCAGCCGAAGAACTGGACGTTCCGCTGGGTACCATTAAAACAAGGTTAAGAATGGCTATACAACAACTCAGAAAACATTTTAATGAATAGTGAAAGACGTTAAGGCATATATTGAATCAGGGGTGCTGGAACTTTATGTTCTGGGCGATCTTAGTCCGGAAGAAAGGCTGGATGTAGAAAAAATGGCCTTAGAACATCCTGCCGTGAAGACAGAGCTTGCCGAAATTGAACAATCTCTGGAAATGTTTGCGCAAGAGCATGCTATTGAACCCTCTGAAGGCTTGCGCGGCAAAATAGTGAACAGCACATTGGTTAACCTTGGCGACGACCGCATATTTACCAAACAACGCAAACACAGCGACGAAGAGGAGTATGAGGACGATAAGGTAATTACCATGCCTAAACGTACCCAATTTTATAAATATGCTTTTGCGGCCTGCTTAACACTATTACTTATCAGCATTTACGGTATGGTAAGTTTGTATAGCCAATTGCAGGAGTCAAACACACAATTAGCTACTTTACAGGCTGATAAAACAAAATTTGCCAACCAGGTAAATTTTAAAGACAATCAATTAAGAATATATCGCGATAGCAATTACCGTATTGTACGTTTAAAAGGATTGCCTAAAACACCTGCAGCATCAATGATGCTGGCCTGGAACCCGAGCAGCCAAAAGGTAATGGTTGATATGGAATCAATGACCTTACCAAAGCACGACGATAAACACGAATACCAATTGTGGGCTTTGGTAAAAGGCAAACCGGTTGATATGGGATTGTTTGACAACGCAGCTGCCGACAGTGCAATTGTTAAAGAAATGAAAAATGTAGCATTGGCCCAAGGCTTTGCGGTAACATTAGAGCCTAAAGGCGGTAGCGTTAATCCTACTTTAGATCAAATGGTTGTAATAGGACAATTTTAATATTATATAAGTACTTATAATAATATGTTTATAGTCTGTTTTTATCCAAAAACAGCTTCCAAATGTTAAATTTTTGTTAAAAATGATATTTATTATAAAACAATTAAATATTTCGCGTTGTTAACTGTAACGAATGACCGCGCAGCGCGTCATATCATCAGTTAGTTAGAAGTATGTAGTTCTTTATAAGATCAGTTAATAGTTTAAAAGCGAATGTTATACTTGCATTCGCTTTTTTTATGCCTTTAATTTTGCCATGGTAATTGGCAACTGATTGATTACTTTTTGTGGCAACACCACATGCATACGGTTGGGTAATGCCAACTCATCCCCCGCCTTCCCGTGAATGTAAATTCCCAACAAACAAGCTTCTTCCGGTGAATATTTTTGCGCTAATAAACTGGTGATCACGCCGGTCAACACATCGCCCATGCCACCTGTTGCCATTGCAGGGTTTCCGGTAGAGTTGAAATACAGTTTTTCATCCGGCGTAGCCGTAATGGTGTAATCGTTTTTAAGAACGATATAGATATTGAGTTCTTTGGCTTTTGCTTTCGCCGTTTGGATACGCTGCCACCAGCTGGTATGTTCGCCAAACAAACGATCAAACTCTTTCATGTGCGGTGTAAGGATACTACCGGCAGGCAGGTCGGTCAACAGCTGCTGATTTTCGCCTAATACATTTAAAGCATCGGCATCAATAACCACGGGCTTTTTATAGTTCTCAAAAATGGCATTTAGCAATTGCAGGGTATCCGTACTTTTACCCAGACCGGGGCCAATGCCAATGGCGGCAAATTTATCCCAGGCAATTTCGGGCAGTTCATCTTCCTCACGCAATAGGGCCATCACCTCGGGCATGGAGCTATTGAGGGCAACCAGCCCGCTTTGCGGGATGCATGCGGTTGTTAATCCAGCCCCGGCATGCGCACAGGCCGATGAGGCTAACAGCGCTGCCCCCATGGTCTCATTTTTCCCTGCAATGATCAGCGCATGGCCGTAAGTACCCTTATTACTGAAACGATGGCGGGGTTTAAATATCCTGTTGATATCTGCTTCCTCTACAAAATAGTAAGGCGTATCAACCGACCGGATAAACTTTTCGTTCAATCCAATTTTCACCACCTCGCAGCAGTTAATGTACGGCCCTGATTCCGGCAGTAGAAAATTAACCTTTGGCTGCTGAAAGGTGATAGTGATATCTGTCTTTAAAATGGTGGTATCTTTAGGGATCTCGCCATCGGTGTAAAAACCGGTGGGTACGTCTACCGCAACTATCGTTTTATTTAAGCTATTCAGATACTCAACCAGGCTTTTATAATCCCCTTCGAGCGGTTTGTTTAAGCCGCTGCCCAGCATCGCATCTATGATGATATCGGCATTTTCTTTAAACTTAGTTTCGCCTGCTTTTATTTCCGTTACAGAGATGCTGGTTTGCTGCAAGCGTTGCAGGTTGGCATTAAAATCGTCTGTTACTTTATCAGAGAAACGGGTGATTTTTACCTGCAGATTCTTGTAATGATGATCGGCAAGGATGCGCGCAATGGCTAACCCGTCGCCGCCATTGTTGCCGGTGCCGCAGTAAACCGTGATGCTTTGCTTTTTATCCTGAAAGTGATTGATAAACCATCTCACAAATGCTTTTGAAGCGCGTTCCATCAGGTCGATAGAGCTAATCGGTTCATGGGCAATAGTGAAAGCGTCCGCCTCGCGGATCTGTTTGGCAACGAGTAGTGGCAGCATATACTCCTAATTTACTATTTAGAAATTTGTTTTTAAATATGCCGTCATAAAATAAACTGTTGACAACCGTTCATAAAACTATGTTTAGCTTTACAGCGTTCATTAATCGCCATGAAACAATACCGCCACATCTTTTTCGATCTTGACCACACCATCTGGGATTTTGATAAAAATGCCGAAGAAACCCTGCAGGAACTTTACGGCTCTTATGGATTAGAAACTATCGGTGTAGCCTCGCCCGAGGTTTTTATTAAGACCTATACCCGCCATAACCATGCATTGTGGGCGCAATACCATTTGGGGCACATCACCAAAGCTGCATTGCGCGAGGCCCGTTTCAAAAGCACTTTTCTTGAGCTGGGTTTAAACCCCGAACAGATCCCCACGGATTTTGAGGATGCCTACGTAAAAACCTGCCCTACCAAAACCAACCTGTTTCCGCACGCACACGAAACGCTGGCCTATTTAAAAGATAAGTACACGCTGCATTTGATATCAAACGGATTTAAAGATTCGCAGGCTTTAAAGTTAGAGGGCTGTAACCTGGGCGTTTATTTCGAGAACCTTATTATCTCTGAGGATGTAGGCGTTAACAAACCCGATCCGCAGATCTTTCGCCACGCGGTAGAGCTGGCCGGCGCCACCATTGAGGAAAGCGTGATGATAGGCGACAGCATTGAGGCCGATATCCGCGGCGCCATGGGCGTTGGTATGGATGCCATTTATTTTAATCCGTTTGATTTAGAGAAACCGGATGATGTAAAAGTGCAGATACGTGGATTAGAGGAATTGATGGTGATGTTGTAGAAGTTTTGCACCTACGGCGCAAAAGAAATTACATTCTATCTTGCTACCGACCTTTGGCTCCTACAGAGCAAAAAAACTTCTCGTTCACAGAAATCCTATAAATTCCTATATTGGTAATTACTATCCGATTGATAAGAAATAAGAACTGCCCCATCGGGGCAAAAGGTCGGTAGAAAATCAATACGAAAATCCTTCGTGCCGTAGGTACGAAACAAATAACCATGCCTAACACCTACACACAAATACACATCCAATTTGTAATAGCCGTAAAACTCCGCGAGGCGCTCATCCATCAAACTTTTAAGGAAAGGCTACACGAATACATCACCGGTATCGTTCGTAATCATGGTCATAAGATGATTGCAATAAACAGCATGCCCGACCATCTGCATCTGTTTGTTGGCTTCCGGCCAGAGCAATCTATATCCGATTTGATGAGAATAGTTAAAGGTGATTCTTCGGAATGGATAAATAAAGAAAAGTTTACGAAAGGAAAATTCAGATGGCAGGAAGGGTATGGCGCATTTTCGTATTCCCGATCGCAAATACCTAATGTTGCAGAATATATTGCCAATCAGGAAGAGCATCATAAGAAAACCTCATTTTTAGAAGAGTACAAGAATTTCCTTGAGAAATTTGAAGTAGATTATGATGTGAAGTACATTTTTAAGCCGCTGGAATAGTTCTTTAGTTTTGCACCTATGGCGCAGAGAAAATCTCTTTTTTGTTTTTCTACCGACCTTAAGCTCCTACAGAGCGACTTTCCAGTTCTCTATTCAAATCAAAGACTTAAAGGTTGCATCTATGGCACAAAGAAATCTCTATTTATCTTTCTACCGACCTTAAACTCCTACTGAGCGCCTGTTTATATGTCTTTTAAAATCGCCCCATCGGGGCGAAAGGTCGGTAGCACAACAAATAATGATTCAATTTCGTGCCGTAGGTACGAAAACTCTATAGCAATTTACCTCAGGTCTTACGTTAATAAAAAGACGTAAGGTCGCCCCATCGGGGCAAAAGGTCGGTAGATCAGCAAACAATTATCTTTTCGTGCCGTAGGTACGAAACCTCTGCAACAATTTTATTGTTAACTTTAATGTTATGAATCCAGTTAAAGAGCGCCGCGCCATTGATGAGGCACTAAGCAGCTACCGCAGCCTTCTTGATGATTTTAGCGACGACCGTTTTGCCGAAACGCCGCCTATCGGCGGCTGGAGCTATGCCGAGGTTTATGACCATATATTAAAAGCTACGCTTGGCGCCAGCATAGCGTTGGAGCGTTGCAGCCATAATAATTGCCAGCCTACTAAAGATGGAGTTACGCTGATAGGCCATTATACTTTGCTCATGGGCAGTTTCCCGCCTTTTAAACTCAAATCTCCACCAGAGACGGGCAACGTTAAAAAGATTGACAAGGAAGAAGCCAAAAACCTCATCATAAAAGTGCGCAAACGTGTAGACGGGATTGCCGGGCAGATAAAAGAAGCTAAACCGCAATCAAAATATAAGCACCCGCGCATGGGCATGCTTACCGCCCTGCAGTGGTTAAAATTTATGCGTATCCATCTGGAACATCATCTGAAGCAGCTGCAGCGAATCGGTAAAAATTTTAACAAATCTTAACGTTGCGTTTCATCCCCTTTTCATAAACCAAGTCGATATTTATGTGTTAGTAAGGCATGTTTAAATGCATGTAAAATTTTATTTGCGAAGGGTACGTAACCTTTTACATTTAATGCAGTCTTAACATTATAATAATTTGATTACCCGACATTTGTAAAAATAAGGAAAGATGAATTTTGAATTTACTTACTTGTTTGTAATAGGATTACTGGTATTGCTCGGTGCATTCTATATAAGCCCTTACGAACTAAAGGTTAATGAAGACGACGAGGAAGAAAAATCTTTCTGAGCCGTTAGCACCGCCAGCCAATATTAATTGAAATTAACAGGCCATGCCGGCCTCACAGTTTAGATGGCAAAGCGCGAAGTTGATATTGTAATTATATCTGATGTACACCTGGGCACCTACGGCTGCCACGCAAAAGAACTCCTCAAATATCTCAAAAGTATAAAGCCAAAAATGCTTATCCTTAACGGGGATATCATCGATATTTGGCAATTCAGCAAATCATACTGGCCCGAGGCTCACATGAAGGTGGTGCGCCGCATTCTTAAGTTTGTTACCGAGGGCGTACCGGTTTACTACCTCACCGGCAACCACGATGAAATGCTGCGTAAGTTTACCGACTTTAACCTGGGCACCTTCCAGCTACTTGATAAAATTGTACTGAATATTGATGGCCGCAAAGCATGGATCTTCCATGGCGATGTGTTTGACGTTACCATGCAGCACTCAAAATGGCTGGCTAAGCTGGGCGCTATCGGGTACGATACGCTTATCCTCATCAACAGTTTCACCAATTGGTTCCTCACCACCATTGGTAAACCAAAAATGAGCTTTTCGCAAAAGGTGAAGGCTAAGTTTAAGGATGCCGTTAAATTCATAAACCAGTTTGAGCAAACCGCTGCCGACCTGGCCGTTGAGAAAGCATACAGCTACGTGATATGCGGGCACATTCACCACGCCGAGATGCGCACCATACAATCTACAAACGGTGCAGGCTCGGTAACTTACCTTAATAGTGGCGACTGGGTGGAGAGCCTTACTGCATTGGAGTATAACAATAACAAGTGGGAGATCTTTAAATACCAGGCCGACGATTTTAAACAGGAAGCCGAAGACGACGACCACACCGATGCCGAAGACCTTGACGCCAAACTGGACGTACGCATACTATTAGAAAGATTTAAGCAGGAAACGCACTAAATCACAATGCGGATTCATCTTTGGATTTAAGTTCCAACGACCAAATTAAATTTTCGACTTGAATGAGAGCATTAACTTGATCGCCAAGACTTTTATTCATTGAATCTAAAATCAATTTGGATGGGTTGAGTTCTTTTATTTGCATCAACAAATCATCGTTCAAATTTTTGTTATATGATTCTTCTAACATGATTAAATACGACCCAATGGTTATTCCTGAGAATAGCTCTTTTGAATATGCTTGATGCTCTTCTGCATATTCTCTCAACTTAGTTCTTACCTCAATTGATTTTCGCTGTGTCATCTTAAATTGTAAAACTAAATGTTCAAGTTCTGCTTTAGGTTTTTCTAAAAATGTCTTTTTATAGGTCAACCCAGCGACAATCAAACCAAGTATGCCAATAGTTAATTCAATCATCCTTAAAAATACAAATTATAACTCCCCCATAGCATTACGCTTTTGACATTTTGAATTGATTTATTACATGAAATATATCTTTCTTAAATTGCCCCAAATTCTAACCTCATGAAAATATTGTTCGGTATACAGGGTACAGGCAACGGCCACATTAGCCGCGCCCGCGAGGTGGTGCCTCTGCTGCAACAATATGGCGAGGTTGACCTGCTCATTAGCGGCACCGAGGCCGAGGTTAGCCTGGCTCAACCACTTAAATATAAATTCCACGGATTTAGCTTTGTTTTTGGAAAGAACGGCGGTGTAGATAACTGGGCCACCTTTAAGATCATGAACCTGAGCCAGCTATGGAAGGATATGCACAGCCTGCCGCTGAATGACTATGACCTCATCATTAATGATTTTGAACCCGTAAGTGCATGGGCCTGCCGTTTGCAGAAAGTACCTTCGGTATCATTAAGTCACCAGTGTTCATTTGTATCTGATAAAACCCCTCGCCCTAAAAAATGGAACTATGCCGAGTGGTTGTTTAAATACTACTCGCCTACCACGCACCATATCGGTTTCCACTTTGAGCGTTATGATGATTTTATACATACGCCTGTTATCCGCAGTGATATCCGCAAGATGGAAACATCTGATAAAGGCCACTACGCCGTTTACCTGCCTGCCTACAGCGATAAAACCCTGGTAAAGCACCTTAGCCAAACCAGCGACGTGGAATGGCAAATCTTTAGCAAGCGCCAGAAAACCCCATACCGCGAAGGCAACGTTCATATATTTCCTGTAAATAACGAAGCCTTTAATGCCAGCCTTGCCAGCTGTACCGGCCTGCTTACCGGCGGCGGCTTCGAAGGCCCTGCCGAGGCACTTTACCTGGGCAAAAAAGTACTGATGATACCTATGAAAGGCCAGTACGAGCAGCAGTGTAACGCCCTTTCAGCATCCCGATTGGGTGTTGAAGTAGTGCCTACCATTGATCATAATTTTGTCTCCCGTGTAAACAACTGGCTTGCCGATGATAAGCGCGTGGTGGTTGATTTCCCTGATGAGACAGCACAGATAGTTGATGATATGGTAAAGAAGTACGCAAGGCAGAGATAATCAAGAAGTCTAAAACCGTCATGCCGAACTTGTTTCGGCATCCCACAAGTTAGTTTTCACATCTCTGAAAATACCGAGCAAGGTTCGTATCAGTTCTTCGTTAGGATGGTTCGAGTAATTTGAGTCGTCAGTGGATGTTACTTTCTTTTTTTCCGCTAAAAAGAAAGTAACCAAAGAAAAAACTCGCGACTTGGTAACGCGCTACAATGTTTTTGCTTTAGCAATGCCTGTGCTACCCGCACGTTACACTATGTCGCATTTTTTCGATAGCGTCATGCCTGTATTCCCTCTTCATCTCCTGTCAGCACAAAAGCTTCGGGCGAAAGCGGGCAGAACTATGATGGCCTTGTGCGGACGCAAGGGCATTGCGAAATCTATTACTGAAGCGATGGCCCGAGAAGTGGAGTAAGAGATTTCCAGCCCGTGGTTCTGCCCGTTTGCAGGGCGAAGGCCTTGTGCGGCAAAGAAGCCTCTTTGCTGACTTGATTTTTGGTTACTTTGTACCAAGACAAAGTAACAGCCATCCGCGGCAATTGAGCGGACTAACTGTTAATCATAGCACAAGCTCAGCGTGTGAGATGCCGAAATAAATTCGGCATGACGTTTTATCTTTTTAGATTGCCGCACTATCACTCACAATAACATAGTTATTACAGCCCGTCACTCTCCCCTTTTATTTCCATCTATTTCTGCTAATTTTACCGCCTCAGGTAACGCTATGATCAATCTTTTTAAGTCATTTAATCCGCTTAACATCCTTTGGCTGGCTATCCTGGTGTTTGTATTGCGCATGGGCTACATTGCCGAGGCGCCCGATAAGCTTCAGTTTGTTTTTGTTGAGCCTTTTGCACGCCTGCTGCTGCCTGTTGGTTATGAATACGCCCTATCTCCTTTTGAGAATGTTTGCCTGGCCGGGTTAGTAGTTCTTGGGCAAGCTGTGCTGCTCAACTTTTTGGTGAATAAATACAACTTGTTGGGCAGGTCAACTTTTTTACCATCGTTGATGTATGTAACCGTTACGGCATTGTTTCCGCAGTTTTTAATATTGAGCGCTCCTTTGCTTTGTAATTTCCTGTTGATATGGATGCTGTTTAAACTCTTCAGTTTCTACAAGGGCGACGATGCCAAGTCAACCGCCTATGATCTGGGGATGATCGTAGCGCTTGGCTCTATCATTTATCTGCCTTATATATATCTTTTCCTGGCTATATGGCTGGGCCTGGTTATTTTTAAACCCTTTAACTGGCGCGAGTGGATCTCAGGCATCCTGGGGTATGTTACTGTTTTCTTCTTCTTTGCGGTATTCTATTACCTCAATAACAGGCTGGGTAGCTTTTACCAGATATGGGCGCCGCTGGGCACCAAGTTTCCTAATAGCATCAACATCAAATATCTTAACTATTTAGTGCTTATACCGGTTATCATTATTATCGGTTTGTTCCTGTTCCATTTCCAGAAAAACTATTATAAAAGTTACGTTCAGGTACGCAAATCGTTCCAGTTACTCTTGGTGATATTTATAATTGCGGGCCTGTCATTCTATGTAAAAAGCCAATTCAGTTTAACGCACTTTGTTTTGTGCGCAGTGCCTGCTGCGGTGTTCCTGGCGTATTATTTTGCCTATGCAAGCCGCAAATGGTTTTACGAGAGCTTGTATTTACTACTGCTTATCAGCATTATATATTTCCAGTTTAACACTTTTTAACTATTACATTCGTCCAAATTTCAGCGGTTATGTTAGCTTTGTAACATGAAATTTGGCGTAGTAATTTTTCCGGGTTCAAATTGTGATGAAGATATCATCCACGTTCTTCAAAATGTGATGGGGCAGCAAGTAGTTCGTTTATGGCATAAAGACCATGACCTGCAAGGTGCTGATTTTATTGTATTACCCGGCGGTTTCTCTTTCGGCGATTATCTGCGTTCCGGCGCTATCGCACGTTTTTCACCTATTATGCAAGTGGTTATCCAGTTTGCAGCCAAAGGCGGTAAAGTAATGGGTATTTGTAACGGTTTCCAGATACTGGCCGAGGCTGGTTTGGTTCCGGGAGCTCTGTTGCATAACAAGAACCGCAAGTTTGTTTGCCGCAATATTTACTTAAAAGCGCAAACCCAAAACTCAATGGTTACGCAGGGTATCGATCCGCAACGCGCGCTTAAAATACCTTTGGCACACGGCGAGGGCAATTATTTTGCCGATGCTGATGTACTAAAAAGCATTAACGATAACGACCAGGTATTGTTCCGCTACTGTGACGTAGCCGGTAACATTACTGATGAGAGTAACCCTAATGGTTCATTAGAAAACATTGCAGGTGTTACCAACAAAGGCCGCAACGTGTTTGGCTTTATGCCGCACCCCGAGCGTGCTGCCGAAGGCCTTGTAGGCAATGAGGATGGTATAGCCATATTTGAATCGATACTGTCACTGTCAAACGCTTAATGCTGAACCTGGCTGTTGATATTGGTAATACCTTAACCAAGATTGCCGTTTTTGAGAACGATGATCTGATAGAGGCCAAACAATATGACCAGGTTGAGGTGAGCGATGTTGAAGCGATGCTGGAGAAACACAGCATTTTAAAGGTGATCATATCATCAGTAAAACACAACGAAGAAGCCTGGCAAACCTTGCTTGCCAATAACTTTAAAGTGTTAAAGTTTAATGGCCTGGTACAGGCAGGCATAAATAACCACTATAAAACACCCCAAACACTTGGCGCCGATAGATGGGCTGCTGTAATTGGGGCGCATCATTTATATCCTACTCAAAACAACATTATTATAGGCGGAGGCACCTGCATCACCTATGATTTTGTTGATACCGGCGCAAATTATTTTGGCGGCAGTATATCACCGGGCTTAAATATGCGTTATAAAGCGGTTAACCATTTTACCGCAGCATTGCCACTGCTAAATGCCGATGAAAATTTCGGTGCTAACTATGGTGATGATACCGCCTCGGCTATACAGTCGGGCATACAAAACGGGATAAAATATGAGCTGCAAGGGTTCATATCTGAATATGTAAAACAGGGTGCCGGGTACAACATAATACTGCACGGGGGCGACAGTATTTTTTTTGATACTCTATTGAAAAATAGCATCTTTGCCCCCTATATTAAAATTGAACCATACCTGGTTCTTAAAGGATTAAATGCAGCGATACAACAGCATAATGACTAAATATTTAAGGTTATTACCGGCACTATTTCTACTTAGCACAGCAACACTTAGCGTTAAAGCGCAAAGTACGGCCACTACCAGTTCTCCATACTCACGCTATGGTTTAGGCGATATCAATCCTGCGTTGCTGCCTCAAAATATTGCCATGGGTGGCATTGGCGTTGCTACTAACCGCATCAGTGGTTTCAACAATGTTAATATGCTAAACCCGGCATCATACGCTTCGGTAAACTTAACTACTATTGATATAGGTGTTTATGGTAGCTTTAATAAATTAGAGAAAAGCGGCGTTGCACCCCAAACCAACTCAAACTTCAGGTTAAACCATATTGCTTTTGCTATACCTGTAACCAGGAGTTCGGCACTTAGCTTTGGTTTAATGCCATACAGCGAGTTGGGTTACAGCTACAGATCTGTTTCTCCAAACCTGGGTAGCGGCACCGCTGCCGATACCAATGCCGTTAACTACCTTTATAACGGCGATGGCGGCCTTACCCGTTTCCACGTTGGTTATGGTTTCATGATAGGCAGGCACCTGTCTGTAGGTGCTAATGCAGCATATATTTTTGGTAACTTAAAAGAAACACAATCAACCGAAATACCCAACCTTGCCGGCGTGCATAACTCACGTATTGAGGAAAGCAACAGCATAAAAGGATGGAATTACGAATACGGTGTACAATACGCGTTTGATTTTTCGGCACGTAAACACCTAACCTTTGGTTACTCGGGTGCTGCAGGTACCAGCCTTAACAGCCAGCGCAGCTACATTGTAAGCAGCTATTTCCGTGATACCAATGGAGATGAAGGTGTGGCTACAGATACCTCGGTAAATAACCAACAGGCATCAGCTAAAATAAGGCTGCCAAATATTAACCGCTTTGGGGTATCATACCAGTATGATGGCAAGTATTTGATCGGTGCAGATTATACCATGAGCAATTGGTCTAAACTTACCTTTGCCGGCGCAAACAAAGGCCTGCAAGATAGCCGTACCATTAATGTTGGTGGGCAGATAACGCCAAACTCAAACTCACTTAATAACTACTTCGCATCAGTAGATTACCGCCTGGGTTTCATTTACGATAAAACGTACCTTAACATCAATAACACCGATATTAAACGTTATGCTATAACCGCAGGCCTGGGCTTACCATTAAGGGCCAACAATAGCAGTTTTTATAAAATAAATATCGGTGCTGAGCTTGGTAAACGCGGTACATTGGTGAACGGGTTGATAAAAGAAAACTACATCAACCTGCACTTATCATTCACGCTTAACGATAAGTGGTTCCAAAAATACAAGTTTGATTAATTTTGCCTGATGCAAAGCGGACTGCTTAAACAATGTTTGCTTTACACGCCGGTGTTATTCATTGGCCTGCTGCTAAGCGCTTGCGAGAACGATCTTAACAAGGTAAGGGCCATTGCTGCAGCTGATGCAACAAAACCTATACAGCGCACCACCGGCGTTGACATGATAGTTAACGACTCATCTAAACTAAAAGCACGCCTGTTAACTCCCTTGCTTTTAGAGTACGATACCAAAGATAGTTTGGCCCATAAATTTATGCCCAATGGCGTAAAAGTTATCTTGTTTAACGGCAACACCAAACCGGAAGGTACAATAACTGCCGATACCGGTTACTTTTATGACGCAAAAGAGTTGGTAAAATTCAAAAAAAACGTTGTTGCCGTAAATGATGAGGGAACCAAGTATCAATCAGAAGAACTGCTTTGGGACCGCAAGACGAATAAGGTATACTCCAACCAAAAAGTGTTAATGACAAAGCCTACCGGCGACCAAATGGAAGGCACCAGTTTTGAAAGCGTTGGACTTAAAAATCCGATATTTCAAAACGCCACTGCTATTATCCACGTAGAGGGCGATCCTACACAATAAAACTCAAATAATTACGCAAACTTTTGTATAATAAAAGTTTAGTAAAAATTGTATCTTGCGCCTCTTTTTTAAAAGAAAAATATAAAATTACATAGAATAGTTGTATGGGTATCATGAGTTATCTGCGAGACAGGATGGGAAAAATTCTCGCAGTTGTTATTGGATTAGCACTTTTGGCTTTTGTTGCTGGTGAAGTAATACACACCGGTAGTTCATTCTTAAGAGGCGATGCAACCACCGTTGCAGAAGTTAACGGCGAAAAAATTGATTACAAAGATTTTAGTCAAAGGATTGAAACAAGTACTGAGCAATTTAAGCAACAGTACAACCAGCCTTTAACCCCACAGGTTACCGACTATATCCAAAGCACTACATGGAACCAGTTGTTAACCGGTATCCTGTTAAAAAAAGAGATCGAAAGATTGGGCCTTGTTGTAGGTGATGCTGAAACAGCTTCAATGATAACCGGTAACAACCCCGACCAACAGATACAAAGCCAGTTTATGGATGAGAGCGGTAAGTTTGATAAGGCTAAACTTAACCAATTCCTTACCTACATCAACTCTGGTAAAGTTCCGGCTGCAGAGTTTGAAAGATGGGGTCAATTCGTTAAAAACGTTATCGATTCTAAAAGACAACAAAAATATGTTGCTTTAGTAAGCAATGGCCTATATGTTAACTCGCTTGAAGCACAAGACGATTATACAGACAAAAACAAGTTGGCTAACTTCAAATACACTGTATTGGATTACGCTTCTATCCCTGATAACAAGATCACGTTAACTGATGATGATTACAATACTTACTATAACGAGCACAAAGGCCTGTTTAAAAACCCTGAAGAGACCCGCAGCTTTGATTATGTAAGCTTTAACGCTGCACCATCTAAACAAGATAGCGCTGCCATCAAAGATCAGGTTGAAAAATTAGCTGCTTCTTTTAAAGCAAGTACTAACGATTCATTATTTGTTCAGATAAACGCTGAAACTAAAGCGCCTTTAGTATTTGCTAAAAAAGGCCAGTTAGAGCCAAAGCTTGATTCAGTAATGTTTACTGCAGAAAAAGGTGCTATTTACGGCCCTTACCTTGCAGGCGGCAAATACAAAATTGCAAAACTTATTGATTCTAAAGTTGGCCCCGATTCAGTAAAAGCACGTCACATCCTTTTAAACCCGGCTACCGAAGGCGGTATGGATAAAGCGGTTGCCAAAGCAGATTCATTGAAAAAATTGATCCAGGGTGGTAAGTCATTCGATGAGTTGGCTAAAACCTATTCAATCGATAAAAACTCTGCTGTTAAAGGTGGCGACCTTGGTACTTTTGGCCGTGGCGCTATGATCCCTGCGTTTGAAGATGCTGCATTTGACGGTAAAGCTGGTGATTTAGTAGTTGTTAAATCACAATACGGCGTTCACCTTTTAAACATCGAGAGCCAAAAAGGTTCATCAAAAGTGGTTAAAGTTGCCGTGGTTGATAAATCATTAGCACCAAGCAGCGAAACCCAAAATGCTGTTTATGCAAAAGCACAACAGTTTTTAAGCACTGCTAACTCAGAAAATTTTGCCGCACAGGCTAAAAAAGCCGGTTTAACTGTTAAATCATCTGATGATGTAACCGGTGTAGCATCAAGCCTTATAGGCCTTGACAATGCCCGCCCGGTAGTTAAATGGGCTTTCGGTGCAGATAAAGGTGCAGTAAGCGACCAGGTATTTGCAGTAGGCGATCAGTACATTGTTGCGCGCTTAAGCAACATCAAACCTCAAGGTGCATTACCTTTAGATGCTGTTAAAAAACAAATTGCCCCGGCTGTATTAGTTGATGTTAAAGGCAAACAACTGGCAGAGAAATTCCAGGCTGCATTAAGCGGTGCCACTTCAATTGACCAGGTTGCTCAAAAAGCTGGCAGCAAGGTAGTTCCTGTACAAAACATTGTATTTGCTAACCCGGTTATCCCAGGTTCATCAGCAGAGTTCAAATTGGTAGGTTCTATCTTTGGTTCGCAGCCAAACAAATTATCAGCACCGGTTAAAGGCCAGTCTGGTGTGTATGTTTACGTAGTGGAGAGCTTTGCTAACCCTGCAGCATTAACCAACACCGTACGCGAGAAACAACAGCTTAGCCAGGCATTGGCGCAGCGCACTCCCGGATCAGTATTGGATGCCCTGAAAGATAAGGCTAATGTAAAAGATAACAGAGCTAAGTTCTTGTAACATAAATTTAAAGTAATTTTACATCCGGCAGCTGCGTTATAGCACTGCCGGATTTTTTATTTTATACAGAGAGGGCATCAAGTCATGGAAATACAGGAAAACATCATCAACAAGGTTGCACAAAGCGGGCTGGTTACTTTAGACCCTGCACAATTTTATGTTGAAGGCGAACGCGTAGTTTACGATATAAAAGACAACCTGTTTCACGGGCTTATTCTTAAAGAGAAAGATTTCCGGGAGTTTGTAAAAAACCACGACTGGGCACAGTACCAGGATAAATACGTTGCCGTTACCTGCACAGCCGATGCTATTGTACCGGCCTGGGCGTACATGCTATTGGCTAACAAGATGGCACCTTATGCCAAAGAAGTTGTTTTTGGCGATGCCGAGGTACTGGAAACCGTGCTATTTGTTAAAGCCGCAAAAAACCTTGATGTTGAACAATACCGCGACCAGCGCATTGTTATAAAAGGCTGCGGCGATGTACCGGTACCCGTATCGGCCTACGTTGAGCTTACACAGAAATTAACGCCTGTAGCAAAAAGTTTAATGTTTGGTGAGCCTTGCTCAACAGTACCTATCTACAAACGTAAGGATTAGGCCTCACTCTGCCCTCTCCAAAGGAGAGGGTAGTAACAAAGAGCTTAAGTCCTCTCCCTTGGAGATGATTTAGGTGAGGCCAATAAGGATTAAACCGTAGCACGGTAATTGCGTCTATACCCCACAAATGAAGAAATTTTTTAGCGCCTTTTTGCTGATAGTTTACAGTACGGCGGGCGCGTGGGCGCAAGAGCAGGTTACAAAAATCAAAGAGAACGCCTTTAAGGCCGGCGAGCAGATTACCTACAAGTTACGCTACGGCTTTTTAAGCGCGGCAGAAACCGTTATTAAGGTTGAGGATAGTCCGTTGAAGTTTGATGGGCACTCGGCTTTACATATCAACGCACAGGCTAAAACAGTAGGTACGTTCAATTTCCTTTTCAATGTAAAAAACGAATACCATAGTTACATTGACCCTGTAACACTACTGCCCTATTATTACTCAGAGACCCGTAAGGAGGCTAAATACCGCCACTCTGATAAGGTTACGTTTGATCATAGCAAGAATATCATTACGGCAGATAAAGGCCAGTTCCCGTTTACGGGCGATGTGTTCGATTTTCTGTCGTGCTATTACTATGCACGTAACATTGATATCACAGGGCTTAAAATTGGCGAAGTATTAACTTTGCGCTATTTTTTGGAAGATGGCATTCATGCGCTTACCATCACCTACCTGGGTAAAGAACAGGTAAAATGCGGGCTGGGTACTTTTAACTGTTTAAAATTTAGCCCTACAATTATACCCGGCCGTATATTTAAAAAGAACAGTAAGCTATATTTGTGGATTACGGATGATAAGAACCGTATCCCGATTAAAGCCAACGTAGAAATAATTGTAGGCAGTTTAACAATGGATCTTACACAGGCCAGCGGTTTAAAATATCCGCTTAACCCTGTAAAAAAATAATACGATATGATGATAGAAGTTGGTAGTGTGCTGGTGCATGAAGAAGTAGTATCAAATAACTTTGTTTGCAATTTAAACAAGTGCAAAGGCGCTTGCTGCCTCGAGGGCGATTCGGGCGCGCCGCTTAACCATGATGAATTGCAGATATTAAAAGATATCTACCCAAAGGTAAAACCTTATATGACTGCCAAAGGAGTAGCTACTATTGAAGCTACCGGCACCCACGTTACCGATTTTGAAGGCGATTACACAACGCCATGTGTAGATACAAATAAGGAGTGCGCTTACGTAACCTGGGAAAACGGCATCACCAAATGTGCCATTGAGAAAGCTTACGAAGCAGGTGATATTACCTGGCAAAAACCCATCTCTTGCCACTTATATCCTATCCGTATAACTGCATACCCCGAGTTTGACGTTTTAAATTATGATCGCTGGAACATTTGCAGCCCGGCCTGCTCTTTTGGCGACGAGCTAAAAGTGCGTGTGCACGAGTTTTTAAAAGGCCCGCTTACCCGCAAATATGGCGAAGAATGGTACCGCGAGCTGGAAGATGCTGTAGAACATCTTTAAACATACAGCTTACCCGCCCGTTATTACAAGCTTTTACAATTAATTTGATAATATTGCACTTTATTAAGTTTGTGAATGAAAAAGGCTTTGATAACCGGTATTACCGGACAGGATGGTGCGTATTTAGCAGAGTTTCTACTAAAAAAAGGGTATGAGGTACATGGTATTAAACGCCGTGCCTCGTCTTTTAATACCGACAGGATAGACCACCTGTACCACGATCAGCATGTAAGCGGAAACAAGTTTTTTCTGCACTACGGCGATCTTACAGATTCAATGAATTTAACGCGCCTCATCCAGGAAATTCAGCCTGATGAGATCTATAACCTTGGTGCTCAAAGCCACGTTAAGGTAAGTTTTGAGTCGCCGGAATATACTGCAAATGCCGATGGTATTGGCGTACTGCGCATATTAGAAGCTATCCGCCTTTTAGGCCTTACTAAAAAAACACGTTTATACCAGGCATCAACATCAGAGTTGTATGGTTTGGTACAACATGTTCCGCAAAGCGAAACCACACCATTTTACCCGCGTTCGCCGTATGCAGTAGCTAAACTTTACGGTTACTGGATAATAGTGAACTACCGCGAGGCTTATGATATGTATGCCTGCAACGGTATCCTTTTTAACCACGAGAGCCCTATACGCGGCGAAACTTTTGTTACCCGTAAAATTACCCGCGCTGTTGCTAAAATTGGTTTAGGTTTACAAGATTGCCTGTACATGGGTAACCTTGATGCCAAACGCGACTGGGGCCACGCCAAAGACTACATTGTTGCCATGTGGCTGATGTTGCAGCAGGATAAACCGCAAGATTATGTTATTGCTACCGGCATAACCACCACCGTGCGTGATTTCATCAGGATGGCTTTTGGCGAACTGGGTATAGAGGTTGAGTTTAGCGGCAAAGACGAGAACGAGAAAGGTGTAATAGTTGACATAGATCAGGATAAAGCTGCATCGTTGGGTTTAAATACCGAAGCATTGAAATTTGGCCAAACCATTGTACGTGTTGATCCTAAATACTTCCGCCCTACTGAGGTTGACCTGTTGATAGGCGATCCGTCAAAAGCTAAAAAACAGTTAAACTGGGAGCCAACTTATGATTTGCAGGCATTGGTGACAGATATGGTACAGTCTGACCTTCACCTGGCCAAAAAAGATGAGCACATGAAAAAAGGTGGCTTTAAAACTTTAAACTATTTCGAATAGAACATCCTCGCATGAAAAAAATATTTATCAGCATCAGCTTACTATTGGCTGCGGCAGGGGTAGCGCGCTCACAAGCGGTTTACCAACCTTACTCTTACCAATTTTATCAAAAGTTTGATGCCGATATCTATTCCACCAAAACCAGGATACACTCGGCAATTAAATCATATTTCATAACCGATTCGCTTTTGCGGCACAGCTATGATTCTATCATGAATTATGGTGCAGGCAGTGCAAACAGTGCATTTACGCGTAAGCTTTTTAGCGAGCACCAGATAGATGTTAAAGGCAGCAACTCTACCTTTTATGCCGATCTGTTACCGGATTTTGTTATTGGCCGCGATTTTGCCCAAAAACAAAACTTATGGCAAAGTTCAATAGGCCTGCAAATTGGTGGTACCGTAAGCGATAAATTTTATTACAACATTACAGGCTATCTTAATCGCGCCGAGGTGCCCGATTATATTTCTACCTACATACGCCAGGTGGGCATTATGCCGGGTATGGCTTACGCAGGCACATTCAACAACAAGCCAAACGCCTACGGCTGGGATTATATTACAGCAGTTGCGTCATACCAGCCAAACAAATATTTAAATATCACAGCTGGCCGCGATAAAACCTTTATTGGCGACGGCTACCGTTCACTGCTATTATCTGATTATGCATCGCCATATCCTTTCCTTAGGCTAACGGCTAATCTGGGCAATATAAAATACATGGCTATGTGGGCCAGCTTTTCAGACCCGGCCGGCACCAGCGATCAGTTCCAGAACCGCAGCAAATGGGGCGTATTTCATTATTTAGATTGGAACGTAAGCAAACGCTTGTCGATCGGTTTCTTCGACTCGGTGATTTGGGGTGATGTTGACGATCAGGGCCACAAGCATGGCTTCGATTTTAACTATATCAACCCGGTTATCTTCCTGCGCCCGGTTGAGGCTGCCAACGGCTCGCCAGATAATGCGCTTATTGGGTTCACTACTAAGTATAAAATAACTGATGGCATTACTGCTTACGGGCAGTTCTCGCTGGATGAATTTACAGCTAAAGAATTTTTCTCGAACCCAAGTTACAGCAATAACAAATTTGGGTACCAGTTAGGGTTAAGGGGCGCAAACCTTTTTGGTGTTAAAAACCTAAACTATCTGGTAGAACACAATACCGTTCGCCCGTACACCTACTCAGAACGTGCAAGTATTTTAAACTACTCTGGTAACAGCGAACCACTTGCACATCCATGGGGCGCCAACTTCCGCGAAGTTGTAGGCCTGCTAAGCTACTCCATAAACCGTTTTGACCTGATGGGCGAAATTGATTACGGACGCTATGGTTTAGACGAGAATAACCTTAACTACGGTAAAGATATTTTTCAATCATACCGCACCCCTATCGGTAAATACGGCAACACTATTGGCCAGGGCTTAAGCACCAATATGGTTTACCTGCAGGGTAAAGTAAGCTATTTGCTTAACCCTAAATACAATTTAAGGTTAGAGTTGGGCGGCATTTACCGTACCGAAAAGAACAGCCAGTTTAATGACAAAACAGGGATGATCACTTTTGGTGTACGTAGTTCATTCAGGAACATTTATACTGATCTGGCCAGCTATAAAACGCACTAACAACACTCCACATTAAACAACAAAGGCAGCCAATGGCTGCCTTTGTTGTTTAATGTATTCCTTTCATGGTGAGCTGCCCGCCGTTGTTGGTGTTGTCACCAACAACTCTTCGCGAGGCTTTCATGTCGGCCCTGTATATGGCTTGTTGGTGACAACACCAACAAGAGCACGAGGTATTCGACAAGCTCAGGCGGACAGGTGGTTTGGTATTCACGCCATGAACATCGTGAACAAGCATGAACAACTTATTATCAATAAAATATAACTGACTAAATTTTGGCAGTACTGCCCTCAAATGAAAAAAGCAGCTAAAAGCTGCTTCCTTATAAATATCTTATCCATTTAAGCGCGCTTCATCTCGGCATTAAGTGCCCTTAAAAACTCATTAGCATGTTGTGAACCTATAATGTAGATCAAACCATCCCTGTCTGTTAAATGGATGGCATCGTTACCGGCGGCGTAAAAGCGGATGGTGCCCTTAGTATGCAGGTTATAAACCGGGTTATTGAACAGGTAACGGCTGTAAGTGCCTTTCTCAACCTTAACAATACTGTTAAGGTCTATCTTAACCCTGCGGGTTGACCATAGGCCATCCAACAGCACACTCTTGTTCTCTACCTTGGTACTAAAGTGCAGCAGGAAACCCATAATAATGGAGATGATGATAATCACAAAGCCTACTATAGCCAGCAGATCGCCGTTGCGTTCGCGCTCATCAGTAAAGAAATAGGCGGCAAAGCAAAACAAGGCTAATACCAGCCTTACGGTTATGGGAATCCACTCTCGGCCCAGGTATTGTTTCTCTACAAAAACGGCTTTATCACTCATAATTTAAACAATTCTAATATAGCAACTTTTTTGGTGGAAGCGCTCACCTTGTACTTATCGCTTGGGCGATAGCCGCCTATCCACATAATGTCGCCGTTTCCGTTAACAAGTAACGGGATATTTTTCTTAGCATGCAAGGGCACTTTCTGCTGAATAAAAAAATCGCTCAGCTTTTGCCTCGTCTTCATCCCCAGCGGGTAAAAAGTATCACCCTGTTGCCAGCTGCGAACGCTAAGCGGGTATACTAACAAAGCGGCATCCAGTGAAACCGCCAGCGGGTTATCCTTTATGATCAGCGCACTATCATCATGCAAAATATTTAACCGGTACCCGTTCCACTGCCCTTCCTTATCTCCGGTATGTAGTATAAGCTCACCGGCCTCAGTATTGCTTTTTAGGGTGATGATGAGATCCTGCCTGTCAACCACTACACGATGGGTGGCACTTTCAAACACCCGGCCGGGGTGTTTATCCAGCGCGGTAAGCAGGTCATCAATTACAGTTTCTATAAAATCAAAACGCTGCAGCAGCTTAAAAAGCAGCAATCGCTTTGGCGAAAGATGTTTTATTTTTTCGATGGACAGGCTGATATTATCATCATGCGGGATCAGCAGCTCGTTAGCCAGTTGTTCTACATGATTATTCAACAACTGCTCCATCTCCCTAAAGTTGCGCAGGTTATTCTCAAACGTGGCCTCAAGATTTGGGTTAAGTTCTTTTAACACCGGCACTACCTTATGGCGCAGTTTGTTGCGTGCGTATTTGGTTGATGCATTTGAGGCATCCTCAACATAAGTTAAACCTTGGGTGCTGATGATGGTCTGTATCTCATCGCGGTTAAGGAACAGCAGAGGGCGCACCAGGTAACCGTTTTGGGGCAAAATACCGTGCAGGCCTGCAATACCGGTACCGCGGGTTAGGTTCAACAATATAGTTTCAATCGTATCGTTCTGATGGTGAGCAAGGGCAATAGCATCAAAACCATACTGCAGGCGCAACTGTTCAAACCATTGATAGCGCAAATTGCGCGCAGCCATCTGGATAGATACTTTTTGTTCGGCTGCGTATTGGCCGGTATCAAAACTGGTGGTATAAAAAGGTACACCCAGTGTTTGTGCCAGTTGTTGCGTAAATTGCTGGTCGGCATCAGCATCGGCACCGCGCAGCATAAAGTTGCAATGTGCTATGGCAAAATTATAACCGGCAGCTTTTAACAGATGCACCATTAAAACAGAATCCATGCCGCCGCTTACGGCTGCAAGCACTTTGCCGGCAGGCGTAAAAAGCCCGTTTTGTTCAACAAAATCAACAAAGCGTTTAACAGGTAGCATGGTCAAAATTATTAATTTAATAAGCCCCGCAAAAAACTAATTTTGCAACGTGATAAAATACATCCTTAGCACTCTATTATTACTGGTAACCTTAACCGTTTCGGCACAGAAGAAAAAATCTGTGATCAACATGGTATCTTCAAAAAGTACCGAGGTTTTGGATACGAAAGATGGTAAACACATTATTAGGGTATACAAAGGTGTTTTTAAACAAGATTACTCTACCATGGAGTCTGACAGTGGTTACCTGCACCAGGAAGATAATTACCTTGAAGCCTTTGGCAATGTACACATTATACAGGGCGATACGCTGAACATCTACTCAGATAAGCTTAACTATAACGGCGATAATAAAGTAGCTATCCTTACAGATAACGTGCGGATGATTGACAAGGATGCCATACTTACCACCAATTACCTTACTTACAATACGGCAACACGCATAGGCACTTATACCGGTGGCGGTAAACTGGTTAACAAGGATAATACGCTAACCAGTAAGAACGGTTACTATTTTGCCAAATCGCGCGATTCTTATTTCCGTTACAATGTGGTACTGGTTACACCTGACGCTCTTATTAAAACAGATACTATGCGCTACAATACCGGCAGCCGCATAGCCTTTTTTTACGGCCCTACCAATATTTACGATACCAAACAAAAAAAAGACACCCTTTATACAGAGAATGGGCTTTATAACACCGTTACCGAGCAAGCTTTCTTCGGTAAAAAAAACCTGTATAAACAAGATACCAAAACCCTTACCGGCGACAGCCTGTTTTACGACAGGATTGCAGGATTTGGTAAGGCCATAAAAAACGTAACTTTTAAGGATAAGCAACAAAACATTACGCTTAAAGGCCAACTGGCCAATTACTATCGTGCTGCCGAGCGTACCGTAGTTACGCAAGACCCTTATGCTATCATAGTAACCGAGCAAAAAGACACCACGGCTACGGATAGTGTGCCTGTTAAGGACATACCCAAAAAAGGTGGCAAACCTATTACCAGGCAATCTGCTCCTATCAAGAAGGGGGATGCAGTTACTGTGGCCGTGAAACCACCCGCGGGGACTATCCCTGCTAAAGTGGTACCCGTGCCGCTGCCTGATTCGGTAAGGATCGATACAAGCAATCTAAAACCTCAGCTTAAAAAAGAAATTACGAATGCTATTAAGCAACAACCTGCGTTGGGCGTTAAAAAGGCCGATATACTGGCTGTAAAACCGCCGCCGGGTACCATGCCGGTTAAGGCACTATCAGCCCGGGCTGCTGATACAACAAAGAAAGTTATTTCAGCAGAATCTCCGCAAAAGGTTAAGCGCGATTCTATTTACATATCTGCCGACACGCTTGAATCGCAGGTGGTGACGTTTAAGGATTATAAGCTGATGCAGATAAAGCCAGTGCGTGATACTACCGCCAAGGGCAAGAAAAAGCCTGTAGTGGATAGCAAAACTTTAATATACATGCCTCCATGGCAGCACCAGGATACTGCACTGATAAAACATGCCAATTACTTTACAGCTATGCTGAAAGCCAAAGCCGATTCGGCAGCGGCAAAGGCGGCAAAAACTGCAAAAAATAAACCGGCACAGGTGGCCTCGGTTGATGATAAACCGGGTTTAGGGCAGTTGAAAGGCGACGGCGGTAAAGCCCCGGGCAAACCTGATGACGAAGACCTTGATAACGACCCTTTATTTTACAACCCGCCACTTGCGCTGAAAGATACTGCCCGTGTACGGATTGTGAAGGCTTTTCATAATGCTAAAATGTTTAAGTCTGACCTGCAGGCTAAATCAGATTCGATGTTCTACAGCTACGCCGATTCTACCCTGCGGATGTATGTAAAGCCAATGCTTTGGGCGCAGGGTTCGCAACTATCAGGCGATACCATTGCCATGCAAATGAAGAACAAGAAGATGGATAACCTCACCATGTATCCGTCATCATTCATTGTAAATATTGAGGAAGCCGACTCTATCCACTTTAACCAGGTATCGGGTAAACGCATGAAGGGATATTTTGTGAAAGATAAACTCGACCGCATGTTTGTGGTAGGCAATGCCGAAAGTATTTACTATAGCAGGGATAGCCTTAAAAAAGTTGACGGCATGCAACGCTCGTTAAGCAGCCGCATGCGTGTACATTTCAAAGACCAAAAGGCATCAACCATAGTATTTTTGGTTAAGCCTGAGCACCGTTATGGCCCGCTATCTAAATTCACCGAAGAGGAAAAAGTACTAAAGGGCTTTATATGGAAGCCAAAAGACAGGCCGGTATCTAAAGAATCTATCCTGCCATCATACAACAGAAAAATGGCAGCCAAAAACCCGCCGCCAAAGAAACCGCCTGTGGGTAAACCGGGGGCAACGCCGTCACCGGGCGATAAGTCGCTCGATTCGTTACGGAATAAACCACCGCTTAGTGCCCCTGTTAATGCACCGGGCAAAGCTAAGGCCGATACCACGGCAAGTAAAAAGCCGGCACCTGCTGTTAATAAAACAGATAGCGTAAAATTGCGGGTGCCTGTCAAAATAAATACCGATAGCACCAACGTTACGCCTGCACCAATAAAGAACAGGCAGCGCGAAGATAACCCAACCCCGCTGGCGCCAAAGAATGTTAAGAAAGATACGGTAGTAAATAAGCAGCTTTAAGCTTGCTGCTCTTTTAAAAATGCCACCAGTTTATCAACGGCCTGCCCGCGATGACTGATGGCATTTTTTTCGTCCATCGTCATTTCGGCAAGGGTAATGTCAAAACCTTCGGGCTCAAATATGGGGTCGTAGCCAAAACCCTCGGTACCGCTCAGTTCCTGTCGTATGGTACCTTCTACAACGCCATCAAAGAAATGCTCTTCGCCGTTCCACATTAATGAAATAACCGAGCGGAAACGTGCCTTACGATTTGTTTCGCCATAAAGCTTTTGCAGCACCAGTTTATTATTGGCATCATGGTCGCCATGTTTACCGGCATAACGTGCAGAATATATGCCCGGTTCGCCATTCAGCGCATCTATCTCCAGGCCGCTATCATCGCCAAAGCAATTGAGGCCAAAATGCTCAAATACATGGCGGCTTTTGATAGATGCATTCTCGTAAAAGGTGTGGCCGGTTTCGGCAATATCATCATGGCAACCTATCTCATCAAGGGTAACCAGTTTAAATTTGTCGCCTACTTTGGCGGCTACTTCGCCCAGTTTGTGTTTATTGTTAGTGGCAAAAACTAATTGCTGCATATTAAAGCGTTTTCATTTGTTCCCAAAAGGCTTTCTTGTTGTCGTTACTGCTCATCATGTCATCAAAACTAAAGCTATACAACACATGGATCTTTTTGCCTTGTACGGGCTTATTAAGCGGCAGGTTGCCAATACCTTCGGGCAGGGCGTCTTTACCCATTATTACCAGTCGGGTGGGGTCAAAAAAGGCAACCAGGGTTGCTAATTTTATCGGGGTAAGTTTATTTACATTCAATATCGCCACATCGGCAATGCTCAATTCTTTACGCCCAAGTATACTTTCGAGCGCTGCGCGATGGCCTGCGTTCATGTATTCCTCGTTGGCATAATTTACCAATATTAAAAACTGCTTTTGATTATCGCCCATATAATTAAAAGCGGGTTTTGGCGTTTCCTGTACAGGTTGAGCAATTATTGGGGCAACAGGCTCGGTTTTTTGTGCCATTACCTGCGGAGCTGATTGGACAGGATTTTCTGCTGCAACGGGTTGCACAGGCTCAGGAGTTGTAATGTCAGCAACAGTTTCAGGTGCTACCGAAAGCTTATCTTGCTGCAGCAGGTAAATATCATCCTGCATAATAAAACGGTAAGCCTGCGGATTCTCAACTCTCATATTTTAACAAATTTTAACCAAAAATACCTATTTGAGCTGAAGCTTTATAAGCATATTCGCACAACGGTTCAATTATACATTAATATTGATAAATTTTACCGAAATTTGCTTACTTACGGATTTGGCTATCCGCTTTTTAGTTTAAACATTACATGAGAAAATTAGGACTTTCCCTTTTAAATATTCTACTGGTTATTACTGTTGCCAACGCACAGCAAAAACGCACGCTTGATAAAATTGCGGCTGTTGTGGGTAGCAGCATCGTACTACAATCTGACGTTGAACTGCAGTACGCACAGTATATTGTGAGCGGCCAGCAGCCAAATCCGAGTATCAAATGCCTTATCCTGCAAAACCAGCTTACCCAAAAGCTTTTGGCGCAACAAGCGGTTATTGATAGCGTATCGGTTAAAGACGATGAGGTAGATAATGAGGTTGACAGGCGCATGCGATCATTTATGCAACGTGCCGGTGGCCAGGACCAGTTAGAGCAGTTTTTGGGCCGTTCTGTTATCCAATATAAAGATGAGATGCGCCCTGACATTAAGGAATCGTTAGTAGCACAACGTATGCGCGCTAAGATCACCGAAAAGGTTAACGTTACCCCACTTGATGTAAAAAACTATTTCGATAAGATATCAAAAGACAGTATCCCAACTTACAACAAAGAGGTTGAGGTAGGCGAAATTGTTTTCCAGCCAAAACTATCTAAAGAAGAAAAAGAAGTTGCCCGCCAAAAAATAACAGACTTGCGCGAGCGTGTTAAAAAAGGCGAAGATTTTGGTACGCTTGCCAGGATCTACTCGCAAGATGGTTCATCACAACAAGGTGGCGACCTGGGCTTTTTTGATCGCCAGCAAATGGCCAAAGAGTTTACTGCTAACGCCTTTAAGCTAAAAGCAGGTGAGATATCTCCGGTGTTTGAGACGGAGTTTGGTTTTCACTTTTTACAGGTGATTGAGCGCCGTGGCGAGCAAGTACATGCAAGGCACATTATTATTATCCCAACCATTACCGAGGCCAGCCTTGAACGCGCCCACAAAACTGCCGATAGCGTTTATAAAGCCATGCTTGCCGTTAAGAAATTTGATTTCTCAAGCGCTGCCGCCTATTACTCTGACGATAAAGAGACCAAATACAATGGTGGTATGATGTTAAATGCCGAAAACGTACAAACGCGCACCACCTTTATCCCTACTGATAAGCTCGACCCACAGGTTGCGCTTGTGGTTGATACCATGAAAGTGGGCACTATATCAAAACCCCAATTATTTACCGAGCCGCAAACCAATAAAAAAAGTTATAAGATATTATACCTTAAATCGGCGGTTAATGCGCACAAGGCTAACCTTGAGCAAGATTTTTCTAAGCTTAAAGAAGCCGCAATGAATGATAAGCTTAACCGCACCATTGCACAATGGTTTGAGAAACGCCGTAAAGAGACATTTATTAAAATAGACCCTGAGTACCAAAGCTGCGATGCGCTTAAAGGTTGGCTGCCTGTAGCTTCTGCTGCAACACCGGCCAGCGCGCAAACAACTACCACTACTACAGAAAACGCTACCACCGATAAATAAGATGCAATACCGCTCAGAGGTTGAGGCCGCTGATGCATTGAAAAGTGCTTATCAGGAAATACGTGCCGAAATAAGTAAGGTAATAGTTGGACAGGACGAGGTGATTAAGTTTGTCCTGATCTCGATATTCAGTAACGGCCACTGCCTGTTGGTAGGTGTGCCGGGGCTGGCTAAAACCTTACTGGTACAAACCGTAGCACAGGTATTAGACCTCGACTTTAAGCGTATACAATTTACCCCCGATTTGATGCCGTCTGACATCATAGGATCGGAAATATTGGGTGAGGACAGGAATTTTAAATTCATCAAAGGCCCGGTGTTCTCAAACATTATCCTGGCTGATGAGATAAACCGTACACCACCCAAAACCCAGGCTGCATTACTTGAAGCTATGCAGGAGAAAGCGGTGACTGCCGCAGGCGTAACTCATGCTTTAAGTAAACCGTTTTTTGTACTGGCTACCCAAAACCCTATTGAGCAGGAGGGCACCTACCCCCTGCCCGAGGCACAGTTAGACCGCTTTATGTTTAACGTTACGTTGGGCTATCCATCATTTAAAGAGGAGCTTGAGGTGGTAAAAAACACTACAGGCGCAACAACAGCCAGTGTTAATAAAAAGCTTAATGCTGAGCAGATCTCCTATTTCCAGCAACTGGTACGGAATATCCCTGTAAGTGATAATGTTTTAGAATATGCTGTTAAACTGGTTGGCAAAACCCGCCCTAACGGTGAATTTGCCACCCCTCAGATAAAACGTTTACTAAACTGGGGCGCAGGCCCTCGTGCATCGCAATTTTTGATCCTGGGGGCTAAATGCCATGCCGTATTAAACGGCAAATACTCGCCGGATATTGAGGATGTGCGTGCCGTTGCCAAGCCCATCCTTAGCCACCGTATCGTGCGCAGCTACCACGCAGAAGCCGATGGCCTATCGGCTGACGATATTATCGAACAATTATTTTAACGATCTTTAACAAGAATAATATAATGATATGTTATTGCGAGGAGCGTAGCGACGTGGCAATAACATCGCGTTTACAAATCTGCGAGGAGATTGCTTCTCCGCCAGCCGGCGGATCGCAATGACATTATTAGTATAAAATAAAAAGGCCCGAAAGCATTGCTATCAGGCCTTTTTATTTTCCATAGAAGGATATTAATTTTCTACCGTAGAAAATATTTCTAACAACAGGTTCCAGCGATGGTTGGCATCAGCTTCCCAAACGCGAACATAGTTGTAGTTATTTACGATGTTGCCTTTTTTGATACGGGCAGTACCGTAAGAATAAGAAAGATCGTTACTGCTTGAACGGCCAACGTTAACTGTTTGCGCAGTGATGTTAATGGCTTCATTAGCTAAAAACTTTAATATCTTATCTGTACCTACTACCGGCTCAAAACCAGGGAAGTAAAAACGTGCTTCGGGGCTTAAAAACTCCTTGTAACCGGCCAGTGGCGATAGCTCAAGCGAGTGGTTCAAAGTCTCATCGTTAGCGGTAAGGATCTTTTTACCCGCAAAAGGGTCTTTACTTGGTGCTTTTTGCTTTGTAGGATCAGCTTCTTTAAAGTCAATAGTTGCATCCTGCTCAGGCTCGGGATGTTGTTCGCCTACATTAAGCAGCAATTTAAACACACCGGTAGATAGGTCTTTACGCCAGATAGAAATAAAATCGCCGTAGATCTTATCATCGTCGCTTTTACCGTTCTGGTAAACATAAGGGCCGGCGGTAACACCAAGGTCGCCGTTGGCAGATATGCGCGCAAATTTTGGCACCGAGCTTAGTTTGCCTGGTTGTTTATCTATAGTGCTGTAAAACTCGTTTATTTTAACTGCATTAGGCCTGAAAACAATCCCCTCAGGGTCGGCAACAGAAAGAAAGCCATCTTTGATGCCTTTACGGCCTACGGCTTTACTCAAGTTTTCTTCGGCGGCTACTACCTCATTTACAGAAACTTTTGTTTGTGCAATGGCGCTAAGAACAGATCCGGAAAGTATAATTGCGGCCAGTAATGTTTTTTTCATACTCAGAATAGTGTGGAATTGGACGGGCAAGTTAATATTATTTTAAAACTGATAACATAATGCAGCCCGCGCCAATTTGTTTTCTTAATTTTTGTTAAATTCTTGCCCAGTCTGTTGTACCCTGTTTGCTATCATTCAACTGGAAGCCTATTTGCTTTAAACCTTCGCGTATCTTATCAGATGTTGCATAGTCTTTATTTGCTTTAGCTTCGTTACGCAATTTGATGATCAGTTGCATCAATTCATCCGTATCGCCACCTTCGCTGTCTTCTAATTTAAGACCAAGCACATCAAAGAAGAACGCATTGTAAGTTTTACGCAACCTATCAAACACTTCGGCTGATATTTCGCCCGAGTTACGGGTGTTAGCCGCATACGAGTTGATCCACTTTGACAGGTTGTTCAAAGCCTCTAACGTTTTAGGCGAATTAAAATTGTCATTCATGCTGCTATAGCAATCATCACAAAATCCGTTTATCTCTTTTTCGGTCTCGGCATTAATACCGCCAACAGGTTTCTGCTGCAAGGTTGCCAGTTTTTTAGCAGACTCTGCAAGCTTTTTATAGAAGATCTCTGCAGCGTCGATTGCTTCGTTAGAGAAATCTACAGTGCTGCGGTAACTGGCTTGCATAAAAAAGAAACGCATCACCATTGGGCTATACCCTTTTTTAAGCAAGGCGTGGTCGCCTGTAAAAAGCTGATATGGTAAAAAGCTGTTGCCTAATGATTTTGACATTTTTTGCCCGTTAACCGTCAACATATTGGTATGGATCCAGTAATGCGCGGGCGTTTTTCCGCAGCAGGCAATGTTTTGGGCAATCTCGTTAGTGTGGTGCGTAGCCATTAAGTCCATACCACCACCGTGTATATCAAACTGGTGGCCCAGGTACTTATTGCTCATGGCAGAACACTCCAGGTGCCAGCCCGGGAAACCCATTCCCCACGGCGATGGCCACTGCATCAAATGCTCGGGTTTGGCTTTTATCCAAAGGGCAAAATCAAGCTTACCGCGTTTGTCGTCCTGGCCACCAAGGGTGCGGGTATTATTAAGCAGGTCTTCAAGCTTACGGCCATTCAATTCGCCGTAATCATGGTTCTCGCTGTATTTCTCAACATCAAAATAAACTGATCCGTTCACCTCGTAGGCATAACCTGCCTCAAGGATGGTTTTCACCAGTTCTATCTGCTCAATAATATGGCCTGTTGCAGTAGGCTCAATACTTGGTGGCAGGGCATTAAATACTTCCATCACCTTATGAAAATCTACAGTGTATCGCTGTACAATTTCCATTGGTTCAAGCTGTTCTATTTTTGCTTTTTTAGATACTTTGTCCTCGCCCTCATCGCCATCACTCTCTAAGTGCCCGGCATCGGTTATATTGCGTACGTAGCGCACCTTGTAACCCAGGTGTAACAGGTAACGGTAGATCAGATCAAAAGCTATAAACGTGCGGCAGTTGCCTAAATGCACATCACTATATACAGTAGGGCCGCAAACATACATGCCAACATGGCCTGCGTTTAGCGGTATAAATTCTTCTTTGGTACGTGTTAAAGAGTTGTAAACAAATAGTTTTTGTTCCGTCATGAGGGCAAACTTACAATTTTAAGCGTTGAGTTTAATTTTAGTGAAGCTATTTTAATGATAGTACGGTACTTAAAGGATAATGGTCTGACAATTTTCTTTCGATGATCTTATACTCCGTTACAGCAAATTGCGGGCTGGCCATTATATAGTCTATCTGGTAGTTAGGGAAAGCGCCATTATAAGTACGCCCCAGCCCAGCCCCTTTTTCGCGGAAGGCATTTTTCATGCCCCTGGCCATCTGGTTTACCGCGAAGGATGATGGCGTATCATTAAAATCGCCGGCTATGATATACGGGTAGGGGCACTGTTTTGCATGGTCTTTTATAATGAACACATGATCTGCACGTTTCTGAAAAGCATTCTTCAGTTTAGAACCTACGCGCCTGGTGGCGCTGATATCTGTTTTCCCTTTTGATGATAGTTTATCGAGATACTGATAATCCTGCGGATCAAAATTGATGGACTGCAAGTGCACACTATACATCCTGAAGATGGTACTATCTTTCTGCACATCTACATAAATGCACTGGTTGCCGCTCCGCTTTTTTGATAGCTGCACAAAGCCATAAGATTTGATAGGAAACTTAGAAAAAATAGCCATCCCGATAGATTCGCTCTGGCTGGTCATCAATGGCTCAAAATAGTAATGCTGCGCACGCATGACCTGTTTGATAGAATCCACCATATCATACTCGCCTTTTTTCTTGGTAAAAAACTCCTGGATGCCTATCACATCCGGCTGTTGGTCTCCTATAATGTTGAGGATCTCGTGCTTGGTTGATACATCGTTTTTTGCGCCGTAACGTTTAAAATCGTGTACGTTGTAAGTCATTATCCGCAGTTGATTTTGCGGCGGGGTACGGGTTTCTCCCGCTGGTAAACGTATACCGATGTTATTCTCCAGAACATTCCAGCCCAGTATAATGGTCAACGCAGATATCAATACAAACCAGCGTTTGCGGATAAGCCAATAAGCGATGAGTATTAAGTTGCAAACCAACAGTGGCGGGTAGGCCAACCCAAAGAAAGCCACAGGCCAAAACTTGCGTGGGTCTGTTACGGGTGCCAGGTAACTGATGAGCAAAGCCAGGCACAGCAGGTAATTTATCCAGAGAAAAATTCTGTCAATAAAAGGAAGATTCTTACCTGTAAATTTCATTTGCTAATGCTTGCTTAAGCTATCGAGGCTTTCTTTTTCCTGCTTGCTTAAACTATCGTAACCTGATGCTGATATCTTATCTAAAATGCGGTCAACCTCTTCTTGTTGCGGAACACCTGCTGCTTTTTTGGGCGCATAGTTAGTACTAACCACACGCATTGCAGGCTTTGGATCAAACATTCTGGTAACACCACTTAACCAATCGTTACCGCGCTGTAGTTGTTTAATATAAATAAAGCCTATTAATCCGCCACCTATTTGGGCAATTTCAGTACCGAGGCTTCCCCTTGCGTTTACGAGCGCTAAAACTACGTAGATAACACAAACCCATTTCAATTTTACCCGGCCAATAATTATCAGCGATAGCTCATAATCGGGCAATAGCGTTACAGTTGCCACCATCACACCCATTATACTTACCGATGCACCGGTGATACCCATTTCAATAAACTCTGCATGCATTGCAACCAGGGCATTATAGGTTGCTATGTATAGCAAAGCGCCAACTAAACCGCTAAAAAGGTACAAAGCTACCAGGCGCTTATGGTTTAGGTACTCTTCAAAAATTCTGCCCATCCAGTATAGCCAAAGCATGTTAAAGATAACCGGCAACAGGCCGTCATTCATAAACATGTAGGTAATGGGTGTCCAGATATGTTTAACCAGTTGCGGCCAGGCGGCAAAAAGCTGCAGGTATTGGTTAGTATAAACGCCCGTGAAAGGTATAATAACCAATAAAAAAACCACGATGTTAATACCTATCAGCAAATTAATGCTGCTACGCGATTTCAACATTTTGTACTGGATGTCCTGCCACAGGGTGCTCATAACCTACCTCATTTACTATATACGGTTAAACAGTTATCAATAGAAATTGTTGGGCCGCTTTATGTTCCAAAGCTTAATTAACAGGAAGCCGAATAATGCCCCGCCCAGGTGGGCAAAGTGAGCTACGTTATCGCCTGCAAAACGGCCTATACCACTAAACAACTCAATAGCCACGTAGCCTATTACCACATACTTAGCTTTAATAGGCACGGGAATAAAAAGGATCATCATCTCCAGGTTTGGATAAAGCATGGCAAAAGCCACCAGTATACCAAATACAGATCCCGATGCACCCACCATTGGCATGTTTACCAGGACGTATAATTTTTGTGCTACATCCTGGCCGCCGTAAGCAAAGTATGATGACTCCAACTCGGGATGAGGTACCGCAAATGAACCTGTAATAGCATGTATCTGGATAGCTTGTACCGCCATGTACAAAACATAACCACCCAGGCCGGTAATAAAGTAATAATTGAAAAATCTTTTAGAACCCAACGAATACTCCAGCAACGGCCCAAAAGAGAATAAGGCAAACATATTGAAAAAAATATGCGAAATGCCGCCATGCATAAACATGTAGGTAATAGGTTGCCACGGCCTAAACGAAGGCGAAACCGGGTAGTATGCTGCAAACAAAGCCTGCATATCTATAACCTTCTCTAAAGCAAACGTTGCTATAAAGAAGATGATATTTATAATGATGAGGTTTTTTACTACTGGCGTTAAATTAGCAAATGGTGATTGCATCTCTTAAATTGTAATTATGGTTTAAGCATTGCTGCTATTTTTCAAATCGTTCGGCCAACTCGGCCAGCGTAACGGTGCTGATAACCGGCTTGCCGTTAAGGGCAAGGTTTGGCATCTGGCAGGCAAAAAGCTGGTCTACCAGTTGGTTCATCTCTTCCATTGATAGTTTGGTGCCGGCTTTCATAGCGCCATTACGGGCCAGCGAACGTGCCAGGTTATCACGCTTATCCAACTTTAAAATGGCCAGGTTGTTTTTAAAACCTTCCAGCAACTGCTCCAATAACTCGTGCTCGTTGGCGGCATTGGTCAGGTCGGCTGGTATGCCTTCTACTACTACCGTGTTGGGGCCAAACTCGCGTATATCAAAACCCAGCGCGCGTATATCGGGCAATAACTCCTTCAATAACTCAAAATCGGCACTGTTTAGTGTAACCGACTGCGGGAATAAACTTTGCTGACTAACGCCAGAGTGGTTCTGCAATTGCTGCAGAAAACGCTCATACAAAATTCGCTCATGCGCCGCCTGCTGACTTATCAGCATAAAGCCCGATTTTATTTGCGACAGGATATACCTGTTATGTACCTGGAAGAACTGCTTCTCGCTGCTTTTGGCAACTTCCTGCTCGTTCACGGCAACCGTATTTACTTCCTGGTGCAGTTCATGCTGCACATTCTCCTCTTTACGTGCTATCTCATACAAAGTATCCCAGTTGCGCGGGATGCCGGTACGATGATCGCTTACGCCCGTATTTCTATAAGACGCAGGTTCGCGCTCATTCGTTTTCTTTTCTGTAGCAAAAGGATTAAAATCGGGGTTGAAAGCAATACTCGGCTGTACTATTTCCTCAAAAGGTTTGGGGGTGATGAGGTGACCGATGCTGTTTTCCTGGTCAAAATCTAACGTAGGCGTGATGTTATATTTACCCAATGAACGTTTCACCGCCGAGCGGATAATTGCATAGATAGATTTCTCGTCCTGGTATTTGATCTCTGTTTTTGTAGGGTGTACGTTGATATCTATCTTGGCAGGGTCAATATCAATAAACAGCACATACAGCGGATAGGTATCATCCTGCAATAACTCCTGGAAAGCGATCAGTACCGCGTGGTTCAGATAATTATCCTTAATAAAACGATTGTTTACAAAAAAGAACTGCTCGCCGCGGGTTTTACGGGCAAACTCGGGCTTACCAACAAAGCCATGCAGTTTTATGATGGTTGTGTCTTCCTCAACCGGAACCAGTCGCTGGTTGTAGTTGTTGCCAAACAGGTGCACTATGCGCTGCTTTAGCGATGCTGATGGCAGGTGGTAAACTTCCTGCCCGTCGTGGTGCAGGGTTAAAAATATCTGCGGATTAGCCAGTGCCACACGCTGAAACTCGTCGATGATATGGCGCATCTCCACCGGGTTACTTTTTAAAAAGTTACGGCGGGCAGGGGTGTTGTAAAACAGGTTTTTTACTGAGATAGATGAACCTGTAGGCGCAGAACAAGCTTCCTGGCTTACCACTTCCGAGCCTTCTATCAGGATACAGGTACCCAGCTCATCCTCGTGGCGGCGGGTCTTCAGTTCTACCTGTGCAATTGCGGCTATGGATGCCATGGCCTCGCCCCTGAAACCCATGGTACGGATGGCAAACAGGTCTTCGGCCTTTTTAATTTTTGAGGTGGCGTGGCGCTCAAAGCACATACGTGCATCGGTGAGGCTCATGCCGCAGCCATTATCAATTACCTGTATAAGGGCCTTGCCGGCATCTTTTAAAATCAGCTGTATCTTATCAGCACCGGCATCTATAGCGTTCTCTATCAATTCTTTTACGGCCGATGCAGGGCGTTGCACCACTTCGCCCGCGGCTATCTGGTTGGCAACGGCATCCGGTAAAAGCTGAATTATATCTGGCATTAAAAATCTTCCCTTCTGCGCCCAAAGCGGGCGTATCAATTAAAGGTGCTAAATTAATTATTTGATTGCATAACTTTATGTTTGAGCAAGCATAGTTACGCTAACATTACATGACAGAGCAAAGTATTCTATTTGATGAGGTCAAAACGATTATCCAGATTTTAGCGATCGTTAAAGATAAAATCGATGATCAAAGTGAAATGATATATTCTACTTGGGATACTCCTCAAGAAGCAATTGAAGAAATAGATGATTGCATAAAAAAAATGCTTGACGGAGACTTCTCTATCTTACTGACTTTAGAGATGTTTTTTATGGTCACAGGCCCCTTTCAGGAACTTTCAATGCAAAATGGCTGGAGCAAAGAATATCTCAAAATCGCGCGCCAATTTGATGCTGTTGTTTTAAAACTAAAAAATAAGATAGCTAAGCTTAAAAATTAAATTGCCGTTACTATAACTTTACGGTTACATAATTGTATATACTAATTGTGTTGACAATATTTACATCCGCCTGTTTATCAATATGAAGAGATTTCTCCCCGCTTTACTTTTACTCGCCGCTGCCGTTGCTTGCAAGCCCCAAAAAGAATATAATGCCGACCTGCTGGTAAAGAATGCCGTGGTTTATACCGTCGACAGCACTTTTACCACCGCCAACGCTTTTGTGGTGAGCAATGGCCGTATACAGGCCGTTGGCAGTGCCGATTCGCTTGAGGATAAATACCTGGCCCGAGAAGTGATAGATGCGCAAGGCAAAGCTGTTTACCCCGGTTTTATAGATGCACACGCCCACTTTATGGAGTACGGACTCGGCTTGCAGGACGCCAACCTGGTAGGCCTTAAAAGCTGGGAAGCCGTTTTAGATACTGTTAAAAATTACGCTACCCATAAAACAGAAGGCTGGATAATTGGCTGGGGCTGGGATCAAAACATCTGGGCTAACAAAGCTTTCCCTAACAAAGCTAAACTGGATTCATTGTTCCCCGTTCGCCCGGTGATCTTAAACCGAATTGACGGCCATGCTGCCATAGCTAACCAGGCAGCATTGAATATCGCAGGCGTTAAGCCGGGCCAAAAAATAGTTGGCGGTACGGTAGAAACTATCGACGGTAAACTGACCGGTATTTTGATAGACAACGCTGTAGGCATTGTAACCCGCAAAATACCTGCACCTACAGAGCAAATGGTACAGACCGCTTTATTAGCTGCACAAAAAAACTGCTTCGAGGCTGGTTTAACCACGGTTGATGACTGCGGTGTGCCGTATCAGCTTATTAATGTTATTGCCCAACTACAACACAAAGGCGACCTTAAGATGCGCCTGTACCTGATGCTGGCCGACCAGAAAGAAAATTACGATTACCTGTTTAAACGAGGCGCCTATAAAACACCGGGCCTAAACGTGCGTGCATTTAAAGTTTATGCTGATGGTGCGCTTGGATCACGCGGAGCATGCTTGCTAAAACCTTACACCGATCAGCCAAAATGGAATGGCTTTTTAAAAAGCCCTAAAGCGCACTTTGAAGAGGTCGCCAAAAAGATAGCTGCCCATGGTTTCCAGATGGCTACGCATGCCATCGGCGACTCTGCTAACCGTTTGATGTTGAAAATTTATGCCGCCAATCTGAAAGGCAAGAATGATAAACGCTGGAGAATTGAACACGCACAGATCATCGATCCTACAGATGTTAAACTGTTTGGTGATAACAATATCATCCCGTCGGTACAGCCTACGCACGCTACATCAGATATGAGTTGGGCAGGCAAACGCCTGGGTGCGCGTTTAAAGAACGGCTATATCTACAAAACCTTGATGAAACAAAACGGATGGATCCCGCTGGGTACCGATTTCCCTGTAGAAAACATCAACCCGATGTACACGTTTTATGCAGCAGTTGAACGTAAAGACCTGAAAGGCCAGCCAGTTGACGGTTTCCAGATGGAAAATGCGTTAGACAGACAGGAAGCCCTGCGCGGCATGACCATTTGGGCGGCAAAAGCCAATTTTGAAGAGCATGAAAAAGGCAGCATTGAACCGGGCAAGTTTGCAGATTTTGTGATACTTGATCAGGATATTATGAAAGCCAAAGGCAGCGATCTGCCAAATATTAAAGTACTAAAAACGTATGTAAATGGTGTTAAGGTTTATGAGAAGAAATAAGCGGGGCTGCTATTTAACCGCAATATTCGGGTTAATTTTACTTCATTCGGCGTGTGCGCAACCCCAGCCATTTACCGGCAAAAACTTTGTAAAAGAGCAGCAATCTGTAGAGCAGGCAACGGTTTTACTCAACAACGAGAAGAACGTTGTGCCGCTGCGCAACCTGGACAACAACAAGATTGCCAGCATCCATTTCTCAACGCCTTATGCTGCTGGGTTTGATAGCCTGTTAAACAAGTATGCCAAAGCTGATATCATCAACGGTAACGATTACATGGGTGCCAAACCTTTGGATATGCTGGTACAGGATACTAAGTTTTACCAAACGCTAATCCTGCAGTTAACAGATGCCGAGCTGGCCAACCCGCAGATCATCCAGTTCATCAAAAATAACCAGAAGATGAAAGATGTGGTGATCTCATTTATGGGGAACAGCTCATCTTTAATTCAGCTGAATGATATTACCGCACCGGTTTTGTGGAGCGGCAGGGTATCGCCGGTATCGGCATTGTTTAGCGCGCAGGCCATCTTCGGCGGCGTGGCGGTTACGCAACGGCTAAGCAAAAACTACTCGGCTAAATACACCACTAACACCGGCTTCTTAACCTCAAAAGTTCGTTTGCAATATACTGTGCCAGAGGATGCAGGTGTAAACTCGGATAACCTAAACAACGCCATTGATGCCATTGCCCGCGAGGCTATTGCCCAGCGTGCTACGCCGGGCTGTGTGGTATTGGTTGCCAAAGACGGCAAAGTGATATTCAATAAAGCCTATGGTTACCACATGTATGATAATGGCATCCAGGATAACATTACCGATATTTTTGATGTAGCATCCATGACCAAGATATCGGCTACTACCATGGAAGCCATGCAGTTGTATGATCAGGGTAAATTAAACCTTGATTCTACCATTGGTACATACATGCCTATTGCTCGTAATACCAATAAAAAAACGTTAACTGTTCGCGAGATATTGGAGCACCAGGCAGGTTTGATACCGGATATCCAAACCTTTGAGGTGATCAAACCGGCAGACCATGTTGCCGATTCATCGGCGGCCTTCCCTACCAAAGTGAACAACGGCTACTTTCTGCGTAAAAACTATTTTGAGGATGTAATGCTGCCGGCCATGCTACGCTCGGCAGTTAAAACCCGCGGGCAGTATGTGTACAGCGATGTGGGGTTGATCTTCACGCAGCAAATTGTAGAGACCATCACCTCTACCCCGCTAAATGTTTATGTTCAAAAGAAATTTTATGATCCGCTGGGCATGCAAACCGCAGGTTTTTTACCGTTGAAACGTTTCCCGGCTAACCGCATCCCGCCAACCGAGGATGACCGCAAAGACCGCAGAACTCTGATAGACGGCTACGTGCACGACCCTACCGCAGCCCTGATGGGTGGCGTTGCCGGCCACGCAGGTTTATTTGCCAGCGCAAATGATATTGCCATCCTTTACCAGATGATGCTTAACCGCGGTACTTATGGCGGCGTACAATATATTAAGCCCGAGACGGTAGATCTGTGGACGTCTAAACAATCGGCCATCAGTCGCCGTGGTATTGGGTTTGACAGGTGGGACCCTATTGCCGACAGGCATTACCCATCTAAACTGGCATCAGACCAAACTTACGGCCACACTGGTTTTACAGGCACCTGTATCTGGGTTGATCCTAAGTACAACCTGGTTTACGTATTCCTGTCAAACCGTGTGCATCCAAACGTAGGCAACAAGCTGGGCAGTTTAAACATCCGCCCGCGTATACAAGATGCTATTTACGAAGCGATACAAAAGGGCATGTAAGAGTCTCTTTTATTAAAAAATAATCATTTGTATCTTTGTATAAGCAACAACGCTGCAACATGCCAGATAATAAATTCAAACCTATTTTTGAAAGAAGTTTATCAGAACAATTGGATCTGATAAAGCCGCAAATAAAGCAGGTGCAATCAGAAAATATCAGCCATGGTTTGTATAATATATATCGCGACGGAAGGTACAAACACAATGGTGTGCTCATACGCCGGTACAGTGACCGCCGCGTTGTTGTAAGAGTAGACTCCGTTACCGGTACTACACAAACTATCAAAACATCTAAATAATGGCCGCCAGGCAGCTTTATGTTTTTGCCGGACCAAATGGTGCTGGTAAAAGTCAGTTATCTGCTTCTATGCTCCCGCCAGGTACACCTGTATTTGATGGCGACAAAAAATTCGCCGAACTGAAGGCGATTTTCTATGACCTTGATGAAGCCCGGCTCTGGACATCCATAACAGACATCCATTTTCCTGATTGGAAAGAAGAAATGCTCAAAGTAAAAACTGATGTAGCGTTTGAAACCAATTTCAGAGATCCCGGGGTCATGGCATCTGTTAAACAATTTACAGACGCAGGATTCGAGTCAAGATTAATTTTCATGGGGCTTGATTCTGTTGAAGCCAGCATTGCAAGGGTTGCGCTAAGAGTAGCCAAAGGCGGGCATGATGTTTCTGTTGAATACATAAACATTAACTTCGAAAAAAGCTTAACTCACTTATATCAATTCTACTCCGACTTCACATCTGTGCATATTTATCAAAATCTCCGTTCGGCGGAAGACAGCATAAACATGGTTCCACTGATGACAATCAGGAGAGGAAAAATCACCGAGATTGCATCAGAATTACCAGTCTGGGTGAACAATTTTAAAAACACAATAAATAACGTATAAACAAAAAAGGCCCCGATTACCCGGGGCCTTTCCTTTTATATTGTAATCAGTTACTTGATTTTAACCGGTACTGTAACCTTATCCCAGCTAAGGGTAAAGCCTTTGCTGTTGATTTTGTAAACCAAACGCTCGTTCATGGCCGATTTTATTGGTTTTACAGTAACGCGCAGTTCGTCCTGGCTTTCGTTGTATTTAAATGCGCCCCATTGTTTTGCGGTTTTGTTAAAAATGATAGTCCAGCTGCCGGTTGTTGGGATGGCAAAGAAACCGTAGGTACCTGCTGCCAGTTTTTTACCTTCTACCATAATGTCTTTATCGGTAGTAAAAGTAGTAGCCTCGTTAGCACCGGTACGCCATACTTTATCATAAGGCACCAGTTCGCCCCAAATTTTGCGGCCTTTAACTGATGGGCTGCCATAATTGATGGTGATAGTAGCCTCGCCAATTTTAGCACTCACGCTGTCGCGCGGGCTTGGTTTGTCTTGCGCGTAAGTAAGTGTAGCAAAAAGCATTGCACATACAAACATAGCTGTATGCTTAAGCAGATTTTTAGTTTTCATTTTTCGGTATGATTTAGTTTTTGTTTGGTAAAGATATAGCTTATAAACTCAAAGCATTAAAAATTATTGCCTTATAGCATTTAAACGTACATTTTGGCACGATACGTGCATAATAATCAACGAATTCACATTGCAGTTAGGAATAGACCGAAAGGTTAAACAATTGTTGTGAGTTTTTGCCCTTGTCGCTCTATTTTGGGCGACAGGGGTTTTTTAATTTATGCTCTGCTGCAAGTATATTTGCCCTACATGAGCAAACAGCCCAAGTCGCTTTACTTTGTATTACTGATACTGGCCTTAGTGGTAAACTTTGCCGGTATAAATGCCGGTTTCTTTACTGACGACCCCGGGCTGTACGCATCCATAGCCAAAAACATGGTGCAGAAAAACGATTGGCTGCAGCTTTTTACTTACAACACCGATTGGCTTGATAAACCGCATTTTCCATTTTGGATGGCGGCTATGTCGTTCAAGATCTTCGGGATAAGTGCCTGGGCGTACCGTTTACCTGCGCTGATATTCTTCTGCCTGGGTTTGCTTTATACCTGGTTATTTGCCAAACGCTTTTACGGTAAGGATGCAGCATTGATAGCTGTGTTGATATTAGCCACGGCAGAGCATATTCTTATCTCCAATATTGATACCCGCGCCGAGCCTTATCTGATGGCTTTAGTTATTGGCAGCATTTACCACGTAAGCCGGTATAATCAAAAAGGTACTGTTAAACATTTTTTGCTGGCTGCTTTGTTAACCGCCTGCGCTATCATGACCAAGGGCCTGTTTGTTATTGTAGCTATTTATGGCGCTTTACTTGGTCAAATGATAGCACAGAAGCAGTTTCTGAAACTCTTTAGCGGCAAATGGCTATTGCTCTACTTAGCGACTATTATTTTTACTCTGCCAGAGTTTTATGCGCTTTATGTGCAGTTTGATATGCACCCTGAGAAACTGGTTTTCGACAGGCATAATGTGAGCGGCATAAAGTGGTTTTTGTGGGATAGCCAGTTCGGTAGGTTTGCCAACAACGGGCCTATCCAGCAAAAAAAATCAGGCGATCCATTCTTTTTTATCCATACCATGCTGTGGACATTTTTGCCATGGTGCCTTATGTTTTACTTTGCGGTTTATAAAAGCATCCGTAAAGTATTTCAAAAAATATCCCTGTCCGAGTATTATACCATCAGCGGCGGATTATTATTACTGCTGCTTTTCTCACTGTCGCGCTTCCAGTTGCCGTTTTATACCAATATCCTGTTCCCGTTGTTTGCTATCATGATGGCGCCATATGTCACATCGGTTTTAAGTAAAGGGCAGGAAAATCTGCGGAAAGTATTTTTGCTGCTATTTGCCATCATTCTGCCTGTGGTGATCATAGCGGTGCATATAATGCTGAAACCGGAGAATAGCGTGATGTTCATCACTGGTATAATTCTGTTCGGCTTAGTAGCGGCATGGATAGTGCGGCAGCAGGTATCATCAGCAGTAAAAATATTTGCCCTTACCTGTTGCGCATCGCTGTTTGGCAATTTTTACATGAATACGGTTTTCTTCCCTAAGATGGCTTCATACAACTCGCAGGTTAAGGCTGCTAAATATGCCAACCAGCCGCAGTTTGCAGGCTCCGGGGTTTACAGCTTAAGGCAATCAAACAACAGTTTCCAGTTCTATTGCAATAAACCGGTAGGATTTGTGGCGCTTAATGAATTTAAAAACTTTGATCCGCAAGGCCCGGTCATATTTTTTGCCAGCCAGGCATCGGTAGACCAGCTTAGCGCAGAAGGCTCAAAATTTAAGATCATCGCCTCATTTGTTGATTATCCTCAGGAAAACATCCTGCCCCAATTTATCAACGCAAAAACCCGCTACAAGGTGCTTTCAAAAGCTTACCTCATCAGCAAATAGCTATTTAACTGTATAACGGTACATTGCCCTGCCTAAGTGCCCCCCTGTGTCTATCCCTTCAAACAATACACGATACACACCCGGCGCAGTATTGTTAAAACTAAAGGTGGCCATGCCTGTATCATCGGTATTCACGTCGGCTTTCCAGAATACTGTAGGGCGGGAAAATATATTCTTTGGTAAAACCGGCGAGTAAACAGGGTTATAAAACGTATGTGCTATATAATACCCCTGCGGTATAACCGATACAATACCCGGTGCCATTTCGTTACTCACAGGTTCGCTATCTACACCACCCTGTTTGGTATTTATTATCATTACCCCGGCACCCGAGCCCATTCCGTATATCAAAGCATTAGCACCTTTTAACACCTCAACATTATCAACATCCTGTATCAAAACGTTATCTATAGAACCGCCACCGGTAAGCAATGTACCGTCAATTACCACCATCATGGGTTCTTTCACAACACTTCCGTTGGCAACTGCATTACTCATCCGTAAAAAAGGTTGTCCATTTAAAAAATCCACACCACGTACTATATTTTGTAACCCCAGCGATAGGTTTGTAGAATTAGGAATATCCTTTCTGAAAATAACCTGGTCTGCCTTACCGGGGCCTAACAAACTGGTTGTATGATAAGCAGCTCCCGTTGTTTTTTTAGCACCTTTTATAGCATTAAGGTTATTCATCACCATATTGGCTGATTGTACATAAGCCGGAAAAATTGCGTCTGCTGAGGTGGCTTTATCAGCGATAACCGGTACAGCGGCATTCGTTTTTTCGATAGTTATCGTAGCATTTTTACGGCTTGATTTATTCTCTACATTCAAAATAAATTTGCTGCCGTTATTAAATGATACATTATTGAAGGCAAATTTCCCTTCATTATCCGTTGTGGCTATGGCACTCTGGCTGGCATCAGTAAGTACCGATATTTTCTCATTAACCAGCGGTTTGCCTGCTTTAGTTGTAAGCCTGCCTTTAAGCTGCAGGTTTCCTTCGGGTTTGTAAGTAGTTGCAACAGGCTTCTCTTCTGCCAGTTTTACAAGGCCCCGGTAGCCTTGGGTAAGCATAAGTATATCGAGGTTGTTGCGTGTGTCTGCATTTACATTGTCAAAATAATAGCCGGGCTGTTCAATATATCCGCGGATATCTGAGGTAAGCAGCACGTATGATAAAATATTATCTGCCGCCATATCCTTACAAACGTCGGCACCTTCGTTTACTACCGATACCGAAAAACTGCCTTTGGCAGGACTACCGTCTGGCTGTTTAACCGTTAGGTTAAGTGCTGTTTTATCGGCGCTATTATAAGCTTGCTTATCAGATGAAAGTGTCGAATTTAAAATATCATTGCCTTGTACAAAAAGCATCCGTTCGCCTACCGCGTTACCATCCGGGCCAAACAAAACAATATTTACCACGCCCGACGGGAGATCCTTAACCGGCATATCAAACCCAATAACCTGGTTGTCCAATACTGTTTTAACAGTTTTAACAACACTCTGCGCTGCAATTATTATAGTGATGTTCTTGTTCTTATTCTCCAGATAGTATGCTTTGGTAGTATTGATATCCACAGAAAATTTCGCCGGATCGGCATTATTCACCATCATGGCTATGCCCTTAGATTCGGGCTTAGGTAGCTCTATAGTTGAGGTTGAACCATCGGCAAAAGTAAGTTTAGCACTATAGGTTTTCCCGGCGGCGGCTGTGAGATAAAAATGCCCCATGCCTAAATGCGCCGACTTAAATTTGGTTACAGTTGCGCCGGTATTATCAACCACAACACCCTGTACATCTGTTCCCAGTCCGTTATTACCAATTGCTTTAAAAGCTATACGTGCGGGTATACCTGTTACAAAAGTACCGGCTTCGGCAAAAAACTGCACATCTGGTTTGCCTGCTGTTTTAGTTACGGCAGCACTTGCAGTAACAGTATTTCCGTTTATGGGGATGATACGATTAAAGAAACTTTTGTCGCCATAATTGCGCATCCATTGGGTATAGGCACGCACGCGATAGTTGCCTTTATGCAGATAACCCGCCAAAGCAAAATCGCCGGAGGCTGTGCCATTATTTATCTGTAGCAATAGTGATTGGATTACCGAATCGCGATCGCTGATGAGGTCGGCGTGGAGTACGCCACTAACTTTTGTTGGTTCATGCTTCTCTCCCGATGTTACGTAGGCTTTAAAATAAATGGTATCGCCGGCGGTGTAGCAAGCCCTATCAAAATGCAGGTATGCTTTCTCAACAACCACATTGGCTACTGCAGTTTTAAGGTTTTGTACAAAATTATCTGCCGTTACACCAGGTTGCGTAACCTGCGCGCTAAGAGGTAATGCAAAGCCGGTAAGGCTCAAAACACATAGTAAGATCCTTCTCATGGTACTGTGATATTTAGTTACCTACCGGGATTGGGTGCCGGTTATAATTGGTATCTAAATGTACTGATTTTGAGAGGACTAAAGAAATATTTTATTTCACCGGCAAGGTTAAGACAAATTGGCACACGCGGCACGCGTGCGCCAGCATATAACCATAACCAACGGCATAACTGTGTTGCTTGGCTTAAACCTCATCTTTTATCTCTTCCCAATAAACCGTGTCCTGATTGATGCCGTTCTTGGTGGCCACCTGCGCTCGTAGTTTATTCAGCTCTTCTTCTACTTTTTCTGGCGATAGCTTGGTGCTAAGCGATGTGTAGGAAATGGCATACCCAGTCTGACTGTTTATGCATTTGTAGTGTTTATCAGCAGTATTCATGGCGATAATGCTTTATTAAATATATAACTGCATTTTGCCGGTTTTAGTTTATAAAAAAGGCGGTTAATTTTCACTAACCGCCTTTTTTCTATTTACCGCCGCCACCGTCTGATGGCATCTGGTCGCCGCCATTATCGCGGCCTTCTTTGTCTTTATCCTTGCCAAAATCGAGCTTACCAAACTTGTAGCTCAGCGTTATGCCAAACGAGCGCAGGGGCATCTGCCTTAAGTTTTCCTGATAGAAACCTACACCCGATGTAATTGAGCGTTGCTCGTTGTATTTATTAAAAGGATTGTTTGCCACCAAACCTATGCTGGCTTTTTTATCCCAAAACTGCTTACGTACCGCTAAGTTGTACCAAAAGAACTGCGGCCTGGTGCCCTGTAAAGTTCTGGAGCTGGAGTTATAGTTACCAAATACCTCGGCCATAAAATTGTTAGGGAACTGGTAGTTAGCGTTAAGATTTACGCGATAACCAAAAGCGCTTACGCGCTGTATAGCATTGTTATTAGCCGGATCGGGAGCGGTGTTCCAGCGGTTGGCTATAAAGATATTGGTGCGCAGGTTTAGCTTGCCCACCGGTACTGATGCAAATATGTTACCGCCCCAGGTGCTTTGTGTACCACGGTTTGCGCGCTGGCTCAGCAATACGTTGGTATAGGTATCACCGTTTACCACCAGGGTATCATACTGGGTGGTGTACTGCTGTATATCATCATTGTTATGGCGATAGAAACTACCTACATAAAAGTTTGCGCCACTGTTATATGATTTGTTATAGCCCAGTTCAACACTGTTACTTTTCTCGGGCCTTAAGTTAGGGTTACCAGTGCTGATGTTATGCGGATCGCTGATGTTATAGAAAGGGTTCACCTCGCCATAATCAGGCCGCTCTATACGGAACGAGTAGCTTAATTTCACACTCGATGTTGGATCAAATTTATGCGAGATCACCGCCGATGGCGCTACCGTATTATAACCGGGGATAACCACACCGGGGAAATTGGCATTGGTGGTTGTATACTCGTTACGCAGGCCCAGTTTCACATCCAAAAAGTTTTTAAATAACGATGCCGTGGATGAGATATAACCCGCATAAACATTACGCCTGTAGTTGAAGCCGTAAGTTTGGTTAGCATTGTTAAGATAATTGCCTGCAGCATCCAGCGTATCGGTATTGGTTACGTTGGTTAAATTCTCTATCACCACTTTGGCACCACCATCTAAACTGAAGTTCTTGGTGATGGGTTGGGTATAATCTAATGAGATGTTGGTTTCCCTGTCATGACCGGGATTGTAGCCGCGGGTACCGGTTGCAGTCATCAACGGATCGTCATAATCCTGGCGCTGAAAATAGTTTACCGTGTTTTTGCTACCGCTGGTGGTTATTAAGAACTCCAGTTCCTGCCCTTCTCTGGCAAAATTCTTTTTATAATTCAAACTGAAGTCGGTAGAGTAAGCGCTGAAACGGCTCTCGGAGTTACGGGTGCTTAGCAGATCTTGCAATACCGCGCCTGATATGCCGTACTGAGTTTCTTCCTGGCTGGTTATACCTTTATTGCGGTTGCCAAAATGGTCAAACCCTACCGATGCGGTTAACTCATCCTTAGGCGTAATGCTCCAGTTAAAGCTTAATCCCGATTGATAACCACTGCGTCGTGTATCGCTATATCCATCCTGGAACAGCGTGCTTTTTGAGCCATCGGCATTATCTGATCTACGGTTATTGGTATTCAAGGCCCTGGCATTGAGCATGGCATTACCGCTAAAGAAAGCGTTAACTCCAAAGTTGCCCTTGCGTGCATTCAGGTTAAAAGAGCCGTTCTCCTGGCGCGTACCTGCAGTAAGGTTTACGCTGCCGTTTATACCCGATACTTTGCTATCCTTTAATATAATGTTAATGATACCGCCCGTACCTGCTGCATCATACTTAGCGCCTGGGCTGGTAATTACCTCAATGCTTTTGATCTGGCTGGCGGGGATAGCCTGCAGTGCATCGGCAAGGCTTGCACCAAAAATGCTGCTGGGTTTACCATTTATCAGAAAGCGGATGTTGCCGTTGCCCTGCAGCTCCACATTACCATCAATATCTACCGTTACCTGCGGTACTTTCTTCAGCACATCAATGGCTGCACCGCTTTGTGCGGTTAAGTCGTTTTGTGCGTTGAAAACCATTTTATCTATACGGTTCTCAACTATTGGCGCTTTGGCAATAATGTCTACACCTTTTAATTGGTTTTGGTTGGGTTGCAGCAAGATAGTACCAAGCGCAGCTACGCCGCCATCTTTTACTATTACATGCTCTATGATATATTTTTTATACCCCAAAAAATCTACGGTAACGCGGTAATCGCCGGCGGCAATGGTTTGAATAGTGAATGTGCCCTTTTCATCGGTGCTTATGCCGTTAAAAGGGCTGGCGCTGCCTTGTTTAAATACAGATACGGTAGCGTAATCTACCGCTTGTTGTGTTGTTGCATCAATCACTTTACCGCTTATTTTTCCCTTGCCGCCGGTATCCTGGGCAAACGAAAAAAGGACAGATAAACTGAACAGAAATGATAATATATAAATACGCATGATGGGCCTCTTAATTGAGGCGCAAATCTGAAAAGAAAATCTGGATTAATTTGGTAGGTTTCTTAAATGTTACATATATGTTAAAGTATCAAAATAATGGTGCCACCAATGATCAGCAGCGCTCCTAAACCGTTTTTCAGGGTGAGCTGCTCGCCAAGGAAAACTACCGATAAAACAATGGCAAGCGCCACGCTCAGCTTATCAACCGGGGCCACCTGTTGCACCTTTCCAATTTGCAGAGCCTTAAAATAAAACACCCACGAAAGGCCGGTTGCAAAGCCCGAGAGGATCAAAAAAGTCCAGTTTAGTTTGTTTAAAGTATGCAGGCCATGCTGGGCATGCTTATAAAAAACAATTGACCACGCCAAAATAACGATCACCACGGTGCGAATGGCGGTTGCCAGATCGCTATCAACATCTTTGATTCCAATTTTTGCAAAAATTGCAGTCAGCGCGGCAAAAACCGCTGAAAGTAAAGCATATATCCACCACATAATATTTCTGTTTATCTAATTTTTTATATCGTGCTCTAAAAATATTTTATATCTTAGTTTAATAATTATTGATTGAGTTAACAAAACCCCGTTTTTTCACGGTAATTTCAAAAAATTTTTACAACGAAAATACAATCATCGTACGGAATTGTTATCTTCAACGTTTTAACCCTAATATGAAGAAAAAAGATTTTATCTACTCGCAGGAGTCCGAGCCGCATCGTATACGAACAAAAAAAATTCTAAAGCAGTTCCCTCAACTAAGAAATTTAATAGGTAAAAATCCAAAAACCATCTGGGCTATCCTCGGCATTGTAGCCTTCCAGGTCACGCTTGCATGGCTTCTTCGCGACCAGTCATGGTGGCTGGTGTTTGGCGCAGCTTATTTGCTGGGTGCTTTTGCAGACCACGCCTTATTCGTGATGATACACGAGTGTACCCACCAGTTATTATTTAAAAACCGCAACGCCAACCGTTGGGCCGCTATGCTTTCTAACCTTCCGCAGGTAGTGCCAACAGCTATGTCGTTTGAGAAATATCACATCAAGCACCATTCATTCCAGGGTATACATGAGCTTGATGCCGACCTCCCAAACCGTTGGGAAGCAAAATTGATAAGCAACTCTTTTGTAGGTAAAGCTATCTGGTTGTTATTCTTCCCGTTGTTCCAGATCTTCCGTTTATCACGCCTGCGCGAGATCAACCCGTTAGATAAATGGATAGTGATCAACTTTGTAGTGCAAATGGCATTTAACGTTGCTATATGGTACTTCTTTGGCTGGCATGCAATTGCATTCCTGGTGGCAAGCTTCTTCTTTTCAGTTGGTTTACATCCGCTGGGCGCACGTTGGGTACAGGAGCATTACCTTACCCATGGCGAAGAGCAGGAAACTTACAGCTATTATGGCGGGTTAAACAAAGTAGCTTTTAACGTAGGTTTCCACAACGAGCACCACGATTTCCCTTCTATCCCATGGAACAGATTGCCAGAGATAAAAAGAACTGCGCCTGAATACTATGACACCCTGCACTCGCACCAGTCATGGACCAAGCTATTCTTCCGTTTCTTGTTTGATAAGGAGATCTCGTTATTCAACCGTATCTTACGTAAAGAGCGCGGTAAAGTAACATTGAAAGATGTTTCAAAACCTGATGCAGAGATGGTGATTACCGAAAAAACTACACTTGCTGTACAAGACTAACCAATTATAAACCAATTTTAAGCGGCCTATACTATATGGGCCGCTTTTTTGTTATATAAGCTTATATGTTTAAGCCCCGCGCCTTTAAGATAATTTTATTACTTGTTGCATTAATGTTTGTAGCGGCATACGCCAAGCATCGCTTTATTGACAGGAAACTGCAGCCCGAAAGTAATTTAAAAGATAAAGAGATGGACGAAATATCGGGCATTGCTGCATCATCCATTAACCCCGATCTGTTTTATGTACATAATGATAGTGGCGATACCAGCCGCTTTTTTGCAATAGACAAAAAAGGAAACCTGAAAAGCACTATATACTTTAAAGGTGATTATCCACGCCGTGGGGCAAGGGATTGCGAAGATATCGCAGTTGGCCCCGGCCCTGCTAAAGGTAAAAGCTATGTTTACCTGGGCGATATAGGCGATAACTACACCCGCTGGAAAGCAGTAACCATATATCGCTTTGCAGAAATACCGGCCTGGGCAAGCGCAGGCAAAACGGAAGCAACAACTACTGCGCTTAAATACCGTTACCCCGACGGTGCTAAGGATGCCGAGGCTATGGCGATAGATCCGTTGGAAAGGTTGCTTTATATTGTCACCAAACGCGGCGATAGTGTTAACGTGTATACCGGGCCATTGAATATAAAAGCAGCCGATACTACAACACTTACCTTTAGGGGCAAATTATTTTTTGAGGGTTCAAAACCCTTTAAATGGATAACAGCCGCCGATATTTCTAAAGATGGCCAGCAGGTATTAATAAAAAGCTACGAGAAGGTATACTACTGGCGCCGCCGGGGTAATGAACCGCTCTGGCAAACCCTTCAGCGCCCCGCCCGCGAACTTACCTACAAACAGGAGCGGCAGGGCGAAGCTATAGGTTTTACACAGGATGGTAAGGGATATTATACCACCAGCGAAGGTGTATTTGCACCAATTTATTATTACCACTCTCCAAACTAACGCCCTTTTATCAACGCAGCATAATCCACCTTATCAAAGGCAAACTCAGGCATTTTGGCGGCCTTGCAATAGTTCACCACCATATCATATTTATCTGCGCTTGCACGTGGTACATACAAACGGTAACGATAGGCCGGCGGCAACTCGGTATCTTCCCAAACACTCAGCTTGGTAGCAGGGTCAATAATATAAATATTGATGTTTGACTTTTTGACGAACTGGTAGAACGGCGGCGCTTTCAGGTTATACTTGGCATCGTTCAGTTTCTTTACATCTTTCAACACATAAGGCTCGGGGCCTTCTTCTCCGCGGTAGATAATGGTGCTATCAGTAACAATACGCTTATCTACATTGGCCCAATCGCTTGGCGCATATAAATAGTATTTGCCTTTGTAACTGTACACCGGCAGCCATTCGTTAGGCAATCCTGCCAGGTCATACTTCTTTAACGGCTTAGGGTTACGCACTTTTAATATGCGGTAAGCCTGTTTATAATTGATACTATCGTAATGGTCAAACTTAAAATTGAGCAGGTCTTTAAATATCGACGAGGCATGGTTCTTTTCTACATAAACTATATGATAGTAATCTTTTGTGGTTTCTTTTTGCAGAAAAGTGGTATCGGTTGGTATCGGCGAACTTGCAGTTTTTGCACTATCGGTTTTAGCAGAATCAACAGGCTTTTTATCGCCATTGCCGCCACAGGCAGCTAATAAAAGAGGTAACAGGTAGAGTAGCTTTTTCATTATTTTAAATGTAGCTTATTTATATACAAGCGTAATAAATACTTCAATATTATTCATTATTTTTCTACACGTATAAGTGTGCCCTAAGGGCATTTATCAAAAAAAATAAAAAAATCTTCACTACAAGGCAACCTTTCGGCAAAATCCTGCGTGATGCATGCAGATAAGGTAATAATTCAGGTAGTAAACGGATAACCCAAAGCATGGGCGAAGCAGAATTACAACAACTGGTAAGCGGCTGTTTAAAGGATGACAGGTTGAGTCAAAAGCTGTTGTATAAGGCTTTTTATGGCTTTGCTATGGGCATTTGTTTGCGGTATGCCAACAACCGGTATGAGGCTTCGGAAGTATTGAACCAGGGCTTTTTTAAGGTTTTCAAAAACCTGGAGAAGTATGATAGGGCAAAACCTTTTAAAGCCTGGCTGGGCCGGATAATGGTAAATGCATCTATAGATTATTACCGCTCAAACCTTAAAGTTGCTTATACCGAGGAGCTGGATAAGGCCGAGCATATCAACGATACGGATTACGCCGACAAGAATTTAAGTTATAACGAACTGCTTGACATGATAGCCAGGCTACCACGTGCCTACCGTACCATATTTAACTTATTTGCCATTGAGGGCTATACGCACGAAGAGATAGGCGAGATGTTAAACATTAGTACAGGCACATCAAAATCAAACCTGCACAAAGCACGCGAAAAGCTGAAAGTAATGATAGCCGAAAGTGAACGTGTGCCGGGATATATAGCAAAACAATCAGGAGATAACATAGTACCTATTAACCAAACCAATACCCCCAACCTGTCCATATCTTTTTTTAACAGAACAAACAAGAAATGAAAGAGGAAAAAGAAGATAGTATTGATAAATTGTTTAGCCGCGGCCTCAGCGACCCGGGCGACAATGCATCATACCGTGAGGATGATTGGGACGCCCTTGAGGCCATGCTTGATGGGAAGAAGCCCAAAGCAGCAGGCACCTCCAGGAACATTATCTATCTTATTACAACCGTGGCAGCCATGCTGTTACTGGTTATTGGCTGGGCTTTGTTTAAGCCGGATAGCAACGGCAACGGCAATACCAATCAGCAGGCAAGCACTAAAAAACCACAAATAAAACAAGACTCCGGTAAATACGGTTCGCCCGTGCAGCAACAGGAAGTTCTCGCAAGTAGTACACTTTCGGCCGGTAACAGCAACGTTGATAGTGCAGATAGTAGGGGCCGTAAACGTAAATCGTTCTTCACCTTATCTGCTGCACCGGGCAACCGTATATATACCGGTAGTAAAACCGGCATAGTTGTACCGCATTATACAGATGTTACCGCCAAACGCGATACCAGCCCGCCAGATCCGCGTTATACCAACATGGCAAATAACGGTATTGTTAAGCAAGATCAACAGGTGGCTAATGATGTAAACACAAAACGCGATACTTCGCCACCAGACCCGGCTGTTAACATGGCTGCCATAAGGCATGCGGATAGCGTTATTAACGGCAGTAAAAAAACAGAGCTGGTTTCTGTAGTAGATGATATTAAGAAACCGCGCAAAACCGTGGGCACAGCTGTAAGCTACCAGCCAACCTTTGCCATGAGCATTATTGCTTCGCCTGATGTGAACAGCGTTGGTGGGTTTAGCAATACCCGGGTAGGTACTAATGCCGGGCTGATGCTTAGCATGGGGGTGTCAAAATGGACGATTAGTACCGGTGCAGTTTATTCTGATAAACCTTACGCCGCACCGTTCTCGGCTTACTCTACCGCCTATAAGTTTGCTACCAACCCAACCGAGGTTTATGCAAGTTGTGCCGTGTTAGATATCCCGCTGAATATTGGGTACCAGGTGTATAACAAAAACCGCAACAAGTTTAGCCTGGGCACCGGCCTGTCATCATACTTTATGCTGCGCGAAAATTACACATTTGATTATCCGGGGGGCTATGGTACCGGCGGCCCTGCTACATATAACATCCGCAATAAAAATCAACACATTTTTGGCGTACTAAACCTTAACGCTACTTATCAGAGAGACATCAATTCGAGGTTTGGATTAGCTATACAGCCATACATGAAACTGCCGCTTACCGGCATAGGGTATGGCAAGGTAAATCTCCGCTCGGCGGGGGTTGCTGTAGGCGCAACATGGAACATCATATCGGGTAAAAAACCTAAGTAAAAACATGAAACATATCGGGTTAATTTTACTCGTCTGGTTTGGGATAAATCAGGCGGGCCAGGGCATCTATGTCTGTAAAAATGCAGTTGTAAACATCTATTCAAAGGCTCCTTTAGAGGATATTGAGGCTAAATCTGACAAGGGTACATCTGTACTTAATGCCGGTACAGGCGAGTTTGCTTTTGCCGTGCCTATCCGCTCGTTTACGTTCCAGAAATCATTAATGCAGGAGCATTTTAATGAGAATTACATGGAGAGCGATAAGTATCCGCAGGCATCATTTAAAGGGAAAATAAACGAGAAGGTAGATATCAGTAAAGATGGCACCTATCCTGTAACCGCCACCGGTGTATTTGAGGCACACGGCGTAAAACAGAACCGTACCATTCCGGGCAAACTCACTGTAAGCGGCGGTAAAGTAACACTTGCCAGCGAGTTTGTGGTGGCCTGTAAAGACCACAAAATTGAGATCCCTACACTGGTATTCCAGAAAATTGCCGAAACCATTAAGGTAAATGTAACGGCAACCTATACACCTAACAAATAACGCACAAACGCTCACAACACCATGAAAAGATCCCTCTTATTTGCGGCGCTATTATGCGCGGCACTGGCAACCAATGCCCAAACAAAACAAGATAGCACAGCCAAACCAAGCAGTACCGATTCGCTAATGAATAGCTTAAGTGCACCTGAAAAAGGCGAACCGGTTATAGCTACTTTTAAAGCAACACGCCTCATCTTCTCGCAAACCACCGAGACGGTTAAAAAGAAAGAACTCAACTTTTTGGTAATTCACCGCTTTGGGGATATTGCCGGTGCACAGGGTGGCGGCAAAACCTTTTTCGGGCTTGATAACTCATCAGATATCTATATAGGCTTTGAGTACGGTATAAGCGATAACTTTAACATTGGCCTTGGCCGCAGCAAGTACGAGCAGCTGATAGATATGCATTTAAAATACTACCTGCTGCACCAAACTACTGATAACAGCGTACCTGTTGCCGTAAGCTTATTTGTTAAAGGCGGCTTTAAGCCATACCATGTGGAGACCAACATCTACGATAACTTTGCCAACCGTTTTGCTTATTTCACACAAGCCATCATTGCGCGTAAGTTCTCAAGCGCTTTATCCTTACAGATCTCGCCTTCGTACGTGATCGATAATATCCCGTTCCCGCTGGCACCTACTAACGAGAACAACTTCTTTGCTATTTCGGCAGCGGGCAGGTTGAAGTTCTCAAAACGTATGGGCATTGTACTGGATTACTTCCACCCTTTCTCCAATTACCGCAACAACAGCGTAGATCCTAAATTTTATGACGGGCTTGGCGTGGGTTTGGAAATTGAAACCGGCGGCCACGTGTTTACCATTAACCTGAGCAATGCGCAGGCAATATCAGAAATCAATTATATGAGCAATACCACATCAAACTGGGGCAAAGGCCAGTTCAGGCTGGGCTTTACCATCTCGAGGATCTTCGATTTTAACAAGAAAAATAAATCATCTTACTAAAACTTAATCTACCATGGACAGACACGAATTTTTAGCGAAACTGGGTATCAGCATGGCGGCAGCATGTATTGGCTGCGGTATAGTGAGCTGTACAAAAAATAACCCAAGCATTGTTGACGACAACGGCGGCAATGGCAACAACCCGCCGTCAGGATCGGGCAATGTACTATCCGTTAACCTTGCCAGCGAACTGCAAACCGTGGGCAGCTCAAAAGTTGCCAGCGGCGTAATATTGGTGCGCCTGGCTGCCGATAATGTACCTGCATCGTTCACTGCAGTACAGGTTGCCTGCACCCACCAGGGTACGGCCATAAACTACAACACCAACCAGGGCAAATTTATTTGCCCTAACCACGGCAGTGAGTTTAGCACCAGCGGCGCGGTTGTAGTTGGCCCGGCCACACAGCCGCTCAAAAAATATACGGTAACTATTGATGGCGATAACCTTACGGTAGCCGCCTGATAAATAAAAAGCCCCGCAATAGCCGCTGGTTTTTAAGATCTTACTATGCAGTCGGGCGTTCAGTCGCGGGAAATATTGAGGGATTGACCCCGCGATGCCCGGCGCATGGTAATATTATTATTTAGTCTTCCATCATTCCCGTTGGCTAAAGCCAACGGTTACATAAGCAAAACACCCGGGACTTAGCCCAATTGATCTGTAATATTTAGGCTAAAGCCAGCATCTTACAATCTAAGAACCGTTGTCTGAAGGCAACGGCAATGATCAATTTTAAAGCTCATTGTTCTTCAATCCATCCGGCTTTGCTGGTCGCTAAAACTTAATACAGCCAGGCTTGTTCTTAAACAGTACTACAAAACATAAGAACTATGAACGCTTATCAGCAAAAATGGATAGATATACTGCAGGCCGCCTCAATTAAAGACTGGGATATTAAAGCCGTAGACAATGATATTTATATTGAGATGCCGCACGTAAGCGACCTTAAATTGATAAGGGATAACCTGCCATCAACCCTGGCGGCACTATCGCTGGATATTGAGCTTCCGCACGAACGCCTGAAATTTATCTTTCATAACGGGTATGAAAACTTTGAGTATGTGCTTAACCCAAGCGCCGACGATCTGAATAAAGAATAGCAGCTATCAGATCTTTGCTTTTGTAGAGAATGCGCTTACACAGATACCCATCAAAGCAATAAGTGTGAACGATGCGCGCAATGATAGTGCACCGGCAATAAAACCAATAACCGGCGGGCCAACTAAAAAGCCCATAAAGCTAATGGTTGATACCGCCGCAATAGCCACCCCCGGCGACATAGTTTTTGATTTGCCCGCGGCACTATACACCAGCGGCACAACCGATGATACGCCGAAACCTACCAGCAGAAAACCACCTAAAGCTGTATAAACATAAGGGAATATTACCGCTATGGCCAAACCTGTAGCAGTAAGTAAACCACTTATCTGCAGGGTGCGTTTTAACCCAAAACGGTGCGAGAAGCTATCGGCAACAAAACGGCCGGTTGCCATGGTGAACATAAAGGCGGTATAACCCAAACCCATAATTTCTTTTGGGGCGAGGACAACCTTTTTGAAATAGATAACGCTCCAGTCAAACATGGCACCTTCGCATATCATGGAACAGAATGCAATGAGCCCGAGTTTGATGAGCGATTTATCAGGCATTACAAATACCGGCCCGGCACTTGCCGGCTTATCAAACTTCAAATAGCGCGATGTGGTAAGGATGGTTAATAATACCACAAACATTATCATCACAAAATGATGCAGCGGCACAATAGCGCGGCCTATCATAAAAGTGCCGATGGCAGCACCGGTAAAGCCTGCAAGGCTCCACAAACCATGAAAAGAAGCGAGGATAGGCCTGCCATACATTTCCTCGGCAGCAACAGCCTGGGTGTTTACTGATATATTTACCGCGTTACTGGCAAAGCCGAAAAGCAACAAGCAGCATATCAGTTGGAAGGTATTTTGCGCCAAACCTAATGTGGCCAGGGTAATACAATAAACCGTGAGCGCAGTTATCAGCAAATTTCGGCTCCCTATGCGGGTAATTACCCAGCCAGAGAATGGCAGGGAACAAATTAACCCCACAGGTAGCGAGAACAAAACACCGCCCAGGGCTGCATCACTTAGCTTAAGGGTTTGTTGTATAGTAGCAATGCGCGATGCCCAACTGGCAAAGCAAAGCCCCGCCATAAAAAACATTACGCCAACAATAGCCCGTAAAGTTGTTCTTGAAAAATTGTAAGTGCGTGGTGCTGTGTCCAATCGTATTGTGTAATAATGACACCAAATATAAATAATATCCCTCTTAGCAGAGAGATATTATTTTGCATACACTTATTGTTTGATATTAAATGAACCTCTTACAAATTGGGTTGCCCCGCTTGAGTTAACTACATTAGCTTCGTAACCGCCTTTTATAGTTCCTTTTGAATAGGCATCCATACTTGAAACGGTAATTTCTATTTTGCCCGGCTCACCGGGAACCAGGCTATAATCGCCAATGTTTAATATAAGCAGATCAAAGGTGCCGGTTTTATCACCAACATATCCTATGCTGATAACATCAGAATTAAGCCTGCCGGAAATGTTATTAACACCCAAAACGGTATTAAAATTTACCTGGTCATAAGTTTGTATACCCGTTGCGGTGTTCAGTTGCATCCTTACAGTGTTGGTTGGGCCAATAGGCAAACCAATTGTATTAACCGGCTCATTTGTGCCGGGGTTTGTACCAGTGCCCCCATCTGCCGGGTCCTTTATCAGAATATCTTTGGGCAATACAGGAGCGTCAATTTTACAACTGCTTACTGCTGCCAAAAAAACAGCAAGTACCAATGCCTTACAGTACAACTTTTTCATACACTTAACATTTACATCGAATATCCAGGTTTTCAGGGACCTGTTCGTTATACGAAAAAGCGCCTGCAGAAGTTAATGTTAAGGTAAGAATATTTAATTGAACTAACAATCACCATCGGGGCCACAAACAGGGCCGTCAATTATTTCTAACTGTTGTCCTTGCTGATCCCATTCTTCAAAAGCTTTCTCAATTGTTTGGGTAAATACCGGGGCGGGTTGCGCGCCGGATACGCCATACTTATCATTCATTACAAAGAACGGTACACCGCGGATGCCTAATTGCTGCGCCTCAGCAATATCGCGCCTTACATCATCTGCAAAAGCATCAGAAGCAAGAGTTTGCTTCACCAGTTCAGCATCTAAGCCTATCGATATGCCCAACTCTATTAGGGTAGCGTCGTCATCAGTGTTTTTGCTGTCAGTGAAATAGGCTTTAAATAAAGCTTCCTCGGCTGCATCGCCTAAGCCGTGCTGTTTGGCGAGATGACCAAAACGATGTGCTTTAAAACTATTGGCAACAACAGCACTTTCCAGGTTATAGGTTAAACCAACTTCGGCAGCCATTTGGGTAACATGAGCATCCATCTGGTGCACGTAATCCTCTGTCCAGCCTTTAATGTTCGATAAATATTGGGTGTGACTAACCGACAGATCGGTTTTCATATCGGGGTTAAGCTGGTAGCTTTTCCACTCTACCTCTACTTTATCTTTATGCGGAAACTGGTTAAGCGCCTCTTCAAACCTGCGTTTTCCAATGTAGCAGAACGGGCACATCACATCAGACCATATCTCAACTTTCATAAGCTTTATATTTTTTATAAAGTTACGAGGAGAAGAAATGCGAAGGGTAAGGAGAAAGTCAAAAATTGACTCACCCGGTCCGCACTACGCTGGACCACCCTCTCTGCCCTTTGGGCAGAGAGGGTAAAATTCCCTCACCCTCTTTTCGCGCAGCGAAGAGAGGGTCGACGAGCGTAGCAAAGTCGGGGTGAGTCAACCGGAGCGCTGATACTACCTCGCAGTTGTATCGCGCTCTACCAGGTCCATGCCGCATTTGCTGCAGGTACCTGGTTTGTCTGATGTAATATCGGGGTGCATGGTACAATAATACTTCCCTTTTGGCTTTGCAGCCTCTGTGGCTTTAGCATCTTTTTGGGTTGATGTATTGCAGGCCGCAAAACCCAATACCGATGATGCTACAGCTAAAACAATGATGTATCTTTTCATATCTTATTTATTTCTTATAAATCCGGCGAAGCCAAATACCGACACTACCAAAACACCTAATGCTGCCAACATGCTCACTATATCCCTCACATTTTTACCGGCCCAGGCCATACCGAAGTATTTGTGCAAAAATATAAAGGAAAATCCTTCTGCCCTGTCAATGCCTGCAACTTTTGTAGCTAACTGTGAGGTAGTGGTTTCAAAATACCAATTTTCTCCATTAGTATAGCTTACTTGTTGCACGGGCAGGCGTTTATTAATAAAGCCATACTCGTTGGTAAACTCGCGCACCTGTTCAACTTTTACTCTCCCTTTAACCTTTACCTGCGGTGTAGCACCATATTGTATCGCAAGGTATTGCGCATAAGCAACATCGCCATCTACAAGCTCAGCTCCGGTAGCAACATCGAAATATTTAACGTGCTTTTTGGTATCGTTTAACTGGTAATACGTTTTGCCGTTAAACTGCGCTAAAGCCACATTTTTAACCAGACTATCGGCAACCGGCAATTGCAGGTTTGAGGTAAGCAACTGATCTGTTTTAACCGATTGCTTTACGCCCTGCTGAGCCGGATGCTTATCATTCACCAGCTTCACGTACAGGTGAAACGCACCACTAATAGTAAAAGTGAACATCACCAGCGAAACCGCTATACCCAGCTGTCTGTGGAAACGATGTACAAACCTCGTATCCTTGCGTTTGTCGCGACGACGGTTTTCGGTGGCGGTTTTAAACTTTTTCCAGAACAACCCATAAACCGTTAAGCCTGATAGCAGCGACAAGAACATCACCGTTACGATGATGAGCAGCACCACTACCCTGAATTGCTCTCCGCCGATGGTTTCCAGAAACTGCCAGGTATGCAATTGCTCAAACACCACCAGCATTACTTTGCGGGTGGTATTATTGAACGTGCCCATGCGGCTTTGGCTGGTCTCAATGTACACATCCATACCATCAGGCCTGTCAAAAGCTATCTTCCAAACCGGCAGCAGGCGGTTAATGGGCTGATACTCCGCATCAAAAGTTTTTTGCAGGGTAATGCTCTTTACTTTTGATGTACTGTCTTGCGTAAAATAACGCGCCAGGAAAGTAGCATAAAGCCTGTCGCCATCGTTTAACAAACTACCTGTATTAGCCGAATAGTATTTATACGTACTATCCATTCCCAGCACCTGGTAATAAGGCTGGCCTTTAAAACTGATGCTACCAAAATTGATGAAATCTTTGATTTCATTTTTATCCAACACCTGTTTGATGGACAAGGCAGGCTTCTCTTTTAAAGGTTGCGCTTTGTAAAACTCCTTAGCTATCGTTGGCCTGAACCAGTTTGACATGAATGGGTGCGAGAATCCACTCAGCGTCCACATGATGACAGGGATAAGGGCTGTTAAGCCCAATATCCTATGCCATTTATAAAAATTCTGTTTTGCAGTTGCCATTTATCAATATTTTGAAAATGAATAGCTGATCCCTAACGAATATACCCTCGGCGGCGCAGCATTGTACGTATCGCCGTACTGGTTGCTGATCACCGTGGTAGCGTAAAGCTTATTGGTTAAGTTAAGCACATTGAACCATATACCACAACCTTTAAGCGCACCGCTTTTTACATCGAAACCGGTACGGGCGTTGAAAAGATCATACCCGCCATAGCTTTTTGTATTAGCCGGGTTGGTAAAGTATGACCCGATATGCTGCCACTCGCCCGAGATACGGAAACCATTGAGGTAAGCGGGTTTGTAGGTCAGCTCGCTGTTGGCTATCCATTTTGGTGCATTAGCCATGCGGTTACCATCATAAACCAATACAGTGTTGGTACCGGTAGCGTAGTTGGTGCGCACTTCGCTGTAATCGCGGTAGGTGTGCCATGCATTAGTGCCGCTAAAGCGGAAAGCAATTTCCTTAACCGGCGCAAAAGCCAATGAGTATTCCACCCCTCGGTGACGGGTTGCACCTGCATTTTGGTTCTGCGTGGTATTATCTGGCAGCAACTGGTTAATGATCTCGTTGCGGCCTTCCAGGTCATACAGCGATAATTCGATGTACAACTTTTTATCGAACGCTGCGAACCAGCCGCCTGCCTCGTAGTTATTAAACGTTGCCTGTTTCAGCGGAACCAGCTGGCGGGCGCTGTACAAGTCACCCGTCTCTGGTGGTTGGAAACCTACGCTGTAGTTGGCATACAAACCTTTGTTGTTACCAAAATTATAAGTCAAACCAAGCTTAGGGGCTACGATATTGAAATCGTTGGTTTCCTGCTGTTTGTACTTGCTGCCGCTGGTGATGCCATTGGTAAAGTTGTAATGGATCCTGTCATAACGCAAACCCATTACAATGCGCAAAGCATCGGTAGGTTTGAGTTCGTACTGAGTATAAGCTGCGGTATTAAATAGCTTGATGCGATAGTTATCGATATAAGTACCGGTGTTGGTGTAGCCTGTATAAAAATTATTGGCTACATCTTTTTGTATCTCAAGATACTTGGCATAGTACGAACTTGGGCTGTTGTCCAGATAAGCGCCAATGATCAACCTCGAATGCAGAAAATCAAAATCCTGGCGGTGCTGGGTTAATAGGCCAATGCTGTGGAAGCTTTGGTTATTCTCCTGTCCGTTTGAACTTAAATAATTGCCGGCATTATCCCTCACGTCAGAAATGTAATAGCTTGGCAACTGACCGGTTGAGTTGTTACGATAGAACAGGGTGAAGAAGGTATTGCTCTTATCGCTCCATTTATGATCTAAACGGGTATTGGCACGCCATGCCTCAACTTTACGATAAGTAAAACGCTGGTTAGCGCCGTATTTACGACTATAAAATTTAGTGCTGTCCAGGCTGCCCGGTGTTTGGGTATTGAGGTAGTTATAAGCTAACGATGTAGTTAAACGGGTATTGGCATCAAAATCATAAGTGGTTTTAAAATTGCCGCTTCGTTTATCAAAATCGGCATAATCCTGCCAGCCATCGCGCTGGCGGGCGATATAGCCGCCAACATACAGGCCAAACTTACCGCTGCTGAAACCACCATCGGCATCAACGCGGCGGTAGTGGTAGTTATCGCCCTGGATAGATACATTGCCAGCATAACCGGCAGGCGGCCCCTGAGTGATAAAGTTAACCGCACCGCCAATGGCATTACTGCCGTATAGTGACGAAGCCGGGCCTTTGATCACCTCAATATCGCGCACGCCGCTCATGTTTACTTCATAAAGCGAGTTGTGGTTAAAAATACCTGTAGGGCGAATAGGCAAACCATCTTCCATATACAGGTACAATGCGTTATAAGTGATAGGCTGGCGGATAGCCATGGTGTGCTGCTCGTTACCCAGATCAACCATGTAAACGCCGGTTACTTTGTTTAGTAATTGATAAAGGGCGGTAGCTTTAGTATCATGGATCTGGGTAGCGTTTATTTTACTGATGGCAATTGGCGCATCCTGCCTGGCCTGGCGTTCTCGGCTGGCAGAAACCACTACCTGCTGTAAGTCGATAGTTGATGGCTCCATCATCACCTCAATAGCTTTTGCATTGGTGGCTTTGATGATCTGCGTGGTAAAGCCTATCATGGCAAAACGCAGGTTTGATACGGTATCAGCCTGTAGGCTGAATTTACCTTTATTATTAGATGTAGTTAAAACAGCGCCGGTAGCAGCGTTGCTTATCATAACACCCGCCAACGGCTCATGCGTGCGGGCATCGGTAACGGTACCGTGCAGGTTGCCTTGTGCAAAAGAAAATGCACTAACCGTACACAGTATTATGGTATATAATAGTGTAGAGAGTTTCATAAAAAAGTGTGTAGCTCACCACCATCACAGCGGAGAGATCTGATAAATCACAGTAATGAACGACCGATAAAGATATGCAAGCAGACAAAGCGCCGTCAGGTGCTTAAGGTCGGTAGCAGAGATTAATCAAGCATCAAAGGCGTGCCGTCAGGTACGCAACAGCAGCATTAGTTTCGTACCTGACGGCACGAAGAAATGTATTTGTTTTTGTTCTACAGACCTTTGATCCCTACGGGATTTATCGCCTTTAACATAGCGCGATCAGCATTAACTGTATTAAAAAAATGGGATGGGACTTTTTTATGCGAGCCGGGGCGGCTGGTAGATATCCTGGATAAGTTGCGGCAAAGCAATGCGGTAGTTTGGTACTTTGGTTACCGATAACAGCACCGTGTAAAAAGTAACCTTTGAGGCCTGATTGTAGAAGGCTTCCTGAAAAAGGTTCTTTTGTGCCTGGCGCTCCTCTGTGCTTTTGTTGTCTTCGGCCTGCTTTAATTTCTTCATGAAATAGCATTTGCCGTTACAATGCAGCTGAGGTTTGTTGCGGTTTTCGCAAAGCTTTGTCGCAATGTAATTACGGTTCAGCTCAAAACCCGCGTAGATAAAAAAACGCGAGAAGTTGGCCGATACCAGCGCTACAATCAATAAGTAAGCGGTTATGCGTTGCAACATCGGCGCAAAGGTAATTTGTTGTGCGTTACATTACAAGTGTTTTAAACTTGTTATTACCATTACGCAAAAAAGCCCCGCCGGGTTGGCAGGGCCTTTTAAAATTGTTATAGGGTTGTGGGTTACTTGGCGCGTTTAAGAACAAAGTGCGAGCTGCTGCCGCCAAAATCAATATCCATAGCACAAGAATCTGCATAGGCTTTGCCTTTATGCGGATAATCGGTACCTGATACGTTTACGCTGAAGCTAAAATCATCGCCTTTAATTTTTCCGTTATCTAACGATATTTCGCCCATTTGTGATGATACCGTACCGGTTAACTTTTCGCCATCGGCCTTAAAGTTATATGATACATCCAAGGCGTTACCATCAGGTGTTGAGATGGTACCGTTCCATTTGCCGTTAACATCAGCAAAAACTGCCGCTGCCACACATACCGCAACAAAGCATGAAAGCAGGATAGTGCTAAATAATTTTTTCTTCATATCGGGGTCTATAGTTTATAGCTCTAAGATAACATTTTAATTAAAACCAAATCATAAACAGCACATTAAATAATCAAATGCCATCTATTCTCCTTTGCATTTACACGGCAACTAACCCTGTGTTGGTCAACAGGATATCGCAATGGCTTAATTTCAGTTTTGAAGCGCCATGCCAAAACATAGAATAAAGGCCTGAAACGGTGAACCCATAAGGTGCTAAATAATTAAGCAGGGTTGAAACGTAGGTTTGGCAGTTATTATTGATATCAAAACCGGCTTCTATGTAAATAAACTTTACATGATCTTTCAACATAGGTTTAAGCCCATCAAGCACACTTATTTCAAAACCCTCGGTATCTATCTTTAAAATATCAATTGTAGAGATATCATATTTCTCAACTACACTTAAGCCTGTAATTACCTCTATCGTTTCTTCATCGGGCAAGTTTGTATTATTAGCCCCGTTTAATGAGCTAACGCCATTGTAATTTGCAGATTTGTAAATTTTTGCCTCTCCCTGTTCGCTGCCCAGCGCATTCCTGAAACATCTAATGCGCTTATTACCTGCGGTGGCTAACACCATTTTATCGTACACACTTTTTACAGGTTCAAAAGTGTATATATCTGCATTTTTAAAATGCCGGGCATAATAGTTAGCAGTTTGGCCCTCGTTACCACCAACATCAAAAATAACTTTCGGATCTACTGCTGCTCTTTTGAGGTCTAAAACTGCAATACGGCCATTTGGTATAAAAGGTACATACCGGTGATTGCGGCGTATCAGACCTTCCTGTAACTTCTCAATAGCAGCACCTACAATATATTTTAGACCCATAGCGCTAAGATATATATTTTCATGGCTTTGCTTTTTAATCTCTGATTAACCAACCTCCGATCTCTAAACCACTGCCAACCTGTCACCGAAAAGTAATCCGGTGCTGACGGTTTGTACAGTACATGACATCATTTTATCCATTTTTCTGCCAAAATAATATTGGCACAAGCATTGATAAATAGAGGGAGAAACAAAACATTAATCAATAAAATATCAATCATCATAATATGTCTAAAATAATTGGAATTGACTTAGGAACAACCAACTCCTGCGTTGCAGTAATGGAAGGTAACGAGCCTGTAGTTATTGCAAACAGCGAAGGCAAACGTACTACGCCATCCGTTGTAGCTTTTGTTAACGATGGCGAGCGTAAAGTAGGTGATCCTGCAAAACGCCAGGCTATCACAAACCCTACAAAAACTATCTATTCAATAAAACGCTTTATGGGTAACCAGTTTAACGAGGTTACTAAAGAAGTAGAGCGCGTACCTTACAAAGTTGTAAAAGGCGACAATAATACTCCACGTGTTGAAATTGGCGACCGTAAATATACGCCGCAAGAGATCTCTGCCATGATACTTCAGAAAATGAAGAAAACGGCAGAAGACTTTATCGGTTCTGAAGTTACTGAAGCGGTTATTACCGTACCTGCTTACTTTAACGATGCACAACGCCAGGCTACTAAAGAAGCCGGTGAAATTGCTGGTTTAAAAGTTCGCCGTATTATTAACGAGCCTACTGCTGCTGCCCTTGCCTACGGTTTGGACAAAGCACACAAGGATATGAAAATTGCAGTTTTTGACTGTGGTGGTGGTACGCATGACGTATCAATCCTTGACCTTGGCGATGGCGTGTTTGAAGTAAAAGCAACCGATGGTGACACTCACCTTGGTGGTGACGACTTTGACCAGGTGATCATTGACTGGATGGCTGACGAATTTAAAAGCGACGAAGGTGTAGACCTGCGTAAAGACCCAATGGCTTTACAACGCTTAAAAGAAGCAGCTGAGAAAGCTAAGATTGAGTTATCAAGCTCTACTCAAACCGAGATCAACCTGCCATACATTACTGCAGGTGCCGAGGGCCCAAAACACTTGGTTAAAACTTTAACCCGTGCAAAATTTGAGCAATTGGCTGATAGCCTGATCAAACGTACTATTGATCCGTGTAAAACTGCTTTGAAAAACGCAGGTTACAGCGCATCAGATATCGATGAGATCATCCTTGTTGGTGGTTCAACCCGTATCCCTGCTATACAGGATGCAGTACAAAAATTCTTCGGTAAAGCACCATCAAAAGGCGTTAACCCTGATGAGGTAGTAGCTATTGGTGCTGCTATACAAGGTGGTGTATTAACCGGCGAAGTAAAAGATGTGTTATTGTTAGATGTTACCCCACTTTCATTAGGTATCGAGACCATGGGTGGCGTAATGACCAAACTGATCGAATCTAACACTACCATCCCAACTAAAAAATCTGAAACGTTCTCAACTGCGTCTGACAGCCAGCCATCAGTAGAGATCCATATTTTACAAGGTGAGCGCCCAATGGCATCTGCTAACCGCACCATAGGCCGTTTCCACCTGGATGGTATACCACCGGCACCACGCGGTGTGCCTCAAATTGAAGTAACCTTTGATATTGATGCTAACGGTATATTACACGTATCTGCAAAAGATAAAGCTACCGGTAAAGAGCAAAAGATCCGTATCGAAGCTTCATCGGGCTTAACTGATGCTGAGATCAAGAAAATGAAAGACGAAGCTGAAGCTAACGCTGATGCCGATAAAAAAGCAAAAGAAGAAGTTGAGAAACTGAACAGTGCTGATGCTTTGATCTTCTCTACCGAGAAACAGTTGAAAGAATACGGCGACAAGATACCTGCTGACAAAAAAGCACCTATCGAAGCTGGCTTAGAAAAACTGAAAGCTGCTTACTCTGCTAAAAACTTAGAAGAGATTGAAACAGCACAAACAGAGCTAAACACTGCATGGACCGCAGCTTCTGAAGACATGTACAAAGCTTCTGCCGAAGCTGGTCAACAACCGGGCGCTGACGCAGGTGCAGCTGGTGGCCAACCAGAGGGTGGCGCTGATAATGTAACTGATGTAGACTTTGAAGAAGTTAAGTAATCGGTTCTCCTTATAAATCGAAAAAGCCGGACATTACTGCTCCGGCTTTTTTTGTGTAAATACTTTTTGTCATTTCGAACGAGGTACGAGGAGAAATCTTGTTATTGATGCTAAGCGATTCGCTATTCAGGGATAACAGGATTTCTCCTCGCTGTCGCTCGTTCGAAATGACATTGTTATTTAAACCCCTCTCCTTCGGAGAGGGGTTTGGGGAGAGGCTTCTTACAACGTCGCCTTCACCACAATATATGGCGATAACGCTTTGCTATCAATCGGAATAATTTTAGTGAACACCTTGCCCATCACCCAAATCATTTTCGTAATGCCTTTGGCAATAGCAGATTGTTCAGATTTATTCTCCAACCAAACAGTGAATTTACCGTGGTAGTAGGTCTCAATATCTTTTAAGCCCAAAGCTTTGCAGCTATCGTGCAGCAGGGTAAGATCCATGCTGTTGATGTTGTGCTTGTCGTAGTTCTCTTTATCAAAATTCTTTTGCACCCAGCCATTAACGGCTTTGAAGTTTGGCAGGGTGATAAACAACGTGCCGCCCGGCTTTAAAAACTTGAGGTGCTCTTTTATGATGAACTGTGTATCGTTAAAATGCTCTATCAACCCAAAGGATAACACCATATCAAATTTCTCTGCAGGCTCGTAGGCAAACAGGTCGGTTTCTATAATGTCGATATCGCCGGGTTTAAGATCATTAGCAGCAAGCAGTTGATTGATCAACTCCGGGTGGATAAAATAATCGAGCAGGGTAGTTTTAAGGTGCTGGTATTTCTTAAGGTAGATAGAATAATAGCCCGGGAAACCGCCAAGCTCAATAGCGTTTTTGATGCCTTTCTCTTTAATAAGTTTGCCCAGTATATCACCGAAAACGTAATTAGGTTTCAGCTTAAAGATCAACCCCTTGCGCGATTCCCAAAACGATTTCCAAAAAGTGCGGTCGGTTAGTAAGTTATTATCCATTAAATGCTTTCAATCGGGGCCTCAACCCTGTTATTTAGTATGCGTGCCGGGTTACCAACCGCTACGCTGTTATCGGGTATGCTTTTTACTACCACGGCACCTGCACCAATGGTTACGTTGTTGCCGATGCTAATATCGCCAATGATGCAAACATTAGCACCTACATCAACATGGTTACCTAAACGCGGGCAGCCGCTTAATGTTCCGTCGGCCAGTTTTTTATGGCCAATGGTAACGCCGTTGCGCAGCACACAGTTATCCCCTATGATCACTTTATTGTTCACTACCAGGCCCTGTCCATGGTAAAACACAAAGTTTGGGCCTATGGTGAGTTTACGCGGTAGTTCCACCCCCAGGCTCCATTCTACAAAAAAGCGGTAGAACATCAGGTAGGGGAAAAAGATGATCTTGGTAGGCGTGTATTTGTTAACGGCATTCACCAGCCTGAACATGGTAAGCACCAGCCGCCCCTTAACGTTGCCGCGGTTAGCTTTCCAATCCTGAAATATGTAGCTGAAGAAACCCATTATAATCGTTTACCGGTGCTAAACTTCATTTAAACACAAATGACGCAATCAAAAGTAAAATTTTTATATTTAGTATCATTATACTTGCCGCTTAGAAATGAAGGTTGCACTCATAAATACATCTGATGCAGGCGGCGGCGCTGCCGAAGCATGCATGCGCCTGCTTAAAGCCCTTAAGCAACAAAACGTTGAGGCTACCATGGTGGTGCAGGAAAAGCGCCGCCAGGCCGAAGGTGTACATGGTGTTAACCAGGGGTTTTTCGGCAAGCTAAGAGCAAGATTTAACTTCTTTTTAGAACGCATCCCCTACATTTTATTTGATGAACGCGAAAAAGCCGTGCGTTTTGCTTTCTCTACCGCCAATGTAGGTACCGATATCAGCCACGATAAAGTGATACGCGAGGCAGATATCATCCACCTGCACTGGACCAACTCGGGCTTCCTTTCTGTTAAAGATCTCAAAAAAATCTTCGCGCTGAACAAACCCGTGGTTTGGACTTTACATGATATGTGGGCCTTTACCGGCGGCTGCCATTACGCAGGCCCGTGTAACCACTTTAAAAATCAATGCGGCAATTGCTACTTCCTGCGCGATCCGCAGGACGATGACCTGTCGCACAGCGGATGGATGCGCAAGAGTGCACTATTTGCCGAGGCAAAGAACCTTTCGATAGTGACCTGTAGTCACTGGCTGGGCGAGGTAGCTATGAAAAGCAGCCTGCTTAAGGGCTTTATGATCGAGGCTATCCCAAATCCTATCGATACAGAACTTTTTTCGCCCAAAGGCAAAGCCGCCATGCGAACCAAATGGAAAGTTACCGGCGATGCCAAAGTGATCCTGTTTGGTGCAGCTAACATTAATGATCGCCGAAAGGGTATCAACTTTTTGGTAGATGCCTTGAAGCATTTGAAAGCTTTGGCGCCTGATGAGCAGGTAGAGATAGTGATTTTTGGGAAGAACAAGCATTTCGATACCTCAACCCTACCCTTCAAAGTGCATCAGCTGAATACCATTACTTCACCATCTGATCTGGCAGAGATCTACAGCCTTGCTGATGTTTTTGTGTCGCCATCGGTAGAAGATAACCTGCCCAACATGATAATGGAAGCTATGGCCTGCGGAACGCCTGTAGTGGCCTTCAACACCGGCGGTATCCCTGATCTGATAGACCACTGGACCAACGGCTACCTCGCCGAGTTCAAATCATCTGCCGACCTGGCAACCGGCCTGCAAATGTTATTGACCACGCACGAGTGGGATAAATACTCAGCCGCCGCGCGCTATAAAGTGAAACGGGTATTTAATAACGAGAAAGTGGCCGGCCAATATATCTCCCTTTACCAATCTGTACTAAAGCCCATCAACGGATGAAACAACCTGTTCTGTCGGTTATCACCATCGTATATAATAACGTGCGCGATATTGAGCGTACCATGCTATCCGTTTTAGGGCAAACCTACCCGGCTATCGAATATATTGTTATTGATGGCGCATCAAACGATGGCACGCTGGATGTGGTTAAGAAATACGAAGATCGGCTGGCCAAACTCACCAGCGAAAAAGATAAAGGCATTTACGATGCCATGAACAAAGGCCTCGCCGCAGCTACCGGCGATTATGTGATCTTCATGAACTCGGGCGATGAGTTTTATGACGATGGCACCGTTACCAAAGTGTTTGCCACCGCACCCGATGCCGACATTTACTACGGTGAAACCGAAATGGTGAACGATGCCCGCGAAAGCCTGGGCCAACGCCGCCACAAAGCACCCAATAAGTTTACCTGGAGAGGTTTTAAGCATGGCATGAGCATTAGCCATCAGGCCATCTACATCAAACGTTCGCTGGTTGAGCCTTACGACCCCAAATATCAGTTGAGTGCGGATATCGACTGGATCATCAAAGCTGCTAAAAAAGCAAAGCAGATAGTCCGCGTAGATGGCTACGTTGCTAAATATTTGGTAGGCGGCATGTCAAAAGCCAAACACCGACAAAGTTTGCAGGAGCGTTTCGATATCATGAAACGGCATTACGGGTTAATACCAACGTTGTTTAACCATGGGGTTATTGCGCTTAACCTTGGCTGGTATTGGTTGTTGCATAGACGAACGAATGATTAGATGATAAATCCCGTCATTGCGAGGCACGAAGCAATCTCCGAACTATGCAGAGCAAGCTTGTCCTAAAGAGATTGCTTCGTACCTCGCAATGACGCGGTGGAGATAAACAAAAAAGGCGATGATCTCTCATCGCCTTTTCTTATAAGCTAAGCTGGTTAAGCTTTTGCAGGTTGTTTGTTTTTACGTTCGCTGTATGCGGCACCGGCAAGGGCAAGCACCAATAATACCGAACCTGCAAGCGAAATATTCTCGCCGGTGTAGTATGAGTTTGGGTGGAATATGAACTCTACCTTGTGGTTACCTACCGGGATAGTTGCTGCGCGTAACAGGTAATCTGCACGATAGTACGGTTGCTCAACACCATCAATTTTCATTGTCCAGCCTTTGTCATAGTATATCTCAGAGAACACGGCTACCTGGTTAGCGGTTGAACCGGTTTGGTAAACCAAATGCTCGGGTGCGTAACTAACCAATTTAATAGAGCCATTAGCATCATATCCTAATGTTTTGGCTTCAACTGTTTTCTTAAAGCTCTCGTCAACCATAGCTTCGGTCTGAGGGTCGAAACTGCTGATGGCCTGCATCTCCTGATCGGCGCCTTTTACATATTTAACGCTTTTTACAAACCATGCGTTGCCACAAGCTGTGTTGTTAGCATGCATGCTTGCCGCGCCCGTTTTAGGATCAGGAGTAATGATATACTTGGTATTTAACATATCCAATACATCCTGGTTAACACTTTTGGTGAACTGATTTTGAACCAATTCCTCAAAACGGCGCAACCTTGCAGAGTGGAAACCACCCACGGTTTTATAGAAATATGATGAATGCGAATCCTGGAAAGGATTGCCCAGTGTAAGGTCCATCACCCTGAAGTTTGGATCTTTATCGCGCATAATAAACTCATCAACCTCGCGCGGAACGTAGGCCTGATTCAATACATCACTTGATACAAATGTTTCATCTTTAAGGTAACGTTTATCAACGCTCCACATATCTATCAGCACAACAGCTAAAACTGCAATAGCTGCAAAAGTTGTATTGATCTTTTGTTTGATCACAATCCATACCAAACCAAAAGCAAGTGCAATGAAGATCAAAGTACGGATAGCATCTTGCCTTTCCAGGGCCTGGCGGTCTTCAACAAGTGCATTAGCAACTGAATTGGCCATGCCGGTATCGCCACGGAAAGCTTGCGCCAGCGCGTTGATCAAATTTTGGTGCTCAGTACCTTTAAAGCTAAGAATAAGGCCCGGCAGTACAATCATCAGCAAGGTTAAACCACCGGTGATGTAGAATGCCAGTTTTGCTTTAGCAAATACAAAAGCTTTATCCGGGTTTTCAAACACCTCGTTCAAAGCAAGGAAAGCCAGCAGCGGGAAGCATAGTGATGCTATTACCAACGTAGACTCTACTGCACGGAACTTATTATAAAGCGGGAAGTAATCAAAGAACAGATCTGATATAAACGGCAGGTTTTTACCAAACGATAAGAACACGCTTAGCAATACCGCACCAAGCAACCACCATTTAATACGGTTTTTGATGATGATTAAGCCCAGTACAAAAAAGAAGAATACTACTGCACCAAAATACCATGGGCCGTTGGTGCTTGGTTTATTGCCCCAGTAAAGCGGCAACTGCGAAGCCAATTGCTGCGCCTGGCCGGCATCAACACCTTTATCAATTAATGATTTGGCAACCTTTGAATCTTCGCCCCTTGTGGTGCTACTGCCGCCACCGTAGGCGTTAGGGATAAAGAATGTAAATATTTCAGTAGGGCTTTCGCTCCAGGTATAAGCGTAGTCTTTATCTAAACCGGCACTTTCGGCAGTGGTTTCACTTTTCAAATTCGGTTTACCACGAATGGTGTATTTACTATATTCGTAAGTGGTCCACAGCGAGCCTGCGTTAACCAATACGGCTATGATAGTGCCCGCAAAAAGATAAGCGATGGCCTTAAAGAACGGCTTTGTAAGGCCCGACTTTATAGCGTGGTAAAGCTCGATACATACCAGTATGATGATTGCCAACAGCAGATAATAGGTCATCTGCACGTGATTAGAGCGAATCTCCATAGCCATAAAAAGCGCCGTTAACGATGCACCTAACACATACCGGCCGCGTAGTGTCATGATAATACTTGCTACAATTGGCGCAAAAAAGGCAATAGCATACGCCTGGTTGGCATGCCCTGCCTCTATATAAATAAAATTGTATGATGAGAACGCGAATGCCACAGCACCTGCAGCCGCCAGCCACCTGCTCAGTTTAAGCGTGGTAAATAAGAAGTAAGCGCCAAACAAATAAAGCAAAACAGTATCAACCGGGTTAGGGAAAATACCTTTTAAACCGTCGATAACGTATGTAGTAGCATTTTTGCCGTACTTGGCCCATATTTGGTAGCTTGGCATACCGCCAAACATCTGGTTTGTCCATAACGGTGCGTGGCCGGTTTTCTCCTTCACATCCATTATCTCTTTCTGCATCGCTTTTGCCTGCAAAACATCACTTTGGTATAATATCTTGCCCTGCATAATAGGGTTCAAGAAATAAGCATACGTAAGTATGAAAAAAATTGCTGCAACTATCAGATGCCCGCCATTGCGCTTTATCCAGTTGTTCATTTAAACTTGTTTAGGGAATACTAATTATAATATTAAAATCTTCCAAAAATAGAAAATTGGATGAGATTAAAAATGATAAGTTTTACAGAATCAGCAGTTGTGCGGCTGGTTTTGGAAGTAAAAGAAAAGGCCTATCATCAGCAAAATACTTACGATGTAGAGAATACCGTTTAACCAGCTATACTCATCGGGGTTACGCCTTATAGTGTAAACGTTATAAAGCGCCAATACGGCAAGCGCCCCCCAGAAAAAATTATTGATGGCATTACAGCCCGTAAAAAGCTGTATAAGGATGGCTAATACAATGCAGTTGGTTATAACCAGCAGCACTGTGGGTGGTGTGTTATTATGATTTTTTCTGCGTTTGTAAATTCCGTCAGGAAGCATAGGCTCTGGGGCTTATTTGATTTCCTCGTAATCTACAAATTCTCCTTCAGAATCGGGTACAGAACTTTTGCGTTGCTCGGGCATGTGATCAATACGGATCTTACCATCGGGGCGTGGTTGCTGTTGCTGCTGGTAATAGTTTTGTTGCTGGCGGGCCTGCTCCTGCGCTTTGTTCACCACGTTTTGAAAAAGCATAGGCAAAAATATACGCACCAGGCTACGGATAATGTACAGCGAACAGATTGATATGATGAGAAAGCGTATTAAGATCATAACACTATAATTAGTCAGTATACAAATATAAATATATAACGAATAAGTTGACCCGATAGTTTACAAGGTCAGTGTCAAAATAATAATCAGGGATAAGTGAAATCATGAAATCCCACGTCATTGCGAGGAGCGACAGCGACGTGGCAATCCTCTACCCACAGAGCCGCCCTGTAAGTAGAGGCTTGCCACGCTGTCGCTCGCAATGACGGGTAGGGAAAAGAGCCCACAACAAAAAAGCCCTGCATTTCTGCAGGGCTTTTCTATATTATTCTTCAACCATTTCGCTGTTGGGATTGCTTTCCTCGGGCGTTTCGTGTTTAAAGTAACGTTTCTGGTTTATCAGTATCATGATAACGCCGATAGATATAGCGGCATCAGCAAGGTTAAATACCGGGCGGAAGAAGATAAATTCTTCGCCTCCCCACATAGGGAACCATGTAGGGAAATGACCGGATAGTATAGGGAAGTAGAACATATCAACCACACGGCCATGGAATATGCCGGCATAGTTATAAATAATACCATAGAAGGTAGAATCAATGATATTGCCCAGCGCACCGGCCAGTATCAAAGCCACCATCATAATTAAGCCACGGTGGTATTTATGTTTGATGAGATGTACCAGCGCATAACCAATACCAAAAACAGCTACGATACGGAAGAGCGTTAAAGCAAGTTTACCCAACTCGCCACCCAGTTCCATACCAAAGGCCATCCCGTTATTTTCGGTGTAATGCAGCATGCCCCTATCGCCCAGGAATTTTATTTCCTCTCCAATAGCCATGTGTTTACGAACCCAGATCTTGATGATCTGGTCGGCAAGGATAATTAAAGCAGCAGTAAGAAACGGTCGTGTATAAGCAGCCTTCATCTATTGCTTCAGTTTAGCTTCCATGGTCAGCGTTGTGTGCGGCACGGCACGCAGGCGTTCTTTAGGGATCAGTTTACCCGTTTCGCGGCAAATACCGTAAGTTTTGTTCTCGATACGAACAAGGGCTGCCTCTAACTGCTCAATAAATTTCTTTTGGCGGGCAGCTAACTGGTTTATTTGCTCTTTCTCAAGGGTAGCAGAACCATCCTCAAGGGTTTTGTAAGTACCTGCGGTATCGTCAGTACCGTTTGCATTTGGTGAACTTAATGATGAGGCAAGTGCGTTCAATTCTTCTCTCGAGCTACGCAGCTTATCTTGTATCAACTCTTTGAATTCTTTCAGCTCAGCATCAGAATACCTTGTTTTTTCGTTTTCCATTTAACTTTTATTTATGGCGATCAATATCTCAAATTCGTCTATTACAACCTTTTCGCTATCAGTAAGCCCTGCTGATTGTTTAACACTATCGGCCAGTACTTCGGCGCAGATGTAAGTAAGGTTACTTTCGATAGCTTTACGTATTTCCGCATCAGCATACACCTCAACAGTAATACGGTCAGTAACCTCAAAGCCTTTGCTTTTGCGCAGGTTTTGTACACGGTTAACAAACTCGCGGGCATAACCTTCTTCTTTCAAAGCCTCAGTGATGGTAATATCCAAGGCAACGGTAAGCTTACCTAAGTTAGCCACCTGCCATCCCGGAACATCCTCGGCGATGATCTCAACATCTGATGATAGTATCGAGTACTTAGCATCAAGTATCAATATAGAGCCATTAGCTTCCAGTTCTGAGATCTGATCTTGAGAGAAAGCGTTTATTGCAGCAGCCACATCCTTCATATCCTTGCCTACTTTAGCACCAAGGGCCTTAAAGTTTGGTTTTATCTTTTTCTTGATAAAACCGGCAGTATCGGTTATGTACTCAATGTCTTTGATGTTGGTCTCAGACAGTATCAGTTCCTTAACCTTTTCAACCTGTAATTTAAAGTTTTTATCCAGTATAGGCAACAAAATTTTGCTTAGCGGGCGGCGAACCGGCACCTCTATTTTCTTACGCAGCGATAGTACCAGTGATGATACATCCTGCGCCAGTTGCATACGTTCTTCTAAAGCTTTATCAACCAGGTCGGCGTGGTACTCTGGGAAGTAAGCCAGGTGAACTGATTCAAATTCCTCTTTACCGGTTACACTGTTAAGGTCGGTATATAAACGCTCGGCAAAGAACGGCGCAATAGGCGACATCAGTTTGCTGATGGTAATTAAACAAGTATAAAGCGTTTGATATGCCGATAATTTATCATCAGAGTTATCTGATTTCCAGAAACGGCGACGGCCCAAACGTACGTACCAGTTGCTCAGATGTGCATCAACAAACTCCTGTATAGCACGGGCAGCCTTGGTAGGCTCAAAGTCGGCGTAGTAGCCATCAACCTCGGCGCTAAGGGTGTTTAGTAACGATAAGATCCAACGGTCAAGCTCGGGGCGGTTCTCAATCGCTATCTCCGCTTCCTCGTATTTGAATTTATCGATATTGGCGTACAGCGTAAAGAACGAGTATGTATTATAAAGCGTACCAAAGAACTTACGGCGAACCTCATCCAAACCTTCGGTATTGAATTTAAGGTTATCCCATGGTGATGCATTGCTGATCATATACCAACGTGCTGCATCAGCACCAACTTGTTCAATGGTAGCAAACGGATCAACACCATTGCCTAAACGTTTAGACATTTTGTTGCCGTTCTTATCCAGCACCAAACCGTTTGATATTACGTTTTTAAACGCTATGCCGCGGTTGCCAACTTTCTCGTTAACGGCTTTTACCTCGTCGCTTGCCTCGCTTAGCATTACGGCTATGGCGTGCAGGGTAAAGAACCACCCACGGGTTTGGTCAACACCTTCTGCAATAAAATCAGCAGGGTAAGCAGCCTCAAACTCATCTTTATTCTCGAAAGGGAAATGCCATTGTGCATACGGCATGGCACCACTATCAAACCAAACGTCAATCAGGTCTGTCTCGCGGATCATTTTATTGCCGGTTGATGATACCAATATCACATCATCCACATAAGGGCGGTGCATATCTTCCAGCTTAAAGCCCTCAGGCATAAAACCTGCGGCGATAGCTTTCTCTATCTCGGCATTCAGCTCAGCTATTGAACCTATACATTTTTCTTCGCCACCGTTTTCCTCGCGCCAGATAGGCAGCGGGGTACCCCAGTAACGTGAGCGTGAAAGGTTCCAGTCAACCAGGTTTTCCAGCCAGTTGCCGAAACGGCCGGTACCGGTACTTTCAGGTTTCCAGTTGATGGTTTTGTTCAGCTCCACCATCTTGTCCTTAACGGCAGTGGTACGGATGAACCAGCTATCTAACGGATAGTAAAGTATCGGCTCATCAGAACGCCAAGAGTGTGGGTAGCTGTGTTCGTATTTTTGTACGTTAAATGCTTTGTTCTCTTCTTTTAGTTTGATAGAGATGAGTACGTCGGTCGGTTTAAAATCCGCTTCGGCGCGCTCAGCATCCGTATAATATTCTTCTTTAACGTAACGGCCGGCATAGTCGGTAACTTCGGTAACAAAACGGCCTTGTTTATCAACTAAAGGCACATCTTTACCGTTCTCATCCTTCACCATTACCGATGGCACGTTGTTCTCTTTACATGCTCTAAAGTCATCCGCACCAAAAACAGATGCAGTATGTACTATACCGGTACCATCACCTGTAGTAACAAAATCAGCCGGAATAACGCGGAATGCATTTTTCTCCAGGTCCTCATTGGTTACGTAAGGCATTAGCTGGTAGTAGTGGATGCCTACCAGTTGGCTGCCTTTAAACTCGCCGGCAGTTTGCCATGGGATAACTTTGTCGCCGCCTTTGTAATCATCAAAAGAAGCGTTCTCGCCATCGGCTTTAAAGTATTTACCAACCAGCTCTTTAGCCAATACCACACAAACAGGTTTGTAGGTGTATGGGTTAAAAGTGTTGATCTTTACGTAAGTGATATCCTCACCAACCGCCAAAGCACAGTTTGATGGCAGTGTCCATGGTGTGGTTGTCCAAGCCAGGATAAATACATCAGTATTTACTCCATTGAACAGGAACTCAGAATCGCCATCGCGTTTAACTTTAAACTGCGCGGTGATGGTGGTATCCTTCACCATTTTGTATGTGCCCGGCTGGTTCAGCTCGTGCGAGCTTAAGCCCGTGCCAGATTTTGGCGAGTAGGGTTGTACCGTGTAGCCTTTGTATAAAAGGTCCTTTTTATAAAGCTCCTTTAGTATCCACCAAAGGGTTTCAATGTATTCGTTCTCGTAGGTAACGTAAGGGTTTTCAAGGTCAACCCAGTAGCCCATCTTTTCGGTAAGGTCGTTCCACACATCGGTGTAGCGCATTACCTCTTTGCGGCAGGCATCGTTATATTCTTTAACGGTAATTTTCTTACCAATATCGTCTTTAGTAATGCCAAGGGCTTTTTCAACAGCCAGTTCAATAGGCAGGCCGTGCGTATCCCAGCCACCTTTACGTTTAACCTGGTAGCCTTTAAGCGTTTTATAACGGCAAAAAATATCCTTAATAGAGCGGGCCATTACGTGGTGAATGCCCGGCATACCATTTGCGCTCGGCGGGCCCTCGTAAAAAGTGTAAGGGTTGCTTGCCGGGCGGCTGCTGATACTTTTGGAAAAGATGTTGTTCTGTTTCCAGAAATCAAGAACCTCTTTACCCGTTTTCGATAGATCTAATTGCTTATATTCCTTGTACATCAATATGTTCGCCTCGAATTTTAAAGGTTGCAAAAATAGGCAATTTAATTGTTAATAGGTATATGTTTTACTATAAAGACACAAAGCTTTACACGGAGTTTATCAAGCGTAGCGACGAATTTGACTCACCCCCTAACCCCTCTCTGCTGCGCAAAGAGGGGAGATTTTTACTTCTATTTATTTTTAATCCTCTTTTCGCGCAGCGAAGAGAGGGTCGACCAGCGAAGCGGAGTCGGGGTGAGTAAATGGGCGTTCCCGCCGAATGGCGGCCCGCGCTATCCGCTCATACGCGCACAGGCATTAAGCTCTGGGCCGGTATCCGCTACTATCGCTAACGCAAACTCATCACCCCGTCATTGCGAGGTCCGAAGCAATCTCTTTAGGACAAGCAGCTCTGTACAGCCGGAGATTGCTTCGTACCTCGCAATGACGCGTGGGATTGGATCGAGCATTCTTAAACCCTCTTTTCGCGCATCGAAGAGAGGGTGGTCGAGCGGAGCAAAGACCGGGTGAGTAAAATTCCTATATTTGAATTAAAACCCAACCACTATGAAAATAAATGCAATAACCATCATCTCCGTTGCTGCCCTGTTTGCAGGCTGTGCCGGTAACGATAATAAAACCACAACTGCAGGTGCCGATACCGGACTTGCCGCAGATATTAAACACCACATTGCCGTACTGGCTAATGACTCTCTATTAGGCCGCAAACCATTTAGCGAGGGCGAGAAAAAAACTATCAATTACATTGCTTCTGAATATAAAAAACTTGGCCTGGAGCCGGGCAATAACGGCAGCTATTTCCAGGAAGTACCTATGGTGGAGATTGCTTCAACTGCCGATGACTTTAAAGTTAACGGCAAAACAACTTTAGACCTTAAACCGGGTGTTGACTTTGTGGCCTCTACCCGCCGCGAGCAGGACACCATCGGCCTTAAAAACTCGCCACTGGTGTTTGCCGGCTTCGGCGTGGTTGCTCCTGAGTTTAATTGGAACGATTATAAAGACCTTGACGTAAAAGGCAAAACCGTAATAGTATTAGTTAACGATCCCGGCTTTAAAGCGCCTGAGAAATTGTTTAAAGGCGATACAATGAGTTACTACGGCCGTTGGACGTATAAGTACGAAGAGGCTGCCCGCCAGGGCGCCGCAGGTGTGATCATTGTTCACCAAACCGAGCCCGCCAGCTATGGCTGGCAGGTGATACAGAACAGTTTTACAGGCTCAAAACTTTACCTGCAACAGGCCGATAAACACATGAACCGTTGCAAGGTTGAGGGCTGGATAAGTGAACAGGCTGCCACCAAACTATTAGCCAGCGCAGGCATCACCGGTAATATCCGCGACTACGCTCGCCGTAAAGATTTTAAAGCTGTACCGTTGGGCAGCAGTGTTTCGCTGTCACTGAAGAACACCCTTAAATATTCAAAATCAAACAACGTGATAGGCATCCTTAAAGGCACTGAACGCCCTGAAGAAACCATCCTGTACACAGCCCACTGGGACCACTTTGGCATTGGTAAGCCCGATGCAAAAGGCGATAGCATTTATAACGGTGCGGTTGATAACGCCAGCGGCGTAGCCGCTATTTTGGCAGTTGCCAAAAAGTTTGCAGCGCAGAAAGAGAAGCCAAAACGTTCTATTGTATTCCTGGCGGTTACCGCCGAGGAGCAAGGGTTATTGGGTTCGGAATATTACGCCACTCGCCCTGTTTATCCGCTTAACAAAACAGTTGCTAACCTGAATATTGATGCGCTGTCAGACTTCGGCGAGACCAGTAATTTTTCGATCACCGGCAAGGGCCAGAATGATCTGGATGATTATGTGATCAAACTCACCAAAGCAAAAGGCTGGGATGTAGTAGGCGACGAGAACCCGGGTTCTGGCAGCTATTACCGCTCAGACCATTTCAACTTTGCCAAGGTCGGTGTGCCTGCATTAGACCTGCATAACGGCGCCAAAAGCATCCAACGCGGCGAAGAGTTTGGTAAAGAGAAACTGAAAGAATACAACGAACAACGCTACCACCAACCATCAGACGAATACAGTGATGCCATGGATACCCGCGGCATGGCCCAAACCACCGATCTGATGTATAAACTCGGTGTACAACTAAGCGGCGAAACAACCTTCCCCGGCTGGAAAAAAGGCTCGGAGTTTAAGGCTGTAAGAGATAAAGCGATGGGGAAATAGGAACGAAGATTCCACCGTACCATGTCATTTCGAGCGAGCAGAGGAGCTTGCATGAGTGCATGGCGCGACGAGAAATCTTCTACGTGCGACCTGGTAAACCTAAACACATGGCGTAGAAGATTTCTCCTCGCTACCGCTCGTTCGAAATGACATTTATTCTTTAATATGAGACACATCAGATTTTGGCAAAAAGTTTCAAATTATTCCGGCATAGGGGTGATCATATTGGCGTTAAATAGCCTCTTCTTATACGATACTCTACATGAAAATAGTTTAATTATTTACCCTTTAAATGGCTTGGTACTGGCGATTTTCCTCATCTCAGAAATAATGAAATTTATCTATCGCAGGAAAAGTGAAACCCCATTGCGTTAGCCCCTACCCAAAATCCCAACAAAACACAAAAGGCCGGGCATTACGCCCGGCCTTTGCTTTATCAGATCAGTTAGTTAATAGTTTCTTATTTACAATATTTAGCAGACTCTGCTGCTGCGGTTTTTGAGCCGAGGCTAATGGCCTGTTTAAAATCGGTACAGGCATTAGCAACATCTTTCTGGTTAACTCGTGCACGACCTCTGAGGGTGTAGATCTCGGGGTTCTTTGGCTCAATTTTAATCGCATAATTAAAATCAAGATTGCTGCGTTCGGTATCGCCGGCAAGGCTGCGAGCAAGGCCGCGCCATGCGTAAGCAATGGTGTTATCAAGATCAATAAAAGTGACACTGTTGAAATCATCAACCGCGCCCTGGTAGTTCTGCATAGCCAGGCGGATTTGCCCGCGGATGAAGAAGGCATCTTCCTGGCCATCATTTATTTTGATGCCTTTTGCAATATCGGCCAGTGCGCCGGCATTGTCTTTCATATCAAATTTGGCACTGCCACGGTTAAAGTATGCCAGCGATGATGCGGTATCTATCTTCAAAGCGGCATTGTAATCTGCAATGGCACCCGGCAGGTCGCCGGTATGCTGTTTGGCCACACCACGCCCAACCAAAAAATTAGCATTCTTAGGATTTTTGGTCACCAACGCACTAAACAGCGGCAAGCTTTCGGTATAAAACTTAGCACGCACCATCGATTTTACGTACCTGTCGCGCAGGTTATCGTCGTCTTTATCAATAGTGGCAATGCGTTTATAGTCGGCCAATGCACCTGCGCGGTCATTCACTTTAAGGCGGGTTTCGGCTCGTTTTAACAATGTTTCAGAGTCGCCGGGGCTGTAGCTTAAGGCTTTGTTGTAATAACCCAAAGCGGTATCGTACTGGTGCCTGCCTGCGGCAATATTACCCAGCAATACATAAGAGTAATCGTTAGATGGGTTCATTCTTATACCCTGATTCAGGTCGGCCAGTGCAGCGGTAGTATCCTTCAGTTCAAGGTTGGCGCGGGCACGGCTTACGTAGGCATAAGAGTTTTTGGCATCCAGTTCAATAGAGCGGTCGGCATCATCTTTGGCATCATCAAAAGCTTTCATATCCAGCTTCAGGTCGGCACGGCTCTGGAAAGCATCTGATGTTTCCTTCAACTCTATCGATTTATCAAAATCGGCCAGTGCTCCTTCTTTATCGTTAAGGTTGTATTTTACCAAACCATCGTACAGGTAAAGCTCAGCATTGTTGGGGTCGCGTTTAATGGCTTCGCCAAAGTATTGCAGTGCACCTTTTTTATCGTTACTGCTGCTTAGCGCATTTGCCAGGTATTTGTACAAGTTAGGCAGGCGCGGATTTAAGGCGATGGTAGCTTTATAATCAGCAATGGCAGCATTGTAATTCTTAATATTGCCATAAGCGTTGCCACGATAAAACATAGCCTCAGCATTACGTGGATTAAGCGCCAGTGCAGCAGTATAATCGGCAATAGCACCACGGTAGTCGCCCATGTTACCTTTTGAGTTTGCGCGGTAGTAGATAAGATCAGAGTTCTTAGGGTCAAGCGCTACGGCCTTGTTGTAATCTTCAATGGCGCCTTCGTTATCCTTCAAATTAGCCTTCGCCACACCACGGTATTCATATAACGATGGGTCGCGCGGATCTAACGAAATGGCTTTTGTAAAATCCTCAACGGCGCCTTGGTGATCACCTAAATTAGCTTTAGCATTAGCCCTATAATGGTACATATCTGCACGCGGATTAAGCGCTATAGCTTTATTGAAATCAGCAACAGCCTCATTAAACCGGCCTTTGTCATTATAGATATTGGCACGATATAAATACGCAAAAGCGTTATTGGGGTCGTACTGTATGGCTTTGGTGTAATCGGCAACAGCATTATCAGATTCTTTTAAGTTACTGTAAGCATTTGCACGATAGAAGTATGCCTTTGCGTTGTTAGGCTCAATCTCAATGGCTTTACCAAAATCGATAATCGCCTGCCGATAGTTTTTAATATTAGCCTCGGTATTACCCACACCTATTAAAGCCTCGGCGCTTTGCGCAAAGCAATAAGCAGGTAGCAGTAAGAGTGCTATAATAATTGATCTGACCATTTTAAATATCTTATCTGAAAGGCTTAATTAATACTGAGAACGATGCCGTAGTACCATTACCGGTGTTACGACCGTTTATAAAATGCCCGCCCGTTGCAAAAAAAGACAGGCGCTTGTTAGCTGTGTAACCGTAAGTAAGCGATGCCTGGTTAAACGCAAAGTTTTTGTTAACCGCCTGTATTGGCGAAAATTGCGTAAACTTACTTGACGAGTAGAAACCTCCCAACGATACTGATAACTGGTGATGGAAGCGCCTATCGAGTGTTAAACCAAAAGTACCGGTATACCTATCCTGCGTAGGGCCATCGGGGCCAAAATATTGGCGAACACCGTTCTCCAGCGTAAAGTAATAGTTTTTACCAAATACTTTACCGCTACCGGCAAAGGCCAGCTTTATTTCGGCACCTTGTTCGCGGTAGCCCAGGCCAAGATCATTGTATAACGGCGTGATGTAAGTACCCTGCACCGTGAAATAGTATATGTAATTGATGTTGGCTACGTAATAACGTAACCCCAACTCAAGATCGGTAAGGCCGCTACTGGTTGTTCTTGCCTGGCTATCTTCATAAGTGTTGCGTACATAAGGTAGCAAAGCAACTGCCGTTAATCTCCTGCTGATGCCATACTCGGCATACAACGAAAAACCAATAGATTGAAATTCTCCGCCATTTGGGAACGGGTTTTTATGACGTAATGAATCCCATCCGCTGTTTGCATAAAAGTAGCTAACCGATGGCGATAGCAGCAAACGTTTTGGCCTTACAGGGAAACCGCCCGCAAAACTGCTGTTATAAGCCAGTGTAAAAAGGCTTATGGCTATCAGGAATATTCTAAGTTGAGTTTTAGGTATTGTCATGTTGTTAGCTTAAAATAGTGCAAAATGGTCGCGCATCCATCTGCCTTCAAGGTCTTTGTATGATTGTGATATCTCGTGGCCAAGGTCTTTGAAAACCATCAGCCTTTTATTTCCGGGTATTACATTATAAGTTGCATACTCGCTATATGGCGGTGCATAAGGGTCAAGCAATCCTATACCCATTATCATAGGGCAGGTTACACGTTCGGCAAAGTTTTTACCGTCGTAGTAGTTCATATTGCTTAGCACCTTGTCAAAGGTTAAGCCCGGTTGGGTACGTATATATTTCTTAATATCGTTTATAGGCCAGGTAACCTCGCCATCCAGGTTATTTACATCACAAAGGATAGGGTTTTGTGCCGAACAAAGGTTAACGCGTTTATCCAGCGCAGCTGTAGCCAGTGCTAAATATCCGCCCATACTACCGCCCGATACAAGGATATTATCATGCTTTAAATTAGGCTGGGCGCAAATAAAATCTACCGCACGCAGGCAATCCATAATCACGCCGCGCATCACATAGTTATTTTTGTCTTCTATCCTGTAAAAAATAAACTCATCGCGGCGGGTGTCTATCGGGCCACGACTATTACCCTGCCCTCTTACATTAAGGGTGATAATGGCAAGGTCTTCATCCAAACCGGTTATCGGCAGCAAATTAACCTGGTAACCCGGCAAACCCAGCAGTACCGAAAATTTGCGGTTAGGGTTTGAGTTAATAGGCACCGTCATCCAGCCTTTTATCAGGTAATTATCTAATGAGCGCATCTCGATGAGGAAAACCTTACGGTTATCAGTATTCATCTTAGGCATCGGGGTTATCTTAAAGTTGGGCTTAACGGCAGCCAGTTCGGCTTTGGCTTTGTTCCAGAAAGCATCAAAATCTGCAGGTTTCTGATATTTTGAGCGGATCACATCAGGCTTAATACCGAATACACGGCGGGTGGTATCATCGTACTCTGATATGTTCACCATAAAGTTGATCTTGTAAAAACCACTTGGCAGCGACGGCAGATCGAAGCTGTATTTCTGTGAGCTTTTTTTACCCAGGTTTACTTTTTGCGATGCCGTTTTAATGTTTTTACCGTGCTGCGTTATCAGGTATGATACGGTACCTGTTTGCGGTGTATTGGTAGGATTTTTCACCTCGAAGGTATAGTCGGCATGATCGCCAAAGATGGCGTTCTTGTTGCCTGCGGTAAGTACGGTTGATATGCCTTCGTCATCATCCTGCGCAAGGGCGCGGTTTATCCCCGTAAGGGTGATAATGCAAAGGAGCAGTAGAAATATCTTGTTTGATCTGGTCACCATGTTTAAATGCAGCTTAAGCTTTTATTGCCTCAGATTTGTTTTCAGGGTTACGCGCTTTATTCTTGATCAAAAAATCCGACTGACGAATATAATGATTTAGCGGTTCCTCAATGGTTTTAAACAGCAGTATGGATACCGCATTAAGCACTATGAAGGCATAAAGTACGTTCAGGTTATCATATTGAAAAGGCGAGTTCCAATCCTTGCCCCATTTATCGTAAAGTTCAAAAATATCGTCGTTCCATTTGTTCAAATAATTATGGAACAGATCATACATCCAGCCTAAATGGATCAAGTAGAATATGTATGAGCTTTTGCCCAGTAGCTCCACAAATTTAAAGCTCAGTATTTTCTTAAGGATGGTGGTCTCGGTTAATAAACCATAAAAGAACACCGCGATGGATGTAGCCAGTAAATAGTTATTTGTTACAATACCGAATGGATGGTGTAAACCTGCTATCTCCCCTTTTGGTATAGGCAGGATGGACATAATCCAAACGCAGACGAATATGGCCAGGAAACCACCGTAGGTGAACCAGGTTTTGGCTTGCCCGTCAATTTTGTCCTGCCTGCGTTTAACAATGAGGGCCAACTGGATACCTGCAAAAAATTCAAAACAGCGGCCAAGGAAAGTGTAAAGGAACATAAAGGTAAAGTTGCCAAAGAAACCGTACCAGTTAACGTTTCTGAATATCATTACCAGCCCTGCACCAAACAGTGTTATCACCGCCCATTGTAACCAGAATTTATTATATTTTTTTGCGAAGTAAAACACGAACGGAGCCGAGAAATAGAAACACTCTTCCACCGTTAAGCTCCAGCCCTGGGCTATGCCTGTAAATTTCAGTTGGTCAAAAAAGCCACGCACAAAGGTGATATTCATAAAGAACAAACCTATGGGGCTGCCAAAGCCATTAACGGTTTTAGCATCATGCGTAAAATAGTAGGATATAAATGCGCCCGCTGTAAGCAGGAAATACATAGGGTAGATACGCGCCACCCTGTTTTTTAGGTATTGCTTAAACCAATCGCCGGTAAGTTTAAAATTATCAAAATACCTAAAGGCTATTAAAAAACCCGATAGCACAAAGAAAATGGTTACCCCGATATGGAACTCGTTAAGAAAACGTTGCACGCCGTGGGGAAAATTTTCATCAAAGGCATAAGCGTAGTGCGAAATAAACACCAGGTACGCTGCCAGTGCACGTACGCCCGTTAATGCCGGAATATAGTTTTGTAGAGGTTTTTGCGCCAAAACAGTATCTGAAAATTAAGTTTTACGGTAAATTGTTCGTAATAGTTATACAAAGCAAATACCAATAGCCATAACATGCAAATGCAACAGTTAAATTGGTAAAAAAAATTCAGAGATAATTGTTTGGATTGCTCTTAGAGAAATGGGGAATATTCTTTAGGTCATTGAGTCATTCGCTGCGCTGTCACCGGGTCATTGCGCTCTCTCTAACATGTCATTTCGAGCGAGCAGAGGGACGGGCTAATGCAATGGGGCGACGAGAAATCTTGTTAGACAAGATAGGGCAATCTGCTTAGCATTGATAACATGATTTCTCCTCGCTGACGCTCGTTCGAAATGACACCGTGTTATTTTGGCCTTATCTGCACATTTGAAATCTGCAGATCTACAGCGCACTCCCCTGCACCACGCCTCTTTCCAGAATACGTTGGTCAATACGGTATTGGATCTCGCTTTTTTTTAGACCCCAGTTGGGGGCAATAAGTAGTTCGCGGTCGCTGAGGCCGAAAAGGCGTTGGATCACAATATCCGGGCGAACCAATGGCAGCAGGTCGCAAAGGAAATCGGCGTATTCATCCAGGCTGAAAAGCTTAAATGGATCGCGTTTATATTTTACCCCCATCACGCTGCCTTCAACAATATGCAGGTGGTGGAATTTTACAAATTTAATCTGTTGGTGGCGATTGATCTCATCGGCATAGGCCAGCATCATTTCGCGGGTTTCGCCGGGCAGGCCAAATATGGTGTGCACGCAAATATCCAGCGGGCTGTTCTCTACCAGTTTCAGGGCCTTCAGCAATTCATCATGGCTGCAGCCCCGGTTTATTTGGGCAAGGGTATCATCATAAATGCTTTCCATGCCCATCTCCAGGTCAACATCAAAGCGGTCGGTATAGCTTTCAAGCAGGGCCACTTTTTCAAAGTCGATACAATCAGGCCGAGTACCTACGCTAAGGCCAACAATATCTTCGGTACCGTAGCTTAGCGCCTCATCATACATCATTTTTAAATAATGCGCAGGCGCGTAAGTATTGGTATTGGGCTGGAAATAGATAATGAATTTATCGGCACGGTTGCCTTTGCGGGCGCGCTCCATTCCTTCCATTACCTGCTGGCGCACAGTTGCTGCATTACGGCTAACAGATGGTGTAAACGAATCTACATTGCAATAGGTACAACCGCCGTAGCCTTTGCTGCCATCGCGGTTGGGGCAGGTAAAGCCGCCATCAACAATTACTTTAAATACGCGCTTGCCTTTGTACTTCTCACGAAGCCATGGGCCGTAATTATTGTAACCTTTATCCCACTGTACCCCTGCCTGGTTTGTTAACATCATGATAGCCGCAAAGATACGCTTTTTTAAGATGCGCAAATTTCAGATGTGCAGATATGAGATTGATGTGCAGATCTCAAATGTGCAAATATGCCGATGAAACAAAAAAAGGTGGCAAGCTTTCGCTTTGCCACCTTTATCAGATTGTGAGTTATGGAGTATTATTTATCCCACCATATATGCGTATTCAACGCATCAGGGCCTTGTCTTGCTACAACTTCGTTGTAGTTTGTTTTATTAAGATCATTCTCTGATTGCGGATACTGCTGCCTGCGTGGAATATGCTTATCAGCATTAAGCGCGGTTGGTACAGGATCTAACAACACCGGGAAACCTGTACGGCGATACTCTGCCCATGACTCCCAGCCGTTACCCAGATAATTAGCTAACCATTTCTGGGTAATTATCTGCTCTTCTGCTTTGGTTGCATCAAACACTACACCCGGCTTGGCTAAATAGGTGGCTGTTGCCGCCTCTGTTATGCCATTTTGGGCTAATGATGCAGTTATACCCTTATTGTATAAGGTAGCTGCCTGTCCGTCGCCGCCGGTTATCCAACCCAGGTGCGCAGCTTCTGCCTGTGCAAACAAAATTTGCGCATAGCTTGTCCATACAGTAGGGCTACTTTGGCTTGCGTATGCCGGGCCAATTTGAGAAATATTGCCCTTAACCTTACGATTGCCTATTTTAAAAGCGCCCAATGCCGAACCTGATGTACCATAAGGTAAACCAACAATTGTGCCTGTAGATGTTGTATCTGCATAAACCTCTAAACGTGGGTCGGCATTTGCCTTTAGGGTATTTATTACCAAAGCGCTTGGGCCATAGTCATAACGGTTACGGTAATTACCAAACCACGGGTTCTCGTTATTTAATTCACCTAAATATTTATATGTAGCGTTATCTTGGTTTGAAGTCATTAAACCATCGGCAACCGCTTTTTTAAATTCAGCACTACCGGTTGTTTCATCTATCTTGCTTAAACGCAGCGCCATAACAGCGCGTAACGAGTTTGCCCAGTGTTTCCATTTGGTAACATCACCTTGAAACAAGATATCTTCATAAAGGCCCCCATTATCAAACTGTGCCTGTGCTTCGGTAAGTTCTTTGAATAGAGCGGTGTAGATATCTTTCTGGGTATCAAACTTTGGCGTTAGCTCGGAAAGGCCTTTTAAGGCTTCAGAGTAAGGCACATCGCCCCAACGGTCAGTAACGGTTAAGAAAACAAAGGCCCTTAAAATACGCGCTACTGCTATCTGGTTTGCATTTGAGCCAAAATTTAAAGTGGTTATCGCATCTTTTAAAGCTGGGTCGGTATTAAACCTTATTACCTGGTTAAGATCGGCAATTGGGCCGGTATAGTAACCCTGGTAATCGTATTGCGCCAATGCAAATCTCGACTCATTGGTGTAAAATGTTTCAGAAAGATATTGCGAGTATAATTCGCCTGCGGCGCTATTAATGTTGGTTGTAGCGTTACCACCACCTGTACCACCAAGCCATTGTATAGCACTGTTAATGCCATAGCCGGTAGAAAGTACATCAGGTTGGTTGGGGCTAACGTTCATGTCGTCGGTAATTTTTTTGCAGGAAGTAAGCACCGCCGCTGCAACAAAAACCACCAATATTTTATTTAAATACTTTTTCATAAATACTTCTGCTTAAAAGGTTAAATTAAGGTTAAAACCAAGGGTACGTGTTGCCGGCAACTGGCCACCTTCGTAGAACGAGGTTTGCAGTTGCGATGGGTCGATACCTTTTACTTTGGCTTTGGTGTAAATTAACCATGGGTTTTGCGCTACAATTGAGAAACGTGCAGATTGCAACGGGATACGGCCAAACCAGCTTTTAGGCAAGTTATAGCCTACGCTAACCTCTCTTAATTTAATGTAAGTTGCATCATAGGTATATTGTTCCCAGATGGCGCTGTAATAACCTTCATTTAAATCGCGGGTATCAACAAAAGTGGTGTTTGGGGTACCATCTTCATGCACACCTTTAACTAAAGTACCACCACCTGTTGATGGGTCGTCCCTACGTGGTTTGCCGTTCTCGTTAAGGCCTACAGTTGACAGTGCCAAACCAGAACCTGCAAGGTTTTGCTGGGTTACCGATACAAATTTACCGCCGTATTGATAGTCGATAGAGAAACCAATGTTAACACCTTTGTAAGTGATACTATTGGTAAAACCACCGGTAAACTTAGGAAGTATGCTGCCTAAATTTACATTATCATCGCGCTCAGGGAAACCATCGGCATCAACAATAATGTTGTTATTAGCATCTCTCCTGAAACCCGAGCCAATTAACTGGCCATAAGGCTGGCCAACAACACTGTTAACCGAGAATGACGGCGAACCTACGAAACCAAAACCGGTTGCACCCGCTCCCTGGAAACCAGACAGGGTTGAACCACCTGCACCATCCGGTGTAGAGCGCAGGGTATTAAACTCGGGGTAAAGTGATACCACTTTATTCCGGTTAAACGCAATATTGAAGTTTGCATCCCAAACCAGGTTGCTGTTTTTAATAGGCGTACCACCTAATGACATCTCAATACCGTGGTTTACTATTGAACCTGCATTTACAATGATGGTTGAGTAACCTGTGGTACCATTAACCGGCAGCGGTAATATCTGGTTCTTGGTATTGCGGTGATAGTAGTTAAAATCAAAACGGATACGATCGCCACGTAAGAAATGCAACTCGGTACCTAACTCGTATGAGGTTGATAGCGTTGGCTGCAAGTTAGGATTAGGCAATGCATTTGGCAGGAACTGTATTGGTGTACTGCCGTAAGGCACCGTGCTTAAGTTATAAGTTTGATAAACCTGGTACGGATCGATATCTGAACCTACCTTAGCAACTGATGCTCTTAACTTACCAAAAGTAAGCACATCGTTCTTCTCAATAAGGCCGGATTCGGTGAACACAAATGAACCCGATGCACCACCATATAGGTAAGAACGGTTATTTGCAGGCAAAGCAGATGACCAATCGTTACGCACATTCAGGTCTAAATACAAAAATTGCTTGTAACCCAATGATGCATAACCGTACAAGCTGTTTACCACTTTAGTAGTGTGGATAGTTGTAGCAGATGGCCTGTCGAGCGAGTTATCGGTAGTGTACAGGTAAGGGATGGCTAAACCGCCGTTAGTACCTGCAAACACGTATTTGGTTAGATCTTCTCTTGATTCGCCAAAGGCACCTGCACGTAATGACAGGTCTTTACCAAACATGTGGTCATACTCTAACGATGCAACATAATCATGCTCTTTGTATTGGTAGCTGCTTTCAGAATATGCATCAGGATTGATGGTGCCTGAGCCTACACGGGCATTTTGGTCGCGGTTTAAATAATCGCCACGGGCAATAAATGATAGCTTTAACTCTTTTGTAAAGTTGTAAGCAGCAGTTAAGTTACCGTAAACACGGTTGTTATTTGCCTGCGTTGTGTTAACATAAGCCTCGGTGTATGGGTTGTCCCAGTATTTTGGCGTAAGATCGGTAGGGCCGCTAATGTTCCAGGTAGTGTAAGTACCATCAGGGCGGCGATAATCTTTCAGCTTGTTCATCTCCAGATCGCGGTGGAACCATTGGTTGAACGAACCTGATGTTTGCGTGCCGTAGCCTTCAGAAGGTACGTTTTTAAGGTTCTCCTGGAAAACGTTGATATTGGCGCTAACCGTAAATTTAGGCGTAATTTTCATATCGCCGTTAAAGCTTACGTTATTGCGTTTTTGGCTTGTATTAGGGCTAACACCGGTACGGTTTAAATTAGTATATGATACACGCGCATTATAAGTATCTCCTACTTTTGAGAAAGCTACATTATTATTAGTGGTAACACCTGTTTGATAAAAATCGCGTACGTTATCCGGTTGTGCAACAAACGATTTAAGTTTACCAAAATCTGAATTTGACGGGTCCCAGAAATACCATGGTGCATATTTGGTTCCATCCATTTTAGGGCCCCAGCTCTCATCAACATCGTAGTTGTAATATTTGGTACCGCTAAAGTTTTTCAGGTATTCAGGATCATTGGCCGCGTATTCATACACATTCCATTCCTGGCTGTCGCCGCCACCATATTCATTCTGATACTTTGGCAAAGTATAAACACGCTCAAAAGTGGTAGTTTGGTTTAGTGATACACCAATACCTTTTTTAGATCCTTTTTTAAGTGTAATAACTACCGCACCTTCAGATGCGCGCTGGCCATATAAAGCTGTAGCTGCAGGGCCTTTAAGTACCGTTAATGATTCAACATCATCATTGTTAATAGAGTTAGGATCAGTAACAACGCCATTAACTACATAAATTGGGTTACCACCCGATAGCGAGTTGATACCACGGATACGCACGGTTGATGCACCAAATTTAGCACCCGAACCACCCAGTATTTGCACACCAGATACTTTACCGGCAAGCGCCGTATTAAAATCCTGTTGGCGGGTCATGGTAAGGTTTTCGCCTTTAATTTGCTGGGCTGCATAACCCAATGATTTTTCCTGGCGTGATATACCCAATGCAGTTACCACAACCTCGCCCAGTTGCTGGCTGCTTTCTGCCAGGGCTACGTTAATAGTGGTACGGCCGCTAATAGGCACTTCTTGCGGGGCAAAACCCACAAATGAGAATACAAGGGCAGTTGCGTTTGATGGCACGCTTAAAGAGTAGTGGCCATTAGCATCGGTAACGGTACCGGCCTGGCTTTCTTTAACACGTACACTTACACCGGGCAATATACCCTTATCGGCAGCAGCAGTAACTGTTCCGGTTACTGTGCTGTTTTGCGCTGCCGCGATGGCAACATTAAAAAGAAAAAAAATGAGTAATAGTAATCTATTCATATTCGTCACTCCTATTCATAAACGTTTGTTTGAGCATTTGATAAAAAAGCAACCCTCTACGCCTTAAAGAGGGTTGCTTAACTAATTAACTGATCTTATAAAGAACAACAAGCGTGAAATATCTTTAAGCACACAACTAAAAATTGCGCGCATAGTAAAGCCGTTAAACAGCAATGTTTAAATAATTTTAATTAGGGTGGGGGTATTGAAGGGTATTGGGCAGTAAGGTAAACGAGCGGATTTATTAAGGTAGACCGACTTATGTTGTAGAATACTGACGAGGCAAATTTAATTAATTTTTGATTAAAGCAACCGAAAGGTCATTAAAATTGGATTAGAAATTAAACTATAAGATAATAATTATTAATACCAGTCCTAATAACAGGCTATCAGAGATTTAACTTATTAAATACCGGTTAATATTTTAAATACATAACACCAATATCAATGAATAATAATATTTCGTAACTTTTATTTTACAAATTTCGCAATTAAAACGGCTCAAAAAGGCCATTATGTCGGCAAGACACAAACCTCATTTACGAATCTCACAAAACAGCTTATTTAAGAAAATGCACTCAACGCTTTTGACAAGTTGCTATGCTTGCATAGAAAATAGCTATTTTTGTTATCACCAGTTTATAAACACACCTGAATTTGATGGAAAGTACTGCGCCCTACAAATCTCACAACAAGATCCGTTTGGTAACTGCCGCTTCGCTGTTTGACGGGCACGACGCTACCATCAATATTATGCGCCGCATTTTGCAAAGCACCGGTGCAGAGGTAATACACCTTGGCCATAACCGTAGTGTTGATGAGATTGTAAACTGCGCTATACAGGAAGATGTACAGGGTATAGCCATTACCAGTTACCAGGGTGGCCACGTAGAGTACTTCAAATATATGTACGATCTGCTGCAGGAGCGTGGTGCAGGCCATATCAAAATATTTGGCGGTGGCGGCGGTGTTTTCCTACCCGATGAAATAACCGAGCTGCAAGCCTACGGCATCTGCAAGATCTACTCGCCCGATGATGGCCGTAAAATGGGCTTACAGGGCATGATCAACCATATCATGCAGGAGTGTGACTACCTCACCCCAACACTCTCCGAAGGAGAGGGGGATAAGAGCATTACAATTGATAAAGGGGATATCGCGAGGCAAATTACTGCTGCCGAGCAGGGCAAAAGCCTCTCCCTAACCCTCTCCAAAGGAGAGGGAATCAAGAAAAAGGTCGCCCCTATCGGGGAAGATTTAGAGGGAGCTGCAACGCCCGTCCTCGGCATCACCGGTACCGGTGGCTCAGGTAAATCGAGTTTGGTGGATGAGATAGTAAGAAGATATCTGTCAGAAACAGATAAAACCCTCGCCATTATTTCTGTAGATCCCAGCAAACGCAAAACGGGTGGCGCTCTTCTTGGCGACCGTATCCGCATGAATGCCATTAACAATCCGCGGGTGTACATGCGCTCGCTGGCCACGCGGCAGGCTAACTTGGCACTTAGTAAATATGTGCAGGAAGCTATTGACATCTGTAAAGCTGCGGGCTACGATATGGTGATAGTAGAAACCAGCGGCATAGGCCAGTCGGACACGATGATAACCGATTACTGCGACCTTTCCCTCTATGTGATGACACCCGAGTTTGGGGCCGCTACCCAGTTGGAAAAGATAGATATGCTGGATTTTGCCGACCTGGTAGCCCTTAACAAATTTGATAAACGTGGCGCACTGGATGCCATACGCGATGTACGTAAGCAGTACAAGCGTAACCATAATCTTTTTGATGCCAAAGATGAAGACCTGCCTGTTTACGGCACCATGGCATCGCAGTTTAATGATCCCGGCATGAATACTCTTTTTGCAGCGTTGATAGATAAAGTGAAGGAAAAAACCGGGGTTGATCTTTTAGAGAATCAAGAGGCAAGAACCAAGAATCAAGAAGGAGAATCTGAAAAGATCTACATCATTCCGCCTGATAGGATCCGTTACCTGGCCGAAATTGCCGAGAACAGCGCCGCTTATACCGATTGGGTGAATGAGCAGTGTAAAATAGCACAGCAGTTATATAATTTAAAAGGAACAATAAACATTTTAAAAAGTCTCTCCCCAACCCTCTCCTTAGGAGAGGGAGCAAGAAAGGAAGTCTCCCCTATCGGGGGAGATTTAGAGAGGGTATACAACCATCTCGAACAACACCTGCACCCCGACTGCAAACGCCTGCTAAAAGAATGGCCGGAAACGGTTGCCAAATATAAGGCCGATAACTTTATATATAAGGTACGCGATAAGGAGATCAAACAGCCGCTTTACTATACTTCGCTGTCGCAGCTTAAAATACCCAAAATAGCCCTGCCCAAATACGAGGCATGGGGCGATGTACTGCGCTGGTTATTGACAGAGAACGTACCCGGCGAGTTCCCCTACGCAGCAGGTGTATTCCCGCTGAAACGCGAGGGCGAAGACCCAACCCGCATGTTTGCCGGCGAAGGCGGCCCCGAACGTACCAACAAGCGTTTCCATTATGTATCGCTCGGGCAGCCGGCGCACAGGCTTTCCACCGCTTTTGACTCGGTTACCCTTTACGGCGAAGACCCGCATACCCGCCCCGATATCTACGGCAAAATAGGCAACTCCGGCGTAAGCATTGCCACGCTTGATGACGCCAAGAAACTTTATTCAGGTTTCGACCTGTGCCATCCATCCACCTCAGTAAGCATGACCATCAATGGCCCTGCCCCCATGCTGCTTGGCTTTTTTATGAACGCCGCTATAGATCAGCAATGTGAGAAATATATACTTGAGAATGGGTTGGAGCATTTGGTGGAAGATGCGTACCGGAAGATTTATGACAGTAAAAAGCTCAACCGCCCGCAATACCAGGACGGCAGTTTGCCACCCGGCAACTCCGGCCTTGGGCTACTGCTCCTCGGCCTTACTGGCGATCAGGTTTTACCGGCTGATGTTTACGAACCAATAAAAGCAAAAGCCATCTCCACCGTTCGCGGTACGGTACAGGCTGATATACTGAAAGAAGACCAGGCCCAAAATACTTGCATTTTCAGTACTGAGTTTGCCTTGCGGATGATGGGTGATATTCAGCAATATTTTATTGATGAAAAGGTGCGCAACTTTTATTCGGTGTCTATCTCCGGTTATCACATTGCCGAGGCGGGGGCTAATCCAATTACGCAGTTGGCCTTCACCCTCTCAAACGGATTTACTTATGTGGAGTATTACCTCAGCCGGGGTATGCATATCGATGATTTTGCGCCGAATTTGTCTTTCTTCTTTAGTAATGGTATCGATCCCGAATATTCGGTGATAGGTCGCGTAGCCAGGCGTATCTGGGCCAAGGCTATCAAAAATAAATACAAGGGGAATGACAGGTCGCAGAAGTTGAAATACCATATCCAAACCAGCGGCCGCTCGCTGCATGCGCAGGAGATCGACTTTAATGATATCCGCACCACATTGCAAGCTTTGTATGCTATTTATGATAACTGCAATTCGTTACACACCAATGCTTACGATGAAGCTATCACCACACCTACCGAGGAATCTGTTCGCAGGGCTATGGCCATACAACTCATCATTAACCGCGAGCTTGGCCTCGCCAAAAACGAGAACCCTATCCAGGGTGCTTTCATTATCGAAGAACTGACCGATTTGGTTGAGCAGGCCGTACTCACCGAATTTAAAGCCATCAACGACCGCGGTGGCGTGCTCGGAGCTATGGAAACCATGTACCAGCGCAGCAAGATCCAGGAAGAGTCGCTTTATTATGAAACGCTAAAACATACCGGCGAATATCCTATTATCGGGGTAAACACCTTCCTGAATAAAAAAGGATCACCAACTATTATTCCATCAGAGGTTATCCGTGCTACCGAAGAAGAGAAGCAGGTACAGATAGCCAACCTGCAAAGTTTCTACGAGCGCAATACCGGCAAAGCCGAAGAATTGTTAAAACAACTGCAGCAAGCCGCCATTGCCGGCGATAATATTTTTGAAAGCCTGATGGAAGTTTGTAAGTATTGTTCTCTCGGCCAGATAAGCCATGCGTTGTATGAAGTTGGCGGGCAATACAGGCGCAATATGTAGGGGAGCACTATCAAAAGGTATTCTTGTAATACAGGAATATAACCAAATCAAAAAAAGCGTGCGCCAAAATAAGTACAGTGATGCTTTTATAGTGACGGTAATGTAAGCCAAGCAAACAGCCAAAAATAAAGGTGTAAACCATTGTTCTTAAACTATGGTAACCAGAGTGACCGAATGCAAACAATGCCGCAGACAGGCCGATGGCTAATTTATCATCATTAAATAACTGATGAAATTTTTCGAGCAGGTATCCCCGGAAAATAATTTCTTCGGTAACACCGGCAGTAACAGCGCACAAAAGCATTATCCAGTTATTGCTGGTAACTAATATCATTACCTCATGCTGAGCTTTAGCATCAAACGGTATCCGGAATATGCCACAAATAAGGTTAGCAAGAAAGTTGGCACCAATGCCTGCTACAAACAAGCCCAATATCCACGAGAGGTAAAAGTTGGCATCGTGCTTTTTCTCATCATTAAATAAGGGCAGGCGTTCTGCAATAAAAGCATACAGTATTGCAAAAGTGGCGGTTCCCCACATTATGGCTTCGTGTACAAGCAGTCGCTTAGATAGGCTGATATTTTTAGGAACAAACAAGCCACTAAGAAACAACATCATAATGACCAACACGATCCCGATCATTATAGCGGTTCTTTTTGTAGGGGATAAGGGTTTAGTATCCATACGGGTAGATAAATATACGTCACCTTGCACATATACCATCCATAAGGCATAAACTATTTCCCCAAAAACTGCGTTTATAACTTACAAACTTTATCACCCATTTATGAAGAAAACGTTCCTCACGTTTATTATATCCCTGTTTTTTGTTAATGCATTCTCTCAAGATCTCCGCTCAACCTGCGAGAAAATAAACGGACTGAATAATCGCATACTCAACGGTAGCATTAAGCGTACCGAAGCTGTTAAAGAGTTTGCCGGTCTGATGGCACAACTTAGAGTGGAAGCGAAGATCCCCGCCGCGGTTAATTGGATGTTCCCCTTGCAGGGATATAAAACAAATGCTATTGGCGGCACCAATGGCAACGGTTACAGCGATAAGGGTTACAACTATCTGGATGGCAACAAACACTCGGCCCACCCTGCGCATGATATTTTTATAAACGATAAGAACCAGGATGATATTGACGACCGCAGCCAACAACCAGTAAATGTACTGGCCGTAGATAACGGCATAGTGGTAGCCTGCAGCAACCAATGGGAGCCCGGCAGCAAAATGCGCGGGGGCAAATTCATCTGGGTGTATCACCCGGCGGCAAATATATTCACCTATTACGCACATAACCGCGCCATAACAGTGAAACCTGGCGACGAAGTTAAACAAGGCCAGAAGATTGCCGAGGTTGGCCGCACAGGTTTAAATGCATACAAAAAACGATCGCCTACGCATTTGCATTTCTCGGCTTTTAAAATTGCAAATGGCCTGCCTGTTCCTTTTAACCCTTATCAGCAACTTAAACAATCGGTAAAAAAATGAGAACTTTTATAACCTGCCTTATCCTTGCCGCTGCCTCGCTTTTACCTGCAGATAGCGTTAATCACCGTTTTGCTGCTCCTTCGGGATATAAAAAGATAGTATCTGCCCCAGGTAGTTTTGGCGCTTACCTGCAGACATTAGCCCTGAAACCCGCAGGTACACATACGCTAACTTATAAAGGAGCAATCGCACGCACCGATCCTTACACTGCAGCCGTAATAGATATGAGCGTTGGCACCCAGGACCTGCAGCAATGTGCCGATGCGGTTATACGCCTGCGTGCCGAATACCTTTATGAGCGTAAAGATTATCAGAACATCAGTTTCAACTTCACCAGCGGCTTTAAATGCGATTTTGTGCATTATGCCAACGGTTACCGCTACGTTAAAGAGAAGTGGGTACTGAAAGGCAAGAAAGATTATTCGCGCGAGAATTTTATGCGGTACCTTAGCCTCGTGTTTTCATACGCAGGCACCATATCGCTGCAAAAAGAACTAAATGCCGTTACCAACGCCAATGATATACAAGCCGGTGATGTATTTATAAAAGGCGGCTCACCCGGGCATTGCTTTATAGTATTGCAGGTGGCCGAGAATGCATCGCACCAGAAAAAGTTTTTGCTGGCGCAAAGTTTTATGCCTGCGCAAAACATCCAGGTACTGCAAAATGGTTCGCCTTGGTTTACCCTGCACGAGATTGTTGAGGTACCTTACGGCGAACTGATAAAAGCCACCAATTTAAAGCGTTTTTAAACTCTTATCTATCGCAAAATTCGGCCGAAAAAATCAATAAATTTAACTTATACAACCTGTGGTTTTAATAAAATTTAACCATTGGGTAATATTTTTTCCATTAATAACCAGCCACTTACAGCTGTTTGTAGGCCATTGTATACAAAAACAGTCGTGATTAATATAATAAGTGGTACTTTCAGGAGTTTATAAGAAACGGCCCACAATGTATCTGCAACGCGGTATTTGATCTACTTTTGTCTGAAATATAATTAAAACAGGCACGGCAATTGCCTTACATAGTTTGACATTTTAAGATATAATTTATGGAAAATCTGTTTTCGAATTTATTACACCTGTTTGTGGTTTTTATGATGGTTGTGTTTGTAGTAGGTGGTATTTTAGCGCTAACAGGCACTTTTGACCATTGGACAGAGCGTTACCGCTTAAAGCAACGCCGCCGCAGGCTGATACGCAATAACGAGAAAAAGAATGCGGTTAATACAAATACTTCTCACAGGCAGGGGAAACCTGTTCCCGATATGAGGAACTCAAAGACACAAAATACATTTAAAAGTCAGGGCTACGCCCATTAAAAATAAAGATCTTTAAAAAAGCCCCTCAATTATAATTGAGGGGCTTTTTTATGTCACGTTAAATTTACCTGTGGCAGATGTATTTTCATGCCTCAGTAACTACCTTTAGCAAAAGCGAATATCGTCATGAAGAAAATATTATTAATAGCCACCCTTGCCTTTGCCTCTGTAGCTGCAAAAGCCCAGGATGCACCTAAGACCGAAAGCCCTAAAATATACAACCCTGCAGCTGACGCTAAAGCCGATATTTCTGCAGCAATTAAAAAAGCGAAAGCGCAACACAAAAACGTGCTGCTGCAAATTGGCGGTAACTGGTGCGTTTGGTGCCTGCGCTTTAATGACCTGGTTACTAAAGATGCCGACCTTAACAAATACCTTGCTGATAACTATGTGGTACTCCACGTAAACTACAGCCCCGAAAACAAGAACGAAAAAGTGCTGGCCGCCCTTGGCTATCCGCAACGGTTCGGCTTCCCGGTGTTTGTGGTTTTAGATGGCGAGGGCAACCGCTTGCATACCCAAAATTCAGGCTACCTTGAAGAAGGCAAAGGCCACAGCAAAGAGAAAGTGATGGAGTTTCTGCAAGGCTGGTCGCCGGCAGCGCTTGATCCGAAGAGTTATGAGGAAAAAGAAAAAGCGAAATAAGTAAATGTACCTTAAACCTATTATCACATTTGTTGCATGCCTTAATTTAATACAGGTTTTTGCACAAGAACAGATCTGGACAAAGCAATCGAAAATTTCGGAGGCCATAGCTTTCGAAAAACAGATCAATCCCAATTCGAAATTTTCTACCAGGAACATTTACCTGTCAAAAGATTATTATCCCTTATTTGATAAATACCAGGTTACGCTACCCGTGGTTGTAGAAAGATCAGAGACCAAGATGCTCCCGGTTTCTGCAGAATACTTTTATACCCCGGCTGATTCTACTTTAAGGTTGGTTTCTTACGATTGGGAAAAGGAAAAGTATGGTAATTTATTTGATAAGCAAAAACTATGGGCTGCCGAAAATAAGCAATTCAAAAGTTATAATAATGAATATGAGCGGATACGGGATATTGCCATAAGCCAATTGGGAAGACCAGACACCACTGATTCTGCAGCTGTAGAGATCCCCTATGGTGATAGTAAATACCTATCCAGGAAAACCATCTGGGACACAGAAGATATGCATGCCGAACTATTCATGATATTCCAGGCAATAACCCATAGGATAAGATTAACAATCTATTGGAAAAAGTAACTTACTTGCTATTACAACAAAAAGGGTTAAGCTCATCGCTTAACCCTTTTCTTTATAATAATCGGGAAACTAATCTCCGATAACTGATCTCTAAATATTAATCAATAACACTTACTTTGATCATGTTGGTTTTGCCTTGTGTTGTAATTGGCACTGCGGCAGTATTGATCACTACATCGCCCGATTTCAGGAACTGCTCCGATTTAAGGATAGCGTTAACATCAGCAATGGTTTGATCTGTGCTTTCCAGTTTATCGTAGTAGAACGCACGCACACCCCAAACAAGGCTTAATGAGTTTAGCAATTGCCTGTTTGATGTAAAGATATAAGTACCTGCCTTAGGGCGGTAGCTTGATATCTCAAATGCAGTGTAACCAGATGTGGTCATTGAAACGATACCTACAGCGTTAGTATGCTCGGCCAGGTAAACGGCAGAGCCACAAAGTGCATCGCTAAGGTAGCTTGTAGAAGCAGTATCTTTATTCTCAGCTTTCTCAGCATTGAACGGGTAACCCAGTTCTTCAACATTACGCACAATTTTAGCCATAGTTTCGATAACTATAACAGGGAACTCACCAACTGATGTTTCACCGCTAAGCATTACCGCATCGGCACCGTCTAATACCGAGTTTGCAACGTCATTAACCTCGGCACGTGTAGGGCGCGGGGTAGTGATCATTGACTCCAGCATTTGCGTAGCAACAATAACCGGTTTTGATGCATCTCTACATTTTTTAGCGATCATTTTTTGCAGCAAAGGCACCTCTTCAAGCGGGCACTCAACACCAAGGTCGCCACGTGCAACCATCACACCATCGGTAGCAGCAATAATGTCGTCGATGTTTTCGATAGCCTCTGGTTTTTCAACCTTAGCAATAACGCGCGCACCTTTACCACTCTCGCGAATGATGCGTTTAAGGTCAACAATATCAGCACCGGTACGTACGAAAGAAAGGCCTATCCAATCTACATCCTGCTCTAAAGCAAAATGAAGGTTCTCAATATCCTCTGGTGTTAAACTTGGGATAGAAACTTTTGTATTTGGCAGGTTAACACCTTTACGAGATGTTAATATACCGCCGTGTACCACTTCGCAAATAACAGTGTCATTGCGGTTGGTATCAATAACTTTTAATTGCAGTTTACCGTCATCTAACAAGATGATCTCGTTTGCCTGTACATCCTGCGGAAAGCTTGGGTAAGTGATGTAGATCTGGTTATCATCACCAATACACTCGTGCGTAGTAATGTTAATGCGTGTACCATTAACAAGGTGTATACCGCCATCTTTAACCAAACCGATACGTATTTTAGGACCCTGCAAATCGGCAAGGATACCTACGTTGGTTTTGTATTCTGCGTTTATCTCGCGAATAATGTCAATTACTTTTTTGTGATCTTCGGGCTTACCGTGCGAAAAATTAAGGCGGCAAACATTTAAACCTGCCCTTATCATTGCCAGTAATGTATCTTTCTTGGCCGAGGCCGGGCCCATTGTAGCAACGATCTTGGTACGATTATAATTAAAATTCATATTCTCAGATTAATTCAGGCTATTATAAATCAATGTGTATTAAGTACACATTTTTTAAAATTTTGGCTAAAATAACAGATTTTCCCGTGATTTTATTTTTTTTGGGTCAATCTTTACGGCGGCAACAATTTCGGGTATCTTATTAAGGCCCGAAATGATGCCGTCCAGGTCATCATCATCAATATAATTTTTGATCATTATAAAATAATCTGCCGATCGCATTTCTGGTACCAAATAACCTTCAGTTCCCTTATTACCAATAAAATAGAAGTCGGTTTCGGTAGTTTCCCAGCTGTACTTATAAAACGAAAAAAGCATAGCACTGCCATTGATATGGTTATCCAATTGCAGGTCATCGGTACGGGTAAAATTAAAATTCAAACATTTGTTTATATAATAACAAATGCGATAATCTTTTAATGATGTGGTGATGGCTATCAACACAAAATCCAGATCTATCTCAAACTTTAATACCTTCCTGTTCAACCGCTTTTAATTACTGATGGGCAAAAATACAAAACACTTATGGTAAGCATAAAGTTTTGTTTACTACCACAGATAAACCAACCTTTAAAATTCATCCGTTTTTCATTTTCGGCGCCATTTTCAGGCGTTAAAAGTTTAACCGGATAAACCTGGCAGGGCACGTGCAAAACATTTAATAACTCATTATCAACACAATACAACATTTACAGCGGTGGATAATTTTATTTATTACTCTGTACAAATTGATTACTTTTGAGGCGTTAGAGAATCAAAGCAAACCTTTTATAATAAACAGGTGTTCACTATTTATTGTCGCAGGTTTTTCAAATTTGATATTTAACATAATTTATTTTTCTTTGCACTGAATTTATTAATCATTAAATCATAAAGACTATGTCTGATATCGCTTCAAGAGTAAAAGCTATTATCGTGGAAAAACTGGGTGTTGACGAAAGTGAAGTTACACCAGAAGCAAGCTTCACCAACGATCTTGGTGCTGACTCTTTAGACACCGTGGAATTAATCATGGAGTTTGAAAAAGAATTTAACGTTGCAATCCCTGATGATCAGGCTGAGACTATCGGTACTGTTGGCCAGGCTGTTGCTTACTTAGAAAAAAACGTTAAAGCTTAATTTATAAGCTCCCTAAAACTGTTAAATGGAGTTTAAAAGAGTTGTTGTAACCGGGCTTGGAGCGCTTACTCCGATTGGTAATACCGTTGCAGATTACTGGAACGGCCTTATTAATGGGGTAAGCGGCGCTGCCTTTATTAAGAGTTTTGATGTTACTAACTTCAAAACCAAATTCGCCTGTGAAGTAAAAGGGTTTGATGCAGATGGCTTTCTGGGTCGTAAAGACGCACGTAAGCTTGATCCATTTGTACAATACGCTTTATTTTCAACAGAAGAAGCTGTTAAAGACGCCGGTTTAGATTTCGAAAAACTTGACACCAGCCGAATCGGTGTTATCTGGGGATCGGGCATTGGTGGTTTAAAAACGTTTTTGGATGAGGTTGTCAACTTTGCAAAAGGTGACGGTACGCCAAAATTCAACCCGTTCTTTATCCCTAAAATGATCGCCGACATTGCACCTGGCCATATCTCTATTAAATATGGTTTACGCGGGCCAAACTTTACTACGGTTTCCGCATGTGCTTCATCCAATAATTCGCTTATCGATGCCTTCAATTACCTTCGCCTTGGTAAAGCAAATATGTTTATCACAGGTGGGTCTGAAGCTATTATAAACGAAGCCGGTATTGGTGGTTTTAATGCTATGCACGCGCTTAGTACCCGTAACGATGATCCTGCAACTGCATCACGTCCGTTTGATCTGGACCGCGATGGTTTTGTTGCCGGTGAAGGTGCAGGTACCATCATCTTAGAAGAATTGGAGCACGCGAAAGCTCGTGGTGCTAAAATTTATGCTGAAATGATTGGCGGCGGCATGAGCGCCGATGCATACCACATGACAGCCCCACACCCTGAAGGCCTTGGTGCCTGCCTGGTGATGAAAGCTGCACTTGAGGATGCCGGTTTAACACCTGCCGATGTTGATTATGTGAACGTGCATGGTACATCAACCCCAATTGGTGACCCGCAAGAGGTTAAGGCTATAACTGATGCCTTTGGCGATCGTATCTATGATATCAATATCAGCTCAACCAAATCAATGACTGGCCACCTTTTAGGTGCTGCCGGCGCTGTTGAGGCTATTGCTGCTATCCTGGCTATCAAAAACGATATTATCCCGCCAACCATCAACCACTTTACTGATGATCCGGCGTTTGACCCTAAAATTAACTTTACATTTAACAAGGCACAACAACGCGTAGTTAATGTAGCGCAAAGCAATGGCTTCGGTTTTGGTGGCCACAATGCTTCCGTTATTTTTAGAAAATACCAGGATTAATCTTATTGGATGCCTATTAGTCGCTTTTATAAGCTATATCTTTCGCCCAATAGAAAATACGTAAAAGTTCTAAAGAATTTGCTCGGCTTCGTGCCGGGCAATTTGTCGTTATACCGATTGGCTTTTCGCCACAAATCGGTTGCCCAAAATATCCGCAAGGGCGTAAAGAACAGTAACGAACGCCTCGAATTTTTGGGAGATGCGGTGCTGGGCAGTGTAGTGGCCGAGGTATTGTTTAAACTTTACCCTTATGAAGATGAGGGTTTCCTGACAGAGTTACGCTCAAAAATTGTGAGCCGTAACAATCTCAATCAGCTGGCTCGCAAACTGGGCTTTGATAAACTGATAGAGTTTGATCCAAAGATTTTAGCCAATGGCCGCCAGGGCTCCCTGCTCGGCGATGCCTTTGAAGCGCTTGTAGGTGCTGTTTACCTTGACAAAGGGTATGATTTTACCCGCCATTTCCTGGTAAACCACATCATAAAAGCGCATATTGATATCCATACGCTCGAGCAAACCGAGACCAACTTCAAAAGCAAACTTATTGAATGGTGCCAGCGCCACGGCAAGGACATTACCTTTGAATTGACCACCAACATGGAAGGTGAAAGCGCCAAGCTATTTACCATCCAGGTAAATATTGATGGTGAAGTATTAGGCTCCGGCAAAGAGTTCAGCAAAAAGAACGCCGAGAAGTTAGCAGCAGAGAAGGCTTGTACCGCTTTGGGGATATAGTTCGGAGAGATCAGAGGTTGGAGATTAGAGATTAGGTAGTTATATTTAATCAATGGGAAGTTTCACGGATCTTGAAGTTTGGAAAAAAGCAAGGCTATTGCGAAATAATATCACAGAGCTTACCAAATCATTCCCTATTGAAGAAAAATATCGTTTAACGGACCAAATTATTCGCTCGTCCCGCTCAATTGGCAATAACATCGCTGAAGGTCACGGTCGCTTTCATTATCTCGATGCCGCTAAATTTCTTGTAACTGCCAGAGGTTCTTCTTCAGAAACAATAGATCACCTCGTTATAGCTTTAGATAACAATCTGATTAGTCAGGAAACATTTGATCATTTAAAAGGCGATTGCGAAGAATGTTCAAGAATGATAAACGGCTATATTGGTTATCTTAAGAATAAAGCTTAAGTTCCTAATCTCCAACCTCTGATCTCTTAATACAACTTCTGCAACCTGTCTTTCCCGCCGTTCTTTTGGAAATACTCCCATTGGGTTTTGGTATGTTGGATAAGGTCATAATCGGCCCAGGTCTTAAGATCTTCAAAAGTTGGCCGATAAAAGTTCATGAATTGCTGTACTTTGGCGGTATCTGTTTCGCCGGTTATACGCATTATAAAAGGCTTATTATAGCGCTTATCTACCTCTGTTGCTTCTATCTCTTGTTTTTGATACCTGGCGAACCTCTTAAGATTTTTGGCATCTTTACCAAACAGCTCATAAAAGCCTGTTAACGGTGAGCCGCCTATCGGCAAAAAGGTGGTTACAGGTGGTTTGCCATCAAAATACAAACCTTTGCTTCGGTAAGTATTCATCACATCGCTCATTTCTTGTTTCTTGGTTTGGCCAACTATACGCACTTCATTCAATTGCATTTCGGGCTGCATATAAACCACCATACCGTAAGTAGATGCGGCTTGCTTTTGAGGCGTATAATCTTTTCTGGTAAATTCTAATGTATCTCCCGGGATGGCGTTAATAGCAAAGCCGCCAAGTCCATCACTCATTACAAAGACTTTTGTCCTTAAGTTAGTAACAGCAACGCCGCTGATTCGCTCTGAAGATATACGTTTGTAAACGGCCCCTTTTACAGTTACCTGCTGAGCATAAGTAAGGCTGCAGGTACCCGTAAGTACTAAGAGAAATAATAGAGACTTAATAAGCATGCAATTATTTATGGGGCGCAATTACAAAATATAAACGGCAATAATTGAAGCTCCCTAACTCCGTTACTTAATACAACTTCTGCAACCTGTCTTTCCCGCCGTTTTTCTGGAAATACTCCCACTGTGTTTTTGTATGTTGGATAAGGTCATAATCGGCCCAGGTTTTTAGGTCATCATAAGTAGGGCGGTAGAAATTCATAAACTGCTGTACTTTGGCCGTATCTGTTTCGCCGGTTATACGCATAATGAAGGGTTTATTATAACGTTTATCAACCTCGCTGGCCTGCAATTCCTTTTTCTGATACTCCGCAAAGCGCTTTGCCCTACCCGGTGTTTTACCGAACAGTTCATAAATGCCTGTTAAGGGGTTGGTAAGCATAGAAAGCACCGGCGGCTTACCATTATAGAAAGTACCTTGTTTGCGATAATCATTCATTATCTCGTTCATCTCTTGCTTTTTGGTTTGGCCAACAACCCTAACTTCACCTAACTGAACTTCGGGCTGCATATATACTACCATTCCACCATAAGCCGATACTGCTTGTTTTTGCGGTGTAAAGCCGCTTTTGTTAAACTCTAAAGTATCGCCGGCAGCGGCAGAGATAGAAAAATTTCCCAGGGCATCACTCATTACAAATACGCTGGTTTTTGTATTGGTGACAGCAACGCCACTAAGTCGCTCAGAGGAAATGCGCTTAAAAATGGCACCCTTTATAGTGCCGTTTTGCGCATTGGCAATTGTACACAGGCCCAGCAGAGCCGCAAGAAATGATAAAAACTTTATGCGCATATAATATTAAACGTAGTAAAAGTACAAAATGTACATGGTTGCAAATGTGAAAAAGTGTTAAGGTTTGTGATTAGAACTCTATCCCGTCATCCCGAACTTGTTTCGGGATCCCACATTCTTTAACGCCGTTTTAAACCTGCTGATGGGGGTGCCGAAACGAGTTCGGCATGACGATACTGGGTTAACTATTCTCTACTTACCAACCTAACCAAAAATATTTATCTTTGCGTATGATAAAGTCCATGACCGGGTATGGTATTGCCACGTTTGATGCTGGTAATGTTAAATATACCGTCGAGCTTAAATCGCTGAACAGCAAATTCCTCGAGCTGTCGTTGCGCCTGCCAAAAATGTTTTCCGAAAAAGAGTTCCAGCTACGTAACGAATGCAGCAAGCAAATTGAGCGTGGTAAGGTAAATCTTAGCATTAATGTTGAGCAAACAGGCTCTAATGTAAAAGCCGCCGGTATTGACCGCGACCTGCTGATGCATTACTACAACCAGCTTAAAAGCGTAAGCGAACAGGTAGGCGAACAATCAACCAATCTTTTCCAGCTGGCGCTTGGTCTGCCTGAAGTAGTTAAGTACGATGAGGATACCGTAAACGAGGACGAATGGAAACAGGTTGAAAAAACCTTTCAGCAGGCATTAACTGCCTTCCAGAAATTCCGCAGTGATGAGGGCAACGTATTAGAGCAGGATATTAAACACCGCATCGGTATTATCCTTACCAACCTTGCAGCTGTTGAGGTAGCAGAGCCTAAGCGCGTGCCGGTTATTCGCGAGCGTTTAAACCAGTTCCTGAGCGAGGCCGTAGGAACTGAAAGTATCAACAGAGACCGTTTTGAACAAGAGCTGATCTACTACATTGATAAGCTGGACATCACAGAAGAGAAAATAAGGCTTAAAAGCCACTGCGACTACTTCCTGGAAACCCTTAAAGCCGCTGACGCAAATGGCAAGAAGCTTGGCTTTATATCACAGGAGATAGGCCGCGAGATAAATACCCTTGGCTCAAAAGCAAACGACGCCGATATCCAGAAACTGGTAGTAGGCATGAAAGAAGAGCTGGAGAAAATTAAAGAACAACTATTAAACGTGCTATAATCATTGAGTCACTGGGTCATTAGGTCATTCTCTACAATACGAAAAAATGACTCAATGACTCAATGACCTAATGACCCAATAAAAATGGAAGGAAAACTCATCATATTTTCGGCCCCGTCGGGCGCAGGTAAAACAACCATAGTGCACCACCTGCTGCGCAAAATGCCCGAGCTGGAGTTTTCTATTTCGGCCACTACCCGCCCTGCTCGTGGCGAGGAAAAAGATGGCAGCGATTATTACTTCATCAGCAAAGAAGAGTTTCTGCACCGTATTGCCAAAAAACAATTTGTTGAGTTTGAAGAGGTTTACAGCGGTACTTTCTATGGCACCCTGCGTACCGAGATCGAGCGCATCTGGTCTACCGGTAAAACCGTAATATTTGATATCGATGTGGAAGGCGGCATGCACCTTAAACGCAAATACATGGACCAAGCACTGGCCATATTTGTACAGCCACCATCGTTAGAAGTACTGATAGAACGCCTTACCGGCCGCGGTACCGATAGCGCCGAAAAGCTGCAGGAACGCTTTGCAAAGGCAGAAAAAGAGCTGGGATACGCACCTCAATTTGATATTATCCTCAAAAATTACGATCTTCAGACAGCTTGTAAAGAAGCTGAGGAACTGGTGAAAAATTTTATTAGTTAGCCCCTGCTTCCGCCAGTTGGCGGAGGAGCTTTAACGCTCGTTAAAGTTGGGGCCTCACAATTAAACATTCCCCCTTCAGGGGGTTAGGGGGTACCTTATGAAAGTCGGTCTATTATTCGGTTCGTTTAATCCTATACACATCGGGCATTTGATAATTGCCAACTACATGGCTAACCATACCGCTTTAGATAAGGTTTGGCTGGTGGTATCGCCCCAAAACCCGTTAAAAAAGTACGGCGATCTTATTAACACCTACGACCGCCTGGAGATGGCCAAACTGGCTACCGAAAATGCTACCAACATTTCGGTAAGTGATGTGGAGCTGAAACTACCACAGCCATCTTATACAATAGATACCCTTACCCATCTTAAAGAAAAATATCCCGAGCACGAGTTTGCCCTTATCATGGGTTCAGATAACCTGGTAACGCTGCACAAGTGGAAGAACTATAACCTCATCCTACGCGATTACCAGATCTTTGTTTATCCCCGTCCCGGCTATGAAAATGCCGAATTTGCATCGCACCCATCCGTAACCATTACCATGACCCCGCTGATGGAACTTTCGGCGACGTTCATCCGCAAATCCATCAAAGAGAAAAAGAATATACAGTACTTTGTGCCCGATCCGGTGCTGAAGTTTATTGAGAGTAAAAGTTTGTATAAGTAAAAGCTGATCAGGACTAACGTCATACTGAACTTGTTTCAGCACCCCGCACGCTAAGCCCAACCTGCTAATGAGATGCCGAAACAAGTTCGGCATGACGGTTCAAAAGTCTTTCACCTTTCCGCTCATAACCCCTATCTTTGTTCACGTGAACGAGAAAACCATTTTAAAGCTGCAGTTACCTACCGATCCGCTGTGGGTAAAAAACGTTGTGGAAAGTAACATCGAAGAATTGCTTACCGACCATGCTTTTTGTGAGCAAAAGGCTGCCAGCAACGCTATCACCCTCATCGTGCAAAACCCTAACCTGAGCGATCTGGTGCAGGAGATGTGCGATCTTGTGCAGGAAGAAATGGATCACTTTAAACGTGTTCACCAGATCATCATAGCGCGGGGTTATACATTGGGCCGCGAGCGTAAGGACGATTATGTGAACGAGCTGCGTAAGTTTATGATAGTAGGCGGCGGCCGCGAGGCGCAGTTGATAGACCGCCTGCTGTTATCAGCCATGATAGAGGCCCGCAGCTGCGAACGTTTCAAGGTGTTATCAGAGAATATCGGCGATAAAGAACTGTCCGACTTTTATTACGAGCTAATGGTAAGCGAGGCTACCCACTATGCTACCTTCATTCGCCTGGCTAAGAAATATGCTGTAGATGTTGACGTAGATAAACGCTGGACAGAGTTCCTGGCTTTTGAAGCTCAGGTGATACAAAACTACGGTAAAGCCGAAACCATCCACGGTTAATTCATCTACACATACTGCCCGCTTACCGATACTTTGCTTACTTTTAAGCTGATAAACATTTCTTTTGGGGATGCTACGCTTAAAAACCTTCTCGGTACTCATACATATAGCCTGCTGGCTGTTGTTCATGACCTTTCCCCTGCTGTTCCTTAATGGCCCAAGCGGAGATATCTCTATGGGTACTATTATCGCATCGCCTTATTACTGGGTGTTCTGCGCCACGTACATCATCTTGTTCTATCTTAATACAAACTTCCTTTTTCCCCGCTTTTTCCTCAGAAAGCGATATATCGATTTCGCCATTATATGTTTCTGCCTGTTAAGCGCCGTTTACGTACTGCGCCCTTACGACAGGTTGTTTCGTAGTATAAATGGCAAGGCTTTTTCACAAATGGCAGCCCAACAACCGGGGCCGCAGTTTGGCCCGCCAGGCAACGGTGCAGGCGGCCCGCCACCAAACCTTCAGCCGGATAGCAACAGGCAACAACCGCCGCCAGCGCCACAGGGCATGCAGGCAGATAGTGCCGGCCATCAGCCGCAAATGGCGCCGGGCAATATGCCACAGCCGCCACAGTTTGGTAACAGGCCGCAATTCAGAAGGCGCAAACATTTCGACTCGTCGAGCTTGTTTCTGTTCATCATGATAATGGCCTTGAGTACGGCCACAAAAACGGTTCGCCAATGGCAAACCACCGAGCAGCGCGCCATCAGCGCCGAGGCAGAGAAAGCCAACGCTGAGCTATCATTTTTAAAAGCGCAGATCAACCCGCACTTCCTTTTCAATACACTAAATAACATCTATACATTGGCTATCACCAGTAGTGAGCATACGGCCGATAGCATCATGAAGCTATCCAACATTATGCGCTACGTTACCGACGAGGTGGAAGAAGATTTTGTTGAGCTGCAGAACGAGGTGAACTGTATCTCCAACTATATCGACCTGCAGCGCTTGCGCCTTGGTTCAAAAACATCGGTAAGCTTTACTGTGCAAGGCGATCTGAGCGGCAAAAAGATAGCCCCCCTTTTGCTGATGACGTTTGTAGAGAATGTGTTTAAATACGGCATAAGCAAGCAGCACCAAAGCGATATCGACATCAATTTGCTGGTGAAACCAGATACCATTACCTTTCTGTGCGTGAACCCTATATTTGAGCGCAACGAGAAACTGGAGCGTACCGGCATTGGCCTTAATAATACCCGCCAGCGTTTAAAACACCTGTATCCGGGCAAACACTTCCTCAACATAAAAGATGAGAACAATCAGTTTATGGTAGTATTAACCTTACATAGTTAATGAGTATGCAATTGAAATGTGTTGCCATAGATGATGAGCCTTTAGCCTTGGAGCTGATCAAAAACTATGTATCAAGGTTTCCGTCGTTGACGCTGGTGCAAACCTTTGAGGATGCCATATCCGGCGCCGAATACCTGCGGAACAACCAGATTGACCTGCTGTTTGTAGACATCAACATGCCCGATATTACCGGGATAGATTTAGTAAGATCGCTGGAGAGTAAGCCTATGGTTATATTCACCACAGCTTATAAAAACTTTGCGTTTGAGGGCTTTGAATTAGAGGCGATAGATTACCTGCTAAAACCGATAGACATAAAACGTTTCGGCAAGGCGATTGAAAAAGCTGCGGACTACTATCGATATAAGAACGCTACCAATGGTGATGGGGAAGGCGATAGCCTGTATGTGTACTCCGAATACAAGATGGTGAAGATAAACCTAAAGGACATTGAGTACATAGAGAGTATGGAAGATTACATCAAGATACACCTGCAATTTGATAAAACCATCCTTACCCTGATGCCATTAAAGAAGGTGCTGGAAAAGCTGCCCGGAGACCGTTTTCAGCGTATACATCGCAGTTATATTGTACCAGTCGGCAAGATCCTTTCTATCCAGAACCGTAAGCTTAAACTGCCTGCGGTTGAGCTGCCCATCAGCGACAGCTATGCCGATTTTGCCCGCCGCTGGATGAAATTGAGATGAAAAAACATCGATAATCGACACAAAAACGGCATTTACCGACACCCGCTTCCCCGCCTGCCGCAAGTCTGATACTTTTACAGAAGTAAACTAAACGTTCAACCCCCTACTAAACTTCTGTAATTATGGAACGCAAACATTTCTTAAGATCATTTGCAGTTGCCGCAGCGGCAGCCCCAATGTTGTTTGATGCCTGCAAAAAAGATTCTGCGTCAAGCTCGGTAACCAACCCAAGTGGCACTACAACATCGGCAGAAACAAACTCTGGCAGCAGTGCCTGCCGTGTTACCCCTACCGAGGTGGAAGGCCCCTACCCATACCCCGGCGGCGAAATAAAAAATCCGCTCGACAGATCTGACATTACCGGCGGGCAAACCGGCGTTCCGTTAGTGCTTAACCTGCTGGTGGTAAACGTAAATGATAACTGTAACGTAGTAACCAACGCCCGTGTTGATATTTGGCATTGCAGTAAGGATGGCTACTACTCCGGCTATGGTAACCAAAACGGTAAAAGCTTTGTAGGCGAAACATTTTTACGCGGCTATCAAACTACTGATGATAAAGGTGCAGTAACCTTCACTACTGTTTACCCTGGCTGGTACCAGGGCAGGGCAACACACATTCACTTTGAGGTTTTTGTGAATAATGTGCTGAAGAAAACCGCACAGTTTGCCTTCCCCGAGACCATTTCTGATGCCGTACATACGCATTACGGAGTGGGCGTAAACACTACCCGCAACGCGCAGGATGGTATCCTTGGTAACTCGGCTACCGACCTGGCTAACGAAACGCCATCCTTAACCGGAAGTATTGCGGCGGGCTATACCGGCACGTACACTTTCGGCATTCAATTATAAATATCACCGGGACAAAAAAGAACATCAGTCAATTAAATATAAACGTACCGTTATGTCAAAAGCTATCATCAAACTTACCTGGAAACAAGTTATCGATTCATCGGCTACTACAGATTTTGAACGCAATATACTATCGGCATCATACCGCGAGTTTCTGCTGAAATCGCAGACGTACAACCCGGGCAATGTGCTGAAAACCTTCAGCGAAATGAAGAATAACGACGGCCGCGCCAACTCGCTGCATTACAAGTTGAGTTTTGCGATAGGATACTTTATAGAATCGTTGAAGAATAAGATCCCGGTGCTTACTGATACACTTGGTAACGCCATCAATTTTGAGGTGCCACAGCTGGAACTGATAGAATCTGACATAACAGATATTGCCGCCCATAAAGTAGCCATCAATTACATAACCGGCGAGCTATTACTGCTGAATACCATAGGAGAATACCTGGTGCTTTCTGCCAACCACGGCGAAACCACTTTCACTGTTAAAATGCAGGACCATTTAGCTATAAGCAGCTACCACGAAACGGGCAGCGCCGGCTTAAGCAAACAGAGCGTTTTGGCGGCATAAAAATAATACCCCTGATTTTTTCATAATAGTGTTTGGTTTAGTGTAAATGCCCTGGCAGCGATTGCCGGGGCATTTCTGTTATGCTTTAAAGCCAACTATATTATGCAGGTAGTTATTCATCATACTGATATCGATCAGATCATTAAGATAGCCGATATGCATATCGGGCCTTACGATGACGGCCTTGCGTGTGCCTTCTGTTATCTGCAGTACATCAAATACTTTTTGATTGGCTGATGAGTACGGCAGGTGGAAAAAGTTGATAGCGCCCTTATATTCCTGTGTGAGCCATTTGGCAATGGTAAACAGAAAACTCTCCTGCACATGCCCGAATGTGAGCAGTGTAAAGCCTGGTTTAACGCACCAGGTATGGATATCTGTCTGTGCTTTTTTCTTTTCGTCGTAGATCTCCAGGTAAGGTAGCCTGTCGCCGGCTTTGATATCTGTTGGGCGGCCAAGAGACAAGCTCAACTTGCTATCGCGATAGCTGATACCTGTTTGTGATGCGCGCTTAAAAAATTGTTCGCGGATACCATTATTCTCCCAGCCAAATTTGAGCACCTTGGGTACCACGTATCGCTTCAGCAAATTACCAAACCAGCTACGCGAGGTGACTACGTTAAAGATCCTGTCGGTAGTGTTCAGCAATTCTTTTGCTACGGGCATACGCTCTTCTGCGTAGCTGTTCAATACGTTTGGGACTATTTGTCCGTTAAGCACTGCAGCCAGTTTCCAGGCCAGGTTATAGGCATCCTGCAGGCCGGTATTCATGCCCTGCCCGCCAACCGGCGAGTGGATATGCGCTGCATCGCCAATAAGGAAACAATTAGCCTCGCTAAAAGCCGTGGCCATGCGGTGATGCAATTTGTAGGTGGTGAACCAGTTAAGTTTCTCTACCTGCAGATCTTTTTTGGTGATATTATTCAATGCCGGTAACACAGCGTCCATGGTTGGGTTCTCTTCCTGCTCCAATTCATCGGGCAGGCTGGCGACTATCCTGAAGGTATTTGCTTCGGGCAGCGGGAAAAATCCGGCAAAGCCGAGCTCATCTATATACAGACTAATCAACTGGTCATCCAGTGTGGCTTTCAGCTTTACATCCGCCAGGAAAAATTTATGGTTATAAGTATCGCCCTTAAAGTGCATACCCATTTGTTTGCGCACTACGCTGTGGGCACCATCGGCACCAATTATATAATCGCAGGTAATGTTGTATGTGTTATCGCCGGCTTGCAGCGTGGCTTCGCTTTTACTGCCTAATTGCTTTAAGCTGATAAGTGATGTTTGCCAGTAAACCGGGCAGGCAGCCTGTGTGAGATAATCTAACAATACGCGTTCGTTCTTGCTTTGGGGGTATAGCAGGATATACGGGAACAGGGTTTGGTTGTTCCCCACCTTGCTCAGATCCAGCCCCGCAAGGTATTTACCATCTTTATGATAAGCCAATCCTTTTGCTTTCTTGCCTTCCTGCAACAGTTTATCAACCACACCCATCTGGCGGTAAATCTCCAGCGAGCGGGCCTGTACGGCTAATGCCTTCGACTGATCAGTAGGACCTGGCTTACTATCTACAATAACCGGCTGGATACCGTAGCGCAGCAACTGTGCAGCCATCATCAATCCGGATGGCCCTGCCCCTACAATAAGCACACTGGTATGTTGCGGCGGTGCTATCATCAGGCATGGAATAAAAGGAAAATAGCCGGGCGTTTACGCAGATCGGGCACTTGTTTTTGCCAGGCAGCTATAGTTTGTGTTTTAATAAACTCTGTTGGCGCGGTAATATCGCAGGCAATGCAGAGGCGTGTTGCAGGCTTACAGCTTTTCAAAACTTCCTGCAGCATGCTATCGTTACGGAAAGGCGTTTCGATAAACAACTGGGTTTGCTTGTTGCGCTCGGCCGCGGTCTCCAGTTCTTTGATGCGTTTACTACGTTCTATCTTATCAATAGGCAGGTAGCCGTGGAAAGTAAAGCTTTGCCCGTTAAAACCTGATGCCATTAGCGCCAGCAAAATAGAGCTTGGGCCAACCAATGGAACCACCGTTATGCCTTTGCGATGCGCCTCGGCTACAATATCAGCACCAGGATCGGCAATACCGGGGCAACCGGCCTCGCTCATCAGGCCAACATCGTTACCGGCCAATAATCCTTTAAAAAACTCTTTTAAACCAGTATCGCGGTTATGTTTGCCATAATCATGTATCACCAGTTCACTTTGCGGGGTTTTTAGTCCGGCTTGCTTCAGGAACTTGCGGGCAGTTTTCTCGTTCTCTACAATGTATTCTTTTATACTGTTGATGGTATCTGTGAGGTATGGCGTAAAAGACTTAGCCGCAGCTTCATCAGCAAGGGGTACGGGTATGAGGTAGAGGGTTCCGTTTGGCATGGTACAAGTATTTAGCCCCACCCAAACCCTCCCCTGAAGGGGAGGGCTTTAAGAGGAGAATGTTTCTTTATTTCAATTTGGCCAATGCCTGGCGGATGCGTGGTATCATCTGCTGAATTTCTTCCAGCGCTGTTGCACCAACTGATGCACGGAACCAGGTCACTTCTTCGCCGGTGCCGAATGCCGAGAATGGTACAAAGGCAACGCCTGCTTCTTTTATCAGGTAGAAATTCACATCGGCACTGTTCTCTAACACTTTACCATCGGCTGTGGTTTTGCCGGTGTAGTCTAACTTAACGGTTAAGTAGATAGCACCCATCGGCTCAATTGAATCAACTGCAAAGCCTTCTGCCTTCAGTTCCTGGAAACCTTCGTGCAGGGTGTTCAAGCTGGCTTGGATGTCACCTTTCAGTGTATCCAGATAGGTGTTTACAAAGCCGTCGTTTTTTAAATATTCGGCCATGGCAACTTGCTCTGCTTTGGGCGACCATGCACCCATGTGGCCAACAATGGCTTTCATGTTGTTGATGATAAACGCAGGACCAAAGCCCCAGCCCACGCGCACGCCGGTAGCGGCAAAGCATTTTGAGCCACCATCAATAAACACGGTGTAATCCTTCAGCTCGGGGCGAAGTGTTACCGGGTCGTAATGTTTGTACTCGCCGAAGGTTAATTGTGAGTAGATCTGATCGTACAACAGGTATAATGGTTTTTCATCCGCACCACGGCTTTTGTTTTCGGCAATCACCAGGTCGCAAATTTCTTCCAGGTCTTTTTTACCGAACATGGTACCCGTAGGGTTTAACGGCGAACAAAGTGCCAGCATGGTTGCGCCTTTTAAATGCGGGCGAATCTCATCTGCCGTAGGCATAAAGTTATTTTCGGGGCGGGTTTCTACCAATACCGCTTCGGCGCCGGTAAGGTCGCAGTAGTGGTTATTGTTCCATGATGGTGTAGGGAAAACCACCTTATCGCCCGGATCTACCAGGGCAAGGTAAGTAGAGTATATCAAAGGGCGCGAACCGCCTGAGATCAATATCTGGTTGGCAGCATAATCTAAACCCAAAGTACGGCTCAGGAATGAGGATACGCTCTCGCGCAGGCTCAGCATACCATCAGCCGGCGGGTAGTTAGTTTGATTATGGTTATAGGCGTCGATAATGCCGTCGCGCAGTTCTGCCGGGATAGGATAAATATCAGCGTCGAAATCGCCAATGGTTAAGTTGGCAATGTTTTGGCCTTGCTTTTTCAGTTCGTTTATCTCGCCGGCTATCTTGATAATTTCAGAGCCGTGAAGATTTTGTGCTAATACCGATATTTTCATTGTAAGATATATTGAGCGGCAAAGATAGGAAAGCCCCCTCTAAATCTCCCCCTGAAGGGGGAGACTTTTTGAATTACTTACGCCAATGTTGTCATTTCGAACGAGCGATAGCGAGAAGAAACCCTGTTAATGTGTAAGTCTCTTAAATATGCATGAAGTAACAAGATTTCTCGCCGCCGCCTTGCACAGGTCCTCTCTTCTGCTCGCTCGAAATGACAGGGTGAAGAACTCTAAAAATAAAAAAGGCGAAAAGTTTATCACCTTTCGCCTTTTACCTTTAAGCTTTCACCTTAATTAAGCGTATGCTTTCCTCAATTTTATTATCCTGGCCCAGTGCATCAGTTTCATGATGGGGTAAACCGGATCGATCTCGAACCATTTTGCACCAAAGTTGGCACTATTTGGCCTGCGGTGGTGATTGTTCTGGAACAGCTCGCCCAACATCAGAAAATCAAACGGGGTGGTGTTTTTTGATTTATCGTTGTTATCAAAGTTTGAATAACCGTATTTATGACCGCACCAGTTAACAATGGCACCGTGTAGCGGCCCCATCAGGAAATGGATAGGCAGCAGCAGGAACATCCACCAGGCAGTAGCAAACTGAATGTAAAATGCTACATACAGCAAACCAAATATTACGCGCGATATCATTGATGATGCTACAACATCCAGAAATTTCCACTCGGGGTAGTTGCCTTTAAAACGCTCTTCGGGTTCTTTTAAACGGCGCTCGTGCATTTTATAGGTTTGGGCGGTATACCACATCATCTGGAAAACATCCTTAAAAAAATGCGGCGAGTGCGGATCTTTTTCGGTATCGCTGTAAGCATGATGTTCGCGGTGCATAATGGCGTACGCACGTGGATTAAGATACGATGATCCCTGGAAAACATAGGTCATCACATAGAATATGCGCTCAAATACTTTGTGCGTGGTAAACATTTTGTGCGATGCATACCTGTGCAAAAAGAAGGTTTGAAAGAACAATGACAAGAACCAATGAGCAAGAAAAAATATTAAGATGATCACGGCAGATTATTTTTTTTCGGGGTTTATAAAAGACCACAAAGGTACGGTTTAATGCCCTAACTACCTCGCAAAAAGGTAAAAAACAAAGAGCCATCCGTTTTGCGGATGGCTCTTTTAGTTACATCAAAAATTACTGATCTTGAATTATGCCTGGTGATCTCTCAGGAATTTAATTTTATCATGACCATCTTCTATCAACTGTTGTTGTTTAGCGATCAACTCGGCCTGTTCGTGCGACAGGTTGCTATCCGGCGACAGGGCGCTTTTGTATGCTTTTTTGATAGCGTCTTCACCGCGTTCGCACTCCGCTAAAATAGCTTTACGATCGTGACCGGTAAAGGTGGCTTTTACATCCAGCCATGCACGGTGAATGGTGCCTGTTACGGTATTGCCTGTTTCCAGTTCGCCGCCAGCCTGGCCTACTGCTGCGCTAAGCTCCTGCACGTTTTGGCGGCTATCGCTTGCATACTTGTCAAATATCGCTTTCAGGTCGGCATCACCTTCGCCAAGGTCTTTGGCGGCGCGGGTAAAACCGTCAATACGGTCGTTGTTAATTTCTATTAAGTCGTTTAGTACTTCAACTGATTTTTCTGTGGTAGTTTCCATAATGGTAGTTTTACATTGTTTACGCTAACCCTTGCAACCACCATGCCATATTTAATTTCTAATTAAATAAATTATAAAAATGTTTATACTCAACTGTTTACATATACGTAAACAGAAACGGTTCCGAATGTGTACCCGGAACCGTTTGTATACTATTAAAGAGTTGAGTTACTTAATAGAGTAATTTGTTAAGTAAGACTTGGTTTTTAAACCCATAAATTCAAAATCGGTTTGAATTAAGCCGATGCCTTTAGCCAGATAGTAATCATAAGTACCAAAATCTTCAAAACCATTGCCTATTCCAAAATCATATTGCACCGTCATACGGGTATGTATTACATTATTGTAGGTATTATTTAGTACCGTTTTAGTAATTCCTTTTTCAATAACCTTGCTTACGGTTTGCCCCGGTATACCATTTACCAAACCGTCAGGTGTCATTTTAGCTGTCCACTCGCCGCCAACAGCGAGGTTATTATCCAATATAAAAAACTCCACCGTTACTTTTTCCTGCTCAGTGGTAGCTACAATTTTATACTTGTTATCTTTTACATAATAATATTGAAAAGTATTTTCTTTCCCTTTGGTATTACTTTTCAATTCGTAATAATTTTGGCCATTTATTGGTGTTATTACGCCGGTAATGTGCGCTTCTGCACTTTCGCCTGTAGCATCGCTTTTATAAGTCCATGAACTGCCTGTAGTAGTTGGTAAATAACTGCTGTTGGCGCTGCTGTTGCCATTTGAACCGGAATTGTTTCCGCCGGGGATAGTAGCTCCGTCTATAACAGTAAGGTTTGAGAGATCCGGAGTGTCTTTTTTACAAGAGCCAAAACAAAACACCAAAACCGGAAGCAGGGCGAGTAAATATTTTTTCAAGTGTGATAATTTAACAGGTTAAAACTCTTCATAAAGATAAATAAAAAAGCCTGCTTGCAAAATGCAAACAGGCTCATAACAAGTAATAATAGAAAACTGATCAATACGGTTAAGGATTGATCTTTATAGTGATAGTTTTAGGTGCAGATTGCTTAGTTCCCTTTTTTGCCACGAGAGTTACGGTGTAGCTGCCGGCTACTGCAAACTTTACTTCGGGATGCTGCTCTGTAGATGCTGCAGGGCCATTTGCGCCAAACGTCCAGTCCCAGGCATCGGCATTTTTTGATGTGTTTACAAACTGGATAGGCTCATTAATGGTGTAAGGGTACGGATGATAAGCTAAGCTGAAACCCGCCTGCGGATCTGTATTAACGTCAACCTCAACCTCATCGCTGTAGGTAGCTTGTACGTTGCCGTTAATAGCTGTAAGTTCAACAAGGTATTTACCGGGCTGGTTAAACGTGTGTGTAGGATTGGCCTCATTATAAGTTGTGCCATTTATCTTCCACTTGTAAGTTTGCGCGTTTACCGATTGGTTCTTGAAAACCACGGTAGCCGGTGCAGTGCTCTTGTTGTCTTTAAACTCGAAGGTGAAGAACGGCGCGGGGTTATTATCAGGCGCTATGTAGATAACCTGCTTGTAAAAAGCTTTGCGTGTGCCTTTTATAGCGGTAAGCAAGATCTCATAAGTTCCTTCGCCCGCGTATTTTATTTTATCGGGGTTGGCTTTGGTTGATATTTGCCCGTCGCCAAAGTCCCATTTGTAGCTGTCGGCGTACCTGGATTTGTTTACAAACTGTATTTCGCTGTTAATGCGTTGTGCGCCGTTCCAATCAAATTGGGCCACCGGCATGGTTGTATCGTTTTTATCCGGTTTTGCAGGATTACCCTTTTTGCAACTAAGCAAAGCCAAAGGTATAGCCAGCAAAAGCATTAGCTTTTGTAAAAATTGTTTTTTCATAGTGTTGTAGCAGGGTCTTTTGCGTGAGGTGTGATGTGATATAAGATTTGCAGGCTATATCCAAAAAACGACCAGTTACCCCGGCGCAGGCCCCCTTGCACTGCGCCGGATACTGATCTTATAAGCGTGATTATTTGATCACGTAGGCTTTCAACTCAGATTTAAGTACGTTTTTGGTTGGCGTTTTAGCGTATATAGCAATTACACCTACACCTTTAGCAACGTAAGTATCTGTAGTGCTGGTAGTAGTAAAGTTAGCGGCACCTGTTTGCTTTGCCTGTGTTTCTGTTACAGTGTGTACAACATTAGTATAAGTTTTACCAAGGATAGCTTTGCTGATACCTTTTTCGGTGATGGTAGTTTTAAGCTGCAGCTGGAAACCTTCCTGGTTGGCAAGCGATGTGATAACTGATTCGTTAACCGATTTGTTATCAATAAAATACGGAAGCTCAAATGTATCTTCACCATCAATGGTAAGGGTAGTATACACATGGTTGTTGATACCAATGTATTGAGTTTCTTCATCGCCTTCTGATACCACTTTAACTTCGTAGTATTTTTTACCATCAAAAGTTTTGGTTACACCGGTAATGGTGTTTGTTGCAGTTTCTTTATCTGTTGAGTTTTCGATACCGTAGTACTCGGTTTCGTAAGTCCAGTTTGAGCCTTTGGTTACCGGTTGGTAATCACCATTGGTATTACCACCGCCAGGGTTGTTGCTGTCTTTTTTGCAAGCCGAGAATATGCTGATAACTGCTATTAAGGTTAAGATATGTTTTTTCATTTTTTAAAAGGTTTCGGTTTTAATACCGCTTAATATAATGTATGACTAAATTTTAGTCCGAAAACCAATATGGTACCTATACTATTTTCAGAACTTATAATACCCATGACGAGCTTTTTTGTGTAAGTGTTACACTACCCCAAAACTTTTTGTATTTTTTGGGTGGGAAGGGTTTCTGAGCTTGCAAACAAACAGAAAAGGCCATTTTTAACGAACGGCCTTTTCTGTTTGGCGGTGAGGACACCGCCAATGGTGTATTAAGTAAATATAGTGTGGCTGTTACGCCCCTTTCTTTTGCAAACTCTGCATCAGCTGGTCGTACAGATCGTCGCTTTTTGTTTTATGCGGTTTTAGTTTCTTAATGGTTGCGCGTTTACCTTTTGATTTTTGTTTGATGATGTTGAGCAACTCATTGGTGTACTCATCCTTAAATTTAGATACATCAAATTTCTCTGCGTATTGCTTTATCAGCGCCAGGCCAACATCCAGTTCCTTTTTACTTACTTTAACGTTATCGGCCAGGTTCAGGTCTTCAGTATCCCTTATCTGCTGCCCGAAACGGATGCGGGTTACTACCAACACATTATCCTGTGGGTGCACAATACAAAGGCTCTCGGTGCTGCGTAGTACAAAACGCGCAAGTCCGGCCTTGCCCGATTGTTTGAGCGCCTGGATGAGCAGCGCGTATGCCTTGTTGTTTTTAGTATCGGGCTCTGTATAGTATGATGTTTCGTAGAACATCGGGTTTACATCCTTGATATCCACAAAGCTTTCTATCTCTATCACCTTGCTTTTTTCGGGTGCGGCGGCTTCAAAATCGGCATCGTCCATAATAACATAATTGTCGTTCAGCTTGTAGCCTTTTACAATTTTCTCGTAGGGTACTTCCTTGTGCGTTTTCTCGTTCACGCGCTGGTAGCGGATGCGCTCGTGATCGCGGCTATCCAGCATATCAAAATCAAGCGAGCTTGTTTGCACCGCCGAATACAGCTTAACCGGTATGCTAACCAGCCCAAAGCCAAGCGAACCCTTCCAGATAGATCTCATAGCATTACCATTAATGGTGGATCTATATAACCACACTGAGTGATAAAGAGTTTTAGGGAAAGTAAGTATCTAAAAATGCGTTATTGCGAGGTACGAAGCAATCTCTACGTAGGCAGATCGGCCCTGTATAGTTCGGAAATTGCTTCGTACCTCGCAATGACGCGTAAATAATGCCTTCAGTAATACTATAGCGGATTTACACCAATACCCCACCGCCATCAACAATGAGGCTTTGGCCGGTGCCGTACTGCTGCTTCATGAGGTAAACATAGGTAAGGGCAATATCCTCAGCCTCGCCTGCGCGGCCAACCAATAGTGAGTTTGACATATTGGCGTATAAAGCTTCACGGTCAGCCTCGGGGATGCCGCCCCAAAGATTGGTTTTCACCACACCAGGCGTAACGCAGTTAACACGCACAGGCGCCAGCTCAACCGCCATGGCACGCATAAAACCTTCGGTACAGCCACAAATACTTGATGCTACGCCCCAGCCTGCGCTCGGCCTTGCACCGGCGTTGCCACTGGTTAATGTAATAGAACCGCCTGCATTAATATGTTTAGCACCGTATTTAACAGCTGCAAAGGCGCTCCAATAACGGATATTGAAAAATTGTTGTGCCTGCGCTATGTCAGTTTCTTCAATTACGTTCAGTTTCAGGTTTTCGCCGGCGGTGTACACGAGGTGGTCAAATTTGCCTATGCCGTCAAAAAAGTCGGCAATGTTTTGATGGATGCTCAGATCAACCGCGAAGCCGGTTGCGTTGGCCGGCAGCTGACTAAGCGCACTATCTATACGTTGCTGATTGCTTGATACGATAACAACTTCTGCGCCTTCCTGCGCTGCCAGTTGCGCGGTAGCGAAACCAATGCCGGTGCTGCCACCTAAAATTATTACTCTTTTACCATTCAGGTTGTTTACTGTGTTTTCCATTATTATAAATTTTATGGATACAAAGTTGCGCCCCGCCGATAGCGAAAGCACTTAACATATGGTAAAAACGAATGGTGGATTATCTATTTCGCGCTTTTACGGATGCGGCTTAAGGATTGCGGCGTAATGCCCAGGTAACCGGCAATATCTTTAAGCGGTACGCGCCTTGCCACATCTGGCTGTTGTTTCAAAAAGAGGTGGTATCGCGCTTCAGACTCCTCGCCCAGGTAAGCATTACGGATCTTTATTTTTTCCAGCAGTTTCTCCTGGGTGATGCGGTCTATCAGTTCTTTTAAGCCGGGAACTTCCGTATAAAGTTCTGTTAGTTTAGTTTTATTGATCACCAGCACTTCGGTATCGCAGGCCGCCTGGATGCCTTCATCCGCAGGTATATCATTGTTAAAACTGTAGAGGATGGTACAGAACGAGCCCTCTTTTAAAAAGAAGTGCGTAAGCTCCACACCTTTCTGATTAGTTGCCATTATTCTGAGCACGCCATCGCAAATAAAGAATAACTCGCGGCAAATTTGGCCGGTGTTCAGGAGTTGGTCGCCTTCTTTATATCGCCTGCGCTCAAAAGCTGCGGCAATGGCGTCCTGTTCTTCTGCTGAGAAGAAACGGTGCTGTTGCAGAAAGCTGATCAGCGGGTTGCTCATGAGGCAAATATATCTAACTCAACATCAACCTACGGTAATAATTTAGCGCGCCAACATTTGAGCCGTCATTTTCGTTATGTTTGAATAATGGCCTACGATTTCGATATCTACATTAAACAACATATCAATCTGAGTGATGAGGATGTACAACTAATGCGCTCAATGTCGCTGGAGAAAACGGCACACCGCAAAGAGATACTCCTGAAGCCCGGCGATGTGTGCCGCTACAAAATGTTCATCATCAGCGGCATGGTGCGCCTGTACCGCACCCGCGAGGATGGCAGCGAACACATTATGCACTTTGCTACCGAGAACGAGTGGATGACCGAACCCGAAAGCCTTAATCATGGCACGCCTACTACCTACTATATCGAGGCTTTAGAAGACAGCCACCTGCTGCTTTGGACCAAGCGCGATTTTACACAGCTATGTGTTGCCATCCCTCAGCTTAAAACCTATAGCGAGGATATCATTGCCAAAAACCTGGCCATGACCCGCGAGCGTGTTTTTAATACCATGAGCGCAACAGCCGAAGAGCGCTACGATGACTTTATCCGCGATTACCCCGATGTTTTTAACCGCATACCGTTGCACATGGTAGCCTCGTACCTTGGCGTATCACTTAAAACCCTTACCCGTGTAAGGCAGGCGCAGGTAAAACGGTAAATGTAAAACGGGGACAAATGTCCTCTTTCAGGGCTTCTGTTTTGGAGAGATTTGTGTTATTGATTTATCTATTTAATAACACATTAATTATGCGAGTATTTGTTACCGGCGCTTCGGGCTTTGTAGGCTCAGCCGTTGTTCAGGAGTTATTGAAGGCAGGCCATACAGTGCTTGGTTTTGCCCGTTCAGATGCATCAGCACAGGCTATTATTGATGCCGGTGCCGAAGTGCATAAAGGTTCGCTTGAGGACCTGGAAAGCGTTAAAGCCGGCGCTGCCGCCTGCGATGCCGTTATCCATTGCGGCTTTATCCACGATTTTTCGAATTTTAAAGCCAGCTGCGAGTTAGACCGTAAAGTTATCGAAGCAATTGCTTCGGTACTGGAAGGTTCAGATCGCCCATTCATCATTACATCAGGCACCGCCCTGCTATCAGGCAATGGTTTGGCTACTGAGGATAAAGAACCTGCATTTACATCAGACCAGTTCCCGCGCGTGGCTACCGAAGAAGCTGCCCGTGCCGCGGCTGCAAGGGGCATCAACGTATCAGTAGTGCGCCTATCACCATCCGTACACGGCGAGGGTGATCACCATGGTTTTGTGCCGATGCTGATCAGGCTGGCAAAAGAGAAAGGTGTATCTGCCTACGTTGGCGACGGCACTAATCGCTGGACAGGTGTCCACCGTTTAGATGCTGCCGTGCTTTATGTTTTGGCTTTAGAGAAAGCTGCTGCCAATGCTAACTACCATGCATCATCAGAAGAAGGTGTTACACTGCGCGAGATAGCTGAGCTGATCGGTCGTCACTTAAATATCCCCATAGCATCAAAAACAAAAGAAGAAGCCGGCGAGCACTTTGGCTGGATGCTGCACTTTGTTACCCTGGATAACCCAACATCGCACCAGATAACCAGCGATACTTTGGGCTGGGAGCCAAAAGGCCCAACGTTGTTAGAAGACCTGGAAACGGGCATCTACTTTAAATAAAAGCACTGTTTAAATGCGGCGATGTTATTGTAATCGCCAGCAGAGTTGACTCACCCCGACATCTCCGCCTCCCGGCGGATCGTCACCCCTCTCTTCGCTGCGCGAAAAGAGGGGTTTGTTTTTTATATTTTCTTACCCTCTTTGCTGCTTGCAGCAGAGAGGGTCGACAAGCGCAAGCGACGTCGGGGTGAGTCCGCTCTGCGATTTACATGCAAAAAGCATCGCCGCTTTTGTTTTATCAAATTTCTATTAAAAAGGTAGACTAAAAATTGCATTTTTGCGCTATGACGTCGCAGCCTGAAAAAACTGAGCAATACTTTATTATAGATTTCGACAGCACCTTTACCCAGGTAGAAGCACTGGACGAACTGGCCCGCATATCCCTTAAAAACCATCCCGACCGTGAGGCGATCTACAAAAAGATAGATGACCTTACCAACGCATCGATGGAAGGCCGCCTGTCGTTTACCGAAAGTTTGCAACAGCGCGTACAATTGCTTAACGCCACACGCGAGCATTTGAAAATGCTGATCAGTCATTTAAAGAAAAAGGTATCTACCTCTTTCTCCCGCAATACGGTTTTCTTCAAGAAACATCAGGATGAGGTATTGATCGTATCAGGCGGATTTAAAGAGTTCATTACACCGGTTGTTACCGAGTACCATATCAAAAAAGAAAATATTTACGCCAACACTTTTGTGTTTGATGACGAGGGTAATATTATCGGTTACGATAAAGAAAACCCGCTATCGCAGGAAGGTGGCAAGGTTAAGTTGCTTAAAGAGCTAAACCTGCAGGGCGATATTTACGGCATTGGCGATGGTTATTCTGATTTTCAGCTGAAGGAATCGGGGATGATCAAAAAGTTCTTTGCCTTTACAGAGAACATCGAACGTAAATCAGTTGCCGAAAAAGCCGACCATATTACGCCGAGCTTTGACGAGTTCCTGTACATTAACAAACTGCCTCGTGCCATCTCCTACCCAAAAAACCGCATCAAATGTTTGGTAGTGGGCGATATTGATGAAGAGGCCCTGCTGCAAATGAAACGCGAGGGTTACAACATCCGCCATCAGGCCAGCATTGAGGATAAATACCTGGAAGAAGCAGGCGTGCTATTCTGCGATGAGCACCATCAGCCAACCATTGAGCAACTGGAGCATGCAGGCAGGTTAAAAGTTATTGGTTGTTTTGGTAAAGTAGCCAGCAAAAAACTCTCTGAAGCTGCCGGCGAAAAGGGCATCATCATTTTTGATGATTACAAGCAAAATCCGCGCAATTCAGACTTTATTCCCAAGCGTGTTATCGCTTTCATGAACGAGGGCAAAACCCACATGAGCTGCAACTTCCCCGATCTGCAGCCACCACGTGTTAACAACGCCCACCGCCTCATCCACATCCACAAAAACGTGCCCGGTATACTGGCCCAAATAAACGAGGTATTTGCTAACCACAACATCAACATTGTGGGCGAGTTCCTGGTAACCAACCCGCAAATTGGCTATGTTATCACCGATGTGGATGCCGGTTATGATACCCAGGTACTAAACGAGCTGAAAGCTATTGAGCATACGATAAAGTTTAGGCTGCTGTATTAATTCTCTCACACGGCATTGCAAGGAATATCAAATTATCAATCCGCAATTAGTATTTCATTAGGAATGATTGTAGCGATATGCATCGTCAGTGGATGTTACTTTCTTTTTTTCCGCTAAAAAGAAAGTAACCAAAGAAAAAACTCGCGGCTACGGTAACGCGCTACAATGAATGTGCTGCTACAGTGCCTGTGCTACCCGCACGTTACGCTATGCCGCATTGTTCGGGGTCGTTGGGTTCACCACCATATTCTTCCGGATAATACTTGTCATTCCTCGCTATCGCTCAGAATGACAACGATAAAAATGCGGGCAAAGGCCCGACAAAAAACCGGGCCAAGGTAGAGGCCTGCGGGCAGAAGGATTTTTTTGTCTTGAATTTTTGCTTCTTTTGTTTCAAGACAAAAGACGTAGCCCCTGCGGCAATGAGCAGACTAACACTAATTTTCAGCACAGACCTAACGTGTGGGATGCCGAAATAAATTCGGCATGACGTGTATGTAACTTACCGCTACCCCTTCTCACCCAAAGGCACCACCATTACCGGTACTTTGGCATTACGAATAACCGTTTCGGCTACGCTGCCCATCAACAGGCGGTCGATGCCCGAGCGGCTGTGGGTACCTATCACAATAAGATCGGCATTGAACTCTTCGCTGCTATGGAGTATGCCGTCGGCTGTGGAGCCAAATTCGTTGAAATGAGTTATCTGCAGGCCCTCGCCATATTTTTCGATGGTGCGATTAAGGATGTTATCGGCGTGGTCTTTCTGTATCTCCAGCAATGAAGCTTCGTTGTAATCGGCAGTTGGCAGGGGCATACCCATAATGTTATCGGCACCATTGCCGGTATCGGGCGTAACGGCTGGTTCAACAATATGTACCAGCCCTACATGGGCATTAAAAGTTTTAGCTAAGTCGAAACCATAGCAAGCGGCGTATTCGGCATATTTGCTGTCGTCTATCCCAATTAATATACGGCTGATCTTCATGATGATAAAGGGTTCTGTGATTGTTCTTCCTATAAAACAAACAGCCGTTGATATGTTTTACCAAAGCGCTAAAACTTAAGTACATGCAAATATAGTTTACGGGAGTTGGGCTGAAGTCCGTAAAAACTTGCCTGCTTCCGTCGGCTGAAGCCGGCGGCAATGAAAAACAACTAAGGCTTATACTTATTAAATAACCGGCTTGTGTACCCGTTTATCTTAGCAACTCCCGTACGCTGTGCAGAATAGATACCACCCTCGCCGCTAAAGAAATAAGCCGTAAAACATGCAATGGCAAAGAACAGGGCATATTCGCCTCCGAAGAGTTCAATACCCATCAGCGTGCAGGCCAGCGGGGTATTGGTAGCACCTGCAAAAACGGCGATAAAGCCAAGGGCAACAAAAAGGCTCACGGGGGCATTCAGCAGATCGGCAAGCGTATTACCCAAGGTCGCCCCAATATAGAACAGCGGCGTAACCTCGCCACCTTTAAAACCTGTACCTAAGGTTACAGATGTATAGATAAGTTTCCATAACCAGCTAAAGAAATCGGCACCGGTATGGTGGAAAGCTGAAACAATGGTAACCGCGCCGGGATACTCAGCATCTACCCCTAAACTCAGGTAATCGGGTTTACCGAGGATAAAAGTTAAAGCTATAATTATCAAACCGCCAGCTACAGGTATGAGCCAGCTGATCTTAATAAGTTTTAATGAGACATTCTTCACCAGGTGCACAGCCTTTGCAAAAGCCATAGCCACCAACCCAAACAAAGCCGAGGCGAACAAAACCTTAGCCAACAGCAGAAAACTGACCGGCAGATGCTTGCCATAAAATTCGCCGCCTACATCAACCACATCAATATGGTAAAGCGTATGGTGAATGCCCCAGGCAGATACTGTAACATCGCCCACCAAACCGGCAATTAAACACGGTAGCAGGGCATTGTATTGGATACGGCCAATGGCGATCACTTCAAGCGCGAATATGGTTCCTGTAAGCGGCGTACCGAATACGGCACCGAAACCAGCGGCTACACCGGCAGTTAATATCAGTTTTTTATCAGCCTCATTAAGTTTAAACCAACTACCAAAAAGGTTTGCCAGGCTCCCTCCTATTTGTACTGCAGTCCCCTCGCGCCCTGCCGAGCCGCCAAATAAATGGGTGATAATAGTAGTGATGAGGATAAGCGGTGCCATGCGTTTAGGTACGCCTGCACCCGGCTCATGTATCTCATCAATAATAAGGTTATTGCCGCGCTCGGCGCTTTGCCCGTACCATTTGTAAAGCAGGTGGATGGCAGCACCAGCCAGCGGCAACAGGTATAGCAGCCAGGTATGCCCAAACCTGAAATGGATAGCCCAATTGAGCAGCCACAGGAAAAGTGCCACCGCACTGCCAATAGCAACAGCCACAGGAATGCTGATAATAGTCCAGCGAACTAAATAACCTAAAAGATTTAACTGTTTTGAGATGATATTTTTGAACATAGCCTACAAGCAAATAAATAAAAAATCCATTTGAGTAGGCGTCATCAGCTTTGCAGCGGTTCAAATAGGCAGAACACCATTGCCTTTTGTGAAAGTCAAAATTAAAAATTAAAAATTCAAAACCAAATCCCTTACCACACTATCGCTCCCTTTTTGACTTTTGACTTCTAACTTTTGACTTAAGGCTTTAGACTTTCCTATCTTTGCGGCTATGAGTATCTCGCCCGAAATTGAAAAAAGATTAAACCTGCTGCAGGAAAAGTACGACGCTATGGGTCAGGACATGACCTCGTACCTGGATGGCTTACTGCATGCCGACTTTTTAACCTACTGGGACTACATTCACCTGGATACGCTGCTAAGTCTGCAAAGCCCTAAAACGCAGTTTCCGGACGAGGAGATATTTATCATGTATCACCAGATAACCGAGCTGTACTTTAAACTTTCGCTGCACGAGTGTAAGCAGATAGCCGAAGCTGAGAACCTTACTATCGATTTCTTCACCGCCCGTGTGAAACGCATTAACCGCTATTTTGAAGCGCTTACTAATTCGTTCGAGATAATGGTGGATGGTATGGAGAAAGAGCAGTTCCTGCAATTCAGGATGTCGTTGCTGCCAGCCAGTGGTTTCCAGAGCGGGCAATACCGCATGATAGAGATCCACGCTACCGATTTTATCAACCTTGTTGCCCCCGGCCATCGTGATGAGTTACGCGATGCGTCGGTAGAAGAACAATTTGAGCAGATCTATTGGAAATACGGCGCTACCGAGCTATCAACCGGAAAGAAAACGCTTACGCTAAATCAGTTCGAGAAAAAATACGCCAAAACTTTTATTGAGCTGGGCAGATCGGTAGCGACTACCAACTTCAACAACCTGCTGCAACAATTTAAAACCAAAGGCGAGAGTACTAAAGCCCTCGAGGAGCAACTGCGCCAATTGGATATCAACGTAAATGTGAACTGGCCGCTTAGCCACTATAAATCTGCCGTGCGCTACCTGCACCGCGAGCCCGAAGAAATTAAAGCCACAGGCGGTACCAACTGGCAAAAATACCTGCCGCCGCGTTTCCAGAAACGCATTTTCTATCCGTCGCTTTGGAACGAACAGGAAATTGCCGAATGGGGTAAAGGCTGGGTTGATAAAGTGGTAAGCGAACTTTAGCGTTAGTTCGCAGTATTTTGTTGTGCAGTCTCTGTGAGCATAGCTTTTACAGCGTCGAAGTCTTCAAAGCCACTATCAATAAATAACTTCTTTTTAAAGTCGTACCTGCTTTGCAGTGTTATGCCTTTGCTGTTTTCGTCAACTTTTACAATTTCTTTTAGAGATAACTTTTGCTCTATACCCGTTACTGATATGCTATGCTCTGTAACAGTAAGCGCTGACTCGTCAATTTTCTTTGAATGCTTTTTAGAAAAAAACCAGTATCCATACCCAAGAAATGCAGGGAGCGCTAATATAAATCCAAACCTTACAAGTGGATCAAGCTGCTTATATCCATTTATCAGTGAAAAGCTGAACACTAAGAAGCCTGCAAAATAATTTACCGCAATGCCTGTTTTAATTTTGCGCTTTTTGTCCGAAGCACTTTCCGGCGTCAATTTATATATTTTTTGCTGGTCAATTCTTTGTGTCTCTTCGGTCATTTTGCCGTCAGTTTAGATGGCTGAAATATAGCTTACTATGCCTGCAATCCCCAACATTTATTTGAAATTTCCTATCTTGGCATTTTCTGATAAAATTTCTATTGCCATGACCGATACACTGGACATCAAAATAACTAAAACGGCACACTCGCGCTTAGCGGAGACCGATTTTAACAACCTTCCGTTTGGTAAAGTTTTTTCTGACCACATGCTTGTTGCTGACTATGCCGACGGCGAATGGAAAAACTTTGAAATAGTCCCTTACGGCCCGATTTCATTAAGTCCGGCTATTTCTGCACTGCACTACGGCCAGGCATTTTTTGAAGGTATTAAAGCCTACAAACATGAGGATGGCACGGTGTCAATCTTCCGTCCTGATAAGAACGCTATCCGTTTCAACAAATCGGCAGAGCGCCTTTGTATGCCAACTTTGCCTGAGGATGTTTTTGTACAAAGCATTGCAGCCCTGGTTGATCTTGACCGCGAGTGGATCCCGGCTAAAGAGAACCATGCTATGTATATCCGCCCGTTCATGTTCGCAACAGATCCGTTTCTGGGTGTAACACCATCGGCTACTTATAAATTTATTGTGCTTTTAGGCCCTGTTGGCCCTTACTTCTCAAAACCGCTTCGTGTTAAAATTGAAACGCATTACACCCGCGCTGCCGAAGGTGGTATGGGCTATGCTAAAGCTGCGGGTAACTACGGTTCATCAATGTTACCGGGCCGTAAAGCTGCCGAAGAAGGTTTTGACCAGCTGATATGGACTGATGCTAAAGAGCATAAATACGTTGAAGAAATGGGTGCCGCTAACGCGATGTTCCTTCTTGATGGCACTTTGGTAACCGCCGAAGCAAAAGACACTATCCTTGATGGTGTAACCCGCGATACGGTAATTACGCTGGCTAAAGACTGGGGTATCCCGGTTGAAGAGCGCAAGCTTTCTGTTGCCGAACTGGCAGAAGGCGCTAAAAATGGCAAATTAACCGACGCCTTTGGTGCCGGTACTGCTGCTACTATTGCACCGGTTGCTTCTTTTGTGGTAGATGGCGAAGAATATTTCCTGAGCGACCCTGCAACACGCGAGTTCTCAAACAAAATATTCAGAACCATGGATGCTATTAAATATGGCCGCGCTGAAGACCCGCACGGTTGGAATTATATAGTGTAAGGACTTTTCAAAACAGTCATTTCGAACGATAGTGAGAAATCCTGTTATTAATGCTAAGCACTTCGCTGTTCAGGAATAACAAGTTTTCTCCTCGCTGTCTCTCGTTCGAAATGACATAGTTCAACGTTTGGAGATAATACAAAAAAGCCCCGTATCGAATGATACGGGGCTTTTCTTTTATAAATGCTTTTGCTTAGCTATTTATCAATCCGTTCACTTTCTCAACCAGTTCAGTCAAATCAAACGGTTTATTGATGATAGCATCGCAACCGTAGGCAAAAAGATCTGATGAGTGATTTACGTAGGCCGAGAATATGATAACCGGCACATCGCCAAATTTGGGATGGGCTTTTATAGCCTGGCATATCTCGCCGCCATTGGCGCCTGCAACCCGGTAATCCAGTATAACCAGGTCGGGGTTAAATTCTTCTACCAGGGGCATCACTTCGTCTCCTTCGGTAATGCTTTTCACTTCAAAATTCTCGTAGGTGAGGGTTTCATGCACCACCTCAAGGATGTCATGATTATCATCCAATACTAAAATACGCTTTACCATTGCAGGGGGAGTTTAATCAATTGTTGTTTTCTTAGGTATTTGAGTATCTGTAAGCCTCTTAAAAACGTCAAAAAATGCTTAAAATTATTAGGGTATATAGCTAAAATGGCTCGTGCAAATATACTTATAATTAAACACATAACGGCCCTGCAAAAAATAATTGTAAAGCTGAAACCAGACTGGAATTTAAAATGGCATTGGTGTGAAAATAGCACGTGATTTTACGTGGGTGTTATCATACATTCATAAATCATATCGTCATCCTGAATTTTATTCCGGGGATCCCATAATCATTTTTTTTAACCGGCATGGCGTTTCGCTATTTCCTACTAACAAAAAAGCCCCGCAATTGCGGGGCTTCCATATCGTTTTGTCCGATATAATTAATATGGGTATGCTTTACCGGGGTGAGCTCTTTTCCATGCACGGCGGCGTTCAAGATAGGCTTCGCGTTTACGTTTTTCTTCGCGCTTGCGGGCTTCGTTACCTATAATGTAACCACCCCCTGCACCAATGGCACCACCAATAACGGCGCCACCAACGCTTTTGCCGATTAGGGCACCAGCTACGGCACCACCGGCACCGCCTATAATAGCCCCTTTACCTTGTTTACTTATCTGCGCTTCTGCTTTAAAGTTGATGCCAACCAAAAAAGCCAGCATCAGTGAAAATAATATCGTTATCTTTTTCATGGGTATGTGTAATTGTATTTGTACACAAACTATACAAATTACACGCCAGTTTAAAAAGGTGGGGTTATTGCTTCAAAAAGCTGATAATAGCCTGTGCAAACTGTTCAGTATTACCTGCAGTATTGTGGTTACCGGGCACTTCGGTGTACTTTGAGCCGGGGATGAGTTTCTGCAGATCGTGCACATCTCCGTTGGTGGTATCCTCGCTGCCGTCTATCAGCAACACGGGTATTTTAAGCTTGCCCAATTCTGCTGCGCTGGTTGATGGCTGGTGCTTTTGCTGATACATCAATGCTTGGTTATCGAAATTATTCTTGTGGATCCACGCCATCATCTCATCCACATCATGATGAGTGGTATCCCCGGCAAGGGCTTTGTATGCATGCACACGGCGCGGCCAGTTAGGGTTGGTATAGTCGGCTCCCATACCGCCCATTACGGCCTTTTGCACACGTTTATCCAGCACCATCACCCTTGAGGTAATGATAGAGCCGCGCGAGTAACCTACAATATCATACTGCTTTAGCTTTAAAGCCGAAGCCAAACCCATAATGTCTTTGGCTTCGGCATCATTGGCATAGGCGGCATCGGTATGCGGTTTATCTGATTGCCCATTACCCCGCTGATCAAGGATGATCACCTTATAGCCCTCTTTAAGCAATGCGGGATAAAGTGTACCCCGTTTCCAGCTTTGGGCATTATTGGTAAAGCCGTGCACCAGTATCACCGGCTGGCCCTCGCCTTTTACTTCGTAGTAGATCTTTGTACCATCAAACGACGTAAAGAAATCGCCATCCTCTGCTTTTGCTAAGCTACCGAATAGCATCGCCACGATAATTAAAAGCGTTTTGTGCATCATATTTATTTGATAAATACGTTAATGATCAATACACCCACCAAGCCTATGAGTGATACCAGGCTCTCCATCATCGACCATGATTTGAAGGTATCTTTCATACTGAGGTTAAAATACTCCTTAAATAACCAAAAGCCGGAATCGTTTACGTGAGAAAAAGCCAAACTACCTGCTCCTATAGATAGCACCATCAGGTTGGGGTCTACATGTTCTGATACCACTAATCCGCTTACAATACCCGCTGCCGTTAAACCAGCTACCGTTGCCGAGCCTAAACTTATACGGATAATAGCTGCGATTAACCAGCCCAAAACCAACGGCGGCATATTGAATGACCTTAAGCTATTGGCTATTTCTTTATCCACCCCACTCGCTACCAATACTTCTTTAAACGCACCCGAGCCGGCAATGATGAGCAGGATAAGCGCGATATCTTTAACCGCATCAGTAAAGTGTGTGGAGATAGTTGACATACTCATGCCTTGCTTTACGCCAAGTGTATATGTGGCTACCAGCAGCGCTATCAGCATCACAATTGATGGATCGCCAAGAAAAGCCATCACTTTTAGGGCGTTCTCATTCTTAATGCCGAAGTATGGAAAAAATGCGGTTAGCATAAGCAATATCACGGGCAACAGTGCGGTAAAAAAGCTATTGAATGCACCCGGTAATTTATCGGCAGGCATTTCCTCGGCACGGAAGGTGGCCAATGGTTCTGATGGGATACGTTTTAGAAATCTGGCAAACACCGGCCCTGCCAATATAATGGCTGGTATAGCGATGGATAATCCATACACAAACGTGGTAGCCATATTAGCATGGAACAGCACTACCAGCGCCGATGGCGACGGGTGCGGCGGCAAAAAGCCATGCGTTACCGACAGCGATGCTATCATAGGCAGGCCAATAAACACAGCAGGCAATTTGTATTTATATACTACCGAGAATATGAGCGGTACCATCAACACAAAACCTATCCCATAAAAAAGCGGGATACCGATAATAAAACCCGCAGCCACCAAAGCCCACTGGATATATTTTTCGCCAACAAGCTTAACAAGTACACCAGCTATTTGCTGCGCGGCGCCACTGGCAGCAACCAGTTTGCCCAGCATGGCGCCTAAACAAATAATAATCACCAACCCGCCTAAAATATCGCCTATACCTTTTTGTACAGATGCGGTAACCTTAGTAACAGGTATACCCAACATTAAACCTGCCGCTATAGATACCAGCAAAAAAGCCAGGAAGGGATTAACTTTTGCCCAACTCACCAATAAAATAAGCAGTACAATACAAATAAATATAACCAGCATAGGCGTACAAGAAAGGGTTTATATACCATCGGCGGGGTACCGATTGACTAATGTAGTAAATAAATTAAAATCACCTCATTGTATTATTTTACAATTGAACATCATAAGCTGTTATTAATACTTTCCTTTGCATAACAACATGACCAGCAAACGCTATTTCACTTTAGTAATGGTATTGGGAGCGCTTACGGCGCTGGCCCCTTTTTCCATTGATATGTACCTGCCGGGTTTCCCGGACATTGCAAAATCGCTACACACCACAACCGAGAGGGTGGCGCTTTCGCTATCCAGTTTCTTTATTGGGATATCTGCAGGGCAGCTGCTTTACGGCCCCCTGCTTGATAAATATGGCCGTAAACGCCCGCTTTATTTTGGCTTGGCGCTGTACATTGTATCATCTCTGGCTTGTTATTACTCGGATAGTATTGAGATGCTGATTGCTACACGCTTTTTCCAGGCGCTGGGCAGTTGCGCTGCAACAGTGGCATCCATAGCCATGGTGCGCGACCTGTTCCCGGTGAAGGATAATGCCAAAGTGTTTGCGCTGCTCATCCTTATACTTGGTGCATCACCCATGATAGCGCCTACCGTTGGGGGCTACATTACAACTAATTTTAGCTGGCATATCATTTTCCTGATACTGGCCGGGTTATCCGTATTAATAACACTTGCCGTGATATTTCTGCTGCCGGAGAGTTTCAGGCCCGATCCGCATTACTCGCTTAAGCCAAAGCCTATTATCAACGGCTTTTTAACGGTGCTGAAAGAACCTCAATTTTACACTTACGCCATTGCAGGTGGCATAGCCTTCTCTGGTTTGTTTGCCTATGTATCGGCATCTCCGCTGGTGTTTATGGATGTGTTTAAGGTGAGCGGTAAAGTTTATGGTTGGATCTTCGCCTTGTTATCTGTAGGCTTCATCGGTTCCAGCCAGTTGAATAGTGCGCTTATCAAACGCTTTGATAGCAGGCAGGTAGTAAATGCTGCTTTAATTATTATGGTAAGTGCTTCGGCTTTGTTTGTAGTGGCTGCCAGTCAGGATTGGTTAGGCTTAGCAGGTACTATTGCTATGACCTTCATTGTGCTTTGCTGTGTGGGTTTAATAAGCCCCAATACCTCTGCCTTATGCTTAGCCCCGTTTGAGAAAAATGCAGGTTCTGCATCGGCCCTTATGGGTGCATTTCAAATGAGTGTAGGTTCTTTGGTATCTATAGGTGTAAGTATGTTTACCGCACAATCTGCCGTGCCAATGGCTTTGCTGATGCTGGCCGCATCAGGGTTAGGACTCATCGTGCTGCTCATCGGCAAACGGAACATCAAAAAGCCGGTTAAAGCCGCTGATGCTGGCTTTGTTGCGCACTAATAACGGGGTTAACCGTTTTATTGTTCAGAAAAAACTTAAAAGTGCCTACATTTTTAAACAGCACAGTACAGCATCGTTAGCGTTAACAGATTCATTTTCAAATCAGCGCACACAAACGCATTCCTTATACGAATATTGCCGCACATGGCACTTGGCTTGTAAATACTTGGAAAATAACAGTTGCCCCCAATTGAATTTTAAAGTATTACTGCATATATGTTAGCCGATGTTAAAAAAATACCTATCCTACGTTACTTACTTATTGTAATGCTGATAGTGGTTTTATTTGGCGGTGCATTTTACCTGTACCTGCATTATAATAAAGCCGAAAAGTTGCGCACCAATTTCCAGAAAATGGTGGCTGCGAGGGAGAACTCAACCCTTATAGATAGCTGTATTGTTGAACTTTACAGCGCTGATAACAACAGCCGTATGTTTGCACTTACCGGCAAGCAGTACTATTCAAAAGAATTTTCTCGCCAGATAAAAAATGTTCGCGGCATCATCGCCAAAATGAACAATAACGACCGTGACAAAGCCGCGCTTGCAGCCGATGGTGCACTAAAAGAGCTCATCAGCGCTAAAACCGATAATGCCCACAATTATGTACGATTGATGGCCTTGTCAGATAGTTTGATGAACTCGGCACGTACTATTAATGCCGCCTTGAAAGATCGCGACAGCAAAATGCTGAAACAGCCGGTGATAAGACGCATAAAAACACGGGTTAAGATCGATACTATCAAGACCGCTACAATAGCTAAGATCACCCCGCCGCAACAGCAACAGCCTGAGAAAAAGAAGAAATTCTTTGGCAGGTTATTCTCTGTTTTCAGCAAAAAGAAAAAAGAAGAGCCGGCCCCGGTAGTAGAAAAAAAAGCACCGGTACTGGTGGCCAAACGTACCGATACGGTGATAACCACCATGGTAGCCACCCCCAAAGTAGCCCAGGTTTACAGTAAATATTACAGTAGTATATCTGATGCTAATACTAAACTGCGGAATAATGAGCGCCAGATGCTGGAGATCAACAACCGCCTCATCAGCCAGATCATCGGTAGCTTAAAAAAGTATAAAACCGCCGAGAACCAATACATAGCCAGCAGCAAAAAAGAGATGAACTCAAACCTGGCTACGGTAATGTACGAGTTCAGAAAACTGACCGGCGCAATTTTCCTGCTGATGACCACCGTTGTGGTGATCATATTGTACAACATCTGGAAGATATTTCAGAACGAGGAGCAGATGGTGGTGAATACGCAACTGGCCGAGAAATATGCCTTGCAAAAAAGCCGCTTCCTGGCGGCCATGAGCCACGAGATCCGCACGCCGTTGAACTCGATCATCGGTTTCTCTGAACAATTAACCCAAAGCTCTTTAACCGATACGCAGGAAGAGCAAACCAACGCCATCCGCAGTTCATCAAAAATGTTACTCGAGGTGGTGAACGAGATACTGGATTTCTCTAAGTATGAAACGGGGAAAATGAATTTTGAGAAATCGCCATTCAGCCCGTATGATGCTATCTCTGAAATTGCTACCAGTATGCAGGTGCAAGCAAGCAAGAAAAACATCTTCCTGAAGAGCAATATTGATTTTGATGCTGATGTTTGCCTTGCCGGCGATTACTTTAGGCTTAAGCAGGTGATCATGAACTTAACCAGCAATGCCATTAAGTTTACGCCTGCAGGTGGGGTTACTATAAGTGCCTTTTTAACCGATGATAAACCCGGTCAAAAGGTTTTGAACATACAGGTGAAAGATACCGGTTTGGGCATTGATAAAGAGCATTTACCATTAATATTTGAAGAGTTCTCACAGGTAACGTCGGCTCAAAAAACAGCCAACTATGGCGGTACGGGCTTAGGCCTTGCCATCTGCAAAAAGATCATCGAGCTACAGGGCGGTAGTATAAAAGTAACCAGCAAACCGGGCACAGGCTCTATCTTCAGTTTTAAATTGCCGATGGATATTGCGGCTAAAGAAGAGTGTATAAAAGAAGAATCTTCACCAATTATTAAACTCGACCCACGCGAAGTGGTTGAGGGTAAACACGTATTAATTGCCGAGGATAACAAATTCAACGTTTTACTGGTAAGCACCATCCTAAAAAAATGGGGTGTTACCTTTGATGTTGCCGGCAACGGCCGCGAAGCCTTACAACTATTTGAAGATAACCGCTACCATGCCTTATTAACAGATATTGAAATGCCGGAGATGGGCGGTATTGAGCTTACACAACTCATTCGTGCTAATATCAACCCACGCAAAGCTGCTATCCCTATCCTTGCCTTAACAGCCAATGTGCTTAAAGAAGACAGGGACAGATACCTTTCTGTAGGTATGACCGGTGTGGTACTTAAACCATTTACCGAGCAAAACCTGATAGACAATGTAGCAGGGGCGCTTGAGGGTATTGAGGTTATGAGTAATTAACCAAGCCGTGAGATATTGAAAAGGCCCGAACTTTTTCAGTCCGGGCCTTTTTTATTTCTGTTTGTGAGCTTCCTTATTGGTTTGGTGCTCGGCTTTTTTTACTTCGTCTTTTTCGCTTAAAGGCATTTCTGTTTCCAATTTTTTATCGGCGCCTTTAGTTTTGTCTTCTTCCGCTTTTGTTCCTTCTTTCTTTTCTGTTGATGCTGCCATAGTGTATTGTGTATTACTGTAAACAACTATCGCCATTAACAAAAAGTTTATGAAAGTTTAAAAATCAAAACGGTTTAAACATTTAATGTTTAACGTTTTAATTGCTGTATTTCGGTTTCCAGCTTTTGCAATTGCTTCTGCGCCTGCCTGTTCTCCAGGTAAAAGTAGATGGCAAATCCTAAGAATATCTTACCCAAAATAAACACTGCAGCAAATACCCATCTCCACGCTTTGTGAATGCGCATGTGGCTCGAAGCACCTTCTACCTCAATATAAGTTGGGCCGGTGCCGGGCGCTTCCTGTTGTTTTGGTTCGGGCTGTTTAAATTGCTGCAGCTCGCGCTTCTCGCGCAGCATGATCTCATCAATATCATCAGAGATCTTACCCCATGTACTTAAAGGAGGAGTAACAGCCATTTGTTGTGCCAAAAACTCCATGTCGGCTTCAAGCTCCTTTAAAGCAATATTCACCTCGGGATGCTCGGCCTTCATGCGTAACAACTCCTTCACCTCGCTTTCTGAGGCGCAGCCTGTTACATAGGCTTCTAAAATGCCGCTATTAATGTACTGCTGTATCATTTACGGTTGCTCCTGATTATGTTGAATGATTGTTTTAGTATTTGTCTTATCTCGTCGCTGGTTTTGTTAAGCTCGTTAGCCAAACTGGAAACTGATTTGCCGTGGTAATGTACCCCGCAAAAAACAAGTTGTTGTTCGGCAGTCATCAGGTCTATCAATCGGTTGCCTCTTATTGTCACATTATCCGGCGAATCGGCACAATCATCAACAGTATTTACAAATGAGACAAGCTTGTTGCGTGTGTATTGTTGCAGGCGGCAGTAAGTGCTACCATCTGGCGTGCCTGCAATATATTGGATATCGCCAACACTAAGGCCCGAAAATATATCTGCGAGGTAGCCTTCTGCTACGGGGCGGTCTTTCACCACTTCAATAATATAGCCAAGCAGCATTGCACCATAATTGGTGTAAAGTTCATGCGCGGCCTGTTTTATAGAAGGCAAAGCGGCTTCATTAAATGTCAGCTGTTCTCTCAAGTTCAACCAATGTTTAGTAAGGGCATCCAAAAATATCTAATATTTTTGATATCTGTATATAAAGATATTAGGAAAGAGGAGATTTAGGTTAAAATATTTTCCTTAACAGACTTTTTATTAATCAAATAAGAACGCCATCCTATTTTAAGAAGATGTTAACTTTAGCTAAATATAAGCCCAAAACTCTAAAATTTCATCATTACCGGCATAAATTTTATTGCCCGAAAAATATGATGATAAAGTAATGAGGCTTCTTAATTCTTAAACTTTAGCCAACGAAACACCACTGCTCATCTGGAAAGCATCCTGAAAAGCATCGGTTAATGGCGAGGTTACTTCGGGGAACCGGGCTGCATAATTCTTGAGATAAAAACCTGCTACCGAAGTAAGCAATGCCGCAGCACCACCCAAAAGCATACCATGCAGAACATTCTGGCGGCTTTTCCGGAAGATGGTTGCACCGGCAACCGCGCCCGACATTACATGCACAGCCAACTGGTTCAAATCGGGACGGGTGGTTTTTAATACAGGTCTTCTCTCTTCTGCCAGTACGATTAGCTTGGTTGCTATACTATTAACCGGCGACTGTACAAATCTGAAAACCGGGTATGGCAAAATGGGCGACACGCCATCATGATAATAACGACTGGCTAATGCCGGTGCAGCACTTGCACGCATGCCGGCCAATGCACCTAAACCAATGGTTTGCCAAACGGGTTTTCTGTAGTTACGCATGTATGTAGAACAGGCATAAGGGTGGATGGTTTTCTTTCCTTCTAAATATGTGATATTAACGGTTGTGCGGCAATCCTCAACTTTACACGTCATGCTGAACTTGTTTCAGCATCCCAAACGACATGTTTGTACTCTATTAACGTTAGTCTGCTCATTGCCGCAGAGGCTACTTCTTTTGTCTTGATACAAAAGAAGCAAAAGATCAAGTCAGCAACGAGGCTTCTTTACCCACAAAGCCTTTGCCCTGCAAGCAGCCAGAACCACGGGCTGCAAAATCTTGCCCCAACTGCGTTCGCTCAAATCCCACGTCTTCAGGCAAGTATTGCTATGCCCTCGCAGCCGCACCGCCCAACATCATTCTGCCCACTTTCGCCCGAAGCTTTTTTGCTGACAAGAAATAATAAAGTAAAACAAATTGGAAAGAAAAGCACAGACATTACACAAACGAACAATGCGACATAGTGTAACGTGCGGGTAGCACAGGCATTGCTAAAGCAGAAACGATGTAGCGCGTTACCAAGTCGCGACTTTTCTTTGGTTACTTTCTTTTGAGAGAAAAGAAAGTTACATCCACTAACGACTCATCTAACCCACAACCTTTCCTAACAAAGAACTACTTATGAGATTGCTGCGCTCATAACAAAATGGTTTATAAACAAAAAAGGCGATGATCACTCATCGCCTTATATTTTACATTGCTTTTTTCAAGCTATCCTGTTTGGCTTTCTCTCGTTTTTTGAAGAAACCTTTCAGCAGGAAGTTATGCTGTACGGCCTCCAGATCATCGTTTAGTTTAACAGAGCTTTGCTGCAGGTAGTTCAACGTGGTTTGTACTTGTACGGCCATTTTAGGGTCGTTTAGTAATACACCTAAAGCATTATCTGTAGTATTCAGCTTATTGCTGGCTTTATTAAGATTATCGGTAAGGGTGCTGGCATTAGCTGCGGCTTCCTGCAGTTTGGTTACCGATGCACGGATACGATTAAACGTAATAGTATCTGTCATCACGTTATCGGCGAAGCCACCTTTGGTATTCATTTTCTGGCTAAAGTTATTCAGCTGCATAGCCATTTTTGATGCGCTGGTAGTTGCCATTGCCAGGTTACGCATGGTAAGTTTAAGCTGATTACCCATGGTGCTATCGGCCAGTAAAGCGCCTACTGTACCTTTACCTGCCAGGATTTCTTTGCTCAGGGTTTTAAAATCTGTAGTAATAGCCAGTATGTTCTGGTTGTTTTGTTGCAGCGTTTTCATGATATCATCGGTTGACAACATCTTGTCTGATGCTAACACATCGCCGTCCTGCACAATTGGTGCCTGCGGGCTGCCGCCATCAATTACAATGATCTTGTTACCAATAAAACCATCACTGCTGATGCGTACACCCGCATTGCGGTGAATGTAAGGTTGCGTAGCTGCATCAATACTCATCACCACATCAACCTGGTGCAGGCCGGTAAATTTTATCTCTTTGATGATACCCACCTTTACGCCCGAGAACCAAATGTTACCGCCTTTTTTTAAACCGGCAACATCATCAAACACCGAGCTGATGTGAATGCTTTTCACAAAGGTTTTTTGTGAGCCGCCCAGTGTAAGTACACCCAGTACAAACACGGCTACGCCTAAAAACACAAATACACCTACAATAATTGATCTTCTATTTTCTGTTGCGTCCATAATTGGATACTTAATATCTTATTCTACAAAATTATAATCATAAAAAGGTTTCACGCGGGCATCGTCCGTTGCAAAAACCTCATCGAAAGACCCCACACGCTGAAACTGCCCATCCAAAAGCATTGCCACACGGTCACCTACCATTTTAGCGCAGGTAAGGTCGTGGGTAATTACAATGGATGATGTGTTATAGCGTTGCTGCACTTCGTTTATCAGTTCGTTTATCTCTATACAAGTTATCGGGTCAAGGCCTGCTGTTGGTTCATCATACAGCATTATTTCCGGGTTCAGGATCAGCGTACGGGCAATACCTATACGCTTACGCTGCCCGCCCGAAAGCTCTGAAGGCATCTGGTTAATGGTTTGCGACAGGCCAACTGCATCCAATACGCTGTGCACATTGGTATCAATCTCCTTACGGGTAATGCCCTTGCGGTTACGCACCAGCGGGAACTCGAGGTTTTGGCGCACGGTCATACTATCGTACAAAGCACTGTTCTGGAACGAGAAACCTATGCGGATACGCAGGGATTCCATTTCCCTCTCGGTGATGTGTGTTAGCTCGTTGCCCAATACGTTGATGGTACCGGCATCAGGATAAAGCATACCCGAGATGAGTTTGATCAAAACAGATTTACCCGTACCTGAACGGCCGAGCACCACAAGGTTTTCGCCCTGATAAAGATCAAGATCGATACCGCGCAATACGTGGTAATCTCCAAACGATTTCTGCAGCCCGCGGATGCGGATCACCTCGTTATTCAGATCGATATTTGCCTTTTGTTTTTCCATCTTTGATTATCGGAACCAGCCGGCTATCTGTACAATTAAAACTTCTTCAATAAACACCAGGAACATGGCAGTTACCACCGCACCGTTGGCTGCTTTACCAACGCCCTCGGTACCTTTGGTTGAGTTATAACCCTGGTAACAACCTACTATACCAATTGTAAAGCCAAAAACTACTGCCTTAGCTAATGATGCCCAGATATCTACGAAAGTGATAGGCTCAAAAGCCTGCTCAATAAACGTAGCATAGCTGGTACCCTCGTTTTGAGCGATGTTTAAATATCCGCCAAACAGGGCTATCAATGCTACATAAGTAGCCAGTAACGGTATAGTAAATGTGGTGGCGATAACGCGGGTACATACCAAAAATTTAAATGGTTTGGTACCCGATACTTCCATGGCATCTATCTGCTCGGTAACGCGCATTGAGCCAAGCTCGGCACCTATACTTGAGCCTACTTTACCGGCAGCAATAAGCGCGGTAACCAGTGGGGCAAGCGCTTTCATGATGGCGATAGATACCAGTGATGGCAGCCATGATGTAGCACCAAAATCGGTAAGCGAGGGGCGGCTTTGCTTGGTAAATATCACACCGATAATAAAACCGGTAAGGGTAATGAGCGTGAACGACTTAACGCCGGTCTCGTAACATTGCCTTACAACTTCTTTAAACTCATAAGGGGGCAAAAATACTTCCTTAAAAAAGCGGAGTACAAAAGCATAGATGCGGTGCAGCATCAGGAAAAAGCCTGATATGGCGTCGCCTATCTTTTTTATGCGCGATGGTGCTGTGCGCGGTGTGGTTTCTGTGCCTTCCATTAATTGGGCAAAGGTATAATTTACGTAAGATATAGAAGCCCGTATTGACCAAATTGTTTGGAAAGTTAAATCAGTTAATTGTAATAATTGCTTGTGCGAGATAAAGTAACGCATGGAAAAACGCTTGCATATCAACTCACCCCGACATCGCTTACGCTCGTCGCCCCTCTCTTCGCTGCGCGAAAAGAGGGTGAGGAAAAAACTTTATCTTAACTTTCTAACCGTCTTTGCTGCTTGCAGCAGAGAGGGTGGTCCAGCGCAGACCGGGTGAGTCAACTATAAAAGCGATGATGAGTTATCACCCAAACTTTCAGTTGCACCTGCAGTTTAACTTTTGTGAAAACCTTATCTTCGGGTTTTAAACTGATGTTTCAATGAGTCGCTGCAGTAATTTTTTCTTTTTTATACTGATTCTGACTACTGTGTATAGCCTGCCGGCCCATGCCCAGTTGTTTAACCCCTGCGACCCAAAAGCGACCAATGAAACCAAACAACTTTTCTACAGTATGCAGCGCCTTAAAGGTGCGGGCACCATATTTGGCCATCATGATGATACGGCTTACGGTGTGGGCTGGTGCTTTGTGAACGATCAGTCGGATGTGAAAAGCGTTACCGGTGTTTACCCTGCTTTGTACGGCTGGGACCTGGCAAAAATAGAACACGACAGTGTACGCGATATAAACGGCGTACCTTTTAAATACCAGAAACAACTGGTGCGAGAGGCTTATCAGCGCGGGAGCATTAACACTTTTTGCTGGCATATAGATAACCCTGCCAACGGTAAAACTGCCTGGGATACCACCATGCGTACCGTGGCAACTATCCTGCCCGGCGGCCCAAATCACGAAACCTATAAACAATGGCTGGATAAAGCTGCTGCCTACATGGCCGACCTTAAAAGCGACGACGGCGAGCAGATCCCCATCCTTTTCCGCCCCTTTCATGAGCTTACGGGCAACTGGTTCTGGTGGTGCGCCAATACCTGCACGCCTGATGAATTTAAACAACTATGGCGCTTTACTATCGACTACCTGCGCCAAACCAAAAAGCTGCACAACCTGCTCATCGTTTTCTCTGAAGCTGATTTTAACAGCGAAGAAGAGTTTATGCAACGCTACCCCGGCAATGGCTATGTTGATTTCATTGGCTTTGATAACTACTGCTTTAAAAACGTTGAGGATTACAAATACAACCTCGATACCCGCCTGGGCATCATAGGTGATATAGCCAAACGCAACAACAAACTCACCTGCCTGCCCGAGACTGGTTACGAGCAAATACCCCAGGCCAACTGGTGGACCACCGTTTTGCAACCCATACTGGCCAAACATCAGCCATCGTACGCCATGGTATGGCGCAACGGCAGGCCCGATCATTATTATGCGCCCTACCCCGGCCAGATAAGCGAAGCAGATTTTAAACTATTTTTTGCCAGCCCGCAGGTGATATTTGAGAACAGGATAGCGCCGCTGGGAGTGTACGGGAAGTATGTGTTGAAGAAGTAGAAGCTCTCATTCTGTCATTTCGAACGATAGTGAGAAATCCTGTTATTATTGCTAAGCTTTCCACCATTCAGGAATAACAAGATTTCTCCTCGCTGCCGCTCGTTCGAAATGACATAAAATTTTTGTCATTCTGACCCGCCGGTTGGCGGAGAAGAATCTAACCGCGTTCTCTCTGCAAACGAAAAGATTGCTTCGTTCATCGCAATGACGCGCGGTTAAAACAGTTCAATGCACACTCTCCGCCTTCAGCTTCTTCTGCACATCAAGCTTGTAATTTCTGCCAATGGGTAATTCGTGGCCGTTCACATCAACGCTGTAGGAATAAAATGAAGTGATCTTTGCCACAGCCACAATAAACGAGCGGTGTATCCGCACAAACTTCTGCTCGGGCAACATTTCCTCGAGCAAACTTATTTTTTGGCGGGTAATATACACATGGTCTTTCACTATCACTTTTACATAATCGCGCTGACTCTCTATCCACAGTACATCGTTAATGTTCACTTTAACGGTGCGGCGGTCAACCTTCAGGTACATGAAAGCTTCATGGTCACTCACGGGGGCTTCATAGCTGATAAGGGGTTTACCTTTGCCGTCGGGCAGGTTGTAAATTTTATCCACGGCGCGCAAGAACCTATCAAAGGGGATGGGTTTTAGCAGATAATCAACCGCGTTCAGATCAAAGCCTTCCAGGGCGTACTCGCTGTAGGCAGTAGTGAAAATCACTTTGGGCGGGTTCTTCAGGCTCTTTAGCAGATCGGTACCTTTTATACCGGGCATCTGTATATCCAGAAACATGAGGTCAACCTGCTTTTGCTGCAATATTTTAAAAGCCTCAATGCCGTTGTTGCATTTGCCCACCAGTTCCATCTCTGTAAAAGCCGAGAGGTATTTCTCAATCACCTCTACCGCGTAAGGCTCGTCATCAACAATTAAAACCCTGATTTTCATACCGCGGATAGTTTAGGTTGATGCTGGGGCTGCACCTGTTGCTTCACGGCAGGCGCTATCATATTCAGTTCCAAATCAAGCACGGCCAAAAAGGTATCCTCATCATCCATCAATTTAAGGTGTGATGCATCAGGATATAACAATTCCAGGCGTTTCTGCACATTCTTTAGCCCTATATGGCCTTGTTGTTCGGTAGTTGGGGCAACTTCTGCTTTGCTGTTGGCTACTTTCAGTTTAAAATGGTTGCCACGAATGGTGATGTTGATGTTTATCCATACATCGCCAGTTTTCTCACTTACGCCATGCTTAAAGGCATTCTCAATAAAAGGCAATATCAATAGCGGCGCTATCAGTTTATCCTGCAGGTTTCCATCAATATTAAAAGTGATATCTATACGATCCTCATAGCGCAGTTTCTCTAAACGCACATATTGCTGCATCATAAATATTTCTTTCTCCAGCGGCACCTCGTCGGTATTACACTCGTAAAGCATGTAGCGCAATATGTCTGAGAGGCCCAATATCAACTGCGGTGATTTCGGCGACTGATCCAGGCTGAGCGCATATAAATTATTCAGCGTATTGAACAGAAAATGCGGGTGCACCTGTGCCTTTAATGCGCTTAGCTCGGCTTCAAGGGCGGCCTGCTTTCGCTCGTACCACATTTTAAAAAGTTTAATAGCCAGCGTAAAACCAATAATGAGGTTGGTGCCTTTAAAAGCATTTACCAGGTTTGACATATCCCATAGTTTGATCCAAAATGCTTGCTGATGATAAGTAACATATTCGGGATCGGTGATGGGAAGGTTCTCTATCATGTAGGGGATAACCAGTGTTAAGCCTATGCTACGGCTAAGTACACCTGATAAAACCGCCGCAATACCCAACAGCACGGCAAAAGTAAAGTACCTGCCAACAAACAAAAAACGGGGTATAAGCCAGTAGGCTACTAAATAATAGTAAACTATTTGTACCGGCATATAAAAAAGGTTGTTCCGTAACGACATGGAGAACGTTATCGGTAACGAATACATGCCCGTTAACAGCAGCGATACCACTATCCAGAACAAGATATGTTGCACCACCCGCGGTATTTTTACACCGGTTTGTACTATGCTTACAAAATGTTTCACATACCAAAGGTATCTCATTGTAACTACATCATTATAAATTACTTATCCAATCAAGACAAACAACCCAATTATACGACGAACAACATAATTTGTACATCAAAAGGGTTGTTTAATTAAACAGACGTAGGTTATAGTGAGATAGTTACACTTTGGCGAAAGTAAATTGCTGTGTAACGCATGTAATTTATAATGGTACACGGGCGGGATAATTTAGCTCTCGAATTAAAATTTAAAACACCATGAAAAAGTTACTTATCACAGCAATAATTACAGGAATAGCCACCATACAGAGCATGGCACAAAGTATAAGAACCGATAACAACCGCGGCACGTGGGTTATTGAGTACAACTCAAAGTATCCTAAACTGCAAACCGTTAAATTTTACAATGATTCGGCCCGGCTTATCTACCAGGAAACGGTTGATACTAAATTAAACATCAGCAATAAGCGCGTGCAAAACGCCTTGAATGAGATATGTGCAAATCTTTGCGAAAAGGATAAACTGCAAAACCTGCGTGCAGCAGTAGCTATTGAGCAGTTAGAAAAGCACTAAAGAATTTTGTTTTAATCGTTAAGTGAGGGGGCGGCGCGAGGTTGCCCCCTTTTATTTTATTCAACCGGATCAATCCAGTTGCCGTCGTTTTTAATGATGCCGATGAGTTCATCAAGCGCTTTATCGGTATTCACGTTTTTCTTTACCACTTCTTTACCGCGGTACAAAGTAATTTTATCTGGCCCCGAGCCTACATAACCATAATCGGCATCGGCCATTTCGCCGGGACCGTTCACTATGCAGCCCATAATGCCAATTTTCAATCCCTTGAGGTGACTGGTACGGCTGCGGATCATCTGGGTGGTCACCATCAGATCAAACAAAGTACGCCCGCAGCTTGGGCACGAGATATATTCTGTTTTTGAGATACGCGAGCGTGTAGCCTGCAATATCCCGAACGCCGTAGAAGTAATTACATCGGCAGGCAATTGTGGTGCATCTATCCAAATCCCATCGCCAAAACCATCAACTAATAAAGCGCCGAGGTCTGTTGAGGCGAAGAGTTGCAAGTCTGTAGTCTGAAGCTCTAAGTCTGAAGTCTCATTTTGACTTCTGACTTTTGACTTTTGACTTAAATCATAGCTTCTCTTCACAATAACCGGTACATCCAATTCCATCTCCAGCATTTTGAGGAAGAAAGAGCGCTGGTCGGCCATGCCGTGCAGTTGGGTTGTCTCTAACACAAACACCAGCGATGCATCCAGCGGGATAGCGCCAAAGGCATCGGTATCAAGGTCGGCATGAGTAATGCGCACCAGGTTAAGGGCCGATGAACGGTCGGTATCTGCTGCTATATATTCATCAAGCGTAAAAAGCGGGTGGCAAAGCGTTTTATTAGCAAGCGTTTGCCAGGTTTTGTAATTATACAACTGGCGCAAGTTGCCCGGCATATTAAACGACGGCAGACTATCGCCCAGGAAAACAAAATCAACCGACTGCTCGCCCATGTTATATTTATCCAGCAGCGGCGAGTAGATATACCCGGCAGCGCCTAATACCGCCGGATCTTTAAGGTTAGCATGCTCCAGATCAACCACCACGCGCGGTACCATGTGCCCGCCTATAAATGCGTTGGCCTCGTAAGTTTCGCGCTTTTTGTATTCGTAGGGAGAATATAAGTCAGAAGTCTTTAGTCCGAAGTCCGCAGACGGATTTTGACTTTTGACTTTTGACTTTTGACTTCTCTCAGAGTAGCGGTTCACCAGCGCAATAGCCACCGGTGCTTCGGCTTCGGGTTCTTCGGTAAGGGATACACGGACGGTATCGCCGAGGCCATCCTCAAGCAAAGTACCTATACCTACGGCAGATTTGATACGGCCATCCTCGCCGTCGCCGGCTTCTGTTACGCCGAGGTGAAGCGGATAGTTCATACCTTCGGCAACCATGGTTTCTACCAGCAGGCGATAGGCTTGCACCATTACCTGCGGGTTACTGCTCTTCATAGATACTACCAGGTTGTAGTAGTTCAGTTGCTCGCACATGCGCATAAATTCCATGGCGCTCTCCACCATTCCTTGCGGGGTATCGCCATAACGGCTCATGATACGGTCGCTCAGCGAGCCGTGGTTGGTACCAATACGCATGGCGGTACCGTATTCTTTACAAACCGCTACCAGTGGGGCAAATTTTTGATAGATCCGGTCAAGCTCGTTCTGGTACTGGGCGTCGGTATAATCTATCTGGTCAAATTTCTTTTTATCGGCGTAGTTACCAGGGTTAACACGCACTTTTTCTACTATACGTGCGGCCACTTCGGCAGCGTTTGGTGTGAAGTGGATATCAGCAACCAGTGGCACATTGCATCCGCGCATGCGGAGTTGTTTTTTTATTTCGGCAAGGTTGTTGGCTTCCTTGATGCTGGGTGCGGTAATGCGCACATACTCGCAGCCTGCATTAACCATACGGATGGTTTGCTCTACGGTACCAATGGTGTCCATGGTATCTGTAGTGGTCATGCTTTGGATACGTATAGGGTTGTTGCCACCCATAGGCACATCGCCAATAAATACCTCGCGGGTAACAAAGCGCGAATAATCTGTTAACGAGTTACAATATTTACCGGGCAGCACTTTATCGGCATCAGCATTCATGCAGGCGTGGAATTAATGAATACAAATTTACGAAAGAAGTTCAGAACTTAAACGTTATTAGGTAGTATGATATTCTAACAACATTTAGTTAAATTTGAATATGGCAACGCAATTTGTAACTGACGAAAAAGGAAAAAGAACTTCTGTTATTATTTCCATAGAGGATTATGAAAATCTTGTCCATCAACATCATCGTAACCTCGAGCTTACAGACGAATATAAAAAAATGATGGATGACATGTTGTTAAAAGAAGAAGATGGCACAGCCACCTATGTTTCTGCGGAACACATCAAAAACAAGTTCATGCGTAAATGAACCATATCTTAAGATACAGTCCGGATGCAGAAACCGATTTAGATGAGATAGACGAATATTATACTGATATTTCTTCGTCAGTAGTCAAAAACTTTTTCAAGGAGTTCTTTGAAACAATAGCTTTTATAGAACAAGACCCAAAGCTATTCCAAGTCAGATATCGCGGAATTAGAATTGCGCCCATGTATCGCTATCCATACGGTATTCATTACATCCACAACCAAAATTCTATAACTATATTAAGAGTATTGCATACTAAACGATACTTCAAATAACTGCCAATAACTTTGTCTACATAGCAAACCTTATCACGCAACCTTATTATGAAATACTTCATACTCCCGCTTTTAGCACTGGCCTTTTTAGCATCCTGCAAAAATAAAGCCCCTAAACAAGAACAACAACAAGATACAATATCAACAAAGCCCTCAAGCAACACAACAGCCGACCTTATAGCCAAATTTAAACCCATTTTTACCGGCAATTGGGTTAAGATAAGTTACATAGATAAAGTAATCGCTACAAAATCGCCGTTAGCGGCAATGGATAAAGTTAAAGGTATAACATGTATTTTGTTTGACAGGCATAAAGTTGAGGGTGACAGTTTGATGGTGCTGCTTGGCTGGGAAAATCATGATTCAAGTGAGTCTCCTTTAAGGTTCAAACGCGGCAAAAGAGAAAACTCTCTTCAATTAGGCGACAGTGAAATACAATATTCTGTAATTAAAGGCGACACCGTGTTAACATTATATTGGGTGGGCGAAAACCACAAAGTAACAACAACGGTTTATAAAAAATCACCGCTGGCAAATGATAATTTGGGCACTGGTTTAGAATATTTTATTAATAAAGGCCTTGTTGCAGGTAATTACATTATGACAGATAGCAATGCTGTTAAATCAAAAGTAAGCCTTAGTGCAAACGGCATTATTAAAGGGTTTAGTCCGTTTAAAACCTACAACATCCATAACGACCTTAACGAAGAACCTATGGACAATTTAGACCGTATAGGTTTTAGTGATGGTAAAACCGTTCCCTACACCTGGTTCACCTTCAAAATAACCGGCGATACACTCAAGCTCTTCTCAACAAAACCGAATGCCGATTCATCTTTGCTGGAGATCGACAAACTGCGTTACACCCTCATACGCCAAAAGTAAAACCCTTAATTTTCACCATTTCCTGCATAATAGCACGTTTTTTGCTTATATAAAGTTATATTAGGCATTATCAATACCCCGTTATGAAGCAGATACTTTCTCTTATTTTTTGCGTTGGTATATTTTGCGCATGTAACGATCCGCAACAAGCCGATAAACCGCTTAACCAATCACCCGAGTTGATACAGCAGTTTAAACCGCTGATAAACGGTGTATGGGTAAAAAAGGACTATATCAAAAAAGTAAAGAAAAGTAAATCGCCGCTGGCGGCGGTTGAGCGGGGTACGGGCATAACCGTATTGCATATTGATACCACCAAAATGCGCGGCGACAGTATCAGCGTACCGACAGTATGGAACAACCATGAGGCCAACCAGATCACCCTTAAATTTGAGCCTGGCCGCAATACTACTACAATTGTTTTGGGGAAGGATGAGTTAAGTTACAAGCTTAAAAATAAAGACACCACGCTCATTATTTACCATTATGACGAGGCTACCAAAGAAACCAGCACCGCGCAGTATGTAAAAGCAATGGCCAATCAGTCTGAAGAAGCGCCAGCTTACGCAATGAACTATATGATCAACCAGGCTATACTTTCAGGCAATTATGAAGGCACTAACGCTGTAGGCAAACCGGTTAAAGCAAAGTTTTCTGATGACGGTAAGGTAACCGGCCTGCCGGGACTAAACCGCTATTTTGTACAGAATGACCTGGTGGCCGACCCTGACCGTAGCCATGACGAAATCATCTTCAACATCAACTCAAAAGAGCAGAAATCATACTCTTTCATTATCAACAAAAAAACGCTTAACCTGTACGATGATGCTGAACATATCCAATCCAACAAGCCATCGTACACGTTAAAACGCAAACGCGATTAATTATCGCCATTTAAATATTTGTACACTGCTATCAGATCTTCATCGCCATGCTTTGCTGATGCAGCCTCAAACGTTGCCAGGGTCGTTTCTCCGAGGGGAGTAGTCAAGCCGATATCGCGCGATAACTTCAGGTCTTTCACAATATTCTTGAGGCTGAAGGCTGCTGTAAAATTATCATTCACAATTGCATTCCCTTTTATTTTAGTGTATGGATTGGCAATAGCACCGTTGCCTAAAAGCTCCAATAAAATTTCAGGTTTGATACCGTTATTTTTAGCGAGGATAACCGCTTCTGCTAAACCCTGCGTGTAGAAACTCAACAGGGTATTAATAGCCAGTTTTGCTGCATTACCCGCGCCGGTATCGCCTACGTTGAGGGAGAGCTTACCCATGGTATCTAACACAGGTTTAACTTTTTCAAATACCGATGAATCTCCGCCGGCCATAATAACCAGTTGGGCGGTCTCGGCTTGTTTTACACTGCCTGATACAGGCGCATCCAGATAACTCAAGCCATGCTCATTGCTGCGTTGTGCCATCTCTTTACTTATAGCCGGCGATACGGTACTCATATTGATGATCACTTTATCATTTCCACTGGCAGCTAATAAACCGTCCTCTCCTTCAAAAACATCGCGGATGGCCTTGTCATCGGTCACCATGATGATCACCACATCCGTTTGCTGCAATAACTCTTTTGGGGTTGACGCCGTGTTTGCGCCCTGCTCTTTCAGCGCGGCTTCTTTATCCTTGTTGCGGTTATAAACAGTAAGCGGGTAGCCTGCCTTAAGCAATTGCTGCGACATGGGGTTGCCCATCAGTCCGAGGCCTATCCAGCCAATTTTCGTTGTATTCATAGCGTTATGATATATATACGTGGTCGTCGAAATATTTCTTCACCAACACAGTAATAAACCGTTTTAAATAGGTTTCGTTTAAAAAAACGTTGGCCCAATTTTCAAATCTTTGTGATTGTATGCCGAGGTAGAAATAATACATACTTACGCCCAGCATCGGCAGTAAGCGTTTCTCTTCTTCTGATATAATTGTTATGCTTTCATACCCTTCAAAAAAACTCTTCAACTTTTCATCGCGATAAGCTTCTACTTTTTCTGTACTGTAAACCTGCAGCACATAGTAGGCAATATCCAAGCAAAGCCAGCCATTGCCGCAGAAATCAAAATCGAACAGGGTGACCTTACCATCAGCGGTAACATTGAGGTTATCGAACCAGATATCCATGTGTACAGCACCAGTACGCACTTTATCAGTATCAACATTGTTCCACAGTCCAAGCAAGATCTTTTGGGTGGATAGCATCCATTGCATCTCTTCGGTATCGGCAGGCAGATACTTCTTTAGCTGTTGCAACGATTGTTGAAGCATTACATCGGCAGTATAAGTAACGCGTTGCAGTGTCAACCCTTCGGTAAGCTGATGCATCTGCGCCATTGTCCGTCCGATAGTATGGTGGACATCTGCGGACAGGTTCAGCAGCTTCTCCCCCTCAGCAAAACTAAACAGCACACCGTAACGCATGCCTTCGGGTGCGTTTAACTCTTGTATGTGATTGCCACACGTATCATGTATAGCATACGATACCGGGATGCCATTATCTCTCAACAGGTTTAACAAACGTATCTCTTCCGCTATCTCTGTTTTGCTGCGCCAATCCAAGCTATAGATCCTGAATACGAATTTCTGCTCTCCGGCTTTGATAAGATAGCTGTGGTTGATACCGGTTTTAAGCAGTTTGCAGGTGTTTACTTCTAAATTGTAAGCTTCCGCAACAAACGGAGCCAAAGCATCGGCAGAAATAGTGGAACTGATAACAGGGAAAGTGTGCATGGTTTTGGATTATTGGGCTGCAAAGAAACAAAAAACGCCACTGCAATTGCAATGGCGTCATGTTTTTAATAATGTCCTTTTAAGGAATATATACTGATGATATCGTTATCAAAGCTGTAAACTATTCGATGTTCGTGGTTAATGCGCCTTGACCACTTACCTGTTAATTGATGTTTTAATGGTTCCGGTTTTCCGACACCTTCAAAAGGCGTTTCTTTTATGGATGCGATCAATTCACTGATTTTCTTTTGAACACCTGCATTTCCGCTTTTCCTCCACTCTTGAAGATGAGCCAAAGCAGCAGAAGTAAATATTACTTCCATAGATCATCAGTATCTACTTTTGTACCTTTCCCTGCTTTTATTTCTTCTTCGCCTTTTAAAACCATCTCCACAAAAGCAGGATCATATTCATCCTTTTCTTCCTCAAAAGATATCTTCAGAGCTTTCATAACTGCCTTTAATGCGTCAGATTGTTCTTCATTTTCGGGATGTACAATTAATGTTGCCATATTCAAATTTAATCATTTGAGATAATACACCGTGCTATAAAAGCAGAAAAGTTGCAGGTTTATGCCTGCAACTTTCTATCTGGTATAATTTAGAAAATGGCAAAATCGCGTTTAGTTGTTTGACCACTTTGTTGCCTGCCTGGCCATGTATAACCCGTAACACGATGTAGTAACCGCAAGTCCTATGCCTAAAAAGGCCAGTATGTAGTTAGCCGGCATCATTTTTCTCAAAGTAAAAACTATACTGCATAAGGCAAACAAGGTACTAAACGTAGCCAGGTAATAATCTACGCTGCGTTTAAATATCTTAGCCATTGGGTAAAAATGCAGGCCTACCACCAACGCCATTACAGGTAAAGTAAGCTCAGGGTACCCAAGGTTAACCACTAAGTTGATTCCGATAAAAATACCCAGGGCTTCTGCTCCAAAAGTAATTCCGAACCACTTGCCTATTCGCTTTTGCTCCGCTTTATCAGTTTCTGATGTAGACACGGGTATGCCTTTAGCCATCTTAAATAACGCTATCCCTTTTACGAAGAAAACAATGCTCAATAAAGGAAATATAGCTAACAACCAGGCATAGCCAGTTTCGCGCAAACCACCAAAGGCAACTCCGGCCCATATCATGGTGAAAAAGCACATCATAAAAAGCCCTGTTGCCGTTCCTTTTACTGCTCCCTTTGGTGGTTTTGTGTTAGATCTTATTTCCAATTTTTGTCGAACATTTAATCTATTTCAACAGATAAGCCCTGCAAACTGCAAACTCAGAACTGCCAACTACTAAACCGCGTCAGACAGCGAGCTAAACGTGAAGTCTCTTATCTTCATTGGCGGGATCAGGTAGCTGCGGTAGCTTTCAACGCTGATGCTGCGCTCGGTTTTACCAAGGGCTTCCAGGTTGTTCAGCATAATCACCGGGCTCTCGTTAAACCTGAAGTTTTTTACAGGATGAATGATCTTACCGTTCTCAATATAGAAAGTACCATCACGTGTAAGGCCCGTTAACAGTAACGATTGCGGATCAACCATGCGGATGTACCATAACCTTGATACCAGGATACCACGCTCGGTGCTTTTGATCAGCTCTTCTAAAGTAGCATCGCCACCTTCCATGATGATATTGGCCGGGCCGGGAACAGGTTTTACACCTTTCTTTTGCGCCCAGTAGCGCGAGTATGAAAGATTCTTCACCACACCTTTATCTATCCATAAAGTCTTCTCACGTGGTAAGCCCTCGCCTGTCCAGGTTGATGAAGGCAGATCAGGGTTAAAAGGATCTGAGTAGATGGTTACTTTAGTGTCTACCAGTTGCTCGCCTAAACGGGTGCCACCACCTTTTTTGCTTAAAAAGCTGCGGCCTTCCTCGGCACTGCGTGCATCAAAACGGAACATATTCTCCATCATGTAAGTAGCCGCAACAGGCTCTAATATCACGGTGTATTTACCCGGCTCTAAGGCCTTTGCATTGGTAGAAGCATTGGCTTTCATACAAGCTACGCGCGTTGCCGACGCAGTATCCAGTTTAGCCACATCGGTAAAGCCACGTGCTGCATAGCCCGATGTGGTACCGGCCTCGTTACGGGTGGTTACCGAGAAGGTAACATCGCTGCTTTTATCATAGGCGAACAAGCCTTTAGAGTTCATTACCGCGTAAAAACCGCTTGAGTTTTCCAGGAAACCTGCAGCATTTAGCTTAGCTGCTTTGGTAACTTCTAAGCTTTTGCCCACCATTTCGGCACGGCTCTCCGGCGTCATAGCTGCGGTGTTGGCATTAAAGGTGATCGCCTCTTTAAATTCGCCTGGGCCAAGCATCGGCATGTATTCGGGGTTCTCGGGAGCAAGCTGCGCCAGTTCTTCTGAACGGCGAACAACCCTTTCCAATGATGCATCATCAAACTGATCGATAGATGCCGAACCCGCTTTTTTGCCATAAACCGATGTTACGCTAAGGCCAACACTGCTGATATCGCCTGCGGTTGATACTGCATTAAGCGCATAACGTACGTTGCCGCCCTCGCTGCCGCTAAGGCTTAGCTCACACTCGTCGGCTTTTGAATAGCTAAGCACTTTCTTTAATAAAGCCTGTGCCTGTTCTTTAGTATATATTGGCATATCTTATCCGATCTTTCTTTTTGTGTTAATCACATTAACACCGTTAAACCTTGCTGTTGATGAACCATGCGATACCGCGCTGCTTTGGCTTGGCTGGCCCTTACCGTCATTGAACGATCCGCCTAAACGGTAATCGTTCTGATCGCAGACTGCAGTACACGAGTTCCAGAACTCGCGGGTATTGGCCTGGTAAGCCACATCGTTAAGCATACCTGCTATTTTGCCATTCTTGATCTCGTAGAACAGTTGGCCGCCAAACTGAAAGTTATAGCGTTGCTGATCTATTGAGAAAGAGCCATCACCAATAATGTAGATACCTTTCTCCACGTTCTTGATCATATCATTAACGGCCAGCGGCGTTTTGCCCGGCTGTAACGATACGTTTGGCATACGCTGGAACTGCACATCCTGCCAGCTTTGAGCGTAACAGCAGCCCTGTGATTCTTTAAGGCCGATGATATGCGCCTGATCGCGGATGGCCTGGTAGTTCACCAGCACACCATCTTTAATAATATCCCATTTTTTGCAGGCAACGCCTTCATCATCGTAACCAACGGCACCAAGCGAACCTACCTGGGTTTTATCGCCAACAATGTTCACGTTCTTGCTGCCAAATGCAAAATTGCCCGATTTCCATTTATCCAAAGTAAGGAAGCTGGTACCTGCAAAGTTGGCCTCATAGCCCAGCACACGGTCAAGCTCGGTTGGGTGGCCTACCGATTCATGGATGGTTAACCAAAGGTGGCTTGGGTCTAAAACAAGGTCGTACTTGCCCGGCTCTACACTTTTGGCTTTTACCTTATCGGCAGCCTGTGTAGTGGCAAACTTTATATCCTCGAGCATATCATAACGCTGTTTATAAAGCGGCGTTATGGCAGAAATTTTCTGATCGGCCTGTGGTGTTAAATATTCGTAGCCCATGCCTACCGGCGAGCTCAACGAACGGCGTGTTTCAAACGAGTTTGAAGCCGAGTCTATCTTGGTAACGGTAAAAGTAGGGTAAAGGCGGTGCACATCCTGGTCAATGTATGAGCCATCGGTTGATGCAAAGTATTTCTGCTCGTTAACGGCAAATATCATCGAGTTTACAAAGTTGGCCCCACCGCTCATGGCAGCAGCGTTTGCGCCCAAAAGCAGGTCTACCTTGTCTTTAATAGGTACCTCAAAGGCATTCTTCTCGATAGGCGTTTTCCAGCTTACCTCGCCGTAGCCTTTTTGTGGTGCCAATTGTACAGGTGCACTGCCCAGTTTAGCATTTGCTTTTGCAACGGCTACAGCACGTTGTGCAGCTTTGGCAATACCTTCTTTGGTTACCTCGTTGGTGGCGGCAAAGCCCCAGCAGCCGTTGGCAATAACGCGAATACCAACCCCGAACGATTCGGTATTGGCTACGTTGATTACGCGGTTCTCGCGGGTTATTACAAACTGGTTAAGGTAACGGCCAATGCGTACATCAGCATAACTTGCCCCTGCCGACTTTGCAGCGTTAAGCCCTGCATCGGCCAGTTGCTTTTTAAGGCGCACATCAATGCCCTCAAGTGCCTGCTGCAGGTCTATGCTCTTGCCAAAGCTATCAAGCGATGGCAATGCCATAGCACCGGCACCCAGACCTGTCAGATAAATAAAGTCTCTTCGTCTCAAAAGTTAATCCTCCAAAAATTAATTCCCAACCGGGGAAGACGGGTTAGTAAAAACACAGTGTAAAAGCCTCTCCCTGCCCTCTCCAAAGGAGAGGGTTCAATCCTCTTTCTTTTGAAGTCCTCTCCGCTGGAGAGGATTTAGATTAGGCGCTTGGCCTCTATCCAAAGGAAAGTACAGGCTGCAAGCAGCAGCACATAAAAATAGATTTTCGGCACATCAATCCTAACATTTCTTTGTATCGAGTTTGTTACAATTGAGGTATTGGGATGAGAATTGGCATAAACCTTAGTAGCATTTATCTTTTCAGAAGATTGAATGGACTGCCATTGGTTAGCGGGATAAGCATACCAATTGGCAAAGCTCTCTCCGTTTTGCAGTGTTTGCCAGCCGTGGGTATTTGTTTGTCCGTCCGCAACCCAGGCGAACGGTACGGACAAGCTTTGCTCAGGGGCTACGGCTTCATTATTTATTGATAGGGCATTTGCATCGCCACGCTCAATATTTAGGTTGATAGGCTCGCCCACTACAGGTAAAGAGGCAAACGAGATCTTCAATGGCGCATCATCAGCCTTGCGCGCAGCTTTGCCGATCAATACCGACCAGAACGCGGCATAATCTTCTTTATCGCCGCCCAGCATCCAGCTGTATGTATTATTTAGTGTTGTGAAAACTACTTTCCCCATGCCCGTCTGAGCAGCAGCAGCGAGCGTTCTATTACCTGCGGATGCTAATTGTTGTGTACTGTTTTGATGGATGAGTTGCGCATTGCCGGTAAGCAATTTACCTGAACGGCTTTTTTGGTTATCAATGCTAATGAAGGACGGCGCGGCTTCTTTCCCCGAGGGACTATCGACCAAGAAACCGTTCTGCAACCAGCTTTTTTTATCAGTACTATCGGCACGAACGATGATACCGAGACCGCCATCATCAACCTGTTTTTTCAGCACCGATGTTTCAGTCTGATTAAGTGATGTGAGGGCGGAAAGGTCGCCGATAACCACATCAAATTTATTGAGCATTGAGGCGGATAAACTGCTGATATTCGTCTGCGGCAGATTGATAAACTCTGTATTGTATTTGTTTTTGCTGATGGCCGTGCGCATCGCAACGGCATAGCCGTTACTGCCCAACCAGTTCTTCAGAAACTTGGTCTCAAAACCCGGCGAAGCCGAAAGCATTAAAACCCGGAGTGGCTTGACAGGCTTTTCCTGCACTGGGATATCGCCTTTTAACGCGGTATCGGCATATAACTGATAAACCAACAGCCCCGTAGCTGCGGGCTTAGTTGACAAACTGAAACGGGTTTCTGATTTAGGCCCTACAGTAACTGAATCCAAACCGGTAGCCAGTCCTTTTAACACCAGTTTTACTTTTTGGGTGGATGTATTGTTGTAGACACCCTGTACCTGTAAAGCCTCGCCTGCTTTGAGTTGCGCCGCCCAGGTTGCGGATGTTACACCCGACGGCTTGCCTGATGGATGGAAAGCAACCGGCATGCTATCCAGTTGCGACAATTCATAAGTTTTTAAACCATCGCCATAGATGTGCAAGGTGTTGGCTTTTGCTTCAGTTAACTCATCTAATCCTCTCAGAAGCGTTGCTTTCGGATAAGCTTTCTTGATAGCTCCATCCAACGTATAAACAAGAGTGTTAGAATCGGCGGCAACGCTGTCCGCATTAAAGCCTGCGGTTAGCAGCACCGTTTTCTTTTCGGTATTTAATGCCCGCTCGCTATCGTATTTCAAAGGCAAGGCGATGCAAGCAAGTGCTGCTACTGCAACCACAACCGCCACTAATCTCCACGCCAAAAGCGTCTTGTTCCGTCGCTTAATTTCGAGCACGGCAAACACCGTTGCGGCAATGGCGCAAACCGATATGATGATATATGGCGGCAGGCTTTGCATTAACGGTTTAGGTTTTTATAGTATTGTTTGGAGAGGCCCATATCTGCCGCAACCGGCGCTGATGATGGCGTTGTTTTTAATGGCGATAAACTCTTCTGAATGGCTTGTTCCACCAGTTCTATGTCCGTCCGTTTTGGGGCGGACAGGGAGAGGACACGCCGCATGGCATTCAGCGCAGGCAAGTAAACGCCCGGCTGCGCCGAAGCATTCTCGCTCAGCTTTTGATCGGCCAGTTGTAAAACGCGTTTGTCGGCAGGGGTAGCCGCTTTGCCAGCTTTTAAAGTTTGCAGCACGGCCACGGCATTTCGCAAAGCAAGCTGCTTATCTGCCGAAGGTTTTATTTCCTGCTTGTTGTTCGGATCTATGACTTTATCCAATTCACCGCTCAGGCGTTTCTCGGGTTTTAGCGGTGGCGGGTTGTAGGCCGTTTTGGCTACGTAGGCACGCGATTTTTGTTGCAGATCTTTCAGTAATCTTAAAGCCTTGTAAGCAAAGGGCAATGCCGATTGTGGCTTATACAAATGTAGTTGCAGCTCGGCTTTCCACATCTCGGTGAGGGTGGCTTTTAGCTGGGCCTTTATGGCAGGTTCAAACAGGCCTGCATCCTCGGCATTATCGTGGTCGTCAGTATATTCTTTCAGGATCTTTTTGGCATTGCTAAAATCTTCCGGACTTTCATCTTCTTTAGAGCCTGCACCTATCTCATCCTCGGCTTCTTCGCCAAGGAATTTGCCGTAACGCAGGCGTAATAATTTTTGATCGATAGCGAGATCATTACTTCGGGCGTTAAATTTCTCTACGCTGATGCTATCCTTATCTTTCAGTAATTGCTCGGCATCAATAATGATCTGCCGCTCGCTCCTGAAAAACTCCGGCTTCAGGCTCGAGCCGGCTACCATACCGTTCATGCTCAATAGTTCTGCGGTATCTTGTATGCTCACACGGAACACATCTGAGCGGCTCTGTTGCTTATAGGTATCCTGCGCCTGTACGTAGAAGTACAGTTCATCGCCCGGTTCCATTTTAAGGGCAGGCAGGTTAATGAGTTTCTGCAGGTTGTATTTGGTCTTGCGTTCGGCAAAGGCATCCGCAAACGGAATTTTGTATTCAGTGAACTTTACGCCCTCACCGCGGCCTTTGGCTACGGTGGCGACGATCTGCGCGTTAGTCACGCCATAATCATCATCAATAGCGGTATTGATGTTTACCTGCTGTGCCTCGCCTGCATCGATATAAGTGTAAGGCTTAGGCGTTTTTACGTGGATAACGGGCGGGGCATCTTTCAGTACAATGATCTTATAGAGGTCGGACAGTTTGCCGTCTATCTTTACCTGGTAAAAGCCGGGCTTGCTCAGTTGCCTGCTGCCTGTCCACATCCTGCCATCTGCCGAAGGCTTCAGTTTCAATTCCTGCACATCATTAATCACCAGCGAGAGGCCTTTTACCCGAACATTGGTTTTCACCTGCCAAAGCAGGTTTGCATTTTCGTTTACTGTAATATTGAATTTATCCCAGGTAAACGGCTCAGCACTGATATAGGCTGGCGGCGTAATAGTAATATGCACGCCGCGCACCTGCGGCAGCAACACCTCGGGTTTCTCGGGCGCGCAGAAAGCCACATCACGGTCATGGGTGTACAAAATGCGTTCAACATGAAATATCTTACCTAAAGCCCATATAAAACCCGTAGCCACCAACAGCGATATAAATGCCACCACCAAACTTTTAGCAAAAGGCTTATGCGACACTTTCAAGTTGCTCAGTACACCCTCTGCCTTTGCCGAGGCGAGGTTTTGTAGCATGTTTTTATCAATAGACGGGATAAGCAATAGTTGGGCGCTCTCTTCCAGTTCGGGGTATTCTTTGTTGAGGAAGGCGGCTATCTTTTCATCGGGGATTTGCCATGGTTTGCGCAGCAGTAATATCAGCAGCAACACTACGGGGAAGGCCAACATGCCCCACAGCAGCGTTTGCGATACCAGGTAATACGCTATGGCGCCTATGTACAGGGCAGCGTATACCGAAAGCAAAATATCTTCCAGCACGTGGTATATCACCCAGCGCCTGCGCAGGCTTTGTATTTTGTATATACCGCCCTGCTCAGCCATTTTCCCTTTGTTTAATATTGTAGTTCAAAACGCGTTCTGCTGCAAAAACCACCATCAGCAGCAACCAGAAGTATCCGGAAACATCAGTTTGCCCGCTTTCGCGCAACGGGGATATCGGCATATTATAGTTAACAATGTCCGGCTGCAGCTGGTGGTTATTGATGATACGGCGGTCGCGCCCGTTTGGTTGGCTGGCCGGTTGCTGTTGCAGCAATTTTAATATCATGGCAGGAAAATCATCACTCCAAACCAGATCGCTCCATGCAGGGTTGAAGTGGGTATACAGCCCCCCCCGCCCCCGCCAGCTGGCGGGGGAGCTATTGGAGTATGAAAGAATAGCATCGCCGAAGCCATCCGTCCAGATAACCTGTGAATCATTCTCTTTTGACGAGATGCGCTTTTTTAAAGCGATATGCCCCGGCTCAATCCATGAGTTTACATCTACAGGTTTCCCATCCGCGTAAGCAAAAATGTGCTTTGACTGCGTAGATATATTCGATGGCACCGGCTTGTCTGATAACCAGAACAGCCATGTTTGGCCTAATGGAATTGCGGTATTGTTATATTGTTTGATGGTTGTTTTAGTGCCGCTAAAAGCAGTAGCAGCATCCAGCGCGGCTTTCAGATACTTTGCATCAAGCGGGTAATTATCTGTGTAGATGGCGATGCGTTGGGTGGTGGTATCAACTATAACAGGCGCATCCTTGCTGCCATTTAGGCTGATGCTTGTCCGTCCGTTTTGGGTACGGACGGTGTGGACAGCATCGCCATCGTTTTTCAAGATCTTGCTGCCGTAAGTTGTGCCTTGCGGTGTGCTTGTTCCGTCAGTTACTTTTATGCTGCCATCGTTTGTAAACGCTGCCGAGGCTATCCATTTGCTTACCGAATCTGCCTGGGTATAGGTTTGCCATTTCAGTTTTAAATGTACGGTTGGCTTGCTGCCTTTGAAATGCTTTTTGAAGTTCGGAGTGAAGATGTAGACCGGCCTGCCCTGCCCCGACCGCTCAAGCTGTTTTACCAGTCCCCAGTAGTTGGTGTTTGATGCGGTATCTGCTTGTTGCTTTGTGCTATCACGCTTTACAAATCCCTCATTAAAATAATGTAGTTCGTAGCCTTTGCCGGTAAGTGAATCAACCTGGGGTTTAAATTTGGTGTAGGTCTCGTTAAAATTTTCCTTCGGGATGAGTATCCAACCTTTTGTTTTGGATGGGGAAATCATTTTCTCCCAAACGGGCTTCGAGAGGAATATGGCTATCAGCGCCAGCAACAAACAACGCAGTATCAACAGCAGGATATGCAGTAATTTAAAACTACTACTACTGGTTTTAGAAGCCTCTGTGATGAGCGATATGCTGCCTACCTTCAGGGTTTTGCCCGGCCGGATATTCCACAGGTGTATCAGCAGCGGGATTGTGAGCGCTGCCAATGCGAGGAACCATATAGGGGAAAGGAACCCCATTAAACCAGTCCCTTTTTACGTTGAATCAAAAATTCTCTCAGGGCTTCATCAAGCGGTTGCGATGTGCTGAGCACGCGGTAGGCAATGCGTTTGCCCAACAGCTGTGCTTTTATCGTATCGAGGTGTTGTTTCAATTTATCCTGATAAGTTGCTTTTGCGGATTGGGCATTGATCTGGATTGTCTCGCCCGTCTCCAGGTCCTCTAAAGTGGTGTATCCTTTGTAATCGAAATCCAGTTCGTTCTGCCCCATCAGGTGGAAAACGATGATCTCGTGCCTGAGGGCAGCAAGGGTATTCAGCAAGGTAAATATTTCCCCATTGGCCTGATACATATCGGTGATAAAAACCAGTAATTCCTTGCGGCCATTGCCGGCGAACAACTCTTTATAATGGGTAGGTTTGGTAAACAGTCCCTCTGGTTTTACCTGCTCCAGGTGGTATAACAAGCGCTGCAGATGCTGCGGATCTGGCTTTGAAGGTAGCGAGAACAGTTTACCATCCTGAAACACATTCAGTGCCACTGAATCGCCTTGCAGGTTAGTCAGCCAGGCCATTGAAGCCGCCAGCATTTTAGCATACTCTATCTTTAAAATCCCGTTATCATCATGTTTCATGGATGCGCTGGCATCCACCAGAAAACGTACCGAAATACTGGTTTCGGTCTCCGACTCGCGGATGTAATACCTGTCGCTGCGGGCAAACATGCGCCAGTCCAACCAGCGCAGGTCATCGCCCGGCTGGTAGCTGCGGTACTGGCTAAACTCCAGTCCCGGCCCTTTCAGCGTGCTCTTGTTAAAGCCATTCATAAAGCCATCAACAACCGTTTTCGCCAGTAATGGCAAATCTTTTATGGTGGTTAATGTTTTAGGATTGAGCATTTTGGGTTAGAGATTGGTGATTAGTTGATTAGAGATTAGTTTTAAATGTGTCATTGCGAGGAGCGAGAGCGACGTGGCAATCTCATAGACAGGTCCTACATACTTGTCCTGTGAGATTGCCACGCTATCGCTCGCAATGACATATTTTTATAACGCCCCCTTCCTCTCCACCACTTTTATCAATTCCTCAGTTACTTTATCAGATGTTATCCCCTCAGCCTCGGCCCTGAAGTTCATCAGGATGCGGTGCCTTAGCACGGCCGGTGCCATAGCGTGAATGTCTTCCATCAATACTGTATAGCGGCCTTTAAGCAGTGCGCGCGCTTTGGCCGTTAGTATCAGCGCCTGGCCTGCGCGGGGGCCTGCCCCCCAGCGTACCCATTCTTTTACGTAGCTAACCGTAGTAGTATCGGGGCGGGTGGCACGGATCAGCTGACTAACGTAGCGCGTCAGATCCTCATTAATGGTTACCTGCCTTACCAGTGCCTGGGCTTGTATAATTTCTTCGGCAGATATTACGGCTTGTATGTCGGCTTGCCTGGTGCCGGTGGTACGGTTCAGTATGTCAAACTCTTCCTGCTCGGTTGGGTAGCCAATTTTTACAAGGAGCAGAAAGCGGTCTAACTGTGCCTCGGGCAGCGGGTAGGTGCCGGCCTGCTCAATGGGGTTTTGGGTAGCCAGTATAAAGAAAGGTTTATCAAGCGGGTAAGTTTGCCCGCCATAAGTTACCTCAAACTCCTGCATGGCCTCTAACAATGCAGACTGTGTTTTGGGCGGCGTACGGTTAATCTCATCGGCCAGTATAATATTGGCAAACAGCGGCCCTTTATTGAACTTGAAGAAACGCTTGCCGGTGGCATGATCTTCTTCCAATATCTCGGTGCCGATGATGTCAGTAGGCATCAGATCGGGCGTGAACTGGATGCGTCTAAAAGCCAGTTTCAGTGCCTGCGACATGGTTTTCACGATAAGCGTTTTGGCCAGCCCCGGTACGCCTTCCAACAGGCAATGGCCACCTGCAAGGAAAGCTACAAGCAGCTCGTCCAGTATGGCATCCTGGCCTACAATTACCTTCTGTATCTCTGCCTTAAGCTGTGGCAGCTTGGCTAATAGTGCGTTGAGTTGTTTTTCAGTTAGTTGCATTTGTTGTAATAAGCTGTCAGCGCTTCGTTTACTCACCCCGACTACGCTTCGCTGGTCGACCCTCTCTTCGCTGCGCGGAAAGAGGGTAAAAAAACTTTTTTGTTATCACAAAAAAGAGAAAGCCCCCCTCTCTGCTTCTCAGAGAGGGGTTGGGGGAGAGGCCATCACAAGATAGCTATTCACGCCATTTTTTTATAAGTATACCTACAAAGTATCCAAAACTTTACAGCACCGGCATGCCATCCATCGCCCCCGGGCAAAATATTTGTGTTAATTTTAGCAGCTATGGCACAGGCGCAAAAATTCACCTTCACCCGGCTCAGTTACCACAGCGGCGACTGGGATACCGACCAGCGCATGCCATCAAACCTGCTCAACTCGTTACTGGAGTACACCACCGTAGCCATCAATCCGCAGGAAAAAGTTGTGCCTTTGAGCAGCGATGATATTTTCAATTACCCCTTCTGCTACCTCAGCGGGCATAAGCTGGTGCAGTTTGATGCTAAGGAGAAAGCCAACTTTAAGCAGTACGTACAAAACGGCGGCTTTGTGTTTGTTGACGATTGTAACCACGATATCGACGGCCTTTTTGCCAAATCATTTGAGGCGCAAATGGCGGCGCTGTTTGGCCCGTCAGCATTAAAGAAGATCCCTAACAGCCATAAGCTATACAGCGCTTTCTTTAAATTTGAGAAAGGCCCGCCCACCACAACGTTTGAGCTGAACGGCTGGGGCGACGACCTCGTGCATGATTACCTTAAAGCCATTGAGATAAACGGCCGCATTGGCGTTTTGTACAGCAGTAAAGATTACGGCTGCGAGTGGGATTATGATTTTAGAAATAAGCGATTTTTAGCCGAGGATAACACTAAATTTGGCGTTAATATTATTATGTATGCCCTTAACTCTTAACGGGCGCACAACAATTGTACAATGGAAGATAATTACTACATAGCACGCGATAAAACCGAAGAAGGCCCATTTACGCTTGAGCAACTCATGCAGGCCGATATTGATGCCGATACGCTGATCCTGAGCCCCAACGCCGCCGACTGGCAGCGCGCATCTGACCTGCCCGAGCTGTTCCATTATTTTGAGGCACAGGGTTACTACTTCCCTACCGAAGATAACCTGGCAGGCTTTGGCTGGCGCCTGCTGGCTTACATTGCCGATTCGTTCATCATGTCGTACCCGATATCGTTCTTCAGGCCTGAGAATTTTAAAGAGATCTATGAACGTGCACTGAATGGTGGCGCTACCGTTACCGACCTTAATACCATGATGCAGTTTAACATCACTACCTTCCTGGTGATGGCCATGTACCATACCCTTTGCGAGTTTTCGCCGCTGCAGGGTAGCTTGGGTAAAAAACTCTTCAGGCTTACGGTGGTAGATAGTGATGGACGCAGGCTAAGCTTCTTTAGGGCGCTAATCCGCAACGTCGGCAAAATTGTATCGGGCACGGCCCTGTTCATAGGCTACCTTTGGGTACTTTGGGACGATCGCAAACAAGCCTGGCACGACAAGTGGGCTAAAGCTTATGTTTTGATAAAGAATAGGTAGGGTTTTCTGATGTGCAGATTTTAGATGTGCAAATTTCAAATATGCGGGCATGCAGATCTCAGATGAGACAAGGCGCGTGCTATATATTTCGGGCGTTCCGTACGGGCGTGCTATCCGTTCATACGCCTGCAGGCCTTACCCACAAGGGCCGGTATCCACTGCTATCACTAACGCAACTGTCTGAATCAGAATTTAAGAATTAGTATAAAAAAGCCTCTTACTGTAAACGGCACACGCGGCACGCGTGCGCCAGCAACTATATTAAAAAGCGGGCAAAGGCCCGACAAAAAACCGAGCCAGCGTAAAGGCTCGTGGGCAGAAGGATTTTTTTGTCTTGATCTTTGGTTACTTTGTATCAAGACAAAGTAACAGCCCTCCGCGGCAATTGAGCGGACTAACGTTGACTACAACACAGACCTTTCCTAAAAATAAACGCAGAATAACAGATTCTTCGCTACGCTCAGAATGACAAGTTTTATTTTCTCGCCCCGTCAGCAAAAAAGCTTCGGGCGAAAGCGGGCAGAACAATGGTGGTTAGCGCGTTGGCAAGGGCATTGCGGAATCTATTACAGAAGCGAAGGCCTGAGCGGACAGGGTAAGAGATTTCCAGCCCGCGGTTCTGTACGATTTGCAGGGCAAAGGCCTCGTACGGCAAAGAAGCCTCTTTGCTGTATGATCTTTGGTTACTTTGTATCAAGACAAAGTCCATCCGCGGCAATTGAGCGGACTAACGTTGATAGGGCACAGACCTTTGCAAAAAACAAACGCGGCCTAACAGATTCTTCGCTATCACTCAGAATGACAAGGCATTTCTGACTTTTTAATTTTGACTTTTAACTTCCCTATCCCAACAATTTCTCTTCCCAATTGTCTATGTAAATGCTTAACGCATAGTTAATGTTATATTATAGCTTAACTTATTTACAATATTTATAATAGCCTTTACTTAACACCATCTAAAACAAATCACTATGAAGAAAGTATTTTTAGTAGCCATGCTCTCAGCATCTGTTATGGTTTACTCGTGCAAATCAAAAACCGACAAAGCCGCAGGCGACAGCACCGCAACTGAACAAGCTGCCACACCAACTACTGATAAAGCAGCCCCTGCCGAAACACCAGGCAATGCACCAAAAACGTATACGGCAACCTTCTCGCCCGATACTGCCATACTGGGCAAACAGAAAGAAGCACTTGTAAAAGTGATCCCCGTTAGCGCTACTGATCTTAGCGACCCCGACGGTAAATCTGAAGGTATCGAGTTCACTTTTAAAGTGAGCGTTACCAATAAAAATAAAATGGGTGGCAACAACGTAGGCCTAACCCCGTCTGAGTTTAGGTTGGCCCTTGATAACAACACCAACATTAGCCAAACCAACGGCGGCTATTTCTCGGCCCAGCCCGAAGCCACTGCCGAATCTGAAAACATCACCTACCGCATACCGGCCGGTGCCAAACCAAAAGCCCTCAACCTCTTCTACGACGAAACCCGCGTAAGCGTACCCGTTGAACTGAAGTAACATTTGGGTTTAATAGAAATGAAAAAGGCCTTCACGCGAGTGAAGGCTTTTTTGGTTTAATCTTTAGTTAATTGAAAATCAGGTGTTTTTACGGTGTTTTTATTTGAAATAATCTTTTTAAATTCACTTTTAATTGTATTAACCTAATTATCACAACATGGTCGACAAAATTTTACGACGCGCTTTTTTTACTATCAACATCAAATTACGGAAAAATAATAATTCTCGGGATGCAACGCGATTGGAGTATATAGAATTGATAAATAAAGTATACACCCGTAAAATTCACAAACCGTCTTCAAATGGCAAGCATTGCATTATTAAGCATCTTTTAAGGAAAGAAGAAAACGGCGAGACAATCTACTTATTTGGGAAATTAGCACAATTCACTTATTTTGAAAATAAAAGCTGGTTTGACATAGACACTTTAGATTTAGACTCACAGTTCCAATTAAGAGATGGGTTATTCCCCGACGCCGTAGAAACTGATTTTATTTTTGACCCGCGAAATCATAAATTTTCTTTTATAACTAAATCTTCAATAGCAATTTCTCCCAATCCAGTTCGAGCATTTTGGGAAGAAGCCTTAAATTCGGTTAAAGATGACAGTGAGTTTATTCATGTCGATGTAGTAAGTGGTCGGGATTTCAACTCAAAGCTATCCAATGCCCGATCCATTAGACGGATTGAAATAGATTTAAACTATTCAAATTCAGGAATAGGATCAATATCTAAAAAAGTTATAGATGAAGATTTAAAAAAAAGTAATGCAAAAAATGCTACTCTCGTCGTTGTTTCAAAAAGAAATGAAAGTATTAATATTCAAGAAAGTGATATAATTAAAGGAGCTCTCGAACTTTCTGAAGAAGACGGCGAGGCGAGAGCTAAGATAGTTGATCAATCAGGAAACCTTGTAGACATAAGCACAAGCCAATTTCCGAAGAAAGATTTTTTTGAATCCAATATAATTCATCTCTTTGACAACTTTTTTGATAAAATCAGAAGTATTTGGCCTTAAATAATAAAAGATGGATTTTGGTTGGAAACGTATATGGGGATTGTATGGCTGGAAAGAACTTCTAAGTAAAAGAAATAAACTGTTTTATTTCTCAGCGATATCTAATTTGATATTTATTATTATTCTCTTAATAAGTAATCATGATGCAAACTTGCCTTTTGAACTAATAAATAAAGTTTTAAATATTGCTTTAGGAAGCTTGCCAACTTTATTAGGATTTAATCTAGGAGCATTCGCTTTGATAATAGGATTCTTGTCAAACGAAAATTTGGTTAAAGCTCTTACAGAAAAGCATGGTTCAGAATCTCCATACCATATTGAAAAAATAAGCGGTGTTTTTGCATTTAATATAATAGCTCAAGCAATCGCTTTGCTTTTTTCATTCCTTTTAAGTTTAATTATCGATATATTGGATAACATTAATTTTGAAGGAATTTTAGGTAATTTAAATCATAACGCAACTTCAGCGATTGTGACAAATTATTTTATATTATTTATAACAAATTTTTTAACGCTTTATTCCATCGCATTAGTTATACAAAACGCAATAAATATTTTTGATTTCAATCAATTATTTACTTTCTTTTCAATAAAAAAGAAGGAAGAAAAAAATAAATAAAAGCAAGGAAAATTAAGTTAGTATTCCATACTCGTAATTTAAACACCGTTCAGCTTTAGTGATTTAATTGTCTCTTCTTCCCCACCTTCTCTGCCTTTTCCTTAAGCTTGCAATAGTGTTGCCTTTCAAAGAGGGCCATTTTTATTTTCATGTCTTCCAGTAGTTCCAGGGCTTCGGCAAGGAGTTGCAGGCGCTGGTTGCTGAGTTGTTCTGTAGTGCTCATGGTGGTTTCGCTTTTAAGCAAAGTTAAGTAACAGGGTTGGCAAATACTAATATTTTTAGTATTTTATAATAGAGACACACTCTTAACCCCTCTCGAGAGGAGAAGGATGGCTTATTAATTTAAGCCCATGTAATTTTCATTTGCACATTTGAAATCTGCACATCTGAAATCTCCTTCCCATCACTCAAAAACCCTTATCTTCCTAAAAAAATCCTATAACCATGTCTTTTGCATTTGGAACACGAATCACTACGCCTGAGGGCGTAAAATTAATTCAGGAGTTTAACATTGGCGATAACGCCATGGCTTATACTGCCGGCGGCGAGATGCCTAAAAAGGTAATATTCAGCAGCGGCGCAGGGCCCTTAGCACACTCTGTAATGATGTATCTGCGTTTCGATGAAAAAGATCTGATCGTTACCCCTGATCAGCTTTTTAAACTACCCGACAGCACAATTAAAAGAGCCGACCGCCTTGCCACCGGCGACCAGTTACTCACTGCCGATAACGGATCTGCTACATTACAAAGCGTGGTGCAAGGCATGTTTGACGGCGGCGTGCACACTATAGCTATCGATAATATGGAGCGCGACGGTGAGCACCTTATTATTGCCAACGGTATTGTATGCGGCGATTATTTTATGGAAATGAATGGCTGGAATGAGGGATGAGGATATTTAAATAAGTTGTTTATAAAAGCGCGTCATTGCGAGGAACGAAGCAATCTCTACACAGGCTGGTCCGCTTTTGTATAGTTTGGAGATCGCTTCGTTCCCCGCAATGACGCGTGGGTGGGCATGGGTGCATTGGTTAATTAATCATCTGCACACCTGCACATTTAAAATCTGCACATCTAAGCTGCCGGCTTATCATTCTCCTTCCCTTGGGCTGTGTTACCACCGCGACCTTTCACATCAAACACGCGGAATTTTACAGTGCCGGTGGCGTTTACCGGAGCGGTATACTCGGGGCTGGTAGCGGTTGGCTCGCTGCCATCGGTAGTGTAGCGGATAGTCATGCCGGGGTATTGCACGTTAGCCTGGTATTTACCATCCTGCAGTATAACGCCCGGCTTTGGTATCCTGAAAGCATAGCCACCACCTTCGTAGGCCAGTCGCGGCAGTTCGCGTTTGCCCAGTACATTCACAAAGCGGCTCCAGTCGTCGTTATATAGTTTTTTGGCTTTAGCCGAATCCAGCTCGGTAGTCCATGCGGGGTCTTTGGCCCATGCGCGTTCGCCTAAGGCGATCAGTTTAGGGAACATCATGTATTCCATTTGCTGTGGCGATTTTACGGTCTCGGCCCATAGCGCACCCTGCAAGCCTATGATGTTCTCTTTACCATAATCGGTAAGGCGCTGTTTGCCCACAAATATGCGGCGGTCAATAGGGCGACCCTGTTTATCTACATCGGCATTCTTAAAATAATCGTAAGGTATAAACGAGAAGAATTTATCAATGCCTAAGAAAGCGCCCCAGTAGTAGCCCGGCTCGTCCCAGCCTTTGTAGGTGGCCATATCAAAATACAGGTTGGTAACGCAGGTAAGCACGGTTTTGTAGCCGCCGTTTGCCAGTTTGTAGGCAAGGTCTTCCTGCCCGTCGCCCAGTACGTTGTTCCAAACATCAACCTGCATGCCCTCGTTCACAAATTGTGGGTTGGGCAGGTAAGTATTATGCCCGTCTACAGTGGTTTTGCGCAGGGCCATTTCTTCCCAGCCGGATAGTTTTATGTTTTTCTTTTTAAGGATGCTGTTTACTCGGCCATAGAAGTAGTACCACAGGTCGCCGGTGTTTTTTATTTCGGGATGGGTTTTCTTCAGCGCCGCAAAAGCAGGCGATTTTTCCCATACGTGAGCAGGCACCTCATCGCCACCAAAGTGGATGGCAGGCAGCGGCGCACCGGCTTGTTTATAAATAGCTACCAGGTCATCAACCACGCGCTCTACATAGGTATAAACCGATGGCAGGGAAACATCTATCACGTTATCGTTCCAGTACTGTACCGAGCGGTAGTCTGACTGATCACCGGCATCATACAGTAGATATTTTGAAGCTTCGGCTTTGTTACCTGCAGCCATAAGGCGGTTGTAACGCGCCTGCATAGCCTTAATTGAGCCACGCGCATGGCCGGGCGTTTCAATCTCGGGCAGTACGGTAATGTGGCGCTCGTTGGCGTATTTCAGTATCTCTACATAATCTGCAACGGTATAGAAACCCGTACCGGCCTTGTTGCTAAAATCGGGACCAGAACCGTGCGATGGCGGTAGGAAGTGTTTGCTATCCAGCGTGTGCCCGCGTTTTGATGCTACAGAAGTTAGTTCGGGCAGGGATGGTATCTCGATGCGCCAGCCTTCATCATCGGTAAGGTGCATGTGCAGGGTGTTGAGTTTGTAAGCTCCCATCAGATCCAGCAGGCGAAGCACCTGTTGTTTGTTCTGAAAATTGCGGGCAACATCAAGCATCACGGCACGGTAAGGGAAACGCGGCGAGTCTTTAACCTCAACACATGGTATGGTAATGCTGTTCGGCCTGTCCGTACCTGTTACGGACGGACAAAGGTTTATTAATGATTGCACGCCGTAAAATGCACCTGTTGGGGTTGATGCGTTTATCTCGATGGCATTAGGTTTAACACTTAGCTCATACCCCTCATTACCAAAGCCAACCTTGTAATACAGGTTGATTATTTTCATAGTGCTCGAAAGCGGATCTTTCTTATTTACTTCGGTGCCCAATAATTTTTCAAGTCGCCCTTTCAGGTACGAAGCTTCTTTTGCATAACGCTGATCTTTATTGATAACATTAACCAGCACTTGTTTATCAATCGTGAAAGTTCCCGTTGTTTCCTGATAGCTTAATGGTAGCGGTACTATCTTAGGCAATTTATCGGCAGGGATATCGGTAATGTTTTTGTTTTGGTTAAAGATCACCTCGGGAGTAACCAGTCCGGCATATTTTGGGTCGAGGGGTTTAATGATGAAGTTGCCGGGCAGGTAACCTTTCCCGGGCGTTGCATCAAACACAAAATAAGGGCCCTCAATGGCATCTGTATAGTTGATCACAATATCCTCGCAGATGTAATCGATACGGGCGCTCTCGCCAGGCTTTATGGCTTTAAAGTTTTGGTTTGGGGTGATGCTGTACAGGTCGCCGTTTACCTGCAGTATTTTGGCATTGCCGCTGGCAGCATCGGCTAAAAAATTGCGCGATGAGTTGAAATAGATCTTCCAGCCGCCTGCCGGCAGCGTTTCGGTACCGTTGTTGGTGATTATAAGCGCCGTAAGTGCCTGCTGCTTGTTCTGGTAATTATTATCAACCACTTCCCAGCTAAGGGTTAGGTTCTTGATATCGAAAGCAGGGGCGGCAGCAAACGTACCAACATTGGCAAACGCAATGAGGATGAGGGCAATAAAACGGCGCATGGTTAATTAAGGTTTGTTGAACCGTAAATATAACCACATAGCCAGCTTATAGGCAGGACTTTTTAAAATATTTTTTAAAGTGCGAATTTTACCCAGCCATTACCCTCGTTACCAAAGATAAATTGCTTAGGGTGGATGATTTCGGCCAGCATTTCCAGCGAGTCTACTATCCTTGGCCCGGGGCGGTTAAAGTAGTGGTTACCATCGGCAATATAAACACGGTTGTTTTTCACGGCCTTCAGGTCGGCAAAGCCGGGTTGGCCAAGTATTAAGCCTACCTCGCTCATGGTACGCTCAATAGAAAAGCCGCAAGGCATCAGCAGGATAATATCAGGATCGGTGGCTACAATCCTGTCCCACTCTACATAGGGCGAGTGTTTACCGGCTTCGGCAAGTACTGGCGTACCACCGGCAATGCTTACCAACTCTGGTATCCAATTACCTGATATCATTAAAGGTGCAAGCCACTCTACACAGGCAATGGTAGGCTTCACTTCCATAAACTTCAGCTTATGGCGGATGATGTCTATACGCTCATTAAGGTCTTCAAGCAATTGCACGCCTGCATTGGCAGCACCCAAGGTATCGGCTACGTGTTTAATATCATTCAGTATCTCCGTAAGCGTATTGGGCTGCAGGGAAATGATCTGCGCGGGTTTATCAAGGTAACCGTTCAGGGCTTCTTCCACATCAGGCAGGCTAACGGCACAAACCTCGCATTGCGCCTGGGTAAGTACCACATCGGGCTGCAGCTCTTTGATTACCTCGCGTTTAACCGTGTAAACCGATAAAGCATCGGCAAGTATCTCTTTAACTTTTACGTCTATCTCTTCACTGCTTAAGCCATCAGGAAAGTTCGCCTCAGAGCATACCGGCAAATGGGTAATGCTCTCCGGAAAATCGCACTCGTGAGAGCGGCCAACCAAATGGCTTTCCAGTCCCAAAGCACAAACAATCTCGGTAGCAGCAGGCAGTAACGATACAATTCTTTCAGATGGCATTTTAATACAGTTTGCAATGGGCGGTTTGCAGTTGGCAGTGTCCCATTTATGAACATGCAAATATGCGATTTTTGTTGTGAACCGTAATTATTCTATACCATGTCATTGCGATCCGCCGGCTGGCGGAGAAGCAATCTCAGAGGACAGACACGCCGAATACGCCTATGAGATTGCCACGTCGCTATCGCTCCTCGCAATGACATGGTGTTTAGTTTTTAAAAAGGCACTAAACCTAACGTAACCGAACATTGCGGCATAGCGTAACGTGCGGATAGTACAGGCATTGCAGCAGCAGAACCTTTGTAGCGCGTTACCGTAGCCGCGAGTTTTCTTTTTGGTACTTTTTCTTTTGCGGAAAAAGAAAAAGTACATCCACTAATGATGAATTCCGCACACTGCCCTTCCTAATGAAATACTGATATAGGATTGCTAAGATCTACGTAATGGTTCGAAAGTTAAATTTGTCTACCCTGTCCACACCACTAAGCGGACGGACAACCCATAAATTAATTCCTTAACGCTAAGCATCTATTAATTTAACTATTAACCATATCTTTATCCCCGATGATATTCCTGACCTTTTTCATCGGCGTAATTGCCAACTTCATAGGGTACATACCGCCGGGTAACATAAACCTTACGCTGGTGCAGATCACCATTAACCGCGGCATGAAACAGGCGCTGCAGTTTATCATTGCTTTCTCGTGCGTTGAGTTTTTCTTTACCTTTTTTGTGATGTTAGGTGCCCGCTGGCTTGCCGAGCAGGTACGTTTAGATACCATTATAGATTGGGTAATGGTGGTATTGTTCACGGTGCTGGGTACCCTTGCATGGCGCGCGCGCAATACGCCACCAAAAACCAATTACTCTGAGCATGCAGCTATTAAATACGGCATACTGCTGGGTTTCCTTAACCCCATGCAGATTCCATTCTGGATGGTTACAGGCACCTATTTGATTACCCACGAGTGGATCTTAGACGGGAAAATACCATTAGTTATCTTCAGTATAGGCTCGGCAGGCGGGGCATTTCTGGGCCTGTTCATCTACGCCAAATTTGCCAGCTATATCAAAAAGAAATTTGAGCTAAGCAACCGCTTAATTGATACCGGCATTGCAGTGCTGTTTTTCGCATTTGCTGCATATCATATTTGCAAGCAGGTGTACCTGGCGTTTTTTAAGCATCATTGAGTAAAATAAGCGCGTCATTGCGTAGGCTATACCTCTGATAAATCAAAGTTCAAAACTTAACCATTGAGCTTCACATTCCAGATCTTCTCTGCCTTGCGGCCCACTAACCAAAATGATAGCGCCAGTATAGCAAAGAAGATAGTTTTGTTGGTGCTCTCCCAAAAATATTCAAAGTATTTGGTGTAGAGTGATATGATAAGGAAGGTTATGCCAAACTCCCGGGCAATTACATCCTTTTGTTTTAAGCCATACAGCAGGAACAATCCTGCAACCACAGCCGAGATAATGCCCCAGTAAAACAGGCTTATCTGCTTTATCTGCCACCAGCTTTCCAGGCTACCGTAGTTACCGAAGATGCTCAGCAACCATAACGACATAAACAGGTACAGCATGCCTATCACATAGGTAAGATCCCAAAAGTAATTGAACCATTTTTTGTTTTTAAGCAAGTGGCAGGCACCAACCAGCAACAACCCGAAAGCCACAAAGCGCAGCGGGTAATTCATCCCCAGGAAATAGAATGCCCAATTGGTTTGATATCCCGTCTCGGTACCAAACCAGCTACCCAGAGACACCAGTGCAAACAGCCATATCAGTCTTGATTGCATGCGGTAAGCCAAAAAAGCATACACAATAACGGATACAAGGAAAAGCACCGAGTAATGGCCCGAGCCATGATCAAAAGTTTTGCCCAGGTAAGCAATACAACAGGCAGTAAAAAACACGCCCAGGAAAATGGTAGCTTCATTAGTAAATACCTGCTCGGGGTGTTGTTTCTCGCGACGGCGGCCGAGGTAGAATAAGCCTACTGCAGCAACTGCAGATAACAGGCTGATCACAATATCCGGCGTATCATACAGGTTTTTTATCCAGTTAACAACGGCATCATCCACAATAAACGAGCCTATGGCAATAGCCCCGCAAAACAGCGCCACCCAAATACTGTACTTAGCCAAACGCATCCAGTCGAAGCCTTTTACATCATAAGATTCGCGCAGGCGGGCAGCCTGTTCCGTATCCACCAGGTTTTCTTTCTCCCAATGAGCAATGGTGCTATTCAAAAATTCACTTTCCTGTCTGTCGAGGTTTAGCTTGGCCATGTTGGTATAAAAGTAATAATTAAAAAATTAAACTACGTTCAACTTCTCGGCGCATCATTGCGAGGAACGAAGCAATCTCCAAACTATACAGGGCGGCTCTGTACAGCAAAGAGATTGCTTCGTTCCTCGCAATGACGCATTCGTTATTCTCGTTAACGCTGCCAATCCTTTTACATCATGGTTCAGAGCCTCTTCAAAGTAAAATAACCAAAAACCTTTCGGCAATTTGATTTGTGATTATACCTTTGCCCGTAGCTATGAAGATCTACCATCATATTGACGATTTTACGCGCGTACCCAACGCTGTGGTTACCATTGGTACGTTTGATGGGGTGCACATAGGCCACCGCAAGATCATAGCGCACATAAAAGACCTTGCTGCCCGCACCGGCGGCGAAACGGTTATCCTTACCTTCTTCCCGCATCCGCGGATGATTTTACACCCGGAGGATGAAAGCCTGAAACTGATCAATACCATAAACGAGAAGGCCGAACTACTGGAGCAGTTAGGTGTAGACCATTTGATCATTACGCCGTTCTCTCGCGATTTCTCCAACCAAACGGCAGAGGAATACATTCGCGATATCCTTGTAAATAAGATAGGTACCAAAACCATCGTGATAGGTTACGACCACCGTTTTGGCAAAGACCGCCAGGGTGGTTTGCAGGACCTGCTGCATTTATCGCAACAGTATGGGTTTGACGTGGTAGAGATACCCGAGCAGGATATAAATGATGTTGCTATCAGCTCAACCCGTATCCGTACAGCTTTGTTAGAGAATGAGATCCATATAGCTAACGAGTGCCTGGGCTACCCGTTCTTTATCACCGGCAAGGTAATAAAAGGCGACCAGTTGGGCCGTGAGCTGGGTTATCCTACCGCCAACCTGCTCATCGAAGAAAATTACAAACTAATTCCTGATGATGGCATTTTTGCCGTGCGTGTAAAAGTGAATGGCCGGCAATACAACGGCATGGCCTACATTGGTCACCGCCCAACCGTTAACGGTATGACGCGCAACATCGAGGTAAACATTTTTGATTTTAGCAGCGATATCTACAACCAGCAGCTCCGCATGGAGTTTTTGCACTACGTACGAGGTGATATTAAATTCTCATCGCTTGATGAGCTGGTGGTGCAGCTTGGAAAAGACAAAGAAGATGTACTTGCCCTGATGGTGATAGACGGGCCACAGTTTGATGCGTGAAGGGCTTTTGTCATTCTGAGCGACAGCGAAGAATCTAACCGCGTTATCTTAACCACGTCATTGCGAGAAGCGTCAGCGACGTGGCAATCCCCGATATGCAAAGCCGCTCTGTAAGTCGGGGATTGCCACGCTATGCTCGCAATGACTTGGGGAGAAGACTCTATTCCGCTTTCGGTTCTTTCAACTCCCTTATCTTCCCAACCAGTTCCATCACCTCGTGTGCATCCTCTATCTTAAAATTACCACTGCGGGTTCTGCGTAAGCGCGACATATAAGCACCATTATCCAGCGCCTTCCCGAAATCATTTACCAATGAGCGTATGTAAGTTCCCTTGCTGCATACTACCCTAAAATCAACCTCGGGCAATTCGATACGGGTGAGTTCAAACTCGTTGATAGTAACCGTACGGGCTTTTAGTTCCACTTCTTCGCCGCGGCGGGCCTTTTCGTAAAGGCGCTCCCCATCTACTTTAATGGCCGAGTGGGCTGGCGGGTATTGCTGTATCTCGCCCATGAATTGTGCACAGGCGGCGTAGATCTGTTCGTTAGTAAGATGGTCAACCTCAAACTTCTTTTCGGGTTCGCTCTCCAGATCGTAGGTTGGCGTGGTTGAGCCAAGCACCATGGTGCCGGTATATTCCTTTTCCTCTGCCTGGAAGGTGTCGATCTGTTTGGTCATTTTACCGGTGCAGATGATGAGCAGGCCGGTAGCCAGGGGGTCTAAAGTACCGGCATGGCCAACCTTTAATTTAAGCGGCTTAAACGAGTTACGTATTTTGCCTACCACATCAAAGCTGGTCCATTTGTAGGGTTTGTTAACCAGCAGCAGTTGCCCATCGGCAAAGTCTTGTATAGAATTGAACATTTATCCTTGATAGCCAAAGGCCAATGTGTTTCGGCCTTTATCAGCGGGCAAAAGTACCGAAATTTTGACTTACATTCGCACTAACAAGCAACCCCACATCACAATGAAAAAATTTGCTTATATGCTGGCATCGGCACTTATGCTGCTAACCGCATCTGCATCACACGCACAAGAAGCACAGGATTTTCGCAAAATGATGGATACCACCCAATATGGCCGTAACAAAGCCGTTGGTAAATATGCTGATATCCGTGGCATTAAAATGTATTACGAGGTTTATGGCAAAGGCGAACCTCTGCTTATCATTCACGGCAATGGTGGCTCTATCAATAACTTCCTGTTCCAGATACCTTACTTCGCTAAAAAATACCAGGTGATCCTGGCCGATAGCCGTGCCCAGGGTAAAACCATTGACCATGCCGATTCGCTGAGCTACGAAATGATCACCGACGATCTGAACGGCTTGCTGGATCACCTGAAAATTAAAAACGCCAACGTTATTGGCTGGAGCGATGGCGGTATAGAAGGATTATTATTGGCCATGCGCCATCCCGATAAGGTAAAGAAACTGGCCGTTACCGGTGCCAATCTCCGCCCGGATACCACGGCTGTTGATCCTTTTTTGCAGAAAGCTGTTTTGGCAGAGAATATTCAAGCAGCCGATTCATTAAAGAAAATGAAGACCGTACCTGCCGGGATGAAGAACCAGTTGAAGGTGATGCACCTGCTATCGTACGAGCCAAATATTAAGAACGAGGCATTAAGATCAATAACCTGCCCTGTGCTGGTTATTGGCGGCGACCACGATGTAATTACCACCCGTCATACGCTGGAGATATTTGAGAACATCCCGAAGGCCTATTTGTGGATACTACCAAACTCGGGCCACTCTACACCGATATTCTACAGGGATATGTTTAACCAGGTGGTAGGCGATTTTCTGGCGAAGCCTTACCGCTCTATAGAAAAAGAGGGCAGGTTTAATTAAGCGTGTAAATACCATGTATTGAGGGTGTATTAACGGTAGATAATAAAGTATAGCAGGTCGAATTTTATAACAAAAAAGCCTGTTATGAAAACCCCTTACCTTATTGGCCTATTGCTGATGTTGTGCAGTTCAACAACATGGGCACAAACATTAGAAATACCTAAAGATAAACTTACCATTCAGAGAAGCGACAAGCCTGAAACGATAGATATATCCATCAACATAAAAAATGTAAAGGCGAAAGAATCTGTTGATATAAAGGTGATTGACCTTAATAGCGGCACGGCTCAACGTTCAGAAGATTATGAAATTTTGAGCGCCTCGGTAATAAAAGGTATTGATATAGCACATCTCAATTTATTAGTAAAGCCAAGCACTCAGGCGTCCGCAAAAACTATTATTTTAAAATTAGTAGCTGTTAAAGACGGCGAGTTTTTATCTGATCTCAATCCAACCATTACACTTGCAAATAAAAAAGGAATCGGCTCTCCTCTCGAGCTAAAAAATATCGACTCAGCGAGGTTTACAATACTTACAGCCGGTAGTTTAAGCTTCTATGGCAAGCCTCTTTTTTCTAAATATATTGGCCAATTAGACATACGTTTGCCTCTTTATAAAAAATGGGGTTTGAACGCGGGTGTTTTTACTAAAAGCTTTTTCGCTGATTCGGTAAATACAGGTACGGGGACTTTTAACATAAAAAAGCCAAATGACACGATCTTTTATGCTCGTAATACTTACTTACGATATGCAAAGAAAGAGTATAATACAGTAGGCGCTTATTTGAACCCTACTTTAAGTATTGCAAGAAACGATGACAACGAAGCCAGCTTGAGACTGTATTTAACAGGAAGTTTAGAGGTATTATGGACATCTGTTAAAACAACTTACAATAATTTCGTCCTTACAGATTCAGTCAACGTTAAGTATGATGCATCAGTTACCAGTGATGATGCACTTGACGCGAAGAATCCAAGAATTACTCCAAAAAACTCTTTTACAATGGAGCATACCATTACGGGCTATTATGGCATTGGGCCACAACTTATATATCAAAAAGATAACCTTTTACATTTAAATGTACTGTTACTTACCGGCAATTCTATTACCGGCGGAGACGCAAATTACCGCCCTACTATGGCTAACGCCTCAGAAAATCTGAATTTTTATAATAGGATAAACCCCAACAAATTCTTTTATCTGGCCAAAGGTGTGGTAACCGAAAAAGTAACGAAGCTAAACGCCACAATAGGTGTTGAAGTAAGGGGCTTTTATCCAAATAACGCTGCTTTTACGGCCTATTTGGGTTTCCTTATAGCACCATCTGATTTTTTTAAGAAATAATAATTAACGTAACCTGTCTGCAGATTTTACCAGTTTCTCATCGCGCTGAATAGCTTTAACGGCAAATATCAGCAGGATAATGCTTAACGACGTCAAGAACAGGCCTATACCCATATTACGATACTCGAGCGTGATGGGGCCTACAACTTTTTTAACGGTTTGGGCCATCCAGAAGCTGTAACCTATCAGTACCAAAATGGTGCCGTATATCAATGCTATCTGCTGTTTGCGATTCCTGAACAGGAAAATGATCACCAGCGGAATTAAACCCACAATAGCGGTAAGCACAGTAAGCGCCACAAATGATTGCAGGGGCTTATCAACATTGTTCACCTTTTCGGTTACGCCGGTTACGGCAATATCTATCAGCTTGCCATCAACAAAAAGGCCGTGAGCCAGCGGGAAAAGAAACAGTGCAAATAACACCAGCGATGCGAACAGTAAGTATATTGATTGGATACGTTGTAACATATTTACGATTTTTAAAGGTGCTCAAAGATAGAATGGTAAATCGTAAATCTAAAATGGTAAATGCTAACTTTGCCCTGTGGCAAACACCCAACGCTATTTTATTGAATTAAGTTACGATGGCACCAACTACCACGGCTGGCAAATACAACCCAATGCCGTTACCGTGCAGGAGCTGTTGAACAAAGCCCTCAGTACCCTGCTGCGCCAACCCATTGAAACGGTAGGCTGCGGACGGACGGATACCAGGGTACATGCCACGCAGTATTTTGTGCATATAGACGCCCCCCAGCCTCCGCCAGCTGGCGGAGGAGCCGAAGACAACGCACTTCAAAAATTCCCCCTTCAGGGGGTTAGGGGGCTAAATGCCCTGTTACCTTATGACATAGCCGTTCGTCGGATTTTTGCCGTTGATGACGATATGCATGCTCGTTTCAGCGCTACGCAGCGCTCTTACGAATACCATATCCATTTTCAGAAAGATCCGTTTCTGTATAACAAATCGTGGTTACTACGCGATATGCCCAACCTGGATCTGATGAACCATGCGGCAGCAATTATCATGGAATACTCAGATTTTAGTTGTTTCAGCAAAAGCAATACACAGGTGTTTACTAATAATTGTAAAATTGTAAATGCCCGCTGGGAGCAAACCCCAAACGGCATTGTATTTAAAATATCTGCCGACCGTTTTTTGCGCAACATGGTACGCGCCATTGTGGGCACGCTAATGATGGTTGGTCGTGGTGATATAGCACCCGAGGAAGTGCGCAATATTATAGAAAGTAAAAACCGCAGTAATGCAGGTACCAGTGTACCGGCTTGTGGTTTGTATTTAACGGAAGTGAAATATTAGCCCCCCAGCCCCCTGAAGGGGGAGTAGAAGATTATATGGCAAAAGAGAAGGATAGTAAAAATAGCGAATCAAAGGTTTCTCCGCCAGCCGGCGGAGGCGGTGGGGGCGCAACCGTTACCGGCAAGGCCTTTGATTGGAAGTTGCTTAAGCGTGTTATGCATTACGTTACGCCTTACAACCGTACATTTGTTATTGCTACCATCCTTACTATTTTTTTAGCAGGAGTTGCCTTGTTGCAACCAATCCTTATCCAGATAACGCTGGATAAATACATATTAGGCAATAATTATAATGGCCTTGTTTTTATGGTGGGGCTAATGCTGGCGCAACTGGTGGTACAAACTATTGCGCAGTATTATCAAACTTATTCAACCAACGCGCTGGGGCAATCCGTTATCCGCGATTTACGGAAGGATGTGTTTAACCATATCACCAGCCTGCGTTTGCGTTATTTTGACCGTACGCCAATCGGCATGCTCATTACACGTACAGTATCAGACCTGGAAACCATTGCTGATATTTTTTCTGAGGGATTGATCTCTATCATGGGTGATCTGCTGCTGGTAATCGCCGTTATCGGCTACATGCTTTGGCAGGACTGGAAACTTGCCTTAATCACCCTGATACCAATGCCATTCCTGTTTGCATCTACGTATGTATTTAAAGAGGCCATCAAATCATCTTTCCAGGAAGTGCGTACGCAGGTGGCGCAGCTTAATACCTTTTTGGCCGAGCACATCAGTGGGATAAGCATTATCCAATACTTTGCCCGCGAGGAGCAGGAGATGCGCAAGTTTGTGGATGTGAATAAGAAATACCGCGATGCCAATATCCGCTCAAACTGGTACTACTCTATCTTTTTCCCGGTGGTGGAAATACTGTTTGCCATTTGTATAGCATTATTGGTTTGGTACGGTTGTAAACGGATCCTGAATGATCAGCAAATGCACACACTTTCGGCTTCGCCGGATGGCATAACGCCGGGTGTGATAACCGGGTTTATTGTATTGCTGAACATGCTTTTCCGCCCCATACGCCAGCTGGCCGATAAATTTAACACCCTGCAAATGGGTATGGTAGGTGCCGATCGTATCTTTAAAGTGTTAGATACCGATGATGTAGCACCGGATGAAGGTAAACTGGCTCCCGCAGTTCTGCAGGGCGATATACAGTTTAACAATGTTTGGTTTGCCTATAACGATGAGAACTGGGTACTAAAAGATATCAGTTTCCATGTAAAACCGGGCGAAACACTGGCTTTGGTAGGTGCTACCGGTGCCGGTAAATCGTCAACTATTAATATCCTCAACCGCTTTTATGATATTGGTAAAGGCGATGTTAAGGTAGATGGGCACGATATACGCGAGTATAGTGTAGATTACCTGCGATCTAAAATTGCGACGGTGATACAGGATGTATTCTTGTTTACCGATACCATTGGCAACAACATCAGCCTCAACCGCGATGATATTACCCGCGAGCAAATCATCGCGGCAGCAAAAGATGTAGGCGCGCATGATTTTATTGAACGCCTGCCGGGCGGATATGATTACAACGTGATGGAACGCGGGTCAACCCTATCCGCCGGGCAAGCACAGCTCATATCCTTCATCCGCGCGTTGGTTTATGATCCGGCTATTTTGGTTCTGGACGAGGCTACATCTTCTGTTGATACCGAGACCGAGCTATTGATCCAAAACGCTATTAACAAGCTAATGCAGGGCCGTACAGCCATTGTTATTGCCCACAGGTTATCCACCATCCAAAACGCCGACAAGATCATTGTGCTTGACCACGGTGAGATAAAAGAAATGGGCACCCACCAGCAACTCCTGCGTATAGAGGGCGGTTACTACCGCAAGCTTTATGATCTGCAGTTTAACTCTGCGGGGATAGCGAAAAGTATTTGAGTTTCTACTCAAAACCCCATGTCATTTCGAGCGAACAGAAGAGCGGGGATTAGAAAAGGGGTGACGAGAAATCTTCTACGCGCGATAGTTCCCGTGCAGAAGATTTCTCCTCGTTCCTCGTTCGAAATGACATTTTTATTTTCCTATTTCGATTCCAATCTCCGCTCATCATCATCAGAGGTATCGGGCTGGTCTTTAGCCGGCGGGTTCTTAACCGGTTCAACGGGCTGCTCCTGGCGCTCGTTCTTTTTGGCTACGTTTTCCTGTTTGGGTTCGTCGGCGTTGTATTGCTTATCCTCTTTGCGCACAACAGCTTCATGTCCCGGGTCGGTAGGCTTTTCAGTTGGGGTATCAGATGGCGATGGTTTATCGTGGTCGTTTGCTGGCTTTGTCATACAGTTATAACATCACAGCTATGAAAAGGTTGATTAACTATCCTACTATTCTCCCGGATAAACCAATCCCACCTGCCGCCTTGCCTCGTCGATCATCGCTATCATCTGGCGCGACATTTCATAGCTGATGATGTCGCTTTCGGCTTTGCTGGCTTTTATCAATCCGCAGAAATGCGCTATCTCGTAATTTAACCCGCCTGCGGTGAATGGTTCATCCAGCTCAACCGTGCGGCCATCCAAATAATTGATGGTTGCCTTTGCAGGGTTCCACCAGTTTTTATGGATAGTGATATTGCCGAGCGTGCCGCAAATAAGTGCATCGCCTTTGCCATGCACATCAAAACCGGCGTAGAGCTGTGCGTATCCGCCATCCCGGTGCATGGTCTGGAAAACGCTGAACATATCCAGTTGCGTGCCGTTAAAGCGGCCCATAGCCTGTACGATTTCGGTTTTGCCCAGCCAGTCTATCGCCAAAAAAGCTTCATAAATGCCTATCTGCATCAGGCTGCCGCCTATCAGTTCGTGACTGAAATTAGGATGTGTAGGGTCGATATCCGCCACGGACGAACCTGCCCTTACATAACCAATTTTACCAATGGGATCGGTCAGCAGATAGTCCTTCAGTTTTTGGTAAAGCGGATAGAAGGGCGGTTTCATCCCTTCCATAAAAAGCAGTCGGGTTTCTTTGGCAACGGCCAGCACCTCATCCAGTTGCTTGAGATTAACAGTGGCCGGTTTCTCGCAAAGTACATGCTTGCCCGCCCTTAAAGCTGCAATGCTATACGCGGCATGGCTATCTGGTAACGTAGCGATATACACCGCATCAATATCGCTGGCCAACAACGCTTCGGCACTTTCAAAAGGCTGCCCGCCATGCGCTGCAACAAAAGCAGCTACGCTTTCTGACCTGCGCGAGTAAACGGCAGACAATTTCGCGCCGGGTAATGCTTTTATACCTTCTGCAAAACGCTGAGCAATGCGCCCGCAACCAATGATACCGAATTTTGTCATGAGTCTTTAGTCTGAAGTCCTGAGTCGAAAGTAAGAAGTCGGCGGCAAAATTGCAGCAACAAAAAAGTTCTGAAATGGTAATCATCTCAAGACTTCAGACTAAAGACTTTCGACTTCAGAACTATTTATTCATTTTCAAAAGTATTTCTAACATTGATTCCAGCATATCATGATTGGTATCATCAACACGAAAATTTGAAAAAACAACACGTCCCCTGCCGTCAAACAAATAGTTAGTGGGTGCGCTGTTTATAAACGGCAGATTGCCTTTTGATTGATTTTTGGCATCCATTAATGGTATAAAACTGTAGCCAGCGTTCGCCATAAGAGGCATCACCAACTCGGGATTACTGTTATTGAGGTTTATGCCGAGGTACGCCACCTTGCTGCGGTCGTAGTTTTTCAACACCGATTCAAAGTGCGGAAACTCGGCTTTACAAGGGCTACAGGTAGGAAACCAGAAGGTCAGCAAAACTACTTTGCCTTTAAAATCAGACAACGATACCTTTTTATGATCGGCATAATTCTCTAATGAAAAATCTGTAGGCGCCCACGCTTTAGCTTCCAGTACTCGCTTTACAGAGTTATATATCGCATTACTATCAAGCCCTGCCTTTTGCCCAAGGTTTAGCATTTTATCATAAATGGCCTTTGACGGCGATACCGTATACATGGCCGTGAGCGTATCAATTGCTCTTTGCGTTAGGCCGGCGGCATCATATACTTCGGCCTTGAGCATGGCAAGAACAGGCTCAGCGTTAAACGCGATGGTGGTTGATATGGAGTTACCGATGGTCTCTTTGTCAATAAGCGCGACGGCATCATGCGGGCGGTTTTCTTTCAACGAACGGCGGGTCTCTAAAAAGCTGCGTGCCAATTGCCGGCGCTTCTTCCACAAATCACGGTTTGTTTTGATCTTTAACGACATCTGCAGGGCAACCTCAAAAGCCTTTTCTGCATCAGTAGTTAACAGATCCTGGTAATATTCCACAAAAGCATAGTTTACCCATGGCAGTTGCTCTTTCTTATCCATCTTAAGCAAAGCATCGCAATAAGCTTTACGCTCAGCCTTATTATATGCCGATTGACTGGCGAAGCAAAGTGCAAGGGCTGCCTTTTCAGTATCAGGGAAACGCGCCGCAAGGTCAACCAAAAGTGAGTCAAATTTTATTTGGTCGTCGTTTCTATATGCCCATGCATAATCAAATGCGTATTGCACATTTTTACGGTCTATGCTCTTTGCTTTTTCAGCGTAGCGTTGAGCGGCTTTGGTATTATCAACGCTTAATTCAGCCATATATAAAGCCTGCCATGCAGGTGCAAAGTTGGTATCAATTGTAACAGCTTTTAGCAGGTAGCCTTTACCGGTACTGTCGTTATCATTTAACAAAGCTTTGCCTATTGCATAAGAGATAGCTGCTTTATCCGGATACTTTTTTTGCCAGGCATCATATTGCGGCTTTAGCTGCGATGCTTTGTCAGCAGCAGCTTTAATATATTCTTCATGAACGGAGAGATTGGCGGGCGAGGCCTCTACACGTTTTGCCAATTCTTTCACAGAGGGTGCTTTTACATTCTGCGCATTGGCAAAACAACTTATCAGCAAAAAGCAAAGTATGAAGGCAATAGAGTACCGGGATGTTTTCATAAGGCTTACGGTCAGATAAACTAAATATACGCCATTACACAACCATCTCCAACAAAAAAGCCCCGAATTGATTTGCTCAACTCAGGGCTTTTAACTTTATACTAATGACTTTAGACTATTGATATTGTATGTACAGCGGGTAAGGGCTGTAGCGCGATAATACCTCTTCGGGCGTTAGCATGTGGTGCGGAGCCTTTTTAATGTCATTTTTGTAGAACAGTTTAAAACCTGTGAACTGTACCGGCTCCTGGTTGATAAAGTAGCGGTAAGTGCCGGTTTTAAGGTCTGGTTCGCCCCAGCCGTCCATATCCATTACTACCTGTACCTCGGGGCGCAGTTTAATGTTTTTGTAGTTGGTTACCATCTTTTTAGTAAAACGGTGTACTACCAATATTTTCGGTGGCAGGCCATTCTTTTTAACAATGTTTGCCAGGTAGCCAGATACGTAGTTGATATCATCAGCATCATAAGTACCTATTTTTTTACCCGGCTTGCTACCGTCTTTCATCGAGAACTCAGGGTCCATACCGAAGTGTACCTGTGGCATTTTCAAATATTGTTCAAACAAAGGCAACTCTGCACGGATGTTTGATAGAGCCACTTGCACATCAAGGAAAACAATTGCGTGTGCTTTTTTAGCCAAAGCCAATACGCTATCTATTTGTTTAAACGGCATGCGGTAACGGAACTTACCATCTTTACCACCATCGCCTTGGGCAACTACCGCAATGTAGTGCAGGGCAGGTTGTACCGGTGTTTTAGGATCTGCCTTTTCCCATGCTTTTACTTCGCCTTTTAGCTTGGCAAGCATTTCGTTTGGCGGCAACTCGCCAAGGATACCCATCTTTTTAGAATACAGGTTACCATAGTAAGCCACAACACGTTTAAATGGCAATATAGCGCCACCCAATGGGTATGGCGTACCTTTTACCGGCCAACGGCCACTTGTATCATTATGCGCGTTGAATTTGATCAACGAATCATATTTAGCTTTATCTATCGGCGGGTAGCTCGATTTTACTTCGCTCAGCGTATCTGGCGTTTCGCCTGGTGCTGCCGCTTTTTTTGAAGTATCGGTTGATGATGTACCGCCTTTTTTGTCTTTGCTGCCGCCATCGCCGCAGCTGCTTAACATGGCTACTGACAAACTAAGCAGCAGGCCGGGAATTAAAACGCTTTTGAATTTCATAGGAAGTAGGGGCGAACGCGAGTTCTCTTTATTGTTTAAGTGTTTAATTATTGCTTGATTTTTGGCAATGTAAAGATAAAAATAGCAACCTTATGAGGCTTTGTTTTTGAAAAATTTTCCAAAAACGCCCAACGGCAGCTTAGGGCCTGCGGTAGCCTGCAGGTAAAGCTCGCCAATCTCCAGGTTCTCCACTTTAGGGAACGCACTTTTTATCAGGTTCTGGATAATAACCGATGAGAAACCAAGCGAGTAGGTGTTCAGGATCAGGAAGTGTTCTTCGGGATCTAATAACTGGATCACATCGCTCATCATCTCGTTGATGTTATCTTCCAGTTTCCATTTTTCGCCGTTAGGGCCGTTACCATAAGCCGGCGGGTCTAAGATGATACCGTTGTAGGTTTTGCCGCGTTTAACCTCGCGTTTTACAAACTTAAGGGCATCTTCAACCATCCAGCGGATATCTTTTATACCTGATAGTTCCTGGTTCTCGTTTGCCCAGGTAACCACCTGCTTTATCGAATCTACGTGCGTAGTATCGGCACCGGAAGCCCTTGCAATTAATGATGCACCGCCTGTATAAGCAAAAAGGTTAAGCACCTTTGGGTTGGGCGTGGTAAATTTTTTAATGTTGCCCGAGATATAATCCCAGTTAACCGCCTGCTCGGGGAAGATACCCACATGCTTGAACGAAGTTAAACCCAGGCGGAACTTTATCGCCACATCATCATTCTTGTATTCGATGTGCCAGCGGTCAGGCGTTTGGGGCGATTTCTTTACCCAGTCGCCCGCAGTGGCGCTGCGGCCTTTAAAGCGGATATGGTGCAGGCGCTGCCACTCGCTTTGGTTAAGCGCTTTGCTCCACACAGCCTGCGGCTCGGGGCGAATTAATATGAGGTCACCAAACCGCTCCAGTTTTTCAAAGTCGCCGCAATCTATCAGCTCGTAATCTTTCCAGTGGGTTGGGGTAAGGAGATTGATCATTGTTTATCAGTTGGCAGTTATTAGTTTGCAGTTTGCACAACTCACTTGCCGATTAAGTTAATTGCAAATATAGTTATTAAACTAAAATAGGCTGCTAACTAAACTGATAACGCAGCTTACTGCGAACTGCCCACTGCAAACTGGTAACTAAAGTTTCTCTTTAGCCGCCTGCATAAATTTGCTGGCAAATACAAAGTCATTAAGTTCCTGGTTATCGGTATGGGCAATCTCTTTGTTTGAGCCTTCCCACCACTTTTGGCCCTGGTGCAAGAAAATAATATGATCGCCAATACCCATTACCGAGTTCATATCGTGGGTAACCACAACGGTGGTCATCTGGTATTCAATGGTCAGTTCGGCTATCAGTTCATCAATTAAGATAGATGTTTTTGGATCGAGGCCGGAGTTTGGCTCATCCACAAACAGGTATTTGGGTTCCATAGAAATGGCGCGGGCAATACCCACACGCTTTTTCATACCGCCCGATAGTTCTGCCGGGAATAATTTATTGCGGCCTTTCAGGTTCACGCGTTCTAAACAGAAGTTGGCACGGTCGCGCTTTTCCGCTATTGACTGGTTAGTGAACAGGTTAAGCGGGAACATAATGTTCTCCTCAACCGTCATGCTATCAAACAAAGCCGAGTTCTGGAACAGCATACCTATTTGCGTGCGGATGGGTACGCGCTGTTCAAAATCCATTTCGGTAAAGTTCTCGCCATCAAAAAAAACCTGGCCTTTGGTGGGCTCGTGCAGGCCCACAATACATTTAAGCATAGTGGTTTTACCGGAACCAGAGCCGCCTATGATCAAATTATTCTTTCCCGTTTGGAAAATTGCTGAGATCCCTTTTAGTACCTCGTTCTCGCCAAAGGTTTTAACAATGTCTTTAACTTCGATCATAGCATTAAACGGGTTATAATAAGGTCGGCAAATAAGATCATCACACAGCTGTAAACCACACCACGTGTAGCCGACTGGCCCACTTCAAGTGCGCCACCCGAGGTATAAAAGCCCTGATAAGCGCATATTGAAGCTATCAGGAATCCAAAAACAAAAGCCTTAACCAAGGCTACGCGGATAGTTAAACCATCAAAGCCATCAACCACGCCCGCAACATAATCGGCAGGAGTAATTTCGCTGCCGGCAAGGCAGGCAATGTAACCACCGGTGATACCCAGCGTTATTGATACAATAACCAATACGGGCACCATTGTAATACTGGCTAATATTTTGGGCGATATCAAATAACCCGGCGCGTTAACACCCATTATTTCCAGGGCATCTATCTGCTCGGTTACACGCATGGTGCCAATCTGCGAAGCGAAATTTGAACCTACACGGCCCGCCAGTACCAGTGATGATATGGTGGGGCTAAACTCAAGAATGTTTGAGTCGCGGGAGATCTTACCGGCAATACTTAACGGTACCAGCGGGCTGGCTAACTGAAAGGCTACCTGTATGGTAGTAGCAGCACCAATAAAAACCGATATGATGGCAATAATACCTAATGAGCCTATGCCCACAGATACCATCTCGCGCATTATCTCGGCCCAGTATACTTTAAACTTCTCCGGCCGCTTAAAGCTTAGGCGCAGGAGTAGTATATATTTTCCAAAACTTGTGAACATAGATAGGGTAAAAATCTGCTAAAAATACATTTTTTAATTTAAGCTTTACAGCTAATCGTAATTGCCTTACTTTGAAACTCAAATATCAACACATGAAAAACGCACTTATTACCGGTGCCACTAAGGGCATAGGCCGGGCGGTATCCATCGCTTTTGCTAAACAAGGAATAAACCTGTCAATTTGTTCGCGCAACGAGCAAGAATTATCAGATTTTGCTAAAGAGCTTCAACAAATAAATCCGCAGATAAAAGTTTTTACCACCCTTGCCGACTGCAGTAAGCTTGCCGATGTGAAAAATTTTGCCGTTTTCACCGAGAAAAACATGGGTTTCGTCGACATTATAGTGAACAATGTGGGTATGTACAAGCATGTATCCATACTAAATGATAGTGACGATAGCTTCCAAAAACAGATAGATACTAACCTTATGCCTGCCTATGAACTATACCGTTTCTTCGGTAAACAGATGGTTTCTGTCGGTAAAGGGCATATTTTCAATATATGTTCAGTGGCCTCGTTAAACCCTATAGCAGTGGCCGGGGTGTACAGTGTAACCAAATACGCCTTGCTGGGTCTTAATAAGGTAATGCGGCTCGAAATGCAGGAGCATGGTGTTAAAGTCACCGCAGTGATCCCGGGCTCAACATTAACAGATTCGTGGAAGGGCGTTGAGGTTGACAAAAACACAATGGTACTCCCCGAAGATGTGGCATCGGCAATAACAAATATACTTGGTATGAGCGCCGGCGCCAATGTTGACGAAGTGATCATCAGACCTGCACCGGGCCAGATATAAACACCACTTAATAACTAAATAAAATGGAAAAGAAACTGTATCGCGACGAACAACACAAATCAATTGGTGGGGTTTGCGCAGGCCTGGCTGATTATTTTAACATGGATGTATCTGTTGTTAGATTAATATTTGTTTTGGCCCTGGTATTAAAAGGCGTAGGTTTTATCCCCTACATTATCTTATGGATAGTTTTACCAAAAAAACCTTTCAACTATCAAAATCCGTTTAAACCGGGTGTAAACCCTGCGCCGGGGTACGACCCACGATACAGCCAGCCTTACGGCGATATTAAGGTAGATTACACCGTGCCGCCGGTTAACCAGGCAGGCCAGCCGTTCATGTATCAGCCGCCAAAAAAATCAAACTTTGGGGTGATATTCGGCGCCATACTGATCGTATTAGGCGGTTTGTTCCTGCTGGACAACCTGGATATTATGCCCGATTTTGATTTTGAACAACTTTGGCCGGTAGTATTGGTAGTAGCCGGCTTAGCCGTTATATTTACGGGTAAAAAGAAACCCTGGGAGCACCAGGATGCTTTTCAGCCTGAGAAAAAAGAAGCGGAGTTTAATACAACTACTACCGAGACCGATAACAACAAACAAGACGATAACAACACCTCAACTTTATAAGCCATGAGAAGCGATAAATTAGTACCAGGCCTTATCCTGGTAGGTATAGGAGTAATATTCCTTTTAGATAACTATAACGTAATTAACTTTCATTGGGGAAACCTTTGGCACCTATGGCCGGTATTCCTGATAATGGCAGGTGTAAACCTTGTACTGGCCAACAAAAAAACAGCCTGGGCGAGCGCCATAAAAATTGGTGTGGTAATATTAGGTTTCGGGGTGTTGATATTTGGCCATTTTGAAAACCCATGGTTCTCACCGTTTAACAGGCACTGGCACTTTAATGACCGTGGCTGGAACCATGATAATGACGATGACGACGATGATGATAACGATAGCAGTACCGATACAGCTAAGCACAGCATTACAAAAGTAAACGGCAGCAGCACCTATGCCGAGTCGTTTAAACCAGGCACTGTTGAAGCCCGCCTTGAGGTGAACGGCGGCGGCACGGAGTACATTCTTAAAGATACCACCTCACAGTTGTTTGAAGCCAGCACCAAGGAGTCTTTCAACCGCTTTACCTATAACCACAGCATGGATGGCACTACCCCGGTAGTTGAGCTACGCATGAAAGATAAAAAAGGAAATATACAGTGGGATAGCGACAACACCAACTCTGCCACCATGAAACTGAGTGCTAAACCCGTGTGGAATATCAACATAAAAGCAGGAGCTACTAAGGTTGATTTCGACCTCTCACAATTCCGTGTACGTAATCTTAATGTTAACGGCGGTGCCGGATCATTTGAAGTTAAAATGGGCATGCCGGTAAGTGCAACCAGGGTTGAAGTTGCAACAGGCGTATCTGAGGTAGATATTAAAGTACCAGAGGGTGCAGCAGTACAGATAAAAACCAGCACCGGTTTATCATCTGATAGTTTCCCCGGCTTTACCGATAAAGGTAACAGCACCTACGAAACACCAAACTTTGCCACGGCAGCCAACAAAATGTACATTGTAATGAAAGGTGGCCTGAGTGATTTTAAAGTAAGTCGTTATTAATTATTCTTTGTAAAAAGGCTCCCTGCCGGTTGGCGGGGAGCCTTTTTGTTTTAGACTTTTTCAGCGCATAGTGGACTCACCCGGTCTACGCTACGCTCGACCACCCTCTCTGCTGCAAGCAGCAAAGAGGGTAAAAAAAATGAGCTTACCCTCTTTACGCGCAGCGAAGAGAGGGTCGACAAGCGCCAGCGATGTCGGGGGTGAGTCAACAGTGCGAGCGATTCCCAAAAAGCATCTTTTTATTTACTTTTACTCCCCATGCAAACGCCCGGCAATCCCATCCCCGATCCTACCGAAAGCGATAACTATATCCTGGTTATCAATGGCAAGCCCGAGGGGCCGTTCAGTATTGCCGAATTACGCCAACGCAACATCAAACCCGGCGATTTTGTGAAAACCGATGGGATGATAGATTACAAGGAAGCCCACGAGATACCCGCCCTGCGCGAACTCTTCGGTTTCAAACGCCGGCCGCTGCCGCTGCAATACTTCGGTAGTTTTGATCAGCGCGCTATTGCCGCAGCTATAGACTGGCTACTGATATTTGGCATATTTGTGTTGATGGCTTTCGTAGTAATGATGCTTCTCTACATCTTCATCCCCGGCGAGGAAAATAAAACCTTGCGAGTGGGCATTACCATCGCAATAGTATCATTAACACCTATCGCCAAGTTTATCTACAGCATCAGGATGGAAAGCGGACCAAAACAGAGTACTCTCGGTAAGCAACTGCTCCGTATCCGCGTATGCGATATCTATGGCGACCGCCTTACTACTTCAAAAGCCCTTGTTCGTAACATCGCCAAACTGGTATCAGTAGCTACCCTTTTTGCCGGATATTTCATCTGTTTCTTTAATCCCAAACAACAGTGCCTGCATGATATGATTGCGGATACGCTGACCATTAAGGATAGATTGGATAGTTAGATTTGCGGATATGCAAATTTCAGATGTACAAATAAATTGCCATTCTAAGCTAAAAAATGCGTCATTGCGAGGAACGAAGCAATCTCTACATAAGCAGAGCGGCTCTGTAGCGTTGGGAGATTGCTTCGTTCCTCGCAATTACGCGCGGGTAGTAGCTACACGTATTCAATCCTTACAAATTCACGCCCACCCCAAAAAAGTAATTCCTCAAAGGGGCCGGGTTAAAGTACCGGTTACCTACGGCGTTAAGGTCATTACCCAGGCTGTATTTCTGGTTCAGCAGGTTGTCGGCACCGGCGTAAAGCTCAAGCTTGGTTTTATTGCCGATGTTGGTTTGCCATGATGCTTTGGCTTGCAGCAAATGATACTTAGCTGCATAAACCGTATTAGCATCATTAAGCGGGATAGATGAGGTATAATTATGCTGCACAAAAGCCGAGAATCCCAGAGGCATATTCAGCAATAGTGATGATACCACCACCTCGCGCGGCACGCCGGTTAAGCGGTTGCCCGAGTAGCTGGTGGTTGATACCGTATAATCTCTGAATTTAAACCTGCTGATGGCAACCGAAGTATTAAATTGTAAGCCGCGTATAAAATGGGTGCTGTTACGTTTGATGAGCCAATCGGTAAACGCCAGCTCAAAACCGGGCTGATTGGTACCGCCAGCGTTGATGTAGTATTCGGTTTCGTTAGGGTTTAAGCGACGCACAATAGACTTATCCAGCTTGTAATAAAACACCGACGCATCAAGCATTAAGCTTTCATCATGGTTGCGCAGGCGGAAACCGGTCTCGTAGTTCCAGCCAATTTGTGCCTGCAGTGCAGTGTTAATAATGTTATCCGTAGGTCTTACTTCGGCAGTAGTAGGAGTAGAATAACCACGACTTACTGATGCGCGCCAGATAAAATCGTTAGTGATCTGGTATGACAGGGCCAGTCGCGGCATTAGTACGGCATCAAAATCGCGGGTACTGGTATTGCTCTCATTAAGCGGCTGCAGGTTACGGAATTTATAGCCGTAGTAATTTAAACTCACAGCGGCTTCGGCATGCAGGCGTTTAAAAATATCAGCAGCGTAGCGGGTAAAAAAGAAATGCTGACCGGTGTTTATCCTGTCTATCTTCTGCACTTTTCCTTTCTTGCCGGCATTATTGTCATAGTTACTGATGAGCGAGTTGGTTTGCTGCCACTCCACACCGACGTTCAGCTTCCAGTCGAAGTTTTCCGTTGGGATGGCTGCGAGAGTGAAGTAGCTACGCATACCGTAGGTGTTCTCATCGCGCTGTTCGTAATTGGTGATGAATGGATTGGCAAAATCGACATGGTTGCCGTAAACGGCCAGCACATTACTGATGCGACTACTCAGCCGTGCATCATTCACCAAACCGCCCAAAAGCATTTTGGTGTTGATGCGGATCTTCTGCTGTACAGCTCCCGGCACCGTTGCTGTTGGCAAACGCGCCGACCGCGGATCGGCCTGCATTTGGGCAAAGGTTAAGCTGCCCGGCGTTTGATAATCCAGGTTTGAGTATAAGGCAATGGCCCTTAGTTCGCTGTTTGGAGCATATTTGTAAGCATCACCCGCCTGCAGGTAAATGCGGTGCATACGGCTATTTTGGCGGTAACCGTCATAATTCTGGTACGATTGATTTAGGCTGAAGCGGTTGTTGCCGCTAACTTTTTGCAAGGATACTTTCTGGTGGAATAAGCCGTACGAGCCGCCATTCACACCGGCGTTTAAATAGGTACTGTCCTTTTTATTTACGGGGCTTAGCAAAACCACGCCGCCCGAGTTGGCACCAAACAAACTGCCGTCGGGGCCTTTCAATATCTCAATATGGCGGATGTTGCCGATATCGATGGTATTGAGGTAGGTATTGCCGCCTGCATCGGTAAGGGGTATCTCATCAAAATAGATCTTTACATCGCGCACCCCAAAAGGCGAACGCAGCAAACTGCCGCGGATGCTTAAACGGTAACTCCCCGGCGAACGCTCCTCTGCCCTTATGCCAGGCACGGTATTAAGTGCACTGACAAATGAATTATCGGGCTGTACCCTTAGCTGCGCAGCACCAAGTACGCTAACTGATGCAGGTACGGTAATGGCAGGCTGCTCACTAAGGTAACCACGTACGGTTACTGGTGTTAGACTGCGCACAGTATCCGTATACTGCACCGGTTTTGTTTGGGCTGATGTATTGAGGCTAAAGGTTAAAAATGAGAGTATGCTCAGGTAAAGTTTCGTCATGGCGGTGCTAAGCTAATAAAATAGCTATTTATCGCTATATGGTAGTGGCCATATCTTTTGGTGCCACCGATTATAAAAAGCAATGTCATTTCGAACAAGCGAGAGCGAGGAGAACCGGAACGCAGTGGAGCTCATCGCAGATAAATCTTCTGCGCGAAGAACACTTAAGGCGTAGAAGATTTCTCTTCGTACCTCGTTCGAAATGACAGCATTTTTAAATTTCTCGCAAAGCGCAATTATTTAGCTACACTCACCCGCCATACACGGTTGCTGGCATCATCGGCAACCAGCAGCGAACCATCTTTGGTTACCGCAATACCTACCGGCCTGCCGTAAACTTCTTTCTTATCTGCATTTGCAATAAATCCCGTCAGGAAATCTTCCGGCTTATTGCTTATTTTATTGTTGGCAAAAGGCACAAACAATACTTTATAGCCTGATAGTACAGAGCGGTTCCATGAACCATGCTGGCCAATGAACGCACCATCTTTATATTTAGCCGGGAAAGCCGCAGCATCATAGAACTTTAACCCTAAGGAAGCAGTATGCGGGCCGAGTGACAGATCCGGCACGAGGGTTTTCTTTACCATATCGGGGCGTTTAACTTCCAAACGCGGGTCTTCGTGTTGGCCAAAGTACGCCCATGGCCAACCGTAAAAGCCACCTTCTTTAACACTGGTGAGGTAATCGGGCACCAGGTCGTCCCCAAGGTCGTCGCGCTCGTTAACGGCAGCGTAGAGTGTACCGGTGCCCGGCTGCAGATCTATCCCCGCAGGGTTGCGTAAGCCACTCGCATATACACGTTCGCCGCTGCCATCGGGGTTTATCTCCAGGATATCAGCACGGCGTTTTTCCACGTCCAGTCCGTGCTCGGCAACGTTGGTACCCGAGCCTACTGCTACGTAGATCTTACTACCATCGGCATTAGCGTGAATGTTACGTGTCCAGTGGTTGTTATAGCCACCCGCAGGTAGCGATAATATCATTTTGCCGGGTGCGGTTATTTTATCCTGGCCCGGCTTATAGTCATACTTCCAAAGGCCATCAGTATTAGCTACGTAAAACGAGTTGCCGAGGATAAGCATCCCGTAAGGTTGATTCAGTTTATCAAGGAACACGCCGCGGAAATCTATCTTGCCATCGCCGTCGGTATCGCGCAGCAAAGTGATCTGGTTGGCACTCTTACCTAAATTTTGCGATGCGGCAATGCCCAGCACTTTGGCACCCAGTTTTTTTACGCCGCGGGCTTCGGTGTTGGCTTCGGATATGAAGATATCGCCGTTAGCGGCTACATAAATATTACGTGGGTTTTTTAATGAATCGGCAAACAAACTTACCTTAAACCCAGCAGGGGCAACAGGCGTTTTGCCGGCAGGCCAACCTATCACGTTGCAATAATTTTTAACAGCCTTGGTCTCATAAGGTGCCGGTAACTTTACTTCCTGCTCAGTGGTGGCCACGCTATCGGCCTTAGCCGGATCGGGCTTTTTTTGCTCACATGCAGTAAGCAGCAAAGTTGCAGCAGCAATATAGGTAAATTGGTATTTCATGGCAGATTTTTAGTTAAATTAATAACATTTTAATTAATGTTTTTGTTTGATAATTATCCGTCCCATAACCTATTATGCCCGGGGCGCTTGTAAATGCGGTGCGCTAAGTTTATATTTGATTTAGTCGTCTGCCGGCTGCACCAATGCAAACCTTTTACAAACTTGCGTTAATTACGCTATTTCTTGCATTTATTGTTAAAGCAAAGGCCCAAAGCCTTGGCGACCCCGTTGTGAACGAGGATTTTGGCCACGGTACAGCTTATTCGCCGGTTGGGCCGGCGCTCTCAGGTACTTTAACAGATATGCCGTCAGGCAGTGCCACAGCCAGGTGCCCGGCCGATGGTGCCTATCTTATCCTTAATACTTCATCCAATTGCTTTGGCGATACTTTTAAAACCATCAATTTTGACCATAGCGATACCAACCCCTATGGTTACCTGATGATGGTTAACGGCAATAACAAGCCCGTAGCTTACTATCACCGGCAAATTAGCGGCAGCAGCTTTTGTGCAGGTGCAAAGTATAAGTTTGCTGCGTTTATCACTAATATCTACATCGGCATGCCCCGCCCCGATGGTTATGTTAATCCAAGTATCCGCTTCATCGTAAAATCGGTAAGTACAGGGGCGGTGCTGGCAAACCAGGCAATGTCAATAACATCGGATAGCTTTAATGAATTTTTTGTAGACTTTAATGCTCCTGTTGATGGCAGTGATGTAATGATTATCCTTGAAAACAATGCGCTAACAGGCACCGTTGGTAATGATTTTGCCATGGATGATATTACCGTTAAACCCTACGGGCCTGTGATAGATGCCGGGCTAAATACTACTACCGGCCCCAAAAGCATTATGCATTGTTTAAACGATGGTGGCAAAGTTTATATACTGAAAGCTTTTGCGCACAGCCTTGCCACGCCGCAATATCAATGGCAATTTAATTTTAATAAGCAGGGCTGGTTAGATATGCCCGGGAAAACTTCTGCCACGCTTACCTTAGCCGCCGAGTTTCAGAACCCGCCGAGGGGCAAATACGAGTTTAGGGTTGGCGTGCTGAGCGCGCCGGGTGTTTCTAAAAACTGCCAAACATTTTCAGAGCCTATATCAATTACAGTAGAGAGGAACCCTGTTTATGATATGCCGCCTATCACCGGTTTTTGCGAGGGCGATGTTTTATCCATAAATGCCGAAGGCGGCTCTGATTATTACTGGACATTGCCTGATGGTTCGCACTCTACAGCGCACAGGCTTGATGTTGCCTTAAGTGCCGATAAAAGTTATGAAGGCACGTATGTGGTAACCATATCAAAAGATGGCTGCTCTATAACCACCCAAACCGAAGTTAGGGTGTACCCGCCGTTTAACCCCATAATAATGGATACCCAACCCGTTATATGCCAAGGCGAAAGCGTGCAGATAGGCGTAAACGAAGGCACTACTTTTAAATGGACACCATCAACCGGGTTAGACCATGACGATGTGGCAAAACCAATTGCCAGCCCATCAGTAACTACCGAATATACTTTAGCTGTTAGCAACGGTGGCTGTGTGAGGGAACGAAGCGTAAAAGTTACCGTATTAGACAGGCCCGTTGCCAATGCAGGCCCCGACCTGGGTATGGAAGAAGATAAGCCGATAAAGTTGCAGGGATCTGCCAAAGGTAGCCAGATAACCTATTTCTGGACTCCATCTGATGATATGAAAGACCCAACATCGCTTACACCAACCATTAACCCGCATGATGATGTTGTTTACACTTTGCATGTGCAATCGCCGTTATGTGGCGAGGTACAGGACCAGGTAAAGGTAAAAGTGTTTAAAAAACTGGTTATCCCAAACAGCTTCTCGCCCAATGCCGATGGCGTTAACGATATATGGCGCATTGAAAAACTGAACACCTACCCCGAGAGTGTGCTAACTGTTTACACTCGCAGCGGGGAGGAGGTATTCCGCACGGTTGGGGATGCCAGGCAATGGAATGGTAACTATGGCAATAAACAGTTACCGCCCGGCACTTATTATTACCTTATCGACCGTAAAAACAATCTTTCAAAACTCTCCGGCTGGGTGTTGCTGATCCGCTGATCATAAAAACGTTACATAAGGCATGCTCAACTTTGCAAAAAAGGTATATTTTTGATGCCTGCCGTTTTACGGCTTTCCCTATGCAATTGAATTTTAGGCTGTTATTATTCCTGTGCCTGCTGTTATGCAGCAAAGCCCGGGCGCAAACACCAACCGGTAGTTTGGGCGACCCTGTTGTACAGGAAGATTTTGGCTCGGGCGGTTCGCCTCATTACCCTACCACCTCTTACCTTTACATTGGTGGTAGCTGCCCCGCCTCGGGCTATTACGCGCTCGCAAAAACCGAAGGCGGCTGCCATGATACCTGGCATACTTTAACCAAAGATCACACAGGCAATGATGGCTACATGATGATCATAGATGCCTCTACAGAACCGGGGCTGTTCTACAGCCAGGAAACGCCGCCTCTATTATGTAGCGGTACCACTTATGAGTTTTCTGCCTATGTTAAAAACCTGGTATTGCCTGCATACGCCGGTTCGCACTCTAAACCCGATCTTACTTTTAAAATTGAGACCACTGACGGCGTACAGATAGGCCAATCTATTAACACCGGGCCAATTTATGAAACAGCCGACCCTAACTACTGGCAAAAAGTATCAACCATAGTAACTATCCCACCCGGCATTGATGCCGTTGTGGTTAAAATATTTAATAACGCCAACGGTTTAGTTGGTAACGACCTTGTGCTTGATGATATCGCTTTTAGAGCTTACGGCCCGGTGGTGCAGGCCAATTTTGATGGCGCAACTACCGTAACCACCCAACAGGATTTGTGTGTAGGCTCTGCGGCTACCTACGATATTAAAGCGGTGCCTGATGGAGCAACAGCAAATACCAGGTACCAATGGCAGCGTAATTTTAATGATGGTGCGGGCTGGGTAGATATGCCTGGCGAAGAATCTGTTAATTTACATATTGAGTTCACTAACGCGCAAGTTGGCGATTACCAGTACCGCCTGGGTACAGCCGAGGGCGATAAGATCTCATCAATGCATTGCCGCGTGTATTCTAACACGGTTGATGTAAAAGTGAGCAGTTACCCCAACCCACCGCAATTACATGATACACCTATTTGCGAGGGCGATAAGCTGGTATTAACCGCGGCCGGCGGCGCTAACTATAAATGGACGGGGCCAAACTTACCCGCAGCAGGTGCATTTGTAAATCCCTTAGTGGTTGATAATGTAACTTTTGCTGATGCCGGCGAATATCATGTTGATGTGATATCTGCCGCAGGTTGTATAACGCCGCAAACGGTAAACGTAACTGTTACCGAGAGGCCCGTAGTAACAGCATCAGCTGCAGAAACCACAATATGCGAAGGCAGCGGCACCTCATTAGCATCTACCGCACCGGGTGCCATAAAATTCAGTTGGTTGCCTGCAGCCGGGTTATCAGATCCAAACTCGCCTGCCCCCTTTGCGTCACCTGCTGAGACAACTACCTATACGCTTACCGCAACCAATGCCAATGGTTGCGATAATACCGCAGAAGTTACAATAACCGTTAACAAAATACCGGTTGTAAGCGCCGGAAGTAATAAAGCTATTTTTGAAGGACAATCGGTGGTATTAGATGGCAGCATCACCGGCGATATTACCGGCTTTAGCTGGAGCCCTGTAACAAATATGGAAAATGCAGGTTCGCTTACGCCAAAGGTAACACCAACTGATGATATTACTTATACGCTAAACGCAACATCAGCCACTTGCGGCCCGGTTCAGAAAACTGTTTTTGTGCGGGTGTATAAAAAAGTGGTGGTGCGCAACTCATTTTCGCCCAATAGCGATGGAGTTAATGATCTCTGGAATATAGAGGCCTTGTTTACCTACCCCGAAAGCACCACCGCTGTTTACGACCGTAACGGTAAACAGGTATTTTTTAGCAGGGGTTACAGCACGCCTTGGGATGGCAAATTAAATGGCACCAATTTGCCGGTGGGTACATACTACTATGTCATCGACCTGAAAAACGGCACGGCGCCTTTAAAAGGCTGGGTACTGTTGATGAGGTAGGTCTCACTTAAAATTTGATGAACTTTTCTATCTGCTCGTTGGTGTATTTCAGCGTATCTTCTTTAATAAGGTTACCATCAGCATCCATCTCGGTACGAATGGATGGGATGTGAAGCTTTAAGGGCATTACATGCAGGTTAAGATAATGGCATACGCCGGTAAAATGATCTATCCCCCTAATGTTACCATACCTGCCTGATGACAGGCCAACCAACGCTGCCTTCTTATCATAAAAGCTTTGCGGAAAGCTGCAGGCATCCACAAAAACCTTTAATACCCCCGGAAAACTGCCGTTGTACTCGGGAATAATGAACAGGAATTTTTCAGTAGCGGCAATCATCTCCTGTATTGGTGTAAAAGCCTCGCTACGTTTGCCATAAAGGTCTGTTTCAATTAAACTGCCGGGCAAGTCGAGCAACGAGAAAAGATTGGTCTCCAATCCTTTTGCAGCTAATTGTTTCTGGTAGTATTGGGCCAATTTTAAAGTTGAACTTCCGGGGCGGTTTGTTGATGCTATGATGGTGACCATTTTTTGTCATAGAATAGAGATTTGTGATTGGAGATTAGCTTCTATTGCGATTGGATCTTTCACATATTGCTGTAAATAAATTACATGCAAGTTTAATCTCTATTCTCCAATCTCTAATCTCCCAACCCCAAATATGTTTGTAAGTTGGCAAAACTGTTAATTTCTCAATAGTTTTAATCCGTATCTTTAGCGGCGGATTAAAAAACAGTACAAACATAAAAATTTCTGTTCCTGTTTTTCGTTGATAATAAACCGCAGATTATATAATTTTTTGGAGATACAGAATGAGTAAAATTATTGCATTAGCCAATCAGAAAGGTGGCGTTGGAAAAACTACATCATCTATAAATCTTGCAGCGAGCCTGGCCGTATTGGAATTTAAAACCTTATTGGTTGATGCCGATCCGCAGGCCAACTCAACCTCTGGCATAGGTTTCGACCCCCGCAATATCAAAAACAGTATATATGAGTGCATCATCAATGATATAAATCCTCATGATGCTATTCAGAAAACAGATACCCCAAACCTTGATCTGCTGCCTGCCCATATTGACCTGGTAGGTGCCGAGATAGAGATGATAAATATGGAAAGCCGCGAATACAAAATGAAAGCGGTTTTAGACAGCGTACGTGATGAGTATGATTTCATCATTATTGACTGTTCTCCATCCCTGGGTTTGATCACCATTAACGCGTTAACCGCTGCCGATTCGGTTATTATCCCGGTACAGTGCGAGTATTTTGCGTTAGAGGGCTTGGGTAAATTGTTAAATACTATCAAAATTGTACAATCGCGCTTAAATACGCAGTTGGCAGTTGAGGGTATATTGTTAACTATGTACGATGTAAGGCTTCGCCTGTCAAACCAGGTGGTTGATGAGGTACGCACTCACTTTGAAGATATGGTGTTTGATACCATTATACAGCGTAACACCCGCTTAAGCGAGGCGCCAAGCTTTGGCGTATCAGTAATTATGCATGATGCAAACTGCAAAGGCGCGGTGAATTACCTTAACCTTGCCCGCGAGATCATCCGCAAGAACGGTTTGGTTAAAGACGAAGAAATGGCTACTACCGTAACCGCTTAATTTAATTTATGAGTAACGAGAAAAGAAACGCTTTGGGTAAAGGCCTTAGTGCTTTATTGAATGATACCCCGAGCGTACTTCCTAATAAAAATAACGAAGCAAGGCAGAGCGTACCACGCCCTGTATCAGAGGTGGATAGCCTTGGCTCTATCAACGAGATAAAGATAAGCGAGATCGAGGTTAACCCTTTTCAGCCACGTACCGAGTTTGACGAGCAGGCACTGGCAGATCTTTCTGCATCTATTAAACTGCAAGGATTAATACAGCCTATCACCGTGCGCAAAATGAGCGCGCATGCTTACCAATTGATATCAGGCGAGCGCAGGTTACGTGCATCAAAACTGGCGGGCTTAACCCAGATACCGGCTTACATACGCACAGCCAATGACCAGCAAATGCTGGAGATGGCACTAATAGAGAACATCCAGCGCGAAAACCTCAATGCTATTGAGGTAGCCCTCAGCTTTCAGCGCATGATAGACGAATGTAGCCTTAAGCAGGAAGAACTTGGCGATCGCGTAAGCAAAAACCGCTCTACCGTTACCAACTATTTAAGGTTATTAAAATTACCGCCAAGCATACAAGCATCTCTGCGCGATAACGAGATAAGCATGGGCCACGCCAAAGCTTTATTAGCTGTTGAAGACCCTGCTGCACAGCTATACATCCATCAACAGATCATCAAGAACGAGCTATCGGTACGCAAGGCCGAGGAGTTGGTTCGCGAGATACAAAAAGCACCTGTTAAAAAAGAAGGTAAACAACCCGAGGAGCTTTCTTACCAGCTTAAAAAGGTGCAAGACGATCTGGCTTCAAAATTCAGCACCAAGGTGCGTTTAAAAGTTAACAGCCAGGGCAATGGATCGATAGAAATACCGTTCTTATCCGAAGACGATCTGGGCCGTATATTGGAAATGCTGGATTGGTAACCAACATCACATGATCAAGAAACTTTTTGCTACCGTATTTTTCCTGGGGTTTGTAACACTTGCCACGGCCCAAACAGCCGATACGGTGGCAGCAAAAGTTAATGCCGATACTATACCCAAAGCTAACCCTAAGCAAGAGGCATTTAAACCCAAGATAAAGAAAGAGCCAACCTACCACCCTGATAGTACGCACAGCCCAAGCCTTGCTGTAAAACGATCGTTATTTATACCGGGATGGGGGCAATTGTACAATAAAAAAGGTGCCTGGTGGAAAATACCTGCCATCTACGCAGGCTTAGGTGCCCTGGGGTATTCTATCGTTGATAGTCATAAAAATTACCAGATGTTTTTGGCGCTTACGCGCATCAAAAACACGGGCAAACCCTTAGAGGACTTTAAGCCAGGCGATAGGTATTACGCCGAATCTCAAAAATACGCAACGGAAGTAGAACGATACGCCAGCGTTAATGCCACCCAATTACAGGAAGCTGCAAGTAATTATCAGCGTAACTTCCAGATCAGTATTTTAAGTGTATTATTGGTTTGGGGTGTACAAACGGTTGAAGCATATATCGAGGCTAAATTCATCAGCTCATATACGGTTGACGATAACCTATCATTTAAAATAAGCCCGGCCCTTATTAATCAGCCCATGTACGCAGCAACATCAATGGGTTCTTATATTCCCGGATTAAAAGTTACTTTTGCCCTATAAACACTTACACAGATGAAGATAGCACTGTTAGGCTATGGCAAAATGGGCAAAATGATTGAGCAAATTGCCCTAAGCCGCCAGCACGAAATAGTCCTGAAAATTGACCGGGATAATACCGACGAATTAACCGCCGAAAACCTGCAGAAGGCAGATGTAGCTATCGAATTCAGTACACCATCAACAGTATTAAGTAATATTGAGCTTTGCTTTAGTGCAGGTGTGCCTATAGTTGTGGGCACCACCGGCTGGCATAACGAGATGGAGCAAATAAAAGAGCAATGCGAGTTTAACAAAGCATCGCTTATTTATGGCACTAATTTTAGCGTAGGTGTAAACATCTTTTTCCACGTAAATAAACTGCTGGCCCGTATCATGAACAACTACCCGTACTACGAGGTACAGGTAGAGGAGATACACCATACCCAGAAGCTCGATTCGCCAAGCGGTACGGCCATAACCATAGCCGAAGGTATAATTGATAGCCTTGATGCCAAGCAAAACTGGAAAAATGTTTTGGTAGGCGATGACCATCCTAATACCGAAGTTACCCCGGCAAACGAAGTACTGATAGAATCGTTACGTATCGAGAGCGTACCGGGTACCCATACCGTAATTTACGATTCTGAGGTTGATACCATAGAGTTTAAGCATACTGCCCACAACCGTAACGGCTTTGCCCTGGGTGCGGTACTTGCTGCCGAATGGATAAAAGATAAAAAAGGCTTCCACTCTATTGAGGAGATGTTTGATTTTAATAAGTAGTAATATATCTTGCTGCACAATACATAAATAATGAACTGGAAATTCTGGAGAAAGAAAAAAGATAAAGGCAAAAAGAAAAGCGCCGGCCGCGAGTGGACCGAAGCCATCATTTTTGCTGTTGTTGCCGCTACGCTTATCCGTACGCTTTTTATTGAGGCTTACACCATCCCAACACCTTCAATGGAGCGCTCTTTGCTGGTTGGCGATTTTCTATTTGTGAGCAAGGTTAACTATGGCGCCCGCACGCCTATTACACCTATATCATTCCCGTTTGCGCACCATACCATGCCTATTATTGGCACCAAAGCTTATTGGGACGGTGTTAAACTGCCTTACTACCGCCTGCCTGGTTTAGGCGATGTTAAGAAAGGCGATGTGGTGGTATTTAACTACCCTATGGAAGCCGATTCGCCGTACTTTAGGCCGGTTGATAAACGCGAAAATTATATTAAACGTTGCCAGGGAGCGCCCGGTGATACCGTAAGGTTGATAAACGCGCAGGTTTATGTAAACGGTAAAGCCGCACCAAACCCACCGGGCGAGCAGATTGATTATAACGTTGATACAAAAGGGGTTGCTATAAACCCCGAGGTGTTTGCTGATCTTGGCGTATCAACCTACGATGGTGCGCTGCCAACCATGACCAATGATGTGGCTAAACAGGTACGAGGCATTAGCGGGGTAAAATCGGTTACCCCAAATGTTAAACAACCCGGCATTGCCGATCCGTTTTATCCTGTATTCCCGGCGGCTTATCCAAAATATAAGCTAAGCCCTAAAAACAAAGATTTTGATTGGAACGTAGATAACTTTGGCCCTATTATTATCCCTAAAAAAGGATGGACGGTTACCTTAGATAGCCTTACCATGCCGGTTTACGGCCGCGCCATTGAGGTGTACGAAGGCAACAAACTGAGGATAGAGAACGGCAAAGTATTTATTAATGACAAAGAGGCCACCACCTATACCTTTAAAATGAACTACTACTGGATGATGGGCGATAACCGCCACGACTCTGCCGACTCGCGCTACTGGGGTTTTGTACCAGAGGACCACATTGTGGGCAAGGCGCTATTTGTTTGGATGAGCTGGGACGATAACGCATCCTTCTTCCACAAGATACGTTGGAGCCGGTTGTTTATGGGTATCCACTAAGAATTTAAAGGCCCCGCTGTTGCAGCGGGGCCTTTTTTATTGCACTTAACACCATGTCATTTCAAACGATAGTGAGAAATCCTGTTATTAATACTAAGTGGCCACTTGTCTTATCCAACAAGATTTATCTTCGATGAGCTCCACTTTCGTTACGGTTCTCCTTGCTGTCGCCCGTTCGAAATGACATGGGGCTTAGGGTCGTGCATCCATCATCCACATTCCCGTTAAATATTGTTAATTATCAGCGATAAACTTTTACCTTTATAACTGGTTTGTTAATTTCGCAAACTGAGCGTTAGATGCGGCTGTCTCGATACCCACATCTCATATCTCACATCTAAAAACGGCACATGGAAGAATTTGAAGCAAGCGCATCGGCAAGAAAAACCAAAACGATATACATTTCAACCGTATTTGGTATTGCTATGGTTTTACTGATGGTTGGCCTTTTAGGGCTGATATTGGTACACGCCAATAACCTATCGCGCTATGTAAAAGAAAACATCGTGCTCAACATCTTCATGGATGACTCAGCCCACGAGACCGATGTACTACAGCTGCAAAAAACACTGGATACTAACCCCATGGTTAAGCAAACCCAGTATGTGAGTAAAGAGCTTGCTGCACGCAACCTGCAAAAAGACCTTGGCGAAGATTTCGTGAAGTTTTTGGGCTATAACCCGCTTTCGCAATCATTAGATATTTACCTGAAGGCCGATTACGCTAACAACGCCGGCATCGATAAATTTAAAGCCGACCTGCTGAAAAACAAACTGGTTAAAGAGGTTAAATACCAGCAATCGCTGGTTGACCAGATGAACTCTAACATCACCTCTATCAGCCTAATCATCGTAGTTTTCGCGGGTATATTTGTGGTACTGTCAGTTGCGCTGATCAATAACACTATCCGTTTAGCAATCTACTCGCAACGCTTTTTAATCAAATCTATGCAGTTGGTAGGCGCAACAAAAGGATTCATTCGCAAACCTTTCTTGCTTTACGGTTTATGGCATGGCCTGCTGGGCGCACTAATAGCTATTGTGATATTGGTAGGCACCCTGTACTTTGCCAACCAGCAAATACCAGACCTTGTGATACTACAAAACCCCGTAGAATTTGGCTTTGTGTTTATAGCCGTAATAGCTATCGGCATATTTATCTCGGGTTTTAGCACGTTCCTGGCAGTTAACAAATTTTTACGTTTAAAAATATACGATCTATACAGATAATCATTGAGTCATTGGATCATTGAGTCATTAGTATTTGCAACCTTTGCTCATTCAATCCCTCACTCATTCACTCATTAAAAAGATGGCATTAAGAGAAACAAAAACAACAGGTAAAGCCGCAACACCTGCGGCTAAAACTACAGAAGCACCTGTTAATACTATACCTGTGCAATTTGTGTTCAGCAAGGATAATTACATGTGGTTAATCATCAGCATTGCTGTAGTAGCTTTAGGTTTTGTGCTGATGAGCGGCACTACCGATATTTACAGCACCACTAAAATTGTTATTGCCCCAATAGTGGTATTGGCCGGTTTCGGCTTAGGTTTTTACGCTATCCTTAAGAAGCCTGCCGCTAAGTAATGAACATTATACACGTAATAGTCCTTGCCATAATTGAAGGGCTAACCGAGTTTTTGCCGGTATCATCAACCGGCCACATGATCATCGCTTCATCTGTAATGGGTATTGCCGCTAACGATTTTGTTAAGCTATTTACCATTGCTATACAGTTGGGCGCTATTCTTTCGGTTATCGTGTTATACTGGAAACGCTTTTTCCAGACCCTCGATTTTTACTTTAAGCTGCTTGTTGCTTTTATCCCTGCTGCGGTTTTCGGTTTGCTGTTCAGTAAAAAAATAGATGAGCTTTTAGAGAGCGCGCTTACCGTAGGGATTACCCTTTTTATAGGCGGTATAATCTTACTGTTTGTAGACAAATGGTTCAATCAACCCGCGGTTAAGGAAGAAAAAGCAGTTGATTATCCAACAGCTTTTAAAATAGGCCTGTTCCAGTGTTTGGCCATGATACCGGGCACATCCCGCTCGGCTGCTACCATTGTAGGTGGTATGGCACAAAAGCTTAGCCGTAAGGCGGCTGCAGAGTTCTCCTTCTTTTTGGCAGTGCCTACCATGTTCGCCGCTACAGCCAAAAAACTTTACGATTTCTATAAAGAGGGCCACACCTTCACCGGTGATGAGATCAAACTATTAGCTATCGGTAACGCCATTGCTTTCATCGTGGCTTTATTAGCTATTAAAACGTTTATCACTTTTCTTGAGAAACGCGGCTTTAAGCTGTTTGGCTGGTACCGCATATTAGTTGGCGGCGTTATCATCATCCTGTACATGACCGGGCACAACCTCGAGATCATATAATCACCCAGTTTTATCTTCCTGATTTTCTGTTTTTTACACTTCAGAATTGCAATCCCAAAGTCATCCTTTTTTAATTGATGATTAATGTTTGAATTGCCAATAATTAAACCTACCTTTGCACCCGATTTGGCGATGTTGCCAGATTCGTTATTTTAATTCATGAACAACCCATTTATTGAACTGGGAATCCGTCATGATATTGTTAATGCCATCTCTGAATTAGGATTTGAAAATCCTACTCCAATCCAGGAACAGTCAATCCCGGTATTGTTAACAGGCAGCAACGATTTTGTCGGATTAGCCCAAACCGGGACCGGTAAAACAGCTGCCTTTGGACTGCCGTTATTAGAACTATTAGATTTCGAAGAAAATCATCCGCAGGCTCTTGTTTTATGCCCAACACGCGAACTTTGTTTACAGATCGCGAAAGACATAAACAACTACGCCAAAAAAATGAACAACGTACATGTTGTTGCCGTTTATGGCGGTGCAAGCATCAGCGACCAACTACGTCAGATCCGTCGTGGTGTGCAGGTTGTTGTAGCCACACCTGGCCGTATGTTGGACATCATCAACCGTAATGCGATCGACTTTTCGCATATCAAATACGTTGTATTAGATGAGGCAGATGAGATGCTCAACATGGGCTTCCAGGAGGATATTGACAGTATTTTATCAACCACCCCCGACGAGAAAAAGACCTGGCTGTTTTCGGCCACTATGCCTGCAGAGGTAAGAAGAATTGCCAAAAAATACATGGATAACCCTTTTGAGTTAACCATGGGCACCAAAAATACAGGTAACCAAAATATCGAGCACGAGTACTATGTAGTACGAGCCCGTGATAAATACGCTGCCTTTAAACGCATTGTTGATAACAACCCCGAGATCTTTGGTATCGTATTTTGCCGTACCAAAATTGAAACTCAGGAAATTGCCGAAGCCCTTATTAAAGACGGTTACAATGCCGACTCTTTACACGGCGACCTTTCGCAGCAACAACGCGATAAAGTAATGAAACGCTACCGCGAGCGCAGCCTGCAATTGTTAATTGCTACTGACGTTGCCGCACGTGGTATCGACGTTAACAACGTAACACACGTTATTAACTACTCATTACCTGACGAGATTGAGAACTATACCCACCGTAGCGGCCGTACTGCACGTGCAGGCAAAAGTGGTGTATCTATCTCTATCGTAAACAGCAAAGAGCTGGGCAAGATCCGTCAGATAGAACGTGTTATTGGTAAAAAGTTCATCAAAGCTGAAATTCCATCTGGTTTTGATGTTTGCGAGAAACAACTTTTTGCTCTTGTACACAAAGTACACAACGTAGAAGTTAACGAGGAGCAGATTGAGCAATACATCCCGCGTATTATGGATGAGTTTGCTGATATGAGCAAAGAGGACGTGATCAAACGTTTCGCTTCGCTTGAGTTTAACCGCTTCTTAGAGTACTACCAAAACGCACCGGACCTTAATGCTCCTGCAGATGATTTCCGCAGCAGAGAAGGCGCACAAGGTGATCGTTTTAACCGCGATGGCATGCGTGCAGAATATACACGCCTGTTTATTAACTTAGGCAGTGTTGATGAGTTTAACCGCGGCGACCTGCTGGGTTACATTTGCAACAATGCTAAGATCACAGGTCGTAATGTTGGCAAAATTGACGTTAAAGGTGTTTACTCTTTCTTTGAAGTAGTTAATGCCGATGTAGATAACGTAATGAACAACTTTAAAGGCGTTGACTTTAAAGGCCGTCCGGTACGTATCGAGATCTCTGGCGAAGGTGTTAGCAGCAGTAACCGTGGTGGCGGTGGCCGCCGCGAAGGTGGTTACCAGAAACGCGAAAGCGGTTACCGTGGCGACAGACGCGAAGGTGGCGAACGCCGCGAGAAAAGCTTTGCCGGTGGCGGCAATAGCGGTGGTGGTTTCCGTGATTTTAGTGGCAAACGCCGCGAAGATCGCCCGGAGCGCCGCAAAAGGTTTTAGTTTAGTTTTAATATGCCTGCGGTTTAACCGCCGCAAGGCATTGTTTTTAGTTTTGTTTTTTGCAAAGCCTTCCGTTCCACCGGGGGGCTTTTGTTTTATTTGGTAAACTCTACAGCTACCGAATCCTCGGGCATTACCAGGCTAAGGTTACGCTCATCCAGCTTTTTGATCACAAATTTGGTATAGGGCTGGTTGCCTTCAAACGAGGTGAAGATGGTATCGGCTTTCATAAAATAATCCTCGGGGATGGGCGATGCGCCATCTTCCATGGTAAACTGCTTATCGGTTATTTTAAGCGTTATGGTACTATCTTCAGATTTCCATGTACCAATCAGCCTCTTATCGGTTTTTGGGTTGGTGTGGCAGGCGCTCATGCCCAATACTACTGCACCGGTTACGTGTACAAATACTAATGCGAAAGTTTTCAATATGGTAAAGGTATTTAAAAGTGTCTTTGTCCGTCCGCTGCGGGGAACGGACAGACAATACACTCCTAGTGTTTCTTATTTAGAGGCCGGCTTATCAACCAGCTTGGCCTTTGGCACATAAATGTGGTGGCCTTTTTTATTTACGTAATAGTAATACGAATTTTTATCGATGTAAATGGTTTGGCCTTGCGGGCCTACCTTTTCATCATATTTTTTATCGGCCACTGCCGATGCCCCTTTTGATGCCAGCTCAGCAGTTTTATTGCCCACGGCACTGCCGGCTTTCTTAGTAGCGTTCCATCCTTTCTTGGCGGTGGTGCCAACTTTTTGGCCTAAAGTGGTATCCTTATGTGTTTGTGCCATAGCCGATGATGCCGCGAATAACGAAGCTGCAAACAGGGCTGTTTTAAATAACTTTTTCATGGTAGATGTTGTGATTAAATTAACACTGATGTTAACTCAATTTCTCTGCCAGTTTTTGCATTTCAACAGCGGGCGGGCTTTTCTTGTACAGAATAGCGTAAACGGCCTCGCAAATAGGCATTTCTACATTGTATTGCTTATTTACCTCGTGTAGGCAATTTACTGCATAATACCCCTCTGCAATCATATTCATCTCTAACTGGGCCGACTTAACGGTGTAACCCTTGCCTATCATATTACCAAAGGTACGGTTACGGCTAAACTGCGAGTAGGCGGTTACCAAAAGGTCGCCCAGGTAAGCCGATTCTTTAATGTCTCGGTCGATAGGATGTACCACATCTACAAAGCGCTCCAGCTCGCGGATGGCATTTGATATCAGTACCGATTGGAAGTTATCACCGTAACCAACACCATGGCAGATACCACTGGCCATGGCATAAACGTTCTTTAGCACAGCACCATATTCGGTACCGTAAATATCATCAGATACTACAGTTTTAATATAACGGGTACTCAGCATACCGGCAAATACTGCGGCTAATTCCGTATCCTGGCAGGCTATGGTTAAGTACGATAGCTTCTCCAGCGCTACCTCTTCGGCGTGGCAGGGGCCGCTTATCACCAGTATTTTCTCGAACGGGATACCATAGGTCTCGTGCAAAAACTCGCCGATGATCTTGTTCTCATCGGGCACAATACCTTTAATGGCCGATACAATGTTCTTTCCCTTCAGGTCATCAGCCGTGATACCGCTTAATGCTTCTTTCAGGAAAGCTGCCGGTACGTTCAATAATATGAAATCCGCATCAGCAATAAGTGGTTTTAACTCGGTGCCGATATTCCCGGGCTCCAGTTTTATCTCAACCGAACTTAGATAGTGCGGATTATGACGAAAGTTCTTGATATAGTCTGCTGCTTCGGCATTACGCATCCACCAGGAGATTTCTTTGGTGATGGTATTGTCGGTAAGCATCTTGATATTGGCTGTGGCCCAGCTTCCGCCGCCAACAACTGCAATTTTATTTGTTTGCTTAAGCATTAATAGAATAAATGTCCCTACCGGCTATTTGGTTTTGCCGGTGCCGCAAATTAGTGAAAATATGCGAGGTTAATAGTCTTGAGCCTTGATGTTGTCATTTCGAACGAGGTACGAGGAGAAAACTTCTGCAAGCGATACTTACACAGTAGAAGATTTCTCCTCGCTGTTGCTCGTTCGAAATGACATTGTTTGTTAAACAAAAAAGGACAAGATCTTCATCCTGTCCTTCTTAAACTCATATATAAAACCAAATTATTTCTTCGCGTCAGTAAACAGTTTTGATTTATCCACCTTCTCTACCAGCATACCATCATTCAGTGTTTTAGAGATAGCCGCAAATGGCGCTGACACTACTTCTTCGCCGCCTTTTAGGCCCGATATGATCTGGATATTGGTATCATCCTGTATGCCTGTTTTTACTTCAACTTGTTTCACCTTATTGCCTTGCAGTACATAAACATACTCTTTAGCCGGCGCATCTGATGCTGATTTCTTATCGTCAGAACTGTCATCCTTTTTAGGTGCGGCATCTTTCTTTTTATCATCGCGGGTAGTTACCGACTGAATAGGTACCGAAAGCGCTTTTACGTGGTTGGTATTGATATCCACTGTAGCTGTTAACCCCGGACGAAATGGCGAGTGGTTCTCGGCATTCTTTCTCAGGATATCCATGTATGATTGTGCAGTGATGCGAACTTTAACCGTAAAGTTAGTCACCTGGTCGGCATTGGTACCCACTACGTTGGCCGAGCTACCTATCTCTATCACCTCACCAGAGAATTTCTTACCCTGGAAAGCATCCACTTCAATCTGCGCATTATTACCTACGTTGATACGGTTGATGTCGTTCTCGTTCACATCAACATTAACATCCATTTTGCTGAGGTCAGATATGGTCATGATCTCGGTACCGGCAAATTGCTGCGTTCCTAAAACGCGCTCACCTTTCTCAATAGATAATTTTGACACCACACCATCAACCGGTGCATAGATAGTGGTTTTAGCCAGGTTATCTGATGCCTCTTTAACCGAAGCTTGTGATTGCTCTAAACCAAATTTTGAACCTACCACGTTTTGGCGGGCAGCCTCTAAAGCTGCTTTTGCCCCCTCGTAATCAGCTTTAACTTTGTCAAACTCGGCAATGGTCAATACTTTTTTATCAAAAAGTTCCTTGCTACGTTTGTAGGTGGCTTCCTGGTTGGCAAAAGTGGCTTCAGATTGTTTAAGCATTTGCGCAGAGTTACCTACGCTTGCTTTTTGTGTATTGTATGAAGCTACAGCACGCTCATAACCCGATTTTAAGATATCCGGGCGGATGCGGCACAGCAACTGGCCCTTTTTTACCACATCGCCTTCTTTAATCGGTAGCTCAACTACCTCGCCTGATACCTCGGGGCTTATTTTTACGGCTACGTGTGGTTTAATTTTACCGCTGGCAGATACCATCTCGTTTATATCGCGGCTCTCGGCCTTCTCAACTGCAACCTGCGTTAGTTGCGGCTTACCGATGATGCCTGCCGATTTCAGCACTATCATCAGCACAATAAAAGCGCCAACGCCAATCAGAATATATTTAGTAGTTTTTCCCATGATTATAGTATCAATTAAGTTTTAGGGTTATAGTGTTATAGGGTTTCCGAGATAGTAATCAATGATCTTATTTCTGAATACCAGCTCATACTGCGCATTGATCATATCAAACTGCGATTTATTTAAGTTGGTAAGCGAAGTGTTGTAATCCAACGAGTTAACCAAACCAACGTTATAGCGCTGCTGAATTACGTTGAATGCCTCTTTATTGGCATTATAAGTTTGTGTGGTGCTTTGCAGCTTTTTATTAGCCGCCTGCACATCCCATACCGCCTGGTAAATTATCTTACTGAGGTTATTGCGCGCCAGTTGCACACCAACAACAGCATTCTCATTAGTGATCTTGGCTTTACGAACCGAAGTGCGCGCACTGAAACGATTAAATATAGGGATCTGTAGACTTATACCTACCGATTGGTTAAAGTTGTCGCCAAGTTGTTTAAAGAAAGGATAGTTTGAATAAAGCGGGCTTATCCCCGGAGTTGTAACCGGGTTGGCGAAGCTGCCCCCAACAAACCCTACGGTATCTACACGGCCATTTGGAATGCCACCCAACAATTGCTTGCGCGCATCTGAATAGTTTGACCCTATTTGGCCAAACAGTACAACACTTGGGTAGTAATTGCCACGGGCAACTTTAATATCCTGCGCAGCTGCTTTCTGCCGGGCTTCGGCGAGGCCTACATCGGGGTTTACGGCAAGGGCTGTTTTCAAAACAGTTTCGGCATCAAAAGCTGTAGCCAGTTGCTTAAACTTACTAATATCGGGCTTCTCAAAACTGATCTGGGTTGATGGCGGCATCTCCATGTACTGTTTCAGGGTAAGGATAGACAGCTCCAGCTGGTTCTCAGCAGTGGTGTAGTTCAGGTCGGCAGTTGAACCCTGTGCTTTAGCCTGTGCCAGGTCGGCAAGGGTTTGGTTACCTACGTCAAAGTTTTTTTGAGCCCGATCTATGGTAATTTTGGCAACATCTATTTGTTGTTTAGCTGCGGTAACCAAATCCTGATTGGTTAATATCTGCAAGTATTGCGTAACCACATTAAGCACCAGGTCGTTTTTTATTTTAGAGGTATTGCTGCGGTCAACATTCAATAATAATTTATTGGCTACGATCTGGTTGCGCAACTGCCCACCCTGAAATAAGGTTACCTGCGAAGTAATATTACCGCTTAGTGCAAAAATACGCTGGTTAATGAACTGGTTGGTAGATGGGTCAATATTACGACCGAAATTGAATGAACCCTGCGGCCCTGCCGTTAAGTTTGGAAGCAGGTTATATTTTGATTGCTTAACGTTTTCTTCAGATAAAGCTTCGCTGAACTGGGCCTGTTTGATGGTTAAATTGCGCTCGAGCGTAAGGTCAATAGCGCGTTGCAGCGTTATTACTTCTTGCGCTTTGGCACTATTATTAAATGCCGATAGTGATATGAGGCAGGCAATAGTTACTTTTGCGATGGGTAAGTTTAGTTTCATATTTAAATGTGTACAATTATAAGTAACTGATAATTACCTTGCGACCTTTATTTTGTTTATAAAAAAACTAAGCATTTAACTCTATTTTAGAATGTACCTGGTTAAGACCCCCTGGTGGCTAAAAAAACTTTATCCGCAACTTGTATGGAATGCCGAACCGGGTACCCGCTCTATTTTTTTGACTTTTGACGACGGCCCTATACCCATTGTTACACCCTTTGTTCTAAATATTTTAAAAAAGTACGATGCCAAGGCCACCTTCTTTTGCATTGGCGATAACGTACGCAAACACCGCGACGTTTTTGAAGAGGTAAAAAAGGCCGGCCATACCATTGGCAACCATACCTACAACCACCTGCGCGGCTGGAAAACCGACGATCAGGTTTATCTTGAAAATTACTTAAAAGCTAACGAACTACTTAATGCCCCGCTTTTTCGCCCACCTTACGGTCGCATAAAACGTTCGCAGATAAAATTACTGCAGCAGGCCCGGCCCGATATTAAAATTATTATGTGGGATGTACTAAGCGGCGATTTTGATATGGGCCTAAAAAAAGAAGAAGCCTTAGCAAATGTGATAAAAAATGCCGGCGATGGTTCCATCGTACTGTTTCATGATAGTGTGAAAGCATTTATGAAAATGGAATATGCCCTGCCCCTGGTGCTGGAGCATTTCAGCAAACTGGGTTATACGTTTAAAGCTTTGTAGGTAGTTAAGCCGGAGACAATGAGTGCTCCAGTTCCATATTTAAGATAGGGTAAGGCTTGCCTGCACCATCCAATTCGCTGCGGCCCGTTACCTTAAAACCCAGGCATTCATAAAAGCCGAGCGCCTGCTGGTTCTGCTCGTTTACATCAACTTTTGTAATATTCAGGTTCTTAACTGCATGATCCATCAGCTTTTTGCCTATGCCTTGTCCGCGGGTATCAGGGTGGATAAACAGTGCCTGCACCATTTCTTCGCCTATGGCGATAAAGCCATTTATGTGGCCATCATTGGCAACACAATAAACATCAAGCATGGGCAAAAAAGTGGCAACCAGTGGCCGGTAAAATTCGATATCTTTTTCGGAAAGGAAATGGTGCGTTGCCCTTACGGATGCTTCCCAAAGCTCCAGCAAAACCGGATACTCTGCTAATTGAGGTTGGCGGATGTTGTTCTGCATAAGGTAAAGATATAAAAAATCGAGTTTTGATGCATTTCAAATCAGTTCTTCGTTAGCGATGGCAGTGGTTATTATGAATCGTTAGTGGATGTCACTTTCTTTTTTTCCTCTAAAAAGAAAGTAACCAAAGAAAAAACTCGCGACTTGGTAACGCGCTACAATGGTTGTGCTGTTGCAATGCCTGTGCTATCCGCACGTTACACTATGTCGCATTTTCCGGTGGCCTTGGGTCAGTGCTTTTGTTTTTCTTCATTTTTGCTTTTTCTTTTCCAGTCAGCAAAAAAGCTTCGGGCGAAAGCGGGCAGAACAATGGTGGACGGTGTGTTGGCAAGGGCATAGCAATACTTGCCGATGGCGGGCCCTTGCGCGAACAAAGTTGGGGCAAGATTTTGCAGCCCGTGGTTCTGCGCGATTTGCAGGGTAAAGGCTTTGTGCGGCAAAGAAGCCTCTTTGCTGTATGATTTTTTGCTACTTTTTGATCAAGCAAAAAGTAGTAGCCCCTGCGGCAATGAGCAGACTAACGTTAATAACGCACAATCACCTCTAAGCGACATTGGCAAGAACAACTTTTCTACCCAAACAATACCAAGCCCTTGTAAGTTATACATTTAGCACCCGCGAAAACGATTATGAAAAGATGGACTACATTAGCAGCGCTAATGGGTGTATTGCTATTTTGCACCTGTAGCAAAGACAAACCCGCGAACAACGGCACCGACAACACCCCCGGCGACCCGTCGGCATTGACCGATAAGGTACTTACCGAAAACCTCAGTTTCCCCTGGGAAATTTTGTGGGGGCCTGATAATCAGCTTTGGATAACCGAACGTGGCGGAAAAATAAGCCGGATAGACCCGGCAACGGGCAAAGCAACACTTTTATTAAACATTAGCGAGGTAGAATCGCGCGGTGAGGGTGGCCTATTAGGAATGGTTTTGCATCCCGACTTTACGGCCACGCCCGAGGTTTTTGTGGCTTACAATTATCTTAAAGGCGGCAACTACGTAAAAAAGGTGGTGAAGTTTACTTATGGCAACAATACATTAAGTAACCCGGTGGTACTGATAGATAACATTCCTGGTGCTAATACGCACAACGGTACACGGTTGGCTATTTCGCCGGATAAGAAACTCTATATTACCAGTGGCGATGCAGCCGAGTCGTCACGTGCGCAGGATAAGAATAATCTTGCAGGCAAAATACAGCGTATTAACCTTGATGGTAGTATCCCGGCAGATAACCCTATTGCCGGCAGCGCGCTATGGAGTTTTGGCCATCGCAACCCACAAGGTTTAGTATTTGTGGGCGACAGGCTCTACAGCTCGGAACATGGGAACAGTACCGACGATGAGATAAACATCATCCAAAAAGGACGCAATTTTGGCTGGCCAAATGTGGAAGGCTTTTGTAATACTGATAATGAGAAAAGTTTCTGCGGTGCAAATGATGTGATAGAACCCATACAGGCATGGACGCCAACCATCGCCCCATCGGGTATTGATTATTATAACAACGATGCTATCCCCCAATGGAAAAACTCATTGCTGTTAGCCGTGCTTAAAGACAGCGAATTACTACAGATACAACTAAACAGCGCAGGCACTGGGGTAAGTAAAGTGAACACTTTCTACAAAGGTAAATACGGCCGCATGCGCGATGTTGCCATATCGCCGGATGGTAAGGTGTATATTGTAACCAGTAACGGGAATAATGACAAGGTGATAGAGGTGAAGGCGAAATAGTTTCTGTCACTTCGACAAAATAAGTACTTTTACCGTGTTGGGCAGGTATTTTATTTCCCACCAGTTTACGGCCTTATCAATTATATCATGCGTTTCAAAAGTCCTCGCTTTTTAGTATTTACCGCAGCAGCTGTTATCGTATTAAACAGTTGCAAGAAAAGCACACAGCCAAATATAAGCTTAAGCCTAACAGGCACCTATACAAGCGCAACCATTTTTGAGTTGGGACAAGTTCAGATGTTTACCGCAGCCGGTCAGGTTACAGATGTAAACCTTGTTAAAGATTTTGCAAGGAGAAGGCAGCTCGATTTTTCATGGGAGAAAACAGGGCCAACTAATTTCGGCAGTGGTAAATTTGTATTCGCTAATGATAATGAAGCCACTACTGATGTGCCAAACAGGTATGGGGTTATCGCGCCTGCCAGTTTTACTGTTACAGACAGGTCATCAACCGGTTTTGTGTTAAAACAGAACGAGGCTATAAAAAACGGGGTTCAAAAAAGCTCCCTCAGATCTGCTCAACTCGTTATCCTTTCAAACCAGTTGCAGCCTATCTCTAACTGCCATACCGAAATATCCGGCCAGGAAGACAGATGCGACTACAACTACCTTATCCCTTTTGTAATTGCTAACAATAACCTCAAACTTGCCTATTACACAGTAGCCGTGCACAGCGAACAAGGAAGCTCGTTACAGGGCTATAGTACTACCACAGTAGGGCTTTTTAATAAAGCAGTAACCCAACAGCTTATTGCCGACGATACACTGGTTGTACAAACCAAATTACTGCCGTTATCAAAAAACTGATCGCCCGTTTTTTTCAACCATCTTATTTAGAATATATCCAAATAGCAATTGCCTAAAGCCCTAACTGTGAATAAAGTTTATATTTTGTAAATTCGCGGCTGTCGACCCAAAATGGGTTTGCAACATCTTAATTACTACAATAAAGATCAATTATTATGGCCTTTGATATTGACATGATCAAAAAGGTTTATGATCGCTACAGCACCCGTGTGGATGCTGCCCGCAAAGCGACCGGTAAGCCTCTTACTTTAACCGAAAAAATATTATACGCTCACTTATCAGAGGGAGACGCTAAAAAAGCCTTTGAACGCGGTACCGACTACGTGGATTTTGCACCAGACCGTGTTGCCATGCAGGATGCTACTGCCCAAATGGCGCTTTTACAATTTATGCAGGCTGGCCGCCCGCAGGTTGCTGTACCATCAACCGTACACTGCGACCACTTGATACAAGCCAAAGTAGGTGCTACTACAGACTTAAATACAGCTGTTGATGTTAACCGCGAAGTTTATGACTTCCTTTCATCAGTATCTGATAAATACGGTATCGGTTTCTGGAAAGCCGGTGCAGGTATCATTCACCAGGTAGTGTTAGAAAACTACGCTTTCCCGGGTGGTATGATGATAGGTACCGACTCACACACACCTAACGCAGGTGGTTTGGGTATGGTTGCCATTGGTGTTGGCGGTGCCGATGCTTGTGATGTTATGGCCGGCTTACCTTGGGAGCTAAAATTCCCTAAATTATTAGGCGTTAAATTAACCGGTAAATTATCTGGTTGGTCATCAGCTAAAGACGTTATCTTACGTGTTGCTGGTATCCTTACTGTAAAAGGTGGTACCGGTTTCATTGTTGAGTACTTTGGCGAAGGTGCACGTTCATTATCTGCTACAGGTAAAGCTACTATCTGTAACATGGGTGCTGAGATCGGTGCTACAACTTCTATCTTCGGTTACGATGAAAAAGCAGGTGTTTACTTGCGCGGTACAAAACGTGCTGATATTGCCGACCTTGCTGACGCTGTTGCTGAGCACTTAACCGGCGATGATGAAGTTTACGCTAACCCTGAGCAATACTTTGACCAGGTTATCGAGATTAACCTTGATGAGCTTGAACCACACGTAAACGGTCCGTTCACTCCGGATCTGGCGTGGCCTATCTCTAAATTTGCACAAGCAGTTAAAGAAAACAACTGGCCAGCAATTCTTGAGGTTGGTTTGATAGGTTCTTGTACAAACTCTTCTTACGAGGATATTACCCGCTCTGCATCAATTGCACAGCAAGCTGTAGATAAAAACCTGACCACTAAAGCCGAGTTCACTATTACTCCGGGTTCAGAGCAGGTACGTTACACTGTTGATCGCGATGGTTACTTAGATACTTTCGCTAAAATGGGTGGCGTTGTATTGGCTAACGCTTGTGGCCCTTGTATTGGCCAGTGGGCACGTCATACAGATGACCCTACACGCAAAAACTCTATCATCACGTCGTTTAACCGTAACTTCGCTAAACGCCAGGATGGTAACCCTAATACCCACGCTTTTGTGGCATCACCAGAAATTGTTACAGCATTTGCTATTGCAGGTGACTTAACTTTCAATCCGCTTACTGATACTTTAACCAATGCCAACGGCGAGCAAGTTAAACTTGACGAGCCACAAGGTATTGAGATGCCGATAAACGGTTACGCAGTTGAGGATGCAGGTTACCAGGCACCAGCCGAAGATGGCAGCGGTGTACAGGTTATTGTTAGCCCTGAGTCTGCTCGTTTGCAATTATTAGCACCATTCGCTCCTTGGGAAGGTACTGATCTGAGCGGCCTTAAACTGCTGATAAAAGCTAAAGGTAAATGTACTACTGACCACATCTCTATGGCAGGCCCATGGTTGAAATTCCGCGGTCACTTAGATAACATTTCAAACAACATGCTTATCGGTGCTATCAACTACTTTAACAACAATGCTGATAGCGTTAAGAACCAATTAACCGGCGAATACGGACCAGTTCCGGCTACTCAGCGCGATTACAAAGCTGCCGGTATCGGTACTATTGTAGTGGGTGATGAGAACTACGGTGAAGGTTCATCTCGCGAGCATGCTGCGATGGAGCCACGCCACTTAGGTGTACGTGTTATATTGGTAAAATCTTTTGCCCGTATCCACGAAACCAACCTTAAAAAACAAGGTATGCTGGGTATCACCTTTGCAGATCCTAACGATTACGATAAAATTCAAGAAGATGACATCTTCGATATCACCGGCTTAACCGAGTTTGCCCCAGGCAAACAGCTTACTGTTGTATTACACCATGCAAATGGCACAACAGAAAGCTTCCCGGTAAACCACACTTACAATGCACAGCAAATTGAGTGGTTTAAAGCAGGTGGTGCGTTAAACATCATCCGTAAGCAAATGGCTTCTTAATAAGTAAAAAGTCAAAATTAAAAAGTAAAAAAGCCTTTCCAGTTTGGAGAGGCTTTTTTTGTTAGCCTTTCCCCAACCCCTCTCCAAAGGAGAGGGACTTAAGCATCGCATCATTGCGAGCGATAGCATGACAATCCTCGATACGCAGAACCATTCTTTATATGAGAATTACCCCTACGTTAAAGCTCTTCTTAATTACGAAGCCTCTATAACTTTTGTATCTTAGCTATCCAATATAATATATATGAAACTCCTGAAGCTTACCTTTTTGCTCCTGCTACCAATAACATCATTATTTGCGCAAAGCAAAACTGCGCCTGTTATTACCGATGCTTTTAGCGACTCGTTAAAAGTTCAGATACCTCGTATTGCGCCGACAGAACTAAGCATAAAAAAAATAACATATGTAGGCAATATCGCTGCCGATGGCAAGGTAATGAAGGCTTTAATTATGCGACAGGAAGGCGGCGGCAGCGAGGCGGAAGCCAAGTTTGTTGTTACTTTAAGAGCACTTATCCTGGCAGCACCCGCCTGGAAGCCTGCTTTTGATACCGCCTCAAACACTGCTGTGGAAGATGAGGTAAAGTTTACCATCGAATTAAAAAAAGGTGATGTGAAGATAAAACAGGATAAGTAGCCTTACGTTTGAGGTATTGAGCCGCGCTCATTGCACTTAACAGATTCTTCGCTGCCGCTCAGAATGACAAGTTTGATTTTTGGTTACTTTGTATCAAGACAAAGTAACAACCCTCCGCGGCTATTGGGCAGACTAACATTCATTCTTCGCACAGGCTTGTCCTCTGAGATTGCTTCGTTCCTCGCAATGACGCGTTTACGGTGGCTTCCGAATCCTCTTTTGATTTTATCAAATCCTTTTCCCTACCTTGCAGTAACTAAACCGATGTGTGATGGAAGCACAAGAAAGAGAGTTTTGGGCGCGATTGCAAGGTTTTGAGATCGATGACCCGGCGGCCGGCTTCAAATTTTCGGCCCGCCTTGCCCGTGAGAACGGATGGACCATCCCCTATGCCCTGCGTGTTATTGAGGAGTATAAGAAATTCATTTTCCTTTGTTGCGTAACCAAACAGGGCGTTACACCTTCAGACCCGGTAGACCAGGCATGGCACCTGCACCTTACCTTTACCCGCTCCTACTGGACAGACCTTTGTAAAAACACTCTGGGTCAGGAAATCCATCACAATCCCACGAAAGGCGGCAAACATGAAGCCAACAAATTTGATGGTTTTTACACTTCAACCCACCAACTTTATAAAGATAAATTTGGCCACGAGCCACCTGCGGATATTTGGCAGGATAACCATACACGCTTTTCTGACATTAACTTTCAGCGGGTTAACCGCGGCAAATATTGGCTGATAAGAAAGCTACCAATAACAATCTCCACAGTTATAATACTAATAATAGTTGCAGCCTGCGCTACACTCATACAAGCTACAGATAGTTACGTACCGTTTGTTGTGATAGGAATATTTATACTGATAACGAGAGTAGTTTACAGGGCAGAATCTGGCAAAGACCAAACGCGTAATAGTAATGATAATTCTGGCGGTACAAGCGGCTGCAGCGGCTCTGACTTGCACAGTAATGATAGCCATCACGGCCACTCCGGTTGCAGCGGCGGGCACCACGGCAGCAACAGCGGCTGCAGCAGCAACAGTGGCTGCTCTGGTTGTTCATCGTCAGGATGTAGCGGATGCGGTAGTGGTTGCGGGGGCGGGGGAGATTAGCGTTTATTAATCAACACACATACTGTCGTCGGCAGGGTCATAAAAAGATTTTATTTTACTCAGCAATTTCACGCTGCCGTCTTTGTCAACCTGTACTGTTTCTAAATAATAAGGATGGTAGCATCCAAATGATACATAGCTAAACACTTTAACTATGTAGTGCCCATTCTTCTCTAAAACGCTTGATACTGCAGGCTTACCAACAAACCTATATTTTTTCCTTTTATAAAAATCATCGAATACAGCAAACCCATTCCTGTTTAATATCGCGTAAGCCAAAGCTTCTTGCTTTGTAGAAATTGGCGCGTACATTTTTTGCAACTCGAGGCGATTATTTATCAGAACGTAATCATCAGGCGTCTTCACGAGGATCTTTCTTGCTGCGGATATAAAGCCCCCTTCTATCCAATCCTCTTCTTGCACCGATGCTTCATTTTCAACATCCAATAACACCTGATACCCTAATGCTATAGGATAATTAGGGGTTAAACCACCTAAATGCTTAGGGGCTTTATACGCAGAGACTTTAAATCTCTTATCGAGTTGCTTGTAAACACCTGTATCAATATTATTAGTAGGCACATTTAGCTTAATGTGGTTCTGGGCTTGGCAGGCCGAGCAAATAATGCTTACGCACACTATTATAGTAAGAAAAAAAGGATTGGTTGACATAGGTTCGGTTTTTACCAAGATACGCCATAGTTTTTTTATCCCAAAAAAGGCGATGATCTCTCACCGCCTTTTTTAATTCTATTCTGTTTCCGTAAGCTGGAAGCTGATGCTATGCTTAGACACGGACTGAAAGCCCGCGCCAGCACTTTGTTTTATTTCTACTCGCCCTTCAGGGGGCTGGGGGCTTTAATGGAATCGCTCCTTCAAGAACTGCCCTGTATAGCTATCTTCTTTTTTGATCAAGTCTTCGGGCACTCCTTCAAACACTACGTTACCGCCGCGTTCGCCGCCCTCGGGGCCGATGTCGATAACCCAGTCGGCACATTTGATCACGTCCATGTTATGTTCAATAACCAGGATGGTGTTGCCGTTCTCTATCAACGCATCGAATGATTTCAGGAGCTTCTTGATATCGGCAAAATGCAGACCGGTTGTAGGCTCATCAAAAATGAACATGGTTTTGTGGGTATTGTTACCCTTCACCAGGAAACTGGCCAGTTTTATACGCTGCGCCTCACCACCCGATAGGGTGTTTGATGATTGGCCCAACTGTACATAACCCAAGCCCACATCAACCAATGGTTTTATTTTGGCTAGTATCTTAGGCTCTTTGGCGAAGAACTCTACAGCCTCATCAATGGTCATATCCAGCACTTCAGATACGTTCTTCTCGTTGTAGGTGATATCAAGGATGTGCTGCTTAAAGCGTTTACCCTCGCAGGCCTCACAGGTAAGGAAGATATCAGCCATAAACTGCATCTCTATCTTCACCTCGCCCTCGCCCTGGCAAACATCACAACGGCCGCCCTCAACGTTAAAAGAGAATGCCGATGGTTTTAAACCGCCTGCTTTTGCGGCAGGCTGGGCAGCGTACAGGTTACGGATCTCGTCCCAAGCCTTAACATAAGTAACCGGATTGGAGCGCGATGAACGGCCGATAGGGTTTTGGTCAACCATCTCTACCTGTTCAATTTTATTGTAATCGCCTTCAATGCTATCGAAAGCACCGCTTTGGTCGCCGTTATAGTTTCCAAGCGTTTTTTGCAGGGCAGGTGCCAGAATACGTTTCACCAAACTGGTTTTACCCGAGCCTGATACACCGGTAACCACCGTAAGTACTCCTAACGGAAACTTAGCCGTGGCATGTTTAAGGTTATTTTCGCGAGCGCCTTTTATCTCGATATAGTCGTGCCATTTGCGGCGGCTTTTCGGGATAGCGATCTCTTCCCTTCCGCTCAGGTATTTGCCCGTAAGGCTGTCGTCATCGGTAATAATCTGATTGTACGTACCGGTGAAGATCAAATTACCGCCATGCGTACCGGCCTCAGGGCCAATATCGATGATATAGTCGGCAGCTTTCATGATCTCTTCCTCGTGCTCAACCACCAAAACGGTGTTACCCACATCACGCAATGAGCGCAATACAGAGATCAGTCTTTCCGTATCTCGCGGGTGCAAACCGATGCTTGGCTCATCCAAAACATATACTGAACCCACCAGGCTACTACCCAGCGAAGTTGCAAGGTTAATACGCTGCGACTCACCACCTGATAGAGTATTCGATAAGCGGTTCAACGTCAGGTAACTCAAACCCACATCATTTAAAAACTGCAGACGACTGGCGATCTCCATCAGCAAACGTTTACCAATTTTTTCTTCGGTTTCACTCAGCTTCAGGGTACTAAAAAAGTCCGAAGCCCTGTCAAGCGGCATCAATACCACATCGGTTATCGACATGCCATCTATTTTCACATAAGAAGCATCCTTGCGCAGGCGGCTGCCCTTACACTCGGGGCAGGTAGTTTTTCCACGGTAGCGCGATAACAGCACACGGTACTGGATCTTGTAGGTCTGCTCTTCCATTTCTTTAAAGAAAGCATCCAGTCCGCGGAAATATTGGTTACCCGTCCACAACAAACGTTGCTGTTCTTCGGTCAATTGATTGTACTGGCGATGGATAGGAAAATCGAACTTGATGGCACTTTTCACCAGCACATCGTTCCACTCGCGCATCTTTTCGCCACGCCACGGGGCAATAGCGCCCTCGTAAACGGTTTTACTTTTATCGGGGATAACCAGGTCCTCATCAATGCCGATCACTTTGCCATAGCCCTCGCAGCGTTTACAGGCACCATAAGGGTTGTTAAAGCTAAAGAAGTTTGGTGTAGGCTCTTCAAAGCGCATCCCATCCAGCTCAAATCGGTCGCAGAAGAAACGTTCGGTCTCATTCTCCGCACCATCTTCGCGGTAACGTACATAACAATCGCCTTTACCTTCAAAAAAAGCGGTCTGCACAGAATCGGCCAGGCGACTGATAGTTTCGTCTTCCATGTTTTTGGTTACACGGTCAATCACGATGCGCACATGCTCATCGTAACCGTCAGATTGCTCATGGTCATCTGTAGCTTTTTTCTTTTTCTTGCTTTTTACTTCGGTATCGGCAGCAATACTTTCGTCCTCAAGCAGGCTCTCTATGCGGGCCAACTGGCCGTCTAATTCTACGCGTACAAAACCTTTTTGCATCAGTACCGCCAGTTCTTCTTTTAAACTGCGGTTATTGTGCGGGTGCAGCGGGCAAAGGATGGTCACCTGCGTTTCATCCGGCAAAGCCGAAACAAAATTTACCACATCGGTTACGGTATCACGTTTTACTATGCCGCCCGATACCGGCGAAATAGTTTTGCCAATGCGCGAGAAAAGCAATTTAAGGTAATCATAGATCTCAGTTGATGTACCCACGGTTGAGCGGGGGTTGCTGGTGATCACCTTTTGCTCGATGGCGATGGCCGGCGCAATGCCTTTTATGTAGTCAACATCGGGCTTGTTCATACGGCCCAAAAACTGGCGGGCATAAGATGATAAGCTCTCCACGTATCGGCGCTGCCCCTCGGCATACAGCGTATCAAACGCCAGCGACGATTTGCCGGAACCCGACATACCCGTTACCACCACCAGTTTATTTTTGGGGATAGCAACATCAAGGTTTTTAAGGTTATGCACCCGGGCACCTTTTATTATAATGTGTTTCTGCGGATCTTTATCTGCTTCTTTGATCATTTCTTTGGCATATAGATCATTGTTCATAGATCATAGTAGCTTTTTTTGCTCTCAACTAAACCTTAGGCTTAACATGTAGTCTAACAAGTAAGTTTTTGGCAATGAACCATGAACTATCAACCATGAACTCTAAAGTGCAAAAATCCTAAAATTTTTAGCCTTTTGCAAATGAGTTTTGGTTTAAAAGATGAGTATGAAGTATTTACTAAAAGTAGTTTTTTAAGCAGGGCAAACAATATTTGGCAAAACGCATCTCTCCCCGCTAAAAAATATTTGCTTTTATTTTTTAATATGATTATGTTTGAGGTAAGATTTTTAATTCACCCTAACACGAAACGCTATAGATAGAACTCTACATTTATTAAGTTAATAACGTACAAGAATTTAATTTAGTTTATCAGTAGCATTTCTATGGATTTTCAATTGAAAAGTGATCAGGATCTAATCCATCTCTATATAGCCGGTGAAGAAGCGGGACTCGTTGAGTTGATACGCCGTTACCAGGCCAAAATTTACACCTCTATTTATTTACTGGTTAAGGACGAAGCCCTTGCCGAGGATATCTTTCAGGATACTTTCATCAAAGTAATTAACACGCTTAAAGCGGGTAAATACAATGAGGAAGGTAAGTTTTTGCCATGGGTTACCCGTATTGGCCATAACCTGGTGATAGACCATTTCCGCCGCGAGAAACGCGCGCCAATGGTTAGCGGCGGCGACGACTTTGACATCTTCGAGGTGCTTGGCCACTATGACGAAAGTGCCGAAGACCGTATGGTACGCGAGCAAACGCATAAAGACCTTAAAGCTTTAATACAACTTTTACCTGCCGAGCAGAAAGAGGTTTTGATTATGCGCCACTTTGGCGATATGAGCTTTAAAGAGATTGCCGATGTTACCGATGTAAGCATTAATACCGCCCTTGGCCGTATGCGCTATGCATTGAACAACCTGCGCAAAATGATGCAGAACAAAGAGCTGAGCTTAAAGAATTAGAAAGGGTAACGACAGGCCCTACACTTTTCGTTAAACTAAAATATTTTACAAAATAAAAGTCCCCGGTATATAATATATCGGGGGCTTTTTAGTTTAATGGTTGTTAGTTTGGATGACCGCTGCGGAAGGAAAAATGAGGCGATAAAAAAATTTCATTTAATTTTCATCTTTCTAAAATAATCATCAAAACTTATCGTTATTTTTATACTTAACAAACAAACAGCTTATGGGTGAAACCTTTACAACAACATTTAATGCGTTCACTAATAAAGCACAGGTGAAAGAATCTGATGTACATGAAAACTTAGAAGCGGACGATGTGATATTTTATCACTCCATCCGGGCGGAACTTGATCTTCTGAAGAAAAAGCCGAATCCGCAAACCATTCATCAGATACTTAATTATTCAAAAAGCCTGCGTTAATTAGTACGCAAACACGTTACTGGTTCATAGTTCAAATTGAGGGTAGTATTATCCTGTTTTTGAGGTATGAACCTTTCTATTTTTAGGGGCCTCTCCCCAACCCCTCTCCGAGGGAGAGGGGCTTTAGAAAACTTTACTTTTAAAGTCTCCCCGCCAGCTGGCGGGGGAGATTTAGAGGGGGCTTCTTCAATTAATTGTCCTTCCCCCCTTGCCCATCTCCCTCTAATTAAAGATTTTTGTAAAAGGTTCGCTTAAACGAACCGCTAACCAAATGCTCAAAAAAGAACGCTACAAGTACTTTGTAGAATATTTCTCCAAAAACCAGCCCAACGCCGTTACCGAACTGCATTATAATAGTCCTTATCAATTGCTGGTGGCGGTGATACTATCTGCCCAGTGTACCGATAAGCGCATTAACCAGGTAACGCCAAAACTATTTGAGCGCTTCCCCGATGCTGCCAGTCTTGCGGCTTCTGATGCCGATGAAATATTCCCATACATCCGCAGTGTGAGCTATCCTAATAACAAGGCAAAGCACCTGGCCGGAATGGGTAAACTGTTGATGGAAAATTTTAACGGAGTAGTGCCTTCTGATCTAAAAGACCTACAAACCCTGCCCGGTGTTGGCCGCAAAACGGCGAATGTGATCGCCTCGGTGGTATTTGATGCGCCGGCTATTGCTGTGGATACGCATGTTTTTAGGGTATCAAACAGAATAGGATTAACTACCCGCGCCACTACCCCGCTGGCAGTGGAGAAACAACTGGTAGAATATCTGCCGCAGGATACTTTGGCTATTGCCCACCACTGGCTCATATTGCATGGCCGCTACATCTGCGTGGCCCGCACACCGAAGTGTGAGATCTGTCCGCTTACCTGGTTTTGCAAATATTACGAACAACATAATACCGAAAAAGCCCTTCTTAAAGCCGAGGCCGCCAAACAAAAGAAAGCCGAAGCCGCCAAAAAGAAACGCACGCTGAACACCATCAGCAAAGAGCTAAAGAAGCGCAGTGTTGATAAGAATAATTGATTGGTTGAGGATGGTTGGGTAAGTTTACCAAACAACTGTGTCATTGCGAGCGACAGCGTGGCAATCTCCTCGCGTGCAAATAAACGCGACAAGATTGCCACGTCGCTACGCTCCTCGCAATGACATTTTGATCAATAAAAAATATTTACTAAAAAAATTAGCATTTAATAAAAATACTACTATATTTGTTTCACATTAGATTTTAAGATGAGCAACACAGATAAATTGAAAGCATTGCAGCTTACGCTTGATAAGCTGGAAAAATCATACGGTAAAGGTACCATCATGAAACTGGGCGAATCGGTTGTTGAACAAACCGAAACTATCTCAACCGGTTCATTGGGCCTTGATATTGCCTTGGGTGTTAATGGCTTGCCAAAGGGCAGGATCATTGAGATCTACGGCCCGGAGTCATCAGGTAAAACCACTTTGGCTATCCATGCAATTGCCGAGTCGCAGAAAAAAGGTGGCATTGCTGCTTTTATTGATGCCGAGCACGCGTTCGACCGTTTCTACGCTAAAAAATTAGGTGTTGATGTAGAGAATCTTTTGATCTCGCAGCCGGATAACGGCGAGCAGGCATTAGAAATTGCTGATAACCTTATCCGTTCTGGTGCTATTGATATCCTGGTTATCGACTCCGTTGCTGCCCTTGTACCAAAGGCAGAGATAGAAGGCGAGATGGGCGATTCTAAAATGGGTTTGCACGCACGTTTAATGTCGCAGGCATTGCGTAAACTAACAGGTACCATCAGCAAAACCGGATGTTGCTGTATCTTCATCAACCAGTTGCGCGATAAGATCGGTGTAATGTTTGGTAACCCTGAGACCACTACCGGTGGTAACGCCCTTAAATTCTACGCTTCGGTACGTTTAGATGTTCGCCGTATATCGCAAATTAAAGATACCGACGAGGTATCTGGTAACCGCGTTAAGGTGAAGATCGTTAAAAACAAAGTTGCGCCACCGTTCCGTATCGCCGAGTTCGATATCATGTTTGGTGAAGGTATCTCTAAAGCAGGCGAGATCATTGACCTGGGTGTTGAGTACAACATTATCAAAAAAGCAGGTTCATGGTTCAGCTACGGCGAAACCCGCTTGGGCCAGGGCCGCGATGCAGTTAAACAACTGATAATGGATAACCCTGAACTTGCCGAAGAACTGGAAGCCAAAATAAAAGCAACCGTTACCGGCGATTCACTGGTAGAGGAATAGGCCGACATACGTTTCGCCCCGATAGGGTGAAGGTAATTAATATCGAATAATGAATGTTGAATGTCCAACGTCGAAATATTTCTTCACTTCATTATTCGATGTTCAAAATTCTGTGTTCGATATTTATATTTTTGAAAGCTTACCGTACGATAAGCCACTCGAATCACACAAACAAGCCATTACTTTAAATCTTTTAATAGATGGGCCTCTCCTAACGGAGGGGCTTTTTTATTTTGCGGAAATCCGCAATAAAATATACCGCCGGTACGGTATATAGCCTGCCACATAGCTTTCGGAATTTTAGGGGATAATTAAACCCATTTCACAAATGAAAGCGCACTTACAAAAACTAAGTAAAATACTGGCCATGCTCCTGCTCATCGCAGCGGGATTTAGTGCCTGCAAGAAAGACAAAGTTCCCACTCCGGAACCAAAGCCCACCGAAACAAAACCAACCACTGTAGCAAGCGGAACTATCGACGGCAAAACCTTCAATGTTAAAGATAACGCCATCAGTTCTACGGTGTATAGCACATCGGGCGACAATGTTAAAGCGATGGAAACTTCGGCAACCATTGGCAATGATGGCAGCAAACTAACCTTCTTTCTTAATGATCTGAAGAACGGCACTGCATCATTATCAAAAAAGAGCGGCACTTCGCTTAACCCGGGCACACGCACTATCAAGATAAACGAGACCAGCAACACCTCACAAACTTATGTGCAGTATTATAACGGCGGCAATGCTTACTATGCCTTCTCAGGTACTATCGAGATAACCGTTACCGATACCTATGTAAAAGCCAAATGGAATATTTCATTCAAGGACGCTACCGGCCGCGAGTTTACATCGGCAGGCGAGTTCACCATCACTTTTGCTACCGTCATAGCCAAAGCAAAATCAGAAATAAAAGATCCTACCCCGGTTGCCGATAAACCGACGGTAGAAAACATTAGCCCTACCAAAGGTCGCGCAGGCGATGAAATAGCCATAACAGGTGTTAATTACAGTACCACTGCTGCTGACAACGTGGTAATGTTCAATGGCAAAGTAGCTGAGGTTGTATCAGCCACTGCTACAAAACTGACAGTTAAAGCACCGCAAGGCGGCAGCACCGGCACTATCAGCGTTAAAGTAAAAAACAGCGAAACGGTTACCGGCCCTACATTTACCTACCTGCAGGCAGCAACGTTTACTTCATTTGCACCGGCATCAGCCAAAGCCGGCGAAACAGTTACCATTACAGGTACAAACTTTAGTACGGTAGTCGCCGAGAACGTGGTTAAATTTGCGGGCGCACAAAACACCACCGTTGCCGCAACCGTAACCGAGGCAACCGCGACTCAATTGAAAGTTACCGTACCACAGACTGCTGCAACCGGTAAGATCATCGTAAACGTGCTTAACGGCGGCAACTTAACAAGTGCCACAGATTTCACGCTGACAACAACTACCACAACCGGTGATTGGGAAGATATGAAGTTCAATACATCTATCCAGGAAGTGAACCTTTCGGCCAACCTGGGTAACAGCTTTATGTTCATGGGCGGCAGCTTCCCCGATTACCTTTATTACACTGCCGACGGCACAAGCTACACTAATGTATACGCTAACATCCCTAAAGACCCTAATGGTCACCTTGAAATACACCTGATAAAATCTGACGGGGTTAATTACTACCTTACCACCAACCAGGGTATTTTCCGTACCAAGGATGGTGTTACCTGGAAAAAGCTGTTGCCTTCTCCTAACCTGCCTAACCTTAATGTGAACGCCCTTATTGCCTCACGTGGTGGTAACCTTGCGTTCATTAGTGGTGGCTTCCTGTACAGATCGGCAGACTACGGCGACACCTGGACCAACAAATATGTGGTTAACGGCAACAACCTGGATTACCTTACCAGTGATTCGTTCGGCAAATACTGGTATGCGGTGGATATAAGTCAAAACTATCTATCGGCTGCAGGCCCACGCAAGATGTACCGCTCTACAGACCAGGGCGAGACCTGGACAGCAGGCGACGCTACTACCGGCATATACTATTTCGGTAGCGGCAATCAGGATTTTATCACAGCATCCGGCTACACTATTTTCTGCCTTTACAGTACATCAACCACCCAGGCATCAATTGTTGACCAGCGCCTGTACAAAACAAGCACTCAGGGTAACACCTGGACAAAAGTTAGCGACGATAATGTTTACTACGTGAAAGCCTTTGGTGACTATGTGGTGTATGGCGATGGCCGTTTCAATGTATCCGCTGATAATGGCGCAACGTTTAAAGATTACTCATTACCTGATAGCTACCGTGTAGGTGGTGTGGAACGCGTGAACGGATATTTCTACGTGTTTGCCTTTAAGAATAATGGCCAACATCGCATCTTTAGAAGAAAAATTTAGACCGTAAATAAAAACAAAACAGTCTGGATTTGTAAGTGTAGTTTCTGAGCAATAGCTCCTGCGTAAGCGGGAGCTTTGCTTTTATAAGCGATAGGCTATGCAAATTCCACATCATTGCCGTCGGCTTCAGCCGACGGATAACGGGCAATGCACATCCGGCCTTAGCCGAAATATAGTTTAATAACTTAAACTAAAGCCAAAAGGAAATACTTTACACCGTTGACTGAAGTCAACGGCAATGAATTAAAGTAGGATGCAGTAATCATCCCAATATCTCCAGCAACTCGTTCAGTTCATCAACTTTTTCTGACGAGCCCAGATGCTCATAAGCGCTGATGAGGTTGCGGATAACGCGTTTGATGATATCGGTATTTGAGCAGGGCTCATAAAATTGTTTATCGTACTGCAAGTTCAGCTGTTTCAGGAACATATCCACATCGCGGCGGCCAAACACCATACCTTTATTAAATGCATTGATGTAAAAAAGTATGCCGCCTTCAAATTCCGTCTCGCGGCTTTCATCAAGGTAAGCCAGTATAAAATGCTGCGGCAGGTTTACACCATATACCGGTATATCCAGTTTTTGCGCAATAATAGAATAGATGATAGCCAGCGAGATTTGGTTACCTTTTTTAGTTTCCAGTACCTGGCTGATAAAACTATTCTGCGGATCGCGGTGATTGGTGGTATTACCGCTGAAACCATGGATGCTGTACAGGATATGGTTTATGAGTTTGATCTGCTCAACAGGACTGCCCTCGTTGCTCATCTGTATCCAGATATCGCGCTTAATGGCTTCTATCTGGTTGATCACTTTTTGTTCATCGAGGTCGGGATATTGATAGCGGTTAATGATGAGGATACCCTGCAAAAGATCGAACGCACCACCATGGAACCATAGCTCAAGGTCTTTCTTTAATGACGCAAATTGTATCTCGTGCACCAGGTTGGCAATGCGCTCCTGCTGTATGGGATCAAATGCCTCTCCGAAGGCTGTTTCCAAATATTCTATAGCTTCGGCGCCGTACGAAAACAATTTTTCATGAACATGATTGTATATCTCAGCGTCGGGATCATCGAGCAGGCGGATAAGCGATTTTACTTCGGTAGGATCGATCATATATCTATACTAAAATAATAAACCTTTTAATACTTTTACAGCTATGTTCAATATAACGTTTGCGAGAGATTTTCTGTTGCACCGCTTCACGTCAAAAAACCGTCATGGTTTACATTCACCGTTTGTTTACAAGCTGGTGGATGAGGTTATTTACGATAAAACAGAAAAACCCGCATATACTACTGTTGAGCAGGAACGCGACAAACTGCTTGTTGATGACAGCTACATCACCGTTACCGACCTGGGTGCCGGCTCGCATGTTAACAACAATAAGCAGAAAAAGGTTAGCGATATTACCCTTAATGCACTCAAACCACCTAAGCTGGCTAAACTGCTTTACCGCCTTGCGGCTTTCGCCAAACCGAATAACATTATTGAGCTGGGTACCTGCCTGGGTATCACTACACTATACCTGCGCGAGGCAGCTCCCGAAGCACGCCTGTACACGCTTGAGGGCTGCCCCGAAACAGCAGGCGTTGCAAAAAGCGTTTTCAGCAAAGCGGGTGTAACAGGTATTAATGTGATCACCGGTAATTTTGACGACACCCTGCCGGGCGTATTGGATGGCGAAGAAAAACTCGATCTGGTTTATATTGACGGCAACCACCAGTACGATGCTACCATCCGCTATTTTGACTGGTGCCTGCCCAAAGTGCATGAAGGCAGCATGCTCATCTTCGACGATATTTACTGGAGCGATGGCATGAAGAAAGCCTGGGCCGAGATCAAAAATCACCCGCAGGTTACCGCAACTGTTGATCTGTTTTGGATTGGATTGGTATTCTTTAAACCTGGCCAGGCGAAGGAACACTTTAAGATCAGGTTCTAACCTGCCTTGTAGCACATCAGCACTACACCGCTGTTGAACTTTTTGGAAGATGCCAATTTGATATGAGGCTGCTTTGTAAAGTCCCCAAAAAACGACCTGCCTTTTTGTATAGCTACGGGGTGCATCCACAGGCGATACTCGTCTATCAGGTTTAGTTTGGCTAACGATGATACCAGTTTGCCACTGCCGTAGATCAGCAGGTCTTTCCCGTTGCTTGTTTTTAAACTTTCTATTTCTTTAGCAATGTTTCTATTGGCCAGGCGACAATTACCCCAGCCTGCCGCACGGGTAAGCGTGCGGGAGAATATCACTTTCTCGTGCCGTAGCATCAGGTCGTTAAAATCAGCATCCGGGCGGGGCGGGTTTATGCTTTCGGCAATGCTGCGCCAGTAGGGCGCCATGGTTTCGTATGTTTTGCGGCCAAGCAGCAAAGTATCAGCTTCAGCAAGTTGTAAAGTGAAGGCGCGGGCAATCTCATCATCCCAAAAATCGGTATGCCAGCTAAGGCCACCATCACTGGCTGCCATAAAGCCGTTAAGCGTTAAATTCATGGATACAACAAGGCGCCGCATGGTATTTATTATTTAGCAGGGCTATATCTCAACACAGATACACCACATTCAAACTGCTTGGCTTCTTCCAATTTCAGCGTAAGCCTGTCCTCAAGCGCATTAAATATCGGCATGCCTTTACCAATGGCGGCAGGGTTAACAAATAGGTGATACTCGTCAATGAGGTTATGTTTGATAAGCGCCGATACAAAGCCTGCCCCACCGTAAACGATGATATCTTTACCTTCATCGGCTTTCAGGTTGTTCACTTCTTCCACAATATCGCCGGCTGCCAGTTCGGTAAACTCCCATGGGTTTTCGGTAAGGGTTTTGGTGAATACGTATTTTGGCGTTTCAACCATGGTACGTGCAAAGTCGCCCATTTGCGAATCAGCGAGGCGCTCCTTCCAAACGGGGATAAAGCCCTGCGCCAGTTTACGGCCCATAACAATGGTATCTATTGATGCGGTAAGGTCGCCAACATAACTTTTCAGTTGCTCGTCCCAGTTCCAGGTAAGCCAGTCCATTTCGCCGTTAGGCCCGGCCACAAAACCGTCAACACTTATTTGCATCTGCAATTTCAGCTTTTTCATTTTTTTAGTTTGATCATACAAAGTTATTATAGCGCACCAAAAGCCAGCAGGTGCAAAAAGGACTTTTTAGGGGTTGTTTACGACTTACTCTTGTTTTGCCGTAATACTCCCCTTATCTTGCATAGATAAACCGGCACCCACCACCATGAAACACATCTCCATACTCATCACCAACGAAGCGGTTTTGGCCAGCATAGCCGACCCGCGCATTATGTTCACCGGCGTAAACGACTTTTTAGAAGCTGCAGGTAAACCGCCTTTGTTTAACGTGCAGTTGGTAGGTACTCAACGGGAAGTGAAGTTGCATGGCGGTTTATTTTCGGTACATACCGATGCCTTGCTGAGCGAAGTGAAGAAAACTGATCTTATTATTATCCCTGCCATCTCCGGCGATATCAAGACCACTTTAAAACGCAACGAAGTATTTCTCCCCTGGATAATTGAGCAACACCAAAACGGTGCCGAAGCTGCCAGCCTTTGCATTGGTGCGTTTATGTTAGCGGCAACCGGTTTACTGGATGGTAAGGAATGCAGCAGCCACTGGCGCACGGCAAACGAATTCAGGGAGATGTTCCCGAAGGTTACCCTGGTGGACGACCGCATTGTTACTGAACAGAAAGGGCTTTACAGCAGTGGTGGCGCCACGTCCTACTGGAATTTGCTTTTATACCTGGTAGAGAAATATGCCGGAAGAGATATGTCGATAATGGCGGCTAAGGTTTTTGCTTTGGAGATCGATCGCAAGAGCCAATCACCGTTCATCATGTTTAACGGGCAAAAAACCCACGAGGATGAGCCAATAAAAAAAGCCCAGGAGTTTATAGAAGCCAACATTGCCGAGCGGATCTCGGTGGAAGACCTGGCCATGAAATACGCCATCGGAAAACGCCACTTTGAGCGCCGGTTTAAGAAGGCAACCAATAACAGTCCGCTGGAATATATACAGCGTGTTAAAATAGAAGCCGCCAAAAAGCACCTCGAAAGCAGCCGCAAAAATGTTAACGAAGTAATGTACGATGTGGGTTACTCAGATACCAAGGCCTTCCGTACTGTGTTTAAGAAGATCACCGGGCTATCGCCTGTAGAGTACAGGAATAAGTATAATAAGGCGGGTTAACTTTGAGCTTTGATTAACTTGATTCAAAATCATGTCATTGCGAGGAGCATAGCGACGTGGCAATCTCATAGGCAGGTTCAACATGCTTGTCCTCTGAGATTGCCACGCTATCGCTCGCAATGACATAGCTTTTAACAAAAGAAGGCAACGCATAACGTTGCCTTCTTTTGTTGTATGTTAAGCATTTTATTTCTTGCTAAACTTCACCTGGAAAAGCTTATCCCACTTTTTACCGGTAACAAATATGCGTTTAGTGGCCTTATCATAAGCAATACCGTTAAGCACATCTGCGTTCATATTACGCTGGCTTTTAGGGTACAGGCTGCTCATATCGGCACGCTGTAAAACCGCTCCTGTTTTGGGGTCTATTACCAGTATGTAATCGCTGCCATAAACATTAGCGTAGATCAATCCATCAATATATTCAAGTTCATTTATTGCGTTAACAGCACCTTTCTCATCGTAAACATCAACATAACCGGTTTGCTGGTAGTTGTCCTTGTTCAGGAACCAGATGCGGTTGGTGCTATCGTCCATGTATATCTTGTTGCCATCATAGGTCATGCCCCAGCCTTCAACACCAACGTTATTATTAAAGGTATTTAACAGCTTCAGCGTTTTCTTATCATATACATAACCAATCTTTTCGGTATAAGTGAGCTGAACAATTTTATCTCCGATAACAACAATTCCCTCGGCAAATATTTTAGGATCAACATCAACTTTTTGTATCACCTTTCCGGTAGCAAGATCTGCTTTCCTAAGGCTCGATGGCCCCATCTCCTCGGCCTGGCGACCGCCATCGCTTTCATACATTACACCGTCCTGATATAAAAGCCCTTCTGTGTACGATGCAGTATCATGCGGGAAAACTTTCTCTACCGTAAACTTCAACTCTTCGGGTGCCTTTGCAGGTAGCAATACAATGTTGGTAGTTACATCCTGCGCGGTACCAGCCTGGTAAACTTTGGCAGTAATGGTGCGTGCACCCAATGCAAGGGTATCAGTTTTCAGGGTAACGCCTGTCTGGTCTTTCTTTGATCCGATACGCGTACTGTCCACCAGGTAAACTACAGAATCTGCTTTGGCATCCTTTGGGAAGTTTACCTTAATATCCACCTGCTGGCCAGCTTTGTAAGTGGCACCCGCATCGGGGCTTATGGTAAAATCCTGTTGGGTATCGGTATTGTTGCTGTTGCAACCACAGCCGTAGGCAAGCATAGAGGCCGCAACGGCAAAGAGGACTAATTTCTTGTTCATTTTTTTAGGTAGCAGAAGGCCAAAAGGCATCTTCAATATGTTTTATGGTATGCGTATTATTACGATGAAAAAGCACAGATATTATATCAAACCGTACTTCGCCGTTATGGTTCATTAAATAAATATATTCGTCGGCGGCATCTGCCAACAGTCGTTGCTTGCGGGTATCCACAAAATCCTCGGGCATGCCAAAGCCGGTACCGCTGCGCGCTTTTACCTCGGTAAATATAATCACCTTGTTTTTATAAGCAATGATATCTATTTCGGCTTTGCCAAAAATCCAGTTCTCGTCCAGTATCTCGTAACCGGCAGCTTCTAAAAAGGCTTTGGCAAGCGCTTCGCCTTGTTTACCAAGTTCGTTGTGGGTTGCCATCAGCAGCTAACTCCCCACTGCGACATAAATAAAACAAACAAACCAACTGCGCCCAAAACAGCAGATATACTGCCATACAATATGCCCCAGCCCGCATTTGCGAAGTGTTTCAATTCTTTAGAATATAATCTAAGAAAAAGCCCGTAAAAAAGTATCAAAAAGAAAATAACAGCAAAATACTTGTTTGCGTAGGCAGCATAAATGATAAGGAGCTGAATAAAAAATGCTATGACAAAGCTGATGGCTTTCATGATCTATTTAAGTATAACCGAGCCTAAGTAATCCGATATATGCTTCTCTACCTTTTTCATGTGCATGTACTGGTTCAGCAGAATTTCCTGGTCGGCGGCCTCTAAAGTGGTTTGCAGTTGCTTGCGCAGATTCTCTAATATCTTGCCCACCTTCTGTTTTTTGAGGTGGAAGATAGCGCCGAGGATGGTAGCCTTCATGTTAGCCTGCTCATCGGGAACGAAGATCTTGTGCATCTCCAGCCAGTTTTCGCTCAGCATATATTTATTGGCCAGCAGGTCTACGGTAAGGCTTACAATATCCTTATCGCGCGAGTGGATGAAGAACTGTTCATCCGGCAATACACCGTTCTCCACTTCTTGGCGGTAAATCTCCAGGAACTGCTTACACACCGGCTGCTCAAACTCCACATCGCTTAGCTCGGCCACCATAAAAGGGCCTATGTAGGTATTGGCTATGCCATCCCAATCTATCATTTTATTGCCGTATAAAAGCAACAGGCGGATGATCTCTTTCTCCTGCGTGTCTGATTCTTTCTCAACTTTCGGGGCAGCCTCAGTTGCTTCAGGTTGGTCGCCAAACAGGGCAAGATCTTCTGGCGATAACTCGGGGCGGTAATTATTACTTTTCTCGTTCTTCTCGTGATCTTTTTTGGCCTTGGCCTGGCGCATCTTGTTCAGCTCAGACAGCAATGCGCGCTCATCTATCTGTAACTGTGTGCTACATTCTTTGATGAATACCGAGGCCTTGATAGAATCAGGGATCTTAGAGATGCTCTCTACGATCTCGCGGATAACGGTGGCCTTTTTTATTGGGTCGTTACCGGCATCTTTAAGCAGGATATCGGTTTTATAAAGGATAAAATCCTTCTTATTATCGTCGATATGTTTCTTGAAGGCTGCAGTACCAAAGTTCTGCACAAACGAATCCGGGTCGTGCCCATCAGGGAAGAGCACCACCTTTACGTTGAGGCCCTCTTCCAGTATCATATCCAGCCCGCGCAGGGATGCTTTTATACCTGCGGCATCGCCATCATATAATATGGTGATGTTCTTGGTGAGGCGGCCTATCAGCCTTATCTGCTCAACCGTAAGTGATGTACCCGATGATGCCACCACGTTCTCCACACCGGCCTGGTGTACCGATATTACGTCGGCATAACCCTCTACCAGGTAGCAATTATCCTCATCGCGGATGGCGCGCTTGGCAAAGTAAAGGCCGTATAATACGTTTGATTTGTGGTAGATCTCAGACTCGGGCGAGTTAACGTATTTGGGTACGTTCTTATCTTTTTTAAGTGTCCGCCCGCCAAAGGCTATTACCCTGCCGGTAAAACTATGGATAGGGAACATTACGCGGCCGCGGTAACGATCGTACAACGAGCCATTATCTCTTTTTACAGACAAGCCGCTATCTACCAAAAACTCTTCCTGGTAGCCCTGCCTTATCGCTTCGCCTGTAAAAGCTTCCCATTGATCGGGCGAGTAGCCCAGCTCAAACTTCTTGATGGTTTCAGAATTAAAACCACGCTCTTTAAAATAACTGAGGCCTATGCTTTGGCCTTCGTCGGTATCTAAAAGGCTTTCATGGAAAAATTTTGCAGCATAGCCGGACACGATCATTAAGCTCTCGCGGCGGTTATCCTCTTCTCGGTTCTCTTTGCTTTCAACCGTTTCCTCAATCTCAATGCTGTACTTTTTGGCCAGCCATTTCAATGCTTCGGGGTAGGTGAATTTCTCCAGCTCCATCAAAAAAGTGATGGCACTGCCGCCTTTGCCCGATGAGAAATCTTTAAAGATACCCTTAGCCGGCGATACCGTGAACGATGGTGTTTTCTCGTTTACAAACGGAGAGAGGCCTATGAAATTGGCACCACGTTTTTTTAACTGCACAAACTCGCCTATCACCTCCACAATATCTGTGGCTTCCATTATACGGTCGACGGTTGTTTTGGTGATCATGCAGTAATAACAAAAATTGCGGGGCTACAAAAGTAGCGTTTATGCCCCTGATGCCGTATCTAAATTAAGAAAAAATAAACGGGGGGCATGTCATCTGCTTTGTTTCCTGTGATAAAAAATATCCGCCTCACTGTATCACTCTCATTTTTTTAAACGTAAAGTATAAGCACACGATTAATAACACAAATATGAAAAAGATCACATTTACCATTTTAGCATTGGCTACTGTATTATTTTCTTCTTGTTTTAAGGACAATAATAACAATACCGGTTTCTACTACGACCCTTATTTTGTAGCAGAAAGAAACGGTTTAGCTGTTTACGCTTATCCTGGCTCGGCCAAAGTTGGCGCCGATTCAATCCAGGTATCAGGCAGGGGCAATGATGCTGCTGTACGCATGAATTTTAAATACACCGGTAAAGGCACTTACGCACTGGTAGGCAACCAGGCTAAATACTACCAACTGGTAGGAAATGATACCGTTAGCCGCTATAATATTGGCGTTGCCAATGGTAGTGCCGTTGAGGTTACCGCTATTGACTCTATCAACAAAGTAATTGGTGGTAAATTCACGCTTAAATTTAAACGCACGTTCCCGGCTACTTCAAGCACTTACCCGGATAGCGTTAAATTCCTTAAAGGCCAGTTTGTTATTGCGTTACCGCGATAAATATCTGCCCGCGCAAACTTCTGCAACCTAAACCGCACTGCTTTAAAAAGCCTCGTTCAATATCTCATTTAAGGTGAGTGTTTGAGCGGGGCTTTTTTAGCAAATAATTGTATTTTTACCGCTCGAATAATTATTTTTTATGAGCCAACGTACAAAAATTAAAGCGCTGCTTGAGAGCGGCAAAACCGACATTGATGTAACCGTAAAAGGATGGGTACGTACCTTCCGCAACAATCAGTTCATAGCTTTAAATGATGGTTCAACTAATAATACCCTGCAGGTTATTGTTGATTTTGAGAACACTGATCCTACCCTGCTTAAACGCATCACTACAGGTGCGGCTATCAGCGCCACCGGTAAACTGGTTGCATCGGTAGGTAAAGGCCAGTCGGTTGAGGTTAAAGCTACTACTATTGAGATATTAGGAGATAGCGACCCTGAGAAATACCCGCTGCAACCCAAAAAACACAGCCTCGAGTTTTTACGTGAGATAGCACACCTGCGTTTCCGTACCAATACATTTGGCGCTGTGTTCCGTGTGCGCAACACGCTGGCATTTGCCGTTCACCAGTTTTTTCAGGAGCGCGGGTTTATTTACCTGCACACGCCTATCATTACCGCATCTGATGCCGAAGGTGCAGGCGAAACCTTTCACGTTACTAACTTTGATATTGCCAACCCGCCAAAAACCGAGTCGGGCGAGATAGATTACAAACAAGATTTCTTTGGCCGTTCTACCAACTTAACCGTGTCCGGCCAGTTAGAAGGCGAGCTGGGCGCTATGGGCATGAGTGATATCTACACCTTTGGCCCTACCTTCCGTGCCGAGAACTCAAACACCACCCGCCACCTGGCCGAGTTTTGGATGATTGAGCCGGAGATGGCTTTCTATGATGCTAAAGACAACGCCGACCTTGCCGAGGCATTACTGAAATATGTAATTACTTACGCGCTTGATAAGAACAAGGATGATATTGAGTTTTTGACCCAGCGTTTGTTAGAAGAAGAAAAGCAAAAACCGCAGAACGAGCGTTCAGAAATGACGCTGATAGAGAAACTGCAGTTTTGTTTGGCTAACGATTTTGAGCGTTTAACCTATACCGAGGCTATCGATATCCTGAAGGACTCGACCCCGAACAAGAAAAAGAAATTCCAGTACCTGGTTGAAGGCTGGGGCACCGACCTGCAATCTGAACATGAGCGTTACCTGGTGGAGAAACATTTCAAAAAACCGGTTATCCTTACTGATTATCCTAAAGAGATCAAATCATTCTATATGCGCCAGAACGACGACGGCAAAACCGTTGCGGCTATGGATATCCTTTTCCCGGGCATCGGCGAAATTGTAGGCGGCTCGCAACGCGAGGAACGTTTAGATAGATTAGAACAGCGTATGGACGAGATAGGCATCCCTAAAGATGAGCTTTGGTGGTACCTGGATACCCGCCGTTTTGGTGGCTGTCCGCATGCAGGTTTCGGTTTGGGCTTTGAGCGTTTGGTATTGTTTGTTACCGGCATGGGCAACATCCGCGACGTGATACCTTTCCCTCGTTTCCCTAAGAACGCTGAGTTTTAGACCGCTGATTTAAATGATTTTTATGATAACGCTGATTAACTTTCGTATGTATTACAAAGCTGATCAGCGTTTTTTATTCCCCCCTCAGGGGGGTAGGGGTCTATAATGCCTACCATCACCTTTACCACCATAATCAACGCCTCTTTAGAACGCTGCTTTGATATCTCCAGAGATATTGATATCCATGTAGCGTCAACAGCACAAACAGGAGAACGCGCCATCGCAGGCCGCACCAGCGGGCTGATAGGGCCTGGCGAAAGTGTTACCTGGCGGGCCAGGCATTTTGGTCTGTGGCAAAACCTTACCTCTAAGGTTACAGAATTTGACAGGCCAAACTATTTTATTGACGAAATGGTTGAGGGCGCTTTCAAAAGCTTCTGCCATGAGCACAGGTTTGATGCCGATGGCGAAGGCGGGACTATCGTGACGGATATATTCAGCTATCAATCGCCACTTGGGTTGTTGGGCAGGTTTGCTGATTGGTTGTTCCTGAAACGATATATGACCCGGCTTTTAGAGCAACGGAACAGGGTTATAAAAGCAGAGGCGGAGAAACTTCAATAACGCGTGGGATCCTGAAATAAATTCAGGATGACGACATTTATCAAACTAATCTCCCTTAAACGTATTAACCGGCTTCGGTTTATTTAGATAAGCTCTTAAAAACAACAGCATTACGCCTATCAACACAATAAGGATAATGTAACTGATGGCAAAGGTTTCCTGGTTATGGATATTAAGCGCACTGGCCAGCAGGTAACTAAAAAACGAAGTGACAATATAGCCGCCGCCACTGGTGATACCGCCGGAGATACCTGCGCTCTCGGGAAAGCGGGTAAGGCAATAGGTAAAGTAAATATTATACATAAAGCCCATCAGGAAGTGCAGGGCCACCACAAAAAACATGATGGGGAATATACTATTGAACAACCCTGCCGTAAAAAACATCGCAAAAGCAAAAGCGCCCTGTATAAAATTGGCCACGGTAAGCTTTGTCATAAAATCGCGGGCTATCATGTACTTGCTCAGCATGCCGCCCAACAGCAGGGCAATGCCCGAGCTTAGCGCCGCGTAACCTGTTACAACCGGTGAGTAATGAAATACATTCTCGATCAGAAAAGGTGCCGACATACCAAAGATGATAGCCATTGAATAGCTTAAGCCCAGCACCACAATACCATAAGCAAAATCGGTAGTGCCGATCATCTTTTTATAAGTATTAACTACCGAGCCTAAATGGAAAGGTTTGGTTTTGGCCAAAGTTTCGCCGCTGTAACGGAGTTCCAGCAATAACATCACAAAGGCATATATCGCCAGGAAATAGAAGTTGGCTCTCCAGGCAAAAACATGCTGCAGATACCCGCCCAAAAAAGGCGCTATCACCGGCGCTGCCGACCATACCACTGATAACAGGCTGGTATAATGTTTTTGCTTATCGCCTTCAAATACATCGATAAACAATGAGCGCTTAGAGACCATGATGATAGAGATCAAAAAGCCCTGCAAGGCACGCATCACAAATATAACCTCAACGCTTTTGGTGAGTACGATAACAATATTGGTAAGCACAAATGCCGCCAGCGATGCCAAACAAAGCTTATACCGTCCGTAGCTATCAATAATACTACCTACGAACAGCTGCGATACACCATAGCTGATGAGGAAGATAGTCATGGTGAGGCGAACGTTAGATACAGAAGTACCCAGATCCTGTACCATAGCCGGGAACGACGGCACGTACACATCCATTGCAAAACCCGAGATAGGGATAAGGATAAATGCTAATATAGCGCTGATGTTACGGTTACTGTCTGTTACGTATCTCATTAGGCGTCCCCTTGTTTGGCAGAGCGGCAAAATTAGAAACTAATTTGAGTACAAGGGAAGTTTTGGCTTAGAGATGCACCCTTAACCTATTAATATTTCATTGAAGTGATAAACTCAATCACTCAGCATGTGCCTCTCGCTGGCGCACGCGTGCCGCGTGTGCTTAACCTTCGCTGATTAGTAGTTAGAACTTTGCATTTTAAACAAGACACACGCGGCACGCGTGCGCCAGCGAGAGGATTATTTTGCTCCCCCTTCAGGGGGCCGGGGGGCATAATCCTTTTGCACTATCAAAAAGCTTGCTCGCTCCTCTTTATGGAATGGAATATCCCAATTGCCCTGGTAGGTGATCTTGGTAGGTAGCAGTTCGCCACCGTTAAAGCGGTTTAGCTCAATATTCATCTGTACATTAAAATCCACAAACATATTACTGAACTTCATGTCAATATACCGACCCAGTATCTGAAAGGTATTCATATCAAATATGGTGGTCATTTCCTTTATCATGGTGTCATCATCGGCCGTGCTGGGCTTCCTGATCACCTTGAAACGATACACTGGAATGCTATCCATATACGTGCCTCGGGCAAACTCGTAGTTATAATATTGGCGCAGTTCCGGCCCAAAAATTTCCGTTTTACCGCTAATAAACGGAATGCCGGATATGCGCCTGCCCGGCGTAAACACCAGAGCTTTAAGTTTAGCTTTGTAGCCGGCATTCTTGCCTTTACCCACTCCCGAAGAACCTACACCGCTTGTAAAATCAGAATTGTAGGCATTCATGAAAATGTAATCGAACATCTCCACTGTATACAATTCGTACTTGCCGTTCTTTTTCTTAACTGCGCCGGTATCTTGGTTAATTAGATAGGTGGTCTGGCGTTTACCATCCACAATATCGTGCCTTATCTTCCGGTAGATCTTGCCGTTTACTTTGTTTTTTTTATCGTAGGTATAGATGCGGTTCTCGGCAGTAAAGGCATAGCGTTTCATGTTCTGAAACGCCTTGTAGAAACTGGTATCGCTCACCACGGCATCAATAAAATCCTGTACACGTAAACGGTGCGACACAATGTTTACTGCCGAATCTATAACAATCGTACGAATAGTATCAGGATTAAAACGCTGGATCTGCTGCGCTTTTGTGGTAAAAGCGGAGAGGAGAAGGCAGAGGATGATGAGCGCTTTTTTATTGTTCATGGTTCATAGATGTTAGTTCATAGTAGCTACATCAGCTATTAACTATGAACCATCAACTAAACTAATTCCCTAATTGCTTAACAGCAATATAAGCCATCAAACCTACACTTTGCTCAAGCGCGCTTTCTTCCACATCAAAGGTTGGGGTGTGTACCGATGAGGTAATGCCGCGGGCCTCGTTACGGGTACCTAAGCGGTAAAAGCATGAATCGGCTACTTGCGAGTAGTAGGCAAAATCTTCGGCAGCCATCCATATATCCAGATCAAGCACGTTCTCTTTCCCCAGGAAATCTTCGGCAAAACCGCGTACCTGCGCCGTTAGTTTTTCTTCATTGATAAGGAACGGGTAGCCTTTCATGATATTAAAGTCACAGCTACCGCCCATGCTTTCGGCAATACCTTCGGCCATTTTCTTCATTTTAACATGGGCTTCGGCACGCCATTGCTCATCCATGGTACGGAAGGTACCTTCCAGGTAAACCTCGTTAGGAATAACGTTGGTTGCTCCATTGGCAATCACTTTACCAAACGACAATACCGACGGGCTTTTAGGATCAGCGAAGCGGCTGATAACCTGTTGCAGGGCGGTTAATATGTGCGCGGTAATAATTACCGGGTCAATATTCTGTTGTGGTTGTGCGCCGTGGCCGCCTTTACCTTTTACAGTAACATACAACTCATCGGTGCTGGCCATATATTTTCCGGCGCGGAAACCTACCTTACCTGCATCAATCAAAGGCATTACATGCTGGCCGATCACAGCCGATGGTTTAGGATTTTCCAATACGCCTTCCTTGATCATCAGGCTGGCACCACCGGGTAGTTTTTCTTCTGCCGGTTGAAAAATGAATTTCACCGTGCCACCAAATTCGCTTTTTATCTCGGTAAGGATTTTTGCTACGCCCAGTAGTGACGAGGTATGCACATCATGGCCGCAGGCGTGCATCACACCTTCGTTTTTTGATTTGTAAGGCACATCGTTTGCTTCCAGGATAGGCAGGGCATCCATATCGCCACGCAGGGCAACTATCTGGTCGCCGGGTTTATCGCCTTTTATCAAGGCAACCAAGCCGGTATCGGCCATTTTTTGGTATTCGATACCCAACTCATCCAGTTTGCGGGCAACAAAGGCAGAGGTTTCCTGCTCATGAAAAGACAGCTCCGGGTTGGCATGTAAGTGCCTGCGGTTAGCAACAACATCGTTAAATATCTCTTTGGCTAATTGCTGTATCTTTTCTTTAATCATTACTGATAGCTGTTTTGGGTGGATTGATCTTTTCCGAAATAATAAATAGCGCCGGGAAAACGGCAGATAACTGCTGTTTCATCCGTTCGGCCTCGATACGAGTGCGGAAATCACCTGCACGTATCTTAAAGTTTGGTTCGCGGTAAGTAACATAGGTGCGCAACTCCGGAAACTCCTGGTTACACTTAGCTTGTGCGTTAAAGGCTGCTTTACGGTTGGTACCGCTGTAGATCTGCACGCGGTAACCAAATGATGATGAGTAAGCCGGCGAGCCGCCTGTTTTACCGCTGTTCAATGTAGCGCGTTTTGCCAGCAGGGTATCAAACAATGGTGGTGCAACAACCTGCACTTTTCCCCTTGTTTGCCCAAAGCTGCGGGCCGATGCTGATAGCAGTAAAAGCAAAAAGCAATATCTGATACCTGCCGGGATAGCTTTCTGATCAAATATTGCTTTTTTCATAGTGTTATTATTCCTTTAACCGTCATTGCGAGGAACGAAGCAATCTCTACATAGGCAGGTTTGCCCTGTATAGTTCGGAGATTGCTTCGTTCCTCGCAATGACGCGTGGTTTTTATTTTTAAGCCCTCTCCGCCAGCTCGCCGAGAGGGTTTGGGTGAGGCTCTTAATTCTGCCCTACGCCGTGGCAGTTTTTGAATTTTTTGCCGCTTCCGCATGGGCAAGGATCGTTCCTGCCTATTTTTTGCTCAACCTTTACAGGGCTTGGCTTTTGTATCTCCTGTGGAAGGTCTTCAACCGGGATGCCGTTCTGGTCAACCAGCTCAGGTTTTGAAGTGCGCATCTGGCGCATATCTGTTTTTGGTGCCGGTGCTGCTTCGCGTACCTGCTCAGGTGCCTGCTGTACGGCAATACCACCTCTGAACAGGAAGCTCATCAGCTCTTTATTTACGCTGGCCAGCATCTGGCGGAACAGTTCAAACGCTTCAAACTTGTAAACCAATAACGGGTCCTTCTGTTCGTAAACGGCGTTTTGTACCGATTGTTTCAACTCATCCATTTCACGAAGGTGCTCTTTCCAGGCATCATCTATCAATGAAAGAGTTACGTTTTTCTCGAAAGATTTGAAAACTTCCAGGCCGTGGTTATCAACCGCTTTTTTCAACGGAACGGCAACCTGCATACCATGCACGCCATCAGTAAACGGAACAACAATGTTCTCTACATACTGGCCGCGGCTTTCGTAAACATCTTTTATTACAGGGTAAGCCTGCTGCGCAACGGCTTCAGCTTTGCGCTTGTAAAACTCGCTCACTTGCGCAAAAGTACTGTCTACCAGTTTTGGTAATGCAGTGCCAGAGAATTCTTCGGCAGTTATCTCGGTATCAACAGAGAAGATGCGGATGATCTCCAACTGGAAACCTTCGTAGTTGTTACTCTCTTTGTACTCGGTTACAATATCCTCAATAACATCAAAAATGGTGTTGCTGATATCTACATCCAAGCGATCGCCAAACAGGGCGTTTTTACGTTTTGCGTAGATAACGGTACGTTGTGAGTTCATCACATCATCATACTCCAACAAACGTTTACGGATACCGAAGTTGTTTTCTTCTACTTTCTTCTGTGCACGCTCAATTGATTTTGAGATCATTGAGTGCTGGATCACTTCGCCCTCTTCGATACCCATACGTACCATAAGGTTTGAGATACGCTCTGAACCGAATAAACGCATCAGGTTATCCTCAAGAGATACGAAGAATTGTGATGAACCGGTATCACCCTGGCGACCAGAACGACCACGTAACTGCCTGTCAACACGACGAGACTCGTGGCGCTCGGTACCTATGATGGCTAAACCACCGGCAGCTTTAACACCTTCGCCCAGTTTAATATCCGTACCACGACCAGCCATGTTGGTAGCGATGGTTACGGTGCCTGCTTTACCTGCTTCGGCAACAATGTCTGCCTCTTTCTGGTGAAGTTTAGCGTTCAGTACATTATGTTTAATGCCGCGCAGTTTAAGCATACGGCTCAATAATTCTGAGATCTCTACCGAGGTAGTACCCACCAGTACAGGACGACCAGCTTTGGTCAGTTCTTCGATCTCTGCAGCTACCGCGTTGTATTTTTCACGTACGGTACGGTAAACCAGGTCTTGTTTGTCTTCGCGCGAAGTTGGGGTATTGGTTGGAATTTCAACCACATCCAGTTTGTATATCTGCCATAACTCGCCAGCTTCAGTAACCGCAGTACCTGTCATACCACAAAGTTTGTGGTACATCCTGAAGTAGTTTTGCAGCGTGATGGTAGCAAAAGTTTGGGTAGCATCCTCAACCTTAACATTCTCTTTAGCCTCAATAGCCTGGTGTAAACCATCAGAGTAACGGCGGCCATCCAATACACGACCTGTTTGCTCATCAACTATCTTAACTTTACCTTCATCAAGGATGTATTCGGTATCTTTTTCAAATAAAGTGTAAGCTTTTAACAACTGGTTAACCGAGTGGATACGCTCTGATTTAATTGAGAAATCGCGCATCAGGTCATCTTTCCTTGCCAGTTTCTCTTCGGCAGGAAGGTCTGATTTTTCGATCTTAGCGATCTCGGTACCTACATCGGGCATCACAAAGAAGTTAGGATCTTCGCCCGATGCAGTGATCAGCTCGATACCTTTTTCAGAAAGTTCTACAGAGTTGCTTTTTTCATCGATGATGAAGAACAATTCTGAGTCAACCTTAGGCATTTCTTTGCCCTGGTCTTGCATGTAATAGTTCTCTGTTTTTTGAAGTACGGTACGGTTAGCGCCCTCGCTCAGGAATTTGATCAATGCCTTGTTTTTAGGCAATGCACGGTGAGCACGTATCAAAGCCAAACCGCCATCATCAACACCTGTCTTGCCATCGTTGATCGCTTTTTTAGCTTCGTTCAATACGGTATTTACATAAGCTTTTTGCGCGTTAACCAAACGCTCAATACGTGGTTTCAACTCATAAAACTCGTGCTCATCGCCACGCGGGATAGGGCCTGAGATGATCAAAGGTGTACGGGCATCATCCACTAACACGGAGTCAACCTCATCCACCATGGCAAAATGCAGCTTGCGCTGTACCAGCTCTTCAGGGCTACGTGTCATATTGTCACGCAGGTAATCAAAACCAAACTCGTTGTTGGTACCAAAGGTAATATCAGCTAAATAAGCCTGGCGGCGCTCTTCAGAGTTTGGCTCGTGCTTATCAATACAATCAACAGATAAGCCGTGGAACTCGTACAACGGGCCCATCCACTCGCTATCGCGGCGTGCAAGGTAATCGTTCACGGTTACAATGTGTACACCCTGGCCAGCCAATGCGTTAAGGTACGCAGGCAGCGTAGCTACCAATGTTTTACCTTCACCTGTTGCCATCTCGGCAATTTTACCCTGGTGTAGTACAATACCACCTATTAGCTGCACATCATAATGTACCATGTTCCAGGTAACCTCGTTGCCGGCAGCAAGCCAGGTGTTATGGTGAATGGCTTTATCGCCTTTTATAATAACGTTGTTTTTGCGGGCAGCCAGCACACGGTCAAACTCAGAGGCAGTAACCTCAATGGTTGGGTTGCCGCTGAAACGGCGTGCCGTTTCTTTAACCACTGCAAAAGCTTCAGGAAGGATGTTCATCAGAATTTCTTCCAGCTCTTTATTGCGGTCTTTTTCTAATTTATCCAGTTGGGTAAACAAGTCTACTTTCTCGTTTACATCCATATCAGGGTTCTCGGTACGGTCTTTAATAGCTTTTATCTCGCTGTCAATACCTGAGAGGCCTGTGGCAATAGTTTCTTTAAATTCTATGGTTTTAGCCCGAAGCTCATCGTTGCTCAGCTGATCAAGTTTGGCATAAGCAGCCTTTACTTTTTCAACTATAGGCGTTATCCCTTTAACATCACGCTCTGATTTGCTTCCAAAAAGCTTACTGAAAAAATCTAACATATTAATTTATATATGATGCACCCAACTCAACAATTAAGCCAATGCAATAATAAAGTCATTTTGACAGGCAAAGGTACGTTTTTGAGGCGAAATATCTGATGTGCGGATGTGCAAATATGCAGATGTGCAGATTAATTAGCATGCGTTTGATATGCAGAATGTTAATATGGCATGCTACCCGCAATCAATTAATCTTATCGGTGATAACTCTTCTCAAATACATCTTCAGGTTGCCGTGATAATTCTTATCGAGATTTTCTTTACTATCAAGGATAATAGAAAGTTCGCTTCTCTTGAAAAAGTCAAATTCATCAAATGATTTCAAAAGGTCGTAATATCTTTCGGCTAAAATATCTGCATAGCTATTTTGAGAATTAGCGTTTGCTTGCTCAGTATTATAGAATATAAAACAAGCTCCATCAAATAGTCTCTCGATTTTCCAAATGTCCGAATTATCAATTTCGCTTTTTAAAATCTCTAATTTATCCGATGTGATCATGTTATTTACATCGGCCTTTGCGGCCATCTCAAATGAAATAAATATTACAAACATATCTTTTGTATGATAGTCTGAATTAAATAACCAATTTGATATTTTCCGAAATAGCCCGATCTTTTCTCGCTTTGTTCTTAAATATTGTTCAAATTGTTGTTTGATAGCTGCTTGCTTAACGGAATCAAAATAGCTTTCATTACTACTAAACTCGTTCTGCTCATCCCAAAACTTGAATATTACATTAAGTCGCGGGCGTCTGTTTCCTTCCGGATCTACAAACATATCATACTCTATGTTGATCGGCCTTATCTGATAAGTGTCATTAATCCAATCCGCAAGAGATTTAAAATCCTCACCTATTGATGCCTTTCCCTGCAAGATCATCTTAGTTGAACTATATTCTTTATCAGTTTGGACTATCATTGAAGCTCATTTAATATCATTCCAAATTAGTATTTTATCATCAAATCATCTGCACATTTGCATATCTGCATATTTGCACATCAAATCGTACATTTGCCCGCATGAATATCCTGATCCTTGGTTCGGGTGGAAGGGAAAGTGCCTTCGCCTGGAAGATTGCCCAAAGCCCAAAATGCACTAACCTGTACATCGCCCCGGGCAATGCGGGTACCGGCGCGTATGGCACCAATGTAAACCTTAAGGTTACCGATTTTGAAGGTATTAAGGCTTTTGCTTTAGCTAACGATATTAACCTGGTGTTGGTTGGCCCCGAGGAGCCTTTGGTAAAAGGTATTCATGATTTCTTTTTGGCTGATGAACAGTTGAAGAATATCCCCGTTGTTGGTCCGCAGCAAGAGGCGGCGCAATTAGAGGGCAGCAAGGATTTTTCTAAAGAGTTTATGCAGCGCAACAACGTGCCTACAGCTGCGTCAAAAACCTTTACCCGCGATACTTTACAGGAAGGTATGGATTACCTGGCAACAGCCGGATTACCCATTGTACTAAAAGCCGACGGATTGGCTGCAGGTAAAGGTGTGTTGATATGCACAACCCTCGAAGAAGCCAAACAGGAGCTTAACGCCATGCTTGCCGAAGCTAAATTTGGCGATGCCAGCTCAAAAGTGGTGATTGAGCAATTTTTAACGGGCATCGAGCTTTCGGTATTTGTGATGACCGACGGCAATAGCTATAAAATTTTACCCGAAGCCAAAGACTACAAACGTATTGGCGAAGGTGATACCGGCTTAAATACCGGCGGTATGGGTTCTATTTCTCCCGTGCCTTTTGCTGATGAAGCATTTATGCAGAAAGTAGAGCAAAAGGTGATCATCCCTACGGTTGAGGGTCTGAAAAAAGAAGGCATCCCTTATAAAGGCTTTATCTTTATTGGCTTGATGAACACCAACGGCGAGCCATGGGTTATAGAATACAACTGCCGCATGGGCGACCCTGAGACGGAGAGCGTAATGCTGCGTATTGAAAGTGATTTTGTAGACCTGCTGCAAGGCGTAGCCGAAGGCACCCTGCACGAGAAAGAATTAACAATCTCCCCAAAAACTGCAGCTACGGTAGTATGTGTGGCAGGTGGTTACCCCGGTGAGTATTTGAAGAATAAAGCCATAGCAGGTATCGAGAACGTACGCGATTCGCATGTGTTCCATGCAGGCACTACCCAGGTTGGCGAAGAAGTACAGGCAACCGGCGGCCGCGTGTTGGCCATAAGCACCCTGCAGGATAATATGTTCACAGCCCTTCAACAAGCCACTGCCGATGCCAGCCGTATTTACTACGATGGCGTTTACTTTAGAAAAGATATTGGGTTTGATCTTCTTTAAGAAGTTCATTATGCTTCGCGTCATTGGGTCATTGGGTCATTGAAATAGCGCAGAAAATACAAGGGCAGGATTGATAAACAATCCTGCCCTTTTTATTTGCAGTATAATGACTCAATGACGCGCAGCCTGATTATATTTTCCCGAAAATCTCTTCCAGTTTATTTTCCAGATCCTGGCCGGTTAAGTTTTTGGCGATGATCTTGCCTTGCGGGTCTATCAGGAAGTTTTGCGGGATAGCACGTACAGCGTAAAGATCAGCAGTTTTGCTTTTCCAGAATTGCAGGTCAGATACCTGTGTCCAGGTTAAACCGTCTTTGTGGATAGCGCCTAACCATGCTGCTTTAGCATCCGGGCGATCTAACGATACGCCAAGAATGGTGAAGTTCTTAACTTTATATTTATTGAAAGCTTTAACCACGTTAGGGTTCTCATGACGGCAAGGGCCGCACCATGACGCCCAGAAATCTATCAGCAGATACTTACCGCGGAATGATGACAACGCTACAGTTTTACCAGCGGTATCTGCCTCGGCAAACTCCGGTGCAGTTGCACCAAGCGCTACGTTTTTAAGTTTCGGCAAAAGGGCACCAAACTCTTTACCGGTCTCGGTGGCTTTTATTTCCGGTGAAAGGCCGCTGTAAAGTTCGTTCAGTTCAGGATAATCAGCGCTGTAAGCGAATGATTGCAAAGCGCTGAGGCTTAAGTACGAACCGGGATGATCTTTAATGAATTTCTTGTTAATGGCAGATTCCTGCTTTTCTATCGCTTTCTCCTCTTTGGTTAAAGCTTCTTTCTGTGCATCAGTAGCGTTCTTTTGCTTTTCTTCCAACGCAGCGTAAGCATCGTTAACCGGTTTTAAAGCAACCTGCAGGTCGGCATTGTCTTTATTGGTTTTGGTACCCGTAATGGTAGCATTTTTTAAAGTATCGGGCGAGGTTACGGTAATAGTACCTGCTTCAAGGAAAACAGAATGGTAATCTTTCGATTTTTTCATCGCATCACCTTTCTGGTTCAGCAACAGGTAACCACTCATTGGGGTCGCGCCGGCATCACCGGTAAAAGTGAATTTGCCATCTTTCAATACAGTTGAATCTACGGCTATCTTGCCGTCTTTGCGGTATTGCAGGTATGCTTTTGCAGGGGCATTGATCTTGCCCAGTTGGCCTTGCACGGTAAATTTGCCGGTTTGGGCAAATGCAAGCGCCGGCAGCAAGGCTGCTGCACTTAGTAGTAGTTTTTTCATGTCAGTAAAGTTATGATTGCAATATGCGGTTAAAACCGCAAAAATCAAATCTTGCCTAAATATTTCTCTAACGCGGTATCCAGATCATCGCCACGAAGGTTCTTGGCTACGATCTTGCCCTGCGGATCTATCAGGAAGTTTGCAGGGATAGATTGTACATTATAAAGCTTTGCAGCCAGGTTATTCCAAAATTGAAGGTCTGATACTTGTGTCCAGGTGAGTCCATCATTTTTGATGGCAGCAAGCCATGCATCTTTACCGGTATTTTTATCAAGCGATACGCCCAGGATAGTAAAATTTTTGCCTTTGTATTTGTTGAAAAGCTTTACCACGTTAGGGTTTTCCTGGCGGCAAGGGCCACACCATGATGCCCAAAAATCGACCAATACATATTTACCGCGGAATGATGACAAGCTAACGGGTTTGCCGTTCACATCGTTCTGTGTAAAATCGGGCGCCAATGAGCCTATGGCGGTTATTTTTAACCCATCTAAGCCAGCCTTCATAGCACGGCCACCATCAGATTTTTTCAGATTATCTGATAAGCTGTTGAATAACGGCTCCAACTCGTTCACATCAGGCGATGGGCCACCGAAGCTTGATAGCGCCAATAAACTGATGTAGCTATCCGGGTGGCTGCTCACAAAATTCTTCAAAATACTTTTCTGCTCAGCCTGCAAAGATTTGTATTTGCCTTGCATGCTGTTTTGGAAAGCTGATGAGTGTTGCTGCTCCGCAGTTGCTTTTTGTGCTTCGGCAGATATGGCTTTAGCTTTTTCTGTTAAAGCCTGCAGCTGGCCTTTCAATGTTTTATTATCATCATTCAGTTGCGAGCCGGTGATATCCGCTTTAGCAGCCGAATCTTTTATGGCGATATTCATGTTGCCCTGCTCCAAAAAGAAAGCCAGGCCATCTGCTGTGGTAGACGGGCGGCCATCAGGGAAGTTAACATCTACATATTTAGCAAAACCAAGGTTCTTTCTGTCGAGGAATAGTGTAGCGGTCACCGGATCTGCAACGGCACCTTTAAAGGCAAAATCGCCGTTGGTTACGGTTGATGAATCGGTTACGTTGTTTGAGCCAACGTTATAAACCAGGTAAATTTTTGTATTGGCATCGGCATTGGCCACTTTGCCTTTTATAGAAAAATCTTTAGCGTTTTGCGCGAATGATAAGGCCGGCAACAACGCCAGTATCGGGAACAGTAATTTCTTCATTAAATATTAAAAACAGTTAAACGCCTAAAGCGCTGCTTAATTGCGGGTTAGTTTAATTTTTGATAGGTGCGCCACCACAGGTCGGGCATTTCGCCTGATGTTGCCGTGCGGTAATCTTCGTAACGACAAGGCACCAGATGGAAACGTTCGTTTTTTGAGCCGCCTGATGGGTATGGCACCTGCATCCACCAGCGGTCGCTTTTTTTGCTTTTCACAAAAACCAGTTCATGATCATCATGCGTTAAGCTGGTTTTGTAGATAAGGTATTGCGATTTGGGGTTGAGCGGAAAATCTTTCTTACGGTTATAAAAACCATCAATAAAATACCATATCATCTGCGACAGCAACATGGCCGTTTGCCCGTTGGTATCATAGGCCGGGTTAAACTCATAAAAACCTATCGAGCTTAGCTTATCATTAAAACCGGCATAGCGGCATATCTGGCAAGCCTCTTCACCATAAAAACCATTTGGTTTGGCGTTGGCATTGGCCGCTGCATCTGATGAGCGGATAGCGCCCATATCAAAGCTTAGCATATTAGCGTTGCGGATGATAGGTTCTGACACTTCCATTTTACCGGTCAATTCGCCCAGGCGATGTACATCAAAGTAAAGTTTGTCCATCACCCGCAAACTATCCTGACTGGCAAAATAAGTTTGGTAACCCATGTTGCTGTAGTTGAACAGGTAGTTAGGCTCGTGCAGGAAAATTTTGTTCAAGAAAGAGTTTGATGAGGTCTCGATGGTTTCCGGATGGATATCTTCTTCCAGATCAAACTGCGAATCGATCACCAGCAGATCAACCTTTTGTTCCAGGTGCTCATAACCGAGGTACTGGGCATAAGTTAAATCCTGCCCGCCGCCGATAATGATGGGAACGATGTCTTTCTTCATCAGTTCCTCAACCACGGCTTTTAATGCATAGTAAGTATCCACCACGGTTTCGCCACGGGCAATGTTACCCAGGTCTACTATTTTGGTGTTGTAGCTACCCTCGTGCAGCAAGTATAATTTCTCGCGCACATAATCGGGAGCTAAAGCACAGCCGGAGTTGTTAATAGCGTTACGATCTTCCTGCACACCAATGATGGCAATATCAACCTTGTCTTCCATCGATGGGAAATCAACCGAATAATGCTCTATCTTATCACCCAGCTGACTGGTGTAATAACCATTCTTAGGTGTTATCTTTTTGAGATCGATGGGTGTAAAAAAATCGGCTAAGGACATGTTGTTTTTGATGTGCAGGTGTGCAGATATGCAAATGTGCGGAAAAAAAAGATTTGCAGGTGTGCAAATGTGCAGATATGCAAATGAAATTCTAAAATCAGTCTGCAATATATGCATCTTTCCAATCTCCACATTTGCATATCTGCACATCCGCACATCAATTATATATCTGCACATCTAAAAATATCGCATATTTGAACCATGATTCTTGTAACCGGCGCAACGGGTTTTTTAGGTGCAGAAGTAGCAAAGGAGCTGGTGCTTCGGGGCAACACCATCAGGTGTACCAAAAGGGCATCATCAAAATTTCCTGCTATACTGCAGCCTTATGCCGCTCAAATTGATTGGGTTATTGCCGACCTGATGAATGAAGATTCGTTAATAGATGCATTGGATGGCGTTACGCAGGTTTATAACTGCGCTGCATTTGTATCCTTAAAAGCTGCCGATAAAGAGCCGATGATCCGTACCAATGTTAAAGGTACGGCTACCCTGGTTGACCTTTGCAACGACCGTGGCATCCGCATGGTGCACACCAGTTCGGTAGCCGCCGTTGGCGAAGCACCTGCCGGCGAACAGATCACGGAGAAACATCATCTTGACCCTACCACTGAAACCGACGGCTATGCCATATCAAAACTGGAAAGCGAGATGGAAGTATGGCGCGGTATTGCTGAAGGGCTTGATGCGGTTATTGTAAACCCTACCATCATTATAGGCGCCAGCGCAGGCACTGCAGGCAGCGGACAGATCTTTGACACCGTACGCAACGGACTTAAATACTATACTCGCGGTACCATTGGCTTTGTGGATGTGCAGGATGTGGCCAAATGTATGATTGCCCTGATGGAAACTGATATCAGCGGTGAGCGTTATATCATCAACGGCGGGAACCGTGCCTATAAGCAACTTTTTGAGGAGATAGCCAATTGCATGCACGTAAAAGCGCCTGCCAAACTGGCCAAACCATGGATGATGGAAGTTGCCTGGCGCGGAGCAGCATTCTGGGGTATGCTTACTGGCAGCGCCCCGGCAATTGATAAAACCAGCGCGCGTGCGGCATCGGTTACCCGTAATTTTGATAACAGCAAGATCAAAAAAGCCATCGGTTTTGAGTTTAGGCCGGTTAGCGATACCATCAAAGAGATCTGCCAATCTGCTTAACACCTGATGGATAAACTTAGGCAACATATCGAAAGGATAGTAGCGCTTACGGACGAGGAGTTTGCCTTTATTGCCCGACATTTCAGCAGCCGCAAGTACAAAAAGCACCAATACATTATACAGGAAGGCGACGAGGTAAAGTACCATTACTTTATACTAAAAGGCCTCACCAAACTGGTTTATACCGACGATACCGCCAAAGAGCATATCGTATCTTTTGCGATGGAAGACTGGTGGGAAAGCGATTTCCTGGCTTTTTATACCCAAACCAAAGCCACCATGGCACTGATATGCCTGGAAGACACCGAGGTGCTTTGCCTGAACTTGGAAGATTACAAAAAACTTTGCGACGGCCTGCAAAAAATGGAGCGTTTTATCCTGGAGAAAGCCAACTTTGGTTTTCTGGGTGCGCAGCGCCGTATCATCTCCCTGCTTACTTCAAACGCCAAAGAGCGTTACGAGCAATTAATCAAACTATACCCAAACTTGGTTCAGCGTGTGCCTAAAGCGCAGTTAGCTGCTTACCTCGGTGTTTCGCGCGAGACATTGAGCCGTTTGAACCAATAGTGTGATGTACCTCACATGATAATCATGAGGTAGGTCAACGCCGTATCCCACTTCAACCCGCCAACTTTGCATTGTAAAATTTAATTCAATGGAAAAAAGGATCATCAACCCATGGCAATGGCAAAACGAGCGCAGCTACGCGCAAGCCGTTGAAGTAAAACAAATACAAAGCACCCTATACGTATCAGGCCAAACCGCCATCAGCGCCGATGGCATCTCCAGCGATGCGGATATGAAAACCCAGTTAACCGAAGCAATTGCCAACCTGGAGGAGGTTATCACCCAAGCCGGTTACGATTGCAGCGGCATAGTGCGCCTTAATGTTTATACCACAGCAACACACAAGCTTTGGCCGCATTTCAATATCCTGCAAGAGTGGATAGCCAAACACGGCATACAGCAGGCCACTACTTTGTTAGAAGTGGTGAGTTTATTTGAAACTTTAAAAGTGGAATTGGAAGCAACGGTGGTGAAGTAAGCAAAAAATCCGAATGTCATTTCGAACGAGGTACGAGGAGAAATCCTGTTATCAATGCTAAGCAATCTGCTTGCTTTATCTAACAGGATTTCTCCTCGCTGTCGCTCGTTCGAAATGACAGACTATATTTTACTTGTATTCTTGCTCTGTATAGTTCGGAGATTGCTTCGTTCCTCGCAATGACGTTTTTGAATAGAGATTATCCCCTCAACTTCAACAACACCACATTCTCAACGTGTTGTGTGTGCGGGAACATATCTACCGGTTGTATTTTAACGGTATCGTATTTTTCTTTCAGTATCAGCAGGTCGCGAGCCTGGGTGGCGGCGTTGCAACTTACGTACACAATCTTTTCGGCTTCAATTTCCATAAGGCGGGCAACCACGTCGGCATGCATACCGGCACGTGGCGGGTCGGTAATGATCACATCCGGCTTGCCGTGTTCAGCAACAAACTCGGGCGTAAGCACATCCTTCATATCACCGGCGTAGAATTTGGTATTGGTAATATTATTGATCTGCGAGTTCACTTTCGCATCTTCAATTGCAGATGGTACATACTCCACACCTACCACCTCGCGCACATGACCTGCCACAAAGTTGGCAATGGTACCGGCACCGGTGTAAAGGTCATAGATCAGTTCATCGCCTTTAAAATTGGCAAAATCGCGGGTTATCTCGTAAAGTTTTAGGGCTTGTATAGAGTTGGTTTGATAGAATGATTTTGGGCCAACGCGGAAACGTACCACTTTGCCATTTGCTGTCGGCATTTCCTCGTGGATAAATTCGGGGCCTTTCCATGCTTTTACTTCTTGGTCAAAAATGGTATCGTTCATTTTTGTGTTGAGGATGTACAGCAGCGATGTAATTTGCGGGAAGGCAGCATCCACATAGTTCATTAGCAGGTTTATCTCATCCTGCGTAGCATGGGCAAACACCACAATTACCATTATCTCGCCGGTTGATGCCGTACGGATAATGAGATTACGCAGCGCGCCTGTATGTTGGCGAACATCATAATAGCTGATGCCGTTCTGTTTCGCAAACGTGTTGATGCTGTTACGCAGATCGTTTGAAGGCTCGGTTTGCAGGTAACAGTGGTTAACATTCAGGATCTTATCAAAACGGCCGGGGATGTGGAAACCCAGGGCATTCATATCCAGCTTCTCGTCGTCGCGGCTTTCGCCTTCGTACAACCAGCGCTTGTTTGAAAAAGTAAATTCCAATTTGTTGCGGTAGTACCTGTCGGCGGGAGATGGTACGATGGTATCCATGTGGCCAACTTCAATTTTAGCCAGGCGGGTTAGTGCGTCGCGTACCGCTTTTTGCTTGAATTGCAGCTGCGCATCGTAGGTCATGTGTTGCCACTTGCAGCCGCCGCAGGTACCAAAATGCTCACAGAAAGCAGGCGTACGGTGTTCTGAAGGCGTAATAAGTTTGGTGATCTTGGCCTCGCCGAAATTCTTTTTACTGCGATAAACTTCAACATCCGCTACATCGCCGGGAACGGCTTTCTCAATAAACAAAACCAACTCATCGGCTTTGCCTACACCTTTACCTTCTTCGGCAATATCAATAACGCTAACGTTCTCAAAAAACTTGGGCTTCTTTGCAGATCTACTCATCAGGCTGCAAAGGTACGTATTTTAAGATTTTTGCAAGGAAGCAGAATTCAGCTTTATAAATCCTCTAAAAAAGGACGGCCCGCCTTTCGATCCGTCCCTTGAAAGGGACGGCAATGAAAATAGTATTGGGTAATCAAATTCATTGCCGTCGACTTCAGTCGACGGAACACTATTTGTAAGCCCCGGCTTAAGCCTGATCAAATGAACAAGTTAAGCAGCTTTTGCCAAAAACCATCCACTTCAATATCCATCTCAATATCGAATTGCTTATCTATCAATTCTGAAAAGTCTTTTAATTCCTTACTCATGGCTGATATAATTTACTATGCAAACATAGTAAATTTATACCAAAAACCAAATTGGTATAGTGAATAAATTATTCTTTAATTTCTACATCAGAAGGGATTATGGTATAGAGTTTATAAATTAATGAGCCCCCTGCTATACAAATACCATTCGCGGCAAGTAGTTCTATCATCGTTATATTCAACTCAAACGGACTATCCGAAAGCAGCCATACCGGAATTAATATGGTAAGTACGGTTAACACCACCCCGGTAGCGGCAACAGCGTATTTTAATTGCTGTATATTCTTAATAACCGATACTAACACCTTGATCAAACGATAGAAAATTATCCACGTAATAAAGGAGCTCATACCGCTAAAAATAACGATATAAGGATAATAAGAAAGAGCATCGTCGAAACCCCTTGAAACCGACCGTTGTACAATCCCTTCAATAAGGAAGCATATTACAGGGGCCAGCAAAACGCTGGTTAGCCACACTTCCAAACTATAGCTAAATTCACGAAAACGGACCGTCATTCTTAATTTCTTAAAAGGCGCCCCGCTAATGGCTAACGGGGACACCTTGGTGATTGGTTTAGGCAAACTCTACAACTAAAGGCGCAGTAATGGCCTTTACGGTTTTATAATATTTATAGCGCATTTTATGCACATAACGTTCAAATGTCAACCCGCCGGCTTTGAACAGGCGTTTATGACCGAACCATACCAGCGCCGATACCCCATAGAAGAACCAGCGGTACACCACTTTGCGCCAAGCCTTTGAAAAAGCACTTTTGTTCTCAAAGATGATGGCCAGCCGCTCCGTCTGGAAAGCGATGTGCGGGGCTTCGTCTATCAGAATATCGGTGCAGATCTGTTTCAGCAGCCGGCATTGGGTAGCATCTTTCAGTGCCTGGTAAAAGATCTGGGCGGTGCTTTCTACCACAATAACGGCCAGCGTCCAGATCTCCATGCTGGTGTTCAGGTAACGCACCTTTCTGAACAGCGAATCGCCCCAATCTTTTTTTATCCGCTGCTCGCCTATCTTATCAATGTAGCGACCAAGATTGTTACCATGTTTCTGCTCCTCTTTAATAAACAGGCGCACAGCATTCACATAATCAGGATCGCCCAGGGCGTAGGCATATTTGGTTGATGCCGCAATGAGGTGTTCTCCTTCTGATGTTTCGCCGAGCTGCCAGGCTTGTAATGATGGCAGTATTTCGGCTATCTCATCTTTGGTGATGGTTGGGGCTAAAGTCCAGTTTACTCTTTGGTGGCGGGCATTCTCCCTGAAATGCCTTATCCAGTAATCGCTTGTATGCATAGGTGTGATGTTATTAATGTTTATCCCAGTTAATTTTTCGAGAAAAGTACATCAGCAGGGCAACGATGATGAACAAGGCGATACTGCCGATCATCAGCGCCAGGTCTTCCAATTGAATGATCACGAAAATGAAGATGTAGATGATGGACAGGATAAGCGCGAACAAGCCCGCCGCTGCTTTATTCTTCAACAACGAAGCAATGAATACCGATACCAGCCCAATGGTTGCGGCTGAGGCGATGAGATAAGCGAAGTTATACCCTATCTGCTCTGAGAATGACAACAACAGCGTATAATAAATAACCATTGCCGCGCCGATAAGCACATAGTTAAACGGATGCACCCTTTGCTTGCGGATCACCTCGGTAAGGAACAACGATACAAACGTGAGTAGCACTATCAGGATGGCGTATTTACTGGTGCGGGTAATTTTCTGATACTGATCAACCGGCAAGCGGAGCTTTACCCCAAAGGATGCATTTTCAAGCTTTTTATCATCGTTCAGTACGTTATTGTCAACCACCCATTGTTGCGGGTACGGGCGATTATAGTACAGCATGCGCCAGTTGGCTTTAAAGCCGGCAGTATCCATGTGGCGCTCATCGGGCAGGTAGCGGCCATCAAAACTTGGCGAGCTCCAGTTACCTTTTACCGATACATCGGTGGTTTTGCCGAGGTGCATAAAATGCATTTCCTGGCTGCCTTTAAGGTCGAGCGTAAAATCGAAAGTAAAACCGGCTTCTTTAACCGTAGCAAGGTTGATGTTGGTTTGCAGGCCGCCATCAAAAACCGGATGAGCGTTGAACGATGGTTCGGCGGTGAGGTGCTGGCCGGCGGCGTTTATTATGGGGTTATTCTTTAAACCTTTCAGGTCTGATATACTGAACTCTATACGGGCCTTGTCCCAAACCAGCTGATCTGGAGTTAGTGACAACGCAGCCAGATCGGGCTTACCAAAGTTACCGCTTACTTTAACTGACGAGTTGTACACCACAGCCTCAAACATACCCCGGTGCAGCTTATCTGTTTTCACAGCTGCATCCATTTTCAGGTTCTCGGGCAACAAATAAAGGTTCTCAATTATCTCTTTATCGAACTCCTTTTTATCGCCATCGATAGCTTTTACGATACGCTTGTAGGGCACCACCAGTACCGGGCCCTTAATAGTTTGCTCTCCCGACCAGCTATCGGCAATTTCCTTTACCACTTCTGACTGGCGGGCGGCGCGCTCAAATATCAGGTCGTTGATCAATGCCGATGGTATCAATAGTACCAGTATCAAAAAGCCAATAAAAACCAGCTTAACTGTAACCGACTCCTGGAGCCAGTTCATGAATCCCCTAAAGGGTGATATTTGTTCTTCAATCATATTTAAAAGTACTTTGCATTTCAAAGTTAATAGGCAAAAAAAATAGCCTGTTCTATTTCTGCTGTTTAATAATTTGCTCCAGCGCATCCAGGTGCTGCTTAAACGCAAGCTTTCCCTGCTCGCTGGCGGCGTAGTTGGTGTTAGGCTTTCGGCCTAAAAATGATTTATGCACGGTTATATATTGTTCTTTCTCTAAAGCCTTAAGGTGCGATGCCAGGTTACCGTCGGTAACATCCAGCAGCTCTTTAAGCGAGTTAAAGTCGTAGCGTTCGTTCACCACCAGTATGCTCATAATTTGCAAACGCAGGCGGTTCTCAAACGCTTTGTCGAGTTTTTCAAATGGAAGTTTCACCGGTCGTATTTAAAGTACATAATGCTGCCGTAAACAATATGCAGCAAACCAAACCCTATTACCCAAAATATTAAGCCGTAGCCCGGCATAATTGCGGCCAGCAAACCTAACAATATATCAGAGATCCCTAAATAGTGAATATCCTTAAAAGTGATGCTGCTGGCGCTTATCAAAGCCAAGCCGTAAAAGATAAGCGATGCCGGCGCTACCACCCCAAAATATCCGCGCCATATCAATATCAATATCAAAGCACCACCGGTAAACAATGGCACACACATGTTGTACAACAATTGCCTGCTGGTGCGGCCCCACACGTTTTGCCCGTTCTTTTTGGCTTTACGCAGGGTTAGGATAATTCCGGTTAGGATCGATGCAACTAAAACACCAAGCGCTATGCTTATCAGCATGATCAATCGCTCGGGCGAGGCAGGCGCATTCTCTATCACATATTCGCGATAGCTAAAGAAACCGCCGGTACCATAAACAATGGTATAAGCCCATGCCGCACCTATTAAAGCATAAATTCCTGCCAACACACCGCTAAGGCCGCTAAGCGAGATAAATTTTGATGAACGCTCCATCATACTGCGGATAGAGGTCAGGTCATTTTGAATATCGTTTTCTTTCACTTAAAAGTACTTTGATATTCAAAGTAAATAATTAAAAAGATAGCTTCCAAATATTTTCTTTAAAAGATTGAATGAGCTTAGCAAACATTTCAATTCCCAAACCATTTAATGCTGTTATGAGCTGGAATGAAGTATTTTTAAAAGATCTCGATTTCAAATTTGCCATTGAAATCATTGTTCGGACACTGATCATGTTCACACTCATCCTCATCATCTTGCGCCTTACCGGTAAAAAAGGCATCAGGCAGCTTTCTATATTCGAGGTGGCTATCATCATCGGTTTCGGTTCTGCTGCCGGCGACCCGATGTTTACCAAAGATATAGCCATTGTACCATCAGTTATCGTATTGGTTACCATCTTGCTTTTATACAGGGGCATTACCTGGCTGGCCTGCCGCAGCGAAAAGTTTGAATCCATTTTAGAAGGCGACCCGCAATATGTGATAGAAGACGGACAGTTTGTTTTGGATAATGAAGACCTCACATTTGCTAAAGATGAATTCCTGGCCGAGCTGAGGCAGCAAAGTATTGAGCATTTGGGCCAGGTGCGTATAGCCGTATTGGAAACTAATGGTACAGTAAGCTTCTTTTATTATGCTGATGATGAGGTAAAACCTGGCATGCCAGTGCTCCCCAAAGTTTATGCACAAAAAAGCGCCATAATTAAAGCTGAAGGAGAATATGCATGCACCTATTGCGGCAATGTGGAACATATTAATGCCGAGACCCACACCTGCAAGCGCTGCCATAAACATGAATGGCTTAAGGCTATTAAAACTTTGAGGATTACTTAAACCTGTATCGCCGCCTTCACCAGGTAAGGCAATATCTCTTTCTGGAAAGACACGAAATTTTTGCGCACGTCGCTGTCGCTTACCGAGGTAAATGCAAAGCTGAACACGATGTTCTTGCTACATTTGATCAGGAAACGGATACGCTGCTGATAATTTTCGCTCGGGCGGATGCCGGGGCCCTGGGTAAAGGAATGTACCAGCAGTTCTTCCAGTTCATTTGAAAGGTTCTTCAGAAACTCCTGCGAGTTGGTACTCTCGCGGATAAAATCCCAACCAATAAATTCGTTGCAGACTGTGTATGATAAACGGCAGGTTTTCATGATGAGGTTACTTAGGTGCGTCTCCTCGTCAACCTCGGCTGTGGTAGCCAAAAGTTCATCTACACTTACTTTGATGTACTCCATCAGCAGCACGTGCAGCACTTCCTCTTTGCTGTTGAAGTACTTGTATATGGTGGCCTTGGCTATCTTGGCCCGTTTGGCAATTTCGTTTACACTTGTTTTGTGATACCCGAATTTACGGAACAGATCCTGCGCGGCACGCTTAATACTATCTTTAATTTTGTCTGCTTCCATTAATCAGTTTGAAACAAATATCTCAAATTGCGTGGTATTTACAAGGTATGAGCGCAGGTATTTGCTTGCAGGGGCCTTTACGGGGCTACCATCGTCTAAAGAAAACTTTGATCCGCTGCAGGGGTCGGTAACGGTAAGGCCGTTGTCATCAAGGTTTACGGCACACAATTTTTCGGGCTGATAGCTGCTACAACGATCGTATGCAATGTAAGCTCCATCAAACCTGCGATAGATAATGATACCGGCCACCCCCACGCCGGATATGGTAACCGCCCCGCCGGCAGCAGTAAGTGCCTGTACCCGCGGGTCGGTTTTTGTTATCCTGAAGTTTACCGGCACACTGGGTACCACGCTGTCGGTTTTACCGCATGAGAAAAATAAGATGCTTGTTAAAACCAGTAGCAGCGCTTTCTTCATCTATATAATATCCGTTTGAAACTGTTTCAAGAAACGCACGTCGTTCTCAGAGAACAAACGCAGGTCGCGGATCACGTACTTTAAGTTGGTGATACGCTCTATACCCATACCAAAAGCAAAACCGGTGTATTTCTTACTGTCGATACCGCAGTTCTCTAACACATTAGGGTCAACCATACCGCAGCCTAATATTTCTACCCAGCCGGTGTATTTACACATGTTACAGCCATCGCCTTTACAAATGGTACATGAGATATCCATTTCTGCAGATGGCTCGGTGAACGGGAAGTACGACGGGCGGAAACGCACCTTGGTACCCTCGCCGTAAAGCTCTTGTACAAAGTGGAAAAGCGTTTGCTTCAAGTCAGAGAAAGATACATTCTCATCCACATACAAGCCCTCTACCTGGTGGAAGAAACAATGTGCGCGTGCAGAGATTGCCTCATTACGGTAAACACGGCCCGGCATGATAGCGCGGAACGGTGGCTTGCCGCTCTCCATCATACGTACCTGTACCGATGAGGTATGGGTACGCAAAGCAATATCATCACTGCCATCGCCTTTACGGATAAAGAAGGTATCCTGCATATCACGCGCAGGGTGTTCCTGCGGGAAGTTAAGCGCCGAGAAGTTATGCCAATCGTCCTCAATCTCAGGGCCTTCGGCCACAACGAAACCAAGACGTTTGAAGATATCGATGATCTCGTTACGTACCAGCGACAGCGGGTGGCGCGAGCCTACTTCAAAACCATCGCCAGGTAAAGTCAAATCAAGTCCTAAGTCTTGAGTTTTAAGTCCGGAGTCTAAGCCTTCTTTCAGCTCGGCATATTTTGCCTCGGCCATTTGCTTAAACTGGTTAAGCACTTTACCAAAAACACGTTTCTCTTCGGGGCCAACGGTTTTAAATTCCTCAAAAAGGTCTTTTATCAATCCCTTTGTACCCAAAAACTTTATGCGGAATGCTTCCAACTCATCGGCATTAGCCGGCGAAAAAGCATTTATCTCGGCCGTATATTGATCTATTTTTTCTTGCATTACTCAGCTTACAAAATATTGTAACTACAAATATAACACGTAATTATTTAAGTACACCCAATTCCTTACCTACTTTGGTAAAGGCTGCTATCGCTTTATCCAAGTGAGCTACATCATGCGCAGCAGAAATTTGCACACGAATACGCGCTTTGCCCTGCGGAACTACCGGATAATAGAAACCGATAACATAAATGCCTTCATCTAACATCTTAGCGGCAAACTCCTGGGCCAGTTTGGCATCGTACAGCATTACCGGAACTATCGGGTGCACGCCTGGTTTAATATCAAACCCCGCAGCGGTCATCTTCTCGCGGAAGTATTTGGTATTGCTTTCCAGTTTATCGCGCAGATCAGTGGTTTCGCTCAGCATATCCAGCACGGCAATTGATGCACCGGTGATAGCCGGGGCCAGTGTATTACTGAACAAATATGGACGTGAGCGCTGGCGCAGCATATCGATGATCTCTTTACGGCCCGATGTAAATCCGCCCGATGCACCACCCAAAGCTTTACCCAATGTACCGGTAATAATATCAATTTTACCCATTACATTGTGGTGTTCATGCGTACCGCGGCCGGTTTTGCCCATAAAGCCGCTGCAATGGCTTTCATCTATCATCACCAAAGCATTGTACTGCTCTGCAAGGGCACAAATTTTATCAAGCTGTGCAATGGTACCATCCATAGAGAAAGCGCCATCAGTAACAATGATACGGTGGCGAAGATCTTGCGTGGCTTTTAGCTGCTCTTCCAGGTCGGCCATGTCATCGTGTTTGTAGCGTTTGCGCTGCGCTTTACAAAGGCGCACGCCATCTATAATAGAAGCGTGGTTCAACTCATCAGATATGATAGCATCCTGATCGTTAAACAAGGGCTCAAATACACCACCGTTTGCATCAAATGCTGCTGCGTACAGGATGGTATCTTCAGTACCTAAAAATTCAGAGATCTTTTGCTCCAGCTGTTTGTGGATATCCTGCGTACCGCAGATGAACCTTACTGATGAAAGGCCGTAACCATGCGTATCCATGGCATCTTTAGCAGCTTGTATCACTTTTGCATTGCCCGATAGGCCAAGGTAATTGTTGGCGCAAAAGTTAATCACTTCATTACCGCCCTGCACGGTGATATCCGCGCCCTGTGGTGAGGTAATAATACGTTCTTTTTTATATAGGCCAGCTGCTTCAATGTCAGCAAGTTCTTTCTGTAAAACCGGTTGCAGTGTATTGTACATAACAGATGTATTTTAAAAGCTCAAAATTAGGAATTACAGCGCACTTGATGGGTACAACCCGCGCTTTTAATATTTTATGTTACAAAACAAACATTTAACAGGCATTTAATATTATGTAGGGAAATCGCGCGTATGAGAAGATACTTACTACTACTGATGCTTAGCACCGTTGGCATGCTTGCTCATGCTCAGCAGTTTATGCTTAGCGGCCGCATTACCGGCAACAAAGGCGAACCGGTGTCTTTTACATCGGTTTACATACGCAATTCAACGTATGGTACCACTGCTAACGAACAGGGCCAATATCAATTCAAACTATCACCCGGCAACTATAATATCGTTTATCGTTTTGTGGGCTACCGCGAAAAAGTGGTACCCGTTACTATTGCAGATCATGATGAGCGCCTTAACGTAAAGCTGGATGAAGAGATCTTCAGTAAAGAAGATACGGCAACTTATAACCGCAAAACAGACCGCGGAATGGCCATTATGCAGCAGGTGCTCTCTAACCGCGAGCGCCACATGAACGAGTTTAAAACCTACACCTGCCAGGTTTATATAAAAGGTGTGCAGCGTTTAACCAAAGCGCCAAAATCACTAATGAGCAGCCCGGTGATAAAACAACTGGATCTGGATTCTGCAGGTCGTGGTATTTTGTACCAGTCAGAATCTATCTCGCAGTTTAACCTGCAGCGCCCTGATAAGTTTAAAGAGATCACCATCGCTTCAAAAAATACAGGCGGTAGTCCGGCTTTCAGTTATAATAAGGCGTCAGACCTTCAGCTTAATATCTACCAAAACATATTTTATGTAGAAGGTTTGCGCAGTCGCGGCTTTGTTTCGCCGGTGGCCGATAATGCTTTCCAGTATTACCGTTACAAGCTCGATGGTACAACGGTATCAAATAACCGCACCATACATAAAATTGCGGTACTGCCAAAATCAAACCGTTCATCAACCTTCAGGGGTTTCTTGTACATTGTTGATGGCGACTGGCGCGTGTACAGTGCCGACCTGTACCTTACCGAAGAAAATGACAATATTAACCTGATAGATACACTATCCATAAGCCAGCAATACATCCCTGTAAAGGATAGCGTTTGGCTGCCGGCATCTATCCAGTATGATTATAAGGGCTCTGTGCTCGGGTTCAAGTTTGCAGGCTATTATGTGGGCATCTATAACAATTACAAAATAGACCAGGAGTTTCCGGCAGGTTTCTTTAACGGCGAGGTATTAAAGGTTGATACTGCCGCCAACTCCAAACCATCCGGTTACTGGGATGCTACCCGCCCTGTGCCGCTAACCCCGCAGGAGACGCGCGATTATCATAAAAAAGACAGCCTGTTTGCTATACAACACTCCGACCCATACCTGGATTCGGTACAGTTAGAGAATAACAAATTTAGTCCGCTGAGTTATACCATTTTTGGGTATGAGGCCAAGAACCGCAAAACCAAAGAGTCGTTTTACGTGGCGCCTTTATACCTCTCATTCTTTTACAACACCGTTGAGGGTTGGGGTATTGATGAGCGGGTTAAGTACACCAAAAAGTATGATGATCTGAGGCAATTCAGTATCGAGCCGGTGTTCCATTATGGTTTCTCCAGCAAACTGGTAAGCCCTAATGTACATGCCGAATACTTGTTTGATCCCTGGAAACGCGGGCGCATTTTCACCAATTTTGGGGCCGAAGTGATGGACTTAAACAACGTAGGCACACGTTCATTATGGTTCAATACGTTGAGTTCTTTACTCTATGAGAACAACTATGTAAAATACTATCGCAACCAGTACGGCAACGTAGGTTATGAACGAGAACTGGCCAACGGTATCCTGTGGACATCGAGTTTAGAGTACTCAAGCCGCAGGCAGTTATACAACACATCGTACCAGCACATATTTGATTCAAAGGTACGCGAGTACACCTCTAACAACCCTTTAGAACCCGGTGCCCCGGCAGATGACAAATCGTTCCTGTTTCCCGAGCACCAGGCATTAACGTTTAAAACGTCGCTGGAATTTACTTTCGGGCAGCGTTACATCACCCGCCCCGATGGCCGCACGTTTGTGCCGTCAAGATATCCAAAGGTAGTTTTGAATTACCGAAAGGGTATAAACGGAGCATTCGGATCTGATGTGAATTATGATTTCGTGTCTATCGATATCAGCCAGGATCATATCCCCGTGGGTTTAACCGGTTACTCGTCGTTCAAGATCTCGGCTGGCGATTTCCTTAATCGCCGCAACGTGTACTTTATGGATTATAATCATTTCCTTGGTAACCAGGGTACCACGTTCGATCCTACTTATGTAGGCAGTTTCCACTTCCTGCCTTTCTATGAGTTTAGCACAAATGCAGCATTTTTAGAGGCGCATTATCAACATAACTTTGCAGGAGCACTATTTAGCCGCATACCATTTATGCGTAAGTTGAAGTTGGAAGAGATAGTAGGCGCCAACTACCTTACCGAGAAGTTTAACCAAAACTACTCGGAGCTTTATGTAGGCATCCAGCGCCTCTTTTTCCGCGTAGATTATGGTATCTCTTTCAGAGGGGATAAAAAGTATATACAAGGCTTCAGGATATTCTATGGTATTCGTTAGAGGTGAAAGGCGAAAGGTTGAAGATGCAAAACCTTTCGCCTTTTACCTTTAACCCAAAAACCTTATCTTTGCACCTCATTTAACACCGTTTGCAGCGGTATCAATGATCTTATGGCGAAGTATAACACACTACTGTACTATTGTTATTCAACAATAGAGAACGGCGAGCAATTTGCAGCCGATCATCTAAAATTTTGTAAAGAGCTTGGTTTAAACGGCCGCATTATTGTTGCCGATGAAGGTTTAAATGGCACCGTATCGGGCACGCCGGAGGCTTGTAAAGCTTACATGGATGCCGTATTGGCCGATGAACGTTTTGCTAAAACCGACTTTAAAGTTGACGAGGTTGACGAGCTATCATTTGTAAAAATGCACGTTCGTTATAAATCAGAAATTGTACACTCGGGCCTGCGCGATCCCAATATCATTAATCCGAACGAGCGTACCGGCATACACCTGGAGCCTAAGGATTTCATGGAAATGAAAGACCAGGACGATGTTATCGTACTGGATGTACGCTCAAATTACGAGCACTCGTTAGGTAAATTCAAAAACGCAGTTACGTTGGATATTGAAAACTTCCGCGATTTCCCGGCCATGATCAACGAGTTGGCGCAGTACAAGGACAAAAAGATATTGACCTATTGCACCGGCGGCATCAAATGCGAAAAGGCATCGGCCCTTTTACTGCACGAGGGTTTTGAAAATGTTTACCAATTGCACGGCGGCATCATTAAATACGGCAAAGAAGCCGGCGGCAAAGACTTTGATGGTAAGTGTTATGTGTTTGATAACCGCCTTTCTGTTGAGGTGAACAGCGTAAATCCCCAGGTGATATCAACTTGCCGCAACTGTGGTAAAACCACACCAAAAATGATCAACTGCGCCAACCCTGAGTGTAACGAACATTTCACCCAGTGCGATGAGTGCGGTGAGGCAATGGAAGGCTGTTGCAGCGATGCTTGCCAATCGCACCCGCGCAAGCGTGTATACGATGGCACGGGTTACTACGTTAAAGTACCGCAGCCCATCAATACAACCAAGAAGAATAAAGTTCAGCTTACTGACTGATAATAACATACAGAAAAGTACAGGGCTGCCTCAACAAAGGCAGCCTTTCTTTTTTATAGAGATCAAAAAACTATCTTTGTGTCTGTTTAACACATACGTTCTGTTTATGCCGAAACGCTTTTTGCTTTTTTGCTTCACCCTGTTTACTGTCCTATCAGCCCGTGCGGCTGATATTAAAAGCATTGGTGTGCCGTACGTGCAAAACTATACTAAGTTCCAGTACTTATCGGGCAACCAAAACTGGTCAATAACGCGCGATGAGCATGGTGTAATGTACTTTGGTAACGAGGGTTTGCTATCTTTTGATGGCCGGTACTGGAAACGCAACCGTATGCCAAATGGCCTTATTGTACGTGCCGTAGCTGCAGATGGCAAGGGCCGCATCTATGCCGGGGGCTTTGGTGAATTTGGTTACTGGGAAGCCGATAAGAAAGGTTTTCTGAAATACCATAGCCTTACGCCACTTATCCCGAAAGATACCCAACCTATAAAAGAAGAGATCTGGAAGATCTACGTATCAGGCAACAAAGTGTTGTTTGAAGCCTTTGGTGCTATATACACCTATGCCAATAACAAGATCACAATTGTACGCCCCGAGAAACCTTTCCTCTTCTTGTTTAAAACCGGCAACCGCTTTTTTGCAGAAGAAATTGGCGTGGGTTTATTTGAACTGAAGAATGATAAGCTGAGTCTTGTTCCTGGTGGTGCTCAACTGGGTAGCCGGGTTTTAACCATACTTCCGTTTGGTAGCGGTGGCAAACTTTTGATAGGTACCGCCAAAAACGGCTTGTTTATTTACGATGGTCAAACCATTACCCCCTGGCAAAACCAGGCCAACGATTTTTTTAAAGCCTACCAGTTAAATAACGGGTTGGTAATATCAGGCAAGTACTATGCATTTGGTACCATACTAAATGGGGTGGTGATAATGGATGCGGCAGGCAATGTGGTGCAGCACATCAACAAATCAAGCGGGTTGCAAAACAATACTGTTTTGAGCCTTTACCTGGATAACGAGCAAAACCTTTGGGCCGGGTTGGATAACGGTATCGACCGTATTGAACTTAACTCGCCCATGTACTTTTATTTTGATAAAACCGGGCGCTTTGGTACAGTCTACTCAAGTATCATCTTTAACAACAAAATTTATCTGGGTACCAACCAGGGGCTTTTTTACAGCGACTGGTTACCGGGTGCACCAAACAAATTATTACAATCATTCAATTTCCAGCTCATACCCGGTTCACAAGGCCAGGTATGGGAATTATCCCTGCATGATGGCCGCCTGCTGTGCAGTCATAACGATGGTACCTTCCAGGTAAATGGTAACACCATCACCAAAATATCAGCACTAAGCGGCGGCTGGACCATCAAAAAGTTCAATGATAACCAACTGATACAAGGCTGCTACAACGGATTGATCATCTATAAAAAAGATGCTGCCGGCAATTGGGTGCTTGATCATAGGATAGAAGGTTTTGCAGAACCATCGCGCCTGGTAGAGCAGGACAGCAAAGGCCAGCTTTGGGTTAGCCATGCTTATAAAGGCGTATACAAAGTGGTTCTTTCGGCTGATAAAAAGCGTGTAGTATCGCAAAAGTTTTATGACAAGAAGTCGGGTTTGCCTGATAGTTATAATGTGGGTGTATTTAACCTGGATAACCGTATCGTTTTCTCGTCAGATTCGGGATTTTATGTGTACGATGATATTACCGATAAATTCTACAAGTACCAGCAACTGAATAAAATGCTCAATACCTTTTCGTCATCAAACAAGGTAATTGCAGCAATCGGCAAAAAATATTGGTTTATTAACCATGGGCGCGTAGCACTGGCAGACCTGGCAACGCCCGGTAAATTGCACATCGACTCTAACCGGTTCAGTATGCTGAACGGGCAGATGGTGCAAAACTATGAGAACATCAGCCTGATAAACAACCTCATTTATTTGATAAGTGTTGATGATGGCTTTGTGATTTTGAACGACCGTGATGCTATTGCCCAAAGCAAAGAACGTTTACCGGCTGTGTTGATAAGACAGGTAGAGAACATTACCGATAAAACCCAACTTATCACTGAAATGGGAAATGGCGATGAGGTGGAAAGCATTCCCTACGCAGAGAATAATGTGCGTATTTCCTTTTCGCTCCCATACTACAGGCAGGCCCGGGTACGATACCAGTATTACCTGGAAGGTTACTCAAAGCAATGGAGCGAGTGGACCACCACCAGTGTGAAAGAGTTTATGAACCTCAGCGCGGGTACATACGTGTTTAAATTGCGCGCCAAGATAAATGATGAGAACCTTACCGGTGTTACTACCTACTCTTTTGAGATAGCATCACCATGGTACGCCGGTAAACTGGCTTATGTGTGCTACGTATTGCTGCTGGTATTGGCCTATTACGTTGTTAGCCGCTATTATGCCGAAAAGCTTAAGCGTCATCAGGCCGAAATACAGGATAAACTAAAGCGCGAACATGAGGAATATTTGCGCCGGGAAGCATTTGTAAACGAGCAGCAGATAGTGACCATAAAAAATGAGCAGCTACAGGCCGATCTTGCCAGCAAAAGCCGCGAGCTGGCCAATTCTGCTATGAACATTGTTTATAAGAATGAATTACTGCAAAAAATAAGCGAAGAGTTGGGTAGTTTAAAAGACCGTGAGGGTAAACGCCTGCCCGAAGAACAACTGAAAAAGATCCATAAGGTTATTGATGAAGGCATGAATGATAACCGCGACTGGAACATTTTTGAGAACAGTTTTAACGAAGCGCATGAAAACTTTTTCAAGAAGTTGAAGCAAGACCACCCGGACCTGGTACCCAACGATCTGAAGCTTTGCGCCTACCTGCGCATGAACATGAGCAGTAAAGAAATGGCATCGTTACTAAATATATCATTGAGGGGTGTAGAGATACGCAGGTACCGCCTGCGCAAAAAGCTGAATCTGGAGCATGATAAGAATCTTACGGAGTTTCTCATGGAGCTTTAGCACTACATCATTACCTCACACCTACTTCTTAAAGCACCTGTTTGGCTACACCTGTGGTGTAGTATAAACAACCTGTCACAACACCAATTAACTAATTGTTTAACAGCGATTTATATTTTTACACCAAAGCACTTGAGAAAGTACTAAAGTTTTGATGTAATAATGTGAAGTCGCATAATTTGCTTACCACATTTTATCTAACCAATTTCGACCAGTTTAAAAACCAATTAACCCAAGTATTCTAATTTTTTAACCATCATGAAGAGAATTTTTACAATCTCGGGGTTACTCGTATTGTTTACTTTTTTCTCAACTGCGCTTTTCGCTCAAAACGTTACCGTAAGAGGTAAAGTTACCGATGCAAAAACCGGCGAAACCCTTGTTGGGGTTACAGTTGCAGTAAAAGGTACAACCACGGGTGCCCAAACCGATGCGAATGGCGCATTTTCGTTAAGCGTTGCCTCTAACGCTACCCTTACCATATCATACCTTGGCTACACTACGGCTGATATTCCTGTAAGCGGCCGTACCGATATTAATGTTACCTTACAAAGCGCAACAAATGAACTGCAGGGCGTTGTTGTAATTGGCTACGGTACCCAACGTAAAGTTGATGTAACCGGTTCCATTGCAACCGTTAAAGGTGCCGATGTATCTAAACAAGCATCAACAAACGCTGTAAGCGGCCTGCAAGGTAAAGTTGCCGGTGTGCAGATCACTAACAATGCAGCTCCGGGTAAATCTCCGGATATTACCATCCGTGGTTTAGGTACCATTTACGGCAACACTAAACCATTGTTTGTAGTTGATGGTGTGTGGTACGATAATATCGATTTCCTTAACCCGCAGGATATAGAAAGCTTCAGCTTACTAAAAGATGCATCAAGTACTGCTATCTACGGTATCCGTGCGGCTAATGGTGTTGTTTTGATCACTACCAAGCGTGGGGTAAAAGGCAAACCGGTTATCAACTATAACGGTTACGCTGGTTTCCAGGCAGTTACCAACCAGGTAAAAATGGCTAATGGTACGCAGTATGCTACTGCCGTGAACGAACTTACCGACCTTATCAACGCTACTACACCTAATGATCCGCCTAAGGCGCACATCTTTGCTAATCCTTCTCAATACGGCGAAGGCACAAACTGGTATAACGAGATACTGCGCAAAGCAGCCATGACCAACCACCAGTTAGATCTTAGCGGTGGTACTGATGCCTACACTTACAACTACTCAGTAGGTTATTTAGACCAGGATGGTATTGTAAAAGGCAACAACTACCAGCGTTACACCGCCCACTTATCAAACGATTTCAAGTTTGGCAAAGCCTTTAAAGTTGGTTTTACCGCAAGCGGCGTGTCTGATAAATCAAAAGATGCAGCAGCTGATATTTACCACCAGATGTTTGCTGCTGCGCCGGTTATTGGTGTACGCGGCCCGGGTGCAAGCTATGTTGATCCAAATGGGTTAGGCCTTGGTGATGGTAACAACTTTAACCCTATGGCTACTGTTGACTATTACAATCAGGTTACCAAAAACCACCGCTTTACTTACAGTGCGTATGGCGAAGTTAGCTTCCTTAAACACTTCAAATTTAAAACCAGCTTTGGTGGCGATATCAGCCAGTTAGAAGTGCGTAACTATACCCCTAAATACAGAGCTACTTTCAAACAGTTCAGCGATAAAACCAACCTGAACCTTGACCATACAGAAGTTCGCAACTGGATCTGGGAAAACACCTTAACTTACGATCTGCAAGCCGGCGATAACAGGCTTACTGCTTTGTTAGGTTACAGTATGCTGCAAAACCGCACTTACCAGCTAAATGGCGCGGCTGATAACGTACCTTATGTTGCAAGCGGCAGCATGTACAGCTCGTTCCCTGATGGCTCAAACCCGGTTTATATACGTACACCAACAAGCCAGATCTACAACCGTGCAATGTCGCAATTTGCGCGTATCAATTATTCTTTCAAAGATAGGTACCTGTTAAATGCATCTATCCGTCGTGATGGTGCATCACAGTTCTATGGCGATAAAACTTACGGTTACTTCCCGTCTGTTGGTGCAGGTTGGGTAATTACCAACGAGGATTTCATGAAAGACCAAAAGGTATTCAGCAACTTAAAACTTCGCGGAAGCTGGGGCCAGGTAGGTAACTCAGGTGTACCTATCAATCCATCTGTACAGGTTATTGCAAGCGATCCTTTCTTAACTGCTATTTTCGGTAACCCGCCTACAGCTTACCCTGGTGCAAGCATCAATACAGTTGTACCGCCAACCATCCTTTGGGAAAAAACCCAATCGTCTGATTTTGGTATCGAAGGTGGTTTGTTTGATAACAAGCTAACCTTTGAAGCCGATTACTATAACAGAAAAACCATTGCTGCTATTTTTGCTATCCCGGTAGCCGGCTCATTGGGTACTGTTAACAGCTCTCTTATAGGCAACCAGGCAAATATCTCAAACAAAGGTTTCGAGTTTTTAGTAGGCTGGAAAGATAAAACAGCAGGCGGCTTTACTTACAGCATCAATGCCAACTTAGGTATCAACACCAACAAAGTATTAGATGTTAGAACCGGCAGCAACCCAATTTACCAGGGTGGTGATGGTATTGCAAACGGTGCTTTGGCAACCCGTACCATTGTAGGCCAGCCAATTGGCCAGTTTTATGGTTACAAAGTAACAGGCATATTCCAGAATGCAGCGCAGGTTACTGCAGGCGCACAGCCAAATGCACACCCAGGCGACTTTATTTACCAGGATACCAATGGCGATGGCAAAATTGACGGTAACGACCGTGTAGCTTTAGGTAGCCCGCTGCCAAAATACACCTTCGGTTTAAACACATCGTTCACGTACAAAAGCTTTGACCTTGCGCTTGATTTCCAGGGTGTGGCTGATGTTAGCGTATACAATGCTAACCTTGCCTACCGTTTCGGTAACGAGAACTTCACCCAGGATTTCTTCCTTAACCGCTGGCACGGAGAGGGTACATCAAACACCTACCCATCTGTAAACCTTGGTACCACTGATAACGCAAAACCAAACTCGTTCTACGTTGAAAGCGGTTCTTATATAAGGTTGCGTAACGCACAGTTAGGTTACACTCTGCCAAGCGAGCCACTTAAAAGATTTGGTATCTCAAAGCTGAGGTTCTATGCCAACGCGCAGAACGCCATTAACATATTTGGCTACAAAGGCTTCTCGCCTGAGATAGGTGGCGCAGTAGGTGGCCGTGGTATTGATGCCAACGTATACCCGCTATATGCTATCTATAACTTTGGTGTTAACGTTACCTTTTAATTGAAAAACGATGAACAAACAAAACATAACCATGCGTAAAGCCTTTATTTTGGGCCTTATCGCTACATCAATATCAATCCAGGGTTGTAAGAAAAACTTCCTGGATATAGACCCTGCCCAAAACCAGGCGGCAACTCAGTTCTTCAAAACTGAGGCCGATGCTACCAAAGCAGTTAATGCTATGTATGCTAACCTGCGCGAGTGGAACAATATTGCATTTGCCCCTATCGCTATAGAAAGCATGGGATCTGACGAGGCCGAAAAAGGCAGCAGCGCAAGCGATGCTACTTACATGAACTCGTACCACAACTTTACAGTAAGTGCCGATGAAGGCCAGCTGGGTGGTTTTTGGAGAGGCCAATATCAGAATATCAACTTCGCTAACCAGATATTAACTAAAGTGCCTGCCATTACTATGGACGAAGCACTGAAAAACCGTTACCTGGCCGAGGCTAAATTTATCCGTGCTTACTCTTTCTTTAGATTGGTAAGAGCATTTGGCGATGTGCCATTGCGTATTACTCTGCCTAAAGATGAAACCGAGTATAACATGCCACGCTCACCAAAAGCAGAAGTTTGGGCACAGATAGAAAAAGACCTTACCGAAGCTGCTACCGTACTGCCGCAAACTTATGCTGCTGCTGATGTAGGCCACGCTACAAAAGGCGCTGCATTGGCTTTACATGCAAAAGTTGCCATGTACCAGCAAAAATGGGCCGATGTGCTAACCTACACCAACCAGGTAATGGGTTTAGGCTACTCATTGTTCCCTAATTTTGAGCAGATGTTCCGCACCACAAACAAAAACAATGTCGAATCGATATTTGAGGTGCAGTGTAACATTATCCCTAACAACCCCGATGCTTCAAACTCTCAGTACTCACAAGTACAGGGTGTGCGTGGCTCAACCGGTGGTGGCTGGGGCTTTAACGTGCCAACTACTGTATTGGCAAATGCGTTTGAAACCGGCGACCCTCGCCGCGATGCAACCATCATTTTCCGTGGCGAAACCACACCAGAGGGCGATAAAATTCCTGCTGATGGCGATAACCCAATGTACAACCAGAAATCATACGTACCATTCAGCCTTTACGTATCAGGTTTTAACGAAGGTGCACAGCAAAATAAAATTGTTTTACGCTACGCGGATGTATTGCTGATGAACGCCGAAGCAAACAACGAATTGGGTAACACCTCTGCTGCGCTTGCATCATTAGAAAAAGTACGCGCACGTGCACGCGGCAACAACGCTGCTATATTGCCACAGGTAACCACAACCGTTCAGGGTACTTTGCGTACAGCAATTTACCACGAGCGCCAGGTTGAGCTGGCAATGGAGTTTGACCGTTATTTTGACGTTATACGCCAGGGCCGCGGTACCGAGGTATTTGGCTCACGTGGCTGGAAAGCCGGCAAGAACGAAGTTTGGCCGGTTCCGCAAACAGAGATCGATATCAGCGGTACTATATTGACACAAAACCCGGGCTATTGATCTGTCTGAAACAAGATCTTACAGGGCCAAGGCCCACATTTGATTGAGTATGAGGTTGCCCGCTTAATAACGGGCAGCCTCTTTTTTTGAACGATATGCTTACTTAATTTACGATATGAAAAAAATCATACTATCTGCAGCATTAGCCGTGGCAACCCTGCATGGCATAGCGCAGAAGAAAAACCCATCTGCCGAAAGCATTAAACCGGTTGGTATTATCAAAAACCTGAGCAATAGCGCCTTGCTTGATGTGGTGCAGCGCCAAACCTTCCGTTACTTTTGGGATTTTGGGCACCCTGTAAGCGGCATGGCCCGCGAGCGCAGCAACCGCTCATTTGATTATGGCGACGAGGTGGTTACCACCGGCGGTACAGGCTTTGGCGTTATGGCGCTGATAGCTGCAGACCACCGCAAGTTCATCCCGCATGACCAAGCGGTTGACCGTATGGTGAAGATAGTGAACTTCCTGTTTAAAGCTAAGGCCTACCACGGCGCGTTCCCGCACTGGATGAACGGCGAAACGGGTGCAACCATCCCGTTTGGCCGCCGCGATGATGGTGCCGATATCGTAGAAACGGCCTACCTTTTCCAGGGCCTTATTTGTGCCAAACAATACTTTACTGCTGATAATCCTAAAGAGCGCCGCATCCGCGATGTAATTACCTGGATGTGGGGCGAACTGGAGTGGGACTGGTTTACCCGCGATGGCCGCGATAACATTTACTGGCACTGGAGCCCTAACTACGGCTGGGCCATGAACTTTCCTATCCGCGGCTTTAACGAGTGTTTGATCACTTACATCCTGGCGGCTTCATCAGATAACCACGGCGTTAAGCCCGAAGTTTACAGCCGAGGCTGGGCGCAAAGCGATTTCTTTAAAAATGGTAAAACCTACTACGGCTACAAACTCCCACTTGGTTTTGCTTATGGTGGCCCGTTATTCTTTTCGCAGTACTCGTTCCTGGGCTTAAATCCTAAAGGGTTGAAAGACCAGTACGCCGATTACTGGGAGCAGAACCAAAACCATACGCTCATCAATCGCGCATATTGTATCGATAACCCCAAGAAATTTAAAGGCTATGGCGAAAACTGCTGGGGGCTGACCGCAAGCGACAACTACGAAGGCTACAATGCCCACGCACCTGATAACGACTTGGGGGTTATTACACCAACAGCAGCGCTATCGGCATTCCCGTACACGCCGGAATATTCTATGAAAGCCCTGCGCCATTTCTACTATGACCTGGGCGATAAGATCTGGGGCGAATACGGGTTTACCGATGCCTTCAGCGAATCGCATAACTGGTATGCCAAGTCATACCTGGCGATAGACCAGGGGCCTATCATTGTGATGATTGAGAACCAGCGCAGCGGCCTGCTTTGGAAACTGTTCATGAGCAGCCCCGATGTGCAGCGCGGCTTAACCAAATTGGGTTTTGAAAGCCCTGCCATCGCAAAAAAATAAAATCTTACAGCGGCATCACATCGTAATAAATTGATGCTGTTGTAAATATTTTTAGGGTTATTTAGATATAAAGGCTTTACTTTACGTTCAATATACTTTGAACTACCTATTTCAGCTCTATTTAAATGATCATCAAAAATTTTAGAATATTGGCAATGCTGGGTATTATTTACCTGGCATTTCCTTTTTATACGCAGGCACAAATAAAGCAAGACCTTTCTGCCTTTGACAGAGGCACTTACGCTTACAAAGCCGATACACTGCCATACCGCATCCTTTTCCCCCGCCATTTTGACCCTAAGCAAAAATACCCGTTACTGATAATGCTGCACGGTGCAGGCGAACGCGGTAACGATAACAATGCGCAACTGGCTTACGGTACAGAGATGTTACTGAACGATACTATCCGCGATAAATACCCGGCCATTGTGGTTTTGCCGCAATGCCCTAAAGATGGCTACTGGAGCAATGTAGATATCCAGAAAGATGATAAAGGCAAACGCAGCTACCATTTCCAGGAAGGCGGCGAACCTACACCGGCCATGCATGCCCTGCTGGGTTTGGTTGAGCAATTTTTAGATAAACCTTACGTGAACAAGAAACGTGTTTACGTTGGCGGCCTGTCAATGGGTGGCATGGGTACACTTGAATTACTGAGGCGCAAACCAAAAGTATTTGCCGCAGCCTTCGCGATAGCCGGTGGCGACAACTCAAACAACGTAGAGAAATACGCCCGCCGCGTGCCGCTATGGATCTTCCACGGCGCTAAGGACAGCATTGTATCGCTTGACCATGCCGAGGTGGTAGTAGCCGCACTAAGGAATACCGGTGCTGATCCAAAATTCACCATTTACCCAACACTGGGCCACAACTGCTGGAACAAAGCCTTCAGCGAGCCCGATCTGATACCATGGCTGTTCTCAAACAGTAAATAAATACAAAAAGGCGACCCGTTAACGGTCGCCTTTTTGTTTGTGCCGGTTATTCACGTTCGCGCCATGAATAGCGCGAACACTTATTTGCCTGTAGCGCTTAATTTGCCCGAGAATTTACCGTTTTCAACAAAGGCTTCCTGACCGGAATTATTATAGGCAATAATGTAGAAAGTACCTTCAACTTCGGTAGAGGTTAATTTGGTGATGTTTACTTCGCCGCCACCAATAGCACCCCTTGGGCCATCTTCGCCGGTGCTGTAGTTTAATGCAGCATCGCCTGCCTTGTTAAAATCTTTGCTGATGATGGCCGCGCTGCCAACGTTGGTATTGTTGTTTGGATCTAACGAGTATTTACCAATGCCATTGATGTTGTACAATGCAATAGTAATTTGTTCGCTGGTGCTTTGTTTAACGGCCGTCATGGTGAAGATGCCGTTGAGGTTGGCCAAAACGGCTGTGCTGGCTTTAAACTCGCCTTTGCTACCGCCATCAAACCCGTAGTTACCTGCAGTAACCGTGGCAGCCGCTGTGCCGTTATCTACACCCGATTTGTCTTTTTTACATGAGATAGCCGATACGGCAATTAGCATAGTGATAAATAATGCCCCTTTGATCTTTTTCATTGCTTTAATTGTTTAGTGTTGTTTATTGATAACAAAATTGCGGTTATCAGTAACGCACAACAATCGCGTTGAAAGGGCATATTTAATTACGTGTTAGTACGTAATACAAATGTAGTATCAGATTATCTTGCGCTCGTAGGCGTACTTAAGCAGCCCTACCACGGTTTGGGTATTGGTTTTACGAAGGATGTTTTTGCGGTGGGTTTCTACCGTACGCTCGCTGATAAAGAGCAGATCTGCTATTTGCTTGTTACCAAAATCCTGCTCTATCATCCTGATGATCTCTATCTCACGGTCGGTAAGTCTCGACGACTCACTTTCCTGCCCTCTCTTGAAAGATTTCATGAGCTGCAAGGTAATCTCGGGCGCAAAGTAGTTTTGCCCCTCAGCAACCTTATTTAAGGCTTCTATCAGTTCCTGCTTCCCGGTATTCTTAAGGATATAACCCGATATGCCTGCATCAATCATCTCTGCCACTACCTGCGCCTCGCCAAACATAGATAAGGCAATGATCTTTATATGCGGAAATTTCTTGTGTACAACGCGGGTCAATTCAATGCCGCTCATCTCGGGCATGCTTACATCGGTGAGCAAAATATCTACAGCTGTTTCGGTAAGGATATCCAAAGCCTGATGGGCGCTGTTACAATCGCCAACAATTTCAAAACCGGGTATGGTGTTGATGATCAATCGCAGGCCATCTATCACCATTTGGTGATCGTCTACAATAAAAATACGTTTCAGGTTTTCCATGTGATCAAAGTATAGGTATTAAAATAGCCACTAAGGTACCTTTTCCCGGCGACGATGAAATATCAACCGTTCCTTTCAAATAGGTTACCCGGGTAACAATATTTTTCAGGCCGATGCCTTCAAACTGCTCTTTTTCTGCGGTGCTAAAGCCCCTGCCATTATCCTCAATAGTTATTGATACTTCCCCCTCGTCCCTCATTAGCTGTATATCCAACGATGATGCATTGGCATGCTTAAGTACATTGTTCACCGTCTCCTGTATCACGCGGTAAAGTACCAATTCAACATTGTTCTGCAGGCGGTTCTCCAACCCTGAGACCTCTAATGATACCTTCAGCCTGTCAGAACTTATCTTGTTCACAAAATCGCGCAGGGCAAACGCCAGTCCGGCCTTAAGCAACACATCGGGCATCATCTGGTGAGCAATGGTGCGCACCTCGCGGCAGCTCTCATCAACCATGGCCATGGCCTTATCGGCCAGTTCGCTGTTTTCGGGGTCGGTTAGTTTCAGTCGTTCAAAAAGCGTATCCAGGTTCATGCGAGTGGCAGATAATAGCTGGCCAACACCATCATGCAGGTCGCCGGCAATGCGCTGGCGTTCGCGCTCATCGGCAGTAATAATACCCTTTGCGTTCTGGCTTTGCTGCTTAATGATCTGCGCTTGCAAACCGGTTGTATATTTTAACCGCTTTAGGTTATGTGCCTGGTAACTAACAATAAATATAGCAGAAATTAATATGAGAAAACCAACCAACAACAAAATGGAAGGGTTACGGATATCGAAAAATTCATCGGCCTGGCAAATAAGTGCAATACTTGTAAAGGTCATGTTTGGGCGCCTTATGAAAATCCGGTTAAGGCTGTATAAAAATACGGGGACATGCCGGTGATGTATATACCGTGAACAGGGTATTTATAGGGCGAAGTATCATCTCGCAAAAGGGTAGCTCCTACGGAGCAAAAAAATGCCAATCGAACTTTCTACAAAGCGGCAGCCCCTACGGGGCACAGATATTTGGAACAAGGTCTATAAACGCGGTAATGTTGACCATCATCGCAAAAAGTAGCTCTTACAGAGCAAAGGCATAATGATGGAACTTTTCTACAAAGCGGTAGCCCCTACGGGGCACAAAAAAGTTTGAGCAATGTATGAGCTAAAATTGAATAGTAAAGGCAATGTCCCGTAGGGGCTACCGCTTTGTAGATGATAAGCAAAGAGGGGTTATGCTCCGTAGGAGCTACTCTCTCCGTAAATTAAAAAATATCTTCCTTATCTAATGTCGTGTCTGATTTGCCATCGTCATTAGTGATATGGTTATCGGCATTTAAGGCTGTATCCGGTTCGCTTTCGCTCAGGTCAGATTCAATGGCACCTGTATCGGCCACAGCGCCATCTTTATTGGTCACATGGTCGGCCTCATCGGCGTTGGTGATCACTTCCTGCTCTGCCTGGTTTACTTTTGGGTCGGTTTTTGGGTCTTCCTGCGGAGAGTTGTTGCCGGGCGTAGGGTTATTGGGTGTGTTCATAAGCGATGCGTTTTATGAACAACAAGAGGTTGGTGAGGATGTTTTGAAACAGTTTCGATTCCCTCCTTGGGGAGGGGTGCGGCAGACCAGGCGCAAATGCAGGGAGGGAATTACCTTTTACGGCACAAAAAAAGCCGGGCTTAACAGTCCGGCTTCATTCGATCGAGTATAATTGGTTATTGGTTTCCTGATCTCTAACCTCTGCTCTCTGATCACTATCGCGTATAGCGATTAATAATATCAATGATCACCTTGTTTTCCTGCAACTGCGGCAGGTAATCGAACAAAATGTAACGTTTCTCCGGATCGGCGGCCAGGGCCATCTCCAGTTGGTTAAGCGCTTCGTTGTACTCGCCTTTGGCAAACAGGTAGGCTACCATACGGTAGTAAAGCTCTGCTGCGTCGGGGTTGTTTTTGATAGCTTCTGAGATCACCTCAATGGCATCCAACAAACGCTCCTGCTCGTACATGATAGATGAATAATCCAGCCATGCATCCACATCAAGCGGGTTCAGTTCAACCACTTTTTCGTAGGCATGCTCGGCCTCTACAAGATGGCCCAGTTTGTACTCGGCATCGGCAATGGCAAACCAGTAGTCGGCATTGGCAATATCCAGGTCCAGCGCTTTTTTGTAGAAGTGCAGGGCCTCAAAGTAACGTTCTTCAAAATCGAGCGTAACACCAATACCAAACCATGCATCGGCCAGTTTAGCATCCATCTTAACCGATTTTTTGTAGAACGAGCGCGCCTCGTCCATCTGCTCCAGTTTCTCGTAGCATTCGCCAATAGCGCAATAGGTATCGGCATTAGGCTGCTCGTACTCAAAGGTCTGGCGGTAAACTTCTATCGCCTCAGCATATTTCTCCAGGTTAACCAAAGCGTTACCCTTGTTAAAATAGGCAGATGCAAAGCTGTCTTTTATCAGGATAGCATAATCATAAGCATCTATAGCTTTTTCAAACAAGCTAAGCTTGGTGAACGCGTTGCCCAGGTTATACCATGCCGCATAGCTATACGGTTCATTATCGATGTATTGCTGATAAAACTGCACGCTTTCTTCCTGGTTGTCCATTACATCGTAACAGAAAGCCAGTTCGTAAAGCGCATCCTGGTTTTCCATATTCTGCTTAAGGCAAAGCTTAAGATAGGTAATGGCAGTATCATAGTCGCCCATGTTTTGGTGAACGTAGGCCATGTGCAGTAATATCTCGTCTGTTTCCTCGGCCAGATCAAGCGCCTTCTCATAGTTCTCCAGCGCCTCGGCATTCCGTTCCATACTCTCATAAAGGTTACCCCTTATAATGTAGATGTCGGCATCGCTGGCCTCAAGCATAGCGGCTTTATCCAATGCGGCAAATGCCTCATCAGGGCGGTTCATCACCACTAAAAGCTGGGCTTGTTTTACCAGAAATACAGTAGCAAACGGGTGCTGGTTGCGGGCATACTCTGATACCTGCAGCGCCTTGGCGGGGTCGTTTTTCTCTATGTAGTAGTCGATAATGTTCTCAAATGCCTGGGCATCAAAAAAGTACTGATCATGATTTCGAATCATCTCTTCGTACCGCTCCACAGAAAACTTTGGGTCTTCGGTGAAACCAAATTCAAATTCTTCTTCCATTCAAGTTTATTTAAGAGAACACTATTTTTACCGGTACAGGCGTCGGCCTCATCCGGTTAAACACAAGTTTAAATTACAATATTAAGCCTCTCAATGGCAATTAAGTTTTCAACATACAAACATTATTAACAGCTGTTAATACAAGTGCCTGATTGATAAATACAAAGCGTTTGTGCCGGCAACAGATGAGTGTTGTGATTGCCCTTGAAAGATTTTCCTAACTTTACAAAAATACCAATTATGAGCCTACCCATGAAAGATATTCTCGAGCATTTACATATTAACGACATAAACCCCTCATTTAGTACAGGAAACAATTGGGGTAACACCACCGGCGGCACCGTACATGACATCCACTCACCTGTTGACGGTAAAAAGATAGCTGCCGTTACATTTGCTACCGCAGATGAGTATAACCAGGTGATTGATACCGCCACCAAAGCATTTAAAACCTGGCGACAGATACCTGCTCCAAAACGTGGTGAAATAGTGCGCCAGATAGGCGAGCAACTGCGTGCCAACAAACAGCAACTGGGCACCCTTGTATCTTATGAGATGGGCAAAAGCCTGCAGGAAGGCTACGGCGAGGTGCAGGAGATGATAGATATCTGCGATTTTGCAGTAGGCTTAAGTCGCCAGTTGTATGGTTTAACCATGCACAGCGAACGCCCAAGCCATCGCATGTATGAGCAATACCACCCGCTGGGTGTAGTGGGCATTATATCGGCCTTTAATTTCCCTGTTGCCGTTTGGAGTTGGAATGCCATGCTGGCCTGGGTTTGCGGTGATGTTTGCGTTTGGAAACCATCAGAAAAAACACCATTAACGGCCATTGCCTGCCAGCGCATAGTACAGGAAGTATTTAAGACCAACAATGTTGATGAAGGCGTAAGCTGCCTGGTTATTGGTGACCGCAACATTGGCGAGCTGATGAGCCATGATACCCGCATTCCGCTGGTATCGGCTACCGGATCTACCCGCATGGGTAAAGCGGTTTCGGCGGCGGTTGGCGCGCGCCTGGGCAAAAGCCTGCTTGAGCTTGGCGGCAACAACGCTATCATCATAACCGAAAATGCCGACCTGGATATGGCCCTTATTGGTGCTGTGTTTGGTGCGGTGGGTACTGCCGGTCAGCGATGTACCAGCACGCGTAGATTGATCATCCACGATAGTGTTTATGATGCCTTTAAACAGAAACTTGTAAATGCTTACGGCCAGATAAAAATTGGCAACCCGTTGGATGAGAACAACCACATGGGTCCGCTGATTGATACCGATGCAGTAGCTGCTTACCTGGATTCGATAGAGAAATGTAAAGCCGAAGGTGGCCGTTTTGCGGTTGAAGGTGGCAAGTTAGAGGGCGAAGCTTATGCATCCGGCTGTTATGTAAAACCTTGCATTGCCGAGGTTGAAAATCATTATAAAATAGTGCAGCATGAAACATTTGCGCCTATTTTGTATTTGATAAAATACTCGGATATTGATGAGGCTATAGAGCTGCAGAACGGTGTACCGCAAGGTTTATCATCTGCTATTATGACCAACAGCCTGCGCGATGCGGAGAAATTCCTCTCAGCAGCGGGTTCTGACTGTGGGATTGCCAACGTTAACATAGGCACATCGGGTGCAGAGATTGGTGGCGCCTTTGGGGGCGAGAAAGAAACAGGCGGCGGCCGCGAGAGTGGTTCTGATGCCTGGAAAGTGTATATGCGCAGGCAAACCAATACTATAAACTATTCTAAAACGTTGCCTTTAGCGCAGGGCATTAAATTCGACCTGTAATTTATCCGTCGGCTAAAGCCAACGGCAATGAAGCTAAATAAATCAATATCATTGCCGTCCCCATTTATGGGACGGGATGAAGGATTAAACATTAATGGCTTTAGCCGAATGATTTAGGCTGAAGCCATTGGTTTGATTTGAAAGGCCGTCGACTGAAGTCTACGGCAATGAATTAAAAAGTATAAAACGATCAATTTTTAATATGCACCAAATCTGCAAAACTATTACCGGCGCGTTAGTAGGCGCCGCTCTCCTGATAAACCTTAACGCAAATGCACAGGTTGCCCCAAAACCGGCGGCAGAGCTGCCAAAAAGCTGGCACCTGATGGATCTTAAGACCGATGGCTACTTTGGTATCAGCCTAAACCAGGCCTACCAGTTTGTTAAAGGCAAAAAAAGCAAAACAGTTGTTATTGCAACTATTGATAGCGGCATTGATACCGCGCAGGCCGATCTTAAACCTGTGCTTTGGGTAAACACCAAAGAGATACCGGGCAACGGCATTGATGATGATAAGAACGGTTACATTGATGATGTACACGGCTGGGATTTCCTGGGTGGCCCGGGCGGTAAATGTGATTTCACCGAAACCACCGAAGAGGTACGCGAGTATAATCGCCTGAAAGGCAAATACGAAAACCTTACCGCCGCCCCTGCAGGCAGCGAAAAAGAGTTTGCTTACTGGGAAAAAGTGAAGCTTACCCATAATGAAACGGTTACCAAATCATCCGGCGAGTTGCAGCAATTACAGCCTATCCTGAATGCTTTGATGGCAAGCAGCGGCTACGTAAAACGTGCATTGAAATTAAAATCTGACGGCACCTTCAAAAAAGCAGATCTGGCTAAGCTTACCACTACAAACGATACCGTAGCGCAAAGCAAAAACGTTTGGCTATCGGTATTTGAGCAGGAAGGTGGCAACGAGACCAACGCCAAGATCATTAACGATTTGAGCGAATACCTGCAAAAACTGAACAACGATGTTAACCCCGACCTGGAAGCCCGCGCACGTATTGTAGGCGATGACCCTAACGTGCAAGATGGCAAACCTTACGGCAATAACATACTTAAATTTGCTGATGCCGAGCACGGAACAGGCGTAGCAGGTTTAATAGGCGCTGTACGCAACAACAAGTATGGTATTGATGGTGTGGCCGATAACGTTCGTATTATGGCTATCAAAGCCGTACCAAACGGCGACGAGTACGATAAAGACATTGCCAACGCTATCCGCTACGCGGTGGATAACGGCGCTAAGATCATTAACATGAGCTTTGGTAAAAAACTATCTCCGCACAAAGCATGGGTTGATGCTGCCTTTAAATATGCTGCCGATAAAAATGTATTGCTGGTACAGGCATCAGGTAACGATAACCAGGATGTGGATGTGAAACCACAGTTCCCTAATGATACTTTTGAGGACGGTTCAGTAACCGACCTGGATAATGTGATCAGCGTTGGTGCTTCTGCCGCTAAGAAAGATGCAGAACTGGCCGGCTCGTTCAGTAACTATGGTAAAAAAACTGTGGATGTGTTTGCACCGGGTGTTAAAGTAACCTCAGTAAACATGGATGCTGAATTTAACACTGCCGATGGCACCAGCTTTGCTTCGCCGATAACTGCGGGTGTTGCAGCGCTGATATTGGAGTATTATCCAAACCTTAGCGCAAAACAACTGAAACAGGCTATCATGGAATCGGCTACACCGCTAACCGGTGTTATGGTGCTTAAACCTGGCAGCAAAACCGAAAAAGTTGATTTCACCACCCTGTCAAAAACAGGTGGTATTGTAAATGCCTACAAAGCTTTAGTTGCTGCTTCAAAAATGAAACCGGAAGCAGGGATATAATAAATATTTCTTCGAAAAGAAAAGGCCCGACTGGTTAGTCGGGCCTTTTCTTGTTTTATATCAAAGTACGTCATTGCGAGCGATAGCGTGGCAATCCCCGATATGCAGAGCGGCCCTGTAAGTCGGGGATTGCCACGTCGCTGACGCTCCTCGCAATGACGGGCGCGTTTCCTAAAATATCGCCTCAGCTATTCTCTTTGTTGGGCCGGGGTTACCCATGGTATAGAAGTGTAGTACCGGTGCACCGAACTTCACCAGCTCTTTACACTGGTTGATCATCCACTCGATACCGATATCTTTTACGTCTTTTTCTGATTTAGCCTCATGTATCGCATCAGACAGATCTTCTGGAATATCTATATGGAATGTTTTGGCCAATGATATCAATTGCTTAGAAGCCGTGATAGGTTTTAATCCCGGGATGATTGGCACATTGATACCCGCCGCACGGCAACCGTTCACAAAATCGAAATACTTTTGGTTATCAAAGAACATCTGCGTCACAATGAACTTAGCGCCCATGTCTACCTTTTGCTTCAGGTATTTGAAATCGGTTTTGAGATTTGGTGCCTCAAAGTGTTTCTCGGGATAACCGGCAACACCGATACAGAAATCGGTACGCAGCATGTTATCATAATGCTCGTGCAGATAAACACCATTGTTCATGTTCGATACCTGTTGCAACAAGTCGGTAGCATAGCAATGGCCATTAGGTGTGGGAACAAATGACGAATCGCCTTTGCGTGCATCACCGCGCAGCACCAGTACGTTCTCAATACCCAAAAAATGCAGGTCGATGAGGCCGTTCTCGGTCTCGTCTTTGGTAAAGCCACCACACAGCAGGTGCGGCACGGTATCTACCTTATACTTGTTCATGATAGCAGCGCAGATGGCAATAGTGCCCGGGCGTTTACGGTAAGCCAGTTTCTGCAGCAAACCGTTCTCCTGCTCTTTATAAATAAAATCCTCACGCAACGAGGTCACATCTATAAAAGGCGGTTTAAACTCCATCAGTGGGTCAATAGCGTCATAAATGCCCTGTATACTGTGGCCTTTTAATGGCGGTATCAGTTCAAAAGAGAATAAGGTCTTGCCGTTAGCGTTCTGGATGTGTTCGGTTATCTTCATGTATTTGAGTGCGAGTGTGGGTGGTGAGTGTGGGACTAATCTTTTATCTGTGCTTTTTGATGATTGATCAAGCCAGCCAACAGTTTCCTAACCCTCACGAGTTTATCTAAAAGTTCTTTAAGTGTAGTATCGTCAATAAAATTCAAATCATAAGAAAGATAGAGTTGAGTTTCCAATTCATAAGCCGATCCTCTTGCAATAAAAAAGAACCGCATCGAATCTTTGGGATGACTTCTACCACAACCTTCTGCTATATTGGACGGGATAGAAATTACCGATCTTTTAATTTGTGATTGCAACCCATATATCTCTTCTTTTGGAAAAGACGCAATATGATCATAAACCATCCTAACTAAAACACGAGCTTCCTTCCAAGCTTCTAAATCAGTATAATTCATTTTAACTATTTATCTACATATCTCCCGCTCCCCGCTCTGGCATCCCGCACCCTATTAATAATTCAAGTTCGGCCCCAGCCAGCGTTCTACGGTCTCCACGCTCATATTCTTTCTCACTGCATAATCCTCTATCTGATCTTTGCTTATTTTATTCAAACCAAAGTACCTCGATTGCGGGTGCGCGAAATAGAACCCGCTTACTGATGCAGCCGGCGTCATGGCCAGGCTCTCGGTCAGTTGCATGTGGGCGTTGTCTTCTGCTTTCAGGATCTCAAATAAAGTAGTTTTCTCGGTATGGTCCGGGCAGGCGGGGTAACCCGGTGCCGGGCGGATACCCTGGTACTCTTCTTTGATCAGATCGGTATTGCTTAGCTCCTCGGTTTTGGCATAGCCCCAGTATTCTTTACGTACCAGTTCGTGCATTTTCTCGGCAAAGGCTTCAGCCAAACGGTCAGCAAGGGCTTTAGCCATAATGCTGTTGTAATCGTCATGGTCGCGTTCAAACTCGGCAACCAGTTCATCACAACCCAAGCCTGCAGTTACCGCAAAGCCACCCCAATAATCGGCCACACCGCTTTCTTTTGGTGCGATGAAATCCGACAGGGCATAATATGGCTCGCCTTTAACTTTCTCGTTTTGCTGGCGAAGGGTATGAATGCGCGTTAACAAATGCTGACGAGTCTCATCGGTGTAGATCTCAATATCGTCCCCCACACTATTAGCCGGCCAGAAACCGATAACACCATCCGCACGAAGCAATTTCTCATCTACTATCTTCTTCAACAATGCCTGTGCATCGTCAAAAAGCTTTTTGGCTTCGTCGCCCACAAATTTATCCTCAAATATGCGTGGGTAGCTGCCGCGTAACTCCCAGGTATGGAAAAACGGTGTCCAATCGATATAAGGCAACAAATCCTCTAACGGGAACGATTCAAATACTTTTGTACCGGTAAACGTTGGCGCAGGGGCAACAGCATTCACATCTATCTGAAATTTCTCCTCGCGGGCCTGCTCAATGGTCACAAAACGCTTGTCGCTTTTCTTGTTGGCATGGGCTTCGCGGGCTTTGGCGTACTCATCTTTAATCCCCTGAATGTAGCCATCGCGGGCATCTTTATTCATCAGGCTGCTACAAACGGTTACGCTGCGCGATGCATCCAGCACGTGGATAGCAGCACCAGAGTAATGCGGGGCAACTTTAACTGCTGCGTGAATGCGTGATGTGGTCGCCCCACCCAATATCAACGGAATAGTAAAACCTTCGCGCTCCATCTCCTTGGCAAAATGCACCATCTCATCTAACGATGGGGTGATCAAACCGCTGAGGCCAATGATATCTACTTCCTGCTTTTTAGCTTCTTCAATAATTTTTTGGGCCGGTACCATCACCCCGAGATCAATGATCTCGAAGTTGTTACAGGCCAGTACCACGCCAACGATGTTTTTACCAATATCGTGTACGTCTCCTTTTACGGTAGCCATCAGGATCTTGCCTGCGCTGCTTTTTGCAGAAGCATCAGGATTATTCGCTTTCTCGGCCTCGATAAATGGCAGCAGGTAAGCCACCGCCTTTTTCATTACACGGGCCGATTTTACCACCTGCGGCAAAAACATTTTACCGGCACCAAACAGGTCGCCTACGATGTTCATGCCATCCATCAGCGGGCCTTCAATTACCTCAAGCGGACGGGCATATTTCTGGCGGGCCTCTTCCACGTCGGCATCAAGGTATTCTACAATACCTTTCACCAATGAGTGCGACAGGCGCTTCTCCACATCTTCTTTACGCCACTCTTCATCGCGCACTATTTCTTTACCTTTGCTTTTGATGGTATCAGCAAACTCTACCAGGCGCTCGGTAGCATCGGGGCGGCGGTTCAATAGTACATCCTCAACCAGTACCAGCAGGTCTTTAGGGATCTCTTCGTAAACTTCCAGCATACCGGCGTTTACAATGCCCATATCCAAACCAGCCCTAATAGCATGGTACAGGAAGGCCGAGTGCATAGCCTCGCGCACTACGTTATTACCGCGGAACGAGAACGAAATGTTACTCACCCCACCGCTTACCTTAGCATGCGGCAAGTTCTGTTTTATCCAGCGGGTAGCCTCGATAAAGTCTACCGCGTAGTTATTATGTTCTTCCAAACCGGTTGCAACGGTAAGGATGTTAGGGTCGAAAATGATATCCTGCGGCGGAAAACCAACCTCATCAACCAGGATACGGTAGCTACGTTCACAGATCTCTTTACGGCGTTCCAATGAATCGGCCTGGCCGGTCTCGTCAAAGGCCATTACAACCGTAGCGGCACCGTAGCTTAAGATCTTGCGGGCATATTCTTTAAACTTCTCCTCGCCTTCTTTAAGAGAGATAGAGTTTACGATACCTTTCCCCTGCAAACACTTTAAGCCGGCCTCTAATACCGTCCACTTTGATGAATCTACCATCACAGGCAATTTGGCAATATCCGGCTCGCTGGCAACCAGGTTAAGGAATTTCACCATCACAGCTTCAGAGTCTATCATACCCTCATCCATGTTGATATCGATAACCTGGGCACCACCTTCTACCTGCTGCAAAGCAACAGAAAGGGCTTCCTCATAATTTTCGGCAAGGATGAGTTTAGAGAATTTTGGCGAACCAGTGATGTTGGTACGCTCACCAATGTTTACAAAGTTGGTCTCTGGCGTAAGCGTTACCGATTCTAATCCGCTTAAGCGCAGATATGATTTGATCTCGGGAATCTGGCGCGGGCCGTGTTTGGCCGCTTTATCGGCAATACATTTAATATGATCTGGCGTGGTACCACAACAACCACCTACAATGTTCACCAGTCCGGCTTTTATAAAGTCGTCAACCTGGTGTGCGGTTTCGTGCGGAGTTTCGTCGTAAGCACCAAATTCGTTTGGTAAACCCGCGTTGGGGTAGGCAGAAATATATACCCCAGCCTTGTCTGAAAGTTCCTCTAAGTGCGGGCGCATTTCGCGGGCACCCAAGGCACAATTTAAACCAACCGATAATAAGTTGGCATGACTAACCGAGTTCCAGAAAGCCTCAACCGTTTGACCAGATAGGGTACGGCCCGACGCATCGGTAATCGTTCCGGATATCATGATACCACCAGTAGGGCGGAATGCTGCGTAATCTTTACCTGCAGCCAAACATTCCTGCTTATATCTGTCTATGGCAAATAATGCCGCTTTAGCATTCAGCGTATCAAAAATGGTTTCCACCAATAACACGTCCGATCCACCATCAACCAAACCGCGCACCTGCTCATAGTAAGCTTCGGCCAGATCATCAAAAGTAACAGCACGGTAACCAGGGTCGTTCACATCAGGCGATAGTGACGCTGTACGGTTGGTTGGGCCAACAGCACCGGCCACAAAGCGTGGTTTGTCAGGGGTAAGGGCCGTGTACTCATCAGCAGCCTCGCGGGCAAGGCGGGCACCTTCGTAGCTTAACTCGTAGCCCAGCTCTTCCATGTGGTAATCTGCCAGGGAAATACGCTGGGTACTGAAGGTATTGGTCTCTATAATATCGGCACCTGCTTCCAGGTACTCTTTGTGTATAGCTTTAATCACATCCGGGCGGGTAAGGTTCAACAGGTCGTTGTTGCCCTTAAGGTCGGATGGATGGTCACGAAAACGCTCCCCACGAAAATCAGCTTCCGTTAGTTCGTACCGTTGTATCATGGTACCCATCGCCCCATCAATCACCAGGATGCGTTTCTGTAGTTCTTTTCTAATGTCCATTTGTATCAGTTGGCAATTGCCAGTTACCAGTGGGCAGCCAAACAAGCGGATACAGTGAAACCTGCAAACTGCTTACTCAAAACTGCAAACTGTATGTAGCTTACTCGAAAAGTCGGGTGTTAATGTTGACTTTCACTTATCTGTCCCGGAGCGTTTCGCTTTGTCCGGGTAGAATGTAGCACCTTGTTAAGTAACAGGTTGCTAAGACATCGCAGGGTCTAATCCCTCCGTCTTTCTCCATAAGCAGTGCAAAGATGAATAATAATGTTGTAAAGTGCAAATGTTACCGTGTTGCATTTCACAACCTGGATTTGACTCACCCCTAACCCCTCTCTGCTTCGCAAAGAGGGGGATATCTTTCAATTTATTCTTCTCCCTCTTTCCGCTTGCGGAGAGAGAGTCGGCGATCCGCCGCGGCGGAGATGTCGGGGTGAGTAAAATTGCGGGCGTTCCCTGCGGGCGGGTCATCCGCTCATACTGCACTGGCCTTAACCGCAATGGCCGGTATCCGCTGCTACCCCTAACGCGAGAGCTTTACCACCGCGTCATTGCGAGGAGGCATAGCCGACGTGGCAATCCTCGACTTACAGAGCCGCTCTGTAAATAGGGGATTGCCACGCTATCGCTCGCAATGACGCGATTAGGGGTAGAGAAACAAAAAAAAGCCGCCCATAAGGGCGGCTTCTCAAAATAAATTTTATTTCAATTACCTTCTGTTGCCACCAAATATGCGCAGCAGCATCAGGAAAAGGTTAACAAAATCAAGGTAAAGGGTTAAAGCACCCATTAATGATACTTTGCTTTTGGTAGCTCCGTCAACTTCGGCGCTTGCGCCAATGCGTTTTAGCTTTTGAACATCATAAGCAGTAAGGCCGGTAAATACCGCAACACCTACATAGCTAATGATAAGGTCCATAGTGCCGCTACGGAAAATAAGCAGGTTAATAACCGAAGCAATGATCACCCCTATTAGTAACATAGTAAGGATACCGCCAAACTTGGTCAGATCCTGATGGGTAATGTAACCGCCAATGGCCATAGCACCAAACACTAACGAGGCCGTGATAAATACACCGCTGATAGTGGTGATAGGGTAAAAGAAAAATATGTTACTCAAGCTGATACCCATTGCTGCCGAAAACCCGATAAATACCAATGCTAAAGCAAGGTAGCTGCCCCTTGAAAAAACAGCGCCTGAGATAAACACAAATACCAATGGCAAAAACATAGCTACCGTACCAAAAATGGTATTCTGGTGTGTTACGCTATCGCGAAGCAATGATGACAGCTCCGGACTGGCGGCAAATAAAAACGCACATGTTGCAGATATGCCCAATGCCACAAACATCCAGGCAAAAACTTTAGCGATAAATTTACGTGATGCTACTGCATCTTCTATCTGGATAACGTTATCGTAAACGTATTCGGTTGATTTACTTTCCATTTATAATTGATGAATTAATTGTACTAATTTATACTTTTTTGTTTGATTACAACTGTGGGCTAAAGTTTAATTTAAGCGCTTAGTTAGTTGCTCTTCTACCTTTTTAAATACCTGCAGGGGTTTTAACGAGCGCCAGTTGAGCTCATCAAGCTCACCGCCAAAGTTAATGTAATAGTCGATGTTGCTGCGCTTAAACTCGTCAATAACATGCTCTCTGAAATTAATACCGGCTATCCAGCCATCCTCTACTTCCTGAAACCACTCTTCGTAATAGCTATCATCAGAGTAATGGAAGTTGAGCACGTTCTCGCCTATAAGCACAAATTTGTTAACGCCCTGGTCAACCATCAGATCGAACAGTTCGCGTTTCATCAACATGATATCGTTGTTTATAGCATCGTTCCATTCGCCAATAAATTCGATGATGCTGTATCCGCGGTCATAATCTACATACAGTATCTTCAGATAAAGCGTGTTTGAGCCAAACGAATCCCATTGCGGGTGCAGCAGGTAATTGTACACCTGCTTATCAAACTCAAACTCGCTGTATTCCGTGTTGTAGAACGGCGAATTCTCGTCTTCAGCGGCAATATAATCATCGCGCCAGCGGTAATATGGTTCTATAGTGTGCATTATTCCAATGTGCAAATTTCAGATGTGCAAATGTGCAAATTGAAGCACAACACATCATTATCTCATTGCTATATTTTTATTTTCTCATCTGCACATATGCATATTTGCACATATGCATATCTATTTTTTATTATGCGCGTCAACAGCTTTGCGTACGCTGCCGTACTGTTTTAAAAGCGCGGCGGCTTCAGCTTCAGTCAGGCCGGTTTCGGCCATTACCATGCGGGTACCACGGTGAACAAGTTTGTTGTTTGATAACTGCATATCCACCATTTTATTACCTTTTACGCGGCCCAGCTTTATCATTACACTGGTACTTAGCATATTCAATACCAGCTTCTGCGCGGTGCCCGCCTTCATGCGTGTGCTGCCGGTAACAAACTCGGGGCCGGTTACTACTTCAACAGGGTATTGTGCCTCGGCTGCCACGGGGCTGCCTGCGTTACAAACAATGCAGCCTGTTGCTACGCCATTGGCATTGGCCGTTTGCAAACCACCTATCACATAAGGTGTAGTGCCCGATGCCGCTATGCCTACCACCACATCACCACTGTTGATGTCAAACTCCTGCAGGTCTTTCCAGGCCTGTTCACGGTCGTCCTCGGCAAATTCAACCGCTTTGCGGATAGCGGTATCGCCACCAGCAATGATGCCAACCACCCAATCAAACGGTACACCAAAGGTTGGCGGGCACTCTGACGCATCAACAACCCCCAAACGGCCGCTGGTACCGGCCCCTATGTAAAATAAGCGGCCACCATTTTGCATTCGGTCGGCAACAATCTCTACCAGCTTTTCTATCTGCGGCAAAGCTTTTTCAACAGCCAGCGGAACTGCTTTATCCTCGTTGTTTATGTTCTGCAGCAGCTCCGCTACAGACATATTTTCCAGGCCGTTATATTTTGAATCTCTCTCGGTACTTATTTCCATGGTAATGTGTTTTGTGCCTTTATCGCTCGTATATCAACTCACCCCGACATCGCTTGCGCTCGTCACCCCTCTCTTCGCTGTGCGAAAAGAGGGGCAGCTCATTTTTTTCTTACCCTCTTTGCTGCTTGCAGCAGAGAGGGTGGTCCAGCGTAGCGTAGGCCGGGTGAGTCAACTATGCGACATGCGGCTAAATCACCCAACAATTTCACCACAAAATTGATTAAAAAACATTAAAGCAAAGAAGCGTAGATAAATTATTGCTGATTGAGGCTAATTATTAGATTTGCGTGTTAAAATTTCAATGAAGCACACTGCGGGTATCATCTTCCGGACCATCTTACTTTTACTCATCGGCGCCTTTATTGGCGTTTTTTTGACCGATGGCAACCTGGGCGGCCGCAGGATGGGATTAAACGGCAACGACAAAATTACCCGCGTGCTCGACCTGGTGAAAAATCAGTACGTAGATTCGGTTGATGTGGACAGCATGGAAGGCGTTACCATTAACGACCTGCTGCAAAATCTGGACCCGCATTCGCTTTACCTGCCTGCCCAGCAAGCCCGCAATATTAACGAGAAACTGGAAGGTGGTTTTAACGGCATTGGCCTGGAATACCAGTTGCTGCGCGATACTCTGATAGTTACGCAGGTAACCGCCGGCGGCCCGTCGGCAAAGGCAGGCGTAATGGTTGGCGATAAAGTGGTGAAAGTGGATAATGCACCGTTCTCGGGTACTAAATTGAAAACGTCCCGCATCAGCAAGCTTTTCCGCGGGGAAAAGGATACTTATATCACCCTGAACATTCAGAGGGATAATAACCCAAAACTCAAAGATCTTAAAATAAAACGCGGCCGCGTTACCGTGAGCAGTATTGATGCTGCCTATGCTGCCGATGGCGTTGGCTACGTCAAGATCAGCAAATTTGGCACCTCAACCGATGCTGATTTCAGGAAAGCCCTTACCGACCTTAAGGTTGATGGCATGGAGAAACTGGTGCTCGATCTGCGCGGAAACGGTGGAGGTTACTTAAACACTGCAACTGCTTTAGCCGACGAATTTTTACCCAAAGGCAAACTCATCGTATACACCAAAGGCACCCACGAGCCACGTACCGATTATTTTGCCACCGACTCGGGCAGTTACCAGAACGGTAAGATCACTATTATTATTGATGAGTATTCAGCCTCGGCGAGTGAGATACTGGCAGGTGCCATGCAGGATCTGGACAGAGGAACCATTGTTGGCCGCCGTTCGTTTGGTAAAGGTTTGGTGCAGCAGCAATTCCCGTTTGGTGATGGCACAGCTATTAATCTAACCGTTGCAAGATATTACACACCATCGGGCAGATCTATCCAGAAATCGTACAAAGATGGTGTTGCCAGTTACAGAAATGAGTTGATAAACCGCATCCGCAAGGGTGAATTATTAAATATCGACAGCAATTTAACGGATAGTGCGTTTACCGGTGCTTCTGTTTTCCATACCGCAAAGGGTCGGAAGGTGTTAAGCCGTGGTGGTATTATGCCCGATGTTTTTGTACCTGCCGATACCACCCAAAGCACCCAACTGGTAGGCGACCTTACAGATAATATGCTCTTCAGCGCCTACGCCTTAGACCGCCTGCAGCCTGTGTTAAACAAGTACGCTACCGCGGATAACTTCATTAAACAATACCAGGTAAGCGATGACGAGCTGAAAAGCTTTGTACTGTACGCCTATAAAACCATCAAAAAGATAGACCCGCGTGAGTTAGTGCAATCAAAACCCGCCATCAAAAACCTGTTAAAAGCTGCGGCTGCCCGTTTAAAATGGGGCAACAACGCGTATTTCAGGGTGGTAAACGAGGGTGATGCAACCTTTAAGGTCGCGGCACAGCAGTAAAACGCTTTACGTAAAGACGCAATACCTTGCGTCTCTTTCCTATTAAAACCTCATCCCCATACCAGTGGTAAAGAAGGTGTTAATGGTTACCGGCAGTTTACCTGATGGTTTCATAACCCCGGTTATCACTTTTACGGCAGAGCGCTGCATGGCATCGTCTTTCTGGTAGCCTACCAGCAAACCTGCGCTTTTTTCAATGCCCGGTAAACCTGCAATGGTATAGGGGTTGGCAAATACGCTGGTCACTACGTTTGGTTTGGCGGCAAGCTCGGCAATTAACATTTTAACGTCGCTGCTGTAATCCAGTTTGCTTTGCGGGCGGGTGCGGGTATCATGGATACTCACAAACGTCTGATCGAACTTTTTGAGGGATGCCAGCATTTGGCGTATTTGGGCAAGCGGTGTGTTCTTGTTTATCAGGTACACCATACTGTTGGGGTACCATTTAGATAGCTCGGTCTCAAAAACGGTAGGCCTGTCCACTCCAATACTGATGATGGCTGTTTTCTTCAACGGATCCTGGCGCAGGGTGGTGGCGTTGCCTTTTACTACCGTGATGGCAGCATCGCACAATTGTTGTATCAACTCTGCCGATGCGGGGCGGTTGATATCGCCTAAAATACCGTATGGCGTTGTTGGTTTATACTGGTTAAGCCCTGCCCAGTATTTGGCCGCAAGCAGCTTTTTTATTTTGGCCTCAAACTCTTCCCTTGTTATTTTCCCTCTTCTTATCGCTTTCAGTATCAGTTTGGCCGATACGGCAGAGTTCTCAGAAAGTTCTATCAGATCATTACCCGCCAAAAAAGCGCGTAGGTCGGCTTCTCCCTTTGGGAAAAATTTGGTAACGCCTTTCATCTCCATAGCATCAGATGCTACGATGCCTTTAAAGCCTAAGGAGTCTTTTAAGATGCCGGTCACGATAGGGCGCGACAAAGTTGACGGCAAATTCTTGGTGGTATCTAATGATGGGATATTCAAATGCGCTATCATCACTCCGCTTACGCCCGCGGCAATGGCCTCGCGGAAAGGGTATTCTTCCAGTGAATCTAACCTTCCTCGGGTAAAGGGTAGTTGGGGCAGGTCAAAGTGCGAATCTACATTGGTATCGCCATGGCCGGGGAAATGCTTGGCGAAAACAATAACACCTGCATCCTGCATCCCTTTAAAGTACGAGATACCTTTTTGCGCCACATTGTACTTATTATCGCCAAACGAGCGGTAGTTGATTACCGGGTTGTTGGGGTTATTGTTGATATCCATATCAGGCGCAAAGTTGATATGCATGCCCAGGCGCTTAAAATCATAAGCCACCATCTGCCCCATTTTGTAGATGAGGTTATTATCTTGTATAGCACCCAAAGTCATTTGATAGGGGTAAGACACCGACGAATCAAGGCGCATGCCCAACCCCCACTCGCCATCCATAGCTATCAACAAGGGTACTTTTGAAACTTTCTGATAATTATTGATAAGGTTGGCATGCCTCACCGGCCCACCCTGGAAAAACACCAGCCCGCCTATGTGCTCTTCTTCTATCACCTTGGCAACAGAATCTTCATAGGCTTTGCCTTTGTTGGTATGGGCGCGCACATAAAACAGCTGCCCAATACGTTCCTTACGGCTCATTTTGCGGTAAACCGAATCTACCCATTGGTTTTGTTTGGTAACGGTTTCAATAAAGCTTTGGCGCTGGGCAAAAGCCGTGCACGATATAAAAAGCGAGAGGATAACGGCGGATATATGTTTCGGTATCATTACAGTTCAAATGTAGCTTAAATACTTATTAAGGTTAATTGGTTTTTACTTAAGCAAAATATAAACCAATATGCAAATAAACCTTTTGATGCTTTTACGTTCTATAGCATAGAATTAGCGCCTTGGGCATGTGCTGCAAGGCTGAGCAAACTTAGATATTGAACCATGAAAAAATTATTATTTATCGCGATATGCCTTTTTATGGCAGGCGAAGCAAGTGCCCAGTATTACCCGCAACCGCGCCGCCGGGTGGTGAGGCGTGTGCCGCCGCAGCGTTACCAGCAACAACGCTATAACGATTATTTTCGCCCTACGGTTGGTGTAGCAGTTGGTGCCAACTTTTCAAACACGGTTGATTCTTACAATGCCGATTTTAGTACCAGCACTATTGCCGGCTGGCATGTTGGGTTAACATCTAATATCCCTATCTCGTACTCATTTGCATTTGCGCCCGAGATCTTGTTCTCGCAGAAAGGGTACCAGGCCGAGACAACTGATGGTAACTTTAAACAACGCACCAATTACATCGATATACCGTTGTTAGCCAAGTTTAAAGTGGTGCCGGGTTTCAACTTCCTGATAGGCCCGCAGCTTACCTTCCAAACATCAACCAAAAATATTTATGATGATGGCTTTAACCGCGTGGTAGAAACCGAGTATGATAACCGTGGCGATAAAAGTTTTGTTGCCGGTGTAATAGGCATAAGTGTTGATTTGAACCGCAATGTAGAGCTACGCGGCCGTTACAACATCGATCTTAGCCGTAACCGTACCGATGGCGCTTCCCTTATACCCGATTACCGTAACCAAGTTTTCCAGTTGGGCTTAGGGTTTAAGTTTAACTAATAGCCGCCCATTACATAAAAGCAAAGCGCCCTGAAGATAATTCAGGGCGCTTGTTTTTTGAACAGACCTTTTAGCCAGCGCTTAAAGCGGCGGCGGCGAAGGTTATATTTTGCCAGGGCTATGCGGCGTTCAATTACCGCAAAATCATGCATCAGCGTAGCCTCATCGGCCTGCTTTTGGGGCAATACATATTTTGGGTGTGCGATGTTGCCAAGTTTACCCAAAGGGATGTTGGCGTTACGATTGGTAACATCATGCGTATGCGTAGAGTTTTCGCCAAAGCCAATGTTAGTGATCAGGTTAACATTTGGGATAACAGACAGGCTGTTGTTAAAAAAATTAAGGAACGTGTACTGGTAGTCCCAGGTATCTATCTCGCCTGCTTTAACACGTTTAAAGATCTCTTCCCATGAATCGAGCATAAATGGATCCGTGAAGATCTTTTCCAGCTCGGGCCTTACTTCATCGGCTTCGTAGCGTGTAAGTTCCTTATCGTACTGCTGCCATACCCTGCGCCACCCGCCCCAGCCCCAAACATGGGTAAGGTTAGAGTAGTAATAGCTTGCATCGCCCCATTTTTGGCCATGCTGCAGGTTAGCCCCGCCAATGTGCCTTATGCGACTATCATGGCGGTAGCGCTCAAACATGGCATCTATAAACTCAAAGAAACCATCACCGGGCAGGCAATCATCCTCTAACACAATGCCCTCTTCCTCGTTGTCAAAAAACCAGGTAATGGCAGATGATACGGCTTCTTTACAGCCCATGTTCTGCTCGCGGTACAGGGTTTTCACCTCGCAGGGCCAGTTTACCTTATTGATGATGGCGCGGGTTTGCTCGCAAAGTTCAGCTTCGCCGGCTTTAGCCGCACGCGGGCCATCTGCTGCTACGTAAAGGCGCGGGGGCTTTGCAGCGGCAATGCGCTCAAAAACCTGTGCGGTTACATCGGGCCTGTTAAAAACAATAAATAATACCGGCGATTGGGTTTGGTACATTTTAGCCTTCGTTAAAGGTTTGCATGTCAATTAATTTACGGTAAAGCCCGTTGTTGGCCATCAGCTCAAGGTGGCTGCCTTGCTCTACAACTTTACCTGCCTCTAATACGGCAATAATATCTGCGTTTTGGATGGTACTTAAACGGTGTGCAATAACCAGTGATGTACGGTTCTTCATCAGGTTATTCAATGCATCCTGCACCAGTTTTTCTGATTCGGTATCCAGGGCCGATGTTGCTTCGTCCAGCAGCATTATTGGCGGATTATTGAGTACTGCACGGGCAATACAAATACGCTGACGCTGGCCGCCCGATAGTTTGGTGCCCCTGTCGCCTACGTTGGTATTATAACCATCTTCTGTTTCGCCTATAAAATTATGAGCATTAGCTATACGGGCCGCTGCCTCAACCTCTTCTTGTGTTACACCGGTTTTGCCAAAGGCGATGTTGTTAAAAATGCTATCGTTAAACAATATCGACTCCTGGTTCACAATACCCATCAGGCTGCGCAGCGATGTGGCCGTTACGCCTTTAATATCTTGTCCATCTACCGTAATCTTACCGGCTTTAGGGTCCATAAAACGTGGAATAAGATCCATCATGGTTGATTTCCCCCCACCAGAAGGGCCAACCAATGCCACTGTTTTCCCTTTAGGGATAGTGAGATTGATATCGGTTAGTACCACTTTATCCTGGTAAGCAAAACTCACGTTTTCAAATTTGATAGCATCTTGAAAGCCTTGCAGGTCAATAGCGTTTGGTGCATCATTAACAGCCGGTCTTTCATCTATCAAAGTTAAAACACGCTCTCCGGCGGCAATACCCGAGTGGATGTTACTGAACGAATCTGAGATAGCTTTTGCCGGGCGCATTACCTGCGAAAAAAACACGATGAACGTAACAAACTCCGGCGGCGAAAGCGGCGAGGTTTTGTTCAGCACCAGGTGCCCACCATACAATGCAATACCTGCCACCATGGTCACCCCAAAAAACTCCGACACAGGCGAGGCCAGTTGCTGCCTGCGTGCCATTGATTTGGTTATGCGCGAGTATTCACGGTTCTCGCGGTCAAAACGGCCCTTAATAAAACCATTGGCGTTAAATGCTTTCACGATCTTGATACCGGATAAAGCCTCATCTAAATAGCTGATCATGTTGCCGTAAGTTTTTTGCGATGCAATTGCCTGCGATTTTAAACGCTTTACAATTTTTGATATCACAAATGCCGAAACCGGTATCACCAGGAAAGAGTACAATGTTAAGCTTGGCGAGATAAGGAACAGCATCACCAAAAAGGTGATCAGCGTTAAGGGTTCTTTAAAGATCACCTGCAAGGTACCGGTAACCGAGTACTGCACTACCTGCACATCTGATGCTATTTTAGAAATGATGTCGCCCTTACGCTCGTTACTGAAAAAGCCGAGGTGAAGGTCCATCACATTATCAAACACGCTGCGGCGCAGGTTAAGCAGGGTATGCACACGCAGGTTCTCCATAACGCGCTGCGACAGGTATCGAAACAAGTTACCCAGCAATGCCGAAACTACAATGGTGGCACAAACAAACTTAAGTGCTACCCATGAGCCGTAGGTATCAATAGCGTAAGTAACGTAATATTTAAACGTAGCCATCACCTCAAATACTGGCGGCTTTGGCCCCAGCGGCTGGTGTACACTGCTATGCTCGGCAAACAGGGTGGTAAGCAAAGGCGCAAGCAGGGCAAGGTTAAGCGTGCTGAATAAAATAGAAAGAATGGTTGTTACAATGTACGGTATTGCAAACTTCTCTATGGGTTTTGCAAAAGATAACAACCTGAAATATGTCTTCATTCAAAAAAATTAAATTGCAAATTACGGCAATTAATGCCTATTGAGCCAAACCAAATGCCTCATCCAATAATTTGAACACTACCTTTTTATCAAACGTATGTTTAAAGGTAGCTTCGGCTAACCGGCTTTGTTCAGCATACAACGTTCCATTAGTTAAAAGTGATGTAATATTGGCAGCAAATTTATCAGCATCATCACTTACCAGGCAACCGTTATGGTGTTTTGGCAGTCCATCAACCCCGCGGGTGGTACAAACTACCGGTAGTGCATGTGCCAATGCCTCAACTACTTTTACTTTTATACCGGTGCCTTGCAGCATAGGGCAAAGCGCAATTTTTGAAGCGTTGTACAACTCGCCCAGGTCTTGTGCAAAGGCTATTTTGGTCACATTTTGCAGATCAGGAACGTAGTTGACGACCTTACCGGCCATGCAGATATTTACATCAGCAGGCAACTGCGGGTATACTTTATCGAAGAACCATTTAACGGAACTTACATTGTGTACGTTATCATTCCCTACATATACCAGGTCATATTTTTTTGCTGCGCCTGATGTTGCGGGGCCATCCAGCATCATGGGCACCAATTTAACATCGGCCTTGCTAAACTGGGCAAAAATGTATTGCTCCTCCGGCGAGATGGCCCAAACTTCATCAAACTTATCCAGTCGGTTTATCTCATCCTGAAAGGTAATGCCAAGTTGAAAGCCCGGCTTATCTTTAAACTGTGCGGTTAAAAAGTCGTGTGTATCTAATATAGTATGGGCGTTCTTCAGCAACGCCTTGTCACTTATCAGGTCGGCGCTGTGGGCATAGCTGATGATGACATGATCATACTTATCAGCCTTTAATAACTCGCTGAATCCCATCTTTAGCTTCAGCGTTAGATAGGTTGGAATTTTTGATCTTGAAGGATAGGTGAACCAGTAGTAGAACAAGTCCCAAAGTTTGTATTGCAAAAAATAGAAGAGGCTGCCTTTACCTTTCGGTTTACGCTCTAACAGGTGAAAGTTTTTAAAAAGCCTGTCCTTTTGTAGTTGAACGTAGCGTTCCGGTTCGCCGTTGTTTTGTACAAGGCTTACAAAATCAACCTTAAAACCCCTTTCCTTAAAATAATGCAGCAGGTTTATAGCCCGCGTTTTATTACCTGCATCGGGGCGGGTAATATCATCAGGAAAAAAATAGAGGATCTTCTTCATATTCGCCGGCAGGCTAAGCTACTTATTAATTACCTTCCTGTAAACATCTGCAGTTTGTTGCATACATTTTTCTATCGTAAATTTGGCTAACTGCGCTTTGCCCAGCTCTGCATTTGCTGATAACGCCGCGCTATTGCTGATCATCTGCTCCATTACCCCCTGCATCGACTCAATTGAAGACGGGTCAAAATATGCCGCAGCATCGCCGCCCACTTCTTTAAAGCAGCTGGTATTGCTTAGTACCACGGGGCAATTATTGGCAAATGCTTCCAGCACCGGGAAACCAAAGCCCTCATACAGCGACGGATAAGCAAAGAACAATGCCCCTGCATATAAATTAGCCAATTGCTGTTCTGTAGCCGTGGTTTGTGATATCAAATTACCGATGTTAAGCCTTTGAATAAACTCCTGCTCGGTAGGAGTAAATACGCCACCGCCCGCGCAGATAGCCTTAAGCTGATACTTTACCAGCAAAGGCGCAACGGCGGCAAGCCATTTAAAAAAGTTCTTATAACCGGCACGGTCGCCTACATATAATATATAGTCGGGCTTGGCTGAGCGGGCCACATCATCGGCAACAACTGTAGGCTCAAAACCGTGGTAAACCAGGGTTACTTTATCATCCGGCACATTATAAATAGTTTGCAGATCATTTAGTGTTGATTGCGATATGGCAATGATATGGTCGGCTTTGTTGATCAGTTGTGCTTTGTGGTGAACGGTATGATCGCTGGCTAAAAAGTATTCGGGAAAAAGCTCATGGATAAAATCGTGCACGGTAAGCACAAAGGGCTTTTTCAGAAAGCGCAAAAAATACGGGTTGTAATACGTTGGATGAAAAAGATCGTACCTGTGGTTCTTGATGCAGTATTTTGAGTAGCTGCGGTTGTACTTAAACACTTTGCGGTCTTTCACTAATGCACGCCAAAGCCACTCGGGCACGGGCAGCTTTTCATCTTTTAAATAATGGTTGTTGGTGAAAAGCAATCCCCTGTCATACTCAAAATCGCCATCGTTGTCCAGGTGCTTTTGTATGTTGGCAAAGTACCTGGAGATACCGCCGTAACGCTGCATGGAAAAGGCTTGGTGATCAAATTGTATTTTTAGCATTAATTAAACGTGCTTATTGTAGTACTTTTGCAAATTATTGGTGCGTTTATAACGCAAACCGATGGTTCAAAGATACATTATCGTACAGACTTTAATTTAAAGCATGTCAGTTACCCAAACGCCAACTACCGGCAATGCCGGCCAGCAATACCCAAAACTATCGGTTATTATAGTTACCTACAACGCTGTTAAATACCTGCAAAACTGCCTGGATAGTATTTACAGGCAACGTTACCCCAACATTGAAATTGTTGTAAAAGATGGCGGCAGCACTGACGGTACTGTTGAACTACTACAGAACAATGCCGATAAATTAGGTTTCTGGAAAAGCGAAAAAGACAAAGGTATTTATGATGCCATGAACACCGCGCTTGACCACGTTACCGGCCAATGGGTATATTTTATTGGTGCCGATGATGAGCTTTTTGATGAGTTCTCTACCATGGCTTTTGAACTGCAGGACCCGAATGCCATTTATTACGGTAGCGTGCTTTGCAAGGGCAAAAAGTTCTCGGGCCTGGTTACGCCATACCAGATAGCCAAATACGGCATCTACCACCAGGCGGTTATTTATCCTAAAATTGTGTTTGATAAATACCGTTACGATACCAAATTTGTGGTTCGTGCAGACCATGTGCTTAATATTAACTGCGCAAGCGATAAAGACCTGAAGTTTATTTTTAAAGACTATATCATTGCCAACTTTAACCACACCGGTATTTCGCAAGGCTACGTTGACCAGCCTTTTGAAGATGTACAATCGGCCATGGTATTAAAGCATTTCGGCTTTAAAATATGGTGCAGGTTCTTGTTCTGGAGATTTAAAAATAACAGGAGAAGAGCTAAGGCGTAAGTCTTAAGTCCGGAGTTCTGAGTCTCAAGTCGTTTTATCTGGCCTACCGCGCCGTTGTTTGTGTTGTCACCAACAACTCCCCGTACAGCTTCAAATATTTATCCGCAGCGGCTTTCCACGAGAATTTGGCAGCGTGGCTTATGATGGCCTGGGCACGGCTATTTTGTTCGTAATCCGCCATGCCTTGGTTGAACACCTCATTCATGTGCTCTGCCTTAAAGTTGTCAAAGTAATAGGCTATGTCTCCGCCTATCTCGGGCAATGAGGTAAACTTTGACAGGAACACCGGCTTACCGAAATGCATAGCCTCTATGATAGGCAGTCCAAAACCTTCGGCTATTGAAGGGAAAGCAAAGGCTGCACAATTGGCAAAATACCAGGCTTTATCATCGTCGCTTACAGTACCGGTAATGGTTACCCTGTTTAGGCAGTTATGTTTGGCAGCTTCGGCTAATATCACTTCTTTATGTGAGGTTTCGGGGCCGGCAATTATTAGTTCGTAATCGTTGCCTTTTAACAGGGCCGGCAAATAATGAAAACCTTTTTGGGGCGATAGCAAACCAATAGTAAAAATGAATGGCTTTTTTGGTTGATAAGCAGGCGTATGGTTTTCTTTAACCACCAACCTATCTGCCCCGTTATGGATAACGGTTAGTTTATCCTTACAATCAGGCACAAACTTCAGGATATCATCGGCCACAAATTGGGAGATGGCCACTATTTTATCGCAATAGCCAATGTATTTCTTTAAACGGTTAACGCGTTTGCGTTTGTTCCGATCTGATTTAAAAGCGAGGTGGATATTATTGATATCGTGCACCGTCATTACCCGTTTGGCGTTCACCTGCCATGGGCGCAGGCGGCAGGTTTGGTCGGTAAGATGAACAAGATCAAACTTATTACTATACGGGAAGAAAAATTTATGCGATAGCTTCCTGAATATCACCGGCACCTTGTTCCCAAAAAAATAAATGGTTTTGGCGAACATATAAAAGCTCAGCTTAAAACGACTTTTGTTCTCTGCTATCAGCGCCTCGCCAAGGCCTTTGCCAAAGTAGAAATAACCCGAATTGGGATACTTCATAGAATCAAAGGTGACCAGTATTTTCTTCTCTGCCATGCCTGGGCCGATTTACTTTTTTACAATTTTATAGTTGCGGTACTCGCTCACACGCCAGCCGGTAAGGTCTTCTATTTTTTGCAGCGCCTTGCGGCGAAAGGTCATTTGTTTACCCAGCTCGTTCAGGTCCAGATCCAAACTCCAGTTGGTGGCGGCTACGCGTTTCTGCATTACAGCGGGATGGCTATCGGTAAAGTGCACTAACCTATCGGGATTTTTGTGGCTGTAATCAAACTTAAAAGTTTCGGGCAGGTTCTGCTCCATCCAGGTATCATCATGATAAAAATGATTGAAATTGCGCAGCTTGTTGGCCAGGCCGGAAGGTGGCTTAACCCAGCCATAGTGATAAATATAAGCATCAATCAGCTTTACGTTGAGCTTGCGGTTATCAGCCCATCTAAAACCTTGCGCATCGCGGTATGATCGGATACCCTTATTATTTCTGATGATCCTTATCTCGCGGCGATACCAACGGCGCGAGTGACCGTAGTAATCATACGAACCATAAAAGTGCAGATACTTAAAAAGCAAACCCTCAACTTTGCTATCGTTAAGGTTATCTTCCATCTCCTTTTTAATAGTGGGAAGATATTTCTCATGCACACACTCATCACCTTGTATGTAAAAAGCCCAATCAGCATCAGGCGATATAGCATCAAAAGCTTTATCCGTTTCCTGTGCAAACACGCTGCCACCCTCGCGCAAGCTCTCGTCCCAAACGGTTCTGATGATCTTAATCTTTGGTGAATTGATGCCTAAGATGAGTTGCTCGGTTTCATCATCGCTGTTACCCAGGGCAACCACAAACTCATCGCATATAGGCAGGATAGAGGTTATAGCTTCTACCACGGGATAGTCGTTCTTTACAGCATTGCGGATAAATGTAAAACCTGCCACTTTCATCAGAGGCCAAAGATATAACCTTTTTGCTAAGCTTAGGCGGCAGGCACAAGGGCTGCATTTGTATTACGCCAATTTCACTACTTTTGCCATCTCATAATGTCAACACCTTTAAATATAGATATCAACCTGGCATCGGGCTTTCGGCAGGTGGCGCGCGCGCTTACCATGGTTGAGAATAATTTAAAAGGGTATGATGAATTACTTAAAAGTCTTCCCTTTTCAAACACACCTATCACCGGCATCACCGGCCCGCCGGGTGCGGGTAAAAGCACACTGGTAAATGCCATCATCAGCGGGTTATTGGCTAAAGGCAAAAAGGTGGCGATACTGGCTATTGACCCTACATCGCCTTTCAACTTTGGCTCATTACTGGGCGACAGGATACGTATGGCTACGCACTTTAACCATCCCGATGTGTTTATCCGCTCTCTGGCTACGCGCGGCTCATTAGGTGGCCTGTCTGCCAAAACCATTGAAATGACCGAGGTTTTAAAAGCCGCCGGTTTTGACCATATTATTGTAGAAACCGTCGGTGTAGGCCAATCTGAAGTGGAGATTGCCGGCCTGGCCGACCAAACTTTTGTTACCCTTGTACCCGAGGCAGGCGACGAAATACAGAACATCAAATCGGGCCTGATGGAAATTGCCGATGCTTTTATCATTAACAAAGCCGACCGTGATGGTGCCGACCTGTTTATCAATAACCTGAAAAAGATATTACACCATGATAACGGCCGCGATATCCCCGTACTAAAAACCGTGGCCTCAAAAAATGAGGGAATAGATGCTGTGGTAAACCTTATGCTCTCCGCCCCGCTGCAACCCAATACCCGCAAAGAATTGCTGCTTGCCGAAAAGGTGTATCATATTATACAGCAACGCCGCATGCAAGGCGTCGATAAAAAAAAGCTCAGGCAGCAAATTGCCCAAGCTTTAAGTAAGGGTGGGTTTAATATGTATCGCTTCGCGGCTGAAGCCTCATCGAAGAGTCAAGAGATAAGAATCAGGAATCAAGATTAGTTCTGTCTTGATTCTTGTGTCTTGACTCTTGATTCTCTACTAAGAGTTCATTAACTCCTCGATCTCCGCAGCCTCGATAGGGATATGCGCCATCAGGTCGCGGTTACCATCTTTGGTGATCAGGATATCATTCTCCAAACGGATACCCAAACCTTCTTCGGGGATGTAGATACCCGGCTCGCAGGTAAGGATATTGCCTACTTCAAAATCTTTGTAGCGGCTGGCGTAATCATGTACATCTAAACCCAGGTGGTGCGAGGTACCGTGCATAAAATACTTTTTATATAAAGGCATTTTAGGGTCTTGCTTTTCAACCTCGTGCTTTTTAAGTAAACCAAGGCCTATCAGCTCGCTTTCCATTATTTTACCTACTTCGGTGTGGTACTCGTTCCAAACAGTACCTGCAACAATCATTTTTGATGCCGCACGGAAAACGCGCAACACTGCATCATAAACATCGCGCTGGCGTTTGGTAAAGCGGCCACTAACCGGGATAGAGCGGCTCATGTCGGCATTGTAATTAGCATACTCGGCAGCCCAATCAAAAAGGATCACATCACCATCATTACAAACCTGGTTGTTATCTATATAATGTAATACGATAGCATTTTTACCCGATGCGATGATAGGGCTGTAAGCGTGCCCGGTAGCGCGCTGCCTTAAAAACTCGTGGGTTATCTCGGCTTCTATTTCGTATTCGGTAACGCCGGGTTTCACAAATTTCAATGTCCTTATAAAAGCATCGCGGGTAATATCGCAGGCTTTTTGGGTCAGGGCAATTTCAATATCAGACTTCACCACGCGCAAGTCGCGCAGGATGGGTGCCGAGCGCTCGTAGTTGTGCAATGGGTACCGCTCTTTAAGATCTTTAAGCATACGCAGGTCACGGTACGGAACGGTATGGGCATACCTGTCATTCTCGTTAGTATTTATATAAATATTATCAGCATAGTTAATAATAGTATGTAAAATACTTTCATACTCATGCAGCCAAAATATCTGCTGTATACCCGATGCTTTGCGTGCTTCGTCTTTAGTGTACTTGTGACCTTCCCATACAGCAATGTGTTCATTGGTTTGTCTTAAAAATAGTACTTCTCTGTATAGTGGATTAGGACAATCGGGATATAAAACCAGTACACTTTGTTCCTGATCTATACCTGAGAGATAAAAAAAATCAGGATTTTGCTTAAAAATAAAAGTTTGATCACCATTTCTCGGATATTCATCATTGGAGTGAAAGATGGCTATAGAATTGGATTTTAATCGCGAAACGAAATTTTTTCTATTAATTGTAAATAACTGTTCGTCAACAGGAATATATTTCATAACCTAAAAAATATTGATTTTCCAAAAAACAAACTATTCTGAAGTTTGTAATAGATATTGTGAATTTTGGAACAGGATTTGGTATTTGTTTCAAACATAATTACTAATTTTGAAAAAAATCACAATTAAATCGTTTAATCTTAAAACTATGAATTATTCTACATTACGAAAATCAGTAGCGTTATCATTTGCGTCTATGCTGGTTGCTGGTGTAGTTAGTGCGCAAACGGATTCAACCGCTACCACTACAACTACTACTACAACTATGGCAGACACTACAATGTCAGCTACAACTACTAACGCTAAAGTATTTGGCGGTAGAGGTCAGTACAGAACCTGGAGCATCGGTATCAACGCAGGTGCAACTTCTGCAAACCTTGCAACCGGTGGTAGCCGTAACGATTACCAAAACAACAAAATCGAGTTAGGTTACGGTATCTCTGTTCGCGATCAATTGGGCCACAACTTTGGTTTACAATTAGACGTACGCGGTGGTAAAGTTTCTGGTGACAACACTGTTGACCAAGCTTCTTACTCAACCCGTTTTTACCAAGCTACTTTAAGTGGTGTTGTTAACGTTGCAACTATCGACTTCATTCGTCGTAAAAACTCTGTTAACTTCTTCATCAACGCTGGTGCTGGTTTAGCTATGTACAACCCAACTGGTACTACTGCTAACGGTACTGCTTTTGACTACAAAAACGGTGCTGCTGGTAACGCTGCTACTAACAAATGGGTTAAAGAATACGTTATCCCGGTTGGTGCTGGTGTTAAATTCCGCTTAAGCGAAGCAGTTGCATTAAACTTCGGTTACACTCAAAACTTTATTGATGGTGGTAACTTTGATGGTCGTACTACTGGCCAAAACAGAAAAGACCACTACTCTTATGGTTACGGTGGTTTAGAGTTCACTCTGGGCTCAAGCTCAAAACCAAGCTTAGAGTGGGTTAACCCAGTTGCTATGATGTACGATGAACTTTACGATGCTGCTCTTCGTCAAGAAGTTGAAGCTCTTAAAGGCCGTGTAACTAACGTAGAAAACGCAGTTAACGATCTTAAAAAAGATTCTGACGGTGACGGTGTATCTGATCAATTTGACAAATGCCCTAACACTCCTGCTGGTAGCGTTGTTGACGGTTCTGGTTGTGTTATCGTGTTCCCTAAAGCAGATTCAACTGCTGCAGGTGTAGCTTACTCTAACATCCAGTTCGAGTTTGATAGCTCAGTATTAAGAACTTCTTCTTACCCAGCTTTAGATGCTACTTCAGCTGACCTACGTTCATCAGGTAAAACTGTTGAAGTACAAGGTTTCGCTTCATCTGAAGGTACTGCTGCTCACAACATGACTTTATCACGTGACCGTGCTAACTCTGTAAAAACTTACTTAGTTAACTCTGGTGTATCTGCTTCAAAATTAAAAGTTAAAGCTTTTGGTGAAACTAAACCAATTGCTGATAACTCAACTGAAGAAGGTCGTATCGCTAACCGTCGTGTTGCTTTCCAAGTAAGATAATATCTAATTAAATATTATTAAGAAGCCCCCCGAATAACTCGGGGGGCTTCCTTTTTTTATTAACTTTGTGATATGTACTTTTTCAGGAAAAAAGACCCAAACAGGCCAACCAGCTTTAACCTTAAAGTGATGCATACTATAAATGCTATTGCTATTATCATGTTTTTAGCCGGCATTGTATACAAGCTTGTACAATGGTTTTTCTTTTCTAAATAAAACACTTACGCATCATCATGAAAACTATTATCAACACCGATAAAGCCCCGGCACCAATAGGCCCGTACAGCCAGGCTGTTGCCGCAAACGGCTTATTGTTTATCTCGGGCCAGATCCCGGCAAACCCTGCTACCGGCGAAATTGTAACCACCGGCATTACCGACGAAGCTAAAATGGTAATGGAAAATCTTAAAGCCATTTTAACCGAGGCCGGTGTTGGTTTTGATAAGATCATCAAATCAACCATCTTTTTAACCGATATGCAAACCTTTGCACAGGTTAACGAAGTTTATGGTTCATATTTTACTGCTGATTTCCCGGCACGCGAAACCGTACAGGTATCTGCCCTGCCTAAAGGCGTTAATGTTGAAATATCTGTTATTGCATTAAAGGACTGAGTATTTAGCCTTGAACAATCAGCATCTCCAAACACCCATTGAGTATTTAAAAGGTGTAGGCCTCTCACGTGCCGAGGTGCTGAAGAAAGAGCTGCAGATCTACGTTTTTGAGGATCTGTTAAGGCTCATCCCTTACAAGTATATTGACCGTACGCGATTTTATAAGGTAAAGGACATCCAACCGGATATGCCTTATGTGCAGGTGTTGGCCCGTGTTATCTCAAAAGAGATAATGGGCGAGAAACACACCAAGCGCCTTATTGTACAAGCCAAAGACGATACCGGCGTTATTGAACTGGCCTGGTTCCAGGGTATAAAATGGGTAGAGAAAATGGTAGTGCCCGGCAAGGTGTATGTACTGTTTGGCAAGCCCGGTTTCTTTAACGGCAAAACCCAGATGCCGCACCCCGAGCTGGAATTGTATGTTCCCGGAGCGCAGCAAAAAGGCAACCTTACCCTGCAGCCTGCCTACAACTCTACCGAAAAGTTAAAACAGTTTAGCTTAGATAGCAAAGGCATTCAAAAGCTGGTTACCATACTGTTAGAACAAAACGGCCGACACATTGAAGAAAACCTGCCTGTATACATCATTAACCGTTTTAAACTAATGGGCCGTGCCGAAGCATATCGCGGCATCCATTTCCCTGCAGATGCCACCCAGCTAAAAGAAGCACAATACCGCCTTAAGTTTGAAGAACTGTTTTTTCTGCAACTCAAACTGCTTAAAAACAAGTTACTGCATACCCAAAAATTCAAAGGGAATATATTTGATAAGGTAGGCGATTACTTTAACGAATTTTTCCATCACAAACTTCCCTTCCCGCTAACCAATGCGCAAAAACGGGTTTTAAAAGAGATAAGGTTAGATACCCAGCGCGGTGTACAAATGAACCGCTTGCTGCAGGGCGATGTGGGCAGCGGCAAAACAGTGGTAGCGCTAATGTGCATGCTATTGGCCCTTGATAATGGTTTCCAGGCCTGTATAATGGCACCTACCGAGATTTTGGCCACCCAACATTACGAAACCATTAAAAGTCTGGTAGGCGAAGGTTTTATTGATATTGCATTGCTTACCGGCTCGGTCCCGCAGAAGTTGCGCAAGGGTATTCATGAGCGTTTAGAGGATGGAAGGTTACATATACTGGTTGGTACCCATGCGCTTATTGAAGATAAGGTACAATACAAAAACCTTGGCCTGGTTGTGATAGACGAGCAACACCGTTTTGGCGTTGAGCAGCGTGCAAAGCTCTGGAAAAAAGCTGCCGTACCGCCACACATGCTGGTGATGACTGCTACCCCTATTCCACGCACCCTGGCCATGACTATGTATGGCGACCTGGATATATCAGTTATTGACGAGTTGCCGGCCAACCGCAAACCCATCAAAACGCACCACTATTACGAAGCACAGCGTTTACGCATGTTTGGTTTTATGCGCGAAGAGATTGCCAAAGGCAGGCAGATCTATGTAGTGTACCCGCTAATACAGGAAAGCGAAAAGCTTGATCTTAAAAATCTGCAGGACGGTATCGAGATCATGTTACGCGAGTTTCCGTTGCCTGGATACCACATCAGCGTAGTACATGGCAAACTAAAAGCTGCTGACAAAGAAGCCGAGATGCAACGCTTTGTAAAAGGCCAAACACAGATAATGGTAGCCACTACCGTGATAGAAGTTGGGGTTAACGTACCCAATGCGTCGGTAATGATCATTGAAAATGCCGAGCGGTTTGGCCTTTCGCAATTGCATCAGTTACGAGGCCGTGTTGGCCGTGGCGCCGAGCAATCATACTGTATTTTGATGAGTAAAGAAAAGCTGAGCAATGATGGCCGTATACGCCTAAATACTATGGTGCGAACCAACAATGGTTTTGAAATTGCCGAAACCGATATGCAGCTACGCGGCCCCGGCGATATTGCCGGCACCCAGCAAAGCGGCGTACTCGACCTTAAAGTTGCCGACCTTACCACCGACCAGGAAGTACTGCAACAAGCCCGCAACGTAGTGATAGAGATCTTTGAAAAAGACCCTCAGCTGGCTGCTCCTGAAAACCAGATCCTCAATCGTGCTTTTCAGCAAAAAAATGATGGCTTAACCTGGGATAAGATCTCCTGAGGTTGGCTTTTGCGCAGGCAAATATTACATTTGCCTAAACGCATCTTATCATGAAAAGATATTTACTATTAGCTGCATTATTCCTTTCTGCTACCGCTTCGCAGGCGCAAGATTCTGTTATCATCCGCAAGTTTTATGACGAAGCTTTAGTTAACGGCCAGGCCTATGAAAACCTGCGGTACCTGTGTAAAAAGATCGGTCAGCGATTGAGCGGCTCGCCGGGCGCCGAAAAAGCCGTTACATGGAGCAAAAAACTGATGGACAGCTACGGCTTTGATAAAGTTTACCTGCAGGAAGTAATGGTACCGCATTGGGTACGCGGCGCAAAAGAACAGGCTTATATTATTGATGGCAGCAAAAAGATATCAGTACCAATTGCCGCTTTAGGCTCATCAATAGCTACCCCTGCCAATGGTATTACAGCCAACATCGTTGAGGTAAAAAGTTTAAAAGAACTGGAAACGCTTGGCGAAAGTATAATAAAAGGCAAAATAGTTTTCTTTAACGGCGCGTTTGATCAGCGGTTTATCGAAACCGGCTCCGGTTACGGTGCAGCGGGTATCCAGCGTTTTGCGGGGCCATCCGCAGCAGCTAAATATGGTGCGGTGGGTGCCATCGTGCGTTCGATAACACCGGCTTTAGATGATTATCCGCATACCGGCGGTACAGTTTATGTTGACGGTGTAAAGAAGATACCTGCAGCAGCCATATCAACCCTCGCAGCAAACAAGCTGAGCAATATGCTGAGATTGCGTAAACTGCCGCTTATAAAATTCTACTTTAAACAAAATTGCCAAACCCTGCCCGATGTAAAGTCATACAACGTTATCGGCGAGATAAAAGGCAGCGAAAACCCTAACAAGTTCATCACGGTTGGTGGCCATCTGGATTCATGGGACCTGGCCGAGGGCGCACATGACGATGGTACCGGTGTAGTACAATCTGTAGAGGTTTTGCGCATTTTAAAGGCTACCGGTTATAAGCCCAAAAACTCTATTCGCGCGGTATTTTTCATGAACGAAGAAAACGGCCATAAAGGTGGTTTAAAATATGCTGAGCAAGCCGCCGCAGATAAAGAAGAACATATTGCAGCTATCGAGACCGACGAGGGTGGCTTTACCCCGCGCGGCTTTAGTTTTGAGGATGCATCTCCGGCTCTCCTGAAACAGATCAATGCTAAGTTTAAAGGCCTGCTTGAGCCGTACGAGGCCGACCGCTTAGTTGCAGGTGGCAGCGGTACAGATATTGAACCGCTTAAAGAAACCATCCCTTCTATAAAACTCATAGGTTTCAGACCAGATTCACAGCGTTATTTCGATATACACCACACTGCAAATGATGTGTTTGAGAACGTAAACAAACGCGAACTACATTTAGGTGCTGCAGCAATAGCCACAATGGTATACTTGATTGACCAGCATGGCTTAAACCTGTAAAACTTTTACATTTAAAAGCTTTGAGCCGCAAGTTTGCTGTTGTAACTTGCGGCCATTAATCACACTGCCGTGCCAACAGACGAACCCGCCCCCCAAAAACCAGATTCATTTGCCGCATTACGATACAAAGATTTCCGTTCGTACATCGGGATGCGTTTCTTTTTCACGTTTGCTTATCAAATGCAAACAACGGTGTTGGGTTTCTACATATATCAGCTAACGCATAGTAAAATAGCCATAGCTTTCATCGGTTTGGCCGAGGCTATCCCGGCGGTAGGTATTGCGCTGTATGGTGGTTATATTGCCGATAAGTACGAAAAACGCAAAATGCTTCTCATCATATTTGCAGGGGTTTTCGTGGCTGCACTGGCTATGTTCACTGTAACACTTGATGACTTGCGGCCATACATACACCATACGTGGATACTACCTGTATTATACGCTATGATATTTTGTAACGGCCTTGCCCGCGCTTTCTATGGCCCGGCAACTTTTGTAATTTATGCGCATAGCATCCCCAAAGAATTATACCCCAACGGCAGCACCTGGAGCAGCTCAAGCTGGCAGGTGGCATCCATCTTAGGCCCCTTAACCGGTGGTGCCATTTATGGCTTTGCCGGGCACCTTATCCCCGGTTTAAGCGGGATGACAGCAACCTTTATAGTGATACTGGCGTTTATGCTGGTAGCCCTGGTACTGGTTTACAGGCTACGCAAATTCCCACCTGTGTTTGTTCCAAAAGAGAACATCTGGAAAAGTCTTAAAGAGGGCCTCGATTTTGTGTTTACCAACAAGATAATGTTCTATGCCATGAGCCTCGATCTGTTTTCGGTATTTTTTGGCGGCGTGGTAGCATTGTTACCTGTATTTGCTTTAGATATATTAAAAGTTGGCCCCGAAGGCTTGGGTATTATGCGTATGGCCACCTCACTGGGTGCCGCACTTACCATGATCACAATGGTGCGCTTCTCGCCCATGAACCGCCCTTGGCGCAACCTGTTAATAGCAGTTGCAGGTTTTGGTTTATCCATCATCTGTTTCGGGCTTTCGCGCGTGTTCTACCTGTCGCTGGTATTTTTGTTTATGCAGGGAGCGTTTGATAGTGTAAGCGTTATCATACGCGGCACACTAATGCAATTGCTTACTCCAGACCACATGCGCGGGCGTGTATCGGCGGTAAACTCGATGTTCATTGGCTCATCAAATGAAATAGGCGACTTTGAATCGGGCATGGCGGCGAAGCTTATGGGCACCATACCAGCCGTAATTTTTGGTGGCAGCATGACACTCCTTATCGTTACAATAACCTTCTTAAAAACCAAAAAACTCATTCCGTTATCGTTAACGGAGATACATGCACCAGAGGCCGATAAAGTAGTTGATTAACAGGGTAAAAAAGGCCTTTATATTAGCTAAAATAACCGTTTTTTTATTGCCTGCAGGTTTACTAACTTAGCAAGCAAATCCCCCTGCTTACTTAACCTGTTTAAACTCCGTGGCCGCAAAGAGATTGCACATCTTAAAGGTCAGTTTGTTTAGTGGTATCCTGCTATGGATAATGCTTTGCATCCCGACACTGTGTACTGCCAAAAAGGTAGTTGAAATTCCTGTTTATCGCCCGGGCGTTTTTAACAGCTTAAAAGATTCTGCTGCTGACAGGAGAGTTGATATAGCCCGCACGCTTTCAAGGCCATGCCGCAAAATGACAGAGGCCGACGCTATGCGCACTATTGACGATCTGCATAAGGTAGCTGTTGCACTTGATGATATTCCACTACAATGCGCGGTATTTGATATACGTGCCGATTATTACTCTGTTAACCGCGGATACAATAATTTAAGCACCCGGTATTATAAACAAGCAGTAGAATTTGCTGAAAATGAAAAGAGGCAGATGGAAACCGGTATATACCAGCACAGGCTGGCCAATTACTTTTTCCTCTACAAAAAAAATATCGATGCCTGCCGGTATTATCTCTTATCAGAAAAGAACCTTAAAGAGGTTGGCTTTAAAAGTGTGCCGGGCATGGGTAACCTGTTTTCTGAAACTGCCAATTTTTATTATGCCTTAGGCGATTATGACGATGCGCGTGAAAACCTAAAAAACGCACTGGTATACCAGCCCGAACCTTCACGCACACGGGTAAACATCATTAACACCATTGGCTTAACCTACCGTAACAGCGGTAACTATCCGCCCGCATTAAATTACTTTAACAGTGCTTTAAAACTTGCGGTGCAAATACACGATACCGTTTGGGTAGCACTTGCAAAAGGCAACATAGGCTCCGTTTATCTACTACAAGAGAAATATAATGAAGCCTTGCCGCTTATTCGCGAAGATTACAGTCAATCATTAAAATATGGCCAGGATGTAAATTCAGCTATCGCGATGTTGCGTATAGTACGTATCAGCCTTAAATTTAACAATGCAACACTTGCCGCCGCACAATTAGACACCGTTGACAAGGTACTATCGGTAACATCAGAGAACGTATTAAACGAGCGAATAAAATATTATGATTTGCTGGCACAGGTAAAAAGCAAGTTAAAACAACCGGCACAGGCAGAACATTACCGCCTTATCTCTGAACAGCTAATGGATAGCCTTGCCAAGCGCGACAATATTGCTGCCATAGAACGCATACGACTGCAATGGTTAAAACAAAAAAGCCGCGAGGATTTCAATAATTTAAAGAAGAGCGCCAACGTTGCTGCCTACAAGCAAAATACAATTATAGTAGTGTTGCTACTGCTTATTGTTATAGGCATTTTAGTGTTTAACAGGCAACGCCTTAAAGCAAAAAAAGACAGGGCGCTCCTGGCGTCAGAATTATTGAGGCTTGAGCAGGAAAGAAAGAATGCTGAAGCTGCCTTAAGCGGGTATACCGAAAACCTAAGGCAAAAAAACGAAATGATAGAAGGCTTTAAGCGCGAACTTGAACGTTTACAAATAACCGTTAACGACCGTGAGTTTGCTGCCAATCTGGAGAAACTGATGCAGGCCCATATTATGACGGATGAAAGCTGGGAAGATTTTAAAAAATTATTTACAAAAGTTCATCGCAATTTCTTTCATAACTTGAGGCATAAGTACGAAGGTTTATCAGATACTGATGTTAGACTTTTAGCATTAATTAAGTTAAAACTTAACAATAAAGAAATGGCCGGCATGCTGGGGATTACTGTTGACGGTGTAAAGAAAGCTAAGCAACGCCTGCGCAAGAAAATGAATATAGATGACAATGAAGAGGTAGAAACCGTGGTAAATATGCTGTAATTACAACTAATTGGAATTAAATACCGCATTTGTCGCGATTTTGTCCACCCCTTAAAATGATTTAAAAGAGATTTTTAAGCTGATATTTGACAAACGCAACCAGCCGATCCAATTTAATTAAGGATTTACCTGCTTAATGTAATAATTAAACGAGGTAGGTCTTTATCTGATACCCTTACCCTAATAGCTGTATCAATACAGATGGATCTGTTGCTGCAACATTAAAACTATTGATTAAACTAAAATTGTTGACGTTTACAAACCCCTACAATGCAAACAAGACAAACTAAAAAATGCCCGCACTGTGGGCGAGGGCGCTTAACCAGCCGAGTAAGGCGACAGGCATTGGTAAAAACTTTCCTTTTTTGGTTACCCCTAAAACGTTACGAATGTAACACCTGCCATAAAAGTTCATACGTATATGGCAGCGTATGGGAAACTGCCGATAAAAAAAAAACACTGATTAATACGATTTAGAAGGGGGATTTTCTGAATCACTGTGTACATCGTTACCTATCGGGCTTATGCCCGATAGTGTAATCGGTGTTACATCCCCAACATCGTATATCAACATATTTCTACTAACCGCTTATAACCTATTAAGTATTACGGGCGCACCATTGGGTTGCGCCCTATACGTTACATAGGTTCCAATGGCGTCTTTATGGGTGTTTATATTGATTATAGTTTTGGTGCCCTGCTTAACCCTAACCCTGGCCCATATTGCCGGCACATAGGTTTTAAGTGTAAGCGGGTATTCATAAAGGCTTTTATCAAGCGAGTGTGTTAACGTAACCTGTATTCCCCGCGTGGTGTTTATTCCCTTCACGGCGGCTGCCTGGCGCTCGCGCATGTATTTAGCAACATCACCAAAAGTGGCTACCCATAACTTATTTTTCCGGGTTTTAATATAGTTGAAGTACTCTTGAAGTGTTTGGTGCGATAGCGCCTCCCAGCCAATGCCGTCAACACCGTGAATAGTTAACACCAGCCAGGTATCTTTCCTGTTCATCGTTGTATCAACCCAAGCCTTCATCATAGGCATAGGTGTTTTTGTGGTTGCGCCACGCTGTAACTGTACATATTCTTTACCACTGTTGCCGGGGTTTTCTTTATCACTACGGCTTATCTCTTTTAACCAAGGCTCTGGCATGCGGTTGCGCAGCGCAGGGTAAACTTTGTAAGCATAGTTCATTACCCGTTCGTTCTCCGTCCCAAATGGCCCCTCGCCAGAGAAGGTGTATCGCTCACCAAGATGTTCCTTTATCTCTTCCCGGCTTTTTTCCATCTCGTAAAGCATGTTGGGCTCATCTAAAACAGCCAAACGCGGGTGGGTGATCATGTGACTGGCAAACTCGTGGCCTTGCGCAGCATATCGTTTTATATCATCCCAGGTAGTGCCGTGGGCATCCTTGTATTCGTCGTTATGTTGTACACCGGGCTTAAACTGGTTATTACGCACCTTAGTATATAACTCATCTATTACTTTTATGGCCTCATCGGTTTTACCGGCATCAACTAATGAGCCTGCTTTATAATGATAATCCAGCGGGCCTACCAAACCAAGATATCCAGCTGCAGATGCCCGTTCAAAAAGGTTATCTTTATTGGTAGGGACGGTAGCCGTCTCTTTAATAATATCAGCCACAGGCCTTCCAATAAATTTACCATGATACTTTGAGCCGGGGATCTGCCCGGTAATGATAAAGAACGTAGCAGGCAACTGCAGTTTATTTAATATGGGCAACGCCACTTTAAACTGATTAATGGAGCCATCATCCCAGGTAATGGATATTGCCCCTGTTTTATTATCCTGCCAGCGGGCAATTTCTGTTTTACCTGGTTGGGCAAACGTAACGTAAGCTGTTAATAAAACAGCTGTAGTCAATAAAATACTTTTCAAGGTCTCGATAGATTGGTTATAGCTAATATACCCATCTCAACCTAACATCTGCCTCATTTTCTGGATGTAACAACAATGTTAAGAGCATTTAATAAAAATTTAATTTTATAAATAAATGAATATTCATTTATATTTGTATCAAAGCTATGCGTACAAGAGATAATAATAAAGTTGCACTCGTTAAAAAAACGGCCATTGAGCTGATGGTAAAAGATGGCCTGGAAGGCTTCAGCATGAATAAATTGGCGCGTGCCTGTAACATTTCGGTAGCCACACTCTACATCTATTACAAAGATAGAGACGATTTGATCGTCAATATAGCTGTAGACGAAGGCCAAAAAATGAGTGCTGCAATGACCAAAGACTTTGACCCGGATATGCGGTTTGAGGATGGCCTGCGTGTACAGTGGCGCAACCGCTACCAATATGTAAAAGAGAACCCGGTGATGAACGCTTTTTTTGAGCAACTGAGAAACTCCAGCTATCAGGAAAAATTTCTGGAGACTTTTCTCTCCGATTTTAAAATAGCTATGGGGACTTTTATGCATAACGCAATAAACCGCGGTGAGGTTGAAACAATGCCGTTTGAAGCCTACTGGTCTATAGCCTACGGCCCGCTGTACTCGCTCATCAGGTTTGACCAGGAAGGCCAAAGCATGGGCGGGCGAGCGTTTAAACTTACAGATGAAGTACTCTGGAAAACCTTTGAACTTGCTGTAAAGGCGCTAAAGAAATAACATTAGAACTATGGAAAGCTTTGACCACATTTTGATATTTAAAACCAACATCAACTGCGATGGCGATAAGCAGTTGCTTCATACCCTGCTTGATGGTAACCATGCTATCGAAAGCTGGAGTATTGATATGGAAGATGAGGATTGCGTACTGCGTATAGTATCGCACCACCTCAGCCATTGCCAGATTATTGAATTATTAAATACCCACGGCCACCAGTGCTGTGAATTAACTTGACCCCACACAAAAATGAAAACTGAAGAATCGGGAGCCTTAACAGGCTACCAAAAATTTGTAATATTTATACTGGCCATCACCCAGTTCACGGTGATACTGGATTTTATGGTGATGTCGCCCCTTGGCGATATGCTGATGAAATCCCTATCATTAAAACCATCTGCCTTTGGTGTCGCCGTATCGGGCTATGCCATCAGCGCAGGTATCAGCGGCCTGTTGACTGCTGCATTCGCCGATAAGTTTGACCGTAAGAAACTGCTGTTATTCTTTTACTGCGGCTTTATCATCGGTACCATTTTCTGCGGAATGGCGCATAGCTACGTAGCCCTGGTTGCCGCGCGTATCATCACCGGTTTATTTGGTGGCGTTATAGGTTCTATCTCTATGGCTATCATCACCGATGTTTTCCCGATGCAGAAACGCGGGCAGGTAATGAGTTTTATACAGATGGGCTTTGGCGCCAGTCAGGTTTTGGGTGTACCTATTGGTATCTACATTGCCACCCTTTGGCAGTGGGAAGCACCGTTTTGGATGGTGGCAGGCTTAAGCGTATTAATTGCCGTTACCATTGCCATGTACCTTAAACCAATTACGGCACACTTAGCGTTACAGCATGACAGATCTGTGTTCTCGCATTTAATAAAAACGTTGTCAAACAGTAATTACAGGATTGCGTTCACCTCAACAGCATTACTATCAATAGGTGGTTTTATGATGATGCCTTTCGGGAGCACATTCGCGGTGAATAACCTGGGCGTTAACTACAAGCAATTAACGATGTTGCTGATGGTATCAGGAATTAGCTCGCTGGTGGTGATGCCGTTCATAGGTAAACTGAGCGATAAGATAGACAAGTTTAAGATCTTCGTTGCGGCATCTATCTGGATGATGATCACCTGCCTACTGTATACCAACCTGGGTGTAACCCCGCTACCGCTGATCATGGTATTTAACATAGCCATGATGATTGGCGTAATGAGCCGAATGATCCCTTCATCGGCCCTAACCAGTGCCATACCAGATGCTGCCGATCGTGGAGCCTTTATGAGTATCAACTCATCGCTGCAGCAAATTGCAGGTGGTATTGCCGCCATAGCTGCCGGTAAAATAGTGGTGCAGGCACACAAAGGCGCGCCTATACAACATTACGATGTAGTAGGCTATGTGATTGTGGTGATATCCATCATCAGCATCGGTTTGATGTGGCGTGTAAACAACCTGGCTAAGAAACGTGCACAGCTTAAGAAAGATGCTATAATGCCCGAAGAGCCGCTGATAGAGGCGGTGTAAAGATTGATAATATCGAACACTGAATGTCGATTTTTGAACATCGAAGTTCTATTCCAACTTCATCATTCCACATTCAAAATTCGATGTTCGATATTCACAAGAGGTCCCTTGCCCAACAGCAAGGGACTTTTTGCTATATTTAGCTCAATTAACCATCACAATGAAAAAGATCACCCTGATTACTTTATTATCTACTGCTGCTATGGCTGCAAATGCGCAAGTAAAATTCGATCCGCCTAAAACTAAAGCTAAACCCGTTGTTGATACCCTGCACGGTGTTCAGTTAACCGATAACTACCGCTGGTTGGAAGACAAAAAAGATGAGGATGTTATTGAGTGGACCAAAAAGCAACACGATTATGGTGTTGAATATTTGAACAAGACCCAAAAAACACACCCTGATCTTAAAGCCGGCATTGCCGCTTACCTCAACATGGATTACGAAGGCCCGCTGAACAACGTAGGCAAGCGCGTTTTCCAAACGGTGAAAAAGAAGGGCGATAAGCAATATAAAACCTACACCATTATTAATGGCAAAAAGATCCTGATATGGGATCCGGTTACGCTTGATGCTGATGGCAAGATCTCTACCAGTGGTATTTCTTATACTTACGATGGTGAACGCGCTGCCATAAGCGCGCAAAAGAGCGGCGCTGAAGTAAATACGGTTTACTTTATTGATACCCGTACCGGCAAACAGATCCACGAGCCGTTGACCGGCACCAGCGGTTTCCAGTGGTGTAAAGATCAGCAGCATGCTTATGTAACCCTGCGTAGCCAAGAAGATGTGGATAAGCAACGCCCGCTAAAAACCTATTACATAAAAGTTGGCGAGCCTATTGAGAAGGCTGTATTTGTAGGCACTACTGCCGATGCTAAAAACAGTTTCTTTATTTACGATAACCGCTACAGCGATGTAACTTTCAGCGGCGAGGGCGATTTCTACTCAAACAGCCTGAAGATGCGCCCAACCGGCAGCATGAAGGATGGCAAGCTGATCTACAACAGCAAAAAGTTCCAGGCTTATCCTGAGGCTATCGGTAATAAGCTGTACATCAAGACCAATGATAATGCGCCAAACAGCCGCTTAATGGTGGCCGATAAACTACACCCTGAGTACAAGAACTGGAAAGTACTGATACCGGAGAGCAAGGATGTTATGGAAGATGTAGTGATCACCAAAGACAACAGCATTATTGTACAGAATAAAAAAGACATCCAGAGCAGCCTTACCATTTACAACATCAGCGGTAAAAAACTGCGCCCCGTTCCACTGCCCGAGCAGGGCAGCATTGGCGGCATGAGCTACGACCGCGAGGAAGATAAGCTTTACATATCGCTGGTTACCTTTACCTCTACGCCAAAAACCTACGTTTGCTCACCTAAAGATTATAAGTGGAAGCTGTTTTACCAGCGCCAGTTACCGGTTGATATGAGCGATATTACCGGCGAGATAAAATTCTATACTTCTAAAGATGGCAGCCGCGTACCGGTATTTGTGGTGCACCGCAAGGATATTAAACTGGATGGCACGAATCCGGTGCTGTTAACAGCTTACGGTGGTTTCCAGTCGGGTATTAAGCCGGGGTATTATGGCTTTTATGCACCGTTCATTAAAGCAGGTGGCATTGTAGTGCAGCCGGGCATCCGTGGCGGCGACGAGTTTGGCGAGAAATGGCACCTTGATGGTATGCTTGCCAAAAAGCAAAACAGCTTTGACGATTTCTATGCCTGTGCCGAGTGGCTGATAAAAGAGAAATACACCACCGAAAGTAAGATAGTTGCCCTTGGCGGTAGCAACGGCGGCCTGCTGATGGGTGCTGCCGCAACCCAGCGTCCTGACTTGTTTAAAGCTATTGTTTGTGAAGTACCGTTGCTGGATATGCTGCGTTACCACAAATTCCTGATAGCGCGTTACTGGATCCCGGAGTACGGCTCATCTGAAGATGCAGAGCAGTTCCGCTGGTTGTTGCGTTACTCGCCGTACCAGAATATCCGTGCGGGTGTAAACGTACCGCCAATGCTGGTAACTGCCGGTGCCAACGATACCCGTGTTGACCCAATGAACGCCAAAAAGTTCGTGGCAGCCTTGCAGAACAATCCCGGCCAAACCAGCCCTATCATCCTGCACATGGATTTTGACAGCGGCCACGGTAGCGGCCAAAGTACCCAACAAGCCATTGATAACTGGACGTTTGTGTTTGAGTATGTGATGAACCAATTGGGGATGTAAAACGTAAATGATTAACTTTGTTTGTCGACTAAACACTTATTGTTTTAACTTATACTTTCTTCCATGGATTTAACATCTCAACTAAGTGAACAAAAGCGCAAGGTAGATTTCAACACCTACGATATAAGCGTTAAAGAATTAATATCAATGGTTTCTGATAATATCATTGATATAGCACCAGACTATCAACGCCAATTTCGATGGAACACCGAAAGACAATCAGAATTAGTTGAATCTATATTTTTAGGAATTCCTGTTCCGAGTCTATACATGGCTGCGAATGGAGACGGCACTTGGGAACTCATTGATGGTGTTCAAAGACTAAGTAGCATAATATCTTTTGCAGGAAGTAAGGAAGCAAGAGATAAGACTACACTTTCTTCTGTACTAACATTATCAGAACTAACCAAGTTAACAACATTCAACGATAAAAAATTCGAGCAACTTCCAAAAACAGTACAACTTGACTTTTTACTCAAACCACTAAAAATAACCACATTAAGCGATAAAAGTGACTTAATGGTACGATTCGATTTATTTGAAAGATTGAATACTGGCGGGGTTGCGCTATCAAATCAAGAAATCAGAAGCTGTGTTTATCGAGGGCGATTTAATGACTTTTTAAAACGTTTATCATCAGATATCAATTTTAAAAAGACAGTTAAACTAACGAAGGCTCAACAAAGTGATGCAACAAGCGAAGAATTTATATTGAGATTTTTTGCGTTTTATTACAACTATAAATTCTTCGATCATAGCGTAGTTGATTTTTTGAATGATTTCATGGCTGAATCTACCAAAAAGTTTGACTACAAAAATGCAGAAGAAGTTTTCAACAAAACATTTGATGCACTAAAAGGCATGCCTAACGGAATTACTTTAAATAGGACAACCACTCCTACTAATTTATTTGAAGGTATTGCTGTAGGTGCAGCTTTAGCAATTAAAACAGGCCAGAAGCTTTTCCTAAAAAATTTCGACTGGATAATAGATCCTGAATTGCGAAGTGCAACTATTGGAGCTACCAACACAAAAAGTAAAGTAAAAAAGAGGATAGAATTTTCCCGAGATAAGTTTTTAGGTAAATAATGTATGACGATTTAAAACTTAATACTACTCAACGCATTGTTGAGATTCGAGAAATCATCGAATTTGTGAGACCACAACTTCCATCCGCACCCAAGGGTATTCCTCGTCATTTAAACACACTGAAAGGTTTAGTTTATGTTCAACTTTATGGTTTAATTGAATACGTGGCAATCCAATTAGTGAGTCAAACTATAGAGCATATAAACTCAGCTAAGTTAAAAATAACTGAATTAAAACCTTCTCTTTACAGTTTAGCCTTACATCAAAATTTAGAATCTTTAAATAATGCAAATAGAGCTAAATGGGATAAAAGGCATGAAGTGTTTAACCACTTGTTATTGAATAGCGAGGTTGCGATTGAGGGACATTTGTTTCCCACCGATGGTAAAAATATTCAGGCTCCTCAACTTCAAAGCATTTGTAACGTCTTTAACATTTCTAAGCCATATAGCCACGATATTAAATTCCAATCAGCTCTAAAAGAAATTGTTGGCCATAGAATTAATATCGCCCATGGTAATCTAACAGCTGCGGAAGTAGGTGCGGGCGTTGAAATAAATCGGTTAGAATCAAGACTGAATGAAACATCCGCATTTTGTTCTTATCTAATAGATGTGTTTGACAATTACTCAACTGGCGAAGAATACAAAGTATAAAATTTACACTCGCTCCCGCCGGTCTAAGTTTCTAATTTCGTCCTAAAATGAGTTAAGCTTTCAACTTACATAAGTACCCTGCTTGCGTTTTGTTCAACTACCCACAGCAAGACTCCCCCTGTTGTATAGGCGGGCATTTTACGGTACCGTAGCTGCAAAAAACACAACAATCACCTTTAAGGGGTTTTAAGATCACAGCGCAGTTTTTACATTCGTAAAAATACTGGCAAGAATCTACCGGCATTTCTTCGTCGCTTTGAAACCGGCAGGCCGGGCAGGTAACCGTGGAATGAAGCAGGATTGTTTTTGCCATACCAATCTATCGTTTAAAACTGTTTAATTACGATCGTAATAATCGGATCACCTCTTCATCATCGCCAGCACATCCTCTTCAGTTCCTTCAAAAGGGCCGTATGCTTCTATGTTGAGGCTGGCCATGGCGGCGGCAAATTCGCCGGCTTGTTGTATATCGGCACCTTTAACGCGTTTGTATAGGTAGCCTGCCATATAGGTATCGCCGCAACCGGTGGCATCAACTACCTCGGTTGGTTTGTACGCGGGTATGGTGTAGAAGTTATTATCGTTAAGGATAACAGAACCCATGCTACCAAGGGTTACCACCACTTCTTTTACACCCCATTCGGCTAATACTTTAGCTCCTTCTTTAATATCAGCGTGGCCGGTTAGTACTTCCAATTCGTGTTCGTTCACTTTCAGGATATCAACATATTGCAGAGCTTCGCGTTTATCGGCCCAGTCGATGGCGTGTACTTTTTGGTCTAATACTTCGCGCAGGTAACCTTGCGCATCAATTGAAACATTCCCGCGCTGAAAAAGCGCTTTAATAAACTCTGTCGACATATCATCGGCCAATAAAGCACCGAGATGGAAGATCACAGCTTCGGTATCTTTCAGGTCATCAACAGTGAATGGGTCGGCCTTTTGCAGCACTCGCTGGGTACGGTTATCCTGGTTTTCTCCGTAAATATTTTCGAAGTATACACTATGCTGGCTGGGCAGGGCTTTAACCTCAATGCCTTTGTTGGTGAGTTTGGCAACGCTCGGCAGTTCGCTATCGGCTACGGCTGTAACCAGTTTGTATTTCACATCCATATTGCGGATGGCGTTTGAGAAATAAAAGGCAGTACCGCCGGCCATGTGTTTTTCGGCTTTGGGGGTTACAACTTTATCAAGGGTAATATGCCCAATACAACAGATATCGTACAACATTAAAATAATATAAATGGAATGTTACGCGGGGTTACAAATGTAATATTCTGTTTGCCAATTACAATTGCAGCGCATGGCATTATTGCAAAGCTATGGCTTTACTGTTGCGGTTAAGCCACTCGGCCACAAGCAGGTTGGGCACCCAGCTCAGGAAGGCGATGATAAGATAGTTATGATTAAAATTTACCCCGAACCCCAGCACCGTGAACAGCCATATATAAAACCTGAGGGTAACAGCGCCAAAAGCGAGGGCATAACTACGGCGCATCATTTTTATATGCCTGCCAACATTCTTTTTTAAAATGGTAAGCCAGCCGAGGGTTGTAAATATCACCCAAAGCGTGTTCTGCAACAGGAATGATGTAAATACGCCCACACCACGATTAATAAATAACGTCATGACATAAGCGCCGGGTGCTGCGAAGAACAATATCCCCAACACATACAGCTTACCCAATGCTTTATGCAAACGCGGCTTGCTGTACACCGTTTTTGAGAACTGAAAAAAGCCCGCTATCAGTATCAAACTACTGCCGAATACGTGGCAGTAAAATGCAGGCATGTACCAGCCGGTGGCTACAGCCTGCTCTTTTATCCGCAGGAAGAAATTCCCTTCTTTAAAGAAAGCATATTGGATAACAGTACCTACTGAGAGTACCGTTACCCAAAACAAAGCGAAGTATCTTAATAAACTGTAAGCAACCCTCATTGCGCGGCCAGTACCGCCGGTTTCTGCGGGTTTAGTTTACTGTTTATCCAATTGATGTTGTATTTATCAATGGCGGTTAATGAGTCTTCTACCGAAACGTTTTTATCCTTCTCATTCACGTAATACCTGTCATCAAATATCTTATCCCATCTTTGGTTTTTAAACTTGTAATGGTATGATGCATATATCTCGTTCTTCATATACTGCAGCATTTCCGGCGTTAAATGGTCTAAAGTTTTTTGCTTCAGTTTTTCATCATACTGCCCGTTGGTTATACTGTAACATCCCGCCAGGTAAGAATCGTCCAGTTTTACAAACTGCGTGGGGAACAATCTCGAACTTTCTTTTGCCACCAGCTTGCCACCCTTAAGCTCTAAATAATGATAATAAGGCCCCTCATCCAGGTAGGTGTCTTTAGCATACATTTCTGCAAAAAGGGTTGAAGTTGTTTTAAACTCAAAAAGCGTATCGTTAATAGCCTTAACAAAGTTTTCCCGGCAAATGCCATCTACCGGTGCGCCGCCCTCTCCGTTACCGTGATAGCTGCTGGCATCAAAACCCAGGATGCGGTTCTGTTTCTTATCAACAAGCAGCATTGCTCTGTTTTCATATAAACCACCCCTGCCGCCAAGGTAATCTTCCAATACAGAATAAAATGCCGTTGTAAACCAATTGTCCTCGCTTTTTTGTTCTCCGCTAAATTTAACTTCCACATAGCCATAGCCCTCTCCATCGCCTTCCATATCAGCACCAGGGTGACGAAGTTTATCAGGCAGGTCTAAAAATTTGGGCATCATGTGCCACTCTGCCAAATACGATGGCGATATGATCAGTGATGTAAATTGAACCCGGCTATTGTACTCTAATAACTTGTCAGAAGTTTTTTCATCAACCTTATATGAATCACCATAATGTTTGATCTTAGGTAAGATATCAGCTATCTTAAAATCAGCTATGGGTTCGCCTGTGGTGAGATCTTTTTTAAGATAAGAATAGTCGGCCCCGTTTTTAAGGAGCGCTATATTATCATCATCATTCAGCGGTAATATCTGCTCGTAGTTTACGGGCACTATCAGCTTACCTTCGGTACTATAAAAACCTTTCTTATCGCCTTTTTCTACCTCGATAAGCCCATCTATAGTGCCGCCTATATTGTGGATCAGATCGTACTCAACAGGTATCACTTCTTTCAGATCAGCGTTAACCAAGCCCATCTTATACTCCGGCTTTGCGCGTTCTGCATCAGTAGGCCAATATAAACTCTCAGGCAGCTTTCCTTTAGTAACATAAAACCATGGTTTGTTATTGATCTGCTGAAACCATAAGATACTATCGTAACGCGATTTAAGGCTCTCTGCTATTTTGAATGCAGCCAGCGTTTGCGGGCTAAATAACTTCTCTTCGGGTACGGTAAGGTTAATAATGTTGTTCTGAAAAGCGGTATAGGTAGCCGCCAGCTTAGCCGCATCAACCTTAAATATTTTGAATTGCTGCGGGCCGGTTTTATGCAGCGTGAAAGTTAATGTGGTAGTACTCTCCGGAATGTCTTTATAATTAAGATGCACAACGCTGAAAACCTCAGCTAACTCGGGGTTGCTAAAGTTTATCTCGCTGTCTTCGGTATTCAGGTCGAGTTTAAATAAAGGTTTTGCGTTTGTGCCGAGACCGGTTTTGTTGCTTAATACATTCACCAGGCCGTTAACTGTTTTTTTGTCGATACTTTCATCAAAAAAGGTAGCGGCAAGTTTGGTATCCTGTAATTGCAGTGCGCCGTTAAACTGGTTAAGGAAGGCCATAACCTCGGCTTTCTCGGGGTTGGCTAAGCGCTTTGAACGCACAAACAAAAAAACGGCTATAAATGCAATAATACATGCGCCGATAATGATGACAGGTTTGGTTTTCATGTATCAATTATAAACAAACAAATTGATTTATAAAAGCGTTTCAAAGCCCCGCAAACCGCATTATTTACACGCCTTTTGGATGGAGTTGTGTATATAACACACTTACATACAAGCCTTTAAAAACATAGAAAAAACCTATATCCTATAGAAACTAAAGATGGGCTTTGAGGCTCTCAAAACCGTATCTTTGTTGCATAAATTTTAAAAATACATCCGTTATGTTAACAATAGGACAAAAATTCCCTGCTTTTAGTAAAACTGCCGTTGTTTCTTTAGAAAAAGGTAAAGAGTTTGAAACTTTAACTTCAGACTACCTTACTAACGAAGATAACGTTTGGACCGTAATGTTCTGGTGGCCAAAAGATTTCACTTTTGTATGCCCTACCGAGATTGCTGAGTTCAACAAAAACTTTGGCGAGTTCCGTGACCGCGAAACCCGTTTGATCGGCGCTTCTACTGACAGCGAATTTGTTCACGCTGCATGGAGAACTCACCACGATGACCTGCGCGACCTTAAATTCCCGATGCTTGCTGATACTTCAAAATCATTAGCAGAAGAGCTGGGTATTTTAGAGCCAAACGAGAAAATTGCTTACCGTGCTACTTTCATCATCGACCCACAAGGTATCATCCGTTGGGTATCAGTTAACGACCTGAGCGTTGGCCGTAACGTTAAAGAAGTATTACGTGTATTAGATGGTTTACAAACTGATGAGCTTTGCCCTTGTAACTGGGAAAAAGGCCAGGAAACTTTAACTGCATAATTATTTAATCTTATAATTATTTGATGTGCAAATTTCAGATGTGCAGATGTGCAAATTAGTATCATCTGCACATTTGGAATTTGCACATTTTTATATCTATACTTCCCATGAGCGAAAGCACCGAATTGATACAAGAGATATTAGGTACTATAGGCCAGCCGGCAGATTACCGTACCGATGCCCTGCAACTTTTAGAAACAGGCGAAAGCCGCTACCTGCGCGATTTTAAACTGAACTTTACCAGCGTACTTACTTCAGAGCACATCAGCGCTAAAGAGTGTGCCCTGCTGGCGCTGAGCACCGCGGTAAACAACCAAAACAAACCGCTTATAGAATATTATACCACCGTTGCCAAGCAAAACGAAGCTACTGATGCCGATGTTGCCGAAGCTGTTGGTTGCGCATCGTTACTGGCATCAAACAACATATTTTACCGTTTTAGGCATTTTACGCAGAAAGAGAAATACACCCAGATCCCGGCGCGTATCCGTATGCAGTTAATGATGAAACCTGTTACCGGTAAAGAGTTTTTTGAACTGATGAGCCTGGCTATATCTGCAGTTAACGGCTGTGAGATGTGTGTGAACGCGCACGAAGATTCGCTGATAAAATTAGGCACTACTGAGGAGCGCATTTTTGACGCCGTAAGAATAGCGTCATTGGTTACCGCTACCGGTAAAATTATTTTCTAATCAACGGTTAAAAAGGCCTGTGTGCAAAAATAATAATCCTGTTTAATTTGGCTTTGTTAATTAAAAAGGCTTAATTTTAAGGCTTAAAGATAGTAATCTCCCAATGTTGTGCTGTTTTACAACATTACTGTGTATAGGCAGCGTGGCGAAGGGTTAATACAGAATTTAATTGTTGATTTTTTGGAAGAAGCCGTTCTGTTGAAATAACAGAACGGCTTTGTTTTTTAGTGGGCATCTGCCACCGCTTTCAATTTCTTAAACGGCTGCAGGTATAATAACGGGATAGAGAACAGCATGATCAGTCCTGATACCCAGTAAGCATCATCATACGTAAGCAACATGGTTTGCCTTATTACCGTACCTTCGATGGCTGCATAAGCCATGTGCGTAGCATCAAGCATCGATTTACCTTTTGCCATAAATCCATGCATCAATAGGTTAAAACGCTCGGTAAATGCCGGGTTGTAAGGGTTAATGTTAGTGATCAGGTTCGAGCGGTGTAAGCCCTGGCGTACGTGTATCAACGTAGTTAAAGCCGCAATACCGAATGATCCACCTAACTGCCTCATCATGTTGTTCAAACCAGATCCCTGGCCAATTTCGGGGCCTTTAAGATCGGCCATTGCAAGGGTAGTTAATGGTACGAATAACAGGGCCATACCTACACCACGAATCAGCAATGGTATCAATACATCTTTCTCGCCTGTTGCCAGGGTTGAGTTGCTCAGCATCCAGGTAAATACAAAGAACAAGAACATACCCAATGTTGCCATAAACTGCGCCGGGATACCTTTGTTAAGCATTTTACCGATGAAAGGCATCATGGCAATGGTACACAAACCACCAGGGAACAACAGCTCGCCGGTTTGTTGTGCGTTAAAGCCCAAAAGGTTCTGACAGAACACCGGGAACACGAATACCGAACCATACAAACCAAATCCGAGTATAAAGGATGTAAACATCCCCACGGCAAAACTTCGATGCCGCATAATACTGAAGTTCACTATCGGGTGATCTGTACTCAGCTCTCGCCATATAAACAGGATGAAACCCAGTACCGCTGCAACAGTTAATACAATAATGTACGTTTTAGCAAACCAGTCTTCAGACTCACCTTTTTCAAGGATGGTTTGTAAACTACCAACCGCAACTGCCAGCAGGATAATACCCCACCAGTCGATGGGCTTCTTGGCTTCCTTGGGCGTCTCATTTATATAAGTGAACGTAAGGAATGCCGCCAATGCACCAACAGGTAAGTTTACGTAGAAGATCCACGGCCATGAGTAATTCTCAGTTATCCAGCCACCAATGGTTGGGCCTACTGTTGGGCCTACCACCGCACCTAAACCGAAAAGTGCAGTAGCGGTACCTATTTGCTCGCGTGGCCAGGTTTCAATCAGGATGGTTTGGCCGGTTGAGATCAAACCACCGCCGGCAATACCCTGCAGGATACGGAAGATAACCAGTTCGTTAAGCGTAGTTGCGTTACCACAAAGGAACGAGGCTATTGTAAATACGATAATGGATGTAAGGAAGTAATTTTTACGGCCGAAACGCCCGCCTAACCAGCCCGACATGGGCAGGATGATAACGTTTGCAACGGCATAACCGGTAACCACCCATGCAATATCCTCAAGGGTTGCACCAAGGTTACCTTGTATGTGTGGTATAGCTACGTTTACAATGGTCGTGTCAATCAGCTCCAGGAGCGATGCCATGATCACCGTAATGGTAATTATCCACTTTTTAAAGCCAGTTTCAGCCATTTTATTAGTCTTTTGTAATTACAGAAACGTCTACGCTCATACCAGGGCGCAGTTTAGCGATATCCTCTTTGCTACCACTCAGTTTGATCTTAACCGGAACGCGTTGTACCACTTTCACGAAGTTACCTGTAGCGTTATCCGGTGGCAACAATGAGAATTTAGCACCTGTTGCAGGCGAGAAGTTGTACACCTGGCCTTCAATTTTCAGGTCAGGGTAAGCATCAACTTTAACATCTACTTTTTGGCCGTTGCGGATATTCTCTAATTGCGTTTCTTTAAAGTTTGCAGTAATATATAAGCTGTTATCGTTAACAATTGAGAACAGTGTTTGACCTGCCTGTACTAACTGACCAACTTGTACATTCTTTTTAGCCGCTAAACCGGTAGCAGGCGATTTAATGTTAGTGTATGATAATTGCAGTTTAGCAAAATCAACCTCAGCCTGGCGGCCGGTTGCACTGGTATTGGTAACTTTTAACTGGCTGCGGGTTGTACCAACTTGTTCTTGTGCAGCTTTGTATTGGTCAAGAGATGCCTGGTAGTTTGCTTGCGCAACATCTAAGTCGGCTTTAGCCTGGTCAAATTGCTGGCGTGTTACAGAACCATCTTTCACCAGGTTAGCATAACGGTCGTAATCTTTACGTACTTTATCTAAACGGGCTTTAGCTGATGCAACTTCTGCCTTAGCACTTGATGAGTTAGCAGCAGTAGCATAGATCTGTGACTGGCCTACGTTGATACCGGCACTTGCACCTGCACTTGCAGCAGCGGCCTGCTCAACTTTTACTTTGTAATCGCGGTCGTCGATTTTAACCAGTAGTTGGTCTTTGTTAACGTGGGTGTTTTCTTCAAATAAGATAGAATCAACGTAACCACCAACGCGTGCCACAACAGGGCTAATGTCGCCGTCAATCTGGGCGTCGTCGGTATCAACGTGTTTGCTGAAGTATATATATTCTTTTACACCAAAAATAGCACCGCCAATAAGTATAACACCTAATATAATAGGGAGAACTTTGTTCGGTTTCTTTTTAGTTTCGGTTTCCTGAGTTGCCATTGTGTTTGAGTATTATTTGTTAAGTTTTCCTGTTGATTTTAATAATGTGTAGTAAGCAAGGCCTGCGTCGGCTTTTGCCAGTTCCAGGTTAATTTCTGCCTGGTACAGTAAGGTTTGTGCATCAGCACGGTCTATTGATGATGATATGTTGCTGCGGTATTTATTTTCCAGGATACGGTTGTTTTCCTGAGCCTGGTTTATTGATGTTTGCAGCAGGTTTATCTTTTCAACAGCGGTTTTGTAGGTCTGGTAATTTTCGTTTACCTCTTTGCGGATGTTATCCGTTTCGATGCCTTTGTTAATGGTCACCTCTTCGCGCTCTAATTGAGCTTGTTTCACTTTGTTCTTGTTTGTCCAAAGTGCGCCAAAGTCCCAACCCAAGGTTAAACCTAATGATATAGGGGTAATGTAGTTACCGCTTTTAGGGATAGGATTGCTTGAGATACCAACGTAGTAAGCACTACCCGATGCCGATAAACTTGGCGACAAATTAGCTTTGATGCTTTTTACATTGTAATCGGCAACTTTTGCACGTACATCAGACTGGCGTAACTCCGGGCGGTTGATCATCGCGCTATCCAGGTAATTTGAAAGCGGTGCGATATCCTTGGCGGAATTATCTATCTGAGCAATGCTCAACTCGGTACCTTCAGGCAAGCCTAAAAGGATATCCATGTTATAGTTGATGATCTTGCGATTACTCTCCAGGTCGATACCGTTCAGCTCGATGTTTGAGCGTTGTAGCTGGAAACGTAATACATCATTCTTAGTAACTAAGCCCTGATCGAAAAAGCGTTGCGCTTGTTTGATCTGGCCATCAATAGTAGCTAAGTTTTGGTCAACTACCTTTTTGCTTTGCAACACTTTGTAAAGGTTGTAGTAAGCATTAATAACGGCGTAAGCTATCTGGTCTTTATCGTTATCGGCATCCAAACGGGCTACTTCGGTAAGTAACTCGGTGCTTTTTTGTGCGTAACGCAGTTTACCGCCTGCCCATATAGTTTGGTTAAGCGATAAAGTACCTAACCATGCATTGGCGCTGGTTGGCAGACTGAATTTTTCTTCGCCAAGGTTTAAAGTGTTGGCAGGAATCTGCGCACGGTTGTAACCAAAGCTGGCTTTACCGGTAGGCAGCGAGCGGTCTTTGGCTTGTTGGTACTGCGATACTGCCTGGTCAATACGTGATTGCGACAGCTTAAGCACCTTGCTATTGTCGATGCCCAGCTTCAGGGCTTCTTCAAGCGTAATGGCCCTGTCTTGCGCAAAAGCACTACCGGCAGCAAACGTAGCCAGCATAAGCAAGGCAATACGTCCGGCGGCCTTTAGCGTTTTGCTAAATAAAGGTTTCGGAGATATGTTATTTGTTGTCATTTTCGTGGGTTAAATAAGCTTTGAGGAGTGTTTTCATATATTTTTTAAGGCGGGGTTTGATGATCTCTTCCTGTGTCTTCAGATCCATCACATCGTGCCCTAATATTGCCGATGATATGTGCGGGGTATTAACAATGTAATTTTTAGTACCGAACATAGTAGCCACCAACAACTCTTTATCTGCATCCTTATTAAAGGCGCCGCTTTTAATACCATCTTCAATAATGTCCTGAAAAACATAAACGTTCTTCATCACTATACTGGTGATCTTATCTGTAAGGTCGGTCTTCTTAGATTTAGAGATCTCGCGGTTAAGCATAATATGGAAGCAATTGTTATTGATCACCTTATCAAGGTAACGGTCAACAAACTGTGCCAGCTTTCCCCATGCATCAAGATCTTCATCGTTACCTATACCTAACAGGGTAGCCTGGAAAGCAGAGATGCGGCGCTCAAAAATGGCCAGGAACACACCCTCTTTAGAGCCGAAGTAATAGTTAAGCATAGCCATATTAACACCGGCCTCGCCAGATATCATACGGGTTGATGCACCATCGTAGCCTTGCTCGGCAAAAACACGCTCGGCAACATCAAGTATGTGGTCTTTTTTATCTACTTTTTCTTTTTCCATTTTCTTTTGTCCCGCACAAAATTAATCAAGCGATTGATTAATGTAGTCACACAATTGTCATCTGATTATAAGTTATTGATTTACAGAAAGAAAAAATTAATCGATTGATTAAATTAAGGGTGTGTATGAGTTACACGGAACGATATGTTTTGAAGCAATTATTGAACCAATTGTTTGTAAAAACGAAAAGCCGCGTCGCGCGGCTTTCGTATCAGAGCTTATTCCAATAACACAACTGATATTCACTATATTAAAACTTACTTGCACTATAAGTTTGCTATAGTCTTATTATAATAAGGTTTAGACATGCCAAAAGTAAACAGCGGGGTTCATAAAAAACCACGTAAAAACACGTGATTTTCATTTTTTTGAGAAGCCCCCTCTAAATCTCCCCCGACAGGGGAGACTTAAATCATTCGGCATTTAAAAGCCCCCCTCCTTCGGAGAGGGGTTTGGGGAGAGGCCTTACTTATTGACAATTAAGTTATATTTATCCCGCTATCTTTCAGATATATTTGCCAGCATGAAACGCTTATCGTCGTTAACTTTTTCCCTGCTACTCATTTGCTCACAGGCTTTTTCGCAAACTGCGCCGTCGTCTGATATCGGCGCTATCAAACAAAACCTTAAAAAGCTGAACGTGCTGGGTAGCGTGCTTTACATAGCCGCCCACCCTGACGACGAGAATACCCGTCTGCTGGGCTACCTGGCTCAGGAAAAACATTACCGCACCGGTTACCTTTCATTAACCCGCGGCGATGGCGGGCAAAACCTGATAGGCACCGAGCAAGGCGAATTATTAGGCCTGATCCGCACCCAGGAGCTGTTAGCGGCACGCCGTGTTGATGGTGCAGAGCAATTTTTTAGCCGTGCCAACGACTTTGGTTTTTCAAAAAATCCTGAAGAGACATTAAAATTTTGGGACAAGGATAAAGTGTTGGGCGATATGGTATGGGTGATCCGCAACTTTAGGCCCGATGTAATGATCTGTCGTTTTCCAACCACCGGCGAAGGCGGCCATGGTAACCACACCGCATCGGCCATATTGGCGCAGGAAGCATTCAGCGCTGCTGCAGATCCAAAACGTTACCCAGAGCAACTGAAATATGTAGGCGTATGGCAGGCCAAGCGTTTATTATGGAATACCTTCAGTTTTGGCAGTGTGAATACTACCTCACCAGATCAATTTAAGATAAACGTAGGTGGATACAACGCTGTGCTGGGAAAAAGCTATGGTGAAATAGCAGCCGAAAGCCGCAGCAACCACAAAACACAAGGCTTTGGCTCGGCACGCCAACGCGGTGATGCTTTTGAGTATTTCAAAACTATCCTGGGAGATGCCCCAAAAAATGATCTGATGGATGGCGTTGATCTAAGCTGGAACAGAATACCGTTCGGTACGGCTATCGCAACCAAGCTTATCGCTATCAATAAAGCATTTAATAGCGATGCACCGGAGGCGTCGGTGAAGTCTTTGGTAGATCTGTTGGGCGATGTTGACCAAACTGTGGCTACCAACAAAGCATTTCAGACAGTAAGATTAACCGAAGTAGCCAACTCCAGCTACGACTACTGGCACAAACAAAAAACAAAAGAACTAAAAGACCTGATAGCGCAGTGTGCGGGGTTGTGGTTTGAAGCGTATGCTAAAGAACCGGTTTATGCAGTAGGTGATAAGCTGAATATAACTGCGCAACTAATAACGCCATACGAACTTCCTATCAGTGCATTGAAAATAAATTTGGGCGACGAGATAAGCAGCACGGCCATAAATATTAAGGGATATGTTTTGGAGCCGAACCAATTACTTACAAGGGAGTTGCCACCCATATTTCTTAATAAAAATTCACAACCGTATTGGCTGGAATCACCTCGTAGCTTAGGCAGTTACTCGCTTGCTAACGATACTCTTGCGGGCAACCCTGAAAACGAAGATGTTCCTACAGCAAAGTTTGATTTCACTATTGATGGGAAAAAGCTTACATACTTTAGAAAAGTAATGTACAAATACGTTGATCCTGCCCGTGGCGAGATCTATCAGCCATTAGAGATAACGCCACCGGTAACTGCCAACCTTGCCGAGAAGCTTTACGTATTTAATAACACGCAGCCACAAACCGTACAGCTTAAATTAAAAAGCTTCACTAACTCAACCGGTAGCATCAGCCTGAAACAAGTAGCAGGTTGGAAGATCAGCCCCGCTAAGATAGATTTCAGCAACAAACATAAAGGCGATGAGTGGACGGCAACTTTCAGCATTGCCCCTACTGACTCCAAAACCAATGTTGCGCAACTACAGGCTGATGTAAATGTGAATGGCAAAACCTTTTCTCAGGGCATCCTGGATATACGCTACAACCACATTCCGGCTATCACCATCTTCCCGCCGGCAGAGGCTAAACTGGTAAGCATTGATTTGAAAACTGCTGGTAAAAAGATAGGCTACATTGCCGGTGCCGGCGATCTGATCCCAGAATCATTACGCGAAGTGGGTTACGATGTACATTTGCTAAGCGAAAACGAGATCCTAAACGGCGACCTTTCTGCTTATGATGCCATTGTATTGGGCGTACGTGCATTTAATGTTAGTCAGCGCATTGCTTACCAGCAGCCGCGTTTAATGGAATATATAAACAACGGCGGCAATTTGGTAGTACAATACAATGTGAACAACGGTTTGGTTACCAAAGATATTGGTCCGTACCCCTTCACACTGGTTAACCAACGCGTTACCGAAGAAGATGCCAAAGTAACCGTAACTGACCCGCAGAATGCTGTGCTAAACTATCCTAACAAAATAACCGACGCCGATTTTAATGGCTGGATACAGGAGCGCGGGCTTTACTTTGCTGATAATATCGACAGCCATTACGCTACCCCTTTGCAAATGAATGACACCGGTATGGCACCAAATAAAGGCTCATTGCTGGTAACAAATTATGGCAAAGGGCGTTTTGTATATACCTCGCTGGCTTTCTTTAGGGAATTGCCTGCAGGCGTGCCCGGCGCGTATAGATTATTTATAAATTTATTGAGTAAGCCTAAAAACTGATAATCTTCTGGTTGTTCGGCTAAAGCCAGCTTCTATTGCTTTAAGAACCGTCGGCTGAAGCCGGCGGCAATGAGTTAATATATTTTTCATTGCCGCCCCACTTATGGGACGGATAAGGCGAATTTCCTTTCTGGCTTTAGCCAAACCCGATTGCTGTTCCCCTAAAACTTCAATTCATTGCCGTCCCATTCATGGGACGGATAAGGCGAATTTCCTTTCTCGCTTTAGCCAAACCCGATTGCTGTTCCCTTAAAACTTCAGTTCATTGCCGTCCCATTCATGGGACGGATGAAGATATTTGCTATATTGGCTTTAGCCAAAACCAGCTATCATGTCATTCGTTAAGATTTGGGTTCATTTAGTATTTTCAACCAAAAACCGACAACCCTGGCTTACCAAACAAACGAGATATAAACTACAGCAGCATATTATTGAGAATTGCAGAGAGAAGGAAATTTTCTTGCAGGCAATTAATGGCTATACTGACCATATCCACTGCCTCGTATCATTAGGAAAAGATCAAAGCATCTCAAAGGTAGCTCATCTTATAAAGGGTGAATCTTCTTTTTGGTTTAACCGCCAAGGTTTTATGGATGAAGTTTTCGGTTGGCAGGATGATTATTTTGCAGTTTCTGTAAGCGAATCTCAGTTAGAAGCTGTAGCGAACTACATTAAAAATCAAGAAAAGCATCATGCCAAAAAATCTTTTGAAGCAGAAGTTGAAGAGTTTGCTGCTGCGTATGGATGGCATGTTGTGAAAGCATGATCGGTTTTTGGCTAAAGCCAACTCCTGCATTCCGTCATCCGTTGGCTGAAGCCAACGGCAATGAATCAAAAAAATTCATTGCCGTCCCATTCATGGGACGGATAAGCAGTAATTCCAATTCTGGCTTCGGCCTCACATTAAATTTGCTTTAAAAATCATTAGGCAGCAATAGGTTATTAGTTTAAATTTGCATCGCATTATTATAATTAAATACTATGTCACATCATCATCACCCACACCACCAGGAAGAGAAAAACTACGATTACATCTATTACCTGGTAGCATTGGTAAGTGGTTTATTTGTAGGCGCCATTGTTGAAAGAGGCTTTATCTGGATACCTGTTGGTGGTGTTTTAGGCTTATTAACCGCAGCGATTTTCATTAAATTTATAGTGAAAGGCCGTGAAGAGGTCTAACGACACAGACCTGCCTTCATTCATAAAAAACTGGAACCAGTTTTACGGTATTGTTATCGTATGGCTGGTTTTTTTAATTTTTATATTTTGGCTCATCACTAATGCATTTGAATGAGCATAACCGACTGGATAGTTCTCACCCTTACCCTGCTGGGCATTGTTACCTACGGCATCTGGAAAAGCGGCCGCAGTAAAAACATTGACCATTACCTTGCCGGCGACCGCTCGCTGCCCTGGTACCATGTGGGCCTTTCGGTAATGGCTACACAGGCCAGCGCCATTACTTTCCTCTCGGCACCGGGCCAGGCTTATGGCGACGGGATGCGTTTTGTACAGTTCTACTTTGGCCTTCCGCTGGCCATGATTGTGCTATGTATTACCTTCGTACCTATATTCCACAAGCTAAAAGTTTATACCGCCTACGAGTTTTTAGAGAACCGGTTCGACCTGAAGACCCGTGCACTCACCGCCCTGCTGTTCCTTATTCAGCGCGGCTTATCTACAGCCATTACCATTTATGCACCGGCCATCATTCTCTCGGGCATATTACATATCAACACTACTTATACCACGCTGTTTATTGGTGGGCTGGTGTTATTCTATACCGTTTATGGCGGCGCAAAGGCCGTATCCTACACGCAACTACTACAAATGAGCATTATCTTTTTGGGGATGTTTTTGGCAGGATGCTTTGTGGTTTGGTTATTACCCAAGCATGTTGGTTTTGTGGATGCCATAAAACTGGCCGGTAATGAGGGCCGAATGAACGTCATCGACTGGAAGTTTGACCCCAATAACCGCTACAATATCTGGAGCGGCATCATCGGCGGCTTCTTCCTACAACTATCCTATTTTGGTACAGATCAAAGCCAGGTGGGGCGATATTTGACCGGGCGATCAGTTGGACAAAGCCGTTTGGGACTGATCATGAACGGATTGATAAAGATCCCGATGCAGTTTTTGATACTGTTGCTCGGCGTGTTGGTATTCACTTTTTACCAGTTTAACCGCCCGCCGGTATTCTTTAATAATTACGAAGTTGAGCAGGTAAAGAAAAGCCAGTACGCGCCGGAGTTTAATCAGCTTGAAGAACAGTATAACAAAGCCTTTGAGCAGAAGAAGACAAACATTGAGGATTTCAGCAAAGTACAACAAAGCGGCGACGAGCAACAAATAGCCCATGCCAAAGCCGGACTAAAAACTGCTAATGCTGATCTGGACACCATCCGCAAGAAAGCTGTAAACATTATCAAAAAAAGCAGCGGCAACGATAATGTGAACGATACCAATTATGTGTTCCTCACTTTTGTTACGCAGTATTTACCCAAGGGAATGATCGGCCTGCTTATCGCCATTATCTTCCTGGCATCCATGGGTTCAACCGCCAGTGGGTTAAATTCACTGGCCTCAACAACTGTGGTTGATATCTATAAACGTGTGCTAAAACCAAACGCTTCCGAGCGAAATTATGTAAATGCATCCCGCCTGGCTACGCTGTTTTGGGGGATAGTTTGCATCGCCATGGCGCTTTACGCCAGCAAAATTGGCAACTTGCTTGAGGCCGTTAACCAGTTAGGCTCTTATATCTACGGCACCATTCTCGGCGTTTTTGTGGTGGCCTTTTATCTCAAAAACATCAAAGCTACGCCGGTATTTATTGCAGCGGCTATCACTGAGGCTATTATCTGCATAATGGGTTACTATGAAACTGTGGCCTACCTGTGGTTAAATGCAATCGGCTGTATCGGTGTGATCATTATTGCATGGTTGTTTAACAGCTTTATGGGTAATAAAGACCAGGCATCCGCGGCAGCGTAAACATTTCTCCAAACACAAAGCCGCCTTTCTGCATTTAACAGGTACACATTTGCTAAATGGCCAAAAACAGAAAATCGATATATAGTGCGCTCATTGCTAACTTGCTAATTGCGGTGACAAAATTTGTGGCTGGCGGTTTTACCCGCAGCTCATCTATGATATCTGAGGGTATCCACTCTATGGTTGATACCGTTGACCAGGTGCTGTTACTCTACGGGTTAAAACGCAGCAAAAAAGCGCCCGATGCTACCCATCCTTTCGGCTATGGGAAGGAGCTTTATTTCTGGTCGTTTATTGTATCTATTTTGATATTTGGCTTGGGTGGTGGTATATCTATTTACCAGGGTATACACCATATTATTGAGCCTGAGCCGGTAGAGAATCCCATCTGGAACTACATCGTATTGGGCTTATCTCTGATATTTGAGGGTGCTTCATTCATCATTGCCGCCAAAGAATTTAACCAGGTGCGCAACGGATTAAGCTGGTGGGACGCCATCATTAAAAGCAAAGACCCCAGCAGTTTCCTGGTCTTGTTTGAGGATGGCGCGGCCGTGTTAGGCTTGCTGATCGTTTTTATTTTAATGTTGATAGGCCAAAGCCTCGATCTGCCTTATCTGGATGGCGTGGCATCAGTATTGGTTGGATTGCTATTGGTATTTACCTCGGCCATATTGGCCCGCGAAAGCCGAAGTTTGTTAATGGGTGAGGGCATTGCTCCCGAAACCCAAACCAAGATCTGCACCCTTGCCGAGCAGGACCAGGCCGTTATTCGCGTGGTGAATGTTCTCTCTACCTACCAGGCACCCGATGATGTGATACTGATGCTCATCATTGATTTTGACCCTGATATTGATACCGAAGATATTACGGGTTCTATTGAGCGTATCCGCAAAGCGATAAAAGAAGCGTACCCGTTAATTAAACTGGTTTTCATCCAGCCGCAAACGTATAGCATATTGCCCGGCAGCCTTGTAAGTGAAATAAAAAAGCCCTGAGATTTTCTCAGGGCTTTTTGTTCATCTATCGTTGGATTACTTTAATTCTTCGCCTGGTCAATAACCGCTTCGTTCAAACGAACATATTCGTCATCCTTGCTGTCTTTTGCCAGTTTAACACCTTGTTGCGCAGTGGCAATGGCAGCGGCTTTATCGCCCATTTTTAGCTGGATACGGGCTTTCCATAGTTTAAACCATGGGCCGGTTGGCTCAAGCTTTTCGGCCTCAAGAGCCCATTGCATGGCTTTCTTCAAGTCCTTATCATTCTCATAGTAATATTGTATAGCGTTAAAATACGGGCGTTTTTTGATCTCGCCCTGCATCAGCTTATCAATATTGGCAGTTATCTGTGCGTCGTCGTCAGTTTGCATGTGGATAGGCACCGCGGTATGGTCCCATATTATATACATATCTGTACTCTTTGTAGTAGAGTTGGCAAAAGCAATGGTAAAGGTTTCGCGTTTCTCTTTTACGTTAACCGGTTTTACAGTGAAGCGTAAATAATCATCGGCCTGTTTATAATCGTACGCGCCCCATTGTTTAACGGTTTTATTAAGGATAATGGTCCAGTTATCTTTCTCGGGGATGCTGAACAGCGAATATGTACCCGCGGCAACCTTTTTACCCTCTAAAACAACATTCTCTGTAAAGTTGATGGTAGTTGCAGCATTGGCACCGGTACGCCATACCTGGCCGTACGGGTTAATACCACCAAATATTTTACGGCCTTTAACATTTGGGCGCGAGTAGGTGATGGTAATTTTTCCTAATCCAAAATCCTGTATAATGGTTTGTGTTGAACTTGCTTCTGGTATGCGTGGCTCTTGCTGCTGGGCGTAGGTTGATAGGCTTGCGCACGCCATGAGCGTGGCAAACAAGTAAATTTTAGCTTTTCTCATCGTAGTATTTTACCACTAAGGTAATAATACAAAGATGAATTTTTAGTGAAATGGTTTAATTGACAGTTATCAAAACCCAATAAAAAAATAAAAGCCCTCCAGACTTGCTCCGGAGGACTTTCAACCTAAACCTTATCACAATTAACCGGTAAGATTACCGGTATGTTAAAATAATAACAAAGACTGTACCAAAGTTTAGTATATATATCCAAATGTGTCACAAGGACACTATCGCGCACAAATTCTGCGGTATTTTTTCCCTGTAATGCTGAATAGCCTGCCACAGTGTAAGGAATTTTATACACAAAAAGTGACAGTTATTGTTGCTTTGTCAGGTTAAGGCGACGCAGATAGTGGTCTAAAAGGAACAGGCCCATTACCACATCAAAGAACAGAAAACCCTTACCCACAGGGCCTGAGAAAATTCCTGTAAGTTTTGTAGCGTCAACTTTTACCGGGATATTTACAGTATTGCCGGCTGACCAGTTTACTGTACTAAATGCATAAACTAACAAAGCGCTTATAGTGATGATAAAGAAGGCCGCGATCCCCCAGATAACACGACCATCAATGCGCGACTTTAAAGGCTGCAAACTATGCTCAGCACGAATTGCCTGCATCACATTATAAGTGAAGCCCATAGAAGGCTCATCCATCTCTGCCATATCCAGCTCGCTGTTCAATCGCAGTAACTCGTCGTACTTTTTACGGTACACATCGTCTGTGGCAATAAGCTGCTCAATGGCCAGCTGCTCCTCGGGCGGGCAAGTGCCATCAATGTAATTCCAAAGCTTTTCTTCAATGGTGTTCATATCAGTTCTTTAACTTCGTGTCTTAAATTACGCTCCAGCTTCTCTTTCAAACGCTGGCGCGCTCTAAATAGTTTCACCTTTACGGTGTTGGCCTCAATGCCCATTACCTGTGCAATTTCCTCAAGCGATTGCTCTCCTTTATAAAACATCGTGATAATGGCAGCATCATCAGGCAATAGCTGCCCAATAGCCTGATTTAGATAATATGAGCGCGACTTGTTCTCTACGTTATTTTCGTCGAAACTGCCGGGCTTATTCTCTAATTGTAAATAGGTTTCATCATCATCGATAGATGAAGTATCAATCCGTTTCTTCCTCAAAAATGTCATGGCAGTGGTATATACAATGCTGTACAACCATGTGCTGAACTTTGATTGTTGTTGAAACGAGCTTAACGACCGGTAAGCTTTCACAAAACAATCCTGTGCAACCTCTTCTGCATCCTCACGGTTCTTAGTAAAACGTAAAGCAAGCGTAAACACAAAACGCTGGTGGCGTTTGATCAGATCGGCGTAAGCCGATTGGTTGCCGCCAAGGGTTTGCTGGATCAGTTCTATGTCAGAAAACTTGCTTTGCATATTATACACCATCTCTGACTACACTTTGCGGGATGAGGTTACATGCTAATTTACACTTTTAATGGGAGTGTATATTATATATATGAATAGCGCGTGCTTGATGATCAGGATATCTCACCCCTAACCCTTCTCAAGAGGGGAACTTAGTCTTTCAAAAAATATTTTCATAATGGGTGTAACCTGCTTAAAAATGATGTGGTCATAGCATACAAATACACCATGGTGGTGCAACGCATTAACAACAACACATTTAAAAAATAAATATCATGGACGCAGGAATATTAATACCAATTTTAGTCCCACTGGGCATGTTTGCAATGATCTTTGGGATCTTTTACATCAGGAACCGTGAACGCATGGCAATGATTGAAAAAGGCATGGACCCACGTGAACATAAACCACATCCGGCCCCCTGGCAAAATCTTAAATGGGGCCTTCTATTAATAGGCTCAGGCTTAGGTTTATTTGTGGCTTATATTTTAGACCGCACTGCATTTACTGCAACGCAGGATGAGAACGAAGCCCTATACTTCGGTTTAGTAGCAGTATTTGGCGGGTTTGGATTGGTTATCTCTTATGTAATTGAAAAGAAAGAGCTTTATGCTAATTACAAGACCTCAGGTAATTTAATCGTATTTAAGAGCGAGCAAAAGGGCGGCCGGGAAGAAACGGGCAACGAGAATCAATAAATGGCAACTCATCGAAGATAGATTTAATACCAATAAAAAAGGGGCGCAGATTGCGCCCCTTTTTTATTGCAGATATTTTTCGTGTACGGCTTTGATATGATAAAGCTCATGCCCCGCTGTCATATAAACCAGGGCGGCAACTTTCACCAGCGCACCACTGGCCACGCCCGATCTGCCAAGTTGCTCTTCACTTAGCGAGCGGTACAGATATAATGTTGCTTCGCGAACGGCCTTGAACTCATTGGCGAGATCTTGTATGGTGCGGCTATTAAAATCGGTACTGTTTACGTAGGTATCCTGGTCAAAGCCCGGCAGGGAAATATCCTCGCGAGAGAATACAAAAGCGCGGAATGAGAATACCCGCTCGGTATCTATTATATGGCCCAGCACCTCTTTCAACGTCCATTTGCCTTCGGCATAGGCATACATGGCCTGTTCATCGGTAAGTTTGCTGAACAGATCAAATGTTACCTGCTGGCTATCTTTAAGTAAAGCCAAAACATCTGCGCCATCGGGCACCTGGTTTACGTAGTTGGCGGCGTATGGTGCGTGATCGTCAGACTTTGGCCTCTTTATCATATCTCATGGTTTTTAAAACTATCCTGAATGTGGTACCTTTGCCCACCTCTGAATCTTTTACAGAAATTTGCCCGTTGTGGTAGTTCTGGATAATACGCTTGGTAAGCGACAGGCCCAGTCCCCAGCCTCTTTTACGTGTAGTATAACCCGGCTGAAAAACCGTGTCAAACTTAGAGCGCGGTATACCTTTACCAGTATCGCTTATATCAATAAATATCAGTTTTTTTTGCTTGTTGCCGGTTATCTGCACTTTAATGGTACCGGGGCCTTCAATAGCGTTTACTGCATTCTTCAAAAGATTCTCCAGTACCCAGTCAAACAGCGGGATGTTTAGCCCGGCCATCAGGCGGCGGTTGCCGGTCATCTCAAAAGTAATGCGGTTACTTACACGTACTTTAAAATAATCAACAAACTCCTTAACCACACCATAAACCGAATGCTCCTCAAGCTGCGGTTTGGAGCCGATCTTTGAGAAACGATCTGCCACAATCTCCAGGCGCTTTACATCATTCTCCATCTCGCCCATCAGTGGGTCGTTCTCCGCATTAAACTTCTCTTTGATGAGCTCTATCCAGGCCATCAGCGATGATATAGGCGTACCCAACTGGTGAGCGGTCTCTTTGGCAAGGCCCACCCAAACCTGGTTCTGTTCCGATTTCCGCGACGAACTGAAGGCCGTGTAAGCTACCAAAAGGAACACCGCAATTACAGATAGCTGTATGTAGGGGAACATTTTAAGCTGCGTAAGCAAAGCCGAATCTTTATAATATACCAGCAAAGGCTCGCCAAGCATGGTGATCTTAAAAGGCTCGTGCTGGCTTTTCATGTACGATAGCTCGTCTTGAAAGTATTGCGGGTCGTATTTCTTTTTGCTGAGTTTGGCTTCTTCGGGATCAAGCTTGATATAGGTACGGGTAGAATCCAGTCCTCGTGTGGTTTGTATCTCGCCATTGGCTTTGGTTACAATGGCGGGCACCACCAGGCTATCGCGCACAGCAAATACGTACGACAGGAAATCATTATCATAAGTATTAGCCAGCTGTTTCATGCTGATGGCCCATACCTGCGCGCGGGTGCGTTCGCTTTGGGCGATTTTTTTTACCAGGTAGCTGGTATAAAACACCGAGCCGCTGGCAATAACCACTGCAAAGGCAAGCAAAAAATATTTCCAACGGCGTTTCTGTTCGTACGGATTCATAGAATAACCAAATAACGCAAATTTTCGGAGATCAGCGAAACCTCTTGCTTAGTGCTCAAGCCCTACTTCAACGCGCTCAATAACATCAGACAATTCTTCGGCGCGTTTGTTCCAGGTATTTCCTTCGGCGGTTTGTAAACGCGATGCCCTTTTATCAGCACTATCGCTTATAATCTCTGCAAGTACGGCCCTCAGAAAATCTTCTTTATCATCGGTTATCTTTACCAGCCCGGCAAAATCGCTTATATCGCCAAAGTTGGTACTTACTACCGGCAGGCCCGCTGCCAGGTACTCGTTTATCTTCATCGGGTAAATACCTTTGGTCAGGTCGTCCTTAACAAAGGGGATTATACCCACGCTGAAGGTTTGCAGATAGGCAGGCAATTCTTCGGGGCGTTTGGCACCTTCTACTTTTACATTGGGGTATTTTTTAAGGATAGCAACACCACGTTCGCTCAATATGCGCCCTACAAATACAAATTCGGCATCGGGCATATTAGTGAACAAATGTTCCAGTATCTCGTAATTACTGCGGTCATCAACCGTGCCCACGTAGCCTATAACTGTTTTTGATTTATCAGGTTCGGCTTTAAAACCTTTCTTAAACAGATCAACCTTTACAGCATTTTTAACAACATAACATTGCTTGGCCTCATCCTTCTTGCTATCATATAATCCCTGAGAGGTAACGATAACGGCATCAGCCATTTTCATAAAAATTGACTCAAGGCGTAATCCGTGCCGGCTAAGCCACGAGTGCGCTCCTTTTATCTCATCATAACAGTGATATATCAGTGTTTTCTCTTTGAATTTATGGCCGGTCATCACGCCCATGCCCGGGTTAAAAGATGTGAAGTTGATCAACTCATCTTCCATGTCCAATTCCTTCAGCGCTTTCCGCACAGTGCGTTTAAGCAGCCAGCCATTATACTTTAATAATTTGCGGTAAAGCGCACCATCGGGCAAAAAACTTACGGGAAAAACCAGTGGCGGGAAAAGTACATGCACCGTGCCACCGCCCTCAACCTTTACCTCGCGGATGCGGCTTTTAAGGCCCATCACTTTCTTAAAATCAATCTTCTCTTTATTGTTAACGCCCAGCACAGCATCCTTATAGGTATAGGCATTCTCAACAAACAGTACCTTATTGCCTGCCGAGAGCACTTTCATTAATTCAACCACAGCCTTAATGTAGTTGCCGCTCCATTCGGTACCGCTGATGCAAAGTATATTCCGGTTGTTTAACATGCCGCTTGTGTTACTGTGTTTACCCTAATACGCGTTTTAGATACTGCAAGATGCGTTTTACAGAGCTTAAAGTGATAAATATCTGTTTTTATTATCAACCTTATTGCCTTAAAATGGTTTATATTTAAGCCGTTAAAACATCGCCCACAAGATAAACAATGTCTGATAAGAAACTTTACGTACACTACGGTTGCGGCCAAACCTCACCGGCCGAGTGGCAAAATTTCGACGTATCACCAACCCTCGTTATACAAAATACTCCGGTTTTAGGTTTCCTGCTTAAGAAAAGCCTGGGCCAGGTGTTTGAAAAAAATGTAAAATACGGTGACATCACCAAAGGCCTGCCGGGCATAAAAGATAACACCGCCGACGGCGTTTACTGCTCGCACGTGTTAGAACACATGTCATTACAGCATTTCAGGATAGCGCTGCGCAACAGCTACAAAATGCTTAAGCCTGGCGGCATTTTCAGGATGATAATGCCCGACCTGGAAGTTTTGATACGTGATTACATTACTGATAAGGACGAGAAACATGACCCGGAAGCATCTATCCGTTTAATACAGCGCATGATGATGGGTACCGAAGTGCGCCCGCGCAATATGAAAGCTGTAGCCAAACACCTGTTCGGTTACCTGGAGCACCTTTGGCTTTGGGATTGGGAATCGACAGAGAAAGAGCTGCGCGATGCAGGCTTTGAGAACATCCGCCGCTGCGAGTTTAACGACTCGGCCGACCCTATGTTTAAATTGGTGGAGAACCCCAAACGCTGGGAACTGGTTGTTAAATTTGAGTGCATTAAATAATTTAAATCGCTAATATTGCCGCACAGGTGGTAGCTGCTACTACCTGTGTTTAATATTTATGGCGATGAAACATTTTGGCCTTATAGGATTCCCGCTCTCGCACTCGTTTTCAAAAAAGTATTTTACCGATAAGTTTAAGGCAGAGGGTATTGACGATTGTACCTACGAGTTATACCCGCTTGAGAATATAGACGACTTGCCTAAGCTGCTGCACAGTAACCCTCACCTTTGCGGGCTAAACGTGACCATCCCCCATAAAATCAACGTTTTAAAACATCTTGACTGGATTGAACATGATGCCAAACGCGTTGGCGCGGTAAACTGTATCAAAGTGATATCGCAAAGCCCTGTATCAACTGCCTTTAGCGGCGAGTTGGCTTTTAACAACGATGATCTTTGGCTGGAAGGCCATAATACCGATATCCACGGTTTTGACGCCTCATTAGGCCCGCTGATAAATGAGAGCCATGATAAGGCCCTTATACTGGGCGATGGTGGTGCAGCCCGGGCGGTTAAATGCGCTTTAGAGAACAGGGACATCGCCTACAAAACTGTTACCCGCAAACCTGTTGAGGGCGGTATTTTGTTTGATGACCTGACGGCTAAAATAGTAGAGGAGCACACCCTCATTATCAACACCACACCGCTGGGTACCTACCCAAACGTTGATGAATGCCCGCCTATACCCTATGAGGGCGTAACCAACAAACATGTTTTATTTGACCTGGTGTACAACCCGCCCGAAACGCTATTTTTGAAAAAAGGTGCAGAGCGTGGTGCAACCATTAAAAACGGTTACGAAATGCTGGTATTACAAGCAGAAAAAGCCTGGGAGATATGGAATTCAAATACGGTAAAGTAAAGTTATTGGTGTTGATGGCGGCAGTTGCAATATTTGCAGCGGCCTGCGGGGGGAGCGATTTTTCGCCGAAGCCACGCGGTTATTTCCGTATCGAGTTTCCTAAAAAAGAATACCAGGATTATTCGCAGGGCTGCCCGTTTACTTTTCAATATCCAAAATACACCAAAATAGAAGCAGATAGGTCGGCGGGGGCAAAGCCTTGCTGGCAAAACATACAATACCCACAGTTTAATGCCACGCTGCATTTGAGCTATCAGCCCATCACCTCAAAAAAAGAATTTAATGAGTTGATTGAGGATGCGCACAAACTCAGCTTTAAGCACACCGTAAAAGCCACATCAATTGATGAGGGCGTTATCCATTACCCCGATCGTAAGGTTTATGGTATCTATTACACTATTGATGGCAACGCGGCATCATCGGCCCAGTTTTTCTTGACAGATAGCACCAAACATTACCTGCGTGGGGCACTATACTTTAACTCCGAACCACGACTGGATTCGATACAACCAGTACTTAATTTTATTAAGAAGGATGTGGATGTGATGATCAAAAGCTTTAAGTGGAGATAGATGAGGTGAAAGGGAAAAGGCGAAAGGTTAAAGGTTTGTATAATGCAAATTTCACACACCATCCGCAGAAAACTTTTGCCTTTTACCTTTCACCCTTTACCTTTCCACTCAATAGCTTACCTTTGCCGCATGGCCAAAGTTCAAGTCTTTGTAAATAATCCTTACCAGGAAAATACCTATATACTTTATGATGAAACGGGCGAATGTGTGATCATTGACCCGGGCATGTACACCCGCCCCGAGCAGGATGCAGTGGTAAACTTTATTAAGGATAATAACCTGAAGCCTGTTTTATTATTAAATACTCATTGCCATGTTGACCATGTATTAGGCAACCGCTTTGTATTTGATCAATACGGGCTGAAGCCACAATTCCACGAGGGTGAATCAGAAACGCTTGCTGCTGTAGTAGCTTACGCTCCTGCCATGGGTTTCAGATATGCTGCTTCGCCGCTGCCGGATACATTTTTGCCTGAGACAGGCAACGTTAAATTTGGCAACACTACTTTGGAGCTGATATTTGCACCGGGCCATTCGCCTGCGCATTTGTGCTTTTATGATAAAGATGCTAATATCCTGATAGGTGGTGATGTACTATTCCGCAGCAGCATTGGCCGTACCGATCTGCCCGGCGGCAACTACAGCACGCTGGTAAAAAATATTGAAGAGAAACTGTTTGCACTGCCCGATGATTGTACCGTTTACCCTGGCCACGGCCCCGAAACAACAATCGGTTTTGAGAAACAACATAATCCGTATTTGTAAGTTATAACAGGCAAACATCCAAACCATTGAATACCTCAATTTATATAGCCAAGCGTTACCTGTTCTCAAAAAAACAGACACATGCTATCAACATTATCTCGGGCATATCCATGCTTGGAGTATTGGTGGGCAGCGCGGCATTGATCATCATCCTATCGGTATTTAACGGACTGGAGAAAGTTATTCTTGGCTTATACAGCAACTTTACGCCCGAACTAAAGATAGAGCCGCGCCTGGGTAAAACGTTTAACCCTGATGAACCATACTTTCAATCGCTTAAGAAAGACCCAAGCATTGTTTCTTTCACCGAAGTATTACAGGAGCGTGCTTTAATGAAATACGCCGACCGCTCGTTCATCGGTACGGTAAAAGGCGTTAGCGACGATTTTTTGAAAGGCCGCCAGTTAGACAGCACCATTCAATTTGGCTCGTTCACTTTGAAAGATAAGGGTGAGGATTTTGCTGTGATAGGCGCCACCGTACAAGGCAGCCTTGGGGTAAGTTTAAAGAACCAGTTTGTGCCTATGCAAATATTCTCGCCAAAGCGCACGGCAGGTAACTCAACCAACCCCATGAACGATTTTGTACTTCGCTCTATCCTGCCATCGGGCGTGTTTGGCATACAGGCCGATTTTGATGATATTGTTATTGTACCACTTGAGTTTACCCGCGACCTGCTTGATGAACCTAACCGGGTATCATCATTAGATATTAACTATAAAAAAGGCACCGACATTGATGAGGTGCAGGAAACTATTATTGAGAAAATAGGCGATAAATACACCGTAAAAAATCGCAAAGAACAAAACACCAGCCTGTACAAAACCATCAATTTCGAGCGTTGGTCAATCTTCATGATCCTCACTTTTGTACTTATTATAGCGTTGTTCAACATAGTAGGATCGTTAACCATGCTGGTGATAGATAAGCGGAAAGATATTGCTATACTCACCAGTCTGGGTGCCGATAAGTCGCTCATACAACGCATTTTCTTTTTTGAGGGGATGATGATATCCCTTGCAGGTTGCGTAGTAGGCCTCGCCATTGGTACGCTGGTTTGTTTAGTGCAGATGCAGTTCGGAATTATAAAAATGGGATCGAGCCTTTCAGTACTGGATGCCTACCCCGTTGCTTTTAAACTGAGCGATTTCGGGCTGGTGTTCTTAACTGTTATTGGCATTGCATTGATAGCCTCGGGTATTAGTGCCAGGCTTAGTGTTAAACAACTGGATGATATAAAGAAAGACCTTTAAGAAGTATAAAGGCAAAAGTTTAAAGTTAAAAGTCTTTGTTTTTATATACCATTCCCCTTTTAATTTGATGGTAGCAGGACCTTTAAATTGTTTAAACTGTTAAAATAAAATCATAGCTTTAGCTATTACCCCTTATATAATCAATTAAAAAACTCAATCGCCCTAAGGGCGTTACAATACTATGGAATCTAAACGTCAGCAAAAATTTGCCGGGGTAATTCAGGAAGACCTGGCCGCAATATTTCAGCGCGAGGGCATGAACTATCTGCCAAACACACTGGTTACCATCACTAAAGTTCGCGTTACGCCAGATCTGGCTATCGCACGCGTATTCCTCAGCTTTTTTAACCATACCAATACACAGCAATCGCTGGCTACGGTAAAATCGCATGCATCAGAGATCCGTTATAAATTGGGTGCCCGCATTAAAGACCAGGTAAGGGTTATCCCTCAACTGGAGTTTTTTGTTGATGACACCAACGAGTACGTTGAGCGCATGGATAAGATATTCGACAAAATAAGCAAAGAAGACCGCCAGCCGGATACCGACGAGAACTAAGCGTATCATGACCGCTACCGAGAAACTGGCAGCATACATAAAGGCACATCCCCATGCTTTTGGCAAAGTAGTGGATGTTGATCTGCTGCGCGATAAGCTTTACCCGCTTGATTTGACCATCTCTAACACCGACTTGACGGCGGAGCTGGTGTCAGACACCGCTGCATTCAGCCAATATGTTGATGAGCGTTTAGCTGCAAATAAATGCCGGTACGCCGTAGGTGGCTACATGGAACATCGTACCATTTATAATCGCAGCGAACTATTTGGCACAGAAGGCGAGCCTCGCCGCCTGCACCTTGGTGTAGATATCTGGGGGCCTGCCGGTACGCCGGTTTACGCACCCATAGCCGGCGTGGTGCACAGCTTTGCGGATAACAACTACTTTGGCGATTACGGGCCCACCATCATCCTTCAACATCAGCTGGAAGGCTTTACGCTGTACAGTTTATACGGGCATTTGAGCCGTACAAGCATTGAAGGATTAGCCGTAGGCGATATCATTAAAAAGGATCAGCAGATAGCTGCGTTGGGCAATATTGATGAAAACGGCAGCTGGCCGCCGCACCTGCATTTTCAGCTAATGCTGCATATCGGCGATGCCAAAGGCGATTACCCAGGCGTAGGTTACTTCAGCCGCAAAGATGAATACGCGCAAAACATTCCCAACCCGGAGCTTGTTTTAAACTTTGCCAATGCCATAAAAGCGTAAGGTTTATGTAACGGGTTTATTATGCATACATACTGATTGCATATTTAACATTAGTGCTTATATTTGCCCTCGCTAAAAAACTTCATTTTTAATAATATAATGAGAGAAATACAATTCAGAGAAGCGCTACGTGAAGCCATGTCGGAAGAAATGCGCAACGATCAGAATATATACCTTATGGGCGAAGAGGTTGCCGAATACAACGGTGCCTACAAAGTAAGCCAGGGTATGCTTGATGAATTTGGTGCAAAACGTGTTATTGACACACCTATCTCTGAGTTAGGTTTTGCAGGTATCGGTATCGGCTCGGCCATGAACGGCTTACGCCCTATCATCGAGTTCATGACATTCAACTTCTCACTGGTTGCTATCGACCAGATCATCAACGGCGCTGCCAAAATGATGTCAATGAGTGGTGGTCAGTTCTCAGTACCAATTGTATTCCGCGGCCCTACCGGTAACGCGGGTATGCTTAGCTCACAGCACAGCCAGTGCTTTGAGAACTGGTATGCAAACTGCCCGGGCTTAAAGGTTGTGGTTCCATCAAATCCTTATGATGCAAAAGGTCTTTTAAAATCAGCTATCCTTGATCCGGATCCGGTTATCTTCATGGAATCTGAATTAATGTACGGTGATAAAGGTGAAGTGCCTGAAGAAACCTACTATATTGAAATTGGCAAAGCAAAAGTTACTAAAGAAGGTACCGATGTTACCTTAGTTGGTTTCGGCAAGATCATGAAAGTGATCCACGCTGCTGCTGCTGAGTTAGAAAAAGAAGGTATCAGTGCTGAGGTTATCGATCTGCGTTCTGTACGCCCTATTGATTACCCAACCGTTATCGAATCGGTTAAGAAAACCAACCGTTTGGTAATTATTGAAGAAAGCTGGCCTTTAGGTTCAATTGCAACCGAGGTTGCCTTTAAAGTACAAAAAGATGCATTTGATTATTTAGATGCACCTATCCTGCGCTTAACCGGTGGCGACGTACCATTGCCGTACGCACCAACCCTTATCCAGGAGTACCTGCCAAACCCTGAGCGCTTAGTTAAAGCCGTTAAAGAGGTGATGTACGTTACTAAGTAATTAGTGGCTCACAGATATATTAAAACGCCCGCTTAACGCGGGCGTTTTTGTTTTAAGGTCTCTTATTGTCATTTCGACAGAGCAGACGGGGTGTAATGTGCCTTGGGGCGACGAGAAATCTTCTGCATAGACAAGCAAGCGTAAGTGCGTGGCGCAGAAGATTTCTCCTCGCTCTCGCTCGTTCGAAATGACATGAGTTACTAAACACTTTCAGCTCTTTTATCCCCCTAAAAACCAATTAAAAAAACACTTTCCTGTTTTAATAAAAATACCTACATTTGCGGGCTAATTGTTGCTCATTGAAATCGCTACGCACATATTCAATACCATTCGCCGGCTTAAAGCTGGGCAAGCATTTATTTGAATACGAGATTAACGACGAGTTTTTCGGCGAGTTTGATTATTCGCTGGTAAAAAAGGCTAACCTGGTATGCAAAGTAGAACTGGACAAGCAGGAAACGATGCTTATCCTTAACTTTGATATTACCGGTACCGTAACCGCCACCTGCGACAGGTGCTTAGCTGAATACGAGCAGCCGGTTAATGTGCACGAGCAACAAATTGCCCGCTTCACCGAAGAGGAAATGGGCGAAGATGATGATATTATTACCCTCGGCAAAAACGATCACGAGATCAATATTGCCGGGCTGGTGTATGAATATGTTAACGTTTCCCTGCCGTTTATTGCAAACTGCAGCAACCAGGGCGACGGAAAACAATGTGACGAGGAAATGCTGAAAAACTTGAATAAGCTTTCAGTAAATGATGAACAGGAACAGAACGCAGACCCGAGATGGGAAGCGCTCAAAAAATTAAAATAATACAAAAAGGTTATGGCACATCCAAAACGCAAAATTTCAAAATCAAGAAGAGATAAACGCAGAACGCACTACAAAGCTGACTTGCCTTCATTAACTACTTGCCAAACTACCGGCGCAGTACACTTGCCGCACAGAGCATACACTGTTGATGGTAACGTTTACTTCAACGGTAAAATCCTTATTGAGAAAGCAGTAGCAGTTTAAGTTTAATTTTCTGAGAATGAAGATTGGCTTAGACATTATGGGCGGTGACTACGCTCCTAAAGCAGCGGTTTTAGGAGCTATCGAAGCTTGTAAAACATTAACAGCCGGGCAGCAGCTTGTGCTTATTGGCGACAAGGAAGCTGCCCTCGCTATTCTCAATGAAAATAACTTTAGTGCCGATAACTTTGAGTTTGTACACACAACTGAGGTTATTGGTATGGGCGAACACCCAACTAAAGCGATTGTACAGAAACCAAACTCGAGCATTGCCGTGGGTTTCCAGATGCTAAAAGAAGGTGCTATTGATGCATTTTCATCGGCAGGGAACACTGGTGCTATGCTGGTTGGCAGTATGTTCAGCGTAAAAAATATCCCGGGCGTTACACGCCCGGCCATGACTACCATAGTACCCAAACTGAAAGGCGGTTTGGGTATTATTTTGGACGTAGGTGCCAATGCCGATTGCAAGCCGGATAACCTGCTGCAATTTGGTGTTTTAGGCAGCCTGCTTGCCGAATCTGTTTACGGTATCCCCAACCCTCGCGTAGCGCTTATGAACATAGGCGAAGAAGAGGAAAAAGGCAACTTACTCAGCCTTGCAACCTATCCCTTAATGAAGGATACCAAGCTGTTTAACTTTGTTGGCAACGTAGAAGGCCGCGACCTGTTTAACGATAATAACGATGTTATTGTGTGCGATGGCTTCACTGGCAACGTTATGCTTAAACTGGCAGAATCTTTCTATGTTATCACACTTAAAAAGAAGTTAAAAGACGAATTTTTAGATCGTTTTAATTATGAACAATACGGTGGCAGCCCTATCTTAGGTGTTAATGCCCCTGTTGTTGTTGGCCACGGCATCTCAAGCCCCGAGGCCATCAAGAACATGGTATTGCTTTCAAAAAACATGATCGAGACCAATCTTGTTGACAAAATAAAACTGGCTTTTCAGTAAAGAAAATATAGAATGAGCAAAATTACTGCTGCTATCACCGCTGTTAATGGTTATGTACCCGAGTACGTTTTAACCAACCACGAGCTGGAAACAATGGTGGAAACTAATGACGAGTGGATAACCACCCGTACCGGCATTAAGGAGCGAAGGATATTAAAAGGCGAAGGCCTTGCTACCTCTGATATGGCCGTTCCGGCTGTTGAGGGTCTCCTTAAAAAACGCGGCATCACTGCCGAAGAGATCGATCTGATCATCTTTTGTACTACTACCCCCGATATGCCTTTCCCGGCAACCGCTAACGTACTTGCACATAAAATAGGCGCAAAAAACGCCTGGGGTTATGATCTGCAGGCAGCGTGTTCAGGTTTCATATTCGGCTTAACTACCGGCGCTCAGTTCATTGAGAGCGGCAAGCATAAAAAAGTATTGGTTGTAGGTGGCGATAAAATGTCATCTATCATTAACTACCAGGACCGCGCAACCTGTATCATTTTTGGTGATGGTTGTGGCTGTGCCCTGCTTGAGCCAAATACCGAAGGCTATGGCATTATTGATTCTGTATTGAAAAGCGATGGCGCCGGTGCCCAGTTGTTATTCCAAAAAGCAGGTGGTTCTTTACACCCTGCAACTCACGAAACTGTTGATGCTAAAGAGCACTACGCATACCAGGAAGGCCAGGCGGTGTTTAAATTTGCCGTAACCAATATGGCCGATGTTGCTGCCGAAGTATTAGAACGCAACAGCCTTACAGGTGATGATATTGCATGGTTAGTACCACACCAGGCCAACAAACGCATTATTGATGCTACCGCTAACCGCATTGGTTTAACATCAGAAAAAGTGATCGTTAACATCGAGCGCTTTGGTAACACTACCAACGGCACCATACCATTGTGTTTATGGGAGTGGGAAAGCAAATTCAAAAAAGGCGATAACCTTATCTTAGCTGCCTTTGGCGGTGGCTTTACCTGGGGTTCTATCTACCTTAAATGGGCTTATTAACGTAACCTCTCAGGTGCAATGGTTTGTGTTAAACAGATCAAAACATCCTGAGATGCTACATGTTAACAATAAATAACCGAAATTCACCTGCACATCTGCATATTTGCACATTGCACATTAATAACTAATTTTATCCAAACCAATTATCGCTACTATGGATATTAAACAAATTCAGGATCTAATACGCTTCGTATCAAAATCAGGCGTTAATGAAGTTTCTATCGAGCAGGAAAATTTTAAAATTACAATAAAAACCAACGAGGCTCCTACTTATGTAAGCGCTACTATCCCTGCGCAAGCAGCTCCGTTGGCAGCAGCACCTGCAGCACAACCTGCAAGCCTGCCGGCAGCAACGCCTGCCGCAGCACCAGCGGCACCTGCAGCAGCTGAAAACGCAAACTACATCACTATCAAATCGCCAATGATCGGTACTTTCTACCGTTCATCATCACCAGATAAGCCAAGCTTTGCAAACGTTGGTGACGATATTAGCGCAGGTAACGTAGTTTGTATTATTGAGGCAATGAAATTGTTCAATGAGATCGAATCTGAAGTATCAGGCCGTATTGTAAAAGTATTGGTTGAGAACGCTTCTCCGGTTGAGTACGACCAGCCGTTATTTTTAGTTGAACCTAAGTAAGTGTGCAAATGTGCAGATATGCAAATGTGCAAATAAAGCGCATTCAATTAATCTGCACACCTGCACATCTGTAATTTGCACATCTGAAAATTATGTTTAAAAAAATATTAATAGCTAACCGTGGTGAAATTGCCTTGCGTATTATACGCACCTGTAAGGAAATGGGCATTAAAACCGTAGCTGTTTACTCCACTGCCGACCGCGACAGCCTTCACGTGCGTTTTGCCGACGAAGCTGTATGTATTGGCCCCCCTGTAAGCCGCGATTCATACTTAAATATCCCTAACATCATATCAGCTGCAGAGCTAACCAACGCCGATGCTATCCATCCGGGTTATGGTTTCCTGTCAGAGAATGCAAAGTTCTCTGCTATCTGTGCTGAGTATGGCATCAAATTCATTGGCGCAACTGCCGATCAGATTAATGCTATGGGCGATAAAGCTTCGGCTAAAGAAACCATGAAAAAGGCTGGTGTACCTACCATCCCTGGTTCAGAAGGTTTGTTATCTGATGTGAAACAAGGTCTTACTATCGCCAAAAAAATTGGCTACCCTGTTATACTTAAAGCTACTGCCGGTGGTGGTGGCCGTGGTATGCGTGTAGTTTGGAAAGACGAAGAATTTGAACCTGCCTGGGACAGCGCACGTGCTGAGTCTGGTGCAGCCTTTGGTAACGATGGCCTTTACATGGAAAAATATGTTGAGGACCCACGCCACATTGAGATACAGGTAGTAGGCGACCAATATGGTAAAGTTTGCCACCTTTCAGAGCGCGATTGCTCTATCCAGCGCCGTCACCAAAAACTGGTTGAAGAGGCACCATCTCCGTTCATGACCGAGAAACTTCGTAAAAAAATGGGCGATGCGGCTATCAAAGGTGCAAAAGCCGTTAAATACGAAGGTGCAGGTACAGTAGAGTTTTTGGTTGATAAGAACCGTAACTTCTACTTTATGGAGATGAACACCCGTATCCAGGTAGAGCACCCGGTTACCGAAGAGGTAATTAACTTTGACCTGATAAAAGAGCAGATAAAAGTTGCTGCAGGTATTCCTATCTCAGGTAAAAACTACGAACCAACAATGTGCGCTATCGAATGCCGCATTAATGCTGAAGATCCGGCAAACGGTTTCCGCCCTTCACCGGGTAAAATAACAAACTTCCACTCACCGGGTGGCCATGGTGTACGTATTGATACCCACGTTTACAGTGGTTACGTTATCCCGCCAAACTACGACTCGATGATAGCCAAGGTTATCTGCGTAGCCCAAACCCGCGAAGAAGCGCTTTCTACCATGGAGCGTGCGTTAAGTGAGTTTGTTATTGAGGGTATTAAAACTACCATTCCGTTCCACTTAAAGTTGCTGAAAGACCCTAACTTCCGTGCGGGTAACTTCACAACCAAGTTTATGGAAACCTTTGAGTTTTAATAACCACAAAAAATCTTTATAGTAATATACAACGTAAATCATATCCCCACCCTAACGTGGGGATTTTATGCAAATGAGCGATAATAAATTAATCAAAGCTATTAAGGAAAAAGGCCAGAACATGGAAGCCGAAATGTCGTTCTTTGACCACCTCGAAGAACTGCGCTGGCACCTGGTACGCTCGGCCATTGCCGTTTGTATATTCATGGGCGTTGCGTTTTACTATTACGATTTTATTTTCGCAACAGTAATTATGGGGCCAAGTAAGCCAAGTTTCTGGACATACCGGATGCTTTGTAAACTGGGCGATGCACTGCACCGGGATGGCTTTTGCGTAAACAAGATCAATATAAAATTGATGAATAATGAAATGGCGGGCCAGTTTACCCTCCAGATCAACTCTGCATTAATGATAGGCCTTGTACTGGGTTTCCCTTACCTGCTTTGGGAGATTTGGCGTTTTGTAAAGCCAGCCCTGCACGAGAAAGAACGCAAAGCAGCAGGTGGCTTCGTTTTTTATGCTACCATCCTGTTTGTTATCGGTATCATGTTCGGGTATTACATTATTACCCCTATGTCGGTTAACTTTTTGGCAAGTTATACGGTAAGTGCCGATATCACCAACTGGTTCTCTATCGATTCTTATATCTCATCGGTAGCCACATTAACACTGGCCAGCGGTGCGGTATTCCAGCTGCCAATATTGGTTTACATATTGTCAAGCTTAGGCATATTAACACCAAAATACATGCGTAACGGCCGCCGTTATGCAATTGTGATCATCTTGATCATTGCGGCAGTTATCACCCCAACGCCGGATATGCTCACCATGACCGTGGTAAGTATCCCGCTGTTTGTACTTTACGAAGTAGGTATAGTGGTAGCAGGGGTTGTTGAAAAACGCAAAAAAGCAAGAGAATTAGCAGGCGAATAAGTCCTGTTGAATATCGAACACTGAATTTTGAATGCCGGATAATGAAGTTAGACTTTGTTATCCGGCTTTTTTGTTTAAGGTTACCACCCATTTCGTCATTGCGAGGTACGAAGCAATCTCTTCAGGACAATTTGACTCCCTGCATGGCAGACTTGCTAAAAGAGATTGCTTCGTACCTCGCAATGACGCGTTTACTTTTCATTCGTTGTTCGATATTATCCCCCTCACACGCTCCCCATTTCCAACAAAATCTTTACCTTCGGCAACATATTTAAACTTTAAATTTGAGCTGATGAAAAACGGGTTAAAGATAGCCATTGGTGCAGACCACGCTGGTTTTGATTACAAGCAAGCCATACTGGGCATGTTTGATAATATTTCTTTTAAAGATTACGGAACCTATTCTTCTGAATCTGCCGACTATCCCGACTTTGCACACTTAGTTGCCACCGCTGTTGAAAGCGGCGAGGCCGATTTTGGCATATTGCTTTGTGGCAGTGCCAATGGTGTAGCCATGACAGCCAATAAACATCAGGGCATCCGTGCAGCACTTTGCTGGAAACAGGATGTTGCCATTCCGGCACGTACCCACAACAATGCCAACGTGCTTTGCCTGCCTGCACGCCACATGAGTTTGGAAGAGGCGAAGAAAACTATCGAGACCTTCCTTACCGAAGAGTTTGAGGGCGGCCGCCACGCAAGGCGCGTAGATAAAATAAGCTGCTAAATATATAACTGACCTATTATTTAAAATAAACAATGAAAAAAGTATCACTATGGGTAGCAGGCGTTGCTATAACGGCATCGGCATGTGCACAAAACCCAACGGCGGTAAAGTATGGTAATTTGATTACCCCTGCCGATGCAAAAAAACACCTGAGCATCCTGGCATCAGACGAGTTTGAGGGCCGCGAAACCGGTAAACCCGGCGCCGAAAAAGCCGCAAACTACATTGCTACCGAATTTAAAAGATTAGGCTTACAAGCCCCTGTTAAAGGATCATATTTCTTAGATGTTCCCTTAACAGAGAACACTGTTGATGTTAGCCCGCTAACCATCAACGGACAGTCTTTCGCTAACTGGAAAGATTTTGTGTTTCAGGGTTCTGCTGATGTTAAAGTAAATGGTACAGAGGTAGTGTTTGTTGGTTTCGGCACACCTGATGAATTAGCAGGGCTTGACCTTGCAGGTAAAGTGGTACTTTGGATAAATGAGGACAAGCCAGAAGCAGGCAAAACTGCTAACACCAGTTACCGCATGAGCGAAGGCCGCCGTGCTATCGTAAAAGCTATCCAGGAGAAAAAACCTGCATTAATATTAGCTGCAAACGAAGGCGTTGCTGCTGCACTTGCTCGTTTTAATGGCGTAAACCCAAGCGGTGGCGGCCAACTATCACTTAAAAAAGCTGAAGACGCAGCTGCTGCAAAAAACACGGCTGCCCCACTATTTATTGTAACTGCACCTGTTGCTGATGCAGCATTAAAAGCAAGCGGAAAAACTTTTGCCGAATTGAAAACTGCTGCTGCAACTGCTAAACAAAGCCAGGTTGTTAAAACTACTGCAGCAGTTACCATCAGCGCTACTAAAAAAGATGTAAAAGCTGTTGATGTATTAGGCTTTTTACCGGGCAGCGACCCAAAACTTAAAGATGAGGTTTTGGTATTCTCGGCACATTATGACCATATTGGTTTAAACACCAAGCCGGGTGCTACCGATAAAGTATACAATGGTGCCGATGATGATGGCTCTGGTACTACAGGTATCCTTGAAATTGCCCGCGCTTTCACTCAGGCTAAAAAAGACGGAAAAGGCCCTCGCCGCAGCGTGCTTTTCCTGGGTAACGTTGGCGAAGAAAAAGGTTTATTAGGTTCTGAGTACTATACAGATCATCCTGTATTCCCGCTGGCTAATACCATTGCCGACTTAAACATCGACATGATTGGCCGTGTGGGTGAGGAGTATGTTGGTAAACCTGATTCTGCAAACTACGTGTATTCTATCGGCTCAAACATGCTGAGCTCAGACCTGCATAAAATTGGCGAAGAGGCTAACAATACCTACACCAAAATGAAACTGGATTACAAATACGATGATCCTAATGATCCTAACCGTTTCTACTACCGTTCTGATCATTATAACTTTGCCCGTTTCAACGTGCCAATTATATTCTACTTCAACGGCGTACACGCCGATTACCATGGCCTTGGTGATGAGGTAAGCAAAATTAACTTCCCGTTATTGGCTAAACGTGCCCAACTGGCATTCTATACTGGCTGGGAACTGGCTAACCGCGATGCACGCCCTGTTGTTGATAAGGCGGATGCACCAAAAGGTACAAGATAATATCAACTTGATTATAAACAACAAAAGCGACCCATTTTGGTCGCTTTTGTTGTTTATGGGGTATATTGTACCTAATATCTTACTTCAAAAGTAGCATCCTTAATTTCTATGGCATCGCCGGCATCTTTGGTGTTATAAAGCGTACCATTCAATTTACCCCCAACAGTTGGCAAGGCACTCACCGAGTTATACTCATATTTATTAATCTCAATAGTAAATGGCGCTTTCTTAGGATCGGCCATATAAAAAACATCATACTTATCGGTATTGCCCTGTTTAACCACTAAAGCATAAGATGATAATGGGTTATAAATATCCTCAGTTCCTGTTAAGCTGAATACCCCCTTTTTAATATCAAATACCCTGAACACCAATCGCTGTGTTTTTGAAACTCCCGACTTATCATCAGCAATAACTACCGATACTTTGTAAGCCTCCTTATCTATTGATGTAAAGCCTGTCCAATCGCCGGCAATAGATTCAACATCGCAGGCCGTACATTGCAAATAGCGCGATGTTGCCTCTGTTTTAATATCAACTGCTTTACCATTAACGGTACCGTTAAAATATTGGGTGTAGCCTTGTTTCTGCGAATTGTCGGTATTTTCTTTTTTACAAGATGATAGGCCGATAAAAGCAGCAAGAAGGATAGTGATTTGGTTTAGTTTCATACAATTAAATATTACGCAATTATAGCCAATTTTCGCTGTTTTTATTTCCCCAAAACGAATAAATTTTCCTTTTGATAAAATACAGTACTAAAATCAATTATCGCCCTACGTAAACGGCAGCCGCCTTTACCATTTTCTTGTTGATGTCTTTTATAGGTTCGTCCTTCTCTCTGTCGGGGTTATTTATATATTTTGATATCACCTCACCGGTACGCGTTTCAATCAGGCTGATATCATAGTCAACGTCTTCGGCTTTAACATTCGGCATGTCAATAATATCAGAACTCTTTTTATTCTCGATGATAGACTCCAGCAGGAACAACCCTGTGTTGATACCCTTGGCCAGATCTTTTGACATGTAGCGCTGTGTGCTGATGCGTATTTTATAAACAAGATCGGCACCCGCCATGCGGCCAACGCTGTCGGCGGGTAAAGCCCAAACGCTGCGTAAATCGGCTACTTTATTTTGCAGGCGGCTATTAACCATTTCCGGATCTAAAAGCATTACATGCTGTTGCCCTTTACCTGGCGAACCGGCATGGCGAAGATAATCCTGGTGAAATTGGTTTTGCAGGTTAAGGCTTAGTGCCTGCTCCTCGGCATAGCGGTTATTGTTCTTGTCCGTTCTCCCGGCAATATGCACCTCAACAGGCAAAATGGCCAGTGTTTTACCTTCCAGTTTATGCTTAGCCAGGTAGGCGTTATTATTATAAACTTGCTTTGAACATGATGTTGCCAATATCACAACCAATAAACTTGCGACTAAATTTTTTACTTTCATGCACCGTAGACTACCATACCTAACACAGCATTACAGTTTAACACATACTTGTTGTATTTTTAACATATCATAAAACTTTTGTAGGGTTTAATTACTTTCGCATACATGGCAAGTACCGCAAACGACTTTTTGGTAGCATCAGAGCAAAAAGCTTTTGAAACAGATCACCGGCGCATTATCAACAATAGTATTGATAAGTACGATGCATCTTTTGAGAAAGGCAAAGCCAGGCTGGCAAACCTTGATCATACCAAGAAGAAAGGCCATACCATTAAATGGCGGGTGATGGAGAACCTGGACAAATTCCTGCCCGAGTTTGAATCCAACTTCCAGAAACGCGGCGGTAAGGTGATATGGGCTAACGATGCCGAAGAAGCACGTAAAGAGATATTGGATATTATCCAAAAAGCCGGCGCAAAAACGGTTATCAAATCAAAATCAATGGCTACCGAGGAGATCCACCTCAATGCAGCCCTTGAACAACACGGCATTGAGGCGTTAGAAAGTGATCTTGGTGAGTACATAGTACAATTGCTTGGCCAGGAACCATACCACATGGTAACACCAGCCATGCACCTATCAAAAGAAGATATCGCCAAACTTTTTAACGAGAAATTTGGTAGCCCGATAGATAGCACACCAGAGCAACTTACCCAAAAAGCCCGCGAGATATTGCGCAGCAAATACTTGCAAGCCGATGTTGGTATTACCGGCGCTAACTTCCTGATCGCCGATACCGGTAGTATTGCTATCAGCGAAAACGAGGGTAATGCACGCTTAACTACCAGCTTTCCTAAGATCCATATCGCTGTTGTTGGTATCGAGAAAATGATACCATCCATAACAGATCTTGATACTTTTTGGCCCATGCTGGCTACCCACGGCACCGGCCAAAACCTTACGGTATACAATACCATTTTAAGTGGCCCGCGCCAAACTAACGAAACCGACGGCCCCGAAGAAATGTACGTGGTATTGCTTGACAATGGCCGCACCAACCTGCTGGCCCAAAAAGAACAGCGCCAGGGTTTGTACTGCATCCGTTGCGGGGCATGTTTAAACGTTTGCCCGGTGTTCCAGAACATTGGCGGCCATACGTACGACTACACTTACGGCGGGCCGATAGGCTCAGTTATAGCACCTCACCTAAAGGGGATGCAGGAGTTTAAGCACCTCAGCTTTGCATCAAGCCTTTGCGGCAAATGCACCGAGGTGTGCCCTGTGAAGATAGATATCCACAAAATGCTATTGCTAAACCGCCGCGATTCAGTAAAAGATGGCCTTGCACCAACTAAAGAAAAGTGGGGCTGGCAACTGTGGACCAAAGGCATGCTTAAACGCAAGTTAACTGACTTTTTTAGCGGTAAAACTAAAAACTGGATGCTGCGCACCTTCTTCAAAAAATCATGGGGGCATTACAAAGAAATGCCAGAGGTGGCACAAAAATCGTTTAGCCAGCAATGGAAAGAAGGGCAGCGCCCCGAATAACAAAACTATCTTATGAGAAAAGTGATAATGAACCTGGCCGTGAGCCTTGATGGGTTTATTGAAGGCCCCAATGGCGAGTACGACTGGTGCTTTGCCGACCAGGATTACGGCATGGAAGCATTCTATTCCAATACCGATACCATGTTTATTGGCCGCAAAAGCTTTGAGATGATCCGTAATGATCTGGATATGTTCCCGGTGCCAAACATCTATGTTTTCTCGGATAGTATCAGCCCGGAAGAAGGCGAAAGGTTTCATGTTATTCGCCGCGATAATTTTGATGCGGCAGTAGATCAGATCCTAAATGCCGAAGGTGGCGATATCTGGCTCTTTGGCGGTGCCGAACTGGTATCTATATTCATGAATAAACGCCTGGTAAGCGAATTGCTGCTGGCCATCCATCCTATCGTTTTAGGCGAAGGTAAGCCGTTGTTTCAGGAGATAAAAAGCCGTGTGCAGTTAAATTTATTAGAAAGTATCCCCTATGACACCGGGCTGCTGCAAGTGCGCTATGAGCTAAAGCCCTGGTTTAACCCGGAGACTTTACCGCTGCTGTAACCACTCTCTACATAGGGCAAGCTAACAAAGCTTACCTGCAAATTCAACTTAGGGCTAAAGTCCACTCGTGCGGGTTTAATATCCCGTCCCACAAAATGGGACGGTAATGAATAAATTATATCATGAATATCATTACCGTTGGCTTCAGCCAACGGATAAACAGATAAACCATCCGGCTTTAGCCGAAATCCACAACAGATCAACTTTAATATTTAGTGCTTATCGCCAAAGCCAAACTCTTTGTAAGTATTCGGCTCATCATCGTGATTACGGAACGAGAAGATGTAGCTGGCCACCCATGATTCATAATCGGCCTCTTTGCCTTTTGATGCCTCAAACTTAGTAGCACGCAACATATAAACGCCTTCGCGGCTAATATTCATATAAACCCTTCCTTGCGGGTCGGTATTCAGTTTTTGGGGATAGATGTTGCCCGATGAGGCTTTGATATATACCCAAACCGGCCCATCATAAGGCTTTCCTTTAAAGGTTACGGTAGCGGTAAGGTCTTCTCCGTAATTAAGTTTGTATGGGTTCTTTTTAAGCACTATCTCAAAATCGTCGCCAACTACTTTGCTATGTTCGTTGCCGCCGCCATCGCCAACGGTTAGCAGAGTTTTAATGTAACGATTGCATTTTTCGGTAAAATTTAGTGCATTACTGTTCTTTAGTTTATCAGCAATGTCGTCATAACCCTGCTCTGTTAAAAACGCCAGGAAATCCTCCCGGGGAATCTCGTTCAGCTCATTATTATTTAACGATACCAGCACCGGGCCATCATTACTTACATTGTATTTTAATAATGGCTGTGCATTATCTTTAACTACCTTGGTAAGGTCGGTAACTTTTTTACCTTCGTAGATATTGAACTTGGTAGTTTGTTTAGCGGTATAATGCAGTTCACTTTCACCGGCAAGGTTCTCGCCAAGCAGCAGGTGCAGGCTTAAAGTATCGCCTTTTTTCAGGAAAAAATGCTCGGCCAACAGGAAATGATCTGGCACAAAACTTACCAGGGCAATAAAAGCGAAAAATAATATAAACCTAACGTACAATTGCTTCATAGCGAAAAAGTGGATTGTTCAAACATACAAAGTTTTAAAAACTTCTTAGCTTTACGTGATGATTTTTGACCGGAAAAATATAGATAATGACGGACTAATAACGTTTTATAAGAAACTGTTATTGCCCCGCCTGGTTGAAGAAAAAATGCTCATCCTGCTGCGCCAGGGCCGCATTGGCAAATGGTTCTCGGGCATTGGCCAGGAAGCTATTTCTGTTGGCGCAACTTTAGCGCTCAATAACGATGAATACATCCTGCCTATGCATCGCAACCTGGGTGTATTTACATCGCGTAATATCCCTATCTCGCGCTTAATGGCGCAGTGGCAGGGCAAGGCATCGGGCTTTACCAAGGGCCGCGACCGCTCATTCCATTTCGGCACGCAGGAGTATAAGATCATCGGCATGATATCGCATCTTGGCCCGCAAATGGCCCTGGCTGATGGTATTGCCTTAGCAGACAAATTAAAACAAGATAAGAGAGTTACCCTGGTATTCACCGGCGAAGGTGCCACCAGCGAAGGCGATTTCCACGAGGCGCTAAACATTGCCGCCGTTTGGGATCTGCCGGTTATTTTCCTGATAGAAAATAATGGCTATGGCCTATCTACTCCAACCAGCGAGCAATACCGCTGCGCTAACCTGGTTGATAAAGCCATCGGCTACGGTATTGAGGGCCGCAAAATAGACGGTAACAATGTATTGGAAGTTTACCATACTATTGATACGCTGGCGAAAGAAATGCGCGAAAAACCGCGCCCTGTGCTGATAGAATGCATGACCTTCCGCATGCGTGGGCACGAGGAAGCATCGGGCACTAAATATGTACCACCACATTTATTTGAGGAATGGAAACAGAAAGACCCGCTGGAGAATTTTGAAAAGTACCTGCTGGACGAAGGTGTGCTTCGCCCGGAGTGGGTGCCGTATTTACGAAATGAGTTTACCACGCTGATAGATGCCGAAATAGAAAAGGTTTTCAGCGAGCCGGATATTATACCGCATGTACAAACCGAAGAACAGGCCATGTACCGCCTGTTTAATGCGCCGCGGCATTTACCGTCTGAGAGCACTTCTGATAAACGCTATATCGATGCCATATCAGATGCTTTGCGGTTGAGCATGCATAACCACCCAAACATGGTGATCATGGGGCAGGATATTGCCGAGTACGGCGGTGCCTTTAAAATTACCCAGGGCTTTGTTGAAGAGTTTGGGAAAGACAGGGTACGCAACACGCCTATTTGCGAATCGGGCATTGTGGGTGCGGCTATGGGTTTGGCCATCAATGGCTATAAATCTGTAGTAGAAATGCAGTTTGCCGATTTTGTGAGCGCCGGCTTTAACCAGATAGTGAACAACCTGGCCAAAACTTATTACCGCTGGGGCCAAACGGTTGATACGGTGATACGCATGCCTACGGGTGCGGGTACCGGTGCAGGGCCGTTCCACTCGCAAAGTAACGAAGCATGGTTCACCAAAACACCGGGACTAAAAGTGGTTTACCCCGCCTTCCCGGATGATGCCAAAGGTTTGTTAATGGCTGCCATTAATGACCCTAACCCGGTGATGTTTTTTGAGCACAAAGCCCTTTACCGCAGCATAAGCGGTAGCGTGCCAGATGATGATTACTTTGTAGAGATAGGCAAAGCCCGCGTTATCCGCGAGGGCACCAAGGCCAGTATCATCACCTATGGGCTGGGCGTACACTGGGCTATTGAATATGCCGATAACCACCCCGACCAATCTATAGAGATCATTGACCTGCGCAGCCTGCAACCATGGGATAAAGCCGCAGTTGAAAAAACCGTTAAGAAAACCTCTAAGGTTTTGGTATTACACGAGGATACCCTTACCAGCGGTTTTGGTGGCGAGATTGCAGCCTGGATAGGCGAACATTGCTTTAAATACCTGGATGGCCCGGTAATGCGCTGCGCCAGCCTGGATACTGCCGTACCCATGAACAAAGCCTTGGAAGACCAGTTTTTGGCCAAAGCCCGTTTAGAGGAAATGATGGAAACTTTGATCAAATTTTAAGTATATTTAAAAATGGTGACACTTGAGGATATATACAAGAACGATCCTTTGCAAAAAGTGATAGATGAAGGTGCCGGATGGGGTGCAGAGCAAATGTTGAAAGCCGGCGTTCCTATCTTTTATCGTGATGAGCAATATCCCGAAACTATGTCAGGCGAGCTTTTCGTTAAAGAGTACTCAAGCGGCGCAAAATTCATAGTCCGTAAACACCTTACCGAAGACCTCAGATTGCTCGAAGAAATAATCCGTCCTCTTAACGCCTTGTAATGCCTGAAATAGTAGTAATTGGCGGGCCTAACGGGTCGGGTAAAACAACTCTTACTACTCACCTTGTTCAAAGAGGCCGTGTAAAAACTGATGTTATCAATCCGGATAGTATTGCGCTAAATGTTTTTGGCAGTTATGACCATCATCTGAAAGCTGCAAGGGTCGCTTTATCTGATCGAGCCTCAGCTATTGATCAACTCAACGACCTTGCTTTTGAAACCACATTTTCGGGCAGTAGCGAGATCAGGGATGTGAAAACCGCAAAAGCGAAAGGATACAAAGCAACCCTTTATTTTATAGCCCTGCAATCTGTCCTGGATAATATAATCAGGGTAGAAGAGCGCAAAACTAACCTCGGCCACAACGTAAATCTTGAGGATGTAGTAAGACGTTATCATAAAAGCCGGATCAACCTGAAAGCACACCTTTCGCTTTTTGACAAAGCTTATCTTTTTGACAATTCCGCATCGGTTCGTTCGCGTGTCGCAATTTTTGAAAATGGGCGATTGATATGGTCAAATCCTAAACATAAGAACCATCCGTTTTATACTGATATCTTAAATTCATAAACCCATGCTTCGTAAAATATTCCCGCTGTTTTTATTGGTAATGGCATTCAGCAGTCGACTGCATGCACAAAGTGTTGATTGCTCTAAAGCCGTAACGCAAACCGAAATGAATATTTGCTCGGCAAAAGAATTTGCTGCGGCAGACAAGGAACTCAACACCCTTTACAAACAACTCATGACGCGCCTGGCGCCTGGGTTAAAGGCAGCATTAACACAATCACAACGCAAGTGGGTAGCTTTCAGAGATGAGGAAGCTAAGATCTACGCACTGTTATACGAGGGTGGCTCAATGGCACCGTTGGCCATCAATAACTCTAAAACCCAAAGCACAAGAGCGCGCATTAAACAGTTGAAAGACCTGTTAGAAGAAACGGATCACTAAACGATATTGAGTTTATCCAAATAAATATTCAACTCAGCATCCCCCAAGCCGTAAATAGGTTCGGTTTTCCAAAACTCACTATGGATGGCTAATCGGTCACTAATACCGTTATTATAGATATCCAATAGCTTTTGTTCGATGTAGTTACGGCCTTCACTATTAGTTTGAAGGCGTTTGAGGTGGGCTGACAAGGCAGGCTTAAGCGAATGCAGGTTACCCCAGAACCTTCCCGTTGCTAACCATTGTTCTAAAGTCACGGCATCTTTGGCTATATAGATATCCCATGCTTCCGTAGCCAGTTCAAAATCATAGTCGCTTAGTTGTACGCGGATGTTATCGTACAAGTATTCCAGCTCTTCGCCGGTTAGTTCGCCCATACCGCGGAAATCCGGCTTGCCGGGGAAGCTGTCGGGGCATATCAGGTAAATATTGCGTTCGGTAAGGTCGGTGTGCTGAGATAGCAGCATCATTACTCCAAGCATATTTACCTGGCAATGCAGGTCAAACTCAAACCATAGGTTGATATCCTTGTAATCTTCACTCAAACGCGCCAATGGCTCTACTACCTTTTTCTGATAATCAGCAGTGGGTTCGCCAAAAGTTTGCCCTATCCAGGCAGCGCGCTCTTTCCAAAATGCGGCTGAGTTGATATTTTCCAGCAGCGGGCCCTCAGATAATACTTCGCGCCAAATCAATACATCGCCGTCAATGCCGGTGCGTTCAAAGCCGTAGAGTGTAGAGTCGCCGTTGAGGATATGCAGGGTGTTGCTCATGGTGGTTGATTTTAAGGCCAAGTCATTTCGAACGACAGTGAGAAATCCTGTTATTCCTTACAAGCCGACTAACATGGAGTAACAAGATTTATCTTCGATGAGCTCCACTCTGTTCCGGTTCTCCTCGTACCTCGTTCGAAATGACAATCTGTATTAACTGCTACAAGTTACATCATTACCACATCCTTCAGCACACTTGGTATGTTAAATTTTCTTAATTTACAATGCGCTAACCAATATACCTGTCATGAAACTACCTGCCAGACTCGTACTTGCACTGCTGTGCCTTGTCGCTTTATCTCCGTTAAAAGCACAAAATATCAATCCCGATCTCCTGACCAAAAAGTGGAAGGCTCACTGGATATTCCTGCCTAACGAGCCGGACAAAACCTATGGCGTTTACCATTTCCGCAAATCGTTTGATCTGCCTACCAAACCGGCAAAGTTTGTGGTGCATGTATCAGCAGATAACCGTTACAAACTGTATGTGAACGGCAAACTGGTATCACTGGGCCCCGCGCGTGGCGATACTTACTACTGGAACTATGAGACCGTTGATATAGCGCCTTACCTCGAAGCAGGTAAGAATACCATTGCCTCGTTGGTTTGGAACGACGGCGAAGACCGCCCCGAGGCGCAGATAACCGAATGGACAGCTTTTATCCTGCAGGGCGATACCGAAAAAGAAGACATCATTAATACCGATAAAACCTGGCGCGGCATTCGCGATAATGCTTTTAAACCGTTAACCGGTGTTGGCTACCCCACCTATTATGTTGCCGGCCCCGGTGAGATGGTGGATATGCACCAGATGGTTAAAGACTGGCAATCCGCAGGCTTTAATGACAACGCCTGGCTGCCAGCCAAAGAACTGGACAGAGGCCAGCCAAAAGGCATGACCGATGCTTTCGGCTGGATGTTGGTGCCATCTTCCATTCCGCAAATGGAGATGACCAACCAGCGGATCAACACCCTGCGCTATGCAAAAGGGTTTACCGCACCTACAGGCTTCCCTGCTACACAAACAGCGGTAACCATACCGGCAAATACAACAGCATCTATGCTGTTGGATCAAACCTTCCTGACCAATGCATATCTCACCCTAAACCTGAGCGGCGGCGATAAAGCGGGTATCTCATTTACTTATTGTGAATCGCCTATGGCAAATACACGTGGCATGGTAAAACCCAACCGTAACGAGGTAGACGGCTATAAATTTGCGGGCCGCAAGGACAGCATTATTGCAGACGGTTCGGCCGGCCAGGTGTTTACCACCATGGCTTTCCGCACCTACAAGTATATATTGGTTAATATCACCACGCATGAACAACCGCTCACTATCAACGATATTTACGGCACCTTTACCGGTTTCCCTTTTAAAAGGCAGGCCAAACTGGAAGTAGCCGATCCCGAGATGCAGCAGATACTGGATATAGGCTGGCGCACGGCACGTTTGTGCGCGGTTGAAACCTATTTCGATTGCCCGTACTACGAGCAGCTGCAGTACATAGGCGACGGCCGTATACAGGCCATGGTATCGTACTACAATGCCGGAGACGACCGCCTGGCACGGAATGCAATTAACCTGATAGACCACTCGCGCATTGCCGAAGGCGTTACGTTGAGCAGGCACCCATCTTTTAGTCCGCAGATCATTTCTACGTTCTCATTGTGGTATGTAGGTATGCTGCACGATTACTGGATGTACCGCAACGACCCCAAATTTGTGAAAGACAAGCTGGAAGGTGTGCGGCAAGTGCTGGCCTTTTTCAGTAAGTACCAGCAAGCTGATGGCTCGCTCAAAAAAACGCCCTACTGGACGTTTGTGGACTGGGTGAGCACCCAAGGTTGGGATTTCGGCCAATCGCCGAAGGATAAGGATGGTAACTCATCGGTACTGGATATGCAGCTGCTATGGGCCTACCAGCAGGCTGCAGAAATGGAAAGCAAACTGGGCATGCCCGCCTTTGCAACTATGTACAATGCTAAGGCATCGCAATTAAAAACTGCTATCCAAAAGAAATACTGGGATGCCGGCCGCGGCTTGTACGCCGACAATAAAGATAAAAACACCTGGTCGCAGCATGCTAACTCGCTGGCTATTTTGAGCGGTGTGGCGCAGGGCGCAAACGTGCCTGCTATTGCCAAAAGGCTGCAAAACGATACCACCATAGTATCCTCAACCATTTATTTTAAATACTATGTGCACCAGGCAATGGTGAAAGGCGGCCTGGGCAATAACTATGTAAAATGGCTGGATATCTGGCGCAACAACATCAAAACGGGCCTCACTACATGGGCCGAGATCTCAGACCTGGAACATAACCGCTCTGACTGCCACGCCTGGGGTGCCAGTCCGAATATCGAATTCTTCCGTACTGTGTTGGGGGTGGATAGTTATGCCCCGGGCTTCAGTAAAGTAAAGGTAGAGCCACACCTGGGCAGCCTGCAAAATGCAGCCGGCGAGGTACCGCATCCCAACGGCATGGTAAAAGTAAACTATCGTAAAACCGGCGCTAAATGGGCCATGGATGTGGAGCTGCCCATGCGTACCGATGGCGTGTTTATATGGAAGGGCAAAAGCTATTATTTAAAAGGCGGGAAGAATAGTTTGGGGATATAGGGATGGTGTTCACTTTCACGCACGTGAACGCTCGTGAACAAGCGTGAACACCTCGGCCAATTCGTGATGGTTGATTTTGTCAATAACACTCGCGCGTCATTGCGAGGTACGAACACGGTAAGATTCTTCTCCGCCAGCCGGCGAATCAGAATGACAAATAAAAGTATGTCATTTCGAGCGAACAGAAGGGCAGGATCGTGCGCGGGGGTGACGAGAAATCTTCTACACGCGACATTTACAACGCAGAAGATCTATCTACGATGAGCTTCGATTCGGTTCTCCTCGCTGTCGCTCGTTCGAAATGACACGGTTCTTTGAATCAGGACCATCTGCGTTAGGGATAGAAGTGGATACCGGCGCTGCGCACAAGGCCTGTGCCATAGGCATCCCTTCGGGACAGGCGTATGAACGTATAGCCCGGCCCCGATGCACATAGGGGAAACGCCCTTATTTCTTATAAACATGCAATCCTCTCCTTTCAACAAAATGTCATAAATACACCATGCGGCAAACTCAAACCGCTTTCAAAGGTTGTGCTAACAAGTATTCGCAAATAAAGTAACATACAGATTACATTATTATAAGCCATTTGCTGTTTATTTGGCGTTGAATATTATGGGTAAATAATACCATTTATTATTTAATTATGTGATATTTACAGCGAATACCACATTATACATCTAATAATTACCGGGTACATGAAAACTACACCTTCCCAATTAAGGATACTTTCTGTTGATATCGGCGGTTCGAGCGTTAAGGCTACCATTTTAGACAGCAAGGGCAACCTTACTATGGATTACCAGAAAATTGCCACCCCCAAACCGGCCAATCCCGAAAACATTATAAAGGCCATTAAAACCCTGGTGAAGAATTACCCGGAGTATGACCGCGTATCGGTTGGGTTCCCCGGCTATGTGCGCAATGGTATTGTAAAAACAGCCCCTAACCTGGGTACTGATTTTTGGGCCGATGTTGATTTCAGGAAACGTTTAACCGAAGAACTGGGCAAAGATACCCAGGTAGTTAACGATGCCGACATGCAGGGTCTTGGTGTGGTTAAAGGCAAAGGCCTTGAAATGGTGATAACACTGGGTACCGGTTTTGGTACTGCGCTGCTGATGGATGGCCACCTGCTGCCTCACCTTGAGGTATCGCACCACCCGGTATCAAAAGGCCGCGATTACGATGAGTATATTGGCGACCGTGCACTTGACGAGATAGGCGAGAAAAAATGGAACCGCCGTATCCGCAAGGTTTTTGACATTTTAAAAACTGTATTTAATTACGACTATTTATATATAGGCGGCGGTAACTCTGACCTGCTTGACTTTAAGCTGGATAAGAATATGAAAATTGTCACCAACGCCGACGGGATAAAAGGCGGGGCGCGATTGTGGCAAGAGGATAAACATCCTGTTACCCACGTAGCAATGGCAACCCCAACTAAATAATAATTTTCTCTTTTTTACTTACAACAATGGAAAAACCGAACGAAAAACTTGAAAAATTAGCGATAGATACCGTTAGGGTATTATCGGCAGATGCAGTACAAAAAGCAAATTCGGGCCACCCGGGCACGGCAATGGCTTTGGCACCAATGGGCCATGTACTGTGGACCAAGTTTTTAAACTATAACCCGCATAACCCTGATTTTGCTAACCGTGATAGGTTCATCCTTTCTGCTGGCCACGCATGTATCTTGCAATACAACTTCCTGTACCTTACAGGTTATGATCTGTCATTAGATGATATCAAGAACTTCCGCCAGCTTAACAGCAAAACTGCCGGTCACCCGGAGTATGGTTTGGCACCGGGCGTTGATGTAACTACCGGCCCACTTGGTCAGGGTTTTGCAAACGGTGTGGGTTTTGCAATTGCGCAAAAACATTTGGCTGCACGTTACAACAAACCGGGCTTTGAGCTTTTTGATTACAAAGTTTACTCTATTGTAAGCGATGGCGATATGATGGAAGGTGTAACCTCTGAGGCTGCTTCATTAGCGGGTCACCTGGAGCTTGGCAACCTTATTTACTTGTACGATGATAACCATATCTCTATTGAGGGCAGCACTAATATTGCCTTTAACGAGGATGTAAGCGCACGTTTCCGTGCTTATGGCTGGCACGTACAGGAGATAGCTGATGTTAATGATACCCATGCTTTAGAGCTGGCATTGATAAACGCTAAATCTGAAACACAGAAACCATCACTGATCCGCGTACGTTCATTGATCGCTTATGGTAGCCCTAACAAATCGGGTACTGCCGGTTCACACGGTTCGCCGCTGGGTGCTGATGAGATAAAACTGGTGAAAGAGTTTTTTGGCTTTGATCCTGAAAAATCATTCAACGTGCCTGATGAGGTTATTAAATACTACCGCGAAAAAGGCGAACGTGGTGTTAAAAAAGAAGAGAAATGGAACGAGCTTTTTGCTAAATACAAAGAGAAATACCCTGAACTGGCTGCCGAGTTTGAAGCTTCGTTTAAAGGCGAACTACCAAAAGGCTGGACTGATAAATTGCCGGTATTTAAAGGATCAGATCCTAAAATGGCAACCCGCCAGGCATCTGGTAAAGTATTGAACGCTGTTGCCGGTGTATTGCCTAACCTGTTAGGTGGTGCTGCCGACTTAGCACCTTCTACAGAAACCAACCTTAAAGAAGAAACTTCATTCACTTCAGAGAACCGTGCAGGCCGCAACTTCCACTTCGGTATCCGCGAGCATGCAATGGGTTCGGCGTTGAACGGTATGGCTTTAACCAAAGGGTTACTGCCATTTGGTGCTACCTTCCTGCAATTTGCAGATTATATGCGCCCGCCTATCCGTTTGGCGGCCATTATGAAGATAAGCCCGATATTCGTTTACACACACGATAGCATCGGTTTAGGTGAAGATGGTACAACCCACCAACCTATAGAGCATTTGGCAACGCTGCGTGCTATCCCTAACGTAACAGTTATCCGCCCGGCTGATGCCAACGAGACCTCTTACGCATGGAAAGTAGCTATCGAGAAAAAAGGTGGCCCAACTGTATTGATATTCACCCGCCAGGCATTGCCTATCCTTGATCAGGATAAATACGGTAAAGCGGCAGACCTTGAAAAAGGTGCTTACGTTGTATCAAAAGAAAGCGGCAACGCTGACCTGATCCTGTTAGCAACCGGTTCTGAAGTTGCTTTAGTACTACAGGCACAAGAAAAACTGGAAGCAGAAGGTATCTCAACCCGTGTGGTAAGCATGCCATCATGGGAGTTATTTGAGGCACAGGATGCTGCTTACAAAGAAAGCGTATTGCCAAAAGCAAACAGAAAACGTTTAGCTGTTGAAATGGCATCACCACAAGGCTGGCATAAATACACCACCGACGAAGGTGATACCCTTTGCATGACCACCTTTGGTGAATCTGCACCGGCTGATGACCTTTACAAACATTTCGGCTTCACCGTTGATAATGTTGTAGCGAAAGCAAAAGCGCTTTTAAAATAAGACCTTAGTATCAGGTAGCAAGTATATAGACAGGTAACTGTTTTCTTGCTACCTGATGCTTTCTACCTAATACCATTTAAAAGATGTTCGTAACAGGTGCAGATGTTCTGTCTTACTACCTGATACTAACTACTTGATACCAGTATGGATAGTTTAATTGAACGGCTCCAATGGTCGTCAGAGATCATTAATCCTGAGGGCAAACAAAAAGTAGCGCAGCAAATTGCCCAAAAGGTAAAAGATGGCGATGTACTTGGCGTTGGCTCGGGCTCTACCGTTTATTTGGCATTGCTTGCCATTGCCGACAGGTTAAAAACCGAACAGTTAAACATCAAAGCTATCCCCACTTCGCTGGAGATTTCAATGTTCTGCGCCAAGCTGGGCATCCCGCTTACCACCCTTTACGAACATACTCCCGACTGGCTTTTTGACGGTGCCGATGAGGTAGACCCAAACAACTGGCTTATAAAAGGCCGTGGCGGTGCCATGTTCAAAGAGAAATTACTGATCAGCAGTAGTCCGGTTAATTACATCATTGTTGATGAAAGTAAACTGGTAAATAAGCTCGGTTCAAAGTTCCCGGTACCGGTTGAGGTTTTCCCGCAGGCATTATTAACAGTTGAGAAACAGTTACAGCAGTTAGGCGCTGTGGATATTGCATTACGCCCCGCAAAAGGCAAGGATGGCCCGGTGATAACCGAGAACAACAACCTGATACTGGATTGTAAATTTGATGCGATAGAAAGCGGTTTGGAGCGCGATATCAAATCGATAACAGGGGTCATCGAGAGCGGCCTGTTTCAGGGTTATCCACTTGAAATTTTGAATGGCTGATACTCATTGTGTATTAATTACACAATGATAACGTAATTAGGAGATTAGCATTACAAAACAATACACATTAATCAGCACATTTGAGTGTGCTAAACGTTATACTAACAAAGAATTAAAAACCACACAGATATATTTATCATGGCAAATAAAGTAAAACAAATCCACGAGTTTGGTCAGAGCATCTGGCTTGATTTTATTGACCGCGAGATCATTTCATCAGGTAAACTACAAAAGTTAATTGATGAGGATGGCGTTAGAGGCGTAACCTCAAACCCGGCCATTTTTGAGAAAGCGATAACAAGCAGTTCAGATTACGATACTGATATAAAAGAGTTCGGTAAAACGGCCAAAACTACCGAGGAATTGTTTTTTGAATTAGCCGTTAAAGATATCCAGGCAGCTGCAGATCTTTTCAGCGGTGTTTACAACGGTGCCGTTAAAGGTGCTGATGGTTACGTAAGCTTAGAGGTTTCTCCGTTCCTGGCGCTTGATGCCGAAGGTACTGCAAAACAGGCAGTAGAGCTTTGGGAAAAAGTTGATCGCGAGAACGTGATGATCAAGATCCCGGGTACCAAACCAGGTTTGAAAGCTATCCGCGAATCTATCGCACATGGCATCAACATCAACGTTACCTTGTTATTCGGCTTACAACGTTACGAGGAAGTAACCGAGGCGTACATTGCAGGTTTAGAAGACCACTTAGCAGCAGGCCACAATATTGAGCACATCTCATCTGTAGCCAGCTTCTTCCTTAGCCGTATCGACGTAATGGTTGACCCGTTATTAGACGAAAAAGGCCTTGGCGAATTAAAAGGCGAAGTTGCTATCGCATCAGCTAAAAAAGCTTATGAGATCTACAAACGCGTATTCAGCAGCGAGCGTTGGAAAGCGCTTGAAGCAAAAGGCGCTAAACCACAGCGTTTGCTTTGGGCAAGTACCAGCAGCAAAAACCCTGCTTTTAAAGACACTAAATACGTTGAGGCGCTTATCGGCCCTGATACTGTTGATACCGTTCCTTTGGAAACTATCGAAGCATTCCGCGACCATGGTATTGCCGCCGATACTTTGATGCTTGGTTTAGAGCAGGCTACTGAAACGCTACAACGTGTTAAAGCTGCCGGCATCAACTTAGACGAGATCACCCAGAAACTGGAAGATGAGGGTATTGATAAATTCAACAAGCCTTTCGAGAAACTTTTAAAAGCTATCGAAGACCAGAAAAATAAAGCTTAATACGATGGAAGCAACATCTGTTAAGTTCCTCTTTTTCGATATCGGCGGGGTTTTGCTTACCAACGGCTGGGGCCACGAGTCCCGCGAGGAAGCTGCACGCAAATTCGGCCTTGATTACAGCGAGGTAAAGGAACTGCATACGTTCATTTTTAACGTGTACGAAGCAGCAGGTGTAGACCTTGATGACTATCTGGATACGGTTGTTTTTAATCACCCGCGCGAGTTTACCCGCGAGGATTTTAAGAACTTCATGTTTGAGCAATCAAAAGAACTGCCCGATATGCTGGCCTGGCTTAAAAAATGGAAGAAAACTTCCGGCTTTAAAATAATGGCTATCAACAACGAGGGCAAGGAACTGAATGATTACCGTATCAAGAAGTTTAAGCTGCATGAAGTTTTCGATGGTTTTATATCATCGTGCGAAGTAGGTATCCGCAAGCCCGACCCTGCCATATTTAAACTGGCAATGGGTGTTGCCATGGCTCAGCCATCAGAATGCGTTTATTTTGACGACAGGAAGATGTTTGCGCTTGCCGCAGGCAAATTAGGCATGAGGGCTTATCAACACACCGGTTTTGAAACAACCAAACAAATATTGGAAGATCTAAAAAAAGAAATCAACTCAAACAACAATGAGCACAACTGATAAATACGCTTTCGGCATGATAGGCCTTGGTGTTATGGGACGCAGCCTGCTGCTGAACATGGCCGACCATGGCTTTGCCGTTGCGGGACATGATAAAGATAAGGGAAAGGTAGACTCACTTAACCAGGAAGCCGGCGACCGCAAGGCTAAAGGTTTTTTGGATGTAAAAGAGTTTATTCAAAACCTGAGCACACCGCGTGCTATTATGATGCTGGTACCCGCAGGCAAACCTGTTGACAGCGTTATTGAAGAACTTACCCCACTGCTTGATAAAGGTGATATCCTTATCGATGGCGGTAACTCGCACTTTACCGACACCAACCGCCGTGTGGAAGAATTAGAGGCTAAAGGCCTACACTTCTTCGGTATGGGTGTATCTGGTGGCGAAGAAGGCGCACGCCGCGGCCCAAGCATGATGCCGGGTGGCGATAAAGATGCCTACGCCGTAATGAAACCGATTTTTGAAGCTATTGCTGCCAAAGTAAACGGCGAGCCTTGTGTTACCTACATCGGCCCTGGTGCATCTGGTCACTTTGTGAAAATGGTGCACAACGGTATCGAGTACGGTATTATGCAACTGCTTGCCGAGACCTACGAGGTAATGAAAAAAGGATTGAAGCTTGATGGTGATGCCATTGGTAAGATCTTTACCGACTGGAACAACGGCCGTCTGCAATCATTCCTTTTAGATATTACTAAAGATATTTTTGCCTACAAAGCACCTGGTACTAACCACCTGTTGTTAGATGACATCAAAGACGAGGCCCGTGCAAAAGGTACCGGTAAATGGACATCGCAAAGCGCTATGGATCTGCAGGCACCTATCCCAACGGTAGACAGCGCAGTTGAAATGCGCGACCTTTCTAAATACAAGGCCCTGCGTACAAAAGCCGCAGCTATCTACAGTAAAGGCGAAGACCAAACCATTGAAGGCAACGTTGATGAATTATTAACCGCTTTAGAGCAGGCTTTCTACTTCACCATGATCATCAGCTACTCGCAGGGCATGCACATGCTGTCATTGGCTTCTGCCGAGTATAAATATGATCTTAAACTTGATGAGATCGCCAAGATCTGGAGAGGTGGATGTATCATCCGTTCTAAATTCCTGGAGAACATTTACGGCGCTTACGGCAAGGATAAAACCCTTGAGCATTTATTATTAGATGGTGATGTTGCCGAATTGGTTAAAGGCACGCTTCCGGGCATCCGTAAGGTGATTTCATCGGCAGTTAATGCCGGCATAGCCATCCCTGCTTATGCTGCATCGTTAGAGTACTTTGATAACTTCCGTAACGAGCGTATGCCATCAAACCTTACCCAGGCCCAGCGCGACTATTTTGGCGCGCACACTTACGAGCTGATAGGTAAAGAAGGTACGTTCCATACACAATGGGCACCGGAGAAATAAAATATTAGAGCGGGAGACCGGAGCCGGATGCCAGACTTTTCTCCGGCACTCGCTCCAATCTCCCGCTCCAAAAACACACAACAATGAGCAACAATAACGCAAAAGCCGATCCTACCATATTTATCATATTTGGCGGCACCGGCGACCTTAACGCCCGCAAAATTGCACCGGCGCTTTACAACCTGTTTTTAGATGGTTGGATGCCTGCACAATTTTCGATCATAGGTACCGGCCGTACGCAGCTGAGCGACGAGCAGTTCCGTGAGAATTTGCATAACGATATCAACCAGTTCTCGCGTAGCGGTAAAGCCGATGCCAAGAAATGGGCCGAGTTCTCAAAAAATATCTATTACCAGGTATCAGACGCTACCAATGCCGAAACCTACAAAGAGTTTGGCAAACGCATAGATGCACACAACAAAGAGTGGAAAACTACAGCTAACGTATTGTTCTATCTTGCTGTAGCGCCAAACTTCTTCCCTATCATCGCATCAAACATATCTAAAGCCAAACTGGCCGAGGATAAGAACAAGGTGCGTATCATCATCGAGAAACCATTTGGCCACGATTTAGAGTCTGCTAAAGACCTTAACGAATTGCTGAAAGGTATTTTTGACGAGTGCCAGATCTACCGTATCGACCACTATCTTGGTAAAGAGGTGGTACAGAACATCATGGCTTTCCGCTTTGCCAACTCCATAATGGAGCCGCTTTGGAACCGTAACTATATTGAGCATGTACAGATCTCGGTTACCGAGCAATTGGGCGTTGAAGAACGCGGCGATTACTACGACGGATCAGGCGCTATGCGCGATATGATCCAAAACCACCTGCTGCAACTGCTTTGTCACGTGGCTATGGAGCCACCGGTTAGCTTCAATGCTGATGAAGTGCGCGACCGTAAGGTTGACGTATTACGCGCCATGCGCAGATTTACACCTGAGGATGTGCGCAATTCGGCAGTACGCGGCCAATACGGTAGCGGCTGGATGAAAGGCAAAGAAGTGCCGGGTTACCGCGAGGAGCCAAAGGTAGATCCGCAATCAAATACCGAGACCTTTGCTGCCATTAAATTCTTTATTGATAACTGGCGCTGGCAAGGTGTACCGTTCTACCTGCGTACAGGTAAACGTTTGCACCAGTCATCATCAGTGATCACTATACAGTTTAAGGATGTACCTCACCTGATATTCCCTACCGAGGCTGCCGAAAGCTGGCAACAGAACAGGCTGATCATCAGCATACAGCCTGAGATGAGCATCCGTTTACAAGTACAGGCTAAACGCCCGGGTATTGATATGGTGCTGAACGCCGTTGATATGGTGTTCGATTACAAAGGCACTTATACCAACCAAACGCCTGAAGCTTATGAAACTTTAATTTTGGATACCATGCTGGGCGACCAAACCCTGTTTATGCGTGGCGACCAGGTTGAAGCGGCTTGGGAACTGGTAATGCCTATCCTGAACACATGGCAAAACAAAAAGAGCCTTAACTTCCCTAACTACAGTGCCGACTCATGGGGCCCAGAATCTGCAGAGGCACTGATAGCACGCGATGGTTTCAATTGGTTTACCTTACCGGTTAACGGCAAAAAATAAGGCGATATGACACTAAATGTTTTTAAAACAGATACCGAAGTATTAGCTGCCCTTGCTGCCTTCTTTGCCGACCAGGCAAAAGAAGCTATTGAAGCAAACGGACGCTTTGCTGTTTCGCTGAGCGGTGGCAGTTCGCCTAAAAAGCTGCATGAGCTGCTGGTAAGCGAGTATCGCGATAAAATAGAGTGGAACAAAGTGTTCTTCTTTTTTGGCGATGAGCGCGATGTGCCTTTGACCGATTCGCAGAGCAATTACCTTATGGCCAAACAAACTCTGTTTGATCCGCTGGGTATTGATGCTGCACAGATTTTCCCGGTACAAACTGATCTGGGTGCCGAAGAAGCAGCCAAACAATACACGGAAAAGATCGATGATTTCTTTGGTGGAGAAAAAGCCGCCTTCGACCTGATCATTCTTGGTTTGGGCGACAACTCGCACACGGCATCATTGTTCCCGCATACCAGCGTATTGCACGATGAAAGCGCATCGGTACAGGCATTATACATTGACGAGGTAAAGATGAACCGCATAACGTTCACTGCCCAGTTGATCAACAATGCCAAACACATTGCCTTCCTGGTTTACGGCCAGGGCAAAGCCGAAGCCGTTAAACACATCCTTGAAGACGGTACCAACATTGAAGAATACCCGGCGCAATTAATAAAAAGCACCGATATCCAATGGTTCCTGGATGATCCAGCAGCGAGTGCCTTGCAGAAAAGATAACGACAAAGCCTTCCGAGTTTCGGAAGGCTTTGTCGTTTTATATCCCCGCATCATTGCGAGGTACGAAGCAATCTCTTTAAGCCAATCACGGATGCATAGTGTAAACTTGTCCTGAAGAGATTGCTTCGTTCCTCGCAATGACGTGACTTTATGATTTGTCATTCTGATCCGCCGGCTGGCGGAAAAGAATCTAACCGCGTTCTTTGCACGTTCATAGATGCTTCGTTCCTCAGCATGACCAAAGGATTCTTACTCCATCCCATCATCTCCTTCAGCCACTTCCAGCAAACCTTCCGGTTGTTTAAAATTGCTTTTTACGAAGTGGCACCAGTCGCATTCTTTTTTGCCGCAACCGGTACTGAACTCGTGGTTCATGATCTTTTGGTAGGTTGAGGTGATCTGCGTGGTTACCTCTTCAATATCCTCAGGTGTGATCACCACTTTGGCTTTGTAATATTCGTCGTCCTTCTCGGGCTCCACAAAATCGAAAATAGTATCTACCACTTCCCAATCGTTGGTGCGGTCGTTATCTACCAAGATCTTGTAGAACACAGCCTGGCGCCAGTAATCCCCGCCGTTGGGTTCATCATTGGTTGGGCGCTCCAGTTTTGGTTTGGCGTTGCGTACACGGCCTGTTTTATAGTCCACCACGGTAACCTGCTTGCCGTTAAATTCAATCTTATCCAGGTTACCTTTTATCGGCACGCCCTGTACTTCAATGTTCTTAATGCTGTGCTCGGTACGGGTCACTTTGTTCCAGGTTACTACATTCTGCTCGTAGTATGGCGGCAATATCTTTTCGCCGTAGGCCACGCGTAGTTTAAACTCTTCTTTAGTGAACGAGTCGCGGTTGCGGTACATATACCAGCGGAACTCTTTCATAAATTCCTCGGTCGGCATAAACTCCTCACCAAACTCTTTCAACCTGCGGAAGGCTTTGTTCAAAGCCCAGTGCACCGCCTGCCCAAACGTAGCCGATGGGCTCTTACCCGATGGCACGCGTATCAAACACTGGAAATAGAATCGCAGCGGGCAATCTAAATAATTATTCAGGTGCGTTACCGATAGCGTATAGTTCTGCAACAGCTGACTGATGTAATTCTTGTCCAGCAGCTCTACAACCGGCTTATCGGCCTCGTTAAACTGCGTGGCAATAAACGCTATCATATCATCGCTGCTCACTTTCGGGTGGTTCACCTGCAGGTCAGTATCAGCCAGTATCTCGCCGATGAACTGCGATGGCTCCTGGTCTTTGCCATTCTTATCTTTTGCGGCGTAAGAAACATTCAGGCATTGCTTGGCTCTCGTAAGCGCTACATAGAATAGCCTGCGTGCTTCTTCTTTCAGGGCAATATCTTCTGATGCAGCCTGCGTCAAAGTATCAGGGTAACTGAAACCACTGTTACGGCCTTTGGCATCCCAGGTCTTCTTATCACAACCGATAAAGAATACATGCTCAAACTCCAAACCTTTTGAACCGTGGGCGGTCAAAAAGTTGATACCATTCTCAGAGAAGATCACCTTGTTCAGCTCCATGCGGATGCTGTTCTTACGCATCAGGTCGATGGTGGTGATCAGCTCGGCCAACTTTATTTCAGGGTTCTTGCGGCTTTCGTCCTTCAGGAAATCGAAGAAACTGGTCAGCACCTGCATATAAGTTCCCTTATCCTGCTGCTGCATGATGTATTTGAGGATACCCATCTTGGCTATCACCGACTGGAAGAATTGCTGCAGCGTAACGCTAACCGCATCGGTAAGTAACTCATCAATATCATTGATCAGGAATTTCATCCCTGTGCCTACCTGCTTAGTGAACAGATCGGTTTGGGCAGCCACCTTTATCTCGTGGATATGCCTGCGCAGCGATGTCTTGGGCTGATTGTTATTTGCCGTGGCAAAGTTCTCTTTTGATACCGCTATGCTGGCCTTCGCAATCTCGATAGGCGGGATGTCAAAGAAATCATAATGCAGTATCTCAAACAGCAGCTCGTCACCACTGTAGGGCGAATCCAGCTCCATAGCCAGGTAGCGCAGTATATTGATGATCTTTTCGCCAAAAGGCATGGTCAATACATCTATCTTACGTTTGGTATTTACGGCGATACCTTGTGTTTCCAGAAAATGCAGCAGATCTTCAACCTGGCTGTGGTTACGGTATATCACCGCAATTTCGCCGGGTTCAGTGCCTTTTGCTACCCGGTTTTTGATCTGCATGGCCACATCAACCAGTTCCTGGTTGGGGTTCTCGTATTCTTTAATGGCAGGCTCTACAGCGTTATTTAAAAAACGCGGGTGTGAGGCCTGCAGGTTTTTATCTAAATTAAGCTGGGCGGTCAGTCGCTCGTTATTATTGTTGATCAGCGCGCGCGAAATATCCAGTATCTGCTGGTTAGAGCGATAGTTATGCTTCAGCACCACGGTAGATAGCGTAGCCACATGATCATTAGCAAAATCGATGATGTTCTTCATGTTGGCACCCTGGAACTTAAAGATCGACTGGTCATCATCGCCTACCACAAACACGTTAGGGGTGTCCCAGTAGTTCAACAGGAATTTGAGCAACTCGTTTTGCGAGCCGCTGGTATCCTGAAACTCATCTACCAGTATATACTGGTAACGCTCCTGGTAACGGCGCAGGATCTCTTCATTCTCGCGGAAAGCACGCAGCACCCACTGGATCATGTCGTCATAATCATACCGGCTGTCGCGTTTCATTTTAGCATCGTAGTTGCGATACTCGCTAACACCGGCAAGCAGTTTCTCCATGCTTTCGGCAATCTTGTCGATGTCCTTCTGCTTCACATCGCCTACCTTAACACCTGTTTTTGCGTTGGCGCGTTTGTAGATAAACTCATCGCGGTTTGGCAGATCGTCCAAGTAATCCTTTACTGCTTTTGCCATTTGCTCTTCCGACCAGTTCTCCTTCTTCATATCGGCAAACAAGCTTTTCAGCCTTTTGGTCTCAAAGTAGGTATCGCCGGTAAAGCGTTTTAATAAGTGTTCATTACCAAACTCATCCACCAACTCGCGAAATAATATGGCCGATTCGAGGTCAGACAATGCTTCCAGATTAAGCTTACCAAAATACTCCAGATTTTCCTGGATGATATCATTACAAAAAGCGTGGAAGGTATAAATGTTAATGCGATATGCATCGGGCCCTATAAACTCAAACAGGCGCTTGCGCATGGCAACCGCACCTGCATCGGTATAGGTGAGGCACAATATCTCGTTTGGCTGAGCATCCGTATCAGTCAGTATCTTACCGATACGCGCGGCCAATATCTGCGTTTTGCCCGTTCCCGGGCCGGCTACTACCAGTACAGGGCCGTCCATCTGGTTAACGGCTTTCAGCTGTTCGGGATTTAAACCCGCCAGCGCAGCCTTAAACTTCTCGTTATATTTATTGAGTGGAGATTGCATAGTTTTAGTAAATATAAGGTGCAGCGGGGCTGCCTCAATGGCCTATCAGCCTAAATATTTTGCCGCGCCATCGGCACAGTTTACGCCATCAATGGCTGCAGAAATAATGCCACCCGCATAGCCGGCGCCCTCGCCGCAGGGGAACAGTCCTGCAACCTGTGGATGCTGAAAGGTTTCACGGTCGCGCGGTATTTTTACCGGTGATGAGGTGCGCGATTCTACACCCACCAATATGGCCTCGTTAGTATAATAACCTTTCATTTTACGACCGAAAGCGGGCAGGGCTTTACGCAAGCGTTCACCTATCCACCCAGGCAACACTTCTTGCAGTTCGGTGCTTTTGCAGCCGGGCAGGTAAGAGTTATCGGGCAGGTCTCGCGACAGGCGGCCTTCTACATAATCAACCATGCGCTGGGCCGGGGCAACCAGATTACCGCCGCCTGCTTTAAAGGCAACGCGCTCCACTTCCTGCTGAAATTTCAGCATGCGGAAGGGGTCGTTCATGTCGCCTTTAATATCTTCCATGTTTATCTGTACCACCGTGCCACTGTTAGCGTAAGGATTGTTCCGTTTGGATGGGCTCCAGCCGTTCACTACTATCTCATCTGCATCGGTAGAACATGGGGCAATGATACCACCGGGACACATACAGAATGAAAATACGCCACGTGCATCAACCTGCTCCACCAAACTATAATATGATGGCGGCAGATCAGGCCCGCGAAATTCGCAATGGTACTGCGCGCGGTCTATAATTTCCTGTGGATGCTCGATGCGGACACCCAGCGCAAAAGGCTTGGCTTCTATCAGGATATTCTGATGGTGCAGCATCTCGAACACATCACGCGCCGAGTGGCCGGTTGCCAGTATCACGGCATCGGCAAACAGCTTTTCGCCGTTAGCCAACTGCACGCCTTTTATCTTGCCGAACTCCACTATCAATGAAGTTACTTTTGCATCAAATATCACTTCGCCACCTGCATTCTGGATGCTCTCACGCATGGCAGTGATGATCTGCGGCAACTTGTTGGTGCCAATATGCGGGCGGGCATCCACCAAAATATCTTCGGTAGCGCCATGGGCCACAAAGGTTTCCAATACGCCTTTTACATCGCCGCGCTTGGTTGAGCGGGTGTATAGCTTACCATCAGAGTATGTACCTGCACCACCCTCGCCAAAGCAATAGTTTGATTCGGGGTTTACCAGGCCCTGTTTGTTGATATTGGCCAGATCACGGCGGCGTTGTTTTACATCCTTGCCACGTTCAAGCACAACAGGTTTCATACCGTTATCAATCGCCTGTAAGGCAGCGAACAGTCCCGCCGGTCCCGCACCTACAATAATAACGCGTTTGGCGTCTTTTACATCTTGGTATTGGTGGTTATAATGCTCCACCTTAAAATGTTCATCCACAAAAACCTGCACCTGCATGCGGTAAACCACCTTGCGGCCACGCGCATCAATAGAGCGCTTTACCACTCTTACTCCGGTAATTCTTTTCTGCGGGATATTTATTGATGCGGATGCAAGTGTTTTTAATACGTTCTCATCATCCTGCTGCCCGGGCGGGCATACAATTTCTGCTTCTTTTATCATGATAATGCCGGGTTTTTATCCCGGATGGTGCAAAGATAAGGAAAAAGGTTTATCACGCCGTCCTCTTCTCACCCATGTCATTGCGAGGAGCGACAGCGACGTGGCAATCGCCTCGCGTTTATGATCAACATGCGACGAGATTAACACGCTGTCGCTCGCAATGACATGATGGATATTATCATATTTCAATATCGCGAATGACAGCATTATTTGTGTTACAACCGAACGACAACTGTACGATAGCGGACGATTTTGATTGTCATACTTAAATCAAGTATCTAATTATCAATATTTTATAAAATCGGTTGAGTTTTGGCATAGGTGTTATCAATAAACATCACAATCATGACAACTTCAGTTGACAACCGCTTAGAAACGCTTTGGGAAGGATGCCTTCGCAACGATCGTAAGCAACAGGAAATGCTTTATAAAATGTTAGCACCACGTATGCTTGCCGTGTGCATGCGTTACGCACAAGATAAAGATGAGGCGCAGGATATACTGCAGGAAGGCTTCATCAAGATGTTCAAAAACATGAGTAATTATCGTGGTGAAGGCAGCCTTGAGGGTTGGATCCGTCGTATCATGGTGCACAGTGCCATATCACGTTACCGCAAGGCAAAAAATGTGCTGCTGGTTGATGATTTTGCTGAGCAGAACATCCCGGTAAGCATCAGTCAGAATGGCAATAATTTAGAAACCAACGAGCTGATGAACATGGTACAGGAGTTACCGGATACCTACCGCTCTGTATTTAACATGTACGCTATTGAGGGTTACTCTCACCAGGAAATTGGCAGCAAACTGGGCATGACAGAATTGTTATCACGCACCACTTTATACCGCGCCCGTACCATCCTGAAAGAAAAATTAAGCAAATTGACTGTAAGGGAGCGCCATTGTTTGGCGGGGTAAAGAGTCTCTCCCCCGGCCCTCTCCGAAAGAGAGGGAGATAGAACCATTACCTAACCTACGCCGCATATCGGCAATTGATTTATTGATCTTGAACACGGCATGGCTGCCGAAAGGTCAATAAATCAAAAAAGGTGAGTAAACTTTCGCCTACCTACTCTCGATTCTTTTTGTGAAAGGTTATATTTACTTTATGACCAAATCACAATTAACCAAGTATCTTTTAAAAAGCCTGCTATTTACCTTTCTCATCAGCTTTTGTATAAGCCTTACTGGCTTAACTATTTTTATCTATAATGAGATAAAGTTTTTATCAATATTGTTTTCAATCGCTTCAGCAGCATATTACTCATTTATCAGCATAGCTGTACTTACCATTGTTTCTACAACTGTTTTGCTTAACCTCTACTATATTATAAAAATTAATATATTTTATCGCCTGTTAAGCTATATAGCGTCGTCAATTATAGCCATACTGATTACACTTTACACGATATCAAAAGACGTTGATGCTGCTATCCTGATAGTTGGCTTACCATTTATTTGGATACAGATCATACAATTCATAAGATCAACCAAAGTATATTAGACAAAAAAGGTTGACCAGGATACCCTGATCAACCTAATACCTCATCTCCAACCACTACTCTCTACTTGTGTTTACTGCTCATGTAAAACACCATGTCGCCGCCGGCCATGATCTGGTCGTGAGTGATGTTTAGGCCGTTTAGTGGCTTACCGTTGAGGGTTATTTTTTGAACATAAACATTTTTATCGCCCTGGTTTTTAACCGTGATGTTGAAGGTTTTACCGTTACCAACCTGTACAACCGCGCTGTTCACCGACGGACTACCGATTGCGTAATCAACAGAGCCCGGCGCCATTGGGTAGAACCCGATAGAGCTGAAAATATACCATGCACTCATCTGGCCGGTATCATCGTTACCTCCCAAGCCATCAGGAGTTGGTTTGTACATACGTGGCAAAATCATGCGGATACGTTCCTGGGTTTTCCATGGTTTATCCGTCCAGTTGTAGAAGTAGGCCACGTGGTGCGATGGCTCGTTACCATGCACATAGTTACCGATGATACCATCGCGGGTAATGTCTTCCGTTTCAGCAAAGTATTTATCCGGCAGGTTCATGGTAAATAATGAATCAAGGTAGCGTACAAAACGTTGGTTGCCGCCCATCAGTTTAATTAACCCCTGCGGATCCTGCGGAGCGAACAATGTATAGTTCCAAGAGTTACCTTCGATAAAACCTTCGTTAATGGTGCTCAGCGGGTCAAACTTAGCCCGGAAAGTACCGTCGGCTTTTTTAGGGCGCATGAAACCTACTTTAGGGTCATAAACATTTTTGTAGTTTTCAGAGCGTTTGATGAACTCATTGTAGATATCGGTCTTGCCCAGTTTCTTAGCCATTTGTGCAATAGCCCAGTCGTCATAAGCGTACTCCAGCGTATTTGATACTGATGTACCGCTTCTTTCATCGGGCACATAACCTTTATCAATGTACTCGCCAATACCCTCGTAGCTGCGTTTGCGGGCGGTGGCCACACAGGCATCTAAGGCTTTGTTGGCATCAAATGGCGCGTTGCCTTTAACAACAGCATCGGCCAAAACAGCCACGCTATGGTAACCGCTCATACACCAGTTCTCGTTAGCAGAATTGCTCCAAACCGGCAGCATCCCTTCAGCACTTTGATCAAAGTGAACCAGCATAGATCTTACCATATCGGCATTGCGCTGCGGTTGTATAATATTGAACAGCGGGTGCAGCGCACGGTAAGTATCCCATAAAGAGAATGTGGTGTAGTTAGTAAAGCCATCGGCCTTGTGAATGTTTTGGTCTAAACCTTTGTATTGGCCATCCGCATCCATGTAAATGGTAGGGTTGATCATGGTATGGTACATAGAGGTGTAGAAATTCTGTTTCTTCTCAACGCTACCGGTAATGGTGATCTTATCCAGTTCTTTTTCCCACTGCGCCTGACCATCATTTTTCACTTTATCAAAATCCCAGCCCGGTACTTCTGCCTGCATGTTGGCCATTGCACCGTCCATGCTTACAGGAGATAAAGCAAATTTCACTTTTATCTTTTCGTTCTCCTCGGTTTTGAAATCGAAGTAGGCACGGATCTGTTTGCCTGCTATTTCAGGAAAGTTTTTGCTTTGATTGAATTTACCCCAGAAACCGCCATATACTTCGCGCTGGTCGTATTTCTTAAAGCCATGCTGGATGAATGGCTTTGAGAACTTCATAGCAAAATACAGATTACGGGTGCGCGCCCATCCATTGGTTGAGCGGTAACCTACCAGTGTACTATCGTTAATGATCTTCACGTAGGTCCACACGTTTTTGCCGGGGTAGTTGTAGATGCCTGCCATCAGATCCAAAATAATGTGCGACTGGTCTGATTTTGGGAAAGTGTACTGATGGAAACCAACACGGGTGCTGGTAGTCAGCTCGGCCGTGATATTTGATGCATCCAGTTTTACTTTGTAGTAGTTGGCGGCACTTACCTCGTTAGCGTGCGAGAAAGCAGAACGGTAACCGCTGCCCGGTTTATCGGCTAAGCCGGGGTTTAACTTCAGTTCGCCAACGGTAGGCATGATCAGGAAATCGCCCAAGTCAGAGTGGCCGGTACCGCTAAAGTGTGTGTGGCTAAAGCCTACAATGGTTTTATCCTCGTATTGGTAGCCTGCGCAGTACTCATAAACTTTTGGGTTGTATTTGCCATTAAGGTCGTAGCTGGCGGTATCTGTCTCGGGGCTTAGCTGCACCATACCGAACGGAACGGTTGCTCCAGGATAGGTATGGCCCATACGCTCGGTACCGATGATAGGCTTTACATATTGTACTAAATTTTCGTGTGCTTTTTGCGCAGAAGCCTGCATGCCCCAGCAGAGTAACAGGGCGCCGAATAATTTCTTCATTTATTGAGCGGTAATGTCAGTAAAACAGTTTAACAGAAAGCAAATATAAAATCCATATATTGGTTATTGATATTTAATTACATTTATACAGCCATTTATTGCCAATATGGCGTAATTGTTACGTATTGTAACATCGGTATGCCTTTTGTATCTAAATTTCAAAGTACACAATACCTTAAAACTAAAAACACACACAAATGAAAAATTGGATTATCGCTATCGTAGTTGTGGTACTGATTGCCATGATAGGCGGTTGCAGCTATAACGGTATGGTAAAGAGCGACGAGGATGTTAAAGGCAAATGGGGACAAGTTGAGACCCAGTACCAACGCCGCAGCGACCTGATACCAAATCTTGTATCAACAGTTAAAGGAGAGGCTAACTTTGAAAAAAGCACTATTACCGAAGTTACCGAGGCACGCGCTAAAGCAACATCAATACAGGTTGATCCTACGAAACTTACGCCTGAGGCTATACAGCAATACCAGCAGGTACAAGGCCAACTAAGCACTGCATTAGGTCGTTTACTTGTGGCATCAGAAAACTATCCTAACCTGAAAGCTAACGAGGCTTTTGGTAAACTGCAAACGCAGTTAGAAGGTACTGAGAACCGTATTTCTGTTGCCCGTAAGGATTTTAATGATGCCGTGCAAAACTATAACAGCAAAGTACGCTCATTCCCTACCAATATTATGGCAGGCATGTTCGGGTTCTCGGCCAAAGGCTATTTCCAAAGCGAAGCCGGTGCAGATAAAGCGCCAAAGGTGCAGTTTTAATGAGCGAAGGAGTGAATGATTGAAGGATGGAATGGATCTTCTCTTTCAAACATTTACTCATTCACTCCCTCACTAATTCACTCATTAATATTCCCTAATTCACTCATTAAAAAGATGGCCGTATTTACCGACGAAGAACAGCAGCGTATCCAGAAAGCGGTAGCCGATGCCGAGCAAAAAACCTCTGGCGAGATACGTGTTTGCATAGAAAAAACTTGTAGCGATGAAGCGCTTGACCGCGCCGTAAAATATTTTGCCCAATTAGAAATGCATAAAACACGCCTCCGCAATGGCGTACTAATATATGTTGCCACGGTTGACCGTAAATTTGCCATTATAGGCGACGCAGGTATTAATAAGGTTGTTCCTGAAGATTTTTGGGATACAACTAAAGAAGAGATGCTGAGCCAATTTAAATTTGGCAACCTGGTGGAAGGGATAGTTACCGGCGTTACTAAAGCCGGCGAACAATTAAAGCAATACTTCCCGCACCAGGCCGGCGACAAAAACGAATTATCTGATGACATTGCCTTTATGGATGGCAATTAAGAATCCTATTGATGCTTAAAAAACTTTTTATATGCCTTGGTTTGCTACTTTTTGTAGGCAAGGTATTTTCGCAGGATTTCCCGGAACGACCCAACAGGTTGGTAACAGATTATACCGGTACCTTATCTGAAAATGATAAAGAAACCCTTCAGCAAAAGCTGATAGCGTATTTCGATTCAACATCAACGCAGATTGCTGTGGTGATGATGCAATCAACCGGCGAATATGATATTAATCAGTATGCTACCGGCCTTTTACGTAAGTGGGGGATTGGTACCAAGGAAAAGAACAATGGTGTGTTAGTGCTCGTAGCACTTAAAGACCGTAAAATGGCCATATCTACCGGTTATGGCGCGGAAGGTGCATTACCCGACATCACTACCCAAGATATCATCCAAAATGATATGAAGCCAAAGTTTAGGCAAAATGATTATTTCGGTGGGCTGGATGCAGCTACCGACGATATCATCAAAGCCATGAGCGGCGAGTATAAGTCCGATAAAAAACCGGGCAAAAATGATGGTGGTGGGGGCTCAGTGGGTATCATCATTATTATTGTGGTGATCATACTGATCATCATCTTCCGCAAAGGCGGCGGAGGCGGCGGCGGCAGGCGCATTATTGGCGGGCGTGGCGGTGCCGATCCGTTTTGGTGGTTCCTGGCAGGCAATATGCTCGGCAACAGCGGTCGTAGCAGCGGCGGCAGCGACTGGGGTGGATTCTCTGGTGGCGGCGGCTGGGGCGGCGGTAGCAGTGGCGGCGGCGGCTTTGGTGGGTTTGGCGGCGGAAGCGGCGGCGGCGGCGGAAGCAGCGGTAGTTGGTAGTTTTTTGAGGTGAAAGGTAAAAGACGTAAGCTGAATGCCTAAAACATATTTTATTATCACAGAGACGCATTACATGCGTCTCTTTTTTTTGTGAAGTATATATTTGCATCATGACTGAACTCACCTGGAAAACGCTTTCTTCCACCTATATACATAAAGGCCCATGGGCTACGCTTCGTACCGATAAATGTGAAATGCCCGATGGCCGCATTGTAGAGGATTATTACGTGCTGGAATATCCTAACTGGGTTAATGCCGTTGCCATTACCGATGAGGGTAAAGTGCTGATGGTACGCCAATACCGCCATGCAGCTAAAATAGTTTCATTAGAGATACCTGGTGGTGTAATAGACGAGGGTGAGGAACCTATGCAGGCCATGCGCCGCGAGTTGCTGGAAGAGACCGGCTATCAGTTTGATGATATCGAACTCATTAACACCGTTTACGCTAATCCATCCACAGCCAACAACAAAACTTTTTGTTACCTGGCTAAAGGCGGCGTAAAGGTGCAGGAGCAAGACCTTGACGAGACCGAACACATTGTGGTTGAACAATACACAATAGCCGAAGTAAAACAACTTTTGGCCGATAATAAAATAGCCCAGGCATTACACTGTACCGGGCTGTTCTATGCTTTGATTAAACTGGGCGAATTGTAGTGATCATTTCTCACTGTCATTTCGAACGACAGTGAGAAATCTTGATATTAAAGAAAGGTCTACGATTTATCTGAAATAACAAGATTTCTCCTCGCTTTCGCTCGTTCGAAATGACAAGGTTTTTCCCTCTTTATTATAACTCCTACAATTTTCCCTTTTGCATCTTCTCCTGGGTTTCTTTTAAGCGGTAGGCTTTGTCACCAAATTTGGCAACGCTGTTGTTCACCAAGGTGATGGCCTGTTCTTTTTGACCCAGTTTGTACAGCAATTGGGCATACACATCAACGTACCATTCGTTACCTGCATCGGCGGTGGTAGCATAGGGCTTTGCTAAAGTTGCGGCTTCAGTTAAGCTGACTTTATCTTCAGCAAAAAGCATAATATCGTTGGCGTAGGTCATTACCTGGTAGTGGTTCTTCCCGTACTGTTTTGTATAAGCGGCGGCTTGTTCGGCAAATTTTGGCCAGTCGCTAAGGTCACGGTAGTACCTTATTTTTGATTTAACCAGCACCTCATCGGCATAATCGGGATATACAGCTTTTAATTTTGCATGCACCTCATCCCAGTTTACATTTTTATTGATCTCGCCGGTATAAAAATACATCCCGCCCCTCACTTCCTTTTTTCCGTCTGTACGCACGAGATGTAATACGATCTCATCAAACATAATTCCCTCTGCTATCATGCTTCCCAGGCCCGGGCTGGTCATTTTATCAAACCCTGCTTCATTATTCAGCAAGGCTTTAAAACCCGGGTCGGTTGATTTTCCGGTAGCTATCATAACAAACCGGGCGTTCTCTTTAGTTAGCAGATCTGTTTGCGTTGCCAGGTACTGGTTAATTACCTCTTTTGTTTGCGGGTCCCAGCTTTGCATCAGGGCGTTGGCAAAGGTGTGCAAAAAACCGGGCGTCCGGTCACCATCAGCATACTGTTTACGCATGTTAACGAGTTGCGTTTTAGGATCAATACCTTCCTGTAATTTCGTTAAAAAAGTTTTCGCATCCGGCGAGCCGCCCACAATGGTGTGTACCAATTGCCCGTCCGGGCTATAGATCAGATAGGTTGGATAAGCGTCCACTTTCGCTTCGGCCTCTATACGCTTCACCTCTTTATGCCAGCGTTTGGTGGTACCGTCGTCCTGTTTGGTTTTATCAAACTGAAGGGCTATGCTGATAAATTTATCATTCAAATATGAAGAAAGCTCTGGTTGTGGCAGTATCTCTTTCGCCATTACCTTGCAGGGCACGCACCAGGTAGTGTAGCAGTCCACAAAAATGAACTTGTTCTCTTTTTTAGCTTTCTCTTTTACCTGTGCCCAGGTTAAATTATTCTGAAAGTTTACGCCTTTATCTTGCGCAAAGCAACAAACGGCTATAAAATAAAGGGCAATAGTTGAGATGAATTTCATAAGTGTAAGTGTGATATATTGGTTATAAGCAAATTAACCAATACATCAATCGCAACCAAATAAAATTTTACAAAAATTCATTTTGTCAAAATGATAAATTAATTTCGATTAAAATAAAAAAGCCACGTAGAATTAAATCTCGTGGCTTGTTGTATTGTAAAATCGATTCTTTAAAATATCATCAGCACCTGGCCTTTTTCAACCTTATCGCCGGGCTGCATTTTTATGGTTTGGATGGTAACATCTGCAGGCGCTTTAATGATGTTCTCCATCTTCATGGCTTCCAGGATAAATAGGTTATCGCCTTTTTTCACTTCTGCACCTTCCTCAACCAGTACTTTTAAAACCAGGCCGGGCATAGGGGCTTTTATGTCGCTTACTTTGGCAGCCATCAGGTTGCTAAGGCCCATTTTGTCTAACAACTGGTCAAACTCGTCTTTAGCCTTAACAGTGTACAGGTTGTTGTTTATCTTTATTTGTGCGGTTTTAGTTTGGGCGTCAAAACTCACCACCTCGGCGTTATACGAAGCTTTGTTATTGATGATATGATACAGGTTATCGCTCAGCTGCTTTACATCGGCAGCAACATCCTGCCCGTTCAGTTGCAGTTGTTTACCTTTGCCTTGTAATTCAAAATCGTGTGCGTTAACTTTTATCTTGTACATATCAATGACCTTTGTACACGAATATAGGAAATACTATTTTGTAAAGATATACTGGATGATGTTGGCGCCCATTTTAAGCGCTTTTAAGCGATTCTCCTGCGTATCGTTGGCGTAGGTGCCGTAGTCTTCCCATCCGTTACCCAGGTCGCACTCGTAGGTGTAAAAACAAACCAGTCGGCCTTTATATATCAGCCCGAAACCTTGGGGGCGTTTACCATCATGCTCGTGTATCTTCGGTAAGCCGGTAGGGAAATCGTACTTCTGATGATAAATGGCATAATTGGCCGGCAACTCTACAAAATCAAGTTCGGGAAATACTTTCTTCATCTGCGGGCGAATAAACTGATCCAGCCCGTAGTTATCATCAATATGCAGAAAGCCGCCGCCGGTTAAGTATTTACGCAGGTTACGGGCTTCCTGGTCGCTGAAGATCACGTTGCCGTGGCCGGTCATAAATACAAAGGGATAATTGAAGATCTGTTCGCTGCCGGCCTCAACCACTTCTTCTTCCGGCTCAAAACTGGTTTTGAGGTTTTGGTTACAGAATTTAATGAGATTAACGAGAGCTGTGCGGTCACCGTACCAATCGCCGCCGCCGTTGTATTTAAGCCTGGCCATTTTATACGCGGGCGGTGCAAAGCTACTTATGCCAAACAGCGTTGTTAAAAGTGCCGCAACATATATTAGTTTCCTCATGTTAGCGATTCAGAAAGTTCACTTCAAAGCAGGCCTCTAAAGCAGCGGTCTCGGTACGCAATCGGCTTTCGCCAAGGGTAAGCGCGCGGTAACCGTTCTGCACAGCGGCATCCACCTCGGCCGGAGAAAAATCTCCCTCGGGGCCTATCAGTATTAAATAACGCCCCTGCTTTTTAAAAGATTGCGTTAGCTCTGCCTTTTCGCCATCGGCACAATGGGCAATGTATTTATCGCCATCAAAGTTTTGCTTTACAAATTGGTTAAAGCTTACAGGCGCATTCAGTTTAGGATGATAAGCTTTTATAGATTGCTTTATAGCTGATGTAATGATCTTATCCAAACGCTCAACCTTGGCCTCTTTACGCTCAGAGCGTTGACAAATAATGAGCGAGATCTCATCGATACCTATCTCGGTAGCCTTTTCCAAAAACCACTCTATCCTATCCAGATTTTTGGTTGGGGCAATGGCAATGTGCAGGTAATGGTTACGTTTGTTAAATTCTTCGATAACCGAATTTATCTGCAAAATGGTGCGCTTTGGGTGCGCATCCTTAATCTCTGCCTTGTACAAGCCACCTTTGCCATCTATCAGGGTAACCTCATTGCCAACGGCCAGGCGCAGTACGCGCACGGCATGCTTGCTCTCTTCCTCACTCAAAAAGTATTGAGACAGTTTGGGGTCGATATCGGGCGTATAAAAAAGCTGCATTTGTAAAGTATCAAGTAGCTGGTATCAAGTATCAAGATTACCCATCCAGTAGTAGAACATGTCTTGATACTAACTACTTGATACTTGATACTAAGCGGCTAATGTAAATCTACCGCGTCTTCTTCGTTAATGAGCAGCTCCAGTTTTACCGATTCGATGTTCTGGTCAGATTTCTTCAGCACAGTGATGTTGTAGCCGTTGCTTTCTTTCTGCTCGCCCACATCAGGTATTTTACCAAAGATATGGCCTAACCAGCCCGATACGGTATCAAAGTCGCCATCCTCGGGCAGGTCATGTGGCAGATGCTCATTAACGTCGTAGATAGGCGCAAGGGCGTTCACCACAAACTCGCGGTCGTTCAGTTTTTCAACGATAGGTTTTTCTTCATCGTACTCATCCTGTATCTCGCCTACCAGTTCTTCAACAATATCTTCCAGCGTAACCATACCGGCAGTACCACCAAACTCATCAGATACAATAGCTATCTGGATGCGTTTTTGCTGCAGCTCGGCCATCAGATCATTGATCTTCTTGGTCTCGGGCACAAAGTATGGCTTGCGGATAATATCTTTCAGTACCACTTCCTGGCCACGTGCCAGCAGCGGCAAAATATCTTTAGCATGTACAATACCAATGATCTTATCTATCACCTCATCATACACCGGCATACGCGAGTAGCCTTCTTCTATCAGCGTATCCAGTAACTCCTCTTTAGTAGCATCAATCTCAATACCCTGTATTTTGGTACGTGGCACCATGATGTTTTTAACTACGCGCTCGTTAAAGTCGAAAACGTTCTGGATCAGTTCGTGCTCGTTTGAGTCGATAGCACCGGTCTCTTTTCCTTGCTCAAGCAGGTATTGAAGCTCCTCTGACGAGTGGTGGGTTTCGCTGCCCTCTACATTGCTGATGCCTATTGCTTTCAGTATAAAATTAGCAAAGCCGTTCAATACCCATATAAAAGGTTTGAAAACGATAAAGAAGAACCTTAACGGCCATGATACGGCCAGCACGGTACGTACCGATTTCTGGATAGCCAATGATTTTGGTGCCAGCTCACCGAAAACGATGTGTAACACGGTGATCACCACGAAAGAAAGGATATGCGCAGTAGTGATCAAAGCAGGGGCAAGCGTAATACCCAGGCCTAAAAATGCACGTACTACCACACTGGTAACTACCTCTTCGCCTACTACACCAAGTGCCAGCGAAGCAATGGTAATACCCAGCTGCGTTGCAGCCAGGTAACCATCCAAATTATGCAGAATACCGCGTGCTATTTTGGCAACCCCGCTGCCCGATTTAGCTTTTATCTCGATCTGAGAGCCTCTTACCCTTACCATGGCAAACTCTGCGGCTACAAAGAAACCGTTAAGCAATACCAGGAAAATGGTTGCAAATATGTAAAAAGCGCTTATTTCGTATTGATGCCCGGGGTCCATTTATATTTTATTGGTGATTGGGAAAGGTTGTTTTGTAAAGCTCAAGGCTTTCTTCGATCACTTTGTGTGCGTAACGTACGCCCAGCAGGTGCTCAATGGTAACGTTTTTACCTTCAAGTACCTTGTAATCGCTAAAGAAACGCACTATCTCTTTCATAAAGTGCGGCGGCAACTCGTTAAGGTCGTTGATGTAGTTAACAGACATGTCGTTCTTAGCAACGGCAATGATCTTATCATCCTGCTCGCCGTTATCAACCATGTGCATTACACCTACAACTTTTGCCTCGATGATAGACATCGGGTAAACATCGGTAGAACAAAGTACCAGGATATCCAAAGGGTCTTTATCATCACAATACGTTTGCGGGATAAAGCCGTAGTTAGCAGGATACATTACAGAAGAGAACAAAACACGATCAAGCTTTAACAAGCCTGAATCTTTATCAATTTCGTATTTTCCTTTTGATCCTTTAGGGATCTCGATTATAGCATTTACTATCTCGGGAGTGTTATCGCCCGGTGAAACCTGGTGCCAGGGATGCTGTGTGCTCATTTATCTAAATATATTAATTTTTACTTTTCCTTTTGATCGTTGTTCATTCGCCTTCTCACATAAGCAACAATCAGCGGAATTGTTGTAATTATTATTAATCCGAGTACTACGTACTGTAAATAATCTTTTAGCTGCGGAAAGCGCCTGCCCAAAAAATAACCGGCTAAGGTTAATGTTGTTACCCAGGCAATGCCGCCAACAACGTTGTAAAGACTAAACTTCTTAAAGTCAACCTTTACAATACCCGCAAATATAGGAGCAAATGTCCTAACTATCGGGAAAAATCTGCCTAAAATAAGTGCTGTACCGCCATATTTGGCATAAAACTCTTCGGCAACGGTTATGTATCGTTTCTTAAAAAACCACGAGTCCTTCCGGCTAAACAATACCGGCCCCGTTCGGTAACCAAACCAGTACCCAGTAAAATTACCCAATACAGCCGCCGCTATCAGAGATGGAACCAACATGTAAATAGGTACATGGATAATACCTGCTGCAGTTAATATGCCGGCCAAAAACAACAGATAATCGCCTGGTAAAAAGAACCCGAAGAACAGGCCTGTTTCTGCGTAAACCACAATTAACAGCAATGCAAAGCCACCATTACTTAAAATAGACTTTGCATCTGTAAGATTTTGCAGGTATTCCCAAAAATTTTCCATTAACGATATCCGTAAAACTACAAATATTAAATCAATTTGCAGTTAGTGCCTTTATTTAATAAGGCCGGATATTAATGTAGGGTAAACGCCCACTATGATGGTTGCCAGTGCCGAGAAACCCAACACAAACTTGTAATAAGCCGGAACTTCAACCTGCTCGCGATCGGCACTGCGGAAGTACATGGCAATAATAACGCGGAAATAGTAGAAAATGCTGATGATGGCATTTACCACTGCTACTATAACCAACCATATACGGTACTGCGATAACGCGCCCGAGAACATGTAGAATTTACCAATAAAACCTGCGGTAAGCGGGATACCTGCTAATGATAGCATAGCAACTGTAAGCACCAACGCCAGAAACGGGTTTTTGCCCGCCAGGCCATTAAAGCCCTCAAAGTTATCAGTACCGGTTTGCTGCCTTACCAGTATCAACCCACCAAATGCAATGATAGATGCAATTGAGTAAGCTGTAGAATACATAAATATTGAGGTGGCAGAGCTTGCGCCGATAGCCACAATGGCAAACAATAAATAACCTGCGTGTGAGATGCTCGAGAAAGCCATCATACGCTTAAAGCTTTGCTGGTATAACGCCGTGATGTTACCGATAAACAGGGTGAGGATGGTAATCACCAGCAATACCGGTGTCCAGAACTGTGCAATTGGCAGGAAGCATGCTGAGAATAAACGCAGGAATGCTGCAAAACCGGCTACCTTAACCACTGTTGACATGAACAGGGTAATCAGAGAAGGGGCACCTTCGTACACATCCGGTGTCCAGAAATGGAATGGTGCTGCACCTACTTTAAAGCAAAGGCCTACAATGATCAGCATAACGCCGGTGTAGAACATCGGGTCGGCCTTACGGCCTGCGCTTAATACCCAGTCGCGGATGATATCGATATCAAAAGAACCGGTAGCACCGTATATCAATGCAATACCAAATAACAGGAAGCCGGTTGAAAAAGCACCCATCAGGAAGTATTTTAAAGCAGCTTCGTTTGAGGCAAAATCATTTTTGCGGATACCTGCCAGGATGTATAAACTTACCGACATGATCTCGATACCGATAAACATCATGGTAAGGTTATGGTACGATACCATTACCAATATACCCGTTAACGAGAACAGGATAATAGCGTAATACTCTGCAATGTGATTGCTTATTTTTTCAAAGTATCCTTTAGATAACAACAGGATAAGTATAGTAGATATAATGCTGATAGCAGAGAAAGCTACTGAAAAGTTATTGTACAATAACATTCCGTTAAACTCAGAATGCGCTTCATCAAGCGTTGTCCATTGCATTACTGATGTTACCAGTGCTGCTAAAAGGCCAAGTACGGCAACAGGCAATAAAGCCTTTTGTGCTTTATACAAACCCAGGTACAAAAGTACAATAGGTAAAATAGCTATGATAATTATCGAGGTCATGTATCTATATTAAAATTTCGCCGCAGCGAACTTAGCCGAAACTGTTTGGAACAAATTAGTGATCGATGCTTCTGATAAATGCAGCAATGGCTGCGGATAAACACCGATGATGATAATTAAAGCGCAAATGATACCAAGTACCAGTTTCTCTGATCCTTTGATATCTGTAAAGGTAGCCGTAAGCTCATTTAGCTCGCCTTGCATTACGTTTTTGTACATGCGCAACATGTAAACCGCACCAAAAATGATGGTTAAGCCAGCTACTGCAGCAAATACAATGGTATAGTTATATACACCTTTCAGTAACAGGAACTCGCCCACAAAACCGTTAGTTAACGGCAGGGCAACCGTGCCTAAAACAATGATCAAAAACGCTATAGAGAACTTTGGTGCTACTTTGGCGATGCCACCCATCAGGCTGATATCACGTGTACCTAAACGGCGGCTGATGATATCCCAGATAAAGAACATACCCACCACATTGATACCGTGGCTCACCATTTGTATCATGGCACCTTGTAAACCCTGTACGCTCCAGGCAAAAATACCGGCAGCTATTAAGCCTACGTGTGCTATTGATGAGTAAGCAACCAAACGCTTACCATCCTTTTGTTTGAATGCGATAACCGAACCATAAACAATACCGATAACTGAAAGTATCAAAGCATAATATCCCCAGTATGCAAATGCGATAGGCGCATTCGGAATCAACCAGCGGATAACACCGTAGATACCCATTTTAAGCATGATACCTGATAACATCATAGTACCTGCAGTAGGTGCTTCGGTATAGGTATCGGGCTGCCAGGTATGGAAAGGGAATACAGGCATTTTAATAGCAAATGCAATGAAAAATCCCCAGAAGATCCAGGTTTGCTGTTTCATGCTCAAGCTTAGCTCGTAAAACGAGTGTATATCATAAAGCTTGTTTGGCGTTTGCAGGTACAGGTAGATGATAGCTACCAGCATAAACAGTGAACCTGCAAAAGTGTAAATGAAGAACTTGATATTTACACGGATGCGGTTTTCGCCGCCCCATAATGCACATATAAAATAGATAGGGATCAACGCTGCTTCCCAACCAACATAGAAAAGGAAACCATCAAGCGCGGTAAATACAGTCAATAAACCTGCCTGCATAAACAATATCAGCGCGTAAATAGCTTTGCCGTTTTTGTATTGATGCTCGTAAGTACTCAGTATGATCAGCGGTACCAGCACTGTTGTTAACAGTACCATTACCATGCTTATACCATCAATACCTGCACTAAAGTAAATGCCAAATTGCGGTATCCATGGTACATCAACCAAATACTGGATGGATGCGTTTGGAACAAAGCCGGTCACAAATGATATGGCCAAACCAAGTTCAACAAGGGCAAAAAACAATGCGGCATGCTTTGCCACTTCGTTCTTAAAAAACAGAGTTAAAACTGCTGCTACTACCGGTAAAAAAAGTAAAATGCTAACCGTCATTTTATATCGTAAACGCTAAGCGCTTAAATTTTAACTAAACTGTAAATCAAAATACCAATGATGCCAAGCACCATCATAAATATGTAGAAACCAACGTTACCGGTTTGCAGTAAACGCAGGCCTTTACTTGTATCCATAGTTCCCTGGCCAAGACCGTTCACAAAACCATCAATACCCATCTTCTCTACCACGCGGTACAAGAAGTTTGAAAGGCTATCCAATGGTTTGCGGATAATTTTATCGTACAATTCATCAATGTAGAATTTATTGTATGACAGGTTTGCCAGTGCAGGGCGCTCTTCTTCGTCAGATACCGGAACGCTTGCGCCCGATACATACTTGCTGTAAGCATAACCCATGGCTGCCAAAGCGATCAGTACTGATGTACCCATCAATATCCACTCTGTGCTGTGGCTAACTTCATGCTCGCCTAATAACTTGTGCGATTGTTCAAACACAGGGGCAAGGTATGCGCCCAACTCATGGTGGCCGCCCAGTACTGCCGGTACACCGATAGCTCCGGCGATAGCCGAAAGCACTGCCAATATGATCAATGGAATGGTCATGTTAGCAGGCGACTCGTGCAGGTGGTGCTCTTGCTCATGCGTGCCGCGGAACTTACCCCAGAAGGTAAGGTACATCATCCTGAACATGTAGAATGAGGTTAAACCTGCGGTGATAACACCTATTACATAAAATACTGTGCTGTGTGCAAATGCTGCAGCTAAAATTTCGTCTTTAGAGAAGAAGCCCGAGAACGGTGGGATACCTGCGATGGCAATAGTACCAACCAGCATGGTGATGAAGGTAGTTTTGATCTTACCTTTCAGGCCGCCCATTTTGCGCATATCCTGTTCACCGCTCATGGCGTGGATAACAGAACCTGCACCCAGGAACAACAATGCTTTAAAGAAAGCGTGTGTTAACACGTGGAAGAAAGCACCTGTGTAAGCGCCAACGCCCAAACCCAAGAACATATAACCCAACTGCGATACGGTTGAGTAAGCCAACACTTTCTTGATGTCGGTTTGTGTTAATGCTATTAAAGCTGCAAACGCTGCGGTAGCCAAACCAATAATGGCAATAATTTCCATTGTGGTTGGTGCCAGCGTGAACAGGATGTTTGAGCGTGCTATCATGTAGATACCTGCTGTAACCATGGTTGCAGCGTGTATCAAGGCTGATACCGGGGTTGGGCCGGCCATCGCATCAGGCAACCAGGTAAACAATGGCAATTGTGCCGATTTACCAACCGCACCTACAAACAGTAATAAAGTGATCAGTACGATTGGGGCACCGTGCGAAACTGCGCCAACTGCTTTAGGGAAAATATCAGCATAAGCAACGCTGCCAAACTGATCCATCAGCAGGAATATACCTAACAGGAAACCAAGGTCGCCTATACGGTTCATGATAAAAGCTTTCTTAGCGGCATCGGCATAGCTTGGGTTGGTATACCAGAAACCGATAAGCAGGTATGAACATAAACCTACACCTTCCCAGCCAATAAACATTACCACATAGTTGCTGCCCATAACCAGCAGCAGCATGAAGAACACGAAAAGGTTCAAGTAAGCGAAAAACTTACCAAAACCGGCATCATCATGCATATAACCTACCGAGTACAGGTGAATTAAGAAACCAACACCGGTGATGATCAACAGCATAATTGAGCTAAGCTGATCTATCAAAAACGCCATTTGGATGTGGAATGTGCCTACGCTGATCCAATCAAACAAATGAACGTTTACAGGTGCACCGGTTGATTTAACCTGGAAAAATGTAGCAACGCTTAAACCAAATGATGCCAATACCAGTAAACTGCCAATGGTGCCAATAACACCTTTAGACAAGGCATTGCGCCCAAGGCCGTTGATAATAAAACCGGCTAAGGGTAGTACAGGAATAAGCCAGATCAAATTGTTCATATAATGTAATTGCCCCCTAACCCCCTGAAGGGGGAATAGAAGTTTTTCTTTTTATTTATTCACGCCACACTAAACTCCCCCTTCAGGGGGCTGGGGGGCGAGTTTTACCACTTCAACCTGTTCAACACGTTAATGTCGATAGAATTGGTGTTACGGTATATCATTACTATAATGGCAAGGCCTACTGCAACTTCGGCAGCGGCAAGTGCCATAATAAAAAATACAAAGACCTGCCCGGCTGCATCACCGCGGTAAACAGAAAATGCGGTAAGCAACAGGTTAACCGAGTTAAGCATCAGCTCAACCGACATGAATATGATGATAGCGTTACGACGTAGCAATACGCCCATAACACCTATCGAAAAAATGATAGCGCTTAAAAATATGTAGTGGTTAAGCGGAACCGCTTGAATGGTACTGGTTAAACTTTCCATCAGATGGTTGCTTTAGGTTCTTTCTCTTTTGTTGCCAGTAATACCGCACCTACCATTGCTGATAGTAACAGTACTGATGATATCTCAAAAGGCAATAAAAATTCGTTGAATAATACTTTACCAAGGTTTTTAACCAAACCAAGGTTAGGGTCTTTTAACACTACAGGGTCTGATACGCCTAACGATTTCAATGACGATACCAGCGCAACAGCTAAAATACCGCCGCCAAATACAGCAGATATTTTCACCATGAACGGTTTAACCGGCTCGGCCTCTTTGTTGAGGTTGATGAGCATCAGCGTGTACAGGAACAGTACCAGTATGGCACCCATGTAAACAATGAAGTTTACAACCGCCAAAAACTGCGCGTTAAGCAAAATGTAATGAATGGTAAACGTAAAAAAGGTGAGCACCAGGTACAGGATACTGTGTACCGGGTTTTTTGCAGAAATAACCAGTATTGAAAAAAATATGGATAAAAACGCAATGAAGTAAAATGTACTCATGGTTGATATTTACAAATACCCTTAGCCCCGTTTTAAAGCTGGCCAAAGGTATAAACTTTGGTTATTGATTTAAAGGTGCCTCTACTAATTTATCTTTACCGTATATAAAATCCTTACGCAGGTAATCTGAAGGGATGATATCGCCGTCCAGGTAGATCGCCTCTTTAGGGCATGCTTCTTCGCATAATCCGCAAAAAATGCAACGCAGCATGTTTATCTCGTACACCGCAGCGTATTTCTCTTCGCGGTATAGGTTCTCTTCACCTTTCTGGCGCTCTGCAGCCTGCATGGTAATAGCCTCTGCAGGGCACGATAGTGCGCAAAGGCCACAAGCTGTACAACGTTCGCGGCCATCCTCATCGCGTTTAAGCGAGTGCATGCCACGGAAGTTTTCAGAGAACTCACGTTTTTCTTCGGGATACTTAATGGTCACCGGCTTTTTAAAAAAGTGGCTCATGGTGATAGAAAGCCCCTTAGCTATAGTAGGTAGGTAAGCACGCTCCCAAAAATTGAGCGGCTTTACTTCTAATTGCTTCTTTTTATTACTTAATGATTCCATTAATTAAAATCCTTCTCTATTTGAAAAAAGTCATAAATATACCGGTCAACACGATGTTGGCAATTGCCAATGGGATCAATGTTTTCCAGCCAAGGTCCATCAACTGGTCGTAACGGAAACGCGGGATGGTCCAGCGTACCCACATAAAGAAGAAGATGAACAGGAATATTTTAGCAAACAACGCCACCACGCCTAAAATGGCAACCAGGTTTGGCGAGTGTATCATATCCATAAAAGGGAAATTGTAGCCGCCAAAGTAAAGCGTAGCCATAACTGCCGATGAAATGAACATGTTAATGTATTCTGCAAACAGGTAAAAACCCAGTTTCATTGATGAGTACTCGGTGTGGTAACCACCTACCAGCTCGGTCTCACACTCAGGTAAGTCGAAAGGTGAACGGTTGGTCTCCGCAAAGGCACAAACAATGAATAGCAGGAAGCCTAAAGGCTGTTTAAATACGTTCCAGCTAAAATAGCCATCAGCCCAGAAACCGTGTTGTTGTTTAGCAATTTCACCAAGGCTTAGGGTACCTGTTACCATCAGCAAAGCGATGATAGAAAGGCCCATTGAAATTTCGTAGCTGATATTTTGTGATGCTGCGCGGATGGCACCTAACAAAGAGTATTTGTTGTTTGATGCCCAGCCACCTATCATGATACCGTACACACCTAATGATACTACACCAAAGATGTAAAGGATACCTACGTTGATATCAGTAACCTGCAACGGGATAACACGGCCGCCTATCTCCAGGTTTTGTCCCCATGGAATAACTGCCGAACCGATACAGGCCGTTAAAATAGCTAATGAAGGGCCTACAATGAACAGGAAACCTGTTGCGTTGGTGGGGATGATCTCTTCTTTCAGGAACATTTTGCCACCATCGGCCAAAGGTTGTAGAATACCCCATGGGCCTGCGCGGTTAGGGCCAACCCTATCCTGGAAAAAGGCTGCGATCTTACGCTCAGCATAGGTAGAGTACATGGCTACTACCAGGCTTATCGCAAATATAATAACGATCAGTGCGATCTTAATAAGCAGGTCTATAGTTTCCATTACAGGCGTGTCTCCCTTTCAAATTGTTCTTTATTGGCTTCCTGCAGTACCGGGTTAGTTTTTACAACCGGCAGCGGTTTAAGCGTATCGTAGTGGTTTGAGTTGATAACCGATTTGTTTGAAACCTTGCGCGGGCCTTCAATAACCCAGTCAGCAGTTTTCTTTTTATCAAAGCGGCAGGTGTTGCAGATAAATTCTTCTACTTCGCCATACTCATCTTTGCGGCCGGTTACACGGATAACATCCTCGCCTTTGTACCAAAGAGTTACTTTACCGCAGCAACCTTCAGTTTGGCACTCGCGGTGTGCTTCAACAGGTTTGGTGAACCAAACACGGTTTTTAAAACGGAAAGTTTTATCGGTTAAAGCACCTACAGGGCAAACGTCAATTACGTTACCGCTAAAGTCGTTATCAACGGCTTTTTGTATGTAGGTTGAGATCTCTGAATGATCACCACGGTTTAAGATACCGTGTATACGGTGATCGGTTATCTGATCGGCAGTGAAAACACAACGGTAGCAAAGGATACAACGCGTCATGTGCAGTTGTATCTTATCACCGATGTCAATTTTATCGAACGTGCGGCGGTCAAACTCGTAACGGGTTTTAGCAGCACCGTGCTCGTAACCTAAGTCCTGCAGGTGGCACTCGCCGGCCTGGTCGCAAACAGGGCAATCAAGCGGGTGGTTGATCAAAAGCATCTCCACAACGCCTTTACGTGCCTCAATTACCTCTGGCGAAGTAATGTTTTGCACCACCATACCATCCATAACGGTAGTACGGCAACTGGCAACCAGCTTAGGCATAGGGCGTGGGTCTTTTTCAGAACCCTGACTTACTTTTACCAAACAGGTACGGCATTTACCGCCACTACCCTGCAGTTTTGAGTAATAGCACATAGCAGGCGGAACAATCTCACCACCTATCATCCTTGCGGCGTTAAGGATGGTTGTCCCGGCTTCTACCTCTATTGATATGTTATCAATTGTAACCTTCATGGATAATTCAAAATTAAAAAGTCAAAAGTCAAAAACTCTTATCCTTTTTATAATTCCTTTATTACTTAAGGTTGATGATTATCCGAGCGATGATCTTTGAAATCTCATCTGCCTCGGTCAGCAACTTGTTTAGCTTCTCTTTCTCGTCTGATAAGATCGTATCCCTTATCAAACATATCCAGTATTTCGTTTCGTTTCCAGATTTAAGAGCTATGTTGTAAAAGTTCCTAAAATCCTTCGTCGAACTACCGGCCTTAGCCTCTATTATGTTGGCACCTATCGAGGTACCGCTTCTTAGCAACTGGTCAAATACTGAAAAGTAAATTCTGTCATATTTTGCATTTGAGATAAAAAGCACAATCTCTTTTGAGAACTGGTAACATCGTTGTTTGATGTCGTATGGCTTTTCGCTCAAGTTGCTTTTCTATTTTGAATTTTTACTTTTGAATTTTGACTTAAACTCTACGCCTCCGCTGTTTCTAACTTAGGCAGCGGATCTGCATAATGTGCTAAACCGTAGTTGTTTGTGACAGCAATTGACGGGTTAGTTACGTGCCACTCAAACTCATCTCTGAAGTGGCGGATAGCGCTGGCCACCGGCCAAGCTGCCGCATCACCCAGCGGACAAATTGTATTACCTTCTATTTTCTTGCTTACATCAACCAGCAGGTCCATGTCGCTCATTTTACCGTGACCGTACTCAAGGCGGTGAAGTACTTTCTCCATCCATCCTGTACCCTCACGGCATGGCGAACACTGGCCACAGCTTTCGTGGTGATAGAAACGGGCAAAGTTCCAGGTGTTGCGAACAATACACTGGTCTTCATCATAAGCGATGAAACCACCCGAACCTAACATGGTACCGGTAGCAAAACCACCATCAGATAATGACTCGTAGCTCATTAAACGGTTCTCGTTGTTGATGGTCTTCAAGATCAGGTTAGCAGGCAGGATAGGTACTGATGAACCACCAGCAACTACTGCTTTTAAGCGTTTGCCATTGGCAATACCCTGGCAATAATCATCGCCATAAATAAAGTCTTCAACAGGTACGCCTAATTCTATCTCGTAAACACCGGGGCGCTTAAGGTTACCACCTGCTGAGATCAGCTTGGTACCTGTACTACGGCCGATGCCTATTTTAGCGTACTCGTCGCCACCTTCATTAATGATAGGCACTACTGCTGCGATAGACTCTACGTTGTTTACCACGGTAGGGCAGCCATACAAACCCGCAATAGCCGGGAATGGCGGTTTAATACGCGGGTTACCGCGTTTACCTTCCAATGATTCTAACAAGGCGGTCTCTTCGCCACAGATATAAGCACCACCGCCCGGCTGTACATACAGCTCAAGATCGTAACCGGTGCCTAAAATATTTTTTCCCAGGAAGCCAGCATTTTTTGCTTCTGCGATAGCACGTTCAAGGATACGGATCTGCGGCATCATCTCACCACGCAGGTAGATGTATGACGTTTTTGCACCTAAAGCGTAGCTGGCTACGATCATCCCCTCAATTAATAAGTGAGGGATGTGGGTCATTAAATAACGGTCTTTGAAAGTTCCAGGCTCAGATTCGTCGCCGTTGCAAACCAGGTAACGTGGTACGCCTTCCGGCTTAGCCAAAAAGCTCCATTTCATACCGGTTGGGAAACCTGCACCACCACGGCCACGCAAGCCCGATTTTTTAACCTCTTCAACCACATCATCTGGCGAAAGGGTTTTCAGGGCTTTCTCTACCGATGCATAGCCGCCTTTTGAGCGGTAAACATCAAAGGTATTGATGCCGGGTACGTTTATATGTTCAAGTAAAAGTTTGCGTCCCATTAGTTGTTCGCCTTTCCTTTTAAATCGCTTATCAGCTTATCAACCGATTCGTTGGTTAAGTTCTCGTAGAAAGTATACTCGGGGCCAATTTGCAGTACCGGGCCGTAACCACAGGCAGCAAGGCACTCTACGCCTCTCCAGCTAAATAAGCCATCAGGGGTAACATCACCTTCTTTAACACCAAGTGTTTTCTCAATATGCTCCATTATCGGCGTAGCGCCAACAATTTCGCATGGGCCGGTGCGGCAAACCTCAAGCATGTATTTGCCTTGCGGCTTTAAGAAATACATGGTGTAAAATGTTGCCACCTCGTAAACCTCAATAGGTTCAATTTTTAAATACTCGGCAACCTTATCCATTGCAGGTGCGCTAACCCAGCCTAATTCGGCTTGTACAAGGTGCAGGATAGGCAATAGCGCCGATTTCCGCTTACCCTCTGGGTAGCGGCTAACTACATCGGCAAATTTGCCAAGCAGTTCCGGTGTAAAGGTTACCGGCGCGTCGGTATTTTGTACACTAAGCATCTAACTCTCCGGCTATAACGTTTAAACTACTCATGTTAATAATGGCATCAGAAAGCAGCATGCCGCGGCTCATTGGTGCATACATCTGGTAATTGATGAAACTTGGCCTGCGGAAGTGCAAGCGGTACGGCGAACGGCCGCCATCGTTTACCAGATAAAAACCAAGCTCGCCATTAGCGCCTTCAACGCTGTGGTAAACCTCGGCAGTTGGTGTTTCCACTTCGCCCATCACAATTTTAAAGTGATAGATCAACGCTTCCATGTTGTTGTACACTTCCTCTTTTGGGGGCAGGTAAAACGCAGGCACATCGGCGTGGAATATATCTGATGGTTCTTTTTCTATTTTATCCAAAGCCTGCTCAATTAAGCGAAGGCTCTGCCACATTTCTTCGTTACGTACCAGGAAACGATTATAAACGTCGCCGTTCTCGCCTACAGGTACTTCAAAGTCAAACTCATCATAAGATGAATATGGCTCCATTGCACGCACATCATAGTCAACACCTGCTGCACGTAATAACGGGCCGCTCCAGCTGTAGCTTAAAGCATCTTCAGCAGATACAGCTGCTACGCCGCGGGTACGATCAACAAATATGCGGTTACGGTTAAACAGCGCTTCAAACTCTTTTAATACCGGCGGGAATTTCTTTACAAATTTCCTGATCTTATCAAAAGCGATCTGGTTAAAATTACGCTCAAAACCGCCTATACGGCCAATGTTGGTTGTTAAACGCGAGCCGCAGATCTCTTCGTAGATCTCATAGATCTCTTCGCGGTACTCCATCATGTACAGGAAGCCGGTGAAAGCACCTGTATCTACACCCAATACACCATTACAGATAATATGGTCGGCAATACGCGCCAACTCCATAATAATGATGCGCATGTAATCAACACGCTTAGGAGTAGTGATATTTAAAAGCTTCTCAACCGTCATGTGCCAGCCCATGTTGTTAATAGGCGACGAACAATAATTTAAACGGTCGGTTAGCGGGGTTATCTGGTAGAATGGGCGATGCTCGGCAATTTTTTCAAATGCACGGTGTATGTAACCAATGGTTGATACGCCGCTTACAATACGCTCGCCATCCAACTGCAAAACGTTCTGGAACACACCGTGGGTTGCAGGGTGGGTTGGGCCCAGGTTTAGCGTAGAGTATTCACTCTGCGGATCGGTATCGATATATACGGGATGGTTCTGCATATCTTATCTTCCGAAAAAGTAATCTTTTTTATCAACGCGGTTAGGGTCTTCTAACGGATACTCCTTACGCATCGGGAATACGGTCATGTCATCAACATTCAGTATCCGGCGAAGGTCTGGGTGGCCGTCAAATATCACACCGAAGAAATCATAAGTTTCACGCTCCATCCAGTTAGCGCCGTCCCATATAGTTGAGGCGGTAGGGATGTGCAGGTTATCTAACGATAAGAAAACCTTAAGCCTGATGCGTGTATTTGTAGTAAGGCTGTGCAGGTGGTAAATTACGCCGATTGGCTTTTCCAGCTCGGGGTAATGTATAGCAGTTAAATCTGTAAGGAAGATAAACTTCAGCGCTGCATCAGTTTTAAGGAACGTTAATACCTCGGTAATAACTGAGGGATCTATTTCTACGGTAAGCAGCCCAAAATCGGCACCGGTTTGTGTTACCTTGCCGGCGAAGTTTTCATCAAGCCTTTTTAAAAGCTCTTCGTTAGCTATCTTACCCATTATTGTATTCCGTATTTAGCAAGTAATTCCTGGTATTTAGGTTCGTTACGGCGGCGCAGCGTTTCTGTTTTAACCAGATGTTGAATACCCATAAAGCCATCAATAATAGCTTCGGGGCGTGGCGGGCAACCAGGTACATAAACATCTACCGGTATTACCTCATCAATACCCTGCAAAACAGAGTAAGTATCAAATATACCACCGCTTGATGCGCAGGCTCCAACAGCCATTACCCAACGCGGCTCGGCCATTTGCAGGTAAACCTGGCGAAGTACAGGGGCCATCTTTTTAGAGATAGTACCCATTACCATCAGCAGATCGGCCTGGCGAGGTGAAAAGCTTAAACGCTCGGCACCAAAGCGAGACAGGTCATAGTGTGAGCCCATGGTAGCCATAAACTCAATACCGCAACAAGAAGTAGCAAATGGTAGCGGCCATAGTGAATTGGCACGCGCCAAACCTATCGCCTTATCAAGTGAAGTAGCGAAAAACCCCGATCCCTCAACTCCCGCGGGGGCATCAACTATTTGTATATCGCTCATTATTTATTGTAATGAAATTAATATCAGCCATGGCTAATAGCGCAAATTTACAACAAAGTGCTGTAAGAAATACACAATGAGCGTTGGTGTGATATATTTAGAATCAGTCTAAACTAATCCCAGTCTAATGCTTTCTTTTTGATAACGTAGATAAAGCCGGCAAGCAGAGTGGCCATAAAGATGAACATCTCTATCATACCGGTTTTGCCCATATCACGGAAGTTAACCGCCCACGGGTACATGAAAATAACTTCCACATCAAACAGCACAAAAAGAATAGCAACCAGGAAGTATTTGATAGACGCAGGGGTACGCGCGTTACCCACCACCTCGATACCCGACTCGAACGGGGTAAGTTTATCCTTAGTTTGGCGCTTAGGGCCTATTTTGTGGGTAACAAACATTGTTGTAACCACAAAACCAATAGCCACCAGCATTTGGAAAATGATGGGTAAATAATTAACCGGTAAACTTTGTGCTTCCATGCTGCAAATATACAAATGTGTGTATAATAAAAAAGCCCCTAAAAAAGGGGCTTCTTGTATTTAGAATTGTTATTGTTTACTTGCCTTTAGCAGCGCCACCTTTCTTAGAGAAGAAGGTTACAACCTGCTTATTGGTAGGATCCATTTCGCGGGCCTTGGTAAAGTAATCAGTAGCTTTTGCCATATCTTTGTCCTTAAATTCGGCATAAGTACCTAAGTAAACATAAGCTTCAGCAAGGTCTTTTTTAACTTTATCTGCAGGGGCACCTTTTGCAAGGGCTACCTCAATAAACTTCTCGTAATATGGTTTTGCGTAACCAACAATATTGTTACGGTCTTTTTCGCGATAATCATTTACACGTGCACGGAACACGTATGAATCCGGAGTGGTTGGGCTTTTCTGCGCAACGTAGCTAAATGCAGAATCTGCTTTTGCTAACAATGATGTATCAGCCTTAACACTTTTATCTTTAGAAAAATACTGATCCTGGAAGCCGTAGTAGTAGCTCAAACCTTCATAGAAGTGATCTAATAACTTGGCGTTACGGCTTTTTTGAGTATAAGTATTGTAAGCCTCTGCAGCTTCAAGATATTTCTTTTGACCAAATAAGGTTTTACCGATATCTGAATATACATCTGCTTGTGTTGTATCAATTGAAGCAGCTTTACGTAGAGAAGCAATACCTAACGAATCTTGTTTTGAAGCGATCTGCAAACGGCCCAGGTACAAGTAGTCACGAGGGATAACACGTTTAGGATCTGCTTTAGTGATCCAGGTGTTCATTGCCTGTAAACCTGCAGGGTAATCTTTGTTCTCGTAAGCAGCATAAGCTAAATAACGGTAAACTTTTAAGTTGTTAGCCGCATCTTTAGATAATGCCTGCGCTTCTGTTTGCAGGGTTTTGTAATCGCCTGATAGTAATAAGAAGTCGGCGTAACGTAAACGTGAATCAAGAGACAAATCTGTTAGCGATAGGTATTTTTTGTACTGATCTGTAGCTTCTTTGATCTTAGCTGATGCCATACGCGGATCGTTGAATGCCCAACGTACGTCGGTTTCAGCCCACTCGCGGTAAGCAGGGCCATAGTTAGGATCAATAGCCAAAGCAGCTTTGTACTCAGTTTCTGATGATTCAAAGTTGTTAGCGTATTTCCAGATAACACCGGTTGCAACTTTAGCGTGAGCAAGTTTCGGATCGATATCCAAAGCTGCCTGGTAGCTGCTTAATGCATCAGTGTTTTTCAACTGTGTACGGTAAGCATCGCCTAAAGCGATCAAAATCTCGGCATCTTTAGCATTAACGGCTTTGCCTTTGTTAAGCGCAGCAATTGCGGCGTTTGCATCTTCTGCAGGTACTTTACCGTCTACATTGTTTAACAAGTAAGATAAACCAACATAAAGGTATGGCTTGCTATCTTTACCGGCTAAGCTTAATGCCTGGTTAAAGTTTGTAGAAGCACCGGCTTTATCTTTATCCAAAACAGCAACTGCACCTAAACCTGCATAGTTAAGAGCCGATTTTGGATTAACAGCAATACCTTTCTGGAAAATTGCTTTTGCAGAATCCGGATACTCTTGTAGTACATAAACCCAGCCGTAGTAAAAGAAATTCTCATCTTTATTAGCCTGAGTTGTGGTCAAGTTTTTAAGCATCGTTTTAGCTTTCTGATACTGTTCTGCGTCGATCGCCTTCTTAGCATCAGCTAAACTTTGTGCGAAAGCTGACGACCCCACAACACTCAGCGCCAGTACGATCTTACTTATTTTACTGATCATTTTCATCTTAGTTTATTGTATAATAAAAATATAGTTAGTGTACAAAGTTAATCTCCCTTGTCGGAAGTGAATCAGGCAACAGGCCCGATTTTAATATGATCCGCTGGCCTCGTTCGCTCGCCAAAAAGGATGCGAATCCGGCACCTAAACCCTTGCGGCCCGTGCAGTCTATGATATACAAAGGCCTGCTTAACGGATATGTCTTTTGGACAAGAGTTGTCTGCGATGGTTTAAAGTATTCATTAGGCGAAGTCTTACTGCTTTCGTCTTTTACACCTACAATTTTAACCTTGTCAACAGCCTCCGCATAGTCCTGATCCGGATCATTAAGCCAGCTAAAGCCAGTTATTCCAATTGAATTGGGGTGTGTACTTACGTACTTAATAACCTCTTTATTTGAACTTAATGCATAAATATTTTTCTGTTTAAACTCTTGATTACCAGACAATAGCTTCAAATACCTTACCAAACTGGAGTTAGGGTTATCAAACACAATACTTTTGTCTGTTTTTGCTTTCCCATTCAACATTTGCTTTATCTCTTTTACAGAGATGGTGGTATCATTTGACGCCTGATTGACAATTAATGCAACAGCGTCAATAGCAAATTTGTTTACATCGGGTATAAGTTCCCGTCTTTTTAGCAGGCCTAACTCAGTTGTATCCAACTGACGCGCTATGATTGCTACACGCGTTTTATCGTTAAGCAAATCATCTAAAACACCCGTCTCGGGTTTGTATGTAATAACAGGTTTAGCTTCAGTAAAGATGCCCTTAAAAACAAAAAGCTCCTCTTCAACTATAGGTGAAAAAGATTCATCTGCCGAAAATTTAGCCGTACCGGTGGCAAAGCCATCTAACGGGGCTTTTGTTTTATTATTCGTATTGCCACCTTGCCCGCAACCTTGCGTAAAAAGCGAAACGGCAATAGCATAAATAAACGGTTTTGCGTTAATTTTCATTAGGGTTCTTCCTTAGGTAACGTGAAAAACGCAATACAGCGTATAATAAAATTACTGAACCAAAAATTGTTCTGCGCGATTGAGGCATATCCAACGGAAACTTATCCCAAAAGATGATAAGTAAGCCCAGCGCTATAAAACAAATAAATGCGGTAACTCCTAAAATAAGCAAAAACCGCCTTTTGGGCGATTTTTGCTGTTCTTTGTTATCTTCTAACATTAAATTTTATTCTTCTGCCAGTGCAAAGTTTACAGGGATACTGTATTGTACACGCACCGGACGTCCGTTCTGAATACCAGGTTTCCATTTCGGAGAAGATTTAAGTACGCGCATTGCTTCTTCGTCACAACCGCTACCAATGCCTCTAACAACTTTGATATCAGTTAATGAACCGTCGCGCTCAACCACGAAGGTTAAGATAACACGGCCTTGCACGTTATTTTCTCTCGCAACCGGAGGATAACGAATATTCTTACTCAAATATTTACCAAATGCTGCATCGCCACCCGGGAAAGCCGGAGATTGCTCTACTGCGGTAAAGATTTGGTTAGGGTTTTCTTCAACAACCTGTTTAACGTCTGAGTTACCTACCGGTTCTTCAATACGAATATCGGCATTTGGGTCACCCTTTTGGTCTTTTGGACCAGGGTCAGCAACCTCAAGGTCTTTTACGGTTGGTGGTTCTTTCTCACGCACCTCGTTATCCGGTTTTACTACCGGAGGTGGGAAACGCACCTGGTCAACTTTTGGTTTAGGTGGTTCCGGTGGTGGCGGAGGTGGTTTTTCTTGTTCATTAACCGGTGGTGGTGGTAAAACCACTTCGGTCACTTTCACTTTCTCAGCAGCTTTCGGGATAATACCCTCGATAGCGTTTAGAATCGTTTTTAAAGAGATAAGGAAAACAAATAGCACTACACCTATTAAAAGAGCCCTGTTAGTATGGCGAGGGTTATCTTTTCTAAGCTCGTATGCGCCGTATGCCTTATTACGTCCTGTAAAAACAACGTCGATCCACTGCTGGTTTAATATGTCTAATTTTGATCCGAACATTGTTATAACGTTTGTTTGTTAATTATCAATTAGTAGTTACCATCACGTTTCAGCAGCTCAAGCTCTGGCGCCGTAATATCTACAATAGCAAGTGATTGTACGTTTGTGATTTTCATCTCATCCAAAGCATCAACCAGGTTTTTGTAGGTTGATTTGTCGCTTGGTTTGATCAATACCACCATGTACTTACCAGTACTTTGCTGTACTTCCTGGCCTTTTTCGATAAGGACTTTACGTAAGCCATCTTTACCATAAGAGGTAGTTTCTGGCGGAGTTTTGCCCGGTTCACCGATAAACCATTCTACTTTGTTATTGGCACCTAAAAGGAGTGTCATTGACCTTGATGCCGCAACAGGCAACTCATCTTTAACTTTCTCATCCTTATCAGGCATGGTAACATCCATTGCTTTAGGCTTAGCTAACGTAGTAGTTAGCATAAAGAAGGTGATCAGTAAGAACGCAAGGTCAACCATCGCGGTTAAGTCAACACGGGTTGACGCCTTTTTACTTCTTACCTTCCCGCCTTTTTTCCCCCCGCCGGAGGAGGTGTCTAATTCTGCCATTTCTTAATTATTTTTTTGGCGCAGCACGCAGCGACGTTATGAAATTAAATTTGTTAATTTTCTGGTTGGTAAGGATTCTGATTACATCCTTAACTACCGGGTACTCTTCCTTGTTATCGCCTTTAACACCTATACGTAACGCTTTGTTGTGTAGAGCTACGTCGGCTTTACGCGCTTCGCGGATCCAGTCAGACAACTCGTTGTTGTTTGTTGTATCGCGAGGGATACCAGGTTGCTTAAACTCTTTTCTTTGATCGGGTTCAAGCGCAAGGAAACCTTTTAGCTGTGCAATTGGCACACCGAATACAGGAAGACCTGAAAATTTAATTTGCTCCTCTGGGGTGAAATTGATTTTATATTTCTCGCCCATTTGGATAAGCGTTTGCTTGCGGATATCATTACCATCAACACTAAAGAACACTTTACCCTGGCCAACGGTTAACGTTAACATGTTATCATCAGGCACAGGCTGCTCAACTGAAGAGGCAGGAATATCAACTTGCACCGGATCTTCAGTTCTCGGTTTTGCAGTTAATATGAAGAAAGTAAGCAACAGGAAAGCTACGTCGCACATGGCGGTCATATCTATCGAAGTGCTCTTTCTTGCTACTTTTACTCTTGGCATTTTTCCTTTGTTTATGTAATAATGTAAAATTAAAGACTTTAAATTTAATAACCAAATTTTATTTTGTTAAAAATGGTTATATAAGAACTTTATTTTACGATTATTTGTTTTTGTGAGATGCCGCAAATGTTTGAACGATGCTGAAACCAGTTTCGTCGATAGCGTAAGTCAGTTTATCAATTTTAGAAGTAAACACGTTGTACATTACAATTGATACAGCTGAAGTACCGATACCTAATGCAGTATTGATAAGTGCCTCAGAGATGTGAGAAGATAGTTCTGCCTGGTTTGGAGCACCTGATGCTGCCAAAGTAGCGAACGCACCGATCATACCGATTACCGTACCTAATAGACCGGTTAATGTACCGATAGATACCAAAGTAGCGATGATGGTTAAGTTTTGCTCTAACATTGGCATTTCTAAAGCTGTTGCTTCTTCAATGTCTTTTTGGATAGCTAAAGTTTTTTGATCTACGTCAAGGTTTTGCTCTGCTTCCATCTCACGGTATTTTTTCAAACCTGATTTGATAACGTTTGCAACAGAACCTTTTTGTTTGTCACACTCAGCGTTAGCAGCATCAATGTTACCAGAGTTTAATGAAGATTGTACTTTTCTTACGAAAGCATCAACGTTACCAGTACCAGAAGCTTTGCCAATTACCACAAACCTCTCAAGAGAGAATACAATAACCATTAACAGGTATGACATAATTAAAGGTACGATAACACCACCTTTGTGTACAGTACCGTAGATATCGGTTGGATCGTTAGCAGGATCGCCGCCTTTATAGTGACTTGGGTGACCTAAGATGAAAATGAAGATTAATACAGCTACTACAAGACAAAGTGGAATAGTTAAAGTCGCAAATGCGCCCGATGCACTTGAGCTTTCTTTTTTTACAGGAGTAGTTGGTTTTGTTGGTGCGTTTGCCATTACTTTTTAATTTTTAGTTTTCGTTTTGTTTATAATATAAGTTAAATAAAATGTGTGCGCAATAAGCGAAAAACAAAATTAGAATTTCTATGAAATAAAAAAACTATTTCTGTAATTCTTTATAATAATTTAATATTCAGCAAAAAGCGTTCTGCAAATTGGTTTTTACATAACGCTATTAAACAGAAAAATTGTCTTTTACCGAGACAATTTTTTACAATAAAACCGATAATTTTTAATAATCGCAAGTTATAACACATAAAAAATGTGTAACTAAACTGATATAGTACAGTCTAAAATACTGCCGAAACTGTGTTTGGGCCTGCGTTTATTAGGTTTATCGGGCTGATTACCACATATTTTTCAAAATTACTAACAAAGGCTAAAGCTAACTTGTTTGCCTGTTCTTCATACTTTTCAGTATCGGCCCAGGTATTGCGGGGATCTAACACATCATCAGGTATGCCCGGGCAACTTAACGGTATGTTCATATTATAAACCGGATCAGTGCGGAAACCCACCTTGCCCAGTCTTCCATCTAACACGGCATTCACCATTGCCCGCGTATAAGACAGCTTTATACGTTCGCCGGTGCCGTATGGCCCGCCCGTCCAGCCGGTATTGATGAGCCAAACACTTGCATTTTGTTCCGTTATTTTCTTTCCAAGCAAATTGGCATACTCTATTGGGTGCAACGGCAGGAAGGCCTCACCAAAGCAGGCTGAGAAAGTTGCTACAGGTTCATTAATACCGGCCTCGGTACCAGCAACCTTTGCTGTATAGCCTGATATAAAATAATACATGGCTTGCTCAACAGTTAGTTTAGCAACAGGTGGTAATACACCAAACGCATCAGCCGTAAGGAAGAAGATATGCTTAGGCGCTTCACCCGCCGATGGTATCAATGCATTATTAATATAGTGCACAGGGTAGGCAACCCGCGTATTTTCGGTTTTACATATATTATTATAGTCTGCCTCATTAGTACCTTTTATAAAACTAACGTTCTCTAACAGGGCGCCTTGCTGTATGGCGTTGAATATTTGCGGTTCGCTCTCAGCACTTAGCCCGGCACATTTGGCGTAACATCCCCCTTCAAAATTAAATATGGCTTCATCGCTCCAGCCATGCTCATCATCGCCTATCAGGCGGCGGTTGGTATCAGCAGATAATGTGGTTTTACCGGTGCCTGATAAACCGAAGAAAATAGCTGTATCGCCATCCGGCCCAACGTTGGCAGAGCAATGCATTGGCAATACCTTATTATAATAAGGTAAGGTAAAGTTAAGTACCGAGAAGATGCTCTTTTTAATTTCGCCGGTATAACCCGTACCACCTATCAAAATAATACGCTTACTGAAACTGATGATAGTAAAATTCTTTTGGCGGGTACCATCCGTTTCGGGATCGGCTTCAAAACCCGGAGCAGCAATAACTGTCCAGTCCATAGTATTATTAATATCGCTTTTATCAGGGCGAATAAATAAATGGTACGCGAACAGGTTCTGGTATGCGGTCTCTGTTATCACTCTTACGCTCATGCTATAGCGTTCATCGGCGCAAACGCTGCAATCGCGCACAAACAGGTCGCGGCCATTGAGGTAGGCCATCATACGTTTTTGGATACCCACAAAATGTGCACCATCCATTTTATAGTTTACCTTACCCCACCAAACATTATTGTGCGATACGCTGTCATCAACAATAAACCTGTCTTTAGGGGAGCGGCCTGTAAACTTCCCGGTATCAACAGCAAGGGCGCCGGTATCGGTTAATACGCCTTCATTACGCTGTAGAGCTGCTTCTATCAAAGCAGCAGGAGCTAACTGGTAAAATATTGTTGATTGGTGAATGCCTAAAGCGGCTAATGGACTGGCGAAGGTGGGTACGCTTTTCATGTAAGGGTAATTTTTGTTTTGTTACTCCAAACTTAGTATCGGTTAACACCAACACCCAAGTACAAAAAAGCAATTTATTTACATGATGTATTTTTTACACACCATGCAAATAATTGATTTATAGATATTTATGTTTAATAAATATTTTATCTCAATACACTATCCACCTGCTTTTTTGGCTTTGTAGCCATCGGTTTGCAGCATGGTTAATACTTTATCGCGAAAATCGCCTTGCAGCAGTATCTCTCCATCTTTAACAGAACCACCCACACCGCATTTACTTTTCAGCTTTTTGCCAATGGCCTCCAGATCAGCATCAGTACCGATGAAACCGCTTACACGGGTTACCAGTTTGTTACCCTTTATACGATCAAGAAATATCTTTAGATTTTGCTGCTGGGGTGGCAGCGTATCTTGCTGGCCATTACCTTCTTCCTGGTACTGAAAATCAGGATCGGTAGAATACATTATGCCGGTGTAGTTTTTCTTTGCCATATTTATTCAGGCGTCATTGCGAGGAACGAAGCAATCTCTATGCTATACAGAGCCGCTCTTCAAATTCGGAGATTGCTTCGTTCCTCGCAATGACGCGTACTTTTAGGGTCAATTACTTTTATACGAACTCCCCACTATAACTTTTAGTACCGATGGCACTACATCTATATTAATATCTACATCGGCAGATTGCGGCTCGCCATCCAGGTGGATAGGCCCCGGTTTTACACGGGTAATGTCTACGTGTTTCCCCTTTATGATCTCTACGTATTTTGATTTATCTGCCGTTTTGGTGAACATCCTTAAACCCATCTCAGGGAATCGCCAAAGCGGGAAAGGTTTTATCACGCATACATCCAGCAAACCATCCTGTACCGAGGCCGTTGGCGATACGTGTGCGTTATTGCCATATTGTGATGAATTGGCAATGCTCAACATAAAAGCTTCGCGGTCTAATGGCGTTCCATCAACCTCAATATGGTATTCCTGGGCGCGGTACTGTGATATTTCTTGTACAGATGACTTAAAATAGTTTACAAAACCACGCTTTTCGCTCCCCTGTGCAAAAACATGGCTGATGTGGGCATCAAAACCCATACCCGCCATATTAAAGAACCACTGATTGTTCATTTTACCCGCGTCTATCACAATGCTGCGACCGATGTTCATATTCTTGATGGCATCAACCGTTCCCATAGGGATGCCCAGGAAGCGGGCCAGCCCGTTACCGGAGCCAAAAGGAATAACAGCAAGTTCGGTGTCAGTTTCTACTATGCCCGATGCTATTTCGTTTACAGTACCATCGCCGCCAACGGCTACTATGGTATCATATTCGCCCACTGCGGCTACAGCCAGATCATGCGCGTGGAAAATACCGGTGGTAAACTCAAAATCGTATTCAAAAATAGATGGGTCAAGGTGTTGCTTTACCAGCCCCGGCACGTCATCCTTTTTCTTACCGCCCGATACGGGGTTTATTATAAATAAAGCTTTCCTTTTCAACTATCTATGTTTGAGCGGGCAAAAGTAAATGTTTTTCGGCTTTGTGGAAAATTGTTTTATTTTTGCCACCCGAAAGTGGACTGATTTAATGCCTTTACATACTCAAAGGCTGGATTGCAACCACGTAAAAAAGTGCTAACCCTGCTCTCCTTTTTACAGCGATTCAACAATAAATCTCTTACCTTTCGGCTTTAACGTTTTATACATTATTATATGTCATATTTATTTACATCGGAGTCTGTTTCAGAAGGGCATCCGGATAAAGTTGCCGACCAAATATCTGATGCGTTAATTGATAACTTCCTGGCTTTTGACCCGGAATCAAAAGTAGCGTGCGAAACTTTGGTTACTACCGGCCAGGTGATACTTGCCGGCGAGGTAAAATCAAAAACTTATTTAGACGTTCAAAAAATTGCCCGCGATGTAATTAACCGTATTGGTTATACCAAAGGCGAATATATGTTTGATGGTAACTCTTGTGGTGTGCTATCGGCTATCCACGAGCAATCACCGGATATTAACCAGGGTGTTGACCGCACAAGCAAAGAAGAGCAAGGTGCCGGCGACCAGGGTATGATGTTTGGCTACGCTACCAGCGAAACCGACAACTATATGCCGCTTGCGCTGGATATCGCTCACGCTTTATTGCGCGAGCTTGCTGCTATCCGCCGCGAAAACACCGACATCAAATACCTTCGCCCGGATGCAAAATCACAGGTGACTTTGGAGTACAACAACGACAACCAGCCACAACGCATTGATGCCATTGTTATATCAACCCAGCACGATGATTTTGCTGAAGAGAAAGAAATGTTAGAAAAGATCAAAAACGATATCATCAGCATTTTGATCCCTCGTGTTAAGGCTAAATATCCAAAATACGCACACTTCTTTAACAACGATATTAAATATCACATTAACCCAACCGGTAAATTTGTTATTGGTGGCCCGCATGGCGATACCGGCTTAACCGGCCGTAAGATCATTGTGGACACCTACGGTGGTAAAGGCGCACACGGTGGTGGTGCTTTTTCTGGTAAAGACCCATCAAAAGTTGACCGCTCTGCTGCTTATGCAACCCGCCACATTGCCAAGAACCTGGTAGCTGCCGGTGTTTGCAGCGAGGTGTTGGTACAGGTATCATACGCTATAGGCGTGGCGCAGCCAATGGGTATTTACGTAAATACTTACGGCACTGCTAAAGTTGGTTTAACTGATGGCGAGATCGCTAAAAAAGTTGAAGCTATCTTTAACATGACCCCTTACGCTATCGAAACCCGCTTTAAACTGCGTAACCCTATCTACAGCGAAACTGCTGCTTACGGTCACTTCGGTCGCCCTAACGAAACGGTTACCAAATCATTTAACGCACACGATGGCAGCGTAGTAACCCGCGAGGTAGAACTGTTTACCTGGGAGAAACTTGACTACGTAGACCAGGTTAAAAGCGCCTTCGGTTTGTAATATTATATATCGATATAGATTTTTCAGAATAGCGGCGGGTTTTACCCGTCGCTATTTTTGTTTAGCGCCAATTATCAGCAACTTAGTGTTATGAAACTACAGCCTAAACTGACAATTAACCTTTGCCTGCTGCTTTTCCTCATTACGAGCACAATTGCAGTGTACGGACAAAGGAAAAAAAAGGATGCTAATTATTATTTCAATGAGGCGCTAATAAGAGAAAAAGTTTCTCCTGGAAATCCTTACGTAGACTCTATATTCAGGAGCTGTATAAAGCTTTATTCAAAAGCAATCAAATTAAATCCTCGTTTCTGTGGTGCTTATGCAAACAGGGCATGGCTTTATTCAGAACTCAAAGACTACAAAAATGAGCTTTACGATCTGACACAAGCCATACGGTATTGCGCTCCGGCTGAGAAACTGATGCTACGTGAACTGAGAGCTGGAACATATTATCGTCTTGGGCAGTACAAAAACTCGATAAGGGATTATAATCAAACTATTCCCTTCGACAAAAATCAAGCTAATCTTTATTCGGGGCGTGCCATGTGCTACTGGAAACTGGGCGAAAAAGATAAAGCCTGTATCGATTACAAAAAAGCCTTAGGTTTGGATCCAAAAGTTGCGGAAGATAAAGAGTTTTTGGATTGTAACTGATTTACATTTTTTTAAGAACCGGCGTTAACTCACCATGACCAATAAAACCCCATCAGCTTTTCTTGTAGCGTTTGCCTTCTTCGCTATTTATGTGGTGTGGGGTGCTACGTATTTGGCGGTGATTTACGGGTTAAAAACCATACCGCCTTTTATACTGGTGGGCTTGCGTTATGCCGCGGCGGGGCTGATATTGATGGCTTGGTGCAAGATCAAAAAAGAGAAACTCCCAAAGTGGAAATATCTTTGGCGACATGCACTCAGTGGCACCATGATGCTGGTTGGCGGCACAGGCATGATAGCCTGGGCCGAGCAATACATCAGCTCTGGGCAGGCAGCCATACTGGTGGCTACCGAGCCACTGATATTTTTACTGGTTGATAAAAAGCGCTGGCCCGAATATTTTTCCAATAAATACATCCTCAGCGGATTGGTCATCGGCTTTACCGGCATCTTCTTGTTCCTTAAACTCGGCGTTACCGAAACCAATACCTCATCAATGGCCATTATTGCCAGCGTGGTGGTTATCATCAGCGCGCTGATCTGGGTGTTAGGATCGTTAATTACCAAAGATGCAAAAGGCGACAGCTCTACGGTGATGAACGCTTCGGTGCAATTAATTTCGGCGGGGATAGCTTGCGCCATCATCATCGCCATAAAAGGAGAGTACATCGGCTTTTCTTTCGGCAAAGTAAGTATGGAAAGCTGGGGTGGATTATTGTTCCTGATCGTGATGGGGTCATTGGTGGCCTATCTTTCGTTTATATGGCTTATCGGCATTAAGCCACCTGCTGTGGTAAGCACCCATACTTACGTTAACCCTGTAGTGGCCGTACTTTTGGGCTGGCTGTTTATTAACGAGCCGGTAAATGGGCAACAGCTTTTATGCTTGCTCATCATACTGGTGGGTATATTACTGGTTAACGTGCCCGGCTACATGAAAAAGAAACAGGAAATATCTGCCTGACTTGTTCACTGCTCAACAATTTCCTGCATCTTTAAATTATGGACGGTTTAAACATCATCGGTATCGATCTTGGCGCAACCAACGTGCGCGGCGCAATAGTAAACAATGGCAATCTATCTGAAATTATAGCGTCGCCCATCCAAAGCCAGGGTAGCGAGAGGGATGTTTTGGATGATATCTGCGGCATTATAGATACTCTGGTAAGTCAGCAGCTTGCCAAAGCCATCGGCATTGGTGTACCCAGCATGGTTGATGTTAAAGAAGGCATTGTGTACGATGTGCAAAATATCCCCTCATGGAAAGAAGTGCATCTGAAACACATCCTCGAAGAGAAATACAATATACCTGTATATATAAACAACGATGCCAACTGCTTTGCCATAGGCGAATATTACTATGGCAAAGGGCAGGGCTATGATAGCATGATAGGCCTTACCCAAGGCACCGGCCTGGGAGCAGGCATCATCGTAAACAAACATCTGTACAGCGGGCGCAACTGTGGCGCCGGCGAGTTTGGCCTGCTGCCTTACATGGATAGCGTGCTGGATTTTTATGCAGGCGGCTCGTTCTTTACCCTCACCAAAGGCATTAACGGTAAAGAAGTTTATCAGAAAGCATTACAGAACAATGCACAGGCACTTGAACTTTATGCAGAGTATGGCCGCCATGTGGGCTACGCTATAAAAGCCATTATGTACACTTACGACCCTGAACTGATAGTACTTGGTGGCTCGGCAAGTAAGGGTTACCCGTTTTTTGAAAAAACCATGTGGCAAGAGATCAACACCCTCGCATATCCGCGTGCCGTACAAAATTTAAGAATAGAAGTATCGGCATTAGAAAACAGCGGCATACTTGGGGCAGCGGCCCTATATCTTGATTCGGCAAGGGTATAAAAAACGAAATCCCCCGGTGCTCGCCACCAGAGGATTTCAACCTAAACCTTATCACAATTACCCGGCAAGGATGCCGGTATAATGAACCGCAAAGTAACAATTTATAGTTGGCTTTTACAGCCATTTAATGAAATTCTAATCTGAATTTTACAAAACATGGTATTTTATTCGCGTAATCTCTAAAAAACAAGAAAAGAAGCCTGTTTTTTTGCCTGCTAAACAGATATATGTCAGTTTAGCATTTAATCTTCGAGGCTTTTGGGGTGGATAAAAAAGAAAAGCCGCCTTATTTTCATAAGGCGGCTTCCATAAATAACGGTTGTTAATCAAGTAATGTCCATGTTCGCTTGGCTTGTACGGCTTGTACAACCTGCTGCTCGGCAACAACAATGTTTTCTTTGCGCTGGCCAATATATTCTAACGTGCTCAATTTGTTCCACAACGCTATTAAAACACGCATAAACTCTTCAATAGTGGTCATGGCGGCGCCAATATCATGATGGTTGTATACTATCTCTATCAATCGCGCCAGCAGCTCTTCAAAATTACCGGGGGTAACATCCTTCCACTCGTAAAAATACTTTAGCAACTCCTCGCGCTCGTTACCGGCAATACTTTTTATGGTGCTGAAAAAAACATGCGCCATCTCAGAAAAATAACCCACCATTACCAGCGGTGGCTGGTGGTGTACCATATTGCGGTAAGGAAAGTAAATGCGCGCAATAAAATCAAGCATCTTATCGCAAAGCGTTTTTACATTTTTACCGATGGTTGAGATATTATCCTTAGAGGTGATCTTATCAATAATACGGAATGACAGTAACTGAAAATCGTTGAGTTGATTGCTAAAGTGTTCGTAGTATTTGATCAGATCGGGGCTGCTCAGGATACAGGTTGATGGCGGGATATAGCTTTTTACCACCTCAATTCCTGCACCGTTACGCACAAACTTGCCCACTTCCAAATAATTATTGCTGCGGGCACTTATTTGTGATGCCGGCAATATGGTAATACCGTACTGGTTATCCACCTCAGGATATCTCAACGGAGATTCCTCGGCGTTTGGCTTTCCCGAGGCTACGCGCTGGTGAGGATCTACAGTTAAAATAATATAGTAGGTCTCGGCGCCATCGCTACCCAGCTCATTGCTAAAGTAATGGTTAAACACCATTTCTTCGCCCATGGCTGCAGGAGATATAAATATGCGGTAACCTTCGGCAGTTACGGCATTACATTGTTTAATTTTTATCTGGATGCTGTTAGCGGGCCTTTCAGTTACCTGTATATCAAGCGATATCTGTTCACCGTTAAAAGGGGGCAGCAAACCAAAGTTGTTAGTGTTTAGTGTAAGCGAATTGCTGTCTCTAACAATGTCCTGTATAAAGTCATCAGTCTGTACAAAATGGTCGCTGGAGATCTTCATCCCATCAACCCAGTTTACAGCGCGGTATTTTATAGGCAAAATCATACTTTAAAGTTTTGGTATTATAAATAAACAGCCTGGTCGCCCGCTTTTTCAGGCGTGCTTACAATCTCAGATACCCGCTTTGCAAAGATCGGGAACTTCTCAGTTATCTTATTTTGTTCAATATCCAGGTCGGGATCAATAAACTGTCGCTGCTTAAAAAACGACGGTTTAATGTAAAATATCCATTTATAGCTTTCATTATTATATAAGTGCTCGATCTTAGATTCAGGGAACTTCAGGTTATAATCATCAATAAACTTCTGGAACCATAAGCCAAAGTTCATATTTCGCGGAGCCTTGGCTTTCACCTTAAGCGGCTCTTCATCAGCGGTGTGCTTATATAGGTTTACCTCTAACACCAGCAATTTATTAAAATCAAGGTGCTCCATACTGATGTCTTCAGCCACACGCGGGTACTGCCATACTTTGTATATCTCCATCGGGATGTTAAGGAAAGCAACATACGCCCACCAGAAAACAACAGGCACCAGGAAAACAAACACCGATGATGATGCCCAAACGCCATAACCCAGGTTGTTAAGCCAGTTAAAGCCCAGTTTAAACAGAAATACACCGAGAATGCACGATATGAGGCAGCAGACAAAGAAAAACACACGTTTTTCTAACAACATCTGCTCATAATAAACCCCAGCCTGCCATACAAACAGGGTACCTATAACCAGGTAATAGAACTGGCAAAAGATATAGCCCCAGGGCATAAACTGCAGGTCTAAAAAACCGAGCAAACCGGGCAGGCCCAGTACAATGCCGGTAAGCAGAATAATTACAATAAGTTTCTTGTTGTTTAGTAGCTTGTTCTTTTTGTTTAAAATAGTCATTACCGCAGTGGAAATAACTACAACGAGGGGGAAAAGCAGGTATCTTATAAAAAACGATTTAACGTCCATACAGCAATAGGGTTGTGGTTCAAATTCACTGAAAATTAAAAAAGTGAAATTTGTATAATCAATTACCAATAATTGTGGTTATTGTTTTAAGTAAGACGAAATATTAACATTAAAATGCCACAAAAAAGAGCTAACCGCTTCAATACCGACTTTAAAGCCGTAACCCTTGCTGCAGAGTTAATTGAGCAGGGCGAGGTGGATGCCGACAAAGTGATTGTACTGCCGGTTGGCCCGCAGGAACGCGCATACGCCAAAGAGGTACGCGAAATAAGCACCTATATCTCGGCCTTTCGCGACAGGCCCATGACAGCCATCCGCATTAACCGCGAGGGTTTGTATGATATGCTGCCCGAAGGTTTGTTCCACTCGCCTCCAAAACCAAGCGAAGGGCTGGATGAAGAAGGCATGATAAAAGACATTGCGGCCCGCCGCGAGGAAGAAAAATACGCACGCGCTTTCTTTGCCCCTTTTGAGGCCGAGCTTTATCATATACGCACCATTGTTGAGCTTTACGAGAGCCGGTTGGACAAGAAAAGCGAATACGATGAGCTGGTAAACATCTTTTTAACCGAGTGGCGGGAGTTTAAATGCTTCACCAATAAACAAATGGTGATATTGATGCACGTTTTGCCGGTGATACACGAGCAGCGCAATAACCTGCCTTTCATCAGTAATGTGCTGGGGATTATGTTTGAGATGCATTTTGAGTTAGAGTACCGCATTAAAGAAGCCAGCCCATCACCAGAGGCCGAAGCATTGCAGACCAAACTTGGCCAGGGCATTTTAGGTGTAAACTTTATTGCAGGCTACGTACAGGAACCCGAAGAGGAGCTATCTATAACTATAGGCCCGCTTAATTCAAAAGAGATGCTGGGCTTTTTGCCGGGCACGCGAACGGCAAAGGCTTTAGAAGTTTTACTATCTTATTTCATCCCGCTGCAAACGGGGTATGTAACCCATTACGTAGCCGGGCCGGAGTATCAAAAACTATTACTCGGCCCCGATCAGGAAAATTCCTGCCTGGGTGTTACCACTTACCTTGGCAACTAATTAAGCAAGTAAATATTTCATTGCTGCCAACCCTCTCACTTTGTATTCCGTTGGCTAAAGTTAACGGCAATGAGTATGATTTACAGCCGGCAATTAGTTAAGGAACAACCTGTAGTGCGAGTTGAGCACACTGCGGCTTACCAGTTTTGATTTCAGCAGCTCCAGCAACATATCCCATTCTTCGGCAGAGAGACGTAGGTTGTCAACAGGTTTCAGGTAAATGTCTACCGTTTTCTGAAAACCCTCTTTGGGGTTTTGCGATACCACCACACCTTTGCCAATTTTAACATCTGTTATTTTGTTGCCCAGTTCATAATAGCAAAAGCTCACCAAATCAGCCTGGGTAACTATGCGGTCTTTTGTAGTGAGGCCATATTTGTAGGCCTGGATACGCTCGGTAGCACCAAGGCTGTTACGGCCACCGGTGGTGCTGGTCATCAGTCGCAGGCTTTCATCGCGGATCTTCAGCATTTCAAACTGCTGCAGTTTTGTACCGCGGCGTATGTTGTTGGCCGCATCGGCAAGGGTTGTCCAGTACTGTAGATACAGCATAGTGGCTTTGTTACCGGGCTTTACTATCAAATAATTGAATGCTCCTGCCTTATCCTTGGTCATCCGCGATTTACGTTCTATAAGCGCCAAATTCTGTTCAAGGGTTTTCAGCATCCCGCTTAAAAAATCGCTGCCATAGCTGGCAAAGGCCGCCTTTTCATCACGCAATAATTCAAACAAATACTCAACCAATTGCTGTGCGCTACGGCTATCAAAACGCTCGGCACCGCCATTGCGGATAGAATAGCTGCCTTCAAAGTTATGCTCGGCCTGGGTATAGGGTATTTCAGAATAATAAGTATTCTTATCATCAAACAGATCTTTCACCGAAAGGAACAACTCACTACCTGAAGGTTTAACCGGGATAATATTGTTGGTGTCTTTCAATCTATATTTTTGTTCGTACAAACGGCGATTAACCACCGGGAAACAATTTAAAGACAACTGCAGCTCATCAATTGCCGCGGCAGACATGGCAGCCGGGAAAGTGAGCTTAAGCCAAACACATGGTTTTAATCGCGCCAGTTCTGATGCATTGAAAGTACCTGCAAACTCTACCGGATAAAGCTTTCTTTGATTTGTGATATCGCCCAGCTTACTATCAGTTATTGTAATGAAACGGTTGTTATAGTATTCCTTAATATCGCGGGTAAGCAGGTTGATGATATTTTGCTCATGAAAAACCGGGCGGTTCTTTATATCCTGCTCATCGTGGTATTTAAGGCCGGGGCTAAGTTCCAGCTCATTATCATCCAGGTAACCTTTAACTACCGATAGCAGGGTGTATAGATCATCGCTGGTGGTGTAATCGGCCCACTCAAAAAACAAAGCTACATTGGTAAGGTTGGTTAGCTGGGGGCCACACTCAATACCTACCCAAAGGGTATTTACTTCGGCACCATAACCTTGTGATGCATTTAAGATCAAACTTTTGTGTGATGCATCCTGGTGCTCATACAAATGCCTGCCGCTAAATGTATAGCGTATGCCTGCGTTAAAAACAGCCACATCGCCTACCGGCGAAAAGAAAACATCACTTTCTTCCTGGCCCTGCTTGGTAGTTTCTTTGGTTGCAGGCCTGCGGTAAAAAAAATGGTTATTTGTGCGCAGCATCTCATGGTTTTCAATAGGCTGCCCTTTTAATACACCGTGCGCCGGCAAAGCCGATGTAAGGTAATCTGAGGCCAGTATGCGCGAGATTTTATTGAGCACGCGGTTCTCCAGATTTTTTACATCGTTTGATACGTTGAAGATCTCGGTGCTTAATGCCTCTATCAGCAACTTCACCATGGGGTCCATATCGTTTACGTTGGTGGTACCCCAAAAATCCATTGCATTGCGCAGCATGCGCGTGCGTATATCTTCTTTGCTATTGAAAAAAATCGTGCTCATAAAATTCAGGTTGATAGTGGGCTTAGGTAAAGTGCGGTAGAGAATACATAGTTTTCGCCGGTTTGGTGAACCTTGCCTTTTACTACAATTTCTACACGTTTTTTAATTTCGCTTACATTGCGCAGGGGGTAAAACTTGCTTACTTCTTTTATATGCACATCCAACTGTACATCATAAATGCGCTGCTCATGCGTGGTGATAGATTTTAATAACGATTGGCGCAATTTCTCCTCCCAGGTACTCTCGCTTACGATAAGTTCAAAATCAAGTTCCCATATCTCGCAGCCAAAATCGGGCTTATAACGATGTTCGCCAAAACGGGTAAATATCAGCAGCTCCAGGTACTGCGAAATTGAGGCACCTATGTCATGCGCTTCAAGATCGCGACCCTGCATGAGCCGGTTAAAACGTAAAGGCTTTTTATAGAGAGGTGTAGACATTAGCCGGTTAAAAAAAACAGTTATAAGGTTAATTTTTTCATCTACCGTAAACAATTCTTTTCGCAAATGGTTGTATTTGCGTCGTGTAGGTTGAAAATCTATTTATCAACAAGAAAATAAATAGACTGTTTTAAGCATAACAGAGAAAGTTTATTGCTTACCGTGCAGAAGGCTGACAGATAACAAAAATATCCTTAACCATAAATAGAATCACATAGATGAAGCCGATCAACAATGGCGAGTTGCGCAGGGCCTATATCAAATTCCTATCCTACTTTGCTTTTCTTTTAGTTTTTAGCGTAGTGGCTGTTTACTTCTTTTTTATGACAGCTAACCGCGAGGTGCTGATGCTTAATGCAAGGGTAAAGCAATCAAACAAGCTAATGGCGACACGTACTGATATCAACGCCAAGTTTGACCTTATTATGCTGCGCATGCAACAGCTATCGCAGTATACCAAGATGAACTCGTCTGAACTGAACAACCAAAACCTTATCCTGAATGATATACAAGAAAATAACATGAAGATACAGGCCAAGCTGCAGGATAACCACATCCCGCTTAAAAGCTTTGACCTGTACAAGAAGCTAAGCGACAATGTAGCTACTGCCGCAAACATTAAAGATTCACTTTTCACTACCCGTTTCCAGATAGAAAGTTTACGCTCGCAGGTAGAGGCATGTAACAGGGCCAACCAATCTGCAGTAAACCGTATCAGAGGACGCTTTGGACGATAACACCTATGATGAAGTTTAGCTTAAAAGAAAAACGCGAAAAGTTTCTGTTCTTTCTGTGCCTTTTTGCGTTCACAGCAGCTGTATTATGTACAGCTATATTTTATAATTATGGCGATAGCAGCGAGATATCAAAAGCCGATTTTGCCAAACGCTTGCAGGAAGAAGACCGTTTTGAAAGCGTTTGTGCCGATGCCGAGCCTACTATTGATACCAGCTACGCCCGCATTGTAAAATTTAACCCCAATGTGCAGGCGCTTTTCCTTGAAAATGATATCAAAAACTCGATAGCCGCCATCCGCTCGTTCTACAATGCGCGCTCTTATGATAACCGCTACAAGTTTTTTGTTTACGCATCAAAAATACAGGAGAACCTGTTTTATGACAAAAGCGAACTGCGTGGCAACTACAACGATATCAACAGGTTAAATAAACTATCAGAAGACTGTAAACTATCAAGCCGGCAGCTGCAGCAAAGCATGAGCAACCACCGGTAAAAATAAATCCCAATCCTTTAATAATTATCACTAAACACAATGGCAGACGATCAAAACTACGGTAGATCAATCAGCACAAACAGACAGGGCTACATCTTTCTATATATTGTAGTAAGCATCCTGCTGCTGGCGGGGTTGATCTTTTTATTCAAAAGTTCGCTTTTTGATAAGCGTACTGTAAACGCAAAGATCCTTAAGGACGAAATATTGCTCGATGAAGACCTTATCTACTCAGATAACACACAAAGCGCCAACAGCTGGCTGTGGGAGTTTGGCAATGGCGATAAATCAACCAAACAAAACGGCACTTACCATTATAGCAAACCCGGCGCTTACATTGTACGCCTTACGGTTGATGGTAAGCTACAGCAACAGTTCCCGGTTGATGTGAAAGAAGTTACCGCGGCACCTGTAAACGCCGATACCTTGATCACCGTTAACGGCCCTACCCAAGGTATAGTAAATGAGCAGGTAAGGCTTGAAGCACAGGGCACAGCCCGTATCTACGAGTGGTCGTTCGGTGAAACGGGCCGTGTGGATGTAAAAGGCCCTACAGCGCTTTATACTTACCATAACCCCGGCACCTATTTTGTAAAACTGAATACAGACAAAGGCCACCCGGCGTATCATAAGATATTGGTTACCAATCCCGATTCGGTTTTTAATACCATGGTTACCCCCGGCGAGGGCGAACAACGCGTTATTGATGATATCCGCGCGCACCTGCAAGCTATAGCCAACGGCGCCGACTTTAATACCCATTACTACTACCTGGTTAACAAATATTTTTGTGGTGATGAAAAGGTTACCGTTAACCTCGAATCAAACGCAGATAAGAAACAAACCGACTTTTACTCATACTGTATGCGCCTAACCTTTGGCGGCGGTATTTATGTTGACGAAGCGCAAATAACGCTGAAACCAAAGTCGACCTGCTCAAGCTTGTTAACGGTTAAGCAGCACTCTGCTACCGCTACACCGGGTATTAAACGTTCAAAATAATTAGCCTTTACCAAACACTAACATGAAAAACATACTTTGCATTTTCTCACTCTTGGTTGCCACTACTGCGGTTAATGCGCAGTCGCCGGTGTCAATAAGCAGAAAAGTAGCTACCCTTCCGGCTGCGTTTGAGAAACCCAACGATAAAACCAACGTATTTGACGATGGCAAAAGAACTTCATTGCCATGGATAGTATTCTCTGACCGCGAAGAGAATTTTACCACCACTGCTCCCGGCGGTTCTCTGGTAATGAAAAAGATAAAATTTATGGAGCCTTTTTATGTAAGCGAATCGCGCAATGGCTATATAAAACTCATAAAATACCAGGCAGGTATGGTGCAGGGCCGCAAGCTTACCAATAAAAAAGCTGCCCAAAGCTACGGCTGGATAAGCAAAAATAAGATGCTGCTTTGGCAATCGGCCTACGTAAGTTCGGCAAGTGGCTATCCTGAGAAAGCCATCACCATTGTATCGGGCGCCAACGCGCTAAATAATCCGGATGTTTATTATGACCGTACCGACTCGTTATATGTATACAATACTCCTGAATTAGAGCATAAGAAAACAAAGGTTGCATTAAACCAGCTGCTATACGTATTCAAAAAATCGGCAGATGGTAAAACTTTACTAATCGGCTCAGACCCTCAACTGGTGGCTGATAGCGCAGCGCATAGCGTATTTGGCTGGGTACCTGCCGATGCCGTGCACCGCTGGGGAGATAGGCTATACATCGGCTCTGCCAAACCATTTGAGGTAGATGCTGATGATTCTGTGGCAGCAGCCATCAATCAATCATTGCAGTTTGCGGCACCCACAACTAACGCCAAATTTGTGTTCGATCCATTGATAGATCCTGATCAGCCTGTACTGCGCAGCGTACCGGTTATACAATACAATACCGGCTCGCCAATGCAACTGGGTATAGCTACAGATGTTTATGATAAATCAAATAATAGCATCATCAACATTAAAGGCGGCCACATCAGCTACAAGCAGTATCTGGCTATCCGCAAAAATATCCGCAAAATAAACGTGGTATTTGTGGTTGATGGTGGCTCATCAATGCGTAACTATTACTCGGGCATCACCAGCTCGGTAAAATCATTCGAGAATGTTTTTGATAATTATAACCGTGGCCGCAAGATCAATTACGGTGTTGCCGTTTACCGCAGCCAAACCAATTGTAATACAGGCGGTGTAGAGCGCCAGGATTTTAATACCGATTACCGCAAAGTGATCAACTTTTTAGAAAAGCAATCTGCCGTAACCAATACGTGTACACCTGCCGCCAACAGCCAGCCTGTGTTTGATGGTATACGTAGTGCGCTGGGCATGTTTGCCAACCATAAAAATGAGACAAATCTTGTTGTGTTAATAGGCAGCACAGGTAATGCTAACGCCGACGCCAACGCAGTATCAGATCTCTCAACAGAAATTGCCATGGCTGATGCCCGCATCCTGGCCATCCAGGTTTATGCCGACTACAGCTCTATCTATAACGATTTCGTTATCCAATCGCGCAAATTGGTTTCCGAGTCGGCAGCTATACTGGCCGATCGTAAAAAGAGCCGCATGGTGGTGGGTGAAGGCTTGAGTAATACCCAGCAATTCAACGTATCGTTGTCAGATTCTATCTCATTCTACCTGGATTTCCCGAGGAACAGCCTCATCCAGGGTGCGGTGATATTCCCGCCGAAAGGAACGGTTAAAACCAACCAGGCTATGGAAGCATCGCTTAAACGCTTTATGGCCGAGACCCAAACTGATATAAAAATGCAAACCCGCTCACTGGATAGCGTATTCAGGCTAACCGGTCGCGAGCACCGTTACGTAACACCGGTGGTAATGTCGCAGTTCACTTCACCGTCTGAAACTTTAGGTGACGATATGCCGCATAATGCTTTCAAATATTTCCTGGCAGCAAATGCGCCGTCAAATATCGTGAGCAACAATCCCGGCAAATTGCAATATCTTATTATCCTTAACGAGGATGAGTACAAAGAAATGAACGATGTGCTTTCGCTGATGATAGGTGAAAATCTTGAGCCGGATGCCGGTAATTTCCGCAGCAAACTGCGCCGCAATTATATCGATATCATCAAGAAAAACATGGGCTTAAAAATGAGCAGCGGTGATATTAAAGATATGCTGCTGTCTGATTATATCCGTAAAACCATAGGTCTTGTACTACCAAGCGCCAAGGCTTTAGGCAAATACAAAGTAGGTAACCTAAGCAGCACCAGCGATATGCCACAGCCACAGTTTGAGGCCTACCTGGCTTACCTGATAAAATGCCGCAACACCATAAGGCAGCAGGCACTTTTGCAACAGCGCTTCATATCAAACGGAAAAACATACTACTACGTAACCCAGGCTAACTGGCAGCAATAATAATAGCAGAACATGAGTGTACTCAATTTAAGCGATTCAGTTAAAACGGCGGTTAGGGTTGCGCAGTCGCTGGCCAAAGAATACCACCATAAGGAATTTGGCCCGGCTCACCTTTTGAAAGGATTGCTGCACCAGGAAGTAGGTTTAAAGAACTTCCTCAACTCGATAGGTAAAGATGCCGCCTACATTGGCGATTGGGCCGACGTGCGTATAGAAGATTACCCGCAAGCCATCAACGTACCCGACGAAATGCTGGGCAACGATGCCGTAAAAGCTGTTTTTGAAGAAGCAGACAACGTGCGCGTAAAGCTTGGTTTAGATTCAGTTACTCCGGTTTGTATCCTGGTTGCATTAGCCAAGCCAAACGTAGGTTTTGATACCGGCCAGCTGAAGTCTTTCCCCGTAAAAGAGAAAGACATCCTTGATGTTTATATACAGGACGAAGGTGTTCAACAGGCCGTTGCTCCATCCGTTGCCGATGCAGCGGATACCAGTAGCGGCAAAAGTGGCAACGCCCTGTTAAAATATACCATTGATCGTACAGACCTGGCCCGACAAGGCAAAATAGACCCCATCATTGGCCGCGATAAAGAAACGCGCATGATCATGGAGATCCTGAGCCGCCGCACCAAACCAAACGTAATTATTACAGGCGATGCAGGCGTGGGTAAAACCGCTTTAGTTGATGGATTTGCTTTGGATATCATTGATAACAAAGTGCCGCAATCGCTGCAGAACGTGAGTTTGTTTGAGCTGGATCTGGGTTCGCTCATTGCCGGTGCATCTTACAAGGGCGAGATAGAGGACAGGCTAAAGAACATTCTTCGCGAGTTAAAACAGCAGGAAAAAGCCATCCTGTTTATTGATGAGATTCATACGCTGTTGGATAACAAGGGCCCAATAGGTGGTGGCGTAGGCAACCTGCTGAAGCCCGAGCTTGCCCGTGGCGAGATCACTGTTATAGGTGCAACCACCATGGATGAGTACCGCAAGATCATTGAGCCGGAGCAGGCATTTAGTCGCCGGTTTGAGGTACTGCAGGTGGCCGAGCCGGATATTGATACCGCCATAAAAATGCTGGAGAAACTGGTGCCTTATTACGAGGAACACCACGGCCTTAAAATAGATAACGAAGCAGTTAAAGATTGTGTGCGTTTAGCAAAACGGTACATGAAAGACCGCCGCCTGCCCGATTCGGCATTTGACCTGATGGACCGTACCATGGCCGCCATAAGGCTCATGAACGATACATCAGACATGACGTTGGATGAGCTAAACGAAAAGTTCACAGAGCTGAAAACTGCTGAAGATTCAACCGTTGCCGATTACAAGTGGCTGTACAACCTCATGCAGAACAAAACCAGCGCCGTTCTTTTAGGCAAACTGGAAGATGAAACACAGGTAAGCGCTTTTGAAACGGCAGATGAATACATTGGCTATTTTGATAAGAACCTGCCACTGCTGGGCGAGTTTGCAAAAGAGAAAACCAGCACCGTTGATAAGCAGGATATTGCGGCTATCATCTCCCACAAAACCGGCATCCCGATAGGAAAAATACAGGCGCAGGAAAAGGAACGCTTACTGAACATGGAAAGCTTCCTGAAGAAACGCGTTGTTGGCCAGGACCAGGCTTTGAAGGCTGTATCTGATGCCATACTGGAATCGCGGAGTGGATTGAACAAGAAGGGGCAGCCTATTGGTTCATTCTTCCTGCTGGGCCCAACCGGTACCGGTAAAACAGAGCTGGCCAAATCCATAGCCGACTTTTTGTTTAACGATGAAAAGGCGATGATTCGCTTTGATATGTCGGAGTTTAAAGAAGAACACTCGGCAGCCCTGCTTTACGGAGCGCCCCCGGGATATGTGGGTTACGAAGAAGGCGGTTTACTGGTGAACAAAATTCGCCAGCAACCTTATGCGGTGCTATTGTTTGATGAGATAGAGAAAGCCCATCCATCGGTATTTGACATTTTCTTACAGATACTTGATGAAGGACACATCCATGACCGTTTGGGCAAAGAGGGAGATTTCTCAAATGCTTTGGTACTGTTCACCTCAAACATTGGCAGTGAGTGGGTGGCAGACCAGCTTACAAAGGGCATTATGCCAACCTCAACCCAACTGATGGAGATCATGGGTGGCCACTTCCGCCCTGAGTTTTTGGCAAGGCTATCAGAGATAGTTCCGTTTGCACCGATATCAGAAGATAACGTGGTGCGCATCTTCGAGATCCAGTTGAAGAGCCTTATTGAGTCGCTAGATAAAATGGGTATCAGTTTCGAGATAAGCGAAGAAGCAAAGAGCATGCTGGCGCTTGGTGGTTTCACGCCTAAATATGGTGCAAGGCAGTTATCGGGGGTTATCCGCAACCGCTTGCGCAGGCCAATATCGCGATATATTATTTCGGGCGAGTTAAAGAAAGGCCATACTATTAGTATTGGCAAAGAAGCCGAAAGCGATGAACTAACGTGGACAATTAATTAATTGCTAACCAGTTAATGCATTATCGCTACAAAACATTTTAAAACAAATTAAGTTATAGTAAAATATACAAATGTTACACCTCACACCTTTATTATATGTTTAACTACGAAATTGGAGGGAACGAAGTAAAAGTAGATACCTCAGAAGCATTTGGTGAGATAGCTCCCAATAAAACTTTATTTATCCAAAAACTTACAGATAACGAGCCGCTGCGCCCCGAAAAGGTAGAAGGATTAACCACTGTAGAAGCGGTTTTTGATCATTACAAACCTAATGTTAACCTTAATTTGAACCGCCAGGATGGATCAACCATCACCGAGAACATCAAATTTGGTACGCTTAGCGATTTTAGTGCAAAACGTATTGTACAGCAAAGCAGTTACCTGCGTAAGCTGAACATTGAGCGCGAAATGTATATGAACATTATTAAGCAGCTTAAAACCAACAAAACATTAAAAACCACGCTTGATAACGAAGAAACGCGTGCAGCTTTTGTAAGCGCGCTTAAAAACTTTGTAAAAGAGCTTGAGCAATAACATCTTTCCCATAACCTTAACGCTACATACCTATGGCAACAACTAACGAGCAGGCCGTAAACAATACATCAGCAGAACAGGCATTTAAGCCCGCTGAACGCCCGGCCGCCAAAGAGCTATCGCTACAAGATAGCCTTGATAAACTTTCGCGTGTTGGTGGTTTTGATCTTTTAGAGACAACCATTGATGGACTGCAAAACCTTAACCCCGAGCGCAAAGCACGTAAACAGATATTTTTAACCGATGATGAGAAGAAACAAGAGCGCGAAGAACTGAGGCTGAAACTTGGCCAGTGGATAACCGCGCTTGAAGAAGGCTCATCTGTTGGTGAGATGGTTGAAAAAAGCAACGAGAAACTTCAACTTGCTGAAGAAAACCTCAACAGCAATGTTAAAGAAGCCCTTGAAACTACCAAAGAACTGGAGCAGGCTTATCGCTCAATGCACCTTTTCTACAAAAACACAGAGGCCGATAAGCTGCGTAATGTGGTAGTAATGAATGCCAGCCTTGACCAGTTGAAAGAGCTGGATAACCCCCGCTTTATTGAGTACGTGGGTAACGAGCTGAAACAGAATTACGACAGGTTAGACCTTCGTAAAAACTACTCTATTATGGTTATCCCTGGTTACCTGGGATCGAACAAAGTAGTTGAGCGCTGGTCAAAAATTGCTTACGATAATAAAGTGATGCTGGTAACCGACTTTGCCGACCTTGACCAGCCGGATGACGTGGTTGACCTGTTCACCGCAGCCAACCTTACCGGTGGCGACGCCTTTAAATCAAATACCATCATGACCTGTAACTGGGTTGTAGGCCGCGATAAAGTAGCCGAAGTTGGTGAGGAAGATAACCTGTACATACCGGGCTCTGCTGCATTGGCCGGTAAAATGTACTACACCTTAATGTCGCAGGTTACGGCTGGTAAAAAACATGGTGCCGTAAATGAGGTTGATGGCGTACGTTTTGATTTGAAGAAAAGCGAGATATCGCACCTGGAAAGAATTGGTTTAGTGCCTATGGTTAATGAGTACGGTAAAGTAATGGCATTTTCTGCCAAAACTTTATTCAACGGCGATAATATCGGTCTGCAAACCTACTCTGTAGTGCGCGTGTTCGATTATATCACCAAAGTGCTATTCGACTTTTTGAACCGCCGTGCGTTTGAAAACTGGAACTCAAAAACTGAGCAGGATCTGCGTAGCCAGATAGTAAAATTCCTGGATAACATACAAGGACCAGACAGGCTGATAGAGCGTTTTAAGATCCTGCGTTTTGAACGCGATGAGGTACAGAAAGACCGCATCCACCTGGATATCAACATCACCCCTTATTTCCCTGCCAAAAGCTTCGTGGTTAAGCTTGATGGCCACAAAGGCGATGATGGTAATACCAGTTGGGAAACTGATTACAAACAGCAATAAGCTTATTTATATGCTAATGAAAGCCGGAAGAGATGATCTTCCGGCTTTTCTTGGTTTAAAATAGTTGAATGAGGAGCTTTCGCGTTGATTGTTGGAGAGGACACCATCAACAACGTCGCCTTTTCGAGTGTTTACTTACACCAGCGGTGCAAAAGGTCGGTAGAAAATAATCATTAGAAATACCTGCTTGCCGTAGGTACGCCACTCTGATAGTTTCGTACCTAACAGAGCGATCATAAACGATATCAATATGCTACCGACCTTTAACTCCTACGGAGTTAAAAACACTTCATCATTCACAATTCCACATTCAGTGTTGGATATTACCCCAACTTGTTGATGTCTTCGCCAACAACATTACATTAACTTTATCTCTGCCTGTCTTTATTGTTAAATTCAATTACTTTTGCTGCTGTTAAATATGAAGCAGGTAGTAATTGTAAACGCAGACATCAATAAAACCGAAACTACGCGTGCCCTTATTGAGGCTTACCGCGAAGGTGCCGTGGGTGTCTCGGCCTCTGTAAAAGACATTGTTATTGCCGACCTTAAATTTAACCCCAACAAACCACTCATGGGCCGCATGGCCGATCCGGAAACAGACCTTACCGATGCCATGGTAAAAATGAAGTGGGCCAGCCACATTATCATCTTTTGCCCTGTTTATAAAAGCTCTATCAATTTTAAGATAAAGGGTTTCTTTGACCGCATTTTTCAACCCGACCAGGTTTTTGTGGTGAACCAGGGGAATTTTAATAATGATTTCAGGGGACGCACGGCTCGCATCGTCTCCATCCTTGACGAAGAGGCCTGGGCCGACTGGCAAACTGACCAGAAGCCAACCTATCTATCCATTAAAAAAAATGTACTGGAGCGCTGCCGCATCCACCCGGTACATACCAGCACTATTGGCCATCTGTACTCGCTTGAGAATGAATACACTCAAAAATGGCTTAAAAAACTCTTTAACTTTGGCGCAAAAATCATTTAAAAAACCTCTCGCCAAAAAATAATTACTTTCTCTAAAACAATACTTTACCCCATTTGTAGTTAATAATATAGATGCCGATGGTCGGTATTTTACATTTAACCTTTAAAATTTATCGTTATGGCTTTCAAAGCAAGATTAAATTTTTCGGGCAAAGAGTACGATGTGCTTAATTGCTCGTATGCCCTTAACCGCGATGTTGACTCAAAAGGACGCCCGTCCTCAGGTGTTTATGGCGGCACAATTGACATAGAAGTTGAGTCTACCGAAGACACTTCAGTTGTCGAATCAATGGTGAACAACCAGTACAAACCTCTCGCTGGTACCTTGTTGATCAAAAAATCTGAAGAAGATGCAAAAATGAAAGAGCTGACTTTTGAAGACGGCTACATTGTGAAGTATTCTGAAGGTTTGGATATCACAGGCGATACGCCGATGAGCTACAAATTCACAATCTCTGCCCGTAAACTAAAATTAGGTAGTGCAGAGCATACGAATGACTGGCCGGGCGTTAACGCATAACCCTCAAAAGTTTTTTTGATCAGTTAAGGGAGATGTGGCCAACAGCCCTTCTCTAAAGGTATTACATTAAAATTTTACTAAAATGGCTTTTAAAGCAAGAATTAATATAGGCTCAAAAGAGTTTGACGTACTACAATGCAGCTATGCCCTAAGCAGAGATGTTGATGCAAAAGGCCGCCCATCATCGGGCGTTTATGGTGGTACTATCCAGGTTGAAGTTGAATCTACCGAAGATACTTCGGTTATCGAATCAATGGTAAACAACCAGTACAAACCACTTGCAGGTACTATCACCTTCAAAAAATCAGAAGAAGACGCCAAAATGAAAGAGTTAAGCTTTCAGGATGGTTACATCATCCAATACAATGAGGGTTTATCTATTATAGGTAACGCCCCAATGTCGTTGAGCTTTGTTATCTCGGCACGCACCCTAAAAATTGGTAATGCCGAGCATGAGAACGATTGGCCTAAATAAGATCTGACGATCAGCCTTTCGTTATAAATGATACGGAGGAGATACAAAGTCTATCTCCTCCTTTTTTTTCCAATTAGTTCTTTATTTTTTATGCAGAAAAAGAAAAGAATAATTAAGCCGGCAGCAAAGACCACTAAGAAGAAAAAAGTATCCTCAACGCCAACGGCTATGGAGTACATTGATCTTTTTAACAAGTGCGAGATAAAGAAAGAGAAGATTGCAGAGGTTGATAAGATAATTGATGATAAAATAGTAGCCAACCGCAACCGTTACGATCAGATCTCAAACTTAGTACGTGGCGGCGGCTCAAACACTTTACTGTTTGGCAGCCCTCCTTTGTTTCAGCAACCCAATCCTTTTTACAACAGGTTTGGTGCTTTAGACCGCTTAACATCAACCGATAGCCTTATAACAAACAACGCCACCCTTACAGCTCCCTCATTTAAACTAAACACGGGTAGTGCTTTTGATCTGTTGCAAGGAAAATTTACTGAAACTACTGATAGCAAATTTGGCTTAAACCGAGATTTGTTTGCTACCGGTTTTTTTAACAGTTCATCAGTACCATGGTATTTTATAGCCTGCGTACATTATATGGAGTGCAGTTTCAGCTTTAAAAAACACTTACACAACGGCGACCCTTTAACAGGCTACACCGTTCACGTGCCGGCGCACAGGCCTAAAGTTGGGCATCCGCCACCGTTCACATTTGAGGAAAGTGCTGTTGATGCTATTAAGTTTATGAAGTATGACCAGGTAACCAACTGGAGCCTGCCTTATATTTTATTAAAACTTGAAGGCTACAATGGTTTTGGATATAACGCCAGAGGGGTTAAAACGCCCTATCTGTGGAGTTTCTCAAACCATTATGTAAAAGGCAAATACGTGTCAGACGGTAAGTTTGATGCCGATGCTGTTTCATCACAAATGGGTGCGGCCGTTATCCTGAAAAGGATGGAAGACCGTGCCCTTATCAGTATCCCAAGAAATTGACCAATGCGGGTAAAAAAATATATCAGACTTATTGCCACAGTGCTATTGCTGCAGGTTGCCTACGGGTGCGAAAGCCAACCCGCCGGTGCAACATCGCCTGCAGTTAAACCTGCGCGCGATAGTTCTGCAAATACTACAAAGCCGGCTGCATTAACAGATGAACAGTTGTTCCGTGTTTTTTTTAGCAAGTTTAAAAATGTTATAAAAACACAGAACAAAACACAGATACAATCTATGTTCAACTTCCCCCTTCAAACTAACCCGCAGTGGAGTAACGAGGATCTGAAAAACAGTAAAGTTGATTATAAGTCGGGGCTTTTAACAGGCGTTGAATTTGCCGCTTTCTATCCCGATATTTTTACAAAAGATGCCGTAAAGCTTATCCCGGCCAGTGTAGAGGATGACCTTTCTGAAATTGATAAAACCACTACCGAAGATTACTATAAAAAATTAATGCCCATTACCGATAAGGGAAGTACCCTATACGAATTGGAGAAACAATATACCCAGGATAACGGGCAGGAAACTTCATTTGGTTTTGTGTTTGGCAAGGTTAAGGGCAGTTACAAGGTTATAAGCTATTACAGGCCATGGCCATTAAAAGACTAAACCTAAGCGTATTATTATGGAAACAAAGATCAAAGTAGATATTAGCATTGAGGGTACGCCAATAACGCACTTCTCATCATTTAATCTTGAGCAACGCTTTAACGAGCATCAGTCGTTTCAGCTGCGTTTTAACCACCATCAAATTGAGAACACCAACAAGGTAACGCTTGAAAAATCTAAGGATTTTATCGGCAAAAACCTTACCGTACAATTTGGCCGCGGCGAAGAGAGCGAACATCAGTTCACCGGTAAAATAACCCGTGTAGAGATAGCCCAAAGCCACGGCTTTCAGGGTGATATTGTGATAAGCGGCTTTAGCCCTACCGTACTTATTGACCGCGGGCCCGATCTGGGATCATATCTTAACAAGGATTTGAAAACCATTGTTCAGAAAGCAACTGAGGACGCACCGAAGAATGATCTGAATTTCAACATCAATCCGGCATACACTTCGCCTATTGATTACATTATCCAGTATCGCGAAAGTGATTTTGATTTCATCAACCGCCTCTCTGCCGAGTACCACGAATGGTTTTACTACGATGGCGTAAAACTAAACTTTGGCAAACCCTCAAAACTGGATGAAGTACCATTGATATATGGCCGCGACCTGCACAGCCTTCAATATGGTTTACAGATAGCGCCACTTAAATATCAGAAGTTTGCTTATCATTCACCAGAAGATCAACTGCTGAGTTCGCAACCGTCTCCATCAAATGGCGGCAATCCCGATCTTTCGCATGTTATATCGGCATCAAACCAGGTTTATAGTAAACAATATAACGAGCCCCTTGATGTACGCGTGAACAATCAGAAAGAGATAGACACCTTTGTGAACGATGAGCATAAAGCCATCGTATCTGAGTTGCTGAGCATCATGGGCAATGGCGATAATCCTCACGTTAAATTAGGCTCTATAGTAAACATCAGCACCAGTATGCGTGCCGAGAGCGGTTTCCAGGTGCAGGATTTTGGTAAGTTCCTGGTAACAGCGGTTTACCATCAGTTAGATGGCGTTGGCCACTACCAAAATACCTTTGAAGGCGTATCTGCCGACAGCGAAAAACTACCCGTGCGCAATGCCGAAAAACCAATGCCCGATATACAACTGGCCAACGTAGTTGACAATACCGACCCGCAGGGCCAGGGCCGCGTTAAGGTGAAATTTAAATGGCAGTGCACCTCAAATGATAACACCGAGTGGCTGCGCGTGATGACGCCCGATGCAGGTAACTCTGATAAAGTAAGTAAGAACCGCGGTTTCGTATTCATCCCCGAGGTGGGCGACCAGGTGGTTGTAGCTTTTGAAGAAGGTAACATTGCCCGTCCGTTTATTTTGGGAAGCGTTTTCCATGGTAAAAATGGCTCGGGCGGTGCGGCGAGCAATAACAGCAAAAGCGTAACCTCAAAAAGCGGTCACACCATTTTTATGGATGATGCCGCGGGCATATTGGTGCGAGATAAAACCGGGTTAAACCACATTTTTATTGATGGTAACAATGCCATAACCGCCACTGCTGATAACAATGTTAACCTGCAAACCGGCGGGGTAATGATAACTCTTAATAAAGAAGAAGATAAGATAGTGCTGCAGGCTAAGAATATTGAGATCCGCGCAGCCGAGAACTTCTCTATCTCAGGTGATGGTGGCCCAACCAAAAACGGAAGTATGAGCTTTGATACCAAGCTGGATATATCTGTAAAGAACGATCTGAGCATGAGTGGCGAGGCAAATGCCAAGCTGAACAGTGCAGCAGTGAACATTGTAGGTACATCAACAGTAATTGACGGTAAACCGGTAAAGATCAACTCGTAAAACAATGGAAAACAAAGTTTCAGAAAACAGATATAAGCTTACCGTGCGCGGTAATGCCAAAATGCTGAAAATGGTTGATAGCTTTGCCACCACCGGCGAGTATACGCTATCCTATTTTGGCTACCACGGGCCTCGCCCCGAACTGAAGGAATACATGCTTGAGGAACATGAGGTAAAACTTACCGAGTACCATGACCCTAACACCTTCCAAATTATACAATACGTAAATAAAATAGCCTGCATCTACAACCGCCAGCATGTTTGTGTTAGCGGCAGTGGCGATATTAAAGGCCTGTTAAACCTGCCCGAAATAAAAACCAAATGGGATACGCTCAAAAAAGAGCTGATGCAAACCAACCCTATTGCTGCATTTGAGGTGATACGCCACAAGGATCGGGAACTGGCTAACCCGCCAGATTTGATCGACAACCTGGCCAATTCGCACTTTATGCATCTGTTCCTGTATAGCTATAATGCTACGGCAGATAATGTTACCTATACAGAAAGCCGCAAAAGTCGCGACCGTATGGGCATTGGCTTTCTGTTCCCGGTAAATGTAACCTACACAACCGAGCTTACTGATGGCAAATATGTTACCACAACAGAATCGGTACTGAACGAAAAAAGCAACGAGCTTGACAAAAAGCTGATTACGCAGGTTACCGGCGAGAAAGAATTAGATGTAAAGCATTACACTAAAGCAACCTTTGAGCGCGATGTGCAGGGCAACCTGCTATCGGCACACATGCAGGTGTTTGAGCAATTAAATAACGATTACAAAACAGACCTATACCTGGATCTGGAAAGTATATAAAATTATGGCTGAGGACTTACAGTGGTTAACTGAGAAGCATTACCTGGTATGCCCAAAGGGTGTAATGTTTAAGCAGATGAAGGTGACCAGTCAAAACCAAGTCACCTTTAGCGGTAACCTTGCGGCCACTACGGCCGATACCATGAAGGATAATGTTTTTTTATGCCTGGGTAGTACCGCATTTGCTGCAGGTGCAGCAGCGGGTTTACTTGTGGCAGCATTAGCGCTTATGGCCGTACCGGTAGCCGGTTGGGCCCTTGCGCTTATAATTGGTGCAGCATTATTGCTGGCCATTGGTGTTGGTTATTTAAAATGCAAAGCCAACGCAAGCTCACGCGTGTGGGTAAATTCATCTCCCAATTTAAAGATACACGGCCATGAGGGCCTGGTGGTTAAACAAAGCCAGTTATCATGCGTGCCCGAAGGTACCATGATAGATATCAAGGAAACATTTTGGGAAGCAATGGCCAGCACTACCATGAACAATGTTGGCCACATTGCCAACTTTGCGTTTGGCTTTTTGGCCGGGCGCGGTATGGGTAGCATGGCAGGTACCGCCGCAACATCGGGTTTACGGGCAGCCGGTGCCGAGTTTTTGCAGGTGGCACGCGCCGAGATGGGTAATATGTTTAACCCTGCAACCCTATTTGGTAAAATGGGATGGTTTTGCCGTAGCATGCGTGGCCTGGGTATGGCCGCCAGCTACAAAACGCAATACGATATCTGGAGCGACCCTGATAAAAACGCTGCCGAAAAACTACTGGCAAGCGGGCAGGAGCTTATCCTTTCTGTATTTGCCGCAAAAGGCGCTTCATTGGTTTGCTTCCCGGCGGGTACATTGGTGCATACCAATAATGGCTTAGTTCCAATTGAGAGCATTGCCGTAGGTTCAATAGTATGGACCATGAATGAAGCTACCGGCGACCGCGAGCTTAAAGCGGTAAAGGGCATCCATCGCCGCACCACCTTAACCATGATGGTGATTGAGCTGGATAACGGCAACATATTTGAAGTTACACCAGAGCACCGCTTTTTTGTAAACGATGAGTGGGTTGCCATTGAGCATATTGCTACAGGAGAAGAATTGGAGCTGGTTGATGGCGAAAAGATAAAACTTAAAAACAGCGCACTGGTAAGTAAATCGGCCAATGTGTTTAATTTTGATGTTGAAGACAACGAGAATTACTTTGTTACCGAAGAAGGTGTTTTGGTTCACAACGGCTACAGCAAAAAACCAAAAACAGAGCCCGAAGGTGGTGGTACCAAACCGCCTAATGAGCGCCAGATAACACAGGCCGAATACGACGAGTTAAGGGCGCAAACGCCAAGCAAGAAGATAAGGGCCGAAGTGAATAAAGGTTACAAACCTGGTATGGATGACCGTGCATTGCCTGGCTTAAAAGTTGACAAACCGCTGCATGCCGACCACATTGTACCGATGGACGAAATTACCCGCATGGACGGATTTGGACAACTAACCAGGGAACAGCAACTTGCGGTTTTAAATAATAAAGAGAACTTTATAGGCTTAAGCGGAACGGCCAATACATCTAAAGGAGCTAAAACATACGAACAATGGACGCGCTATAAAAAGGGCGGCATAGATGTGGATCCGGCCTTTAGAGAGGAGATGATCAAGAAAACAGAAGAGGCCCGCCAAGCGTTACAAGAGCAAATTCAAGGTTTATTAAAAGGCTGATATGGATAACTTACAGGAAATATTAACAGACAATAATTTTTTCGATTTCGAAATTGTGACATCGGTTAACGATAATGCCGACCTGCCCGATGCCTGGCGTAAGATAATTTCGGCAAACAACCTTTCAGATAAAAAGGCCATCGTCAATACCTATTGGAGCCCTTTTGCTGATAAATTAGCTAAAACATTATCACTCATTAACCATCATCTTGAAGATGTCGTGGTGATAAAAGAAAGCGGCGAATACCGCATGGTTTATCTCATCAATATAGATGATTTTGTATCGGTATACGTAGGCCATTTACCAACTACCGAAGGCCCTTTCCTTGATGAAATGCCTGAAGATATTGCAGCCTATTATAAAACTGTACACAATGGCTGGTACGAAAAAATAAGCGGTGGCCTTGGCTTCTTACCACTGCAAGACATTGAGTGGTTAAGCGACCAGGAATGGGGCATTTTAGAAGATATCCCTGCTCCTGATTTTGACCTCGACAAAGTGTTTTACATCTTCCACAATGCGGGCACAGGTTACTTATGTATTAACGTAACCAATCCGGATAACCCTGAGTATCTTATTTTCTGGTCTGATAAAGCACCAAAACTGGATATCGGCTTCTGGTCGTTCCTTGATTCGTGGATCGAAATTGGTTTAACCAATTAAGCCGGCAACGATACCATGAGCCGTTTCCGGGATAAAATAAGATCAGTTGGTGGCGTAGACTTCATCAGCCAAATAGCTGCAGAAGAGTTGAAAGCACAGCGGGTGCAAACCCTACAAGTGGTGCAAGATACAATGGGTGTGTTGCCGCAAGCCGATGTGATAGATTTTATTACTGATTTTGGCAACAGCTACTTTAAGAAGAATGTGTTTGGTAAAACGGCCAACACATCTTCTTTTTTAAATACAGAAGACATCGATATAGGCACCGTGTATGGCTGGCCCGACACCCATACCGGCATAAGAGAGATCATCAATACTTACAATATTGAAGAGCAATTGAATACCCGGTTCTTCCCACTATTTGAAGGCTATCCCGGTGATGTTATTTACTATTCTTTAAACCAGGATACATTCGGCAAAATATTTTACTGGCATCACGAAGGTGAGCTTGATGCGCCGGATACGCTGATTTCAAACTCATTTTCTGACTTTATTGATACACTGTTTATTGGAGAAGAAGACGAGGAAACAGACGAAGAACCACTTTCTGACGATGAATTAACCCGCATAAATGCCAATCGAAATAAGGCAGGTTTTCCGCCCATTGACAAGTACAGAAATATAATAGCCTAAACAAACCTTATGATCAGTATCAACATAGCGGTATCTCATAACCAGATCGTCATCAGATCCATCCCACACGATCTGCAAATGGAGCAATGGAACGATACCAGCGTTGAGTTTGGCATGGTGTGGCACAAGAACTACCTCTCGCTCGACCCGTTGGTTGAAGGCGGCTTCGGTGCTTATTTCCTCATCGAAAGCTCATCAGAAATTAAAGAAGATAATAACGCGCAACGCTCTGCACTGATCCCCTTTGAGGTGACCGATGCAGATCAGCTTTGTATCAGTACCGTACCAGAAGCTGTTTACCTTTTCAGGGATGATAGCATAGATATTGAACACGAGCGAAAATGCGGAAACCACTACCCCCTTAATAGCGGTGCCGATCTTAACATAGAACCGGGTAAGTATAATATTCACTTCCAGGTTTGTGTGGGCATACCGCCGGGAGTAGGAATCGATGATGAAGAAGTATACTACCGCTTTAACTTCATCAAAACGGCTAACCCGGAGTTTAAGGCGCTGATAGCCGATGATTACGGATGGGATACATCAACTCAATTGCCGATACTTAACACCTAAAATAAATCAACCTAACCACAACCTTATGAACACTATACAGGACTTTGATGATAAGTTCAGCACCCTTTTTACCGGCATGGTAGAGATAGCTTTTGAGTTTGTAAACCGTAACGATGATGAGGTAGAAGCTATCTATATTTTCAGCTCTTTAGAAATGGGCTGTTTCTACAATGTATTTTACCGCATAAACGGCACCGTAGTCAACATCAACAAAATAAACGCAGTTTCTACCGAGCAATATGATTTGGCACCCACCCGTATGATGGACTTGCTACATGCAGGCAATGGCATGCTGGCCGAAATGGAAACGCTGTTTAAAGACCACAACCGTGAAGTGCCTAAAAGCATGAAAATGATTTACGAACCGCAAACCGGCCATTTTAACAACAAAATGGGATATGAGGATCTTTATAAAAACGACCCTGTTAAAACAGCGGCAAGCGTTTTCGACGGTTGGTTTGATGATGTAAAGTCGCAATACACACCGGTATAAAACAACTGATAAATTAAATTATCTTCAATCGTTCTTCTTCCAAATCTATCTGGTATAGTTGTACGCGGATAAGCTCCTCATCTATTTTTGGGTCTTTATTCAGTTCGGCAAGGTATTGGCGCTGGCTTTCCAATAGTTCTACAAAAATTGCTTTTGTTTTCACATTAGAAAAAGTGTCCTCGGTACTACTTGTTCTCTCTTCCCATATCTTTAGCATTTTTTCAATCCCGGCATGGCCATGAAACTCGCCATCATGCTTTTCCTTAAGAAATTTGTAGATATGCTGTTTTAAGCCCTTCTTCATTTCCTGCCGCGCATGTTCGCTGGCTTCTTCGCTCATTAAACCGTTAAACACACCAGAGTATTTGATAAATAGCGGCAATGTAAGCCCCTGCACCACCAGGGTAAGCAATATGGCCACAAAAGTGATGAACAGGATAAGGTTACGCTGCGGAAACTCGGCCCCGCTATCCAGTGTTACCGGGATAGCCAGCGCTGCCGCCAATGACACTACTCCCCGCATACCCGACCAGCCCAGTATCAGCGGCAATTTTAATAACCTCGACCTGCTGCCGGCCCTTGGCGCCACGCCCGGCCTGAAGATATAAGTAGCCAGCATAGCACAGTACGAACTGATAATGCGGGCACCTATCAGCACCGCTGTAACAATAGCGCCGTAGCCTATAGCTGTACTTAACGGCGTGCCGTGGGCGCGCAGGCCCTCAACAATCTCCGGCAGGTCTAACCCTATAATGAGGAAAACAATACCATTTAATATGAACACAAAGCTTTCCCAAACACTGAAAGCCTGTATACGGCTGCTGCTGTTTAAGAACTGTAACCTACGGGTTGACATGAACAGCCCCCCGGTTACTACGGCCAGCACGCCCGAGCAATGCGCCTGCTCTGCCAGCCAGTACATAAAATATGGTTCGATAAGTGTAAAGGCAATGTTTGATGAGGTATCCATTTTTAAGCCTTTGTGCATTTTTACAAATACCCAACCCAGCAACAGGCCAATACCAACACCGCCCACAACCATCCACACAAAACTGGTGGCTGCTTCCTGCCATATAAACTGCCCGGTGCCCACCGTTACCAATGCAAAGCGAAAAATGATCAGCGATGAGGCATCGTTAAGCAAACTCTCGCCCTCTAAAATGGCCGATGTGGTTTTAGGGATTTTAACAAACTTGGTTATAGCAGCAGTGCTCACTGCATCGGGCGGGGCAACTATGCCGCCCAACAAAAAGCCCAGTGGCAGGGTAAAGCCGGGGATATAGTGGTTAACTATCAACGCTACCGAAAGCGCCGTAAAAAACACTACCAAAAACGCAAAGCTGGTAATAATGCGCCACCACTTTTTTAACTCTTTAAATGATGCCGACCATGCCGCCTCAAACAGTATAGGCGGCATAAAGATGAAGAAGATCAGATCAGGGTCTATTTTTACAGGTGGCAGGCCGGGCACAAAACTTACTACCAGGCCCGCCACAACCAATAATATTGGGTAGGCTATTTTGAGTTTGCCGGCCCACATCTCCAGCAAAACAACAGCGGCAACCATTAAGAGTAAGAAAGGTAGTATAGTGTGCATCGGCTTTTATTTAAGCCCAATAGGGGCAATGTGCCACTAAATTAAATAAAATTTGTTTGCCCAATCAACATCAAAGGCTCATTCCCTTCAATACTGTTTCCTTTCCCTTCTCAAAACTGTTATACTGGCGTATGGTTACTTTGTTGTTATCAAACACACAAGTAAACCTTTCGGTATGCGGGCTTTCTATGTAGCGCAAAGTTAGTTGCAGTGTATGGTCGTCTTCCCAGTTGTAAGTGCCTGCAACTTTGGCCGGGAACAACATGGTCCTTATTTCGCGTGTAAAGGCCGTAAGCGATGGGCCGGGCTTGTTAGTTTTACCCAGGTGCCAGTCACCGTTATCAAAATCAAGTTTGTAGGTAGCGGTATCGCCTTTTATGGTTACCTGGCAGGTGCCGTTGGTATTACTAAAGCTGATGTTACTGAATTTTAAACTATTTGGCTCAAGCGAGTAAGTTTTATTATTGATGTTGCCGGCGAAAGATGCTTTGCTTTTTGCAAAGGCAGGTAAGGCCAGTTCTTTTATAGCTTTTTGCAACTGCGCGTTTGTAGCTTTATCAGCAGGTAATTTGCCTGATTTCATGGCTGGTAGCAAGTATTGCCAAACCAGGTTTATTTCTTCCTGCATATTTGCAGTTTCTGCCGTTACAGCAAGCACCGCATCCTGGTCGGGCATTACTATCATGTATTGGCCAAAGGCACCATCGCCACGATACGCATTGTTGCGGCAGCGCCACATTTGGTAGCAATAACCTTGCTCCCAATCGCTCGAGTCGCGTTTAGTCTGCGGCATATCCGGGTGTTGGATGATTTTTACACTGCTGGCTTCTTCTACCCAACCCACCGGTAATATTTGTTTGCCATTCCATTTACCTTTCTGTAAAAACAGTTGGGCAAATTTGGCCATATCCTCAGTTTTTAAACGCAAACCCCAGCCACCTGTGTTTATGCCTTTAATATCGGTTTCCCAATCCATCCCGCTGATACCCAACGGTGCAAACAATCTTGGTTTAAGATACTCCAACACCGTTTGCCCGGTAACCTTTTGCACAATAGCCGATAGCATATAAGTACCTACCGAATTGTAAAGAAAAACCGTGCCCGGCTTATGCACAATTGGCGCAGCTAAAAAGCCTTTTACCCAATTGCTGTCCAAACCAACACGAATAGGCTCAGGGTCTTGTCCATCGGCCATCATCAGTACATCTTTTACAGATAAGGCAGCCAGATTATCGCTCACTTTAGCTGGCAACTGATCGGGGAAAAAAGAGATCACTTTATCGCTTAACTTCAGCTTTTTCTCGCTAATGGCAAAACCAACGGCTGTGGCAGTAAAGCTTTTGCTGCACGAGTAAAGCGTATGGCGCAGTTCGGGTTTATATGGGTTCCACCATGCTTCGGCCACAACCTTACCGTGCCTCAGCAACATAAAGCTATGGAACTCGGTTTTGCCGGTACGCGTAGCATTTACAAAATTGAGTATACCTTTTGAATCTACCCCTTCGGCCTCGGGTAAACTATGAGGCAAATGCTGGGCGCTTAATGGCAATATAAAAGCGGCCTGCAAGGCAGCAAAACAAGCAACTGAACGTAAAAATGATGGCATGATGGTTTTGATTGATTTACTAATCTACATAAAATTAACCGCTTGTGTTTGTAGATGATAAACTTGCCGCCAACGCTCTATGTTAACAATGATCTGAACTGATTATTATTATTCTGCTTTATCCATCACCGCTTCGCGCCCGCCGAGGCCAATGGCTTTAAAAGATGAATACGTTCCGGTTGAGGATTTGATGAAAGTTAACTTGATGCCGTTCTCTACGCTGCTGTAAAAGGTATCAGCACCTGCAGGGTAGAGTTCGAAATCGTATTTCTTCTGCAGATCAGTACAGTTCAAGCGGCCATCTTTAACAGACAGGCTAAAACGCCTGCCGAAGGTGCCGGTGTAATTCTGCAATATTTGGGGGGCTAACACTACCTTTTTTGCGTCTGTTTTATCTTTAAGCCACTGGTATTTATGCTTCTCAGCGGCGTCGGTACTCTCCGCAATTACCTGTTGATACACCTTTGATAATATAACATCAATGGCCGAATCCTCGGGGCAAGGTATATCGGGTATTACACCGGTGCCTTCCCAATTAGTATGTGTATATGGGTTGTATGACCGCAAACACGGAATGCGTACCGACAAACCATAACCAACCGGTATAGTTTGAACCGGATGCGCACCGCCGCCCGTGGTATCGCCCACTATCTGCGCACGATGCACGCTTTGCATGCCATAAGCAAAATCCTCAGCGGCCGAATATGTTCTGCGGCTGGTGATGATGTAAATGGGCATATTTAAAGTAAAGTTTTTAACAGCTTCGGGGTCGGCCTCAATATGTGTAGTATCCTTACCCGAGCGATCTATCATGCCATTCATTTCGGTTTTTTTGTTGAAGAGATAGCACTCCAATAGGTTTACCGTACCGGGCATACCGCCGCCATTGTACCTTACATCAAAAATTAAAGCGCGGCTACGTTCCAGAAAATGTAAAGCGTTCTCCAACACCGGCCATACATCCCTGTTTGCTGTAAAGCCATCCAGTCTAAAGTAGCCTACATTGCCGGGTAGTATCTCTATCTTTTTAAGGTTGAAATTTTCTTCGTCGTTTGGCTTGGGCTGAGGCTCCGGCTTGGGATTAGCAGGTGCTTTGGTTACAGGGCCTTTAGGTACGGAGCCGTCAACTTGTACAGCCAGATGCCCGTCATAACAAACCTTGCGCATATCGTTGGTGATGATGACAGACAGATCATTAGGATCAGTGTATTTATTATAAGCACCGGCTTTTAATTGTGCGTGCAGATGATCGCTTATTTGTTTGCCTTTATCTATATAAACGTAAACTTGTTCAACACGGCTGCAAACGGTATCAACAATAGATCTAATCTGTTTAGAGGTAAGTGGATCTGATTTCAGTTTAACCGCAGATTGACCAAAAATATGAGTAGCCGTAAGTATTAACAGTGCGGCAAGGCCGATGACAGTTTTCTTCATTTAATAGTTTTAGGTGGATATATATTCCTTACCAAAACTAAATTAACTAATCAGCTCTATTGCGCTTTCCTTTTAACATACTTTAACAAAACAAACTGTCTATCAACCATTAACCGGCAAACTAAACGCAAAAGTACTGCCCTCGCCAATGGCGCTCTTGAGCCAGATCTTACCATTCTGTGCTTCAATAAAATCTTTGGAAATGGCCAAACCCAAGCCTGAGCCCGATTTGTTCTGCCCGTCTGTTGGTACCTGAAAATAGCGGTCGAACAGACGCTTCTGATATTTTTCTTCGATGCCTTTGCCGGTATCGGTTACGGAAAATTCTACGCCGTTACCTGTGCTTTTCACAGATACTGTAATTTTTGACCTCTCCGAACTATAGCGCAACGCGTTCGATAAAAAGTTGACCAGCACCCAGGCGGTTTTCTCCACATCGGCATTTACATCGGGCAGTCTGGCATCTTTTACTACCTCGATCTTAACGCCTTTTTGCTCTGCCTGAAAACTTACCGAGGCAATGGCATACTCTACGATCTGCTCTGGCTTTACGGGGATAAAGTTCAGTTGTATATTGCCGGTCTCTACCTGTGAAAGCTCCAACAATTCGCTGGTGATTTTCAAGAGACGTTCGCTATCGTCACTGATGTGCTCCAGCAGTTGTTGTTGCTCGGTATTTATCTTGCCTATGCGCTCATCCTTCATCAGCTTTAAGCTCATTTTAATGGATGAGATAGGCGTTTTCAGCTCGTGCGATATGGTAGCAATGAAATTGGTTTTGGCCTCGTCGCGCTCCTTAAACTCAGTGATGTTGCGTAGGATGTACACTTTGCCTGCCGATGTTTTGGCGATGTTTAATGGTCGTGAAGTATTGTTATCCATGTTAGGCACATTGATCTCACGTGCCTCTAACTGGAAGTAAGAATCTTTGCCATCAACCACAATTTTAAATGGCTTGCCTGCTTTGTTTTCGGCAGTTATCGATTTAAAAAGGTCATTATCCTTAGCGATCTCTGCAACGGTACCTGCTTTTAATTTATCGGTGTTGATGCTCAGAATGTTCTTTGCCGCGGTGTTGATGAACAGGATCTCCTGCTTCTCGTTGATACCGATAATAGCATCATGCATCTGCTCGATGATGGTCTCTATCCGTACCTTTTCAGACATGATCTTTGACAGGTTACTGTTCTCCCACTCGTTCAAACGTTCGGCCATTTCGTTGAAGGCTTTGCCTACCTCGGCAAACTCATCGTCTTTATCAAAATGGATGCGTTCTTTGTAATTTTTTGGCCCGATAGCTCGGATACCCGACAATAACCTGTTTAGCGGATCGATGATAAAACCGGGGAAGTTGACCGTAAACGTGAACAGGATAACAAAAGCCAGCAAGCTTGCAAAGCCGAGAATAGTAAGCGATTCATCAACAGATGTGCGTGCCATATCATTTTTGCGCACAATGGCTTTCATGTTGATGGCCTCAACCTGCCTCAGGTATTTGCGCACTTGGCGCTCAGATAGATTAGTGTTAACAATGACATTCGGTGTGGCCTGTAATAATTCGTACGTTTTGCGCAGACTGTCAGCAGCCTCACGTTCACCTTTTTCGGTAAGGTTATGTTCCTCTTTAACCAATGCCGAGTTGAATTTTGCAGAGAGCGATGCACTCAGCGGCAATTGGTTATCATCCAGAATACTGCGCATCTCGCGGCAATAGCTTAAACTTTCGTAGTTATCCTTAAGGATGCCTTTTGCGCTGTTTGAGATCTGGTTAATGTAATAAAGCGACGATGCGCCGAAAAACATCACCACCACAAACAAAAAGCCGAAGCCCAGGCGCAGTTTATTTTTTACTTTCATGATAGTATCACTAAATCAGTTTCGCGGGCTGCTATGTTCTTCAGCAGCTCATTAAATACCGTTGTTTTCAGGATCACCTGCCACAGGTTTAAATGCGGCTTGCCAATGCAAATGGTGGTGATATCCCGATCTTCGGCCACCTGCATTATGGTTTGGGTAATGCGGTCGCTTTTTAATTTGATCACCTCGGCACCCAACTCAATGGCCAGCTTAAAGTTATTGATCAAATGTCGTTGTTTATCCAGTTTTATGCGCTCCATACTTTCGCTGCTTTGCTGCACATACAAAACTATCCACGGCGAGCGATAATACGATGCCAGTCGCGCAGTTTTACGGATCACAATTTTGGCCGTCTCGGCATTGGTGGAGATACAGGCGAGGAAGCGCTCGGGCCTGAGTTTGATCTGCCTCGGTACTTCAATATCTATCTTCCGCTCCAGGTAATGCGCAACTTCTTTCAAAGCTATCTCGCGTAGCTGCAAGATCTTATCGTTCTGGAAAAAATTCTCCAGCGCGCGTTTTATTTTAGAGCTATCGTAGATCTTACCATCCTTTAGCCGGTCTATCAGTTCATCGGCCGTGAGGTCGATGTTTACAATCTCATCTGCACTTTCCAGTATTTTATCAGGGATGCGTTCGGTAATAGGGATGCCCGTGATCTGTTCAATTTCCTCGTTCAAACTTTCGAGGTGCTGAATGTTCACCGCGGTAATTACGCTGATGCCTGCCTCAAGGATATCGAACACATCCTGCCAGCGCTTGCCGTTTTTGCTGCCCTCGATATTGCTGTGGGCCAGCTCATCAACCACCACTACTTCTGGGTGATTATTAAGGATGGCCTGCAGGTCCATCTCTTCCAGTTCTTTGCCTTTGTAAAATATTTTACGGCGTTCGATAACACTGAGACCCGCCAGCAGGGCGTGGGTCTCAGCACGATTATGTGTTTCTACAAAACCTATCTGTACGCCTATGCCATTGCGTTTCAGCGCATGCGCTTCCTGCAGCATACGGTAGGTTTTGCCCACGCCGGCACTCATCCCAATATAAACTTTGAGCTTACCCCGGCGCGACTTCTTCACCAGATCAATAAAATCCTTTACCGAATTACCGTTGCTTGTTTCCTCTGGCATTTTCTGGCTGATGTTTATCTCTTAAAAAGATACGGCAAAACTTGCTGTAACCAACGGACTATGGTTGCTTAAACCGGTTTGTTTTACAAATATCTCGTCCTTACTATCATACACTTTTCCTTCAAGTCGGATCAGTGCATTTTTAATTGGCGCGTAATCTATGTTGAGTGAGTATCCCTTGGTATCAAACCCGTTGGTTGTCCCGGTGGCTATAAAAACACCGTTCTTATCCTGGTAATATTCAAACCTGCCGGCCAAAGCCCATTGAGCGGCAAACTGATAACGGGCAATAGCAACCGGCGAGATAATGTGGTTATAATCATCGCTTCCTTTAGCTTTCTGCTGCACCCCATAATCAAACCCGGCAGTGATCCCGAATTTATTGCTCAACTGAAATATGCCATAGAAGTTATGATAGATACGGCGCACGCGGACAGAATCCGCACCTTCCGCACCGAGGTAGTTACTGTAGTTCAGCGTGATGCTATTTGTTGGTTTATAGGTAACCTGCACACCACCGGCGGGGCTACTGTTACCATCCTGCCTGCTGATGCGTTGCCAGCCGTTAAGGTATAAACCCGTTAAAGTTAACTTACCATCATTGGTCGCGTAAGTCAACTTAGCACCCGATTCATAATAAGGGGTATTTTCTGATGCGATATTCCGGGTAAGTACCCAGCAATCTTTAGAGATGGCGCTTTCAAAACCAATGTGTGATGAGAAGGTACCGGCATCCAGCCACAAATTAGCCGATTTAGATAATTTGATGCCTGCATTGGCCTCAAACACATTTTTAAATACACCCTGTTCTGCAGCGAGGTTAGCGTTGGCGTAGGTACCAGCCATTAAAGCCAGGTTTGCGCGAATGTTGCCGTTATCATAATTGGCTTTTATAAAACCCAGGTTCAAATTCACCTCGTTATGGTGGTTGTGTGAATACACAAAGCCCGGGCGGGTGTTATTAGCCGGTTTATTAAAATCAAAGCCATAATATAGCTCGGCATAACCGCTAATGGTTAAGTTATTTTTCACGGTGTCCTGTGCAAACAATGAGGTTATGCAAAGGGAGAGGATATATGTTGATATGATTTTTTTCATGATGATATAGTTCAATAGTCACGTCATCCCGAACTTGTTTCGGGATCTCATTTGCTAAGCTTTTCACGCGACTCGGCTTGTGGGATGCTGAAACAAGTTCAGCATGACGTTAGGGGTTTACCTTAATTCATCTAAAGCCACATTCAGCTTCAGCACATTCACTTTTGCCGGGCCGAACATTGGCTCCTCGGTATGGCTTTTTACCAGGGCAGCAACTTTCTGCTCATCCAGTTTGCGGATGGCGGCCACACGCTTCACCTGTACGCGGGCAGCATCCGGCGAGATATCCGGATCCAAACCGCTACCTGATGCGGTTACCAGATCGGCAGGGATATCGCTGCGTTTAATGCCGGGGTTGTATTTCAACAGGGTATCAATACGGTTGCTAACCTCTTTCAGATAATCGGGGTTAGAAGGGCCTTTGTTGGAGCCCGCTGAACCGGCAGCATTGTAACCTACTGCCGACGGGCGGCTCCAGAAATATTTGGGCTGATCAAACTTTTGGCCTATAGCGGCATAGCCAACCACTTTACCATTTACAGAAATGGTTTCGCCACCGCCTTTGCCTTTTGACAGCTTGCTGGCGAAGGAGATAAATACAGGGTATATGATGCACAATAATGCAGTTAACACAAGGGTTAATCTGATGGATTGTATGAGCGTTTTCATTGCTTTTTAGATTTTATGTTTTAGAAATCCTACACCGTCGCGAGCTTTCAGCTCGTGACGGTGTAGGGGTAATTATATCATTACAGAGATTAATAAGTCAATTAATTTGATACCGATGAAAGGTGCCAACACGCCACCCAAGCCGTATATCAGCAGGTTACGGCGTAACAGGGCACTTGCGCCTATCGGCTTATAAGCCACGCCTTTTAAAGCCAGCGGTATCAGCATCGGGATGATGATAGCATTGAATATCACTGCCGACAGGATGGCGCTCTCCGGACTATGCAGGTGCATGATATTAATAGCCTGCAAAGCCGGTATAGATGCGATGAACAAGGCGGGCACAATGGCGAAGTATTTAGCCACATCGTTCGCGATAGAGAAAGTGGTCAACGTGCCGCGGGTGATCAACAATTGCTTGCCTATCTCCACGATCTCAATCAGTTTGGTAGGGTCGTTATCCAGGTCGACCATGTTGCCGGCTTCTTTAGCTGCCTGGGTGCCACTGTTCATGGCTACACCCACATCGGCCTGGGCAAGGGCGGGGGCATCGTTAGTACCGTCGCCCATCATGGCTACCAGTTTACCGGCGGCCTGCTCGGCTTTGATGTAGCGCATTTTATCTTCAGGTTTTGCTTCGGCTATAAAGTCGTCTACACCAGCCTTCTCAGCAATAAATTTTGCAGTGAGCGGGTTATCCCCGGTTACCATTACGGTTTTGATACCCATTTTGCGCAGGCGCTCAAAACGTTCGGCAATATCCGGCTTAATGATATCCTGCAGTTCTATCACACCCATCACCTCTTCGTTTTTGGCAACTACCAGCGGGGTACCACCTTTTGAGGAAATGGCTTTCACACGTTCTTCTATCTCATTATCAAACTTGTGTCCGGCATTGATCGCCATGTTTTTGATCGAGTCGAAAGCACCTTTGCGGATACGCGTACCATCTGGCGTATTGATACCGCTGGCACGGGTCTCAGCAGAGAATTTGATGAACTCAAATGCCTCACCCAAACCCTCTCCAAAGGAGAGGGCTTTATATTGATCAACCAGTTTATGGAGTTCTCTTTCAACCCCCTCTCCTTTGGAGAGGGTCGGGGAGAGGCTTAACTCTATAATAGACTTTCCTTCAGGTGTTTCATCAGCTAATGATGATAGCACGCAAGCTCTTACAAAATCATCCTGGGCAATGCCCGGAGCCGGCCAAAAGTGAGTGGCCTTGCGGTTACCGATGGTAATGGTGCCTGTTTTATCCAACAACAATACGTCGATATCGCCTGCAGTTTCAACTGCCTTGCCCGATTTGGTGATCACGTTGGCCCGCAACGCCCTGTCCATACCGGCTATACCAATGGCAGATAATAAACCGCCAATGGTTGTTGGGATCAGACATACAAACAGCGAGATGAGCGCAGCAATAGTGATGGTGGTATTAGCATAGGCTGCAAATGGTTGCAGGGTTACACACACAATAATGAACACCAGTGTAAAGCTTGCTAACAGGATAGTTAAGGCGATCTCGTTAGGTGTCTTTTGGCGCGATGCACCCTCTACCAGGGCAATCATCTTATCCAAAAAGCTCTCGCCAGGCTGGGTGGTTACCACCACCTTTATATTGTCTGACAGTACTTTTGTACCACCTGTTACCGATGATTTATCACCACCAGCCTCGCGGATAACAGGAGCGGATTCACCGGTAATGGCCGATTCGTCGATAGTAGCTAAACCCTCGATGATCTCGCCATCGGTAGGGATGGTATCGCCGGCCTCGCAAACAAACACATCTCCTTTAAGCAACTGGTTTGATGAGCGGGTGGTTACCGATCCATCCTCGAGCAGCACTTTTGCAGGTGTATCTTCGCGGGTTTTGCGAAGGCTGTCTGCCTGTGCCTTACCCCGCGCCTCGGCGATAGCCTCGGCAAAGTTGGCAAATAACAGGGTGAGCAGCAGGATGATAAATATGCTGCAGTTGTATGCAAACGAACCCTGGCTTGCATGTGTAAAGCTGTAAAAGGTTACATATAACATGATGAGCGTGCCAATCTCCACCGTGAACATCACGGGGTTGCGCATCATGGTTTTAGGGTTAAGTTTGATGAACGACTCCTTCAGCGCGGTTTGCACTAAAGCAGGTTCAAATAATTTATTAGATGAAGTTTTCATTTTAATTCTTTAGTCCCTCTCTTTTGGAGAGATTTAAGGTGAGGCATTATTTAAGCATTGAAAAGTGTTCGGCTATAGGGCCTAAAACCAGCGCCGGGAAGTATGATAATGCATTGAGCACCAATATCACCGCAAGGGTCATCATACCAAAGGTTATGGTATCGGTTTTAAGCGTACCGGCAGATTCGGGGATGAATTTCTTTTGCCCAAGCAAACCAGCTATAGCCACCGGGCCGACTATCGGCAGGAAGCGGCCCAGCAAGATGATCAAGCCAGTTGAAACGTTCCAGAAAATATTGTTATCGCCCAGGCCTTCAAAACCGGAGCCGTTGTTAGCGTTAGATGAAGTGTTCTCATACAACATCTCCGAAAAACCATGGTAGCCTGGGTTATTTAACCATGCCGAAGGCTTAACCGCCCAGTCGGCCGCACCGTGATTGGTGAACACGTAGCTGGAAAGTGCCGTGCCTGCCAATATTAAAAACGGACTAAGCAATGTTACCAAAGCAGCAATTTTTACTTCGCGCGCCTCAACCTTGTGCCCTAAAAACTCGGGCGTACGGCCAACCATAAGGCCGGAGATAAATACTGCAATGATGAGATAGATGAGGTAGTTCAACACCCCAACACCGCAACCGCCATAAAAGGAGTTGATCATCATGCCCAGCATTTGCCATAAGCCCGTCAAAGGCATGGTACTGTCATGCATACCGTTTACAGAACCGGTTGATACAATGGTAGTGAGCGTGCTCCAGTAAGCGGTAGCCATAGGGCCAATGCGCACCTCTTTACCTTCCATAGCACCGGTGGTTTGGCTGATGCCCATTTTAGCGATGGCAGGGTTACCGCCAAGCTCGCTGCTTATGGTAGGGATCATCAGCATGAACATACCCAACGTCATCACGCCGAATATCACCCAGCCCAGCTTCTTCCTGCGGATGAAATACCCGAAGGCCAACACCATTGCAATTGGGATGATCATTTGCGATACGATCTCAGTGATGTTGGTGATGTAATTAGGGTTCTCCAACGGGTGCGCCGAGTTTGCACCAAACCAGCCGCCACCATTTGTACCCAGGTGTTTGATAGCGATGAATTGCGCTGCCGGCCCGCGAGATACATTTACCGTATCGCCTTGCATAGAGATGAACTGATCTTTGCCCGCGTAGCTTGCAGGTGTTCCGTTAAAAGCCAATATCAAGGCAATAACTACTGATAGCGGCAATAGCAATCGTGTAATTGCGCGAACCAGGTAAACCCAAAAGTTGCCTACGTCGGTAGTGGTTTTATCGTGCAGGGCTTTAAATACTGCCACCGCACAGGCTATACCTGTAGCTGCACTTGTGAATTGTAAAAACATCAGCACAAAGTGTTGTATAAGATAGGTAGCACCTGTTTCGCCGCTGTAGTGCTGCAGGTTGGTATTGGCCACAAAACTGACGATAGAGTTAAAAGCCAAATCGGCCGACATGCCGGGATTACCATCCGGGTTTAGCGGGAGCTTGTCCTGGTACATCAACATAAAGAAACCATAGATGAGCCACAGCGAGTTGAGCGTTATCATGCCTTTTAAAAACTGTTTCCAGTTCATGGGTTGGTTAGGGTTGATGCCTGATAGTTTGTAGATGCCGCTTTCTATGGGCTTCATAAAATCGGTCCACACCTTTTCACCGGCGAACATTTTGGCCAGGTACTTACCCAGCGGTATGGCAATAAGCAGCGTTATTGTAAAGGAGACTAAGATCCCCGATAGTTCAGTATTCATTTTGTGTTAAAATTTTTCGGGTTTAAGCAGTACATACACCATGTATGCAAACACTGCAATGGAAATGATAAATAGTGCGATCATGATGTGTCAGATTTTTTCGAACCAGTCGATTGATTTAAAGAAGAACCTGCAGCAAACCAGCAATGCAAGCAAAAGGGCGATGGTGATCATTTTTGTTATTGTTTTCACCACCATTGGCAACGGGGATGCCAGCGGGATTGTCAATTATTTAACTAATTGATTTTCAATAAAATAACATATAGTCAAAATATCGACCAACAAAAAACCCTTCCATTTTGGAAGGGTTTAATATCATTTTGGGATGATGAAATGATTTTAATTGCTACCGCAAGCGTTGGGTGTTATATCGCTTAAAGAACACACCCCTGCACCCCTCTCGAGAGGGGAATCGCACTGGGCTTGGCTTTTAGAATTTCTTAGTTGATCTTGTACTCGTCCAGCTTGCGGTAAAGTGTGGTTACGCCAATGCCGAGCAGGCGGGCGGTCTCCGCTTTGTTGCCGTGGGTACGGGCCAGGATCTTTTGGATGTGCTGGCGCTCGATGGTGGCCAGGTTAACGGCATTGGGGTCGGTGTTGGAGTATTTAAAATCGGGCGGGAGCAAGTCGGCAGTGAGGGTATCGCTATCTGCCAGTATGGTTACGCGCTCCATCACGTTCTTTAGTTCGCGGATATTACCTTTCCAGTTGTGGCTGTTCAGAAGCGACGCAAACTCCTCATCCATTTTAGGTTGTTTCTTACCGGCTTTGGCCGAGAAATCCTTGAGGAAGTAATTCGCAAGCAGTGCAATATCAGCCTTCCGCTCGTTCAGTGATGGCAGGGTGATGGTGAAGACTGATAAGCGGTAAAACAGATCGAGCCTGAAACGACCTGCTTCGGCTTCCGTTTGCAGATCGCGGTTGGTGGCAGCTATGATACGGATGTTCACTTTGGTTAACTGTGTATCGCCAACGCGGATATAGGTTTTGCTTCCCAGCACACGCAGCAGTTTGGCCTGCAGATCGAGGCTCATTTCGCCTATCTCATCCAAAAAAACGGTGCCGTGCTGTGCCTCTTCCAGCAAACCTTTTTTATCTTTTAAGGCACCTGTAAAGGCGCCGGCTTTGTAACCAAATAATTCGCTTTCTAAAAGCTCAGCCGTAAAACTGCTGCAATTAATAGCCACAAATGGCATCTGCCTGCGCTCGCTCTCGTGATGGATGGCTGATGCAAAAACCTCTTTACCTGTGCCTGTCTCGCCCAAAAGCAAAACAGTGGTATCGGTTACTGCAACGCGGCGAGAAAGGGAGACAGCTTCCTGTAAAGCTTTTGAATTGCCAATGATATTGGCGAAACTAACTTTAGCGCCTGCTTTCCTTTGCTGATCAAAAGCCTGCTTCTGCAATACAGCTTTTTCTATTGCCTGGCTTACAAGCGGGATGATCTTATCGTTATCATCACCTTTAGTGATGTAGTTGAAAGCACCGTTCTGGATAGCTTTTACGCCATCGGCAATAGTACCATAGGCCGTAAGGTTAATTACTTCTATGTAAGGCCTCTTCTCTTTAATGGTTTTCACCAAGTCAACGCCATTTACGTCGGGTAACTTTACATCGCTTAGTACCAGCAGAACATCTTCCTGCTGTAGCAGCTTAAGGCCTTCTTTACCGGTAAAAGCCTGCAACACCCTGAAACCTTCCAGCCCGATAATGCGCGAGAGCAGATCGTTCAGTTTCTTTTCGTCGTCGATGATGAGGATGGTGTGCTGCATTCTTATGCAATAGTATGATTTATTGTTCAGAATTGATTTAATCCATCAAAATAGCAGAGGGTAGATATCCCGTTAATTTTGTATCATTGAAGTTAATTATCACAATATAAAATATATGAAGAAACAATTACTCCTCATTATTCTTTTCGGAACATTCTTTTGTTTTAGAGCATCAGCACAAGACCAGGGCGGCGGTTGGGATAAGCGCACAAACGTATACGGCGTTGAAACCCGCACAAATGCATTTGAAGTAGGCGCAGAGTATCTACTACCGGGTGGCGGCGATTTTGGAAACGTGTACAAGAACGGTTTTGGCGGTGCGTTACGATACAGGTTTGGCGTTGCACAATACAAAAGCCTTCTGGTAAGTGCCGGTTACAATACCTTTAAAGGCGAAGTGGCTTTACCCGGCAACAATGCCCCGGTTAACGTACGCGCAAACTTTATTCCTATTAAAGTTGGGATGAAATTTGGCCTTTCTGATTATGTGTATTTAGCAGGCGAAGTAGGTACTACCATTGGCCTTGGTGTAAAAGGTATTGATGATGTTAACCTTTTTGTAAGAGACTCATACCAGATAAAGGGTGCCCTATTTAATTTTGCGCCATCGTTCGGTATCCTTATCCCATCAAAAAATAAAAATTATTTAGACCTCAGCATTCGTTACGAAGGTATGAGCGTTAACCGCGATTTTAACTTTTTCACAGGTATAAGAGCTGCTTATGGCTTTAACATAGCCCGATAGGTTTCTGCTTAAAGCATCAAAAATAAAGGCCGGGAGTAAATAACCGGCCTTTATTTTTTTATAAATTTCAGTATGCCTGTTTCTTAACGATGTTGTTTAATTGTGTGTAATTATCAGTATATATTAGTTTTTTTGTTGTACGTATGAATAACTCATTTAAACTGTGCAACCAATTGCGTTTGCTAACCGCCATTGCTCTATTGGTAACGTTCTGCTCTACATCAGTTTGTTATGCGCAACAACAAGTATATAACAAGGAGCTTTTAAAACTAAAAGCGGCGGCCAGGCTTAAGCTGTCTGCCCAGGTTGATGAGTTTAACAATTACACAGACCGCCCCGAGTCTGACGGGCCTTTTAATAAAACCAACAACAAAGCTTTCTTGCTTCAAAATACGCCATTGTTTCTTGCGTCAGACAGCACTATTAACAAGGTATATAACTACCGTTGGTGGATGATAAGCAAGCATCTGAAACAGTATAACGACCCTTACGACAATAAACAGTACTGGGTAGTAACAGAATTTTTTGGCCCGCGCCCATGGGCATCGCTCAGCGGGGCAATTACCTGCCCCGCAGGCCAGCAGTTTTATGATGTACGATGGCTGCGCGACGGCAAATTCCTGAGATCTTATGCCGATTATTTTATGAAAGGCTCGGCATCAAAGCTTAACCAGCGCGAGAACGGCAACTTCCTAACCTATATGAGTCGCCCGGAAAGCCACCATTTTTCGAGCTGGATGATAAACGGGGTTGATGCTTTCCTTAAGATCCATCCCGATAACAAATGGCTGCATAGCGAGCTGCCCTACCTGGAGAAGCATCAGCAGGTATGGGACAGCCTGTTCACTGTTAAAAACCCGGCGGCCAAAACAGCAGGTATGTATAAGATCTTAGACCTGTATGATGGTATGGAATTTAGTCTTTCGGCAGTTTTAGGATTGATCCACAGCGATGGAGCTTACAGCCTTTACACCGCCGATAACTGGCGCAATTACTACCTGGGATGGGGCACCGATAACAATGCGGCAAAATCAGAACAGGCTAAAGAGTATCCTAAAGCTTTCCGCAAAGGCTATCCTGATTTTTACCTGGCAAGGCCATCTATCAATAGCTACATGTACGGTAACCTGCAATCATTAGCCACTTTATACGCGGTTGATGAGGCTATATACCCGCAGGATAAAAAAGCACAAAAGGCAAGTATGTATGCTAAAAAGGCTGAGCGCCTACAGCAAAAAGTGCTTAATGTGCTTTGGGATAAAGATGAACAGTTTTTTAATACCCTAAGTGCCGGCGACAATGAATATGGTGCTCATGACTATGAAGCAAAAGTGCGCGAATCGGTGGGCTATACGCCCTGGTATTTTGATCTCATCCCCGGCAAAAATTATACAGAGTACGGCAAAGCATGGGAAATGTTCTCGTCGCGCAAGGGTTTCTACAATACATCCGGCATGACCACCGCAGAGCAGCAACACCCCTACTACAACGAGCGTGCCTACGCCTGGAATGGCCGCGGATGGCCTTTTGAAAACTCAGTAGTGTATAAGGGCTACGCAAATTACCTTAGGGATTATAAAAAGAACAGTACACAGGCCGAGAAAGAACTCCTGTTAGATCATATTGAAAAACTGGCCAAATTACACGGCGATAAACAACTTAATATAGGCGAGTGGTATATACCAAGCGATGGCAAAACCTTCGGTGGCGAACAGGATTATTTCCACTCTACCTTCCCGGATATCATTATTGAAGATCTGCTGGGTTTTAAGGCATCGCACAACAACAGCTTTACCGTAGCACCGCTGCTACCTAATGGCAAATGGGATTATTTTTACCTTGGCAATATCCGCTACCATAACCACGATGTTGATATCATCTGGAAAAAAGACTGGGATGCCAAAAAATCCGGCAATCAAAGCAAATTATGTGTTTGGGTTGATGGTAAACTAATCGCAAGCAGCGCTTCGCTAAACGGCAATCTGCTTGTTAAGCTACCTAATTAAGTATTTGCTAAGCAAGCATTAAGTTAAATTTACCTAAGCAGCACGCTGTCAGGCAATATCAACTAAGCCGCTTTACTTTCGTAAGGCGGCTTAGTTATTAAGGGCGCTATTGTTTACGTGGTAATTATTCCCGTTAATTTACATTTGCTGAGCCGCCAGGAGCTACTTAATATCTGTTCCCTCTTTTAGCTCATCGCCCGCGTGGAGTACCACTTTCTCTCCGGCCTTTACGTTACCGAATACCTCGGTTGAATCACCGGTGCTAATGCCTTCCTTAATATCAGAGAATACAGCCTTGCCATCCTTCACCCGCACCACATATTGCCTTTCTGTTGATTGCACGATGGCGCTGCTTGGTACTAACAATGATTTAGCACCAGAGCGCAGCGGTATCTTTACCTCGCTGTACATACCTGGCTTAAGGGCGCCGCTTTTGTTTATCACATCTATCTCAATGGCTTCAGAGCGCATGGTTCCCAAAGCATCTGCCGAGCGGCTGATGTAGGCACTGTTCTGCTTGCCCGGGATGGCGTTAAAAACAAAGCTTACCTGCTGTTTCAGGTCTACTTTATCCACATAGTTCTCGGGGATCATTACCTCTAAACGCAGCTTTTGGTTGTCCTGCAGAACCAGCATAGGCTGGTCGCCAGATTTGCCCGGACCAACCAGTGCGCCTGCCGAAACATTACGTTGCACAATAGTACCATCAAACGGCGCACGGATGTTCAGATAATCTTGTACATCTTTCATCGAGGTTACGTTTGACCTCTCAGATTGCGCAACGGCTTCGTCGGCTTTCATTTTGGCCAAAGCATTATCCAAATCCAAAGGCGAAACCGCACCGGCCTCTTTCGCGGCCTCTTTCAAACGGCGATATTTCTCGCGACTCGCGCCGGCACTTTCCTGGGCTTGCAGCAAACGGGCATTGGCTGCCTGTAACTGCGATACCATCTCCGGTGCTTCCAAAACGGCCATCAGCTGGCCTTTGTGCACTACCGAGCCGCGGTCAACGTAGATCTGTTTCACAAAGCTGTTTATCTTGGCAAATATGTTAACCTCGTTAAATGGTTTTAATTGCCCGGGCAGGCGCACATAGCTCGACAGGGCTTTTTCTACCACCGTGCCTGTTTCAAATTTGCTTGCGTCTTTAGCGGTCTCTTTACCTTCGGCTTTTGTTATGTCAACGGGCTTTTGTGCGCCGCCGCAACCGGCTGCCAGTGCTGCAACGGCAGCTATCATTATTATCTTATATTTCATTGTATTGAGGTTCTTTAAGTTGGATTTCGGTTTCAGCATCATCGGGCATAAGTGATGGCGATATGTAGGTAGTTTTGTTTTGCACCCAGGCAAACACCAGCGGCAGAATGAACAACGCAGCTATGGTAGATGCGATCAACCCGCCTATCACCGCACGGCCAAGCGGCGCTGATTGTTCACCTGCTTCGCCCAAACCCGATGCCATAGGGATCATACCGGCTATCATGGCTAAACTGGTCATCAATATCGGCCTTAAACGGATGGATGCACTGGTGACCGATGCGCGGGTAGCATCACGATATTCCAGCCTTAATTTCTCCGCATTGGTAACGATCAAAATTGCGTTGGCTACCGATACACCGGTAGACATGATCATGCCCATGTACGATTGCAAATTGAGGGTAGAGCCTGTTATTAACAACATTACCAACGATCCCAGTATTACCGCAGGCACAGTTGAAAGTACCGTAAGCGATACTTTTAACGACTGATAGTTAGCCGCCAGCAACAGGAATATCACCAATACGGCGAACGCCAACCCGTTCTGTAAGCTGTCCAATGTTTCGGTTAACAGGTTTGACATACCCTCGGTGCGTACCACCACACCTTTTGGCGGGGTGCCCATCGCATCTATGGCTTTTTGCACGGCTGTGGTTGCGGTACCCAGATCTTTATGGTTGATGTTGGCACTAACTGTCAGGTAACGGCGTGGCCCGCGGCGGTCATACTCACCGGGGACGTAGTTGGTTTTAAACTCGGCCACATCGCCCAATACCGGGCTGCTCTGGCCGCGTACCAGCGGGATCTCGCGCAGCTCGTCCATAGTGTTCATTACAAACTCGGGCACTTGCACCTGCACCTGGTAGGTGTTGGCACCTTTCTCATCCAGCCATTGGTTTTTCTCGGTAAAACGGCTTGATGATGTACTGGCTGTAACCGAGCGGGCAATATCCGTAATGTTCAATCCCATCTGGGCTATCTTCAAACGGTCAAGCTTTATGGCGATGATAGGGAAGCGCAATGGTTGGTTGATCTGCACATCGCGCAGATAATCTACTTGCTTCAGCTTATCAACCAGTTTGGTGCTGTAGCTTTGTATTTGGCTTACATCCTTACCCGCAACCGTCACCTCAATAGGTGTTGATGCACCCTGGCTCATGATCTTCTCGGTCATGTCTATCGGCTCAAAAGTTATGCGCATCTCGGGAAGCGAGTAGGCCATGTTCTTGCGCAGGGCTTCTTTAAAGTCATCCATGTTTACATGGTAATCCTCGTCCAAATTCACCTGTATCACAGCTTCGTGCGTACCGGTGTTAAACACGTAAAGGTTACTCACACCGTAGCTGCTGGGTATCAATCCCACAAAGCCCGAGCTGATGGCCACGTGGTGGTTTGATGTACTATCAATAATGCTCAGCACCTGTTTAAACTTGGCCTCGGTGCGCTCCAGGCGGGTGCCATCCGGTTCTTTTATGCGGATCTGGAACTGGCCGTTATTCAGCTTCGGCATCATATCCTTACCTATCACCACGTAGCAAATACCCGCCAGCACAAATACCGCCACCAGGTAAACCGGCACAATAGCACGCTTCTTCGGCATCCAATTGCTAATGATATTCATGAAACGCATTTTTACCCGCTCAAACAGATCATTCTTTTCGGGATGCTCCTGTTCTTCTTTGGTATGAGAGTTTACCTGCCCGCGTTCCTGGTGGTCTAAACCCTCGCCTGCATGGGCGTGCACCTCTTCGTGATGGTAGTGTTGATATTGTTCGGCTTTTATCAGCCAGTTGCTGAGTATCGGCACCAAAGTTTGGGCAATGATGTACGACACGATCATGGTTAAACCGATAGACAGCGACAGCGGCAGGAACATGGCCTTTGGTACACCATTCATCATAAATGATGGCGCAAACACCGCCAGGATACACAAAAGGATAAGCAACAGCGGGAACGAGATCTCCTCACAGGCATCATAAATGGCCAGCCGCTTGGATTTACCCATTTCGAGGTGCTGGTGAATATTCTCTATGGTCACCGTTGCCTGGTCGACGAGGATTCCGATTGCCAGTGCCAAACCACTCAAGGTCATGATATTGATGGTTTGGTGGAATATACTCAGCAGCATTACACCGATAAGGATAGAAACCGGGATAGTGATCACCACGATAAGACTGCTCCGCCAGTCGCGCAGGAAAAGCAATACCATTAAACCGGTAAGCAAGGCACCCAGGCCGCCCTCGGTCATTAAGCTTTTTACCGCGTTGATCACGAATACCGATTGGTCGAACTCGTATGATACTTTCACATCATCGGGCAATAAACTCTGGATATCCGGAAGCTTAGCCTTAAGCGATTGCACTACCGACCAGGTAGAAGCATCGGCCGTTTTTACCACAGGGATGTATACTGAACGTTTGCCATTGATCAAAGCATAACTCACGGTAACGTCGGCACCATCGGCAACGCGGGCAACATCTTTAATAAATACAGGTGTACCGTTTTTGGTAACCACCGGGATATTGCCAAACTCATCTACATTTTTGATGAGCGTGTTCATGGTGGTCACAAACATGGTATTATCCATTCGCAGGTTACCTGACGGCGACATTACGTTGTATTTGGCCATGGCAGCCACCACCTCATCGGGTGTTAAACTGTAACTACGCAGTTTATTAGGATCAACGCTGATAATGATAGAGCGCGAGTTGGCCCCAAACGGTGGCGGTGCTGATAAACCTGCTACCGACGAGAACGTTGGCCTTACGCGCGTAGTAGCCAGATCATATATATCTTTCAAACTACGCGTTTTTGAAGACATTACCAGCTGGCCTACAGGTAATGATGAGGCATCGAAACGTAATACCTGTGGTGGCAATGCACCGGGCGGGAAAAACTTCATTGCCCGGTTTACCTGCAGGGCTACCTGTGCCGAGGCCTCGGCCATATCGGTACCTTCGTAAAAACTGAGTTTTAGCAGGGTTAAGCCCTGTATATTTTTACTGGTAATACTTTTTATACCGTTTACATAAAGGAACTGATCCTGCAAACGGGTGGAGAAGAAACCTTCCATCTGTTGCGGCGACATCCCCCCGTACGATTCTATTACGTACATAGTGGGCATGTTTAGCTGAGGGAAAATATCTATTGGAATTTTTATTGCACTTAGCACTGAAAATATCAGCAAGCTCACCACGATAATTACCGTGGTAACCGGCCGCTTAAGTGCTGATGTAACCATTGACATATTGTTATCCTGATTATTTTAAAAGATTTAAGATGGCACTAACCTGATTCTCTATCACCGCTTTCTGGAACAGCGCACGGCAGTAACTGAATTTTGCCGATGTGTAATCGTTCTCGGCACGGTAAAGCAGGTTAAGCGCTGCGTTTAGTTCAATGATATCGGTTAACCCGTTTTTATAAAGGCTGAACTTTTGGCGGTAAGCCGCATTGGCTGCAGTTAATTGCTTCGGTATTTCGTGCAAACGGTCAAGCGCCGAAGCTACGTTGGCATCAGCCTGGCTACTGCCCGCAGCAATCAGCGCTTTTTGCTCGTTCAGCTTTTTCTGCGCGTAAACGGTGCTTGCCTTTTGGGTATTTAATTTAAGCTTGCGTTTGTTGATATCGAACAGGTTATAGCTGATACCCACGCCCACCAGGTAGTTACCACGGTCAAAACCCCAACCGGTACCCAGCGGGCCAAATTTATCGTTGGCATCAATACTCGATCCGCGGCCCCAGGCAGCGGCCTCTAACATAATTTTTGGCGAGTAGCTTTTCTTTACCAGGTTCTCTTTCTGTACACTGCTGTTGTAAAGCGAGCGGTAGTAATTGATAACCGGATGGTTTACCGTATCGGCATTAAACAAGCTAAACTCGGCGGTATTTTTTGCCAGAGTTTGCTGGGTGGTGGTATCGGCAATAATACTGTCAGCAGGGATATTACTTAAGGCCGATAATCTTATCTGGATCTGCTTTTTCTGGTTCACCAGGTCGATATAAGTCAACCTCGATTTTGAAATTTCTGCCTCGGCAATACTGGTATCCACACCAGCACGGATACCGCTGCGGGCAAGTGCCTGGATAGATCGTCTTATTTCCTGGTTGCGCTTAATATTACGCTCCTGTATGGTGATGAGGTCCTGCAACAGGCCTAATTGCAGGTAGCTATCAATAGAGGTAGCCTCAAGCGTGTATTTTGATTGCTCAAATTGCTTTTGCTCTACATCCACATCGGCGGCGGCAGCTTTGTTTGCTGCACCATAGGCGCCAAAGTTGTACACTTCCCAGTCAAGGGCGGCAATACCGAGATTTACCAGCGTTGCTGATGAGTTACTCTCCGTACGTACCCCGCGCGAATTTGACGGAACTATACCATAGGCAAAATAAGGCCCGGCAACGTTGTTGTTGGTACCCACATCGGCCTGGTAATTTAATTTAAGTGAGGGTAGCCAATTGCTTTTTACATCATTGGCCTGCGCCTGTTTTATCTGGATAGCCGCCGCATCGGTCATTAAAGCGGGGGCGTTGGATGATACTTTATCTAAGAGCGTGTTTAAGCCAATGCTCTTAGGGTTTTGTGCATTAACGGTAGCCGGCAGCAATAAAACAAGCAGCCAGCATTTTCTTATACTGAACATTTTTAGTCGTGATATGAATAATGAAACAATAAACCGCTGCTGTTAAAAGCAGTGATAAAAGTTCTTATTCAGATCGATAAACGAAGGGTAGTAAGATACACCGGTTGCGACGGCACAAACAGCTTTTTGGCGAAAACGTCCCCGGCTTTAAAGGCAACTGCAGCTGCAAAACGGCTAAACAATAAACTCAGCAAGGCACCTATCCCCATCAAAAAAGGGATAACCGGTGCAGGGAATAACTCGCCCGAGGCATCTTTGCAGAACTCGGTATCGTTAAGGCTGTCAATACGATATTTGGTAAAGCTTTTTACCAGTATGGTAGGGTGCTCATCAATGGCTGATAGCCGGGCATGTAAAACAAAGCCAATAAAAGGCTTGGCAATAAATAAAATTGCTGCCAGCGCTAATATCAATTTAAAATAAGCCTTGCGGTACATACTGTTTAGTTAACGCAAAATTCAACAAAGAATTTATCAGAATGTGTATGCGTAACACGAATGTTGCAAATGTGGCATCACCCTGGTTAAACACATCAACAAAAAAAGCCTGTAAGTTTATGGCTTACAGGCTTTACACTATCTACTTTATATACAATTAGGAGCTATAAAACCCTTATTCTGCTTTTAATTGACCGTTGGAGTTGGCAATCTCATGTTTAATATCCAAATCGGTAACATCAAGTGCAGTATCAACCCTGTTGCCCTTCATGTTTAGACAAGACGCCGACAGGGTAACTTTGATATTTTGCGATGAGTTGCGATAAGAACCTACCGGCTTAAAAGTATCTGCCTGCGTACCTGCCGCTTTTGATATAACCAAAACGCCATTATTGTTATCTATCTGCGTATTGGCCGCCAGTTTTGAAATATCAAGCGACGAATCTATGTACTTACCTTCGATATTCTTGCATTGTGCCGATAGTATAAGCTTAACATTATCTGCCGTATTTATAAAAGAGCCTGCAGCGGTAAACGTTACCGAAGGCGCAGCCAGGGGCGCACACTCTTCTTTAGTACAAACAGATACCGCATTGGCAATATCTTTTATAAGGAAACCTGCATTTGCTAATAACAATACAACTTCGGCAATAAAAGCAACCCCTTCTGTAGCAAACCATACCGTAAATTGCGCAATAGCAAATGCCGATGCAGTTACCCAATCAAACCAGCTGGCTTCTTCGGCCCACGATTTCAGGATCGCCTTAAAACACGATGCCTTCAATAAACCACCGCCTATTTTAAACATTAATTTGCCTTTTTGGTAAGCGGTATTTGCCTTGTCAAAATCGTTAAACAAGCGCGTAAACTTATCGGCAACCGGCCCAAATTCGGCTAAAAAAGCATGATACATCCTATCACTTGCACTTGTTCTTATACCCACCATACTTAATACAAACAAGCCCGAGCTTAGCATTGCTTTACCAACAGCCTTTGTACACGGTGTATAAAGTTTAGTAATATCAAATAGTTCTTCATCGCTTAACTCAGTAATTTTTGCCCCCGGTATTACCATACTTTGCACCAACTGCGCTGTTTTGGCGTTGGCTGCAGATGGCGTTGGTATCACAACAACATTAGCAGGTTGCTCGGCCAATTTACCTAACGGCGAATTGGGGTCGGGCTCGGTATCTTTAAGGATATTTTGTACAAGCTCGTCATTGTGCTTTTTAAGTGTAGCGGCCTGCTCGGGGAACCAGTCACGAAGTTGGTTTAAAGCATTCTGAATGCTTTCAGGGTTTAGTGGAGTAATTTCCATTTAGCAATAAGGTTTTAAGTTGTTATTAATTGATTGCTTATACGCGCGGCAATAACATTAGTTAACCCTCATTTTAAATTTTAACCTAAGGATAAGAAAGCCAGGCCTTTATTTTTCTACGCCTATAAGAAAACCATATTGACGTCATTTCATACCTGCAACTGTAATTCTGCGTCTTTAGCGTATCTTTGCGCAAAATTCAATATCTCCATACAGTGATCAATGTTAACAACATCTCCGTTTCATTTGGCGGAACAACTTTATTTAGCGATGTAACCTTCTCTATCAACGAGAACGACAAAATAGCCCTCATGGGCAAGAACGGTGCGGGCAAGTCAACCATCCTTAAAATAATTGCAGGTGCAGCCAAACCAACTACGGGCAACGTAACCGGCCCAAAAGAGGCTGTAATTGCATACCTGCCACAGCATTTACTCACTCAGGATAACGTTACTGTTTTTGAGGAAACCATGAAGGCTTTTGACGAGGCCAATAAAATGCAGAAAGAGCTTGATGAGGTAAACGAGCAGCTTAATACCCGCACCGATTACGAAAGTGACGACTACATGAAGCTGATTGAGCGCGTATCTGAACTGAGCGAGAAGGTTTACTCGGTTGAAGAGGTAAACTACGACGAAGAGATAGAAAAAGTATTGAAAGGTTTGGGCTTTGAACGTAAAGACTTTAACCGTCAAACTTCAGAATTTTCGGGTGGATGGCGCATGCGCATTGAGCTGGCCAAGATACTGCTGAAAAAACCCGACCTGATACTATTGGATGAGCCTACCAACCACATGGATATTGAAAGTATCCAATGGCTGGAAGATTTCCTGGTTAACTCAGCAAAAGCGGTAATGGTGATCTCGCACGACCGTACGTTTGTTGATAACATTACCAACCGTACTATTGAGGTTACCATGGGCCGCATATATGACTATAAGGCCAAATATACCCACTACCTGCAACTACGTGCCGAGCGCCGCGTACACCAGTTAAAAGCCTACGAAGAGCAGCAACGCTTTATTGCCGATAACCAGGAGTTTATAGACCGTTTCAGAGGCACATATTCTAAAACGCTGCAGGTGCAATCGCGCGTAAAAATGCTGGAGAAACTGGAAGTTATAGAAATTGATGAGGTAGATACTTCGGCATTACGATTAAAGTTCCCGCCGTCACCACGATCTGGCCAGTACCCCGTAATGGTTGAGGACCTTACAAAGAAGTACGGCGATCATACCGTATTCCAGAATGCAGCTATGGTAATTGAGCGTGGTGAGAAGGTTGCCTTTGTTGGTAAAAACGGTGAAGGTAAATCAACCATGATAAAAGCCATAATGGGCGAAATTGATTTTGAAGGCAGCTTAAAAGTGGGCCACAACGCCAAAATAGGTTACTTTGCCCAAAACCAGGCGGCTTTGTTAGATGAGAATCTTACTGTATTTGAAACCATTGACCAGATCCCGCTTAGCGATGGTACTGTAAAGATCAAAGACCTGTTAGGCGCGTTTATGTTTAGTGGTGATGACACTACAAAGAAAGTGAAAGTACTATCAGGCGGTGAAAAAACACGTTTGGCGATGATCAAATTACTGTTAGAGCCCGTGAACGTATTGATACTGGATGAGCCTACCAACCACCTGGATATGAAAACCAAAGACATTATTAAAGATGCCTTAAGAGATTTCGATGGCACATTGATCCTGGTATCGCACGATCGTGACTTTCTTGATGGATTGGTGAAAAAAGTATTTGAGTTTGGTAACAAACGCGTACGCGAACATTTTGAAGACATTAAAGGGTTCCTGGCCTACAAAAAAATGGACAACTTAAGGCAGATAGAGCAACGCTAAAAAATTTCTCTTCATCCTTAACATAACAGTATATTACTAAGCAAACCCCACCGGTTTGCTTAGTAATGTTAAATAAATGAGAATTTCATAAATATTTAGTCTGCTGAACTATTAAGACTAAAAATTCGTTCTTATTTTTGCGCGCGATACATGAGGTTCATTATCATACTTTTCTTTTCACTGTGCCACCTTATTACAAAGGCCCATGACCCTAACTTCGATGCTAAAGGCAGCCGGATGGTCAGCTTTATGCATTTTGATGGCAAAAGCAAAGACAACACCTTTATTCACGCTACCGCAGACATAAACGGCCAGGATGAGTTGGTTATTGATATCGATGATGATGACAACGACCTTATATCGGCCCGTAAATACACATTGCTGGTTAAAACGGCAATAATTCAATTCTACCTGCAGCTTTTCCCCGGTTTTTACCAAAACACATCCAAAAACCCACTCAGCTGCCCACAACAGTTAATTACCTCCACAAATAGGTACATCAGCCAACGGGCTTTACGTATCTGATAAGCACCTGTGCATCAATTTGCGCACAAGGTGTGATCATTCTTTGCGTGTAAGCAACATCATTTAAACCGGCTCTCTGTTGCTGCTACAATTTAAGTACCCGATGCTTTCTTAAAACTTAACCCGGTTTATTGCCCGCTCTCGAAATCTAATTTTTTTAAATATACCATGACCAGGAATGTACTGTTCGTTGCGCTGTGTGTGCTGTTATACAACACCGGCTGTACCTCGAACAAAGAAGAAAAAACGGAAGAAGAAGTTGCCACTTATGCTGCAACAAGCCCGTTAAAAATTGATACCTCTTACACTAAAGAGTATGTATCTCAAATAAAATCCGTACGCAACATCGAAGTTCGGGCACAAGAAAAAGGCTATCTGCAAAAAATATATGTAGACGAAGGCCAGTTTGTAAAAGCCGGCCAACCGCTTTTCAGGATAATGCCGCAGGCCTTTGAGGCCGAGCTGCAAAAAGCCGAAGCCGAGACCCGTTCTGCAGAATTGGAACTGCAAAATACCAAAACACTGTCTGACCAAAACATCGTTTCAAAAAGCGAGTACCTGCTGGGCAAAGCCAAGCTCGACCAAGCTAAGGCAGAACGTAACCTTGCCAAAATGCACCTTTCGTTCACAGAGATTAAGGCGCCGTTCAGTGGTATAATTGATCGCATTCCGCTTAAACTGGGTGCGCTGGTTGATGAAGGTGCTCTGCTCACAAGCTTATCAGACAATAGCCAGATGTTTGCGTATTTCAACGTATCAGAACCCGAGTACCTTAACTACCAAATGGATGTAAAAACCAGGGGCGAACGCCATGTTGAGTTACAGTTGGCTAACGGCCAGCCTTTTAAATATAAAGGTGATGTTGAAACCGTTGAGAGCGAATTTGACAGCGAAACAGGAAATATTGCCTTTAGAGCAAGGTTTAACAACCCCGATAAATTGCTGAGGAACGGTGAGACAGGTAAGGTGTTAATGACCATGCCTTTCAAAAATGCACTGGTGATTCCTCAAAAAGCCACTTACGAAGTGCAGGATAAGATCTATGTTTTTGTGATAGGTAATAACAATGAGGTACGGTCAACCAATATCCAGATAAGCGCTACCATGCCCGATCTGTACGTGGTGCAAAGCGGCCTTTCGGCTAATGATAAGATCTTGTTAGAAGGTGTTCAAAAAGTACGTGATAATGATAAGATCAAGTACAAATTCCAGAAGCCGGAAGAGGTTCTTTCTCAATTGAAGTTAAAAGCGGAATAATTATTCCATCCTAAATAAAGAATTAAATGTTTAATAAATTTATTCAAAGGCCGGTTTTGTCGATAGTGATATCGCTCATGATCGTCTTTTTAGGGGTGCTGGCCATCACGTCTTTGCCGGTAACCCAGTTCCCGTCCATCTCTCCCCCAAAGGTGAACGTAACAGCCGATTATCCGGGCGCTAACGGCGAGCTGATGATCAAAGCCGTTGTAATTCCGCTTGAGAGGGCACTTAACGGTGTGCCGGGCTTAAAGTACATGACATCAGACGCGGGTAACGATGGTGAAGCATCTGTACAGTTAGTATTTAACCTCGGTACCGATCCTAACCAGGCCGCGCTAAGTGTGCAAAACCGTGTAGCATCGGTAGTAAATAAACTGCCGCCGCTTGTAGTGCGCGAGGGTGTTAAGATAAGCCGTGAGGAGCCCAACATGCTGATGTATGTTAACCTTTACAGCAAGGATAAATCCATGGACCAGAAGTTCCTGTACAACTTTGCCGAGATCAATATCCTGTCAGAGTTAAAAAGGGTTAACGGCGTGGGCTTTGCCGATATTTTGGGTAACCGCGACTATGCCATGCGTATATGGCTGAAGCCCGACCGTATGCTGGCCTACAAAATATCTGCCGATGAAGTAATGGAAGCCTTGGCTGCCCAAAGTTTAGAGGCATCGCCCGGCAAAACCGGCGAAAGCTCTGGTAAAAGATCGCAGACCTTTGAGTATGTACTGAAATACTCGGGCAGGTTTACTACCAAAGAACAATATGAAAATGTAGGCCTAAGGGCTAATGCTAACGGAGAGATACTACGACTGAAAGACGTGGCCACGGTAGAATTTGGTAGCTCGATGTATGATATCTACTCTAACCTTAATGGCAGGTCTTCTGCGGCTATTGTGTTAAAGCAATCGTACGGCAGTAACGCCAGCCAGGTTATTAAGGATGTGAAGGCAAAGATGGCCGAGATCAAGAAAACATCGTTCCCTAAAGGGGTGGATTACGAGATCAGTTACGACGTATCTAAATTCCTGGATGCCTCTATCGAGAAAGTAGTGCACACCCTGGTTGAGGCATTTATATTGGTGGGCATTGTGGTATTCCTGTTCCTGGGCGACTGGCGTTCTACCATTATCCCGGCCATGGCGGTGCCTGTATCGCTTATCGGTACGTTTGTGTTCATGCAATTCTTTGGCATTACGCTGAACCTAATTACCCTTTTTGCACTGGTACTGGCTATTGGTGTGGTGGTAGATGATGCCATTGTGGTAATTGAAGCCGTGCACGCTAAGATGGAAGAAGATCATCTTTCTCCATTAAAAGCTACACAACAGGCCATGCATGAAATTGCCGGTGCTATCATCGCTATCACCTTCCTGATGGCGGCAGTGTTTGTGCCGGTAGCATTCATGTCGGGCCCGGTGGGTATTTTTTACCGGCAATTCTCCATTACCATGGCAACAGCTATTGTACTATCGGGTATTGTTGCTTTAACGCTTACGCCTGCCTTGTGTGCTATGATCCTGAAGAATAATCATGGCAAGGCCAGAAAGAAAACTTTTGTAAACCGTTTCCTTGACGGCTTCAACAACAAGTTCAACAAAACCCAGGATAAATACCAAAACACCCTGGGGCGTATTGTTACCCGCAGATCGGTTACGTTGATCACCTTACTTGCCTTTTGTGCGGGTATCTACTTGTTTAACAATACGGTGCCTACGGGCTTTATCCCTAATGAAGACCAGGGGATGTTCTATGCCGTTATCCAAACGCCGCCGGGCTCTTCGCTTGAGCGTACCAATGATGTTGCTTTAAAGCTGCAAAAAATTGCCGAAACGGTTGATGGTGTACAGTCTGTATCAGCACTGGCTGGTTATGAGATCCTTACTGAGGGTACGGCTTCTAACTCAGGCTCCTGCCTGGTAAACCTTAAAGATTGGAGCGAACGCAAGCACTCGGTACAGCAGATCATTAACGAGCTGGAAGAGAAATCAAAAGAGATCCCTGGTGCTAACATCGAATTCTTTCAGCCGCCTGCGGTGCCTGGTTACGGTGCTGCCGGTGGTTTCGAACTGCGCCTGCTTGATAAGGGTGGCTCGGGCGATTACAAGCTGATGGAAAGTGTAAGTAATGATTTTGTAAAAGAACTGAGCAAACGTAAAGAACTGGCTTCGGTGTTCAGTTTCTATAGTGCCAGTTATCCACAGTATATGCTGAGGGTTGATAACGACCTGGCCCTGCAAAAAGGGGTTACAGTTGATAACGCCATGAATACCCTATCAACCATGGTGGGTAGTAACTACGAGATCAGTTTCATCAAGTTTGGTATCAACTACAAGGTTATTGTACAATCGAGCCCCGAGTACCGTGCACAACCGGATGATATCCTGAAGCTGTATGTGAAAAACAACCGCGACGAGATGGTGCCATACTCCGACTTTATGAAGCTGGAGAAAGTATACGGCCTGTCAGAGATCACAAGGCATAACATGTACAACTCATCAGAGATCAGCGGTTCTGCAGCGCCGGGTTACAGTAGTGGTACTGCTATTAAGGTGATACAAGAAGTAGCCGAAAAAACGCTGCCACGTGGTTTTGGTATAGGCTGGGCAGGTATCTCTGCCGATGAGGTGGCCCAGGGTAACCAGGCCTTCTACACCTTCCTTATTTGTTTAGGCTTTGTTTACCTCATCCTTGCGGCACAGTATGAGAGCTTTATCCTTCCGCTATCGGTTATCCTGTCGTTACCGGCGGGTATCTTTGGTGCCTTCCTGTTATTGAAGCTAACCGGGCTGGAGAACAACATCTATGCACAGGTAGCCATGGTAATGCTCATAGGCTTGTTAGGTAAAAACGCCGTGCTTATTGTGGAGTTTGCTGTGCAGCGCCATGCTGCGGGCAAGTCTGTTTTAGAAGCCGCCATGGAAGGTTCAAAAGCAAGGTTTCGCCCAATTTTGATGACCTCGTTCGCATTTATTGCGGGTTTAATACCGCTGGTAATTGCTTCAGGGCCGGGTAAAGTTGGCAACCGTACTATTGGTACTGCCGCCGCCGGCGGTATGCTTTTAGGTACCATTTGTGGTGTGTTTGTTATCCCGGGTTTGTATTTCATATTCGGTACCATAGCAGAAAAACGCAAACTGGCCAAACACGAAGTTGAGAATCCGTTCACCGAAGAAATTGACAATAACCATGTATAATTTTAATAAATATAAAGGTATTGGTATACTGGCAGTTTGCCTGGCTGTAGCGGGTTGTAAAGTACCTGCTATAACTAAGCTGGGCGAAAATAAGCCTATGCCTGGCGTATATAACAACAATGCCGATACCACCAATATAGCCACCCTGCAATGGCGCGATTTTTTTACGGATGCCAACCTGGTAAACCTGATTGATACTGCGCTTAAAAATAACCAGGAGCTAATGAGCACCCTGCAGGAGATAGAAGTTGCCAAAAGCGATATCGGTATAAGGCAAGGCGCTTTATCGCCGACTGTTGGTTTGAGAGGCGGGGCAGGCCTTGAAAAAGCCGGCCGTTACACCAGCCAGGGTGCGGGCGATGCGTCAACCGATATTACACCGGGCCGTGAAGTGCCAGACCCACTGGCCGATTATAGGATAGCCGCCTACGCAGATTGGGAAGTAGACATCTGGAAAAAACTTCATAATGCTAAAAAAGCGGCAGTTGCCCGCTACCTGTCATCAGTAGAAGGCAGAAATTTTGTGGTGACCAACTTGATAAGCGAAATTGCCAACGCTTACTACGAGTTGCAATCATTAGATACACAGCTGGCCATTGTGCGCCAAAGTATAGAGGTACAAAAGAATGCCCTTGCAATAGTGAAGGTACAGAAAGAAGCAGCACGTGTAACGGAACTGGCCGTACAAAAATTCCAGGCAGAAATATTGGACTCGCAGGAGTTGGAGTACGAAACGTTGCAAAAAATAAGGGAGACTGAAAATGATCTTAACTTATTGCTGGGTCGATATCCGCAGGAGATCGTTCGTAGTAAAAATGATTTCTTAACCCTTACCCCTGCAGCGGTACATACCGGTATCCCTTCGCAGCTACTGGCCAACAGGCCCGATGTAAAAAAGGCCGAACTTGACCTTGTTGCTGCCAAGCTGGATGTGAAAGTTGCCCGTGCGGAGTTTTACCCGTCCTTCAATATTTCTGCGGCGTTGGGCTTCCAGGCGTTTAAGCCAAGCTATTTGTTTAAGTATCCGGGCTCGTTGATCTACTCGGTAGCGGGTGAAATTGCAGCGCCGCTGATCAACAGGGCAGGCATCAGGGCCGAGTTTAACAGTGCCAACGCACGCCAGTTACAGGCTTTGTATAACTATCAAAAAGTAATACTAAACGCCTACATGGAAGTGAATACACAAATGTATGCTATTGATAACCTGGAGAAACGCTACAGCCTTAAATCACAACAGGCCGATGCGTTAATTAAGTCGGTAGACATCTCCAACAAATTATTCAAAGCGGCCCGTGCCGATTACTTTGAGGTATTAATGACCCAAAGAGATGCCCTGGCCACAAGGCTTGAATTGGTTGAGACCAAAAAAGCCCAGCTTACTGCTGTAAATACCATTTACCGCAACCTGGGCGGTGGCTGGCGATAAACAATACCCAAGGATTAAAAACAAAAGGCTGCCGGCAGATAACCGGCAGCCTTTTTCATGCCCCCCGGCAGGATGAGGCTTAAAAACCAACCTCAAGCCTGTATCATTTGCCGCGTATAACAGTAATTTTAATATTAGTATTGTTGCGATAAAATAAGCATCCGGCGCCGTAAAACATCACGTTAAAAAACCGGCAGCAACGACAGCGTAAAGTTGAAGTAGAAAGAATTGGCGCGGTCGTTTTTCAGGAAGTAATCGCTGGCATCTTTTCTGATATCAAACCCACGCGATTGCAGCGGGGTAAGCAACCCGGCATTTACGCCTATCATAAACTTTTTGGCTATACGGTATTCCAGTCCCGGCCCGGTTTTAATATCTACGTTGCTGTAGCCCACATCGGCAGGTAATGATGGATTATTGTAACTGGCAAAGGCCATGGTACCGGCAAGGCTTGCGCCAAAGCTACCGTAAAACTTTTGGCTTAAAGGCTTTCTCAGCATTACCTGTTGCGGCAGGTTAAGGTTAAGTTCTACTCCATTCTGGTATCTGCGCCAATAGCTGTACACCGGCGCTACGGGCACCTTAAGAAAAGGATCAATGTTAACCAATATACCAACCGCGCTCCTTACATCTTTGGTTTGCTTAATTGTAAATATCACTCCACCCAAATAACTTATCCTTTGTATAGATTGTGCTTTTGCGGTGAGGCCGCTGATGCTGGCCGTGTAGATAACCTGGTGGCCAAATAATGAATCGGCACTGATGAATGAGGCTGTGAAGCCAACACTTTGCCTGGTAACGCTTCGCCCTTCAAGGAAAGACATATCAGGAGAAGTCAGTGTCAGGTCGCTAAGGTGAACGTTCTGTTGCAAATAACTTACCGTAGCATTTAATGAGTTTTTGCCCCATTTTTTTAGCGGGATGTTAAAAAGCGCAGAGATACGTTCCTGGCGTATCTTCCCGTCATACAGTTTATTGCCATTCATAATGGTGGTTACGTCAGTTTTGGGGATGATATCCATACTAAAAGTTGCCTGGCGCAGCAGCGGGTTAGCAACAGCGGCTTCGGTTAAATAAACTTTGCGTATAGAGTCGGCCATTTGCTGGCGGCGTTCTGCAGGGCTTTGTGCATGTACATGAGTTATGAGGGCGGAGCCAAGCAGCGCCGCTAAAGTAAGGGGTAAGTTTTTCATGATGTTAAAGAATGGAGAGAAATAAGAGGCGGCGGTATAGGAGACCCGCCACCTCATTTTGGATATATAGGAGTTGATTAGTGGAACATTACGGTGCGGCCAGTTTCATCTCAGGCGCTTTCTTTTTTTGAAAACGGTTCTTTAGCTTTTCTATAATGAGATACATTGATGGTACCACAAACAGGGTAAGGATCATTGAACTGGTAAGCCCGCCTATGATAACCCACGCCATGCCGTTTTTAATTTCAGACCCGGCACCGCTTGCTATAGCTATGGGCAGCATACCTAATATCATGGCCAGGGTGGTCATCAATATAGGGCGAAGGCGTTCGCGGCCTGCCTCAACTAAAGCTTCCTCAACAGAGCGGCCCTCTTCTTTCAACTGGTTGGTAAAGTCTACTATCAGGATGGCATTCTTAGATACCAGCCCCAGCAGCATAATTACCCCGATGATAGAGAATATGTTCAGCGTTTCCATGGTTAAGGCCAGTGCTAACAGGGCACCTATCAAAGCCACCGGGATAGAGAACAATACTACAAAAGGGTAAATAACACTCTCGTACAAAGCCACCATTATCAGGTACACCAGTACAATGGCTGTTATAAGTGCTAAGCCCAGGCTGGCAAATGCGTCGCCCTGATTTTTAACATCGCCCAGGTATTCTATCGAAACGCCTTGTGGTGGTTTAATACTTTTGGCTTTCTCTTTTATCTCATTAGCAATAGTACCCGTTGGGCGGCCCGCTACGTTGGCATTAACGGTGATGGAGTTAAGTCTGTCGCTGCGCTCCAGTACCGATTCACCAAGGCCCTCTTTTACTTCTGCAAACTGGCTAAGCACAAAGGTTTGCCCGTTGTTATTGATGAAGGGCAGGTTACGCACGTTGCTGATGTCCCTGCGGTCGCCTTTACCGAAGCCCACAAGGATATCATACTCTTTACCGGCCTGTTTAAATTTGCTATCGTCGTTACCGCTAAAGGCATTTTGCAATGCCATACCTACCTGTGTGGCATTGAGGCCCAGTTGGGTCATCTTATCACGATCGAGTTTTATCTCAATTTGTGGTTTGGGATCTTTAACCGATAGTTTTACAAATTGCGTACCCGGCACGCTGCTCACAACCTTCATGTACTGCTCTGCAATATCGCGCACCGCTTTCAGGTCAACACCTTTTACTGCTATCTGGATAGGCGCCTGGTTACCACCGCCCGATACTGATGTAGGCGATGCTGTTATCTTCACGCCGGGTATCTCCGCACTCAGTTGTTTTTGCATATCTATACCAAACTCTTCGGCGGTTAGCTTGCGGTCGTTTTTATCTACTAATGATACGGTGAGCTCTGAAAGGTTGGCGTTGTTGCCAGCCCCCTGCACACCACCCGATACGAAACCGATGCTCGAGAATACGTTCTTTACCTCGGGCCGTTTCATGATCATCGCTTCTATCCGTTGCGTTACCATATTGGTTTGGTAGATGGACGATGCCGGGGCCATTTCAACGTTGATCATCAACTCGCCCTGGTCGGCACTGGGGATGAACGCGCCACCAACAAAACCTGCAGGTATAAGCGCAATGCTGCCGATGATAAGCACAATAACACCCGACAGCACCCAGCGCTTTTTGTGCAAAGCCTTATGCAGTATACGGCCATAAGTTTCTTTTATTACATCAATAAAATGCTCAAAACCCAGGTTAAGCCTGCCCCAAAGGGTATCTTTTGTAAGATGCTCCACGCGGCCAAACTTGCTGGCCAGCATAGGTGTAACTGTAAATGATACAAACAAACTCATGAGCGTGGAGAATACTACTACCAGCGAGAACTCGCGCAAAAGAGAGCCGATGATACCGCCCGACATCGCCAGAGGAAGGAACACAACAACATCTACCAGGGTGATGGCCAGGGCGGTAAAACCGATCTCGCTGCGGCCTTCAATAGCCGCAGTTTCTTTATCTGAACCCATTTCTAAGTGGCGATATATGTTCTCTAATACCACAATGGAGTCATCTACCAGGATACCCACTACCAGCGACATGGCCATCAGCGTCATTAAATTGAGCGAGAAGCCGGCCAGCAGCATGGCAATAAACGTAGGGATGATGGATGATGGCAGCGCCACCAGTACAAACATAGAGCTACGTACGCTGTGCAAAAATGCCAGCATCACTATACCCACAATTACCACGGCCAGCCCAAGATCTTCCATCACGCCATCGGCTGATTTGAGGGTGTAGATAGACTGATCAGACGATACCGTAAACTTGAGGTTATTGTTAGGGTACTGTTTTTCTATATTGATGAAACTTTCTTTTACGGCCTTGCTCACGTTTACCGCATTGGCATCAGATTGCTTAATGATCTGGATACCGATAGACGGCAAACCGTTAATATGGTTAATGGCGGTTGGTTTTTTGGTGCCATCTATCACCTCGGCAACATCTTTCATGTAAATGCTGCCACCACCGGGCTGCTGTTTTACGATGATATTGCTGATCTGCTCAACCGAGGTTACGTTGGCGTCATACTGAATAGTTAACTGCTCGTCTTCAGTCTCGATACTACCTGCCGGGAACGACTGATTGGCATTGCTCACCGCATCCGTCACCGAGGCTATACTTAGCCCGTAAGAGCGCAGTTTACTTTGGTTAACGTTAACCTGTATCTCGCGCTCATCACCACCAATAATGTTTACCTGGCCAACGCCCGATACATTTTGCAGTACAGGCTTTAGTTGCTGGTCAACAAAATCATACAAGCCTTTTGAGGCAAGCGTAGAGGTAACACCCGCGCGGATAACCGGCGCTTCCTCAAGGTTTACTTTGTTAATAATGGGTTTATCGATGTTCTTTGGCAAATCGCTTTGCGACTGGTCTGCCTTGCGCTGTACATTGGCTTCGGCTTCATCGATATTGGTACCTGCCTTAAACTGGATAATGATCTGCGAAAGACCTTGCTGTGAATTGGAGTTGATCTTATCCAAACCTTCTATTGCGGCAAAGGCGTCTTCCAGTTTTTTGGTTACTGCCGTTTGCACCTCTGGCGCCGATGCACCTGCGTAAACCGTGTTAACAGTAACAGTTGGCACCTCTATTTTAGGCAGCAGATTATAGTTAAGCTTAAAGTACGATTGTGCACCGAATAATATGAGTATCGTGAAAATTACCAAGATAAGTAAAGGCCGTTTTACGGCAACTTCTGCTATTGACATAGTGTGATAATTTTATTTTGAAACATTAATAGGGCTGCCATCCTTCAAATTGATCTGGCCCGATGTGATGATCTGCTCGCCCTTTTGCAGCCCGCTGATAATTTGAATACGGCCGGCTTGCTCCAGTCCTGTTTTAACGGGGCGCAGGCGTGCTACACCATCCTGCGCTATAAAAACAGATGTTGTTTTCTGGCTCTCGGTAAGTGCCTCGCGTGGAATGGTCAATATCTGCTGGCGGGTTTTCCTCGAGAAATCGGCATAAACAAATGTTCCTGATCTAAGAAGCGATTGCTGGGTATTATCAATATGGATCTCTACCAGGTAATTGTGTGTAGCATCTGCCTGCGGACTGATAAAACTCACCTTGCCATCAAAATTTTTGCCGGGGTAAACATCTGTGGTAATGATCACTTTTTGGCCCGGCTCTATCTGGTAAACCTCGGCTTCGGTTAGGTTAACCTGCACTTTGGCCTTTGATAAATTTACAATGGTAGCTATCTCGCTGCCGTTGCTCACTGCCACACCCTGCTCAACATTTTTTGCAGAGATGATACCGCTGGTTGGTGCTTTAATAGCCGCATCGCCCAGGTTCTTTTTTGCCTGATTAACCTGGTTAACAGCATCTGTATAATTCTGGCGTACCTGGTCTAACTTTTCGCGGGTAGCCGCCTGGCCCTGGTACAGATCGGTGTAGGTTTGCACATCGCTTTTTAGCCGGGCTGCATTGGTTTGGGCCTTTTGCAGATCGAGGTTTTGCAAGCGTGTATCGGTTATGGCCAGCACTTGCCCTTCAACCACATGGTCGCCCAGGTTAAAGTGTACAGCGCTGAGCGTACCACCTGCAGTAGCAAGCGCTTTTACCTCTTTAAATGGCGCAAGGCTACCTGTCTTTTTGATAGAGATCTCCTGCACCTGCTCATCAACAGTGGCAGTTTTAACAGGTATCTTTACATTTTTGGTTTGAACGGGTTTGTTCTTCTCGTTCAGTTTCTTTTTGTTGGATGCCAGCCTGATAACGATCAAACCAACCAGTACCACAACTACGGTGATGATGATATATTTTCTTTTCATGATTATTGCAGTGATGAGTAAAAGGTTTTTAAACTCCCGGCCGATTTTTCCATATCAATACGGGCCAGTATAAAGTTGTAAAGCGATTGCACGTAATTGTTCTGTGCTTCTTTAACCGAGTTGCGGGCATTAAGCCAGTCGGTAAGGTCTGTAGTACCTTTCTGGTATTGCAGATCGGTTACTTTAAATACCGATTGCGCCAGGTCAATATTATGATGGTTGTTCTCTACGTTGCTTTGCTCTTTCAGCAGCTTGGTTTTGGCGTTCTCGTACTCTAACTGGTACTTGCCTTCATCAAGCTTAAGGTTTTCAATAGCGTTAAGCCTTTTGTATTTGGCCTGCTTGTACTGCGCATCCCGCTTAAAGAAATCAAACAGCGGGAAGCTCAGCTTTAAGCCCACAACCGAATAATCTGTCATGCCCGAGAAGGATGGCCCCAGGTTATCGGCGAAGCCAACACCACCGTAGCGCACAAAGGCGGTCAGTTTTGGGAAGATGCCGCTCTTGATGCGTTTCTCGTCAATCTCCAGCAACTTGCTGTTCACTACCGAAAGGCGGTAATCAACTCGGTTACCAACAGCAAATGCCGAGGTATCGGGCAGCACTGCATTGCTAATGTGTATAGCATTGTTTGCCGAAGTGCTGTCTATCTGTATAGGGTTATTTATAGGGTAGCCCATTTCAAACTTCAGTTGGTTTTCAGCAAGGGTAAGGTTGCTCTCGGCCACGCGGGTTTGCGACAGCGAGTTGTTGTAATCAACCGTTACCTTATCCAGGTCCTTCTGTAGCGTGGTTCCTTTTTTAACCTGCAATCGGCTTATTTCTATTTGCTTGCGGTAGGTTTCCTGGTTGGCGCGCAGCAGATCTAATTGCTCATGGTAAACAAATATCTGGTAGTAGGCGCTGGAGATATTGTAGATGATAGCCTCATCATTCTGCTGCTGGTTAAGTACCGCCTGTTCTTTATTATAACGGTTAGCCTTTAAGCCGGTAATAAGGCTTTGATCGTAGATGGTTTGGTCTAACTGTGCTGTTGCCGTAGTGTTATACTTTTTGGTAAAGGCCACGCGCACATCCTCGGGCCCAAAAACGCCCGCCGGGATAACCGTAGTTTGGGGTTTGATGTTATTATCTACCTCGCCGTTTAAACTTATTGATGGCAGATAACCGGCCAGTGCCTCTTTTGCCTTTGCATCGGCAGCTCTCTTCTCGTTGGCATACACCGCCTGGCTGCGGTTATTCTTAAGGCCGTATTCTATACAGCTTTTTAATGACCATGCCGACTGTGCCTGCGCCAGTACGGGCAACAGCGTCAAAATGGTCAATATACTTTTCTTTAGCATCTTTGTTGTGTTTAATGCATCCGCCACAAAACCTTAAATAGCCAGGCAGCGAATTGCGAGGGCAAAAGTATCCGCAGTGTATGGTGCCTTTTGAGATATGACAGCGAACGGAACAATAGGGCGGGTGAGATGCACATATACCCAAAGTGAAATGCCATCAGTGTTGAATTTGAGGGCAGATTACATTTCAATCTCAATGTGGTACATTTGAACGCCCGTTTTGTACAGATGAAATAGGCTTAATGAAGTGTTAGCCTGTGGATCACTAATTTTGAAATTATGTACAAGTCTTATCAACTCAGATCATGCTTAATGCTTATCCTGGTACTGGTAATAAGCACATTGTTAATGCGCTTGAGCGACCCGAAGACATCATACCTATACACTACCGCAGCACATACAGGGTTTATTACCTTCTCTATTTTAGGATGCTGGCTTATTCAGGCATATGTTAAAATAAACGCCCCGGCCAAGTGGCCTGCCACCACATCGGCAATAATGAGTTTAGCTTTAGGGATGGTGATCACACTGGCCGTAAGGTATTTGTTCGGCGTAATTGTTCCGAAACAATTTTTGTTTGAAGACATGCTGCCACGCCGCGATGCTGCCGATCTGCTTAAACAGATACTGGGTTCATTCTTCCTGAGTATGATATGTTATGTGATATTCAACAACCAGTTTACACAACAAATACTGCAAAAAACCAGGTTAGAAAATGCGCAACTAAAACGGGCACACCTGGAAGCCCAACTGATAGCCTTACAACAACAGTTAAGCCCTCATTTTTTATTCAACTCGCTTAGCACACTTAAAACCATAGCGGTAGACCATGATACCAAGAACTTTATCATGCAGCTATCACGTGTATACCGATACCTGCTTACCAATACCGAGCGACAGGTTGCACCGCTTGCAGACGAGATAGAGTTTGTGAAGGCTTACCTGTACATACAAGAGCAGCGCTTTGATAATGCATTACATATATCGTTACACATCCCTGATGAGTATATGGATGCCCTGATACCGCCTTTATCACTACAGTTGCTGGTAGAGAATGCCATTAAACACAACGCATTCTCGCGCGAGGAACCTCTGCTGGTTGCCATCAACGTAAACAACCAGCACCAACTGGTGGTAAGCAACAGTTATCGCCCCAAAAAGAGCACTGTTGAAAGCACCGGCCTGGGCCTGCAAAACATTAAAGAGCGTTTTCAATTATTGTTTGGGAAAGGCATTGTAATAGATAAACTGCATGATACTTTTACCGTTAAATTACCATTAACCAACAGTATATGAGGGTAGTTATTATTGAAGATGAGCCACGCACCGCGCGCGAACTGAAATCAATACTGGAAGGTATTGATGCTAAAATAGAGGTGCTGGCCATTCTATCGTCGGTAACCAATGCGGTAAAATGGTTTAAAGAACACCAATCGCCCGATCTGATCTTTTCTGATATACAATTGGGCGATGGCTTAAGCTTTGAGATATTTAAGCAGATTGAAACCCCGGCACCTGTAGTATTCTGCACCGCGTATGACCAGTACGCCATGGCCGCTTTTGACTCTAACGGGATAGACTACCTGCTAAAACCGCTTGAGGAAAGCATGGTTGAGAAAAGCCTCAATAAATACCGCCGCGTAAAAGCGCACCTTGCTGGTGATAGTTTTGCATCGCACCTTGATAAAGCCATGGCCCAGTTAGATATTGCCTACAAGCAATCGCTGCTGGTACATTTCAGGGAGAAAATAATCCCGGTGAAAACGGCAGATATACAATACGTTTATGCTGCAAACGGTGCTGTATTACTCCACACCACCACCAACGACGATTATGTTGTGCAGTATACTATTGACCAGTTAGAGCAGATGCTTAAACCCAATAATTTCTTTAGGGCAAACCGGCAGTTTATCATCAACCGCGAAGTGGTAGAGAATATCGAACATTACTTTAACCGCCGCCTTTTTGTAAAACTGAATTGCACCACACCCGAAAAGATCATCATTAGCCGTTTACGTGCCCAGGACTTTTTAAGGTGGATAGAACAAAGCGGCTAAAATTGCTAATTGCCCGGCTATTGCAATCAATAATTTAGTAAGGTTTGCGCTTCACTTAGTATTAAAACGACATAAATATTAGCCGTACAGTATAAATTTATCCCGTGGCTATCCCGTTATTTAAAGTGGAATAGTGAACCAAAAAGTAGCACCCTTACCAAGTTGGCTTTCAACCCCAATTTCGCCCCCGTGTTTTTTAATGATCTCTGAAGAGATGTAAAGCCCCAATCCCAAACCCGAATACTGGTGACCTAAACTACTTACCCGGTAATAGCGCTCAAACAGATGCACAAACTTTTCTTGAGGTATTCCGGGGCCGGTATCTGTAACAGATACTTTAGCTGTTTGCCCTTCCTTTATGAATTGTATTTGGATGGTTTTAGAATCCGGTGCGTATTTAACAGCATTATTAACCAGGTTTACCAATACCTGTTCTATTTTAAACATATCCGCATTTACCATCAGAGATTCATCGCCGGTAGCCCGGATAGTAAACTCACCTTCTGCACGGATATGCTGGCAAGAATCTTCAATGAGCGCAGCTAACAAGAAATCGCTTTTATTTAAGGCTAATTGCCCTTCGGTCATTTTAGTAGCATTTAACAGATCATCAATCAAAACGCTCACCTTATTAAGGCTTTTGTTTGATTGCGAGATAAGCTTAGGTAACATTGCCGCATTAGGTTTTTCTTTCATCCTATCCAACAGCTGCAACGATGCTTTTAAGCTGGTTATTGGTGTACGCAGCTCGTGGCTTGCTACGCTAATAAATTCATCTTTTTGTTGTATAGCTCTCCTTCGGTGTGTTACATCCATAAATGTACCTATACCGCCTACCAGTTTACCGTCCTCGTCTCGTATGGGGGCTGCATTTATAGAGATATAAAAACGTTCACCCTGCGGCGGTTGCACAGCAATTTCCTGGTCGTAAAGCGGTTGCTCGGTTCTCATCATAACAGCCATAGGATGTTCCTCGGCAGGCAGGGGCGAACCATCTAATTTCAGATTACGCCATTGGGTATCGTAAAAAGTACGCTCCTTGATTTCTTCATGGGTAAGGCCGAGTATTTTTTGTGCCATTGGGTTAGCATAAGTTAGCTGCCCATTAATATCTGTTATACCCACCCCCTCGGCCATGGTTTCTAATATCCTGCCCAATCGCTCCTGATTAGAATAAAGCTCAATGGTACGTTCTCTAACAGTTTGCTCAAGGTTGTTATTCAGCTCATCAGCTTTGCGCTGAGCATCTTCCAGTGCTGCATTTTTTTCTTCCAACAATTGCTGATGGTGCTTCTGTTCGCTAAGGTCGGTAATGATGATACTCATCGATAGACCTTCCACTAAATCCAATGTTTGCATTGATAAAAGAACAGGTACCTCTCTCTGGTCTGCTGTGATCAATACAAATTCATGTTTAGCACCTTCCAGCCAAGCCTTTTCTATCATATTGCGGCAATACCCGGCATGTTGCGGTGCCGAAAAATTACAGAATGGTTTCCCTGTCACCTGCTCTAATGGTAGGCCCATTAAGGTAGCAAACCGCGAGTTACTGTACAAAATTGCTCCGTTACGGTTAAGCGTAACGGCGCCCGCGGTCATCTGTTCAATAAAAATGCGATAAGCCTGATCAGAGCTGCTGAGTGTGTAAACCTCGTGCTTATCATTGTTCTTAAAAACAAGTGCATCAAGTTCGCCACTTCTGATGGCTTCTATCATATCATTTGCCTCTTCCAGTCGATATGAAGACTCTTGTAATTCGGCTTTTGTATTGCCGAGCTCCTGGGTGGATAAAGCTAAATTTTGCTGCAAGTTTGCTATCTCCGCACGCAGTTGATTGATTAGTAGTGACTGATCCATTGGGCTTATTGATTGATACCCAGCCCACGCAGGACCTTGGATCTGTCAGACATATCACCTACTAAAAGGCGTTTAGGGTTAGGTGCCTTTTTGATAAGCATTGGCAGGGCTGTTATATTTTCGTCGCGCGCAAGCGTTGGTTGCTGGTGCGCGTCGATGATCTCGAGATTGTATTGTCCTGAAGAATATTCGTCAAGAATGCTCTTCAAATTATTAATGGCGCGGATAGACACGGGTGATGTTCCGGCAACAAAAAGCCGAAGATCAAAAGTTTCATCTTCTGCCTGTTGTTCCCAATCACTCATTAGGTTAATGTCATCCATGGTTTATCATATCGCTATTTCGCTCAAACTTTAGGCCGAATATCCAAACCAACTAATACTTTCTCTTTATTAGATAGGTCACCGATAATTTTACGGACAGGATCTGGTACTTTTTTTACCAGGGTAGGGATAGCCAGGATCTGGTCGCCTTCTGCTAATTGGGGGTTTACCAAAAGGTCTATCACCTCAAGTGTATATTTCCCCATCAAATGCTCTTCACAATATTTCCTTAAATTATTTAAGGCTGTAGTAGATTTTTGTGTTTTGCCTGCAACATACAGGCGTAATTCGTAATGTTCTTGCTCCACTATTTGCTTTCTTTATTATCAGGATTATTTGAGGTTGGATTGCCTTTGCGTATATCTTCCATATTGCGGCGGGCTTCTTGTATCCTTTCCTTTTTTATTTGCTCCTCTATATAAACCTTATTTAGCTCTTCTTCTGTCGACTCGAACTCGGTACGCAGGCCATCTATTTTCCCTTCAAGCATTTTACGCCTGCGATCCAACTCCCTGTCTTTTCTGTTAAGCGCCTGGCTATGTATCAGTTCACCGGTTTCTTCAAGCATAATTTGCGTAGCACGTGCCGAGCCGGTTAACACCCCTTCTGGCCCAATGTAAACATCTATCAGGTCTAAGCCGGTTTTAGTGAACACAAATTCTCTAACCTGGTTAGAGTGTTCCATACCTCTTGATTTCATTACATAAAGCCCGCGGTTGCGTTCTCCGTTTAACTCAATATCTTTAATCTGAATCCAGGCATCAACTAATGATGATATGCCTTCATCTGTTTGCTCGTTAGTAATGGTATTCAACGCCAGCGCCGTAAACATCACCGTAATTTGTTCTACCTGTAAAAAGTCTATCAAACGTACAAGCATGGATTTAACCTCGCTCATGGTACCAACTGTTATAAGGTTGGTTATAGGGTCTAATACAACTATGGTTGGTTTAAACTTGCGTATAGCTTTATGAATAGCTACCAGGTGCATTTCCAACCCATAAAGTGTTGGGCGCGATGCCTGGAACTGTAAAGAACCTGAATCTATATGCCTTTGCAGATCTATACCGATAGAACGCATATTACGAACGATCTGTTGTGGCGATTCTTCAAATGCGAAATACAAACATCTCTCATTCCGTTCACAGGCAGCGTTAATAAAGCTTGCCGCAATACTGGTTTTGCCGGTACCTGCAGTGCCCGATGTTAGAATACTGCTACCGCGATAAAACCCATCCCCGCTTAGCATGGTATCTAAAGCTGGGATACCTGATGGCACACGCTCTGTTGAAACTTCTTTATCTAATTGCAACGAGGTTACGGGCAATACAGATATACCTTCTTCGTCGATAAGGAATGGATATTCATTTGTGCCATGCACCGAGCCCCGATATTTTACAATACGCAGGCGGCGGGTTGAGATTTGGTTGATAATACGATGATCTAACAATATTACACAATCAGACACGTATTCTTCCAGCCCCTGACGGGTAAGGCTGCTTTCGCCGCGCTCACCGGTTATAATTGCCGTTACCCCTTTGTCTTTTAAAAATTGGAACAATCTGCGCAACTCAGCACGTAATATGGCCTGATTAGATAGGCCTGCAAAAAGGTTTTCAATGGTATCTAACACCACCCGTTTAGCGCCAATACTGTCAATTGCATAGCCAAGCCTAATGAATAACCCTTCCAGGTCATACTCACCGGTCTCTTCTATTTCACTTTTATCAATGTGGATATAATCGATCTTAATCTTCTTTTGCTCCTGCAGTTCATAAAGGTCAAAACCCAAAGAGGCTACATTGGTAGCGAGCTCTTCTGCCTTTTCTTCAAAAGCGATAAACACGCCGGGCTCACCAAATTCCTGGGCACCACGTACAATAAATTCAAGAGAGAATAGTGTTTTGCCACAGCCTGCGCCACCGCAAATAAGTGTAGGGCGCCCTTGGGGCAATCCCCCTAAAGTTACCTCGTCAAGACCAAGAATGCCGGTTGGCGTTTTCACTAAAGTCTTAACATGCTTTTGATTTTGATTAGTCATTTAAAGCGTGTAGTCGATTTTTTAATAATTTGTAGTACAGGGATCGGCGTATCAAACAAAACAAATACGCTAACTGCGACAAGTAGTTTGGGAAATGAATCTTTTTTAAAGATAGCGGAGTTTATTTAAAATCCTAATAAGAAAATCACAATAGCTAAAACATAATGGGAATGTGTTTAAAGCATACATTTCATCAGCGTTATTCAGATCTTTCACTCGTGCTGTGTAAATTTTAATTAATTATATTAAATCTATGGAATTTGTAGATATTATAATAATTTTTATATTTGCACTGTAACACAACACGCAAAATGAATATTACCTATCCACCCAAAGGATCAAATTTTCTGCAAAGCATGGCGCTGATGCCTGTGTGTGCGTGTACCTGTTGTTGCTGTTGCTGATCTCCCCTTCGGCATTTATCTGATACAGCACTGTGGGTACTACCTGCGGCACCATTCACATTATACTGTTTTTAATACCATGAACAACTAACCCGGAAATAAAAAAACCGGCAAGGTAGCCTTGCCGGTGTGCGGATGTCAGGATCAGCTCTGTAACGGCAATCACTCACTGATCTTCATCCTCTGTTTACTAATGAACCCAATCATCACATAAACATTTTTTAAAGATATGGAATATTATATCCATGGAAAAAATCTACCCATAAAGTTTCTCAGAATACTCCTGCTGGTCTTAGCTCCGGTAGTGGCATTCGGCCAAAATGAGCCCAGGCCCACCATCAATTCACGCTTAGAAGGTACTGTACTCGATTCATTGACCAGCCAGCCCGTACCGGGCGCGGTTATCCGTATAAAAGGTACTACCAACGCGGCTACATCAGATGTTAACGGCCGCTTTCAACTGGTTACGGGCCAGAGTTTTCCGTATACCCTTGCGGTATCATTTATAGGTTATAAAACTAAAGAACTGGTAGCCAAAGGCAGCCCGGTAACTATTAAACTGATAGAGAATGTTAATCAGCTAAACGATGTTGTTGTAGTAGGTTACGGCACCCAAAAACGTACCGATATTACCGGCTCTGTAGCATCGGTATCAAAAAATCTTTTAAAACAACCGGCTGCATCTTTTGATAACCTTTTACAGGGATCGGTATCAGGCGTGGCGGTTACCCAAAACTCGGGGCAGCCGGGCGGTTCGGCAACTATCCGCATCAGGGGTGGCAACTCCATCTCGTTCGGTAACGCACCGCTCTATGTTATCGATGGATTTATCATCTACAACAATAACGATAACGTAAACATCGGCTCAAACGGGCCAAGTGTAAACGCATTATCAACCATTAACCCGAGCGATATCGAATCTATTGAGGTGCTGAAAGATGCATCCGCTACGGCCATCTACGGGTCACGTGGTGCAAACGGTGTGGTGATTATTACTACCCGCCGCGGTAAAAAAGGCACCAACAACGTAAGCTTTAGTACCTACGCGGGCCAGCAAAGGGTATCTAAAAAGTTAGATCTGCTGAACGGCTCGCAATGGGCATCATTGATAAACGATGTGAACGTAAGCGATAACGTAGCCAAAACCTACACCGATGCGCAGGTAGCGGCCTTTGGTAACGGATCCGACTGGCAGAGTGCAGCCATCCGCAATGCACCGCAATACAATGGCGAGCTATCGGTATCAGGCGGAGACGAGCGCTCACGCTATTTGATATCAGGCAATTACTTTAAACAGGATGGTACACTGCTGAACACCGGCTTTGAGCGCTACAGCGGCAGGGTAAACATAGAGCGTAACATTAACGATAAATTCACGGTATCGGCCAATATCTTCTCCAGTCGTTCAAAACAAAATAAGCTTTATGGCAGCGGCTACAACAGCATCAACTTTAACAGTGCTTTTGCCAACCTAATAAATACCTCGCCAATTGCGCCGATATATAATGCAAATGGCGGTTACAACACGGCTAACCCGTTCAATGCAACGCCAACCAACCCGCTGCAGGATATTGCCTCAACCACCAATACATCGCTGCTTACCCGCACGCTGGGCAACATTGCCGGCGAGTACAAATTGCTGGATGAACTGGTGCTGAAAGTAACCGTAGGTGCCGACCTGCTGAATACCACGCAAAATTATTACGCGCCATCATACACCGGCTCACCGGCGGGCAGCTCTAACGGCTATGCGGCGCAGGGGTACGCTTCAATAGGTTCGGGATACGCCAACAGCTGGCTTAACGAGAACACGCTTACCTGGAGCCATACTTTTAACAAAGATCATTTTGTTACCGTATTGGGCGGCTATACCACCCAGCACGAGCAGGCTGCATCATCAGTAGCCAGTGCGCAAAAGTTTCCTAATGATCTGACGACATTCAACAATTTATCTTATGCCGGTGTGGCCAACCTGCCGCAATCTACAGGTCGTAGTGCTTCGCTAAACTCGTACCTGGCGAGGGTGAATTACTCTTATCAGCATAAATACAATGTTACTTTATCTGAAAGGCTGGATGGTTCGTCGAAGCTTGGGGCTAACCACAAATGGGGTTCGTTCCCGTCGGTAGGCCTTTCATGGAACGTGAATAAGGAAGCTTTCCTGGAGAACAACAAAACCGTTAACAACCTTAAGCTGCGCTTGAGTGCCGGCCAAACAGGTAACTCTGAGGTACCAGCCTACAGTTCGCTGGTTACGTTGGCACCAACCAATTATTATTTCAACAGCACGCTGGTTACGGGCATTGCCCCGCTGCAATTAGCCAACCCCGACTTGAAATGGGAAACCACAACGCAATATGATGCCGGTTTCGATCTCGGTTTGTTTAACGACCGCGTAAACCTGGTGTTTGATGCCTACTATAAGAAAACTACCGATCTGTTGCTGAACGTTCCGCTTCCGCTTTATACCGGTTATGCCAGCGCGCTGGAAAACGTAGGCAGCGTGGAGAACAAGGGTATTGAGCTGGGTATAAATACGGAGAACATCAAATCAAACTCGTTTAGCTGGAAAACCAACCTGGTATTTGCCATTAACCGTAACAAGGTGCTTAGCCTTGGGCCGGGTGTAAACAGTTACTTCCCGCTGGCACCAACAGGCCGCCAATCGCCGGTTATTGTGAAGGTGGGTGAGCCGGTAGGAACTTTCTGGGGATATAAAACCAACGGTTTGCTAACCGCTGCCGATATAGCTAACCACGTGCCTGTGCTTACCGGCGTGCCGCAACAAGTAGGCGATACTAAATATGTTGATACCAATGGCGACGGCGTAGTAACCACCGATGACCGCCACAGCCTGGGCAGTGCACAGCCTAAGTTTACAGGCAGTATTACCAACACCTTTACGCTGGGCCATTTTGACCTGTCGGTTTACTTTACTGGCTCTTATGGCAACAAGATCTTTAACCTGTTGCAGCAAACGCTTGAGCGCCCTACGCTGTCACTCAATGCATCGGCAACCTTGCTAAACCGCTGGAGCGAAAGCAACCCTAACGGTACCGTAGCCCGTGCAACCAACGCACCGGTACCACAAATAACCGACAGGTATGTGGAGAACGGATCATACCTGCGTTTAAAGAACCTGTCCTTTGGTTACAACTTCAGCAGCGATCTGCTGGCTAAAGTACATGCCAAACAACTGCGCATTTATGCATCGGCACAAAACCTGGCCACTATAACCAAATACACCGGCCTTGATCCCGAAGTGAATTTTTATGACAACGACAATACCAAGCAAGGTATCGATTATGGCAGCTATCCTGCTGTGCGCACCTTCCTGTTGGGTTTAAATGTCACCTTTTAAAGCATCACCATGAAACAGAAAATACCATATATAACACTAATTATTGCCGGCGCTGCATTGCTGTTTGCATCGTGCAATAAACTGACGGAGAACCCAAGTTCGGTGATCATTGCCGATCAATTTTATAAAACACAGTCGGATGCTGTATCTGCCGTTAATGCAGCCTACAGCAGTTTGAATAGCGACCCTGCAGGAGACTTTCCGCTGTATGGCCGCCAGTTAAATTTGTTGACAGAGAACGGCAGCGATAACCAGATCTACAGCCCCAGCAACACCAACCCCGATGTAAGGGCTTTAGGTACCGAAACCTATATATCAGCCAACAGCCGCGTACAAAAAGTATGGCAACAGCTTTATTATGGTATCAACCGTGCAAACATCGCTATAGATAAAATACCGGCTATACAGGCCGATACGGTAGTGTTGAACAGGCTGGTGCGCGAGGCTAAATTCCTGCGTGGCTTACTTTACTTTAACCTGGTAAGGCTGTACGGCGCGGTACCGCTTATCCTGCATGATCCTACATCTATCCAACTGAAAGACCTGCAACAACCGCGCACACCTGTAGATAGTGTTTACCTACAAATAGTAGCCGATTTGAAAGATGCGACGTCTCTGCCAAAAACCTATAGCGGGTCTGACAAGGGCAGGGCAACATCGGGTGCGGCACATGCGCTGCTTGCAAAAGTTTACGTAACCCGCCAGCAATGGCAACCGGCATTAACCGAGCTTAACCAGGTAATAAACGGTGGTTATGGTTATTCGTTATTCACCAACTACCGCGATGTGTTTCAAAAGCCGACAAAGAATGGTGTGGAGCATATTTTCTCAGCTCAATTTGAGAGTAATCTTGGTGCCGCCAACAGCGTGCAGAACCTGAGCCAAAGTTTTAGCTCGTTTAACCCCGGTACGTTGCCGATAGATATTCCGGCAGATCAGAACCTGGTTAAACTGTTCAGCACAAGTGATACCCGCCGTGCCGTTACTTTTTACAGCGAAGTGTACAATGCAGCAACCGGCAAAACGGTGGTTTACAGCAATGCTTACACGCCTTACTTTAACAAGTTTGTTGATTACAGCCTTACGCCGCTAACCACGCAAAGCCAAAGCGGTATCAATTATCCGGTGATACGCTATGCCGATATCCTGCTGCTTTATGCCGAAGTACGTAACGAGATAGATGGCGCGCCATTAACAGAGGCATACAATGCTATTGACCAGGTGCGTAACCGTGCGCAGATAGGCGGCTTAACCAAGGGCTTAAGCCAGGCTGCTTTCCGCGATTCGGTTTTTCTGGAGCGCCGCAAAGAGTTTATACAGGAAGGCCACCGCTGGTTCGATCTGGTAAGGCGCGGCGGTACTTACCTGGTTGATGCCTTGCACACACTGCCTGCAAAATCGGCAGCGAGTGATAAAAATAAACTGTACCCTATACCGCTGATAGAGTTGCAGCAAAATCCAAAGCTTACTCAAAACCCCGGATATTAATTCATCACCATAAAAACTAACGCTATGACATTATCAGATGTAAACATTTTAGTAAAGAAGATACTGGTAGGCATCATTGTTACCGTAGTGCCCTTTGCCATTATTTTCACAGGATTGTGGTTTACGCCCAAACTGCTCAGCAGCCACAAACCCAAGCAACCCGATACCATTACCAAACAAACACCAAAGCCATAAACTATGAAAATGGAGAAAGCCACCAAAGATCGCATTGTGCGCAATGTGTTCTTAAGCCTGTTTATTTTCCTGCTGCCCATAGCGGCCATGTTCGCCACATTTTACTTTACCGGCGAGCGCCCCTGGGAAACAAAGAAACAGCAGCCCAAAAACGAAACTGACACCTCAATAAACACCAAAAACAATAAACAAGATGGAAGCAACGATTGAGTTTTTTAAAAAAGTGATAGATAACCTGAATGGTTTCGGGTTTCCGTTCCTGGTATTTTTTATAGGCGTGGCGGAATTTTCCTTCGGCCTTTACCGCGGTAAATGGCCAAAGAACGAGCGCTGGGTTGATATTGCCTGTTTTACCCTGCCACGACTGATCATCAGGCCGGCAGTAGCATATTTCGGTTTGGAACTCTTGCCAAAGGTTTTACCCGGATTGAAGAACGAATTTAGCTGGGTTCCGTTCTGGTGGGGAGCTGCCATTATAGCCGTAGCTGACGACCTTACCCAGTACTGGTATCACCGCCTTCATCACGAAGTACCATGGTTGTGGCGTTTTCACCGTACGCACCACTCGGCATCGTACATGGGTATGGCTATGGCCAGCAGGCAAAATGCAATTTATACCCTGTTCTTCTCGCAAACCTACTTAACCACCGCACTGGTTTATCTGGGTTTAGGAATACCTGCGGTTGTTGTACGCGGCATAAAAGGTACCATTACTACCCTGGCCCACTCCAGCATACCATGGGATAAACCATTCTATAAATACAAAGTGCTGCACCCTATAGCCTGGGTGTTAGAAAGGGTAATATCTACCCCCGCAACCCACCATGCGCACCATGCCGCTACCACAGATGATGGTGTGGGTTACTACAAAGGCAACTTTGGTAATATGTTCTTTATATGGGATATCATTTTCGGTACGGCACTTATCTCGCGCCAGTATCCAAAAGCCTATGGTATATCGCATTACGAGGGCGACCAATGGTATGCGCAGCTACTTTGGCCTATCTTTAAATCAAAAGTAGAGGGTAGTGAGCTTGCCAAAGATGGCCCCGTTGTAAGGTTAGATGATTTTGGAAGCGAACCATCATACAATAAAACAACAATTGACCAGAAGTTACCAGGAAATATAAATCCTGCTCCTGAATTGGTTAGTCACTAAGTAGTTAAAACAAAGCCCTCATAGCCATTTATGAGGGCTTTTGTCGCTCACCTTTTAAGCCGGGTAGAGTCCGGTAGATTTACCGGTATTGAGTTAACTGCTTAAGCGCCCGGTTCTTGATTGGCAAGAGGTAAGACATCTAAGATGCCCAGCCTCTGTATCTTTTTTCTGTCTGATTCTCACGGAGTGAATTTGAATTCGTGAATGACGATCTCTACAGGCTGCCCGTTCGATGGTGCCAGGCCGTTGTAACACCAAAGATTCAGCAATACCGGCATACTTTTACTGCTGATGGAAGTTGCCGGACTGGTAAATGTTTTGGTCAGGAAAAGATTGGTATCACCATCCTGAAAACCATATAAACTTTTGAACACCACGCTGCTGGCTGTACGTTTGAAGCGATGGGTCGTATAGGTACCGCCAGGGGTGGTGAAATTCTGTGAGTAGCTTGCAGGCGTAGCAGGGTCGCCTACTTTGGGAAATATGGTATAGTTTAAGTTGGGCCAGGCATCATTTCCCCAACGGGCAAATTCGATATCAATCTCGTCGCGGCCATCTATCCCCGAATAATCGAACAGTCCCAACACGATGTTTTTGTTCAGATTAGCGATAGGGCCGTCGATCTTCCACTGGTAGGTTCCAAACCCGAAATTGGTAGTACTGGATATTTCTGCACATTCCCAGCGGCCGGTAGCGGTGTTATAGGCCACTTTGAGATGCAACCAGCCATTGCCGTCAACCCAAACATAGTTCGGGTTCCAGTAATTCGGTCCTGGGCCGGCAGTACCCGCAGGTGCTTTAACATTCCAGGTGTACCCGCTCCAATAAATCGTCGCATTTGTTTTTATTCTCGGCGCAGCAGCGGCCGGCTCTGCTTCGGCGCTTTGGGCTTTGGATTTAGCAGTTAGCGATTGCTTTTCTTTCTGACATGCCGATAAGACTAAAACCAGAAATAAAAAAATAAAGGTCTTTTTCATAATTTAATGTTTAGAAGGTTCTCAATTGGTAAAACTGACATCATGCTTTATGGGCAAGATTTAACTGAAAATTTAAATCACATATAGCCACCTCCTTTCTTTTGAATACAAGTGCCTGTAATTCAGAATTTTTACCAAATAAATCATAGGAAAATATTTCCCTAAAGAAAATATTCCGTTGGCGTATAAGAAGAGATTGAACTTAAGGATAAACACATCTTTTACCAGCTCATTTACAAGTGGTCCTCAGCTGGCATGTCCGGATAAAAAAGAAAGCCGGCTCAATTTCTCAAGCCGGCATTTCCTCTCTATCAACATGTAACTGGATACCTTAATTTTTTACTGACCAGTTCAGCATACAACCAGTGAACGGCTGTTAATATTATTTACCAGGTTGAAACTTAAAACTGTGTATCACAACTTCAAATGAGTTACCTTCTTTAAGGCCCTCGCCTTTGAAAAGCCATAAATTCATTAGCACGGGCATATCAATCGTACTCACAGATACGGAAGGGCTTTTAAATACTTTTTCCATAAAAAGGTTATCCCGTGGTTCATCATTCAAGTGCCCGTAAAGGGTTTTAAAAGTTACACTGTTTGCTGTGCGAATAAACTTATGCGTTGTATAAGTACCGTTGGGCGATGTAAATTCTGTTGCGTAAGCAGTATGCCTCGGCGGGTCATCCTGTTTGGGATAAACCGTGTAGTTGAGATTGGGATAGCCGGAGTTGCCCCAGCGTGCCAGCTCAATATCTATCTCATCACGGGCATCAACTCCTGAATAGTCGAACAGGCCCAGCACCAGATTGTCATCAAATTTGTCAACATCTGCATCTATCTGCCATTGGTAAGTGCCTAAACCAAATTTCTCGTTACTGGCAACCTCGGCACACTCCCATTTCCCGGTTGCAGCATTCTTACTCACTCTCAAATGCAACCAGCCACTTTTATCAACCCATACGTTCTTCGGGCTCCAATAATTAGGGCCAGGCCCTATGGGCTCATTATGATCTTTTACCGTCCAGGTATAACCGCTCCATTGAATGGTCTTATCCTGACATTTAGCTTCGCGTTGCAATGCGGGGAGCAAAAACATCAGAGATAGTAACTGTAAGATTTTAATATGCTTCATCTTTAATTCCATTTTATTTCTGGGTATTAAATATGGCCATCATTAATGAATTGGCATCCTGCGTATCAAAATCGCCCGCCCACAGATAGGCACCTTTAAATGGATTATTCTTTATATATAAAGCCTTTTCTGTTACCAATGGCAGGCCGTTGAAATACACGCCGCCCGCGCCTGACTTATCGCTAAACTCTTTACTGTATGCCGTTGGATCGGCAGTAAGAATAGCCTTATAAGTCATGTAATCATAAGAACCCCAGCTTTCGTTATTACCGGCTGCATTAAGCGCATTGTAACGCAGGCCGAACGCAGGGATCCCGATAACTAGCTTACTGGCCGGCAGGTGGAAGTTTGTCCAGATAGCGGCACCATCCTTCATAAACTGCAGGCTTGATGACTGGCCTACAGGCGCATCAGGCCCGATGTGTATATTGTCTTCAAATGCGTGCAGATTAACCCATGAAGCCGCAGAAAGATCGGGATACTCCCAATGCTGGTAATTTACCGTAGCCGTAACGGTTACAATAGCTGACGCGGGCAATGCTGCCTTCAGTTCGGTAAGGAACGGGCCTATTGCATGGATATTATCCGGCGCGTTGCCAGAGTTAATATCAGTCATCATAATATCTACGCCATCCATGTGTTTGGCGGCTACGTAAGCTTTTACCAAACCTACCAGTTTGGTGCGTTTGGCGGCATCGCGTATGGCTGTACCAAAATCATTGGTCTCATAAATAGCCCAGCCATCAATGCCTGATAGCCTGCCGCTGATACCCAGTATAACCGGCACTCCTGCAATATGCGCCCTGGCCACAATTTCCTTAGCCTTTTGTCCGGCTTCGCCCGGTGAAGTATCCAGATCGCCTTCTGGTGATACCAGGCCTACTTTATAGGCCACATGCGTTACATTAGCAAAATTGACATTTGCTGCTGTAGCATCCTGCGTTAGGTAGGTCATGCTCACTTTGTTGTACGATTTAAACGTGTAAGTTGCAGGGTTTACCAACACCTTTGTACTTCTTACGCTCGAGTCGCCATTGTAAGATACTTTTAGTTTGATAGTAAACTCGCCACCTTTATCAGGGGCAAAGGCAAATTTTTTATCCTTTGATACTTCCTTACCATCAACCATCCAGCTAATATCAGCTTTACCGGCTGGGGTTATCTCAATATTGCTGAATTTGGCTGTATCGCCCTCTTCAATGATCTGCGCGCCTGAAAACTCTCTCAAGAGATCAAATATCCGTGGCTGTAAAGGGTTGGCACTTTCCTGTTCTGCAACGATGTCTTTCTTGCATCCGGTGCTAACCGCTACCAGCATCGCTATGGGTATTATTAATTTATAACAGATCTTTTTCATTTTCTTTTATTGATTTGATAGGCTATAAAACTTATTTGTTTGCAGCCTTTACTTCGGCTACGATGGTGTTTAATAATGAGTTTGAACCGGTGCCGTCCTGCAACAACTGCCAAACCATAACACCGCCAGCTTTTTGCAATGCCAGCGTAGTTTTACTTTTTATGGTTGGCATGCCGTTATAGTACATGGTACCGCCTTCGGCAACGGTCACCTCGTCCTTATCTATTGAACCGGGATATGTTTTAAGAATATCTGCGAAGGCCATGTCCTCAGGAACGCCTTTGCCAAAACCATAACCATAAAAAGGCAGGCCGAGGCTTAGCTTCTCCTTTGCTATACCGCGGTTGCCGCCCCAGTAATCAAGATCGTCTACTGCCATTGCGTATGGTGAATGCTGCCCCGGCTTCTCTGGTTTCCACGGCCCGGTTTTATCGTACGACATGATGTTGATGAAATCGAACTGGGCAAGTGCCTTGTCAGTGTATTGCGTTGCATAAACCGTGGCAATGGCTGTAGTAAGCAACTTACTTTTTGGCTTTAAAGCAGCTTTAAGTTCGGTTACAAAAACTTCGTAATTACCGTCTACAAAATGGCCCTCAAGATCAACGTCTATGCCGTCAAGATTGTAGGTATCAGTTAGCAATGCTAAACTGCTTACCAGTTTGGCACGGGTGCTTTTATCGGCAATCAACGTGGTATAATACTCCGGTGCAAGCCCCCCGCCTATTGACGCGAGTACCTTAACATCCTTACCGTGTGCAGTGGCGCTTACTTCTTTTAAGCCGGGGTATGCTTTAAAAGCACCATTGGCATCAGGGTTAAGGAAAGCGATATTGAGGTGCGTTACCCTTGTCAGATCAACTTCTGCAGCTCTGCCATCTTCAACATTATATTCGCGCAAATACCCCACTATCCGGAACGAATTAGCTTTCGCAGGCGTTTTATCATCACCTGGTTTTACCTCAGAATGGGCAGTTTTTTTACAACTGCATAAAAATGCCAACAGTAACAAAGCGTATCCTATATTTCTTTTCATCATCTCTTGTCCAATTATTGTTTATCCCACCAAACTCTTGCTGTCCAATCATCTATGCCGCCGGTTAACCTGGCAATGGCTTTATTGATATTGGTGGCGTTCTGCTCGGTTTCGGTAAGCGGGTACTCAAACCTGCGCGGTGTGGTCAGTGAAGTTGATTCAGCATTAGATGCCGACGCTAAAACCGGGAAACCTGTGCGACGCCAGTTGGCGTAGGCCTCGGGACCATTTAGCAATAAGGCCACCCAAAGTTGGGTGTCTATAGCCTTAAGCTCATTACCCGGTGATAGCGGATTGTCTGTCTTAAAATTCTGCACCTGTGCATCTGTGATTGCCGGGCCACCTTTAAACAGAGCCAATTGTTTCATGGCTGCGCCAACTCCGTTACCAAAATGCGCAGTAGCAGAACCACCTAAGTTCAGTCCCCAGCGTTGGTTTGCTTCGGCCAGCAAAAGTTCCGTCTCGGCATAAGTCAGATGGAAAAATGGCGCGTCATTAGTGATGAGCCAGTTGGCCAGCTGCACTTTTTGCCCGTTATTAGGTACCTGAACAATCCTGCCACCACCAAGGTCAACGTTTATCGCACCCAAAAAATCATCATAATTGTATTTGCCCGGCCCTACACCAATAATTCCTACCTGGGCTTTAACCTGCTCGGTAACATCAATGCGCTCCGATGGTTTATCGGGGTTTACCCAGTAATTCCGGGCGATGTACTGTAAACGCGGATCGTTAGCATCGCTCATGGCCTTCAATAAGGTTGTACAAATGCGCGGCCTGCCTTCGTCAGGATACTGATTGATCCCCACGGATACACCATTGCCACGGATATCGGCATAACTGTTCTGCACATCTGCATGGCGGGTGATGCAGTTATCATCGGCACTTTCAAACACGCCTGCGGCAAAGGCCGCCTGTACTTCAGCTTTTGCTTTATCAGGATTTATCTTACTCAATCTCATGGCTAAACGCAGGTGCAGCGAGTTGGCAAACCTTTTCCATTTGGCCACATTACCCTGGTAAAAAATATCTGCGGCTACGTTATCCTTAGAGGCATCTAACTGGGCAGATGCCTCGGTCAGTTCCTTAAAGAAATCGTTATAGATATCCTGCTGTGCATCAAACTCGGGGCGTACAATACCCGCGCTGTACGCCTTGCCTGCTTGCGTATATGGAATATCGCCGTACAGGTCGGTCATCCTTGCAAATATGTATACCTTCATGATGCGGCACATGGCATTGAGGTTATTTTTTTGTGGATCTTTTGCAGAGCGTTCCGTAGCGTCAACAATGTTTAGTACGTCGTTAGGGTAACCCAGTTCCCAAAGCTCAGACATGTATTGCCTGTTCTTCACATACTCAAAACCATAGCGATTATAATAAGCGCCGCCTATTTGCTGCACCATTGGCATGGTCATAATAATGCCCGTACGCTCGTTAATGGTTAACTCGCCCGAAAAGCGCAGCTGTGTTAATACCAATTGATTGGTAGGGTCGAGATTACTTGACTTTGTTGGGTCGGTATTTATATGCCCAAAGTCCTCAAATTTCTTACATGACGACAGCATGGTGGCGCACGTTAAGATCAGGATGGCTATTTTGTTTATATATTTTTTCATAACTGTAATAATCAATGCTATCCGTATATCAGAATTTCACATTTAAGTTAAAGCCCCAGCTTTTTCTTGATGGCAATGAACCATACTCCAAGCCTTGCCCATTCCCATTATTGTAGTTTGAGTCGGGGTCAACATTAGGTACATTCTTGTGGATGATGAACGGGTTACGGCTTACCAGTGCCACGGCCATGTTCTTGATACCCCATTTTGAGGATATAGCACTTGGTATGGTATAACTCACGGTTATCTCGCGCATCTTAATGTAGCTGGCATCATAAATAAATGGCGTAGCTACACCATTGCCATCGCTGTAATAATTTGCCCAGTAAACTGAAGGATCTACAGCTTTGGTGTTTTTTGAATAGATAGGCTTGCCTGAACCGTCGGTGCCGGTTTGTACTACACCTTGCGGCACATACCCTCTTACATTACCAGCGGCAGTCCATTGCTCAATGCTCATACCTGCGGTTTGGCGCGCCTCTTCAGATTTTATCCATTCGGCACGGCCCGGTAGTGTTGTTAAACTTGCACCACGGATAACGTTGAACAAATTGGTCATTGAAAACAGGCTTGCTCCTTGTTTAATGTCCATCACGAAACTTAAACCAAAGTTTTTGTAGTAGAACGAGCTGCTTAAACCGCCTGTCCAGCTCCAGGTTCCTTTGCCCAGCACTTCGCGATCAACGCTCTGTAATGGTGCAAGCGTAACCGGATCAAGAATGGCATTACCCTGGTCGTCTTTCTGCCCACCGTAACCTAAAATGGCGCCATAGGCGGTGTTTGGCCTGGCCACCACTGAGGTACCCAGCCAGCGTGCGTCTGACAATGTAAGGTAGGGTATACCATCAGCTAAAGACTCAACATTGTTGATATTGCGTGCAAAGTTCACGTTCAGGTCCCAGCTAAAATCTTTGGTTACTACAGGCCTGGTATTTAATGCTACCTCGATACCTTTATTACCAATAACACCGGCATTAACCAAACTTTGCTGGAAACCCGAGCTTAGCGGTATGTTAACGATATTGATCTGGTCTCTTGATTTTGAGGTGTAGTAAGTAACATCTAAACCTATCCTGTCATTAAAGAACTTCAGATCGGTACCTACCTCAAATGAACGGGTACGGGTTGGTTTCAAATCATCACCCGGTGGTTTTATGGTGGTACCTATACCGCCCAATGCCTGCCCGTTAAAGTTTTGCGGGTTAAGGGCGTAAACCAGGTTAAGCATATACGGATCGGTACTGCTTGCTACCTCTGCTGCAGAAACCCTGATCTTGCCCAATGAAAGTACGGACTTAGGGATCTTAAAGGCATCGGTAAACACAAAGCTTGCTGATGCTGATGGATAGGTGTAAGCATTTTTACCAGCCGGCAATGTTGATACCGCGTCGCGGCGAACTGTAGCATCTAAGTATAAAAAGCTTTTGTAACCCGCTGTTAGTAAAGCATAAAGTGAGCGGGTTTGCATCTCACGCGGAGAAAGCTGCGTAATGGTTTTATCAGAAAAACTGTTTGAGCTGATCACATCTGTTGCAACCATATCGATGTAGTTACCCGAGTAACCCGGAGCCTGGCTGCGCGATAAACTGCCCCCCAGCCTTGCTGACAGGTTAACTGATGGCGTTATCTGCCTTTGGGCGCTCAGCAACATATCCGCCTCGGTAGTCTGCACTTTTTGGTTAGTAGTTTCCAACCTGCCGGTTAATGAGCCCGGGGTAGAGCGCGGACTGAATTTTTCGTAATCGAAATAAGTAAAATCTGTAGACGCACGGCCCTGCAGGTTTAACCAGCTGGTGAAAGCATAATTGGCCTGCAAACCGCCTATCATCCGGTTCTTTTTGGTGCGGTTGTTCATCTCGTTTATAACCCAGTAAGGATTGAGCCTGTACTGGCCGCCACCCCACTCTAAATAGTTGCCTTCGGCATCTTTATAGCCGGTTTTAAACGAAGCCTGGTCAACGTTATTAGCCAAACCAATAAAGTTGTTACCAATATTGCCGGGATCATCAGCTAATGATGGGCGGTTCTTCACGTTCTCGTTCATGTACATCACCCTGGCCTCAACCGTCAGGTTCTTGCCAAATTTGGAGTTACCCGTAAAGTTGAAGGTGTTGCGGCGCATGTTACTGCCCGGAACGATATCGTTATTGCGAAGGTCTGATACAGACAAGCGAAAGCTGCCTTTATCACTTGAGTTTGCCAGCGCAATGGTATTGGTAAACGTAGAACCCGTACGGAAAAAGTCCTGAATATTGTTCTTCACCAAAGCAAATGGCCTGTAAACACCATCGAAGCCAATGACCTGCAAATTAGGATCGAGCCTTGGCCCGAAGTTATTGAAGAGCGTATTTTTTGCCTGGGCGGCGTCAATTACCAATTGCTCTGAGGAGCCCTGGCCGTAGATGAACTGGTTACCATCTAACGTGGTAAGCTGTTTTTCAAATGATGAAGTGCTGTTAAACTCGATACCCAGTTCCTTACGCTGGCTTCCTCTTTTTGTGGTGATAAGAATAACGCCATTACCTGCACGGCTGCCATACAAGGCAGACGCAGAGGGCCCTTTAAGGATACTGATCTTGTCTACATCATCAGGGTTAATGGCAGATATGGCATCGCCAAAATCCTGGCCGCCGGAATATTTACCACCCCCTACCTGGCCATAGTTTGAGTTATCTATCGGCACACCATCTACCACATACAATGGCTGGTTATTACCGGTAATGGTTGTATTACCGCGTATGATAACCCTTGATGAACCGGCCGGGCCACCCGCTGTGCTGTTGATCACCAAACCCGGCACCTTACCGGCCAGCGAGTTCATCACGTTAGTTTCGCGGGCTTTTTTCAGATCGTTACCATCTATTTCAGCGAAAGCATAACCCAGTGCACGTTGTTCGCGTTTGATACCCAGGGCAGTAACCACCACTGTTTTAAGCTCTGTGCTGCTTTGTTTAAGGTTGATGGTGACATATTTTGAGTTCTCACTCGCTATAACTGATGATGGCTCAAAACCCAGCATCCTGAAGGTAACAACATCGCCGTTATTGGTTTCAATGGAGAACTCGCCGTTGGTATTACTTACCGTAGACTTATCAGTTTTAGTATTGGTGATGGTTACGCCGGGTAAAGCCAGTTTATCGCCATCAAGCACTTTACCTTTTAAAGTGAACGGCGCGGCTTTTAAGGCTTGTATCATCACCGTTTCTCCGGCTATCTTGTACCTTACGTTGATCTGAGCGGCCAGCGCTTCGATAACATCATCCAACTGCTTATCAACGATCCTGAGGTTGATGCGGCGTTTAAAATCCACATCGGCAGGGTTGTAAGAGAAATGTATCTTGGTAACATCCTCTATCTGCCTAAACACACTTTCCACCGGCTTGTCCTGCCAGTTAAATGAGTAGCGGGCCGCTTTTGGAGATGATTGCGCGTATGCGCTAACGCATACAACCAGCATCACGGCTCCAAATAACCTGCATAACGTTGTTGAGAGCAAACGCTTTTTGGGTAGTTTTTTTTGCATAGTTTAAAAGTTAGGTTAGTTGATCATTTTGCATTCTGTCAGAATACGAGTGTTACGTTATCGGCATTGTATTTATAAGTAAAGTTGTTAACGTAGCCAATGGCGTCAAGCACCTCTGAAAGCGACTTGTTGCTGAACTGGCCGGTAAAACGGATCTTATCTGTCGGCGCTGCATTTGTTTTGAGTTTCACACCGTATGTGCTTTCTATCCTGGTGGCTATTTCCGTAAAATCAGCATTGTTGAACACCAGGCGGCTATCCTTCCAGTTTTGTATCTCCAGTTGGTTGAAATCACCGCGGGTAAAGCTTTTATCACCGTCAGTCAATACAACCTGCTGGCCCGGCACCAGTATTTCTTCTTTTATCGCTGATCCGGCCTGCGTGGCTTCAACTTTAACCTTTCCGGTAGATAGCATTACACTTGCGGTTTTTGCGCTCATGTAATTACTTACTTTAAATGATGTACCCAAAGCAGTGGTTGCGGTTTTGCTGGTAAGTACAACAAAAGGACGGCTCTTATCTTTAACTACTTCAAAAAAGGCCTCGCCCGTTAAAAGCACGTGGCGGTTATCCTTGTTATAATCATTAGCGATCTTTAGCGTGCTGGCTCCGTTAAGCAGTACTTTGGTACCATCAGGCAATACCAACGTTTTGCGCGATCTGTTATCTGTTTGAGCAACCATCCGATAATTAGCGCTTGTTATCTGACTATATAAAACAGAACCGGGCACCGTAACATGATAACGGTAGAAACCATAGCCGATAAGCAGTACCAGCAATGTAGCCGCAATGGCAAAGCGGGATATCCACAACTTACGCACATTGGTAACATCAGGGGGCTTTGGCAAATTTGCTTCTGCAGCTAATGAAGCTTTTAATTTTTGAAGGGCTTTGTTCTTTTCATCAGCACTCACCCTGATGTTGAGCATCAGGCACAGATCGCGGGCGGTGTTGATTTTATTTTTAAGGAGCGGCTGCGTACGAATGATGTTTTCCCAGTGCGCTTTATCTGCGTCATTACTATCATAACAATAGTTTATAAAGCTCTCATCCAGCAAAAAATCATCGGTATTGTAATTAGAATAATCCATTTAATTGGTATTTATACACAAGTGCAAAAGATTATTCCTTTTTACCAATACTTTTTAAAATATTTTACAAACATTTTGCTACATTCATCTGCCGATAGAAAACACCACTGTTGTGGCTATTACAGATGGGTATTAATTCAGTACAGGTTAAAAAGAATTGGGGCTTGCTCGTACAAGGCGACGAACAAGGGCTGTACGCTTGTTTTAATATTTTTTATGATGATTTGTACCGCTTTGGCGTGAGTATGTATAAGAACCCCGAGTTGGTTAAGGAAAGCATCAACAACCTTTTCCTGGAGCTTTGGCGAATACAGGAAAAACTATCGGGCGTACAAAATGTGCAGCAATATGTGCTCACCATCTATAAGCGCATTTTATACAAAACCTATCAGCAATACAGCCGCGATACTTTTACCACAACACTGGAAGAGGCGGAAATTGAAGCTGCCGCAGCTGAGCAGCCTTATGAGAATATATTAATAGCCAGCCAGCAAGACGAGATCACAAAAAAACGCCTGCAAAAAGCCCTGAACCGTTTATCGCCAAGGCAAATAGAAATCGTAAAACTGAGATACTTTGACCAGGTAAGTTTTTGCGAGATAAGCGAACGTACAGGGCTCACCGAGAGAACGGTTTACAACACACTTCACAACGCTATTAAGATATTAAGGGATATTTTTATATTGACTATCGTATTTGGTTCACAAATCTGGGATGCCGGCTGAGGTATCGGGCTCTTCAAAAGTCTTATCATTATATGAAAGGGATTGAAAAACAAACAATCCAAAGAAATTGATAGTTACAATATCGATAAAAAGACGATCAAAGGCACAGGTTGCGTATTTAACAAATAAGTGCAAAAATCGCCCTTGCGCCAACAATCCACGCTCAGCGTATAGGCATCAATCTATCGGGTCAAAACTCATCTGTGAATTTAATTTCCATGATCTTCTGTTCAAAAACTTCCGGCTCTACAATTGCTTTAGCCTTCACACGGGCCCGGTAGGTGTAAACCGTATTAACGGTGTAATCTAAAATTTTGGCAATAGTTTCAATGTCGGTCACGCCTAATCTGATGAGTGCGAAGATCCTTATCGTAGGGGTCAGCATCTCCCCTTTCTTTAACCAGATCTGGTCTTCTTTATTCAGCAGGGAATTAAAAGAGGCAACAAAATTGGGGAACAGGGTAAGGAGTACGCTGTCAAGTGTGCTATAGAGTTGCGTCTTTTCCTGCTGTATCTGCACATTACCAAGCACAGTTGTTGCATCCTGATATTTGCCTAACTTTATGTTGTGCTGGGTCTTACGCTTTACTTTTTCGAGTGTTTCTATGTAAGAGGAACAGGTTTTGAAGAACAGCCCGATCAACTCTTCTTTAATTTTAGAAGATTGCCAAAGCATGCCGTTGACATCTTGTAATTCGGCATTTTTTTCTTTGATGACCTGCTCGTTCACTTTAATGCGGATCACCTGTTTACGAAAAAGCACTAATTGGAAAACCAGCACCACTGCAACCAGCATCACAATACCCAAGCCTATCCATACCATATCTTTTTCGTGCTGCTTCTCTTCAAGTAAACGACTGGCAATAAGCGGAAGAACAGATTCTATCTGGGCGGCCCTATTGCGCGTGCCATAAAAAGCGGCGTTGCCAAGGGCCTCTTTTATACAGATATAAGCATCACCGTTCCGGTTCAGTTTAAAAAACTCCTGGCCCAGTAAAAAGATGGCGAAGGTTTCTTTAGTAGCCGAGCGGATGTCACTTATAGAGGCAAGCATGAGTAGTAAAAGTTTATCGTCACCCTGGTAGGCATGGCTAACCAGCGTAGCAGCCATTGCTACCTGATGTTCGGTTAAGTGATTATCTAAAAAATACCTGTAATAAAATTCAGCGGTCGGTTTTCGGTTCCGATCTGTCTCGGGCAAGAAAGCCCGGCTGGTCATCTGTTCCAGTTCGTCAGGTGTAATGATACTGGCTGCGCTCCTATAGTCGCGCTGCGAGGCCTGTTTATAGCTTTTGGCAAAAAAAGCATCATTATCATAGGCACTCACTTCGGCGTAAAGCATCGCCCTCAGATTTAAAAACTCGTGCCGGGTTTGCTTAGACAGCACAGCGGTATCTATTAGTGCAACCGCCTCAAATGCCTCTTTATAAAACCCGGATTTGAGTAACACGGTCACCATCGCCATTCGGCTTTTGATCAATTCATCTTGTTTGTGGAAGCGCTTTGAAAGGTCGATCATCCTGTTTACGCTGGTAACGGCAGAATCAAATTTGAAAGAACTGTACTCGTCAAACAACTGCGACAAAAGTGTAAAACGTGGAGAAAACTGAGTATCCGGTATGGATGACAGGCGCTGCCTTAATAAAAGTATTTTTTGCTCTTTACGGTCGATGTACCGGGGCTCTTTACTCAGTTCGGTTTTTAATACTTTCCAAAGACTGTCTGTTCGGGGGTTGGAAGCGTAAGCCGAAACCATGGTGAGCAAAAATGCTGCAAGAATGGAAGTTCTTTTTTTCATCAGTAATTACAAAAGAAGAAGGATTGAACCGGACTAACACGACCGAAATGGGCAACTTGTACGTGTAATTAAATACTTTACCTCTTCATCCCGGCGATAGCTTTGAACGGTCAGCCTAAAAATAAATATAAAAACAGATTGCGACGAAGCCCCCCTTTCAGAAACGCTTCAAACGCTTTGTTAAACCGGTGTTATTTAAGATTTTAACCTTGATTTTTACAAGATTTATCATAGTTAAATATTTGACTATCAGTTAAATGTCAAATAAACAGTTTTGATTTTACTTTTGACTTCTCCTGTATCGGCACTATCGGCAATTTTCGTCCCTACATTTGGTTAACCAATTAAATGAATTGAAACAGACATCTGCGGGCTAAGCTAATTGCCTGTTTGTTTTAAGGCTAACCAATTTTTCTGAAACCTATTTACAATCTTATGAGAAGCAGATCACTTTTACTATTAATTGCCTGCCTGCCTATGCTGACCCAGGCTTGCCAAAAGAGTCAAACGGGCGGCGATTCGATTAAAGTAAACCCTACCGGCATTAAAGTCAAATACTTTAAAAACCCGGTTATTGACGGCGACCATGCCGATCCGTTTGTAGCGCAAAAGGATGGTAATTACTATTTCCTTTCTACAAAGGGTAACCGCATTGCTATAGCAAAAACCAAAGCCATGTCGCAATTGGTTGCTGCTGCTGAAACAACCGTTTGGACACCACCGCAGAATACAGACCACTCGGCCGACCTTTGGGCACCGGAACTACATTTTCTTTCGGGCAAATGGTATATCTATTTCGCTGCTGCGCAAGGAGGAGTTAACGACAGCAACCGCATGTTTGTGCTGGAAAATGATAATCCCGATCCCACCCAGGGCACCTGGAATTTTAAAGGCAAAATATTTGATCAGGCTAACGATCAATGGGCGATTGATGGCTCCGTTGTAACGATAGGTGATAAAAACTACTTTACCTGGTCTGGCTGGGAAAACGCTGATGAAAAGTATAAGCAGTACATTTTTATTGCACCAATGTCCAACCCATGGACATTGAGCGGCCCAAGGGTAAAAATATCATCGCCAACTAACGATTGGGAAAGATGGGAACCAACTTTTTTAGGTGCAGGTGTTAACGAAGGGCCAATAGCTCTGCAACGCGATGCAAAAAGCCCGCTGTTTATTATCTTCTCGGCCAGCCGCTATAGCAGCGATAACTATTGCCTCGCCCAAGTTCAACTCAAAACAGGCAGCGACCCGTTGGTAGCCGGTAACTGGATAAACAAAAAAACGGTTTTTGAAAAAAGCGACAAAACCAGCGTTTACGGGCCAGGCCACAATGGCTTTTTCACCAGCCGCCGCACCAACGATAAGGGCACGGTTGAAACTGAGAACTGGTTCATCTACCACGCCCGTGCACTCCCTAATAAACCCGACCAGCCGCGAACGGCGCGTATGCAAAAACTCACCTGGAATACAGACGGTTCGCCAAATTTCGGTACCCCAATCGCTACCGGGGTTGACATTGCCTGCCCTATAGGCGACTAACAAAAACACTTTCTTCAATAGCCTTTAAGGCGCTATTAATAACACTACTGTGCTCTTAAAAAAGAGCAAGTAGCCCGCCTCATGCCCTGCTTTCGGGGCTTAATGATGGTAGTGGCAACAGAAAGCACATAATGATCAATCCATAAATATTTGAACGATATGATATAGAGCGATGCATCAACCGGAACGGATAGCGGATAGTCTGCTTAAGTGCCAGCCAATACTCTTAAAAAAGTATTCCTATCAAAAAACCATACAAACCAATTATGAAAAAACTTTTATATAAAAAAAGAGAAAGCACTTACCCGCTCGGCGGTTTATTTGCTTTACTCATCAGCATTATAGCAGTTGTTTGCTCGCCTGCAAAGGCTGAAATAAAACATGCTGTAAACAACCATTCGGCAGCTAATAGCTATAAAATGTTTAAGGACATTGAAGTACGCGGTACAGTTACCGATACCAGCGGCGTGGGCTTGCCCGGTGTGGCGGTTACGGTTAAAGGCCGTAGCGGCTACGGTGCTATTACCGATGTGAATGGCGGCTACATGATCAAAGTACCCGAAGATGCTACACTGGTATACACCATGATGGGCTTCCTGAAACAGGAAATACCGGTGCGCTCACGCGAGTTCATTGCTGTAAGACTAAAACAAAACATCGCCATGCTGGAAGATGTGGTGGTGGTGGGCTATGGCACACAGCAAAAAAACAATGTTACCGGTGCGCTTACATCGGTCACCTCAAAAGAGTTGTTACGTACGCCTACTGCCAGCCTTACCAACAGCCTTGCGGGCCGCCTGCCGGGTTTGGTCACCATACAAAGTAGTGGTGAGCCCGGTGCAGATGGCTCGGCCCTGTACATCCGTGGCTTTGGTACCTATCAGGGCAAAAGCCCGCTTATATTGGTAGATGGCATTGAAAACAGCATTGACGGTATAGATGCCAATGATGTGGAAACGGTTAGCGTATTGAAAGACGCAGCCGCTACTGCCGTTTACGGTATGAAGGGCGCTAATGGCGTTGTGCTGGTAACGACTAAAAGAGGTAAGACCGGAAAGCCAGTTATTTCGCTTACCGCGCAAACGGCGGCTCAGCAGCCATTTAACATGCCTAAATATCTCGATTCGTACAATGCATTAACGCTGTTTCGAGAAGCGCTGAACAATGATGGCTTGAATGCTAACCTTTACACAGACGAATACATCAATAAATTCCGCGACCGCAGCAATCCTACTTATCAGTATCTATACCCAAATGTAGACTGGACCAAAGAATTGATCAAACCTTCATCAATGATGACGCAGGGTAACCTTAACGTAAATGGTGGTTCATCAACAGCCCGTTATTTCGTATCACTGGGCTATTTAAAGCAGGATGGTTTATATAAGTATGATAACCTTAACGCCTACAATATTAATGCGGTAACCAATAAGTACAATTTCCGCAGCAATATAGATGTGGATATTACCCCGTTACTTAAACTGGAGCTGAACCTGTCTGACATCGTACGTGACAGGAACTATCCTAACGAAACAGCCGGCGGTATCTGGAACCAGCTACGTACCACGCCATCTTATCTTTATCCTTTAACGAATCCCAATGGCTCGGTACCGGGGCAAAAAGATTCGCCGCCCAACCCTTATGGCAGGCTAACGCAATATGGTTATGGTCGTTTTTTTGAAAATACATTAAGTTCTATTGTGGGCTTTACGTTGAAAATGCCATTCGTGACCGAGGGTTTGAGCTTCAGGACGCGTTTTGCGTACGATGCACAGAACTACCGCAATATCTTCCGCCAGCGTAATTATTCTACCTATCGTTTCATCATAGATGAGAATGAGACAGACCTTAGCAAAGGCAGGTATGAAGAATTAACAACCGGTGATGGATTGCTGGGCTTTAATATCAACGCCAATGGCAGCCGAAAGTCAACCTTAGAGGCTTATTTAAATTACGACAGAACATTTGCGCAGAAACATGCTGTATCGGGTATGTTGCGTTACAATCAATCAGAAAGTTTCCAGGCAACCAATACTGCCGACGGTGCCATTGCAGCGCTGCCGTATAAGCAACTTGGTTTAGTGGGCCGGGCCAATTACGCTTATGACAGGCGTTATGTAGCCGAGTTCGACGCCGGTTACAATGGTTCAGAAAATTTTATGAAAGGCCGCCGCATGGGTTTCTTCCCGGCGGCATCATTAGGATGGATCGCATCAAACGAGAAATTCCTGAAAGATTCAAAAATAGTCAGTCTGTTAAAATTCAGGGGATCATACGGTATTGTAGGTGTTGATAATAGCGTTGGCCGCTTTGCTTACTTAAGTACCTGGCAAACGGGCAATAACGATTTGGGTTACCGATTTGGATCTGCTGCTGACGGCGACTTTTTTCCGGGCGCACAGGAAAGTGCTACCGGTAATTCTTTCCTTACCTGGGAGAAATCAAAAAAAACCAATATTGGTGTAGATCTGGAATTATTTAAAGGTGAGCTATCATTTACTGGCGATGTGTTCAAAGAAAGGCGCTCACAGATCCTCACCACGGCTACTATTATCCCCGATGTAAGCGGCGTACAAAACCTGCCGGCCATTAACGCAGGTATTGTAGATAACAAAGGTTTTGAGGGCGAACTTACCTGGCGCAAACGCTTCGGTAACCATAACCTGATGATAAGAGGATCTTACTCTTACGCAACCAATCGCATACAATACGCAGCAGAGCCTGTATACGCTTTAGCCTACCGCGGATTAAAAGGCACCCAGATCAACGAGGCTTATGGTCTTACTGCATTGGGCTTATTTAAAGATGATGCGGACATCGCAGCCAGCCCTACTCAACAGTTTGGCACAGTACGCCCCGGAGATATAAAGTATCTTGACCGTAACGGCGATGGCGTGATAAACAGTCAGGATGAGGGTTACCTGGGCCAGGTTACCACCCCAAAATCCATCATGGGTTTCACACTGTCATACACCTATAAAAACGTGGATTTCAATGTGTTATTTCAAGGAGCCACGGGTGGTAAGCTATGGTTGACCGGCACCTCGGCATGGGCATTTTCCAGCAACAGCTCGGTACTGGCCGATTACCTTACAGGCCGTTGGACCACCGATAACCCCGATCCAAATGCGCAATGGCCAAGGCTATCCTCGTCAAATAATGTTAATAATAACCAAAACTCAACCTTTTGGCTAAGGTCATCAAACTACCTGCGCCTTAAAAATGCCGAGATCGGTTACACGTTCCCAAAAATCTGGGTTAAACGCATTGGCCTGTCAAACATCCGCATTTTTGCGAACGGCTCAAACATCTACACCTGGTCCAAAATGAAAATTTTCGATCCGGAGCGTAACAACTTTGGCGACTACCCTCAAATGCGTGTCATAAACTTAGGATTAAATGCTTCAATGTAACACCATGAAAAAGATATCCACGCTGCTTTTAGCAGCACTATTAATAGGCAGCACATCCTGCAAAAAATACCTAGATGTTGTACCTGCCGAATATTCGAGCGAAAACGATGTTTTTAATAACATCAACCTTGCAGAGCAGGCACTTTCCCGCCTTTACAATGCATTGCCAAACGAACTGACGGCTTATTATACTGCTGCAACAGATGAAACTTACCACCACTGGTTTGACAATGGCGAGGCGGTTAACGCTTACAAGTACAATTTGGGTAGCTGGAGCACCAATGATAACCCTTTGGGCAACTGGTCTGGCAAGTACCAGGATATCAGGAGAGCTAATATTTTTATTGAACGGATTGATGGTGTGCCTATCCCGCTCGACCGTGAAAGCTACTATGCCACCTGGAAACCGCGTTATAAAGCCGAGGCTCGTTTTATGCGTGCGCAATTCTACTTTGAATTGTTCAAACGTTATGGCGCGGTGCCTTTGTTAACTACTGCTAAAGATGTAGATCCCGGTAACCTGGAAGATACTCAGGTTGCGCGCAATTCAGTAGATGAAGTGGTAAGCTTTATAAGTACCGAGTGCGATGCCATTGCAGCGGTACTACCTTCCACCCAGGATGCCGCACAAACCGGCCGCATTACCAAGGGTGCTGCTTTGGCGCTAAAGGCGAGGACGCTTTTATATGCTGCCAGCCCCTTGTTTAATGGCAATCCTTTATATGCCGGTATCAAGAATAAAGACGGCAAGGCACTCTTTAACCCCGCATACGACAAAGAAAAATGGAAACAAGCTGCCGATGCTGCAAAAGCGGTTATCGATTTGAATATATACAGCTTATATAGCCCTAATCCTAACAACCCGGTACAAAATTATGCGGCGCAATTTTATACCCGCGATTATACCGAGACCATCCTGCCAAGGATAATGGGTAACTCGACAGATATAGACGGCAATTACCTGCCAAATGGTTCACCTTTTAAAGGTAATGGAAAGCTTACCCCGCTACAGCAACTGATAGATGCCTATGAAATGAAGAATGGTTATCCCATCACTGCCGCAGGTTCCGGCTATACCACTAATGGCTTTTGGAATGGCCAGCTTTGGGATGGTTTGAAATTTCAGGACGTAAGCAATATATCGAACATGTACAAAGACCGCGACCCACGCTTTTATGCCAGCATATTCTTCCAGTATGATGTTTGGCGCTTTGATGCTACCAGGCGCCCGGTGAGGCTGGCCTGGTTCGGATCGGGCAATGGCATAACCGATGGATGGGCAACCGGCAAACCCGGCACCAACCCCTGGGGTTATAACGTCCGTAAGTTTTTATCACCTACTTATGACCGCAATGCAAACTCAGGAACGGGCACAAGAAACTTCCCTATTTTCCGCCTTGCAGAGATCTACCTAAGCTATGCCGAGGCCATGAATGAATACCTTGATGCTCCGGACCAATCGGTTTATCAATACCTGAACCTGGTGCGTGCACGCGTATCTATGCCGGGGCTGCCTATCCTGCCTGAGGATCAGACCAAAGCAGGTATGCGCAAACGGATACAAAACGAGCGCCGGGTGGAACTTGCCTTTGAGAGCCATCGTTTTTGGGATGTAAGGCGCTGGTTAATTGCTAAGACGGTAGATAATGTGCCTGCATTGGGTTTAAACGCACGCCCTTCTGCAGCAGAACTGCAGGCTACCGGTCTCAACGAAAGCAGTGAGGCCGCGGGTGTAGCTGTGTTCTACAAAACGGTAACCTTACAGAACAGGGTATTTGTTGACAAACATTACCTGATGCCTATACCACAAACAGAGATAGATAAAGATCCTAACCTTGTACAGAATTACGGCTGGTAGGCTTATCGGTAACTCTTTTAATACTTTAACCTTTGCATCAAAGCCGGAATCTCTTCTAAAGAGTTCCGGCTTTGATGCTTTAGAAGCTGCTAAATCTTCCTTAAGAAGCAATTGATAGCTTTGTTTATACAGTGGAGAGCTGCCGGAAAATAAAAAAAGCGCACCAATTCATTGAATTGGATACGCTCTCTTATTAATCAACTAAAAAAGTTCTTTAAAATCAATTTGGTGTGTAGGCAGACCCTAACTCGTCTACTGAAGAATTGATCCCGGAGTTATAGGTTGATAGGGAATAAATTGCCCCGGTGTTGATATTCGCTATATATAGATCATATCCACCAACTGTTCCGGACCTGGTACTGGATAAGATCACATTGTCTGTTCCGCATGGGTAAGCATCTGCATATTCGGCATTGTTATTATTAAACGGTAGGCGCGTGCGTGTGCTGTTTGCAAAATAACCCATGTAAACCTGATCATGATGATCAGTGCTGCTGTACCACCTGCTGTATAAAAATGTATTTTGGTCGCGTTTAATCGGGTAGTATTCCTGCACGCCACTTACATTAGCTAATGCTGTGTTATTTGTGCCATCGAGATTAATTTTATAGATGTCAGATGCACTACCGGCACCCCGTGCGTAAAGTAATCCGGTTGCATCATCATTGTAATAAGGCATCCCTTCTTCAATCGACGGTGTGTTTGTTACAACATTGGTAACGCTTCCGGTAAGTTCCATTATTTTCAGATCACCAGCCTGCTTAAACGCTATTCTGTAGCCATTCGGTGAAAATTTAGGGTCTTCATCTCTTAAATTATTACCTGCGGTAAGATTTGTTGGGGCGCTTGAAGAGCCCACTGTCCATAAGTAAATATCCCAGTCTCCTGATCCTGCCGGCTGGCCCATGAATACGATCTTTGTTCCATCAGGACTAAAATGTGCATTCATTGGATAATCAATGTTCCAGTTCTGACTAACCCATGTTAAGGTATTTGTGCTGAAATTGTATATATACATTTTAGTGCCCGCACAGGCATAACACGAGTAACTATGATAAACAAGTTTGCCGGTAACAGCAGGTTTGGCCTGAACAGCGTTAGTTGATAAACGTGACGTTTTCGTACTTTGTGCTGTATCAACAACCGTTTTAATTTTAGAATCTTTCTGGCATGAGATAAGCATGCCTGCTAAAAAAACAAGCGTTAAAAGTGCAATTCTTTTCATGTTATTTAAGTTTTAAAATGGTTTAACTATGGCGCATGTTATTTTAAATAGATCAGATTAATTAGGTGTATATGCAGCACCCAATTCATTGTCTGATGAATTGATACCGGCGTTATAGCTTGATAACGACCATATATTTTTACTGGTGATATCTCCGATATACAGATCATATCCGCCGGCAGTACCTGCACGGGTACTTGAAAGGATAACGTAATCAGTTCCGCAAGGATATGCGTCAGCATATTCTGCATTGGCGTTGTTAAAAGGCAGTCGGGTACGGGTGTTATTTGCAAAATACCCCATGTAAACCTGGTCATGATGGTCACTGCTGCTAACCCACCTGCTGTAGAGGAAAGTATTTTGATCGCGCTTTATAGGATAATATTCCTGCACATCTGCCACGTTTGCCAACGCGATTTTATTCGACCCATCAAGATTGATCTGGAATATATCTGAATTGTTGCCGGCCCCTTGTGCAAAAAGCAGGCCTGTGGCATCATCGTTATAGTAAGGCATACCTTCTTCAATTGAAGGCGTATTAGTGATAACATCAGTAATGTTAGCGTCAAGGTCAAGCAATTTCAGGTCACCGTCTTGCTTAAACGCTATCCTGTACCCGTTTGGTGAAAATTTAGGGTCTTCATCCCTTAAACCATTACCTGCCGTAAGATTTGTGGGGGCATCTGTATCGCCAACCCGCCAAAGGTAGATATCCCAGTCGCCGGAGCCGGCTGGTTGCCCCATAAATACGATCTTTGTCCCGTCGGGGTTAAAATGGGCATTCATCGGGTAATCAATATTCCAGTTTTGGCTTATCCAGTTTAAAGTATTTGTACTAAAATTGTATATATACATTTTAGTGCCGGCACAAGCGTAACAAGAGTAAGTATGATAAACAAGCTTACCGGTAAGGGCGGGCTTAGGCAAGGTACTGGTTAACGGCGTATCTATTGCCGCATTTCCCTGATCTGTGTCAAACGGTAAGGCATTCTTTAATTCCTTTTGGCAAGCGCCAAGTATGCCGGTTATAAAAACCAGGGCTATAATTAAAAATCTTTTCATTTTATTAGTTTGTTAAGGTTAACAGCTCATCAAGGTTCAATTAATAGCCGGGGTTCTGCTTTAATTTATTGTTCCTGTTTAGTTCGCTTGCCGGAATAGGAAGTAACATTTTGTTATTGTTGGCCGCATAATTAACCAGTTCGCGGTCTGCATTTCCACAGTTTAGTTTGTATTCTTTCAAACCATTCATTGTGGCTACAAATTTCCCTGTCCTCACAAGGTCATTAAATCTTGTGCCTTCAAAAGCAAGTTCTAAGCGGCGCTCATTCAGGATGAAATTTTTAACAGTTTCCTTATCACTTACCGGTTTACCGGTTAAATGCACTCGCCCGCGTACTTTATTTAAAAGTGCGATGGCGCCATCGGTTCCTGACATATTGCCCAATTCATTCTGCGCCTCGGCTTTCAACAAGATGATATCGGCCAGGCGTATCAGGTAGGTGTAATCGCCGCTTGCATAACCATTTGCATGCTCCCACTTAAAAACGAAAGGTATTTGTCCCGAAGAGGCGCATGGCTTCCAGTACTCATCGGCCCAACCGGCATCTGCCATAAGGATGTTTGTATTCTTACGTTCCGTATCGCCCTCACTGTTGTATGCATTAACCAGATCTACAGATGGCGTACAGTATTTTCTCCATTCGTCTCCGGTAAGTGATGGCGGTAAAAACAACTGCGGCCCCCAGTTAGCCTGTGCGGTATTGGCGATGAACTGGATCTCGAAAATAGCCTCAGAATTAATGTAATGCGTACCATCGAACAATTGATTATAAATGGGATGCAGATCGTAACCGGCCGGGCTGTTGATAACGGCATTACAATAGGTTACAACTTTGTTATAATCAGGGTTGGGCATTTGAGCATACACTTGTGCCAAAAGGGAGTTTACAGCGCCTTTTGTTGCCCTCGATTTATTTAACGAAGCGCCCTGCCCGTAGTCATAAGGCAAAACCAGCGCATCATTTAAATCGGCGATAATTTGCTGATAAATTGCATCAGGTGATGCTGCAGGAACATTCACACTTGCCGGATCGACAGAGCCAAAATCGGTAACAAGCGGTATATTCCTGTACAACTTAAGCAGTTCAAAATAATAATAAGCTCTTAAGAACTTTGCTTCCCCTGTAATTTGAGCTTTCCTTTCCGCTGTTAACTGCGGGTCATTCACACCTTTGATCTTATCAATTACCAGGTTTGCACGTGCTACCCCGTTAAAAAGCTGGCGGTAGTCAAACGTTGCGCGGCTGTTTGAAGAGGATATATTTAACGCATCATACTGATTGATCTCCTGATCGTCTCCACCAGAGTAGGCGTTATCTGACCGGGCATCCCCAAGAAGTACCCTGTCCCAGATAAAATATTCCTGGTATAAAGTATTGTACACGCCTGTAAGTGCTGCCTCCATATCCTTTGCAGTTTTGTAGGCGTTGCCAGTGGTAGCGCTGGATTCCGGTGCCACATCCAGAAATTTCTTGCATGATGCGAATAGCGCGATACACATCATATATATAAAGTATTGTCTGATTCTTTTCATTTCTTGAAAATTTAAATGATGTTATAACGAGACGTTTAAGCCCACAATAAATGCTCTTACCTGTGGGTAGGTACCGTAGTCAATTCCGGATACGCCATTCTGCCCTGCAAATGCACTTACCTCAGGGTCAAAACCGCTGTATTTAGATGATGTGAAGACATTCTCTCCGGTTACATATAAGCCCAGTTTCTGGATACCCAGTTTTTTGACAATGGTTGGCGAGAATGAGTAACCCAGCGTGAGTGATTTAAGGCGCAGGTACGAGCCATTTTCGATAAACCGCGATGAGATGCGGGTATTGCTTACGTCATCGGCTACAGCCTTGGGTATATTGGTGATCTGCCCCGGGGTGGTCCAGCGGTTTAAAACAGCTGAGGATTGATTCCTGAAATCGTTAAGGCCCTCCGTTTCAATCCGGGTTGCATTGAAGATCTGGTTACCCTGCACCCCCTGGAAGAAGATATTGATGTTGAAGTTTTTGTAAGAAAGGAAGTTTGTGATACCGTAAGTGAATTTTGGATTGGCGTTACCTATCACCCGCTTATCATCGTTATTTAATATGCCATTGTTGTCAAAATCTTCATATTGCTCCATGCCTGTTTGCGGGTCGACACCCTTTGCCACATAGCCAAAGAAAGTCCCCAAAGGATAGCCCTCTTTTATAATTGCAGCTTCTTCGCGCTGATAGATGGCGCCGACAGGCAATACCTGGTCTGCAATGTAACCAACCTTGTTGCGATTGATCGACAGGTTTAAACTGGTTTCCCATTTAAGATCATTAACCAGGTTTTTTGTGTTCAATGCAAACTCAATACCCTTATTTTGCAGGTTACCCACATTCTGCAAAGCGCCGCTAAAACCGCTTGACAAGGCCACCGGCTTATCAAACAACAGATCGCGGGTTTGCTTTTTATAGGCATCTACAGACAAATTTACCCTTGAGTTGAATAGCGAAATATCAATACCCAGGTTGTTTTGAATGGTTGTTTCCCATTTCAAGTCTCTGTTTTCGGGTGTATTGGGGCCCGTTCCCGAGCTAAGGTTACCGCCTAACACGTAATTATAGCCAACGCCAACCTGCCCAAAATAGGAATAAGGTGCAATACGATCATTACCCACTTTACCCCAGCCGTACCTTATCTTCAGGTCGCTTAAAAAGGATACATCTTTAAGGAAGTTTTCCTGCGAAAGCCTCCATCCAACGGAGAATGAAGGGAAGTATCCCCATCTGTTATCCGGCCCGAAAACGGATGAGGCATCAGCCCTGAAATTTCCGGTAAAAAGGTATTTGTCATCAAAGGCGTAGTTAACCCGGCCAATGATCGCCTGGTTTGTTCTGGCTGTTCTTGAACCTGTTGCAGAATTGATGATCGACCCACCGTTAACGGTTGTTACTGTTGATGATGAGAAGTTTTTGGTTTCTATTGCCGAACCTTCATAAGAAGACCTTGACATAGAAAACCCGCCAAATGCTTCGATAGAATGTTTGCCTATAAACTTTTTATAGGTTAACGTATTTTCGTTAAGCCAGTAAGCATTTTGGTTCATGTTCAAATTGGCCAGCCCGTTGTTTACCCTGCCGAAATCTGTTTTAAAAGGATCAAGAAAATAATTGTAACGGTCGGTAGCATAATCATAACCGAAAAGCGATTTTGCCTTAAGCGAGCTAAGGATATTAACCTCGGCATACAGGTTGCCAAAAAATCTTGAATTGTTGTAACCGTTAACTGCACCATCGGTATAGGCTGCCGGGTTGTTAAATGATAAACGTAAAGGGTTGGCTGTAAATGAACCATCGGGATTAAATATATCGATGACCGGTGAGGATGTTAAAAGGTTCATGATCACACCGCCTCTGCCAGAGCCTTTGTTGTCGTCGATATTTCTATCAAACCATCTTGAGAAAAGTACGCTTGTACCCACTTTTACTATCTTGCCAACCTTTTGGTCAAGGTTTACTTTAAAGTTGTAACGGTTAACAGAGTTGTTCCTCACCACACCATCTTCCTTTATCCATCCGCCCGATATGTAGTACTGTGTATTATCGCTCCCGCCGTTTAAAGAAAGCTGGTAGTTTTGTGCATAAGCATCTCTGAAGATCACGTCCTGCCAGTTGGTGTTGGCTTTATACTTGGTCCAGTCTGCCACCTCATTCAATTCGGTCATCAGGTCAATGTATTGGCCCCTGTCCAAAACGTCCAGCTTTTTTAGAACGTTAGATACGCCACCGTAAGCCGAGAGCGTTAAAACGGGTTTTTGGTTTTTCCCTCTTTTGGTGGTGATCAAAACTACACCATTAGCACCGGCTGCACCATAAATTGCCGATGAAGAAGCATCTTTTAGGATGGTGATAGATTCTATATCGGTTGGGTTAATATCATAAGTTGTAGCACTTTGCACACCATCAACTATGTATATCGGCTCACTGTTGGCCGTGATAGATGTTGTACCGCGCACCCTGATGGAAACACCCGCCTGAGGTTTACCCGATGGCCTTTGTACTTCAACGCCCGCTGCTTTTCCTTCTAATGAATAGCCAAAGTTGGTGGCCGGGCGGTCTTCCAGGTCTTTTGATGTTACAATGCTAACAGCACCGGTAAGGTCTTTCTTACGTTGCGCGCCATAACCTACTACCACTACCTCGTTTAACCCCATTGCTTCGGCATGCAACACGATCACGATATTTTGCCTGGTGCCCGCTGTAATGGTTTGTGAGATCTTACCAATGTATGAGATGATGATCTCGTTAGCCGGGTCAATATCCGGCAGCACAAACTCTCCCTGCATATTGGTAAGCGTGGTTTTGGCCGGGTTCCCTTTCAAAGTTACCGTAGCGCCAAGCAGGGGGTTGCCATCTTCATCGGTTACTCTACCACGGAGATCGATGTTGCTATTGATGAGCCTTGTGATCGTTTCCACCTTCTGCTCATCTACCTTAATGATCACAGATCTGTCCTCGATATGGTAGATAAGCGGTTGGTTTTTTAAAGATTGCTTTAAAGCTTCTTCAACTGAAACGTTATTTACTTCTAAAGAAACGGGAGTGGTTACACGTAATATATCATCGCTATAAACAAAATCGTAGCCGCTTTGTATGCGTATTTTTCTCAGGATAATATCCAGGCTGGCCTTATCCTCTTTTAGTGTTATTTTTTGTGCGTAGCTGGCTGCGCTAACTGTCATTACCGTGATCAGCAGCAGGAGAGTGGTCATCTTCATGACTAAAAAAATTATGCGCGGAGGATATAAACGGTGCGCGTTTATGCATAGTGCATTAAAATTCATAAGTTTGAATTGTTCGGGTTTAATAATTTGTTCTCACACACTAATTGATTTTCTTATGTGGCCTTGCCGCAAAAAGAAAGGGTAACCCGAACTGCTTACGTATCCCGAGGTCCAAGTCGGGGTACGTTTTTTGTTCAGTTACCTCTGCATATAGCTACCTGCGTAAAATTCTTTTCATATTGTTAATTAGGTTAAAAGTTAGTCTGTATAAATTATTTATGTTTAGTTACTTTAATTGATGCACCCTCACTCTTGAAATCAACCTGCTCTGTAGCGCGGAAGTAGTTAATGATGGTATTTATCGGTCTTGTGCGGCTTACTGCACCCGTAAACTTGATAGCCTTCAGATCATTGCTTTCCCAGGTAAATTTCACATCGTACACCCTTACAACCTCTGCCAAAATGCTCTCTAACGATTCATGATTGAATATCAATTTGCCATCCAACCAGGCTGTCACTTCTTCTGCATCGGCAAGTTTAGCACTCAGGTTACCCCCCACAACAGTAGCCTGCTCACCCGGAATAAGCAGCAATCCTTTTTTTATCCCGTTAGCATGTACACGCACCGAGCCTTCTAACAGCGTTGTTGTGGCTACGTTATCATAAGCGCGTATATTAAACTCCGTACCTATATCTTCTACGGTTTGATCTTTAGCGTTTACTATAAATGGCTTCTGGGCATCATGTTTTACTTTGAAATAAGCCTGCCCGGTAATGCTTACTTTTCGCTGTTTGCCGGTAAATTGTACAGGGTAAGTAACGGATGATTGCGCATCCAGGTAAACTTCAGTCCCGTCAGATAAGATGAGTTTGTATTTGTTACCGCTATTGTTAGCCAGCGTGTGCATCAACATCCCGGTGTCGGCTTTGCTTTGAGGCCCGTAAACAAGCTCTCCTTTTTGCTGGCCTATCTGTATACCATCAGAACTATATGTATTAGACTGCTTTGAGGGGTCTATTGCTATTTTTTTACCATTGGCCAAAGTCAATTCTATACCTTGCTGCTTTGGCGTTGTGTGTTGTAAATCTGTTGCAAGTTTTGTTGCCGGCGTTTTTTGATAAAGAAAATATCCGCCTATACATATCATCACCAATATAGAGGCTGCTGCCGCAATACGTGGCCATATCCTGAACTGTGGACGCGGCAGCTCAACCCTCGCTATTGCATTAATACGGTTTAAAAGCACTTCGCTTTCTTTTGCGGTAAACGGCGCTTTATTAGGTTTAAAAAGTTCCCATTTTTCTTTCAGTAATTCTGTTACCTGCTGTTCATTGGCAGGGTCTGCCATTAATGATAACAGCTCGGTATGTTGTTCTGCAGATATGTTGTTTGAGTTTAACAGATCAAACAAATCATTCAGTCTTGAATTTGGCATTTTTACTGGTTTACAAGCAGCGCCCAAAGGTGTAGCAAGGCGCTATTTGCACTAAAGACACAGGATCTGCGAAAAGGGGATATAGAAAATAAAAAAAATGTAAAATTTTTATTTACTGATAACTACCATAAGCCTATCCGCTACTTACCGATAAGCGTGATGGCGATAAAAATTGCGGAAAGTTCTTTGTGCGTCCGCACAAACTCGGCTACCGATTTTATTGCCCATTGCTGGTATTTTTTTACAGATTCGGCAGATAGCCCAAGCTCTTTGGCTATATCGGCCGTTTTACGACCTTCTTGTTTCAACACAAAAACACGGTGCTGGCTGGGTGGTAACTGGGCAATGGCCCTTTCAACTAAATTTTGATATTCGGGATTTGAAAGCGGGTCGTCAATTACCTCTGATGTTTCATCACTAACTACCGATAAGGTGTACGCATCCTGTTTCTTTTGGTCGCTAACATTTTTGCGGATGCTGTTTAATGTGTAATTACGGGTGAGGATAAACAGATACGAAGTAAATTTTTCCACCTCGTGCAGTTTACGCTTATTCTGCCAAATCTTAACAAACACGTCCTGGACAATTTCTTCGGCCATTTCCGTTGAGGCTGTAAGTAACATCACATACTCTGCAATTTGGTTGTGATAGGCGTAAAAAAGAGAGGCGAAGGCTTTTTCGTCTCCTTCACCAACCTTTATTAATAGTTCTCTTTCATTATGTACGCTGCTTATTGCCAAGGTTATAATTATTTAAAGCTAATCTAATGAAAAACCGCAACTTATTAGCTTCCCGTGCATTCCTAAGAACTCGCATGCCCGGTAACTAAAGGCAGACTATAGATTACAGCCTTGTCCTTATTGCTGTTGTTGTAGATCCTCTTACACTCTTAAAGTGCAGTTATTAGTTATTATAATATTCAAGGAATGAAGCGAATACAGTGTATCAATTTGTGAGTGAATGGGATAAACAATAAAAATCAGACAGAATACTTAGCGCGCGGCTTATTCTGTAAGCCAGTAAAGTATCATACTTGTAAGCTAACGTATCGTTCACAGCTTATTTTTGAAATATTCTGAGGTTCAGAATTTCGGAGATATGTTACACCCTTCCCTTAGTTCGCCTGGTGATCGCCACGCTTTATCATCTTCCTTTTTTTAAAAGATGAAATTCTGACTTTTGCTTAAGCCATATTTGAGCTTCATTCCGAGGTATTGAACCTCAAAAAAAATTTATCCATCACGCGCCCCGTAAATGAAAAAACGCCGGTCTCTTGTAAGAAACCGGCGTTTTAAGTAGCCCGTAGGGGAATCGAACCCCTGTTTGAAGAATGAAAATCTCCTGTCCTAACCCCTAGACGAACGGGCCGTCCTTTTAAGTTTAACGTTTAATTTCGTTTCCCTTATTTTGGGACTGCAAAGATAAACGAACGCAATTAAAATTCAAATTATTTTTTACAAAAATTTTAATCGACTGATTTTCAATGATAAATTTTCCTCTACACAAACAAAATTTCACAATAGTGAATTATAACAGCTAATTGATAAGCTATATTTATCATAAAATCCATCTACCAATGAAAGCTATCTGGAACAACCAGGTCATTGCCGAAAGTAATGACACTATCGTAGTTGAAAACAACCATTATTTTCCCAAAGATTCTGTAAAGCCCGAGTTTCTGCGCGAGTGCAGCACACAATCTACCTGCCCGTGGAAAGGCCTTGCTTCTTATTATGACCTGGAAGTTGATGGCCAGCAAAACCGCGGTGCGGCGTGGTACTATCCCGAGCCAAAAGAAGCAGCATCAAACATTGCCGGCTATATTGCTTTCTGGAAAGGGGTAAAAATAACCGACTAATTATGAAACAATACGATGCAATAGTGATCGGATCGGGGCAGGCGGGTTCGCCGCTTGCTAAAAAACTTGCTGAAGCGGGCATGAAAACGTTAATCGTGGAGAAACGCTTCTACGGCGGCACCTGTATAAATGACGGCTGTACACCTACCAAAACCATGGTGGCCAGTGCACGCGTGGCTTACCTGGCCAGCAAGTGCAACGATATGGGCGTTACCATAAAAGGTTACAAGGTAGATATGCGCCAGATTAAAAAGCATAAGGACGAGATATTGCTAAAATCGCGCAATGGAAGTCTGAAAGCGGCAGAGAATACTAAGAACCTTGATGTGCTTTTTGGTGATGCCACGTTTATTGACGAGAAAACCATCAGCGTACGTACCAAAAAAGACGGCGTAAAAGAATTTAAGGCCGATAAGATTTTTATCAATACCGGTGGCAAGCCTGTTATCCCGCATGATATTGAGGGGATAGATGAAATAGATTTCCTGACCTCGACCACCATCCTTGATCTGGAGAAAGTACCTGAACATCTGGTAATACTGGGCGGTAATTACATAGGGCTGGAGTTTGGGCAGATGTTTGCCAGATTCGGCAGCAAGGTCACTATTATCGAAAAATCAGATAGAATATTATCTCATGAAGATGACGATATATCATTGGAGCTAACCCGCATCCTTCAAGAGGAAAACATTACCATACATACCAACGCCAAAGTGGCCCGCTTTAAACAGAAGGGTAGTGGCAAGATCACCGCCACAGTAAAAGTTGGCAATAACGAGGAAAAGATAAAATGCAGCCATGTGTTGATTGCCATTGGCCGTGCGCCGCAAACGGACACTTTAGCGTTGGCAAAAACCGGCGTTAAGACTGACGAGAAAGGCTACATCCCAGTTAATACCAAACTGGAGACCAATGTTAAAGGCATTTATGCTCTTGGCGATGTTAAAGGCGGCCCGGCGTTTACGCATATTTCTTATAACGACTACACGATTGTTTACCGCAACCTGATAGAAGGTCAAAATCTGAGTACCCGCAACAGGCCTGTGCCTTACTGTATGTTTACCGATCCTGAACTGGGTCGCGTGGGCATCAGCGAGACCGAGGCGAAGGAAAAAGGGCTGAATTACAAAGTGGCCAAACTTCAAATGTCGCATGTAGCAAGGGCGATAGAGACCGGCGATACCCGCGGCATGATGAAAGCCGTTGTTGATGCTAAAACTAAAAAGATACTGGGCGTAGCCATTGTAGGCACTGAAGGCGGCGAGATCATGAGCGTGCTGCAAATGGCTATGGAAGGCGGCATAACTTACGACCGTATCCGTTACTGCGTATTTGCGCACCCAACCTATTCAGAGTCGCTTAATAATTTATTTATGACCTTAGAGGATTAAGCGGCCCTGATGATAAAAGTTAACAACCTGGTAAAAACCTTCGGGGCTACAAAAGCGGTAAACGATATTTCTTTCGAGGTAACCGAAGGCGAAACCTTGGCACTGTTGGGTACCAGCGGCTGCGGCAAAACCACCACGCTAAAAATGCTCAACCGTTTGATAGAACCGGATAGCGGCACTATCGAAATTAATGGCAAGGATATTTTTAACGAACCTGCTGAAATACTGCGACGCAACATGGGCTACGTTTTGCAAAACAACGGGCTGTTCCCTCATTATACGGTTGCAGAAAATATCGCGGTAGTACCCAATCTGCTAAAATGGGATAAAGCCAAAACTGAAAAGCGTACCGTTGAGCTATTGGAAAAACTGCACCTTTCTAAAGATCACCTCAACGCTTACCCTAACGAACTAAGCGGCGGGCAGCAGCAACGCGTAGGCCTGGCCAGGGCTTTGGTTGCCGATGCACCGGTATTGTTGATGGATGAACCATTCGGCGCGCTGGATAATGTTACCCGCTCAAAGATACACGCGGAGTTTAAGGTGCTGGACGAGTTGAAACGCAAAACCATCATTATGGTAACTCATGACGTACAGGAAGCTTTTGAGTTAGCTGACCGTATTGCTTTGATGGACAAAGGCAAGATAGTACAGATAGGTACGGCTAATGAATTGCTATTTAACCCTGTTAATGATTTTGTTAAAGATTTCCTGAAAGAACAACACCTGCAACTGGAGCTAAAAACCATCAAATTAATCGATGTGTGGCAATATCTGCCTTCAGATGGCCCTCGCATCAACACCTCGCAACTGGCTGCCACAGCCGGCATCTGGGAAGCTTTGGATACTTTTAAATTTTATCCGCGTGAAAACATTAATATCTTAAATCAGCAAAGTAAAGAAGTACGCTCGGTTACGTTCGATCAATTGTTGTCTGCTTATAATCAACATAAAATAATGACTTATGACAAGAGTTCTTTATAGCGCATTAATTACGCAGATATTTTTGTTGAGTTATAGCCTGAGCTTTGGACAGGTTCATAAACCCGATTCTGTAAAAATTGAATGTGAGGGGTTTGATACGGAATCGTTTACAGATGTTAGCTGCGATGCGTTTGATTATTCATTCAGAGATAGCAAAAAAGTTAAACGCATTCGCGACAAAGCAAACTTGTCATTATTTAACGCTCAACGCGGGAACTTCAAAAAAACAAAAAGTAACTCGATAGATGTTCGGGGAAAAATCACTTACCATTTCGGAAAAACCAATGAAAAATACTGTTTCGATGTATTCGGAAAGTTTTACAGAAACGGCGAATTCTATTACAACAAAAAATTGTTGATAGCCATTGCCGATAATATATATTCTAAACACCCTGCTTACTTAGATACGCTTAGATCCCATGAATGAGCATCAGCAAACCTTATGGGAATTTATGCAGCAGCAAAGCGATAAATTGCTGGTGCAAACCATGCAGCATATCGGCTTAACGTTTATCTCGCTGTTTATTGCCGTGCTTATTGGTCTGCCATTGGGTATCTATATATCGCGCGTTCGCAAATTATCGGGTACTGTATTAGGCATCGCAGGCATCCTGCAAACTATCCCGAGTATCGCTTTATTGGGTTTTATGATCCCTTTATTGGGTATCGGCGCAAAACCTGCAATAGTGGCTTTACTACTTTATGCATTGCTCCCCATCGTCAGGAATACTTACACCGGTATTACAGGCGTGGATGGCACCGTAAAAGAAGCCGCAGTAGCCATGGGGATGAACAAGTGGCAGGTGCTTTTTAAAGTGGAGCTTCCGTTGGCTATGCCGGTGATATTAGCAGGCATACGTACGGCTACGGTGATCAACGTGGGTGTGGCTACGCTGGCATCATACATTGCAGCGGGCGGCTTGGGCGAGTTTATCTTCGGGGGCATATCCTTAAACAACACCAACATGATATTGGCAGGAGCAATCCCGGCGGCGTGTTTGGCAATTTTGTTCGATTTCCTTTTATCGCTGGTGCAAAAACTCAACTTTAAAAAAGTAAAAGGCGCGGTAAAAATAGCGCCCGTTTTACTGGTGATATTATCCTGCTTTTACTTTATCCCATCAGCTTATGGCGGCAAACTCACCGCAGGTTTTACGCCAGAGTTTATGGGCCGGCAGGATGGTAACCTCGGCCTGGTAAGTAAGTACGGATTAAAGATCCACACCATCGTGATTAGCGATGCCGTAATGTACAAAGCCGCACAGGAAAAGGAACTGGACGTCATCAGCGGGTACTCTACCGATGGCCGCTTAAAAGCTTACGACCTCATTGTATTGGATGACGATAAAAAGATTTTCCCGCCGTATTACGCCGCACCCATAGTGCGTGAAGAAGCCTTGCAGAAACTCCCCGAATTAGAAAAGACATTGAACAAACTTTCGGGCTTAATAAATGATTCGGTGATGACGGAATTAAACTACCGCACCGACTATCTTCACCAAACGCCCGAGCGGGTTGCTAAAGATTTTCTGCAGGCTAAAGGCTTGTATAAAGATCCGCAGCAAAGCGGCGGGCAGGTTGTAAGTTTGGGGTCCAAGATATTTGGCGAGCAATACATCCTCACCAATATCTACAGCATGCTCATAAAAGGTTATACCAACTATGGTGTGGAAACAAAAACAGGCCTTGGCGGCACCAAAATAGTGTTTGATGCCATGACCAATAACCAGATAGATGTTTATCCCGAATACACAGGCACCGGCTTATTGGCTATTTTACAGGCCCCAACAAAAGTTATAGAAACTTTGCAAAGCAGCAAGGATAGTACTTACATTTATGTAAAGAACGAGTTTGAGAAACGTTATCAGATCAAATGGCTAAAGCCAATAGGGTTTAACAATGCCTATGCTTTAATGATGCGCCGCCAGCAGGCAAATGAACTGCACATTAAAACAATTTCTGATCTCAAACGCTTTTTGGATACTAAATAATACCTATGGACTTAGCGGACTGTTACAAAAAAGTACGCCAGCGAACGGATGCAATTTGCGAACCGCTGCAAACCGAAGATTACGTTGTGCAACCCGTGGTGGATGTTAGTCCGCCTAAGTGGCACATTGGGCATACTACATGGTTTTTTGAAACCTTTATCCTGAAGCCCTATTTTGCCGAATACCAGGAATTTGACCCCAATTATAATTTCGTTTTTAACAGTTACTACGAGAGTGTGGGCACCCGCGTTATCCGTACAGATAGGGGTAATTTAAGCCGACCAACGGTAATTGATATCAAACGTTACCGCAAGTATGTAGATGACGCCATGTATAACTTTCTGGCTTGCGGCGATGTAAGCGATGACGTACGCGAACTCCTTATCCTCGGCTTTAATCACGAAGAGCAGCATCAGGAGCTTCTGCTAACAGATATTAAATATATCCTTGGCCATAACCCATTATTCCCTGCCTATTCACATGATTGGCATGTACCAAAAGCGCTTCCGGTTGATGGCGGTTTCATCAAAATAAACGAAGGCATTTACGAAGTAGGTTTTAACGGCGAGGGTTTCAGCTTTGATAATGAACTGAACCGCCACAAGGTATATCTGAACAATTTTGAGATAAGCCCCAACCTGGTTACCAATGCCGAATACCTGGAGTTTATTGAAGCAGGCGGTTACCACGATTTCCGCCACTGGCATGCCGCGGGCTGGGATTGGGTGAATACCAACCATGTTGAAGCGCCGATGTACTGGCACCAGGTAGATGGCAAATGGCAAAACTACACCTTCCACGGTTTGCAGCCTGTAAACCGGCATGAGGCTTTAAACCATATCAGCTTTTATGAGGCTTATGCCTATGCATCATGGAAAGGCCTGCGCCTGCCTACCGAGTTTGAGTGGGAAGTTGCGGCAACCCAATTTAACTGGGGCCAGCGCTGGGAATGGACAGAAAGTGCATACCTGCCGTACCCTGGCTTCGCAAAAGCACCCGGCGCCATCGGCGAATATAACGGCAAATTTATGGTAGGGCAGCAGGTACTGCGCGGGGCATCAGAAGTTACCTCGCCAAATCATAGTCGCATTACCTACCGCAATTTTTTCCAGCCGGAGCTGCGCTGGCAATTCACCGGCATACGTTTGGCTAAATAGAAAAACTAAAAACATCCACCACATCTCACCTATGGCACCACAAGTTTTAACATGCTCTGCAAGCAATCAAAATATGGATATTACCGATTGTCAATTCTATAAAGATTCAATTGCTGGCCTCACGGCCAAGCCAAAGCACCTCGATTCAAAATACTTCTATGATGCTCATGGTGATAAACTTTTCCAGGACCTGATGAACTGCGACGAGTATTATCCAACCAATTGCGAGATGGAGATATTTACCAACCAAACTGCAGATATCTGCAAAGCTTTGATAGGTAATGGTGATGCGTTCGACCTGATAGAGCTGGGTGCCGGCGATGCTACCAAATCAACCAAGCTGTTGAAGTATCTGATAGATAATAAGGCTGATTTTACCTATCTGCCTATCGATATATCAGAGAATGTGATCTCTTACCTCAACGTGACCTTACCGGTTACTCTGCCGGGCATTGAAATTACCGGCCTCAACGGCGAGTATTTTGATATGTTGAAAAAGGCTGCATCTATATCTGACAAACGCAAGGTGGTAATGTTCCTCGGCTCAAACATCGGGAATATGCCGGTGGCTGATGCAGAAGGCTTTTGCAATGAACTGCGCAAACACCTTTCGCCCGGCGATATGTTGCTGATAGGCGTAGACTTGAAGAAAAATCCGGCAACTGTTTTGGCTGCTTATAACGATAAAGAAGGAATTACCAAACGCTTTAACCTTAATTTATTGGAGCGTATGAACCGCGAACTGGGTGCCAACTTCAACGTAAACCAGTTTGATCATTACGCCATGTACGATCCTGAGAGTGGTGCCTGCAAAAGCTACCTGGTTAGTGAGGCAGCGCAGGATGTAAAGATCGGTGAGGAGACCATCAGCTTTGCTAAAGACGAATATATTTACATGGAGATATCGCAGAAATACTCCGTTGAGCAAACGGATAAAATGGCTGCGTCAACCGCCTTTAAGCCAATTAATCATTTTTTTGATGGCAGAAGGTGGTTTGTTGACGCTATCTGGCTGGCTGATTAATTCATCGCCGGCCTCATCTGTGTCTTCATCTTCATCAGGAGATTCTTCAACTTCCCACTCTGCGTCCCGGTCAGCCCGTGATGCAGCCCATCCGTATTGCAAAAAATAAATAGAGTTTAATGAAGGGTCGGCTTCAACAAGGTGCTTAAGGCAAACAAGTTTACCATCATTAATATCAGGTTCTAAACTTGTATGAAACTGCCAGTCGCCGTTTTCGTTATGATAAACATATAAAACCGGGGCTCCTGCTAAGGCATCGCTGGTAGTATAAACCCCAAGGGTTTCACTTTCATAAAATCTGAAATTTGCATTCCTGTCCAACAAGGGTTGCTTATATTTCCAGTCTTCATTAAAGCCATCTTCCCACGGGAATTTATTTTGCTTATCCGGCCACACCATTTGCAGCACAGGATAATCAATGCCCTGATAAAATTTAGAACCGAATCCCAGATAATCGAAATAATTGAGTTCCTGCACCTCTAAAAATTGCACGTCGTAGTCCTGCAAAAAACCCTGATATAACTTTCCTGTAACGATGGTTTCGCCTGCAGCCGCCATATCTTTTGCACCGTTTATTATCGCGGCCATAACATTAATATCCAGGCCAACGCAAATTATCTCAGGGTGCCCATAGTTCTGATACAAGCCTATCGAATATATAAAAGCAGGCGTATAGCCATTGCTTTCTATCAGCGTAAGGTGACAGCCATATTTTGCAATGTTATCAATTACTATTTGCTCGTAATCGTCCTGTTCGGGCATAAACTTTTCTTATTGGATGTTCTGCAAATTACCTTACATTTATAAAAAATACAACCTAATGGAAGCCTCATCTGTCTTATTTTACATCTTTCTATTCTTTATCGTAGTTGTTATTTTCTCATCATTTGTAACTGTTAAACAGGGTACAATTGTGGTGATTACCGTATTTGGCAAATACCGCCGCATATTAACGCCGGGTTTAAATTTCAAGATCCCGCTGATAGAGAATATCTACTCAAAAATATCAATCCAGAACCGTTCGGTTGAGCTGGAATTCCAGGCCGTAACTTTCGACCAGGCTAATGTATACTTCAAGGCCATGCTGCTTTACTCGGTGCTAAACCAGGAAGAAGAGACCATAAAAAACGTAGCTTTCAAATTTGTTGACGAGCGCAACCTGATGCAGGCTTTGATCCGCACTGTTGAAGGCTCGATCCGTGCCTTTGTGGCCACCAAACGCCAGAGCGAGGTACTGATTCTTCGCCGCGATATTGTGGAGCACGTGAAGGAACAACTGGACAATATCCTGGAAAGCTGGGGTTATCACCTGCAGGACCTTCAACTGAATGATATCACTTTCGATGATGTGATCATGAAATCGATGAGCCAGGTAGTGGCATCAAACAACCTCAAAGCTGCTGCCGAGAACGAAGGCCAGGCACTATTGATCACCAAAACCAAAGCTGCCGAGGCTGAAGGTAACGCCATCAAAATTTCGGCCGAGGCCGAGCGCCAGGCAGCCCAGTTACGCGGCCAGGGTATAGCCTTATTCCGCGAGGAAGTTGCCAAGGGTATGACAGTTGCCGCCAAAGAGATGCAGGAAGCCAACATGGACACCTCGGTTATCATGTTTACCATGTGGACAGAATCCATCAAACACTTCTCAGAAAACTCAAAAGGCAACGTAATTTTCCTTGACGGCTCAAGCGATGCCATGCAGCGCACCATGAAAGAAATGATGGCTTTAAACCATTTACATACTGATGCCGTCAAAAAGTAAATTTACTTTACCCCCGACGGCATTAGATGAGACTGATAAAACTGTGCGCTTTATGCGCTATTACAACAATATGCTTTGCAGCAAAACCGGTTAAGGCGCAATCGTTCCGCACCCTTACCGAAGCAGATTTTTTAGGCACGCCGCGACCGAATGGTCGCGGCGTTGTTGCTTACACCAACTGCACTATTGATTTTAGCTACCAGGCCAACCGCACAAACGGCGACTACATACTGCACTTTAACGTGCGGTTGTTGATGAACAATTACAAGTCCTGGTTAGACCGTTCGCGCGTTACAACCCGCGACCAACTGGCCGAGATCCTGAAACATGAACAAGGCCACTACAATATTGCCTACCTGGAGCAGCAGGAGGTATTGCGCACCATGAGCCGCACCCGTTTTACCTCAAACTACAGGCAAGAAGCCATGAACATTTTTGATCGTATTGACGCCAAATACAAGCAGCTTAACCAGGATTACGACGAGGATACCGAGCACATGGTTAACCGCCAGCAGCAGCGCAGCTGGGATATTTATTTCAACAAGCGCCTGCAAAACATGCCGCCCGAGAACGCGAGCCTGTAATTAATGAGTGAAGGATGGAATTAGTGAATGAATAGGTTATGGATCGTATTGGTCAATTTGTCATCTCTCAATTATTCCCGTACTTTTGAAACCGTATGCCGGCCGGTAAAAATTTATACTTCGCTTCTGATTTTCATTTTGGTGCTGTTAGCTATGCCTCATCGCGCGAGCGTGAAGACCGTATTATACGCTGGCTGGATATGATCAAAGATGATGTTGCCGAATTGTTTTTAATGGGCGATGTTTTTGATTTCTGGTTCGAGTATAAAACCGTAGTGCCTAAAGGTTACATCCGTTTCCTGGGCAAGCTGGCCCAACTCACCGATAGCGGCGTAAAGCTTTACCTGTTTAAAGGCAACCACGATATGTGGATGTTCGATTATTTTACGCAGGAACTTGGCGCAACCATCATTACCAACGAGCTGGAGAAAGAACGCAACGGCAAAACTTTCTATTTACATCACGGCGACGGCCTCGGCCCCGGCGATAATTTCTATAAATTCCTCAAAAAGTTTTTCAGGAGCGGGGCATGCCAGTGGCTGTTTGCAAGGTTGCACCCTAATTTGGGCGTAGGTATTGCTAATGCGTGGTCGCGCAGAAGCCGCATTGCAGGTTCAAAGAATGTTCATAAAATACAGCATCAGCAAGAGTGGTTAGAAACCTTCTCCCGCGATATGCTAAAGACCCGTCATTTTGATTACTTCGTTTTCGGGCACCGCCATTTGCCGTTGGATATTGCCCTGCCGGATAATTCGCGCTATGTAAATTTAGGCGAGTGGGTAAATTATAATACCTACGCGGTGTTTGATGGTACCGAACTGCATCTTAAATATTTTGAGCGCGAGGCATAGTTGTTGTTTCGTACCTACGGCACGAAGCTTCCGCTTGGACATGTGTTCTACCGACCTTTAACCCCGATGGGGTTGGATTGCAATTTCAGAAACAACTTCTTTAAAATGCTCCGTAGGAGCTATCGCTTTGTAAAACTAAACAGGTTCGTTGTTTGCGTGCCATAGGTACGCTCCTCTACTAACATTACTAAAATTTGCAATTAAATGCTCCATAGGAGCAAAAGGTCGGTAGAAAAATACAAGCGCCTTTCTCGCGTGCCGTAGGTACGCAACCTACTCATTGCCGCAATCTTACAAAAGCCTGAATTATTATATCAGCACAAATGCGTATTTTTGCATGTTTTTTGCTTGGCATTTGTTACCCGCCGCAAAATCCCTGAAATAAAATGTTAGATAAATTAGAGTTAATATACCAGCGCTGGAAAACTGTTGAAGGCGAATTGAGCAGCCCCGAAGCAATGGCTGATATGAAGCGTTTTGCCCAGCTGAACAAGGAATATAAAGACCTTGCCAAGATCGTTGATCAATACCACATCTACAAAAATGTGATCAGCAACATCGATGCAAACAAAGAAATACTGGCTACCGAGAAGGACGAAGAGTTCCGCGAGATGGCCAAAGGCGAATTGGATGGCTTACTTGAGCAGCAGGATGAGATGGAAGAGACCATCCGCTTGATGCTGATCCCTAAAGATCCTGAAGATTCTAAAAATGCTATTATCGAGATCCGTGGTGGTACAGGTGGTGACGAGGCAGCCCTTTTTGCCGGCGACCTTTACCGCATGTACATGCGCTATTGCGAAAAGCGCGGCTGGCGTACCGAACTGGTAGATTACACCGAAGGTACTGCAGGCGGTTACAAAGAGATCATCTTTAACGTTAACGCCGAGGATGCTTATGGCAACTTCAAATACGAATCGGGCGTGCACCGCGTACAACGCGTGCCTGATACCGAAACACAGGGCCGCGTGCATACATCAGCTGCATCAATCGTGGTATTACCAGAGGTTGACGAATTTGATATCGAGCTGAACGTATCTGATATCCGTAAAGACCTTTTCTGTGCATCGGGCCCGGGCGGTCAGTCGGTTAACACCACTTACTCGGCGGTACGTTTAACGCACATTCCAACAGGAGTGGTAGCACAATGCCAGGACCAGAAATCGCAGTTAAAAAACTACGATAAAGCCCTGCAGGTACTACGCTCACGTGTTTACGAGATGGAGTTACAAAAACACCTGGAAGAAACATCTAAGAAACGTAAAACCATGGTGGCCACCGGCGATAGGAGTGCTAAAGTACGTACCTACAACTACCCGCAAGGCCGCTTAACCGAGCACCGCATTGGTTTAACCATTTACAACCTGCCCGGCGTTATGAACGGCGATTTGCAGGAGATAATGGAAGCCCTTCAGTTTGCAGAAAATGCCGAGAAACTAAAAGAAGGTACAGTAGCATAATCACATTATCATTATAAAAACCAAAGCACCCAAAAGGTGCTTTTTTTATTGGCAGCAAGGCCTTTTCATGTCAATTTCATAAAGCCCAACTAATTTAGCGTTTGTAAAGTTGCGTTTTACTGTGGCTTTACGTACTGGCTTTATCATTAAACAATAAAGTTTTAAAAACGCTACCCCTATGCTGGCATTAAAAAATTTAACAGATAACACCATCATCTTTAACCGCACTACACGGTTAATGGGCACTGAGTTTGATTTTAACCTGGTAACTGATAATGCCGCCTGGGCATTACAGCGTATTGAAAGCGCTGTTAACGAAATTACCCGTATTGAAAAACTGTTAAGCACTTTTAACGAGGATAGCTCTATCAACCTCATCAACCGCAACGCAGGCATTGCACCTGTACGTGTTGATGTTGAAACCTTTAAACTGGTTGATCGCGCTTTGCAGATCTCAGCTTTAACCCACGGTACATTTGATATTGCTTATGGTGTGCCTGTTAATGAGAATGAAAGCCAAACAGTAGCGGTTAAAACCCGTACTTTAAAAAAGAAAGTTAGCCTTACCAACTATATCAACGTTGAGCTTAATCACGCAAAACAAACCGTTTTCCTGAAAAATGCGGGTATGCGTATAAGCCTTAGTGCTATTGCACGCGGTTACGCTGCAGACAGGGCAAAAGTGGTATTACAAATGGAAGGCGTTAACAGTGGTGTGATCAATATGGATGGCGACCTGCTTACCTGGGGTTTACAACCAGATAATACAGCGTGGACCATAGGCACTGCCGATAGTTCAAAAGCAAACGAGATTTACGCTGATGTAGAGATAAGCAACATGGCTGTAGCTACATCAATAAATACAGAACTGGTTGCTAATCGTGCGGTAATAAATGCTGAAAGCGGTTTCCCGGTTAGTGCTACAAAAAGCATTAGCATCATCAGCCCAACGGCAGAACTATCAGGCGCCATGACCGGCCCTATGTTTGGCATGGGTATAAACACCGGTTTGTATTTAATAAACAAACTTAACCAGATAGCTTGTATTGCGGTTGATGACCAAGAGCGTGTTTACACCTCAAAACATATTATACTGTAATTTTAGCGGCCCGGCCGTTATATATAAACCTGATTAAAGTTTGCGCCAGGCAATAGGAATTTTTACACCTAATGCCTGGCGCATTTTTTACGTAATAACACATAGCGCAAAAAAGGTGTACACCATTATCTTTGCGTAATTTTTGCTTTTCGCTATTCCAATAAATGACGAAGTGGTTTTTGTATATTGTACTCCTGATGCTGTTAGCACCACTTTCGTCATACCCGAGGGCTGGCAACGCAACTGCTTCATCTAAGGTTACAGCAACATCGCCTATATCATTTAGCGCAAATTTTTCGTTTCAACAACGGGATACCACTGTAACAAAAGGCAAGCAAAAACAATCAGAAGAAGAAAAGAAGAAAATTAAAGAGGTGGCCAAGGCTAAAAAAATGCCTAAGCCCGAGAAAGTAGAAGAAGTTAAAACCGAGAAACCTAAACCACCACGCCAGCGCAGGCCTGAGGGGGTTGAAAGGCCACCGGAAATTCCAAGAAGAAACGAGTAACCCAATTTATATTGATGAAATATTTTGGAACCCTCATATTGTTAATTACCTATACCTCATTATCAGCAAAGGCAAAGCCATTATTGATGATGTACAGGGATTACCATGCCGTAGCCGATACTGATACTGTAAAACCTATCCGCAAAAGTTCTGCCTCTGTTGGTGTTACTTACGGTACCGATGCACTGTTCTTTGGCCGTACCGGGCCTATCAAATACCCATTTATGTCAACAGATGTGGTAATAAACAGCAAGCCGGGTTTCTTTGTGTATGGCTCGGCATTAAAAGTGCTGGGTTATAAACCATTGGTTGATGAGATAGATGTGGGCGGTGGTTATTATTACCGTGCATCAAAAACATACACAGGTACCATCAGTTATACGCGTTTCATTTTTAATAAAGAGGCCAATATCATCAAGTCGGCATCTTCAAATGATATCAACTGGAAGAATACTTTCGATTGGAAGCTCTTTAAAACCAGCTTTACTGCTGATTATCTTTTTGGTAAATCAGATGATATATTTACCACTGTTACCGCCTCAAAGTATTACGAGAGCAAGTTCAGTATTTTTAACGATCAGGATTTCCTGTCTATAAATCCGGCTATTAGCATGATACTGGGTACCCAGAACTTTGTGCAGCGTTATGCTGACGATCATAACCGTAAGCTTGAGTTTTATAACATTATTGATAAACTTGCCCGCGCCCGTGATAATTCAAGGTTTAACGCGCTCAACTACAGCTTTAAATTGCCGCTGGCCTATAACACACCACATTATACTTTAGAGGCTTCGTGGAAATATTCTATCCCGGTTAACGTTGAAGGCATGTTGCAAAACCGTAAAGAATCGTTTTTTAATTTCACGTTTTATTACGTTTTTTATTAGATGAACATACTGATCATTGAAGACGAAAAGGCGCTTGCGCAGGAGCTGGAGTTATTTTTAACAAAAAATAATTACGTATGCGAGGTATGTTATAACGGCAGCTCGGCATCAGAAAAAATTGCGGTTAACCTCTACGATTTTATCCTGCTTGACCTTGGCCTACCCGATTATGAGGGCCTGGACCTATTGAAAGAAGCCCGCCAAACCAATCCCGAGGCCGCCTGCATTATCCTAACGGCACGCGCCGAGGTGAACGACCGCGTAATAGGCCTTGACCTGGGTGCCGATGATTACCTGGCCAAGCCATTCTCGTTGTTAGAGTTGCAAAGCCGCATGCAAGCCATCATTCGGCGTAAGTTTGGCGTACCGCAAAACGTTGTTGACCTGGATGGTTTCCTGGTAAACCTTACCGACCGTACCATTATGTACCACGTAAACCCGGTAAATACCATCACCAAAAAAGAGTTTGACCTGCTGGCCTACCTGCTACTGCATAAAAACCGCACACTTACCCGTGCACAATTGGGCGAACATATCTGGGGCAGTGTGATAAATGACGATTACGACTCTAACTTTATTGATGCACACATTAAAAATATCCGTAAAAAGCTAAGTGCGTTTGCCCCTGCCGAGTGGCTGGAGACCGTGCGCGGCCTGGGTTACCGCATAAAAACAAACGCTTAAGATTTGAAGCTTCAAACAAAACTTACGTTTTTCAATGCTATATCAAAGCTGGTTATTGTAACCCTGTTTGTTTTGCTGCTACCCGGCGTTATCGAAAATATCAACAAAAGCTACACCGATGACCGCCTTATTAAACAAAAAGACAAGCTGTTAGAAATAGTACAGCAACAGGGTATCAAAACCTATATTGATGGCGATGAAAGTTATGGCAGTTACCTTCCGCTTAAAGAAGAGTACATCAGCCTGGATGTAGCGCCACCCAAATACCACCTTGATACCATACAGAACGAGAAACGTATGGTTGAGCAGGATACCATAGATTACCGCATCCTGAGCCATACGTTTAAAGTAGGAAAAAAAAATTACCTGTTAGAGATAGGCAAGAGTACCGAGAGTATTGGTGAAACCACCAAGCCTTTACAGAATATTGCATTCCAGATACTGATAGGGATGGTGTTACTCACCATTCTGGCAGATCAGGCCTTCTCAAGCTATATCCTGCGCCCTTTAAACATCATTATCCGCACCAAACTGGTAAGCAAAAAGTTCCCGAGTTTTACGGCTTACAAGCAGGTACGCACCACTACATCAGATTTTCAGCACCTGGATATCAGCATCCATAAAATGGTTGAGGCCATTGAAAAAGCTTTTCAAAAAGAACGCGAATTTATCTCCAATGCATCGCATGAGTTGATGACACCCATATCTATCATGCAATCAAAAATAGAGAACATGTTTGAGCAGGATGACGTGGCCGACGAGACCAAACTACGCTTGCTTGAGATGCAGAAGATACTGTATCGCTTAAAAAGCATCACCAAAACCCTGCTGCTGATATCGCAGATTGAGAACGAGCAGTTTTTACGTGAAGATAAAACCACTACGGCTGAATTGCTTCAGGAACTTTATGATGAGATATCCATACGCCTGCAGGATAAAAACATTAGTTTGGTTTTACTGGTAACCGATAACGTTGAGCTTATCAACATCAATAAATTTCTGCTGTTTAACTTACTGTTTAACCTGGTGAACAATGCCATCAAATATAACCGTACTGATGGTGAGATAACCGTTTCTGCCCGCTGGCATAATGGGCGTTACCAGGTAAGTATTGCAGATACCGGCATAGGCATAGCCGAAGAAGAATTGCCGCATATCTTCAACCGCTTCAAGAAGATGAAAAAGGCGCTTTCGCAAGATAGTTTTGGGCTGGGGCTGCCCATTGTTAAATCTATTGCCGATTTTCATCATATCGATATCAGCGTAATATCGGTACAGGGCGAGGGCAGTACATTTACCCTTAGCTTGCCGCCGGGTACTATTAATGCCGCCCTTTAAAAACAGGGGTTGTACTAAATTTAATGCATCACTTTTGCTACAGCAAAACCACGCTGTTTATTTATACCGACCACAATTTTCCTGAATATTAAAAATATGTTGTTGCAGTGTGTTTATGTATTAAAAATAACTGCAGGCTGGGTATAAAATATAGCTTTGCGGCTTTGGCACTGCCTTTGTAATTACCCAACAAACACACACAATTTCCAAAGATGAAAACATTAAAAGTAAAGATTGCTACTTACAGTATAGCGTTAGCCTCATTAGGCATATTAGGAACAGGTTGCGACTCGATGACCAAAACACAAAAAGGTGCTGCCATTGGCGCAGGTGCCGGTGGTACTATTGGTGCCGTAATTGGTAAGGCTGCAGGTAATACAGCATTGGGCGCTATTATTGGTGGTGCTGTAGGTGGTACTGCCGGTGCTTTTATTGGCCGTAACATGGATAGGCAAGCTGCCGAAATTAAACAAACCGTACCGGGCGCAACCGTAACCCGCGAGGGTGAAGGTATCCTGGTAAAATTCGATTCAGGTATTTTGTTTGATACCGATAAATCAGATTTGAAATCAGCAGCCCGTACCAACCTGGCTAACCTGGCTACCTCATTGCAAAACAACCCGCAAACCAACATCCTTATTGTTGGCCACACAGATGATACCGGTAGCGATACTTACAACCAGGGATTATCTGTTCGCCGTGCAGAGTCTGTAAAATCATTCATCTCGGCTAATAACGTAGCATCATCACGTTTAAGCGTACAAGGCAAGGGCGAAAGCGAACCAATTGCTGATAATACTACTGCTGATGGCCGCGCACAAAACCGCCGTGTAGAGATTGTTATTGTTGCTAACGATACCATGAAAAACCAGGCTAAACAACAATCAGGTCAATAATAAAGAATTTTAATAATCAGTTAGTTTAATAGTTAATCGATCCCTGCGGCGTGCCGCGGGGATTTTTTTGTTTACCCGCGCGTCATTGCGAGGAGCAACAGCGACGTGGCAATCCCCTGCGTACAGAGCGACTCTGCAAGTCGAGGATTGCCACGCTATCGCTCGCAATGACGGCATGAGTTAGTTTGCGCTTTTTTGTACCTTTGCCGCATGGCATCCATCAAACCATCTGTACCAAAAGGTACGCGCGATTTCTCTCCGGCCGAAATGGCAAAACGTAACTTTATTTTCGATACTATTAAAAGCGTATTCAGGAAATATGGTTACCAACAGATAGAAACCCCATCGATGGAAAACCTGAGCACCCTTACCGGCAAATATGGTGATGAGGGTGATAAACTGATATTTAAGATTTTGGATAGCGGAGATTTCATCAACGCCAAAGAGTATGATAAGCTCGTACATGAGCTTGATAACCTACCAAAACAACCTCACAATCAACCGAGTATTTCAAATGATATATTAAATACTGCACTTGATTTAAGGTCTCGAATTAGAGATTTAGTTGGTAAAGAAAAAGCCCTTCGCTACGACCTTACCGTGCCATTTGCGCGTTACGTAGTGCAACACCAAAACGAGATAACCTTTCCGTTCAAACGTTTTCAGGTGCAGCCGGTATGGCGGGCCGATAGGCCGCAAAAAGGCCGCTACCGCGAGTTTTACCAGTGCGATGCCGACGTGGTAGGCTCTCCCTCATTACTAAACGAGGCAGAGTTTGTATTGATATACGACGAAGCCCTAAGCAAACTGGGTTTAACCGATTTCAGCATCAAGATTAATAACCGTAAGATATTATCGGGTATTGCGCAAGTTGTTAACAAACACGATAGCATTGTAGATATGACCGTTGCCATTGATAAGCTGGACAAAATAGGCCTGGATGGCGTGATCAAAGAACTGCTTGAGCGCGGCTTTACCGAAACTGATATAGAGAAAATTAAACCTATCATCCTGCTGGAAGGCAGCAACGAAGAGAAACTGGCAAGCCTGCGCAAAGCACTTGCCGATTCAGAAATTGGCCTGTTGGGTTGCGATGAGATAGAGAAAGTATTTACCTACCTGAGTGCCTGCAAACCACTTACTGCTAAGTTGGAACTGGATATTACCCTTGCCCGCGGCTTAAATTATTACACCGGAGCCATCTTTGAGGTAAAAGCAAACGGTGTAGCCATAGGCAGCATTGGCGGCGGTGGCCGTTATGATGATTTGACCGGCATGTTCGGTTTAAAAGGTTTGACAGGTGCTGGTATCTCTTTTGGTGCCGACCGGATCTATGATGTGTTGGAAGAGCTTAACCTTTTCCCTGCCTCAACCGACCAAAGCACCCAGGTACTCATCTGCTGCTTTGATGCTGATGCAGAAGGATACGCACTGCCTTTACTGCAAGACCTGCGTGCAAATAACATCAATGCCGAGCTTTACCCAGCTGGTACCAAGATCAAAAAACAGATGGATTATGCTAACAACAAGCAAATCCCTTATGTGGTATTGATAGGTACCGAAGAAATGCAAAGCGGCGAGCTATCATTCAAAAACATGCAAAGCGGCGAGCAGGAGAAACTTACCGCCGGGCAAATCATTGCCAAATTTCAGTAAAGCTTAGCTAAGATCCGTTAACGCGGTGATTATTTTATCGTGGACAAACTTAAATACCGAACGGCCGCTGAGTTTAATCTCGTCGCCGGCTTTCATCCCGTTAGGCAGGTTGATAGCTAAAATCGCTACGTAGCTGATAGCCACCTCAGTTTCGTCGCCACGATGCTCTATATTGCTGATGGCCTGGTGGCGGGTGCTGAAATACGCCTTAGTTTGCTCGGCCTGTTCACGAAAAGCATCGATGCCATTAAGCGTCATGTTCACTTCGTTGCCCGAGATATTCTGAAACACTATATCCTCAGCCATATCGGCCAGCATGCCCTCAACATCAAATTTATTGTAGGCATTGATATAATTCCTGATGATTGCTTCCCTGTCTTTCATATTACTTAAGTGCTTTAGCTATGGCTTCATCGGTTACTTTGGCCATTACCGCATAGCCTGCTACGTTAGGGTGAACGCCATCGGTGGTCAGCTCTGCTTTTTGCCCGTTACGCTCATCAGCCAGCGGCGAAAAATAATCCAATATGGTTAAATTCTGTTCAGTTGCGTAAGCTTTAATGGCTTTGTTAAGTTCGATGATCCTATCCGCGGCAGCGAAACCTTTGCGCCACGGGTATTCATACACCGGCAGGTATTCGCACAATATCACTTTGATGTTATTGGCCTTTGCCAGCTGCACCATTGATTTAATATTATCCATAATGCGTGCCGTGGTTACATGACCTGTGGTGCCGGCAATATCATTGCTCCCTGCAAGGATGATAACAGCTTTAGCTTTTAACGCGACAACATCCTGCCGGAAACGGACAAGTAGTTGCGGCGAGATCTGCCCGCTAATGCCGCGATCTAAATAACCTTTATGTTCAGCAAAATATTGCGGTACTTTTTGTTTCCAAAACTCAAAAATAGAGCTACCTAAAAACACCACGCGTTTCTCGCCGGCTGCAAGTGCAGGTAATGCTTTGTTTTCGGCTTCATAATGGCGCAGATCAGCCCAGTCGTCTTTAAAATCTTCGGGTTGCTGCTGGGCAAATGCCGTGGCTGAGACGAACAGGGACAGGAAAAGAAAGGCTTTTTTCATAATTATGGGTTGATGGTATTTCAAATGTACAATACCGTACATTAAATTTCTATTAAAATAGCTAATTGAGGCAACCATAGCCATGTGTTTAAACGTAATAACTTCAAAACCCCGAAACTAATAACACATGAAAAAAAGTCTCCTTACTCTAAGTGCTGCAGGTATACTATTTGCCTCACTTTTAACATCATGCTCAAAAGATAAAGGCGCATCGCCAACTGCAGCCCAGGCAGAAATGGGTTTCCAGTTAACTGCCGATAATTCGCAATCTGCCGTTGGCACAAATGCTGTTACAGGCGGCCTGGCAGTAAACGATGCCTCACAGGCTGCCATTAAATGGACATCGGTAATTGCCAACATTACCCGTTTTAAGCTCGAGGCAAAAAAGAACGGTAAAGAAACCGAGGTGACCACTAAAAATGTGGCTAATCTTGATCTGCTGAATCTTGCTTCTGCGCCAATTACGGCACTGGTTGATACGGGGCATTACAGTGAGATAGAGGTGAAAATATTCCTTACCAAATCATCAGGCAACGATATCCCGCTTACGGCTAAAGGTACTTTCACCACATCGGGCGGTGCAACCGTACCAATCGAATTTGATTACAACGACGATGCCATCATTAAAGCCGAAGTTAAAAATGTAGCCGTTGACGCTACTACTGATGTTACATCAAAAATAAGCCTGCATTTGAACAGGTTGTTGATGGGTATCCCTGCCCGGACAATTGACCAGGCAACCCGCACCAGTGGCACAATTGTGGTGAGCAGCAGCAGTAATGCAACTATATATAATCAGGTTATTGCCAATGTGCGTTTGGCGTTCGAGGCTCACGAGTTTGAGCATCACAGAAGAGGGAGCAACTAACAACTGATTCTTATAATGAGGCCATTCGTAAATTTGCGGGTGGCCTTTTTTATTTCGGGGCGTAAACAATTTTGCTTTATTTTATCTCCTGATATGGATGCGCAAATTTCGGCTAAAAAATTCTGGGGGTTAACCGGTTACCAGTGGACCTGCATCCTGTATATTGCTGTTGCCGTTTTTTGCTGGCAGCTAAAATACTTTAGGCATATTGATAATAATTACATCATATTCCGCACCTCGTACTATCATTTTAAAGATCATGTAAACCTGTACCTGCTTTATCCTAAGGAGTATTATGATGTTTACATCTACGGCCCGCTTTTTACGGTTTTTATTGCACCGCTATCGCTAATGCCCGAGAGCTGGGGCTTCTTTTTTTGGGAAGTGGGTAACGCAGCTGCCTTTTTATGGGCTATACACTTGCTCCCCTTTAATAACAGGGCAAAAACTGCTATTCTGTTGCTTTGCGCTATAGAGTTTGCTAACTCAAGCCATTACATGCAGTTTAACCCCATTATTGCCGCTATCATTATTGGTAGTTTTATGCTAATGCAGCATGAAAAATTAAAGTATGCCACCCTGCTTACCGTAGCAGGCACCCTCATGAAGATCTATCCTATTGTTGGGCTGGCCTTCTTTTTTTTCTCAAAGCATAAAGTGAGGTATATTTTATGGTCGGCGTTTTGGCTTATCTTGTTCCTGATACTGCCTGCGATCATATCAGGCCCCGAATTTTTGATGCAAACCTACAAAGACTGGTTTGCCGCACTTACTTCAAAAAACCTCACCAACCAAAGTCTCACTACCGGGTTCGACTGGTGTATGATGGGGGCAGTGCGCCGCGCGTTCCAGGATAGTTCTATACCAAACTGGCCATTCCTGCTAATAGGTGCAGCATCGGTAATTGGCGCATTGGCCAGGGTTAAACAGTACAATTCATTAAAATTTCGGCTGCAGTTAATGTGCTCATTACTGATAATGGTGGTGGTGTTTAGTACCGCATCAGAGCACCCAACATTTATTATAGCTACCGCAGGCGTTGTTATTTACATAATGATGCAACCCAAACCTTTCACTACCTTCAATATAATAATGCTGGTATTGCTACTTGTGGTTACCGGCCTTGGCCCTTCTGATGCTTTCCCTAAGCCCGCTCGTATCTGGATGCAGAACCATGCAATAAAAGCATATATCCCATCCATTATGTGGTTTAAAATTGCCTGGGAATTATTATTTAACGATTTCAGGGGGCAGGTTATCCCGGTTTTGAAGGGAGAGGTGGCTTAAACGGCTTTGTCATTTCTCCTCGTTCTAAATGACAATTGAATATTATACCTTCTCCGTGAAACTTTCCCGTTATCCCAACTGTTCAATCTATTCAACAATAAAAATCAGCAATTATTTTTTATAAAAATTGAATATTTATCAATACAAATGGACAACCATTTAAATTTTTGATAAATAATTAGGCTTTAAGATGATAATTATTGTAACTTGAGTAAGTTTTTATTGAACATTTATACATTTTGTAATATAATTATATGCAAGGCTCACAATATTTTGAGAAATATGGCTTAATAAATGGCACGTGGGACGAAATGTATAGCGAAAATCACATCGTTCGTGGTCATTATAAGAAGGTTATCGATTATTTGTCGCAGGAATCTGCCGATGACCTGAATAAAAAGGAAGAACTGGCCAAACGCCTGTTCATGACGCAGGGCATTACCTTCACCGTTTACAACAGCGGCGAGGGGATAGAGAAGATTTTCCCGTTTGATATTATTCCCCGCGTTATTACCGCCGCCGAGTGGGAGTTTGTAGAAAAAGGCATCAAACAGCGCCTTACCGCGCTTAATCATTTCCTTAAAGATATTTACCACAACCAGTTTATCATAAAAGATGGTGTGGTGCCTATTGATATTGTGTACTCTTGCCCGCATTTTCTGCGCGAGATGTACCAGCTCAACGTACCTTATGATGTATATGTACACATAGCAGGCATTGACCTGATACGTGATTACGATGGCACCTTCTACGTATTGGAAGATAACCTGCGTACCCCATCGGGCGTGAGCTATATGCTGGAGAACCGCGAGATAACCAAACGTTTATTCCCTGACCTGTTGCCGAATTGCGGTGTACGCAGTGTAACAGAATATCCGTCAATCCTGTACAAAAACCTGCAAACGCTGTCGCCAAGGCAGGTAAGTAACCCTACGATAGTGTTGCTTAGTCCGGGGATATACAACTCAGCATATTTTGAGCACACCACGCTTGCCCGTTTAATGGGCGTAGAACTGGTTGAGGGCCGCGACCTGGTGGTGAACAACCACCGCGTGTACATGAAAACCACCACCGGCTTACAGCAGGTAGATGTGATCTACCGACGTGTGGATGATGACTTCCTTGACCCGCTGGTGTTTAACCCTAACAGCGTGCTGGGCGTAGCCGGCTTAATGGGCGCTTACCGTAAAGGAAACGTAGCCATTGTAAATGCTTTAGGTAACGGCGTTGCCGATGATAAGGCCACTTACATTTACGTGCCTGACATGATCCGCTATTACCTTAACGAGGAACCTTTGCTCAAGAACGTACCCACGCACCGCCTCTCAAACCCCGATGAACGCGAGCACGTGTTTGCCAACATCAACAAAATGGTAGTTAAAAAAACCAACGAGAGTGGTGGCTACGGTATGCTGATGGGACACGCAGCCAGCGAGGAAGAGATAGAGAAATACAAGCTGGAGATCATGAAAGATCCGCGCAATTTTATCGCGCAGCCAACTATCAGTCTTTCGGCGGCACCATGTTACATCAACGGCACGTTACAGCCACGCCGCATCGACCTGAGGCCTTATGCCCTTTGCGGCCCCGATGGCATTGAGATAGTGCCCGGCGGTTTAACCCGTGTGGCCCTTACAGAAGGCTCGTTGGTAGTGAACAGCTCGCAAGGCGGCGGAAGCAAGGATACGTGGGTGCTGGCAGCCCCCTAACCCCCTAAAGGGGGAACCGAAGTTTAATTCAAACAGACAATAATGCTATTAGCAAGAACTAAAAATATACAAATCAAAAACTCCCCCTTCAGGGGGCTGGGGGGCTACTTATGTTAAGTAGAGTCGCAGCAAGTTTTTATTGGTTAAGCCGCTATATTGAGCGGAGCGATGGTTTGCTCAGGATGCTGAAGACCAACTATGCCTCGTCGCAGGATTCTGTTGCGGGTTTTAGCTGGGAACCTATTATGCGCATTTTTTCGGGTGCGGATGATGATATGGTAAAGTCGCTGGGTAATGAGAGCCGCGCGGTGTTGAAGTTCATGGTGATGGAGCGCGATAACCCAAACTCCATTGTAAACCTCATTACCCTTGCCCGCGAAAACGCCCGCAGTGTACAGGAACATATCCCTACCGACCTTTGGCAGTGCATCAACGAGTACTACCACACGGTTAAAGAACCGCGCATTGCCACCGGCCTCAGGAAGGATGACCCTATCGGCATCCTTGATGTGCTGATAAAAGAGGTAATGCTTTATTACGGCACCGCCGAAATTACTATGGAGCGCGGGCAAGCCCGCAGTTTCATGAATATCGGCAAATACCTGGAACGGGCTATCCAGTCTATCGATATCCTCGACGTTAAATTCGGGCCGATAAATACCAACCCCGATCTGTTGCTGGATATTACCTATTGGAAGCACTTACTGCAATCCATCGGCGGCTATGAGCTTTACCAGAAAACCTACCGCGACGGCCTTGAGGCGCATAACGTGATAGAGCAGGTTATTTTGAATAACGATTTCCCACGCTCGGTTATCTACTCTGTAAATAACATCCAGCGCTATTTCGACAGGTTAAAGAACAACAGCAACGTGAACGATTATCGAGAGATCTCGTTCCAGATAGGTAAGCTGCAAAGCAATATCAAGTATAGTTCGGTAAAAAGCATTAGCCAGGTGGGGCTGCACCAATACCTCACCAGCCTGCGCGACGACCTGTACAAAATAGGTAACTCCATGAACGAGTACTACTTTGCAAACTCATAATTTTAATTTGAAGATGAGTTGATTTGAAAATTTGAAAATTGCCATCTGAAAAGGCGACATCTTCAAATCTTCAAATCCTCAAATTAACCCATCAACACCATGCCCGAGTTTAAGATACAGCATATCACCAAATACACTTATGATAATTTTGTGCGCGATAGTGCCAATAAGATCATCCTGTACCCTATAAATGATATTTACCAGGAAGTGCTGAAGCATGACCTCATCATAACCGGGCACCCGCAGGTTGATACTTATATTGATTATTATGGCAACCAGATAGGTAGCTTTACTTATATAGAGCCGCACAATTCGCTGGCTATTAATTCGCAGTTATCGGTTATCACGCACCCGCGGGCGCTGCCTATGGATGATATGTTTTCTGCAGAGCAGTGGAACGAGTTGTATAACCTGCGCAACGTGGTGCCTTATATCGATTTCCTGAAACAGGAATATTTTGAAGGGCTTAGCGAATTGCGCCCCATTGTACAGGCCGAGCGCAAAATTGAAGATACGCCATACCATACAGCGCTTAACTTTTCTAAATACGTTTACAAGAATTTCGAGTACATAAAAGGCGTAACCACTGTAGAGACCACTCTGGATGAGATCTGGAAACTCCGCGCCGGCGTTTGCCAGGATTTTGCCCATTTATTGATGGTGATGCTGCGCTACGTAGGCATCCCTGCCCGTTATGTGAGCGGCTACATTTGCCCCAACAAAGATGGCATGCGTGGCGAAGGCGCAACCCACGCCTGGGCCGAGGCTTATTTGCCTGGTTATGGCTGGTTAGGTATCGACCCTACCAATAACTGTGTAGCTAATGAGAACCACGTGCGCCTTGCTGTTGGCCGTAACTTTAGCGATTGTTCGCCGGTCAAGGGCGTTTACAAAGGCACATCAGGCCATACGTTGGAAGTATCCGTATCAGTAGGTTACCAGGATGGCCAGGTTCACGAAGAAAAAGATATCTTTACCGTTTCAAATTCAAACGCTCCAAAACCCGCGCAAAGCATGCCAAGAAACAGCTATGCAAAGTATATGGAGATGATACAGCAGCAACAACAATAATTTTAGATACAAGAACCAAGAGTCAAGAATCAAGATCAAATTTTAAAAATAGTCTTGATTCTTGGCTCTTAACTCTTGACTCTCTTCAAAAATCATGACTTACTGTTTAGGAATTAAGGTAAAAGACGGGTTGGTAGCACTGGCAGATACGCGGATCACTTCGGGTACGGAAACCACCAATAAAAAGAAACTTACAGTTGTACAAAAGGACGGCGGCTCCATGTTCATCATGACCAGCGGGCTGCGTTCGGTACGCGATAAGGCGGTGGTTTACTTTAACGAGATAAACAAAACCCAAACCTTTGATAAGCTTTTCCAGGCAGTTAACGCCTTTGGCGAACAGATCCGTCGCGTGGCCGAAGAAGACCGCCAGACCCTTGAGAAAGCGGGCTTCAGGTTTGACCTCAATACCATCATCGGCGGCCAGCTAAAGGATGATGAAGACCATAAACTTTTCCTGCTTTATCCCGAAGGTAACTGGGTTGAACTGGGCGAAGGCGCTCCTTTTGTGGCTATCGGTAACTCGGGCCACGGCAAGGCGATCCTGAACCGTACCATCGATGAAGACTCAAGCATGCACGAGGCGTTGAAGGCAGCATTTCTGTCTTTTGACTCTACCCGTGTGAGCAGCAACAATGTCGATTTCCCGATAGATATTGCGCTGTATAAAAAAGGAACCTTTGAGCTGGTAGAACAGCGCTATACGCAGAAAGATCTGGCCAGCATCTCGGCACAATGGGATGATGAGCTGAGAGCTGCCCTGCAAAATATATCAGGCGAGTGGATGGAAAAGGCCTTTGCCAAATTACCGGGAGAACACGATGAAGTTTAAGGTATCAGCCAGGTTAGGATATCAGGCAAAATCGGCGGGTACCATTATTTTAAATATTCATGCACTAAAGACCGAAAAGCAAACGGTACTTGAGGAAACGTTCACCATCAGCCCGCAAGCTGATGCCGAGGAACTGATCACCCCGGGTACCGACAATCGCTTTATGCGTGTTGACATAAAAGAACCCGGCGATTACACCGTTACTTACGAAGCCATAGTCGACAATCATTTTGAACTGGGTAAGTACAACAAGTACAAAGATATCAGTATCAGTCAGCTCGATCCTGCTGTACTGACATACCTTAGCCCCAGCCGTTATTGCCAGTCGGACAGGTTATACCGCCTTGCCGAGAACGAGTTTGGCACCCTTGCCAACAATTACAACAAGGCCGTTGCCATTACCAAATGGATCCATAACCATGTGGAATACCTGAGCGGCAGCAGCACATCAGAAACCTCAGCGTATGATACCGTAGCCCAGCAGGCCGGAGTTTGCCGCGATTTTGCGCATTTGGGCATTGCGCTTTGCAGGTCACTTTCTATCCCTGCCCGGTACTTTACCGGTTACTCTTATATGCTTATCCCGCAGGATTTTCACGCCTGTTTTGAAGCCTATATTGCCGGTGAGTGGCTGTTGTTTGATGCTACACGGTTATCACCATTGAACGGCTTTGTAAAAATAGCCACCGGCCGCGATGCCGCCGATGCATCGATAGCCAGCATGTTTGGCGATATCAATAATACCGACATTGAAATAAGCTGCCAGCTGGCAGAGGATATTGATTTTGAACCCCGGTATCACTACCCATCAGTTTATGATGGCGTGGCGTACCGTTAGGCCGACATCAATTTACTATCACATTTAACATCAAAGTTTTGGCTTAGGGCAAATAGGAGTATCTTTGCCACGCAATGTCAGATAAAAAAGTCAGAGTCCGTTTTGCACCGAGCCCTACAGGTGGTTTACACCTTGGCGGCGTGCGTACCGTTTTATTCAATTACCTGTTTGCCAAAAAGCACGGCGGCGATTTTGTGTTACGTATTGAAGATACCGACCAAACCCGCTACGTTGAAGGCGCCGAGCAATACATTATGGATTGCCTTAAATGGTGCGGCCTTATCCCCGATGAAAGCCCTGTTGTAGGCGGCCCTTTTGCGCCATACCGCCAAAGCGAGCGCAAACCGCTTTACCGCGAATACGCCGAGCGCCTGGTTGAGAACGGCCATGCTTATTATGCTTTTGATACATCAGAAGAGCTGGAGCAGAAACGCAAGGACATCCCTAACTTCCAATATGGCCATGCCTACCGCCGGGAAATGCGCAACTCTTTGAGCCTGCCATTACACGAGGTGGAGAAACTATTGCATGACGGCACACCGCATGTGATCCGCATAAAAATGCCGGAGAACGAGACCATTGGTTTCGATGACCTGATACGCGGCCACGTGACTTTTGATAGCAACCTGGTTGATGATAAAGTATTGCTAAAAGCCGATGGTATGCCAACCTATCACCTTGCCGTGGTGGTTGACGATTACCTGATGAAGATAACACACGCTTTCCGTGGCGAAGAATGGTTGCCGAGCGCACCCGTTCACATCTTGCTTTGGAAAGTACTGGGTTGGGAAGCCGATATGCCTGCATGGGCGCACCTACCACTGATACTAAAACCGGATGGCCACGGCAAGCTAAGCAAACGCGATGGCGCACGCCTGGGCTTCCCTGTATATGCCATGAACTGGCAGGATAATAAAACCGGCGAACTAACCCCGGGTTTCCGCGAGTTAGGTTTCCTGCCTGAGGCATTCCTGAACTTACTGGCTATGTTAGGCTGGAACGATGGTACCGACCAGGAGATCTTCTCATTGGATGAACTAATAGAGAAATTCTCTATCGAGCGTATCAGCAAGGCCGGCGCAAAGTTCGATTTTGAAAAAGCCAAATGGTATAACGCCGAGTGGATCAAAAAGTCGGATGCTGAGAGCCTGAAATTAAAAGTTTGGGAGATACTGAAAGCTAAAGGTATCGTGATAAAAGACGAAGCTTACCTGCTTAAAGTGATAGACCTGGTAAAAGAGCGTTGTGTATTGCTTGAGGATTTCTATCAGCAATCAGCCTATTTCTTCCAGCAACCGGCAGAGTACGATCTAAACGCGGTTAAACCAAAATGGACGGATGCTAAAGCCGATTTCTTTAACGCGTTTATCAGCATACTAAGTTCACCTGAGACTTTTGATTCTGCAGAGCTTGAGGCTAAATTTAAAGCCCTTGCGGAAGAAAAAGGTTTAAAAGCAGGCGATGTAATGCTGCCATTCCGCATAATGCTTGTCGGCGGCAAATTTGGCCCGCACGTTTTTGATATAGCCAAACTGCTCGGCGAAAGCGAAACCATCATCAGAATAGAGAAAGCGCTCGAAGCGTTTAATGCATAAAATATATTGTATGTTGCCGGCGCGAGCTTCCAGCTCGTGCCTAAGCATGGTGTCAGCTTTCAGCTGACGGAAGTTGAAAACTTCCCGCATGCCGTGTCACGAGATGCGCTGCGCTAATCTCGCGACGGCAATAAGATTTAACAAGAAAGCCCGAACAACTGTCCGGGCTTTTTAATTGTATCTTCTATTCCCCCTTCAGGGGGTTAGGGGGCTTCGCTTTACATTTTCGGCATCCTGCGCATCATTTGTGCCATGGCTGCAGGGTTGCTCATTTGTTTCATCACTTTGCGCATATCGTCAAACTGCTTCATCAGGCGGTTAACCTCGTTGATATCCGTGCCCGAGCCTTTTGCAATACGCTGGCGGCGGCTCTGGTTTATCAGGTCAGGGTTTTCCTTCTCTTTAGCCGTCATGGATTGGATGATAGCTTCTATGCCTTTAAACGCATCATCGCCCACCTCAACATCTTTCATCATTTTACCAACACCCGGTATCATACCAACAAGATCTTTCATGTTACCCATTTTCTTGATCTGTTGTATCTGCCCGTAGAAATCGTTAAAGTCGAATTTATTCTTGCGGATCTTTTTCTGAAGCTCAGCAGCCTGTTTCTCATCAAATTGTTGTTGCGCGCGCTCTACCAATGATACCACATCGCCCATACCCAGGATACGTGATGCCATACGATCAGGGTGGAAAACATCCAATGCTTCCATCTTCTCGCCTGTACCTATGAATTTGATAGGCTTGTTAACAACAGATTTGATTGATAACGCAGCACCACCGCGGGTATCACCATCCAGCTTGGTTAATACAACACCGGTAAAGTCCAAACGATCGTTGAATACCTTAGCAGTATTCACGGCATCCTGGCCGGTCATTGAATCCACCACGAATAAGATCTCGTGCGGGTTGGTAGCAGCCTTAACGTTCTCAATCTCCACCATCATGGCCTCGTCAATAGCTAAACGGCCGGCGGTATCAATGATGACTACGTTGTTACCATTCTGTTTGGCCTGCGCAATACCTTCTTTGGCAATAGCCACAGGGTCGTTGCTTTCTCGGTTGGCATAAACCGGGATACCTATCTGCTGGCCCAATACTTCCAGCTGGTCTATCGCCGCAGGGCGGTAAACGTCATCGGCAACCAGTAAAGGCTTTTTGCTTTTTTGCGTTTTAAGGAAGTGGGCCAGTTTACCGGTAAAAGTAGTTTTACCCGCACCGTTCAAACCTGCTATCAGGATAATGGTTGGCGATGCTTTCAAATCAAGCTCAGATGTGGTGCCACCCATTAAAGCGGTGAGCTCATCGTTCATCAGCTTGGTAAGCAACTGGCCCGGCGAAATAGTAGTTAATACATTCTCGCCCATTGCTTTTTGCCTTACATCATCTGTAAATGTTTTGGCAGTTTTATAGTTTACGTCGGCATCCAGAAGGGCTTTGCGTATCTCCTTCATGGTTTCGGCCACGTTAATTTCTGTTATTGATCCCTGGCCCTTCAGTACCTTAAAGGCCCTGTCCAGTTTATCCGAAAGATTTTCAAACATTATATATTCCTAATTTTTGAGGATACAAAGGTAAGATTTTAAGGCAATTCGGGTTAATTTGATTGCTATTTATTATGTTTAACAAACCGATCTTATCTAAATGAATAATCCCGAAATAAGTATAACAGGCGGCGGTAACATAGGCAACGTAAGAATGTCGGGCCCGTTCATGAAGCTCATAGTAAGTAAAGATAAACTGGAGCTAAGGGCTTCCATAATGGGGAGATATGTATTTCTGCCTTCAGATGTTATCTCTGTAACGCCTGCCGGTATAGGCGGCGGGGTGCGTATTAACCATACGGTAGGCCAATACAACAAAGAGATCATATTCCGCTCATTAGGTTCAGATGTTATTGCGCAGATAGCTTCCACCGGATTTTTAAATAATATGGAAGCTGCAAGCCCCCAGCTTAAAGCCGAAGTGGAGATAGCGCGCCAAAGCACCGGTTTTGCCATTAAAACATCTGCAGCCATTGCCTTTGTGGTTATCTGGAATTTATTCTTTTTGTATGACCAGCGGGGGCTGCTCAGCGGCGGCGGTATAGTTATCGGCGGCATTGGCACACGTTCTGCACTGGGCTTTGCTGCTGTGTTTGCACTGTTAATGCTGTTTGTAGAGCCGTTTCAAATATTGGTGTTAAAGCCTGGGCGCGATGCTAAGGACCTGCGCTTTTTTATGTTCTTTCTGCTTTTTGTCAGCGTTGCTATTTTTATCGGGATGTCCGCTATGCCGGGTGCCGCACAGACCCTGCATAAATAAGCATTAATAATTATCGGCAAGCTTTTACCTTAATGCTTTAACCTTTAACCTCAAAACAGTACTTTTGCGGGATTTACAAATAACGCTATGCTAAGAACACACACTTGCGGACAATTACATATTGCCAACTTGGGCGAAACCGTTACGCTTTGCGGATGGGTGCAAAAATCACGTGACCTGGGCGGCACCACGTTTATTGACGTGCGCGACCGTTATGGTTTAACCCAGCTGGTTTTTAACACCGAAACAGACGAGAAACTGCGTGAGGCAGGCCGTGATCTTGGTCGCGAGTTTGTGATAAAAGTTACCGGTAAGGTTTTAGAGCGCTCTAACAAGAACCTTAAAATACCTACCGGCGAAATTGAGATAGCTGTTACCGAGCTTGAGGTTTTAAACGCGGCTAAAATTCCGCCTTTCCTGATAGAAGATGAGACCGACGGCGGCGAAGAGCTACGTGCCAAATACCGTTACCTCGACTTACGCCGTAACCCTATCCGTAACAACCTGGTTATGCGCAGTAAAATGGCGCAGGAAGTACGCAAGTACCTTTCAGATCTTGATTTCATTGAGGTAGAAACCCCGGTGCTGATCAAATCGACACCTGAGGGTGCACGCGACTTTGTGGTACCAAGCCGCACAAACCCCGGCGAGTTTTACGCCCTGCCACAATCGCCGCAAACCTTTAAGCAATTACTGATGGTAAGCGGCTTTGACCGTTATTTCCAGATCGTAAAATGTTTTAGGGATGAAGACTTACGTGCTGATCGCCAGCCTGAGTTTACCCAGATAGATTGTGAGCTATCATTTGTAACCCAAGAAGATATCCTGAACATATTTGAAGGCCTTACCCGCCATTTGTTCCGCACGGTAAAAGGTGTTGAGCTGGATAGTTTCCCTCGCATGCAATATGCTGATGCAGCCCGTTTATACGGTTCTGATAAACCTGATACCCGCTTTGGGATGCAGTTTGTTGAACTGAATGATATTGTAAAAGGCAAAGGCTTTGGAGTGTTTGATAACGCTGAGCTTGTTGTAGGTATCAACGCAAAAGGATGCGCTGCTTATACCCGAAAGCAATTAGATGAACTTACCGACTTTGTAAAACGCCCGCAAATTGGCGCTACAGGCTTGATATACGCCCGCCATAATGATGACGGCACCATCAAATCATCGGTTGATAAATTCTTTAACGAAGAAGAACTGGCTAAATGGTCTGCTGCTTTTGAAACAGAAAAAGGCGATCTGATCCTGATACTTGCCGGCCCTACTGATAAAGTACGTAAGCAATTGAATGAGCTTCGCCTTGAGATGGGCGGCCGTTTGGGTTTACGCGATAAAAATAAATTCTCGCCACTTTGGGTTATTGATTTCCCGCTGTTAGAGTGGGATGAGGAAAGTGAGCGTTACCACGCTATGCACCACCCGTTCACTTCGCCAAAACCAGAGGATATTGCCCTGTTGGATACCAAACCTGGCGAAGTACGTGCTAATGCGTATGACCTTGTGATCAACGGTACCGAAATTGGCGGTGGCTCTATCCGTATCCATGATCGTGAACTGCAATCGCTGATGTTTAAGCACCTTGGTTTCTCTAAGGAAGAAGCGCAAAAGCAATTCGGCTTTTTGATGGATGCTTTTGAGTACGGTGCCCCGCCGCATGGTGGTATCGCATTTGGTTTTGACAGGCTGGCATCGATCTTTGCAGGCTTAGATTCTATCCGCGATGTAATTGCGTTCCCTAAGAACAACTCGGGCCGCGATATCATGATAGATTCACCTTCAACCATTGCTGATGCACAAATGACCGAATTAAAAATCAAGTCTACTGTATCACCAGCGTAGTTTGCTGCGTTAATCATTACATGAAAAAACACTTACTGATATTAACCCTGCTGGTGGCTGTATTTGCCTCGTGCTCTAAAGACAAAGATAATTTTGATCCTGCTGCGCAGGCGGTAAAAGATGAAGCTGCCATACAAGCTTACTTGCAGGCAAACCCGAACATAACGGCAACTAAAGACGCTAACGGTGTTTATTACCAGGTAATAACAGAGGGCAATGGTGCAGCAATTACGCCCACTAATACGCTTACGGTAAACTATATTGGCAAGCTATTAAACGGCTCGCAGTTTGATACCGGCGCAGCATTCACTTTCTCAATGTCAGGAAACGTGATACCTGGTTGGAAACTCGGCTTGCTGCACGCCAAAGAAGATAGCCGCATATTGCTTATCATCCCATCTGCATTAGCTTATGGCAACAGGTCTCCCGGTGCAGGCATTCCGGCCAATTCGGTGCTTGTATTTACGGTTGATGTTACGGACGTGAGATAAAAAGCTTTGAGATAATACAAAAGCCGGTAGTTGAATAGCTACCGGCTTTTTTGTGGGCCTCTCTCCAAACCCCTCTCCAAGGGCGAGAGGCTTAAAGTAATTTATAAGATTGTCATTTAGAGCGAGCATCATCATCCCCTGTAAGTAGTGGATTGCCACGTCGCTGGCGCTCCTCGCAATGACGCGTGTTTTGGGCTACTACACCCCGGCCTGCAATTGCCTCTTATGGGTTTTATGATGCACTGCTTTGCGGGTTTTACTGCCTTTAGATTTTGATTTATTGCGTTTACCCAGCCAGATGATAAAGCCTGTAACAGGCAAACTTGCGCATATTAAACTGGCCAAAAAAGCGATGATCTTTGTAGTGAGGCCGCCTATCTGCCCAACATGGATATCGTAATTCATCTCGTTGAGTTTAAGGCCGGGGCTTTTCTTTTCAATAGCATAGGTTTTTAAAAGCTTGCCATTGTACTTATCAAACTCGTATCCGCTGGCACCTGCATAACGCAGAGTTTTAGGGTAGGCACCCACACCTATAGCACCGGATACTGCCGGATCGTTATGGATCAAAAACATCTGCGCATTTGGCGATTGCTGCCTGGCATGCGCAAGAGCTATATCAATAACCGGTTGTTTAGCCAGGCCGCTGCGCTTAAGCGAGTCTGATTTGGGTTCGCTCACTTCATCCTCATATTTAATGTTGCGGCCTACGTTGGCAATATTATAAATGCCTTTGCTTACCGGTTCAAAAGCAATAGCAAGCCCTGTGATGCTCAGTATCAAGGCGATGGAAGTGGCGTAAAAACCAAGCACATTATGCAGGTCATAGTTAACACGGCGCCAGCGACCACCCCACTTAACGGTGAAGCTGCGTTTGCGGTCGCTTTTGCGTTTTGGCCACCACAACACCAGGCCGGTTACCATGATCACCATAAAAATAATAACCGATATGCCTACTACCCACTGGCCAATAGCAGGCGGCAGCAGCAGGTACAGGTGTATGTACTCAACCACCACAAAAAAGTTGCTCTGCAGGTCTTCCTCATAGGTTATCTGCCCGCTGTAAGGGTTCATGTAAATGCTGTGGAAGCCATCGTTACCCATGGTGGTGAGGGCCATGGCGGGCCTGTCTTTACCGTAATAGTATATAAAACTGGCATCGGCCTTAGGGTATTTATTTTTTACGATAGTTACCAGCTGCGACGGCTGTATGTAAGGCTTATCCTGTACCTCAACTTTGCGGTGCGCGTGTATGGCATCCTGAATCTCGTCTTGAAAGCAGTAGATACATCCCGTAATGCTCACTATAAAAACAATTATCCCGCTGATAAAGCCCAGCCAGCGGTGACAAAACAGGATAACTTTTTTAAAAGGCGTCATTCAGATATATTAAGACTAATTATAAATAACGTCAAAAATACATTGGATAGCTGTTATATCCAAATTATTAATGGATTAGGGATACGAAGGAGCTTCGATCTAAACCTCGTCATTGCGAGCGTAGCGTGGCAATCCCCTACTTACAGGGCGGCTCTGCCTATCGGGGATTGCCACGTCGCCTTCGGCTTCCTCGCAATGAAGCACGGAGGGCAAGGTTTAAGAATCTGCCTCAAAATTACCCCCGCTTAATAATTTCCTAACCACATTAGGATATATTTGAAACATGAAACGAATAGCTATTGACATGGACGATGTGGTGGCGGATGCCCAGGCCCGGTTTGGCGAATGGTACATCCGCGATTACGCCATCGAATTTACACCCGAACAACTGTACTCTGCCCGTATCGAAGACCTGATTAAGCCCGAGCACAACGGCTGCATCCGCGAGTACGTTTTTCATGATGATTTTTTTAAAGACCTGCCCGTTATAGCCGGAGCAAAAGAAGTAATTGCCGATCTGCACAAACAGTACGAGATCTTCTTTACTACCGCTGCTATGGAGTTCCCTAACTCACTGCTGCCAAAACTGGCCTGGCTGGGTGAACATTTCCCATACATCACCTGGAAAAATATTGTTTTCTGTGGCGATAAAAGCATCATCAACGCCGATTACATGATCGATGATAACGTACGCAATTTTAATGGCTTTATTGGTAAAGGTATATTGTTTACCGCGGCACACAACCACAAAACCGAGTGGGATACACGTGTAAACAACTGGCAGGAAGTACGCGCAATGTTGCTGTAATTATTTGGCAGCACCTTTTACTACGCGGTCGGCATTGTCTTTTATAAAAGTATCCCAGCCCGAGTAGCTCTTTTTGCTTTTACTCTTGGCTGCGCCTTTTGGTGCCTTGGTGATTATTTTTTGGAAAGAGTGGCATACCGCTACGGCAAGGCCGTCGGTAGCATCCAGAAAGTCGGGCGTTTCGGTAAACTTAAGCAGGTTTTGCAACATGGCAGATACCTGCTCTTTGGTGGCGCTGCCATTACCGGTGATGGATTGCTTTATCTTACGCGGAGAGTACTCAGTTACATCCATACTGCGCGATAGCGCCGCAGCCATGCATATACCCTGTGCACGCCCAAGCTTCAGCATCACTTGTATGTTTTTGCCGTAGAACGGGGCTTCAATGGCAAGGCAATCGGGTTTATAATTATCTATAAGGGCAACCGTTTTTTCAAAGATGCGTTGCAATTTAAGCATGTGGTCATCAAGCTTATCAAGCTTTATTACACCCATGCTTATCAGTTCCATCTTGTTACCCTTTTCCAGTATCAACCCGTAGCCCATTACGGCGGTGCCGGGGTCAATGCCCAATATCACACGTTCTTTTACGTTAGCCTGCTCCATCTGTGTACAAAGCTAAGCTTTAGAAGCGTTATTATGCAGTATGCTTATATAATCCTCGCGCGGAATCATACGTGCGCCAAGGCTCTCTAAATGCTCGGTATAAACCTGGCAATCTATTAAGCCGTAATTGGTATTCGTACAAAGCCATATCAGGGCAGTCTTTGAGGCATTGCTTACCTTGCTGAACATGCTCTCGCCGCAAAATACGTTGCCGGCGTGTACACCGTAGAGGCCGCCAACCAACGCATCTCCCTGCCAAACTTCAACAGAATGTGCAAAGCCCAGTTTATGCAGCCCGGTGTAAGCTGCTTTCATATCTGTGGTTATCCATGTGCCATTTTGGCCTTCGCGGGGCGCGGCAGAGCAATGTTCTATCACCTGTTCAAAAGCTTCATCAAAGGTTACTTTAAAAGTATCTGAACGTAATACCTTGCGCATTGATTTTGATACCTGCAACTCCCCGGGGAAAAGCACAAAACGCTCATGCGGCGAGTACCACAATATAGGATCATCATCGCTAAACCAAGGGAAGATGCCGTTACTGTAGGCCAGCAACAAACGCTCTGCCGAGAGGTCGCCGCCTACAGCAAGCAGGCCATCCTCTTCGGCCAGTGCCGGATCAGGAAAAAGCAAACGTTCATCAAGCCTGAAAATCATCAGGGCAAAGGTATTGCATTTTCTTATCGGTTAAACCAATTAACATCAGCTTTGTCTTATTTAACAATGAGCGAGTTAGAGAAAATAAAGCATTTATATGCCAGGGCAGGCTTTGGCTTAAATGCAGATAAACTGGCCGTTTACCAAAGGCTGTCGGTTAAACAGGCAGTGGATGAGTTATTTCGGTCATCGGCCACGTCGCAGTCGCTTGCCCTGGTCACAGAGAATGTTAACTATAAGATGGCTGATAAAGCCGACAAGGCAGATACGCTTACGCGTAAAATGTTTATGAAGCAGCAGCGCCAGTTAGAGCGCGACCTGAACATTGCCTGGATCAACCAGATGAGCAGTACTGAGTCGCAGTTGCGCGAGAAAATGGCCCTGTTTTGGCATAATCATTTTGCCTGCCGCACGCAAAACCCATGGTATGCTCAACAGCTTAACAATATACAACGCGATAATGCCTTGGGCAATTTTAAGACCCTACTGATGCAGGTTTCGCAGTCGCCGGCCATGTTGCAGTTTTTGAACAACCAACAAAACAAGAAAGGCCACCCAAATGAGAATTTTGCCCGCGAGCTGATGGAGCTTTTTACCATTGGCCGTGGAAATTATACCGAGCAGGATATCAAAGAATCGGCCCGCAGCTTTACCGGTTGGGGCTTTAATAACCGTGGCGAGTTTGTTACCCGCGCCCAACAGCATGACGATGGCAGTAAAACCTTTATGGGCCAAACCGGCAATTTTAAGGGCGAGGACATCATCAATATACTCCTGCAGAAAAAGCAGACCGCTACCTTCCTTTGCACCAAACTATACCGCTACCTGGTAAATGATGTGCCCGATAAAACGCACGTTGCTGCCATGGCCGATGTATTGTACAAAGGCAATTACGAGATAAGTCCGTTATTAAAATTTGTGTTTACTGCTGATTGGTTTTACGCGCCTGCCAATACCGGCAACCTCATTAAATCGCCGGTCGACCTGATCGTAGGCCTTAACCGCCAGTTTTATATTACCTACAATAACCCCGATGTGATGATGCAGTTTCAACGCGCTTTGGGGCAGGTATTATTTTATCCGCCAAACGTGGCCGGCTGGCCGGGGGGCAAAAACTGGATAGACAGCTCATCGCTGATGGTGAGGCTGAAGATACCTTCAACTGTGCTGAACGATGGCGTAATAGATTTCCACGGCAAAGCCGACCCAGAGGACGAAGCGTTTTTAGCGGCCATGCCTAACCGCAAGCCGCAGGCTAAAACGCAGGCCCAAACCATTGCCGATTGGGATAAGTTCCTTGCCGGTATTCCTAAAGGGACCACGAAAGAACAGATAGCTGATATGCTGCTTTCCCCCGCCATTACCAATAGTTTAAAAGCTGTTATCACACAATCGGCTGATGTTAAATCGATGGTGGTTGAACTGGTATCAACCCCCGAATATCAATTGTGCTAACCATGAAAAGACGCGATTTTTTAAAGAACAGTGCGCTGGCATCCGGTGCGTTTCTTATACCATCTTTCCTGAAACCCTTTGAGGCCATGGCTTCAAACGAGCTGAGCGGGTTTAAAAACCTGGTGATCATTCAGCTATCTGGCGGTAACGACGGCTTGAATACCATTGTGCCTTACGGCAACGATATCTATTACCAAAAACGTAATACCATTGCCATACAACCCACCGAACTGGTTAAGCTGAATGATATGCAGGCACTTAACCCCAATCTCTCGGCACTAAAAGAACTTTATGACCAGGGTTGGATGAGCATTATCAATTCGGTAGGCTACCCCAATCCCGATAGGTCGCATTTCCGTTCTATGGATATTTGGCAAACGGGCAGCTCATCAGACCAGTTTTTAACCACTGGTTGGATTGGCCGTTACCTTGATGCCAACTGCGCCGTTAACAAAGACCCATACACTGCCGTTGAGGTTGATGATACCCTGTCATTAGCCATGAAGGGTGCCAAAATGAAAGGTATTGCTGTACAAAATCCGGCCAAGCTTTATAAAAACACCCGCGAGCCATTCTTTAAAGAACTGGTAGATGAACACGACGCGCATTTGAATGAGGATAACCTGGGCTATTTGTACAAAACCATGATAGAGACCTACTCATCGGCCAATTATATACAGCAAACCTCGAAAACATACAACACCACTGCACAGTACCCGCAAACAGCTTTTGCCGGTCAGTTGAAAAGTGTGGCGAAGTTCATCAACTCGGGTTTAAAAACGAGAGTTTACTATGTATCGCTAAGCGGTTTTGATACGCATACTACACAGTTAAACCAACAGGGCCGCCAGTTGAAAATTTATGGCGATGCCGTGGCAGCGTTTGTTAAAGACCTGAAACAAACCGGCAAGCTTGATGATACCCTGGTGATGACCTTCTCAGAATTCGGCCGTCGCGTTGAGCAAAACGCCAGCAACGGCACCGACCACGGCACAGCCAACAATGTAATGCTGTTTGGCGGCAAGCTTAAAAAACAAGGCATCTACAACAATGCCCCCAATCTGGCCCAACTGGATAACGGCGACCTGAAATATGAGATCGATTTCAGGAATGTGTACGCCACATTATTGGATAAATGGCTTAATGTAAATAACAGCAGCGTATTGAATAGTGGGTTTAAGGGGTTGGATTTTGTGTAAAAAAAGCTGTCATTTCGAGTGAGCAGAGGGTAGGCCCAAAAGCGTGGGAGCGACGAGAAATCTTCTACGTGTGATTGGCTACGTAAGTGCTGCGCGTAGAAGATTTCTCCTCGCTGCCGCTTGTTCGAAATGACAGGGTGGAATATAAAAAAGCCCCGATTGAATATCAATCGGGGCTTTCATTTATCAACTGAATTATTTCTTCACCCAGCCATCTTTAAGCGTAACGGTGCGGTTAAACACCAGCTTACCGGCAGTTGAGTTTTTATCGAGTGTAAAGTAACCCTTGCGGATAAACTGCACAGGTTTGCCGGCAACCGCATTAGCCAGATCGGGCTCTATATAAACCTTATCTAATATCTGCAGGCTGTTAGGGTTAATGTAATCCTTAAAGTCACCGTCCTCGTTGCTTGGGTCTTCTACCTGGAACAGGCGATCATACATGCGCACTTCGGCTTCTTTGGCGTGTTCGGTGCTTATCCAGTGGATGGTACCTTTCACGTTGATGCCGCTGGTATCGCTGCCGCTTTTTGATTCGGGGATGTAGGTACAGTGTATCTCGGTGATGTTGCCATCAGCATCTTTCACAACGCTTTCGCCTTTTATGATGTAGGCATTTTTTAAACGCACCATGGTGCCAATACCCAGGCGGAAGTATTTCTTAGGCGGAACTTCCATAAAGTCTTCGCGCTCTATCCAAAGCTCTTTACCAAATGGTATCTCACGGCTGCCATCACCACCTTCAACTTCGGGGTTGTTCTCTCCATGTAGTATCTCGGTTTGGCCTTCAGCATAGTTGTCAATCACCAGTTTAACCGGATCAAGCACTGCCATACGGCGCCATGCAGTTTTGTTCAGATCCTCGCGGATACAAAACTCCAGCAAACCAACATCTATCATATTCTCGCGTTTGGCTACACCAATACGCTCACAAAACTCGCGGATACTGGCCGGTGTATAACCACGGCGGCGCAAACCACTGATAGTCGGCATACGCGGGTCGTCCCAACCATCAACAAAACCATCCTCAACCAGTTGCAGCAGCTTGCGCTTGCTCATCACGGTATAGTTCAAATTAAGGCGTGCAAATTCGTACTGCTTGCTCGGGAAGATCTCAAGTTCTTTTATAAACAGATCATACAGCGCACGGTGCGGCACAAACTCCAGCGTACAAATACTGTGGGTTATCTCCTCAATAGCATCGCTTTGGCCGTGGGCAAAATCATACATTGGGTAAATGCACCATTTATCGCCTGTGCGGTGGTGGTGCGCGTGTTTAATGCGATACATCAATGGGTCGCGCAACAGCATATTAGGCGATGCCAGATCAATCTTTGCACGCAGTACCTTTGCGCCATCAGGATACTTACCATCCTTCATATCGGCAAACAGTTGCAGGTTTTCTTCCACGCTGCGGTTGCGGTATTGGTTGCCTTTGCCCGGCTCGGTTGGTGTACCTTTTTGGGCGGCAATTTCTTCGGCTGTGCTGTCGTCAACATAAGCTAAACCTTTTTGGATCAGCAGAACAGCGAAATCATACAGGTTATCAAAATAGTCTGATGCGTAAAGCTCGTTAGCCCATTCAAAGCCCAGCCATTTCACATCTTCCTTAATGCTGTCAACGTATTCCACATCCTCTTTAACAGGGTTGGTATCGTCAAAACGCAGGTTGGTTTGTCCGTTATATTTTTTGGCTAAGCCAAAGTTAAGGCAGATAGATTTTGCGTGCCCGATATGCAAATAGCCATTAGGCTCGGGCGGGAAACGCGTTAAAACACGGCCGCCGTTTTTACCGGCTGCCAAATCCTCTTCAACAATTTCCTCTATAAAGTTAAGTGATCTTTCTTCGCTCATGATGTTGGTAACAGGGTGCAAAAGTACGTATATATGAGCTGTTATCGCAAAAAATTGCGGTGGAATGGAAAAATCTTTCACTTGAATACCAATTGATTATCTGTTCGGCGAAAAATTTTGCGAATAATTTTGCGAATAATTATTCGCAAAATCTACGCGGCAACACCGTTCTCACGAAATCGTCATTGCGAGCGTTAGCGTGGCAATCCCCGACTTACAGAGCGGTTCTGCATATCGGGGATTGCCACGTCGCTGTCGCTCCTCGCAATGACGCCATAGAGAAAATTTCCTACATTTACCAAAACCAATCATCGCTATGAGCCAGTTTAACCGACCCATACGTGTGTTAGTTGCCAAGGTTGGCCTTGACGGGCATGACCGTGGCGCGCGCATTATTGCTACATCGCTGCGCGATGCCGGTATGGAAGTAATATACACCGGCCTGCGCCAAACGCCCGAAATGGTGGTGAATACGGCCTTGCAAGAGGATGTTGATGCTATCGGTATCAGCATACTATCAGGCGCGCACATGACGGTTTTTCCAAAAGTTTTGGCCCTAATAAAAGAAAAACAGATGGACGACGTTTTGCTTACAGGCGGGGGCATCATCCCGGCTGATGATATGGCCGAACTGAAACAAATGGGTGTGGGCGAACTCTTCCCGCCGGGTACCAGCACCCAGGATATTGTAAAATACATTACCGATTGGGTGCACACCCACCGTAATTTCTAAAAACGAATACTAATACCATGGAATTTGAGCACATTACCGTTGAAACCACCGGTCGCATCCGTTATATTACTATAGACCGTGAAAAGAAGCTGAACGCTTTAAACCGTTTTACCCTTGCCGAACTGTACGATGCATTTACTAAAGCCTTTGCCGACCCTGCCGTTGGCGGTATTATACTTACCGGTAAAGGTGTAAAAGCCTTTGTGGCCGGTGCCGATATTGTAGAGTTTGAAGGCCTTGGTTACGAAGGCGGTAAAGAGATTGCCCAACGCGGGCAAACCACCGTTTTTGATTTGATAGCCAACGGGCCTAAGCCGGTTATTGCGGCTGTTAATGGTTTTGCTTTAGGCGGCGGACTGGAACTGGCCATGGCCTGCCACATCCGCGTAGCGTCTGATAATGCCAAAATGGGCCTGCCAGAAGTTACTCTGGGTTTAATACCCGGATACGGTGGCACCCAGCGCCTTACCCAACTGGTTGGCCGTGGCAAAGCCCTTGAAATGATCATGACGGCAGATATGCTTACTGCAGCCGATGCTTTACAGATAGGCTTGGTGAACCATGTTGTTTCTCTGGATGACCTGCTGCTAAAAGCCGAAGAGATCATGAACAAGATCCTCACCCGCTCGCCGCTGGCTGTAGCAGCAGCAATACGCGCCGTAAATGCCGGCCTTGCAGATAGCACCACCGGTTACACTACCGAGATAGAAGAGTTTGGCAAATGCTTCGGCACGCCCGATTTTGTTGAGGGTGTATCAGCGTTCTTAGAAAAACGCCCGCCAAATTTTACAGGGAAATAAGAGATACCAATTATTGTAGAGACGCGATACTTCGCGTCTTTTTTGCTTTATATGTGTCTCCACACTTCGTAATCACGCAGTTTAAAGAAATCCTAATAATGCCCCGCATTAAGTCTCCGCCGTTGGAAGGCTGTTATTGCATTACCTATGGCGTTAATGATACCGCCAACTAACAAGCCTTTCAGCAGCAAAAACCACAAGTAGGTGTAAAGTTGATCTACAAGCTCTTCTGTCTTGATCCCATAATTGTAAACAACGCAAAACTCAACAAACCAACCAATATGCATGAGAACCGACATAGCCAGCAACATATATTTATTGCGACCGGCCTTTTTGAACAGCAATGACAGCGGAAATATCGTATTAGGTATTATTGTCAGATAAAACATATATACATCCGGGCCATTGACCTCATCAAAAAGATCAGATATACCTTTAGGATCAAATAAGTCTGATACGTATCTGCCAATGTTTAACACTGCATACGAAATCATTACCCATCTCATAATTTCCAGAGTATTGCGTATATCAGTTTTGAAAAGCTTACCGGCAATAATCACAGATAGGATGCTTATGAATAGCCCCCTTATAAAAAGATCATTTATAAAGCTGATAAGGACGTGATAAGATTCCATGATCTAAAATTAATCAGAATTTTCCGGAAAAGAACCTTTATCAGGCCTGCTTAAAAATGCATTAAGATAATATTAACTCGTGTTAGATAAATGTTAATTCGATCGCTTTTGCGTCAACCACACTTTAAGCCATAAACTTGCCGAAACCTGCTTTTTCATCTCAATTTCACCGTTTTCTGACACTGGTTTGACTAATTAACATTGAAAGTCAAAATTAAAATGTTGTTAATCAAACGATTGAATAATCGTGACAATAGGATGAAAAATCGAATACTATTTGGTGCTTTACTTTGCCCCGTGCTTAAGAGAAACAGCACATACTTAAATTTAATATGATCATGAAAAGTACATTAAAAATCGCAGCATTAGTTTTAGCATTCGCAGGTTTATCATACTCTGCTAAAGCTCAAACAACCCCAACCACTACTTCTACTACTACAACTACAAACAGCGGTATACGCTACAGCATTGGTGTTGAAACAGGTATCCCTATCGGTGATTTCAAAGATTTCCACAAATGGAACCTTGGTGGTTCGGTACAGGCAGACATTCCTGTTGCTCAGCAATTGTTCGTAACAGTTAATGCTGGTTTCAACAACTTCTTTGGTAAAACCATTGCAGGTGTTGATGTTCCAAACATTCAATTGATCCCGGTTAAAGCTGGTCTTAAATTCTTCCCTGTACAAAACTTCTATGTACAAGGTGAAGCTGGTGCAGCGTTCTTGTTAAACAAAGATGTTTACAATGATAAATCAACTGCGTTTGTATGGGCTCCTCAAGTTGGTGTTCAATTCCCGGTTAGCGCAAGCGGTAACTTCATTGATGCAGGTATCCGTTACGAATCAACCAGCAACTTTGTAAGCAACGTAAACAGCAAAGCTCAATTCCTGGGCCTGCGTTTAGCTTACGGTTTCTAAGCAAAGTATAATCCTATAAAAACAACAACAATTGAAAAAGGGAGACTTTAACAGTCTCCCTTTTTTTGTTTAACGTCAAATTTTCCCTATAATTAACTAATTAAGAATAATTCTAATAACTTAGCCAATGTTTGTATCTTAATGCAAGCAATCACATTTACCGGTCCAGTTAGTACTATATGAAGAAAATACTCATCATAGACGATGAAGTGAACGTAGGGTTATTACTCTCAAAATTTTTAACCCGTAACGGCTTCGAAGTAAGTACCGCCGCCAATGGCAGCGCGGGGATGGAATGCCTTAAAAAAGAAGAGTACGACCTGGTGTTGTGCGATTTCAGGCTTGAGGATACCGATGGGCGCGAAATGCTGAAGAGCATTAAATCGCTTTACCCAAAAACCGGTGTAATTATTATAACCGGCTACTCTGATATTAAGATGGCCGTTGAACTGATAAAGATGGGCGCGTATGATTATATCACCAAGCCCCTTTATCCTGATGAGATCCTGATCACCATTACTAAGGCCATTGAAACCCAGTATGCCTTACAGGAAAGTGCACCTGCAGATTATACCAATCAGGCCAAGCCGGCTACCCCTAAAGAAATTAAGAAGCAGGTTTTAACCGGCGAATTTGTGGTGGGTACCAGCAAGGCGTCAAAAGACCTTTACAGGCAAATTGAGCTGGTAGCACCAACTAATTACAGCGTTATCATATTAGGCGAAAGCGGCACCGGTAAAGAATCGGTTGCTAAAAGCATACACATGAACAGCCACCGCGCCAACCAGCCCTTTGTGGCTATGGACTGCGGATCGTTAACCAAAGAGCTGGCTGCAAGTGAGTTTTTCGGGCATGAGAAAGGCTCGTTCACCGGTGCGTTATACACCAAGATAGGCCATTTTGAAATGGCTAACGGTGGCACCCTTTTCCTTGATGAGGTGGGTAACCTGTCGTACGAGATACAGGCCGCTTTGCTGCGTACCGTACAGGAGCGCAAGGTGAAACGTATAGGCAGCACCAAAGAGATTGATCTGGATGTGCGCATCATCATTGCTACCAACGAGAACCTGCAGGAAGGCATCAACAAAGGCCGTTTCCGCGAGGATCTTTACCATCGCTTTAATGAGTTCAGCATATTTATGCCGCCATTGCGCGATAGGGGTAACGATATCATGATGCTGGCCGAGCACTTTTTGAAAGTAGCCAACCAGGAGCTTGACCGTAACGTGAGCAGTTTCTCGCCCGATGTGGTGGAGTGTTTTATGAACTACCGCTGGCAGGGTAACATCCGCGAGTTGAAGAACGTGGTACGCCGTGCTACCTTGCTTACCGAGGGTAACGAGATAGCCATGAAAACCCTTCCGCTGGAGATCTCTAACTACCGTGTGTCGGGGTTGGAAGCAAGCTCATCGGCATCGGCATCATCAACATCCGGCGCAGCCGAAACAAAGGACACTAAACACGACCTTAAAAATGCCGCCCTTGGCGCCGAGCACGAAACCATTTTACGTGTGCTGCGCGAGGTGAATTTTAACAAGACCAAAGCTGCCGAGATCTTAAACATCGACCGCAAAACGCTTTACAATAAGATGAAGGCCATTAACCTGAAATAATTATGGCAGGCCAAGAGCGACAGGATCCGGAGCAGGATGAAGAGTTTTTAAGGCTAAGGCATGATATCCGCAACCAGCTATCAAACATACAACTGGCATTGGCCGGCCTGGAGTTTGAATGCAGCAGCGCCGAAGAAGATCTGGCACTTTACATCAGCAGCATAGCCGAGTCTGCAAAGAAGATAGATAAGCTGCTGGGCGAGTACAAATAAATTACCACAAAGCGCTAAACTTTTTGGCGCTTTTTTGTTTTATAGCAAACACATAAAGCTTTACGGGGATACGGGGGCATGTCCATTTTTAACTATAAACAGCGTAACAATATTATACTGGTAAGCATAATTGTGCTTGGTTGCTTCCTGCTATATGCGCTTAGCGAGCTATTTAGTTCTATCCTTGGCGCTATTGTGCTATTCACCATCTTCCGCCCGTTTTTTTTGTGGATGGTGGAGCGGCGCAAGTTTAACCGCGCACTGGCAGCAACAATTATCATTGTACTATCGCTGGTGGTTATCGTTATTCCTTTCCTGTCCATCAGTATCATGGTTATTGGTAAAATAGCCAGCATAAACCGCGATACCATCCCCATTGATAAGTGGACACAAAAAATAGATGCCTTTACCGCTGCCAATATCGGCCAGCCTAATTTTGCAGAGAACACCCTGCAAAAACTTGGTGCCTACGCAGCCGATCTTTTCCCATCGTTACTAAGCAGTGCAGCCAACATTGTACTTACCTTATTGGTGATGTACTTTTTGCTGTACTTTATGTTTGTACAAATGCGCGAGTTTGAAATAGGTTTGCTTAAATACGCACCGTTCCGCGAACAGCATGCCTTAAAATTTGCTACCGAGCTGCGCAACTCAACCTACTCAAACGTTTTGGGGCAAGGCATTATAGCCCTTGTGCAAGGCGCGTTGCTGGCCAACGGATTCTGGCTTGCCAAGATCCCCGATCCCATTTTCTGGGGTATTATAGGCGCCTTTATTTCGTTTTTACCGGTAGTTGGTGCTCCCACGTTATGTATACCTGCGTCTATCATCTTATATGCCAATGGCGATAAGTGGCAGGGCGTAGCTTTACTGCTGTACGGCATATTGTTTATCGGCAATGTAGATAATGTGTTGCGATTGATCATCAACAGGCGTATAGGCAATACGCACCCTATTATTACCGTTATCGGGGTATTTATAGGCTTGCCCTTATTTGGTATACTTGGGTTGGTTTTTGGGCCTGTATTATTATCATATTTCCTATTATTGTTAGAGATATATGAAACTAACCGCCTTGCAGCCGACAGACTGGAGCGCATACGTACCGGGCCCGATATACCTTAAAAATTGCCCCATAAAGGCATTTATTTAATAATTAATAAAACAAATATTCAACTTAAAAATTTATACAATTATGAACGATAACACAAAAGTGGCTATTGCCCTGCTTGCCGGATTAGCGGCGGGTGCTGCATTAGGAATTTTATTTGCCCCAGATAAAGGTTCTGAAACCCGCGATAAACTGTCGGAATCATTAGCCAACCTTGGCGACTCTATTAAGGAAACTGCTGCTGCTGAAATTGACAAACTTGTTGGTTTAAAAGACAAAGTAGTTGATAACATTAAAACTAAAGTACGCGGCGCTGAAGAAGAATATCAGGACGACCTGGAACACGCATAATTAACCCCTTTGGCCTTGCCAACAGGAGCTAAACATCAACCATGGAACCAGAAAAAGAAAAAGAACAACAAGAACCGGTACGCCCTATAATTGACCAATTAAAGGAGTATGCCGAAACCCGTTTAAAACTCATTAAATACGAAGTAATAGAGCGCAGCACATCTGTGGTGGCCGATATTATTACCGATATAGTAGTTATTACTTTATGGGTGCTTGCCTTCTTATTCTTTAGTTTTACCCTTGCATTATGGCTGGGAGAATTACTCCATTCCTACTGGAAAGGCTTTGGTTGCGTAACCGCGTTTTACGCCCTGTTAGCATTTGTAATTTTAGCGGCCAAGCGCACATTTCAGCGTCCGCTTATTAACATCATGATAAGGAAGCTATTTAAATAAGCGCATGGAAACACCAGTTAGAAATATACACGAATTACAGGTTGAGATAGCCCGTTTAAAAAACCTGGAAACACACCAGTCGGTAGCGTTAAAGGCCCGCTTTGCAGGCCCTTCGGCTATTTTCTCAACCGTATTATCCATCTTCCCCGGCTCATCAACTGTGGATGGCATAAAAAATGCAGGGTTCTTTAAACAGGATTTTCTTGGGTTGCTGTCGCGTTTTGTATTACCATTTACGCTAAACAAAACCGTGTTTAAGCATTCTAACTTTTTAGTGAAAACTGCCGTTGGTTTGTTATCGCAAAAAGCATCAGAATACATCAGCGAAGATGCCGTAACCGGCGTTTGGGGTAAAGCAAAAAACCTGTTCAACGGGTTATTTAATAAAAAGAAGAAAGACAAAGCCGAAGTAACTGTAGTTGCCGAGGTAAAACCGGTGCCGGGCAACATCCAGGCATCATAGAACGATATCTAAAACCATGGTCACTGTTGCGAAACACGACCTGAGAGGGATAGGCGCATTGCGTTTATCCTTTTCGCTTTTTATCCCCCACGTCATTGCGAGGTACGAAGCAATCTCTTTGAGCAAATCAAAAATGCATGTCGTTAACTGTCCTAAAGAGATTGCTTCGTACCTCGCAATGACGCGCAGAGATCAAGATTAATCCGTTTTCCCAAAATTCCTTATTTTTGCATCCTCATGGGAAAAGATAAGTTAAGGCGCTTTGCCGAAATTGAAACGTTTGATAACGTAATACAGCTTGAGGCCGGGCAGCCATATAAAGGCAAGTGGGCACCGGACTTTTTTAAGAACCAAAACCCTGTAGTGCTTGAGCTGGCCTGCGGCAAAGGCGAATACACCGTTAACCTTGCCCGCATGTTCCCCGAGAAGAATTTTATAGGGATAGATTACAAAGGTAACCGTATATGGCGCGGTGCTAAAACTGCGATTGAGGATGGCGTGCCAAATGTGGGTTTCCTGCGGATACAAATAGAGAACCTGCTTGACTATTTTGCTCCCGGTGAAGTAGACGAGATCTGGATCACCTTCCCAGACCCGCAGCCGCAACTGAGCCGCGAGAAGAAACGTTTAACCTCGCCCCGTTTCCTGGATAAATACAAAGAACTGCTGAAACCGGGCGGCTTTGTTAACCTTAAAACAGATAATGACGGCCTGCATGCCTACACTGCAGAAAAGATAGAAGAGCTGGGCCTGAAGCTGGCTGTGCGTACCGAAGACCTTTATCATTCGCCGTATGCTGATGAGGTACTTTCTATCAAAACCTATTACGAAAAGAAATACCTGGCGCACAGCAAAAACATCAACTATCTCAAATTCTCATTTTAACCATGGCGCAGGACTACAACTTTTTCGATAACGTATATGATGTGGTCCGCCAGGTGCCTGCGGGGCGGGTAACTTCTTATGGGGCCATTGCTGCCTATTTGGGCGCAAAACGTTCGTCAAGGGTTGTGGGTTATGCTATGCAGGTGGCGGGTACGGCCAATCCACCGGTACCGGCGCACAGGGTAGTGAACAGGCAGGGTTTGCTAACCGGCAAATTTCATTTTGGCGGCAACACCATGCAGCAGCTTCTGGAAAATGAAGGGGTACAGGTTGAAGAAAACCAGGTGCAAAACTTCAAAGAGATCTTCTGGGATCCTGCTATAGAATTGGCGCTTTAATGCCATCGCGGTCTTTATTGTAATCAGAAAAAACCACAATAATAAACCAGAATATTCCAAGGCCTGTATAATAACCTTTAGCGCGTTCATCATATTGCAAAACGGTAAATGCCGCAACCACCATACCCACACTAAGGGCTAACTCAATAACACCATGCAATTTTAAAGGTATTGCCCTAAACATGCCATAACTATAATTGGTAATTATAGTAAGCAGCATTTGCACAACGGCTATAGTATACACCTGTGAACTCGTCTCGCTCGTCATGCTGAAGACAACCGGCGACAGGAACAGGAAAATTACAAGCATATAATCAATAATACCGTGCAGTTTTGGAGAAATAAGCTTCATAGCGTGAGTTTTGCGAAGATATGCGCATAAATCAGGCCAAGCAGTTCTGCTTATTCACACAAGTTGTAATAACTCCATACGGTTGCCAAACGGGTCTATAAAGGCAAAGCGCCTGCGCCCGGGGATAACCGGCTCTTCAACTATCTCAACACCATTATTTTCCAGGTGACGGCGGGCGGCATCCACATCGGCAACCTCAAAAGCCGTATGCCTTATGGTACGTGGCAAGGCGGGTTCAACGCCTATATGCAGCTGCACATTACCTATATTAAACCAGTAACCGGCAGATGAAAACAAATGATCAGGGCGATCTATCAACTCGAGCCCTAAAACATCGGCATAAAATGCTTTTGCTTCTTCCAGCCTTTCGGGCGGTACACAAACGTGGAAATGATCAAGGCGTTTAAACGTGACCATTATGCTTCGTGTTCGGCAAAGGTTAATACGTAGTTATTGTTATCCAGGATAGAAAATTCGGTAGCGCCGTAAAAGGTTTTCTCCAGGCCTTTCAATACGGTCACCTTATCCTTTACGGCATCAAAAAATCCTTGTATATCTTTTAGATTGATATAGAGTAACAGTGAGCCGCCATCGGCACGATTGATCTGCGGCAGTTCTTCGGCCAGGCTTTCAAAGGTCTGGAACATGATGGTAACACTGCCGTTGGTCATCATAGCCCAAACCAGGTTATCGCCATCTTCTGGCACAGTCATCACCGCATTAAAGCCTAAAATTTTATAGAACTCAACAGTAGCAGTAATATCGTTGACAAAGATGTTGGGAGATAATGATTCCATGGCGTTTTTAATTGTGCAGTAAATTTATGATTTACCCAACCGCTACCAAATAAACATTTATAATTTCGTAAGCTTATTTGAGAGATGAGCACATTCACTAACTCACTAATTCTAACATCAACTCATTACAAAACATGGGACAACTGATAAACGATTTTGAAGCCTATCGTACCAAAATGAACGACAGGATAATGGAAACCGCCAACACCAACATCAAACGCTTTTTTGCGCTGGATACCACCACCTATGCTGATGGTGCACTGGACGTGAAGACCAAAGAGATGCTGGGGCTTGTGGCCTCGATGGTTCTCCGTTGCGACGATTGTATCAAATACCACCTTGGCAAATGCCACGAGGCCGGCGTAAAGCACGATGAAATGAACGAGGTATTTATGATAGCTAACCTGGTTGGCGGCTCTATCGTGATACCGCATTATCGCAGGGCGGTTGAGTATTGGGATGAGCTAAGTCTTGAGTCCAAAGTCTGAAGTCGATAGTAATAAGTCAGCATTTTTTATATTTAGGAAATCTAAACTTATTACGATGAGCTCGTTTCGTGACTTGAAAGTGTATAAAATGGCGTTCGCACTTGCGATGGATATTTTCTGGACGACAAAGACGTTCCCTAAAGAAGAAACCTATAGCTTGATAGATCAAATCAGAAGATCTTCGCGCTCGGTTTTTGCATCTGTGGCCGAAGCCTATAAAAAGCGCCGTTACCCCAATCATTTCGTTAGCAAATTGACTGACGCAGATATGGAAAATGGCGAAACGCAAGCCTGGTTAGATGCAGCTCTTGCTTGTCAATACATCACAAAGGAAAAATACGAAGACTTGAACAAACAAAGCCATGAAGTAAGCTATCTGCTTATCTACATGATCAATAACCCAGAAAAATTCCAATAAAATGACTTCAGACTCAAGACTTAAGACTTCCGACTTAAAACGCTGCAGCTGGTGCGGCACCGACCCGCTTTACATGGAATACCATGATAAAGAATGGGGCAAAACCGTGCATGACGATAAAGTATTTTTTGAGTTTTTAACGCTCGAAGCAGCCCAAGCGGGCCTTAGCTGGATCACCATTTTGCGCCGCCGCGAAAACTATAAGAAAGCTTTTGCAGGTTTCGATGTAAAAAAAGTTGCTGCTTTTAACGATGCAGATAAAGAACGCCTGTTGAACGACGAGGGCATTATCCGTAACCGCTTAAAGATCAGCTCAGCCATCCGCAATGCGCAGTTGTTTATAGAGATCCAGAAGGAGTTTGGCTCGTTTGATAAATACCTGTACAGCTTTATGCCCCATGGCAAACCCATAACCAGTTACACCGGCCCGCACGTAAGCACGCCCGAGTCTGACGCCATTGCCAAAGACATGAAAAAGCGAGGCTTTAAATTCTTTGGCACCACCATCTGTTACGCCTTTATGCAAGCCACCGGTATGGTGAATGACCATATACCTGACTGCTCATTTCGGTAAAAGTTAATATCGAACACCGAATGTTGGATTTTGAATATCGAAGTAGCTAATAATTAACTATTAAACACTTCATCATTCAGTATTCCTTGTTCGATGTTCAATATTAATACTACACAGTCCAAGCACTTCATCGTTCAACATTCCTTGTTGGGCGTTCGATATTAACATCCCTAAATTGTACTTTTGATACATCGGCGCAATCCTGAAAGCACCGGTGCAATCAGCTAATAATAATGAAGAAGCTATTCCTTTTAGATGGTATGGCCCTGATATACCGGGCTCATTTTGCGTTAAGTAAAAGTCCGCGGTTTACATCGGGCGGTTTAAATACATCGGCAGTAATGGGGTTCACCAACACCCTGTTAGATGTGCTGAAAAAGGAACGCCCTACCCACATGGCAGTGGTATTTGATACCGATGCCCCTACCGAGCGCCATACCGACTACGAAGCCTACAAAGCCCACCGCGAGGCCATGCCCGAAGATCTGGCAAAAGCCCTGCCTTATATATTTAAAGTGGTGCTGGGTTTCAATATTCCCTTAATTACATCCGACGGTTACGAGGCCGACGATATTATAGGCACTCTTGCCAAAAAAGCCGAAGCAAAAGGCTACCAGGTATATTGTATGACACCCGATAAGGATTTTGCCCAGCTGGTATCAGAAAACATCAGGATTTACAAGCCTGCCCGCATGGGTAACGATATGGAGATACTGGGTGTTGAAGAGGTTTGCAAAAAATGGGAAGTAGAGCGTGTCGAGCAGGTGATAGATATCCTGGGCCTTTGGGGCGATGCGGTGGATAACATCCCCGGCATCCCTGGCATCGGCGAGAAAACCGCTAAGACTCTCATCAAACAATACGGCTCAATGGAAAACATTATTGCCCACAGCCACGAGCTGAAGGGCAAGATGAAAGAGAACGTAGAGACCTACGCCGAACAGGGTTTGTTATCAAAAAAACTGGCTACCATTTTATTGAACGTACCTGTTGAGCTGGATGAAGAAGGCCTTGCCATGACGGCACCAAGCAAAGATCTGCTGGAGCCTTTGTTCGCCGAACTGGAGTTCCGTACGCTGGGTCGCCGCGTGTTTGGCGATGATTTCAGCATTACCGAAACCCGCGCCGTGGCTGTACAAACTGATCTGTTTGGCAACCCTGTTGCCGGCGGCCGTACTACCCTTACCGTTGAAGTAGAAGATATTTACGAACCACCTGCACCGATAGAGATCAGGAACATCAACACCATTGAACACGAATATATTTTAGCCGACACGTTTGAGAAACGTGCCGAACTCATCAATATATTAAAAGCGCAAAAGCATATTTGCTTTGATACCGAAACTACCGGTACCGATGCTAACTTCTGTGAGCTGGTAGGCTTATCCTTCGCGGTAAAACATCACCAGGCATGGTATGTACCTGTACCTGCTGATGAGGTTGAGACCAAAAAGATAGTAGCCGAGTTTAAGCCTGTGTTTGAAGATGCCAACATCGGCAAAACCGGCCAAAACCTGAAGTTCGACATCTTGATGCTGAAATGGTATGATGTGGAAATGAAAGGCGACCTGTTTGATACCATGATGGCGCATTACGTTATCGACCCGGATACCCGCCACAACATGGATATCCTGTCAGAAAATTACTTGAGCTACAAACCGGTATCCATCACAGAGCTCATTGGCCCCAAAGGCAAGAACCAAGGCAACATGCGCGATGTAGAGATAGAGAAAATAAAGGATTACGCCGCAGAAGATGCCGATGTAACCCTGCAGCTCCGCACCGTTTTTGAGCCAAAGATAAAAGAAGTAGAAGCAGAGAAATTACTGCACGAGATAGAGAACCCGCTTATATACGTATTGGCCGATATTGAGCACGAAGGTGTACGCATTGATAACGATACGCTGCGCGAGTTTTCAAAAGATCTGGAAACCGATATTGCCAAACTGGAGAAAACCGTTTACGAAAAAGCAGGCGTACGCTTTAACATTGCATCGCCAAAGCAACTGGGCGAGGTGCTGTTTGAGAAATTAATGCTCGACCCTAAAGCCAAAAAAACCAAGACCGGCCAGTACCAAACCGGCGAGGATGTGTTGTTGGCGTTAGCTGCCAAAAGTGATATCGTAAGAGATATATTGGATTTCCGCCAGTTACAAAAGCTGAAATCAACCTACGTAGATGCCTTGCCTACCATGGTAAATTCAAAAACCGGTCGTGTGCATACTTCATACAACCAGGCGGTGGCAGCAACCGGCAGGTTAAGTTCAACCAATCCTAACCTGCAGAACATCCCTATCCGTACCGAGCGTGGCCGCGAGGTGCGCAAGGCATTTATCCCGAGGGATGAGAACCATATTATCGTATCGGCAGATTATTCGCAGATAGAGTTGCGCATTATTGCCGAGATAAGCAAGGACCCAAACATGTGTCAGGCTTTTATTGATAATGTAGATATCCATACCGCTACTGCTGCCAAAGTTTACGGTGTAGCTTTAAACGAGGTGGATAGCACCCAGCGCCGCAACGCCAAGGCCGTCAACTTTGGTATTATTTACGGGCAGTCGGCATTTGGTTTATCACAAAACCTGGGCATTCCGCGTAAAGAGGCCGCCGATATCATCGAACAATATTTTGCACAGTACCCCGGCATTAAACAGTACATGAGCGATACCATGAACTCGGCCCGCGAGAACGGCTACGTAACCACGCTGATGGGTCGCCGCCGCTACCTGAGGGATATTAATTCTGCCAATGCTACCGTACGTGGTTTTGCTGAACGAAATGCCATCAACGCCCCGATACAGGGTTCGGCTGCAGATATGATCAAGATAGCCATGATCAACATCCACCGCGAAATGAAGGAGAAAAACCTGCAATCGAAAATGACCATGCAGGTGCATGATGAGTTGGTTTTCGATGTGCTGAAAAGCGAACTGGAGATCATGAAACCCATCATCACCGAAAACATGAAGAACGCCATCAAAACCGAAGTGCCAATAATGGTGGAGATAGGTACCGGGTTGAACTGGCTGGAAGCACATTAATTATTTTGAGCAAAGTGATAAGGGGTTGCTCCTAACGGAGCACAATCTCTTTTTTGTATATTTTCTACAAAGCGGCAGTCCCTACGGGACAGATTTATCTAATGAGTATAAATTTAGGATGGTTCAATCCTGATAAGCACCTTAGCATACCTCGTAGAGGTTACCGCTTTGTAGCAAAAACAAATACAGCAGCTTTTGCCTCGTAGAGGCTACCCACAACCAATGAAATGCATTAGACAATAATTTTTCAATTGCATTTCTTCCCAATTACCCCCAACTTCGCAGTCCCGGTATTTTGAAAATTGCATCTGTGCAATCAGTCAAAAACATCGGTGCAATCACAACCAAAATGGAATACAACATTAAAATAGCACAGGAACTTTCTGTTGGCAGCAAACAGGTGGCGGCAACTATTGCCCTGCTTGATGAAGGCGCAACCGTTCCTTTTATATCACGTTACCGTAAAGAGCTTACCGGCAGTTTGGATGAGGTGCAGGTAGCTGCCATCCGCGACCGCGTGCAACAACTGCGCGATCTGGATAAACGCCGCGAAGCCATCCTTAAATCACTGGCAGACCTTGGCAAGCTAACGCCCGAACTGGAACAGCAGATCAACGCTGCCGAAACCATGGTGCTGTTAGAGGATATCTACCTGCCGTACCGCCCAAAACGCAAAACCCGCGCAACGGCAGCCCGCGAAAAAGGTCTGCAGCCGTTAGCAGATGCTATCCTTGCACAAAAAACATTCGACGTAGAGGACGAAGCAGCCAAATACATCGATGAAGAAAAAGGTGTTAAAGACGGCGCTGAAGCTTTGGCGGGTGCACGTGATATCATCGCCGAATACATCAGTGAGCATGCCGAGACCCGCGCCATGATGCGCCAGCTGTTTACAGAAAAAGGTGTGTTTGAATCAAAAGTTGTTCCCGGCAAAGAAGAGGCGGGCATTAAATACAAAGATTATTTTGAGTGGACGGAGCCGGTTAAATCGGCACCATCACACCGTGTGCTGGCCATGCGCCGCGGTGAAAAAGAAGAGATCCTTTGGCTGGATATTAAACCAACCGAAGAGGATGCCATTGAGCTGTTAGAACGCGAGTTTATTAACTCTAATAACGCGGCTTCAGCCCAAATGAAACTGGCTATTGCCGATGGTTACAAGCGCCTGCTGAAACCATCAATGGAAACCGAGATACGCCTGCTGACCAAGAAAAATGCAGACGAGGAAGCTATCCGTGTATTTGCAGAGAATGCCCGCCAGCTATTGCTAAGTGCACCGCTTGGCCAAAAACGTATGATGGCCATTGACCCCGGCTTCCGTACAGGCTGTAAGGTGGTTTGCCTGGATGAGCAGGGTAAACTATTAGAGTATACCGCCATTTTCCCGCATACCGGTGCCGGCCAGGCCCGCGAGGCGGAGAAAACCGTTGAGCACCTGTTTAAAAAATACGATATAGAAGCCATTGCCATTGGTAACGGCACCGCCGGTCGCGAAACGGAAGTTTTTGTTCGCAAGCTGAACCTGCAAGGCGCAACCATCGTAATGGTGAACGAGAGCGGTGCTTCTATCTACTCGGCATCTGATGTGGCCCGAGAGGAATTTCCTGATCAGGATGTTACTGTTCGTGGTGCAGTATCTATTGGTCGCAGGCTGATGGACCCGCTGGCTGAGCTGGTAAAGATAGACCCGAAATCTATCGGCGTGGGCCAGTACCAGCACGATGTGGATCAGAATAAATTACAAACATCACTTGATGATACCGTTATCAGTTGTGTGAACGCTGTGGGTGTTGAGCTGAATACGGCCTCAAAACAGATCTTGGCTTACATATCGGGCCTTGGCCCGCAACTGGCACAAAACATTGTGGATTACCGCAACCAGAACGGTGCCTTTAAACAGCGCAGTCAGTTAAAAAAAGTTGCCCGTTTGGGCGATAAAGCCTTTGAGCAGGCAGCAGGTTTCCTTCGCATCCGCGGAGCAGAAAACCCGCTGGATGAAAGCGCCGTTCACCCGGAACGTTATGCCCTGGTAGAGCAAATGGCCACCGACCTTAAATGCAGCGTGCGCGACCTGATGCGCGATCAAAAGCTACGCGCTTCTATCCCGCTACAAAAATATATCTCAGATACCGTTGGTTTACCAACTCTCAATGATATCATCGCCGAGCTGGCCAAACCCGGCCGCGACCCGCGCGAGCAGTTCGAGGCGTTCAGCTTTACAGATGGGGTGAATGATATTAATGATCTTAAGGTAGGCATGAAACTACCGGGCATCGTTACCAACATCACCAACTTTGGCGCTTTTGTTGATATCGGCGTTCATCAGGATGGTTTGGTTCATTTAAGCCAAATCACTAACCGTTTTATTAAAGACCCTAACGAGGTTTTGAAAGTTCACCAGCAGGTTGAGGTAACCGTAACCGAGGTGGATGTGAACCGCAAGCGCATTTCCCTCAGCATGAAGGAAAACGAAAAGCGTGAACAAAATCATAACCAGAACAACCGCCCTAAAGAGAACCGCCCGGCTAACAAGCCTTTTAACCAGCGCCCTCAACAAAGACAGGAACCCGAAACGGATATGGCTATTAAATTAGCTGCGTTGAAAGGGAAGTTTAAGTAAATATTGTTGGTGTTGTCATCAACAATGGCGATACCCTCGTCATTGCGAGGAGGCGTAGCCGACGTGGCAATCCCAGACTTACAGAGGAGCTCTGTAGGTGGGGGATTGCCATGCTATCGCTCGCAATGACGGGTTTTGTATTTCAATCTAACCCCGGTGCGGTTAAATGCGGGTTAACGCTGCCGCCATTGGCGTGGGTTATCTTATGCAGGTTATACTTTCGCGGGGTAGTTTCCTCATTGGCGGTAACCATACCATTCTTGTACCAAAGCTCAAGCAGTTCGCAAGCATGCTCGCGTTCGATGTCATCACCGCCGGATAATTCGTGCAGGTGCTCTATTACCTCATCGGCAGTACCTTCGCCAAGGTCGGCTAAGGCATAGGCAAGGTTTTCTTTTAGCGGTGCCGCAGCATCATAATGGGCCGGCACATGTAATGGCTGGTGTAATTCTCTAAAATCCTGATCGTTCATAGCAAGGCTTTTTTATACTACAAACAAGGTTTGCTTTTGTTGCTCAGGTTTATCCCGGTAAAAACACATAAATAAAAAAAGGGGCCGAAGCCCCTTTTTCCAGTTAGTTAGTTTAGTAGTATTATGATAGTTAAAGGTTTGATGACTATAACTCTTCGTCGTGTTGGGTCATGTCCAAACCAGCAATCTCTTCCTCTGGTGTAACACGCAGCGGGCTGATAAGGTCAGTAACTTTCAACAGAAGCAATGCGCCAAAAAACGCGAATGCAGATACTGCAACCAACGCTTTAAGGTGTTGTAAAAACAGGGTAATTTCGCCGTAGAATAAACCATCGGCGCCAGCCGCATTAACGCCTTTTGAAGCAAATACGCCTGTTAGCAACATACCCATCATACCGCCCACACCGTGGCAAGGGAATACGTCAAGCGTATCATCGATATTGGTTTTGCTTCTCCAGATCACAACCAGGTTACTTACCACTGCTGATACGATACCTACAATAAGTGAGCTTGATACAGTGATGAAACCGGCAGCCGGGGTAACGGCAACCAAACCCACAACCGCACCAATACAAGCGCCCATTGCAGATGGTTTTTTACCTCTAAGGATATCAAAGAAGATCCATGACATTGCAGCAGCAGCTGATGCTGTAGTTGTAGTAGCCAAAGCTGTAGCAGCCAATTCGCCTGATGCCAATGCAGAACCTGCGTTGAAACCAAACCAGCCGAACCATAGTAAACCGGTACCTAATATTACGTAGCTGATGCGTGCAGGTGTGTGTGCCTCTGGTACTTCGTTACGTTTTTTAAGATAAAGTGCTGATGCTAATGCAGCCCAACCTGCAGACATGTGTACAACGGTACCGCCCGCGAAGTCAAGCACGCCCATTTTAAAGAAGAAACCATCAGGGTGCCAGGTTGCGTGTGCAAGCGGGATATAGATGATAACGATGAAAAGGGTGATGAAGATCAAGTAAGAGTTGAAACGGATACGCTCTGCAAATGCACCGGTGATAAGCGCAGGTGTAATAACCGCAAACTTAAGCTGGAACATTGCAAAAAGGATAACCGGAATTGTACCGCCTAACCATGCAACACCCAAAGTATTCTGCATCATGAAGAATGTTTTTGGGTTACCCAAGAAGCCGCCGCCAATATCATCGCCAAAAGCCATACTAAAACCGAACACTACCCAGATGATAGTGATCAAACCCATACATACAAAGCTTTGCAGCATGGTAGAGATAACGTTCTTTTTACGCACCATACCACCGTAAAAGAACGCAAGGCCCGGGGTCATTAATAATACAAGCGCAGTTGATATCAGCATCCATGCTATATCAGCACCGTTGTAGGTGGTTGCCGGCTTTGCTGCAACTGTGGCACCGGGATACACCAAAGCGAGTATCACAACGATGACCAGAATGAGAAAGGGTACAATTTTTTTCATTTTGTTAGTTTAATTGGAAGTTTAGTTAGTTGATCAGTTAATTAATAGTTAGTCAGTAAAATCAGGTCGTATATCTAAGGCCTCACAGCCTGTATTTCATTTTCTGTACGCTACCTGCCCGATTGCAAATACCGGCTGCAGTTTGTGGGCCGCAACCGGCGTAGTTATCAATCTTATAGCAGTAGTCCCGGTTACAGATGTAGTAAAAATGTTCTTAGCAGCCATTTTTTTAATTCTCAGGCCAGCATTTACATTTTTTAAGCTACCCAAAGAGCTTACTTTATCAAAACCTACCTTTTCACTAAACCCTCTACCTTCCAATTTTAATAAAATAGCCAACAATAGCTTTTTATTGATAAGAACAATTGCAACAAACAACACAAACGCATAAAATCTTGTAAAAATTAAAACCATTTGAGTCATTTTTAATAATTGCATAGGCTAAAATAATAATATTAAAATCATATTGTCAATAAAAAAGATGATTTTTTGAAAATATTTTTCAAAAAACAGGATAAAAATGAAAATAATAGATTTTTTAAGCTTGATAAAACAATTGAAAAGGCACAAAAAACCAATCAACACTATCAAAAACGTTAGATTTAAGAAAAACGCCGTGAAAGTTTTGCGAAAAACATAAATTTTGAGAAAGAAGCAGAGAACTATGTGGCCTGATCGAACAGATCAAGCTGTTCTGAAGATGTTTTTGTACGAATTTCTGGCGGATAAAAGTTTGAAAGCGTAATTCCGAGCAATCGCACGCGTAAGTTTTCGGTATCGGTAGTATCCAGCAAGCGCTTTGCTGTGCCGGCAATAAAATCTATATCGTCTCCACCATCGGGGAACGATTGACTACGAGTGATTTGCTTAAAGTCGTTATATTTTATTTTAACGGTTACCGTACGGCCTTTTAACTGATAACGTTTTAGGCGCTCATGTACAGTTTTGGCTATCTTATCCAGCTCAGCATACATCTCTTCTGCTGTAGTTAAATCGAACGCAAAAGTATCTTCGGCACCAATAGATTTTGTTTCGCGATGGGGTTGTACAGGGCGGTCATCAATACCGCGTACTATGTTATAATAGAAGCCACCTGCCTTACCAAAACGTTTTACAATTTCTTCCCTGCTTAGCGTTTTGAGATCAGCGCCGGTAAACAGACCCTGCTTCTTCATCTTATCGGCAGTTACACGGCCCACTCCGTAAAACTTATCAACCGGCAGGTTCTCTATAAACTTTTCGATGGATGAGGGTCCGATAAAAGTAAGACCGTCCGGCTTTTTTACGTCTGATGCTATCTTTGCCACAAACTTATTTACTGATACTCCGGCAGATGCCGTAAGCTGTAGCTCATCTTTTATAGCCTGCTTTATCTGCTCCGCCACTTCAATAGCCGAGCCGATGTTCAGTTTATCAACCGTAACATCAAGGTAGGCTTCATCTAATGACAGAGGTTCTATCAGGTCGGTATACCGGCTAAAGATCTCGCGGATCTTTTGCGACACCTCTTTATAAGCAGCAAACCTTGGCCTCACAAATATGGCATGAGGGCAAAGCTTCAAAGCCTGTTTTGATGGCATGGCCGATCGCACCCCAAACTTACGTGCTTCATAACTGGCTGTAGCCACTACACCGCCGCGCCCCTCGGGCAGGCCGCCAACTACCAAAGCCTTGCCGCGATACTCGGGAAAATCGCGCTGCTCAACAGACGCGTAAAAGGCGTCCATATCAATATGGATGATCTTACGATACGTTTTTGCCGGTTCTTCTGCCATGGTTTACCTTACCAAAACTATTAATTTAAGCTACCTTTGCCAAACAGCTTACCTTAGTATAATATGTCGTCACACCACATTGTTCGCGAAAAACAGGAGCCTGCTTTATTAGTGCTCAGCCTTAGAGATTTCTCTGAGGAATTGTTAGGCCAACTGTTAGAATGGAGCCCAACCGTTATCACCATCCCCGATGTTGCCGAGCAGCTTGCCGCTTACGAAATAAAAGTTGATATCATTATTGCTGATGCCGCACCCGCTGATATGCAATCTGATGTGAAGCTCATCCCACAAAACAACCAAACGCAGGTAAGCGCAGCGATGACTTACCTAACCAATAAAGGCTACCCCGCCGTAAACGTTGTTACCCGCGATGTTACACTTTCAGATTTTGAACCGTATATTAATAGTATAAACGTTGTTATTTATAGTACCAGGCAGAAAATTTATCCTGTAACAAGCGGCTTTAGCAAGTGGAAACCGGCTAATGAAAACGTGGGGATATTATCAGTATATTCAAACTTAGAGACCACTGGCTTATCGCGCGAAATAGAAGACGCATTTGTGACCACAGCCGATGGCTTTTTTAGCCTTAAATTTGCCGAGCCATTTGTCTTTATATCAGAGGATATCGACTAAAAATAACGGCCTGTTTTTTGTTGAAAAATAATTTAGAAGGCGTTAAACCGTTAAGCCTTTGTTAAGTCAAACAACTACATCAGCACGAGGGTGTTGATGCATTTATAAATTAGAGATGAGAACAGCATATAAAAAATTATTAACAGTAGCCCTAAGCGGAATGGTGTTCCTTGGCTTGGGCTTAGACGCCAACGCACAACGTGGTGCACGCGGCGGCGGCGGCGGTGGATTTAGCGGGGGTGGAAGCCGTGGCTCATTTGGCGGCGGTGGTGGCGGTGGCTTTAGCAGGCCATCAGGCGGTTCATTTAGTCGCCCTTCGGGTGGCTCTTTCAGCCGTCCATCAAGCCCGTCAGCAGGTGTTAGGCCGCAGGGTTCATTTAGTCGCCCATCAAATCCATCAATGGGTGTTGCACCCAATAGGGGCAGTTTTGGCTCAAGGCCGTCTGTAGGGGCTACTCCGGGTAGAGGAGCATACAGCTACAGCAATCGTGGTTCTTTTGCCGGTCGCCCTACCGTTGGTGTAAACGGAAGAGGTGGCTATGGCGGCCGTTACGGTTATGGTTATGGCGGCCGCTATGGTTACGGTCGCCCTTATGGTGGTGGTTACCGCAATTATTACTATGGCCCGCGTTACTTTGGTTATGGTTACTATAATTACCGTGGTTACTACAACTCTTATTACTTACCACGCATCGGTTTCGGTATAAGTGTATTGCCTTTTGGTTACTACCCATTCTGGTGGAACAACTACCAGTACTACTATGCCGATGGCTTGTACTACCAATACAATGATAACCAATACACTGTAGTTGAGCCACCAGTAGGCGCAGCGGTAAATTCATTGCCATCAAAAGCAGAGCCTATCACTATTAATGGCGAGCAATTCTACGAATCAAACGGTGTTTACTACCGTGCGGTTACTAAAGATGATGGTACTGTAACTTATGAAGTTGCCGGTAAAGATGGCGAACTGAACACCAGCAACGGTGGCGGTGGCGACCAAGGCGACTACCAGGCTTACCAGGTAGGTGATATTTTAACCACATTGCCTGAGGATAGCCGCAAAATAAAAGTAAACGGCGAAAAGCTTTGGGTTTCTCCTGATGGTACTTACTTCCAGGAGCAACGCGACGGTGACGGTAAAAAGGTTTACAAAGTTGTAGGCCTATCAACCGACGAAGACCAGGGCGACGATAGCCAGCAATAATATTATTTAAGTATTTAGCTTTAGGAAAGCGGGAGTCTCAATAACTTCCGCTTTTTTGTTTGTCAGAACTCGAATTTTAAGAATTTGGGGAATTAACAGAATCAAAACATTTTCTTCTAACAACCTATTGATACTATACTACCATTAAGTTGCAAACCCATGAAAGCATTAGTGCTCAACTGCACATTGAAAAAATCGCCTGAGGTATCAAATACCGAAGCGCTGGCACAAGTAGTTATAGATGAAATGGAAAGATTGGGCGTTGAAACCAATCTTATCCGCGTAGCCGATCATAACATTATCACGGGCATTAAATCAGACCTTGGTGACGGTGATGCATGGCCTGCCATCCTTAAAGAATTATTGGCTTCTGAAATATTGATCATTGCCACGCCAACATGGGTGGGCACATTATCCAGCGAAGCATTGAAAGTACTGCAGCGTATCAACGGGCTTTATCCGGCGCGTGATGAGCAGGGCCGCCCGGTTACATTCAATAAGGTAGCCGGCTTTGTGGTTACCGGCGAGGAAGACGGAGCACGACACGTGGTATCAGAAATTGCAGGTGCGCTGATGGATGTAGGCTTTACCATCGCCCCGCAATCATACACCTATTGGAACAACGGCCCCGGCCCGGGCGATAGTTATCTGAAAAGTGATTACCGTAAGGAATGGTCGATACAAACAGGCAGAGCCGCCGCAGCCAATGTGGTTGCTGTTGCACGGGCGCTACAGAATACGCCGATGCCCGGGAATGCCGAATAATGGCTGCGATATTGTTACCTTTGCAGCATGATCGACGTTGTATTAAAGAAAGGCAAAGAGAAAGCTGTATTACAAAGGCACCCGTGGGTATTTTCGGGCGCTATTGAGCATGTAAAGGGTAAACCCGCCAATGGCGAGGTGATCCGTTTGCTTGATGGTAAAAAAGCATTCCTGGCTTATGGTTTTTATAACGATCAATCGCGTGTGGCCGTGCGCTTGCTGGAGTGGGATGAGAACGTTGCGATTAATGAGGATTGGTTCCGTGCCAAAGTAAGGATGGCCGTTGCCGGTCGTGCTGATGTCTTGGGTGATGGACAAACGGATACCTGCCGTTTGATCTTCAGCGAATCCGACTACTTACCCGGCCTCATCGTTGATAAATATGCTGACCATTTGGCGGTGCAGGTGCTTACCTCGGGCATCCAGAATGTGATGCCGGTGATCATCGATGAGCTGAATACGTTGCTTAAACCAACCAGCATCTTTGATAAAAGCGACGCCACCTCACGTGCACATGAGGGTTTAGAAACCTCAAATGTGCTGTTAGCCGGCACCCATCCACCGGAGTTGGTAATGGTAAAAGAGAACGGCATCACCTATGGCATCAACATCGCCGAAGGCCAAAAATCGGGCTTTTATTGCGACCAGCGCGATAATCGCCGCATACTGGCTCATTACGCCAAAGGCAAAAGCGTATTAGATTGCTTTTCTTATACCGGTGGTTTCAGTTTAAATGCATTCCGTAATGGTGCAGCATCAGTTACCAGTGTTGATAGTTCCGCATTGGCTATTGAAACGCTACAAGAAAACATCCGCCTAAATAACTTTGAGAGCGAAAAGCACACCGCCATTAAATCTGACGTGAACGCGCAATTGCGTAAGTTCAGAGATGAGGAAGCGAAGTTTGATATTATCGTATTAGATCCACCCAAATATGCACCATCGCGCTCGGCACTTGACAGGGCATCACGCGCTTATAAAGACCTTAACCGTATAGGCATGCAGCTACTGAACAGCGGAGGCCTGTTGGCTACTTTCTCCTGCTCGGGTGCCATGGATATGGAAACCTTTAAACAGGTACTGGCCTGGGCTGCTTTAGATGCAGGCAAACAGGTACAATTCATCTACCAGTTTAACCAGCCCGAAGACCACCCCGTTAGGGCATCATTCCCCGAGGGTGAGTATTTGAAAGGTTTGCTTTGCCGCGTTTGGTGAAGCTTACTTTTTAGTTGCAGCTTTCTTCTTATCTCGTTTTGAGCGCATTTTCAGGTTCAGCATCTCTACCAATACCGAGAAAGCCATAGCGAAGTAGATATAACCTTTAGGAATGTGTTGCTCAAAAGCCTCGGCTAAAAGCGACACACCTATTAACAACAGGAACGATAGCGCCAGCATTTTTACCGTAGGGTGCTTATTAACAAAGTTTGCCACGCTTGCTGATGACCACATCATGATACCCACGGCAATCACCACGGCAGCCACCATGATCTCGATATGCTGGGCCATACCTACGGCAGTAATTACAGAGTCGAGCGAGAACACAATATCCAGCAGCATGATTTGAATGATGGTTCCCCAAAAAGAGTGCGCCTTAACATTGTCACCGCTTTCTTCGTCGCCTTCAATTTTATGATGGATCTCGGCAGTGCTTTTATAGATCAGGAATAAACCACCCACTATCAGGATCAGATCTCGGCCGGAGATGGCCAGTTTCTCTACCCAATCACCGTCACTCACACCTATCAAGCCCGAAATATTGAACAAGGGCGCAGTCAGTTTCATCACCCAACTAATAGCAAACAATAGGGCCACGCGGGTTACCATTGCCATGCCCAACCCCAGTTTACGGCCTTTATTCTGCTGTTCTTTAGGAAGTTTATCAGCGAGGATAGAGATGAATATCACGTTATCGATACCCAATACAATTTCCAGGAAAGTGAGCGTAACCAACGAGATCCAAGCCTCGGGATCGGTAAATAGTTCCATGCAGATGTTTATTGTTGGCACTAAAATACAAAACCCCTGCCGATGTGGGCAAGGGGTTTGTTATTTTCTTACTTTCAACTATTTCATTGCGATCCGCCGGCTGGCGGAGAAGCAATCTCGTCGCATGCACGGGAACGCGAGGAGATTGCCGCGTCGCTATCGCTCCTCGCAATGACATAGAAGGGTTGGCGTATCTTACTTAAACTGTATATCTGCAAACCTTGCGGTTACCACTACATTGGGGCCGCTGTTGTTTTTACCCACGTAGCCTTTGTAGGTTTTGGTTTGCGACCATCCCTTTTCCTCATCAGTTGGGGTTTTGGCGGTTACTTTCACCTTATCCTCATCAAAGTTAAAGCTGCCCAGGCGCGTGGTTATATCAAAATTGAACGATTGGTTAAAGTCCAGATCAATTTTAGTGTTTGAGGCGTTGATGTTCAGGTTTTTTACCGATTTATCAATACCGGCAATGCTTAAACCATCACCAAACTTCACATTGATATCGGCAGAGGTTTTCAGTTTATCAATGCTTACATCAGAGAAACTGAATGATGCTGCGCTGTTATCAATAGTACCCACTTTAAACTTGCTGAACTCCACTTTCAACTGCTCGCCGTTGTAGAAAGCGATAGTTGATGGGTTATCTTTTGAAAATTTGATAGATACATTGTTCTGCGCGTTGGTTAATTGTTGCGCTGTAAGCGAACCAAACTGCAGCTTTAAAGTAGTTTTGCCGCTTAAGTTTGGTAAAGTAACCGAGCCGAACCTGTTAGTGATATCCAAAGCATTACCTGCCGGCATATAAACATTATAGTCAATGCTCATATCCTGCTGCGTGTTGTTGCGGCCATGCTGGTTGCTCCAGGTTTTGGTACGGAACGACACCACCGAGCCATTTTTGCTATCAATAATACTGGTACCTTCCAGCATTTCATCAACCAGGCTGGCATCTGCCGATGAAAACTTCATGGTAACATCAACCTTAAACTCGTTCTTGTTCCAGGTATTCACGTGGATCTTACCAAACTGATTGCTTATCTGCAGCACATCGTTGCCATCAACACTATAGCTTTTGCTGTAGGTTTTTGTTTTTTCTGTGATCTCGCCGCTGGCTACTTTCCGGCGGTATTCCTCGTCAGATAGTTTATTGCCGTTGTCGAAATTAAAACTGCCCTGCGGGATAAGGTTGTTAAAGTTATCAGAGAAATCTTTCCCAAAGTCCTTCCCGAAATCCTTATTAAAGTTTTTATCAAAATCTTTGAACTGCGCGCTGAATTTCTTGTTAAAGTCCTTCATCGTAAGGTTCATTTTCTTGCTTTGCTCGGCAGATAGCTTAGCCATCTTCTTGCTCAGGTCGGCCATTTTTGTGTTAAGCTTAGCCATGCTTTTGTTAAACTCCGCCGAATTAAAGTCTTTATTGTAGTTGAGGTTCTCTGGCGGTAGTGGTGGCTCGGGCGGGTTTACTTGTGCATGCGCGCCGGAACCTGCAGCCAGTACAGCAATGATGGCTATAAAGGCTATGTTAAATGCTTTTTTCATGTTGTTGGTTCTTACTGTCGTTAAACTGTTGAATTACACTCAGCTGCTGGTTTAGCACTTCGGTTTGTATTTGCAAGTTCCGGATCATTGCACGTAATACACGCTCCTGGTTGGGCGAAGTGGCTAACTCAGCATTTAATTTTTTGTAGATAGACTGCATCCTGGTGATCTCGCCGTTAAACTCCTCGTATAACTGCGGATCAAATTTTGCGATCTGTTTAAGTTCGTTTTTCTGGGTTTCGATAACCGATACCAGGTGTACCTGTTGCTTGGCATAGGTTGGGTTAATATCGGCAAGGTCAACACCGTTGTTGGCCGGCTTTAATGTTTTCAGATAAATACCGAAACCAATACCCATCACCACAATAACTGATGCGGCAACTTTTAGCACAAAGCCCAGCGAGAAGGTTTTTGCTTCGCGCTTTTTAGGTAATTGCGCATGTTGCTCGTCAAATGCATCAAGCTCTTTGGCAATGTTTGCCCATATATCGGCACGCGGCTCCAGGTCGTCAAACTCCTCGCGGTTCTGGCTAATAAAATCTTCCAAACGCTTGCTCATTTTTTTATTCCTTTCCTCATCAAAATTTCGCCCAGTTTTCTTTTTGCTCTTAAAAACTGTGTGCGTGATGTGTTTTCGCTGATGTTTAAAATTTGCCCTATTTCTTCGTGGTCGTACCCCTCTAACAGGTATAGTGATAGTACCACGCGGTAGCCTTCGGGCAGTTCTTTCATGGCTTCCTTTATTTGTGCTACCTGGTATTGTACATCCTCATCGTCCCATGGCTCTTCGTCGGGTACATTGTCCAGGTGGCCGTCTTCTATTTCTACAAACTCTAACCTCCGTTTGCGCAAAAGGTTGATAGAGCGGTTCACTACTATCTGCTTTAGCCACAGGCCAAATGTGGTATCCTGCCTAAAATCCTTCAGCTTGTTAAAAGCATCGGTAAAAGATTCCTGCAGAACATCCTCGGCCTCGCCAATGTTGCCCGTTATCCTAAAGGCAACGTTCAGCATCGCTTTAGCATATAGCCGGTAAAGCTCATAGCAGGCTTTTTTACTGCCCTGCTTGCACTCTACTACCAGATTGTAATGTTTATCTACGTATACAGCTTCCAAAATTGTTGACAGGTTTCAGGTTAAATGACGCAGGGCATTCAACAACGTTGCATGAGGAGTGAAAAAAATGTGTGGGAAAAATGAATTTGACCGCTGATTTATAGGATTTAAGGATTACATGATTATAACTCAACACAAATACAGATCAGGAAACCTTTAAATCAAGCTAATCATGGTTCAAAAAACCATCGATTGTTTCCACAGCCCGCTCATACCTTTCCGGGCCGGTGCCTGATATTACTTTATAATTAGCATTTAAAGCTTGCAGCTCTTTGTGCCAAACATCCATGAAATGTTCGCGCAGGTGGGGAAAATCTCGCAGAGGATCATCCTGCCAGGGCAGGTCAATGTCTAAGAGCAGGTAAAGATCGTAGGGGTGTTTGGGTAATTCATCCAGCACTTCTTGCGGGGATGAACCAAAGATCTGGTCGCTCCAGATCTTTACCGTAATGAAAGTGGTATCACAGATGAGCAGTTTATTTGCCTGCGGTTCCATTTCTTTTTCCAAAGCCAACTGGCCGTAGAACATATTGATCTCATCCTGCCAGGTAGGTGGTTCTGTAAGCTTTTCGCAGTAACCGCGGGCATATTCGGGCACCCAAACGGTTTGGTAATGTTTAGCCAAAAATGCCGACATGGTTGATTTACCCGTAGACTCGGGGCCTACTACTGCTATTTTGATGATGTTTGATGTCATTGATCTTAATTCTGAGGCTGCTGCTGCTTCCAATCTTTACGCCAGTCGATGTAACCGATTGTTGCGATCACTGCGTAGCTGGCATACATGATAGCCGTAAGGTGCAGGTCTTTTAAAATGTAAACGCCTACATATATCACATCCACAAATACCCATATCAGCCAGTTCTCTAAAACCTTGCGCGCCAAAAAAACCTGTGCCACCAAACTGCAGGCAGCTAAAAAGCTATCCAGATAAGGGTATGATGCCGGTGTATATTTCAGTATCGACCCCAATACAAAGGTAAACAGTAAAACGGCAGCTATTGACAGCCAAATCTCACGATTAACGATGCGTTTTATAGGGACTTTGTTTTCTGTGGGTGCATGGCTCCAAAACCACCAGCCGTAGATATTCATGGCCAGGAAGTAAAACTGCAGGCCCATATCGGCAAAAAGCCGGGCCTCAAAAAATATAAAGATGTAAAGTGAAACGCTGATTATTGCGAAAGGCCAGTTCCAGATATTGTTTTTGGCCGCGAGGTACACGCAAAGCAACCCGGTTATAACGGCTACTACCTCAATAACGGTTTGATGCTGCCACCAAACCTGCAATGCATGGAAAATTTGCATGCGTAAATATAGGATTAGTTGGCAGTAGCCAGTGTGCGGTTTGCAGTGATTTTCTAATAGTGAACCTCGCCCAACTGCCTACTGCAAACTAAGAACTGCCAACTCAATAAGGCAGTTCCTCGCACATATAACCGGCCACATTTAGCGCATGGCTAATGGTTTGCGGCTCGAGGCCCTGGCTTACTACGCGCAGGATGTTGTCGCAATCTTCCAAGTCGAAGTTGTACTGTTTAATGTCTTTCATGGCTGATAGCATTATCTGAACACGGCCGGCATCCTGCTGGCTGGCTACGCTTGTTTTAAATATCAGTACGTCCATAGTGTTTAGTTTAGTAGAGGTGTATGTTTTATTTAAGATCGCCACGCCGAACTTATCGCTTTACCCTGTGTGGTTTTGACCTGCTTGTGGGGTGCTGAAATAAATTCAGCATGACGTTTCTTATTTTTTTAAAGAGTATTACTCTGCTTTTTGTTGATGGGTTTCAGGGGCAGCCTGTTGCTCGGTGAAACCTCTGCTCCAATCGCCACGGCGTTTTCCCCAGCCGCAACGGTCTTGCCATTGTTCTTTGAAACGGGCACGCTCATCGGGGCTCATGTTCCTGAATTTTTCTTCCATCATGCGTTTTTTACGCATCCACGGGGCACCACCGCCACCGCGCGGGCCACCAAAACCAAATAATATCTTACTTAGTACAAAAATGCCCATAGCCTGCCAGTAGTTTATTGTAGTTACGTGTAGTATATCGGGCAATAAGGCGTTCCACAATAGCATTAGTGCTAAGCTCATTACCGCCAATATCCCGGCGAAGCAGAACGGCATTAATATAAATTTTGCTTTTCTCATGATCTCTCTATGTCTTTAATATTCTGTTATCTCTTTGTACAATTGCTTTAGCCTGTTGCGCAGGTGCAGTACTGCATAGCGTTTGCGCGATACCAGGGTATTCACATTTTCGCCGGTACGTTTGGCAATTTCCTCGTACGGAATATCATCCAGCTCGTGCCATACAAAAACCTGGCGCTGGTTCTCGGGCAGCTCATCAAGCGCCTCAAAAAGCTGTTCCCAAAAAAGGTTGCGGATGTATTCGGTCTCTGGAGTTGCTGCCTCCTGCAGAAGGATGCCGGCAAAATCGGGGTCGTCGCCTTCTTCGTCATTGGCAGGCGAAAGATCATCTAACAAGCTTTCTTTATGTTTTTTATGCTTATCGAGTATCTTGTTGCGTGCCACGCGGTAAAGCCAGGCCCCGGTTTGTTCAATTGTACTGGTATCAACCACATTGCTGAACTGATACCAAACATCCTGCAGTATGTCTTCGGCATCGGCATCGTTCTTTACCCTTTTGCGGATAAAACCCAACAGGCTCTTACCATACGATGCTATCGTTTGTATGATGTGGCTGTTTTTATCCTGGGGCATTGCTACGATTTCCAACTTTGTACGTTTTATAAAGGTAAGGACGACTGTGCCTTTAAAACATTTTAAAGTTTTTTAATTTTTTTGAATGAGAAGGAGCGGGTTGTCGGTGCGGGAGCGGGATAGCCAATGGAATATGTGATATGTCGGGAGATAGAAGAGTCGGCTGTAAAAACATTCCCGCTCCCGCTCCCAACTCTCGCACTCCTAATTCAAACCAATCTTGTACCTTGCCTGTTATTATATTTATGGCTGATAAAAAAACACTGATACTTGGCGCAACGCCTGATCCAAGCCGTTATGCTTACCTGGCCGCCAACAGGCTTACCGGCGCAGGGCATACCATTGTTAACGTGGGGATAAAAACCGGCGAAGTGGCCGGCGTAGCTATCGAGAAACCGGAGACCATCCACACCGATATTGATACCATTACCTTGTATGTTGGCCCGCAAAACCAGGTAGCTTTATATGATTATATCATCAAAACCAAACCTAAGCGTATCATCTTTAATCCCGGTACGGAAAACTCCGAATTACGCCGCATGGCGCACGAGAACGGCATTTCTACCGATTATGCCTGCACGCTGGTATTATTATCAATAGGCCAATATTGATGATACCGAAAACCGCAATAGGTTATCATATCATTAAATGACATTTCATTAGAACAAAAAGTGATATCTGCTCTTATATTTGCTACGTCACATACGATTACATTTAACCATTAAATTTAAATATTATGGCATTTACCCTACCGGCGTTACCTTACGCTACCGACGCCCTTGAACCACACATTGATAAAGCTACTATGGAAATTCACCATGGTAAACACCATCAGGCTTATGTAACCAACTTAAACAAAGCTTTAGAAGGTAAGCCTGAGGCTGATGCGAAAATTGAAGATATCATCAAGAATATATCAAAATACCCTGCTGCAGTACGCAACAACGGCGGTGGCCATTACAACCACTCTTTGTTCTGGACTTTGCTTTCTCCAAGCGGCGGTGGCGAGCCTACGGGCCCGTTAGCTGATGCTATCAAAAGCACTTTCGGTTCATTTGCCGATTTCAAAACCAAAGTATCTGAAGCTGGTGCAACCCGTTTCGGTTCTGGCTGGGCATGGTTAATTGTTGGTGCTGATAAAAAATTAGCAGTAACATCAACCCCTAACCAGGATAACCCATTAATGGATATTGCCGAAGTAAAAGGTACACCTATCCTGGGTATCGACGTTTGGGAGCACGCTTACTACTTGAAATACCAAAACCGTCGCCCTGATTATTTAGCTGCTATCTGGAATGTGATCAACTGGAACCACGTTTCTGAATTATACGCTAAAGCAATAGCATAATTAAACCCCACCTCCCCTTCCCTGAAGGGGAGGGCTTTAAAATATGAAGCGGCAGGTAAACAATCTGCCGCTTTTTTATTTACTAATATTACACAACTTGTCATTGAGAGGAGCGCTGCGACGTGGCAATCTCATCGCGTTTAGATAAACGCGATGAGATTGCTTCTCCGCCATACGGCGGAATCGCAATGACATGTTGGTAATTAACACCATCCCTATGAAAGCCATAGTTCTCGAATCAGCAGAAAACCCGATAGTTGTAAAAGAAGTTGCCAAACCAACGCCCGGCGCGGGCGAGGTATTAGTTCAGCTAAAAGCTGCGGCTTTAAACCGTCGCGACTGGTGGATAACACAAGGCAAGTATGCCGGTATAAAATATCCCACTATTTTGGGTGCCGATGGCGCTGGCATTGTTGCCGAAGCCGGTGAAGGCGCCGCTGATTTGGTAGGCAAAGAGGTTATCATCAACCCATCTCATAACTGGGGCGAACACGACGAGTTTCAGGGAAAGGATTTTAAAATTTTGGGCCTGCCAGATGATGGAACCATGGCAGAATATGTATTGGCGAAAGCAGAATACCTATATCCTAAACCGGTACATTTAACCTGGGAGCAGGCGGCATCTGTTCCGCTGGCGGGATTAACCGCTTACCGCGCGCTGTTCACAAAAGCCCGATTGAAAAAAGGTGATAAGGTTTTAATAGTAGGGGTTGGCGCAGGTACCGGCACATTTTTGTTACAGTGGGCTTTGGCAGCAGGTGCACAGGTATTTGTAACATCAGGCACGGGCGAAAAAATTGAGCAAGCCAAGCAACTGGGTGCATCTGCAGGCGTAAACTATAAAGCGCAAGACTGGGCGCAGGAACTGAAACACCTTGCCGGCGGTTTTGATGTGGTAATAGACAGCGCCCTCGGGCCCGATTTCGCCAAGATCCCTGATTTATGCAATCCAGGTGCTCGTATCGTATTCTTTGGCGGAACGGCGGGTAATATCCCCGAAATTAATGCCCGGCCGATATTCTGGAAACAGATTCAGATCCTGGGTACCACTATGGGCACACAAGAGGAGTTTAAAGCAATGCTTGCTTTTGTTAATGAGCACAAAATAGTACCGGTAGTAGATGAAGTTTACCCGCTTACTGAAGCTAAAGCAGCTTTTGATAAAATGGGCGCGGCAAGGCAGTTTGGCAAAATTGTGATCAGTGTATCCTGATAGGCAAAACTTTATCTTACTTATTAACATTTCAGAACATTAATCACATTTTAATATTTTACCTGCTATATAATTTCTAATTTTCGCCTTTCGTTTTGTGATTGATTTTTTACCTATGAGACAAGTGTGCACAACTGTCATTTCCATTGCTTTTTCTGTTCTTTCGTTAGCGGCCTGCAAATCAAAGCCCGGCCACAATAAGCCCGGCGAGGCCGATAACGGCAAGCCTTTTGACCCGGTTACTATACTGAAGTATGACCCTAAGGATGAAGACAAAAAGATAGATGAGTTTATGCAGCACCTGCACAAGGTAAGTGGCTTTAACGGCAACGTACTTGTGGCAAAAAAAGGTAAAATAGTTTACGAAGGCGCTTTTGGCTGGGCTAATCACTTAACCCGCGACAGCCTGAAACTGAGTTCACAATTTGAGTTGGCATCCGTTACCAAAACCATGACGGGTACAGCCATTATGCAGCTTTGGGAACGCGGCAAGATAAAACTTGACCAGGATGTGCGCGACTTCTTCCCTGATTTCCCTTACGAGGGGGTAACCATCCGTTTGCTATTAACACACCGCAGCGGTATGATGAACTATGTTTACTTTGTAGATAACATTTATCGTACCCAACACCTTAACCAAAAGAAAGGCTTAACCAATCAGGAAGCCATGGAGCTGATAGCCAAATACAAACCGGCTCGTTTTAACAAACCAAACGCAAGTTTCCTGTACAATAACAGCAACTTTATGGTGCTGGGCGCTATCATTGAAAAAGTGACCGGCCAAACTTACTCCGACTACATGAAGGAGAATATCTTTAAACCGGCAGGTATGACGCATACAGCCGTATACTCAAAGGCGGTTTATGATAAAATTCCGGTTGATGTGGTTGGGCACGACCGTAACAGCTGGAAATACTCGGTAGCACAAAACTTTTTGGATGGCCCGGTGGGCGATAAAGGTATTTACAGCACCGTGGCTGATCTGTTTGTGTTTGACCAGGCGCTTAAAGCAGGTAAGCTGATCAAACCGGCTACGCAGGATTCGGCCTATACCGCCCACAACCCCATGATCCGCGGACACTTTAGCTACGGTTATGGCTGGAGAATTTTTGAATCGCCGGGGCAAAAGGTGGTTTACCACACCGGCTGGTGGCACGGATTTCGCCATATCTACCTGCGCGATATGAAAAACGATGTTACCATTGTTTTGTTAGGTAATATGGTGAACGGCAGCTTGCTGCATTTGGATGACCTGTTTAAAATGACAGGCATGCCGGTAGTACGCAAAGGCGCCTACAACGGCAGCGGGGATACGGCTGAGGATTAAACTTCGCCCCCCAGCCCCCTGAAGGGGGAGCAGGCAGGGCACAGTGGGTAATTTAAATAAATTATATAAACTTCTATTCCCCTTCAGGGGTTAGGGGGTAAATTAGGGGGCTTTATGTTCGATAAATTAATGGAAGCCCAGCAAAAGGCTGGCGAGGTAAAAAAGAGGTTAGATGCTATCACCGTTACAGGCACCGCCGAGGGTGGTAAAATAACCGTACAGGCTAACGGCAATAAAGTAGTTAAATCAATTGCTATTGATGAGGACTTTTTGAAAGATGCCGATAAAGAAGAATTAGAAGAGCTGCTTGTTGTAGCCGTAAACAAGGCTTTAGAACAGGCAGAGAACGTAAGCCAAAGCGAAATGGCCGCCATGACCAACGCCATGTTAGGCGGCATGGGTGGCTTAGGCAACCTGTTTGGCAAATAACGAGTAATACATCTAAAAACTACAGTATGAAATTCACATTCTATGGTCAGTCGGCATTTGAATTGGTTGTCGATGGTAAGACCTTATTATTCGATCCGTTTATTACAGGCAACCCGCTTGCCAAAGATATTGATGTAGCAAGCTTAAAGCCCGATTACATCCTGGTATCGCACGGTCATGGCGACCACGTTGGCGATCTGATCGATATTGCTAAACGTACCGGCGCAAAAGTGATCTGTATTGCCGAGATAGCCAACTGGTTAGGCGGTCAAGGCGTTGAAAATACCCACGGCATGAACATCGGAGGTGCTTTCAATTTCGATTTTGGCCGTGTGAAGATGGTGAATGCCATCCACTCAAGCGCACTGCCAGATGGATCAAACGGTGGTAACCCTGCCGGTTTTGTGATCTACGGCGGCGGTAAAACCATCTACTTTGCAGGCGATACCGCTTTAACTTATGATATGAAGTTATTAGCTGATGAGAACATTGACTGGGCATTATTACCAATAGGTGATAACTACACCATGGGTGCCGATGATGCTATCAAGGCTGCGGCATTTGTAAACTGCAAAAACATTGTGGGTATCCACTATGATTCGTTCCCGGTCATCAAAATAGATAAAGACGAAGTAGCCGAGAAATTCCTGAAAGCAGGCCTAAACTTAAAACTACCTGCAGTAGGCGAAAGCATTGAGTTGTAATTTCAAAACTCCCTAAAAGCAAAGGCCCCGAAATATTTCGGGGCCTTTGCTTTTTAGAATAAGATATCTGAAGGCAACACACTACATTTTAGCAGTGTCGGCCTTAGCAGCAGCTTTAGCCACCTTTTTACCTTTCTTTTTGTACACTTTGTGTACTTTCTTGGTGGTCTTAGTGCTCTTTGTTGTATCCTGCTGTGTTTGTGCAGGCATTGCAAATGCATTTAGGCTACTAAATGATACAGCTGCAATAGCGATGGTAGCAATTGTCTTTTTCATGGTTAGTTATTTAAGTTTTTAGTCTTCTTATAACACAAACAAAATTGCTACCAATTATCACCATCTATCAAAATTAATTTTAGATCACCGTACCGTTTGGTATAATGGCGCGCTTCTTAATAATCACTATACCATCTACCACGGTATAGGTTGGGAAATCGCCATCTGCCAGTCTTTCGCCGCAATTGATGCTCACATTATCGCCTATATAAGTATTCTTGTCGATGATGGCATTTTTGATGTTCACGTTATCGCCAATACCCATGGCCGGCATGTTGTTTTGCTTAGCCAGTTCTATCTCATCAAGGGTCTGGTAATTATCGCTACCCATTACATAACAGCTCTCAATTTTTGTGTTAAAGCCAATACGGGTGCGGATACCGATAATAGAGCGCTTAACCAAACTTGCGTTGATGATACAACCATCAGCAATAATAGATTTCTCCATTGTAGTGCCCGATATTTTGGTTGGCGGCAACATGCGTGCACGTGTAAATATCTGGTTGCTGTTAAACAGGTTAAATTGAGGAATATCATCAGTTAAACCTAAGTTGGCTTCAAAGAATGAAGGGATAGTACCAATATCTGTCCAGTAGCCTTCGTACTGGTAGCTTACTACCTTATGGCCAATAATTGATTGCGGGATGATCTCCTTACCAAAATCAGTTTCTTCGGTATTTTCTAACAGATCATAAAGCAGCTTTTTGTTGAAGATGTAAATACCCATTGATGCAAGGTATAAACGGCCCTGCGCTTTCATCTCGTCGCTTACTTCTGATACAAGGCTTTCAAAACCGGTTTTTGGTTTCTCAACAAAAGAAGTGATCAGGTTATTGTCATCTGTTTTAAGGATACCAAAACCAGGCACATCATTAGCATGTACTGGGATGGTAGCGATAGATATATCAGCTTCTTTTTCGATGTGCTGTTGTATCATTTCGTCAAAATCCATCTGGTACAGCTGGTCGCCCGATAGGATCAGTACGTATTCAAAATCGTGCACATTTAAATGGTGCAGGCTTTGCCTTACCGCATCGGCCGTACCCTGGAACCAGTGGCCGCTGGTAGGCGTTTGCTCTGCAGCCAGTATATCAACAAATGCCTTGCTGAAGGTACTGAAATGGTAAGTGTTTTTAATGTGCTTGTTAAGCGATGCCGAGTTAAACTGCGTTAACACGAATATCCTATCGATACCCGAGTGCAGACAGTTAGAGATGGGAATATCTACCAAACGGTATTTACCCGCAATTGGAACGGCTGGTTTTGAACGGGTTTGGGTTAAAGGTGCTAAACGGCTACCCTGACCGCCCCCCAGTACAATACTGATTACTTTCGATGTCATATCTTAAGAAATTAAACTTTGGTACAGATCTGTATATTCTTTTGCCGAACGCCCCCATGAAAAATCCAACGCCATCATACGTTTGCGCAGGGTTTGCATTTTGCGGGTGTCCTTATATAAATCAATTGCTCGGTTTATTGATGTGCTGATGTCAGCTACCGTTACATGGTCAAAACGTATGCCGTAACCGCCTTCGTCGCCAAAATCTATCACGGTATCGCGCAAACCGCCGGTGCTGCGCACCATTGGCAAAGTGCCGTAACGCATCGAGTACATTTGGTTTAACCCGCATGGCTCCACGCGCGATGGCATTAGCAAAAAGTCTGATCCGGCATATACCAGATGTGCTAATGATTCATCGTACCCGATAAAAACGGCGCACTGCTCCGGATAGGTTTCCTTTAACAGTTTTAATTGATTTTCTGTTTCGGCATCGCCGGTACCCAGCACAAAAAAGTTTACCACATCACCGCGCTCTTTAATAATACCTTCGATAGCGGCCGGTAACAAGTCTGATCCTTTTTCATCAACCAACCGACCAATAAAGGCAACAAGTGGTTTAGCGGTATCTAAATTAAAACGCTCGCATAAGGCAGCTTTGTTAGCAGCTTTGCCTTTGCTTACGGTTGTTGTATTGTAATGGGCAGGCAGCATGGGGTCTGTAGCCGGGTTCCACACTTCGGTATCAATACCGTTTAATATGCCTACGCCTTTTGCGCTCTCTAAATAAAATAAATATTCAAGGCCGTTGCTATTCTTTGTGAGCTCGTCCAGGTAGCTTGGCGATACGGTGGTATATCTCCAGCAGCATTTAACTGCACAAGCCAGCGGGTTAATGCCACCGTTCCACTCTAATAGGCCGGTTTTATAAAAATCAACCTCGGGTAACAATGGTAGCCTGTCCCATCCAAAAGCACCATGGTACTGGCCGTTGTGGATGGTAAATATGGTTGGGATAGTAGCCAGCCTTGTGTACAGTGCCGAATGATACATCAGGAAAGGAATTAACCCCGCATGATGGTCATGGCAATGGATCAGATCAGGCGATTGGCCGCTCCAGTTTATCCAGTCAAGAAAACAGATCTGGAAGGCCAGGAACTGATCGCGCTCGTCGGGATAGCTGTAAACATTCTCCCGGTCAAGCAGTCCCGGTATGTGTATCAGGTATAGTTCAAAACCGAGTTTATCGGTTTGCTCTTTTAAGATCTCAAAATATATCCTGCGTGTGCCCAGCAATGATGTCCCCTGGAAAACCATATCAAACTGGCTTTCGTGAACAAACTTGCGGTTGTAAAAAGGCATTACTACGGCAGCCTGCAAACCTGCCTGGTTCTGGTATTTTGGCAATGCGCCAACCACATCGGCAAGGCCGCCAACTTTAGCAACAGGATAGCATTCGGCACTTAAATGGAATATTCTCATTCGGGTGGATATATGGGTTAAGGTACTAAACATTTCCCCGTATAAACAAACACATAATTTGAAAAATGTGTTTGAAGTGCTGCTATTATTTAATTAAAAGCTATGGTTGTTTGCCATTTCTTTAGAATGCCTTTGCCGGGGAGTGCTGTTATTATGAAATTCATAACAGTTGAGTTTGTGGGAGAAAGAAAAGTGGTTGTTAAACATGGAAAGGTCGGGAGACAAGGGTAGCTCCTACGGAGCAAAATAAATTGATCGCGTTTTGTCTACAAAGCGGTTGTCCTTACGGGACATAACATGTAAGGTAAGAATGCTTTGCCGTTGTTATTTGCCGTTGTTGGTGTTGTCACCAACAACTCTCCGCAAGGATTGTAGTTGTTTGCTTTGCATGCAGCTTGTTGGTGACAACACCAACAAGGGCGAGGCTGGGCACATAACATACTGAAAGATGGAACAAGTTAACTAAATGAGGCCAATGTCCCGTAGGGACAACCGCTTTGTAGATAGTAACAGGAAAATGTTCTTTGCTCCATAGGAGCTACCCTTTACAAGATCAGAACAACAAAAAAGGCGGTTATTAAATCGCCTCGCATTTTAAATTATTAAGATCCAATTTTTCTTCTTTAGGCGACTTAGGCACCGCTGCCGGCTTTTTGTATTTAGCCAAGTTGATGAGCAGCACGCTGATCAAAATGATGAACAAACCACCTGCCTGTAGCCATGAGATATGTTCATTAGCAAACAGTACACCCAGTAGCACCGCAATAACCGGGTTAACATAAGCGTGTGTACTCACCTGGGTAGCCGGGCGAACGCTCAGCAACCACACATAAGCCGTAAAAGCAGCTATCGACCCAAACAAAATAAGGTATAGCAAAGCAAACCAGGCCTGCGCCGGTACCTGCGCGGCATCGAATTTAGCAAACTCACCATGTGCTGCGGCAGCAGGCAGGAATACAAAACCCGCTATCAGCATTTGCCAGGCAACTGTAACCCGCGATGGGCTGCTGCTGCCTTTGTATTTAGAAAACAGTGAGCCACTGGCCCAGCCAATCGGGCCTACTACCAACAGTATCATGCCTATCAGTTTAGCACTATCCTGCGGGCCGCTGAAGGAACCCATTAGCTGCTCGCCAAACAGCAGCAGTACGCCTGCAAAACCGATCACCAGTCCGCTTACAGTGGCCGTGCTTTTCAAATTCTCGCGCCAGTTGCGTTTATCCAGCACTACAAACCATATTGGGTTGACCGATACCATAATGGCTACCATGGCGCTTGGCAAAGCCTGTTCAACCCATATCACAATACCATTACCTACGGCAAGTAACAGGATACCACTTACAGCAGCATTGATCACATCCCGTTTTACCCAAAGCTTATCGCCTTTAAATTTACACCAGGCCAGCATCAATGCGCCTGCAGCTATAAAGCGGATGGCACCCATCAGCATGGCCGGGATGCCGTGTATGGCCATCTGGATAAAGAAATAAGTTGAGCCCCATACAACGTAAACCGTTGCAAATGCAACGATCACTAAAAATGTGGATGGTGCTTTTTGTGTGATGGTGTTCATGATTATGATCGTTTAGCTATTAATGCATCAATGCTCCATTTGTAGGTGGGTACACAAGCCAGTAAGAAACTTGCTGCGCTTACCGTAAAAACAGAGTAACCAATAGGCGAATCAAACCCTCTGGAGATGGTCATGCTTATGGCGAAGGCCAATGTTAGTAAACCGCTGCCATAAGCTGCCAGACGGGTAAACAAACCCAGCAAAAGCATTATGCCAAATACTCCTTCTGCAACAGACGCGATAATGGCCAGCGGTGTTACCAAAGCAGGTGGCAGGAATGACATGGTATCTCGCGACAGCACCATAAAATGTTCCCAATCGCCCCAGCTTATGTGCGGCTGGCCGTAGGCACCCAGCAGGCCTATCCTGTCGGCAACTAACCAAACATAGCCTATACCTAAAGCGGCTCTCAGGTAAATTGCAGGGAAGTTGTAATTGGTCATGGTGCTTATTTTTTGTTTGATGATATAAAATTATTCATCAGGTGGCCTATCTTTATAGTCCAGATAAAACAAGCAAGATAGTCCAGTATGCAAATTGTATCAGCTTTACTTCGTATTGACAAAACACAGCCAACGCCTGTGTACCAGCAGATAGCAAACGATATTATCTGTCATATACGGCAGGGGACTTTGAAGCCATCCATGGCGCTACCAAGCAGCCGTGCATTGGCCGCCTCGCTTAAAGTGCACCGCAACACGGTGGTTGCGGCTTATGATGAATTGTATGCGCAAAGCTGGGTAGATGTGTACCCCAAAAAAGGCATCTTTATTGCCGCTAACCTGCCCGAGGTTACGCCGAGGGCGCTGGTATCTGATGTCAATGTGAAAAAACTGGCCTATCCCGAGGAAACGCACTTTAATGTTTGCGATAAAAAACTGGGGCATGTGCGCTTGTTTAACCCTGGCGTTGCGCGTAGCGTTACATTTAATGAGGGCTTCCCCGATACGCGGCTTGCACCTGTTGAGCTAATGCTGCGCGAGTACCGCAGGTTTGCCAACTACCAGTTCACCCAGAAATATTTATTGTATGGCCCCGAACAAGGTTCTGAAAACCTGCGTACAGAGCTGGCCATTTTCCTGAGCGAAACCCGTGGGTTGCATGTGCAACCTGAGCATATCCTGATCACCAAAGGGGCACAGATGGCCATTTACCTTGCAGCACAACTACTTTTAGGTAAAGGTGATGTAGTAATTGCCGGCGATCCCGGTTATTGCGGCGCCAACGAGGTGTTTGAACAAACCGGTGCCAAACTGGAACTGGTGCCCGTTGATGAACACGGGATAGATCTGGATGCGGTGGAAGCTATCTGCAAGAAACAAAAAGTGACCATGCTATATGTGATACCGCACCACCATCAGCCTACTACGGTTACGCTAAGTTCTGAAAGGCGCATGCGCTTGCTGGAGCTGGCCATGAAATATGGCTTTGCGATAATTGAGGATGATTATGACTACGATTTCCACTACAGCAGCAGCCCCATATTGCCATTGGCCAGTGCCGATTATTACGGCAGCGTGATCTACGTAGGCTCGTTTTGTAAAACCATAGCGCCGGGTATTCGCATAGGGTTTATGGTTGCGCCGCCTAACCTCATTCGCGAGGCTACTAAAATGCGCCGACTGATCGATCGCCAGGGCGAGCAATTATTGGAAGAAGCCATGGCTAACCTGCTGAAGAACGGAGATATTACCCGGCATCTTAAAAAAGCAAACAAACTATACCACGAGCGCCGGGATATCTTCTGCAAGTTATTGCGGGAACAGGTGGGCGACCACATCAGCTTTAAAATACCTGATGGCGGATTTGCGATCTGGATGAAATATAAAAACGGATTACAGCCTGCCGTAGTGGCCGAGAAAGCTGCCGCTATGGGGCTGGGCATCAGTGCAGGGAAGGATTATTATTATGATCCTGATCACAGCCATCAGAATATAAGGCTTGGCTTTGCATCAATGAATGCAAAAGAAATGGAGCAAGGGGTTGACCTGTTTGCTAAAGCAATAAAGAAGGCGTTTTAATTAGCCAGGCTGGTTGGTGAGCAGGCCGCGTCGGCTATCAACAGGCCTTTTTCACCGTTCGGGGTATCAATTGTATGGATGTATTTGTATGACCGGGTGATGGTATCAAAACCTCTGTCTATAACCCTTATATAAAGGTCATCGATAGCAAAATTCTGGTTGTTTTGCAGGCAAACAAAAGTGTTGCCGTTTAACGGCAAAAAATCTTCGGTGTAGCCTAAGCCGTGCAACGCTATTACGCACGATGCTAAGTTAAGCCGGTCGGTTTTGTTCTTAATGGCAGTCATGTAGTCAGTTTGATTAGCACAAATGACGCCATTGATTGTCAAACTGTTACAAGCACTACAGTTATTTTTTTATCCACGAAAGTGTAAAGTAAATGCAGCGCCTTTGCCGGGCTGGCTATCCAGCGTAATGCTACCACCTAAGCTGGTGATATGAGTATGCACCAGGTAAAGGCCAATCCCCTTGCTATCCTCATTGTAATTGAATTTCTGGTTAAGGCCGAACAGTTTATTACCCACCTGCTCCATATCAAACCCAAGGCCGTTATCCTCAAATATCAGTTGCTTTTGGCCGTTCACTATATCGGTACGGATGCGCATTTCGGGTTTTACCCCTGGTTTGGCATATTTAATAGAGTTAGTAATGAGGTTAAGGAAAATGCTCTCCATGTAGCATTCGTTAAAATCAACTACATCCCACATGGTAAAATCGGCAACAAGGGTGGCGCCCGAGCTTTCTATCAACGAACTTACCGATCTGCTTACCTCATCCAATGCTTCGCCTACATTCACTTTTACGGTGGTAGATCTTAGTGCGGTTTTATCTGTAAGGCCGTCAACATAACCATTCAATGTTTCGCGCAGGTTGCCGGCGGCGTTCTGCATCACCTCAATAAACTCCAACGTTTCATCATCCTGAATTTTCGATCTGTCAAGCATGTTGAATATCGTAATGAGGTTGTTTACCGGCGAGCGCATGTTATGCGATGTAGCGTAGGTCAATTGTTTCAGATCGCTGTTCAGCGCAGTAAGGTTTTTGATCAGCGTGTTGCGGTCATCCTCAACTTTCTTTTTGTGGGTAATGTTTTTGGCGATGGCGTAAACGGTTTGCGAGTCATCATCAGGCATTGATGTCCACGACAGCCATACTGTTTCGCCGCTTTTTGTCAGGTAACGATTTTCAAAATCAAGAAGGGGGATGCGCTTATGCAGGTTAACACGGTGTTGCTGCGTTAAGTTCTGATCGTCGGGGTGTACAAATTCATTAATGGGTCTCGAGAAAAGCTCTTCTTCAGTATAGCCCAACGTGCGCGACACAGCAGGGTTTATTTTTTTGAAATAGCCATCATAGCCGGCAATACAAAGCAGATCGGCAGAGAGTTCAAAAAACAGTTCAATATTATAAGGAGCTACCTCAACAGACATATCAATAATTTATAGGTACACGTAATGTTTTTGAGGGGGATGCGCTGTTATACGGCGTTTATTCTAAAAAGTTGTGTTCTGTCACATTATATATTTTTTTGGCGTCAGGCATGGTACATTAAATTTTACAAAATGAAGCCTATCACCATTTTATGCGCAATTTTATTACTGGCTGCACAGAGCAGCCACGCGCAATTTTTTAATAAACTAAAGCAAAAAGCGCAGCAAGCGGTAAGCGGCGCAGTAAGCGGATCGCAAAGCAACCAGCAAACATCATCAAATAACAATGATGATAGCAACGCCCCCTCATCATCCCCGACAGGTTTTGATGCATCTAAATATGGTAAGCCGGCCTTTGCGTTAGAACAGGGCGAGCGCGTTGTTTACGGCGAGGCCACCCTTAGCATTGTAAACAACCAGGCCGTTGTTAAGGTAGTAACCAGCAAAGACCGCCAGTATTATTTATATGAAGGCGGCGTACGAAAAGGCCCATTCAACACCCCGCCGGTTGATAAACTGGATAGCTGGAAAGCAGGCAACGGCTACTATTTTGATCGCGACAGCAAAGAAACCGACTGGCAGCCCTACGTAGTTAAAGGCCAACTAATGGTTGATGGCAAAAGCTACGGTGCCATGACCACCATGACTAAGTTCTATCATAACAAAGCCAAACGTAAATTTTATGGTATTGGTATGCAGGTGGGCATGCAAGGCTACAATACTTACCTGGTAAGCGATAAAGGCAACCGCAAGCTATCATTCCCTACAGATCAATTGATCATCAGCGATAACGATGAGTTGGGCGGTGTGATGATAAATGCTACGCAGTACAACGCCAAAACAACAGAGGATGCTTATAAAATTGTAACCAACGATGATTTTTATGTATTGCTTACCAACGGCAAAACTCTAGGCCCGTTTGCCGCGGTACAGGCCGACAGGACCATTTTGGACAATAATGGTAACCTGATACAGGTATCAACCGGTCGTAAGGCGGTGTTCCTGAACGGCAAGCAGACGATCAGCTTTGGCAACAACATGAACGGCGATGGGAAGGCGTTTGTAAGCAGCACAGGCAAAAGCGGCGCCTGGTTTGAGCGCGGTAGCCTGTTCTTTAGCGATGGCACACAGGTTATAGATTATGCTATCCAGCCAGCCATATCTACAGAGAATGGCAAAGAAATTTTGAACTGGCTAAGCATCCAAAACAAGCAGGTTTATGTTTGCAAAAAAGATCTGTAAGGCATTTTTGGCGATTGTATTATTGTTGAATTGCTGTATTGCGAATGCAAAGAACTACCGCAAACTGTTCGACAGACATTACCAAAAAGCAGAAACATCAGCAGCGGCCATAAGACCTCTGCTGCAGAAATACTCGCGCCTTTGCGGAGAAGATGCCAAGCAAATGGAAGCTGTTATCTTCCCTGAGCTGATGCGGTATAACCAGCTGTTTGATGCGGTAGAGACCGGCTCGTTAATGGGCCTTTACTCGCGGTTGGGAAGCGATTATGCCGATTTCTCTATCGGGCGTTTCCAGATGAAACCATCTTTTGCTTTAAGTATAGAAGAGTTTGCCAAACAGCACAACAGCGAAGCATGGGTAAAAGCCCTCGGCTTTAACGATGTGGCAACAGAAGATAACTACGAAAACCGTTCGGCACGTATCGACAGGCTGAACGATACGGAGTGGCAGGTTAAATACCTGGTGGCAGTATTCAAAAGTATCCGGCTAAAACATACGGATGCTTTGAAGCCACTATCCGCAGAAAAGAAACTGGCTTTCATCGCGACAGCTTATAATTGTGGCTGGGATAAAGATGCGGAAACGGTTAAACGTTTCAGTAATAAATGCTTTTACTGTATTGCCCGCTGGGATAGCAGAGCCAGGTATAACTTTGCGGATATAGCGGTGCACAGGTACAGGGAAATAGTGAGAGGAAAGGCTTTCAGTAATGTTTAGTGTGCGGCTATCTGAAATTTAAAATCATTTGCCTAATTTTGCCCCTCAATTAGAATAAGTTATATGGCTAAAGCATCTGATGTAAAAAACGGAAATATACTGCGCTTTAACGGCGAACTGGTACAAGTAGAAGAATTTATACACCGTACGCCGGGTAACCTGCGTGCTTTTTACCAGGCACGTATGCGCAACGTTAAAACCGGCAAACTGGTTGAGTACCGTTTCCGTACCGATGAAGAGGTAGATATTGCCCGTGTTGAAACTAACGATTACCAATACCTGTATGAAGATGGCGATGCATTAGTAATAATGGATAACACCACATACGATCAGCATAATGTGCCTAAAGCGCTGTTTGGCCCGGCGGTTAAATTTTTGAAAGAAGGCATGAACGTTATTGTTGCCTTTGAAAGCGAAGAGCCTATTATGGGCCAGATCCCTAACTCTGCCGAGCTGGAGATCACTTACACCGAGCCAGCTGTTAAAGGCGATACATCAAGCGGTGCCCTTAAAATGGCAACTGTTGAAACCGGTGCCGAGATCCGCGTTCCGTTGTTCATCAACATTGGCGATAAAGTTAAAGTTGATACGGCTACAGGTTCTTACGTAGAGCGTGTAAAAGCTTAATATTATCAATAAAACATAAAGAAAAGCCCTTGCCGTTTGGTAAGGGCTTTTTTATTTCTTGTTTTTTAAGTCTCCCCTTTCGGGAGAGATTTAGAGGGGGCTTTAGAATTAACCTAAAACATGCCAGCTATCCATTTGTAGTTAATAAACACCAATGTTATTAACCATGAGAAAGTTAGCTATCTCCCTGGCACTTGCCGTAGTTACAATGTTTGTTGCTTGTAAGGGCAATACATCCAAAACAGAAACAGATACCATAGCTGCCGATAGCGGGCAGGAGCATGTAGGCAATCAATCGCCTGCGGATACAGGCAAACTGCCGGTTACTCCGGTGGAAACTGGAGGTAAAGATTCTACAGGTAACGGCGCCGGCACTACCAACATGCCTAAAGATACCTTGAAAACACAATAGCTGCTTTTTTAGCAATATTAAATTACCTACATTCGTTTTGCTAAAAATATTGTCAAAACATGAATGAGGTAATATATGCGCTTTGCGGGCTGCTGATAGGGGTTATTGCAACCTTTATACTTAAGAAAAGTAATGCCAATGGTATCTCTCTTACAGAAGCAAACGGCCTGCGCGCGGATAACGAAACGCTGAAAATTTCCCTTGCCCGCGCAGAGGAAAAAGCTACCAACCTGTTAGCCGAAAGGGAAAATACTACCCGCCATTACAAAGATGAGCAAACGCGTTTGTTGGACGAGCTTTCTTACGAACGGTCTCAACTGGCGCAGGCTAACCAGTCATTAGAGTCATCTCGCTCTTACTTTAAAGCCCAGCAGGAAAAGCTGGCCGAGCAGAAGCAGGAGATAGAAAACACGCGCCTGCATTTTCAGCGCGAGTTTGAGAATGTGGCCGAGAATCTGCTGAAGGAAAAATCGCGCGAGTTTACAGATGTTAACAAGAACAGCATTGATGCGATACTGAATCCATTGAAAGAGAACCTGAAAACCTTTGAGGAAAAGGTAGACAAGGTGTACAACATGGAAGCCGCGGAGCGTAATACCCTAAAAGGTGTTATTACCCAGTTGATGGAACTTAACCAAACCATCAGCGCCGAGGCCTCAAACCTTACTAAAGCCCTCAAAGGCGATAACAAAAAACAAGGCAACTGGGGCGAAGTAATCCTCGAGAAAGTGTTAGAGCGCAGCGGCCTCGTGCGCGACCGTGAGTATCGGATACAAGCCAGCCTTAACGGAACAGATGGCAGCCGCTTTCAGCCCGATGTAATCATAGATCTGCCGGATAACAAGCACCTTATCATCGACTCAAAAGTATCCCTCATTGCATACGAGCGACTGGTAAATGCCGAGACCGAAGAAGAACGCAAGCTGTATTCAAAAGGCCACGTAGAATCTATCCGCGGGCATGTGCAAAACCTGTCGTCAAAAAACTATCATGATCTGCACAAGGTAAACTCGCCCGATTTTGTGCTACTTTTTGTGCCGATAGAATCATCATTCAGTTTTGCCGTGCAGCTGGATGCCGAGCTGTTTAGCGATGCATGGGAAAAACGGGTAGTAATTGTTAGCCCGAGTACTTTACTGGCTACGTTGCGCACCATTGCCAGTATGTGGAAACAAGAGCGCCAAAACCGTAACGTAATGGAGATAGCCCGCCTTAGCGGCACTATGTATGATAAGTTTGTTGGCTTTGTAAACGATATGGAGAGCATCGGCAAAAACATTAGCCAAACGCAAACAGCCTATGCCAACGCATTTAACAAATTAACCGATGGCAACGGCAACCTTACCGTTACTGCCGAGAAAATTAAAAAGTTGGGAGCCAAGGCGAATAAGCAGATAGATGGGAAGTATTTGGATGAGGGAGAAGCCCCCTAACCCCCTGAAGGGGGAACAGAAGCTAAATGGTTTGTGTTAGCGCATAGGAGATAGAATCAACTTTGAACACTGAATATTGAATGACGAATTTCGAAATGATCATACTTCATCACTCTAAATTCAACATTCAGTGTTCGATATTGCTTTTAAAGCTCCCCCTTCAGGGGGTCGGGGGGCTAAACGCATTCCATCCCTGCGCCTTCAATTCATGCACATTGCCTGATTTGGTGATGAGCGTATAGCCCTCATTAGGTTCAGTAACGTAGCCAATGATAGAGAAATCCATCTTGTGTTTTATCTTATCGTAATCAGCTTGCTTAACGGTAAAAAGGAGCTCATAGTCCTCGCCGCCGCTTAGGGCACACACAGTTGGATCCAGACCGAACTCGCGGGCAGTTTCATAGGTCATTGGGTCAATAGGGATCTTTTCCTCATATAACTTAGCACCTTTGTTGCTTTGCTTGCAGATATGCAACACTTCAGAAGCTAAACCGTCTGATACATCTATCATGGCAGTTGGCTTAACACCTATCTCATGCAGCAGGTCAATGATATCTTTACGGGCTTCTGGTTTTAGCTGGCGTTCAACAATGTAATCCTTGCCTTCAAGATCGGGCTGAATGTTAGGGTTTTCCAGGTAAACCAGTTTCTCGCGCTCTAATAGCTGCAGGCCAATATAAGCACCGCCCAAGTCGCCTGATACGCAGATCAGATCGCCGGTTTCGGCGGTGTTGCGGTAAACTACTTCGTTCTCATCGGCATAACCCAGAGAGGTAACGCTGATCACCAAACCCTGGCGCGAAGTTGAGGTATCGCCGCCAACAAGGTCAACGTTGTAATTGCCGCAGGCCAGGTAAATACCCTCGTAGAGTTCTTCAATAGCTTCCAACGGGAACTTACTGCTCATGCCGATAGATACAGTAACTTGTGTTGCCGTACCGTTCATAGCATAAATGTCGCTTAAGTTTACCTGCACCGCTTTGTAGCCCAAATGCTTCAAGGGCGTGTAAGCCAGGTCAAAGTGGATGCCTTCTAACAGCAGGTCGGTTGATACCAGGGTGCGTTTGCCTTCATAGTTAAGTACGGCGGCATCATCGCCAATACCTTTAATGGTGCTTTTTTGCACCAGGTTTATATTTTTTGTGAGGTGGCTTATCAGGCCAAATTCACCTAACGACTCCAGGTTGGTTTTCTCTTCGTTCTCAAACATATTGTATATGATTTCACTTATCAATCTTTGATTACACCGATAAAATAAGTGCAATCATGTCAGCATCGGTGTAATTAAGGCAACAAAAATACACAAAGCTTAGCATAATCGGCTATCCAAATGCTTCTGCTACTTTATGTTAGCCCGCTTTGTAATATTTATCATACATAAAGTTTCTTAACATTAAGTTTATAGATGGCGTAGTAATTTTGCTTTGCAAAATACATTTATATGAAATTTAGAAAATTACTTATCATCTATCTATCTGTTGTACTGGTTGTTGCTGGTTGTAGAAAAGACAACTCGCCACAACAACCAACAGACAATGGCACCGGTACCGAAACACCGGCGCTTACCCCTTACACCATTGTTGAAGATTTTGAAACCGGCACCAAAACTGCTTATGCAGCTGCTGATGTGCAGATAAAAACCGGTATCTGGAACTTTAACGATGCTCTTTTAGGTAACCTTGCTGCCGACGTTAAAAACGGTGCAAAATGCGTAAGGTTAAGAACCGGTGATATCACCATGAAGTTTGATATCTCTCACCTTAAGCAGATCAAAATAAGCCATGCCAGGTATGGTAATGATGACGCATCAACGTGGCAGCTGATGATATCTGTTGACGGTGGCGCTACCTACACGCAGTTAGGTGCTACAGTTAACGAAACCGGCTCAACACTGGTTACCAGCACGTTTGCTATTAACACCGTACAACCGGTAAGGTTCCGTATCCAAAAAACAGGCACTGCCCGTGTTAATATTGACGATATTACTTTTGAAGGCGCTGGTGACCCCGGCATTGTTGTGGGTGCAGATCCCGGCGATGGCGACAATGGTTCAGGTGACGGCGACAATGGCTCGGGCACAGGTACACCGGCGTCAGAACGTGGTGTTACAGCCGGCATAGATGCGCAGCCTACTACCGGCGATAACAGCAATATGCTGTTCGGTAACCCATCAAATGCTACTACATCAACAGCCATGGCCGATAACTACCTGATGGACCAAAGCTATTACGTAGAGTCATACAGCGCTACACGTGGTACTCCAAACTGGGTAAGCTGGCACCTGGATGCTAATACAGCTAACAACGCTGCACCACGTGTAGATAATTTTGCGGGCTTTATTGGCTTACCTGCCGATTTTTATCACGTAGAAAGCAACAGCTACCAAAACTCAGGTTTTGATCGTGGCCATAACTGCCCGTCAGCAGACCGTACAAGCTCTGCCAACGCAAACTCCGCTACCTTCCTGATGACCAACATGATACCACAGGCGCCACAAAACAACCAGCAAACCTGGGCTAATATGGAAAACTACCTGCGCGATCAGGTAAAAGCCGGTAACGAGGTTTATGTAATTATGGGTAGCTACGGCATGGGTGGCACAGGCTCAAAAGGTGCTGTTAACAAGATCAATAACGATAAAGTAACCGTACCAAGCAACGTTTGGAAAGTAGCAGTTATCATCCCTAACGGCAATAGCGACATTAGCCGCGTTACTTCGTCAACCCGTGTAATTGCAGTTAATACACCAAACATTAACACAACCAACTCTGATTGGAAACAATACCGTGTAACTGTGAGGTCTATTGAAGCAGCTACAGGTTACAACCTGTTATCGGCCCTGCCGCAAAGCGTACAGGATGCTGTAGAGACTACAACTGATAACTTGTAAGAAGCCTCTCCCCAACCCCTCTCCAAAGGAGAGGGGCTTTAAAACATCTCCTTAAAGTCTCCCCTATTGGGAGAGATTTAGAGGGGGCTGCCTGCATTTAGCCCGAGGCCCGGAGCATCACTTAGCTCCCATTTGCCCTGGCTAAATGCAGGTTTTTTATATGGGTTATTTGTTACAAGCAACGGCCCATCCAGGTCGGCCCAGTTGCATTGCGGGGCAAGGGCGGCGGCGGCAAGGGTTGCGCAACTGGTTTCGCTCATGCAGCCTATCAACACTTTAAGGCCCAATTCCCGGGCTTTATCCAGCATTCTTTTAGCCTCATGTAAACCTGCCGATTTCATTAGTTTTATATTGATACCGTGGTATACACCGGCGGCTTTTTCCACATCAGCAAAACGCTGCACGGCCTCATCTCCGATGATAGGGATAGGGCTATGCTCGGTTATCCAGGCATTGCCTTCAATATCGGTTTTTAGCATGGGTTGCTCTATCAGTTTCACGCCTTGCTCATGCAACCAGTAGATAAAATCGATGCTTTGCTTGCGGTCGGTCCACCCCTGGTTGGCATCTACATATAGCGGCCTATCGGTTACCGAGCGGATGGTTTGGATCAGTTCTTTATCTGAATCGCGGCCGAGCTTAACTTTTATCACTTTTACTTCCGGCGCTTCGTTTATTTTTTTGATGATTACTTCTTTGGTATCAATCCCAACGGTATAACTGGTTACCGGCATCCGAGCAGGATCGCTACTCAACAGCTGCCAGCAGGGCAGGCCACGGAGCTTTCCATCCAGATCATGCAAGGCAATATCGATAGCAGCTTTTATAGCCGGGTTGCCGGGCGCAATCCTATCCAGGTAATGGATGATCTCATCATAGTTGAAAGGGTAGCTAAAATGGCTCACATCAATCTTACTCAAAAACTCAGCAGCTGTTTGGTGGCTCTCGCCCATGTAAGGTACCATTGATGCTTCGCCATAACCGGTTTGGCCTTCGTGGGTTATCTGCACCAGCATTAGTGGCGTTGAGTTGCGCGAGAATTTGGCAATGGTAAAAGTATGCTTCAGCAGAAGTTCGTATGGTTGATAAGTAAGCTGCATGTCAAATATCAAAGCTAAAACTTTAAATTTAGGATACTGCTTATCTTTGCGCCTATGCCGGCAAAAATTTACGCCCCGTTTGAGCGCTTTAACTTCAGCAACAAGAACTGTTTCCTTACCGGGGAAGCGTTAAAAACCGAAGAAGAAAAGATCCAGGTTTTCCCCCAATGGCTCATGAGCCAGTACGCGTTGGAAGACAAACCTTTTAAACTGCTCGACGAAACCATCTCTACTTACAAAGACCTTAAGCTGCCATGCTCCGCCCACATCAATGATGATTTCCTGGAGCCGCTTGAGGAAGAAATTGCCGCTGCTTTTGAAAAGGGTTACGAGGGACTAATAGCTTTAGATGAATTAAAGTTATTTCAATGGGCGGGCAAATTACTGTACGGCATCATCTTTAACGAGATCCAATCGGGCATAAGGCTAATGCATTCGCAGGGTGAGGAGTTCAGCATGTCGCAGTCTATATTGCTAAAGTTTAGCCAGCTGCATTTGATGTTGCAGAGCATTAACCTGCCTATCATATTTGAAGATTTTAAACCATTCAGCCTGTTTCTGTTTAAGGTGAATAATAACCCCGAGGAGTTTGGCTACCGCGATGAGATAAATACCCAAACCCTTGCGCTGCGCATAAAAGATTTTGGGATGGTGATATGCCTGCAGGACAATGCATCAAACTATTACTACCACAAAAAGGTATACGAGCAGATAAAAGACGACACGCTGCACCCCATCCAGTTTGAGGAATTTAGCGGCCGTGTGTTCTACTCTAACTACTTGTTTAACCGCCTGCCCGAGTACAATATCCTGCCGGTTAATGAGGATATCTATATAGAAGAGATGCCTTTGCGTGGCTTAAGCAGCAAACCACTTTTTGACGAGTGGCAGAACAAAACCTATGGCCAGGTACTGGAAAACTTCTGGAAAAACTGGGGCTTTTTGCTATTAGAGATCATCAAAAATCCCGAAAAGCCGGTAAGCTACCTTTTTGATGAAGATGGCAACAAAATAGCTGCCGAAAGCATTTCCCTTAGCCTTTAAAACTTAGCGAAGAACTCGTTTAATACGTTGTGATTTAGCGCAACGGTGATAATGATACCGCTTACGGCGCCAAAAAAGTGTGCATCGTGGTTAATGTTATCGCGTGCGTGTTTTGAGGCAAAGTGGCAATATACCAGGTAAAGAATACCAAAGATCCATGCAGGTATATCGATGGGGATGAACATTAAGCGCATCCCTGCCAGCGGCTGAAACAGGATAAAACTAAATATTACCGCACTAATAGCGCCCGATGCACCAAGGCTGTTATACCAGATATCGTCCCTATGTTTTTGAATAGTAGGTAGGTCGCTTAAAATTAAGCTGATAATATATAGGGTTCCAAATTGCCAATGCCCCAGGTACACCTCTAACTGGAAAGCAAAGAAGTAGTAGGAGAACATATTGAAGAACAAGTGGCTCCAGTCTTTATGTATCAACCCGCTGGTGATGATGGTATAAACTTTATGCCCGCGCGATACATTATAGGGGTTAAGGATAAAGTTTCCGTAGATGTTCTCGTTAGCAAAGGCCCACAGCGATGTGGCCAGCGTAATAACAAATATGATTGACGCTACAGGAGCGTACTGCAAATACTCTATCATTTAAGGTTAAGTTTGGTAGTATATAAAAGCCTGCCTATTGGGTAGCGCAGGTATGTTTTCTCAAAATATGGCGAATTGCGGTAAACCCAGTTCAGTTGTGCTGCGGCACTGCTTGCCAACTTAGGGTCGGCGGCTTTGGCCTCGTCCAGCTTCTTTTTAAGTTCGGGATCATCCTTCAGCATTTGGGCGGCTAAGTCTTCAAATACGTAATCAGAAAAGTATTCTTTTTGGCCCAGCATGCTGTCAAAAAAGTTCCATGCAAAAAAAGAATCTACGCCCTGCGGTTCCAGCGTTTCAACAATATAACGGTTAATAGGCTGGTTTACATAAACCACGTAGTCGCCTTCGTAAAACTTCACTTTGGCATCAACCGGGTTAAGCTTTACATTGGTATGGATGTAGTGGCCTTCGTAAGGGCGTGTACCGGTTTTATAGTCGGCAATGTAATACATCTGCAGGCTCAGGGTGGTATCATGCGCCAGGCGGCTCATAGCAACCTTGTTCAGCTTAAACAGCTCTATCACCTTACCCCATGCCTGCGGAATAACATAGGCAACCGGCTTATCTACCATAACAGTAGCTTTATAAGTGTTAAAGAATTTTACGGTTTTGGTGTATGGCTTATTCCGATCGTAATACAAACGCTTCAGCCCGCTTACTTCACTGTTTTTATACCCGGCGGTATAACCTTTAAAAGTGATGGTATCTACCTTGCTATCATCAACCTGCCAACCTAAACCAAAGGTTTTTTGTTGAGCAACTTCTGCATCAACTTTCTTTTTCATATCGCCAAGCAGCTTTGCATCGCGCTGGCAAATGTTGATGAGGTTCTGCATAAAAGCGTAAGTGGCCCACACGCGTTTATCATAGGGTTTCAGCATGTGTGTCTCCGTCATGTAGCTGATGGCGTTGTGCTGGGCTGCAAAACCGGTAGAGAAACGCGGGGTTTCCATAAAGCTTACAATCCCGCTATCAGGCAGGCCTTGTTCGCCGGCGCCATAAGGGATCATCTCAAAGCCGCTTTTCTTCATTTCTTTGTACAGATCGGGCGTAAGGGTTTTATCAGTATAGGCGGCAAGCGTTGTGTTTTGTTTGTCTTTTTGGGTCTCTATCAGCGTCATCACGTACTGGTAGTCGGCACCATCGCTAACATGGTTATCAAGGAACACCTCGGGCTGCCAGGTATTCAGGATCTGGGCAAAAGCCAGGGCGTTGCGGCTATCGGCCTTAATAAAATCGCGGTTAAGATCAAGGTTGCGATAATTGCCTCTAAAGCCGTAGGCCCTCGGGCCGTTCTGGTTAGCACGAGATGTTGAGCTCCTGTTTAAGCTGCCATCAATGTTATACAACGCAATAAAGCATAGCACAACATCTTTTGGCAACTGATTTTTCTTTAGCAGATCGCGCACCAGCATCATACTGGCATCAATTCCGTCGGGTTCGCCGGGGTGGATGCCGTTGTTGATGAGCAGCACACGCTTATTTTGTTTTTTTACGGCAACAGGGTCAAACACTTTATCTTTTGATAGCACAACCAGTGTTAAAGGTTTGCCGGCATCGGTACTGCCATAATTAAACAGGCGCATTTGCGGCTGCTGTTTAGCCAGGGCTTCGTAATAGGTTATTACTTGTTTATATGTAGCTGTGTAATTCTTATCGGTGCTTTGCTCAAAAGGGGTAAGCTGGGCATGTGCGGTTAAACCAAACAGGAGCGGAGCTATGAACAGAAATGCTTTTTTCATGAGGTATTATTTGCCTGCTATTTCCTCGCGCAGTTTCTTTGGCAAACCGGCCAATACCAGGTCATAAGAGTGGTTTACCATTTCCTTCAACTGCTTACCGGTAAGCGAGCCATCAGTACGTACGGTGTTCCAGTGCTTTTTATTCATGTGGTAACCCGGCTGTACTTCGTTAAATTGCTCACGCAGTTCTATGGCTTTTTCGGGGTCGCACTTTACGTTAAAACTGTTATCGCCGAGGCCTGTCAACAAGAAAACCTTTTCGCCGACCTTAAAAACCAGCGTTTCTTCGCCAAATGGAAAGCCTTCGGTAACGCCGGGCTTGGCAAGGCAATAGTCGCGCAGGTCTTCTATATTCATGTTAGTATCCTCGTATCTCTTTATCGTAACTTCTCTCGCCGCCAAGGTTTACTTTTAGGCCAATGGTGATCTGCCTAAACTGATCGAGCGCGTTATTTTTAAACTTGTTAGGATCATCGTTATAACCATCTAACCCTTCGCCAAAAGTAAGGTTATGCTGGTAACCAATATCTATGCGGATGTTAGGCTGATCATACCCGTTGTAAATTTTAAACTCGTAACCAAAACGCAGGGGAACCATAAAGTTTATGCCGTTATCTTTACCCTCAAAACCATGTTTTTCGCCAATGGCGCCATTTTGCGGATACAAATTACTGCGTTGTATATCGGTCATGTTGTTATAAATACCGCCAAGCCCGGCCCCTGCATAAAAGTTTTTGATGATGTTTAAAAAGGTATTACCCTGGTAGTTTATCAACTCACCCGCTTGCACATCCATGTGTAAAAGCAGCGCTTTGTAGTTATTTTTGTAGATACGCCCATACGCATCCAGATCAGGCGTACGGCCACCACCAGATAGGGTACCAAACTGAAACTCGAGGCCAATAGGTACATACGGTGTGAAAAAGTAATTGCCTGTTATAGCGTATGACATGTTATCGTCAACCCTTTTTGTATCGGCATAAGGCCTGTTTCTGCTTACACTTACACCAATACCAAAAGCTGCATAGTTTAAGCTGCTTTGTGCTTTTGCCTCAGCGAAAAACATTATCGACAAAAGAATTAAAAGATACTTTTTCAATGAATTTGTATGTTTGATTGTTACCGCATACCTAACCGGCTGAGCTTAGATTTAGGCCGGTCAAAATTTTTACTAATATAAGTTTTCTATGGATTTAAACGCATCACTAAGTTTCACGGTTACAGAGAGGTTTTTACGCTACGTAACTATTGATACGCAATCAGACCCAAACTCAAAAACTATCCCATCAACCGAAAAGCAAAAAGACCTGGGCCGCTTATTGGTTAACGAACTACTTGAGATTGGTGTAAGCGATGCACACTTGGATGAATACGGCTATGTTTATGCCACTATCCCGGCCAACACTGATAAGAATACTGTACCCGTAATATGCTTTTGCTCGCACATGGACACGGCGCCGGATTGCAGCGGGACAGGTGTAAAACCCATCATCCATAAAAACTATAATGGTACTGATATTATCCTGCCGGATGATAATACACAGGTGTTGAAAATGAGTGAGCATCCCGATCTTAAAAACCAGAAAGGGAACGATATCATCACGGCATCGGGCAATACGCTTTTGGGCGCTGATAACAAAGCCGGTGTTGCAGAGATAATGGATGCCTGCTACCAATTGATTAACCATCCTGAGATAAAGCACGGTGTAATTAAAATACTGTTTACGCCTGATGAGGAGATAGGCCGCGGCGTTGATAAAGCAGATATTGCTAAGATAGGTGCCTTTGCCTGCTACACTATGGACGGAGAAAGCGCAGGTAACATGGAGAACGAAACCTTTAGCGCAGATGGTGCCCGTTTGACCATTAACGGAGTAAGCAGCCATCCCGGTTTTGCTAAAGGCAAAATGGAAAGCGCTATTAAAATAGCAGGGCAAATAATAGCAGCACTGCCCGATGACCTATCACCCGAGCATACCGAAGGCATGCAGGGTTTTGTACACCCGGTTGATTTTGGCGGGCATGTAGAAACAGCTACTATCGATTTCATCATCCGTGATTTTGAGGATGAGAAACTGTCAAAACATGCTGATGAGATACGCAAAGTGGCTGATGAGGTATTGAAACGTTTCCCTAACTCAAGCTACACGCTGGAAACGCATGAACAATATCGCAACATGAAAAATGTATTGGCGCAAAACCCGCAGATTGTAGAATACGGTATGGAAGCCATCCGCCGCGCCGGATTGGAAGCCAGGCTATGCAGCATCCGCGGCGGTACGGATGGCTCAAGGCTTTCGTTTATGGGATTGCCAAGCCCTAATATTTTTGCCGGTGAACATGCTTTCCATGGCAAGCAGGAGTGGGTATCCGTACAGGATATGCAGAAAGCCGTAGAGACTATTTTGCATTTGTGTGAAATTTGGGAAAGCCCCGGCCCCTAACCCCCTGAAGGGGGAACCGAATTTAAAAAGTTCGATAAAACGAAAGGCCGAATGATAAACAATCATCCGGCCTTTCTTGCAAAGCTTTTAACTCTTGCTCCCCCTTCAGGGGGCTGGGGGGCGTCGGCTTTGTTCTAATAAAGCAAATTATCATACGGATACCTGGCCGTATGCACCTGCTTCACATAATCATAAAGCAGGTTACGGAACTCTTCTACATTCTCTTTCTGGGTTGCAGAAATAAAAATAGCCGGGCTGTTGTTCTTGGCCATCCAGCTGTGCCTGAAATCATCAAGGGTGATAGGCTCCTGCTCTACATTAATGTTATGGTCCTCGGGCTTAAAGGCATCTATCTTGTTGAAAACCGTTATCATGGTTTTATCGATAGCGCCCAGGTCCTTCAGGGTTTCATTAACAGTGCGGATCTGATCCTCAAAGTTGGGATGCGATACGTCAACCACGTGTATCAAAATATCCGCTTCGCGGACTTCATCCAACGTAGATTTAAAACACTCCACCAAATGGTGAGGTAACTTGCGGATAAACCCAACCGTATCTGACAGCAGGAACGGCACGTTCTCTATCACCACTTTCCTAACCGTGGTATCAAGCGTTGCGAAGAGCTTGTTCTCGGCAAACACTTCCGATTTAGAAAGCATGTTCATGATGGTTGATTTACCAACGTTGGTATAGCCCACCAATGCCACGCGGATGAGTTGCTGGCGGTTTTTACGTTGGGTCTCGTTCTGCCTGTCGATAAGCTTCAAGCGTTCCTTAAGTAACGAGATCTTGTTCAGGATCAAACGCCTGTCTGTCTCAATCTGCGACTCGCCCGGGCCACGCATACCAATACCACCTTTCTGGCGCTCTAAGTGGGTCCAGAGGCGGGTTAGGCGTGGCAGCAGGTATTGCAGCTGGGCCAGTTCTACCTGGGTTTTAGCCTGGGCCGTTTGCGCACGGCCGGCAAAAATATCAAGGATCAGGTTACTTCTGTCCAGGATCTTCACCTGCAATTCGTTCTCAATGTTACGCAGTTGTGATGGCGACAATTCATCGTCAAAAACAACCATATCAATCTCTTCAGACTTTACATAGTCTTTTATCTCATCGAGTTTACCTGTACCCACGAAGGTTGCACGCTCGGGGCGCAGCAGCTTTTGGGTGAACGCCTTTTCGGTTTTACCACCGGCAGTCATCACCAGGAACTCTAATTCTTCTAAATATTCTTTTTCCTGAGCCTCGGTCTCGTTAGGTGTAATCACCCCCACCAGTACGGCCCTTTCCTGCTTCACAGCAGTATCATAAAATTTTTGTTTCATTCAGTAAACTGATTATAGCCTCTCCCTAACCCCTCTCCAAGGGAGAGGCGCTCTTATATAACTATTCTTTTTAAGTCTCCCCTTTCGGGGGAGATTTAGAGGGGCTTATTAAACCACAAAGGTACGCATAAAGCTACCTCATTAATAAACACATAGAAGTGGTTATGTTTCACATAGTAAAAAAGTGTTTTGTATTAACAGATCGCTTCGGCATAAACGCATCAGGAAGCGGTTGAAAAAGGTGCTATGAACAGTGTGTTCATAACAAAAACTTTCACGCTAATCCCTTGGGGATGGCTATTCGAAAGTATGGTGTGGAGAGTATTACATCAACATGATGGTGCAAAGATATTGAATTAAGGGTTTAATTACAAACCGCTGCCGGCCAATTGCGCCGGTTAGGATCTTTTAAAACCAGGGAACTATGTACAGGCTACGGTGCGTCACTTTAATTTCAAAGTCTCTTTTTAGCATAAACATGTTATCTCTGCTACTGGCAAGTAATATGTTCATCGTAAAAACTAATGTTGCCAAAATGATCAAAATACCTGAAAGAAACATAGGTGCTTTGTTGAGGTCAGTAATCTTTTTGAGGAATAAGAATATGACTAACCAAAATAATAGATAGACTATGAAATCGATAAATAATGGTATCAGGAAAAATTGGTCAGACATGGATGTATGAAATCCTTTACAAGTGTAAAGAAAAGGAAACCCTGTAAAACCTACCGACCCGATATCGTCTACAAATGCGGTCGTCCGCATTGTAACTACTGAGAAGCAAATAACAGCAAGCGGAATCACAAACTTTACTATTATTTGCTTCATCATTATTATAAGCCTTTTACAAATTCGCGGATAGCAGCACCAGGGTCTGCCTGGCGCATAAAGTTCTCGCCAATTAAAAAGCCTCTGAAACCGGCCTCTTTCAACTCTTTGATAACCTTGGTGTTACTGATGGCACTTTCTGAGATCTTGATGAACTCATCAGGAATATGCTCAGCCAGTTTAAATGAGTTTTCTACCGATACGGTAAAATCAGCAAGGTTGCGGTTGTTTACGCCAATGGCATCCAGGTTAGAGTCGATACTGCGCTCTAACTCTTCCAGGTTGTGCACCTCTAACAACACGCTTAGGCCATGGCTTTTAGCGGCGGCCGCCAGATGTTTGATCTCGGCGGGAGTAAGGATCGCAGCTATCAACAAGATCACATCGGCACCAATGGCTTTTGCCTCAAGCACCTGGTATTCATCTATCATAAAATCCTTACGCAGGATAGGGATGTTGTTCACCTTGCGGGCAGCGGTAACGTCTTTTTGCGCACCGCCAAAGAACTGCTCATCGGTTAATACCGATAACGCTGATGCACCTGCAGTGGCATAAGCCTGGGTTACATCCTCAACCAATACCTTATCATTAATAATCCCCTTTGATGGCGAGCGGCGTTTAAACTCGGCAATGATGCCCGTCCTGTCCGGTGCCAGCAGAAAATCTTTGAACGAGTGGGGCGTTCTGTCAAAATATGGAGAAGCTTCCAGCTCAGCAATGCTTACCAATTGCTTTGCTGCGGCTACTTCTTTCTTTTTTTGCTCTACTATTTTATCGAGTATGGTCATTTGTTCTAATACTAAATTTTAAAAAACATGTCATTTCGAACGAGCAACAGCGAGGAGAAATCTTGTTATTTAAGAAAAGCCACCCTGCAAGTAGTAGCAAGATTTCTCTCTGTCGTTCGAAATGACAATCAGAGTTATTACGCGTTCAACCAGTTCTGCATCATTTCTTTACCGTACTCGGTCAGCACCGATTCCGGGTGGAACTGTACACCGCGTACGTTATAGGTTTTGTGGCGCAGTGCCATTACCGAGCTATCCTGCTCATCAATGGCGGTTATTTCCAATACTTCAGGCAATTCTTTTTCAACTACCCATGAGTGGTAACGACCAACCTTAAAGCTCTCCGGTAATCCTTTAAATAGCGGTTCTGAGCCATCGGTCACTTTAATAGGTGTGGCAATGCCATGCATTGGCTGCGGCAGGTTGTATAGCTTGCCGCCAAACACCTCGGCAATAGCCTGCTGACCTAAACATACCCCGAACATACTTTTAGTGGGCGCATATTTTTCTATCACTTGCAGCAGCAAGCCCGCTTCTGACGGTATGCCCGGCCCCGGCGAAAGGATGATATGGCTGAATTGGTCAACATCTTCCAGCTTAAACTGGTCGTTTCTCCAAACCTCGCACTGCAGGCCAAGTTCGTTTACCAGATGCACCAGGTTATAGGTGAAAGAATCGTAATTATCTATGATTAAAATATTTTTCATTTTTTACACACCCCTAACCCCTCTCAAGAGGGGAATTAAATTCATTTAAACTAATCTCTATTCTCCAATCACTAATCAACCCGCAAAGCGGCTTATAACTCCTGCGCCAGCTCTATCGCTCTGCGCAATGCTGCAATTTTGTTGTCTACTTCTTTTAATTCGCTTTCGGCTACTGAGCCGGCTACTATACCGGCACCGGCTTGGTAATGCAGCGTGTTGTTCTTGCTGAGGAACGAACGGATCATGATGGCATGGTTAAAATCGCCGTTGAAACCCATGAAACCGATGGCCCCACTATAAAAACTGCGTTTGGTTTTCTCGTTCTCGTCTATGATCTCCATTGCCCGGTATTTTGGCGCGCCGCTCAGTGTGCCTGCCGGGAAGGTATCGGCCACTATTTTAAATGACGATGTCCCCGGTTTCAGCTTACCACTTACGTGCGATACCAGGTGAATGAGATGCGAATAGTATTGTACTTCTTTAAATGCTTTTACACTTACATCCTCGCAATGGCGGCTAAGGTCATTACGGGCCAGGTCAACCAGCATTACGTGCTCGGCAGATTCTTTTGGGTCGTTCTCTAAAGCGCGGGCTATTTCGGCATCTTTCTCATCATCGCCGCTACGCTTAAATGTACCTGCAATTGGGAAAATACTGGCCACGTTATTTTTGATAGTGATCTGTGCCTCTGGTGATGAACCAAAGATCCTGAAATCGCCGAAATCAAAATAGAACAAATATGGCGACGGGTTGATGGAGCGCAGTGCACGGTAAACGTTAAACTCATCGCCCTGGAACTGTTTTGAGAATGCCCTCGATGGTACTATCTGGAAAACATCGCCGCGGTAAATGTGCTGCTTCATTTTCTCTACAATGGCAATAAACTCGTCGCCGGTCAAATTCGATTGTTCTTCGGCGGTGCTGCTGAAATCGTACTCGGGGAAGTTTTTGTTCTTGATCAGATCGGCAAGGCGGTCTAAACCGTTGGTTTGCTCCTGACCTTCAACCTGGTTATGGAAAATGTAAAGCTCGTTCTTAAAATGATCTATAGCGATAATGTAACTATAGATATGGTATTGCATTACCGGGATCTTACGGTCGGTATCGCTATGATCTTTTAATTTAAGGGTCTCAAAATGTTCAACAGCCTCATGGGTAAAGTAGCCAAACAAACCGTTGCTCAGCACTTTTGAGTTGTTGGCTTCTACATCAAACCTGCCGATAAAATTGTTTATCTCATCAACCAGTTCAAATTCGCCGGGCTGGCTTACCTCTTCTGCTCCATCAGGGAACTTCCTGGTCAGCACCCCATCGTTCAGCACAATGCCGCTAAAGGGCTGGCAACAAACAAAACTTAAGCTGTTTTCGCGACTGTGGTAATCCGAACTTTCCAGCAGGAGCGAATTAGGGAATACATCGCGCAGGCGCAGGTAAATGCTTACGGGCGTGGTGGTATCTGCCAGCAGCTTTTTATAGGTAGTTGTTATTTTATATTTTTTCATTTGGTTGTCTCAAAGCGTATTAAACAAAAAAACCCGGCGAATTGAGCGTTCGCCGGGTTTCAATATAGGTTTACATTTGATTAGTGCTGCAAATTCACGAAACTATCCGGCTGTCTTACTTTTGTAAGGTGCCACCAATTGTTGTTATGGTTGATAGTTTTGTTCATCGCGGAAGCAAAAATATAAAGAAATTTGAATTAACAAATTTTTTGTCGACTTTTTTAGTGGGACATTCCGAAAAAAGGTCGGTGGCTCTGTAAAATAGCTACCACAACCGTTATAAAAGCCAATAAATAAAATAAGGCAATAACGCGATGTTTCTCGCTCGGAAGGCTGGCTTTCTTAGACTTAGAGTGACCGATAGTGATCAGTACGATGGCAAATATCATCATGGCCAGGTGTTCAACCGTCCAGTAACGCGCATCAGGATCTTTCATTACACCGCCGCCAAAACGCACAAACGGGCTTAAAAAGTACAGTACAATACCTATTAGTAATTGTGTATGTGCCGATATCAATGCAAACAGGTTAAGCTTGCGATTGCCTTCGGTATATGGCTTTTTGCCGAGTAAGCCTGCAAATGCAGTAAAAATGGCTGCAAGCACCAGCAGAACAACGATGTACCTAAAGCCTGAGTGAAATTCGAGGAAAAATTTATAAGCGTTCATGAGCGTTGGTTTTTTTTGGTTCGAATATAAGGATTTTTGCCTCACCCTGCCCTCTCCAAAAGGAGAGGGTTCTAAAAATCCCTTTTTATAAATGATGCCATAGCGATCCGCCGGCTGGCGGAGAAGCAATCTCGTCGCATGCAGAAAAACGCGAGGAGATTATTAATATGTTTAATTTTTTTAGGCATTAATGAGCTCCCTTCGGTCGGTTGTCCGCGTCGCTGGCGCTCCTCGCAATGACATGGGTTTATAGACCGGTATGCTACTTCGGAAAACTAAACTTACCCATCAACACAGCAGGGTTGCTGCCTATTGGCATCGGCTCGCCGCAAAGGGCTTCATTACCCAGGGCTGCAAACAGGATAGCTTCTTTAGCATCGGGATTAATGCCGATATCTGAGGTATTGCCGATGGTGGCTTTTGGCAATGCTTTTTTGATCTGCTCCATTACATAAGGGTTGCGTGCACCACCACCGCTGGCGAAGATGTGCAAATCATCTACCTGAAAATTTTTGGCAATGAATTGTACAATGGTTCTTGCAGTGAAAGCGCTGAGCGTGGCTACCAGATCTGCCTTGGCGATGTTAAGATCGCGGGTGGCTTGCTGGGCATTGGCAACGTATTCCAGATTGAATAACTCCGGGCCGGTGGTTTTGGGGAGTTGCTCGTTAAAAAATGGGTGATGCAATAAAGCTTCAAGCAAAGTATCGTTTACGGTACCCGAATAGGCTATCTCCGCATCAGCATCATAAGGCTTACCGAAATACTCGCGGCAGGCAGCATCTATCAGCGTATTGCCCGGGCCAATATCTGTTGATATTACTTTTGAAAGATTACCATCACCAGGGAGATAGGTGAGGTTAGCAATGCCGCCAATGTTCAACAATATGCGGTTTTCGCTGGGCTTGCTACCCAATATTACATCGCCGTATAAGGCCAGTGGCGCGCCCTCTCCACCTGCAGCAATATGTTTCTGGCGGAAATCACTGATGGTGATGATGCCGGTTTTAACCGCTATATGATCGCCATCGCCTATTTGAAGGGTGGCATTGGCATAACCTGCCTGCCCGTGCTGGTGCTTGGGCGCGTGGTAAATGGTTTGCCCGTGACTGGCGATAAAATCAACCTCAGATGGTTTGATATTCCAACCAGCCAAAGCCTGTAATATCAATTCGGCATGGTACGTGCCAATGTAGGCGTTCAGCAAAGTAACCTGCTGCAAATCCGCATGGCGTTTGGCGAACACCTGCTTTACCTCGTCCTTAAATTTATCCTGGTAAGGGATGGTAGTAAAATTGATTAGCTTGAAGCTGGTTTGCACACCGTTACCACTGAAACTGCACAGGGCAATATCTAAACCATCTAACGATGTGCCCGACATGAGGCCGATACACAAACGCTCCGGCTTTTGTGCGATGGTAAAAAGTTGCTGCAGGTTTTGATTCATTCAATCAGCTTATTTAGCCGCCGCCAAAGTTGCTTTAACCGTACCGCACTCCAGCATCTCGTTACCATAGTATGGATTACGGATATCTTCGCTCTCGCTTAACCAGGCGGCTTTTTTCATTGGGCAATATTGCTGGTATAAAGTAGTACCATTCAGTTTTAAAGCTGCTAAAAGGCTGTACATATTGTTTGACAGGCTTTGAAAATGCTCGCGCTGATGATCTATCTTGGTAGTTTCGCTGATGTGGCGGCTATCGAATTTCAATTTATCGAGGTAGGTATTAGCGGTTCTTTGCTGGGCCGGCGTAAGGTCCTTTAGTGATGCAAGCGCATCTACCAATTCTTTTGAGCGGCTTTTTGCCAAGGTGGCGTTGCTGCCCACCAGTGCATTCTTAACACCAATATAAGCCGAGGTTACTTTATCTACCGATGCATTTTGCGCTTTAACCATGCAAACCGAAAGCATCAGGAACAAACTAAGGAATATCTTTTTCATATCAGGGTAAACGTATTTTGGATAAAGATAATATCAAAGGCCGTTAAAGCAAAAAAGCATCAGTCGGTAGACTAATGCTTTTCTATTTTTTACTTCTGCCTGAACCAGACCTGGATAGGCGAACCGTTGAACTCAAAGTGCTCGCGCAGCTGATTCTCTATAAAGCGGTAGTATGGATCTTTAATATACTGCGGCAGGTTACAGAAAAAGGCAAACATTGGTGTAGAGCCAGCTATCTGTGTAATGTATTTTATTTTAACGTATTTACCTTTTAATGATGGCGGTGGATAGTTCTCGATGATCGGCAACATTACCTCGTTCAGTTTTGACGTAGGGATCTTACGGGCGCGGTTCTCGTAAACTTTGTTAGCTACATCAATCACTTTCAGTACGCGCTGTTTCTCCAATACCGAAGTAAACACGATAGGCACATCGGTAAACGGCGCTATCTTCTGGCGGATCTGCTCTTCAAATACCTTAATGGTTTTGCTATTTTTCTCAATCAGGTCCCACTTATTCACTACTATAACAACACCTTTCTTGTTCTTCTCGGCCAGGTGGAAGATATTGATATCTTGCGACTCGATGCCTTCAACAGCATCGATCATCAGGATCACCACATCGGCTTCTTCTAAGGCTTTGATGGTACGCATTACCGAGTAAAACTCGATGTTCTCTTTTACCTTGGTTTTCTTGCGCATCCCAGCCGTATCGATCAGCATAAAATCATGACCGTACTGGTTGTAATGGATATGGATAGAATCGCGGGTGGTACCGGCAATAGGCGTAACAATGTTACGATCCTTACCTATCAGCGCGTTGATGATAGATGATTTACCTACGTTAGGGCGGCCAACAATGGCGTATTTAGGGCGGTTGTTCTCTTCCAGCGGAATGTCTTCGAAATGCTTAACCACTTCATCCAGCAATTCGCCGGTGCCAGAGCCCGTCATTGATGAGATGGTGTAGATCTCGCCCAGGCCAAGGCTGTAGAACTCGCTGGCATCAGATACCTGCGATGTATTATCAACCTTATTTACCACCACAAACACAGGTTTGTTGCCTTTGCGTAAAAGGGTGGCAATCTCGTCATCCAGGTCGGTGATGCCGGTAGTAACATCAACCACAAAAAGGATAGCAGTAGCTTCCTCAATGGCGATAATTACCTGCTCGCGGATGGCGGCTTCAAAAACATCGGCCGAATTAGCCACATAGCCGCCGGTATCAACAACGGTAAACTCGTGGTTTGTCCACTCAGATGCACCGTAATGCCTGTCGCGGGTTACGCCGCTAAAGTCATCAACAATGGCCTTACGGCTTTCTGTTAAACGGTTATATAAGGTGCTTTTGCCAACGTTTGGGCGGCCTACTATAGCTACTATGTTACTCATTCTATTAAGAGTCAAGAGCCAAGAATCAAGATACAAGACAATAGCGTCTGTATGTTATTTCATGCTCTGGTTTATACAAATTTAAATTTTCTGTCTTGAATCTTGATTCTTATCTCTTGATTCTCTTCGACTATTCGTACCCGAATTTTTTCAGGTAATTCTTTTTGCTGCGCCAGTCGGGGATAACCTTTACAAACATCTCCAGGAATATCTTGCGTTGGAAAAATTCTTCCATGTCGCGGCGGGCGTATGTGCCTACAATTTTCAGCATCTCGCCTTTATTACCAATGATGATGTTCTTCTGCGAATCGCGCTCTACAATGATCTCTGCACTAATGCGGTAGATCTTCGGGTCTTCTTTAAAAGCCGTAACAATCACTTCGGTACTGTACGGAATCTCTTTCTTATACTGTTTAAATACCTGCGCACGTATCATTTCTGATGCAAAGAAACGGTCGTTACGGTCGGTAAGGGCATCTTTCTCGTAATATGGCGGATGCTCGGGCAGGTTCTCCAGCACAAAATCAAATATGCCTTTTATGTTATGGTCATGCAGGGCAGATACCGCGAAAACTGCTTTAGGGTTCAGCTTCTCCTGCCAGTAAGCAGCCTTAGCACGAACTTCTTCCTCGTTACTGAGGTCTATCTTGTTGATCAGGATAGCAAGCGGAGCGTCAGATTTTTCCAGCTTTTTAAGTACATCCTGCTCATCGTACTCTTCTTTAATATCAGTAACCAGCAGTATCAGGTCGGCATCAACAATAGAGCCTTCTACCTGGTGCATCATACTTTCGTGCAGGGCGTAGTGTGGTTTAATGATGCCTGGGGTATCAGAAAACACCACCTGGTAGTCATCTGTGTTCACAATTCCCAAAATACGGTGACGTGTAGTTTGAGCCTTGGGGGTGATGATAGACATCTTTTCGCCAACCAGTGCATTCATAAGGGTTGACTTGCCTGCGTTAGGCTTACCAATTATGCTTACGAAACCTGCTTTGTGCGCCATAAAAATTATTTTAAAATATTATTTGGACTGCAAAGAAACGAATTATATCTTTGCAGTCCAATTAAAACGGAGAGCAAATTGCTTTTTTGACAATTGGAGAAACATTTCGGAGTTATGCCCGTTATGTATAATACCAACAAAATAGTGCGGGATGGAGCAGTTGGTAGCTCGTCGGGCTCATAACCCGAAGGTCGTAGGTTCGAGTCCTGCTCCCGCTACCGAAAAAAGAAAAAGCCTCTTAGAGAAATCTGAGAGGCTTTTTCGTTTTACATTATCCTTGCGGATCAAACTCCACTATCCATTCAATACCGTATTTATCTCTGAACATACCTGCATAGGTTCCCCATGGGCTATCGCCTATGGGGCCTTCAACATCGCCGCCTGCCGATAAGCCACTGAATATTTTGTCGGCTTCTTCACGACTTTCGGTAACCACATATATTTTAGATCGGTTCTCATTTTCGTTTACCGGCCCTAAAAATCCAGGCACATCATTGGCTATTAATACATTGTTTTTACCAATGGGCAAGGCAATGTACATCAATTTACTCTCGTCCTCTGCGGTTATCTGGAACTCCTCGCTCGCCAGCTCTTTAAAACGGACGATCTTTGAGAACTCTCCGCCAAAAACCGATCTGTAAAAATTGAAAGCTTCCTCGGCATTGCCGTTAAAGTTTATCCATGGATTAATTGATCTCATAATGATGGTTTAATTTTTCTACTCGTTTAAATACTAAGTTAGCGAAGTGTTTGGCACTTTTAATTGCTTGTAAATCTTTTTGCAGAGTTTTCTAAATAATACCTAAAACAAAAGCCGCCCTAATCTATCAGGGCGGCTTCTATATTTATAACAGACATGGGCTTATCCCTCGTGATCCTTATACTTTGCTGGTAACAGCTAAAATGTCTTTAACTTCGGGCTGGTTTTCAAATGCTTTTAGCAGCTTGCCGTTCTTACCGTAGATGGCCACATAAGGCGTATGTTTTAACTGGTAATAGCGTTGCACCGTGTAAGTATAACCTTCGGTACCTAAAATAAAATTAGGGTATTTGGTAAGGCCATAATCGCTCTCAAATGTTTTTACCATGCGGATATCGGTAAAGGTGATCATCACTATCTCAAACTTTTTGAACTTATCCATATCCGGTTTCATATCGCGGATCAATTTCTGGCAGTGCGGGCAATCAGGCGCAAAGTAGATCAGTATAACCGGTTTGTTTTTTGGCAGATCAGCAGCGGTAGCGGTCTGGTCTTTGGTGGTCATGATCTTATACGGCGCAATGGTATTAGGTGTGGTTTGTGCCTGTGAGCAGCCAAAGCCTGCGATAATTGCAAATGCTAAAAATAGAAGTCTTTTCATTTTGTTTAACGTCATTATGGATATATCTTAAGCCTCAAGCATCTCTATTTGCCAGGCAATGTGTTCTTCTGTTATCGGGTATAACGCGTTTTCGCGTACGGTATGATAAACGTTCTCAAATATTTGGTTATAATCACCTTTTAATGACGGAACGTTTTCGACGATTTTCTCATTATCGATACCAACAAGCGTTAATTTACCCTCATTACCTGCGGGTTCAATACCATAGGCTGGGTCGGTTGGCATCATGCCTTTATCTAACTGCGCTTCCTGCACATCGGTGCGGTTTTTAATAAAACTGCCCAAAGTACCATTTATCCAAAAGCCGGGAGTATCGCCGGCTATCTGCAAACCGGATGTAAGATAAACATTCAGTTGGTTAGGGTAGATCAAATGATAATGGAAATAATCGGGCACTTCAGATCCCTCGCGGTAAATGCCCGTGGTTTTATGGAAGGATAAAGGCCTGCCGAAAAGCGCAATGGTATTATCTATCAGGTGCGCGCCCAGGTCATAAACCAAACCACCGGCAGGTACACCTTTGGTTTCTTTAAAGGCTTTTACACCCAGCGCAGCTTTGTACCTGTCCATCCGGAAGGTTACTTCTATCAGCTGGCCCAAACGGCCGCTTTCAATAATCTCTTTGGTTGACAGGAAACCACTATCGTAACGGCGGTTTTGGTACACCATCAGATGGCGGCCAAGCTCTCTCGCGGTAGCAAAAAGAGTTTTTACTTCTTCTGCTGTTGCGGCTGCTGGTTTTTCAAGTAATACATGCTTACCGGCCCTCATGGCCATCAGCGCATGTTCAAAGTGCAGGTTGCTTGGGGTGTTTACTATCACCAGCTCAACTTCAGCATCGTTCAACAATTCATCTATCGAATTGTACTCGGTGATATCTGGATAAAGTTTAGCTGCCTTTTTCTCGTTACGCTCAACAATACCCTTTAAAGTAAAATGCGGATTAGTGTGGATGAACGGTGCATGAAATATCCTGCCCGACATACCGTAGGCCATAAGGCCCGTTACTATTGGTGCTGCCATGGTGGTAAATTTATGAGTTAATGCCACACTTACCTAACATAATTACAACAAAAAAGCAGTGCTTAAGTCAAGTCTGCCGCATAGTTGACTCACCCCGACGTCTCCGCCCTGCGGCGAATCGTCGACCCTCTCTACGCAAGCGTAAAGAGGGTAAAAATTAGAAAACCCCTCTTTTCGCGCAGCGAAGAGAGAGGTGACAAGCGTAGCGATGTCGGGGTGAGTTAATATACACGCAACAAAAAAGGGACGGGTAATACAACCCGTCCCTCTCTTTATTAGATCAGTTAACGATCTTATTTCATTGCTTTTTGGATAGCCTCAATTTTTGCTAAATGCGTTTTAACAGTAGGCAATGTTTTGGTGGCAAAAGCCATCAGGTCGGCATCTTTACAGTTTTTAGATGCATCCTCTAACATCGATGCTACTTTTTTGTGGCCGTTAACCATGGCATCAACATAAGCTTTATCAAATTCTTTGCCTGATTTTGCCGAAAGGTCTGTTAGCTCCTTTTGGTGGTCGGCATCAGGTGCAGTTGGCAGGGTAATGTTTTTCTTTTTCGCTATCTCCATCAACTCATCGTTGATCATGGTGTGGTGCTCAACCATCATTTTAGCATAGTCTTTAACCTGTGCATCAACTGCTTTAGTTTCGGCTAATTTACCGGCAGCAACTTCGGTCATACCTGCATTAGCTGCATCGGTTGCAAATTTGGCATCCATTTCATCTACAGCAATACCCGTAGAGCCGTTAGTGGTGGTATCTTTAACTGCATTTACGCTGTCTGCGCTTTCTTTTGCATCTTTTGGTGCGTTGTTACACGCCTGGAATGATAGGGCCGCAAGGGCTATCATTGCTGCTAAACTTAACTTTCTCATTTGGTAGGTGTTTTTTAGTTTTTGTATTATTAGTTAACAAATTTTACGCCAAAGAGTTTGGGAGGAGTCAACAGTTGAAATAAATTAGTGGTAATTTTGGCTAAAGCCATTCTTTCCTATTGCTATCCGTCCCATGAATGGGACGGCAATGATAAGATGGTCTTGGCATTCATTGCCGTTGGCTTCAGCCAACGGATATTTGTTGTTATATAGTTTAAACTTTTGCTATTTTTGAGCACACAAATCAAATGATATGAATTTTCCGGCAGAACTAAAATACACAAGCGACCACGAGTGGGTAAGAGTTGAAGGTAATGAAGCCTATATTGGTATAACTGAGTTTGCCCAGGGCGAGTTGGGTGATATTGTTTACATCGATATCAATACCGTTGGCCAGGACGTAACCAAAGAGTCGGTTTTTGGTACTGTTGAGGCGGTTAAAACTGTATCAGACCTGTTTATGCCGGTTGATGGTACTGTTTTAGAAGTAAACAGCAAATTAGATAGCCAGCCGGAGTTGGTTAATACAGATCCTTATGGAGATGGCTGGATGGTTAAAATAAGCCTTAAGAATGCCGCCGATGTAGAAACCCTTTTAGATGCTGAAGCGTACAAAGGTGTTATTGGCCACTAAGTTTAAATGAAACTTACTTTAAAATATTATGGGCCTGCTATTTTGTGGGCCCTCTTTGTTTTAATACTCTGTGCTATTCCTATCAATATAAAAGAAGGTAGTGGTATCTTCTTTGTAGGGTTTGACAAGCTGGTGCATTGTATTATGTTCTTCGTATTATCAGTACTTTATTGCGCCGGTAGTATCAGGAAATGGAATACCCGCAATATCCGCATAGAGATAGCGATGAAGAATACCATTGTGCTGTTAAGCTACGGTGCCTTAATAGAGCTGTTGCAAAGTAAAGTGTTTACCTGGCGCAGCGGCGATTTCAACGACCTGCTCGCCGACCTGATAGGCACCTGCATGGGCATATTTGCCGTACAGGTTACAGGCGCTGCCTTAAATAGTGTGAAATGAAAAAGATAGTAACGATAAGTGCGGTTGTAATGATGATATGCTCTCTGTCATCATGCGGGATATTTAAGAAGGATTGTGGCTGCCCGCATTTTGGTGTTGTTAAGCCAATGGCAAAAGCACACCAAGCTTAAGTTTAACCTTCACATTACCTCTCTTTACTGCGTCTTATTTGGATTTGTTTTAAATAAACTTACATTTGTGGACTAAAATTTACGCGAATGACGCTTGAAGACCTTGCCGTTGGCCAAACAGGAGTAGTAAAAGAATTTACAGATCTTGAAATGTCTGTTAAGCTGATGGAAATGGGCTGTCTTCCGGGTGAAACCATTACTATTGCCCGCATTGCCCCCCTTGGCGATCCCATTGCCATCCATGTATCGGGCTACCAGTTAAGTTTGCGCAGGTTTGAAGCATCAACCATTATTTTGCAATAGTATATTCATTTGAAAGCTGATATCAGAGTAGCGCTTGTAGGAAATCCAAATACCGGTAAATCGACACTCTTTAACGCACTTACCGGTCTCAATCAAAAAATAGGAAACTTCCCCGGTGTTACAGTTGACAAAAAAACGGGCATCTGCCAGTTAACAGATGGCCGCCGCGCCGAAATAATCGACCTTCCGGGTACTTACAGTCTTTATCCTAAAAGCAAAGACGAATCAATTGTATTTTCTGTTTTAGCGGAAAAAGGTTCAGAACTAACGCCCGATCTGATCATCATTATACTTGATGCAACCAACCTTAAGCGTAACCTGCTTTTATACACCCAGGTTGCCGACTTAAAAATCCCTGTTATCATTGCTCTTAACATGATGGATATGGCCGATAAAGCCAATATATCTATCGATATAGATCTGCTTTCGCGCAGGCTTGGTGTACCGGTTGTACCGATAGCCGCCCGCCAGGAAAAAGGTATTGATGAGCTAAAACAAGCCATTAATCACGCCAATAAAATTGCCTTACAGGTTGATAGTATTGATGTACGCACCTTAGCCCCTGCTTTGATAGCTGATATTGAAGCGGAGACCCAAACAGATAACCCATACTTTGCCCTGCAACTGGCGCACCAGCATGAGCACCTTAAGTTTTTAACAACAGAGCAAAGCAACCGTATAGAGGAGCTGGAAAAGAAACACGATTTCCACTCTCAAAAAGCACAGGCTTCAGAAACCATTGCGCGTTACAATTACATTAACGATGTATTGTATGATACCGTGCAAACGCCCCAAACAGCGCACGAAGAAAGCCTAAGCAACAAGATAGACCATATCCTTACCCACAGGGTATTCGGCTTCATCATTTTCATTGGTGTGTTGCTGTTTATTTTCCAGTCGATATTTGCCTGGTCAGAGTACCCTATGTCATTGATCGAGGATGGCTTTGTTTGGGCCGAAGGCATATTGCGCGGCGTTTTACCGGAAGGCCCTCTGGCCGATCTGCTTATTGATGGTGTTGTTGCAGGCTTAAGCGGCGTATTGGTATTTATCCCGCAGATAGCTATCCTTTTTGCCTTTATATCGATACTGGAAGATACGGGATACATGTCGCGCGTTACGTTCATGATGGATAAGATAATGCGCAAGGTAGGCCTCAACGGCAAATCGGTAGTGCCATTGATTGGTGGCTTTGCCTGCGCGGTGCCCTCTATCATGAGTACCCGTACCATTGAGAACTGGAAAGACCGCATGATCACCATTATGGTGACGCCGCTGGTGGCATGTTCTGCCCGCTTACCGGTGTATACTTTATTGATAGCCCTTGTTGTACCCAATAAAAATGTTTGGTGGATATTTAACCTGCAGGGCCTTGCCCTCACGGGTATGTATGTGCTTAGCCTGGTATCGGCCGTTATTGTGGCTTTTGTAATGAAGTTTGTACTGAAAGCCCGCGAACGCGGTTACTTTATTATGGAGCTGCCGGTTTACCGCATGCCGCGCTGGAGAAACGTTATCTTCTCCATGTATGAGCGTTCTAAAACCTTCGTACTGCAGGCGGGTAAAGTGATCATCGCGGTATCTATTATTCTTTGGGTGCTATCCAGCTACGGGCCGGGTAACCGATTTGAGAAAATAGAACAAACCTACAGTCAGCCGCAATACACCAAAACCATGACGCCTGATAGTCTGGCGCGTGTGATCTCAACCGAGAAACTGGAGAACTCATACGCAGGTGTTTTAGGCCACGTAATTGAGCCGGTAATAAAACCCATAGGCTTCGACTGGAAGATAGGTATAGCCCTTATCACATCATTTGCCGCCCGCGAAGTATTTGTGGGCACCATGGCCACCATTTACAGCGTAGAAGGCGATGCTGATAAGATAGACTCGGTACAGGAAAAAATGCGCAGGGCCAAAAACCCTGAAACGGGGCAACCTGTGTTTACACTGGCAGTGGCATTCTCGCTGATGATGTTCTATGCCTTTGCCATGCAATGTGCCAGCACCGTAGCCGTTGTTTATCGCGAAACCAAGAACTGGCGCTGGCCCGCCGCCCAATTCGCCTACATGACGGTATTGGCTTATGGAATGGCGTTTTTGGTGTACCATCTTTTGAGGTAAAAGGCAAAAGGTGTAAGGTCAACGTACCGGAACCTATATCGTCTTAACAACGAAAATGAACATTTCTACATTAGAATTACCTTTCACCTTTTACCCTTCACCTTTAAACCTTTACATTTGATACAGAGGTAGAAATTGGATAAAGTAAAAGTATTAGAAAAGTATCTTCCGGCTGATGCGGCCCCGCTTATAGGCCGATGGATTGATTACTTTAAGTGTGAGTTTAAGATATCGCGTAACCGCAACAGCAAGTTTGGCGATTACCGCGCCCCTTTTGATGGCAAAGGCCACCGCATCTCTGTTAATTACGATCTTAACCCCTACGCCTTCCTGGTGACCACCGTGCATGAGTTTGCCCACCTGCATACCTGGAACGAGCATAAACACCGCGTAAAGCCCCATGGCGCCGAATGGAAAAGCAATTTTAAAAAGATGATGCAGCCTTTCTTCGAGAAGGATATTTTCCCTGCCGATGTAAAGCGCGCCATCACCAGCTACCTGAATAACCCTGCAGCATCAAGTTGCTCGGACCTTAACCTTTACCGCTCACTCTGCCAATACGATGCACCCAAAGAGGATGTGCATACGGTGGAGAAGCTGCCCATGCATACCATTTTCAAACTAAAAGATGGCCGTGTTTTCCGCAAAGAAGAAAAGCTGCGTAAACGCTACAAATGCGTGGAGATAAGCACCCGCAGGGTATATTTATTTAGCCCGGTTGCTGAGGTAGAAGTGGTGGAGCAAGGGTAAATCCTTGGCCATTCTAAAGCCACCATGTCATTTCGAACGAGCGACAGCGAGGAGAAATCTTCTACGCGCGGTACTTACGGTGCAGAAGATTTCTCGTCGCGCACACACTCGTGGCCAGCCCTTCTGCTCGCTCGAAATGACAGGTTTTGTTAAATAACGCAAGATGTACTGACAAAATCCTATCAGTCTCAAGTATTTGATTATCAGACGTAAAGAAATATGTTCCAAAATTCCAAAATCGCAATTTTCTGACAACCAGGCGTTCATGTATGTTCACGAATGTTCATGGCGTGAACGTGAACACCCTGTACAGGTCACGGTGCTTTCATTGCCATCGTAGGCGAGCGGTCGCTTTCGTTCTTGAGCCGGTCTATCGCTGTTACTACATAAAAATAGGTTTGCCCGCGTTGTATGTTGGTATCAAAGTAATACGGTGTAGTATCGTACTGTACATGGACGATGTTCTTAGGATCGGCCAGGTCAAACTTTTCGCTGCCCTGGAAACGGTAAACCACGTAGCCGTAAGCCGCTTCGCCATCTTCTGCAACAACAGGTGCGTTCCATTTTAACATAATACCTCTATTCTCGGCACGCGCGGTAAGGTTTTGTACCGGATTGGGCGGCACCGAATCCAGCCACATCATTGGCGGCGGCATGGCCGGGTAACGGTAAAAGTCTTTCCTCAGCGTATCTGCCAGGTGATTAGCATTAGCTATCAACGACTGCGACCTGAAATAAATGCTGCCCTGCACTCGTGGGTTGGCCCGTATCAGTCGTAACTGGTTAGGTATCTCAGATGGATTCTTAAACGCCGGGCTGCGCTGCTCATAGAAGCGATAAGGTGCCTGCCCAACATATAAATGTCGGTTGTAGGTGTTATTGCTCCACCAGTCTAACAGCACATCAAAGCCGGCGGCGCGGTTACCTATGTGCCAGTAGATCTGCGGGCTAAGGTAATCTATCCAGCCTTCCTGCATCCATTTGCGGGTATCGGCAAAGTTTTCAATGTATGATGAACCGCCGTTTGTTGCCGAGCCATCAGGGTGCTGGCTCTTGTTGGCCCATATCCCAAACGGACTTATGCCAAACTTCATACGGGGCTTATATTTATGAACGCTATCAGCCATCATGTGTATCAACTGGTCAACATTGTTGCGGCGCCAGTCTTTGATGTTATCAAAATCAGCACCGTATTTGGCAAATGTCTCGGCATCATTTATTACCTGCCCGCGTACGGGGTAAGGGTAAAAATAATCGTCCATGTGTATGCCGTCAACATCGTAGTTCTTCACCACATCCAGTATCACCTGTACAATGTATTCGCGCACTTCGGGTATGCCCGGGTTAAAGAGTTTAATGCCATCGTAAATAAAGAACCAGTCGGGATGGGTACGGGTAACATGGTCCTGCGCCAGTGTCCAGAATTTATTGTCGAAAGTGGCGCGGTAAGGGTTAAACCAGGCATGCAGTTCCATACCGCGCTTGTGCGCTTCGGCTACGGCAAACTCAAGCGGGTCATAGCCGGGGTCCTGGCCTTGTTTTGTAGTAAGATATTTTGACCATGGTTCGCGGCTTTTGGCATATAAGGCATCGGCAGCGGGCCTCACCTGGAACATAATAGCGTTAATGCCATTTTGCTGGTGTACGCTCATTTCATCAGCTAATTCTTTTTTTTGCGCTTCGGCGGTAGCTCGCGCATTGGTAGGCCAGTCAAGGTTTACCACGGTAGCTATCCATACGGCACGCATCTCATATTTGGGCTGCCTGGTGGTGTCTATTTCAATATCAGTGGCGGTATCGCCAACTAAAGGACCTTGTGCACAAGCGGTTGTATATGTAAGAACAGAAAGTAAAGCAGCAAAGAAATATTTATATAAACGCATTAAGCCGTGGTTTTAATTGAAGCCCAAAGATATAAACTCAGCGGTAAGCTGTTTTAGTATTAGTTATAATAAAAGCCGCGGTTTTGTGTTTTTATCATATTGTACTTATTTTAGCCCTTTGTACATCTATAAAAAGCAAACAACTAAAGCAACACCGCGTTGTTTGAGTTGTTGTGATATTAAAAAATAATTAGAGCAAAGTAGCTACAAACGGTTAACGTGCCGTTAAAGCTATATAACCTTTAAACATTTACTATGGAATACCAATCTAAGGATGACCAACCGGGGCAAGCGCCCAAAAAGAATTCGAATGTTATTTATTTCCTTATAGCTGTGGTGGTGGCATTGTTGGGTACCGATGTTTATCTGTATATGCAGAAAAATAAATCGGATGTTAAGATAGTTTACCAAAACGATGAGAAAACACGCTTACAAACAGAGCTGGATAGCCTTGAGGCACAAATAGAGCAGGTAAATGCCGGCAGAGCCAAGATGACGGCTACCATGCAAGCCAAAAATGACTCGTTACGTTTAAAGATCCGCGTATTGCGCAGCGAATTAGCTAAAGGCAAATTAACAGCGTCTGAATTAAACAAAGCACAGGAAGATATTAAGCAGCTGCGCTACTTTGTTACCAAATACACTGCCGATATTGAGGAACTGAAAAAACAAAACACCAGCCTGGCAACCGAGCGCGATACGCTTAAAAACAACCTGGCCACCGTTAGTAAAAAAGCTACCGACCTTGAGCAGAAAAATCAGGAGCTGGATACCAAGGTTAAAGTGGCATCGGCCATTAAAGTTTCCACAGCCGAAGTTGTTGCTTATAAGGTAAAGAACAGCGGTAAAGAAAGCGATGTTACTAAAGCTAAACAGGCTACCAAGATCAAGATAAACTTTAACGTGGCTGCCAACGAGGTTGCCGAAAAAGGTTTACATGATGTGTTTGTAAGGATCATAGACCCAACCGGCAACCTGATCACCGAAACAGATTCGGGTACATTTACTGCCGATGGGCAAGACCTTCAATTTACTTACAAAACGTCTATTGATTTCCGCGATGACGGCAGTATGTACACTATTGACTGGGTAAACCCTGTGCCATTCCAGAAAGGTACTTACACCGTATTACTGTATGCTGATGGTTATACAATGGGTAAAACCAGCATTACGCTTAAATAACATACCTAAAGCATAAACAAAAGAGGCTGCCCTTTCCGGAGCAGCCTCTTTTGTTTTACATATCCATGTTCATGTGGTCGTGATCGTGAGATTTTTTGCTTCCGCCCATTTTCATGAGGGCCGGGTTGATGCGCAAATAAACCTGGAATGCTACCGGGCTGCTGCCATACAAGGGCTTTAATGCCTGTGGCGATACATTCAGTGTACTTTGCAGGCCCATGGTAAGGTTGGTTTGCTTCACGGTTGCCAAAATGCGATTAACACCAAGTGTTACCGCGTTGATATTGAAGTTTGGATCGTTGGCAAACATATCTTCCAGATCCAGTTCACCGGCATCTTTTTGTACATACTCGTAGCGGCCATAAATAGCAGTTTTGCTTAGCTGCAGGCTGTTCTCTAACAATACGGATGGCTGCGTACGGCCATGGTGGCGGTTTTGCCCGTAAACCAAAGTGGTAGCCACATAGCTATCATCGCCCAGCATTTTGGTGTGGATGGCCGATGCTGTGAATCGGTTCACATTATCATGCGGCTCGGCCTCTTCGGGGCTTTTGAGCCAGCCGTTTGATACCTGTAGTGCCCACTCTTTTGACGGATTGTAGGATAAACGCAACGAGTACGAATCAAACTTAGGTTTATCAAAATCATAGCGGTACTCATCCGGCTCGCGGCCTGTAAATACAGAACCTTCCAGCTTTACGTTTTTGTATCGAAAGCCTAAGGTAGCCGTACCGAAGGTAATGTGCGTGGCATCGGCGTAGTGGTGACTCAGCGGTGCATCAGGATTATTCATGGCCGATGCCCGGTGCATAAACACCGGCGGGCCAAGCGCGGGTTCGCCGGGCATGCCAACTGATAGATATACATCGGTATTTTTGGCCACGCGCTGGGTGTAAGCAACGCTTAACTCAGCAAATAGATCATGCGGGTGTTGTTTATCAACCAGTTTGGCCCCTTTGTATGATTCGCCGGTTTGGTACAACAGCGGGTAGCCGCCCAACCCAACTGTAAACGGATCAAAAGAAAACATGGTGTTTACCGAGAACAAACCGTTCTTGCCCACTTTGTGCTGGGCCATATACATGAACCAATTGGGTGCGTCAAACTTGCTGCCGCCTCTGCTGCCTTTGTTAAAAACATCCTGGTTGTTGTAGCGCGTAAAAACACTCCCGTGGAACATGTGCATCCAGTTTTTACTGTGCACCATGTACATATACATCGGCGTTTCATCGGGCACCCATGATGTTCCGGATCCGTCGCGGTTCATGGGCAGGTCGCGCGAGAACTGGCTGCTCATCATCATCTCATGTTTGGTGGTATCGTGCTGCATTTCGGCCATCATTTTGGCATGGTCGTGGTGCATGGGCATGGTTTGCTTGTTGGCAGCACTGTCTTTTTTTATGTGCTGCATGTGGTCTGTTTGCGCGTACGCAGCTGGGCCAAGTAATATGATTATTAAAGGAAGGTATTTCATAGTTCAAAAAAGTTATACTCAAAACGCAGCAGGTACATATTGGCACTGTTGCGGAGCATGTTGTTATAAAGCGGTGCTCGGTATGAGAAGTCTAACCGGCAAACGCTGTTAAAAATAAACTGAAGGCCCGGTGCCACATCCAGATAGCTTTGGCCATAACCGGGATTGCTTTTACCCAATAGCTCGGCGTACAGGTTAACATTAACCTGGTCGTAACTTTTATAGGCTTTAGGGAATAGCAGGTAACCGGCAGATAGCGTATAAGCCAGCGCTTCTTTTGCACCGGTAATGCGGCCGTAATCATTAGCACTGTTCAAGCCGCGCAGGTAACTGCCGGATGCTGAGAGGGCAAACTTGTGCAGCAATTGCGTGAAGACAAGTCCACTCTGCACGCCCGAGTTATCGCCCTCAAGGGCAAGCTCCTGCATCATATATGGGTTACGGCTACTCGCCACTTTGCCAAACACAGCCGCACGAAAATGCTTTTGCACGTCATCAACCGAAAGGAAACGATATTTGGCGTAAAAGCTTGCACCCTCAAAACGTTGCTGCGACTGGTAAAAATCAGACACATAAGCAGCGCCATGCAGCATCAGTTTGCCGCTGGCACCAAACATAGCTTCAAGGGTAGTGCGGTTCTTAAAATCGGGTTTAAAAAACCCCTGGTTCTCTATACGTATGCCTAACGAGCGTGCGGCCATATTGCTGGCAGGTTCGGTATTAATATACAGTTCCTGGCCAAATGCAGTGCACACCCGTGCCGTAAGGCACAGCGCCACTAAAATAGTCCTCATAAAATAAAATTTAAAAGGGCCTTAAATAGCTACGTGGTAAACAGGGCTTGTGGCCGATGGCTGCTCGGGGTTTTTACCCAAATGTTTTTTGGTAACCGAGTTTGGCGCAAAACCTTTATCAACAATAGTTAAGGCAATAGGTCCGCTCAGTGGTTTATCGGCATTAAGCAATTTAAAGGTATTGCCGGCATAGGTAAAAGTGTTATCGGCAACCTTAATATCATCAAAATTAAGGGTGGTTTTAAAATAGCTAACGCTAAAGCCCGAGTCTTTTACCTTTTTGCTGATCTGCGAAAAATCCAGGGGCATGCCATCTTTAAAGGTGATGGTATACACGTTGCGAATCAGATCGGGTTTTATCTCGCTTACAAAAGGAAGTGCTTTTAATGATTTTTCGGTGGTTTTTGCGCAAAGTGAACAGGTAAGTCCGCTTACTTGTAATTCGGCTTTTGTAGTTTGTGCTTTAGCAACAGAAACGGTTGCCAATATTGCTATGATGAATATTCTTAGAGTTTTCATTTGTTAAAAATTGTAATGTTACTGATTTGATGTTTTGGTTTGTGACAGGTTGTTTTTGGTTATCAGAACCATCACACATCAAATTTTAAGCGTACAATTTTTAATCAGAACATCTGCCGTTGGCTGGGGCTTATCGGGCGGGCCGCGGTTAAACAGTTTATCCATGATAGCCTGTTGTACCGGCAGAAAAAAGTCGGTGAAAGAAAGCCTTGGCATATCTGCCGCAGGCGGCATTTTTGGTAACCCTGCTGCTTGCTGCTGCTCATGACTGTCCTTAACTTTTACGTCAATTTTTGAATCTTTGCAGCACTTCATCTTGCTCTTAGCCATCGGTTTAATGCAGCTTTGAGCAGGAGTGTTCAGCTTGATATCAGCAACACGGTTTCCGCAATAATGAAGGTTAAGGCTAAAGCCGGATGCTGTAACCGTGTACAGCAACACTAACAATAATATGCCCGTCCTTTTCATCATGGTTACAAAGTACTCAATTAACTTCTTGATTTCAAACAGATAACTCGAAAAATTATTGTCCGCCTATTGTAAAAGATAAGGTAAAGTACTTAATTTCGTTTAGATTTATTCTAAATAGACAATGAAAAAGATCCTTATCAGCCTGTCACTTTTCGCCTGTGTTTTAAGCGCATCGGCACAATCAAAGTTTGAGCAAGACCGCAATGCCATTAAAGCCCTGGCCGGTTATTACAAAGTTACTTTCAATTATGCCGAAACCTTTGCTGCCGATACCGCATACAAATTTCATCCTCGTTACCATTCATGGGGATACGAGTGGGCCACCATTGTAGAAGATTCACCGAAAAAGATAGCCATACAGCACCTGCTGGTTGTTGGCGATAGCACCGTTATTAAGCACTGGCGCGAGGATTGGGTGTACGAGCAGCCAACCATTTTGCAATATGATAAAGATAATACCTGGAAGAAAGTTACCCTTAAACCAGCCGAGGTGAAAGGCCGCTGGGTACAGAAGGTTTACCAGGTTGATGATAGCCCGCGTTATGAAGGTATTGGTACCTGGGTGCATGTTGATGGCCGCCACGAGTGGCAAAGCAAAACAGATTCGCCCCTGCCGCGCCGCGAGTTCACCAAACGTAGCGATTATAATGTACTTAACCGTGGCAACCGCATTTACCTAACCACGCAAGGCTGGATGTTTGAGCAGGATAATAACAAAGTAGTACGTTCTGCAGATGGCGACAAAACCATTGCCCAAGAAAAAGGCTACGAAGAGTTTACCAAAGTTGATGAGGCTAAATTTGCCTACGCCAAAAAATGGTGGGCCGGCCAACAAGCTTACTGGGCCGATGCACGTAAGGCATGGGACGCCATCTACGAGAAAAATCCTTCTATCAAATTAGCCGGAAAGAAAGATGGCAAATTGCTTTTTGAGCAACTGTTTGACCTGGCAGAGAGATCGGAAAAAGAAAAATGGAACTCAGATAAGAACAAAGCCGAAACCATTAAAGTGATCAACAACTACGTTAATGCATCGTAATTTGATAGTTACATATAATTAAATATTTAAGGCCTTGCTTTTTGCAAGGCCTTTTTGTTTATTTTAACACGTTTTTACGATAATTATTTAAGCTGAATGAAAATTAAACTATTGATAGCTGCCCTGCTGTTTTGTGTTGCTGCCAGGGCACAAACTACCCCAAACATTACACCCGCGCATTTACAAACAGCAGAAGATCTGCTTAGAACTATACATGCCGATTCGCTTTTTAAGCAGAATATGAGTGTTATGTTACAACAGGCCAGCACTAACATCCCCGAAGATAAACGCACTAAATTTATTGAGGTAATGAACACCTTTATAGCTAAGTATGTAAGCTGGGATCAACTAAAAGACCAACTCGCAGTAACCTACGCCAAAGAATTTACAGTTGCCGAAATAAAGGGGCTCATCACTTTCTATAACACTCCGCTTGGCAAGAAACTATTGCTTAAGCAGCCCGTGCTGGTAGCCAAAGGAGCTGCGCTTGGGCAACAAATGGTACAAAGCCATCAGGTTGAATTACAGCAAATGATGGAAGAAGCATTTAAGGACAGTAAGTAAACAATTTGTAACTAAAATATTCGTTTAGCATTTTTAGCTGATTATATTCCCTTTTTTAATAGAACTATGAACTTTAACCGAACCTTATCAGTTGCCGCACTGGCACTGATAGTTGCTGCAGGTACAGCAAATGCACAAGTAAAAAAGCGTGCACCACAGCCATCACCCAAAAACAAACCGGCATCGGCCAAATCTCAACTGGTTGCTGATGCCGCACTCCCTGTAGATAAAAATGTTTTAATAGGCAAATTACCAAACGGCCTTACCTATTACATACGCCATAACGAGCAACCACAAAACCGCGCTGATCTTTACCTGGTGAATAAAGCAGGTTCAATACTTGAGGATGATAACCAGCAGGGCCTTGCTCACTTTACCGAGCACATGGCCTTTAACGGCACCCGCGATTTCCCTAAGAATGCGCTGGTTAACTACCTGCAAAAGTCGGGGGTAAAATTTGGTGCCGACCTTAACGCCTACACCTCATTTGATGAAACTGTTTACCAGTTGCCTTTACCAACAGATAGCGTCTCTGTTTTTGAGAACGGCTTTAAAATATTGGCCAACTGGGCAGGCTATGTAACCTTTGATCCCGCCGAGATTGACAAAGAGCTCGGTGTAGTATTAGAAGAGCAACGCCTTCGCGGTAAAAATGCACAGGAGAGGTTAAGCCAACAAACGCTGCCTGCTTTGTTAAATAATTCGCGCTATGCCAACAGGATCCCTATCGGTAAAGAAGATGTCTTGAAATCATTCACGGCAGAAACTATAAAAAGCTTTTACCACGACTGGTACCGCCCTGATCTGCAAGCTGTAATCGCCGTAGGCGATTTTGACGTAAAACGTGTGGAAGCTTTGATAAAAGCAAACTTCTCTGCCTTGCAAAACCCTGCCGGCGAAAAGACTCGCACGGCTTACTCGGTGCCGCCGGTTCCGGGCACAGTTGTTAAGATAGCAACAGATAAGGAGTTCCCCTACACGCTGGCGCAAATAGTGATGAAACACCCGCAAGCAGTAACCAAAACCGAAGCCGGTTTGTTACAAGGTATGCGTGTTAACCTGTTCAACTATATGCTGGGCCAGCGCCTGGGCGAGTTGCAGCAAAGGCCCGATCCGCCATTTTTATTTGCACGCGCCAGCTATGGTTCTTTAATTGGCAAAATGGATGCCTTCTCGGCGGTGGTTATTGCCAAGCCCGATGCCTTTGAAACTTCGGTTAAAGCCCTGATGGCCGAGGTTGAGCGTGCCCGCAAGTTTGGCTTTACGCTAACCGAATTTGAACGCGCAAGGCAAGCGGCTTTGGTGGGCATGCAAAACGCTTTTTATGAGCGCGATAAAACCAATTCAACCAATTATGTGCGCGAGTATCAACAACATTTCTTAAAAGGCGAAGCTATCCCCGGTATCGAGTTTGAGTACAATTACTACATCTCAAACATCAATAAGATAACCTTGGAGCAGATGAATGCCATGGCCGGCAAATACATAAGCGACCAAAACCGCACAGTAATTGTTGAAGGCCCCGAAAAAGATAAAGACAAACTGCCCGATGAGAAAACCATTCTTAACTGGATAGGTACCGCCGGTAATGGCATTGCTGCTTATGTAGACAATGTTACCAGCAAACCGTTGATGGAAAAGGCGCCGGAGCAGGGCAAAATTATTGCCGAAATGCAGGACTCGACCATGGGCACCACTACTTTAACATTCGCCAACGGCGTTAAGGTGATCATGAAACCAACTGACTTTAAAAACGACCAGATATTGCTAAATGGTTTTGCACCGGGCGGCACGTCATTAGCCAGCGATGCTGACTATACAGCAGCAAGCCTTTCCGCTTCTATCATCGGCAGCAGCGGTATATCTGAGTTTAACCAGGGCCAGCTTGATAAAATGCTGGCTGATAAAAATGTAAGCATAACACCATACGTTAGCGAAATTACCCAAGGTATCCGCGGGGCTTTCTCTCCGCGCGATCTGGAGACCGCCATGCAGCTGGTTAACCTTTATATTACCCAGCCGCGTAAAGACCAGGATATATGGCAGGGAAATATCAACCAAACAAAAGCCCTTTTAGCTAACCGAAACCTTGATCCGGGTAGTGTTTACCAGGATACGTTGTCATCCGTTATCAGCGGCAAAAACTTCCGTGGCATGCCATCAACAATTGAAAGGCTTAATGCAGCTACGCTTGATAAAGCTTATAGTTTTTATAAAGACCGCTTTGCCGATGCTGGTAACTTCACGTTTGTACTGGTAGGATCGTTCAACAGCGATCTGATAAGGCCTATGCTTGCTGCTTACCTGGGCTCTTTGCCATCAACAAACAAGAAAGAAACTTTTAAGAACCTGAAGATGTACCCGTTGCCGGGGGCATATACCAAAACGGTTAATAAAGGCATAGACGATAAGGCAAATGTTCAACTGATATTTAGTGGTTCGTATGTTTATAACGACATGAACAATATCCAGATGGATGCACTTGAAGAGGTACTGAACATTAAACTGACCGAGCGCCTGCGCGAGCAGGAAAGCGGCAGTTATGCACCGGGCGTAAAGGCAACTTACGCCAAAAACCCGGAGGGGCGCTACTCTATTACTGTTGCCTTTACCTGTGCATCGGCCAATGTTGATAAACTGATAGCCGCTACGCTTGATGAGATCAGCAAAATAAAACAAACCGGTGCCCAACAGGCCGATATTGATAAATTTAAGGCTGAAGAAGCTCGCTCTACACAAGTGCAACTCAAACAAAATGTTGCCTGGCTGGGCTTACTGGCGTCATCAGCCCAAAACAATGAAAATCCCGACCGTATACTTACCCACGTTAAAAACCTGGATGGTGTAACGGTACAAAGCACAAAAGAATCTGCTGTTAAATATTTAAATACAGCAAACCTGGCAAGGGTTATCCTGCTGCCGGAAAAGAAATAATCAAAACAAGAAACCCCGCTATAGGCGGGGTTTCTTGTTTATTGCACCTGTGTTACGCCTTCAAAAAAGGCCATGTAAGCAGTAATGGCGCTCTTGCCGGTATCATGTACCGCAATGCCTGTAATGGTACCGCTACGATCGGTATCAAACGCAATGCCGGCCTTCTCATCATCGTAAATGTTGCGGTCGCTGCCGTCAACCTTATATGTGCCTATCTTTTTTAGTTTGTATAAAGCTTCAGCTGTTTTAAGTAGTACGCCGGTGTAAAGCTTGTTATTTACTTTAAATGTTGGCGAGCTTACGCGGATAACCTTTGCACGCGGGTTAGGATCATTACCCATGTCGGTAACAAAATAGATATGTGTTGCATAGCCTTTTTTGTTATGATCGGCATACCATATAGATACACTTTTACCCATGACAGCATCGCCGGCATCGGGTTTACCTAACTTTTTGTGCACGTTCTCTCCGGTCTCGTTTATGGCGGTTTGGCCAAGGCTTGTTCCAGGCACTATCAGTTGCGCTAAGGGCACAGCTTTGTCGCCGGGCAAGTCAACAGCCGATGTATCACTGCTTTTAATAGTATCAGCCTCTTCATTGGCAATAGCGGCTGATGTACTGTCGGCCTCTGTAGGTTGGCTTTTTTGTTTGCAGGCAAATAGGCCGATAGCACAAATTGAGATAATAATATACTGGCGCATTCTCATGATTACTCGGTTTAATTAATTTAGATGATTGGTAATTATAACTAATAACCTGATAATTTGTTGTAACAAACACATGGTAACCAAAGGGCAACAGGTAATACAACAATGGTACAAGCAAAAGCATTGGCACCAATTTCCGTTTCAGAAAGAGATGGAGCAGGTTTACCTTGACGGATACTCAGGTTTGCTAAACGCGCCTACAGGCAGCGGAAAAACCTTTGCCTTGTTTCTGCCTTTCCTGGCTGATTTTATTAACCGCCATCCCAACGACTACCAAACCCGCAAAGACAATGGCCTGCTGATGCTTTGGATAACGCCATTACGGGCACTTACCAATGATATCCGTAAAGCCATGCAGGAAGCTTGTGACGAGCTTGGTTTGCCCTGGCGTATCATGACCCGAACGGGCGATACATCGGCCGCCGAGAAAGCAGCGTTAAAACGCAAACTGCCCGAAGTACTGCTCACTACGCCCGAGAGCCTGCACCTGATGCTTGCCCAAAAAGAATACCCCAAAGTTTTCAAAAGCCTCGAAGTAATGGTGTGCGATGAATGGCACGAACTACTGGGAACAAAAAGAGGAGTGCAAGTTGAACTTGGATTGAGTAAGTTGAAAGCGCTAAGTCTTAAGTCCGAAGTCTTAAGTCCGAAGTCTGAAGTTTCAAAACAAGATGACTTAAGGCTTAGAACTTCAGACTCAAGACTCAAAATATGGGGTATATCGGCAACCATAGGTAACCTTGAACAAGCTGCCGAGGTTTTGTTGGGAGTTGATTTTGACCCCGAACAGATCAGGATGGTGCGGGCAAACGTGGATAAGAAGATCGTGATAGAATCTGTTATCCCCGAGAATATCGAGAATTATTCGTGGGCGGGGCATATCGGCGTAAAGCTGCTGCCCCAGGTGATGGAGATTGTAGCCAAAAGCAAAACCACGCTAATTTTTACCAACACACGTTCGCAGAGCGAGATATGGTACCATGCTATTATTGATAACTACCCCGAGTATGCCGGCATTATGGCCATGCATCATGGCTCGTTGGATAACGAACTGCGCAACTGGGTAGAGCAAGCGCTGCATGCCGAGGCCCTGAAAGTTGTGGTATGTACATCAAGTTTGGATCTGGGTGTAGATTTCCGCCCAGTGGATACCGTTGTACAGGTAGGCAGCCCCAAAGGTGTTGCGCGTTTTATGCAGCGCGCAGGCAGGAGCGGTCACCACCCGGGCGCCATATCAAAAGCTTATTATGTACCTACCCACTCGTTAGAATTACTGGAAGGCGCTGCGCTGAAAAGCGCCATCAAAAAGGGCGTATTTGAAAGCCGCGACCCGATGTTGCTTACTTACGATGTATTGATCCAGTATATGGTTACGTTGGCCGTATCAGACGGATTTTATGCTGATGAATTATATAACGAGGTAAAAACCACCTTCGCTTTTGCCGACCTGCGCCGCGAGGAGTTTGGCCAGCTTTTGGATTTTATTGTTAACGGCGGCAAAACGCTGGCCTCCTACGATGAGTTCCTGAAAGTGGAACTGGAGAACGGATTATATAAAGTGAACAGCAGGCGCGTAGCCATGCGCCACCGACTCAGCATCGGCACCATTACCAGCGAGCTGAGTATCCGCGTGAAATGGTTAAGCGGTGGTAGCTTAGGTACTTTAGAAGAGGGTTTTATTTCCAAACTAAAACCGGGCAATACCTTTTGGTTTGCAGGCCGCAGCCTGGAATTTATCAAGGTAAAAGATATGACGGCCTACGTTAAAAAATCAAAAGCAACCAAAGGACTGATACCGAGCTGGGCAGGGGGGCGGATGCCGTTGTCGTCGCAACTATCTGCAGTATTTCGTGATAAGCTGGATGAAGTAGCCCACGGGCAGGAAAGTGACGTTGAAGTAAAAGCTTTGAAACCCTTATTTGATCTGCAGAGCAAGCTATCACACCTGCCGCAAAGCCACGAGTTTTTGATAGAATCTTTTAAATCGAGAGAAGGGCATCACCTGTTATTTTATCCTTTCGAGGGGCGTTTGGTGCACGAGGGAATGGCATCGTTATTAGCCTATCGTATCTCCAAAATAAAGCCGGCCAGTTTCTCCATCGCAATGAACGATTATGGCTTTGAGCTGCTTACCGACGAAGATATCCCTATTGAAGAAGCACTGGAAGATGCTGCATTTTTCTCTATAGAAAACCTGATAGAAGATATTCAGCACAGCTTGAACGCTAATGAAATGGCTCGTCGTAAATTCAGGGATATTGCGCACATCGGCGGTCTGGTGTTTACCGGCTACCCCGGTCAGCAGATCAAGAACAAGCACCTGCAGGCATCTACATCATTATTGTTTGAGGTGTTTAACGAGTACGAGCCGGATAACTTGCTGATAAGGCAAGCCAATAACGAGGCATTGGCATTTCAGTTAGAGGAGTTCAGGTTACGCGCGGCCTTGCAGCGGATCCAAACGCAAAATATCATCCTTAAAGAAATTGAACGCCCTACACCTTTTGCTTTCCCTATAATGGTTGACAGCCTGGGCCGCGAACGCCTTACTACCGAAACCATGGAAGAGCGCATATCCAAAATGGCCCGTCGCTATGAAGTAGATGAAGTACCGGAACCGGTTAAGCCACGTTCGCGCAAAGCGGGTGTAACGAGGAAAAAGGGATTTTAGTTACGATAAACGATTGTCATTTCGGACGAGCGACAGCGAGGAGAAATCTTGTTATTGTGTAGGTCAAATGAACAAGCAAGGAGTAACAAGATTTCTCCTCACTCTAACGCGCAGCCCCACCCATCTGCTCGCTCGAAATGACAGAATAGACTAAGCCTTAAAGCAAAAAAACCAGCATCGCGCCGGTTTTCATATAGTGATTAGGTTGTAGTGATTCAGTTTATTTTGTTTTTACGGCCCATGTATAAATAAATAATAGAGCCTAAAAACGGAAAGCAAACTATTACGGCTATCCAAACAAACTTCTGGATGGGGTCTTTAAATGTAGCTTTCAGCACATCCATCAAACAAAAAAGAACAAAGCCGAAATAGGCAATGCCCAGCGCCAGGATAAATATCATCCAGCTGTTGCTTGTCATCTCAGCTAATACCATGTTGGCTTTAAACATTAATTAAAGATATGTATTCTGTTTGCCTATAAAGCAACTTTAACATTATTTAACGCTTCGCTTTTGTACAATGAAATAGCCTGCAAAGAAAACAATAACAGCCACAATAAGGCTTACGTAAACCTCTTGCGTAAACACGGCTATCTCAAACCTATCCGCCGGGCCGTGTTGGTTTTTAACCATGCTTTTAATAGCCGCCATAGGGTGCGAATAAGGGAGCAGGTAAGTATACTTCCATGGATCTTTTTGTGAAGCCAATGTTACACCAACAATAGTTGCTACAAACCCAAAGCCCATAGGTTTCAAAAAATCAGACCAAAGCAGGCTTAGCAAAAATTGTATAGACAGGATGCCCAGGGCAGATAAAAGCAGCTTAAAAAATACCTGGGCCAGCTCTTTCTCCATGTGGTATTCATTGAACTTTAGTTCGGGCTTTATTACGCTTAATAAATTACCAAAGCCAATGTTTAACAGCGTGAACAAAGCCATACAAATAAACAGAAGGAAAAACGCATAAGCGTATTTGGCCCCGTAAACGCTCCAGCGTGATATGGGCAGGCTGAATATGGTTTTCCAGGTATCTGCCTTATGTTCAACATTATTAACCGAGTAGGCTACAAAAATGGTGTAGATAGGTAACAGCAACGTGCCCATACTGCCCAGGCTTATCATGCTGAACTGGATCCAAAGCAGTATGCCAGGCTTATTGGCAAAATCACCACTCTTAACAAAAAAGGCAGTCAATGCCAGCAGGGTAATTACCAGTGGCAGGATAATAGAGCCCCAAAAGCCAAGGGTTTTGCGGCTCTTGTAAAACTCAGACCTGAATGATAGTAGAAATCCTTTCATAAATGCTTAGTTGCTTTGGGTGATATCCAGGAATAATCGCTCCAGGTCTTTATGTTTTTTGTTGATGCCGAAAACAGTTATGCCGTTTTGCACCAGCAGGTTATTAATGTCGCCTATTTGTTGTTTTGATGTGAACGGGACCAACAGGTAATCGTTCTCTACCTCAGTAATATCAATATGGTTGCGCTTAAGCAGGTTGGCCGCATCGGCGCTGTTATCTGTTTCGATGAAAATATGTGGCTGATTAATGTTTTGCAGATCCTGAATGGTACCCTGGAACATCATTTTACCGTGGTTGATGATGCCTACGTGGGTGGCCATTTTTTCAACTTCAGAAAGCAGGTGGCTTGATACGAATACCGTTTTACCTTCTTTAACAATGCGCATCATCAACTCGCGGATCTCGATGATACCGTTTGGATCGAGGCCATTGGTGGGTTCGTCTAATATCAGGAGTTTAGGGTCGTTCAAGAGGGCGTGGGCAATACCCAGGCGTTGTTTCATACCCAACGAATACTGGCCCGCTTTTTTGTTGGCTGCTGAGGTAAGCTGTACCAGGCTAAGCATATCATTAACCCTTTGCTCGCTCACCTGCAAAAGCATGGCGCGGTTCATCAAGTTTTCTTTGCCGGTAAGGTGTTGGTATATGGCAGGTTGCTCAACTAATGAGCCTATTTGTTTGAGGATCTCGATACGGTTGCTTTTTAGCTCCTTATCAAAAATATGAATGCTGCCCTCGCCCGCTTGCAGCAGGTTAAGCAGCATTTTTATAGTAGTAGTTTTCCCGGCACCGTTTGGGCCCAGAAACCCGTAAATGCTTCCTTCAGGAACCTCAAGCGATATTGAATTAACCACTTGCTGGTTGCCAAAGCTAAATGATAAACCCTGTGTGCGGATTACCATAATTTCTCTACCGCAACAGATGCAACAGTTTTAACAACGCCTAACCCTTTAACAAATAACGAGGTGGCCTTTACTGCATTGTTGTTAGATACAGATAGGTTTTTTTGTTCAAACTGGTAGCTTACGCCCATTATAATGGCAAACACTACAGGTGCCAATAAAACGATGAATGGATTTGAGTTTGAAACTAACTTTTTCATGGTGTTGTTGTGATTGATTTACACAACAAAGGAATAAAAGATTAATTTCCTGCTAAAATCATTTAGACCAACAGGCAGCAATCGTAGATGAACGGGCATAATAAGCTACCAACCCGTTCATCGGATTTTTGAGCCTGTTCATCGGCAAAATAACAACCTATATATAATAGCAGCTTATTAATTACCGCAAAATATTACTTTAGATGCGGTGAAAAGAAGCTGGCAAATATTTTGGCACATCGTATCGTGGATCTGCGTTATCGCATTCTTCGCATCAATTGCGCGCTATAGCGGCAAGATGACACCCAAACCCATCGCTGTGATATTTGGCTTGTATGGCATTATCAACATCAGCGTATTTTATGTTAATTACCTGGTGCTTATCCCCAACTTCCTCAACCGGAAGCGATACAAGCTGTTTGCATTATCAATCATCGCAACACTTATAACCTATGGACTGGTTAAGTACGGCTTTGGTTTAATCTTCAGAGATATTATCCTCGATCATAGAAAAGGCGAATCGGTAGGGTTTTGGAAATATTTCCTGAATAGTTTCTTTATCACCCTTATCTTCCTGTTCCTGAGTACAGTACTGAAGTTTACCATAGACTGGTTCCTGAACGAACGCGTACAGCGCGACCTGGAAAATCAGCGACTATCTGCAGAGCTTTCTTTTTTGAAATCGCAGATCAACCCGCATTTCCTGTTCAACTCGTTGAACAGTATTTACTCGCTCGCCTACCAGAAATCTGATACCACGCCCGAGGCTATCCTCAAACTATCAGAAATTATGCGCTACATGCTGTATGAGTGTAACGATAACCAGGTAGATCTGAGCAAAGAGCTACAATACCTGCAGAACTATATCGACCTGCAGAAAATCCGTTTCGGAAATAAAGCATTCATCAATTTTGAGGTTTTGGGCGAGGTAACCACCCAGCAGATAGTGCCGCTGATGCTGATATCATTTATTGAAAATGCTTTTAAACATGGTATTGCGAATGATGCCCAGCATCCTATAAACATGCGAATTAATGTTGAGGAAGGCCGCTTATACTTCTTTATCCAGAATAAAAAACACAGCCATAACCGCGATGCTATAGGGGGCATAGGCCTGCCTAACGTACGCCGGCGCCTTGCCCTGCTTTACCCCGGTAAACATAATTTAGAGATTCGTGATGAAGCTGATACCTATACTTGTCAATTATCCTTAGTTTTATAGCCATGATCAGATGCCTTGTAGTTGATGATGAGCCTTTGGCCCTGAACATACTGGAAGATTATATATCCAAAATTCCTTTCCTGCAACTGGTAAAGGCCACAACCAACCCTATTGAAGCGCTTACCATGGTGCAGGATGGCGGTATTGACTTGGTTTTTCTGGATGTACAAATGCCCGAGCTTACCGGTATCCAGTTCCTTAAAATAGCCAACGGTAAAGCAAAAGTTATCCTTACCACGGCTTATCCGCAATATGCTTTAGAAGGGTATGAATTGGATGTGGTTGATTATCTACTAAAGCCGATAGCGTTCGACAGGTTCTATAAATCGGCACAAAAGGTGCAAGGGATTATTCAGCCTGCCGCCAAACCTGCCGCTGCCACCGAGCCGATACACCAGGACGATTTTATGAGCGATTTTATCTTTGTGAAAACCGAGCATAAGATCCAGAAAGTGTACCTACATGATATTCTTTTTATCGAGGGGTTGAAAGACTATATCTCCATTTTTACCCCATCAGAGCGCATTATCACGCTGCAGAACATGAAGAAGATGGAAGATGCGTTGCCCGAGAAGCACTTTATCCGCGTACATAAATCGTACATCGTATCTATCAATAAGATAGACAGCATTGAGCGCAGCCGCATTTTTATAAGTGATAAAGTCATCCCCGTAGGCGATACCTATCGTGAGGATTTCTTTAAGATAGTAGACGGCAAGAATATTTAGCCCCAACTTAAGGGCATAGAAATTGCTTAGCTTAGCATCGTATGAAAAAACAATACCTGCTACTACTAATCATAGCCACTGTATTTGCTGCTTGCTCAAGCAAAAAGAAGATCGCTAAAACAAACAGCGCTTACGATGCCACCAACCAGGTTTATACCGGGCATGCAGATACTTTGAGCCAAATGATGCTGGCCACTAACCCGGCCATACTGGTTGATAGCACAGGTAAGGCTATCCCATCAGAATTTATTGGTACGGTAAATTTCAATCTGCGCAAGCCCAACTACGTTATTATCCATTATACCGCCCAGGATTCGGTACCGCAAACCCTGCGCACTTTTACCACGGTAAAACCGCAGGTAAGTGCGCATTACGTAATAGGTAAGGATGGCAAGATCATACACATGCTTAACGATTATATGCGGGCCTGGCATGCAGGCGTAAGTAAATGGGGCAGCGTTACGGATATGAACAGCAGCTCTATCGGCATTGAGCTGGATAACAAAGGCAATGAGCCATTTTCTCAACCGCAGATCAATAGCCTCTTGCTGCTGTTAGCCAAATTGAAAAAAGACTATAACATCCCAACCGCCAACTTTATTGGCCACGGCGATATTGCACCTGGCCGCAAGCCAGATCCCGGCATCCGCTTCCCTTGGGAACAATTAGCACAAAAAGGGTTCGGGTTTTATTCAGACATGATCATAATACCGGCCCCTGCAAACTTCGATAGCGCTACGGCACTGCGCCTTATTGGGTATGATATCAGTAACCTACCGGCAGCCATCGGCGCCTTTAAACGCCATTTTGTACAGCGCGAAGAATCGACCAGGCTTACCCAGTTTGATCTGGATGTGTTGTATAATGTTTATAAAAAATATTAGTGGTTCAAAAGCCGCCTGCTATATCTAAACGCAGTGCAGGTTAAACCTAATAACTTTAATAAGCTGATTAACAGCTACGATCAGCAAAACATTGTGAAAATTTACTTGTCTGTAATTTATAAGCTGTTGTTGCATTAAGCCTTTGATCAACGTACTTCAATAAAACCTATGTATGAAATTATTTAGACCCTTAACTTTATTGGCATTGGTTATTGCCTGCGCTTTTACATCCTGTAAAAAGGATAAAATCGATCCGGAAAGCGCTAAACTATTGCTCAACAGCCAATTTGATAAAGTTGACCCGGCCTGGGGAACCGGCGAAAACGATTACTCGAAACGTACGGTAGCAAACGGATATTATATTGTACAAAACAAAGACCAGGACTCTTATTACTTCAGTTACACCGACCCAATATTCGGCTCAAATACAGATAACATTGGTGTAGAAGCCAAGTTAAAGCTTACCGGTGGCAATGCCGATTACTCCACATTTGGCGGCATAAGCCATAATTATCTACCCGGAAACAATACAATGGATGTTTTTGGCTTTTATAACAACGGCACATTTGAAATATTTCATTACGACGAGAATAATTTTGGTACGGTATATCATAGCGATAACAGCCCTGCCGTTAAAATAAACGATTTCAACACGCTGCGTATCGAACTGAGGGGCGGCACTTATCATTATTACATAAACGGAACCGAAGTATTCTCGCGCAAAGCCGGCAATGTAAAGTTTGACCAGTTAGGCATTTACATTGACCCGGCAACCACCGCCACGGTTGATTATTACAAGGCTTTTAAGCTTTAACAACGAAGCCACACGTTGATGTTCCGTCTTTGTTTTGCAGGGTTTTAATATATAAATACCTACCTTGCATATATAATGGACGAGTTGCTTACCCAATTGCAGGAAACACTTGATAACCTTAGCGAAGAGCATGGGGTTGATGTGCTGGTATTGGGCGTACTTTATGTGATAAGCAAGGTATCGTTTGTTATTATGCTGGCCTTAATGATACGCAATATGAGGGCTAAGAAGCCTTTTACCATGCTGATACTTTTTGCTGCCTTGTGCTTCAGTATCCCTTACGTGTACTTCATCATTTTTGGCCGTAACATCCACTTCGGTGTATATATATTCATCGGGCTGATATTTGCTTACGGCGGATACACCATTTGGAAAAAGATCACCCAAAAGGCTCGTTTGATGGATGTTTAGTCACTTCGGCATTCCCCTACCGGATAATGCGTTTAACTGTTTCCCTGGTACTGCTCATCACTTACCTGCTCCATCCAATCCACCGGCGAACCATTCTGTTTTTCCTGTATGGCAATGTGGCTCATGGCTGTGGTAGCCGTAGCACCATGCCAGTGTTTTTCGCCGGGCGGGAACCAAACTACATCGCCGGGATGGATCTCTTCTATATCTCCCCCCTCAGGTTGTACCCAACCACAGCCTGTGGTTACAATAAGCGTTTGCCCAAGTGGATGAGTGTGCCATGCGGTACGTGCACCCGGCTCAAAAGTAACCAGCGCCATAGCCACATTTGACGGTTCGGGCGGGCTGTTCAGCGGGTCTATACGTACGGTACCTGTAAAATATTCTGATGGGCCTTTGCCTGAGGGTTGGGTGCCTATGCGTTTAATTTCCATGTGGGTGATGTTTGATATTTAAACAGTAAATTAAAAGCATTTGTTGTACCGTCTGTAACAAACTCCTAAATTTAAATTATGACAACTGCAGAAGTTTTAAGCCAACTGGAAAGTCTCGGTAACGATAAAGTGCGTGCCCATAACAAAAAATTTGGTGCGGGCGATAACCAGTTCGGAGTAAAGATGGGCGATATACGTGCTATTGCCAACAAGATAAAAACCGACCATGAACTGGGTAAAGCGCTTTGGGAAACCGGCAACGTTGAAGCCCGTTTTGTAGCCGTGCTTATCATGAAGCCGAAGGAGCTTTCTGCAGATGAGTTGACCGCTATGGCAAAGTCTGAGCAATTTCCGCATGTGATAGACTGGCTGTCATCATACATCCTCAAAGACCATCCGCAGAAAGAGGAGTTGCGCCGGCAATGGATGGCTACCGGCACCAATGGTATGCCTGCCCGCCTGGGTTGGAGCCTCACCAGTGGCCGTATAAGTCGCGCGCCAGATGGGATCGATATCCCGGCTATACTTGACCGCCTCGAGGCCGAAATGCCAACTGCCGCGCCCGAAGTGCAATGGACAATGAACACCGCATTAGCCCAGATCGGTATCAACCATCCGCAATACAGAGAACGCGCACTGGAGATCGGCGAGCGCCTTGGCATTTACCGCGATTATCCTGTATCAAAAGGCTGTACCTCGCCATTTGCGCCTATCTGGATAAATGAGATGGTGAGCAGGCAGAAGTAAAGCCAATGTCAATAAAGTAACCGATGGTTCTTTCGGGTTGCAGGAAAAGCTAACTTGCATAAAATCTTCTACGCCATGAAAGATCTCAAAAGCCTTTTAAACGTCCGTTACCCAATTGTGCAGGCTCCTATGCTGGGTGTTACCACGCCTGCCATGGTAGCAGCAGTTTCTAACGCAGGTGCCCTGGGTTCTTTACCTGTGGGCGGTTTGTCGCCGGATAGAACCCGCGAACGTATCCATGCCACAAAAGCCTTAACCGACCGCCCTTTTGCAGTCAACCTGTTTGCACACGAGCCGGCCAAAGAAATTAACGAGGCTGAGATAACTACTATGCAGGATTTTCTGGCAGAGCTATGCCTCGAGTTTAATATCCCTTTTGAACGGCAAAATCCCGCCGACTTTAAGTTTTATTACTACGAAGACCTTATTGAGATCCTGCTGGAAGAAAACATTCCCGTTGTAAGCTACACCTTCGGGCGGTTAAAGCCTGATGTTATTGCCGCTTTTAAAGCCAAAGGAACTATCCTTGCCGGTACAGCAACCAGTGTAGCCGAAGCAAAGCTATTGGCACAGGACGGCAATGATATCATCACCGTACAAGGTATAGAAGCAGGCGGACACCGCGGGAGTTTTCTGGCTGATGAGCCATCACCGCAAATCGGTTTGTCAGCGTTGCTGCCACAGGTGGCTGATGTGGTAGATGTGCCTTTGCTTGCGGCAGGTGGTATTTATAACCAACATACAGTAAAGGCCGCATTTGCACTCGGTGCATCGGGTGTACAGGTGGGCAGCTTGTTTATTACTGCTGATGAAAGCGCCGCAAGCGAAGCCTACAAACAAGCCGTGTTGAATGCCAAAGATACATCCACCCAACTTACCCGCGCTTTCTCGGGCAGGTGGGCACGCGGTATCCAAAACGAATTTATGAAACGCATGGATGCGAAAGGCATCAGCATCCCATACTACACCATTCAAAACCAGCTGATGAGTTTGATCCGTGCTTATGCTCAAAAGAATAATCTTAAAGATTTTATCGCACTTTGGGCCGGGCAAGCCGCGGGGAATAGCAAGCGAGCGTCGACAGAAGAAATTATTAAGGGGTTGATAGCAATGTTATGATGAATACTTTATTCAAATATGGTTTCATTGTTTTGCTCTTTACATCTTGTAGTCAGGAGAACAAAGAAACAAAAGCAGCTCCCGAACCTGAGCAAAAATCACCTTTACATAAAGAACATTTGTCTGTTCTAAGAGATAGTGATAAGGTTGCTATGCGGCTGGATACCTTGCAGAAAAATATTAGCGGAACAATAGATTTGTCGGTTTTTAAATCGAAAAAGCTTTTTGATCTGAAATTCAAACGCATCCCCGTAGAAATAGGCGGTGGATTGATAGATGGGGATGAGCAGGATGCCACATTCAGTTTAGTAAATGAAACCTTTAAGGCAGATTGGCAAGTTATAAAACGAACATCCAAATTTTTCCTGATAAAGGTTGACGGCATATTAGCCACTTTGAGATATGACCTGCATTTAATAGATGCCATAAACGGTTATCGTGGCGACCCGGCCAGCAATTCCAATTACCAGGCAGGCAGATCGGCTACTGTTAACCCTGATAACCTTACAGTTGTGCTCACAAACGAATACAATGTTAAGACTGAAAATGGGAAGTTTGAGCATGAAGAGATGAAACAACATTTTTTCATCGACTCCAAAGGATACTTTAAGGAAAGACAAGCGCCAAAACAAAAAGCCTCAGATTAAATATCTGGGGCTTTTTATTTTATTGGTTACCTTATATTTTAAGGGTTCATCCGGCTAAAATACTCTGCTATGGTGGCATTGTTGGCTTCGGCCCGTGCCTCGCTGGTGCCGAAGGTAAGTTCGGTTTTGCCGGCTTTTAGCTGCTCAAAAATATGCTCCACAAATTCGCTCACTGATGGGTGTTGGTCATGCAGACCTTTGCCACCAAGATCGGTGTTAAGCGCCGGTGGGATGATCTCGATAACTTCCGGACCACTATCCTTTAGTTGATGTCTCAGCGATAGTGTGAACGAGCGTAGGAACGCTTTGGTGCCACAATACACCGGCACTTTTGAAAAGGGCACAAATGCCAATCCAGAGGTGACGTTCATAATGGTATTTAAACCCTCCAAACCCAGGAACAGGTTAGTTAAATGCAACGGGGCAGTGACGTTGATCTCAACTTCCTGTTCTGCCTTGTCATAAAAATCATCGGCCTTCACATCCATCCAGTTTTGGATACCGGCGTTGTTCACCAGCACGTTGGTATCCGGGTGGTTAGTTTTTATCCACTCAAAAAGTTCAGTACGGTCGGCAGGGTTGGCCAGGTCGCACACTTTGGTGATCACCTGCGGCAATTTATCCGTCACTTCTTTTAAAGCCGATTCGCGTCTGCCGCAGATGATAACGATATTGCCTTCTTTTATAAAACGTTCGGTAAGCCCTAAACCAATGCCCGTAGCACCGCCGGTTATCAGGATCTTGTTATTGCTTAAATTCATGGTGATGGGTTTTAACTACGCCACAAATCTACGTCAAACTAACCGATTTAAACTTCGACAGATACTGTTTGCTTTGCTTCAACGCCTCATAAACATCAATGGCCGATTTATCCAGTTCAATCACCAGCCATTCCACTTTATCTGAACAGGCCTCTATAATTGATGGCACATCCAATGCCCCCTGCCCAACCGGCGACATAGGGTCGGGTTCATCTTTTATCAGTTTCTCGTTAAACACAGCGGGGCCATCTTTAATGTGGATAAGTTGTACCCTGTTCTTTAATTTCTTGAGGATATCTGCAGGGTTATGGCCCGCTACTTTTACCCAATATACATCCGTCTCAAAAAAGATATCGCTTTCCAACTCTTCATTTAAAACTTCGTAAACCAGTTTGCCGCCCACATGGTTGCGGTATTCCCACCAATGGTTGTGCAGCCCAAATCGCAGCCCGTGATCTTTAGCCAGTTTGCTGCTTTCGTTATAGATCTTCGCCAGTTCCTTTGTGCCTTCTAACGAGCTATAGCGTTTGTCCTCGGGCCAGCCATGCCATATCAGGCGGTTGGTACCGTAGGCTTTTGCTGCATCGGCCAGTTTTTGGATATTCTCTTTTGTGGGTATATCGGCATGGCTTGATGTTACCTTAAAACCATGCGCCTTTAACGCAGCCGCGGCAGTTTCAACACTCACTGTTTTTGGCCAGAAGGCTGTTTCAACATTTTTAATGCCGAGAGCGGCAAGGCGTTTCAGTGTGCCATTAAAATCTTTCTCGAGATCATCGCGCAAAGTGTAAAGCTGTACGGCTACATGGTGTTGGGTCATAGTTGCTGAGATGTTAAAAAAATCAGGCACGGTAGTGACGGCCAGGCCTGCGCCGGCTGTTTTGATAAATTCCCTACGGGTTTGCATGGTTTATTGGTTTGGTGATGTAAGATACATGATGCCAATTGTTTGAACAAGTGTAAACAGCCTTCCATTTTCACTTAAGTGAAAAACAACGATAGTATAGCAGGCTACTTTTGCTTCAATAATCAACATCAAATTATCATGAACACAACAATTGAAACAAATACAACAAACACCGCCCAAACCGCACGTGGTTTGCGTAGCCTGTACTTTACCCGTGTAGCATTTTCTTTTATCTGGGTTATCCTCATATCCGTTTTCGCTAAAACAAATGAAGGTGTTACGAGAATACTTTTCATTATCTACCCTTTATGGGATGTTATCGCTACTTACCTTGATATTAAAGCTAATCCGCCACAGACTAATAAAACACCTCAGTATGTAAACATCGGCATAGGTTTGCTTACCACTATCGGCGTGATAGCGGCTTTACAAAAAGGAGTACCCGCAGCGCTTATTGTTTTTGGTGTGTGGGCCATAGTTACCGGTTTAATACAATTAATCTTGGGCTTACGCCGTCGCAAAGCATTGGGCGGGCAATGGCCAATGATCATCAGCGGCGGGCAATCTATGCTGGCAGGTGCTTCATTCATCGCTATGGCTAATTCGCCCAAAATGGGGATTGGCAACCTGGCGGGATACGCTGCCTTTGGCGCTTTTTACTTCCTGCTGGCAGCAATCCGCTTATCAAAAACTATTAAAGTGCAAGAAAAAGCGGCGTAATTTATTGCCTATCTTGCTCAAATTAAAAGCCCTTTGCCATGAACGAACATCATGAAATGTTAGAGAAATACTTAGCGGATTTTGCACCGTTAACAGAAAAGGATATTGCCGATAGCAAACCGTTCTGGAAGCCGCGCAAGATCAAAAAAGGCGATTTCTTTAACATGCAATACATGGTATGTAATGATCTGGGCTTTGTAGTGAAAGGTATTTTCAGGATCTATTACAGCCGACCCGACACGGGCGAAGAGACCAATATCTTCTTCTTTTCAGAGAACCAGTTCATCGTATCGTTCCGCAGCTTTATTACCCGCAATGCCTGCCATTATTTTATACAGGCTATGGAAGATTGTGAGATCATCTACATCAGTCACCGCGACCTGAACGGTTTGTATGATACGCATCCCAACTGGGCAAAGTTTGGCCGCCTGCTGGCCGAGCAGTTTTTTACCTACTCGCAAAGCCGCGCCGAGGAGTTGCTTTTCTTTAGTCACGAACAGCGGTATGTGAGGCTTTTGGATGAACACCCGAATATCATTAACCGCATACCGGCTTACCATGTCTCATCATACCTGGGTATCAAAAATCCATCTTTAAGCCGCATACGTAAACGGATAGGACGATAACCCCAATAAAAAAGCCTCTTAGATTGCTAAGAGGCTTTTGTTTTATAATGCTTCGCAGATGAGCGTATCTAAACTTCGAACATCCACAAAATCGCCGTCGATGTTTTGGGTGTTCACATGCGAGTCGGTGCAGATGAGTTTTTTGATCAAACCCGAGTTTTTCAGTTTGTTAATGCCATCATTCACAAACAAACCATGTGTAGTAATTACGTAGATATCGCCAGCGCCTGCTTCTTTATATGATTTTGCTGCATTTATGATGCTACCGCCCGAGCGGATCATATCATCATAAATAATAACGGTTTTACCATCCACATCCGCATTAATGGCGCTCACTTCGGTATGGTCGCCTTTGAGGCGGCGTTTAAGGATGAAGGCTGCATTTACGCCTAAGTCGTTAGCAAGAGATTCTACCCATTTGGCGCGACCGGCATCGGTGCTGGCCATTACAAAATTATCACCGCCATATTCCAAAGCAGCCTTGGTTACGATGTTTTTGCAATACACATGCACAGGGTAAAGATCATGCTCAAAGTAATATTGGATTCCTTCTGAGTGCAGATCAAACAGTAATACCTTATTGCCACGGTTTGATTTTGGGATGGCTGATAGCAAGCGTGCGCGGGTTTTAGCTGTTACGATCTCACGGCTTAGCACTGCACGCTCCATGGTAGAGTAACCGAAATAAGGGATAACCAAAGTCAGCGAATCGGCACCGTAACTTACCAGCGACGAGGCAAGGTCATACAATTCCAGCGTAGCAGCATCGTTTACCGTGCCACCGATCAATATCACCTCGCGGTTCTCTATCGGGGTGATGATGCGCTGGTAACGCTCGCCGTCGGTAAAATGGTCTACCAGTAGTTCGCCTTTTTCGAAATCACCACAGGCCAGTACCTTGTCGGCTAAGTATTCGTATTCTTTTATGGCAAAAAGTATCTTTTTCATAGGGTTGTGTTATTCTTTATCAATTGGGAAACAGCTGCAACGGCCTGTTCAAAACGGGCAGGCCAGTCACCGCTTATTTCCGTAATATTAATGTTATGTGCTGCCAGAACTTTGCGGTGCGATCGGTCGAGCTGGTCTCGCTCTGCTTCGGCCAACCGTGTCCCGTCCTGGTAGTAAGGTACATCATTATCGAGGTAAAGATATAAATTGGCTTTGTTTGCGTTGTATATCTCCGTAGGAACCGGTAATTCTTTCCCAAAGGCAAACTGCGCGTATGACGCCGTAATGTGTATGTCGGTATCGATTATCACCAATCCGCTATCGCCTTTCACGGCTGTGTTAATTCTTTTGGCATGTTCATTAGCAACCAACAGCAGGTCATCAAACTTAAAGCGGGTAGAGTCGGGTATCAGATCCCGGCCGGCTTCCAGTACGTAACTGCAATTAAAGTGATGGGCGAGTTGCTCCGTTAGGGTAGTTTTGCCGGTTGATTCTGTACCCAGAATAACAACCATAAGTGCGAAATGAGGCTTAACAGCATCAGGCAAATGCTGCCAGTTGGTAAAAGTATCGCTTCGTATCATGGTAGCCGAAACAGGCACCTGTTGTTTATCGGGATCAAAGGGAATATGCTTTATGCCCATAAACCGGGCTACCAGTTCGCCATACGGCTCGGATGTAATGAGCAGGGTATGATCGGGGTAATGTTTGCGGAACTCTGCTGCCCATATCTCAGAAATACTTGCCGAAGTCTCTGAAGAATTAGGTAGGACCTCATGATCATAAGGAAATACTTTTATCTCGATATTCCGGTGGTCGGGGAAGGTACTCTCGATCCAACTTTTTCGCAACTCGCCGGGGATATGCTCGCGGCTATCCTCGCACACCATTATCGATAGTACATCACAATGCTGCAGCGCAAAACGGATCATCGCCTCGTGACCCTTATGAAAAGGCAGGAACTTGCCGAATACAAAAGCTTTAACCATGGGCCATTTGTTTTTTCCACTGGTACAAGCCATAAGATGCCAGTCCGAAGAAGATGAAATATTCTAACGAGAGGAAATAAACTCCCTTTTTGATGTACAGCACAACGCAGATAGCATCTGTTAAGATCCACAGCACCCAATTTTCTATCTTCTTCATGGCCAGCAAAACAATAGCTACAATGCTGAGTACCATTACAAAGGAATCTGTATATGGATACGCCGCTTGTATCTTAAAATACTGAGGCAAATACCGGTGGATGTTTTGGATAAGAAAACCTGCTATAACTGAACTTGCTAAGATCACGATGCCGGTTAACCAGCGTTGTTTGCTATTCAGCACGGTTATGCTGCCCGCATCAGGTTTAGCTTTCCAGTTATACCAGCCGTAAATGGTGACCACAAAAAAGTAAACCTGCAGAAACATATCGGCATATAGCTGTACCTGGAAAAACAGGATGAACAGGAAAACCTCGTTCACAATGCCTGTGCCCCAGGTTAAAATATTGGCCCTTGATGCAAACCAAACAGAGATCAAACCAAACAAGGTGCCTATCAGCTCAACAAAGCTGACGGGGTAACCCATAATGGTGAAAGCGATATGGCCGATATCAAAAAAATGCATCAGAAAGTATATTTTACCGAGGTGTAATAGTTTGTTGGTGCCTGTACAAAATACTTTTTTGTGCCATCTGCATCAACATAACCATTGTTAAAGTATTTGGCGTTGGTGACATTGTTAAGGAACACGCCCAGTTCAAACCTGCCAATGGTGTACTGCGCCCTTGCATTCAGCAAAAAGTACTGGTTTACCTGCGCCGAGTTGGCGAAGTTAATAAACGCCCTGCTCTGGTACCTGCCTGCTAAGCCAACCAAAAATTTCTTGCCGGTGTAAACCACCTCCTGGTTAACAATAACCGGCGGCGTTAGTATAGGCGTGAACGATTGGCTCTGCTCTTTTATCCTGCTGTAATTGTACGATGAATTGTTGATGAGGCTGATATGTTCGTTTACTTTATAAGTAATGCTTAGTTCGGCGCCGGTACGGTAACTGCGATCAACCTCGTTGGTAAGGGCAAGTCCGTTTGGCCCTAATTGGCCGTTAAGCACAATCTCGTTCTTAAAGTTCATGTAGTAAAAATTAAGGTTGAGATTAAGATTGCCCGATTGATGCCTTAAGCCCAGCTCCTGATCCACCACAAACTCCGGCTTGCTTACGGCAATTGCAGCATTGCCGTTATCATCAGCCAATAAGTTATCACTACCGCCAAACATATCGTTACGTGTTGGTTCGCGGCCGGTTCTGCCGATGCTGTAATACAGGGTAAGGTTGTTGGCTGCTTTGTAACTTAAGCCTGCTTTGGGGTTAAAGAAGTTCCAGTCGAGGCGGTTCAAAGGCACATCACCTGTATAGCTGAACGTAGCATAACGATACTGCGCATCGGCAAAAAGGGTTAACCGGCCAATGGTATAATCGGCCTTGGTAAATGCGCTGAACTCATCTTTGTAACCGGTATTCTGGTACAGCCTACCCGCCGTTCTTTCGCTGCCGATGTGGCGGCGATCGTAAATATTTCCGTGGATGCCGGTTGTCCAGTTTAATGCCCCTTTTGAATAAGTATAATTGCTGAACAAGCCCACCAGGTTTGAGCGGAAAGCGTAATTATACATTTCATCGGTTGATGGCAAACCCACAAAGCTGTTAGGGTTGAAATCGTTATTACCGTTCAGAAACGTATAGTAAACACTGGTTTGCAATGTTGAGATGTTGTTGGGCGACCATAAATGCTGCAACTGTGCCAGTGCCTGGGTAAAGTTGTCGTGCTCGTTCTCGTTAACGTTGGTGCGCCTGTCTTGCGCTATTTGTGCTTCTGATACACCCAGCCAGGCCAACTGATTTTGCTGATGACCAACCATTGCGTTTATCTTAAAAATAGATTTATTCGCCGCCAAACTACCGCTCATGAAAACAGATTGCGAGTTGTTTGATGAGTTGTACTTATACCTGTCAGAATATACCTGCGATGCCCGGATATAAAATGCCTTGTTGTTCTTCATCCCACTGTTGTAAGCTGCAAATACACGGTGACTGTTGAATGAGCCATAGCCTGCACCCAACTGCGTGTAAGCAGAATCATTAAGGTTGGGCGAGAACAATTGCACGCTACCACCATAACCGGCTACGCCGTTTTTACTGGTACCAATGCCCCGTTGTATCTGGATCTTACTTACCGAGTTGATAATATCCGGATAGTTAGAAAAATAAGCACCCTGGTCTTCCGGCTCGCTTAGCGGCATGCCATCTAACGAAATGTTTATCCGCGTCTGGTCAATGCCCCGCATCCTGAAATAGGAGTAACCCTGCGTACTGCCTGCATCAGAATACACGGTAATGGACGGTGTTTCTGACAGTAAAAAAGTAGGCTCCTGCCCGGTAGATTTGGCTTTGAGGACGTTTCCGTTAAGGTTTTGGAAGGTAACGGGCGTCAGCTTGTCGGCCTGGTAAGTAACCACCACTTCTTTAAGATGCGCGGTATCGCGCTTAGGCAAAACCTGCGCCTGTAACTGCAGGGCAGCTACAAGCACAAGGTTAGTTAATACAAGTTTTCGTAACATATAAGGCAAGGCTTAGGCAAGCGCGTTAGCTCTTACCTGTTCAAAGGTAACAGGATCAACCAGCTGGCCGTTCTCGAATACTGTGCGTAGCTCGTCGGTTTGCTCAGGGTTTTCCTTTTCTTTTACGGTTTTAAAGGTGCCATTTATTTTTATCAGTTTTAAACGGCCACCCTTGCTCTTTTTAAAACTTGGGGTAATGTTGCCTTGGGCATCCATCTCGGTTGGGTCTTTTTCAACGGCAATCTGTTTACCGTCAATCACCGCGCTGCTGCATTTTAAGGCAAACTTTTGGGTATCGCGGTCAACTTTTTGCAGTAATGCGCCGCCCATGCCCAACACTAAATTCTCAGCACTTATGCCGGCAGCTTTTAAGGCTTCATAAATTTTGATGATCTCCTGATAGTTTACACCATCGCCCTGTATCACGCGCACTTGTGGCGGCAATACTTTGTAGCCTTTAGTATTGGTAGTATATCCGAAAGTCTCAAACAATATCTCGAAAATAGCCAGCAATGTCCTTATCGGGTCGCCGCTATCGGGGCGTATCACCAGGGTGCCGTCGCGTTGCAGTATCTCATCTTTTAGCACGCCGCCCCAGTATTCTTTGCAAGCTTTAAAAATGTTGTAGCTGTCAGATACGCAGGCAATGGTGCCGGTAGGGAAGCTGCGCAACACGTGCCTGAAAATTTCCAGTTCGCCATCGCGACCTAACAAGGTACAAATACTGTGTTCCGTAGCCGGGATACTTAAGCCGTAAACTTTGGTGGCATCGTAATAATGGATAGCCATTCCGCTGCCGGCCAGGTTATCGCTACCGCTGAAGTTGATCAAATGTGCAGCACCGCCCAGCTTAGCACTCTCTACGCTGCTTACCCCGCGGAAACCAAAATCGTTCAGTACAAAATCAATTCCTGCTTCTGCACCTTCGGTAGCTGTATCGTTGTAGAAACCTGTGATTTCTTTTCTGATCTGGTTGCTTAAAGTGGCTACGGTACATGGGTACCAAACCTGCATTAACAAGGTTTCAAGAAAATTGGTTAACCAGTAACACTCCGGGTCGGTATTCTCAATGGTCATGAGTGCGTTGCCGGTTGGTACGGCTGTGCCCTCGGCCACGGCTTTTATGCGCACAGGCAGGTGGCCATCGTATTTATCCAAAATGTACTGGAACTTTTCGCGGTTAAACACATCATCGCGGCCAAAAACCTGGCGCAGAAAGTGATCGGCTTCATCAAGGTCTACCTGTGTAAAGGCGGGGCCCTGTAAGTATTGTTTCAGAAAGTATTGCAGACCAAAAAAGATGGTCTCATTGAACATACCGCCACGACTTTCCAGGTAGCTGTAGATCTGTGTAGTGCCGGGGTAATAAAATTTATGGTGAGCGTATTTGTAGGCATCAGCCAGTAATATCAAATTATCGCGTTTCATGGTATTAGTTTTTAAGGTATTTAGTAATAATGGTTTGGAACAGGTGCACATGCTCATCGGTAATATTACCATCAGCCAGCATCTGCGGAAGATCTGCAACTACAAACCATTTCAGGTCAATGATGTCATCATTAGCTGCCGGTTCTCCGCTGATATGATCTGTACTGAAGAGCAGCGTGATGATCTTATCAGCCTCGCTGCGGTAACGCCAATCATTTATTTTGGCTGATGTTTCATAGGTCATGGGGCCAACTTCCATCTCGCCGCACTCTTCCATCAGTTCGCGTTTGGCGGCAACTTCGTAGCTTTCGTCTTCAGGGTCGGCAAAGCCGCCAATAAAGCGCCATTTGCTGCTGTTGGCTTTTTTGCCGAGCAGTATTTCCGTTTTATCATTCCTGAACAAGGCGATATCAACCGTTGGGTAAACCTTGGTGTATTGGTTATAGTAAGCGTACAGGATACCCGCACGAAAATCATTCGAATCAAAAACCTTATCGGCGTATTTCTTGCGCAGTTCGGTGGCATTGTAATCACCATGCTCCGGCAATTCTACTGTTTCAAACCGGCCTGAATAGTATGGGATAAAACTGTCACGGCTGCCGTACAAACAAAAGCTTTCGGTAGGGAAAACGCTTTTCAGCAGGGTATCTATCTGATCAGACCAGGCTTTATCGCTCGGATGATCGCTGATAGGCAGGATGATGGCATCCGGATAATCCTTCTTGATCATTTTCTCGCGGGTGTAATAATCGTAGGGATTTTTACGGGTACCCATTATCGGGCTTACGCCTAACAGGATGATCAGCTTGGCGTGGTCTTTCATCACGGTGCTGATAAGTTGTTTGTGCCCTTCGTGCAGGTAAGGTGACTGGAAGCGGGCAATAATTACTGCTGTTTTCATAGGTTGATTTTTTGCGTTAATTATACGCAAATATAAATATGCGTTTTTATTACGCAAATTATTTTTTACATTTTTTTTAAAATATATTAAAGCTCGAAGTTGATGCCTTGTTTTTGTAACTGAAAGTATTTCTGCTGATTGAAGCGAAAAAGATTACCCGGGCGGCCTGCTCCGCTTAGTTCTTGCTTCTCGGTGGTCTCTTCCAGGAAACCAAATTTGATCACCTTCTTTTTAAAATTCCGGCGATCTATCGGCCTGTCCAGCACGGCCATGTATAGTTTCTCCAGTTCAGAGAATGGGAATTTCTCTTCCAATAACTCAAAGCCTACGGGCTGGTAAAGCATTTTGCTTTTCAATCGTTCATGCGCGGCCTGCAGTATCTCCTGGTGGTCAAAAGCCAGTTGCGGGAGCTTTTTGATCTTGAACCATGCCACATCTGCTGCATCAGTAGCGGCCTGCAATTCAAAGGCATCGGGTTTAACCAAGCCGTAATAGGTGATGGAAATTACCCGGTTGCGCGGATCGCGGCCCGGTTTGCCAAAGCTGTAAAGCTGTTCCAGGTAGTTGATGTTAACGCCGGTCTCTTCTTTAAGCTCGCGTTGCACCGCCTCTTCTAATGATTCATCATCGCCAACCAAACCACCGGGCAAGGCCCAGCTGTTTTTAAAAGGATCGATATTGCGCTTGATAAGCAGTACCGAAAGGCCTTCTTTTGATGTATAACCAAATACCACGGCATCTACGGCTACTTTTATGTTTTGATTAGCAGGCATATCGCAAAGTTATCAATCGGCGTAAGCTTAACAAGATTCGCCTGTTTTTTACGCGGCATCTTTATTATACCGGTTGCGATATTCTAACGGAGACATCCCTGTTATTTTCCTGAACACTTCGCGGAAAGCCTTCTGGTCGGCATAACCCACCTCGTACATCACTTCGTTAATTGTTTTACGGCTGGTTTCAAAAGCTTTTTTAGCGGCTTCTATCTTCACACGCTGGGCATACTCGGTTGGCGTGTTCCCTGTAGCTTTTATAAAACGGCGGTCGAAATTGCGGCGGCCAATGGCGAAGCTCGCTGCCAAGTGTTCAGTTGATATCCTTTCGTCTACCTTGCTTTCAATATACTCCTGGGCTTTTTTCACAATCTCGTCGTTATGTGTTTTTTGCCCCCTGAAAACGATGAATGACGATTGACTTTGCCTGTCGATCTCTATCTGGAAAACTTTGGCGCAGAATATGGCTGTTTCGCGGCCATAATATTTCTCAACCAGGTAAAGTATCAAATTAAGGAAAGAGTATGCACCGCCGTTGGTGTAAATGCCCTGTTCATCGGTTATCAACTGATCGGTTTTAAGATTTACCTTCGGATAGCGCTGCTTCAATTCATCAGCCGCCGACCAATGGGTAGAACAGCTCCTGCCATCCAGTAAGCCCGCCGCGGCCAACAAGTAGGCCCCGGTACAGATACTCGCTATTTCGGCCCCCTGCCGGTATTGGTTGTTTATCCAATCTATCACCTCGTTATTTAGCGCAGCACTTTTTTCATAGTTATGATTAAGCGAAGGGATGATCACCAGATTTGTTCTTTTTATCTCCGATATATGTTTGTGCGGTTTAGCAGTGAATAAGCCGCCATAAAAACCAACTGATTGAGAGATCCCTGCCAGCTCTATCTTGAAAATCTCTTTACGATAAGCATTAGCACGACTAAATATTTTGTAAGCCCCCACAATACTGCTGAGGTTATTTTCGCCGTCGGGAACCAGGATGGTGAGGTGTTTCATAATTTACTGTTTTTCACAAAGATAACGCATTGTTCCTGTCTAAATCAACCCGTCAGGTTGTCTAAATACCACCCGTAAAGGCGCAGGTTTAGTCGATAAATTTGTAGAGTAAACCAAAGTAATACAGTATGAAAACCACCGGTATTTTATTGATCGCCCTAAGTATTATCACCTATAAAAGCAATGCACAAGCTACCCTCACAACAACCGAGCGGGATTATGCCATCAGGTCATTAGCTGAAACCGAAGCAGGGGTATTCGCATCAGTAAAAGATCTGAGCGAAGCCCAGCTGAAGTTTAAAGCATCGGCCGATAAATGGAGCGTTGAAGAATGCGTTAAACACATCGCGACAGCGGAGAAAGCCTTATGGGCAATGGTAGAAGAATCATTGAAAAAACCGGCAAACCCTGATAAACGTGCAGAGATAAAATTTACAGATGCCGATCTGGTCAAAGCTGTAGAAGACCGCTCGCACAGATCTAAAACATTTGCCGCGTTGGAGCCTGCCAACTCAAACTACGACAGTGCCGCAGAAGCCCTGGCCAATTTTAAACAGAACCGCGACAAGTTAATTGCTTTTGTAAAAAACACACAAGATGACCTGCGTAATCATGTATCTGTATTGCCCATTGGTACTTATGATGCCTACCAATTTATCCTGCTGATATCAGCACATAGTAACAGGCATACACAACAAATTGATGGGGTTAAAGCAAACGCTCGTTTCCCTAAGAAATAACAGTTATGGAAGATTTAAAAATATCATTTACTGTACCCCAAACACCATCAGAGGTGTTTGAAGCAGTAACAAACGTACGCGGCTGGTGGTTGGCCACGCTTGATGGTGAATCTGCAGACGTAGGAGACGAGTTTGTTTATCGCCATGGCGATCTGCATTACAGTCGCCACCGTTTAACTGAGGTGGTGCCCGATAAGAAAGTTGTTTGGCTAACTACTGATAGCAGCATCAACTTTGTGGATGATAAAACCGAATGGACGGGTACAACGGTTACTTTTGATATTTTACAAAAAGACGGGCTAACTACTTTAGAATTTACGCACCAGGGGTTAGTACCCCAATTAGAATGCTTTGAAGCCTGTACAGGCGGTTGGCAATATTACATAGATAGCCTGCGGCAATTGATCGTTTCCGGAGAAGGGCATCCGGATAATAAAGCTTAATCTTACTTATCCACCTTCAAGCTATACCCGTCGCTAAAGCTTTTAAAATCGGCGCTTAGCCTGCGCGATAGTATGTTGAGCGTTTCGCCCTGGCGGCTTACTTCAAGGTAATGAAAATCAGGTTTGTAAACAGCGGCAACATCTGCTTGCTGGTTCTCTTTCTTTTTAAGAGGTTGATGTAAACCGCCGCCACCGCCTATCACGAGGAAATTTTTGCCCTGCATTTTAAACTGCTCAAAATTATGCGAATGCCCGGACAGGAATAGCACAGCCTTTTTTGATTTAAGATAAGGTGGTACAAAATTCTCCTTTACCGCATTGGACGGGCTTACGATAGAACTATTGGTATAAGGTGAATGATGGCAGCCTACAATTATGAGCCTGATGGCTGCGTCGGCGTCAAGCGCGTTCAGTTTATCGGCGTACCATTTATTTTGGGTCACTATCTCCTGCACGCTCATCTGCGCAAAATTGGAGTTGAGCAATATCACAGCCACAGAGTCAATCACCTCGGTATAGCCTGATGGGTTATAATCAGGAAAGCGCTTGCGAAAATTGGTGGTGCCTTTTTTGGAATTGAACATCACCTCATGGTTACCCAGGGTAGCATAAACGGGAATAGAATCTTTAACTAACTGGCCAATGTACTTATCGATATTTCGCCAGGCTTTTTTGTTTTTTCCAACCGACACCACATCGCCTAAAATAAAGAATGCTTTTGGGCGCAGCTGATCTACATCGTTAAAGATCATCTTTGTAGCCAGCAGGTTATGGTTGGATTTCAGGAATAGTTTCTCTACCCACATGGGTTCCTGCGTATCGCTGGCGAAGGCGATAACGGGCTTATTTTGTGCAGATAGTGTCAGCACAAAACTTTTCAGGAGAATAAACAGACAGAGAAACTTTCTCATGCTTTTACAAACGCTAAATGTAAAAATTTAGTTTGATGCCTTTATATTGTATCACAGCGTGTTGTGTTAAGATTCTAATAAGTTACTTTTAAGCGATGAAAATATCTGCCTTTTTACTTGTGGCCTGTGCTGCTTCGTTCTTCGCTGTTAATATTGCATCTGCCCAATCAACAGACACTACGCTGCCGCAAAATAGCGCTGTTCCTCAAACGGAAAATGCAGCCCCTTCACAACACATCTTTTTTGATTTTTCTGATGATGCTATTGCGAGAATCCACAAGATAAAGATAACCCGCTCGGCAGATGCGGAATACTTCTCGGTACATAACTTCCGTGGCGGATATGATGGTTTGCAGCAAACACCCGATAAGGATTATGGTGCATCAAATATCCTCATCGCATCACTTTGGGACCCTAACACTGCAAACAAGGTTTTCTCTAAAGTAACTTACGCAGGCAAAGGAACTTTCACCAGCAGGTTTGGTGGCGAGGGCGACGGCTGGAAAACCATAAACTCCTACAAATGGAAATTGAATACATGGTATAACATCGCTATCCGTGCCTGGAAAAACAACGGCGACCTCTACGTTGCCACTTTTATACAGGATATGGGCACGGGCATTTGGTTCCATACCTCAACATTGGCAGAGGTTGATAGAGACGGCTACCTTGGCAAACGCGATGATGCCTTTTTAGAAAACTGGGATGGTACTAATGCAGCCTGGGACGGCCGTTACGTAAGAAAAGCATTTTTTAAAGATTGCTGGAGCCTTACTGAAGGCAACACCTGGGAAAAACACAACCGCCGTTTCTTTAACGCGAACGGCAACGATAAAGCCCGCAATGGCAAATACGACCGCAGCTTTAACGCCGGATACGATGGCGCCGAAGATGCCTATTTTATGCAGCACGGCGGCGATACCAAACCTGCCGAAGCATTTGGTGCCGGCCGCAGGCTTGATCTGCCGGAACAAGCCCAACAAGGCGTTGCGCCAAAAATTGATGTTGGCGCTACCTCAAACGTAACAGCCACCTACACCGCAAAAACCATTAAAATAACCTGGAAAACCGATGCCACAAAAAGTCCGCAGCTTTCATCAAAAGTAGAGATAGTAAGCGCGGCAGGCAAGGTTGTGCAAACCATAGACGAAATACTGCCGGAGAAAAGATCTGCAATAGTAAAAACCCTTTTATTACCCGGCCGATATATAGCAAAGGTTACCGTAACTGATATTTTTAATCAGGTTGGAAAGCCTGTTGAAAAATCTTTTGTGGTGAAGAAGTAACCTTTATGTTCCTGCTTTAAGCAAGATATCATAAAAAGCTTTTACGGCGCGTTTCTCATAAACCTCTTTCATGGAGATGATAGCTGCATGCTGCATTCCTTTCACGGCTTTTATCGGAACAGAGACCAGGCGGGCCGCGTTTTGTACGGTTGTATGGGTAAGTATGGTGTGCCAGTTGCCGGTTTCAATCAAATCTAACAGCGTGGGGATATCGTTTATTTCTACACTAATGCGCGGGGTAAGTTTGTTTTTGGCAAAAACCTCATCAACAAACCGGCGGGTACTGTAGCCTTTGGCAGGTAGCGCCAACTCATGATCCAGTATTTCTTTCAGGCTGATGGTTTTTAGTTTAGCCAGCGGCGATCTTTTCTCTACAATAAAGCCCAGTTCAGAATCAAATAGCGGCTGATGTTTAATATCAGGGCGATGGGTTACTTCCTCAAAGGTCAGTACAAAATCCAACTCAAATTTCTCTAACCTATGGGTAAGCTCCTGCGAGGTACCAAATACCACCTCAAGGTTTATCTGCGGGTATGCTTTATGGAACTTTAAGATAGCCGGCGTAAGGATATGGCGTAAGCCATAAGTGGTACCAATGGATAAGCGCCCGGCATGCAGTCCGTTTATATCTTTCAGCAACTGCAGCCCATCATTAGCCTTACTGAGGGCCTGCAGGGCGTAATCGTAAAACAGGCTTCCGGCTTCGGTAATATACACGTGTTTACCAACACGATTAAAAAGCGGTGTGCCCAGCTCATCTTCTAATTGTTTAATCTGCTGCGAAAGCGTGCTTTGGCTGATAAATAACTGATTAGCGGCTTCTGTAAAGTTCAACAACTCTTTTGCCTTGATGAAATACCGCAATTGCCTTAGTTCCATAATTGATCGGTTTTATCGATTAATATGATAGAAAAATAACGTTTTACAAATTAATCAATCCAGCGGAAATTTGTGGCATAGAAAATAAAATTAGATGAGTGCTTTCCGGTCGTTCAAATACCCCAACTTTAAATTATTCTTTTACGGTCAATCAATTTCTTTATTAGGTACCTGGGTACAAAAAACAGCGGTAATGTGGCTGGTGTACCGTATTACAGGTTCGGCTATGTTGTTAGGTATCGTAGCCTTTGTTAGTCTTATCCCTTCGTTAATCCTTTCCCCTTACACCGGCAGCTTTGTTGACAGGCATAATAAATTCAGCGTGATGAAGCAAACGCAGCTTGCGGCCATGATACAGGCGGGTGCATTAGCGGCTATTGTTCATTTTCAATACTACAATATCTCTATTATCATATTCCTTAGTTTGCTTCAAGGTGTTATTAATGCCTTTGATGTAACCTGCCGGCAATCGTTAATGATAGAACTGGTTGACGACAAGGCCGACCTACCCAACGCCATCGCCCTTAACTCTACCATGACCAATCTGGCGCGATTGATTGGCCCTGCATTGGCAGGCGTTATCTTAAGCACCTTTGGCGAGGACTTTTGTTTCATGAGCAATTTTGCAAGCTACTCGGCCATATTGGTTTGTTTATATAAGATGAAGTTGGATGTAAACATTACCGGGCGCCCCGAAAATAACATTTGGGTAGAGCTTAAAAAAGGCCTGGATTACATTACCACCGAAAAGGAAATACTGGGCCTGCTGATGTTGTGTGCCTGTAGCAGCCTGTTTGCCATTCCTTTCACCACACTGATGCCTGTGTTTGCCAAAGATGTTTTCAAAGGCACATCAGGCACGTTCAGCTTATTTGAGAGTGCGGTAGGTTTGGGATCATTATGCAGTGCAGTATTTATGGCAAGATTAAATGATGTGGATAAACTGATCCGCCTGGTTATTGGCGCAAGCATATTGTTTGCCATCGGCTTGTTAACGGTAGCCGTAGCCCCAACCCAACATTTTGCCATTGTTGGGATGGTAATAGCCGGCGCGGGCATGATGATACAGGTATCGGGCATAAACATGTATATTCAAACACATGCCATACCCACCATGCGTGCACGGGCTATTAGTTATTACATTACGGCCTATTTAGGGGTATCTCCATTGGGTAGTTTGTTGATAGGGTGGTTTGCCGAATATATGTCAACCCGTTACGTAGTAGCGCTGGAAGGTGTACTTTGCCTGTTAGCCGTAGGCGGCTATTGTTTATACCGCTGGCAAATGCAACAGAAGGATGATGTTGTTAAAGGATTAGGAGTGATGTGATAGCTTCCAATATTGCTCTGCGGTAAATTTCATTTTGCTAAAGAGCATTTTTTCCTTTTATTGCTATCTTAGTTATCCTAAGATTTTGACAGCCTAAATCAATGAAAAAGAATGATTTATTTATTCTACTAATTGTATTCGTTATTGCGGGAGTAAAACGTTTGCTATTTGAGATTAAACGCAAGCGTCGTCGAGACTATTATAGAAATGTCTACCTTAAATCTGAAGAATGGCAACGAAAGCGGCATGTTGTGCTAAAACGCGACAGCTGGCGTTGTGTTTACTGTGGTGCACGTGCTACTGAAGTGCACCATAAAAAATACGCTAAAAGAAATATTGGGAGAGAACCAATTAAATGGTTAGTATCAGTATGCTATAATTGTCATAACAGCTTACACCATCAATAAAAAAGCCTTTCAGATTTCTCTGAGAGGCTTTTTTATTTTATAAGCAAGCGGCAATTAACCGTTGCCGCCACCGTCATGTGTATGTTCTTCGCGGAATAGCTCGGCGCTGAAGAAATCATTGTTCATGCGGCTGATGTTCATCAGGGTGATCTCTTTAGGGCACTCGGCTTCGCAGGCACCAGTGTTGGTACAGTTACCAAAACCTTCTTCGTCCATTTGGTTAACCATTGCCTGCACACGGCTCCAACGCTCTGGCTGGCCTTGCGGTAATAAGCCCAACTGGGTTATCTTAGCAGAGGTGAACAACATTGCAGATGCATTTTTACATGCAGCAACGCAGGCACCACAACCAATACAAGTTGCAGAGTTGAAAGCCTCATCAGCAATTACCTTAGGGATAAGGGTTGAGTTAGCATCGGGCACACCGCCGGTATTTACCGAGATGAAACCACCGGCCTGCTGTATACGGTCAAACGCCGAACGGTCTGTAGCCAAATCCTTAACAATAGGGAAGGCTGCAGAGCGCCAAGGCTCAATGGTAATGGTTTCGCCATCGCTAAAGCTGCGCATGTGCAGCTGGCAGGTGGTGATAGCGCGTTTTGGACCATGCGGGCGGCCGTTGATGTACAACGAACACATACCGCAAATACCTTCGCGGCAATCATGGTCAAAGTGGATAGGGTCTTCCTGTTTCTTGATCAGGCTTTCGTTCACCACGTCAAGCATTTCCAGGAACGACATATCAGGCGATATCCCTTCGGCTTTATAGGTCACAAACTTACCCGCAGTTTGTGTATTTTTTTGGCGCCATACTTTCAGCGTCAGGTTCATGTGTCCGCTCATACTATTGAGATTGGAGTCTTAAGTCCGAAGTCCGGAGTCTTAAGTCTGAAGTCAGCTATTGACTCAAGACTTAAGGCTTTGGACTTCAGACCTGGAACTTATTTATAAGATCGTTGTGTTAACTTAACATTTTCAAATACCAGCTCTTCTTTGTGCAGCTCTTCTTCCTGGTTTTCACCTTTAAATTCCCAGGCTGCAACAAATGCGTAGTGCTCGTCATCGCGCAGGGCTTCACCTTCTTCAGTTTGCGATTCCAAACGGAAGTGGCCACCACATGATTCGCGGCGCATTAATGCGTCGGTAACCATCAGTTCGCCCAGTTCAATGAAGTCGGCAACACGGCCGGCACGCTCAAGCGAAAGGTTAAACTCTTCGTTCTCGCCTACTACTAAAGCATTTTTCCAGAAGTCAGCTTTCAGTTCTTTGATCATCGCTTTCGCTTTGGTCAGGCCTTCTTCGGTACGCGCCATACCACAGTACTCCCACATAATGTGGCCAAGTTCGCGGTGGTATTCAACAACTGTTTTGGTGCCTTTAAGCGCCAGCAATTTGTTCACGTTATCAATTACATCCTGTTTGGTTTGCGCAAAAGCAGGGTGGTTGGTATCAACCGGTTTAGGGCCTATGGTAGCCAGGTAATCACCTAAAGTGTAAGGGATAACAAAGTAACCATCAGATAAACCCTGCATCAAAGCAGAAGCACCCAGGCGGTTAGCACCGTGGTCGCTGAAGTTACACTCGCCCAGGGCGTATAAACCTTTTACGTTAGTGCTCAGGTTATAATCAACCCAAAGGCCACCCATTGTATAGTGAACTGCTGGGTAAATACGCATTGGTTGTTTGTATGGGTTCTCATCAGTTATCTGATAGTACATATCAAACAAGTTACCATATTTAGCACGTACGGTATCTTCGCCCATGCGGCTTATCGCGTCGGCAAAGTCAAGGTAAACGGCTAAGCCAGATGTACCAACACCGCGGCCTTCGTCAGACATTTCCTTAGCGTTACGTGAAGCCACGTCGCGCGGAACCAAGTTACCGAATGATGGGTATTTACGCTCAAGAAAATAATCGCGGTCTTCTTCTTTCACCTGTGCAGCTGTGATCTCCTTCTTGCGAAGTTTCTCTGCTGTTTCAACAGTTTTTGGTGCCCAAACACGACCATCGTTACGTAACGACTCAGACATCAGCGTAAGCTTGCTCTGGTGGTCGCCGGTAACCGGGATACAAGTTGGGTGAATTTGTGTATAACAAGGGTTAGCAAAGTAAGCACCACGTTTGTGGGCTCTCCATGCTGCCGTTACGTTTGACCCGATAGCGTTTGTTGAAAGGTAGAACACGTTACCGTAACCACCAGTACATAATAATACTGCATGACCGGCATGTGTATCAATATCACCTGTAATTAGGTTACGGGTAACAATACCTTTTGCATGGCCATCAACCATTACCACGTCAAGCATTTCATGACGGGTATAAACTTTTACTTTACCCAGGTTGATCTGGCGGTTAAGTGCCGAGTAAGCACCCAGCAATAATTGCTGACCAGTTTGACCACGAGCATAGAACGTACGCGATACCTGCGAACCACCGAATGAGCGGTTATCTAATAAGCCGCCGTATTCGCGAGCAAATGGTACGCCTTGCGCAACACACTGGTCAATAATATTTACAGATACCTCTGCCAAACGGTGTACGTTAGCTTCGCGGGCGCGGTAATCGCCACCTTTAATGGTATCGTAGAATAAACGGTAAACGCTGTCACCATCGTTCTGATAATTTTTAGCGGCGTTGATACCACCCTGTGCAGCAATTGAGTGTGCACGGCGTGGGCTATCCTGGAAACAGAAAGCCGTAACGTTGTAACCCAGCTCGGCCAATGATGCCGCAGCTGATGCGCCGGCCAAACCGGTACCCACCACAATAACGTTGTATTTACGCTTGTTGGCAGGGTTAACCAGCTTTAAGTTAAATTTATGCTTGCTCCATTTTTCGGCTAATGGCCCCTGCGGAATGTTAGCATTTAAACTCATTTCTTTTTATTTAGAGAGGATAGGATCAAGAGACAATAATCAGGAGTTAAGATTGATCGATGTTCTCTGTTTACTATCCTTTTTGTTTCTATTCAGTTTACTAATTCTTGGTTCCTGATTCTTATATCCTGAATCTATTTGCTCAGACTTTGGAAATAATAAACAATTGGCATAGCGGCAAAAAGCAACGGTATAATAACCGCGAAAAGCCATGTACCGATAAATGACACAATGCCATCGTATTTTTTGTGAACCCAGCCAAGCGTTTTAAACGCGCTTTGGAAACCGTGCAGCAGGTGGAATGATACTGCGCCCATTGCTATCACATAAAACACAACATACCAAAGGTGGCTAAAGCTCCACTGGATGCGTGTGTGCAGGTCTTTTACACGAACAATCTCTACGTTATTTTCGGTAGATATTGATCTCTCGAAACCGGCAACCTCGGGTTTGTAGTCGGCAACAGTAGTTTCGTTAGTTGCCAGGTTGGTACGGTATTCTTTAAAACCGATAGTTTCCTGGTACTTGTAGTTAAACCAGAAATCGCCCATGTGGATAACGATGAACAACAACAGGATAGAACCCAGGATGCCCATGTTTCTTGACGACCAAGAAGTTGGCGACTTTGATTGCACCGCATAACCTACCGGCCTTGCCTTGCGGTTTTTAATGGTTAACACCAATGCATAAACGGCGTGAATAATAATGCATAGGTAAAGGATCCATGCAACAACTTCAATTGGCGGAAAATGCGTTAAGAAGTTAGCATAGCTGTTAAATGCAAAACCATCATCGTGTTTAAACAGTAATAAGTTACCGCCAACGTGTACGATGAGGAAGGTACATAGAAACAAGCCTGTTAAAGCCATGATAAGCTTTTTTCCCAGCGAGGAGTTAAAGGTTTGTTTAAATTCGCTCATTATAGATCAGATTTATTTTCCCGCAAAAGTATTTATTAAAAGCCAAAAGATATAAATGGTTTCGGCTTAAAACAGGTATAATAGCTATTTAGAAACAATCTAAATTTCGTCATCAAAAAGTAAGCTTTAAAGGCTTATCCACAGATTGGTTCACATTGTTGATTTCGGAGCTTTCATAAAACGGTTGAGAAGCGATACCTAACGCTTGTTCTATCAACAGCAGCAGACGTGATGTATCGCTTCTCAACAGCTACGGATTTTATTATATTAGCTATACCAACACCCCTCATCATGAAAAAACTGTTGCTGTTATCCCTTACTGCAATTGGTTTGCCTGCTTTCGCGCAGGTCAACCTAAAATCACAAGCGGCCAAAAAAGCCGATGCTTTGGAGCAAAAAGTGATAGCCTGGCGGCGCGATTTTCATGAACACCCCGAGCTGGGCAACCGCGAGGTGCGCACATCGGGCATTATTGCCAAACATCTTCAATCATTAGGCATAGAGGTACAAACCGGCGTGGCCACAACGGGCGTAGTTGGTCTGTTAAAAGGCGGCCATCCCGGCCCCGTGGTGGCACTGCGTGCAGATATGGATGGCCTGCCGGTAACCGAACGCGTTAACCTGCCCTTTGCATCAAAAGTAAAAACACAATATAACGGGCAAGATGTGGGCACCATGCACGCCTGCGGCCACGATTCGCACATGGCTATCCTAATGGGTGTGGCAGAAATACTTTCCGGCATGAAGAAAGACCTTCATGGCACTGTGAAATTTATTTTCCAACCTGCAGAAGAAGGGGCGCCTGCAGGAGAAAAAGGCGGCGCTGAGCAAATGGTTAAAGAGGGCGTGCTGCAAAACCCAAAGGTTGATGCCATATTCGGTCTGCATATATCATCAGCAGTTGAGGTGGGCAAGCTTACTTACCGCCCGGGCGGTACCATGGCAGGCGTGAATGATCTGAAGATAGTAGTAAAGGGGAAATCGGCCCATGGCGCTTACCCATGGCAGAGTGTAGACCCGGTTGTAGTTTCGGCGCAGATCATCAGTTCGCTACAAACCATTGTAAGCCGCAATGTGAACATAACAGAGAACCCTGCCGTAGTTACCATAGGTGCTATAAAAGGCGGTACACGCTTTAACATCATCCCCGAGAGTGTGGAGATGCTGGGCACGCTTCGTTTTTTTACCCCTGCGGATGAGAAACTGGTAACAGAGAACGTTAAACGTATTGCCATCAAAACCGCCGAAGCCTTTGGCGCAACCGCTGAAGTTTGGGCACCCTACACCAACCACTATCCCGTAACATTCAATAATGTGGTGCTTACCCAAAAAATGCTGCCTACCCTGCAGGAGACGGCAGGTAAAAGCAACGTTTTGCTGGTACCACCGGTAACCGGCGCCGAAGATTTCAGTTTTTACCAGGAAAAAGTGCCCGGCCTGTTCTTCTTTTTAGGCGGCATGCCCAAAGGCGGCATTGGCTTAACTGCACCATCGCACCATACCCCCGATTTTTATATCGACGAAAGCGGCTTTACCCTCGGCGTAAAAACTTTGTGTAATTTAACACTCGATTATATGGCCACAAACGGCAAATAACCATGGCAGAAACCTTTATCACTTACCGCAAATTTAATGACCCGGCACTTGCCGGTCAACTCGCAGAAACCCTTAGTCAGCACAAAATTGATTATCTGGTTGAGCAAGATAAGCTTTCCTTTAATCCAACTTTTTATAACGATGCCGCTGAAACCGAATATCTTGTTAAGCTAAAGCCTGCTGATTTTGAACGCGTAAATACGCTTTTGAATGATATTGAAGCCGACCAGCTTAATGACGTTGACCCAGACCATTATCTCTTTAAATTCAGCAACGAGGAACTCACAGACCTTATTGCCAAACGCGATGAGTGGAGCAGTTACGATTATTTGTTGGCTAAAAAGATCCTAAAAGACAGAGGTGTAGAACTTGATGAAGAGCGCCTGTCGCAAATGGAAGAGCAACGTATAAACGAATTGAAGACAACCGAAAAGCCGCAGACATTCTGGATTGTGATCGGGTATTTTTTTGCGTTACTCGGTGGCATCATTGGCATATTTATAGGCTGGCATTTATCTACCTATAAAAGAACATTACCAAATGGAGAACGCGTGTTTGTGTACCGGGAAGCCGACAGAAAACAGGGCCTTATTATCTTTTACCTCGGCATTACGTTAATTATTCTGTCCTTAATTTTAAGAATGATAACGGCGAGATAATACTTTAGCCGTGTTATACCGCTTGTTTCTTATAATCAGCAATACTTAATGTATGGTTACAGAAACTATACTCATGCTCCTGGTTTGAGCAGATGATGGTTAACCTGCCCGCGCTGTATTGTTCTATCAGGCTCAGATACCAGTCTATCCCCTGGTTATCGAGGTTTGATGTTGGTTCATCAAGCATTAGCATGGGGGTGTCAGCGCAAAAAGCCAGGGCCAATTTTAAACGCTGTTTCATCCCCGATGAAAAGTAACGGATCAATTTGTTGTTGCTGCCCTGCAGGTTCAGGATACTGGCAACCGCCTGTTTATCCATGCCCGGGCGGTATTTTTTGAATTTGAAGTGAAAGTCTATCATCTCCGTAAGGGAGAAATCCTCTATCACTTCCAGGTAAGGCGCGGCAAGGCTCAGGTAATTGAAAACATTCTCCGGCTCAATATCCGCACCGGTGTTACTGTATTTGATTGTTCCTGCCGACGGATTGAGGCTGCCGTTAAGCACCTGCAGCAATGTAGATTTACCCGAACCGTTCGATCCCAAAATGGCATAGCTGTTCTGCTCCTCAAAGGTATAATCAATACCCCTAAAAATCCATTCGCGGTTAAACCGCCGGCCTATGTTTTGGAGAGTAATTTTCAATAGTTGATAGTTAATAGTTCATAGTTCATGGTGCGGAGCCGGAGTTTAACTATTTGCTATGAACCATGAACTATCAACTCTTATTACACCGCCCCAAAACCTTTCATGATACCGCGTTGCGAGTTCTGCACAAAGTTGATGATCTCGTCGCGCTCAACGGTTGGGTTAAACTGGGCCTCGATGATATCAAGGGCCTTGGTGATGTTGTATTTTTTAAGGAATATGATACGGTAAATTTCCTGAATCTCGTTGATGGTTTCGGCACTGAAACCACGGCGGCGCAAACCAACCGAGTTGATACCGATGTAAGACAAAGGCTCGCGGCCTGCCTTAGTGAACGGCGGCACATCTTTACGTACCAGTGAACCACCAGAGATCATGGCATGTGCACCTATCTCAACAAACTGGTGCACGGCTGATGTGCCCCCAATGAAAGCATAATCGTACACATTGATGTGGCCGGCCAGCTGCACAGCGTTGGCAATAATCACATTGTTACCTATCACACAATCGTGTGCTACGTGGGTGTAGGCCATCAGCAAGCAATTCTCACCAATGGTAGTAGTATTTTTATCGAGCGCGGTACCGCGGTTAAGAGTTACGCATTCGCGGATAACAGTATTATCACCAATGGTAACGGTACTGGCCTCGCCTTTATACTTAAGATCCTGTGGTGGTGCAGATACAACAGCACCCGGAAAAATGCGACAGTTTTTACCAATGCGCGCACCATCCATAATTACCGAGTTTGATCCTATCCATGAACCTTCGCCTATCTCAACATCCTTGTGGATGGTTACAAACGGCTCGATCACCACATTATCGGCAATTTTTGCCTGTGGGTGTATGTATGCTAAAGGTTGTATCATGCTTTATTTGTATTTAACTATTTGTGCCATCAGCTCGGCTTCAACCACAATTTTCTCACCCACCATACCAATACCTTTCATCTGCGCAATACCACGGCGGATAGGCGCAACCAGGTCACAACGGAATATTAACGTATCGCCCGGTAAAACCTTATCCTTAAACCTTGCATTTTCTATTTTAAGGAACAATGTAAGGTAGTTTTCGGGATCAGGAACGGTGTTTAATACCAAAATACCGCCTGTTTGTGCCATAGCCTCAATCTGCAATACGCCCGGCATTACCGGTGCACCAGGGAAGTGGCCCACAAAGAAAGGTTCGTTCATGGTAACGGCTTTTAAGCCTACCACATGGGTTTTAGTAAGTTCTAAAATCTTATCGATAAGCAGCAACGGCGGGCGGTGCGGCAATATCTCCATGATCTGTACGGTATCGTAAACCGGTTTCATGTTTGGATCGTAAACCTTAACATGTTTGCGGCTACGCTCTTTCTTAATAAGCGCTTTAATTTTTTTAGCAAAAGCTACGTTAGCTGCATGGCCCGGGCGGGCAGCCATAATATGGCCTTTCAACGGAACGCCAACCAGTGCAAGGTCGCCTATCATATCCAGCAATTTGTGGCGTGCAGGCTCGTTCTGGTGGCGCAGCTCAATATTGTTCAGAATACCCTGAGGGGCAACGTTGATATCCTTACGGTTAAACAGTTTAGCCAGGTGATCTAACTCTTCCTGGTCAACATCTTTATCAACAACAACAATAGCGTTGTTCAGGTCACCGCCTTTTATCAGATCATGCTTTACCAGCATTTCCAACTCATGCAGGAAACAGAATGTACGGCTTGATGCGATCTCTTTTTTAAACTCTTTTAAGCTGGAGATAGTAGCATGCTGGCTACCCAATACCTGCGAGTTGTAATCAACCATACAGGTAAAGCGGTAATCATCATCCAAAGGCATGGCTACCATATCCACCTTACGGTCGGTTTCAGAATAGTGAATGTTGTATGGGATGTGGTAGTATTCGCGGTCAGCTTCCTGTTCAACAAAACCTGTTTCTTCAATAGCGTTAATAAACTGGATAGAACTACCATCCATGATAGGCGTTTCCTGTGCATCCATATCAATCAGCACGTTGTCTATCTCTAAACCAACCAAAGCTGCCAATACGTGTTCAACAGTGCTAACGCTTGCGCCATTTTGGGTAAGCGTAGTACCACGCGAGGTATCAGTCACGTTATCGCAATCAGCATCAATTATGGGCTGACCCGGTAAATCTACACGACGGAATTTATACCCGTGCTTCTCCGGCGCAGGATTAAAGGTCATGGTAACGTTTTGGCCTGTGTGTAAACCAACACCAGATATAGATACCGGTGCTTTGATAGTTCTTTGTTTTACGTTCATTTTATATTGCTCATTCGTTCATTGGTTCATTAGTTCATTGGTTGGGATACCGCAGAGCCTGAATTACTGAACATCTTTTTTTAAGTCTTTTATAATATTCTCAAGTTCGCGTACGCGTTGCTCCAGATCAGGTAAGCGCCTGATGTTGACATGGGCACGCAGGTAATCTTTATATGGCAAATATGGTGTGCCGCCCCATTGTTTATCCGCTTCTTTAATAGAACTGTTCACACCCGTTTGTGCACCAAACTGGCTGCCATCGGCAATAGTAAGGTGACCGGCAAAACCCACCTGGCCGCCTACAACAACCCTTGCGCCAATTTTGGTACTGCCCGATATGCCCGACTGTGCCGCAATAACCGTATTGTTACCTACCTCGGCATTGTGCGCCACCTGCACCAGGTTATCTATTTTAGCACCCTTGCGGATAACTGTCGAACCCATAGTGGCGCGGTCAATTGTGGCATTTGAGCCTATCTCTACATCGTCCTCTATAATCACGTTGCCTATCTGAGCAATTTTGGTGTAGCTGCCATCTGCATTAGGGGCAAAGCCAAAGCCATCGCTGCCGATAATAGCACCGGAGTGGATAGTTACATTGCTGCCAATAACACAATCAAAATACACCACCACACCGGGGAATAGTGTAACGTTATCGCCAAGGGTAACATTATCTGCTATGTAGCAGTTAGGGTATACCTTGCAGTTATTGCCCAGCTTAACATCCTGCCCTATGTAAGCAAAAGCACCAACGTAGGCGTTCTCACCCAGTTTAGCTGTCTCGTGGATAAAGCTTGGCTGCTCAATACCTTCTTTATAAAGTTTAAAAGTATTGTATTTCTCCAACAGCAGGGTAAACGCGCTGTAAGCATTCTCCACCCTTATTAAAGTTGAATTAACCGGAGCCGTAAGCTGCTGGCTATTGTTCACTATAACAATAGATGCGTTTGTAGTATACAAAAACTGCTCGTACTTGGGGTTAGCCAAAAACGAAAGGGAGCCTTGTTGGGCTTCCTCTATCTTGGCCAGCTGATTAACGGCAACCAACGCGTCGCCTTCAACTGTGCCGTTTAGCAGCATTGCTATATCTTTGGCAGTAAATTGCATCGTGCAAAGTTAAATGTTAATACTAAAGCAACAAATTATTAAGTTTTAGCATAATACGTTTCAAACCAGGTCTTTGGTGTAACACAGTATGTGTTTTTTTACCGTTTTTGATAATGCCTCGAGGTTTGAGTTGTCGCTGGCCAGTGTAATATCAATAATACTGCCGTCTTTCTTCAGGATGTGGATACTACCGTCTCCCTTATTATATGCATTGTTTCTGATGCTATCTGTAAATACAAAAAACGACGCCTCGTGCTCGCTGATGCCGTATTTCTGCACTGCTTTCTGCGTAAGTTCCTTCACAAAGTTCTCGTCAGGGTTTTCTGATGTAATATCTGTGTGGTACAGGCTACGATTAATAAACCTGTTGCACAGGGTAGATAATACCCAATCGCTGCTGCCTTCCCAGATCTTAACGGCGGCCATTACGTCGGTATCGTCCAATTTGGCAAAAACTTCCAAATGGGCCGGGTTAGCCATAAACTCGGCTCGGTTAATCTCCGTATCAAGGAAATAACTTAATGCCGGAGTAAGCGGGAAACGCGTACCAGCCAATGCCAGTTCACGGGCGCGGCAAAAGATCTTGCAAAGCAATTGCTCGGCCGAGATAACCGTTTTATGCAGATAAACCTGCCAGTACATCAAACGGCGGGCAATCAGGAATTTCTCTATCGAATAAATACCTTTCTCCTCAACCACTACCATATCGTTCTTCACGGTAAGCATTTTGATGATACGGTCTGAACTGATCACACCTTCTGATACACCGGTAAAAAAACTGTCGCGGTTTAAGTAATCCATCCTGTCCATATCCAGTTGGCTGCTCACCAGTTGATGCAGGAATTTCTTATGATACTCGCCCCTAAAGATGCTTATCGCCAGATCCAGCTTACCTTCAAACTCCTGATTCAGCTTATCCATCAAAAGGATAGAGATATCCTCGTGGCTTATCTCTTCAACAATGGTATGCTCCAACGCGTGTGAGAACGGGCCGTGGCCGATATCATGCAAAAGTATGGCGATGATGAGGCCCTCTTTTTCTTCGGGCGTTATTTCCTGCCCTTTGCTGCACAGGGTTTCAATAGCCAGGCCCATCAGGTGCATGGCACCCAGCGCGTGGTGAAAACGGGTATGCAAAGCGCCGGGGTAAACCAGGTGCGTCATGCCTACCTGTTTAATATAACGCAGGCGCTGAAAGTAGGGGTGATCTATAAGGTCGTAAACCAACTCTGTTGGGATGGTTATGAAACCGTAAACGGGGTCGTTTATTATTTTCTTTTTATTCAAAGGAATATTATTCTGGCTGCAAAGGTGGCTAAATATGACAAAACACGCACTGTGTATTTGTTAATAAATGTTAATCCTTTACATATTTTTACAACAAAATATACAACCTATAGGTTATAGGGTGGTAAAAATAAAGATATTATGCAGGATACCACAATTTTATGGGCCGACGACGAGATAGATCTGCTTAAACCACATATACTTTTCCTGGGCGAAAAAGGCTACAAAGTAACTACCGTAACAAATGGCAATGATGCTATTGACGAGTTTAAGAAAAACTATTTCGATTTGGTTTTCCTGGATGAGAATATGCCCGGCCTTACCGGCCTGGAAACACTTCAGCAAATTAAGAGCATCAATAATGATGTGCCGATTGTACTGATCACCAAGAACGAGGAAGAATACCTGATGGAAGATGCCATCGGATCAAAAATAGATGACTACCTGATAAAACCGGTTCACCCTAAGCAGATATTGCTTACTATTAAAAAGCTTACGGAGAACAAGCGCCTGGTTACCGAGAAAACCACCATGGCCTATCAGCAGGATTTTCGTACGCTGGGCATGACCCTCAATGATAACCTTACTTACCAGGAATGGGTAGAGGTGTATAAAAAATTAAGCTACTGGGAGCTTGAGCTTGAGGCGCTACAGGATAGCGGCATGCACGAGATCTTAACCCTGCAAAAAGCCGAAGCCAATGTACAATTCTGCAAGTTTGTAGAGAAGAACTACCTGGGTTGGTTAAAAAACCCCGAGAATGCACCGGTAAACTCGCCGCAGTTGTTCAAGAAATCGGTATTTCCTAAACTTGATGGCAAAACACCGGTTTTCTTTATCCTTATAGACAACCTGCGTTATGATCAGTTCAGGATCATTAACCCATTGATATCTGAGTACTTTCGTTTAGAGGAAGAGGATACTTATTACAGCATCCTGCCAACAGCTACACAATACGCACGTAACGCCATTTTCTCGGGCCTGATGCCTTTGGAGATGGAAAGCCGCTACCCAAAAATGTGGCAGAACGACGAGGATGAAGGCGGTAAAAACCTTTACGAAGCCGATTTTTTGGCCGACCATTTAAAACGCGTAATGCGCCGCGATGTAAAGCACTCGTACCATAAGATCCTGAATATTGATGAAGGCCGCTCACTAAACGAATCAGTTAACAACCTGATGAATAACGAGCTGAACGTGGTGGTTTACAACTTTGTAGATATGCTGAGCCATGCCCGTACAGATATGCAAATGATCCGCGAGCTGGCGAGTGACGATGCGGCATACCGCTCGTTAACCCTATCGTGGTTTGAGCATTCGCCGTTATTTGACCTGTTGAAATACTTATCACAAAAACAGGTAAAAGTGGTGATCACTACAGACCACGGCACCATCCGCGTTAAAAACCCAAGCAAAATCATAGGCGACCGGAATACCAACACCAACCTGCGTTATAAACAAGGCAAAAACCTTAATTTTAACCCTAAAGAGGTGTTCCACATCCGTAACCCGCATGATGCGCAATTGCCAAAGCTGCACGTAAGCTCCAGCTTTGTGTTCGCCAAAAGCGATAGCTACTTTGTGTACCCAAACAACTATAACCACTTTGTGAATTTTTATAACGAGACCTTCCAGCATGGTGGTATCTCGTTAGAAGAAATGATCATCCCGATAGTAACATACGGCAATAAATAAGATATTTGGCGCTGAGATGGAAATTCACACTACTACCATTGCCGACCTTGCCGGCGCTGCCGAAAAGGTTTTAAATGCAGCCGGCGATAACCGCATCTTTTTGTTTTACGGAGAGATGGGCGCCGGTAAAACCACGTTGATAAAAGCCATTTGCGCTCATTTAGGCGTTACCGATGATGTAACCAGCCCTACCTTCTCTATCGTTAACGAATACGAGGGGAAGGATGAGCCGGTTTACCATTTCGATTTTTATCGCCTTAAACAACACAGCGAAGCGCTGGATATGGGTTACGAGGAGTACTTCTACTCGGGCGCTTACTGTTTTATTGAATGGCCCGAGAAGATAGCCGATCTTATACCCGATACCTATACAGGTGTTCGTATCCATATACAGGACCAGCATGAGCGTTTGATCACGGTTGAAAACTTTTAGTGTGCCGTATAATTTTCGTATCTTCATCAGCCGGAAAAACTAAGAATAGACCATGAGTTCAGGGAAATACAGCGGGTTTTCAAGCGTTGCCAGGCAGGCCATGATGCAGCCGCAGGAATCGATGCTTGAAGTAAAGAGTAACAAAAAGCAATTATATATCGGTATCCCCAAAGAAACATCCTTTCAGGAGAACCGTATTGCATTAACCCCTTTATCTGTTGCCCTGCTGGTTAATAACGGGCACAGCATTTATCTGGAAAGCAACGCCGGCCAGGCAGCCAACTTCACTGATAATAACTACAGCGAGCAAGGTGCCGAGATAGTTTACGACACCAAAAAGGTTTACGAAGCGGATATCATCATTAAAATTGCGCCCCCCACTTTAGAGGAAATAGAGTTGATGAAGCCGGGCCAGCTATTGATATCAACCCTGCAGCTATCTACCATGAAGGCCGACTGCCTGCATGCTCTTATCAAAAAGAAGGTTACTGCACTTTGCTTTGAGCATCTGGAAGATGAAGGCGGCTCGTTGACCGTTGTGCGTGCCATGAGCGAGATTGTGGGCGCAACATCAGTATTGATAGCGGCAGAATACCTCAGTAATATATTTGAAGGCAAAGGCCTGATGCTGGGCGGCATCACCGGCGTACCTCCTACCGAAATTGTAATATTAGGTGCCGGTACAGTTGGCGAATATGCCGCACGTACCGCAATCTCATTAGGTGCCGAGGTAAAAGTGTTCGACCCATCTATTTACAAGCTCCGTCGTTTACAGAATAACATTGGTACACGCGTATTTACTTCAGTAGTGCAGCCCATAGTGCTGGAGAAAGCCATCACCACCTGCGATGTTGCCATTGGCGCCATGCGTGCCGATGATGGCCGTAGTCCCTGCATTGTATCTGAGGCTACCGTAAGCAAAATGAAACCCAACTCGGTTATTATTGATGTAAGTATTGACCAGGGCGGCTGTTTTGAAACATCAGAAGTAACCAACCACACCCATCCGGTTTTCCGCAAATACGATGTGATACATTATTGTGTGCCCAACATTGCATCGCGCGTGGCACGTACCGCTACTTATGCGTTGACCAATATTTTTGCGCCTATCCTGCTGGATATTGGCGAACAGGGCAGCCTTAAAAATGTGATATGGCAAAAGGCCGGCATCCGCAAAGCGGTGTACATTTACCAGGGTCAGCTCACCAACAAATACATTGGCGAACGTTTCAATATCCCAAGCAAGGATCTGGATCTGCTGGTGGTATCAAATCATTAACAAGCAATTCTTCCACACGTCATTGCGAGCGTAGCGTGGCAATCCCCGACTTGCAGAGCGGCTCTGTAAGCAGGGGATTGCCACGTCGCTATCGCTCCTCGCAATGACGCGCGAGTGTGGAATACCATTCTAATAGTTCGTAAACGGCCTTATATTCTCCGGATGGTTTATCTCGGGCAGGTATTTCTCGGGGATATCGTTCTCGTGGTGCTTTTGGCCGTAATAATCCAGATCAAGCTCTACGTTACCGTTCTCTTTTACGGTCACTTTGTACAGCATATCATAATCCTGTTCGCTCACGGCAGCAAATGGCGTATCGGCACCCAGGGCAGCCAATAAAGGCATCAGGGTATTGGTATCGGCGATCAGCAGGACATTATTTCCCTGGAAGTTTTTCAGCAATGCCTTAGCAATGCTTTTTACGCCTGTGCTGTCGGTCTCATAAACGCGCGGCAATATTTTAGCTTTTACAGCAAGGGGGCGAGCTGTTAAACCGCTTCGTTTATTAGCGGCAACATAAATGGCTTTTATGTGTTTACCCTTTAACAGCTTTGCCAGGTCTTCGGCCCGTTTTTGGCCGGCCTCGCTCAAAACAGGGTCATCTGCCTTGGGTAGCGTTACAGGTGTTTCGGCATGCCTAACCAAATAAATAGTGGTTTTTTGTGCAAAGGCACCAAAATTGCTTAACACCAGGCAAATAAAGAATAGCTTAAAAAAGTTAGCAGGCCTTAGTACATTTTTCATAAACGTCTGTTATCTGGTTATATGCATTTACTAACAAATATATCTGAATTTTGATATGAAATTTTTTAGCAAAGAATATTTAAAACAACTATGGAAAGTAATAATGGCCACCTTCAGCGGATTTTCTGCTGATAATGGCCTTAAATTAAGTGCTTCGCTGGCGTACTACACCATCTTTTCGCTGGCGCCGTTGCTTTTATTGATTCTTTCGTTAATGGGTATATTTTTAAGAGACCCCAAGTATCAACAAATCTTTTACGATCAGATACAAGAATACTTAGGTAAAGCAGGTACGCTACAGATTCAAAGTACTATCCGATCACAAGATATAGCAGGTAAAAGTGGCATTGGGCTGGGGATTAGTATTGTAACCTTATTAATTGGTGCAAGTAGTATCTTTCTGGAGATCCAGGATTCGCTCAACATTATCTGGCGCGTAAAAGCCAAGCCCAAAAAAGGTTGGATCAAAATGCTGCAGAACAGGTTTCTGTCTTTTTCGCTCATCGTTAGTTTGGGCTTCTTGTTGTTAGCATCACTGTTGGTAAACATCGTTATCAGCGCAATAAGCACAAAGCTGGTGGCCTTTTTACCAAAGCTGCTCGGAAAAGATATTGCCAGTGTGGTTGGCGAAGGTTTCATTTTTGCCGTAAACTCCGGTATTACATTACTGGTGATCTCGGTACTGTTTGGTATTATTTTCAAAGTACTGCCGGATGTTAAGATCAAATGGAAAGATGTACGCTCCGGTGCAATATTTACAGCTATATTATTTATTGTTGGCCAATATATTATCAGCTTGTATATCCAATACACGGCTCAGGGCTCTGTTTACGGTACAGCGGGCTCTATCATCGTTATTCTGGTGTGGATATACTATACCGCAGCCATCCTTTACATAGGTGCCGAGTTTACGCAGGTTTATGCCGAGGCTCAAGGCAGCCATATTGAGCCTGCAGACTATGCCGTTGTGGTACAACAAACCGAGGTAGAACGTAAGCTAAATACCATGCCCGCTCAAAACCCCGAATTGCAGGGCGCACTTAAATGCGATCCTAAAGACGAGAAGAAAGAAGACTCCCAAGAGCGGAAATAACGCTCATAATCAGCTGGTTTAACACGCATTGGCAATGCTTTATTTACAAATAATAAACGTAGATTTAGCATTACCAATTGTAACCAGTGTTAGCCGGGAAAGCCACATATTTTTGGGTTAAAGCCCTGTTTTTTACCGCATTGCTTGCGTGTGCGCTTCAATTTGCAAACGCACAATATTTCACATTAGAGCCGGGCAGAAAAAAGGTGAACATCCCCTTTAAAATGATGCGCAACATGATGGTTGTGAAACTGCTTATTAATGATAAAGGGCCTTTTAACTTTATTATTGATACCGGTGTAGGCTTAATGATCATTACTGATTATAGCCTGGTTGATTCGCTCAAGCTTCCGCATGCAAGAACCATTCGGTTAAATGGTCTTGGCGATGGCGATGCGTCAGAAGCATTGGTTAGCCCGCAGCTTAATTTAGGTATTGATGGCCTTGTTAGTAATGGTATATCTGCAGCCGTTTTAAAGAACGATCTTTTTGACCTTTCGGGGCACGTAGGTATGCCTATCCATGGCCTGTTGGGCTACGAGTTTTTTAACGGCCTGGGTGTTAACATAAATTTTAACGACAGCCTGATGACCGTATACCGGCCTAAAGACTTTAAACCGTTTAGAAAAAGCCAAAAAATACCCATCACGATAGAAGACCACAAGCCCTACCTGCAAACTTATATCACCATGCCTGATGGTACCAATGTGCTCAACAAATTTGTTATTGATCTGGGCGCAGGGCATCCGGTATCTATTGAGAATATGATTAAAAAGTACGGGTTGCCTAAAGGTGCTATAACGGCCAACCTCGGCGTGGCGTTGAACGGCCCTATTTCTGGTTATCTAAGCCGGATAAAGTCGGTGGATATGGGAAAGTATACGCTTAAAAACGTGATCACATCCTTCCCGAGCGAAGATTATGTGCAGCGGGCGTCCGTACAGCGCGATGGTAACCTTGGCATGGATATCCTTAAAAAATTCAATATTGGGTTTGATTATAGCAACGGGTTTATGTACATAAGGCCCAGCAATACATTTAAAGCGCCTTTTGAGCACGATATGAGCGGCATTGAGTATTACCTTGCCGGTAAAGACCTATCGCGCCTCATCGTTTCGCGAGTTGCAGCCGGCTCGGCAGCTGATGATATCGGAATGTTAAGGGGAGATGAGATCGTATCCATCAATTTTAAACCTGTATCAAAAATGACCACCGAAGAAATAGATAACTATTTTAAGACACCCGGCCGAAGCTTGCTGTTAGAAGTATATCATGACGGCCGCCACGATCGGGTAGTGATCAACCTGCGCAGGCAATTGTAATTAAAGGCATTTAGTAATAAATATGTTGCGTAACATATTTGATTAATTAGATATTTTTACGTTTTACTGTAAAACTAATTAATTAACTATGATCACCTCTCTACGTTTAAAAACGTATGTACAGGTAGCAGCTATTTCTGCAGCAGCGTTGGCATCATCGTGCGCTACCAAAAAGCAGGCAGCAAGTACTGTTACCTTAAAAACTACTTCAACCCCGGGCGGCGGCTCTACAGCAACCGCAACAGTTGGTGCCGGCAAAAAAGAAGGCATCAAAAAATTCAGCGATCTTATCGGCAAAGCTAAAGGCGATACCGGCCTGTTCACTACTTATAAAGTGGATGGCAAGTATTACTTTGAAATACCAGACAGCCTGCTTAACCGCGAAATGCTGGTAGTAACCCGATTTGTTAAAACACCGGTTGGCTTAAAATCTTTTGGCCAGCAATACGGCGGCGAGGAAGTGAATGACCAGGTTTGGAAATGGCAGCGCCACGATAAACAGGTTTTTGTACGTGTGCCAAGCTACTCTGTACGTGCCGATAGTACATCAGACATGTATGCATCGGTTAAAAACTCAAACCTTGATGCAGTACTGGCAGCTTTCGATATCAAAGCTTACAACAAAGATACCACAGGCGTTTTGGTTGACGTAACCGACTTTTACAATGGCGATATAGCTGCCATCAGCGTGCCCGATAATATTAAAAAGCAGTACAAATTATCAGGTATTGATGCAAGCCGATCATACATTGATACGGTAAGGAGTTTTCCTATCAACCTTGAAGTTCGTACGTTGAAAACTTTCCGCGCAGGCGAATCACCTACTGATAACAGCAACGCGGCTTTAACTTTTGAGTTTAATACATCGATGTTATTGCTGCCAAAAACACCGATGAAAGCACGTTTGAATGATTCGCGTGTGGGTTTCTTTGGCCAGCGCCAGGTTGATTATGGTACCGATGCGCAAAAAGCTGAAGTTACCGCCTACATCCACCGCTGGAGACTGGAGCCTAAGGACGAGGCTGCTTATGCCCGCGGCGAATTGGTTGAACCAAAGAAACAGATAGTTTACTACATAGACCCGGCTACGCCTAAAAAATGGGTACCGTACCTTATTGCTGGTATCAACGACTGGAATAAAGGTTTCGAAGCTGCTGGCTTTAAAAATGCCATTGTAGGTAAAGAAGCGCCATCAGCAAAAGAAGATCCTGAATTTAGTACTGAGGATGCACGTTACAGCGTAGTGCGTTACTTTGCATCAGACGTACAGAATGCCTACGGCCCCCACATTTCAGACCCGCGCACCGGCGAGATCCTGGAAAGCCACGTAGGCTGGTACCACAACGTAATGAGCCTGCTGCGCAACTGGTTCTTTATCCAGACGGCCGCAGTTAACCCTAAAGTACGCATGGCTAAATTTACCGATGAGCAAATGGGCGAGCTGATCCGTTTCGTATCATCGCACGAGATAGGCCACACATTAGGTTTGCCGCACAACTTCGGCTCGAGCTATGCTTACCCTGTTGATTCGTTGCGCTCAAAAACCTTTACGGCTAAACACGGTACAGCGCCATCAATTATGGACTATGCCCGCTTTAACTACATTGCACAGCCCGGCGACGGTGTAACCCACCTTTACCCGCAAATTGGCGAGTACGACTTATGGTCGATTAAATGGGGCTACAGCTATTTCCCGGGCAACAAAACTGCACAACAGGAAAAAGAAGCGCTTGATGTATGGACCAAAGCAAAAGCAGGTAACCCGCTTTATTACTACGGCCGCCAGGGTACCTCTATCGACCCTCGTTTACAAAACGAAGATTTGGGCGATAATGCCATGAAAGCAAGCACTTACGGTATTGCCAACTTAAAACGTATACTGCCAAACCTTGAGAAATGGACCTACCAGAAAGGTGAGGAGTTTGACGACGTTGAAACACTTTATAATGAAGTGATAGGCCAGTACAACCGCTACATAGGCCACGTTACCATGAACATTGGCGGCATGAACGAGAACTTTAAAACTTACGACCAAAAGGGCCCGGTTTATGGTTTCGTTAACAAAGCCCTTCAGCACGATGCAGTGGCTTTCTTAAACCAACAAGTGTTTACCACGCCAACCTGGTTAATTAACCGCGAGGAGCTAAGCAAATTTGATAACGGTACTACACTTAGCCGCATTAAAGCAGTACAGGTTAATGCCGTTGCCAACGTTATCAATGCATCGCGCCTGGCCCGTATGTATGATAACCAATCTAAAAACGGAGCAAGCGCTTACACAGTTGCTAATTTATTTGACGACCTGCGTGCAGGTATCTTTAAAGGCAAATTGGATGAATTTAAACGTAACCTGCAACGCGGCTATATTGATAACCTGAAAAATTTATTGAATGATGATGCGAGCAGAAGTTTCCCGGGTGCTACACCTGCGCAACTGGCTAACATCGGCTTTACGCCAATAAACATTGCCTTGTCTGACATTAGGCCGATGGTACGTGTTGAGTTAAGCAAGATAAGCAAAAGCCTGCCTGCCGGCGGCGATGCGCTTACTGCTGCACACAATACAGACCTGCGCTTACGTATAAAAGAAGCATTGAACCCAACCCGCCCTGTGGTTAACATGAGCATGGGTGCACCGGGCCGTTTAACAGACGACACTGCTGTAAAACAAGATAACAACAACTGCTGGCCAAAAACAACCTGGTAAGCAGCAAAATTACCAAAGCAAGAAGCCGCCGTGTAAAACCGGCGGCTTTCTTGTTTAGTACACATTTATTTTAGTTGACTTATATTATCGAAGAATGCAGTCTGGATATCTAACAATGTTTTCACATTGATCTTTTCTCCATACATATCAAAACACAAAAACCTTGTTTTAGTATGGTCATTATCTCTCTCCTTCTCAAAAAAGTTAAAGGTCTCAAAGAAATAATGATTGGTGGTTATCTTACTTTTTCCACTTGTTTGCGATGTATTTAGCCTAAAGCCTATCGCATCCATCCACTTGTGCACACGTGCATGCAGTGTTCCTTTAAAATTATCCATAGGTTAAATGTTTTTATCTTTCAACGAAAAAATATGCCAAAGGTTACAGGCTATTTAAAATAATTTTAAACAATAGTTAGTATAAATGGCGCAAAAGTTAAGGGTTGCCTTGTTTGGCAACCCTTAACTTTTTTATTATAGTCGCGGCTTTTTTTGATTAATGGCCGTGTCTGCGGTCTTTATTATACTGTTTTACATCCTTACGGTAGTCTTTGTAATCTTTACGTGCGTCTTTACGATCTCGTTGTAACTCTTTGTGGTACGCCTGGCGTTGTTTGTTAGCCATCCAGTGGTCGCGGTACTTAACGTCGCGGCTATCGCGGATGATGGTTTGGCCGGTGCGGCCACGGTAGCTGGCGTATTTGGTACGGTACACATTATCACGTAACCATGGCTGGCGCTCGTTAACTACTACTTTGTAGCCATTGTAAAGGTTGTAGTTGGCGTAACGGCTTGGTAATGATGTGCGGCGTACCCAGGTGTTGTTTTCATAGTAAACATACTGGTGTGCAGGTACATCGTAATAAGCGCCAACATCCGGCAGGTAGTAATAATCTACATGGTCGTAACCGGTAGGGCCCCAGTCGGGCTGGCTGCCAATGTTAATGCTTAAACTAATTTGTGCTTTCGCTTCTTGTTTGTATGCTATGCAGCCTAAAAATATCGCTGCGGTTAAAATCATCTTTTTCATATCTGTAAAGTTTTGTAGATATGACAGTGTTGGCGATAAACAGTTTAGTGTGTAGCGTTGATGTTACAACTGTTATTTTAACATGGGCGGGGCAGAAACGCCGGATGATTTTACTGATTTTTCTTCCTAAGCCAAAAAAAAGCATAGCCACCGCAAGACATTATTACGGTATCCTTTTTCATAAAAATACCAGAGCACTCATTAAAGCAAGCATATTCACCTTTTGCATCAACAGGCTCGTAAGCCCCCATTTTTGCCAGCTCCGGTTTAGTGTATGCGTATTGAAAACTATAAGAATAAGCCTCTTCGGCCAGATCAAACTTGTGCATTTGCCATTTATAAAAGTGGCATTGTTTCACAAACTTCGCCTTACTAAAGCTATAGGTGTTGGGCCTGATACTTAATGTAGATTTTCGGATCTGCTCTGCCTGCTTTGCTGAGAATTTCTGCAATCCACGATAATAGTGTTTTACACAAACCCAATCGCCATACAGCAAACCGGCAGGGTCTGATTTACTTTGCCCGAACGAAAGATTTGAGAGGAGGCTTAAGAAGAAAATAATTGCTAAGTGGATAGTCGGCTTCATTAATCATTATCGTCTTTATCATCCTTTTTACCAGCCATGGCCAGTACAGGTTTGCCAATCACTTTGAAGCTGCCTTCGCCTTTTAGGATAGATGCCAATTGCGTTTTATTCTGCATGGTTTTCACCGCCTCGGCCAGCTCCCTGTCATACTTAAAGTTAGCTTCATAGCGGCCCTTCTCGTATGCGTAGCGCGATGAGATCTCGTTCTCCAGCACTTGTTTTATCTCGTCCTTATGCATCTGCAGATCGCTTTGCTTGTTGGCAGCCATCTTGGCTTTTAATGCATCAAACTCGGCCTGGATCTGGCTAAACTGCTTTTCTTTTGTAGCCTCTGCTTTAAGGCTGTTCAGCATTTTTTCTGATACAGGGGTATATGTATAATTTTTGCCTTCCAGGTATTTAGTAAAGTCGGCATAATCGGCATCGGTAAACTTAAATACTTTGGGGTCTATTGCCTGCGGATGGCTGTTACGGTATTTTGTAGCGTAATCAAACACAAACAACTTACTTATTAAGGTTGATGTGATGTTGGCAAAGCGCTCCTGTTTCACGGCAATATCAGGGTAGATACCGCTGCCATCGTAAACAGAGCGGCCATTACGGGTTTTAAACTCGTGTATTGATGAATCGGCCACTTTAATAACGCTACCATCATCTTTACGGTGGGCGTAATCCAACTCCTGCACGCAACGGCCACTTGGAATGTAGTACTTAGCAACAGTTATTTTAACCAGGCTGTTATAAGGCAGGTTAAAGGTTTGCTGTACTAAGCCCTTTCCGTAACTACGCTGACCGATCACTATAGCCCTGTCCAGATCCTGCAAAGCTCCGGCGGTAATTTCTGAAGCAGATGCCGAGCGGCCATTAACCAAGACAACCAGCGGCAAAGTAGGCTCCATTGGCGTAGCAACGGTATTATAGCTAAAGTTTTTTTCTTTTACTTTACCTTTTTGCGATACCACCAGCACATCTTTTTGCACGAAAAGATTCACAATTTTTACAGCTTCCTGTAATATACCGCCACCATTTGAGCGTAGGTCGAGAATAATACCGTTGGGATTATTTTTCTTGAGGGCAGCAAGCGCGGTGGTCACTTCCTCGGCCGAGTTCTCTAAAAACTTGTTGAGTTTTATGTAACCCATATTACCGGCTACCATGCCGTAGTAAACTACGTTTGGTTGTTTGATTTCGTCACGTATCAGGCTTTTAGCAACCGGGGCTTCATTATCGCGTTTCAGCAAGAGTTTTACTGCAGCACCTTTTGAACCTTTAAGCAGGGCGCTTACCTGATCATTAGTTTTGCCGGAAAGATCGATATCATTGATCTTCATCAACTGATCGCCCTGGCGTATGTCTGCTTTCTGCGCGGCAAAGCCTTCAAAAATATCCGAGATGAATACTTTGTTATCACGAAGGAAAATACTGGCGCCTATACCGCCGTATTGCGTGCTTACGTAATGGAGTTTATAATCCTCAACCTCACTCTCGGGCACAAACTCGGTATAAGGATCAAGGCCATCTAACATGGCATCAACTCCCGTTTTCACCAACTTGGCCGAGTTGATATCATCAACATAGTTCAAATTCACCTCTTTATATACCGAGGCAAATACATCAAGGTTTTTTGATATCTGGAAGAGATCGTCCTGAAAACTCCATAACCCAAAGGCAAGGCCCAGGGCACCCACAACAAGCGCAGGTTTTTTAAATCGATTTAATGCGCGTTCTTCCTTCATCGGTAAGCACTTGAACTATAAATATATAAAAGCCTGCCGACTTTTTACTATAAACTGTTTTTACAGCCTGTTAGTATCAATATTTACAAGCGCTTTTTTCAGTGTAAAAACCACGTATTCCCTGTTGCGGTTCACCAATTCGGCAATACGGGTAATCAGTTGGTCTTCCTGCCCTGCGGTGTATTGTAATTCTTCGTCGGTAAGGTGGTTGTATTTACGCTGAAGTTTTATTTTAACACGTTTCCAGTCCTTATCGCTAATTGTAATCTCTGCCATAAAAAGAATTTATTGAAGCAAAAATATAAAAAACACAGCGTTAAACGTTTAAGATGATGCAGCGTGTTAAACTTTTAACACAAAAGCGCATCGAAACAGTTTATTAACAGCCAATTATACCCCTGTTTGTCTTTAAAATAAACCAATTGATAGTAAGGGGCGTATGCGGTAAAACTAAAAACAGACAACTATGAAAAAGTACCTTTTAAGTTTTGCTATAATTTTAGCAGCAGCGTTTAGCGCCAAAGCCCAGTTCTCGCTGGGAGCAAAGGCGGGCGTTAACTTCTCAAAAATTAATGCCGATAATGTAAGTGAATCATCAGTAACGGGTTACCAGGTGGGTGCATTTGCACGCTTTGGCCATAACCTTTACTTACAGCCCGAGCTTTACCTGGGCAGCAGCGGCGGTAAATTTGATTTTAACAACAACGGGACTACAACCACCACCAACGGCAAAGTAACTTTTACCTCGCTTAACCTGCCGTTGTTAATTGGTAAAGGTTTTGGTGGTGATAACCTCAATTTCAGGATAATGGCCGGCCCTGTTTACAGCTATGTGCTTGATAAAAATCAAAGCTTTAGCGACAATGTGAGTGGCGCGTATAATGATTTTGGCGATTACAAGAAAAGTACCTTAGGCTTCCAGGCCGGTGCCGGTGTTGATATTGGTCACATCACGGCCGATTTCAGGTACGAGGGCGGCCTCACCAAAATAAACCAGAACTTTGGCCAGCGCCAAAACCTTTGGGCACTTAGCGTAGGCTTTAAGTTCTTCTAAAAACGGATCTGTGTTTTATTGTATAATGAGCAAAGCCGCGGCATGTATGCCGCGGCTTTGCTGTCTTTGGATAATATCGAACACCGAATTCCGATTTAAGAATGATGAAATACACCTTCAATATTCATTATTCAACATTTGATGTTCGTTATTATAAATTTTAGAAATTCTATTATAAAAGTAAAGCTCCTGATGGGCAGGAGCCTTTACTAACCAATTATAAACCTAAATTATGAGAAGAGCTGTAGGAGAAGGGGTCGAACCTTCAAGGAGTGGTTATTCTTATTGCTAAGAGTTTCCCATTATTCTCCGCCACCGGGACAAGGAGGTGTGTCTGCCAAAAATTTCACCATCCTACAGGATATAAGTCTGAAACCTTTAGTCATTAGCCTGAAGTCGACTTGCGACTCCGGACTTAGTACTTAAGACTTAGAACTTGCTGTTGGGGAAGGGTTCGAACCTTCAAGGAGTAGTTAGCCCGCTTCGGGTTTCCTATGCTCTCCGCCACCGGGACAAGGAGGTGTGTCTGCCAAAAATTTCACCACCCAACAATGTTGTTTTTGTTTAAAGAACGCTTAGCAATTAGCAATCGCTTAATACAAAAGTAAAGGAGCTATCGTTTTCTTGCAAATATTTCAACAAAATATTTTTATTTTTAGTTTTATTTTAATTAAACTTGTGTATAAATAAAGATATTTGAAATTATGCCTCACAGGAAACCTCAAAATTTAGAAATTGATAATCTGGATATTCAGATTTTATCCATTTTAATGAAAAATGCAACTACTCCGTACACCGAGATTGCAAAAGAACTAATCGTTTCCGGCGGTACCATACACGTGCGCATGAAGAAACTGGAGGAGATGGGCGTTATAAAAGGTGCCAGCCTGGAAGTTAATCCGCAGAAATTAGGGTATGATGTTACTGCCTTCCTGGGTATCTTCCTTGAGAAAGGGTCGCAGTATAACGATGCCGTGGCACAATTGAGAAAAATACCTGAGATTGTTGAGCTGCATTACACCACCGGCAGCTGGAGCATTTTCGCTAAAATTGTTTGTCATGATACCAACCACCTGCGCGAGGTTTTGAACGAGCAGATCCAAAGCGTATCGGGCATACAGCGTACCGAAACTTTCATCTCTTTAGAAGAAAGTATTAAACGCCAGATCAGTTTAGATTAAGTACTTAGGTTTCCTTTATATACAAAAGCCACAATGTTATGCATTGTGGCTTTTGCTGTTTTATCATTACATATCAATCAGCAAGCTCTCGCCAAATTTTTGCGATACGGTTTTATGCTCTGCCCCGTCAATACTTATTACCAGCGAGTTATCAAACGAGATCTTCTCTATCAATTGAATTTTTGTGCCGATGTTGATACCCAGTTTTTGCAAATACTGTAAAAACTGACTGGTAGTATCCTTAACGGCAACTACGCGGCATTGCCCGCCCGTCTTTACATCGGCCAGGGTGGTAGAGTAGCGCTTGGCCATTTTACCGTTAGCTTTTGGGATAGGGTCGCCATGCGGGTCGTATTCGGGGAAGCCGAGGAATTTATCGAGCCTATCTGCAAGGGTGGCATCTTTAATATGCTCCAGTTCTTCGGCTATGTCATGTATCTCATCCCAGTGGTAATCCAGCTTCTCCAACAAGAAAACTTCCCACAAGCGATGGCGACGAACGATCATGGTGGCGTCTTTCTGGCCCTGTGCGGTCAGTTCAACACCTTTCTTCTTGTCATAGTTGATGAGCTGCTTATCCGTAAGCTTACGGATCATATCTACTACCGATGCCGGGTTGTTCCCCAACGATTCGGCTATCGCAGTAGGCGTTATCTTTTGCCCTTTATCCTGCCAAAGGCGGTAAATGCATTTTAAGTAGTTCTCTTCTGATAGGGTGATCATTTTATTTTCCGGCTTATACAAACATAAACAATTAGCATCAGTTATAAATAAAATTAGGTGAGACTAATTTTATTTATTCAATTAATAAAATTTAATTTATACGTTTGTGCAAAATACATAACAATGCGTTGCTTAATCACTTGTCTGCTTATATTCACATCATCAACACTTTATGCTCAGCAAGGCGTATTGGCCGGCAAGGTAATATCCGGCGGCTCATCATTGGCTTATGCCAGCGTTAGTTTACAAGGCACTACGTACGGCACAACAACAGATGGCAATGGCGCATATAAATTAGCACGGATAAAACCCGGCGATTATGTTGCAGTATTCTCAAGTATCGGTTACTTCTCGCAGCATATTAAAGTGCATATAACTGCCGATACCCTTGTTCAGAATGCGGAATTGAAAGAAGGCAGCTCTAAACTGAACGAGGTAGTAATAACCGGCGTATCGCGCGCTACGGAATTGCGCAGCAATCCCGTGCCTATTGCCGTTTTAACCAAAAAAGACATCGAGCAAAACGTAAACAGCAACATCATTGAAGCCATTACCAAAGGGGTACCCGGCGTAACGGCGGTAACCACCGGGCCAAATATTTCCAAGCCCTTCATCCGCGGGCTGGGCTACAACCGTGTGCTTACCCTTTATGATGGCATCCGGCAGGAAGGCCAGCAATGGGGCGATGAGCACGGCATTGAGGTTGACCAATACGGCATGGCCCGCGCCGAGGTAATAAAAGGCCCGGCAAGTTTAACCTATGGGTCGGACGCGCTGGCCGGGGTCATCAACCTGATCCCTTACATCCCCGCAGGGGAGAATGGCAGGTTGAACGGCGACGTTACTACGGAATATCATACCAATAATGGCCTCATCGCTTCGTCACTTGGTTTGGCTTACAAGCAGAATGATTGGAAATATGCCTTCAGGGCTACCGGCAAAACAGCACATAACTACCATAACCAAGTGGATGGCTACGTTTACAACACCGCCTACCAGGAATACATATTCTCGGGCATGGCAAGGGTTGATAAACAATGGGGGTACTCACAATTCAGCGCGGCTGCGTATAACAACAAGCAGGAAATACCTGATGGGAGCAGGGATTCGCTTAGCCGCAGGTTTACGGTGCAGGTGGCAGAGGGCGATAGGGACGACATCAAGAACCGCCCTTTTGTGCCGAATGAATGGCTAACCTCTTATGGCATGACTCCGCTGCATCAGCACATCCAACATTACCGCATCTATAACAAAACCGAAGTAAAAGTGGGCGGCGGTATATTTGACGCAGCCCTGGGCTGGCAACAGAGCATCCGCAGGGAATACAACCACCCCACACAACCGCAGCAGGCAGGGCTTTATGTAACGCTGAATACCATTAATTACGATTTCCGCTTCAGCCCGCAGATATGGCACGGCTGGGAAACTTCCTTCGGGGTGAACGGCATTTACCAAAACAACACCAGTAAGAATGCTACCGATTTCCCAATACCCGACTATAATTTGTTTGACATTGGTGGTTTTGCGTTTGCAAAAAAGAAATTCGGTAAGGTGGATGTATCAGGCGGCATTCGTTATGATACCCGCCACATTAACTGGAACGACTTCTACGTGGGACCAAATCCCGCTAACGGTTTTGAACAAAAGGTAGGGGCTGATGATCCTGCAGGGAACCTGCAATTCCCTTCTTTCAGCCATAACTATTATGGCATCTCCGGCAGTTTAGGCCTCACTTATAACGTAAGCGAACGCGTGCTATTAAAAGCCAATATAGCCCGCGGCTACCGCGCGCCGAACATTACAGAAATTGGCAGTAACGGCTTAGATCCCGGAGCACACATTGTTTACCTGGGTAACCGCAATTTTAATCCGGAGTTTAGTTTACAGGAAGATGTGGGATTTATCGCTTATCTGAAAGATGCCGACCTCGCCCTTGAGGTATTCAATAACAACATCGATAACTACATCTACCAATCGCGGCTGGATGATGAGAACGGCAATCCGGTGATCATTGTGCCCGGCAATACCACCTACCAGTACCAGCAATCGAAAGCCCGCTTATACGGGGCTGAGTTTACTTTTAACGTGCATCCGCAGGCTACCAATTGGTTTGAGCTGAGTAATAGCCTTGCTTATGTTATCGGCCTTAATAAAAACGAGAAGCTGATAGAGCAAAGCAATGGGGCCGCCAAATACCTGCCTTTTATTCCACCGTTCCACTGGCAGTCTGATGTGAAGTTTAAATTGAATGGTAGCTACGGGTTGTTCTCCAAACTATGGCTGCGCACCGGTATAGATCTGTTTGCGGCGCAGAACCGCTATTACGCGCTGAATGATACAGAAACACCAACGCCGGGATATACTTTAGTACACGCAGGTGTGGGTGCGAGCATTAAACGAAAATCGGGCAAACCTATTTGTGATTTGTTTATACAAGGAGATAACTTGTTTGATGTTGCTTATCAATCCAACCTCAACAGGTTAAAGTATTTCGAGTATTACAATGCATCGCCCAACGGCCGCTCGGGAATTTATAATATGGGAAGGAATGTGAGTTTTAAGGTAGTTTTTACGTTGTAAAAAGCAATTATCGAATGTGTCATTGCGAGCGATAGCGTGGCAATCTCCTCGCATGTAGATGAACGCGAGAGGATTGCCACGTCGCTGGCGCTCCTCGCAATGACATGGTTTTATACTTTTCTTAAACAAAAAAGGACGGCTAAATAGCCGTCCTTTACTTTTTATCTGTTAACCCGCTTACGCCAGTTTACGTTTTACTTCTACGTTTTCGTATGCTTCTACTATGTCGCCTACTTCAATGTTGTTGTAGTTGGCTATGTTCAAACCACACTCGTAACCTTGCTTAACTTCTTTAACATCGTCTTTGAAACGTTTTAATGAAGCCAGCTCGCCGGTATGTACTACCACACCATCGCGGATGATACGGATCTTGCTATTACGGTTGATCTGGCCATCTAACACCATACAACCTGCAATGGTACCCACCTTGCTGATCTTGAAGGTTTCGCGGATCTCAACGTTAGCAACAATCTTCTCTTCAAATGTTGGTGCAAGCATACCTTCCATCGCCGCTTTGATCTCGTTGATCGCGTCGTAGATGATAGAGTACAGCCTGATATCGATCTGCTCCTGCTCGGCAAGTTTACGCGCATTTTGTGATGGGCGAACCTGGAAACCGATGATGATCGCATCTGATGCTGAAGCCAGCAATACGTCTGACTCTGAGATCTGACCAACTGCTTTTGAGATAATGTTAACCTGTATCTGCTCTGTAGATAGTTTCAGTAATGAATCTGATAACGCTTCAATTGAACCATCCACGTCACCTTTAACAATAACGTTAAGCTCTTTAAAGTTACCCACAGCCAAACGACGTCCGATCTCATCAAGCGTGATGTGTTTCTGCGTACGCAGGCCTTGCTCGCGCTGTAACTGTAAGCGTTTGTTAGCTATCTCGCGTGCTTCCGGTTCGCTGTCAAGTGCGTTGAACCTGTCGCCCGCTGTTGGCGCGCCCTGCATACCCAATACCTGTACCGGTGTTGATGGGCCTGCAGATTCTACACGCTGGCCACGCTCATTGGTTAATGCTTTAACACGGCCGCTGTAGCAACCAGCTAATATAGGGTCGCCCACTTTTAAACGGCCTGCCTGTACCAGTACAGTGGTAACAATACCACGGCCTTTATCTAAGGCAGCTTCAATTACGGTACCAACGGCACGTTTGTTAGGGTTAGCTTTTAGCTCCAATAACTCGGCCTCAAGCAATACTTTCTCTAACAACAGGTCGATATTTAAACCGCTTTTTGCAGATATCTCTTGTGTTTGATATTTACCACCCCATTCTTCAACCAGGATGTTCATGGTTGATAACTGCTCGCGCACTTTATCAGCATTGGCACCCGGTTTATCAATTTTGTTGAATGCGAAGATGATTGGTGCACCTGCAGCCTGCGCGTGGTTTATAGCCTCTCGGGTTTGTGGCATCACGCTGTCATCAGCAGCAATTACGATGATAACAATATCTGTAACCTGCGCACCACGAGCACGCATAGCGGTAAACGCTTCGTGACCCGGTGTATCCAGGAAGGTGATCTTTCCTTTATTCTCAGGCAGGGTAACCTCGTAAGCACCAATGTGCTGGGTTATACCACCCGCCTCGCCACCAATTACGTTGGTTTTGCGGATAAAGTCAAGCAATGATGTTTTACCGTGGTCAACGTGGCCCATGATGGTCACGATAGGAGAGCGCGGTATCAAGTCTTCCGGTTCGTCAGGTTGGTCAAGGTTAGCCTCTTCGTCCTGTGGTTTCACAAACTCAACCTGGTAGCCAAACTCATCAGCAACAATGCTTAGGGTTTCGGCATCCAAACGCTGGTTGATAGACACGAACATACCAAGGCTCATACAAGTACCGATAATTTGCGTTACCGGAACATCCATCATCGAAGCCAATTCGTTTGCGGTAACAAACTCGGTAACCTTCAATATTTTCGATTGAAGTTCCTGCTCCATTGCCAGCTCTTCAGCACTTGCTGCTACGTCATCACGTTTCTGACGACGGAACTTGGCACGCTGTGAGAACTTACCAGACTTACCTGCACCACTTAAGCGGGCAAGCGTAGCCTTAATTTGGTCTTGTATATCCTTTTCTGAAGGTTCTTCTTTTGGTGTTGAAGGTGGTGCGTTCCTGTTATTCCTAAAGTCGGGACGGTTAGGGTTAGCATTGCCACCACCTTGCGGCTGTGGCGGGCGGTTCCTAAAGTCGGGGCGGTTAGGGTTAATAGTGCCACTCAACTGTTGTTGCTGGCCACCACCTTCTTTACGTTTACGCTTACGTTTTTGATCGGCAGCGTTATTTTGCGCGTTAGATGAAGATGCTACCGGGCCGCCACGTTTTGGCTGCTCAACAGGTAGCTGTATCTTACCAATGATCTTAGGACCAGAAAGGCGCTCTGCATTTGCGCGGATAACCTCTGCCTGCTCATCTGCTGCTGCAGGTATTTCAGCAACCGGTGCACTTGTTACTGGTGTAGCAGTAGCAACCGGCTCCGGTGCTTTCTCGGCAACGGGCTCTGGTTTTGCAACAGGCGCAGCAGGTGCTTCCGGTGCTTTCTCAGCAACAGGGGCAGCAGGTGCTTCTACTGGCTTTTGTACCTCAGGTGCTTTTTCGGCAACAGGGGCAACAACCGGCTCTGGTGCTTTCTCAACAACAGGCTCTGGTTTCGGTTCCGGGGTGGCAGGCTTCGCAGCCGGCTTGTTCAAATTATCAAGGTCAATTTTACCAACTACCTTAACGCCCGGTAACCCATCGTTACGTTCCTCGGCTTTGGCCTCTTCTGGCTCTGCCGGTTTCGGCTTCTCAGCCGGCGTCGAAGTAAACTGGCCCGCATTTTTGATCAATATCTCCTCGTTGTCAAAATCTCGTGAGCGGCCCGCGTTTGCAGGGCGTTGCTCAGGAACCGCAGGGGTTTCCTCTTTTCTGATCTTGCCGATACTGATCTGTTTGGCCTCCTCCTTAATAACTTTATCAGCAGCAAATTCCTTCAAAAGCACATCATACATTTCGCCATCTAACTTGGCCATCGGTTGCTTTTCTACTTTGTAACCTTTGGAGCCAAGAAAGTCGACAATAGTACCCATACCAATGTTGAGTTCTTTTACCGCTTTAATTAATTTTATGGATTTGTCTTCTGACATTTATTAAATTTTCTCTCTAATTATCGCAAAAATACGATTTTTAATTTGTTATTCGGTTTTATTCAAACTCAGCCTGCAGAATTGATAAAACTTCTTTTACCGTCTCTTCTTCTAAGTCGGTACGTTTCACCAATTCGCCTACAGATAGCTGCAGTACTGATTTTGCCGTATCCAAACCAATGCGTTTGAATTCGTCTAATATCCAGCTATCAATTTCGTCTGAGAATTCTTCGATGTCCACATCCTCATCGTGCTCATCTGCCTCGCGGTAAACATCAATTTCGTATCCTGTCAATTTACCTGCCAGTTTTATGTTATGGCCACCACGGCCGATAGCCAATGATACCTGATCTGGTTTTAAGTAAACTGCAGCGGTTTTTTTCTCGTCATCTAACTTGATCGAAGTGATCTTAGCCGGAGACAATGCACGCTGTATGTACAGTTGTACGTTGTTGGTGTAGTTAATTACGTCAATGTTCTCGTTCTTCAACTCACGAACGATACCATGGATACGTGAACCTTTCATACCCACACAGGCACCAACAGGGTCAATACGGTCATCATAAGATTCAACGGCAACTTTTGCACGCTCGCCCGGTTCGCGAACGATCTTTTTGATAGTAATTAAACCATCAAATATCTCCGGTACCTCAAGCTCAAACAAACGCTGCAGGAACTCGGGAGCAGTACGCGAAATGATGATCTTAGGATTGCTGTTCATCATATCTACTTTGCTCACAACTGCACGTACGCTGTCTCCCTTTTTGAAGTAATCTGCAGGGATCTGCTCGGTTTTTGGAAGCAACAATTCGTTACCTTCATCATCCAGTACCAAAGTTTCTTTTTTCCAAACCTGGTAAACCTCGCCGGTAACAATTTCGCCAACGCGGTCTTTGTATTTTTTAAAGATCTCGTCTTTCTCCAGCTCCAGAATTTTAGAAACCAGTGTTTGGCGTGCAGCTAAAATTGCACGGCGGCCAAAACTTTCTAAAGTGATCTGCTCAATAAAGTCGTCACCAACTTCCAGGTCAGGGTCAATTGTGTGTGCTTCTGCCAGTTCAATTTCCAGGTCATCATCCTCGCTAAAACCATCTTCCATTACGGTACGTGTGCGCCATATCTCTAAGTCACCATTGTCGGTGTTCACGATAACGTCGCAATTCTCATCTGTGCCGTATTTTTTCCTGATCATGCTTCTGAAAACGTCTTCCAGTACGCTCATCATGGTTGGGCGGTCAATATTCTTGAAGTCTTTAAACTCCTGAAAAGAATCAATTAAATTAATATTGCTCATCTTCTCTTATTACTTGAATGATATTAAAACTTTTGTTTCTGTTATTTTATCAAGCGGGATAGTGCTCTCCACTATCTCTGCTTTTTTACCTTTTTGCTTTATGGTCTCTTCTATCTGGATAGCCTCATCGCCTGCGGCCAATAGTTTGCCTTCGCGTTTGGTACCGTCATCCATCTTAATGCTCAAGTTACGGCCAATGTTTTTGGTAAACTGCCTTGTTAGCTTAAGCGGGGCATCAATACCCGGTGATGATACTTCAAGATTGTAGGCATTCTCTATCACGTTCTCTTCCTCGAGATGGAAACCTACGTGGCGACTGATAGCTGCGCAATCGGCAATACCTACACCGTTATCACCATCAACCAGGATGATGAGTTTCCCGTTCGAATGCATTTTTACATCAACCAGGAAAACGTGTGGTAGTTCCGCAATCTTCTCTTCAACCAGCTCTGTTACTCGCTTTTCAATGTTCATTATCGTTGTGTTTTCGCCCTGTTTTAAGGCAGGAAAAATTGGTCGATAAAATAAAAGAGGGGACACACTGCCCCCTCTTTTTTAATTTTCAATGCAAATATAATATGTTTTTACGGATTTTCAAAGCCCTTATGGCTTAAAAATCAAATCAATGTATTTAAGGCTGCCAACATGGGCTTGGCCTTTTATATAATCTGACAGGTGATTGGCGGCATCGGGCCGGTAGTTACGCACAAAATAAGTTTTTCCTTTTACGAAAGGCGTATCAGGCGTAAACACCACAACCGAATCCTGCACCCGGTATTTGCCCGGCTGCACAGGCTGGTAGCTTTTTAGGTCGGTATCTGCCGGCATTTTGTAAACAGCTACCAGGCTTTGCCAAACTGCCGCATTGGTATCTCTTGATATTTCACCAATAACCAGTCTGTCTAATCCTTTAAATTGTACGGAACGATGATCAGCCGTCACAGATACCGCAACCGTTGAGGTAAGCTTTTGAGGCCTGGAACAGGCGGCGAGTAATAAGATCAGCAGAAAATAATGTCTTTTCATATCCTTATTTATCTGATTTAGGTACTGGCAAACTCAACCCGCTCTTCACGATATCCATACAGATGGACGATTTAAACCTTTGAATACCCGGATTATTAAAGAACAACTCGTGCGTTAGGGTTTCATATTCTTTCATATTGTGCACCACCATTATCAGGATAAAATCGGCCTCGCCGGTTACATAGTAGCACTGTTGTACCTGCGGCGTTTGCTCAAATTTTCGCTTGGTTTTGGTTACCAGTTCTACTTTATCGGTTTCCATTTCTACCTGCACCACAATAGTGATGAGCTGGCCCAAATGCTCCGGATCTAACACGGCTATATCCTTTTTGATGACACCCATCTCGCGCATACGCACAATGCGGCGCTGCACTGCAGGAGCCGAAAGACCGATAGTATTACCTATCTCGCGCTGCGAGGCCATATTATTCACCTGTAGTATTTCCAGAATTTTGTAGTCTAACGGGTCTAAAGCCTCCATTTGGTGTTTTAAAATGAAACAAACTTGCACAAATCAATAAAAATTGAGCAAAAAATGCAAGCTATGCAATTTATTTTTGCGCCATGGCAAATCAAACCAACAACAGCAAAGGGATTATAATGGCAATAATAGCCGCAACGCTATGGGGTGTATCCGGCACTTGCGGGCAGTTTTTATTTCAGCAACGCGATATCAGTGTAGAATGGCTAATGTCTGTACGTATGTTAGGCGCCGGCGGTATATTGTTATTATTTGCTTTAGCCAAAAAGGATAAAGATGTACGCAACATCTGGCTGGATAAACCATCGCGCGGCAAACTGCTCATGTTCGGTATCTTCGGGATGCTTACCGTACAATACACCTACTTTGCCGCCATTAAATTTTCAAATGCGGCAACCGCAACTATCCTGCAGTTTTCCGCACCGGTAATGATCGCTATTTACCTGGCCATCCGCCATGGGCAGAGATTGGTTAGACAAGAGTACTTCGCTATATTCTTAGCGGTGTTAGGTACGGTGCTGTTGGTTACGCATGGCAATATCGGTGCTTTAAATATTTCGCCATTGGCTTTTGGTTTGGGCATGGCATCTGCAGTTAGTCTGGCTACTTATACGCTGTTGCCCGTGCCATTACTAAAAAAATTCAGCGCGGTTAGCGTAATCGGCTGGGGCCTATTTATCGGCGGCATTGCCATATCATTAATTAAAGCGCCCTGGAAGCCCGATGGCATCTGGGATATTTATACTTACGGCAACACATTGTTTGTGGTAATCTTCGGCACGCTGTTTCCGTTCTACCTTTACCTGCAGGCTGTACACCTTATCGGCGGACAAAAAGCAAGCGTACTTACCTCTGCCGAGCCGCTTTCGGCAACGCTTATTTCAGTTGCCCTGTTAGGTTTATCTTTTAAGCTGATGGATTGGGTAGGAGCATTGCTGATCATTGCTACGGTGTTTATCCTTTCGATGAAGAAAGTGGCGGCAGAAATTCAGCAGGAAGCTTAAATTTCGTTCGCATATTGAATTAAAAAAGCCGCAATGTTCTTGCGGCTTTTTTGTTTTATTTTCCTTTTAGTGTTTCTTCAAACAGCTTGTAGATGCGTTTATATTCATCTGTCCAGCTGCTTGGCTCTTCAAATCCGTGGTCTTCAACCGGGAATGGGGCAAGCTCCCAGTTCTCTTTATGAAGTTCGATCAATCGCTGGCTCAGGCGCACAATATCCTGGAAGTTTACGTTTTGATCAACCATACCATGGCACATCAGCAGGCGGCCTTTTAAACCGTCTGCAAAATAAATAGGCGAGCTTTGGCGATAGGCTTTCTCATCATTATAAGGCTCGTTCAGGATGTTTGAGGTGTAACCGTGGTTGTAATGCGCCCAATCTGTTACAGAACGTAATGCCGCTCCGGCTGCAAAAACATCGGGCTTGGTGAACATGGCCATGAGCGTCATGAAGCCGCCGTACGAGCCGCCGTACATACCAATGTGTTTGGCATTAACGCCATATTTTTCAACCAGAAGTTTTGCGCCATCTACCTGGTCGTCCAGATCGGCGCCACCCATGTGGCGGTAAATGCCGGTACGGATATCTCGGCCATAGCCCGAGCTGGCGGTATAGTCAATATCCATTACTACATAACCGTTATCTGCCAGCATGTTGTTAAACATATACTCGCGGAAATAACTGCTCCACCAGTAATGTACGTTTTGCAGGTAGCCGGCACCATGCACAAATATTACGGCAGGTTTAGCCGGGTCAGCATTTTTAGGCACATAAACACGTGCATAGATATCTTTGCCGATTCGGTTCTTAAAACTGATCACTTCCGGTTCGCGCCATTGGTAAGAGTTAAACTCGGGTGTGGTTGAACGGGTAACCTGCGTTGCCTGCGCGCCCGGCTTGTTGGACTGCACATAAAGTTCCCATGGTTTGTTTGAATACGAATAGCGGATAGCCAGCCATTTCTCATCGGGCGATAGCGTTACCTCGTTACCGCCTTTCATGGTGGTAAGTTTAACAGGTTCGCCACCTGTAACCGGGATCCTGTAAAAATTGGTAATGCCGGGGTGTTCAATATTTGCGGTAAAGTAAAACGTCTTTTTGTCGTTTGATAGCTGCAGCGTTTGCACTTCCCATTTGCCTGATGTGAGTTGCTTTTTTGAGCCGCTCGCCACATCAGCCAGGTAAAGGTGCGAGTAGCCGCTGGCTTCGCTTTGGTAATAGAAATGGGTATTATCCGTAAACCCTAAACTGCTATTGCCGAACCAGGCACCTGTGCCCGGGCCGCCTATCCAGGCATCATCGTGCTGGCGATCGAGCAGGATTAGTTTGCCGGTTTCGGCGTTCAGTTTCATCAGCCAGCGGTCTTTGTTGTCCTGTGCATCCACATTTACAACGGCGTATTTGCCGTCGGGACTCCAGTAGGGGCCAATAATATCTACTTTACGCTCTGCATTGGCTTTTTTCATGGCAGCCAGTTCTTTAGGGTAATCCTTGTAGAAATCAGGGATGTCTTTTATCCCCGGGATATCTTTAGTGATCACTTTATAAACGCTATCGCGTTTGGTATCAAAAATAAACAGCTCGTACGATTGCTGGGGCGCACCTACTTTTGTACGGTTCGGGATATCCTCTGTAAAGCCCGATGAGGTTACGTAGTTGGGAACAATGCCATTTTTTGCGCCTTCGGCAGCCTGGCTTAAGCGGTAAGTGATATACCTGCCATCCGGACTAACCTGCTGAAAGTTTACGCGTTTATCGCCAATGGCTATCTCTTTCAGTTTATCGCCTTTTAACTCAGCCCGTTCTATTGAATCAAGCTTTTTCTCTTTCGCTTCTTTCTTAATGATATCGAATAATTCCAGCTGCTGTTTCTTTAGCCAGGCGGCCTGTTCGTTATCTTTTGCCGGCTTTTTATCGCTCGTATTTTTAACAAAATTGGTGAGCTGTGCCAATTCACCCTTTGCCAGTTTTAGGCAGTACAAATTATTCTCGCGGGTAAAAATGATAGCCGTTTCATCAGTATTAAATGATGGTGCGCTTTCGCGATCGGTGGTGTTGGTAAGCAGTGTAGCTTTATTGGTAGATAGTTGGTAAAGATAAATATCGCCATCTTTTTCAAATACTTCAAGCGTGTGCGCACGGTTCCATTTGCCATCGCCGGGCATATCGCGGCGCTCATCCAAATTTACTTTTTGCGGTTTGGTATTGGTTGGGGTAATGGCGTATAGGGCGCTCCGTTCCGCTTTCTCAGGGTTCCAGTCGAAATATATTTTTTTGCTGTCGGCGCTCCAGTTTATGTTTGTGGGTGAGGTACCCATCCATTTTGGGTCGCGCATTATTTTTTCAACGGTGAGCTGGCCAAGGTTCTGGGCCATTGCGCCTGCCGAAAATAAAACAAACGACAGGGTAAAGATCTTTTTCATGTGCGTGAGTTAGTCGCTGCAATTTACCACTTTAGCGAAGATTACTATTTTTATCCCATCAATTGTTACAAATGGAGTTTAACGGACAAGGTTTTAAGCTTCGCCCATGGCGGATGGATGATGCAAAAGCATTACAAAAACATGCGGATAACCCCAATGTGAGCGCCTGCCTGCTTAACCGTTTCCCGTACCCGTACTCTATTGTTGATGCTGAAGAGTTTCTGGAACACATTACCACCAAAACACCTGTAACCACATTTGCTATTGAGGTTAACGGCGAAGCCATAGGCGGCATAGGGCTGGAAATTCGACAAGATGTTTACCGCTACTCGCCGCTCATCGGCTACTGGCTAAGCGAACAGCACTGGGGCAAAGGCATCACGGCCGAAGCCGTAAAACTGCTTACCGATTATGCTTTTACTAAGCTTGAGGCAATATGTGTACAAGCTTTTGTTTTTAGCGAAAACCCAAGATCTATGCGGGTGCTGGAAAAAGCGGGATACATTAAACAAGGCATTATCCAACAATCTGTTATTAAACGCGGCTTTGTGATGGATGAGCATGTTTATACGGCTTATCCGCCTGAAAAATAAAAAAGGCCGCAGAGTTAACTACAGCCTTTAATCAATCTGACAATTTCTTATTTAAGCACTTCGCCAATGGCGGTACCAACATTGCCGTTTGGTGCCTGTATGTGCAGCAGTTGTGCAACGGTTGGCGCAATATCTGTCATGTGTGTTTCGCGGGTAAGGCTGCCGTGCTTAACGCCCCAGCCCATAAATACCAGCGGGATGTGTGCATCATAAGGGTTCCAGGTGCCGTGTGTGGTGCCTGTTTGGCCGTGGCCGCTGTACCATCCCGGTTTTAGAACTATCTGGATAGTACCGCTGTGCTCCGGATTGTAACCATTCTGGATACGTTCTTTTAACGCAGCAGGGATGTTGGCTTCCTGCACACGCTGCATATCAACAGCGTAAGCAATCTCCGGCTGGGTCATCAGGTATTGGATCACATCAAACTTAATTCCGTCTTCGCTTACTTTTTGCTTGCGGATCTCTGCATAATTAAAGTTTACCTGGTAGTTATTAAAGCTTAACACACCTTTTTTAACACCGTATTTATCCTCTATCATTTTATTGATATTGGCCATAACCGGGCTATCGTTCCAGATGCCCGCAGGCACTTTATGGTCTATCAGGAAGTTGGCATTGTGTGCAGCACCATGGTCGGCAGTAAGGAAAACGGTGTAATTGCCTTTGCCTACTTTGCCATCCAAATAAGTAAAGAAAGCTGCAAGATCTTTATCCAAACGCAGATAAGTATCCTCGGCTTCAACAGAGTTTGGACCAAACTGATGGCCTACATAATCGGTAGAAGAAAGGCTTACTGCCAAAAAATCTGTCACTACGTTCTTACCCAGATTTTCGCCTTCAACAGCAGCGCGCGCAAGGTCAAGCGTCATGCTGTTACCGTAAGGGGTAGAGCGGATCAAACCTGCATTGCCTTTATAAAGCGTTGATGTTTTTACAGGGAAGGTTGGTGCTTCGGCGCCGCTGAATTTACCTTCGTGGCGCGGGCTGTTATCCGGCTCGCTTTGTACGTAGGTGTTAATAGGATACAAGGTATTCCAATCCATGTTCAAATATTTCTCGGCAGGTTTACCTGCGTTGAAGGTTTTAACCCATGCAGGCAGGTCGGTCATGTAATATGTGCTGCTTATCCAGCTGCCGTTGGCATCATCAAACCAGTAAGCTGCATTTGCAGCGTGACCGGCAGGCAAAATACCACCACGGTCTTTCAATGCAATACCGATAACTTTTGAACGGAAGTTTGTAGCAAACTTTAACTCATCTGTAACCGTACTTGCCAGCATATTGCGCGGCGACATTTTGCCCGCTTTTGATGTGCTGCCTACCGCAACAACGGTACTATCGTCAGTACAATAAACAGATTTACCGGTTGCCTGGATAATAAAATCATTGCCCGCAATACCATGGATAGATGGTACCGAACCGGTATAGATACAGGTATGGCCGGCAGCCGTTACCGTAGGTATGTAAGGTATCAGCGTGTTCTCGCAGGTAAAACCTTCATTAAGCATGCGCTTAAAGCCACCCGTTTGGTAGCGGTCGTAATAACGGTATAAATAATCCCAGCGCATTTGGTCTACCACCAGGCCTACAACAAGTTTTGGGCGCGGCAATGCTGCCGACGGGGTTACGGTTGCTTTTTTTGTTTGTGCCGATGAGCTGAAGATGGCTGCGGCTAATCCTAACGAAAGCAGTATTTTTCTCTTCATAAACATAAGTGTGGGTAAAAGGCAAATATCAGGTTTTGTGTATACAAACAGTGTGATATTTATGTTATAATGGTGTTACAAAAGAGGGGGGAGATCCTATTTACGTCATTGCGAGCGATAGCGTGGCAATCCTCGATCTACAGAGCCGCTCTGTAAGTAGGGGATTGCCACGTCGCTATCACTCCTCGCAATGACGTGATTAGCAAATCGTAATTTTTTACTCCAAAAATGTCAGCAAGGCGTGCTGGCTGGCGGTGTGGATATCGCGCCAAACGCGGTTCAACTCTGTATCCGGCGAGGCGGCAAGCAATCCGCAGTAGGGGTACAATTCGTCAACCGTTTCACGGGCTATGCGGGCCAGGATACGGCTGGTGCGGCTAACATCTTTCAGATATTTTTCATTCGTAATATCATCCCATGATTTATCCACAGCATCAAAGAAGGCCGAACGCGCAGCATTCAATAATATAATTGCTGATTCGCGGGCTTCCATCATTAGTTCGGCATTAGCTTCGCTTACGCGGCGCAGGTTGGTGGCTTTAAACTCAAATGCCTCTTTGCACAGGTCCACAAAGTTTACGGCCATCCCGGATAGGTTGGCTGCAAGCGTAGCTTCTGCTAATTGCAGAAAAGGATAGTTGTAGATCGGTTCGTCAATAAACGCCGCATCGGGCACTATCTCAAAAGTGCGATTTTTATGTACGTGAACATTCCTGATGCTGTACGCATCGCTGCCTGTAGCCACCATACCCATATACTTCCAGCCGCTTTGGAGTTGCACATCGGCTTTATCCAAAACGAATGAGCGGATAAGCGGCGAGCCGTCAACAGTCAACGGATTTCCTGCGGCATCTACAATACGGCAATTAATGGTGATATGCGTGGCATGATGCACTCCGCTGGCGTATTTCCAGCTGCCGTTGATGATATAGCCACCGCCCTGTTCGGTAGCAGTACCGGTATCGGCACCGCTGCCTGCAAGGCAGGCTTTTTTATCTTTGAAGATCTGTTGCGCAACCTCGGGCACAATAAAGCCCCCGAAAAAACCGGCTCCGCTGCAAAGCGTTACCGTCCACCCTAAACTACCGTCGGCCCAGCTTAAGGCTTCTTCTGTTTTGACGAGTTGAGGAAGCGAAAATTGCATACCGCCGTAAACTTGCGGCACCAGCATATTGAACCATTGCTGCTGATAAACCAACTCCAGTTGCCTGGGATGAAGTTTGCCCAACGCCTCGGCCCCGGGTGCGTGCTCTCTTATTATTTTTATCCAATCGGACTCTAATAATTCTGAAGGATGATGGATCATGCCCGTTCTCCTTTCGCAATTTTACGCCAATCGAGGTAGCCAAAAATGGCTACGATGAACAGTATAAGCGTTAATACCGAAGCCATCACCAGATGTTTATGGAACAGCAGCGGAATTGCAAACAGGTTACTCACATTCAGCAGCAGCCAATTCTCTACCTTGCGCCTTGCCAGCAGCCACATTCCCGCCCAAGCAGTTGATGACACCCAGGCATCCATTATAGGCACGGTTGACGGCGTGTACTTGGTGAGTAGCAGATAAAGCACACCCCAGCCAACAAATGAAATGAGCAGGGTAACTATCCACTCCTGTCGCGAAGCAAAGCTTACTTTCACCTGCGGTTGGTCGCGTTTTTTTACCCAGTGGTACCAGCCGTAAGCGCTCATTACTACGTAGTAAACGTTCAGCAAACTTTCGGCAAAAAGGTGAGCGTGCAGAAATATGTAAATCCATAACAAAGTGGCGGCTATACCTGTTGGGTACAGCCCCACTTTGTTGGCCCGCGCAAGCAGCACTTCGGCTACACCCAATATCACAGCCAGCCACTCTAATGCCGAAGTAGCTTTAACCTGTTCTATAAATAAATGTGCCCAGTTCTCCATCGCTTAAAAACTTACGGTTACTGATGTCATGAAGTTCCTTTTTGCCTGTGCAAAAAAGTAGTTGTAGTTAACCACTTGTCCGCCCTCAATATCAGGGTAGGTTGCGCCGTTGGCTTCGTATTCTTTATTAAAAATGTTGTTCACCTGCACGCCCAGCGCTATGTTTTTAACATGCTTAACCGCAAAATTGTAACGCACACGCAGGTCGCTCACAAAATAGCTTTTCAGCAGGCGGTCGCGTACAAAGCGGTTATCGCCGGTGGCCGTTAAGCCTGCAGGGTTGGTGTTCATGGTATTATCCAGGTACTGGCTGCTGATGTATTTGTTAAGCAAAGCGATCTCGCCGCCTTTTACCGGTGCATAGGCTATTTCGCCTGATGCAATGAACGATGGCGAGTAAGCAATATCCGTCTTCTTCAAAAATATTGGCACGCGAGTATCATCGTCATAATTTTTAAGCAGCTGCGTATAGTTTTTGATCTTGTTGGTGCTTATAGTTGCTGTCGCAGCAATACTCAGTTGTTTTGTTGCCTGTACGCGGCCGTCAAATTCAATACCCGCACGGTAGCTGTCATCTACGTTAACGCGGGCCGGCGAGCCAACATCGTTCAACGCTCCTGTTAATATCAACTGATTTTTATACAGCATATAAAACAGATTGATGCCGCCTTTGAAAACATCGCCTGCGGTACGGTAACCCGCTTCAAAATCATGCAGGGTTTCGGGTTTTGGCCGGCTGTTTGGGCTCGAGTTGGTATAATCATCGCGATTGGGCTCGTGGTTACCTACGGCGTATGATGCGTAAACATTGCTGTTCTCGTTAAACACATAAGTAATACCCGCTTTAGGGTTAAAGAAATTAAGCGTAGCATTTTGCTGAACATTATTCAGGTTCCTGTCATACCCCAGGAATGAGTAATAAATACGGCGGTATTGCATATCAGCATTTAATATTACATCGCCTAAACGCCACTCGCCACGGGTAAAAATGTTGAAATCAGTCTTCTTGGCATCGTCGCGATAGTATTGATAATTTGGACCAACCCCGATACCTTGTTCTGAATAAATAATATTACCGTAGTGCGCGCCTTTGTACTCGTTGTAAGCACCGCCGAGGGTAAAATTCAGATTAGTTTGCGGGTTATATTTCAAAGCATAAGTAACGCCATAGAAATAATTATCCAACCAGCGGCGGCGGGCTAAATTAGTAGTACTGATGGTATCAGTGCCGTAATTAACCGGCTTCAAACCATAGTTTGATACAGAGTCGTTTTTCTTGTATTCCTCATAATAGCCTTTACCTCGGGTATAGTGCAAGGCACCGCTAAACGATACCTTGTCTGACAGTTTATGATCATACAATAACTGGTAATGGTTCTGCAGGTAATCATCCACCTGGTCGGCATAGCGTTTGCCGCCGTCCATCATGCCCAGTTCGTTATAAGTTCGGTGGTTTGGGATAGTGTTATCGCCAATGATATAATCAGGGATACCATTCCAAGCCTGGAAGGTGCGCTCTTTGCCCGAGAAGATATTTGCGCGCAAAGTATTGTTCTTTCCGTAGTAAGCACCACTCACAAAGTACGATTTAAGGTTTGATGATGCGTCGTCGATATAACCGTCAGAGGTGATCTGCGATAACCTGCCATCTACAGCAAACTTGCCACCCATTAAGCCGGTGCCAAAGTTGAGCGTGTTCTTAAATGTATTGAACGAGCCTGCCGAGCTGCTGATATCGGCATAACCGGTATCGCGGCGGGTGGTGGTTTGGATGTTTATACTCCCGCCAAATGCACCGGCGCCGTTGGTTGATGTACCCACACCGCGCTGCACCTGGATGTTATTCACAGATGATGCAATATCCGGCAGATCTACAAAGAACGAACCCTGGCTTTCCGAATCGTTATACGGGATGCCGTTAATGGTTACGTTCACCCGGCTGGCATCGCTGCCGCGGATACGGATACCTGTGTAGCCCACGCCCGCACCGGCATCAGATGTCACCACTACTGATGGTGTTTGGTTAAGCAGGTAAGGCAGATCCTGGCCAAAGTTGTTCTTCTGCAGGTCTTTTTTGCTAAGGTTGGTAAATGCCGTAGGCGATGTTTTGTTGGCACGAGTTGCGGTAACGGTTACTTCCTCGGTAGTGAAAACATTGTTGGTTAGTACAAAATTGAGCGTCTGGTTTCCGTTCAGCGTAATGCTTTTGGTAGCCAACTGAAAGCCAATAAAACTGGCTTTTACAGCATAAGTTCCCGCAGGCAGGTTGCTGATGGTGTAGCTACCGCGGCCATCAGTTTGTGTGTTAATGTTTGGGTTGGTAATAGAAACGGTAGCGTTAGCCAAAGCCTCGCCGGATTGATCGGTAATTTTCCCTGTGATGGAAAATTGGGCTGATGCCACAACAGGCAACAGCAGGGCCGCAAGGGCCACAAATAAGTTTTTCAAAATGTGTTGAACAATAAAATTAGTTAAACTAACCACAGCCAGGGTAAAGCTGCAGCATAATTAACTTTTTACCTCTCCCTACGCCGGCATTACCCGGATCAGGTGTCGCCCCCCGGCCCCCTAAAGGGGGAGCAGGAGAACCCTAAGTCGACTTTAGAGTTTTTATTGCTCCCCTTCAGGGGGTCCGGGGGATCATGGGTATGATCTCAGCCTGTCTTTCAGTTTGATTTTACTCAAAGCAAGGCACCCCTTGAGAATATTAATGCGCAAATATAGCTTTTGATTTTTTAAATGCAAGCGAATGCCTGTCGAAGCGCATTATCAACGTTTCTGCAAACTGCGAACCGGCTACTGCCGACTGAAAATCACGGGAACTTGTACAGCACACCCAGCGATAAGCCTTCGGTGCCCTGGATATCATTGATACCTGTGTTTTTATCAAACAACAAGGTACCATTGATAGATACGTTGATGAGTCGGTTAACCTTAGCCGCTAATACTGCATCTAAACGGTGGCGGGTGTAACTCAATGGCTGGCCGTAAGGCACAAACATCTCATAACGGGTGTTAAGGTGCATGTTTTGTGCAATGTCTTTATCAAAAATGGCTACTGCCTGGAATGCGATATCGGTACGGACGTTTTTCCCTTTTTTAACACCGTAAGCTTCTAATTGGTCTTGCGCGTAAACCTTTTCGTCTAACACAAAAGTTTGACGGGCGGTACCGGTACCTAAACGCAGATCGAAGTATGATACAGGCTTATACTCAAAACCGATTGACTCAGTGAGGTAACCGGGAGCCATGAAGTTAGAGATCTGGGTAGGCGCAACCGCCGGGTTAGCATCATAATTGTAACCCTTATCAAATTGCGACTCGAAACTCAACGACCCGAAGAAGAACCAGTGTTTTGCCATCTGCGTAGCAAACTTGTTATCCCAAAAAATACGGTCGTTTGTTTTGCGCGATCCTAAGCCTTTGCTTTTTGATTTACCGTACTGCAGGTTCAGTTCAGATATGTAACTGAACGGTGCTTTGTTATACTCGGTATGGTAAATAAAGTTTGATCCGATAGCGATAGATGATACACCACCCGCTGAGTAATTGTTGGTAAACGCGGCCTGGTTAAAATTTAACCCAAAGGTGATGGCTTTGCGCCAGTAGCTCACTTTATAATCCAACATGGTAACCGGTATTAGTTCCTGCCTTATCTCCAAAGGGGTTGGCGGTACCGGGATGGCATTCTTTTTTGTGTTGATGCGGTATTTGTTAAGTAGAGCGGTGTCTATCTTAACGGTATCTTTTTTTGCAACCGAGTCGGTAGTTTGGGCTGATGCCCCGATAGCAAAAGTGAATGACAGTAAAAAAAGCTTAATACCGGTTTTCAACATGCCACAAATAAAAAGCAAAAATCTCTTATTTCATTGCATTAATTAAAAATACCTTAGAAATGTGCAGAATTTGCGTGCGTTAAAGAATCAGTTTACATCCAATTTTATCTCGGGCAGGGGAGCAACCTCGTATGATCGCGGCCTGCGCAGGTAGCGCTTAAGGTTGGTGCGGATGTAAGAGATAAACTCATAGTCGCCGGCAGTGGTTACCAGGTAATAACCGGGGCGGTATTTCTGCATAAAATCGGTAAGCTTTGGCTCTTCCAGGTGGGTAATGCCCTGTACAAATGCTTTGTTAAACCGGTAGTCTATCACCTTTTGCTTATACTCGGCATCAATTATCCCTCTCAGTTTCTCGGCATTGCGGCCACTTTTGCTGAAGGCATTATATAAAGCATCAATACTTAAACCAACCCCGCCGCTGCCCAAACTTAACAGATCGGCATTAGCCGTGGAGCCGTATATTTTACTGTATTCCTGCTTGGTTTTCTCCAGTTGCTTCTCAGGCGTTGTGTTCTTTCCTTTTACGGTAACTTCCATCAGCTGTATGGCTACAGGCTTAAGGTAAACCGCCATTGATTCGTAATTGTTAACAGTAATGGTATCGCCAAAATGCTCGGTTTGTACAAACGCGAGCCTATCGCCGGGTTTGGCCTGTATCTCAAACTCGCCCTTAAAAGTATTGTAAACAGATTTGCCCGATGTGAGGTTGGTAACACTTACCCTTGCTATACGGGCATTGCTGTTTTTATCAAATACTATCCCGCTTACCGTGCTTTGCGCAAAGCCGGTAAAGCATAGCATTAAAAAAACAGAGGTAAGCCATAACTTCATTTGGGATCTTAAAGTTACAGTTTTGCTGCGCGATGAATTATTCTTTAACAATCTTTAACACACTATTTCACTACAACCAGTTTCTGGCCAATTTTTATGCCGGCATCAGGCAGTCTGTTCAGTTCCCTAAGGTCGTCAACAGTGATACCAAAACGTTTGGATATGTTGTATAGTGTGTCGCCCTGTTTAACGGTGTAAATTTTATCGTCGGGCGGGGTTTTGGTAATGCTGTCTTGCTGTGGCGTATTCGCGTTATCGCTTATTTCGGCCAGTACGCGGTCTTCACGTTTTATTTTGGCTACCTCTCCCTCAGCACGATCATACTGATCAAGCTGGTATTTAGTGATGATATTGAGCAGCAATTGCGGATATTTTGGGTTGGTGGCGTAACCACAAGCTTTTAAACCGTAAGCCCAGCCTTTATAGTCGTTTTTATTCAGCTCAAAAAGGCGGGCGTAATTTTTCTTCTTTAAAAAGGTAGAGTGATCGCGGAATGATTCTTCAGGATTTGAGTAAACACGAAAACAATCGTTCTCGTTATCATCGTTCTTATAGTAGCTTTCGCCTGTCCAGCCGCTGCCGCATTTTATACCGAAGTGGTTATTGGCAAACTTCGCCAGGTCACTGTTGCCGGCGCCGCTCTCAAACAAACCTTGTGCAAGCGTAATACTTGCCGGTATGCCGTAGGCATTCATCTCCTCAATGGCTATGCCTTTAAACTGCTCAATATACTCAAGCGATGTGAGATCTTTATGCGCGGCAATACTTGCGCGGTTGCGCTTTTGAATGGCTTGATTGTTTTTACGGGCTTTGCTGCTGCTTATGGTGCCTTTTTTGGCAGAACATGATGTAAAACAGAAAGCAGCAATTAACAGGATAAGAAGTCTACGCATGAGTTTGCTTATAGCTGAGCCAAACTTAAGGTTTTAAATCGCAAAAAATTAATTGCTTGCTAATTCGGGTTTTTTAGTAGCTGTCGAGTCCGGGTTTGGATCATCATCATAATCATCAAGGCTGTATCTTTTGATGATGTTTACCACTTGCGATGCCCAGGTACGGCTACTGCAGTAACCACTGCGCTGAATGCCCTTAGCCCAGCCCTTGTAATCGTACTGCGTAAACTTATCAGCCAGGTGGCTAAACTGTTTACGCTCAGTCATGATGCGGGCGAAATCTTTAAAAGAATCCATCACGCTGTCGTATTTTTTATATGATGTACGTACCTTTTTGTTGCCTTTATAGTACACGGCACCACCGCCGCCTTTTACACCAAACTGGTTATTCAAATTTTTGGCAATTGCGCTTTTTCCGCTTGCACTCTCGTGCATGGCCACTCCAAGAATGATGCTTGCCGGTACGCCGGTCTCATGCATAATACGAATGGCATTATCTTTGAACTTATCAATATAAGATTGTGGAGCACTTTGAGCTGAAGCAGCTGATGTTGATGCAATTAATGCTGAAACTGAAAGAAGAGCAATAGTTAAGAGTTTCTTCATAATTTACTTTTTTCTGATGAGCAATAGTCCATCGCGCACTGGTAGAATTAATTTTTCAACCTGTGTGTTAACAGCTATCTGTTCATTTAGTTTGCGAAAGCTCTCGGTATCGGCGTCCTTTTGGGTTTCGTCGTACACCTTTCCTTTCCACAAAACGTTATCAATTATTATTAACCCTCCGGGTCTTAACTTATCAAGTACTAACTCAAAGTACTTAAAATTATTTCGTTTATCCGCATCGATAAACACAATATCAAAGTTATTTTCTTGAAAATCAGCCAATACGGCCTCTGCAGGGCCAATATGCAGCTTGATTTTTTTATCCACATTTGTTTGTTCAAAGTGTGAATTGAGCATTTCCTCGTACTCGGCATTCACCTCAATGGTATGCAAAATGCCACCCTCAACCAATCCTTCGGCTAAACAAATAGCCGAGTAACCGGTAAAGGTCCCTATTTCTAAAATAAGCTTAGGCTGCATCATTTTGCTGAGCATGCTCAGCACCCGGCCCTGATAATGACCTGACAGCATATTAGCTTTCAGCATCTTCAGATGAGTATCCCGATTTATCTTTTGCAACCCCACCGGCTCGGGGTCGCAATGGTTATCAAGGTAGCCTTGCAAGGCCGCGTCAAGAATTTCCATGGCGGCAAAGGTAAGAATTTTATTTTTAATGGGATTTTACGATGGATAAAGTGTTGTTTTACAATATTATATAGGTATTTAGATGGGCGTTCCCCTTCGGGTCGGGCTATACACTCATACGCGCACGGGCATTAGGCGCATGGCCGGTATCCGTTGCTATCCCTAACGCGTGGCGGCTGTTATAACAGCACACGCGGCACGCGTGCGCCAGCGAAAAATATAAAACCGCGTCATTGCGAGGTACGAAGCAATCTCTTTAGGACAAGCGGCTCTGTACAGCTCGGAGATTGCTTCGTACCTCGCAATGACGCGCGGGTGAAGGAAATCAGCGGTCTATGAAGTTAAGTACCGTCTCATTAAACACCTTCGGTATCTCTACAGGTGCGTAGTGCGTTGCACCTTTAAATATCACAAGTTTTGCCTTGGGGATGGCATCCGCAATGGCGCGGGTGTGTTTCTCCAGTATCAGATCGTCCTGGCCGGCCAGTACCAATACCGGCGATTTAATTTTGCGGACATCATCAAACGTCAGGTGCGGTTCTTCTAACAGCATGGTAAAAAGGCGGGCCTGCATTTTTGCTTTGGGCTGGTTAGAGAGTTTGTAGGTTGCCAATTGTGCCTTTACCTGTTCAAGCACTTTATCGGGCAGGGCCTCATTGGTAGGGAACAGGTTGGCACCCATTACAGCCAGCTTATTTACATACGAAGGATATTTTATGGCCATTATCAACCCCGTATTACCGCCATCGCTCCAGCCAAGGATGTTTGTCTTTTTGATGTGGAGCGAATCAAGCAGTTGTTTCATATCATCGGCAAACAGGTCGTAGCTGAGCGGGCCGGTGGTTTCATCGGTGCTTTTGCCCTGGCCGCGGGTATCTACCGCAATCACCTTATATTTTCTAGCCAGGTCTTTTATCTGAAAATTAAAGGCATAAATTTCCTGGCTGTTGCCATGCAGCAAAAGCAGCGGCTCGCCTTTTCCGTAGGTCTCATAATAAAGCGTGGCATCTTTCAATTTTACCGTGCCCGATGCTGCTTTGTTATACCCGTAAGCAATGGCGTTGGGGTCATAGTCGGGTTTGGTTTTAGCTTTAGAGATATCATCACCATCTATCAAGATCTGTGCATCATCAACCCAAAGTTTGCCAGCACCTTTTAATATGGCCGCCACCGAAATGTTTTGCGCGTACTGTGGGATGTTGAATTTAAGAGAATACTGTTTCCAGTCGCCGGTGCCATTTATCTTCTGGCCCTGCATTGAGCGGAAGTCTAACACATTCCCTCTAATATCATCAGCGCGTATCAGCAGGCCCATAAAATCTTCAACTCCTTCAAACTTTAGCCATGCTTTAAACTCTAATTGTTTGCCCGCATACTTTGCCGGGATAACCTGCTTTATGCTCATAAAAGAGCGGGCATCCGTAGATTTGGTTTGCTCTATTAATAAGGAGTATTTACCCCCATGCTTCTCTTTTGTGTCGGTGTCGTATTTATAATCGTCTTTATATATTGTTTCGTGGAAGAATATCTCCCAGTTATCGGGCAACGACCTGCCGGCAGATACTCTTTCAAAATCAAGATTATAACCGGCATCCGGCGTAGCCGTATTGGTTTGCGCAAATAGTTGTGCCGATAATAATAGGGAAGCTGTTAAGGTGATAAGGCTTTTCATGGGTATAAATAGTATTTTACCAAAACTATTTATTTAGCCTTTGCATTCACAAGTACGTTAACAAATTTTAACAGATGCTTTGCTATTTGCGGGCAGCTAAAGTATCGGGGTATATCCTGTTACATTCAAAAGGGATACTCACAACTTCTCCTTTTCTTTTAATGGTTATGGTGTATTCGCCTTTGTTTTTGATAATGGTATCGCCTTTACGAAACTTATCGAAGTTTTTAGAGATCCACTTGCTACCATCTTTAACATCTGTTGATTGGTGTGTATAAAGATCCGTCCCAAAAAAATAGGCAAAAATGTGGTCGTCGCTCTTATGGGATAATATCAAATGGCATTCGTAATCGTCTCTAAATCCTTTTGCATAATCATCACAAGAAAACTTTGGCTCCCTGCTAATAAAATACAATGCGATAAACACTATTGGCGCAACGGCCAATGCCCTTATCTGTGCCTCATATCGTTCATAAAACTCTTTCAACTTAAAAACCTTTACTCATCCAGCTTTGCAGCAATATCACTGCCGATACCGTATCTACCAGCTCTTTACTCTGCCTTGCTTTTTTGCCCATTCCACTTTGGGCAATGGCTGCCGATGCCATTTTTGAAGTAAAGCGTTCATCCAGCATTTCAATGGGAACCTCGGGGAAGGTCTTCTTCAGCAAATTCACAAAACCCCTTACATGTATGGCCGATTGTGATGGCGTATTATCCATCTGCTTGGGTTCGCCCACTATAAATCGCTCCACCTGTTCGGTTTGCAGGTATTTCTTCAGGTAATCAATAATATGCATAGGGTGTATGGTATCCAATCCCGTTGCTATGATCTGCATAGGGTCGGTAACGGCAATGCCGATACGCTTTGTACCGTAGTCGAAAGCCATGATCCTCATAGCTTCGCAGATTTTAGATGTGAGATATGAGATATGAGATAAACTACCATTTCAATTGAATCTTTGCGCCAAAGATACGGTAAACGCCCCGCGGTCTCAAATCTCATATCTCACATCTAAAATCTATTCGTTACCTTGCACCAAATGCAGTTTAAAGAGATCATAGGGCAGCAAGAGGTAAAGCAAAGGTTGATCAATTCGGTAGCCGAGAACAGGGTGAGTCATGCCCAGTTGTTTTTGGGGCCCGAGGGGTCGGGTTCTTTGGCTTTGGCAGTGGCCTATGCACAGTATCTATCGTGCGAGGATAAACAGCCCGATGATTCTTGCGGGGTTTGTTCATCGTGCCGCAAATACCAGAAACTGATGCATCCCGATCTGCATTTTTCATACCCTTTCTTCGCGAAGCATAAGGATGATAACGCACTTACTTTTATTGAACAATGGCGCGAAGCTTTTACGGCTAACCCATACCTAAGCCTCGACTTGTGGCGCGGATATCTGGACGCCGAGAACAAGCAAGCTAACATCAATATTGCCGAGTGCCACCAGATCATCAAGAAACTCAGCTTTAAACCATTTGAATCGGTTTACAAGATCCTGATCCTTTGGTTGCCCGAGTATCTGGATAAAGAGGGTAATGCTTTACTTAAAGTAATTGAAGAGCCTCAGCCGAATACATTATTCTTATTGGTGGCGCAAAATCAGGATCAGATACTGAACACCATCCTGTCGCGTACGCAACTGGTTAAAATTCCTTGTTTAAATTATGAGGATATCAAAACCGAGATGCTTACCCGCCATCATCAAACAGAAACAGCAGCTTCAGAAATAGCCTACCTCGCCAATGGCAACATGACCGAAGCCTTGGGCATGCTGCAACAAGATACCAAAAGCTATCACGAACTTTTTGTGCAGTGGCTGCGCCTGTGTGTAAGCAACAAAGGCCTCGAGGTGCTGAGCTTTGTAGACCAGGCCGCCAAGATGGGGCGTGAGAACCAAAAGAATTTTATCAGATACGGAATAAGTTTCCTTCGGGAATGCTGCCTTTTACGTGCAGGTGCGGAGCGAATTGTGAAACTGCCCGAGCATGAAATGGAAATGGCCAAAAAAATGTCGGGCGTTATCAGTTTGGGTATGGCTCAGGCGGTGATCAGCGAGCTTGAAACGGCGCATTACCATATAGAAAGGAATGCAAACCCTAAAATCTTGTTTTTAGACGTATCTTTACAGATTATAAAAATATTACATTTGAAAATTGTCCCCGAGGGGAATCACTATATACCGAACTAATTATGGGATGCGGAAGTTGCTCATCCGGCGGATGTACGCCGGCAGGCTGCAAAAGTAATGGCTCATGCCTTACTAATGGTTGCGCCAAACTTGATGTACACGATTGGCTGTCGCACATGGACATGCCAACTAACTATAAGCCATTTTCGATCATCGAAGTAAGATTTAAAGGATCGAGAAAGGAATTTTTTCATAACAACGATAATATCTACCTGGAGAACGGCGACCTGGTTGCCGTAGAGACCACTACAGGTGGGTATGATATCGGCCACGTTTCGATAACCGGCGAACTGGTGCGTATGCAAATGCACAAACGCCATGTTAAAGAAGCTGATGTTGTTAAAAAGATCTATCGCCGTGCTACGCCTGCCGATGTAGATAAGTGGAAAGCTGCCAAAGATCTGGAGTGGGAAACCATGCACAAATCGCGCACGCTGGCGCTTAACCTCAACTTATCAATGAAGATAAGTGATGTGGATTACCAGGGCGATAAAACCAAAGCCACCTTTTATTATACGGCCGAAGGCCGCGTTGATTTCAGGGAACTGATCAAGAAAATGGCCGAGGCTTTCCGCATCCGTATCGAGATGCGCCAGATAGGTATGCGCCAGGAAGCAAGCCGTTTGGGCGGTATTGGCTCATGCGGTCGCGAGCTTTGCTGCAGTACCTGGTTAACCGATTTTAAAACGGTTTCTACCGCTGCCGCACGTTACCAAAATCTATCTTTAAATACCCTTAAGCTTGCGGGCCAGTGTGGCAAATTAAAATGCTGCCTCAACTACGAGCTGGATACTTATATGGACGCGCTGAAACACATCCCCGATAATGTAAATGTGTTAAAGACCCAAAACGGTGATGCCCGCCTGCAAAAAACCGACATCTTTAAACGCATGATGTGGTTCAGTTTCCCTGGTGCCGAATCATGGATCCCGCTGCCTATTAAACGTGTTAAAGAGATACAAGCGTTAAATAAAGAGGGCGTACTGGTTGAAGACCTTGGGCAGGTAGTTGAGGTAGAAACCAAACCGGCAAAAGTGCTTGATTACGAGAACGTTGTTGGCCAGGATAGCCTTACCCGTTTGGATGAGCGCCGCAACAAGAACAAGCAAAAACAGAAAAGCCGCGATAACAACCGCCGTGGCGGCGACCAGCAGGCTAAACGCTCTGAAAATAATAACAATAACCGCCAGCAAAACCAACCTCGCCCGGAAGGCAAACAGCAGGGTGGCGAAGGGGGTAACCGTCCGCAACAGCAACAAAATAACAGGCCAAACCGCCCGCAGCAGCCGCAACAAGCTCAGGGAGAACGCGCCGAAGGCGCTCAAAACGCAGGCCCAAAAACGGAAGGCAGCGGCAACAATAACCGCAACCGTAACAGAAGGCACCGTGGTAACCGCGGTGGTGGCGGTAATCAGGAACGTGGCAACAGTGCACCACCTCAAAATCCGCAGTAATATATGGTAAGGTTAAGAGCTTTATTATTGGGGTTAATGGTAGCGGCAATTGCCCAGGGTTGTTCAGATCCTACAAGGGTGATGGACGATAATACCGAGATTGCCAACCACAACTGGTCGTACGTTAACAGGGTTAAGTATGATGTTGATATTGCTGATAACAACATCCCGTATAACCTGTATTTTAATGTGCGGGTAACGGGTAACTACCGCTATTCAAACATGTTTGCACTGGTAAAAATGACCTCGCCGGGCAAGAAAACACTGGTTACCCGTTACGAGTTTAAGCTGGCCAAACCCGATGGCGAGTGGCTGGGCAGCGGTACCGGTAATATGTATAGCTACCAGATCCCTATCCGCAAAGCATACAAATTCCCGACGGCGGGCAAGTGGCATTTTGAGATAGAACAGAACATGCGCGATAACCCTTTGCATGAGGTTACTGATGCCGGTTTGAGGGTAGAGAAAGCACAATAGGCCTCTCCCCAACCCCTCTCCGAGGGAGAGGGGCTATAAAAAAGACTTAGTAAAAAGTCTCCCCTGTCGGGGGAGATTTAGAGGGGGCTTCACCGCCTAAGTGTTCACGCGCATGAACACCCTGAACACTTATCACATTATGCTAAGCGCATCCAACAATTTTATGGCTATCTCATTAAGGTTTTTAATAGCCGGGCCTATTTGCCAGGCATCGCGGTTGCGTTTCTCCACGTAATTGGAAACGGATCGTACCTGGATGCATGCTACTTTGGCCTCGGAACAGGCGTAGAAGAAGGCCGCTCCTTCCATACTTTCTATCTGGATTTTTAAACGTTGCTGTAATTTTTGGATAGACGCTTCATTTCCGTGGACAGTGTTCACCGTTACTGCCGAACATTTTTTAAGGCCCAGGTCAACCAGTTCTTCCAACGGTTTAGTTGCGCCGAAGGCGCTTTTCCCAAAGCCCATTTCTGCTATCGGCAAAAATTTTTCGTCGTCTTCGGCACCCAGTTCGGCAAGGTTATCTTCGGTTATCTCCACAACATCACCCAGGGCAATATTACGGTCGAAACTGCCGGCAATACCCAGGTTTATGGCCAGGTCATATTGGTTTGTGGCCAGTTCGCGGCCAAGGGCATAGGCTGTTGCTACCATACCTACGCCGGTTATTAGGAGTCTGAAGTCGTTAGTTCTAAGTCTGGAGTCTGAATCTCCACTTTCGGACTTAAGCCTTCGGACTTCGGACTTAAGACTTTCAACTTCAAACTCCGTAGCTGCTACAAACAATACCCGCATAAGCTCTATTTTTTGAAAGCTAAGATAAAACAACTCGCCTGTTTTTGTTTTGTATATTTGCACCATTAAAAGTTATGATGATACATATTACGCGCAAGGAACATTTTAACGCGGCACACCGTATGTACCGCGAGGAGTGGAGCGCCGAGAAAAACTTTGAGGTTTTTGGCAAATGCGCAAACCCTAACTGGCACGGCCATAACTACAACCTTTTTGTAACTGTAAAAGGTGAAGTTACCCATGCTACCGGTTACCTTATTGACCTTAAAGATCTGAAACAGATCATTAACGAATACGTGATAGAAAAGCTGGATCATAAGAACATCAATAAAGATGTGGAGTTTATGGCCGGCAAAATGGCTTCGACAGAATTACTGACAATTGAAATTTTCAACCAGTTAAAAGGCCCTATTGAAGCACACGAAGGCGTATTTTTGCATTCTGTAAGATTATTTGAAACCGAAAATAATTCTGCCGAGTACTTTGGCGAGTAAACCTTTATAGATGATCGACGACGACGACAACATTCCTGACAGGGACGCGGGCATAAACGGTTACCAAAAAGTTGACCGTTACAATCCCGAACTGATCCAAAACCTATCGGGCCATTACCACGAAGTTTTAAAACAAATTGGCGAGGACCCAAACCGCGAAGGTTTACTTAAAACGCCCGAGCGTGTAGCAAAAGCTATGCTTTACCTTACCCATGGCTATGATTCGGATGCTAAAGAGATCCTTAACTCGGCCATGTTTAAGGAAGAGTACAGCCAAATGGTGATTGTTAAAGACATTGAAGTATATTCGATGTGTGAGCACCACATGTTGCCATTTTTTGGAAAAGCGCATATTGCCTACATACCGAACGGTTATGTAGTTGGCCTAAGCAAAATACCGCGTATAGTTGATGTTTTTGCCCGCAGATTGCAGGTGCAGGAGCGTTTAACCAACGAGATACGCGATTGTATACAGGAAACGCTTAACCCTATCGGGGTAGGTGTGGTAATAGAGTGCCGCCACCTTTGCATGAGCATGCGCGGTGTACAAAAGCAAAACTCGGTAACTACCACATCGGCATTTACCGGCGAGTTTTTGAAAGAAAAAACCAGGACAGAATTTTTAAACTTGATCTCATCACGATTGAGTTAATAGCCCCCCAACCTCCGCCAGCTGGCGGAGAAGCAGGAGCTATTTATTTATATATCAATTACTAAACATATACACTTATTCCCCCTTTAGGGGGTTAGGGGGCAACTTATGAAAGCATACATCTTCCCTGGGCAGGGTGCCCAGTTTCTGGGAATGGGCAAAGACCTTTACGAACAAAGCGGACAGGCCCGCGAATTATTTGAAAAAGCGAACGAAATTTTAGGGTTCCGCATTACTGATGTAATGTTTGAGGGTACCGAAGAAGATCTTAAACAAACCAATGTAACCCAGCCGGCTATATTCCTGCACTCGGTAATATTGGCTAAAGTATTGGGCAGCGATTTCCAGCCGGATATGGTTGCAGGCCACTCTTTAGGTGAGTTCTCTGCTTTGGTAGCATCGGGCGCTTTATCGTTCGAAGATGGTTTACGCCTGGTAGCTGCACGTGCAAACGCTATGCAAAAAGCGTGTGAGATACAACCGGGTACCATGGCAGCTATTTTAGCTTTGGATGATTTTACGGTTGAAGATATCTGCCAGCAATTAACTGATGTGGTTGTACCGGCAAATTATAACTGCCCTGGCCAGCTGGTTATATCGGGCACGGTTGCCGGTATTGATGCAGCTTGCGAAAAAATGACCGCGGCAGGCGCAAAACGCGCTATGAAACTTAACGTAGGTGGTGCTTTCCATTCACCATTAATGGAAGCTGCACGTGTTGAGCTGGAGCAAGCTATTGTGAATACAGCATTTAGCAAACCGGTTTGCCCTATCTACCAAAACATTGATGCAAAAGCTTATACCAATGTTGAGCAGATAAAACATAATTTGATTGCACAATTGACCGGCCCGGTACGCTGGACGCAAACCGTTGAGCACATGCTTGAAGATGGCGCAACATCATTTACTGAAGTTGGCCCCGGCAAAGTATTGCAAGGACTTGTTAAAAAGGTAAACCGCGAGGTTGCTACTGCAAGCGCAGCCATCCAGGAATAATACATTACATAAAGCCGCCCTTTTTGGGTGGCTTTATTTTTATACTACCTATTAGATACAAAAATAATTGTCAACCGCCGGAAAAATACGGGTACTGTTAGCCTTATTGTTTGCCAGTTTACTGTTTACAGCACTGGCTATAGAAAGCACGTACACGCCGGCCAACAATTTGGTGCAAACGGCACGCCTGCTCGAAAATAATCTCCATAAAAAAGAAACGCTTGTTTATAACTTCCTAACCAGTAAGCAAGCTTTTGAGGAGATAAAGAATTTACGTAATACCCCTAAAAAAGGCCTCAATTTTATCCAGGATTATACCATGAAACGTGGTATATGGGCACTGGTATACAAAAACGGGAAACTTAATTTTTGGTCGGGTGCTAAGGTTATCCCGCCGAAGGCGGTCCAAAGGATAAAAGAAGGCTGTTCTTTTATAAAACAACCAAATGGTTATTACGAAGCTATCCGTAAAACCGATGGTGAAACAGTGGTTATATTTTTTATCCCTGTAAGAAACAGCTATCCTTTCGGAAACGAATATCTGCGCAACGTTTTTGCAAAAGATCTCACCACCGATCAAAATGTAGAAATTGCCGATTTTACTGATAAAGAAGTATACGCCGTGCATGATGTTAATGGCGTTTACCTATTCTCTTTAAAACTCACAAAAGGTGTAAATCATCGTTTCTTTAACCTTGTTGTTGGTTTTTGGGTATTGGCAATTATCAGCTTATGCATACTTATCCAAAACATTACGCAATATCTTGCTCGTAAGTGGGTGTATGCTTCCTTCTTGTTCCTTGCCGGTTCTTTGATCATCATCAGGATAATAAACCTGTTTTTAGGTATACCGGTATTTACCGAACAATTATCATTATTTAGCCCCCAGTTATATGCATCATCACCCGTATTCCGTTCCCTGGGCGATTTTTGTATCAATATCCTGTGCTTATGCTGGTTCTTTGCATTTGCTTACACCCAGCGCAACCGGTTGGTGAAAAAAAAGCCGGGAAAAATTTTAAGCTACGTTATCCTGGCAGCCATATTGGGCATACTCATATTTATCTCAAACGAGCTTTTAAGGATATTCTACGGCCTGGTAATTAACTCTAAGATAAGTTTCGATGTAAATAACATCCTTAATTTATCTGGCTTTAGTTATTTAGGTGTACTGATGCTTTGTTTCAGTTTCCTGATGTTCTTTCTGCTAAGCGAGATATCGCTTACTATTTGTTTTGAACTTGCTATTCCAACCTCGCAGCAGGCTATTATTTTTATTAGTGCAATTGCTATTGTAACCGCAGTCACCACTTTTTACTGGGAGTTTAGCATGTACAATATTTTGTGGATGTTTATTATACTGATAAGGGGTTACGCTTATGAGTATGAGAACCGGCGGTTTACCTCGATGACCTTTATATGGGTAATACTAATATGTACCATTATATCGGCCATAAAGCTTAACCATTTTGAACAGGTTAGGGAAGAAGGTGTAAGAAAAGTACTGATCCAAAAACTGGAGATGCCTGATGATGCTATAGCTGATGGCATCTTCAAAAAAATAGAAAAAGACCTAAGTAAAGATTCGTTACTGGTATCGTACTTTAAAAGTACCGACCGAAGCGATGATTACCTGGAAACCCGCTTAAAGAAAACATATTTTGACCAATACCTTTCTAAATATGATTTTAAGGTACATGGATACGATACCAATGGTTCGCCTATATCGGTAGAAAAAAACTACTCGCTTGATGTTTTCAAGGATATGGTGGTTTACAGTTCATACAAAGTATCTGATTACTTCTACCGGGAGAACGAATCGTTCGGTTTCCAAAGCTACTTTGCCATTTTACCGGTATTCGATAATGACAATAACCTGGGTACGGTTGTTATTGAACTAAAGTCTAAACCTCTTTTGATTCCCGGTTCATTCCCCGATCTGTTGATAGATAAGCAGGTAAAAGGAAATAGCGATGATTTTAAAGGTTATTCTTTTGCTTTTTATGCTGATAACCGCCTGGTAACGCAAAGCGGTAATTACGTTTACAGCGTACGTAATAATGAGTTTAAAGGAAAACTGCATGATTATACCACGCAAACATCTGAAGGTACCAACAACGCTTTAGCCAGTAGGTTTACCACATATAACCACCTGCTGTACAAGCAAAGCGAACGTAACCTTATTGTAGTTACACAAGAAAACAATGCGCTTTTATCAAATATAACGGCCATAACTTTTTTCTTTGTTATCCTGCTTTTATTTGGTACGCTGGTAATTTTGGTAAGGTTGTTATGGATAAGAGTAAGGATATTAACGGTTAACAATAACCGCATTAAATGGGGCTTTAAAATAAGCCTCGATAAGATCTTATACCGTACGCGTATACAATTCTCTATGATATTTGCCGTAGTAATTACGCTGATATTGGTGGGTATAATCACTTTTGTATCTATCAGTTCGCAGTTTCAAACACAGCAGGAGAAGCTGATACGATCAAAAATTTTACAAATAGCAACGGCTTTTGAGGTGGGCCCGCTGGTTGATCGTTTAAATTACGATAATGAACAGGCGAGGGTAGCCTTTGATAATTTGGCCGGCAACTACTCTGCCGACCTTAGCTTATTTGATTTGAACGGCAAATTATTGTTAACCACGCAACCTAAAATTTATGATTATGGTTTGCTTTGCCGCCAAATGAACGGCAGGGCATTTATTGCTTTAAATGGTCAGCAAAAATCTGAAGTTTTAAGTGATGAAAAGATAGGTTTACTATCGTATAAAGCTGCTTATACACCCATCCGCAATGTTAGGCACGAAACCATTGCTTACCTGCAGTTACCCTACTTTGCCAACCAGGCCGATTATACAGAGCGTATAGGCTCATTGCTTAACATCATGATAAACGTTTATGCCCTGGTATTTATAGCCATTGGTTTGTTTGCGGTGATCATAGCAAGGCAAATAACAGCGCCGCTAAACTTTATCCAATACAACTTAAGTAAAACCATTTACGGTAAAAAGAACGAGCCTATTAAATGGGACCGCGATGATGAGATAGGGGCACTGATAAAAGAATATAACAACATGATTGCTGCGCTTGAACAAAGCGCTATAAAACTGGCACAGTCTGAACGTGAGAGCGCCTGGCGTGAAATGGCTAAGCAGGTAGCCCACGAGATCAAAAACCCTCTAACGCCGCTTAAACTTGGCTTACAGTTGCTTGATAAATCATGGAAGGATAAAGACCCTAAGTTTGACCAGAAATTTGAGCGTTTCAGCAAATCATTTGTTGAGCAGATAGAAAGCCTTTCATCCATTGCATCTGAGTTCTCGGCTTTTGCTAAGATGCCTGATACCAGGATAGAGCGGATGAATATTTTTGATATCCTTAACCAGGCGGTAACCATCTTTAAACAAATGGACAATGTACTGATCACCTATAAATGGCCCGAAACACCATTTAACGTTGATGCCGACCGCGACCAGCTGTTACGTTGTTTTAACAACCTGCTTAAAAACGCTATAGAGGCTACGCCTGAGGACAGGAAATGTGAGATAGAGATCAATTACCTCATCACGACAAAAAACATCCTTTTAACTATTAAAGATAACGGCAGCGGCATACCTGAGAATATGCGCGAGAAAATATTTGAGCCAAACTTTACTACCAAAAGTTCCGGTACAGGCCTTGGTTTGGCCTTTGTTAAAAACTCAATAGAAAATGCCAACGGAAAGGTTTGGTTTGATACCGCTATTGATGCAGGTACTACTTTCTATCTTAGTTTTCCAATAGCAGCCGTTTAAGGCTCTCATTTGCTATTATCAGTACCAAGATACCTATCCGTTGGCATTAATGTCTTACAGGGCTTATAAACCCAATTTAGCTGATATCTCCAGCATACGCTCTATCGGCTTTACAGCTTCTTTAATGATATGCGCAGGTACCTCAACCTCGGGCATTTCATTTTTTAAGCACAGGTAAAGTTTCTCCAGTGTATTGCGTTTCATGTGCGGGCAATCGTTACATGCACAAAGGTTATTTGGCGGCGCCGGGATAAATACTTTATCAGGATTATCCTTTTCCATCTGGTGCATAATACCCGATTCTGTAGCTACGATAAATTCCTTAGCGGGGCTGTTAGTAGCGTACTTCAGTATACCGGTAGTAGAGCCTATGTAATCGGCCAGTTCCAGTATCACTTCCTCACACTCCGGGTGGGCCAGTATCTTGGCATCAGGATGGCGTTCTTTAAGCTTAGTGATCTTTTCACGGCTAAATATCTCGTGCACCATGCAGGCACCGTTCCATAGTACCAGGTCGCGGCCTGTTTTTTTGGCTACCCATGCGCCAAGGTTTCTATCGGGCCCAAAGATGATCTTTTGGTCTTTTGGTAAGCTTTCTACAATCTGTACCGCGTTGCTCGAGGTACATACGATGTCGCTTAAAGCTTTCAGTTCTGCTGTACAATTTACGTAGGTAATTACCAGGTGGTCAGGGTATTGCTCTTTAAATTTCCTGAACAAATGCGGCGGGCAGCTATCAGCCAGTGAGCAGCCTGCTTTCAGATCCGGTAGCAGAACTTTCTTATCGGGTGATAATATTTTTGCTGTTTCGGCCATGAAGTGTACACCGGCAAAAACAATGATATCGGCATCTGTTTTAGCAGCCTGTTGCGAAAGGCCAAGGCTATCGCCAATATAATCGGCAATATCCTGTATATCTCCTTCCTGGTAATAATGGGCCAGTATAACAGCATTTTTTTCTTTTTTGAGTTTATCTATTTCCGCAAAAAGATCAAGCGTCGGGTCGATGTATTCGTCGGCAAATCCTTTCACATTTATTTCTTCGAAGGTATTCATTCCACAAATCAATTAATAATAGCTTCTTTTTATATTAAAATAAAACTATTGTTTGTTAAGGTGTTAGTTATGTTAAAAAGTCGGGATACGAATTAGCTAAAAAGTTGTTTTTCCATTGTTATTAACAATTTTAAACGTCTTTATATTTTTTATCTAATTGATTTTTAAATCCATATCGTAAACAACTTTTTGTTTAAATACTTATTTGTTAATAATTATCGGTGTGTAAAATTGTTGATTTCGTTGTGAAACTGTCTTATAAATTGCTCAAAAGATCTGTCGAAATCTCAAAAAATCGGGGTTATCCACAGTCAATACTTTTTCTGATTTTTTTCCTACACAAATTTAACACGTTTTACCCCGCTTATTAACATAAAACCTAATTTTACACAATACATATACAAAGCATGACCAGAAATGTTGATTTCCTTGTTGTCGGATCGGGTATAGCCGGATTGAGTTTTGCACTTAAAGCTGCAAAGCACGGTAAGGTTCTGATAGTTACAAAAGCTAACGAGGACGAAAGCAATACTAAATACGCCCAGGGTGGTGTTGCAGTAGTTGTGGATAAAAAAGAAGATTCGTTTGAAAAGCATATAAATGACACCTTAATTGCCGGGGATGGCCTCTGCGACCCCGAAGTTGTTAGGGCTGTTGTTACCGAAGGCCCGGAGAGAATTAACGAAATAATAGACTACGGTACTAATTTCGATAAGACAAACGATGGCATTTATGACCTGGCAAAAGAGGGCGGCCACTCTGAGTTTCGAGTACTGCATTATAAGGATATAACCGGCTTTGAAATAGAGCGTGCTTTATTAGAAGAGATCCACCGCGAACCTAATATTGAAATACTGACACATTACTTTGCAGTAGACCTGATAACCCAACACCATTTAGGTGAGTTTGTGGATAAGTCTACCGAGGATATTAAATGTTACGGTATTTATGCTTTCAACACAGAAACTAATCATGTTGAAAAGATACTTTCAAAGATAACCGTAATGGCATCTGGTGGTGCGGGGCATATTTACTCTGTTACTACTAACCCTGTTATTGCTACCGGTGATGGTGTGGCCATGGTTTACCGTGCAAAAGGTAAAGTAAGGAATATGGAGTTTATCCAGTTCCATCCAACGGCTTTATATAATCCGGGCGAATATCCATCTTTCCTTATATCAGAGGCGGTACGTGGTTTCGGGGGTATATTAAAACGTACTAATGGTGAAGAGTTTATGCAGGAGTATGACCCGCGTAAGTCGTTAGCACCAAGAGATATTGTAGCACGTGCTATTGATGCTGAGATAAAAAAATCGGGTGAGGATTATGTTTATCTTGATGTAAGGCATAAAAAGAAGAAGGATATCCTGCAGCATTTCCCTAATATCTACGCCAAATGTTTAGATATGGGTATAGATATGACCCGCGATATGATACCTGTTGCACCTGCGTGCCATTATATGTGTGGTGGTGTACTGGTAGATCATCAGGGCCGTTCGTCTATTAACCGCTTGTATGCTTGTGGCGAGTGTTCATCAACAGGACTGCATGGTGCTAACCGTTTGGCTTCTAATTCATTATTAGAAGCATTGGTTTTTGCCCATCGTATATATAAGGATGCGGTTGTTGATTTCTCTAACATAGTAGTACCGGATAACATACCGGATTGGGACGAGAAAGGTGTGCAGTTGTCAGACGAAGATATCCTGGTTACACACAACATCCGTGAGATGCAAAAGCTGATGAATGACTATGTAGGTATCGTCCGTTCAGATTTCAGACTGGAGCGGGCCATGCGCCGCCTGCGTTTATTATATGAAGAAACTGAGGAGTTTTATAAACGAACTAAACTATCCGTTAAACTTTGTGAGTTGCGTAACCTGATACAAGTATCGTACATCGTAGTAAAATCGGCCATGATGCGTAAAGAAAGCAGGGGTTTGCATTATACTACGGACTACCCTGCACATCAAGAAGTTTTAGAAGATACGGTGTTTTAGCACATTGAACTATTTTAGCTTGGCCCAATTTATTGACCGCGTTAAAACTATCGAGACAGGCTTTTCTTTATTTTTAAGTTTACCATCTCTACGGTAGCGAAACGGGTCAAAGTAGATACCGTCATTATACATGTATATGATGTAACTCTTTAAGTTTTGAGGTCCTATGAACTTAATCGACAAGTGTCCCGGTTTTACTAAGAGTTGATTAGTGTAGTACGATTTGGCTAATATATCTTTTATTAATCTCAAGCTTTGTTGATTGACGATCCATTTTTTATTGTTATTTGAATCATGAATTTCAATTGCTGTTACGTCTGTTAAATCTATAAATGATTTAACACTCATTTTATCGTCTTGCCCAAATAAGTTGTAAGGACTTGCGATAAGAAGGAGAAAAAAAAATGGTCTTAACACATTAATATTTGTATTTGAGCGAAAAACGGGGTTCGAACCCGCGGCCTTCAGTTTGGGAAACTGATGCTCTACCAGCTGAGCTATTTTCGCTTGTATCATCAAACATAATAATTTATTCACTCATTCACTCATTCAAAAATCACTCATTAAAATATGCCTGTTATACTACCTGTAAAAGATAAATCGCCCCAGATTGGTAAAGATTCGTTTATTGCGCCTAATGCTACTATAGTGGGCGATGTGGTAATGGGCGATAATTGCTCCGTTTGGTTCAATGCCGTTATCCGTGGTGATGTACATTACATCAAGATAGGTAACAATACCAATATCCAGGATAATGCTTGCATCCACGCTACGTATTTAAAAGCGCCAACTAATATAGGTAACAATGTTTCAATCGGTCATAACGCCATTGTACATGGTTGTACATTAAAGGATAATGTTTTAATAGGCATGGGGGCCATTGTAATGGACGATGCTGTGGTAGAGGAGTATGTGATCATCGGCGCAGGTTCTGTTGTATTAGAACGCACCGTATGCGAATCGGGCTATTTATACGCCGGTTCTCCCGCTAAAAAAATAAAGCCCCTTACTGATGAGCAAAGGGCTTTATTAGATAAGTTGCCGAATAATTATATCATGTATTCGGGCTGGTTTAAAGAGTAACCTGTTCTTGAGGGATGGCCAAAGGTTCTTCCGATTCCCAGTTGGGCCTCAGCGTAAGTTCCTTATCATAAAGCCATATATTCTCTGGCTGTTGTTGTTGCTTTACATTACCACTATCCCAACGGCCATTCTTGTTATTATCATAAACCACTCTTATACGGTATTTACCGGTTAGGTAGTTTTTATAGATTATAGAGGTGCTGCTGGTTATAGGGTCGCTTCTTAATAAGTTCTTTTGGTCATCCAATAACTCAACTACATAACTTTTATCAGGCTCCGGAACGGTTACTTTTAAAGTAAGCTGACTATAATTTTCTTGTTTATCACCTTCAAAGTTAACCCCTGCACGTTTGTTTTTATCGCCATAAATATCTGTAAAAGCATCTTCATTTAAAGTGAGCTGATATTTGCGCCCCGGCCTGAAACGGTATTTTAAATAGACCGTACGGGTTGATGCGGTATCTTTTGTAATTGTAAAGTTTTGTATAGTTGTCGAATCTTCTTTAAGGATCATCAAGCCCTGTTCGTATGAGGCTATAGGCAGGTTAGCAGTTATAGATAGATCCATTCCCGGTTTAAGCCTGTTGTCTCTGTTTATGCCGTACTTAAAACCTAAATTACGGGTAAACGATTCTTTCTTTTGCTTGCGCTGATAAATAGTATCTAAAACTTTATTATTATCAAAAACAGCTACACTTATCGAATCCCAATCCATATTTTTCATATAAACTGTGGCAGTATCTTTGGTCTTGGCTATTTCTACTATTTTTTGATCATTTAATGCAGGCGGATAAATTATTTTAACCGAAGGACTGGCCAGGCGTTTGTTGAAGTTTAGCGCTAATACTCCATCTGTACCAAACTTTTTTTCAACCCTGAATTTGTTTGGTATCTGCTGGAAGAGTGCGAGGCGGATATTGCTCGAATCTTTAGTAAGTACTATAGGTTTTTTTGAGAAAGCGATCAATTCCTTATCGTTATCGAATATCTTATTCGGGCTGGCTTCCTTTAACGCGTAAATGCGATAAGTACCTTCATGTAAGTTGTTAAGAGAAAAGTTACCGGATGAATCTGTTGTTGCAAATATGCTTGGTTTCTTTTTGCCAAACAGCAACGAGTCTTGGCTTATAGGGAAGATCATTACTGTAGCATCTTTCTCTCTCTCTTGTGTGGTGCTGTTGATCACCGAACCCGACATGCTCAAAGAATCAATATGCGGACCGGTGGAAAATACGTAAGTAAAGTTTTTTAGCACATTGCTTTCATTTACATCCTGTATTGCCTTACCAAAATTGATAACGTAAGTTGTATTTTTTTGCAGCGTGTCTTTAAATTTGATTTGAAGTGTTCTTCGATTGGCATTATACTCCGGTGCTTTCTCCGGGGTAGGGCTCATGGTAATTTCCTGGTAAGTGTTGGTGAGTTTAAAAAATTCATCAAACTCAAGATTAACTTCTTTTGCATTAAAATTTCTGGTCATGTTGGCCGGTGTTGCTTTCAGCAATTTGGGCGGGGTAAGGTCACGCGGGCCACCCTGAGGTTTTTGAATAGCCGCGCAACCAAAAATGATCAAAATGGCTATCACAAGCGAAAGATTTTTTGCAAAAAAGGCAGGTTTTTGATTTAACATATATTTTAAGCCCTATAAGCGATTTTTATGTTTTTATGAACGCCAATATTAAAAAAGTAAAATAATGGCTTAAAATTAATATTTTATAATTATCTGTAAATCAATAATTTATGCTCTATCGCGATACATGCACCATCAAAACCGACACATCTGACGGAGAAACGCCCGAGATACGAGATGCCTGGCCTAAAGTACGTGGCTTTATTCTACTCAGTTTTTCACGAGCCTCTTTTGATAGCGAACCCAATTGACTATAATCAAAATTTGGATTGATCTCACGGTCTTCCATTTTTTTCATCTTGTCAACTATCTCCATCTCTTTGATAAAGTAACTCTCGTATTTGATTTTTATTTCAGCCTGCTCAATAGTTTCTTTATCATATTTTGATAACAGCTCTTGTAATGAATTATCTGCGGCTTTCAGCTCATCAAAGCCTACCTGTGGGCGGCTTAATAAATTGAAAAGCTTTGTGTTTTGAGGGATGGCTGAAGTACCGTTCTCTTCCAGTATGGCATTTACTTTACTGGGCTCAATACTTTTAGCTTTTGTGAAAGCTACTATATCGTCAGAGTTTTTGATCTTGGCATTCACTTTCTCCAGTCGTTCATCATTGATCAAACCCAGCTCATGGCCAATAGGACTTAACCTGATATCGGCATTATCCTGGCGAAGTAACAGTCGGTGTTCGGCCCTTGAAGTGAACATACGATAAGGTTCTTCTGTGCCTTTTGTTACCAGGTCATCTATCAATACACCTATGTATGACTCTGATCTTTTCAATATCAGTTCATGTTTATCGTTGATCTTTTGATGCGCATTGATGCCCGCAATGAAACCCTGAGACGCTGCCTCTTCATAACCGGTAGTACCATTTATCTGGCCGGCAAAATACAGGTTGCTGATCTGTTTGGTTTCAAGCGTTAAACTTAGCTGCGTAGGGGGGAAGAAATCGTACTCTATGGCATAACCAGGCCGGAACATTTTGGCGGTCTCAAATCCCGGTATTTGGGTCAAAGCACGGTACTGTACATCTTCAGGTAACGAGGTTGAGAAACCATTTACATAGATCTCAACTGTATTTAATCCTTCAGGTTCTACAAAGATCTGGTGCCTGTCGCGCTCTGCAAAACGGTTGATCTTGTCTTCAATGGATGGGCAATACCGTGGGCCTAAACCTTTGATACGGCCGGTAAACATTGGTGATTTTTCAAAGCCTTCTTTCAGTGTTTCGTGCACATTGCTGTTGGTATAAGTTATCCAGCAGCAGCGTTGCTCCTCTATACCCTGTACATCGGTGTAAGAGAATTTGCCCCTGACAGTATCGCCCCATTGTTCTTCCATCAACGAGTAATTAAGGCTGCGCCCATCTACACGGGGTGGAGTACCGGTCTTCATACGGCCTGCTTCAAAGCCCAAGGTTACCAGTTGTTCGGTAAGGCCTGTAGCAGCTTTTTCACCTGTTCTGCCACCGCCAAATTTCTTCTCACCAATATGGATAATCCCATTCAAAAAAGTACCATTGGTAAGTACAACTGCATCGGCCTCTATCTCTACACCTATAGAAGTTTTTACGCCTGCAACAGTATTATTCTTTATTAAAAGAGAAGTTACTGTATCCTGCCACATGTCAACATTAGGGGTACGTTCAAGGGCTAAACGCCACTCTTCAGCAAAGCGCATGCGGTCGCTTTGGGCACGTGGGCTCCACATAGCCGGGCCTTTAGACTGGTTCAGCATCCTGAACTGGATAGACGTTTTATCGGTGATAATACCCGAGTATCCACCCAAAGCATCTACCTCGCGCACTATCTGTCCTTTAGCCACACCACCCATTGCAGGGTTACAACTCATCTGTGCAATGGTGCCCATATTCATGGTAATAAGCAACACAGATGAACCTAAATTGGCAGCAGCAGCAGCAGCTTCACAGCCCGCATGACCCGCACCAACTACAATAACATTATACTTCTTAAACATATTAATGGTGATGTTCCACGTGGAACATTCTTTAAAATATCAATTAGATGTTCCACGTGGAACATTGAAAAACGAGTACAATCCAAATGCTGCCCATATACCTTCAAGTACAACAAAAGGATAAAATTCTATTAAATAAGAGGAGTAGCCACATATAGCCGCCCCTATAAAATTCATAGCCGAATAAACCCTGCTCTGTGTGTTTAGTACCTTAAAAAGGTTAAACACAAAGGCCGCTAACAGGATAGTTACCCCAACAGATGCAATGATATCAGACTGTTTCATGCCGTGTTATTAAGCTTCTTTTAGTTCTGATAATTCCATCCAGCGCATAGTCTTCTCCTCAAGTTGGGCGTCAAGTTTGTCTAACAGATCTGTTGTATCAGACAAGGTTTTTGCGTCAATCCCAGTTTTGTTGAGGGCCTCGCTTGCTCTTGCTTTTTTATCTTCCAGTTCTGCTATTTCTTTTTCCAGCCCCTCTAATTCTTTCTCTTCTTTAAAAGATAGTTTACTCTTTTTAGCCTGCGGCGCAGGAGTAGGGGCTGTAACAGGCGCCGGTTTCTTAGCCTGTTGTTTGCTTTCTTCCAGCTCAGTCCTATATGATGAATAGTTACCGTTGAAGATCCTTACATGGCCACCCGGTTCCATAATGAATAATTGCTCGGCCATTTTATCCAACAGATAACGGTCGTGCGATACCAACATCAGGATGCCGGGGTAGGTCATCAGGAACTCTTCCAGAACGTTGAGTGTGTCAATGTCCAGATCGTTGGTTGGCTCATCCAATATCAGGAAATTGGGGTTCTTCATCAAGATCTTCATCAGATGAAGGCGTTTCTTTTCACCACCACTCAGCTTAGCCACCATGCCATATTGCTTGGCAGGGGGGAATAAGAACAAGGTGAGCAGGGCTGAGGCCGAAATGGTTTTACCATCGGCCATGGTAATAAATTCAGCAACGTTCTTTACTATATCAATCACCCGGTCGTCATCCTTAAAGGTTAAACCAGCCTGGTTAAAGTAACCCATCACAGTAGTTTCACCGGTATCAATCTTACCGCTATCGGGTTGAAGATTGCCTGTGATAAGGTTAAGAAGGGTTGATTTACCGCTACCGTTCTTTCCGGCCAAACCTATACGGTCGCCTTTTTTAAAGGTGTAAGTAAAATCGTTTACAAAAGTGTTGCCACTGAAACCTTTGGTTACATCATGCAACTCCATTATTTTGTTACCCTGTCGGGCGGTTTTAACGCTCAGCTCAACATTTTGCTTTGGCCCACCATTTTTGGTTTTGGCTTCCAGATCATAAAACGCATCAATACGCGATTTAGATTTGGTACCCCTTGCTTTTGGTTGCCTGCGCATCCACTCCAGCTCTTTACGCAGCAGGTTGCTATTCTTCTGGAACGATGCCTCATCTGCGGCTTCGCGCTCGGCTTTCTTCTCCAGGTAATAAGCATAGTTGCCGGCGTAGGGGATGATCTTGCCTTTATCAATCTCCAAAATTTCGTTACAAACGTTATCCAGGAAATACCTGTCGTGTGTAACCATCAAGATGGTTTTGCTGCCCTCTGTCAATAGTTTCTCCAGCCACTCAATAGTATCAATATCAAGGTGGTTGGTTGGCTCATCTAAAACATAAAGTTCAGGGTCTTCAATTAAAAGTTTAGCTAAAGCCAAACGTTTCTTCTGCCCGCCCGATAATGTGGTTATCTGCTGATTAAGGTGATGTATATCAAGTCGGCCTAAAATGGTTTTGATCTTGTACTCATACTCCCAGGCATCTATCTCGCTCAGCTCTTCCATCACTTTATTAAGAGCATCCATATTGTCCGGATCGTTCTCTAATAACTCTTCGTACTTGCGGATGGCTTGCTGCTGTTTGTTATCAGCATGGAAAATATAATCGCTGATGGTAAGCGCTCCTTTAAAATCAGGATCTTGCTCAAGATAACCAACGTTAAGTTCTTTGGCTTGTGCTACTTTACCTTCGGTTGGCTTAAGCGATCCTGAAAGTATTTTTAGCAGCGTGCTTTTTCCGGCACCGTTAACACCCACAAGGGCAACACGGCGCCCACGGTTAATACCAACGGTTACATTTTTAAATAACCAGTTATCATGAAAAGAATGGCCCAAATTTTCGGCCGATATAAAAGATGCGCTCACTTTATCTGTTTGATTTTATCTGTTGTATGTATAAATGTGCCCTCGGCATCATCTAAAGAAAGTTTGTACATGGCCCATGCCAATTGCGGGGCTTTAATGCTTTGGTATTTCTTTAAACCGCCTACCAACAGCGGATCTATTACTTTAAATATCCCGTTAATGATAGTTTCGGCTAATCGCTTCTCCTTACGCTCACCTACCAGCATCGATGGTTCATAGATATGCAGCACAGGTATGCCTACCTTTTCCACATCATCTTCTACTTCGCCTTTTAGCTTTAAGTAGCTGTTAGATGCGTTTTTATTAGCACCTACCGCACTTATAAGGTGAAATTGTTTAACACCGTTCTGCTTAGCTAATTGCGCAAGCTTAACGGGGTAATCATGGTCTATTTTGCGATACTCGGCTTTATCCGGCGTTTGCCCTTTGGTTGTGCCCAGGCAGCTGAATATTGCATGGCCTGTAATGGCGGCTGCATAATTATCCAAGTCATCGAAATCAATAACCAACTGCGCCAGCTTAGGGTGACTAAGGGGAAGCTCGCGCCTCACCAGCACCAACACCTCGCTATACTGCGCTTTCTGCAGCAGAATATCTAACAATTTGCTGCCTATTAAACCGCTTGCACCGGCAATTATTGCTTTATATGCCATAGTACCTGTATTAACCGGCAAAATTACGCATAATTATATTGTAGATTGATAATTGTGTGTTTAAACATTTATTAATTTACTTTGGTGTTTCTTATCATAATAGCCCTAAAGAAAATCAGCGATTTGATACAGATTTCCGTTTTTAAACAAAACAGAAATATCAGGTGTTTAGCAAATACTATCCTTCGGGATTTTAAACAATAGTAGACCGTCAATTTATCATATAGATACCGGTGCGCCAGCCTAATGCGCAATAATATTCGGCCTTGTGAAACATTTGACAAACAATTTGTTTATACCTGCAAGTATTTAACTTATGGCAGAACAGGCAGTTACAGGATATAAAAAGTGGCTGGAAGGCGTTGGCGATCAGGGCGTTTTCTTTTCCGGCTTTTTCCGCAACTTATTTAGGGGTGGGTTTGAGTGGTCGGAGTTTGTGCGGCAATGTTATGAGATAGGCTACCGCTCCATGATGCTGGTGGGTATTACCTCGTTTATTATGGGCTTGGTGCTCATCCTTCAGCTACGGCCGTCATTATTAGAGTTAGGGGCAGAGAGTATGCTGCCTAAAACGCTGGCTGTATCTTTTGTACGCGAAATAGGGCCGGTAATCATTGCCATTATTTGTGCCGGTAAGGTAGCCTCTGGTATTGGTGCAGAGCTGGGCAGCATGAAGGTTACCGAGCAGATAGATGCCATGGAAGTATCGGGCGCTAACCCACTGCAATATCTTGTGGTTACACGAGTGCTGGCTACTGCGTTTATGGTGCCGCTGTTAACCTTGATAGGTGATGCCATAGGCCTTGCCGGCGGTTTTCTGGCTCTCAATTTTACCGACGATATTTCTTTTAAACTATACTTCACTAAATGTATATCGGCATTAGAGTTTATGGATCTGCTGCCTGCAGTGGTAAAGACCGTGTTTTTTGGCTTCGCGATAGGTTTTGTGGGATGCTATAAAGGATATAACTCCAATAAAGGCACTGAAAGTGTGGGCCTTGCAGCTAACTCTGCCGTAGTAACCGCTTCACTTTGGATCTTTGTTATTGATGCTATTGCCGTACAGATCACCAGCATTTTATTCTACAGATAGATGGAAACAGCAGAGAAACATATTGAACAAAGAAAGCCTGCTGATAAGAACGAGATAGTGGTGGATATTGACCATATTTCAAAATCTTTCGATACTAAGAATGTGTTGAGGGATATCAACCTGAAATTGAAGCGCGGGGAGAATGTGGTGGTGCTGGGCAAATCAGGTCAGGGTAAATCGGTTACTATCCAATGTATTGTTGGCTTGCTTACGCCTGATAACGGTACGGTAAAAGTTTTTGGTGAGGATGTATCTCAAATGAATGAACTACAGCTTAAAGAGCTGCGTACCAAAATCGGTTTCCTGTTCCAGAGCGGTGCTTTATATGATTCCATGACCGTGCGCGATAACATGGAATTCCCGCTTACGAGAATAAAAAGGTTGACCGATCAAAACGAAATAGACCAGAAGGTAGAAGAAGTATTGGATGGCGTAGGATTGATAGATGCTATTGATAAAATGCCATCAGATCTATCCGGCGGGATGCGCAAACGCGCCGGCCTTGCCCGTACACTGATCATGCAGCCCGAAATTATGCTGTATGATGAACCAACTACAGGATTAGACCCCATCACCTCGCGCGAGATAAGTGAGCTGATATTGCACATGCAACAGAAGTACAAAACATCATCCATCATTATTACCCATGATATGGAATGCGCACGCATTACTGCCGACAGGATAGTGATCATGAACGATGGAGAATACATAGCCGAAGGCTCATACGAGGAGCTGGAAAAATCGGACGACGAATTTATAAGATCATTTTTTAACCAAACCAAATGAAAACTACATCATCCCAAAAAGTAAAAATTGGTATTTTCACCATTATTGGGTTGTTAGTACTATTCCTGGCGGTGTTTTACATCGGCAATCAGAAAAGCATGTTCAGTTCTACATTCCGTGTTTACGGGATGTTTAAGAACGTGAGCGGGCTAACGGTGGGCAACAACGTACGCTTTGCGGGTATAAATGTAGGCGTAGTTGAGGCCATTAACATTGTAAACGATAGCTCGGTACGGGTTGACCTTACGCTGAATAATACCGTGAAAAAATTCATTAAAACCGATTGCAAACTCAGCATAGGCAGCGATGGGTTGATGGGGGATAAGCTTGTGGTAATTGCACCCGGCGGCATTACCAGCACCACTGAGGTAAATAACGGGGATAAACTTACCGGCATTAATCCTGTTGATGTGGATAAGGTGATCAACAAGCTTACTAAGATAGCCGATAACGCAGAAAAGATAACCGAAGGGCTATCTGCCATTGTTAACAAGGTAAACAGCGGAAAAGGCAGCATTGGGCGCTTATTGAACAACGAGCAAATAGCCAAAGACCTTGAAGGTACTGTTAAACAGGCCCAAACCACCATGAAGGGTGTACATGCCACAACAGCAACGCTAAACGAAGACCTGAAGGCTGCCCAGCATAATTTCTTACTGAGGGGCTTTTTTAAGAAGAAAGAGAAAGCCAAAAAGGATTCGTTAGAAAAGATACAGAAGGCGAAACAAAAGGCCCAGGAAGACAAGGAAAAGGCCGCTAAAGAAGCTAAGGAGAAGGCAGAGAAGAAAGGGGATAATTAACACATCGCGCTTCCATAGCGTCATGCTGAACTTGTTTCAGCATCCCACATGCTATTGCCGCGCGTTATAACCTAACATGTCATTTCGAACGAAGTACGAGGAGAGATCTTCTACTTGCGATACTTACGATTGCTTATTTTTCGTAGAAGATTTCTCGTAGCCCCTGCGCACATGCCCGGCCTTCTGCTCGCTCGAAATAACATAGTTTGAAAAACAAAAAAGGGAGCGTTAAGCTCCCTTTTTCAATTATAATTCTTTAGTTATCTCTTCTGATAACGGCTTAACAGCAGAGCGGTAGCGGTGTATCAGCTTGCCGTTCTCGTCGATAAGGAATTTCTCAAAATTCCATTTGATCTCGCCGGTAAAATCAGGGTTTGGCTCAGCAGTAAGGTATTTGAAAATAGGGGCGATATCATCACCTTTTACACTTACTTTTTCGCTAAGCGGGAACGTTACGCCGAAGTTTTTCTGGCAAAACTCTTTTACATCGGTGTTAGTGCCAGGTTCCTGGCCGCCAAAGTTATTTGCAGGGAAACCAACTACAACAACTTTGTCTTTGTATTGATCTGCAAGTTTTTGTAATTCAGCATATTGAGGAGTAAATCCGCATTTTGAAGCTGTGTTAACGATCAATAATTTTTTGCCTTTGTATTTAGATAAAGAGAAGTCTTTACCGTCGATGTTTTTAAGTTTAAAGGTATAAACTGTAGATGGGGCAGATGTAACGAACATCATTGCCAGTATCAATGCAAATGCTTTCATGTTCTGTGACTAATTGGAGATGAATAATTTAGTGCGATAAATGTAGGGATTAAAAACCTCTTTTATCCAAATAGAAATCTTCTTTAGATGTCATTTTTTGCTTATCAGCAGCCGATTTATCCTTGTATCCCAGTAAATGCAAAGCACCATGTATAATAACACGGTGCAACTCATGCGTTTCGGTAACGTTAAACTTTGCAGCGTTCTCGAGAATGCGATCTATCGAAATAAAGATATCGCTCACGATGATGCCTTCTTCTTCCGAGTTATCAAAAGTCACGATATCGGTGTAGGTATCGTGATCAAGGTACTGCTGATTTATTTTCAGCAGGTAATCGTCAGAACAAAAAATGTAGTTCAGCTCGCGCAGCTTGTATCCTTCGGCCTCAATGGTATCTTTTAACCATTTACGAACCGCTGTTTTATTCTTTAGCTTGTAGGCAATATCCTCTTCAAAAAAACTAATTGCGGGCATTATATCTTAAAGTGAAGTTCAACCTCGTTGCCTGATGCATTATAGGCACACTGGTCTGCAAGATGTTTTAAAATGAACACGCCACGGCCGGTAAGTTCTTCCAGCCTATCGGCAGCTGTAGGATCAGGCAGATTGTTGTAATCAAAGCCCGGGCCTTCGTCTGCAATGGTCCAAACCATGCGGCGGCCATCAACTTCTACGTTAACAAAAACAGTTTTATTTTCGTCCTGCTTGTTGCCGTGTAAAATAGCGTTCATTACCGCCTCGTTAAGGCAGGTCATCATATTGGCAAAAGTATCCTCGCTCACCTGGTATTTGTCAGCAACTTCTTCTATCAAAGCCTCAAGCTGTGTTATGCTTTCAACCTTTGATGGCAGCTGTAATGTGTAAAGCTCCCCTGCTGCGTGAACATTTGCCTGTTCCATATCATTTTGCATTAAGTTGATCAAAGTAGTGTTTAATTTTTTGTTTATAGTATAAATTAAGAGCCGGAGGGGCGGTCCTTAATCTTTCGGTTTGTTTAGCTTTTACAGCTTCATAATTCTGCAAAGCCTTAATATAGCCCGGCGGCAGGTCTTTCCCCGCTTTACTCTCCCGCTTCTGGTCCTGCTCGCGTTCCTGCTCAGCCTTTTCGGCCTCAAGCAACCTGGTTTGTATCTGTTGCTGGCGCTTCAAAGCATCGTCAGTTATTTTCTTGTTTACGAGATCGTTCTCGGTTTGTTCCATTTCTTTTGAAATTTTATCCAAATTACCGAGACCGTTCCTGCCGTCTTTATTGTTTTCACGATTTAGCTGCTGCAATGATTGCCTTATCATCTGTTGCTGGCGCGCCATCTTCGCAAACTGCTCACTCATACCGTTTTGCCCACTTTTACCGGGCTGTGGCTGGTTGCCTTCTTTTTGCATTTGCTCGCGCGCCTGCTGCATATTTTTGTTCAACTGTTGCTGCATTTTGCTCAACTGTTGTAATGATTGTTGGTTACCCTTGCCTTTACCGCTTTTGCTCTTCTGTTTTTGCAATTGATCAAGCGCTTCGCTCAACATCAGTGCCAGGTTGTTCATGGATGTCATGGCAAATTGTTGATTGCGGCCGGCTTCGGCTGTACGGCGCTCGCCCATATCGTCCAAAGCTTTGTCAATATGCTCATTTATTCCCGTAATTTCTTTATTAACGGAAGATTGTATCTGTGGTATACGCCGGCTTAAAGAATAAAGGCTATCCTCTGCCGTTTTTAAATTGTCTTTAACGTCTTTTTGTTTTTGGGCAAGGGCCGTATAGTTCGGGTCCTGCGGACTTATACCCCTCAACGATTGCATAATTTTCTCCTGATTGAAAGAACTATTTACCAACGATTTTAATAACTCGCGCAGTTGGCGGGTATCCACAGCATTATTGCTTTCCTGGCCTTCAGCATCGTCTTCCTGCATTTTTTGCGCCATCTGCTGCATTTTTTGCGCGGCCCCCTGTTGAGATTCTGATGCCTTTTGGCGATTGTTATTTTTTAAATTCTCGGCACCCTGTTGCATATCCTTACTGATCTCCTGCTGCTCGGCCTGCGGGTTTTTAAAGTTCTGTTTGTTGCCGGTTTGCTCGTTAGTTTTCTGCAAATCATTTAGCTGTTTTTTAATATCATCAAACTGCTGATTCAGTTTTTGCTGCTGCTGAAGATCCTGCGCGTTATTGCCCGCCTTTTTTGTTTGCTCGGATAGCTTCTGCTGCTCACTTGCCAGCTGGTTCAGTTGATTTACCGTTTGATTTACTTTCTGTTCAAAATCCAATTTTTTGTACAGCTCCAATATGCGATCCAGCTCTTTTTTTAGCGATTTGTTATCCATTTGCATTTTAGAAAGCTCATCGCGGGTACCATCTTTCTGGTTTTCCTGCAGCATTTTTTGAAGATTCTCCAACATCTGCTGGGTTTTTTCATCGAGTACATTTTTAAACAGATCCTCAATCTGCTTCTGCATATCCATCAACTCCTGTGTTTGCTGCTGGTTTTCCTGGCGGTTGTACAGGTTCTTTTTGTTATCGGCTTGGATCTCTTTTACCAGCCCGTCCAGATCCTTCTTTTTCTGCAGCAGTTCCTCAACCTGTTTCTTTTCATCGAATGACAGGTTATTCTTCTCCAGGAAATTTTCATTCAGCTTTTGAGCTGATTTTTCTATTTGCCCAGCCAGTTTAACTGCCGATTGCATTTTTTGCTTAACGGCTTGCGTACCGGCATTTAGCTGCTCTGCCATGGCGGCAGCATCTGGCATGTTGAGTGTGCGTTCAGGGGTACGGGCTGTTTTTGGGCCACTCACGCCATCGTTATCTGCCACTTCAAAAAAGTAGGTAACCGGTTCGCCGGCTTTTACACGCAGGTCTTTAATGTTCCAGAAATAAAAAAAGCCTGCTTCTGTTGCGTTTAAAGATGCTTTTACCGGAATGCGTTTTAGCGCGTTTGCCTTATCTCCAACGCGGTAGCAAAAGTTTAGTGACGAAAAGCCGTGGTCGTCAGCTACCTGTCCGTTAAAATAAAAAGCCTTTATACTTACCGAGTCGGGCTTTTCCTCAACCTGTATAGATGGTGCTTCATCGGCCACCACGTTAATCTTATATCCCGCCGAATCCAACGTATTCACACTTGCATTTATAGGAGTAAGGGAATAGGTTGATGGTTTAATTATTCGCTCTGAATGGGTAAAAGTATTATCGGCCTGTTCCTGTAATTCGGTCTTCTTACCCCCAATATTGAACGCCAGCCCGGATGCATTTTGCGTAAAAAACTTCCAGTTAACAACTGTTCCTGCGGGGATAGTGATATCGCCTGCGTTAGATATAGTTTCTTTTTGCTTGTGCAGATAAGCAGGATAGGTAATCTCAGCATCAAAATGAAGCAATACCGGTTTTAAGCCCACTTTTATTTCATAAGGAATAGAAGAGAAACCGTTGCCCGATAATCTAAAGGTTACACTCTTTTGCAGATTATTGAACGTATAATGAAACCGGCTGATGCTTTCTTTATCCAGCTTAAAGGTGGTATTGCCTGTTTCAACGTAGACATCATTAGGCAGTTTATCGCCACTTAGTTTTATGTCGAGCTTTAGATCCTGACCCTGAACTGCAGAAAGACTCCGGTTCAATACCTCGAACTGAAAAGGAGCTTTTGGCGCAAAATATTTATTGTGATGGATAAGCCTGTTGGTACTATCTGTTAATACCGACGGCGCCGCAAAAGCTATCACACAAATAACAGCCGCAGGTGGGATAACCCACTTGAGGTATTTATTGTTCTCACGGATGTTCACCGCCGATGGAAAGCTTACCGGTCGCAAAGTTTCGATTCGCTGATTAATGCTGGCTTCCAATAACTCGCGATGCTCGGGCTGTTCAACCGCCTGGCGTTTAAGCTGCAGGGTGTTAAGCAATTTATCGTTAACATCAGAAAAATGTTTACCGATAATCTCCGCGGCCTCGTCATGGTTAAGCGTTTTACCCAAACGCAGCATAGCCAGCATGGGTGGCACCACCAACCAAACCAATAAAGCCAGGTTAAGCAGGATAAACAGGTAAAAAAGAATGGTACGCGGAACGGTATTAAAATTGCCGAAATATTCAGACAGCGTGATAACGATATACCCCGTAAACAAGCCCGACGCCAAAAACAACAACCCGCGCAGCAGATTATTGTAATGGTATTTGCGTATAAAAACGTTGATCTTCTCCAGGAGCAGATCGTAATTTTCAGCAGGGGTCATGTACCGCTCAGTATATTGTTTGCCTAATGAAACGAAAATAAAGTATAAATTAATATCTCTGTGCCATATTCTACTGAAATATTAGTGTTATGTAATTTAATAATTACATGCTTTAAAAAAACAATTGTGTTCTGCATTTTGTCGTTGATTTAGTAATGGACATCAGTACTTTCAGAGCCTTCCGCAGTCGTAACTACCGCCTATATTTTGCCGGCCAATCTATATCCCTAATTGGCACCTGGATGCAGAAAACAGCTGTAAGTTGGGTTATTTATACGCTAACGCATTCAACCTTTATGTTGGGACTAACGCTGTTTGCCAGCCAGTTCCCATCATTTATGCTTTCGCTTTTTGGCGGAGTAGTATCTGATAGGTATAACCGTTTCCGTGTTTTACTCTCCACGCAGGTGGCATCTATGATACAGGCTACTTTGCTTGCGGTACTTATACTGTTTAAACATTATGCTGTTTGGGAAATATTAACGCTGAGTGTCATCCTTGGTGCTATCAACGCTTTTGATGTACCGGCCCGCCAATCCCTGGTTTATGAAATGATAGAGGATAAGCAAGACCTGCCCAATGCGCTGGCCTTAAATTCATCAATGGTAAACCTCTCGCGGTTGATAGGCCCTGCCATTGCCGGTTTTGTACTGGAGACTTGGGGCGATGGCTTTTGCTTTGTGCTTAATGCCGTAAGTTTTATTGCTGTGTTAGGATCTTTATTGATGATGCGCCTGCCAAAATATGTGAAGCAGGTACACAATAAGAATGTTTTCGGCGAATTGAAAGAGGGGCTTTCCTATCTCAAAAGAACACCTTCTATATCCTTCGTGATCATGATGCTCGGGCTGATAAGTCTGCTGGTTTTGCCGTTCAGTACATTGATACCGTATTATGCCCGCGAGGTTTTTAAAGGTAATGCCACCACCTTTGGGGTTATTGATAGCGTGATAGGTTTGGGTGCATTTAGCGGTGCCATTTTCCTGGCTTCGTTAAAGGCAGGGAGCAATTTGAAAAAGATACTCAGCATTAACACGCTGATATTTGGAATAGGGCTGGTGCTTTTCTCTCACGAGAATACGTATTGGCTGGCTTTGGTTTTTGCCACTATTGCCGGTTTCGGGATGATGTCGCAGATCACCATCAGCAATACATTGATACAAACCAGCGTTGAGCCGGCCATGCGCGGCAGGGTGATCAGCTTTTATGCTATGGCCTTTTTTGGCCTGCAGCCGGTGGGTGGTTTGTTGGTAGGTTCGGTATCTAAATGGATAGGCGCACCCGATACCATTTTGTTTGAAGGCATTGCCGCCCTTGGCATAGGCCTGTTGCACATGCGCTATCTGCGTAAAGAGAAATTGAAACAAAAAGATAACGTAATGGCGGTTGAAGAGCAACATTTGCAAACAGTTAACTAAATTAGCTAAACGATGATAGCGTTAACCGATATACTGATACGCCTTGGCCTTGCTGCCTTACTGGGCAGCATAGTTGGCCTGGAGCGCCAGCGACATGATTGGGCTGCCGGCCTGCGTACCCACATGCTGGTTTGTGTTGGCTCGGCACTGGCCATGATCGTATCTATGGATGGCTTTGGTGATGTTATCAACAAGCCGGGCGTTGGTCTTGATCCTTCGCGCGTGGCCGCGCAGGTGATCAGCGGGATAGGTTTCCTTGGCGCCGGCACCATCTTGTTCATGAAGAGCGAAATAGTAAAGGGCCTTACCACAGCTGCAGGTTTGTGGACGGTTGCCGCCATTGGTTTAGCCGTTGGCGGTGGTCTTTATATTCCGGCTGCTGCAACTACACTTATCGTATTTATTATCCTTGCAGCCATAAAACCTATCGAACGCAAAATATTTGACCGTAATAAATATACAGCTATTAACCTGGAGGCGGGTAAAAGCCAGGTAGATATAAAAACAGTTCAGGAGATATTAGGCAAACACCTCATCGGCATAAAAGAGGTAAGGATCACATCGCCTGATAATGATACCGACCGCATTCGTATCGCTATCCAGAAAACATCATCAAAAGACCCGGAATCATTAGCTGTATTGCAGGATCTGCAAAAGCTGAACGGCGTTAACGTAGTGGAGTTTGTAACGCAATAACAAACGCCATAGATAACCTAACTGCATAAATTGTAGCCTGAGTGGTAAATGAAATCTTTCTATCTTATAACTGCCGCGGCTACTATTTTTTATTAAACGCATTCAAAATAAAACAAGTAGGCGATGATGCTTCTAACGCGAATTGATTTTTTGAAGCAGGGTATTATATTTACAGCGTTATTTCTCTCGGGATGTAGCGTAGCCCGGTATCGCGCCAGCATGGGGTGCTGGAGGTCGTAGGTTCAAATCCTGCCATCCCGACTTGTAATTTATCCATCAATGAAAAAAGAGGCCCTTTATTAAATAAAGGGCCTCTTTTTTTACAGCCCGGCAGCTGAATAAGGTATCCTAACCGCTTTTACCTGGTAGTAATAAGGATCGGTTTTGTTGTTAGTACAAGGATTACCGCATGAGCCTATATAGTTTAAGCAATAGGTTACCAGCAATTCGTTATGGCTATTGTTAAACTGTGGGTGTATGTTGGTTACATAATGATTGCACAGCACACCGTTTATCTTATCAGATATAGCATACATTTTTTTCCTGGCGGTGAACGGACCAGTTGGGCTGGTAGAGGTTGAAATGTAAAGGTTATGCGGATCGGCAGGATTTGGGCATCCATAGCCAAAATCCATCTCAACCAGTACATATTTGCCGTTTACGTATGATACGCTGTTATTGGCCAATACACTTTTACTGCTGCCACCATTGGTTCCTAATTGAGCGGCGCCATCTGTTGATGGCGAAGATACCCAGGCGCTGCCGTTCCAAAATTGCCAGGTAAATGGTGTACCGGTTGCAAAGCGTGCCACATACAGGTATTTGCCGCCAAAAGCATCAGAAAGGTTTCCATAAGCATACACATAACCGTCGCTGGGTTTTACCATACCGGTAGGATAATCGATAGCTGTTTGATCAGACAGTCCCGGCACTGTGTGGCGTACCGCTGTCCCCCAGTCTACGCCACCGGTATTTTCGGTAAAATCATAAATAACTGTTTTGTTATTAGAGCCACCACCTTCGTGCGCGTACATATAAACGTGGTTGCCTATTTCAACCCCTACGCCCGGCCAGGTATACGTGCCCCCATGGTCGGAAGGGTTTGGGCTTGGCAGTATCTCATATTTATAAGTAGAGTTATGGGTAATAAGGTTGGTGGTTTGTGCCGGGTCCCAGCTGTGGCTGGCCGGTTGGATAAGCGCTGAATTACGTACATCAAAAAACTGGATGGTATTACCGCCATAACAAGGGAATGTACCATCAGTAGCATTCCATGTACCAATGTTATCGGTATAAGTATCCTCGCCTATCCACAGCACTTTGCCATTGTTGGCGCCGTAACTAAGTGGTATACTGCTGCCCTGATCAAAAGCTATAGACCCGGAGCGACGCCTGAAAAACTGTACCACCTCGTCATCACGATAGGCTTCTGCCGGGATACTGTTAAACGTCCAGTATTGGCTATTGTTATTTATAAGGGCGGCCTGGCTTATAGGTGCGCCATTATTTGCCGATGAGCCTGCGTTGGTAAGTACCAGCCCATTATTATTTTGTATATAATAATTATTGCTTGTGCCTATTTGGTGTAAATACCATACCTGGCTGGGGAAATTGTTAGCATGATCCATAAACAATTGTGTGCCGCTGGTATTATCAGGTGCTTCAAGGTACATGCCGTTGGCAACGTTGCGTATTTTAAAAGGCGTGGTCCCTGTTATCGAACCCGTGTTTTGCTGTATGAGGTACCATTTCTGGTTTTGTGATGTACCGGGGCCAAAATCAAGCCCTGCATATTGCTGTACATTTTTTGGGTTACTTTGGGCAAACATCAATGATGCATCGCCATTTACTTCGAGTACTTTGTTTGATGCAACATTAACCAGCATAAAACAACCGTAGGCCGTGGGCGAACTTGCTGCGTTAACTGCTTTAACAGCGCCGGTTGAACCCGTTTTGTTTGCGGCACTATTTTTTACGTCGTTTTTGTTGCAGGCAAATGCAAGCAACAGGCCCGATAAAAGGCTGAGGGTAAATACTCTTCTCATACTGTGTTTATTTTAGGTGTAGTATTGGTTTACCTAAAGTTAAACACACTAAATCAATTTAGCAAAATATTAAATCGGTTTAGTATAATTATTTATTAAATAATATGAAATAAAAAAGGCCTTCCCGCAGGGAAGGCCTTTGTATAGGCTGTTTAATCAGGTTATTGTTTAGCCGGTTGGTTTTCAGGTGCTTTACCTATCAGGTCCATAAACTGATCAAGTTTTGGTGTAATAATGATCTGTGTACGTCTGTTTTGGGCTTTACCGTTTGGCGTGTTATTATCGGCAATTGGGTTGTATTCACCACGGCCACCCGCGGTTAAACGTTTAGGATCAACCTGGTAATTAGTTTGTAATGCCATAACAACAGATGATGCCCTTAAAGCACTTAAATCCCAGTTGTTACGGATGTTTTTCTGCGAGATAGGCACATTATCGGTGTTACCTTCTATCAGCACATCATAATTGTTGTAATCTTTAATGATCTTGGCAATTTTAGAAAGCGTAGCGCCTGCTTTGTCTGATATTTCATAACTACCCGATTTGTAAAGCATATTATCGGCCAGTGAAATATAAACAACGCCTTTAAGCACTTTTACATCAACATCTTGTGCTTCCTGTGCATTTAATGAACGGGTTAGGTTATTGGTAAGCACCATATTAAGAGAGTCGCTTTTGTTTTTAGCGTTAACCAATTCCTGGATATAGCGGTTAGAGCGATTGATCTCATCAACCAGTTTAGAGATATTAAGGTTACCCTGGCCGCTTGATGTTAAACATTTATCAAGTGCGTTTTGTAATTGTTTGTTGTTTGCCCTTTCAGAGGCCAGTTGGTCGTCAAGGCTTTTAACGCGGTCTGTTGCAATGGCAAGGTTACGCTCTGTTAACAGGTATTTGCCCTTCATTTCGCGGGTGTTGCTATCCAGTTTATCGTACCTTGCTTGTAAATCTTTGTATTTGCCGGTGCTAACGCAGCTCGAAACTGCGATAACAGCAACAAAGAGCATCGGAAATATTATTCTGAGTTTCATAATTATATTATATTTAGTTTATAATAAATAACTCATTGTTAACTAATTTCGAGCCAAAAAGTTTTTTACGAACATTAGGAGTACCTTTGTGTTACAACAAATTTACAATCAGGAACGTTAGAAAGCTTTAATAACGGCTTTGTCCGTATCAACTAAACATCATTTATGAAAAAAAAACTGACATTATTTGTAGCTACGATAGCTATATTATTTACAGCTTGTTCTAAAGACGGTGCAGATCCGGTTATTTCAGATAGTGGCTGGTTCTTTAACGGAGTGGCTCATTTTGTTGTAACATCGGCCCGTACCGAACCAACCGGTACCGCTGCAGGCAAAATTGTTTTTAGAGATAGCAATAAAGACAGGAATGCAACATTAACTGTTTATTTTAAAGCAATACCACAAACAGCGGGTGTTTATAACCTTGTACAAGGTGTAGGAGCAGGTTTAGCCGCAAATGAAATTGCAGTTTCGGCAACGCAACAGGCAACAAGTTCAAATGTTGCTTATGCAGGGGCAGCCGGCGTTAAAGTTCAGGTTAGTATTACTGATGCCGGAAAAATAAAAGTAGATATCCCGGAAATAACGTTAACATCAACATCCGGAACTGATACTTATAAATTATCAGCGTTCGCTTCTGAGCGCTAAGATTAAATAAAAAGACCCGCACAAAAGCGGGTCTTTTTATTTTAAAATAATGGTAGGGTTAAACATATACCCATACCCGGAGTTTTGTAACAACAAGGCACATTGCATGCCACATTGTTATCCTATCATTATACAAACTTTAAATGCATGTAACATTACAAGGTTTATTTGCCCTTAACGGCCAATGTTAATACCTTGCCCTCGCATTTACAAAATACTATGGAAAGCCTACTAACACAGGAGAGAACAGATACTTTCCTGACAGATCTGCAATGCCCGCAATGCGGCGCCACCTATAATGCCGCACAACTAAATACCGTTTGCAAAAAACAAGACTGCCAAAGCACGCTTTTTGCCCGCTATGATACTTCCATATCATTAAGTAAAGACGTTTTGAAAGATCGCCCCGCAAATATGTGGCGATACCGCGAGATGTTACCCGTTATAGATCCAAAATTCGTGGCATCAATGGGAGAGGGCTTTACGCCGCTTTTACCTGTGGTAAATCTACCCGAAGACACAAAAAGCAATCAAGTATTTTTTAAGAATGAAGCGGGCAACCCAACAGGATCTTTTAAAGCCCGCGGTATAAGCATGGCAGTATCGAAGGCGAAAGAATTAGGTGTAAAAACCATAGCTATCCCAACGGCCGGTAACGCCGGGGGAGCGCTATCCGCATACGCTGCGCATGCCGGGATGGGCGCCGTTGTGTACATGCCCAAACAAACCCCTCAGTTATTTAAAGATGAATGCCGCCTATACGGAGCCGAACTGGTGGAGATAGACGGCAACATAAGTGATTGCGGTAAATTGATACACGAGCTGGCTGCTGAAAAAGGCTGGTTCCCGATATCAACCCTGCGCGAACCTTACCGCGTAGAAGGTAAAAAAACCATGGGCTACGAAATTGCCGAGCAATTGAACTGGCAAGTGCCCGACGTGATCTTTTATCCAACCGGCGGCGGCACCGGCCTTATCGGCATCTGGAAAGCATTCAACGAAATGGCCGCACTGGGTTGGATTGGTGATAAACGCCCCCGAATGGTTGCTGTACAATCTGAAAGTTGCGATGGATTAGTAAAAGCCTTTACCCGGGGCGATGTTTCTGCCACTTTTACTGATGGTGGTTTTACTATTGCCAATGGCTTGCGGGTGCCAAAATCTTATGCTGATAAAGAGATTCTTCGCGTACTGAAAGACAGCTGTGGAACTGCCCTTACCGTAAGTGATGCCGAAATGGAAACAAGTGTAAAAGAACTTGCTCGCACCCAGGGCATCCTGATGGCACCCGAAGGTGCTGCCCTTTGGCAGGCCTATAAAAAACTTAAAGCCGATAACTGGATAAAACCCGGTGAAACGGTGGTGATGGTAAATACGGGCAGTGGCTACAAGTATCTGGAGAATATTGGGATTTAATCCCCGTCATGCCGAATTTATTTCGGTATCCCAGATGATAAGTTTGTGCTGATGAGCGAGGCTTTCTTAACCTCGTAATTATGCGTTTTGGGGTTAATTATTGGCAGTAATTTTGATTGATCATCAACGCATTATTATAAACCAGTAAAACCATCGTACCATGTTAAAAGATTCAAAAGCATTCAGCGGCTTTTCGGTAAAAGATATCGATGAAGCGCTAAAGTTCTATAAAGAAACCCTTGGCCTTGATGTAGATAAAGACGACGAAATGGGCGGCATGCTTACTATCCATATAGCAGGAAACGGCAACAATATCCTGGTTTATCCCAAACCCAACCACGAGCCCGCTTCTTATACTATCCTCAACTTCCCGGTAACGGATATTGTAGCAACGGTAAAAGGCCTAAAAGAAAAAGGTGTTCAATTTGAAAGTTACGACAGCGTGTACCTGAAGACCGATGAGGATAACATTAACAGAAGCGGTGGTCCGCTTATCGCCTGGTTCAAAGATCCATCAGGTAACTTTTTATCGGTGATTGAGCAACACTAAAAGCCCCTCTCCAAAGGAGAGGGGTTGGGAAAGGCTTTTTTGAAACCATAAGATAAACGCGCTGTTGTTTTTATAAATCACAGAGCATTATGGGTTTGCAGAAGTATAAGGAAAAGCGCGATTTCACCAAGACCAACGAGCCAAAGGCCGGTCGCAGTAAGGATAAGAACAAACTGATGTTTGTGGTGCAAAAGCACGACGCTACGCGCCTGCATTACGATTTCAGGCTGGAGATGGATGGCGTGCTCAAAAGTTGGGCGGTGCCTAAAGGCCCCTCAACCGACCCGCAGAACAAGCGCCTTGCCATGATGGTTGAAGACCACCCGTTCGACTACCGCAACTTTGAAGGTATTATCCCACAAGGCGAATATGGCGGCGGCACTGTGATTGTTTGGGACGAGGGGACTTATGAACCCATCGAAGAAATAAAAGGTAAAAAAGCCCAGGAAAAGCACCTGCTGAAACAACTCAAAGAAGGCTCTGTGAAAATAAAGCTCCACGGCGAGAAATTGGAAGGGGAGTTCGCTCTCGTGAAAACTCACGGCATGGGCGAGAACGGATGGCTGCTTATTAAACATAAGGATGAGTTTGCTTCCAAAAAAGATATCACTAAACAGGATAAGTCTATCCTCTCGGGCAAAACCATCGCCCAAATGGAAAAGACCAGTGAAAAAGTCTGGACCGATGGCGGCGAGCACAAGCTGAAGAAAGAAGCTAAAACCACATCAGCCTCAAAAAAAAAGAGCAGCCCCCAAAAGGCTGATGATGCCATAAGCGAACTGGCTGAAGACCAACCCAAAAAAAAGCCCGATGTAAAAGCCATCTTAAAAAAAGCACCTAAAGGCAAGATCCCAACCGGTATAAAACCTATGCTGGCTACACTGGTGAATGAGCCTTTTGATGACCCCGACTGGGAATATGAAGTGAAATGGGACGGCTACCGCGCGTTATCTTTCATTAACAAAGGCGAGATAGAGATCTTCTCGCGCAATAACAAAAGCTTTAACGATAAATATTACCCGCTCACCAAATTGCTGCAGGATTGGAAGATCAACGCGGTTATTGATGGCGAGATACTGGTGCTGAACGACAAAGGTGTATCAAACTTTGGGGCCTTGCAAAACTGGCGCAGCGAGGCCGATGGCGAATTGGTTTACTATGTGTTCGATCTGCTTTGGTACGATGGTAAAAACCTGATGGATATGCCGCTGAACGAAAGGCAGGCCGTGCTCAGAGAAATTATCCCTACAGATGACGACCGTATTCGCGTTAGCCAAACATTTAAAGCCAACGGCACCGAGTTTTTTGAAGCTGCCCAAAAGATAGGCCTGGAGGGGATAATGGCCAAGCGGATGAACAGTGCCTATGTTGCTGATAATCGCTCAAAAGACTGGCTGAAGATCAAAATAAACAAACGCCAGGAAGTGGTGATAGGCGGGTTTACCAAAAACGAAGGCACAGCAAAGCAATTCAGCTCGCTGCTGTTGGGCGTTTATGAAGATGGCAATTTTCACTATGTAGGTAAAGTAGGCACCGGCTTTTCTGATAAACTGCAGAAAGAAATGATAGCGATGTTTAAGCCACTTATCATCAACAAAACACCATTTGATACCGAGCCGGATGTGAACAAACCATCCCGTTTCCGCCCTAATCCGCCGAAGGCGAAAGCTACCTGGTTAAAACCCCAACTGGTTTGCGAAGTTAGCTTTGCTGAAGTAACCAGCGACGGCGTGTTCCGACACCCATCGTTTGAAGGGATGAGGGTGGATAAGAAGGCCAAAGATGTGGTGCGGGAAACAGAGACAGATACCAATGAGATAGTGGAAGACGAAAAACCGGTAGAAAAGAAAGCAGAAAAACCCGAAAAACACAAGCTGGTAAAAGCACCGAAGGAAGCTGTAAAGCGATCATTGCTTAACCCAAACGAGGAAACGCAGGTAAAAAAGATCTGCGGGCACGACCTGAAATTTACCCACCTCAGCAAGGTTTATTGGCCTGAGGACGGCATCACCAAGCGCGATATGTTCAACTACTATTACCAGGTTGCTGAGTATATCCTGCCATATCTGAAAGATCGCCCGCAATCGCTTAACCGCTTCCCTAACGGAATACACGGCCCCAGCTTTTACCAGAAAGATGTAAAAGGTAAAGCACCGGACTGGGTGCGTACGTTCCCCTACACCAACGGAGAAGGCGAGCATAAAGAATACCTGGTAGGCCATGATGAGGCCACGTTGCTTTGGATGGCATCATTAGGGTGTATTGAAATAAACCCCTGGTTCAGCCGAATCCAATCGCCGGATAACCCCGATTTTTGTGTGATAGACTTAGACCCGGATAAGAAAACAACCTTTGAGCAGGTGATCAGTTCTGCACAAGAAGTGAAGAAAGTGCTGGACGCTTTGGATGTGCCCGCCTGCTGCAAAACATCCGGCTCAACAGGTATACATATCTATATCCCATTGGGGGCCAAGTACAATTACGACCAGTCGCAATTGTTTGCTCGTTTAATTGTGGGTATTGTTAACGAACAAATTCCGGATTATACCACGTTGGAGAGGATGGTTAAAAAACGTGGCGGGAAAATGTACCTCGATTTTTTGCAGAACCGCCCCGGTGCAACTATTGCCGGCCCTTACTCGCTTAGGCCAAAGCCCGGCGCAACGGTATCCATGCCCCTGCATTGGGAAGAAGTGAAGAAGGGTTTGACCATGAAAGATTTTACCATTAACAATGCCATTACCCGTTTAAAACGCGAAGGCGACCTGTTCAGAGGCGTGTTAGCGAAAGGGATAGATCTGGAGAAAACGATAAGGAAAGCGAAGAGTATTTTTGAATAATTTGCGGTGGGGACACCGCAACGTGCGGGGGGTAAGTTAAATCCTGAAGGCGGTTTTATTCTTAATAGCGGTGTCCTCACCGCCATTGTACTATGCCGCCAGCTGCATTTTTACTTTTTTGATCAACGAACTCATATCAAAAGGCTTATGCAATATATCATCAGGTGCGCCGCGCTGCTTAAGCGATTCTTCCAGGTCATCTTCTGATGAACAGATAATTACCGGCAACTTTTTTGTTTCCTTATCCATTTTTAAAATCTGGCATATATCGCGGCCATCCATACCCGGCATGCGTGCATCCATTATCAGCAGGTCGGGGTGGTTATGTTTTACCTCTTCAATTACGTGGTCGCCGTTGTATAACGAGAATACATCGTAACCACAATTTATCAATATATAGCTCATTACTTCTACTATGAGCTCGTTATCATCTACTATTAATATTTTCTTAGCCATCGCTGTATCTTCCTCTCTTTCAGTGATATTGCAAAGCCTGTGCCGAATACTATACTTTAGATGAAATAAATATGAAATAAAAAAGGGGCAGCCGTAGCTTCCCCTCTTAAATATATGATGTGTATTGAATTAGACGTGGATGAAAAACTCCTCGTTAGGGCGACGAACTTTTGCCAATTTAGCGTAAGCATCATCATCAGCGCGGTAGCCAATAGCTGCAATTACGGTAGTGGTAAGGCCTTTTTCTTTCAATCCCAGGATCTCATCAAACCTGGCCGGATCGAAACCTTCCATAGGAGCACTGTCAATATCCTGTTCTGATGCTGCGGCGATCAGGTGGCCTAAAGCAATGTAAGCTTGTTTTTGTGCCCAAATGGTTAATTGCTCTGGTGTGCGGCCATTGATGGCACCAAGCACCATGTTCTCAAAACCAGCCAATGTTTCGCGCTCAACGCCGCGTACGGCAGCAACGTTATCAATGTATTTCTTACCGAAAGTTTCATTGAGCCCGGTTTCAGCAGCGAATACGATCAGTTGAGAAGCATCTGTTACTTGGGGCTGACCATAAGCAGCTTCGCGTAATTTTGCGCGGATGCCTGCATCCTCTATTACCAATACGCGGTAATGCTGAAGGCCTATTGATGATGGTGCCAGTTTTACGGCATCCAAAATGTACCTTAATTTATCGGCGGCTATTTTTTTAGTGCTGTCGAATTTTTTGGTGGCGTAGCGCCAGTTCAATTTATCTACTAATGTCATGGTTCAATTATTTTAGTGTTGTGCGATGCAAAGATGGGTGTTGCAACATATATTATGGTCATGCCACGGTAAGGATAGTATCAGGAAAAAGTAAACTTGGTTGACTAAAATTCGTCGGCTGTTGAGCGTTCTTCGATAATATCGGTTGAGAAACGAATGTGATTGGCAGATATATCTATATTGAAATTATAATAGGAATGCTGGTTGCGATGGTCCTTGGTAAAATCTTCGCAGCCAAAAGTTAGTTGCATATCATAGCTAATGCGTAGCCTGCCTTTTAGTGAGGCAACATCAAATCGCTCCACAACAAATTGTACGTGGCTAATTGCTGATGGTCCAAACTTTGGCTTGTTCTCATATTGCAAAGCAGACTCCAGCGCAGGATACGCCCTGCTATCGGGATTAAAAAGTGCTTCGATAAAGCACAATATATCATCCGGATGTTCAGGGGTATTGAAACCCAGAGGCAAATCGATATTGAACGATTGCTGCATTAGGGCATACGGTCTTTAAGTTCGCGTACCTTTGCTTTACTCTCGTCTTTAAGGCGATTTTTTTCCGCTTTTATTTCTTTCTTGGTTTTGCCGGCAGTATCAATATTAGTTATCCGGTTTTCATAATCCAGTTTAACTTTTTCTATTTCGGCCTTAAGGCGGGCTTTAATAGCGTCGTTAGTCTCATCTATCTTCTTTTCCATATTGGCCTGCGCGGTATCTTTTTTACCGAACAGGCGCTGGAAGAAGTTAGGTTTCTTTGGTTCTTCATAAACCGGTGCTACAGCATCATTAGGCGCTGCATCATCATCATTGGCGGTTTGCCTTATCAGGCTATCGGCAGTTGCGGTATCAATTGGCGCAATTTGCCTGCGCAGACCTTCGCGAAGGCGTACGTTGTAGAAACCATAAGCATTGCTATCCGGCGATGTCCAACCGCGTTTTACCATAAGGCGGCCTATCAGGTTAAAGTAACCGTGCAGGCGCTGGCGCAGGGTGCCATCAGGCTCAAAGGCATAAAGGCCGGCCTTAGGGTTAGGTACAATGCTGGCCAGGTAAATACTCTCACCAACCGTAAGCTCAGATGGGGCTTTGCCGAAATAATAGTGCGACGCCTCGCTGATACCGTAAATTCCGCGGCCCCACTCTATGATGTTAAAATAAACCTCAAGCATGCGGTTTTTGCTCATGATGCGGTTGTTCTCTATCAACCATACGATCAAGATCTCCTCAATTTTACGCGACAAAGTTTTGTTGCGCGTTAAGAACGCGTTTTTTATGAGCTGCATGGAGATGGTACTGCCGCCCCTTTTAAATTTCTTCTCCTTGATGTTGGTAATGAATGATTTACGTATCGATTCATCCACAAAACCACGATTGGTGTAGAACGACGGATCCTCTGCCGTCATTACCGCGTTGCGTAGGTTGGGCGATATCTGATCTAACGGTGTAAATCCCGGATTGCCCGGCCCGATGGTATGTGGCGGCATGGCCTTGCCTTTTTCGTAAGGCGTATAAACAAAAGTATTGTTCAGTTTACCCAGGTCAACCTTGCCATATTTGACTATCCTGAAATCGTTGCTTTTTTGCAGGCTTGAATTGAACACCATATCATCCAGGTGCGATGAATCGAGAAATACATCAAGATTATAGTTCAACTTACCTGCCACCTGTATACCATCCAGTGATTCAAACATCCCGGTAGGGAAGGAGTCGAAAACATCCTGTGCGTTTTGCCAGCCTGTTTTAATTTTGGCTTCGTAAATTTTTACAGGATTAAGCGTGTATTTCAAATATGGGTTGGCGGTAAGTTTCCTAAGATGGATAACAGACGAACTATCTAACGAGATAAAGTTAGTACCCACAACCACATTGGCATCAATAGAGCCATTTGGCACTACAATATCCTGCGTAGATAGCCCTTTATGGTTAAGCAACAGGTTACGGATTGACCATGAACCATTTATCTTGGTTTCGCCGCTACTGTGGCTTACGTCGCTCAGTTTAGTGCTGATGGTATCAAAGTTCAGCTTCAGTTTAAACTTCTTTTCAATAAGAGGTAACTCAACCTTTTTGCCTTCGGCATACAAATGGACATCGATATTTTTATCGCTTGGTACCATTTTACCATCAAGGTGCCAGATAGATTCGCCGCTGTTTACATTGATGGTTGATTTAAGCTTGCCATCTTTAATAGATGCGGCACTGGTTAACAGGCTTACTGTGGTGCTATCATCCTTAAAGCTCGTCAAAAAGTTTTGCAGCGATAGGTTATCAGGTATTTTATAAAGTACTTCATTGATCAGCCTGTTTGAAACATCAGACAGGTCTACCTTGTGCCCGGTATCAGTAGTATCTTTCTTTTTCTTGAACAGGAAATCGAAGTTCTTTACTCCCTTTATACTGGTGAGATTAAGGTGGGCATTTTGCAGCACCACATCGCCAAGTTTTATATTGCCGAATATGAGCGGCATTATTTTAACACTTACATCAAAACGTTTAACCGAAAACAGGCTGTCGCGCTGCTCGGGCACTACGCTTATATCGCTGAAAGCCACTGTGGCCATGCCGGTAAAGCGTGCCGAACCTATTTTTACATCTAAATTATAATCGCGCTTTGCTTTTGCCGTAGCTTTGCTGATAGCTTTTTGAAGCAAAACCTCGCGCTTTGCGTATGCAATGTACCCACCTATCAATACTATTACTACTAACGCAGCAACAGATATAAGCGCAATACGAATATATTTGGGGTTGATGTGGATACGGGGCATAGATGATTTTTGCATCAAAACTAAACTAAATATAATGTGCTGCAAACGGATACGGCTCGCAATTTGTTTTTCTTAACAAACGCATGCTGCTACCTGTTTTCGTATTTTTGCCCTTAATTAAAATATGAATATTACTAAAGAACAAGTTTTACAAGCCCTTAGCCATGTTGAGGAGCCCGATCTGAAGAAAGACCTGGTAACCCTTAATATGATACAGGATATACATATTGACGGCAACAAGCTGGCCTTTTCTGTTGTGTTAACCACACCGGCCTGCCCGCTTAAAGATCTGATAGAAAATGCCTGCCGCAATGCCATTGGCCATTTCATCAGCAAAGATGTTGAAGTAACGGTAAAGATGACATCACAAGTTACCACGCAGCGTAATACCGGTGTGCCAGGGGTAAAAAATATCATCGCGGTAGCATCAGGTAAAGGTGGCGTGGGTAAATCAACCGTATCAGTAAACCTGGCTTTGGCTTTAGCTAAAACAGGCGCAAAGGTTGGTTTGATTGACGCGGATATCTACGGCCCATCCATCCCTATCATGTTTGGCCTGGAAGGCGCCCGCCCGATGGCTACGCAGGAGAACGGCAAAACCAAAATTGAGCCGATTGAGAAATACGGTATTAAATTACTGTCGATAGGTTTCTTTACTGATCCTAACCAGCCGGTACCATGGCGTGGGCCAATGGTATCAACCGCGGTTAAACAATTGTTTAACGATGCCGATTGGGGCGAATTGGATTATTTAGTGATAGACCTTCCACCGGGAACAGGCGATATCCATATTACGGTTACCCAAAGCTTCCCGATAACAGGCGCTGTTGTGGTAACTACACCACAGAATGTGGCGCTTGCTGATGCTAAGAAGGGTATAGGCATGTTTATGATGGAAGCTATCAATGTGCCAATTATGGGTATTGTGGAGAACATGGCTTACTTTACGCCTGCCGAATTGCCTGAAAATAAATATTATATATTTGGACAGGGCGGCGGCCAGAAACTGGCAACGCAGCTAAACGTACCATTCCTGGGAGAAATTCCGTTAATAAAAGGAATTAGCGACTCTGGCGATGCCGGCAAACCAATTGTGCTGGATGATAACAGCCCGATGACCGCATCGTTTATCGAAATGGCACAACGTGTGGCACAGCAGGTTTCGATCCGTAATGCAGAAAAAGCGCAAGTTTTGAATGCGGTAAATAATTAATATCTTTACTTAATAATTTAATAAAAAAGATGAGTTTAATTGATCAGGTGGAAGCAGCGTTAGATACTATTCGCCCTTATTTAGAGGCTGATGGCGGTAACGTGTCTATTGAAGAGATAACCCCTGAAAAAGTGGTGAAAGTTAAGCTATTGGGTTCATGCGGCTCTTGCCCTATGAGCATCATGACGCTTAAGGCCGGTATTGAGCAGGCTATAAAAAAGGCTGTGCCCGAGATAACTGCTATTGAAGCAATAAACCTAACCGACATTGATGACCCCAATGCCGTGCTTCCCGAAAATTTGAGATAGTGTTAAGTATTTGTTAAATACACCCTTAGCCAACAGGCTTTGGTGTATTTTTGTGCGCCCCTAACATAATATAATTAAAAGCGGCACGTAATTGGTGTATGTTTTTAAGATGAAAAGACTAATTGGTATATTGTTTTTACTGGTTTCTTTATCGGCCCTTGGGCAGGAAAAAGAAAAACCGCTGGTACAGTTCAGTGGGGTGGTATATAATGCCGATAGTGTTAAGATGGTGGTGCCTTACGTAACGGTAACCAATCTTAGCAGCAATAAAACTGTTGTGATAACCAATTACAATGGTTATTTCTCATTTGTAGCACATGAGCAGGACTCGCTGCAATTTACCGCAATTGGTTATGCGCCTATAACGATGATGTTGCCACAAAACATTGCCAGCAAAAGCTACACCGCTAAAGTGATGCTGAAACCACAGATCACTAACCTGCCAATGGTACGTGTATTCCCCTGGGCTACTACTGATGAGTTCAGGAAAGATTTTGTGAACGCCAAAATTGCCGACGATGACCTGGAAATAGCCCGCAAAAATATCAGCCGTGCATCTATTGTAGCTATGACCAACACCCTTGCCCGCGACGGCCAGGAGATACAAGCAGCCAATGCGCAGCAAATGCACACTAATATTGTTAACTCGCACTCCATTACCAACCCGCTGCTTAACCCGCTTGCCTGGGGCAGTTTGATCAAGTCCATCACCGATGGTGGGGGGAAGTGATTTAGAATAGAGTCAAGATATAAGAGTCAAGAACCAAGACAAATATAAAAAGCCGCTTATCGATCGATAAGCGGCTTTTCTTTTTAAGTCGTCAGCTGTCGGGCTATCTTGATTCCTGACTCCTGCTGTCTTGACTCTTTTCCTATCGTCCTTTCTTCGCAGCAGGGAATTTCATGCGGTAGTCTACATCTACAGCACCTTTTGAAATATCGTTCAGTTTTTTCTCTATAAGACGTTTGCGCAGCGGGCTTAGCTTATCGGTAAATAATTTGCCCTCAATATGGTCATACTCGTGCTGGATGATGCGGGCTGCCATGCCGGTAAAGGTTTCTTCGTGGTGTTTCCAGTCCTCGTCATAGTACGACATCAGGATGGTTGATTTGCGGCTAACGTCCTCACGGATATCAGGGATACTTAAACAGCCCTCGTTAAATGGCCACTCTTCGCCGCTTTCTTCTAAAATGGTAGCATTGATAAATGCTTTTTTGAAATCCTTCAGTTCCGGTTCCTCATCATCAAACGGAGAAGCATCAACCACAAATAAGCGCATGCTCATGCCTACCTGCGGGGCGGCTAAACCCACGCCACGGGCACCGTACATGGTTTCGTACATGTTCTCTACTAACTCTTTTATATGCGGGTATTCGTCAGACTCTATAGCTGTTGCTTTTCTCCTTAAAACAGGGTCGCCATAGGCTACAATGGGATATTTCATAATTGCAAAGGTAGGTGTTTATTTATTTAGGCTCAAATAGTAAGGTTATCAAACGGTTTTGGTCAAATATTTCATTACTTATCTCTAACAATTGAGAGGCAGTAACGGCGTTTATTTTTGCAAAAATGTCTTCAAGCGAATCGATATGGTTAAAGTCCATAAGGCTTTTGGCCATGGAGATAATAAGGCTCATGCGGCTTTCTTCTGCCAAAGCTATCTGGCCAATGAACTTGTCTTTTGCCTGCTTTAAAAGCACATCGCCCAGTTTATTATCGCGAAGCTTTTTCAGTTCTTTATGAACCAGCTTGGTTGCTTTGTCGGTCTTCTCAGCATCGGTACCAAAGTAAATGGAGAAAATACCCGTATCGGTAAGCGAAGTGTAGTTTGATTCTATAGTATAGGCAATACCATGTTTCTCGCGGATCTCGAGGTTTAAACGGTTGCTCATGCCCATGCCGCCCAAAACGTTATTCAGCAGCAGCAAACCATATTTGTTTGGGTGTGCCGATGGATAAGCCCTGCCGCCGATAATGCAATGCGTTTGCGCAATAGGTTTCTCAACTGCATAAATGCCGCTTGCAACAGGTTGTGGTGCTATGCGGCTTTTCTCTACCTTGTTCTCTGCAACGTGTCCAAAGTACTTCTCGCACATTTTTACCAGTTTCTCAAATTTGTAATCGCCATAAACGGCAAATACCATTTGGTGGGTGTTATGTGTAGTTTGGGTAAACTGGTGAATATCCTGCTGTGAAATGGCATTAACGCTTTCGGTGGTGCCCAGTATGTTGTTGCCTATCGGATGGTCTTTAAAGAGATACTCCTCAAAATCATCTTGAATAGCTTCTTCGGGCTGGTCCTGGTAGGATGCTATCTCATCAAGGATTACACCGCGTTCCTTTTCCATTTCGTCTTCGGGGAAAGTAGAATGGAACAGGATGTCTTCAAACAGATCGACAGCGCGCTCCAGGTGTTGATTGAGTAGCGATGCATGGATGCAGGTATACTCTTTTGTGGTATAGGCATTCAGGTCGGCACCCACCAGCTCCAGCCGGTTAAGAATCTGGGTGGTGTTGCGGCGTTCGGTCTCTTTGAACAGCATGTGTTCAATAAAATGTGCCAAACCCTCTTTGCCGGGCAATTCATCGCGCGAGCCTGCGTTAAAAACAAAACAGCAGTGCGTTATAGGCGATGGTGAATGTTTAAAGAGTATGCGGATCCCGTTTGATAAGGTATGTATCTGATGGTCTGTCATAAAAGGTTCAAAGATAGCGTATAAACACGCAAATTGTTTCGCAATTAGTATGTTTACAAAATGAAATTACAAATAGCCGACCTTGAGTTTGAGCCCCTGTTTTCGCATGAGGCCATCCAACAACGCATAGCCGAAGTAGCCCAGGATATAAATAATGACTTTGAAGACCGCCAGCCTGTTTTTGTGGGCATACTGAATGGCAGTTTCTTATTCATTGCCGACCTTGTGCGCGAAATTGTGGTGCCTTGCGAGGTTACATTTGTAAAACTGGCTTCATACTTTGGCGGTACCTCAAGTACCCGCCAGATCCGTGACGATTTTGATCTGACGATAGACATCAAAGACCGAGATATTATCCTGATAGAAGATATTATAGATACCGGCAATACCATCAAATTCCTGATAGAAAAACTGCAGGTACGCGAGCCGCGATCAATCACGGTTTGCAGCCTGCTGCTAAAACCCGATTCTATTGAGCACAGTGTTGAAGAACTGCGCTATGTAGCCTTCCAGATCCCTAACAAATTTGTGGTGGGTTATGGGTTAGATTACCGCGAGTTGGGAAGAAACCTGAGAGGGATTTATCAAAAAGTGGGGTAACTTCATAACAAACAAGCGGCATAAAAACATGCCACTTGTTTGTAAGTACTTATCGCTTCTGATGTTGTTTGTTAAACATTAATAGCAAATAAACGGCGATAGCAATTGAGCTTAGTCCAATTATTATTAAGAAACGGGCCGACGACCTGTCATAATGATTTATAAATAGCCATATACCGGTTAAAATAAATAGGGCGCCGAATATTAGCGACGAGTATATTTTGAATTTTAAAGCTTTCATAGCTGTTTAATTATATCTGCGCAATCCCGCAAGATGCGGCAAATAAAGCAACACAAGCGGGGCCTTCTACTGCGCAACCTGCAGCGCATGCCCAATCAGAAGTACATTCTTTGAAAAGACAATTCATGCAAGAGCCAAACGATGAGGTGCTTTGCATACAAGTTGGTGTTGCTGCAACATTTGTTTTTAGTGAATTAATGGCTTGTTGCCTCGAAACGCCTGTTACTTTTTCAAAAGGGATATCGCGTTTGAAATCAAACATGCCTAATTTATTATTTGCGTTAACCCGGAAGTCGAGGTAGGTATCGTTTCTCAAATCAGATATCGAGACTTGTTTAAACCCGTTTTCAACAGATTCGCTTTTAATGATAACGGGTAAAAATTTATCATTCACAACATATACTACAAGCGAGTTGTACTGATATTTATTATCGCCATTTTTAATGTCAAAAAGGATTGCTTTAAACTTAACGTTATCATAGGTCTGTAAAACCGGGGCTTTTTTGATGCTACTCAAAATACCCTGAGGCACTGTTTTCCAAGTGTCCGAGCTGTACAAACTTGTCAACACCTGGTCATTTGGGGCCAGTTCTGTTTCAGTTTTTACATGGTTTTGAAATGCGCTGTTCATTTCAACCGTTTTGTTTTGCTCCGTAGTGGTTTTTACAGTAGTTTTTGATTGGTCTTTACTACATGAGCTAATGTAAATGCTAAGAGCTGAACAACTGATTAATAGTGCAATGACACTTTTGAAACCTAAGGCCGTAACTTTGTTAAATTTTTTCATTTGGTTTAAGTTTTGGTTAATAATATTTTTTTGTGAAAAAATTAGGAAAATAAAGTTACAAAAAACAACTTTTAAAGAAATTTATTTTGATTTTTTAATTTTTGATTAATAGTGTAGATCAAAATGGCAGGGGAGTTACGCCCAAATCACCCTCATCTCACTCAATAATTCCAGCGCTTCCTCAATGGTACTTACCCTGTCTACGCTTAAGCGCAGGGTGTTTTTAACTTCTTTAAGGTTAGTGCGCCTTGGGTTACGCTGTACAAAGTTGAGTACCTCGCGGAACTCATCCGTTTCAAAATATGGCGACTGCTGGTTGCTTACAAAATAACCGCGCAGTACATTGTTTTTGAGAGATAGTTTCTCAAAGCCGATGGCTTTGCCCTGCCATTGCAGACGGATGGAGTTGAACAGCTCGTTCACCTGGTGAGGGATTGGGCCAAACCTGTCCTGCATTTGTTGTTGAAAGGCCTGTAGTTCGGTTTCGTTTTCCAATTTGCTTAGCTCGGTGTACAGGTTATAGCGTTCACCGATATTGGTTACGTACTCATCAGGGATCAGGATCTCCTGGTCCGTGTCTATTTGGGTAAAGCTGATGTATGGCCTCGGTTTTTCCTCAGGGAATACGCCTTTAAACTCTTCATCTTTCAGTTCGTGAATGGCCTCGTCCAGTATCTTATGGTACATCTCAAAACCGATCTCGGCAATAAAGCCACTTTGCTCGGCACCCAGCAGGTTCCCGCTACCGCGGATGTCTAAATCGCGCATAGCTACGTTAAAGCCACTGCCCAGGTCGCTGAACTCTTCAATAGCGCTCAGGCGCTTACGCGCCTCGTTGGTCAGCGTACTTAGCGGCGGACTAAGCAAGTAACAAAAGGCCTTTTTATTGCTCCGACCCACACGGCCACGCATCTGGTGAAGATCGCTCAGGCCAAACATGTGGGCGTGGTTAATGATGATGGTATTGGCGTTAGGGATATCCAAACCGGCCTCGATGATGGTGGTTGCCACCAGTACATCGTACTCGTGGTTCACAAATTTCAGCATCACATCTTCCAGCGCATCGCCATCTAACTGGCCGTGGGCAATACCTATACGGGCTTTAGGCACCAATTTATGGATGAGTGCACCTAACTGGGGCAGATCGGCTACTCGGTTATGGATAAAGAACACCTGGCCATCGCGCTCAATCTCAAACTGAACAGCCTCTTTGATCAGCGTATCATTAAATACATGCAGCTCGGTAACTACCGGCTGGCGGTTTGGTGGCGGTGTTGATATAATGGAAAGATCCCGGGCGCCCATCAGCGAAAAGTGCAGCGTACGCGGGATAGGCGTTGCAGTCAAGGTTAGCGTATCCACATTGGCGCGCATGTGTTTCAGCTTTTCCTTTACGGTTACGCCAAATTTCTGCTCCTCATCAATGATCATCAGGCCGAGGTCTTTAAACTTCACATCCTTGCTTACCAGGCGATGTGTGCCGATAATGATATCTACTTTGCCCTCTTTAAGCTTCTCAAGCGTTTCTTTGATCTGCTTGGTGGTCTTAAAGCGGTTAATGTAATCTATGTTTGCAGGAAAGCCTTTCAACCTATCGCTGAAGGTTTTGTAATGCTGTGCTGCCAGGATAGTGGTAGGCACTAATATGGCTACCTGCTTACTATCGGCAACAGCTTTAAAGGCAGCACGCACGGCTACCTCTGTTTTACCGAAACCAACGTCGCCGCAAATCAGGCGGTCCATTGGGTGCGGCGATTCCATGTCTTTTTTGAAATCGGCAGTGGCCTTTTCCTGGTCGGGAGTGTCCTCGTAAAGGAAGTTGGCCTCCAGTTCGGTTTGTAAATAACTATCAGGAGAGAAAGCATTACCGCTTTGGGCCTTACGAACAGCGTAAAGCTTTATAAGGTCGCGGGCGATGTCCTTAACTTTTTTTTTTGTGGTTTTCTTGAGGCGCTCCCAGGTATCAGTACCCAGTTTGTTCATGCGGGGCTCAGTACCCTCTTTGCCGCTATATTTACTAATGCGGTTAAGCGAGTTGATGTTCACATAAAGCAGGTCGTTATCTGCATATACCAAACGGATCATCTCCTGGGTTTTGCCGTTCACTTCTACTTTTTCGAGGCCGGCATACTTGCCAATACCGTGGTCAATGTGGGTGATAAAATCGCCGGGCTTTAGGTCGCGTAGCTCTTTTAGCGTAATAGCCTGCGAACGCTGGTAGCCTTTCTTGAGCTTGTATTTATAGTAGCGATCAAATATCTGGTGATCGGTGTAACAGGCCAGTTTCTGCTCCCTGTCGATAAAGCCTTCGCGGATGGATGTGTTTACCGGGGTGAATTTAACCGTCTTGTCCAGGTCATCCAGTATGGCGTATAAGCGCTCCACCTGTTTTGCCGAATCGGTAAGGATATAGTTCTCTATCTTTTCAGCCTCATTGTTTTTAAAATTGTGTATAAGCAGCGTAAAATCTTTATTGAACGATGGCTGCGGGCGCATATCAAAATTGATCACCTGCGCATCGTTATAAAAGAACTGCTTGCCAAACTCAACCAAGGGGAAATCATGCAGTTGATCTGCTATTAGCTTCTCGTCCGTAAAGGCAAATTTAGGGTCTATCCAATCGGGATTTTGATTTTTCTCTTCGGCAGATAAAGCTTTCCACAAAGCAGTTGCTTTTTTATGACCGCTCTGGATGATATCTAAAGTGAATTGTACATCCTTTATCCACACCTGCGAACCGGCCTCTACATATTCTAACAGGGAGATATTGTTCTCTGTTAAAAACTTCGACTGCACGTTTGGCACAATCGTGATCTGCTTTACCTGCTCAACAGAAAGCTGGCTTTCTATCTCGAAGGTTCGGATAGATTCTATCAGGTCGCCGAAGAACTCCACACGGTAGGGCAGATCATGAGAGAACGAGAAGATATCTACAATACCGCCACGGATAGAGAACTGGCCCGGCTCATACACAAAATCAACACGGTCAAAATCGTACTCCACCAAAAACTCGTTAATGAAATCAATACTGAGCTTATGGTTTACGCCTATCTCCAGCGTGTTTTTTTCCAGAGACGAACGGTCTATCACCTTTTCGGCCAAAGCCTCGGGGTAGGTTACTATGAGCTGGCCGTACTCGGTAGAGTGGTTAAGCTCGTTCAACACCTCGGCACGAGCTAACACATTGGAACTATCCGGTTGGGTAAATTCAAATGGTTTGCGGTATGATGATGGGAAGAAAAGGATGTCCTTGCCGGTAAGGTTCTCCAGGTCAGACATGAAGTAGGCGGCCTCTTCGCGCTCGGGCAGTACAAAAACCATGTGCTTGTGCTGCAAAAAATATAATGCAGTGGCCATGGCCGCATCTCCTGATCCGACTAAACCTCGCAGCTGTACTCTTGGACTCTTGCCGGTATTTAATGCTTTCGCCAAACCGGTTATCCGTTCGTCAGCCTTATATCGCTCTAAAATATCGCGGATGTTCAAAACGGTGCAAATATAATTAATTGCGCCCTCAATGGGTGCGTAAAGCCAACTATCACAAAAATATAGCAAACAATTTGCGCTTATGTTTACTTTTTAATGATAAATACACACAACAACCATTTACCAAACCATATACAAATGAAGAACTCAGTAATATTTGGATTAGTTATAGGCGTTTTAAGTATAGCCTGGCTCTTTATCATGAGGGCGTCGGGTTATAACCTTGCAGATAGTAAGGCATCGCCAATAGAATATGTATCGATACTTATCCCATTAATAGGCCTATTTTTTGGCGTTAAAAACTTTAGAGATGGCGAGCTTAAAGGAAAAATGGGCTTTTTAGAAGCGCTTATCCAGAGCTTTAAGATCTTATTAGTTGGAGGAGCGCTCGCCGTGTTCGGTGGTATTATATTTATTAACTGGATCAACTCTAACGGGTCTGATACAACCTTCCAAAGTTTTAGCGGTCGTATTTTTGGTGCATTGCTTGTTGGGGTAATAGAGGCTTTTGCAGTATCTTTATTACTTACAACAAAGTCAAATAAGGTTGATTAAAAAACTATTTAACAGATACGCAGAACTGATTATCTGGATTGTGGCTTTGGTTTGCCTGGCGTTTACTAACCCGGCCGGCCAAAGCCACTTTAGTTTGTGCCCATTAAAAGCCCTTGGCTTTACCTGGTGCCCGGGCTGCGGCCTTGGCCATGCCATATCATATCTCTTCCGTGGCGATATCAAAAACTCCTTTCATGCACACTGGCTGGGTATACCGGTGCTTTTTGCTTTGCTTTACCGCATTTACGTATTAATAATTGCCCGCCCTTACCGGTTTAACTAACGTCGGTAAAAAATTCCTGCCATTTTCGCCGAGCATTTTGCCGCACTTACCGAGGGTTTATACACCGCCGCCTATTTTGTATATGCTGATTTTTAGCACGATATTACCTTTACATCATCAATCACAAACAAAAAACTTAAAAGTCATGAACACTTACAATCCATACATGTCATTGCCGGGCATAACAACAGAAGAGATGGCGTTTTTGCAACAGGCAACCAATGAGTTAAACGACCAGCAAAAACAAAGCTTTTACATGGTTTACTCAAGCAGGCGCAAAAGTCCGCAAGATGTACTTATCTACACCTTGATAGGTTTTGTACTTGTGGCAGGCGTACAACGCTTTATGTTGGGCCAAACGGTAATGGGCCTGCTGTACCTGTTTACCGGTGGCTTTTGTTTGATAGGTACCATTGTTGACCTTATTAACCATCAATCATTAGCTAACGAGTACAACCAGAAAATGGCTTATGAAAGCTACCAAATGGTAAAAATGGGCGTAGGCTATTAATCAATCAAACTTTAATAATAATCAAAAACTATATCACCATGAAACGTACTAAAAAAGCAACCACCGCCAATAAATTAATGACCCGTTTTGATAAAGAATTAATGTCAATCCTGAGAAGCGACCTTAAAGCAAAAAATGCCCGCAAATAAGCGGAAGCTATCATACAGATACTTGTAAAATATAAAAAGATGAACACGTACAATCCATATATATCACTGCCCGGCATATCGCCGGAAGAGATAGCCATGCTAAGCCAAACCACCGCCGGGCTTAGCGATGCGCAAAAGCAAAGCTTTTACCAGATATATGTGGGTAAAAGGAAAAACCCGCAGGAGATCATGTTATTTATTCTGTTCGGTTTTTTAGGAGTGGCCGGCCTGCACAAGTTTTTAACGGGCCAAACCACCTTGGGCGTAGTTTATCTTTTTACCGCAGGTTTGTTCTTTGTGGGTACGGTGATGGACCTGATAAACCATCAGGATATTACCAACCAGTATAACCAGAAAATGGCCTTTGATAGCCTTACCATAACTAAAACAGTGATCTAAGATTCGCTGACCCTATACCTACCTTAACCATATCCTTTTAAGAAGGCCAATACAGCTGCAAGAATTGGAAACCCGGTGATCATCGACGTCAAAATACCGGGGATATCCAAAGAAAATATTGCTACTGTATTGGTCTTTTTTGTGGCCTCTTCCCAAACCCCTCTCCAAGGGAGAGGAGCTTAAGTTACTTTTTTGAAAGTCTCCCCTTTCGGGGGAGATTTAGAGAGGGCCTCTTTTCGCTTTCGCTCAGAATGACAGCGTGTTTGCATGATCCTTGCTTCATTCAGTAAATTCTTCCAATTCCTAAAATTCGGGTTCCTACAATTTACTACCTTAGTAAACTATGAAACTTTCACAGCTTACTGCCTATCTCGAAACGCTTGCGCCTTTAGCTTACCAGGAAGATTACGATAACAGCGGCCTTATTGTTGGCTATCCCGATCAGGAAGTAAACCAGGCGCTCATCTCACTTGATTGTACCGAAGCTGTTGTTGACGAGGCCATAGCAACCGGCTGCCAGGTGATCATATCGCATCACCCCATCGTTTTTAAAGGGCTAAAGAAATTTAACGGTAGAACCTATGTAGAGCGTGTGGTAGAAAAAGCCATCCGTAATAACATAGCACTGTACGCCATCCATACCAACCTGGATAACATCATGACCGGAGTCAATGCTAAGATCTGCGACATACTGGGCTTAACCAATACCCGCATTCTTGCACCCAAACATAATTTGTTAAAGAAATTGGTTACCTACGTACCATCGGCACAGGCTGAGCAGGTAAGGAAGGCGCTGTTCCATGCAGGGGCAGGACAAGTGGGTAATTACAGCGAATGCAGTTTTAATGCCGAAGGCACGGGCACTTTTAAAGCCGGAGAGGGTAGCGAGCCGTATGTAGGCGAGGTGGGTACCCGCCATCACGAAGATGAAACACGCATAGAGACCATTTACCCCGCCAACCTGGAGAGCAAGATCATCATGGCGCTGGTATTAGCCCACCCTTATGAGGAAGTAGCTTATGACTTGTATAATTTGACCAACCAGCACCAGGAAATTGGCAGCGGCATGATTGGCGAGTTGGAAATGCCAGTTGATGAGCTGGAGTTTTTGGCCGAGATAAAAGCCGTCATGGATTGCAAAGTGATAAAACACACAGCCTTGCGTAACCGCCATGTAAAAAAAGTGGCGGTTTGCGGCGGCTCGGGTGGATTTTTACTGAAGCACGCAATATCTGCCGGGGCCGACGTTTTTATTACAGCAGATTACAAATACCACGAGTTTTTTGATGCCGAAGGAAAAATAGTAATTGCAGACATCGGACATTTTGAAAGTGAGCAATTTACACAGCAATTATTGTGCGAAATTATTCAGAAAAAATTTAGTAACTTTGCCATCCGTTTAACAAAAGTGAATACAAACCCCGTCAAATATTTTATTTAATGGAACAAACCATAGAACAAAAGCTTAAAGCTTTATACGAACTGCAAACCATCCACACTAAAATTGACAGGATTCGCCAGGTAAGAGGTGAACTGCCAATGGAAGTTGCTGATCTTGAGGATGACGTGGCCGGTTTGGAGACCCGCATTCAGAAAATAAAAAACGAACTTGACGATCTTGAGGACGAAATTGTAACCCGCAAAAATCTGATCAAAGATTCGCAGGCAAACATAAAAAAATACGAAGCACAGCTTAACGAGGTTAAAAATAACCGTGAGTATGATGCTATCTCAAAAGAAGTTGAGATCCAAGGCCTTGATATCCAGGTAAGCGAAAAGAAAATTCGTGAGTTTGGTTACGAGATCACTTCAAAAACCACCATTTTTGAAAAAGCACAAGCAGATCTTGACGCACGCCGTGCCGATCTTGATGCTAAAAAAGAAGAGTTAGGTACCATTACTGCCGAAACTGAAAAAGAAGAAACTGAACTTACTGCAGCTGCAGATAAAGCACAGGAAAACATTGAAGAGCGTTTGTTAATTGCTTACAGCCGCCTGCGTAAAAACGCTAAAAACGGTTTGGCAGTAGTTACTATTCAGCGCGATTCTTGCTCTGGTTGTTTCAACCAGATCCCGCCTCAGCGCCAGTCTGATATCCGCCAGCGCAAAAAGATCATCGTATGCGAGCATTGTGGCCGTATCCTGGTTGACGAAGTGATGGCTTTGGAAGAAGAACAAGCAAACTAATTTATACGCTGAAAAGCTTAGTGAAAGCCTCCTTATTAGGGGGCTTTTTTGTTTATACGATCGGTGATCTTCTCGGCCATATTTTTTAATTCAACAAGGATAGAGCGCTGATTTATTTCGTAATTATCGTTATGGCGTTTTTGAGGTTCATTTTTTGCATTGCCGGAGTAGTCGTTCAATTCCTTTGTTTCTAAAGCATAATCATCAATATCTTTATCAATTTTTTCATTGCCGGTAAAGATGTTAAAAATGTAATGGCAACTATGATCTACCATCAAACTTATGGTATCATTTTTCCGCTCCCCAACAATAACATATTGCGGATATTTTATTTCTGCTTTTTTTATCTCACTAAGGTTATCGGCTATCTTATCTATCAAATTCTCTTTTATCTCAACAGGCTTATAGGTATGGCAGTTATCAAATCGTTGTGCGAAATTGATCCCTTTGCTTTTCCAAAATAAATACCTGATATCAAAAATATTGCATGAACCTGGTTTAAATGTTTGAAAGTAACCTACGCAATCAACATAATACTGTACCTGTATAGTTACGCCATTTTTTTTGAGCTCCCTTGCGCGCTTATCTATCATTTTAGGTACGGGGTTTCGCACAGTTTGGGCACTACAAACTGAAAAAACAAAGCAGCCTGATAGGATAAGGAAGAGGTGTTTCATGATACTCTAAGATAATAATAGTTTATCGCTGTTGGGTTTCAGGTATTTAAATTTCAAATAAACTTTCTCGGTTCGTTATAAAATTTAACTTTACAACAGAGAAGAATTGTGTATGGGATTACCGCTACGAATAACATTTAATGATCAGGACTACGTCTATCAGATCATCAACAGCAATTTAATTAACAAGCATACCACCGAGCTGGAGCTGATGCTCAATGGTGATAAATTGCATCTTATAAAAGAGAACACCGTTTGGCGCCTCCGCGAAGCTGAGCCTGTTTTAGATCCTGAGTTTGTGCAGGCGCTGGGCAGGTCGGTATCGTTAAGGATGAGGATGTAAGGCGAGATTCAATCAATGTGCTGTACCTAACCCGTCATTACGAGGAGCGACAGCGACGTGGTAATCCTCGATTTGCAAATCCACGCATTTTTTTAACTTGCATTTATGGTAATGCAAAGAGGCGGTTGTGTTTATATCATCACAAACAAACAACACTCAGTGCTCTATACTGGCGTTACGTCTGATATTATCGGGCGCATTTATCAGCATAAGAATAAAATCTACCCCAATAGTTTTACGAGTAAATACAATTGCGACAAACTCGTTTACTATTTCTTTTATTCTCATATAGAATAGGCGATAGCAGAAGAAAAGCGAATTAAAGACAGAAGCAGACAGGCTAAGATTGATTTGATCAACTCACTGAACCCCGAGTGGATTGATTTGTACAATGTGCTGTTAAATGAATAGTTCGCCCTGTGCATCGGGGATTGCCACGCTGTCGCTCGCAATGACGTGGAGTATCACCCAAGAATGACAAAAGAAGAAGGCCACTCATTTGAGCGGCCTTCTTCTTTTATTATATTGAAAGTATCTCTACTATCTTCAGTAGATTAGGGTTTATTTCTTCTACATGTTTGCAGGCATGCTCAAACGGTGTGTAGGTGATCTCGTTATGGATGATACCGATCATCTCATTGCGATGGCCATCGCGTAGGGCTTCAACTGCAGCTACGCCCATACGGCTTGCCAGCACCCTATCCATACATGAAGGGCGACCGCCACGTTGTATGTGACCAAGGATTGATACGCGGGTATCATAATGAGGGAAACGTTCTTTAACCTGGCGGCCAATTTCAAAAGCACCACCGGCATCATCACCTTCGGCAACCATCACAATTTTTGATAGTTTATCCTTGCGGCCTTTTTCCAATCGCTCACAAAGTGCGCCTATGTTGGTTTCCGTCTCCGGGATAACAATAGCCTCGGCGCCAGATGCAATACCGGTGCGCAGAGCAATTAAACCCGAGTCGCGGCCCATTACCTCGATAATGAACACACGGTCGTGAGATTCTGCCGTATCGCGGATCTTGTCAACCGCATCAATAACAGTATTAATAGCAGTATCGTAACCAATGGTAAAATCGGTACCGGCCAAATCGTTATCAATAGTACCCGGCAAACCAATTACGGGGATGTCAAATTCGTTACCAAAAATGCGGGCACCGGTAAAAGTACCGTCGCCGCCAATGGCAACCAGGGCATCAATACCATGGCGTTTTAGCTGATCATAGGCCAGTTTACGGCCTTCAGGCGTTCTGAATTGCTCGCTGCGGGCGGTTTTCAAAATAGTACCACCACGCTGAATAATGTTGGCTACAGATTTACGATCCATAGAGAATAACTCTCCGTTGATCATACCCTCGTATCCGCGGCGGATACCTGTAACCTCTATACCGTAATAATAAGCTGAACGAACAACTGCACGGATGGCAGCGTTCATACCCGGCGCATCACCGCCGGATGTAAAAAGTCCTATATTTTTTATTTGCGTCATTTTGTAAGAAGGCGCTTTATAATCGTAAGCAAAAAAAGATGATACTCTACTAAACACATGTGATAAGGTGTTTTTGGTAAAGCCAGCGCGAAGTTACACTATTTTTTTACTTTGACCTTACTTTTTGTAAGCCGCAATTCCGCTATCAAGGTATTTAATAAACTCCGGGATGTTTTGGTTGGCTCCTTGCGGCGGCACAAGTGTTTCTCCTTTTTCGTTTATAATTACGTAGTACGGCTGTGCATTAGAATTGTATTTTCCAATCTCCAGATCTATCCATTTACCACCAAGTGTAGTTATTTTTTTGCCCGATACAGCAGAGGTAAACTGTTCATTTGCCGGTAATTCGGTTTTATCATCTATCACCAGCTGTAGCATTACAAAGTCATTTTGCAGGCGTTTAAATACTTCCGGGTCAGGGAAAACATTTTGTTCCATTAAACGGCAGTTTACGCAGTTCCACCCTGTAAAATCTATCAGGATGGGTTTCTTCAATTGCTTTGAAACTTCTATCGCCTGGTCGTAATCATACCAATCATCAATGCCTTTAACTTTTGGCAGGCGTTTAAATACGTCTTCGTATTTTTTCTCTTTGATAGTTGTTACGTTGGTTGAAGATAGAGGTACTGCAGAACCACTGCCTGCCGAGATATCAAAATCCTGTGTGCTTAATGGTGGCAACAATGCGCTGATTGCTTTTAGCGGAGCGCCCCATAAGCCTGGGATCATATAAACCGTAAATGCAAAAGCAGCCATTGCAAAGAAAGTGCGGGTTACCGTAAGATGCTGCACATCACTGTCATGTGAAAATTTGATTTTACCTATCAGGTATAAGCTCATCAAAATACCAATAGCAATCCAGATAGATAATACCACCTCTCGGTCTATGAGGTTCCAATGGTACGCAAGATCAACGTTTGATAAGAACTTGAGGGCGAATGCGATCTCGATAAAACCTAAGATCACTTTTACGCTATTTAACCAGCCGCCAGATTTTGGCAGGCTTTTAAGTGCCGATGGGAAAGTAGCAAAAATAGTGAATGGCAACGCAATAGCCAGTGAGAAACCAAACATTACTACAGCCGGTGCCAGCCTGTCGCCTTTAGTAAAGGCGCTTGACAATACACCACCAATGGCGGGACCTGTGCATGAGAATGATACCACTACCAACGTGGCAGCCATAAAGAAGATGCCGGCAAAACCCCTTTTATCTGAATTTTCATCCAGCTTATTTGCCAATGAACTTGGTAGCGTTATTTCAAACGCACCCAGGAATGATGCACCAAACACCACCAGCATCAAAAAGAAAAAGAAGTTGAAGATGCCGTTTGTAGCCAGGCCATTAAGTGCTGCCGGGCCAAATATGATGGTGATCAGCAAGCCAAAAACCACATATATAAATATGATAGAGAATCCGTACAGACATGACTGCCAAATAGCGTTAGCCCTTGTTCCGCCACGTTTAGTGAAAAAGCTTACGGTTAATGGCAGCATTGGGTAAACACATGGCAGCAGGAATGCTGCAAAGCCACCTACAAAACCAATAATAAATAATTGCCAAAGGCTCTTTGGCGAATCGGTACCATCGGCAGGTGTTGTGGCCGCGGCTACTGTTGCTTTTGCAGAGTCTGCCTTTGCTTTAGCAACCGAGTCGGCCTTTTTCTTGTTCTCCACCAGTTGCTGGCTTGCCGAAGGCGCTTCGGTAAACTGCACATCACCGGTAGATACAGTATCGGCAGCAGTTTGCGCAGCCATTACGTGCCCAAAAGCGGTAACAAAAAATACGGCTATTACTAAAACGGTATGGCGAAAAAGGCCTGGGCCTATAGCTGATGTCATCCTAAAGCAGATCTAAATATTTATTTAACCGGAATGCTGAACTTAACCTCGTCTGGCGGAAGGCATTTAACATCGTTACAAACCATAAACTCAACCTTACCTGTAACGGTAGTGGCTTTGGCTTTCAGTTTTATTTTTTGCTGAAATATCACTGCATCCTCAAAGAAACCCACATTCATGCCAAACACTTTCTCGTAGCGGCTTATTGGTTTTGGCTCGATGGTTTTACCAACCAAAGCAAAATCTTTTGATGGCGTATAAGTGAAAGCGGTTTTAACAGGGCCACCTTCTTTAACGGTTTGTGAGTATACGTGCCAGCCTTTGTCAATAGTAGCTTTAATTAATAAAGTGGCCTCGGTTGGGCTGGTTCTTTTTGCGGCAAATGCCCAGGTAACAGGTGTTTCTATTTGTGCTTTTGCACCTACAGAGAATACAAATAGTGCGGCAACCGCTAAAAGTAATTTCTTCATGTTAATCTTTTAAAAATTCTATTTCCTTTAAGTTGTAGTGTTGCTCGCCGGTGCTTTGTTCAACCACCAGCAGGCCTTCGTTTGTAACGTTTTTTATAACGCCTTTAAACTCGTCACCGTTAGACTTATACCAGCAATCCCGGTTTAACCTGTATAAACGGTTTAAGTACAACTCTCGTATTTCCTGAAACTTACCTGCCTTCAATTGCAGATAGTATGCTTCAATATGCTTGCAAATGTCAGCTAAAATAATTTTTAATTCATAATCCCTCTGTAATATCTTCTTTATAGAAGTAGCATTTATTGCCGAGGGGTGAAAATCTTCCTGGTTTACATTGATACCGATACCAATTATAGAATGCTTTATCTGGCTGCCCTGTAATACGTTCTCTATCAGCATGCCGCCAAACTTATTGCCCTCAGAATAAATATCATTGGGCCATTTTATCTTTAGGCTGTCACGCAATAGGGGGTATAAAGCGTCATATACACCCAGGCTAATGGCGCGGGTAAGGTCAAATTGCTGTTGTGCGCTTAAAAAACGAGGATTTAATAATATGCTGAAGGTTAAATTTTTACCGGGCTGGGCATGCCAGGTATTATCGCGCTGGCCACGGCCGGCAAACTGGTCTTCTGCCATAATGACCGTTCCTTCGGGTACTGGCGTGGAATTTGACAATAGATTTTTGAGGAATGTATTTGTTGAGTCAACTTGTTTAAGCTCTACCAAATTTTGTCCAACAAATAATCCTGAAAATATGTTATTTTGCAACGTACAATAATTAAAAAACCAAAATCGTTCAAAACTAAATCTTTTTGATGGTAAAAAGTAAAGTGATAAATGAGTCGACTTACCTTTCTGAACTGGCCATACACGGCATGCAGGAAAAAAAGGGGAATGACCTGGTAAGGCTCGATCTTAGAAATATAAACAGTTCGGTTGCGGATTATTTTGTAGTTTGCCACGCCGATTCAGCCACACAAGTTAAAGCAATAGCCAACAGCGTTGAAGATGAGATCTACAAAGCTTTACAAATAGAGCCCTGGAGAAAAGAGGGCCTTGAGTATGGCGAATGGATCTTGCTTGATTATGTAGATGTTGTGATACACGTGTTCCGTACAGACAAACGCGAATTTTATGGCGTTGAAGATTTGTGGGGAGATGCTGAGATACAAAGCTATAAAAGTGCGTAAAGCTCAACCATAGTATTTATTATTTACCAATAGCCAATTGAGCTTGTAAACATGGAAATTAAAGATAAAAATTCTGATAATCAGAAACCTTTGCGTAAGGTTCCGAATAAAAAAATTGCTCCGAAGCCGCCTAAGTTTAATTTAATGTGGCTGTACGCCATATTGATCATTGGGTTGTTAGTGGTGCCATCTTTGTGGGGTGGTAATACCGGCAAACAAATAGACTTCCAAACTTTTAGCAACAACATGCTAAAAACCCATGATGTTGACCACATTGTGGCCTACAAAAGCGGCGACCTGATAATGGCCGAGGTTTATATCAAAAAAGATAGCCTTAGCAAACCGAGATATGCTGATGTAAACAAACCGCAGCGCGGCATTGCACTAAGCAACAACGAAGGCCCTCAGTATTATTTTACCGATGCCAGCTATGAAAGTTTAAAGCAATCATTAACTGCTGCTGAAAAAGACCTGCCGGATGCGCAGAAAACCCCTGTTAAATACGAGCAAGGCAAAGAAAACCTGCTTAGCAACTGGTTAGTACAATGCGTTATTATGGCAGTGTTACTGGTTGGTGTTTGGCTGTTTATTATGCGCCGCATGAGCGGCGGCACGGGCGGCGGCCCGGGTGGCCAGATCTTCAACATCGGCAAATCAAAAGCTACTTTGTTTGATAAAGAATCGCAGGTAACGGTAACCTTTAACGATGTTGCCGGCCTTGAAGAAGCCAAGCAAGAGGTAATGGAAATTGTGGATTTCCTCAGAAATCCAAAGAAATATACCAACCTGGGCGGTAAAATACCTAAAGGCGCGCTGCTTGTAGGCTCGCCGGGTACCGGTAAAACCCTGCTTGCAAAAGCGGTTGCCGGCGAAGCACAAGTGCCTTTCTTCTCTCTATCGGGTTCTGATTTTGTGGAGATGTTTGTGGGGGTGGGTGCATCACGTGTGCGCGATTTGTTCCGCCAGGCTAAAGACAAAGCACCATGTATCATCTTTATTGATGAGATTGATGCTATTGGCCGCGCCCGTGGTAAAAACAATATGATAGGCGGTAACGATGAGCGTGAGAATACGCTTAACCAGTTACTGGTTGAGATGGATGGTTTCGGTACCGATTCAGGTATCATCATCCTTGCTGCTACCAACCGTCCCGACGTACTGGACAGCGCGTTGATGCGCCCGGGACGTTTCGACAGACAGGTATCTATTGATAAACCGGATTTGAATGGTCGCGAGCAGATCTTTAAAGTACACTTAAAGCCATTGAAACTGGCTGAGGGTGTAGATCCTAAGAAGCTATCTGCCCAAACCCCTGGTTTTGCGGGTGCCGAAATAGCCAACGTTTGTAACGAGGCCGCTCTGATAGCTGCGCGCCAAAACAAAGAGGCTGTTGATATGAAAGATTTCCAGGATGCAATTGACCGCGTTATTGGTGGCCTGGAAAAGAAAAACACCCTGATATCACCCGAGGAAAAACGTGTAGTAGCTTACCACGAAGCCGGCCACGCTATTGCAGGTTGGTTCCTTGAACATACCGATCCACTGGTGAAAGTATCTATCGTTCCGCGCGGTGTAGCAGCTTTGGGTTATGCCCAGTACCTGCCAAACGAGCGTTTCCTGGTAGCTAAAGAAGAATTAATGGACGACATGACCCTCTCAATGGGTGGCCGTGTTGCAGAAGATATTGTATTTGGTAAAATAACCACCGGTGCGCTGAGCGACCTGGAGCGTATTACCCGCCTTGCTTACGGCATGGTGAAAATTTACGGTATGAATGATAAGGTAGGTAACCTGTCGTTCTACGATCCGCAAGGCGATAGCCAGTTTGTTAAACCATACTCTGATGCCACAGCCGAGCTGATAGATGCCGAAGTGCGCAATTTGATTGAGCAGGTTTATGCCCGTACCAAAGAGTTGCTGATAAAGCACCGCGAAGGTTTAGAAGCAGTTGCCATGAAGTTGTTAGAGAAAGAAGTATTGTTCCAGTCAGACCTGGAAGAGCTTTTGGGTAAACGCCCATTTGAGCACCGTACTGCTTATGATAAATTTGTGAACGGCGATATCACATTAACGCCCGATAACAATGCTATCCCTGATAACCTGATTAACCCCGAAGTATCTAACATAGAAAAGGGAGATAACTAATAAGTCATAACGATCTGAATAAAAGCCACGGCGATGCTGTGGCTTTATTTTTTACTTATGAGAGACATCACCACATCAAAAGAAAAACTGCTGAAGAAAGTGCGTAAGGCGCTTTTAGAAAAGCGCGATAACCCATATCCTAATCTTGAGGAACAGCCCATGTACCACGAGAACGGGGAGATGTTAGAAGTGCTTTTTGCCGAAAACTTTGGCAATGTAAATGGTCAGTTTATTTTTTGTGAGGATGAGGTGCAGTTTATCGAGAACCTGCTTGAGCTGGCTGAAGAGCGTAAATGGCACAAGATCTATTGCTGGGAGCAACCACTTCAGGATCTGCTAACCCAATATGAATATCCCTTTTACGAGACCGATAAAGATTTTGACCAGGCCGAAGTTGGCTTTACCCTCTGCGAAGCTTTGATAGCCCGCAGCGGTACTATATTGATTTCAAACGCTAATGCGGCAGGCCGAAGGTTAAGCATTTATCCGCCGGTACATATTGTGCTGGCCTACACTTCGCAAATGGTGTTGGATCTTAAAGATGGCTTAAAGATTATCAAAGAAAAATACGGTACACGTATCCCTTCCATGATCACTCATGTTACCGGGCCAAGCCGTACTGCTGATATTGAAAAAATGCTGGTGCTTGGTGCACACGGGCCTAAAGAGCTTTTTGTGTTTTTACTGGATGGATAATATCCATATCTCCTTTACGGAATATAAAAAAGGCGCATGTTACTTTACATGCGCCTTTTTTATTATGTAATAAGGATTAGTACTTGCCAGACCCTGTTGCTGATACGCTGGTGTTGTTCATCACATCAAGCATGCTGATATCAAACTTATAAGCGTTTGAGCCGGTTTTAGTTACCGTGCCCGATACCGAATGATACAACGTTGCCTGCCCTAATATGCTGATGGCATATAGTTGCGGCGAGTAAGCCACGTCGGTATCATTAAAGTTAACAACATTGCTGCTGCCACCACTGCCGGTAGGCATATTGTAAATGGTGAATGATGCGCCGCTTTCTACCGCTATAACCACATCTATGTTACCGGCAACACCGCTTATTGCCGGCGAAGAAGCACATATACCGCTATACGTTTGTCCGTTTATTTTAAAAGTACCTTTGCCGGCACCAACGCTGTCGCTGCCATCATCACTGCTTTTTTTGCAGCTGCCCAAAGCTAACACGGCAAGCATCAGCACAAAGCTTTTAATGAACAGGTTTCTTTTTAAAATTTTCATAAGAGTAATAGTTTATTATTTTAGATTAATTAGAAGGTGAAGCAATAGCTAAGGCCCAAAAATGAGGTTGAACCACCCGATGCCGAGATGTTGTTGTAGCCTAAACTAAGGTTTGAGCGCTCGCCTGTGCGGTAACCTGCACGCAATGCAAAGAAGAAGTTAGTGCTTGAGCCGGAACCTGATGCACCCGGAAACTCTTCGTCTTCGGCATCCTCTGAACTGATAGATGTGCGGAAATTATAAAAGCCCAGTTGTGGCTCTACAAAAAACTTCTCTGCCAGGGTGTACTGGAAACCGAACCTGATAGGGATACCAGAGTATTTGTAGTCGAAATCAGAAAAGTCGTTTTCTTTAGCCAGAAAATAGTGGTAACCAACAGAGCCGGTTAAAACGCCGATATCGCCTAAAGAATAAAATGCTTTTACGTTTATACCCACACCAGCAGAAGCCAGATCGCCAAAGCTACCCATTGGTAAGATCGCCTCAGGCTCAATACCGAAGGTTAACAGTTTACCTGAATCTTCAGCCTGTTTAAATACGTTGCGGGTAGCCGGGGCTGCCTGGTAATTGCTTGCAGATTCATCTGCGGTTTTCATTTTAAGTTGTGCTGCAACCGGCAATTGTACCGATGGCTGCAGCGCAGGGCTTTGTTCGCCTGTAAGCGAATTGGTTTGTGCCGATGCGGTGATAGCCGCACAAAGCAGGGGGATAAATAACAGTTTTTTGGATAAGTTGAAATGTATCATGATTTGTTTAGTGTTGCGCCTACTCTTTTCCGTTTTCGGCTTTCCCGGATGCCATCACCCCGATAGCATAAGCCAAAAGTCGGTTGATGGCGCGCGCCGGTCAACGCGCATTACACCCAAGTTGCACTGTGTTTAAGCGCAGCAAATACCGTTAAATCACGGTGTATTACAGTAGAAGGGCATTCTACCTTAGCTGCATCAAACACAACCAAACATTATTGTCATGACAACATTTTACAAACTATCGTTAAAAACGTACATCGTATTATTACTAAGTGTGCTTGCTTTTGCAGGCTGCAGCAAAAAGAAAACAGACGGAGATTCGCCTTCAAGTGTGGATAAAGCTAAAATAGTAGGCAAATGGTACTATGTAACCACTGTGGAGAAAGACAAAGAAGACGGATCTGTTGATACCGATACCTGGACAAACGGCGAATATGTAATGTTCAATTCAGATGGTACTCTCTTCGACAGTGACGATAATGAAACCGGCACCTACAGCATATCAGGCAATAAAATTACACTTAGCGGCAGTGGGCAAACCAATGTTGCGGAAGTAAAAAAACTTACCAGCAGCCAGCTAATATTATACTACAACGGCGCAGAATACGAGTCGACAGTAACTTTTAGAAGATAATTTTTGCCGCTTTACATATAATTAACTAACAGAGTGTATTTTAGGGAACCGTTAATCTTAAAACAATTGAAAACCCACTCCCGCTTGCAAGGATACACTCATCCTTAAATAAAGAACTACACTTAATTAACCCTCTAATCTTATAACACTATGCTTACCAAAATTGCAGATCAAATTTCTGACGACAAACAAACAACCGGAGATGAAGTAACCGTTCCACAGCTTATTGGCTTATCTAAAAACTACTTTGATAAAGCCTGGATAAAAGAAGAGGCTATACTGAGGCAACAGAACAGCAGCGGCCGATGGAGCGATATTGGAAAAAATGATACGCGTACTATTACTTTCAGCCAAACCCGTATCGAAGAGCTTTTTAAAGCAAACCCTGGATCAACAGAACTGGTGATCCACCTTGGCATACACGATGCAAAAATTTATCCGGGCCAAAGGCCGGCAGAATACGAAGGAAAGGTGATGGTGGTGCTTGCCACAAAGATCATTGAAAAATTAGAAAAAGGTGATGTTGTAACTATAGCCGGCGTTGGCGATAAAAACGGCGGTATTGATAATGGCAGGCTTTGCCCACCAGATCCTAAATGCTAACTAAACGTTTAGATGCTTACTTCGGCGTATTTATTTTTCGAGCTTTTAGCCTTTGTTACATCAGTAGCAAAATACAATGCGCTTAAACATACGCGTTACGTATATTTTATTCCCTATCTGCTATTTATCCTCGTTTATGAATACGGATCGATAGAGAACTGGTTTATAATAAACCATACCAACCTGTGGATATCAAATATCACGCTAATGATCTTTTTCCTGTTTTACAGCTTGTTTAACTATGGGCTGGTAAAAACAATAAAATTTAAAGGATGGATAAAGTGGAGCATCATTTTATCCGTCCTTTCTTCGGCAGTAAACATGCTTTGGGGCCAGGGTTTCTGGGCATTAGATACCATAACCATCCTTATTGAGTTTGCCCTTTTAATAGCCACATCCTGCCTTTATTTTTATGAGCTTATGCATTCATCAAACAAAGAACTTAAACTATTAAAGGTGCCGGGCTTTTGGTTAAACACTGGCTTGCTTTTCTTTTGCTTAGGGCAGTTCTTATTTTTCTCGTTATTTGCATACATGGCTTACAGTAATAATTACAAGTACTATTTCCTGCACTCTGTATTGGCCAATATTTTTAACGCCATCCTTTACAGCTTTTTAACCATTTCGTTTTTATGCGTAAAGACGAAGAACTAATTGTACTTATAGTTGCGGGCACTATAATGCTGCTTTTGCTGGGGATCTTCATCATCAGCTTTTTGTTTTTTTATCAAAAGCGGCATAACCAAAACACCAAAGACAAGGAGCAACTGCAGGCCACATTTGAACAGGAACTACTTAAAGCCCAAAACGAGATACAGGAACAAACCCTCTCGCATATTAGCAGCGAGATACATGATAACATTACGCAGGTACTCTCTTTTGTGAAGCTTAACCTTGCTGCTTCGTCAAAAAACAGCAGCCCGGAAGCACGTGAAAAGATAAACGAGAGCCGCACGCTGGTTGCCCAGGTGATCAACGATCTGCGCGATCTTTCAAAAAGCCTCAGCTTTGAACATATTAAGCAGATAGGTCTTGTTAAAACCATAGAACTTGAAGCGGAGCGATTGAATCGCAGCGAGATAATAGAAATAGACCTTTCAATTGGTGGCGATGCCCATAGCCTGGGCGAACAGCGTGAACTGGTATTGTTCCGCATTTTCCAGGAAACATTAAACAATGCGCTTAAACATGCGCAGGCTACGCAGTTAAAGATCCGTTTGGATTATTTTGAGCATTTATTTAATTTAACCATCCAAGACAACGGGGTGGGTTTTTCTGCCGGCACGCTACCTAATAGCGGTTCGGGCCTAAGAAATATCGTGAACAGGGCTGCCCTGATAGGTGCCGATGCCGTAATTGACAGCGCGCCAAACAGGGGTTGTACGATAAAAATAACTATTGACCCGCTTACAAAGCAGCCGAATGCCGACGGAAATTAAAATTGCCCTGGTTGATGATCACCGCCTTTTCAGAAGCGGTATTGTATCGCTCATCAACAGTTTTACCGGTTACCAGATCTTGTTTGAAGCCGGCGATGGCGAAGAACTTTCGCGCAAGCTCTCTCCCAAATTTAAGCCGGATATTATCCTGCTGGATATAAACATGCCCGTTATGGATGGTATAAACACCGCGCAGTGGCTGCAAAAGAACTATCCCGATATCCGCGTTATTGTACTTTCTATGTTTGAGGATGCCGAGAAGGTGCTTACGATGGTGCGCACGGGAGTAAAGGGCTATCTGCTTAAGGATGCCGAACCCGATGAGTTTGAACAAGCCCTGAAACGCGTTGCCGAAGGCGAACTCTATTACCCCGACTTTGTTACCCGCCACCTGGTGCATAGTTTTAATAAAAATGCCGAACAGGTAAAACTCAACAGCCGCGAGCTGGAATTTTTAAAACTGGCCGGTACGGAACTTACCTACAAAGAAATTGCCGACCAGATGTGCATAAGCGCACGCACAGTAGACGGTTACCGCGACCAGCTTTTTGAAAAACTGCAGATAAAAAGCCGTGTGGGCCTGGTGCTTTATGCCATAAAAAACAATCTGATACAATTGTAATTTGCTAATTTTATTAGCAAATTTGTTCTCATGTCACATGAGGAAAATCCGGAGTTTTTTAAGGGAAGGGGCGCACAGGTAAACACGCATAACCGGTTCCTCAAAAACAAATACGTACAGGAACACGTTGAGGGGCTTGACGAGCAGATGCTGGAGAATACGCATACCCAGTTATTTGAAGAAAACCCAAAAAAGATCGTCAGCGAATCAAACAGTCCCGATCTTAGTCATTTTGTTTCTATTAACCCCTACCAGGGTTGCGAGCATGGTTGCATTTACTGCTATGCCCGCAATACCCATGAGTATTTTGGATTTAGCGCAGGATTGGATTTTGAGCGAAAGATCATCGTGAAACGAAATGCCGCAGAACTGCTGGAAAAGCATTTTAACAAGAGAGGCTATACGCCGGTGCCCATTGTACTATCCGGCAATACTGATTGCTATCAGCCTATTGAGCGGAAGCTGAAGATCACCCGCTCGCTGCTCGAGGTTTTTCACCGGTACCGCAATCCTGTCAGTATCATCACCAAGAATAATCTTGTGCTGCGCGATATTGATATTTTAAGCGATATGGCGCGCATGAACCTGGCGCATGTGAACATTTCCATCACTTCATTAAATGAGTCGCTGAGGCAAAAGCTGGAGCCCCGTACGGTTACCGGCGTGGGCCGGCTGGCGGTTATCCAAAAGCTATCAGAAAGTGGGATTCCCTGCCGGGTGATGGTGGCGCCTATTATCCCGGGGTTGAATAGTAATGAGATCCCCGATATTATCAAAGCCGCTGCGGATCGTGGCGCAGTATCTGCCGGTTTTACTATCGTTCGCCTCAACGGTGCCATAGCCGAGATATTTACCGATTGGGTGCATAAGGCCTTCCCGGATCGCGCCGAAAAGGTGTTGAATATGATTAAAGCCTGCCATGGCGGCAACCTAAATGATAGTGAGTATGGCCGCCGTATGAGCGGCGACGGGCATGTGGCCAATTCCATCCATCAGCTATATCGTATGGCTTGCGTGCGCTTCCTGGCCGGTAGGGATATGCCGCAATATGACTTAAGTTTGTTTATGCCTAAGGGCGGGAAACAGACAAGTATGTTTTAGACTGATCGTGTTTGTAAATATCAACAAAGGGTAAGGCGCAAATAGACAAGGGATCCTGAATTTTTCAGAATCCCTTGTCCGGTTTCTAAGCTTGTTAAAATTATTCTTTAGCAGTGGTATCTGCTTTTACCTCACCTTCCCGTTGCAGCTTCTTCAGCATTTCATTACCAATAAGGGCATCTATCATACCGCCGTTGCCGCCATCTTTACCGCTAACCAAAATCTCGGGCACCAGTTTAATGCCGTTACTTGCTAAAGCTTCGGCTACGCGTACAATGGCATATTGCTCGGTACCCATGGCTTCGGTTTTTTGTTTGGTAACCTCGGCCTCGGCTAAACCTATGGCTTTAATTTTACCTGCATCTGCATTACCGTTTACTTCGGTAGCGGCAGCGTCGGCTTTGGCATTAATAGTTTTGGCTTCAGCATCAGCTTTGGCGGTGATGGTTTTATTCTCCGCATCAGCTTTGGCGTTAATAATGCGCGATTCGGCGTCACCACGGGCGGCAGCAACTTTTGACGCGGCCAGCTGGGTATTGATCTCTACCTGACGGGTTGATTTTACTACCTCGGGCTGCATATCTGCACCGGCTTTGGCGCTCTCAAACTCTTTACGCTCAATTTGTGCACTTTTCTGAATCTCGTAGGTAACGCGTTCCTGCTCGGCTATTTTACGGTCGGTAAGGGTTTTCATCAGGGCTTCCGGTGGCACAATGTCACCAATCAGCGTATCCACACCTTCAACGTTATAGGCATCCAGTACTTTGCTTATTTGCTGACGTGCATCTTCCTGCCTTTGCGAACGGTTGGTTAAGAACTCTATCACACCGCTTTTTTGTGCCGAATTACGGAAGTAGTTGGCAATGGTTGGCTCAAGCACCTGCGATACCAGGTTCTTCATGTTACCGAAACGGGCAATAACTTTTGGTGCCTCGTTACGTGGTATGTGGATGATCTGCGAAACGTCGAGGTTGAATGTAAAACCATCTGATGAACGCACGCTGATGGTGCTGAGGTTCTTATCCAGCTCGTGCGATTCGGTACGGCTGTTTGCCCAGTTCAACACAATGTTTGTAGTAGGCACAATCTCCACCGCATGGGTATATATGTTGATAGGGTGCTTGCCCGGGTCGAGCGGTTCATCCCAAACACCTTTTTCGTTTTTGGCTACGATGTTACCATGGGTAAAGCCAACGCCGCTGGTATCGCTACCCTCAGGACCTACGAAGGAGTTCACCACGCCTACAAAACCAATGTGGATATGGATCATATCTACCTGTTCCACAATGGCAAACCATGGGTTAAGGTAATAAGTACCTGCCAGGATAACATCTTCCTGCAAGCCTTTTTTACCGCCTGCCTTGATAAATGCCATTGGGTCCTGGTAGTTGCGGTGACCATCTACCGAGCCGCCGGCTATCTCGCCTTTATCAAGCGGTTCACCATCCAGAGTGGTAACAATACCTACTTTATTTTCCTGGATACGGGTGATGGGTACCATCACTATCTCGAACAGGAACGTGTTGATACGATAGCTACCCGGCGTAAGGAACGCCGCTTGCGGGCCTTTTTGCCCGTTGTTTTCCAAAAAGCCACGGCCATCCTGAAACTTATCGCAATCCACCGGTTTTCCCAGCACACGGCCGGTATCCATAGGTGCACCGTCTTTGGCTTTTACCAGCCCCAGTTTATCCTGCGGGATAAGGGTAAATTGCTCCATAGTGATGGCGTATTGCCATGGCCACATGCGCCAGTAAAGGCCCGGGGCAAGCGGGGCGGCCTGCATACCGGCTTCGCCCTTGGTGGCAATAATGCGCCCATCGGGCAGGCGCGTATCGCCATAAAGTGTAAATTTTTTAACAACTAAACCAATACGGTCATCCGGAACGATGATCATACCAAAGAAAACCCGCAATACAAATTTGTACAGCAGAACAGCAGCCACCAGCGGAAATACCCACCAGAACTGGATCAATAAATTTTCAGACATTTTGTTTAAGTGATTAATTTAACGGAACCCTTAAGGTGCGGGCCCTCACAATAACTTGCAGCTTTATGAGACCTTGGCTGCATAGCGATATTAAGATTATTGCAAAGTGTAGATGTTACACAAATTTTGAAAATATTTTTTGTGAACCGCCTGTATCATGGCGAGCTTTTCGCGTTTCCGTCATCCCGAACTTGTTTCGGGATCTCGCGGACAGGCTTAGCGTGTGGGGTGCTGAAACAAGTTCAGCATGACGAGGGCTTAAAATTCCGGTTCAGATAATCAGCATTAAGAATTGAAGCTTAGCAGGCAGAATGGCAAACCAAATTATTATTAAGCAATCCCTCAATCCTTTAATCGTTGTTCAAAACAAATAACCACCTACAAAACGATTTAATTATAAGCCTTTTATATATAAATAATAATTTTTACCTTTGCGTCCCCGCAGAAAGAACTCCGGGGGTAATGTTGAATACATAAAAAGCAAAGAATGGCAACTAAGATCAGATTGCAAAGACACGGTAAAAAAGGCAAGCCTTTTTACTACATCGTAGTAGCAGATGCCCGTGCACCAAGGGATGGTAGGTTTATTGAGCGTATTGGCTCTTACAACCCAAACACTAACCCGGCTACAATTGACATCAATTTTGATAAAACTTTTGAGTGGGTTAACAACGGCGCACAGCCAACTGATACCTGCCGTGCAATACTTTCTTACAAAGGAGTATTATACAAAAAACACTTACAAGGTGGTGTTACTAAAGGTGCTTTAACCCAAGAGCAGGCAGATGAAAAATTTGCTGCATGGTTAGATCAAAAAGATGGTAAAATTACCGGTAAAAAATCAAGCTTAGCATCAGCTAAAGATGAAGCGCGTAAAGCTGCTTTAATTGCTGAAGCTAAAAAGAAAGAAGATAAAGCTGCAGCTATTGCTGCTAAAAACACGCCACCGGCTGAAGAAGTTGCAGAAGAAGAAGCTCCTGCTGCTGAAGAAGCCCCTGCAACTGACGAAGCTGCAGAAAGCGCTGAGTAATTTTAGTAGAGAAGCAGGATATCAGGAGACAAGAAACAGGAAATTCTTTCTTGATTCTTATAGTCTTGATTCTTGAATCTTACAAATGGCGAAGGACGGATGTTCTTCGCCATTATTATTTAAACATAATTTGAGCATGAAAACCGAAGAACATTTCAGGATTGGCAGCGTACTAAAAACCAAGGGCCTTAAGGGCGAAATGGTGATGTATGTTGATTTTGATGATATCGATCGCGTTAAATTCAATTCGGTATTTATTGAAATAGCCGGTAAACTGGTGCCGTATTTTATCAGCTCGATAAAGTACTTGCAGAACAACCAGGCCTACCTTAACCTTGAGGATGTGGATACGGTTGAAAAAGCTGCCCTGCTTGCCAAAAAAGATATATACCTGCCCAATAAACTCAAGCCTAAAAAGAAAAAGGAAGAATTTACCCTTAAAGACCTTAAAGGCTTTTTTGTGATTGATGAAACCCACGGCGAGTTGGGTGAGATAGACGATATTATAGAATATCCACAGCAACTCATCGCTTCTGTATATTACAACAACAAAGAAGTGCTGTTCCCGCTTAATGTGGAGATCATTAAAGGTATTGATGTTGAAGAAGAAGAGGTGTATGTTGACCTGCCCGAGGGCTTGTTGGATATCTATTTAGAGGGATAAAAATATTTTGTCAAGAATACTTGACTTTTGTAAAGTTTGTTTTACATTTGGATAAACAAACTTTACATTATGAAATCACGGTTCTTATTTCCTTATTGGTGCAAGTTCATCGGTTATTTCTTGTTACTTGTAGACATTCCTTTTATCATCATTAAAAATGACGACCTGACTGGGATGGGCTTTTTGAACGATGAGCAAACATTTTTTATCGCTACAATTGTCACCCTTATCACGGCGATATTGCTGGTAGCATTCTCGAAAGAGAAAGTAGAAGACGAGCAGATAGCTCAATTACGCCTGGACTCGCTACAGTGGGCCATCTATTTAAATTACATCATCCTTATCATTTGCTTTTTAACCTACAAAGGCGACAATGTGCGGTCGGTATTGCACTTCAATCTTAAATTTCCGTTAATATTTTTTATTCTCCGCTTTAGGTGGATGATATTCAGGCGCAATTGGGCAGCAAGGAAAGAAGCAAGGTTATCTTAACTCATGAAGAACACCATACGCGTAGAACGCGCCATAAAAAACATGACCCAGGCCGATCTGGCCGATGCCATAGGCGTATCGCGCCAAACCATTAATACTATCGAGAGTAATAAATACGTGCCATCAACTGTACTTGCGCTAAAGATTGCCCGTGTATTTGAAAAGCCACTCGAAACAATTTTTGAGCTGGAAGATGGTGATTAATAACAGATTGCCTATCTTTAATTATGGCTAATCAGGTTTTTGCACCCATGCTCATCATCCCCAACGGGTTAACTGATGTTAGTTTCTACGCCGATGCTTTCGACGCAAAGGAAATACGCCGTTTTAGTAATGATGATAGCAGCATCCACGTTTTAGAGCTGAGTTTGAACGGAGCTATATTTCACCTGCACGAGCAATGGGAGAGTAAACTGATAAGTCCGGAGAGGGCAGGAGCCAGCACCGTATCTGTAAACATATTTGTTGATGATGTGGATGCCGTGGTAGCCCAGGCTGTAGCTGCAGGCGCAACCATCACCTCGCCCGCGCAAGATTTTGACTATGGCTATCGCCAGGCCGATATTGTGGATATCTACGGGCATTGCTGGCAAATACAGAAGAAGACATAAGAACCAAGAGTCAAGAATCAAGATAAACGGGAGTGCTCCTTATCTTGATTCTTGACTCTTTTCTCTTGACTCTAATAAAAGTATCTTTGCGCTATGCGTTTTGATATTATTTCGGTACTGCCGGGTTTGCTGGAGAGCCCTTTTGCACATTCTATTTTACAACGTGCCCAAAAGAAGGGCATCAGCGAAATTGTGGTGCATAACCTGCGCGACTATGCCAACAACAAACACAAAAATGTTGATGACTATCCTTACGGTGGGGGCAGCGGCATGGTGATGGCTATACAGCCCTTTGCATCGTGTATTGAGAAACTGAAAAGCGAACGCGAGTACGATGAGGTAATATTTATGAGCCCTGACGGTGAAACGCTTAACCAGGGCATTGCCAACCAGCTATCTATCAAGAAAAATATCATTGTGCTTTGTGGTCATTACAAAGGCATCGATCAGCGCATCCGCGACCTCTACGTTACACGCGAGATATCAATTGGTGATTATGTACTATCGGGCGGCGAACTGCCGGCAGCGGTATTGGTTGATGCTGTAGTGAGGCTGATACCTGGTGTATTGTCTGACGAGACCTCGGCTTTGTCTGATTCTTTCCAGGATGATATGCTGGATGCGCCCATTTACACCCGCCCGGCAGATTGGAACGGACACAAAGTGCCCGATGTGCTGTTAAGCGGCAATGCTGCCCAAATAGAAAAATGGCGTTTTGAGCAGGCTTTGGAGCGTACTAAACAACGCAGGCCAGATCTGTTAGAGTAAAAAAGCAAAGCCCCCAGCCCCCTGAAGGGGGAGTAGAAGCCTTTCTTAAAAGCTTTCTACTCATATAGGTAGCTGTCAAATTGTTAACAACAAATATTTTGTGGAAATTTTTTAAGAAGAGTTTTCTAATTAAAATAAATTCCGTATTATTGCACTCCGATTTTTACGGGCTAAAAATCGGGTTTAAAAGCTAAAAATCATGGATTTAGTAAAATTTGTAGAAGAGCAATCAGTAGTAAAAAATACCTTCCCGGCTTTTAAAGCTGGTGACACTGTTAGCGTACATTATAAAATCAGAGAAGGTAACAAAGAGCGTGTTCAGGTTTACCAAGGCGTTGTTTTACAACGTAACAGCGTTGGTAACAGCGAAACCTTCACTGTACGCAAAGTTTCTAACGGTATCGGTGTTGAGCGTATCTTCCCTTTTAACTCTCCAAACATTGATAAAATTGAAGTGAACAGCGTTGGTAAAGTACGTCGTGCTAAATTGTACTATTTACGTGCCCTTACCGGTAAAGCTGCTCGTATCAAATCAAAAAGAGTTTAATTACCTTCGCTTTAACAGCGATTGCTTCATAAAACATTTAAAACCTGCGTTTTTTAACGCGGGTTTTTTGTTGTGTGGTAATGCCGTCTTGTTGTTAATACACCAAACGTCGTTGCGAGGTATGAAGCAATCTCTTTAAGCTGATCCGGTATGCAAAGTGTGCAATTGTCCTCTGCCATTGTTGGTGTTGTCACCAACAACTTTGCGCGCGATATAATATTTTGACTTGCATGAGGCTTGTTGGTGACAACACCAACAAGAGCAAGGAATCTAACCGCGTTTATTTAAACGTTAAAACCATAAATGTCATTTCGAACAAGCGATAGCGAGGAGAAATCTTCTACGCACGATCCTTACGTCGCAGAAGATTTCTCCTCGCCCCATTACACAAGCCTCCCCTCTGCTCGCTCGAAGTGACATTGTTGTTAGTGTTCGCACAAAAAAAGCCCCGATAGTAAAACACTATCGGGGCTTCAATATTTTTAAAGTGGAGGCTTAGTTCAAGCGGTAAGGCGCTATTAAATAAAACTCCGGTATCTGTACATTGAATGTAGAGTGATCAACAAGGCGTTCCATCAGGTACTCGCCTTTCATGCTGCCCACATCGGTTTTAAGGTTGCAGCCGCTTACATACTCGTGGCTGTTGCCCGGCTCTATGATGGGTTGCATACCTACCACGCCTTCGCCTTCAACCTCGCGCTTGGCGCCGTTTGAGTCAAAGATGTACCAGTGGCGGCTAACCAGGCGTACGGCGTACTGGCCAAGGTTCTCGATGCTTACCCGGTAGGCAAACATAAAATGATCGTTTGCGGGGTTTGAGTACTCCGGCTGATAAACTGTTTCAACCGAAACCTTAACACCTTCTGTAATAGTTGTAGCCATGCTAATACCTTTTAATTCAAATATATTTGTTGCGCGCAAATATTAAGCCATCTCAAGGCTATATTTTTTGTCAACCTGCTCCAATATATCCATTATCTCTTCAACGGATGCAGCCACAACAAGTTTCATTCTAAACTCTTTAAAATCAGGCAGCCCCTTAAAATAGTTGCTGTAATGGCGGCGCATTTCAAAAATGCCCGTCTTTGGCCCTTTCCATTCCATCGACTTAACTAAATGCGTTTTACACACATCAATACGCTCGGCAATGGTTGGTTTCTCCAGGTGTTCACCGGTGGCAAAAAAGTGTTTTACCTCGCGGAATATCCACGGATAACCAATAGCTGCGCGGCCTATCATCATGCCATCAACACCATATTCCAGTCGCCAGTTGGCCGCTTTTTCGGGCGAATCAATATCGCCATTACCGAAAATAGGAATTTTTATCCTGGGGTTCTTCTTTATATCGCGGATCAAACTCCAGTCGGCAACACCTTTGTACATCTGTGCGCGGGTACGGCCGTGGATAGTTAGGGCTTTAATACCTACATCCTGCAGGCGCTCGGCCACTTCGTAAACGTTTTTCGTATTATCGTCCCAGCCCAGGCGGGTTTTAACCGTAACCGGCAAATGAGTAGCTTCTACAACCGCTTTGGTCATGGCCACCATCTTGTCAATATCCTGCAGTAAACTTGCACCCGCACCACGGCAGGCCACATTTTTAACCGGGCAGCCGTAGTTGATATCCATCAGATCGGGCCCTGCCGCAGAGGCTATCTCGGTAGCCTCGCGCATGTGCTCAATATCGCTGCCAAATATCTGGATGCCTATCGGGCGCTCGTACTCAAAAATATCAAGCTTTTGGCGGCTCTTGGCAGCATCGCGTATCAATCCCTCTGATGATATAAACTCCGTATACATCATATCGGCCCCGTTTTGCTTACACACGTAACGGAAAGGCGGATCGCTCACATCTTCCATTGGTGCAAGCAGCAACGGAAATTCCCCTAAATCTATGTTCCCTATTTGTACAGACATGACTATATTTACGATGCAAATTTACGCAATTTGGCTTATATGATGAAAAGTGCTGTGTATCAAACATCTCCGGCAAGGCAATTCCTTTACTTTGTGGTGATATTTGCCGGGGTTTTTGTGGTTTTTAATGTTCTCGGGATACTGGCTGTAGGGCTTATTTATGGTTTTGGGCTGATAATGGATATTGCCCGTCTTAACTTTAGCGATCCCCACAGTATACCAGCGCTTTACCTTTTACAGATAGTTACCACTACTATACCCATTTTTGTTGCACCCGTTGTCTTTGCGGCTTGGGTAATGCGCAAGTCAGAGGAATACCTGAGGGTTAAACAAAGCTTCCCGCCGATGTTACTCGTTGTGGCGTTCTTTATCATGATGGTATCATCGCCGCTGATAGAGATATTGAGCAACATTAACCAGCAAATGGTGCTTCCGCAGTGGTTAAAAGGTATCGAGAATTGGATGAAGCAAAGCGAAGAGAGTGCTAAAAAGGTTACCGCAGCCATCCTGAATATGCACAATACCTGGGATTGCGTTAAAAACGTGTTCCTGGTAGGTTTGCTTACTGCTATTGCCGAGGAGTTTTTGTTCCGCGGTGGCATGCAAAGCGTATTAATTAAATGGACAAAGAACCAACACGCTGCTATCTGGATAACCGCGGCTATTTTCAGCGCATTTCACATGGAGTTTTACGGCTTTTTGCCACGTTTGTTGTTAGGCGCTATGTTCGGTTATTTTGTGGTTTACAGCGGCAGTATTTGGCCGGCTGTATGGGGGCATTTCCTTAATAATAGTACGGCGGTAATTGCTACATATTTATTTCAAACCAAACGCATAAATCTCGACCCCGATGACCAGCATGTATTTAGCTGGTGGCAATATATATTTAGCCTGATAATTATTATAATTTTGCTGCTGGTATATAAAAAGGTAGCAGAGGGTAAAAAAAGTCCCGCATTAAATGGAGAAGAACTGGGTTAAGGTATTTACCTCTTCAAATTACTATCAGTCTGAAATTGTTAAGCAAATGCTTACAGGGAACCATATTGACGCTGTTTTGCTGAATAGGCAGGCATCATCCCATCAAAATTTCGGCGCAGTAGAGGTTTATGTGCACCAGGACGATTTTAGCCAGGCTATTGAGATGATGATATTGAACCAGATAACTTTATGAAGACACGCGCCATAACCGGCTTCTTTTTTTTAATTGTGATGATAGGCTCGCTGCTTTTAGGGCCTCAGGTTTTTTTAGGCTTTTATTTAGTACTCACCCTGCTTTGCCTGCACGAGTTTTACGGCTTAATTATTAAAAGTGGCATCACGGTTAACCGCAGCGCGGGTTTTGTAAATGCGGTAGCCATATTTGTGCTTTTCGGGCTGATGAATATGGAGGACCAGCCGGTTTACCACAAACTTTTATTTTTGCTCACACTTACTTTGGCTTCTGTTTTTGTACAGGAGCTTTACAAGATATCGCCCACGCCATTCACCAATATCGGGTTTACTTTTTTAGGCTTGATATTTACAGTGATGCCTTTCACGTTCTTCCATGCACTGGCGTATGCGCAGGGAGTTTACAATTTCCATTTTCCGCTGGCATTTCTCATCATGCTTTGGAGCAACGATACCGGGGCATACCTTACCGGCCGAGCTTTTGGGCGCACCAAGCTATTTGAGCGCCATTCGCCAAAGAAAACCTGGGAAGGATTTATTGGTGGCGTTGCGATAGCTGCCGGTGTGGCTTATATCATTAGCCTGTACTACCCTGAACTGGACTGGAAACAATGGGTAAGCATCGCCATCATCATCGGCGTCATCGGCACCACCGGCGACCTGATAGAATCCATGTTCAAGCGCAGCATCAACGTAAAAGACTCTGGTGGATTGTTGCCCGGCCATGGCGGTGTTTTAGACCGTTTTGATGGTTTGCTATTCGCGGCGCCAATTGTTTATACATACCTGCACTTTGTTTTAAATGCTTAAATTTGCCTCAAACACAATACAATTATGAGATTTCATAAAGAAGGATATACTTCACTTGCCCTTTGCATACTGTTTATTTTTGTTTTAAACGCGCTTATCCAGTTCTATTTCCCTGAGGCGCATGTTGTAAAGTGGATAGTTTATATCCTGTCGTTTGCACTGTTTGTTATCATCGTTCAGTTTTTCCGCAGCCCGGTTTTTGCTATCGATGTTAACGAGAACCATGTGCTTTGCCCCGCAGATGGCAAGGTGGTGGTAATTGAAGAAACAGACGAACCTGAGTTTTTAAAAGACCGCCGCATCCAGTTGTCGGTATTTATGTCGCCGGTAAATGTGCACGTAAACCGTAACCCAATCAGCGGTATTGTAAAATATTTTAAATACCACCCGGGTAAATACCTGGTGGCATGGCACCCGAAATCATCAACCGAGAACGAACGTACTACCGTTGTTACCGAGAACAGCCAGGGCGTGCAAGTATTGTTCAGGCAGATTGCCGGCGCATTGGCCCGCCGCATTGTATGGTATGTTAAAGAAGGCGATACCGTAAAACAAGGCGACCAGTTTGGCTTTATCAAATTCGGTTCGCGTGTAGATATTTACCTGCCGCTGGGTACCAAAATAAACGTACAGCTCGACCAGGTTGTTAAAGGTGGCCGCACCGTATTAGCCGAGCTGACCAGCGTAAGCCAGCCATTGCCCGATACTACATCAGATGTGATTGAAGAAACCGTTATCCCCGAGCATACTGAAGTGTTGACCGAAGAACATGCCGAACCAACACTGGTTATTGAGCATGAAGAAGTGAAACCAGAGGTTGAAGAAACAACTGAGGTTCCTGAAACGGAAGCAACTCCTGCGCCGAAGAAAGCACCTGCTAAGCCGCGCGCACCACGCAAGCCGGCTGCAGATAAAGGCACTGATAAGAAATAACAAAAAAGGGGCTCGCATCGCGCGGCCCCTTTTTAACACTAAACTAATTAAACCCAAAGATCATTTTTCGCCGGCCCGGATATCATCGCCGGCGTTTTTATTGTATGCGTATTCGCTTATTTTAATTTCATTGGTGGCAGTGACATGGCTCAGTTTTACCCAGCCGAAATGAGGCTCTCCGTCTATCTTTAAAGCAAAGCCTAAATATTTATCCGCCTGGTTCACCCAAAGGCCGTTAACCTTATCTTTAGGCGAAGCTGATGTTATGCTCATGATAACCGCCTTTTGCTGATTGGCCGTAAACTTTACATTGTTCGCCTCGGTCGGCTCAATAATTTGCCCTTCGCTGAAGGGATAGGTCCATAAACCGCCATTCACCAGTTCGTCGCCTTTTTGCACGTACACTCTGTTACCGGTGGTTGCTTTTGAATAAGCCGAGAGGTACAGGTGCTGCGTACCATCGTGCATGATCAGCACGCTCGAAAAGCTGATATCCACCACGCCATCGGCATTGGCATCTAAAAAGATATGCTTGTTGTAGCCAAGCGAACTATTCAGCTTACGGTAAACGATGTTTTCTTTAGATGGCTGCGTTTCGCCGGTAACCGGTGTGGTCTCGATGGGATCTTCGGGGATATGTATATCACCCGGCTGCACCCTGTCTTTTTTGCAGGCCTGCAGGGCCATAAGCGCCAACGCTATATATGTAAATACCTGTTTTTTCATAAGATACATACATGACGGCGCTTTAAAACAAAGCGTTACAGAAGGGGCAAAAAAAATCGCCGGAGTGTTTTCACCCCGGCGATCTCTTATAAATTTCTGCTCCGTTAGTTGCGCCTGTTGAACAGGAAAGAAGCATAGTAAACCAATGTTGCCAATGCACCTAAAGCAGCAACTACATAGGTCATGGCGGCCCACCAAAGGGCGTCTTTGGCCTGCTCATGCTCTTCGCGGGTTTGCATTACGCTGTAATTATTATTTAGCCATGCCAAAGCACGGTTACTCGCATCAAACTCAACCGGCAAGGTAATAAAGCTAAACAGCGTTACCAATGCCAGTGCACCAACTCCAATGGCCAGTACAAATACGTTGTGGGTAAAGAACAGCAGCATAATGCCAATCATCAGCGTCCATTGCGTTAGTGTGGACGCCACATTTACCACAGGCACCATGGCCGAACGGAATGTTAACCAGCTGTAGGCTTTAGCATGCTGTACAGCGTGCCCGCACTCGTGCGCAGCAACTGCTGCGGCAGCCACACTGCGACTGGCGTAAACATCCGGACTCAAATTCACCGTTTTGGTTTCGGGGTTATAATGGTCGGTAAGCTGACCCTCAACCGAGATCACCTGTACATCGTAAATGCCGTTATCTTTTAGCATGCGTTGGGCTACTTCGGCGCCTGACAGGCCCGATAGTAGCGGCATTTCTGAATATTGCTTAAACTTACTTTTAAAACGCCATTGGATAACGAAACTCACCAGCGCCACTACAATCATCAGCAGCCAGGCCGAGTTATAAGGGATAAATAATAAAGTGCTCATTTTTCAATAGTTTTAGATGGTTCACCTATTTCAAAAAGCATTCCATTTAAAAATGTTTGCTGCGCGATAGAATTAATCTGCAGCGTTTTAATTAAGATTGATGTAATGGATAACGACAATTTTTCTTACTGGGAGCGTACTGCCTTTACCGGCAGGGCCGATGTGATCATCATTGGCAGCGGCATTGTGGGTTTAAATGCCGCCCTACACCTGAAAACTACGGAGCCAAATTTGAAAGTGCTGGTGCTGGAACAAGGCTTTCTGCCGAGTGGTGCCAGCACAAAAAACGCGGGTTTTGCGTGCTTTGGGACAGTTTCTGAGCAATTGGATGCACTGAAAACCTTATCAGAAAATGAATTGGCAAGCCTGGCCAACTACAAATGGCGGGGCTTGCAGCGTATGCGCCAAAACCTTGGCGATAAGGCCATAGATTATCACCAGCACGGCGGCTACGAGTTGTTTTTAAACAATGAACAGGCACAAGCAAACCGGGCTTTTGAGAATATAGATCACCTGAATAAAATATTAAAGCCCGCAATAGATGGGCATGACATTTATGCAGTTGCAGATGCTAAAATTGCAGGTTTTGGCTTTGCCGGTGTTAAATATATCATCTACAACCCGTTTGAGGGCCAGATACATACCGGCAAAATGATGCGGGCTTTGCTGCATAAAGTATATGAGAAAGATGTAGTGGTTCTGAATAACTGCGCGGTTAGATCCATCCAAAACGAAGGTAGTGCCGTTGTGCTGCAAACCTCTGCCGGCGCGTTTAAGGCAGGCAAAGTTATCCTGGCTACTAATGCCTTTGCGCGGCAGCTTTACTCTGAATTATCCGTTGTTCCCGGCAGGGGGCAGGTATTGGTTACCAAGCCTGTACCCGGCTTGAAACTCAAGGGCACATACCACTTTAACGAGGGTTATTATTATTTCAGAAATATTGATGGTCGCGTGCTTTTCGGCGGTGGGCGTAATCTTGATTTTAAGGCGGAAGAGACCACAGCCTTCGGGCATACGCAGATGGTACAGGAAAAGCTTACTGACTATCTGCGGGGCATGATATTGCCTGATACCGATTTTGAAATAGACTACTGGTGGAGCGGCATCATGGGTTTCGGTGAAGAATTGAAACCGATAGTAAAAGAGCTTGAGCCCAACATCTTCTGCGCCGTACGCTGCAACGGTATGGGCGTTGCCATGGGGACATTGGTAGGGGAAGAGGTGGCGAGGTTGGTGATTAGGGCTTGATTGGCAGTAGGCTCCAAAAGTAGAGCATTATGGCAACCGTAAATAAAATAAATATCACTGTAGCAATCTGATCCTTTAGGGACAGACGGTTGTTTATGTTAGGATGGAATGGATTGGAAACGACAATTACAGATAAAATCCAACTTGTTATCCCAAAGATTATCCCAAGTAATGTATTAAATATTTCAGTAGAAAATGTCCATGGAACAATGAGAATTATGATAAATCCAATACTCAAAGTAAATCGGACAGCCTTTTTAAATATAAGCTCTTTTCTTTGAAGGGGGGTTAAGGCTTGGAAAGTATACCTCAGATTTAAGTCTATAACTTTATCAAAAGGAATTACTAAGCAATCCCCGGGAATATCTTTAAATGCCTGAGATGTCTTTGAATATCTCTTGGCGCCGGTTAAATACAGCGCTTCTAAATCACCAGTTTTTTGAGAGATTGTATGCTGGGTTAAAAAACCAGAAATCATTTTATTATTGTCTGTCCCGTCGTCAATGACAATATCGACCATGGTAGATAACCACTTCCCTTTGTCAAGAGATCTAAATTCGCTCATTGCTACTATTTCGCCTCTGAAATAATAATTCCAATGATTAGAAAATCGAAAAACAGGGAATTTTAAATCGATTTTAAAAAGCCTAATAAGATGATGAAAAACCGTGCCGAGTAAAAAGGCAACCAAAATTAAAAAAGCGAGATAGCCAAGGATGTATGTTAAACGATCATACGTCAGATCCGGCATTTTATTGTCGGCAATTTTACCATACAGTTCTTCAGCCTTGCTTTTGATGCTGGTGAATGTAAATCCAAAAGACCTGCTGTAAATCAAAAACGTTATAATTTGAACAACAATGCCCCAAAATATACTTGTTATAAGTCTATCAGCAAAAAGGCCAACCCCAAATTGTTTGGCAAATTGACCTTTAAAATAAAAACGCTTGAAAATTACCCCTGGAAAGATTAGCCAAACAATAATGATAATAGTGCTTATTGTAAATTGGCCTTCCACAGAGAATTAAGATACTAAAGTTATTTTTTCTTGAGTAGAAAGAATTATCGTTTCTTCTTTAGATGTTGTTCCTTTCAATTTTTCAACAGCTTCAATATACTTTTTCCTGTCGTCAGGATTGGAAAAGATTTTCTTAGCCTCGTCACTCATAACATCCATATCAGAGCTGAAATAAGAGCCTAAGACGTTTCTTATTAATGTGATAATGCTCATAAATGAAAATTAAATTGTTTCTAATAGAAAAATTCTACAAAACTGGTGCCATTATTAATAGACCATTTGTAGAATTTTATTTAATCAAATATAAGAAAATACAACGGTATTTCCAAATTAGAATCTTATAAACAGGTCATTTACAACAACTCCACCAATCGCTCCAGCGCCATTCCTCTTGAACCTTTTATCAATACCGTAGCATTTTTGATAGGGTTTTCTTTCAACCCGATGATCGCATCCTCTGCGGTTAAATAGAAAGTTGCATTGATCAAATTACTGTTATCAACCTCTGTTTGCTGGCTGGAGAAATCTTTACCGATAAAAATGCGTTCATCCACATTTGCGGCTAAAGCTTTTTGGATAACGGCAGTATGCTCAACGGCAGACTCCGGGCCCATCTCAAACATATCGCCGAGGATAACCACTTTGCGGTCGGCTTTTACCTTGTCCATGTTCTCGATAGCTACAAACATGCTGCTTGGGTTGGCATTATAGAAATCGCATATCAGCGTATTGCTGGCGGTTTGCATGATCTGCGAGCGGTTGTTCTTTGGTTGATAGCCTTCTATGCCCGCGTTGATCTCGTCAGAATCCAGTCCAAAGAAGGTGCCGATACAAACTGCGGCTAATATATTGTCCAGGTTATAAGAACCCGTCAGCTGCGATTTTACGTTGTATGATGAGCTTTTTTTATCGTTCCACTTAAAGCTGAGCAGGGGCGCATTCTCTAATAATTTACCGGTTACCAGGTTATCGTTGTTAATGGTTTTGCCGTAGTACACCACGTTTTGCAGGCTGCGGGTTTTCTGCATTTCCTGCAGGGTATTATCGTCGCTGTTAATGAACGCCACGCGGCTGGCATCTTCATTCAGGAAATCATATAACTCGCCTTTGCCTATCTTAACCCCTTCAACCCCGCCGAAACCTTCCAGGTGTGCCTTGCCTACATTGGTGATCATGCCATGGCTTGGCTGTGCTATACTGCAAAGTAGGGCTATCTCTTTCTGATGATTAGCGCCCATTTCTATCACCGCCATTTCGTGCGAGCTATCGATAGTCAAAATGGTTAACGGTACACCAATATGGTTATTGAGGTTGCCTTTGGTGGCAAGGGTGTTAAATTTTTGTGATAGCACCGCATTGATCAGCTCTTTGGTGGTAGTTTTACCGTTGGTGCCGGTAAGGCCTATCACGGGGATGGTCAGTTGTTTGCGGTGATGCCTCGCCAGGTCTTGCAGCGAAGTCAATACATCCTCAACTAACAGAAATTTATCGCCTTTTGCATATTCCGGATTATCTATGATGGCATAAGCTGCGCCTGCTTCAATGGCTTTTTCGGCAAAAGTATTGGCATCAAACTTATCACCTTTAAGGGCAAAGAACAGGCTGCCGGGCGCAATGCTGCGTGTATCGGTGCTGATAACAGGGTGCTGCTGGTATAAATGGTAAATTTCTTCGGTAGTGGTCATGATATACGAATATATAAAACAGCGGGCAGGTTTTAGGTTTTTGCGTTTTGCATAAAATTCATCCAGGCGATGACGGCTTTTATTTCGCCGTAGCTGTAGGTATCGCCCAAAACTTCTTTTAGCGGGGCGAGGCGTTCGGCACCATAGCTTTCAACAGCATTCTGGATGGCCGGTATTTTACTTGCGATAACGAAGGTGCTTACGTCCAGTTCGCCACTTTGCACAAAAGATGATAAATGACCTTCGATAGTGGTAGGCGATAGTCCGCGTTCTTTAGCTATTTCATGTACCGATAAGCCTTGCTGAAAAAGCTCCAGGCTGGCTTTATTGGTATCAGAGGTTTTAGTTTTTTTAGGTTTGCGCTCCCGTTTAGGTGATCTCCGTTTGATGAGGGATTCTAAGCCTTTCGCTTTGCTGTAATTAACAATCAGTTCCAAAAACTCGCGGCCATATCTTGCCAGTTTCACATCGCCAAAGCCCGAGATAAGCCTTAACTCATCCAGTTTTTGTGGTAGATAAGTAGCCATCTCCAATAGCGTAGCATCAGACAAAATAATATAAGCCGGGATATTCTCACTAATAGCAAACTCCTGCCGGCGCTGGCGCAGGGCGGCAAGTAGTTCGGTTTCGTAGGTAGGGGTTTCGTGCCCCTGCTCTTCAATGGTGTGGTGCGCTATCAGCTCAACCTTTTGTTCGCCTTTTAATATGGCTTCGCTTTTTTGTGTGAGTTTTAAGGTTGGATAACCGTTTTCATCCGCCTGCTGCAGAAAACCCAGGCCGGTTAATTCACGCAGGTAGCGCTGCCAGTCGGCTTTGCTGATATCGGCCCCGGCGCCATAAGTTTTAAGCGCTTTATGATCGGCCCAGATCTTTTCGCTTTTAGATCCGCGGAGAAAATCAATCACGTAAGTATTGCCGAAGCGTTCTTTTAATCTCGCTACCGCGGATAATGCTTTTTGGGCGATAAGTGTGCCGTCGAATTTGGTAAACTCACTCAGGCAAAAATCGCAGGAGCCGCAATGGTCCGGGAAATCCTCATCAAAGTAATTCATCAAATACTGGCGGCGACAAGCATGCAACTGGCAGTAATTCACCATGTCATCCAGCTTTTTCAGCATGATGGCGCTTTGCTCGGCATTGTTCTCTACCATGGCAAAGCCACGCAGCTTAATGGCATCGCCCGGCGAATATAGCAGCATGGCGTCAGATGGTAAACCATCCCTGCCCGCGCGACCAGTCTCCTGGTAGTAACCCTCTATATTTTTAGGAAGATCCATGTGCACCACGTAGCGCACGTTTGATTTATTGATCCCCATCCCGAAGGCGATAGTTGCAACAATGATCTTTACATCATCGCGTAAAAAAGCTTCCTGGTTTTTAGCTTTTACTTCGTTATTTAAACCGGCGTGGTAGGCCTCAACGGCGTAACCTTCTTCTTTAAGGTCGGCGGCCAACGCCTCGGTTGATTTACGGGAAAGACAATAGATAATACCCGACTCTTCTTTGCGCTCTTCCAGAAAATCCAGCAACTGGTCAAAACCTTTGCGCCTCGGGATAACGCGGTAAGTGATATTAGCCCTGTTGAATGATGATACAAAAACCGAAGGCTCGTGCAGGTTAAGCTTTTCTAAAATATCCTTCTGCGTCAGCTTATCGGCTGTGGCGGTCAGGGCTATTACCGGCACACCGGGAAACGCTGTTTTCAGTCCCGCCAGCATCAGGTATTCCGGACGGAAATCGTGGCCCCACGAAGAGATACAGTGCGCCTCATCAATGGCAAATTGTACCACGTTCAACGTTTTCAGGAAAGCCATCATGCGGTTATCCGGCGAGAACAGGCGCTCCGGTGCAACATAAAGCAATCTTAGCTGGTTGTTTTGCAGTTGTATAGCAATGTCCTTCTGCTCATCAGGCGACTGGCTCGAGTTGAGATACGCCGCAGGGATGCCGCTTATGTTGAGTGCATCTACCTGGTCTTTCATCAGGGCGATCAACGGGGATATAACGATGGTTAATCCGTTAAGTAAAACCGCCGGTAACTGGTAGCAAAGCGATTTACCACCGCCGGTAGGCATCAGCACCATTACATCCTGTTTGTTTAAAACGGTGTTGATAATGGCTTCCTGCGATTGCCGGAACTCGTTGTAACCAAAATATTTTTGAAGGGCCTGGATTGGTGTCATGCTGTAAGCACAAAGGTGCAGATTTGAATTTACAGCCCCATGCGCAAGGGCAAAAAAATATGCTTAGATTAGCTTTACTGAACTGACTATTCCCGCATGATCAAAAAATTACTTACCACTTTTATAGCTGTATTTTGTTGCATTGCCGCCTTTGCGCAACAACTACAAACGCCCGAGCAATTCCTGGGTTATAAACTGGGCGAACACTTTACACCGCACTACCGCATTGTTGAGTATTTTAAATACGTGGCATCGGTTTCTAAAAACATTAAGCTGCAGCAGTTTGGCATTACCAATGAGGGCCGCCCGCAGATAGCGGTGTTTATTGCATCGGCAGATAACATTAACCGTTTAGATGAGATACGGCACAACAACCTGCGCATTGCGGGGATTGAGAGCGGTGCAGCATCTGCCAATGCCCCGGTAATTACTTACCTGAGCTATAACGTACATGGTAATGAGCCTGCATCAAGCGAAGCCGCCATGTGGACGCTTTATGACCTGGTTGACCCTAACAATACCAAAATACAGGCCGAGCTGAAGAACATGGTTGTGATCATCGACCCATGTTTGAACCCCGACGGGCGCGAGCGTTATGTGAATTTCTATAACTCGGTAGTGGGTGCTGTACCCAATGCCAGCCCCAATGCGCGCGAGCACCAGGAACCATGGCCAGGCGGCAGGGTAAACCATTACTACTTTGACCTTAACCGCGACTGGGCATGGCAGGCACAAAAAGAGACGCAAGCCCGTGTGGCGCTGTTTAACTCGTGGTTGCCGCAGATACATGTTGATTTTCACGAGCAGTATTATAACACGCCATACTATTTTGCCCCCGCTGCCGAGCCTTACCATAAGGATATTACCCAATGGCAGCGCGATTTTCAGGTGACCATTGGTAAGAACAACGCAAAACATTTTGACGCCAACGGCTGGATGTATTTTACCAAACAGGAGTTCGACCTGCTGTATCCATCTTACGGCGATACTTATCCATTGTACAATGGCTCCATCGGCATGACGTATGAGCAGGGCGGCATAGGGGCAGGCCTTGCTATTATTACCAGCACCGGCGATACGCTGACCCTTGCCCAGCGCATTGCGCACCACCACGAAACAGGCCTGGCTACTATCGAAGCAGTATCAGCCAACGGCCAGAAAGTGGTGAGCGAGTTTAAAAAGTTTTATGATAACAGCCGCCAAAACCCGCCGGGGCAATTTAAAACATACATTATTAAAAACGATAACAACGAGAAGGTGGAGCAACTGGCAAAACTGCTTACCCGCAACGGTATCCAGTTTGGTTACGGCCTATCCAATAAAAGCGTGAATGGTTTTAACTATTTCAGTGGTGTTAACGAGCAATACAACGTGGGGCCGAATGATCTGGTAGTAAACGCCTATCAGCCTAAATCGGTATTGCTGCATGTGTTGCTGGAGCCTAAGACGGTGATACCAGATTCATCAACTTATGATATCACTGCATGGTCATTACCTTATGCTTATGGATTGAAAGCTTACGGCTTAAAAGAATCATACAAACCGGCCAATGCCAACTGGAGTGTAACTAAAGCTACACTCCCGGCCAATACAAAAGCGTATGCCTATGTTTCGGCGTGGCAATCCATTGCCGATGTTCGGTTTCTTTCGGCTTTGCTGAAACGAGGCATTAAAGTGCGCTACTCGCAAGATCCGTTTGAGGCGGCCGGTAAAAAATTTACCGCGGGCTCCTTGCTGGTGACACGCACCGGTAATGAGAAAATGGATTTCGACCGCGTGGTTACGCAGATAGCCTCGGAGCTGGGTCACGAGATAACGCCGCTGTCATCAGGCTTTGTAGATAAAGGATCGGATATCGGTTCGTTTGATATCAAATATATCCGCAGGCCAAAGATAGCTTTGGTATCAGGCGATGGTATCAATTCAGAGTCGATGGGAGAGGTGTGGCACTTTATGGAACAGCAGATAGGGTATCCTATCAACCTTATCCGTTATCAGGACCTTAACCGCTTAAAACTGGCCGAGTACGATGTAATTGTATTGCCTGATGGCCGGTATAATGATCTATCAACAGATAACCTGCAAAGTTGGATCCGCGATGGGGGTAAACTTATTGCCATGGAAAATGCCGTTGCATCATTGGTAGATAAAAAAGGCTTCGATATTAAAGCTAAAGAAGATAAGAAAAGCGACAAGCCCGCAGCTAAAGGTAAAGAACCGAAACGCCTTTATGCCGACCGCAACCGCGATGCCCTGCGCTCAAGTATCCCCGGTGCTATCTTTAAAGTAAATATGGATAACACCCATCCGCTGGGCTATGGCTTCCCTAACTATTACTACTCGCTAAAACTTAGTGAAGATATTTACGAACCGCTCGGCGAAGACGACTGGAGCGTGGGTACCATAGATAGCAAAGCTTATGTTGCCGGTTTTGCGGGCTTCCTTACCAAACAGAAATTAACCAGCGGCATGCTCATGGGCGTGCAAAGCATTGGCCGCGGTTCGGTAGTTTACCTGGCCGATGATCCGCTGTTCCGCAGCTTTTGGGAGAATGGAAAGTTGCTGTTTAGTAATGCGGTGTTTATGGTGGGGCAGTAGAAGAAGAGTCAAGAAATAAGAATCAAGAATCAAGACAAGGATTTACAAATGAAAAGCCCCGTTACGACGCAACGGGGCTTTTTTCTTGTCTCTTGGTTCTTGCCTCTTGATTCTAAGATCCTAATTCCCGCTTTTTACTCTGCCTTTTTCGTCGTCGGCGCCGCTTTGGTGCTGGCGCATTTTAATTTTGCTGTTGCCAAAGTTGTAGGTTAAGGTCAATCGGCCTAAACGGGTCTCGTTTTTCTGGCGAATAATTACGTGCGTGTTATCAAAATCAGTATTTACGTTGTTTTGGCGGGTGTTGAATATATCGGTTATACCCAATTTAACATTCAGCTTTTTGTTGGCGAATGAACGGCTTACACCGGCATCAACAGAATACTGCGGCCTTATCTCAAACGTTGAATAACGCAAAGCCGATTGGTAGTTTCCCGAAACCTCTGCTTTAAACCCGCTAAACAAAAATGTTTGGTTCAGGCGTGCCTGGTAAGCCAGTTTACCGGCATCAAGCTTGGTGTTTGATACCAAACCACTGCCAGAGCGAATGGTATCGGCACTGAATTTTTGGTAAAACAGTGTTCCATTAAAGTTACCACTCCACCATTTGGTAATGGTAAACGGCGTGTTGATGTTGGCGTTGTATGCATCCTGCGCCTTTATGTTCACGTTGGTTTGGTAGGTTGCCTTTGTAGCGGTGTCAGCAAATAATACCTGTACGTTAGCATCGGTTGTGCGGCTGTAACCTAATGTAAGGTTAACGGTTTTGTTGTAAGTGTAGCTTAACTCAAATGCGTTGGTGTATTGCGGGCGCAGGTTTTGGTTGCCTTCTTCGTAGGTGTACTGGTCCAGGTAGTATCTGAAAGGGTTAAGGTTATCATAGTTAGGCCTATCTATACGGCGGCTGTAGCTTATGCCCAGTTCGTGCTTATCAGACAAAGTATGGTTGATAAACACACTCGGGAAAAAGTTAAGATAATTGCGGTTGATAGCAACCGGCGCTTTCAGGTTAACATACAGCGTCCCGGTTGATGAGGTGTTCTCGGCTCTTAAACCCAATTGTACCGAGGTTTTTTTGAACGTTTTACCCAGGTTAACATATCCTGCAGTGATCCTTTCGTTATAAACAAAACGGTTGGTACGGCTGGTATCGTTAATAAACGCGTGGCTGTTATTGGTGCTGGTATCAATCTGTGCCTGCAGGTCGTTATCTGTTTTTACTGAGCTAAATTTGGCACCGGCCTCAAACTTTAAAGTTTTGCTGATAGGCAGGGTGTAATCTATCTTCTGTGTCCAGATGTTGATGGTTGATGGCGTTTGGTTCTTGATGTACAAAGGACGTATCTGGGTGCTGCCGTCTGGATTGTAGAAATAGGTATCGTAGTTAGCATCAGAGTTGTTGCGATATCTCGAGAAATCAACATCGGCGCTGATCTCCTGGCCAAGCGTATCTATCAGAAACTTATCGTTTACGTTGGCAGATATACTGCGATAGGTTTGTTTAATATCAGAGCGTGTGGTTTGGTAAGAATCGTTAGCTGCAGGAGTACGCCCTAACCAGGTAGTGCCGGTATTATCGTTATATTCGTTGGTGTAATCGCCATTCACCACAAAACCAATAGTATTCTTTTTTGATGTACCATAATCGGCCCCAAAACGGTAGTTGTTGTAGTGGGTATGGTTCATCATTTTGGTTTGCTGCTTAAAGTAGGTGCTTTTGTCGGCGCTGTCAATGCGACGATCAATGGCAATATTATTCTCGCGGTTAAAATCACCGCGCGAAAGGGTGGCAAACAAGTTAAGGTCGCCATTCTTATGGTTCAGCGTTAAACTGGTATTATCCCTGAAGTTTTTACCGTATGCTGCGTTGGCGGTTAAACTGCCGTTGGTGCCCACCATCTTGTTCTTTTTAAGTTTTATGTTGATGATGCCCGAGTTGCCCGACGCATCGTATTTAGCCGATGGATTGGTGATCACCTCTATCGACTGGATGTTGGAGCCATCGGTAGAGCGCAAATAAGTAGTTAACTGCTGTGCCGACATGTAGGTTAGCTTATCGTTTATCATCACGGTAACACCCTGTTTACCTTTAAGGCTGATGTTATCGTCTTTATCAACAGTAACGCCAGGTGCACGTTCAAGGATTTCCAAAGCATTATTGCCCGCTGCTAATACGCTGTTCTCCACGTTCATTACGGTACGGTCGAGTTTTCGCTCTATTAGCGGTTTACTGGCTATCACGTTTACGCCCTGCAAACTACGACTGGCGGTAGCCATAGTTAGGGTAGGTGCTGTAACGGCGCTTTGGCTTACTTCAAAAGCGGGCGAAAATGATGGCTGATAACCTACGCTTGTGCCTTTTACAATGTATTTGCCGGCGCTGATCTTATCAAAAGTGTATTTACCTGCATCATTGGTCAACGTGCCTTTTACTACCGATGAATCTTTTGCGCGTAAAAGTGTTACGGTAGCATAATCAACAGGTTTTGACTGCTCGTTAATGAAAGCGCCTGTTACGGATGATTGTGGCGGAGATGTATTTTGTGCTTTTGCCTGGCCATAGGTAAATGCCAGTAAAGCGATGGATAATATTCTGGTTAATTGTTTCATGGTTGAAAAAGTTTAGGCAATAGAAATCCACGAGGATATTGTCCTCTATTTTTTTGCCGGTAAAATAGTTTGAGTGTTTTGCGGAGTTCCCGCTATTAGTTATTCAAGGTAGTAGATGTTTCCATGCACGATGTATTTGTGTTTTCCCCTTCTTGCTGCCTAAGCAGCTATTGTTGCGTTTTGTTATAAGATGACGAAAGGGCAGGAAAGGTTACATCAAAAACGCTATTTTTTTAGTGCAGGAACAATAAATTCTATAATCTGCTGGAAACTAAAATACTGGGGATGGTCTTTTTCTGCGGAGCCGGTTTGTTTTGCTTCCGCTTGTTTGGTAATGGTGGATGTCGCGACAGGGCTTTTGGAATAATTACTCAAATAAGTAGAAAATATAAGCCCGCTGCTCAGCAGCAGCAGGCTTACATATTTTACAAAGGGCCTCATTTTTTTGCGGTATCAGCTTTAACGCTGTCGGTTTTTAGCACTTGGTTTGGCGTTACAAGCGTATCTATTTTGCATTGCAGGCCATTATCGGTCATCAGGAAATTGGCAAATGATGCATTTTCCTGTTTGTTATCCTGTTTGCAATCATACACGTTGATACCGTTTATCATGCTGTTGATATCATCATCAATAACAAGTTTGGTGTTCAAAGGTACTTTTAAAGTCAGCCTTACTTCCTGGCCGCGCCAGCTGCGGTTAACATCTTTATTAAAGCGGCGGTTAAACTTCAAAACGTTTCCGGTTTGCTCAAAATGATAGGTTATGGCGCGGGCATTATTCAATGCATCCTGATAGTCGCCACCACGCGAGCTAAACTCTTCAACCAATACAGGTTGTGCTACTTCGCTTCGTTCTATATTTAAATATGCAGATGAGTTTGGAGAGTCCAGGTCGTCCTCATTATTATCAAGTATTACACCGTTTTTAAAATCTTTGATATCGTAACGGGCACTATCCTCTGCAGTTAAAAATTTGGTTTGATTTAGCTTAAGGTGAAACGTGTTATCTGATGTTGGTGCAACGTTAATGGTTTTGCTGTAGCTGGCGCCTGATTTAAAGTCGCTTGCTATTTTAACTGCGTAATATATTACAACACTGATAGAAACTATCCAGCACATTAACAAAGTAGATGCCGTAGCACGGCCAATACCTTTTGTGTTGAACACGAAGGTTAATACACCTAAAATGATCGCCAGTAACGGGATGATCAACATTAACACTGCACATATCAGGAATATGTTATTGATGCGCTCGTTAGCTAAACTGAACGGAAACATGTGGTAAATGCCTGAGTGGCCGGTGGCAAGAGCGGCAACCACGGTACCAATAACGGCAATTATACAACCAAAGCATGCCAACAATACACATACGGCAATAGCTTTAAATATAACCTTACCTGCTCCGCCTAAAAAGGTGCCGAAGTGTTGAAAGAAATCGCCTGCAAAATCGCGGGTTTTGTAAACAAAGGGGCGGGCCTCATCGCTAAAGTTGGACAGGTTGCTGCGCAGGCCGCTCATTTCTTCCTCAAAATTGGTTTTAAAACCCTGCAGGTTAAGGCGCTGGCCTTTCATGGCCATTCTGTCGGCACGGGTTTTTGCTTTAGGTACCACTATCCATAGTATTATATATAATATAGCGCCCGTTCCGCCAAAGGCTACCAGTACGGCAAGCAGCAAACGAACCCAAACGGCATTAAAGTCAAAGTAGTTAGCAATGCCTGCACAAACACCAGCCACGAGGTGGTCATCCGGGTCGCGGAACAGGCGGCGTGGTTGTGATGGGAATGCAAAGCCTGCGGTTGCCGTATGAGCATCACCATCCTCGGCACTTTCAAAATCGGCAACAGAGCCCATTTGTTCTACTACAGCTATTACATCCTGCTCAATAACTACCTGTTTGCCTTCGCGCAGTAATATCTCGTTAAACATTTCTGCAATGCGGTTCTCAATATCAGTTGTTATCTCAAGGCTGTCAGCAGAGCCCATAAAGTGGCGCTGCACATCCGTCATATAATTTTTTAATATCTCATAGGCATTCTCTTCTATATGGAAAACGATGCCGTTTATATTTATGATAATAGTCTTATTCATGATTGGGTGGTGTTAAAGGTTATTGTTGGTTATTTCTGTCGCCGATAGACGTTTGCACAGCAAAGGCCAGTTCCTGCCAGGTAATATCTAATTGTTCAAGCACCTTACGGCCTTCATCAGATAGTACATAATATTTTCTTGGGGGCCCGGATGTGCTCTCCACCCAATTGTATGAGAGTAAGCCGTTATTCTTTAATCGGGTTAACAAGGGGTACAAAGTACCTTCAACCACCAGCAGCCGGGCTTTTTTTAACTCGGCGATGATATCAGATGCATATATCTCACCCTTAGCTATAATGGAAAGGATGCAATACTCCAGTATGCCTTTCCTCATTTGGGTTTGTGTGTTCTCAACAATCATAATACAAAGATATATGTTTTGGAATGTATTATGCAATACATAGTACTGTATTTTTTGTACTTTTCTTAAATTTTTATGAATTTTTATAAAAAAGCATCTTTTTTCACATTTTAATTTGATTTATTCATAACGGTACATTACTTTTATGACTAATTAACTATTAACTGATCTTATTATTAACAACATGAAAAAACTTCTACTAGTAAGTTTGTGTTTCCTGTCGTTGTTTGTAACGCAGGTTTATGCACAAAATCGTACAATTACTGGTACAGTTACTTCAAAGGATGACGGTTTGCCGTTACCCGGAGTAAGTGTTACAGTAACTGGAACTTCTATTGGTACTCAAACCAGTGCAACTGGTAAATTCTCTCTGCAAGTACCTGCATCAGCAAAAGCTTTAAGGTTCACTTTCGTTGGTTTCCAACCGGCTGAGTCTCCTATTGGCGCGAATGGCACGGTAAACCTTGCAATGACTTCAAGCGCAGCTCAATTAACTGAGGTTGTGATCACCGGTGCATTCGGTGTTAAACAAAACTCTCGTACATCATCTGGTTCTGCACAGCAGGTAGGTGGCGCTCAATTGAACGTTGTACGCCAAACTAACGTTAACAACGCCCTTGCCGGTAAAGTTGCAGGTTTGCAGGTACGTAGCCAATCGGCTGGTGCATTAGGCAGACAAACTGAGGTTAGGCTTCGTGGTGCATCTGGTTTTGGAACAGGTAACGGCGCAATTTACATAGTTGACGGTACTATCGTTACTAACATTGATGATATCAACAACGATGACATCGAGTCGGTAACTGTATTACAGGGTCCTGCTTCTTCTGCTCAGTTTGGTCCGCAAGCGGCTAACGGTGCAATCTTGATCACTTTAGCAAAAGCAAGAAAAACTGACGGTTTAGGTATCGACCTTAACTTAGGTACTCAGTTTGATGTGCCTTACATTCTTCCAAACTACCAAAACGTTTATGGTGGTGGTGCAGCTGCTGACTTTATGCAATACACCTGGAAAGCCGGCGATCCTGAAGAGTGGAAACCACTGAGCGGTAAATACTACCCGGATTATTCAGATGACGCAAGCTGGGGCCCTAAAATGGTAGGTCAGGAGTATATTCCATGGTACTCATGGTACCCTGGTACTAAATACACCGGCACAACTGCTAAATGGACTCCGCAGCCGGATAACGCGCGTGATTTCTACCAAACAGGTATTACTTTAAACAACTCTGTTTCTTTCAACAAGGCTGCAGATAACTACAACGTTAAAGTATCTTACGGTAACCAATACACCCGTGGTTTGATCCCTACTACTTATTTGTTGAAAAACACTTTCATGCTTAACACCTCTGTTGATTTGAGCAAGAAATTGACTTTAAGTGCAAATATCAACTACACTAACAGCAAATTAAACGGTGAGATCAATGACGCGTACTCAAACAACTCATCAGGTTCATTCAACCAGTGGTTCCACCGCGATTTGGATATGGGCATCCTGCAAGAGTTACGTTATTTAAAATCTCCTGATGGTGCATATGCAACCTGGAACCACTTGAACCCAACTGCATACAATCCATCAGATCCACGTCAGTTTTACGCAGCTAACTACTGGTACAACCCGTACACTGCGCAAGACTTACACGCGAATTTCTTTAACCGCGATCGTTTATTTGGTAACATTGGCTTAGCTTACAAAATAACTGATGACCTTACTTTGCGCGGTACTTACCGTAAAGCATACGTTGGCTCATGGGAAGAGCAAAAATATAGCTCTCAGTTAAATTACAGCGGTACCCAAACTCAAGGTAACGAGGCAAGAAATAAAGGTTACTACTACACCAGCACAACCTACTCAAACCGCGAGAACTGGGAGTTTGTATTAAACTATAACAAAACCATTAAAGATTTCAGTATCAAAGCTAACGCCGGTACTGACGTATTTAACTGGACTTACAAAGACAACTCTGCTAACACAAATAACGGTTTATCAATTGATGACCTGTTTACTATTGGTAACTCTGTTGACCCTGCTACTGTTAATAACAGCCGTATCCGCGAGCAATACCGTGCATTGTATGGTAATGCTAACATTGGTTACAAAGGCTTAGTTTTCTTAGAAGGTACTTTACGTAACGACTGGATCTCAGTATTACCTTCTTCAAAACCTTCAATCCTTTCTAAATCATTTGGTGGTTCATTTGTATTCAGCGATCTGCTGAAAAGCCAATCAAGCTGGTTAAGCTATGGTAAAGTAAGAGCAACATGGGGTCAGTCTCCTAAAGCATTCGGTAACGGTACAACCTTTGGTGCGTACACCTACCCGGGCGCTCTATATGGTGTTAGCGCATTTAAATTTGGTAACAACCTTGTACAAGGTATCAATGACCAATACATAGACCCTGCTCTTAAAGGTTCTGTTGTAACCATGAAAGAGTTTGGTTTAGATATGCGTTTCTTTAACGATCGTTTTGGTTTCACTGCTACTTACTGGGATGGTACCGAGGTTGATTTCCCTCAATCTATCGCTATCAACGGCGCAAGCGGTTACACTTCAATCTACACTAACGTAGGTAAAGTTGCCAGAAAAGGTTTAGATATCACGCTTTCAGGTCAGCCATTCCGTTCTGAGAACTTCACCTGGACCATCAGCGGTACTTACGGAAGATTGCTTGATAACAAAGTTATTGAGATCAGCAACAAATACGATATCACCCGTATCCCTGCAGGCCAATACGTATGGGGTACTGATATGCCATACTTAGTACACGAGAAAGGTAAACAATGGGGCCAGATCTATGGTAACGGTATCCTGCGTAACTCAGCAGGTGTGCCTATCCTAAGCGCAACTGGTTTCTATCAGAATGACCCTAACGTTTATTTTGGTAGCGCAGTTCCAAGACACACTGGTGGTTTGCAAAACAGCTTCACTGTGTTTAAAGACTTCACTATCAACGCAAACTTTGACTACCAGTTTGGTGGTAAATTCGTATCATTATCAAACTCGTTTGGTTCTTTCAGCGGTCTGACTGCTCGTACTGCTGTATTGAACGACAAAGGCAATCCAATTCGTGATGCTGTTGCTGATGGTGGTGGTGTACACACAACCGGTGTTGATAAAGATGGTAAACCGGTTAGCTTCTATGTTGAGGCACAGGATTATTTCCACAACTTAAACAACGTTAAAACTTACGATCCGTATATCTACGATCTTACTTTCATCAAACTTCGCGAGCTTGGTGTATCTTACCGTATCCCTGTTCAAAAACTGGGTATAAGCAAATACATCAAAAATGCATCGTTCCAGGTTGTAGGTCGTGATTTGTTCTTGCTATATGCAAAAACTAAAGATTTTGATCCGTCTCAGGTTATTGCGGTTACCGGTGAAACCGGCCAGTTACCTGGTACAAGAGCAATTGGTTTTAACTTAAGGGTAGGATTCTGAGAACTGGTAAAAAATCAAATTTAAGATATTACAAAATGAAAAAAAGATATATATATGCCCTAACGGCCCTATTCTCATTGGGTGTGGTAGGATGTAACAAGCCGACAGACTTTGGTGATGCAAACACCAACCCGGCTCAGGTTAATACTAAGCTTTTAAACGCTTTGTTAACAAACTCTTGTTTGGCTATAACCGGTTATTCATCAAACGGTACGTTGTCAATCAACGGTGCCCAGTACTCTCAGTATATTTCTGAGACTCAGTACTCTGGTACGTCTTTATACAATCTGCCGCAAATTGATTTCACTGGTTATTACACCGGCGTGCTTTTTGACTTGCAAAGTATCATCGATGATAAGAACGCTACAAAAAACCAAATTGCTGTTTCAAAGATCTTACAGCAGTACACTTTTTGGGCAGTTACCGATTCATGGGGTGATGTTCCTTACTCTGAAGCTTTAAAAGGTATTAACGGTATTAAACCGAAATACGATGATCAGAAAGACATTTACGCTGGTATCCTTAGCACTCTTGCTACAGCTGCTGGTGAGTTAGATAACTCAGCTATCCCTGGTGATATCATTTTCAACGGTGATGCATCGGCTTGGAAAAAAGCAGCTAACTCACTTATTATGTTAGTTTCTTTACAAGAGTCTAAAAAATACCCTACTGCAGCTGGCCCTGCTGCTACAGCATTTAAAAATGCTATGGCTGGTGGTTACATTTCTACCAATGCAGATAACATGAAATTGAAGTATCCGGGTGGTAACTACAAAAGCCGTTGGTGGTCAGTATACGACGGTCGTAAAGACTATGGTGAAAGCAAAACCATGACAGATAAATTGGGTTCACTTGGTGATGGCCGTATCAACCCTTTCGGTGGCGAGTCTGACCAGGCTGGTAACGTAGCAACATCTTCAGTAGGCGTGCCTTACGGTTTAAAACGTGATAACGTTATTAAATTTACAGATGCTAACACTAACTGGGCACGTATACTAAGAGGCGACCTTAGAAAAGAAGATGGTACTGTTAACATTGTTACCGCTGCTGAAGTTACTTTAGCAATTGCTGAAGCTAGCAAATTGGGATGGGTAACCACTGATCCAACTGCTTACAATAGGGGTATTACCTTATCATTCGAGCAATGGGGCGTAACATTACCCGCAGGCTATCTTACATCAGGTGGCGTTGTTTTAACTAATGGCGCAAATGACATCGAGAAGATTTCTACTCAAAGATGGATAGCTTCTTATCCTAATGGCCACATGGGTTGGGATATTTATCGTAAGTCTGGTTTCCCTGTACTTACCCCTGCTCCTGATGCTGTTGGTGCGTTCGTTAACCGTTTCGTGTATGCTACTTCAGAGTCAACAACTAACACTGTTAACTATAAAGCAGCGGTTGCAAAAATACCGGGTGGTAAAGATGTTCAGGAAGCTAAAGTGTGGTGGGCAACTGACGGTGCTGCACAGTAACCAGTAAATGTTTAAATTAATTAGATATTCAAAAATGAAAAATAACATAACAAAATATCTGTTGCTTGCGTGCTCGGCAATGGTGCTTTTCAGCGCCTGCCGTAAAGACTCATTCGAGGGTGATTCAGCTGCAGGTAAAGGAAAAGACTTTGTAAGGATTACAGAGGGAAAAGTAAGAAGCCAGTTCTTTAGCCCGTTCACTACGATCAACGAGATCAACATGTTCTCTGTTCGTAAGGATGCGGCAAGCGACGGCGCATTAAACAAAGCAAACACTTTTGTTTTAACAGACCTGGGCCAGGCTTACATAACTAAATACAACACTGAGCATGGTACTGATTATGAGTTGCTGCCAACTAACATGTACACTCAAAAAACAGATGCCTCTATAGTTAAGGCCGGTAATACACTTACCTTTAACTTTGCTGCCGGTGATTTTGCTAAAAACTACATATTAAATGTAGATGGTTCTAAATTTGACCCGTCAAAAAAATATGTGATAGCTTACGTATTGTCAAATACAGGCGGTTTAACTGCTAAAGCAGGTAAAGACACTATCATCTCTGCTATCGCTTTAAAGAACAAGTATGATGGTGTGTATTCAGTTGATGGTTCTATGCAGGACTTTACTAACTCAACTTTGGGCCACATCAACGAGTTCTTATCAAGCGCAAGCAACACTACCGGTGTTAGCGCTCCAATGGAATATGAGTTACGTACTATTTCTGCTACTAAATGTGAGCTTTATGATAACTACTTCTTCGGTGGTAACTACATTCCTATCAGATCTGGTACATCATACAGCCAATACGGTAGCTTTGCCCTGGTTGTTGAGTTTGACCCGGCTACTGATAAGGTAGTGGCTGTTACAAACTACTATGGTCAACCGGCAGGTAACACCCGTTCAGCTCAGTTAGACCCAAGCGGTACCAACGCTTATGATGCAGGCGCAAAAACGGTAAAAATTAAATACCGTATGCTTCAACCAAGCGTTGTGGTTGCTCCACCTAACATCCGTACAGTTTGGGATGAAACCTGGACTTACATTGGCGAGAGATAATCAACCCGATTATAATATAAAAAGCCGCTCATCATTTGATGAGCGGCTTTTTTAATGCGGTTAACTTTTTGCTGAAAACAAAACGTTTATTTTTTATCAACGCTATATTTACCCGGGCCAATAAATAATAAACCGGCAAACACAACAGCATCCTCAATGGCATGTGATGCGCCTGATAAGCCATCACCACCACCAATATGGCTAAATGTTGCTACTATAAGGGTTGCCAGTAACAGTAGGCAAACCGGACGAAAAGCGAGGCCGATGATCAACAGAAACCCACCCAGGGTTTCGGTGGCGGCAGCCATAAAGCCCCAAAATACAGGTGCAAAGTTGATGCCTACGTATTTGGTTGATGCACCAACCTGCTCCCACAAATGCGGGCCGCCCATTAGTTTTGGATAACCATGATAAATGAACATTGCGCCAAGGCCGACACGGGTAACGAGTAAGCCAAAGTCTTTATACTTACCCAAATTGCTTAAGTACGCCATAGAGTAGAATTTATGTATTTAGTGTTTAATTGTTACTTCAGTTTCGGTAACGGCTAAGTTTACCTGTTGCCCTAAGATAAGGCTGCAGTTATTGCTCATATGCCCCGCCGGGAAATCAAAGCATACCGGGTAGTTATATTCCTTAACAACATCTATCACAATCTCCGCCAGCGTTTGCCCAAAGGGGATGTCGTTGTCTTTCATATCTGTAAAGCCGCCTATAATGAGGCCTGCCAGGTCTTTCAGTTTACCGGCGCGTTTAAGGCAGCGCAACATCCTGTCAACCGCGTAGAGGTATTCGCCTACATCTTCCAGAAAAAGTATCTTACCAGCATAATCAACATCGCTTATTGATCCATTTGCAGCTACCATTAGTGAAAGATTGCCGCCGATAAGGATGCCGGTAGCATCACCAAATCTATTTAAAGGGTTGGGCTCGATACCATAGTTTAATTCTTCGCCAAACAGAGCTGTTCTGAGCGTTTCTAACGAGTGTTTAGAGGCATCAGGTATGTTGAGTGGCATTTGCCCGTGGATGCAGGCTAAGCCGTGGTTTTGGATGATATGCGAATGCAGCAAAGTGATATCACTAAAGCCGATGAACCATTTCGGGTTTTGCTGAAGCTTGCTAAAGTCTACTTTATCTATCATACGGATGGTGCCGTAGCCACCACGGGCGCAAAAGATGGCTTTGATGCTATCGTCGTCAATAAAGCGCTGCAGATCTGCAGCGCGGAAATTATCATCGCCGGCAAACTGGTGGTAGCTGGCAGAAACAGTATCGCCCAATACTACCTCGAGGCCCCAGCCGGTAAGCAGGTTTACGGCATCCGTCATAGGTATGGGCAGCTTCTTGGCAGGGCAGGTGATAGCTACCTTGTCGCCCCTTTTAAGATAGGGTGGTATGATGGGAGAAAGTATATTAGTCGGCATAAGTCCGAAAGATTACAAATGATTTTTAATGGCAGATACAGATTGTAGGTAAGTCTTACGAACTTTCGGTCTTTCCCGACTTACCGGTTAAAAAGCTATCTTTGCAAATTAAATAAAACATCCCGGTTGAATGTCGCAACTTAATAAATATAAACGATTCACTATTACTTCTGCCCTGCCTTATGCTAACGGCCCGCTGCACATCGGCCACCTTGCCGGTGCTTACCTGCCAGCCGACATATTTGTGCGATACCTGCGCCTTTTGAAAAAGGATGTAGTGTACATCTGCGGATCTGACGAGCATGGCGCCGCTATCACCATAAAAGCAAAAAAGGAAGGTACTACCCCGCAGGCTATTATTGATAAATACCACGCGCAGATAAAGCAGAGCTTTGAAGATTTTGGGATGTCGTTTGATATTTATCACCGCACATCATCGCCTATACATCATGACCTGTCGCAGGAGTTTTTCCTGAACTTGTACGAGAAAGGCGAGTTTGTAGAGAAGTTCTCTGAGCAATATTACGATGAAGATTTCGACCAGTTTTTGGCAGATCGTTACATTACCGGTACCTGCCCCGTTTGCAGCAACGACCGCGCTTACGGCGACCAGTGCGAGAACTGCGGTACATCACTGAACCCTACAGATCTAATCAGCCCTATATCAACCCTTAGCGGTAAAACGCCGGTTTTAAAACCAACTAAACACTGGTATTTACCTTTGGATAAGTATCAACCGTGGTTAGAGAAATGGATAGATGAGAAAGAAGGCGAGTGGAAAGTGAATGTATTTGGCCAATGCCGCTCATGGTTAAAATCGGGCCTGCAGCCGCGCTCCATGACCCGCGACCTGGATTGGGGTATCGACGTACCTCTTGAAGAAGCAAAAGGCAAAAAACTTTACGTTTGGATGGATGCGCCTATAGGTTATATCTCGGCCACCAAACAATGGGCTATCGATAACAATAAAGACTGGCAGCAATACTGGAAAAAGCAAGCAGATGATGCTGATGACACCTGCCTGCTGCACTTTATCGGCAAGGATAATATCGTGTTCCACTGTATTATTTTCCCGGCGATACTTAAAGCGCATGGCGACTATGTATTGCCACAAAACGTACCTGCCAACGAGTTCCTGAACTTAGAAGGCGATAAACTTTCTACCTCGCGTAACCATGCCGTTTGGCTGCACGAGTATCTGGAAGAGTTCCCCGGTAAACAGGATGAACTGCGTTATGTACTGACATCAATACTACCTGAAACCAGCGACAGCGAATTTACCTGGAAAGATTACCAGGCACGTGTTAACAACGAATTATCTGATATTTTAGGTAACTATGTTAACCGTATAATGACGTTAATGCATAAGTTTTATGGCGGTAAGGTAGAAGGCGATGGTAACATCAAATTAACCGATGCCAAAGTAAATGAGAAGCTGGGTAATTTATACGATGAGTTAGCTAAAAATCTGGAAAGCTATCGTTTCCGCCAGGCATTGCAAAATGTTATGGATATGGCGCGTTTGGGTAATGGTTATCTTACAGAACAGGAACCATGGAAAAAAATTAAGACAGATCCTGACGCAGCAAAAAATGCATTACATAACGGATTGGTAATAGTGGCCCATTTAGCAACCTGTCTACAGCCGTTTTTACCATGTACTGCCGATAAAATATTTGGTATGCTAAACATTGCGCCAATGGCCCTCGATCAGGAAGTGGAGTTCGCTAACGGGCATCAGCTGAATCCTCATTTTCTGTTATTTGAAAAAGTAGAAGACGAGGCCATTGAAAAGCAGATCCAAAAACTGGCAGATAAAAAGGCCGCATCGGCTGTGCCTGCAGAAAAAGCTCCAGTTACTCCGGCGAAAGCAAACGTATCGTTTGATGATTTTGTGAAGATGGATATCCGTACCGGTACCATTTTAACTGCGGAGAAAGTTGCCAAAACCAAAAAGCTGCTTAAACTAACCATTGATACAGGGATAGATCAACGCACTGTAGTATCCGGCATTGCCGAATATTATGAGCCTGAAGCGATCATCGGCAAGCAAGTGAGTATACTGGTAAACCTTGAACCAAGAGAGATAAAAGGCATTATGTCGCAAGGGATGATCCTGATGGCCGAAGACGCCGAAGGCAAGCTGAGCTTTGTTGCACCGGGTTATGCCATGGATAACGGCTCAGTAATACGTTAGAAAAATATTTTTACCATGGGTTAAACCCATGGTAAAAATTTAAGTCTCAGTTTGTATAATAACAACCAAACTATCATGAGACTCCCACTTATCATCACTTTGGCTTGCTGTGCAATCTTAGCATCATGCAGCAAGTATCAACTCAACGTAATCAGCAGTACAACAGGTAAAGAACCTAACAAGCAAACGGGTAATTACGAGTTTGAGAATGACTCGGTACGTATTTCTTATTCGTTTTATGGCGCTGATGCCCCTGTAACAGTAAACGTGTTCAACAAATTGAACGAGCCGCTGTACATCGACTGGCAAAAATCGGCCCTGGTAATAGGGGATAAGGCCATCAGTTATGTGCCCGATAATATTAAACTGAACGGTAGCATCTCTGCCGATTCTTACACTTACCGGGGTAACAATAACAACAGCGTAATAAGTAACCCAACTTATACCAATGGCAGTATAAACGCTACTGCAAACCTGCCCAAAACAACTACTTTTTTACCGCCACACACCCAAAGCACTAACACAACCCTACGCCTTGCTAATGGCTTTATACAAGTGCCGGATACAGCCTTCCATAAGATAAGGATGATTGAGAATTTTGCGGACACGGTGAAATTGACCAAAGTAAATACAGCACTTTTTAACGAAAGCAATTCGCCCCTTGCTTTCAGGAGTTACCTTACTACATATACAGTAGCCGATGGTAAAAATATCCCTGTTGTGTACGAAGACAAGTTTTATGTATCGCGTACACTCAACACCGGCAGCGATCCGAGATACCTACGCGAATTTAACCGCCAGCGTGGCGATTACTTTATCAGTTCAAAAGCCAGCGGTTTTGGTAAAGCCATGGCCGTAACAGGGGCCGTGGCTGCAATAGGGGCAGCGGGTGCGGTTGCCGATTCGCAGAACGCCAAAAGCAAGTAAAATTTTGTTGGCAGGGTCGGGTAAAATGTGCAAATTTGCATACTCAAAAAAACCGCCCCTGTAGTTCAACGGATAGAATAGAAGTTTCCTAAACTTTAGATATGAGTTCGATTCTCGTCGGGGGTACAAAGGAAAAAGTACAAAGCCTTAAATCGTAAAGATTTAAGGCTTTTTTGTTTCGATCATCTGTGTTATCCAAAAAGGCACCAATTTCTTTCGTTCCTGCATTAATTCTGCAAATTCTTCAGAATTAAAATAGCCCGATTCCAGCAGGCGGGGGCGAGTTAGAAATGGGAAAAATACCATGCTGGTGATGTTCCAAAGCAGGTTTATAGGATGGAAATCAATTTTATTTTCGGCATGCAGGTCTTTAAGCTGTTGTGCAAAATGAGATTGTTCCAGTGACCTTATTTTAGCTATCATGCCGGGGTTATCAACACGGCCGCTCATAATTTCGCCAACGGTAAAAAAAACAAAGTCGGGGTTTTGCAGCATATTATCGATATAATAGGCCACACAGATCTCGAGCTTCTCCTCAATAGATTTGCCCTTATCATTTAAAACAGGCTCTATCTGGTTAAACAATTTGCTGATGGTTTCATCCATTATAGATTCAAAAAGCTTCTCCTTGCTTCTGAAATAATAATTCACAGATGCCAGGTTTATACCAGCCTCAGCAGCAATGTCACGTATAGTAGTAGCCAGGAATCCCTTTTTGGTAAAGATCTTCCGGGCGGCGTCTTTTATTTTTTCTTCGGTTGAACCTTCGGCATCAAAAGCCATATTTCTCAGGATTTATTTGTAAAGCTATAAAAAGCTTTACAAATAAATCCCGGTAGAGCTTAATGCGTATCGGCCACGGCTTTTTGGCCTTTAACAAATGGCTGTAGAAAAACCAGAGGGATGGTGCAAAGCATTACGATACCCACTATCCAGTAAGCATCGATATAACTCAGCAGCAGGCTTTGCTTTTGTACCGAACGCTCTATACTTGCATACGCCATCTGCGTAGCATCAAAAACCGACCGGCCTTTTGCCTGAAACCCGCGGATAAGTCCATTTAGCCTTTCAACAAAATTGTTGTTGTACACATTGATGTTAACCAGCAGGTTATTGCGATGAACCGCCTGCCTGATATGTATCAAAGTGTTTAGCCCTGCAATACCAAATGAGCCACCCAGCTGGCGCATCATATTATTTAAGCCAGCGCCCTGGCCGATCTCTTGCCCGCGAAGGCCGCCGATAGCCAGTGTGGTTAAGGGCACAAAAAGTAAAGCCAACCCGATCCCGCGTATGGCCAGCGGCCAAAAGAAATCATCTGCCCCTGATGCTAAGGTAGAATGGGTGAGCATCATAGAACATATATAGAATAAGATAAGCCCCGTAACTGCCATAAATTGTGCCGGTACACCTTTGTTGAGCATGATGCCGACAAACGGCATACACAGTACGGTAAATATCCCGCCGGGGAACAGGATCTCGCCGCTTTGCTGCGCAGAGAAACCCAGGAGACTCTGCGTAAATAACGGGAATACATAATTAGACCCATACAAGCCCAGGCCCAGGATAAGCGATGTGAACATACCCATTGAAAAACTCCGGTGCCGCATTATTTTGAAATTGACAATGGGATGATCGGTGCTCAACTCCCGCCATATAAACAACAGGGTGCCCAGTATGGCGGTAACGGTTAGTATGATGATATAAGTTTTTGAGAACCAGTCTTCATCTTCACCTTTTTCCAGGATGGTTTGCAAACTGCCTACTGCTGTTGCTAACAACACAATTCCCCACCAGTCAATTGGTTTGTCTTTGCCGGTAGGCTGGGTGGGCCGTATATATAACAGCGTTCCGGCTATGGCTAAGCATCCTACAGGTATATTTACATAAAAGATCCACTGCCATGATGCATGATCATTAATATACCCGCCAATGGTAGGGCCAACGGTAGGGCCAAATACTGCGCCCAGCCCAAAGATCGCTGTTGCTGTACCAACCTGCTCTGCCGGCCAGGTCTCTAATAAAATAGCCTGCGCTGTAGATAACAAGCCGCCACCTGCCAGTCCCTGCAGTATCCTGAAACAAACCAGCTCGGTAAGGCCGGTTGAATTACCGCATAAAAACGAGGCGATGGTAAACACAATGATCGACACAAGGAAGTAATTTTTGCGCCCAAAAAAACTGCTCAACCAGCCCGACATAGGCAAAATAATAACGTTTGCTACACTATAACCGGTTACCACCCATGCGGTATCAGTTATAGTAGCGCCAAGGTTTCCCTGTATCTGCGGGATAGATACATTTACGATAGTGGTATCAATTAGTTCTAAAAGGGATGCTACAACAACAGTTGCCGTAATAACCCATTTTCTAAATCCGGTTTCTGCCATGATGTATAAAATATTACGCCACAAAATTATTCAATCGATTGATTAAAACATTTGTTTAAAATGTTTGTTTGGTTTTTTGACATGAAGATGACCCAGCATTATCCGACGAAGCTTTTTATTTAAATTTCAATTGACTCACTTCGAGAAGTTTTTTTGCCTCTGTCGTGTCGCATTCCACCCTTTATTTGTCACTTTCGCACAGCGTAGATTCATCAAATGCAGCTGATATTTGTATTGTTCAATCAATCAAACAAATAAAACCTGTATCATGAAAAAGCAATCTACAAGATCAAATAGACTCAAGCTCTTATTTGCGATGGCGGTGTTGCTGTTTGCAGCAGCGCAACTAAAGGCACAACAACTTAAGCCATCGGACAAGGGCTTGGCTCCAACTAATGGCATTAAAGTTTATTACGAGGTTTATGGCCAGGGAAAACCTATCATATTGCTGCACGGGGCCTTCATGACCATTGAGGGTAACTGGAACCAGATCATCCCTGAGTTGGCTAAGACCAGGAAAGTGATTGCTATCGAGATGCAGGGCCACGGGCATACGCCTTTCTCAGATAGGAAGCTCACTAACCTGAACCTTGCAATGGATGTGGCCGGAGTGATGGACTATCTGAAAGTAGATAGCGCCGATGTTGCCGGCTATAGTATGGGTGGCTCAGTAGCGTACCAGTTCGCTATACTTTATCCTAAACGTATAAATAAAATGGTGATCATCTCGTCTACTTATAAAAGTACCGGTTGGATACCTGAAATAGCTGATGCCTTTAAATCTTTTAAGCCCGAGCTTTTTGATAACAGCCCGATGAAAACGGCCTATGATGCTGTAGCGCCCGACAAAACAAAATGGAGCAAATTTATTGCCCAGATGATTGTTTTTGCAGGCGAACCATTCGATATGGGCGACGCCAATATTGCAAAGATAAAAGCACCTGTGCTGATCATTGCCGGGGATAATGATGGTTTAGATAAAGTTGAACTGGGCAAAACTTATAAACTATTAGGCGGTGGCGTTTCTGCAGATATGCAGGCTATGCCCAAATCGCAATTGGCTATTGTGCCGGCACAAAGCCATGTTGGCCTCATGATGCAAAGTGCTGTTATCCTGGCATACATGAACAGCTTTTTGAAATAACCTTAACACTATCATAAATTACAAAAAGCCGCTTTAACCGTAAAGCGGCTTTTTGTATTCTAAACACGTATTTTTGCTAAAAAAAACCTATGGAAACGCTGACTGAGTTTAAAGCATCATTGAGTTTACCGGAACCCCAAAGCGGCCTATCTGTACAACTTAAAAGCCTTTGGTATGATGGCAAAGGAGACTGGCAGAAGGCACATGCCGAGGTTGACCAACTGAGCGACAAAGCATCGGCATGGGTGCATGCTTATTTGCACCGTAAGGAGGGCGATATATGGAATGCCGACTATTGGTACAGTCGAGCCCGCCAAACCCGTCCCGATGTTTCTTTGGATGAAGAGTGGGAGCAACTTGTACAAGAGTTTCTGTAGCAAATAGAAGCCCCGTTGCATAATGCTGCCGGGCTTTAGGGCTATTAGGTAGTGATAGCTAAACGCCGCACCCTGTACATCTGGAAAATGAGCGAACTGATGATCAATACCAAGCCGCAGTAAAAGCCTGCCGTAAACTCGCGGCCTTCTTTAAAAATGGCCACCGCAAGTAATATGGTATAAAGCGGCTCGAGGTTAAAGGTAAGGCTCACAGTAAACGACGAGATTTGCTTTAACGATGCGTTGATGAGAAAATAAAGCAACACGGTGCAGAAAGCAGCTAAAACAACCAACCATAGAAGATCAGGCGTTGATGGTATGAGCGATTTAACCGGCGTTATCCAAAGCACCAATGGCATTAAAAGGGTTAACCCTGCAAAGCCACCGCTCATTTGCCAAAGCATAAAGGTTGGGCTGTCATAATCCTTAACAATGCGCTCGCTGTACAGCGTGTAAAGCGCCGAGCATATAGATGAGAACACGCCTAAGATGATACCTGTACGATAACCTGCATCCATCCCAAATATCAACCCAATACCTAATAATGTAAGGCTGCTCAATAGTAATTCCTGGATAGAAAGTTTCCGCTTGTTGATCACCGGGCCAAGAATGGCATTAAAGAAACTGCTGAGCGCAAAACACACTACACCAACAGATACATTTGAATATTTAATACTGCCGTAAAACAGTATCCAATGGATGCCCAGCAACAGCCCGGTAAAACTGATCTTTAATTTTGAGGCCGTTGTGGTTGCCGGAAGTTTGCCTTTGAAGGCAAAAAAGAGCAACATAATGATTGCTGAGAAGAATAACCTGTACCAACTAATAAGCGCTGCATTGAGTGTAATAAGTTTGCCAAATATGCCGGTGAAGCCCGCCAAAACAAGGGCAATATGTAATTTAAGATATGCTTGTTTCATTTTTTAAGTAGTAAAAATTAAGAAATAGGCATTGCATCCGCAGAAAACGGAGCATTAAACCACAATTAATTTATAGGTATTAAACTATAAAAAATGAGGATGGAGGCGGAAGGCAACTCATGTTAAGCATAGTGCTGGTAAAGCTACATTATTTCCCTGATCATAAAAGTTTTATAACCAAAAATAAAAAAGGTATTAATTATAAAAAAAATACCCCGTTAAAGATTATTAACAGGGCATTTAAAAATTTATAGATAAAAACTATTTCTCTAACACTTGCTTAAGATTGGCAAGGCTCTCTTCCATATCTTTTCCAAGCATTTTATCCATGTTAATGAATAGCAGCATAGCATTCATCGGGAAAGGCATTTTGCTTGCCATGGCCCACTTAACAGAAGTGCTTTCTTCCGTTACAGACTGTGTGGCAATATAGGCATCGCCCACACCCGACATCGGCTTTTCAAAAACCAGGCGGATATCTATGCGTTCGCCATCTACCAGTTCTTCAATAGTTTGGTTGCCTTTTCCCACCTGCTTCATATCACTATCCCAGGCGGCGTTAAAACCAACTGTTCCATCGGTGCCTGTATAGGTCATGCGTTTGTTGGGATCCATCATTACCCATTTGCTGTAGTTATCCTGGTTGCGCAAAAATTTCACATAATCAAAAACCACTTGCCTTGGCTTGTTGATGATAATGCTTAGCTGGATATTGTAGCCTTTTGGCGCAATGATAGCCAATATTACTACTACAACAATTATACCTGCAAAAATGCCGATGATGGTGTATAAGGTGTCCATAAGTTTTAGGCGGTTTTAGTTTTATTGTATTGTTTCCAAAAGTAATACAAGATAAACATAATCGCCAGCATCACAAACGGCGGCACCAGTTCACCAAAGGCATCACCCATTGCAGCCCGAGAAGCAACCGCTCCAGCAAAATTGATAAAGAAGCCCGCAAATGCCCACTCTTTAATGATGTGCCACTTGTTCTGCGCTATTGCAATAGCGCCAAAAAGTTTAAAAATACCGCATATCACCAATAGGTACATCGGGTAGCCTAAATGGCGCAATACATCCTGCCCGGCCTGTTGTTTGGTTATGCCGCCGTAAGCGTCGCCAAGCATAGCTAAAATAAATAAGGTAGTGAGTATCCAATAGATAATTTTTATAGACTTTGTATTCATTGTGATAAAGTTCAATGGTTATTGTTCATCAGTAAATACGTTCCAGCGGATGCCGAATTTATCTATCACATGCCCCATTGTACCGGCGAAGAAAGTCATTACCTCGTATATCACTTTGCCGCCTTCTTTTAGCTGGTCAAACTTCTCCTGCACTTCGGCTTTTGAAGCCACAGCAAAAGTTAACGATACCGCGCCTGTAAACTCTTTGACATTATTATCAGGCAGGTCTGTTCCCTGTATGGTAAAACTATCACCGGTAAGGTCGGCATGCAGAATGGCGTCCTGCAGTTCGGCCGGGAAATTATCTTTCATCGGCGAATCTTTAATTTTCATCAGGTTAAGTTCTCCGCCAAAAACCTCTTTATAAAAGGTCATGGCTTCGGTTGCGTTGTTTGGGAAATTGATGTAAGCACTAATTTTTGACATGATCTTAATTTTTTAATTTACAATTGATTAATCCAGTATCTCGCAGTAATGTCCGTTCAATTTAAGCAATTCAATGATACGTTGTGCACAAAGATCTTTTCCTTCAACTCTTAACACTTTATCGCAATCATCCAGATCAAAATTCACCTTACTTGTTGGGAAGTGCGCGGTGAGCAGCTTGATCATTAAGCGCGATTGCGCCGCCTTTTGCACGTTGGTTTTAAATACCTCTATCATGGTCATACAAAACTCTTTTAAACGGTACAATGCAAAGGTGCGGCTGCTTTAAGGATTTAGTACGGTGTAATTACGACAATGTAAGGGGTTGATTGCGACGGCAATGTACATTAACTTTGGTATTATGAAACATGTATCAGTACTTATACCGCAAGGCGATACCAGCTTAAGCAGCATTGAGGCTACTTACAAAATGTTTACAATGGTTAACCAAACCTTAGAACGCATGCGCAGGCCACCGCTGTTTAAGGTGCAGCTTGTGGGCTTAAACAAGGAAACCACTGTTACCAACGGACTGTTCACTGTTAAACCGGAGCTTACCATTAATGAGGTTACCAAAACCGACATTATTGTTATCCCCGCCGTACATGGTGATATGAACAAGTTGTTGCAGGATAATGACGACCTGATACCATGGCTTATTAAACAATATAAAACCGGTGCTGAGATAGCATCGCTTTGTATAGGTGCCTTTATACTGGCTTCTACCGGATTATTAAAAGGGCGTAATTGCACCACCCACTGGCTAATGGCTGACGACTTCAGAAAACGTTTCCCCGAGGTTAACTTGATGCCCTACAAGATCATTACCGACGAAGGTGGCATTTATACCAGCGGTGGCGCGTACTCATCATTAAACCTGTTGCTTTACCTGGTTGAAAAATTTGCCGGCAGGGATATGGCCATTAATTCATCTAAGATATTTGAGATAGATATTGACAGGCACAGCCAGTCGTTATTCATCATTTTCCATGGGCAAAAGGACCATGATGACGATGTGATACAAAAGGCCCAGCAGTTTATTGAGACCAACTACCGCGATAAAATAACGGTTGACCATTTGGCCGATCAGTTTGCTATTAGCAGGCGCCACCTGGAGCGCCGGTTTAAAAAGGCTACATCAAACACCGTGGTAGAATACATGCAGCGCGTACGCATTGAAGCTGCCAAGCTAAGCCTGGAAAGCATGCGCGAGAATGTGAACGAGGTGATGTATAATGTTGGCTATACCGATACTAAAGCCTTTAGGATGATATTTAAAAAAATAACTGGGCTATCGCCGATAGAGTACCGAAACAAGTATAGCAAAGACGCGGCTGCTTGATTAGGTAATATCGAATAATGAATTTCGATTTAAGAATGATGAAGTAAGTAGCTGCCCTGCTTAATCCTTTGATGGATCTTGCGGGTTGGTGATGTCATTATCGTCCAGCTGGTCTTTCTCAAAATCTTTCTCATCCTTGCGGTTGCGTAGGATAAGGAATATGAGCAGCGCCAAACCCAATAATATAACAACACCGATAACGAAATAGTTGACTTGCATATAGTTAACTAAGCAAGTTGCGTGCCTCGATGCGGGGCTTAACATAAAAATAATATACCTTTTTCAACATATAAAAATCCTGCTGACATACTGTTGTCATTCGCGCATAGTTTCTTTGCTTCATCAACAAAAACTAATAGCCATGACAAGTGAAGCAACAACGACAGCAAAACCATTAATTACCAACGAAGAACTTTTAAAAAACTGGCAAAGCCACCGCGCATTGAGCCGTAAGATATTAGCGCAATTCCCGGAGAAAGACTTGTTTGAATTTTCGATAGGTGGCATGCGCCCCTACAGCGAACTGGCCGGCGAAATGATAGGCCTTGCCAGTGCCGGCATGAATGGTTTTGTTACCGGCCAATGGACCACCACACCAGAGCTTGACCACTTTGACCAAAGCGTACACCTTGCCACCAAGCAAGCCCTACTTGAGGCCTGGGACGATGTTACTGAACAAATTGAAGAGCTATGGCCGCAGATCCCTGAAGAGCATTTCCATGATGTGGTAAAAGCTTTCGGCATGTACGAGAACAGCGTGATCAACACCATCCTTTACTTTATCGATAACGAGATACACCACCGCGGCCAGGGCTATGTTTACCTGCGTGCACTGGGTATTGAGCCAAATCCGTTTTGGGATAGGTAATTGGCCAATCTTTTTCTCCGCGCGTCATTGCGAGCGTAGCGTGGCAATCCCCAACTTACAGAGCGGCTCTGCATATCGGGGATTGCCACGTCGCTGTCGCTCGTTCGAAATGACAGTTTGTTTATCTTTCACTAAAAACGCCAAACTAAAATCCTGCTACTTTTTTGCCCCTGTGCCATATCGATGGTTTTTACATCGCGGGCACCTAAATAATCGAGCGAGTTAAAGCAGCCGGGCAGGGTTGTTTTTTTAGAGATGAGTGACGAGAACCATTTGCTGGCATGGGCAAACTGCTTGCTCTCGCTCATCATTTTATTAAGAAAACGGGGTTCGCCACCTTCGCACCAAAGCTCAGTGTTGCGGCCGCCGAAGTTAAGGTCGGTACCTTTATCTTGTTTTAGGTTTTGCCACTTGCGCTGCGAGTTGGCATTTACCTCTTTTGCCGATGCATGAAACGGCGGGTTACACATGGTAATATCAAACTTTTCGCCGGGTTTAATAATGCCCTGAAAGATGTGGGCATAAGAGCTTTGCGTGCGAATTTCTATCGCATCGGTAAGCTTGTTATCCTCTACTATCTTTTTTGCCGAGCCTGCAGCAATATAATCTACCTCGCTACCCACAAATTGCCAGCCGTAGGTTTTATGCCCAACAAGCGGATAAATGCAGTTTGCACCAACCCCAATATCCAGCACTTTTACCTGGTTGCCGGTTGGTACTTCACCGCCATTACCTTCTGCCAAAATATCGGCTATGTAATGGATATAATCAGCACGCCCCGGAATAGGCGGGCACAGAAACCCTTGCGGAATATCCCACGAGGCAATGCCGTATTGCTGTTTCAAAATGGCCTTGTTAAGCATCTTCACAGCCTCAGCGTCGGTAAAGTCGATGGTTTTAATACCGTGCTCATTGGTAAACATAAATGCCGATAGCTTTGGCAAAGCCTTGGTAAGCTGAGCAAAATCGTACCGCTCCCTATGCGGATTGCGTGGGTGCAGGCTGGTTTTCTCTCCGGTGTTTTGCGTTTGCTTATCGGCCATCGTCATTCTGTAAATTGATCAATTGCAAAAGTAAGCTATTTAAAACGGTTAAAGGCTGTATAGCAAAAAAGTCCCGTGCTTGCGCCGGGACTTTTAATCAATCAACCTATCGTTTAAATACTAACTTATATTATATACTAAAACTTATACGCAACCGTAGCAACAAAGTTGCGCTGCTTTTGCGGATTTATTGACCAGTAACCAATGTAGTATTGCTTATCTAAAATGTTATTCAAATTAAAGTTTACGCGGTAATGGTTCGAGTTAAAAAATACCGTTCCGTTCACCAGCGTGTAACTTGGCAATGCAAATACACCGGTAACGCTGTTATCTATCACTTTGTACTCGCCGGCGTAGTTTGCACCTGCGCCTATACCAAAGTTTTTAAGTGCACCTGCGGGGAATTTATAGGTAGCCCAAAAGTTTGCCTGATTTGCAGGGCCCTGGCCGCCCGGCGTGCGGCCCGGTTCGTTGTAAAAATCGGTTGTAGCACCGGCCAATACTTTTGTTGAGTTGTGGCTATAGCCTGCAATAAGGTTTAAACCTTGCGTTGGATTTGCGTTAATGGCAATCTCAAAACCTTTGCTTTTAACACGGCCACCCTGTATCGAGTTGTTCTGGTTATTAGGATCGGTATATACGCGATCTGTTACCTTAATATCATAGTATGATATGGTGGCCGATAACTTATCATCAAACAAATTGGTTTTTACACCTACTTCCCATTGGTTGGCGTGCTCCGGCTTAAAGGCCTTGTACTGGTTGGTAGACTGCCCGTCGGCATCGTATATAAGCGATGGATTAACGTTGTTGAACGAATTCATGTAGTTACCAAAAATGGATACCTTATCTAACACCGGCTGGTAAACTAAACCTAATTTATGCGAAAAGGCTGTTTGCCCGAACCCGTTCGGATCGGCTTCTGTTTCGTTTGGTGCCTCAAAACGATCTACCCTTAAGCTTAACATGGCAGATAGTTTATTGGTGATGTTCAAAACATTTGAAGCGTACGCACCGTAAGTGCGATTAACAGAACTTGAGTTTCCGTAACCATCAGCAGGCAGCAGGTTGTTGATAAAGCCCCGCGTTAACTGCGAGTTTGGCGTGGCAGGGAAATGGATATCGTTATCTGCATCGGTGTAATCAAAAGCAACATTTGCATTTTGTGGTGTTACGTACCTTGCCGTAGCCCAGCCCGATCCTTTATCAGTAACCGTACGGCTCAGGAAATCTAAACCAACCAACAAGCGGTTACGCAAGCCGAAGAGTTTAAAATCGCCATTGAAGTTTTGCTGGATGTTAAAGGTTTTAGTAAGGTTATTCTCGATATGGAAATACTGTGCAAAAAAGTTATCTCTTATGCCATCATCATAAATGTAAGAGTAGTACCCGTCTGATTTTGCCGTGCTGTAGGCCAATACCGTTTGTGAGTTCCACTCGTCACTTAGTTTATAGTTTACCTGTGCCTGTATATTGTTGCGCGGGTTCTTTATCGGCAGGTCGTTGTTCATAAACGACTCGTTGTAGTTAAGACCAAGATCCTTTACGTTCGCTGCAATTAACGGCGTTGCCCTGTCCGACTGGAAAAACACCGGTGCTACGGCACGTCTCTCGTTCATTATCTCGGCCAGCACATCTATCTTTAAACGATTATTCACTTCCCAGGTAAATGCAGGGGCTACAAAGAACGACTTTTTGAAACCGGCATTCTGGAAACTGTTCTCGGTATGATAAGCGGCATTAACACGCAGTGCCATTTTCTCGGTTTTGCTCAATGGCGAGTTCACATCAACCGTTACCCGGTTTAAACCAAAGCTACCAACGTTATAAGCTACCTCGCCGCCAAAGTTGTAGTAAGGTTTTTTGGTAATGGTATTGATGATACCGCCATAACCAACAAAACTTGCTCCAAACAAAGTTGCCGATGGGCCTTTCATTACCTGTACTTCCTCAACATCGGCAAGGTCAAAGTTGCCGCCGGTTAGGCCGGGTAAGCCGTTCACCAATGTGGTTTGCGCCTCAAATCCGCGAAGCGCAAAGTATGAAGCACCATCGCCTGCGCGGCCGGTTGATTGCCATGTTTGGCTCAAGCCCGGCACGTTACGGATCACATCATCAAAAGAAGTGATGGCTTGTTGTTTGATGATCTCTGATGATACACTGTTGTAAACCTGCGGATTCTCCAGGTTTTTCAGCGGCATTTTAGCTACTGATGAAGTAAGCTTGTTTCTTGACTTATTGGCCGATATAACCACCTCGCTCAGTTTAGCCGAGTTTTCCTCAAGCACAAAGTTGATGGTTACTATCTGGTTGGCTTTGATACTGATAGCCTGGCTTTTTGTAGTTAAACCCACAAAAGATGCAACCACCGTATAATTGCCCGGTTCAACATTCCTTATCTGGAAAGCCCCGTTTTGTGCAGTGTTGGCACCTTTGCCCGTACCTTTTAACGCTATGGTTACTGACTCGGCCGGCTGGCCGTCAACTGTTTTTACGGTACCTCTTATTAAGCCGGTTTGGGCAAATGCCGCAGTGCTTAAAAGGATACATACTGTGATGATATGTAAAACTTTCTTTTTCATACAAGGGATTGATGATGCGGCAAATGTACTGTTTAGAATAGTTCTAAACAACTTATTTATAATCAATCTAAAAAGCTAACTAAAGCAGCATCAGGCAGTACAGCCATGCTTTATTATCACGTACCTTGCATTATCATGAATCTAAAATCACGCATTCAAGAGATCGGCTCTAAAAAGTTAATAGGTAAAAAAGTGGTGATGAGTTTTGCCGATAACAAAACGCAACAGCTTTGGCAGGGCTTTATGCCTTACAAGGGCAACATTAAATTTCGCTTAAATAATGATCTGATATGCCTGCAGGTTTACAATGCTCTGCCACAATTAGAGAACTTTGACCCTACAGCAACTTTCCAAAAATGGGCGTTGGCCGAGGTTTACGAGATCAGCGAAGTGCCCGATGGTATGGAAATTTTTGAATTACCCGGCGGCCTGTATGCAGTGTTTGATTACAAGGGCCGTGCCATTGATTTTGGGCCAACGTTCCGTTACATCCTGGGCGAGTGGCTACCGCAATCGGATTATGAAATAGATGACAGGCCACATTTTGAGGTGCTGGGTACAAAGTACAAGAACAACGACCCCGAATCGGAAGAGGAAATTTGGATCCCTGTGAAGCCAAAACAATAGAAATAAGTAAATTTGCGGCCATATTACAATTGATGCTAATGAACCGCAAAACCTTATCCTTAATTTTATCGGCTATTTTAATTGCCACCACCTTTAGCTTGCAGGCCGCTGCACGCATCATCAACATTGCAGGCTTAGTAGTTGATAGTCAAACACTATCCCCTGTTGTGTCTGCCGAGATCTATGATGATGCTACACATAAGTTATTGGGCAGCACCAATTCAGACGGTTATTATAAAGTAGCCATCCATTACGATAGGCCCGGCGAGATCTTTTTTAAACTTCGTGTTGTAAAAACCGGTTACCGGTCATCAACTCAGAATGAGCATTGGGGTAATATGAACGATGGGGCTAAAAGTATTATGTATTTTGGCCTGCAGCAAAAAGGCTCAAAAATTGAGTCGTTCTCCTCATTAAATGCTGTTGGCCCCAAAGGCAGCATAGAGTATGCGGATGTTTTAAATGGCTTTTCATCGTTGAAAGAGCGCCGCGGGTTTGACAACCAACTGGCGCATGCAAAAAGAGGTAACCAGCATATTTTTGTAATGGTTGATGATACACCATACCTTGTAAACAACACCGGTTGGATAAAATTAACGTCGGCAGACGATAATGTACTTATTGATGATAAGAAAGTTATCCCTGCAAATAAGTTAAACGGAGCGGTTAAGCGCAGTAAAATAAAATGGATGTCGCCGGTTACCGATAGCCGGGCGGGGTTTGCGGTGCATACACACTAATTAAACGCTTGCCGAAACGCTACCGGTGATAAACTGGTTTTGGTCTTGAACAACTTGCTGAACGATTGCGGATGCTCAAACCCCAGGGCGTAAGCTACCTCACTTACCGAAAGGTTTGTAGTACTGAGCTTCTCCTTTGCTTTTTCTATCAATTTATTGTGGATGTGTTGCTGAGCATTTTGTCCGGTTAATGATCGCAGCATATCGCTCAGGTAACTTGGCGAAAGGCTTAACTCATCTGCCAGAAAGTGAACGGTAGGCAGGCCTTCGCTCAGCGCCTTTTCGTTATTAAAATATTCATCCAATATCTCTTCCAGTTGTTGCAGCAGGTTATTGCTGATGGCTTTACGGGTGATGAACTGTCGCTTGTAGAAACGGTTGGCATAGGTAAGTAACAACTCTATCTGCGAGATGATCACATCCTGGCTAAAATCATCCAGCCTGCTTTCCAGCTCATCCTTAATGTTGGCGAATATGCCGATGATCACTTCTTTCTCTTTTTCAGACAGGTGCAGTGTCTCGTTAGCTGAGTAAGAAAAGAAACCGTATTGTTTGATCTTCTTAGCCAGCGGATGCCCCCACAAAAAATCGGGGTGGATAAGAAGGGTGTAGAGCGAGCACTGGCTCTCTGCCTCGGGCTCGTTGTTGCCAATAAGCTGGCCGGGTGCAGCAAACAGAAGTCCGCCTTCATCAAAATCGTAATAATCCTGCCCGTAACGCACTTTGCCGCTCAGCTGCGGTCGGTATGATATTTTATAAAAGCTAAGCACATGCGCGCCCGGCGCGTGTCCTGCAAAATCCTCAACCGTAGCACTGCCAATCAAACTAATGAGCGGGTGTTGCGGCTGTGGCAAGCCAAAAGCCCGGTGTGCTTCGGTAAGCGAACTAAACGTATGCGGATTATCCTGCTTTTTCATATCCATCACAATTTACGTAATAATACACGGCAATTTTCATTGCCGTGTATTCTCTATATTTATTAATTGCCTTGTGCGGCGTTAGCAATATCAGCCCAGGTTTCCCACTCGGCCAGGCGGCTTTCATAGGCAGCGCGTACCTGCGACAGGTTCTGATTGCCAAGATTCAATCGCAACGGTGGGTTTTCGGCATCAACCAAAGCCATAACGGCATCAGGTGTAGCCTGCGGGTCGCCGCGTTTTATCCCTTGCAGGCCCTCAACAAATTTGGCTTTAAAACCGGTGTACTCATCGATGCCGACAGCAAACTTTAATGATTCCTGGCTGCCGAACTCAGTAGCGTAAGCGCCCGGCTCAATAATGCTCACCTTTATACCAAAGGCTTTTACCTCGGCAGCAAGGCTTTCATGTATGGCCTCAAACGCCCATTTTGATGAGCAATAGTAACCGATTACCGGCATGGCAATGTGGCCCAACCCGCTTGATACACCAACGATATGCCCGTATCCCTGTTCCCTCAGCAACGGAAGCGCTGCTTTTATAACGGATAAGGTGCCAAAAATATTGGTTTCGTATAAGGCGCGCACGTCATCGGCGGCTGCTTCTTCAATTGTGCCAACCAACGAGTAACCGGCATTATTAAGCACCACATCCAAACGGCCAAAATGTTCATAGGCTTGTTTAACGGCGGCGTTCACCTGTTCGGTATTGGTTACGTCCATGGTAAGAATAAGTACGTTGTCGCCGTATTGGTCTTTCAAATCGGCAATGCTTTCGCCTTTACGGGCGGTGGCGGCAACGTTGTCGCCACGTTTTAAGGCTGCCTCGGCCCATACACGCCCAAACCCGCGCGATGCACCGGTAATAAACCACACTTTATTTTTCTGTTGATCTTTCATTCTGTATCGTTTTTATGATAAGCCAAAGGTCGGCAGAGGGATGGTGGTGTGTGTAGCCAAATTGCGGGAGTTTGTAGGCAAAATGAGGAAGGGGCAGATAGTGGTTAAATAATCTTATTTTGCATCTTTATCAGAACCAGGCTTTGTCATGAAACATTACCTAATGTTATTAGTCCCGATAGTTTTGCTTTGGTCTTGCCACGATTCGAAGCAAAGAAATAACGAGATCACTAAAATAGAGATAGCCACCGGTAGCTGTTTTGGCCCTTGCCAGTTAACCATTGTAAGTATTGACAAGGACCTTAACTATAACTACTTCGGCGGGGAAACCTCTTTCGCGTTACCGGATGGCGTTGTAGAAAAGGAAAAATTGCGTGGATACTTCACATCCAAAATAAGCCGGAGCTACTGGGACAGTCTCAACGTTATGTTAGAGAATATCAACTACAAAATTCTCGATAGTTCTTATCAGCATTCGGTAGATGACCAAAGCCTCGAGATCTTAATACACTGCAGCAATAAAACAAAACATATTGTGGCGCAATCGGCGAGTTTGCCCGATAGCGTGTCTGATGCATTTTACTCCATCATTAAAAGCTATAAAACGGTAAAACCAAAACCTGTTAAAGGCTCACTTAAGTTCGAGCTGAAAGTTGAAGGCCTCGCGCCTATGCCGGCAACAGACCACGTACAGTTTTTACCGCCGGATAAAACCGATTAAATTGCCGTTTTCCTAAACCGAACATTATGAAAAACAATACCGGCAATAATACACAAGCACCCCAGCACCTGTGTAAACGGGATCTGCTCTCTAAGAAAAGGAAATGCCGTGCCGATAGACACCGGAATCTCTATAGCAGCCAAGATGCTACCCCTGCCCAAACCCAATGAAGGGAAACCTTTACTAAATAACAGCGGCGGCAAAATAGTGCCGAACAATCCCACGAATAAACCAAAGCATAACTCTAATCGCCAGCTAAGGCTTTCAAAAATGCGTACGTTCCAGAAGACAAGGATAGCCATCAATCCACCTAGTACCAGGTATTTGAGCGGAACAGTGTGCACCTGTCACCGCTACATTGTTTGACCAAAGCATGGCAAAAGGATCTGCAGGTGTATTTTTAGTAATGTCCAATGGTCGGGTTTGGTGTTAGGTTTCAAATATATAAGTTAGGTAAGCATCGCAATATCATATTCCTATAAGGAATAACAAGTGCTTTGTATAGAAACCCGAATGCGTTAATTTCGGCATAGTTAAAGTTTACATAGCTATATGAGAACAAGTGACAGCAACTCCCCCGTTTCTGCTGTTCAGCTACAGCAGGGTCAGGAACAATACGCAGCCTATTTTGAAGGCAACTCTGATAGTATCCTGATACATGACGACAGCGGAAATTTAATTGACGCCAACCACGAGGCTTGCCGCGTTTTAGGCTATACCAAAGCCGAGCTGCTCCAGATGAATATTGCCGATCTTGAAGCCGGCCTGGAAACCATATCATCTCAAAAAGACTGGGCAAATTTTCTTAAATCAAACTCACTTATCCTGCAACGCGATTTTCGTAAAAAAGACGGAAGCAGTTTTGCCGTAGAGATCCACTACCGCGGCTTTGATAAAAACGGCGAGGCATTTTACGAGTGTACCATTAAAGATGTAAGCGAGCGTAACCTGCTGCGTGCAAGAGAGCGTAACCGCGCAAGGGTACTGGAGCAACTGGCGGGTGATGCTGATCTTTTTACGGTATTGCATTCTGTCGTAAGATCAATCGAGGAAGAAGACCCAACATCTATCTGTACCATCCTGCTTTATGATAAAGAAACCAATACATTGGGTACCGGTGCAGCACCAAGCATGCCCGATTTTTATAACGAGGCAATAGATGGCATATCTGTAGGCGACGGCATAGGCTCATGTGGCACTGCGGCGTTCTCAAAAAAACTGGTCATTGTTGATGATATCGGCACGCACCCATACTGGGCACCATTTAAAGAGCTGGCCTTTAAAGCCGGAGTGCAATCGTGCTGGTCGCAGCCTATTATATCTGGTACCGGCGATATGGTTGGCACCTTTGCCATTTACCACCACGAGCCGCGTACACCACAGGATGCCGACCTGCAGCGTATAGCCTACGGTGCACGTTTTGCCAACCTGGCTATTGAGAACAGGCGTATACGTGCCGAACTATTGGAGTATAAAAATCACCTGGAACAACTGGTTACCGAACGCACCATTGCACTGGTACATGCTAATGAAGAACTGGAAGCATTCTCCTATTCGGTTAGTCATGACTTGCGTGCACCCTTGCGTGCTATTGCCGGCTTCAGCAACATTATGTTAGAGGATTACTCTGATAAGCTTGATGATGACGGGCAAAAAACGCTGAATACCATTGTAAGCAATGCCCTGCGGATGGGCCATTTGATAGATGATATCCTGTCGTTCTCTAAACTGAGCCGAGCCGAGAAGATCAATACCCACCTGGATATGAAGTCCATCTTCCAAAATGTGTTTGATGAGTTGATGCGCCAGGAACCTAAAAGCCATAAAGTAAGTTTTGAACTGGGCGAGCTTGCACCATCAAACGGCGACCAGGCCATGATAACACAAGTGGTAACCAATTTTATCTCAAATGCGTTAAAATACTCGCGCAATACACCGGAGACTAAAATCATCGTTAGCTCAGAAACAAACGATAACAATACGGTGTATTCTGTGAAAGATAACGGGGCGGGCTTTGACGAGAAGTACAAGAGCAAGCTGTTCAAAATATTCTCGCGCCTGCATAACGATAAAGAGTTTGAGGGTACCGGTATAGGCCTCAGCATTGTTAAAAAAGTAATTGAAAGACATGGCGGCCAGGTTAGCGCCGAGGGTACATTGGGCGAAGGAGCAACATTTAGCTTTAGCCTGCCAAACGCATAACCTTTAACCCCCAAACATCACTATGAATATTAAAGAATATCCTGAAGTACTTTTGGTAGAAGACCGCGAAGAAGACGCCACCCTTACCATACGCGCACTAAAAAAATACAACCTTATAAATGACATCAAGTGGCTTGAAGATGGCCAGCATGCCCTTGATTACCTGTTTGGCACCGGCCCGGAGAAAGTACTGCAGGCTGTACCAAAATTGATCTTACTGGATCTGAAATTACCACGCGTTAACGGCCTCGAGGTTTTGGAACAAATAAAATCATCGGAAGGATTAAAAAACACACCGGTTATTATCATGACCTCATCAAACGAGGATGTGGATATTAAAAAAGCCTATGATCTTGGGGTTAACAGCTACATTGTAAAACCTATTGATTTTGGTGGCTTTGCTGAAGCCGTTAAGCAATTAGGCATGTACTGGCTAATACTTAACCAACCGCCAAAATAAATTCTCTGCTTTATTACTTGCCCTATACTCTGATCCCAACGCGATGAACAATTTGAGAATCGCCCTACTTGCCGATAAACAAACCCTGGTGCACCTTACTGATGTGCTAAGCGCTGCATTTAAACAAGCACAAATAAGCAGTTACGAAACGCAAGACGATTTTGATAAATCTGTAAAGCTTTACAACTGCGATGTGATCATAGCGCAGGAGAACCTCGTAAACCGTGGTTTTTACTCGCAGCTTACTCCGTTCCTCGAGCTTACTAAAATCCCCTTACTGATGTTGAAGGATGAAACTTCGGCGTCGGTAAAGAACCATGTGGTAAAAGAGCTGGTTAAAGATGCCGGCAATACTTACCTGCAACAATTGCCTAAACTTATTAACCAATTTATTAACGAGCAGTTGGCGGTTACCGGCCAAAGCAAGATCTTGTTTTTAGAGGATGAAGAGATAGATATTGCATTTATTAAACGTAAGTTTATTAAACTGAACCCACAATACGAGTGCGATGTAGTATCTACCATTGCTGATCTGCGGGCTCAGGTAAGCCGCAAGAATTACGATATTATTGTATCAGACTTTAACCTACCCGATGGTACTGCGTTTGACTCTATAGCTATTGCTGCAGAGGTTGACATCCCTATTGTGATAGCCACGGGACAGGGATCAGAGAAGACAGCTGTAGAGCTGATGAAATCAGGCGCAGCTGATTACCTGATAAAAGATAAGAATGCAGGCGAACACATGCTGATATTGCCAAGCATTGTAAAATCGGTACTGAACTACAAAAAGCTGGAGAATTACAACAGCGGCCTGCTGGAGATGCTCCGTTTGAAGAACCAAGACCTCGAGCGCTTTGCACACATCATAGCGCATGATCTGCGGTCGCCTATTGCATCGGCAGTATTGCTCATTAATACGCTGCAAATTTTGGGTGATGACCTGGCGCCTGAACTGAAGGATACTATGGACCTGCTTACCGGTGTATCGCACAACATGACCAACACCATTGAGGGAATATACCAGTACACGGTAATGGATTCGCAAGCTGATGCATTTGTGAAGGTAGACATGACCAAAGCTGCAGAAGAAGCCCTGCAAAACCTGCAGGTAAAAGTGAACGAGTGCGGTGCTGTTATTGGCATCCAGGCTATGCCCGAGATTGATGCCAACTACGTGGCCATGGTACAATTGTTTCAGAACCTGATGGGTAACGGAATCAAATACCGCGGCGATAAGACACCGGAGCTTACTGTGCGCAGTTTTGAGCAGGGAAATGAACTGGTATTTGCCGTGAGCGATAACGGTATAGGTATAGCCAAGGAGAACCACAAAAAGATCTTCGAGATATTTAGCCGCCTGCACAACAGCAGCAGCCAGTACGAGGGCGTAGGCATGGGCCTCACCATTGTAAAACGGATACTTGAACGCCACAGCGGCCGCATCTGGGTAGAAAGCGACCTGGGCGAGGGCACTACTTTCTTTTTTGCTTTGAAGAAGATGTAAGAAGCACATGTGGCTTACCTTACAGGCTTGGGGTGGTTTGTAGGCGAAATGAGGATGTAACGCAACGCCCAATCGATGTGGTTAATGCTTTAATATAGCTAAAACGCGTTTAAACCATTATGGAATAACAATTGTTTTGTACGCTATTGTAAAAAGGTTAACTTACTAATTATTAAGCTGGTACAAACACATGACTACAAATAGCAACTCCCCGCTTTCTTCTGCCGGGGGATCACAACAATATGCATCTTATTTTGAAACCAACTCTGATAGCATCCTGATACATGATGAGAGTGGAAATTTATTAGAAGCCAACAATGAAGCTTGCCGGATGTTAGGATACACCAAACCCGAACTGTTGCAGATGAACATTGCCGACCTTGAAGCAGGCTTGCAAACAATTTCAACACAAAAAGGCTGGGCAAATTTTCTCACATCAAATTCGCTTATCCTGCAGCGCGATTTTCGCAAAAAAGATAACAGTATTTTTGCGGTAGAAATATATTACAGATGCTTTGATAAAGCAGGCGAAGCTTTCTATGAGTGTACCGTAAAAGATGTAAGCGAGCGTAATTTGTTAAGGCTTAGAGAGCGTAACCGCGTGCGCATATTAGAACTGTTGGCTATTGATGCCGATATATATACCATTTTGAATGCGATTGTAAGATCAATAGAAGAAGAAGCACCCAACTGTATTTGTACAATCCAACTTTACGATAAAAAAACTAACACACTAAATTTTGGTGCAGCACCCGGTATGCCCGATTTTTATAATCAGGCAACCAATGGAGTAACCGCTGCTGAAGGCGTAGGTTCATGCGGAACCGCTGCATTTTCTAAAACATTGGTTTGCGTTGAGGATATAGCCACCCACCCATATTGGGCCGACTATAAAGATCTTGCTTTTAGGGCCGGAGTACGCTCATGCTGGTCGCAACCCATTATATCAGCAAGAGGAGAACTGGTAGGTACGTTTGCAATTTACCATAGCGAACCTCAAACACCAGCGGATAAAGATCTGCAAAGAATAACATACGGAGCCCGCTTTGCCAACCTTGCAATAGAAAACAGGCGTATAAAAGCCGAGTTATTAGAAAATAAAACCTATTTGGAGCAATTGTTACAAGAACGCACGCAAGAACTGGCACGCGTTATTAAAGAACGTGATGCGTTAAAGCAGGCAAAAAGCTAAAGCAACCTTTGATCGTTTAATAAGAATAAAAATCGGCATTTGGTTATAAGGCTAAATGCCGATTTGCTTCTTTAACTCAAGTTATTATTTAATTTTATCTTCATCAATTTCAAACATCTTTGGATCGATAGCCTGCTTTTTCACCGAAATCACGTCATAGGTTTTACTTGATAAAATATTTTTGTGTGAGCTATCATAATGTACCGCTTTCAGCTTTAAATAAAATTCCCCAGACTCGGTAACCACTTTATTGAAGAAACCCAAGCGCCAATTTTTAAAATCTTCTTTATTTACACTTAAGTAATCTCTGGAAAATACAAACGTAAAATCGGTGTATGTTTTCGAGTCCTTTTCGGCGAAACTCGTAGTAAGATTAATTTCTTCACACGGCTGCGAAAGTATCTTGTCGTTTATCTTATTAACGCTGAACTTCTCCAATCTTTCTTTTGGGTTATTTAATTGTAGTTTGCGTAAAGTGTCTGAATTATTGAAAAGTAGTAATCTTAAAGGCCCATCTTTGAAGTAATAATCTTTAACCAAATGAAAACTCGGCAATCTATAAGAGTGAAGGCTAACGTAATTACCGTGTGAGTAAAACAATTGTACGGTATCCTCTAAATTAAAAAGGCTATCCCTATCTTTAATTACCTCGTGATATGTAATTATCCCTTCAAATTCTTTTGCGTTACTTTTTGAGGCTTTGTTTTTGCATTCAGCGAAGCCAATCGAGATTGCTAACCCGAATGAGATAATTTTTAAGGCTTTAGGCATATTTTAGTCCTTTATCTGATAGATCTGTTCAAAGTTCTCTCAGCTCGAGTGATCGACAACTATCTTCCACGCTCCGTTTATCTTTTTAAACCATAGCGTGTAGTAGCCTGTTGATGAACTGGTTTTATATTTCAAATGCCAGCCACCGTAAACAAATGCGTTGTCTTTGTTTATGATCTCAACTTTTTTTATGGCGTAGGTAAGAGTGCCCATGTTGGTTTTAGATTTAGCATAGGTTTGCTGATAGTTCTTCAGCGTGTTGGCGTAGCCGAAAGTAGGGCCGGTTGGGCTCACAAACATTACCGAGTCTGATTTCCAGTAACAGTGCATAAAGGTTTCCAGGTCGCCTTTGTTCCAGGCCTGGCGTGATGTTTCCATTACTTTTAGTATCGCCTGGCGGTCTTGCGCTTTAACAAAAATAACTGAGAGTATTAAAAAGCAGCAGATGATGAGTTTCTTCATAGGCCTAATATACAAATGTTAGGGGAGTTGTATTTACACCTATACTGCATATATCGCTTGTTGTACAGTTGGCCTTTAAGAAGTATATTGTTGTTCTTAACTTAGCACAAGTGCCTGTAAATAGTATTAAATTGTAAGTTTATGCTTTCTGTATATATATCCACATTAATAGCATTTGTTTCGTTTTTTGCTCCGCAACAGCAAAGTAAGGTTCCAGATCTGTTCAAAGGAAATTTTGCAGACGATTATGGTATTAAGTATTCTATCAACGATACCCTTTGGATACAACAGCCCCGCAGTAAATACCATATTATAAAATGGAATACAAAAGAGCAATACATAGTAGCCCGTAACGATGCCCAAAACCCGGGCGAAGGCGGCTTGTATACCCGTATTGATTATATGCAGTTCAGTAATATGGAGCCATGGAAGTGGGGTTTTTGCCTTTCTGTTTATGACGCCAAAACAGATGCCATTGCCGAAAGCACCGCCAAAGCTGATAGGCAAAATCCAAAAAAAGGCTGCGGCGGGTATCCATTCTCGAGGATGAAAAGGCTTAACTAATCATACATCAAAACGCGTCATTGCGAGGAACGAAGCAATCTCCGAACTATACAGAGAGGCTCATCCTGAAGAGATTGCCACGTCGCTGTTGCTCCTCGCAATGACGTGGGTATAAATAAGAAAAGCCGCTTTTAGCGGCTTTTCTTATTTATAAATTCTTCTTACTTCAATCTGCTTTTCAATTCAGATATCGGCATGCTGATCATGCGGCCTACAGGCTGTTTGCCACGGTAGGTGATTACCTTTAATTGTGTGGCATCAATCGGTACGGTTAACACACCAATGTACTTAGGATAAAATCTATCCGGGTATGAGTTATCAAAGCTGTAGTAAATATCCAGGCCTTTTACCTCGTTGGTTAGCGTAACATTTAATGTACTATCTGCGTTGCGGCCAACTTTAAAATCTGGGTCGTAAGCACTTGGCGCGTATTTGGTTTCGGCCTCATCAAAACGTGCGAAGTGTTTCTCTACTTTACCAAAGAAGGTATCAAAATTCTTTTTAGCCGCCGGCGACCATACGCTCTCTGCCAGTGCAAAACCACGTGGCCATGTCATATACTCCACCTGGCGGATGTTGTACACTTGCTCTGTCCATAAGTTGGCTTGTCCGCCTTTTATCAGTTTGGCATTAACACCAGCCGGAACAGGGTCAAACTCGTAAGTTTTGCTTAAACGTAATGATGCATAAACATGCGGTTCCATTACGCGGTCGCTTTGCATGTAGTCGAGGTAAACGTAGGTAGTTGGGCTCATCACTACCTCGTGGCCAAGGTTTGCAGCCTCTATACCGCCTTTAACACCTCTCCAGCTCATTAAAGCAGCGTTAGGGCCAATGCCACCTTCCAGTATCTCATCCCAACCCAAAAACTTCTTGCCTTTTGATTCTACTATCTTTTCTACACGTTTCTCAAAATAACTTTGTACTTCTTCCTGCGTTTTCAGGTTTTCTTTAGCCATCAGCGCTTTTACCTGGTCGCTTTGCTCCCAAAAGTTTTTAGCACATTCGTCGCCACCCATGTGGATGTACTGGAACGGGAAAAGCTGTGCCAACTCGCCAACAACCTTGTCCAGAAACTGGTAAGTGAACTCGCCCGCAGGGTTAAGGGTATTATCAACAATGGCAGGGTGGCCCGGTTTAGACCAGTCCATAATTTTCTCACCATAACGAACAGTGTATTTATCAGCACCGGCAGTGGCCGAAAGCTCTGGGTATGATGCAACAGCCGCTAAACTGTGGCCCGGTACATCAACCTCGGGCATAATATTCACAAAACGCTGCTGCGCATATTTTACTACCTCGCGGATATCATCCTGAGTATAAAAACCACCGTAGTTGCGTTGCTCGCCTGGTCTTGGCGGGGCAAAATTACCAAACTCGCCTTCGCGTTTAATATTGTAAGCGCCAACCGTGGTTAACTTAGGGAAGCTCTTGATCTCCACGCGCCATCCTTCATCATCAGTCAAATGCCAGTGAAACAGGTTAAGCTTGTACTTAGCCATGTTATCTATATAGCTCATTACTTCTTTTTTAGTGAAGAAGTGGCGAGATACATCTAACATTAATCCTCTCCAGGCAAAACGTGGATAGTCGGTAATGTCAACTGCCGGTACGGTCCATTTTACATTTTTAGCAACCTCTTTACCCTCTATCTCTTTAGGCAACAGCTGGAATAAAGTTTGCAAGCCATAGTATAAACCGGCTTCGGTATTGGCTTTTATAGTAACACCATGTGTTTTTGACGACAGGTAATAACCTTCCTGCCCTATAACATTATCAGGCGTGGTATTAAGCACTAATTTAATAGCTGCGGTAGGGGCAGATGCTTTTACGTGCACCATTTTACCGGTAGCTGTTGAGAATTTACTTTTGATGAGATCAAGCACCGGTGTCATCTTAGTAGTAAGAGGAGCTTGTACGGTAATCTCTTTAGGTAAAATGAACTGGCCGGTGTGCGCGGTGGTTTTTACCGGCTCGGGTATTATTGCAAAAGTGCTGGTTGGTGTTTGTGCAAAAACAGCCGGTGCCAGCAGGCATGACAATACCAATAGGGAAAATTTCTTCATATAGGTTTGTTGAGTTTTGGTTTGTGGATGATATGCAAGTTATAACTTTTTAATATTATTTAAAAAGTTTTTTATACTTAAAGATTGCGCCAATAAGTGCCTGAATATTATATAACTGCAAATATTGGAAATTGGTTTTTTTATTTAAATTGCCATTGATAAACCAACAGCTGCTCTCAACAGCTATCAACCATTAATAACAACTAAGCTATGTCTACAGACCGCAGGAAGTTTCTGAAACATCTGGGCACCTCAGTATTACTGACCTCTGCCTCACTTAACAGTTTTGCCGCAAAACAAGAGAACGAAGTACGTATACTACGCGATAAAAAGCGCGTTAGCCCTAATGATAAAGTGCGCATTGCTACCATAGGTATGGGCATTATGGGCTTTAATGATACCCGCGCGGCATTGGCAGTTCCGGGGGTAGAGCTGGTGGGTGTGTGCGACTTGTACAAAGGCCGCCTTGCCCGTTCAAAAGAGGTGTACGGTAAAGACCTGTTCACAACCATGGATCACCGCGAGATACTGGAGCGTAAAGATATAGATGCCGTAATTGTAGCTACCAGCGATAACTGGCACAGCCAGATAGCCATTGATGCCATGCGCAAAGGCAAGGCTGTATATAGCGAGAAACCAATGGTGCATAAAATAAGCCAGGGCCTTGAGGAGATCCGCGTGCAGAAAGAAACTAAAGCGGTTTTCCAGGTGGGCAGCCAGCGTGTAAGCAGTATTGCTTATCGCAAAGCGAAGGAGATGTATGAGGCCGGAGCAATAGGAAAGATCAACTCTATCGAAGCATCGTTTAATCGCAACAGCGGATTGGGGGCATGGCAATACACACTGCCGATGGACGGTAACATACAAAATGTAGACTGGGCGCGTTTCCAGGCTACGGCACCGCCAAATGAGAAGCATGATTTTGACCCGCTGCGTTTCTTCCGTTGGAGAAATTACCGCGAGTATGGTACCGGAGTTGCCGGTGACTTGTTCGTTCACTTGTTAAGCGGTATCCATTTTATAACCGGTTCAAAAGGGCCCGAGACCATTTTCTCGATAGGTGCTTTAGATTACTGGAAAGATGGCCGTAACGTGCCCGATGTAATGAGTGCAGTTATCCAGTACGGCGAAACAAAAGAGCATCCGGCTTTCCAGGTAACACTTCGTGTGAACTTTGTAAGCGGCGAGGGTGATTACGGCACAACAAAAATTATAGGCTCTGAAGGTGTAATGGACCTGGGCGGAGAAGGCGAAAGTTTCAGCATCCGTAAAAACCATATTACTGATGCGCCGGGCATTGGTGGTTGGGATTCATTAGAAACCTACCCGGAGGCAGAGCAAAAGAAACTACTGGCGGCTTACAACCAGCGCTGGACAAAAGCCCAGCAGGAAGCTCCTAAATCAGAGCCGATAGTTTATCGAGCCCCTGAAGACTATAGCGCAAACATTGACCACATGACCAATTTCTTTGATGCTATCCGCACCGGTAAACCAATTGTGGAAGATGCTGTATTCGGTTTTAGGGCAGCAGCTCCGGCACTGGCCTGTAACGATAGCTATTTCCAGAAGAAAGTTATCCGTTGGGATGCGGAGAATATGAAATTGGTGTAACATCGCCACTTTCCCGTCATTGCGAGGACGCCGAAGGCGACGTGGCAATCCCCGATAAGCAGAGCCGCTCTGTAAGTAGGGGATTGCCACGTCGCTATGCTCCTCGCAATGACGAATTTGTACCAAACAAAAAAGCCGGGCGCTTCTCAGCGGCCGGCTTTACTTTTATAAGTGTTCAATCAATAGTTACACGTGGAAGTGGTTTGCCTTAATGTAGTTGTAGCTTTTAGTAATGCTTACAAACGGATCGCCTGGGCAAATATCCTGCTCGTTAAAGAAATACTTTAAGCCCGCAGTTTTTGCATGGGCAAATATCTTTTTAAACGGAATAACACCGTTACCAACTTCGGTAAACATTTGTTTAGGGGTGTTATCCATATCTTTTACGTGCCATAGCGGGAAACGGCCCGGGTGTTTCTCAAACATCGCAATAGGGTCTTGCTTTGCGCGGTACATCCAGTAAATGTCCATCTCCATTTTTACCAAATCGGCATCGGTTGAATCCAGCAATACATCGTACGGGTATTTACCATCTTGTGATGCAAACTCAAAATCGTGGTTGTGGTAGCAAAGCTGTATGCCGGCTTTTTTAGCTATCTCGCCACCTTTGTTTAGTTTCTCGGCAGTTTCTTTATAGTGATCAAGTGTTCCGCGTTCGCTATCCAGCAGGTAAGCGCAAACCATGTATTTAAGGCCAACCGCTGCGGCATCGTCAACCGCTTTTTGCCAGTCGTTAACAATAGTGCCTTTGGTATCAGGCATGCCTTCGCCCAACATAAAGTGTCCGCTTGGCATTATCAGGCCGTTATCGCCCAGCACCTTTTTAAATTCGGCAGGCTCCATTCCGTAAAATTTCTGCGTGCCGGTATAAGTAGCACCCTCAACCGAGTTAAAGCCTACTTTAGCAACTTTGCCTAAAGTACCCACAGGGTCTTTAGCCATTGCATCACGTACGGTGTAAAGCTGTACGCCTATGTATTTTTTCTTTTTAGCTGCAAATAATTCAGGAGCCATTAACAGGCCTGCCGATAGCATTGCACTGCTTTTAAGGAACGAGCGTCTTGATGTCATTATCTGGTTTTTTTAATTGGTTGTGTAAATGTAACACATTGGTGTTTTAAAACAAATAGACACCGGAAAAATAAAAAGGTTTAAAATTTTAGCTGGTTTGGCTTAAATAACAAGGAGTCTCCACGCCATTGTTGGTGTTGTCACCAACAATTATTGATCTGCATAGCTTCGTGTTGGTGACAACACCAACACGGGCAGCAGGGGTAATTAAACAAACAAGGCACAATGATTAAATCACTGTGCCTTGTTTGTAAATTTCTTATGCCGGTTTACTTTCACCACCTGCAGGTCTCGGTGGTTTCTTTTTACCGAAACGACGGTCGTTGCGGCGGCCGCCTCTTCTCTTATCATCGTGCCTGTCAGAGCGGTCTTCTTTTATCGGCTCAATACCTTTCAGGCTTTCCGGTAATTCTTTCTCTGTAATAGGGCGCTCAATCAGCTCCTCGATACTTTTTAAACGGCGCAGATCGCGGTTGTTAACGAAGGTGATGGCGGTACCGGTTGTTGCCGCGCGTGCCGTACGGCCAATGCGGTGAACATAATCTTCCGGATCAGGTGGTACATCGTAATTCACTACCAGGTCGATACCCTCAACATCAATACCGCGCGATAGGGCATCGGTACCAATAATAACCGGCAACTGCCTGTTCTTAAAGCGAAGCAAAATTTCCTCTCGCTCTTTCTGTTCCAGATCTGAGTGGAATGCAGCAGTGTTGATATGGGCAGCCTTCAGTTCCTTAAAAAGCGATTTCACAATTTCCTTGCGGGATGCAAAGATGATAGAGCTTTGGTAACCCTCTTTCAGTATCAGCTTTAACAAAGGCGTTTTTTGCTGATCGTGCAGGCGGTAGATCTGCTGATCTATCCCGGCAGCAGGTTGCGAAATAGCGATATTGATCTGCTGTGGCTCATGCAATATGGCGTTAGCCAGCTTGCGGATGCGCTGCGGCATGGTAGCCGAGAATAACAGCGTTTGGCGTTTTTTAGGCAGATAATTTACTATCCGCATAATATCGTCATGGAAACCCATATCCAGCATACGGTCGGCTTCGTCTAAAACCAAATGGGTAATGTGGTTCATCTTTAACACGCCCGATGTAAGATGGGCTATCAATCTACCTGGTGTTGCTATGATGATGTTTACATTGTTTTCGATACCGCGGCGTTGTTGTTCATAGGCCATACCATCGCCGCCGCCAAAAACAGCCTGCGAACTTACGCCCGAGAAATAGGCCAAACCTTCTACCTGCTGGTCTATCTGTTGTGCCAACTCGCGGGTTGGTGCCAATATTAAAGCAGTGGTGTGGTGTTTATGTGTTTTGCAGATGTTATCTAAAACAGGGAGCAAATATGACGCGGTTTTGCCCGTGCCTGTTTGTGCACAAGCTATCAGGTCGTCGCCATTCATGATAACCGGAATGGCCATTGATTGTATTGGGGTAGGGGTATTAAAGCCCATGCTTAAAACACCCTCTAAAAGTTGTTCGTCGAAATTAAAATCCTGAAATGTCACTCTATTGTTAAACGTATGCCTGCAAGGTAGCAAAAAATGCCGCTTAAGCTTGTTTTTACTTTACAATGTTAATAGGTGCTATACATTTGGCAACTGTTAAATACTACAAATGCGTAACAATCCAAACAAAACGCATTCACGTTTATTACTGAAGGTAATTATTTAATATGCTTAAACATCTACGAACCTACCTGTATTCTGTATTAATAGCCATTTTGGCACTGGCATTTCCATATCAAAAAGCCGTAGCAGCCGGGACTGATACAGGCCGTGTTACGCTACCTGTTGATAGCAGCAAAGTGGCAACCCGCATCCTTAACCGCGATTTTAATAATATCTATATCCAGAACCTGTCGCCGGCATTTTTAGGGCAGGAGTTTTTTCAGCCTAATAAAACTTTATTGGTTGGCGATGTAAATACACACTTTGTATTGCTGAGTTCACCGCGATCGCGCTTGTTTGTTGATGTGTCGGCAAGGGTTAAAGTGAGGTTGCTGAAAGAATATGGTAACCCGGTAAAATCGCCAAGCTATATGCCGGGCTTAAACCTGTACTACCGGTTAAATAATGATGCTTATCATCCGCAATATATATCAGCATCATATACACACCACTCCAACGGTATCCGCGGGCCTTCTCTAAATACCGATGGAAGCGTAAATGTGGACAGCGGCAAATTCAGTACCGATTTTATACAGGTGAATTATACGCTTGGTAAACGAACCGATAAGCCAAATACTATCCTAAACCAATTTGGAACCCTTGGGATAGAAATGCACCGTTCTTTATTTGACGATGGTGGCGGTGCCTCTCTGGGCCTGCCGGGCCATTACGGTTTTGTGCGTGTTAATGGTACCTACATCCACAACCTGGCCAAACGCTACCAGGACGATATTGACCCCAATAAATCTGACTTTAGAAACTGGCAGCGCCTGCAGTTTGATTTTACCTACATTGCCGGTAAAACAGGTTATGCCGCTACCGATTTGGGTAAACGCTTAAATGCCAGCTTAAAATATTACTACCAGTTCCCGTTTATGCATAACGCAGCCTTTTTGGTTGGCGCCGGCTATCGCGGGCAGGACGATTACAATATCTATTTCCAGGACAACTATTTCTACATGCAGCTGGGCATAGCCTCGGGGTTGAATTTCCTGTTTAGCAAGTAGTGTGAGTTTGTAGTGGCCGGTTGGCAGTTTGCAGTAAAGGGTGCTCAAACCCTTGTTTTTAGTGGAGTGTATCAGTATTCAAGAACAATTCTAAACTGTAAAAATTTTGATTGACAAACTGCGTTATTACAGCAGCAATTAAAATAAATGTTAGATTTACACGCACTAAAATAAACCGGCAGCACCTAACTGTGCTGTTGCAATCTGCATGAATATGAAAAAACTTATTTTGAGCACTCTTGCTGTAGCAACGTTACAGTACGCATCATTTGCACAATCAAAAAAAGGCACTCAAAGCCTGTTTGATGGTAAAACTACTAATGGCTGGCATGCCTACTTAAAACAAGATGCGGGCCCGTGGAGCGTTGTTGACGGCGCTTTACAGTTAGACCCTAAAGCACCTAACCAGGCTGATCTGGTTACCGATGCTGAATACGAAAACTACGAACTTTCTATCGACTGGAAAATTGCCGAAGGCGGGAACAGCGGTATTATTTTCGGCGTGCACGAAGATCCTGCTTTGGGCGCTACTTACCTATCTGGGATAGAGATGCAGGTTTTAGATAACGAGAAAGCCGAAGACAATAAAAAAGCTAATCACTTAGCAGGTTCATTATATGATATGAAAGCCGCCCCGGCTGATGCTGCAAAACCGGCAGGCCAGTGGAATACCGCTAAGATCCATAAAGAAAACGGTCACCTTATTTTCTGGCTGAATGGCAAAGAAGTGATCAACGTACAAATGGGTAGCCCCGAGTGGACCGAGCTGATCAATAACAGCAAATTTAAAACCTGGAAAGATTTTGCTAAATATCCAAAAGGACACATCGCTTTGCAATCGCACGGTGCTGTTGTATCGTACAAGAACATCAAGCTTAAAACTTTGTAATTTACTCTCTTAATTTATAGTTCGACATATAAATGGAAGATCTTCAGATAAAAAAGACCGGCACGGTTTACGACGCTATTGTTGTAGGCTCGGGCGCCGGTGGTGGTATGGCCGGTTACGTACTGGCGCATGCCGGCTTAAAAGTACTGATGCTTGAGGCTGGTGCTTATTTCGATCCGAAAACAGATTCGCACCAGTTAAAATGGGCATGGGAATCTGCCCGCCGTGGTGCTGGTACAACCCGTCCGTTTGGTGATTTTGATGCTGCTTACGGCGGCTGGCAATTGGATGGCGAGCCATATACTACTAAGGATGGTACCGAGTTTGAGTGGTTCCGCGCGCGTATGCTGGGCGGCCGTACCAATCACTGGGGTCGTATATCATTACGTATGGGGCCTGATGACTTTAAGCCCAAAGATGGTTTAACCGATCCGTGGCCTATCACTTATGATGACCTTAAACCGTTCTACGACCGTGTTGACCGCATGATAGGTGTTTACGGTACGGTAGAAAATATTGAAAGCGAACCGGATGGTATCTTCCTTCCGCCGCCAAAACCGCGTTTAAATGAACTGTTCATTAAACAAGGCGCTACCAAAGCGGGCGTTAAGGTGATTACCGGTCGTGGCTCTGTTTTGACAGAAGCACTTAAAGATAACAAAGACCGTGGTGCATGTTTCTACTGCGGGCAATGTGGCCGTAGCTGTAAAGTGTATGGCGATTTCTCGGCATCATCATGTTTGGTAATCCCATCATTAAAAACCGGCAATCTTAAGCTGATCACCAACGCCATGGTGCGCGAGGTATTAACCGATAAAGAAGGTAAAGCTACCGGCGTATCTTATGTTAACCGCGAAGATATGCAGGAGTACCAGGTAAACGCCAAAATAGTTATCCTGGGAGCCAGTGCGGGCGAATCTGCACGTTTGTTGCTTAACTCAAAATCAGCCGCACACCCGGGTGGTTTGGCCAACAGCAGCGGTGTAGTTGGTAAATACATTCATGATAGTACAGGTTCAAGCGCGGGTGGTTTTCTTCCGCAGCTGATGGACCGCAAGCGCTATAACGAGGATGGTGTGGGCAGTGTGCACATCTACTCGCCTTGGTGGTTAGATAACAAAAAACTGAATTTCCCACGTGGTTACCACATCGAGTACGGTGGCGGTATGCACATGCCAACTTATGGCTTTGGCTGGGGTATAGAGAATATGAACGGTGCCGTTCCGGGCCGCGATGGTAAGCAAAAACCAGGCGGCGGTTACGGCGCTGGATTAAAAGATGATTATCGCCGTTTCTTTGGTACGCAGGTAGGTATGGCCGGCCGTGGTACAGCCATTGCCCGTGCCGATAACTATTGCGAGATAGACCCTGATGGTGTGGTTGATAAATACGGTATCCCTGTATTGCGTTTCCACTACAAATGGACAAACGACGAGATTGCCCAAGCCAAACACATGCAAGAAACTTTTGAAGAGGTACTGCACAATATGGGCGCTATCCATGGTAAAATGCAAGGCCCCGAAACCAACTACGGTTTAGAGGCACCAGGCAAGATCATCCACGAGGTGGGTACGGTGCGTATGGGCGATGATCCTAAAAAATCGGCCCTTAACAAATACTGCCAGGCGCATGACTGTAACAACCTGTTTGTGGTTGATGCCGCTCCGTTTGTTCAGCAAGGTGATAAAAACGCCACCTGGACCATCCTTGCGCTAAGCATGCGTACTGCAGAATACATTTTATCACAACGTAAAAAACTAAACGTATAGCCTTATGAACAGAAGAGACTCCCTTAAAGCATTAGGTTTAGGAACCCTTAGCACGGGCCTTTTGGTTGGCGTAGGTTGTAAAACCGGCGAGGACAAAAAAGCAGATACTGCTGCAGCCGGCGGCAAACAGGAAGCTGTACCCGGCCGTATGCCCGAAGAGGTTGAACGTGAGAATAAGTTAAAAGAAGAGAAATACTTTGACGAGCACGAGATGGCTACTATCACTGTGCTGGCAGATATCATTATCCCAAAAGATGAGCACTCCGGCAGTGCATCTGATGCCAAAGTGCCCGAGTTTATCGAGTTTATTGTGAAGGATATGCCATCACATAAACTACCAATGCGTGGCGGCCTTAAATGGGTTGACCTGTATTGCTTAAACCACTACGGCAACCCGTTCATCAAATGCAGCAGCAAGCAACAAACAGAACTGTTAGACCAAATAGCTTATCCATCTACTGCCAAAGCAGAGGTTGCACAAGGTGTTAAGTTTTTCAGTTTGATGCGTAACCTTACCGCCTCAGGTTTCTGGAGCAGCGAGATGGGCACGAAAGATGTTGGCTATGCCGGGAATGCCCCAAACAAATGGACAGGCGTACCAGTCGATGTATTGAAACAATACGGTATGGAGAACGTGACGATATAATTGGATATATCCTGATATTAAAAAGGCAAACCGAAAGGTTTGCCTTTTTTGTACTCTATAATTATGTCATTTCGAACGAGCGACAGCGAGGAGAAATCTTCTCCGCCGTAAGTATCGCATGCAGAAGATTTCTCGTCGCCCCGCGCGCTCGATACCACCGCAAGCTCGCTCGAAATGACATTGTGTTTGGAAGGAGCTCTAATTAAACCACTTCTTCTGCGTAGCTACTTTTATAGCCGATGCCTTGTTTGATACATGCAACTTCTCGTAAATATTAGCGATATGTTTGCGCACCGTATGCGGGCTAATGAATAGGCGCTCGCCAATTTCCTGGTAGTTTAACCCATCAACAATACGGTTCAGGATTTCCATTTCGCGGGCAGAGAGGGCGTATTCATTGTCTGCCGCAGGACTGGCTGGCTCAACAGTCTCTGGTTTATTGCGCAACAGGCCCAGCGCTTTCCGGGCTATCCGTGGCGACATGGGCACACCGCCCTCGTGTACTATCTCGGCAATGGCCTTTACAATATTTGATACCTTTTCATCTTTCAGCAAATAACCATCTGCCCCGGCTTTAATGGCATCAAACAATTTATCATCGTCATCAAAAACAGTAAGCATCAGGAAATGCATATCAGGATAGCGGTCTTTAGCTATCATTACCGCTTCAATGCCATTCATAACGGGCATCTCAATATCCATTAGCACCACTTGGGGGCGGTCTTCGGCACGTAGCCCGGCAAGGTCATTCAGAAAATCCATCCCGTCGCCGGCCTGCAAAACAACTTCTATTTCTTTGTAATTGGCAATATTGTTAACAAGCGCCTCGCGCAACAATCGCTTATCATCAACAATAGCAACCCGTATACTGCTCATGGTCATCACCCTGTTTTGTTTAAAGATAAATTAAAAATAACAAAGCCGCCTTGGCTGCGTCTTTGTACCATAAGTTATATTAACTATTAGAAACTGAACCCGCCGCCGGAGCCATAAATGCCAGGGTAAAAAATCGTTTCATTGTGTAGGTTTAGTTGTAACAGCTAAGATACTACCGCAACACAGTATTTCGCAATACTACATTTGTGGTATTGCTGGGCGCATTATTGTAAAAAATGCTATTTTGCGGCAGTATGTACTTTATCCTTTCTAAGGTGCTTTTAGCATTTGCCATGCCGCTGTTTTGGGCATTTGCATTATTTGTTTATGCCGCTATAACGCGTAAAGGTAAACAGAAGCAAAAGGCATTGATAGCCGGCATAATTGTATTTTACTTGTTCTCGATAAGAACTACTGCTGATGGTTTTGCCCGGCTATGGGATAAGGCCCCTGCGCAATTATCCGGCAAAAAATACAGTGCCATTATTCTTTTAGGAGGTTTTGTTTCTGAGGACGAAACCGGCAATGGATTCTTTAACTGGGCCGGTAACCGGTATTATACAGCTGTTAACCTTTTAAAAGATAGCACCGCAGGCCGCATACTTTTTACCGGCGGAAACGCCAGTCTGTATCCTGATAAATTTAACGAAGTAAGTTTTGTGAAAAAGGCATTCAGGCAATCGGGAGTTGCCGATAGCTTGGTGCTTTTAGACAGCAATGCCCGAAATACCGACGAGAATGCAAAATTTTCCAAAGTACTTTTGCAAAAAAGCGGTCTTAAAGGGCCTTATTTATTAGTTACTTCTGCTTTTCATGTGCGCAGGGCGGCTTTGATATTTAAGAAACATAACATCGAGGTTATTCCTTATCCTTGCAATTATTTGGAGACAAAACATTTTAGCACCGAGGCTATAATCCCCAATGCTGATGCCATTGAACTGTGGAATTTATATATTAAAGAAGTTATTGGCTACGTTGTAGCATTAGTAAGATAAACGTATGAAAAAACTATTATTAGGCTTATTAGCCATTGCTGGGATTGCCCAGCAAGGCGTTGCGCAAAAAAAAACATCAGGTAACCCCATTGCTGAAGGATGGTATGCCGACCCCGAAGCTGCCATTTTTGGTAAACAGTATTGGGTATATCCTACTTACTCGGCACCCTACAACAAACAAGTACATTTTGACGCCTTTTCGTCGCCCGATTTGGTGAACTGGACGAAGCATGATAACGTGCTCGATTCATCAAACGTAAAATGGGCCAAACGCGCCATGTGGGCACCTGCCATTGTTAAAAAGGATAACAAATACTACTTCTTCTTTGGAGCTAACGATATCCAGAACAACAATGAGACCGGTGGTATAGGTGTGGCAGTTGCCGATAAACCCGAAGGCCCATTTAAAGACCTGTTGGGCAAACCCCTGATAGACAAAATTGTGAACGGCGCCCAACCTATAGATCAGTTTGTATTTAAGGACAAAGACGGCCAGTACTACATCATTTACGGCGGATGGGGGCATTGCAACATCGCCAGGTTAAAAAGCGATTTTACAGGTTTGGAGCCTTTTGCTGATGGCACAACTTACCGCGAAATGACGCCGAAAGGTTATGTGGAAGGGCCTATCATGTTTATCCGTAAGGGTAAATACTACTTTATGTGGAGCGAAGGCGGATGGACTGGTCCCGACTATAAAGTAGCCTACGCCATCGGCGATAGTGTTAATGGTCCGTTTAAAAAAGAAGGAACTATTTTACAACAGGATGCCGCCATTGCTACCGGCGCAGGCCACCACTCGGTGATACAGGTGCCCGGCAAAGATGAGTGGTACATTGTTTACCACCGCCGCCCGCTTGGCGAGACCGATGGCAACCACCGCGTTACCTGTATAGATAAAATGACCTTCGATAAAAACGGCCTCATCAATACCGTTAAAATGACCAATGAAGGTGTAACGGCGAATAAGATAAAGTAAGAACATTATACAATCATGTCATTGCGATGAGCGTTAGCGACGCGGCAATCTCCTCGCGTTTGAGTAGCGTGTGAGGAGATTGCTTCTCCGCCAGCCGGCGGATCGCAATGACATGGTTTTTAATTCCGGTACTATGCAACACCCCACCCATAACCCCTGGAAAATTGTATCAGAACAACCCATCTATGATAACCCGTGGATAAACGTTACCGAATACCAGGTGATCAACCCATCGGGAAACCCGGGCATTTATGGCAAAGTGCACTATAAGAACATCGCCATTGGTATATTGCCTTTGGATGATGACATGAACACCTATCTGGTGGGCCAGTACCGATTTACGCTGAACCAATACAGCTGGGAGATCCCCGAAGGTGGTGGCCCGTTGGGGATTGATCCTTTAGAATCGGCAAAGCGCGAATTATTAGAAGAAACCGGGCTCAAAGCATCAGACTGGAAAGAGATTCAACGGATGCATTTATCAAACTCTGTTACTGATGAATTATGCATATTGTACGTAGCCAAAGGCCTGCAGCAATTTGAGGCTGAGCCCGAGGATACCGAAGACCTGATGGTAAATAAAGTGCCTTTTGATGAGGTTTACCGCATGGTTTGCAATGGCGAAATAACCGATTGCCTTGCTGTTGCAGCGATACTTAAAGTAAAGTTAATGCAGTTAGAGAACACTTTATAACTGAAACACTTATCCATTTCTCAAAAAAACTTAAATTTGTAAGTTCATTATGAGAAAGTTTTTAGGATACATCCTTTCGCCGATAGCTATTTCGGTATTCTTCCTGTTTTTGCTGATCTTTCATCCCCTGCAATGGATTTGCCTTAAGTTGGGCGGTTATGCTGCGCATAAGAGATGTGTGGATATCCTTAATTTTTTCTTAGTAACATCGGTTTACTTTGCGGGTAACACCGTGCATTTTAAAAACGAGCAGAACCTGCCTGTTGGTCGGCCTATTATTTTTATGGCGAACCATCAAAGCTTGTTCGATATCCCGCCGATGATCTTTTTCCTGTGGAAGTACCACGCCAAGTTTGTTTCAAAAGTTGAACTGGCAAAAGGCATTCCCTCTATTTCATTCAACCTTCGCCATGGTGGCGGTGCTAATATAGACCGTAAAGACCCCCGCGGTTCTATAATGGAGCTATCCAAGTTTGGCACCCGCATGAAAGATAATAACTGGGGTGCTATGATATTCCCTGAGGGAACACGCTCTAAAGACGGGCATGTAAAAACTTTCCAATCGGCAGGTATTGCAACCTTACTAAAGAAATGCCCCAATGCTTTATTAGTGCCGGTAGCTATTACCGATAGCTGGAAACTGATTCAATATGGCATGTATCCGCTAAATACCTTTACCCCCATGACCTGGGAAGTGCTTGAGCCAATAGAGCCATCAACCGGTACGGTTGATGAACTGGTTAAACTGGCCGAAGACCGCATAAGGGCAAAGGTTGAAAAGCTGCAGGCTTAACTTCTTATCCTTTTTACGGTTTCTGTTAAATGCGCCAGGTGGTGATTGCCATGCCAAGCATATGTTGCCAGGTTGCGTTTTAATGAGATCACGGCGCCCGATTCAGGATGTATAAAGGTGCGATTCCACTGGTCTTCGGTAAAACTTTCAAACAGCGCAACAAGGTGCTGATGAATGCCCTCAAGCATTTTTAAAGAAGGCTCAACCGGCAGGCGGTAATCCGGTTGGATGGCCCAGGCTGCCTCTTCGTAGGGTTTTATGATTGGGTTTTCTTCTGTAAGCGCCAGTTTAAAACGGCAAAGCGCATTCATGTGGCTATCAGCCAAATGGTGTACAACCTGGCGCAGCGTCCAGCCGCCGGCGCGGTATTGGGTGTCCAGTTGCTCGTAAGTAAGGCCCAGGATGGCTTCACGCACACGGCCGGGTAAAGTAGCTATTTCATGTATCCAATTGCGGTAGTCCTGTTCGGTGTATGACACGGGTGGTGTAAATTTTCCGATAGGATAGCGCATTTGTTCGTCGGTAAGTATCATTGTTATATTTTTATGGGTGGATATAGAACGCGCCTAAATTAGCGTTTTATGAATATTTCGCTGAACTGATGATAAAAAAGTTACTCCTCATAGTCCTTTGCCTCGGCTTTACAACCGCCTATGCCGAAACCATAAAAACCGATGTACTGGTTATTGGTGGCGGCGCAAGCGGTGTTTCGGCAGCTATACAAAGTGCGCGCAGTAAGGTAAAAACCTTATTGATAGAGCAAGGGCCATGGCTGGGCGGGGCCATGACGGCAGGTGGATTCAGTTACCTGGAAACCAACCGTAATTTCCCGTCAGGCATATACGGAGAGTTCCGCAAAAGGGTGGTTGATGTTTACAAACTGCGCCTTGGCTATGATACCACTTACAACGCCCCGCTGGCCTTTGAACCAGCCATGGGGGCAACCATCCTCAAGAAACTGACCGATACTGTAAAGAACCTCACCGTAAAACTCAACACGCCTTTTACTGATGTAAAGAAGGACGGCACAGGCTGGGAAGTGACCATCATCGACAATAAAGAAAAAGTAACTATAAAGGCTAAAGCGCTGATAGATGCCACCGAATTGGGCGATGTGGTAAGCAAGATCAACGTGTTGATGACGGCAGGTTTCGATAGCCGCAGCGATTCTAAAGAAGCCTTAGCCCCAACCAATGCCACCAACCAGATCGAAGACATCAGCTATATTGCTACACTACGGGATTATGGGCGAAACACCGATCATACCATCCCCAAGCCGGAAGGCTACGATGCGTCAAAATACGCCTGCCTTAAAGGCGTAGACGTCAAAAAACTGTTGAACAGCGCGAAACTACCCAATGATAAATACATGATCAACTGGGATAATTGCGCCAGCCAGTACTCGGTGACCAGCGAAGACATGCAGCCCGAGAACCGTGCTGAAACGTTTCGAAAGGCAAGGCTGCACACCCTTGGATTGATCTACTACCTGCAAACCGAACTGGGCTTTAAAAATTTTGGCTTTGCTGATGATTTTAAAACCGCCGACCATTTGCCGTATATCCCCTACGTCCGCGAGAACCGCCGTGCGGCAGGCCTGGTGCGGATGATGCTTGATGATATTTACACACCGTATGACCGCGGGTCTCAGTTATACCGCACAGCAATTGCCGTGAGCGATGCTGTTCCGGGACAGCATTACAGCGAGGCCGGTGTGCTGCATATTAGTTATCCGCCTTTCCCGGCGTTTACTATTCCGTTGGGTGCCGTAGTAGTAAAAGATCAGGAGAATTTGTTTGTTACGGAGAAGGCGTTATCAGTAACCCACCTGGTGAACGGCGCCGTGACTGATGCTGCTGTGCAGATGAGCTTAGGACAGGGTGCGGGTGCCGCTGCTGCCTTCCGCGCTTTTTTTCAAACCACCACCAAAAACTTGCAGCCGCGCATCATCCAGGGCGAGATACTTGATTTTAAGGGTTACCTGATGCCTTTTGCAGATATTAAACAAACCGACCCGGCCTGGAGGGCTATACAGCAAGTTGGCGCTACCGGCATGCTTAAAGGTGTGCAGAAGATAAAAGGTAACAGGACAGAGGTTTTATTTATGCCCGATAGTACCGTGACTACAGCAGAGATTCGCCCGTTTCTGGATGAGATCTATTCCCGCTCATTCATCTGGTTTAATCAGGAAAAGCCGGGGCAACTATTCACCGTTGCTAATACTATCTCCTTTATCAGCAACATGAACCTGCGCGACCCTGATGATCTGCGCAATGCCCTGCAAAAGAGCTGGAAGAGTTATTATAAGTTCGATACTGAATTTAAAGCCGATCGCCCCATCACCCGCCGCGAATTTGCGGTGCTGGCCAACCGCTTTTTTAACCCTTTTGCCCGCAAGGTTGATATAAGTGGCAAGGTGATAAATTAGTTGCGCTTAACCCTGCAATTGCAATATATTTGAGCAAACACTATCCTCATGAAAATTGCCACCTATAATGTTAACGGCGTAAACGGCCGCCTGCCGGTATTGCTGCGCTGGCTGCAGGAAACCCAACCCGATATTGTTTGCCTGCAGGAACTTAAAGCCCCGCAAGAGAAGTTTCCCGAGCAGGCTATTATTGATGCCGGGTACAATGCTATATGGCATGGCCAAAAAAGCTGGAATGGAGTGGCTATCCTCTCAAAGGGACTGGAGATAAGAGAGAGCCGACACGTACTGCCCGGCGACCCCGAAGACCTGCATAGCCGTTACATTGAGGCTGAGGTGGGCGGTATAACCGTTGGTGGTTTGTATCTGCCAAACGGCAACCCTGCACCGGGGCCAAAGTTTGATTATAAACTGGCCTGGTTTGACCGATTGACCCGCCATGCCGCCGATCTGCTGGCATCGGGCAAGCCGGTTGTGTTAACGGGCGATTACAACGTGATACCTACCGAAAAGGATGCTTACAAACCCGAGCGCTGGGTAGAGGATGCACTCTTCCGCCCGGAGACGAGAGCTGCGTTTAAAAACCTGGTTGACCAGGGCTGGACGGATGCCCTACGCAAATTATACCCCGACGAAACCATCTATACCTTCTGGGATTATTTCCGCGATGCTTATGGCCGTAACGCCGGTTTGCGGATAGATCATTTCCTACTTAGCCCTGCTATAGATGCCCGTTTAAAGGCCGCCGGCGTGGATAAGCAAGTGCGCGGCTGGGAAAAAACCAGCGACCATGCGCCGGTTTGGATAGAACTGGATTAGTGTGAACAATGGTTTGTTACTGACGCTGTTGTGTTAACAGATATTTTAATTGGCTGATTGCCAGGTGTTGCAGTGTTTTGGCTATCTGTCATTTCGAACGAGCGCGACGGAGGAGAAATCTTGTTAGATAAGACAAGTTCGCTAAGAATGCATAACAAGATTTCTCCTCGTACCTCGTTCGAAGTGACAGGGGTGATTAATAAGTGCGTCATTGCGAGGAGCGTCAGCGACATGGCAATCCTCTACTTACAGAGCCGCTCGGTATACCGGGGATTGCCACTCCGCCAGCTGGCGGATCGCAATGACGTAGTGTTGATTTCGTCAATCCAACTTCTTAAAATCATACGGGTCATGCTCTACAAACTCTGCTACTTTGACCCGGATACCGGTTACTTTGCCGTCCCTTACCATGAAAGGGAATACCGCTTTACCGAAGGTAGGATCAGAGAAGGTTACCTGGAAACGGTTGCCGCCGAGCGGTAGCATTTTGGCATACATTTTTGGATGGTGCTCAAAACGGGCTTCCAATTGGTTGCCTTCTTCGCCGCGCTCAATGGTCATGTTGCCGTAAAGGTCATTAAAGTATTTGCCGGTGTATTTGCCTATGGATAGTTGAGGTTTCAGGTTCATCATCACCGTATCGCGTTTAAGCTTATCTGCCGCCTGAGATCTTGCTGTTTCCTTTTTGTTATCTTCCAGAAACTCCTCGTTGTAATGGTAATTCTTGTTGCCTAAGTATGCATCAATAATATCCCAGCGTAAAGCTTCATATAATGCATTATGGTCGGTATTGGTCAATACTATAATACCCAGTTTCTCTGATGGTACAAGGGTGACAGATGATACATAACCGGTTACACCACCATCGTGCATTACCAGGCGCTTGCCGCAGTAATCCTGCAGGAACCAGCCCAGGCCATAAAGTTGAAAGCCGCTGTCGCCGTTAAGGTGGTAAGTGTTGCCCACCACATCCATGGGCTGGCGGGTAGCAGCTATTGCCGCGGCAGGTATCACCTGTTTGTTGCCCACTTTACCATTATCCAGCAAAGCCATTACCCATTTGCTCATATCATTTACTGATGAACTGATTGAGCCGGCCGGTGCAATGCCATCCAGCGTGGCGTAAGGCAGGGCAGTTAAGCGGCCATCAACCAAAGTATGCGGAACAGTGCGGTTGGTTGCTTTTGGCATTTCGGCAGTAAGGGCCAATGTGCTGTTCATCCCAAGGGGAGAAAAAATGCTTTCTTTCAGGTACGTTTCCCATTGTTTGCCAACGGCACGGTTAATGATCTCGCCTGCGGTTAAGAAAGCCGCATTGGTATAGCCCCATGTAGTACGGAAAGGATAGGTGGCTTTCATCTTGCCTAACTTCTCAATTATTTCGTGCCTGCTCAGGTTACTGTTGTAGAAAGTAAAATCGCCCTGAAAAGTGCGGAAACCTAAGCGATGGCAAAGCAGATCTTTGATGATGGCCTGTTCGCCGGCAGCATGGTTCTCCAGCTTAAACTCGGGGATGTATTTGGTAACGCGGTCATCAAGCGATAACTTTTTATCAGCCTGCAACATGGCCAGCGCCGTTGCCGTAAATGCCTTGGTGTTGCTGCCAATCATGAACAGGGTATTAGCATCAACTTTGTTGGGCAGGCCAAGTTCTTTTATGCCGTAACCCTTCATCATTACCACCTTTCCATCCTTAACAATACAAACGGCGGCACCGGGAATGCGCCAGTTGGTAAGCGCGCGGTTGATGTACGCATCCAAACTATCGGTAATAAACTTACTACGATCTATCTTTTGGGCGTTTACCGAAAGGCTGGTTATCAGGCAGAAGGAGAAAAGCAGGTGTAATTTTTTCATGAACTTGTTTGCTAAGGCATTAAAATGCTAATTTAACGCAATTTTTACTGCACCATTATTTATTTTAATTAACACAATCAATTTAACTGTATGAACATAAAGTTTTACCGTAAAGGTTGGTTTGCATTGGCGTTACTGTTGCCGTTTAGCTGGCAAACAAGCGTTAAAGCGCAAAGTACCAACTGGACTAAAGACGGAAGCCAATATTACCAGATAAAAGGCGGAGAGATAGTAAAGGTTGATGCCCGCGACGACAGCAAGCAAACCCCGTGGATAACCAAAGAAATGCTTACCCCGGCAGGCAAATCGCCTATTGCTATACGTCGTTTCAGTTTGTCTGATGACGGGCAAAAGGTACTCATCAACAACAACACAAAAAAAGTTTGGCGCTATGATACCCGTGGCGATTATTGGGTGTACAGCCCGCAAAATAAAAGCCTTGTGCAATTAGGTAAAGGCCTGCCTGTATCATCATTAATGTTTGCCAAATTCTCTCCGGATGGTAGCAAGGTGGCTTACGTAAGCGAGCACAATATTTATGTAGAGAACCTTGCTGATAACAGCATTAAGCAGCTGACCACCGATGGCACTAAAAAACTCATAAACGGCACGTTCGACTGGGCTTATGAGGAAGAGTTTGACTGCCGCGACGGTTTCCGCTGGTCGCCGGATAGCAGGAATATTGCTTACTGGCAGATTGATGCGAGCAAGATCAAAAACTACCTGATGCTGAACACTACGGATTCTACCTACTCGTTCACCGTACCTGTTGAGTACCCCGTGGCAGGCGAAGATCCAAGCATGGCCCGCATTGGTGTGGTTGATGTAACTACTGCCGCCAACAAATGGATGGCCGTACCGGGCGATGCCGTACAGCATTACATTACCCGTATGGAGTTTTCTAAAAACCCCAACGAAATTATACTGGAGCAACTGAACCGTGCACAAACAGAGAGCAAGGTGTTCATAGGCAATATATCAAACGGTACTACCCGCGTTATCCACCAGGAAACTGATAAAGCCTGGATAGACGGCAAAAGCCGTTGGAATGATGGTAACCCTGTAGGATGGGAGTGGCTGAACAAAGGCAAAGAGTTTTTATGGGTGAGCGAAAAAGACGGTTGGAGACACATCTCAAAAATTACCCGCGAGGGCAAAGAGACATTGATTACCAAGGGTAATTATGATATTACCGGTATTAAACTAATAGATGAGGCCAGTGGTTATATCTACTACACTGCATCGCCAACAAATGCTACGCAGAGCTACCTGTACCGCATTAAAATTAGCGGCGGTAAAGAGGAGCGTCTGACCCCTGCAAACCAGCCGGGCAGTCACGATTATGAAGTGGCGCCTGGTGGTAAACTGGCTATGCACAGTTTCAGTAACGCATACACCCGCCCGCAAAGCGAGGTGGTGAGCCTGCCTAATCATCAGCACATTAGCGGCGATACTATTAAACTGGATGCTACGGCGCAAAACAAAACGGAGTTTTTTAAAGTGAAAACCGTTGATGGCGTTGAGCTGGACGGCTGGATGAAAAAACCAACCAATTTTGATCCCAACAAGAAATACCCTGTGGTATTTTATGTATACGGCGAACCTGCTGCGCAAACCGTAACAGATACTTATGGCGCCGGCCGCAACTTTTTGTACGCCGGTGATATGGCGGCAGATGGTTACATCTATATTTCGTTAGAGAACCGCGGCGCACCGGCACCTAAGGGTGCTGCATGGCGCAAGGCTGTTTACAAAAGCATTGGTATCACCAACATCCGCGACCAGGCTATGGGCGCTAAAGAGATACTAAAATGGCCTTTTGTGGATAGCGCCCGCGTTGCTGTTTGGGGCTGGAGCGGTGGTGGTTCATCAACCTTAAACCTGATGTTCCAATATCCTGAGATCTACAAAACGGGGATTGCCATTGCCGCCGTAGGCGACCAATTGACTTATGATAACATTTACCAGGAGCGTTACATGGGAGTGCCTATTAATGATGAAGGCCGCGCGCCTTTCATCAAAGGATCGCCTATTACGTACGCTAAAAATCTGAAAGGGAACCTGCTGTATATACATGGCACCGGCGACGATAACGTGCACTACAAAAATGCCGAGGAGCTGATAAACGAATTGGTTAAGTACAATAAACAGTTCCAGATGATGGCTTATCCTAACCGTACACACAGCATATCTGAAGGGCCGGGTACAAGCACACACCTGCGTAATCTTTTCACTAAATACTTAAGAGAGCACTGCCCGCCGGGTGCAAAATAATATCTCAACTGTTAAAAAACTAAGCCCGCTAATTAAAAGCGGGCTTTTTTATTGTGTCGGTAAAACACGATAGTTAATTTTGTGTTACATAGCGCGGGGGTAAAAAATGTTAGATGTTGTAACTTACACCCCTAATTAAAAAATTTTGCTTTTATTAAAACTTCTTTATAGTTTCACACCTCTACTTTACCCATGAGCGACACCAGTAAAAAGATCATCATTTTTGATGACGACGAGGATATTTTATCTATCTGCAATTACATTCTCGAAGAGCAGGGCTGGGAAGTCCACACGCATACAGATTGCAACAATATCATAGAAAAAGTAAGCGCCGTAATACCCGATGTTATCCTGATGGATAACTGGATCCCCGATGCGGGCGGTATTATTGCAACCCAAACGTTAAAGAAGGACGAGAAACTGAAAGCTATCCCGGTGGTGTATTTCTCGGCCAATAGTGATATCCAGTTACTGGCCGACCATGCCGGTGCCGAAGCCTACCTGGCTAAACCTTTTGATTTGGAAGAGCTGGAGAAAGTAATCAATTCTGTATTGGTAAAACAGTAATAAACTTATTATAAAAGAAAAGGCCCAATGCATTTTGCATTGGGCCTTTTCTTTTATGTTACATTGGGGCACCACCCGGAGGAGGACCACCTGCAGGCGGGCCACCGCCGCCAGGGCCACGATCGCCGCGGTCACCACCTCTAAAACCTCTGTCTTGACTTGGCGCTTTACCTGCAAATTTCTGCAAGCGGAAAGTGAAAGTTAACAGGGCGTACCGGCCAAGTTTATTAACATTGGTTTGTGTTTGTATGTTACCGGCGTTGGTGATAGAAAATCCGGTGTTTTCGTTAAATATATCATACACCGCAAAGCGCAGGGTGCCACGGTGATCTTTAAGGAAGCGGCGCTCTACGTATGCGTTTAATAAGTTAGGGTTTTTAACCTGCAATTTAGGGTCATAACCATAGTTAAGGTTTTTGGTATAATCGTAAGAGAATGTCCAATCTTTCCAAACATAGTTTTTACCATTTATACCCAGGTCTAATGATCTGATGTTGCTGTTTTGTGTGCCGTTAAGCAGCACGCTGTTATCTATTTTTGTCAACGATAGCCTTGAGAATGCCTCTGCATCAATTACATCGGTAACATTTACGCGGAAGCGTAGTTGAGGCGCAAACGTTAAAGTTTTAGCAACGTTTCTTGTTATCTCCGAAGCAACATTCATTGCATCTATTTTTTGAGAATAACCAACATCATTGGTAAAGTTTACCTGGCTACCAAATATTAACGTGTACTTGCGGTCTTTCCACGGTTTAGAATACAAGAAATTGGCGCCGTATGTATAATAACCATCAGCATTTTGGTACTGGATAAGGTTGGTGTTCTGGTATTTTTTCAGATCAGGGTTGGCGGCCAAAACGGCAGCATCGAACTCAGCTGGATAAGACACTACATTTTGTACAACCTTATGATCGGTTTTAGTATAGTTGGCGCTGATAAGAAAAATATTACCGGTTTGAAAGCTAAAGGCATTGTAGCGTAATGACAGGTTATTTGCAAACTCGGGCCTTAAGTTAGGATTACCCTGTACCGGGAAAAGCGCGTTGGTGAAATCAATAACGGGCTGTAACTGATCAAAACTTGGCTGGTTGCTGCTGCCGTTATAATTGAAACGCAAAGCCTGGCTGCGAGAGAATGTGTAATTGAAGCTTGCCGCCGGGATAACATTAAAAGTTGAAAAACTGGTTTTGGTATTGGTTAACAGGTTAACACCATCCAGTTTAGATGGCTGGCCACCGATACCTAAAGTAAGGTTGTATTTTTTCTCGATGAGGCGATAGTTTAACCCAAAACGATTGGTTGTAAAAGTATACTCGTAACGGTTACTTAGCAGATCGTAGCGGTGATAGCGGTCTGGGTTGGTTGCGTAAACGGTATCGGCCTCTTTATCGCTTGATGTAAAGTTATGATTGAAGGCATAGTTTAACTCAATGAACGATACCTTGCCTATGGGTTCCATGTATGAGCCGTTGAGGCCATAGCTGGTGTTCTTGCTATCAGTATAAGTAACCTGGTTGGCAGGCGCTGTGCTTGGCCCTGTTGTAAACTGATAAATTGGGTTATCAAATTGATTGGTTCTGCCGGTGTTAGCGCTAAAGCCTATATTTAAATTACGTTTACTATTCTTAAAACGGTGGTTATAAAAACCGGTTAAGCCATAATTTGGAGATACTGATGTTGATGCCGTTACAGAATTAAAGGCCAGGCTGGTAACGCCGTTAACTTGTGAGATCTGGTCGTCCTTACCGGTTACGTTACTACCCGCATAATTAAAGGTAGGTGTTACCTTCAAATAGTTGATGGTATCGGGCTTCCACTCCAGGTTGAAGTTAAAGCGATGGTTTGTTGGGTTGCTGGTAATTTGGCTTTTGTCGGTATTGGTGCTTTGCGGCAGTTTACGTATAACATTAGAGTTAGTAAATGTGGTATTATCAGTATAGCTGTAGCTGCCATAAACTGAGAGCGCCTTACCCCATTGGTCTTTAAAGTTTGCACCAATAGAGCGTGCGTTGGTAATACCGGTAGCAGAAGTTGTTGAACCTGAGCTTGCGCCACGGAAGGCACCGCCGCCGCTTTGACGGCCGCCACCGCCACCACCATTGCCACCGCCGCCATTGCCACCGCCACCAGGGTTAGGAGAGCCGTAGGTAAAAGTGTTAACGTTGGTATTGTTGAGGTTACCTATCACGGAGATCTGCTGGTCGCCGTTAAACTTGAAGAAGTTTAACAGGCCTATATAGCGGTTGTCGTTCTTAACATCCGCACCATCCTGTTTCGGCAAAAGGTCGCGGCCTTCGCCTGCGGTTGCCTGGCCAAAGTAACCGTAGTTTTTATCCTTACGGATAGTAAAGTTCAATACTTTATTGGGTTCGCCTGTTTTAACGCCGGTAAGGTTAGCCTGGTCGCCATAATCGTCAATTACCTGTACGCTCTCTATTACATCGGCAGGCAGGTTTTTGGTGGCACTTTGCACATCGCCGCCAAAAAAATCTTTACCGTTTACGCGTACCTTGGTAACTTGTTTTCCTTGTGCAGTAACGTTGCCGTCTTTATCAACATCAATACCCGGTATCTTTTTAATTACATCCTCAATAGGGGCATTCTCGCGCACTTTGTAGGCACTCACGCTGTATTGTACGGTATCTTCCTTAAAAACTACCGGGTTAACGCCTACAATGGTTACTGCGCCTAATTGCCTAACGGCCGATTTAAGGACGATAGGATCAAGCGTTACAGCCTTGCCATCTGCCGGCAGGGTAAAGTGTTTTATAAGGCCTTCGTAACCTATCGAGCTTACAGTTAAAGTGATCTTGCTGCCCTTTACCGCCGGGAAGGTGAACTTACCGTTAACATCGGTACTGGTAACGGTGCTGTCGCCCAGTTCATCTTTGATCTTAACGCTGCTGCCCGGCAGGGTTAATTTTGTAGAGTCGATAACGGTACCGCTCAGTGGCCTTGCTGTTTGGGCGTTTGCCTGCAAAAAGCTTAGGCCTGTTAGTGCCAATATTAGATATATATACTTCATAAAATTCTTTTTGAGTAGTAGGGGTTTGATATCGGTAAATAACATTTATTGTGCAAATGTTCACTTTATCCTACTTAAAAATTTAAAAATCATATCATTGTTACATATTATAATATGTACGCAATATGATTGTTACATAAGCAAAAAGAAAAGCCCCGCATAGGCGGGGCTTGGTATACTATTGTATTAAATAGCTGTATAAATTTTTATACAGTAAGTAATTGTTGTTTAGTTTCTTAAGCCAAATGTTGAGGCAACCTGGCTAAAGCTACGCAGGTTTAACCCCGGATGGTTTACAGCTAACGAACCTAAGCTGGTACCAGGGATAACTACTACACGGAAATCGATGCCCCCTTGTGCAGTAAAGTTTGCTTTAATATCTACGTAACCAACACCATAACTTGATACGCTTAGTGAGCGGTCTATTTCTGTGTACGGAAGGGCGTAGTAGTTTGTGGTTTGACCCGTTACCCTAAAATATACTAATACTAAACCTTTATCAACAACGTCTTGCGTTATAGCCGGAACGTTTAATTTTGTAAAGCCAGTAAGCGTTACGCTTTTGTTGGTAAGCACAAAGCTTTGTACGTTGGCATTGCCATCTTTACCGTCCTGGCCATTTGCGCCGGTAGCGCCGGTGTCGCCTTTAGGGCCTTGCGGTCCGGTAGCGCCGGTTGCACCTGTAGCACCGGTTGCTCCTGTGGCACCCGTAGCACCGGTTGGGCCTTGCGGGCCTATAGCACCGGTAGCACCAGTGGCGCCGGTTGCTCCTGTAGCACCTGTTGCTCCGTCTTTACCATCTTTTCCGTTTGTGCCATTTGTTCCATCGGTACCGTTTGTGCCGTTTGTGCCGGCAGCACCAGTAGCGCCTACGTCGCCTTTAGGGCCTTGCGGACCAGGAGTGGTAGATTTTTTACAAGCGCCAAAACTTAGGCAGCAAAATGCAAAAGCGGTGAATAATAGTTTAGTTTTTTTCATGAGTCGAGTTATTGGAGATTTTTTGTGAGTGTATTGAATTTGTGTATTAGCCTTCTACGACGCCTTTAACAATTAGTTTCAAAAAAAACTTAACCCATGAAATAAATTTGCTTTAAACTCGTTTTCGGAATTTTTATTAATACCGAAATTAGGCAACTGTTGTATTGTAAATGCTTGATATACAGTTGATGTGTTTGTAAAACAACAAAGGCGACACATGGCCGCCTCTGTTGTCGGTAAACGAAATATTTACCAAAAAAATGAATATAATGCTACGATAATGCCACCCACTATAAGTGCCCCGGCAGTAAATGCACGTGATGTTTTAAACATTGATGCATCAACCTCAAGGCCGCTGGTTTTAACGCCTCGGCGTTGATCGGCCATTGATATGAAGTACATACCAATTACGCAAAGGATAAATACAAAGCCCATACGGTCAATAAAAGGGATCTCGTAAACGCCTGCACCATTGTCTTTTGAGAAACCGAACGGCGCCATAAATGCCAGGTTTGCAAAATGAGGCAGGAATTTAAAGAATACCGAGAAGCAAAAGCCGCCAATAGTTGCAAACAGTGCTGCATTCGGCGTGGCTTTTTTCCAAAAGAAACCTAAGATGAACATGGCAAATATACCTGGTGATACAAAGCCGGTGTACTCTTGTATATATTGGAAGCCCTGTTTACCCTCGCCCATCAGTTGTTCGCCAATTAATAGTGACATGATAACACCAAGGCCCATTGCAACAGCAACTGAAATTTTACCCAGTGTAACCAGTTTTTTATCTGTGGCGCCGGGGTTAATAGCTTTCTTGTAAATATCTAAAGTGAAGATGGTGGCTATGCTGTTTGCTTTACCTGCTAATGAGGCCACAATAGCCGCTGTAAGCGCTGCAAATGATAAACCCTTTAATCCATTAGGCAATAGGTTTAAAAGCGAAGGGTAGGCTTTATTTGGGTCGTTAACGCCCGATGAGCTTAGCATCTCCTGGTGAAACATACCTTTTTGATAAAGCAAATAAACCGCAATGCCCGGTATAACCACAATAATCGGCATCAACAGTTTAAGAAACGCTGCGAAAAGGATACCGCCACGTGCTGTTTTTAGATTAGCGCCTAACGCCCTTTGGGTGATGTATTGGTTACAGCCCCAGTAGTTAAGGTTAACGATGATCATACCACCAATTAATACTGATAAGCCCGGCATCTCCATATAATTTGGATTGCTCTTATCAAATATCATGTGGAAGTGGTCGCTGGCTTCGCTGCGCATAATATTAAGGCCGTTCCACATGCCCGTTGTGCCCGATTTTTCGCTGATGAGGTTTAACGCAAGGTACGTAGCTACCAAACCGCCTAATATCAGCACAAATACCTGTATAACATCGGTATAGCCAATAACCTTCATCCCGCCAAGGGTAATAATAACGGCAAACACCGCCAGTGCAACAATACACCAGATAATGTTAATGCCCGATATACCGCTGATGGCCAATGCACCCAGGTAAAGGATAGACATAAGGTTTACCACAATGTACAACAACAGCCAGAATATGGCCATCACCATTGCTACAGTCCCGTTATAGCGCTCATGTAAAAACTGCGGCATGGTAAATATCTTGTTCTTAAGATATATGGGGATGAAGAATATAGCCACGATGATAAGGGTTGCTGCAGCCATCCACTCGTATGTAGATATGGCGAGGCCCATTTTAAATGCCGAACCGCTGGTGCCGATAAACTGCTCGGCCGAGATATTTGAAGCAATAAGCGATGCGCCGATTGCCCACCAGGTTAAAGAGCCTTCGGCCAGGAAATAATCTTTTGAGGTTGCATCGGCGTCATGTTTACGTTTGTAGATCCAGTAGCCGTATGCTGATACGATCACGAAGTAAATAAAAAATACAATGTAATCGCCGTTTGATAGGGTTTTCATCTATGTTTACTAATTGGGTTTATTTGGTTTGAGGATAAATATAGTGTTTAATGAGTTTTTTGATGATGCTTTAACCCTTAATATAATGCCGCTTTTATAACGTTTTGACTGTCAGTAACAACATGCCCTTTTTTGCAAAGGGCGTACCCCTATTAATGCTAAAAAGCAGCATGCGTTTATCAGAATTAAATGGTTATAAACCGGTTTATATTGGGGTATTGAAAAACGAATTTAAACTAAATTTTTAAAAACTGTGTTTTTGACGGAAATAAAGGCAAAAAACAATAAAATCACTTTTTTGAAAAAAAAAATTGTGAAATAAAAAACGAAGCGTATATTTGCAGTCCCAAACGGAGTGGTAGTTCAGCTGGTTAGAATACATGCCTGTCACGCATGGGGTCGCGGGTTCGAGTCCCGTCCATTCCGCTAAAAAGGTAACATTACCAAGCAAAACCCTTCAAATGATATCATTTGAAGGGTTTTTTGTTTTACGGCCAAGCCAAATTATTCAAGTTTTCGCAAGGAAAATGACAATAATTCGGGAGTTAATAGCCGAGCCACAAAACAACTCCCGAATTAACTGATATATATCTGTATATCAACCTGTTCAGTGATTGCGCATCTTGATTTCAAGTGACTTAATTAACAATTTTGTTCACTTTAAAAGCAAGTTAAAACAACATGAGAACTATGCTCGCCGTGCTTTTCTGCCTGAGAAAGCCTAAGAATTATGAATCAGGTTCAGCCCCTATTTATTTGCGCATCACTGTGGATGGCAAACGTACCGAAATTTCCATTGGCCGGAAATGTAATCCTGACCGCTGGGATATTGATACCGGCAGGGCGACCGGCAATAAAGAAGATGCCCGCTCCCTTAATGCTTTCATGAGCAGTATTGAGCATCAGCTTTACGAAATCCATAGACAGATGACTGCTGCCGATGAAACAGTAACGGTAGAAACCATTAAGAGTCGCTACACAGGTAAACTAGAACGTGCAAGAACCCTTGTGGCCATATTTGAAGACCACAATGAGAAGATGAAAGCTTTGATTGGGCATGAGTTTGAGAAAAGCACCTGGCAGCGTTACGAAACAGCTTTAATGCACACCAAGGATTTTATGCAATGGCAATATAATATTACTGATATCCCCGTTAGCAAGATCAACTTTGCATTCCTGAACGATTTTGAATACTACCTTCGGACTGTCCGTAAGTGCGCCAATAATTCTGCTATAAAATATATTAAGAACCTCGGTAAGATCGTGCGGATCTGTCTGGGTAATGGCTGGCTGACAATCGATCCATATCTGAATTATAAGCCACGTACCCAAAAGGTTTACAGGCAGGTACTCGACACTAAAGAGCTTGACCGGTTGACAAAAAAGAAAATCCCGAACGCACGCTTACGCACGGTAAGGGATATTTTTGTTTTCAGTTGTTACACGGGGCTGGCCTACGTTGATGCACGAAAGCTTAAACGTTCTGAACTGGTAAAAGGAATTGACAACAAAACCTGGATATATACCCAGCGCCAAAAAACAGATACACTTTCCCGTATCCCTGTCTTACCTGTGGCAGCAGGTATTATTCGCACCTACGATAAGCATCCGCAATGTATCGCTGAAAACCTATTATTACCTGTTATGAGTAATCAAAAAATGAATGCTTACTTAAAAGAACTTGCAGGTATTTGTGATATTGAAAAGGAACTCACTTTTCATATTGCCCGCCACACGTTTGCCACTACCGTTACCCTAAATAATGGTGTACCCATTGAAACGGTATCTAAAATGATGGGGCATACCAGCATCAAGACCACGCAGATATATGCCAAAGTTTTGGATCATAAAATCAGCGAAGACATGTCGCAATTAGAGGCTAAACTGTTACCAAAGAAACGTGTAGCCAAGACCGCCTAAATATCAACATTCATAATTCTTAATATTTCAATTTTTATATTTGTATGAGAACATTCCGTCAAACCATGAGTAACAACGCAGCAATCGACTTACGTTTAAAATCCTTTTTTGATCTATCAGAAGAAGAAAGGCAGGAACGACTTAGGCCGACCTACGAAGCGATGAAAAAGGAAAAATTTGCTAAAGGTGGTTACATCACATATTACGATCCCTCTGTTTGCCCAACTACGTCCCATGCGGTACACGAATACGTTGACCGCAAGGACTTGATGTGGATGGACGATAAATATCAGGAACACTTTATAAAAACCCTTTAATCTTATGTCAAACCCGCAACTATTATTTGTCGCGGGGCCAAATGGAGCGGGAAAATCGACTTTCTCTAAAGATTTGTCGAAACCTGGTGCCATTATTTTTGACGTGGACAAAGTTGTTGCACAGATAGAGGCCCAATCACCTCATATGCCTAAACGACGCATATATGAGGAAGCGACTAAAGATTTTTTTAGACAGGCGAATACCGCTGTTAAAGATAGACGGCATTTTACTTTGGAAACAAATTTCAGAGACGAATCATTGATGGATGTTGTTGCTCATTTTAAAGCGCACGGTTATGCCACCCAGTTGATTTATTTGACTTTAGATAGTATTGAGCAATCTGTTTTCCGTGTGAATGAAAGAGTTAAAAACGGTGGACATTTTGTAGATATAAAAAACATTCAACAGAACTACGATTTAGGGTTGGAATATATCGAACGGTTTGCCGATCACTTTGATAACGTAGAGATCGCTGATGCTTCAAAAAGTAACCAACATTTTCGTTCCTTGCTTAGCATCCAAAATCGAAGCGTTGTTTATCAAAGTATTAATATACCCGAAAAGTTTGTCGATCGGATAAACTCTATTGTCGAGAAATTCATACCACCTTCGCCTACACAAGAATTGCGACCTTACAGAGGCCCAAGTCGTTAACATACTTCCTGTCAGCCGCTTCAAATGGAGCGGCTTTTTCATTTTCCGGAAAATGAGGACAAATACTTTTGTGCCCAGGTATCTACAGCTTTTACTATTTCATCAGCTTTCGCAAACGGGTAAGTTTTCTCCACGTAAGTTTTAAATTTCTTTTTAACAGAATCATCCTGCCAATCCATAACAGAAAAAATAATCGGATCTCCTTTTTGCGGGCCATCTTTAAATCCATAAAGCGGCAAATACGGAGGCGCATAAAAAAAGGAATTTTCTATCAACTTATTATAAAAGTCGGCTTTAAACATACGTTTAAAGTCATGAAGCAAGTCATACGGGTTCACTGTAGAGACCGCATTTTGTATAGCGTCCCGCATATACGGGTTTCCCTCGTCCCAAAAGAAATTAAACAGGTATTCAAAAAAGCCACCTTCCAGCATATCACACAGATCAGTGCTCATGCCATCATATGATGCTTTGAAAATGTCGAGCGAAAAAGCATCACCAAGTTGTTCAATACAATACTTAATAATCACTTCTTCCCTGCTCTTTACAAACTCCAACGATGGCCCTCTAGAAACTATACCCGGAACAACGATCAAATACTTACGCTTTGAGAGTAACTGGAAATAATAGCTTTTAAAAAAGATGCTTTTTCGTTCGTGAGTAATCTGTATGTATAAGGGAAATGTCGGCGTACCATGAAAGTCCACTTGTTTAAGCCTGTCATTCAAATATGTTTTGTAACCGATCTTCCCCATTATTTAAGTACCTGCCAATGATGATTTTTCAAATGTAATATATCTCTCGTTAAATATATTTCAGTGGAATGATACAAAAATAAGAAATGTTTTGATATTATTTTATTTTATCAAAACATTAACTAAATTTGTTCTGCATCATTTAGGCATTTCAACGATTCTCAAATAGATGTTGATAGTCGTTAGGAGCATTGATAATTAATTTTTACTGTTTTGCAATTTAAACAAATCAAATATGGCGGCAATTGAAGTGATCACGAAAGACGATTTGAATGATTTTAAAAAAGACCTGCTCCAGGAGATCAGGCAAATGATCGAGCCTGTAGAAAGCCAGGGGAAAAAGTGGCTTAAAAGTGTAGAGGTAAGAAAGCTTTTAAATATATCACCAGGCACCTTACAAAACCTGCGTATCAATGGCACACTAAGGTTTGCCAAAATTGGCGGAATGCTTTATTACAAGTTGGAAGATATTCACAAACTGTTAGAAGGAGGTGTAAAATGAAAGCCTTATCATCTTCAATGGATTTAAAAGGCTATTCAAAGTTATTCAGATCACTGGGTAAGGATGAGCGGTTGTTTCCCACACATGTCAGTCTTTTCTCAGGGCTTTTCATTTTTTGGCAGCGCTCAGGCTATCAGCGTCCATTTAAAATAAGCAGAAGCGGTTTAATGGCGACGTCAAGAATTGCATCCACCGCCACTTATCAAAAGTGCATTAAAGAGTTACGGGACTTTGGTTACATCCTCTATCTGCCATCCTATCACCCGACAAAAGCAAGTACGGTTGACTGGCCGGAAAACTGGAAAGTAAACGACTCTGAAAGCCATGTTGGTAATAATATATCTATGTAACTGGATAAATTGTTATCCAGCTATTTTGTATTGGGATAACCACATAAACATATATCAGTGTACCAATTTACCGGCATATCAATTTATTACTCAATTATCTCAAGAATGATATTACCCACCATTCAAGTCCACTCCCTCAAGTACTTCTCTTGGCCATTAAAATGGTTGTCGCGCGAAGTGCGACAACCATTTTTAATATCAACTGTGCAAATATGGATGGCTACCTGGCTTGTCCCATAAGGGAGCAAGCGGAAGTTGGGCAGAGCCCTACTTTGCTTGCTTTTTGCGCTGCAAAAAGGGTTTGAAGTATCCTCCGGGGATACTTGCCTGCTCCTACGGCTTTAAAAAGGCCAATTTCAGGATACTTAATGGTATCCCATATAGCTGGCTATCTGTACATCTATGTATCAAGATATATAGTTTAATGCCAGCAAAGTTTTAACAAAAAAATTGTGATGTATGCAAGACATTAACACCAGGTCGGTAAGGTATCCCGAAGCGGTCGATCAAAAGTTTGAGAAGATTGCCTTGAAATTGGGAAGGACAAAGCGACAGATATTTATTCAAATGGTAGATTATTTCTACAAAAGCAAGAAAGATCCAATGGATCTGAATGATGAAATGCTAAAGAACTCGCTCATAAAGAACCATAAAGATTTGATTGGCTTCATTAAAACCCAGGAAAATGATTTGCTGATACCTACCCGGCGGGAAGTAGACCGAATGGTTGAAGCATTTAGGAATGTTATAACTTTTTTTAACGAAACGTTGTCGCCAAGTTTAAATACAATGCTGGCCGGGCAGCAAACAGCATCAGACAGGTTTAAACTTATTGCTGATGTGATGAAGCGTGTAGAACTTCAACAAACCGGTAAAGACCAACTGAAGAAGCAATTTGTGTTGATACTGGAGGGCTACGTGAAAGCCAGGGAAAATATCAGTGGTTTTAATACCGGCCGGGAAAAGGAAGAATTGTTGTCAACTACAAAAGCACAAATAGAAATATTAAGATAAGATATGTTTATTAATATAACAGACAGCAAAACAGCAGATAACAAGGGCAGTGCAGGAGGGTTGGTCAATTATCTGGAAAAGGAGAATCGTTTAGATAATGCACAGCAAGAATATTGGTTTAATCAAACAGATAATCTTTATGCCGCCTATGAAGTAAGGCAAAAGATTGATAATAATATTGCTAAACTCGGCCGCAATGATGCAAAATTCTTCCTTGTAAATATCAGCCCGAGTCAAAAAGAGCTCAATCACCTGTTCGCAGAGAATAACCGGGAACAAGTTAAGGAACTACTGAAAGGTTATGCAGTATTGGTGATGGATGAATATGCGCGCAATTTTAACCGGGCCAATATTAAAGATAGCAATGACTTGATATGGTTTGCCAAATTGGAAAATTACCGCTATTACAGTTATGAGGATAAGGAAGTAAAGGAAGGCTTAAAAAAACGGGGAGAACGAAAGCCGGGAGAACAAATGCACATACAAGTGATTGTCAGCCGTAAGGATGCCGGCAATACTGTAAAGCTAAGCCCAATGAATAACTCACGCGGAAGAAATGTCGAACATTCTAAAAAGATGGGCGAATTTGACCGGGTAGCTTTCAAGCAATGTGGCGAGCATATTTTTGATCAACATTTTAAATTTGACCGTGGCTTGCATGATACTATGGCTTATGCCAATGTAATAAAAAACGGTAGCCTTGAACAAAGGCGCCAAATGGACATACTCTCTGCGGGAGAACAGTTTTCCCCTGATAAAGATCAAATAAAGGAATTAGCCGAAGGAGTTGCTCAGCAACAATTTACTACACCACAAAAAATGATGGCATCTACTGGTACAACAATCGGAAAGTTCTTAGATGTATTACTGGAGCAAACACATATTGCCGCCTCTCCCCAGTCAGACCGGCCAAAAAAGAAAAAGAAAAGAGGTCAAGGTTATCGTTATTAAAGTTGCTTGTAATCGATACAGTCTGTCTTTTAATAAAATTTGTTGATTGTCAATTTAATCGTAATATTGCAATATAGTTATGGGCATTACCAAAACGGACATATTCAACGAACAGCAAAACAAGCTGGCAGTGCAGTTAAAAGCCATTGCGCATCCCGCTCGTATCGCTATTTTACAGCAGATCATTAAAGCGAATGCCTGTATCTGCGGCGATCTGGTAGAAGAACTGGGGTTAGCGCAAGCGACCATTTCGCAGCATTTGAAAGAGCTGAAGAATGCCGGTCTGATACAAGGGACTATTGAGGGGGTGAGTGTATGTTATTGTATTGAGCCCAAAGCCTGGAAAGCCCTGCAACTGGAATTGAATATATTGTTTGGCTCTTACACAGAAAAGAACGATAGCTGCTGTTAAAATTTTTTGGCTTGATCTATCGTAATATTACAATAAGCAACAAATACAAAGCCATGAATAAAATAGAAGCCAACAATTGGAAAACCTTTAAGGATACCTTATTACAGCATCCGGACCTTGACCTGCAATTCCAATATGCAGAAGGCAAACTGGTAGATCCAGCTTACCATATCACCGAGATCAAACAAGCGCCGATCACTTCCGTGGATTGCGGCGGCGTAATGAATGCCTGGACAGAAATTATCGTACAGCTTTGGGTGCCGGAGGGCGAACAGCAAGAGCGTTCGATGAAAGTAGGCAAAGCTTTATCTATCGTGGATATCGTCGAGAAAATGCTGCCACTGAACCCCAATGGTACAGTAAAGATCGAGTTCGGTAACTCTGAATTTGATACCCGCCAAATGTTCCCCAATGAAATGATCGTGAGTGAAAATGCTTTAATCGTTGACCTGCGCCCGGATGCGGTGCAATGCAAGGCTATTGGTCGCGGCGGCAATTGCGGCACGAATGATAAGGGTGAGGAATGTTGTGCGCCTGCGGTCGTTGAAAAACCAAAAGTACAATTAGTGAACCTGGCTGCACCCGCTGAAGCCTGCTGCACACCGGGCGGGGGCTGCTGTTAAACAACTTCATCATGGAGATCAAAGCTGCGCAACCTTACAAAGCAGAAGTAGTTGAACTTTTAAGTTTGGCCAAACTACCTTATGCAGATCTGCCGGAAACACTGAACAATTTCTTTGTCGCCATTAACGATGGCGAAGTCATCGGGGCCGCCGGAGTGGAGATCTACGGCAGTAATGGTCTACTGCGTTCGGTGGTCATTCACCCCAATTTCCGAAAACAAGGCATCGCCGCTCAACTCTTGCAAAAAATTGAAGCTACAGCCTTAGATCAAAACATGACCAAGCTTTTTCTGCTGACAGAAACAGCTCCTGGTCATTTTGAAAACCATGGCTTTAAACGCGTCAGCCGGGAAGAAGTGCCCGAACCGTTAAAAGCTTCATCCGAATTTTCCCATGTCTGCCCGGTTTCGGCAGTCGTTATGTCAAAACCTCTAATTAAATTATAAATGAAAAACATATTAGTGCTCTGTACAGGAAACAGCTGCCGCAGCCAAATAGCCGAAGGTTACCTGCGTTATTTTGCAGGTGACAAAGCAACTATTTACAGCGCAGGTATCGAAACGCATGGCGTAAACCCCAAAGCCATTGAGATCATGAAGCGTGATGGTATAGATATATCCGGCCATACTTCCAACAATGTAGATGAGTATGCCGATATCCCTTTCGACTACGTGATCACCGTTTGCGATAACGCGAAGGAGAATTGTCCTTACTTCCCAACCAAGGCTATTAAACTGCATCAAAATTTTCCGGACCCGGCCAAAGCTACTGGTACAGATGAACAAATTATGGAGCAGTTTCGCGAAGTGCGGGAAATGATCAGGCAATACGCAAGGAATTTCGTGAACGAAAACCTAAAGGACTAATGAGTATTGACCACTGCGCGCCGACTGTTGAAAGACAACGATTAGGCTTTATTGACCGTTACCTCACCTTGTGGATCTTCCTGGCGATGGCCATTGGTGTTGGCCTTGGTTATTTTTTCCCTTCATCGGCCACTTTTATTAATTCCTTTTCGAGCGGTACCACCAATATCCCGCTGGCCATTGGCCTGATCCTGATGATGTATCCGCCATTGGCCAAAGTGAAATACGAGAACATGGGCGAAGTATTCCGCAATACTAAGGTATTGAGCGCTTCGCTGATCTTGAACTGGATCATCGGTCCGATACTCATGTTTATTCTTGCCATCACACTATTGCGCGACCATCCTGATTATATGATCGGGCTGATATTGATCGGGTTGGCCCGTTGTATCGCGATGGTTGTGGTTTGGAACGAACTCGCTGAGGGCAACCGTGAATATGCCGCCGGCCTGATCGCTTTGAACAGTATTTTCCAGGTGCTGTTATACAGTGTTTATGCTTATATATTCATTACGATCCTGCCGCCCCTATTCGGCTTAAAAGGTCTGGCTGTTAATATTACGATCGCAGAAATTGCCAAGTCGGTCGGCATCTATTTAGGTGTTCCATTTGCAGCGGGCGTGATCAGCCGTTATACGCTCATTAAACTGAAAGGCGAAACATGGTTCAATACCAAATATGTACCCTTCATATCGCCGATAACTTTGATCGCCCTGCTATTCACTATTATCGTCATGTTCAGCTTAAAAGGTGATCTGATTGTAAAAATACCATTCGACGTAGTGCGCATCGCTATCCCATTAGTGATCTATTTTACCATTATGTTTATTGCCAGTTTTTTTATCGGCAAGTCATTCGGTGCCGATTATTCAAGATCGACATCTATTGCCTTTACGGCAACCGGTAACAATTTTGAGCTGGCTATCGCTGTTGCCATCGGCGTGTTCGGCATTAATTCAGGTGAAGCATTTGCCGGTGTGATCGGCCCGCTTGTGGAAGTTCCGGCGCTGATAGCATTAGTGAATTTGGCTTTTTGGTTTAGAACCAAATACTACCCAGCCTGATCCTAAAAAATAAAACGACCGACCGAAAAAAGGGCATTTGATACTTCTCGACCCCATGTTCATCTATACCAAATGCAGGATAGCGTACAAGGCGCTCACTGAGATCAATATCCATAACGCCACACCCTGCACCAAGGGTTTGAATCCTACTGAAGCCAATACCTGGCGAGATAGACCTGCACCGATCAGGAACAGTGTCAAGGTAAGTCCAGCTTTCGCTATCATGACCATGTAGGGGCTGATCAGTTTTACTACCGGCAGATAAGTGTTGGCGATCATTGCCAGAATGAATAACCCGATGAAATAAGGAATAGCTACTTTTTTAGATTGGTTTTTGAACAGAAAGGTCGACAAAAATGAGATCGGCACGATCCACAGCGCCCTGGCTAATTTCACTGTAGTAGCTACCTCTAAAGCGTGTGCGCCGTATTTACTGGCAGCCCCGACAACAGAACTGGTATCATGAATGGCAATGGCACACCATAAACCGAACTGGGTTTGTGATAAGTTGAAGTAATGCCCGACTACCGGGAACACAAACAGCGCGATAGAGTTCAGTATAAACACACAACCTAAAGCGACAGAGATCTGTTTTTCTTCGGCCTTGATCACCGGAGAGATGGCTGCAATGGCGCTGCCACCGCAGATAGCCGTACCGTTTGAGATCAGGTAAGAAGTTTTCGTTTCGATCTTCAGCCATTTGCCGATCAGGAAACCGAACACCAAAGTACTGCTGATCGATGCGATGGTAAACAGCACGCCTTCTTTACCGGCCTGCATGGCGCTATGCACGTTCATACCGAAACCCAACCCCACAACCGATACCTGTAACAACAAGTGTGTAGCCTTATGATTTAAATGCAGGTAAGGGTGACCTGATAATTGTGCAACCGCCAAACCTAATAACAGCGCGATAGCCGGACTGACGAATGGTGTAAGGCACAAGGTCACGCAAATAATAAAGATAAATTTGCGGGTGTTTTCGTTCAGGTGAAGAAATGTATGGGTTTGAGTTAATTGATGTTGGGTATCCATGATCTTTGCTTTTGATACCCCAAAATTCCGTCTTATTTAGTGATGATTTTTATCATAAAAGGCGATGGCCGATAACTACAGGTTATGGTAATTTTGAAACCAGCTGTAATTAAATAGCTGCCCGGTATTAAATGGCGTATGATGGATATGCTCCATACTTCCCGTTAAATGAAAGTGCTCCCGGAAAATGTTTGATAATGAAGCAGGTGAATGACGTTCAACCGCTAATCCGCTGCACTTTTCCGGGCCATCGATACTAAAAGTCCCGATGATAAGTTTTCCATTAGCGTTTAAATATTTAGCTACCGCCGCCACATATTTGATTTGATCTTCTGGTTCGGTAAGAAAATGAAAAGCTGCGCGGTCATGCCAAAGGTCATATTGATCGCCGGTTACAATATTCAGTACATCGCTCACGATCCATTTAATTTCATTGGATTTATCGCCTAATCTCAATTTTGCTCTACCAATGGCTTTAGCGGAAATATCCAAAACGGTGATGTTGGTGTAGCCCAATGCCAGCAGGTGATCGGCCAATAAACTGTCCCCGCCGCCGATGTCGATGATCGCGGCATCCTTGGGAAGGTCAAAACTATTGATGATCGTTAACGAGGTTTACGGTATTGGCTCGTACCAGCTTACTTCGGTCAGTTTTTTCTGAGCATAAACGTTTTCCCAGTGTTCTTTTTTGTTTGCCATTGTTAGGATATAAAGTTTTTGATCGCCTCGCCCAGATCAAATACCTTGGTTTTTGTCCCCAACGCGTTGGCAATGATACTGCTTCCCGCAGCACTGCGGTACCCACCGGCACAATGTACTACGACAGGCTTACTTAAAGGTATATTCGCTAAACATTCCCGAAGCTCGTACAGTGGAATATGGATGGCGTTCCTGAAGACCGGCTGTGTTTTTATTTCTGCTTCATTACGGATATCGACGATAGTATATTGCTCCGGGTGCGCTGCAAAATGCGCCAAATGCAGCTCTGCCATTTGTTCATCGCCACCCGCTACAACGAATGCAGCTTCTATAAAAGCTTCGTAACCGATCTTTGCCGTTTTGCTGATCAATTGCTTTAATTTCTCCTCATTTTCCGCTACCAGGTAAAACACTTCTTCCGGCGCGATGATACTACCCAGCCAAGTCTCGAACTTGCCGCCGTCCTGGATATTGATCGATCCCGGTAGATGCCCCTTTTTAAAATCTGCTTCAGGCCTTGCATCAATAATAAACAGTTTGCTGTTTAACGTAATTGGTTTTTTGACAGGGACATCGGCTAAAGCTGTTTTTAAGCCTATGGCACCATGCTTATTTAAGGCGACATCGTAGGCGAAATACTTGGGTATAAACGGTTGGTCTGCCAATAACTCGCGCACAAATTCCGCTTCGCTAATTTCCTGTAATGACCAGTTACCTGCCTTTTCCGCACCAATGGTACTGCGGTTAGCTTCGCTCAATGCTTTGCCGCATAAGGTACCTGCCCCATGTGCCGGATAAACCCCAACCACATCATCTAAAGTCAACAATTTATCGCGTAGCGAATGATACATTAGTTTAGCCAACTCCTCGCGCTTCGCAGTTAGGTTACCCGCCTGCTCGCGCAGATCGGGCCTGCCGCAATCACCAATAAATAAAGTATCACCTGTAAATACAGCTTTGTCCTTGCCATCATGCTCCAGAACAATGCTGATACTATCTGGCGAATGCCCTGGTGTGTTCAAAGCTTTCAATTTTATTTTACCGAATACGATCTCATCACCATCATCAAATGTTTGATGGGCATATTCCGCGCCCAATAGCTTGGAAGAATAAATGACCGCGCCGGTAACCTGTTGCAATTCCAGATGTCCGCTTACAAAATCCGCATGCGGATGGGTTTCGATCACAGCGATGATGGCAGCACCATGCGTTTGGGCAAAAGACAGGTAGGGCGTAATGTCTCTTGACGGGTCGATCAGCACGATCTTGTTTTCGCATTCGCTTAATACCGCGTAAGAATAATGCGATAGCCCTTTATCTTCAAATTGTTCAATTTTCATATCAATGTGGAAGTTTTTCACGTAATAAACCATAAACCCAGGTACCTGCTATGGCGCTCAACAGGGTAACTGAGGTAACTAAAATGCCGCTGCCGATCTGCGCGAATATGGGGCCTGGGCACGCACCGGTAAGCGCCCAGCCCAATCCGAAGATCAAACCACCATAAACATAGCCCCAGTTAAACTGCTTATCCGGGATGATGATCGCTTCCTGATGGATCGTTTTGATATTGAATCGTTTGATCAACAAGATGGAGATCATGGCGACTACAATAGCACTGCCGATGATGCCATACATGTGGAAGGCTTGCAGGCGGAACATTTCCTGTATGCGGAACCACGATATCACTTCGGATTTGATCAGGATGATACCGAAGCACATCCCGACCAGTAAAAATTTCAGGTTCCTCATAGCTGTAATAAATAAGGTAAGATCAACCAGGTCATTACAAAGCCGCCGATCATAAAGCAACAGGTTGCGACCAGCGAAGGCCATTGCAAAGAGGAAATACCCATAATGGCATGCCCGGATGTGCAGCCCCCTGCATAGCGGGTACCGAAGCCGACCAGGAAACCGCCGACAACGATAAATACAAATCCTTTTAAAGTTGCAAGCCCTTTGAAACCAAAAATATCCTGCGGCAGCAGCCCTGTAAAATCTTTGATGCCTTGTTGCTGTAAAGCGGCGGTAGTTTTAGGGTTGATGGCTACCGGGCCGGGGTTGGATAACAAATGCGCAGCGATGAATCCTCCCAACACTATACCGGCGATAAAAAACAAGTTCCAGGCATCTTTCTTCCAATCAAACTTAAAAAAGGAAACATTTGCAGGAATGCATGCCGCACAGATCTGCCGCAAGGTGGATGAGATGCCGAATGTTTTGTTACCCAATAGCAATAGCGCCGGGACGATGAGGCCTATTAATGGCCCTGCTACATACCAGGGCCAGGGGTGTTTAATGATATTCATAGGAGTTGGTTAAAGTGCTTATTAAAACAAAGATACCCATAGCCAGTACAAACCAGCCAAAGGCCGGTTTCAGGCGCGTATCGCTGATAAACCGCGTAAGGTAACTGCCGAGAATGATACCGGCAATGGCGAAACCCGAAAAGATGGCTAAGAACGAATAATTGATGGCTACATGCCCGGTGATATCACCCAATACCCCCAATAGCGAGCTGATGGCCATCACCATGAGCGAGGTGCCTATAGCTTTTTTCATCGGCAGACCGGCGAATAATACCAGTGAAGGGATGATCAAAAAGCCACCGCCAACCCCCACAAAACCAGTGATGAGGCCAACCGCTATGGCCTGTAAGATAAGCCTTCGGTAATTGATCTCAATTGATGCAAGTTCGATTCCTTTTGTCCGTTGTAGCATGGAAACTGATGCGGCCAGCATCAACCCGGCAAATATCAGCATCAGCAGCATACTTTTGGTTAACGCCCAATGGCCGAGGGTAAATAAATGAACTGGCATGATCGGCATTACCCATCGCCGCATTATAAATACCGCCGTTAATGAGGGTAAACCGAATAAGAATGCCGTTTTCACATCTACATTGCCCTTTTGATAATGGCTGGCCGCACCTGCGGTGCTTGCGAGCCCAACTACAAATAAAGAATATGTGGTGGCCAATACCGGATCAATAGCAAAAAAACAAACGAGAATAGGTACGGTTAAGATAGAGCCACCACCGCCTATCAAACCGAGGGATAAACCAATTAAAACCGAAGCTGCGTAACCTGCTATTTCCAAAATCTGATGATTGATGGAACAAAGCTATCCGCTTTAAGCCCGGTAATTAGTGACTTATGTTACACAGGGAAATTTAAAGTGATCTTATTGCGGGAAAGAATGATCATTTCCTTCTTTTCCATCTGTTTAAGCAGGCGTGAGATCACTTCGCGCGTAGTGCCTAACTCTTCTGCCAGTTGCTGGTGCGTGAGCTGAAACTCATGGGAATTAAATACCGCAGCCTTCTTCTTCAGCAGTTCAACAATGCGGTCGTCCAGTTTTTGAAAGGCCACTTCGTTAATTACCGTGAGTAATTCCTCAAAACGCTGGTGGTAAAGCTTAAAGATAAAATCGGCCCATTCGGGATAGCTCTTTATCCATTCGCTGGCTTTGGTAATGGGCAACATCAGTACATCGGCATCCTCTTCCACCTCCAGGTGTACTTTCGAGGTATCTTCATGTATCCCGGCCAGGAATGACATGATGCAGCTTTCGCCGGGCTTAATGTAATAAAGTAATATTTCGCGGCCATCCTCATCCTGCCGCATCACCCGCATACTGCCGGATAAAAGCACCGGCAACGAACGCACATAACTGTTTGACGACATCAGCACCGTACCGGCAGGCAACTGCTTACGCTGGCTATTTGCCTCTAATTCTAATTGCAACGCAGGGCCAAACTGTATCATTGAGTAAATTTAGCAGTCTTAAGATCTATTACCTAATACTGCTTCTTCAAATGCTAATACTAAAACCCGGTTGCATGGCCTGATGAAATACGATCCCTCGTTTTTCAAAGTGCTTACTATAGGTCTCGTAGCGTTGTTTTAAAAAGAATTCCTTGGCGTAGCCATCGTGCACCGGTAGTACGGCCTTGGGTTTAATATGATCAGCAAACTCCGCTACCGCTATCTCTGTCGTAAACGGAGCCATAACAGGCAGTATTAATAATTCAGGCTGTTGAAATTCATCATCATAAGTGCCAAAAGAATCCGCAGGATTTAAGACCCTGCCATCGATCAAGTAGGCCTGCATATCAGGCAATGGACTATCAAGAATATTTTCATGTTTTACATTGATCGCCTGCAAAGCAAAAGGACCGATATCGAACAACCCGGCCTCAACCAAGTTATAAGATAGCCCGGACTCTTTTAATTCTTTAGCGACTTCTTTGTTGGTATAAATCTTAGCGCCGCTTAATTTAACGATGGCTTTCAGTTGTTCCACGTCCAGGTGGTCGGGATGACTATGGGTAATGATGACAGCATTGACTTTAATAAATTGCTCCACTTTTACTAAGTCCTCGGCAAATGTAAACTTACCGGGATCGAATAATAACTGAAAACCGTCTTTTTCCAGTAGTAGGCAAGAGTGGATATATTTAGATATTTTCATAGCATTTGAATATGATAAATAAACCCTCAAATGATGGGAAAGTTTCCAGCCCAACCAAGCTATCAGATCCTATTGCCGTAAAGAGATCTATTATGGTAAACAGACATCGCGATAACTAAATATTATCGAACATTTTTTTTGACCAATTTGATACATCTCTTATAAAAAGCTGCCTGTTCCTTTCACTTCCTGCTGGATATGCTGTAATTAGAATTTTAGACGAGGGAAAATCAGCATCGACGGCAGCTTTGCAGATAACGGGAGCAATACGCTTCATTAGAATAATAACATGATCAGGTTGAAGCGAACGCATGCGATCTGCCAACTGCCGGGCAGCATAACCCGTTGGTTTAGTCAATATTTCTTTACCCAAAGGATAAAGGTGATCCAAGACGCATCCGGACTTGTTAAAAAAGTCAAGAAAGTCGTCAGCAGAACTAAATTTACCAAAAGCCTGTTCAAAGGCCGTGCGCATTGCCCGGAATAAATTGGTGTTCTTTAAATAAAAATGTTTATCGATAGAACCAGGCGCTTCAGCAATAAACATGATGATGACTTTATTTCTCTTTTCAGTCATATCAGAGGCTTATAGGCTCTTATAGCTTTTAGCGAATCGCATAAATATTTCTGCTAACGATGAAGGTTGACCGTGTGGCAGGATAAAATAAAATGGACGCTCTATAGTCAGATCTTTGATATCAATGATCCTGCATTCGTTGTATTTTAGTTCTTTTAATATCGACTGCACAGATACAAATGCAAAACATTTGCTGTGTAGCAAATAAGACTTTATACTTTCCGTGCCGCCTAACTGCATCTCGATATTCAGATCTGATAACTTAATATTGAAAGGCTTTAAAGCGTGAGCAATGACGTCCAAAGTCCCTGAACCTGGTTCACGTAGTAATAAGGGTAAATCTTTTAATTCTTCCGGTTTAATGCTGTCCTTTTTAAAAGTATTTGAGGCGCTACAGATCAGCACCAGTTCATCACTCAAAAATTCCTGATAGCTGAGTTGCGGATTACGCAGGATGCCCTCTACTATACCCAGATCGATCTCTTTGTTTAACAATGCCAGTTCCACCTGCTCAGTATTACCGGGCACCAGGTTCACTTGTACGTCTCTAAACTTTTCGTGGAACCGGGCTAATACCGGGGGGATCACGTATTGCGCAACCGTATTACTGCCACCGATACGCAACGTACCCGAATGTTTTTTGATCAGCAGGTTCATATCAAAGTCCAGCTCGTTGTAAACAGCGGCCAGTCTATCCGCATAAGCCAGCAACATTTCGCCAGCAGGTGTGAGCGATATTTTTTTATTCCCGCTACGTTCTATCAGCGTCGTTTTGAACTGTTCCTCCAGTTCTTTGATATGCTTGGTTACCGCAGGCTGGCTGATATACAACTCAGCAGAAGCTTTAGTAAAGTTCAGCCTCTTGGCCACTGTATGAAAAACCTGTAATCGAAAATCGAACATACTGATAAATGTTATTAGCTAAGTCGGAAAAATAACAACAAAAATGGGAAAGTAGCTGCTGCCAAGGCGATGACTGATACAGCTATATTTATAACCTTGTTGCCAATTATTATTGCTTGGTCATCAAATTGATAATGTACATAACGTTGAATAGTTTTCATGATCTCTTTGCTTATAACTCAAAGATCAATCATAACACCAAGTCATTTTCATCGTCAAAACAGATGGTTGATAGCCTAAGGTTATGAAAAACAGCTCAAGCATATAAGGCAAAAACAGGCTGATTCTGTCGTTCAGTTCATGTTAGGGTTTTAAATATGAGCTTTATTCCCAGCCCCATTTCTTAAATATCACATGGCCATCGACACTTTGCAAGAACTGAATGAACTGTTTGGCTTGCGTAGCCTGTTTGGTATTGGATGTAAGTGCTACCGGCGTACCACGATATAAGCGTGATGCCAAAGACAATTCCACAACTTGCGTAACATCCTTCAAATTATTGTGCCACGATGCGTAGGTGATCCAGGCATCATAGCTTTTGTCTTTCTTCCAGGCCTCGATGCCCAGCGCGGTATTGGCGTAGGAACCGCCGATGTTTTTTTGTATCGCGCCGATCAGGTTTTCTTTACCGGCGATATCTTCCCACAAGCCCAACTGCCCGGCTCCGTTCACGTCCAGCACTTTTATACCGGGTTTGGCAAGATCTTTTAAACTTGTGATCTGTTTTGGATTCCCCGACCTTACCAATATGGCCGCGCGTCTTTTATAAAGTTCCACACGTGTGGCTGCATCAACCATTCCCGGATGGGTTTGCATGAACTGCGTAAGCATATATTCCGCACCGCCGTAGATCACATCGCCGTCTGCCTGCGCTTGTGAAAGCCACTTCGGTTCCGGGCCACCGGTTACTTTTACAGGAATACCTGTTTTAGCGGTGAATGCTTTAGCGCAATCCTGCATGGCTGAAAGCGGGCCGCCGGGTCCGTAAATGTGAAGGGTGTCTTTTTGGGCGAAGGCCACAGCTACATTGGCCATGAGAACTATGATAATGATCGATCTTTTCATATTGTTATTTTGTTATAAAACCATATTTCCGGTAAATTGATTTGGCTACCGGGCTTACTAAAAAGTCCATAAAATCCTGCGCAGCCTGCGCGTGCGGCGCGGCCTTTAATTGTCCGGCCACATAAGTGGCGCTGATGTTATCTTTCTCAGGGATCTCCACCATATCTGCCGGGTAACCGATCATTTTCTGATAATAGGCTTCGGTGTACCATACCGGTGCAGCATCACTCTGTTGATACATAATGCGCATTGGCGTTTGCCTGTGGTGTATCTGGGTTAGAAAAGTTTTGCCGTTTTTAACCTTGGTATCCATGATCGTATTTTTTAAGGTTTCACCGCCCACTTTTACATAAGCTTCCTCTATACGTTTACCAATTCCTTCCCACTCCGGATTGGGCATGCTTACACGCACATCGTTACGCCCAAGGTCTTTCAATCCCTTCACTTTTTTAGGATTACCCTCTTGCACCATAATAGCTAAACGGTTGTAGGCATAAGGTGCGGTCTTGCTGAAATATTCCGGCATCTGATCGATCCGGCTTTTTCCTGCAGTGTAAACATCGGGTTTCAAGGTGATACGCATGTTCCCAATAACAATGCTGCCACCTATGATCTGCTTAGCCAGTATGCCCGGTGGCAAGGTTTCGGCAAATACACGCTGGTATTGCGGGTATTGTTTTTTGAACGCGGCCAGCAGGTCGTCTATACACATGAACTGATTTCCGGCAAAGAATACCACCAGTTGCGGGTCGTTAATGTCGCCGAACAGATCGGGTACATTGTCGACTCCCGGGACGGTAAATTGCACCTTGCTTTCAGGCGGGGTATTCCAGGGTGGATCAAATCGGTGATCCTGTGCTTTTACCTGGCTACTCAAGGCTGTTATTGCTGTTATTGCAAATGTTATTTTTTGAAGATATTTCATGATGGTTTATATAAATTGAATGAGGATGCTTATTAGGGATGTACAGTAGCCCAGCCTTCGTATTGGCGGATGATGATCTCACCGTTGCCGCTCGGCACATAGGAGATGAATGGAAACAGGTCGGCTTTGTCAATTTTCCTTTCCTTGATCGTGTTATCGCACTGTGCCAGCACCACTCCCTTTGCCTGTAGGTCCTTTAAAGTTTGCTCATAGGCGCTACTTTTCATGTAAACAGCCACGCCGTCACCAAAAGCGATCAGTTCAACATGGAGTTTACCTTTTAGTCTTGGATCTTCCAGCGCGTTATTGATGTTCCTTAACGTCCCCTTGATCTTTTTATCATCGCCGGAATTGATGATGTAAAGCGCATCGTAATGCTTGAGCTTTGCGGTTGCGCCCGTAAAGGCGGCGGGATCGGTTTGTTGTGCTTTAACAGTTTTTGTGAAAGCGGTCAGCGCGAAGGCTGCTAAAATGATGATGTACTTTTTCATGGTTCTTATTTTATGATTTGATGATTGATGCTTGTTTTTGTGCGTCTTTGATGGGTTTGAACGGCCCGTATTTATGCTGCTTCTCGCTGAACTGGTCGGCGTAAGGCCCGAACGGGAAATCGATCGGTTTCTTTTTCAGGTCTTTCCAGTCATGTTGCTGATCCTTATGAGGGCGCGGCTGGGAGTTAACAAAGGCGCCAACGTTCCAGGCCTCTTCATCTGTTAATTGCGGACTATGATATGAAGCGCCATATGGCATATTGTTTTTCACAAAACCTGCAAAATTGGTCAGCCTGTACATGCCTGCGCCATCGTTATAGCTGTGCTTTCCCCATAACGGCGGATTGGCGTAGGTTTTTTTATCGGCGTTAAGCAGGCCCTCGCCATTAGCACCATGGCAGCTTTGGCATTTCATCATAAACACTTCCTTGCCCTTGGCCGGGTCTGCTGCCTGGTCCATGAATGCCAGCTTTTCTGTTGCATTTCCAAATAGTTTCTGACCTTTCTTTACGTCCTTGCCGATCCACTTCATGTAAGCCAACATGGCCTGGATCTCTTTACTGGATGGGTTAGGTACTTTACCGGCCAAACTACGCTCGAAGCATTCAGCGATGCGTTCTTCAGGCTGCTCCACCCTGCCACTCCTGTTGCTCAGTTTTGGATAACTAGCAATAAAGCTGGCATAATTATTACCGAAAAGGCGTGACCCGGCATCAAGGTGGCAGTTCTGACAATTCATCCCGTTAGTGATCTTCGCGATGCTGCCTTGAGGGCCAAAATATCTGGCGGTATGTGCTACAAGCTCCCTGCCATATTTGATCATCTCGCCATCTTTACCGGCAGGTATCGTATTATCATTTGGAGCTTTCCATGCATCAGCCGGAATAGGGCGTGGTGTCGTACCGGCAGAGGCTTCGGTAGATGGAATGGTAACTGGTTGGTCGGATCTGCCATTTATCTTCTGGGAATCCTTACCAGGTAAATGACCAGTTGGTACTATCAATGTCACGATCACCACTATTATACAAACCGCAAACAAAACACTTACGGTAATTAAGGCCTTTGATACTTTTACCAAGGCTTTGGTCACTTCTCTATTTTCGTCTTGCTGTTTCATTTTGTTTGTTGGTTGATACATCAAAAGTACAAGCGAAAAAGGCTGAAGTTATATCACAAAATTTGATGATTGATAACCTGTGGTTATGGTATCTTAACAAATGAACATTTTAGAAACAGTTGGGTTTTACCATAAAAGATCGATCATGAATAAAAAAGTCTATACACGTTTCCTGATCATGCTTGCGCTGTCATTCATGATCATGTATGCCGTTATGTATCTTAATGTGTATGAGTGGGATCATATTTATCTTAACCTGACCAGATTTTACATGACCTCACTGATGATCTGCCCGATGGCAGTTCTAATGTTGATGATGATGCGCAATATGTATACCGATCGAAAGAAGAATTTTTTGATCATGGTATTCAGTATTGTCATTTTCGGCACTGCCTTATGGGGCGTAAGACTTCAAATCGCTGTGGGCGATATCCAGTGGATGAAGGGCATGATACCGCATCACTCTATAGCGGTCCTGACCAGTAAAAACGCCGAACTCAAAGACCCGGAGGTGCGCAAACTGGCGGATAGTATTGTTAAGGCACAGCAGGCAGAGATCATACAAATGAAGAAGATGATCGAAAGGCTTGAGCGATAGTTCAGAAAGAATTACTTCTGATAATGGTCTTCAATAGCCTGCCCAATAATATTGGCGGACTCTTGCGAGATATCACCGTTAACAATACTCCATGAATTATCACCATTATTTATAAGTGTGATCGTTCCGCTATCTGTCTCCACGGCAAATGTTTCGTCCTGGTGCGTCACTTTATATTGCTGATCGGAACCGCCAGGTATCGTAGCGGATACCATAAATTCAGAATGTATTCCCATGTTTATTTAACCCTTAAATATTAAAATTGTTCCACAAAAGGGTTGATCAGGTATTGGGTAAAAGATACCAAAGCAGCAACCCGCTGACCAGTACTATCGCAACGGTCAGCAAAAGCGATAAGGCGAACGAAGGAAAGTAGGTATTTCTAAGCAATTGTTTTTCAATACGTCGATACCTGAAATAACTTAACAAGGCCATCAGGGCACCGATAGCGACGAGTATGATCCCGATGGTCGCGGAAAAGCCCTTCCCTGGCAGAACGATCTTGTCAGTAATAACGAGGGATAATTGCTTGACGAACAAGCTGAATTTTACGACTACAAACCCAAAACCCATTAAAGCGATACTTGTCCTGATCCAGGCCAAAAAGGTGCGTTCATTGGCCAGATGATCACCGGGATTGATCTTTTCTTTGTTCGTGTTTGCGCTTGGTATTTCCATAAGATCTAAGCAATTGAAAAGCTGATTTGTTGGCAACCGGTCGAGATTGCCTGTTCAAACAAAATGCACTGCCGATCCTTAATTATTTAACACTCCAATCAAAATCGGTCAATTATGGATAAGGCGCAAAATAACGGAACGAACAATAACGGACGACGTGCTTTCCTGAAAGGGACAGTTCCCGTCATGGCAACCGCAATCATTCCGGGAATCGCTTCAGCGAGTAACGCAGATAAAGGATCTGAACCATCCTTCCCGGGCCTAATCATCAGGGAAAAGGAACCGGTCAATTTTGAATTCCCTTTTCCGATGCTTTCAGAAGCCATTACACCAAACAATCAGTTTTTTATACGCACTCATTTCCCAATCCCGAAGCTACAGGCGAAAGAGTGGAAAATGACGATCGGTGGGCATGTTAATAAAGAGATCACGCTCACCTATGATGAGTTACGTGCTTTGCCCGCAAAAAAAGTGATGGCGACATTGGAGTGCGCCGGAAATGGGCGCGCCAATTTGGCCCCAAAGGTAAAAGGCTTGTTGTGGGAACAGGGTGCCGTAGGGAATGCAGAATGGACAGGTGTGCCACTTGCTGTGTTACTTGAAAAGGCTGGGATAAAAGAGGGAGCAGTCGAGATCATCTTGGAAGGAGCAGATAAAGGTGAAGTTTCGGAAGAACCCAAGTCTCCCGGTGCTATCCACTTCGCCAGAAGTCTACCGCTTACTAAAGCGATGCAGGCGGAGGTGATCCTTGCCTATCAAATGAACGGAAAGGACCTTAGCCCTGAGCATGGGTACCCGGTAAGGGCGATCATCCCGGGCTGGTATGGTATGGCTTCAGTGAAATGGTTAACCAAGATATTAGCTGTAAATAAGCCGTTTGAAGGTTATTGGCAAACCCTGGAATATGCATATTGGAAACGCACTGATGAACAGCCGACACTGACCGCAGTTACCGAAGTACAGGTAAAAGCAGAGATCGCCAGACCAGCGCTAAGCGAAGTGATCCCTGCAGGTAAAATATACCGGGTGCATGGTGCGGCCTGGTGCGGCGAAAGCGAAATCGTAAAGGTAGAGCTTAGCTTCGATGAAGGTAAAACTTGGCAACCGGCAAAGTTATTAGGCAAGTCAGTTAGGTTTGCATGGCGGCTTTGGGAATACAACTGGGAGGTTCCGCTGGGACAACAGCGGCATAAGCTAATGTCGAGAGCAACCGATAGTAATGGAATTACACAGCCTATGCAGCATGATAAAGACCGAAGAACTTATATGGTAAACAAGATCGTAACGGTTGAAGTGGAAGCGCAATAGAATATTGCCAGGTAAATACCCAATGATCTTCTCTAAACATAAATAATTCCAATAAAAATTCCATTTATCTTATTCACCACAAACGCAAAGATAGCCCACCGCCGGGACAAAAAGTCAAGGCTATACAAGCGTGGCGCGGTTGTCCGCTTTCAGCGGTTGCGCCCCGGCCCTGACATTTTACCCGGCTAGCGCTTTTGGTTGCTTAAGTAATGAATAAAGAATGGTGAGTTCAATAGCATGGCCGCCAATCACACCAGCACTTAATGTCCCTATGTTTTAATCATGGTAACAATTGGCTACTATTTGCCGGTTTTTCTTATTTTTGTTAGTATCATTTGATATTGAATGCTATTGTCTTTGCTCAGAAAAAATTCGGGAGTACAGTAGTTGAAAATTGGTAAAATACTGAATAACAGCACATAAATGGACAGGGTTACGGAGCCGTCCATTCCGCAGAAAGGGTATCAAAACCCTCTANCAAAGCAATTTCAAGATTGCATAAAGCCTGTAAGTCATCAACTTACAGGCTTTTTTGTTTTCAAAAGGTCCGTTTTGTAAGAGTTTTGGAATTGTTTTAATTAGCCGACCTAAAAATCTTTTGATCACTTTAAATATCTTTCCAAATAACGGAAAAGCTTAGCTCTCACGGCCGGGGTGTCAAAAAAAGGCCCACCATGGGGCGCACCGGGCAAGAGTAGCAATTCATTTTTTACATGCGCTTCATTAAGCTTTGTGCTTAGTTCTACAGACTGACTATGATCCACCGCCTGGTCTTTATCGCCATGCACAATAAAAAATGGCGGGTCATTTTGGTCTATATAATTTACCGGGCTTGCTTCTTTAGCTTTTTGCGGCTGTTCGGCGGCTTTGGCACCAATGAGTAATTGAACACCGCTGTTCGGGTCGGTGGTTCCCGGCCCGGTAAGTGTTTCAAGATTGCTTATGCCGTAGTAATCAAAAACAAGTTTGATATTGCATTGCTGAATGTTCCCGTCTGCATAAAACCTGCCGACCTTATTATTATTGGATAGGCCCAGCAAAGCCGCAAGATGGCCGCCTGCAGAGAAACCTATCAAGGCTATTCTGTTAACGTCTAAATGGTATTTACTTGCATTCCCAGTGATATAAGTTAACACCTGGTTGCAGTCTTGTATCTGTGCCGGAAATTGATCAGTACTGCTGTACCGGTAATTTGCGGATACGATGGCGTATCCTTTTTCAATCATTTCACGGGCGGTGGTGCCCATATAGTCCATCGCACTGTATTTGTCGCCTTTTCGCCATCCGCCACCATGTAGCCAAACCACTACAGGATAAGAGCCTTTTTGGGTAGAAGGGATGTAAACATCTAACTGATGCCTAATTAAAGTATCGTTAGCATAAGATACATTCTGATAAAGAACAGTGCCTTTGGGCAGAAATTTTATAATAGGGTTTTCATTTTGTGCACCGGCACTTCTTGAAATGATCAGAAGAAAGAAAAACAGCACAATTTGAAGATTTTTCATAGGGCTTATATTGTCTCAAAAATAGCCGATTAAAGCGTATAATAAATTTGAAGTAGTTTTTATAAGGGGCAACCGGGTTAGTATACGCTAACAATAAGCTAATATTTAAACCGATATCGCCAAGCTAAGTAGTTATTTTAGACCATCGAAGTTATGCTTCAAAATGCCGACTTTGTTAGATGTTAATTTGTTTATTAACAATGATATATGGTTAAAAATCTTAAAATAATAGCCTTGCTTATCGTAGCCATCTTTTTTTTGGCGACGAGGGTTTCGTATGCCCAAAGCGGAGATCAGATATTGGACGGCATTGGCGAAACAGATATGGTTGCGCGTTACGTTCTTAATGGCGATGTAAAAGACTGGTCGCGGAATAACCTGCATGGTAAATTGTATGGCGACTGGAGTTTTGTGGGCGATAGCCGTTTCGGTAAAGTATTATCGCTATCCGGAGAAAATGCTTTTATAAACCTGCCCGGTGAGGTGCTTACCGGTTTGGAATCTATAAGCGTTACAGGTTGGATCTATTTACGTTCAACGCAGCCGGGCCAGCGTTTTTTTGATTTCGGGAAGAATGAAAAAAACCATTTCAGCGCCAGCCCTATAGGTGGCGTGCAGCAGCCGGGTTACCAGGCTATACTAACAAACAACGGTAGTAATTTGCCGGCTATAGCCCCGGCTATCGAACTGAACAAATGGGCGCATCTGGCCGTGGTGATAGATATTTCATCAAAAACAACATTCATTTATCTTAACGGGAAACAAGCTGGGCAGGCAACCGGGATCCCAAATGAGCTAACGCAGGTTTTTGGTAATAGGAATGATAAGAAAACACTGTATGTGGGGCGATCGTTAACGGCTACAGATCCGTATTTAAATGCGCTTTTGCATGATGTTCGCGTTTACCGTGTTCCGTTGTCTGGTAAGCAGGTTGCAACTATCTACGGCAATACTTTAAAAGGTAACAGTGATGTAAATGTGAACACCCAAGCTGCCGCAGAAGATGACCTTCAACATTTTGCGGCTACAAAGCCGCAGCTTTACAATGCTTATTTAGTCAGCGTTGCAGATACCACCGTATCTACAACAGTTGGCAATCTGCCACGCTTGCCCGGGTATTTGAACGGGGTATATAAAAACGGCATAAAAGGGCCAAAGGTGAGGGTACTATGGCCAAACCCAAATAACAATAATGAGGTTCTTAAGCCCGGCCAATATAAAATTACTGGCCGCGTTCCGGGTACGGTATTGCAACCGCAGGTTACCGTAACCGTAAACGAGGTGGCAAAAGCTTTGGCCCCAAAACCAACCCTGCAAGCCTTTAAGCTAAGTCAAGTGTCTTTAAATAATGATGTGGCCGGCAATCAAACCAAGTTTGAAGAAAACAGGGACAAGTTTATCACAACCCTTGCCAAAACAGATCCCAACTCGTTCCTGTATATGTTTAGGGAAACCTTTGGGCAAAAGCAACCGGCGGGCGCCAAACCTTTGGGTGTTTGGGATAGCCAGGATACCAAACTGCGCGGGCACGCCACCGGGCATTACCTTACGGCCATTGCGCAGGCTTATGCAAGTACGGGTTATAATAAGGTTTTACAGGCAAATTTTGCCCGCAAAATGGCATATATGGTGAATACCTTGTATTCGCTCTCCCAACTATCCGGCGTAGCCGTAAAGCCCGGCGGCCCGCATGTTGCTAACCCCGCGGATGTACCGGTGGGTAAAGGGAAAACTAAATATGACTCTGACTTGAGTACCGAGGGCCTGCGCACCGATTACTGGAATTGGGGAACGGGATATATTAGCGCCTATCCGCCTGATCAGTTTATTATGCTGGAGCATGGCGCCAAATATGGCGGGCAAAAAAATCAGATCTGGGCGCCGTATTATACCCTGCATAAAATTTTGGCCGGTTTGTTAGATGTCTACGCAGTAAGCAATAATAAAAAAGCTCTTGCCACAGCTACCCGCATGGGCGACTGGGTGCATGCCCGCCTGAGCAGGTTACCGCAAGATACCCTTATTAAGATGTGGAATACTTACATAGCAGGCGAATACGGCGGCATGAATGAGGTAATGGCGCGTTTGTACGAGTTAACTGGTAACAAAAGCTATCTCGAGACCGCGCAGCAGTTTGATAACATCAGGGTATTTTTTGGGGATAAGCAACACGACAGCGGTTTGGCGAAAAACGTAGATAATTTTAGAGGGTTGCATGCTAACCAGCACATTCCGCAGATCATAGGAAGTATTGAAACCTACCGGGCATCTAACAACCCCGATTACTACAAAATAGCCGACAATTTTTGGCACAAAGCTATTAGCGATTATATGTACAGTATTGGTGGTGTTGCAGGCGCACGCAACCCGGCTAATGCCGAGTGTTTTATTGGGCAGCCGGCAACTTTGTACCAAAATGGATTCTCGGCCGGGGGGCAAAACGAAACCTGTGCAACCTATAATATGCTGAAACTAACCAGCGATCTGTTTATGTACAACCAGCAAGGCCAACTGATGGATTATTACGAGCGGGCGCTATATAACCATATATTGGCTTCGGTAGATGAGGATAGCCCGGCAAATACTTATCATGTACCGCTTAGACCCGGCTCGGCAAAACAATTTAGTAACGGCGACATGACCGGCTTCACCTGCTGCAATGGCACAGGATTGGAAAGCAATACCAAGCTCCAAAACTCTATCTATTTTAAAAGTACGGATAACAAGGCCTTGTATGTTAACCTCTATATCCCCTCAACTTTGAGGTGGACGGAGCGCAATGTTGTAATAGAGCAAAACACCAATTTCCCGCATGAAGACTACACAAAGTTGACCATAAAAGGCAGCGGCAAGTTTGACGTATATGTGCGCGTACCGGGATGGGCCACCAAAGGTTTCTTTGTAAAGATAAACGGGCAAGCGCAGCAAGTTACGGCCACGCCCGGCACCTATTTAAAACTCAGCCGCACCTGGAAAAGCGGTGACGCGATTGATCTGAAAATGCCATTCACTTTCCACCTTGATCCCGTTATGGATCAGCAGAATATAGCCAGCCTGTTTTATGGGCCTATACTGTTAGCCGCCCAGGAAAATGAAGCGCGAAAAGACTGGCGCAAGGTAACGCTTGATGCACAAGATATCAGCAGTGCTATTAAAGGCGACCCAAAGCAACTCAACTTTACTATTGAAGGTGTGCCGTTTAAGCCATTCTATGATTCGTATGGCCGCTATTCGGTTTACCTGGATGTACTTTTAAAGTGATACGATAGCAGAGCGTTAATTAAGTGAAAGTGCAACTACAGAAATGGCGGGCAGTATTATTTCTACAGTATTGCCGGTCATTTTAAAATCTTTAAAGGTTATTGTTTTCACCTTATCGGGTGCATTAAACGTATTGCAATCACCGGTTTTGGCTGATGTTAGGATACGCCCGCTGATGTTTTTAAAGCTTTGCCCGTTTAGTCTTAACGTTACTTTCTGCTTTTTAGCCGGGTCAATATTGGTTAGAGTGATGTTTACTACCCCCGCGGTATTTTTTGATGCCGAGGCTGATACCGCCGGTAGTTTATCTTTCCCAAAACTGTATTCAGTATCACTCACCTGTGTAGGTACCAGCGTGGCATCCTGATGCACGTTGTACATTTCCATCACATAGTAAGTTGGCGTAAGTATCATTTTTTGTTGATTGGTCAATATAACCGCCTGCAGCACATTTATACATTGGGCAAGGTTAGCCATACGCACCCTGTCTGCATGGTTGTTAAAAATATTTAAAGTAGTGCCGGCTATCATGGCATCGCGCATGGTGTTTTGCTGGTAAAGGAAACCCGGATTGGTGCCTTGCTCTACGTCATACCATCCGCCCCACTCATCAACTACAAGGGCTATTTGTTTTTTAGGATCGTATTTATCCATTATGCGGCTATGTTTGGTCACCAACGAGTCCATCTGGAGCGAGCGCTGCATAGTGGTAAAATATTGTTCCTCGCTAAAGCCTGTTGCCGGGCCTTTATGGTTCCAATCAATAACAGCATAGTGATGAATGGCTACCCCTTCAATAAGGTGGTGTGGTATATTCTTCATCAGGGTTTCAGTCCAGTTGTAATCATCATCGCTGGCGCCCGATGCTACGCGGAACAGTTTGGTTTTGCCTTCTGAGCTCCCCATAAATGTGGCGTATTTGCGAAACTCGTTGGCATAGTACTCCGGTGTCATGTTGCCGCCACAGCCCCAGGCCTCGTTGCCTACGCCCCAAAACTTTACGCTCCAGGGCTCAGTGCGGCCATTGGCCTTACGCAGGTCAGACATGGGGTTTTTGTTATCAGAGCTGGTGTACTGTACCCAATCTGCCAATTCCTGTACTGTGCCGCTGCCAACGTTACCGGCTACATAGGGGTCGGCACCTAACAGCTCGCAAAGGTTTAAAAAATCATGGGTGCCAAAGCTATTGTCTTCTGCAACGTTACCCCACCATTTATTTACAATGGCCGGCCTTTTATCCTTCGGGCCGATGCCATCTTTCCAATGATAAGTATCGGCAAAGCAACCGCCGGGCCATCTTAACGATGGTATCTTCATTTTCTTAAGCGCTGCAACTACATCATTACGTACGCCATTGGTATTTGGTATTTTTGAAGTGTCACCTACGTAAAAGCCATCGTAAATACCCCGGCCCAAATGCTCAGCAAAATGGCTGTAAATATATTTACTGATCACCGGGTTGGGTGCCGCGCTCTTAAGCTCTACGTTGATGATGGTTTGCCCTTTAACAACCAAAGAGCATAAAAATGAGGCAATAAAAGCTTTAAAAAATAGTGACTTCATAAGATACTGTTGAGGTTGGCGGATTTAGTAACGGCTAAAAATAATTATTAAGCCATAAAGCAAATTACTATTAATTAACACATTATAGCAGGCATTTAACAAAGCGGCCCGCATCTTAGGATGCAGGCCGCTTTTATCGTTAGATAAGAAAGAATGTGTCTTATGATCTTAAAGCTTCTATCTCCTGCCTTGTTTTAGGCAGGTATTTACCTAATAACTGGCTGCCGTTATCAGTTATCAGGAAGTTATCCTCAATGCGGATCCCACCAAAATCGCGGTAGGTATTTAATACATCGTAGTTGATGAAGTCATTGTATTTTTTCTCGGCTTCCCAACGGTCTATCAGTTCGGGGATGATGTAGATGCCCGGCTCAACGGTAAGCACATAACCGGCCTCAAGCTCGCGGCCCAGCCTCAGGGATTTTAAGCCGAAAATTTCTGTCTCTTTCTTAAGCGTATCGGTATAGCCTACGTATTGCTCGCCAAGGTCTTCCATATCGTGGGTATCCATACCCAGCATGTGGCCCAAGCCACATTGGAAAAACATAGTGTGCGCACCGGCGGCAACGGCTTCTTCAGTATCGCCTTTCATTATGCCCACTGCTGTTAGGCCTTCCGCCAGTTTCTGGCAAGCCTGCAGGTGTATATCCTTATACCTCGTGCCTGGTTTTAATAAACTAATGGCATGATCCATTGAGTTTAGCACAACATCATAAAGTTCGCGCTGGCGGGTGTCAAATTGTTTACCTACCGGGAAGGTGCGGGTAAGGTCGCCGCCGTAGTGCATGGCATTTTCGGCACCGATATCGCTTAGTACCATATCGCCATCGGCCAAAATATTACCGTAATAGTGCGTATGCAGCGTTTGGCCATGTTTGGTGATGATGGCCGGGTAACCGAGCCTTGCATCGTTTGCTATGGCTACTTCATGAGCTTTGGCTACCAGTTCGTATTCGCGTATGCCCGGGCGCGCATATTTGATCACCGCCAATTCCATATCAATACTGATATTTACGGCTTTTTCTATCTCCGCAACCTCAAGTGCTGTTTTGATCACCCTTTGGCTAATAACGGCTTTGATCAAATCTACCGATACATGGTTTTTAAGGCCGGCAATATCGGTTTGTAACCAAGTCGCCAGCTTTACCTTATTTTCGGGGCGGTAAGGCGGTAAAAGATTAACGGCCCTGCCTGCAGAGAGCGCTTTGCCAATGTAATCAGCAATTTGCGGGTAGGCTTTGGTTTGAGATACGCCTGCCAATGCCGCCATTTCGGCTACTGATGGTAAGGTACCTGTCCAGATGATATCATCGATAGTAAGGTCGTTACCAAATATCACTTCCTCGCCGGTGTTGGTATCCATCACGGCTGCCAAACCCGCCACATCAAGCCCGAAATAATAAAGAAAACTGCTATCCTGCCTAAAAGGGAAGGTGTTGTCCTTGTAATTCATGCTGCTCTCATCGTTTCCCATTAAAACGATGATGCCTTTACCGCTCATTTTTTGTTTTAAAACGCTGCGGCGCTGCTCGTAAACCTGTTTATCAAAAAGCTGAAACTCCATAATCGTAAAATTAAGCATGCCGGTTATTTAGGTAACCGGCATGCAAATATTAGTCAAATTAACGGCTTATTTTTTCCATTCGCCGTCAAACAAGCGCCATATATTAGTTGGGTTGGCTTGCTGCAGGGCAACCGGCAACAAAGCATCAGGGCAATTTTGGAAGCAAACCGGGCGTACCCATCTTTTTGCAGCGTTTATACCAACAGCGGTAAAACGGCTATCGGTAGTGGCAGGGAAAGGGCCGCCATGCACCATGCTTGCACAAACTTCTACACCCGTAGGTACACCGTTAAATAATACCCTGCCGGCTAATAACGGCAGCATTTGCAGCAGGTTAGGGTGCGATGCAAGATCACTATCCGTACCCATTACGGTTGTGGTAAGCTGGCCCGATACCGTTTTTAAAACCTGCATCAGTTGCTGCTCGTCCTTGCATTTTACCAGCAGCGAGAATGGGCCGAAAACTTCTTCGCTCAGCAGGTGGTTCTGTAGAAATGTTTCGGCAGTTACGGTAGCAATAATGGGTTCGGCTTGTATATCTACACCTTTGGTGCTGGTACGGGCTACATCGGTAACACCGTCCTGGCTAAGCGCGGCGCTGCTCTTTTTCTGGTAAGCCTCATGGATACCCGCGTGCAGCATGTTGGCTGGTTTAACCTGCTCAATTTGCCCGCCAAGGTGTTTATAAAACTCATCTAAACCTTCGCCCTCAACAGCCAGCATAAGGCCGGGATTGGTACAAAACTGGCCCATACCTAAAGTGATAGAGCCTGCATATTGTGTAGCCAGTTCGGCGGCATTTTGCTTAAGCGTATCCGGTAAAAAGATGACCGGGTTTATGCTGCCCATCTCAGAAAATACCGGGATAGGATTTTTTCTTTCTGATGAATATTTCAACAGCGCCAAACCACCAACTGTTGAGCCGGTAAAGCCCACCGCAGCGGTTTCATCGGCCTGTACCAGGGCCTTGCCTGTTTCGAACGATGTACCGTGAACATGCTGGAATACATCCGTTGGCATGCCCGTGCGGGCTATCGCTTTTTTGATGGCCTGGTAAACCATTTCAGATGTCTCGGCATGGGCAGGGTGTGCTTTTACTACCACCGGGCAGCCTGCGCCCAGGGCGCTTGATGTATCGCCGCCTGCGGTTGAATAGGCAAACGGGAAATTACTGGCGCCAAACACCACCACCGGGCCAAGCGGAATAAGCATTTTACGCAAATCTGGGCGTGGCAGTGGTGTTCTGTATGGCAGAGCTGTATCTATACTTGCCTCAACCCAGCTACCCTCGCGCAGCATTTCGGCAAACATGCGTAGCTGGCCAGTGGTGCGCCCGCGCTCGCCGGTTAAACGCGGCAAAGGCAAATTGGTCTCTTCTGATGCTTTTTGCAATAAGCTATCTCCTAAGGCCTCAATCTCTTCGGCAATTGCATCTAAAAATGTGGCTTTTTGCCCGGCGCTAAAGGTTTGATATTCTAAAAACGCAGCATGCGAGCGCTGCATGATCAGTTTTATATCTTCTGTACTTACGTCTTTGAAGTTGTTATCCATGGTGTACGTATTTGTTAAAATGAGGCATAGCCCCAACAACAAAAGTATTAAGCTTTTGCCGGGTATCCCTAAAATTCCTAACCAATTGTAGCAGTATTTTAACTTGTTGGGTAAATATAGATCCTAACAAAAGTCAAAAAATGGTTGCCATAAGTGTTGCCGCCTACAGAGGCAGTTTACCTTTTATCGAAATGGTAGAACTTCCAACTCGTAGTAAAATCTTTTGACAGCGGCTGATTAGTCAACGTAGCTCTTAACATTTCTATAGGGATAAGGTTCTCTTTCATCGCAGCATCATGAAATTGTTTATAGGTCATTTTTCCGCTATCAACCAACTCTCTCTTCAACTCCAATAGCTGTAAACCACCAACCAAATAAGCTACCTGGTACAGCGGACTATAGCCACCTTCAAATGAGCGCCTTACTTCGCCCTCGGCGTTAGCCTTTTCGTGTCCAACGCGGTCGACCAAAAAATCAATACACTGCTGCGGCGACCAGTTGCCCAAATGGTAGTTAAGTGAGAAAATAATGCGTGCACAACGGTGCATGCGCCAGAACAACATCCCCACGCGTTCTTCGGGACTTTTGGCAAAGCCTTTATCATACAACAACAACTCCCAATACAATGCCCAGCCTTCTATAGAAAAAGGCGTTCCAAAATCCTGGCGATAAGCTTTGTAACGGCTGTTCATAAAATACTGTAAGTTATGACCGGGGATCAGCTCATGCTGCACCGTACCTCTTGAGAAATATGGGTTATTACCGCGCATGCTCATTAACCTGTCCTGGTATTGCATGGTATTGGTGGGGTAGGAAATGCTGATCTCTTTGCCACCCGTAAAAAATGGGTTAACCAATTGCCTTTGCGGCGACATCATTACCATGCCCCAGGTTTCTTCGGCAAGGGGCGGGATGGTGATCAGGTCGCGCTGCTTGATAAAATCAATGGCATCGTTATATAATTTAACGATCAGTTCCGGCTGATGGCCAACGGGCACGTAACTGTTCTTAACCTTCTCCAGCGCCTTTTTCCAGTCCTTGCCAAACCCCATTTCCTGTGATGCCTTCAGCATTTCCTTATCGCACCAGGCAAATTCCTGGTTGGCAAGTTTTATCAATTCTTCGGGAGTGTAGGGGATCAACTCGGCCTGTAGCTGGTTCATTAGTTCCTGCCTGCCAATCGGCACGCCTTTTATGCCGCTGTTATCGCTTTTTTGGGTGGTGTTCAGTTTCCCCTTGCTTAGGGCAAGCTTGCCATATTTATCAAGGGCCTCATCAAGTTGTTTATATGGCTGTGGTACCCACCAGGTAAAAGCCGGCTCAAAGTTGTTGTAGAAGCCGAAGAAACTTTTTAAACGGCCTTTTAATCCCTGCAAAGCGGCTTGGGTGGTTTTGGCCACAGTCATATCAACCGATGGCAGTTTGCTGTAATTTGTGCTATCGGCCTTCAATTTTTGTAGTGCATTATTAAGTTGGGCAGCCACTTTTTCGCCATCTAAAAACTGGCCCCGACGGCGCATTTTTTCCAGCGAGTAAATATCATCAGCAAATGAAATATACTTAGCTGCCTGGTTATAAAGCTCATCCTCTTTGCCCAAGTCTTTAAGATCGGCGTTGATGCGTTTTTTGAGCAGTATGTAGTCAACCTTGCCGTAAATGCTCATGGCGTTAAAATCGGCCGCATCCATTTGCTTCAGATAATCCCTGTCAATTTCTGTAAAGCGTTTACGTTGCTCTGGGTTGTTAAGCACATCCTGTCGCCATTGGTCTTCGCCGCTATCATTAATGTTGTATGGCGAATAAAAATCGCGGATAGCGTTCATGTCCTGCCCATATTTGATGATGGTGCCCGCCATTTCGCTGGTTTGCTCGTACAGGTTTGTATTTATCTGGGTTTGGGCTATTGCGCCAAATGAGCACAGCGCAAGTGCATAAAAGGGGGTACCTTTTATCAGGATTTTAATAGTTGCCAGCACAATTTTTTAATTAAGGTAAAGTATAGCGGGAATTAACTTGCAGCCCTGTTAAGGCTTACCACATTGTTGTTATATGCATCGAGATAAGCACGCGGCGATGTTCCGATAACGCACCTGAATACCCGGTTAAAGTTGGTGATGCTTTTAAAGCCGCATTTATAAGCAACGGTGTTGATACTTTCAAACCTGTGCGAGATAAGTTTTTTGCAGGCTTCGTTTATGCGCACCTCGTTAAGGAATGCGATAAAGGTGTGGCCGGTGTGTTTTTTAAAGTATCGGCAGAACGATTCGGGCGTCATGAAGGCTACTTTGGCAACATCTTCCAAGGTGATGGCATCGCTGTAGTGTTGCATAATGTAGTTGTAAATATTACCTATTCTGATGCCTTCATTATCGGTGATGCCTGGCAGGTTGCCATAAGTTGACAATGGCATTAACTTGGTTTTGATACCGGTAACCGCTTTAAGCAGGTGGAAAAACTGCACCAGCTGATCGGGGCCGGCAGCTTCTTCTAATGCGATCATGATCTTAGAGATCTTATCAACCATATCATGCGGAATTTTACCACCTTGCTGATGCTGTTGCATAAACATCAGGTAAGGTTTCATTTCCGGCAGATTGAACAATGGTGCCAACGCGCCCTGCGGATCAAAAAAGATTGTCAGGGCTTCTATTTGCTTATTGGCATTGGGCGCAAAGTATTCGGGATTGCTTTTAAATACGTGCGGCAGGTTAGCACCTATCAGGAAAATATCGCCGGGCGCATAATCATGCATGTTATTGCCGGCTATTAAAGTACCCTCGCCCTGTTGCACCCAGGTAAGCTGGATCTCTTTGTGGCGGTGCAGGTAAGGATAGTGATAGGGTAACACAACCTTTTCTGCTATAACGCTTTTATCATGTAGCACCGGGATGGTAAACTGTAATACTTTCATCTGCGCTTATTTACACCATTAATTTACCATTACTTACCTTAATTTTATAAAGAAACGATTAAATAGGATAAAATATGGTCAATAGTCGGTAATTTATGATGGCGATAGGCGTAACCATAAACCAGAAACGGCCCGCCTGATGGGCGAACCGCTTTTGATATTTTTATGGATGAGCTATTAAAATTACGACCTATCCGGCGCAAATGCTTTTATATCGATAGTTGTTGCTTTGCCTGATATGATCTCGCTGGTCAATAACCCGGTCGCAGCACCAAGGCTAAGCCCCATCATACCATGACCGGTTGCGATGGTTAAGTTTGAATAGTGTTTGCTTTTACCTATGTACGGCAAGCCATCGGCTGATGAAGGGCGGAACCCGAACCAGATGTCCTTTTGCTCCGGAACAGCAGGCTGCAGCTCAGGGAAATATTTTGGTACCGATTCAACAATGCCTTTTACCCTGTTCATGTTGATGCGGCTGTTGATGGCATCTAATTCCATAGTGCCGCCGTAGCGTAAGCCACCATTCATGGGGGTTATGGCAACCCTTGCTTCTGCCAGTAAGGCCGGGATCTGCATAGTATCGCTATCATCGGTCACGTTAAAGGAGTAACCTTTGCCCGGCATCAGCAATACGTTTATCTTCAACAGCTTTGCAATGGCGGGCGACCATGAGCCACCTGCAATGATGTATTCATCGGCAGTGAACTTTTGATTAGCGGCAATTACGCCGGTAACTTTTCCTTCCTTGCTTTCAATTTTGGTGACCTCGGTGTTGCTCAGCAATTTCACACCGGCGGTTTTCAGGTACTTAATTAAAGCAGCCATCAGTTTATTGGGCGACAGATGCGCATCGCAACGATAATGAACCGCACCCAATACATCAAGCGCCAGTTTTGGCTGTAGTTGCTTACATTCATCAGCACTTAGCACGGCCATATCCAGGCCAAGCTCCCTGCCTTTTTCGGCCAGGTGTGCTTCTTCTTCGGCAGCCTTTTCAGTTTTGTAGAACATGAGGATGCCTTTTTCAACCAGGTCGAAATCAAAACCGGGTTCGGCGCTCAGGTCTTCGTAAAGTTTTTTGCTAAGCAGCGAAAGTTCAGTTAACGGCACAGCAGAATGCTCTACATGATCTGCATTGGCCTTTTTCAAAAACTTGAGTCCCCATTTGATCAGATCAGGGTTAAGCGAAGGTTTAACATAAAACGGACTTTTACTGTTAAACATCCATTTAATACCCTGCGATACCATGCCCGGTGTTGCCAGGGGGATAAAGTGACTGGGCACTATCATACCTGCGTTGCCGTATGAGCAGCTATCCAGCATATCGCCCTTATCCAGAACAGTAACTTGATGCCCGGCCTTTTGTAAATAATAAGCCGAGCTAAGCCCTATAATACCACCACCAATAATGAGCACATTTGCCATTTATATTGAGCCTTAGATCCCCCGTGCATTGCCGGCGGATGTTTGATTTTAATTAATTTATAAGGAGAATTTTATCAGATCACCTGGAAGCCATGGGCATAAGGGTCGTCATCATCTATCTTGATGGTATTGTAGCCATAAACTTTTGCCCAGCCTTCAACACTTGGTATAATGCCGTCTATGCCGTTTATCTTCACCACATCCTCAACCTTACCAATAAACTTGCTGCCTATGATGCTTTCGTGTATAAAAAGTTCGCCTACTTTAAGCTTGCCTTTGGCATACCACTGTGCCATCCGCGCAGAAGTACCCGTACCACACGGCGAGCGGTCAATTGCCTTATCTCCATAAAATACAGCGTTGCGTGCAGTAGCATCATCAGATAAGGTTGCACCTGCCCAAAGGATGTGCGAACAGCCATTAATGGTAGGATCCTGCGGGTGCACAAACTGGTATTTTTCGTTGATGCGTTTGCGTAACTCCTGGCTCCAGGCTATTAGCTGGCCCGCAGTATAATGCTCAATGCCTTTAAAGTTTGGCTGGGGATCAACAATAGCATAATAATTACCACCATAACTTACATCAACCTTGATAGTGCCAAGGTCAGGACATTCTACTTCCAGGTCTGTTGCGGCCAAATACGATGCAACGTTCCTCAGCTTAACCGATGTTACTTTTTTACCTTCCTGTTTGTACTCTATCAATACCAAACCGGCCGGCGCTTCCATGCGGACTACGCCGGGTACTTTTGGCTGTATCAAACCTTCCTCAATGGCTATGGTGATGGTGCCGATAGTGCCGTGGCCACACATGGGCAGGCAACCGCTGGTTTCAATAAACAGTACAGCAACATCATTTTGAGGGTCATGAGGTGGGTATAAGATACTGCCCGACATCATATCATGCCCGCGCGGTTCAAACATCAGCCCGGTGCGGATCCAGTCGTATTCTTTCAAAAAATGCTGGCGTTTCTGGCTCATATTGTCGCCCTGTAAAGTAGGGCCACCGCCTGCAACCAACCTTACCGGGTTGCCGCAGGTATGGGCATCAACGCAAAAAAAAGTTTTACTTGCCATAGCTATTTATACTGCCAGCTCGCTTACAGCCCCCCAGCTACCTACAGGCAGTTGCGGCCTTTTAGCCAGTGCATCGTTAATTACTTTCAGAACTTTCTCGCGTTCGGCACCTATTAATGGTAAACGTGGTGCGCGTACGTTCTCGGTACCAATACCGGTTGCAACTTCGGCAAGTTTAATATACTGTACCAATTTAGCATGTATATCAAGCTCCAATACCGGTAAAAACCAACGGTAAATTGTTAAAGCCTCAGCAATCCGGTTAGCTTTTACCAGGCGATAGATAGCAACAGTTTCTTTAGGAAAGGCATCAACCAGGCCGGCTACCCAACCATCGGCACCCATTACAAGGCTTTCCATAGCTAATGGATCTACACCTGTAAATATTTTAAACCTGTCGCCAAAGCGGTTGATCATGCGGGTAACGTTAGATACATCACGGGTTGATTCTTTAACCGCCTGGATGTTGCTGTAAGCAGCAAGTTCCTCAAACATATCAAGTGTAACTTCAACCTTGTAATCAACAGGGTTATTGTAGATCATGATAGGTAGTTGGGTGCTTTTGGCAATAGCGCTAAGGTAAGCAACGGTTTCGCGGGCATCACTGTTGTAACGCATCGGCGGTAAAACCATCAGGCCATCAGCCCCGCTATCATAAGCTCTTTGCGCGTATGCTACCGCAGCTTTGGTGGTAGCCTCGGCAATGTTTAACAGAACAGGCACCTTACCTTGTACATAATTTACCGTGTGGGTAAGTAACGTGAACTTTTCATCGTCAGTTAAAACGCTGGCCTCGCCTAATGAGCCGCCTAAGATAAAGCCATCAACACCGGCTTCAAGCTGGGCGTTAAGGTTTACATCAAAAGCATCAAGATCAAGTTCGTCGTTATCTGTGAATTTGGTAGTTACCGCAGGGAACACCCCTTTCCAATCAAAATTTATCATCGTTAGTATTTTTAACAAATTTAGCCCGCAATGGAATAGCTTGAAGTTAACAATTTAGCAGACACTTACCATATTTTAACCAGTAGCCAAAAATATGGCGCTGCACGGGTTAAAAAACGTGTAATAATACCTGTTGGGTTAAAATATTGCTACTAAAAGCAAAATTCGTTTAAAAACTATCTCTGCTGTCATGCTAACTTAGTTGAAGTTTAATTGAGGCGATCTTAACTACTGCTGAGGTTCCCCCTGATAATATATATGCATGCGTTTTGCGCAGCAATCAATAATTTACAATGATCATTAACCGTAAATATAAGTTCGCGTGTCTTTTAGTATTACTGGCGGCGTATGTGGGCAACGTATCCGCGCAGCAAAAAGATTATCCTATACAGCCGGTTGCCTTTACCAGTGTACATGTGAACGATAACTTCTGGCAGCCAAAAATGGAAGTAAACGCTACTGTTACTATCCCTTATGTACTTGCCCAATGTAAGGCAAACGGGCGCATGGATAATTTTTTGCGTGCTGCCAAAAAGTTAGACGGAGATAAGTTAAGCGAATTTCCGTTTGATGATACCGATGTTTATAAGGCTATTGAGGGTGCATCGTATTCCATGCAGAACAAGAAGAACCCCAAGCTTGATATGTACCTGGATACTTTGATCAGTATAATTGGTGCCGCACAAGAGCCGGATGGGTACCTGTACACCTTCAGAACCGTAAACGCTAAAAAACCGCACGAGTGGATAGGTGCTAAGCGCTGGGAAAAGGAAGAAGACCTGAGCCACGAGTTATACAATGCCGGCCATCTTTACGAAGCCGCCGTGGCCCATTACCAGGCTACCGGAAAACGAACGTTGCTCAACATTGCTATTAAGAATGCCGACCTTTTGACCAAAACCTTCGGGCCGGGCAAAATTGAAGAGTACCCGGGGCACCAGATAGTGGAAATAGGTTTATCAAAAATGTACCGCATAACCGGGAAGAGGCAATACCTCGATCTGGCTAAGTTTTTCTTAGATGTGAGAGGGCCTAAAGGCGATGCCTATAACCAGGCTGATAAAAAAGTTGTAGACCAGCACGAAGCAGAAGGCCACGCCGTTAGGGCGGCCTACATGTACACCGGTATGGCCGATATTGCCGCCTTAACCGGTAATACAACCTACCTGGCTGCCATTGATGATATATGGGGTGATGTGGTAAATAAAAAGCTTTACATAACCGGCGGGATAGGCGCTACCGGTAACGGCGAAGCTTTTGGGGAAGCGTATGATCTGCCGAACATGTCGGCCTATGCGGAGACCTGTGCTGCCATTGGCAACGTGTATTGGAACAACAGAATGTTTTTGCTGCACGGCGATTCAAAATATATTGATGTGTTGGAACGCACGCTTTATAACGGGCTGCTTTCGGGAGTATCGCTTAGCGGCAACAGGTTCTTTTATCCTAACCCGCTGGCATCAATGTTTCAGCACCAACGCAGTGCCTGGATAAGCTGCGCATGCTGCATAAGCAACATGACGCGCTTTTTACCATCGTTGCCCGGCTACGTGTACGCAAAAAACAATAATGACCTGTACGTTAACCTGTTCATGAGCAACAGCAGTAGCATTAAACTTACCGAGGGCAATGTTAACATCATCCAGAAAACAGATTACCCGTGGAAAGGCAAAGTGGATATCACGGTTAACCCTGATAAAGCGGGTGTGTTTACGCTGAGGGTACGCATACCGGGATGGGCAAAACAACAACCCGTTCCCGGCGATCTGTATAGCTTTGTTGGTAGCAAGCCTACACCGCTTACCGTGGTAATAAACGGACAAGCAAAATCATTCAACATAGAAAAAGGATACGCTGTATTTACCCGCAAGTGGAAAAAAGGGGATGTGGTTTCGATAACGCTGCCTATGGAGATAGAGAAAGTTATCGCCAACGCTAAAGTTAAAGCTGATAGGGGCAGGTTTGCGTTTGAACGCGGCCCTATCATCTATTGCCTTGAGGGGCCTGATAATAAAGACAGCCTGGTGCAAAACCTGTTGGTAGATAAAAATGCCGTGGCTACATCTACTTATCAGGACAATTTGCTGAATGGTGTAGAGGTAATTAATACCGAAGGGAAAAGCGCCGTACGCCAATTGAAAACCGACAGCATTTTACAAACCGAGCAATCTGTTAGGGCCATACCTTATTATGCCTGGGCCAACCGCGGCTCCAGCGAAATGACGGTTTGGATCCCGTACGAAACATCGGCCGTGAGGCCAAAACCGGCACCAACCATTGCAAGCACAAGCAAAGTAACTGCCTCATTGAAAAATACAAGAATGTTTGCCGCCATAAAAGACCAGTACGAGCCGGCAGATTCTAAAGACACCAATTACCCGTATCTACACTGGTGGCCTGCCAAAAACACCACCGAGTTTGTGGAATATAATTTTGATACGGCACATACCATAAGCCAATCGCTGGTGTATTGGTATGATGACGGGCCTTGGGGCGGTTGCCGCATCCCGGCTACTTACAAGCTATTGTACAAAAAAGACGGGCAATGGGTACCGGTGAAAAATAAAGACGACTACACTACCAGCAAGGATAAATTTAACATCATCAACTTTGATGCGGTTACCACCACAGCTTTGCGGATGGAAGTGCAGTTACCTGCAGATAACTCCAGCGGCATACACGAGTGGGTGGTTAAGTGAGAGCTAATGGTTCACAAAATAAAAAGGAGCACCCTTGCGGCGCTCCTTTTCAATTAAATCAAGTTGGTTATTCACTAAACGGTGCCAACACGCGAGGCTATCAGCTGTTCGCATAAGCCAAAAGAAAGTGTCATGCCGTTACCGCCAAGGCCGTTAATGATGGTTACACCCGGTTCGGCTTCAAGTATCAGTTCGGTTTGGCCGTTGGTAAGTTTGGCGTAAATGCCGTTCCAGGTTTGTATTACCCGTGTATCTTTCAGGTTGGTGAAAGTGTGCAGGTAATCTACTATCATCTTATTAATAAATTCTTTGTCGAAAGGATCATGCACCAGGCCGTACTCGTGCGAATCGCCCACGGTAAGTTCACCGTACTGGTTTTGTGATACCATTACGTGGATGCCCCATTTCAGGTATTCGGCATACTGCTCTTCGTACCTTGCACGCAATGCAGGCAGTGATGCCGCCGCCTGGAAGCCCGGGTAATGCACCATTGATAAGCTACCACAAAGTGATGGGCCAATGCGCCAGTTATTAGGCTGTGCAGCCATGCGCATCATTTGTAATTTACATTTGGTAAGCGGTGCTGCGGCAAATAGCTCGGGGTAAAGGGTTTCAAACTCGGTGCCGCTGCAGATAAAGATCTCGTCGGCGCTGTAGGTTTGGTTGCCGGTGCGCACGCTGTTTGTTTTAACTTCGCTTATAGCGGTGTTCCAGTGAAATTTAACATCATATTTTTCGGCCAGGTAAGCAGCTACATTTCCGATTGCCTCGCGCGATTCGATGATCATCTCCGTGCCACTCCACAATGCACCCTTAAGCCCGTTGGTGTTTACGGCTTCAGATTTTTGCAAAGCCTGCTCTGGCGATAATAAAGCACAATCGCGCGCTGATGCATTTACATCAACGTATTGCTGCATTACCTGCAGTTCGTCATCGTTGTAAGCCAGGTGCAGTGAGCCTACTTCATCATGCCATATATTGGCTTCGGTACAAACCTGTTTCCAGATGCTGCGCGATAGCATGGCGCGCTCAAACAGCGGCCCCGTTGGTTGCCCTATTGGCCACACCATCCCAAAGTTGCGGATAGATGCACCTACGGCACGCTCGTTACGTTCAAAAACGGTAACCTGGTAACCTCTTATGGCTAATGCACGCGTGGTAGCAAGGCCTACAATACCGGCACCTATTACAATGGCTGTTTTGTTGCTCATACTGTGAAAAATGTTAAGTTCTTTTTCTCGTTAGTGCTTTTACGCGCACTCTGCATAAAATATATCAGGGACAGGATGCCGCTTAAGGTGCCTATTACTGAAAGGATAATTAGTCCGTTTTTGAAGAATAAGTCCCAGCTGATGTGTGGATTGCCCAACTCTTTCAACAACAAAACACTAATACTGCCCAGGTAACCGATAGCGTCGGCTACGTACATTATAAAACCTACGTTGCTTTTATAATGGAATGATGCGATCATCCGCTCAAAAAAGATAGCATTGTAAGGTACATAACCCGCGTACAGGCCTAAGCCGGCCATGGTCATCCACCAAATGGGGCTGATAGCACCGGCATTGAAGAACAGCGTTGCAACGCCCGCTAAAAGGCATCCGCAGATAATGAAGATATGGATAACTGCGAATGCTTTAAGGTTGTTTTTGATGAGGATGAGTAAACTGATGCCCACCAATACGGCAACAGATATCACCGAATCTATACTGGCGAAAATGTTATTGTTTTTAACCCCGAGGCCATGCCATATCTCCACCTCAAAATTATCGCGGATATCGCGCATAACGGTAAGCAAAAGATAAACGATAATGGTTAGGATGATACCCGGAAGGAAACGGGTAAGAAAAGCCCTGCGCTCGGTTGCATTCATGCTCGATCGCTCGGTACGTAGCTGCCTGTCCTGCTCGGTTGGGGGCGGCATCACTTCCAGGAATAACACGAAGAGCAGAAGCGGGACCACAAAAATTGCCCCGGTTACAAAAGGCATTACATACTCGCTGATGTGCATGCTGCCCATTACATTACGCGCCACGGTTTTTACAAAGCCCGAAGCGAATATTAAGCTGATAGAAAGTACCGCCGCCATAAACTCGGTAGCCTTGCGACCCTCCAGGTAGCCAAAAACCAGCCCCCATATCATCCCCAGCGGGAAACCGTTTATAAAAAGGCAAATGATGTTGTAAGGAGCAGGAATAACGGCAAATAGCAGCAAGGCCAGCCATGATATGCCAACCAATACTAAAATACTTTTGCCCCGGCTTTTTGATTTTACTTCGGCAATAAAGCGGATGCCATAGAATTTACTAAGCATATAACCCAGCACCTGCGCTATTACCAGCCATGCTTTATAATCAACATGCAGGTACTGGTGCCCGGTAAAAGTGCCGGCTGCAAACGCCTTGCGGAAAGCATACATAGATGTGTATGCCCCAAATGCCGATAGCCCGGCCATAACAGAGATGAGGCTGTAAGGCCACCTTGCTACTTGCTTTTTTATGTTGTTAAGCAGTTGCATTGCTTGTTTCGGTAACAATTGCTACAACATCGGCCACATCATCAATAATGTGGGTAGGGCTGTAGGGCTCTAACTGCTGGCGGGTGAAGGCGCCGGTGGTAACCGCTATAATATATTTACAGCCTACGTTTTTACCTTCGTTAATATCTACTTCGGTATCGCCTACTTTGGCAACTTCGGCAGGGTTGGTTATGCCTGCTTCGGCCATAATATGGTGGATCATTGCCGGGTCAGGGCGACCGGCAGCAACCTCGTCAGAACAGATCATGTAATCGAACAAGCCACGCTCGCGCCACTGCAGGTTGTTGATGATGCTATCAGCAATAATGCGCGAGAAACCAGTGTTTAAGCCAACTTTAATGCCCTGGCCACGAAGCGCCAGAAGTGTTTCTTCGGCATGAGGCAATGCTTCCAGGTCTGTTGCGTTACGGTAATGGTTTACCAGGGTATCAACAAAATGCTGGTGAATGTTATCTATCAGTTCATCAGTAAGTTTGGCGACATCTGGTTCATGCTTATCCAGCATAGTTTTAATGGCCAGCCTTTTTTCGTAACCCATTAAAGGGCCAATTTCTGTTAGAGGTACATCATAGCCATACTTTGCAAGCGATGCTTTAAAAGTATCCATTACGCCACTTTCGTCGGCAACGGTAGTGCCGGCCATATCAAAAACAACAAGTTTAATAGACATGCTAAATGAGAATTATTGTTTAGCAATATTAAACAATGTTTATTAAATATAAACTAAGCTATTGTTAAGAATACTTTAACCAACATTCTTCTCTTCAAAGAAATAGATCACCAGCATGCTTGCAATGCCTTTGCCAATATTGCGCGGTGTGTGCGACATGCGGCCATCAAAAAGCATGCTATCGCCTTTGCTTAAACGGTGTGTGGTATCATCACCAAAAATATATTCTATCTCGCCATCAATAATATACTTGTACTCGTAAGCCTCGGTTTCCACCAGCGGGCGGTGGGCATCGGGTTCAAGTTCAAGTATCACAATATCAACCGTTGAGTTTTTAATGAGCTGTGTAAAAATGCGCTGGTAGTGGAACCCCTCGGCATGTTCTTTCTCAAAATGTTCGTACTCGCTTTTGCGCTTAATAATAAGCGGAAAGTTCTCGTTGCGGTGGCGGATATCTTTAAAGAAAACATTAAGGTCAATATCCAGGGCCTTTACTATATCTATTAATACTATTAAAGAAGGTATAGTACGGCTGTTCTCTATCTGCGATATAAGCCCTTTGCTTACATTGGCTTTGGTTGCCAGTTCTTGTACTGTGATATTTTTTTCGCGGCGTTTCTCTTTTATACGGTTACTTATCTGTATCAGTATATCATCTTCCATTACTTATTTAGGTTGTTGGAGTTGGCAAAGTATGTATTATATATACATATAGCAAGAAAAATTAAGTTTACAGATGTTAAATAAAGTTAAGCTATATTTAATAATCAGGGCTTAATGCAGAGGTAACAATAGCCCTATTCTTTTGTATTTATTAGAATGGAATTAGAGCACTATACCCCGGAACAAGTTGTAGATAAAGTATTTGCTTTATACGAACAACATGGCGACGAAGATTACATTGGCGAGCCTGTGTCTCAGTTAGAGCACATGGCACAGGCTGCTGATCTGGCTAAAGCCGAGGGGTATGACGATGAAGTTGTGCTTGCTGCGTTTTTTCATGACATTGGCCACCTGTGCGCTGCCGAAGGCGAAGCCGAGAGCATGGATGGCATGGGTAATGTTGATCATGAAAAACTTGGGCACGATTATTTGCTTAATTTAGGGTTCTCTAAACGCCTGGCCAACCTGGTGCAAGGCCATGTAATAGCCAAACGCTACCTTACTTTTAAATATCCCGATTATTACGAAAAGCTCTCGCCGGCCAGCCGCGCTACCTTAAACTTTCAGGGTGGGGTGATGACAGCTGAAGAAGCTGTTGAATTTGAGGCCAATCCTGATAAAGATCTGATCATCCGTTTCAGGCATTGGGATGATGAAGCCAAGGTAGAACACGTACCTGTTACCAGTGTTAATGAGTTGAAACAAATGGCTTTAAAGCATTTGTATGCAAATCAGGCTGTTGCATAAATGGCTGTGTTAAATTAATTATACTCTTCTGTAACTAAAATATTACCGTTGGCCCCAGGCCTTAACCTTTGGGTGATTTAACAATAAAGTTTACTTAATCTAAACTTAGTTTATAAATAATAAACAAAGTTTACTATTGCTGCTGATAAGATCAAACTAAACAAACACAGATTTTAAAAGCAGATGAAACAATTTTACCTCTATTTAAGAAGGCTTACTATCGTAATGATATGCTGCCTTTCGCCTGCGGTTTTGCTCGCTCAGAGCAAAATTTCGGGTACTGTAACAGATGAGACCAAGCAACCGTTGCCTGGTGTCAGTGTTATGTTACAAGGTACTAACCAGGGTACTACTACCGATGTTTATGGCCGCTTTATTATCAATGCTGCCGAAGGGCAAGTGTTGGTATTTAAATTTTTAGGCTTTGCCGATCAGCAGGTAACCGTGGGTGCTTCAAAAAATATGGTTATAGCGCTTAAAGGCGATAACAAAACCTTAAACGAGGTAGTTGTTACGGCATTAGGTGTTAAGAAAGAAGCCCGCCGCCTGGGTTACGCTGTACAAACCGTTAACGGCGACGACCTTACCATGGCTCGCGACCCTAACCCTATCACCGGCTTAACCGGTAAAGTTGCAGGTTTATCAGTAGGTGCAAGTGCCGAGTTATTGGGCGCACCAAGTGTAAGGCTGCGTGGTAATGCCATTTCATTATACGTGGTTGATGGTTTCCCTATCAATACTGATACTTATAACATCAGCCCTGATGATATTGAAACTTATACTGTGCTAAAAGGCCCTGCTGCTGCGGCACTTTATGGTAACCGCGCGCAGTATGGTGCAATTTTGATCACCACTAAAAAAGGTAACAAAAACAAGAAAGGCCTTACTGTTGATATTAACAGCAGTACCGTTATCAACAGCGGCTTTTTGGCTTTCCCGCGTGTACAAAAATCTTATGGTGCGGGCGAGAACACTTTCTACGAGTTTGTGGATGGTAAAGGTGGTGCACCGGGTGGTGTTGACGCCGACTACGACGTTTGGGGCCCTTACTTTGCAGGCCAGCTGATTAAACAGTATGATAGCCCTGTAATTGATGGTGTGCGCCAGGCTACCCCTTACACCGCACGTGGTGCTGATAACCTGAAGAACTTTTTGCGCACCGGTTATCAAACCAACAACAACGTTGCTTTAACTGCTAACGGCGATAACTATAACATCCGCCTTTCGGCTTCACAGCAACACCAGAACAGCTACATCCCAGAGCAATACCTGGATATTGCCAATGCTAACCTTTACGCATCATTTAACCCAACCCCGCGCTGGAAATTTGAAGGTAACGTAAACTTTAACCGCCAAACTACCGATAACTTCCCTGATGTTAGTTACGGCCCTAATAGCTTGATCTATAACGTTGCTATCTGGACAGGTGCCGACTGGAACGTTAACGCTCCTGATATTAAAGCTATTTGGCAGCCGGGCAAAGTGGGTACACAATCACAATTTGCCGAGTATACCCGTTACCATAACCCGTGGTTAATGGTTAAAGAGTGGACACGTGGCCATTACAAAAACAATACAACCGGTTATTTATCAGCCAATTTTAAGATCAATAACAACCTCAACGCAACTTTCCGTTCGCAGGTGGATACTTACAGCTTGCTGCGTACCGAAAAAATGCCATACTCGGCCCACCCTTATGGCCGTGAAGGTAACATGGGCGATTACCGCGAAGACCGCCGTAACCTGTTTGACAACAACACCGAGTTGATGATCAACTATGATTACACTATTGCCAAGTTCTTAAACCTATCGGGTTTAGTGGGTGGTAACATGCGTAACCTTAGCTACAACTCTAACTGGGCATCAACAGATTATCTGAGCGTGCCAGAGGTTTACTCTTTCAGCAACTCGCTTAACAACGTACAGGCAAGCAGCTTTAGGTCTGATATGCGCGTACTGAGTGCTTACTACTCAATTGATGCAAGCTTTGGTAAATATGCTACTTTATCGCACACGCTGCGTGTTGATAAATCATCGGCATTCCAAAAACCAACTACTTACGTATATCCAAGCTTCTCGTTAAGCTCTGTGGTATCAGATTATGTTACCTTGCCTGAGGCTATCAGCTACTTTAAAGTAAGAGGTTCATACTCGAGCATCAAGGCTGATGCTACTTCTACAACCATTGGCCCTGCGCCGTTCAGCTCAATCACTGCTTTAGGTGGCAGCCCTGATACAGGCAACCCGTTAATGACCAATCCACTGGGTTACGGTACTGCTTATGCGTCGCCTTATAACGGCCCGTCTTATGCATTAAATTCTTACTATCCTACCGGTAAAGTTTACAATAACCAACCGGCAGGTTTTGCAACAGATTATCTTTTCCAAACCGGTATTAAAACATCAACCCGTGTAAATTACGAGGAAGGTTTCGATATCAAGTTCCTGCAAAACCGTTTAGGTTTAACTGCTACTGCGTTCCAGTATATAGATGGTCCGCAGATATTGGCTAACCAGATCTCAACAGCATCCGGTTACACTATTGAGTATGTTAATGCGCTTAAAACCCGTAAAACAGGTTACGAGCTATCATTACAAGGTACACCTATCAAAAACATGGGTGGTTTTACCTGGAACGTATTAGTTAACGTATCAACCTTTAAGGATATATACCTTGAGTTGCCTGAGGGCCAGGATACTTACCAAACCTTCTTTAAAGCCGGCGACCGTACCGATAAATTGTACGGTACAGCATTCGTAAGAACACCGGATGGTAAGATCATTAATGATGAAGCCGGCAAGCCGCTTGCTAACCCAAGGCCACAATATCTGGGTAACATGAATGCTAAATATGCATGGGCTGTTAACAACAAGTTACAGTACAAAAACTTCAGCATGAGCTTCCAGTTTGATGGCTCGGTTGGCGGTGTAATGGTTGATTATATGCACAACAAAACCATGCGTGGTGGTGCTAACATAGAAACTGCAGAAGGTGCGTTAGGCGCTGCCCGCTACCAGGATTGGTCTAACTATGGCAAAGCCGGCTACAGCGGTAGCTATATTGGCGAAGGTGTACAGATAGCAAACAAAGGTGCCGATGGTAAACCGATGCCTATCAACTACGACTCAAACGGTAACGTTATTAACTACGGCGACCTGCAATACAAGCAAAACGGAACCAAAACCTTTGTACAGGATTACGTAAGTAAATACTACAACGTAGATGAAGCAAACCTGATGAGCAAAACTTTCTCAAAGTTGCGCGAGGTTACTTTAGGCTTTGATTTCCCTAAACAATTGCTTAAAAACACCTTCGTGCAAAAAGCTACTGTATCTGTATACGGTCGTAACCTGCTTTATTTCTATAAAGACAAGCGCTTTAAAGATGTTGACCTTGACCAGTATAACTATGCCACAAGCTTAAGCGGTTTGCAGTCGCCAACCGTGCGTAGCTATGGCTTTAACCTAAACGTATCATTCTAATAACTGATAAGCAGTAAATCATGAAAACGATATTAAAGAAATATATACTGCCTGCGGCCCTGCTGCTTTCAGTAACCGGCTGTAAAAAGAGCTTTGACGAGCTTTCGCAAAATACCAACGTAGCTAACGTTGTACCGGCATCGTTGCTTTTTAACGGGATCCTTAACGATGTTTCTGAATTGCCTGATGGCCAGAAAGAGATCATTGCACAATACTACCTGTACAATTACGATTACTACGGCAACAACCGTTATGACCTTGGTGCCGGTGATAACTACTACACTACGCTTAAAAACGTTTTGGCTATGGAGAAACAGGCTACCGCAACCGGTGGTGCTGCCATTAACCCTTACGAGGCTCTGGGTAAATTTTTTAAGGCCTACCTTTTCAGCAAAATGAGCCTGGAGATGGGCGATATGCCGATGAACGAAGCCTTAAAAGGCCTTGATAAACTGGAACCGGCTTATGATACCCAAAAATCTATAATGCTGCAATCATTAGATTGGTTGGAGAGCGCCAACAGCGACCTTGGCCAGTTAATAGCTAAACCAAATGATTTTGGTACGGGTGAAGGTGCTATTTTAAAGAACGATATCTATTTCAATAACGATCTTAAAAAATGGCAGAAAACAGTTAACGCCCTTTACATCCGTTTGCTGATACAACTGAGCGCTAAAACCGGCGACGCAGATTTAAAAATAACCAGCCGTTTTGCAAGCATTATTGCCAACCCAACTAAATATCCGTTGATGGAAGGCCCTGCGGATAACATGCAGTATGTGTTTGTAACGCCTGCAAACTTTTACCCGATGAACCCGAACAACTTCGGCCAAAGCGGATCACGTAAAAACATGTCATCAACTTATGTTGGCTTGCTTACCTCTTTGAAAGACCCTCGTGTTTATGTTACTGCCGAGCCTTCGCGCGACCTGGTTGATAAACAACATAAAAGCGCTACCGATTTTGCATCATTCGTAGGCGCCGATCCGGGTGAAGACCAGGGTGCCATGTACAACAATGCCGGTTTGCAAAAGTACTCGTTCATTAACCGTAAGCACTTCTACTCAACCTACACCGGCGAGCCAAGTATCCAGATAGGTTACCCTGAGCTGATGTTTAACATTGCCGAAGGTATTAACCGCGGTTGGGCAACAGGCAGTGCAGAGGCGTTTTACCAGAATGGTATCAAAGCGTCAATGGCATCTTATGGTATCCCGGAAACCGGTACTTTCATTGCTTACTTCTACCGCCCGGGTTCAACAGACGTGAAGGCTGAGGGCAACTATGATACATTCCCTATCACGGTAGCGTTTAATACCTACTATAACCAGGCAGGCGTTAAATACGAGGCCGGAGCAGCAGGTGTCACCAAAATACTGCAGCAAAAATACCTTGCGTTGTTCCGTCACTCGGGTTTAGAGTCGTACTTTACTTACCGCCGCACCGGTGTGCCAAACTTTACAACCGGCCCGGGTACTGGTAATAGCAGCCGTATAGCCAAACGCTTTACCTATTTTGATAGCGAGCGTACCGCAAACGTTGCTAACTACCAAAATGCCCTTAAAAGCCAATACAATGGCAACGACGATATTAACGGCGTTATGTGGATCCTGAAATAATTTGATTTAATATGTAACGGCCGTTAGCAATAACGGCCGTTCTTTTTTCTTATCGCTTATGAAAAAATCTCTTTTGATATTGTTATTGGTAACCCTATTTGCGGGAGCCTTTGCACAATCGCACAAAACCCAGAACGTTATTATTGTTACCCTTGATGGCATGCGTTGGCAGGATGTTTTCCGCGGAGCGGATTCTGCTTTGATCAACTCAAAATATACGGATGATAAAGATGAGGTGAAGAAGCAATTTTGGGCACAAACCTCTGCCGAACGCCGTAAACTGCTTTTCCCTTTTTTATGGTCGGTTGTAAGCACTCAGGGGCAGATCTATGGAAACCGCGACTTGGGCAGCAAAGATGAGGTAGCCAACCCTTATCGCTTTTCATATCCGGGTTATAACGAGATCTTCACTGGTTTCCCGGATGTGCGCATGAACACCAACGACCCAATCACCAACCCGAATATGAACGTGCTGGAGTTTATCAACAAACAAAAAGGTTATGAGGGTAAAGTTATCGCATTCTCATCATGGGAACGTTTTCCGCAGATCCTGAATGTTAGTCGCTCCGGTTTGCCTGTGTATTCGGGCTATGCCGATCTGAAAAATACGGATGCTAATGACCGTTTGAAATATTTGAACGAGCTGCAAAAAGATGTGCCGCGTTACCTGGGCGACTCTACCCGTTCAGATTTCATTACTTACGAGTTTACCAAGGAGTACATGAAGCAGTACAAACCACGTGTATTATACATGGCTTTTGACGAGACCGATGACATGGCGCACGAAGGCAAATACAAACCCTACCTTGAGCGTGCCCGCCAGGAAGATGGCTACATTAAAACCCTTTGGGAAATGGTACAGGCTGATCCGTTATACAAAGACAAAACTACTTTGCTAATAACCTGCGACCATGGCCGCGGCGAAACACCTATTGATACCTGGCGCAGCCACGGTGCTGATATTAAAGGCGCCGAGCAAACCTGGTTTGCCGTTATTGGCCCCGATACTAAAGGCCTTGGCGAAATAAAAACATCAACCACAACCTACCACAAACAACTGGCGCAAACTATTGCCCAATTGCTTGGCTTCGATTTTAAAAAGAATGCCGGCCACGAGGTAGGGGATGCTATCGGTACTGTTTTAAAATAACTACCCGGGTTAGCAATTAATAATTTTATAAAGCCTGCAAGTAATTAACTTGCAGGCTTTGTTATTTATGCTTCGGCAGTAAGGCAAGTATCTATATATGAAAAGGCAAAAGATCTTATTAAGCTTATTTGCGGTTTGCATATTAACAGGGGCAACGGCAATGCGCTACCCTTTGGCTGAGGTAAAACGTTTTGAGATAAATGGCTACGCGCAGGGCACTACATATAAAGTAACTTATTACGCTGCCGATAGCATTGTGACTCAGCAGCAAACAGATAGCTTGCTGGCCGCTGTAGATAGGTCGGTGTCGTTGTATTCGCCAACCTCGCTCATCACAAAATTTAATCATTCGGCTAAAGGCATCATCATAGATAAAACATTTATGGTGCTCATTAAAAAAGCGCAGGAGATAAACCGTGCTACCGGCGGACTGGTTGATATCACTGTAAAACCATTGGTTGCAGCATGGGGTTTTGGCGCAAAAAAGGTAACAGAGTTTCCTGATTCTGCTAAAGTGCGCGAGATACTAAAACATGTTGGTCCGGATAAGATCTGGCTCAGCGGGAATTTTCTGCACAAGAAAGACCCACAGGTGCAGATAGACCTCAATGGCATTGCCCAGGGCTATACCGCTGATCTGCTGGCTGAACTTTTAGAGAAACACGGCATTAAAAACTACGTGACTGAGATAGGCGGCGAGCTGCGCATTAGAGGCCACAAACCCGATGGCGAACCTTTTAAAATAGGCATTGAGGCTATCGATGATAACGATATCAACCCATCGCCGCTGTTGAAGATCATTGCGCCGGGCGATAGGGCAGTAACTACATCGGGCAATTACCGCAAACACCTGCAGGCAAACGGGAGGCAGATATCGCACATCATCGATCCTAAAACGGGTTACCCTACACAAAAGGATATTATCAGCGTTACCGTGGTGGCTAAAGATGGTATTACTGCTGATGGTTTTGATAACGGATTTGTTACCATGGGATTGCGCCAAACGCTTGATTTTCTTTCTAAAAACGGTAATTTGGCCGCCTACATCATCTATAAAAAAGCTAATGGTGCCGTTGCTGATACGGCTACTGCCAACTTTAAAACGCTTGAAGTAAAGTAATGGAGAGAAGGACATTTGTTAAAAGCGCGGGCCTGCTTGCCGGTGCATCATTTTTAAATACTACTAATGTTTTTGCCGAAGACGATGCCGCCGGTATCATCAGAATAGGCGTAATCGGTTGCGGCGATCGTGGCAAGGGTATTATACAGGTGCTGAATCAATTGCCTGGCAAGTTCAAGGTAATTGCCGTTTGCGATGTGCTCGATTTTAGGTTAGACGAAACCAAAAAGGAAAGCAAAGACGCAAACTTCACCACCTACAAAGACCACCGCCGTTTGTTAGATAACAAAGATGTAGATGCCGTAGTGGTTGCCGTTCCGCTGAATATGCATTACGCCATTGCGGTTGATACGCTTAACGCCAACAAGCACCTGTACCTGGAGAAAACCATGACCTACGATATTCCGCAGGCATTGGAACTGGTTAAGCTTGTTAAGAGCAAACCAAAGCAGGTGGTACAGGTTGGTCACCAATACCGTTACTCGCCGCTTTACTACAGGGTAAAGGAGATGATAAACAAAGGCTATTTGGGCGATATTAACCAGATAGACTGCCGCTGGGACCGCAACGGCAACTGGCGCAGGCCGGTGCCATCGCCCGCGCTGGAAAGGCAGATCAACTGGCGCATGTACAAGCAATACTCGGGCGGTTTAATGGCCGAATTGTTATCGCACCAGATAGATTTTATCAACTGGGCTTTTGATACCCACCCGCAGCAGATCTTTGCCACCGGTGGTATTGATACCTTTAAAGATGGCCGCGAAACTTTCGATAACGTACAGGTCATGTTCCGTTACGAGGGGCAGCACAGCATGGTGGGCAACTTTGGTGCAACTTGCGGTAACGCGCATGATGGTTACCTGTTCAAGATAAAAGGGACACTCGGTACTATCTCATTACTGACAGATGAAGGCAAGTTCTTCCCCGAAAAGAAACTCCTGAGTGATAAAACACTGGTAGATGGCGTTACCGGCGCTACCCGCATTGTGTGGAATAAAGAAGGCGGCAGCCCAATATTGCCCGAGAAAACTAAGGATGGTACCTGGTATGCCTTTAACGAGTTTTACAAAAGCGTGCAAAACAAAACCCTTCCAGATAGTAATGTGTTCACCGGGGCGCGTACCGCAATATGTGTACACTCGGCAAACGCGGCGCTGTATGGCAAAATGCCGGTTACCTGGAAGCCGGAATACGATAAGCTGTAACAGATTATTTCATCAGCTCGCGCTGGATCTCGAACAAGAACTCGAACAGGTTGGCCTCTGTTGGGATCTGCAGTTTTTTGCGCAGTCGGTACCGGCTTATCTCCACACCCCGCACGGATATGGCCATCAGTTGGGCGATCTCCTTGCTGGATAGGTTCATGATGAGGTAGGCGCAAAGCTTTAACTCCTGCTGGTTAATGGTGGGGTAGCGGCTTTTTAACAGCGACAGGAATCCTGCATGCACTTTATCGAAATGGATAGAGAATTGTTCCCACTGCTCGCTCAGTTTATCCTCATCATTAAGCATCCGCTGGATCTTCTTGATCTCCGATACCTCTACCGCATTGCCTGTTTTTTGAAGGCGGGTAAGTTCTTCCCTCACCTTGGTAAGGAACTCTTTTTGCTGCACCAGGTTTAGCGCCGATGATGCCAGCTCAGATGTTTTATACTCTATTTCTGATTGCAGTTTTTCGTTCTTCAGGTTGGCCAGTTCTTTTTCAGACCGCTCCATTTCCAGCTGATGCTGGTAGGCTAATTGCTGCTGCTCTTCCTCGTTTTTCTGCTGCTGCAGGCGCAGTTCTTTTTCCTGTTTGGCTACCAGTCGCTGTTCTTGTTTCTGGTAAATGGTATATAGCAAAGCCACTATGCCCGCCATGTAAATCAAATAAGCCCAGATAGATTGGTACCACGGCGGTGATATGCTGAAAGTATAACCGGTAACCGCCGATTGGTTATTCTGATGGCTGCGCGCTTGCACTTTAAAGGTGTACCGGCCAGCCGGTAAGTTAGTATAATCCTTCTCCGATTTCTTTGACCACTCAGACCATCCCTTGTCAAAGCCATCAAGCAAATAGCGGTATTCCACGTTTGATTGCTCCTCAAATGCCGGCGATGAGTAATCAAAGTGCAGGGAGTTAAGGGCATATTTCAGGTTGAGGATATCTGCGTCTGATCGCTTTTCATTTGTATAACCACCAAAAAGGACACTATCACCGCTCGCTCCCGAGCGTACGCTGCGGATGTATACTTTCAACGGGCGGATGTTTTGCTTGTACCTGGCGTAGTTGATATGGTAAAAGCCATTCTCGCTGCCCACAAAAATATTTTCGGCATTAACAGGATACACATTCTCAAAACCACTTAACACGCGGTTGTTCAGTTCGGGGAAATTGATGATGACAGGTTTGGCCGAGTAATCAACCACGCCAAGGTTTTTGCCTTCAACAAACCAGATATTGCCGCTGCCATCCTCTTTTAAATAACGGATACTGCGCGTGCCAAATATCGGCTGATAAATGGGCGATGGTTTAAACTTATCCGTAGCGGCATCGTACTCATAAATACCCTTCTCGGTAGCGGCCACTACTTTGTCCTTCAGCTTAAAAATGAAATTGTTGTTAGTTGATGGCAGTCCTTGTGCGTTGGTGTAGTTTTTTACCTGGTTGCTTTCAGGATCAAGGCGGTAAATGCCGCGGTAGGGGTGCGATGTCCAGATAATGTTATGCTCATCAACCTGTAAAAACCTCGCCGACTCGTAATACTTGCCTAAATTGCCTTTATCTAACAACGTGGCTCCGTTATTTTCAAACAAGCGTACGCCGTAATAATTACCGGCAGCTATCAAAGGCTTGCCAGCTTTGTTTATCAGCGATTGGAAGATCCAGAAGCCGGTGGCGTTATAAATAGGGGAGATGTATCCATCCTGTACCTCAAAAATACCATCATCTTTTCCGGCTAATAAATGGCCGCCCACAGCAGATACATTCCAGGTTTGGCCTTCGGCTGTAATTTTAAAATCGTTTTTAACATAGCTCAGGTCGCCCATGTCGGTTACGGGCACCTGGTAAATGCCGTTGGATAGGGCAAAATACAATCTGTTGTGATAAAAAGCTGTAGCATAGCCACCACCTTCCCTAAAAATGGCCGGGCCGATGTGTTTAATAGGGTTGTTGTAGGCGATAAAATCGATCCCATTATCCAACCCAAGCCAAACGTTGTGGCCGGCATCGGCAAACATGGTGCGTACAAATGGGTTTTGCAGACCTTCTTTTTTGGAGAGATTCTCTATCACAGCGCCGGTGCGGTCAACTTGATAGATCCCGTTAAGGAAAGTGCTCAGCAGATACGTGCCATCATCCAGCGCAATAGCTGCCGAAAAATGCTGATGGTTATCGATCCCAAAACCTTGCAGGTTAAAATTGCGCAAGATTTTATCGCTCAGTATAAAAACCCCGCTTTTTGAGGTGGTAACCAAGCTGAACGATGTGCTGTATTTAGATATCGAGGTGATATAAAAACCTTCGGGCAGGTCTTTCTTTTCGATGAACGTTTGCCAGCTGCCGTTTACATATTCCAGCAGGCCTTTCTGCTCGTCGTGTGCCAAAAGCCTGTTTTGATAAGCGCCAAGAAACAACCACGAATGGCTATGGTAAGCCGTGATCTTTCCCTTGCTGTATTTAAATATCTTATCGTTTGAGCGGAAGTAGATATCGTCGCCAAAGGCAACAATATCCCAAAGGTCAGAGAAGATCTGGTCAGCCTTAGGGATAAGATCTTTCAGAGAAGTGAAAACCAGCGACCCGTTTTTGCCCGGTGCAAAGTAGCCTATCTCATCCTGCCCGCCTACGTACAAACGCTTGTCTTTACCAAACTCCATTGAGCGTACAATGGTGCGGTTAGGTAAGGGGAAAAGCTCCCAGTTGGCCCCGTCAAAAACCAGCACGCCCTCATTGTTGGCAAAATACATACGGCCCTGCGCATCCTGGCGTATTTTCCAGTTTTGTGTACCCGCACTGTAGGTTCGTTTCTCGTAATTAATGGTTTTTCGTTGCGCAATATAGGCCTGTGCCGATGCCTTTTGTTGTGCTGAAACAAAAAGCAAAAGCGGCAAAAAGGTCAAATACAGCAATTTATACCGTGCAGCGAACATCATTAACCGGGGGCTTATATTGGTGATGCTAATATCGCTTTTTTTATAGTTTTTTTATGCTTGTTGTAGTAGTGATGTAGTGCCAAATTTGCTTATCAACACCTCAGGAGCCTACTTTTGAGCTCATAAACCGGCGCTCCTTGCGCTTTTTATAAACCAATAATAAACGTATTAACCAATTTAAATTACCTAATGTATTAGTGTGCATTTTTGCACCCCTTATTTTTTTACATGATTAAACTTTTACAACCAATTATGGGTTCCGCACCCCTTCAATCAATTTTAAACTAATTAGTAAACCTTATGCAAATTAAACTCAAGTTTATTGTGGGTATAGCTTTGCTGTTTTGTTTTGTGAATGCAGCTTACGCGCAAAGCATCCGCATAACAGGTAAAGTAACCCAGAAATCAGACGGACAAAGCGTGCCGGGTGCTTCAGTAGCGCTAAAAGGCACATCGCAGGGTACAGTTACCGATGTAAACGGTAACTACGCCCTTAACTTGCCGCAAAATGGCGGTACCATAGTAGTAACCTTTATTGGCATGGGCACCGTTGAGCGGGCTGTAACCACTGCCGGAGTTGAAAACTTTACCCTTGACGACAGCAGGAAAAGCTTAGAAGAGGTAGTAGTTATTGGTTACGGTACACAAAAGGCAGCCAAAGTATCAGGTGCATTATCTACCGTTAAGAGTGTTGATATACAACGCCAGAACCCGGTACGTGCAGAAGAAGCCATACAAGGCCGTGCCTCAGGTGTTACGGTAGTACAGGGCGGCACACCGGGCTCAAATCCAACAATTATTATCAGGGGTATCCCATCATACAGCGGGTCAGATCCGCTGGTGGTAATTGATGGTGTGCAGCAGGGGCTGAGTGATCTTAACGCGGTAAACCCTATTGATATCGAATCATTAACTATACTAAAAGATGCTGCATCTACAGCAATTTACGGTATAAGAGGTGGTAACGGTGTTATTTTGGTAACTACCAAAACGGGTAAAAAGAATATGAAAACCGAGCTTACCGTGAATAGCAGCTATGGCGTTCAGGAAGTACCCCGTTATATTCCGGTATTAAATGCAACCGAGTACGGAGCTATGGTGAATGAAGGTAGCGTTATCTCAGGCGGTAACCCAATATTCCCGGATCTGTCTGTACTGGGTACAGGTACAAACTGGCAAAAAGAGATATTTAAAATAGCACCTTTACAGCAGCACAACTTTGGTGTACGCGGCGGCAGCGAAACGGTTAGCTATTACTTAGCCGGTGGTTATACCAGCCAGAGCGGTATTGTAGGCGGCAGCGATAAATCGAGGTTTGACAGGGGTAACTTCACTGCAAATATCGATTTCCAGGTAGCACCAAAATTGAAGTTTATTTTGAATACTACCGGTGTTATTTTGCACTCAAAAGGTATCCAGGAAAACTCTTTTAACAGTGTTATTGGCAGCGCGTTAAATTTTGATCCTACTGTTCCTGTGTTAAATACTACCAACACAGTGGGTAAGTATGGTTACAGCAACCTTATTCTTTCAGAGATCTACAACCCGCTAACCAAGCTGGATAATACTTACAATACAAACACCGGCAGTAAGCTTTACGGTAAGTTTGAGGCACAGTACGATATATTGAAGAACCTGAAATTAACCAGCAGGTTTGGTTACACCAAGTATGACGATAATGGTAAGAGTTTTACCCCGCTTGTATTTTATGGTCCGCTTAACGTTGATAACAGCCTTAATGCCGATGGATCAACCGTTATTGACAGGCACAATAGCGTAAACCACGCTAAAGCAAGCAGCTTTAACTATAGCTGGGAGACATTTGCCAACTACAACTTTAAGGTAGCACAGGATCATAATTTTGAAACAGTTGTAGGTTTTTCTCTTCTAAAAGAAACAAACAACGGAGCAGGTGCTAACAGGCAGGATGTACCATTTAACTCATGGACGTTTGCCAACTATAATACTGCAACCGGTACCAATACAGCAACCAACCCCGCAGCTGCAGGTGGCTACTATTACGAGGGTTTCAAAAGAAACATGTCGGTTTTTGGAAGGTTGAACTATGATTATAAAGAGCGTTACCTGGCATCATTCAGTACCCGCCGCGATGGTTCAACTTCATTTGGTGAGGACAGGAAATTCGCAACCTTCTTTGCAGGGTCAGCAGGCTGGGTAGTAAGTAAAGAAAGTTTCTTTAATGTAAAGGATATTGATCTGTTAAAAATAAGGGGAAGCTACGGTACCGTGGGCAATGACATTACCCCGCCGCAAGCAAACGGTATTACAACCGGTGGCCCCGATTACGGACCTAATGCAAACAGTAACGGTTACAACTTCAGTAATGTGTTTTATCCGGGTTCAACCCTGTCTTCAACCGTTAACCCGTTACTTGGTTGGGAAACCCAGAAACAAGCCAACGTTGGTTTCGATCTTACCATGTTTAATGGTAAGCTAAGCATCTCTGCAGATTATTATGAGAAACGAGTGGAAGGTTTGATATTCTATCCTGCAACGGCATTACCTGTAGGTACCATACAAATACCTGCGGCCAACATTGGTTCAACTAAAAATAACGGTTTAGATTTATCGGTTAGTTATAACGCCAGCCTGAGCAGTGCATTTAAATTGGGTAACACCGTTACATTAACTACTGTAAAAAGCCTGGTTACTGCTACCAATACCGATGGTACAGCCAAAATATTTGGTGGTAACTATTTCAACGGTCAGTCACAATCGGTTACTGTATTTGAAAAAGGCTATGCTCCGGGCTATTTCTACGGTTATAAAACCAACGGCCTATTCCAAAATACTGCAGAAATTGCAGCTGCGGCTACGCAGCCGGGTGCCAAGCCTGGCGATATCCGCTATGTGGATGTAAACAAAGACGGCGTAATAAACGGTGACGACCGTACCAATATTGGTAATCCATTCCCTAAAACCATTTTGGGATGGACGCTGACCATGAGTTACAAGAATTTTGATTTCAATGCATTTACTTATATCTCATTAGGCAACGATGTTTACCGTGCTTACGAGCGTAACGGTAACTTAACTAACAAACCGCGCAGTGTACTGGCCCGTTGGACCGGCGAAGGCAGCACCAATGACGCCCGATACCCAAGATATACTTTCATTGATGATAATAGCAACATCCGTGCATCAGACAGGTATGTTGAGGATGGATCATTTGCAAAGATCAAGAACATACAGTTAGGTTATACTTTCCCAAGCATATTACGCGGCAAAGTATTCAAAAGCATAAGGGTTTATGCTCAGGTGAGAAATGCCATTACCATCACCAAGTATTCAGGATTTGACCCCGAAATAAGCGGCGGTATTTTCGATACCGGTGTTGACCGCGGCTCATATCCACAGCCTCGCGTATACACTATGGGTATTGATATTAAATTATAATTCATTAAAAGATAATACAATGAATAGAAAATATATAAAGCTAATTGGAGTGGTTATGTTGATAACCTCGCTAACAGCATGTAAAAAATGGGTTCAGAACGATCCGCATGATCGTTACCAGGTAACAGACCTGGATTACCTGCAATCAGAGAGCGACTACCGTACCATGGCTATCAGCGTTTATTCGCCATTGCAATGGCTTAACCAGGTAACCGTTATCGGCGATATTGCTTCAGACAATTCGGTTGCCGGCGGCGAGAGCGCATCAGACGTTTTGCCACTGCAGCAAATAGATGATTTTACGCTCACCCCGGTTAACTCAACGCTTACCGACCTTTTCCAGGTAGCTTATGAGGGTGTTAACCGCGCTAACTATATCATCCAGTACAAAGACAAAAACAAGGCTGGCCAAACCGTTGATTTTAATGGTAAGGATGCGCTTTATGGCGAGATGTACTTTTTGCGCGCTTACTACTACTTCACCCTGGTAAAAATGTGGGGCGATGTGCCTTTATTTACCGATGGCCGCTATGATAATAACAACGCAAGAGCTACAAAACGAGCCCCTAAAGCAGAGGTTTATGCGCAGGTTGAGGCCGATCTTAAGGCTGCTATTGCCGTATTGCCAACTACGCAGGCACAACAAGGCCGTATAACTAAATATGCTGCCCAGGCACTTTTGGGTAAAGTTTACTTGTACGAGAATAAGTTTACCGAAGCCGATGGCGTTCTGGAACCGGTTATCGCATCAGGTGCATTTAGCCTGGTGGCAGATTATGCTTCTATCTACCTGGCATCAGGCGAGAACGGCCCCGAGTCTGTATTTGAGATCCAGTACACTAATGGCTCGCCATATTACAACTGGGGTGGCGCAACCCGCGGCCAGGGTAACTATGCCGTACAACAAAATGGTATAAGAGGTATAAGTGGCAGCGGCGCTATGCCTTATGCTGCCGGCTGGAGCACAAACCTGCCTACAAAAGATCTGGCTAATGCCTACTCGGCAGGTGATCAGCGTAAAGATATTACTGCTTTTAATATTGAGGATTACAAAGCTGCACACCCTGATTATGGTATCAGCTACCAGGTTGCCCCATACAAAAACACAGGTTTATACAATGGTAAATACCTGCCACGTAAAGGTGAAACATCTGGGCAGGTGGAGTTGAACTATTTGAACAACTTCCGCGTGTTGCGTTACTCTGAAGTATTGCTGATGGCTGCCGAAGCTATTAACCGCAGTGGTGGCGACGATGCAAAGGCCCGTGGTTATGTTAACCTTGTTCGCCGCCGTGCTTTTAAAGATAATAACCATGATATTACCGTATCTGGCACTGCTTTAAAAGAAGCAATATGGGATGAGCGCCGCCGCGAACTGGCTATGGACGGCGACCGTTTCTTTGACCTGGTAAGAACCGGGCAGGCTGCATCTAAACTTAGTGGTTTTGTAACCGGCAAACATGAGGTATTCCCTATCCCGATAGAGATGATCAACGTTACCGGTATTCCACAAAACCCTGGCTATTAAACCTTATCATTTAAAAACATGAAGGCAATAAAATATTATTTAGGATTAACCTTGATGCTGGCTGCTACCGCGGCCTGCAAAAAGGACTATACAGATACTGCTTTTGTTAACCAGGCAACAGCGCCGGGTAAATTAGGCATACTGTTCAATATAACTCAGGATAACTCGGGCCTGGTTACCATTGTGCCGAGCGGCGAAGCGGTTACCAGCTACGATGTTTACTTTGGCGATGGCGGCAATACGTACACCAAGCTGAGCGGCGGCAAAACCATCGACCATAAATACGCCGAAGGAAAATACACCGTTAAAATTGTTGGGCATAACGTAGCCGGCAAAAGCGTGGAGTTAACCCAGGAGCTAACGGTATCATTCCGCAAGCCCGAGAACCTGCAAGCCAAAGTAACCACCAACGGGCTTGGTGTTACTGTAGATGCAACAGCCGATTACGAAACCATGTACCACGTGTACTACGGCGACGAGCCCGCTACCAACCCTGAGCCGTTTGATACCTTTATTGAAGGCCAGCCCGCTGTACACACCTACAAAGCTGCTGGTACTTACACCATTCGTATTGTAGCGCTAAGCGGTGGCGCGGCAACTTCTGAAATTACCCAAACTGTTAAAGTTGGCAGGCAGATAGATCTGCCGTTGATGTTTGATGATCCTAACTTTGATTACACCACGAGCGATTTTGGTGGCAACTCATCATCGGTAGAGGTTGATCCTGCTAATGCATCAAATAAAGTGCTTAAAGTAGTTAAAAACGGCGGCGCAGCAACTTGGTCTGGTACTACCTTGGGTACTGCATCAGGCTTTGCAACACGTATCCCGGTAAATACCTCGAACACAAAAATGACCATGCGTATTTACTCGCCGGCTGCAGGTTTAACTATTAAACTGAAATTGGAGAATCACAGCGACGGGGCAAAATCAGTAGAAACAGATGTGCTGACCACCAAAGCCAACCAGTGGGAAACTTTAACGTTTGATTTTACGCACAGCTCGCCCGGCACGCCTGCGCTTGATAATGCAGTAGTGTACGATAAAGCATCGGTATTCTTTGATTTTGGGGCAGATGGCAGCGGAAAGGTATTCTATATGGATGACCTGCAAATCCCTACTCCGGCATCAATGATATTGGGCTTGCCATTAACTTTTGAGTCTGATCTGTTGACCTATGCTTTCACCGGTTTTGATGGTGGTGGCGTTACTGTAATTGCTAACCCGCATGCAACAGGTATTAACGCAAGTGCCAAAGTTGCCCGCATGATTAAAAATGGCGGCCAGCCATGGGGTGGAGCGTTTATCGCATTGGATAACCCAATAGATTTCTCGACTAAGAAAACCTTCAAAATGAAGGTATGGTCGCCGCGCGTGGGTGCTAAGGTGTTGCTGAAAGTAGAAAACCTTACCAATGGCGGTATCAGCTTTGAGAAAGAAGTTGCTACCACCAAAGCCAACGAGTGGGAAGAACTGACCTTTGATTACAGTACCATCAATACGGCCAATTCATACCAGAAGATAGTGTTGATATTTGATAACGGTACGCAAGGCGATGGCTCGGCTAACTACACGTTCTATTTAGATGATATAACCCTTAATTAATTTATATAACCATGAAAATTAATTTCAAAATATTAGCAACGGCCTGTTTGGCAGCTGTTATTGCAGTGGTTAGCTGCAAAAAGCCCGACTATACGTTCGGCAAGATAGTTACCCCTTCTGATGTAACCCTTAATACCAATATTGAGGGTGTTGATGCGGCCAACCCTAACGGCAATGGCAGCGGTAAAGTGGATATTGACGTTACGGCAAGTAACGTCATATCCTACAAAATTGACTACGGCGATGGTAATACCGAGATAGTAACATCGGGCAAGGTAACGCATAAATATGCAAGCCCCGGCACTTCTGATTACACCATCATTGTAAGCGCTATAGGTACAGGTGGTGTAACTTCAACTGCTACAAAAAAGATAAGTGTTTTTGTGTTGTTTGAAATTCCTGCCGAGATGTTGCAAAACCTTACCAACGGCGGTTCGCAAACATGGGTTATTGATCGCGAAACGCCTGGTCACGTAGGTGTTGGCCCGGTTAATACATTCACTCCAGATCATTATGCAGCCCCGCCAAACCAGCGCGACCCTTGTTTGTACGATGATGAAGTAACCTTTACCAAGGATGCTAATAACGGAGTAACCATGACTGTTAATAACAAAGGTCAGTCTTTCCTGGTAGCAGCATCTACCGTTTACTACGGTTTTAGCGGCGGCGATAACTGCTTTACAATTGATAACAGCGCACCTCGTAAATTAGCGTTTATGGATGCAACATCAAGCTCAACAACGGCAAACTCAACCCGTATACAATTTATGGTTCCGGGTAATGGTTTAATAGCCTTTGGTACCGGCGGTAAAAATTACGAGATATTATCTATCACCCCAACAACTATCCATTTGCGTAACATAGGCACAGACGGATTGGCCTGGTACCAGATATTTAAAGTAAAACAATAAGGATATGAGACGCATAAGCACATACATACTGATAGCGCTTGTAGCGCTGATAGCAGCCTGCAACAAAGAAAATGATGGCGGTAAGGTTGACCCTAACAAGCCATCAAACGTCCAGATAAAAGCCACACCAAGTACCGATAACAGCGGCGACGTAACCTTTGCGGTTACGGCAACCAACGCGGTATCATACGAGTTTGATTTTGGCAATGGTATTTACCAAAGCTCTGAAACAGGGCAGGTAACTTACAAATATCCGGTAGCGGGTACTTACACGGTAAAAGTTACCGCTAAAAGCGCTGCGGGTAAGGTAACAACCCAAACCTCAAGCGTTACCGTAGCCGCAAGCGAAACGCTCGTATGGGCAGACGAGTTTGATAAAGCCGGCGCACCCGATCCGGGTAAATGGGGTTATGACCTGGGCAACAACAATGGCTGGGGTAATAACGAGCTGGAGTACTACACCAACCGCCCCGAGAACGTGATAGTGGCTGATGGCAAGCTAAAAATTATGCTGAAGAAAGAAGCTTACATGGGCTACACATTTACTTCGGCAAGATTGTTATCAAAAGGCAAATTCAACTTTAAATATGGTAGGGTTGAGTTTAAGGCCAAATTGCCATCGGGCGGTGGTACCTGGCCTGCGCTTTGGGCGTTGGGTAGCAATGTTGATACCACCCCTTGGCCGGCCTGTGGCGAAATAGATATTATGGAGCACGTGGGTAATCAGCAAAATAAAATATTCTCTACCCTGCACTATCCCGGCCACTACGGTGGCGGTGGTGTAAGCCAAACGGTGATGAACCCAACTGCTTCAACAGACTTCCATGTTTACAGCCTGGAGTGGACTAAAACCGAACTCAAGTTTGCTGTTGACGGCAAGGTGTACCATACCTTTGCCAACAGTGCCGATACTCCTTTCAATGCCGATTTCTTCCTGATCATGAACGTGGCAATGGGCGGTAACTTTGGTGGCGCTGTTGATCCGGCGGTTACCGGTGGTACCATGGAAGTTGAGTATGTACGAGTTTACAGATAATAAACGTAAAGGAGTATCCCTGCGGGGATGCTCTTTTATTATAAATCCCTTAAACAGGTTATGCTCAATAAAAAACTATTTATAACCGTTGCTGTGGCAGCGGTAACAGCTTTGCCCGCGTTTGCGCAGGTAAAGAAAACTACGGCAGATAAGCCAAAGCAGACGGGCAAGGTCATCTTTTTTGATGATTTCGCTACCGGCAAGCTCGATCGCAAAAAGTGGACGCCCATAGTAACCGGTTTCCATGTTAACGGAGAGCTGCAGGCTTATGTTGATTCGGCCGAGGTGATATCATTTGTAAACGGTGCCGAGGCGCAGGGTGCCGGTAATGGTGCGCTGGTACTCACGCCAAAATACTCGCCGGGCTTTAAAACTTTTGATAACCAGACTTTTGATTTTATATCGGGCAGGCTGGTTACCCAAAACAAGTTCGATTTTACTTATGGTACTGCCGAGGCCCGCATTAAACTGGTTGCTGCAGATGGCCTTTGGCCGGCCTGGTGGATGCTGGGGTACCCCGAGTGGCCCGCAGGTGGCGAAACCGACATTATGGAGTTTATTGGCGAAGGCGACTGGGTAAGTGCCGCAGTGCACGGCCCCGGCTACAACGGCGAAACTCCTTTTGTTAACCGCTTGTATCTGCCTAAAAACAATGATGTTACCAAATGGCATATCTATGCCGTTGAATGGACACCCGAGAGCCTGGTGTTTAAATACGATGGTGTACCAATGTTCAGGGTAACAAAAACCATGGCCGAGCATTATGGCAAATGGGTATTTACCGATAAGCAGTTCCTCATCCTCAACTTTGCTGTAGGCGGTATTTATCCGTTCAAGATAAACGGGTTAAAAAAACCATACTACGGCTTATCAGAAAAAGCGCTTGATCTGATCAAACAACGCAAAGCAAAAATGCTGGTTGATTGGGTTAAGGTGACTAAGTACTAAGAGAGATACAGGTTAATTAATAATGGTGAGCAAGCCCGTTCAAATGGTAACATTTGGCGGGCTTCGTTTTTTAAGTCCGAATCGCTTCCGCAAGCGTCTCGCTTGTGGGTTTATAGTACCGTGCAGATTTCCCATCTTTGTAGCTTTATCAGTAAAGAAAATTGAGGGCTAAATACCTTTACAATTTATTAACTTAGTAGGATGCTGCGCGGCAAGGTTTTAAATATCGTTTATATAGTTATGGCGCTGGTTGTTATGCAGCCTGCAATTTCGCGTGCGCAGCAAACTACCGATGGCCTGTTGCGTGTACTGAACAAAGTGCTGGATAGCAAAGAAAAGATAGACCAGGCCAAGGTTGCCGAAATAGAAAAAATCAAAAAAGGCCTGCACGCCAACTACGCATCGCTGAATGCGCGGTATGATAACTACGAGAAGTTGTTTGATGCCTACAAATCCTTTGTGCACGATTCTGCTTACTTCTACTGCAAGAAGCTGGACGAGGTAGCCTATCAGCTAAAAGACCCCGCCCGCATCAACAATGCGAAGGTGAACATGGGCTTTGTGCTCATTTCTGCCGGTATGTTTAAAGAGGGTTTGGATACGTTGTCTCGCGTTAATACCCGATACCTGAACGAGAAACAACACTTTGAATACTTTTTCCTGCAGGCCCGCAGTCATTTTGATATTGCCGATTATGATAAAATAGCAGACTATTACTATCCATACAGCCGTGAGGGTTTGGCTTTTTGCGATTCTATCATTGCAACCCATAAACCCGGCTCTTATGAATATCTTTCGGCAGCTGGTTTAAAAGCTCTGCGCAGCGGCGATTATAAAGCAGCCTTGGAACCTTATCAGCAGATCATGCGTTTGCCGCAAACCTACCAGGATAGCGCGGTGAATTTAAGCTGCCTCAGCTACATCTATTACGTTTCAAAACAATCTGATCTGAGCCTGCAACTGCTCACCAAAGCGGCTATTATCGATAATATGCACGGCACTAAAGAGTCGGTTGCGCTAACTAATCTGGCCAAGCGTTTGTATGAGGATGGCGATACCAAATCTGCATTCCTGTACATTCACAATGCGATAAACGATGCCAATTTTTACGGAGCCCGCCATCGCGAAGCACAGATAAGCAGCATCCTGCCCATTATTGAAACCGAAAAGATAAAGGGCATGGAAAAGGAGCGGCGTACACTGCTGGTATATGCGGCCACCATTACCTCTTTGATTGTTGTTGTGATCGTATTCGCGGTGATAACAGCAAGGCAACTGAAGAAACTGCGCATTGCCGATGAGCTCATTGTTAAAAAGAACAACGATCTGAATGCAGCCAACGAATTGTTGCTAAGCACCAACCAAACCCTCGACCAGGCCAACCGCTCGCTTAAACACATGAACAGCAAACTGGATGAGGCCAACATGATCAAGGACGAGTATATCGGCAACTTCTTCACCATTAACTCGGGCTACATCGAGAAGATTGACCGCCTGAAACGCAGCCTTGAAAAGATCTCGAAAGATAAAAGCTATGATGAACTGGCGCGGGTGATCAATCGCCTTAACACGAGTTACGACCGCGAGAACTTGTCTGACAGTTTTGATAAAGTTTTCCTTAACCTCTTCCCCAATTTTGTTGAGGATTTTAACCTGCTGTTTGATGCCGAACACCAAACTCAGATTACCGGCCAGGTGCTGAATAACGAGCTGCGCATCTTTGCGCTTATACGTTTGGGGATTGATGAGAACGAGACCATCGCCAAGATCCTCAACTACTCGGTGAATACCATCTACACCTACAAAACCAAAGTGAAGAACCGCTCCTTCGTTGCTAACGACGAATTTGAGGGCCGCATTATGCAGATAAAAGCCCTTAAAGAGCAGCCTGTTTCGGCATCTTAAGCCCATATTTATTCCATATTTTCTATATCAGCTCTCCTTTATTATAATTATAAATAATTGATTATTAATTATTTATAATTATTCATTCGGTTTGATTTTTAATATCGGCTCTCCGGAATATTGTAACCGCGCGTAAAGCTCTTTTACTTTGATGTTGTGGTACAGGCCCTATCCGGTACCAACCATATTAAACCAATTAAACCCATTTAAATGAAACACATTTCCTTATTTAAGTATGGCCTTGCCGTGCTTTTACTTTCGCTGTGTACACTATCTTTTGCCCAAACACCGGTGTTTTCGGGCAAGGTAGTTGACGAAACCAACAACCCTTTGCCGGGTGCTGTTGTGCGTGTAAAAGGCACCAATCAGGCCACCTCAACTGATGCCAACGGCGCGTTCCGCGTTACCGGCAGCGGCGAGGCAATTGTGGTAAACATCACTTTTATTGGCTATGATGCCATTGAGAAAACGCTTACTGCCAATCAGTCGCTGAGCATACAGATGGTGCCAAATGCCAAATCACTTTCAGAGGTGGTTGTGGTAGGTTATGGTACAACCAAAAAATCAGACCTTACCGGTGCAGTAACCACTTTGGGTACCAAAGACCTTAACCCCGGCCCTATCACCAACCCTCTGCAACAATTAGCGGGCAGGGCTGCGGGCGTTAACGTTAGCCAAACGGGTAGCGAGCCGGGTACATCGCCAAGTGTACGTATCCGAGGTATAACATCGCTTATTGGCGGTAACGACCCATTGGTTGTGGTTGATGGGATACAGGGTAATATGGACCTGTTAAAGCAACTGCCGCCAAGCGAGATAGAATCTGTTGACGTGCTGAAAGATGCATCGGCAACGGCAATCTACGGTTCGCGCGGTGCGCCGGGTGTTATCATCGTAACCACTAAAAAGAGCAAAGCCGGTAAAACTTCATTGGAGTATAACGCAAGTGCATCGGTTGATGTAAATTCTAAAACCCTGAAAGTACTAAACGCCGATCAGTGGTGGGAGCAAGCACAACTTTACAACGTGCCTGCCGAGACCAACCACGGATCGAGCACTAACTGGAAAGACCTGCTGCAACAAACGGGATCAACCCAGAACCATACTGTAGCATTTGGCGGCGGAGCGGATAAGTTTAACTACCGCGCATCGCTTACCAACATTGCGCAAACCGGTACGGTAATCAACTCAAAATACAAGAACAACATTGGCCGCCTAACCGCAACGCAAAAAGCGCTTGACGACAGGTTAACGCTGACCATGAACCTGACGAGTGGTATCAACGATGCAACTTACAGCCCGCCAAGCATTGGCCGTGCTGCATTTACATCGGGCCTGTTCAACAATACGTATGTGGCCCGCCCTACAGACCCGGTATTGAACCCTGACGGTTCATACTATACCGATCCTAACGTGTTCCAGTACATTAACCCGTATGCTGTTGCCAAAACGGTAATTAACCAGGTACATGAGGATGCACTGTTCGGTAGCCTGCGTGCCGACCTGCAATTGACCAAAGGCCTCACTGCAGGTTGGTTTGGCAGCTGGAGAAGGTTGAATACCAACACAGGTTATTACCTGCCTGCAAAATCTACCGTACCAAGTGCTATTGATAACAGTGGTATTGCCAATATCAGCAACAGCCATACGGATGAAAAGCTAACCGATATCAGCCTGAATTACAAAGCAGATTTTGGCCAGCACCACTTAGATGCGGTAGCGGTTTATGAATACCAGTCGCAAACCTACAACGGCAATTTTGCGCAGGCTAAAGGTTTTATTAACGACCTTGCTACTTACAACGCCATGCAACTGGGCGACCTTACAAAAGTTACCCCCGGCGACATTTCATCATACAAGAACGACCGCAACCTGGTATCTTTCCTGGGCAGGGTAAACTATACTTTTGCTAACCGCTACCTGTTAACGGCAAGTTTCCGTCGTGATGGTTCATCGGTATTTGGAGCCAACCACAAGTGGGGCGATTTCCCTTCGGCATCATTAGCCTGGAGAATTGACCAGGAAGATTTCATGAAGAACCAACGCATCTTCAGCACGCTTAAACTGCGTGGTGGTTATGGTGTAACCGGTAACCAGCAGGGGCTATTGCCACAAGGCTCAATACGTTTGGTAGGTTATGCAGGTGCTACTTATTTCGGTGGCCAGCAGATCACCAATTACTTTGTGAGCCAGAACGAGAATGCCGACCTGCGCTGGGAAACCCGTAAACAAACCAACTTAGGTGCCGATTTCGGTTTCCTTAATGATCGTTTAACTGCTACGGTTGATGTATTTACCGCAACAACCAGTAACCTGCTTTTCAACTACACTGTGCCTCAGCCACCGTACCCGTACGGAAGCATTAAGGCAAACGTGGGCAGCCTGCTTAACAAAGGTTTAGAGGTATCATTAGCTTACCAGGTTATCCGCAACAGCAATACCACGCTTACTTTGGCTGGTAATGCATCGTTCCTGAAGAACAGGGTACTTAACCTAAGCGGCACTATCAACGGCATCCAGCAAAATACCGATTACATACCTTGGGGCGCTAACGCGTACCTGATAAAAGGCCAGCCTGTTGGTACCTTCAATATCATTAAACACCTGGGTAAAGATGCCAGCAACTCCGAGACCGTTGTTGACCAGGATGGTAACGGCATTATTGATCAGGGTAACCAAAGCCCCGACAGGGTATTATCAGGCCAGGCATTGCCTAAATACACCTTTGCCTTTACACCAAGCTTTAGCTACAAAAACTTTGATGCATCAATGGTTTGGAGAGGATCGGGCGGTAACAAGATCTATAACGCTATCCGTGCTAACCTGAGCTACTTTGAGAATTTGGGTAAAGCCAACGTACTGCAAAGCGCCGTACCACTGGGCCTGTACCACTCACAATATGGCAGCGACCTGTGGCTTGAGGATGGCTCATTTATCCGTTGGGAAAACCTAAACGTAGGTTACCGCATCAATACCAAGTCAAAATACATCAGCTCGTTAAGGCTGTCACTAACCGGTACCAACCTGCTGGTGATAACCAAATACAGCGGCGCCGACCCGGAGCTGATTGCAGACGGTGGCAGCACTATGGGTGTTGACAACGGTACCTATCCGCGCGTGCGCAGTTTTGCCTTAGGACTAAATGTGGTATTAAAATAATGATGTAACGATAATGAAAAAGATAATATTAAGCATTTTAGCGGTTGGCCTGGTAGCACAAAGCTGTACCAAGGTTAGCGAGAATGTATATGATAAATACCCTGCCAGTGAATTTTATTCGTCGCCTAAAGGGGCGGATATTGCGCTGGCCAGTGTTTACGCACAGGTAGGGGGCAACTGGGATGGCGTGGGCTATGCCGGTGCAGATAATGGATGGTATGACCTAAACAGCTTCTCGAGCGATGAGCAGGTGATCCCCCACCGCAACACCGGCGACTGGCAGCTTGATTTTGCCCAGCTTTACCAGCGCCAGTGGCTGCCAAGTTTTGGTATCATTAACAACACCTGGAATTGGTTGTACAAATCTGTTTACATAGCCAACCTTGCCGTATCGCAACTGGAAGCGGCTAAAGCCGATGAAGCAAAAATTGCCGAAGCCAAAGTGCTGCGCGCTTTCTTCTATTATTTGTTGATAGATGATTTCGGCAACGTGCCTTTCTTTACCGATAACAACGTAACGGTTGATAAACTGCCCCAGGCATCGCGTAAGGATGTTTATGATTTCATCGTGAAAGAAATCACCGAAAACGCCGATAAACTCAGCGAAACCAAAGGCGGTGCATATTATGGCCGCTTTAATAAATGGGCGGCTTACACCCTGTTAGCCAAAGTTTATTTAAATGCAGAAGTGTACACCGGTACGCCAAAGTGGGCAGAAAGCTTAGCCGCCTGTAATAAGGTTGCACAAGGTAGCTTTACACTACACCCCGGCAGTGCAAATGCCACAAGCCCGCTGGGTTACCAGTATTATGAACTGTTTGGCGATAAAAACCCTACGGATGAAACCATCCTTTCTATTTACGCTACCGTTGATATTGTATCTCGCAATATTCTTACTATCCGCAGTTTAAACGGGCCTAACTTTATGGCTGTTTACGGCTACAGTGGCTGGAACGGTACTGTTATCCCGGAGGATTTTTATAACAAATATGCCGATAACGATATCCGTAAGAAACAATTCCTGGTTGGTTCGCAAGATGGCGGTGTTACTTATACGGCTACCATATCATCATTAGATAACCCCGGTGCCGGCGCTAACGAAGGCGTGCGCGATACCAAGTTTGTGCCTGCTTTGCCAATGAACGGTGGCGGCGCCTCTAATGATTTTCCGATCTTCCGCTACGCTGATGTTATGCTGATGCAGGCCGAGTGTAATGTTCGGCTGGGTAATGCTGCCGCAGCCAAACCGTTGGTTGATGCCGTAAGGCAGCGCGCGGGTTTAGGTGCATTAACCAGCAACCCAACCCTTACAGATATCTACAATGAGCGCGGTTTTGAGCTGAACTTTGAAGGCCACCGCCGCCAGGATATGATCCGCTTTGGCACATTTACACAGGCGCGTGGCGTAGTGCCTGCGGTTGGCGATTTCAGGAAGCTATTCCCTATCCCAACCAATGCGCTAAATGCCAACACCAGCCTTAAACAAAATCCGGGTTATTAAAAGCATTCATCAACATGAAAAAAATATATTATTTATTCACACTGATACTTGTATGCCTGGGTTTTGGCTGCAAGAAAGACCAGACACTTACCGTACTTAAAACAGTATCGTTTGGTAATGGCACTTCGTTAAGTAGTTCCGTTAATTCGGTAGTACTTACCAAAGCTAAAGATACCACATCGGTTATAGCTTTCTCGTGGCCTGCTGTAAAATATACCATTAAAGCATCTGTTACTTATGCCCTGCAGGTTGATGTACCTGCCGATACTGTTGGTACCAATGCATGGGCTAATGCCAAAACCATAGTTGTAGGTAACGATGTGCTCAGCAAATCTTATTTAGGTAAAGATCTGAACACACTGGCGCTTGATATGGGACTTATACCTGAAGTAGAGAATACCATAGTTGTGCGTGTGCGTTCTTACCAGGATCAGTATGCCTACACCAATCCGTTAACTATTAAAATAACACCGTACAAACCTGTAGTAACCTATCCGCTGTTGTTTATCCCCGGCAATTACCAGGGCTGGAATCCAGAAACAGCGCCAACCGCGGCAGCTCTAAAAACAAACATTTATGAAGCTTATGTATATATGCCGCAGGCTGATAACTACTACTTTAAGTTTACCACCGCGAGGGATTGGACACACATCAACTATGGCGATAACGGTAACAACGCGGTTACCGATAATGGCCTTGCCGGTGGCATGGTAGCACCCGGACCGGGTTATATCCAGGTTTCTATCAACCTCAATACCAAAACATGGGCGGCAGTGCCAACCACCTGGTCAATACTGGGCGATGCATCACCGGGCGGCTGGAATACTGATACGCAGTTAACCTATGATAAAGCCAAAGAGGTGTGGACAGTTACCTGTGATATGAAGAAGGATGGCTCGTTCAAGTTCCGTGCTAATAATGCCTGGGTAATTGATTTTGGTGTTGATGCCGAAGGTAAGCTGGCTTATGCCGATAGCCCGGTATATGGTTATGATGCTTCGGTTGCCAATATCACTGTGCCATCAGACGGCAACTACACCATTACGCTTGATCTGCACGATCCATCTAACTACAACTATAAATTGAAAAAGAATTAGGCTTAGGGCGGCGCAAGCCGCCCTATATCAACTATTGATCATGAAATTAAAACCAATACAAATTGTAATGAAATTACTACTGGTATCGCTTATTACCATATTCAGCTTTTGCAAAAAAGACACAAGCGCGCAACAACAAAATAATGATGCAAAATATCCGCAGTACGGCACTCCATTTGCCAATGTGCCTAAGGTGTCAGATGCCGCTATTTACCAGGTTAACCTGCGTGCCTTTAGCGCCGATCATAACTTTAAAGCTGTTACCGCCAAACTGGATGAGATAAAAGGCCTGGGCATAAATGTAGTTTACCTGATGCCGATATATCCTGTAGGTGTGGTTAAATCTGCAGGTGGCTTAGGCTCTCCATATTCGGTTAAGGATTACAAAGCCATCAATACCGAGTTTGGTAACCTTGATGACCTGCGCCAGTTAGTTGATGCAGCCCACAGCAAAGGCATGGCCGTAATGTTGGATTGGGTGGCTAACCATACCTCATGGGATAACGCCTGGACAGCCAACAAAAGCTGGTACCAGCAGGATGCAAACGGCAACTTTATCCCGCCGGCCGGCACCAACTGGTCTGACGTTATTGCATTGAACTACAATAATAAAGATATGCGTGCAGCCATGATTGATGCTATGCGCTACTGGGTGTACACCGCAAACATTGACGGTTACCGTTGCGATGCAGCAGACTTTGTTCCGCTTGATTTTTGGAAAGAAGTTAATGATGCCATGAAAGCCATTACCTCGCACAAATTGCTGATGTTGGCCGAGGGTACGCGTGCAGACCATTTCAAAGCCGGTTTCCAGATGGTGTACGGTATGGGTTACTACGGAAACCTGAAAAACAACATATTCGATAAAAATGCATCATTATCTGTGTTGCAAAACCTCAATACTACCGAGTATGCTACTGCGCTGCCGGGTTCACAAGTAGTACGTTACACCACTAACCACGATGTGTATTTAAGTGATGGTAGCCCCGTTAATATTTTCGGCGGTAAAACCGGTTCAATGGCCGCTTTCCTGGTAACCTCTTACATGAAAGGTGTGCCGATGATCTACAACGGACAGGAAGTGGGTGCTACTTTGAAGATAGATTTCTTCTACAATACACCTATCGACTGGAGCACCAACCCGGATATGACCAAAGAGTATAAAGATATCCTCAATTTCCGTGCAACAAGCGATGCCGTAAAAACCGGCGACCTGAGCCTGTACAGCAGCGATGATGTATCAGTATTCACAAAAAGCAACGATAAGCAAAAAGTGCTGGTAATAGCCAACATCCGTAATGATAACAAAACTTATAATGTGCCGCCTGCCCTGGCAAACGGCGCCTGGAAAAATGCTTTCACCAATGCTGCGGTAACATTGGGCAGTACTTTAAAACTACAGCCTTATCAGCACATGGTATTGGTGCAATAGATCAATTATTGTTGGTTATATATTTGATTGGATCCCTTTGGCCGGCAGGCTGAGGGGATTTTTTTGTTTATAACGGAGATTATTTTAAACTTTTTTTAAAATATTTTTTACTGCGCAAAAAGGCTGCGCAGTAGGCCCTAACCTTTGTATCAACAAAACAAAGAAGGATGTTAAAAATGAAATTCAACCTGTTAAGTAAATTAAAAGCAACAGTTACCAATTATGAAGGTGCAATAGCCTATGAGCTATCGCCCGAAATGGAATTATACACCGCGGTAGTTACCTGGAGCCTTAACGATTCCTTTTATGAGAAAGATGAAAAACGTATGGAGCGCGTACGCAAGCTGATTGCACAATGCAATCCTGTTTTTGTGGGTAAGCTTGCAGTATATGCCCGTACCAAAATGTATATGCGTTCGGTTCCATTGGTATTGGTTACTGAGCTGGCTAAGCTGCACTCGGGCGACGATCTGGTTGCCCGGGTTACCGATGGCGTTATCAATCGCGCCGATGAGATAACCGAGTTGCTGGCCTGCTACGGTATGCTGAACGAGCGTAAAGGAACCAAAAAACTAAACCGCTTAAGCAAGCAATTGCAAAAAGGTTTATCAACCGCCTTTAACCGCTTTGATGAGTACCAGTTTGCCAAGTACAACCGCGATGGTGCTATAAAAATGCGCGACGCATTGTTCCTGGTGCACCCAAAAGCAAAAGATGAGTTGCAGCAATTACTATTCAACAAAATAGCAAACAATGACCTGCAAACGCCTTACACCTGGGAAACCGAACTATCTGCCTTAGGCCAGATAGGTTTCGATAGCATTGAAGCGAAATCCCTGGCTTTTAAAGCAAAATGGGAAGAGCTGATAGACAGCGGCAAACTGGGTTACATGGCCTTGTTACGTAACCTGCGCAACATACAGGATGCGGGTGTTAGCTATGCTCATTTCGATAAAGTGTGCGCACGTTTGGCTGATGCAAATGAAGTAGCGAAAGCAAAGCAGTTTCCGTTCCGTTACCTGGCGGCTTGCCGCGAGTTAATGGCGCAAAGCGTTGCACCAGCAAAAGTGCGTGCGGTAGTTGCCGATAACAAAGGTTTTACAGGCGCATTGCTGGATGCTTTGGAGAAAGCGGTACAGGCAAGCGCTGCCAACATAAAAGGATTTGGTTACGAAACACGCGTGTTGCTGGCTTGCGACGTATCCGGCTCTATGCAAACACCGGTATCAGCCAAAAGCAAAATATTGTTGTACGATGTGGGTTTGATGCTGGCCATGCTACTGCAATCGCGTTGTAAAAACGTTGAGGTAGGTATGTTTGGCGATACCTGGAAAACCATTGCTGTACCACGTAACAATATACTGGGTAACGTACAGGAGTTTTATCGCCGCGAGGGCGAGGTGGGTTATGCCACTAACGGCTACCTGGTTATACAGGATATTTTAGCACGCCGTGTGGTGATGGATAAAGTGATGCTATTTACCGACTGCCAGTTGTGGAACAGTAACAGCTTTGCTAACGATATCCAGAAACAATGGGTGCGTTACCGCAAAGAGGTAGCACCAAATGCAAAACTCTACCTGTTTGACCTGAAAGGTTATGGCAACACGCCATTGCAGGTATTGCAGAACGGTGTACACCTGATAGCCGGCTGGAGCGATAAAGTTTTTGAGGTGTTAGCTGCCTTAGAGAACGGCGACTCGGCGTTAAGCGCTATCAATAACATAGAATTATAACCCAAGTATGGGAAGGCTAACCTCCCATACTTTTAAAAGAAATTTAAGAGATAAAGATGCCGTAAGATCCGGGTTACTTCACATCCAACTGAAAACAGGCACCCGGTCAATTGTTGCTCTTTAAAAATAAAGAAGGTGCCGTAAACAAGTGTTACTTCGATTACCCTTTTGAAACGTCGGTTCGATCCCGGCCCCCACTGCAACAGAGGGGTAGTTTAGCTGGTAAAACGCAGAGTAGAAAGCCACTGTTGCTTTTTGCCCTTCTTTTAAAAAAAATTAAAATATAAAGATGCCGTAGAAACGGGTTACTTCGCTCAATTTTGGGGATGGTCAGTATGGTGAAAACCAAACTGTGGGTTCGAGTCCCAATGCGATTCCCCGGCCCGGGTTCGATAGTTGCTCTTTATTAAAGATAAAAAGGTGTCGTAGATAAGCGTTACTTCGTTTAGGGACGCTGCGGTTGCCGGTTCGAGTCCGGCCAATGGTTTGCCATTGTAGCTCAATTTGGTTAGAGCACAGTAAAAAAGCGCGCTTATCGATTTTTACCCTTTTATACAGATGCCGTAGGCGAGTGTTACTTCGAACTGTCAATTCAACCCAAAAAGCACTTGCCGCCTTTTGCTCTGTTTTTAATGATCTTTTACCTAAACCTTAAAAGGTGCCGTAAACCGGTTATACTTCGGTCAGAACACCCGACACGCGCGGAAGGACGCCGGTTCGATCCCGGCCTGCGATCTAACAGATCGTATGTAGTTCAGGAAAAAAAGAAACCGGTTGCTCGTTAGCCCTTTGTTAAAAGATGCCGTAAGTGTGTGATACTTCGTTGGTGAAACCGCGCAAGCGGGCAGGTTCGAATCCTGAAAGGCACACACTGCTTATTGCTCTTTTAATTCATGTTAAAAAACAAAAAGCCTGCAGAATAAAAACTGCAGGCTTTTGCTTTATATAATTATTAATTAACACCGAATCTGCTATCTAGCCAAAGCCGGGTTGTATAGTTTAGTGTTTTCTCTGTGCAGGCTTTCTACCGGCATTTTGATCACTTTACGGTCGTAGGTCAAGAAACCGTTCACTTCGCCTTCAACGTCGGTAGTTTGGGTATATACCGCTGCGGATAGGCCAAGTTTTATCAGATCCTGCAAACGATCGGTAAACGTAATGTAGCGCTTAAGCAGGTCATCGCCGTTTTTAAATGTCTGGTAACCCCAGTTTTTGTTGGCTTGCCAGTTATGGCCTTCAACCGGCCAGCCCAGGCCGCCAAATTCGCCTAATACTACTGCGGTATTCTTGCCAAAAATATCGGGGCGAGGCATTGCCGGCTGCGGGTAATTGTGCAGATCTACAATGTGGCCTGTAGTGTAGAAGTTACCACCGCTGGCGCTGTTCACCAGGCGCGATGGATCTTTCTTCATCGTCCACTCAGAGATCTCAACGGTTTTAAACTGGCCCCAGGCTTCATTAAACGGCGTCCAAACTACTATAGAAGGGTAGTTGTGCAGCTCGTCCATAATGGCGTTCCACTCTTTGCGGTAATAACCTTCAGACTCAGGCGTGCGGGCTTTATCGGTAGCGCGGTCAACAACGCCCGGGCGATTTTCCCAGCCGTTACCCAAATCGCCGCTTGGCATATCCTGCCATAGCAACATGCCGTGCTGGTCGCAATAGGTGTAATAACGCGCAGGCTCAACTTTAATGTGCTTGCGTATCATGTTAAAGCCCATTTCTTTCAGCTTGTCAATATCATACACCATGGCCTCGTAAGTTGGCGGGGTGTACAAACCGTCAGGCCACCAGCCCTGGTCAAGCGGGCCGTACTGGAACACAAATTTATTGTTCAGTAACATGCGCTGTACACCGTTGGCATCAGGCCCAAGCGATATCTTACGCATCGCGAAATAACTCTTCACCTGGTCAACCGCCTTGTTGTTGCGAATAACGGCCACCTGCAGATCATACAAGAAAGGGCTCTCTGTTGACCATAACTTAGGGTTGGAAATGTTTAACGTTGCTGTAGCGCCTGCATCAACTACCTGCTCATCAACGCGGGTTTTGCCATCGTAAGCAGTTATGCGCAGTTTATCGCCTGCTTGCACGCCTGCAATAGCTGCAGATACCGATAATGTTTTCTTGTCAATATCCGGCGTTTGTTTGGTTGAACTGATATGCGTTTTGGCAACACCCTCTAACCAAACGGTTTGCCATATACCTGTTACCGGGGTATACCATATACCCTCAGGATTTTTAACCTGTTTACCACGTGGCTGCGGGCCATCATCGGTAGGGTCCCAAACGCTCACTACAATTTGTTGATCGCCACCGCCTTTAAGTGCTGCGGTAATATCAAACGTGAAAGGATCAAAGCCACCTTCGTGCTTACCTACGCTTTTGCCGTTAACAAACACCTCGGTACGCCAGTCAACCGCGCCAAAATGTAGCAATACTTGTTTGCCTTTAAGCGCGCTTGCAACTTTAAATGTGGTTTTGTACCAAAGCATACTATCCTTACCAACGGTTTTGCCAACGCCTGACAAGGCAGATTCTACCGCAAAAGGCACCAATATTTTACCATCGTATTTTGATGGGGTATTGGCTTTTGGCACAATGCTGTAATCCCAAAGGCCGTTTAGGTTTTGCCAGTTGTTATCCCTAACCAATTGTGGGCGGGGGTACTCAGGAAGCGGTTTTTTCGGGTCTACTTTATCAGCCCAAGGCGTGGTTATCTTGTCTTTAATAACGTGCCAGTTGTTTTGCTGGGCATTACCGGCAAAGGCAAAAAGTAGCAGGGAAAGGCTTAAACTAAGTCTTTTCATGTAATTAGAGTGTGATTGTTATGGAAAAAATGGGGGCGCTAAATTGCGCCCCCTTAATTATTAAAGCGAAACCTTTACCAGCGGAGAGAATATCATATCCTCAACCCCGGCTATTTTGATACCCACGCGTGCAAAAACATAGTTTTGAGTTGGCGTTATAGAAGGCAGGTCATCTATTATGGTAACATTATTCAGGTCGGTAATAGAAGAGCCGGCAACTATAGCAGGTTCAGGCACATTCGGATCGCTCGAGATATTCATATTATCTGCGTTTGATACAAATTGTGTTTTGTTGATGTAAAGAAAAACGGTCTCAATGTTTTTCGCATTGGCATCAGTTATCACCTTCTCGATATTGAATTTGGCGGTAAGTTTACCACTTGCTGGAGTAAATGTGGCGTTGCGTACCATGTAGTATGGTATCACATCAATATCAAGCGTTTGGTTTGCACCAACTTTTACTGCCAGGGTGTCGCGTTTACTTGGCCCAAGCTCTTTCCACCTGAACGGGCCCTGGTTTGCAGGGATAGTGAACTTATAATCGCCGGCAAACAGTAAGGTTGAGTATGTGCCATCCTGGGCAAAAGTACCGTTGATAGGGCCGGTTTTACCAAAACCGGGCTGGTAAAGTTCAAACGGAACTTTGTTGTACTCTACGTTTACGGCCTCGCCATTGTAAACCAAACGCCCTTTTAAAGTAAGCGTAGGGGCATCGTAGTTATCCTTTTTGCAACCATACGCTGCAAAAAGGGCTAACATTAATATGAGGTATTGAAATTTTATTTTCATGATCGTGCGTATTTACTATTGATTGGGTTGCTTTACAATTAATGGGTTAGCAGATAGTATATCATTCCCAATTTGCGAATAATAGTTACCAAACGAAAAACTATTTGCACCTGTAACAGGGCCCGGCAACACCTCTCTAAATACCCATTTGTTATTGTTAGGGCTGCTTGGGTTATAGTATTTATATGGCCACAAACCATAAGGTTGGGTATTGTGTTTTGTTGCCTTACCAATATTGCTAACCAAATCGGCAACAGACATTTTGTTACTATCCCAAACAAGGTGCGCAATTCTCCAGCGTTTCATATCAAACAGCGTATGGCCTTCAAATGCAAGTTCTACACGGCGCTCATGCACAATGCGGTCAAAGGTTAAAGCAGCCAATGGTGTGGTTAAACCCGCACGTGCTCGTACCTGGTTAATGTAACCAAGAGCAATACCAGGTTGATTAAGCTCAAAGGCAGCCTCTGCAGCGTTAAGTAAAACCTCGCCATATCTGTAGCGGATAAAGGCAACATCACTACCACGGCCTCTGCGGCCCGATCCAACGGTTGGGTCGAGATATTTACGGATAAAGAAACCGGTTTGTGTACGGAACTCCTGGCCGCTTACAACACCATCTTTACCAACAACTTGTGTAGTACCTAAGCCCGGTACATTTTTCGGTTGTGTTGCATCGCCGCTGGTAATAATACTACCATCGCCTAAAAGATAGCCCGCATAAACTTCGGTGCGTTTGCCTTTAAACAAACCGTTTGGTAGCAATACCGTACCCGCAAGGCGGGCATCGCGGCCGGCAAATATATCAAGCTGGTTGGTATAATAGATCGGATCGCCTGAGCCATCTTTTGTAGGGATAGGAGCATAAGTATTGTCCAGTTTCTCAAAAGATTGTACCAGGTTTAATGATGGATTTAAGCGGCCTGCATCCAAACCCTCATCAGAGATAGAGAAAGGCTGATTGTTGGTAGTAAAACCGTGTGTTTTACCGCCATTGGCTTTAAAGTCCTCAATAAATATCGATTCCTGGTTTACTGAACTTTTATCCAGGAATAAAGCAGCAAAGTTATCGCTCAGATCAGGCAGTACCTGGTAAAGTTTATAAGCGCCAGCTTGTTGATTAATGATTTGCTGGGCAGCGGCAAGCGCTTTTGTGTAATAAGCATCAGCCATGCTTGCCGGTATACCAACCTCGTTACCAGGCAATGATACCTGTGGCGTGTTTGCACCATATTTGGCAATAGAACCGGCGTATAAAGCTGCCCTTGCTTCCATCGCTAAAGCGGCAGCCTTAGTGGCTCTTGATTTGACATCTATGTTAGTTGGAAGGTCGTTTTTAATGGCCTCAGCTTCGCTTATTACAAAATCATATATTTCTGATTCTTTTGCACGTGGTTTTTGCAACTGCGTTACGTTGCCAGAGTAATCGTACTCCATCGGCTCGGTAATTAAAGGCACGCCACCCATTCTTTTTACTATTTCAAAATAGTATTGGGCCCTTAAAAATCTCGCCTCGGCAATAAAACGTTTTTTATCGTCTTCGGTAAGTTTAGTGGCTGCATTTGCACGTTGCAGAAATAGGTTCAGGTCGCGGATGTAACCATAATCCCAGGTACTCCACTCACCAAAGCCCCAGCCTGTTCTTTGTACAAAGAAATAGCTGCCGTTCTCTGACGGGAAAGCCTCGCTAAAATCGGTAAAAGACGACCAGCCATTGTCAAGGCCCGAAAAGTCAAGCACCCTGTTGTAAAGGTCGCCCAAAACTGAAAGTACAAGCGCAGGGTCAGAAAACACCAGCTCGGTAGGGAGTACCGATTTGGGTGGTATATCTAAAAAAGCGCTGTCTTTTTTGCACGACTCACCCACAAGCAAGCCGGCAACTATCATTATTAAAAATTTCTTTTTCATGGAATTTACGCTTTAGGGTTAATTAGAATGATAAATTAACGCCTATGTTAACAACTTTACTTTGTGGTACCTGTAAACCGTTGTCATCAGTTGTTTCAGGGTCCACGGCGTATTGTTTAAGGTTATCAACCGAGAACAGGTTGTACCCGTTAACGTAGAACCTTGCCCTCTTAATTTTGGCTTTTGCCAGTATACCGGCAGGTAAAGTGTAACCAATTTCTATGGTACGTGCACGAATGTAGCGTACACTGTGTAGCCAGAAAGTTGAGTTGGTTTGTCCGTTAGGCATGTTCCTGTCCGGGTCCGGATTAAGCGCGTAGCTCGAGTACCCAAAGCCAGGGTTTGTCCTGTTTGGCGGGTATTTGCCAGGTATCCATGCACTGTTCAGATCGTACGGATCAGCACGGTGCCATCTGTCGGCAAATATGGTGTTAAAGTTACCACCGTTTTGGAACGCCCAGCGTGTTTCGTAGTTCTGGAACCAGGTATAGCCCGCACCACCCGAGAAATCGGCATGGAAATCAAAGCCTTTATATGCAAGCCCTATTGATAAACCGAAGTTAATGTTTGGCTGCGTACCATAACCAAAACCAATTGGGCGCTCGTCATAAACATCTATCTTACCATCACCATTTTGGTCTTTATAGATCAAATCGCCGGGTAATAAGCTACGGTTACCTTTAGTATCCATATTTACGGGGTAATTATTGATCTCTTCCTGAGATTTAAATTGACCAATAACCTGGTAGCCCCAGTCTATGTGCGAGTACCTGTTCTCGGTAGAGTTGCGGTACTGATCCCACGAGTTAAAGAACAGTGGATTATAGCTTTGCAGATTTTTTTGACGACTGTATGAGAAGTTACCGCCAATGTTATATTTCACATCGCCAATGTTTGAGTTGTAAGAAAGGGCTACATCGAAACCCGACTGTGCATCACTGCTGGCATTTTCTTGTGGTAGATCATAACCCAATTCTTTTGGTATAATTACGTCATTACGAGGGCCTAACAAACCTGTGCGTTTCCTGTAGAAGTACTCGGCCGAACCCGATAACTTGCTGTTGAACATGGCAAAATCAAAACCAACGTTAGTGATCTTGCTTCGCAGCCACGATACGCGGGTAACAGGTATGCCCTTATCGCGCGATACGATGATAGAGTTACCATCTAAAATTGCCGTGCCGTTGTTGTCAAGGTTGTAGTTGTAACCTGTTAAGTAGGCATAAGGTGGCACGATGGTTTGGGTAGGATCATTAGGGTTACGGGCATCACCCAGGATACCGTATGAACCTCTGATCTTTAAATCATTAAGAATACTGTTCTCGCCAAGTAGTTTTTTCACAAAACCTTCTTCGGTGATCCTCCAACCGGCAGATACGCCAGGGAAATAACCTACACGTTTATCTGGTGCAAAAAGGTATGATGCATCTCGCCTGCCAGAGAACTGAATGTAATATTTATTGGCATAATTGTAATCTATCTGTGCAACATAACCTAATCTCGATTCTTTATTATCCCTGTCCTGGTATTGGTCGGCAGTTGGGAAATAAATTAAAGGCAGGTTGTTTGAAATTGGCGAAGCGTGGATCCAGTTACGTAAGTGCTGCAGCTCTATACGCTCGGCCACAAACGTACCGGCTATGGTATGCTTACCAAAGGTGTTGTTGTAGTTTAACTGTAATTGCGATGTTTTGTTAAACTCTTTTATCTGCTCGCGCTCGCGCCAAGGGTTGGTACTACCGCCGGTTACTTTGTACTCGTTAGAAGCAGGCAGGTAAGTGTATGCGTTATATGTGTACTCCTGGTTATTCAACAGGAAATCTTCTACATAATAAGAATACAAGCCTTTTAAAGTTAAACCTTTAACGCCCGGTATATCATACTCGGCACCAAAGTTGGCCTGCAATACGCGCCTGTCGCTATGGAAAACACCCGAAAGCTTTTTGTTAAGGAAAGCATAGTTTGATTCGGTGTGGCCAATATCATTCAGATAGTCAGGATTATCATTAGCGTAAGGGCGCTCTAAAGGCGTGTTCCTTAAAACGGCAAATTTAGCCAGGCCATAGTCATCAAGCCCCGGTACACCAGGGTTTTCAACCGTTTCGATACGGCCGTTGATGTTAACGTTTGCGCGTAAACCGGTTGCCAGTTTTACCGCAATGTTTGATTGGATGTTAGAGCGTTTAAACTCATACTCTTTACCCAATTGCGAGTTTTGGTACAGGTTTGTTGCCGATACATAGTAGTTAACCCTGTCACTCGCGCCAGAGAAGTTGGCATTTACCGAGTTAAGTGGCGCATTGTTATTGCTTTTTAAAATATAATCGCGCCAGTTAAAGCTTCTGTAGCCCGGCTCAGTACCGGCTTTATATTTATCAAGCTCTGCAGGGGTTATAGATGTAGTACGATCGGTGTTCATCTGTGCATCAGCCAGGTAGAACATGTAATCATACGCGTTTGTAGCTACATTAGGGAACCTGTAAAAGTTTTGGAACCCGGTATAAGCGTCAATATTGATGCGCGCCTCGCCCGATCCTTTTTTAGTGGTTACCACCACCACACCATTTGCCGCCTGTACACCGTAAATAGCTGCCGAAGCATCTTTTAGTACGGTTACGCTGGCAATATCATTTGATGCAAGGTTGTTAAACGCGGTAACGTTCTGTTGTACACCATCAATTACGTAAAGCGGTGTACCCATGTTACGGATCTGGATGTTGGCCGTTGCACCAGGGCGGCCTTCAGACTGCCTGAAACTTACACCCGCAATTTTACCTGCAAGCGCCGTACTAACGGTTGAACCCGCGTGTACCCTTTCAATATCTTTACTGGTGGTACTGGCAATTGAACCCGTAATTGATTCTTTACGCTGCGAGGTGAAACCCGTAACAACAACCTCTTGTAATGATGAGTTGCTGGCTTTTAAACGTACTTTAATGTTGGTTTGGCCATTAAGGGGGATTTCCTGAGAAACAAACCCAACATAAGTAAATAGTAATACGGTGCCGGTTGATGGCACGTTTAAGCTAAAGTTACCGTTAACATCGGTACTTGTACCGCTTTGTGAACCCTGCACCCTTACTGCAACGCCGGGTAACACAAGGTTTGCTGTATCGGTTACCGTACCGGTAACTTTTACGGTTTGTGCCTTTGCTCCCTGCGAGAACATTAAGCTCCCTAATAAAAGGGTGGCTAACGCCGCTTTAGGATACCATTTGCCGCCGGGCAATCGCAAAAGGGCGTAACCCAGTTGCCTGAGAAGTAGAAGTTTGCTCATAATGGTTATTAATTAAATTGGTTTATGTGATTATAAATGTCTGGGAGACGGGTTTAAATCACAGTGTAAAGGAAAGCCATTTTGTTTACCATTAATTAATCAAATCTTCTCAATACTTAGTTAAAACGTATCATTTTTAGCTGAAAAGAAATTGCTTAAACAGAATATATATATTTGTTTAAGCACACCAATTTGAAACCACTTTTACTCTTTTTACTTATCTGGCTTGCATTGCCGGGCTACGGCCATGCGCAACCGCACTACTTTAAGCACTACCAGGTTGAGCAAGGCTTATCGCACAATACCGTGTATTGTATTATACAGGATAAGCGCGGCTTTTTGTGGTTTGGTACTAAGGATGGGCTTAACAGATTTGACGGGTACACCTATAAAACTTTTAGGCACGACCCGCGCGACGCAAAAAGCATCTCTAACAATATTGTACACGCTTTAAGTACTGATGCCGAGGGTAACCTGTGGGTGGGTACTGATAATGGCTTAGATCGTTATGATTTTAAGACCGAGGATTTTGATCATGTTTACCACGATAGCCGGCAGGGGGTAAGAAGCATAACGCAGGATGAAAATAATAACTGCTGGTTTGTAACCGGCGAGGCGCTTATGCGCTTCAATAAGAAAACCGGTATTTCAACAGATTATTTGCCTAAACGGCAGTTTGAGGCTACATCAATAGCAATAAACAATGGCGATATATGGGTAACCACTTCGCGCGGAACGCTTGAGAAACTTAACCCGGCAAGGGGCACTTTTAAAAGCTATAACCTGTTTGATCATTCAAAACCGGTTGCTTCAAATTTTATTGAAAGGCTGTATGCTGCAGGCGATGATAAGCTATTTGTTGGCACGGCTAACCAGGGGGTAAAAGAGTTTGATTGCCTTACCGGCACCTATAGCGATATCCTCACCTATAATACCGACCATACAGAAGTGTATGTGCGCGATTTTGTTAAATACAGTGAAAAGGAATTTTGGATAGCTACAGAATCGGGGATATTTATTTATAATATAGTTACCCGTAAGTTCACCAATATTAAAAAGAACTATAACGATCACTATTCGCTTTCAGACAATGCGGTTTACAGCCTTTACCGCGATAGGGAAGGTGGGATGTGGGCCGGCACTTACTTTGGCGGTGTAAATCATTATCCTAAACAATACTCAAACTTTAATAAGTATTACCCCGGGGCTGATGATAATAGCCTGAAAGGTAACGTAGTGCGCGAGATATGCAAAGACCGTTTCGGCAATATTTGGCTGGGCACCGAAGATAATGGCCTAAATAAGCTAAGTGCCGATAAAACTACCTGGACACACTATTACCCCGGTACTGCCAATGGCTTATCAAACAGTAATATACACGGGCTGTTGGCTAACGGAGACAATCTGCTCGTGGGTACTTTTGAGCGGGGACTGAATATTTTTGATATCCCAACCGGTAAAGTAAAGCAAATATTTGTTGCCGGCAACGGGGCAAACATGCTGAAGAGTAATTTTATTATAGGCTTTTGCAAAACACGCCTCGGGCTTATTTTTATAGCTACCACTAAAGGTTTATACCGGTATAACCCGGCAAATAATGTTTTTACGCAGATAGATAAAATACCATCGTATGATTTTGTTTATTCTATTATTGAAGACCATAACGGTTTAATATGGTTAGGAACCGTGCGCGATGGCATTTATACCTACAACCCCGAAACAAACCGATCTGAAAAGATCCCCTATGACTACCCTGTAAAAGATGCGCTGCAAACCTCAACCGTTAACGGTATTTTTGAAGACAGCGATCATCATATCTGGTTTGCAACTGAAGGGCTTGGCCTTTGGAAATATAATCCGCAAAATAAGCGGTTTAGGTATTACGGCCTCAACACAGGCCTGCCAAGTAACTATGTATTTAAAATATTAGAAGATGATAACAAGAATATATGGGTAAGCACCACCCGCGGGTTGGTATCTCTTAATTTGGTAAACGGTTACACAAAAACCTACACGCGCGCTAATGGCCTGCTAAGCGATCAGTTTAATTACAACTCGGCATTTAAGGATACCGACGGTACCATGTATTTTGGCTGTGTTAAGGGGATGGTAAGCTTTAACCCCGGCCAGTTTAAGCCTAATAATTTTGTTGCGCCGGTGTACATTACAGGTTTCCAGGTGCATAACAACGAGATCTCGGTTAATGGCCCCGATTCATTATTAAAGCAATCTATTATTTGCGCTAAAGAAATAAGGTTAAACCACAACCAGTCGTCGTTTAGTATTGATTTTGCTGCCCTCAGCTTTTCAGCCCCCGAAATGAGCCAGTATAAATTTTTAATGAAAGGCCTTGATAGGGGATGGACCTATCTGAAAACCAACCGCAAAGTATACTTTACCCAGTTAGCACCCGGGCATTACACCTTTGTTGTAAAAGCAGCTAATAATAACGGCGAATGGAGTGATAAGGAAACATCGATCGAGATTGATATCGACCCGCCTTTTTGGGCAAGTACATGGGCATATATTTGTTATGCGCTGGCTGTATTGTTGGGTGCATTTTATTTGCTGCGCGAGTACCACAGGCGTACCCGCGAGAAGAACAAACGCATTATTCAGCAATTAGAGAATGATAAGGAGAAAGAGATCTATAACGCCAAGATAGAGTTTTTTACCAATGTTGCCCATGAGATACGCACGCCGCTTACGCTGATAAAAGGCCCTATGGAAAAGGTGATGAAGAAGGCAGAAAGCCTGCCCGAGATACAGAACAGCCTTAAAACCATGGAACGCAATACCGACAGATTATTGGATTTGACCAACCAGTTGCTTGATTTCCGGAAAACCGAGACCAATGGTTTTAGCCTCAGCTTTGTTAAAACGGATATTAACAGCTTGCTTACAGGCACTTTTCAGCAGTTTAACCCCATGGCCGAGCAACGCAACATCACCTATAAACTGAAGCAGCCAGGCAAAACGCTGTATGCTTATGTTGATGCCGAGGCCTTTACCAAGATCATAAGCAACCTTATTAGCAATGCGTTAAAATACTGCACATCAGAAGTTGAGGTTGAGCTGCTGCCGCATCGAGCCAAAGATTGCTCGTTCAGCATCACCTTCCGTAACAACGGGCACCTGATACCTTTTGAATTGCGCGACAAGATCTTTGAACCCTTCTTCAGGATGAAAGAATCGGTGAAGGAAGTGGGTACCGGTATTGGCCTTTCTTTATCACGTTCTTTGGCCGAATTGCACAACGGAGCGCTTTTTTTGAGTGAATCTTCCAACGGTTTTAATATATTCACGCTTACTTTACCTGTACACCAGGAGAAAGAATTTGACCTGCATAACACCAATGATGCTTATGAGCAGGCCGTTGTGGTAAACCGAAACGAAAATTTAGACTTCATGAAACCAATTATTCTTGTTGTGGATGACAATCCAGAAATACTTGATTTCATTTCAGATGAACTAAGTGAAAAATATGCGATAGTAAAAGCGCTTAATGGCAAAGAGGCGCTTGATATGATAGAGATAGAGAACATTCAGCTCATAATAAGTGATGTGATGATGCCGGTGATGGATGGTTTTGAACTGTGTAAAGTAGTTAAAACAAACTTTGATCATAGCCATATTCCAATCATCCTGCTTACGGCCAAAAATACCCTGCAAAGTAAAATTGAAGGTTTAGAAGTTGGTGCTGATGCTTATATCGAGAAACCATTCTCGCCAGAGCATTTGCAGGTGCAGATAGCCAATCTGCTTATCAACCGTAATAAAATTAAAGACTACTTTGCCAGCACACCACAGGCGCTGTTAAAGTCAATGGCATATTCGGCGCCCGATGAGAGTTTTTTGGATAAGCTGAACTCGGTGATATTTAAGCATATACAAGATACCGAGCTTGATGTAGAACAGGTGGCTAACTTTATGAACATGAGCAAGCCCACACTTTACCGTAAAGTAAAAGCTATCTCAAACCTCACTATTAACGAGTTGATCAACATTACCCGTTTAAAAGCCGCTGCCCGTTTGCTTGAAGAGGCCGACTATAAGATCTACGAGGTAGCAGCCATGGTGGGTTACAGTTCGCAATCGCACCTTGGGCGCAACTTCCTTAAACAGTTTGGTACTACACCAACCGAGTATCAGCAGGCTAAACGCGCTGCTGCAGCTAAAACCAAAACAATTTAATCTGCTTTGCGGGTATGTAATTTGTTGAGGGCAAACTCGCCAATGCGTACACCCTCATCAACCCCATTGCGGATAGACGGCATGTAATGTATCCCCCCATAAAAACGGCTTATCGAGGCCTCATCAGCAGCTGCTTTAAATGATGTAAACTTGCGTACAGGCAAATCAAACAAAGTCTCGGTTGAATCTGCAAAGGCAAACTTATCGCCAAATAGTTTTGACATGACCACGGCCGATGCATTGGAAACCACACTGTGTCCGCTTGTGTACTCGGGGAAGGGCGGGGTTTGCAACAGCGGCTGCCAACGCTCATCAATGTATTCGTTAATGTAAGTCTCCGGGCGTATCACTTTACTTTTGTATTTCTCGTCCCAGCAGTTAATAAAGGCATCTGCTATCACGACAGATAGACACGCGTAGGTTTCTGCCGTTTGCACGTAGTCGGCTTTTGCTTTGCGGCAAACCTGCGCGGCAATATTTATCCAGTGCCCGCCCGGCGAGATCTTTTTAATAGCAAACATGGTATGGCCATTGGTATTTACCTTAAATGGGTTATCATCCCAAAAATTGGCAATATCGCGCTGCTCGTCAGTAAGTTTGTTGCCGGCGTTTTGTACATCTTTAGCCAGTGTATAAAAATAGCTGGTTGGGGCGGTTGAGAAATCCATAGCATGGGCCGGTTTAAATTGCTGCGCCGAATCTAAAATGAACGGGCGTATCTCGTTCCAATGTGGCTCAACACCTTTCATGTAGGCCGGCGGTGTTGGTTTCCAGGTAGCGGCATCGGTTTGCACATCGTAACGGGCAAGCGTACGGGTGTGCTTGTAGTTATCCCTGCCCGCCCATTTCAGGATATGATTGGCCACCAGTTTGCCGTAATCTAATGAGTTTTGGTAAACATCATCGGGTATACCCGTATCGCGGAACTGCTGCAATAGTTCATCATGAAATTTTTCTATCCGCCCTTCAGACATTACCAGTATTTTCCCCACGATCAGTATGGCGTGCGATGCTGCCAGCGAGTAGCAATAAGGCTTGCCCGTAACAGGTTGAGGTATGCTGTCTAATCCTTTTAATTGTTTAGCTAATGAGATGTATTTTTTATCGCCATGCACAGCGGCTTCATACCCGGCTACGCTGATGTAGGCATAAATGCGGCTGGCCACCGGCGGCGAGTAAATATCCCGTACCATTACATCGGTTACCTGCCTTATAGATCGGTGAATGAACGCCGGGTCTTCGGCTTTTTGTTGCCAGTTGTTATTAGTGTTTTTGCAGGCACAAAGGCACAACGCAAAGGTTAATACAGCGTAAAATATTCTCATATATCAAAAGCAAAATAACTGGTAGCAGCCGGGCGGCGGCGCTATAAATCTAAACAGTAAATACTTAAGCCCCGCATGCCCGATACGATTTGACTAACTTTTGATATGATTTGCAGAAATGCTTATCTTGAAAATGAGTTTCTTTACAAGCACATACAGGAAATTAAGCTGTTAATTTCCGGCCATATAAACCAATAAATTTCGCGTTGCGAAACCCTATTAATTTAAGATTTAGATGATGTCTGCAAGGCAAATACTATACTGTGCCCTTATTGCGCTGGTTTGCGCAGGCTGTGGCGGCAATGGCGGCAAGCCCACACTTTTTAAATTACTTAAACCATCAGCAACCGGTATAGATTTTAAAAATACCATCACCGCAAGCGATAGCATTAACATTCTTAACCATCCTTATTTATACAATGGAGCGGGCGTAGGCATAGGCGATTTTAACCATGATTCGTTACCCGATGTTTACTTTGCAGGCAACCAGGTACCCGGCAAAATGTACCTTAACAAAGGGGCGCTGAAGTTTGAGGATATCACATCTACCGCCGGTGTTGATGGCGGTGGCCGCTGGTGCGCAGGTGTTTCCGTTATTGATATCAATAATGATGGCTGGCTGGATATTTACGTGTGCGCTTCATTCAAAGGCGATCCGCAGCAGCGTAAGAACCTGCTCTACATTAACCAGGGAAATAATAAGGATGGCGTGCCGACTTTCAAAGAGTCGGCAGCTGCTTATGGCCTGGCCGATACAGGTTACAGCACCCAGGCTGTATTTTTTGATTATAACCACGATGGCCTGCTGGATATGTACCTGCTCAACAACTTCCTGGGCAAAAGCACGCCTGTGGCCTATCGCCCTAAAATTACCGATGGCAGCGCCGAGAATAATGACCGCCTGTACCGAAACAACGGCAACAATACGTTTACCGATGTATCAAAAGAAGCAGGTATACTGATAGAGGGTTTTGGCAACTCGATTTCGGTTAACGATTTTAATAATGATGGCTGGCCGGATATCTACGTAGGTAACGATTTTATCTCGAACGATGTACTGTGGATAAACAATAAGAACGGCACTTTTACCAACCGTGCCGGCGAATATTTTAAGCACACGGGCTGGTCTGTAATGGGATCTGATATGGTGGATATCAACAACGATGGTCTGCCAGATCTGGTGTCGCTGGAGATGTTGCCCGAGCAGAACCTGCGTAAGAAAACCATGCTCATGGGCGATAATTATATCACCTACATCAATAATGCTAAATACAAATATGAGCACCAGTACATTCGTAATGTAATGCAGCTTAACCAGGGGCAGGGGGCCGACGGGCAAACCCGTTTTGCCGATGTGGCCTTTATTGACAGCATTTACCAAACCGACTGGAGCTGGACGCCGCTGGTGGCCGATTTTGATAATGATGGTTACCGCGATATGATGATCACCAACGGCTATCCCCGTGATATTACTGATCTTGACCACGCGCTTTACACCAACGACCAGGGCCGCACCGTGCAAGAGAATACTACGCTCGCCGCGGCAGATTCGTTTCCGGTAGTGAAGATAGCCAGCTATGCTTTTCGTAATAAGAAAGGTGCAGGCTTTAACGACGTATCAAAAAATTGGGGTATCACCAAATCAACCTTTTCTACCGGTGGTGCCTACGCCGACCTGGATAACGACGGCGACCTTGACCTGGTGATCAATAATATTAATGATGATGCTTTTGTGTACGAGAATACCACCAATACTAAAGAACCGGCTAAACGCTCATCAAATTTCCTTACCGTTAAGCTAAAAGGCGATAGTAAAAATGTTGACGGAATTGGCGCCACCATGCGGATCTATTACAACGGCCAGCAACAGTTTTTTGATCAGCAGCCGGCGCGCGGGTACATGAGCTCTTATGATAACCGCGTGCATTTCGGCTTGGGCAATGCATCAACCGTCGACTCGATAAGGGTGCGTTGGCCTGATGGCAGCACGCAGTTGGTTAAAAATGTAAAGGCTAACCAAACACTTACGCTACAAAAGAAAGATGCATCGGGCAGTTACCCGCCGGGTATACCTCAACTGGTTAGCCCGGTGTTCACTTCGGTGGCCGCACAACTGGGCATTAATTATCTGCATAAAGAGAAAGATGCGATTGACTACAATATCCAGATAACCCTGCCGCATAAGCTGAGCCAGTATGGCCCGTGCATTGCCGTTGGCGATATTGATAACAATGGCTTTGATGATTTCTTTGTAGGTGGCCCAGCGGGCAATAAAGGCGTATTTTTTATGCAGGGAGCCAATGGCAAATTTGCCAAGGATAGCACGCGCTTTGTTGGCGAAGACTATAAAGACGAAGAAGATATGGGCGCCCTGCTGTTTGATGCCAACAACGATGGTTTCTTAGATCTTTATGTAGTAAGCGGTAGCTTTGAGTTTGGCAAAGGCAACACCGCCGCGCAGGATAGGCTTTACTTTAACAATGGCAAAGGGAAGTTTACGCGCGATTATGCCGCTATACCGGTAGATTACGACAATGGTTCATGCGTACGGGCTGCCGATATTGATGGTGATGGCGATCTTGATCTTTTTGTTGGTGGCAGGTCGGTGTCGGGAGCTTACCCTACATCGCCGGCAAGCCGTATTTTGATCAATAACAACGGTAAGTTTACCGATGCAACCGCAAACCTTTGCCCGCAACTAAAACAGGCCGGCATGGTAACCGATGCTTTATGGTCTGACTTTGATGGCGATGGCCGCCCCGACCTGGTGATGGTTGGCGAGTGGATGCCCATCACCTTCTATAAAAATACAGGTAAAGGCTTTGTGAATGTAACGCCGCAGAGCGGGATAAACGGCCACGTAGGCTGGTGGAACAGCCTTACCGCCGGCGATTTTAATAATGATGGCAAGATAGATTACGTAGCAGGTAACCTGGGGCAGAACTCAAACTTTAAAGCTTCTTTTGATCAGCCGATGACTATTTTAGGGAAAGACCTGGATAACAACGGATCGTTTGATGCCATGATTTTCTGTTACCTGAAAGATGAGAACGGCGAGTGCAAACCTTTCCCTATGCATACCCGTGATGATATGATCACGCAGATGATATCCATGCGCAAAAAGTACAAGAGCTATAAAGAATTTGGCCGCGCTACCATGGATGACCTTTGGAGCGCTGATGATAAAAAAGGCGCCTTAACGCTGAAAGCAACGGATATGAACACCAGCATTATTATCAATAAAGGCAACGGGCAGTTCGCCATCTCGGCCCTGCCTTATGAGGCCCAGATAGCGCCGGTGTATGGTCTCATTCCGCAGGATATTGACCATGATGGCAACCTCGACCTGCTGATGACCGGTAACGATTTTGGTATGGAACCATTCACCGGCAGGCATGATGCGTTTAATGGGTTATTCCTGAAGGGCAACGGTAAAGGCGGTTTTGTAAGTACAAGCCTCGCCCAAAGTGGCCTGCTTGTCCCAGGCGATGCCAAGGGCTTTGCCAAAGTACGCGGCAGCGATGGTAGCAATATTTTTGTGGCCACCCAAAACCAGGATGTGATAAAGGCATTTAAAACAACCGCGCCCGATAAAGTAAAAAGCATCAGGCTGAAGCCAACGGATGCCTATGCCATACTTAATTTTAAGAATGGCAGCAAAAAGCGGGTAGAGTTTTATTATGGCTCATCATTTCTCTCGCAATCAACCCGTACGTTTGAGGTGGGTAACGATGTTAAGGATATGACCATTACAGATTACAAAGGCAATAAGCGACAGGTTAACTAATATGCTTTAAAATGTAAAAGGGGATGGCTTTCGCCACCCCCTTTTTGTTGTGTATTGGAGTGTTTGGAATTAATTGTTGGAGTATCCCGGGTTTTGATCGCTTTCTGAAATATCTTCATTCTGCTTTATCTCCAGCAACGGGATAGGGTATCGGTTATGGAACGGCTGTATGGTGTTTGATTGTTTTGTCCATTTGTTACGTTGTTTAACCAGATCAACCAGCTTACCGCTGCGGATAAGATCCATGCGGCGCCATCCTTCAAAACAAAGTTCGCGCATCCGCTCATCCAGGATATGGGTGCGGAAATCTGCCGGAGACATACCTGCATCCCAGGTTGCTGCTGCCGGTAGTGTACCACCCCATGCACGTTTGCGCACTGTACTGTTCACCAGCTGCACAGCTTGTGCGGTAGCGCCGGTTTCGTTCAAAGTTTCAGCATAACACAACAGTATATCAGAATAGCGCAGATAGAAGATATTCTTGCCCGATAGCCAGAAAGTGAGCTTGCCGTCAGTACGCACATCTTCATATTTTTTTACGTGCGGGTCAAGTTCGTCGCCGCCAAAGCTTGGGTTTAGTGTAGGCGTTTTGCCCTTGTAAGTAAAATCATAACGGATGCTGGCCTCTTTACGCTGGTCTCCGGTTTCCCAAACACCGCCATCGGCTGCATCAGAGTAAGCGTAAATGGTGGGTACCATCAGGTCGTATCCACCAAAATAGCAGTACTGGTCAAGCTCGGCTAATGAACGCGAACCCATTTGCCATTGCGTTTGGTTATTATCAGGCTGGGTGTTGTTAAACTGAAACTCGTATATTGATTCGCTGCTGTTTGGTTTCTGCGGGTCCCAAAGGTCGTTGTAGTTAGCTACCAATTGGTACCTGCCACCGTCTACCAGGGTTTTAAACTGGTCGCGGGCTTTGGCATAATCGCGCACGCCTGACGCCTCAGGCGCGTACAGATAAACCTTGCCCAGCAAAGCTATTGCGGCGCCTTTGGTTACGCGGCGTTTCTCTGATTGTGTCTCGGGCAGGTTTTTTACAGCAGTTTCAAGGTCGGCAATAATTGAAGCGTAAACAACCGGCAAAGGTTGGCGGCGGTAACCATATTCGGCTTGTTTGGCTTTATCGAGTACCGGTATCTCGCCCCAGTATTGGGTCATTTCAAATTCTAAGGCAGCATGTATAAAACTTGCTTCGCCCAATAAAACATTCTTAAGCGGATCATCAGAATTGATGGTATTGAGCCCGTTGATAGCTGCGGCAGCGGCATATATAATTTTAAAGCGGGTATCCCATTGCTGGGTTAAAGCTGTGTTACTTGCCGTAAGGAAGCCGTTATAGCGGTCTATGCCCGCTTGCCTATCATCTGTTAGTACCTGGTAAGCACCCTGCTGCGATTCATCAGACCCTAAAGAGAATATGAACCCTGCACGGTCTTTTTTTGTATCCCGCCATCTGGTATAAAGGCCTAAAACAAAAAGATCGGTGTTTTTAATGCTGCTAAAAACCTGTTCTTCTGAAAGGCTTGTTTGCGGCTCCTGCTCAATAAATTTTTTACATGAAGTGGTTAGCGCCATCAACAGTGCAACCGGTATAAGTATATATCTTTTTTTCATGATCGTAATAATTAAAATGCAACATTAACGCCGGCCACAAACATCTTGGCGGTTGGGTAACTATCGCCGCCTTCAGGGTCATAACCTTTGTATGGGGTTGAGGTGAACACATTGCTGCCGGTTAGGTATACTCTTAGTGTACTTAGTTTTGCCTTCTTCATAAAATCGCCGGTAAAGTTGTATGACAGAGTAAGGGCAGATAGCCTTAGGTAAGCGGCACTTTGCACAGCATAGTCGGTTTCGCCCGCACCATATCGGCCGGCGCCCTGGTAGGCACGCGGGATGTTAGTATTGGTGTTGGTTGGTGTCCATCGGTTAAGCTCATCAGTATGGGCGGCGTATTCGCCTGTTCCGCCAAGCAGGCCTTCGTAAAGGTAATTGATGCGCTTGCCGCCTACGTTGTAGTTAAATACCGCATTTAGGCCGAAGCCTTTGTAAGTAAGATCAGAAGCGAAACCGCCATAGAATTTAGGATCGGTATTACCCACCACAATGCGGTCGGCATCGTCAATTTTCTTATCACCGTTTATATCAGCCGGGATAATATCGCCTGGGCGGATAGTGCGGCCGTTATAATCGATCTGTGATACGCGGTCCATGTCTGATTGCTGAGCAATTTTCTCGAACTTATAGGTATAGATAGAGTTGAGTGATTTACCCAGGAACAGGTTGCCTTCGCGCTGTATCTCTACCCCGGTAAAGCCGCCGTACCTGTAAATAGCATCGGTATTACCGTACAATTTGGTTATGCGGTTGCGATAAGATGATAGATTGGCACTTACATTCCACTGCAGGTCTTTATTGCTGATAACCTGTGCATTAATATTTACCTCTACGCCTTTATTCAACAACGAGCCTACGTTTTCAATAACCGTTGTAAAGCCGGTTGTAGATGCCAGCGAGCGGGGCATCAACAGGTCATCATTATGGATAATGAAGTAATCGGCACTCAGGGTGATCTTGTTCTGCAGTATGCCCAGATCAAGCCCTACGTTAAGTTGTTTTTGTTTTTCCCAACGCAGGTTAGGGTTGCCCATCTGGTCGGCCAATACAATATAAACCGAGCCGGAGCTGTATACCGCATTGGTTAGTGATGCGTAACCAAAGTTGGGTATGTTTTGGTTACCCGCAATACCGTAACCGGCGCGCAGTTTAAGGGTGCTTAGCATAGAGCCCTGCATAAAATCTTCGCGTGCTATGTTGTACGCCAGGGCCAGCGACGGGAATATGCCCCATTTTTGCCCGGTATCAAAACGCGATGAACCATCATACCTGCTGGTTAAAGTAGCAAAGTATTTGTTATCGTAGTTGTAGTTGAAACGCGCTACGTAACTGGTAAGGGTGTAGGTGTTAAAATCTGATGCAAGGTTAAAGCGGTCTTTTTTGTAACCCGCCCCAAGGTTCCTGAACGAGAAATCGTCGATGGCAAATCCTTGGGCATCTACTTGGGTATAGTCGTAGTTGTTTTTGGTGAGGCCGAAACTCAGCAAGCCCGAGATGTTGTGCTTGCCGTAAGTTTTCTCGTAGGATATGGAGTTGTCCCATTGCCAGTTCAACCAATCCTCTTTTTTGTGGGTGGCACTACCCTCGGTTGAGTTACGAAGCGATTGCCCCAGATCGCGTGGGATGTAGTTATAGTAATTCTGATTACGCGCCTCAACAGAAAAGCCCGAGCGTACATTTAAACCCGGTATAATGGTAGCCACAATGTAGTTTGTAGTGAGCAAACGGTTTTGGTTGCCCTGCCCATCAATACTCAAACTGCGCAGCGGGTTGTAAAGATCGGTACTGGTGATGCCCTTCCAGCTCAGGTAAGGGTCGGTGTTGTTAATAGGTAGCAGCGGGTTGGCGTTGGCCGCAATGTTGAATACGCCACCATCAATGTAACGCTCCTCGGTACGGGTAAAGTTGGTGTTGGTACCAATTTTTAACCAGGGTTTTATTTTCTGATCGAGGTTTACCTGGCCGCCAAATCTTTTATAGTTTGATGTTTTAAGCAAGCCTTTTTGGTCGGTATAGTTAAAGCTTACGTATACTGATGAGCCATCGTCAGAGCCTTTTGAAAAACTTACCGTGTGGTTTTGCTGCACACCTTTTTGGCGGATCTCGTTTAGCCAGTTATAGCTTTCGCCTGCGTTGTAAACACGCAACTCATCGGCACCAAAAGCCGCAGAGCCGGCAGGGTTAAGTAACGATTGGATGTACGTGTTACGATCAGCACCCGGGTTTTGATCCATATAACGGTTGGCATAAGCATCAAGCCTAAGGTCAACTATCTGCTGTGCGTTTAGGTATGGGATGTTCTTGGTGAATGATTGAACGCCCGCCCAGGCATTGTACTCAATTTTGCCTTCGCCTTTCCTGGCTTTTTTGGTGGTTACCAATACCACACCATTAGCACCGCGCGACCCATAAAGTGCCGTTGCCGATGCATCTTTCAAAATGTCTATACTGGCAATATCATCGGGGTTGATGGTGTTAAAATTGCCATCTATAACCAAACCATCAACTACATAAATTGGGTTGGCGCCAAACTGTATGGAGTTGTTACCACGGATCTTAATGGCCGATGCGCCACCCGGGCGAGGGTCGTTGTTTTGCACCAGCACGCCGGATACGCGGCCCTGGATAGCCTGGTTAACATTGGTTGTAGGGCGTTCTTTGATCACCTTTTCGCTAACGCTACCTACAGAGCCGGTAAGGTCGCGCTTTTTGATGGTAACACCCACCACGGTAACCTCGGTAAGGTTGCTGTTTGATGATGTTAAAACAATTTTCATAGGTGATGTTGTGGCCTGTGCCTCAAGGCGGTCATAACCAACAGCCGTGAACACAAGCGTAGCGCCGTCTGTTACGCTGAGCGAGAATTTGCCGTTTGCATCGGTAATAACCCCCTGGGTAGTACCCTTTACAGAAACGGTAACGCCGGGTACGGTTAAGCCGTCGTCTTTACCGGTTACCTGCCCGGTAACATTCAGATTTTGCGCATACGCATACGATGACATACAGACAGCCAACAATACCACGCAAAACGCCCTAAAGGCTTTTTGAATAAGCTTTTGCATAATTTTTTAGTAGATGTTTATAATTAGTTTATCCGTTAGTTACGAGCGGGGTATTAACGGGTGGTTAAACATAAAAGCAATTGCAGCGAAAAAAAATGGACAATTATTTAAAATCTATGGACAATCTTGCTTCATAGTAGTAAATGTTATAAATACATTAAAAATGAGTGTTTTGCGAAGCAGATGATATCAATAATTGCCACGAATTGGTTAATATCCAGGTAATTGCTTTGAATAATGAGGGTTATGCGCTATTTTCGAAGCATACCTATTGAGCCGCCAGGCCCTAAAATTATAACCTATGAGAACATTTTCTGCCAGCTTTGTAAAGGGCCTTGCCTTATTGTTACTGTTCATAGTTTGCGAAAATGCAAGCGCACAATCAGTGGTCAATCTATCCAAATTTGATAAAAGCAAAGGTGCTACCGTTAGGGTAATAGGCAAGCAGCTCAGCGTAAGCTGGCCGGCCGGTAAAGATGGCAGTGGTAAATTGGTGTTAGATCTTCAGCAGGGCGCGCCGCTATTCAAAAGCATAGTTATCAATAAAGGAACTGTTTCTAAAGAAATTGCAGCAGGCTTAGATCCTGCTTATACACTCACCATCGGTAAAAGAACCTTAGACCCTAAAAGCGGCGGCTGGGATGTGTTTTTCGATAGGGTGCCGCTTAAGCCATATAAAACTTACCCGGTAGAGTTTGATAAACACTCGGCAAGTGTAGTAAGCTTTGGGGCGCATACCATTATCAGGGTTTCGGATATGCATGCATCAACTTTTAAAGGCGCGTTAGAGATCACCTTATATAATGGCTCGCCGTTGTTTAATGTTGCTGCGGTAATGGCAACCGATAACGACTCGACCGCTATTTTGTATGACGCCGGGCTGGTAAGCAAAAAGCAGGTTTGGCAAAATGTGGCCTGGGCTGATGTGAAGAATAAACTGCAAACCATAAAAGTAGAGCAGAATACTGCAGCCACAAACCAGGAAGTAAAATACCGTACTATAATAGGGCAGGGAAAGCAGGGTAGCCTGGCGCTGTTCCCCGCACCACACCAGTATTTTTATCCGTTGGATGAGGCGTTCAACTTAAAATTTACCTGGCACGGGCAGAACTATGCAGGCCTGATGCCGGGCTATGGTATTGGGATAAGGCAAGATCCCTTGGGCGATAAACGCTTTGTACCTTGGTTTAACGCCCCACCAAAAACGCAGCAGCGTTTAAACTTTTTCTGTTTGCTGAGTGCTGATGCCCCTGCAGAAGCGTTGGCCGAAGTAAAGAAGTTTACGCACGGGGATTCATACAAACCCCTGCCGGGATATAAAACCATGGCCAGCCATTTTCATAACGAGTTTATTATGGATGTGGTGCTGAAGGGTGGCCCCGTACCGGAGCAGCCGGAGTTTAAGGATGTGTTTGAAAAGACGGGTTTAAACATAGTTCACCTGGCGGAGTTTCATGGTCCCGGCCATCCCAAAGGGCCTGATGATGAGCGCCTGAAAGAGCTGCATGCCCTTCACGAGCAATGCGAACGTTTATCAGATAATAATTTCCTGTTGCTGCCCGGCGAGGAGCCTAACAATTTTTACGGCGGCCACTGGCTAAGCTTTTTCCCGCATCCGGTAAACTGGATCATGTCGCGCAAGGCAGATATGCCTTTTGTTACCGACGACCCTAAGTACGGCAAGGTGTACCGCATCGCCAACAAAGATGAGATGCTTAAACTGCTGGAGCTTGAACACGGTTTGGCATGGACGGCTCATGCCCGTACCAAGGCTTCAACCGGATATCCTGATGCTTATAAGGAAGAGGCGTTCTACAAGTCGCCAACGTTTATGGGGGCAGCCTGGAAGGCTATCCCGGCCGATCTTTCAAATCCTACGCTAAGCCATCGTGTACTTAACCTGCTTGATGATATGAGCAATTGGGGCTTGAAGAAACACGTCATCGGCGAATCGGACATATTTACCATCACGGAGCAGAACGAGATGTATGCCCACCTTAATGTGAATTATCTGCAGTTGGATAAGATCCCCAACTTTAAAGATGGTTGGCAACCCGTACTGGATGTGATGCGCCAGGGTAAATTCTTTGTTTCAACAGGAGAGGTGCTGTTGCCGGCCTTCGCAGTAAACGGCAAAGGTGCAGGCGAAACCGCTAAGATCAGCCCATCCGGCCAGACAAAGATCACGCTCACTGCCGACTGGACATTCCCGCTCAACTTTGCAGAAGTAGTATCCGGCGATGGCAATAAAACCTACCGCGAACGCATCAGCCTAAACAATACTCAGGCCTTCGGCAAAAAGCAATTTGAGTTCTCTGTTGATTTAAAGAACCGCAAATGGGTTAGGGTTGAGCTTTGGGATATTGCCGCAAACGGCGCATTTACCCAGCCGGTTTGGCTGGAGTAAATGCATCGTTGGTATTATTAACCCCCGGTATAAACTGTAAGCCCCTCATGAGCTAATTCCATAGTATCAACAGCAACTTCGTTGCCGTCAGATTTTAGATCGGTGCTGGTTATTCTTGTTGGCCAGGCGTTCATGAGAGTCCATTGCATGGCTATACTACCATTTTCATCTAATAGTTTTATAACTACCGTACGCCGTTTAACGGTGCCCATGTTAATTGCTGTATGCAAGTCCCAAAAGGTATTATCGTTTACAAACACCCCACCCTTTAGGGTCACGTTGCCGTATTTTTTTAAGCCCGGCATTTTAATCGGCGCAAACTCCCGGCTGTTGCTGTTTCGATAATCTATAACCGATGCTTCTACATCCAAGCCTGATACTTCTTGAAAGGCTACGTGTCCAAATCCATCTCCAAACTCCACCTCGAACCTGAATTTTGGCATCGGCCAGGTTTGGCTATCGGCTGTTCCGTTATTTGCTGTCATTATTTTTTATTGTTAATTGGTTGCCATTTGTTGCTGAAAGGAGATCACTATAAACTCTGCAGGGCGTACAACTGCAACTTTAATGGTTACGTTCATAAATCCGTCGAGAATATCCTGTGCGGTCATGGTAGTGCCAAGTCCGCATGCAACACTAAAGGCATCAGAGGCTGTGGCCCCCTGTAAGCCGCCCTGTTTCCATACCGAGGTTAGGAAATTGCTTATCATTGCTATAACGGCTGCCCATGTATTGTTGTCGTTTGGTTGAAACACGTAAGGTTGCGCCGCCAGTTTGCACGATTGTTCGAGCATGATCATGGTACGCCGTACAGAAAGGTATTTCCAATCCTGGCTATTCCCGTCTAATGTACGCGCCCCCCAAATTAAGATGCCTATACCGTTAAAAAATCGGATAGCGTTAATAGATTTACCGGATACTGCATCTACGTTAAGATTAGCCTGCTGGCTTTCAGATAACTTTATTGGCAAGGACACAGCTCCTACAATAGATGTGTTGGCTGGTGCTTGCCATACACCTTCCTGGTTATCAATAGTGGTCATTACTCCGGCCATTGCGCCGCTGGGTGGTAGTATATTCAGGTCGGCTAAAACAACCTGCATAATAACCGAATAGTTTTTACTTGCGTTTAACAGGGCAGTATTTAATTGATTTACAGTTTGCGTAGATGTGTCCGATTGTATGGCATTTAAAATTGAGGTAATTGTACTATCCGGGTTTGCCGGCGGGTTGATGATGACTGCCAATTGCTTAGTATCACCACCAAATAAATTAGTGTAATCTATATTAGATTGTTCCACAATATCACTCCCTATAAAAGGATAATATGCCGTGCCGTAATCAAGCCCGTTTACGCCTGTGTTGTTCCTGAAATTAGTGATATCATTAGTGTACAGGACAGGGTCGGGCGTTTTGCCGCCAATAATATCAAAAATGCTGATGGCTGTTTGCATATTTGAGCTTTGCAGTAACATCTCCTGCATTAAAGTGCCGTTATCTGCCATTGACAATAGCGTTGCCTCCGGGCAAATGTACATGGTAGGTTCCTGTTCATTCGCTAACAAAGCGAGGCCGCCAAGCAGGTCGTTTAATTTAACATTGGGATTAACAAATCGATCATTGGAATCCGCCGGATTACCCGATAGCGGGCCATACCCCCCTACCGAAACAATATATGCATCGCCGCCACCATTCTGGTAAAATAGCTGCACGCTGTTGTAGAGGTAGTATATCGAGTTTGGATCGGGTACATAAAGGTAGTAAGCGCCGTCAAGAACCAGGTAGTTTGATGTTGTTGGCTGGCTTTTTTGCGGCACAAGATAGTATTGCGGGCTGTATTGTTTTGCGGGGTTAGCAGGAGCAGGCGGATCTGGCAGGCAGTAGAGAGCCTCGAACTCTGCAAACGATGTTATCTTTTGCGCAACGTTTGTGTACGATCTGCCTTCATACGCAGCCTGCGCCGTATATCCTATAAATGCCGGTACCGCTGTAGCCACGGGCACAACCGAATTGCCGAATGCGTTGGTTTCGGTAATATAAACACCAGGGGTGGCGCGTAAATTTTTGTCCATAAGTATTTAGGTTTTGTGATGATAAAATCCATAGCAAGATAGGCTTTATTCCGGTTAGAAGTAAAGAATAATGGCAAGCCAGTTTACCCTGCAAATTACCAAACTGGATGAGCATGTGCGTAATACTACCGACTAAGTTTGTAGCCATAAACAGTTCAAAAATTTAAGATCAATAAAATGGCAAAATCAATTTTTTATCACGCAGGTTGCCCTGTTTGTGTTAGTGCAGAGCAAGACATTGTTAGCCTTATAGGCGAACCAAATGTAGAAGTAGTTAACATTGGCGAAGACCGCGCACGTATTGCCGAGGCCGAAGCTGCAGGCGTAAAATCGGTACCAGCTTTAATTACGCCTAATGGCAATGTATTGCACATTAACTTCGGCGCTTCAATGGCCGATGTAAAAGGATAAGCAGACTGCCTTTTTCCGAATCGTTTTCACTACCCCTTGCGCCGGTGCTTTTTTATAAGCCCGGCGTTTTTTGTGCGATTAATTGTCAGTTTTACATAAATGCTATATATTGGAACTCCAATCTGCCTGAAAATGATGACATCAATAACCATTGCTTCAAGAAATTTCTGTTTGGCCTTGTTGCTCGTTTGTTCTGCAAGGGTTTACGCCCAACAAGCCAAACTACCAACCCCATGGACAGAAGCGGCTCAAAAAGCAGAAGTACCGCTGAATGAATATCCACGCCCGCAATTGCAACGTACCGACTGGCTGAACCTTAACGGTAAGTGGGATTACACGGGTGGTAAATCGGCACCGAATGCATTGAACCCGCAAAGTGCAGCATCATTTGAAGGGGTTAATCAGAAGATATTGGTGCCTTACTGCCCTGAGTCTTATCTATCAGGCATACAGAAAAAGCAGGAAATCAACCTGTGGTACCGCCGTACGTTTGAGATCCCTGCTTCATGGAAAGGTAAAGATGTGCTGGTAAACTTTGGCGCCGTTGACCACGATGCAACCGTTTTCATCAACGGTAAAAAGGTGGGGAGCCACTCGGGCGGGTATGATGGTTTCAGTTTTAACATTACGCCGTATTTGTTAAAAGGCAAGAACACAATAGTGGTAGCGGCCTATGACCCTAACGACGGTAAAGCCCCAAGCGGTAAGAACGGCCCGCGCGGCGATTATACCTTTAGCTCAGGCATCTGGCAAACGGTTTGGCTGGAACCTGTTGCACACACACACATTACCGGGATAAAGCTGTTGCCCGATGTGGACGGCAAACGCCTTAAAGTTTTGGTAAATACCAGTGGCGCAGGTAGTGTTACTGCAGTTGCGTTAAACGGCAGAAAAGAAGTATCGCAAGCTAAAGCAACCTCGGGCACTTATTTTTATTTGCCAATTGATAAGCCCGAACTATGGTCGCCGGAGAACCCGTTTTTATACGACCTGAAGATAACCCTGCATAACAGCAATGCCAGTGTAGCCGATGAGGTGAGCAGCTATTTTGGTATGCGCGATATCAAGCTGGCTAAGCTTAATGGTGTTGTGCGCCCGTTCATCAACGGAAAGTTTATGATGCAATTGGGCCTGCTTGACCAAGGCTACTGGCCGGATGGTGTATTAACTGCCCCTACAGAAGAGGCCCTCAAGTTTGATATAGAATATACCAAAAACGCGGGCTACAACCTCATCCGTAAGCACATGAAAACCGAGCCACAGCGTTTTTACTACTGGGCCGATAAAATGGGCCTGATGGTTTGGCAGGATATGCCGGCTATCTGGTACCAAAATGAAGATACTACGGTTAACCGCCGCGTGTTCCGTAAAGAGTGGAAAGCAATTATAGATGAGCATTATAATTCGCCTTCTATTGTTACCTGGGTGCCGTTTAACGAGAACTGGGGTGCCTTTGACGTAAAGAACATCACCAACTGGACAAAACAATATGATCCATCGCGCCTGGTGAACGGTAACTCTGGTTTTAACAATAACCCCGACTACCAAAAACCTTACGGCGACCCCGGCAATGGCGATTACGTGGATACGCACATCTATGTTGGTCCGTATGGTGCATCCGTACCTGATGCTAAACGGGCAGCCTCGTTAGGCGAATTTGGCGGCGTGGGCTTGTTTGTGCGCGACCACATGTGGCCGGTAGAGAATAATGCTTATGATTATGAGCCTACCAAAGCAAGGTTAACCGACAGGTATGTTTTCCTGTTAGACCGCGTAGAGCAGCTGATGAAATACAAAGGCCTAAGCGTAGCCATCTATACCCAAACTACCGATGTTGAACACGAAGTGAACGGTGTGCTAACCTACGATCGTAAGGTGGAGAAAATGGAAACCAAGCGCATCAGAGAAGTTAACCAGGCGGTTATACAAGCCGGGCGGGAGATGAATAAGTAGGGCTTACCAAAGTTTTGCTATCATTTTAATACCCTCTTCCAGTTGTTGCTCTTTCAATGAGCCATAGCCAAGGCGTAACCCACTCACCGGTTTACCGAAGCTGAAGCCTTGCGGAGAGAGGATCTGTACGCCTTTGCTTAAAAGCCTTTTTGATAATGCGTCAAGATCAATACTCTCTTTGGGTTGCAGCCAAAATGCTAAGCCGCCCTCGGGTTTCTGGAAAACTACCTTATCTGCAAGGTGCTGGTTGATGATGTTCTCAAACACATCGCGCTTGCTTTTATAAAGCAGGGTGGCCCGGCGCAGGTGGCGTTTAATATGGCCATCGTTTATCAACTGCAGCAAAGCTTGCTCCATCATATTATCGCCTTGGGCATCTATTATTTTGCGCAGCGCGCCAACCTTTTTTATCAGTGCGTTTGACGATGCCAGGTAGCCTGTGCGCAGGGCGGGGGCCACTATCTTACTCATGGTTCCTACGTACACAAAATGTTCGATATTCTCAAAACTACTAACAGGCAATACCGGCCGCTGCCCAAAATGGAATTCGTTATCATAATCATCCTCTATGATAGTAAAACCGTGTTGGTTGGAGAGTGCTATCAATTCCAGCCGCCGTTGTAAGCTCAACGTAACCGTAGTAGGGAACTGGTGATGCGGTGTGATGTAAATAGCTTTTATTTTGTTAGGCTTGTTTAACAATCGGCTCAGTTCCTCAACGTCCAGTCCGTCCTTATCAACATTAATAGGCAGTAGTTGTGCGCCGGCACTTTCAAAAGCCTGCCATGCCGGCCGATAGCCCGGGTTTTCTATCACAACCTGGTCGCCGGGTTGCAGCAGGCAATGTGCGCTGAGGTACATGGCCATTTGGCTGCCGCGGGTTATAAAAACCTCATCTGCGGTAAGGCGCATGCCACGCTTGTAGTTCAGCATTTGCACAATGGCATTTTTAAAATCTCCGTCACCATCTGCTTCGCTATAGCCCATCATTTGCCAGCGGCCTTTACGGTTAAATATCTGCCGGTAAGCACCCGCTAATTCGGTGATGGGGGCTATGCGCGTATCGGGCACGCCATCATCAAAAATAATATCGGGCAGTACTGCGCGCTTCTCTTCAGCAGGTTCTTTAGCGCGTTGTTTGGCATCATTAAAAGTGGGAAGCTTATCGGCTATAAATGTGCCTTTGCGCTCTTTAGAGATGAGCCAGCCCTCGGCCAATAAAACATCCAGTGCATCAATAATGGTATTCCTGTTCAGCTTTAGCTGGCCTGCCAGTTGCCTGCTGCCGGGCAGCGGGTCGCCGCTTTGCAGCTTGCCTGCTTTTATGGCGCTGATGATGGCATCGGCTATCTGGATATAAAAAGCACGTTCGCAGGTTACATCAATTGGTATTTGCAGGTCCCATGGTCTAAGCATATCTGGACTACCTTATTTTCTAAATTCTGTATCAGTAAGGCAGTCCAAATATACCGCAATTTTGTAATGCAATAATGCATTACACCGTAAATTTTTAAGACAATGGCAAATACAGAATTAACCCCCGAAACTGAGATCAGGACAGCTATCCATGATGAACAGAAAGCATTCAGCTCAAAAGATTTTCATAAAACCTATGCAAGGCCGGTTTTTGTGAAACCTTCGCACCTGGTACACCGCAATGTAGAGAATGCTGGCGAACACAACCAATTCTCAACCGAACGTAAGCACCCCGTTTTCTTTGTCGACCTACCCAGTAAAAACGTAAGCATGACTATAGGCGGTTTGCTACCCGGCCAGCTCACCAACAAACACCGGCATACTTATGAGACTGTTTTGTACGTGCTGGAAGGTAAAGGCTATACCGAAGTAGAAGGCGAAAAAGTGGAATGGCAAAAAGGCGATGCAGTTTACATTCCATCATGGGCATGGCACTGCCACCAAAACATGAGCGATACCGAGCCTGCAAAATACATTGCATGTGAGAACGCACCACAACTGCAAAACCTTGGCGTAGCGTTACGCGAGGAAGAAGGCAGAGATCTGTAAATCAACAGTCGCTTGCATAGTAGACTCACCCCGACATCTCCGCCGCGGCGGATTGTCGACCCGCTCTGCTGCAAGCAGCAAAGAGGGTAAGGAGCGAGATTTTTTTATCCCTCTTTTCGCGCAGCGAAGAGAGGGTGGGCCAGCGGAGCGTAGACCGGGTGAGTCAATTCGCCAGCGATAATTCATAAACATTTAAAACCCCATCAACATGAAACAAGTACCATTTAAAGGGATCATATCTTATCCCATTACTCCTTTTGATAAACAAGAAAAAGTAGATATCCCCCTTTTTAAAACCCAGGTAGAGCGCCTGGTGGCTGCCGGCTCGCATGGTATTGCGCCGCTGGGTAGTACAGGCGTTTTACCTTATTTAACCGATGCCGAGAAAGAGGCCGTCACCGAAGCAGCCATTGAACAGGTTGCAGGCCGTGTACCGGTGCTGGTTGGCGTATCAAACCTCACTACCGAGCGTACTATTTATCATGCGCAATTTGCAGAGAAGGCGGGCGCCACTGCCATTATGATCATCCCGATGAGTTACTGGAAGCTTACCGATGATGAAATAGTAAAACATTATGATGCTGTGGCGTCAAAAATAAATGTGCCTATAATGGCTTACAATAACCCGGCTATCGGCGGTGTGGATATGTCGCCGGCTTTGCTGAAACGCTTGCTGGAAATACCCAATGTAACCATGATAAAAGAAAGCACCGGCGATGTGCAACGTATGCACTTCCTTAAACGAGAGTTAGGCGAAGAGGTGGCTTTCTATAACGGATCAAACCCATTGGCGCTTGCTGCTTTTGCTGCCGGTGCAACGGGTTGGTGTACTGCGGCATCAAACCTCATCCCCGGGCTAAACATAGGCCTGTACAATGCCATCCAACAAAACGACTTGAAAAGTGCCCAAAGCATTTTTCTGAAACAGATAGACCTGCTGCGCTTTATTGTAGCTACGGGCCTACCTCGTTCCATAAAAGCCGGTTTGGAGTTGATTGGCGTTGAAGGCGGCGAGTTAAGAAGACCATTACAAGCTTTGTCCACTACTGAGACCGCGCAGTTGGAAAGCATCCTGAAAGGATTGGGCTTAGTTTAAAAAGGGTAACACCCAACACTGAATGTAGAATTTTGAATGATGAAGTTCATTATTCTGCATTCAAAATTCGGTGTTCGATATTTCAAAAGGTTTATAGGATGATCCGGGTGGTTCCTGATTAAAAGGCCTGCCCGGATTTATTTGGTTCGGGGTTTAAACTATCGGGTTACTGCACGGTCGAACAGGTATCACATTCAATCTAAATCTGATGAAAATACCTTACCTATTCGTTTTGCTGATGGTGCTGGCCGGTACCGTATCGGCGCAATCTTATTCTATTGAACGCGGAAAAAACTTTCTTGGAGATAGTACGGAAACCGTACGCGGACCCGATCTCAGGATCATTAAAATAACCACTATAAAGCGCGATGTTTTCGGTAACAGGATAGTGACCGTAACAGATGAGTATTCTAAAGTGCTACAGCAAAGCAAAGAGTCAACCGATGTTTTTGGTCGCAAAACCATAACCATTTCTGATGGTTACAACGGCAAACAAACCGTTATAGAAAACTCTACCGATATTTTTGGCAATAAGAAACTAATAGTGTCTGACGGAAACGGCAGAACAGAACTGACCGCGGAAAATTCAACTGATATTTTTGGTAACGTTACTACAAAGGTGAACGGAAACGGAACTCCCCTCGCTTCCATTGAGCGGGGCACCGATATATTCGGCAATAAATCGGTAACTATCCGCGACGGTAATGGCGCTGTAGCATCAAAGGTGGAAAAATCGACCGATATATTCGGTAAGAAGATAATAACCGTGACAGGGAATGGTGTTATTCCCGAGATACTGAACTCGCCGCTTTTATGCGATTTTTTGAAGCAGGTAAACTGATGATAAAAGGCTAACACCGAGTTATGGTGTTAGCCTTTTATTTTTGTTTTTAGTGATAGATACCTGCGCTTGCAGATTCAAACGCGCGGATCTCATCTAAACGGTCTTCTTTAATTTTCTTCACCCACTCAGGGTCTTGCAGTAATTGGCGGCCAACGGCTATCAGGTCAAAGTCACCACGCTCAAAACGGCGAAGCAGTTCGTCAAAGCTTGCGCTTTCGGCTCCCTGGCCACCGGCAAAGAAACTTACCACATCGGCATTTAAGCCTACCGAGCCTACCGTGATGGTTGGTGCACCGGTTATCTTTTTTATCCAGCCCGCAAAGTTCAGGTCTGATCCTTCAAACTCGGGCTCCCAGTAACGGCGTTGCGAACCGTGGAAAATATCAACACCGGCATCGGCCAATGGCTGTACCCAGTTTTCGAGCTCCTGCGGGGTTTGAGCCATTTTGGCGTCGAAATCAGAACCTTTCCATTGTGACAGGCGCAGGATAATAGCAAGGTCATCGCCAACAGCAGCGCGGATGGCCTTTACTACATCCACTCCAAAGCGGGTACGCTCTTTAAGGGTTTTACCACCATACTCATCGGTGCGGTTATTGGTTTTGTCCCAAAAGAACTGGTCTATCAGATAGCCATGCGCACCGTGGATCTCAACGGCGTCAAAACCTATCTCTTTGGCGGCTTTGGCTGCACGGCCAAATGCCTCAATGGTATCATGGATATCATTCAGCGACATGGTTGCCGGGCTCTCGAACGGCGCTGGTGGCTGCCATCCGTAGGGCGTATTGCCCACGTGCCATATCTGCGGTGCAATGGCGCCGCCATTAGCGTGTACGGTATCGGCAATGTGCTTCCAGTTTTGCAGGGCGTCATCTCCGTGGAAGTTGGGGATGTCTTTCAAGTTCTTAGCCGATGGGCGGTCGATAACTGTTCCTTCGGTAACAATTAAGCCCACATCTGCAGCGGCGCGGCGGCCGTAATAGTCGGCTACCTGTTGGGTAGGTACGCCATCAGGAGATTGAACGCGTGTCATGGGGGCCATCACAAAGCGGTTGCGCAGTTGAAGGCTTTTATGTTTAAACGGCGAAAAAAATTGTTCGTAGCTCATTATCTTAAATTTTGATGATGCAAAGTAAAATACTTTAGTTTACTTTTGTAACTAATATTGGTTGTTAGTAGTAACCAATAGGTAACTATTAGTAGAATGCAAGCTCAAAATTTAAAATACAGCAACTGCAACATGCAGCGATCGATGGGCATTTTAGGCACCAAATGGAAACCTATTGTGATATGGGTACTGCGCGAACGTAAAGCCCGCTTCGGGCAGATAGCGGCCAGTATCCACATTATATCAAGAAAAGTATTGACCACCACCTTGCAGGAGTTGGAAAAAGATGGGATCATAACCCGCGAGGAATTTAAAGAATTGCCCCCGCGGGTTGAATACGGACTTACTGAACGCGGCCTGGCGCTGCTGCCCATCCTGCAACAAATTGCCGAGTGGAACGGCACCTACTGCACAGATGAATTACATGCACATGCTACTGAAAACGCTGAGTTGGGTTAACTAAACACCAAACCGCTGCTTAGCTTCCGGCGAAACGGGCGTAAAAAAATTGACCAGGTTACCATCAGGGTCGCGGAATAGCAGGGAGCGGTTACCCCAAGGCATAGTGGTGGGCGCTTGAACAAGTTTATCGCCAATAGTGCCTGCTATTTCTTCATAGCGTTTATCCACATCATCTACCCTAAACTCGATAATTACCGAGCGATTGGCTGCTGTTTCTGCAATTTCGTTGCCGCCGAAGAGTGCCAGTGTGTTGGTACTGCCAATAGCCAAAGTTGCCTGCGGGGTTTGCAGCTCGGCAAAATCGGGTGTGTACATAATAATTTTACTGCCGGTTACGTCTTCATAAAACTTTACTAATGGCTCAATATCCGCAGTGATAATTCTTACTGATGCTAAATTCATGGGTTTTTACTTTTTGTTTATGCAAAACTGCGGCAGCGGAGTGACAAGGGTATGTCAGCAGGATTTATTAAAATCGCTTAACGTAATGGCAAACTAAAATATACAATCAGCTAAAGGCAGCAAGGTATTTTACGACCGGCTTTTTATTTTAGCAGTATCTATGAAACTTGTAAAAACTATCTTGTTGAGCAGTCTGTCCGTTTTAAGTTTTTCATTTGTAAAAGCACAACAGGCTTTTGATAAGCAGGGCCACCGCGGCGGCCGTGGATTGATGCCGGAGAATACCCTCTCATCCATGAAGAAAGCAGTTGATCTGGGGGTTACGCTGGAGATGGATATCTCTTTCACGAAAGAAAAATTGCCCGTTGTATCACACGATCAATACATTAACCCGGCCTTTTCGTTAAAGCCTAACGGTGATAGCATCACTAAGCAGGAAGCAACCTCATTACGCATGTATGATATGCCTTACAGTGATATTAGGGGCTATGATGTAGGCAGCAAATTTTATCCCTTGTTCCCTCAGCAGCAGAAAATTAAAGAGCATATCCCAGTGCTGGCCGAACTGATAGATAGCGTGGAAGCCTATGCCAAACAAAAAGGAGCCAAGCCGCCTCACTACAATATCGAAACCAAGCTTAGGCCCGAAAGCGATAATACCGAGCATCCCGCCCCGCAGGAATTTGTTGACCTATTGATGGCTGTGCTGGTTAAGAAAAACGTCTTGGCGAGGACGATCATCCAATCATTCGATCCGCGGACGCTGGAGATCATCCATAAACAATACCCTAAGGTGCCAACTGCTTTCCTGGTAGTCAATAAAAAAAGCCTGAAAGAAAATCTTTCAAGCTTAAGTTTTAAACCAACCATTTACAGTCCCGACTTTAAAATGTTGAACAAGCAGGTGGTTGATGATTGCCATGCCCTCGGCATAAAAGTACTGCCATGGACGGTAAACAAACCCGAAGACATAGCCTCTGTTAAAGCCCTTGGTGTTGACGGCATTATCTCCGATTATCCAGATAGGCTGTAATTACTTTTGTAGCGGTTTCTTCCGCAGATGTAAGCTTTCCAGGTAAAGTATCAGCTCCCTCGGGCGGTCTGTTTGTAGCACTGTAGCGCCATGGGCAAGCAGCCAGTCCCAGCTGTCGTTTTTGTTGCCTTCTTCAACGGCAAGGTCATCATCGTGGCCTGCGTTGAGCGATGCCCAAAGCGAGTTTAACCAAACCCTTGCGCCAGTTTTCCTGATGAACTTATTGTCCTTTAGAATAGATGATGTATCGGTCTTAAAGTTCAGCTCAAAAGCCCATGGTTTCATGTGCTGTAGGTAATCGTTTATTACGGCTCTGGCATCCGGTTTATCCATGTTAACCACCGGCATATACGTAATGCTGTCTATCAAGGTTGTATAGCGTTCTTTAAGGATAGGATAGGTTACCTCTGCCTTAAAAATAGCTTGTTTTAGGGTGCCGGTTTCTTTAAGTACTGCATAAGCTTCGCGATAGTAAGGGTAGCTTTTATCGAGGTTTACCATTACAGGTTTGCCTTTTAGCGCCAGCATTACTTCTTTAAAGGTAGGGATGGTATTGCGGGTAACGCGGCCAAGGCCATTGCGCAGTCCGAATTTTTTGATTTCTTCTAAAGTGTAATCTGCTGGTTTGCCTTTGCCGTTGGTGGTACGGTCAATGGTCTGGTCGTGCATAATAACCAGTATGCCATCTTTGGTTATATTAAGGTCGAGCTCAACAATATCAACGCCCATTGCTGTAGCCAGTTCAAAGGCTCGCAGGGAGTTCTCGGGAGCATTGCGCCAGTCGCCGCGATGGGCGGTAACCATCACTTTGTTTTGGGCAAAGGTTTGGCCGGCGGCAAGCAGTAGAGCAAGTACGGTAAGTTTCAGTTTCATATCAGGTGCAAATAAAAAAGGGGGACTTTTGATCCCCCTTCAATGATATTATAAATAGCCCGGGTTTTGGTACATTTTCTCGGGATTTAACTTATACTCATCAAAAGGAATAGGAAAATACCTGTCTTTTGTGGTAAAGTTGGCCAGTTTAGGAATACCGAAATCGGCCTGGCTTTTTGCCCTGAAGTATGCTACCAGTTCATCGGTGGTAAAGGTGCGCAGCAAGTCGAACCAGCGATGGTGCTCAAACGCCAGCTCTACGCGGCGCTCATGTAAAATAGCCAAACGCAGGTTTGGATATTTTGCGGCATACGTTGCATTGGTTAACGATGCCGTGTAGCCCGGCATGCCTGCGCGTGTACGAACCATATCAAGGTAGCTGATAGCGGTTGTATTATCGCCAAGGTAACTGTTTACTTCGGCCAGCATCAGTATCACATCAGCATAACGGATCAGGATCCAATCGTTGCCGCCGTAGCCAAGGTTTGAAGCCAAGGCGCTTGCATCCCTGAACTTGGTAATGAAATAATCTTTTACGATAGGATCATTGGCATACTTTACAGAGAAAGCCATACGAGGGTCGCCTGTTTCATAATCTTTGATCAGATCGGGAGTTACGTTACCGCCCACACCAGAGTTTGGTTTAAGCGAGTTAATGGTTTCGCCTTTTGCCTGGTTGTTGTAGGCAATTGATGAGCTGTAGGTTGGGTCGCCTTGTTTGTTAACAATTTGCCATATCAACTCAGGGCAGCTTGCCTTTTTAGCCACATCAAATACATCGGTATAAGGGATGCTGCTTAAAGCGCCGAATGTGCGTACGTTGTAAGCCGCAAGCAGGTAAGTTTTGGCATTGTTTAAATTAGCAGTACGGTTTGCCTGGTCTTGCGTGGTTGCCATGGTTAAATACACCTGGCCCAATGTTGCATTGATAGCAGCTTTTGAAGCGCGACCGATACCAGCACCGGTTTGCAGGTTAGGCAGGGTGCTGTTTAAGGCATCTTTCAGGTCGGCAACTATTTGCGCGTAAACGGTAGCTTGTTTCTCGCGGAAAGTGGCCGCATTTACTTCATCAACCGTAGTGAAAGATTTAGTTACCAAAGGCACATCGCCCCAGGTACGTACCAGGTGGAAATACATCACTGCGCGTAAAAATTTAGATTCGGCTATGTATTGTTGTTTCAGGTCGGCATCGGCAAAGGTAACCTTGTCAATGTTCTCCAGAACAATATTAGCACGGGATATGGTGGTGTACAGCGATACCCAGTGGCTTTTTAAGTAAGTGTTACTTGGCAACAATGAAAAATCGCCAAACTGGAAAGGCTCACCTGCGTTAGACTGGTTATCATTACGGCCGGTATCGTCAGAGCGCTCATCGGTCCAAAGGCCGCTGTTCTCGCCGATATTGTTGCTGCTGCGCAGCGACAGGTATATACCGTTAACTGCCGATAAAACGTCAGCCGGGGACCGGAAGCTCGCTTTTACCTCGATAGCGTTTGGCGAGGGTTGTTCAAGAAAATCTTTTTTGCACGAAACCACCGTTAGCGATATTGCTGCTAAACAGCTGATGGTTAATATCTTTTTTTTCATCTTCAAATTCGTTTAAAGTGGTCAATTAAAATGTAACCTTAACGCCCAGGTTGTATGAGCGAACAAGCGGGTAAACACCGTAATCTATACCAGGTGCAAGGTTTGTTGCCTGGGTGCTGTTAGAAGCACCACTGCTGTAGTTGTAATCAACCTCAGGGTTGTAACCTTTGTATTTTGTAATAGTAAAGGCGTTTACTACCGTAGCAAAAACTCTAAGGTTGTTAATACCCAGTTTGCTATCAACCGATTTTGGCAGCGAGTAACCCAACGTTAAGTTGTTACAACGCAGGAAAGAGCCATCTTGCAGATAGAAGGTTGATAAACGGGTACTGTTACTTTGCGTACCCGCGCGCGATGCGCGGTAAACGGTACCATTGCCTGGATTGGCTGCGTTGCGGTAACGATCAACCACGTTTGCGTACTGATTACCTGAGCCTTCCATATTGTACAGGTAGTAGTCCTGGCCATCAAGTATCTGGTTACCTTGCGAGCCGTTGAAACCTGCCGTAAAATCAAACTTTTTGTAGTTAAGATTAACCACAAAACCGTAGGTAAAATCAGGGTAAGGGTTACCAATAACGGTTTTATCAGCATCGTTCACAATACCATCACCGTTGGTGTCTTCAAAGTACAGGTCGCCAACGTGCAGTGGGTTTGATTGTGATGCAGAAGGTGCTACTTTGTTGATGTTATCGGCAGTTACTATACCGGCTACTTTAAAGCCGTAGAACATACCAACCGGCTGGCCCTGTTGGGTAATGTTGGTTAGGTATGAACGCTCGGCACCGTTAACGATAATGGTACTATTGCCGGCGAATTTAGTAACCATGTTGCGGTTGATAGAAATGTTACCGCTTAGGTTTAATGAGAAATCTTTGGTAGATATTACACGGCCATCAACCTGGAAATCAAACCCGGTATTACGGATCTGTGAGTTTGGCAGGTTGGTTAATATGCTGGTTGAACCAGATATAGCTGATATTGGCTGCGTGTACAAAACATCACGAGAGTAGCTTAAGTAGTAGTTAGCCAATAACGACAGGCGACCTTTAAACAAGGTTATATCGGTACCAAAGTTGTATTGCGAGGTAGATTCCCAGCTCAGTTTCTCATCGGCCATACCGTTTGAGTATGTGCCTGAAACTATGGTGCCACCGTTGCCAAACACAACACCCGTTGGGCTTGATAGTGTTTGAAGGTAACCGTTGTTAGGTATATTGAAGTTACCACTGCGGCCCCAGCTTGCGCGAAGTTTAACGGTTGATTGCTCGCCCAGGAAGTTATTGTAGAATGGCTCCTCAGACAATGTCCAGCCGGCTGATACCGAAGGGAAATAACCATATTTGTTTTGCGGCCCAAAACGTGACGAACCATCAGCACGGAAACTACCCATTAAGAAGTATTTGCCTGCATAGTTGTAGCTAACCCTTCCAAGGTATGATAACAAGGTGTAAGATGATTTACCTGTTGGTACGAGGCCGTTTGTGCCCAGGCCCTGGCCTAAGGCTAATGAATTGGTATATAACCTAAAAAACTCGTTACCTGCGCCTTTGCCGGTAATTTCAGGAACATTATCGTTCTGGAAACCTGTTGCAATTACGCTGACAATATCACTTACATTTTTTTGTGCGGTATAACCACCTAAAACATCCAGATGGTGTTTGCCGAATGATTTGTTGTAGTTAAGCGTAAGCTCGCCAAGTTGGTCGGTTACATCAGTGGTTTGTGCTGCTGCAGTTGCCGCCGCAATTGATTGCGGTGAGCCCGGAGGATTTGCACCGTTGCTTAAGCTGGTAGGCAGGTAATACTCGTATTTTTCGTTGTACTTGGTTGTACCCACGTTAACTTTAAATGTTAACTCCGGAAGTATCTTGTAGGCTGCGTTGGCGTTGATGAGTGTACGGTAACCTTTACGGCTAACTTTGGTACGCTCGGCCAGTGCAACAGGGTTTTCAATGCTCTGGAAACCATAAGCTGATGATTGTGCCGCTGCTGCGTTGGTAGCCAATGAACCATCCTCATTATACGCCGGGAAGAATGGCATGTAGATCAAAGCACCTAAGATAGGGCCGTGGTCAAAACGTCCTTCCTGCGTTTCGCGGTTGTAGTTTTGTGTGTAGGCCATGTTGGCGCCAACGTGGAGCTTTTTGCTGATATCGCCATCAATATTGCCTCTGAAGTTATAACGCTCCTGGCCCGATGCCGTAACAATACCAGGTTGGTTCTGGTAACCGCCGCTCATGTAATAATGCACATCTTTAGCACCGCCCGAGAATGAAAGGGTGTGGCGTTGATAAAGTGTATTACGATATAACTCATCCTGCCAATCGGTATTAACCGTTTGGTGTTTTAACGTTTGGGTTGGGAAGTCATAAAGATAATCAGGGATCTGCACACTACCTGCGTTACCAACATTGGCTACACGGGTTGTGTTATTGTCAGACATCATAGCATCGTTCCAGGTATGGCCTGTATTAACCCAAAGGTCATGGTAGGCATTGTTACGGCCGTCAATAACCAGCTGGGCAAATTCATCAGCGTTAAGCAGCTTTACTTTTTTGCCTAACTGGCTTATACCGGTTTGTACATCATACTCAAATTTGCCCTTACCCTCTTTACCGCGTTTGGTAGTTATGATCACCACACCGCCAGATGCTCTTGAACCGTAAATGGCAGCAGAAGCAGCATCTTTCAACACATCGATAGATTCAACATCTTCAGGGTTGATGTTCATGTCGGTAGTAGGGTAACCATCAATAACGTAAAGCGGATCTGAACTTGCCAGTAATGATCCTACGCCACGTACGCGGATCTTGGTGGTTTGGTATGGCGCGCCTGATATTTGCGATACCTGCACGCCTGCTACTTTACCAACCAGGGCCTGGCCTACAGTAGGTGCAACTGTGTTAAGTTCGCTTGCTTTAACGCTTGATATGGCGCCGGTAAGGTCGCTTTTGCGCATGGTTTGGTAACCAATGGCCACAACCTCGTTAAGCATATTGGCCGATGGCTTAAGCTTTACATTGATAGTATTGCCGGTATAAGTAACCTCTTGTGTAAGGTAACCCACAAAGCTGAACACTAAGGTTGCCCCTTTATCGGCATTGATAGAGAAATGGCCCTTAACGTCAGTACTGGTAGCAATATTTGTGTTTTTAATTTTTACGGTTACACCCGGTAATGGAAGGTCGGTTTCGTCTACAACCGTACCGGTGATGTTTTCGATAGCAGCTGTGCTGGCAGCGCTTTTTCCGGCAAAGGCCGGGATAGCAAACACCAATAGCATAACTAATGTTATACCCTTGAATGCCTGCTTCAAAAGATTGACATTAATCTTTTTTTGCATACATTTAAATGTTAATTGTTAAAACGACTTATGGTATGAGTTAATTGACAAGCGATCACTTGAACCGGACAATTGTTGGCGCAACTCCGGTTTTTGTGTTTTTATGCCTGTATATAAATGCGAAGCGGAAACAGTGTTACATAGGCAAAATGTTTAACGATTTTTGAACGTGTTGTGGGTAGTACGTTAATTAAACAGCAAACATCAGGGGTTGCATTTGCTATAATGGCAACAAAGCTATCGCCGCTGTCTTAAGAAAACAGTGCTCGCAGATTAACTTTTTGTTAAGACTTTTGAAAGTTTACCACTGTGTGTTGGTAACGTTAACATTGTTTTTGCGCGATGAAGTTACCGCAATGCCCTTACTATCATTGATAAAAGTGAAGCCTTCCAGTTCATCCATGCGGCTGTTGATATCCACCTGTTTAATTACCTGCATGGTACCGGCATCAACAGATTTTTTAAAGTCAACATAAGTAAAGCGCCATTTGCGGCCTTCTATCTGGTTTTGGATCAGGATAAGGATTCCTTTTTTTGCCACCCAATGCACGTTTTGCACCCAGGGCGTACAGGTAAATTTTTTGAAGAGCACACCAGGTTCAGAAGTTTTGCTGCAATGCGCCAGTTTCTCAGGATCGTATAAACGCACCTCGTTGCCTTTATCGCCATAGTCGGCAGTGGCTACATACCATTTGTTATTGTATTTAACATACTCGGGGCGGGTGCCCTGTATGCAGGCATCGTCGTCAATAGTGCTGATGAGGTTACCATCAAGCGTACCTGTTCTTTGCAGCCCGGGCCAGTTTACCTGGTAAATAACGGCCTTCCACTGCGTGCCTTCTTTGTTGAGGCGGATGGAGTTACCTATAAAAACTTTATCGCTGCCATTGTAAGCAATGCCGGTTGGGTGGCCTATCACATCCTGGCCATTTTGGGTAAGCTTATATTCTTTGTTGATGTAAACCAGACTGTCCTGTTCCCACTTAAACTCGCGGATCATGCCCACTTCGCGGTCGCCGTATAAAAAGATGCGCCCGTTTTGGTTTGATGCACCCTGGCAAGCCCCTAAAGAGTCTACAGTGGTTTCACGTAACAGTGTGGTCTCAATATCTCTTGCAACAAAGGCGGTTGATAGCCCTGCGATAAGCAGTGCGGCGGCAGCGAGTGTGGTTTTCATATCTTCTTATGGATCCATCGGCTCGTCGGCATCTATCTGCAGCGAGCTGATGAGCGGGTAAAATTCAAGCGAGGTTTCAGATAAGCGTTTGCCCAGTTTGTAGGGTACATACTTAAGCTCCTGCATGCAGCGCTTATCCATTTTTTCAATAAAGTCGTTCTGGTACTTGTCGGTAACTATCAGTCCCGGTTTTTCAAACGGCATACCGTAGCGAAAAACCAGCCTTGCATCGTTACGCAGGTTGGTGGTAGTATGGCGGGCATGCGGCTCAATAATAACCGCATTAGTAGGCAGGTGCAGGGTGTTGATCATGAACTTGCGCATCTCAACGGCCTCGTTATTTGGTGTTTTAAACGGATGCGCATTACCGCCTGATACAACCACAAAAGGCGCTTTGCCTGCAAAGTAAGCACGGGCAGCACTGCGGCAACGCAGCATACCTTCGCCGCTTAGCGGGGTGCTGAGGTTATCGGGGCCTGCCCCCGGCACCAGTATGTGGCTGTACGGATAGTTAGCCCATTTTACAGTTTTAATTTTTAAAACGGCCGGTTTATTTGCGCCATCGGCCATTGGCTCGTAAAAGCCGGCGTTGTTGCGTTCATTAATTTCAAGGTAGGTGAGGGCTGCATGTAATGGTGCTGCGAAGAAACCATCGGCAGGTTTAACTGCGTCGTTAACCTCGGTAGCGGCATCATACATTAAAGTATAGTAGGCCTTTTTATGTACATCAAAGCTAATAGAATCAATCTGCGGATAATTTGGCTTTTTACCCTCAGCGTAAACCCCGATGGTGAAGTTCACTGCCGATGCATCTTGTTGCCAGGCCTTTACCAGTAATTTCTCCGGCGACTCATCTTTATATAGATTATAACATCCCGAAGGAATTAAATGCAGCTTTACCAATTTATCCAGCGCATTGCCTGTTTTGTACAAAGCAGCCAGTCGGCGGCTCACCAGGTCAATATCCTCATCGCTAAATTTTAGTGCGGAGGGCAGGCATAAACCATCGGTACAGGTTTTCATGGCGTTTTGCAGTGCGGCAAGTTTGGCTTTTGAAAGGGCTGTCAGTTCTGTATCGGCATTTAACAGGGCTTTGGCTTGCTTATCATTCTGCAGCAAGGTTAACAGGTAGTAGTTCTTTGATTCTACCCAATGGTTTCCAACCAATTTGTAAGACGCAGAAGCACCGTAGAACTGTGCTTTGGCATTAAAGCTTAATACAACTATCGATACAAATAGTATAAGTTTTTTCACGTGCAGATGAATTGGGGCAAATTAACGCTGCCCTGGTTAAGGAAATGTTATGGCTGAATTACCATGCTATTGTGTAATACAGTTGTTACGGTTTAGGGGAACCGCTCAAAAAAATATAGGGGATATTTTATATAAACTTACCTAAAAGGAAGCCAATAATAAGCGCTACTATCGCCGCAGCCCAGCTCAGGTATAGTTTCAATTGCGACTGGCTGATGGTTTTCTCCAGATCGCGAATGCGCGATTCGTTAGATAACTTGAGGTTTTGCAAGCGCATGTTCTGCTGCTGCAGTTTGGCCAGTGTGCCGCCCACTTCAACCGGTTTTTGCTGCTCCTTATTGTAAAGCGCAACAAACCCGCCCGATTTTAAGAGCTTTTCTCCTTTGGGTTTCAGGATCAATTTCTGAGGGATATCGTATGGCCCATGCTCGCCGGTTACTTTTATAAGGCCTTCGCGAAGCAAGATCTGGATCATGGCAAAAGCCGCGGCCTCGTCACCATCAAACAGTATCATCACCTGGTCGCGCGTAAGGCTGTCTGGAACACCGAAGGCTTCCAGCAGCGCATCAAGCATCTCGCACTCAAATTCGTTCAGATCAGTCATCGCTTACAAATTTCGCAATATTTCTGGATTGATAGGTATAATATTAATCCACATGCCATTGCGCGATCCCATTACGTCATTGCGAGGAGCGTCAGCGACGTGGACAACCGACCGCAGGGAGCTCATTAATACCTTAAACAAATATTAACACATTAATAATCCCCTGCTTGCAGAGCCGCCCTGTAGGTTGGGGATTGCCACGCTATCGCTCGCAATGACGTGACGAGTAAGGACACGGCCCCTCTTTAACAAAAAGATTACCCGTAACCTTTAGCATCATCAGCATAAAAAACTAAATTTGCTGCCCTAAAACATACTATCATTATGAGTTTCAGAACCGAACATGATACCATGGGCGCGGTACAGGTACCGGCCGACAAATACTGGGGCGCGCAAACCGAGCGCTCACGCAATAACTTTAGAATTGGCCCCGAGGCATCGATGCCGAAAGAGATCATCGAAGCTTTTGCTTACCTGAAAAAAGCAGCTGCCTACACCAATACCGATCTTGGCGTTCTGCCTGCCGAAAAACGCGACCTGATTGGCCAGGTGTGTGACGAGATTTTAACCGGTGCTTTAGACGCTGAGTTTCCGTTGGTGATATGGCAAACCGGTTCGGGCACGCAATCAAACATGAACGTGAACGAGGTGGTTGCAAACCGCTCGCACGTTTTACAAGGCAACAAACTGGGCGAAGGTAAAACCTTTATCCACCCAAACGATGACGTGAATAAATCACAATCGTCAAACGATACTTACCCAACTGCTATGCACATTGCTGCATACAAGATACTGATAGACGTTACCATCCCGGGCGTTGAAAAACTGCGCGATACCCTGCAGGCGAAGTCTGAAGCGTTTAAAAGCGTGGTTAAGATAGGCCGTACCCACTTAATGGATGCTACGCCTTTAACATTAGGCCAGGAGTTTTCAGGCTACGTTTCGCAACTGAACCATGGCCTTAAAGCCCTGCGCAATACTTTAGATCACCTTAGCGAGTTGGCCTTGGGGGGTACTGCAGTTGGTACCGGTATCAATACTCCTAAAGGTTATGATGTTAAGGTTGCCGAGTACATTGCCAAATTCACTAACCTGCCATTTATTACTGCCGAGAATAAATTTGAAGCATTAGCAGCGCATGATGCCATTGTGGAAAGCCACGGTGCGTTGAAACAAATTGCAGTATCGTTAATGAAAATTGCTAACGATATCCGCATGCTGGCTTCTGGTCCGCGTTCTGGTATCGGCGAGATCCATATTCCTGATAACGAGCCGGGCTCATCAATTATGCCGGGCAAAGTTAACCCAACCCAAAACGAGGCCGTAACCATGGTTGCAGCACAGGTTATGGGTAACGATGTGGCTATCTCTATCGGTGGCTCAAACGGCCATTACGAGTTGAATGTATTTAAACCGGTAATGGCAGCAAACTTCCTGCAATCGGCCCGTTTAATTGGGGATGCATGTGTATCGTTCACCGATCATTGTGCTGCAGGCATTGAGCCGAACTACGAAGGTATTAAGAAACACCTGGAGAACTCACTGATGCTGGTTACAGCGCTTAACCCGCACATTGGTTATGATAACGCGGCTAAAATTGCCAAAACTGCACTTAAAGAAGGTACATCACTACGCGAGGCTGCTATTGGCCTTGGTTTGCTAACCAACGAGCAGTTTGACCAATGGGTACGCCCCGAAGATATGATCGGTAGCTTGAAATAAGTCGCCCCCCTGCCCCCTGAAGGGGGAGTAGAATTTTTAGCCTCTTCCCCCTTTGTGGAAGAGGCTTTTGAATTATCAGATACGGTTTATGAAAAACCCTTTCGCCTTTTATCTTACAGCTTTAACCTTTATAAAGAATATCATGGTGAGCCAGTGGAACCATTGCGGGCAGGGCCAACGCGCTACCCTTCGACAAACACAGGGTGACAGGCCGTTCGTTCGCACTTTAAAACCTTTCGCCTTTTACCTTTTAGCTTTTACCTTACTAACAACCGGCTGCCGGTTTAACCCTAATACCCAAACACCAGGGCAGGCGTATCTGCAGGGCGAGTGGAGGCAGGATAGTGTAACAATGCAGCAACAGTTGGTTAATTATTCTTTATATAACCTTAAGTTTAACTGCGATTCGTTTTTTGTGCAGATAAAAACCTTTAGTAAAGTTAACGCCGGCGCTGATAGTTGTACTAAAAGTGGCCGCTGGGCCGAATACGCCAAAGGTGTTTATGAGCAAAAGAACGATACGCTGCATATACGTGGCATATTCTGCAACCCCGATATGAGCTATAAAGTGCCGGGCGGCTGCCTGCGAAGCGGTGTATATGAAGAATATTTTAAAGTGAAAGTAAAAGCAGATTCGATAGTAGAGCTGAACCCAACATCGGGCGTAGTGCCTATTGATCTGAAACTAATAAAAAGAACAACTTGTAATCCAAAACCACTGTAATAAACAGATGAAACTTAATTTAGTAAAACGTATCGTATTAGGTTTAGCTATTATGTACCTGCCATTGCAAAGCATGGCATGGGGTACCAATGGCCACCGTATTTGCGGGCAAATTGCCGATAGTTATTTAACTCCTAAAGCCCGCAAGGCTATACAGGCTATTCTTGGTGATGAGTCTATTGCCATCACCAGCAATTGGGCCGATTTTATCAAGTCAGACCCTAAATATAATTACCTGTACAACTGGCATTTCATCAACATGGAAAAAGAAATGACCGGTTCTGAATTACAGGAGCACCTTAAAAATGATACCACTACTGATGCTTACACCAAGCTGAATTACCTGGTAGCCGAACTGAAGAAGAAAAACATCAGCAAAGCTGATAAATTGCTCGCTCTGCGGATGGTGATCCATATTGTTGAAGATATACATCAGCCTATGCACACCGGCCACTTTGCCGATAAAGGCGGTAATGATATTAAACTTACCTGGTTTAATAACCAAACCAACCTGCACTCTATTTGGGATAGCCAACTGATAGATTTTCAGCAACTGAGCTTTACCGAGTACGTTGCATGGATAAACCATACCACACTTCCGCAACGTACCGAGTGGCAAAAAGCGCCGATAAGCGAGTGGATATTAGAATCGAACCATTTGGCGGCTAAGATCTATGCCGGCGTTAAAGATGGCGACAAAGTGAACGTTTACCGTTACAACTTTGAGTACATCGGTATCATGAATCAACAATTGCTTAAAGGCGGCGTAAGGCTGGCCGGGTTGCTTAATCAGATCTTCGGATAACATTAAAATATTTATCAATAAAAAAGGAGAGCTGAAAAGCTCTCCTTTTTTATTGGGTGCTACCAGATCTTCACCCGTTTATCAGGGTCTATCCACATCTTGTCGCCTTTCTTTATCCCAAAGGCTTCATAGAATTCCGGCACATCGCTGAACGGCCCGTTCACACGCAGGAAGTTTGGAGAATGTACATCGGTAAGTATTTGGTTTGATAAAGTCTCTTTGCGGCTATGGCCCAACCAACCCAGGGCGTAACCCATAAAGTAACGTTGCACCGGTGTTAAGCCGTTAATGGTTTTACCTTCTTTATATTGTTTGGTTTTTTTGAAAGCATCCAAACCAATTACAATACCGCCAAGGTCGGCAATGTTTTCGCCGAGTGTTGCCTTGCCGTTAACGTACAGGTCGTTCACTTTGTAGCCGTTAAATTGTTTAACCAGCATATCTGCACGACTGGTAAATTTAGCCGAGTCCTGCGGTGTCCACCATGGTTTCAGGTTGCCTTTTTCATCAAACTGGCGGCCTTCATCGTCAAAGCCGTGGGTTATCTCGTGGCCAATGGTTGATGCTGCACCGTAACCATAAACTACAGCATCGTCAATCTTTTCATCGGCAGTGCCCGGTACGGTGAAAATGGCGGCAGGCAGTACGATCTCGTTATTTGATGGATTATAATACGCGTTGTAGGTTTGTGGTGTCATGCCCCATTCGGTACGATCAACCGGTTTGCCCAGCTTGCCTGCGTTAAACTTACGGTCGAATTTAGCGCTGTTCATGATGTTCTGCACGTATTTCTGCTTATCAATGTCAAGGCCCGAGTAATCTCTCCAGTGATCGGGGTAACCAACTTTCGGATAAACCTTTGCCAACTTCTCATAAGCGCGTTTCTTGGTGGCGGCACTCATCCAATCCAGTTTATCAATATGCTCCTTAAAGGATGTGCGCACGGCTTCCACCATATCCTCGTAGCGCTTTTTGGTTTTCTCGGGGAAGTATTCTTTCACAAATATTTGCCCCAATACTTCGCCCATTACGTTTTCTTCAATGTCCAGCACACGTTTCCAACGCGGCAGTTGTTCTTTTTTGCCGGATATCACGGTACCATAAAAACGGAAATTCTCATCAGCCACCGCCTTATTTAAATACGGACTAAACTCTGATAGCAGGTTCTTGCGCAGATAGTTTTTCCAGTCATCCAGGCTGAATTTAGTAAGTGCCGTATTCACCGCGCGCAAATATTCCGGCTGCCCAACAATAACCGAATCTACTTTCTCGTAGTATGCCTTATCAAAAGTGGCTTTCCAATCAACCAATGGCGACAGCTTGCTTAAACCCGCCAGCGGCATTTTATTATAGTTCTTGTACGGGTCGCGCAGGTTCTCTAAAGTCCTTGAGCTATCGGCCAGGAATTTTTCAAGCGTATAGGTTTGCTGAGCCGCTTTTTTGGCTGCATCATCATTGTTTCCTAAAAATTTGAACAGGGCGGGCAAGTGTTTCTGTTGGTAGTCGTTACGTACAGCGACGGTGTGCTCGTCATTCTTAAAATAATAATCGCGGTTAGGCAGGCCAATACCGGTTTGGTAAAGCTGCAGCATTATTTTTTCACTGTTGCGTTCGTCCTGCCCGGCGTAGGCACCAATAGGGGTAGTAACGCCAATGGTAAGCAGGTTGGCAAACTCATCAACCAATGATCTGGTATCGTGGATGGCATCTATCTTCGCCAGTTCTTCTTTCAGTGGAGACAAACCCAGCTTTTCGATATTAATGGTATCCATACCGCTGTAATAGAAATCGCCGATCTTTTGCGTATTACTGCCTTTTGCAGCGTTGGCTTTCATGGCATCTTCGTTTATTTTCAGCATTTTGTTGCGAAGATCTTCCTGCACCAGATTAAATATGCTCCATGCCGAGTAGGCCGCCGGGATAGGATGTTTCTTTAGCCAGCCACCGTTTGCATACTTAAAAAAGTCGTCGCCGGGCTTTGCGCTTTTATCAATGTTATTGATCAGCACATCATTTTCTTCGTAAACTTTATTTTGATCGGTGCAGGCGCTGAGGAGTATGCTGCTTATGGCAACCCCGGTTATTAGCCTTAGTGTGTTCAATTTTATGGTCATATTGCTGTTTTGTATTAAAATGGGTACAACAACTGTATGGAAAAACAGATAGGTACTGATAAATATACACCTATTTTTATCATAATATGACTCAAAACGCCGTCCCGACAAATAGTTTCAACTTTTTTAAGAGATTGAAAAGCGCGTGATTTTACGCTGTTTTTAAAATTTGGCTTTTTGTGTTTAAACAGTTAAAAAGGCCTTAATCTGTTCTTTTTCAGTCATAAGCAAATGTATTATCCATTTTGTTCAACCTTTTACCCCTTTTAGGAATATCAATTACGATATAGCTCTACTGTTATTGGCATGCTGGTTTGCCGTTTATGGCTTGGTGTTTGTTAAAAGATAAACGGTCCTGCATACATCTTTGAAAAAATATTTCATCTACCTATGAAAATTTCTTTGAGTTGAAGGGCTTTATTTTGAATTCTCAGGCGCCCAAGTTGAGATGAATATGTTCTTTTATTTTGGGTTTAATCAATAGTTTAAATTAATTAGGGGAAAAGGGAGCTTCAAAAGAGCTCTCTTTTTTTGTTTGCACCTTTTTGCTATGCATGCATAATACTATATTTACAATATGCATTTCGAACTATCAGAAGAACAGAAAATGATACGCCAGGCGGCGCGTGATTTTGCACAGACCGAACTTAAGCCCGGCGTTATTGAGCGCGACGAACACCAGAAGTTTCCGGCAGAACAAATAAAGAAACTGGGCGAGCTTGGTTTTATGGGAATGATGGTATCTCCAGAATACGGCGGCAGCGGTATGGATGCGATTTCCTACTCGCTGGTAATGGAAGAGCTATCTAAGGTTGATGCATCTGCATCGGTTGTGGTATCGGTTAATAACTCGCTGGTATGCTACGGACTGGAAAAATATGGTAACGAAGAACAGAAGCAGAAATACCTGATACCATTGGCCACCGGCGAAGTAATAGGCGCTTTTTGCCTCAGCGAACCCGAGGCCGGTTCTGATGCAACATCGCAACGCACTACGGCTATTGATATGGGCGACCACTACCTGCTTAATGGTACAAAGAATTGGATCACCAATGGTAGCACGGCATCTACCTATATAGTAATGGCCCAAACGGATGCCAGCAAGAAACACCATGGCATTAACGCCCTCATAGTGGAGAAGGGCATGGAAGGCTTTACTATTGGCCCCAAAGAAAATAAGATGGGCATCCGCGGATCTGATACGCACTCGCTGATGTTTACCGATGTTAAAGTGCCAAAAGCTAACCGCATAGGCGAGGAAGGTTTCGGTTTCAAATTCGCGATGGCCACGCTGGAAGGTGGCAGGATTGGGATAGCATCGCAGGCATTGGGTATTGCAGCCGGCGCTTATGAGCTATCGGTACAATACGCAAAAGAACGCCAGGCATTTGGTAAAACACTGGCCGATCTGCAAGCCATCCAATTTAAACTGGCCGATATGGCTACCGAGATTGACGCCGCCCGTTTGCTTTGCCATCGTGCAGCTTGGTTGAAAGATAACGGCCAGCTTTACGCACAAGCGGCATCAATGGCAAAATTATTTGCTTCAGAAACGGCAATGCGCACTACGGTAGAGGCTGTGCAGATCCACGGTGGCTACGGTTACGTAAAAGAATACCACGTTGAACGATTGATGCGCGATGCCAAGATCACCCAGATCTACGAGGGCACTTCAGAAATTCAGCGCATTGTAATATCGCGCGGGGTATTAAAGTAATTTCGGCGATTTTACTACTTTTGTAAAGTCTACTAATTTTATAGACTTTATCAAGATGTTCAAAAAGATATTAAGCAGCGCGGTATTTGTTGCCGCGCTTTTTCAGATAAGCGCTGCACAAACCAAACTACAGACCGGTACATGGAGAGGTGTTTTAAAAACCGCATCGGCCAACGAGATCCCTTTCAATTTTGATGTCACCACAGCAGGCGGCAAGCAAGAGCTATATATTATAAACAGTACCGAGCGTTTTAAAGTGACAGATGTTACTGCAAAAGGCGATTCGGTATTTATAAAAATGCCTTTGTTTGATTCGGAGTTTAAGCTAAAGCAGAATGGCAAGCAATTAGCGGGGCAATACATTAAGCACCTTGCGGATAAAGATGTGCCGATGGAGTTTACCGCTACACCGGCACAGAAATGGCGTTTCTTTGAAAAGCCTGCCAAAGCGGATAAAAACGTTGAAGGTCGCTGGTCGGCCATAATGGGAGAGGGCGATGGCCGCGATACCACTGTTGGGGAGTTTAAGCAAGCGGGACAAAAAGTAACCGGCACTTTCCTGACCACTACCGGAGACTACCGTTTTCTGGAAGGTACTGTGAACGGTGATAGCCTTTACCTGTCTTGTTTTGATGGTGGGCATGCCTTTTTATTCACCGCTAAAGTTGCGGATAACAACACGATCACCGATGGCAAATTCTACTCAGGACTAACCGGTAAATCCGTGTGGACTGCGGTTAGGGACGAAAATGCAAAACTGCCGGATGCTTATTCTTTAGCCGCACTAAAACCCGGTTATAAAAAGATCGACTTTACTTTTAAAGATCTCAACGGCAAACCGGTATCGCTAAGCGATGATAGGTTCAAGAATAAAGTAGTTATCCTGCAGGTGATGGGTTCATGGTGCCCTAACTGTATGGATGAGACAGCTTATATGGTTAATTACTATAAAAAATACCAGAAACGTGGTGTAGAGGTAGTTGGCCTGGCTTATGAACGCACTACTGATTTTGCCAAATCGCAACGTGCGGTTACGCAGATCAAGAACCGTTTTGATGTTCAGTATCCGTTATTAATAACCGGCTACACCAGTAATAAGGTAGAAACTGCCAAAAGCCTGCCTGCGTTAACCAAAGTAGTAGGTTTTCCAACTACTATCATCATTGATAAAAAGGGCGATGTGCGTAAGATCCACACAGGCTTTAACGGCCCGGGCACCGGCGAACACTATACCGAGTTTATTACCGAATTTGAGAAGCTTACTGATGATCTGCTTGCTGAGAAGTAAGCAGATTTTCATCAAAACAAATACCCTATAGGGTTGTAGTAGGTATCAACTTATTACATTGTTACGCATTTAACGCCGGGTTAAATAAATTACAATTTACCCGTGCTGCAAGGTGCTTTTTGTAACATTGTACAAATATTGATACTTGACCGCTTCTGCCAAAAAGATACTCTCGTACCTGCTTAAAGCATCCATACTTGTTTTAACGGTTCTGTTCGTCTACAATAAACTGCTTACCAAAAATGATAGTTTGCAGCAGTTTAAGCAATTAACTTCGGCCATAGGCCACAACCAGGTTATTTATACCATGGTTGTAGTTGTGCTGCTAATGGTGGTTAACTGGTTGCTTGAGAGTTTTAAATGGCAGTATCTGGCCAAAAAACTAACACCCATTTCTATATGGCAAGCTGTTGAGGCCGTTTTTTGCGGATTAAGCTGGGCCATTTTTACACCAAACCGTATAGGTGAGTATGGCGGTCGTGTGATGTTTTTGCCTAACCGCAAACGTATCCACGGGATATTTGCCATGGCTGTTGGCGCCTTTGCGCAAAATGTGATCACTAACCTGGTTGGTATCCTGGCCACACTTTGGTTCATTTGGAATTTTTTGAATTGGAATATCTGGCTATTTACAGGCGTAGCAGTTTTATCTATTGCTTTTTTAACACTGTTCCTGATGTTGTACTTCAATATCAGCACATTGGTAAGTTGGTTGGATAAAATAAGTTTCCTGAAAAAATTCCGCCGGTTTTTTGATATCATGGGGCGATATGATAAACGCGAATTGTTTACTGTGTTTGGTTATAGCCTGGCTCGTTTTTTTGTATTCTCGTTCCAGTATTATTTGGTTATTAACCTGCTGTTGCCAGGGCTGCCATTCTTCAGCATGATCATGACGGTATTAGTGTTCATCTTCATCCAGTCGGCTATGCCATCGCTGGACCTTTTAGATATCGGCGTGCGTAGTTTTACGGCTATGCACTTATTTTTGTATATAACCAATCAGCAAATCGCTATTATTGCAGCGGTATCATCTATCTGGCTTATCAACCTGATCATACCTGCCATTATCGGTTCTGTATTTGTATTTAAATTAAGATTCTTTGATCGTACTGCATAGTTCTGTTTCTTTATTGCTCACGGGTTTGTATCTGTTTGTGGTTGCTTATCTAATAAAAGGATGGGCGGCACTAAAACGCAGTAAGCTTGATGGAGCCCCGCTTGTTACCCGTATAACTATATTGATCGCCGCCCGTAACGAAGCTGAGCGTATCCATCTTACCATTGAAGATATCCTGGCTCAGGATTATCCAAAACATCTTACAGAGATCATCATTGTAGATGATCACTCTACTGATGATACGGCCAACATCATCCGCAGCTATGCCGACCGTGGAGTAAAGTTGCTGCAGTTAAACGAGGATAAACCCCTTAACTCCTACAAAAAGAAAGCTATTGCCGAAGCGATAGCCAGCTCAACCGGCGAGCTGATGGTTTGTACCGATGCAGATTGCCGCATGGGCAGTAAATGGCTATCAACAATTGTTTCATACTTTGAGATTAAAAAGCCGGTAATGATCTCATCGCCGGTAACTTATTTTGAAGAGACCTCATTGTTTGAGCGTTTGCAAACTTTAGAGTTTGGTTACCTTATTGGCATTGGTGCTGCATTTATTGGTAACGGTCGTGCATCAACCTGCAACGGGGCCAATTTTGCTTACCGTAAGGATGTGTTTTATGAAGTTGGCGGTTTTAAAGGTATTGACGACCTGGCATCAGGCGATGATGAATTGCTGTTGCAAAAGGTAGCCGAAGTTTACCCCCACCAAATAGGATTTTTAAAGGAACGCGATGCTGTGGTTTATACCCATGCCAAACATACCCTGAAAGAGTTTTTGCAGCAAAGGCGCAGGTGGGCTTCAAAATCTACCCGTTATAAGGATAAGAAAGTTGTTGCCCTGGCAGTTTGTATCTGGTTGTTTAACCTATCGTTATTGGTTAACGCGGCAATGAGTTTTTATAACTTAAATTATCTGCTGCTATTTTTGGTACAGTTTCTTTTAAAATATTTGATAGAGGCAGCCTTCTTGTTGCCTATCACATCATTCTTTAAGCGCCCGGGGCTGGTTTCACTACTCATCATTTTGGGGCCTATTCATATCCTGTACTTTGTGTACGTAGGTTTAATGGGTAACACCCGCCGCTATGCCTGGAAGGGTAGGGTGGTTAGATAAATGTCTAAACAACCGTTGTTAGCAGTATTTTAAAAAAACCGCATTTTTGACTTTCTAAAATATATTATTTGTCTATTTTAGACAGGGTATTACCAAAAATGCAAAACTACCAGGAAAGCTCGGGCGAAGATGAACTCATCAGGCTGCTTCTTAAACGGCAGTCGGAGTTAAACTCTTTATTAGAGGTAACCCGTGCTATCAATAAAAATACCCCTACTACCACGCTGTTCCAGATGCTTGAGGTGATCCTGAAGAACTACCTGCAGATAGGCAAGTTCAGGTTCATGATAGAGAAGAACAGTACCTTCACTTGCATTGCTAAGTACGGGGGTAATATCGAGTCGCCCACGGTGCTAAACAATACCTGGCCGCTCTTGAGCAAACTCAAATCACCTGCACCACTGCATGAGCATACCGATAAGGTGTTGAGCACTTACAATTACTTTATTCCTATTTATCATAAAAATAAAGCACTTGCTTTTGCCCTCATCGGCGATTTTGATACTTCGGGCGATATGCTCAGTAACGATCTCAACTTTATCCAGACACTGATAAACGTAATTGTGGTAGCGTTGGAGAACAAAAGATTGTTCCGCGAGCGCTTGCAAGCCGAACGTTTTCAACGCGAGATGGAGCTGGCCGTAGAGGTACAGAATATGCTGGTACCCATGCGCGAGCATAAGGAAGACAGTGTAGAGGTGGATGCCAAGTACCTGCCCCACCAGGATATCGGTGGCGATTATTTTGACTTTTTCCGTTTGAACGAGAACGAGTTTATGTGGTGTGTCGCCGATGTATCGGGCAAGGGAATTTCGGCAGCATTGCTTATGGCGAATTTTCAGGCCAGTTTGCACGGGCTGGTTGCTATCGAGGATGACCTCACCACTGTAGTAGAACGCCTCAACAAAATAGTGCTGCGCAATACCCAGGGCGAACGTTTCATTACCCTTTTCCTGGCCAAGTATAACGAGAAGACCCGAAAGCTCAACTATATCAACGCCGGGCATAACCCCACTATTTTATACGCCGAAGGTGGGGCTGTGCAACTGAAACTGGGTACCACTATGATAGGTGCTTTTGATGATCTGCCCTTCCTTAACGAAGGCGAGATTGATGTGGAACCGGGCAGCCTGTTATTTAATTACACAGACGGACTGATGGATCTTGAATCGCTGAGCGCCAAAAACTGGAACGAGGATAAGATGATGGAGTATGTGATAGACAACGGCGAACTTACCCCCGATGCTTTCAACGAAGGCCTGATGCACCACATCAATAACGTGGTAAAAGGTAAGCTGATAGATGATATTACTTTGCTTACTTTACGAATCACCTAACTCTCTTAATATTTATGGTTGCACCGTTGGTGCAAAAGGTTGGTAGGAGAACAATGATATTATCATTGCATGCCGTAGATATGCCACACCGCGTTTATGTACCGCACCTAACGGAGCGAATATCATTTATGTTTGATAGGATACCGACCTTTAACTTCTACGGAGTTTCTTGGAAATAGATTTTCTACCCAAACAACAATCCAAATACTTCTTCTATACGGCCTACCGGTTTTACATCAATAGTATAGCGCGAAAGGTCAAGCTTACCTTTATCTTTTGCCGCCGATGGCATGTTGTATTTGGAGATAAAGATCTGCTCAAAACCCAGCTTTTGTGCTTCGGCAATGCGTTGCTCCACACGGTTTACAGCGCGGATCTCGCCCGATAAACCAATCTCTCCCGCAAAGCAAACTTTGGCAGAAATGGGGATATCCTCATGCGATGAGATGATGGCCGCCGCGAGGCCCAAATCAATAGCCGGGTCTTCTACACGGATACCGCCTGTGATATTCAGGAATACATCTTTTGCTCCAAGGCGGAAACCGCAGCGTTTCTCCAGCACGGCGAGCAGCATGCTCATACGTTTAGTGTCAAAGCCCGTTGCGGTGCGCTGTGGCGTGCCATAAGGCGATGCGCTCACTAAAGCTTGTGTTTCTATCAGCATCGGTCTCATGCCCTCTAAAGTGGCCGATATAGTGATGCCGCTTAAGCCATCCTCGCGTTGCGACAATAATATCTCTGAGGGGTTAGATACCTCGCGCAAGCCCTCGCCAAGCATTTCGTAAATACCCAGCTCAGATGATGACCCGAAACGGTTTTTGATGGTACGCAAGATACGGTAAACATGATGGCGGTCGCCTTCAAACTGCAGCACGGTATCTACCATGTGCTCCAATATTTTCGGGCCGGCTATCATACCATCTTTGGTAATATGCCCTATCAGGAACACGGGGGTAGAAGTTTCCTTTGCAAATCGCAGCAGTTCTGCTGTACACTCCCTCACCTGCGACACGCTCCCCGGCGTAGATTCCACATGCGCCGAGTGCAGGGTCTGTATCGAATCTATCACCAATACGTCAGGCTGTAATTCTTCTATCTGTTTAAATATGTTTTGGGTAGAGGTCTCAGTTAATATATAACAACCTTTTTCCTCTTCCGACTTTTGACTTTTGACTTTTGACTTTTCACTTTCGCGAAGGCGCTCAGCTCTCATCTTTATCTGATGGTCGCTTTCCTCGCCCGATACATATAGCACCTTTACATTGGGCATATTCAAAGCCAGCTGCAGCATTAGGGTTGATTTACCTATGCCCGGCTCGCCGCCTATGAGTACTAATGAACCTGCAACAATGCCGCCGCCTAAAACACGGTTAAACTCCTTATCAGGCGTAAGCAGGCGATGCTCTTCCCTAAAGGTGATATCTGCTACCTCAACCGGCTTATTGGCGCGCTGTAGCGATGTTGAAGCGCTGCTGGTTTTCCAGTCAGGTACGCTGGCGTTACCTTTTTCCAGTATTTCCTCAACAAAAGTATTCCACTGCTGGCAGCTTGGGCATTTGCCCAGCCATTTAGGTGATTCGTAGCCACAGCTCTGGCAGAAATAAGCAATTTTGGTTTTAGCCATTGTTTGGATGTGCAGATTACAGATGTGCAAATATGTAGATTATTTTGCTATTAAAATTAGCAAAAATTATGAACTTTCGTCATGCCGAATTTATTTCGGCATCTCACCTTCATAGCAAATTTGGAAGAGTGTTCTATAGCAGTCAATCTAACCCACTTTCTGCATTCTTATAAATCAACGTGGTGATGAGGAGCAGGCAACAGGAACTTAATAAACACAAAAAGAGCAGCCGTTTCTAAAACGGCTGCTCTTTCCTTCATCTGCACTCCCGATAGCAATCGGGATGCACATCTATCATAGCTTTATTTCTTCGTCCTTACTTGAGAAAAACCTGAACTCGGTTATCTGGTAAGCCGGATTGCTTTTTACCTTTATCCATTGGCCATATTTGAAATACCATTTCATTTGGCGGTTGAATAATCCTTTTTTGATATAAGCCTCAATGTACGGGTGTACACAAAGCGTAATATTTTTCTCGTTTTGCTCTTCGAGGATGTAATTGAAGTTGTTTTCAATATCATCCAACAGCAAAATGGTTGGCCTTATGGTGCCTGTACCGTTACAAGTAGGGCAAACCTCGCTGGTAACAATATTCATTTCGGGGCGCACGCGCTGGCGTGTTATCTGCACTAAACCAAATTTGCTTGGCGGCAAAATGGTGTGCTTAGCCCTGTCATGGCTCATTTCGGCCTTTAAATAATCAAAAAGCTCTTTACGGTTGGTAGGCTTGTGCATGTCAATAAAATCAACAACCACAATACCACCCATATCGCGCAGGCGCAGCTGGCGTGCAATTTCGCGTGCAGCCTCTTTATTCACCTGGAAAGCATTCTCTTCCTGGTTTTCTTTGTTGGCAGTACGGTTACCACTGTTTACGTCAATAACGTGCAGTGCTTCGGTATGCTCAATAACCAGGTAAGCGCCACCGGCAAGATTAACAGTTTTGCCAAAGGCAGATTTTATCTGTTTCTCAATACCATGGTGCTCAAAAATTACATCCTTGTGCTTGTGCAGGCGTACAATGTTCTCCAACTCGGGCGATATCTCATGAATGTAAGATTTCACCTCTTCATACATACTCTGCTCGTTCACATAAATATGCTGAAAATCAGGGTTTAAAATATCCCTGAGGATAGTAGATGTACGACCGATCTCGCCCAAAATCTTCTTAGAAGGTTCTGTGCTGTGCAGCTTGGTTGCAAAAGTTTCCCATTTAGAGATAAGGTCTAACAGGTCCTTTTGCAGTTCCTGTACGCCTTTGCCCTCAGATACGGTACGAATGATCACACCGAAATTTTTGGGCTTAATGCTTTCAACCACCTTACGCAGGCGGTTACGCTCTGTGTTGCTTTTGATCTTCTTGGAGATAGATATTACCTCTGAAAAAGGCACCAGTACAACATAACGGCCTGCTATTGACAGGTCGGAACTTAGCCTTGGGCCTTTTGTTGAAATTGGCTCTTTGGCTATTTGTACAGGTAAAAGCATCCCTTTAGATAATACTTCAGAGATCTTGCCGGCCTTATTTATATCGGCCTCAAGCTTAAAGTTATCCAAAAGCTTCGATTGATACCCACCGCTACGTACTTGCTTGGTCAGCTTTATCAGGCTTTGCACCTGTGGCCCAAGATCAAGATAATGCAAAAAGGCGTCCTTCTCGTAACCTACGTCCACAAAAGCAGCGTTTAGGCTCGGCATAATTTTTTTAATGCGGCCCATGTAAATATCGCCAACAGTATAATTATTGGTGATCTGCTCTTTATGGAGTTCTACAAGTTGTTTATCCTGTAATAATGCAATAGTAGCCCCGTTGGGGGATGAATCGATAATTAATTCTTTTATCAATTGCTACTCCATTTCTTAAGCGGCATGCACATAAGGCATACCGCAAGTTAGTAAGTGGATAAAACACACAGAAAAATCCCGCACACGGGCGGGATATAAGCTATCTGTTAAGAAAAGCTTATTTCTTTTTATGTCTGTTTTTTCTTAAACGCTTTTTGCGTTTGTGAGTAGCCATTTTATGTCTCTTACGTTTTTTACCGCTTGGCATAGTAATAATGTTTTTATGTGATCAAATTATTTTTTCAATTCCTTTATGTACTCATCAATGCGCTGGCCTGCAACAGGGTCGCCCATTAACTCCTTACATTTTTCGTAAGCGGCAATAGCCTCATCTTTACGGCCCAGTTGCTTGTAACTCTCGGCCAGGTAAAAATACGGCTCTACCTCTTCTTTTTGCGCTATCAGGGTTTTAAACCTTTCAACCGCTTTTTCAAACTGCCCGCTTTTCATCGAGAACATGCCTAAATTAAGCAGCGCCTCGTGGTTCTTCGGGTCTTTTTTAACAACATCAAGCAATAGTGTGATACCTTGCATTGGCATACCGCCGCCATTAACATAAGCAACACCTAAACCTGTTTTTGCTTCCAGATTATCGGGTTGCAGCTGGTTGGCATGGGTAAAAGCCTCAGTAGCATTTACTATATAAGTGCTTTGTGCCGCTGTATCCTGCGTTAGCTTGTAAGCAGTATTAAAACGGTTACCTGCCAGTATCCAATCTGCCGGGGCATTGCTTTTGCGGGCAATATCCAGGTAGTAGAAACCTGCAGGTGCTGCCTGGTTAAAATCGTCCCAGGTTTTAGCTAATTGCTTTTGCGCTGGTACCTTATCTGCCTCGGCAGCAGTTTTTAAATTATTTTCAAGAACGCCTATTTGCTGCTGCGCCGCTGGGGTTAAACCCGCCTTTGCTGTAGCTGATACCGCATCAATGCTAAGGCTTGCCTTAGGCTTTGCTGCGGGCATTTTGGCATTTGCCTGTGTTGTTTCTTTAGGTTTTAGAAAACCTTTAACGGGTAACGAATACAAATAGCCCATAACAGCAACCACTGCCACTATAACTACTATTTGTTTCGTTCTCATACCTTATTATTTGCTTGCTTTAGCAGTTTTGTTACCTGTTTTTACTTTCTCAACAAAAGTTTTAGCCGGTTTAAAGCTTGGTACAAAGTGCTCTGGGATAATAATGGCAGTATTTTTAGAGATGTTACGAGCTGTTTTCTTTGCTCTCTTTTTAACTACAAAGCTACCGAAACCTCTTACATAAACGTTTTCGCCACCAACCATTGAGGTTTTAACTACTTTGAAAAACGCCTCAACAGTTTCCTGCACGTCCACTTTTTCGATACCTGTTTTAGATGAGATTTCAGCTATAATTTCTGCCTTGGTCATATCCTGTTTTCTTTTATTTAATTGTATAAATACTTAACTGTTTTGGGGTTGCAAAAGTATCGCTTTAAAATTAAAACTTAAAATAAATACCGCATTTTTTTTCGGGGCATGCACAAAGCGCAATTTAAGCTAACAAATTATGATACAGCGGTGATATACTGTTACTTTGCACTGAATGAATTTTAGTGCCCAACTCATTGCCTGGTACCAGCACAATAAACGCGACCTGCCATGGCGAAAAACCACCGATGCTTATATAATATGGCTATCAGAAATTATACTGCAGCAAACCCGTGTTGAGCAGGGTATGCCCTACTTTTATCGTTTCGCCGAGCGCTACCCAACCGTTACCGATTTCGCAGCAGCCAGCGAGGACGAGGTGCTGCGCCTGTGGCAGGGATTGGGCTATTACTCGCGCGGCCGCAACATGTTAAAGACGGCGAAACTGGTGCAGGAACAATACGGGGGCAACTTTCCTACCGCTTATAATGACCTTATTAAACTTAAAGGAATAGGAGAATACACGGCTGCCGCCATATCATCGTTCTCTGCAAACGAGGCTAAGGCTGTTGTTGATGGTAACGTATACCGTGTGCTGGCGCGATATTTTGGAATAGATGAGCCTATCAACTCACCTAAAGGTAAGAAGCTTTTCCAGAAACTTGCCGACGAGGTGCTGGATGTTAGCCAACCGGCATTGCACAACCAGGCGATGATGGAGTTTGGTGCGATGCTTTGCAAGCCCAAAAAACCGGCTTGCGGTATATGCCCGGTGCGCACAGGGTGCGAAGCATTTAAAACCAATGCCACGAGCAGTTTGCCTGTTAAGCTAAAGAAAATAAAAGTTAAGCAACGATTTTTTAACTATTTGTTAATTTTTGATGAGAAACGCGTCCTCATGAAAAAGCGTGGCAATAGTGATATATGGGCAAATATGTATGATTTGCCGCTTATTGAGACCGATGAGTTGTTAGAACCCATGCAGGTTTTGGCTTTGCCTGAAATGAAAATTTTCGGAGAAAGTAACCCCTTAAAGGACAATTCGGGCGTAATTAAGCATGTTTTAACCCATCAACACCTATTTATCCGTTTTTTAATACTTGATAAATTCCCCGGAGAAATGCAAAAGGACTGGTTTTACGCGGATATTAATGACCTGGACAAGCTGGCTATGCCTAAGACTATTTTTATATTTATAAAAGATATTTTTAATTTCTAAATAATTTTCCGTTAATTTATGGCATGTCTGGAATTAATAAAGTTATACTCGTTGGTCACCTCGGAAAAGACCCTGAAGTAAGGCATTTAGAGGGTGGAGTGGCTGTTGCGAGTTTCCCGTTAGCTACATCAGAAACCTTTAATAAAGATGGCCGCAAGGTAGAACAAACCGAATGGCACAACATAGTAATGTGGCGCGGATTGGCTGATGTAGCAGCCAAATACCTGCAAAAAGGCAAGCTGGTTTACATTGAAGGTAAACTGCGTACCCGCTCTTTTGAGGATAAAGAAGGAATAAAAAAATACACCACCGAGGTAGTTGCCGAGAACTTTACCATGCTTGGCCGCAAAACCGATTTTGAAACTGAAGCAGCCCCACGTACTAACGGCGGCCGCACCAACGATACCGACGGCTATCGCAATGATGCCGACGACCTGCCATTTTAATACCCTATAAGTTTATTTGTTGTTATAAGCCCCGGTTGTGTAGCCGGGGCTTTTTTTGTTTTACGCGTTGCGGGCACGAAAAGTTGACATCATTCCTATTCCCCACACGTCATTGCGAGGTACGAAGCAATCTCTTTAGGCCGATTGTACATCTTGCATAACGGATTTACTTAAGGAGATTGCTTCGTACCTCGCAATGACGCGTATAAAGGGCGTGCTTTTCACAACCTTACATCAATCCTGTTTACCCAGATCGCACTACGGTCTGCGGAGGTTTTAAAGCTTTCAAGGATAAGTTCTTTGTTATAACCAAGCTCTTGTTTACTGTGCAGTTTGCCGTTAACGATTATAGATACAGGTTTGCTCAAGTCAACCATCTCAGGCGATAGCCAGATGGAAAATGCTTTCACATCTGAGGTCTCTACGGTGAAAACATTGTTTTTGTAAACGGCCTCTACAGCACCCGATTTCTTGTTGTATTTAAAAGCCATTAATGTGGTATCATGCACAATGGGTTTGCTTTCTTTATCCAGATCTATCCATTTTTTTATAGCAAAGTTGATATCCGTTTGCCATGCGGCGCGTTTAGCGGTGGTGTCCAGTTCGGTTATTTGCAGCCAGTCGCAGCGGCCGTATTTTATGTCGTCGCATTCCCATGTTACCGAGGCGCGGAAGGGGTTGCGCCTGCGTTTGGCCAGATCGGCAAATAGCATTTTAAACGCCGGTTCCGATTCATCAAACTTAGGAAACCAGTGCGGGAAACCGTTGTAACGATGATCCTGGTAATCGGCACCTATCTTTTTCATGGTTACAGATAAAGAATCGTTTGCACCGGGCGGGAAATAATAATCCTGATCGGTTGATACGTTAAAGAAAGATCGGTTAAGGATATTGCGTGGGTAAGTGCCGCCTGTTGCTACCCTTGGCCGGGTATTAAACCCATAGAAAGCCGCGTAAGGCGATGGCTGTTTCATGAGGTACGAGAAGGAGCCGGTTGCTCCGTTAGAGTGGCCCGTTATAAACACGCGGTTATCATCTACATTAATAATATTTTTTATTTGCCTAAGCATGGCAGGTACCATAAAGAAACCTTTATCAGGGTACATCCAGTTATAATCGCGGCCGCCGTGTGGGTAAACCATTATCACATTGCCGGCATATTTGGTATAGAAACGGTTCCAGCCACCCATTTCCCATTCGGGGTATTCTATCATATCAGAATAGCCCAGGTTTGAGTTTACCGCCCCATGGAGAAAGAACATCACCGGATATGATCTTTTGCTATTGTAGTTAGGCGGCATCACCACCAAAAAAGCCGTATGCGAGCTGTCAGTTAATTGAAATTGCAGGGAAAGATATTTGGCGCTGATGGCCGGATAGCGATTGTAATGCTTTATTTTTTGGTAAGCTGCCTTAGCGTCATCGCCCTCAAAATTAAGCTTTTTCAGCATACCGTCTTGTTCTATGCTGTGCTGCACGGCGAGTGCCGAATCCACCCGTTTTTGTCTCGCTTTAATTACTTCCTGCTCTTTGGTTTGTACATCAGCTATAATGGCTGTCCACTGCGGGTCGTTTTTCAGCAGATCAAAATTCTTATCGTTTATCAACTTTTTACTGAACACGTACATCCCGTTAGAGTAGTTGAACTTTACGTATGTGCGTACTGCTTCCAGCGCTTTCTCCTTATTGTTTGCCAGGCTCCATGAAACTGCCGCGCGATAAGCGATACCGTTTGATGCATCAGTTTTCAAATACAGATCGTAGTTGGTGGCTGCGCATACGTAATCTTTTAAAGCAAAGCACGAATCGCCCTTGGCAACATAATCCTGGGCGAGGATGCACTGTGGTATAATGAGTAACAGGACGATGAGTTTTTTCATTACGAGTTAAGATTTGCATGCAAAATGCGCAGTGCAAAGCAGCCCAACAGAATGCTATTGACAAACCGCCTATTATTAATGATGAACCGGCACCTTTGGTCATGCTCATTTTAATCATTGAAATTTGCCTGTTGGTGTATTTTTATGCGGGTTAACCCTAAACCCGTTATATATTTAGGCAATGAAGCGCAAGCAGATCATCTATATCCATATTATTGCCTGGAGCTTTTTGTTCATCAGCAGCGTTTGGCTAAGCCATTTGAGTAAAGGCCCGCAAACAACAAACGAATTTCTGAAGAACGTGCTTATCCAGTTCTGTTATCAGATCATCCCCATCAGCTGTTTTTATGCCAGCTACTTTTTTGTGGCGCCGCAATTTTTTGTACACAAGCGGTATGTGCATGGTGTGTTGTATTCGGTTTTAACCCTCATAGGGCTGGTGACTTTGCGGTATGTGCTGGAGTATTATTTCTTTATCCCGGTGTTGCATTTCGATAATTATCGCGGCCATCCCTGGCCGGTTACAGATTATGTAGAGAACGTTTTCTTTTACTATTTCCCTAAATATTTCATCTATGGGCAGCTTTATTTCTTTGCCGAGAGCTGGTATCGCGATAAGCAGTTAAAACAAGAATTGCTGCAGGAAAAATCAACTGCCGAACTGGCGTTTCTGCGCTCGCAGATGAACCCGCATTTTTTGTTCAACACTATTAATGATATTTATTCGCTTACGTACCAGAGATCTGAGCGCGCGCCCGATGCTTTGCTTAAACTATCAGAACTGTTGCGCTACATGCTGCGCGATGGCAATGCCGATATGATGCCTTTGAGCCGGGAGATACAATATTTAGAGAACGTTATAGAACTGCAGCGCATCAGTGCCAAGGGCGATGCTTACATCAATTTTAACGTAGAGGGCTATGTGGGGCAGCAACAGGTGGCCTCACTGATATTTATCTCTTTTGTAGAAAATGCCTTTAAACATGGAGTTTTAAATGATCGGGATAACCCTGTAGATATTCATCTTACAGCTACCGGCCAAGCTATCAGCTTTGCTATCAGCAATAAAAAGAATAATGCTCAAAAAGACCATACTGGTGGCATAGGGCTAAGCAATGTAAAGCGTCGTCTCCAACTCATCTATCCCCAAAAGCACGAGTTGGATGTGAAAGATGATGGCGAGTTTTATAACGTAAATTTGGTTTTGCAAACAGGCTTATGAGTATCCGTTGTTTAATTATTGATGATAAGCCACTGGCTATTGATATACTGGCCGATTACACCCGGAAAGTGCCTTTTCTGGAACTGATAGCCACCACAACTAACCCTATTGAAGGGCTATCCATCATTCGCGATCAACATATAGATCTGGTATTTCTTGATATACAAATGCCCGAGCTGACCGGCCTGCAGTTTATGAAGATAGCAGGTAAACAATGCAAAGTGATACTCACCACGGCCTACTCTGAATACGCACTGGATGGCTTTGAGCATGATGTGATAGATTATTTGCTTAAGCCTATTGCCTTCGACAGGTTTTACCGCGCGGCGGAGAAAGCTCAGCAGGTATTGGACAATAATAGGATAAATCAGTCGGAAGAGATTTATCCTGCCGATGAACAAAAACATGCCGAATATCTGTTCATTAAAGCGGAGCATCGCATTCAAAAGGTGAACCTGCGCGATATTTTGTTTATTGAGGGTATGCAGAACTACATTGTATTACATACCAGCCAAGGCCGTGTGATGAGCCTGCAAACCATGAAGAAAATTGAAGAGCAATTGCCCGAGCGGGAGTTTGTGCGCGTACATCGGTCATATATTGTAGCTCTTCGGCATATTAATTCAATAGAACGCAGCCGCATAACTATTGGCGGGCAGGTGATACCAATTGGTGACAGCTATCGCGATGGTTTTTACGCAAGGATAGATAATTGAGGATGACGCTGTTTTGTCACCATTAAAATCAATGGCCTGATAATAAGGCGTTCGAGTCTGTTCACGATGTTCACGTGCGTGAACGTGAACACTTTTTGAAGTGTCATTTCGAACGAGCGGGAGCGAGGAGAAATCTTGTTAGCAATGCTAAGTTTTTCTCTGTCCGCATCTAACAGGATTTCTCGTCGCGCACGCGCACGGGTCCGGCCCTTCCGCTTTCTCGAAATGACATTAACTCGCTATCCCGCCCAGCCCTCTCTATCCAAACTCCTGAAGTGGATAGCTTCCGCCAAATGTTCCAGCAAGATCTCTTCGCTGCCGGCAAGGTCGGCAATGGTGCGGGCAACTTTTAGGATCCTGTCATAAGCTCGAGCCGAGAGGCCAAGCTTTTCCATGGCACGTTTCAATAAGGTTTGACCTGCGGTGTTTATCTTGCAGATATCGCGCACCATCTGCGGGCTCATCTGGGCGTTGGCATGCAGATCGGGCTTATTGCCAAAACGCTCTGATTGTATCTCTCTCGCTTTAATAACCCGCTCACGGATATGCGAACTTTCCTCTGCCAGTCGCTCAGCAGATAGTTCGTCGAAATTAACAGGGGTAACCTCAACGTGCAGATCAATACGGTCAAGCAAAGGCCCCGAGATCTTGCTCAGATATTTTTGCACCATACCCGGCGGGCAAATGCATTCCTTCTCGGGGTGATTATAGTAACCGCAAGGGCAAGGGTTCATGCTGGCCACCAGCATAAAGCTGCTGGGGTAATCAACCGTAAATTTAGCGCGCGATATGGTAACTCGGCGCTCCTCAAGCGGCTGGCGCATCACCTCGAGGGCGGTGCGTTTAAACTCGGGCAACTCATCCAGAAACAAAACACCGTTGTGCGCCAGCGAGATCTCGCCTGGCTGCGGGTTGCTGCCGCCGCCAACCAGGGCAACATCACTAATGGTATGGTGCGGCGAACGGAACGGCCTTGTAGTTACCAGTGCATCGGCTGTTGAAAGCTTACCGGCTACCGAGTGTATCTTGGTAGTCTCTAATGATTCGTGTAATGTAAGTGGCGGCAAGATGGATGGCAGCCTTCTTGCCAGCATGGTTTTACCGGCGCCTGGCGGGCCTATCAGTATTACATTGTGGCCACCTGCGGCGGCTATCTCCAAAGCGCGTTTAATGTTTTCCTGTCCGCGAACATCGCTAAAGTCGCTGTCGTAATTGGCAAGGCTGTCGTAAAATTCCTCGCGGGTGTTCACTACCTCGGGTTGGATAGTTTGGGTGCCGTTAAAGAAATCTGCCACCTGTTTAATGTTTTCTACGCCGTAAACTTCCAGATCGTTTACGATTGCCGCTTCGCGGGCGTTTTGTTTGGGCAGGATAAATCCTTTAAATCCCTCTTTGCGTGCTTGTATGGCGATAGGTAATGCACCTTTTATGGGTTGTAAACCGCCGTCTAAGGATAGTTCGCCCATGATGAGGTACTTGTCCAGGTGTTCGGATTCTATCTGGCCTGATGCTGCTAAAACACCCGTTGCGATAGTAAGATCATAAGACGAACCTTCTTTTTTGATATCGGCCGGTGCCATATTCACCACCACCTGTTGCCGCGGCATACGGTAGCCGCAATTTTTTAGCGCTGAATCTATCCTGAAATAACTTTCTTTAACAGCAACATCGGGCAGGCCAACAATAAAATATTTGGTGCCGGCGGCAATATTCACTTCAACGGTAATGGTGATAGCCTGTATCCCATAAACTGCGCTTCCAAAGGTCTTAACTAACACGTGACAGGTTATTTGTAGAACGGAAGATAGTGTTTTTTCAAGATATCTTTCAAATTCCTTTTTTCTGGTTAGGCACTGTTAGTGTTGCTTTTACCCGTTTAAACACGTATAAATTTATTAGTGTACATGTAACACTTTTGATAAGGCTCCCGTCATATATACATCTAACATTTATTGCGATGAAAACTACTGTGAATTTTAAACAGCCCGATGCGGCTGAAAATATAGAGATGCCGGGGATACGCATGACGGTGATATTAAGTACGGAGTGTAGCGGCGGCAAGCTTACCATAATTGAAGATGAAGTGAACGTTGGCGCAGGCTCACCCACATACACCTGTAACCGCGAGGATAAGGTGATACTGGTCAACGAGGGCAAGTTTATGATCAGTGCCAATGGCGAGCAATACCTTGCCGAAAAGGGCTGTAACATCTTTATCCCGAAGGGAACTATGCACAACTTTAAGAATGTAGGTACGGTTACCGGCAAATTGCTGATAACACTTACCCCGGGAGGGCACGAGCATTTTTTGAAAGACTTAAGCCAGTCTGTAAAAGTATTTGGGCAAAACTACGAGGTAATGAATAACGTTGCCCGCAAGTATGATGTGGTGATGGCTTAAACAGGCTACTTGCCTTCAATTATATAAACAAAAAGGGCGCTACATGTAGCGCCCTTTTTTATGCAATAAGTTTTATTAAAACATTATGGATTAACCGCTGCTGTTTTATTGCCAAGCGTAATGTAATCTGTCAAGATCTGGCCTGCTTCTTTTTGCAGGAAGTCGAGGTCTTCGTTTTTAGGTTTGGCCTCACCCTTTTTAAGCGGGCGTAAGCCTAATGCTACGCGGCGCAGGTTGTTACGGTCAAATGCTTTTTGCTCATCGGTATCGCGTTGTTTTTTCAATTCAGCTTCATTAAGGGTGATGCTTTTTTCGGCTTCTTGCTTTTTAGATTCCTGGATATCCTCAAGCAAATACTTATAGCTTTGGCTGGCGTTCATGCGCTCATCATGCAGTTTGCGTAGTTGTGGTATTACCGTAGCAAAATTACCAACTGATGTAAACGGTGTTTTCGCGATCACATCAAACGGCATTGCCGATGGCTCGGTATCCTCTCCATATTTATCCAACGGAATAATTGACGGGAACTGAACGTCAGGTATCACACCTTTGTGTTGGGTTGAGTTGCCGCTGATGCGGTAGAACTTAGCAATAGTAAGGTTCAGCTGGCCAAATTTGTTCTGGCTGCCGGTAGCAACAGTTTTTGGTTTAGCCAATGCCATCAATTTATCTTTAAGGCTTGGAGTGATCACTTTATCCAGATCGATAGCGTTTTGAACCGAACCCTTACCATAGGTTTGTGTGCCCACAATTAATCCACGACCGTAATCCTGTATAGCACCTGAGAAAATTTCTGATGCCGATGCGCTAAACCTATCTACTACCACAGCTAAAGGGCCGCTGTAGGTAATATCTTCGTCCTCATCTTTATCAACCTCTATCTGGTTACGGGCATCGCGTACCTGTACTACAGGGCCGGTTTTAATAAATAAACCTGTTAATTCAATAGCTTCCATTAATGAGCCGCCACCGTTTTGGCGAAGGTCAATAACCACACCTTCAACATTCTCTTTTTTAAGGCTGTCTAATATCAGCTTTACATCGCGTGTGGTGCTTTTATAGTTAGGGTTACCAGCTTTGTAATCGGCAAAATCAAGATAGAAGGCAGGGATAGATATCACACCGATCCTTACTTTTTTACCATTGCTATCATACGTGCGGATATCTTTCTTAGCCGAAATATCTTTAAGGATGATCTTTTCGCGTACCAGTTCAATAACTCTTGGTTTAGCAGTAGCCGGGGCGCTTTTTGCTAATAATTGCAGCCTTACTGTAGTGCCTTTGGGGCCGCGGATAAGCGCAATAGCATTATCAATTCTCCAGCCCACAATGTCCTGCCATTCACCGGTTTTACCTTGTGCAACGGCAACAATGCGGTCATCGGCATTTACCAGTTTGCTTTTATCTGCAGGGCCACCGGGTGTTACGTTTTTGATGGTAACGTACTCGTTCTCGCTCAAAAGTGATGCGCCGATGCCTTCCAGTGAACGCGACATATCGATATTGAAATTGGCCGCGTTTGACGGATTAAAGTAATTGGTGTGCGGGTCTATAGCTTCAGTAAAAGCATCCATAAACGCCTGGAAAACGTCCTGGTTTGAAAGCTTATTTGATTGCGACAGAATATTGGTATAGCGTTTCTTTAAAGTTTCTTTGTTTGCAGCCAGTTCTTTGCCGGTAAGCTTAAGGTTGAGCAGATCGTATTTTACCCGTTTTGCCCAAAGCTCATGCAGTTCAGCATCAGATTTTGCCCATGGCAGGCTGTCGCGGTCATAGGTATAACTTTCGTTCTTTGTGAAATCGAAATTTTTGTTTAGTTCAGCAACAGAGAAGTTTACATACTCGTTGTAACGTTTCTGGAAAATGTTGAATATGTAGAACACACTGTTCAGGTTTCCGGCTTTAATGTCGTCATCAAGAATATTACGGAACTGCTCAAAATTTTTGATGTCGCCTTGGGTAAGGTAATTGTGATTCTCATCAAGTTTTTTTACATAACGGTCAAAAATTACGCTTGATACCGAATCATTAAGCGGTACTTTTTTGTAGTTATAATCGGTAATAAGCTTAGCTACGTAGCTTAAAACCACACTTTGCTGCTCATCTGGTTTAAGATCATTGGGGCCTAATGGCTTGTACACAGGTTTTGATGGAGACGCGTTGCAGGCAAGAGCGGCCGCTAAAACCAGCATTAAATATAATTTCTTGAACATATCTTTTACACTATTAAGATCGGGACCTTGGTTAAACATCAATACTTGTGCCTGTTTTTAAATACCGTTATAAAAAAAGAGACAGCTATAATAGCCGTCCCGAATATATTGAATAAACAATAGTACAATAATGTTTGCTTTGTTTTTTTATACGACTTGCATTTTACCGAAATGTTACAATGCCAATAAGTTATTTAGATTTTGCGGTAACCTCGGCGGCATCAGCATACCTAAGCTCTGATTTTGGCAACCAGGTTTTGTTGGTTTGGATAAATTTTAACTTTTCCTCGCACAATTTCAGATCCTGGGCACGGCCTGTACTGCGGGCCATATCCCGGGCCTCGGTAAGATCCTGATGGGCTTGAGACAGATCGCCAAGATCGGCTTTTATCAGCGCAAGGCAAATAAGGTTACTGATGGTATGTGGGTAATCGTTTTGCTGGCGCGATATATTGTTGCTTTGCAGGTAATACCATTTAGCTTCAGACAGGCGGTTGGCTTTTGCATACAGCTGCGCCAACTCGCTAAAACGGTAGCTGGCCTCGCCATACTGGCGAAAGCGCATAAAGTGTTGTGCTGCACGCATAATGATACGCTCGCCTGCTTCCAGTTCAAGCTGGCTGATCATAGGTGGTACAGGGGCAATTTTTTTTGTTGTTGGCAACGGATAGGTAGCCATCTCCCTTTTCAAAGCATTGTATTTTGCCGCAGCAACCTGTGGATATCTTACATGCTTTTTAAAATCGAGCTTATACCACTGCGCAGATGCAGTAAGGTTAAAAGCCGCAAGCATAACTAATAGTAAAAAATATCTCATTTAAATTTTTTAAAGGGGGGATGGTAAATAATTAACCGTAAACAAACTTAAAAATTAGTTTTCTGATTTACAATAGCTTAAACACAACGCAGTACTCAACTCAACACTTAATCTTTTTTAAGACTTAAGAAACTATATTACCTTATACCGGCTCCGGCAGCAAAAAGTTTCAATCAACCTTAAACGAAAATGGCCTTGTGATAGTATACTGACACAAAAATAATCACCCTTTGCTTTTTGGCTTACGGCTTTGCAAATAAAAATGCCATAGCAGCATACTGGCAATGGTTCTATAGGGTTTCCATGTTTCGCCGATGGCTATCAGTTCCTCACGAGGAGTGTCCTTCGGCAGGCTTTTCAGCAGTTTGATGGCATTAACAATGGCAAGGTCGCCAATAGGCAGTACATCTGTGTGCTGCAGGGCAAACATCACATATACATCCACCGTCCAGTTGCCAATGCCTTTGAGGGCTGTTAGCTGGCTGCGGATATCGGCATCTTCCATCTGTTCAAAAGCAGCAAGGTTTATCTGACCAGCAATAATAGCCTCTGCCAGGTATTTTATGTAGGCGGTTTTTTGCCGGCTGCAATAACACTCGCGCATTTCCGCATCTGTAAGCGGCAACACCTTGGCCGGAGTGATCTCGCCAACACGCTCACGCAATTTATTCAGGGCTGATAAAGCCGAAGCCAATGATACCTGCTGCTCTAAAATGATGTGTACCAAACTCTCAAATGTGTTCGGCCTGCTCCAGAACGGTGGGTAACTGTATTGCTCAATAACCCAGGCAAAATCGGCATCCAAGGCGGCTAATTCATCGCAAAGGGTATGGTAATTGGCTTTAGTAAACTGTTGGGGCATTGGGTTGTTAAAAGTTAAATTTCTGTCACGAATTAATACATCCAGCTCGGGTTATACTTTTCTAACATCAGCATAACTTCTACATTAAATTCACACACTATGATAAACAGGCATAGTCCAATTTTAAAGTTGAGGCCATATTTGAGCGATCTTATCCAATACCATGCAGCTATAAAAGTCAAAAGCATGCTAATTAAATTAAGCACATGCAAAATTTTAGGGCTTATCACAATTGATCCTAAAATTGTTATAACTAATAATACTGCCACTACCAGGGTTACTGTGTATGTTTTTTTCAAATAATTTGTATACATAATGATTAGGCCGAACTAAATTACTAATTTTTTTAGGATTTCGATTTTCTTATTCTGATTTTTACCATTATGAATAATCTGCCGCCTTTAGCCGAACGCATGCGGCCCGCATCTCTTGATGATTATGTGGGCCAGAAACACCTTGTGGGTAAAGGCGCAGTTTTGCGCAAAGCTATTGAGAGTGGTTCGTTGCCGTCCATGATTTTCTGGGGGCCGCCGGGTGTGGGTAAAACCACGCTGGCTTATATTATTTCGCAATCGCTTTACCGGCCGTTCTTTTCGCTGAGCGCTATCAACTCGGGCGTGAAAGACGTACGCGAGGTGATAGAAAAAGCATCAGTCCTTAAAGAACAGGGCGAGGTTTTGCCGGTGCTGTTTATTGATGAGATCCACCGTTTCTCCAAATCGCAGCAGGATTCGCTTTTGGGTGCAGTGGAGCGGGGTATTGTTACGCTGATTGGTGCCACAACTGAAAATCCTTCTTTCGAAGTGATCTCGGCTTTGCTATCGCGATGCCAGGTGTACATTTTGAAAGCTTTGGAAGAGCAGGATCTTTTGGATCTGCTTACCAAAGCCATGAAAGAAGATGTGGTGCTCAGCAAGCGCAACATCACCATAAAAGAACACGAAGCCCTGTTACGCTTAAGCGGCGGCGACGCACGTAAACTGCTCAATATATTTGAACTGCTGGTAAATGCTATCGACAGCAAAAAGATAGTACTCACCAATGATGTAGTGCTTGAGCATGTGCAGCAGAACATGGCGCTTTACGATAAAGCCGGCGAGCAGCATTATGACATTATCTCGGCCTTCATCAAATCCATGCGGGGCAGCGACCCTAACGGTGCCGTTTACTGGCTGGCGCGGATGATTGCCGGTGGCGAAGACCCGCTGTTTATTGCCCGCCGTATGCTGATACTGGCATCTGAGGATATAGGTAATGCCAACCCCAACGCACTGCTGCTGGCGCAAAGCTGTTTTAATTCGGTGCAGGTTATCGGTATGCCCGAGTCGCAACTGATCCTGTCGCAAACCTGTATCTACCTGGCAACATCGGCCAAAAGTAATTCGGCCACTACGGCTATCGGCGCAGCCTTGAGTTTGGTGCGCGAAACCGGCGACCTGCCCGTGCCGCTGCACCTGCGCAATGCCCCAACCAAGCTGATGAAGAACATTGGCTATGGCAAAAACTACAAGTATGCCCACAGCTACGAAGGCAACTTTGCCGACCTTGATTTTCTGCCCGAACAGATCCGCGGGACTAAAATTTATGAACCGGGTAACAATCCGCGCGAGGCCGAGTCAAAAGAGCGTTTAAAGAAATTATGGGGCAGCAGATACAATTATTAGTATCTTGAGCTCCGTAATAGTACGCTTACCTTTTCACGCTCTCTCATGATCTCTACCTTTTTTAGTCACGAGCTTAAATCTTTCTGGCGGTCAAAAAATACCGGTAAAAGCATTGCCGTTAAAATTTTCCTGGGCTTAATGCTGCTATACCTGGCCGCCATATTTGTTGGGGCAGGCCTGCTATTGGATAAAATGCTCGAAGGGGTTTTCCCTAACGATGACCTGGTGGTTGCCTTTTGCGGCATCCTGCTGGTTTACTTTGTATTTGATATGGTAACGCGTTTGCAGTTACAGGAGTTGCCCACTTTAAAAGTGCAGCCTTATTTGCATTTGCCTGTAAAACGCAACACTATTATAGGTTATCTGGCTTTATCGGCTATCTTCTCTTTCTTTAACCTTTCGCCTATTATATTATTTACTCCGTTCATCGTCAAGATCATCCTGCCGGAGAATGGCGCATTGGTGGCAGCCGCCGTTTGGGTATCTATTGTAGCTATATCTATATTCAGCAATTACCTTGCTTTATACATCAAACGCCGCTCAAACATTAACGGGTGGATCTTTTTAGTGGTTGGTGCGGCCTTAGCGCTACTGGTTTGCGGCGATTATTTATGGCATTTGTACTCTATTCAAAAGGTATCAAACCTGTTTTTCGGTAACCTGATAAAAACGCCTGTACTGGTTTTATTACCGGTTTTATTGGCCGTGATAATGTTCTTTGTGAACTTTTATTATCTGAAGGCTAACCTTTACCTTGAAGAGCTTAGCTCCAAAAAAGCCGAAGACCGCAAAAGCACTACCGAGATCCCTTTCCTTGGCCGGTTTGGCCATATCGGCGACTTGGTAGCTAATGAGATCAAACTCATCCTACGCAATAAACGCCCGCGCAGTGCCCTCATTATGGGTTTGTTCTTTATGTTTTACGGGCTCATCTTCTACACACAAAAAGCTTACGGCGAAAGCATGAAGGTTTTTGTGGGTATGTTTATGACCGGTATTTTCATCATCAGCTACGGGCAGTTTATGTTTAGCTGGCAGGCGGCGCATTTCGATGGCATACTGGTAAGCAAGATCAAATTCCGCGATTTTTTGAAGGCAAAATACCTGCTGTTTACCGGCGTATCAACCGTGGCGTTTATCCTTACGCTGCCCTATGTTTATTTCGGTTGGCGGGTGGTAATTATACACTTTGTAATGTACTTGTGGAATATAGGGATCAATACTACAATTGTACTTTGGTTTGCCAACTTTAATCAAAAACGTATCGATCTGAGCAAAGGAGCTTCTTTTAACTGGGAAGGCGTGGGGGCAAGTCAGTTGCTGCTATCGTTTCCGCTGCTTATCTGTCCGTACATTATTTACTTGCCCTTCCATTTGTTGCACCATACTGATATGGGCCTTGCCGTGATGGCTATCCTGTCGCTGATATTTATTTTTACCCGCGAGTTCTGGATCGCACAATTGGAGAAAGATTTTACTAATAAACGATATAAAATAGCCGAAGGCTTCAGAAATAAATAGCCATGATCGAGATAAAGAATTTAAAAAAGGTTTATAATGGTATAACCGTTGTAAATGTACCGGCACTACAAATAAACAAAGGCGAAAGCATTGGTTTGGTGGGTAACAATGGCGCAGGTAAAACCACACTGTTCCGTATGATATTGGATCTGATCCGTGCCGAAGCGGGCGAGGTAAGATCAAACGGAGAAGTGGTTGCAGGCGGCGAAAGCTGGAAAAAATACACCGCTGCTTACCTCGACGAAGGTTTCCTGATAGATTATCTTACACCCGAAGAATACCTGTATTTCATAGGCGGCCTGCATCAGCAAAGCAAAGCGCAGGTTGATGAGGAAATTACCGCACTTGCGGAGTTTTTTAACGGCGAGATCATCAAAAAAGGCAAGTACATCCGCGACCTGTCGAAAGGTAACCAGTGTAAGGTTGGCGTGGCCAGCTGCCTGCTGCAAAATCCTGAGCTACTGATGTTGGATGAGCCTTTTGCTAATATCGACCCGAGCACGCAGTTTAGGTTGAAGAACATCCTGAAAGACCAGAACAAGAATAAAGGTGTAACCACCATAGTATCCAGTCATGACCTTAACCACGTTACCGATGTTTGTGAGCGCATCCTGCTGATGGAAAAAGGTGTGGTGATAAAAGATATCGCCACCAACTCATCAACTTTGGCCGAACTGGAAGAATACTTTGGCGTAGGCCAGTCATCCCCCATAACAAATACTTCTGTTGAATTTTTTGATAAAGAGGAGAACCACTAATGCTTAAACCCCTATCACTTTTAGTAACATTGGCTTTGGCCGCACCGGCTTTTGCGCAGCAGCCGGGTCAATCGGTAGATGTACAGAACTATCGTTTCGCCCTAACCCTTACCGATGCCAGTAACCTGATATCGGTAAGGGCATCCATAACCGCAAAAGCTATCAAAACTACCAAACAGGTAACTTTTGACCTGGCGCGCAAAAATGCTGCCGGCAAAGGTATGACCGTTTCTAAAGTGACCGAAGCCGGCAAGCCCCTGAAGTTTACCCAGGATAGCAGCAAACTTTACATTAATGCTGTTGCAGCAACAGGCACAATGCATACCTATAATATTACTTACAAAGGCATACCGTCTGACGGGTTGATCATCTCTGCCAACCGTTATGGTCACCGTACCTTCTTTGGCGATAACTGGCCAAACCGCGCCAAAAACTGGCTGCCTTGCGTTGATGATCCGTCAGACAAAGCATCGGTTGAATTTGTAGTGACAGCGCCATCAAAATACACCGTTGTAGCCAACGGCTTAAAAGTGTTAGAGAAACCACTACCCGGCGCCAAAAAAATAACCCAATGGAAAGAGACAGCTAAGTTGCCTACCAAAGTGATGGTGATAGGCGTTGCGGAGTTTGCGGTTGATAAAGTTGGGGCACCTGATAATGTGCCGATAAGTACTTATGTATTCCCCGAAGATAAAGAGGTAGGCTTTAAATCGTATGCTGTAGCTGCGGAGATATTGCCCTGGTTCAGCAAACGGATAGGGGCGTTCCCTTATAAGAAGCTGGCCAACGTGCAATCTAAAACCATTTTTGGCGGTATGGAGAATGCCGGTGCTATCTTCTATTTTGAAGAGTCGGTTAAATCAAAAGGGATTGAGGCGCTGATGGCGCACGAGATTGCCCACCAATGGTTCGGTGATGCCGTAAGCGAGAAAAACTGGCAGCACGTTTGGCTGAGCGAAGGCTTTGCCACCTATATGACCAACCTTTATCTTGAAGGCAAATACGGTGTGGATACCCTGAAGAAAAGTTTAGCCGCCGAGCGTAACCAGATCTTTGATTTTGAGAAGAAATACCGCGCACCTGTGGTTGATTCAGCATATAAAGGCCCGTTGATGCAATTGCTTAGCCCTAATGCGTACAAAAAAGGCGGTTGGGTGCTGCACATGCTTCGCCGCAAAATTGGCGATGATGCATTTTGGAAAGGTATAGCAGCTTACTACAAACAATACAGCGGCGGCAATGCCACAACCGATAACCTTCGTGTAGTGATGGAAACGGCGAGCGGCAAAGACCTGAAAACCTTTTTTACCCAATGGCTGCGCACAGATGGCCACCCTATATTAAGGGTTAACTGGGAGTATAAACCACAAACCAAACAGGTTATGGTACATTTAACCCAGGCACAAGAAAAACCCTATGCGTTTACGTTTGAATGCAGTGTTGATGGTAAACTATACAAAACGGAGATAAAGAGTAAAAGCGTCAATTTCTCGTTCCCGGCAAGCTCTGCAACGGCTGATGTTAATGTAGATCCCGAAGTTAACTTGCTGGCAACTTACGTAACCGATGAGAAACCACCGGTAAAAAAGTAACACAAAAGTTTCAATAGTTTTGGCGATTTAGTTCGGATAATCTCGTTGGTGGGATATAATATTTTGAAATATGTAAAAATTCAAAACTTTATATCATTATAAAATGTTTTTCCGTATAATTGAATACTGGTTGCTGGCGGGACAACGGCGACCAGTATTTTGAGTACTAACAGATTGTTTCACTTTCTAAACATTACTATCATGACAAAAGCCTATCAATCCATTTATGTAGCGTTTTACAGATGGAGCTTCAAAAATTTTGGTCAGGGCAGCTTACCTCAGTTTAAATCATTATTTAATGTGAGCTTTTTGCTGGTGGTAGTGCTAACCAATGTAATGCTGGTAACCAAATTAATGCTTAAAAGCCAGCTGCTTACCTTAAACATGGGTACAGTGGTATTAATTACCGGTGGTGCAATGTTCTTTTTGCTGTTAAGCCATTTTGTGTTGCTTAACAACAGGATGTTAAAATCGCTTAACATGAAGCTGGCTACTATAAGCCGCCATAACAAGAACTTTTTTAGCGTAGTACTACTGGTAAACGTGATGTTTGCCTGCAGCCTGTGCTTCTTGTAAGATACCAACCAATTATAAACCGATAAAAGGCTCAGCTATCTCTTAGCTGAGCCTTTTTGTTTTAAGAGGAAGCCTGTCACGAACTTCGTAGGAGTTAAAGGCCGGTAGCATATTGTATTATCTAACAATCGCTCCGTCAGGTGCGAAACAAAGAGAGGTTACGTACCTACGGCACGCAGGAATTTCTATTTTATTTTTCTACCGACCTTTTGCCCCGATGGGGCAATGTCTGGGTTCGTTCAAACTCCGTAGGAGTTTAAGGTCGGTAGCATATCGCATTATCAAACAATCGCTCCGTCAGGTGCGAAACCCAAGGCAAGTGGCGTACCTACGGCACGCACTTTTTTAAATGTTGGTCTTTCTACCGACCTTACGCACCGATGGTGCGTTCCGAAGAATTTGCAATCATCAAATCGCCTTGCCCATAGCAATCAAAACTTATTCAGCATCTGCAGGTTATTTGTAAACTATGGCTAAACCATTGCTTGAGTTTACAGACCGCGGCATTTACTGCCAACAGGGCAAATTTTACATTGACCCCTGGAAACCTGTGGACGATGCCGTAATTACCCACGCCCACGCCGATCATGCTTATTGGGGCCACAAACGCTACCTGGCGCACCACCTGTCGCGCGAGGTGCTGCTGTATCGCCTCGGCGAGATCAACCTGCAAACCATTGAGTATGGCGAAAGCATCGTGAAGAACGGTGTAAAGATCTCTATGTATCCTGCCGGCCACGTTATTGGCTCGGCTCAGATACGGGTGGAGTATAAAGGTGTGGTCTGGGTGGTATCCGGCGATTACAAAACTGAGGATGATGGTATCTCCACACCCTTTGAGCCGGTTAAATGCCATCACTTTATATCAGAATGCACCTTCGGGATGCCGGTGTACACCTGGAAACCGCAGTCGCAGATATTTGAAGATGTGAACGGCTGGTGGAAAAGCAACCTGGAACACGGGTTAGCAACTGTAATAGTGGGTTACTCATTAGGCAAGGCGCAACGCATCCTGCAAAACCTTGACCTGAACTTGGGCAAGGTTTATACCCACGGTGTTATCGAGAATACCAACGAAGCCTTGCGCCGTAACGGGGTAATACTGAACCCTACCGAACGCATCACATCAGAATCATCAAAGGAAGCGGTGCGAAAAGGCATCATCATTGCGCCGCCGTCATCAGTAGGTACCCCATGGATGCGCAAGTTTGGCCCGTACAGTTTTGGTTATTGCAGCGGCTGGATGGCTATCCGCGGAGCTAAGCGCCGAAGGGCGGCCGACCGCGGTTTCGTCATGTCAGACCATGCAGATTGGGACGGACTGGTGAGCGCCATTGACGCTACTGATTGTGAGTGTGTTTATCTTACCCACGGTTATACCGCAACATTTACCCGATACCTCAATGAGATAGGTTTTAATGCCCGCGAGGTGCATACATTATATGGCGGTGAGGAAGAGGATGATGCCGTCACCGAAAAAGACGAGAAAGAGGAGATAAGCGAACTGCCCAAAGATGAGCGCTCGCCCGAATTGAAGGAGGCCGCTAAATGAAAGCCTTCGCCAATTTATTCCTCGCTTTAGACGAGACCAACAAAACTAATGAGAAGGTAAAGGTGCTGAAGGACTATTTCACCAGCGTACCCGATACCGATAAGATGCACATGCTCGCCTTATTCACCGGGCGTAAACCTAAACGACAGATCAACGCTACGCTGATCCGTACATGGGCCATAGAGGCATCTAACATACCGCAATGGCTTTTTGAGGAAAGTTACCATGTGGTCGGCGACCTGGCTGAAACTATGTCGCTATTGATGCCGGCCAGCGAGAGCAGCAGCAGTAAATCGCTTACCGAATGGATAGCCGAGATAAACAACCTTGCCGATAAGAACGAGGAAGAGAAGAAGCTATGGCTCATGTCTTCGTGGGCGATGCTGGATAGCCAGGAGCGCTTTGTGTTCAATAAATTGTTGACAGGGAGTTTCCGCATTGGGGTGTCGCAGAACTTAGTAGTAAAAGCCCTTGCTGATGTTACTGGAATTGAAGCTCCGGCTCTCACCCATCGCATTATGGGTAAATGGATGCCGGAAGATTATACCTATGAGCAACTGGTGCAGGAGCAAACTGCATCAGATGATATATCGCGCCCATATCCGTTTTTTCTGGCTTATCCTATACAAGAGACCTCAGAGAAACAAAAGTCGGCTGAAGACCTGCATTTGGCGCTTGGTGATGCAACAGAATGGCAGGCCGAGTGGAAGTGGGATGGCATCCGTGCCCAGATGATCAAGCGCGATGGCGAGATCTTTATCTGGAGCAGGGGAGAAGATCTTGCTACAGAGAAATTCCCTGAGCTGCATCCTTTCCTTTATGACCTGCCGAATGGTACCGTTCTCGACGGAGAGATACTCAGCTTCAGCAACGGCAAACCGCTGCCTTTTAATGTGCTGCAAACCCGCATCGGCAGGAAGAACTTAAGCAAAAAGATATTGGCGGAAAGCCCCGTGGCCACCATCGTTTATGATTGCCTGGAATATGAGGGTGAGGATATCCGCCACAAAACACAATCAGAAAGGCGGGAGATACTGGAAACACTACAAAGCCAAACCAGCGACCCGGAAACTTTCAGGATCTCATCATTGATTGAATTTGATACCTGGCAGGAATTGGAAACGCAGCGTGAACAATCGCGCGCCATGATTGCTGAAGGCATTATGCTGAAACGCAAAAGCGCCACTTACCAGGTTGGCCGCCGCCGCGGTGATTGGTGGAAATGGAAGATAGACCCATTATCCGTTGATGCTGTGATGGTATACGCCCAAAAAGGCCACGGCCGCCGTGCCGACCTGTACACCGACTATACCTTCGCCGTTTGGGATGGCGACAAGTTAGTGCCTTTTGCCAAAGCTTATTCAGGCTTAACGGATGCCGAGATAAACAAGGTGGATTATTTTGTTAAACGCAACACGCTGGAGAAATTCGGCCCCGTACGTACCGTAAAACCCGAACTGGTTTTTGAGATAGGTTTCGAGGGTATCAATAAATCATCAAGACATAAATCGGGGATAGCTTTACGTTTCCCGAGGATATTGCGCTGGCGGCATGATAAACCTAAGGAAGAGGCGGATACACTGGAAAGTTTGAAGACTTTGCTGGAAATAGGGTATGAGGATGAAACGCCAGACTGATCTCATTGCCGTTGGCTTCAGCCAACGGAGAATTGTTAAAGTAAACTGGCTTTAGCCGAAACCCACCAAGAGAGTTTGGGCTGAAGCCCGAAGAAACTCGACTTTGTTATCCGTTGCTGAAGCCAACGGCAATGAATAAAACCATTATCCAACAAAAAAGCGACGAAGTATCACTCCGTCGCTTTTCTATTTTGTCCGTATATCTGCTTATGCGAATCTTGCTTGTTTGGTTAAGGTTGCCGGCTCCAGCTGGAAGTTATCGGCAAACAGGTCGCGTACTTTGTCGATGATCTCGGTACGGTTTACGGTTTGTGCATCGCGGCGGCATTTAAGGTAATGCTCGCGGGCAATTTTTTCAGACAGGTCGCCAAGCGTTTTAACCTTAAGCTCTTTGCCAAATTTACCGGCAAGTATCAAGCCTGTAATTGAAGCTACCATGCCTACGTAACCTACAATGCTGTAAACAAAGCTAACCGTGATAAACACCAGTAATGAAAGGGCAAATGCCCATACAATACCTTGCTTAGGGCGCAACAGATTCATGTGTAAACCCATCTCTTCTTCCACATCGGCAATTACTTCAATACGGTTATCGCGCGGGAAAAGCTCACAAAGTTTTGTGGTTGGTTTAAGATCGCAACGGTCAACTTCTTTTTTGGCGTTGATAGCGTTACGCAACTTGTAGAAAGCCTGCTGCGTGGTGCAGCTATCGGCTTGTACTTGCTTTACTTTACCAATAACCAGGTCGCATAGTGCGCCGAAGGTTTTTACGTGGTTAAGATCCTCACTCTCGAATTTAATATTGAACGAACACTCAATTTTCGCCAATACATCACCTATATCTTCCGGGTCGATAGTATTTAAATTTACTACCGGCGCACTCTTCAAACTAACTTTCAATCCTATAGCACTAAATTAAACAATGGGATAAGCCGCCGCAAATATACGGTGGCTTATCCGTTAATTCAAAACTGATGCCAGCTCTTGAATTATTTACTTAAATACATTGATTTTTCTTTGTACAGATGCCTGAAGTAAGGGTCCTGCAGATCAGGGATAAATCTGATGGCCTCACCTGTCGATTTCATCTCAGGGCCCAGTTGTTTTTCAACCTCAGGGAACTTATCAAATGAGAATACAGGCTCTTTTATAGCATAACCTTTAAGCTTACGCTCAATGGTGAAATCTTTAAGTTTATTAGCGCCAAGCATTACTTTGGCAGCAATGTTAATGTAAGGTACATCGTAAGCTTTAGCTATAAACGGCACCGTACGTGATGCACGTGGGTTAGCTTCAATTACGTATACTTTATCATCTTTTATAGCAAACTGGATGTTAAGCAAACCGCGTACGTTAAGCGCGCGGGCTACTTTCTCCGTGTACTCTTCCATCTGGCTGATAACGCTTTCGCTCAGGTCAAACGGTGGCAATACAGCATAAGAGTCGCCAGAGTGGATACCGGCAGGCTCAATGTGCTCCATCATACCAATGATGTGTACATCCTCGCCATCGTGGATAGAATCTGACTCGGCCTCGGCAGCACGGTCAAGGAAGTGGTCGATCAATACACGGTTGCCGGGGAGATTTTTCAACAAATTAACCACAGCTTTCTCCAGGTCCTCATCGTTTATCACAATGCTCATACCCTGGCCGCCAAGTACGTAACTCGGGCGAACCAATACAGGGTAACCTACCTCGTGTGCAACTTCAAGAGCCTCTTCAGCGCTTTCGGCAACACCGTATTTAGGGTAAGGGATACCCAGGTCTTTCAGCAGGTCAGAGAAACGGCCACGGTCTTCGGCAATATCCATATTGTCGAATGATGTACCGATGATCTTGATGCCGTGTGCGTGTAACTTCTCAGCCATTTTAAGAGCGGTTTGGCCACCCAACTGAACGATCACGCCTTCAGGTTTTTCAAGATCGATGATCTCGCGTACATGCTCCCAGAAAACAGGCTCGAAGTAAAGTTTATCGGCCATGTTAAAGTCGGTTGATACGGTCTCAGGGTTACAGTTAACCATGATAGCCTCGTAACCGGCCTCTTTAGCAGCTAATAAGCCGTGTACACAGCTGTAGTCGAACTCAATACCCTGACCGATACGGTTAGGGCCCGATCCTAATACGATAATCTTTTTCTTATCAGATACTTTCGACTCGTTCTCGCCTTCGTAAGTTGAGTAGTAGTATGGCGTTTGTGCAGCAAACTCGGCAGCACAGGTATCTACCATTTTGTAAACCCTTCTCAGGCCTAACTCTTTGCGGCGTTGGTAAACATCTTCTTCGGTAACGTTACCAAGGATGTAAGCGATTTGCGTATCAGAGAAACCTTTTTGTTTAAGGGTGTAGAAGAAATCGTCAGGAATGTTGTTCAGCGAGTATCTGCGAAGCTCATTCTCTAAGTTAACCACATCCTGGATCTGGTTCAGGAACCAGCGGTCTATCTTAGTTACCTTACGGATAGACTCCATTGGTACACCAAGGCTCATGGCATCATAAACGTGGAACAATCTGTCCCAGCTTGGATGCTCAAGACTGTGCATAATTTCCTCAAGGTTGCGGCTCTGGCGGCCATCGGCACCTAAACCGGCACGACCGATCTCTAAGCTTTGGCAAGCTTTCTGTAAAGCCTCGATAAAGCTACGACCTATACCCATAACCTCACCAACAGATTTCATCTGCAAGCCAAGCTCGCGGTTAGCGCCTTTAAATTTATCAAAGTTCCAGCGAGGGATCTTCACGATTACGTAGTCTAACGTTGGCTCAAAGTAAGCTGAAGTAGTTTTGGTGATCTGGTTCTCAATTTCATCAAGGTTGTAACCTATGGCCAGCTTGGCAGCAATTTTGGCGATAGGGTAACCTGTTGCTTTTGATGCCAGGGCCGATGAACGCGATACGCGAGGGTTGATCTCGATAGCGATGATCTCCTCGTTTGCAGGGTTAACCGAGAACTGTACGTTACAGCCACCGGCAAAGTTACCAATGGCACGCATCATTTTGATGGCCTGGTTACGCATTTCCTGGTAGCAGCGGTCGCTCAGGGTCATGGCTGGTGCCACGGTTATAGAGTCGCCGGTGTGGATACCCATTGGGTCGAAGTTCTCGATAGAACAGATGATAATTACGTTGTCCCGGTTATCACGTAATAGCTCCAGCTCATATTCTTTCCAGCCCAAAACGGCCTGCTCAACCAATACCTCGTGGGTTGGTGAAGCCTGTAAACCACGACTAAGCGCGGCATCAAAGTCTTCTTTTTTGTGTACAAAGCCTGCGCCTTTACCACCCAGCGTATAGCTTGGGCGAATTACCAGCGGGAAGCCAATTTCTTGCGCACCCTCTTTACCTTCAAGGAAAGAGTTGGCAATTTTTGATTTGGCAACACCCACGCCGATGTCAACCATCAGCTGGCGGAATGCTTCGCGGTTTTCTGTTTTCTCGATAGCAGCAACGTCAACACCTACTACCTTTACACCATATTTTTCCCAAATGCCGCGCTCTGATGCCTCAATACAAAGGTTAAGCGCAGTTTGGCCGCCCATGGTAGGCAGTACAGCGTCTATCTGTTGTTCCTGAAGGATCTGCTCCAGGCTTTCGCAGGTTAGCGGTAAAAGGTAAACGTGATCGGCTATAACCTTATCGGTCATGATGGTTGCCGGGTTGCTGTTGATGATAGATACGGAGATGCCTTCGTCTTTAAGCGAAAGGGCAGCTTGCGAACCCGCATAATCAAACTCACATGCCTGGCCGATAATGATAGGGCCAGAACCAATAATTAGTACGGATTTGATGGATGTATCCTTGGGCATAGGGCTTTAAATCAAAAAGTTAAAAACGGGCGTTTAGCCATTTAACAATAAGTTCTATGCGCTGAGATTGTGAAGTATTTTCCCGTCTCAGCATCGGGGTGCAAAGATAGTAACTTACAAGGATTTGCAGCGTTAAATTTTCAAATTTAATACGCGGCAAATAAAGAATGGATTTAATTAAAGTTAAGGATATATTATTAGGGTTTTAACCACATGGGGGAGAAGTAAAATTGGGGAGAGAAAGGGGGGCGGCGCAGGTGATGATGTAGCAGGCGCTAAAAGAAACAGTACTAATTCTTAATGGGACATATCTATAAAATAGTCGTCATAAGGTTTCAACAATAAACAGTCGATGACTTTTTGATCTTTCCCGTTAAAATTGATCATATTAAGTAACGTTTGTTGAATAATATTCCTGTGCATAAAAACCCTACTAATCTTTGTCGCAAACATGCGGGCTTCGTCATTTGATACCGTATCTTGCTTTAAGGAAGGGAAAGAACAACTGTGCAGATAGCTATAAACAAATGGTTGAACGACTGCTTTGTTTAATTTTTTAAGTGTGTTCATTAAAGGTCTGTCATTTTGTAAAGCTTTCACGGCTGTCCGTAAAGCGTCTTCTACAAATTTGGTCGAATCGTTACTAAATGTTATGTTGTTTATGATGCCCTGTTTGTTCACCTCAAATTTTACGAATACTAAGGCCTGTTTACAAACCTTCAGAAGTTCAGCTGTATCTGGTTTGTAATTTTTTCTGATCGATTGCCGGACGCGATCAGCTATTTGCTCATTCGTCAGCATTTGTGCTTTTGCATTAACTATAAAAGCAGAAATGCTGACAATAAGGAAAAGTATTCTCTTCATAAGTGCTTTTGTCAAGATCAAATAACTTATATTATTCCCAATTGGATTGTATTTGCATACGCCAATATTACTGCAACGCAAAATTTATCGGAACACTGTACTGCACACGAACCGGGATACCATGCCTTAATCCCGGCAACCATTTTGGAGACTTTTTCAATATTCTCATCGCTTCCTGGTCAAGTAACGGATGTGCTGACCGGGCTACGCGGATGTCTGATACATCGCCATTTTTCTCTACTATAAATGTTAATATAACATAGCCGTAAATATCATTTTTACGGGCCTCGTTCGGGTATTTGAGATTTCTCGAAAGAAATTGGCTGAAAGCCGGCACGCCACCTTCAAAAGCCGGAGCCCTTAGGTTTACACCATCATAGGTAAACGTCTCGCCATCTTTTACCGATGTGCCTTTGATGAGTTTGCCATCTTTATATTCTTCAGTAAAAGTAAATCCGTATTTTTTGTCTTCGCCGTGCCAGGTGCTGTCTCTTTTGCCGTCAGTTATCTTTCCCCATTCGTTCAGGTACTTAAAATCCCAGTCGTAGCCCTTGTAAAAGCCCTTGCCGTTTTGCACCAGAGCTTTGCCTAACGAATCATAATTGGCTACAACGGTGAACCGCGCCATGATCTCGTTATCGCGTGCGCCATCTGTGGGGTAAATGATAGTTCTGTAGAGTTTTCCGTTTGGATAATATTCAGAGGTTTCGCCGCCTTTGATGTTGCCTGTATAAATGGATCGGCTTTGTATAATGCCCGATTGAAAGTACTCCGTACATTTGCCTTCTAATGAAACGGCCGGCGAATTTTTGGTAGAGAAGGCTTCCATTTTTGTTTTGCCGTTTTTGTAAACGTCAGTAACAATATAGAGGTTTGGGTTGCCGTCAATAGGGTTTATGGTACGGGTATAATCCGCGCTATCGGGAATATCCACATACCTGCCGTTCTTTTTTAAGTAGTAAACGTTTTGCTGGGCAAAGCCGGCAAATGCAAGAAAAAGTAAAAAAGCTAAAGTGAAAAGAGGTTTCATTAACAGTGCGTTCAGGCACTGCTAAATTACTTAATTAACTTGTTATTACCGTCAGGGAAAACCAGAATTGGTTCGTATTTGCGGGCTTCATCCATCTCCATGTAGGCGTATGACATGATGATCACAATATCGCCAACCTGAGCCAGGCGTGCAGTTGCGCCGTTAAGGCAGATAGTGCCACTACCACGCTCGCCTTTAATAACATAGGTTTCAAAGCGGGCGCCGTTATTGTTGTTAACAATTTGCACTTTTTCGTTCGGGATGATATTAGCAGCGTCTATCAGGTCTTCGTCAATAGTTATACTGCCAACGTAGTTCAACTCGGCCTGTGTAACTTTAACCCTGTGAAGCTTTGATTTTAATACCTCAATTATCATGGCGCAAAGGTAGGAATAATTTTAGTCGATAGTCCATAGGCAATAGTCCATGGTAAGTAAAGATTTGTTTGGTTCATGGTTGATAGATGATGGTTCATGGCCGAAGCCAGCTATCATCTATTAAAAATAAACACATACTATGAACCATTAACCATGATCCATGAACTTAATACAGCTAATAAATCAACACATTGTCTATCAATCTTGTTTTACCCACTTTGGCAGCAGTAAGAGCCACAACTGATGTGGATGCAGGGGTAGCAGGCAGCAACGTTTTTCCATCTACAATGCGAAAGTATTCAGGTTCTACGCCTTCTTCCGCTGCAAGCATTTCCATGGCTTGTTCTTCCAATTCGGCTTCCTGGCTGATATCGAAATGCTCTTTAATATAATTGAGGGTTTTGGAAAGGACGAGAGAATGCTTGCGCTCATCTGCAGATAAATGCACATTGCGCGAACTCATGGCCAATCCGTCGGTTTCGCGTTCAATGGGGCACATCACCATATTTACGGGGATGCTCAGCAATTCCACCATGCGGCTCACGATCAGGAACTGCTGATAGTCTTTCTGGCCCATGTATAAGTTGGTAGGCTTAACAATATCAAGCAGTTTGTAAACCACCTGGGTAACCCCCTGGTAATGGCCCGGGCGAAATTCGCCTTCAAGCAACTGCTCAAGCGGGCCAATATCTAAATGCCATTGCTCATTATCGTCATACATTTCGTTTACCTCGGGGTTAAACAAAATGTCGCAACCGGCTGCTTCCAGTTTGGCCATATCGGCCTCAATGGGGCGCGGATATTTCTCCAGATCTTTGGGGTCGTTAAACTGGGTGGGGTTAACAAATATGCTGCAAACGGTAATGTCGTTTTCGGCTTTGGCGCGTTTTATAAGAGCGATGTGGCCGTTATGTAAAGCACCCATGGTGGGTACAAAACCTACGGTTGCGTTAGCTTGTGCTGACAGATATTCGCGGATAGCCTGCCGTGTTTTGAATGTTTTCAAATCCAGAGAAAATTTGTGGCAAAAATTTGGCAAAGGTGTATAATTCTTTAAAAACTACCAAAACATAGTTGCACAAGTGGTTGCCAGTGTTTATAATAATGCTTATATTTGCAGACTCAAATTTTTTTGACTTCTTACATTTACATTAATATCGATTAGTGATGGGTAAATCAAAACTACTGTTCATAACTCATGAAATGTCTCCTTTTCTCGAAATTTCTAAAATTGCTGAGATAACACGCCAATTGCCGCAGGCAATGCAAGATAAGGGTTTCGAGATCCGTATCCTGATGCCGCGTTTTGGTAACATTAATGAGAGAAGGAACCGTTTACATGAGGTTATCCGTTTATCGGGCATGAACATTATTATCAATGATAATGATAACCCGCTTATTATCAAGGTAGCCTCTATCCCTGCAGCCCGCATGCAGGTTTATTTCCTGGACAACGAAGAGTACTTTCAGCGCAAACACGTATTTAACGACAAAGACGGTAAGTTTTATGCCGATAACGATGAGCGCATGATCTTCTTCTGTAAAGGTGCGTTAGAAACCGTTAAAAAATTAGGCTGGGCGCCTGATGTTGTTCACTGCCACGGCTGGATGAGTGCATTGGTACCTGCTTACTTAAAAACTACTTATAAAGACGACCCTACTTTCAAAAATTCAAAAGTAGTTTACTCTATTTACGGTAACGATTTTAAAGATAAGCTTGACCCTGAGTTTGCACGTAAAGCAGTTATGGGCAACATGACAGAGGAGCATACCGAAGCTTACAAAGAAGGTACTAATACCGCGCTTTACGCGGGTGCCGTACAATACAGTGATGCAATAGTTTTAGGCAGTGCAGATGTTGATGCCGATGTGTTAAATATTGTTAAAAACAGCAATAAATCGGTGTTAGATTACGTTTCCACTTCTGATTTCGAAAATTATTACAATTTTTACGAAGAAATCACCGATGAGCAATTGGTGGATGTTGCATAAGCTATAAAAGATTATATGAAATTTTACAAATTAGGCTTATTAACCCTGTTAATAAGTCTTTTTATTTTCGGTGGCTGTAAAAGGCAGGATGGCATAGGTTTGGATGTAGACCCTGCAAATCAGATAAATGGCACCCTGCTTGTTGATACAAGCGCTGTTTTAACAACAGTGCCAGAAGATACCGTTGTTACCAATAACCTTACTTCGAGGGCGCCATTAGCCTACTTTCAAGACCCTATTTATGGTAACACCGAGGCAAATATTGCTGCGTTGCTTAACCTGCCCGGAAGCACCACTTATACCCTGCCAACAGGTACTATCTCAATTGACTCGGCAGTATTGGTACTGCCTTATGCTACAGATGGTTTTTACGGTGACTCCCTGCTGTCAACATTTAAAATAAATGTGCACCAATTGGCAGAAAACATTGTAACATCAAAAAGCTATTACAATACCGCCCAGTTTAAGTTTAACGACCAAACTATAGGTTCTAAAACCTTTAAGGCCCGTGCACATGATAGCTTACAGATTTACAATATTGTAAAAGGTGGCCCCGATACTTTGATAAAAGTGGTACCGCAGATACGTATCCCTATCAGCAATGCTTTTGTTTACAATAATTTCTTTAACGCGCCCTCTGGTATGTTACGTACAAATGCAGCTTACCAGAACTATGTTAAAGGCCTTTATTTCACTATCGACAAAAATGGCTCAACCGGCGTAGGTGGTAACCTTGCTTTAAGTATTGATAGTAATGCCAGGATACAGGTTTATTATAAACTTACATCATCTGGCACAATTGATACTACTTCGGTTTCGTTACCTATAAATACAAACGTTAACCAGATAAAGCATACTTACAGCAGCCGTGTAGATGCAGCTTTGAAACAAACATCAACAGATGGATTGGTTTACCTGCAGGGTTTAGTTGGTTTAAGGTCTAAGATAACCTTCCCTAATGTAAAGGATATCCTGGGCACTGTTGGCAAAAATGCGGTAATAAACAGGGCCGAGCTTGTGATAAAAGTAGCTCCGGGAACAACAACCCCTTTTGCTCCCAATCAGCAACTAACCCTTTACAGGCTTGATCTTGCAAGGCAGCGAGCACAATTGCAGGATGCATCAACTACAGATATACGTAATGCAGGGGTGTTTGGCGGAAGATATAATGCAGCCGATGGTACTTATCGCTTCCTGGTGACTGCTTATTTGCAAGATCTTATAGATGGCAAAGCTGTTGACTACGGAACTTATCTGGCGCCGGTTGGCCCAACTATAGCTACGGGCACAACAACACAGCAAACCGTAGATATATCGCCTACATCAACCTATGCCCAGCGTACGGTTATCATTGGCAAAAATTCGCCGGATAGGGTTAAGCTTAACATCATTTACACTAAGATAAATCCGTAAAAAACTTTTTAAAGTAAATTAAAAAGATACCTCATTTGGGGTATCTTTTTTTGTATGTGAACTTTTTTGCGGTAATGCGGTTTATTACCGTACTTTTGCGCTTACATCTGATTTGAAAAACATTAAAAATTACATCTATCTATGTGTGGAATTGTAGGTTACATAGGCTTTAGAGATGCCTATCCAATAGTTATAAAAGGCTTGCACCGACTGGAGTACAGAGGCTATGACAGTGCCGGTATTGCACTGGCCGACGGCGACCTTAAACTTTTTAAAAAGGCCGGAAAAGTAAGCGATCTGGAAGCCTTTGTTGAAGGCGAAAATACAAGCGGCAGTGTTGGTATGGGCCACACCCGCTGGGCTACTCACGGTGCCCCAAGCGACAGGAACTCGCACCCGCATACCTCAGGCGATGGCAAACTGACCATCATCCATAACGGTATCATCGAAAACTACGCAGTGCTTAAAGAAGCCCTGACCTCAAAAGGCCACGAGTTTAAAAGTGATACAGATACCGAGGTGCTTATACACCTTATTGAGGAAATAAAAGACGTTACCGGCCTTGGCCTGCGCGAAGCAGTTAGATTGGCACTTAACCGTGTGGTTGGTGCTTACGCCATTGTTATCATGAGCGAAGAAGAGCCTGATGAACTGATAGCCGCCCGTAAAGGTAGCCCTATGGTTATTGGTGTTGGAAAAGGCGAATACTTTATCGCATCTGATGCTACTCCGATAGTAGAGTACACTAAAAACGTTATCTACTTAAACGATAACGAGATTGCCTATGTACGCCGCGATGACCTGCTGATCAAACACATTGACAATACGGTACAAACTCCATACATACAGGAGTTGGAGCTTAAGTTGGAAATGCTGGAAAAAGGCGGCTATGATCACTTTATGTTGAAAGAGATCTATGAGCAGCCTCGCTCTATCCGCGATTGTCTGCGTGGCCGTATTTACCCCGAGCAGGGTGTTGTACAGTTAGGCGGCATAAAAGAGTACGTAGAGAAGATCAAAAATGTTGACCGTATCATCATTGTAGCTTGTGGCACCTCGTGGCATGCAGGTTTGGTAGGCGAGTATTTGATTGAAGAGTATGCCCGTGTACCGGTTGAGGTGGAGTATGCTTCAGAGTTTAGGTACCGCAACCCTATCATCACCTCAAAAGATCTGGTGATTGCCATTTCACAATCTGGCGAAACGGCCGATACCATGGCGGCTATTGAGCTGGCTAAAGAGAAAGGTGCTACCATATTTGGTATCTGTAATGTGGTGGGTGCTTCAATCCCTCGTATTACCCACGCGGGTGTTTACACGCACGCCGGTCCCGAGATCGGTGTGGCATCTACCAAAGCATTTACTGCGCAGGTTAGCGTATTAACGTTGATGGCTTTCTACATAGCCCAGCAACGCGGTACCATTACTCAAAGCAAATTTGTTGAATACTTAACCGAGCTTGATGAGATACCGCAACTGGTTGAAAAAGCTTTGTTATGCAACGAAGAAGTAATTAAGATCGCCGAACGTTTTAAAGATTCTGCCAACTGTTTGTTCCTGGGTAGAGGCAGCTCGTTCCCTGTGGCATTAGAGGGTGCTTTAAAGCTTAAGGAGATCTCGTACATACATGCCGAAGGTTACCCGGCGGCAGAGATGAAACACGGCCCTATTGCCTTAATTGATGCCGATATGCCTGTAGTGTTCATCGCTACCAAAAACTCACAGTATGAGAAAGTGATCAGTAACATTCAGGAGGTAAAAGCACGTGGCGGCCACGTAATTGCCATCGTATCAGAAGGTGACACTGATGTTAAGGCAATGGCCGATTACACCATTGAGATACCGTTGACCGGCGAAACTTTTGTGCCGCTGTTAGCTACTATTCCGTTGCAGTTATTATCGTACCATATTGCGGTAATGCGTGGCTGTAATGTCGACCAGCCTCGTAACCTTGCAAAATCGGTTACGGTTGAGTAATTGATAATATATCCTTTAAAATAAAAAGCGCCCCGGTTGTCATCGGGGCGCTTTTGTTTATAACGAGGTAAAGTTATTCTTTCACTTTGGTATCGATGGTGATAGTCACCGGTCCATCGTTCACCAGGCTTACCTTCATATCGGCACCAAAAATGCCGGTAGCTACTTTTTTGCCAATGAGTCCCTCGAGTGTGGCTATCATTTTTTCATAAAGCGGGATAGCCTTATCAGGCCTTGCCGCACGTAGGAACGATGGGCGGTTACCCTTCTTAGTAGCGGCAAACAAAGTGAATTGCGAGATGAGCAGGATATTGCCATCAATATCGGCCAAAGCTTTATTCATCAAACCATCTTCGTCGCCAAAAACACGCAGGCCCACAATTTTTTGTGCCAGCCATTGCATGTCTTCGTCTGTATCGGCATCCTCAATGCCTAATAAGATCATAAAACCAATTCCAATCTCGCCGGTAATGTTACCATCAACCCGGCAGGCCGCTTCGGATACTCTTTGTATAACTGCACGCATGTGCAATTATAAATTAATACTTTTGAAATAATGAAACTCCGCCTGCTGTTATTGCTTTTTCTCTTATCGGCCTGCAGGCACGAAAGAAAAACCGATACTGCTTTTTATTACTGGAAAACGGTTTATAAGGCCAATCCGGCCGAAGTAATTTACAGGCAGCAATTACATTCAGGCAAACTTTACGTGCGTATAATGGACGTTGATATGGATGAGACCGGCACTGTGCCGGTACCTGTATCGCCCATAATATTTAAAAATAAACTGCCTGATACCGTTAGTATGGTGCCGGTTGTATTTATTGTGAATGATGTATTAAAGAACATCACTAAACCGGCGCTTGATAACCTCGCCAAGAAGATATTATTTTTTGTAAACGGCAAAGCGGAGCAGGCAGGTAAGCCCGGGTACCAGGAACTGCAAATAGACTGCGACTGGACACTAACTACCCGCGATAATTATTTTTATCTGCTCAATAAAATACGCAGCCAATTCTGCGGGCAAAAAAGGTTGCTTTCGGTTACGCTAAGACTGCATCAGTTAAAAAATCAGAAACGCAACGGCGTGCCGCCTGCAGACCGTGTTATGCTGATGTGTTATAACATGGGCAATCTGCGTAAATATGGTAGCCAGAATTCCATATTAGATATTGCTGAAATGAAAAAATATATCAACAGCAACATTAGCGAATACCATTTACCGGTAGATATTGCGCTGCCTTTATTCAGTTGGGCTGTTGCTTTTAGGAATAAGAAATATATAGGCATTCCTAAGCAGGTAAGTTACCGTGACCTTGCTGATACAGAGCAGTTCATTAAACAGGGCGATAATATGTATCGTGCAAAAACAGAACTGCCGCAATACGGGTTGAGGTTAAATGATGAGGTGCGGTGGGAAAATTCATCATTGCCGGCATTGCAAAACGCTGCAAAATATTTATCCGGACTGATAAGGTCAGATACCGTAAATGTTGCCTATTTTCACCTTGATGAGGCAACCATAAAAGCCTTTAAACATGAAGACCTGGACAAGATCACTCATTTATTTAATTAGTTTTTCGGTTTGCTTTTTTGGCGAGGTGGTTATTAACCTGGCCTGCGGGCCCGAGCCTGATCCTTATGATTATTACGTATCGTTTTTTCATAATGATCTTTCGCAAAGCAATGGCTTCCGCCCGTTTACATTCACTAACTATTCGTTTTTATACAGCGATGAGGAGCCGGTAAATGAGCAGGATATTAACGCGGCAGAATGGGCAGCTTACCTTGGTCATAATACTACCACAGCCCACGTAAAGCAAGCTATGTATAAACTCAATGGCAAAACCGATACGCTTTTAAATAACGGTTTTCTAATAAGCGGTTCGCGCCTGCCCGATAGTTTAAGAGGGAATAGCTTTTTAAAAAATCTGCCGACTAATAAAAGTGCCTATAAATATTATGGCTTTACAAAAAGAATAGAGCCGCTGGTTAACTACGCTACCGATTATTGGGATCCTAAACCTATTGATACCCCTGCGTTAAAGCGATCGGCAGGAGAAGCGCTGTCTCTGGCCGCAACTACCGGCGATAAATTTACCAGACTGAGGTACTATTACCAGGCACAGCGCCTGCTTCATTATTCGGCACAATATAAACAGGCGGCAAAAGTATATGATAAACATATTGCCGGCGAGGTGTCAGGCAGCCGTATTAAAGCATGGGCCCTGGCATTACGCGCCGGCGAGGAACGCCGTATAGGTGATACGGTTAAGGCTGCTTACCTGTTTTCGAAAGTTTTTGCTCTTTACCCCGAGCGACGCGTACAGGCCTATCGTAATTACAGGGCTATTGATGTACCAAAGGCCGCTATACTAACGATAGCTAAAACCAATGAAGAAAAAGCAACCATATATGCTATTGAAAGCTTTGGCAACCCTAAGCCTGATGTGGAGGCAATAAAAAATATTTATGATATACAGCCAACATCGCCACTGATCACTACACTGATAACGCGCGAAATGAACAAACAGGAGGAGTATTACCTTTCAAGGGTACTCAATGACCCTCAAACGCCTATAATGAATTCGTTTTACGGGATTGATTGGGCCGGTTCAGAAAAAAATGCAACCGCCCAGGTAAATCAGTTAGATAACCTTTGTAACCGCATAGCCAGCGAACATAAAAATCCTGATCACGCTATCGGCTACCTTGCATCGGCTTATCTGGCATGGATGCAAAAAAATACTTCAAAAGGCCTTGATGAAATAAGCCTTTTGAATAACGTAAAGCTTACTGAAAAGCTGGACGGCCAAAAACAGATCATTAAACTGCTGCTGGCATCACAAGGTATGCAGGCAAAAAATAAGATGGATGAGGCTGTACTGCTGCCATCGTTAAAATGGCTGGATAGCAAGGTAAAGGCAGAGACCCGGGATTTTTATAAAAAGCACTCCGGCGCCAATTATTATTATTACGGCGAAACAGACGAGCGGCGCTTTGCTGTAACGGCCCGGAATTTTTATCATTCGGTTTTGGCACCAATGTACCTTAAACAAAAAGATACCGCCATGGCGGCATTAGCCATGGTAACCGGCGATATCCCCGGCAACAAACCTGATCTGAGTTACGAAACGATTGATTTTTTGCAGAACTTCATCCATTCAAAAGCATTTGTAAAATTAATACAATGGAGGACTAAGGCCCCAACCATGCCTTATCTGAAATTCATGAGCCAAAAAATTGCTGCAGCAAAACCCGCATGGTTATATGAATTATTAGGTACCGCATACCTGCGCGAACACCAATATGAGAAGGCTATATCGGCATATAGCCATACTACCAAAGCGGCGATCAACCAGGGAGATGAAGCCTCAAACCCGTTTATAAGTCAGTTGGCCGATTATCCTAAAATATACCAGGATGGTTCAAGGCGCAGCTATAATAAACTCGAATTTGCAAAAGCGATGGCAAAGCTTCAGCGGCAAATTGCGCAAAAGCCTACGGCAGCCGTTTACTTCAAATATGCAACCGGACTATATAACACTGCCATGCACGGTAATTCGTGGGACCTGATCAGCTACAACTGGACGGCTAATGATTTTGGCCGCAATAAATATTATTATGATGTTGATTACATCAGATCTGCCAATGCCGAGGTCTATTATTTAAAAGCACGTGCCTTGAGTAAAGATCCGGAGTTTAAAGCCCGGTGTACCTTTATGGCGGCCAAATGCAGGCAGAAACAAATCCGTATCCCTAACTATCGTGACAGCGACTACGAAACCGCTGATTTAAATTACAGCAGGTTAGTAAGACAAAACGCATATTTTAAACAACTTGGCGACGGGTATAAAGGAACTGCTTTTTTTAAACGCGCGGTAAACGAATGCAGCTATCTGCAGGATTTTTTAAAAGGAAGAATAAAAAGAAGTAAGCGTTAAATCTTTTAAACTCAGATGCAGCCAGTTTTAATTCTTGATTCTTGCCTCTTGTCTTCCTGCTTCTCTTATCTATGCCCTTGTGTCGTTCCCGTTGTAAATGCTCAGATAGCTTTCATATCGGGTAATGGCTATCTCATCCTCATCAAGTGCTTCTAACACCGCGCAGCCCGGTTCATTGATATGACGGCAGTTGTTAAAACGGCACTCATTCATTCGTTCGCGCATCTCGGGGAAGAAATGGCCAAGCTCTTGTTTTTCTATATCGATAACACCTAACTCGCGGATGCCGGGGGTATCTACTATGAAGCCACCTTCTGGCAACTCAAACATTTCGGCAAAGGTGGTGGTGTGCATACCCTTGTCGCTCCACTCAGATATGATATGCGTTTTCAGGTCGAGATCAGGCAACAGGCGGTTGATGAGGCTGGATTTGCCCACGCCCGAGTGACCTGTTAACAGGGTAACCTTATCTTTCAGCAGATCCTGAACCTGCTGGATATTGGTGCCCTCTTTGGCAGATACCTCATAGCAGGGGTAACCTATGCGCTCGTAGATGTCTTTGTAATCACCAAGGATGGCTAAGCCCTCATCACTAAAAAGATCGAGCTTGTTAAATATCAAACTTGCAGGAATATCGTAAGCCTCGGCAGTTACCAAAAAGCGGTCGATAAAGCCGAGCGAGGTACGTGGTGATGCCAGTGTAACGATCAGAAAGGCCTGATCCAGATTAGCCGCGATGATATGTGCCTGTTTTGACAGGTTTACCGATTTACGAATAATATAGTTTTTACGCTGATGCAGGTTGGTGATCACACCGGTACTTTGATCTGGCTCCATATCAAAATCAACCACATCACCTACCGCAATTGGGTTGGTAGTAGTAAGGCCTTTGATCCGGAACTTGCCTTTTATACGGCAGTCGATAACTTCGTTACCCGCCTTTACCTGGTACCAGCTTCCGGTTGATTTTGTAATTAAACCCTGCATAAGAGGCGCAATTTACACACATTAAAGCCTTTGAAAGAAATAATTACAAATTGCACTTGCTTATTTAAATAATATCTACTTACTTTACCGACATTATATATGACAATTAACAACACAACAATTACAACTATTATTACCACCGGTATAAACCTCGGAGGAAGATAGTCGTATGGTGTAAAAAACATAAAATGAAACCAAACAGAAAGCCTTCCTCCGAAACGGGGAAGGCTTTTTTATTATAACTTAAAATGAAAGTATTAAAATTTGGAGGTACATCAGTAGGGTCGGTAGGAAGTATAAAAACCCTGCTTGATATTTTAAAAGCCGAGGACAAGCCACAAAGCAGGCCGGTGGTAGTGTTATCAGCCATGGGCGGGGTAACCAACCTGCTTATTGCGATGGCAGAAGGCGCTGCCGAAGGCAAAGAGTTTACCGCTCAATTAGCCGAGTTGGAGAAACGCCACTTTGATGTGGTGAAAGCGTTGCTTGACGTGCAGAACCAGAACCCTGCCTTTACCCGCCTCAAGATCCACTTTAACCAGCTGGAAGAATTGCTGCAAGGCGTGCTTACCCTGCGCGAACTTACCCCCAAAACCCGCGACCAGATCGTGAGCTTTGGCGAACGCTGCTCTGCGCTGATGGTGAGCAAAATTGCTGCCCAGCATTTTAAAGATGTATTGTTTGTTGATGCCTCTGAATTAATTAAAACTGATAGCGCTTTCGGCAATGCTAAAGTGAACAGCGATTTGACCGAGCTGTTGATCAACAGTTTTTACCACGAGCACAAGAATGAGCTGCTAATAGTAACCGGTTTTATTGCCGGTAACGATGCAGGCCAGATAACCACCCTTGGCCGCGGTGGCAGCGATTATACTGCAGCCATATTCGGTGCGGCGCTTAATGCCGAAGAGATTCAGATATGGACTGACGTGAACGGCATGATGACCGCCGACCCACGTATGGTAAAAAAGGCATTCCCGCTTGAGGAGCTTTCATACACCGAGGCTATGGAGCTTTCTTACTTCGGTGCCAAGGTGATCTACCCGCCAACTATGATCCCGGCGTTTTTGAAGAAGATCCCTATCGTCATCAAAAACACTTTTGAGCCGGCGTTTGCGGGTACGGTTATCCGTCATGATTGTAAATCGTCAAACCTGCCTATCAAGGGTATCTCATCAATCAATAACATCAGCATATTAAACCTGCAGGGTAGCGGCATGGTGGGTAAATCGGGCTTTAGCGGCAGGTTGTTCTCGCTGCTGGCGAGGGAGCAGATCAATATCATTCTCATCACCCAGTCGTCGTCAGAGCATAGTATCACCTTTGCGGTACAGCCTCAGGATGTAGATAAGGCCAGGCAACTGATAGAGCAGGAATTTGAGCTGGAACTATTAGCCAACAAGCTGGAACCACTGGTGATTGAAAGCAACCAGGCCATTTTAGCCATAGTGGGCGAGAACATGAAACAAACCCCGGGCATGAGCGGTAAATTGTTCCACGCACTGGGCCGTAACGGTGTAAACGTGCGTGCTATTGCGCAGGGTTCATCAGAGTATAACATCTCGGTGATCATCTCAGCTAATGACCTTTCAAAAGCGCTGAACGCCGTGCACGATAGTTTCTTTACCGAACTCACCAAAACACTGCATGCATTTTGCCTGGGTACCGGCAATATCGGCAAAACCCTGTTTGCGCAGTTAAATGCCCATAAAGATTACCTGCAAAAAAATAACGGCATACAGGTTAAAGTAGTTGGCATCAGCAATACCCGTAAAATGGTGTTCAACAGCGACGGGCTTTCGTTAGATACCTGGCAGGATGATTTGCAGGCATCAACCCACGAGGCTGATCTGCCGGGCTTTATCGCCAAAATGAAAGAAATGAATTTGCCGAACTGCGTGTTCATCGATAATACCGCCAGCCCAAAACCGGTTGAGTTTTACGAGGAAGCGTTTAAGGCAAACGTATCGGTGGTAACCTGTAATAAGATAGGTAATTCGGCTTCGTTAGCCCAGTACCAAAACTTCAGGGATACCGCACGCAGGCATGGCGTCGATTTCTTTTATGAGACCAACGTAGGCGCAGGCCTGCCTATCATCCGCACACTAAAAGACCTGATGGGTAGCGGTGACAGGATCCAGAAAATTGAGGCAATATTATCGGGTACTATCTCATTCATCTTTAATCACTTTAAAGGTGATGCCAATTTCCACGATGTGGTAAAAGAGGCCCAGGAAAAAGGTTATACCGAACCCGACCCGCGCGATGACCTGAGCGGTAAAGATTTTATGCGCAAGATATTGATCCTTGCCCGTGACGCCGGTCATGAAATGGAAGAGGCCGATGTATCGATAGAAAGCGTGTTGCCGAAAGCTTGTCTGGAAGCAAAAACCGTTGATGATTTCTACGCAGCCCTTAAAGCCGAAGATGCTTTCTTTGCCGACCTGAAGAACCGTGCCGAAAGTGAAAAAAAAGTACTGCGTTACATCGGTAAACTGGAGAATGGCAAAGCATCCATCACCCTGCAAATGGTTGATGAGAATCATCCGTTCTACATGCTCAGCGGTAGCGATAACATTATCTCCTTCACTACCGATAGGTACCGTGAACGCCCGCTGGTTGTAAAAGGCCCCGGTGCAGGTGCCGAAGTAACCGCCGCCGGCGTATTTGCTGATCTGATAAATGTGGGAGCTAATTAGGAGAGAGGGTCAAGAAACAAGATCCAAGAATCAAGACAAAGGAAAAGAGCGCCGCGTTCCCCCTCTTGAGAGGGGCAGAGGTGTGTCCTTAAAAAGATAAATAAAATGAGTAACGATATACAAGATTTAAAACAACCATTGGCGAAGGCCAACGCGGGCTTAGACAGCGTTCACGTTTTTGCCCCGGCCACCGTGGCCAATGTGGTTTGTGGGTTTGATGTGCTGGGCTTTGCAGTTAACGAGCCTGGCGACGAGGTGGTAATGCGCCGCACCAATAAGCCGGGCATCAGCATCAGCAAAATAACCGGCGATAACGGCCGTTTGCCAATGGATCCGGCTAAGAACACCGTGAGCGTAAGCGTAGAGCATTACCTTAAAAGTGTTGGCCGTTTGGATGTAGGTGTGGATATTGAACTGCACAAGAAAATGCCGATAGGCAGCGGGCTGGGCTCAAGCTCAGCGAGCACGGTGGCGGGTTTATATGCCATTAAAACTTTATTGGGCGATGATTCTAACCCAGCTAAACTGTTGCCCTTTGCCATGAAAGGCGAGGAGCTGGCTTGTGGTCATGGTCATGCCGATAACGTGGCGCCGGCTTTATTTGGCGGCTTTGTTTTGATCCGTAGCTATGAGCCTTTGGATGTAGTTAGATTACCTCACCCTAAAGATCTGTGGTGTGCCATTGTGTTCCCTGATGTGGATGTGCCTACCCGCGAGGCCAGGCAGATCATCCGCAACAAAATAAACATGAAGGATGCCGTAACCCAGTGGGGCAACATTGCCGGCCTGGTAAGCGGCTTGTTTATGCAGGATATTGACCTGATAGGCCGCAGCATGCAGGATGTGCTGGTTGAGCCGGTGCGCAGCATGCTGATCCCCGATTTTTATGAGATGCGCAAAATGGCTATGGATCTTGGCGCGGTAAGTTTCGGCATCTCAGGCTCGGGGCCATCAGTATTTGCCTTTACCCGCGATGAACAGACTGCAAGGCTCATCACCGGTAAACTGAAACAACACCTCAATAGCATCAAAATAGGCGCTAATACTTATGTATCTACCATTAACGATGCCGGGCCGAGGGTGATAGGGTAAGTGGGAGAGAAGTCAAAATTAAAAAGTAAAAAGTCAAAAGACCCGGCACGTCATTGCGAGGAGTCCCGATGAATATCGGGACGACGTGGCAATCCCCTACTTACAGAGCGGATCTGCTAATCGAGGATTGCCACGCTACGTTCGCAATGACGTGTTGGGATAAACAGTTATTCAAATTAAAAAATATACAAAGTCTCCCCCTTCAGGGGGAGATTTAGAGGGGGCTCCAATGAAATTCTACAGCACAAATAACAAAGACCTTAGGGTTGGTTTTAAAGAAGCGGTTTTCAACAGCATGCCGCAGGATAAGGGTTTATACATGCCGGAGCATATCCCGCACCTGGATGATAAATTCCTGAATAATCTGGATCAGTACACACTGCCCGAGATCGCTTACCACGTAGCGCAAAACCTGCTGGGTGATGATATCCCTGCCGATGACCTGAAGGCCATCATTAACGATGCCATTAACTTTTACGCACCGATAGTTGAACTGGAAAAGAATGTTTTTGTGCTGGAGCTTTTCCACGGCCCATCATTGGCGTTTAAAGATTTTGGCGCGAGATTTATGAGTCGCGTAATGAGCTATTTCCTTGAGGAAGGCGAGAAACAACTGGACGTGCTGGTAGCCACATCCGGCGATACCGGAGGTGCCGTTGCACTGGGCTTTTTGGGCGTGCCCAACACAAGGGTAACCATCCTTTATCCAAAAGGGAAGGTAAGCCATATACAAGAACTGCAACTCACCACCAACGGACAAAACATCCGTGCGCTTGAAATTGATGGTACTTTTGATGATTGCCAGGCGCTGGTTAAACAGGCGTTTACTGATAAAGAACTGAATGAGAAGTTCCGTTTAACATCGGCTAACTCTATCAATATTGCGAGGCTGATCCCGCAGACTTTCTACTACTTTAATGCCTATGCCCAACTGCTTCGCCAGGGTATCAGCAAAGCAGTATTCTGCGTGCCGAGCGGCAACTTCGGTAACATAGGCGCAGGCTTGTTGGCCTGGAAGATGGGCCTGCCTGTGGAGCATTTCATAGCAGCAACCAATGCAAATGATACCGTACCTGCTTTTTTAAAGACCGGCGTTTACGAAGCCAAACCATCAGTAGCTACCCTGTCAAACGCTATGGACGTAGGTAACCCGAGCAACTGGGTACGTATTGCCGATCTGTTTGATCAGGATATGGATACGCTGAAACAACTCATAACCGGCTACAGCTACAACGATGAAGAAACACTTGCTGCCATCGAAGCACTATCAAAAGATGATAACTATGTGGCCTGCCCGCATACCGCCATTGCCTGGAAGGCCTTGAAAGCTTACCAACAGGAGCATCCTGCTGATGATACTGCCGGTATATTCCTGTCAACCGCGCACCCTTGTAAATTCCCGGATGTGTTTAAACCGGAGATAGCTGAAAAAATAGAGGTGCCTGCACAGGTGAAAGACCTGGAAGCCAGAGAAAGCAAGGCTGTAAGCCTAAGTACAAACTTTGATGATTTTAAGAGCTATTTACTAACCAATGCCTGAAGTTGAATACCCGGCACGCTTAACTGAGCAACAGAAGCAAACGCTGCTGGATATCTGGAATACCGAATATCCCAAACAGTTATGCATGCCGGGTATCAACGAATTTGATGCCTATCTAAACTCGCTCACTAATCCTACTTATTTATTGCTGAGAGCTGATGACGGCGAGATCATCGGCTGGGCTACTTTGTTTACGGTGGAGACCGTTCGCTGTTTCTTTATCATGCTGAAGAGTAAAATGCATGGCAAAGGCTGTGGCACCTTATTGTTAAATGCTCTCAAAGCAAAGGAGAGCGTTCTCTTCGGTTGGGCGGTTGACCATAACCGGGATGTAAAAGCCGATGGCACGCCATACCCATCGCCTGTTGATTTTTACCGAAAGAATGGGTTTACCATCAATAATGAGTTGAGATTAGAGACGGATATCCTATCCGCAGTAAACATTCATTGGCAGGCGGATGCTTAAATCATCACCCCTCAAAATAATTGTATAGTTTTAATTATTTAAGAGATATTTGCCTCAACAATACTCATTGCTTATATGGGCCGCAGCGCAACCGCCAATTTTTTTTTCGTTATGCTATTGATGGCAACCATTATTACGGGTTGTACCGCAAACCAGGAGTTTGACCGCCGGGGCTGGAATGATGGCGACGGGATCGATTTTCCGCGCCGCAACCTGATGGTTGACGATCTGCTGAAGAAATATAATTTTAAAGGCTGGAAATACAGAAACGTAAGGGGCTTGCTGCATGAGCCGGATCGTTTTAGTAACGACAGTACGAATTTCCATTATGAGATCATCCGGAAGATGGATGGCATCGATACCGTCCGTACCAAGAACCTCGTTTTCTGGTGGAACAAAAAAGATTCTACCATTACCGACTATAAGGTGACTGAGAAAGAATATCCAAAAAAAGACCGCAAAAAGAAGTGATCAACACCATCATATTCGATTTAGGTGCAGTGTTGATAGACTGGAACCCGCACTACATGTACCGTACCCTTTTTGATAAAGAAGAGGACATGCTGCACTTCCTGGCCAACATTACCACATCCGATTGGAACGAAGAACAGGATGCCGGTCGCTCACTGCAGGAAGGCACCGAATTACTGGTGAAACGCTTCCCTGAACATGAAGCAAACATCCGTGCCTTCTACGGCCGCTGGAACGAGATGCTGGGCGACGCTTTTGATGATACGGTCGCTATCTTAAAAAAGCTAAAAGAAAGCGGCAAATACAAAATATATGCGCTCACCAACTGGTCGGCAGAGACTTTCCCTGTGGCCCTGGAGCGCTTCGAGTTTCTGAGGTGGTTTGATGGTATCGTAGTATCGGGCACCGAGAAAATGCGCAAACCTGCGCCCGAGTTTTATCATCTATTACTTACCCGTTACCATGTTAAGGCTGATGAGGCCCTGTTTATTGATGATAATCTACGCAACGTTTTGGCGGCAGAGCAGGTCGGTATCAAGTCGATACATTATCAATCTGCGGAACAACTTGCGCAAGAGTTATCTTCTTTAAACATCTTCTAAAAAAATCGAAAGCCCCGTTATTGCTAACGAGGCCTTCTTTCTAACTAAACTAACTAACTTTTATTTTTATCTATTGGTCCCGAAAGGGATATAAACGCCGAATGTAACGTTGCGACCCATGTTGTATATACCAAATGTTGGGTCTTCCTGGCTAAAGCGGCCCGGCCTTAAACGGCTAAGTGCATCGTAGTAAGCCTTGTTGGTAAGGTTTGTACCAGAAACGTATAACTTAAGTGGTTGTTTGCCAATGTTGAAGGTTGCTCCGATACCGGCATTTAACAAAGTATAACCACCTGCTGCTGTCTCAAAAGTTTCATCAACGCGGCCTTGTTTAAAGTAATTATCAATACCTGCGTAGAAGTAGAAATCTTTCAGTCCTTTAACCTTAGGTTCAAAACGCAGAGTGTTATGTAAAGTACCTGCAGGGATCAGCGCCAGCGGGCGATTGAAAGTGTTGTTTTGCGCGTGGGTATAGCTAAAAGTATTCTCGAAGTGGATGAAAGGTACAGGGTGCAGGGTTAAGTTACCCTCAAAACCGTAAAGGTTGGCATTGACTTGTCCATAGCGGTAGGTGTCATAAGCACGGCTTTCACCTGTTATTTCATCAACCACAGTAGTTTGCTCTTTGTTGGTGTTTGATGCGTAGATGTAGTTATGGATGTAGTTCTCATAAATCCCCACGCTACCGGTAACAAAGCCAGAGCCATACTCTAAAGTTGCATCGGCCTGGTAGCTGCGCTCAGGAGCAAGATTTGCATCACCTATCTCATAACGGGTGGTACCCTCGTGAACGCCGTTTGAGCCTAATTCGGCAGGGTTTGGCGCACGGAATGCGGTACCGGCATTAGCTTTAAAGCTCAGATCATCGTTAAATACGTGGGTAAAGCCTAAAGCACCACTCATATTTGAGAATTGGTTGTTAAACCCAGGGAATTTCACATTTCCATCTTCCTCAGTAAGTGCTTTACCTTTGTTTTTAATGAAATCGTAACGGGCACCTGCACTAAAGGTGTTTTGTCCCCACATTTTTTTCAGGTAAACAAAAGCACCTGTGCTGTATTCATCGTAAGCAGGGATCAATAACTCTTCGCCAAGGTTAATGCTGTGGCTAAGCGCGCCGCTTAAACCCACTACCGGGTGCCAGCCGTTCATCTCAGGCAGGCTGTATTTTGCATCTAATGAATAAGTATTCATGTCAAAAAACAACGACGGGGTTGTGCTTTCTTCCAACTCGCGGCGTTGGTTTTTCTGGTAACCCAGGTCTAATTTTAACGAGCTGCCGCCATCAAACAAGAAGTTATTATTAAGGGCAACTTTATAGTGGCGGATATCCTGGCGAGGGAAATCAAGCGTGCGGCTGGTTGATGTATTATAAAGCTCATCGCCCGGCTCAGCATCCAAAAAGCCGATGTTGTTTTTGTAGTACGAGAAATTTAAGTGCGAGTAACCCCAAGGCTTGTTAACCCCTACCATAGCGCTGGCATTGGTTTGGTTAAAACCGCTATTGATAACACGGCCTGCAGGGGTGTTGTATGAGTATGCATTTTGGTAAGTACCACGGCCTCTCCATACAAAACCATTCTGGTTACCGGTTACCATAGCAGATGTATTGGTTAAACCGTTGTTGCTTGAGTAGTTGGTTAAAAACTCGCCTGCAACGGTGCCTTCTGCAGGGATAGCCGGGTCAATAACGTTGATCACACCACCTAACGCATCAGAACCGTATTGTAGTGATGCAGCACCTCTTAAAACCTCAACTCTGCCGGCAGAGAACTGGTCCATCTCAATACCGTGCTCATCGCCCCATTGCTGGCCTTGTTGTTTAACGCCATCGTTTAAAGTAACCACACGGTTATAGCTTAAACCACGGATAACCGGCTTAGAGATAGCCTGGCTGGTAGTGATCTGGCTCATACCCGGTACCTGTTTGGCCAATGCGTCGATTAAGTTTGTTGATGAGCCTTGCAGCTGATCTTTAGTAACCACGCTGGCCGATGTGCTGTTATACCTGCTGCCTGCAGTGATAGGCGTACCGGTAATAACTACCTCGTGCGTTTCAATAACGCTTGGCTGCAATGCAAATACCAATGGCGTTTGCGACGATAGGTTAATAGTTTGGGTAAGAGTTTTGTAGCTTAAGTACTGCACCTGTACCACAAAATTTCCGCGTTGCGGGATGGATTTTATAGTGAACTCGCCATTTAAATTGGTTGCAACGGCTATGCGTAAGTCGGGGATGCTTACAGTGGCGCCGGCAAGTGGCTCATTGGTTTTGGCGTCAATAACTTTACCTTTCAGGTCAATAACATCAGCTGCCGAAGCAGAAATACACACGAATAAAAATATAAAGCAATAAAATAGCTTCAGTTTCATAATTAAAAATTAAAGAATCAGACAATTAGCGGCATTGGGGGCAATGCGGCTATAAAAGAAAAAATAACGGGTAATTATGAAATAGCCGGGGGGGCCCTGCCCGAGGCAAGGATAAGGCCTATACTTGCAAAGTTGTATTGCTGAAAGGTATAAACACGTGTAGCCTTGGTGAAATATACGGCAAACTGCGGCTTAACCAGTTCCATAAAATCATGATGCATGCTATCACATACCTCACATTTTTCTGTCAGGATCTGGGCTTTTGTGTGGTGCTTGCTATCAATGCAAAGCTGGTGTAGGTGCCTGTTGGCATTGTGCTGGTGGGCATATACCATATACTGGCCCGCAACAAAGCAGAACAGCAGCGCCCATGCGCAAATAATATGGTAAGTGCTTTTTTTCACAGCAACGCCTTTATATTTCGGCACAAAAATAAATAATAATAATGCAATACTGTTGCATAAACGTAACAATATTGTTAATCGTATATCAGAAAAGCACTTGATGCAGGCCAAGCTTCAGTATATTTGCCGGTATGAAACCTGCTGAGATCAACGCAAAGTGGGCTGTGCTGCAAAACAGGATAGCTGAGGAATTTGATAACGAGAAGCCCGATATGAAAGTGATCCTGTTCCTGATAGGGGTACAGGAGCTGGGGCAGGGGCCACGTAAATTCAGCAAAAGGCAAAAAGAAGAGCTAATGCATATTGCTACCTGCAAGCTGTTTAGCCAAATGGGCTTTTACGAACTGGAAGGCCTCGATCAGGATGGCTGGCCGCATTGGAAACTGGCTAAAACCATCCCCAATTATACCCTGCTTGAGCAGGAAATGATATTGAAAACATTGGTGATCACCTATTTTGAAACCGAATTAGAGTGGGAACTTTAACCTGCACAATTAATATGAAAAGAATTTTAACCCTTTGCCTGCTGTTCATCACAGCCGTGGCTTTTGCCAAGCCGCCAAAAAATCAATATGTGCGCATCAGATCGGGCTATGGCGATGTTATTATCCGTTTGTATAACGAAACGCCAAAGCATCGTGATAACTTTATCAAACTCACCAAACAGGGGTTTTATAATGGCACATTGTTTCACCGCGTGATACAGGATTTTATGATCCAGGGCGGCGACCCGGATTCGCGCGATACCTCAAAAAATAAAAAAGGGGCCGAGTTGGGCAACGGCGACGTGAACTATACCGTACCGGCCGAGTTTCGCGATAGCCTGTTCCACAAACGTGGTGTGCTGGCTGCTGCGCGCGATGATAACCCCGAGAAAGCCTCAAGCGGATGCCAGTTTTATATTGTAGAGGGTAAGCGCTTTACCCCGGGCAAATTGGATACACTGGAAATAAAACGCCTTAAAGGCCGCAAGATCCCGACATGGCAGCGCGATATCTACACATCTGTTGGCGGTGCGCCACACCTCGACCAAAATTATACCGTGTATGGCGAGGTAGTGACCGGCATTGATATGGTTGACCGAATAGCCGCCGTAAAACGCGATGGCAACGACCGCCCCGAAGTGGATATCCCCATGACGGTTGAACTGCTCAGCAAAAAGGAATGCGAGCGCATGGATGAATTGTTGTGGCCTAAATCAAAATGAGACTTGCTACGATAAATGATCTGGAACAAATAACGCAGCTTTACCGGGATACTATCCTTACCGTAAACCTGAAAGATTATTCCGCAGAGCAAACAGCTGTGTGGGCCAGCCGTGCTGATAATACACATGCCTGGGCGGGTAAGATAAGCGATCAGCATTTTTTACTTGAAGAAGAAGGCGGCGTTATCACCGGTTTTTCATCTTTAACAGATGGTGGGCATGTGGATATGTTATTTGTGCATAAAGATCACCAGGGGAAAGGCGTTGCTGGTAAATTATTACGTGAGATAGAACAGGAAGCCGGGCGGCGTGGCATAACGCGTTTAACAACCGATGCCAGCAAAACAGCACGCCCGGTTTTTGAGCATTTCGGCTTTAGCGTAATAACCGAACAAACCGTAATGGTTGACGGCGTAGCATTGAACAACTTTAAAATGGCGAGATCGCTGTAAATATAAATTAAAACAAAAATCCCCCTTCAGGGGGTATGGGGGCATGAAGATAGTCACTTATAACGTAAACGGGATCCGCTCGGCAATAAGCAAAAACTGGCTGGCATGGCTGCAGGCCACCGATGCCGATGTGGTTTGCCTGCAGGAAATTAAAGCTACACCTGATGTATTGACTGACTTGGGTTTGGTTGATGCCCTGGGCTACCAGCACTTCTGGTTCCCGGCCGAGAAGAAGGGGTATAGCGGCACGGCTATTTTTAGCAAAATATTGCCTAAGCACGTAGAGTATGGCTGCGGTATCCCCGATTTTGACCGCGAGGGCCGTTGTATCCGTGTGGATTTTGATGAGGTATCGGTGATGAGTGCCTACTTTCCATCGGGCTCAAGCGGTGATGAGCGCCAGGCTTTCAAGTTCCGCTTTCTGGATGAGTTTGGTAAATACCTCACGCTGTTAAAAGCCAGCATTCCTAACCTGGTTATCTGTGGTGATTATAATATTTGTCACAAACCTATTGATATCCATAACCCGAAATCAAACGCCAACTCATCAGGCTTTTTGCCCGAGGAGCGCGAGTGGATGGAGAATTTTCTTGAGTCGGGCTTCATTGATACCTTCCGACACGTGAATAAGGAGCCACACAATTATACCTGGTGGAGTTACCGCGCCAATGCCCGCGCTAAAAATCTGGGCTGGCGTATCGATTACGCCCTGGCAAGTAAAGAAATGGAAGAGAACATCAAACGCTGCATGATACTGCCCGAAGCCAAACACTCCGACCATTGCCCGGTGCTGTTGGAACTTGAGTTTTAGCGGGTATCATAAACTGCAAAACTGAACAAAGATCGTTCGTCCGTCTTTAAAGAAACCGATATAGCCCTCATCGTCATTTTGATACCCGTGTGCTATATCGGTTTCTTTGTACCTGCTCAAAACATCATGTGATGCCGATGACCAGCCAAATTCCCCTTTTTGAAAACGCTTGTCGGTTTTTATATCGTTTAACAATTTATTGTAATCATGCGGAGAGAGTTTAATTACTGATGCAGAACAATAATCTCCATGAAAATCGGGATACGATGCCGATTTATCAGAAATATCAGCAGATGGCGGTATTTCTCTAAAAGTTATCTTTTTAAAATCTTCATAATAAAACGCATCCCCGGGGTAAAAGGCCCTGTAAATATTCCAGGTTAAAAAGCCGGTTATACCTGCAATAATGAGCAGGGCTATCCAGCCTTTGTTGTGTTTCGCAAAGTATTTATACATGCGCCTGAAGAGCCATCCTACAAAAGCTAAAATGACCAGCGGAATTACAATTAACCAAAAAAGAAAGCCCATCAGATGATAAGATTTGGTGCAGCCAATCTATCTAAAAAATGTAAAATATAGAAAAGCATTGTGCTACTCTCGTTAACAAACCGTTGATTTGGGTTGTTAAACATTGTGCTATGAAATTAACTATCGGCTTTTCGCCTTGCCCAAACGATACCTTTATTTTTGATGCCCTTATTCACCATAAAATTGACACCGAAGGACTGGAGTTTGAGGTGTTTTATGATGATGTGGAAACGCTTAATCAAAAGGCTTTCCGCGGCGAACTGGATATTACCAAGCTAAGCTATCATGCCTTTGCCTACGCAGCAGATAAATATGTTTTGCTTGATGCCGGCAGTGCGCTGGGTTTCGGTGTAGGGCCAATGCTGATCACAAAGCAGGAAGACATCTCACATCTCATATCTCAAATCTCACATCTAAAGATAGCTATCCCCGGTAAATATACTACGGCTAACTTCCTGTTGAGTTTGGCTTTTCCTGATGCCACCAACAAACAGGAGTTGGTTTTTTCTGATATTGAGAATGCGGTTTTAGATGGCCGTGCCGATGTGGGCCTCATCATCCACGAGAACCGTTTTACCTATCAGGATAAAGGCCTTCACAAAGTGATGGATCTTGGGGACTACTGGGAAAAACGTACGGGCTGTGCTATCCCACTGGGTGGTATTGTGGCTAACCGCAACCTGCCTGAGGATGTGCAGCAGAAGGTTAACCGCCTCATCAGGCAGTCGGTTGAATTTGCCTTTGCCGACCCTAAATCGGGACTGGATTATATCCGCCAGCACGCACAGGAAATGAGCGAGGAAGTAATGTACAAACACATTGAGTTGTACGTAAACAAATTCTCTGTCGATTTGGGCGAAGAAGGTAAAAAGGCTGTTAAATTAATGTTTGATACCGCCCTGGAGAAAGCTATTATCCCGCCGATAGATAAACCGCTTTTTCTTAACCCTTTGTAACAATCTGCTCACCCGGAAACTTTAACAAGGCTGTTCTGTTTGTAACTGAGTATATTGCAGTGTAAACCTGTCCCTCAGGGTTGCGATCTATTGCCTTTTAAAAACGCTCAAACAAAAACTAATATGACATCTGCTAAAAACAAACAACTGCTTGTTGCGCTGGGCTTTGCTGCGCTAACGGGCGGCACTGTACAGGCAAAAGCCATCCAAAAAGATACGGTGCTGGCTCCTGTGGAAACACAAAAAGCCAATACCGATTATAAACCGGCCTTTCGCGGGCAAACGCGCATTGGCGGTATCAAAACCAAAACTGCCTACACAGCAACGGTTATCAACAGTGACCTGAAGAATCCCTGGGGAATCCACGTACTGCCCGATGGTAGATTTATCATCACAGAAAAGGCAGGATCTATCCGCATCCTGAAAGCTAATGGTGCTTTTGATAAACAGGTAACCGGTTTCCCTGCTGTGGTATTTAAAGGCCAGGGTGGCTTGCTTGATATTACCATCGACCCTGCATTTGCAACCAACCGCATGGTATATTGGGGTTATGCCGAAGAAGCGCCGGGCGGCTCCCTGCTGGCCATAGCCAAAGGCAAACTATCTGCCGATGAAACCAAACTGGAGAACGTAGAAGTGATCTATCGTGCCCAACCGGCTTACCGTGGTAACCTGCAGTTTGGCTGCCGCATTGTGTTTGATAAACAAGGCAACCTGTTTGTGAGCACCGGCGAGCGCAGTGGCGCAGATATCCGCATGAAGGCGCAGGACTTGAGCGCCGGCATTGGTAAAGTAATCCATATCACCAAAGCAGGCAAAGCTGTACCGGGTGGCCCGTTTGCGGGCAAGGCGGGTGCCCTGCCCGAGATCTATAGCTACGGGCACCGCAACCCCGATGGCCTGGCTTACAACCCTGCAACCGGCGACCTTTGGGAAGCCGAGTTTGGCCCCCGCGGCGGCGACGAGATCAACATCATTAAACCGGGTAACAACTACGGCTGGCCGGTAATTACTTACGGCATTGAGTACAGCGGCGAAAAAGTTGGCGACGGCATTCAGCAAAAAGAAGGCATGACCCAACCGGTTTACTATTGGGATCCCACCATCTCTCCGGGTGGCATCACCTTCTACACTGGCAATATTGCCGAGTGGAAGAATAACCTATTTGTTGGCGGCCTAAGCGGTGCACACATTGCCCGCCTGGTGATCAAAAATAACAAAGTTGTTGGCGAAGAGCGCCTGCTGCGCGACAAGAACGAACGCTGGCGTGCCCTGGTGACCGGCAAAGACGGTGCCCTGTATGGCCTTACCGATAATGGTAAATTGTACAGGATAGCAAAGAAATAAAAGAAAAGCCCCCGATGAAGATCGGGGGCTTTCTTTTTTATAATCAACGTATATTTATGGAGTTATGAAGGTGGCGAAATTTTTCATTTGTGTTATGGCAATTGTAATGGCTGGCATGTTGATTCGTCATAAAGTCAGTATTCACCAGGAGTTGAATCTTGGATTTAAAGGAGTTGTTCAAAAAGTAACCTATTCTGAAAATAAGGGCACACCAACTATAACAGTAAATAATATTAATTATTCTTTGCACAACAGTATAGATTTCAGGCACATGATTGATGTTGGCGATACTATCTCTAAGGAGAAAGGTGTAGTTTTATACAAATTGATCAAGAAAGGTACGGATAAGGTTTTGCTTTTTAATGATTAAGCTTTGAGCGTATTCACAGTACTTGAAATCTACTTTAATTTTCTTCGCCACCTTTCAATCCAATTATCCGCCACCAAGGCCAACCCCTCATCGTCGCTTTTATTTTTCAGGGCGGTTAATGCTTCAGCGGTATCTTCTGCAGACCAGCCTTTACTGTTGAGGGAGAACCAGGCTTCTTTGAATTGATCGTTTGCGAGGTAGGCGTAGAATAAGGTTTTCTTATCGTTGCCATCGGTTAGCCAGGCGGGCAGGTTATCAGTCTGTTTTAGTTTTTCATCAGCGGCGATCTCGTATTTAGATGAGTTTTGAACAATAGCCGGCGTGTTCAAAATGTGGATGGATGATGGGAAATCGCCATCGTAATCAGATAACTCTTTAACATATTTAAACGGCAGCGTTTTGCCGAAGTAGGGCAAATGTCTAAACTCAGCCGGGTCGTCGCCATGATCTATCACAAACTGATCTGCGGCCTCATAAGCGGTGTAATCAAGTTGTTTGCAAAAGCTGATGATCTCGTCAGTAAGCTCATCTTTGGTGATAAGCATTTTGAGCACCATAAGGGTAATGAACTGGTCGGCATTGCGGGCGATCTCGGAGATGTAACCATTCTCTAAAGAATACTCCACATAAGTTACTTCCCTATCGCAAAAGAAATGTTTAACCACGCCTTTGTATGATGCACCTTGCCCAAGAAACAACGGCACTAAACAAGGTGGGTGCGGGTACCAATGTTCATCGACAGAATTATAGTCAAGAAGATAAGATGGGACGGACACCTCTTTGTACATTAGCTTTTGTATCCGCTGGTCAATACCAAGGATGTTTATCAGTTCGGGAGAATTGCTCATGGGTTGATAGGATTAACATTTAAAGAACGACGAACAAAAGTTTCTGTTTAGATTTATCTTATCTGCAACAATCCCACCCGCATACAGTTATAAAAACATGGTGAACATTAAATTCTCTCTGCGCATCCTTCTATTATGTTTGGCTTTCGGCTTTTACGGGCAACGGGCTTCGGCGCAGCAAGACCTGAAAGTAATCATCATTCGCCATGCGGAGAAACCTGTTGTGGGCGATAACCTTTCCTGCGCCGGGTTTGATCGTGCAATGAAGCTCCCGGCAGTTATCAAGGCTAAATTTGGTGTGCCCAATTACCTATATGTGCCTGCTCCCAATACCGGAAAGGCCACCAAAGCACTGCGTATGCTGCAAACCATATCGCCTTTGGCGGTTAAGTACAACCTGCCGCTAAATACCAATTACGATGTTACGCAAACCGCCAAGCTTGCCAATAACATTATGAAACGCCAGGGCACTGTGCTGGTGGTTTGGGAACATGATAATATCCGGGGTATTATTGATGCTTTCGGCATCAAAACAAAAAAGTTGAAATGGGCAGGTAACGATTTCGATGGTATATGGATAGTCACCTTCCATAACGGGAGTGCGTCACTTTCTGTGGATAAGGAAAACATCCAACCGGTGGCAAATTGCGCATTCTAAACGCGCTTTTATCAATAAAATAAACGAGAAAAGCACAAGCCTTCACGGTTATTCGTATTCATTTTGTTCATCTCTTTTGTTCATTCTGTTCAGCGTGTTCACTTTATCCATTGTTGGTCAGCCAGTATCATAACGTGCATGTTTAGGTTAAATTAGTACAACAATATGGTACCCCACGTATTTAATTAACCACTGTTTGCTACCTAAAATTTGGATGGTTATGAACGACAGAGATATACTTGCCCAAAAGCTCGATTTTACTTATAAAAAGCAGGATGATGTTGGTGAAGTAAGGCAACTGATAGCCATAGTTGTAAACTATTGGTATCTTTTTGTAGGGGGATTGATCCTGAGTATCATCATTGCTTTTTTTGTTATCCAATACACGCCTAAACAATGGAATGTAATGGGTAAGATCATTATCGAGGATGAAAAAAATTCGCCATCGAAACTACTTACCAACGGCGTAAGCTCCGATCTTTCTTCGCTTTTTGATATCAAGAGCAATTCGTATAACGAGGTGCGCGTGCTGGAATCACGCAACCTTTTGCGCCGGGTGATCACCGAGATGAACATCAATGTGCATGTTTACGATATGAATGGTTTGTTAAAAAAGGAACTGTATGATAATTCCCCCTTCAAGATCGTTTTGTCGCACAACGAGGAGTTAAACCGATCGAGTAATTACAAGGTTACGGTTATTAATAACCAAACCTATCACCTGGTTGATGATGACAATGATATAGATTTAAATGGCTCGTTTGGTGTTCCGGTTAAGCTTCCGGATTATTCTATTACTCTTATTAAAACACCGGGGTTTAAACCCGAAGGCGATTACAGGATCGCTGTAAGGTCAATAAAACGTGCTGAAAACGAGCTTGCTGCAAAATTTGGTGCATCGCTAAGCGATAAGCAATCAACTGTTATTGATGTTCAGCTAAATTATGGTAATTCGAAACGCGGCGAGTTGATACTGCAAAAGTTTATGGAGTTGTACCTTAAAAACAATCTCTCTAACAAAGTACGTATGGCTGATAGTACCATTAAGTTTATAGATAGCCGCCTAACCGTGGTAAGTGCTGAGCTGGGAAAGGTGGAAAAGAACCTGGAAACGTATAAGGTTAACAATAAAATATCAGACATTAACGCCCAATCAAAAGCACTTGTACAAGGTGCCAGCGATTATCAGCAAAAACTAAACGAGACCGAAGTACAGTTGGCCGTTGTGAACGACCTTTATAAATACGTTAGCAACGAGCGCAACGCGCAGGTGGTACCAAGTTCGCTTATCACCAAAGATATGTCGTTCGGTAGTGCCATTAATGCCTATAATGAAATGCTGCTGCGCCGTGAGCAATTGCAACTGAATTTACAGGAATCGAGCTCGGTGATCAAAAACCTGGATCAACAGATAGAGACCGCCCGCAAAATGTTATTAACCAGCCTTAAGAGCTACAGGCATAGTTTAAACATATCACAATCGGCAATTGTAAGGCAAAATGCTGCAATAGGCAGCAAAATTGCCGATGCCCCCGTGAAAGAGCGTGTATATCTTGATTACTCGAGGCAACAGAGCCTTAAGCAAGATCTGTACCTGTTCCTGCTTCAAAAAAGGGAAGAGACTGCTATCTCGCAAAAAGCCACCATCTCAAACTGCCGTATACTGGATAATGCTGAAAGTGATGAAGCCCCATTTGCGCCTAAAAAGTCATTTATCTACACTATTGCGTCTTTATTGGGTTTGTTTGCCCCAGCCGCAGGGCTTGGCCTAAAGCAGATAATGAACAACCGCATCAGCAAAAAAGATGATATTGAGAAACATACTACCGTTGCTGTTTTGGGCCAGATAAGCAAGAATACGCACAAGCAAAAAATGCTGATCTACAATGAAGCCAGAACGGTTATCAGTGAAGAGATACGCGCCCTGCGCACCAACCTTAAGTATATAACAGATGGCGGAAAATCAAACGTTATCATGTTTACTTCCAGCATGAGCGGCGAGGGCAAATCATTTATATCACTTAATTTGGGTAACTCCATTGCGCTATCAGGCAAAAAAGTGGTGTTGCTTGAGTTGGATCTTCGTAAACCTAAATTGTTGAAATACCTGGGTACACAGGCTAATTACGGCTTTACCGATTATGTGATATCGCCGGATAGGGATTGTATTGATGACCTTATCCACCCCTCAAATTTTAACGAGAATTTTTATTTCATCTCATCGGGCACCATACCGCCTAACCCTGCAGAGATGCTGATGAGCCCCCGTTTAAAGGAGCTGATAGAAGAGTTAAGGGTGAAGTTTGATTACGTGATTATTGATACTGCCCCGGTTGGCCAGGTATCTGATGCGCTGGTTATAGAAGAGTTTGCCGATGTTACCTGCTATGTAATGCGACAAAATTATACCTACAAATCGCAACTAAACATTGTGAACGACCTGCAGAAGTATCGTAAAGTAAAACAGCTGTACCTGGTAGTGAATGATATTGAGCTAAATACCAATGGCATTACAGGCTATGGTTACGGCTATGGTAACTATAATAATTACCAGGAGATTGAGGAGACTTACGGTAGCAAGCTATCTACCTTGATGAGGAAATTCAGGCCAAGTGTAAAATAGAGATAAGCTATGTTGCAGACTATACAAACCGGTTTCCGCAGCTTTTTTACCAAAGGCCACGAGCGCTCGCTTAGGGCCAAGCGTAATATTTTTCAGTCGTTGCTGATAAAAACCGGCGGTGTGTTCTGTTCTTTCGCGCTTATACCGCTTACTATTAAATACGTAGGGGCAACCAATTATGGTGTTTGGCTTACGCTTAGCTCTATCATTAGTTGGGCCGCTTTGTTTGATCTTGGGTTGGGCAACGGGTTAAAAAATAAACTGGCCGAAGATATTGCCCTCAATAACCTTGATGAAGGTAAAACCCACATCAGTTCAACCTACGCTATCCTAACGCTTATCTCAGTTATCCTGTTAACGGTGTTTTGTTTTATCAACCCTTACATTAACTGGCACAGCATTTTGAACGTGCCCGCAAATGAACTGACTAACCTTAACCATTTGGTGGCGGTCATCTTCATTTTCTTTTGCCTGCAATTCATTATCCAACTGATAAATACGGTGCTTACCGCTAACCAAAAACCGGCTTTGCCCGCCTTGCTAAGCGTATTGGGGCAAGCCTTTACCATTATAAGCGTTCTGTTCCTCATCAACTTTACGGCAAGCTCTTTAACTTATTTGGTTTATGTGGTTACCGGTATCCCGCTGATGGTTTTGCTGGTGGCCAGCATTTGGTTTTATAAAGGTGTGTACAAGCCCATAGCGCCAGGCTTTAAAGCAGTAAACGCAAAATATGCCCGGCAGCTGATCTCTGCCGGCGGGGCTTTTTTTATTATCCAAATAGGCACACTGGTACTTTACGAGACCGATAACATCGTTATCACGCAGCTATTTAGCCCTAAAGATGTAACCACATTTAATATAGCGTACAAGCTGTTCTCGGTTGTGTTGATGTTCTTTGTGATGATCATTACACCCTTCTGGAGCGCATTTACAGAGGCTTATGTGAAAAGAGATTACGACTGGATAAAACTAACCCTCAACAAAATGAATAAGCTTTGGCTGGGGTTAAGTATGTGTACTGTGTTACTGTTGGTTTGCTCGCCCATTATTTACAGGTTATGGCTGGGCGAGGAAATGGTTGTTCCGTTCACACTGTCATTGGCTATGTGCGGGTATACTATTGCGTTAATATGGCAGGCTATATATGTGCAGTTTCTTAACGGTATCAGCAAAATACGCCTGCAATTGTACCTAAGCATTTTTTGTGCGCTCATTAATATCCCATTGTCAATTGTGATGGGTAGGTATTGGGGGCTGGCTGGCGTTACTACATCAAACACCATTATTTTTCTGATAATGGGGGTAGCATTTTCATTACAAACAAAAAGAATTATAAACGGCACCGCTACGGGGATATACAATATGTGAAGGCGCTAAAGAAGGGTTAATAATGGCTATAATACACTACATACGGAAAGCTTACAGAGGGATGCGTGTAGTTTACTACCAAACTGCGCGGGTTTATTCGCATGCAGTTACCACCTTCAAATTTCATCTTAACGGTGTTCAGTTCAGTAGTGATTTTGTAGGGTTTGGCATTCCTATCCTTGATATAAATATGGGGGGAAAGTTTACTATTGGCAAACGCTTTTGGTTCAACAGCGGTAAATACCATGCTATGGGCGGCAGGCAGCAGCAATGCTATTTTGTGGCAGCCAAGGGTGCCGAAATATGCATAGGCGATAATGTAGGTGTAACATCTATAGCCATCATTTGCCATAACCGTATCAGTATTGGCAACAACGTAAAAATTGGCATTAACACAGTTATTTACGATACCGATTTCCACTCGCTTGATGCCCGCATCCGTAACCAGATACCTGAGAGTATTGAGGGGGTAAGATCAAAACCCGTTACCATCAAAGATGGCGCTTTCATTGGTGGGCACACTACTATTTTAAAGGGGGTAACCATTGGCAAAAATGCCATTGTGGGGGCTGGTTCGGTAGTTTTTAAAGACATACCCGACGAGCAGGTTTGGGCCGGCAACCCCGCTGCCTATGTAAAGGATAATACCTACAATTAACAATAAAGCCATGAGAGAAAAGCTTTTTTCGACTTTACTACTTGTGCTGGTTGTTGCATCGTTCTTCCACATGCAGGCCATTGTTATTGGTGTATCAGCCATTGTTATTGCCATGCCTTTAAAAAGGCATGTAGCAGCATTAAAGCTGATAAGGCTATTTGCCATCTTGATCATTCCGGTGGTGTTGGGGTTATTTGCCGGCTTCTCTAATAACAACTATCTTATTTTAAAAGATTTCTATTATTTTTTGCTGCCGGTGATATTCATACTGGCAGGCATTCTGCTTGCCTGCAGGTTAGAGATAGGCGTATTCCTGAAAACGCTTATATACGCCGGCGTGCTTACCTCATTGTTGGTTACATCCATCTCCGTTTATTACATGGGCATGGGTTCCCTCTCTGATCCGTATTCTGCACATTATGCCATTGGTATTGTTGGTACGCCGGGGCCACCCATTGCGTTGGCCGCTTTGCTGCTCACCAGGAAATTCAATATCAAATTATTTAGTAAGTTCTATTTTAACCTGTTTGTAGCCATAAATGCCTTCGGGATATATATGTGTGCATCTCGTACCTATCTCATTATCACCCTTTGCTTTGTGATGCTGTTGGTAGCCGATAAATTGAAAAGGCAATGGGTGTTGCCGGTATCGTTCATTGTTATTGTATTGATTTCGTTACTGCCGCTTGATATTTTTAGGCCCAACCAATCATCAACATCGTTTATAGATAAAATATTGGGGTCGTTCAACGAACTCAGTATTGGTAACTACAGTACCGAAGAAGATATCAATACCAAGTACCGGGGCTACGAATCATTTATGGCACTTAACCAGTATATGGAAGGTGATACCAAAGACTGGATCTTCGGTGGCCTGGGCAAGTTGGTTGACCTGAAGACCTTCCTGCGCCTGGGCGAGGATACCGACTACGAATTTATCCCCGTGCTGCACAATGGCTGGCTCTATCTGCTGATAAAGACAGGCGTTATGGGTATAGTGGCCTATCTGTTTGTATTTGCAAGGCTTACGGTAACCAACTGGCGCAAGTATGCCAGCGCAGATTATCCGCCGGCTATACGGTTGTTTGCGGCGCTTACCGTTGGCTGTATTTTTAGCCTTTTCCTTACCAATTATATTATAACAGCCTTTTTTAATGTAGAGATGAGCATCCTGATGGTAACATTGGGATATAGCTATCTCAACTTTAACTACCTGCTGTCTCTTAATGAAAGTGCCGGAGAGCCTGCTGAGCCATCTGTAAACCAATTTGCCTATTAGCCCTATGAATACACAAAACTATACAGCCAACCCCAAAGTAAGCATCATAACAACGGTGCGTAACGCGGTGGATACCATAGAGCAAACCATCCTTAGCGTGCTTAATCAAACGTACAGGAATATAGAGTATATCATTATTGATGGTGGCTCAACCGATGGCACGCTGGAGATTATTGAAAAGTATCGCGATAACATAGCGGTTATATTGAGCGAACCTGATAAAGGCATCGCCGATGGTTTTAACAAAGGCATTGCCCGTGCTACCGGCCAATGGATAGGAATGATAAATGCTGACGACTGGTACACCCAAGATGCTGTAGAGCTGATGATGATAAACACCTATGCTAATGATGATGTATGCTGCGCCAATTTGCTGCTGATAGGTGATAACGGTTTTAAGCGTATCAAAAAAAGTAAGATAGGCTGGCTTAACTACGGCATGTATATTATGCATCCAACCTGTTTTGTGAAAGCCACTGTTTATAAATCTGTTGGGGGCTATGATCTTACTTATAAAATAGCCATGGATTTTGATATGTTCCTGCGGATAAAACATGCCGATTACCGCATAAAGCATATTGATGAGCACATTGCCTGCATGCGCACCTTTGGGGTAAGTAACGATGTTAAGAAAATGCATGCCGAGGAACTTGCCGTTATGAAACGCAACCTGCACTGGAGCAGTTTCTTTTTTGCCAGCCTGTTTAACCAGTTAAACCGATTACGCTGGCGCTTGTGGTATAAAGACCCTTTCCGTATAGCAAAAACGCCTGCCATATTTTGAAAAAAAAACTCCTCATATCAGCCTATGCAATATCCCCAACAAGAGGATCAGAATATGCTGCGGCCTGGAATACGGTTACGCACCTGGCTGCTGAGCATGAACTATGGGTACTCTACGGTATGTCTGACAACCACATGGGCGATACCCAAACCTTGAAAGGTTATATTGAAGATAACCCCATGCGTCATGTGCATTTTGTTGAAGTAAGGGCAGGGTGGCTGGCAAAAGCTATTAACCTGCTAAATAAGGCGGGGTTTGGCTGGTTCTTCTATTTTGCATATTATTTGTGGCAAAAGCGGGCGTTAAGAGCAGCTCAGGAAATTGTAAAAACTGTTGATATTGATGTAGTACATCAACTTGGCCCAATAGGCTTCCGCGAGCCGGGCTTTTTGGCAGGGTTGGGCAAGCCATTAGTATGGGGGCCGATAGGCGGAATGAAAATAATGGACAGCCGGTTTATTGCATTGCTGCCTTTTAAAGCGAGGATGAAATTTACTATCAAGAATTTCATAAACAGGTACCAGTTGGGGCACTCGCACCGTATAAAGTCCGCGTTTAAGAATGCTGACGTGCTGATAGCTGCCACACGCCTGGGCCAGCAAACCATCAAACAATATTTTGATCGCGATAGCTTTTACCTGCCCGAGCAGGGAATAGGCGGTAATGTGTTACCCTGCGTAAACCGGTACAACAATATAGAGCAGCAGGATGTGCACCTGGTGTGGAGCGGCAGCTTAATTGAACGCAAAAATCTTAAAATGTGCCTGGATGCCTTATCTGCAGTGGCTAAGAAAAATTGGGAGCTGCATGTATTGGGTGATGGCCCGCTGCGAAAAACATTGGAGCATTACGCTGCCCAAAAAGGTTTGGCAGATAAAGTAACCTTTCATGGCCATTTGCCACGAAGAGAGGCTTTGCGAGTTATGGCCGATGCACACCTGCACATTATCACCAGTATAGGCGAAGATAACCCTGCGGTAATTTTTGAGGCCATGGGTAATGGTATACCTACGCTAACTATAGATCATTGCGGTATGGGCGATGTGATATGCTGTAAATGCGGCGTTAAGGTACCGGTTGATAGCTATGAGAATATGCTGCAACGAATGAGTTCAGTTTTGAATATACTGCTTACCAATACAAAAATATTGGTTGATATGCACCAAAGCACCCTATTGTGCGCTAACGAGCATAAGTGGGATAAGCGACTTAAGAAGTTGAACAATATTTATGATGAGGCCATCGCTACACACAACCAGCGAAGCATGTACATGAGCGGTAATCATTTAACGATGGTTTGATATGGGCAACATAACCGGAAAGATAAATGTAGGGATTGATGCCAAGTGGTTTTTCAGCGGGCCACCAAGCGGCAACATGGTGGTGAAAAATCTGGTTAATGAAATGATACTGCATAACCGAGATCGCTTTAACCTGCATTTACTCATTAACAGTAAAGACAGTAAGCAGGCAGCAGCGTATTTTCCGGCAGGGGTTAATCTGATCCAACTGCCTGCTGTTCCAAATATGCTATCCAACTTGTTGCTGGTGCCATTGGCAGCTATGCGTTATAATTTAAAAACGGTACTGTTCCAGAATTTCGCCAGCACCTGGCCGGGCAAACTTCACAAAATAGCCTACATCCACGATGTGTTGTTTCTGGACTACCCTGAGTACTATACCAAAACAGAGCGTTTTTACTTTAAGCAAATGAAACGGCTGGCATCTAAAGCAAATAATATCATTGCTATATCAGCTTCAGAAAAAGAGCGTTTAATAGCTAATGATTTTGCCGGTAACGCCGATATTAACGTGGTTTACCATGGTATAAATGACAGCTTTAAGCCGGTTGGAAGCTATGCTGCGGATGAGGTTTATGCTATTATAAACAGGTATCAACTCCCTGCCAAATACCTGCTATTTGTTGGCCGGGTTAATATCCGCAAGAACTTGCTGAACCTTGTTAAAGCAATAAGTTTCGTTGATGATAAAAGCATCCCATTGTTAATTGTTGGCGAAAAGAATAACCAGAACGCCGAACTGGAGAAACTTATTAACGAAGAGCAATTGGGGCACAGGATCCTGATCATAGGTCATGTACCCGAGAATGACCTGCAGTTGATCTACGCCTGCGCTACTATTTTCTGTTTTCCTTCCTATGCCGAAGGTTTTGGTTTGCCGCCGCTTGAAGCCATGAAATGTGGTGTGCCGGTAGTAACATCAGACCGTACTGCCATGCCCGAGGTTTGTGGCGATGCTGCCGTGTATATAGACCCGGATAACCCACATGATATGGCCCGCAAAATAAACGCGTTATTGAATAATACTGAACTATATAACGACAAGGTAAAGCGGGGGCTGGAACGGGCCGCAAATTTTATATGGGCCAAATCGGCACAGCAGATCTTAACCATAATTGAAGAAACCAGTGTTAGTTGAAAAATTGATACGAACCATAAAGCGCAATCCCAACTATAAATGGGAAAGCGACCATAGCCCCCGCGACCTGGCCATTGTGCTATGGGGAAGGGCAAGGCAAATGCTGCGTGGTATGCTGGTTAAGCTTTTTGTACGCTCAGATGGTTTTATGTTTGTAGGTACCGGTGTAAAGATCAAACACGGGCATCTGATATCAGCAGGAAAAAATCTTATTCTTGAAGATGGCGTTTATCTTAATGGTTTATCAGCCAACGGCATCAGGATAAAAGATAATGTAAGCATTGCACGCAATAGCACTATACTTTGTACAGGTGTTATAGCGCATAAAGGCACCGGCGTAAATATAGGCAACAACTGCGGCATTAATACAGGCGTTTTTATTGGCGGGCAGGGAGGTGTTACAATCGGCAACGATGTAATTATTGGCCCCGGCGCTAAAATATTCTCTGAGAACCATGAGTATTGCCATCCAGATATCATCATTAAAAACCAAGGGGTAACCCGTAAAGGCGTTGTGATACAAGATAATTGCTGGATAGGCGCTAATGTAATAATCCTTGATGGTGTAACGGTGGGCGAGGGCTGCGTAATTGCAGCCGGTAGTGTGGTAATAAAGTCTGTTCCGGCAAATTCGGTAGTGGGCGGGGTGCCTGCAAAGGTAATAAAAGGCAGGGTAGCGGGAGTAGAGCCGACGTTAATAAAAGAAGAATTAAAAATCGCATAAACTTTCACCATGGCAAACGGCTTTGCAAAATTCAAAGGCTCGTGTATCTACATCGTATGTGGAACCATCGCCCTTTTACCATTCCATAGCCTGCGGATAGCCTTGTTAAGATTGTTGAAGGCAAGCATAGGTAAAAAGGTAGGCCTGTACCGTGGGTTTGAGGTACGCTCGCCATGGAAAATGAGAATAGGCAATAGCACCATCATCGGCCATAAAGCCATGCTTGATGCCCGCATGGGGTTGTTTATTGGCAGCAATGTAAACTTAAGCAACGAGGTAATGATCTGGACGCTGCACCATGATTATAACAGCCCCGATTTTGCTCAGGCCGGTGCACCCGTTTCCATAGAAGATTATGCCTGGATCTGTTCACGGGCAGTGATATTGCCCGGGGTTACCATTGGTAAGGGAGCGGTTGTAGCTGCCGGCGCGGTAGTTACCCGTAATGTTGCCCCGTACACTGTAGTGGGCGGTGTACCCGCCAAAAAAGTTGCCGACCGTAACCCAAACCTGGTTTATGATCTTGGCAATTACGTGCTGCCGATCATTTAATACCACCAGGATATCCCGGTTTTGAGTACCCTTATAGGATTGCCGCCAAAAATGCTTTTCTCGCCAACGAGGGCCTTTGTTATCATCGAGTTTGCTGCAACCACGCATCCGTTAGGGATAACCGCTCCTTTTAATATGGTGCATTTGCATGCCACCCAAACATTATCGCCAATAATAATTTCTTTAGGGTGATTAAACACAGTGCCCGTTTCATCAGCAATATGATGGAAATCTGTATCCATTACCAGGCTCTCCCATGATATGCCGCTGTGGTTACCAATCTGTATCTTTTTGTGTGCTACAATGGCGCACTCGGTACTCATGTTAAAATCATCGCCAAAAATGAGTTGAGCACCTGCAGCCACGTTAAGTTTGCATCCATGCATAATAAACGCCCGGCCGTTAAAAACCACATCGCCATGCACTTCCCAAATTGCCCGCGAGCGCTTGAAATCTGAGATGCCGATCTTGCCATATCCTATCTGTACCAAGGCTGTTTTTATAGGGCCGTTTATGATAACCCGGCCTTTCATCTGGTGCAAAAAAACGTTGTTAGATATAAAAACAGGGAATTTAATTGCCGTTTTAAAAGGGAAATACTTAAAGTTAAAACGAATCGTCTTCAGGTTTATCCTTGTTAAAAATTTGAGGACGTTATTCATAGTTTATGCCTGTTAAATAAGTTTTGGGTATCCTCTGAAAAAGTAATAAATGTTACGCCCTTTTTTGCTGTTTTCCCAACTGCTCTACTGTCTTAATTTAAAGCAATGGAAACTATTCACTCAAAACACAACGGTCTGTTTTGTTCACTCTGTTCATTCTTGTTCATTTCGTTCATATAGGCCTTGTTCACATGTTTTAAGCGGTTTTTGATGTAATATAGAGTATTGATTAAGGCCCCCTAATGATCAAATAACGTCTAAATTACTATCAGGTATTTAGGAATATCGTCTACTAATAATTAAATACCATGCGCATCGCTATCATTGGAACAAGAGGCATCCCCAACAACTACGGCGGGTTTGAACAATGTGCAGAATACTTGTCGGTTGGTTTAGTAAAAAGAGGATTTGAAGTTGCGGTTTATAATTCGCACAACCATCCTTACCAGGAAAAGCAATGGAACGGGGTGGAGATATGCCACTGTTATGACCCCGAATATAAAATGGGTACACCGGGCCAGTTCTTTTATGATCTGAACTGCATAAGGGATGCCCGTAAAAGAAATTTTGATGTGATACTGCAACTGGGTTATACCAGCAGCTCTGTTTGGGGCTGGTTGCTACCCAAGCAATCGGTAATAACTACCAATATGGATGGCATGGAATGGAACCGTGCTAAATATTCAAAAAGGGCCAAAGCTTTTTTGCGCCTCGCCGAACGCCTTGCCGTGCTCACCAGTGACCATCTTATTGCTGACTCTACCGAGATACAGCGTTACATCAAAAATAAGTACGGTAAAGAACCTGTGTTCATCCCCTACGGAGCTACGTTGTTTAATAACAATGATCTGTCGGCCATTGAAGAATATAACGTTGAGCCTTACCGGTACAGCATACTGATAGCCAGGATGGAGCCTGAAAATAGTGTTGAGGTGATACTGGATGGTTACTCGCAGGCGCAAACAGGGCAAAAGTTCCTGGTGGTTGGCGATACCAACAATGCCTTTGGCAGCTACCTGGTCAACAAGTTTAAATATAACCAGGATATCGTTTTTTTAGGCGGCATTTTCCGCGCCGAGAAGCTGAATAACCTTAGGTATTACTCTAACCTGTATTTCCACGGGCATACGGTTGGTGGCACTAATCCATCGCTGCTTGAGGCTATGGCATCAAACGCCTTGATATGTGCCAATGATAATGTTTTTAACCGCGCTGTACTTAATGAGAATGCGCAGTACTTCAGCACTGCCAAAGACGTTGCAGAACATTTAATGAATGTGAACAAGGCATCAGGCAACTACGATCACATGATAGCTAATAACCGCGATAGGATAGAGAATTTTTACAGCATCGATAATATAGTTAATTCTTACGCCAGCCATTTTGAACAGATAGTGAGGGAGAGGGCTGCTTTAAACCCGCAAAATGTTGCGGAAGCGCAAATAAAACTCCAACTAAAAAACAACTAAGAAAATGGCTACTAAAAAGTGGTTGAGCAATTATCGGATGGCCTTTACTGCAGGCGTATTACTGATGCTTACAGCATCGTGTTCATACAAGCAAAACCAGTTGCTTTTTGAAACGCATGGCGCTAATGACAGGAACATATCAATGGGCGTAGCACCCCCTGAGTATAAGATACAAACGCAGGACATATTGCAGATGCGCAACCTGCAGGATATAAACTATGTGGTTACGGTACCTGCCGGCGGCAGCGCTACCGGTGGCACAGGCTCGGCCCCTAATGCCCCCGTGCCGCAAACCTACCAGGTAGAGAATGATAGTACCGTGGCGCTGCCTGCATTAGGGAAAGTTAAAGTAGCCGGTTTAACCAAGTTAGAAGCCAGTAAAAAGATACAGATGCTGTATGGCCGCACGGTGCTTAAGAACCCCATCATTGATCTGCAGATCATGAACCTTAAGGTTTCCATATTTGGTGAAGTGAGGCAGCCGGGCAGCTACATGCTGGTGAGCGATAAAACCAATTTGATAGATATACTGGCGCAAGCCGGGGGCTTAACAGATAAAGGTGACGAGAAGAAGGTGAAGATAGTACGCGGCGGTATGAAAGACCCGCAGGTGATGTATTTTGACCTTGGCGATTTCAGGACGGTATCAAACCCGGCCATCATCTTGCAAAGCCAGGATATTATTTATGTGGCTCAAAACAGGCGCGCTATAAAGAACGAGAAGATGCAGGATTTCTCTACCATAGTGCAACCGGGGCTACTTTTTTTAAACACGGCGCTGCTGATATTCACTATAGCACGCAAATAGAAAAACGCTTATTGAAACAAGTTTAATAGTTAATAAACCAGTTTATGGAAAGAGTTACATCCCTTAGCCGAATCATTTCTATCCTGGTACACGACGGGTTTTCCAGCAGTTATATGCAATTATTTAAACCATCGTTACGGGTTGAGCACGATAAAGAACTGATGCGATATTTTGGTCAGTCGTATCCGCATATCACTTTCCCGGCGCATACGCACATGCTTATCAACAATGCCTTCACATTTAATGGTTTGCTGTTAGAGATTGATAACGAGAATGTTTTTTACACCAACAATTATTGGTTTAGGGCAAGCAAGCGGGCATTTGATATCGTATTCTCTCTGGCGGTCATCATCCTGGTGTTAAGCTGGCTACTCCCCATTATCGCTTTGCTGATAAGGCTTGAATCAAAAGGCCCGGTGATTTTTTCACAAAAACGATCGTCCCGCGATAACAGGGCATTTAATTGCTATAAGTTCAGGAGTATGTGCATCAATAAAGACTGCGACTCTGCACAAACTGCAATGGGCGACCCCCGCATAACCAGGGTAGGCGCATTTTTAAGGCGCACCAACCTGGATGAATTGCCTCAGTTTTTTAATGTGCTGATGGGCGATATGTCTGTAGTGGGCCCGCGGCCGCACATGCTTTCGCAAACCAGAGAATACTCTGAGCTGATAGATATTTTTATGATACGGCACCTAGTTAAACCGGGCATAACCGGTTGGGCACAGGCCAATGGTTTGCGCGGCCGTACGGCTACTGTAAATGAGATGCTTAACCGCGTTGAGGCGGATGTATGGTACCTCAAAAACTGGACCTTTCTGCTGGATATGTATATCATCTTCTTAACGGTGGTGTATACGCTTGCGGGCAACAAAAATGCTTATTGATCTAATTAACGGTTTGTGAATTCATGCATATACGATAGTTCTTTATATGATAACACCTAAAAAATTTACCATCATGAAAATAACATTTAAAAAATGTTGCCTTATCGCATCATTAATGGCAATCTCCGGTATGGGGATGGCCCAAACTGCCGGTGTTGACACCAGCACCCAAAACCTGCGCAGATTTTCTCTCGGTGCAAACGGGGGCTTCCTTACCCACTGGACCCCCTTTAACCGCACTACTAACGGAGATTATGGTAAGCCCAATTCAAAATTTGGCTTCTCGGCCTTTGCTAAATATCAGATCCTTTCGCCGTTTGGTTTACAGGCTAATTTCCTGTTTGGTAAGGTGAACGGTTCCAGGTTAAATAACATCCCCGAGGGCACACCCGGCCGGGATGATAGCGGTTACGAAACCAATATCAACTGGGCGGCAGACCTTAGTGCATATTTCACTATACCTAATATCGGCTTATCTATCAAGCGCGCTGCAGTAGTGCCTTATTTAACTGCGGGTGTGGGTTACATGTCATACAGTACAACGGTACGTAATATACCGCCGCCCGTTGCCGGCGCAATGACTGCCGAGAATGGCGATGGAAAAAGCTGGTATCTGCCAATCGGGATAGGCTTTAAGTTCGGTGTATCAGAAGCAGTTAACATCGACCTGGGATATACCGTTTACTCGTTGCGTACCAACAACTTTGACGGCTACAAAAGCGGTTTGCATGATCACATGTCATACGGCCACCTGGGTATAGAGTACAGGTTCGGTAAAAAACACTCGCGCTCGCTTGAGAATTTCAGCACCGTGGCCGTAGTGCATGAGGAAGTGAAAGAAACCAATGCACAACTTGCCGCACAGGCCGCCGCCGCCGAGCAAAAACGTCTGCAGGACGAAAGGGATATGGCTGATGATGATAACGATGGCGTAGCCAACAAATACGACAAATGCCCTGGCACACCTGCCGGTGTTAAGGTTGATGGCGGTGGCTGTCCGTTACCGGTAGTTAAAGAGAAAGAGGTTATAACCATTGATGATCGCCGCGTAATTGGTGATGCTATTAAAAACCTTGAGTTTGCTTACGGTAAAGCAGTTATTAAAGAAAGCTCATACCCAACGCTTGACCGTGTTGCCGAACTGCTGATCAAAAAAGATTTCAGCCTTAAACTGGCCGGCCATACCGATAACCGCGGAAAAATGATGGCTAACATGATACTGTCAAAAGCAAGGGCACAGGCGGTTAAAAACTACCTCGTATCAAAAGGTGCAAATGCATCACGTATTGAGGCTACCGGTTACGGTTATACCCAGCCAATAGCTACCAACAAAACAGCTAAAGGCCGCCAGATGAACCGCAGGGTTGAGTTCACGTTGTTTTAAGATTGAGAAATATAGTTAATGTAAAAGGCCGCTTCCTGAGAGGGAAGCGGCCTTTTTAACGAGCTTGTACGCGTTGAAACCACCGGATTTTTTTATATTAGGCTGGTGATTTACTATTGGTTATGATGCGTTGGAAATATTTAGGAATTGGGCTTGCTGTGATTTTTTTCTGCTGCATGGACCTCAAGCTGATGGTGGATAAACGCAAAGCCTATATATGGGATATTAACGGCCCGATAGAGGCTGTTTACTATTACAAGAAAAGCATCGCTCACTTTACTGTAAAAGGAAAGGAATATGAGTCCTTCCATCTGATATGGCGCTCTAATATGAAATTCGATGTTGGCGACACTATTATAAAAAAGCACAATAGCTATTTAATAAAATTGATTAAAAAGAATACTACAGATACCTTATCATTCGGTAATGAAGAATAAAATGTTTTGGATAACCTGCCTGGCGAGTTTGCTGAGTTGTTTTACTGGGCATGCTCAGACCTTGCTGGGTAAAAGCAAAGAACAAATATTATCGTTCAGTAGTCAGAGAAACGGCCAAATTAGAGGTATAGATACAATGGGAAAGGGTTCTTGTGAAATAGATATTGCTTTCCCAAAGGTTACTACCACATCAGGTGGTATGTATTTTTCTACATATTATTTGAAAGGTAACGTCTGTGTTAAATCTGAAGAGCTAATTGCCGGTCAAAAATATATTGATCTTCTGTGCAATAAATTCGATAAAGATTCCGGATATAAGCGGGTCGGGAACGAATTTGTTTGGATAAATAAAAAGAAGAAGCAAAAGATTTTGGTGCAGTACCACTACAGAAACGGCGCTTTAACAGATAGGGCTTCTCTAATATCTATGCGATTGAATGCGGGTGTCACAGACGATAGCTTGTAGGTTGACCTCGCTGGTGCCTCCTTCCCCTGCGCACACGTTCAGCGTGTGTCGTTTGCAAAAAGCTAAATAGCCAACCGTGGTTCAATAGCCAACTTTGCAATTGCGATAAGGTTTAGGTTCAAAAAAACCGGAAGGAGTAATTCTCCGGATTGCACTTTTAAAAATACCATGCTGCCGTGTGGTTCCGAAAAAAATAATGTAAATGGTGGTTTGCGGGGGGTAAACGGTTATATTAGCATTGTGAAGTTGAAGAAGTTGTACGTTTATCACATGTTGGCCTGGGCTGTTTTTATTACCTACGAGATTTCTACATCGTATGTTTTGGCCGGTCGCGTGGCACCAACTTCCGACTACGTTTTCCACTATCTGCTTAACATGCTGCTTTTTTATGTGCATGTTGCAAACATAACAAGCAGCCTCAGCAGAAAGCAAAAAGCCCTGCTTACCCTTTGCGAAATTGCCGGCTACATTATCCTCAATCATGCCGAAAACCTGTTTCTGTGGAATTTTATGCCGGTTGCAACCCGCGTTATACTACCCATGAAGATGATATTGGTGGGCAGCCTGTACCGCTGCCTGTATTTCATGGGGATATCGTCTATCTACGGTGTTGGCGTTAATCTTTTTCGCTCAAAAGAAAAGGTTTTGCAGCTGGAGCGCGAAAAGTGGCAACACGAGCGGCAGGATGTTCTGCTGCAGCAGGAGTTGCTGCAATCGCGCAATGCAGTGCTGCGCGCGCAGATCAACCCGCATTTGTTTTTTAATACCCTCAGCTTTATTTATAACGCCATTTACAAAGTATCGGGCAAAGCCGGCGATGCGGTGCTGCTGCTGGCAGATATTACACGCTACTCGCTACGCCCTTCAGATACGGATGGCCTTGCCTTACTGCGCGATGAGATAGCGGCCCTGCGCGATCTGCTGCAACTGAACCAGGTTCGTTTTAACGACCGCCTGCAGGTGAAGTTTGAGTGCGATGTGGATGCCGGCGAATTAAAAGTTGTTCCGCTGGTGATGCTTACCCTGGTAGAGAATGTACTAAAATACGGCGACCTGGAAGATGCGTCGCAACCCGCGGTGATACGCCTGCAATTGCAAGATGGTAACCTGTGCTTTTCTACACGTAACAAAAAACTCAGCAATGCTGCCAGCATGCCGGGGACGGGGATGGGCCTCGCCAATAGTCGTATGCGCCTACAGCATGCCTACGGCGACGGCTTTAGCCTGCGCATGAACGAGACCGAAGAGACTTATTATACTGATCTTGTTATCCAATCTGATGTGTTATGCTTAGTTGCTATATCATAGATGATGAGGAACATGCGGTAGAGTTGCTGAAAGACTATATCGCTAAAACGCCCGGCATGCAGCTCGGCGGCTGGTCGCACAACCCCGTGATAGGCCTGCAGGAAGTAACTGCGCAACCACCAGACATTCTTTTCCTGGATGTGGATATGCCGGGACTATCAGGCCTTGATGTTTTCAAGATTCTCGGGAACCAATACCGCGTTATCTTCACTACCGGCCACCCGCAATACGCCGTAGATGCCTACGACCTTGCCGCTGCAGATTTCCTGCTGAAACCCATCCGTTACGAACGTTTTGTAATGGCTGTTGAGCGGGTGAAGCATTCTCAGCCTGCCAAAGCCACTGCAACGCCTGCCGATAACCCACAATCCGTTTTTGTGCAAACAGGCAACAAAGGCAAGGTGGTGAAAGTAGCCCTTGCCGATATTGTTTATGCCGAGAGCCTTAACAACTTTATCAGGATCCATCTTACCAAAGAAACCATCACGGTTTACCTCTCGCTCCGCGACTTGACGGAACAACTGCCCGCGAGCAAATTTTTCAGAGTACACCGTTCATATACCATTAACCTCGAGCGTGTAACCGCCATAGAAGGCAACCGTATCTGGATGGATGGCGGTGCCGAAGTACCGGTAGGCGCACAATACCGTACCGCCTTTTTTGAGAGAATAGATAAACGGATGCTGAAGAAGTAGGGGCAGGAGATTGAACTGCTGTTTGAAAATTGATGGATATGAGCGTAGTGTTTTAATCATTCGAAATGCCAAAGCTCTTCCTTATCTCACTCCGAATAAAGTCCCTGCCGTTAGCTGATTTTAGTTGCTTTTCTCTTTTCATAGCTTCGGATTTGCTACCATACTCCTCGGTATATGCTATAACCCATGGGCGATATTTAATTGTATGTCCCTTTGTTGCCAGCTTATTATGGGAGAGAAAGCGATTGTGCATATCGGATGTAAAGCCAATATAGATCTAATCAAACTTCTCAGAGTACAATACATAAACGGTAAACATGAAGTAAGATAATAAAAAAGATCGTTGTGAAGTAGGATCGAACTGCCGTCCGCCAGATATAAATCCTACGCTCTAACCATCCGAGTTACCCAGTCGCATTTAAAATTTCAGGATGTGTCAAACAAAAAAAGCATCAGTAATCAACTGATGCTTTTAAACAAAGTAGCGGGGAGCAGGATCGAACTGCCGACCTTAGGGTTATGAATCGCTCAAGAAATGGTTTTTGGAAATGCAAAAACCGCTTATATGGCTCTTAAACGCGGTTTTTGAAATCATGTTAAACCACATAATCCCATATCAATACAGGGTCTGTATGAACATTGTATGACCAAAACCAATAGCTTTACCAACGGTAAAGTAGGGTTTGATTAAGTGTTCAATTATGGCAACCGTAAGGGTTTACATCAGGAAAAGACCAACAAAAAATGGCAAATTCCCCATTTCAATCTGTATTACTGTAAACAGAAAACAGGTGTATATTATGACCGGGCAAAAACTCGATAGTTTGGATCAATGGAATGAAAAAGCGCAACGGGTAAATAAGTCCCATCCTAATTCAACCAGGTTAAATAATTTCATATTAAATGAGATAGCCAAAGCCAATGATAAAGCTTTGGAAATGGAAACAAAAGGCCATGTTACTGCCAAGGATGTTAAAGTTAGTTTAAAGCGGGTTGAGGAAGAAAAATTATACTTTCAGGATGTGGCCAAGATTTACCTGGAAGATCAAAAAGCGTTAGGCAACTACGATACGCTCAAAGCGGATACTACACGGCTTAAGCGATTCTATGAGTTTGTTAACAATCAAAAAATAAGCTTTGAAGAAATTACTGTTGACCTGCTACAACGGTACACTATCTATTTAAAGGTCGCTAAAAAGTTTTCCTATGATAAAGAAAAACCACCAAAACCTTTAAGTGATCGTACAATCACTAATCATATCATTGTGATTAGGACAATCTATAATAGAGCTATCAGCTCAAAGGTAGTCAGTAAGGATTATTATCCATTTGGAGGGAAAGGAAATATATCCATTAAATTAACCGGTGCTGCAAAGATCGGATTGGAGGAATATGAAATTAAGCAACTGGAAGAACTTGACCTCACAACGCATCCAGTCATTTATAACGATTCCCGCAATATCTGGTTAACAGAGTTCTATTTCGCCGGAATGCGGGTTACCGATTGCTTACTCTTAAAATGGACAGATATTCAGAATGGCAGGTTACATTATAAAATGTCCAAGAATGGCGAGTGGGGCTCTGTAAAAGTGCCCGAAAAAGCACTGCGTATCATCCGGCAGTATCCTTTAAATGTCAAAGAAAACCCCCACAAACTGATTTTTCCATATCTGCAAGATCTGCCATCACTCGATGACCGTTTTGAAGTTCGCCGCAGAATTTCATTCGTCAGCAAACGCCTTAATAAAACGATGGATCTTTTAATGGGCATGATCGGGAGCGCAAAAAAAGCGTCACAACATAAAGCCAGGCATAGCTTTGCGCAAAGAGCCGAAGAGAAGGAAATTCATCCAAAGGTATTGCAGAAGATGTATCGTCACGAAAGTATATTAACAACAATGAATTACCAGTCAAATTTTTCTTACAAAAAGGCGGATAGTGCAATTGACGCCATACTGGATTTTTAACAAGCAAAGGAAGGGTTAAACCTTCCTTTGCTCTGCTTTCGGCAATTCAAATGATTCATAAACAAAATCATTCAGGTATTCGTTGATCGAATTGATATCATATAATATCAGTTTCTTTTTCGGTTGGGTAAACCGTATCTGGCCCTCATCCCTTAGCTTTTGCAGCGTCGTTTTACTTTTGATCTTCAGTTTTGCCATCGCCTCAGAGGCTGAAATCCAGGTGTCCGGGACCTCAGCGACCGGCTTTTTAAAATGAGCGATGACCTCTTCCAGTAACTTGTAAAACGCATCGCTTTGCATACAGATAACCTCTATGTTATTCATCACTTTTCTCTCCGCATTTTAAGATTATCCGGCTGCGCTCATTGCGCTTGTAGGATGGTTGATAAATGATGTATCCGAAATCATGCAGATCCCGGATACATCGGTGATATGTTGTATTGGCCAATATTTTGGCCATCGGCATGATCTCATGCGCATAGGCACAAAGTGGTACCGGAAAACCTCTCGTTTGCCAATACTCCAAAATAGTCGCGAACAAGCCAATATGGGTGATAGAAATTCTTGGGTCGTTTTTCACCGCCCCGAAAAAAACCGATAGAGGCTTGCAGAACTCCATGACTAAACGTGCACCCCCTGCCTGCGGCGTTGTCCCTGCTCCTGTTTTTGTTCAGCCTCATTTTGTCTAGCTCCCGATGCCTGATTTTGAACCGGGGTATTGGCCTGAGCCTGTTCCGCTGCTTTGGCAATAGCTGCTTTTTGTACTTCCTGTGGTGTCATTTCCTTTTCCTGGCTTTGGCTGACGGCCTGTTTATCTACTTTTCGTACAACAAGGCTCTGACCTTTATCATCATAAAAGTCCAGACGCATCATACGAGGGTTAGCTACTACCTGCGCCTGTGTTTCCTGCCCGTCACGTACCAGGGTAACAGATACCCGATTGCCTTTTTCCAGCGGCCGCATAATACGGGCACGATCATATTTTTCCAGTATATTTTTGATCGGATATTTTTGCAATTCCTTTTCGTGGTCCCAAAAGATGATCTTCGGATTGAAATTGCCATACTTGTCTGCTTCCTTAAAATTCAGGCCACGCCACGCGTAATAGGTTTCGCCGGTCGGTTTCATTTTTGTTACCCCGTTTTCTTCGGTCGGCTCCATTTTCGGCTGCTCCCGGTAAACCGATCTGCCATCCATTATGTTATATCGCTCTTTAAGCGTGTAATTATGTTTAGCTCCAATAAAAAATGTCTGGGTCAAATCCTCCAGGCCTTCTTTTTTCAGCGTGGACTCAAAACGATTGAAAAAGGTGATGTCTTTATCTTGTTGATCTCCTTTGGAGAAATGCAGTACCGATTCCATCTTATCTTTGCCAAATTCCTGATGATGTTTTAGCGTAAACTCTGTCAGATTCTGATCCATTTTAGTATGCAATTCTTTGGCGATCTCTTCGCCGAAACCCAGGTTCTTAAGCGTGTCGGCATTGTACTGATAACTTGACTGATTCATAATTTTAAATGTTAAATTGAACGATTCGGTTAATTATTGTTGATTGGATTTTATAAGCAGGTTATCCCTCAGCAAGAGCTCATGCCCGTTCTTCAGCTTTCCTTTAACCCGTTTAACCTTTTTGGAAAAAAGCCCCTTGGCCGTATTGATTCCCGCAGTTGCCAGTTGTGCCGACATGGATGGATCCATGGTCATCATATCCATGGTTTGCACACCGTTAACCATACCGTCTTTCAGCTCATCACCGGTTACCGCTTCAGGCACACAGATCCCTTCCATACCGTCGGTGCGGTCATAAACGGTCAGGTCGACCGGGATGATGTTCAACCCGAGATGGATCAGTTTGATATTGATCTTTACCCGCTGGTTGTACAGGTCACCGCTGCCATAGATCAGTTGCCCTTTCTGGAACAACTGTCCGTTCAGGCGAATACTGTCCAGCAAACGCATCCGTATAACCGTACCCTGCACAATCTTTTGATTGCCATCAATTACCGCTGGTATGGCCTGAAATTTTGTTGCCGCCTTTGGTGAAGCCGTGTGGTTACTCTTTTCCAGCATTCGTTCAGGATGCTGGATGTCCAGCAGCTTTTCCAGTAAACCATTCATCTGTTTCAGTTCGGGATCTTCCGCAGGTGGAGGGATGGTAAGCGGTGGTTCGCTGTAAACTTTTCTTTGCGCATACGCTGAACGGTTAAGCGCGCTGTTATCCCCAGCGGATACTTCGGGTTTATTAATAACTGCCTGTAACTCCGTCAGCTTTTTTTGAAGCATAACTTCTTTGGCCGTCGCACCGCTGCCTTCATGCTTTCCGTCATCCCCAAAAATGCCGGGCTGGTGAGGGGAAAAAACAGTGTCCGCAGTAACGGACGCAGAATCCGACAGGCGTTTGGCGTAAGGATCAAGCTGTTCTGCCTGTTTGCGTTTGGCAGAGTCTGCGGCTGCGCGGTCGTAAAACCCCATTTTATCCAGGCCATGCTCATCTTTCAGTCTGGCATCAGGCAAATGGGTGTTAAAGCCCTGCGACCTTGTCTGGCTCGGATCCGCGTAGGCCTGCCCGCCACCGAAGGCTTTAAACAATAATGTACTGAAGGCAAATACAATTAAGGGTAAGACCAGCAAGGCCTTGCGTTTGCGTTTTTGTTGAAGGGTGAGTGTTTCCATAATCTTTTTATTGATGATTGATAATGACTGCGTTTCGAGGTTAGCGGTTGATGACTTTGAGGTCCGTATTTTCTATTGTCGCCCAGCGTTGGATGAGAAAACCATGCGGGTTATTATCGCTCCGGCCGATATTCCGTAATTCGCCGGTGGTCACCAGGCTACGGGTGACGGTACTGCTCGTGCGGATGATACTTTGCGTCGCGAAACATTTGAAGCTGTAGGGGTAATTGCGCAGGTCAACGTTAACACTGTCCACATGCAATTGCTGGCTGATATTGCCGGAGATGATATTGGCATAATAGCCGCTTTCACTGAGGTTATCGTATTCCCGTTTGGCCGTTTCATCTGCCAGGTACAGCGCTTTACCCAGGTTGGCTTTGTTCGCTTTGTCATCCGGGGACAGCGTAAAGAAGAGCTCATGGAAGGTTTTGATATGGTCGCGGGCTTCAACGGCGACGTTATCTTTTCGGTCGGCGGCTAACGCATCCAGTACTTTACCGTTGAACAGAATATACACCCTGCTTTGGATGGTGGCGATCAGCCGGTGACTTTGGTACACCGTAAAGCCAATAGCCAGAAAGGCACAGGCGATAATGGCGATGGTGAAAGCACGGACATGCTGGAAAGCCGTTTCGATATTTCTGAATTTTTTAAACATAATTATTGAGATTTACCGGACGAACCTTTCAGCTTTTCCGTATTGTAGGTATTGGACTGGGTTTGTTTGCTGCTGCTGTTTTGGGTGTTGACCTGCGAATTGGAAGTAAACATATTTTGCATCACCGATCCGCTGAGATAGGAAACCGCCATCGAGGCCAGCGCGGAGGTTTTATTGAAAAGCGCATGACCACCCACATTCATAATATAGTTGGCGATACTAGGCACGGTGAAGTAGCCGAGAATGCCGATGACGAGAAATATCAGATAAGCTGTATTGGTATTGCCGAAGTCGTTCCCCTGCAATTGCCCGCTTTGCGCCAGCGCAATCATGTTCACCTGGATCTTGGCGATAATGGCACCGAAGATATTGGCAACCGGCAGCCACATAAATACATTGACATAGCGTGCCAGCCATTGCTTCAGGGTATGCTGGAAACCGTCGAAAATGCTCAGCCCGAAACAAAGAGGCCCGAGGATAGCCAACACGATCAGCTTAAAGATGCGGATCGTATCCAGGCACAGCGCTGCTGCCTGAAACAGGACATTGAGCACTTCCGCGATCCATTTCCGGGCCATGTTCTTGATACTCCAGCCGGAAAAGGCATCGGAAATCGGATTGGCGGTTGATCCGTCGGGATTGGCATTATCAGGATGGCTGTACTGGTACCATTTATCCGGTTCGGCATTTTGCTGTCCGGCAGGAAGGTCGGCATCTTCATCCGGCCGGGAGGTCAGGTAGGCAATGGCGGCATTGGAACGGGAAACCATATTCTCGGTTGCCGTCACCACTGGTTGCAGCACGCCATTCATCAGCGCAAGGACGGCGGGGAATGCCGCGATACAAATGCCCATGCCGAAGGGGCGCAGTAAAGGATAAACATCTACCGGTTCTGCGGCCGCAATGTGTTTCCAGATACGGGCCGCGATATACCATAAGGCTGCAAAGCCTGCAATGGCTCGGGCGACACCGATCATCCCCTGGCAAAGGGGCAGCATCTGCTGATAGAGTTGTGCAAGGACGCCCTGCAAACTATGCAGGTCATCTGCAACACCTTCGGCGTGCGCGAACTGCGGCAACAGGCTGGCGCAAAGCGTCAGGAGGGTAAATAGGAATGATCTTTTTTTCATGTTCATGGATTGATGCCGTAAAGGCTGTTAACGGTTTGTTTATCCCTAGCCGCTTTTTCCCGCAGGAGGATCATTTGCCCGGCCTGATCGTTGAACTTGCGCAGGTAACTCAGCTGGTTTCGGCTGTCCAGGTAGATCCGGTCGATAGCGGCCAGCCTCTCGGCGTCGCTCATCCGCAGCTGACTATCGCCCATGACCATGCTCAGTTTGTCCAGGTTTTTCAGGCTGGCCTCGGCAAGCTGGTCGTAGATCGCTGTGAGGTATTGCAGTTCTTCAGACGAAAACCTGCCGGAACTGCTAAAGCGCTTTGCGGCAATTTTATATTCACTGAACAGGGTAGCCTGGTCGCTGATGATATCCGCCACCCTTGGATATTTGCGAATGGCCGGACTGACCAGTAACAGACCGTCAAGGAAGGCCTGGTGCAGGGAAAAATTACCCTGAGATACATTTTTTACGGCCCCGTAGCCTTGACGCAGTACATCATAACCTGAGTACATCTGCGAGAGTATGCTTTTCAGGCCCGCCAGTTTCTGGTAATCCAGAATCAGTTGCTCGATGCAGTCCGTTACGGATTGCGCCCGCGTCGTCAGCGGTAACATGCCGGCAAAAAGCAGTATCAGTACCCATATTTTTAATCGCTTTTTCATGGTTTGGAAATGCCGTAAAGTTTTTGGATCTGTTCATTTTCCGCTTTCGCGCGTTGCCGGTTTTGGGATAGTGCCCGTGTTTTGGCCGTAAAGGAAGCTGCGAAAGCGGCTTTATCCTTCATGGCTGCATAGCGTTTATCCATTCGGTCCAGTCGCTGCTGGTCGGTCAGCTGCAATTTTCCGGGGGTCAGCAGGTTCTTCAATTCCGTCATGTCCTGCTCCGCGAGTTTGCTCAGGTTGGCCGCTACTTTTTCCAGGTAGGCCAGTTCATTGCTTTTCAGCGACCCCTGTTTTTTCTGCCAGCTGATCTCCACGTTCAGGCGCTGCGTCAGTTCCTGATAGAGTTTGGTGATCGCTTCGCCTTTGGGGTTTTGCTGCACTGTCGGACTGACCTGCTCCAGCGAACTGAAGTAATCGCGATGGAGGCCGAAGGTGCCGCCTTTGAGTTCATGCGCGAGGTCAAGGCCATGATGCATGATGTTGTAGCCGCCCTTCAGCGCGTCGAGGTAGGTATAAATGCCGCCTACCTGTGCCGCCATCAGTTTTTTCTTTTTGCCCTGCTGACCGAAAAGGTCGCCAAAGGAAAAGGATTGCGCCTGGCTTTTACCTGCGATCAGGCAGGCCGGTAACAAAATGGCTAAGATCAATGATTTCATTTTCATATCGTTTTTTTTGATGATCAATCGTGGAGACCATAAAGGCGCTGGACTGCCGAACGGTCGCTGTCGTCCCTGGCACGGGAAAGGCTGAGCAAAACGTTCTGACGGTTAAACTGGCGCAGGTGGTCCAGGTTCAGCTGGATGGCTTTGGCAGCCTGATCGATCCGCAGCCAGCGGTCCGCGTCATCCATTTGCGTACTGCGCGAGGTCACAGCTGTAGTCACGGCCTCCAGGTTCCGCAGGCTTTCCTGCAAAATGCCTTCGTAGATCGTCCCCATGTAGCGCAGTTCGGCGGCAGAAAAATGCGCATCCCGGTTAAATAAAGCGCTGGCCTGCCGGTATTCCGCCAGCAATTGCTTTTGCCGGTTCACCACATCTTTGACCATCTGGTAATCGGCCAGCAGTTTTTTGACCTTTGCCAGTTCCTGGTAATAGTTCGCGTACAGGTTTCGCTCCTTATCCAGCCAGCCGGAGATGTCGTTCAGGCTGTTCAGGTGAAGTGTTTTTTCGATCTGCTGCTGCGCATTTTGCAGGGCGATGGTTTTGTTCTGCAGGCGCTGCACGCCCAGGTCGATGGCCACGATCACCTTTTTGATCAGACCGGTAAAGGCGCTGACCGCCGGTATTTGGGCTTTGGCGTTTACAGGCCGAAAGAAAATGGCCATGTACATCAGAGCGGATAAGATGATTTTTTTCATATCACCTCCTATATTTGATGGTAGGTTTCCAGTGTGACAGGTCCATCGTCCGGAAAATGTTCGACGAGCACCAGTTTGCGGATAGGGTCAAAAATGATATACAGGGTCCGCCCGATGGCGATTAGGTGCCCGGTGGAATGCCAGCCATAGGTAGCCAGCCATTTTTCGCTCACGCGGAACTGCCCGTTCTCATAGCTTCCGCGCGTGATCTCATACAACTGCCCGCAGGGGCGGATACGGAGGATGGCTGTCGCCGGGTTATCCGGGAGCATGTTACCGCTGCAACGGGTATAGGCGCTGTCCATCATGGACAGGCTCCCGGCGTGCTGGCAACCATAGGCCAGCATTGTTTTAAAAGCCGTCAGCAGACGGCCGATCATTGATCGCTTTTCCATATTATTGTTCTTTTGATGGTTTTTCATTCACCAGCGCGGCGATACCGGCTTCGATGCTGCCGTGCTCTCGGGCGTATTCCTGTACTTTTACACGCTCTTTCCCTTCGGTGGTAAAGGCATAATATTCCTCTGGGCAGAGTTCATTCTTATAGACTTTCATGATCTGCCCGCCTATGTCGATGAAGATCTCCCGGTGATCTTTGTTGACCGAAAGCAGGATCGTTTTGCCTTTATCAGATAAGCCGAGGGTATCCTGCAGCTTGTCGAACTTGCCCTGGAATTTGCGCATATCCATCAGGATTTTGATGTCGGCGTTATTGATGATGGCGTCTTTAATAATGGGCGATGACACCAGGTCTTCCAGCTCCTGCGTAATGACGATGGGAATGCCGTTGAACTTACGGATGGTCTTGAAGGCATAGCGCAGGAACTCGGCCATGCCGGATTTGGCGATGGCCTTCCAGGCTTCGTCAATCGTCAATACCTTGCGGACACCGGCCAGTTTGCGCATCTTGGAAATGAACAGTTCCATAATGATCAGCGTCACCACCGGAAAAAGGATCGGGTGATCCTTGATCTGGTCCAGCTCAAATACAATGAAAGGCTGTTGCAGGAGATCGAGGTTCTCCCGCGCATTCAACAGGTAATCAAATTCACCGCCCTTGTAATAGGGACGCAATACGTAGAGGAAATTATCCATATCAAACGCACTATCCTTCACGCGATGGCTTTGTAACACTGCGCGGTAATCGCGCTCAAGGTACTCGTAGAAAGAATCGAAGCCGGGAAAAACCGGGGCATTTTGTGACAAGTGTTCGTAGTAACCTTGTAAGGCGTTGGAAAGCGCCACATACTCTGCGCGGTTAAAGGTTTCGTTCTCGCCTTTCCAGAGGGAAACCAGCAGCGCCTTCAAACTTTCCTTTTTTTCGGTGTCCAGCACTTCGCCCCTGCCCAGATAAAAAGGATTGAAACGGATCGGGTCGTTTTCCGTGTAGGTAAAATAATAGCCTTTAACCGTATCGCATAGTCCTAAATAACTGCCGCCGATATCGACAGTCACGCAATGCGCACCCTGGTCATAGAGCGAGCGCAGGATATGGTTCACCGTCATCGATTTACCGCCTCCCGATGTCCCGCAGACCAGCGTGCCCATATTGGAAGTGATGCCTTCATGTCGGGGCGCATCAAACAGGTCGGCATAGACGGGACGGCCGGATAGGCGGTCGCAGAAGCGGATACCCTCACCGGGTTTGGCGCTTTTGTAATTGCTTTCCAGGTTCAGAAAGCAGGCGGCTTGTTCAGCGAAAGTGTCAAAGGTATCGTTGACGGGGAAGTCAGCGGCATTGCCGGGAATACCCGACCACCAGATCTGCGCAGCACCATCGGTCTCCGGTTTGGCGGCGGCATCCATGGCGGCTAAGGCCGATAAGACCTGGTTGCCTTTAGCAAGTAATGTTTCCCGGTCATCCGACCAGACCATGACATTAAAATGCGCCTTGACCGGCAAACGCTGCTGGCTGATGGCCTCGTTCAGAAAATCATTGGTGGCATCCAGCGCGATGGCGTTTTCCCTTGAGTAGGCCGAAAGGGATTGCAGGCGCAGCCTTTTCTTTTCCAGTTGTTTGAGGGTCGCCTGCGCGTCCCCGATAAATATATACTGGTTGTACACGTGGCTGGTGTTCAGTAAAAGGCCAAGCCTGCCAGCAAAGCTGACGGGAAATTTGGTCTGATCGGTGGAATAGGCTTCATAGGTCAGGCGGGAACCGCAATGGGCAGGCAGGTTTTCGGTATCGCCGAGCGTATAGATGGCGAGTTCCCGGCTTCCGATGCGCAATGTTTCGCCCAAAGTGATATCCTGAAATAGGGATTGCCCTTCCTGTTCAGCGAGGAAGCAATAGCGTTCGATCAACCCGGTGGTTTTAAGCTGGCTTTGCAGGTCGGCTGCCGTTAACGGTGAAACCCGGATGAGGCGGGTATCTTCCAGGAGGCGTTTGAACTGGGCCGCGGTGTCGCGAAATTCACGGATGGCCTGCGCGCCCAGCATATCCTTGGGTACAAGGCAGGGCCTGACCAGGTTGGAAAACAGGGAACTAGACGGTTTTCTTCCCTTTGGTTTGCGCGTCAGGTACACAAGACAGTCATGCTCGAGGTATTCGCGCCCGTTAAAATAGTGGTCGCTGGCTTCGCCCAGAAATGAAGGACGGCTACCGGCTTTATCCGGTTGAATTCTTTTTTTCAGAAACCAGTCCTGCTTATGCAAAACGCTGTTTTTGGGCAGCACGCGGATGGCTTTGACCCAGGCCTGGTGCAGGTTTTCGTAATCCTCGTCCGACAGGGTAAATACTTCCGGCAGGCTGATGCGGAAAGCCAGCGTAAATTCTCCCTGCTTGGACAGGATGGCATCCTGCTCAATACCCAGGATAGGCAATATTTCTTTCAATTGTTTTTCCATTTCACTAATCTTCTTCACGTAGTACTTTCTTGAATGTGCGCGGACTTAAAATCCGGGTCGTTTGACGGGCTTCATTCTCCGGGTGATCTGCTCGTGTTCACGCTGTAATTGTTCGCGGTTTTGCTGTATCAGGCGCGGCACCTGGGTTTCGCTGAGCGGAATGACCTCGGCTTTCAGTTCCTTTTGGATGGGGTGGCGGCGCAGGAGATCACGTTCGGCCATCCCGTAGATTCTGGCTGCCCCGACCGGATCCATCCCCAATTCATTGGGTATTTTAATTTTGATCACGCCATCGGGAAATTCCGTCAGTTTGGGGTCCAGCTGCACGACCTGTTTCATGATGGGTTCGTAAAAGGCCTCGTAGTGCCAGCCGTCATCGGTCAGGTCCAGCGACTTCAGGCTGATGACCGGAAAGAAATATTCCGCATGGCGCAACTCCTGTAAGCGGAGGTCGATGATGAATTTCTCCCCGGCCATATCGATCTGCGGTAAAATCCCATTCCGCCTTGCAGCTATAGCGTCCTGGTCAACGATGATCTCGAAATCGGATTTGCCTGCCATTTCGGAGACAGACATGCCATATTTTTCCGACATGCCTTCAGGATCCAGCACGGATAATGGCGGGATGGTCAGCAGCTCTCCGTTTTCCGGGTTTGCGGCGGCGTTCTTGGTCGCGTCATCCCAGGCCAGCATATAATGGTCCCCCATATCCTGCATCTGGTTAATAAAGGATATTTCATTATCCGGCTTATCGGTCTGGCGCAGGGTTTGCCTGTCCAGGTCGACATAGAAACGGGTATTTTCCATTTGAAAAATGGCGGGTTCTCTAAGCTTTGCCATGTGTTTTCTCCTTATAATTTAATTGCTGAAAAAAGCGCCGGCCATAGGACTTGAGTACGCGTGGAACCCGCTTGCGGGCCATGGCCTTCATCAGGCCGTGTTCACCGTACTTCCGGCTGAGCGCAAAGATTTTGATGCTGCCGAACGCGGCGGCGGAACCGCAGACGGCCAGGCAGATGAGCGTTCCTGCACCCAGGATATAGAGGGTTGCGAAAACGATCATCAGGCCGAGCACCAGCCCGGCGAAATACCAGATATACTGCGCCCGCAGTCCCCGGAACTCGATGCTTTTGTTAATGCCTTTATTGATACTGTAGATGCTGCTGTTCATGTATTTTGATTTTCTGCTGCTTAGGGTTATTGTTCAGGAATGGTTGGTTGGTGAGGAAGAAATGGTCAGGGTCGTGCAAAGCGCTCCACGCTGGCCAGGGTATCATGGATAGCCCCGCCATGGCTGAAAACCGCCAGTTGCTCCAGCCTGAAACCTCTTGTCCTGCCCATGACCACCGAGTGGTAGCCGAAAGTGATCACCAGCCCGCCGGGCTTCAGGTGGCGAACGAGCTCATCCTTCAGTTGCCGGAAAGGACTGCAAACCATTCCCTGGTAGAGTTCCATGCTTTTACGGAAAGCGTAGGGCGGATCCAGCAGGATGGTATCAAATTGATCACCGGAGTAGCTGCGCAATAATTCCAGCGCATCCAGGTGATGTTCCGCGGGCATTTCCGGGTTAAGGTCATTGCGGAGCTCATCGACCGCGAGTTTGGTGGGACCGGCAAAGAGGTTGAGCACTTTGCTTTCGCACACGTTTTCCACCCATTCACGGATCGGCCTGACCGAAAACGTGTACCGGTGCAGCGGGCAGCGGATGTGTGTGAACAGGCAGATCATATCCGCACTCCTTTCGCCCGTCGGTAGCCGGTGTTTTCGGCCATGACCGTTTCCTTTTCCGTAGATTGGCGGTAAGCCTGTTCTCCTGCCAGCGAAACCACGATGGCTTCTTCCAGGCTTTTGTTGATCGGTCCCTGGAGAGCAGGTGCCGCAGGAATGGTGCTACCCAAACCTTCGGCCTGTTGCTGCGCTTCCTGTTTCTCCCGGATCTTGCGGGCGATTTCTTTTTCCAGGACATTCAGTTCGCTTTTCATGGCGATCAGCTCCTTATCTTTTTCAAAAGGTTTGTCCAGCAGCGCCTTTAATTGGGGTAACTGTGCCTGCTGTTCCGCCTGTTCTTTGGTGTATTTTTCCAGCAGGCCGTCCACCTTATCGATGGCATTGATAAAATACCGGGCCGCCAGTTTGGGGTTGTCAACGTTGGGTACACCGGAACTTGCAGTATAATGGATGATACTTCCCGGTCTTTCGGCAAACAAGGTATTGTACTCGCTGTGAAAGAGTTTACCTTCCAGTAGCTGTTGTTCACGGTCATGGCGGATATATAACCTGAAGCCGTATAGTTCGCCCAGTTCTTTAGTGGTCGCTTCGCCATCTGCCGGCTTCCAGGCCTGGTACTGGCGGATCAGGTAATTGCCGATGGTTTTGGCATCCGCGCTGGCCAGTTCTTTCAGTTGTATGGGATTGGCTTTGCTGCCATCTTTCTCCAGTTTGAGTACCTGATGATAGGCTTCGTGGTCGGCGGTAAGCGCTTTTAAGATTGCCGTCGTGCTAACCGTTTCCTTTTCCAGGTTTTCCAGCGTATACCGCGCACGGGCGATCTCCCGGAAGTGCGCGGTCCGGAGGCTTTCGGTCACGGCGATCTTTTTCTCCAGTTTGGTCTTATCCAGCAGGGAGGTATCACCGGAGAGGATGGCGATATACTCCGAAAAGTTCATGCCGCTTTTTTCATCGATGCTGCCTTCGTCGATGGTCCTGACATTCAGTTCGCAGTTCTTCATCTGGCTGATAAAGGTTTGTTTGTTCTTCAGCAGGTTGAATTTGTAGTTGTCCAGCGACTGCTCCACGGCGTAAATGAAGTTGACTACCTTATTATCATAATGCGATTTGGCCAGCTTATTCCCCTGGCGGGCACCGCGCCCGTTTCGCTGTTCCAGTTCGCTGGGTTTCCAGGGAATATCGAGGTGGTGCATGGCCACCATCCGTTCCTGCACGTTCAGGCCGGTACCGGCTTTCTCCGTGCTGCCGATGAGGATGCGGATCTCCCCGCGGTTCATCTTTTTAAACAGATCAGGCTTTTGCTTATCCGTCCACTGGTGGATAAAAGTGATGTGCTGGGGCGGGATCGCCATATCCCTGACCAGTTTGTTTTTCAGCGCGTCATACAAGTTGAAAGCATCCGGCTTCGGTGTGCCGATATCGCAGAACACGATCTGTGTCCCACGCTGCGCCGTACTGTCGCGGTAAAGTTCCGCTAATTTCCGGGCGCAAACATTGACCTTGTAATCAGGGTGGTCCTCATACAGTCTGGCGTTGATGAGGCGCATATCCGCCGCCATCTTTTTGGCGTAATTGGTAGCAATCAGCATCCGGCCCTTATCTTCTTCCTCGGATAAAGGTGCCCGGCCGATAAGGGTGGCATCACCGTTCTTGGCGAATTGCATCAAACGCCTGATGAAATCCTCCTGTTCCGGCGTGGGTTTGATGTTGACCAGTTGCTCATCCAGCGCAGGCTTATCCAGGGCGATGTGCTGCGCGGTCTTGTAATCCGTGATCTCGTTGTAGAACAGGGCCAGCTCAGGTACCTTGATAAAATGTCGGAAGCGCTCTTTGGCAATGATCTCATTGGTGACCGAGAACTCGAAGTCGGTGGTCTTTTTGGCAAATACCGCCGCCCAGCCGTCAAAGTTCTGGATGGACTGCCGCTCCATTTCCTTCGGGCGCAAATATTTGAAGATCAGGTACATCTCCGTAAGCGAATTGGAAATGGGCGTGCCGCTTAAAAAGGTAACGCACAGGTCACTGTCAAATCTTTCCTGCAGGGTGCGAACGGCAAAAAGCATATTGAGCGCCTTTTGGCTGCCTTCCATATTGCCCAGTCCGGCCACCCGGTCGTGGCGGGTGGTAAAGGTCAGGTTCTTGAACTTATGGGATTCATCGACGAAAAGATGGTCGACGTTCATTTCCTTAAAGTCGATGCCCTTATCCTTTTTACCGGCGATATCGGCTTCCAAACCTTTGAGTTTGGCCTCCAGGTTTTTCTTCCGGATCTCCAGCCCTTTGAGCATACGGCGCGATATCTTGCCGCCTTCCAGTTCCAGCGTGGCCAGGTCGGCCTCCACATTGTCCAGTTCGCTGCTAAAAATCTGTTGCTGGATCTCCGGTGATTGCGGGATCTTGCCGAACTGATCATGCGTCAGGATGATACAGTCCCAGTTATTGTTCTTGATCTCATGAAACAGGCGCAGGCGTTTGTCGGGCGTGAAATCGTTTTCGCCGGGTGCCAGTACCCTCGCGGCCGGATAGGCTTTCTTATAGGTGTCCGCGATCTGCTTGACATTTGCTTTCAGTGCCAGGATCATGGGTTTATGCACGATACCTAGGCGTTTCATTTCCTGCGCAGCGACGATCATGGTCAGGGTTTTGCCGAGGCCAACCTCATGATCGATCAGCGCGCCGCGGTTCTGCACGATGCGCCAGGCAGCGTTCTTCTGCGAACTATACAAATCCTCGATGCCTAAGGCTTTTTTGTTCAGGCCGGGAAAGGTTTGGTGGTCGCCTTTGTATTCCCGCAGCACGTAGCAGTTGAAGGTGTCATTGTATAGTTTCCGGATAGCCTGTTTTTCATCCGCAGGCAGTTCGCCCAGCCAGTTGACAAAGCCGGTGCGGATCTGCTCGATCTTTTCATTTGCCAGCTGAATGGCCTCGTTATCGGGATAGCGTTTGGTCTTGCCTTCGCCGAGGCTGACCTCGTAGCTGAAATACGGCGAGGTGTTTTCCAGGGCATGTTCCAGCAGGGTGTAGCCATAGGTCTTGCGGTTGCTTTCTTTCGGCGTGATGGCAAATTCCTGGCTGATCTTTACATTGGTACCCTGGGTGCTGACCTTGAAGCTGTCGGAGGCCTGCATGTAATGGATGTCTACCGGCAGTTCAAAGAAGCTGCTGGCAAAGCGCTCGTAATAGCGCATGGGAAACCAGCGTTCGCCCAGGTTAAAATCCAGCAGTTCAAAAGGGATCGGCTCGGGCTGTACGCGGGTGATCTCCTGCAGGCTATGCGCCAGATGGGCATCAGCGGGATTTTCCGCTATGGCGATTACAGCCAGTTCCATTTTCTGCACTACATTGCCGGAGAGATACTGGTCGACGGTTTCCCATTCCCGGCTGGCAGGGTTCAGGCAGATATGGCTGCGCAGGCTGATGATCACTTCTTCGGTTGTAAGCCCTGTAGCGTGCGCGATAAAGCCGGTATCCACCCGGCCTTTTTCGTTCAGGCAGCGCGCCAAAGCAGCTACGGGATCATCTGTCGTATAGGGTTCCTGCGCCTGGAAGACCGGGTGCTCCAGAATATCTGCCTTCAGATAGTGCACATCATCCTTTCGCTCTACCGAGGCCAGCGTTTTAAAACCAAAAAGTTCATCCGCTAAGATGAGCCGGCGGTTGACCGGCCGGTTCAGTTCGCCGTAACGCTGCGTAAAGTTTTCATAGGCTTTATTTAATGCATCTCTCAGTTGCGGATGTGCCATGGCGGTTGCCGTTTCAACGGCAGATAATTGCAGGTAATGATCACGAAGGGGAACGTAAAGGCTGTAAAAAGCGGCATCCGACTGGGATGGCAGCGGGTTAAACAAAGCCTGGGTGCGGCTTTCATTGATCCGGCTGATGGTTCCGACTTTACCCTCCAGCATGACCAGGCTGCCGGTTTCATGGAAATTTTCGAATGCGTAAAAATACTGTTCGGCATTTTTGCCGAACCGGAAATGTTCCTTCAGGCTCTGGTCGCCGTGGAAACTGAAATCATGGTTATATTGCTGCAGGGCCGGGGCCACTTTCTGCAATTCCTCTGCGAAGCGGCTGCCGTTCATCCAGTTCTCCGGCAGCATATGTTCCCGGAAGTTGGCGAAGAATTTATACAGGTATTGTTTACTGTCCCGTTGTTTGGCGGTGATCAGCACCAGCAATTCATGACCCGGACGGTCGGCCGTACTGATGGTTCCCAATGTTCGGGCGGTGGAAGCGATCACGGTACCCAGGTCGGGTTGCTTCAGGTAGTCTATGGCGCGATTGGCGTTTTCCGAGGGGGCGGTATCGAAAAGTCCGAGCTGCACGCTGGTAGTTTCAGCTTTCTTTTCCGGCATATCGCTATAGGTCAGTGTGGGCTTTTGTTCCGGTATGAATTCCGGTTGATCATTCAGACCATCCTGCGCCTGCCGGAAAGCCACCGCATTAAAATTCTCTTTCAGTCCGTTGAGGATGTTTTCACCCAGTTTTGCGGCGATCTGCTCCATCACGCCGGTTTGCCAGATCTCCTGCCGGGCCTTGCCGTACTGGTTTTGGCCGGGACGGACGGTATCAGCGGCAATGAGGCTCGCGTCGCCAACCAGGTACAGGTTGAGCGGGTAACTGCCGTATTCGTTGCTTTGGCTGCGGGTATCCAGGGCGAGCTGCTCGTATTCACTCATCCACTGCTTATGGATATTTTTCTGCACGATGATGAGGTGGCTGGGTGCTTCCGTGTTGGCATTGTCTTTCATCAGGTTATCCGGCATCGCTGTCACGCTGATCAGGTCGGCACGTTCGAACAGGTAGCTGCGCGCTTCCCGGTTCGATGGCGTATTGAGAAAGGTGTCGGTGGTCAGTAAAGCCATCAGGCCGCCATCGGCCAGTTTGTCGAGGCCCTTGGCGAAAAAATAATTGTGGATGCTGCCGGCGATGGCGGGATCACGGTGATCGGGATCGAATACTTTAAAGGCACCGAATGGGATATTGCTGGCGATCAGGTCATACTGCCCGTTTTCCTTGCCGGAGGTTTCCTCCAGGCCTTTGATCTGTACTTCGGTGCTGACGGCGAAGGTCGAGGCGAGGGCGGTCAAAACTTTGCCGGTCAGGATATCTTTTTCTACGGCATTGACCTGCTGCAGGCCGGGAAAGGCTTTGATCGCTTCTTCGGCGAATATACCGGCCCCGCAGCTGGGTTCATATAGTTTTTTCGGACTAATGCCTTGTTCCTTCAGCGTTGCGAATAAGGTCTGCGGTACAACTGCCGGGGTATAAAAGGCGGTCAGTACGCTGTCGCGCATGGATTGTACGGACTTGCGGTAATCCGGTTCTTCCAGTTGTTCCTTTAACAGCCCGTGCAGTTCCATCATGGATGGGTAAAGCTGCAGGTCGGCTTTGGAAGCATTACGTTTTTCCCATTCGCTTTTTTCACCGGCCGGGAACATAACGGCCTTTAACCCGCCGAAGCCGGCATATTTGCGCAGTGCCGTGATGGCCTCCGGTAGAATTTCATCACCGGGCCGGTAAGCCAGCGCGATGCGGATGGCTTCGATATTGTCGCGTAATTGCCTGAGCGGGTTAAAGGGCATAATTTTTTATTTTTCCTGGGTTTGGTTTTCGAGATATTCGGCGATCATGCCGGTGACGGCGTGGCGCAGGGCGGGCAGGTCTTCGTGTTCTTCGCCAAAACCAAAGACCTCAAAAATGGGTTCACAGGCACCGCTGAGATTAATGAGCTCATAGGTGAGGATGCCGCTGCGATTCATCTGCTGATGGGTTTCCGGGAACTCGGCTTCCAGGAGTTCGCGCATCCAGCTAAAGCGGGATGGCCGGAGGTCGCGGGTGAGTTCTTCGAGGCAAAGGGCTTCGATCACATAGTTCGGGCGGTTCTCCTTTTGCAGGTCCCCGATCAATCCGCTGATGGAGTCTACTTTGCTGCTGAGGTAATGGCTGAGGCGGTGGTCTTCCTGCAGGGCGATGAGCAGGTCGGTATGGTGCTGCACCATATAGCTGTGTAGCTTGCCGGCGAGTAAAGTTTTCATAAGCATTGATCTTAAAGGCCGAAGAATGATTTGATGATGGTGGCCACGACCACGAGGAAAATGCAGGAGCCGAACCAGGCGGCGGCTACTTTGGAAGTGTCCTGGTCTCCGGCATTCCATTTGGAATACACCTTGACGGCGCCGATCAGACCGAGTATGGCACCGATGGCATACATGAGGTTGGTGCCGCTTTCAAAATAACTGCGTACCTGGGTGTTGGCCTGCTGGATGCCGGCGTTGCCATCCTGGGCTTTGGCCAGCAGGTAAGCGGCGGTTAATACTATGCTGAGGGCAGCGGTTTTTTGGGCTTTGCCCCACGATTTTCTTTTGCACGTTTTCATCTTCACTATCGTTTTTTCGGGTTAATATTTATTTTCATTGGCCCTCAGGAGGGCTTCGCCGTTTTGTTGATTTTTGGACAAGGTTCCCCTTACCCGCTCCCGAGGCTATCGGGAGGGGCGGGAAATCTGGCTGCGTCCGTAACCCATCCTTTCGGTTGATGGCTCTACAGCACGGGGCCGGTGCAGCTTATTCTGTTGTTGTCAAATTCCCCTCGATGGCCCCGCAGGTCGCGGGGCCGGGGAAGGCACGGGTGCTATGCGCTCCACCACGTATCCACTTCACTTTCACTCAGCAGTGCCGTGCCGGTTCTTTCGCATTCGCCGGCGATGAGCGCATTGATCTTTTCCCGTTCGGGCGTAAAAGCGACGTCGGGATAGTCGTTCAGGAGTTTTTTTAGCTTGGGTATAAGCATGGCGGGAGCAAAAGCTTCATCGGAAGCCTCATCGATACATGCATGTAAACGTACGGCGAGGCTGCGGACAGGCCCTTTAAATTCTTCTTCAGCAATTGCTTCCTGCGTGTTATCTGTGGTTCCGGATTTTTCGGTCGGTAACTGTTCCTCCGGCTGGTATTGCAGTGCGGCAGGTAGTTCCCCGGCACGATCGGTTTTGCCGGACAGACGGTTGAGGATGTCGCGGATCTCCGTACGGTAATATTTCCATGCGATGAATGCGTAACCTGCCAGCGCAGCTATAAAGCAGGTTGTGAAATAAAGGGTCCAGCTGATGCCGTTCAGTATAGAGTTCATAGTTATTTCCTTGACGAACGGGGACCTATTTCCCCGTCGTTTTCAGAAACAAAAGTGCATTCTTTACCTATCCGCTGAAACTTCATGATGATGTTGAAGTCCGGTGTTTTTTTTGAAGCCTGTTATAAATCAGAGGATTAGATATTGACAGGCGGACACGCCCGAAGATGCACGGACTGAAGGATGAGTTTGTTCTTTCTTTTTTTTAATAAAAGGAATAAGGTCCGGATCTCCGGTTTGGTGTAAGAGGTTCATTTGCCGTAACGGCTTAACGGAGAAGCGTAATATTGCCTGACTGGTTCGGATAACCCGGAACAGTGATCACATAATAATAGACACCTGTCGGCAGAAGTTTACCTTTCCAGGTACCATCCCAGGCCCCGCTGTTAGCCCTGAGATGAAAAACCTCAGTGCCCCAGCGTGTACAGATCCGGAGATCGGCGCCGGGGTAGTCTTCCATATGTTTAATGTTCAGCAGGTCGTTAATGCCGTCCCCGTTGGGAGAAAAACTGTTATTGATCTCTATAAGCAGCCTGACATTTACGGTAATGCTGCCGTAGGTATCGCAATATCCGTCAGTGATATGATAATTGTATACAGTGGTTTTTCCGGGCGATGCCACCGGGTTTGCGACATTGCCTGAACTGAGCCCCTCAAGCGGCGTCCAGCTATATGTTATTCCCGGTTCAGTGCCGCCGGGGTTCAGGCGTACGCTTTGTCCGGCGCTGATGGAATAAGAGGTCGTTCCCGGAGCCTTTGGTGCGCTGCGTACCAGAATGGTCTGCCTTGCCGTGTCCGCGCAGCCAGCCATATTGGTAAAGATATAAAACAGTTCGTGTACCCCTGTCCCTGCTGTGGCAGCATCGAACAGACCGGCCGTGCTTACCCCTATGCCCTTATAAATGCCCGTACCGGGTTCTCCGCTGTTCTCTGCCCCTCCGGCTAAAGAAAAAGGAGCAGCATCAATGCATACAGGCTGCAACTGCGCAAATGTTGCATGCGGTTTTGCATATACAGTTATAGTTTGTTCAGTGGAATCCGCACAGATCCCGCCGGCGTAGGCGATCAGCCTGAGCCGGTATTGTTGTGTTGTTCCTGAGACGGGGTAGCTGAACTGATAGATCCGCCCTTCAGCGGGCTGGTCAATAACTTCTCTTTCTGCAGGCTTGTTCAGTGCATCTTTTACCCATACCAGGCGTCTGACAGAACCAAAATCCTGAACGGCTGACAGGTCGCGCACCTGCAGGGGCTGCCCCTCACAGATCCCGTTTTCTTGCAGCGGGCTGAATGATGCCCTGATCCGGCTGCTGCTGACCGTGACCATATGCGATACCGTATCGCTGCACCCTGCTTCGCCGGTCACGATAAGTTTTACGGTATAGTTGCCGCTGCGGCTGTAGTGATGCTTTGGCGATGCTTCGCCGGAGTAGTTATTCTGCGGCAGGCTCTGCCCGTCGCCGAAGTCCCAGCGGTAACGCAGTCCTTCGCCGGTACTTTTATCCGTAAAGACGGTAAAAGGATCCTCCGTGCAGGTCAGCGAAGCTTCAAAACCGGCGATGGCGGGTGCCGTGACCCTGATATTTCTGCTGACCGTATCCGATGTACAGCCCGCAGTATTGATCAGCACCATCCGTACCGTGTAACTGCCGGGCCCGTTATACCGGTGTGATACCGAGGTTTCTTCAAGTGGCAGTGATCTGGTCCCGTCCCCGAAGATCCAGACCCTTGATTTTATAATAAATGTTGTGGAGCGGCTGGTATCGCTCAAAACTGTTTCTTTGCCGGGGCAGGCAACAGCAGGAGCCTCAAAACCGGGATAAACGGCTTTGGTAATCTGCACAGTGCGGGTCTTTGTGGCCGTACATCCCGCAGCACTCGTAGTTGTCAGCCGCACCTGAAAGGTTCCTGCGCTGCTGAACTGATGAACAGGATTCCGTACCGCAGAAGAATTGCCCGCCCCGCTTGCAGGGTCGCCGAAATCCCAGATCCATGAACTGATGCGGTCCGTCGCAGGAGTACGGTCGGTGAAATTTGTACCGCTCGTACAGGCATCGGGAGCATAGCTGAAATCGGGAACGGGTAAAGCAAGTACTTTAAAATCAGCCTCTATGGTCTGGCTGCCGTTGCTGCATCCACCCATCGTTGTCGGGTAGGCGGCAATGGCTTTCAGGTGATGGGTGCCGGCGTTGCCTAATGCGGGCGTTTTCTGAAGGTCATAATTATAGACGGGTACACCATTCAGGTCGGTCATCACCGGGACAGGGGTATTGATGGTCTCCGCCGTCTCAGAGGGATCGGCCTGCCACGTAATGGAAGAAGCAGGGAAAGGCAGCGAAAGCCGGAACTTATACTGGTCATCAACGCAGGCCGAATCGATCGTCTCACCTGTTGTGGTCCGAACGGCCATGAGCGACTGACTGCTGCCGAGGTTGGTTCCTGCTGCGTAGGCGTAGGATTCCCACTTACCAAAACCGTAAGCGACAGCATTGAAGCCGTCATCGGCCTGCAGATGAAAAGTGCGTTGCGTGCTGTCTACAAGTAGCTGGAGATAAGCGTATTCAGGCGCCCCTCCAACGGGTTTAAAAGGTTGGGCCGGTAACTGTCCGTTGATGCGGAAGGACGCGGTTGCCGCACTTTTCATGAACACATTGATATACTGCTCCTGAATGTGTTCCTTATTGGAGGAAAAGAGCGTGATATCCTTTATACGATACTCTGCCGGATTGAGGATCACCATGTCCGGATCGCTGTAACTTCTGTCTTCATCTGCCATACGGGGGTCCATACTGCAATCCTGCGAGAAGGCGAACTGGGCCACTTCAACGGGCTTGCTGGCCTGTATGAGGGCGGCCTCTTTCAGCGGGCGGTAGGTGGTATATACACCGCCCGCATTCAGGGTGGTGATGATCGTACCACCGATACGCAGCACCGTGTTGTCTTCCTTGGCGATTACCGTGACGCGCTGTCCTGCGGTCCTGACAGGGTTGGCAAAATTAGGGCTGGCGGTGCTGAAGGGTACGAAGCCGTAGGTGTATCCCCAGCTTTCGGGTGGAAGCGTCTGCTGGAACAACGGGTCAACGGTACCGGTGAAATCACAGTCCACACCTGCGGCCAGTCCGCTGCTTCCTGAAAACATCGCGAAATGCTTACAGGCCGAGGTCTGGTCGTCCACCACGGCGATCCATCCCGTAAGCGTAACGTCATTGAGTAGTTCATACACATCACCGGGATTCGCCAGTAAAATACCTCCCGGTATGTAATCGCCGAACGGCGTGATAATGCGTATGCGGGTATCGGGTTCCGTTGCCACCAGCAGCATGAAATTTTTACCGAGCCGGTGCTGTGCATAGTTCATGCTGTAATATTTCTGGCCCAGTGCGTTTACGGGTAGCAGTAATGCGGCTGCAGAGCGCTGCGCGGCATAAATATGTGTATAAACCACAATGGCGGGCTGTCCGGCGTCAGTGGTGATATGGATACCCCTACCCGGCAGTACCCGGTTACCTTCGGCGTCTTCTATATAAATGCCGGGCCTGGGTACCAGAATTTCCGTGACGCCGTTCGCAGCAACGGTGAAATGCTGCGTAAAAGAACCTGCGGTTACCGTTCCGGAGGATGCCTGGTTACTGGTGATAAAAATACTGAATTTGGCAAGCGCTGCGGACCCGTCAGGGTTTACATCCGGCACGTGCGTAGGAAAGGCGGTCCAGAACTCATTACCTGCATTGCTGGTTACCTGGGCGGCAGCGCGGATGCCTGACAACAGGACGCAGCTGAGGATAATGAGCGGGACAATATAACGGAGGCTTCTGAACAAGGTACCGGACTGATAAGGTTTGATGATAATTTTTCAAAAAGCAATTAATTGCATTGCCTGAAAAAATAAAAATAGGACTTTGTACGCTATTTTGTTACAAAAGTTTCTAAGAACGTTATAAAAAAATATTTATTTTATTTTTTGCGAAAATCATTTGCATGTAACAGCTCTTTTACATTATTTTACGTCAGTTATTCAGGCACTTGTCTTGCACGGGCCTGGATTTTTACTAAACCTTACACGACCGCCCTGCATGAAGATAGCTTTTTTTTGCTTATTGAGCGCAGCTGTATGCCTGCTGCAACCATTGCGGGGCAGGGCACAGCAAATACCGGCAAGCGCTGACTCCGCGCTTACCAGACAATATCTTCACCAGCTGATGTCCCTGCCGGGAATATCCGTTTCATTTTTAAAAACCGATACGTCGAAAAAACGGCTGCCCACTGTCCTGATAAAAAATGCGGCTGACAGCCTGCGGGGATCGCTGAAAGCAGCCCTGAAAGCTCCTGTCCTTACGAATCCTTTAAAAGGCCTCAAAAACCTGCCGGCAGCTGCGGCTGTTCCTTCGGCGGGTGATCTTAAAAAGGAAATGGCAGCGAAACTGCCGGGTAATGCCGTTGTTTCCCGTCTGAACGCGACTTCGAAACGCCTCAGCGGAAGTGCGGCTTCCGCCATCGGCGGCATCCGGAAAAAAGCGGATATCTTGAAAAGGCAGCCGGTCATGTTTGACCTTGCGCTGGAGGATGCCGTCCGTTATAATCCGGTGTCCGCGCTGACCGGCCTCAGCAGCGGCGATAAATTCATCAACGTGGTCAGTGTACGCGGTACGGCAGCCGTCTTTGGCGTGCCTTTGAATATCGACCTTTCCACTCAGCCCCGTATCGGGGCCACCGGTCAGATGAACGGGAACGCTCTTTTCAAATTTGATCTTGATCCTGATGCCATGAAAAGCATGCTGACGAGCGAGATCGATGAGTACCGGAAGATCGGTGCTTCATCGCTTGCCGGCATGAACATGACCGATTATGCCAGAAGCAGGCTCGGCGCGGAGCTGACCCGCGGGAAAGAAATGATGAACGGGAAGAAGCCGAATGCGCTGATCGCTGCTTATCTGGATAAGCCGGGCAAAATGGCGGAGCTGCTCTCATCTTCAAAGGAACAGATCCGAAATAAGATCATGGATGAAGCTACGCGGCAGGGAAAAGCAGTTACCGGTGCACCTTCACGCCTGCTTCCGGCCGCCGCGCTACCGGGGCTTCAGCTGCTGAATGCAAAGCAAAGCGAACTTTCCGCTATCGGCAATAATACAAAACTGACAGCATACCTTACCTCTCCGGATAACCGCTCGGCGCTTCGTCTGATGAATGAGGAACAGATCGCGGAAAAGATCCGCGGCCTGCAATATCCGGAAGATAAAGAGCAGTTACCGGAATACCATTATAACGCATTGACGGGGCAGTCTGCCTTTGATCTCGACGCTTTCCTTTCGGCGGTCAGCCGCAGCAGGCAGGCAGGCAGGGAGAGCGCGGTAAAGGATGCGGCAAAAGCGCTGATGATCGCTGCAAAACAGGATAATGTCATCGATCCGCAGAGGATCCTTTCTCAGGAACGTGCCGGCACGGAAAAGCAGATCGCCGGTCTTGCGGGAATGAACTACCTGCCGCTTGACCGTTCTTCCGCCGGGCCTGCAGCGCGCGTGGCGCTTTCTTATGCCGAACGTTTGCAGCTCGGGACACAGGCGGACAGTATAGCAGCCTCTATAGCAGGGCTGAAGCAGGAACTCAGTGCAAAAGGGATCGATGTCGATCGTTTGCTGACGGTACAGGCCCTGCTGGAGAAGGAGGGGGACGGGCAGGGGATGACCGAATACGCACGTTCGCTTTATACAAGAGGGCCTTCGGGTATGGCGCAGGGTCTGCTCTCTAAATTTTCCGCTCTTAAACTGGGTTCTTTCAGTAACCAGCCCTCTTCTCTCGTCAAAAGCCAGGATGTGCTGATGCAGGGCGGACATGTGACCCTGAATACCGGGAGGTATCCGCTGACCGCCGGTTACGGTACCGTCACGGATCTGAATTCTGCCAAAGATGCCGGTTTCAATGCATCGGTATTCAATCAGCAAAGGAGGATAACCTATCTGGGAACAGAGATCAGGAACCCGGTTTCAGGTGGTCTGAAATTTACGGTGATCGGTTCTGTCGGTGGAGGGTTAGAAAGCCGGAACTACGCGCTTCCGTCGATCTCCGGCAATAACGTCGCGATGACGGTTTCTAAAATGATGAAAATGGGAAAGGCCGGCGACCTGGATCTCGATGTCTCCCGCTCGACGACGCTTTTCAGTAATAAGTATCAGATCGGTACCGATCTTTTGCTGGACCGGAAGGCCGGCATGAACTATGATGCCGCTGCAGACCTTTTCAGCGCCATGTCTTTCGGGGCGGCCCATCATCTCGATCTGCCCGGGCAGGGGCTTTCCGAGGATGTCTATGTGAGTTATTCAGGTACGGGCTACCAGAATCCGGGTACCAGCGGGCCGGGTGGTGCGAGGACGAAATTCGGCGGCAATTTCCGGAAAGCTTTTATGGACAGAAAGCTGCAGGTGACCCTGCGTTCCGATTTCAATAACCAGCCTATCAGTTTTACCTCTGATGACAGGTGGAAGACCAGGCAGTTCCAGTTCGACGGCCGTTACCAGATGAGCCGCAAACTGAACTTTACCGCAAAATATACCATGAACAACACAGACAAGCGGATCGACGGCGTGTCGGACCGCGTGTACGGCTTTAATAAGTTACAGTTTGGCGCAAATGCCAATTATAAAATAGGCAAATACCTGTCCGTGAGCCGTCTGTTACTTTCAGGACAAAGCCTGAACAGCGGCGGGGCAGCGGTTACACCGGGCACAAAAATGTTTATGATGAATTATATGCAGAGCGTTGTGCTCGACCAGAATGTGCTGACGGCAAACGTGTTTTATAATAAGGAACTGGCGACGGCCAGCCTGATCGGGGATATGCTGAATGCAGATGCATCTTTACAATACAAACTGAGCAAGCGGCTGGGGCTTTCGTCCGGGCTGACCTATCTCAGTAATTCAAATACGGCAAGGCAGGCGGGGATCCGGCAGAACCTGACCTACAGGGCGAATGAGCGATTTAATATCTCAGCATTTGTTGACGCGCGAAAGAACCTGATCAGGCCGCTGTATCCTGATCTGTACGCTGCATGTCGTGCCGAACTAAGTTTACAATACCGTATCAATTACTGATGATGAGAGCATTCTTTACTTTTTTGTCGCTGTGTTTTTGTCTGTCTGTATCCGCTCAGGTAACGGTCAATTTTATTCCGGAACTGAATGGGCGGAACGTACAGGGCCTGCTCGGTTTCCAGCTGATCAATCCGAACGGTCCGGTGCGGGTGAGGGCGACGATCATCGTTTCCGAACGGGTCGCGGGTACAGTGATCCGTATCCGGACACCGGAATTTACGGCTGCTCCCGGAAACAATACGATACCTGAGGCAGCGGTCACGGGTGCTTCGGTGGAGTTCTCAGCGGATAAGACCGGCAACATGATCGCCCGTACCCGCATGCTGCCGCAGGGCGATTACGATTATTGTTATAATATCCGTTCAGTGAACAGCGATATGCCCGCAGAGGACCAGTGCTTTGCCTACACGCTTGAACCCTTTGCGGATATGAACCTGATAGAGCCCTATAACAGGGATACGATTTGTGATAAAAGACCCGTGATGACCTGGCAGCCACTGCTGCCTGCCGTACCGGGTGCAAGTTACCAGCTAGTGCTGAGCGAGGTCAAAAAAGGGCAGAGCCCGACCGAGGCGCTGAACTATAACCTGCCGGTACTGAACCAGCGGGACCTGTTCGCACCGGTCCTGCCTTACCCTGCCATTGCGCCGGAACTCGTTACGGGGAAAAAATACGCCTGGCAGGTAACGGCTTATAAAGAGCAGACCATCCTGTCGCGTTCAGAGGTGTGGTCTTTTGTGATGAACTGCCGTGATTCCGTGAAGAAAGCACCTGATTCAGGGGAGAGCTACCGCGATGTAGAGGATTTGGCGCGGGGTAATCTGTATGTGGCGAGAGGGGTTTTGCGCTTCGGGATCGGTAACCCCTACGGTGAACAGCCGATGAAGTTCCGTGTACATCCGGCTGATGATCCTTCCGGAAATATAAAGGGAATGGGGGAACATCAGCTGAAGAACGGTTACAACTATGTGATCATCGATCTGGCGGAGAACGGCCGTTTCCGCGACGGGAAATATTATATCATGGAGATCACCCTGCCGAACGGGGTGATCAGAACTTTAAGATTCAGGTATGAAGAGGTCAAAAATTAAATTATTGACGATGCTGTTATTTTCTCTGACGGCCTGTGGCCGTTCTGACCACGATTTCAGGGAGCAGCAGGACGCGAATATGCGGGTACAGGTGACACGGATGAAAAGTGACCCGGCAGACACCGCCATAGTTGCCTACCGGCTGAGGCTGGTGCCTTCGGCAACCTTCCGGACGATCCATCCTGACCTGGGTGCGGATCATTTCTGGTACCGGATGGACAGCTGCTTTTACCTGAATGAGAAAGGAAGGCCGCGCTACCCTTTGCTTGTGCAGCCGGTGGCCAACGGGGCGAAAGATAATTTTGAATATATACTTCAGTTCGGGCGTGAGATGCAGACAGACTCTGCGGAGCTTGTTTACAGTGACAGGGCGGCCGGAACAGCAACATACAAGTTTAAACTAGCTTATTGATAACCAGATGACCTTACTTTACAAAAGGCAGAGAACGATCGCACTATTTTTACTGGGCCTGGTGACCACCGAGCTGTTTTTGCCGCAGGCCGCACTGGCACTGACCTCGGGTCCGGCGCAGCCGGAAATGCAGGGTTTCCAGCCGGCAGGTGTCAGCGATATGGTCGATCTTTCGACAGGTGATTTTAAATATAACATCCCGCTACTTGATATCGACGGTTATCCGGTGAACCTGAATTATCAGTCGGGCACGGGTATGGATGACGAGGCCACCTGGGTAGGGCTTGGCTGGAACCTTAACGTCGGCAGTATCAACCGCCAGTTACGCGGGCTGCCCGATGACATGAAGGGAGATGAAGCGGAAACGGCACATTATACCAAACCCCATATTACCATCGGGGGGCGTTTGCGCGCGAAGGCAGAGATCGGCGGCAAAGAGTCCTTCGTAAAAGGTGAAGGGACATTTACGCTCGGTATCTTCAACGATAACTATACCGGTATAGGTGCTGAGATCGGTATAAATCCAGGTATCTCGCTGGGTAAACAAAGTGACGGTGCCCTGACCGCAGGTCTGGGCGTGGGGCTGATGTCGAGTACCGCATCCGGTGTGGACGTTTCTCCTTATATGAACTTCAGCATCAAGAACAAAGTGGATGATGCGATGAGCACCACGATGGGGCTTAGTGCATCCCTGGGTTACAACACGCGTGGTGGCATGAAAAATTTCACGCTGGGTACTTCCTACGGCTATTCTGTTACCAAGGATACGAAGAATACCGACCCGAATAAGAATAATTCCATATCTGATATGATGGATGTTGCCGGTTCCAGTATTTCTTATAACACGGAGCCGGTCCAGCCGGCGATACAGGTACCCTATAAGACCGATTATCTTGCGGTCAGCGTTGACCTGGGCGGGGCAATAGGTATCGGTTACCTCGGCGGGGGCGGGATGGGTTATCGTACGATCAGCCAGCCAGCGGCACCAAGCATCAAAAATCCGGCCTATGGTTTCCTTTATGCGGAAGCCGGTAAAAATATACCCAATGCGCTAATGGACTTTACCCGCGAGAAAGATGTGCCGGTGACACCGGAACTGCCCAAGCTGGCGTTGCCGGTGGCGTTGCCTGATCTTTTTTCCTTCACCAGTCAGACGGGCAGCGGCCAGTTCCGGCTTTTCCGCGGCGGGTCGGGCGTGTTCTTTGACCCCGCTAACGAGAACACGGTCAGCTCAAAGAATTTTGGTTTTGAGGCAGGTTTCGGCTCTTATTTTCACGGCGGTGCCTCTCTTTATGACCAGAAATCAAAGACGCGTTCCCGGAAGTGGACCCGTCAGAACAATTATCTGGCCGCCGGCGATTTTCAGTCGCCTTCTGATGCCAGCCCGCGCAGCCAGCATGTTTTCTTTAAAGAGATCGGTCAGCGGACGGCAGAGAGCCCTTCTCTGGCAAATCCGGTGAAAAGTTCCACGCCGGTGGCGGTAAAGATCGAAAGTGCGACCGCCAATAAGGCATTTGTGGAGGATGCATCGCTTTCGAAACTGGAAAAAACAGAAAGAGAGCCGCAGCGGACCAATATCAGTTATCTGACCGCAGCGGAATGTGCAACATCAGGTCTGGACAAAAAAATAAAATATTACGATTTCCTGCAGGCCGGCTCGGATATGGGGAAAACAGAACATGTGATAAACAGGGTTGGCGATTACCGGAAAGGGCATCATTTTTCTGAGATGACGATCACCGATCCCGGCGGCGGAAGGATGGTCTACGGCATTCCGGTATACAATACCAAACAGGCGGAATATACCTTTGCGATAGGAGCGGCAACAGACGGAGCATATACCCTTCTCTCGGGATCTCGTGATCAGGTCTCTCTCGCAGCCGGACTCACAGAGGCGCAGTTAGGAAAAAATAAGGGTATCGATAATTATTACCATAAAAGTACAACGCCGGCTTATGCGACCAGTTACCTGTTATCCGGAATATTGTCTCCCGATTATATGGATATATCAGGCGATGGGATCACCGATGATGATCAGGGAACAGCTATCAAATTCAATTACTCTTATATCCCGAAATTCTGCTGGCGTACCCCTTATAAAAATGCGACGCTGAACAAAGGGCTGATGGCCGATGCGGATGACGACAAGGCCAGTATTATTTACGGAGAAAAAGAGCTTTATTATGTGCATTCGATCGAGTCGAAAACAAAAATCGCCTATTTCATTACGGCGGACAGGGATGACGCTTTGGGCGCACTTGACCTGCTCAGCGGTAACAAGGGTACGGTAAAGCAGAAAAAGCTGGTAGAGATCAGGCTTTATGCCAAATCAGACCAGAGCCGGCCGATCAAGGTGGTGAAGTTCGATTATGATTATTCGCTTTGCCCCGGGGTCCCGAATACTGTGGGGGTCTCGCCTAATAACGGTAAACTGACCCTCAAAAAGGTATGGTTCGAATACCGCGGGGTGACCAAAGGCCAGTTGTTCCCTTATAAGTTCAGTTATCGTACTAGTGTGACCAAATATACCGGTGCCGCAGTGACCGGTGCGGGTTATGCCACACAAAGTACCGACCGCTGGGGCATTTACCGCCAGAACCTGGATAATCCGTTTTTCAATGCTTTGGGTAATGATGAGTTCCCGTACTCGGTTCAGAATCTGAGCGGCACCAATGCCGATGTGGTCCCGAGGGCGGGAGAGGCTGCTTCGCTCTGGCATCTGAGTCATATCGACCTGCCTACGGGAGGGGGCATCGATGTGGGCTACGAGGCCGATGATTATGCCTACGTGCAGGACAGGAAGGCTATGGTGATGACGCCGGTTGGTTCACTTATCGCAGAGAATGGCAACGCGGTCGCGGATGCCAGCCTGCATCTGGCAAAGGGTATACAGATCAGCCTGCCATGGGACCAGGGAGCAATGACTGAAGGAACAGAGTGGTTCAAAAAGAATTACCTCAACGGGTCGCCTTATATATATACCAAGTTTCTGGTTACGCTCGCTACAGGGCTGAGCAATGCAAAAAGCCGTACAGATGATTATGTAAGCTGTTTTGCTGAAGTGCAGAAAGTCAGTATTACCACTGCACATAAGGCGAATATCATTTTTAAGGACCGTACAGAATCAGGGATCACTATAAATCCGGTCATTCTTGCTGCATGGCAAAAGATCAAGGAAGAATACCCGCGCTATGCTTACCCGGGCTTTGACAGGAGAGTGGGGGGCGACGCGGCGAACCAGGATGGAAATGGTATTATCGCTGCAATAAAAACGGCCATATCCAATCTTTCAGAACTCAATAAAAATTTCTATCAAAGGGCTAATACAGCCAGTCCCAAACCTTTTGCCTCAACCTTCATCAAGGCCAAAAGTTTCGTTCGCATCGTTAAAGCAGACGGTCATAAGCTGGGTGGCGGCGTAAGGGTCAAAAAGATATCCATAAGTGACGGCTGGGCAGGCGGGCGAACTTACGGGCAGGCTTATGATTATACCGTAACAGAGGACGGGCAGCTGATCAGCAGCGGTGTGGCCAGTTACGAACCGGCTGTCGGTAATGACGAGAACCCGCTGCGCCAGCCCTTGTTCTACATGCAGCGCAATAAAGGCGCGATCAGCAATTTGCTGGATATTGAGGAGCCTTTCGGAGAATCTTTTTTCCCGTCGCCGTCTGTGGTATACAGCAGGGTGAGCGTTTCTGATCTGGATGCCGCAGGTAATGCTTTTCCGGCCGGTCCGACGGGTTATACCCTGAATGAATTTTATACAGCCAGGGACTTTCCGGTGCAGGTCCGTTCCACGGAATTACAGTCTATTCAGGATAAACCATCCAACAGTTACGGCATCGTTTACACGACCAGTGTACAGCAGATGACCATGTCACAAGGATACAGCATTGAGCTGAATGATATGCACGGTAAGCCAAAGGCTGTACGGACGTATAATCAGGCAGGGGCTGAGATCGCCTCTACGGTCACTTACTATAATACTTTGCCGCTGAACGGTTCTTCCATGAGGCTGCGTAATCAGGTGAGTGTGGCTGACCCGGAAACGGGTATCGTTAAACAAAATCAGGTGGTGGGAAGAGATATCGACTTTTTTACGGATTTCAGGGAGCAGGAAAATATCAACGATGGTCAGAGCATCAATATCGGTGTGGACATCATTCCGGCATTCGGATTTCCTATTCCTATTCCTCACTGGCCAAAGGGCAACAACTCAGAGTATAAGCTGTTCCGTTCTGCCTGTGCGGTAAAGGTCAGCCAGTATTACGGTGTGGTGGACAGTGTGGTAGTAAAAAATAACGGATCAAGTATCCGCACGGCGAATCTGGTATATGATGCCAAAACAGGGCAGCCGCTGGTTACCGCAACACGAAACGAATTCAAAAAGGACATATATTCGGTAAAGATACCTGCGTACTGGGGATATCCGGGCATGGGGCCGGGCTCCCGCGGTAACGGGATGGTGCTTGCCGGTTTGACGACCTCGGCTTCGGGGCAGCTGAGTTCAAATATGGATCCGTACCTCGCTTACGGTGACCAGTTCATTGACCTGCAGAGCGGCAAAAGCTACTGGGTCGTGCCGCGCAGGCAGACCACGCAGTATACGGACTTCGACATCAGGACGATCGTGGACCGCTATGGTAACCCCATGCTCTCATGGAGTTGTAATCATATAAAGGTTATCCGCAGCTCTCATAACCAGCTGGATGCAACGATGAATGAACTGGTCATGCTCAGAAACCCGGTCATCCCGGCTGACGGCGGATACCGGCTGGCGCTTGATCAGGGCGATATGACGGATATGCGGGTGATCAATGCATCGGCAAAAACCTATGATGAGAACTGGAATTCCGAACCGCCGGTCATTCAGCCGGGGCCTTCGGATGATCCGTATGATTTCAATATATATGTGGGCGGGCATAACACCACAACGCCAAATATTTATCTGAACAGCCAGTTATTGACACCAGGCGGTTCTAACGATCAGGGCAGGGTGAGTTTTTGGGCGCAGAGAGAAACTTATTCACTGATAGGGGATAAGTCAGGTGGTCCGGGCGCTTTATATTCCCAGGGAGGTAACGGGAACATGGGCATCTATACCAGATTTTACGCGCCAAGGGCAGGGTCTTATTATGTCGGATATGGCGCTTCGGCAACACTTGCCTTCTCTTTCAGCAGTATGTGCCCCGGAACCAACGGTTATTGGTTTGCCCAGAATGTACATGACAGCCCGAGGGCATGGCATATAACCTCTGTAACACTTCCAAAAGGATGGGTGACGGTCAGAATGGAAATAACCGGGTATGGTTCAGGAAATCCGAACGGCGCCGGCGTGGAGGTTTATGATAACACAAATACTGAAATAGAAGCTGCCAGTCCGCCGCTGAAGGTGCTGTTTTCCACAAACAATCTTACCGAGCTGAACAACAGCGCCATTGTATATACCCTTCAGAATGGTTCTACTTACTGGAAATACAGGTATTCAGACCTTTTGAGAACGCCATTGTCTCCATGCCAGCTACCGCCAGTGGGGATCAATCCGTATGTATATGGTTTTAAGGGTAACTGGAGGCCCTACAAAACAAAGGTTTTTCAAAAGAACCGTGTTTATACCAACGCCGTTCCGGGATCGGCCAACGCCCTCAATATAAAAGAGGCGGGTTATCTGTCAGGGTTTTATAATTATTATGCGAGGCCGGCGGATGGTACCGGTGTGTGGGGTCAGAACAACAGCCCCGAAATGTCAAACTGGGTGACCGCCAATACGGTAACACTCTATGATAAGTTCGGGCAGGAGTTGCAGAATAAGGATGCCCTGGGCCGAAACAGTGCCGCTGAATTTGACTTTAACGGTGAAATGCCGGCTGCCGTAGCCTGCAATGCGCGGTATCGCGAGATATATAGCAATAGTCTGGAAGACAGCTGGTTCCGGCCGGGTACCCCGCGATATATAGTAGCGCCGGAAAAAACGGAATTTGTGTACGCTAAAACGGGTGGCTATATCCAGTCGGGAGCGCAGAACAGCTATTCTCATACCGGTATGATGAGCGCAGCGCTGACACAGGATTCGCTGGTCATGAATACCCTTGTACATCTGTCGGATGAGAAACGGGACATTTACCTTGATATTAACGGGGATAAACAATTTGTTAAGAGCACTGACAAGGCCGCTTACACTACGGGCTTTCAGCCGTTACCGGCGAAGAATTATATGGTCAACCTCTGGGTAAAGGATGATGCGCCTTTTGATACCACTGCTAAGGTGAAGATGTTTGTCAACGGTCAGCAAAGGACACTCGGCACTAAAGCCCTCGTAGAGGGATGGAAGTTACTCGAAGGGTCTTTCACAACGCCTTCTTCCTCAGGACAGGCGCTGCAGGTCGCCTTTTATCCGTCAGTAAGTTCAACGGTATATCTGGATGATATCCGGATTCATCCGGTGGCGGCGATGATGAAAACATACAGCTATGACCCGTCGACCATGCGCCTGATGGCTGAACTGGATGAGAACGGTTTCGCCACCCTTTATGAATATGATACACAGGGTACGCTGATCCGTGTAAAAAAGGAAACGGAACGCGGGGTGATGACCGTTAAGGAGACCCGCTCTTCACAAAAAAAGACATTGTAATATGAAAAAGAATATCCTGAGAAAACGTCTGGTGATGACAGCTGTACTGGCGCTGGCGGTAGCGGCGGCAGCAGCATACAGAACGGCTTTACCGTTAAAAAAAGCGATAAAAAATACAGATCAGGCTAAAGTTAAGGCAAAGCCGTCTTATGACGTTGCCCAACTGGATACTTTACGGGCCTGGGCAAAAACGATTGACCTCAGTTCGCTGAACGGCGCTTTAAAAGGGAGATTTTCCGTACAGGACAGCAGCATTTCGCCTGAGCAGGGCCCAATGGTTGATTATCTGATCTGCAGGAAAGGGCAGGATTGTTACTTCCGTTACGGAAGCACGGAAACCCTTAACGCCCGGGGGATATATATCTACATCGACCATGCACAGCAGAAGATCGTATGGGGCAGGCAAAAAGCCATCGAAACGCCTTCGGTGATCAGTCAGGAAATGCTTGACGGTGCAATGACCGGTGAAGGATATAGCCTTACAACTTCTCAGGAAGGTAAGGTCAGGACCCTCCGTCTGCTCAATCCGCGCCACGCTTCCTGTCAGGAATATGCGCTGACCTTTGATCCGGTGCTTTCGCAGGTGGTGCGTGTTTTCGCGCGGGTCAAAGATGCAGACGGCAACGGAGGGCAGGCCACAAAAACGGTGGACCTGAAGCTGAATGGTTATGATCCGAAAGCGAAGCCGTCGGATTATTTACAGCAGGATCGCGTAATAGCCGTCCGGAACGGCATTACGGTTCCGGCTGCCGGGTTCAGGAATTATCAACTGATCAATATCGACTGATATGCGCGGATATCTACAATTTTTCAGGATCTTAATGATGTGCTGCCTGCTTTTTGCCGGAAAGCTGATGGCTGGTATAGAACCGTATTCCAAATCGCTGTACGGACCTTTTTCACTGCCTAAACAACTGGACAATGCAGATCCGCTTTTCCTGAATAATGGTACATGGGGCAGCTATCAGTTCCGTAATGTGTCAGACGAAGTGGTCTTGCGGGTTAACGATAAGGTCCGGATCACTTCCAATTTCAGTTATAAGATAAACGTGACGGTTGACTGCTTTAAAAACCCGGCAAGCGCTTCCGCGGATTCCAGTTTTACCAGAGATCTGACCGTTACCTATGATGTTAATCAGGGGGTGACCTATAAAGGAATAGCAGCTGTGGCTTTTAATGGCTTTTACAGACTTAAAGTAACCATTAACAGTCAGGGGGTGGCCAGTTCCGGCGATGCTCTGCCGCCCGCTAACGGTGTGATCCTGAGAAATACCGTCACGGTTGACCGTATCTATCCGTTCAGTCTGACGGCACAGTCAAAATTTGCTGCGGTATCGCTGACGGCTAACAGCCGCAAACTTGCGCTGAACTGGGACGTAATATCCGGGGCGGAAGAATATGACGTGGAATGGACAACGCTTTCAGCAGGCGATGTAAATCAGAGCATTGCGACAGCTATGATCGCAGGTTCCGCCGGTGCGGATTCGCAGGCAGATCAGTTGTTCAGGAACAATGCAACGAGGGTTACCACTGCGGGACAGTCGCATGTGGTCACGCTGATCTCCAATGATGATTATCTGGCTGCGAGGATAAGAGGGGTACAGTATACCAAAGAAGGCATCCGGCAGACCGGTGCATGGTCTTACCGGCAGGGGACCAGTGCTTACGCTGCCTGGAATATCACGGCCGGCTGGCATTCTTCTGACCTTAACTGGCAGTATTCGGCGGCTTTTGCGGAAGAAGGTAAAAAGAAAGAAGTGATCAGTTATTTTGACGGTACACTGCGGGACCGCCAGACCGTTACCATCAACAACAGCGATAATGTGGCCGTAGTGGCGGAAAAAGTATACGACCTGTTCGGCCGTCCCGTGGCAACGGTGCTGCCTGCACCGGTAGCCTCGGGACCGTCACCGGTGCTTCATTATTTCCCGGGGCTGAACAGGAACATCAATGGCGCGGTATACAGCTACCTTGACATCAATGACCCTTCTGCTGCAGGTTGCGAATTTCTTCCGGGAGCCCTGTCTGCCGATTCGGGTGCCTCGAAATATTACTCGCCGGGAAGTGCCTTCAAACTCAGCAGACCTTTTCAGGTTTATACCCCTGATGCGCAGGGATATCCGCTGGCAGTAACCCAGTACACGCCGGATAATACCGGACGCACCCGTCTTCAGGGCGGCGTTGGCCCGGCTTTCCAGCCGGGTACCGGTCTGAAGAGCAGAACAACGAAATACTTTTACGGAAAGCCTGAACAGTGGGAACTGGATCAGATCTTCGGCAGTGACGTAGGTTATGCCGAACACTATATAAAGAATACGGTCATCGACCCTAACTACCAGATCAGTGTAAGTTATCTGAATGCCAGCGGTAAGACGATTGCAACCGCACTTACAGGTGCAGCACCTGAAGGTATGGATTCCCTTGCCTCGAAGACGCCGCAGAAATGGCAGACGAGTACGCTGCTGAAGCCGGATCAGTTCAGTTTTGACGGCGGTACGCTTAAACTGACAGCCAGTACAACTTATACGGCTACGGTGACAGGTAAGGATACTATCCGCTTTAACCTGCCGCAGCTGGTATATGCCTTTTCTCAGGCGGGGCAGTTGTGCGGGAAATGCTATTACGACCTGAATGTAAAGGTGACGGATCCCTGCAGTCCGGGTGTTCCTCTGGCTAATCAGAACTATCCGGTGGGGGTCAAATCGAATATTGCCACCGGATGTACGCCTGAAGCGGCTTATACCAATACAATAGGACTGAATTTTGCGACGGTGGGTGAATATAACATCACCTTCGAATTTGCGCTGAACAGGCAGGATGTGGAGGCTTACACGGATACGCTTTTCAACAGAGGGCAGCGTGCCGGTGTGCTCAGCAGTAAATGGAGCTTTGTGCGGGCGAGACTCGGGGCGCTTGATTTTTCAGGAATGTTCAGTGACTGTAAAACAGCCCGTGCACAGTTAGGGACTTTTGCGGCATTCAGGGCAATGTACGGCACAAAAGTGACCGCTATGGGTATCGATACGGCAAAATTATCAGCTGCGGAATTAAGCGATTATCAGAACGTTGTTCAGAATACCTACAATTTGATTGATGCCCGCGTAAGCGCACTGAACTGTGATATTTCACCCTGTGAGGAGATCCGTCAGCAAATGCTGAAGGATGTTTCGCCCGGCGGCCAATACGCTTTGTTTGACACGGCGGGCGTGGCGCTGGAACCAGCACTTAACGTGATTGCGGTCAACTGGCGGACGGTATTCCCGGTCATGAGTAACCCGGATACTTTAAGCAGTTGTAGTCCATACACGGGTGTGGGCAATCCGCCGCCCTGCAAGATCGTCGTTTTGGAGAACGGGTCAAAAATTTCGGTGAATGACGCTGCATTTACGCTGAAAATGCTCGTGAAATACTGGAAGGACGAATGGGCGGGGTTGTTCATTAGCTATCACCCCGAAAAATGCAAGCTGGATTTCTGCGAATTAAATATCGTGTCTGAGAAATGGGACCAGAAGGTTGCAGGAGTGGGCAAAGCAACGGATATCGGAACGATACAGCCGGGGCTGTCTTACAACTATACAAATGCTGCCTGGTTGCTTGCGGGTGATCCGTTCTTTAAGTCCGGTGGATTAGGCTATGCACAGGCCGGTAATATGCAGGCAGACCTGAACAGCTATAGTGTGAACGTATTAGGTCTTACCTCGGCATCTGTTAAAAGCCTGACGGGATTTGTTGATTTTAATCTTTACCAGGGAGAAGGACAGTGGGATAATTCTGCCCCGGTAAGTTGCCGTGTCCCGGACAGGGACTGGATCAGATATCGCGATCTGTATCTTGATCTGAAGAAAAATTATCTGAAGATCGTCCGTAATGCAGGTACTTGTGCGGGTAAATGTCCGGTGGGGATGTCTCCTGCACCAAGGACAACGTTGCCGGCAGATTTCATCAGATCGTTTGTTGTTGAAAATATTTCTGCGGCGGATATCCCAACTGCGCAAGCCACCGGTACATGTACCGACACAGCGAAAAAATTCATGACCATACGCTGCCTTACCGGTCCGGTAACCCGCAAAGTTTATGGCTATGTTGGTTTTAGTGAGTTCGGACTCACAACTCTTCCCAGATTTGAGATTCCTGCAGGATCCGACAGAACCTTTATATGCACACCGAAATATTCTTTGCCGGCAGCTTATTACATTTTAGGTGTCGACACAACAGCCACTACGCCATCGTACATTCCACTGAGTCAGAATGTGACTCCGCCGCCTATACAGGATGCTGAGCAAGGTACAGGCGGGACAGGCGGCTATGGCGGTACGACAGATTTTTTTATTTACGATGAAAGTGCTCTGCAGGGCGCCCTCGGGGAAGTTTTTTGGATCAGAATGAGACCAGGGTTGAAAGTTTGTCCGGGTACAACACTATATGGCCGGTTTACCTTCTGGAAAGACTACGGAGGCGGCACGCAAACTTTTGATAAAGTTTTTGTACTGGATCCTGTGAACGGCACCCGCTTGAAAGTAACTGATGGGGTTGACAATCGTCTTGGATGGACATCTCGGATTCAAGGTGTTGTGCCAACCTGTTCAACACCAACAACGCCTCCGGTTGTACCTGGCTGCTCACTGGCTTATCAGTCAAAAATATCACGGTTCGATCCTGAGAATTATGCAGGTATGCCGTTAGATACAGCTGCTGCATATGCAAAGGCCAAACTGAAACTGGACACGGTGATACGTGCGAACTGCGAAGCCAATGCCGAACGCTGGATGGCGATGCTGGCACCGGGCCTTGCCGGCAAACCGCAAGCAACGATAGATAACCTGAGAAATGCGCTAATCACTTATTGCGCGGCTAACGGTGATAAAGACCACATCTATGGTTCCAGCACGGCAAAGCCGAATGTATCCAATACGTATACTGATTTTGCGGCGATTATTAAATCGATCGCACTAAGTAACGGCGCATTCACACCAACGCTCAACCCCTGGCTGCTGGAAGGTGCGGAAACCTATGCAAAGCCGGTGACAGGTGCTGTACCAACCACCATTTACAACAGCAGTGCGGAGATAGCGGGTAAGCTGGCGACAGAAGAGGCGGGGACAAGCAATACGGGTACTGCTGCGAAGTTCGCCTATCTGCAGGGCAAATACGGCAGCGCGATGACGCTGACCCAGGCGGAACTGGGCATGCTGGAGTCGGCCTCTGCTTCCTGTAACTGGGTCTTGCCACAAGGGATCACACTGCCGTACTTTCTGCTGCCGGGGAACGGCGCGTGTCTGGACTGGACGGCTTACAGTTCCGCGAAAACGGCGATGTTAGGTGAGATCCCCGGGCTGACGAGTGCCAGCACCAATTACGATCTGATCCTGACGAATTACATGAACCAGAAATTCGGTTTCTCGCTCAGTTATTCGGCATATCTGGCTTATGAGGCCAGTCATACGGGTCTGTTATGTAACCAGTCAGTGAGCTTTGAGGTGCCTGTAAGTCCGTATGCGGAGATACAGAGCCGTATTGAAGCGGCGGCTTCGGATGGCCTTTCTTTATATGCAGCTTACGTTACCGATCAGAAGAACCTGATAAGAAGTGGTTACATCAGCACCTGTTCGGGTGCGCAGCCGACGGTAACCAACAAGGCGCTGGCTACGATCTATCACTTTACTTTATATTATTATGACCAGGCCGATAACCTGGTGCGTACTGTTCCGCCTGAGGGGGTAAAACTGCTGACGGATGCGCAGATCGCGCAGGTACAGCAACTGCGTTCGGGTGATGCTGCTGTGTGCGGAACGCCATACACGGGCCCGACCGCCAATGCGGATGTGAATACGGCTTTCAGCAATCTGGGAACACGTATCGCTTCGGGTGCCAATACGGCCGTGGAGCTGTGGCTGTACAATACGGGCAGCAGTGGTAACCAGCTGGCAAAGACCACACAGGACGGTAAATACCTGTTCCAGGTCAGTATCCTCAACAATACGATTGGGGTGGATATTTTCAGCAATCCGTCATCCGGTCAGTTCAATAATGCCAACAGGGTAACTGTAAGTCTTTCGGGTCTGCCGGCGCTGCAGGCCTGGACGCATCTGGTGGTGCAGTCCACCGATCTGCAGAAGGGTAAACTGAGCGTGTATATCAACGGCTTTAAAGCGGCGGTGGTGAATAATGCGCTGCCGGCTGTTTATCCGGACAAGCTGACGACGCTGAAGCACATGCGGATCTATAATCACCTGCTGTATCCGGCGGAGATCCTGAACAATGCGGGCAATGATTGTTTTATGCCGCTGAATACGGATGCCTACTGGGCACGCTTCAATGTGCCTGCGGCGGGGTCGGAGACCACGGTGGGGGGCAGCAGTACGCAGGAAACGCGTATCACGGGTATTTATCCGGAACATACGCTGGTGACGGATTACCAGTATAATGCGACCAATCAGGTGGTGCTGCAGAACTCACCCGACGGCGGTACCAACCGTTTCTGGTATGATCAGCTGAGCCGGTTGCTGGTATCGCAGAACGATAAGCAACTGGCTACGACGGATTACAGTTACACGAAATATGATGACCTCGGGAGAATCACGGAGGTCGGGCAGAAAAAGAACGCTGCGGCAGGCCTGCCTGCGCCGGGTTATGTGACCGATCTGACGGCCTTTAACAGTGCGACGGCCAACGTGCAGATCACGAGTACTTTTTACGATGATCAGAAAAACCTGACGGGTATCTCAGGTCTGACCATTCTTAAAAAAGACAATAAACCGCTGCAGCGGAATCTGCGTAAACGGGTAGTGGCCTCGGTTTACCGTGCGACGCAGACGGGCGCTGTGCAGAACGCGACGTATTACGACTATGACCTGGACGGTAACGTTGCTAATCTTTACCAGCAGATCGGTACGCTGGGGGTAAAACAGATCGGTTACGAGTACGACCTGATCAGCGGGAAGGTGAACTTTGTGCGCTACCAGGAAGGGCAGAAGGACCAGTATTATTATAAATATATCTATGATGCGGAGAACCGGCTGACGGATGCCTACAGCGGGCCGAAGGCGATGCTGCGTTCGTTCGGGACCAGCGATCTGTTCAAAGAGACGAAAATTGCCGATGCGCATTATGACTATTATCTGCACGGGCCGCTGGCCAGGCTGGAACTGGGTTCTGACAGCGGGCGGGTACAGGGTATCGATTATGCCTATACTTTGCAGGGATGGATGAAGGGCATCAACAACCAGGACCTGAATGCGGCGGGTCCGGCGGGCGATATCGGTGCGGACGGCGCGGCGGGCGACCATATCTCCGTGGCGAAGGATGCGATGGGTTTCGCGCTGGGTTATTACGGCGGTGATTATGCCGCGATCGGTCAGGCGGGGGCAATGGCTTTCGGTGCGGGTTATGTGCCTTCTGCCGGTGAGTACACGGGGCAGAACCTGTATAACGGGAATATCAGCAGTTCTACGCTGGCGGTAAGGCAGGCGAATCTGGGCGGGGGAGCGATGACGGGTTATACCTATCATTATGACCAGCTGAACCGTCTGAAGACCACGCGTCAGCATCCGGGGATCAGCGGCAGCTGGGATAAAACGAGTATCACGCAGTTGTTCGGGGAGACCTATACGTATGATGGTAACGGCAATATCCTGACGCTGAACCGTCACGGTTCGGCTGCGACGGCACCGACGATCGACTCGCTGACCTATAATTATTCGAGGGACGGGAACGGCAGGCTGACGAATAACAGGCTGAACTACATCACGGACAGGATTGCTTCCAGCAATTACGCGGGCGATCTGGTGACGCAGGCCTCAACCAATTACGCTTACGATGCGATCGGTAACATGACGAAGGCGACCTCGGAAAAGCTGACGGGGATCACTTGGAGTGTGTATGGAAAGATCCTGACGGTATCCAAAGCATCGGGTAACCTGACCTATACCTACGATCCTTCGGGTAACCGGGTAAGCAAATTGCTGGCGGGTACCAATGTGACGACCTGGTATGTACGCGATGCGCAGGGCAATACGCTGGCGGTTTACGATAATGCCGGAGGCACAACGAACTGGAAGGAGCAGCATTTGTATGGCAGCAGCCGTATCGGTATGTGGACGCCGCAGATCAGTGTGGCAACGGGCAGTTCGACAGATCCGGTGAATGAGTCGGGTGTGGTGGGCAAGCGTTTTTATGAGCTGAGCAATCATCTGGGCAATGTGATCGCTACAGTGAGCGATAAGCGTTTGCAGACGGGGACGGGGCTACCGGTGACTTATCTCCCGGATGTGATCAGTGCACAGGATTATTACAGTTTCGGTATGGTGCAGCCGGCAAGGCAGTACACCGCAACGAATGCGTCCAAGTACCGTTATGGTTTTAACGGGAAGGAGAACGATAATGAGGTGAAGCTGGACGCAAGCGGGAATGAGATCGCCGGAGCACAGCAGGATTACGGAATGAGGATCTATGATCCGAGAGTGGGGAAATTCTTGAGTTTGGATCCGATAAGTGCTCAATATCCAGAGTTAACGCCTTATCAATTCGCGAGTGATAGCCCTATTGAAAATGTAGATTTAGATGGTTTGGAGTCGTTGAAATATGGAAAGAATGTTAGCCCAAACATGCTTGATGTGATAAATGAAGGTGATGCCGCATATCCTTTAAAGCAGGCAGCTAATGGTCTGGGAAATTTATGGCGTAAAGCTGTCGCGAATGCAAAAGGAGAAAATACATACAGAAGAACTACATTAGTATATGATAAAAGTGAATATGGAATAACCTTTTACCAAGAATCATCGAACGAGCAGACTGGTAAAGGCTGGTCAGGAATAAAAGAATCAACGGAAGACGTATTAGATTTAAGCAATATTCTTGGAGGTTACAAAAATTCAGCTGGCTTATTCAACAAAGCGCCTGGCGAGTATCAGGCTTTAAAAGAAGCAATACATCATATTTTTACAAATAAAAACTATAAGAGAGGTGAGCAGTGGTCAAAAAAATTCGAACCTTTATTTCAAGAAGCTGGTTATAAGTTAAATGATGCGATTAATAAAGTTAAAGTATTGGGACATAGAGGTCCACACCCTGATGAATATCACAAAGAGATTTATAATCGTTTGATTGACGCCGTCGAAGGTTTGAAAGGTGAAAAATATTTAAAAGCATTTGAAGCAACTTTAAATCAATTGAGTGAGGAAGTGTCAAAACAAGGAACACGATTAAATAAATTAATTACAGGCGGATAATAGTTATGGAATATTATGAACTGGTGGATGAGTTGTATGTCCCAAAGAAAAGATGGTTTTTGGGAAGTATTAACTTCGACGATAAATGGGACTTTTGGAAATACGTTCAGCCTGGAACGGTCAATATTCCAGATAAGGAACTTTTTGTAACTGTTCGAAGTAAGGGAATTTCATTAGATTTTACAATGGCGGATTTTGAGTTGCTTGTCATAAATGAAAGAGTAAAAGCGTTGTTGAGCGATAAGGAAGCGCAATTTATTCCCGTCAGATTTGATGAACAAGCAAAAGTAAATAATGATCACTACCTGATGGTGGTGAATAAAGATATAGACTGTGTAGATGAAAGCAAATCAATTTTTACAAAGTGGGCGGAAGATGACCCAGTCCGTCCTGATAAAGCTGGGAAATATAAATCTTTCGAAAGGCTGATTTTGAATAATGACAAGATTCCTTTTGACGCAAATATCTTTCGACTTAAAAAGTTCGACCGACTAGTCATAGTAAGTGAAAAAATAAAGCTTGCTTTTGAAACAAATAACATTACTGGGGTGAAATATAAAAAGCTGACTAACATTAGTTGAAATTTGCCTACCTCACCAGCGCGAGTATATGTAGGGAAGGATTATGCTAATGAATACTTGTGCCTGTTGCAGCCTTAAACAAGTTAAAAATGAGTACTAAGTATAAGTTTCGGTATAACGAATAGTTCCCGTAAAAATAATAATTAACCTAAAGATTATACCTAACCACCTTGTCATGATCTTAAAAAAGATAAATTTATGTTTATCGCTGTTGTTGGTTTCAGGGCTGGGCATGGCCCAGGTGCCCACGTTGACCTCGCTGTCTTCTTATACGGGGCAGGTGGGTTCGGCGGTGACGATAACGGGCAGTAACTTTAATACCACTGCTGCGAACAACGCAGTTTATTTCGGGCCGGTGCGGGCGACCGTGTCTTCGGCCACGGCGACGTCATTATCGGTGACGGTACCTGCCGGGGCGGCTTATGCGCCGGTGAGCGTGACGAACACGGCGCTGAAGCTGACGGGCTATTCTCCGCTGCCGTTCAGGCAGACCTTTACCTCCAAGAACAGTATCGTGGCCTCAGATATCGATGCGAATATCGATTTCGGGGTGGGTAATAATCCGGTATCGGCTGCGGTGGGGGATTTTGACGGGAACGGTACGCCGGATATCGCGGTGGTGAATGCGACAGGGAATTCGGTGACGATTCTGCTGAATAATTCCAATGCGTTGAACGGGGTGGGGGCATCTTCTTTTACCCGGCAGGATATCGCGGTGGATAATAATCCTTCGGCGCTGGTGGCGGGGGATTTTAACGAGGACGGCCTGATCGATCTGGCGGTAGTCTATCATAACAACGCCTGGGTGTCGGTGATTCCGAACACGACGACGGGCGGCGTGCTTTCTTTCGGCACGAAAGTGAATTATGCCACGGGCAGCGGTTCACTGGCGCTGGCGGCGGCGGATATGAACAATGACGGTAAGCGGGATATTGTGGTGGCAAATTATTTTGCGGGTACGGTATCGGTGATCCGTAATACGGTGGCGGCTGCGGGTACGCTGAGTTTTGTCGCCAAATATGATGTGGCCGTTAATGCGAATCCGGCCTCGGTGGCTTTGGGCGATATCGACGGGGATGGCAAGCGGGATATCGTTGCGGGGAGTTTTGCAAAGAACACGGTATCGCTTGTGCGCTGTACGGCATCCACAGGAGGGGCATTTGTGGCCTCTGTTTTTGCCGCAAAGGTGGATCTTGCAGTCCCCGGAGAGCCGGGAACGGTGTTCCTGAGCCAGATCGATAATGACGCACGGCCAGATCTGATCATCGGTTGTTATGATGCGGCGGTAAGTACGCACACCATCCTGATCAGGCGCAATGCGATGACGGCACCTAACTCACTTTCACAATCTTCTTTCAGCGCGGCGGTAACGGTAGCGACGGGCAGCCAGCCGGTGGCCATCGGGATGGGGGATATCGACGGGGACGGCACGGCGGATATCGCTGCGGCGAACTATAACAATAAAACGGTCTCGGTCTACCGGAACACTTCTACGGGGACCACGATCTCTACCTCGACGATCACAGCGAAGGTGGATTTTCCTTCAGGTAATACGCCGCTGTCTCTGGTGGTGGCAGACCTTGATCTGGACGGTAAGCCGGATATGATCACGGCGAACGATATGGAGAACACGGTGTCGGTACTGCATAATTATAATGCGGTGCAGGTGCCTGCTGCATTACCGGAATCGACGGCTGCGGCCAGTCTGGGTAGTTTTGTGAATACGGACATCACGGATGCGGAATGGGGGCAGGAAGCGCCCCCGGGTTATACGATCGCGGGCGTGAGCAGCGGAACGGTGACGGGTACGACGGCGAACGCGGGGCGTTTTGTGTATTTTTCCTCACAGGGAAGTGTGAACCCTCTGGTACCGGTGAAAGGGACGCTGACCTTCAGCGCAAAGGGATCGGGTACGATAGAGGTGCAGCTGATCACGACCTGGAACGCGGGGATCAATCAGCGCAAGACCTTTACGCTGGGGGCGAATTACCAGGATTTCAGCTGGAACCTGGGTAGTATCTATCCGCAGAATGAATATATCCTGGCCTTCGTGTTCAACGGGGGGAATTCTTCGGCGAATGCCAGCGGTACTTTTAAAAAGAACATCAGTCTGAACCTGCAGCAGGCGGGGATGACGGGAAATTATACGCGTTACCGTGCGGATGCGGCCTCCCTCATCGGGAACAAGGAAACACTTTGGGCGGGATACAGTGACCAGTTTTCATCAGACCGGAAAAAATACCTGCAGCATTCGGCTTTCTCGCGGATGAAATTCCAGACGGATGCGAACCAGATCGCGATCGAATATGTGCGCGATACGTATGACAAGACGGTGCGTAACCTGTATGCTTTTTCGCAGACGCTGTACAATAAAGATTTTAAGACGAGTGGTGATACCACGAAAGGCTGGCAGGGCATCAACCTGTCCACGAAGGTGAAGCCGGGCCGTACCTATACGATCTCGAGGCTGAACACGACCAGCCCGAAATATGTCTGGTACAATGCCTCGGGGCAGCCGGTAAGCGGTCTGCTGACGCTGACAAAGGGAACGGGCAGCGGTCCCGATACGGTCTATAGTGTAACGGCGCCTGCGGGTGCGGCCACGCTGGGACTGGTGGTGATGCGGATTACGGATACGGTCAACTTCTTCAACCCGGTGAATGATACGTATCTGGTGCATGCCTATACGATGATCGAGGAGGGAACCTATGGTACGGCGGTGCCGGGGGCGGGGAACATCCCGACGGCTTATGTGCCGTTCTCGGGAAGCCTCGGGTCGCGTATCTCGGGGCCTGCGGTGTTTGTGAATGGTAAACTCTATAATTATTATCAGGTAGAGGGTAATGATGTATCCAAGAATGTGCAATACGTGTCGGATGCGCTGCCGCCTGGGATGAAGACGGTGGAGGTGATGATGCCGGGACAGGGTACCTACACGCAGAACAATGTGTTGCTGGACCCGCATGTGCGGCGCAGCGGCACTTATCTGCGGGCGGTCTATTTCCCTGCCTCATCAACGACGGTGGTGCCTGCCACCACGGTGGCGGCGGGCAGTATGCTGTTCATCCATGATTCGATCCTTTCGGGCTTCAATATCTCCTCGGATGCACAGAACAATGTCTGGATGATGAAGATCATGCGGGATTCGACCTATGGTTTTACGGGGGATGTGTATTCGGAGGGATATGCCGGGCGTATCCTGCATTCGGATACTTATAATGCGTCGGCGCTGGAGGCTTTTGCACAAAAACTGGCTGCTTACAATGTCGATAAGTTCTGGTTCCAGACGGGGGTGAACGATTATGCGAATTATGTTTCATTGCCGGCTTTTTACAATGAGCTGAACACGCTGGTGGAGCGGCTGAAGGTGCTGCGCCCGAACGCGGTGATCTATATCCAGGGTATCGGCCCGGTAAATTATGAAGGGCCGAATGCAGAGACCTATGCGGATGATGAATTGAGCACTACAGGACCAACGACGAATGATTTCAGGGATGTGCAGCGGGCGGTGGCGACGGCACCGGGGCATGCTTACTGCCGGTTTGTGGATTTTGAGAACCTTTTCCCTGCAACGATCGATAATATGGCGGACGGGATCCATCCGACGGATAATGGGAATGACCTTTATGCGCAGGGGCTGCGCGACCGCAGCGACCTGCTGGGCAATACGCCTGCGGCGGTGCCGCTGGCGATGAACCGCAGTATCCTGAGGCAGTTCGTCCGTAATGTGAATGACGTAGCGGCGGTGACGGCGAAAGGCGGAAAAGCGCCTTATACGTTTACTATCGTGACGGGTACGCTTCCGGGCGGGATCACTTTTCAGAACAACGGTGTTTTCAAAGGTACGGCAACGGCGGACGGTACTTTTCCTTTCCGGATCAGGGTAACGGATGCGAACAGTGATACGGTTTCCAGGGCCTTCGATCTGGTGGTTAAACCGGTGCCGACGGTGATCGCTGCGCCGGCGATCATTGCGGGTGGTAAGGTAGGGACGCCTTACAATGTCAAGTTCAAAGGGGCGCTGGGTTATGGCAAATATACGGTGAGTACCAGCGGTACGCTGCCGCCGGGGCTGAGCTGGAACAATACGACGCGTACGATTTCGGGTACGCCGACGACAACGGGGACCTATAATTTTTCGGTGAATGTTACGGACCACTGGGGTTTTACCGGGGGGAGTTCCTATAATTTTAATGTAGGCACATCGGGGAGCACGGTGCCTACGCCAACGGATGCGGTGGTGGCCTCTGCGGAGGTCAATGCGGCGGGCGAGTTGATATTGAAGTCGACCCTGCATGATATTTACACGCAGCCGGTCTTCATGTTCTATGACCTGTCTATCCAACAGGGGGGCACAACGAGTTTTATCGGTAACAAGCAGGTGAAGATTGAAAAAGGGCAGTTATCCGGTACGGCCAACTTCGGGCGGCTCACGGTGGGGGCAAATGCGAGTTTTAACCTGATCATGTCCAGTTACCCGCCGGCACCTTCGGGAAGCGATGGTAAGAATTTCAACTATACGGCGAGCACGACGGTCCCGCTTACGGGGAACGCGAATACTTATCCGGCGAACGATGCGTTCACGATCTCTCCTGCGCCGTATGTTTCAGGCGGCCATTTGTTCGTCAATGGCTCGGTGACCAGGGTCCATACGCAAACGCTCTATATTTACCTGGAAATGTACCTGAATGGCAGCAGTACGAAGTGGACGAACATCAACGTGGTCATTCCGGCCGGCCAGCTTTCGGGATCCTATATCGACTGCGGTGCTTTGCCGGTATCGGGGAATTTTTCGGTACGGATGGCCAATTACGGCCTTTCACCTGCGCAAGCCGATGGCTATATCTTTACTTATCAAAACAATACTACGTTTAACCTGACCAATTGATGAAGCGATATCTGATCATACTAAAGGATTTTATGCGTCTGGCGGTGCTGTTTGCAGGGCTGCTGACGGGCGGGACTTTTTGTGCTTTCGCGCAGGAAGAGCCCGGGCCGCCGCAGGATACGGCGACCCATTTTCTGAAAACGCCGCTGGTGAAATTAGTGGTCAGGAATGATTCGGCCTACCGGGATTCGGTGCAGCTGCTGGTGCAGGGGATCAAACAGGGGCGGGCGCGCCTGCTTACTTTCCTTGTCCAGAATGTTATTGGCGGGGAGTTCGCGGTGAAGGCGGGTCAGCGGGCTTTTATTTATATCGAGGACGGTACCACGGTTCAGTTGAATGCAGAGCAGACGGTCTATTCGAAGTTCGGCGGGCTGGGCTATGCGAATTATGTCACGCCGGATTATGCTTTATCGCTCTATGATCTCGATCCTTTTAAGAATTACAATGTGGGGAATATCCGGATCGAATACAGCGAGGGGGTGTTCAGTTTTGAGCTTTCCGCGGAGGCTTCGGCGGCGCTGAAGGAATTGCTGGAGAGTTTGAGGTGATAGTTGTTTTTAACAGAGGATTCAGGGTTTTGCAATGCGGACTTCTGCTTTCCGGGAAATCAGCATTCACCAGGATAGATCATATTTAACGGTGGATGTTGTTCCGGCATCCCAAAATTCGGCTGTTTGCTCAACCATGTACTATTATCTGAGGATAAAATCTTTGAACCAAATCAGAAAGCGAAAGGTCCCTGAGGTAATGATGCAGATGAGGATAGTTGAAAAGCGCTTCTGTTTTTTGATTTGATACAGAGCGGAAAATGAGTTTGTGCTGAAGGCTTAGCTTCGGAAACTGGAGAAATCACCAGGCTGAGTTGTTCCTGTATTTTTAAAGGTATCCCTGACGTTAAAACATTGTTCCGGTGAAAAGAAAAAAGAAATAATCGGGAGCAACTGACATCATCAAACCGTAAATATCTGTTTATTAATACCCGGCTCGCCGGTATGAAAACCCAGCGGTATAACATCTGGTAATGCAGCTTCTTTTAAGCAGCGGGGGCAGTCACAGATTCGGTGTTTCTTATGCCATGCAAACAAATTCATTGCCCGGCGGTAGCATTTAAAAACGCTGCGGATATGGTGCGGAATGTTCCCAATATTAAAGTATTTGCTTTGCGCCGGATGTTCATCGCCGGGAAGGTAAACAAGAGCGCGGCATCGAGGGAACTGGGTATTGACCGCCGTACTATATTCCGTTATTTCCGGGAGTTCAGCGAGATCAGAAAGCATTATCCGGAAAAGCTTTCAGACATGCATTTTTATATGCCCGGAGGCGACCGGTCCCACCGGCTGACCAGATTGTATCATCCTACGATCAGGCTTCTCCCCGAAGTGATCGCAGCCGAAAAGAGGCCGCGGCTGAGTGCGGTGTCAGCTTATCAGCATTATAAGCAGCTAATGCCGGAGGGCTATTCCTATTCAGCATTTAAGGACGTTTTATTCAAATATTGCAGGGAGAACAACATCAGCCTGATCTGTAACAAGATCATTCCTTTCATCAGCGTGGAGGATAAGGCAGTATTGGCCCGCTGGAGAAAGGGAAATGACCATCAACGCTGGCAGGTTGCGGTGGTGCTGGAAGCTGCACATACCCGGATATCCCTGCTCTATACGGTGAACAGAGTTGAATGCTGCTTCCGGACGGCTTTACGGTGGATCGATATTTACCAGCGTTCAGGACTCGCCGGATTTGAGCGAAGCTATACGGTAAACCCGGAAGTAAAAAGCCGCATGAAAGAAAAGATGGATAATGTGCTGCACCTGGTACAGCAAAGCCCTAAAATCTACGGTCTTCCCAAGACCTCGTGGACGACCAAAGAGCTCGCAGGGGTTTATGAGCAGGTGTATGGGAGTCCCATGTCTGCCGCGGCGGCGTCGGTTTATCTGCGAAAGCAGGGGATCAACACCCGCAGGGCGAAAGAGGTGCTCACCAGCCCGGATCCGCTTTTCAGGGAAAAGTTTGCAGCCATACAGGATATCCTGGCGCATCTTGGTCCTTCGGAACGCTTTTTCTCGATCGATGAGTATGGCCCGGCTTCGGTTCGTCCGAAAGGCGGACGGGCCCTGGCTTTGCCCGGCGGGCGTCCGGTTTTTGAACAGGTTCAAAAGGGCAAGGGCTGGTTCATTATGTTCGCTGCACTGGAATTATCGACCAATCAGGTATCTCATTTTTATACCAGGAAAAAGGATACGGCAGAAATGATCAGACTTATCGACCTGCTGGTCGGGCAATACAGGGATTGTGAAAAGCTTTACCTTTCCTGGGATGCGGTCAGCTTTCATGCTTCAAGGAAGTTATTGGCGCACATTGCGGAACTGAATTCACCAGCCTACCGCGCGCGGTGGCGGACGCCCGCGATCGGGGTCGCGCCGCTTCCGTCGAGCGCGCAGTTTTTAAATGTGATCGAATCGGTGTTTTCAGGGATGGCCCGTTCGGTGATCCATAACAGCGATTACCAAAGTCTGGAGGAATGTTGCCGGGCGATCGATGCGCATTTTGAAAAAAGGAACAGGTTCTTTAAGGACCATCCGCAAAAAGCAGGTAAAATGATCTGGGGGAAAGAGAAGGTCCCGGCGGTTTTTGATAAGTCAAATTTGTGCCGGTCCAGATCAGGAAATCACAAAAGCCGCTCCTGACCGGTTTGCGCCGGTTTCGGGATTCATGATCGGGGAAGGGTTTGGTGCGCATGCCTGCCGGCTCAGGCGGTTTGGCCGAATGTCGCCAGCAACTGCCCGCGAACCGCCGTCATGTTCTCTTGCATATGTTTATACACCGTTTCATAATGCCCGCAAAGCTCGAAAACGGCCATGTTGTACGCCGGATAAAGCATTTCCCTCGCTTCCGCTTCTGCTGTGCGAAGTTTATCGGAGAGATCGATGACGCGGATATAAAGCTGGTGCGAACGGCGGTTGGCCTGCTGGATCGCGTCAATGTCAAAGGGAAGGTCAAAATAGATATTGATCAGGTTATATTTCCAGTTGCCGCTCTTTAACTGCGCCTGATAGTTATCGAGGCGCTCCATTTCGCGCCTCATGTAGGCAAGGGTCTGTCCGCTCCGGTCGTCACCAAGGTTCTCCCAGTAATCAATGTTCTTGCGCATCATGGTCATCAGTTCAGCATTGATAAAGCAAAAATTTTCGCCGATCTCCGCTTTTTTGTTGCGGTATTCTTTTTCCAGTTCATCCTTCTTCTTCCGGTTGTCATTGATGTAGGCGAAAAAGCCGATCATCAGCTGGGAAAGCAGTGCACCGGCAAGACCGGCCAGGGCAGTAAGGGTGACCAGCATATTTTTGTCCATACACAAATATAACAAATTGCTAATAATATTAGCAATTTGTTATAGGAATATTACTGTTCAGATTAATCGATGCATTGAAGATCCTTCAAAAGACCGGACGTTACAGATTTCTCACAAGAATTTAAATAGTTGACTATAGTCAGTTCGCGGTAAGCGTGTTTTTAGCTTTTGTGGCGGAATCTGCCGTCAGGTATTTTGCCTGCATGTATGGCGTCAGCACCTTCAGCCTCCGGTTTGACCAGACGGGGTGCATACCGCTGTCGGTAAAAAGCTCGAGTTGCCGGTTGGATTTGAAGTACCAGAGTTTACCCACGGATGCGGCGGTAACGGTATCCGGCCGCATGATCTTTTTAAATTGCCGGATCTTCCGGTCATCTGCCGCATAGAGGGTGCTGCCGGGTACAGGGACGGCGCAGGAGGCGGCCTTGTAGGCTTCGCCGTTCCAGTACATGCATGGCCGGCTCTTTTCGATGATCAGCCAGCCGGCGCCGACCAGCATAAGCAGGACGGTTGTACCGGTGATCCCTATCCTTTTTCTTTTCTTTAGCCACGTGATCATGCGCGGGATGATCCCTGTTTCTTCAGTCTCCTGACCGGGTTTTTTTCCGTTGTCCGTAATACGCTCCGGCCCGAGCAGCCAGGCCAGCAGTTCATAATGCTTTTCTTCCGGCTCAAAAGCCTTATCTCTTAAAAGGTCTACGGTAGGGCGGAAACGATCATGGTCAATGCTGTCGACCCCTGTCTTAAAATCCCCCTGATGATTTTTTTTAAAGAATGCCTTCAGTATGATCGCTCCTTCTGCCCGGACAGATAAGTGGTAAAGCCGGATACATTCTCTTTTAATGCCGGAAGGCACAGGCGGATCGAGGTTCGTTGGAAGGGTCCCTGCTGCCTTTCTTTTTTTGTATTCGGCTAACAGGCCGGCTTTTTCCTGGTCGGTCATGATGTAAAGGTCGTACGATGAAGTTAGCGGTTTTTGCGGGAATCCGCAAAGGCGGCTGATCGCCGGTGCGGAATACAGCGGAATAGGGCGGAATACGCTTGTATTGAGGGTTTTAACGCCCATATCTTTGCTTTCGAAATCAACAAAGATCCCCGCCGGCCGTCGGGGGCAGTGCACACGATGATCTCAACAGGAACGATACCTGTGGTGGCAGCGACCCGGTTTGGGAAGCGGCAAGCCGCTTCCGCAGGTAAAGTTCTACTTCCCAAAAAAAGCTGCAGGGGAGGAGCCTCTGCAGGGTTTGCTTCAGGTTAGCCGGATCTCCGGCAGCCGGGAGCGCATTGATCAACCCTTTAACTTTTTTTGACATGATACAACTGATCATCGCGCTATGTTTAGCGCTTGGAACACCTGCGCCCGGTGGCGTGAGTACACAGGACGCGCCGACCGGCGGACAAACGACACAGACGCCGCCACCGCCGCCGCCGCCGCCACCACACGGTGTATAACCTGACAGGGCAGAAGCAATTCTGCCCTGTTGTTTTATAGTGCAGGATGTCTTAGTTTAGAGGAGTGAACCTTCCCTTTGCCCGTATATTGCTCCCTTTTATATTACCGCTGCTCTGGTGCCTGTGTTCCTGCGGCAATAAGGTGCCTGAAAGTGGGACGGCTTATGCGGGTGCCGACCATTCCAGGGCCTGGAAGTTCTATCAGCAGGGTCAGCCGGACAGTGCATTCTTCTATTATGCAAAGGCTGCAGCCGGTACAAAGGACAGTTCGGTACTGGCGGGCATCTATATCACGATGGCCATTATCCAGAGTGATAAAGGTGATTACTTCGGGAGCGAGGAAACTGCGGTCAAATCGCTTCAGTATTTCAGGGCGGGTGATCCTTATCTGCCTGCGGTCTACAACACGATCGCGATCAATAAATACAAATTAAAAGACTTTGCGTCGGCGGTGACCTGGTACCGCAGGGCGGTCACGGGGACTGCTGATCCGCTGAACCGCTTATACTACGAAAGTAACCTTGGCGTGACACTGACGGAGATGGGCAAGTATGATACCGCGATAGTGGTCTTCCGTAAAGTAATGGATGCCCCGCTGATCCGTAAGCGTCCGGAAAAATATGCGCAGGCTTTGGATAATTATGCCTGGGCAAGATCGAAGCGGTATCCTGCCGAAGCTCTTTCCCCGTTGTTGCTGAAGGCTTTGTCCATCCGGCTGAAACTGAAGGACGAATGGGGACAGAATGCCAGTTATGCCCACCTGTCGGATCATTTCGGGCAGCGGGAGCCGGTCCGGGCCTTGGCTTATGCGCGGTTGATGTACGGGGTGGCTGCTAAACTGCAGAGTCCGGATGACCGGCTGGAAGCGCTGCAAAAGCTGGTGCGGCTCAGCCCGGAAAAAGAATCGAGGTTTTATTTCGGGGTGTATACCCGTTTGCAGGACAGTCTTTGGCTGGCCAGGAGTGCGGCCAGGAACCAGTTCGCGGTGATCCGCTATGAGGCGGTGAAAGCGAAGGCAGATAACCTGAACCTGCAGAAGAACAATACAGAGCAGCGTTTCCGGCTGCTGCGGCAGCAGTTCATCTTGTATGGCCTGCTGGTGATCATCGCGGTCTCCGCTGTGCTGATAATGGGTTTTATCCGGCGGCGTCAGGCGCGTTTGCGCCGCGAAGCTGCGGAGCGGTTGCGTGCGCAACAACTGAGAACGGCCAAGCGGGTACACGATGTGCTGGCGAATGACCTGTACCGGATCATGTCGGACTTGGATAACGGCACGGCAGGTGATCCGGCTGAGCTGGCCGATCGCCTGGAGGTCCTTTATGAGCGGGCGCGTGACCTGAGTTATGAGGATGAGCCGGTGCCACTGGCGCATTTTGAGCTGCACCTGGCGGCTATGCTGGTCTCTTTTGGGACGGAGCGGACGCGGGTATTGCCGGACAACTGTACAAAGGCTTTCTGGGAGGGAACCACGGATGTGGTCCGGCAGGAGGTATCGCTGGTCTTGCAGGAGCTGATGGTGAACATGCGCAAGCACAGCGGGGCGACGCTGGTGACGGTGGCTTTTCAACGATCCGGGAAAGCCTGTTTGGTGATCTATACGGATAACGGGATGGGGATGCCGGCGACATCCCGTAAGGGCAACGGGATCAGCCATACGGAAAACCGCATGTCAGCTATCGGCGGCAATATTATCTTTGAGACCGGCCGGGAAAATGGCTTGCAGGTGCAATTGTCTTTTTCCGCGGCTTAATCTTAACCTTATGATTGGAAAAGTCCTGATCGCTGAAGATCATGAATCTGCGAATATTTCTGTGCGGAAGACCATGGATGACCTGGGCCTGCCGCATATCCATGCGTACTACTGTGATGATGCGTTGAATATGATCCGTCTGGCGCTGAAGGAAAACGAACCTTATCATTTACTGATCACGGACCTGTCTTTCGAGGAGGATGGCTCCCCGCAGCATTTGAAAAGCGGGGAGGAACTGATCCTGGCGGCGCGGGCTATCCAGCCGGAGCTGAAAGTGCTGGTGTTTTCGGGTGAACAGCGTCCGGCGGTGATCGGCAGGTTGTTCAGCGAGCTACAGATCGATGGTTATGTGCGGAAAGCGCGGCACGATGCCGAGCACCTGCGTTCGGCGATCGCGATGATCGGGCAGCACCGGCGTTATCTGCCGGAAGGCTACAGGCAGTCGATCCGGCAGGTGGCGGATGCGCTGACGGACTATGAGCGGGCGATCATCCGTCAGCTGGCGGGGGGGATGCTGCAAAAACAATTGCCGGACTGGCTGGCGGCGCAGGGGATGCAGAATGCGAGCCTGCGCAGTGTGGAAAAGGCACTGAACCGGGCCAGGACGCTACTGGAGGTTTCCAATAACCAGCAGCTGGTAGCCTATTGCAAGGATGCCGGGCTGATCTGATCTAAATGCTTGTCCTTCTGGGGTGTTTGGGTCTTTCGGTTGCGGTCCTGTCGATCCTGGGGGAGATGCGGATGGCTTTGGCAGGTGGCGTAACGATTCGTTCGGGCGTTTGCGGCGCGATCTGCGGGGTAGCTTCCGGCTTATCCGGGTTGACGTTGACGGTGAGCCGGCGGCCGTTCATTTCTTTGCTGTCCAGTTCAACGGCGGCATGCTTTGCCCCTTCACTTTCTTTCATTTATATAAAAGCATAGCCTTTACATTTTTTGGTTTTTTTATCGCGTACGATCTTGATGGTGTCAATGTCGCCGTATGGGGCGATGAGGGTGGCGAGTTCCAGCTCGGTGATCCCGAGCGGGAAGCCGCTGACAAAAAGTTTTTTCATAGGTAAGCGGCAAACTTACAAATAAGTTTTGTGCCGTGCGGTTTCCCGCAAAAATAGGTGGTGAGGTGCGGGTAACTTTGGGATATAATCAAACGATAGCTTATGAAACTGATCATCCTTCACATCTTCGCCGGCATGCTCCTGTCATTCGGGGGCGGTAACACGGGCAATACAGTGTATGTCTGTGAAAGTCCTAATGCGAAGCGCTACCACCTGAATGAGCATTGCCGCGGGCTGAGTAACTGCACCTACAGGATCATTAAAGTAACGCCGGAGCAGGCAAAAAAAGGCGGTAAAACGCTTTGCCGCTGGGAGGACTAAAATATTATTACCTAAACCTTATCATAATAAATCATGAACAGGTATAAATATCCGGTCAGTAGGTTCGTCAGACAGGAAATGGCCTGTCAAATCGAAGACCTGTAAACGATGTGCCTGATCATTGATATTAAAATTTCGTTCAACAGAAATAACCTAAACTAACCTCATCAAACCTTACAGCAGATCGCTATGAACGATATCATTACAAACGGCTCGGAGATCAAAAGAAGGATCCTTCAGGAATTGAACAGCTCAAAGCAATCTTTAAGGTTAGCGATGGCCTGGTTCACCGACCGGGATATCGCGAATGCCTTTATTGAAGCGAAGAAAAGGAATGTCGATGTCGATATTATTCTATCATCAAATGCGCAGAACGAGACGGTAAAGCAAATGTTTCTTGCAGCAGGTATAACATTACATGCTTTTGAAACAGGGGATGAAAGAGGGATGATGCATCATAAGTTTTGTTTGATAGACAATAGGATCACGATCAATGGTTCATATAACTATTCATACAATGCAAGTAATAATAACGTTGAAAATGTGCATCTGTCAGATGAGCCCGGGATATACAGACAATTCATGACAGAGTTCGACAGGTTAAAGTATAACATCGATAACCGGATACCTTTGGGCGAAGAAGCACCTTTACAGAAGCCAGTGACCGAGGAGCCGCAGCCTGATAATGGAAGCGAGTCCTTTACCAAACAACTGCATAATCTGGTTTACCTGGCGGCGGAAATTGATACGGAACAGTACAAGACAATGGGATTTCAAAAGTCCGCTGAGAGTCTAGGAAGCGTTCCGATCTTCAAGGCAGAGTATCATAACATCAAAGAGCAAGTGGGTTTGTATGCTGTTGACGATAGTTTGGGCAGTAAAAAAAGTGTACTGAGCTCTAATATCCAAACAGCATTTGAAAGTAGAAAAGCTAATCTGGAATTAGATAAATCGAACCTGATTCAATCGATAAAGAATTCTGATGAGATAGAGCAACGCCATATTAACCAGGAAATTTCGCGTCTGCATGCTGAAAAAAATATTTATGAATTCGGCAACCAAAATGTAGGTGAAAAGGGACTTATTCATATCAATAAGGAGATAGAATTAAACAAACTGGAACAGAGAAATTTAGAAGAATTGCTGATTGTGAAGCCCTTTGCGACGCCAGGTAACATACTGGTCTCTGTATTTCTGGCGATTTGCCTGTTTTACTTGTCTGTTTTTTTTGCTTCGGCGCTTTATAAAGTGTTTTTTGAAGGGAATAACATCAGAACGCTTCTTAAATCCGGACAGCTTCCTCCGCTGCCACAACTGGTAGACGCGAATGCGATCATCAAGATCTTTAAAGAACAGGGCGTCTTGTTCGGGTTGATCTCCGGACTTATCTTTTTATTTCCATTGTCACTGACCAATATGAAGATCCTGGGAAGTGAAAAAAGTTGGGTGAATACGCTTTGCTTTTGGATAGGCCTCGGGGTATTTGACATATTGGTGTCGGCTATGGTGGCTGTCAATACAGATAAAATTCAATCGCTTATAAAAGGAGACGATTCAACGATGCAGCTTTGGGAGGTGGTCAAGCAAGGCGAATTTTATCTGATTTTCGTATTCGGAATGCTTCCGTTATTTATTACGCACTACCTGATAGAATATGTTACGAAAGCATACCGGGAATCGAGAAGGGAGATCGTTGATTCGGGTAAAACCAGGATGCTGCAGATGCTGGCTAAAGACCTTCTGGAATTAGTTACACTACAGGAGATATTAAAAGGGAAGATCAGTGCTACGGAGAGTGCCATAAAACTATTGGAAGTGAAAATTTCGGCAATCGAGGTGAAAATTAATAATGAGCTGAATCAACTTGAGATGAGGTATGGTCAGTTCCACCAGGATATCAAAGCAATATTTGATGATTACAACGCGAAGATCACCAGCGGTAAGATCTTTACGGAGGTTATTCTGATGAGTATCATCTCGGCCTTTAAGACCGGGTTTATCGATTTTCTGCCAAGATATTACGCGGCTGATGAAGTGGCCAACAGGGTCGCGGAAATCGAACTATCCATTTCGGAAAACTAATTGACGATGAAAAAGATCATACTATTTGTGCTGTCCACAGTTGCTGGAATATCTGGCTATTCACAGGGTACTGTTACCATTAAAAATTTTACTTACCAGAATATCATCATTCTTGCTGACCTGTCCAGCCGGACAAAAAGTGCAAAATTTCCGCAGAAAGATACGGCGGTCATCCGTCAGCTGGTTTCCTATTTCAAAAATGATTGTGTCATGCCCGGCAAAAAAATCGGTGATAATTCCAGTATCTCCTTTTCTCCGTTCTCGCTTCCTGAAGGTAGGACAATCGATTTGGAAAGTTTTAGAGACCTGGGCGACAAACAGCGTTTTATCAATTCGAAAGGTAAGTATAAGAACGCGGGATTGCAGCGTAAACTTGATGACCTGGAGGGTTTCGCTAGGATGCAGTACAAGACAGTTTCTAATCCGGGTATGGACCTGATCAGTTTATTGATCGAAAGGATCGAAGGCGGCGGGCTAATTAAAAAGGATCATTCTGTTACGATAGGAGATGAAATTACCAGGACCCATTTTAGTAATCATATCTATATTTTGACGGACGGATACCTGGAGTTTAAGTTCGCTGGTAATCCGAGCAATGAGTATTATTTCGGCGTTCCTCAGATTGAAAAGCTTAGAAAGTTTTGTGTGGCGAAAGGATTAACCCCGGGTAAAGCACTGGAGGCTAACAGCTCTTTGGGATTAAAAGGTTATGCAAGTACATACAACCGGCTTATTGACCTTCATGTTTTAGAGACAGCAGAGCGGGACAAAGATTTAATTTACTTAACCTACAGTCATCCCAAAGGACTGAGAGATAATGAGATATTAGAAGCAGTCTGGCGTAAATGGGCCAAGGACAGTGGTTTCAGAAGCCTGGAATGGAAGAAATATTGAGCAGCCTATTTCATGCAGAAATCCGCATGAATAACAGGTCGTTCCCAGGTATAATAGTTAAATAAAACTTTAGAATAATGACAATGGACTTCAAAGACGAAGTGCTGCAACTTGCCAGCCGCGTCGAAAAATTACTGCCGCAAATCAAAACCGAAGAAGCGACTAAAAATGCACTGATCATGCCATTCATAAAGGTATTGGGTTATGATGTATTCAATCCCTTTGAGGTCAACCCGGAGTTTATCGCAGATATCGGTATCAAAAAAGGGGAAAAGGTTGATTATGCGATCATGAAGGAAGGGGAGCCTGCAATACTCGTAGAGTGTAAGCACCACCTGGAAAAACTGGATCCGCATAATTCGCAGTTGTTCCGATATTTCCACACGACAAAGGCAAAGTTCGGGCTGCTGACCAACGGTTTGAATTATCGTTTCTACACCGACCTGGTGGAAACGAACAAGATGGATAGCTCGCCATTTTTTGAGTTCAATATCACCGAGATCAAAGAGGCGGATATGATTGAACTTAAAAAGTTCCATAAGTCTTATTTTGATGTCGATAGTATCACGAATACGGCAAGTGAGCTGAAATATTTGAACGAGCTTAAGAATTTGATTAACCGGGAATTGCTGGCGCCCTCCGAAGGATTTATCACCTTTTTTGCGAGGCAGGTGTATTCGGGACAGGTAACGGCGAAGGTGAAAGAGCAGTTCGGGCCGATCATCAAGCGTTCGTTTGGTTCGCTGATCAGTGATGCGATCAATGAGCGCCTGAAGTCAGCTTTGAACCAGGAGAAGCAGTTAGAGGTCGCAGAGGCCGTGAAGCAGGATGGAACTGTGGCTGCTGCAGAAACGGAGACCGGCATAGTGACTACCGAAGAGGAGCTGGAAGGTTTCTATATTGTCAAGTCGCTGCTGCGCCAGCATGTGGATGCAATGCGGGTAACTTACCGGGATGCCTTGTCTTATTTCGCCATCTTGCTGGATGATAATAACCGGAAAACAATCTGTCGCTTGTACTTTAACGGGGTTAAGAAATACCTGGTGGTGCTGGATGAGGCGAGAAAAGAGGTGAAGTTCGAGGTGAAGTCGCTTGATGAGATCTACCAATATGGTGAGCAGTTGCTTGAGGTGATCGCCAGGTTGGAAAAAGGGAAGAATTAGAATTTTACAAAAATATTTAACCATTCATCGTTGATACGAATATGGCATCATGTTTTAAGTGCGGGGCCGGTGGTTCCAGTTACCGGAGAACGGTGCAAACGGGTAGTTCGAGGAGCATCTATTCTGGTAAACGGACAAGTAGTCGGACAACAACACATTACGGGATGAAAACCTTATGTGAAAGTTGCGCTTACGAACAGGATCTGGGAAGTGCTTACGGGTTCCTTTTTATCCAGATATTGATCGCTGTGGTGTTGATGTATTTTATTTTTAGATCGTAATGGACTGGGGGAAGATTAAGAGAGTGCGCAGATACGCCTATTTGCTTATATTGGTAAATATTGCATTAGGGTATTTGCTCTTTAAGCGGTCGGAAGGACGTAAGATATCGGCGACAACAGTCGAAGATCGAACGAATGCCCATATAGTCGCCAGGAGGGGAGTGAAGTTGAGAGTCGGGCCTGATGCGGGTTCCGGATCGATAGCAACTATTGCTGATAAGGAAAGAGTGACCGTAGTTGGTGACAGTTTAACGAACGGTTGGATGGAGGTGGTCTATCAGGATCAGCAGGGATGGGTTTGGGGGGATTATGTGGAAGTAGAATAGTTATTTCGGCAATGTTTTGAAACATTATCAAACCTTATGATGCTGAGTAGAAGATATTAAATTAATATTCGGTTACATTGCACATAATCAACACGCTCAGAGAGGCCTAAATTCTATACGCAGGTTGTTAATTTTTGACAAATTGAATATGGGTGTTTTGGCTTTAGTAGGAGTATAAATTGTAGAACCATTAGCAAAAGTTTTGATAAGCCAGTTGATGAAAATAATCGTGAGCTGTAAATAATAATCTGGAGAAGGATTTCAGACAATGATTTGCTAAACCAAATAGGACATCGTATTTTAACTTATTCTTTTCATCAAACCCAATGTCAAATCACAATAAACTGCTGGTCTCTATAAGAGACTACCTAAGCCGGTTCCAATTGCAGGTCAAAATAGCGACAGCGAATTCGGAATACGATATTAACCACCACGCAGAAAATATTCTCGTCCCATTGCTCAATATTGTTTTTGACAGCAAACTCAGAAATGCTAATGACAGCGAGAAAAAACACTTTGAAAGTATAGATCTTATCGATGATCAGATCGCCAGGATAGGCGTTCAGGTGACCGCCACAAATTCAATTGAAAAAGTAAAGAGCACGCTTTCGAAGTTTTTAAAGTACGGACATGATAAACATATAGATAAACTGTACGTCTATATATTAACGGAAAAACAAAGAAACTATTCCCAGTTGATCGTTGACGGCATCTCCAGTGGGAAGACACTTTTCAATAACAAAGAACAGATTATAGACGCGACCGATCTTTATGGGCTGATAAAACGTCTCAATGATGTTAAAAAGTTTCAGGCGATCAATGATCTGCTGGAACAAGAATTCTCGGACCTGAACATCGCCAATGATTTTAACTATTCTGATTTTGCCGGTTTTAAAGCGTCTTACACAGAAAAATGCCTTAATAATTTTTCTAGACTGAACTTTTTTGGGTTATCAGTTAACAGAAGCCGCCCGCGTGAGGTGGAACTTTATGAACTTTTCGTGCCGCCCCATTTTAGAAATATAGGCGTCAGCGGAGCCACGAAGGATTGGATAGAATTGGAATATACTTTTCCAAAAATAGATTTTGTCGGTATCGAGGAATTTAAAACCATTGATCTTAATATTTTTGAAAAATTAGCAGCAGGGGATTTTGCAGGCGGCTTTAATACAGACACTATTCATGAAAGGATTTACAGGGACGGATTCATGGATTATGGCCTGAAAGATCTGTTCAGCAAAAGCCAGCACACCGTGCTCTTGGGAAACCCGGGTGCAGGAAAGTCATCGATAATCAAGTATTCTATTTGTAAGATCTTGGAAAATGATGAAACCGTATTTTCGAATGAAGATATCTACAGGTTCATCCCTTTTCGAATTGAGCTTCATAAGTATAATCAGGTCAAGATAGCACATGGGATAAGCTTTGCAGAATTTCTGGTTAAGATTCTAGCAAGTGAATTTCAGACAAATATAAGCCTGGACAGAGTGATAAAAATACTGACTTACTTTCCATGTCTGGTATTCTTTGACGGTATCGATGAAATATTTGATATACAGGAAAGAATAGGCGTGCGCAATGATATACAGAATTTCGCAACCACCTATCCGGATGTGAAAGTAGTCGTTACCAGCCGTTATGAATCTTATGAGGAGGTCTCTTTTGATAAGTTCTACAGGCTTGAGGTAAAGAACTTCAACCAGGAACAATTAGTAGACTACGTCAGGAAATGGTACAATCAGGAAGAAACCGACCTCAATCGCAGGGAGCAGGAAATTGCAGGTTGTATCGCGCAGCTAGCGAACGTAGACAAGGAGTTGAAATATAATCCCTTACTGTTGTCTTTAATACTGATACTTTACCGCAATGAATTGGAACTCCCTACCAATAAGTTAAGCATTTACGAAGGTTGTACCAATACCATAGTCGAACACAGGGATGAAAAGGAGAAAAAGCTGAAATTCAATCTGGCTATACATAACAAGGCATCTGTATTCTCTGCCATCGCATTCTGGCAATTCGATAGTTCAAACAGAAGCATCACCAATTCAGCAGTACAACTTCATTTAAAAAGATACTTGATTGAAAACGGCGAAATCGAAGATGAACATCAGGCAGATAAGGCAGCAACGGAGTTCCTGGAATTTGCAAAGCTGCGTTCGATCTATTTTGAAAATAAATTTACCCATAAAACCTTTTTGGAGTATTTCACTGCCTACTACATTTTTACCAAGTACTACATTGGAAACAGCCAGGAACGCTTTACCGAAATATTGAGCAAGAACCTGGGACTGTCTTCCTGGGCGGTTGTTTTGGAACTGCTGGTGTGTAAAGTCGATCAGAATATCGGCGGTCCCAAATTATTTAGAAAGATCATCGATGAGCAACTTGCCGAAAATAAAAACGATGCCTTATTGTTTTTCCTTCAAATTTTAAAGTATCTGACGAATATAAATGAGAAGACTGTTGTTGATCTGATTATTCTTGCCATCCAGAATTGTTTTGCAGAAAAGTTCCCCTTGAAAGAAAGCAAGATCGTACATAAGCCCGTACTCTTTGAATGTTTGGTTACTATTTACGCCGTTCCTCGGTTTAAGGCTTTTTTCTTCCGTGTACTGGAAGTTTTGGTTGGGGAAAATACTTTGAGTAATAGCCAATTATTTTCTTTCATTGATGAGTTTTCGAACGCGGTAAACAGCGATGAGCCAACTGTTTTTCTGGAAGGACTAATCAATGCCGAAGAATCACCAAGACGTTTCTTTTTTAAGAACCTGAGACATATCCAAAAAAGCTACTTATCTTATTTAAAGGAATTTGTCGAACGCTTTGGTGTTAAACAACTGAAAGACGTATATCAGTCAAGTTTCGACCTGCCGTTATTCTTTGGACAACACTCTTTTAACTGGATCTTAAGTTTCGTTGTTTCTGCTCCACCGGTTGATTGCGAGAAACAATACATGAAATTGAGAGATATCGGCTTGTCACAGTCAGAGATCAGGAATACTTTAGCCCGTAACTTTTTAAGTAAGCCTGAACTGGAGCCATATGCGAAGTTATTGATCGGTTTGCCTAAATCCGGTTTCCGGGATTTCGTAAAGACAATGGTCAAATCATACAAACAGATGCCGGATGAATCCGGGGTGAAGTTTTATGATACTTTCTACACTAAGTATAAAAACAGGTGAATATTTGAAACAAGTACCTATATTATAACAATCCTAAAATCTTATTCATGAAAATCGACTACTTCTACATTAAAGGCTTCAGGAGAATCAAAGAAGCAAAGATCGAATGTGGGGACGCGACCTTCCTTATAGGCGAAAACAATATCGGCAAAAGCAGTATTCTTACGGCCATGGAATTGTTCTTCTCAGATTCCAAAAACCTAGATGACGATGACTACTTTAAGATCGATGACCCCGAACACCAAGCCGACGAGGTCATTTTTGAAGTAAAACTCACCGACCTGCCCGCGGAGTCCAATACATGGCGCGGATTCAAGGGCCGCATTTTTGCAGAGGCCCCGAACGGTGAGCCACTGAACTGTATTTATTACCGAAAAACCTATCCAAGAGGCGGCGCAGCAAAGAGAGAAATGCGGTCTTGCAGCAAAACGATAAAGGAAGAATTTGCGAAGTGTAAAACGCTTGACGATTACCTTGCAGTAGGCATTAGCGAAGAAATCATCGCCGAGTGTTTTGAGGGTGATGTAAACAGGTCAAAAAACCTTACCGCTAAAGACAAAGATAAGCTCGACCTTATCTCAGAGATTTGGGACGTCGACGAGAATAACGCTGAGTGGGCGCAAAATCCCGGCGGCATCGAGCAAAACATCTTAGTGAAACTTCCCCGTTTCTTGCTTATCCCAGCCGAGAACGGAAAAAACGAGATTAACAAACAAGGCGGCGCTCTTCAAAATACCATGAAGGAACTGTTCAATGAAGTAAGGGAAGCGTCAGAAAATTACAAGCAGGCCCAGCTATATTTAGAAAAACTGGCAGCCGAGCTAAATCCAAACGACGAAAATCAGGAATTCGGAAAAATGCTTATTGAGATAAACAATATCATAAGCGGTGTATTTACAGGTTCACAAATACATATCACGACAGATTTGAGTGATGCCAATTCGTCCATAAAGCCTACGTTCAATATTGAAATGTCAAGCAACGTTAAAACTCATCCTGAAAAGCAGGGAATGGGTGCGATACGTTCAACAGTATTTGCCTTGTTGCGGTATCGTGAGCGATTTGTTCAAAGAAAAATCAAAGAAGGAGTTTTTATAAGACCCTTGATAATTGGGTTTGAAGAGCCTGAGATGTATCTTCATCCCAATGCGGCAAGCTTGATGCGCGAAAAATTATATGAACTGGCCACTTCGTCGAATTCCAAGATCATTTGCACTACGCACTCGCCATATATGATCGACCTTAGTCGGAAGATCGATAATGAACATTACCCCAAACAAGTACTCAATCTTTTGAGTTTAAAAATCGATGCCGAGCATGCTATTCCTGTCACCACATCTATGGCATTCAACACCACAAAAGCGTTCAAAGACCTGCAAGCGGATGATAAACAGTTTGTCAAATTCATTTTGAAGATCGACGATTCAATAGCGAAAGTGTTTTTCTGCCGACGTGTCATTGTTGTCGAAGGGGATACAGAGGAATTACTGTTGAAAGAAACGGTACAGCGACTACCGATAATTAAAATGAAAAAGTTTCTATCAGAGTATCAAATTGTCAAAGCCAGAGGTAAAGCAGTGATCATATCACTTGTAAAATACCTGAAAATTTTAGGCATTGATCCTTTTGTCATTCACGATATGGATACTGAAGCAGGAGCAATGAAATTTAATGATCCGATCTTGGCAAGTTTGGAGAATATGGAGGAAAGGAGGTTAATGGTTGAACATACGATCGAAGACCTTATAGGTTATCCTGAACCAGTGAATGAAAAGCCCTACAATGCCTACAGACATATTAATGAAAACTGGGGAAGTGACTGGGACAATGTAGGTGCTCCATGGAAAGAAATTTTTCAAAAACATATCTCACCTGAGCTATTTGTATAAGACGGAATAGATATGCATGTGATCTGGATGTTTCAGGCCACATGCTTTTAAGAATTGCCAAATGGAGGCCCTGTCTATGAATGAGGCGGCATAAAAATTAAACTATTTGTTAAAACAGTATTCGACTATTTTAAATCGGAAAAATCCAAAAGTGTTGTTGGGTCAACATTAAGGGCTCTAGACAGAGCCATGAGTATATAAGCTGTCGGATTAGCACCTTCAATTTCGTAACGGTTGATCACTTGTTTATCTTTATTGATCCTTGCTGCTAATTCAAGTTGAGTGATATTTAGTTGTTCGCGAAGCTGCTTGATTCTTCGACCAAGGTTTTTACGGAATTCTATCAGCTTAGCGTCCATGTACGCAAACTCACACTTATTTGAAAATATCTGGTCAACAAATTTGTTTACTTTATTTTTATTTGCTAAGTTTGATTAACACCACAAGGTGTAAAGATTTTTAGGTATTACTGAAGAACTCGTTCCAAAAACCGCCAGTTTTCAATGAACGCGAGTCGATAGGTCAATGCCCGTATCTGTTATTGTTAAAAATAGTCCGTGAGGATAGTATATTTGGCAATCAATAAGGTATGGGCTCTATCGTTTAATCCGCGTTCGGGCTCCTGGCGGTGCCTTGGAGCGGAGATAGAGCACCGCCTTGTTGTATATCGGGTGTCTATAGTTCTTCAAATTTTTTGAAACTATGGGTACCCGATTTTTTTGTCCTGACCTTATTGCTGAATTATTGCCTGGGTGTTCTTCCGCCGAGTTGCGGGTAGAGCTGCTGGAGCTGCTTCGCTATGCCTCTAAGGGCGGGATAGAAGAAAAGGGGGATGCCTGTATCCAAAATATTGCCCTGTTGTTCGATCAGTTAATAGCGCTCGTTGCGGCTTTGGAAGCGATGCAGCGGGGGGGCGGGGCACCCCATTCACAAAGTGATCCTGATGTTGGTTTAAAAAGGGGCGGGCTCAATGGATAAGCTCATTGTCCATACCTGGCTTTTGCTGATCTCGCCTCCTGAGTAAGGTGGGTGCGGGCGTTTGACGTCTTTTCTGTGGCTGCGTTCTGCGGCTGTTTTTTATTGCTGTTTTTTTAATTAATGATGATTTTATGAAGCTGAAAATGGGTTTCCTGCTATTCCTGTGCCTGAATTTCAGGGTCTGGGGGCAGGAGAAAGGTGTTTTGAATAAGGATGTTTTGAGTAAGGATGGTCAGGCGGTTCTGGCGGGTCAGGCCGGCCGTTCCGGCCTCGTTAAAGGTAAACCAATAACCGGTGCTGTGCCGCGTATCGGTGAGCCGGTACCTGATGTGCTGGTCACCGGTATCCGCGGTCTGCAGTTGGGGGGGAAGGTGATCGGGGGTACGTTGGGTGATTTTTCGGGCGGTGCGTCAGGGTCCGGTGGTTCTTTGCGGCTTTCTGCTTTCAGGGGGAAGCTGCTGATCATTGATTTCTGGGCGACGTGGTGTTCGCCCTGCCGTGCGATGGTGCCGGTGTTGGATTCTTTGCAAAAGGTTTTCGGGGATAAGGTGGTGTTCCTGCCGGTGACGTACCAGTCGGCGGCGGAGGCGGGGCCGGTGCTGGCGTCTTTGCGTCGTTTGCGGCCTTTTGATCTGCCGGAGGTTTTGGGGGACAAGGTGCTGCACGGTTTGTTCCCGCACCGGTCTTTGCCACATTTTGTATGGATAGATGGTTCGGGTATCCTGCGGGCGATCACGGAGGAGAAGGAGGTGACGGGGGAGAATATTCGCCGTTTGCTGGCTGAGGGGAGTGTTGTGCGGGATGGTGTTGTCGGGTTGGGCAGGACTGAGGGTTCGGTGCCGGTCGCTGCTTCGGGTGTTGGTGCCGGCCTGGCTTTGAAGCGGGATTCTTCGGTGGCTTATGATGCGGGGAAGGCGCTGCTGCTGGACGGGAACGGGGGGGATGGTTCGCGTGTGCTGTACCATTCGCTGTTGTCGGGTTATAAGGCGGGGCTGGCCTCGGGGATCTCGGTGTCGGCTTTTGATCCGGTTTTGGGGCAACGTTTTACGGCGCGGAATGTGCCTTTTCCCTGGCTTTGCCGGCTGGCGTTCGGGGAGAACGGCCGGCGTTTCCCGGTGTCGCGGACGATGATCTTATCGCGGGACGCTTTGGGGATGAACAGTTCGCTTTCGGGGCAGGCTTTTGAGGGCTGGCTGGATGCGGGGCATGGCTGGTGCTATGAGCTGGCTTTGCCGGCTTCGCTGGCCGGAAGTGCCTACGGGATGATGCAGGCGGACCTGTTGCGGCTGTTCCCGCAGTACCGGGTGTCGGTGGAGCGGCGGGAGCTGCCCTGTCTGGCGCTGGTGCGGACGGGGGATGCTGACCGGCTGCGTTCTGCGGGCGGGGAGGTGTCGGTGGATATCGGGCCTTATAAGGCGGTGCTGCATAACGCGCACCTGTCGCAGCTGATGATGCGGCTGGAGCGGCAGTACCTGCAGGGGTCGGCGCTGCCGCTGACGGATGCGACGGGCTATACGGGCCGGGTGGACCTTTCGCTGGAGGCGCCGCTGTATGATGTGCCGGCGCTGAATAAGGCGCTTGCGGCTTACGGGCTGGCGCTGCGGGAGCAGCGGGGGACGGTGGAGGTGCTGGTGGTGCGGGATGCACAATAACGGATAAACCTAATTCCTTTAATGATGAAATATATTTTATGTGTACTGATGAACTGTTTTTGTTGCGCTTTGCTTTCTTTTTCGGCATTGGCGCAGGATGCCGGTATTGATGCTGGTGTTGGTGTCCGGGGGAGGGTGCTGTCCGGGGACAAGCCGGTGGCGGGGGCCTCGGTGGTGCTGGTGGGGAGTACGTATGGTACGGTAACGGACAGTGCGGGACGTTTCGCTTTGGCCGCGCCTGCGGGGATCTGGCATTTGCGGGTTTCTTTTGTGGGGCTGGTCACGCAGGAGCGGGCGGTGCGTCTGCCGGTGGCGGAGGCTGTGGTGTTCGCTTTATTGCCTTCGGATAATGTGCTTTCTGAGGTGACCGTCTCGACGGGTTACCAGACGCTGGCGAAGGAGCGGGCGACGGGTTCTTTCGCGGTGGCGGACCGGAAGCTGCTGGAGCGTTCGGTGTCAACGGATGTGATCGACCGTCTGCGGGACGTGGTGCCCGGGGTGTCTTTTAATAACCAGGGGACGCGGATCTCGGTGAGGGGGCAGAGTACGCTGTTCTCGAATGCGGAGCCGCTGATCGTGGTGGATAATTTCCCTTATAACCAGCCGGTGGAGAACCTCAACCCGAACGATGTGGAGAGTGTGACGGTGCTGAAAGATGCGGCGGCGGCCTCGGTATGGGGGGCGCGTGCGGGCAACGGCGTGATCGTGATCACGACGAAACGGGGGCGGAACAATATGGGGCCGCAGCTGAGTTTCTCGTCGAATGTGACGGTGGGGGCGAAGCCTGACCTGCTGTCGGTGCCGCGGATGTCGGCGGCGGATTATACGGGGCTGGAGCGGCGTTTATTTTCAGAAGGTTATTTTGAAGGTGCGGAGCAGTCGGACAGCCATCTGCCGCTTTCGCCGGTGGCGGAGCTGCTGGCGGCGGCGCGGGATGGGGCTTTGAGTAGTGCTGAGGCGGACCGTCAGATCGCTGCTTTGTCGGGATATGATGTGCGGCGCGATGAGCTGCGTTACCTGTACCGGCCTTCGGTGAAGCAGCAGTATGCGCTGAGCCTTTCGGGCGGCAGCGGTGTGCAGCGCTATTATGTGTCGGCGGGTGCGGATAAGAATACAGAGAATGCGGCGGGAAACCGTTATGACCGGGTGACGCTGAATGCGAACAATACCTGGTCGCTGATCGGCGGTCGTCTGGAGGCTTCGCTGGGGATGGCGTACACGCGCAGCAATACGGTGCGGGATGCTTTGGGCAGCCTGACCTGGAACAGGGGGCAGCGGATCTATCCTTATGCGCGGCTGGCGGATGAAGCGGGGAATGCTTTGCCTTTGGTACGGGATCTCCGTTCGGGTTTTGCGGATGCTGCGCCGGGGGCAGGTCTGCTGGACTGGTCCTATGTGCCTTTGAACGAAAGGGGTGCTTATGACCGGACGACGGTATTGAACGAGGTGCGGATCAATACGGGGCTGAAATATAAATTGCTGCCGGGGCTGTCTGCGCAGATACTTTACCAGTATGACCGGGGGGCGACAACGGGGCGTGACCTTTCCCGTGCGGGGAGTTATTATGCGCGAAACCTCATTAACCGGTATACGCAGGATGACGGTTCGGGGACGCTGACGCGGGCGGTGCCGGAAGGCGGGGTCCTGGATCTTTCAGACGGTAGTTCGGTGGCGCAGAACCTGCGGGGCCAGCTGGATTACGGACTGGTGAGGGGGAAGAATGAATGGTCTTTGCTGGCGGGCTGGGAACTGCAGTCGCAGCGGGTCAGGGGCAGCAGTTACCGGCTGTACGGTTATGATGAGGAGCATGCGACGGCGGTGGATGCGGATATGCGGACGCTGTATACTTTTTATGATGACCCGGGGCAGCAGGGGGTGTTGCTGTCGAATACGGCTTTGTCGGATGCGGTGGATAACTACCGCTCTTATTACGCGAATGCGGGCTATACCTATGACGGGCGGCTGACGTTCTCGGCAAGTGCGCGGAAGGACCAGAGTAACCTGTTCGGGGTGCGGTCGAACCAGAAGGGGGTGCCGTTGTATTCGCTGGGGGCAGCGTGGGAGGTCTCGAAAGAGGGTTTCTATAAGCTGAAGGGGTTGTCGCAGCTGCGGCTGCGCACGGGTTTCGGTTATAACGGGAATGTGAACAAGAGCCTGTCGGCCTATACGACGGCCAGCTATTTTGACGGGAGCGAGGCGTTCTCGCAGCTGCCTTATGCGCGGATCATCAATCCGCCGAATCCTGAATTGCGCTGGGAGCGGGTGCAGCATATCAATCTGGGGCTGGACTTCGGGCTGTTCGCGGGGCGGATCTCGGGTACGTTCGAGTATTTCTTCAAGAAGGGGACGGACCTGATCGGGAGTTCGGCGATGGCGCCGTCCTCGGGTGTGCTGACCTTTACGGGTAATGTGGCGGATACGCGGGGCCGGGGTTTCGATCTTTCGCTGCAGAGCCGTAACCTGACGGGAAGGTTTTCCTGGACGACGGATTTCCTGATGAGCAGGGTGCGGGATGTGGTGACGCATTATGAGCGGCCTTCGCCGGCGGGCAGTTATCTGGAGAGCGGAGATCAGGGGCGGTACGCGCTGGAAGGTAAGCCGCTGTATGCGGTCTACAGTTACCGGTCTGCGGGGCTGGACCCTGCGACGGGTGACCCGCAGGGGTACCTGAACGGTGCGGTCAGTAAGGACTATGCGGCGATCCTGTCTGCTGCAACGCCGGATGGTCTGGTGTTCAATGGTTCTTCGCGGCCGGAGGTATTCGGCGCGCTGCGCAATACGTTCGGTTACGGGCCGCTGGAGCTGTCCTTCAATATCAGCTATAAGCTGGGGTATTATTATCGCAGGCCGTCGGTGGTATACGGAACGGACCATGGTCTGGCGCAGCAGAGCGGGGACTTTGCCCTGCGCTGGCAGCAGCCGGGGGATGAGGCGCATACGGTGGTGCCGTCAATGCCGGCGGGCACGAACTTTCAGCGTGACCTTTTCTACCGGTATTCTTCGGCCCTCGTGGAGAAAGGCGACCATGTGCGGCTGCAGGACCTGCGGCTGGCCTGGACGTTTGAAAAGGGCAGCCTGTCCTTTTTGCCGAAGGGTGGCCTGCAGATCTATCTCTATGCGTCAAACTTAGGTATTCTGTGGCGGGCGAACCGTTCACATACGGATCCGGATGCGATCAATACCTACTCTTTACCAAAAACTCTTTCGGCGGGTGTCCGCCTGAACCTAAACTGATCATGATGAAAAAGATTTTTACGATTTGTGTGACAGGCGCTGTTTTGCTGCTGGCAGCCTGTAAAAAAGATTTTCTGGAGCAGCGGCCGGACAAGGCGCTGCTGGTGCCTTCATCAGCAAAGGATTTCCGGGCTTTGCTGGACAATACGGATGTGTTCAACCTGACCACGGGGCTGACGCTGCTGGCGGATGGTGATCTGGTGGCGACGGATGCAGGCTGGAACAATCTGGAGAACCTGCAGGAGCGGAACAGTTATACCTGGGCGGCGGATATCTTCGGGACAGAGACGGCTTATGAATGGGATACCTTCTACCAGCAGGTGTTCTATGCGAATGTGGTGCTGGAGGGGCTGGACGGTCTGGCAGACAATGCGGAGACCCGGCAGCTGCGGGCGGAAGCACGCTTTCACCGTGGCTTTGCTTTCTTCGGTCTGGCGCAGCAGTTCGCGGTGCCTTATACGGCTGCTGCTGCGGGTACGGTGGCGGGGATCCCGCTGAAGCTTTCTGCTGTGGTAACGGAGAAGGCGGGCAGGGGTACGCTGGCGGAGACGTATGCGCAGGTGCTGGCAGATCTTGCTGCGGCAAGGGGGGCTTTGCCGCTGTCGGTGCCGTCTAAGAGCAGGCCTTCGCTGGCGGCGCTGTACGGGCTGCTGGCCAGGGTGTACCTGACGATGGAAGATTACGGTAAGGCGGGCTTGTATGCGGATTCCTGCCTGCAGCTGCACCCGCAGCTGACGGATTACAATACGCTGAATGCGGCGGCGGTGCGGCCGTTCCCGCCGGGGCTGCCGCAGGGTACGCCGGAGGAGATCTTTTATGCTTCACCCTCACCGTATGGTTATATCAGCTCGGCCTCGCAGACGTACCTGACGCCGGAGTTCTACGGTCTGTTCGACGGCAACGACCTGCGCAGGACGGTTTTCTTCCGGCAGATCACGCCGGGGAATTTCAAGTTCAAAGGGAATTATGCGGGTGCGATCAGCTATTTCTCGGGGCTGGCTTCGGATGAACTGTACCTGGTCCGCGCGGAATGCGCGGCGAGGGCGGGTGATGCGGCAGGGGCAGTGCGTGACCTGAATACTTTGCTGAAGGCGCGGTACAAAGCGGGGACGTTCGTGCCGCTGCCGGCAACGGATGCGGAGACGGCACTGGGGCTGGTATTGCAGGAGCGGCGGAAGGAGCTGGTGATGCGGGGGCTGCGCTGGACGGACCTGCGGCGGCTGAATACGGACCCGCGGTTCGCGGTGACGCTGACAAGGACGGTGGCGGGACAGGTGTATACGCTGGCACCGGGAAGTAAGCGGTATACGTACCCTTTACCGCCGGATGAGCTGAAGCTGAACCCGATGCCGCAGAATGCGCGCTGAGGGCGCAAGGAGGGGGGATAAAAAAGGCCCGCCTTTTCAGGCGGGCCGGTGATCAGGTTGAAGCTGCCTATTGCAGGAAGGTGCCGAGCACGGTGTTCGATGGCTGGGCGATGCCGGGATGGCTGTCGTTTGCCTGGTTGTTCGGATCGACATCGGTCGGATACTCTTCCGTACACACATTGCTGCTGTTCTGACAGCGGTAACCTGAAGGGCTGCTCAGGCCGGTCACTTCGGTATAGATGCCGGTGGAGGCGTCTTTCCCCCATTTGCGGGTGGCGAAGGCATGGTGTGCTGAGGCCAGTGCGCTGCCGGCGCCCAGTACAAGGGCAATGGCGGCCAGTTTTACTTTTAAATTTTTCATGGACATGAACGCTTTTAAGGTCAAAAACGAACGAAAACTTTTAATTAAAAATAATGCTGCCTACTCTTTTCGAAGGTTTTCGGCTTTCCCCTTATATCGCTGGTACCAGGCCGTCGTGCTGAGGGCGAGGAAGAAAATGTTGAAGATGAAATGGGCGCGCCAGGACAGGTTCTGCAGCACGCCGCCGCAGGAACAGGGAACTCTGTCCCAGAGGCCGGCAAGCACGAGTGCGATGTACCCGGTAAAAACGGCCATCAGGACGGCGGAAAGGAGCAGGCCTGCGGTCCTGGTCCTTTCGCTGAAAAGGAGGGCTGTTGTGAGCAGCTCTGCTGCGGGGACGAGTATCCACAGGATACCTGCTGCCTCCGGGGGGATGTTCTGGTTGTACATCTGTTGCCTGGCGGTGGCGGGGTCGGCGAGTTTGCTGACGGCCGCGTATGTGAAAAGCAGGACGAGTAATGCAGGGGCGAGGGTCTGTATGGTTTTTTTCATGGTTCCGGTTCTGTTGACACAAAGTAAGGGCGCTCTTATGCCTGCGAACAGTGGGAAAAGGGTAGTATACCCTTTGGAAAGGGGGCTGGCATGAGCGCATACAGGTTTTTTGACCGGCTGATGCTGCGGGCACCAGTATACAGTTTTTCGAGGTATGCGCCGGAGCGGCTGGGGGAAGTGCTGGGCAACAGGGAATTCAGAGAGGCGGTGTTGCTGGCCACCGAAGGGTTATACCGGGCACTGGAGGCAGCAGGCTTTGATCCCGAAAAGCTTTCTGCCAACGCCCGGTGGTCACTGCTGAGATATTATAACCGGATGTGTTTCCGGCCGACGCCGTTCGGTGCATTTGCTTCGGTCGGGATGACCTCATGGGGAGACGGCAGCTGTCGTATCAGCCCGGCTATGCATCTGCACCGGCTGCACAGCCGTGAAGTTATTTACGGTCGGGTTTCCGACGGGCGTGTTTTGGCGGGGAGTGATCGGGTTGGATTATCGCCGCTCGCTTACCGCTATGGTAAAGAGTTCCGGTGCTATCGCCTTGAACTTTCGGAGGCTGATGGGCGGTATTCGTTTCATCTGGATGCCGTTGCTGCGGAAGGCCTGACGGTCCGTTTGTTCCGACGGCTGGCGAAGGGACCTGAAGCCTTTGATGGGTTGTCCGCCTGTATAAGGAAGCTGTCTGGATGCGATCCGGAAGAGGCGTCCGGGTTTATCGGGTTTCTGTTGCATGCACAGCTGTTACAGCGCTATGCGCCGGAAAGGTCGCTGATAGGCGGGCAGGAAACGGAGCTGACTGACAACGAAAACGGATCAACGGATTACGCCGTCCTGAACAGTGAGGTGACCGGCGGTCCTTCCGTGGAGGACAGGGCGGGACTCGAAAGGGCGCTTGCTGCCTTAAGGATCATGGCTGCTTGCGCGGGAGCTGCCGAGGGGGCGTTGGAGAAGTTTAGCCGGGCTTTTAGCGACCGGTTTGGTGACCGTCAGGTACCACTGACGGAGGCGCTGGACCCGGATGCCGGTATCAGTTATCCGGAGACGGGGCAGGCAGTGCCGGAGGTATGGACGCTTTTACATAAATTTTTCCTGGCGAAATGGATTCAGGAACGCTCGAGGGGTTTTTACGATGTGCTGGTATTGAGCGAGGCAGATCTTGCCGGTCTGGCAAATGAGCAACCTTCTGTAAATTTCCCGCCAACGACAGGGGTATTGTTCCGGAAAGTCCAGGAGGGGATGGTGATCGAGCATGCCGGAGGGGCAACAGGAACGGCTTTGGCGGGGAGGTTTTCACTGTTCAGCGATGAGGCCTACGCGCTTTGCCGGGAGGCGGCTGCTATGGAAGCCGCTGCTCATCCGGATGTGGTCTTTGCGGATATCAGAGGGGAGTGCGGCCCGCATACGGATAATATTAACCGGCGCCGCAGGGTGTACGGGTATGAGATCGCGCTGGATGGCTGTATCAATGGAGATAAAGTTGAACTGTTGCCTTCAGAGCTGCTACTTTCCGTACAAGATGGTGAGTTGGTGCTGTATTCCCTGTCGCTTAAGAAGCGGGTGGTCCCGAGGCTTTCAACGGCCTTCAACCAGAATCGGCACGGTTTGGGTATGTTCAGGTTTCTGGCTGATCTGCAATACCAGGGACTATGCACACGCCTGCTGCCGGATCTGGAAGTACTTTTCCCTGGCCTGGCTTTCTATCCGAGGCTGACCTACGAAAAATGTGTGCTGGCTGCGGCAAAATGGAAGTTTAGGTCGGAAGAACTGCCCGTGGATGTATCCGGCATGTATGTGTTTAGGAAACGTCACCATTTGCCGGCCCGGGTGAGTATGGGTTATGCTGACAGGCAACTGGTATTTGATCTAACGGATCATGCGGAAGCTTTGTTCTTTTTGCAATGTATAGCGGAGAAGGCGGAGGTAACGCTGACGGAATGGCTCGTTCCTGATAAAAGTGTGCGCTGCGGGTACCGGGAAATGTCGGGGCAGTACCTTGCGGTGGGCTGGCATGATTCAGTGGTCTACAAAGGTATGCGCAAGGATCATAGGAAAACAGGCACGAAGGTAACCCGCCGGTTCCTTCCGGGCAGCGAGTGGCTTTACATTAAATTGTATTGCTCGGAGGCGAGCGCGGACCGTATCCTTCTCGGGGTGGTGCGCCCGCTGTTGAATAAATTCAGAGGGGAGTTATTGTCCTGGTTCTTTATCCGTTACAAGGATCCTGAGCCGCATATCCGCCTGCGTTTTAGGGTTAAAGGTGAGGGGCATGGCCGGATCCTCGCAGCTTTGGACCGTTTGACAAGGTCGGGGGAGGCGGCCGGTCTTGTACAGGTTGTACAGGTAACTGCGTATGAACGGGAACTGGAACGGTATTCACCTGAGCTGATCACGCTGGCCGAAGGCGTGTTTGAAGCAGGCAGTGACCTGGTGTTGATTGCCTTAGAGAACGAGGCAGAGGTTATGCCTTTAGCAGTAGTGGTGATCTACGGAATGCTGGAAGCATTTCTAAAGGGATATGATGACTGCATTGCATTTGCAGGAAGGTCGGCTGGTGCTTTTCGGACGGAATTTTCGATAGATAAACAACAACAGTTGGCGATAGATAAGGCGTTCAGGAAATTGCGGGGGAAACTGGAGAATGCATTGTCATCAAAATCCGTTTCCGACACTGCCGGCTTTTTATATGAGCGTATCCGGATCATTAACAAAGCAGTTGTGGGTGTTAATAAAGTTACAAAGATGAGATTGCTGTCTGATCTTTGTCACATGCAGGTGAATCGGTTCTTCAGCAGCGATCAGCGCCCGAAGGAACTGGAGGTCTGGAGCTTCACGGAAAAATATATTAAAGGAGAGATGGCGAAATTTATTAATCGGAACAAAGAAGTTTAATATATAATCAGTCTGGCAGCGAGATGAACTTACGAGGGGTAGTTGGCTGACTTGTTAGTTTTGTCAAAAGAAGATCAAAATGCAATCCGTCCTTAAAATCAATTTTAGAACGGTCTACATCAATAAAGCACGGGAACATAGATAGGTTATCGGCGATAAATTTTTTGGAATGTTCTCCCATCCCCGAAAGAAAATCGATCAGCGTGTCGGAGTGGAGTGTCCAATCCCCGCCTTTACTCAAAAGGTTTAATTTTATGTTTCCTGAAGGAACATTGAGATAAACCAGGTAGTCCGGCGGAGCAAGTAAGCGGTTGTCGCTTTTTCCCAGATCATGGAGAATTTGTCGTTCAAACGGGTCGGTGATATAATGATCTATGTATTGCTGGTACTGGTAAAAAGTAGATTCGATGACAACGGTTTTGTGCTCGCCCGCCAGACGCTTAGCCTCAATAAAATCCGCTACCTGCCTGTTTCTGAACCAGAGGATGGTTTCAAATAAATTACGTTGTTCCTTTAAATTGATGACGATCTCCTGTGGAAAGCTGTGCACGTGTTCATGTATTACTTCCACGCCGGGCATTCCCCTGAATTTTTCGGCAAGATATGTTTTGCCTGAGCCAGGTGTGCCGGTGATCCCTATTATTTTTCCTGAAAGATCTTTCGGTCCCATCCTTGCTAAATTAAGTTAAAATATTCCCGTAAACTAATGATCTTACCATCCGCTAGATCCCACCACATGATCCCGTTAAGTGAAACATCCCGGCCTCGTTTTATATCGAAAAAAGTGGCTTTCCAGTCGATAACAATCTGTTCTTTCGTTGATATAAAACGTTTCGCGTGAAAACTCACATTCCTTTGCTTTTCTCTGTTTTCGTTCCAGTAGGCTTTTAGTTCTTCCAAGCCGTTGAAAATACTGTTTACTTTCTCTTCATAAACAATATCCCCCGCAAAGAGCATTTCCAGGTTTTCGGTATCGTGCCGTTCCCAAAGATCTTTATACAGGGCGATTAGTCCGGAGTCGGTATAGGCCATATCTTAAAGTATAACTCGTTTTTATAAATTCAAGCAGGTTCTTATCGCTGATCCCGCTTTTTTGTTTTAATGCAGCAATGACATGGTGCGGCATTTGAAAGCGTTCGTCTGTATATTTGTAGTTTACACATTGGAACATTTCATGATTAAGCAACTTCTCATATACCTTAGACTCGGCCTGTTCGACTAAAAGTAAATAGCCATTTTTACTCAACCGTTTGCCGACCAGGTCCAGCATCTCATATTGCAGGTGCCTGTTGGTTATCTTATCTTTCTCTTTTATCTCACACAAGAAATTACTTGATACGATCAGATCATATTGTGTCTTGTCCTGTCTCAAATAGTCGAAGGCATCTTCGTTGATAAAGTTGATCCCGGAGAACGATACTAATATACGCTTTGCAAGATCGATCTGGTCTTTGGATTTATCAAGAATCGTTAATGACGGCATTTTTTCCGGTATTTTCTCGGAAAGCAACAGATCAATTATAGCGGCAGTAGATGCACCGCCGCCGCCGCCAAGATCCAGGATCCTCTCAGATTTTCTAATTGTATGTTTTAAGTTAAGCGATACGATAGAATGCCTTACCTTAAAGTAATTAGCCAAGAAATATTGAAAAACAAATGAAATGCCATCACTTCCATAGTTCACGCTTGCGTTCTTAATTCCCGCAATGACGGACTGGATCGAATGGAGGGAAAGATTTTCTACCGCATCTTCTTTAATGACTTCAAGCATCTGAGGAAGAATTTGTGATTGGTTATCATATACGGCAGCCGGAATCTCTGAAGACCTCATCAGTTTGTTATCTGAGTTAGACAATACTGCATAATTATGGTCGATTCTCATGATTTTTTGCCAAAACTCATCCGCTGATCTGTTGGTCAGTTTAAAAATGAAATCGCTGATCTCCTGACTGGCTGATCTGGCCAGTTTATAAGTTCCCCATCGATTGTACATCGTCGATGATTCGCTCCATAGTTGAAAGAAATGGTTAGCCATCAATTGTGCAATAGATGGATTAGCGATACTTAACGAATAGTTTATCTCCTGAATATTGTTTTTCAGACGGATGATGATCTTTTTTTTATCTGCGATAAAAAAGTTATAATCTGATTTCTTACTTTCATTTTTAAATCTCAGAGAAACATCCGGAACTTCTGTGCGTAAACGGCAAGCCCCGAAAATCGATGTGGAGTCACTGGGGACGATACCCAAATGTCTGCGGTTTGGATTTTTTAATTTAAATTTTTTTGAAGCCTGGTTAATTAGTTTTTGCTGTTCTCCGTATAGTTCATCATCGATGTCAGCGATTTCTGACGATGTGAAAAGTATTTCATTTTCTGCTTCATTTATTGCTTCTTCCAAAAGCCTTAAATAATCTCCTTTTTGATATACCAATTTAATGACACAGTCTTTTTTGGTGATGTCTATGACCTTATTATGGATACGTTCTGAGGCATGGTTAAGCGCCATGTAGGGGTCTACTTTCTTTAATGGCAAAAACTTACTGACATTCGATTTAAAGATGGGTAGTTGATCTGAATTTTCAGTACGATTACTGATGTATTTGAAAATAGAAACAATATCAACAAATCCGCGCTCATCTGCCGCGCGCCCCGCCAATGCTTCAAGTAATAATCCGGTAAAGTGACTGTTGCCGTCGGCGTAACACTTGGATGCCTGGTCCGCCGCAGAAGACGCCAACACACTAAGACCTGGCTTGATAAGTGTATTTGAATTGCCGATGTCGCCGAAATCTCCCGCGAAACAGCAGTCAAGTATGATGATGGTATTTCTTGCGGTTGACCTGGATGCATATTTCAAAAGATCTCCAAAGTTTACCCCGTCTGAATCGTCTTTTAAGGTTTTTACCTGCATGGTAGGGTTATCAGTTTTAGACGCGTGCCCGGAAAAATAAAAAAGCGCGACTTCTCTGGGTTCAGGTGAGGTGAAAAACTTTTCCAGTTTCTTACTAAATTCGTAACGGAGAGTGCCTTCGGGTAAAATTTCAACACTGAAAGGATGATCATCTGATCTGTTTTCCAAAGCCATGGCCAAATCCTTTACATCTTTAAGGCAGCTACTTAACTTATTGGTCTTTCCAACATAATTGTCCACGCCAAATAATAATGCCCTTCTCATATTTATTTATTTAGAGCTTCTGAACATTGGGCCAAGTATTTGATCCCTTCTGCATACAGGATAAGTGCTGCGTCGCGTTCTTTATTTTTGAGACGCATGACCGGGAGGCCAAGCAGGTTCGAGGCCATGGATAAAAGATAGCGAATCTCAAAGCTTGCGTCGTTGTGTTTTATCGCGAATGACCTTCCTTTCGCTAAAGCCTTTTCTACCAGTGTTTTTGTTCCGGAATTATCAAGTTCATAACTGATTTGTCTTTTCAACAGGTCTAGTATAGGCGTTGGTTTTTTTTCGCTTTTCTGTATCGGGCCTGTAGCCAAAAGGTAGTGACATAATTTCCCCAGATCAAAAACATAATCTCCTTCCAGCCAGTCTTTCGGATCGATAAAGCGGATATTTGGCTGAAGATCTTTATTCACAGAAACTATTATGTTTTCAGGATGACAGTCGCCATGTACAAAAGTGGCGAATGATACACCCAATTTGTCAATGTTATTTTCGATCGAGCGGATATACTCATGGGGTGCATGATAATAAGTGCCGTTTATTTCGAGTCCGCCTTCGGTCAGGGTTTTGAATTCCGAACTTTTCTCCGCAGCTGATTTCAGGCGTTCGTCGATCCGGCCCAGATAGATGGTGCGAATATTAGGTTTCAGATTAGCGTTAACAGAACTTAGGTAAGCACCAAAAAGTAATGATAAAATATTGTCCATCACCATTGCATTCAGTTGAGGGTCATTTTCCCGGGGCCAAAGCATTTTTGCAAATGAAGTGCCTTCAAATTTCTCCATGATATATCCGTACGGCTTTTCAGTCCTCACAGCATAGACTTTTGGAAAGCGGTTTCGAAAGTCTTGCGAAAGGTTCGCACGGTAAGCGACCATTTGAAGATTACCAGCTTCCCGCAATATTTTTTCATCCTCATCGACTTTTATAGCAAAGCCGATTTCTGCAGAGACAAGTCCAACGAGCTGCGCGGCACTTCCTTCTGATACAGGCTGTGATATACTTGAATAAAGATGTTTGGGATCCAGTCCGTTTAACAGGGCGGCCCTGAGAAGCTCATCGGTAATTTCCTTTTGCCTGCTCGTGGCGTTTTCACCGGTCAAAGTGGTCAGAGCTTTTTGTTTTTGCTTGGGAGAAGTATTCTTGTTACCTGTAAAACTATTTCCTGCTGACTTCTCATTGATCTTTGCTTTGTCGGGTTTTACCGGACTGAGTTCGGGATACACGGCTTCGAAATATTTAGCAAGGGTAACTGCGGTGAGGTGAAGGTTTAATGTATGTATAGACATGACAGAGGTTTAGTTTTTCTGCCGGAATATGCATTATACCAGCAGGTTAACAACAATGATAAAAATAATACTCCTATTTTGAAATTAATCCGAATAGAAATTTGTGATCAGTTTTATATAATGTTTTAGTTTATCTCTCCACCGGAGGGGTCAGCCTGTCGCTTTTTTAAAAGCCCCGCTATAGCTTCTGCCTACCGGAATCACCGAGCCGCAATTAAGGGTGACAGATGTCGCGGCTTTTGTCCGTATTTGTGCGGTATTGATGACATAAGACCGGTGAATACGCACAAAATTTTCTGGTAATCGGCTTTTTAGTTCGGTCAGACCTCCATAGAGCAGTATTTTAGTATCCTGAAAATGAAGTTCCAGGTAGTTAAGCGCTGCTGATATATAGGTGATCTCTTCTAAAAGTACAGGAACGTTTTTTCCTTTCCTGTGATCTTTTACAAAAAGCTGAGGCGGGTTCAGGGCAGGGGCAAGCCTTTCCTTTATGCGTTCAATACATTGTAAAAAACGTTCATAAGAAATGGGTTTGAGCAGGTAGTCCGCTGCGGCGATCGCGTAGGCCTCAACGGCATATTCGCGATAAGAGGTAGTGAATACGATCGTGGTGCTTACGGGCAGTTTTTCCGCAAGTGTAAGGCCGTTCACGGCGGCCATATCCACATCGATGAAGGCCAGGTCAGCCGGTTTTTTCCTGAGTTCATCCAGCGCCCGCAAGGGGTCGGTATAGCCGGCCTGAAAGATCAGGCCGCGGGTCTGCCGGATGAACGTTTCAATTACGTCCACCGCATGCCGCTCATCATCGATTACCACACAGCTGATCTCCATCCTTTAACAGTTTACCCAATATAGCAAAAAGGATCAGTGCCGGACAAGACTTCCAGAAAGTCTGATGCTTAAACGTACGGTAAATATATCCTGATCTGTTTGGGTACAGAGATTGAAGCCTGCTGCTGAATAGGTGTTCTCCAGTCTTATTCTTGCATTGCGCAGTCCCGTGCTTTTACTCAGCCGTCCTGTAGGTATTGACTTGATAGCGTTGCTGCTGAAGAAATTCAGCTCTCCTTCGCGGGTGATGCTTATGCGGATCAACGCAGGTGAGCTGCTATTCGTCAGGTTGCCGTGTTTAAAGACGTTTTCAGTTAGGGTCAGTAGGATCAGCGGGATGATCCGGTAGTTTTCAAAATCTCCTTCTGTCTCCATTTCAAGATGCATGTTGTCACCAAAACGGAACCGGTTGATCTCAAGCAGGTGGGAGATCTCTTTCAGCTCATCGTTTATGTTAACAAGACCGTCCTCACCGGTTGAATCAAGACTGAAACGCAGCAGTCCGGTAAGCAGGATCAGGCAGCGGGCGGCTTCCGGCGAAGTATCCACCACTCGGCTGTAGGTAAAATTGAGCGCATTAAAAAGCAGGTGCGGGTTGATCTGCTGCCGGAGGTAGGCGTTCTGCACGGCCATAAGGGCATTCTCTACTTCTGCCTTGTCCGCACGGAGTTGCAGGCGTTGTTGTTCTGCCTGGTCAGCCATTCTGCGGTATCTGGCGATATGGCCGGAAGCCCAGACAAAAATGGCGAGCATGGTAAAATGAAAGGCCCTGAAAAATATGAGAGGCATGTTCTTCCTGAACCCCCGTGCGTATACATTAAAAGCGACTGCCGGCGCATCAACAAAATAATTCATGATGAATTTGACGAGGATATAGGCGAGGATCAGGCCCGCAGCCATCAGGACGCCCTTAGCGCGCTGGTTCCTGCCTTTGTCGAACGCAAAGGTCAGTGCTGCTGACAACAGATAGAAGTAACTGATGTTGAGCGAATAAAAAAGGATATAAATATAAGCCGGCTCGAGGTCGACTTTCATCAGCACCAGCATATACATCTCGTAGGCAACATAGATGGCCCAGCACAGGACATGTAGTCTGATGGTGCGCCACCTGATGGGGTCAAGGCTGGTATGTCGTTCGTGTTGCAAAGATGTCGATTGGTATAAAAAAGTTGGGGGTTAAGCCCTGCTTTTTTAATTTAAGTAAAAATTATAAAAACATGAAAAAACTATTCAAATTACCGCAAAAGGTAAGCCTTAAGAGACATCCGGCAGCCGTTGTAAAAAGCGTAAGCAAAGCTTTTCCTACTGACACGGATACGACCACCACATCGATCAGCACAACACGTTTTTAATGGCTGATGATCCAAAGAACGGACTGCAGGCCCTGTCGGAAGCGTTTTCCGGAGGGCCTGTAGTATGTCTTTGCCGTCTGTCTGCGATCGTTCAGCGGCTGAGGGAGGACTGGCTGGGGATGACCCTCAGTCATTTGCCGGATGAAACTTTATCAAGGTATTTTTCCCTGCAGACCGCGGGGCTGGCGGATATCTGCGACCGGCCGGTCGTCACTGAGAATACGGGTCATCTAAATTTGCTGAATGCCCTGATCGATGACCTGTTCAGGATCTACGGCCGCTATGCAGACGGCTCCGTTGCAGCTCCTGCGATCCGGAAAGCAGAGCGGTCCGGTCTCCTCCTGCAGCATATCATCCTTTGGCAGCCTGCGAAAAATGACCCGGTAAGCAACTGGCTCAAGGGTTTTTTATCCCGCATGGAGTGCGAGGTGCTGAGTTTCGGGCAGCTGGATTATCTTCAGGAACTTTCTTTATATATCCGGGCGAACCTGCCCTGCGAATCGCAGCTTGTACGTCATCTGATCAGTATCAATTTTAATCACCTGGAGGTTTTCGGGATACTTTGCACTTCGTTTGCGGAAATGTCGTCGGACCAACTGCACCGCCAGCTTGCTGATGCCGGGCAGGTACCGCTAAAAACTATAGCCGGCTATGACAGTACCTGGATGCCGCTTAAGGATATGCTGTGCGGCTGGCTTAAGGAGCAGATGAGTTTGGACGACCGTGTGGCGGCAGCCGGCCGGCCGCTAAGAAAGCTCTTTATCGATCTGCCCGTGGCGCACCTGGCCTGTCTGCTGCGGCTTTTTCATGAAAGCAAGTTGCTGGGTACAGGGACCCTTGCCGACCTGTTCCGCCAGGTTTGCGGTCACATTTCTACCAAACGCCAGCCTTCGGTCTCTGAAGGCAGTCTTTCTAAAGAATTTTACGGGGTCAGCCAGCAAACGGCTGCGCGTGTGAAAGGTACGCTGGAACAAATGATCACATTGATCGATCAGAAATATTTCCCGTAGCATCACCGGCATGTAAAAGGTGCACGGCATCATATCGCTTCATAAATTCGACCAGTTCTTCCAACCAGTGAAATGTAAATGAGGGTTTTCTGATCAGCTCTTCTTTGGGAACAGCCAGTATCTCCCCGATCGTGCTGTACCGCATATCTGCACATACTGCCTTAAAAGCATTACTGAGTTCCAGTGAGTTTACTGGTTTCCTGATCATTTCGGTGATGGCAGAGTCCATAAACAAATATATAAAATATGTTTATAAGCTGTGTTGTTTTATGCTGTGTGTTTTTATGCGGTTATTTTAGCGGTACCTTTTATTTTATTTTACGGTATGGCAAAGCCGGAAAGAAAAGGTCAGGAGAACGAGGCGCTGGCAGCGGTACAAAAGCAACTGGGTGCCCGCATCCGTGAGGTCCGGAAGCAGAAGGGGTTCTCCAGCAGTGAGGCATTTGCGCTGGCCGTCAATATCAACCGCACCCAGTACAATAATTATGAGATCGGTAAGGCAAATATCCAGTTCGCGACACTGATCAGGATCTTTGAAGGACTGGAAATCAGTCCGAAGGAATTTTTTGCAGAAGGTTTCGAAAAAGTGATCAGGACCGGTTTTTAACTGATCTATCGATTATGAACGCCCTTGGGTGATTTATAAGGTAGGGCGAAACGTTCATGGTTAAAGACCATTTCCCGCCACTCCCAGAATCTCCATGGTTTAAGGGTAAATGTACGGTAGAGTTGTTTATCGTGCGCCGCTTCGCCGGGATTGTCTGATAAGTACCTGGAATATCTTCGTTTGGCTACCTTGTAATCATATCCACCACCCTCTTCTACAAAAGTAAATTTCCCGTTGTAGTTACTGTAACTATAGTCCTCTGTGAAAATATAGGTGAGCGGCGTGAAATTGGCGATCAGGATGATCGCGGCCAGGCTGATGATGATGCTTTTTTTCATGTTGATCAGTTACAGGGTCCGTGGGTTTTGGCGACGGTGCCGCCCTTAACATTTGTATCGCCGGCTAAACCGACCTTGCGGATAGAGCCGCCGAGTGCAGCGGGCATCATGCCTTCTGTTCCCATGCCCATATTCCCAATGGGGTCGGGCAGTTTGATACCCCCGGCGAGGCAGGCGTTGTAAGCAAAGCTGGTGCAGTTATATTCGGTCAGGTCATAGGTGGCAGGCGGTCTGCTGATAAACGCAGCGATCTTTGAAAAATCGGATGCGATAACCGAATAGGTGATGCTGACGTTGTATTCTAAGTCGGTGTTATCTAATATTTTTGACGGTGCATGCATCTTGTCTTTTCCGCTGGCATCGGGGTAGAAGCCGACGACCTGGGTGATGCTCTGGCCTTTATAGGTCTTGGTCAGGCCGATGGCGGTATGGCCGACGGAATTGGGGCCGAGGTTGAAAGGGAGGCCGGGTGCTGGTTCTTCGACATAAACGGTGATGGTCATTTTGGAACCGGCATCAGGGAGGGTACCGAAGCATTTCATATAAGCTGCAGGATCGATCTTCGGTTTGTTCTCATCGGGAAGGTCGGATACGGGTGGTGCGCTATCGGATGATCCGCCGCTGCCGCCACCGCTTCCGGTGTAGTCCCCTGATGGGGGGATGGAGCCGGCGTTGCCCATTCCGTCGGAATTGGAGGTATAGGTGCAGTTGCGTTCGGCATAGACGACGAGCTCACCTTTAGCGTTCACGTAATTGTCCTCGTTCCAGCTACAATATTCGGTAACGGGGGTACGGTCGACCCTGATGTCCTGTTTTTGCTGTTTGCTCTTTTGCGCCGATGGTTGGATCTCCCCGGCAACCTTTCCGTTCGTATAAAGGTACCCTTTGACGAGTTGATAATGTTGATCATAGAAAAAGATCCGGCCGTAAAAATCTTTTCGGGAAGGCTTTCCCTTTCGCTGCAGGTACAGGCCGTCGGGCAGGATCTCGAGGATGTAAGCAGCGACAGAATTCCTGTGATCTTTGGTGATTAGCAGTTTTCGGTAGCCGGTTTGATAGCGGTATTGCCCGGGTTGGCCATCCAGCCCGATCAGGCCGTAGGAGCCTTCGGTGGTCCGGGTCACGGTGTAGCGGTCCCACGGAACATCCAGGCTTTTGTTTTTGGCGGTATCTTCTTTGGCGCTCAGTTTTTTCGGTTGTCCGGTGGTATCCGTAAAGTTCCGGGCAATCCATTCTTTTGCCTCGTCTTTGTTCAGCAGGTCCTGGTTTTCCGCTCGCTGATCCAGACTGAGGTCTTTACGGCAGGATATCAGACCGCTTAAAAATGCTGCGGCAAACAAAAAGTTCTGAAACTTATGGAGTATGAAGCGTTGCATAAGGCGGTACCGGTCAGGTGAAAAAATTGATTTATGTCAAAACAGGTTTTCTTGCCCGTACCCTGCTGAGGGTTTCGGGTGTAATGCCGAGGAAGCTGGCGACCTGGCTGAGTTTGGCGTTGAGCAGTACCTGCGGATATTTTTTCAGCAAGAGCTGATAACGTTCCGCGGCGGACATCGTCCTGTGGATGATGGCCCTTTCTTCGGCTAGCATATAGTATTTTTCGGTGACGATGCGGCCGGTATAATTGTATTCGGGAAAGTCTGCATAGATGGACTGCAACTGGTTCCAGGTCATGGAAAGCAGCTCGCAGTCGGTCAGCAGTTCGATGTTTTCCATGGCGGGCTGCTGGGTGTAGAAGCTGTAAACGGAGATCATCAGGTCCCCTTCAGCCATGAACCAGCTGGTGCATTCCCTGTCGTTATTGTAATGGTACGCCCGGGCAAAACCTTTGTTGATGAAATAGATCTTTTTGGCGGTCTCTCCCTCCGTCAGCAGGTGGTGGCCTTTTGGTAGTTTTTCCTCTTTGAGAATCTCCCGGAAGCGCCGGTCAAGGGCTGCGCTGAAAGGCGATATGAAGTTCAGGATGTTCAGCAATTTTTCTGCATTCATTTTTTATTGATTTACATCAGCGCTTTTGAAACGGATAGAAATTACCTTGCAGTTAAATGATCGTTAATTATTAACTAATGGTTAGGGCGTTTTATTGCGGGTTTTTCCGGTGATTATCCCAGCCATTTTAAAAGTCGTTGAGTATGAGGAAAGAAGATTACCCTTTTTTTTCTTTGGAGCAGTTGATTGACAGGCTGGGAGAGCCGGATGCGAAAGGCATTGCTGAAAAGGATGCGCAGCGCATAGGTGATTTTTTTCGTGCAGAACTTGCCGGGGTATATATGCAGTTGAAGGCGGATGTTTTCAGGACGGGCTACCGGGAGGATTGCGGGCCGGTAGTCCGCGCATATCTAAAGAACATCGGCTTCCTGATCACAGATGTCCGGAAATTGCTGGCCGGCAGCCTGGATGACCGTTTACTGTCGGACATCTGCCGGGGCATATTGATGGGGCTGGAAGCGCTTTTTACGGAAGTGTCGGAAAAGTTTATGTCGGTTGGTCCGGAGGGGGGCAGACAGGACGGCAGATCCGCGGGTGTGCCGGTCAAGGTGCTTTGCAACCTGAGTGTTGACCAGATCGCGCTGTTGCTGAAAGCTGCTGATGATATCAAGCTGGTCTCCGCCCGCTCGTTCAGCCAGGTGCTGCAGTCGGTGGTGCCTTACCTGTCAACGGAGCGTATGCCGGATTTTTCATGGAAGAGTGCCAGGTCCAGTACCTATAAGATGGAAGCGCATGACCTGGATGTGGCGATGGATATCCTGGAAAGTATGTTGAAGAAGGTCAGAAGTTACCGCTGAACGCAGGTGGAGCGGTCGGGGGATATAAAAAGGGGCTGCTTCAGCAAATCCTTTTTTGTATTCCTCTGTTAAACGGATCTTTCTATAATACCGCCTGTTTTTTCATTGCCTTTCAAATAATGCGGCGAGTTCAGTGGCGGCATGATCATATGCGGCAGGATCTGTCCATGAAGCGCGTGGGTCAAATACATCGTCCGGTACGCCGGGGCAGCTAAGCGGGTACTGAAGGCAAAGCCGTACTTACAAAATTGCAAGGGCTTAATGGCGCTGCATTTGACAAAGCGTTTATGCAGTCTCAGGTAGATACACACCGGAAGCTTCACGAGGCGGTTTCTGCTTTAAACGCTTCGACCACTGATAAACATGTTAAGCATGTAACCAGCCTCGCGTTAGCGACGATCACCGAACATACAGAAAGAGGACAAATGCTGCTTAGCAAACTGGGGTAATCATAAATTACCTGTTATTAACGAAAATGGTCTGACTTTTCGTCAGACTGTTTTCGACGGCTACCTTGTCAGCGGTTACAGGTTTTGCAAATACTGCGGTGGGATTTTTTCACTTCCTGTAAAAATACGCACGGTAACTGATTCATGACAGGATCATCGTGCAAATTTCATATTGGCCTATGTAAATGTAATAATATGTTATTGATTAAAGCTTTTGATGCGAATTAATATTGCAATAATAGTAAGAACGAACCGTAGCATCATATTCAGAAATCAATCCCTGATCAATCCAAAAATGATATTTATTGTTAATTGGTTGTGATTTCCAAAGACTTTTTTGCAGCAGGCATTGGTGCCTCCGGTGGAGGGATCGGTGCGCTTACCGAATTTTTCAAATGCGTTGGTACTGTTGACAACGCTGCTTTCATTGTAATCACTCACATCTAACGCGATCATGCCAGTAACCTTAACAGGATACTCGAAAGGCAAACCAAAATGCCGGTTATCCGCATGACAGGTGATATGGATATCAAACCTGGTCATGTTTACGTGCTGATTCAAAATACCTTCATTACCATCGACGGTCAACAGCTAATATTACAGGAAAGAAAAAAGGACGAGATCATAAATCGTGCAGTAGATATTTTTTTTCATTCGCTTGCCGAAAGCTTTGGATCAGAAGCCGTAGGTATCGTTCTTTCCGGCGGTGGCAGTGATGGATTGGAAGGCACAAAGGCGATCGAAAAAGCAGGCGGATATGTAATGGTCCAAACTCCGGATACTTCAAAGTTCTCTGGTATGCCGAACTCTGTCGTGCAAGGCGATGATCCGCACATCGTTGCCTCTCCTGTTGAGTTGGCAGAAAAACTAAAGGCCTGGGTTGATAGACAGATTTAACAGATCGAAGTCAGCTAAGCGGCGCAATTTACAAGAAGGAAAACATCAAATGGTAAAAATACCACTCGCGTACCTAATTAAGAGATCTTGTTGAGAATGGTAAGCGAACTTTGGATATGAATCTGAACCAGTTTTTCTACTTTAACCTTAAGTATAGCAACGATATGAAAGAATTGGTCAAGTGAGATTGTAGCATGGCCAGTTTCCATATGCTTGTATTTACTGGGAGAAACGCATAGCTTGTCCGCTACCGCCTTGACTGACAGTTGAAGTTGATGCGCTGGTCACGTATATTTCCTAATGCAGTTGCTATGGTTACGGGCTGGGGGGGGGCATATTTTTGTAGTTTATAAGTTAAACAAAAACTAAACTTAAATGTTTATTTTTCAATGCCTGTAAACTTCTAAAATAACGCTCTTGGATCAGCGGGCTGATAAGCTTAAACAGGCTTTGCTGATTACTTGGATAGCATCTCAAGTTTACATTAATCATCCCCTCATGGGATCGTATTGACCTTAATGCTTGAATTATGACGCCGCTATGCATTGTCGGGACATTGGTTGTTGCTTTTTTAATTAGCATATTTGTTGCTTTCCAGGTTAAGTTTTTAAATAAGAATTAATTGAGCGACGTATCTACCATTGATCGAATACTTTCCGGTGGCGACCACACAGGTGCTATCATCCAAAATATTGATTGGTCAATCACTACCATTGGATCACCGGATACCTGGCCCGACAGTTTGGTGTCAGCTCTAAGTGTTGGCCTTTATTCCGGTTTTCCGATCGCCATTTACTGGGGTGCAGACTTCACTTTGCTATACAATGATGCGTGGAGCAGTATCCCGGGTGATAAACATCCCTGGGCCCTGGGTAAGCCGGGCGCGGTCGTTTGGCCGGAGATCTGGGACGGATTACGCGAGGAGTTTGAAACTGTCCTTCATGAAGGTCGGTCATACCGCAGGCCGGATGCGCTTTTGCTGATGCATCGGTACGGTTATACTGAGGAATGTTATTTTGACTATACCTTATCACCGATCATTTCGCGTGAAGGTGAGATAGGTGGTGTGTACAACGCGGTTATTGAAACCACCTTCAAGGTCATTCAGGAACGGCGCAATAAGGTGATCAGTGAATTTATCCAGCATAAATACCTGGCGCACCACCAGGATGAAGCCCTCCAATTTATAGGTAATATCCTTACGCATGCGGCAGAGGACATTCCATTTTACATGCTTTATATATTTCCGGGGCATGTTGGGCGAGATGCGGAATTAACCGCTTACGGAAACATCACAAAAGCCTCGGCAAAACAAGCCAAATGGCCCGCAACACAGCCGTCAGATGACGGGTCGCCGGTGGTTATAACTGATCTGCGTCAATACCTCAGGGAAGAAGTAGTGAATTTTTGGCCGGAACCGGTAAGCGAAGCGGTGCTGCTACCGATCAGTAAGGATGAAGCAAGTGTTAAGGGCTTTGTTGTTTTCGGTGCTTCTGCACGTAAGCGGCTGGATGATGCTTATATCACGTTCCTCCAGACGGTAGCCATACATACCGGAAGTTTGCTCAATAATGCTGCTGCCTATGAAACCAATGAAGCTTACCATCGTGAGCAGGCGCTGAATGAAGAACTGGCTGCCGCGAATGAGGAACTCACCGCTATCAATGAGGAACTGGTGCAAACGCAAACCAGTTTGAATGAGCTAAACCAGGAATTGGAAGAAAGGGTGGAAACCCGTACCCTGGAGGTTTTGACTGCTCAGGCGGCAGCGGTGACCGAAAGAGATCGACTAAAGCGATTTTTGATGGATGCGCCTGCTGCCATATGTATCCTTAACGGGCCGGAAATGAATTACGAATTGGTCAACGCTTCCTATCAGCAGCTATTGCCAGAAAGACAGTTATTAGGTCTTCCAATTTTACAAGCCTTACCGGAGATTGAAGATCAGCCGATATGGGATGTCCTGCACAAAGTATATCAAACAGGCGAGGCTTACCACGGGAATGAGGTGCCCGTTGCGTTTATTTCGCCAGATGGCGGGACTGCCGAGGAGAGGTATTTCAACTTTACTTACCAGGCGAAACATGGGCCAGATAAAGTGGTCGATGGCATCATGGTGTTTGCTTTTGAAGTGACGGATATGGTGCGGTCAAGACAACTGGTCGAGGAAAGCTATGCTCAGTTGCAGGCATTGAATGAGGAAGTCGCTGCCACAAATGAAGAACTGGCGGCCACGAACGAGGAACTCATCACGACCAATGAAGACCTTTATGCAACAAAAGCAGAGCTTGAAAAAAGCATTAGTGAACTAGAAGCCAGCGAAAACCGGTTCAGGGCGTTAATTCAGCATGCGCCGGTAGCTATCGCCGTAGTGAACGGTCCTGATCTTATCCTGGAAACCGCGAATACCGCCCGTTTGGAACTTTGGGGCAAAACCAAGGATGTTATAGGTCTTAAATTGAAAGATGCATTGCCGGAAATGGCCGGCCAGCATTATCTCCAGATCCTATCTGCTGTTTATGAGACCGGACGGACGTACCACGGCAATGAATCACGTGCGTTCGTCGAACGTAATGGTGTTCTGACTGAAGGTTTCTACAACTTTGTTTATGAGCCTATACAAGACGGCGACGGACAAGTAACCGGTATCATCCTGGTGACGATCGATGTTACGCAGCAGGTACAAGCGCGAAAAGCGTTGGAGGGTGCGCAGGATACCCTGAAATTCGCCTTTGTTGCGGCAGAACTGGGCACTTTCGATCTGGATTTGGATAAAGGGACCTTATCCTGGGATGACCGGTGCAGAGAATTATTTGGGGTTAGTCATCATAATGAGGTCACCTATGAAAAAGACTTTGTAAACGGCCTGCATCCCGATGACCGGGAGCGTATCGTAGAAATCATTAACAATGTATTCGTCAGATCAATCAGCAATGGCGACTATGACGTAGAGTACAGGACGGTTGGGGCAGAAGACGAGCGCGTGCGCTGGGTACGGGCAAAAGGTAAGGCTTATTTTGATGAGAATGACAAGCCGTTGCGGTTCGTAGGCGCTGTTCTGGATATTACCGAACAAAAGCTGGACGAGATACGGAAAAATGATTTCATCGGTATGGTCAGCCACGAATTGAAGACGCCATTAACCTCGCTGAGCGCCTACGTGCAGGTATTGCTTTCCAAAGCCAGAAAAGGCGAAGATAAATTTACGCTCGATGCCCTAACCAAAACGAGTCAACAGGCTAAAAAGATGAGTAATATGATCAACGGGTTCCTGAATATCTCCAGGTTCGAATCCGGAAAGATCCATTTGGAAAAATCGACCTTCGAACTAGATAGCCTAGTTAAAGATGCTATCGATGAGACGCTGCTAGTGGTATCATCTCATACCATCACCCTGCTTCCTTGCCAGCCCATACAAGTTTATGCCGATGGCGGCAAAATCTCTTCTGTGGTCACTAATCTATTAAGCAATGCGGTTAAGTATTCACCTCGTGGCACGAACATCGAGGTCAGCTGTATCGTAACCGGGTCAATGGCCAGGGTGAATGTACGTGATGAAGGCATCGGCATAAGTCCGCAAGATCAGGAAAAGTTGTTTGACCGCTATTACCGTGTAGAAAGCAAGCAGGCGCGGTACGTGTCAGGGTTTGGTATAGGGTTATATCTTTCCGCAGAAATAATTCATCGCCATGATGGCGAAATTAGCGTTGAAAGTGAACCCGGGAAGGGCAGCACGTTTTGGTTTACTCTGCCAGTCGGCGCATAAGTAAAATTGCTATCATGACTGTAATTTGGTGCTGGTTACACGGCAGCGAATTAACTTCGCTTTGTCTTAGGATAGTCTTAAATTCGCGAACCCAATAAAGCTATTTGATTTATGACCCAAAAAAAGATATTGCTGGTAGAAACAGACGATAGCCTGCGTGAGATCGTCGCTTATGTTCTCAAAGATGAAGGATTTGACGTGATCAAAGCGGATCCTGACATGGCTTTTCTGATGAAATATACTACGGCTGACCTTATCTTGCTGGATGAGTGGGTCAATAGAGAGGGTGGTGACATGATGTGTCGTGAGATCAAGGCTGTGCATGAGTTACAGCACATTCCTGTGGTTATCCTATCCACTGCAATCAATATTGAAGAAATCGTGGAATCATGTAAGGCGGACGGCTTTGTCCGTAAACCGTTCGACGTGGATGATTTATTAGGTGAGGTCAAAAGATGCCTCAAAACAGGGTTGGGCCAATCAGCATTTGCCTAAAACCAAACTTTCCTTAGAGGATATGCCCAAGCAAGCGTCTATGTTAAAGAACAGTAGCTCTTCAACAGTGAAGAGACAAAAACAATCCTAGAATTTGCTAAGGTTCAGGATTTATTTTATTCCGGTAAAATTGATAGTAAAAATTTCATCAGTGAGCGCGCAGAGCAAAAGGTTTACCGGCTGAATGGTTCCCAGATCATCAAAACCAGCGCCGGAATATTTTATGAGTGCTGGCTAGAGTCCATTAACAAAGGAGGATAGCGCTTTTGGTCACATCATTCCGGGTTTCATCACATTTTTCGAAACCTGATCTGAAGTTGTTGTAATCTTGTGGCATGACAACAACGAAAGTTAAATGGAGATCCTACGAGATGCTGCTGGTCGCAGGCGCTACCGTCATGATTCTTGCAAGATTTCAGATGCCCGGAATTTCTGCACTGCCAATTTTATTGGCCTGGTTCTGGTTGAACAGGTTAGTCATTGCCGTGGCTAAAAAGCCGGGTTGGTCCATAATGATCTTTGCAGTGCTGCAGGTCCTGCTCCTCAGCTATCTCCTCGGCCCGGGAATAAACTTCATTTCCTTTTACAGCGATCAAGAATTTTTCTTCCCTGGAGGTATGCCGCTAACATTGGGCTATCACCCGCAGCCTTTGCTCAACGCTTTTGGGGGTTGGACCGTTTCATTGCTATTGATCACCTGTTATCTGTTTTATGCCGTATGTCGTGAACTGATCATTTACAGCGTCGAGAATAGCGGGATAGGAAAAGCGTTTTACCTGCTGGTGATCAACAGGGTCACCGCCTTTACTTTTGGGATCCTCGCTGTCCCGTTCGCGGGTTTGGTCACCGGCCTGTTCGGGGAGATATTTTACCATTACTACTTTGCCTTCCTTCCAGCTACAGCCGCCATTGCATTGTCCTGTTACTATTACCTGTTCCCTTTCCAAATGTCCGGCGGCTGGCGGAGTAGGGCATTCATCAGCAAGCTCCTGGCGGTTAATTTTTTAAGTGTCTTTGTCTTCTCGTTTTTTTTAGGCGAACATTGGCAATTCAATGTGGTCCTGGAATGGTTTTTATTCGAACTGCTCCTTGTTGTGCCGCTTACTTGGCTGACTTACCGGAATAATCATGATCTTGTACTGGAAGTCAGCAGCATGAGCCGAGACCTGGCGGCGTCCCGGGCGGATCTTGGTGCCCTGAAAATGCAGATTAACCCACATTTTCTGTTCAATGCATTGAATGCACTTTATGCTATGGCGCTACAGGACGGGTCGGTCACCACTGCTGCCGGTATCCAGCAATTAGGGGATATGATGCGGTTTATGCTAGAAGACAATCAACAGGACCGGATCCCCTTGCAAAGTGAGCTGGACTACCTGCGCAACTATACAGATCTGCAGCGTTTGCGGTTTACCGATGCTGACGCGCTTAAGATAGCCGTTGATATCCAGGCCGGTCAAGATGATCAGATGATCGCACCCATGTTACTTATTCCCTTTGTAGAGAATGCCTTTAAGCATGGCATACGTCAGGAGGCTCCTTCATGGATAAATCTCGTTTTGAGCGTTCGTTCGGGGAAATTGTACTTTCAGCTCGCGAACAGTCTGCACAGCTCCCTTGAGAACGACCCGGAGGAAAGGCGGCAGGGCATCGGCTTGCGGAATGTGCGTGACCGTTTGTCCCTGCTTTATCCCGGCGGGCATCAGCTGGAATATGGTACCGAAGGCAACACATTTAATGTAACTTTGATCCTGAACCTGAAAAATTAAGTTATGCTTACCGCTATTGCAATTGACGATGAGCCACTCGCGCTCAAGGCCTTAAGTATTATTTGTGAACAAATTCCTTTTATGCGTCTGGCTGCAATATTCACCAGGCCGACCGAGGCGATCGCCTATCTGCACAGGGAAAAGACCGATCTGATCTTTCTGGATATCCGGATGCCGGACATTACCGGCATCGACTTCATGAAGGCACTCAGCAAACCGGTCATGGTGGTCTTCACCACTGCCTACAGCGAATATGCGGTGCAATGCTTTGAACTGGATGCTGTTGATTACCTGTTAAAGCCATTTTCACTGGCCCGGCTGCTGAAGGCCTGCAACAAGGCGGCGGACCTGCAGGCCTTACGGACACCTCTCACCGGGCCGGAACCGCTAAGAACAAGCGTGTTCATCAAATGCGGCTATGAACAGGTGAAAGTAATGCTGGAGGACATCTTATACATCGAAAGCCTTGGGAACTATGTGCAATTCTTCTGTAAGGATAGCAAACTGGTAGCCCGGCTGACGATGAACGAAGCTGCGGATCTGCTGCCGCAGCAAAACTTCATTAGGATCCACCGTTCTTACCTGGTCGCAAAATCCATGATCACCAGGGTGGATAAACAAACCGTTTGGTTAAACGAAAAGGCGTTACCGATAGGAGAGGTTTTTGCCCGCGAAATATATCAATATCTAAAAAGTTAAGTCCATATGAAAAAATTCATCATCTTATTGCTGGCACTGTTGCCGGCCGGGACGGTCTGTGCCCAGCATTTACCGCAGCGACTGGATGAACTCCTGTCCGCTTATGCGTCTGTTCATGAATTCACCGGAACAGTATTGGTCGCAAAAAAAGGGGAGGTGCTGCTGGAAAAAGGATATGGTTCTCAAAATATACGGCAGCGGATCCCGAATAGCCCGGCTACCATATTTGAAATTGCATCCGTAACGAAGACCTTTACCGCCGCACTGATCCTGAAGCTTGTGGAAGAAAACAAACTGTCACTTGATGACCGGTTGAGTCAGTACTACCCGGCATATCCCCACGGGGAAAGCATCCGTATCAGGCATTTGTTAACGCATACCTCGGGCATTTACAATTACACGGAGAACGGGGATTTTATGCACGAGCGCTCCGGCGAACCGGCTGATGAACGGTCAATGATGGCCTTATTCGAAGATCAGCCGCTTGAATTTGAACCCGGAAAAGGCTGGAAATACTCGAACTCCGGCTATCAGTTACTCGGTTATATCATTACAAAAGTGACCGGTATGACCTACCAGCAGGCCATCCGGAAATACATTTTCCAACCCTTGCAAATGACGCATAGCGGATTTGATTTCATGCACCTGGACACGCTAAAGGCGGCGAAAGGTTATTATGACCCTGGCAGCGGTAAGATATATACGATGGTCGCGCCCCTGATTGATTCTACGGTCACTTTATCGGCAGGCAGCATATACAGTACGGTCAATGACCTCTATAAATGGCACGAGGGCTTGCAGCAGAATAAGGTTATGAACAAGGAGAGCCAGGAGCTGGCGTATCTGCCGGTCAGGGAAAATTACGGGTACGGATGGATCATCGATTCGATTTACGGTAAAAAAGTGGTCGCGCATAGCGGCGGGGTTTTTGGTTTCCGGAGCAATTTTGCACGTGTTCCGGAAGACGATATCTGTGTGATCTTGCTCAGCAATACGGAAACACCAGCACTTAACGAGATCACAAGGTCTGTCCTCGCAGTGCTCTATCAGCGTTCGTACCAAATACCACGGAACAAGCAACCGGTGACACTTCCCGGGGAAAAACTCCGGCAGTACACCGGTAATTATCTGGAGCGGAAACGTTCGCTGAAAATAGAGATAAAACTGGAGAACGGTGAACTGATCGCCTATCCCTACCAGGGTCCGAGGTCCGCATTGGTGGCTACTGATGACAGTCACTTTTTTATCAAGGACCAGCAGGGGGCCGAGATCGGGTTCACCAAGGACAGTACCGGCAAGGTGCGGGCCATGACTTTTACGATCAACGGGGAGACGCACCTGGCAGATAAGCTTTGATTAGGCCGGGGACAGAAAGTGTCACAAAGGAAAATCAGATCATCATGATTTCCTTACAAAAGTCGATAAATTGCTCATTACTCGTAAAATCCATGTTCTTTTTGATCAGGTCGTTCCCGCTGCCGGCACGGGAACGTATCCCTACGCCGTTGTCACGGTAACGATCATTAGGTACCTATCATTGATCTGGAAAGCGAGCAGTGCCTGGCTGGCTTCACTGTGCTTGCGCATGTTGATCAGTAGCTTCGTGATAACGGGTTTAAGTTTGCTATTGATCCTTTCGCTGACATGCGCCCAGATACTTGGTTCATTGCCGGACAGGGCAAGGCGGATACCCGGTCTTAAAGCTCTTCATTATTTGCAGCAGTTCTTCATCAAAGGCTGCAGACGTGGCGTCCGGCCTCTTATGCAAGATATCCCTGGACTGTTCGATCATGGCCTCCTGTTTGTCCAGAAGTTCGTCTTTGGGTAAGTCATCGCTGCGCTCCACTTCGTTCATCACGGCATATAACCTATTCCATGGTTTGTCCGCTCAACATCGTGATCATTTGCTGGATGGATTCATCGGTGGGCGAAGCAAAATCCCTGATACCGTTCACAGTTTCCTTACATAAAGCTGCGGCTTTCGCGATCATACTGTCTTCATAGGCAATGACTGCCTCCTGCAGGCTTGAATACCCAGCACTCGTCAGGCATTCGCTTAAATTCAGAGCATCCAGCATGGCGAGATTAACGCCTTCGCCATTAGGCGGCATAAGATGCGCTGCGTCGCCCAGCAGGGTGAGATTGCCTTTCGTCGCCCAGCGTTGGTCTAATGGGTAATAGCTTAGCGGACGGAATACAAAATGAGCACTGGTTTTAAAAAGTGAAGAAAACACCGGGTTCCAGTTTTCATGGGTTTTGACCAGGTAAGTACATATCTGTTCCCTGTTGTCGAAATCTAAACCGCTCGTTTCCTTCCAGTTTTCCGGGAGCATGGAGGCAATATAAAAGGTCAATCCACCGTCCCCTCTTGGCTGGACAGCCAGCGTTCGCCCTTCACCCATGACCATAAGATTGGCATTATCAACCAGGCGGTATATTTCCGGGCAAATAGTTTCGGGATGATCGATCTCTCCTTGAATAATGCTGGCCCCCGAATACTGCGCTTCAATGCTGGTCAGGTAAGGCCTCACCTTTGAACGGTAGCCATCTGCACCGATGGCCAGATCCGCAGTTGCAATCTTTCCGTTCGTAAACTGTAATTGCCAACGGCCATCAATTTCCCTCATCTCTTTAAACTGGCTGTCCCATACTACGGTGTCCGGAAAAAGTGCATCAATAAGCAGATCTCGTAACGAACCACGATCAATCTCCGGACGAAAGTCCGGGTCACCAAATCCAATTTTTTTCACTTGGTTGCCGTCGTCTAAAAGGATGTTCCCGGCGGGATCAAGCAAGCGGTATCTATCCGCACCGACCATGTATTTTGTTTTGAAAGCATCGGTCAGGTTTGCCTCTTCGATCACCTTCAGGCCGGAATCAAAGTGCAGGTCTACAATAGCACCCTGTACGCGTGAGGCCTGACTGAGATCCCGTTCATAAACCTTCACTTGAGCGCCCTTCATTTGTAACAATCTGGCGAGCGTCAGACCGCCCGGTCCTCCACCTATAATTGCTATTTCTTTTTCCCGTATGCGATTTTTTACTGATGCTGTCATGTCTTTCGTTTTTTTACAAGAGCAAAGGAATGCAGCTTTTAAGTCGCAATAAATAACAGGAAGCGGAGAGTATAGGACTAATGGCGGTTATTTACCCTAAACATGGCTGGTGTCATACCGGCGCTTCTCGCGAACAGCCGGCTAAAATAAGAATGATCATCGTAGCCGAGATCAGCCGAAATCTCTTTTATCGATTTGGTGGAATGATAAAGCAGGCGTTTGGCTTCCAGTATGACGCGCTGCCGGATATGCTGGGATACGGATTTTCCGGTAGCCGCTTTGACACATTCATTCAGATAGGAGGTCGTTATATTCAGGCTGGCGGCATAGGCGGACGGGGTTTTAACGCTCTTGAAATGATGTTCTAGGTATTGTTTGAAAGACCTTGTCAATTCTTCCGTACGTGTGTGCTCTCTGGTCGCTTTGCCCTGGGACTGGTACTGGGAGATAACGAGACCGACCAGCGTATTGCAGCTATCCTGCAAAATAGGGTGATGCAACAGGCCTTCCTTCTGTTCGGCCAGCTTCAAACTCAACGCTGCGGCCTCAGAAAGTGTCTCCACTATTTCCGGTTTGACCGGTAAGGCGTTGACGGGCATGAGGCCGTTCAGTAATTGTAAATACTCTGGCCGGAGGTTTTCTTCGGTGATCATCCAGGTGCTGACGACAGCGGACTCAAATGCAATGACCCGGTGAATCTGGCTGGGATGGATGAAGATAATGGCTGGCGCTGACAGGTAACAGGTTTGGAAATCGACCTCGAGATGAGTTTTTCCTTCTTCCTGAACGATAAAGGTAAAGCCGCCATCACGGTGGGCACGCTCGATGTCCTGCTGCTGCATAGAGCCGTTAAAAGCTTCCCGCATCAACATGATTCCCGGATTGGAACCTGGAGGTAAACCGTAAACCGGTATATGCTGTTTTGTTTTACGCATTTAATATCAAAAATTTTCCTGGCTTACCTGTTTGATTTGCAATTCAAGTATAAGCCGGACCGTAAGGTATCGCCTTTCAAATTAAAGTGTAATTGATATATCAGTCCAGTGTACGCATAAAAAAATGTATATTTTTTTATGGCAATTGGTTAATACTTGTTCAGTTATTTCGTGAATTGATTGTGCAGACCGGATGCGGGATGGCTGTAGGAAGCACTTTCCTTTCTATCGCTTATCTTTCATATTGTTAGCAAGCAAAAGCGAGGGTTAGGCAAATGGAAATTTTTTGGGTTCGCCATAATAACCGGTTATCTTTTGTAAGCGGCGGTACCGGTAAATTTGGATGTTCGGGAGATGCGCTAGCAGTTGGGTAGCCACAGCGAGACTGGTTAAAGGTGTTTTTAGGTCATGGGAGATGGTGTCCGGTAACAGTTCATGCCCAGCTGTCTACGAAGGTGATGACCCCATTTGTTCTGTTATTTGCTCGCATCACGTAAGGTAGCATGTTCATCTGAAACTAACTTTTGTCGAGCGTTTTGCACGTTCAGTTCCTGCATAGAATACGCTTCATTCTATCTTCGGCATCATTTTAAGGGGAGCTGGTATTGTTGGTGGGTATGGATTAACTTGCTGGCCGATTAGGTATTTAGATATATGATCTTAACCCCGCAGCGAAACGTCCTTGGTAGACACGTATCAGCCGTTCCAGCCGGGCTTTACTGATATTGAGATCGCTGATGTCGATACTGGCCATGCCGCCCGGATGCTGAAAATTGAAGGTGTATAGAATACCTCTTTTACCACGATCCGTCCTCGTTACCTTTTCATTATAGATCTCGTCCCAGTTCAAAAATCCTGTTTCATGCGTAGTGAGCCCCTGGTTTTCAAGCACAAGTTCAGGCTGCTTCTTCAGCATCCGTTTCATGTGGATTACCATAGCGTAAATTGCCACAATTGCGATTACCGGGGCGATCAGTTTTAAACTGAGGTCCCCGTTATGTTTTATCGCCAAATATTCCAGGCCGCATCCTATGCCCACGAACAGTAAGCCAAACAGGATGTACAATGTAAGGCGAACTTTACTGTAAAAGACCTCGGTTTTGTAGGGTATGGCTGGGTCATCTTTAAAAATGTCGGGAAAATCAAAGCGTTCCAGAAGCTTGCGCCACTGCTTTCTTTCCCAGTCAGACTGGATTTGTATTCTGTCCATGAATGTGCCATAAGCCGGGCATAGGTTTGCATTTACAGCCGCTATTTTTAATTCATGTACATTGTCCACATTGTCAAATGCCCATAGCTTCCAGCGCGTTGTGCGCTTACTCCAAAATAGAAACGGCAGGTAAAAACATACCACAAAGCAAAATAGGATAATGACTGCGCAGATCAGCGACTCCTTAATGGTAAAGGCAGGCCCATCTGTGAAAGCGGTGAATACCATTGCTATAGGAAACAGAAAGTAAAACAACCCGATGACCATCAGGATGCGTGGGAACAGCAACATTTTGCGGCCCTTGGAGATCGCCTCATCAACGGAGATTAAGCTGGCTTTCTGGTACGAACTCATAGGTTTAATTGTTCTGTTAACCAACAGGGGAACAAAACAGTTTTCGATTGTTTATAAACGCAAAGGAACATATACTTCACCTGATGGGAAAAGCGGCGCAAACTATCTCCACTACCTGACTGAGCCAAAAGCAGTGCCTAGTCACAGCATTTGAGTCGGTAAAGTCATTAGGCTGACGCATCCGTTTTGTTTCTGATGCGGGCGTAATCGCTTATACGGCTAACAGTAGCTTTGTATGGAATGGGGAGATCACTGCCAAGGTTCAGGACGATCAGTTGCAGGTTGAATGTGTTTCAACCTCGGCAATGCCCAATGATGTGCAATAAAACCGCCGTCAGGCAATATGTTGATGCTTTTGAAAAGCTAAGAACAGTGATCACGGTGGTGCTCGAAATGTATTCGCGCCTGTTAGAGGCCGGTAGCGATGGCTTCCCCTTTATTATGCGTGGTGGCAATCTCTGCTGCTTTGTCACGCAGGTATTTAGGCTGATTTTTATAAGATGGCGGGTATTCTCCTTTTGGCCAGGGCATGGTTCCTCCTTTTTTAAGGTTTAACAAATTTGCGGCGATTTGGTTGAGTCAATGCGTTACCCCTTGCAAACTAAGGGGGCTGTTTAGGGTTTAAACTTTATGATGATAACTGAGACCGGCCTGTCAGGGTTCGTGCGGGTACGTGGGGCACGCGAGCATAACCTGAAAAATGTAGACCTGGATATCCCGCGTGATGCGCTGGTGGTGTTTACCGGTATCTCCGGCTCGGGAAAGTCATCACTGGCTTTCGGTACTTTGTATGCAGAAGCCCAACGCCGTTACCTGGAATCGGTGTCGCCCTATGCCCGGCGTTTGTTCAACCAGATGGCTATTCCTGAAGTGGATGAAATCGAAGGGCTGCCGCCGGCGGTGGCTTTGCAGCAGCAGCGCGGCGCAGCCAGTACGCGTTCATCAGTAGGCAGCGTGACGACCCTGTCCAATTTGCTGCGGATGCTATATTCGCGTGCCGGGGATTACCCGGCAGGACAAGGGATCATTTATGCGGAATCTTTTTCACCCAATACACCAGAAGGTGCCTGCACGGAATGCCATGGTTTGGGACGGGTCTATGAGATCACGGAAAAAACGATGGTGCCGGACGACAGGCTGACGATCCGTGAAAAGGCGATCGCTTCCTGGCCCTCGGCCTGGCAGGGACAGAACCAGCGGGACATCCTGACAACGATGGGTATCGATATTGACGTACCCTGGAAGGACCTGCCCAAAAAAGAACGGGACTGGATTTTGTTTACCGAGGAACAGCCGGTGGTACCGGTCTATTCGGGTTATACCCATGAGGAGATTCAGCGCTTTATCAAAAATAAGCGACAGCCTGATTATATGGGTACTTTCACAGGTGCCCGGCGTTATGTGCGGCATACATTTGCCAACTCACAAAGCGCGCTGATGAAAAAGCGGGTCAGCCGGTATATGTTAAGCAGCGAGTGCCCCGTTTGCCGGGGTAAACGCCTGCGGCAGGAATCGCTGTCGGTTAAGTTTGCGGGCTACGATATTGCCGAACTCTCGCGGCTGTCGCTGGATAAACTGGCCGGGATATTTGCGCCTTATGCTGCGGGTGAAGCCACTGCGTTGAAGAAAATGGCAGCCGCGCATCCGGAAAAGGTGGTGGTCGCCAGACGTATTGCTGAGGATTTTTCGGCCAGATTACAGGTAATGCTGGATCTGGGATTAGGTTATCTCACTATCGAACGCAGCACGCCTACGCTATCTCCCGGTGAATTGCAGCGCTTGCGGCTGGCCACGCAGGTGCGCTCCAATCTATTCGGCGTCGTTTATGTACTGGACGAACCGTCAGCTGGCTTACACCCGGCGGATACGGAAGCGTTGTTAAGGGCTTTGGATAAACTGAAGGCTTCGGGTAATTCCTTATTTGTAGTGGAGCATGAGATCGACGTGATTCGTCACGCGGACTGGATCGTCGATGTCGGGCCGGCTGCCGGTGAGAAAGGCGGGCATATTTTATATAGCGGTTTGCCGGAAGGCTTGCGGGAAGTCAAGGCATCGGTGACCCGCCATTATATTTATGAAGATGCGGTCAAAGGTCTGCGCGACCCGCGCCAGTCAAAAGACTGGTTAAAGCTGGAGGGCATCAGCCGGAACAACCTGTCCGGTCTGGATGCGGCTTTTCCATTGGGCGTGCTGACCAGCGTGACTGGTGTGTCGGGTTCAGGTAAAAGCAGCCTGGTCAGCCAGGTACTGGTGGAACTGGTCGCCGGACAACTGGGTCTGCAGGTAGACAGTACGGGTGATACGGAGGCTGACCCCTTAGAGCAAGCGGAGGTGCAAACCACCGGCGGGCGGATCGTTAGCGGCATGAAGGGTTTAAAAAGATTAGTCGTAGTGGACCAAAAGCCCATTGGCCGTACACCGAGGTCCAACCTGGCTACATATACGGGTTTGTTCGATCATGTCCGCAAATTGTTCGCGGCCACCCCGGCAGCCAAAGCCCGTAAATTTGATGCGGGGCGTTTTTCTTTTAACGTGGCTAAGGGCCGCTGCCCGCATTGTGAAGGTGAAGGCATGGTGATGGTGGAATTATTGTTCCTGCCAAGTGTTTACACGCCCTGTCCGACCTGCGGCGGCACCCGCTACAATCCCAAGACGCTGGAAGTACATTATAAAGACAAGAACATCGCGGAGGTGTTGGGACTTACCGTTGATGAAGCTGCAAATTTCTTTGATGAGGAACCGGCTATCAGCCGGGCGCTGGAAGTGGTGCGCGAAGTGGGTTTGGGTTACCTGCGGCTGGGACAACCGGCCACGGAATTAAGCGGCGGTGAGGCCCAGCGGATCAAACTGGCAACTGAACTGCAGCGCGCGCAGCACGGCCAGACGCTGTATGTGCTGGATGAACCGACGACCGGCCTACACCCCTCGGATGTGGAGCGTTTGCTGCTGCAACTGAATCGCTTGGTGGATGCGGGTAATACGGTGATCCTGGTCGAGCATGATATGGAAGTGATCGCGGCCAGCGACTGGGTGATCGATATCGGCCCGGGCGCGGGTGAAGCCGGCGGAAAGATCGTTGTGGAGGGCCAGCCCTCGGCGATTGTTAAAAATAAGCAGAGCCGCACCGCGCCTTACCTGGCCAGGCGGCTGTAAAAATGGTTTAGACCAAAATGGGCTTTTAATGAACTAAATACACTCTTTTTTTGATTGAAATTGTTGCCTCCTGATCCTGCTCAAGCTGGCAGGAAGAATCCTCAGGTAGGTTGCGATCTGATGGTTGGCTACGCGTTGATCGATCTCGGTATATTTTTCTATGAATTCAATATAACGTTCTGTTGCTGTATTGCAAAGGGAAGCCGAAAAGCGCGAAGGCGCTTTCCTCAAGGATTCCCCCGAAACCCGTTTCCATACGCTGATCGCTGAACATCCGACCATCTTTAAACGCGTTCCCCTGCAATACATCGCCAGCTACCTCGGCATGACGCGCGAAACGCTCAGCCGCTACCGCAGCCGATTGTGACCCTTACTCCTTTTGAAAATTTGTCATTCAATCGCTGAAAAAATTTCAGCCGGAATGAAAAAATTTCAGTTTTTAAAGCCGGATTAGCCATTGGCACAGCGCTTGAAATGAGGTCTTTAGTTTAATTAATTATAAGTTTTAATCATTAGTAATTTAAGGAGGACAGACCTATGACACTGGTTAAATTCAATTCGGCAAAACCTGGCAACGGTTCATTATTGCCAGGCATTAATGACGTATTCGATTCTATCTTCAACGACACTTTTTTCAATGACCGTCTGACCAGCCGGGTACCTGCGGCGAACATCAGCGAAACTGAGGACCACTTCCATGTGGAACTGGCGGCGCCGGGCCTGAAGAAAGAAGATTTCAAGCTGAACCTGGACCGCAATGTGCTGAACATTTCGGTTGAGCAGCGCGCGGAAAACAGCGATGAGCAAAAGAATTACAGCAAGCGTGAGTACAGCTATGCTTCCTGGGTACGTTCTTTCACGCTGCCTGAAAGCGCCAACGCTGAAAAGATTGAAGCGAGCTATACCGACGGCGTGCTGAAGATCGACATTGCTAAACGCGAGGAAGCTAAAATGGTGCGCCGCCAGATCGAGATCAGGTAATTTTTTAAGTGTATTAGTTTTATTAAAAGGGTTCTGCTTGCAGGGCCCTTTTATTTACTGGTTAAGTTTTGAGGTTATGGAAGATCGTTTTTCCTTATTGATTAGCTTGAAGACCCCGGCGGGTTTCGGGGTGTTCGGTGAATTCGGCATCGGCGACGACCGGCTGGCAGCCGATATCCTGTTCGACAGCTTACAGGGTAAAGAGCCCTTGAATGACCTGGGTTTGCTGCACATTGATCTGATGGAAACGGACGGGGCGCTGCCGGCCAAGGTCAGGACCAAATGCTGCCGCCTGGAGGAGCTGGCGGCAAACTGCAAACTGGTCACCCGCGAGGTTTTCCGCCAAAAAAATCTGAAGGTCTATGAAGAATAAAACGCTCGTCATGCAGGCACTGATGATCACCTTAGTCATGATCGGGGTTTACGTTCTACCGGTGTGTATAAGGTTTACAAAGATGCCTTCGGTGATGAAACGCATTTATTTACTGAGTCTGCAGAATTTGAAGAAGGCAAGGCGGAGTTGCCGGACGACGCTAATCCGGATTACCGGGGCAAATTCTTTTTTGAAAATGGTAGCCTTCGCACTTTAAAGGTGATCTATTAAGCCTTGCCGAGCAGGCCTATCTGACGGTGTTTATTGAAACGTTTGTCGAGCCTGATATTTAAGTGGAACATTACGCGGTAGCAGCTGTTATCTTTTTATGAGAAATCCATTTGAAAAAGAAGACCATACCGGCCTGATCGTAGGGGTCGCGGTTGGTGTAGCGGCAGGCATCAGCTTAGGCTGGCTTTTCCTGACGGATAAAGGCGCGCAATACCGTCGCCAGCTTTCGCGTAAGTTCAAAGAAACGGTGAGCGATAAGGCAGCGGATCTGATTGATAAGAAGACGTTTGTTCCCAAAAAAATGGCTAAGGTGGCAACCGACGCGGTAGTTAAAGACTAATGTTGAAAAAAGGAAAAGCATTGATCGCGGTAGCGGCAGCTACCGGTGTGGCGGGTATCGCTTATGCCCTCTGGGCCAAAGAAGAAAATACCCGCCGGCGCGATCTTCGAGCCCTTTGATTAGGAAAGGTATTCGGGTAAGTGGAACGAAATAGCGCGTTTGCCCAATATGATCGAAAAGGAGCTGCGCGACGTGACGGAAGGTTATTCGCTGAATGAGGACGGCACTATCCAGGTTGTGACGCGGGCCTTTAATCCGGTGAAGAACAAGGCAATGGAAGCCACGGGCACAATCGAGTTTAAGGGCGCGGAAAAGCGTGGTGAACTGGAAGTTGCCTGCTACCTGCCGATCTATCTTGATTATAATGTACTGGATATCGATGAAGGTTACCAGTACGCGCTGGTCTCAGGCAGCGGCCTGGACTATCTTTGGCTGCTTTCGTGTGAGAGCAGTATGCCGGAAGAAATGAAGCAGCGCTTTTTACAAAGGGCGACCTCGCTGGGCTTCGATATCGACAAGCTGGAATGGCTGGATTATTAGTTTAATTCATTAAAGTTTTGCTATGGCCGAGCTACCTGATCTGACCGTCTTTGCGCAGATACTGACCCGCAGGTATGCGGGCAAAGTGTTGGAATCGCTGGAGGTGACCGAAACTCGTAAACTCAATGTGAGCGCTGCTGAGTTGCGTAAGGCTCTGGAGGGGAAGAAACTGGACTCGGTTTCCCGCGAAGGCAAAACTGTACAACTGCATTTTTCGGGCGGGCATGTATTAGGCTTGCACCTGATGCTGCGTGGTGAGTTGGTGGCGTTGACAGACGGCGAAAAGCCACGCTTTCAGATCCTGGCCTTTCATTTTAAAGGCGGGTCGGGTTTTGCTGTGGTAGACCTTCAAAAGCAGGCTACGCCGGCCTTACAACCGGCGGCGGTTTCGGTACCGGATGCTTTGGCCATGGACGAGGCATATTTTACGGAATTATTGGCCAGGAAAAAGACAGTAATCAAAACGCTACTGATGGACCAGAAACAGTTGCGGGGCATTGGCAACTCTTATGCTGACGAGATTCTTTACCATGCCGGTATATCACCTTTTTCTGTGGCTAATCTGATTCCGGCGAAGGTTGTAAAAAAATTGTTTAAAAGTATCAGGGTGATCTTGCGCAAAGCCATCGACGAGATCGCGGAAGCCAACGGCGATGAACTGAGGGGCGAGTTAAAAGACTTTATGCAGGTGCACGGTGCCACGCTTAAGGAGACGGCTAAGGGCGAAGCCATCAAAAGCGAAAAGATCGGCGGTCGGATGACTTATTATACGGAGTCACAGGAGTTGTTTCACTAAGAAAGCTCCGGCGCTGCTTGTTAGGGCTTATTCATCAGTTTTACGGGAAATCTCCCTGATCACCTGGTCGAGTTCGTCCGCGCTTTTGGCGAGCATAGCTGAGAGTTGCGTTACTTTTTCACCCTTTGATTCTTCGCTGATCATTTGACTGAGCCCAATAATGTTAGCCAGTGGTTTACGCACGAGGTGGGATTGCATAAAGCCGATGTCGTTGAGCTGGGTGTTCGCAGATACCAGCCGGCTTTGGGTATCGACAAACTCGGTGATATTATAGCCGATACAAAAAATGCCTTCCGGCTGTTCCTTTTCGTCAAAGATTGCCTGCATTTCCCATTGGGTGGTCACAAAGCCGCCACGCCCGTCGTGCTTACGCAAGGTGGCTGAAAATAAACGGCCGGGTTCACTAAAACATTGCCCGCCTACCTGCTCGCAAATGACGATATCATCAGGGTGCAGGGTCACGCTGAAGTGCCGGCCCAATAAGGTGCCATTCGTAAATTCAAAGTTCCGGTCATAGTTTTTACTGACATAGGTATACTTGCTGTCCATACCGATCGCGATGGTGTAGAAAAAAGAAGAATCTTTCAGAAACTGGTTGACCTGTTGAAAATGGTTCATGAGCGTTGCTATTATAGTTGAACAGCATTTAATGATTTAGGTTTGCTATCGGATTGATCACTGGCTTAAGCCAGTCCGGCCAATACCACATCGAGCGCAAAACGAAAATATCGACCTGAAAGAACTGTTCCGGGGTTATGCGGAACAAAGCCGTAAAGACGGGCAGGAACGGGCTGCTTTAGTTGGCGATGCCGGCGAAGTAGAAACCGGGAACAGTGTGACCGGCACCCTGCACCGTGCCTGGATCGACGTGAAGTCCCTATTCGGGGGCAGCGACCGTGCAAGCATTTTATCGGAAGCGGAACGCGGCGAGGATGCGATAAAAAAAGCTTACCAGGATGCCTTATCGGGTGATGAACCGGGCGCTGATGCCATCATGATCGTACAAAACCAGCCGCAGAAAATCAATGCGGCACATGACCGTATCAAAGCTTTACGCGATAGCGCGAAGTAAACCTTTTAAAGATAAGGGACGCTTTTGGGCGGCTCTTTTTTATGATCTACAAACGCTTAAGATGCTCTTCGTTAAAACTGGAAAGCCGCCCGTTAAGGCGGCTTTTTTGTTTATTTGAGGATTATTTCAGGCTGGCCTGGATCTTTTGGATTTCTTCCAGGTGATGCTGTACCACCGGTGCGGTCTTGGCGGCAAAAGCTTTCACGTCTGCGTCTTTTCCACCGGAAGCTTCGGCTTGCATTAAAGCCAAAGTTTTTTGATGGCCTTCGACCATGGCAGCCAAATAAGCTCTATCAAAACGGCACCGCTCAGTTTACTCAGGCTGTCGCTTTTCGCCTGGTGTTCGGCATCAAGACCGGCAGGCAGGGTCAGGCTTTTCTTTTGAGCGATACCTTTCAGTTCATCATTGGCTTTACCGTGGTCCATGACCATCATGTTGCCGAAATCTACAACGTCCTTGCTCATGCCTTTGCCGGCGGCCATTTTGCCGAGTGCAACTTCGGCCATACCGCCTGCCGCGGCTTTATTTGCGAAGGTGGTGTCTGACACGGCGCTGGCTGAGGCATCGGCTGAAGCGACGGTCGTAGCGGTGGTGCTGTCGGTTTTAACGGTAGTACTGTCCGAGGTGGTCGCTGATTTGTTGCCGGAGCAGGCCTGTAATAAACCGGCCGCGATCACCGGGATAAATAATAATGTGGATTTTTCATGGTGTATTATTTTTAGTTTGATTGTATGTTTTTTTCTTAGGTTTTAACACTAAGTAGGCTCAAGGGATTGGCTTAGCCTTAGCGGCTTTGTTTCAAAAGTTCCAAGGTCCGCTGGTCCCGCTTGCCCCCAAAGAATTTTGCCAATACCTGGCTGAAAACGGGAAAGGTCGCCGGAACAGCGTCAAAAAGCGTCATCGAGGAATGCAGCTTGAGATTGTCAGGGCTCCCGAAAATGGTGTGGGCATCGTCGGTTTCCAGTTGAAGCAGTGCCTTGCAGATCTCTACCAGTTTCAGGCCCAGTTCCGGATCTAACAGGAAAGCTTCGGCTTCTTTGACATCCCGTATAGCATAATGCTTGGAAGTGTCCGTTTTGCCCAGGCCGGCGACCTGCGGAAAGATGTACCACATCCAGTGGCTGCGCTTGCGTCCGGCCTTGATTTCGTCCAGCGCGGTCGCATAATCACGGGTCTGTGCTTCTATAAAGCGGTTCAGTTCGTTCATGATCTTTTTCTTAAGGCGGACATAACGGTTCCAGCTACCAGCCCGCCGAAGGTGTACCAGGCAACCGTGAGCAGTTTGGTTTTTTCGGTGCGGGTGACGGGCGCATCGCTCAGGCCGAGCGGTGCGGTCAGTTCCAGTGTGCCGATACCGGCAGTTAAGCCGGCGACCAAACCCGCAAGCGGCAGGAATTTCTTTTTACCAAAGCCTATCAGACTGTAATAGGCCGCGTTACTGAGCAGGTCAGCAGCGAGGGTCGCGGTAAATAAAGCGTTTCCGCTTGGCGGTTCCAAACCGATGGTGCTCAAGCCTTTACTTAAGGCTTCTTCGCCGACGAGATCAACGCGCGGTGCTTCGTGGTCGAATTGTTTAATTACCTGGTGCAGGATATTGAGGGCGACGGCCCCGGCGATGCCGCCAATGATACTACTGGTGAATTTTTTCATGTTGTCTATCGGGTTAAGGCATGCCTGCGCCGCCGGTTGCGCCATAGACCTGCCCGGTGGCATAGCTGGCGTCGCGGGCGGCTAATTGCACATAGATAGAGGATAACTCAACGGGCTGGCCGGGCCTGCCCATGGGGGTTTGCCCGCCGAAGTTCCTGAGTTTTTCCATACTGGCGCCGCCGCTGACTTGCAGGGGTGTCCAGATGGGGCCGGGTGCGACGCCGTTAACGCGGATGCCCTTGGGCGCTAATTCCCCGGGTTTGTGAAATACTGCTGCTTTCATAAGGTAGCTTTTTAAGTTTTGATGTCTCTATTTAACTTAAAGGAAATTTTTTTGTTTAATAATATGTAAGATAGTTTCAAACATGGGGTGGTTGTCTTTGTATTTATAGTATGGCAACACAAAACGAACCTAGAATCGCCCGTGACGGCGGGCAGCAGAGCCCCTGGCAAATCAATTTAAATGGCATCAGCGCACCGGCAGGGGTTGCAGCCGGAATAGTTTATGATGCGCTGGTCGTCGGTGGCGGCATCACCGGTTTTACGGCGGCGATCGGTTTGGCGAAAGCCGGTAAAAAGGTCGTCCTGGCGGAAGCGCATTCGGTGGGTTTCGGTACAACGGGCGGCACGAGCGCGCATATCAATACTTTTGCAGATACGACTTATGCGCAAGTTGATCAGCCGGAATTGTTTGCCGATGCGGTAACGGAGGGTGCCGGGCTGATCAAAACGTATATAGACGAATTTAAAATTGATTGTGATTATGAAACCAGGGTGGGCTATCTCTACGCCGAAACGGATAAAGAGGCTAAGCAGTTGGATGACATTTACGAAGGGGCGATCAAAGCAGGTGTAGCGGTCGAATACGTAAGTGAGGTACCGACGCCGGTGGACTATACAAAAGCATTGTTATGGCCGGTGCAAGCGCAGTTCCAGCCGCTGAAATATTTGCTGGGATTGGAAAAGGCTTTCTTGTCTTTGGAAGGTGTGGTCTTAGAAAATACGCTGGTGAGCGGAGTAAATACGCCTTCAGGCATCCATATTGCGGAAACCAATCAGGGTCCGGTAAGCGCCAAAGCGATCATTTATGCGACACATCTGCCGCCGAATATCAATGTGTTCAATTTTGAATGCGCCCCCTATCGCAGCTATGTGATGGCGGTCAAACTCAAAAGCGGGAAATATCCCGAGGCCTTAATTTATGACAGCCAGGAACCCTACCACTTTGTGCGCACGCATGTGATCGACGGTCAGGAACTGTTATTGGTAGGCGGACTGGACCACAAAACGGGGCATGAAGATCCGGAAAAGGCTTTTGCCGATCTGGAAAAGTATATCAGGAAGTATTATAATGTCTCGTCGGTTAAATACCGTTGGTCTTCGCAATATTATGTACCGGTCGACGGACTGCCGTATATCGGGCAGATGCCACTGGCGGCCGAGGGCATTTATTGTGCAACGGGTTATAATGGTAACGGGATGATGCTGGGCAGTATCGCGGGGAAAACATTGAGCGACCTGATATCGGGCAGGGAAAGTAAATATGAAAAGCTGTTTAGCCCGGCCAGGATCAAACCGGTAGACAGCTTTACGGAGTTAGTCAAAGAGAACGCGGATGTGGCCTACCATTTTGTGGCTGACCGCTTTGGGATAAAGAATAGTGATTCATTGAAACGTTTGCAGCCGGGAACGGGCAAGGTGGTCGAAGTGGACGGTGAAAAGATCGCCGCTTACCGCGATGAAGCCGGTAAGCTTCATGCGTTGAGCCCGGTCTGTACCCATGCGGCTTGTATCGTCAAGTGGAACGCGTCGGAGAAAAGCTGGGACTGCCCTTGCCACGGTGCGCGTTATGATATTGCCGGTAAAGTCCTGACAGGTCCGGCAACAAAAGACTTATTTAAAATGGATGCCGATGAGAGCTAAGGAGGTATTGATCCCGGGTATTACCGGTACAACCTTTATGACGTTGTTCAGCTACCTGGTTTCACTGGCGGAGGGGGAAAACTTTAGCGAGCCGGAACGTCTGGGCCAGCTGGCGGAGCGAATGTTGCCGAAGCTGGATGAGGAACAAAGTCGGGCGCTGGGCTGGCTGGGGCATTATGGTGTGGGCCTGCTTTTTGCCGTAGTCTATGTGGAACTCTGGCGCAGCGGTAAATTAAGGCCTGACTGGAAAACCAGCTTATGGCTGGGTGGGATCAGTGGCCTCGTGGCTGTTGCTATCTGGAGGTCGACTTTTAAAATGCACCCGGTGCCGCCGAAGCTTAATTTTGATAAATATTATTTACAACTGGTACCGGCACATGTGGTGTTCGCCTTGTTTGCAGGAATTGGCTATCAGATTCAACGAAAAATTGCGCCGGGCACAAACAATATTAAAGCCCGTTAATCTCATAACAATATGGAAAATCAAAACCGCCAACTTCACACGGACTGAATTTTTTGCCGATGTGCGGAAAATCATGGCTGACCTCGAAATCGATAACGGGGTTATTGGTCGGCAGGATCTGTTCAAGCAAGCGGCGGAGTTCGGCAATATCCGACTGGCCGTTTCCCAGGTCGAATAAACTGCGGCCTTCAGTTTCTTCGCGGGAAACTTTAAAGGTGCGCTTGAAGTGGTCATTGACAAATATCACTTTATAATCCGGGAAAAGAACGACCAGGCTTTCGCGCACGGTCTGAACAATACTGGCGAGGTATTCCTCGTTTTCACGGAGACTTTGGGTGCGCTCGGCTACCCGCTGCTCTAGTTTCGATTGGTTTGACCGGAGTTCCTCCTCGGCATTTTTTCTGCGGGTCACGTCATTCTGACCCCGATGAAATAATCGACCCCACCGCTGTTGTTCCTGATCGGCGATACATTTAGTTCATTCCAGAACAGGGTACCGTCTTTTCGATAATTCCTGATCTCGATCACGGAGTTTTTGCCCGCGGCGATATCCTGGCGCAATTGAGCGCGGGCAGGTTGATTGCGGTCGTCCTTTTGCAGGAACCGGCAGTTGTGTCCGATGATCTCGGCGCGGCTGTAGCCGGCGATCTGCTCGAACGCGGCATTACAATAAATGATTGGATTATCCGGCTGGTTGTTATCGGTAATGATGATCCCCGAAATGGAAGCGTCCATCGCTTTTTTTAGCAACTCGATATCCTTGCTCACGACGTGGTCATCCGTGTTTCTTTTCTCATCTGACATATGCAGGCTACGCAATAATTGAAAAACTTATCAGATTGATTAATCCGCTTTGGCGTGATTTTGTTCACCGCCTGTTTAAAAATACGTAGTGTCGAAAAGCGGGCGGTTATTTGGTGATGTATTTGGCGGCGATGAGCAATAATAAGGTGCGGTCGGCCCTGGCCTCATCGTAATTTTCCTGAAGCAGTTGTTTGATCTGTTTGTTTTTCAACTTGACAGCAGCCATTTGCAACACCTGGAAAGAGGCCATTTCCATACTCTCGATATTTTGGAGATAAAATATGATGGACATATCACGTAGCTCGGCTTCATCTGCCTGTGCCGCGATAGCTTCGAACGCATCGTCGACCAGGCCGGTCAGGCCCATGATACTGCCATCGGCCCGGGTGGCATCCAGCAATTCGTAAATCACGTCCATACGCGCCATTTGCTTTTCCACATCCTCAACGGTCTCGCGGATAGCGAGTTGCAGGTCCTTGAAATAAACCTCGTCATTCAACTGCGGCAGCTTAGCTACCAAATGAGCTTTGGCGCTACAGATCCGGTTAAGGTGATCGATGAAGAAAGATCTTAGCTTTGCTGACCCTAACTGTATCTGCTTAGGGGACGGCTTTCCTGATTCATTTGTCATAGGCCTCCTGCTGACAAGCTAGGCGAGGCATTCCTCCGTCTTTGCCAGCAAATCAAAAATATCAAAAGGTTTTCTAATATAAGCATCGGCACCGCATTCTTTTGCAATGACAGACAGATCGGACTCGGCAGATACAAGCATAACTGGCAGGTGGCGGGTTTCCAGCTGCGATTTAATTTCTTTACAAATCTCCGGGCCGTTTTTAGCCGAACCGATGATCCGAACATCCAGCAGAATAAGGTCCGGCTGAATCACCCGGATATGCTCGGCGGCTTCGCCGGTGTTGGACATTACGATATCGTATCCGTTCTCCTGGAAAATAATATTTAATATCTCCAGGATGTCCTCATCATCATCTATAACCAATATCCTTCTTGCCATCATCAGGAATTTCAGCTGATAGTGCAAATTACCGTCCAAACCCGTCAGTTTTCGCTATTTCCTGAATTAAGTGCTATTGAGGCTGGATAAACACATAGCGGGTTAGGTTCATTTTAAGAACCGGACGTAAAAGAATACAACAACTGTATCAGGAATGGCTCGCTTGTATCGGGTAGTTCTTTCATCTTTCAACCCAACCGGTCAAGCGAAATTTTCAATTAATAAAATTCTTTAGAAAGAAAACTAACAAACATTTTTTAACCGATAGTAGTTATTTCAGGACGCAACCTGAGTTCGATCATGAAACCTGTATCAGCCTGGCTGCTCACAGCCAATTCAAAACTAAATGATTCTTCCCTGCCTGCGGTTTATGAACAACATGCCGTCGGCTACTGGCTTCGGGTATACCTGACCGGCGACAGTTGCTGGCTGGTGGTTAGCTGGCCGAAGGGCAGCCGGATCGGCTTCCGGATGGCTTATGCTCCGAATGACGCGCTGGTTTTGGAACAGCCGGCAACCTCAGGCGAGCGTATTACTTTTCGGTGTTCTTCTCTGATCGGCTTGTTTGAGACCGTACTGGAACTGCCGGGTGAAGGGATACCGGTCATCCGCCTGACGACGAGGCTCAGGCCGGCTGCGCCGCTCCTTTTTCCCTACTGGCCGCGCGATATCGTGGTATTGGGTGCTGCCGGCAGCGACTTATTGGCGGAAGGCAATGTCAGGGTCAGCCAGGTGGGCACACGTTCCGGTCAGTTGTATTTCAGTTTAACGCGGCCGGCTGCCGGTTCGGTTTTTTATCTGCAGAACCTGACGGCGCTGTCGGATTATAATCAGGCTACCGAAACCTCGGCCGGCGATACGGTAGGCGGCGAATGGCCGGAAATCGGTTTCGCGCTGCCGCCGACGCAAAAAAATAAGCCGCTGGAAGCCGGTCAGCAATATATCGTCAGCGACGCTTTCATTGCCCTGAGCGACGAGGTGCCGGCGGATGAAGCGGCGATGGCCAGGCAATACCTGGACCTGCTGGCCGCGATCTACCTTCGCCTGCCGCTGCCGCCCACCAGCTATAAGGAATGGCCGGACACATTGAAGAAAGGCCTCGCCGATCTGCAGGACAGTCCGGGCTGCTGGTCACAGGTTGACGGTCACCATTATTTCAATGCTTATGTCTGTGACTACCTGACCCCGTCGGAGATCATGGTCCAGCTGGCAATCCTGCTGCCCCTGCTGGACTACGTGGAATGGAACGGTGACCGGCTGGAGGTGATGAAAAAGATCAAGGCGGGTTTGCCGCCGTTCTATGACGAGGATTTGAAAACCATTATGCGCTGGCATCCCAAAGCGCTGGACAAGCTGAACGGCGAGGAAGAACATAAAAAACCGCTGGTCATGGATTCCTGGTACCTGCAACACCCGATGCTTAATTTATCGCGCTTAGCATTGAAAGGCGATAAGGCGGCGGAGCAGTTGTTCCTGGGCTCACTGGAATTCGTGATCAAGGTGGCCCGTAAATTTGACTACAACTGGCCGGTATTTTATAAGATGGATACGCTGGAAGTGATCAAGGCGGAAACCCAGCCGGGCAAGGGCGGCGAAAAGGATGTGCCGGGTCTCTATGCGCATGTATTGCTGCAGGCCTGGGAGCTGACGGGTGAAAAGCGCTATCTCGCGGAAGCTGAGAAGGCGGCGCTGAAACTGAAAGGGTCGGGCTTTGAGGTGTTTTACCAGGCGAACAATACTGCCTTTTCTGCGGGCGCGTTGTTGCGGTTATATAAGATCACGAAGAAAGAGGTTTACCGGGAGCTGAGCTATCTTTGCCTGGCCAGTGTTTTTAAAAACACCAGGCTGTGGGACTGCAATTATGGGTACGGTAAAAATTTCCCGTCATTCTTTGCGCTTTTCCCGCTGAACGACGCGCCTTATACGGCCGCTTACGAAGAGGAAGAAGTTTTTTGCGCCTTCCATGATTACCTGCGCCACGCGGAGGACGTTGATATCCTGCCCTCCCTGCGCCTGCTGATGGCGGAGTACATCCGGTACCTTGTCGACAGGGCGGTCTTTTACTATCCGCCGATGCTGCCCAAAGAAATGCTGGCGGAAAAAGTGAAAACCGGCGAAGTGGACGCCGGTCTCTGGATCGCGCTAGAGGACCTGCATGACGGCTGGGAAAAATCCGGGGAGGTCGGTCAGGAGGTTTATGGGGCCGGGAACGCTTTCGGTATCCTGCCGCGGCATTACATGCGGATCGAAAAGGAGTCATTTATGATCTGCACTGACTATCCGACCTATGGCTTCTCGCCCGAAAAACACCGCCCGGCCAAATTTAAACTGGCGGGTGACGGGCGGCTGCAAAGCAGGCTCGTGATCGTAAAGACTGATCTGAAAAAACTTCCCGCGTTTGAAGTCAGGGTTGATGATATCCGGGTAACTGGTCAGGAAATAAATCATGGTCACTTGGCCTATATAATACCGGGGAATGGCCGGGTAACGGTAAACTGGAAATGAATATAAGGATATGAAAAAAAAAGGTAAATTTTTTTGCGGTTCTCCAATTGGGCGACGGCGGCTACCGGCAGCTCGGCGGCGTTTCCCGTCGCTATTGTTATGATCATGGTCTGGCTGGTCACCGGCCCGGTATTCCATTATTCGGATACCTGGCAATTGATCATCAATACGGAAACGACCATTGTCACCTTCCTGATGGTTTTCCTGATCCGGAAATCACAGAACAAAGACTCCAAAGCGGTGCAATTAAAGCTAAATGAGCTGCTGGCCTCACATGAAGGCAAGGGCAACCGGACGGTCAATATTGAGGATCTGACCGAAGCGGAATTGGACCACCTGTACAAATTTTATATCCGCTTATCGGATCCCGCCGAAAAAGATGCCGACCTCACTAAGACGCATTCCATCGATGCGGCAGAAGAGAACCAGAAAACCAAATCGAGCCGGCGCGGCGCTGCTATCAAACCTGCAAAGCAATGATTACACTTTATGACCGCTTGAAAAAATTCAATGAAGGTTCGCTGCCGGATAAAGTGCAGCTGAAATACGAAGCGATGTCGGAAAATGCCTTTCGTTTTTTCCGCGGTACCTGCCATATATTTTACGATGACCTGGCCGCTGCGGAGGCCCTGCCCTTGTCGCCGCTGGCCTGGATCTGTGGTGATCTGCACCCCGAAAATTTCGGCAGCGCAAAAAGCTATAATAAATTGGTCTACTTTGATCTGAACGATTTTGACGAGGCGCTGTTGGCGCCAGCCAGTTACGAAATTGTGCGCATGATCACCAGTATCTTTATTGCTTTTGACAACTTAGGTTTCAATGAAGAAAAGGCCTTAAAACTGGCGCAATTTTTTCTCAAAACTTACTCGGCAACCTTAGCCAAAGGTAAAGCCATCAGTATCGGGCCGCGAACAGCTAAAGGCATCGTGTGCGATTTCCTGACCGCCGCAACTAAAAGTACCTATAAAGACCTGCTCAAAAAACGCACGGTCAGCAAAAAGAAAAGCATTATGCTTTCGCTGGAAGATGAGCGGCACTTCAAATTGCCTAAGCCATTGCGCAAGGCACTCAAAGCGCATATACACCATTGGATCAAAACCAGCAGTGACGGGCCTTATAATTATGAAGTGATCAGTTCTGTGTACCCCCTGGCCGGTACCGGCAGTATTGGGCTTAAGCGTTACCTGTTCCTGCTGAAGAGTAACAACACCAAGGATCATTACTTATTCCTCGATATGAAACAGGCGCGCGCCTCGTCTGCCCAGCCCTATGTTGCCGTTCAACAATTGCAATGGGCATCGGTGGCCCAAAGGATTATCGGCGTGCAGCAACGGATGCAAAATATACCGGCCGCTTTACTCAGTTCAACGGAGTTCCAGGGAGATGCGTTTATCATCCAGGAATTGCAGGCCGTTAAGGACAGCGTCAAATTTAAAGCTGCATGATTACCGGGACATGTACCAGGTGATCGATGACATGGCGGCACTGACGGCATCGGCGCAGCTGCACTGTGGCGGAACGCAGGGCTCCGGCTCATTAGATGACCTTATGGCTTTTGTAGCCGACCAGGGCGGGCAGGCGGCGGTGATCGGCTACGCTCAGCACTATGCTTTAACCGTAAAAAAGGATTACCGCGAATTTCAAAAGGATTTTAAAAGAGGTAAATATGAAAAAACCTGAAACCATCACCGTAATGGTGGAAAGTCCGAGGGGCTTTAACCAAAAATTCGATTATGAGCCGAAAAGCCAGCGGTTTAAACTGAACAAAATTCTTCCTGCCGGCCTGGTATTCCCCTTTGATTTCGGGATGATCCCCGGAACAAAGGGAGATGACGGCGATCCTTTGGATATCATTGTGGTGTCCGAAAGCGGCACATTTCCCGGCTGCCTGATCGATTGCCGGATTGTCGGCGTTTTACAAGCCGAACAAACGGAGCGTGACGGAAAAATTATGCGCAATGACCGGTTTATTGGTATACCGGATGTGTCGCAGTTGTTTTCGGAGGTTAAAACACTGGAAGATTTACCGGACGCGATCTTAAATCAGCTGGAGCATTTTTTCAGGAATTATAACGAACAAGCCGGTAAGCAGTTCAGCGTGACTGCCAGGCTGGGTGCACAACCGGCTATCAAACTGATCGGGCATGGAACTATTAAATAAGTTATTCGGGGAAGGCAAAGACCTTAATGCGCTGCAAATGAGTGATCGCGGTGTAGTCATGTTCATCATCGCGCTGATACTGATCCGCATCTCCGGCCGGCGTTCCTTTGGGGTACGGACGCCACTGGACAATATTATTACGATTTCGCTGGGTGCGGTAATGAGCCGGGCTATTGTCGGCGCGTCGGACTTTGTGCCGGTAGTGGTCTGTTGCCTGGTGATCGTTTTGCTGCACCGTTTGTTCGGCTGGCTGATCGCGCACAGCAAGGCCTTCGGCCGGTTTATCGAGGGGGACAAAATGGTGTTATTTGAGGACGGTAAGTTTCAAAATGACCATCTGAAAAAGGCGCTGGTCTGCGAAGAGGATGTCATGCAGGGAGTCCGGAAATCTGTAGCGACGGAGGATATGGCAAAAATCGAAAAAGTTTACATGGAACGCAACGGCGAAATCAGTTCGATCAAAAAATAGCCGTTTTTGGAATATTATTTGCACATATACCCATACCAAAAAATTGAAAAACGTTATGCCTACAAAAAACAACAAAAAGTCGACCGCAGCAGTTGCGGAGCGTACAGCAGAAGCCGAAAGTGCTTTGAAAGAATTATTCGTGGATGAATTGAAAGACATCTATTGGGCCGAGAAACATCTGGCAACAGCTTTACCCAAAATGATCAAAGGCGCAACCTCAGAAGACCTCAAACAGACGATCAGCACCCATCTGGAAGAAACTAAAAACCAGATCACCCGCCTGGAAAGTGTTTTTGCTTCAGTAGGGGAAAAAGCTGCCGCCAAAAAATGCCTGGCGATGGAAGGCTTGCTGAAAGAAGCGACCGAATTATTATCAGATTCCGAGAAAGGTACCGAGGTGCGCGATGTGGCCATCATTTCAGCAGCGCAAAAAGTGGAACATTACGAGATCGCTTCGTATGGCACCCTGCGCACTTTAGCCGGTACATTAGGCTACAGTGAGGCCCAAAGCCTGTTGGAAGAAACCTTAGCCGAAGAGAAAAATGCCGATTCCCTGTTGACTCAAGTAGCCGAAAATTACGTGAATGAAGCCGCGGCCGCAGAAGTAGAATAATTATGAAAGCAAATTGTGCTAACCAGGGGATGCCGTAAAAGGTGTCCCTTTTTTTGTTCCCACAGGACCGTGGACTCACCCCACGCTATGGCAATCGAATTGGTGAGTACTTCCCGCGTCGCTGATCAGTGAAAGGCAGGCTAAAGAAAAATGTTGACCCCTTCCCACTTTCGCTCTCCACCCAGATTTTGCCGCCATGTTCACGAATGATCTCCGCACTCAGGTATAAGCCGATGCCAAAACCGGAGATATGCTGGCTGTTGGCAAGATGATCACTGGCATTTCCAGTTTTATGCTGCTCTATAATGAAATAACAAAAAGCTGCCGGAATGGTTGCCGGTAATTAGTTAAAAGGGCATTTTGCCGCTATCATTAAATGGTCGCAATCTTTAAAGGAATGATTATCGCCAAAATCCATATTTTTGGACCGATGACCATGGATGTATTTAACATGCTTTCGTTGGATGAAAAAGCGGACGTGGTATGGAGCGGAACCTTTCTGAGCGATCGCATTAAAGATGAATTCTGCATTCAGTTGTATTCCTTACCGGATTTTTATGTAGAAGTATTTTACGAGGTGAAAGCGAATAAGATCGTAGATTTCCGGCCGTTTACCGATAAACAGGCATTGGTGCCTTATCTGGCACAAATCAAACTGATTTAAAATGAGAAAAACTTTATTTTCTGTGCTGGCCGTAGGCGGCGCTTTATGTTTAATATCCTGGGGATTCAAAGGACATCGCGCCGTGGCGACGATCGCGCAAAAGCATATGACGAGCAATACGGCTTATGTGGTGTCGGCTTATCTGGGCGGAAGTCGTATGGCGGAAGTCTCGACCTGGGCGGACGAGAACCGGAACCCGAAGACGGCGGTATGGCATTACCTCAACCTGCCGCCGGGCTTGAGCCATGAGGTTTTCTTTTCGGCAGTTACGCAAAGTGATGGCAACGTTTATTCGGCCATTGTCAAAACGGAGGCACAGCTAAAGGATAAGAGTTTAAGTGCGGAGCAAAAGAACGAGGCGCTGAAGTACCTGATCCACCTGGTGAGTGATGCGCACCAGCCGATGCATGTCAGCCGTAAGGAAGATAAAGGCGGGAACACGATACAGGTTCGTTTTGATAACAAGGGCACGAACCTGCATGCGCTTTGGGACAGCGGCCTGATCGGTCACGGGGGGCTGAGCGAAGCGGATATCGTGAAGACCTGTGACACGGCGACGCCGGAGCAGATCAAAGCCTGGTAAAAGGACAGTCCGCTGGAATGGCTTTGGGAAAGTTACCGGATCAGCAGCCAGCTGTATGCGGAGATCAAACCGGGTCAGGTGATCGATGAGGTTTATTATCAAAAATATATGCCGGTCATCCGTCAGCGGATCGACCGGGCGGGTATCCGGCTGGCGGGTGAACTGAACAGGTTGTTTAATAATGAACCTGTACCCGCGGTTAAGTTCGCTGCACCGATTCAATCAGCCGTGCCGGGAGAATCGGTAAAGCTGGAAAATCTCAAAAACTACATCGGGAAGACGGTTAGCGTGCAGGGCAAGGTTTACAGTGTCAAAGATATCGGCAGTATGGTTTTGGCGAATATGGGTGCGGCTTATCCGAACCAGTTGCTGACGCTGGCATTCAAGGGCGATACGAAGGCGTTGGCTGGTACGCTGGAAGGTAAAACGGTTAGCATCAGCGGGCAGGTGATCGATTATAAAGGGAAACCTGAAATTATTGTGACCTCGGCAGAACAGGTGAAAGTGCAATGAATGAGCCCTTTGTTTTAAAAATTACATATCAGAACAAGCCGCTGGAGCTCCCGGCGGCTTTTCAGCGTTATGGTTACACTTACCGTATCGCGGTGTCTATCCTTGATCAGTCTTATGTATTTGAACCGGATGAGGAAGGTCGGTACCGTGTTTTGGGAGCGCCGGCAGGTGTGACGCCTGATCCGGGTTTACTGCAGGCTATCGCTGAAAAGCTGGCAAAGCTCGGTTAAGTTTTCTTGTCCGTAAAGTTCCCTGAATTGAAATACTGAACGGTTATTCAGCGGGACGGTGATATGCGCTGTCCGGTGACAGATGATCTCTGTACTGAAAAGGCCTTTATTACAAAAAACCATTCCGGATCCCGTGCCGGAATGGTTTTTTGCATCCATACTGGAAATAATTCTTTCAGCCTCATACCTGATCAGTTCCTGATGAGAGGTCACATCAGTAAACATTCCTGAAGCATCAGGGGTACGGCTGTCATTAATACGCTGCCGTCTGTTGTCCGTAAGAAACAGCGATAGCATGATTAATGATGGATATTGATCACCGCGCGTTGCTGTGTATTGAATACGTGTCCGTTTCCGTTCATATAGCTGGCGACGTAGTAACCGTTATAGGGGTCGTAATCCTGGTAGATCTCTCCCCATCCCCAGTTCATATGGAAGGATACATAAGTGGCTACCATACCGTCACCTACGCAGTAGTTACTGAGCATATAGCCGTCACATACCCATGCGTGGCCGGTTGGCTGCCCGCTTTCAACACCGCTTAGCAGGACCGGTCTGCCCATATCGATCTGCTGCATAACTTTGGTCATAAAGGTTGCATTGTTGCTGACATCGATCTGCGAGACATCGGATGCATATCCGAAAGTATATTTCAGGGCATTGGGTACATCGCTGGTATAAGCGTTAGAACCTGTGCAGGTGGGAACCATCCCGACACTTAGTGCCGCATTATAAAGCAGGCGGGACATCTCGTTTGTCCCTGTGGAGGTATAGTTACTAAAAGTGACCTTGTTGGGCATGACACTATAGTTGTAGCTGGCCGGATACTGGTGATATCGCATGATCTGTCCCATTGCCGTTGCCACACAACCGGTATAGGCATGCCCGTAGTTGTAGTAGTCAAGCGTACATGACGGCAGCGTTCCGAAATTGTTGTTGTAACCCGCCTGCTGCCCCCAGTTGGTTTGCATCAGCGGTCCGCGGTAAGAATAGCTGTCTTCGCAGTAGTTTGGCGGCGGCGGCGGCGGAGGTAATTTGTTTACAGCGACGGTTCCTCCTGAAGCCTTCGGTCTCGTCGGGACGATCAGTGTGTCCTGTCCCTTGTAAGCCAGATGCTGCGCACGGATCCCGGTAATGTAATTCTTCGTTTCGTTCAGCCAAGTCTGTAAACCCTGCGGTAAAACGGTATCCGTTTTGAAAGTATTGTTTTCAGAATAGGCAAGTACGGCGGGTGTTCTTTTATCGGCTGAAAGGATGGCGAAACCACCGCCTGCATAATTCACGATGTAGAGTACGTTTTTGCCATCCGCCGCTTTGTATTCTTTTAAAGCAGAGACCTTTCTTCCTGCAGCGCTTTTAGAAACGGCACTGGCGCGAAGGCGGCCGCTTTGCGGGCTGAGGAACACTTTTTCCGCCAGTTTGGCTACGTCGGCAGAGCTGACATAGTTGGAATCCTTTTTTGCAGTAAGTTCTTCTGTAGAGATGTCGCGTTTACAGGATGAGAACGCCAGGGCGAATGCAAGCGCTAAGCCATAACCTGACAGCAGGCGCTTTAATAGTCGGTTGTTCATGTGTAAGAGTTTAGTTTCCTCAAATTTATAACTTCAGTTAAAAATTACAAATATTTTTTTCTCAAAAATTAATATGTATTGCATGATTTGAAAATGGTAAACTGACAGGAAAGTGTCCGGTAGGTGATCAGTGTCCGGATATGCTTTCCCGTGTGTTGCGCTTTTTATTTGTTACACGGGAAAAGCCGGTTCGCCTTCGCTCTGCGCGGTGTCGCGCACGCCGCTGCGGTTCACCCGTTTTTACCGCTGTTGCAACCGCCGCAGTTTTGGTTACGCTTCGCCGGCGCAGGCGGCTGAAGCCGTCCCTGCGCTGACCAAAACAGCGGCCGTTGCTGTTTTATTTTTTAAGACTGCTGAATTTGTATTGGAGGTTAACAGAATGTTTCGCTGCTGCGTTCTTCGATGTACACGCGGCCATCTTCACGGACATGATATCCATAATCGAAGCAGAACTTAAATTTCAGACCATCGATCTCGCATTCGCTGGTGAAATATTTGAGATTGAAGCCTTTGCCAAGCAGGTCCCGGAGCATGTAGGGCGGGTCTTTAAATGTATCCCACATCATCAGTGTCGTCCGGTTCGCCAGTAAGATCTGGTAAATTTTTTGAAACTGAGGATTGACCGGTGCCGGTGTTTCCGGTACTTTGGTTACCTCGTCTTTACGGCGGCGGTTGTTATAGGCAGTACGACAAATATCGTTACAGTATTTCCGGTCATCCCTGCCGGGGCCTAAAGATTGGCCGCATTCCAGGCAGGTTTTTTCGTTCGTTATTTCTGTTAAGTCACTCATGGACGGCTCGGCTGAAACGGTTATAAACGTTTAAATAACAGTGTTTTCGAGGATTTGATTTTTTGTGTTGACAATTTTGATTGGATTTAAAAGAATAGTTATGGAAAATGCAAGAAAAATAAATTACCCGAACCTGGTCAGTGAAAGCTTTGGCCACGGTCGTAAACACTATTTCATTGACGTAAAGAAAGCCGCGAACGATACGCATTTTGTGCTGGTTACTTCCAGTGAGCAGTATGCGGATAAGCAATACCACCGGCAAACGATACAGCTTTGGGAGGAAGATCTGGCCTTCTTTGTGGAGGCACTGACGATGGTGCTGAGACAAATGACCTGCGGCGACGGGCCGAGGCCTTTCAGTAAACCTCAAATGGAAGTGGTGAAGGACGCTGCGGGCATGAAGGCGCTGGCAACCGAAGACAGGCCACGGGAGAAGCTGCATGCTTTTGGTGCCGGTTCTTTGAGTAATGCGGAGTTACTGGCGATCCTGTTCTGTACGGGCAGTTCGGAATTGTCGGTGCTGGATCTTTGCGGAAAGATCATGCGGTCGGTGAAAGATGATCCGGCGCGTTTAACGCTGCGGACAACGGAAGATCTTTGTCGCTTTCGCGGGGTTGGCGTGGCGAAGGCTGCGACGCTGCTGGCGGCGCTGGAACTGGGCCGCCGTGCTTTTGCGACGGTTTAGCGGGCAGCGGCATTTTTCCGCAGCAATGAAGTGTTTATAGCAAAGGTAGCGCGATCCCGGCCCGCCCGTCAAGGGTTTATGAACCGCGGCGATGCCGCGGCCCCTGACAGGCAAACCGTGCCGCGCTTTCGGGGCATAAAAACTTAATTGCCACGCTATGGAAAAATTTGCATTAACCCTTCGTTCTAAAACCGTCTTAAAGGAGCACCGCGGTTTCGCCCGGTATGAAAAGGAACTGGCTGCCGAGATTATTTTGGCTATCGAGCAAAAGAATACCGAAGTGTTGAACTGGTTCAATGGTTTCGGTGACAGCCTGCGGGCGATCCTGATGAATGTTCATGCCTACCATAAAGGTTTGGAGTTTGGTTTCACCGAAATCGCTTTTGGTCAGTATGGTTGGTTTGTCCGCCCGCAATTTCTGGATTATGAAGTGATAAAACCGGGTAATAGTGAACGTTACGGCGAGTACAGCGAGATCCGCATCGGTCGCGGGCCAAATGGCATCTGGTCGTATGCGCTGAATTATAGCTTTGGTTGTGCGGGCGGTGGTTCCGCATTGTCGGTTTACGATCCGCATTTTGCTTCCCGCGATGCGGCACTGGATCATGCGTTGGCCAAATTAAAGGTAATGTTTACGGCTCAGATCGGTTCCTCTGATACCACGAACTATAAACAGGATATTATCCAGAAAACTTTAAAGGCCATAGATCAGCAGATGGTCGCCATGATACAATTAAGCCTGTTTTGAAGGCTTAATTGTAATCTTTTTTTGGGGGGTGAGCCGGGGTATCGGTCTTTTTTTTACTTGCCGGACAGGCCTTTCATTTTTTCACTGAGTTCTTTTAAGCCTGCCTTGTCCAGGCAGTCCCCGGCAAAGTCTTTTAACTTTTCGACGTCCTCTGCCGGAACAAGCTTAATAAGTTCCGGCTTTTCGCCCTCGGTGGTCAGACTAAGCTCGATAATACTGTTGAGGAACAATACGGTTTTACGGCTCATCTTTACATCGATCTTAACTGCTTCATTCATTCCGGGACTACATAACAATGTTTCAAACACTGTTCCCAGCACACTTGTCGTTGCCATACGCATTTATTTTTTAGGATTAATAATTGGCTCAAAGGTCGGTACCTGGTTTGAAATGATCCTACCCAATATTTGGGGTGGATAGGTAAATGCGGATGGGCTGCTCTACTTTTGTTTTCGATAAATGTGAAGGAGATAAGTGATGGATTTTAGCGATGAGTATTTTTCGCTGGCTAAGGTTAAGGATATCGACCTGAACCTTTTCCTTGGAGTGGAAGGCTTTGAGCCGGTGGCGCGGAAGAAAAACGATACGGACTGGTGGTATCTCTCGCCATTGCGCAATGAAAAAACGGCCAGCTTTCATGTGGACCTGTTGCGTAATGAGTGGTATGATTTCGGGCTGGGGGCGGGTGGGAATCCCTTAGATTTTTTCCTGCGGTATTACACGGGCGATATACCGGAAGTACTGGAAATTCTGAACCACAATTATTCGACGCATACCCTGCAATTGTATCAGCCGGAAAGGTTTGCGGATTTGGTCAGCGAAGCGCATAAATTGCTGGTGACAGCGATACGTCCGCTGTACAGTTACCCGCTCAAAAATTACCTGCATGAGCGGTCGGTACCGGTGTCGGTGGCGGATCAGTTTTGCAGGGAATTGACGTACGAAATCGGTGGCCGTAGTTACTACGGTATCGGCTTTCAAAATGATGCAGGCGGCTGGGAGATCCGCAATAAAAATTTTAAGCAAAGCAGTGCCCCGAAGGATATCACCTGCCTGGCTCATGGCGCAGGTTCGGTACATGTGTTCGAGGGCTTTATGGACTTCCTTTCCTGGCGTTCTTTGAACCCTTATGTGGATCCGCATTCGGTAGATACCGTAGTGTTGAACGGGGCAGGTTTGTTTGACCGTGCGCTGCCTTTTCTGAATGCGCATGAGCGTGTGCATTTGTGGCTGGACAGGGATGTTACCGGCTTGGCTTTCCGGGATTATGCGCTTTCCCGGAGCAGCAGGTTTGTAGATGAAAGCGGTTTGTATGAACGCTTTAAGGATCTGAATGAGTGGTTGCAGCGCAAAGGCGAAACACCGCTTTTGCGCCGGCAGTCAGGTTTGCATTTGACTTAATATTGATTTAATGGATTTTTTGTGATGGTGCTATTTTGCTTTTTCCCTCACCGGGAGAATGCCTGAGATCGCCAGTTTTGCGATCGGCAAGATGTACCATTGTCTGACAACAATGGAAGATTGCGCCCCTTCTCCGAAGTCGGGGGCGGCGGGAAACGAGTGTTTTTGAAGCCATTTAGGCAGGGGTATTTTGTGGGAGGATGAGTGATGGAAGAGGAGAATAGAGGCCGTAAACGACGAATTACGCTGCGTTTGACCGCAGAGGAATTTGCAGAATTAGAAGGTAACTGGAAAAATTCGACGGTGCGCAAGCTCTCAGATTTTGTGCGGCGGCTGATCTTTGGCCGGAAGTTTACAGTCTACACGCGTAATAAATCAATGGATGAATTGCTGGAAGAACTGGGGCTTTTACGTCGGGAATTAAATGCCATCGGGGTGAATTTTAACCAGGCGGTGCATCGTTTAAATATGCTGGATCATGCACCGCAGATGCAGGCCTGGGTCATGCGTTTTGAGCAGGATAAGGAGCGCTATTTTACTGCGGTTGCAGCTATTGAATTGAAGCTGGTTTCGCTGAATGAAATATGGTTGCAGTGATCCATCAATCGAAGCATTTGCGGATCGCCTTGAATTATAATGAGCACAAAGTAAAGAATGGCCAGGCGGTTTGTCTGGAAGCGGGTTATTATCCCGTCGGGCCGGAGCATTTGAGCTTTCACCAGAAGTTGAGACGGCTGGAATTGCTGGCTGAACTGAACCAGCGGACAAAGCATAACTGCCTGCACGTGTCTTTAAATTTTGATCCCTCTGAAAACCTTTCGGATGAGCGTTTGCGGGAGATCGCAGCAGTGTATCTGGAAAAGATCGGCTTTGCCGGGCAGCCTTATTTGTTATACAAACATGAGGATGCAGGGCACCCGCATCTGCATCTGGTGACGACGAATATTAAGCCGGATGGCAGCGCCATCCGCATGAATTATTTAGGGCGTGATCAATCCGAACCGGCGCGAAAAGATATCGAGCAATTGTTTGGTTTAGTGGTTGCGGACAAGCAGCAAAAGCGGCAGGTGTTTCAGGTGCAGCCGGTGAATGCAGCGAAGGTTTTATATGGTAAGACGGAAACGAAGCAAGCCATTAATAATGTATTAGTAAAAGTATTGGCGCAATACAAATATGCTTCGCTGGCGGAATTGAATGCGGTGCTGCGGCAGTATAATATTGTTGCCGACCGGGGAGATGAAAAATCAAGGATTTTTAAGTACAGCGGTTTGGTTTACCGGGTGCTGGATGAACAGGGTAACAAGGTTGGGGTGCCTGTCAAGGCGAGTTTGTTTTTTGCTAAACCGACCTTGAAATTTTTAACGGAAAAGTTTGAAGCGAACAAGTTGGCAAAGGATGAACCGAAAGCGAAACTGCGTTTAAAAAATGTGATCGATCTGTATTTGTTAAATGGTCCTAAAACTTTGGATGGTTTGATGGCGCACCTGAAAACAAAGGGTATAGATATGGTTCTTCGGTATAATGAGCAGGGTATTTTATATGGGGTGACTTATGTAGATCATTATAGTAAATGTGTTTTTAACGGAAGTGTTTTGGGGAAAGCCTATAGTGCCAACGCCATAAGGGAACGCTGTTTAAAAACCGGGGCTGATGAGGGGAAAAAACAAAACGGGCGAATGGCAAAACTGGCGCGGGACGGGCAGGGAACGCGGGGTAAAACGCGTGAAGATCGACCGGGAATTTTTGATGCTGTTGGGGGGTATCAGGGGCAGGGTTTGGTGGAAACCCTGCTGGATACCAGTGGTACAGCAGAGGTGATGGATTGGGATCTGAAGCGGACGAAGAAAAAGAAAAAGAAAGTGCGGATGTCGATGTGATGCCGGTGAGCATTGGCTTGCCGGTGAAATAAAATAAAAGTGTGGTTGGATAAAGAAAAGCCCCCCGCTGGAGCTTGTGCTGAGCACGGTCGAAGCAGGGAGGGTTGGGAGGGGTGAGATATGCAAACTGGAGAAAGCGATCAGGCGATGCGCAAGATCCTGGACATGACCAGGCTGATCAGTATAGGGGTCTTATTGCTGCATTTTTATGTGGTATGTTACGGTGCTTTTGTGGAATGGCATTGGGTGTCGGAATTGTCGGACCGTCTGCTGGGCAATGTGGTGAAAACAGGTTTGTTCAGTAGCTTCCTGAAGCCGAAACTGATCTCGCTGGGCTTCCTGGCTATTGCCCTGATCGGGGTTAAGGGAAAGAAGGACGAGAAGCAGACCTGGAAGACGGCAGCGCTTTATTTGGCGGTAGGCCTTTCTTTTTTCTTCGCCAGTCAATTGGTGTTGCTGGTGAGGGGAAAAATAACTTTGGTGGCCTCGGCTTATATGGGTAGCTGTGGCCTGGGCTTTTTGCTGATGCTGAGCGGCGGTACGATGCTGTCGCGAATCATCCGGGATCAATTGCAGGGGGATATTTTTAATCGCGACCAGGAAACGTTCCCGCAGGAGGAGCGCCTGCTGGAGAATGAGTTTTCGGTCAATCTGCCGATGAAATATGTGCTGAAAGGTAAGGTGCGGGATGGCTGGATCAATTTGATCAATTTGTTCCGCGCCTTGTTGGTCTTGGGTTCACCGGGATCGGGTAAAAGTTACTTTATTATCCGGCATGTGATCACACAGCATATCCGTAAGGGGTTTGCGATGTTCGTGTATGACTTTAAGATGCCGGACCTGGCGGTGATCGCTTACAATACTTGGCTGAAAAACAAAGGCGGGTATAAAATAGAACCTCAATTCTATTCCATTAATTTCGATGACCTCTCCCGCAGTCATCGCTGCAATCCGCTGGATCCATCTGCCATGCTGGACCTGACGGATGCGGTGGAATCGGCAAGAACGATATTGCTGGGCTTGAACCGGGAATGGATCAAAAAGCAGGGTGACTTTTTTGTGGAATCGCCGATCAACTTTCTGACAGCGATCATCTGGTACTTGCGCAAGTATAATAATGGGGAGTTCTGCACGCTGCCGCATGTGATCGAGTTGATGCAGGCGGATTACGATAGTTTATTTACACTGTTGGGTACACAAAAGGAAATTGACGTGCTGATCAATCCTTTTATCAGCGCTTATAAACGGGATGCGGTGGAGCAGTTGGAGGGGCAGATCGCTTCGGCGAAGATTACGATGGCGCGGGTGGCTTCGCCGCAATTATATTATGTGCTGTCTGGTAACGAATTTACGCTGGATATCAATAATCCTGAAAATCCGAAGATCGTCTGCATGGGGAATAATCCGCAGAAGATACAGATCTATGGGGCGGTGCTTTCCTTATTTACCAACCGCCTGCTGAAGATCATTAACCAAAAGAACAAGCTGAAATGCAGCCTGGTATTCGATGAGTTCCCTACACTGACCACGGATATCATTCCGACGATTGCGACGGGCAGGTCTAACCTGATCGCCACCACGCTCGGTATCCAGGATGCCAGCCAGCTGCGCAAAGATTACGGAAGGGAACAGGCGGATGTGATCATGAATATCGTGGGCAACATGGCGGTTGGGCAGGTATCGGGAGATACGGCGAAATATGTTTCGGAAAAGATCGGGCGGATCATGCAGGATAGGGAAAGTCTGTCCATCAATCGCAGTGATACTTCGATCAGTCGTTCAAAGCAGTTGGAGGCAGCTGTGCCAGTCTCCCGCATTTCGGCTTTAAGTTCCGGCGAGTTCGTGGGGATGGTGGCCGATAACCCGGATTGCAAGATTGAGTTGAAGACTTTTCATGGCGAGATCGTAAATGACCATGCGGCGCTGAAAAAAGAAATCGAGGGTTATGTGGCTTTGCCGGAAGTGCGGAAGATTAGCAGCGCTATTATAGAACGGAATTATTTACAGATCAAACAGGATATCAGGGACATTATTGAGCTCGAGATGGAACGTTTGTTGAGTGACCCGGAACTGGCGCACCTGATCATTAGAAAGAATTAGTATGGCGAATCAATGTTATAATGAAGTGTATTTTACTGGTGAACAGAACCGGGTCAAACAAGCAAATCGTTTTCTGTCGGGTCACCAATTGGATGAATATGACGGTACGGCGATCAAGGGCACTGATGGATATTTTCAGGACCTGTATTTCTGTAACGGAAAATTTCATTTCGGAACCCGCTGGGTCCCGGATTTTACCACGCTGATCGCAGTGGCAGACCTCTTTAAGGTCGGTTTCATCGTGGAATATTCGGATCCGGCGATGTCTCTTTACGGACGTGGCATGTATAAGGACGGCACTTTTGTTGACGTTCGCTTGGACATCGATGATTATAAAAAGATCGGCTACAACCAAAAAGAAGGCACTTATCAATATCAGGACAGGACGTACCGGGATCTGGAAAAACCTGCTTTGGCAGTCTTAAAAGATAAGGTCAGTCAGCATCCGGCATGTAAGGTCCGCCGACTGAAGATAAAACGAGGTCAATAAGCGATAGCCGATTGTATTTTACAATTCCTGGTTTTTAAGATAATCTTTATAGTAAGATTAGAATCGTAAAAGGCCGGAATTTAAAATTCTGTAATACATGGCCTGAGAAGATACATCAAAAACTTTCGCCAGATTTTTGATATCATCTTCACTTCCCAGGTCAAAATCGATCTGATCTATTTCTTTTTTTAACAAATGATCGGGCATTAATATATAGGCAGCGAATGTGTTGGCTTCACGCTCCAAAACCTGTGTTTCCTCCGTTAAACCTGACTGTCTGCTTCTGAAAATGGCATTAAAGCCTTTATCCATGAACATCTTTGATTCAGTACTATGGAGTGCGTAATGGCCGCATTCGTGGGCGATCGTGAATCGGCGTCGCACACGCGATTCATTTTGATTGTAGCCGATGTAGCCCTGTTCATTCTCAATTACCAATACACCTGATATGTCATCGTCAAAAGCAAATGGCGTTACCCTTAATCCAAGTGCTTTGGCGACATCTTCGATCTTTACCGGTAAGGATCTGATGTTTAATTCTGATAAAATGGCATCAGCGCGCTTTTTAATAAAATGGATCGACCTGGCGTGAGTTCTGGTACTCATTTAGTAATTTGATTCATGAATTGATTGATGGAATTTTTAACTCTCTCATTTAGATCTACATTAGAACTGGCGATTACCGAAGAGAAATCCACCTCCCGCAGCGTTTGTTCATGCTGCTCCACCCGCTCGATATTGAGTTCAACCGGAACCAGATCAATATAATCAACCTTTAAAATATTTGCGATAGTGATCAATAAATATAAAGAAGGTCGCTGCCGGCCTTTCTCGATATTAACAACAGAAGAGCGGGTCATGTTTAACAATTCTGAAAATACCTCCTGATTGATGCCTGCTGTAAGGCGGTAGTTCCTAATCCGTTCACCAATTTTTTCGTAAAATACTTCTTCAGAAAGTGCGATCATAACCCGTTGATTTTTAAACCGATGTACAAAGGTGGGTATAATTTAGAAATATTCCAAATGGTTTTTTAAAATTACACAGAAAAAAAGTTTTATAAAATTTGTCAGTTTTCAAAATTTGTATTAATTTAGCGGCATGATCTTAAAATAAAAGACATAAAAAAAGCCGAGAGCAAGGCTCCCAGCTTCGTATTTTTTAGCGTAATCAACAGGCGTTGCCGCCCTCGTTAAAAACTTGCTAATGTTTCTAGTCAACTCAAAAGTAAGGATTATTCTTCAAAATAACAAGCGGATAGGTATATTTTATCTATTGGGAGCATCTCAAGGCCATTTTTGGAATAAAATTTTTTAAAAGGCAAATACCATTTCATTATTTCCGGAAAAGCGTCCGTTAAGGACAACGCCTGCACAACAGGCATGGTATTCAACATTGTTTTTTAAAATTAGATCCCAAAAAAATGGAATTAAAAAAAGACGGGCATGAGAAGCCCAAAGTATATATCGCAACAGTTAACGCAACAGAAATAGCTGTTTACGATCCAAAGATTACCGGCGCACAATTATTGAAAGAAGCCGGTATCAAACACGTTCAATGTCACACGCTTTATCAAAAATTCAAAGGCTGTGATTTCGAAAAAGTGGCCATGGGCGAAGTGATAGATCTTTCAAAGGAAGATATCGAACATTTCGTTACTAAAGGTCCTGATGTTTTTAATTATGAGGTTGACGGCGAGCCCGAAACGACCGATCACAAGGACCTGACCCCGCTTCGGATCATGGAGCTCAAGGGGGCGGATCCGGCTAATCACTACCTGATCCAATTATTGCACGGCCGTGAGCAAGTTAGCTACGCCTATTGTCCGGATGAGCCGATTATTATGGATTGCCGCGGGATGAAGTTCATTACGGCTAAATGGCTCGATGTGGTGAATATCGAAGAGTATGGTAAACAATGTAAACCGGTCCCTCCGGCGCGCAAATACCGTATCCGTGTAGATAAACAATATCATGACTGGGCAGATCGCTTAATTTCCGTACGTGAACTGATCAATTTAGAGTACCCGCACAGTTCCGCACCTTTTGAGGTATACAAGTTCCTTAATACAAGTCCTAAACCTGTAAAGCTTCATCATAGTGAAAAGGTTGACCTGACAGAAAAATGCCTGGTCAGATTTACCATCCAGCCAAAGGAGCAGAAAGATGGTTTACAGACAGTTGCTGCGGAAGCGGCGCACAAGGTGCAGCCACGCAGGGAATTTTACCTGCCTGAGGATGATACAGATTTTTTAGACAGCCTTGGCCTCCTTTGGGAGGCCATAGGCCGTCAGTCCGCAATGTGGTTGCTTATTCATGATTACCCGCTGCCGGATGGCTATAATGTAGCGAAGGTAGATGTCGCTTTACTGATCGCACCCTCTTATCCTGCTACAGAAATTGACATGGCTTATTTTTATCCTGCCCTTTCTAAAAGATCCGGGCGTCCGATCAACGCGTTAAGCTCACAGATTGTCGACGGTCGGAATTTCCAACGCTGGTCGAGGCACCGTCAACCCGGTGAATGGAGGCCTGGGGTAGATAGCATCTCCACGCACTTATGTTTAGTTGACAATTGGTTAGTTACAGATTTAGGGAGGTAATATGAACGCGTTAAGAATTTCGGGATTTCATTATAATTTACTTCAACAGCACCTTTATCCCGGCGATAATAAGGAAGCGGTTGCCATCGCACTTTGTGGCCGGAGCGATTATCAGGGAAACCATACTTTATTAGTGCAGGACCTGTTATTGGTACCTTACGGGGTTTGCGACCGCAAAAGTGACTTTATACGCTGGCCGACAGAGGTAATCAATACTTTCTTGGAACGTGCTGCCAAACATCAACTGGCGATTGTGAAGATCCATTGCCATCCGGGCCCTGATATACACGAATATTTTTCAGAACTGGATGATGAATCGGACCGGCTTTTGTTCCGAAGTATACATTCTTGGCTCGACGACAATCTGCCGCACGCCAGTTGCATCATGCTGCCTGACGGACGTTTGTTCGGCCGCTTTTTTAACGGCCAGATGGGAACGGAGACCGTTCACAAGATCGCTGTTGCAGGAAGCGATGTGTTGATCTGGCATTACCAGGATGACCGGCCGGGAATAGTTGACGAATATCAGTTGCGTAACTTGCAGGCCTTCGGCCAAAGAACGGTTCATGTGCTCAACAAGATGAAAGTTGCAGTGGTCGGCTGCTCAGGCACAGGAAGCCCGGTTATCGAGCAATTAAAGCGACTCGGCGTGGGAGAGTTAATACTTGTTGACCCTGACTTTGTCGACGGGGTAAACTTGAACAGGATCATTGGGACCACCAGTGCCGATGCCGCTGCTAAGACCATGAAGGTTGACGTGATGCGCAGGGGCATTGAGGAGGTAGGAATGGGAACAAAGGTCACCACCTTCGCCGCCCATATATCCCGGGTCGATATCATCAAGGCGATAGCCGACAGCGATTATCTGATCAGTTGTGTTGACGGAACGGAAGGCAGGCATAATTTGAACCTGATCTCCTCTTTTTATGTTCTACCGTTAATGGATATGGGCGTAAAATTAAATGCCGACGGAAATGGTGGAATCAAAAATATCTTTGGTGCGGTGCATTACATCCAGCCCGGCGGTTCAAGCTTGTTAAGCCGGCAGCAATATAGTTTAGAAAGCCTGCTCGCCGAATCAGTTAAACGCATGGATCAGGAAGAGTACGCGCGTAACCAGTATTTAGCCAACGTTAACGAATCTCAGCCGGCAGTGATCAGTATCAACATGCAGGTTGCTGCTACTGCTGTTAACGACTTCCTGGCAAGGATACATCCTTACAGGAATATATCTAATTCGGACGTTGATGCCATCAAGATCGATTTTGCGGATGGTCTTTCTTATACAGAAACATTTACCGAGGTATGCCCATTTTTCAGAAAATGGGTTGGCAAAGGAGATGTTGAGCCATTGTTGAACAGTCCTGAGCTAAGTGATGTTAAGGCTGTTTTATAATTGGCTCTTAAGGCTTTTCAGGAAGGAAAAGCTTTATGGCTACCAGTTCGTAGACGATGTACCTGGCCGGCTCAGGCTGGGTATTGTTTACCTGGTCGGAAACCAAGGGTATATTTGGCAATGTGTAATGCTTTGCCCTTGCGGTTGTAAACAAATACTTTACACGAACCTGATCGAAGATCATCATCCTTTTTGGAAATATAAGCTTAACGGTAAAACGATTTCTTTAAGGCCGTCCATTGATCGACTGGTTGGCTGCCGCAGTCACTTTTTCCTGACGGATGGGAAGATTATTTGGTGTTAGCTGTTTTTCAAATTACCTCATTTTCATTTTTTTAACATCAGCTTACTTACAAACAATCTGAAAAACAATTTTCAGATTGTTTGTTTTTATGGTTACAGATAATTAGTTTAGGATTGTGATTTAATTTAAACCTTATTTGTACCTTTGCAGTCCAAAAAATGGCTGAAAAGTTATTTATTATCAATTATGGAAAAACTTCAACTATCACAGATTTTGGTGCCAGGCGCTGAGATCAAAGCGGTTAAGCTGAAACAAACAGCTGCCGTAAGAAAGGCGATTGAAGATACCATGCTTTTACAAGATGAGATACTTAAATTAAAAAACGTTGACCAGGAGACCCTCAAGTTGGTTGTACAGTTATAATTAAGTAGTGAAAATCCTCGCCTATTCTGAGGCTAACCTCGCGGTAGCCTTATCTAACAAAAAGACCACCCCCGAAATAGTTAAGCTGAAAAAGCACTTTAGCTATTTCAAAAAGTATTTGGAAAGCCCAGAGCTTAACGTAAAGACGATTCTTCTTGAAGAAGGTTATATCAGTCGCGATTACCTTCATGACTATGCTTCATATTACGCGCTCTGTTATGAACAATATGAAAAAGTGTGCCGTAGGGTGCACTTTTTTGATAATGAGGTCACTGAAGATGAATTTAAAAAGATCATTATTCAGCCCGTTGAGGATCAAGCCGAATTTTGGAAGCATTATATGGGTTTCATCGTAGTCAAACCGTTGCCTTCCAAAATGATCGGCTATACGGTTCTAAAAACCTATTCAAATAGCCAAAACTACAGTGACCGAAATTTTTGGGGTTTGCGGCAGTACACGATCAACCTATACGGGAATAAAATCACCTTGGAATCTCTGGCTTTTCAGGAACAGGATTCTGTACTTGCCGCTTGCGCAACTATGGCAGTGTGGTCGATGCTGAACAAGGCCGCAGTCGATTTTCACACCGTCCTTAAATCCCCCAGCCAGATAACTAACGACGCAGATAATGTTTCTCCTGACGGCAGTCGGTTATTCCCGAATAATGGCTTGAGTATACAGCAGATCTCTCAGGCGATACTGGCATCAGGTCTTGTATCAGAAATAAAGGATGGCGATTTCAGGCCGCCCGATAGGCCGTACAAGGTCATTACGGTACGTTATCTGAAAAAGATCATTAATGCTTATTCCGGCATTGGCATACCCATCATCTTGGTCGTTAGGGTGCCTAGTGGCGGCAGTCACGGCCTGCATGCCATAACTGTCTCGGGTTTTAAGGTAAATCAGCCCCTCCCCATTTTGCCGCAAAAGAATATCAGTTATATGTCTGATAACATTGATCGGATATATGCCCATGACGACCAATGGGGACCGTTCGCGCGGATCAACCTGTCAAATGATTACGACCTTGAAACGCCCTGGACAGAGTTTGATAAAGAGCATCGCCCAACTGTAGTTACAAGCATCGTCGTTTCTCTCTATCCTAAAATCAGAATTTCTTATCAGGACCTGGAAGTGATCGTAGTGGGACTGGATCTGATACTTACCCTTTTCTTTAAAAATCACATCCTTGCAGACCTGGTTTGGGATATCAAGATCGAGTTCAGCGAAAAGTATAAAACAACCCTAAAAAATTCCTCTTTGGATGACACTGAAAAGGTAGAAATACTGGCAGAGAGCATGCCGAAATATATTTGGGTAGCAACCTGTCACATAGGCGAACACAAGTTGTTCTGTTTTACATTTGATGCTACAAATGTAAATCATGCCATGATCGGACTGCAGGTTATATCCTTTCTGCCGGACAAACTTCAGCAAACACTTAAACAGTTCTTGATAAAGAACAGAGAAACCCTTCAGTTTATGTTCAAGCACATGGCAAGTGAAAAGTATTATGAATTTTTGATCAATAAACTCAAGTAAACGTTTTTTGAAACTGTTTTCACGCTGAAATAAATCGATTTTTATAGATTATAATTGAGTTTTGAGCTAAAACAAGGTACCCTAAATTTGAATTTAAGGGCTTGGAGATATTGCTTGAATCTATAATTGTCAGATGTGATGACGAGAACTTCAGTTTACCTGTGAATTTGAATTGTGTTGTAGCTTCGATTTTTGCAATTTCCAAGATAGAAGTAGTTGCATAACGCAGCGGCAGGCTGGCAGGCCACACAGATAATTCTCAGTTTTGTACAAAATTATTATAACAAATCAACGCCAGCCGTAATCTAAAATAATCCATGGTTCTTTAATCTCATTAGCAGGACTCTACTACGACCATCGGCTGATGGGACCTAAATAATCATAATTTCCTTAAAATCGACGAACCAATTTTTGTATATTTATGTAATGCCAAAAGGGATGATGGCATTCGTTAATTAACTTCATGCAGGCTCAATGTGTATTAACATTGTATGACCAAAAACAACAAAGGCAGTCACATTTTCATGTAACTGCCTCGTTATCAGTAGCGGGGAGCAGGATCGAACTGCCGACCTTAGGGTTATGAATCCTACGCTCTAACCATCTGAGCTACCCCGCCGTATTTAAATGTTCAGGACTTGCTCCTGATTGTGGTTCTATGGATCGAACTGCCGTCCGACAGCTGGCGGATATGAATCCTACGCTCTAACCATCTGAGCTACCCCGCCGTATAAATAAATTATTGCTAAATTAACTTTAGCTTACTTTTTTAGTCGAACCCATGTAAGGGTGGCTAAAAAAGGTTTGCAAATATAGCAGATTTTCGCTTTCTTTAGAAAAAAAGTTAACTTTTAGCCCCCTGATTGATTTGTAACGATTGTACCCCTATGTCTGAGAAGAAGAAGTTTAATCTTGAGTATGAGATAAAATCCTCACCAAGAATACTATATAGTTTCCTGAATGAAGCAAACGGCCTTACCCAATGGTTTGCTGATGATGTGTCTGTTCGCGATCAGGTGTATACTTTTACCTGGGATGATGAAACCCAGCGCGCTAAACTGATCACCATAAAAGAGAATAAACTGGTACGTTTTAAGTGGCTTGATGATGAACCGCAATGCTATCTTGAAATGGAAATTCTGCAGGACGAACTCACCAATGATGTAGCCCTGGCTATTACTGATTTTGCCACGGATGAAAATATTGCCGACCGCAAACTGATTTGGGATAACCAGATAGATTATCTCATTAGCACACTGGGCGCGTAAACTCTTTAATTTCTGTATTTTTGCCGCGTTGAACCTGTCATGCAATTATTTGCGTGTACAGTCGTTTCATGCTTACCCGGAAATTGCTGAATGAAGAAAATACATCTTTTACTGCTCAAGTCTTTTATCAGGCCATTCATTGTAACCTTGCTTATAGTGATGTTTGTGTTGCTGATGTTATTTCTCTTCAAGTACATCGATGACCTGATAGGCAAGGGCTTTGCGTGGTACATCATCCTTGAGTTGATGATGTACAATTCTGCAACAAATGTGGTGATGGCGTTGCCCTTATCTGTTTTGCTTTCCTCTATCATGACCTATGGCGCCCTGGGCGAAAACTATGAACTTGTTGCTATTAAATCTGCAGGTATCTCATTGCGCCGCGCTATGTACCCCATGATGGTGATCATCATTGTGATAAGTATTGCCGCTTTTGCGTTTTCGGATTATATGCTCCCGGTTGCTAACCTTAAATACTATTCGCTGCTATATGATGCGCGTAAGCAAAAATCAGCCGACTTGCTTCCTGAGAATATCTTCAGTAATCGTTTTCCCGGTTATACCATAAGGGTTAAACACAAAGATCCCGACGGGCAAACCCTGCATGACATTATTATTTACGAGGCCGGTACGGGTGCTTCATCGGGTACGCAAATGGTAACATTTGCCAAAACCGGGCTGATGTACCGTACTAAGGACGATCTTTACCTGGTTTTAACGCTTAAGGATGGTGTACGCTACCAGGAAGACCCCGGCGAGAAAAGCGGTGTAGCCAGGCAGCGCCTTACCCGTTTCAGGTTTGAGGAAACAGAACAGAAATTCGACCTCTCAGGCCTTAAAATGACCCGTACAAACGAGAATGAGTTTAGGAGTGCTTCGCAGATGATGAATCTTAGGCAGCTTACCCATTTTGTTGATTCGGCAAACAAAAATATAGATAGCACGCGGTATCAGAATTACAGATTGCTTACATCTTACATACGCTATGCACTGGTGCCTAAAACTTCAATAGCTGTTAAGCAAACCGTGGCTGCAGATAGCACCAGACCTAAAGAGCAAACAGCCAAAATTAATGCGCTCAATAATGCTTCGAGCGAAGTACACCAGATATTGGATGCACTACGTAACCGCGTAGATCAGCATAACGATGCCAGCAAAACGGTGCGCAAATATGTGCTGGAGTACCAAAAGAAATTTACGCTCAGCGCAGCATGCGTTGTATTGTTCCTGATAGGGGCACCGCTGGGAGCCATCATCCGCAAAGGCGGTTTGGGCTTGCCGGTGGTAGTGTCGGTAATCTTCTTCCTCATTTACTATATCATCGGAACTATCGGCGAAAAATCAGCCAAAGAGGGCGATTGGTCGCCGGTTACGGGGGCATGGATAGGTATTGTTATCCTGCTTCCTGTAGGAGTTTTCCTTACTTACAAAGCCGCTACTGATTCCAGTTTATTTGATGTGGAAATTTACAGGCGTTTTGTAGGCCGCATTAAGTTTTGGAAACGCAGCCGCGCCTAACCATACTTTTACACAATCCCGACGCTATTAGTTTAAATATAAACTACATTTGCTTAGTAAATGCAGCATTGCTGCATTCAATTTTGATACAATGCTTAACACTATACCTGAAGCCATTGAGGCTATTAAAGCCGGCAAAACTATAATTGTTGTTGATGACGAGGATCGCGAGAACGAAGGTGACTTTTTAACCGCAGCACGCAATGCAACGCCCGAGACCATTAATTTTATGGTGAAATATGGCCGCGGGCTGGTTTGCGCCCCGATCACTAAAGACCGCGCCCGCGAACTTGACCTGGAGCCGATGGTGAGCAACAATACCACATCACACGAAACAAACTTTACTGTTTCTGTTGACCTGCTTGGCCATGGTTGCACAACCGGTATCTCGGCATCAGACCGTTCAAAAACTACTATTGCCCTTATTGATCCGGCAACAAAGCCATCAGACCTTGGCCGCCCGGGGCACATTTTCCCGCTGATTGCTAAGGATGGTGGTGTACTGCGCCGCTCGGGCCATACCGAGGCTGCTATTGACCTTTCTGTTCTTGCCGGGTTTGAGCCGGCCGGCGTTATCTGCGAAATAATGCGCGAAGATGGCGAAATGGCACGTTTACCTGAATTATTGGAACTTGCCAAAGAACACGACCTTAAAATAGTATCAATAAAAGATTTGATAGCCTACCGCTTAAACACCGAATCAATGGTGCGCAAAGAGGTATCTGTAAAGATGCCTACCGAGTGGGGCGATTTTGATATGGTGGCGTATACCCAAATTGATACCGGCGAAAATCACCTTGCTTTGATAAAAGGCGAATGGGAGCCTGGCGAGCCTATAATGGTGCGCGTACACAGCTCATGCGTTACCGGCGATATCTTTGGCTCGTGCCGTTGCGATTGTGGCCCTCAACTGCATAAAGCAATGGAGATGATAAGTAAAGAGGGCAAAGGCGTTATTGTTTACATGAACCAGGAAGGCCGCGGCATTGGCCTTGTAAATAAGCTTAAAGCCTACCACCTGCAGGAAAATGGCCTGGACACCGTTGAAGCCAACATTAAACTTGGTTTTAAAATGGATCAGCGCGATTACGGTATTGGTGCACAAATATTGCGCAGCCTGGGTATTTCAAAAATGCGTTTGCTTACTAATAACCCTAAAAAACGTGCAGGCCTTATTGGTTACGGACTTGAAGTGATCGAGAACATCCCTATCGAAATAGCATCTAACCCGCATAACGAGGCTTACCTGCGTACTAAGCGCGATAAGATGGATCACGCTATAATGCGCGATCATTAATTACCTGTCGAAGAAGTTCTTATCAGGATAAAATATGATTTCCGTTCATCTTAGCTAAGTTAAGAGCGGGATGATAAAAAGAATGGCTTTAGCAAAGTTTAATACTTTCCTAAAGCCATTTATGTGTTTGCCGGGTTCTGTTTAAAAACCTTGCTAATTAATCTTCGCTATCCTCGCCATCATCATTGTTGTTATCGTCTGATGGCTTGCTTGGTGTTGGGCTTGTAGTGGTAGTTGATGGTACCGGGGCCGGGTTAACCGGTTGCTGGTTGCGGCGGCTTTGCCTGAATATGTTACGGAAGAACTCCCCGAAAGTATCAAAATCCCTCTGGTAAATTAAACCAACACCGTTTACATACTGTGGTAGCAACTGATCGTTGATGGTATTCAGCGTAGTGTTGTTGAGCGCGCGGTACGAGTATTTACCACGTAGGTTACCATCCTTACGTATCAGGTATTGTATCTCAAAGTCTTTGGTCAACTGTCGGAAATCGGTATTAAAGAAGCTTTGGCGGGTGTTAAACAAGTCGTTTGAGCCCGATGTAGAGTACAAGTTACCATTCAGCAATAACCTGTCATTCCACAACCTGAAGGTGGCACTCGCGTCAGTAAATGAGCGTATGTTCAAGTCAAAGTTTTTGATGTTTGACTGTGATATAAAGCTGTTAAGTTTATTAAAGGCAAACTCGCTTACAGCCTGTTGGGCTGTACCAAACACCTGGTCGCTTAGGTTACTACCCGTGCCCGATGCAAAACTGCGGCGTACAATAACACTAAGCGCCTGCTGGCTGCGGTTAGCATTATCAGACAGGTAAGTAGCTAAATCGTCTTTTATAGATGGGTCTACCGGGAAGGTAAAGTCAAAATCAATGCTCGGTTGCAACAGTGTTTTGGTCAATATCAGCTCGGCTTGTACTAAAACCTGCTTGTTACCGTATGGCGGCTGAAAGCCCGCTGCAGAGTACAAAGGCCCAATAGCCGTACGCACCTCATATATGGCCCGTAAGTTTATCTCGGCATTTGATGGGTTACCGGTCCAGTGAATGGTACCGCCCTGGTTAACTGTAAAGTTTTTGCTGATGAAATCCTTAGCCGTAAACTCAAACTTACCCGTTGTGATAAGGAAATCGCCAAACATCTCAAAGTCGCCAAGGCTATTGATGTTCAGCTTTAAGTTACGTGCCTGCCCCGAGCCTTCTAATACGCCGTAATCCGTTGAAATTCGCACCACGGTACTCTCATCTACTGTAAGGTCAAAGTTCAGTGTAACGCCATTAAAAGGGTTAGATTTTGGTCCCGACTTCTGCAGCGTGTCAGCATGGTTTACGTAGCGGATAAAATCGTACTCGCTGGCCGTCATCGAGGTGTTCAATGGGATGTTGAATATTGTGCCCGCCTCAGTACTGGCCTTGATATCTATCTGCATATTATCAACCGGCCCCGTAAATTTGAATGTGCCGGTACCATAGGCGGTTCCGTAATAAAGGTGATTATCCTTAAAGGTGGTGTTAAGGGCCTGCAGATTGGTTGCTTCTAAAGTAACATCAAGCGTTGGGTTTGATATGTTATTCAAATCCACCTTGCCATTTACCTCGCCTTTGCCGCCGCGGCTATCCTTCAGTACCATTTTATCAATGGTGATCAAACTATTGGTTACCGATACTTTATCGCTGATAGTGTATGGCGTTTTAAGGTAATTAACCGTAAGGCCGGTGTTGTTAAGTGTTATATCACCATTAAGTTGTGGCTTTGATGGCGGGCCGGTCATCTTCACATCGGCAGAGAGCGAACCCTTGATGTCTGATACGAGGTTCTTAATAAACGGCTCAAAAATAATGGCCTCGGTATGGTCCATCTTAATATCAAAATCAAGCGCATCTTCTGCCCCTTTCTGGCCTATCAGGTAAGCGCCATCCACGTTCATGGTTTCTTTACCATTATTGGTAATGTTCACCTTCACGTTGGCGCGGCTGTTCTCATTATCAAGATCAGAGTTGATCTTTACATCGCCCACCAAAGTTTTGTTCATGGTAAGCGAATCTATCCCCAGTTTGGCATCCACGCCCGGTTGCTTGGTAAGGCCGCTCAGCATTACATCACCGTTTAAGGCCCCTTTCAGCATCACGCCCGATGGTTTGGTGAGCTGGTTAAGCGTGGCCATGCTAAACTGTTCAAAGGTCACCTTCAGCTTGTCAGCAGGGTTATCAGAGATGAAGCCATTAATGAGTACCTTCTGGTTCCCGTTTGATAGCTCAAAGTTCTCCACCTTGGTTTTGCCATCAAGCAAGCGTATGCGTACCTGTTCCTCAATTTTCCAGTTCTGGTGCTCCAGTATAACATCAGATGGCAGCAGGCTCAGTTTGGCCGTTGTATCACGCCCAAAGGCTACCAAGCCGTAAAGGTCTAACTGGTTAATGGCGTTTTTATCAGATAACTTAACGTTGAAGTTAAGGCTATCTTTTTTGAGGAAGTTGGTAACCGTAATGTTTTTGATGTACAAGCTATCCGTCAAATCCACCCGGTTCAACGAAAGGTTGAGGCCCAGGAAATCATCGGTAGTGCTCTCATCAATAATAAAATCATGGAAAACTATTTTGCCCAGTTTTATGGTTTTGATGTACCCGTTAAGCGTTGCCGTTTTATCGTTAGAGTTGAACTTCCCTACAAACGTGCCCTGGTCCGGTATCTGCAGGTTAGGCATAAACATGGCCGTAACCGGTTCCATGTTTTTAAGTGTGAGGTTAAAATCAAAGTTCTGCGGCTTGGGCGGCACTATATCCGTTTTTAATGATGGGATATATTTTTTGGCGATAGTTTTATAATATGACGGAAGCGTGGCCAGGTCATAGCTACCTTTAATACTGCCATCGGCAATGTCAGATTTTAACGAAATCACCCTTTCATCACCCTTGCCTTTTGCCGATAGGTTTAGCGTATCAACCACATAGCTGTTTCGCGGATCATTCACCCGTATTTTGGTAAGCAGGATGCTACCATCCAGATTATCCAGGTTATTGCCCGAGAAATCGGTATTCAGTTGCGTAGTGAATGTGATGGTATCTTTCAGCAGCTTTAGCTGGTGCAGACGCGCATTGGTGATGTTCCCTGCAATATTGTAAACCGGCAGTTTAGGGTTAAGGTTGATGTTGCCTGTAAGGTTAAACTTAATGTTACGGTCATTAATAGCTACACGGCCGTTAGCCACTTTTTTTATAAAAGTGCCGCTGGTTACCAGGTTGGTATAGCTGTAACCTTTAAACTGTACATAAGCCACTTTGGCGTCTCCGCGGATGTTGAGATTTTTTATCTCGTCGCCACTACCGGCTATGTTGCCGGTAAATGATGTGCGGCCCAGGTCATTATTATCTATTAAAGCACCCGCATCAAAATTACTGGCCGTTAGTTTACCACTGTAGCTTGGTATACCGGCTTTGTTTATCTTGAGGTTAATGTCAGGATCTAAGCGGCCAAGCTTGGTTTTAAACGTGCCAAAGGCCACAAAATCATTCTGCAAACCGGTAAACCTGCCCGTAAAGTTCACGTTGCCAAACTTGCCCACAATATCCGGCACCTTTGCCGTTGGCTTGCCGGTAAAATGGCTGTACAGGTAATCGAGGTCTTTTTTGTTGGTGGCTATCTGATCGAAACGTAGTTGCAGGAAGGTGTTGTCCCAATCCGGCAATCCCGTAAGGTGAAAATCGCCTTTGATGAAGGTAGCCTGCGCGGCGGTAATGGTTAAACCCGTAGCCCGCAGGTTATTCACCAACCCACGGATGCGGCCATCCAGGCCCAACTCAAATGTGGTTTTAACACGCGTAAGTGCATCCGTAAAATAGCTGATATCTTTTGATGACAGATGCGAGGTATGGAACTCTGCATCCATGTTCACCTTGTTCTCAAAATCGTCAAGGTCATCAAACGATTTAAACCTCATGCGGAAGTAGTTCTTCACGTTTGAGTTAGCCGTTTGGATGTGCAGGTTTTGCAGCAACACCTGGTTGGTATCTATCGTAGCATTAGAGTTGAAATTTTTGAGATAAAAGCCGCTTTTTTCCTTCAAAGTCATGCCGGCAACACGTGCTTTAAACAGGTGGTTCACCAGGTCCATATTGTACACCGTGGTGGTAAAATGGCTTACATCAATATCATTGAAATTAACACCCTTTACAAAATCGTTACGCAGGTAGTTTTTGTACCTGAAATGGAAGTTGTAGATGCTGATCTTCTCAAAGTTGAGCGTCCAGGGCTGGCTCTTGGTTTTGGTGGTATCGCCGGAACTGAAATAATCTATAACGAATTTGAGGTTGGTGGTGCTGTCTTTTAACTTCTTCAGATAAAAAGCGCCGTTATCCAACTGGATAGATTTAAAATCTAATTTCTTTTTCTTGATGCTGTTGAAGATGGAGAAGCCGCTCAGCTCAACAGAAAGCTTTGGCGTGCTCAGCAAAGTATCCTGTTGCTTATCCAGTATGTAAAGGCCCTCTAACACTACCGATGAGAACGGTTTTATGTACAGGCTCTTGATATCAACCTTGGTATTAAGCTCTTTAGACAGGTATTTGGTAGCTTTTTTTGCCGCCCAGGTTTGCACAGGCTTATACTGAAACGAGATGAGCACGATGCTTACCAGCAGCAGTATTACCAGCACGATGCCTAACGCTATTTTGAGTACTTTTTTAATAACTTTGCAGTTTAAATAATATCCTGAATTATTGAATTATCGATTGACTGAATAACGTATATCGCTATACATAGTTTAAGTTTGAAAGTTTTAAATAATCAATAATTCAAAATTCAGTAATTCAATAAATAGAATTTATAATCTATGTCGAAAACTGAACGTCGATACTTTTGACTTTCAACTTTTGACTTTCAACTTTATAACACGTGCCTGCAATATTAGCTATAGAATCTTCGTGCGATGAAACCTCGGCTTCTGTTTGTGTTGACGGTGCAATACTAAGTAATGTTATTGCAAATCAGACCATTCATGAAGCTTACGGTGGTGTTGTCCCCGAGCTTGCCTCGAGGGTGCATCAGCAAAACATTGTTCCTGCGGTGCAGCAAGCATTATTAAACGCAAAAGTAAGCAAAAATGATATTGATGCGGTAGCTTTTACGCGCGGCCCCGGCCTTTTAGGTTCATTATTGGTAGGCGTATCATTTGCAAAGGCTTTTGCTTTGGCTAAACAGATACCACTTATTGAGGTCAACCACATGCAGGCGCATATCCTGGCGCATTTTATTGCCGAGAAGAAACCATCGTTCCCTTTCATTTGCTTAACCGTATCGGGCGGCCATACCCAGATAGTTTTGGTAAAGGACTATTTTGATATGGAAGTGATAGGCCAAACGCTTGATGATGCGGCCGGCGAAGCGATGGATAAAACCAGCAAGATACTGGGCCTGCCTTATCCCGGCGGACCGCTTATTGACAAGAACGCCCGCAACGGTAACCCCGATGCGTATAAATTTCCAGAGCCGCAGATACCGGGCTTTGATTTCAGCTTTAGCGGATTGAAAACTTCTATCCTGTATTTCATAAGGGATAATGTAGCCGCTAACCCGAACTTCATCCAGGAGAACATGAATGATATCTGTGCCTCGGTAGAGAAACGTATTGCCACCATCCTGATAAACAAGCTGAAAAAAGCAGCCGACGAACACGGGATAAAGGACGTAGCTTTGGCGGGTGGGGTATCTGCCAATACCGGCCTGCGCAACCTGCTTACTGAAACGGGCGAAAAGAACGGCTGGAATGTTTTTATCCCCAAGTTTGAATACTGTACAGATAACGCGGCAATGATTGCCATTGCAGGTTACCACAAATATTTAAAAGGCGAATTTATTGGGCAAGATGTTGCCCCGCTGGCAAGGATGCCATTTTAATGAGTGAATTATTGAATGAGTGATTTAGTGAATGAATTTACACACCGCTCATCAATAAATTGCTCTATTCACTAATTCAATAACTCACTCATTCACTAATTGTAATGAACATTCCTTCTCTTATTTTCTGGATAATATTTGTAGTGCCGCTGGTGGCTTTTTTGGTATGGGTAATGCGCCAGGATAAACGCAGAGGTAAAACCGGCCTTGTAGTTCTGATAGTTACCGTTGTGGTTTGTATCGCTTACATGTACTGGAAAACCGGCGGTAAGTAAGAATCTCTCCCCAAACCCCCACTCCGAAGGAGAGGGACTTAAGCTGCTTTTTTGAAGTCTCCCCGCCAGCTGGCGGGGGAGATTATTCACGATATTATTGTTATGGGTGTTCACGAATGCTCCGCAATTTAGAGGAGGCTTCTTCGCTGTTGCTCAAAATGACAGCTATTTATCACTGACAAAATCTCGTCAGTCTCATGTGTCTGATTATTAGTTATTTGAAAACTGCTGATTAAATATTGTCAGTCGGATGTTGTTGATAATCAGGTGTTCACCAATGTTCACGATGTTCATGCGCGTGAACGTGAACACTTGCAGTTATTTCACGAAACATTCCTCTGGAATGTAATTGACATCACTAAATTGAGCTACCCACGAGTTGTTCCGCCTGAACAAGCCCTGCAGCGTCATCTCGTAGGGATGTTTTGTCGGTAGAGTTAGAGCCGTTGCTTATTTCGTTCCGTAGGAACGTTTTGTGTTAATAAATTCTGCAAGACTTTAAGCGCTATATCTTCAGCCTCACGTTTATTTTCTGCAGCAATCCCGTTAGCCATACGATCACGAAGGAGAATATTAAACAACGTATCAGCCCACCCGTGCCCTGATCCAAGTATTCCGGGTAGCCGAGGTCTGTCATCTGATAGATAGGGTAGAAGAGGTAAGGTAGCAGGTAAGCCGTAAAAGTGCTGGTACCCGCCGGTTCAATGATCTTAAACCAATGGTACTTGTGCCTAAAATCTACAATGTAGATAAAGATGGCATACACCACCAAGCTTATCCCCGTACATATCAAAACCCATGAAGGGGTATCGCGGGCTTTGGAGATACCGCCGCTAAAGTAACGTACAATAAAGCCGAGGTTGAATAAGATGATAGCCATCATGATCATGGCGGCCCAAAGCATTTTTATCTCGTTGTTTTTGCTGAGGCGCATATACAACACCGATACAAACACCCCGGCCATAGTAAAGGCTTGCATGGCGCCATTACCGGCTATCCACATATATTTTTGCAGTCCGCTTAAAAAATCGAGCATCCCAAAGTGGAAATCGATATTAAAGAACATGAAGAACAGCCAGGCTGCCGCCTGTATCCACAGGTAGCCGTTGCTATAATAGTAAATAAGCCCGCATACCAGGTATGACCAGCCTATGAGCCCCAGAATACCCCACCACGTAAGGTGCAGCCATGGGTGGGCGGGATCGGTACTGCGGTAAACGATACACATGGCAATTAACAGCGCCCAGCCAAATCCCTGGAAAATGTAGCGCCGCAACTTTGAGGTATTCTTTTGGTAATCTAAAAAGATGAAAAAGAAACTGAACGTGGCTAAACTATCCCAAACCGGCTTGGGTAAAAGGGTTGCAGTTTCATTGTAGGTTTCGCTGTTGGCATGAAAAAAGCCGATAAATATCAGCGCCAGCGAACGGGTAATGATCCGCGAAGGCACATGCGCTTCTGAATTATGCAGCCGTTTGGCGAAGGCATACGGGATCGATAGCCCTACAATAAAGAGGAAGGCAGGAAAGATGGTGTCGGCAAGTCCTAAAGCGTCGTCGCTTATTGCAGCATGTTTAAGCCATTCTGGGGTATTGGGCACGCCGTCAAGATCATTCACAAAGATCATCAGGAACATGGTAACCGCACGAAACGCATCAATAGACCTGATGCGGTTTATTAAATTACTCATTAAACAGGCAAATGTATTTCAGAGATATTTGTTTTAAATAAACGGTAACAAATTTAAAACAGTATCTGCTTAGGTACTATTAATCCCTGTCGCGGCTTAGTTTACTAAACAGCAAAGGGTTTTCATTAAGTTCGGCAGTTTCGCGCCTGTGCTTAATAACGTGTATGGCCGTAAACAGCGCCTCGCGGAACGATACTTCTGATGCCATGTTCTTGCCGGCAATATCATAAGCCGTACCATGATCTGGCGAGGTGCGCACAAAGCTTAAGCCTGCGGTATAATTAACACCGGTTTCAAAAGCTATCTGTTTAAACGGAATAAGGCCCTGGTCATGGTACATGGCCAGTACGGCATCAAATTGCAGGTAAGTGCCGTTTGCAAAAAAGCCGTCAGCAGCGTAAGGGCCAAAGGCCAAAACATCATGCGTGCGGGCTTCTTCAATGGCAGGGATAATAGTTTCCTGCTCTTCGGTACCTATCAGGCCGTTGTCGCCGGCGTGGGGATTAAGACCCAATACGGCAATTTTTGGTTTGCGGATCCAGAAATCATCTTTCAGGCTCGCATTCATCACTTGTAATTTCTTAACAATTTTTTCAGTAGTGATGCTCTGTGCAATTTTAGTAACCGGGATATGGCCGGTAACTACACCTACACGCAGCGAGTCGCTCACCAAAAACATCAACGATTCGTCTTTGCTATCGCGATGCTGTAAATATTCGGTATGGCCGGGGAAGGCGAAATCTTCACTCTGGATATTGTCTTTATTGATAGGCGCGGTAACCAAACCATCAATATGGCCGCTCAGCAGGTCATCCGTAGCGCGTTGCAGCGAGGTGAAGGCATATTTACCGCCATCTTTGGTAGACTGGCCCATCTCAATGCGTACATCCTCTTCCCAGCAATTGATCATGTTGGGTTTGCGGCTTTGTGCATCAAGGGCGCTATCCACCACAGTAAAGTTAAACTCGTTTAAGTGCGTGGCTTTACGGTGGAACGATGCCACTTTGGTATGCCCGTAAACTATGGGTGTACAGTAATCGTAAATGCGTGAGTCGGAAAGGGTTTTGATGATAATCTCAAGCCCGATGCCGTTAATGTCTCCTATGCTGATGCCTATTTTAGGTTTGTCGCTCATTGTTCGTTGTCCGGTTTTACTGCTGGTGGGCAGTATAATTCGCTTTGGTATTTAGGCGCTTAGCTTTTTACCAAAAATGCAAATTAAAAGATTTTCAACTTATTATTCCTGATAAAAGCACAATATGCCGTAATTTGTGTGATTAATTTTAGCAAATGACCTTAGTACGGGCAAAAAAACATCTCGGGCAGCACTTCCTCACTGATAAAAACATCGCTTCAAAAATTGTTGAGAGCTTAAGGCCTGCTAATGGCTACAAGCAAGTGCTTGAGGTTGGCCCCGGCATGGGCATCCTATCCGATTTCTTGCTGCAGAAACCCGACTATGAGGTTTTTCTGATCGATATCGATACCGAATCATACAACTTTCTGCAAAAGAAATACCCGCAATTAGGCAACAGGCTCATCAATGCCGATTTTTTGGAGCTTGATTTTAAAGCCAACTTTGATGAGAAAATGGCCGTGATAGGTAACTTCCCTTACAACATATCTTCCCAAATACTTTTTAAGATCCTGGATAACCGCGATCAGGTGGTTGAAGTGGTAGGTATGTTCCAGAAAGAAGTAGCCGAGCGCTGTAATGCAAAGGCGGGTAGCAAAGAGTACGGCATCCTGAGCGTTTTCCTACAGGCTTATTACAAGGTTGAATATTTGTTCACCGTAAAAGCAGGCGTGTTCAACCCACCGCCCAAAGTGCTATCAGCAGTTATTCGCTTAACCCGCAACGAAACAGCCGCATTAAACTGCGACGAAAAACTTTTCTGGCAGGTAGTAAAAGCCGGTTTCAACCAGCGCCGCAAAACGCTGCGCAATGCGGTATCGTCGCTTATCAACAAAGAGAAAATGGCAGATAACGCCACCCTGGACCTGCGCGCAGAGCGCTTAACCGTTGATGACTTTGTGAAACTGACTAATGAGATAGCGGCAGCGAGATAGCCAACTTTATGGATCAGATAGAGCAACTGATAGCCGATAATTTTAAAGTCAAAAGGAGCGACCTTCAAAACATCCAATTAATAGGTTCATTTTATTTCTCAGATGAATTATTTGATGAAATGTCTGCTTTTCTCTCAGCAGAAAAAATCGAAAAATTAAGAGACTCTAAGGATAAAATCGGTTTAGATGCCCTTGATAGCATATTCATCTATAAGTTGACTCTTTCAGGCAAAGATATTTTTGCCGTAGTTTATGATCACTATGAACTTTACCTGCCCACATTTATTTGGGAAACCTTTGAAGCTTAATATAATTTTAGCCACTAACTTCCACATCTATTTTCGCCAAGGCTGATAGCAACTCATCCAGTTGTATCGGTTTAGATAAATAACCCGTCATGCCGGCTTGTAAACAGGCATCTTTATCTTCCTGCATGGCATTGGCTGTAACGGCAATGATCACCGGCTGCTCAATTGGCAAGCCGCGGATAATGCGCGTAGCTTCCAGTCCGCCCATCTCGGGCATTTGTACATCCATCAGTATCACATCAAAAGAGTTATGTTCCATCAAGGCCAGTACCTCAATGCCGTTTGCAGCTATCTGTGGTTCGTAACCCAGTTTGTTCAATATCCTTACTATCAGCTTTTGGTTGATGAGGTTATCTTCAGCAACCAAAATATCCATAGGGTGCAGCGCTGCAAAATCGGGCGTTAGCAAACTGGCGCGGGCCTGTGGCTCGCTCACCTGTTTTATGTTTTGCTGCAGGCTCGCCAAAATGGTTTTGCCCAGCACCTGCTGTTTTACGGGCTTGGTTAATATGGCCGAGAACAGATCAGGGTATTTGGTCTTGGTTTCGTCGCCTATCGAGCTCAGCAGTATTACCGGTATCTGCGGATGTTTGGCATGTAAAATAGTAGCCAGCTGCACACCGTCCATATCCGGCATTTGCATATCGCTAATGATAAGGTCAAATGGCCGTTGGTCAACAAAAATTAAAGCCTCGGCGGCAGATGAAGCCATCACGGGTGCGAGTCGCCATTGCTCTAACTGTACCTGCAATATTTTGCGGTTGGTTGGGTTATCATCAACCACCAAAACGGTTTTGCCTTCTTGCCCGGCCATGCTCAATGGCACCTGCGTGCGCACCGCCTCGCGACTTGGCTCTACTTTAATGGTAAACATAAAGGTTGTACCTGCGCCGGGTTCGCTGCTTACGCCAATACTGCCGCCTAATAAAGTAACCAAGCGCTCGCAAATGGCAAGGCCCAAACCCGTACCACCGTATTTGCGCGTAGTTGATGAATCAACCTGAGAGAAAGCCTCAAACAAATGCTGCACCTTATCCGCAGGGATACCTATGCCCGTATCGCGAATTTCGAAGCCTAATACATGGCTGCCATCAGAACAAGTATCGGCAAGGACGATCTTCATAAATACTTCGCCGGCATGGGTAAATTTAACTGCGTTGCTCACCAGGTTAATCAGGATCTGCTTCAGGCGCATGCTATCGGCTACCAGGTTGGCTGGTATCTGCTCGTCTATTTCATAAATGAGGTCGATATTGGCTACCGCCGCTTTGCCGGCAAAAATATCCATCACCTCTTCTACACACTGGCGAAGGTTAAACGGATGCGGATCAAGATCCAATTTGCCCGATTCTATCTTTGAAAAATCGAGGATATCATTAATAACGTTCAGTAGCGTCGAGCCACTTGTTTGGATGGTTTCTACATACTCCAGTTGCTCATCATCTAACCGGGTATCATGCAATAGCGAGGCCATGCCCAAAACACCATTCATAGGCGTGCGGATCTCGTGACTCATGGTAGCAAGGAAAACGCTTTTGGCCAGGTTGGCTTTCTCGGCCTCTTCGCGGGCCTGGTGTTCCTGCTCCTGTTGCTGGCGCAATTCCTCATTAAGTGAATATAACTCTTCTGATTGTGCCTTCAGTTCCTCGGCCTGTGCCTGCATGTCTTCGTTCATTTGCTGCAGCTCGCTGGTTTTTTCGTGCAGGTTATTAATGTGGCTGCGAAGCGTGGTCTTCAACAGATCAAAGTCGGTATAAAGTTGCTCAGTTTCCATACTGTTTGGCTTTATACCACTTTGCTGCAAAGGTTGGGGGATATTCTGAAAGTCGGAATTGATAAAATCGGCCATGCGCTGGTTTAACTCCTTCAGGTCTCGGGTAAAGTAGCGCGAGAAAATGATGGTGAGTACCACCACCGCAATAAGTGATAATGCCGACAGCCCGATAAGCAACCAGCTGAATTTTTTGTTTAATGCAACAATGGTACCCTCTACCATTTTATCGGTAACGGCATAGCGGCTCTCAAAACGTTTAATGGCTTGTTGTATATCGGGAACCACGCCTGATGTTTTTAATAAGCCAAGCTGCTCGGTATAATCAACCAATTGTACAAAGTACTTGCGGTAATTGGTGAGTGCATCATAAGTAGCAGTGCCACGCGGCATCAGGGCTATCAATGAGTCGGCTTGTTTAACGAAAAGGCTCGAGTAAGTTCCCTGCCCGCGCAGCATGTAATCCTTCTCGTGGCGCCGCAGTTGCAGGATGTTTGGTTTAGATATATTGCCGTAGTTCTCCAGCCAATGGGCATATTTACGCATCCTGCCCTCAAGGCCGTAATCCATAAAGCCTTTTTTAAAATAGAGCGATTTTAATGAAAAGCCTAAACCGATGGTTTGGTTATTCAGCGCAATGAGGCTGTCTATTTCGCTATGCGTATCCAGGTTATTTTCTTCTGCTTTTATCTTCAAATTTGCCAGGCGTTTTACAATATCGCGCTGCAGCAATAGGAACATATCGGCGTTTTTCTGGCGGCCGTTATCATAAAAGTGTTCTTCATGGAAACCTGACAGCATAAAACGCTGCAGGTTATCTGTACTTTCGAGATAGCTGATCTGTATATGCGAAAGGTCGTCAGATATGGCAGTTAACTGGCTCTGTTTATGATCAATAAGCAGGTAAGCCATCAGCCATACGGCGATGATAAATATAAAGGAAGAAAAGCTTAGAAGGAGCCTCGCCTTAAATAACTTTAGAAGGGGAATTTGAAAAATGCGCACATCGCATCTTACGGAAACATTATGGCTTAGGTTGTTACGCCAATGTTAAGTTTTAAAATAGTGGATGTCAGTCTATTTTGATCACCATTTTGGGGTTGGGATATTGTTCTTTTACCTTATCGGCCATACGTTTTACAAAAAGGTAATTTGCCGTGCCGCCAATGGCTGCGCCGATAACCGGAACCAACCGTTCGGCAGTGCGAACACCAAAGGTTAAGAATAGCCTTTCTGCAACACCTTCCATCATAGTTTTGCTAACTGCTATACCCGCTTCAATTTTAAAAGAGGTTGCCACCAACTGCATAAACTCATCAAAACCTACCCGGTAGCTACCACGATTATAATACATCACGGCCATGGTAACGCGGAATTGCTGGGTTATCAAATTCACAAAATCAACAGGCATGCCTATTAACATGGTGAACAAGCCGCCTGTGCCGGCAACCGCACCTGTACCCGCGGCCATCAACGCGCATTGGTTAATAAATTTATCAAGCCCCATGGTATCAACACCGCGTTTAACACTCAACTGGTCTATCCGGTCAAAAATACTTCTGAAACCACCTTCTGATAATTTCATGGTAAACTGTTTGATATTCTTGCGCGCGTTTTTAAATGGGATGATGTTCATAGGCTTTTGGTAATGCCATTTACGTGCCAGTTTTTTGTGGCCGGGTTTGGTCGCTCGCACAAATTGACTCACCCCGACATCTCCGCCATTCGGCGGATCGTCGACCCTGTCTTCGCTGTGCGAAAAGAGGGTTAGGGAAAATCTATTTCTTTTCAACCCTCTTTGCTGCTTGCAGCATAGAGGGTGGTCCAGCGTAGCGGAGACCGGGTGAGTTAATATGCAAGCGATATAGTAAGGGATGATCAACTTTTGTACTTTTACCGCACAACTTACAGCAATGAAAAATAACATCCTTATAGTTGACGATCTGCACCCCGCTTTTATGGAGCAGGCACAGGCGTTTGGCTACACTATAAATTACCAACCCGACATGAAACTGGATGCGGCCAAAGCCATCATTAATGATTACGACGGTTTGGTTATCCGTTCCAAGTTTCAGGTAGATAAGGAATTTTTAGACCTGGCCACCAACCTGCGTTTTATTTGCAGGGCAGGGGCGGGGATGGATAATATCGACGAGGATTATGCCGTAGCCAAAGGTGTCATCCTCATCAATGCGCCCGAGGGTAACCGTGATGCTGTTGGCGAACATGGCGTAGGTATGCTGCTATCGCTGATGAACAACCTTAACCGTAGCGACGCTGAGGTGCGCGATGGCAAATGGCTGCGCGAGGAAAACCGTGGTTACGAACTAAAGGGCCGCACTGTAGGCATTATTGGATATGGTAATATGGGCCAGGCCTTTGCACAACGCCTATCAGGCTTTGGAGTTGAGGTGATCGCCTTTGATAAATATAAAACCGGTTTTAGCGACAGGTATGCCCGCGAGGTAAGCATGGAGCAAATTGTTAAGCATGCCGATGTGCTGAGCCTGCATATCCCGCTTACACGCGAAACCAACGGGATGGTGGATGATGAGTACCTGTTCCACTTCAGGAAGCCGATATTTTTCCTGAACCTTGCCCGTGGCAAGGTGGTTAAAACGCAGGCGGTACTTAATGCCATAAAGCAAGGTAAGATATTAGGTGCCGGACTGGATGTGCTTGAGGTAGAGAAATTCCCGGCGTTAGGAGAGCAGCAATGGTTTGATGAATTGCGTGCCAGCGGCAAGGTGCTGCTAAGCCCGCACGTAGGCGGCTGGACATTTGAAAGCTATCGCAAAATAAGCGAAGTAATGGCGCAAAAGCTTGGCGAAATTGGCCTGGCTTAATAGCTGGCGGAGTAAAAAATCAGCTTAAAATATTTGGAGATTAAAATTTAAAAACGTTATCTTCGTTTTAATACCAAACAAGATCATGGAGACTGATGTCCCGTGGTCTTGTTTGTTTTTATGGCCGAACGCTCTTCTATCAAGAAAGTAGAGGGGCGGTTTTTTTTGGCCCAACGCGAACGAATTATAGAACTAATTATAAGTGTATTATGGCAGACGTATCATACTATACCAAAGAAGGTTTAGAGAACTTAAAAGAAGAATTACAGCAACTAAAAACTACAGGCCGTGCTAAAATAGCAAACGCTATAGCCGAGGCCCGCGATAAAGGCGACTTATCTGAGAACGCCGAGTACGATGCTGCAAAAGAAGCGCAAGGCTTGCACGAAACCAAGATTGCCAAGCTGGAAGAAACGCTATCAAACGCACGTTTGTTAGATGAATCTAAACTGGATATGTCAAAGGTTTTGGCACTATCTATTGTAAAGATCAAAAACGTTAAGAACGGCGCTACTATGAGCTACCAACTGGTATCAGAAAGCGAGGCCGACCTTAAAGCCGGTAAAATATCGGTAGCATCTCCTATTGCAAAAGGTTTGTTAGGTAAATCTGTTGGTGATAAAACCGAGATACAGGTGCCTGCCGGTAAAATGGAATTTGAGATACTGGAAATTAGCCGTTAGTATTTAATGAGTGATTGAGCGAAGGATAGAAGGAGCGAATGTTTTTTTCTTATTCGCTCAATCACTCATTCCATCCTTCAAACATTAAACATCCCTACCCATGTCTACCATCTTTTCAAAAATAGTTGCAGGCGAAATCCCCGCCCATAAGGTTGCAGAGACCACCGAATTTCTGGCGTTTTTAGATATCAGTCCGCTGGCTGAAGGTCACGTTTTGGTGATCCCAAAAAAGGAAGTGGATTATATTTTTGATATTGATGACGAGACCTTTCTTGGCCTGCAGATGTTCGCCAAAATTGTAGCTAAGGGTATCAAGAATGCTATCCCTTGCAAAAAAGTAGGTGTAGCAGTCATCGGCCTCGAGGTGCCGCACGCGCATATCCACCTCATCCCGATGAATCGTGTAGACGATATGAATTTTGCCCGCCCTAAGCTTTCACCAACGCAAGAGGAATTAGAAGCCACGGCTAAGAAAATTTCTGAGGCTTTGAAAGAGGTGACGCAAAGGGATTAACAAAACAAGCCCAATCACAGCAACGTCATGCCGAATTTATTTCGGCATCCCACGGGTAAGATCTGCGTGATGAGAACCTGAAATAAATTCAGGATGACGTAAGGAGATATGGCCATAGTGATTATATCTCCACAATCTCTTTCTTTTTCTTTGTGCGAAGTCTTTTCGGCACAAACTCCAGTATTTCATTCTTTAAAGCTTCTATCATGCGGCGCTTTAAATAGTTGCGGTGCATTACTATGCTAACCTCACGCGCAGGCTCGGGGCTTTTAAAGTAACGTACACGGTCGCGCTGTTTGTCGGTCATTTCGGCAAGGGCAAGCTCGGGCAGGATGGTGGCGCCGTTGTTCATGTCTACCATGCGTTTCAAAGTTTCCACACTGCCGGTATTGTACTCAAAATGCTGGAAGCCTTTGGTGGCTTTGCGCCGCTGGCAAATGTTCAATACCTGCTCGCGCATGCAATGGCCCTCGTTCAGCACCCAAATCTCTTCCATATCTATGTCATCAGGGGTGATGACTTTCTTTTTAGATAACTTGCTGCTTTTTGCAGCGTAAGCCACAAAGTTCTCGTAAAATACGGGTATCTCGGTGAGGCTGCTTTCGTTTAAAGGCGTTGATAATAAGCCGCAATCAATAGTGCCCAGCTTTAGTTGCTGGATGATCTGCTCGGTAGTTTGTTCCCAAACAATGAGTTTTACCTGGGGATATTTCTCAATAAAACTATTGAGTATTTTGGGCAGGATGTATGGCGATATAGTTGGGATGATACCTACCCTCAATTCTCCTGATAATTCTTTCTGCCTGTCTGTGACTATTTCTTTTATCTTTTCACTTTCTGCTATCAGCACACGGGCCTGCGCTATGATTTCTTCGCCTATCTCGGTAGGCACAACAGGCTGCTTGCTGCGGTCAAATATCTTTACACCCAGCGTGTCTTCCAGCTTTTGTATCTGCATGCTCAAAGTTGGCTGCGTAACAAAACATTTATTGGCAGCAGCAACAAAACTGCGGTAAGTATCAACGGCTACAATGTATTCGAGTTGGGTAATGGTCATATCAACAGGTTCTATACAAATATAAAATTGTGATTGATTTTTTCTATGGGTATAAGAATAATTATAATGTCATTTCGAACGATAGTGAGAAATCCTGTTATTGATGCTAAGTTCGGCGCTTGTTTTGTCTAACAGGATTTCTCGTCGCCCACACGCAAAGCCCACCCTTCTGCTCGCTCGCAATGACGCGTGGGGGTATTATCAAAACAAAAAAGCCCCCGACATGTCGGGGGCTTTTTTGTTGATTATTTTGGATTATGTTACTGCACTTCAAACATATTGTTGAAACTGCCACCATCAGGATAGTAACCACTGATCACCAGTCGGCCATTCTTAAGGTTCGTTATAGCTTTATCAATATCTTCAACGCTGTTTACAGGCTGCCTGTTGATTGAGGTGATGATAGAGCCTGTTGGGATCTCGGTATCATCAAACAAACCACCACGACGCACTTGTGTAACCACAACACCACCGTTAACGCGGTATTTAGATTTTTGCTGTGCATTTAACGGTTGGAAACTTGCACCCAGTTTGTTGAACAGTTCCGAAGCTGATTTTGAGTTAGCAGCAGTTTTGTTAGCCGGAGCATCAGCCTTAAGCGTTACCGAGAAGTTTTTCTCAGCACCGTTACGCAAAACGGTCAGGTTAATTTTATCACCAGGCTGTAAACGTGCAACACGCTCTTGCAGGTCTGATGATTCGTAAACGGTATTGCCTTCAACTTTAGTGATAATATCACCTTGTTTAATACCGGCTTGCTCGGCACCACCACCTGCAACCAGGCTGTTTACGTACAGGCCATTGGTTTTGTCGCTGTTAACTTGTTTAGCAGCATCCGGGTCGCTCAGGTCGGCAAAACCGATACCTACATAACCACGTTTAACCGAACCATATTTCTTAATATCATTCAATACCTTTTTAGCCAGGTTAATAGGGATGGCAAAACCATAGCCCTCATAAGAACCGGTGTGCGATGCGATAGCAGCGTTGATACCGATCAATTCTCCCGCAGTATTCACTAATGCGCCACCACTGTTACCAGGGTTAATAGCTGCATCAGTTTGAATGAACGACTCGATACCTTTTTTCAAAGTAGGCGTCTCTTGCTGGCGTACAGGGTAAGGGCTATCCTCATCATCCTCACGACCGATGATACCAATGCTGCGACCTTTTGCGCTCACAATGCCCGCCGTAACAGTAGAGTTCAGTTTAAAAGGGTTACCCACGGCCAATACCCACTCGCCAACTTTTACGGCATCAGAGTTACCTAATTTAACGATAGGCAGGTTAGTAGCGTTAACCTTAATTAAGGCAAGGTCGGTATTAGGGTCGGTACCTATCACTTTGGCCTCAAAGCTGCGGTGGTCATTGGTCACGATCTGGATCTTTTCGGCTTTAGCTACAACGTGGTTGTTGGTAACAATGTAACCATCCGGGGAGATGATCACACCAGAGCCCGATGCCATCTGCGGGCCTTGCGGGCGCATACGGCCACCAAACATCTGCCCAAACATTTGCTCAAACGGATCGCCACTGCCACCATCAGATGACTTGCTTGCGTATGTGGTACGGATATAAACAACGGCAGGCGTTGCTTCGGCAGCTGCCTGGGTAAAATCAGCCGTACCGGCAGATGATACCAAATTGCTTTTCTCAGGATTGCTGGCAAAATAAACTTTCTGCTTATCCTCAATGCTCAAATTCTGGTCGTACTTGTTCTCGGCAAACTTATACGCTCCCAAAGCGAGCGCGCCGCCTGCAAAGGCGGTCAGTAATGTTAAACCAAACTTTCTCATATTATTTCTCACTTTCTTAAATACTATAGTTTAATAACCTTAGAGGTTCAAATTTAATACCATATAGACGCAATTTACAACAATAAGGTATGTGTAATAATGTTAAATATTGTTAAAATGAGATAAACTCTCTGCTATATTTGTTACTCGTTACTTTTTTAAATTTAACATCTACTGCTTAAAGTAAAATTGTGGAAATAAACTTTTATAAATACCAGGGTGCCGGCAACGATTTTGTGCTGATAGATAATCGTGAAAATGCTATCAATTCGCTTGATAAAGAACAGGTTGCATTGCTGTGCGACCGCCGTTTTGGTATAGGTGGCGATGGCCTCATGTTGTTGGAGAACGAGCAGGGGTATGATTTTAAAATGGTGTACTACAATGCCGATGGTGCCGAGGGCAGCATGTGCGGAAATGGTGGCCGTTGCATCGTTGCCTTTGCGAAGCGTTTGGGTGTGATAAACGATACGACAAAATTTCTGGCTACAGACGGTGTTCACCATGCCAAAATTTCAGAAAATGGCGAATGGGTGAGCCTGCAAATGATAGACGTTGAGGAGATAAATAAAGACGGCGATGCTTTTGTGCTGAATACCGGTTCCCCGCATTACGTAAAAACAGCGGTTGATCTGGCGGTTAAAGATGTGTATAACGAAGGCCGTGCTATCCGCAACAACGCAACCTATAAGCAACAAGGCATCAACGTAAACTTTGTTGAGAAAGAAGGGGAAGGTTACTTTGTACGCACCTTTGAACGCGGTGTTGAGAACGAGACCTATGCCTGCGGTACAGGTGTTACGGCAGTCGCATTGGCTATGGCCAAAAAGAACGGTGAATTTGGTACCATCAGCACCCCGATCAGGGTTTTAGGCGGCGATCTAAATATCCGCTTCGATCACGACGGCGAAAAGTTTAGCAACATCTTTCTGGAAGGCCCGGCTAAGCTGGTTTTCGAGGGAGAGATAGTTTTATAAATGACATTTTACAGGCATAAGAAAAATGAAATTGATTAAGGTGGTGTTAGCGTGCTTTGTTATGTTCTCTGCATTTAACACCAATGCTCAAAGCACTAAACCAGTGTTCAGATCGTTAACGCACGTTTTATATCAGGTTGAGAGCGGGAAAATTATTATTAAGCAATTATTTGATATTGATAGCGTGGGTAATACGCGTTTACAGTGTGTTTGGCCAAGAGGCATTTCAGATACAACTTATCTGTTAGCTGATGAAAAAGTGGCACTGCTTAATTCAATTTTTAATGATAGCAAACCGTTAGAAGATTTTGTAGCAAGGCGGCGGTTAAAAGCCGGTGAACATTTTCCCGGACCTTATGAGTATGTTAAATATGTTATGCCGAATGGAAAAACAGGAGAGCTTACTTTTGCTGCGCCGTTAATGGCAGATAATTTTAATCGGGCACTTGATCTCTTTATTTTCGCGGGGAAGTCTTTCCGGGATGGTGATGTTATTGAAAATGCTGAGCTGATACGCCAGGCAGAACTTTCACAAAAAAAGATAACCTACCTTCCTAAAATAGAACCACCACCGACAGTAAAGGACCTTAGGTTTTAACAACGGGCGAAAATCTGAAAATTCTTTAAAAGATAAAAGTCTGCTGCTCGTCTTCACAGGTATATGCCAGATACAATGAAGTTGAGTATAATACTGACCGGTGCCACGGGGCTGGTTGGTGAAGGAGTTTTGTTAGAGTGCCTTGCCCATCCTGCAGTTGAAAAAGTTTTGATGGTTAACCGCAAACATTTCGATCTACAGCATCCTAAGCTGCGGGAATTAATAGTTCCCGATTTTATGGATCTTCACGAAGTGGAAGATATCCTGAAAGGTTACAACACCTGCCTCTTTTGCGCCGGTATCAGTTCCAACGGACTGAACGAGCAGCAATACAGCCATATCACTTACGATATCACAATGAACTTTGCTGAAGCCCTGCTGAGCGAAAATCCTGATATGGTTTTCAATTTTGTATCAGGCGCACATACCGATAGCACCGAAAAAGGCCGTATGATGTGGGCCCGTGTAAAAGGCAAAACCGAAAATGCATTGCTGAAGCTTCCCTTCAAAAGCGTATACACCTTCCGCCCCGGTTTTATGAAACCCACCGAGGGGCAGAGGAATGTTAAAGGTTATTACAAGATTATCTCATCACTGTACCCGATACTAAAGGTGTTATTCCCAAGCGCTGTGCTTACCATGAAAGATGTTGGCAAGGCCATGATCAATGCTGCTATACGCGGGTATTACAAGCATGTTTTAGAGGTAAAAGATATCAAGACGCTGGCAGCGTTGTAAAATCTGATTACCCCACGCGTCATTGCGAGGAACGAAGCAATCTCTTTGCTATACAGAGCCGTTCTGTAAGTAGGGGATTGCCACGTCGCTGTCGCTTCTCGCAATGACGTGGTGGGGCTCATCCACCCATGTTAATAAATTTTTAAGCAAAAATTTTTGAGTGCAGATTTTTTAATTTACGTTTGAATTTTTTCTTGTCGTAGCTTCCATTAATTTTTTACCTGAGAAACTTAATGCTACGCGTAGACAGCACCAAGCCCTGCCAAATTATCTATTCCATCGCCCGTCACGATTACCTTTCGTACGTGATTGAGCCGCATGTGGTACAGCTAAACCCCAACGGCGAGTTCTCGTTTACGCATCAACGCCTTTTCTCAAACACAGCCGAAGAATTTTCATCATGCATTGATGATGCCGACCGTAAACTCATCAAAATTTTAGAGGATATGGAGCAGGGTAACATCATTAAGCGGTTCTACAAAAAGCCTATCCGCCCGTTCGAGTTTTTTGGGAAGATCTTTAACGACCAGCTTTTTGATACCATCCGCCCTAAAATAGAGAAGAAGATAGTTGAGGCTTTGGGGATGTTGGGCGACAAAGAGATCTATTTGATGAGCAAGGAAGGCTATCCCGCTGGCCGCAAACTGCACATTGCCGATGAGGCAGCTTCGGTGTTGTTCCATTTCCGCAGGAGCGAAGAAGAGATCCGTTATTTTCCTACCATCAAGTACCAGGGCATGCGCATCGAGTTCATGTTTAAGGATGCCGAGATCATCTGTAACCACCCTGCCTGGATGCTCCTGGATGATACGCTATATTATTTTGATAAGGATATCGAGGGAAAAAAACTCCAACCTTTCCTGAACAAGCGCTATATCTCTATTCCAAAATCATCAGAGCATTCGTACTTCGAAAAATTTGTTGCCCCGCTGATAGAGAAGCATAACGTGTATGCAGAAGGTTTTACTATCAATACAGAGAAGTATGATGCCATTGCCTGCGTAAAACCTATTTACGTGGAAGGCGGCACCTCACAACTGCAATTGTACTTTAAGTATGCCGGTTATGTTTTCCCTTACGGGGATGGCAGGCATATCTCCGTACGTATGGAGAAAACCGGCGACGATTACCTTTTCCACCGCATTAAACGCTCGGTAACATGGGAGAAAGGGAAGTTGCAACTGCTGGAAAACATGGGGCTGCAAACCACCTCATCGTTGTTCCAAAACCTGGAAGTAGCTGCCCATGATGAAGATGCCGACCGCTCGTTTCCCATTTTTGAGTGGCTTAACCACCACCATGATGAGTTGATAGAGAAAGGATTTGAAATTGAACAACCCGATGGGCAGAAACGCTACGTTTTTGGCAGTACCAAAATAGAACTTGAGGTAAGCGAAAATAACGACTGGTTCGATATCAACGCAGTGGTGTCCTTCGGGCCGTACCGCATCCCGTTCATTCAACTGAAGAACCACATCCTCAACCATAAAAAAGAATTTATATTGCCAAGCGGCGAAATTGCCGTGATACCGGAGAGCTGGTTTGCTCAATTCGGCAACCTGCTGCACTTTAGCGAGGGTGGCGAAGAAATAAAACTGCGCCGCCATCACTTAGGTTTGGTGAACGATATATCGGGCGGCGAAATGGCCGAAGTAGCCATGAACCGTAAGCTGCAAAAGCTCACCGATTTTGAAGAGACCGAAGACGTGCCGATGCCGGTGAACTTTGCAGGCAGCCTGCGCCCTTACCAAAAGGCGGGTTACAACTGGTTCCATTTCTTAAAAGATTTCCACTTTGGCGGATGCCTTGCCGATGACATGGGTTTGGGTAAAACTATCCAGACCTTATCGTTGCTGCAAAAACATAAAGAAGATGCTGAGAATGCGGGCGGTAAAAGTACCTCGCTGATCATCATGCCTACTTCGCTGATCTATAACTGGCTGAATGAAGCACGCAAATTTGCCCCGCAATTGCGCATTATGGTGCACACGGGCGCCTTCCGCTATAAATCGGCAGAGGTGTTTGCCAATTATGACCTGGTGATCACTACCTACGGTATCAGCCGGATAGATATTGAAATGTTTAAAGCATACTTTTTTGAGTATGTGATACTGGATGAAAGTCAGAACATCAAGAACGCTTCGTCAAAATCGTTCCAGGCCGTAAGGCAGCTCAAATCGCGCTTTAAACTGATACTGAGCGGCACACCGGTAGAGAACTCGGTGAATGACCTTTGGACACAGATGTCGTTCATTAACCCTGGTCTGTTAGGCTCACAACAGTTCTTCCAGAACGAGTTTGTTACGCCGATAGAAAAGAAGAAGGACGAAGAGAAAGCCCGCAAGCTACAAGCCATCATCAAACCCTTTGTGTTGCGCCGCACCAAGGAGCAAGTGGCTACCGAGTTACCGCCAAAAACCGAGAACCTGTTCTATTGCCAGATGAGCGAGGAGCAGGCCAGCGTGTACGATAAGGTGAAATCTGAATACCGTAATGAGTTACTGCGCAGCCTGGAAGATGGCACTTTTGCTAAAACGCAGATCCAGGTTTTACAGGGCCTGATCAAACTTCGCCAGATAGCCAATCACCCGTCAATGATCGATTCTGATTACGAGGGCGACAGCGGCAAATTTGAGAACGTAGTGCACACCCTCGCCAATGTTTTGGATGGCGGGCATAAGGTTTTGATCTTCTCGCAGTTTGTAAAGCAGTTGGCCATTTACCGCGAATATTTTGAACGCGAGGGTATCCCGTACGCCTACCTTGATGGCGGTACACAAAACCGCGGTGATGTAGTACAGAAATTTCAGCAGGATAAGAAAACGCAGATCTTCCTGATCTCGATAAAAGCGGGAGGTGTAGGTCTCAACCTTACCGAAGCCGACTACGTGTTCATCCTCGATCCATGGTGGAACCCGGCGGTAGAGCAACAAGCCATTGACCGTACGCACCGCATCGGCCAAACCAAAAACGTGTTCATCTATAAATTTATCACCAAAGATACTGTAGAAGAAAAGATCCTGGCCCTGCAGCAACGCAAACTAAGCGTAGCCCGCTCGCTCATCACTACCGAAGAAAGTTTCATTAAGTCGCTTTCGGCAGATGATATAAAGGAGATTTTGGGGTAGTAACCCAATTTCAAATAATTGTCATTTCGAACGATAGTGAGAAATCTTCTGCTCGGGATACTTTCGGCGTAGAAGATTTCTCCTCGCTGTCGCTCGTTCGAAATGACAAATCGGACTAAGAATGTATGTCATTGCGAGGAGCGACAGCGACGAGGCAATCTCATAGACAGATTCGATATGCTTGCCCTATGAGATTGCCACGCTATCGCTCGCAATGACATTTATGATTAGTGTTTATTTCTTCTCCTTAGCTTTCTTTACCAAAAAATCCAGCGCTGCAGCATCAGCCAATGGTTTGGCAGCAGGTTGCTCACCCAGATACATGGTTTGCCCGCCTTTTGCAGAGTACGCAGGCCACTTAGCCAGGCCCGCGCCATTCGGATCACCGGTTTTTACAAAGTTTACCCAGTAAGATGATGCCTCATCAGCCAGTTTGTTATCAATGGCTTCAAAAGGGCGGTTCACAAACTTGAGGTTGTTGAATATGTACGGCACTTCGGCGGTATGAAAAGCGCCGTATTTTACAAATTCGGGTGTGGCAGGCATGCGGCGGGTAAAGCGGTACAGGTAAACCTTTCTGCCTTTTGCAGCCTGGATATTGGCCCAGGTATAATTTTGTATCCCGAAGGTCATATCGCGCGAGAGGTTGATCTGCGAGCGCTCTGCTTCAGCGTCAGTATTGCCGGGGAATAGTTTCAGGAAATCGTCCGCATCAGTGCCGTATTGTTTTTGTGCATCGGCGCGATAGGCCTCAGCATTTTTCAGCTGACCGATAAAGGCATCGTCCTCATTCCAGCCGGTAAGCAGGTTTACCGGGTTCTCTTTACCAGCGGCGAAGATGGCCGCGATGCTTTGCGGCAATACATAGCCGTCTACAATCGGCCTGCCGCCGAACTGTTTTAGCAGCTCATCGGTACTCAGTTTACGCAGGTCGGTCAGTGTTTTTGCACCCAGTTTCTCTGCCGTTTCCACGCCTGCTTTCTCGGCTTGTGCCAGTGTAGTGCCGCCAAACGGGCCGGCTATAAAATTAGCCCCGCTCTCGGCAATGGCATTCCTGAACAAACCTTTAGCCAGCGGCGATGCCACCAAACTATTCACATTCATTGATCCTGCCGATTGCCCTGTAATAGTCACTTTTGTAGGGTCGCCGCCAAAGGCTGCAATATTTTTTTGTACCCATTTCAATGCGGCTATCAGATCCATCAAACCATAATTACCCGATGCATGATTGGGCGATTCTTTGGTTAATTCAGGATGAGCAAAGAAACCTAAAATGCCAACGCGGTAAGGGATACTTACCACAATAACGCCTTTTTTTGCCAGTGCTTCGCCATCATAAATGGGGGCATTAGTGCCGCCACTTACAAAGCCGCCGCCATAGATCCATACAAAAACAGGGCGTTTTTCGGTAGCTGCTTTTGCGCCTGTCCACACGTTAAGGTACAAGCAATCCTCGCTCAGCGGTTCATCTTTTATCAGGAACTCGCGGGTATAAACGCCAAACTCGTTAGGCTTGCTTTGTATGCCGCTTTTCGCAAAATCGATGCAGGCTTTTACACCGTCCCAGGGTTTTACAGGCTGCGGGGCTTTCCATCGTAAATCACCTACAGGCGGGGCAGCAAAGGGGATACCTTTGTAAATGCGGATGCTTTTATCTTCGCCCACCGTGCCCGATATTTTACCGGCACCGGTTTGTATAATAGCTGATTGTGCAGCTGCATTAAGGGCCGGCAGCAGGGCTGTGAGCAGGACGAACAGGCGTTTCATGTATTTTAATTTAGGTTTGTAATGAAGAAACTAAGGCGCAAAGTTTTAATAATGTGACTTTGCGCCTTAGCGAAAATGTAGCTTAAGTTACGGTTTTGCCACAGCTTTAGTGTACTTAGCTGTGCGGGCGTCTTTTATAACACCTTTCCAGTTTAAGCCGTAGCCAAAATCATAAACATGGCCTTCGGCATCTTTGTAGCACTTCATATCCAGTGGTACATCTTCAAACTGCGCCTCAACGGTAAGCATATCCAATGGCATTTGCATTGGCAACAGCGCCGATGGCTCTGCTTTACCTGTTAAGATATCCAGGCTTGCCTGTCCCTGTACACCAAAATCGGCAATAATAGCTGCGGCGTTTTTCTCAAACTCGCCAAATACCATTGGGTTGTTAAGGTTTACCGATACGATGACCGGTTTGCCTTTCATCTTGGCATAAGTATCATTCACCATAGCCAGGTCGGTAACGTTGGTTGATACATCAGATTTGCCTTTGTAGCTGCGGTTGGTGGTTTTTTCCAATGGGTCGCCGCCGGCAAGGCTGGTTGCACGGGCAGTTTCTGCAGTGTATTTGCTGTATTGTAATGATACCGGCAAATAACCATTGCCGCCGTTTTTAACATCTTCCTCATCATAACCACCATGTCCTATCGGGCTGGCAATAAATACCAGTGCGTAGTCAGCCTCATCAGGGTTATCCGTTACTTTAAAGTACTTTTTAACGATATCCATATTTACCGGATACTCCAGTTTTTCGGGATAAGGCATCCCCAGGAAGTTTTTGCCCGCAGGCGTAAATTTCTTAGGCACGTAAACGGTTTTGCCACTTTGCAAAGGCAATACGCCGCCTTTGTTTTTCAGCATCACGATAGATTTTAGCTGCGCCTGGTAACCGGCATCCATAAACTCGGGTTTGCCTACGGTTTGTTTGGTTTGCTCAGGATCTAAGTAAGGGTTCTCGAACAATCCGGTACGGAAGCTGCCGCGAAGCAAACGCACGGCAGATTGCTCAAAGCGTTCGCGCATCCATTTTTCTCCGTGCTCTTTAACGCCCATTTTGTAGGCATCCAATACTGGTGCCATATCGTTGTTACCGCCAAACTGGTCAACACCGGCCATTAATATTTTGTAGTGGCGTTCGGCAAGGGTGGCTTTTTCCATCCCCCATGATTTGCCAGAGAGGAAGCTGTTGATCACTGTTTCGTCGCCGGTAACCAGCCAATCGGTACATACCACGCCATCGTAATGATACTTGTTGCGTAACAGATCGGTGATGATGTATTTGTTGTAGTTGTTGGCCACGTTCTCGTGGTTTTTGGTATCCTGGTTAAAGCTGATGGTGTAATAAGGCATCACAGCAGCAGCCATTTTGGTTTTGCCATCAAGTTTAAACGCACCCTCGGTAAAAGGGATCATGTGCTGCGCAAAGTTTTTACCCGGATACACGGCATATTTACCGAAACCGTAATGCGCATCGCGGCCACCCTCGCCAGCACCGCCGCCCGGCCAGTGTTTTACCATGGCGTTTACGCTGTTAAAGCCCCAGCCATCTTTAATTTCTTTATCGCCTGTTGAGGTTTGGAAACCATCAATGTAAGCACGTGCCATATCAGCAGCCAGCCAAGGGTTTTCACCAAAGGTACCGCTAACGCGGTTCCAGCGCGGGTCGCTGGCCATATCAACTTGTGGCGAAAGTGCTGTGGCAATACCCAGCGCACGATACTCCTGCGCAGCTATATGCCCAAAGTTTTGCGTAACCGCCGGGTCAAAAGTAGCTGCTAAGCCCAAAGAGCCGGGCCACATAGAGATAGCCCCGCCCGCACCGCCATTATACTCGGCTGTAGCAATGGTGCCATTGCGCGGATCGGAACTGTTATTGGCAGGTATACCGAAACCAACGCCTTCTACATAAGCCTGTACGTTGTTGCTCCATTTGGCAGCAACCTCGGGGCTTTGTACCGAGGTTACCAGCACGTGGCGCACGTTATCATCCTTCAAAAACTTACGTTGCTGGTCTGAAAGATCGTACGGGTTAGCGCCGCTTTCATTGAAAGGTTTGCCATTGTTATAGGTACCTGCAAAAGGCCCCATGGGGATGGAAGGGATCATCTGGTGGCGGCTATAGAGCATTAAACCGGCAATTTGCTCAACGCTTAGTTTACTGGCCAGGTCTTTTGCACGCTCATCAACCGGTAAGCGCCAGTCTTCATATTTATCAAGCTTGCCGTTTTTGTTGAGGTCTTTAAATGCGAGACCATCAACGGTGAGTATTTTTACGCCCGAAGTGGTGGAATAACCAAGCCTTTGGCCTTTTGGGTTTGATACGATAGCTATATCGCCATGTGTAACTTGCGACCATTGGTTTTGCGCAGAAGCCATGGCAGGCAGCAATGCGAGCAGCAGCAGGTAATTTTTTCTCATAAAAAATAGCAGCTTAAGGTAAGCGGTATGGGTTTTATTGGTTATCAGACCGTTGTATTGTGTCTGTTGTACACAATGCTAAATATTATATTTGATACTTGCAAGTATTGATTAATTTTACCCGCTACCAAATTTGAAAAACATGCTATCAGAAAAACTGAAAGAAGAAACCAAGCAAAATCACCAGATATTAGAGAAAGCCCTTGTAGGTAATTTAAAAGCTATCCGCAACCAGGGCGAATACGTAGAGTTGCTAAAGTTGTTCTACGGCTATTTCGGCGGACTGGAAGAAAGCATCGCCCAAAGCATCGACCCCAACCTGTTGCCTGATAATGCAGAGCGCAGAAAGATAGAATATATAGCTAACGATATTGAAGCTTTAGGCGGCGATGTTCCTGCGAAAGCAGAAGGTGCCGATCTGCCACGTATCCAAAGCCATTTGGAAGCCTTAGGTGCTTTGTACGTGATAGAAGGATCAACCCTTGGCGGCAAGATCATCAGTAAAATGATGCAGCAGCAATTGGGGCTTAGCGGCGATGGGCTCAGCTTCTTCTCGGGCTACGGCGACCGCACCGAACAGATGTGGAATACCTTTAAAGATGTGCTGAACGCGCAGGCAGAAAACCCAGAACAAGAAGCCGCGGTAATAGCAGCAGCCAACCAAACTTTCTTAAAATTTGGCGACTGGTTTGCAAAGCATCAGCAAACTGCTTAGTCGGCAGTGTTTTTGTTAAAGGCGATATAGAACGTACTACCCTGGCCAAGTTCGCTATCCACCCAGATCTTTCCGCGGTGTTTTTCGATAATGCGCTTCACAATGGCCAAGCCAACCCCAGTGCCTTCGATATCGCCAACATTATCCATGCGATTGAATAGTTCAAAAATGCGTGGCAGTTGTTTGATATCTATACCTAAGCCGTTATCGGTAATGGAGTAAACCACTTCGCGGTCGTTCTCGGTAGCATCTATAATTACTTTTTGCGGACTGGTTTTCTTGGAGTACTTGATAGCATTACTTATCACATTGGCAAATACCTGCGATACCATCACCGGGTCGCCGCTGATGGCAGGGGTGTTTTTGATAGTTACAACAGACGGCTCAACCTCATATACCAACAATAATTCACGTACATGGTCCTCAATCAAAGTTTTGGTATCAATCTCGGTTGATACCAACTCAGAACGGCCAATACGCGAGTAATCCAATACCTCGGCAATCATGTTGTTCATTTTATCGGCGCCGGCATTGATACGCTCTAAGGCACGTATAGCCTGCGGCGTAAGGTTCTTATCACGAAGCAAAATTTGCGCATAGCTTTTAACAGCCGTCAACGGATTCTTCAGATCGTGCGAGATGGTGTAGCTGAAGGTATCCAACTCTTCGTAGGCTTGTTTCAGTTTCTCGTTCAATAATCGGATGGCACCGGCTTTTTGATTAAGTGCATAAGCTATCTCGCTACGCAGGCGAATAACAGACTTTACTTCCTCATTACTCCACGATGCTGATGTGGCTGTGATGGTTTCAGACCATTCCTCGAACGAGTTACGTGGCGATATAATGCGGTTGCCGTTGGCATCCGTCTCAATATTTTTCTCCGGGTTACCGGCCCACTTCACCGTCTTTAATTGCTCAGGCTTAAACCAAAGCACATATTCATCCAGCTCGCGCGATAGGGTGGATACCATCAAACCCGATGCAATATCCTTATATTTTGCAGCTGCCGGATAAATTGCCGAAAGCTTGCCGGTATAATAAAGCGAATCGATAATATTGGCCTTTACCCAGGTAACCAGCTCTTTCAGCTGTTCATCATCGGGCGTGTTGCCTAATTTGATCACATTGTTCTCCAGCATCAAAACTGCGCCGCCTGCGTCTACCACATCAAGCAGTGAGGTATCATGGGCCGTTAACGCGAACTCGATGCCGTTATCTTTCAGCATCAGGCGGCTTAGCTGGTCAACGGCGTTTTTAAATTTATCAGATACCTGCTGGTTCTCCTCATCCTGCCTAAACTCTAATGCAGATGACAGGATCTGCCCGATGAGTTTTGCCGACTCGCGTGAGCGGAAATCAATAAACCTTGGCGTGTAATTGTGGCAGGCTATTAAACCCCAAAGCTCCTGTTTGTACATCAACGAGATGCTGAAGCTTGATGCCACTTCCATGTTTTTCAGATACTGGATATGGATGGGCGATACCGCACGCAACTGCGAGTTGGTGAGATCTAAATTGCTGCCTGCATTATCTGCCGCGGTGATGATAGCGCTTGGCTGCGTATATACATCGGCAATTAAGCGGGTAAAGTTCTTTTTATAAAGCTCTCGGGCCTGTTTGGGTATGTCTGATGCGGGGTAGTGCAGGCCTAACCATGGCTCAAGCTCATCGTTTTTTGCTTCGGCAACCACTTCGCCGTGGCCGTCCTCGGCAAAGCGGTACACCATTACACGATCATACCCTATAACGCTTTTCACTTGTGCTGCACTGTTATTTAACAGGTTCTGCAGGTTTTTATCCGCCAGCATCTCGGAGATAGAGCGGCCTATGGTGCGCTGTATATCGGTACTGCTGTCAGAGCGTGCAGGTTCAAACTCAAGCAGGTAGTTATCGTCAGAATCGGAAATGATGAGGTGATAAGCCTGGCCATGTATATCGGTATTAAAAGGGTTGGTTTGCTCAAACCCATTTGTTTTACCGAAGGATAGTAATTGATTAATGAAATTAAATGGCTCGTTATTGCCAATTAACGGCTCGATGGTGCCAATATGCTGCCCCAATAAAACATCGGGCACATCTTTTAAATACGTCTTTACATTTTCACTGTGATAAGTGATCTCGCCTTTACGATTGATAGCGATAAGGAAGCCATGAGACTGGATACTGCCGGGGATGTGGATGGGTTCGCGGTCGCAGTTGGTTAGATCAATATTCAAAAGGTAGTTTATTAAAGGGTAAAATTTTAAACAAATATGAAAAAATAATCATGGCAAACAAGGCCATTGATTTTTTAATTTAAACTGCAAGGTTGTTAAGCGTTTTTGGACGGTTTTTGTTTGAGTTATTTTGTGATGATAAACCAATATATTTGATATTAAAGACATTATAAAGATGATGCAGAAACCGGAATCGGCCGATCAATATATCAGTAGTTTTCCTGCTGATATTCAATCTTTGCTTAACCAAATGCGCCAAACCATCAAGCAAGCCGCGCCTGCCACGCAGGAGGTGATAAGTTACGGCATGCCTGCTTATAAACTGCACAGCGTGCTGGTATATTTTGCCGCGCAAAGCAAGCACATTGGTTTTTATCCCGGTGCGCAGGCCATAGTGGTTTTTGCCGATGAACTGAAAAATTACAAAACATCAAAAGGTGCTATTCAGCTACCGTTGGATAAACCCCTGCCGCTTGATCTGGTAGCCCGCATAACCCAATACCGCATTGGTGAAGATAAGGAGATATTTGAAGCGCGGCAGGCAAAAAAGAAGGCTAAGAAATAAGCTATACCCACCTGATCACCATGGTTTCCTCTGCTTCAATACTCACATGATTGCCCCCAGCCTTACCGCCGCAATTGGCAAATATCACCATGGGTTGCAGGTTAGGTTTTTGGGTGGTTAACGACAGCTCACAGCGCTCGTCAGATTTGTTGATGATGATGGTAATGTATTCGCCATTGGCCGATAAGACTTTCATCATTAACCCCGGTTGCGGCTGGCTGAACCTGAATGGAACGTGTAGCGAATCATAGTTCAGCGCCTGTTGCAGAAACTCATTTAGCTGAGCGTAATCATCAAAAAGGCGGCTGCCTAAACCGGCCATCGTCGGTATCCACCAGGCAGTTCCTTTGCCATAATGGTTTACGGTAGCGTGCACTTCTTCGTTATTCAGCGCTATGGCTTTTGCAGTTGTTGGCTTCAGGATGCCTGTCCACTGAAATGCGGGTAATATGATATCTGATACTGTGGTTTCCTGCATGCCATCAATGGCTTTATATTCTAAAACGTCGGCACCCAAAACATCACGCAGCGGGAACCCGAGGCGCATGGTGCCAACGGCATTTTCATCGTAGCAAGCGGTTAATCCGTCGCTTATCAATTTGCCGCCTTTCTCAACAAATGCGGTTAATAACGGCCAGTATTTGGATGGGATGGAGATCTGGTGCGCCAATATTATAGCTACACCATCATAGCTTTCTCTGCCGAAATCAAACTCGCTTATCTCCTTAAAGTTGGCTTGTACACCTACCTCATTTAGCGCCTCGAAATAGGCAATGGCCGATTTCATTACGCCCCCTTCATCCCGTCCTTCATAACTCTTGCCACCCATTTGCAGGGTTTTCTCTATCCATAAAGATTCGCGGGTGTACAGGATATTGATACCCGACTCTGCTTCTTTTGCATCGTTAAAAAAAGTATGATTGCTATTGATGGTGTCGATCACTTCCCGCGCGGCAATGAACCTGTCTGATGGTTCACTATGATAATTGAGCATGGCCCATTCGCCCGCCTCAATACCTGATGAGCGCGGATTAAGGCACCAGAAAATGGCGCCACGGCTTTCGGCACCTATGGCCGTCCAAAGCCATTGGGCTATCTCGTATTTAGTAGGGCAAAGCGACAGGAAGCCGCTGTAGGTATTGTTGCCGCCCTGTAGTTCGGTCATAAACCAGGGTATTTCGCCTGCACCTGAGCGAATGATCTCGCAATTGGCGTTTACGGCCAAAGCATATTTTTGCCTTGGGAAATAATCAAAGTGCCAGCTGGCATGCGCCGAACCACCCAGGCTGGTCAGGAAGTTTCTCCACGCAGGGAAATCATACTCGGCTACATTCTTAAATATAGCGTGGTTATTTACGTGGATGATACTGCCGGGATGGTGCTTGTGTATCTCATCAGTAAGCCACTGCAGGAACCAGGTATTGTACCAAAGGTGGAAACGCTCGTCGGCAAAATCAAAACGATCATAACCGCCGCTGGTGTATTCGCTTTGCTTTTGAGCATCGCGCCACTCTTTGTACTTATCGGTAGCAAATTGTTCCTGAGGGAAAGAACCCACGCCCGGCTCGTTAACCGGTACCCAACCATAGCACGAAGGGAACTGTTTAAAGTGACCGACCACATTCTCTATATATTGAGAGATGGATTTGAGGTGATCTGCATCTTTCGGGAATTTCAGTCCGCCCAGATCAGTAAAAGCCGTACGCGGAAACAGGTTGCCATAAATTTTTATTCCGTATTTGTCTGCCGCTTTGTAGGCCGTATCAAACAAAGTATAGTCCCAGGTGCCACCGGCTTGGTGCATATAGGTTTCAAACAGGCGGATGCGTGTTACCAGCATGCCGGCCTCGCTCAAACGGCGAAACCAAAGGTCTATTTCTTCGGCAGTTTGGCCGGGCTCAATAAAAACTTCGGCACCAAATAGTATGGGTGTGGCTTCTTGTTTGGTTGTATAGCTCATTACGTATCAGCAAGCTGTTGCCCGCTAATAAATAACCTGCCATACCGCTAATGGTTTGCTAAAGCTGCCCTTAGGTGTGTATGTAGCTGTGCAGCTGCTCTATGGTTTCTTTTTGCGAGTGGATGGTCTCGTACACCACATCGTTAATAGAAATGATACCGCAAAGGCGCTGTTCGCGGTCAAAAACCGGCAGGTAGCGGATGTTGCGTTCGCTCATGATCAGCATACAATCATCAATTGACGACTCGGGCGTAATGTGCGGAAAGCCGTTGCTCATGATCTCGCCGGCGGTGGTATCATCAGAGTGTTTACCCATTAATATGATCTTACGGGCGTAATCGCGTTCGGTAACCAGGCCGGCATATTCGCCGTTCTCGTTCACTACTACCGAACCGATATTTTTATCGGCCATCAGCTTTAAAACGTCTAATACAGTGGTTGTGGCAGGTACGGCAATAACATTGCTCCCCTTGCGGGCAAGGATGTGCTTTACGTTTTTCATATTAACTCAGGTTTTGTTGGGAACCTCAAGTTAGAAAATAACTAATAGAAAAACAAGTAGTTAAGATGAATTAATAACGAATTAAAATTAGCCGATTGGGATAACCTTATCTTTTAATACGCCAAATATCCTGTCGGTTTTATGGCTTAGGATAGCCACCTTGCCGGTGAATTTGCCGAATGAAGGCAGTATGGCCTGATTTTTCCCGAAGGCAAAACAAGGCAGCGTAACACTTTGCCTGCCACGACCAACCAGGCTAACACCCGGATGGATATGTCCGCAAAGTACATAGCCGTTGTCCGCTTTTTTGGTGGCGTCAGGCAGTGGGTGGTGCAACATCAGGAAAGGGCCTATCGCCAGCTCTTTATGCAGGATGACACCCAGATCAGTATAATGTCTATCGCTGATGATATCGTGGTTACCTTTTATCAGGATGATCTCCACCTTAGGGAACTGACTGCGCCAGAGTACAAACCAATCCCAGTCGTTATTCATATCGCTGTGGAAAAGGTCGCCGAGGAAATAGATCTTTTCGGGCTGATACTCATAGATCAAATCTGAAAGTACCGCCAGATCATCCTGCTCCATATTGCGGGGAATAGCAATACCCGCCTTGCGAAAATGCCCAACCTTGCCAAAATGTACATCAGCCGCGATCAGCGCCTTCTCCTGTTTCCAGTAAATAGCTTTCTGTGGCAGCAATAAAAGATCCTGATCTAAAAATTGAAAAGGGGTACCCGCACTCATCGTCATAATCGGGGGCAAAGATAAGGGTTTTGGAAATTAGTGAATGGAGAGTGGTTTTACCTTGCATTTATTTTACTCACCCCGCGGCACTTCGTGCGCGACCCTCTCTGCTTCGCAAAGAGGGTAAGAAATAAGTGTCCCCTCTCTACAAAGTAGAGAGGGGGGACGAGCGTAGCGATGTCGGGGTGAGTCAATTTTTGTAATATTGCTTGATGGAAATTAAGCAGGCACAGCATCTTGTAGATAACTGGATCAAAACAACAGGGGTACGTTATTTTAACGAGTTGACCAACACGGCCATTTTAATGGAAGAGGTTGGCGAGGTGGCACGTATTATGGCCCGGCAGTATGGCGAGCAATCGTTCAAGAAATCGGATACGGAAGTTAACCTTGCTGATGAGATGGCCGATGTGCTTTTTGTGCTGATATGCCTGGCTAACCAAACCGGCATTGATCTGACGGATGCGCTGGAGAAGAATTTGGAGAAGAAAAGTATCCGCGATGCAGACAGGCACAAAAGCAATGAGAAGTTAAAGTAAAGTATTCGGAATATAAATTCGATAAAAATATATAAACAAAATATAATTCTGTTTTATTTGTTTTTTCGGAATTTTATAATGTAAATTTGATTCAGCCAATCAATTTATATTATGAAAAAATATTTTATCCTTTCATTGCTGGCACTGGTGGTGCTGGCATGTAACCAAAAGCAACCTGAGAGAGTAACAACTGCTGAAGTAGTTTTACCCGCGCCGCCTGCAGAGCAAAAAGCAAAAATGTCAGCGCAGTTTGCGCCTCCTGTTGTTAAAGCTGATGCTGAAGTATCAGAATATAATGCTGTGGAAGAACCGCCGGAGTTTATTGGCGGTGATGATAAGACAACAGTAGTTGTGACCAATAAAAAGATTATCAAAGAAGGGAACATTAGTTTTGAAACTGCCGATGTTGCCCAAACCCGTAAGCTGATTATGGCCAGCCTGAAAAACCTGGGTGGCTATGCCGAAAACGACAGCGAGACGGTTAACGGCGATGAAAACCGCAAGGAGTATGTGCTGGATATCCGCATCCCCGCTGCCAATTTTGATACTTTCTTAAATAGCGTATCCGGCACGGCAACTAAGATAGATCAAAAGAATATCCGCGTACGCGATGTAACCACCGAGTACATTGATACCAAAGCACGGTTGAACAATAAACTCGAGTTAGAGAAACGCTACCTTAACCTGCTAAACCGTGCCGGCAAAATGCGCGACCTGCTGGATATCGAAGCCAAACTTACCGAGATCCGCAGTGATATAGAATCTACTCAATCGCAGCTCAATTACATGAGCAAACAGGTGCAGTTTAGTTCGCTTAACATCACGTTTTATACCACCCAGCCCAAACAGGTTAATGCCGGTAACGGGTTTGGTTATAAACTGAAGATGGCGTTAAGCAATGGCTTTGATGGCCTGCAATCTTTATTTTTTGGACTGATAGCGGTTTGGCCATTTGTTATTGCAGGAGCTGTTGTCTGGTTTATTGTAAAACGCTGGCGTAAAAGCCGCAGAGCCGAAGCCGATGCTTAAACCAGTTTCACCAGTCGCTCACCTTCCAATACAGGGATGGCGGTGGTAAGATCAACCTGAAGACAAAACTCGATATCTTTTTCAATACCCAGCTTTTTTAAACGCTCTCCATGCGATGTTTTGCTGAGGTACTGGCTGATATCGTTTTTGCCCAACTGGAAAAGATCGTTTGCTGCAATAGCAGGATCATCCAAAGTAAATCCTTCTGTTTTTAGTTGCTCAATAACGGCACCGGCAAAAAGGGTATCCTCAAGGTTAAAGTTGTTTTTCCAGCCGGCACAAACCAACAGGATATTCTCGTGCTGGGTTTTAAGCCAGTTGCAAAGAGCAGTTAAATTCAAGAACGAGCCAATAACCACACGTTTAGCACTGCGCGATAAATGCAGGGCATGTGTGCCGTTGGTAGTGGTCAATACCACGGTTTTGCCGGCCACTTTTTCGGCAGTGTAAGAAAATGGCGAGTTGCCAAAATCGAAACCGTCCACCACTTCGCCATTGCGCTCCGCCGCCAAAAGATAGTCCATGCCTTTCTCGCGATAAGCGGCGCATTCCTCAACCTCGGCAACGGGAATGATAGCTTCGGCACCATTCTCAATACCATAAGAGATAGATGAAGTAGCACGGAAAATATCGATCACCACCACTATATAATCCGAAACGTTATATAACGGAATAAGAGCAGGAGTGAGGCAAACGTCAAGCGAAGCCCCCCAGCCCCCTGAAGGGGGAGTAGGAGTATTTTGATTAGTCATGCTATTAATTCTATTCCCCCTTCAGGGGGTTAGGGGGCCTCGTTTATTTATAAAACGGCGGTTTAACCACCTTGGCTTTTACTTTGTTATCGCGGATGCTGATATAGATCTCGGTACCTTCTTTGGCGAAAGCGGTTTCTACGTAGCCCAAACCAATTGCTTTTTGTAACGATGGCGATTGGGTGCCCGATGTTACTTTACCTATGTTGTTGCCATCGGCATCAACAATAGCATAATCATGGCGGGGAATACCGCGGTCTATCATTTCAAAACCGATAAGCTTGCGGCCAACACCGGCTTGTTTTTGTTGCTGCAAAGCTTCTGAGTTGGTAAACTCTTTAGTGAATTTGGTTACCCAGCCCAGGCCTGCCTCTAAAGGCGACGTAGTATCATCAATATCGTTACCGTAAAGGCAGAAACCCATCTCTAAACGCAAGGTATCGCGCGCTGCCAAACCGATAGGTTTTATACCGAACGGTTCGCCTGCTTTAAATACCTCATTCCAGATATGGTCGGCATGTTCGTTATCAAAATAAAGCTCAAAACCACCCGCACCGGTATAACCTGTTGCCGAAACTACCACGTTATCAATGCCGGCAAATTTACCTTTGGTAAAGGTGTAGTACTCCATCGAGCCTAAGTCGATATCAGTAAGGCTTTGCAGGGCATCAGCAGCTTTTGGGCCTTGTACAGCCAGCAGCGAAGTGCGGTCTGAGATATCTTTCATCTCTACACCGTTGGTGTTGAATTTAGAGATCCAGTTCCAGTCTTTTTCAATGTTTGATGCGTTAACTACCAGCATGTAGGTTTTCTCATCAATGCGATAAACCAACAGGTCGTCAACAATACCACCATCCTCGTTAGGCAGGCAAGAGTATTGCACTTTACCATCGTACAATTTGGCAGCATCGTTACTGGTAACGCGTTGTATCAGATCAAGCGCGTTCTCGCCTTTCAGGATAAATTCGCCCATGTGGCTTACGTCAAAAACACCAACGCCTTTGCGCACGGTATCATGTTCAACATTTACGCCTGCATATTGCACGGGCATATTATAACCTGCAAAGGGTACCATTTTAGCACCTAATTGTATATGTACGGGAGATAACGCTGTATTCTTCATCAACAAAATTACTTTGGGGCAAAAATAGGAAAAATAGCAGCAGGGGCGGGGCTATTTCAAAACAGTTTCGTAAAAATCAACCAATTTTGGGGTGATGATATTTACATCGTGCTGCTCCTCTACCAGTTTACGTGCGTTTTCGCCTATATGGCGGCAATGGTACTCGTCAGAAAGGCATTTAATAAGGGCCTCGTGAAACTCATCTACATTGTTGGCAATGATGATATTTTGGCCATCGGCAATGTTGATACCCTCGGCGCCTAACGAGGTAGAGATAATGCATTTCTGCATAGCCATCCCCTCAACAATTTTCACGCGCATGCCCCCACCCGAGAGCAGCGGTACTATCATAATGCCTTTACTATTCACAAACTCCAGCGCGTCATCCACCTCGCCATGTATAAACACCTTTCCTAATACCTCATACTCGTCATACTCTTCGGGGATGTTATGGCCGGCTACATATAATTTGCCTTTCAGGTCGCCGTCGGTAATTTCCTTGTGGAAATTGTCCATAAACCACTCCACGCCCTCGCGATTGGGCAGCCAGTCTAACGATCCCAAAAAGAACAAACTGGAGAAATCAGTCTTGTTAAAGTTTGGTTTGTAAAGCGACAGATCAACCCCAATAGGCAGCACCGTAATGGGCGTACGCGCACCGAAGGACACGAGCGATTGTTTATCCTGCCCCGTAAAGGCCACAATGCCATCAAAAGAGTTAAGCAAACTCAGCTCGTAATTTTTGATACGCTTGGCCAATAACTTCAGGTACCACTTTTTAAATGGATCGCTTTTTTGCTGCGCGAGTTTTTCCCAAACCTGATGCTCGATGTTATGCGCCCTGAAGATGATCTTAGCTTTTGAGTTTTTGCGGATGATGTTTAGGTAAGGTGCAACAAAAATGCCTTCTAACTGGATAATATCATACTCGTTATCCACCAAATTCCTGAATAGCAATTTCTCGAAACCGGCGTTATAATACTTCTCAATATTATAAGAGTTATTGGTGAACAGGTTGCTCACGGCCTCAACCATGGTTACCCGTGTATCAATATCGTATTCGGTATAGCTTATTTTATCAAGCAGGGCATCGCGCTCGTATTGGGTGGAGTGTTTTTTAACATTGAGCGAGAGCAGCGTAACCTCATGACCAAGCCCAACCAGTCCCTTTATGGTATTGCCTACCACAATTGGGTATCCGCCATTCTGCGGAAATGGTGCGCGGTGTGTTAAAATGAGTATTCTCAAAACAGGAGGTCAGATGGTTTGCTGTAAAGTTATTAAACCTTAGCACCAAATACCAACCTACTCTTCAAAAATAACCAACTGCGGGCTGGTAACTTTAAAACTTTTACGATGGTATGGCGTAGGGCCTATCTCCATTACCATTTTACGATGAGCAATAGTTGGGTAGCCTTTGTTGGAGTGCCAGTTGTATTCGGGGTGTTCGGCAGCTATCTGCTTCATGTAATCATCGCGGTAGGTTTTGGCGAGAATAGATGCCGCCGCAATGCTGAAGTACTTGGCATCACCCTCAACAATACATTTATGAGGCATATCTCCATACTTATTAAAACGGTTACCATCAATAATTAAAAATTGCGGTTGCAGGTGCAGTTTCTCAATAGCGCGGTGCATAGCCAGGAAGGAAGCATTGAGGATATTGATCTGGTCTATCTCGTGGTTATCGCACCAGGCCACGGCATGGGCAATGGCCTTCGCCTCAATTTCAGCACGAAGCTGGTAGCGTACCTCTTCGGTAAGTTGTTTGGAATCGTTAAGCAGTTGATGGTCAAAATCGTGCGGAAGGATGACGGCAGCGGCAAACACAGGCCCGGCAAGGCAACCGCGGCCAGCCTCGTCGCACCCCGCTTCGATCAACTCGTACTGGTAGCGAGCCAATAACACCCTGCGCTCCTGCTCCATCTTCACCTTTTTCTGCTGTACCTTTTTCATGTATATACAAATATCAAAAACCTGCGGCAGGGCTGCAAGCACCGTTTAAAATAAAAGAGTTTAAACCAATGCCTTGCGGTGCTGTTTAATTATTATGAAAAAGCTGGCCCTGTTATTCCTGATGCTTTGCAGCATACAAGCATTTGCCCAAAAGAAAACCCCGCTGCCCCACGGAATGGTTTTCGGTAAAAAACCTAAAGACGTGCCGCCCATACCTGCCGCCAAACTGGAAACACTGATGGGTGGCAAGATCCGCCAGACTACGGCCATTGTTGGTAAAATACTAAAAGTTAAAAAGGAGCAGGGCGGATGGTTTGATATAGACGCCGGCAACGGCCGTATTATTGAAGCTCACTTTGCAGACTATAATATAAAACTCCCCGCAGCCATTGCCAGCCGCACCGTAATTATTGAAGGCGTTGCCCAGCGCCAGTTAATAGCAGATGATGAACAACATCTGGCAGGCGATACCGCGGTAGGCAAAAAGCAGCATCAGGCGAAAGTGAACCCTAAAGAGCGCATCACTTTTGAGGTACAAGGGCTGATGGTTGATAAATAAACTATACTACTTTTATACCGTGGCGGGTGAGCAAGTTCTCTAAACCCGTCATGGCAAATACAGCTTTCTTTAAGGTATTCATCTCAGGGTCGATAATAAAATTGTAGGCCGTGCTAAAGTTTACAGATGACAGATCGGTACGGTTGAACACGGCATTCTCCAGGTCGCAATCGCTAAAAGCCGAGCCGGTAAGGATGGTTTGGGTAAAGCTTGTTTCTTTTAAAGATGATCTTTTGAAGGATGTTTTCACCATCTTTTTTCCTGCAAATGATGCATAATCCAGCATGCAATTCTCAAACCCTACGCTGAACAGGAAATCATCACATTTGCTGAAGTTAAGGCCCATCAGCTTGCAGCTTTTAAAGCTTACATCGTTTAAGGTTGCACCTTCAATGTTAACCATGGATAGGTTGCATTCCTCAAAACTACAATCCAGAAACTTGCAGCGCATAAAGTTAGCTTCGGAGAGATCACAGTTTTTGAATGTGCAGCTTTGAAATTCTACGCGGCTGGCGCTGCTGCCGGCAAGACTTAGCTTTTCAAATACCTGGTCGTCATAAGTAGGTTTATCAAACATGGTTCAAATTTAAAATTTTGGGTTGATTTGCGCTTCAATATTTAACTCACCCCGACATTGCTAAGCTCATCGACCCTCTCTTCGCTGCGCGGAAAGAGGGGGGGTACAGTCGTTAGATTTCCCTGTTCTTACCCCTCTTTGCTGCTTGCAGCAGAGAGGGTGGTCCAACGTAGCGCAGACCGGGTGAGTCAACTGTGCCACAGATAAGAGCTGAAATTTCCAAATCTTACTTAACGATACTCTTCACTTCCCCAACAACATCGGCAATCACCTCAGGCAATTTAATAATGCGCTCGTGCCCTGCACCGCTAAAGTTTTTGGTGCGGATAGACGGGTGCTCTTTCAAAAACGACTGCAAGTAAGCATCCGGCAGCATCATATCGTTATCGTCATAAGCCAGCCAGTGATTAAGTGAGGCATCAAACCGGTAAAGATCGGGCATGTTATAGCTCGACGGATAGATACCGTAGCGCGCTTTAAAATCATCCAGAAATGCTTGTTGTGCTTCAACCGGCACATCCAGGGCTGTCATGTTCTTAATAAAGTTTTCCTGCAGCAATATGAATGGCGCAATACTGATCAACAGTTTTGGATTGATGCCCAGGTCATGCAAAGCAACCACGTTAGCCATAGCGCCAAAAGAGTGACCGATGGCAATATCTGGTGCGGCGGCTTCGACAATCACCGCTTTAATGGCATTCACAAAAAGTAAAAGGTTTGAGAGGTCGCCGTCTGAGCTGCCGTTGGCGGGGGCATCATGCGCTATGATCTCCAGATCCGGAATTTCAAGCAGGGCGTTGATCAGTTCGGTAAAGTCGGCAGCTTTTGAACCCCATCCATGGCTGATGAGGATTCGCGTTTTGCCCTCGCCCCATTTAAAGCCGTTGATAGTTAATTCGCTATTGGTAAAGTAGGGGTCATCAACTTTAACGCTGAATCTGGTGGCCTGTGCCAGTAATTGTTCCTGGTGCAGGCGAAGCGGTATTTTGGGCGGGTAGCAGATAAACTGCCACAAAAGCGGCGTTATGCCGGCAGTATTGTGGTTGGCTACGCGCTCTTTTACATCGTTTACTATTTGTTTAAATCTTTTCATGTGGATAGAAGGATGCCCAAAACTATGAAATAAAAACCGCGGCAGCGGGCAAAAGTGTTCACACGTGTTCACGAATGTTCACGGTGTTAACGTGAACGCTTTCTTTAATTTAACCGTATACCTTTAAGCGTGCCGCGCGGCGCCAAATATTGCTCAATGCTTAAAATTTTATGCATGGAGCCGGGTATCTTGCTGGAAAAGTATCCATACAAAACAGGTGCGTGATTAGAGATAGGCGGGTAACCTGCTGAAAGCCAATTAACATTTGAACGTTTTGGTTTAGTTTTTGCATTATTCTGTCGCGCCCTGATTTTGGCCGTTCGACTCTGTTCATTTTATTTATTATTTTTTTTCAGAACCGAAGACCGCTTAAGGTAGTTTACATTTATATATCCGATCACAATATAATGGCCAGTTTTGATATATTATTCTACGAATCGCACAACCCCATGTGGGTATTTGATATTTGCACACTGGCAATACTCGAAGTGAACAATGCTGCCGTAGAAGCCTATGGCTACACAAAAAAGGAATTTCTGAGCAAAACCATCCGCGACCTGCGCCCGCCTGAAGATGTTGAACAGGTTGAGCTCTTGTTGCCCGAGATACGCGCTACCAAAACCCATCTGCGCGAGTTCAGGCATAAGGATAAAGCGGGTCATGTTTTCCATGTAGAGGTAATGTCGTACCCTATTGATTTTGAGGGGCACGAGGCCAGGCTGGTGGTTACCCAAAATGTTGAAGAGAAGAAAGCCATAGCCGGCGAACTGGAGCTTACCCAAACCAAACTGAACCGCATGCTGGAAACCACCAGTATAGGCTTTTTGCGGGTAGACGATCACTCGACCATTACTTACTGGAACCATGCTGCCGAGCAAATGATAGGGTACGACCGTAAATACCTGCTTGGCAAAAATATATGGGATGTTTTCCCCGAAGCGGTAGATACAAACTTTTACATCCGTTACCAGGAAGCCATTGAAAACCGCAACAACGCTGAGTTTGAGTCTTACTTTTGGCCGGTACAAAAGTGGTTTGGCGTTATTATATATTTTGTTGATGAAGAATTGGTTATCCATTTCAGGGATATTACTGAAACCAAAATATATGAGGAAGAACTGCTAAAGAAGATAGATCAGTTAAAGGAGATCTCGTACCTTAACTCGCACTACATCCGCAAGCCGGTTGCCAGTTTGTTGGGGCTTACCGGATTGATCAATCAGGATCTGGTAGAGGGCAACGAGTATAAAGATATAGCAGGCCACATCCACGAATGCAGCCGCGAGCTTGACCACGTGGTGCGCCGCATCAACAACAAGGTGAACGATGAGATGGGTTATGCAGTTTATGACCAGATCCAGAATTTCTCGCTAAACCACCTGGTAGAAAACGTGGTTGTTGAGGCATCAGCTTTTCATAAAGATCATCGTCTTATATTAAAAAATAACGAAGAAGTACTTTGTTATGGTAATAAGCATAGTATTGGCGCTGCGCTGCACCGGCTAATAGATAATGCGGCAAAATTCTCGCCCGATGGTGGGGATATTGAGGTATGCCTTGATGTGGTAAAGCACAATGCCATACTATCGGTGCATGATTTTGGTGTGGGGATTGATAAGGCAACGCTCAACCGCATCTTTATGGGTTTTACCAATAAAAAAACAGCTGCACAGCTGGGTACAGGCCTCGCAACGGTATCAGATATTGCCCACAGGCATAATGGCAACGTTTGGGTAGAGAGTAAGCCGGGTAAAGGTTCAACCTTTAGCATGCGCCTGCCCATGTCAAATATAGGAGTATACAAACAGGCGGGCACCACCGATTTTTCTGCATACCAGGGCCCGGGTCTTGATCTGAATTATCTGCCGGACGATGATGTGCTGATAGCCAACTGGCATGGTTTCCACACACTGCATACCGTAAAAACAGGCTGCCTGCGCATACTGGCCGAAGCAGCTAATACCGGGGCTAAACTGATACTGAATGATAATACCGGCGTAGCGGGGACCTGGAATGATGCTGTAGAATGGGTATCATCAGAGTTCTTCCCCTCATTGCGCGATGGCGGCGCAACGCACCTGGCATGGGTGTACTCGCCGAGCACGTTTAGCCGTATATCGACGGATGTTACCATTGCCAACCTTGATGGTTTTGAGGTAGATATACAAACCTTTGAAAATCGCGATGCTGCCATGACATGGCTTCGCGATGCGCGGTAATTTTAAGCCTGTTAATTCATATATTGCCGTTGAAAAACGGTATCTGTGAAAAAACTATTATTTATACTGCTTCTTGCACCGGTTGCCTTGTTTGCACAAGAGAAGAGCAAACAAACCTTACAATTTGCCATCACCGGCGAGGTGGAAAAGGAGTCGGTTATCACCCTTGATTCGCTTACCCAATATAAACTTACCGATATTGGCGATGTAAAAGTGACCGACCATCTCGGCAACTTTAAACACCAGGACGATAAGCTGAAAGGCGTGCTGCTGAAAGATGTACTATCGCATACAAAATTCAAAACCACCAGCCCGAAATTGCTGAGCCGTTTCTACTTTGTTTGTACCGGCATCGATGGTTACAAAGTTGTATATTCATGGAACGAATTGTACAATACCGCAGTTGGCGACCATGTGTATATCATACTGGAGAAGAACGGCATAAAAGCCGCCAAAATGCCTGAGAGTTTGCAGATGACTTCGGTTGCAGATTTTAAAACCGGCAGGCGTTATCTGCACAACCTGGATAAAATTGTGGTAGCACAAGTACAATAGCCTATGAGAGCCAAACTAACCTTACTCATTACAAGCTTACTGTTGTCTGTAACGGCATTTGCGGCAAAGCCTGCAGGTAAACTTACTATCTCACTCGATTTTGAAAGTGCCAAACTGATAACGACTTTGTTAAGCAGGAAAACCGTTACAGCTGCACAGATAGACAAAGTTGCCGATGTGTACGGCAGCCGACAATTGATAGCAAAAGTTAAAGGTTACAGTGGTGCAGGTGCGGAGATATTTAAAAGTACCCTGCGCGAGATCATTGAAACAGGCGCCATAAAAGGCGATGACCCTTATAACTGGAAAGCCGTAAAAGCCAACCTGCCGGCAATAACCGCGCTTATAAAAAAGTTATCGGCTTCGCCGGATGCTTTTATGAATGAGGTAAAGGAAAAAATTGAGGCCTATACTTCAGATAAGATAACTGCCAATGTACGGGCATGTTTCCTGGTAGGCGGCGGCTCATTAGGTTTTACCCAGGGAGAAGAGACCACTTTCAACGTAGCTCTGCAGAAAATAGGTGACGACTACGAAGGCCTTAAACTGCTGGTAGCCCACGAGCTTTATCACAGCATACAGGCAGCAGGCTTTGCCTCGCGCAAAGCCGATAGTAAAGGATTGCCTTACAATGTTAAAGCCACCTTCGCTTTACTGTATAACTTATGGACGGAAGGTACGGCAAACCTGGTAGGCGATTTCGTAGGCATGAAAAACCCCGCACCATTCTCTAAAACTCAGTTGGACGAGTATCAAAAAAATGCAGACCGCATGCGCGAGAACTTTGCCATGTTTGAAGCACTGGCTTATAAATGCTATAACGATACCGCTGCCAAACGCTATGATGTTTACTATAACATCGCTTTTAGTACCGCTTTTGATGAGACAGGGTATTACACAGGTTATGAAATGGCCAAAAAGATAGAGAAGTACGAAGGCAAACAGGCTCTTGCAAACATGCTCACCCAAGACCTGCTGGTATTTGCCGAAACCTATGTTAAACTTTACAAAGCCCATCCCGAGGATAAAACGTTCATCAGGTTTGATGCATCGACAGAAAATGTGTTGCAGAACTTAGTCCCCTGGCGGGAAAAGATGTGAGAGGTTACTCTATCGCCATCTCATCATCATAGATCCCGGCAATATCCTGCGGGTTATGGCTTACGATGAGTATCGGCACTTTTAATTCTTTAAAGATGATCTGCAATTCAGCGATCAACGTGGTTTTTGTTTTTTGATCGAGCGCAGAAAAAGGCTCATCCATCAATATTAATTGCGGCTTAATAGCAAGTGCTCTTAAAATAGCCAAACGCTGCTGCTGCCCGCCCGAGAGTTGATGAGGGCGTTGCGTTGCGAAATTCTCTAACCTGCCAAGTTTTAACAAACGTTCTATCCAGGCTATATCCGTCGTAGCATATTCCAAATGTTGTCTAACGCTCATATTGGGGAACAATGCGTAATCCTGAAATACAAAACCAATTTTGCGGTATTGAGGCTGCACGTTGATTCGAACCCTGCTATCAAACCACGGGAGATTATTAAAAGCGATAATACCCTCATCTGGTTTAATCAGACCTGCTATCATTTTCAGCAGTGTGGTTTTGCCTGCGCCTGAAGGGCCGGAGATAAGCGTAATACCATCCCCGAAAGTTTTATTCAGGCTGAACTCCAGCCTGCCGATCTGCTTTTTGATATCAACTCTGATCAATCCAGCGGCCCTTTCACTTGGTATTTGTTATAGATGAATACACCCAGCACCATTATAAACGTGATAGCCAGTAAGCAGAACGAGTAGACGTTGGCTGTAGCGTATTCCATCTGCTCAACAGAGTTGTAAACCGCTATAGATGCCACACGGGTTACGCCCGGGATATTGCCGCCGATCATCAGCACCACACCAAACTCGCCGAGCGTATGCGCAAAAGTGAGCACCGCTGCTGTTATCAGCGTAGGCTTTATATTAGGCAGCAACACATGCCAAAAGGTTTGCCAGCGTGTTTTACCCAGTGTGTATGATGCCTGCGCCAATGAAACAGGCAATTGCTGAAAAGCCGACTTTACCGGGCTAACCATAAAAGGCAAACTATATATTGCCGAGGCCAGCACCAATCCTTTGAACGAGAACACCAGTTGCAGGTCAAATACTTTATGCAGCCATTTGCCAAAGCCCTGCTCAGGGCTAAAAGCCACTAATAAATAAAAGCCCAGTACCGATGGGGGCAGCACCAAAGGCATGGTTACAATAGCCTCAATAATAAGTTTGAAGAGCGATCGCCTGCCGGATAGACCCCATGCCAGCGGCAGCCCTATCACCAGCAATATCAAGGTGGTAACTGCACCAAGCTTAAGGCTCAATATCAGGGGCGACAGATCCATCAGTTTACGTGATAACCAAATTGTTTAAGGATGCGTTTTGCCTGCTCACTTTTAAACCATGCATAAACTTTTGCAGCAGCGGCATTGCCCCTGGCATTTTTCAACAGCAACATGCTTTGCTCTATCGGCGCGTAGAGTTTGGGATCTATTTCCTTATAGTAAAGTTTAGTTTTATTGGCAGGGTCTTTCACCAGCGATAGCGTGGTAAATCCAACCGGCACTGCGCCCTGTAAAATGTAGGTATTTACCTGAGAGATGCTTTCGCCGGTGACAAATTTGCTGCTTAGTTTATTATAGATGCCGGTTTTGGTAAGCGCTTCCATGGCAGCCCTTCCATAAGGCGCAATTTTAGGGTTGCCGATGGCTATCTTCTCGATATTGTTTTGCTGCAACAGCGCAGGCCAGTTACTGAAATTCAAACTCTGTTTACTGCAAATGATGAGTACACCCTGTGCATATATCTCAGCAGGCTGGATACCAAAACCGTCCTGCTGTAACAATTGCGGGAAACCGGTATCGGCAGAAAGGAATATATCAAAAGGAGCACCGTTACGAATCTGCGTGGCCAGGTTGCCGGATGAGCCGGAGATCACTTCGATATCGGCACCGGTCTGTTTTTTTATGTCGGCCTTCATTACTTTCATAACCGGCTCAAGGTTAGCGGCAATTGCAACACGCAGGGTTTGTGCATGCGCGGTAACCAGTATGCCCATCAACATAAAGCAAAACAGCGAAAACGTTTTAGTGAAATGTTTGGTCATGCCTGTAAATGTGTTTCGCAAAATACGTATTATTGGGTTGTTAAGCCAAACGTTAAAGCGCCTGCCAATTGGCGCTATTAAACCACATCCTCAATACAAAAATGAAGAAACTCATCACAACGGTGTTGCTTGCAGCCGCCATGTTCGGCGCAAATGCACAAAAGTTTATTGGTGTTAAAGGCAAGGATATTATTGGTACGGATGGCAAGCCCTTCCTTATTCGTGGTACCAATCTGGGTAACTGGCTGGTGCCGGAAGGGTATATGTTCAAGTTTAAAAAGATAAATTCGCAGCGCCTCATTAACGAAGCACTGACCGAACTGGTTGGTCCCGAAGAGATGAAACTGTTTTGGAAAACCTTTCAGGATACCTACATTACCGAGGCCGATATTCAATTCTTAAAAGCATCGGGCGTTAACTCGCTGCGCATCCCGTTCAATTATAAATTGTTTACCTATGAAGATTACATGGGGCAGAACAACCCTAACCGTGGGTTTGAGCTTTTGGACAGGGTGATAGGCTGGTGTAAAAAAGCCAACCTGTATGTGATACTGGATATGCACTGCGCGCCCGGCGGCCAAACCGGCGATAATATTGATGACGGTAACGCTTATCCCTTCCTGTTCACCAGTGCGGCAAGCCGTAAGTTAACTGCCGATATCTGGCGCAAAATTGCCGATCATTACAAGAATGAGACCATCATTATGGGTTACGATCTACTGAACGAGCCTATCGCCCATTATTTTGATGTGGCCAGCATCAATCCGCATTTAGAGCCAACTTTTAAGGAGATTACCGCGGCAGTACGCTCGGTTGATAAGAACCACATCGTCTTCATCGGCGGGGCGCAATGGGATAGCAACTTTAAGGTTTTCGGTGCACCTTTCGACAGCAAAAGCGTTTACACTTTCCACAAATACTGGACGGACGTTAAGCAGGATGTGATACAGGAATACATCGACTATCGTAATAAATATAACGTACCTATCTACGTAGGCGAAACAGGCGAAAATACCGACCAGTGGGTACACGATTTCAGGCTGTTGTGCGAGAAGAATAACATTGGGTGGCACTACTGGCCATACAAAAAAGCCGATAACGATAAAGGTTTCATGAGCTTTAAAGCCCCCGAAGGTTATGACGAGATCATAGAATATACCGAAAAGCCAAGAGGTAGTTTTGAAGAGATCCGCAAAGCTGCACCTGCAGACAGGGACAAGATAAAGAAAGTGCTTTGGGCATTTTTAGAGAGCAGCAAGTTTGCCAACTGCATCCCGCAAAAAGGTTATATGGAAGCGCTGGGCTTAAAAGTTCCGGCGAAGTGATTACAAGGCAAATGCTACTAAAAACAAGGTGATCAATCCGGCCACGTGCAGGAAAATGAATATGCCGTCGCCGGTATGTTTTATCCTCTTGTAGATGCTTCTCACAATAAGTGAGATACTTGTTATCAAAGCTATCAGCAACACAAGCGCATCAAGCCCCGGCCCGTCTAAGCCTGTTGATGAAACAGCATGACCTATCAATACCAACAGGCAGGTAACGATATATGCTACAATAGTTAAACTTACATTGTTTGGCATTCTGATAAACTTGAACCCTTATGTTAGATTGTTCCTGGGTATTTGTGTTCTAAAATAAAAAAGGCTCCCCGAAACGGGAAGCCTTTTTTATTTTTTATTGCCTTTCTGCATGTTCTGCACTTCTTTCATCAGCCTTATTTTGGCAATGATGAATAGCGCACCTAATAAAATAAAACTTCCCAACCATATCCATCGACCGTGTTGCCATGAGGTGTAAGCAGCTACCGCGCATACAAATATCACTATGGTATAAAAAACGTTTAAGGCTAACTTTTTGCCCATAATTAGTACACGTTAATTTCAGGGTCTATTTCTGCTTTCCAGGCTAATATACCGCCCTGCAGATTAGCTAAATTGGTATAACCTTGTTGCTCTAACTGCATAATGGCTGCTGCGCTGCGTTTACCGCTTCGGCACATCACTACAACAGGTTTGTCCTCTGATATTTTATCAGTTTCAATTAAAATGCCACCCAGAGGGATAGACAGGCCGCCGATGTTAGAAGTTTCGTACTCAAAATCTTCGCGTACATCAATCAGTTGAAAATCTTCGCCATTATCTAATTTCTGTTTTAGTTCCTGTACGGTTATCTCTTTCATTTTAAATGTAGTTATAGGGCCAAAGGTAGGGTTTTCTGTATCAAATATTTATAATGGGTTTGTAACAAACAATACCTCAGCGCGTTTTATTAGTAACGTATACATTTACGATAATAGTTTAAATGAAGAAAGTGACCAGGTTTTTTTGGTTCTGTTCGGGTGCACACGTGGACACGCTAAGAAAATACCCTATAGAACATAACAAATATGTGGGCATAGGTGCCACCATATTTTTCACCGCCGTATTTGCCGCGCTCTCGGGTGGTTACGCTATGTACTTCGTGTTCAGCGGCAGCACCTTTGCTGTAGGTTTTGCTATACTGTTTGGCTTGCTTTGGGGCACCGCCATTTTTAATATGGACAGGTACATTGTAGCCAGTATCAACAAAGAGGGTAGCACCAATCAACAGATATTGCAGGCCACGCCCCGTATCCTTTTGGCTATTATGATAGGCCTCGTTATCTCACGCCCCTTAGAGCTGAAGATCTTTGATAAAGAGATCCGCGAGAAACTGAAGACCGCCTACCTGAAAGGGCAGCACACTAAAATTGATAGCCTGCAGCGCACCTATAACCAGAAATACGCACAGGAGTTAGGTAAAGAGAAAGACCTCAAAAAGGAGAAAGACTCATTGGAGCGCGATATCAATCGTTCGCGTTACGAGTTAAACCAGGAAGTTTTTGGCGATAAAACCAACCAAACATCCGGTATTATGGGTTACGGCACTTATGCCAAACGCAAGGAAGAAGTGCTGAAAGAAAAGCAGGACAGGTTGAAATCGGTTACCGATAATCTCGGGCAAAATGAAGATTATTTGAGTCGCCGCAAAGAGTTTGAGGGCGTAAACTCCACCCGTTTGTTTAATGATAAACAACTGGACAGCCTGGCCAATATTGCCGGCTTTGCCGACCGTAACTGGGCGCTGGGGCAGCTCTCTTATAATGTAGATGGCTCGCGCGACCTGGATACGTATATGGCCATGTCGTTCATTGGTTACCTGTTTATCCTGTTTGAGTGCTTGCCGGTGTTTGTGAAACTGATGTCGCCCAAAGGGCCTTATGATACCGCTATCGCCAAAATTTCTGAGGCCAACATCCACGCCGCCGAGCGCGATAAGGAACGCGATATTACCGTAACCGATAATACTTATGATCATAATCTGGATGTTGACATAGGCCGCCGAAAGCAGATCATTACAAATCAATCGGAGTTTGACCTGAGCAGGCATAGTTATGATTGATAGGATAAGATTTATTATATTTGATCATGCAGCTTACTCAGGGAGACATAAATACAGTCAAAAAATATTTTGCAGATAAGCCTGTTTTAAAGGCTTATCTGTTTGGCTCGTACTCGCGCAACGAGGCTGATGAGAACAGTGATATCGATATTTTAGTCGACCTGGATTATTCTAAACATATCGGATTAAGCTTTTTTACGATGCAGGATGAGTTGAAAGCCATTCTTAAGAAAAACATCGATCTGATATCATCCAATGCAGTCTCGTCTTACTTTATACCTTTTATAGAAAAAGACAAACAACTCATTTATGAGAGGTAAGATAGGCGACCGCCAAAGGCTATTGCATATCGTTGATGCCATAACGGAAATTGAGACTTATACCAATCAAACCGATTTGCAGCTATTTCTTCAAAACTCGATGATGCGTTTTGCCTGTGTAAAACAGATTGAGATCATAGGCGAAGCCGCCAATTATATATCAGCCGAAACTAAAGCGCTTTTCTCTGACCTCGAGTGGAAACAAATTATTGGTATGCGTCATATTCTGGTACATGAGTATTTCGGGGTGGATTTTCATTTGATATGGCAGGTTATCATTCAGGATTTGCCTCAACTCAAACAGAAAGTAAACGCAGTTTTAAATACACTTTCGTAATAATATTGATATAAAAAGTATTGCTTTTATATATTAACTTCAGCGCTTTATTGACTGACCTCAACATGAAGAAAATAATTACCCTGGCCGCAGTTGCCCTGTGCGGCTTTACTGCTGTTGCCCAGCCTGGCAAACTTAAGCCTGTTTATTACAGCCTGTCATTCCCTAACGCTGCCCACCACGAGGCAGAAATTACCATGACCATTCCTGATGTACCTGCAGGTAAACTGAAGGTACGCATGAGCCGCTCATCGCCGGGCCGCTATGCCACGCACGAGTTTGGTAAGAATATTTACAACGTTAAGGCAACAGATGCTAACGGTAAAGCTTTAAAAATAACCCAGGTTGAGGGTGATGTTTACGAGATAATAGAACATCCTGCGGAAGTAAAGATCAGCTACACACTGTTTGGTAATCATACCGATGGTACCTATGTAGGGATTGATGCCAGCCACGCCCATTTGAACATGCCTGCCGCTTTTATGTGGGCTTTGGGTATGGATAAGCGTCCCGTGAAATTTGAATTTAACGACCTGGGTAAATACGGCTGGAAAGTAGCCACCCAACTAAAGCACGAAAGTGGGAATGTTTACAGCGCGCCAGATCTGCAATACATGATGGATAGCCCAACCGAGCTGGCTAACGTAAAAGTAAGCAGTTGGGATCTGAAAAATACCAACGGCAAGGTTCAGAAAATGGCGGTTGCCATCCACTCAGATGATGACCAGGCTACCATAGATAACTTTGCCAAAATGGTGCAGAAAGTTGTGCTGGAAGAAAGAGCTGTTTTTGGCGAACAGCCCGATTATGATTACGGCAGCTATACTTTCCTTGATGATGTGCACCCAAATAACTTTGGCGATGGCATGGAGCACCGTAACTCAACCAGTATTGTTGACCGCTCACCAAAAGTAGGTGGTAACGAGAACGATCTGTTAGGCACCTACTTGCACGAGTTTTTCCATAGCTGGAATGTGGAGCGCATCCGCCCAAAATCATTAGAGCCTTTCAATTTTGAGCATGCCAACATGAGCAACGAGCTTTGGTTTGCCGAAGGTTTTACCCAATACTACGGCGAAATGCTGCTGGTACGTGCTGGCTTTAACTCTGTTGATGACTACACCGGCACTATTGCGGGGTTGATCAATTCGGTACTGGCTAATCCTGCGCCGGGAAAATATCCGCCAACGCAAATGAGCCGTTACGCGGTATTTGTTGATGCAGGCGTAGCAATTGATGCTACCAATTATACCAATATGTTCACCAGTTATTATGTATATGGTGGTGCAACGGCATTGGCGCTTGATCTGCGTTTGCGCAGCGAGTTTAAAATTACCCTTGATGATTACATGCGCCAGGTTTGGTTAGCTTACGGTAAGCCGGGTAAACCATATACCATTCCTGATCTGCAGAATACGCTGGCAAAAGTAACCAATGCAGCATTTGCTAAATCTTTCTTCGATGATTACATCTATGGCTTCAAAAAGAATGATTACGCAGCTTTATTAGCTAAAGCAGGTTTAATATTGCAGAAAGCAGCACCGGATAAAGGCTGGATGGGTCGTATCCAGGCGCGCCCAATGAACGGCGGCTTGCAAATTGCAGGTGCCACTGCATCAAACACGCCTTTGTATAAAGCCGGTTTAGATGCCGACGATATTATCCTGAAAGTTGACGGCAAGGACGCCAAAGAAACATCTGCGTTAGCTGATGCTGTTAAAGATAAAAAGCCGGGCGATAAAGTGGTGATCAACTATCGTAACCGCCTGGGCGACCATGAAGCAACCGTCGTTTTAGAAGAAAGCCCGGCTTACCAGGTGGTAACCTTTGAAAAAGCGGGTAAAGAATTAAGCCAGCAGCAAAAAGATTTCCGTGCTGCATGGTTATCATCAAAAGTGAAATAATAATAATGAGGACTAAATTATTCGTAGCAGCGGCAATATTGTTTGTCGCCCCCATAGCCGGCTTTTGCCAGGATGTAAACAAACTGATAAAACAGGATGATGTTGAGCGCGTAATAAAAACGCTTAGCGCCGATGATATGCAGGGCCGCGGCACATTTACACCGGGCATCGAAAAAGCTGCAAAATTTATCGAAAGCGAATTTAAAGCCGCAGGCCTTAAGCCTATGGAAGGTAACGATGGCTATCGCCAAACTTTTTACCAAACCCGCGTAACACCGGTTAACCCTAAAGTAGTGTTTGATGGTACCGTTGTTCCTGATGAAAAAGTAGCGGTTAATACATCCGCTGCGTTTAACTGGAAAGGTGATACGTCTGTAAAAGTAATAACCATTACCGATCCAAAAACTTATCGCAGCCAGATGGGCGCTGCAATGCGTACAGGCAAAAAGCTGGTGGTGATATTCGATGCCGCTATGGCCGATGATTTTAAACGCATCCGCGACCGTGCCGTTAAAGGCAGCATCAGCAGCGGCCGTCAAACCAACCCAATGGTGTTTGTTTTGGGTGTGCCTGAGCCAAAAGCGGTTGAGGTAAGCTGCGAGGTTAAAGAAGAGAAGCTACCATTAAGCAATATAGTGGGTGTTATCCCCGGTAAAAGTAAAGCTAAAGAGTACGTGGTATTCGGCGGGCATTATGACCACTTGGGTATCATCAAACCAATGGAAGGCGACAGCATTGCCAACGGCGCTGATGATGATGCATCGGGCACCACAGCGGTTATCGAATTAGCTAAGTACTACAAGAAATTGAACAACAACGAGCGCACTTTAGTATTCGTGGCGTTTACCGCCGAAGAGATAGGTGGTTTCGGTTCAAGGCACTTCGCCAGTAAAATGAACCCGGATGAGGTGATAGCTTTATTTAATATTGAGATGATAGGTAAGCCAGCCAAATTCGGCGAGAACTCGGCCTTCATCACCGGTTTCGAGCGTTCAGATTTTGGCCCGATATTGCAGCGTAACCTTGAGGGTACTGCATTTAAGTTCTACCCCGATCCATACCCTGAGCAGAATCTGTTCTATCGCAGCGATAACGCATCGCTGGCAGCAGTAGGTGTACCGGCACATACCATCTCAACAGACCAGATTCCTACAGACAAATTCTACCATACGGTTAAAGATGAGTTGGCTACTTTGGATGTGAAAAACATCACAGCTACTATCCGCGCTATTGCACTAAGCTCGCGCAGTATAGTATCAGGTAAAGATACGCCAACGCGTATCCCTAAATTGGAAAATTAATAAACAGAAATATACTGTATCCCGAAGCCCAAACAAACGTTTGGGCTTCGGCGTTTAACAGCTAATTCAAAACAATAAATTATGCAGTGGTTTGGCAGGCGCGAAAGCAGTAACACCGAAGATGGCAGCGCAAGCGGTGGCAGGGGTATAGCCCTTGGCGGCGGTATAGTAGGCATTATTGCCGCTGCGATATATTACTTTACCGGGATCGATCCGTCGGCAGTTATTAACCAGGTGCAGCAGCAGGGTGGCGGCAATCAGGGTAATAACCAGGAAGTGGTAGCCGATACCAAAGAGAAAAAATTTGCCAAAGTGGTTTTTGCCGATACCGAAGATGTATGGAATAAACTGTTCAAAGAAAACGGACGCAATTACGAAGAACCGGTGCTGCATTTTTATGAGGAAGCCGTAAACACCGCCTGCGGTACAGCCGGTGCCGAAGTTGGCCCGTTCTACTGCCCCGGCGATCAAAAAGTGTATCTCGATCTGTCGTTTTTTAATGAGCTATCCCAAAAATTTGGTGCCGCAGGCGATTTTGCGCAGGCCTACGTAATAGCGCACGAGGTGGGTCATCATGTGCAGTACCTGTTGGGCGTATCGCAAAAAATGGACGAAGCAAGGCAGCGCCTTAGTAAAGAAGAATACAATAAGCTATCTGTAAAACTGGAGTTACAGGCCGATTTTTATGCTGGCGTATGGGCTTATTACGAAAAGAACCTAAAGGATGTACTTGATCCCGGAGATATAGAGGAAGCGCTTAACGCAGCTTACCAAATAGGCGACGACCGCCTGCAGAAAGAGTACCAGGGCGAAGTGCATCCCGATAGTTTTACCCATGGCACCAGCGCGCAACGTATGTACTGGTTTAAGAAAGGTTACGAAACCGGCGACCCGAAACAAGGCAATACCTTCGCCGCTGCTGATCTGCGATAGCAATTAGCTGATTTGAAATATCGGGTAAGCTGTTACCTTTGCTGCTATGGAAACCATCACCTGGAACGATTTTGAGAAAGTGGAGCTTCGCGTGGGTACTATACTGGAAGCTGCTGATTTTCCCGAAGCACGTAAGCCTGCCTACAAACTGAAGGTTGATTTCGGCGAACTGGGCATAAAGCAAAGCAGTGCGCAGATTACCAAACACTATACAAAAGAAGAACTGCCGGGCAGGCAGATACTTGGTGTGGTGAATTTTCCGAAGAAACAGATAGCCAACTTTATGTCGGAGTTTTTGGTAACCGGCCTCGCCGATGAAAATGGCGACATCGTTTTGGCCACCGTTGATAAACCTGTACCCAATGGCAGCAAGCTCATCTGATATAGAAATAGCCAACTGGCTGATCGGTCCGCAGCTGATGGGCGCCATTTTTATACTGGCTGCATTGCTGCAAAAGCGTTTTCCGCCAAAAAATATCAACAGTTTATACGGCTATCGCACCCCGTTATCCATGAAAAATCAGCAAAACTGGGACGAGGCAAACCGTTACTCCACCCAACTAATGTTTAAAATGGGTTTGATATTATTAGTTGCAGGTATTATCATCACACCGCTACTCGCCATTTTACCTATAAGTATTGATGCAGGTATGCTGATAAAAGTTGGCATAATGATAACAGGTGCCCTTTGCACAATAGTGATATTGCTCACTTACACCGAGCGACATTTAAAACAAACAACAGATAAAGAAGCGTAATGCGATACTTTAATTTCGGCGACGAAGAACAGCCGGCGATATCTCCCGACGAATTTTTCATGAACGAGGCCCTCAAAGAAGCCCGCCAGGCATTAGCCGAGGATGAGATACCCATTGGTGCAGTAGTGGTATGCAAAGGCAAGATCATCGGCCGTGGCCATAACCTCACCGAGCGACTTAACGATGTATCGGCCCATGCCGAAATGCAGGCACTAACCGCCGCTGCCAATTACATGGGCGGCAAATACCTGCCCGAGTGTACGCTTTACGTAACCCTCGAACCCTGCGTAATGTGTGCCGGCGCCAGCTACTGGTTCCAGGTAGGCAGGATAGTATTCGGCGCTTACGATACCCGCATGGGTTTCGGTCGCCTAAACCAAAGTGTAACCCACCCCAAAACGCTCATCACCTCCGGCATACACGAGAACGAGTGCTCGCAACTGATCAAAGATTTTTTTAAGGGGAAGAGGAAGAAGTAAATTAAATTTCTTTCACTCCGCAGGCGATTAGATAGGATGCGATTTCGTTGTATTCTCGCGGTTTTCTTGTGTTATCCGCTTGGTCGCCTGGGGGAACGAAAATCACCATGCCTTCTCTCGCGCGGGTAAGTAGTACTCTATATTTATTAATGATAAAGTTTTTTTTATCGATTTTACTGACTTTCTGCCATTTGGTGCCTTTAAAAGAATTAAAGGCCCAAGAATTATTTTCTCTTCTTAAATCTCCGTCCCAACAAACTCCAGCCCAATCAAGTTCAAGTCCCTGTACGCCAAATTCTGTTGCCGGAATTTCTAAATAATTAGAGGACCTAACATCGTCTTTGGAATTCAAAAACCACTCGGATTCTTCGAAATCTAATTTTACCTCGAGCCCATAAGGTCTAAGTCTACGGGCGCCAGAACTGGCCACTAATCCCGCTCTTCGAGTTCCTTTGCAATTCAACTTAAGCCATTGTTTAGCTTTGTTCAGATCTCTTGTTAATACTATTTCGAATTTAGACAGTTCGCTTTCAAAGATTTGCTTCGCTTTATCAGGTTTGTTTGTCAGTATGAGATTTACCCATTCGGATAACTTCTCTGCTTTGTACGATCTTATTGAAACATCAAGGTGTAGATCGTTATTTTTTATTATTTCGACATTCGTCGGAATTGTTTCGAAAAGCGTTAAATCTCCAGTGCTATGATTGCCGATCATTAATTGTGGTGAGACATAGATTTTCCACTCGTTAAATTTTTCGCTCAAAACCTTTCCCCATTCAGGAAGTCCAGCTTCACCAGTGTTAATCTCCTGCCCGCCGCCGACTAAGGCAACGATAACTGCCCAATCCTCGTGTCTGCTCATTATCTCGAAAATCATGTCTGCTTCAGAATGAGGACGCTGAAACTTCCGCATAGAATGTTCTTGGTTCCAAGCTCGTTGAGCTTCATCGAAAATTACAATTTTGTTATTAGGTACTTTTGTTTTGTCATTAAAATAGTAGTCTAAGAAACGATGAACGTTTTCAATGAAAGAAATTATTCTATCCGTCTCCTTTTTCCTCGCATTTTTATCCGTTGCTTTAATTTTACGAAATGCGTCACGAGACAATGCTTCTCTTAAAACCTTAATCAAAGGCCCATTCCCAGACAAAAACGTAGCCAACGACTTTTCGCTATCTTGAAACTCATCATAGTGAGCAATATTCAGTCCTGCTAAAGTTTTACCAGCACCCGGTACCCCGGTTATGAAGCAAACAATTTTCTCATTGTTCGCTTTAGCATCTTTTATGGCGTTGATAACAGCATTTGAAGTTTTTGTCAGATTTTTTGTCCCTGCATGTGACCTTGATATTTCGACAACAGATTTACCAGAGTATAAAGTTTGAGCCGCTTCTATAATAGTAGGAGCGTAATCGCTTTTATTCCATTTGTCAGCATCTATATTCCCACGTTGACCTTCTTTTGTCAGAGTCTTGATAATGTAATCAGCAAGGTTATAGTTATTAGCATAAATAATATCTCTCACATCTGAAGTAGTCTTAGGTAAAATTAAATCTACGGATGAGGCGTGAGTAGCTACTAATACCGGAATTATAATCCTATCTCGCGATTGAAAATGAAAATCTCGCAAATCCAAGCAATAGTCTAATACCTGTTCCTTATCGACACCATTATACTCTTGACTCCCAACTTTAAATTCAATTACAAAAATTATCCCTTCTGCAAGCAAAACCGCATCAATTCGTTTTTCCCTGCGAGCAATAGGATATTCAAGTAGTAGATGATAATTCGCTACCGCGAAGCCGTCTTCCACAAATTTTTTAAATGAGTTCTTTAAGATTGTGATTTCCTTATCCCAAGATAAGGTTTGCGTATGCAATTGTTGATGAAAACCTGATAGGCCGGCCTGATGTGTGAGCGTTCCTAAAATACTTTTTGTATCATCTGCCAAAAAATGAGCGATTGATCTACAATAAAATGCGCTCATTGCTTATCAAAATTAGGAGAATCAAAGAAATCCGTAAATTGTATATCTAAAGCATTCACAAGCTTCTCGAGATTTTCTATTGATATATTGCGCCGTCCATTTTCAACATCTGTGACATACGTACGATCGATCTCCGCTTTATTAGCAAGTGCTTCTTGAGAAAGCCCTATCTCTTTGCGTAATTCTTTTATGCGCTGACCAACCTTTAGTTTAATGCTCATGTGAGCAAGTTGCTTTATTGTTGACTTTAAGTCAACGGACTATAAGTGTCATAATTCACTTATATCCGATTGATAAAAGTTCCCGTTGCGCTAACTTAGCCTTATGCCCAATATTAGGTTCAATTATCTTTATCGTGATGGTGGGAATTATAAGATTTTTGGAAACATCGTTTTTAAGAATCACTTAAACTTGCCCCTACAATATATACAACCGCAAATTGTAAGTAATCTTATTGATGAGACTTGGTTTTATGCCGAGAAATGGAAACTGCCAATACTTTATTGTAATCTATCTATAGATGATCCAACTTGGCATGAGTTTGAATCTATCGAATATACAAAAGCGAAAGGTACAACCGACATTTCCGAATTTTTACAACTGTTTGCCGATGCTTAAGCATTTTTGGCATTCCAATTTTCTTCCTATCTTCAATTTCAAATGAAAAAGCTCCTCACCCTTATCATCCTCTCAACCACCATCGCGCAAGCAGATGCTATTATAAAATCAGCGCCCGCTGCGATCATTCAAAAAATAAAACATCCTGAAAAAGCTATGGAGCCGGCAGAGGCCAAAGCCATCCTGCGCGAGATGCAGCAACAGAGCACGGATGAGGACAAGATCAAAGTGCTTAAAGCGGGCGTTAAAGATAAAGGCATCAATATGGATCAGTTGCTTACCCTGCTTAATCAGTTTAATACGGATGATTCAAAAATAGAGGCAGCTAAGTTTGCTTTCCCGTATACCACCAACTACAAATCTTTTCTGCGTATCTGTGATATTTTCTCTCGCGAAGAGTATAAAGATGCTTTAGAGGATTTTTACAAGAAGAATAAGTAATAATGAAGCGGCTTTTATTTTTCGTTTGCTTAATGATTTGTTGCCTATCAGGTTTTGCGCAACAGAATAATAATGAAGTCGATTCGGTGTACAAAACTCTTAAGAGTTCAAAGGCTGCAATTGATAGTTACTCAGAAAAGAATCCTCAACGGGTATTAGTGTACACCAAACTTCCTGGGAAGACCACTCTTAAAAAACTGGGTGATAACGAAGACTGGCCTGAGTTAAGGGACTACGACTATAATGTGGTAAGAGGCGCTTCGGGCAAAATAGTTAAAGTGGTGCAAATGCCTTTTGTACCAAGCGGCGATTGGTTTATTGCCTTTTCCTATTATTTTGATGACAATGGCAATATTTTCGCGTTTGAACGGATGATAAACGGCTTTAACAACGACGTAAAAGGTGGCATTATCTACGAAAAGCAAATTAAGTACTATACCTCACCCTTTAAATTAGTAAAAACTGTATACTCCTTAAAAAGAAAAGATGGCAAACCTTTAAAGAACAGAATGAATCTCGATGGAGTAAGGCCGGAATACAAGATCTATCAAGGCATCGCATCCTGCCGCAAAGCCTTTAATCTTCCCGCCAACTTGTAACTACTCCTGCTTCTGCGAAAATATCCTTATCTCTTTAGGGTAATAATTGTTTATCCTATTCGGCAGCAACTTTGCCCAACCTAAGGCATGGCCTTCGTAAGTCATCAAGCTCCAGCCTTTGCCGGTTATCTGTATATCTATATTATCGCGGCGCAGGTATTGTATGGCCTGCTCCTTATTCAATTCGGTTGATAGTATAGCATCCTTATTAATAATGTTACTCAGGGCAAGTTCATGGTCGGGTATCAGATCATTGCCGGCCAGTTTGCCAATCCGTACGCCCGATTTCTTTATATATAGGTGTCGGTGCAGCGCGTTCAGGCTTTCCTTGTGTTCGCGGTTAATGGCCAGCCAGTCGTCATTCACTTTAAATAAATAAAAATCGTCGGCACTGTTAATATATGCCTTCACCAGGTCGAGCTCTTTAGCAGGCAGCTTTTGCTGCGCGTTGCTTTTATAATTGCTTTGCCCGCTGTTTTCGCGTTTGCGCAGGCAGGCCGCAAACAAACCTTCGCCTTTTACTTTGCCTGGATAAAAACGGTAGCCCCATGCCTTAGCCTCTGCCGACTGACTTTCAACCACGCCCCATTCCTTATTAACAGGTATGCGGATGCTCTCCATATCAAAAGTGCGGCAAAGCCAATCCAATATATCCTCGTTCTCCTGGTGCGAGTACGAGCAGGTACTATATATAAGGTAGCCGTCTTCGGTAAGGGAAGGATAGATGTCGGCCAGTATGCGCTCCTGGCGTTGGTGGCAAAGGTTCACGTTGGCCTCGCTCCACTCGCCCATAGCATCAGGGTCTTTACGGAACATGCCCGAGCCCGAGCATGGCGCATCAACTAATATAATATCAAAAAACTCTTTAAGCGGGGTAAAGTCGCGCGGGTCGTTATTGGTTACAATGGTGTTTGATGTTCCCCAGCGGTTAAGGTTATCCGTTAATATAGGTACGCGCGTTTTAATGATCTCGTTTGCCACCAGCAGATCGCTGCTTTGTAAAGCCGAATTAAGCAATGTGCTTTTACCGCCCGGCGCGGCGCAAAGGTCTAAAACGCGTACCGGCTCGGTTTCGTCCGTCCTTATACTATATAATATATGACTGATGAACATAGATGAGGCTTCCTGTACATAGTACGCCCCGGCATGAAATAGTGGGTCGAATGTGAAAGATGGGCGCTCGTTCAGATAAAAACCTTCAGCGCACCATGGCACTTGCCCGTCTGTTTTTATGTTCGATGGCTTAAAAGGATTAAGGCGAATGGACGTTAATGAGCTTTCTGAGGCATGCGCCTCGATGAAATTCTCCTTATCGAAGCCTGGTTCAACGGCCAAATTGTCTAAAAACTTATCCGGAAAAGTGTGATTTGCCATATATATGATCAAAAGTACGCAAAAATTTGAGGGGTTTTTGTGTGGATTATTATAACGAGTAAAAGGAAAAATGCCGTTTTTACGCGTTTTTAAGAAGATTTTGATTTGCTGACCGATGTGTTTTTAATGTAAACAGGCAGTAAAACGAGGGTTAAGACAGGCGCTTTTCTGTTGTATTTTAGTGAGTTATGAAATTGTTTTAATTATTTGAAAATTTCTTTGGGAGCGAGGCTAATTTCGATGTACATTTGTATCCCCGCCAAAGCGATGGCGGGTTGTACTCTGAGAGTTTAGCGAAGTGAAAGAAAGTTGAAATAATACTTGACACGAATGGTAAAAAGTTCGCATCTTTGCAGCCCGCGAAACAGGAATTACGGCCTGATA
>NZ_QWDC01000003.1 GCF_003432115.1 Mucilaginibacter conchicola
TTTTTCTTTGGTTACTTTCTTTTTAGCGGAAAAAAAGAAAGTAACATCCACTGACGACTCATATTACTCATTGCCATTCCTAACGAAGAGCTACTATCCTGCCAATTCAAACCCAGCCGCTATCCTCTCTTTATACTCCTTGGGTGTAACCCCTTCAAAGCGTTTAAAGAATTTGGTAAAGTTGGATGGATCAAAAGTGAGTTTAAAGGCAATTTCTTTTACGGGGATATTTTGTTCCAGCATGCCTTTGGCAATGGCCATCAGCTTATCCTCAAAATACCAGCAGGGCGATTTGCCGGTAAGCTGTTTAATGGTATTGGTTAAATGCGTGGGATGGATGTGCAGTATCTCTGCCAGGTCGCGTATCTCGAACATATCGCTGCGGCGCTCACTCAAAACATCGTCGAGGTGCTTGTCCAGCTCGCGCAGGAACTCGGCAAAGATCTCGTGCCTGCGGCTGAATATTTTCTTTGGGATGGGAGTGGGCATAGTGTACGCGGACAGCTTTTTAAACAAATTACGTAATTAAGATACAAATAAAAGTCATGTAAAGCTAAGATTGTTTGCTGTTTCGCCACCTGCAGCAGGATGCATTTGTGCCTCGCATTGAGTATATTAATGCGCTGAGGTATTCTATGCGTTTAAAGTCTCTATTTATTTTTCTGCTAATGACGGTGGCCTTCAAAGCCGCTGCATATAAGATAATTGCGCCCGAGCCATTCAGCATTGCGGCTAAAAACTACATTAAGCTGCAGGTGTTGGCTGATAAACATGATGCCGCGCCCGATTCCGTGGTATTTGAGGTATTATACAATTCAGGCAATGTGCTGCGGCGGCGGTCAGACGCTTCGTTATCGATGGTGATCACCCTTAATGATTTTAATGATGGCATATTCTACGTAAAAGCCAAAGTTTACCATGGTGGCAAATGCGAGGTGCTTAGTAGCAAATACGATGAATCGGGCGTGCCGGTATTGTTAGACCGGCACAGCGCCTATAACGAAACCACATTTAGTTCATCCTTTGGGAAAACCAAACCGCGGCGATACACTTATACTGCCAATAATAACCGTTTAAACTTTACCAGCCGTTGGGACAGCGATTCGCTTTATTTTGATTTTGATATAAAAGATGCTAACCTCAACTATGTGCAGCCTGGCTATATCAGTCTGTTCCAAACCAAAAGCTATCTGCGTACACTGTGGGATTCGGATTGCATTGAGATTGGCCTTGATATGAACCACGACCGCTCCGAGTGGAAACACGAGGATGATTATGAATTACTAATTGATGTAGCCGGCAAATACATAGGCAACCGGTGGGATGCGCAAAAGAACTTTTTTACCAATTGGGGCAAGCAAACCCGCGTAAAAGTAACACCCCGAGGCACGTTGAATAATAATGAGGATACCGATGAGGGCTACAGCATCTCGGTAGCCATCCCCTGGGCCGAACTGAATTATAAACCCCATCCCAACCAAACCATCGGCTTTGATATACAGCTGTACGATAAGGACGCCAAGCTCGACGAGGCCTTCCGCACCAGCCTAAGCGGCACCAACCCCGAATCGAACGATAATACCAGCGAGTGGACAAACCTCATCCTTTATAAGGAAAGTAATAATGCCCGGATGTATTGGCTCATTCTTGCTGTAGTGTCGGGTGTTAGTTTGATAGTTTATCGAAGGAAAAGAAATAATAAGCTTGCCGGGGCTACGGCTCAAACGCCAACCGTCGAACCTAAATACAGCGAGATCACCCGCAAGGCCATGGCGTTTATTCAGCAGCACTACCATGATCCCGAATTATCGCGGCAGCAAATTGCAGCGCAGGTTTTTATTACGGAGAAGTACCTTAGCTCGTTATTTAACAAAGAAACCGGCATGCATTTGATCTATTACATCAACAAATGCCGGGTAGATAAAGCGGTTGAGCTGTTGCAAAGCACGCGCCTCTCGGTCTCCGAAATTGCCTTTAAAGTAGGCTATAGCTCGTTGCAGAATTTTAACAAAAACTTTAAAGCCGTAACTTCTAAAGCGCCCTCTGCTTATCGCAACAGCATTTGAAACGACTTTTGTTGTAATACTAAAGTCGTTTTTTGGTGGCTTTGCGACTTTTGTTGCATAGCCTTTAGCCCATCCCCGGTTTACATTTAGCCTAAGCAGATCACCCTAAATCTGCAGCTATATAAACCAATTATGAAACCTTTTTACCTGCGTACACTGGCCGCACTGTGCAGCCTGCAAATTGTTACCGGGGGCTTACAAGCCCAACAACTCATTAATCAACGGCAAATTACCCTGCTTGAGCAGGCCAAACGCCCCCAGGACCCATGGCCCCGCGGCGATGGCCATATCCTGATAGCCGAACCAGGTAGCCCACTGGCGCAAAAAGGCTATGAAGAGCCCGGCGGCAGCTTTAGCCCCGGCCCGGGTAGTTTTGGTGTATCTATTTGGGTGTATGATAAAAATAAGAAGCTTATTGCGACCAGTGATGATATCGCCATGGATAAAATTAAACAGGCTTATGTATATAAAAATAACAACAGCATCCCATCGGTAGAAACGGTTACGCCTTATTATACCTGCAGTTGGACCTACCTTGAGGCCGGTCGGTGGGAGTTTAGTTTTAAGAATAACGGCCAGCAGGATTATCAGTACAGTGTAGTAACCCGTAGTGTTGGCCCGGCGGGCGGGCCACTTACCACCGCCACCTGGGAAGGCGACCGCTTGCTCATCAACCACCGCTATATTATCACCCTCACCGGCGATCCTAAAAGCGTTACCGTGGGCAACGAAGCTGCCGGCGAATTGCAGAAAGACATCCCCGAGCAAACCACTATGTACAACGGCGATGGCTGGGCCTTTGCAAGGTTAAACATGGGTAACACACCTTTTGGCTTAAAGATAAACGATACCAAGCCGCAGTTTAACAGTCCGCTGCCATACAGCCGCACCATACAGCAGTTTGGCATGCAGTTGCCCGATAAGGCTTTTGAGCGCTCGCTGCAGGCGCAGGTAAGTAACCTGATGATGGGTTACATAGGCAGGCAAACGGGCCCTGGTGAACCGGTCAACTATCCCCTTGCCTGGGAACGTGATGGCGCTTATTCATTGGTAGCCATGGCCAAAAGCGGCCATCTGGAAACCGCACGTGAGCTCTCCCGCTACTTTGCCGAGAACGACTTCTTCGGCGGCTTTGGTGCCGAGGGCGATGCGCCGGGCTCGGCGATAAATGCGTTAACCGAGGTGGCTTATCTCATTAATGATCCGGCGTACTACCAATACGTGTGGCCACACATTAAGCGTAAACTGAAACTGATAGACGAGATGCGTAATGCCAAAACCGAGATCTATAAAGATTTTATTGGCCCGCTAGCACCGCATATTGAGCATGATGTTAAACGCAGGCAACTGATAGCCCGCCCATTCAGCGAGGGGCTCATCGTAGGTACCATGGATAACCATTTCCCGGTGCTGTATATCAACGCTATATCATACCGCGGACTGGTGCAGGCATCGCGCCTGGCTGCCAAGTTTGGTGAAACCGCCCTGGCCGATTCATGCCTGAAGAAAGCCGCAGAAGTTAAAGCCGCCTGGACGGAAGGTTTCGGTAAGCAGAAATATGAGAACGAGCGAAATTTTATGATCAGCGTGTGGCCGTCATGGATCACCAATAAGGGCAATGAACTGTTCCGCAAAAAGATAGAGGAGAAGCATGCCGCCGAGTGGGGCACAGGTGACTCACCAAAAGATCGCCCGCTGTGGACATATTTCTCCGCTGCCGAAGCACACCAATGGCTCTTTCTTGACCGTACCGACCGCGTATGGCAAACCCTGCACTATTTCTGGAATAACCAGTGTTCACCCGGCTTATATACCTATTGGGAAGGCGATGGAGAAGAAAATACCTTTCGGCAGTGGGAGAACTACCGCGGCTGGCTCAAACCCAAATACATTACCCCGCATTACTGGACGGCATCAGAAATGCTGCTGCTGCAATTGGATATGCTGGTTTACGTAAACGAGGCCAAAGGCGATGATTTTGAATTTGTAATTGGCGCAGGCGTACCGGCAAGCTGGTTAAAAGAGAGCATGAGCATCAAAAATTTCCATACCAAGGCGGGCAACATCAGTTGGGAATATAAAAAGAACGTGCTGAACGTAACGGTGCAGGGTGCCCCAAAACGTTACGCCGTGAGGCCGGGCATCGCGTTCATTAATGCCAAAACCAAAGTAAATGTTACCTATAAATAAGGCGGTCATGAGAAATATCAAACAACTAATAGCAGCAATATTGCTTGTATGCTGTATACATCAGGCATCGGCGCAGCACCAAAAAAGGGGCTTGGCCTTTGCCCAAACCTTTGCGGATCTGCCTTATTACAAAACTGGCACCCAAACCTACCAATACTCCAGCACTGATCCGGCCGAAGATCAGTTTAAGGATTTTGGCCACTGGCTGTACACCCAGAAGGATAGCGGTGCCGTGCTTGCCGATATAAAAGGGCCGGGGACTATCTACAGGATTTGGTCGACAGGAAACATAGGCGATACCAACCGAATTAAAATATATATTGATGGCGAGAAGGTGCCGCGCATTAATCAAACCTTTAATGCTTTTCACAATAAAAAGCCGTTGCGCGATAAGCCTCAGGTAGGCTCAGGTGCGGGAGATAATTACCTGGCCTGGTGGAGCTACATGCCCATATCGTTCCGTAAATCGATCAAAATAGTGCGCGAGGGCAACTTTAGGCCATTCTATAATATAGGTTACCATACCTATACCACGCTTGAGGGGGCAATCTCGTGGACAGGGAAAGAAGATTACCGCGCTATGGAGAAAATGTGGAACAATCCGCAGGATGATCCTAAACCTGCAGCGGGCAACATCAGCAAAACACAGAAACTTGACCTGGCGGGCGGTAACTCGGCAGACATATTTAAATACAACGGCGCGGGGTACATCGCATCCATAAAAATTAAAAATTATTCTCCTGATAAAGGCCTGCGCATAAAAATGTACTGGGACGGTCGCGATAAACCTTATGTAGATGCGCCGCTTAAATGGTTCTTCGGTTCGGTTGATAATGGCGGCGACTTGAAAGCTTTGGGCGTGGGTACAACAGATAACAATGGCTACTGCTATTTCCCTATGCCATTTTGGAAAGCTGCCCGTATTGAGCTGGTGAACCAAACCGGAGAGGTGATGAAGGATATTGAGGTAGAAGTGCAGTACAACACTAAAGCCTATCCGCAGGCGCAATGTGGCTATTTCTGCGCTTATGCCAACGAGGTGGATAAACCCGGCAAAAGCTACACCTGTTTAAAAACAGAGGGCCGCGGCCATGTTATAGGTATGGCAAAGCGCATGCCCAAAGGTGGCCATGCCTGCGAGGGCGATGAGGTGTATTATATAGATAACCGTAAGTTTCCGGATATATGGGGCACCGGCGAGGAAGATTATGCCAACAATGCATGGTGGAAGAACAAGTACAACAGCTACCCAACCCACGGCTGCGTAGGTAACGATTGCTATTACCGCATGCACTACCCCGATGTAATTGCCTACGAGCAGGCTTTTGATATGGAGTTTGAAAGCTGGGAGAATTTCTATATCGCCAGCCTGGTATGGTATTACGAGGGGGCCAAACCTTCGCTTAAACAAACAGATGAACTAAACATCGGCAACAAAGTATCCGAACAAAAACACCTGTACAAAATTGCCGGCCAAACCTGGCAGGGTAGCACCACAGGCGCTTATCCCGGTAAACGTATACATGATATTACAGAAACCCATACCGGTAAATCATTCGATAAAAGCAGTATTTTCAGGGTAGCGATTGACAAGAAGAACAAGGGTGTAAGGTTACGAGTACTTACCACGCATACCAACCGGCAGGGGGTAAGGGTTTGGGTTGATGGTAAACCGGTTACAGAGCGCCCATGGGTTATTGTTAAAAATAACTACGATGCCATTTGGATTGATACCGATTTTGAGATCCCTGCCGCTTACACTAAAGGCAAAAGCAAGCTGAATATTAAACTGGAACACCTGCCCGGCTACAAAAACTGGACGGAGTACAGTTACAAAGCCTTCAGCTACTGCGACTGATCGGGGAAGAAGGAAGGCTGCGTTGGCGGCGGTATTTTCATGGCCGGGTCTGTTTGGGGCAACAAGCGCTGCAATACGTTTGCCGGCATGTTGCCCACATCCATAAACGTCCAGCTTTTGCCGTTATCTTCAGATATACCCAGTAAGTATGAGTGGCTGATGTATCGCCCGTTTATCATGCGCATTACCACGGTTTCGGGAAAAAGCACATGGATCTGGTTACCTGCGGTATAGAATGGCCCGGGCGAGTTTACCCAGCCGTCAAACTTCATTACGCCGCGGCCTTTTAGTTCGGCAATGCGCTCGGTTATCATTTTCTCCATGGCTTCGCGCCCGCCGGAGAGTTTGATCAGCGCCGGATAGCTGAAATCTAAAACGGTTTTGGCATCACCATTAAAAGTAGCTTTGGCAAAGCGGTTGGCCAGGCGTTTTACAACGGCGGTATCCTGCGCGCGGGCAACAACGGAAAAGAAAATTATAGCACAAAGGCAGCAGAGCCTCATCATTAAGTAACGTTTTTTTTGATGATTTGACGCTTCAGTATTGTTAAAGTTTAACCGGTTTTTGCGGCTTAGGTATTACCAGGCTATGATTAAAGTTTGGGAATAACTGGTCAACTGCGTTTATTGAGCCGTTGTTAAGATCAAGGAAGGTCCAGCTTTTGCCTTGGTCGCTGCTTACGGCCAGCAGGTTGCTGTTACCCTGGAAACGGCCTTCTTTCATTTTCATGATAATGGTTTCGGGTACAAGGCAATGGATCTCTTTGCCCGCTTTGTAAAATTTGCCCGGCGTGCCTATAGATACTTTTTCAAAAGCAAAACCCTGCTGTTTCATTTGCGATAAACCTGTTGATATCATCTGCAGCATTTTTGTTTTGCCACCGGCAAGCTCAACGGCTTTTGGATAAGTATTAGCAACCACGGTTTGGTAATCGCCTGTTAACAGGGCATTAGCTACGATCTGTGCATGTTTTTTTACCACATCCGGGTTTTGTGCCGATGCCGCAAAAGGCAGTACAAGCAGCAGGAAAATTCTCAGCGAAAGCTTCATTTACGTTTTTTGGTTTGTTTGATAAGCACTTCACGGGCCAGGTCATTGGTTCCGTCAATTTTATCGGTATGGGTAATACCCAAAATCTCGCTTACGAGGTTAAATACCGATACATTTTGGAAAGGTACAATATTTAAGTGTTTTTTAAAGGCTGGTCCCCATGCGTAAAACGTTGCGTGCATATCTTTCACCGCAGCAGGGTCATAACCATGCCAGCCGGGATTAATATTCTTTTTGGTTTTCCACAGGTTAAACACTTTCGGGAAATGCGGTATCAGCAGGATGTCGCCAATGCGGTCGTGCCAGTCGTCGGCAGCGCCGTAATGCATGTGGGCGGGCATGTTGGTTTTAAGATAAACATCGTAATCCTTAGCTTCTTTCTTTAAGGCATCATAGGTAGCATTTACATCGCCTTTGTTTTTTGCATAAAGCTCAACCAGGATACCATCGCCCGAGATAACATATTTTGAGGTGTCGATAGCTGCAGGTATGCTTAGCGGATTCTCGTTATCAACCCTGGCCATGCCGTGGTCTGATACGAAAACAAAGTTCACATCTTTTAATCCCGTAGTTTTAACAGCCTTTTGCAGCTCGTTAACCGCCGAGTCTACAAAATGCACCTCATGCTCTACCTCAGGCGATTCCGGGCCAAATTTATGCGCGGCATGGTCCACCTGCGGGAAATAGAATGTAATAAAATGCGGGCGTTCTTCGGCAGGCATGTTCAGCCAATCAACCACGGCCTGTATGCGGTTATGGATGTCGATACGCTCATTATAAGCATAATAATAGGTGGGGCGCACGCCTTGTATGGCCGCTTCTGAAGCTACCCAGTAAAAACTGGCTGATAGCATTTTTTGCTGCTCGGCACGTACCCAAAGCGGTGCACCGCCGTACCAGGTACCATCGGCAACTTTATCTTTATTGCCCATGGCATAACGGTCATTACGCTTGCGATCATAAAATGTGTTGTTAACCAGGCCCGAGTGTGATGGGTACAAACCGCTCACAATGGCGTAGTGGTTAGGGAACGTCACCGACGGGAACGATGGGATCATAGATGATGCGGCTACACCTTCATCGGCAAGGCGCAGCAAGTTATCTGCATGGTATTTTTTGGCGAAATCATAACGGAAACCATCGGCAGATATCAATATCACATAAGGTTTCTTTTGCTGCGCAGTGCTGTTTTTGCGGCCGGGGGTAACTTTTTGTACGGTATCAACAACAGATTGTGCGGAACAATTTAAAAACGCCAGCAGGGCCAGCAGGAATAAGCTATACTTTTTCATTGTAAAGGGCTAATGGTACAAAATTACACAGCGCAGGTTAAGATAATGTAACCTAACGTAATTGTTGCAGGTTTATGCGTAACAGTGTTATTACGGCTAAAGTTTAAACGCATAAATGATGTATCTTAGAATATGCGCCCTGGCTACACCCTGATGTTGATACTATTTGTGCTGATACTTGCTGCCTGCAGTAAGCATCAACCACAGGTGTACACCAGCAATTGCTTTACCGATGTAATGTATAAAAAGGTTAGCTACAAAAATTTTATGGATAGCCTGAGATTTTACGATGGTAAGTTTGTTGAGGTAGGGGGTACCTATAAACAAGGCAAGCAACTATCTGCCCTGGTAAACGACAGCACTTTTACTGAGCATGACCCCAAACATGCTATCTGGATAAACTTCTCGCCCGATTGCCCTTTGTACGCACCTAAAACCCACACGGGCTTTTTTGAGATGCACAATGGTGAATACCAGAATTTCAATAACACCCAAATGGTTATACGTGGGCGGTTGCAGGTACATAAGCCCGATGCCAAGAATCCTTACCCGGCTATTTTGAATGACATTATTTATTTGAAGCTGCAGTAGATCAGATCTCGATCTTGAGGCCATCATAAGCCAGCTCAATACCCTCCGGAAGTTGCGGGTTTACATCGGCATATTTACCCAAACGATGGCTGATATGGGTAAAATAGGTTCTCTCGGCACCAATATCCTGCGCAAAGGCAATGGCCTCATCTAAAGTAAAGTGCGAGATATGGGTTTCTTTCTGCAGGGCGTTGATCACCAGTATTTTGCTGCCGCGGATCTTCTCTTTCTCTTCATCCGTTACCGTTTTTGCATCCGTGATGTAGGTAAAATCCTTTATCCTGAAACCCAGTACAGGCAATTTATAGTGCATCACCTCGATAGGGGTAAAGTGTACGCTGCCAATATCAAAAGGTTCCAGATCTATGGTGTGCATATCCACCTGCGGGATGCCGGGGTATTTAAAAGAATCGAAGATGTACGAGAATTCGCGCCTTAAACCCTGTTGCACGCGTTCGGTAGCATAAATATCAATGGCAGCCTGCTGCTTATAGTTAAACGCGCGGATATCATCCATGCCTGCCACATGATCTTTATGCTCATGTGTGAAAACAATGGCATCCAGTTTCATTACATGCTCGCGTAGCATCTGGTATCTGAAATCGGGCCCGGAATCAATTACGATGGTCTTGTCCTCGGCTTCTATCAAAATAGAAGTGCGCAGGCGTTTATCGTGCTTATCTGTTGATAAGCATACGTCGCAAGTGCAGGCAATAACGGGTACGCCCTGCGAGGTTCCGGTTCCTAAGAAAGTGATGGTCACAGCTGCAGTTGGGTTTGTTTTAACTGGTGTAAAAATGCAGCCTGTTTTTCATCAAGCAGGTTATAATCTATCTCAACCGTGCGGGCCAGCTCGGCCACGGCGGCAATTTTGCTTTCCAGATTGGCAAACTTATTTACCATCACCACCTTGCTATTTTGCAGTAGGCAAGCGCCGGTTTTAAAATTGCCTTTCTCATACCTCACCTTGTAGCCGCTGCTTTTCAGCAGTAGCTCCAATTTCTCGAGCGTATGGTTGGTCATGGTGAGCATCTTTCAAAAATAATAACATTTGGTTACAGATAGGGTTTAAAATACTTTTTAAAATAATTTATAAAGTATTTGCTTGCACGAAATTTTAATTCATATATTGGGGTTATCAATTTATTATTTCCTGATTTTTAAATTATTGCACCCACCAATATGAGCCAAAAACCCGAAAGGTTCCTTTCGCTGGACGTTTTCCGCGGAATGACCATCTGTTTCATGATCATTGTTAACACACCCGGCAGTGGGGCAGCACCCTTTTCGCCTTTGGAGCACGCCGCCTGGTTCGGGTTTACACCTACCGACCTGGTGTTCCCGTCGTTCCTATTTGCCGTGGGCAATGCCATGAGCTTTACCATGAAAAAGTTTGATACCCTGAGCACCGGCCAGGTTTTATACCGCATACTAAAGCGCGGGCTGCTCATCTTTTTCATAGGGTTTATTATGTATTGGTTCCCGTTTGTTGATCATGCTAAAGATGGCTGGGTGTTGCGCCCTATAAGTGGTACACGTGTAATGGGCGTGCTGCAGCGCATTGGCCTTTGCTATATTTTTGCATCGCTTATAATTTATTTTGTGAAGAACCGCACCTGGGTATTTATCATCAGCGGCTTTTTGTTGGTAGGTTACTGGCTGCTGCTGTTGGCTTACGGTGATACTGCTGCACCTTACGGCATGCTCACTAACGCAGGTACTTACCTTGATAAATATGTTTTAGGCGACCTGCACCTGTACCACGGCGAAGGCACTGCTTTTGATCCTGAAGGTATCCTGAGTACGTTGCCCGCCATAGTTAACGTAATTGTAGGTTACTATGCAGGTAAATTTATACAAGAAAAAGGCAAAGGCTACGAGACCATTGCCCGCTTAACGCTGATGGGCGCACTGTTCATCTTCCTGGCGCTGTTCTGGGGTATGGTATTCCCGATTGGCAAAAAGCTTTGGACAAGTCCGTTTACGCTGCTAACAACCGGTTTGGATATGGTGATCATCTCTGCATTGATATATATTGTAGAGGTACGCAACAACAACGCAGGCAACTGGACATCATTCTTCACCACCGTAGGTAAAAACCCGCTGGCTATCTATATCCTATCGGAGATACTGGTTATTGCCTTCTGGATGATCCCGATGGGCAACACTAATTTCTACGGATGGATAAACAATGTGTTTTACCAGAAAATAGCCCCCGGCGCTATCGGCTCATTGCTGTTTGCTATTAGCTATATGCTGGTTTGCTGGTGCGTAGGTAAGGTGTTGGATAAGAATAAGGTTTATATAAGGGTGTAGGCTGTCCTGTTCATACCACCATGTTATTTCGAACGAGCAACAGCGAGGAGAAATCATGCTATTAGTGCTGAGCCCCGCTTGTTTTATCTAACAAGATTTCTCGTCGCCCCTACGCACAGGCCCCCTGCTGCTCGCTCGAAATGACAGGGTTTTTAAATAAACTCACCAACATGTCATTGCGAGCGATAGCGCGGCAATCTCATAGGACAAGATCACTAACCTGCCTATGAGATTGCCACGTGGCTGCCGCTCCTCGCAATGACATATTTAATAAAAGAAAAGGCGATGCAGATACATCGCCTTTTCTTATCAGCGGGCGACGCAAAGTATGGCGTCTCCCAATAAATCATGTTACAGGTTCTTACCCAACTTCTCCAGCATATCCTGCGGTACTTTTTGCAGGTCTAATACCAGGAATCCGTCAAGGCAATCGGCAAACTTAGGGTCGATGTTGAAGCTGATGATCTTGGCATTGAGGCCAATGTACTGGCGAAGCAGCACAGGGATCTTCATGCTGTGGGTCTCCACTTCAGATATCAGTGCATCCAGGCCTTTGAACGAGTCGCCGGCGGCAAGCAGGGCATCAGTATCAATGTTCTCAAAATCAACCTTAAATTTCTTACGGGGCTTAACCAACTGCGCCATATCGTGGTCAAAGTGGTTACGGTTAATGTAATCTACAATAAGTGATTTGCTGAAAGTTGAGAAACTATTGCTGATGCTCACTGGGCCAAGCAAATAGCGATAGCGTGGGTTGTCAATCACGTATTTTAAAATACCTTTCCACAACAGGAACAATGGCAAGGGCTTCATCTGGTACTCCTTACGGATCCATGAGCGGCCAAGCTCAAGGCTTTTCTTCAGTACTGGGGTAAATTGTTCTTTTAGCTTAAACAACTCGTTAATGTAGAAGCCTTTTTTACCTACGCTGTAGAAGATCTCATCGCCGAGGCCAATGCGGTAGGCACCTACAATGGCTTTACCTTCGGTATCCCAGATGAACAGGTGGTGATAATAAATATCGTACTCATCCAGGTCGGTTTCTTTGTTGGTGCCCTCGCCAACCTCGCGGAACGTGATTTCACGCAATCGGCCTATCTCGCGAATAATGCAAGGTATCTCTGAGGTAGGGGTGATGAATACTTCGTAGTTTTTCTCTACCCAAACGCGGTAATTCTCGCGCAGCGGTTCCACCTCTTTCTCCAGTTTATCGGCAGCTGTCTCAGGCACAATGGCTTCTGGAAGTTTCTTTATCTTGAACAGGTTACGCGGGTTAAAGATCTTTTTCTCCTCATCTAAACCGGCACCTAAGGCGTAGGTTTTGGCGCGCAGGTAGTTGAGTATCTTACCGCTGTTGTTGTTATCCGGTATGTCATTAAACTTTATGGGCTTGCCAATACGCAGCTTAATGGTGTGCCCCTGCTTATTGAACAACTCTGATGGCAGTTTGGCCGTACGCAGGGTAGGGTGTATCATGCTCAGCAGGTTAAACAGCAAGCCGTTGTTGCCATGGAAATAGATAGGTACAACCGGCACTTTTGCCTTAGCGATGATCTTGCCCACAACCGGATGCCACAGGCGGTCGGTAACTTCGCGTTTTTCAACTTTAAAGGTCGATACCTCGCCGGCAGGGAAAATACCTATCGGCGTGCCGTTGTTAAGCAACTCCAGTGTGGTTTTTAACCCGCTGATGCTTGATGAATGCTCAACATTCTCAAAGGGGTTTACTGCCACAAAGTATTCGGCCAGGTTGGGGATCTTCTTTAATATAAAGTTGGCCATCAGCTTCGCATCGGGCCTTGCCATGGTAAGCATTTTTAACAGTACCATGCCCTCAATACCGCCGTAGGGGTGGTTGGCTATGGCGATAAAGGCGCCGTCTTTAGGCAGGTGTTTCAGTTCGCTTTCGTCAAAATCAACGGTAATGCCGCAGCCTTCTAAAATGGCGTCCACAAATTCGGGGCCTTGTTTGGGCTGGGCCTGGGCAAACAGGTCGTTCACCTGGTTTATCTTCATCACTTCCATCAACAGCGCTGCAAGCCCGGGCATTTTAAGCTTATCCAGTTTGGTGGCTTTGGCAAACTCTTCGGTGGTTATTATTTTCATTTGTATCGTGTAACGCTTAAAAACGTATTAAAATTACTAATTTAACGCCTCAATAGCCTTATCTCAAGCATGAAAAAACAGCTAAAAGAACATTTTTCCATCACCAAAAAAGAGTGGAATGGTTTAGTTGTTCTGCTGCTGGTGATAGCGCTGGTTTTAGCAGCGCCATACGTTTATCAAAGGCTACACAAAGATACTACAATAAATGAGAAGGCTTTTGCTGCCGCTGTAGCGCAATTGGAAAAAGCTAATCCTCAGCCTGAAACAACAATCACCACAGGTGCTTTATTTAAATTTGATCCCAATAAGGCTTCCGATGCTGACTGGCAAAAGCTGGGCCTCACAGCTAAACAGGCACAGATCATTAAAAACTATACAGCTAAAGGCGGCCGTTTCCGCAAAGCGGATGACCTGCAAAAGATCTACGGACTAACCAAGGTGGATTATGCCCGACTGGCCCCGTTCATCATTATCGATAAAAATAAAACAGAACCGGCAAAGGTTATTGAATTGAACAGCGCCGATTCTGCACAACTTACTAAGATAGAAGGTATTGGCCCCGCGTTTGCTAAACGTATTATCTATTACCGTGAGCGTTTGGGCGGCTTTGTGAATAAAGAACAGCTGAAAGAAGTATTTGGGTTGGATTACGTAAAATATGCGGAGATAAAAGAGCAGGTGAGGGTGGATGCCAGGCGTATCCGTAAGATAGATATCAATACCATCACCTTTGATCAACTTCGCCTAATGCCGTACCTTAATTACAAGCAGGTGAATGCCATTATTGAATACCGTAAAGAGCATGGTAATTACGCCGGTATGGATGATTTAGCAAATATTGCCATAATAGATGCCCAAATTTTGCGTAAAATTGAACCCTATTTAGTTTTCAAATGATAGAGCAGCAAATTAAGGACGCCATCCGCGATATTCACGATTTTCCAAAGCCGGGCATCATCTTTAAAGACATCACCCCGATACTTAAGGATCCCGAGCTATGCCACAACATTACCGAGGCTTTTATGGAGCAGGTGAAGGAAATGAAGATCGACGCTATTGCCGGTGTTGAAAGTCGTGGGTTTTTGTTTGGGCTGACGTTGGCAACGCGCTTAGGCATCCCGTTTATACCGGTACGCAAGGCGGGTAAATTACCTTATACCGTAAACCAAAAGATCTACGAACTGGAGTACGGCACCGCAACTATCGAGATCCACACCGATGCCTTCAACCCCGGCGACCGTATCCTGATCCATGATGACCTGCTGGCTACAGGCGGCACCGTTACCGCCACCAGCGAATTGATCAAAGACATGGGCGGCGAAGTAGCCGGTTTCAGCTTTGTAGTAGGCCTGAGCTTTTTGAATGGCCGCGAAAAAATTGAACCTATTAATGATAACATCATTATACTGGCAGATTATTGAGCGCGTAAATAAGCCTCTCCCCAAAGAAGAAGGACTTCAAATTTACCTTCTTTTCGCGTAGCGAAGAGAGGGTCGACGAGCGAAAGCGATGTCGGGGTGAGTTAAATTCGATGCTTGTAAACCCTTACCCCGTCTATATTACAGCTTATATTTTTGTACCGATATTGATATGAAAACCCGCTTATTTCACCAATAAACGGGTTTTTGCTTTATAAAAATCCGGAGGCCGTTAATATCGGTAGCGTAAGCCGTGTTTCTGTTTTAATTTCATCCGCTGAAAACCAATTATTCCGGCACACTCAAATGTCGGGTACCCCTTTTTAAGATGAAACTAACCCGCTTATTAGCCCTCGCCTTAACTTTTATTGCCCCGGCGCAACTGCTGTATGCCCAAAATGGTGTAAAACAAACTGGCAAAGTAACCGCCGTAGCCGTTAACGGCCAGGATGTAGATATCACTACAGAAAATGCTTTTGTAAAACTGCAGGTGTACAGCCCCAATATTGTACGTGTACGCATGGACAAGCAAAAGCTTGCCGACGATTTCTCGTACGCCGTTATAGGTAAACCTGTTAAAACCAAGGTAACCGTTAACCAAACCGACAGCGAGATCAACATCACAACCGATTCGCTGAAAGTTAATATCAAAAAAAGCCCTTACCAGGTTACCTTCAGTACACTGAATGGCGAGGTGATCAACCAGGATGAGACCGGCCTTACCACATCATGGGTAAATGAATCTGTCACCACCTATAAACACATGCAGGATAACGAGCATTTTATAGGCCTGGGCGAAAAGACTGGTCCACTGGATAGGAAAGGGAATGCCTACACGCACTGGAACAGCGATACTTACGCTTATACCACAGGGCAGGATCCCATTTATTCAACCATTCCCTTCTACATAGGTGTACACCATAATGTTAACTACGGGATCTTTTTTGATAACACCTGGCAAAGCGATTTTAACTTCGGCGCCAGCAACAACCGTTTCTCATCATTTGGTGCCAAAGGCGGTGAGATGAATTACTATTTCATCTACCACACGCACATTGCGGATATCATTAAATCATATACTTCCCTTACCGGATTAATGAAACTGCCGCCGCTGTGGAGTTTGGGTTACCAGCAAAACCGCTACAGCTACTATCCTGAAGCTGAGGTGATGCGCATTGCCGAGACCCTTCGCGAGAAAAAGATCCCTGCTGATGGTATTACTCTTGATATCCACTACATGGATAAATACAAGGTGTTTACCTGGGACGAGAAGCGTTTCCCTGACCCGAAAGCCATGACCAAAAAGCTTGGCGACATGGGCTTTAAGGTAACCCTGATAGTTGACCCGGGCATTAAAGAAGAGAAAGGCTACGGCGTTTATGAGCGCGGTGTTAAAGAAGATATTTTTGCCAAATACCCCGATGGCACTTACTACACAGGCCAGGTTTGGCCGGGCTGGTGCCACTTCCCCGATTTTACGGATCCTAAAGGCCGTGCATGGTGGGGTAACGAGCTAAAGAAATATGCAGCAGAAGGTGTAAGCGGGATATGGAATGATATGAACGAGTTCAGCACCTGGGGACAAAAATCTCCGGATAATATTCTGTTCAGTTTTGAAGGTAAAGGTGCGGCGCATCCGCAGATCCATAATGTTTATGGTTTGGAGATGATCCGCTCGAGCTATGAGGGCTACAAGGCAGCGCGCGAGAATAAGCGACCGTTTATCTTAACCCGCTCCGGCTACGCAGGTCTGCAACGCTATGCCGCCATCTGGACGGGTGACAACCGCGCCGAGAACGATCACATGCTGTTAGGCGTACGCCTGATGAACAGTTTGGGCCTAAGTGGTGTGCCGTTTGCAGGGATGGATATAGGTGGTTTTACCGGTGGTGCATCGCCATCATTATACGCCCGCTGGATGCAGATAGGCGCGTTTAACCCGTACATGCGTAACCACTCGGGCATCAACTCAAAAGCATCAGAGCCTTGGGCTTATGGCGAAGAAGTACTGGAGATAACACGCAACTACATTAATCTTCGTTACCGTTTGCTGCCTTACCTGTACTCAAGCTTTTATGATGCCAGTCAGACAGGTAGCCCTATCATGCGCTCGCTGACCATTGACTATACGCACGATGAGAACGTGTATAATGGTTTGTACGAGAACCAATATATGTTCGGTAAAGCGTTCCTGGTGTTTCCGTTTGATGGGGTGACCAATTACGGTAAGCTTTATTTCCCGGCAGGTAAATGGTATGACCTGTATAATGGCAATGTGCAGCAAGGTAATCAGAAGATAGCCCTTGATCTGGGGATATCTAAACTGCCTGTTTATGTAAAAGAGAGCAGTATTATCCCAATGCAATCGCAGATCCAGAATACTACCGAAGCACCAAGCGATACGCTTTACCTGCACGTGTACAAAGGCAGCGTAAATAATAAATTCGTTTACTACGAGGATGACGGAGCATCGTTCGATTACGAGAAAGGCGATTACTATAAACGCGATATCAGTTATAACCCGGCTAAGAAAGCTATCAGCTTCGGTAAGGTAGAAGGTTCTGCTAAATCAAAGTTCAGCAATGTGAAACTGGTATTGCACGGTTTTGGCGATAACGGTATGCCGGTGAAGGTGAATGGCAAAGCGCTGCAGGCTAAGAAAGATTTCCAGTCGCTGATGGTGCCTATCTCAAGGTTTGATCCTACCGGTTTTTCAAACCCTGTAGAAGGGGAGAAGGTGAACAGCATCACGTTTAAAAATAACAGCGATGCGTTTAGTATCACTTATTAATTAACTAATGGTTGTAGTTTAGTAAGAATGAACATCTGTTAAGAAAATAAATATCTCAAAAGGTAATTATTAATAAATAGGTTAAGTATATTTACTTATAAACCAATTAAATCTATTTATTATGAAAAGGAACCTTTTATCACTTGTTGTGATGCTATGCGCTTTTGTGGGCATGGCACAAGCCCAAACCGCAAAAGTGCCTGCAGCAAAAAATTACGCTGTGCAAAAAGCAGAGGTGCAAAAGCCTGTACTGGCTGCCGTATCTGCCGATGCAGGTAAACCTGCCGTAACAGAGCAGGCCGCTGCGCCGCTGGTAACTTGCTACACTTACACGCTAACAACCAACCAGGGTTTCAGCACCACATACGAGTGGAGAGAATGTGATGGTACTTTGCGCAGGCAGCACTTAGATGTTGGGCAATCAACAAGCGTTTGCGCGCAGGATGGCACCGTAACAGGCGGCCCATACACTAAGGGTGCCGTGTGCCACTAAAGCATTAGCCTGCTAAATTCCGCAGGTTTTTAATAAAACTGCGTTAACGTATACGTTGGCCCGTATCTTATTTTTAAGATGCGGGCTTTTTTATTAAGTTTTTAACAAAAGTGCCCTGCCCAATTTTAATCCGAACTATAATTCTTAATATTACGATTGTTAAGGTTGTACCCCTGAACCACAATTTTACATTACTGATCGATTCTGTTTTAGCCAATTTATGAAAGTGTTGCTCCGGGTATTGTTTATATTGGTTTTGTTGTGTCCTGCTGTAGTGTTTGCTGAAGACTCTGATAGCCTGTTAACCGCTTTAAAGGCAGAAATAGGCCGCAAGAATATTTACGAAAATGCAAAGAAGCAAAGGATACAAGAGCTAAAAAGGCAACAGCACGCCATCCCGCGTACTGATTATGCGAAGCAATACAATATTACCCTTAAACTTTACGAAGAATATAAAGCCTATCAGTATGATTCGGCTTATGTTTACGTGAACAAGCTGAAAGAGATAAGTGCCGCCATGAAAGATGTAAAGTTGATAAACTACAGCCAAACCAAGCTGGGCTTTATCCTGCTGTCATCGGGTATGTTTAAGGATGCATTTGAAGCTATGCACCAGGTAAACTCAAAGGCGCTTAATGATAGCATGCGTAAAGAGTACTATTTTATTATGCTGCGCTGCAACGGCGACCTGGCCAAATATAACAGCGACAGGTACTACAGCCCGGGTTACACCCGTGCAAGTATTGCCTATACCGACTCTGCGCTTAGCGTCTCTAAACCGGGTTCGGCAGATTATATCTATTACTACGGCTTAAAGCTTATTAATGAGAACGATAACCTCAACGGATCAAAAGAGCTGAACAAACTGATGGCACCGGATGCACCTATATCTATGCACCTGCGCGCCATGATAGCCTGCTCTTTAGGTGTGGCCGATATAAACGAGGGTAAAAAAGAAGAGGGGATAGATATGTTGATGCACTCGGCAATTGCCGATATCAAATCATCCACCCGCGAAACGGTGGCCCTTTATACCCTGGCAGAACAGCTTTACAAAACCGGCAACGTAAAAGATGCCTACGAGTTTATACAAATAGCCAAGGCCGATGCCGATTTTTACGGTGCACGCCAGCGCAAGATCCAGATAGGCGCTATACTGCCCGTTTTGGCTGCTGAGGAACTGAACCATTCTGAAAACGAAAAGCGTACTATACTTATATATTTAGGCGCCATTACCGCCCTGGCATCACTGGTGATCATTTTTCTGGTGATGATATACAAGCAGTTGAACAAGCTTAAGCACAAGGAAAGCATCATTGAGCAACAAAACATTCAGCTTAAAGGCGTTAATAACCAGTTGCTTGAGGATGCACGTATTAAAGAAGAGTATATTGGCCAGTTCTTTAAGATCATCTCGGGGTATATCCTCAACCTCGAAAAGTTGAAGATGTCTGTTGATACCAAACTCTCCATTAAAAAGTATGATGATATCAGGGCGATAATCAACGCGGTGAACATCAAAAAGGAGCGCGAAGTGCTATATCACAGCTTTGATCATATCTTCCTGAAGATATTCCCTAATTTTATAGCAGTGTTCAACTCACAGTTTGAAGAGAAAGACCAGATATGGCCCCATGAACACGAAGTGCTGAATACCGACCTGCGGATATTTGCCCTTATACGGATGGGCATAAACGATAACGAGACCATTGCCAAAATACTGGAGTACTCTGTTAATACCATATATGTTTATAAAATGCGCATTAAAGCCAAGGCTAAAAATCCCGAGCTTTTTGAGCAGCGTATAATGGATATAAAGGCAGTTGACACGGTTGAATAAAAGCCATGAGAAATTGTATCATTTGTGATACTTTAAGAACTATTTAAACCTGTTTTTTGATGTAAAAAAGGCTTAAAAGCCTTAAATTGACTTATATTTTTAAGTGATTTTTAATTGTTAAGTATTTGATAATCAAAAAAATAGTATTTAAAAACTTTATATTTTTTTTGAAACGATATAAAGTAGTAGGGAATGCCGCGAAGGACGCACATCTTTGTATAGAGAAAAAGTGTTTTAATAAGTAAAAAGCTTTTAGCACATACTTTTTTCGCACGCTGCATAGCAGATTATAAACCAATATAACCAATATAATTTTTAGAACTTATTAAGCCGGGCGTACCTGGCAGAACGTGAAATACCCCCGGTGCGACCGGTAAGTTTTGCGGTGTATGATGTGAACTTTCAAGAGCAATCCGTATACAAAGAACTTTATATAACCAATTATTAATTAAACCACAAACTATGCAATTTAAACACTTACTCACCTTATGTTTTTTTGCTCTTACCTGTTTGTTTGTTCAGCCGTTGATGGCGCAGAACAAAACCGTTACAGGTAAGGTTTCAGATGCAAAAGACGGCTCAGCATTGCCGGGTGTATCCGTTGTTGTCAAAGGTTCGCAGGTTGGTACCAACACCGACGCGAACGGGCAATTCAAATTATCAGTACCTGCAAACGGTGCTACCCTGGTGTTCTCATTTGTGGGTTACACCCCTCAGGAAGTTGCTGCTACAGGCGGTGCTCCTGTAAACGTTTCATTACAATCTACCTCTACGGCACTTAGCGAAGTTGTTGTAGTAAGTGTGGGTTACGGTTCTCAACGTAAAAAGGACGTAACCGGTGCGGTTGAAAGCATTAGCTCAAAAGATTTCAACCAGGGCGCGGTTATTAACCCATTAACCCAAATTCAGGGTAAAGTTGCGGGTGTTAATATCACCCAGCAAGGTGGTAACCCTAACAGCGAGGATGCCGGTATCTCTATCCGCGGGCAAACTTCTATCTCTGGTAACCAAAACCCTTTATTTGTAATTGATGGTGTTGCTACTACCGGTAACTCGCAGTTCCAAAACCTTTCTCCGGAAGATATCGAATCTTATGACGTATTAAAAGATGCATCTGCAACTTCTATCTACGGTTCTCGTGGTGCAAACGGTGTTATTTTGGTAACTACTAAAAAAGGCCGTCAGGGTCGTGCACAAATTGATTATGCTGGTTTCGTAGGTATCTCTAATCAATCTAAATACTACGATCTTTTAAACGCAACTGAATATGCAAACGCTATTAAAGATATCCCGGGCGTAGATCAAAGCAAGTATTTAAAAGGTGGTGATGTAGACTGGCAACGTGCTATAACCCGCACTGCACTTACGCATAACAATAACATTGCAGTATCTGGCGGTGCAAATGGCTTTAGCTATCGTGGTTCGGTAAACTATTCTTTACAAGAAGGTACTATCAAAAACAATGGCAGGAAGCAATTGGGCTTTAGGTTCAATGCTGATCAAAAAGCGCTTAATGATAAATTAGTTTTATCATTAAACCTGTCAAATACTACGGTTTACCGCGATCAGCTTACCGATCGAGCGGTAACAGAGCGTTACATTTTCAATACGCCACCTACTCAGCCAATTTATAATGCTGATGGTACTTACAATAACTCTTTTAAAGATTTTGACCTGGCTAACCCATTGTACCACTTGCTTGAAACTTACAACAAAGGTACAACTTACCAAACGTTAGGTAACTTCTCTGCTAATTACAACCTTTTGCCATCGTTAAAGATAGGTGCTACCGGTATTTACATCCATGATAATACTTTAACGCATTATTTTCAGCCAACATTTACAAACGAAGGTAACCTGAATACAGCACGTCAGCAGAGCTATAACAAAACTTCGTACCAAAGCAATGCACACATTGATTACAATGAGTCGTTTGGTAAACACAATATATCTGCAACTGCAGTATATGAGTTTAATGATTTCCAGGATGAGAGTTTTGAAGCACAAGGCTATAACTACCTTGTACCAGAGAACTTAGACAACGTTTTACAAGGTGGTGATGCATCAAGAAACAAGATCACATCTTCTAAAACCGAGTACAAGATCATCTCTTACCTGGCGCGTTTAAACTACAACTACGATAACAGGTTTTATTTAACAGCGTCTGTACGTCGTGATGGTTCTGATAAATTTGGTAGAAACAGTCAGTATGGTACCTTCCCGGCTGTTAACGTAGCTTACCGTTTCAAAAAAGACCTGTTAAACAATGTTAGCTGGGTAGATGATATCAAATTACGTTTAGGTTACGGTAAAGTGGGTAACTCAAGCGCTTTGGATCCTTACCAAAACATTACCTTATATGGTGCCGGTCAGAAATATTTTGATGGTGGTAGCTCATTCCAATACCCTTCTACTTATACCTTCATACAAAACCCAAACAGCGACCTGCAATGGGAAGAACGTGTTGGTAGAAACATTGGTTTAGATTTCTCTTTATTTAACAACCGTTTATCGGGTGATATTAACTATTACAACGATAAAACAAACAAAATGCTTTACAGGTATCTTGTACCTACGCCACCGTTCTTTGTGGATAACATTTACGCAAACGTAGGTTCATTAACCAATAAAGGTTTAGAGATCGCCCTTACCGGCCAGGTAGTTAAAGGCACAAACTTTAGCTGGACCATGAACGGACAGATAACCTTTAACAAAACCAAGATAACCAGCCTATCAGGCTCTTATAATGGCTTTAACTTGTCTTCAGACCAGATCATTAGTTCATCTGCATCGGGCCGTGGTTTAAGTTCAGTATTTTTAACATACCTTAAACCGGGGTACCCTATTGATGTATTTTACCTGCAACATTTTGAAGGTGTAAATGATAAAGGCGAATCTCAGTTAAGTTCTGATTTCCGTTACATTGACCCTAACCCTAAGTTTAACTACGGTATAGGCAACACATTTAACTACAATAACTGGAGCTTAAGTTTCTTCTTCAGAGGTGTTTACGGTCAGAAAGTGTATAATAACCCGCAGCTTATTTTTACAACGTTATCTCGTTTACCGGATAATAACGTAACAAAGGATGCGCTTACCAGCGGCAACACAGATGTACGTTCGTCTGATAGGTTCTTAGAAAATGCTTCTTACCTGCGTTTAGATAATGCTTCGTTGGGTTACACCTTTAAAAACATAAAAGGTATATCTAACCTTAGGCTTTACCTTGCCGGTAATAACATCTTTGTTATCACTAAATACAAAGGTTTAGACCCTGAGGTTGCACCGGTTTCTCACTACGTTGATGGTAACGTTGGTACTATACCATCATATCCTAAAACAAGGGCATTCGTATTAGGTGCTAACGTATCATTCAAATAATACTGACATAAATACAAAAAAGATGAAAAAGAAATTATCATATATACTACCTGCTTTGTGCGCGGCGGCGGCAATAATCTCCGGCTGTACAAAGCTGGATAGCCCGGTTCACAACCAGGTATTGCCTGTAGACTACTTTAAAACGCCACAGCAGCTTAATGCGTTTGTAGCGCAAGCCTATACACCAATGACACAGATCCCGGCTAATGCGGTGTTCCAAAACAACGAAGCATCAAGCGATGAGTTGGTAGTACCAACCAGGGGTAACGACTGGTTTGACGGTGGTAAATGGCAATCAATATGGTTACACACCTTTGACTACACTATTGATAATATTAACAATGGTTGGAAAGACCTGAGCAATGGTATTGGTAAATGTAACCTGGTATTAAGCACGCTGGCAACACTCCCTGATGCGCAAAAGCCTGCTAACTACGAAAAATCTATTGCCGAGATAAAAGTGCTTAGGGCATATTACTACTTCATGTTTATGGACATGTTTGGTAACGTACCATTGGTAACCGACTTTAATACCGACCCTACCAAGATCACCCAGTCTACCCGTAAAGAAGTTTATGACTTTTTGGTTAAAGACATATTGGATAACGTTGAAAAACTTGATGAGCCTGCTACAGGTATGAACGCCTCTTATGGCCACATGACAAAATGGGGTGGCTACATGCTTTTGGCAAAACTATACCTTAATGCACAGGTTTACACCGGCACTGCCGAATGGCAAAAAGCCAGTGATGCATTAGATAAAGTGATCAATTCTGGCAGATACTCGTTATCAAGTGATTTCTTATCAAATTTTGCTACATTAAACGAAGGCTCGCCAGAGAATATCTTTGTTGTGCCTTTTGATAACATCAATATTGGTGGTAACAGTATTGAGATGTACACGTTAAATTATAACAACATTTACACTTATGATCTAACCAATACACCTTATAACGGTTTCTGTGCGCCACCTGCGTTTTTCAATAAATTTGCAGATAACGATGCCAGGAAAAAAATGTGGGCTTACGGCCAGCAGTACCGCTCTAACGGCGAATTGTTAAAAGACCAAAGCACCGGTGTTAATGTAATTTTAAACCCCGATTTTACCGACCTGAGCAACCCTGCTACTGCATTTAAATTTGCAGGTGCCCGTGGTATAAAATACGCTCCGCAGGCAGGCACCCAAGGCGATGTTAGCAACGATGGTGTAATATTCAGGTTTGGTGATGCTTTACTAATGAAAGCAGAAGCATTATTGCGCTTAGGACAAACAGGCCCTGCAGTTACGCTTGTAAATCAAGTAAGAAGCAGAGCAGGTTTAACTACTCCTTTAACAGCTGCACAGCTTACACCTCAACGTTTACTTGATGAGCGCGGCTTTGAAATGGCTTGGGAAGGATGGCGCCGTAACGACCTTATCAGGTTTGAGGTTGCTGACAACCTGCCATATTTCACCGGCGCAAGAGAGCCAAAGAAAACAGCAGATCCGGATAAACACACCTTTATTTATCCGATCCCGCAACAGCAGTTGATCACCAACAACAAGTTGAAACAAAACCCAGGTTACCCGGGTAACTAATACCAATTAGAAGTTAAACGTGCTATATTTAGTTTTAAACTAAACTATAGCACGTTTTCTTTTTATATCGTTTTCTATATTGCTACATGAAGAAATGGCTTATACCTGCGGGTATATTATTTTTGGCAGCCGCATTAGCCCTTATCCCTGTTGTACAAACCCGGCAACTAACCATCAATTCGTCATACTTTAACGTTTACCAGGGCCTGGCTAAAGCCCAAAACTGGGCTAAATGGTATCCTTATTTAAAAACGGAGCGTGCCAGCGTACAAGGTGATAGTGTAAATAATTTTAAGATCAAAGGTCGGTCGTCTAAAATTGAATTAAGAACCATAGGTTTAGCAGCTTTTAATGTTAATATAACCGGTAACAAAGGGGCAGGTTCCTTTCAGTGTGTGGTAACTGCAAATCCGAAAATGAATGTTACGGATATGATCATCAGCCGGCATTATAAATTATTAGGTTATCTACAGGCAATAGCCGGGGGCGATGGTGATGAAACTTTTATCGATGATCTTAAGAATTACCTTGAAGATCCGTTGTCTTATTACGGATTTGCAATGAAACTGCAAACTACTAAAGATCAGTTTTTGATTGTAAAAGATGGCAAGTATCTAACCGACAGCGTATGTCCTGATAATATCGCAACGCTTAATTACCTTAAAAATGTTGCAGCTAAACTAAAGTTAAAAACGGGCGAGTTGCGTTTGCAGTATGTTTCTGCTATAAAAGATTCTACCAGTTTAATACTTGGCATCGCCATTCAAGGCGAAAGACATGCAGATAGCGCGGTGCAATACATGCAAATGCCCGGCAGTAAAGTGCTGGCGGGTACGTTTAAAGGTAAGTATAAAGACCGGCAACAGCTTTACCGCGCACTGTACCTTTACATGGCAGATCATAACATGCACCAGCAAACAAAACCCTATGAAACATTTATAAATAACCAGTTACCGGCCAATGATGAAACTATTGTTGATATGCAGGTGATAGTTCCGTATGTTTAAAGAGTTATACCAATAAAAATGTCTTTCAGAATACCGGTTAGTGCTTGTTTCACCCTGATTATTTGCCTTACTTTTTTTAGCGCCTGCAACCCTAAGAAAAGCAAGGTTAGTATATTTAAAAAGCTGCCCGCTGATGGCAGCAACGTAAAGTTTGTAAACAAAAACACCGAAGGCGCTTCGTTCAATATTCTCGATTACCTGTACTTCTACAATGGTGCGGGCGTAGCTTCTGCCGATTTTAATAACGACGGACTGGAAGACCTTTACTTCGTATCAAACGAAGGAGAGAATAAGCTCTATTTAAATAAAGGCAACCTTAAGTTTGAAGATGTTACCAAAAAAGCCGGCCTTGCAGGCACCGGTAGTTGGAAAACCGGCGTTACCGTGGTTGACATTAATGGCGATGGTTTTAAAGATATATACGTATCAGTAGTAAGCGGCTATAAAGGGTTTACCGGTAAAAACCAATTGTACATCAACAATGGCGACATGACCTTTACCGAATCTGCTGCTAAATATGGGCTGGATTTTGAAGGTTTTTCTACACAAGCCTGTTTCTTTGATTATGATAAGGATGGCGACCTGGATATGTTCCTGCTTACTTCATCAGTGCATGATAACAACTCTTATGGCGATGCCACCCAGCGTTTGGTAGTTGATAAAAAAGCGGGTGACCACCTCTTCAGAAACGATGGCGGCAGGTTTACTGACGTTACCGACGGCTCGGGCATCTACTCATCTGCCATCGGTTACGGCCTCGGCGTAAGTATAGGCGATCTTAATAACGACGGTTGGGATGATATCTACGTTAGTAACGATTTTTTTGAGCAGGATTATTACTACATCAACCAGCACAACGGCACTTTTAAAGAAGAGCTGAAAAGTGCTTTTGGCCATACCAGTCTTTACAGTATGGGTAACACCATTGGCGATATAAATAAAGATGGCCACCTTGATGTGCTTAGCACCGATATGCTCCCCGGGGAGTTAGCGGCCCTTAAATCAACTGTAATGGGCGAATCGCTGGATATTAATAACCAGCAGGTGCTATCGGGCTATCATTATCAATACACAAAAAACTGCCTGCAGCTAAATGTGGGCAACGGCAAAAAGTTTGTGGATATAGGCCTGTATGCAGGTGTATCGGCTACAGACTGGACATGGTCGCCTATTATGCAGGATTTTGACATGGATGGGTACAAAGACCTGTTTTTTTCAAACGGGATAAAAAAGCGGTTGAATGATATCGATTACCTTAAATATCTTAACGACCCAAGTGTAGCCGGGGATTTTAAAACCAGCCGTTTTTTTGATAGCGAAAAAATAAACCTGATGCCAGGCGGTAAGGTACACAGCTACCTTTACCATGGTAATGATACACTGAAATTTGACGATATATCTGATGGTAACGATATGGTTGATCCGTCCATGTCATCAGGTACCGTGGCTGTAGATCTGGATAACGATGGCGACCTTGAACTGGTAACCAACAACATGGATGAGCCCGCATTCATTTACCAAAACATGACGATGGAGAATGCCAAAGAGGCCAAACCATCATACATAAAACTGAGCACCAAATACACCAAACAAAATCCCGATGCCATAGGTGCTAAATTTTTTGTACGCTCGCAAAAACAGGTAGATCACCAGGAGATACAAACCAGCACGGCCTACGCAAGCACCCAGCAAAGCAACCTGTTGTTCACTTTCCCAAAAGGGGATAAACCGGTAGAGATGCTGGTGATATGGCCCGATAACTCATACCAGTTGGTGAAAGATTTTACAACAGGTAAGAAATCTGTTATCGGGTACAAAAAAGAAAATACGCAAACAACCGCAGATATAGGAGTTGTGATAAACCAGTTTATCAGCAAGGATAAGCAGTTTACCTATGTTGATGTTAAGGCTGATACACTCGGCAGCGTTAAGCCATCCGAATCGCTTGATTTTAATCACTATGGCTTGCTGCCGCACGGCTACATGCCGCATGTACCCGCTATTGCAGTTGCCGATGCGAACAATGATGGTATTGATGATATTTACGTTGGCGGCATAGCCGGCGAAGAGAAATACCTGCTGGCAGGCACCAGGGATGGCACTTTTATAAAAGTTGTGGTTGATGCATTTGCGGCCTCAAAAGATCTGGCCGATGTTGATGCCCGCTGGCTGGACGTAAACGGCGACGGCCTGCAGGATATTGTGGTGCTAAGCACTGATAACCCTTTTGTTGATGTGAGCAAACGCAAGCAGCCGAGGTTGTATATTAACAAAGGCAATTTCAAGTTCGAGGCGAAGGCCTTGCCGATGGTTACCGTGCAACCTTCGGCCTTATTTACCTATGATTTTAATGGCGATGGCTTGCAAGATCTGTTATTAGTGAACGGAATAAACTTTGAAAATTACACTGCCGAAGCCGAATCTGTAGTGTTGCTGAACACAAGAGGCGGCAATTTTACCTTAGCGCCAAAAGACGCCTACAAGGATATCACCTCAATAAAACACATCACCAGTGTTAACGCCGCTGATGTAAATGGCGATGGTAAACAGGATGTAGTGATCACTGCCGAGTGGCGGCCGGTGCAGATCTTCCTGAACGAGAATAAGAAGCTGGTTAAACAAGCCAATCCTGTTGTAGATGCACAAAAAGGCTGGTGGCAAAGCGCCATGGTAACGGATATTGACGGCGACGGCAAAGCCGACCTGCTGGCAGGCAACTGGGGACTTAATAACAAATACAACGTTAACCCGCAGCAGCCGCTGTATGCCTACAATACCGACCTGGATAAGAATGAAAAGAACGATTTGATCCTGTCTTATTTTTATCAGGGCAAGTACTATCCATTCAGGCCTAAGAATGATCTGGAGATGGAGCTGCCATTTATTAAAAAAGAGTTTTTGAGTTACCAGAAAATGGCCGATAAAACCACCGATGAGATCTTTAAAGATAAGCTATCAGACGAGGGTAGGATGGAAGCCAACCAGTTCAGCACCATGTTCATGAGCAACGTGCTGAACGCAAAAGCAGCTGTGGCTCTGCCATACTTGTATCAGCAAGCCCCTGTACGTAACATATTACCGCTGAACAACAAACAAGGGGATATTTTGCTGAGTGGCAACTTTTGGCAGGTGCCGCCTTACGAGGGCCGGTATGATGCTTTAGGTTTGGTTACAACGCATTACGATAAAGCCACAAAGCAATTCGCTAAGCCGGAGTATTGGTTGAATGATCTGCTGAACTCGCAGGAATTAACCCGCATTTATCCGTACAAAACAACCACAGGTACGTGCTTTATTGCCGTTACTTATGATGGCAAACTCATGCTGGTTACCAAATGAACTGAATTTAATAACGCCAATATAGAAAAGGTTAAAACCCTGTAGCTATGAAACGTTTCCTGATACTATTTGCCGCCTCGATACTGCTATTTGCATCATGCAAAAACGCTGACTATAAAAAGGTTACCAACGACCCTGAACTTTACCGTGTTACCGTAAAACGGTTGAATGATATTGTGCTGGAAAATAACTTCCCGCCGGTAATTGCATCGCGCAACTATGTATACGCCAATATTGCCGCCTATGAGGTTATCGCCGCCGGCGACCCTGAGCATTACCGCTCATTAGCAGGCCAGATAAAACACATGCCCGCCATGCCAAAGCCGGAGAAAGGTAAGGAGATAGATTTCCATTTTGCTTCTTTACTCTCGTTCTGCTACGTGGGCAACGCTGTTACCTTCCCCGAAGGAAGCATGTTCAAATATGTGGATGAGTTGAAGAACAAAATTAAAGATGCAGGCATGCCCTCTGAAGTGTTCGAAAACTCGATAGCATACTCTGATACGGTTGCCAAAGCCATCATGAAATGGAGCAAAAAGGATAACTACGCCGCCACCCGATCGGCCAGTAAATACAATGTGGTACGCAAGGATGGCCGCTGGATCCCTACTCCACCCATGTACGCACAAGCGCTTGAGCCGCACTGGGGCGAGATCCGCCCGATGGCGCTGGATTCGGCTTCACAAATACCTGCACCCGAGCCACCGGCATATAACATGACAGATAAGAACAGTGTGTTCTATAAAAACGTAATGTACGTAAAAGGCAAAGTTGACAGCCTCACCGCCGACCAAACCCACATGGCCGATTTTTGGGATGATAACGCCTTTAAGCTGAATGTGATAGGTCATGCCCAGTTTGCTACCAAAAAGTTTGGTCCCGCAGGGCACTGGATGAACATTGCCGGCATCGGTTCCAAAATGGCAAAGGCGGATTTTAATACTACGGTTGCCGCTTATACCAAAGCGTCGATTGCTTTGTTTGATGCTTTTATCAACTGCTGGTACGTAAAATATAAAGCCAACAGCGTGCGCCCCGAAACGGTGATCAACAAACTGATCGATCCTAACTGGAAACCGCATATCCAAACACCACCATTCCCTGAGTATATCAGTGGGCACGCGGTTATCTCAGCAGCTGCGGCCGAGACTTTGACTGATAGCTTTGGCGATAATAAGCCTTATACCGATTCATCTGAGACTGAATTTGGGATTCCTGCACGGTCATTCAAGTCATTTAGGGATGCGGCTAAGGAAGCCTCAATGTCGCGCGTATATGGTGGTATCCACTACAAAATAGCCTGCGGTATTGGTACCCAAACAGGTATAAAAATTGGCGACCTGGTGAACCAAAAATTACAACTGAAGATCAAGTAAACTAACCTTATATGAAAAGATTTTTTGCTTTGCTTAGCGGCATGGCCTTAGCCGCAGGTGTGTACGCACAAAACGTTAGCCCCTGGGTGATAAAAGCAGATAAGATAGACCCTAACAACTATTACGGCATCACCGTTGCCAACGGCATGATAGGCATTGTATCGTCTCCCGAGCCTTTTAAGGTGAAGAACGTAGTGCTGGCCGGTGCGTATGACCTTTATGGCCGTGGCCGTGTTAGCAATTTCCTCAACAGCTTTAACCTGTTGAATATGTACCTTGAAGTGGATGGTAAGCGCCTCGATGGCAAAATGGTAAGCAACTACCGCCAGGAACTGGATATGCAGCACGCCGCCATGACCACCACTTTTGATTATGGCGATAAAGCAACCATCAAATACACGTATTACTCGCTGCGCCAGCTGCCGTTTACCGTTTTAACTGATGTAAGCATCACCGCCAAAAAGGCCATCAACATTACCGCTGCCAGCGTAATGGAAGCACCGGATGCATTGAAAGAAGTGCAGAACTATTACAACGAGATAGACCGCCCGCATGTTACCATCAGCCTGCTCACCTCAACCGCAAAATCGCCTACGGGTAAACTGCAGCTTTGTGCATCAACATCATTTTTATTTAACGAGGAGCATGGTAAAGAGCCGCGCGTTATTCACGAGATGTGGGACAACAACATGCACCTGATGAAATTCAGCAAGGCCATGAGCGCCGGGCAAACCTACAAGTATGGTGTTACCGGTTCATCCATCACCTCGGCCCACCATGCCGACCCGCTGAATGAAGCCGAGCGTTTAACCATCTTCGCCAAGCTGGAAGGAAAAGACAGGCTCATCCAGTTCCATAATAAGGCTTGGGATGATCTTTGGAAAAGTGACATCCAGATCGAAGGCGATGCACAAGCCCAGCAGGATGTACACAGCATGCTGTATCACCTGTATTCGTTCTCGCGTGCCGGAACGGCTTTGTCGCCATCACCCATGGGCTTATCGGGCTTAGGTTACAACGGCCACGTATTTTGGGATACCGACCTTTGGATGTACCCCGCCATGCTGGTGCTGCATCCTGAGATAGCGAAATCAATGGTGGAGTACCGTTTTGAGCGTTTGGAGAATGCCCGCAAAAATGCTTTCTCGCACGGTTATAAGGGCGCAATGTTCCCGTGGGAAAGTGCCGACAGTGGGGTAGAGGAAACGCCTGTTTGGGCTTTGAGCGGTCCGTTTGAGCACCACATCAGTGCCGATGTGGCCAACGCTGCATGGTTGTATTACTGCGTTACGCAGGATAAACAATGGCTGCGCGATCGCGGCTGGCCGTTGCTATCTGCCACGGCCGATTTCTGGGCAAGCAGGGTAGAACGCAACGGTGCCGGTCATTACGATATCAAAAACGTAGTAGCTGCCGATGAATGGGCCGAGAATATCGATAACAACGCATTCACTAACGCTGCTGCCAAAGCTAATCTGATGAATGCCACTGCTGCTGCGCAGATATTGGGCCTGCAGGCCGATAGCGATTGGGTACATGTAGCCAACAATATCCCGATCCTTAAAATGAGCAACGGCGTTACGCAAGAGCATACCCAATACAAAGGCGAAGGTATTAAACAAGCCGATGTGAACCTGCTGGCTTATCCGCTTAAAACCATTACCGACCCTGCCCAAATAAAACGCGACCTGGAATACTACGAAACCCGAGTACCTAACGAAGGCACACCAGCCATGACCCAGGGTGTATTCGCATTGTTATACGCTCGCCTCGGCAACGGCCAGAAAGCTTACCACTGGTTTAAGGATGCATACGAGCCAAACCTTAACCCGCCGTTCCGTGTGATAGCGGAGACCAAGGGTGGCACTAATCCGTATTTTGCTACAGGTGCAGGCGGCATTATCCAGGCTATGCTAATGGGCTTCGGCGGGCTGGACATTACCCCGACAGGGATCACTCAGATAAAAAGCGCACTGCCATCTAACTGGAAATCGTTAAAAATTACCGGCGTAGGGGTTGAGAAGAAAACTTATAAGGTGAAATGAGGAAATAAACACTGGTCTAAGGTGACTGACAGGATTTTGTCAGTATTTACAGATATTGTAGAGACGCGATACCCCGCGTCTCTACTTGTTTAATCCCGATGCTAATCCCAAGCGTCATTGCGAGGAACGAAGCAATCTCTTTAGGAAAAGTCTGTGTGAAAAGTTAACGTCAGTCTGCTCATAGCCGCAGGGGCCTATTACTTTTTCCTTGATGAAAAAGTAACAAAAAATCATACAGCAAAGAGGCTTCTTTTCGCACAAGGCCTTTTCCCTGCAAATCGGTCGGAACCACGGGCTGCAAAATCTTGCCGCAACTTCGTTCGCATCTGGCCATCGCTTCAGGCAAGTATTGCTATGCCCTTACCACGCACGAGGCCACCATTGTTCCGCCCGCTTTTGTCCGAAGCTTTTTTGCTGACGCGCAAAATGGAAAGAAAAAGCACGGACGGGACGCTCCCGGAAAAATGCGACATAGCGTAACGTGCGGATAGCACTGTATTGCTAAAGCAGAAACATTGTAGCGCGTTACCAAGTCGCGAGTTTTTTCTTTGGTTACTTTCTTTTTAGCGGAAAAAAAGAAAGTAACATCCACTGACGGCTCATATCAATCACCAACATTCCTAATGGAATGCTGATAATAAAGCGATCCAAGGCTACACCCGCGTCAGCTTCACCGGCGCGGTATGGTTGGCATTCCACTGGCAAACATAGATGCTTTTATCTTCGTCAATGCATACATCATGGCCGTGCATAAAGGTGGCATTTTTGGCTTGCAGGGTTTGCTGTAGTACACCGTTCTTGTAAACCGGTGCCATACCACCCGGGTTAGAGATCACTCTGTTATCCTTATCCAGAATAGTAACAAAGCCCGAGCCGTCAAACTGCTTTCCTTCGGCATTTTTTGACCAGCATACACCGGCGTAAATGTTGCTGTCGTTTATCACGGCACGGCAAACGTACATGCCCGGCATATCTATGCGTTTAATGAATTTGCCATCCATGGTGAATAACTTAAAGCAATTTTCCTCGCGGGATGTGCATATCAGGGTAGGGTTATTCTTATCGCGGGTATCAACGGTTATGCCGTGAGCATTGCGCAGGTTATGGTCGGGATTGCTGTTGTGGTGCCCGCCGAAGTGACGGATATACTTACCCTTTGCATCGTATTGGATAATATAATCTGAACCATAACCATCGGCCACATAAATATCACCGTTAGGGGCAACGGCCGTTTCGGTAGGTTTAAAAGGTTCATCATCCTTATAAATACCAATGGTACGCGGGTGGCCTATAGCGAAAATCAGCTTACCATCCGTGGTGGTCTTTAAAACCTGTCCTGCCTGCCCGTAGGTGTTGCCCGTGCGGTCTAAAGCCCAGCCGCAATCTGTTAGTAATAGAAAATCTTCACCGCCCTCTTTGCTGATGGTGAGTCCGTGACCGCCTGGTAGCGATGTGCCCCAATAATCAAGCAACTTGCCCGATTTATCAAAAATAAGCACGTTGTTATGTGTATGATCGCCCAGCATTATGAGGCGGCCTTTGCTGTCCTGCACCATCTCGTGGCAGTTAGCCAGCGGGGTATTGTTTACGCTTATCTTAGCCCAGCTCTTATCAACCTTGTAGGTAAAACCGTTGTGGCCTATCAATTGCTCGTCGGCGGGTTTGTCTTTATGTAATATGGTGAAACCTTTGGCAGCAGGTGCTGCAGTTGCAGCAACGGTGGCAATGGCAGCGGTTTTAAGGAAGTTTCTGCGTGGGTTATGGGTAGTCATAAACAGGTATGATTGGTATCAACCCAAAAATACAGGTATTGCCTGTTTACACAAGTTTAAAATGAAATAACCGGAAGTTAATCTTCTAAGTTGGTTAGGCGGTCTATCTTAAAAATGCGGCGAACCAGCCTGTAGATAATGTAAACGGCAACGGGCGCAACCACCACATCAACCGTGTAATGGATATGTTGTACCAGCAGTAAAACCATCACGATAGCTGCTGAGATAAAGGCCAGTATCTTGTCGTTACGTTTTTCTAAACAAAGAAATATCAGCACCATGGTTGAGGTGTGGCCCGAGAAGAACAGATCGCGGGTGATATCGGTGTTGCCGTAAAAAACACTTGTAAGTGGGTCTATCAAGTGAATAAGCCCTTTTGGCGGATCTAAGGAAATAAACAGGATGGTGAGCATCCGGGTAAGGTTAATAAATATCAGCGACCATACGTAGTTGATATAGATAACCGGGTTATACATAGCTCTTATAAGGATGAGCAGGCCCATGCCCCATATCAGCGTAAAAATGTAAGGAGAAACATCATGAGCCGGGAGATGCTCCAGCACCCAATCGTTAAGTAAAGCGCCCTGGCGGTTTTGGATATAGTTGAAAAAGAACGGCATGCCCAACAGCATTACAGCAATAATAGCCGAGCCTATAAGCAATTTATCGCGCTTTTTTGGCGATTGCAGGGCAGCTACCCAAGCTTCTTTAATTGTCCTTTTCCGTTTCGTTACCACTATATAAATTAAAGGAGCGCAAAGTTAAAAAAAGCATCAGTATTAATTAGGGGTTATTTTAATATAAAGTTGAGGTTAGTGTCATATTTGAGCCCCCTCTAAATCTCCCCCCCCCCCCCAATAGGGGAGACTTTAAAACATTCTTCTTTAAGCCCTCCCTCCCGGGGAGGGTTTGGGTGGGGCTTCTTCAGAGAGGGGCAGGGGGTGAGTCAACTTTTTTTTGCTCCTCAGGCAACCATCCTTAACCATGCCAGCGTAATCATATCAAAACAACACCAAATACATTTGATATGAAAAAGTACGTTTTAGGCATCACCATGATGTTCGCTGTAATTGTAATTGCTATTGCGGCATGCTCAAAATCAAAAAGCGACCCTACGCCTACCGACCCAACTAACCCCACCAACCCAACAAACCCAACTGGTGGTACCAATGCAGTAAGTATTAAAGATTTTGCCTTTTCGCCGGCTACCATTACCATTAAAAAAGGCGAGAGTGTAACCTGGACAAACAGCGATTCGGCACCGCACACCGCTACCGAAGATGCCGGTGCGTTTGATAGCGGCAGCCTTGCTACCGGTGCTAAGTTCAGCAAATCATTTGCTGCAACGGGCACATTTACCTACCACTGTACCTTCCACAGCAACATGGTAAATGCCAAGGTAATAGTTACCGACTAATAGGAGAATACGTTGATTAGGATGTGTTATATTGGATAGTGTGAAGCCCCGCAAGGGGCTTCTTTTATTTGAGGTTATCACCTCATTTTGCTGCTGGTATTGTTATTGCTCAACTCTCTATTATGCCCAAAGGCAAACTTTACGCAAAAAAATAATGTTTTTGTTGGTAAGGGTATTTTGAAATACCGGCCAATAACAGAAATTAGAGACATCTAAATTATACCATGCAACAGCAGCCGATACCACATAACGAAATGGAGAGGGTTTTAGAACTTTCCGATTACGACCTCGATTATACCAGCTTTCAGGATAGTTTTAAAGATCTGGCCAAACTGGCCGCCAAAGTTGCCGGTACCGAGATCTCGCTGGTAAACCTTATCGATTCTTTTACCCAGTGGAGTATCACTAACCACGGTTTGGAAACCGAACCCACTCCCCGCGAAGAAACTGTTTGCCAGTATACTATCTTAGGCGATGACCCTTTTGAAGTGCAGGACCTTGCTGCCGATGATCGTTTTAAAGATAAAGGTTATGTAACCGATGAACCCAAACTGCGTTATTATTTCGGCGTTCCGCTGCGGACTGAGGATGGTAATAATCTTGGTGCTTTATGTGTATTGGATAAAGATGCAAGAGCCTTACCGCCCGAGAAGGTTGAGCTACTGAAGATCATCGCTAACGAGATAGTGAACCGCCTGCGTGCCCACAAGATCATTAGCGGGCTTAAAAGTAAACTGCAGGAAGCCAACGAAACTAAAAAGAAAGTAGCACATGATATCCGCGGTCCGTTGGGCGGGATAATTGGCCTGGCGCAGGTAATAAGCGACCAGGGGCACGAGAACGAACTGGATGAGGTGCTGGAGTTTATTAACCTGATACAACGCAGCGGTCGCTCATTACTGGAATTGGCCGATGAGATACTTACCGTTGATAACCCCAGACGTGAACTGAAAAGTGACGAGTTTAACCTGCTGGTATTAAAAGAAAAACTGGAGCAGTTATATACTCCGCAGGCACGTACCAAGGGTATTGGTTTTACCATCAATACCTCTATTGATTCGGCCAATATTCCGTTCTCGCGCAATAAATTGTTGCAGATCATCGGTAACCTCATCTCAAATGCCATGAAGTTTACCCCGCCCCATGGCAAGATCTCGGTTGATCTTAGTTTGAAGCAAGGCACTACGGAAAATATACTGCAGGTAAACGTTTCAGATACCGGTGTAGGCCTTAGCCGGGAAGCTATTGAAAAGATACTGAGCGGAACGGCAAGATCAACTGATGGCACGGGTGGCGAGCAGGGCTATGGCTTCGGGCTGGCGCTGGTGAAACATCTGGTAGAATCATTAAAAGGCAGCATGAATATTTATTCTGAGGCCGGTAACGGGGCCAGTTTTGAGATCCTGCTGCCACAGGCGCATGCGAAGTAACACTTTTAATACACGTTTTGGCGGATGCTTTATTTTAATAACTTTGGTGTAAACCAGATTATTAAATCTCACAAAACACATTTCATGGAAAAACAACATTTAAGCAGGCGCCGCTTTATTGCTACCGGTGCATTTGCAGCGGGTGGTTTATTGTTAGCCTCAAAAGCGGGCAAAGCGGCATCATTGGTTGCCGGTGCCTGGGCTAAACCAAACTCGGTTATTAACGGCGTACAAATAGGGGTTATCACTTACTCGTTCCGCAGCATGCCGGGCACTGCCGAAGACTTGCTTAAATACTGCATCGATACCAACATTAACGCTATTGAATTGATGGGCGATGCTGCCGAGGCCTACGCCGGTGCGCCAAAACGGGATGCTTCACAAAGCTGGCAGGATTTTGCCCCTAAACTGGCTGAGTGGCGCGCATCTGTATCTATGGATAAGTTTAAAGAGCTGCGCAAAATGTATAACGATGCAGGTGTTACCATCTACGCCTGGAAACCCAATGCCCTTGGCGCTAAAAATACTGATGCCGAGATAGATTACGCTTTTAATGCAGGTAAAGCTCTTGGCGCTAATCATGTTACGGTTGAGCTGCCAGATGAGGCCCAAACCAAACGCCTTGGCGACCTGGCTGCCAAACACAAAATGATGGTAGGTTACCACGCACATACGCAAGCTACACCTACACTGTGGGATACCGCCTTAAGCCAATCTAAATATAACGGCATCAATTTGGATATCGGCCATTACGCATCAGGTACCAGCAGCAGCCCTGTGCCGTTCATCGAGAAATACCACGACCGCATTACCAGCATGCACATCAAAGACCGCAAGTTCCACGATGGCCCTAATGCACCATGGGGCGAGGGCGATACCCCAATAAAAGAGGTACTGCAGCTGATGAAGAAAAACAAATATAAATTCCCGGCTACTATTGAGTTGGAATACAATATCCCGGCCGGCTCTGATGCCGTTGCCGAAGTTAAAAAATGCCGCGCCTATGCTGCGGATGCGCTGAAGTAAGAAAAAGTATTCACCCACGCGTCATTGCGAGGTACGAAGCAATCTCTTTAGGACAGGTTAACGCCTTGCATTCCGGATTTGCTTCAAGAGATTGCTTCGTACCTCGCAACGACGTGAAACGCTAAAAAGCCATGCTAACTATATCAGCATGGCTTTTTTATTTATCTTCGGCACATGAAAAAACTCCTATACCTTTTAGCTATTGTTTTATTTGCCACCGGTTGCAGTAAAACCATTTACCACATGAACCGCGGTGAGCTTCGTATCCCTAAAAAAGATACTTACCAGGTACAGTATATCACCGAGGTTGCCCCAGGCGGTAAAGCTAAAATGTATTACATAGGCGCCGATAATGTTCAATACTTCGAAGAATCGCTTACGGGTAAGTTCGATAAAACTTTCACCATTAAATCCGGTAAAGAACTCAAAGTTACAATAGATGCCAAATTACCAAAAAGAGCACTTAAGAGCACCCTGCACACCATTGTAAAGGTTGACGGCGAAGCCATAACCGACCAGACACAAGCCGGCGAAAATGTTGCCTTCCGCTTTTGGTTTAAACTGCCGTAAATGATCTACCCGCAGCTTATAGCCCACATAAACCGCCATGTAAAGCTCACGCCCGATGAGGAAATTTTGCTTTGCGACAGCCTTCAGTTGCTCAAATTTAGAAAGAAAGAGATCATACTGGAGCCGGGCAAACACTGCAAAGGCGAGTATTTTGTGCTGAGCGGACTGCTGCGCCAATACTACGTAAACGCCAAACTGAACGAACAGATAGTGCAGTTTGCCCTTGAAAACTGGTGGATGGCCGACCACGACAGCCTGGTGAACAACGTGCCCGCCACTACCTATATCCAAACCATTGAGGCCAGTGAAGTGCTGTTACTGCCCGCCAAAGATAAAGACAGGCTGCTGGCAGAAATACCTGCGCTGGAAACCTATTTCAGGATAATGATGCAGCGCGCCTTTGTTGCCTCGCAGCGCCGCATAGGCTTCATCTTTAACCAAACCGACGAAGAACGCTACCGCTACTTCATTAGCCTGTTCCCCGGCTTTGTACAGCGCATACCCCAATACATGCTGGCATCATACCTTGGTTTTACGCCACAGTTTTTGAGTAGGATAAGAGCGAAAGGATAGAATCAACATTAGAATCAAGATATTAGAATCAAGAATCAAGACAGAAGAAAATTCTGATGTTTGTTCGCAAATAAATATGCAAGGTAAATCTTGGTTCTTGACTCTTATCTCTTGACTCTCTTCCAGGCTTTTTCTTAACCTTAGTTCATTTTTTGAGGGCTTGTTTGTGTGCAACTTTGTGATAACAAATCAAACAAATAAAGCCATGAAAAGAGTAAATCTGTTTAAAACACAACCCGAAGTATACAAAGCTATGTTAGGTTTAGAGAATGCGGTTAAAGATAGCGGTATTGAGCCAATTCACTATGAATTGATAAAGCTCCGCGCTTCGCAGATAAATGGTTGCGCGTACTGTTTGGATATGCATAGCCGTGATGCCCGTAAATTAGGTGAGACCGAGCAACGTATCTACACCCTTAACGCCTGGAGAGATACCCCGTTCTTCGACGAGAAAGAACAGGCCATTTTAGCCCTTACCGAAGAGGTGACACTGATAAGCAAAGGTGGCGTATCTGAAGCTACCTACAACAAAGCTGTCGAGGTTTTGGGTGATGATTATGTAGGCAAAGCAATTGCAGCGGCGGTTGTTATCAACGCCTGGAACCGCATCGCCATCAGCACGCACATGCAACCTGCTTTGCAGAAGTAATTTAGCTTATTATTGTAAGTAAAAAGGCTCCCGCATAAACGGGAGCCTTTTCTGTTTATTTCTTGTCTATCACGGGGAATAATGAGATCCTCAGCCTTGTACAACCGTAGGGTATCAAAGTGAGTTCTTCCTCTTGTTTGTCGGTTACAAAGTTCCAGATATTGCCGTAGGGTTGCGGGCCGGCCATTTCATTATATAACTGCCAGGTTGGGATACGCCTGCCTTTTGTTTTGATCTGGATAGGGGCGGCCGCCTGTGTCCAAGGAAAATTGCCTGCCGGTTTTACGTTCTCCACTTTGTAGGCACCTGCAAGTTTGTCGTCATCGGTGCGGATCAAGCCGTAGTTCCACGGGGTGGTGGGGCGCACTTCAAGGTAGGTATCGCCGTACTCCTGCGGGTCTTTGGTGTTGGTTACCTGTTTTTCCTGCTCACCTATCTTCAAAGCATAAACAATAGGCCCGCGCTCAACCGACATAGAGTTCTCGTACCAGGTATTTTTAAAAATGTGCATGGGCAGGGTTAGCTCTACCACATCGCCGCTTTTCCAGGTACGGTTCAGTTTTACAATTTCGCCGGCTTTGCCCTGTTGTACTTCAGCTCCGTTCACTTTTACGCTGGCAACGGCACACCATTTTGGTACACGCAAATGGAGCGGAAATACTGCCGATGTACCTTTCTTAGCAAAGTTTACAGTGAATTTAATATGCTCATCAAATGGGTAATTCGTTTCTTCTTTGATGTTTACCTTTTGGTTATCCGCCACATAAGCATCTACCTCGCTGGCGGTATATACCAGTGCGGCTACGCCTTTATCGGGTGTGGCGTACCAAAGGTTCTGCACAAATTTTGGCCAGCCCTGGTGCATGTTCGATGTGCAGCAGGGATAGCCGGTCAAAAGGCCGTAGCAAAGATCGGTACCATCGTGGTTAACGTCAAAATTGCGGGTTTGGCGGGTAAGCATCACCTGGTTAGCCTGCTGAAAGTATTGGTGCGTGGTATAATCTTCGTTTATCTGGGTAGGCAGGGCGTTAAAGGCAATACGTTCCAAATGATCCGCATAGCTAACATCTCCGCTTATGGCCAGGCCGTTCTCCAGTGTGTACATCATCTCTACGGCAGTACAAAGCTCCGAGCCTTGCGTTGGGTTGTTACCGTGCAATGATTCATCACCGCCAAACAATCCGGGTACCGATTCGTCAAACTTGCGCAGGTCTTTAAAAGCCTTGGTCATGGCATCAGCATAACGTGCCTCGGGATGGTGCTGATAGTAAACAATAGGCTCTTTCATGCCCTCGGCAAGGTTAACCCCGTGGATGCTGTAATCTGTAGATAGCAGGTCGGTGTTCAGGAAAGCGTTGGTATAATCGAACGTCTGTTTGTGGAGCAGTTCGCCCAGGTCTAATAAAAACTTATCACCGGTAATATTATACAACCAGTAAACCATGGCCAGGTTATCGCCGCCACGGTAACGTGCCCAAAATGTCCAGTGGTCTAAAGGTTTGGTTGGTAGTTCCTTTAACTGGTACTTAAAGTAATTGGTCATCAGTTTAATGATGCGTTTATCGCCCGTGGCCGAGTAATATTGCTGCAATACCTTTAGCATCACCATTTTTGGCCACCAGTCCTGCGCGTTATCGCGTTGTATGCCGCGCTCGGGCCCAAGATCATTTGCCGGGCCAAAGTAACCGTCAGGGCGTTGGGTTTTTATACTCCACTCTATCCAGGGCTTTACTTTAGCTATCAATTCTTTATCCTGCAGGATGTAGGCCAGCGGCAGCAAGCCATCTATCCAGTACGGGCCGCGTTCCCAGCGGTCGCCGTCGCCGCCAAGCCAGCCGTTGCGTTTGCCCATTACTAATGGGTAAAGTTTATCGAGGTTACCGGTTGCACCGTTTTTGGCACGTACCAGCATTTCGCGCATCCAGCCTTGCGGCTTAATGGCACCCAGGGGCAACTCGATGTAAGGGTTTTGGCGAAGCGGCGCTTTGGCCTGCACATAAGCAGCACTTGAGTTATTGTTTTGTGCCGATGCTGTAAGGCCGCACGCTGCCAGCGCAAGGAGCAGGATAAACTTCAGTCTCATTTGTAAATGGTTTTAGCTTAATTGGATGACACAATAATAGTCAAACCGACAGTTAAAAGCAATACGTCTTTACATTGTAAGAAAATGTTATAATATGTTAACACTAAAACAAGGCGGCGTCAGCATCGTTTCTTTAGCGTAATTCATCTACCAAAAAATGAACTTAGCCGAACTGAAAAACACCGCCAGCCGATTGATGGCTCCTGATAAAGGCCTGCTGGCCATGGACGAGAGCATTCCTACAGCCAATAAACGTTTTGAGCCGCTGGGCATTCCGCTTACTGAGGAATATCGCCGTAAGTACCGCCAGCTCATCGTTACGGCGCCCGGCCTGGGCGAGTACATCAGCGGGGCTATTTTATTTGATGAGACCATTCACCAGAAAACTGATGATGGCCGCCTGTTTTTGGATGTGCTGAAAGAGCAGGGGATAGTGCCGGGCATTAAGGTAGATGAAGGAACAGTAGGCTTTGATGGTTTTCCAGGTGAAACTATCACCGAAGGACTGGACGGACTTGCTGACCGTTTAAAAGCTTACCATGAGCAAGGCCTGCTGTTTGCCAAATGGCGTGCCGTGATCTCTATAACCGAGAAAACACCAAGCACAGCCGCTATAAAGGCTAACGCCTTTACGTTGGCCCGGTATGCATCGCTTTGCCAGCAGGCAGGTATTGTACCTATTGTTGAGCCCGAAGTTTTAATGGATGGCGACCACTCATTACAGCGCTGCCTTGAGGTAACTACCGAAGTTTTGCATGCTGTATTCAATGCCCTTTATGAGCAAAACGTTGCTTTTGAAGGCATGATTTTAAAGCCTAACATGATACTGCCCGGCTTAAAAGCTGCTAACCAAACAAGTGCTAAAGAAATTGCCGATGCTACCGTACAGTGTTTTCTGCGTACAGTACCTGCCGCTGTTCCGGGCATAGCTTTCCTATCGGGCGGGCAAGAAGCCGAACTGGCTACCGAACGCCTTAATGCCATGCATGTACAATATGATAATGTAATGCCATGGGCTTTAACCTTCTCTTTCTCAAGGGCTATACAACAACCTGCATTAGATAAATGGGCCGGTAATGATGCCAATGTTGCCGAAGCGCAAAAGCTGTTGGTAAACCGTGCGCGTTTGAACAACCTGGCCCGCAGGGGAGAGTACACGCCGGATATGGAGACGGAATAATGGTTAAGCGCTAAATGCTTCGCTTTTGGGTGATATTACTTCATTAATGGTTTTTAACATTACATCGATATCGAATGGTTTTGCTATAAAACCGTCGCAGCCGTATTCACTTTTATAATCAAGCCCTGGTTTGTTATAGGCGGTAAAGATGATGACAGGGATGTATTTAAGCGTAGGATGTTCTTTTAGGCTGCGGCAAAGTTCGCCGCCATCGCCGTCATCCAGCTTAAAATCCATCATGATCACATCTGGCTTAAATTGCTGGGCAATAGCGAGAAACCCCTCACTTTTTTGGGTGCTTTTAACCGTATGGTTTTCGTAAGAAAGTACTTCTTCAACAACCCCAACTATATCAGGGTTATCGTCCAATAACAAAATTTTACTCATGGAAACGCCTTCAGTATGGTGGTTTGCTCAAAAAGCTGAAAGCGATGAAGTCACGCGGAAGAACGATGCTAATGCCCATCTTCGCAAATTGACCGGGATCAGGTCCTTAAACCATACATGATAAAGGTAAAATTAATTCATTAGATTTCAAATATATTAATAGTTAAATAATAATTAACTATTGATGCTCATCCTGAAATAATATTATCTGATTGGCTTTAAGCCATTAAAAAAGATGTTTATTACCTTTAAGGCATGAAAAAACTGTTAGCCATTTGTTCTGCCGTTCTGCTTTTTGGCGTTTGCAACCAGGCACAAGCCCAAAAGAGAGCTTATGTTGATGTACCGGGATTAGACCCTGCCGTTAAGCCCGGAGATAACTTTTTCCGATACGTGAACGGCAAATGGTACGATACCGTGAAAATAGCAAACGACCAGGCGGGTGTAGGTTCATACTCGTTCCTTAATATCCCGCAAAAACGTTTACTGCAAAACATTCTGGATAGTGTTTCAAAAGCTAAGAATACCCCTGGTAGTATTGAGCAAAAGGTGGGTGATTTTTATGCCTCGGGTATGGATATGGCCACTATTAACCACCGCGGTTATGCGCCCGTTAAACCTATACTGGCACGGATTGACGCTATAAACAGCGTACCAGCATTGCTTAAATTTTTGGCTGATGAAATGAAAACGGGTAATCGTTCGGTGATCAGCTTTGGGATTTCGCCTGATAATAAAAATAGTTCTATTAACATAGCGCACGTTTACCAGGGGGGCATCGGCTTACCGGAGAAAACCTACTATTTTAAAACAGATTCGGCCACGCTGCACGTTCAGCGGGCTTACCAGGCTTACCTAACGAAGCTATTCAAGCTAACCGGAAGCAACGCTGCTGTAGCTAAGGCCAAAGCAGCAACGGTTTACGGCATCGAGAAACAATTAGCTGCCGGCAGCAAAACTAACATTGAGCTACGCGATATTAACGCAAATTTTAACAAGATGGCCGTTGCGCAGATCAGCAAAAAACAAGCAAACATTGGCTGGGTTAGCTTCCTGAAAAATATAGGCGCCGCTACCGACTCGATAGATATGGCGCAGCCTGCTTATTACGATAAGCTGAACACGATGCTGAAAACCGTGAGTATCAGCAACTGGAAAGCTTACCTTAAAGCCGCAACCCTGCAAAATTATGCCGACAGGCTGAGTCAGCCTTTTGTGGATGCCAGCTTCGCGTTCAATAAAGAACTATCGGGCGAGGATAAACAAAAAACGCGCATGCAGCAGATGGTGGCCAGTGTTGACAACAACCTGGGAATGGCCCTGGGGCAGCTATATGTGAAACGCTACTTTAATGAAGCTGCCAAACAGCGCGTGCTCGCTTTGGTGAACAACCTGCAAAAATCGTTCGAGAACCGCATTAACCAACTGGATTGGATGAGTGACAGCACCAAACAAAAAGCAAAAGAGAAACTATACACTATCACCAAAAAGATAGGCTATCCTGATAAATGGCGCGATTATAACAAGGTAACCATCAACAGAAATCAATACTTTGAAAATCTGCTGTCGCTTAATCGTAACGACTATCAGCACGAATTGGATAAACTGAAGAAATCGGTAGATAAAACCGAATGGATGACCACGCCATCAACTGTTACGGCCTATTATAATCCGCCCGTTAACGAGATCGTGTTCCCTGCCGGTATTTTGCAGTACCCGTACTTTGATTTTGAGGCCGATGATGCCATTAACTACGGCGGTATAGGCATGGTAATAGGCCACGAAATGACCCACGCTTTTGACGACCAGGGCGCACAATTTGATAAAGACGGCAACGTGAAAAACTGGTGGACAAAAGAAGACCTGAGCAAGTTTAAAGACAAAACCTCGCAGTTGGCTGCCCTGTACAGCACTTTTACCGTTTTGGATACTGTGCATGTAAAAGGCCTTTTAACCCTTGGCGAGAACACCGCAGATAACGGCGGCGTGGCTATTGCCTATGATGCTTTCAAAATGACGGAACAGGGCAAGGGCAATGAAAAGATTGACGGCTTTACACCCGATCAGCGTTTTTTCCTGTCGATAGCGCGTATATGGAGAGTGAAAACCAGAGACGCGTTCCTGCGCACCTGTGTGAACACCAACCCGCACTCGCCGGCTATGTGGCGTGTTAACGGGCCGCTGATGAATTTTGCACCTTTCTACAAAGCATTTAACCTGCAGCCCGGCGAAAAGAATTACAAGACCGAAGCGCAGCGAGTAAGGATCTGGTAGATATAAAAAAGGCCTTTAACATTTGTTAAAGGCCTTTTTAATTAGTGCACCCGACGAGATTCGAACTCATATCATCAGAACCGGAATCTGACATTCTATCCATTGAACTACGGGTGCAATTGCCTGCAAATATAGTTGATTTACCCTCGCTTTGGCAGGCCGCTGCCGTAAATAATTTAGGCCGGCGCCTTAAGTGCTTCCTGCGGATAATGTTATGCTTTATTAGCCGTTATTGTTATATCACCCAAACCTCATTTATGGATCTGCAATCAACTTACCAACACGCTATCAAATTTGCGGCTGCCAAACATGCCGCCATTAACCAAACCATTCCCGGTACCCAATTGCCTTATGTGGTACATTTAAGTAATGTGGCTATGGAGATACTGACCGCTCATGCTGCTGAACCTATTGCTGATATAAATTTTACTATCCAACTGGCCCTGCTGCATGATACGCTGGAAGATACCGATGTTACCTTTGATGAATTACAACAGCACTTTGGCGACCGGGTAGCCGCCGGTGTTGCAGCCCTCACCAAGAACAAAGAACTACCCAAAACCGACCGCATGGCTGATAGTTTAGCCCGCATCAAAAATTCCCCCAAAGAAGTATGGGTAGTTAAACTGGCTGACCGCATCACCAACCTGCAGGAACCGCCAAAGCATTGGGATAAGCCAAAGAAAGAGGCTTATCTGAAAGAAGCGGAATTGATCTTAACCGAATTAAAAGGCGCAAATGCTTACCTGGAGCAGCGTTTACACCAAAAGCTGACCGACTATCAGGCTTATATATAAATTGATGGTCTTGTTCTGGTTGTTAAATACCAGAACAAGACCATTGTTAATTTGCTTAAGCAACCGGATGCTTTAATTCTACCAGGCCCGATGCTGCACCAAACAACATCTTGGCTTGGGTTTCTGCTATCATTTGATGCGGAGAACCTAATGCTATCTGGCTTACCTGGTTAAGCCTTTCCATTTGTTCATCGGTTAGTTTTACGTTAAGCGATGCCACGTTATCATCTAATTGTTGAACATTCTTAGCTCCCAGAATGGTAACTGTTGACAGGCTTGTATGCTGATGCTTTTGGCGCAGCCAGGCTAATGCTACGTGGCCAACTTTGGCATTCACATCGCCGGCTATTTGTTCCAGGGTATCTAATATAGCGGTTTCGCGTTCGCCGGTTTCATCTTTTAACAAGAAGCCGTTCCATTCCTGCTTGCGCGTGTTTTGTTGGTTTGCCTGGTTACGGTATTTGCCCGTTAGACTGCCCCCCGCTACTGGCGACCAAAATGCTACGCCCAAGCCATGTGCTTCGGCCATAGGCAACAGTTCCCTGTCGGCACTGCGTTCTATCAGGTTATACTCTATCTGGATGGCAATAAGCGGGGCAAAGTTTTTAAGATCGGCCATCAACGAAGCATTGGCAATACGCCACGCAGGGAAGTTGGAGAACGCACCGTAAACTATCTTGCCCGCCCTCACCAGGTCGTCCAGGCCGCGCATAATTTCTTCGGTCGGCGTTTGTCCGTCAGAGTGGTGAACCCAATACACATCAATATAATCTGTTTTTAAACGTTTCAAACTGGCTTCTACAGATTGTACCATGTTTTTGCGGCTGTTGCCGGTTGTAAGCAGTTCTTTGCCGCCGCCGGTATATTTGGTGCCCAGCACTATCTGGTTGCGTTTATCGCCTATCATCTGGCCCAGCAATTCTTCCGATTCGCCAAATTGGTAACCATCTGCCGTATCAATAAAATTGCCGCCCAGGTCAATGTATCTGTCAAATATTTTTTTTGCTTCATCAGGCTGTGCGCCATAACCCCAACGGGTGCCAAACGTACCTGCGCCTAAGGCTAACTCTGATACTCTGAGACCCGATCTGCTTCCAAAAATTTTGTAGTTCATGATATGTGTTGATTTTTAATATTGTACTAAATGGTACAATATTGATTAAAAAAAATGTTTATTCTAAAAGTTTAAAATTGCCCTCGATGATACTCTTCAGTATTTCAGGCGATTTCTCCATGCGTTTGGTGATGTGGATGCCATTCCAGAAGTTGATAAGATACCAGCCCAAAGTTTCGGGGTCTTTATCTTTCGCCACTTTGCCCTGTTCCTGGCCGCTTTTTACGGCGCTGGTAAATATGCGGTGAAGGTCTTTAAGCAGGTAAACAGCCAATTCTTTATTTGCCTTATCTTTTGCAGAAAGTTGTACAAGCGCATCGCCATAGTAACAGCCCCTGTCTTTTTGTGCCGATGGGATGTTAGCCATTTTTAAGAACAGGTTTTTTATATAACCCATGGCGTCGCCTGATCTCTCCATCTCGGCTTCCATCTTGCGGTTGAGGTTTTCGGCGAAACGTTTTAGGCTGCGCTGATAAAGTTCTTCTTTACCGCCTTTAAAGTTGAGGTAGAAACTACCTTTACCAATGCCCATGGCAGCCAAAAGCTCATCAGTAGATGCTGCATCAAAGCACTTACCTCTGAAAACTTCTATCGCTTTATCGATAATGTTTTCGTCGTTATATATTCTGGGCCTGCCTGCCATTGGTAATTATTTTATACAAACTTATTATTATGTACTATTTAGTACAATAATAAAAATACTAATTGACATTGTAATGAAGATAAAACCCGCCTGTGGGCGGATATTTAAAATTGAGGGTGGCGATTTAATGTGCGATATTTACCTTTGCGGCTCAAAAAAATACAGATAACTGATGCTACGTAAGCTTAACCGCCGTATTTCGTGGATCATCCTTACTGTGATACAGGCGCTTTTCCTGTTCATGATATTTAAGGAAAACCGGCATGTAGGCTGGATAAGCATCACCATTATTGTACTGTTGGTGCTGGTGGCCGTAGCCCATTTTCGCGCCCCCCTGCATCACGATGATCATTTGTACGAGAACGTATTTGTAGCGGTATGGATCCCGATAGGTGCCATAACTTCTTACTGGTTAAACCATACGCTTGGCCTGGGCCCGGTAATTGCCGCGGGTATTGTGGGTACAACAGCATCTTTTGTCCCCGCCATTAATAAACGATCTGATTATTTGAAGCATTTGCCACCTGCTGTTTACTGCGGGGCATTCATTGGCATGTCAAACCTTAAGGTGGCTAATGGTTTTCTGTTTGTGCTGGCGGCGAGTGTTTTTGCGGCCATAGGGCTGGTGCTCTCCAAAAGCCTGTTCAATGGTATGGGTGGCAGGCTGGGGCTGGTGGCTTTTTCGGGTGTGGTAATTGCTACGGTGGTTTTATTTTTAATTAGCAGCTATGCCGATTAATAACATTGTTTTGATATGCACGGCGGTAATAGCAGCCAACTTAACCTTCTACGTTAACGAGCGTTTAAAGCAAGGCCCTGTGCGTTCATCTGCAGGCTTATCGTTATTGGTTGCGTGTTTCTTTACGGTGTTCCCGCATATTCTGAGCCCTGCGCTGGTGAAAAATATACCGGTGGTATTTATAGGCGGTTCGTTTATTGGCATGGTGTCGGCAAAGCTGCTTTCGGGTTATTTACGGCTAAGCATGGCCGCACTGGTTTTCAGTATCATCTACTTAAATACCAGTAAGTTCTTTAACGGTTACGGCGGTGCCTTGGGTACAGCAGCATCCATATCGGTACTTGTGGTGCTTAGTTTGCCTTTCCTTAATATCAAGGGGAAACTAACCAGTGGCTTTCAGCAGATCAAGAAGATGATTTTCTCGCGCAGGTAACAACTGTGCTTAATTCAATACTGTGCTCCGTTTAAATTGCACCGGGCTTAAGCCCACTTCGCGTTTAAACAGCCTGGAAAAATAGGGTAGGTTCTCAAAACCGAGCTTATAAGCCACTTCGGCAATATTATCGTCAGATCCTTTCAGCAGGTTCTTCGCTTCGGATACCAGGAAAAGGTGGATGAGTTCGATAGCAGTTTTGCCGGTTTCTTGTTTAAGCAGATCGCTGAGGTAGCCCGGTGAGATGTTGAGCTGCGTGGCCATCTGTTTTACTGAAGGCAAGCCTTTCTCCTGCAGCCAGCCATTATCAAAATACGCAGATAAGGCATCGTTAAACTTAGACACCGTATTACCCGACAGGTTTTGCCTGTTGATGAACTGGCGCTTGTAAAAACGCTGCGAATATTTAAGGATGGTATCTACATGGCCAAGGATAATATCGCGGCTGTACTCATCGTGGTTATTGTTGTACTCGGCTTCTATTTTGCGGTACAGGTCCCACATGGTTTGCTCTTCCTGTGGCGACAGGTGCAGGGCCTCGTTGGCGTCGTATTCAAAAAAGCCGTATTTTTTTATGTCGTTATACAAGGCGTGGCCGGTAAGGTAGTCCTCGTGGATGAATATCAGGAAGCCGTTCTCCTCAAACTCCAGCTTATTTAAAGCCAAAGCTTGCCGCGGTTTTATGAACGACATGGAGCCGTTATCATGATCATACCTTGTACGCCCGTACAAAAACATACCCGATACAAAGCGCTTAAGGCCTATCATGTAAAAATCGCCGGTAAACTCTTCCTCGCCCAATGAGCATACCTTGTTGCATTCCACAATATTCATTAAAGGGATGCGCGGGGCAGGGGCACCAGCCATGCGGCTAAGGTCAATCAGGCTTTTATAATGTTTCATGATATGTTAAAATTAGAGCTAAATAAATAATTCACGGTCACGCAATTATAAAAATGCAGGGGCGCACAACTACCGCCCCTGCATCATCACTCATCAACAAATATTATTTACCATGGGCGGCAACTGAAACGTCGTTCCATTCTTCCCAGGTAGCCAGTCTGTCGGCATATACCTGTTTAACCCAAGGCAGGGCTATCTTACCTAAGAATAAGCGTAGCGGCGGATTTTCTGCATCAACCAGTTTTAATACGGCATCGGTAGTGGCTTCGGGCACACCAAAAATATCGTCGGTTAAGCCGGCCTGGAAAGCATCTCTTACCGGCTGGTAAACATCCATAGGGGTAGTGCTTGCTGCAGATGCGCCGGCCCAATCGGTAGCAAAACCGTTTGGCTCAAGGATAGTCACGTTAATGCCGAAACCTTTAACCTCGGTAGCCAAAGTCTCACTTAAACCTTCAACCGCAAATTTTGATGCGTTGTAAACACCGAGGATGGGAAGGGTTGCTACACCCACTACGCTCGATAGCTGGATGATATGGCCATGGCCTTGTTTACGCATTACCGGTAAAACAGCTTGGGTTACCCATAGCAAACCAAAAACATTGGTCTCAATTTGTGCGCGGGCTTCGGCCTCGGTAGTTTCTTCAATAGCGCCAAAGAGTCCGTAACCTGCGTTGTTGATCAACGTATCAATGCTGCCGAATTTTTGGGTAGCTTTTTCAATAGCCGCGAAAACATCAGCACGGTTATTTACATCCAACTGCAGGGCCAATATTTTATCGCCGTAGGCTGCAGTAAGATCATTTAATGTGTTGGTGTCGCGTGCAGTTGCTACAACATTATCGCCGCGTTTTAAAAATGCTTCGGCCCATAGTTTTCCAAAACCACGTGAAGCGCCTGTTATAAAAATTGTCTTTGCCATTTTTTTGAATCTTTTTGTTGATCCAAAAGTGGGGCGATTTGCGCAAAGCGGTTTGCACAAAACAAGGCAATGCAGATACATTTTAAGGAAAGCGCCGTGATGTGGTGTTATTTAATAATGCGCACCGGTTTTTTATGCTCATCAATAGCCACAAAAGTAAAGCTGCCGTGTATGGCCAGCTCGCGGCCTTCGGCGTACATCTGTTCTACAAAAATGTCAACGTTAACTTTTAAACTGGTATTTCCTACTTCACTAACACGGCCTATCAGTTCAACAATGGTACCTGCCGGTATGGGCTTTTTAAAATCTATCCTGTCGCTGCTAACGGTTACCATTACCTGGCGGCTAAAACGGGTGGCAGCTATAAAGGCAACTTCATCCATCATGTGCATGGCCGTGCCGCCAAAAAGCGTATCGTAGTGGTTGGTGGTGTTGGGGAATACAGTTTTGAATATACGGGTCTCTGAGGCGTTAATGCGTTCTTCGATGGTCATCCAGTAAAGGTAGGTATTAGTAAACAGAATGCTGTTATCTTACCCCGCACTTAACAAGGGCTCTGCTTCTGCAAAAGATAGTATGCCTGCATCATGCATAAAACGTTCGGCCATATCAACCATATTTTTTGAGCCGATGAATATGGGCGAGCGCTGGTGTAACTCTGTCACCGGCAATTCCATGATGCGGTTTAGGCCATCAGTTGCTTTGCCGCCTGCCTGTTCTACAATAAAGGCCATGGGGTTACACTCATAAACAAGACGAAGTTTGCCTTGCGGTGCATGGGCCGTAACCGGGTAAATGAATATGCCGCCTTTTATCAGATTACGGTGCAGATCGGCCACCATAGAGCCAATGTAGCGCGAAGTGTATGGCCTGTTTGTAGTGCTATCCTCAACCTGGCAATATTTAATATATTGCTTAACGCCTTTTGGGAAATGTACATAATTGCCTTCGTTAACCGAGTAGATGCACCCGTCAGCCGGGATACGCATGTTAGGGTGCGAGAGGCAGAATTCGCCTATAGACGGATCAAGTGTAAAGCCGTTAACACCTTTGCCCGTAGTATACACCAACATGGTAGATGAGCCGTAAACAACATATCCTGCCGCAACCTGTTGCTTGCCTGGCTGGCAAACATCAACAATAGTAGCAGGTGCATCGGTATTTATCTTTCTGTAGATGGAGAAAATGCTGCCCACTGCTACGTTCACATCAATGTTTGATGAGCCGTCTAAAGGGTCTATTGCCACAATATATTTAGCGTTATGTGCAACAGGCGAATCTATAACAATAATGTCCTCGTTCTCTTCCGATGCTACAATACAGCACTCGCCACCGCTGGTAAGGGCTTTTATGAATTGCCCGTTAGCAAATATATCCAGCTTTTGCTGGTGCTCGCCTTGTATATTGGTGCTTCCTGTCTGGCCAAGTATATCCATAAGGCCTGCTTTGTTCACTTCGCGGTTCACAATTTTGGCGGCAATGCCAATATCGCGCAGCAGCCGCGATAGCTCGCCTTTAGCATAGGGGAAATCGGCCTGCTTTTCTATAATAAACTGCCCTAATGTTTTTACCTCGTTCATGATGCTTAGTGTATAAAATACAATATTATTTAACCTGGTGTTGGTTAAACTTAGGGATATTAAACGCTTGTAAACAAGTTTGTATGAGTGATTTTGAATTGAGGATAATTTTGGCTGTTGTGATGCTTAGTGTATCGAAAATTTATGCTTTTGTAGCCTTTTTTATAAGCTTGCAAAGATTTTTTTTCTGTTTTTAGATTGAAATGGTAAATGTTTTGGAAAAATATTTCGAAAAGGCCATATAAACAGGTTAATCATCCAAAGTTTAAGAGTTTAGTAGCATGTGTTTCTGCTGATGCTGACATTTGATTTTAACCAATCACCTAATTAACTATTTGATAACGGTATACGCTAACCCAATGGCGGTACATTTAAATAGATATTTTTTATGAGAAACCTGGAGATCACTCAAACGATTACCGATCGTTCATCGCAAGTGGTGGAGAGCTACCTTAAAGATATTGCTAAGGTAGACCTGATTAACGTTGAAGAAGAAGTGCTGCTTGCCCGCAAAATTAAACAGGGGGATAAAGCTGCTATGGAGCGCCTGGTGAAAGCTAACCTGCGCTTTGTGGTTTCGGTAGCAAAAAAATACCAGCACCAGGGCCTGCCGCTGGCCGATCTGATTAGCGAGGGCAATACCGGCCTTATTGTGGCCGCCCATCGTTTTGATGAAACCAAGGGCTTTAAGTTTATCTCGTTTGCGGTATGGTACATCCGCCAGGCAATAATGGATGCCATTTCGCAGCAAACCCGCACCGTGCGTTTGCCCGATAATCATATCAATATGCTTACCAAAATGCGCAAATACGAAAGCGCTTTGGAACAGGAACTGCAACGCGACCCGCGCCCCGAAGAACTGGCCGAATGCATGCAGGTGCCCGCCAATAAAGTAAAAGATTCGGTAATGCACAGCGGCCGTACCGTTAGCATGGATACCCCGATAGGTGGCGACGATAGCGACTTTACCCTATCAGACCGTTTAACAAACGCTGAAGAAGTTGATTTTGGCGATATGGCAACCGAATCGCGCACTTATTATGTTGAACAACTGATGTCGCAACTGAGCCATAAAGAGCGTGCGGTTATTGAGCTGAGCTTTGGCCTAAAAGGCGATTATAGCTTAACACCTATTGATATCGCACTCAACTTTGGTATCTCATCAGAGCGGGTGCGCCAGTTAAAAAACTCGGGCATGAGCAAACTCACCGAGCTGGCATCGCGCAAAATGGCGCTGTTTTATTAAGAGAAACTAACTGATCTGAACTATACTGGAAGGTTGCTGCGTGGTTGCAGCAGCCTTTTTTTGTGGATGGTATTTGAGTAAAAAAGAAAAGGGCTGTCACGTTTTGTCGTGGCAGCCCTTTGTCTAACTAACTAAACTATTTACTAAACTAAAACTAACTCTTTTAAGCTAAAAGCTTAATCAACTCTTATCAGGCCATTGGGTTAACTACTCCCATCTGATTGAGTGGTGCAAAGGTGCAGTTAAAAGCGATGTGTTCTGCAATATTTTATAAATTTGGATGTTTAATCTTTAAACACCTATCTTAATGGAAAATTATTCCAGGCCATAGCGGCGGAATTGTCTTCTTTTAGAATAAAATTTTTGCCCATGCTTAATTCACTCGATAGTACCGACATCCGTATACTGCAGCTTTTACAGGAAAATGCCCGACTTACGAACAAAGAAATTGGCGAAAGGCTCAATAAAACGCCCACGCCAATTTACGAGCGCATTAAAAAACTACAGGAGCAAGGCTACATCAAAGGCTATGTAGCCATCCTTGATCATAAAAAGATTGACCGCGGCCTGATGGCTTTTACCCAGGTGCAGTTGCGCGACCACTCGGCCGAGAACCTTAACCATTTTGTTGAGGAAGTGATAACTTTTGAAGAAGTGCTGGAGTGCTACCAGATGTCGGGCGGGTTTGATTTTTTCCTGCGTGTAGCTGTAAAAGACCTGGATACCTACCACGATTTTTTGATGAAGAAGCTTTTTAACGTAGTGCCGTTAGGATCGGTGCAAAGTACGTTTGTGTTGAAGGAAGCTAAACGGGAAACAAGTTTCCCCATAACGATGCCGAAAGGGAAGTGATACTACAGGGATGTCATTTCGAATGAGCGTCAGCGAAGAGAAATCTTGTTAAGCTGTAAGTTCAGCTTAGCATTAATAACAGGATTTCTCCTCGTTCCTCGTTCGAAATGACAGATTGTATTGTGATGTTTTGTCATTCTGAGCGTAGCGAAGAATCTAATCGCGTTCTCTGTACAGCTAAGGATGCTTCGTTACTCAGCATGACAGGCGGATATAAATAACAACAGTGACGAACCCAACGCCACCGAAAAATGCGACATAGTGTAACGTGCGGATAGCACAGGCATTGCTAACGCAGAACCGTTATAGCGCGTTACCAAGTCGCGAGTTTTTTCTTTGGTTACTTTCTTTTTAGCGGAAAAAAGAAAGTAACATCCACTGACGATCCATATTACTCACTGCCATTCCTAATGAAATGCTAAAAGGGAGATTGCTTCGTACCTCGCAATGACGCGTGGAGATATGATAACTTCTAAAACGTCTGGCTCACCACTTTCGCCGGCGCATCCAGCCTTGTACTCTTACGCTTTCCGTTCACTGTCATGTGCACAATGTTCAGCTGGTCATCATACAGGCTTTGCAATAGGGTTACCTGCGCATCAATACTTTTAGGCTGCGCTATCTTACCCGATTCAAGGTATACATTTACCGCTTCGCGATTGATCTCAAAGCCGAGGTAATTGAGCGGTAGGGCGGTGGCATTGGCTTTTAACTGCAGATGAGCATTAATGTATTTTTTTACCAGCTCATCCATTGCCTTGTGCATATCCTCGCGACTAAGATCTGTTTTGGTATGAAACTGTTTCTCCAGCGCCAACTCAAAATCATCGGTAAAAATGGTACATATTACTTCCATCTGTTTATCGGTGCTGTTAAAGCTGATATCGCTGGTGCTAACATGCAGCGGGTGGAAATTTGCCTTTGCCGGTGCTTTAACAAACAGCGGTGTAACAAGTATGTAACAATATAATAGAGATTTGCCTAAAAAAGAGGTCATAGCGGCCATGGCGTTCATTTATAGCTAAAAGCTGCTAAATTTACGGTTTCATTCAAGATTTATTATGTCTGATATTGGTTTTTATTTCGGGCTGGGATGGAAACACATTATCAGTACTGATGCCTTAGACCATCAGCTGTTTATACTGGCGCTGGCGTCGGTTTATACTTTTAGTAATATAAAACAGGTACTGATACTGGTTACCGCCTTCACCATCGGGCACTCGCTTACGCTGGCTTTAAGTGTTTTGGATGTGATAAGGTTCCCAAGCAAATGGGTAGAGTTCCTGATCCCTTGCACCATTTTTCTTACGGCTATTAACAACCTTTGGCGCGTAAATAAAAAGAACGGCAGCGTTAATGTAAATTACTGGCTTGCCTTATTGTTCGGGCTGATACACGGGATGGGTTTTGCCAACAGTATCCGCATTATGCTGGCTAAAGACCAAAGCATAGGCTGGGGGCTATTGGGCTTTAACCTGGGCCTCGAGGCAGGGCAGATAGTGGTGGTAGCCATTATATTGGTGTTAGCCGCGCTGTTCATCAATATATTACGTACCGCCCGCCGCGACTGGGTGTTTTTTATCTCGGCCGGTGTATTTGCATTATCAGTACAAATGGCCCTTGAAAGGTTGCCTTTTTAGTTTAAATTTGATCCATTAACCCACATACAAACATGAAGCGAATATTTACCAGCTTTCTACTTACGGTGAGTGTAGCCGGTGCAGCAATTGCGCAGGATATACAAAACAACCCCGGCAGTAACCACGGTAATAAGTTTGAGCAGTTAGGCACTATCCTTAGTACACCTAACGAACAACGTACAGCCAGCGGTGCACCCGGCGCTAAATACTGGCAGCAACGTGCAGATTACAACATTAAGTGCGAGCTTGATGAGAAAAATCTGAAGCTTACCGGTACTGAAACGGTTACCTATTTCAACAACTCGCCCGATCCATTAACCTATATATGGTTACAATTGGACGAGAACGAGCACAGCAGCCAACGTAACAGCGGCTACCAAACCAGTTCAACCATGCCAAAGGCAAGCACTACGCAAGGTGTTGATAAAACCGAAGTACGTGCAGGTGATTATGATAACGGTCTTGGCGATAACATTACCCGTTTGGTTGATGCCACCGGCAAAAAGCTAAACTACACCATCAACAAAACCATGATGCGTGTTGATCTGCCTGCTCCGCTAAAACCGGGCGCGCAGTTTGTATTCACTGTTGACTGGAACTATAAAATATCTGACCGCATGACCGTTGGTGGTCGTGGTGGTTATGAGTATTTCCCTGAGGATGGTAACTACCTGTTCACCATGACGCAGTGGTACCCACGCCTTTGTGTGTACAGCGATTTCCAGGGATGGCAAAACCATCAGTTTACCGGTCGCGGCGAGTTTGCGCTAACCTTTGGTAACTTCCGTGTACAGATGACCGTTCCTGCCGATCACGTAATTGGTGGTACAGGCGAATGTATCAACTATGCCGCTGTATTAAGCCCTGCAAAACTGGCACGCTACAACAAAGCAAAAACATCTGCCACCCCTGTTGAGGTAGTAACTTTGGCTGAAGCAAAAGCGGCTGAAAAAGCACCATCAACTGCAAAAAAAACCTGGGTTTTCCAGGCTAACAACGTTCGCGATTTTGCCTGGGGATCATCACGTAAGTTTGTATGGGATGCAATGGGTACCAAAGTTGGTGGCCGTAATGTGATGGCTATGAGCTATTATGGTAAAGAAGCTTATAATCTTTACAGCAAATACTCAACCCGTTTGGTAGCACACACTATCAAAACTTATTCTGATTTTTCTATCCCTTACCCATACCCTGTAGCGCAATCTGTAGAGGCATCAAACGGTATGGAATACCCGATGATATGCTTTAACTATGGCCGTACGGAAAAAGATGGTACCTATAGCGAAAGCACCAAGAACGGTATGATAGGCGTTATCATCCACGAGGTTGGTCACAACTTTTTCCCGATGATCGTGAATAGCGACGAGCGTCAGTGGACCTGGATGGACGAAGGTTTAAACTCATTTGTTGAGTATTTGACCGAAGAACTTTGGGATAACAAATTCCCGAGCAAAAAAGGTGCGGCTTATACCATTGTTGATTACATGAAGCTGCCTAAAGATGAGTTGGAGCCAACCATGACCAACTCCGAGAACATTGTTCGTTTTGGCCCTAACGCTTACTCAAAACCTGCGACAGCGTTGAACATCCTTCGCGAGACCATTATGGGCCGCAAGCTTTTTGATTATGCATTTAAAGAATACGCACGCCGCTGGGCATTTAAACACCCAACACCTGCCGACTTGTTCCGTACGATGGAAGATGCCAGCGGTGAGGACCTTGACTGGTTCTGGAGAGGGTGGTTCTATGGTACCGATCCGGTAGATATCTCCCTGGATTCAGTTAAATACGCCAAGGCCGATCTGGATGCAAAGCTGCCTGCAATGCGCCAGCGTGGTACACCAAAAGTTACGCCACCAGCTGTAAACGAGTTTGAAGATATATCTAAAGTGCGTAACCGTACCAACAAGAACATCAAATTCCAAACAGACCTTGATACTGCTACACATGATTTCTACTGGAAATACGACCGTGGCCTGGTAAAAGTTGATACCGCTAAGTTTGAAAAAATGGTGAAAGCGCAGCCTGCTCCTGAGCCTTTTGTAGAGAACCTGAATGATGCTGATAAAGCTAAGTATGAGAACAAATACTTCTATGAGCTTAACTTTAGCAACAAAGGTGGTTTGGTGATGCCGGTTATTGTTGAGTTTACCTATAAGGATGGTACCAAATGGGTTGACCGTATCCCGGTGCAGATCTGGAGACTGAACGAGAAACATGCTTCTAAATTCTACATCCTCGATAAAGAAGTAACCTCGATTAAGCTGGACCCAATGCGCGAAACTGCCGATATTGACGAGACCAACAATTACTGGGGTAAAGCACCTGAGAAAACTAAGTTTCAGTTGTTTAAGCAAAAACAAGGCGGCCCTGTTCGCGGGCAGTCAAGCGGGTTAAACCCTATGCAGGTTTCGGCCTCTAAATAATTAACAATTTTTAACAAAAGCCGTGCTTATTAAGCGCGGCTTTTGTGTTTTAGGCGCTTTGTTAACATTGGCTTAATGTATTATTAGAATATAAGTAATTGATTATTAAATACTTGAATATTATCTCTAATAAAATTCTAATGTCCTTCTAATAAGCACTTAACAAAAGGGTAATCTTATGGGCGGAGTTTTGTGGTCAAATAACATACCCCAAAATGAAGAAGTTTTACCTGATCATTGTTACACTGTTCCTGGCAGCAGCGGCTAACGCACAGATCACCACTGCTACCATTAGCGGTAAAGTGGTTGACCAACGCGGCCAATCAATGCCTGGTGTTACGGTATCTGTTTTAAATAACAGCACCGGCACCCGTTACGGCTCGCAAACCAATGCCGATGGCCGTTACACCATCCCAAACATTAACCCGGGTGGCCCTTACACCATTTCGGCTACATTTGTAGGCTCTAAAAAAGATGAGCGCAATGATGTTACCCTATCACTTGGTAGCGCTACTTACAACTTCCAGTTAGCAGACGAAACTACAGCCCTTAAAGAGGTGCGTGTGGTTGCCGGCGCTTCAAAAACCGGAGCAAGTACCCGCATTGGCCAAAACCAGATCCGCAACATGCCTACTATTAACCGTAGCCTGCAGGATCTTACCCGTACTACTCCGCAAAGCAATAACAACTCGTTCCAGGGTACCAACTACCGTTACAACAACGTAACACTTGATGGTGCCATCAATAACGATGCTATCGGTTTCAGCCCGTCATTAGGTGGCCAAAACAACGCATCAGGACAGGTTGGTAGCAGTACCCGCACAAGCCCAATTTCGTTAGATGCTATCCAGGATATACAAGTTTTGGTTGCTCCTTATGATATTAAAATTGGTAACGTATTGGGTGGTAGTATAAACGCAGTAACCCGCAGCGGTACAAATGATGTTACCGGTGCTATTTATGGTTACGGCCGTGGTGCTTTTTTAGTAGGCCCTAACAATGCTGCAGCAGCTGCAGGCGGCGATGGCTCAAAACTGCCAAGCACTTTCCATGATTATCAAACCGGTATCCGTTTAGGTTTACCTATCATCAAAAACAAATTATTCTTCTTTACCAATGAGGAGTTAGCCCGTCGTCAGGATCCTGTAGTAAGAGGACTTGACCATAATGGTGCGGCAAACATCCTGAGCCAGGCTGATGGTGATAAACTTACAGCGGCTTTCAAAGCATTTACAAACGGTATTGATCCGGGTACTTACAGGGATACTTATATTTACTCTAAATCAAACAAGTTCTTTAACCGTTTAGATTGGAACATTAGCGATTTTAACCAGTTAACTATCCGTAACAATACCATCACCTCAACGGCTACTAACCTTGAGCGCGATCAGCAGAACTTCCGTTTCAGCGGTATTGATTATACATCTCATAACAACTCAACGTCAACCGTTGCCGAGTTAAAATCAAGACTGTCAAACACGGTTAATAACAGTTTGGTATTAGGTTACTCAAACGTACACGATTTCCGTGACCCTAACTCTGATCCGTCATTACCACAGATTGAGATCACGGGCCGTAAACCGGGTACAACCATATTTATGGGTACCGACCGCGAGGCTGCGATATTTGACATGCACCAAAAAACTGCTGAATTTACTGATAACCTTACCTGGACTAAGGGCCGTCATAACTTCACTTTTGGTACACACAACGAGTTTTACAACATCACTTACAACTTTGTAAATGCATGGAACGGCCGTGTAGCTTACAACAGCATTGAAGATTTTGTGGCTAACAACCCAAGCCGTGTGCGTACAAACTTTAACTACATTAATAATACCCGCGACTATATATTAAATAACCCATCAGCACAGTTTAAAGTTAACCTGCTTAGCTTATATGGCCAGGACGAGATACAGGTAACTGATAACTTTAAAGTAACTGCAGCTTTACGTGTTGATTATGCTAATGTGCCAAACAAACAACCACTAAGTGATAAAACCACTAACGCCCCGGTTGATTCGCACTACGGTACAACTTTCAACTACACAAAACCTAAAGACATTAAGCAGAACTACTTAAATAACTATGAGTTTAACCCGCGCGTATCATTTAACTATGATATCAACGGCGACCAGAGCGTTATTTTACGTGGTGGTAGTGGCTTGTTTACCGGTCGTGTTCCGTTTGCATGGTTTGGTTACGCCTTCTACAACAACGGTAAAACCTACTGTGCTTATGACGTGAAAGCTGCAGGCAGCCCCGGTACAAACCCGGTACAAACTGCACCAAACGGCGAGTTGAACTATGTTAACAAACAAGTTCCTGCCGTTAACACTTCAGCGACTGGCCCAACTCAGGTCGATCTGATTGATAACAACTTTAAAATGCCACAGGTATGGAGAAGCAGCTTAGCGTTAGATTACACTACTGCCAACCAATGGAGATTTACTGTTGAAGGTATCTACACCAAAGTTATCCACGACTTAAAGTTCCAGCAGGTAAACACTGTTGACCAGGTAACTTACTACCCGTATGATACCCAGCACCAACAGCCAATATTTATCAACCAAAAGGTAAATTCATCGTACACCAACGCTTACCTGTTATCAAACACTAACCAGGGTTACCGTTACAGCGTAACAGCGCAGGTTGCTAAAAATACCCAGTTTAACCCAAATAACGCGTTAAACTTTACGGTAGCGTACACTTACGGTCACTCAAAAGATGTTACCAATGGTATACGTAACTCAATGGAATCAAACTGGCAGCTAAACCAGGCTTTAAACCCTAACAACCCCGGCCTGGCTAACTCAAACTTTGATATTCGCAACCGCATCGTATCAACCCTTAACTTTAAACATGATTGGGATGCTGCGCAAAACATGACTGCTAACTTCAGCTTCTTCTTTAGCTCGCAATCTGGTAACCCATACACTTATGGTTTTTACCCTAACGCAATTGACGGTACCGGCCAGCAAGTTAGCTTAGCTTACATCCCTAAAAAAGGCGAAACTGTTAACTTCTTCAGTGATATCCCGGCTACCGGTACATCACCTGCACAATCTGCAGTGCAACAGGCAGCAGCTTTTGATGCATTTATTGATAACAGCAAATACCTTTCATCGCGCCGTGGTAACTTCACCCAACGTAATGAGGCCTTTACACCATGGAACAACCAGTTAGACTTCCGCTTTGCGCAGGATTTCAAAATTGGTAGCGGTAAACGTAAACAAGTTATCACCTTTACGTATGACATTGTTAACCTTACCAACCTGTTAAACAAGAAATGGGGTCAATACTATTTCTCTGCTAACACTTATAACTCAACATCAAGCGTTGGTTTAACCCCTGTAAAAGCGGGTACACCAAGTTTCGCGAATGCTGCAACAACGTATCCGAAATATACGTTCGCAGATCCGGGACTGCCTTACTCTGTTGATCTGTTCGCTTCACGCTGGCAGATGCAGTTTGGCTTACGCTACGCATTCTAATGGAAATTCTTTTTCACGCGTTCTTTATAATTTAATTTAATCAAAACGCCCGCGATGCAAATTGCGGGCTTTTTGCGTTTAAGCCCCACCCAACTTATAAAAGCGCGTCATTGCGAGTTACGAAGCAATCTCTTCAGGACAAGTTAACGCCGTGTATGATGGAATTGCTTAAAGAGATTGCTTCGTGCCTTGCAATTACGCTTTGGGAATATCGGTGAAAGGCTTTTGGCGTTGCCCCGATATATATCGGGGCTCGTGCTATCCGCTCATACGCGCACAGGCTTTAGGCGCAAGGCCGGTATCCGCTGCTATCACTAACGCAAGTCGTCCGGATCAGAATTGACAGAATTTTCTTTTCGCTGCAAACGACACATGCGGCACGCGTGCGCCAGCTAAGGGAATTTATACAACACCGCGTCATTGCGAGCGTAGCGTGGCAATCCCCAATCTACAGATCGGCTCTGTATACCGAAGATTGCCACGTCGCTACGCTTCCTCGCAATGATGTGTAAAGGGGAGAAGCTCACCCTCTTTGCGAAACAAAGAGGGTAGCGCACGAAGTACCGTGGGGTAAGTAAACTATCCAAACAAAAAAAGTCCTCTCCAAACCGGCGAGGACTTTTTGTATTCTAAAGCCCTCCCCTTCAGGGGAGGGTTGGGTGGGGCTTTACTTCCCTAATCCATCCGGTTCAAAATCCAACGATACCGAGTTCATGCAGTAGCGCTTGCCGGTAGGTTTTGGGCCGTCATCGAAGATGTGGCCAAGGTGCGAATCGCAACGGGCGCAAAGTACTTCGGTACGGTCCATGCCATAAGAACGGTCTGTTTTGTACCTCACCGCATCCTTGCGCGATGGCTCAAAAAAGCTTGGCCAACCACAGTCGCTGGCAAACTTGGCATCAGAACGGAAAAGCTTGTTGCCGCAAACCGCGCAGTAATAAGTACCTTTTGCAGTAGCGTTCCAAAACTTGCCGGTAAAAGCGCGTTCGGTATCGGCCTCGCGGGCGGTGGCGTATAATGCGGGCGGCAATATCTTTTTCCACTCGGCATTGGTAACGTTTAAATGTTTGGTATCGGTGTTAGAGTAATAAGGGTTGTTGGCGTGCCCTTTATTGCTCTTTAAGTTTTGTGCCGATGCGGCAGTAACGCCCAGGCACATGGCCAGGGCTATAAATAAATGCTTCATTAGCTTTTCAACTTGTTTTTAAATACTTTTTTAAATTTCTCCAGTTCGGGCTGTATCACATACTTACAATACGGCTGGCTGCCATTTTGGTTAAAGTAGTTCTGGTGATAATCCTCAGCCTTGTAAAATACTTTGAAAGGCGCTACCTGGGTAACAATATTGCTTTTATAAGCCTTTGCAGCATTCAGCTTAGCAATGTAATAATCGGCTTTTTGCTTTTGTGCTGCGTTGTGATAAAATATGGCCGAGCGGTACTGTGTACCCACATCATTACCCTGGCGGTTAAGCTGGGTAGGGTCGTGGGCTACAAAAAAGGCCTCAAGCAATTCATCGTAACTGATCACAGCCGGATCATAAACAATGTTACAGGCTTCGGCATGGCCGGTGGTGCCGGTGCAAACCTGCTCATAAGTTGGGTGCGCAACCTTACCACCGCTAAAGCCCGAGGTGACGCTTTTAACGCCTTTAAGCTGCTGAAATTTAGCTTCGGTACACCAGAAGCATCCGGTAGCAAAAGTAGCCGTATCCAGCTTAGCTGCAGCCACAGGTGCGTTAGGTTTGTTGCCAGCGAAAGCTGAGGCTGCAAACAATATGGTCAAAATAAATAATGCTGATTTTTTTAACATGATAGCGTGTCTTAATCGGTTTTATACTATAAACGACATTTAGACGGATACGAATTTCTAAGTTTACAAAATATCCTATTTATGATACCGCGCTGACAAAACATTTATACTTAGGCCAAACCGCTGCCCGTATCCTGGGGTTGTAATAATCAACTACTATAAAACTATGGAAAATAAAAATGCACCCGTTTGGTTTGTTACCGGTTGTTCTACCGGTTTTGGCCGCGAACTGGTAAAACTACTTTTAGATAAGGATTACAATGTTGTGATCACTGCCCGCGATCCTGAAAAAATTAAAGACCTTGCCGAAGGGCACGAAGACAACAGCCTGGTTGTGAAACTGGATGTTACCGATAAAAGCCAGATAACCGACGCCGTTAAGCAAACGCTTGATAAATTTGGTAAGATAGATGTACTGGTGAACAATGCCGGTTACGGTTATTTTACAAGTATTGAAGAGGGGGAAGAAGATAAGATCCGCGATCAGTTTGAGACCAACGTTTTCGGTCTGATCAGCATGACGCAGGCAGTATTACCGCACATGCGCGAGAAACGTAAAGGCCATATCGTTAACTTCTCGTCAATAGGCGGCTTAAGGGCTTACATGGCTACCGGCTACTACCATGCTACTAAATTTGCGGTAGAAGGTTTATCTGAGTCGCTATCACAAGAAGTTGCATCGTTGGGCATAAAAGTACTGCTGGTTGAACCCGGCCCGTTCCGTACCGACTGGGCAGGCCGCTCAACCGCCCGCACCGAAACTAAATTAGACGATTACAAGGACACCGTTGGCAAACGTATGGCAGCCAGCCTTGAGGGCAGTGGCAAACAAGCCGGCGACCCTGTACGCGGTTCGCAAGCTATTATTGATGCTGTTGAAGATGGTGACACCAAACTACGACTGTTATTAGGCAAAATGGCTTACGATATGGCTAATGAGAAGTTGGATATACTGAAAGAAAACTTTGAGGCGTATAAGGAACTGACGCTGGGCTCGGATTTTCCTGAAAACGAAAGGTAAACACACGCGTCATTGCGAGGAACGAAGCAATCTCCGAACTATACAGAGCCGACCTGCCTGTGTAGAGATTGCTTCGTTCCTCGCAATGACGCGTGGTGAGAAATAAAAGAGGAAAAGCCCCGATCGGGGCTTTTCCTCTTTTATAATAATATCGAACACTGAATGCTGAATATCGAATGATGAAGTATTAAAGGAATCCTTACTTCTAAATTCATCATTCAAAATTCGATGTTCGATATTTTCTTTCTATTCTGCTCCCCCTTCAGGGGGCTGGGGGGCTTTGTTTACACGTTAAACCTAAAGTGCATAATGTCGCCATCCTGCACAATGTAGGTTTTACCCTCAACGCCCATTTTGCCGGCCTCTTTAATGGCGGCTTCCGATCCGTTGTGTTTTACAAAGTCTTCGTATTTAATTACCTCGGCGCGGATAAAACCTTTCTCAAAGTCGGTGTGGATAACGCCTGCGGCCTGCGGTGCAGTAAAGCCCTGGGTGATGGTCCATGCGCGTACTTCTTGTACACCTGCGGTAAAGTAGGTGGCAAGGTTAAGCAATTTGTAGGCCGCTTTTATCAGCTTGTTAACGCCCGATTCGGTTAGGCCCAGGTCATCTAAAAACATCTGGCGCTCTTCAAAAGTATCCAGCTGAGAAATTTCAGACTCTATCTGTGCAGAGATAATTAAAACCTCGGCATTTTCGTCTTTAACAGCTTCGCGTACTTTGTCAACATAGGCGTTACCGGTGTTTACAGCGGTTTCGTCAACGTTACAAACGTACAATACCGGTTTGGCGGTAAGCAGGTGCAGGTCTTCAATGTATTCTTTATCTTCTTCGGTAACAGGGGCGGTACGGGCAGATTTACCTGCCAACAGGTGCTCGCGGTAAACCAAAGCAACCTCGTAAGCTTTTTTAGCGTCTTTATCGCCGCCGGTTTTAGCCATTTTCTCCACCTTCTGGATCTTCTTATCGATAGATTCCAGGTCTTTCAGCTGCAGCTCGGTATCAATGATCTCTTTATCGCGGATAGGATCAACAGAACCATCAACGTGTATCACGTTATCGTTATCAAAGCAACGCAAAACGTGGATAATAGCGTTTGTAGCACGGATATTGCCCAGGAACTGGTTACCCAAACCCTCGCCTTTGCTGGCACCTTTAACCAGGCCGGCAATGTCAACAATTTCGATAACGTTAGGCACAATGCTCTTCGGATTTACGATCTCAACAAGCTTTGTAAGGCGCTCATCAGGAACGGTGATAACACCCACGTTTGGCTCAATAGTACAGAACGGGAAATTAGCCGCCTGTGCTTTTGCATTTGATAAACAGTTAAAAAGTGTAGACTTACCCACATTTGGCAAACCTACTATACCACATTGTAAACCCATTTGTTGTTTTGTATTTGGGTTCATAGATCATAGTTCATGGATCATGGCAATACTATTTTACCATTAACTATGAACCAGTTGCCATGAACTGCTTTTAAAGCCGCAAAGATAATAGAAAAAATGCCTTGAAATTTGAAAAAATAAACGACTTTTGCGGGCGGTAAAACCGAAGGCAAATCAAGTATTAACATGTAAAATTTTTAGGCTTATGGAAGAGATGGTTGAACAAGTAGAATTGTTACTGGAACAAGACGACAAAAATCAGTTACAGGAATATTTGAACAATCTGAATATCTCTGACGTTGAAAGCCTGATAGATGAATTACCTGAGCATGGTGCCAAATTTATTGAAACTCTCAATATTAACCGTGCTGTAAATGTGTTCCGCATATTGGATTTCCCTACGCAGGAACGTATCATCAAAAAACTTCCGGGTAAAAAAATAGGCGAGCTGATAAATGAGTTGCCGCCCGATGACCGTACGGCCCTTTTTGCCGAACTGCATGGCGATGCGGTTAAAACTCTTATTCTGCACCTTTCACCTGCAGATCGTAAAGAAGCTCTTGTATTACTTGGTTACGAAGAGGATAGTGTTGGCCGTTTGATGACGCCCGATTATGTTGCTGTTAGGCGTAGTTGGGATGTAAATCGCGTTTTATCGCACATTCGCCGTTATGGTAAAAACTCCGAGACCATTGATGTGATCTACGTGATAGATAGCAGCGGCGCCTTGCTTGATGATATCCGTATCCGCGATATTTTATTGGTTGACCCTGAGACCAAAGTAAGCGAATTGATGGACGGCCGTTCCATTTCACTAAGTGCAAACGATCCGCAGGAAGAAGCCATTAACATATTCAGGATGAACAACCGCACGGCGTTGCCGGTGGTGGATAGCGAAAACATCCTTTTAGGTATCGTAACTGTTGATGACATCCTTTGGGTAGCTAACGAAGAGTATACCGAAGATATCCAGAAAATTGGTGGTACCGAAGCCTTGGATGAACCTTACCTGGATATAAACCTCTTTCGCCTGGTAAAGAAACGGGTAGGGTGGCTGGTGATATTGTTTTTGGGAGAGATGCTTACCGCAACTGCCATGGGCTTTTTTGAGCATTCGATAGAAAAAGCCGTAGTACTGGCATTGTTTATCCCGCTCATTATATCAAGCGGTGGCAACAGTGGTTCGCAGGCATCAACTTTGATCATACAAGCCATGGCCCTTGGCGAGGTTACCATGGCCGACTGGTGGCGTGTTATGCGCCGCGAAATTATTTCAGGGCTGATGCTGGGTATAACGTTGGGTATTATCGGCTTTTTAAGGATAGGTGCCTTTAGCCTGTTTAGCGATATGTATGGCCCTCACTGGGTGCTGGTGGGCTTAACTATATGTTTCTCGCTTGTAGGCGTGGTTTTATGGGGTTCGCTTGCGGGTTCTATGCTGCCGTTATTACTCAAAAAACTTGGCGCCGACCCTGCTACATCATCAGCGCCATTTGTGGCAACGCTGGTAGATGTTACCGGCCTCATTATTTACTTCAGCGTAGCGCTGTTGTTTATGAAAGGTGTGTTATTATAAACTAAAAGTAGCCCCATAAAGCAAACCCCGCCCTAAAAAGGCGGGGTTTGTTGTGTTTATCAGATATTATATATATTGATGTTGAGAATAATTTTATTGAATAAGGGCTAATTTCTATATCTTTAAAAGAAATAAACACACCTTAAACACAATGGAATTTAACGAAAACCTTCCTCCTCTGGAGTCAAAATCACAGCCACAATTAACACTAACAGAAAATTCACTTTATTACCTTAAAAAAGCAGGCGACTGGGCTTACTTTCTGGGTATAGTAGGCTTTGTTGGTACTGCAGTAATTGCTATTGCCGCACTTTTTATGGGTACTATTTTCACCACCATGGCCACCATGAACCCAATGATGGGTGCAGCTGCCGGTATGGGTAGCTTAGTAACCATTGTTTATTTGCTTTTAGCATTAGTTAGCTTCTTTTTTGCATTATACCTTTACCAGTTTGGTACGCGCGTAAAAAGTGCAGTTTTAAATTACAATACTGACGAGTTAACCAATGCGTTAGGTAAATTAAAGTCGTTTTTTAAATTATGGGGTATCTTTACCATAATTTACATAGCATTAATGATACTTGTATTTATCGGAAGTATTGTAGCCGGTATCGGTGCTGCTTCTGCAATGAGAGGATAAGTATCAATAAATAAAAAAAGAAAAACCCCGCACCTTATAAAGGGCGGGGTTTTGTATTAATTAAGGGTTGAAAATCTTTTTTATTGGAGCTTATTAGAAAGAGAAATCTTCATCAGCAGGGGCAGCTTCGGTGCTTTCGCTAAACTCGTAACGTTTCTCGGTTACATCCTGGTGCGCTTTGATGTAATCAACAGTATCTTTTAAACCTTCGGCAAATTTCTCAAAGTCTTCTTTATAAAGAAAGATCTTATGTTTGATGAATACACCATCCTCAAGGCGTTTTTTACTCTCGGTAATGGTTACATAATAATCATTAGATCTTGTTGCCTTAACATCAAAAAAATAGGTCCTTTTACCGGCTCTTACCTTTTTTGAGTAAACTTCTTCGCGCTCTCTGTTGTCAAAATCTCCCATAAAATCTGCTTAGTGTAATAGTTTGGTGCTATAAATATATATAAAAGTGTTTCAATTGCAAGTATTAATTCACAAATATTGAATATTTATAAAAACTTTTACGCGTTTGGGTTGTATTAGGTTACGCTTCTTCTTGCTCCTCAAGCAATTGTTTCTCGTACAATTCAAAATAAGCGCCTTTTAACTCCATCAGGTTGGCATGTGTGCCTTGCTCAATAATACGGCCATCATCAAGCACTAAAATATTATCGGCGTTTTTAATAGTTGATATGCGATGGGCAATAATAATACTTGTTTTGCCATGCATAATGCGGCCAAGGTTGCTCAGTATCTCTTCTTCGGTACGCGTATCAACGGCGGATAAGCAATCGTCAAATATCAACACCTGCGGTTGTTTAACAATAGCCCTTGCAATGCTCACGCGCTGTTTTTGCCCGCCTGATAGGGTTACACCGCGTTCGCCAATCAGGGTATCAAAACCTTGCTCAAGCTCCATAATATTACCATACACAGCGGCATCTTTAGCTGCCTGCTCAACCGCCGGCATATCTAATACATCGGCACTAAAGGCAATATTATGTGATATTTTATCAGAAAATAAAAATACTTCCTGTGGTACAAAGCCAATTTGCGAGCGGTAGTTGTTCAGGTTCAACCCATCAATGGCTTTGTCATCAATAGCTATCTGCCCCTCTGTTACATCATACATCCGCATAATGAGGTTGGCAATGGTTGATTTGCCCGAACCTGTACGCCCGATAACTGCCAGCATTTCGCCGGGGTTTACCGTAAAGGATACATCTTTAAGTGCAGTGATGCCCGTGTCAGGATAGTTAAAAGTAACGTTGTTAAAAGCTATTTTACCCGCAACCGTATGCAGCGGTGCAATAGGGGATATGATCTCCGGCTCTTGATGCAGAAACTCGTTAATGCGTTTCTGCGATGCCGCAGCACGCTGTATAAGAGATGTAACCCAACCTAATGATATTACCGGGAAAGCCAGCATGTTGAGGTAAACAATAAACTCGGCAATGTTGCCGGGAGTGATGTTCCCCTTCATTACCTCAACACCACCAATGTACATGGTGATCACGTTACTGAGGCCTATGAGTAGCAGCATTGACGGGAAAAACACCGCCTGCACTTTAGCCAGTGCCATACTTTGCTCTTTGTAATCTTCGCTTTCGGCAGCAAATCGGTCCCGTACAAAACTTTCACGAACATAAGAACGGATAACCCTTATGCCCGAGAAATTCTCCTGCACAAAGCTTGATAAAGCCGACAAGCGCTGCTGGATCTTTTCGCTGCGGGTTTCAATAACCGTATTTACGTAAAATATGATCACAGCAAGCACGGGCAGCGGCAATACCGAGAATATGGCCAACCTTACGTTTACCGTAAGCATGGCGTATATCACCAGCACAAAAAGTACCACGGTATTAATAGTATACATAATGCCCGGGCCAAGGTACATGCGCACACGGCTCACATCTTCGGTAACGCGGTTCATCAGGTCGCCGGTATTGTGGCGGCGGTAAAAGGCCAGAGATAATACCTGGTAATGCGCGTAGATCTCGTTCTTAAGATCATACTCAATATGCCGCGACATGAGGATGATGGTTTGCCGCATAAAGAAGAGGAATAATCCTCTTAGCAGCGCCAGTATCAATACCAAAATGCCGAACAGTAACAGGCTTGAGCCGAAGATATCATAGATCATCTCCTGGCGGTTAAAGCCCGAGAATAGCTGGTAAACGCCGATGTTCTCTGTAACCAGATCAAAAGCTACGCGGATAACCTGGGCGGGCAGCACGCCGAATATGTTTGAGATAACCACAAACAAAACGCCCGGCACTAAACGCCAGCGATATTTATAGAAGAACTTATTGAGGTAAGCGAGGTCTTTCATGAGAATGAATCAAAAGTAGATACTTTTTTTGTTTTGAGGATGATTAGAAGGATTAAAGGAATGTCATGATTTTGGATTATAACAAGCTTTGTCATTTCGAACGAGCGATAGCGAGGAGAAATCCTGTTATTCCTGAAAGGTAAAACTTGCAGAGTAACAAGATTTCTCCTCGTTCCTCGTTCGAAATGACATTCGGTAAGGCCTTGCTGGCGTACGCGTGCTGCGTGTGTCGTAATAACGGTCGTAATAAAATCTGGCAAATCTTTCAATCAGGCTGATCAAGGTTCGAGAAAGAATGCGGAAAGATGCTTCGTTCCTCAGCGTTACAATAGGGGCAATATTCCCCTAATTCTCAAATTCTTCTAATTCGGGTTCAGACAAACCAAAAAAACCGCTACTTTTGCAGGGCTTAATAATATTTGGGAGATAATAGATGTCTGCGCAACAACAAAGCGATAGTATTTTTAGTCAGCTTGATGCTTACGGCCACAAAAAGGTTGTGTTTTGCAGTGATCCCGATACGGGCCTAAAAGCCATCATTGCCATTCATGACACTACTTTGGGCCCTGCCTTTGGTAGTACCCGCATGTGGGCCTACCGTACCGAGGCTGAGGCTTTATATGATGTTTTGCGCCTGTCAAAAAGCATGACCTATAAATGCGCCGTTGCCGGTTTAAATATGGGTGGCGCTTACTCGGTAATTATCGGCGATTCGCGCCGTGATAAGACCGAGGCCCTTATGCGCAAGTTTGGCCGATACATAAAAAACCTTAACGGCGAGTTTATTACATCAGAAGATGTGGGCACCACGCCGCGCGATATGGAATATATCCGTATGGAAACGGAGCACGTAACCGGTATCCCCGAAAGTTTGGGTGGTAGCGGCGACCCTGCACCGGTAGCTGCAAGAGGTGTTTTAATGGGCATTAAAGCAGCCGTTAAAGAGTCGTATGGTAATGATACCATTGCCGGCAGATCGGTAATTGTGCAGGGCATTGGCCACGTTGGCGAAACTTTGGTAAAACTGCTGAGAGAAGAGAATGCCAAAGTTTACGTGAGCGATATTAACGATGACAGGCTTAGGCTGGTATCAAAAAAATATGGTGCCGAGGCGGTATCAAACAACTCGATATTTGATATTGATGCCGATATTTATTCGCCTTGTGCGCTGGGCGCAACCATTAATACAGAAACCATTAAAAAGCTTAAAGTGGGTATTATTGCGGGCAGCGCTAACAACCAGTTGCAGGACGAAGACGAGCACGGAAAAATGTTATTGGACAAGGGTATACTATTTGCGCCTGATTACGTTATTAACGCAGGTGGTATTATCAATTGTTACTCGGAGTTGCAGGGTTTTAGCAAACGCCGCACCATGCAGCTTACCGAAAATATTTATGAAGCAACCCGCAACGTTTTAAAACTTTCAAAGGCCGAAAATATCTCGACCATTGAAGCGGCAAACAAAATTGCCGAAAAACGTATTGCAGATATTAGAAAAGTAAAATCAACCTATTAGAGTTATCATAGGGCCGTTAAAATAGACGAAACAGGCCATAATCGTTCTTACAAAAATGCTAAACAGAAGACACCTTAGGGTAAAAGTGCTACAGTCACTTTACGCGTACCATCAATCGGACACCAAAGACATTAAACTATCTGAGAAAAACCTGCTGAACGGAATTGACCAGGTTTTTGAAATGTACATCTGGATGCTCTCGCTAATAAACGAGACGATAGAGTACGTATCGCGCGATGCCGAAGAAAGGGCCAACAAACACCGCCCAACTGCCGAGGACCTTAATGTTAACCAGAAGATCCTAACCAACCGCTTTTACCTATCGGTATTAGATAACAAGGAATACCTTAACGGTATCCGCAAGTATAAGGTAGACTGGACGTTTGACCCTGAGCTGGCCAAATCGCTTTTCACCACTTTAAAAAACTCAACCGAGTATGCCGAGTATCTGGCAAAGACTGACGATACTATCCAGACAGATAAAGACATCATTAAGTTCATTTTTAAGAAGGTGATCCTTAAATCATCATTAGCCGAGCAGGTTTTTGAGGATAAATTTATTTACTGGCCTACCGATAAAGAGGTGTTGCAGGCTTTGATAGCTAAAACCTTTAAAAACTTTGCATCAGAGAACTTTGCTGAGAATCAATTGGCAGAAATTAGCGGTAACTGGACAGAAGACCGCGAGTTTGTGGTGAACCTGTTTGAGCAAACCATCCGCCATGATGCTGAGTATCAGGTGCTGATTGCTGAAAAAACGCAGAACTGGGAACCTGATCGTATTGCCCAGATGGATACCTTGCTGATGAAGATGGCAATAGTGGAGTTCATCAACTTTACATCTATCCCGGTTAAGGTTACCATTAATGAGTACCTGGAGATCTCGAAAGAATTTAGCACACCTAAAAGTAATTCGTTTATAAACGGTATCTTGGACAAGATTCTGGCCGAATTGAAAGCCGATAACAAGGTGCGTAAATCGGGCAGGGGATTAATTGAATAATCATTATATCACAATATGAAGAAGCTTTTTTTATCAGTAGCAGTAGCAGGTTTGTTGTTCACTGCTTGCAACCAGGGAAGTAAACAAGCAGCAAGTGCCGAAGCGCCTGCAACAGCCGGTGAAACAGCTGCTGCAGCACCTGCAGTAGATGCCACCAATGCCCCGGTTATTAAACTGGAGAATGAAACCCACGATTTTGGTAAAATTAAAGAAGGCGATAAAGTTACTTACGCTTTTAAATTTACTAATAGCGGTAAAACGCCTTTAATTATTAAAGATGCGGTGGCAACTTGTGGCTGTACCACACCCGAGTGGCCAAAAGCACCTGTACAACCAGGCGCTGCAGGCGAAATAAAAGTAACTTTTGATAGCGCCAATAAAATGGGCTTACAGGATAAACAAATAACTGTTACTGCAAATACAAACCCTGCACAAACCATGATGCACCTTATTGGTGAGGTAACTGCAAAATAAAAATAATACACTATCAGTGAGGGGGCGGGATGAATCACTCATTCACTCATTCCATCCCTCACTCATTAATTCTATAATTTAAACTAATGATAAGTACAATTTTATTACAAGCCGGTGGCGGTATGGGCACGCAGCAATTGATCATGTTCGGTTTAATTGCCGTAGTGTTTTATTTCTTCATGATACGCCCGCAGGTTAAGAAACAAAAAGACCAGAAAAAATATACCGAAGAACTTAAAAAAGGCGACCGCGTAATTACCTCTGCAGGTATCCACGGCCGTATTTACGAAGTTGCCGATACTACTTTTATTATCGAGGTAGAAAACGGTGCACGTATCCGTTTCGATAAATCAGCAATCTCGCTTGATGCATCAAAAGCGTTGAATACACCGGCTAAGTAAGGTTGAAGGCATAAAGGTAAAAGGCGAAAGGTTTTTTCTTTCGCCTTTTTTGTTTTTTTTGGAAGAGCAGAGAGTCCCTTTAACCTTTCGCCTTTTACCCTTCACCTCTAAAACGTCCCTTTGACCTTTCGCCTTTTACCTTTCACCTACAAAACGTACCTTTGACCTTTCGCCTTTTACCTCAATAACTTCAAAAAATGGCCATTATCAAACTATCGGCAATAGAACGGCGGCGGTTATCGGTTTTTGTAACCTGCCTGGTTTTTGCTGCGTTTGCATGGCTGTTCACCGCGCTATCCAACACCTACAAGTTTACCGTAAAGCAGATCATCAGTTACAAAAATCTGCCGCAGAAACGGGCTTTCTATCCCCTGCAGGGCGATACCGTAAGTGCTATTGTACAAGGTACGGGCTGGCAAATGCTGTTTTCTAAAGTTGATTATAACAACAAGCCTATTAACGTTGATATACATACGCTGGAGACCAAGAACTTTATCGTTATCAGCCAGCAATTGAAGCAGATCAACGCCAAGAAAGATCTGAGTCACGAGATCATTACAGTTAATCCCGATACGCTTTTCTTTGATTTTAGTAATCGCATTATTAAACGCGTGCCGGTTGAGGTAGTGAGCGATATACAGTATCAGAAGCAGTATTCGCAATCAAACGATATGGCCATTAAGCCTGGCTATGTTACTATTAGCGGCCCGGCCGAGGTACTGGCCCGCATCAAAACCTGGAAGACAGATTCGGTGAAGCTAAAGAACGTTAATGATGATTTTAGCGGTAGGGTGGCTTTGCAGAAACCAAAGGAAGGTAACCTGGCCATTATCCCGAGAGGGGTAAACGTAACTATCCCGGTTGATGAATATACCGAGAAAACGCTGGAAATACCCGTTAAGGTGATCAATAACCAACGGTATTATGATGTGCGCGTTTTTCCGCAAAAGGTGAAGGTGACATTTACCACCTCGCTGACGGATTATCCCGAAATGAACGAGGATGATTTTGAAGCCGTTGCCGACCTTGATCTGTGGCGCCACAACGGTTACAGCACACTGCCGGTTAAGGTTACACGCCTGCCAACCTATAGTAAGGTCACCAAAATTGAGCCGCAGGTGATAGATTTTATTATAAAAAGATAATGCTGAAGGTAGGGATAACGGGCAACATAGGCAGCGGCAAAACCACGGTTTGCAAAGTATTTGAGGTATTAGGCATCCCGGTTTTTTATGCTGATGAAGCTGCCAAAAAGGTAATGATCGAAGATACGGGACTCATTGCCGGTATCAAAGAAGCTTTTGGTGATGAGTCTTATTTTGCTGATGGCAACCTTAACCGTAAACACATAGGCGGTATTGTTTTTAATGATAAACAGCAGCTGGAGAAACTGAATGCCCTGGTGCATCCCGCTACCTTCCGTGCTTTTGATATTTGGGTGGAGAAGCAAACACATGCACCTTATGTGTTAAAAGAAGCCGCTATTTTATTTGAAAGTGGCTCCTACAAAAAATGCGACCGTAGTATTTTGGTTGCCGCCCCGCTTGATGCCCGCATAGCCCGCGTAATGCAGCGCGATGGCGTTACTGCCGATGAGGTGAAAGCCCGCGAGGCCCGTCAATATCCGCAGGAGAAAAAAATGGAACTGGCCAATGATATCATTGTAAATGATGATACCCAATTGGTAATCCCCCAGGTACTTAAACTGCACGAAATGTACCTGCAGCTCGCTACAAACAAATGATCTTAGACGATTTTATTGCTTACAATACAAACGGCCTCTACTGCCGTTACGCCGATTTTTATTTAGACCCGCAGCAGCCGGTAGAGAATGCCGTTATCACCCACGCCCATGCCGACCATGCTGTTGCCGGCAACCAGAATGTTTACGCTACCGAGGCTACTTTAGCTTTTATGGAACTACGCTACGGCAACAAAAAGGCCAAGGTGAGCTACACGGTGCCCTATCATACGCCATTCAATATAGGCGAGGTGCAGATCACCTTCATTCCGGCAGGCCACATGCCCGGCTCGGCACAGGTGTTGATGGAATACCGCGGCACCCGCTACCTCTACACCGGCGATTATAAACTACAAGCAGATGCCACCTGCGAACCCATTGAATGGGTGCAGGCCGATGTACTGATAACCGAAAGCACCTTTGCCGATCCCAACACCCAACACCCCGACCCGGTTGAAGAGATCAAAAAGCTAAACGATATAAAGATCAACATCCTGTTAGGTGCCTACAGCCTCGGTAAAAGCCAGCGGCTCATCAGCATGATCAATCAGCATGCTCCGCAAAAAACGGTATTGGTACATCACCGTATTATGCCGATAAACGCGGTGTACAAAAAGCTGGGGTATGATCTTGGCGCGCACCAGGTGTATAACCGTAAGCTGATGAAAGAGCAGAGGGAGTACGTATACATTGTTCCGCCGTTTACGTTTGATAGTTATATAAGGGCTACGGGCGTTAAAAGGCTGTTCGCCAGTGGCTGGAAAAACCTGCAGGCTAATCAGCAGGATACGCTGTTTATATCAGATCATGTAGACTGGAACGACATCCTCGAGGCCGTAAAACAGGTGAACCCACAACAGATCTGGACGCTGCACGGCGATGGCCGCCAACTGAAAGAATATTTTAAAAACGATATTTTTGTAAAGATCATAGGCTGATGCTGCAGGAAAATGTAGACTACTATATTAACGAGGACGGCAACTTTGTTTTTACCAAAGAATACCACTTAAAACGCGGTTATTGCTGTAAAAACAAATGTCTGCATTGCCCATGGCATTACGGCAGGCCAAAACCAACAGAACAAACTAAGGATAAATAGGTTATATTTGCAGTTCATTTTCTGATAAATATGGGAATAGAGGAAGACATCAAAAGCACTAATTTTGAGGACAATTACCATAAAATGGTGATCAACCTTAATTACTCTTATGGTTGGATAAACAACTATATGCGCCCCACTTTTGAACGTCATAACCTTACCCAGCAACAGTTCAACATCCTGCGCATTCTGCGTGGCCAGCATCCCAAGCCGGCTACTGTAAATACGCTTAAAGAGCGCATGATAGATAAAATGTCTGATGCGTCGCGTATTGTTGACCGCCTGGTGCAAAAAGGCCTCGTATCCCGCTGCACCAACTCCCGCGATCGCCGCGCCGTTGATATCCGCATCAGCGATGAAGGCCTCGCCATCCTCAAAAAAATGGATACCGATTTCAGAACAAAAGACCTTTTCAAACAACACCTCACCGAAGAAGAAGCCGGCCAGCTAAGCGACCTGCTGGATAAGATGAGAGGGTAGTTTTAAGAGAGTCAGGAATCAAGAGACAAGAATCAAGAAATAAAAAAAGCGCCTGTTTCCACAGGCGCTTTTTTTATTTGACTCATATCGAAATCATGTCATTGCGAGGAGCGACAGCGACGTGGCAATCTCATCTCGTTCAATCCACCCTGTCATTTCGAACGAGCGATAGCGAGGAGAAATCTTCTCCGCCGTAAGTTTCGCGTGCAGAAGATTTCTCGTCGCGCCAACGCACAGGCAACTGCTTCTGCTCGCTCGAAATGACAACGTTGCATACGTCAAGGTGAACTTCCTCTCACCCTCTTTGCGAAGCAGAGAGGATCGCGCACGAAGTGCCGCGGGGTGAGTAAAGTAATAAAGTAAAGTCCTCTCCTTTGGAGAGGATTTAGGTGAGGCTTCTACGCCCTAAACCCCTTCACAAAACGCTTAAACCCAAACGCAAACAACCATCCCACCAAACTGCCATAAATAGCCCCTGATATAACATCAACAGGGAAATGCACACCTACATAAACTTGTGCAAAGCAGATAGTTGCTGCCCATAATATCAGCACGGGCATTACCCATTTATGGCGTTTAAAAAACACCACGCCCAGGAATATCGCGATAGCAAAATGGTCTGTAGCATGGGTGGATGGAAAGCTGTAGCCCGTACCACAGGGTGCGCGGTTAATATCAGCGGCGCTGGTGTATGGGTCGCGGCAGGGGCGCAGGCGGTGCACTGCGGGTTTAATAATACTGGCACTGGTAAAATCGGCGAAGCCAACAGCAAGCACCAGAAAAAGTATCAGCAAAGCGCCCTTTTTTTTGTATCGCCAAAGGCTGAAACCAATGATGAAAATATACAGCGGAATCCAGAATTTAGGGTTGCGCATCAGGGGCATTACGATGTCAAAAAACGGGTTAGCCAAATCGTGGTTAACGAGGTAAAATAAATGCCTGTCGAGGTTAAGCAGAAAATCGGGCATTGTGGTTTGTTTGAATGCTTTACGCGTTGGTGATACGCTGCCAAATATATGTGAATTTTACGCTGCCATAGCTTAATAATTGCTATTTTTGCGGCTTAACATCTAACACTTTGACATTAATAAAATCAATTTCAGGAATCAGGGGCACCATAGGTGGTGCTGCGGGCGATGGCCTTACCCCATTAGACGTTGTTAAATTTACCTCTGCATACGGCAGTTGGGCGGTAAAACGCTCGGGTATTAAAAAGATCGTAGTTGGTCGCGATGCGCGCTTATCAGGCAGTATGGTGAACAACCTGGTTATTGGTACCCTGCAAGGCCTGGGTATTGATGTGATAGATCTTGGCCTTTCAACCACGCCAACCGTTGAGGTTGCCGTACCGGATGAGAAAGCTGCAGGTGGTATTATCCTTACCGCCAGCCACAACCCAAAACAATGGAACGCCCTTAAATTGCTGAACGAGAAAGGTGAGTTTATCAGCGATATTGATGGTAAAGAGGTGCTGGATATTGCCGAAAGAAGCGATTTTATTTACGCCGATGTTAACGATCTGGGTAAACACATCCATGACGATAGCTATCTGCAAAAACATATTGATAAAGTTTTAGCATTGCCTTTGGTTGATGTTGAAGCGATAAAGAAAGCCAACTTTAAAGTGGCTATTGACTGTGTTAACTCTACCGGTGGTATTTTTATCCCTGCGCTGTTAAAAGCTTTGGGTGTAGAAACCATCCACGAATTATACTGTGAGCCTGACGGCCATTTCCCGCACAACCCCGAACCACTGCCAGAGAACCTGGTAGCGCTATCAAAAGAGGTAGTGAGCAAAAATGCCGACCTGGGTATTGCTGTTGACCCCGATGTTGATCGCCTTTGCTTTGTATGCGAGGATGGCAGCATGTTTGGTGAAGAATATACGCTGGTTGCCGTTGCCGATTTTGTTTTGAGACATACAAAAGGTAACACGGTATCAAACCTTTCATCAACCCGCGCCCTGCGCGATGTTACCGAGGCCGCAGGTGCCGAATACCATGCAGCTGCAGTAGGAGAGGTGAACGTGGTAAACAAAATGAAAGAAGTGAACGCCATCATAGGCGGCGAAGGTAACGGCGGGGTGATCTACCCTGAGTCGCACTACGGCCGCGATGCCTTGGTAGGTATTGCTTTGTTCTTAACGCACCTGGCTAACTACGGCAAGCCGGTATCGGTATTGAGGAGATCTTACCCGGGATACTTTATCTCTAAAAACAAGATCACTTTAACGCCCGAGATGGATATTGATGGCCTTTTGCTGAAGGTAGAAGAGAAATACAAAGCACAGCCGCACAGCACTATTGATGGTTTAAAAATAGAGTTTGATAAGCAATGGGTACACCTGCGCAGATCAAACACCGAGCCTATTATTCGTATCTACTCTGAGGCAGAATCAGAAGTGGTTGCCGAGGGTTTGGCCAACAAGATCATCACGGATATAAAAGAAATTTTGAACTTAAACGAGTAACAGATAAGCCTGCCGGATTGGAGAACCCGGCGGGCATTACTGCTATTTTTACTGACTTATAATTATTAAAAGAAACGATGCGAGTTTATTTCGACAACGCCGCTACTACTGCGCTTGATCCTGAAGTTTTAAAGGAGATGTACAAGGTGATGGAAAACCAGTTTGGTAATCCGTCTTCTATCCACGCCCATGGGCGCGAGGTACGAACGTTGATCGAGAAATCGCGCAAGACCATCGCCAATCTGCTGCATACCTCGCCTGCAGAGATCTTCTTTACCAGTGGCGGTACTGAGGCTGATAATACTGCCATCCGTTGCGGTATCATCGATCATAAACTCACCCACGCCATCACCACCAAACTGGAGCATCATGCCGTGCTGCACACGCTTCAGGCGATGGAAAAATCAGGCGTTATTAAACTGAGCTTTGTTGATGTTGACGATAAAGGCAGCGTTGATTACGGCCATTTAGAGAAGCTGTTGCAAAGCAACGAGCGCAGCTTTGTATCGCTGATGCATGCTAACAACGAGCTGGGTACGTTGACAGATCTTGAACGCGTAGGTGACCTTTGCGAAGCTCATAATGCTATGTTTCATAGCGATACGGTACAAACCGTTGGCCACTATAAACATGATCTTAGCAAACTGAAACTACAATTTATGGTATGCGCGGCCCACAAGCTGCACGGCCCTAAAGGTGTTGGCTTTTTGCATATCAACCATAAAGTAAAGATCAATCCGATGATATACGGCGGATCGCAGGAGCGTAATATGCGCGGCGGTACCGAGAACGTTTACGGTATTGCGGGTTTAGCCAAAGCATTAGAGATAGCTTACGCTGAGATGGATAGCCACCAGGCCTACATCCAGGATCTGAAATCGTACATGAAAGCCAGACTGGAGCAGGAAGTTGCCGGCGTTAAATTTAACGGGGAGACCGATCCTGCAAAAAGCCTGTACACGGTATTAAACGCATCATTTCCTGAAATGGAAATGGCGGATATGCTGTTGTTTAACCTGGATATTGCGGGCATCTCTGCATCGGGCGGCAGCGCATGCAGCTCGGGTACAGATATCGGCTCGCACGTGTTAACGGCTATCGGCGCTAATCCTGATAGGCCATCAGTGCGTTTCTCGTTCTCAAAAAACAACACTAAAGATGAGGTGGACTACACCGTAGCTAAGCTGAGAGAGCTTTGTTTGGTGAGCGCGTAATTGATTGGGTAGCTCCTACGGAGCAAAAGAGATCTGACAAAATTTCGCTACAAAGCGGTAGCCTCTACGAGGCAAAAATATATAGCGGCATCTGTTAGATGCCGCTATTTTATTTTCATATCTAAGCGAATATTTGGGCTAAGGCTGCTTTGTATGTAACCGTCCCATGAATGGGACGGCAATGAATAAAGTGACAAAAAGAAATCGCTTATCATTGCCGTTGGCTTAAGCCAACCGCGCCCTTGTTGGCGTTGTCACCAAGAACGGCAGAAATAGTACCTTATCGTTGCCGTTGGCTTCAGCCAACGGTTTGCGGTTGTTGTGCAAATGGCTTTAGCCACACCCTTGTTGGTGTTGTCGCCAACAAGCCGTTATGCATTTGCACTCAAAAAAGTTGTTGGTGACAACACTAACAACGGCCGAAACAATGGCTTATCATTGCCGTTGGCTTCAGCCAACGGTCTGCAGATGGCTGTGCAAATGGCTTTAGCCCAAACCATCTTGGAAAGAGATTTAACGCTTATGTCCCGTTAGGGATTACCGCTTTGTAGCAAAATCCGTCTATCGGTTTTTGCTCCGTATGAGCTACCCTGAAATTGATTAATTTCTTTCTTCCTAAAATAACATTGGCCTCGTTTTTGATTGTTATTTAATAACAAATTAAAAAACTTAATACCATGGAAAGTAACGAAAGAAATCCGGAGTACACTCCAAACCATAACCCTAACGAAAATCCTGAAGAACAACAATCACATCAGGAAGGCAGCGGCTACAGCCAGCGCCCCGAGCAGGAGCAACAACAGGAAGGTTCTGATACCTCATATAGCGAGCAAAATGATGTTACCCCACCAGAGAAACGCGAGTTCCCGGCTGAAGGTGTAGCAACAAAAACAGATTTTACCAGCCGTAACCAGGGCCGTACCACCGGCCGCATGTTAGGCCACGAGCCCGGCACCGAAGGCATATAATTTTAGAATAGAGGAAACCGAATGCCGGGTCATGAATGATGAAGTTTAGGTCTCATTCTACGGCATTCAAAAGCAAAAAGCAGTACCCGTTGGTACTGCTTTTTGTATATTAGGTGCATGATGGTCATGTACACAACTTTTGTTGTTATTGTCTTGATGATCGCATTTGCTTTAACACGCAAATGGATGTATCAGCAAGCGCCCAAATGGAAATATTATGTAATGGGCGTTTTAGCGACAGCGCTTATCGGCTTTGCGTCTTTTGTGCTGTATGTTTTAAGTAACATGCATTATTAACGAGTTTTCTATCTTCGTTACATGCCTAAAAAGTCTTTAGTAATTTGCCTCTTCCTCGTTCTTCTTGCGATAGCTTGTAATAAGAAAACCGATCTTTATAAAGTTGTAGGTGTTAAAGATGGCGATACCATGGTGTTGCTCTCCCCGCAAAATTTGCAGGTTACCGTTAGGCTGGCCGAGATAGATTGCCCTGAGAAAAGTCAGGCTTTCGGGCAGGCAGCAAAGCAGTTCGCGTCAGATCTGTGCTTCGGCAAAATGGTAAAGCTCATTGTCAACAATACGGATCGTTACGGCCGTACTGTTGGCTGGATAGAACTGGAAGATGGCACCAGCGTAAACAAGCAACTGATTAAGAACGGTTATGCCTGGCAGTATCGTGCCTATTCAAAAAGTATGGAACTGGCCATGCTGGAGCAGCAGGCCCGCCAAAACCACCTGGGTTTATGGCAGGACGAAAACCCCACGCCACCCTGGAATTTCCGCAAAGGCGAGCGCGAACAACGCACCGAACAAAAGGTGGATAAGCCAAAGAAAAAGCGCACCTACAAAAAACGCCGCCGCAAACAGCGCGATACAGTTGCTTTTTAAAACGCCGCACAATACTTATCTTGCTTTCCAAATACCTCACACTCAAAAATGAAAGTATTTAAAGCTATCATCTGCCTTGCGTTTACCGGCCTGCTTATTTGGGCATTGCAAACCAAATTCGGCGATATACCGCCGCTGGGCGATTTTGTGAACCCATCAACCGGTTTCTGGCAAAATGCCGAAAGCAAGAACATCCTCGCTACAGAAAAACTAAAACTGAAAGACCTGCAGGATGAAGTGACCGTGCAGTTTGATGATAACCGTATCCCCCATATCTTCGCCAAAAACGACCACGACCTGTACTATGTGCAGGGCTATCTGACCGCGCAGGCCCGCCTGTGGCAAATGGATATCCAAACCCGCAGCGCAGCAGGAAGGCTGTCTGAGGTAGTCGGCCCTAAAGCTTTAGAGCTTGACCGCTACCATCGCCGAATGGGCATGACCTACGGCGCCGAACATACACTTGCCGGTATCATGAAAGACCCCGTGTTGAGCAAAGTGATACAAGCCTACAGCGATGGCGTTAACGCTTACATCAAACGCCTTAAACCGGGCGGCTATCCGCTGGAGTTTAAGTTGTTGGGCTACAAGCCCGAGGAGTGGAAGCCCATCAATTCGGCTTATCTGCTAAAGCTGATGTCGGAAACTTTGGCGGGCGGCTCAAACGAATTAGGTTTGACCGACGTGCTAAACAAATACGGTGCAAAGATCACTAATGATCTGTTTCCTGATTACCCTATGCACGAGGATCCTATTATCCCGGCAGGTACAAAATGGGATTTTAAACCGCTTACTATTCCGCAGCCACCCGCGGCCTTTAAAGCACAGCTGATGGCTGCCATGCAAAACAAAGAGAAAGTAGAAGGCATAGGCAGTAATAACTGGGCAGTAAGTGGTTCAAAAACAGCTACGGGTTTCCCCATGCTGGCGAACGATCCGCATCTGAACCTCACGTTCCCGTCAATATGGTACCAGATGCAAATGGTTGGCCCCGATGTAAACGTTTACGGCGTAACCCTGCCCGGCGCACCTTGCGTGGTTATTGGCTATAACCAAAAAGTAAGCTGGGGCGTAACCAATGTGGATGCCGATGTTTTAGACTGGTACCAGGTGAAGTTTAAGGACAGTACCCGCAACCAGTATTGGTACAACAATAAATGGAACAAAGTTGAACGTAAGATAGATACGATAAAAGTGCGTGGTGGGGCAGACGTTATCGACACAGTACTGTACACCCATCATGGTCCCGTAGTTTATGATAATGCCGAGATGCAGAAGAAAGGCCGCCCTAATGTGCCCGTTGGCAATGCCCTGCGCTGGATAGCCCATGATGAAAGCGACGAGTTTAAGACTTTCTACCTGCTTAACCGCGCAGCTAACTATGCCGATTATCGAAAAGCATTGACTTTTTACACCGCCCCGGCGCAAAACTTTGTGTTTGCCTCGGTTGATAATGATATAGCCATAACACCAAACGGTAAACTGCCGCTGAAGTATAAAGGCCAGGGTAAGTTCATCTTGGATGGCAGCAATACCGCTAACGACTGGCAAGGCTGGATCCCGGCAGAGCAAAACCCTACGGTGAAGAACCCGCCGCGTGGTTTTGTAAGCTCGGCCAATCAATCGTCAACCGATCAAACCTATCCTTACTATATCAACTGGAAGTTTGAAGGCTATGAGCGCGGCAAACGCATTAACGACAGGCTCGGCGCTATGCAGAAAGCGACGGTTGATAGCCTGCGCCTGCTGCAAATGGACGATTATAGCATTCGCGCGCAGGATATATTGCCAACTATGCTGAAACATCTTGATGCTACCAAACTGGATGATTACCAGCTGGCGGCATTGGATTCGGTAAAAAAATGGAATAAGTTTTTTAAGGCCAGCTCAGCAGGGGCGAGCATTTTCCAGAACTGGTGGCACAAGTTTTATGAATTTACCTGGCGGGATAACTTCGGCAGTAAAGATACGGTGTACTATTACCCAACTATGGACCGCACCGAGGCCCTGCTGATGAAAGAACCCAAATCCATCTGGTTTGATAATAAACGCACGCCTGCTTTAGAAACTGCTAACGATGTAGTCATGGCCTCTTTCACGGCCACGGTTGATGAAATGATGCGCAACTACGGCAAGATAGGCCCCGACTGGGCCTGGGGTAAAGTGAAAAGCTTTGAGGTAGCACACCTTGGCCATGTGCCGGGCTTGGGCTCCGGTAATTTTGAATCGGGTGGCTCAGGTTCTACGGTGAACGCACTGATAGATGGTCACGGTCCTTCATGGCGTATGGTGGTGCAACTGGGAGCAGAGCCTAAGGGCTATGGCATTTTACCGGGCGGGCAATCGGGCAACCCGGGCAGTTTCTTTTATGATGATATGCTGAAAACCTGGCAGCAGGGCAAGCTTAACCAGCTGCTTTATCTGCATTCGGCAGCAGAGAAATCGCCGCGCATTAAAACAACCTTAACCATTAGCAAATAAAAGATATGTTATTCGGAATGATACTCTTACTGGCCTTTGTTTGCGGCTACCTTATCCCTTGGTGGGCAGCCTGCGCACTGGCTTTTATTGCAGCCTTAATTTTAGGCAAAACATCAACACAGGCTTTTTGGTCGGGCTTTGGCGGCATGGCCATAGCCTGGGGTGCACTGGCACTGATGAAAAGCATCCCTAATGATCACTTATTAGCCACCCGCGTAGCACAGGTATTCCACGTTAAATACTGGTGGGCCATGCTGGCAGTTACGGTTTTAATAGGCGGGATAGTAGGCGGCTTTTCGGCGCTTTCGGGATTGTTGGTGAAGAAGGTGTTTGAGAAAGCTGAGGTACAGAAATGAAAGGGGATAAGCTTTACCATAAAGCATTAAACGAAGCAAATGCTGAAAACCCAGATTTAGCCTTGGTATTCGATTTACTTGACCGGGCATCAAAGCAAAATAATTCTAAAGCCACTTACGCATTAGGCACATGGTATTTGTTTGGTAAACACATATCTAAAGATGATAAAAAAGCATTTGAAATGCTCTCGATCGCAGCAGCTCAATTTCATCCTGAGGCTTGCTTTGATTTAGCTAAATGTTATGAAGAAGGCACAGGGAGCAAAAAGGATTTACGGTTAGCTTTCAAAAATTATCAAAAAGCTTCCCTTCTCGGCGATAAGCAATCCATATACGAGGTAGGGCGATGCTATTATTATGGAATAGGAACTGAGGTTGATAGAGAGCTGGCTGATATGTGGCTGGCAGTTGCTTCGGAGAACGGAATCGAAAATTAGTTTAGTAAACTGTTGATTGTTGGCGAGGACACCAACAACAAGAAATAGATTCTTTTCGTACAAATAAGGACGCCGCTTATGCTTTTAGAGTGTATTCAATTCAAAACTATTTAAATAATGAGACCGAAGAAATTCTGGGTTCAGATCTGTAGCCGAAGACCTTATGTTGATGACAAAATATATGTTGACCACTGCAGGCTTATAGAAAGCCTTTTTACTTACTATTTAGCGCCTGTTTACTTAAAAAAATTAGGAAAATTACTGATTGATTTTAAAGAAGAAGATGATTGGTCTATTTTTCCGAAGGAAGCAGGAGAATCTATTTACACGCTTAGAACATCATTTTCGTTTGATAGATTTTATGAATCATCACCTTCAGGTAAACAGGCGTTATTGCTTAACGCCGTTCGAGATGGTTTACTAAAATTATATGAACACCTTGGTCTTAACTGTAATGATGTTAACTACGCGTATAAAGAGATTTTAGAAAGGGACTATAAACTGAGTGTTCCATTACTTAAAGGTGGGAAATTTAATAAGCAGCGCAGAATTAAAGCATCGTTGGTAGCTGAGCATTTCTTAGAATATGCGATGGTTTATTTGATATTCACTGATAAACAGGGGATTGAGCTAAACAAAATACCGCTTTTCAAAACCGATGCACACCAATTTGCGTATCAGCGATTAGTAGCATCAGGAAAATGGACTTCCGATGATGTTTTTTCTGTTTATAACAATTCAAAAGAATTTTGGATAGATGTAACTACAGATGGAAAACACCTAATTCGGTATAGGCCTCAGGGTCGAGATATTGAAGGTGTGCAAGAAGAGATCAATTTTTTTGCGAAGGATGTTTTTGTAAAGTTGTAAATAAAAAGGCCTTCCTCACCTTGCTGGCGCACGCGTGCCGCGTGTGACATATAATATTACTTCTCTAAACGTTACCTTAAACCTGCAGCACACGCGACACGCGTGCGCCAGCAGTTAAAATATTAAAACAAAAAGGCCAGAAACATCCGTTTCTGGCCTTTTATAATAAATCAGAAAATCTTATTTAAAAACATCCAAAGTAGCTTTCAACTTTGTGATAGCAGCGTTGGTGCTGGTGGCACGACCAAAGATATCGCCCGAGTCGGCATCATCGCCGTAGAACTCAGCGTTAGCCGATTTGTTGATGGCCAGGTTTGAGCCATTTACGCTGATACCGGCAAACAAACCTTTACTGCGCGAGTAGCTGTAAACCTCGGCTTGTAACTTGTAATCGGTGCTGGCGGTAGAGCTGCGGCCAACCGGGCCTGCTGCTGCAGAAATGTCGCCACCAATGGTGAAATCGCCGTCTTTAACTTCAGTAAGTACGCCCTTGTGGTGGAAAACCAAAACCATATCAACCGATTGTACACCTATCTGGAAACCGATGCTGCCGCCCGTAAGGGTAACAAAAACCGGATCGCTCCATTTGCCGTCGGCCAGTTTAACCATGGCAAGGCCTTGTCCGCGTTTGCCGCCAATACCAAAACCTGCGTTGATCAGTTTCGGGATAATAACAATGCCCTCGTACTCCTCAATTAACTGGTGAGGAATGGTCTCTTTCATCTTACTGAAATCTTTAAGAACAGAAGTAGCCTGGTTTATTTTCTCAGTTCCTTTTTCTTGCGTTGCTTTGGCCGATGTAAGCACAATAAATGCGCTTAACAATAATGGAAGGCCTAAAAATTTAAAACGTTTCATGTTGTTGTATTTCTTGTGCAATTATAACTCTGTTGATGGATAATTGTTGCGATGTTTAAGTCAAAAGTCAAAATTAAAAAGTCAAAACTCTGCCTAAGCATTGGGAGTTGGCATCTGCATGTCTGCACATTTGAAATCTGCACATTTAAAATCCGCACATCTGAAATCTACATTATCTTTGCCCCGATATGATAAAGCCGGACAAAGAGCAGGTATTTTCGATAAGTAACGAACAGCAGTTCGGCGAGGCTGCCTTGCAGGTATTCCACTTTCAGGCGGAGCATAATGCCATCTACAGCCGGTTTGTTGTTGGGCTGGGTATAGATGTCGCCAATGTTACCTCTGTTGAGCAGATCCCGTTTTTACCGATAGAGTTCTTTAAAGCGCACAATGTGATTTCTGTAGATGCGGAACCGCAAATCACGTTCACCAGTTCGGGCACTACGGGCATGATCACCAGCAGCCATCATGTAAGTGATGTAAGCTGGTACGAGGAAAGCTTCCGCCGTGCGTTTGAGTTGTTTTATGGCGATATTAAACAATACACCGTGTTGGCCTTATTGCCGGCCTATCTGGAGCGTGAGGGTTCATCTCTTATCTATATGGCGCAGGATATGATAGAGCAATCCGGCAATGTCGATAGCGGTTTTTACCTGTATAATCACGAAGATCTTTACCAGACCTTACTCAAACAACAATCTGCCGGGAAACCAACCATATTAATAGGTGTGACCTTTGCTCTGCTGGATTTCACAGATAACTACCAACTTAACTTCCCTGAACTCATCGTAATGGAAACCGGTGGTATGAAAGGCCGCCGTAAGGAAATGATTCGCGAAGAGCTACATGATACGCTTTGCGCAGGTTTTGGGGTAAAGTATATCCACTCAGAATACGGCATGACGGAGCTTTTGTCGCAAGCCTATTCAAAAGGAGAGGGGATATTTAACTGCCCGCCCTGGATGCGCATTGTAACCCGTGATACCAATGATCCGTTGAGTTTGGTAGGTGTAGGAAAAACAGGTGGCGTAAATATTATAGATCTGGCTAATATCAATTCCTGCGCATTCATTGCCACGCAAGATCTGGGCAAGATTTATCCTGATGGTTCGTTTGAGATATTGGGCCGCTTTGATAACTCAGACATCCGTGGGTGTAATTTGCTGGTGAGCTAAGAGGCCTCTCCCCGCCCTCTCCAAAGGAGAGGATGAAAATAAATGTTTAATTAGAGTCCTCTCCTTTGGAGAGGGTTTGGGTGAGGCAAAAATATTGTTATTTTTGCCGCCATCATTACATCAATATCATGATAGACAAATTCTTAAGAGAAGAACAAGATCCCAAAGCAGTTGAGAAGGTTTATTCGCGCCTGGTTGACCTGCTCACCACCGGCGAAGAGATCATTTATATAGCGGTACAAAAGAAACCACTGGTAAACCTGTTCCCTGATTGTATTGCCATTACCAATAAGCGTATTTTGTTTTTTACGCCTGCAAACCTGGGCCTTTCTATAAAATTTGTTGATTTTGTATGGAAGGATGTGGTTGATGTACACACTAAAGAAGAAATTATTGGTGCTGTATTCAGCATCAAAACCACTATAGGTACCGAGATGGGTGTTGATTACCTGCCAAAGGTACAGGCCCGCAAGCTTTACCAATACGCCCAGGAACGTAAAGAAGCCGAGCGCGAAGCCCGCCGCTTGCGCGATCTGGAAGAGAAGCGTGCGGAATCAGGTTCTATCCAGGTAGATCATCCTGCGCAGGCAGTGTTCCAGCCATCGGCACCGGTTGTACAACAGCCACCTGCAGCACCAACACCGCCGCCTGCTCCGACACCGGTAGCAGAAGAGCCCAAAAAGGACGAACTGACCGAGAAACTAAAACGCCTTAAAACCTTGTTCGAAAGCGGTTTGATCTCTCAGGAAGAATATAACCAAAAGAAATTAGAGTTGCTGAGTGATTTTTAGTGTTAGAGATCGGAGATTAGTTAACCAGAGATTAGTTAATAAAGGATTGGGTGCTACCCAATGGCTAATCTCTAATTAACCAATCTCTAATCACTAAATTAATCTGTCATCAAAACTAAAAGGGTGAGTATTTAGAATGCTCACCTTTTTTATGTCGGGATGCCAGGGATTGAGCAGGTAATTATACTCCTGCGGAACGATGGCCGATGGTACTTTCATCATCAGGTATTTGGTTTCCTGTATAAACTGATTCCCAATTTGTTTTAGTTCGGCAGGTGATGAGGCGTCCTGCCAGTTGTGGGGCAGGGTGGTTGCATCAAGCGTAAGGATGCTGTGCTCCGGTGCTTCAATTTCTGCAATGCAAAAGTTTGATGGCGTAAACAAAGGCTGCAGGTGTACCAAAACTTCAAGCACTGCCAATGACCTGCTCGATGCTGTGTACACCATTGATTTTCCCTCACTGTTCCAGCGGCCGCCGTACAAACGCGCACCGGTACCGGTAAGGTCGTTAATAAAGTTGCAATTGCCTATGCGGTACAGTACCATTAAGCAAATATACCGTACTCAATACGGCCAAGCTCTTTAAAAACCATATCAAAACCTGCAGAAGTATCTAAGATACTAACCGGGGCCTCGCCATTAAATACCAGGCCCGGCGTTTTTATCCAAAGCTTAAACTTATCCATTGAACCGAAAACTTCCTCACCGCGGGCATATAAACGCGCTAACTCAACGGCTTTCTCGGCATACTCGGTTTTAATGATAGCATCATCCTCATAGCGTTGCAAAGTACGCTCAGAAATATGCAATATGCCTGATAGCTCTTGTATGGTTAGTGATATTTTTTTGGCAAGTACTAACAAGGTTTTTTTAGGGAAACCCTGCCTTGCCAATTTGATGATATCAAACTCTGAAGATGATTTTGCAGGCTTGGTGCTTAGCAAATCATAAAACGGGGTTGATGAACTTTGGGTAATATACATTGCCATTGGTTCATTAACCTCGTTTTTTGTGTTATGTTTTATTTTGTACGACATTTATCCAAAAATATGTACAAAATGTCGTATTTGCAAATTATTCAGCAACTATTAAAAAATAGTTCTTCTTACCTTTTTGCACTACCAGAAATTTACCGTTTATCAGTTGATTGCTGGTGTAAACATCCTCAGGGGTGTTCACCTTTACGCGGTTAACGGATACACCGCCACCTTGTATCATCTTTTTGGCTTCGCCCTTTGACGGGAAAACCGATGAGTGGCCCGCCAGTAATTCTGTTGCGTTTATACCTGCTTCAAATTCGCTTTTTGCAACGGTAAAGTTTGGTACACCGTTGAACAGGTCTAACACTTCGCCATCATTCAGCTCATTTAAAAACTCAATACCCGCATTGCCGAATAAAAACTCTGACGATTTTATCGCTTTCAAAAATTCAGCCTCTCCGTGTACGCGGATGGTGATGTCCTTAGCTAAGGCTTTTTGCAGCACGCGCAAGTGAGGGGCAGCATCATGCTCAACTTCCATTGCTTCGATGGTAGCACGCTCATGTAAGGTAAATATCCTGATGTAGGCCTTTGCGTCAACATCGGTTGTGTTTAACCAGAATTGGTAAAACTGGTATGGCGATGTACGCGCCGGATCTAACCACACTGCGCCGCTCTCGGTTTTGCCAAATTTGGTGCCATCTGCCTTTTTGATCAGCTGAGTAGTTAAGGCATAAGCCTCGCCCGCATCTTTACGGCGGATAAACTCGGTACCGGTAACAATGTTACCCCATTGGTCGCTGCCGCCCATTTGAAGTACGCAATTCTTGTTCTTCCACAGGTAGTAAAAATCGTAGCCCTGTACCAGCTGGTAAGTAAACTCGGTGAAAGACATACCGGTATCGCCCTCAAGGCGTTTCTTAACCGAATCTTTCGCCATCATATAATTAACGGTGATGTGTTTACCCACATCGCGTATAAAATCAAGGAAAGTAAAGTTCTTAAACCAATCGTAGTTGTTAACCATTTCGGCGCTGTTGGCGCCGCTGTTAAAGTCTAAGAAACTTTTAAGCTGTTCTCTAACGCAGTTAAGGTTGTGCTGCAATACGTCTTCTGATAGCAGGTTACGCTCGTCAGATTTACCTGATGGGTCGCCAACCATACCGGTAGCGCCGCCAACCAAAGCATAAGGCTTGTGGCCCGCGCGCTGAAAATGTATCAGCGTCATGATCTGGGTAAGGTGGCCAACATGCAGCGAATCGGCAGTAGGGTCAAAGCCGATATAGCCCGATGCCATACCTTTATTCAGTAATTCCTCGGTTCCGGGCATAATATCATGCAGCATGCCTCTCCAGCGTAGTTCTTCAACAAAATTCATAACTATAATAAAATGAGCAAATATGCGAGGTGCAAAGCTAAAAATATTCTATAGATGTGCAGATTTCAAATGTGCAGATGTGCAAATTAAACAAAGCATTATCAGGAGATTGATGTTTGGATGCTAAAATTCGAAACATCTGAAATCTGCACGTTTGCATATCTGCACATTTGGGCGTTCTCACAATTTTGCCTATTTTTCGTTATATAGCTGTATGAATTTCCTTTCGCATTATTATTTCGACCGTGATACCACCAACTGTTACTTTACTTTAGGAACAGTATTGCCCGATCTTTTAAAGAATGCGGATAAGAACGTTATCCTGCACCCCGAGAAGCTTATACATACAGACCAGAACGTAAACTCCATCATTGCCGGCTGGAATAAACACCTCGAGGTTGACAGATATTTTCATTCTGATGACTTCTTTCTTACCCACTCGCATCGCCTAAAGCAGGATTTGGCGCCGGTTATCGAAGGCTCGCCGGTTAAACCTTTCTTTTTGGGGCACATTGCCATTGAGCTGATACTGGATAATCTGCTTATTACCACCGGCGAGATCAATGTGAACGAGTTTTACGACCACCTGGACAGTTGCCAGGAAGATACCATTGCCGAGTTCCTGAGTTTTGCCGGTATGAATGATCCCAATAAGTTCCTGCGCTTTTACCGCGACTTTAGGCAGAGCCGCTACCTGCATACCTATATTAATGTAGAGCAGATCACATACGCCCTTAAACGTATTTGTATGCGGGTTTGGCGTAATCCCTTTACCACACAGCAAGAAGAAGATATGACCGGTATCCTGCTCAATTATCGCCTTAGTTTGATGAATAGTTTTATGGATGTATTTAATAGCGTAGCGGCTAATTTATCGGTATAAGAATAGGGCGGTTTTTAAAAAATGGCTAAGCCATACCGCATGTTTACGATGCCATTCTTAGCTTTTGTGAATAACTTTTAAATCAAAAGTGCTTAAAAACCAATATTTAACATTTATTTTTCTTTTATATACCAAAAATATATCTGTACCTTTGCAGTCCCAATTGTATTGGGAAAAAGGAGAATAAATTTTTAATGGCAAAAAAACAAGAAGCAGAAAAAGAATTAAAAGCAAAGCAGGCAGAACTGGAAACAGTAACTGGTGCTGAAAAAGAAACTGTTGAATCAGAAGCAGATTCAATCTCAATTGAAGACATCAAGTCTCAGTTTAATGTTGCTCCAGACCAGGATTTTGACTGGGATGCAGACGACAAAAAATTTGGTAACTACAGCGATACAGATCGTGAGAAATTTGAAGCTTTGTATGATGGTACTTTCAGTTCAATCAACAAAGGTGAGATCATCTCTGGTACAGTTGTAAGCATCAATAATAAAGATGTGGTATTAAACATTGGCTTCAAATCTGATGGTTTAGTATCAGTTTCAGAATTCCGTGACATGCCTGAGCTTAAAGTAGGCGATGTTGTTGAGGTATTTGTTGAGTCGCAGGAAGATGCTAACGGTCAGTTGGTACTTTCTCGCAAACGTGCTAAAACACAAAAATCATGGGAGCGCATTAATTCAGCTTTAGATAATGATGAGATCATCACCGGTTTTGTAAAAAGCCGTACCAAAGGTGGTTTGATCGTTGATATTATGGGCGTTGAAGCCTTCTTACCAGGTTCACAGATCGATATCAAACCTATCCGTGATTACGATGTGTACGTTGGTAAAACAATGGAATTTAAAGTTGTTAAGATAAACCACGAGTTTAAAAACGTTGTGGTATCGCACAAAGTGCTTATCGAAGACGATTTGGAAAACCAAAAAACTGAGATCGTGGCCAAACTTGAAAAAGGCCAGGTATTGGAAGGTACAGTTAAAAACATTACTGATTTCGGTGTATTCATCGATCTTGGTGGCGTTGACGGCTTACTTCACATTACAGATATATCTTGGGGCCGTATCGAGCATCCACGCGAAGTTCTTGCGTTGGATCAAAAGATCAACGTGGTTGTTCTTGACTTTGATGACGAGAAAAAACGTATCGCCCTTGGTTTAAAACAACTTACTCCACACCCTTGGCAGTCTCTTGATGAGAACATCCAGGTTGGTTCAAAAGTAAAAGGTAAAATTGTTACCGTTGCAGATTACGGTGCGTTCTTAGAGATCATCCCTGGTGTTGAAGGTTTGATCCACGTATCAGAAATGTCATGGTCTCAAAACCTGCGTAACCCACAAGAGTTCTTGAAAGTTGGTGACGAAGTTGAAGCACAAGTTTTAACTTTAGACCGCGAAGAGCGCAAAATGAGCTTAGGTATCAAACAATTGACTCCTGATCCATGGCAAAACGCTGGTGAGAAATATGCTGTAGGTACTCAGCATGTTGCTACCGTTAAAAACATGACCAACTTTGGTGTGTTTGTTGAGCTTGAAGATGGTATCGATGGTTTGATCCACATCTCTGACCTATCTTGGTCTAAGAAAATTAACCACCCTAACGAGTTTACTAAGGTTGGCGAAAAATTAGACGTAGTAGTATTAGAGCTTGATATCGAGAACCGTAAATTGAGCTTAGGCCACAAACAGCTTGAAGAAAACCCTTGGGATACTTTCGAGACCGTATTTACTATCGACTCGATCCACGAAGGTACTGTTATCAAAGTAACTGATAAAGGTGCTATCGTAGCTTTACCTTACGGTGTTGAAGGCTTCTGCCCAACCAAACACCTGGTTAAAGAAGATGGTAAATCAATCAAAGCTGAAGAAACTGCTGAGTTCAAAATCATCGAGTTCAACAAAGAGAACAAGCGTATTGTAATTTCACACTCACGTATATGGGAAGAAGCTCGTGCTGATGCTCGTGTACAAGATTTCGAAAACCGCAAAAAAGAGGCAAAAACTGCCAGCAATGCTGTTAAGAAAGTGAAAGAATCAGTAGAGAAATCAACTTTAGGCGATCTTAGCGTTCTTGCTCAGTTAAAAGAGCAAATGGAAGGCGCAGAAAGCAAAGCGGCTAAAAAACCTGCTGCTAAAAAAGCTGAATCTGAAGCAACAGAATCTGAAGACGAAGCATAAGCTTAGTTAACAGTTCAATAAATACAAAGCCCTTCTGAGTAATCGGAAGGGCTTTTTTGTTATATTTAGATATCTTATGAAAACAGATAATAAACAAATAAGCAAACTCATTAGCTACTGGCTGCGCCACGCGCCAGAGGATGGCAACCTTACTCTTGATGATTACGGTTGGACGGGTGTTGAGAGTGTTATTGCCGCCCTTGCAGCAAAAGGGCAACAAGCCACTAAAGACGAACTGATTGAGTTATCTGCATCTTTCGATAAGATCCGTTGGCAGTTTGACGAGACTGGTGATCGTATCCGAGCTACGCATGGCCACTCGGTACCGGTATTGATAGTTGAAGAACCAACTACCCCGCCGGATGTGCTTTACCATGGCTCTAAAGAAGAAAACAAAGAGGCTATCCTTGCCGAAGGCCTGCGATCAATGAGCCGCCGCTTTTTGCACCTGTCTGCCACGCGCGATATGGCCGTTGAAGTAGGGCAGCGGCACGGCAAGGTCATTGTGTTTTTGATAGATGCTAAACAACTGCACCACGGCGGCCACAAGTTTTACAATACCAGCGAGAATGTTTGGCTCTGCGATGCTATCCCTGCCGACTTTGTAAAGGCAGAAAAATAGCAGGTGTAGTATAAACCAAATAATGCTGCATAATACTTTCTACCACGGCCATATAATCATAAGTTTGCTGCGCAGATATTTTTGATCTCCCTATGTTTCTAAATCCGATAGCTATTACCATTGATAATAATTACATACAGCACGCCTGCGTAATGCTAAAGTCGCTGGAAGCTAATGTTAAACAGCCTGTAGATGTTCACTGTGTTTTTGAAGACCTGAACGATAAAAACATAGTCCTGTTAAAGAAAGTATTTAACAATAGCCATGTTAAACTACATTTTGTACGGTTTGATACCAGTGTGCTGCCGCAGTTACCTATAAAAGCGAATGATCATGTTACATCGGCCACATTTTTCAGGATATGGTTGCCGCACCTGTTTAAAGATCTTAAACAGATACTGTTTATGGATACCGATATTGTGATCAATGGAGATATCAGCGAAATGCTAAACCTGGATATTACTGATTACCCCGTGGCAGCTATACCAGACCTTGGTATGTCTGATGCCAAGAAGCAAGGCCTGGGCATTACCGGCGATAAACTTTATATAAATGCAGGCATCCTGCTGATAAACCTGCAATACTTTAGAGAACATCACCTTACCGAAACAATAGCCCAGTTTATTACCGAACACCCCGGGCTGTGCGAGTTTTGGGATCAGGATGCTATTAATGCTACCATTAAAGGAAATTTTTATCGTTTAGATTATAAATACAACGTGCAAAGCGGTTTTTACGAGAGGCCTGCAGAAGAGCCTGCGCTAAAGGCAGCTATTGAACATCCTGTAATTGTGCATTATACCGGCGGCGGAGTGTGTAAGCCATGGTTCTATAAAAACACGCATCCTGAACGGCAACTGTATTACAAATACCTGAAACTAACACCGTTTAGGTTTTATTACCCGCCAGATCTGCCGCGCAGCTGGCGCATTTTAAGGAAGCTGAGGTTTATGCTATTTCAGGTTTAGACAGCATACCGCGCTATTTTTACACTAATCAATCAACAAATTTTTTAACTTTGCCCAAATCCAACCAAACGATGCAAAACCTGACGCTGCTCGACGGACAAAAATTTCAGATCACTATTCAGCGTTTATGTCGTCAGTTAATTGAAAATCATAACGATTTCTCAAACTCAGTTTTAATTGGCGTACAGCCACGTGGTATTTACCTGGCTAAACGTGTTGCCGAAGAATTACGCAAAATTTTACCCGATAGTACTATTGAACAGGGCGACCTGGATATTACTTTCTACCGCGATGATTTCCGCAGGCAGGGCGCACCGCTGGTGCCCAACCAAACACGAATAGATTTTATCATCGAGGGCAAAAAAGTGATCATGATGGATGATGTACTGTGGACAGGCCGCACCGTGCGCGCCGCCATGGATGCTATGCAAGCTTTCGGCAGGCCCGAAAAGGTTGAATTGCTTGCATTGGTAGATCGCCGCTACTCGCGTCACATCCCTGTTTCTGCAGATTATGTGGGTATTGAGGTTGATTCTATCGCATCGCAAAAAGTGGTAGTTAGCTGGAAAGAAACCGACGGCGAAGACCGGATTGTTTTGGTATCTGAGAGTGGCAGCTAAGCTGATAAGTAATAACGAACATCGAATTTCGATTTAAGAATGTCGAAATTTTAAAAAAATAGAATGACAACAACGAAATACGATCTGGAGGAGCTCTTAATAGACTTCGCAATTATCGTATCAGAAGTTGTAGAAGGATTGCCTGCCACAAGGCTTGGCAATTACTTAGCAGGGCAATTGGTTCGTTCGGGATGTTCTCCAGCGTTGAACTATGGGGAAGCTCAATCAGCAGAATCAAGAAACGATTTCATTCACAAAATGAAGGTCATTCTGAAAGAATTAAGAGAATCGCTCATCTCTTTGAAAATAATAGAGCGAAAGAGTTTGTACGATTTTGCAAAAGTATCTGCCGCGAAAAATGAATGCAATCAACTCGTGGCAATTTTTGTAAAAAGCATTGAAACGGCTAAAGCGAACAACCTGAAAAGCTGAGGATGATAAAGGCCTAAAAGTGGCACTTCATCATTCAAAATTCAACATTCAGTGTTCGATATTTAAAAATTAACATGGCAGGACTAAGCACACGTCACCTTTTAGGAATTAAGGATCTGAACCGTAACGATATTGAGAAAATATTTGAAACGGCTGATAATTTTAAAACGGTATTAAACCGCCCGATAAAAAAGGTGCCCTCGCTGCGTGATGTTACCATTGCCAATATCTTCTTTGAGAACTCGACACGTACCCGTTTATCATTTGAACTGGCCGAGAAAAGGCTTTCTGCCGATGTGGTGAACTTTGCTGCATCCTCATCATCAGTAAGCAAAGGCGAAACCCTGATAGATACTGTTAACAACATCCTGGCCATGAAGGTGGATATGGTGGTAATGCGCCACCCTTACGCAGGTGCCGGTATCTTCCTGTCCAAACACGTAAACGCCCAGATAGTAAACGCGGGCGACGGCGCGCACGAGCACCCTACGCAGGCCCTGCTTGATGCTTTCTCTATCCGCGAACGTTATGGCGATGTAGAAGGTAAAAAAGTAGTAATAGTAGGAGATATCCTGCACTCGCGCGTGGCGCTGTCAAACATTCTTTGTTTGAAACAGCTTGGTGCCGAGGTAATGGTTTGCGGCCCTACAACGCTTATTCCAAAATACATTGGCTCACTTGGCGTAAAAGTTGAGCACGACCTTAGAAAAGCCCTTAACTGGTGCGATGTGGCCAACATGCTGCGTATACAGTTAGAGCGCCAGGATATTAAATACTTCCCATCCCTGCGCGAATACACCATGATGTTTGGCCTCAACAAACAAATATTAGACAGCCTTGATAAAGAGATCACCGTAATGCATCCCGGCCCGATAAACCGCGGTGTAGAGATTACCAGCGATGTTGCCGACAGCAAGCAATCCATCATCCTCGATCAGGTAGAGAATGGTGTGGCCATCCGCATGGCGGTGCTTTACCTGCTGGCAGGGCAGGCGGTATAAATAGCCTTATTTACCCTCAATCTAATATAAACAAGTCCCAGGTAACAGTATCACCTTTGCCGTTATTACCTACGAATGTGAAAGTACGGTTTGCCGGATCAATAAGTATGTCTCTTACATAGCGTACATCTTCATGCCTTTGCCATTCGCAAACCAGGTGGCCGGTGTCGTCATAGGCGCCAACACCGTAAGAAAAGCGGTTATCTTTAAAAGCGAAAACCCAATACGTTAAGCCCCTGAAAACAATAACAGGAGTCTTGTCGTCTAATGTGCGCCATGAGTTGCTCCTTTCTACAACTTTCATTCCTTCGGGCGCAACCGGGGCTTCTTTAACAGGCTTGTAATATGCAACTGGATCCATATTGTGATTGGTTTTTTTGTGACTTTACTAAGGTATATTTAACATTAAAATTTAAACAACTCGTCCCAACTCACTACTGCTTTAGTATCTGACTGGCCCCTGAATATTATTGACCTGCTTACTGCATCAGACAAAATTGAATAGAGGTAACGCGTACCGTGCTTTGTTAATTGTTTAACAATTTTACCGTCCTTGTCATACCCTACAATGCCAATATACATGTCATTATTGGCGCTATCATACGCGTAAAATGAATAATCCTTCCATTGTATCATGATGGCATCGTTGGCAAGTTTGCCTGATTCAGGCCCTTGCAGCCATTTATAACAATAGCCGGCGGGCGCAGCAGGCATAGCTTTCTGCGATACCTGTTTTAGAACCGGATGAATATATTTGTCAAACAAAGCGCTTTTAGGATCAGGCATTTCTATTTTGATGTCGTTCCATGATAGTGAACCCGTAGCGTCAGCCTGTCCGTGAAAAATAACTTGTTTATTATCCTCATCAACACTTATGTGGTTGATGTAACGCGCGCCCGTTACATCCCAATTGCCAATTATTTTACCGGCTTTATCATAAGCTACTACTAAAAATGCATTACGGTTATCCAAATGGTCATAGGTGCGGTAGGTATGATCTTCCCAGTTTAGTACCGGTACGGGCGTATGAGCATCAGAATTAAATCTGTTCCATTGGCTTTTAAAGCCCGCCGGTGGTTCCGGCGCTTGTGAGAATGGCGAAGATGTAACATAGGGCGGCGGGTAAATGCTTCTCCGCTGATAATGATTAACACTTAATTCATCAAGGCTTACCTCAATTCGTTCGTTAGCCTGCCCCCAAAAGGTCACCATTTTTTTATCAAGGTCTAATACGGTGTCCCAAACATAACGGACACCATGTTTTTCCCACTTTTTTACAACATTACGATCGTGATCATAAGCTACTATACACAGGCTGTCGCCGTTATGTATGTCGCTGTAAGCCCAGTAGGTGCAGTCAGCCCAATGTAGAACAGGCACCTCTCTGCTCAATTCGAGTGTTTCGGGGCCTAAAAACCAGCCGGGTCTGTAGCCTGCAGGTGGTGAAGGAGCATGATGATCTGGTACATTTTGTACAAATGGTTGCATAAGGAGTAGTTGTGTTAGTTTTGGATTTAATAAGCAAATCAAATATATCCAGCTGTAAATTAACTGTTGAAGCTAAAATAACCCTATTTTGAACCCGGTTTTAGGGGTGAATTAACCCTTAATAAAAAGAAGTATGATCATCAATAGATATTTAGAGAATCATTTCTGCGGTTTTTTTTCCGCTGCTTAAAGCTGCTTCAACGGTTCCCATGGCGGTGCCGGTGTACAGGTATTCGCCGGCAAAATAAATGGTGTCCTCAAGCGGTTTGCTAAGCACTTCGCGGCCTTGCGGTGTTTCAACCTTATCATAAGCGTACGAGCCACGGGTAAACGGATCTGCCGTCCAGTTCATGATGCGGTACGCGATGAGTTTGCCTTTTAGTTCTTCAGTATTTGCGTTAAATATATTGGCAAGAGATTGCAGCCCCTCATCCCGAAGCTCAATATCTGTTTTGCCGGCCTTTTCCCATGCTGCAGGGCCGCCAACCCAGCCGGTAAGTACTTTGGAGTGGTTGGGTGCTTGTGTCCACCAGGTAGGTATTTCTTCTTCGCTAAACAGGTAACCCATTTTATCCATGTTAGGGTGGGGGGCATCCAGCCAAAAAGCATTTTCAAAAGCAAAAAGTATCTTAATAACCGCACCAAATCCCATCTGCTGTATAGCAGTGGTGTGCGCCCCTATGGATGGCTCAAAATCAATAGCTCCTGTTTCTCCGGCTTTAGCCTGCAGCACACCTAAAGGCAGGGCAATAATTAGTTTCGCGGCTTCGTAGGTAGTATTATCGGTTAGCGTAGCAACAACATGGCCGGGTTGCCAATTTACCTGTTTTACAACCGCATTCAGGAATACCTCGCCACCGTTGCTTTTGCATGAGTTAGATAAATAGTTGATCATGGTACAATAACCACCCTGCACACGATGCTGGGCTTCCATCTCCTCGTGTTCCCACTCGTTGCGCAGGGCAAAAGTGCTGGCATTGCGCGGGTCGGCAGTGTCATAACCTGATACGTATGACCATACCGAATTGTGCAGTTCCTCGTACCGCTCTCCGGGGAAATACCGCTCAATAAAATCCCATACGGGGATATCTTCCTGCAACTCGTCAAGGCGTTGCATCAGCATATCCCAATCATCTATCACCATGCTGTTCTCATCAAACCGGCCATCCTTGTAGCGCCACATTTCGGCATTGGCGCTGCGGTAGGGGAGCTGGGCTTCCTTTAACAGGTCGAGCGTAACGGGCAGGTCGCCGTGGATAAACTCGGCACCCAATTCGGTCTCTTTAAAAAACGATTCGTTGTTTACGGTATTGATGCGGCCGCCCGTACGGTTGCGCGCCTCTAAAACGGTGACTTTTTTGCCGGCTTTACTCAATAAATGCGCGGCCATCAAACCGGCAGCCCCGGCCCCGATGATAAGCACTGTGTTTTTTTTCATAGATAGGTAATGCAAGGTAAAGCGAATAGTTGGGAGATACAAGAGGTGGACTCACCCCGACTACGCTACGCTGGTCGACCCTCTCTTCGCTGCGCGATAAGAGGGTAAGAGAAAGGATATATAAGCTTAGCTCACCCTCTTTGCGCAGCAGAGAGGGTCGCGCACGAAGTGCCGCGGGGTGAGTTCACTTCGTCACTATGATTGGTTTCTAAAGCCCCTCTCCTTTGAAGAGGGGTTGGGGAGAGGCTTCCTAAAAATAACGCTTTCTTAACCCAACCATACCCCATTTCTGTTAATTTAGCGGCCAAACCATTACCGCCGCCAATGAAACAGTATTTTAAGGTTGATGAGTGGAGAATTATTGAAGAAGGTTTCAATCCGCATTTTAATAAAGTAGCCGAAAGCGTTTTTAGCCTGGGCAATGGCCGCATGGGTGGCCGCGCCAATTTTGAGGAAGCCTACAGTGGCGAAACCTTGCAGGGTAACTACGTTGCCGGTGTTTATTATCCCGATAAAACCCGCGTTGGCTGGTGGAAAAACGGCTATCCCGAATATTTTGCCAAAGTGCTTAACGCTGCCAACTGGATAGGTATTGATATTTCTCTAAACGGGGAACAGCTTGACCTGGCCAAATGCAAAGTGCTCAACTTTCGCCGCGAGCTGAACATGAAAGAAGGTTACCTGAAAAGGAACTTCAGGGCAGTAACCGTATCGGGTAAAGAGGTTGAGGTGGAGAGTATCCGTTTCAATAGTTTGGTTGATGATGAGACCGGTGCTATCAGTTACTCTATCAGGCCAATAAACTTTGGCGGCTACATCAAACTAACGCCATTTATCGATGGCGATGTGGTGAACAAGGATGCCAACTACGACGAAAAATTTTGGGATGAGGTATCTAAGCATACCTGGAGCGATGGCGGCGTGCTGCAAATGCGCACTAAAAAGACTGGTTTTGAGGTAGCCACGGGGATGAAATACCATATCTCGATAGATGGCGAGCCTGAGCACATAGAAGCCGAACCTGTCATTCGAGAAAAGTATATCGGTACCGAGATACGGATGGAGATAAAACAGGGGCAACGTGTTACCATCTGTAAATATGCCGCCAACCTATCGTCGCAGAACCATCCTGCTGATGAATTGATGGCTTTAACGCAGGCACTGTTAGATAGCGTTTGCCACAAAGGTTTTGACACCATGCTGGCCGAGCAGGCAATTGCCTGGGCCGAGAAATGGAAACAGAACGATATTATCATAGAGGGCGATGCCGCCGCACAACAGGGTATCCGCTTTAATATATTCCAACTTAACCAAACCTATACCGGTGAGGATGATAGACTGAACATAGGCCCCAAAGGTTTTACCGGCGAAAAATACGGTGGCTCCACCTACTGGGATACCGAGGCCTACTGTGTGCCTTTTTACCTGGCTACGGCTGAACAAAAAGTATCGCGCAATTTGCTGCTGTACCGCTATAAGCAATTGGGTAAGGCTATTGAGAATGCCAAACTGTTGGGCTTTAAAGATGGCGCAGCGCTTTACCCTATGGTGACCATGGATGGCACCGAATGCCATAACGAGTGGGAGATAACCTTCGAGGAAATTCACCGAAACGGGGCCATTGCGTACGCCATTTTCAACTACATACGGTACACCGGTGATGAGGATTACCTTGCTGATTATGGTTTGGAAGTGCTTATTGCTATCTCGCGTTTTTGGTCGCAGCGGGTTAACTGGTCGGCTGAGCGGGAGAAATATGTGATGCTGGGCGTAACCGGCCCTAACGAGTACGAGAACAACGTTAACAACAACTGGTACACCAATACCATTGCCGTTTGGTGTTTGAAATATACGCTCGAGGTGATCGAAAAAGTCAAAGCCTCAGACCTCACCAAATACAGCGAATTAAAATATCGTATAGATTTCAACGAGGATACTGAGACCGCGCGTTTTAAGGATATCATCAGCAAAATGTATTTCCCTTATGATGCCAACCTGCAGATCTATTTGCAGCAGGATAATTACCTGGATAAAGAGCAAACCCTGGTAAAAGACCTGCCCGCCACCGAGCGCCCGCTGGTGCAAAAATGGAGCTGGGACAGGATACTGCGTTCACCGTTCATTAAACAGGCGGATGTGTTACAGGGATTGTATTTCTTCGAGGATGAGTATGATACCGATACCATCCGCAGGAATTACGACTTTTACGAGCCAAGAACGGTGCACGAGTCGTCATTATCGCCATGTGTGCACTCGATAATCGCTGCCAAACTGGGCGATATAGAGCGCGCCTACCAGTTCTATCTGCGTACCTCGCGATTGGATATTGACGATTACAATAACGATACCGAAGACGGCTGCCACATCACATCAATGGCTGGCACCTGGATGAGCGTGGTGCAGGGCTTCGGCGGTATGAGGGTGAAAGATGGTATGTTGTCATTTGATCCGCTGCTGCCTGTGGAATGGAAATCTTTGGAGTTCCAGATAGGTTTCAGGGGTACTCTGCTTAGCGTTAAGGTGACTGGAGAGGGGGTGTCTATCAAAAACGCATCGTCGCAAGATATAACGGTAAAGCTGCACGGAAAAGATGTATTAATAAAGGCAAACGCCGAATAAGGCCTTCTAAATGCAAAAGGACATAATAGCGATAATCCTATCTATAGTATTAATATGCCTGGCCTTTGTTGCAGGGTTTTACCTCATTTGGTGGCTCGAGCGGAAAACGATATATAACACGTTCACGGCAGTTTTATTTCCTACTGTAACAGTGTTGTTTCTGTGGTTGATGGGGGCTTTCGTTTCTACCATCTGGGTTTTTTTATTGACGTTTCTGCTTCCCTTTCTATTAATAGCCGGCGTTAGCGGGGGCATCCTGGCTCATCATAAACGTAAAAGGCAGCGATTATTAAATTAAAAATGCAAGCACTAATGTCAACCAACAAACTCATCATATACCAACTGCTACCGCGCCTGTTCGGCAACCAGAATACCACCAACAAATTCTACGGTTCGGTAGAGGAGAACGGCGTTGGTAAGCTGAATGATATTAATGATAAGGCCCTTGCGGAGATCAAAACCATGGGCTTTACCCATGTTTGGTACACGGGCGTTATAGAACACGCCACCATGACGGATCATTCGGCTATCGGCATTACACCCGATGACCCTGATGTGGTGAAGGGCCGCGCAGGTTCGCCGTATGCCATTAAGGATTATTACGACATCGCTACTGATCTGGCCGTTGACCCCGAGTTTCGCATCTCAGAGTTTAAAGAACTGGTTGGTCGCACGCACAAGGCCGGTATGAAGGTGATCATCGATTTTGTGCCTAATCATGTGGCGCGCACCTATGGTTCTGATGTAAAGCCCGATGGCGTGCGCGATATTGGTGCGGATGATGACACATCAGGCTACAGCCAGAATAACGATTTTTATTATATCCCCGGTCAGCATTTCCAGGTACCGCAGGGTTACAACCCGGGCGGTGATGAATTTACCTCGCCGTTAAAGGATGGCAAATTTGATGAGTATCCCGCTAAGGCAACCGGTAATGATGTTTTTAGCGCTACGCCGTCTATAAACGATTGGTTCGAGACCATCAAACTTAACTATGGCGTTTATCAGCCAAACGGCCACAAGAACAACCTGAACGAGATACCGCCGCTGTGGCATAAAATGCGCCATATTCTCAGTTACTGGGCCGATATGGGTGTTGACGGCTTCCGCTGCGATATGATAGAGATGGTGCCCGTTGAGTTTTGGGCATGGCTTACCCCGCAAATGAAACAGGCCTATCCCGGCCTCATCTTCATCGGCGAGGCGTACGATAAAGGCCAGTACGGCAACTATATCCATAACGGCAGGTTCGATTACCTGTACGATAAGGTTGGTCTGTACGATGCCATCCGACGTTTGACAAGTAACGATTACGACGCCAGCACCTGGGAGATCAACTCCGTTTGGAACCACCACACCGAAGGCATCCACCAGCACATGCTGCGCTTTATGGAAAACCATGATGAGCAGAGGATTGCCAGCAGGTTCTTTGCGGGTGACGCCGCATTGGCTATCCCGGGCATGATCGTTAGTGCTACGTTGAACACCGGCCCGGTGATGATCTACGCAGGGCAGGAAGTAGGAGAACCCGCTCTTGGTCCCGAAGGATTTAGCGGCGATGATGGCCGCACCACCATATTTGATTATTGGGGCGTGCCCGAACTGCAGAAATGGACAAACCAAGGCGCTTTTGACGGCGCGGGCTTATCATCCGCCCAAAAGCAACTTCGCGATTTTTATGGCAAGCTGCTTAATGTCACGGCTGCGAGCGATGCGTTGAGCAATGGTGAGTTTTACGAACTGATGATAGCCAACGAGCAGCAACCGGGATTTGATACCAGACTATATATATACGCCCGATATACGGATGCAGAGAAAGTGCTGATAATAGTAAACTTTAACCGTGATGAACGCAGCATCAATGTGCATATCCCTGCAGATCTGCTTCACAAATGGGGAATGGAAGGCAGCGTTACTTTTACGGATTTGTTAACTGATAGTGTCTTTTTTACACATAATATCTCTAACGGTATTATGGTTAATGTAAGCGGTATGAACGGTTTGTTAATAAAATCATAATTCTTTGCACAAAGCCACGTTTTTGGCTCAGTTATGGCACGTATTTTCAATAATTAAACAGATATTAGCTGTTACCAATAACTAAACTGATAGTAATATCATGCCTCGCAGTGAGAAGTTTAAGCGCAGGCATATTGATTTTTTTGAAAAGAGTATGGCAGAAAATGTACCTGACCCAAATCCTGAATTGATAACGGCCAAGTTACTACAGGTAGAAGAAATTGCTGTTGATGAGGAAGAGTTTCACCACCTCAACAACCCCGCAGATAGCATAAAACCCATTGTTAAAAAATATCTCGGCATGCCCAACCACGCCGAGCAAGTGGGTAACAGAATATTTTTTAGTGACGGCGATGCCAAGGTAGAGATCGTGGTGGTTACCAACGAGATCATCCGTGTGCGTTTAGCACCTCACAGCGTTTTCCTGGAGGAGTTTTCTTATGCAGTTGAAAAGCTGCCGCAACGCGCGGTTGAGTTTACACTGCTGGAGAACGATCTGGAGTACCGCGTATCAACCCCCGAGATAAACTGCCACATCCGCAAGGCCGATTTCTTTATCTCATTCTCTGACAAGAACGACCACGTTACCGATGCCGACGCAGTGCCGATGCACTGGGAAGAGAATACCCAGTTTGGTGGTTACTACGTGTTCTGCACCAAAACCACACAAGAACAAGAAAGCTTCTTTGGTTTAGGCGATAAGGCTACGGAATTTAACCTTCGCGGCAAGCGCTTAAAAAACTGGAATACCGATGCTTATTCGTTCGGTTTTAACCAGGACCCGCTTTACCGCGCTATACCGTTCTACATCAGCGTAAATGATGGCATAGCTCACGGTATTTTCTTTGATAATACTTTTAAGGCACACTTTGATTTTGGATCTGAAGACCGCACCAAAACCAGTTTCTGGGCTGATGGCGGCGAGATGCAATACTATTACATCCACGGCCCGCACATGATGGATGTGGTGAAAAACTACCATCTGCTTACCGGCACGCATCCAATGCCACCGCTGTGGGCGCTGGGTTATCACCAATGCCGCTGGAGTTACTATCCTGAAAATAAGGTACGTGTAATTGCAAACGGTTTCAGGCAAAACCGCATCCCTTGTGATGGTATCTATCTGGATATCGATTATATGGATGGCTATCGTTGCTTTACCTGGAGCCCTAAATATTTCCCTAACCCTAAAAAGATGATTGCCGACCTGGCCGAAAGCGGCTTTAAAACGGTGGTGATCATTGACCCGGGCATCCGTGTGGACGATAACTACTGGGTGTTTAAGGAAGGTAAAGAGAAAAAATATTTCTGTCGCCGTTGCGATGATTACTTTATGGAAGGTCACGTATGGCCGGGCCGTTGCCAGTTCCCTGATTTTACCCACCCAGAGGTTCGTGCGTGGTGGGGCGACCTTTTCGAAGGTTTGGTAGAAACAGGCGTAGCCGGTGTATGGAACGATATGAACGAACCTGCGGTGTTCGGCTCGGGTACTTTCCCGGATGATGTTCGTCACCAGTACGATGGTTACCGTGGTTCGCACCGCAAGGCGCACAACGTTTACGGTATGCAAATGGTGCGCGCTACTTACGAAGGTTTGCGCAAGCAAATGAAGAACAAGCGCCCGTTCACCATTACCCGCGCGGGTTACTCGGGCGTGCAACGCTACTCATCTGTTTGGACGGGTGATAACGTGGCATCATGGGAGCATCTGAAACTGGGTAACATCCAGTTGCAGCGCCTGTCAGTATCAGGTATATCATTCTGCGGTACCGATATAGGCGGCTTTAGCGGCGAGCCTGATGGCGAACTGTTTACCCGCTGGATCCAGATGGGAACTTTCTCACCCTTTATGCGTGCGCACTCTGCAGGTGATACCAAAGAACGCGAACCATGGAGCTTTGGTGAGCCGTTCACTTCCATCAACCGTAAATTCATCGAGTTACGTTACCGACTGATCCCTTACCTGTACTCAACTTTCTGGGAGCATCACCGTTATGGTTTCCCTATTTTGAGGCCTGTGCTTATGCACGAGCAGGAAGTAGTATCAAACCACTTCCGCCAGGATGAGTTTACTTATGGCGATAAGATACTGATCTGCCCGGTACTGGAGCCTGGTCAGAAAAGCCGTACCGTTTACTTGCCAAAAGGCACCTGGTATAATTTCTGGACTTTTGAACAGGTTGAAGGCGGTAAAGAAGTTACCGTGCCAACTCCGTTAGATATCATCCCTATCTTTGTAAAAGCAGGCTCTGTGATCCCAGAGTATCCGGTAATGCAATACACCGGCGAAAAGGAGATTGAGGAAGTGAAACTGAATATCTACTACAGTAATTACGAGGTAAACTCGTTCCTGTTTGAAGATTACGGCGAAACTTTTGCCTACGAGCAGGACATCTATCTGGAGAAAAAATTTGTAGTTAACGGCGATGCCAACAAACTAACCATTAAACAAAGTATGGAAGGCTTGTACACCCCGCGCTATGAAGGTTACCATTTCAAGATAAACGGTTTGCCTTTTGTGCCATCAAAAATTGTAGCCGATGGTAAAGAGATAGGCAGCATCAGCGCCAACGCCGATAAAACCTACGAGTTTAAGTTTACCAAGAACTTTAAGTTTATTGAGATATTTGGGTAGACTCACCCCGCGGCACTACGTGCGCGACCCTCTCTCCGCAAGCGGAAAGAGGATGAGAATAAATTTCCCTCTTTTCGCGCAGCGAAGAGAGGGGGGGCGAGCGAAGCAAAGACCGGGTGAGTAAAATATGAGATATGAAAGGCCTCGTGAGAGGCCTTTTTCTTTTTAAATAAACATCTCCACCCAAAGTCTGTTCTATAGTGATATATTTAGTTACATTTACTGTAACCGATTTTACCTTTGGGCTTATAGCCCGTACTCACTATGGCAAAACAAACTACAAAAGCAACCGACAAACCAGCCGAAAGCAAAACCGTTAAAACCACCAAAAAGGCAGCCCCGAAAGCGGTTGAAGCTACGCCTTCTGCAAACGAAGATGCAGCGGTTAAAAAACCGGCTGCTAAGCGTGCAACAAAAGCTAAAACTGCCGAAGCAGCCCCATCTGCTGAGAAAAAGCCTGCAAAAGCTAAAGCAAAAAAGCTTGAGGTGGTACAAAATACCAGCGGATTAAAAGCTGTTGAGCCATACAGCCGCTTTACCGATTTTGATATCGATCTGTTTAAGGGCGGTAAGCATTATAAGCTTTACGAAAAGTTTGGTTCGCACGTGGTGGAGCACCATGGTGTAGTAGGTACCTACTTTGCTGTTTGGGCACCTAATGCGCAATATGTTGCAGTGATAGGTAATTTTAACGGCTGGAACGCCGGCTCACATTCACTTAACCCCCGTTGGGACGCATCAGGCATTTGGGAAGGTTTTATCCCGAATGTAGGCGTTGGCGAAACCTATAAATACTTCATCAAATCATCAAGCGGTGAAACTTTGGAGAAAAGCGATCCGTTTGCCCTGCGCTGGGAAGTGCCGCCGCATACGGCCTCTATTGTTGCTGATACTTTCTACGAATGGAAAGATCAGGACTGGATGGCTAATCGCTATAAGCACAACGCGCTTGATAAACCATATTCTGTCTACGAGATGCATTTGGGTTCATGGGCACGCAGTCCGGAGAGCCCCGATGAGTTTCTGAACTATCGCCAGGTGGCAGATAAACTGGTGCCTTACATTACCGAGATGGGCTTTACCCATGTAGAGTTTATGCCGTTGATGGAACATCCGTATTACCCAAGCTGGGGTTACCAGATCACGGGTTTCTTTGCCGCATCATCGCGCTACGGTACGCCGCAGGATCTGATGTATCTTGTTGAGGAACTGCACAAAGCAGGCATCGGTGTGATATTCGACTGGGTGCCTTCGCATTTCCCGGGCGATGCACACGGCCTTTACCGCTTTGATGGCACACACCTTTACGAGCATGAGGATGTACGCAAAGGTTTCCATCCCGACTGGAAATCATATATATTCAACTACGGCCGTAACGAGGTTAAAGCATTTTTGATCAGTAATGCGCTGTTCTGGCTGGACAGGTACCATATCGACGGCTTGCGTGTGGATGCTGTGGCATCTATGCTTTACCTGGATTACTCGCGCAACCATGGCGAGTGGGAACCAAACGTTTTTGGTGGTAACGAGAACCTTGAGGCTATCGACTTCCTGAAAGAATTTAACTCAACTGTTTATAGTAACTTCCCTGATGTACAAACCATCGCCGAAGAGTCTACCTCGTTTAGTGGGGTGAGCCGCCCGGTGTTTACCGGTGGCCTGGGCTTTGGTATGAAATGGATGATGGGCTGGATGCATGATACGCTTAAGTATTTTGCCCGCGACCCTATCTACCGCAAATATCACCAGGATCAGCTTACGTTTAGCATGGTGTATGCCTTTACCGAGAACTTTATGCTGCCATTCTCGCATGATGAGGTGGTTTACGGCAAAGGCTCTATGATCGGCAAAATGCCCGGCGACGACTGGCAGCGCTTTGCCAACTTGCGTGTGCTGTACAGCTTTATGTTTACGCACCCCGGTACCAAACTGCTGTTTATGGGTGGCGAGTTTGCCCAAAGCGGCGAGTGGAACTACCAGCATTCGTTAGACTGGCATTTGCTGGAACACGACAGCCACTTCGGTATAAAAGAAACGGTTAAAGCACTTAATCAGCTTTATAAAACAGAACCTGCACTGTACGAAAAAGCTTTCGACTGGACCGGTTTTGAGTGGATAGATGGCGGCAATTACGAGCAATCAATCCTCATCTTCGCCCGTAAAGGTGTAGACCGTGCTAATGACCTGGTTGTGGTATTGAACATGACCCCTGCCGCGCATCATAATTACCGTGTAGGCGTACCTGCTGCAGGTACCTGGCGCGAGGTATTTAACTCTGATAAGAAAGAATACTGGGGCGGTGGCGTTGGCAACTTTGAACCACTCGCGTCTGAAAAAGAGGAATGGAGCGGTCGCCCGGATTCTATCACCATTACTATACCGCCGCTGGCTGCCGTGATATTTAAACGCAGCGATGCCAAGCCTGCTAAAAGCATAGGAGAGAAGCAATGAGCGATGGTCCCGGAAAATTCTTCTATCTGTATCTGATAGGTGGCACGGTTGCGCTGGCTTTATTGATCTACAGCATCATCAGCACGTTCCCCGAGGTAAGTTACGGCGGGGCGCTGTTCTATATCATCCCAACGCTTTTGTTGTATTACATGGCTTATAAAACCTACCATGTAAAAAAAGACGGCGAGCTGATGTAGCCAATTGTGACAAAGCGATTAAACTGAGTTAATTACTTTTACCGCATGCCCACTTTATTAGCACCTGAGAAAATTATTGGCTACCCGCTGGTTACTTTAACCGGCGAACCTGCATCCATAGTGGTGTATGAGGCCAATGGTGTTGATATTGTGATCGATCCGGCTTTTCTGAAACCTCACCGTAAGGATTATTATTTCTTCGCATTTGTAGAGCAGGGGAGCAGCCGGCACTGGATAGATTTTTTGCCCTATACTGTAAAGCCTAAACACATGTACTTTACGGTGCCGCAACAGGTGCACCTTAAAGAAGAAAGTACACCCATAAAAGGTTACGTAGCCAGTTTTACTGCGGAATTTCTGATGCTGGAAGAGAACCGCATATTACGGAACCTACCCATCATTCGTAACCCATCTGCAACACACGAGTTAACTTTAACCGACGAGGATTATAAATATCTTGAGGATGTGATGAGCAAGATGGCTGCCGAGTACACAGCAGGCGGCGACTGGCAAAACCACATGCTGACCTCGTGGCTGCGGGTAATGCTGATTTACCTAAGCAGATTGTATAACGAGCAATTTGGCGACCATAAAGTAACGCAGAACTACTGCCTGTGTCTGTTCAAGAAATTTCAGGAACTGATAGGCGAACACTATGCCACCACGCATGATGTAGCTACATACGCCGACCTGCTGAACATCACGCCCGGCCATCTCAACGATAGTGTGAAACAGCACAGCGGCAAAACAGCTATCAGCCATATCCATGACAGGTTGATTGTTGAGGCCAAACGCAGCATGCTCCATACCGATCTATCCGTTAAGCAAATTGCCGATGAGTTAGGTTTTGAGGATGCGGCTTACTTTAACCGCTTCTTTAAGCGCCTTACCGATCTTACACCGATGGCGTTCCGCCACCAAATCCGCGAAATGTACAATTAATGCCCTGCAATGTGCAGCGCCCGTTTAAACGGCCCGCATTAGCTTTGCATTATGGAAAAACAAACTGTTTTAATAACCGGTGCCAATAAAGGTATTGGCCTGGAAACTGCCCGCCAGCTTGCTACCGCTGGCTACTACATCTACCTGGGCTGCCGCGATAAAGCCCGCGGCGACGAAGCCGTTGCACAACTGCAGAGCGAAGGTTTAACCAATGTTGAATTATTGCTGATAGATGTAGTAAGCGAAGATTCGGTACAACAGGCTTACAAAGAATTATCCGGCAAAATAGGCTATCTGGATGTGCTGATCAACAATGCAGGTATTCCCGGCGGCTTCCCCCAACCGGCTACCAACACGCCTGATGAAGTGTACAGAAACGTATTTGAGGTAAACTTTTTAGGTGTTGCCCGTGTAACGCGCGTGTTTGTTCCGTTGATGCAAGGTGCTCCAAATCCACGCATCGTTAACGTAACATCAGATTTGGGTTCACTTGGCTTGCACACCGATCCAACCTGGAGACATTACGACGTTAAATCTGCTGCTTATGGTCCGCTGAAAAGTGCGTTAAATGGTTATACCGTGGCTTTGGCTTACGAGCTAAAGAACTTCAAAGTAAATGCGGTTAACCCCGGCTACACCAAAACTGACTTCAATGATAACCAGGGATACAAAACCGTTGAAGACGGCGCAGCACCAATTGTGAAATATGCCCTGATAGATAAAGACGGCCCAACCGGCGGCTACTTTAGCGATTATGGCGTAACGCCCTGGTAAGTTATTAAAACAAATATGTCATTGCGAGGAGCGTAGCGACGTGGCAATCTCATCGCGTTTATATGCAAGCGATGAGATTGCTTCTCCGCCAGTCGGCGGATCGCAATGACATAGTTTTTGATTTGCCTTTTATTTTTCTTCTTCCAGTAATCTCCGCGCTTCCTCAAGCCTTTCCTTTTCATCCTTAGGCAGCACCGGATACTCCAGCTTCATATCTTTTAAAGTTTGCAGGATAATGGTGGAGATGGCTATCCGCGTAAACCATTTTTTATCGGCGGGCAGCACATACCATGGGCTGTCTTTGGTGCTGGTTTCTTTTATCGCTGCCTCGTAGGCTTTCTGATAATCGTCCCAGTGGGCGCGTTCTTTAATGTCGGCTGCAGAGAATTTCCAGTTCTTTTCAGGGTCTTCAATGCGTTTCAGGAAACGTTTCTTCTGCTCGTCTTTTGACAGGTGCAGAAAGAATTTAACGATCACCGTTCCGTTGGCACTTTGGTGTTTCTCAAAATTGCGGATGCTCTCAAAGCGTTGGTTCCAGAATTTCTTGTCGATATCTTTTACTTTGGTGATACCGGGGATATTTTCCTTCAGGATAAACTCCGGGTGGATCCTGGTTACTAATACATTCTCGTAGTGCGACCGGTTGTGGATGCCTATTCGCCCACGCTCAGGCAGGGCCTTGTAATGCCGCCACAGAAAATCGTGCTCGTAATCCTCACTGGTAGGCTGTTTAAAGCTATAAACCTGGCAACCCTGTGGGTTTAACCCCGACATAGTATGCGCAATGGCACTATCCTTTCCCGCCGCATCCATCGCCTGGAAAATGATCAACAGCGATTTCCGGTTTGCCGCATATAACTCATTCTGCAGTTTAGCTGTTTCGGAGATCAGATCGGCTAACAAAGCTTCTGATTCATCTTTATCGTAACCGAGCGTATCGCCGGTATCGTATTTATCAAGAGAGAATTTCTTAGTATCAGTTATTTTGAATTGCTGAATGATATCTTTCATGCTATATAGAATAGGGGAAAGGGGGAGAATGTTTTGCTTGGGGGGGATTGGCGGTGAGGACACCGCCAATAAGAATATTTTCGTTTTACACTCTATGTGGCGGTGTCCTCACCGCCACTTCTAAAACACATCCATATAATGCGTTAACCAGTCAAATTTTCTATCTTCTAATTCGTAGTAAGAACAAGAAGAGAAGTAATAATCATTTGGATCGTTCACTAAATTCCAGTGTTCCTGAAGCGGATTTAAATGAATATAGTCTAATTTTTGCTCCAGCATTTTTCTGCTGCTTATCAGTTTGGGCATACCGTCGCTTTGCCAGAACTTATGATTCCTGTCATTATCTTTCACTTTAAATTGTTCCAGTATGGGGTTCTCGGCTTCTTTCAGTATATCTAAAAACTTATGCCCTGTAAATTTCATAAAGCTTACATAAGGCATTTCCTTTCCGTTTATCTCAATATTTTCCCAGATTATGTGGATATGATTAGGCATTATCACAAAGCCGTAGACCTTTAACTTTTGCTTATTTACCAGATAAGCGAGGCTTTCTAAAATAATGGTTTTGAATTGGTCAGTTTTGAGCAAAGAGGTCCAATCAGCGATAGCGACGGTGTAAAAGTAAACTTCGCCTAATTCCATTATCTAATATAACAATTAATTATGGCTTAGCTATTGGCGGTGGGGACACCGCCAATAAGGGGAGATGGAGATAGTTTATTTTTTTTCTCCCTTGCGGCGGTGTCCTCACCGCCACTTTATAAAAAAAGCCTCCACGTTTGCGAAGGCTTTTTTTATAAAGTGGTTGAAACTTACAGTTTACCGATCTCTTGTACTAAATCGATCAGTTTGTTTGAGTAACCCCACTCGTTATCGTACCATGATACAACTTTAACAAAAGTGTCGCTAAGTGCGATACCTGCTTTTGCATCAAAGATAGATGTACGTGCATCACCTTTAAAGTCTTCTGATACAACTTCATCTTCGGTGTAACCCAGGATACCTTTAAGTTCGCCTTCTGATGCTTCTTTCATAGCAGCTTTAATTTGCTCGTAAGTAGCAGGAGTTTTTAAACGTGCAGTTAAGTCAACAACAGAAACGTCGGCAACCGGAACGCGGAATGACATACCAGTTAATTTACCTTTTAACTGAGGTAAAACTAAACCTACAGCTTTAGCAGCACCAGTTGATGATGGGATGATGTTCTGGTAAGCACCACGGCCACCTCTCCAGTCTTTAGCCGATGGGCCATCAACTGTTTTTTGAGTAGCAGTTACCGCGTGGATAGTGCTCATCAAACCTTCTTCGATACCAAATTTATCATCTAATACTTTAGCAATAGGCGCTAAACAGTTAGTAGTACATGATGCGTTTGAAACGATAGTTTGCTCAGCTTTTAATTGTTTGTGGTTAACACCCATTACAAATGTAGGGGTATCATCTTTTGCTGGCGCGCTCATTACTACTTTTTTAGCACCGGCGTCGATATGTTTTTGTGCAGTTTCAATAGTTAAGAATAAACCGGTTGATTCGATGATCACCTCGGCACCTACTTCATTCCATTTAAGGTTAGCAGGATCTTTTTCTGCAGTTACACGGATAGTTTTACCGTTTACTACAAGGTGGCCGCCTTCAACAGCGATAGTGCCTTTAAACTGGCCGTGAGTTGAATCGTATTTTAACATGTAGGCCATGTAATCAGGCTCAACAAGGTCATTGATACCTACTACTTCAACATCTGGTCTTTCAATAGCAGCTCTGAAAGCTAAGCGGCCGATACGGCCGAAGCCGTTGATTCCTATTTTCATGATTTTTAATTTTTACTTGTATAGTACGTTAATAAGTGGTTTATAGGCTCTTTAATAATATCGTTTATCTTAATGTTGCAACCTTCGGCTGCTTCATGTAAGTACTCCTGCATGCTTGATGCCAGTATACCTGCAAAGTGTATAGGTGCATCGGGGTGTTGGCGCTGCAAAGGTATGATATAAGTTTGTATCAGTTTTGTAAAACCGGCTATAGCCAGCGTGCGCACATAAGCATCCTGCTTATTCTCTAAAAAGAAATCGCTGAACGAGCTCAGGAACAATGCCGGTTGTTTTTGGCGATAAACCTTCTCCAGCAAAGTTTTCCTGTCGGCATCGTAACGCTGTACAAATTTCTTTTTAAGGTTGGCCGGCAGGGTCTCGTTCATAAAACCTTTTATCAGCTGTCGGCCAAGCCAGTTGCCCGATCCCTCGTCGGCTAAAATATAACCCAGGCCGTAATTGTTTGGTTTTACCTTTTTGCCATCGTACCAGGCAGCATTACTTCCGCTTCCGCAGATACTGATAATGCCCGGCATATTGCGGCAGCAGGCTATGGCAGCGCCTTCAATATCGTGCCCAACGCTTATTTTGGCAAACTTAAAAAAGGCCGAAAAAGCATTGTGGACTATCTTCTGCAGCTCTGGTGTTGATGACCCCGCGCCATAGAAATAAATGCGTTTTATCTCCTCGGCGTGGTGGATAAGGTTGATATTTTTGTTGAACAGTTGTATGATGTATTTCTCATCGCTGAAATAGGGATTTATAGCGGCCGTATTGAACGATGCAACAGTTCTTGTTTTATCGGCTAATCGCCAGCCGGCATTGTTAGATCCACTATATACAACTGCAATCATTTATATCGATAGTATATCTGACATTTCCATCAGATCATCTTCCAGTTTAAACTGATGTTGGGTTAAGGCCTCTTCGAGGTCGGTTAGTTTAATATGGTTAGCCTCCAAACCAACCATTTTTTGTGTTTCGCCTTTTATAAGGGCATTTACGGCAGCAAAACCAAGGCGGCTGCCCAGTATCCTGTCAAAAGCTGAAGGACTGCCGCCGCGTTGCAAGTGGCCTAAGATAGTAACTTTTATGTCGTAAAACTTAATCTGTTTTCTAACTTCTTCGGCAAGGTCATAAGCGCCGCGTTTGTCGCCTTCAGCTACTATTACGATACTTGATGATTTTTTATTGTACTGGCCTGCTTTAAGGTTCTCTATCAGGTGCTCAATAGCCGTATCGCGCTCGGGTAGTAAAATAGCTTCGGCTCCGCATGATATACCTGCGCGCAGCGCAATAGCGCCCGAGTCGCGGCCCATTACTTCAATAAAGAAAAGGCGGTCATGCGCATCAGCCGTATCGCGAATTTTATCAATAGCCTCAATAACGGTATTGGTGGCGGTATCAAAACCCAGGGTGTAGGTAGATCCGTAAAGGTCGTTATCAATAGTACCCGGTACACCGATAACCGAAATATCAGGATACTTTTTTGAGAAACGCAGGGCGCCTGTAAAAGTACCGTCGCCGCCTATTACAACAAGGCCGTCTATTCCGTTAGCTTTAAGGTTTTTATATGCGGTTTCCATACCTTCATCAGTACGGAATGGTAAGCATCTTGCGGTTTTAAGGATAGTACCGCCCAGGTTAAGGATATTACTAACCGAGCGTGGGTCCATATCGTACATATTATTGTCGATAAGCCCCTGGTAGCCCTGGCGAACGCCGGCTACGTGCAAGCCATTATAAATAGCGGTACGTACAACAGCCCTTATGCATGGATTCATGCCGGGGGCATCACCACCTGATGTAAGGACTGCGATCTTAGAAATTTTCTGCATCTTCTCTTAACTCAAGTAAATTGTCAGTGCGAATATAGTGTGTCAGATTTACACCATTAAATTTATTTTTTATTTTTACAATAAGATTTAACAATTATCTTAGACCAATAAACCTAAAAATAGCCAACCTTGGAAGTTAAGTTACCTACATTTAACTCCGTTTTCTCCATTGACTGTGTCATATTTGGATTTGAAGCGGGGGAGTTGAAAATATTGCTTATTGAGCGTAATGAGGAGCCGTATAAAGACTGGCTTGCATTGCCCGGATATATTGTGGAACAGGACGAGAGTATTGACAACGCTGCCGAACGTATCCTTTATGAATTAACCGGACTTCGTGATCTGCACATGCAGCAGTTTCATACATTTGGTGAAGTAAACCGCCACCCGCAAGGGCGCGTTATTACTGTTGCTTATTATGCATTGATCCGCATCAACGGCCAAAAAGAATTAAAACCGGTAACGCAGTACGCCAAAAGTGCTTTTTGGCACCCGGTAAACGAATTGCCTAAACTGGCTTTTGACCATACCGAGATATTCCAGACAGGCTTTAACAAGCTGCGCCGCCGGTTAAACTATCAGCCAATAGCATTTGAGTTATTGCCCGAGAAATTTACACTTACCCAATTGCAGTCGCTTTATGAAGCAGTGCTGAACAAGAAACTGGATAAACGCAACTTCCGCAAAAAGATGCTGAGCTATGGTTTCCTGAAAGAGCTTGACGAGAAACAAAAAGGTGTATCATACCGTGCCGCCAAACTCTATAAATTTGATCGCCGCAAATACACCAAGATATTCCAGAACGAGTTAAACCTGGATAGTTAGGGGATAGAATCAAGATATCAGAGTCAAGAACCAAGACAAAAACAAACATTAAAATCATAAAAAAGCCGCACGTTGATCAACGTGCGGCTTTTATTTTATCTTGATTCTCGTCTCTTGAATCTCTTCAAACTATGCTTTAGCAGCAGCAGCTTCAAGGTGGTATTTCACCAGGTTATCTATAGGCGAGCGGATGATGTTGCCTACGGTCATGCCGTTTTCAACACAAACCTCTTCAAGCACATTGCGGAAGTTGTAACCTACTGAACCTATACAGTTAAAAGTATATTTTTGGAAATCAGGGTAATGGGTAACCAGGTTTTTGAAGAAATCTTCAAACGAGGTACGTACCAGGTTACGTGAGTACTCGATGTTTACATTGTTATCATACACAAACTTGCTGAAGCTTGCGCAGAAACGATTAGCGCGTGGCTGGGTGTAAACAATCTCGTTAATATCATCTGGTGTAAGTTTAAATTCTTCCCAGAAAATTTTACGAACAGCCTCTGGCATGTAACCACGCAGGTAATCTGTTAATAATTTTTTACCTATGTAGCAACCGCTGCCTTCATCACCAAGTATGTAAGCACCAGAATCAATGTTGTGGGTAATTTCGCGGCCATTGTAAAGGCAGGTATTGGTACCTGTACCAAGGATGGCGGCAAAACCTTCGTTATTGCCAAGCAATGCGCGTGCAGCAGCAAGCAGATCGTGGCCTATGTACACTTTAGATTTTTCGAAAACCACTTGCATGGCATCTTCAACAATCTTGCGCATCTCTGGTGTTGAGCAACCAGCGCCATAGTAATTAACTTCGGTAATTTCTTCTTTGTTAAGGTCGGTAGGCAGGCTTTCTTTTAAAGACTGAATAATATATTCTGTGTTTGAGAAGTAAGGATTATACCCTTCGGTATTGAAATACACCTTTTTACCATCTTCGGTAACTAAACACCAATTGGTTTTGGTTGAGCCACCGTCAGCAATTATGATCATAAAATAAGTTTTTAAAATTGGCTAAAAGTATGATTAACTTATTGTAAATAAAACACTAAATTATTTAAAAAACTAAAATTCTGATACACAGCGAATAAACTTTTCTTTTTTTAGCTTTTAAGGCATTATTTTATGCCTTAAAATACCTGTCTTATTAACGGATATTAATAATTTTCGATGCTAATAAAAATCAGAGTTGCAGCGCTTTTCCGCCATGCAAAGCGGGTTTATATCGGTTGCAATAATATACATTATTTTAACAATAATTTATTTGCACTGTTTTTTTAAGATCAGTATCTTCATGTTATTATTTACCGAATGCTCCCGCTATATAGCGTATCCCACCTTTCTGTAAACCAAAACCTCATTGTATTGTTAAGTTAAACTTTGTTTACAACCACAGGGGATAAGTCTTTTTTCTTATTGCCGCTGTCAATGTATAATTTTGGCAACCCCTAAATGCTGATGTTTGATGCTATTTAATTTATGCTATCTATAGTTTACATAAGTGCTGCGGTTGATTTGCTGACCGATGAAGATCTGAAAGACTTGCTAATTCAGAGCCAAACCAGCAATAAAAAATATGATGTAACCGGCCTGCTGTTATACTACAAAGGCGTTTTTATGCAGGTTATTGAAGGTAGCAGCGAACATATTACGCAGCTTTTCAGGAACATTGAAAAAGATCAACGCCATACCGCCGTTATAAAACTTGCCGAAGAGGAAATAGAAGAGCGTGCATTTGGTGATTGGGCCATGGCATTCAAAACCATATCAGACGAGGAGTTCTCAAAAATAGAAGCTTATGTACAACCGGCTAAACTCAATTTGCCAGAAAACAGTAAGAGCGAAGCAGTAAAACTAATAAAAACGTTTTTCGACGGGCATAAATAAATTACCCCCGGCCCGAATAATTCTTGCCAAATTCAACCAGTTTTTGCATATTTGCACCGCGAAAACGCAGTTAAGCAATCTTTGCTTCTAATGTTTTTGGCGATGGTCCTATAGCTCAGCTGGATAGAGCAACAGATTTCTAATCTGTAGGTCTTTGGTTCGAATCCAAATGGGATCACAGAATAAAGTATAAAGCCTCAAGTCGGAAGTCTTGAGGCTTTATTGTTTTAAGAGCTTTGGTGCAGATTACAGACGTTTCGTTAATCAGCCAAAATATAACTATCACGTTATCAGCTAAAAGTATTAAATTGGCTAACAATATATTATCATTATGAAAGCTAAGCTGATATTGTTTTTGACCCTTGTAGTATCTTATTGCGCGGCGTTTGCACAAACCCCCAAAGCTATTGAGGCGGAGAAAGGGTTGATCAAGATCTCTGTGATGTACCCATACGCAGAAGGTAAAACTTTTAACATGACGTATTACCAAACCAAGCACATGCCTATGGTTGCCGCATATTTAGGCACCAATCTGCAAAAGTATACCATCGATAAAGGGCTTTCGGCAGGTATGCCGGGCCAGCCGCTGCCTTTTGCTGCAATTGGCACATTCTACGTAAAAAGTTTGAGCGAATATCAATCGGCTATAAAGCCTCACCTGGATGCTATACGTGCCGATTTTCCTAATTATACCAATATAACACCTGTAATACTGGTTAGCGAGGTGATAAAATAACAAACAACACCATTGCAACATGTTTGCCTTAGCAAGCCCGTTTGCAAAAACCTTACGAGGTTGCCATGATCACCCGCTTTTACACAGGTGGCTCTGTTTGGTTGTTTTTAAAAGTTATGCCAATGGTTACCCCTCCGGTGGCCAGCAGCTCGAGTTTGCCGCCGAGTTGTTTGGTTAGTCCTTTCATCAAATTCATACCCATTGATTTACTGTTGGCATTTTCCGTTATACCAATGCCTTCGTCTTCGATCAGTAACCGGGTTTGATCGTCGTTTAATTGCTTAAACACTATCCGGATATTGCCGTGCCCGTTATCAGGGTAAGCATATTTAATAGCGTTGGTTACGGCTTCATTAATAATCAGGCCAAGCGGTACCGCCTGGGCAACATGCAGGTATATTTCTTCAATGTTTTTAATAAATATTATTCTGCTTTCGGCATCAGAGGTTTCCTTAAGGTGAGTTAATAATTCTTCAATATACTCCTGCATATTTATCAGTGTAAGATCATCAGACTGATAGAGTTTTTGGTGAATAAGGGCTATAGCATGAATGCGGTACTCACTGTTTTTTATCGCTTTCAAGGCTGCTGCATTATCGATATATGACGATTGGCGCTGCAAAAGCCCCATCACTATCTGCAGGTTGTTTTTTACCCGGTGATGGATCTCTTTCATCAGCCATTCTTTTTCCTCTATAAGGGCGTTTAGAGAGATGTTCTTCTCATCAATTTCGCGGGTTTTTTTGATGTTGATGCGATAACTGTTATACAATAACCCTATGCTTACCAGCAAGAAAATAACGCCTGCAAAAGTAAGGTTACGGGTATGGCCGGCCTGTTTAAGTTGGTCGCGTTGTAGTTGGGCATCTTTTTTTAGCAGGGCAATATCATTCTCGCGCTGGGCTGTTTCGTATTTCAACTGCATCTCAGATATTTCCCTAAGCTTTGATGCGTTTAGCAGTGAGTCCTTTTGCCTTTGATAATTGCCAAAATGAGTTAAAGCAGACTGGTATTTTCCCATTGCAGAATCTATCTTATAATAAAGCTGCTCAATATTTTTATTGTTATCTAAAGAAGATCTCGCTCTGATTTTTGAGAGATACAGCAGTGCACGCTCATATTTTCCGGTTTTAATGTAAAAGCTGCTAATATCATAATAGGCCAAAGCAACCACTTCACCATCTCTTGGCCGTATACCAATGGTTTCAATCACTTTTTTATAAGCTTTTTCGGCTTTAGCATAGTCTTTAAGAGCCTCATAACAGTAAGCTTTATTTTGCGTACAAAAAACCCTGCCATCATTTGTTTGGGGTGGATGTTTTAGCTCATAAGCAGTTGTTTCTTGCAGTGCTTCATTAAAGCGGCCCAGTTTTATCAGTCCTTTTATAATAAAGCCAAGTGTTCTGTAGCGGTATATCTCTTTAATTACCATCTTCTCCCGCGCGGCAAGTGATTTTCTTAAATAAATAATACTTTCTTCGGTTTTTCCTAAGGCCTCGTATATCAAACCTACTTCCCCGTAGGTATTGTGGCCATTAAGAGTATCGCGGTATTTTTCAATATCATCAACAGATAATAAGCCATAAGCAAGCGCCTTTTTCAGGTCGCCTTTGTAGCGATAATCGCCCGCTAAAAAGTCGTATAACACCGATAAGTTAACAGGCTTTGACTGGTATTTTGCAATAAGCGCATGGGCTTCTTTTACAGCATCGTTACCTTGTCCGTTTCTCCATGTTGCCATTACAATAGCAATTTGTATAGTGGGCACTAATTGCTGAAGCCGGTATTGCTGCGCAGCAGCAAGGGCTTTTTGAAGATACAGGATACTTATAGGATAAAAATCTGAACGACTGGCCGCACTGGCAAAGCTCATATATACCGAAACCAATTTTTTATGATCGACCCCGGCGGTATAATACTTTAAAGCTTCCGAAAAATATTTGTAAGAACTTACTGTATCGCCTTTGTTGATGTAATTGTTGGCTATTAACCGCACGCCTTCATATTGGCGCTTTTGATCTTTTATGCGGCCCGCAATACTAATGGCGCTTTTAAGGGATTGTATTGCATTATTAATGTTATTTGTATCCTGATCAGCAAAAAACCTGCTGTTGTGATATTTAGCCAGTTCCATGTAAGCAGAAATGCGCCCGGTATCGGTTGTTTGGTTTTGCAACCTCCTGGTTAGGGTGTTGAGGTATGCAGCGTCGGTTCGTTGCACTTGGGCTTTTGTTACCAGGCTTACAAAAATAATGAACAGGCAACCTACGTATTTCAAAATTGTACAGTTTAATAAAGTATGCCTAAGCTAATTTAATTTAACCTGTTTGTAAAACTATAGTTGCCTTAGCCTAATACGGTGTTTAAATATTATGCCGTAAGTTAATATAGTGTATAATTATTTTATTTACAGTGTATTGTGCATTATTTGTGGGTTAAGGGGTAGTGTAATTGCAGCGATATATCGTTGTTGGGCAATTACATATCGTTGTTGTGGTTGTGTAAAGCCCGTAATCTTTCTAAAAATGTAATGAGGAGCGATATTTGATATGCGGTAAATTACTTGTTTGCGTATCTTCATATTTAATTTTATCACAGTTGTTCATGAGTAAAACCATACTTATAGTTGAAGATGAATTTATTATCGCCGATGTTTTAAGTAATATACTTGAAACCGCGGGCTATAAGGTTTGTGGTATTGCCGATAGTGTAGGCGAGGCCCTTGGTATGATAACCGAATTTAAGCCAGATTTTATCCTGCTTGATATTTATTTAAAGGGAAAACTAACCGGTATTGACCTTGCGCAACGCCTTGGGCAAATGAATATCCCGTTCATTTACATATCAGCCAACTCAAACCAAAAGGTGTTAGAAGATGCAAAGGTGACTAACCCCTATGGGTTTGTGGTAAAACCTTTCAGGGAAAAAGATGTGCTTGTGGCGCTTGATATTGCCATTTACAGGCACGAGAACCAATTGGAACAGGGCGAACGGCAGAACGCTTTGCTACAAAAGAAAGCCGCAGAAATTTTAAGCTCGGCAGAAAATTGCGAGCATAAATTGCTGCAAATGGGCAAGGCGCTGCAGCCTTATATCCCGTTTGAGTTTTTGTCTGTTGGCGGGCAGCAGCAAGAGGATGATAATTTTTACGAGATCTGTTTTTCGCGAATAGGTTTTGACGAATACCAACTTATTGGCCCGGCAGAGTTAATGGTGGTTACCAATTTAAAGCAACATGAACTGGCCGGATTAAAGAGTGTGGAGAAACCAAACCCTATAGCTACCTGGTACGATGAACAGGAGTTTAACCGCCTTGTAAGGTCTGAGCTGTTTAAAAAATTGCTGGCCGATGTATATGGTTTAAGGTCGCATCTCAGTTTTCCGGTAAAAACAGGCGCAGGCAAGGTATATTATTTAAACTTTTACAGCCGCCGCCCCGATGCTTATGACGCAGCACATTTAGTACAATGTAACCATTTGCGGCAGCCTTTAAGCGCTTTTATGGAAAGCCTGCAACGGTTGCCAAACAACCCCTTGTTTGTAGAAACAGGTAATTATTCCGTTCATCACGAAGTTTCTGCCAGTCACAGTTCCAACCTATTCAATGGTATTATCGGCAACAGCCATTTACTACTTACCGTTTTTGACCACGTTGCGCAGGTTTCCCCGTCAGATTGTTCGGTGCTGATATTGGGCGAGAGCGGCACCGGCAAAGAGAAGATAGCCGAGCGCATACACGCGTTATCGGCAAGGAAAGATAAGCCTTTTATCCGTATCAATTGTGCTGCATTACCCGCTACGCTGATAGATTCGGAGTTATTTGGGCACGAGAAAGGGGCGTTTACAGGAGCATACGAACGCAAGACAGGTAAGTTTGAACAGGCGCATACGGGTACCATTTTTCTGGATGAGATAGGAGAGTTGCCGCGCGAATCGCAATCTAAATTGCTGCGCGTGTTACAGGAGAAAGAGATTGAGCGCATAGGCGGCCGCAGTACCATTAAAACCGATGTGCGCATTATTGCCGCCACTAACCGTGATCTGGATAAGGAAGTGGCAGAAGGGCATTTTCGCCTTGATCTGTTTTACCGAATCAACGTATTTCCGATAAATATGCCACCCTTGCGCGATAGGAAAGAGGATCTTGCCGACCTCGCTGCACACTTTTTAAAGATCTACACCCGCAAAACCGGTAAAAATATAAGAGGAATAACCCAAGGTGTACTGGATAGTATGATGGAATACCACTGGCCAGGCAACATCCGCGAGCTGGAGAACCTTATAGAACGCAACGTACTGCTTACCCGCGATGACATGATTAGCAGCATGGCCCTTCCAACTCAGCCAGAGCCTGTAGTTGTAAATGTGGCCGCAGATACCAGTGCCATCACCATGCGCGATGGCGAACGTGCCCATATCCTTGCTGCTTTAAAGAAGTGTAACGGTAAAATATGGGGAGAGGGGGGAGCGGCAAGCTTGTTGAACCTGCCGCCAACAACCCTCAACTCAAAAATGAAGAAACTGGGTATTCGTAAAGATTATAGGGTGTAACCTGCTGCTAAAATTTGAGTGTAACGGTAGTACCGGTCATCAATATGTTTTTGCCCGGCCCGGCTTGTTTCAAATAATCTCCGGCTACAAACCAGGTAACTTCCTGCCTTAGCGAAAGATATTTACTGGGCGAATAATTAAGTTCACCACCCAACTGGCCGCCTATCTTTTTGGCTGCACCATCTTTTGATGAGTACAGTAACCTGCCGTTAACAGCATAAAGCCCGTCATTTTTGTTCATGCGCCAAAACAGGTCATAATCGGCACTTAATAATAGCCTTTTGCTGATGCTAAGTTCCAGGTATGGGTGCATATCCAGCAAGTTATAAGGGCCTATTAGCGCAGCTAAACCAAAGTATGCACCTTTAGGAAATAGCGGGTTAAACGTATTTAACCTGCCATCGCCTTTACTCCTGTCGCCGCTGATGGCTTCTGTTTTAAAGCCTATGCGTGGTTTAAGTTTTGTTTGTTCAAATCCGTAAGATATGTTAGCAGATAAAGTCCATGCAGAGATATCGCCACCGGCAAAATCACCAAACTGGTAAAGCCCTTCAATATCATACTGCAAGGCCGGCGCATTGGCCCAAACCCTTGCGCCGATTGAGTGGCGGGTTTCTACACCTTTGCCGTCATCAAACACAGCTGTTCTTTTGTTTATCCCCAAATAGTAAACATCTATATTTTGCAATAACGGCACTTTGTTTATCACCGCGTAAGCACCCCAAAATTTGGTGCCTTTGTTTACAGCATCATCAAAAATATTGGGTTTAGCCGGTACATAGTAAGAGTAGAACAGATCAAGCTTAAGTTGTTTGCGGCCATACATCAGTTTCGCCCCATCAAACGATTGCCGGTTATTTGGTGCCTCACGCACAGCAACAAGGCGTTGCGAGCCATAAGAGAGCTCCTGGCGGCCCAGCCTAAAGGTAAGTGAACCTTCTGGTTTTGTATAGAAGGCATAATCCATAAAAGCCTGGTGTAGCTCAAGTGGGTTTTGGTCAACCGGCGATGGTGTTTCGGCTTCGCCATCTGCCAGGCTGCTTTGCAGTTGCACAAACGTGCGGAAGTGTTTACCAACGTGCAGGTCAACATGCCCCAGGAAGCGGCTTAGTATAAAGCCATCTTTATCTACAGGTGCTTCGCCCCAATCCTGGTTTGTGAAATGGAAATACTGGTAACGTACTTCGCCGCCAAAACTCAGGTAAACGGTTTTATCTTTTGATAGCGGATTAAACTTGAGGCGGCTATACCAGTCGGCAGCTGTATCGCGGCCCAGGTAGCTGTAATTTTCGTCGTATCGTAATGATTTAAAAGGAGCGTTCTGGGCAAGGCAGGTGCTGCAACCCAGTAGGCTAATAAAGGTGAGTAAATGTTTCACGGTTATGCAAGGCTTTGATTTATAAGGCTTGCTAACCAATGCCTGTGCCTTGTTTACATTGTGTTGTTTTACAGTTGATTATACGCCCGTTAGTGCATTTAACCCCTGCATTTCGCAGTTTGCCGGGTTGTTTGGCGAAATAGCGTTGTGTGTTATTCCAAAAAGTGTTGTTATCGCTGTTTTATCGCTTGGAATAAGGCTTGCCATTACCGGCAAAAATGCCATCAACATGATACAGACAGAACAACGCGCATTCAATACTTGCCTAACCCGGCGGGTGATAAGCCTGCACAAGATAGGCTATACAGAAGATTTCAGGCTCGTGGAAAGACAAAACATCCAATGCCTGCAAACAAGCGAATGCTTCGCCATTAATACGGTGAATATCCGCCTGATAGATTGCGTGCTCGATTGCTCAACTTATACCTATAAATACATCCATACTATCGATACCGATACCAATTGCCGTGGCCTGCTCATTATCAACGGTATACTGCCACTTAACAACTGCATGTCGTTGCCCGCTTAGTTCCTTTCAACGAAATACAGCAAAAAATAAGCTGTTTTTTTAATTTAATATATTGATTTATAGTTGATTATTGTTTTGGCGCTGCTGTTGTAAGTGCTGTTTCCAAACAAGCAAACAACATGGAAACCCTTAAGCAATTAACCACATTAATTACCGGCGGCAACAGCGGCATAGGCTACGCAGCAGCCAAAAAATTTAAGCAGGAAGGCGCATCAGTTATTATCACCGGCCGAAACCCGGAAACCGTAAATAAAGCCGCAACCGAACTCGGTGTAACCGGCCTGATAGCCGACCAGGCCAATCTGCAAACTCTTGATGGTTTGGTAACCTTATTAAATGCGGAGAACATAAAACTCGATGCTGTTTTCCTTAATGCCGGCATAGCTACCTTCTCGCCGTTTGAGCAAATTACAGAGCAGCACTATGATGAAATAATGGACATCAACGTAAAGGGCGTGTTGTTCACCCTGAAAAAACTGCTGCCTATAGTAAATGATGGCGGTTCTATCATCTTCAATACATCAGTTAACGCCACTTTGGGTATGCCAAACTCGGGCATTTACGCAGCCAGCAAAGCAGCGTTGATAGCTCTGAGCAGGGTGTTGGCTACAGAGCTTGCACCAAGGCAGATCCGCGTAAACTGTATTTCGCCGGGGCCGGTAGAAACACCGGTGTACGGCAAACTGGGTATGGATGCAGAGCAGATTGCATCGTTCAGCAAAGTTTTAAGCGATAAGATATTATTGAAGCGCTTTGCCCAGGCCGAGGAAATTGCCCAGCTCGCGGTTTTCCTTGCCGGTAAAAATTCATCCTTTATTACCGGTACCGAGATAGTGGTGGATGGTGGTCTTACTGTAAATCCTGTCATCAATTAATCCCTCAACCATGAAAGCATCAATCCCCAAAACCATTGTTTTTATTACCGGCGCCTTTGTAAGCAGCGATTGTTGGAACGACTGGCGGACCTATTTTGAGAATTTGGGCTACACCACACTCGCCCCCGCATGGCCTCATAAAGATGCGCCCGCCTGCACGCTTCGCCAAAGGCACCCTGATGCGGATGTGACCAATCAGCGTTTGGCAAACTTAACCAGCTATTTCTCGGCAATAGTAGCAGCCTTGCCCGAGAAGCCGATCCTGGTAGGCCATTCCATGGGCGGGCTCGTCACGCAATTACTGGTACAAAAAGGGCAGGCATTTGCTGGTATAGCTATTCATTCGCTGCAGCCCAAAGGCATTTTTACGTTTAAATTCTCCTTTTATAAAGCAGGCTGGAAAGCGCTTGGCTTTTTTACTGATGCCCACAAAACCTACCTCATGTCGTTCCCCGAGTGGCAGTACGCTTTTACCAACGGAATGCCTTACGAAGCGCAGAAGGATGGCTATTATAACCTCTTAGTGCCCGAGTCAAAACTGGTAGTGCGCGATGCTACTACCGATGCAGCCAAAATAGACTTTGAGCGCCCGCATGAGCCTTTGCTATTCATATCGGGCAGTACAGACCGCTTTATTCCCGCCTCGCTTAATTACAGCAATTATAAAAAATACAGCCATACAGCATCCGTAACTACATATCGTGAGTTTGCGGGGCGCAATCACTTTGTGCTCGGCCAGCCCGGTTGGGAAGAAATTGCTGAGTATATACAAGATTGGATCTTAAAACAGTAGTACCCTACATCAAAACACATGAAAAACTATAACCTGATAAAGAGGGGCTTAGGCCTTATGCTTTTGCTGATGAGCGGCCCGGCATCTGCACAGCAAAAAGCTGACATGATCATTTACAATGGCAAAATTGCCACCATGACCAAACCCGGCGAGTTTAAGCAGGCCATTGCCATGCAGAAAGGATTGATACTGGCTACGGGCAATTCGCGAGATATTCTTAAAACGTATAAAAATGCAAGTACCCAATTGGTTGATGCAGCAGGTAAAACGGTTATCCCCGGTTTAAATGACAGCCACATGCACGCCATTCGCGAAGGGCTTAACTTTAATATGGAGCTGCGCTGGGATGGCGTGAAAACTTTAAAGCGGGCCATGGAAATGCTAAAAGAGCAGGCGGCCCGAACACCGCCCGGCGCCTGGGTAAAAGTAGTAGGCGGCTGGAACGAGTTTCAGTTTGAGGAAAAGCGCCAGCCGACTATAGACGAGATCAACGCTGCCGTGCCCGATAAGCCTGTGTACATCACTTACCTGTACGGCAAGGCTTTTCTGAACCAAAAAGGCATAGAGGTTTTGGGTTATGATAAGAATACCGATTACCCCGGCAGCCTGATAGAACTGGATAAAGACGGTAAACCTACCGGCCTTTTATACGCCAAAGAAACACCGATGGCCATTTACCGCACACTGGCCCTCACGGGTAAGTTAACGCCCGAAGAAAGGATAAACAGCTCGGAGCATTTTTACCGCGAGATAAACAGCTTTGGCATTACCAGCGTGGTTGATGCTGCGGGCGGTTCGCAAAACTACGATGCCGATTACCAGGCCTCACTCGCCCTGGCCAAAGCCGGGAAACTGACAGTGCGCACTGCCTACTATCTGTTTGCCCAGCAAAAGGGAAAAGAACTGGCCGATTATGAGAAATGGATCTCGCAAACACATCCCAATAAAAACGATCATATCCTGATGGCTAACGGCTATGCCATGGAAGGTGCAGGCGAAAACCTAATTGCCACCGGTGCCGATTTTGAGAATTTCCTGGAACCGCGTATTGTGCTGCCGCCAGAGATGGAAAGCGATCTGGAACCCATCATCCGTTTGCTGGTGAAAAACCGCTGGCCGTTTCGCCTGCATGCCACCTACGGCGAATCAATCGACCGGATGCTGAACGTTTTTGAAAAAGTAAATAAAGACACTCCCTTTAACGGCCTGCGCTGGTTCTTTGACCACGCGGAAACCATTACCGATGCTGAACTGGCCCGCGTTAAGGCGTTGGGCGGCGGCGTGGCAGTACAGTTCAGGATGTACTACCAGGGCGAGCTTTATACCAAAATGTATGGGCAACCCAAAACGCAATTGCCACCCATTAAAAAAATGCTGGCCATGGGCATTCCAGTGGGAATGGGTACTGATGCGCCGCGTATATCAACCTATAACCCCTGGATGGCGCTGCACTGGCTGTTAACCGGCCAAACCATTGGCGGTATGCAATTTTGGCCCAAAGACCAGGTGCTGGATAAGTTTACTGCCCTTGGGCTTTATACCGGCGGCAGTGCATGGTGCTCGGGCGAGCAGGATTTGAAAGGCAAACTGCAAAAAGGTATGTATGCCGATATGGTGATCCTCTCAGATGACTATTTCACTACCTCTCCTGAAAACGTAAAACAGATCACATCCCTGATGACCATCGTGAATGGCAAGATAGTTTATGCCGCCGGGCCTTATGCCGCGCAATGCCCGCCAATTGCTGCTGCCATACCTGCATGGTCGCCGGTAAACTACTTTGGCGGCTATCAGAAATAACAACTAACCCTACAGAAACCTTTAAAAAATGAAAAAGCTTTATTCACTACTCGCAAGCCAGGGTTTGCTATTACTTTACCTTTGCACACCAGCGTTTGCGCAGATGCCGATGCCGCCTGTGGTACCAATATGGGATGCTAACAAGGTAACGCTTGGCCTTAAGAAGATCAGCAACGACGTCTATGCGATCATCCCCGCAACGGCTGAAGTTGAAACCACCAAAGGTATCCCGCAAGCCACTACGGGTGGCTTTATTATCGGCGATAAAGGTGTGCTGCTGATAGAGGTGATGATGACCAAACGCCTTTACGATCAGGAATTGAAACTCATTCGCTCAGTAACGGATAAGCCCATCATCTACGCCGTAAACACCAGCGACCATGGCGACCACTGCTTTAGTAATTACCTGTTGCCTGCATCAGCCGTTATTGTCCAAAACCAATTTGCTAAAGATAACCTTGCCAAAAATTACGAAGGCATAAAGCAATTTATGGTGACACTTTTTGGCAGCGGCAGAGGTATCGAGAACACAGTTTATCGCCCTGCAGATATTGCTATCCCCCAAAACGGCAAACTGCAGATAGATATGGGCAGGGGCAAACTGGTAGAGTTGCTGAACATCTCGCCTGCACAATCCATGGCCGATCTGTTTGTGTGGATGCCTAATCAAAAGGTTTTTTGGGCGGGTAATCCGTTCATTGCCGAAAGCCCGGCTATACCGTGGTTGTTTGATGGCTTTTTTCTGGAGCCTGCAGCCAACCTTAAAAAGGTATATGACTTTTTGCCCGATGATGCCATTGTTATCCCCGGCCACGGGCGCATCACTAACAAGGCCGGCATAAAATACACTATTGATTATGTAGATGCACTAAAAGACCAGGTGCAGGCAGCAGTTAACAAAGGCCTCACGCTTGAGCAAACCAAAGAGGTGGTAAAGATGAAAGACTTTGATAAAGGCTACGTACTGTTTAACTGGCTGCACTACAATTTTAACCTGCCCAATGCCTATAAAGACATCAGTACCAACAAAAAGAACTAACTATTAATGCTTAAACAATAAACTAACATGAAAACAAAACGACTATTAATTACGCTGCTTTTAGCAGCTTTTATCGGGAATCTTTATGCGGCAACTTCACCGGCAAATCCCCCTTCTAATTTTAAACATCAATACGCCACGGTGCACGGTGTAAAACTGCACTATGTAATAGGCGGCAAGGGCGAACCATTATTACTAATACACGGCTTTGGGCAAAACTGGTACATGTGGAACCGCCTGCTGCCCGAGCTTTCTAAACATTTTACCGTGATAGCACCGGATATGCGCGGCGTTGGCGAATCTCAAAAAACTACTGCGGGATATGATAAGAAGAACATGGCGGTTGATATGCACGAGCTGATGCAAAAGCTGGGCTATAAGCACGTAAACGTTGCCGGCCATGATATTGGCCTTATGGTAGCTTATGCCTACGCTGCACAATATCCCGCAGAGGTTAAAAAGCTGGCTTTGATGGATGCCCTGCTGCCTGGCATTGAACCCGTATGGAGCCAGGTGAAGGCCCAGGCATGGTGGTTTGGTTTTTTTGCGCAGCCGCATGCAGGCGAATTGGTAGCTGGCAAAGTAGGTTTGTTCTTAACCGATTTTTGGCCGGTGGTTGGTTTCCAAAAAAATGCATTTACTGCGGCAGAACGTAAAGAGTTTATCCGCGCATACTCCGTTCCGGGTGCTACTACGGGGGCGTTCCACTGGTTTGGTTATTTTGACCAGGATGCGAAAGACAATGTTGCGTTTGCAAAAAACAAACTAACCATGCCTGTTTTAGCCATGGGTTCTGATCATTTTGCCGGTGCTTTCCTGGCCGCACATACCCGCCTTGTTGCAGATAATGTTACCGAATCCATCATCAAAAATTCGGGGCATTGGGTGGTGCAGGAAAATACCCCTCAGGTTCAAAAAGATCTGCTCGATTTCTTTTTAAAGTAAGCCCATGTTAGCGATATTCATCTGCACGCACTTGCTCATGTTGGGCAGCGTAGCAATAATGACTTTTGAAGTAATGACCGGTGACAGGGGGCTACCAGCAAACTTGTAAAATAAAAGGGCTTCGGCATTAATAGCCGAAGCCCTTTTTAATAAGACGGTCTTTCTGTTAGTTAAATCTTTTGCGACTTAAAGCTTTTCCGGATTTTAATTGAACGAGTGCCTGAACTCCATAGGCGAGAAACTGGTTTTGGTTTTAAACAACTTACTGAACGATTGCAGGTGCTCAAACCCCAGCTCATAAGCTATCTCGCTAACGGTAAGGCTGGTGGTTGATAATTTTTCTTTTGCCAGATCAATCAGTTTATTGTGCAAATGCTGCTGGGTGTTTTGACCGGTAAGCGATTTAAGCAGACCGCTCAGATAGCCCGGTGAGATATTAAGGCTCTCTGCTATCCACGTTACGCTGGGCAGGCCTTTTTGCGCAAGGGCACCGCTGTTAAAATAATCATCAAGCAGGTCTTCCAGTTTGGTGAGTATTTCGTGGCTGGTAATTTTACGGGTGATGAACTGCCGCTGGTAAAATCTTTCCGAATAGGTAAGCAGCAGCTCCAGCTGGGCGATGATCACGCTTTGGCTAAAACGGTCAATATTGGCGTTGTATTCCTGCTCAATGTTTTCGGTGATGGCCGTAAGCATGGTTTTCTCCTTATCAGACAGGTAAAGCGCCTCATATACCGAGTAACCAAAAAACTCATATTGTTTAATATTCTTAGCCAGTGGGGTGTTCCAAAGCAGATCGGGATCTATCAGCAGCATCCAGCCATCGCGCTTGTGGTCGGCGTTTTTATCTATCTCGATACTTAAAACCTGCCCCGGCGACATGAAGAACAGTACGCCCTCGTCAAAATCGCTGGGTTGTTGCCCGTATTTAAAGGTGGCGTTCTTTACCTTTTTCATCGATACCGAGTAAAAATCATAGATGATACTGAACGCACCATCGGCCAGCGGGCGGGTAACATCCTGCATGCGTACTAAGCTGATAAGCGGATGTGCCGGTGCAGGCAGACCTGCCGCGCGGTGATATTCGGTAATGGAATGAAAACGGTGTAACTGCTGGTTATTCATCGCTTAATAATTAAAGGTCGTTATTTCTGCTGATAAACTGAGGCAAACTCCTTTGCAAAATCTGCCAGTTTTACCTTACCCATTTTGGGTTTTGCCTTATGGAAATTCTGCAGCGTTTTGCCGCTGTGCATGGCGGCACCCATCTCTATCAATGTTTCGGCCAGCTTTTCGGGCACTTTGGCCATCCTCAAACCTTGCAGCATGTCCTTATCAGAAAGGCGCACCCATTTTAACCAAGGTTTACCCACTGCCGCACCAATAATGCGCGCCGCCTCGTTGCAGGCCATCTCCTCGCTGCCTACGTAGCGGATGTTCTTTTCGCGGGGTTGCAAAACCAACTCTTCCGCAACGGCATCGGCAATATCTTTTGGCGATACAAATACAATACGATCATCACCGCCATAGTTACCCATCAGCAGGCCGGTTTTGCCGCTAAGCAATGCCCCCAGACCCAGGTAACGCAAGGCCAGGAACTTTCCCATCAACCCCTTGCCCTTTATCAAATCTATCGACTGATAAAAGTTGGTATAGAAAGCCGCAGGGCGCATAATGGTGAGCGATGTATTCAACCCATCAAACAAATGTTCAATATTCTCGTCCTTCACCAGATCGGCTGCCCAACCGCTTAGCAGCACCACGCGCTTTACTCCGGAAGCCTTAATGGCTGTTATATAATTCTGCGTGGTGTTGTGCATGTACGCGCCAAGGTCGGGTTCGGTAAAGCTGAGGGGGATCATGGCATAAACCGCATCTGCACCTGCAAAAGTATCGGTAAGGAAAGCAGCATCAGCCATAGAGCCGATAGCCGCGCTGGCGCCTAATTCTTTTATTGCCGACTGCTTGTCAGCATTGCTGCTTACTACGGTTACCTGATGGCCATCGGCTACTAATTGTTGCGTTAACGGCAGGCTTATGTTACCTAAAGAACCGGTTACAATAATTTTCATGACAGGTTATTTAGTATAAATGCCGTTAGCAATATCCTGTAACAGGGTGCTGTGAGTAGGTTCCCAGCCCAGTGTTTTCTGCGTCCATTCGCTTGATGCAGGGCAATCGATACCGGCCATGTAGGCAAACCAGCCAAAATGTTCTGCAGCAGCTTCGGGCGCTACAGAAACTACGGGAAGGTTCAATTCTTTACCAATAGCCTCTGCAATCGCTTTTACGGTAATGCCTTCTTCGGCGGCAGCGTGGTAGCGTGCTTCAGGTTCGGTATTTTCTAATGCAAGGCGGAAAACTTTTACGGCATCCAGACGGTGCACGGCGTTCCATCTGTTTTGCCCGTCGCCAATATAGGCTGATACACCTTTTTCGCGGGCTATGTTAACCAATATGGGGATAAAGCCATGTTTATCATCATCGCCATGTACTGATGGTGATAAACGCACAGCTGCCGCGCTTACACCTTTTTTTGCAACCTCATCGGCTGTTTGTTCTGAGGCACGTGGCCATGTTGGGCTTACCGGCGGTTTTACATCCTCGGTAACCAATTTGCCAGGGCTGGCCAGCGCCGTGCCCGATGCTACCAAAAATGGCTTATTGCTGCCGGCCAATACATCGCCAATAGTTTCAATGGCTGTTTTATCTATGCGGCATATCTCTTCCAACCGGCTAAAATCATGTATAAAACCGGCATGTATAACACCGTCTGCAGCGGCAGCCCCGCTGCGCAGGCTTTCCAGGTCTTCCAGATCACCGTGGTGGGCTTCGGCGCCTGCCGCTATCAGTTTTTGGGCTGATGCATCTGAACGGGCAAGGCCTAATACCTGGTGGCCTGCATTAATTAACTCCTGCACAATGGCAGTTCCTATAAAGCCAGTGGCTCCTGTAACAAATACTTTCATGGTTGTATGTTTTTTGTTGATACAAAGTTGCACAGATGCCAGGCGCCGCATTTATCCAAATCTGCGATATGCTTAGCCGAAACCCATAAACCGCAAAAAATAAGCCCCGTGACGGATCATCACGGGGCTTGTTTGCTCAATCAGTAATAAGGTTTACTCAAATTTATCGGCAACTACCTGTATCTTTTTGCCTTTCATTTCTTCGGCCTCAAATAGCAGGGTTACTTTGCCGCCTTTGCCCTCGATGGTTACGGTGATATGCTTATCATCGCCCTGGCCGGAGATAGTTGATTTTATTACCGTTTTGCCTTCTTTGTAAGGCACCTTCCAGTCGCAGGTTTTAGAAGTGATCTTACCGCTCATCTGCGGGTCGTCGCCCGGCTCAATGGTAATATCAGTAGGGGTAATAGTCACTTTCACGTCCTCGGCTTTGGTGCGTGTTACCTCACCTTTATCATCCAAAAATGACGTTTCTGATGAAGTAAGCATAACGGTTTTATCGCATTGCGCGAATGTAATTTGGGTAGCTCCAAAAGTTATAAATGCTGCAGCTACGAGTGTTTTTAAAATTTTTGATTTCATGATATAAGGTTATTTATATAGCAAAGATATATGTTTTAAATAGTATTATGCAATACATAGTAGTAATTTTTATTTGTTTCTATTTTCAAGGTGTTAAATGCATTGTATACATCATGCGTGTTACCGTAATTTGCATTACCGGTAATTACCACAATCATGAACTACGCGCAATACCAAAGCATCTTTGATACCATCCTTAACAGCGAAGATCCCGTTTATCCGTACAACGATCCAGAGTATCTGAAATACGTTAAACTTAATAAAGCGCGTATGAACCGTTGGGATAAGCAATTGGTTTTGAGCGAAGAACTGTTGCGGGCCATTGGTGATTTAACGAAACCTCAACAATGGATCATCATCACCGAACCATGGTGCGGCGATGCCGCGCATACACTTCCGTTTATGATAAAGATGGCCGGATTGAACGATAAGATAAGCTACGACATCCAGTTAAGGGATAGCGAGCCTTTTCTGATCAACTCCTATTTAACCGGCACTGCCAAAAGTATCCCCAAATTTGTTGTAAGGGATAGTACAGGTGCTGATGTTTTTGTTTGGGGCCCGCGTCCGCAGGCTGCTCAAAAAATATACAACGATCTGAAAGCTTTAAATGCAGACCACGATGTAATATCCGAAGCTTTACAGCAATGGTATAACCAGAATAAGGGCGTATCTTTTATGGATGAATTAACGAAGTTGTTAAGCATCGGCCATAAATAATTTACTGCCGGATGTTTGGCGGCTTACTTAAAATCCCACCAAACATCTGTTTTTGGCGGATCGCCGAGCATGTAGGGTTCGCCAATTTTGGGTACGTTGAGTAGGATATTTGCCTTTTGCGCGGCGGGTACCAGTTTTTCTATCGCTTCATTCCATGGGTGTGCAGCTTCTACAAATTTACCCCAGTGTATGGGTTGCAGCATGCCGGCTTTTAGGTCAACGGCTGCTTCCGCCGCTTTACCCAACCAAAGGTGAGTCCAGGGCCAGTTGGGGCTGTACTGGCCCGCTTCCAGAAAGGCTATATCAAAAGGGCCATAAGTATCGCCTATCTTTTTAAATTGTGGCCCATAGCCACCATCGCCGCCGTAAAACAGTTTATAAGCATCTGTTTGTATCACGTATGATGCCCACAGCGTTTTGTTCTCGCTGGAGTAGGTGCGGTTACTTTTATGCTGTGCGGGTGTGGCAGTTATCTGCAAGCCGCTGGGCAGGGTAGTGCATTCGTCCCAGTTCAGTTCAATGATCTTTTTGGGATCAAAACCCCAGTAGATAAGGTTTGAGCCAACACCCATGGGCACCACGGCTAACTTTATTTTGTTTTTTAAACGTTTAAGAGTGCGGTAATCAAGATGGTCATAATGGTCGTGCGAAATCAGGAGCACATCTATCGGCGGCATATCCTCTGCCTGGTAATGCCCCGTGCCGGGGAAAGCCCTTATCAGCCCCGGCACCGGCCCGGCGTGGTTGCTGAAAATCGGATCGATCAAAATATTGCCCTGCATGGTTTTTATCAGTAACGACGAATGCCCAAACCACACCACAGTTGGTGCCGGCGAAGCCAGTTTATTCAGGTCGGTTTTAACCCATGGCAGCGGTTTTGATGGCCTTACAGTTTTGGGCTTATGCGTACGCAAAAAAAGGAAACTACGTTTGCGGGTAGTATCGGCCTGTTCGGCCAGGTTTTCGAATGATCCGTTCTTATAGTTAGGCAAAGCCTGCAGTTTGGCGAGCGCATCACCATCGGGATTACGGCCAACCGATTTAAACAAACGGCAGCCTGCAAGACCCATCAGCACCATCAAAAAAAATAAAATACCCAACCGGCTCCTTATCATATCCTTATGCGTGCAAATAACGCACCAATGGGCAGGAATATTTTATGTAACAACGAAACGGAAATAATTAAATACTTATTAATCAATGCGATCAATATTGATTATCTTGTATAACAAATTACCTCAACATGAAAAAGCAATACATTTTCTTTAGCCTATTAATTGCGATAGGGGTTATCGCTATATCATCATTTAAATCTGTTAACAAATCCGCACCTGCTAATTGTATGATGGCTGTTACATACAGCGAAATGGCAATGATACAGTTTAAGAAAGCCTACAAAGCCAAAACTATTGAAGCGGCGCAACCATTTATAAAAAAAGGAATGGAACAGGTGCAACAGGCATCGGCTTACGCAGTACAATGCGATTGTACACAATCTGAAAGTAATGCCTTAACGGCTTATGGATTCGGCAAAAAGGCTTTAGATGCTACCGAATTAGAAAAAATGAAACCAGAAGCAAAAAAAGCTATGGACCTTTCTATTACTGCAATGGCGGCCGCGCAACGTTGCGATAAATAACGGGGGCAGGATTATTTATTAGATCTTCGCTTGATCAATGCTTTTGGAGTGCTGCTTAGGGTAAGCCATTGCATTTTTTATCAGGACGATACTTATTACAACAATTGCTATTAAATAATAGTAGCATGGCAGTACTTGGAAAAAGAACCTTAAACTCTTAGACATTTCATCTGAAAAATATATGCCGGATGTAAAGTCGGTTTTGATAGGGCTCGACCAGTATCTTCCAAAATAGATGATGTTAAAAAGTGCGTAAACAGCCGTTAGCAAAAATAAGATATGCTGTTTGTGCCGTTTAACAGATATCATAGCAAGTAGTACTATGCTTGATACGAAGGTAAGCTGAATATTTAAAGATGGATATCTTTCGGCAACTATCACGTTACCCACAGAATCAATCAATAAATAAATGCCCAATATTGCCATGAGGATATTAAGGCCGCGTTGTTTAAATAATAAGATTGCCCCAAGAAGTAACAGCATTTCAAAATTACCTGAACGAAGCTCCAGTTTGTGTTGCCATAGCAGGATAAGCTCCCAAATAAAAACGATGATAAGCGGTACTAAAAATATCTTATTTAAATGTTTCAAGATGACAGGTTAAGTTTGATAAGGATAAAGATAAATTAATTCCTAATCTACCCTTACCCGTTTTCCACCATACACATCAAATTGCCGCCCTTTTTGCTCACAATTAAGTGGCATGAGGTACTTATGCTGATGGTACTGCCATCTTTTTTATTATGGCGAAAAGGAATGTTTTTGTTGATGCCTGCTTTGAGGCTTTTCAATGTAGTATAGGTATCTATCTTATGTTCAGCAGGGCAAATATCCAGCAGGTTCATGCGCAGAAACTCCTCACGGGTGTAGCCGTACAGGTTAATGGCGGCTTCGTTCACATCGGTAAAAAGCATGGAGCGGGCATCGGTTATCCACATGGGGTGGGGGTTATCTTCAAAATAGGTACGGTAACGTTTGCTGCTATCTGCCAGCAACGAGGTATGGTAGCGGATAAGGTAAAACAGGAATATGCCGGTAATTAAAACGTAGGCAACGCCTTTTATACTGCTCAGGAAAAGGATAATGTTAAGGTCGATATGCTCATGCATGGCAAGCAGAAGCTTGTCGCTCAGGGTTATCCAAAGTATACCCGCTATCACATAAATAATGGCAATTTTAAAAGCGCCCGACCTCATATCAATTGTTAAATATACATTTTTAGGGTGGTTCAGGCGTAAAGCTATAACTACGTAATACGCTATTGGTTCAGTTTTATTGTAAAAAAGCCTTTACACTTATGTAAAGGCTTTTTTTATAACGGTTTAGCTTTCGTGCAGATGTTTTTGATGGTCATTACTTTCTCGGATCCATGCATCAGCAGAGAACGGCCCCGAGCCTACTATCCAAACCACCACCAGTAACATGAATACCAGTATGGATAACCAAAGCTCGGAGTTGAGGAAGCTAAGGCCGTGGGTGGCGTTTACAAAAACGATGGCACCCAGCACTATCGGCATCTGTATCACTACTGATAGGCGGGTGAGTAAGCCCATCGTGATCATGAGCCCGCCGATAACGTGCGCAAATGCCACTACGTGGATCAATACAACCGCCATCAGGCCCGAAAACTCGATGGAACTTTTGCTAAAGATCCAGTCCTGCTGTACTGCCGTGCTGCTGATAAAGATAATGCCTTTTGCCAGGATAATTAAGCCCAGTATAATCCGTACATAATCCAGCCAGCGCGGGTGATGTAGGTCGCCCCAGTGTTCAATTCTGCGAACAGTGTTCATGATAACCTCCTTTTAATGTTTGTAATTGGTATTAAACAAGTTACGAACATTATTTTATTAAAAGGCAAGTTTTACCGTTTACTTTTCCACTATAGATTACGCTCCACCAAAAAAGGCCAGCATTTGCTCCAGGCCATCCGGTGAGTGCATCACTTCGGTCTGTTGCAGGGTAATATCTGCCGTTTCAGAAGCCCGCTTGCGCATGTTGGCCTCATAATGGGCAATGGCGCTTTGGGTATCAGTAAAATCAGCGTTGGTTAAACTATCGGCCAGTTCAAGCGCATCCAACATGGCCATGTTAACGCCTTCGCCGGCGTAGGGCGGCATCAGGTGGGCGGCATCGCCTAAAAGGGTTAAATTGTCTTGTGCAGGCCAGTCCTGATCTAAAGGCATGCAATACTGCGGGCGGGGGATCAGCTTTGGTTCGGCATTGTCAAAAAGCTCCAGCCAAATATCGCCCCAGCCTTTAAACTCGCGCTTAAACCATTCTGCCACCTCATGCGGTTTGGTAAAATCAATACCAGATGCCGTTGCCCAATCGGCTTCACTTTTAAAACCCACATAAAAGGCAATGCTGCCATCACCTTTAGAACTTACGATCAGGGTATGCGAATCGCCGAGGGTAAAGATCTTGCCGCCGTTCAACAGTTGGTTTACCCGCGGCGCTTTTTGGGCAGCATCGTAAACGGCACCTTCCACAACTGTCATCCCCACAAAAAATGGCTGGATAGGGGTAAGGCAAGGGCGCACTTTAGAATTGGCTCCATCGGCACCTACAACAATATCTGCTTCTGCAACGGTTTCGTTTTTAAACGTGATGGTCCACTTGCCATCCGTTTGCTCCATGGATGAGAATTGACTATCCCAAACTACGGTGCCAGGATGCAACGAATCAAGCAGGATATCGCGCAGCGGGCCACGGTCTATCTCGGGGCGGGCATCTTCACCGGTGCGGCTTTCTTCATCGCGCAGCAAAACCTTGCCGGTTTTATCAGTTATCACCATCAGGTCGGCACCGGGGCGATAGTTAGCTTCAAAGGCCGGCATCAGTCCGGCGGCTTCAAGAGCTTTTAATCCCGATTCATAATGTAGGTCTAATGTAGCGCCCTGCACGCGCACCGTGCGGTGGGTATCGCGTTCGTAAACTTTAACGTGCGCACCGCGCATTTGTAATAAGCGAGCCAGTGTAAGCCCGCCCGGGCCGCCACCTATAATGGCTATGGTTTTGTTTTGGATGGATGACATGTGGTTGTTGTTCTATTCTATATTTCTTTTACAATGTCATTTCGAGCGAGCCAGGCGCGGGCTTTTTGCACACTGGGGGGCGGCGAGAAATCTTCTACGTGCGATACTAACGTTTCAGAAGATTTCTCCTCGCTGTCGCTCGTTCGAAATGACAGCATTGTTTATAAGTACAGACGACCCATCATCCGAAATCTTTTAAAAAACTATCCGTTTATACGCTATGGGCATTTTCCCAATTTTATCCTAATTTAAAGCCATGAAAAAGCTTATTGCAATAGCCTTATTTATAGCTGCCTTTAGCACAAAAGCATCGGCACAAACATTCTCCGAAGAGGATTTTAGAGCCAACCTTGGCAAAACCAAAACCCTTTGTGATGTGGTAACTTCTATCAAGATATTTAATGATACACTTACGCTTATAAATATGGGTGCAAATTACCCCAACCAAAAGTACACCATAGCCGTAAAAGGCAATAAAATAACGCTGGATTGGGCTAATTTGAAAGGCAAGACCATTTGTGTTACCGGCGTGTATGAGTTACATAAGAACCGCCCCGAAATTGTGGTTGCACAACCTAATCAGATTGATGTTAAATAATTATTAGAGAGGCTTTTTTTTGCTTAGATGAAATTTGTGTGAAAAAAATAACACGGCTTTTAATCCGGTAAGTTTTAAATTTTCTATCTTAATCCCGTCTAAAACCGTCACAAAAATGTTACTGGCTGGTTATTATAACCAACCAGGTATGATAAAACTGAATGAGTATTCTTACTGATAACAAATATTACGGCGACCCGGGCGATGAACTGTTGATACACCACCTGTTTGAACAGCAGGCGCAACAGCACCCCAATATAATTGCCGTACAATTTGGCGACGACAAGATAACTTTTGCCGAAATGAATGCCCGTGCCAATGAACTGGCACGCGTTATTGAGGCCACCTCGCCCGAAGGGCTGGTAATAGGCGTTAGCGCCACCCGTTCTATAGCTACCATGGTAAGCTTGTTTGCAATATTAAAAGCAGGCAAAGCCTATCTGCCATTAGACCCCACTTTCCCGGCCGAGCGCCTGCAGGACATTGTTGCCGATTGCGGTATGGATACCTGCCTGGCTCCCGCAAGTGATGCGGCAGTTTTCGGCGATATAGTGAAGAACGTTATTGCTTCTGATCGGCCTGTTGCAGAGGTACAAGCGCCTGATAAAGTTGCCAAAACCAAAATTGCTTACATCATTTATACATCCGGCTCTACGGGTAAACCTAAAGGTGTTTGCGTGGGGCATGCCGGGCCTATCAACCTTATCAGGTGGAACCAGCGTATTGCGCCTTACCTTGGTGTAGGCCATCGTACGTTGCAGTTTTCCCCACTGATATTTGATGCATCGGTAATGGAGATATTTTGTACCCTGTGTATTGGTGGTACCATGGTGCTGGTACAGGATGAGGTACGTATCGACCCGATGAAACTGCTCAAATACATTGATGAGCAGCAGGTGAACCGCATCATTGTTACTTTTGTGGCTCTGCAATACATGACAGAGGCGGCCGACGCCGAGCAGTTTTTCCCGCAGTCGCTTAAAGATGTGATCAGCGCGGGCGAACAGCTGAAGATAACCCCGCAGGTTAAGCGTTTCTTTAAGTCGGTACCAGGTTGTATTTTTTATAACATGTATGGCCCGACAGAGGCCAGCGTGTGCAGCACATCGTTCCAGTTAAGCGGCGACCCTGAAGAGTGGCCTCTGCTGCCCAATATTGGTGCACCGATAGATAATACCAATATTATTATACTGGATGACGACCTTAAGCAGGTTGCTGAAGGCGGGCAGGGCGAGCTTTGCATTGCAGGCATTAGCCTTGCCGAAGGATATTTGAATCGCCCCGATCTTACTGCCGATAAATTTATCGACTGGACGGATGCCACGGGCAAAACCATGAAACTTTACCGCAGCGGCGACCTTGGTTTTTACCTGCCCGACGATAACATCGAATACATGGGCCGTAAGGATACGCAGGTAAAAATTCGTGGTAATCGTGTAGAGATAGGTGAGATAGAGGTACTGCTGAACCAACTGGATGGTATACAGCAATCGGTAGTTATCGCTCGTGAGGATGTGCCGGGGCAGAAACGTTTGGTGGCTTATCTCATAGCAACCGGCGAGAAGAAAGATGTTGCCTACCTGCGCGATAGTATAGAGCAAAAACTGCCCGATTACATGATGCCATCTGCATTTGTGTGGGTGGATGGCTTTGCCGAAACCACCAGCGGCAAGATTGACCGTAACAAGTTGCCCGTGCCCGATATGCAAAGGCCCGAGCTATCGGTACTGTACAAAGCACCATCAAACCAAACAGAAAAACGCGTTGCCGATTACTGGACGGAGCTTTTGCAGCTGGATAAAGTAGGCGTTTATGATAACTTTTTTGAACTGGGTGGTAACTCCATCCTGGCCCTGAAAACGGTAGCTGCGCTTAAAAAGCAGTTCAACTACTCGCTGCCGATAACCAAGCTGTACCAGTACCCAACGGTAAATGGTATTGCTTCATTTATTGATGGCAACAAAACCGTAGCCAAGGTTACTGCCGTTAAAAACAAACGCGACAGGAGCAACAACGACATAGCCGTAATTGGCATGGCGGTACGTTTCCCCGGTGCTGATACCATTTACGACCTCTGGAAATTATTGACCGAAGGCCGCGAAACCACTTCATTCTTTACTGATGATGAACTGGATGCCAGCATTCCGCATCATATCCGCACGGCAGCCAACTATGTAAAGGCCCGCGGTATTGTAGAGAACGTCCAAAGCTTTGATGCCGCCTTCTTCGGCATAAACCCTAAGGTTGCTGAGCTGATGGATCCGCAACAGCGTATTTTCCTTGAACTGGCCTGGGAAGCCCTGGAAACCAGCGGTCATCTGCCCGATAAATATGCTGGTCCTATTGGCGTTTTTGCCGGGGTGGGTAACAATACTTACTACACCAGCAACGTACTATCTAACATAGATAAAGTTGAGAACATTGGCCGCTTTTTAACGGCTACCATCAACGAGAAAGATTATATAGCCACCCGCACTGCTTACGAACTGAACCTGACTGGTCCCGCGGTGAGTGTGCATGCAGCTTGTTCAACATCGCTGCTGGCGATAGCGCAGGCGGCAGATAGCATCCGTAATGGGCAGTGCAATGTAGCGCTGGCGGGCGGGTCATCCATAAGTGCGCCTATCAAAAGTGGTCACTTATACCAGCAGGGTACCATGCTGAGTGCTGATGGCCATTGCCGCCCGTTTGATGCGGAAAGCGATGGTACCGTGTTCAGCGATGGCGCGGGTGTAGTGGTACTGAAAAGTTTACAGGAAGCTGAACGCGATGGCGACCGTATTTACGCTGTACTTAAAGGAGTGGGTGTTAATAACGACGGCGGCGGCAAAGGTAGTTTTACCGCACCGAGCGCAGCAGGCCAGGCCGGTGCAATTGCTATGGCTATCGCCGATGCGGAAGTTGAGCCAGCAAACATTTCTTATGTAGAGGCCCATGGTACGGCAACTGCTTTAGGCGATCCTATCGAAATAGAGGGCTTAAACCTGGCCTTTGGCAAACAGGACAAGAACCAGTACTGTGCCATTGGTTCAATAAAAAGTAACATGGGCCATTTGGTGGCTGCTGCAGGTGTAGCGGGTTTTATAAAAACCACACTGGCACTGTTCTACAAGCAGATCCCGGCATCGTTATATTTCACCAAACCCAACCCCAATATTGATTTCAGCGAGAGCCCGTTCTTTGTAAATACGGAGTTGCGCCCATGGGAAACCGATGGCAAGCGCATCGCAGGGGTAAGCTCTTTCGGGGTGGGTGGTACCAACGTTCACGCCATTTTAGAGGAGTACGATAACGGCGTACAATCGTCGGGCGAAAGCAGGCCTTTGCAGTTGATCAGCTGGTCGGCTAAGACGGCTACGAGTGCTTCAAAATTTGCCGACAGATTGTACTACTACTTGCAGGATAACCCTGAGGCGCCTTTGGCAGATATTGCTTACTCGCTGCATACTACGCGCAATAACTTTAAGGAGCGTAACTTCATTATCGCTGCCGACAGAGAAGACCTGCTGCAAAAGCTAATGAACTTTAAGCGCGATATCACCAACTCTAAGGTCATCAGCCAGAACGCTACCGAGGTGGTATTTATGTTCCCGGGCCAGGGTGCGCAGTATTTGAACATGGGCCGCGAGCTTTACGCCGGCGAACCTGTTTTTGCCGATGCCGTTAATGAATGTGTGGCGCTGCTGCAAGGTACCGGTCAGGCTGATATTTTTGATGTGATCTACGCGCCTGAATCGCCGGAGGCAACAGAAAAATTAAAGAATACTTTTTATACCCAACCGGCAATCTTCATCACCTCATACGCCATGGCCAAGCTATGGATGAGCTGGGGAATTGAGCCGACGATATTTACCGGCCACAGCATAGGCGAGTTTGTTGCCGCACACTTTGCAGGCGTATTTAGCCTGGCAGATGCATTGAAGCTCATCACCGAACGTGCCCGACTGGTAAGTGAAGTAGCCGAAGGCGATATGCTATCGGTACGTTTAACGCCAGCGGAGCTGGAAGTCATCCTGCCGGATAACTTATCTATCGCAGCAATCAATAGCAATAAATTGTCGGTAGTAGCAGGAGAGAAGGATGCCGTTGCCGCCTTCGCACAGGTTTTAGAAGACAGGGGCACACCGGGCCGTTTGCTGCAAACCAGCCACGCTTTCCACTCGGCCATGATGGATGATATTGTGGCGCCTTTTGAACAGGTAGTGCGCTCAGTGAAAATCAATTCATTGGTTAAGCCGCTCATGTCAACCGTTACCGGCGACTGGCTAACCGAGGCCGAGGCCTGCGACCCTGCATATTGGGCTAACCACCTGCGCAGGACTGTTCGCTTTGCTACCGCTATAGATAAATTGGCTGAAGACAAGGGCAGAGTTTACCTTGAGGTTGGCCCAGGCCGTACGCTGGCAACCCTTGCAGCCCAACAAACTGCTGCCGAACCTGTTGTTACTATAGCAGGTTTGGATAACAGTAATGGCCAGCCGGAATATCAGTCGGTATTAAAAGCTTTGGGCCAACTGTGGCTAAACGGCATTGAGCCAAATTGGAATGAGATTTATACCGGTCAGCGCAAAAGGCTTAGACTGCCTTCTTACGCGTTTGATCGCAAAATATATTGGGTGGAGCCCGTGGCCATGAATCCCGTAGGTGAGGTAATGTACCAGCCAGAGGAGATAGTGCCCGATACTCCGCCCGCAACCGTACAGGACGATACTAATCAGAATATGATGACGAGAAAAGATTTTCTGGCCGAAAAACTTCAGGGCATTTTTGCAGATGCCGCAGGTATTGATATTGACAGCTCATCTGTTGATGTCAGCTTCCCCGAAATTGGGTTCGACTCGCTTTTGCTTACCCAGATAGCCACCAATCTTAAAAAGGCTTTCAACGTAAATATCACCTTCAGGAAACTGTTTGAGGATTACAACTCCATCAACCTGTTGGCTGATTTTCTTGATAAAACTATCCCGGTAGGGCAATTTGAACCTGCAACAGTAGCCCCAAAAACTGCACCTGTACAGCAATCGCAAACGGTTTATGCACAAACTGCTGTACCGCAACCGATAGCTTATAATCAAATACCGTTAAGCGGTAACGGCAGCGAGGTGGCGCTGAATATGATCAGTCAGCAGTTGCAATTGTTGGCAGGCCAGATAGCACACTTACAAGGTACGCCAATAAGCACAACGGTAGTGTCTATACCACCGCCAATGCCATCAGGTGAGTTAAAAGGCGGCCCTGTTGCGCCACCTGTATTAGAACCCGAGCCGGATGTAACGGCCGAGGAAATGGTAGAGATCAAAAAACCTTTTGGTGCTACTGCCCGCATAGAGCGTAAAGTACAAGAGCTTGATGATAAGCAAATGGAGTGGCTGGACGGCTTAACCACCCGCTACAACGCTAAAACCCGCAAAAGCAAAGAGCAAACCCAGGAGCATCGCGCCTACATGGCCGATCCGCGCGTGGTAAGTGGTTTCCGCCCGTTAACAAAAGAACTGGTTTACCCGATAGTGATTAATCGCTCGAAAGGTAACCGCCTTTGGGATGTTGACGGTAACGAATATATCGACGCACTGAATGGCTTTGGTTCAAACATGCTGGGCTATCAGCCCGAGGTATTGAAGAAAGCCATCGTTGCACAAATTGACAATGGTTACGAGATAGGCCCGCAGCACGAGCTTGCCGGCGAGGTTTGTAAACTGATGTGTGATTTTACCGGTCATGACCGCTCTGCATTGTGTAACACCGGTTCTGAAGCCGTGTTGGGCGCTATGCGTGTTGCCCGTACCGTTAGCGGCAGGCCGTTAATTGTTGCCTTCGCCGGCTCATACCATGGTATTATGGACGAGGTGATAGTACGTGGTACCAAAAAATTAAAGACATTCCCCGCTGCATCGGGTATCCTGTCGGATAACGTACAGAACATGCTGATACTGGATTACGGTACCGATGAGGCCCTGCGCATCATCAAAGAACGAGCAGACGAGATTGCCGCCGTACTGGTTGAGCCGGTACAAAGCCGCAGACCGGAGTTTCAGCCTATCGAGTTCCTGAAACAACTGCGTACCTTAACTGCAGATGAAAGTATTTGTCTGGTTTTCGACGAGGTGATCAGCGGTTTCCGTTTCCATCCTGGCGGCACACAGGCCATCTTCGGTATCAAAGCAGATCTGGGTACTTACGGTAAAGTTATCGGCGGTGGTATGCCTGTGGGCGCCATCTGCGGTAAAAAAGAATATATGGATGCCCTTGATGGCGGTTTCTGGGAGTATGGAGACGACTCGGTACCAGAGGTAGGTGTTACCTATTTTGCCGGTACCTTTGTGCGCCACCCGCTGGCCCTGGCCGCTGCAAAAGCATCGTTAGATTATATGAAAGAACGCGGCCCTGCGCTGCAACAAAAGCTTACCGCCATGGCTACCCGCCTGCGCGATGGCTTTGCAAAAGTGTGCAGTGAGGCCGGTATCCCGGTAACCACTGTGGGTTATGGCTCGCTTTGGAGAATTAAATTCCTGGAGGATGTACCTTATAACGAGTTGTTATTTACGCTGATGCGTTTGCGTGGTGTGCATATCCTGGATGGTTTCCCATGCTTTATGACCGATGCCCATACCGAAGAGGATGTGGATTTTATGATAGAGCAATTTAAGCAGAGCATACAGGAGATGGTTGACGTAGGATTTTTTAAATTTACATCCGCAGAAACCAATGCGCAGCCCGCTACAAACGGCACGGCAGATAAGGTGAGCCTTGAAACCCTTAACACGCCGCCGGTAGAAGGTGCAAAGCTTGGCCGCGATAAAGACGGTAACCCCGCGTGGTTTGTTAAAGACGAAACCAACCCGGGTAAATACGTGCAGTACAACATCAATAATAATTAATGCCCGAACTAACCGCTACATATAATCCCCAAGTTAGCGCCCAGGATTTTGACCCCTTTGCAGGGCCGGAGATCGCCTTAATAGCGCCCGCCACCGAGCCGCAAATGGAGATCTGGACATCGTGCCTTATTGGTGGCAACGATGCCAGCTGCGCGTATAATGATTTTGCTACCATTATCCTTAACGGACCCTCGTTCAACAAAGAGGCCATGCTGCAGGCCGTACAGGCTTTAAGCGACAGGCACGAGGCCTTGCGCAGCGTTTTTAGTGCCGATGGTGCCAATATCATTGTTTATAAGAACCCAGAGGTAAAAGTTGATTATCATGACCTATCTGCCCAGGATGATGAACAGAACCGCCAGTTTGTTAAAAATTACTGCAGGCAGCTGGCTATCACTCCGCTGGATCTTATCAATGGTCCGCTGTTTAAGATAGCCCTTATCAAACTGAATGATGGTGAGCATCAGGTGGTGATATTAACCCATCATATTGTGTGCGATGGCTGGTCGATGGGTTTGGTGATGCAGGATCTGGGTAAATTATATTCTGCTTATGCACAGGGCCAGCAACCAAATTTGCCTGCTGCGCCACGTTTTAGCGATTATGCGGTTGATGAGGCTAATGCTAAGGATAGCCCCGAGCATATCGAAACTGAACAATACTGGATAGACCAGTTTAAAGGCAGCGATCACTTGCTTGATGTGCCTACAGATAATCCGCGCCCGACACCGCGTACCTTTAAAAGTACCCGTGCTGATTACGGGCTGGATACCGCACTCGTTGCCGACCTTAAAGGCTTGGCGCGTAAAACAGGCACAAGTTTGGTAACTACCATCCTGGCATCGTTCGAGGTGTTCTTGCACCAGCTGACGGGGCAGGATGAAGTAATTATTGGTTTACCTGCCGCCGGGCAATCAGCTACCGGCAACTTCGGGCTGGTGGGGCATTGCGTTAATTTGCTGCCGTTGCGCAGCTTTCCGCACGGGGCGCAAACCTTTGCCAATTATTTAAAAGACCGCAAGAGCGTAGTGCTTGATGCCTATGATCATCAGCAATATACCTTCGGCAGCCTGCTGAAAAGGCTGGCCATCCCGCGCGATCCTTCGCGTTTGCCGTTGGTGCCTATCATGTTCAATATCGATATCGGTATGGAAGATGGGATTGCCTTTTATGATCTGAAACACCGATACCTTAATAACCCGCGCGAGTACGAAACTTTTGAAATATTCCTGAACATAACGGATAACAAGGGAACACTAACCTTCGAGTGGTCGTACAATACGCAACTGTTCCAGGCGGCAACCATCAGCCGTTTTATGCAGGAGTTTGAATACATGTTGCGGTACGTGATCAAAACGCCTGATGTACTGATAGGCAAACTGCCCCTGATGAACGCCGAACAGGTACGCGAGCAACTGAACAAATGGAACGATACCCGGGTGGAGTATCCGAAGGAAAAACCACTGCACCAGATCATCAGCGAAACTGCCGCGCAATGCCCGGATAACATCGCCCTGAAGTTTGGCGGGGATGAATATAGTTACGCCAAACTTAACGCCAAAGCCAACCAAATGGCTGCTATCCTGATAGAGAAAGGCGTTAAGGTGGGCGATAAAGTAGCTATTTCTGTTGACAGAAATGCCGAACTGGTAATTGCTCTGCTGGGCATCATGAAGGCAGGTGCCGTCTATATCCCGCTCGACCCGATATTCCCTATCAACCGTATCAATTACATGCTGGAAGATTCGGCAGCGGTGGTGCTCATTACATCAAAAGAATACCAGGGTCGCTATGAATCGACCGCTACAGAATTGCTGTTGGAAGATATTGTTGCCCAATTAAACAGTTATCCCGATACCGACCCTGCTGTTGAGGTAAAAGGCGAAGACCTGCTGTATATCCTTTATACTTCGGGCTCAACCGGGCAGCCTAAGGGTGTGCAGATCAAACATCATAACATGGTGAATTTCCTGTACAGCATGCAAAAGCAGCCGGGCTTGACCGCTGCTGATAAACTGCTTGCAGTGACCACCATCAGTTTCGATATTGCGGGGCTGGAGCTTTGGCTGCCGCTGATAACCGGTTCACAAATTGTACTGGCCGATGCCGCTACGGCAAAAGACGGTTACGCGCTGCTGGAGATCATCCGCAACGAAAAAATAACCGTAATGCAGGCCACGCCATATACCTGGCGTATTATGCTGGAAGCAGGTTGGGGTGCTGAGCAGGTAAAAGTGATCTGTGGTGGCGAGGCCTTGCCTATGGACCTGGCGCAACGCATTCTGGAGCGTGCTTCATCGCTGTGGAATGTTTACGGGCCAACGGAAACCACTGTGTGGTCTACCCTGAAAGAGATCAAATCATCAGATGGGTTTATCAGCATTGGTAAGCCGATAGATAATACGTACATCTACATTTTAGATAAATTTCTGAACCCGATGGGGCCTGGTGCCGCGGGCGAGATCTATATTGCCGGCGAGGGCGTAGCCAAAGGTTACCTGAACCAACCTGAGTTAACGGCCGAGAAATTTGTACCCGATCCGTTTGATAACTCAACCCCCGGCGCTATCATGTACCGCACCGGCGACCTGGGTACCTTTACTGCCGATGGCGACCTGATGTACATTTCGCGCATTGATGCGCAGGTAAAGATCCGCGGTTACCGTATAGAGACCGGCGAAATTGAGTTTAATCTGGGCAAAGAAGAAGCCATTAAACAGGCTGTAGTGGTTGCCCGTAACGATAAGAACGGCGTCGCCAAACTGGTGGCTTATATTCTGCTGAATGATACGTTCAAAAAACTGGAAAATCCTGCCGACCTGATACAGCAGTGGCGTATTGACCTGCGCAGTTCGGTACCTGATTACATGGTTCCCGATAACTTTGCCATCATCGATGAAATGCCGATGACGCCGAATGGGAAGGTAGATAAGAAAGTATTGGCTGCGCGCGATATTGATGCCGCTGAGACCGTAAAATATGTTGCCCCGGCAACCGATACCGAGAAAATGCTGGCCGCTATATGGCGCGAGATGCTGGGTATTGAGCAGGTGGGTATTCATGATAATTTCTTTGAACTGGGCGGCCACTCGCTGATTGCCGTAAAGGTGATGGCCCGTGTAGAACAGGAAACAGGTGAGCGCCTGCCACTGGCTATTTTGTTTGAAAATTCGACCATTGAGAAATTGGCCGCAGTGCTGGATAGCGATACCAATGCCATCTCATGGGACTCGCTGGTGCCTATAAAACCAACCGGAAGCAAAATACCTATCTATATTGTGCACGGTGCCGGTATGAACGTGTTGCTGTTTAATACCCTTGCCCGCCACATGGATGATGACCAACCGGTTTACGGCCTGCAGGCCAAAGGTTTAAATGGTGTTGATGAACCGCTTAACCGTATCGAGGATATGGCAGCACATTACGTATCATCCATATTTGCGCAAAACCCTGACGGGCCTTATGCATTGGCAGGCTTCTCTTTCGGTGGCCTTATTGCCTTTGAAATGGCAAGGCAGCTTAAAGCGCTTAACAAAGAAGTGCGCATGCTGGGCATGTTTGATACCTACGCTTACCGCACTCCGCATTACGACCCATGGACAACCAAGCAGGTTAAACGTGGATTGTATTTTGGTCGTAAGGTTTGGCATAGCCTCACCTTTCAGGATGGGTTTGAAAAAACCATCCGTAAACGCGCAACTGCCGTTAGTCGTAGCCTTACAAGATTGTTCTGGAAGCTGCGTTATGGCGATAAGCAGGAGCAGGCTGGTTTCTTTGGTTACTCGCACCGTATTGATGAGATGAACAACGATGCGCAGAAGTATTACCGCATTCAACCGTCTGATCTGGAAATTGAACTGTTCCGCGCCGAAACGCGTTCTTATTACCTGGACGATTACATTTACATGGGCTGGAAACCATACGCGCTGAAAGGTATCAACATCCACAGCGTGCCGGGCGAACACAATACCATGTTTAAGGAGCCGAACGACAAAACCTTTGCCCGCGTACTGCAGGATTGCCTGGACAAGATCAATTACTAAAATACTTTGGGTACGCTTACCAATCGGTTCATCAATAACGTAAACTGGGAGACTACTGCAGGAGAATTAGCTTTGCCCCAACAGGATGAGGTGCATGTTTGGCGCATCCAAATTTCGGCTAATATTTATCGTTTAGATGATCTGCGAAAACTGCTTACGCCCGAAGAAATAAGCCGTGGTGATAAATATCATCAGCTGAAAGACCGGCAGCGTTTTGTGGTAGGCAGGGGCTTGCAGCGCATCGTCCTCGGAAAATATCTGAATCAGGAGCCTGCACGGTTGAACTTCGTTTTAGGCGATAACAAGAAACCTTATCTGCCTGCCGGTGATGGCATGGAGCTGCATTATAATGTTTCCCACTCGGGCAATTGGATAATGCTGGCCGTTTCGCAAGATCCCGTGGGTGCTGATGTGGAATTTATTGACTCCGTTTTTCCTTTCGATGATATCCTGCCGGAGCATTTCTCTGCTAATGAGATCGCTTACATAAAATCACTCGATAAAACCAACCTCTTTTATAAATTGTGGACACGCAAAGAAGCTTTCCTGAAAGCGACAGGCCAGGGTTTAGGTGAGCATCTGCGTGATACACCATCGCTTGATGGGGAGCATGAGTTAAAAGCAAATCTATACGGAGCACATAAAGACTGGAACCAGCAAAGTTTTTTCGTTGCTGACGGTTACATGGCATCAGTAGCAGCGGTAGGAGAGTGGTGGCTAAAAGCCTTTGATATTAATTTTTAGTAGCCAGGGTCTGGGTAGAGTCGGCACTGGCAGGCTTAAAATTGGTTAATTCTAAAACCCTTGATGCGGTGATATCCCATTTCTTTTTATCGCTTTTGCTGAGGCTGTTTATTTTTGAAGTATCCGCTTTAGCGTAATATTCCACAATGTTTTTCTGTAACTCGGGCGATACGTTCTTGTAGCCCTGTTCCTGCAGTTTCTCCAGCAGTTTAGAGTAGGTATGATCAGCGAGGCGGTATTGGCCCAATAGAGTAGGTTCGCCGGTATCAAAGTTAATATCGGGCAGTATAAGGGTATTATCGTGCACCTGGTTAAGTGCAATTTTGTAGTTCTCCAGAATAGCCTCAAAGCTTTGGGCAAACAGTTTCTGCCCTTCCTCGCCCGGCGATTTAAATTTTAATGCTTTCAGCGGGCCTATTTTCGGCAGTATCCCTATCATAAACACAGCGGCTTTGGCCCAAAATTTTGGCTCTTTGCGTTTTTTGCCAAACTCGAGGTTAAAAGCACGTTTGCTCATCTTATACTGAAACTTTTTGGCCGTAATACCGGGGTTAAGTTTCTCTATCTCGGTTTTGTTGCCTTCGTAAGCTGCCTTGGTTAGCTTAGGGAAAAGATTGCGTACGCCCCAACGCATGGTGTTGATATCAGCATTAATGTTGCTGAAAATAGTATTCAGGTTACGACCGTAAGTTTTAAAGAAAGCACGTTCCAGAACAGGTACTGCTATGTTAAAACCAATAAAATCATGGTAACCCTCTGATGTATAGCCATGCTGGCCTATTTGCAACACATCATAAGCAAACTCCATCCTGCTGTGCGACATGTGATTTTCCTCGTAAGTAACCACATCACCAAACTTCTTCTGCAGATCGGGGTAAATGATGGGCACGTTCAAATTGGTCGACATGGAGTGCCCGTATTTATCGGCCATGTAATGCGATAGCGCACCCAAAGCAAAAGCGTACTCGTTAAGGTTTTGTGCGTCGGCTAACAAGTTGGTAATAAAATCGCCACTACGTACATAATGCAGCAAGTCGGTAAAAAAGCCATTGCCAAAAGGCATATAACCCATATCGGCCACAATGCTGCCGCCGTAGGCGTAGGAGTGGGCCATTACCAGATCTTGTGGAGTGGCGTTAGGATATTTTTCTATAAGCATAGGCAGCATCACGGGTTTCCATGATGCATCAATAATGGCCTCATGCGCTAAAACCGAATAGGCTTTAACCCCCATGCTGCTAAAGCAGAGCAATAAAAGAGAGCTTAAGAAAATACGGATAGATGTAAGGGCCGTTGACATGTGCAGTATCTAATGCGGTAGTAACGGCAAAGCTACCCGCATGGTTTTACCTGCAGGTAAGAATAATGTAAATGTTACGCTAAATTTAATTAGTGATGGATAGAATGAGTGAATTAGTGAATGAGTAGGATAATTAGTGAATGGGAAACTCTTAATTCAGTCCTCATTCATTCCATCATTCACTAATTCACTCCTTCTATAATTCGCGCATTACTTTTTCTCATTATAAATACCAAGCTCGGCTATATTAACCTGGCTTTCAGCTTTATCGATAGTTATGCGCACTTTGTTACCCCACACGGTATTAAAACGATGAACCTTTACGCGCTTGGCAACATCGCCGGTTACCAGCGGTTTCCAGGTGCCGTTTTGCAGGTACTCGATATGGTAGTTACTAATGTTGCTTTTTGGCTCGGTCAAGGCAATGGTATTAAATTGCGTATCGCGGCCCAGGTCAACTTCCAACCATGGGGTTTTAACGGTATTACTTGATGTCCACGAGGTAGTGAAATCATCATCGTTAGCAAAGTCCATGATGTTCATATCCTCGCTCCAACTGCTGTTGGTGGGTTTGTGTTTAGCCAGGTTGGTAGAGATGATAGGCTCGCCGGTAGGGGCAAGTTTAGGGGCAGCAGCGTCGCCTTTCCATTGCTTACCGATCTCTTTGAGGGCAGCAATGGCATTATCGTCAAATAAGCCATCGCGGTTTGGCGCTACGTTAAGGATGTAATTACAGCCGGCATTGTTCAGCGTAGTTAGCTCGTTCACCATTTTGGCAGGCTCTTTTACAGCGGTTGTAGGGAAATTGGTTTTCCAAAACCAGCTCGATTGCAGCGGCAAACAAGCCAGCGACGGCATAATGTTATTGCCTTTATCCAAACGCTGGCCGGCACCCATTTCATAGGTCTTAATATCACTGTAGAACAAACCCTCGGCAGGGTATTTGGCGCCGTTCAGATCCATCAACACACAATCGGGCTGGATAGATTTTACCAGTCGATACACATCCTCAAACGGAATATCGTCATAACTAATGCGGCTCCATGGTGCATCCCAGCCATCAATTATCAAAGCTTCTATCTTACCATATTTGGTTAATAGCTCGGTCAACTGCGCTTTCACCATCTCAAAATGTTTCGGTGTGATAGAATTTGGGCGGAGGCGGTGGTGGGTATCCAGTATGGAATAATACAGCATAACCTTTAAGCCATTCTTGCGGAAGGCATCCACATATTCTTTCACCACATCCCGCTTCAACGGGCTGTTCATTACGTTATAATCTGTTGTTTTGGTATCCCAGATACAGAAACCGCTGTGGTGTTTGGTGGTTAAGCAACCATAGGTCATGTTGGCGCTTTTGGCGGCTTTGGCCCACTGGTCGGCGTTTAATTTTTTAGGGTTGAATAACGACGGCGAAGCTTCCGGATCAGGCCAGTCGGCATCCCAATAAGTAGGCATGTTAAAGTGAATGAACATGCCAAACTTAAGATCAACAAAGCGTTGTTGCAATGCAGAAAGGTCGGTTTTTGTTTGGGCTGATGTGTGAAAAGCGGTAGTGATTAATAGTAGAATTGCAGTCAGTAGTTTCTTCATTGTTGGCGGAGAATGTAGTTCTCCAAATTAGGGAATATTTTTGAACCATGATCTAAGGAAAAATAATGTCATTTCGAACGAGCGACAGCGAGGAGAAATCCTGATATTAATGCTAAGTTCATCGCTTGTCTTATCTAACAAGATTTCTCGTCGCCCACGCGCACAAGCCCGCTCTTCTGCTCGCTCGAAATGACATGGTTTGTTATGGACTTAATACTCTTCCCGCCCCAACACTTCATCAACAATCCCAAACTCTTTGGCTTCGGCGCCTATCATCCAGTGGTCGCGGTCTGATACCTGGTGCACGCGTTCGTAAGTTTGGCCGCTGTGTTTGGCAATGGTTTCGTAGAGTTGTTGTTTGATGATGGCGATCTGCCTGGCGGCTATCTCCACATCTGATGCCGTACCCTGCGCGCCGCCCGATGGCTGGTGTAGCATCACCCTTGAATGGGGCAGAGCAGCGCGTTTGCCCGCTGCACCGGCACACAGTATCACTGCCGCCATAGATGCGGCCATGCCCGTGCAAATAGTTGCTACATCGGGGTTGATGAACTGCATGGTATCATAAATACCGAAACCCGCATACACCGAACCACCCGGCGAGTTGATATAGATCTGGATATCGCGTTTGGCATCTGCCGATTGCAGAAAGAGCAGTTGTGCCTGGATAATGTTGGCCACCTGATCATCAATAGCCGTGCCGAGGAAAATGATGCGGTCCATCATCAGGCGCGAGAAAACATCCATCTGGGTGATGTTCATCTGGCGTTCTTCCATAATGGCGGGGGTAAGGGATGCAGTGATGTTGGCGTTATTTACGCGTGCTATAAACCTATCAACGTGTAAACTTTGGACATGGCGGTGCCTCACCGCATACTTGCGGAACTCATTAGTGTTCATCTCAATAAAATTTAAGGGTTAATGTTTAAAAAAGCGCAGGATGCTGTCTTTAAAGCTGCGGTGCTGTGGATGGCTAAACAACTGCTGATGGATATCCTCGATGTCCTTTCGCAACGCCTCACGGCCATATTGCTTTACCAGGGCAAGGGTTTGTTTATGCAGAAGAACTTCTTCCTGTAACGCAGGGTTGAGGATAAGGCGTGCCTCAAACACCAGCGCATCGCCGGTGGGGAGCAGGCCATTCATATAATCATCCGTTAGTTTGATGTTATTCAATGAAGTCCGCATATTCCAGTGATTGTTGTTTTACTGTTTCCCTAACTTTCTCCAGGCATTTGTATTTCTGCACGGTTACCGAGCGTTCGCCAGCATAGCCAAATTTATCGCCAGCTTCTTTCATCGATAGCTTATCGTAATAAAAAGCACTCAGCAGGTCCATACAGCGCTTGCCCGCGGTTTGCAGGTATTGAAGTATTCTGTTGGTGGATGGATGTTCGGCAGGCTCGTCGGCAATATCGAAATGGATATCGTCCATTGGTTTTGTGCTGATAGCCTGATTGAACTTTTTAAACCACAAATGCTTAGCAATGCCGGTAATGTAAGCCTTATCGTTTGCAACCGACAGGCCTCCTGTTACCACTTTTTCGTAGTAGATAATCAATGCATCATGAAAAACATCCTTAGCATCATCAAAAGAGCCCCCCATTTTAGCCACATATTTAGCCACCACCGGGAACATACTTTTGTAAAGCTCCGTTAATACCGCCTCGCGATCTGCTTTGCTTGTCATATCCTTGCTTTTATAATGATGTGTGGTTAGTAAGGGATATATCACCGTAAAAGTGCAAATATTTTTTGAAGGGCTATTTATGTCAATATTGGATAGAAGCTGTGATAATATGGGTGTTCGCTCCAGGAGAAAACCGACATTATATTCTCGTTTTTAAAAAACTGATTTATGCTATATTCATTATCTGCTTCAGAACCGTATTCGCACCAAGCCTTAGTAGGTTTTCCAGTTACTTCGTCATAGAAAAACGTGAAAGTTGGTGCCCCGTAATAGGCTGGTGAGAAAATCTTAGGGTCACCGTAGAACTTTTTTAAATTTCTGTCATAACGATTTCTTAATTCTGAAAATACAGTCTCTGCAATTTCTCGCTTTTGGCTGTCAAATACTATTTTTCCTAAGTTTTCGGAAGTGCCCCTATAAATAATTTGATATTCCCAAAGTGCGTCGCCTTGAGTGTTAGCCTTTTTGTTGTAATAAATGGTCCATCGCCCGTCGGCCTTTGCAAAGGATTCTATCACATCTTTATAATCTTCTTTTTCAGGCACAAAGTAAAGTCCGCCGCCAGGAACAACTTTTTTCTTCATCCAATTATATGACCAAAATTCTGTGATTTTCAATTCGCCGTCTTCGTATATGTGTTTCCAATAGTCGTTTAAATCACGAATTTGCTGTTCAGAAAGGATGTTGTTACAAAAGTCAGTGTAAACGCAGTTTGTCATTTTAATTGTCTTTAATATAGATAAAAATAAGAAATATTGTGGGTGCATGCGGTTTTCTTACGTCAGTCTGCTCATTGCCGCAGGGGCTACTACTTTTTGCTTGATAAAAAAGTAGCAAAAAATCAAGTCTGCAAAGAGGCTTCTCTACGCACAAGGCCTTTACCCTGCAAAGCTGTCAGAACCACGGGCTGGAAATCTCTTACTCTGCCGCTCTTTGGCCATCACTTCTGTAATAGATTCCGCAATGCCCCTGCTACCGCACAACCACCATTGTTCTGCCCGCTTTCGCACGAAGCTTTTTTGCTGACAGGAGAGAGATAAAAATGAGAAGCACTGACAGAACGCTATCGAACAATGCGACATAGTGTAACGTGCGGATAGCACAGGCTCTGCTAAAGCACAACCGATGTAGCGCGTTACCAAGTCGCGAATTTTCTTTGGTTACTTTCTTTTGCGGAAAAAGAAAGTGACATCCACTGACGGCTCATACTGCTCAAGCCATTACTAACGAAGAACTACTCTTAAAGAGATTGCTTCGTACCTCGCAATGACGTGTTGGATAGGGGGCTTAAAACAGCAAAGCCCTCATTTGAGGGCTTTGCTGTAATATCAATTATTAATTATTTCTTTGGCGTCCAAACGTTATCAGCAGGGGTCGCATCCATAAAGATACCGTTATCCAGCGTGATAGATTTGAGGCTTTTGCCGCGTTCGTTTTTAAAGGTTACCAGGGTTTCTTTCTGGTTTTTCTCCCAAACGGCAGGGGTTTGGTGGATGGTTTTCTTAGTGCCGTCGGCATATTCAACTACTACGTCAAACGGAATAGCGAAACCGCCCACATTGGCAACAGTAAATGTATAACCATCTTTGCCTGTCACTACGTTTTTAACAGCAAGGTCATCATAGCCGTTGGTGAAGAACCAGTTGTTAAAGAACCAGTTGAGGTTACGGCCCGATACATTGCTCATCGAGTTAAAGTAATCCCATGGGATGGGGTGTTTACCATGCCATCTGTCCATGTAGCCATGCAGTGCTTTCTTGAACAACTCATCGCCAAGCATATCCTTAAGGGCAAGGTAGCTTAATGATGGTTTGCCATAAGCATTGTTACCATAGCCGGTGGTAAGTTCGCTGGTTTGGGTAATGGTAGGGATATCCTGGTTGCTTGATCGGTTGTTGATCCAGCCGTTGATACGGAATTGTTTGTAGAAAGCATCAGCCTTCTCTTTACCTTTTTCTTCAATACCTATCAGGTATTCTAAAGTAGTTGCCCAGCCTTCGTCCATAAATGCATAGCGGGTTTCGTTGATACCCATATAGAAAGGGAACCAGGTGTGTGCTATTTCATGGTCTTGCACCAGTTGCGCAAAGCCCGGGTCGCCCATCTGGCTGTCGTTCACCATCATTGGGTACTCCATATCGGCAAAGCCCTGGAAAGCCGTCATTTTAGGGAACGGATAGGGCACACCAGGCCAGTTGTGGCTAAACCAGCCTAATGCATTACGGCCGTATTGTACAGATTGTTTAAAATCGGTACCCTGAACCGAATATGCAGCCTGCATGCTTGAGCGGCGACCGGTTGATTTATCTACAATAACACTACCTGCATCCCATATATAATGGTTGCTGATACCTACGGCTACGTCGCTGATGTTGTCGGCAGTCCATGTCCAGGTGTTGGTGGCATTTTGGGCAGTTACTTTGCCTGCAGCCATTTCTTCGGCAGTAGCAACGTGGATGGTGCTATCGCTGGTAAAAGACTTTTGCAGGCGGTCATTAGCTTCTTTCTGTAAAACCTTGGCTGAGTTTTGCAGCGTGCCGGTAGCCCAAACTACATAGTTTTTAGGCACGGTTACGTTTAGGGTATAGTCGTTAAAATCGTTATAGAACTCTTGTGCATCCACAAATTCAACACGATCCCAGCCGTTGTAATCATCATAAACCGAAACGCGTGGGTAAAAGTAAGCCAGGTAGAAACTGGTTGAATCTATCATCCCCTCGCGGCCGCTTTGTTTTGATACATCAAAGTGCCAGGTAATATCCAGCTTAACCGAATCATGGGGCATCAATGGTTTTGGCAAAGCTACCGCCTGGTTAGTTCCTGCTGCAGTAGCATTGTTCCACTGGCGGGCCTGACCGCTAATTTTAAACTCATCTATCTGTACACCTTGGGTTAAATAATCGGGGCTGGTGCCACCCATCCTTGCCGCACCGGGGCGGTGAATGTTCAGGATCAGTTTCATGTTCAGCCTCTTCAACGTATCAGGGCTGTTGTTCACATAAGTGATGGTCTCCACACCTTTAACCAATGATGCCGGTGGGGCAGTGGTAATGCTGATATCATAACGGGCGTGGTTTTGCCAGTATTTAGGGCCGGGTTTACCATCCATACTGCGGGTGCCATTGGCGAAGGCTTTTTTAATATCGCGTGGCTGATAAAGCGTTTGGGCATGCAATTGTAACAGCGCTGTGCTGCACAAAGCAGTAACAAGTAGTTTTTTTAACATTGTTTTATTGGTAAATAGTGGGTTCAGTAACAGCAAATGTAGTATTTATACCGCAGTATTGGGGTTGGACTTTTAGGTAAACGAATTGTTACACAACAGGCTTGTATGCACCATGTCAATTCCCTTACTTTGTGATAAGTTATTTTAGTAGGGGTATTAAATAACTATACAGAGCCGGATTTTTATGTCCGGCTTTGTTTTTTTCAGGGTTGCTCAATCCTTGGTGATATACTCCTTCGCGATCAGCATAAACAACTTATCATTATCTGCCGATTCATCAATATTCTCGGTAAGCAACTGGGTAACATCGCTGTAGCGTAATACTTTGGCCAACATTATCAGCATACGGTACGAGGTGATATTAATATGCTCCAGTACCTGCACGTACAGCATCAGGTCAAGATCATTTATAACTGCGATATCCTGCTCTGCGTCGATACAAAATTCATCTTTAACAATATTACGTATAGGGTTACAGCCCTCGGGCGATGGTGTTTCGCCAACCAGTGCGAAGATCTCTTCCAGGCGGGCTATCTGGCGTTTTATGCCGGTGGTAAATTCATCCAATGCCAGCTCAAGGCCTTTAAATGATGCCTGTTTAATAAGGCCATCGGCATGGTTGCGTAAAAAACATTTACCGTTGTAAATACGGTTAAGATTGTGCAAAAAGATCCGTTTCAGGGTCTTTACGTCTGTTGTAGGGGAGTTTGTCATTACTGTAAATTAATAGGTAAACAAATGTATCAATAAGCACCAACCAAAGGCATGTTTATTTAGTTAAATAATAAAACAGGCATTAATGCTGCTTATACTTGTACCATGAAATATAAATTAGGCGATTTTGTTCGGTTTGTTGATGAAAAAATGGAAGGTTATGTAACCCGCATAATCGACGAACAGATGATAGCCGTTACCGGCGATGATGATTTCGAGATCCCTGTTTTGGCCAACAAAGTAACCTTTGTACACGGCCGCGGCGAGGATAGCCATAACGAAGAGATCGTACAGGATGTAAAAGCGCCTGCAGGTGAATTTAAAAGCAGCGGTGTACACGTAGCCGTAGTGACCGATGCGCATGCCAATTCGTTGGTACATTTTTACCTGGTGAACGAAACCTCATATCAATTGATGCTTACCCTAAGCAGCGAACAGCAAAAAACATATAAAGGCGAATTTGCCGGTACGGTTGAGCCGCAGGGGGTAGCAAAGATCTACTCGGCTAAACTATCTGACCTGCAGATATGGCCTAAGTTTATATTCCGTGCGCTGTACTTTACCAAGCAGAACCAGCCGGCACTATCTCCTTTGGATGTGAGCGAACAGTTTAAAGCCAAAGATTTTGCCGGGGCAAAGAAAAACATCCCATACATCAAACAGCAAGGCTGGATGATCCGCCTGGATGAACCTGAGCTGGTGATAGATGCCGAAAAGTTGAAAGAGAGCTTTTTTAAACTAGCCGAAGAAAAGCAGGAAGTACAAAAGCCGGCATCAGAAATTGACCTGCATATAGAAAAACTGCGCGATGACCACCATTTTTTGGGCAGCAGCGAGATGCTGAGCATACAGGTTGACCGCTTTAAGAAAGCCCTTGAAGCAGCCATAGTTCACCAGATGCATGAGATAACATTTATACACGGCACCGGTAACGGAATACTGCGCCACGAGCTGCACAAGCTGTTGGCCAAAAACCAAAAGGTGCAAACTTTTATGGATGCGCAGAAAGAGAAGTTTGGTTATGGCGCTACAAAGGTGGTATTAAAATAAACTTGCCCTTTCATTGCCGTCAGCTTCAGCTGACGGTTTAAATGAGAAAAGCTTCCGACTTTAGCCAAGTTCAGTTTCGGCTAAAGCCAGATCTGCTTTTAGACATTCCGTTGGCTGAAGCCAACGGCAATGAAAATTGATCGTCCGCCTGTTGGATAGCTCCCACGGAGCAAACAGAACTCTATTAAATGTTTTCTACAAAGCGGTAGCCCCTGACGAGGCAGTAAGTTTACATAATAACAATAAGCGTTAAATATGCTCTTTTATATAGGGACAACCGCTTTGTAGCATAGAAAACCTAAGGCTTTTTACTCCGTAGGCGCTACCTAAAAACAAACAAAATTATTTATTTAATTGGCTTACCCGCCTTCTCTGGCATGGTATATGTTACCCTTTAGTTAATATTTATAAACCACTAAACAAAAAATACCATGAAAAAGATAAGTGCAATTATGGCGACGGCGATCGCCGCAATCGGTTTAAATTATGCAGTGGCTAAAAACCACACTAACAATACCATCAGCAAAGCTGCTTTTGATAAAATGGCGTTAACCGCTAATCAGGATACAGTGCCTAAAAAAGCGAAAAAAGGTACTACTCCAATAGTGCCTAATACGCCAACAACACCAACCAACCCGACGTCGCCGACAACACCGACTACGCCGAACACACCAACAAACCCTACTAACCCAAGTTACCCTACAACACCAACAAACCCAACGGTGCCAACAACACCTACAGTGCCAAGTACAACACCAACTACGCCGGCAATGCCTGCACCAAGTAGTCCAACTGTACCAAGCACATCGCCTACAACTACGCCTACCACAACACCGGCTACGCCAAGGCCAATGTCGCCTACTTCGCCAACCGCGCCAAGTACAACGCCAACCGGTTCACCAACCGTACCGCGTACAACCGGCAAATAATTGCAGATCGTTAATCCATATATACAAAAAGCGCCCCGAATTTCGGGGCGCTTTTTTATTTACAAACTTGTCATTTCGACGAGCATAGCGAGGAGAACCGGAACGAAGTGAAGCTCATTGAAGATAAATCCTGTTATTACATGCAGGCGAACTTGTAGGGAATAACAGGATTTCTCACTGTCGTTCGAAATGACAGTTTAGGGTATTGTTTTGACAGTAAAGAGATGTGTCATTTCGAACGAGCGTAGCGAGGACAAACCTTGTTATTACACGCAGGCGAACTTGTAAGAAATAACAAGATTTCTCACTACGTTCGAAATGACAGCTTAGGTATAGTTTTGACAGTAAAGAGATATTTTATTTCGACGAGCGTAGCGAGGAGAACCGGAACGAAGTGAAGCTCATTGAAGATAAATCTTGTTATTACTTGCAGTCGAATTTGTAAGAGATAACAGGATTTCTCTCTATCGTTCGAAATGACTGATTGGATTTATATATTTATTAAATGTGGAACCATAACTATCACGTTTACATTCTCACAAATCGTGATAAAAACGTTTTGTACATAGGCGTAACTAATGATATAGATGTTCGTTTACAGCAACACAGAGAAAATGTTGGAACTAACAATTCTTTTACAAGTAAATATCATTGCTATTATCTTGTGCATTACGAGCATTTTACACACATAGAACATGCAATTGAACGCGAAAAGGAAATAAAGAAGTGGCGAAGAGAAAAGAAAATTGAGCTGGTTAATTCTACTAATCCGGATTGGAAGTTTCTCAATAAAGATCTATCAGCATATTAAAAAAGATATGTCATTTCGAACGAGCATAGCGAGGAGAAATCTTGTTATTACATGCACGCGAACTTGTAAGGAATAACAAGATTTCTCACTACGTTCGAAATGACAGCTTAGGATATAGTTTTGACAGTAAAGAGATATGTCGTTTCGAACGAGCATAGCGAGGAGAAATCTTGTTACTCCCTGCAGGCGAACTCTTCAGGAATAACAGGATTTCTCACTATCGTTCGAAATGACAGTTGGGAGTATTGATTTGAAAGTAAAAAGATATGTCATTTCGAACGAGCACAGCGAGGAGAAATCTTGTTACTCCCTGCAGGCGAACTCTTCAGGAATAACAAGATTTCTCTCTATCGTTCGAAATGACATCAATTTATCAACTATTCAACGGTACTTCTACCCTGAAAACAGAACCTTTGCCTGCAGTACTGCTAACAGAAAGTTTGCCGTTATGCCTGTTGATGATCTCGTTGCTGATATACAGGCCTATCCCCAGGCCCGAGATATGCGAGGCCACATCATCAACCCGGTAAAAACGCGAAAAAATGCGTTTCTGCTGTTCTTTGTTGATGCCGATGCCGAAATCCTGGATCTCAACCACGGCTTTCTCCGTATCAGATGATACAGTTACATTCACATGATCAGCATCCGGTGAGTATTTGATAGCGTTTGATAGCAGGTTAATGATCACTTGTTCCAGTCGTTGTTTATCGGCGCTGATACTTAATTCTGATTCATTTGCGCATATCACTATCCTGTGCGATTTGGTGGAATGCTGCATCAACTCAACCACTTCATCTACCATTTGTGCCAGGTCGAAATTTATATAGTTGAGCGGGAGCAGGCCTGCTTCAATTTTAGAAACATCTAAAAGGTCTGATATCAGATCGGATAATTTATTGATCTGTGTAAGCGCTTTTTTGATGAACGATTTATTACGGTCATTCTCATCCAGGCTGCGGTCTATGATCTGCAGGTAGCCGTTAAGGCTTGTCATGGGGGTTTTTAACTCATGGCTGGCCAAACCAATGAACTCATCTTTTTTGGAGTTCAGCTTTTGGATCTCCTCGTAAAGCTTGGCATTATCAAGCGCAATGCTGGCCTGTGACGCTACGCCCACTACCAGGTTTTCGTGCTCTTTAGTAAACCTGCCCGGTTTAGGATGCCCCAAAAACAAACCGCCAATTACTTCGCCCGATTTAGAGATAACCGGCACCGCAAGGTAGCTTACTACAGGCAAATGCCCATCGGGCATACCTTTATGCGGATGGTTGCGGCCATAACGTTCATCTTTGGTAATATCATCTACCCGTACAACGCCCAGGCCGCCAAATGTATGGCTAAATACGGCGGTGTTACGCGGCATCCCCAGTTTATCAAAAGCCTCGCGCGGGGCACCGGTCAGGGTATATAACTGGTACGATTCGCCTTTTTCATCTTCCTTGTTATAAAAGAACGCCCCAAAAGCCGCACCTGTAAGTGTGGTTGTTGCATCTGTCACTTTTTGCAGTATCTCTTGCACGTCAAGGTTTTCAGATATAATGCGGCCAACGTTGTTCAGCACTTCCAGGTTTTCGGCATAGCGCTGCAGCACGTTCTCGGCTTCCAGTTGTTTTGTTATGTCGCGGGCAATTTTTGATGCCCCTACAATGTTGCCTTCAATATCTTTTATAGGCGAAATAGCCAATGAAACGGGTATTTCTTCGCCGCTTTTATGCAGGCGGTAGGTAACAAAATGTTCCACCTTTTCGCCCAAACTTATTTTGTTGATGATACTGGTTTCTTCGTTAAGGCGTTCAACAGGTATAACCGTGGTTATGGGCCTGCCTAACATCTCCTCTTCGGTGTAGCCAAATAACTCTTGCGCACCCTTGTTCCAGGTAGTGATGGTGCCGTCAAGCGTTTTACTCACAATAGCATCTTCAGAGTTTTGAATGATAGCTGCCAGCAAACGTTGCTTGCGTTCGCCGCTGCGTTGTTCGGTAATATCAATAAGGGTATTTACCGCACCGGTAAGTATATCACCTTCAAATACAGGCACGCAATAGGCCAAAACATTTACCGAGGTGTCATCGGCGCGTACCAGAACTATTTCCTCGCCCTCAACAGGCAGGCCGGTGCTTATGGCACGTGCAATAGGGTGCTCGTTATTGGGTAGTAGTTCACCGTTTGGTTTCAGGATAGATTTTGCGCCGGTGTAACGCACATTTTTATCGGGCACGCCGCCCCAAAGTTTAGCGGCTGCTTTGTTATATGAAATGATGTTGCCTGCAGTATCGCACTGGTAAATGGCAATAGGCAAATGCTCTGATACGGTATACGACAGCGATGTGTGGGTTACGGGTTGCGACATTAAAGTTTACGGACTTTAAATATTGGTTATTGGAATTAAGCGTTCAATAGCCTTCCATCGGCGTGCAAAAATCAAATTGCGCACCGTTTTGCGGGGAGTAAAAATCAATAGGGAGTATGGGGTATTGTCAACAAATATAACATCCGCTTTAAACTATTGCAATGGCGAGATGTTATAAAAACTAAGTTTAACAGTTATTATGGCAGATATAGCAAAACGTTTTCCGCAAAACCCGTTACTATCCCCAAAAGACCTTGTGCCAAGTGCCGATGGGTTGCTGATAGCTTGTTTATTAAACCCGGGCGTTTTTAGATATGAGGGAAAAATCTGGCTGCTGGTACGCGTGGCCGAGCGCCCGCAACAGAATGATATCCATGTATCATTCCCGATATTGACCGAAAGTGGCGAAACCAAAATAATGGAAATTGCCCTTAACGATGCCGACCTGATAGCCACCGATGCCCGCGTAGTGCGCTATAAAGGGGTTGATTACCTCACTACGCTATCGCACCTGCGCTTGCTTTGCAGCGATGATGGCGTAAAGTTTTATGAACCCGAGGGATACCCCAAATTATTCGGTAACGGGCCGTTGCAAACTTTTGGTATTGAGGATTGCCGCGTAACCGAACTGGAAGATAAATTCTATCTCACCTTTACGGCAGTAAGCGACAGCGGCGTAGGCGTAGGTATGCGCACCACTACCAACTGGAAAACTTTTACCCAACACGGCATGATACTGCCGCCGCATAATAAGGACGTAGCCATTTTTGAAGAAAAGATAAACGGCAAATATTACGCCCTGCACCGCCCCAGCAGCGTGGACATAGGCGGTAACTTTATCTGGATAGCCGAATCGCCTGATGGGGAGCATTGGGGTAATCACAAATGCATCCTCAAAACCCGCGAAGGTATGTGGGACAGCGGCAGGGTTGGTGCAGGCGCAGCACCCATTAAAACCAAAAAAGGCTGGCTGGAAATTTACCATGGCGCCACCCGCGAACATCGCTATTGCCTGGGTGCCGTATTGTTAGACCTAAACGATCCATCTAAAGTGCTTGCCCGCTCTGTTGAACCCATTATGGAACCGACAGCGCCTTATGAGATAACCGGATTTTTTGGCCACGTAGTGTTTACCAACGGCCACGTTTTACAGGACGATGGCGATACCCTCACCATTTATTACGGCGCTGCCGATGAGCACGTTTGCGGGGCGAATTTTTCTTTGAAGGCGATATTTGAGAATTTGGGGGCTTAAGGGCAATCTGCTGACGTAAGAGATGACTCACCCCGCGACACTTCGTGTGCTACCCTCTCTTCGCTGTGCGAAAAGAGGGTGAGAAAGTGAAATATAAAAATGAGCCAAACCCTCTTTACGCTTGCGTAGAGAGGGTCGACAATCCGCCGAATGGCGGAGATGTCGGGGTGAGTCAACTATGCGAGCGATATGGGCAATCACGCCATCCCGCTTATATTTTTGACTTTTTACTTTTGAATTTTGACTTTATACAATACATTGCCTTATCAATAGCCTTGTATGAAGAATTTTTTAGATGATGACTTTCTGCTGCAGTCGGATACGGCCCGCCGCCTGTATTACGATTACGCGAAAGACATGCCTATTATAGATTACCATTGCCATCTGCCGCCAGACCAGATAGCGAACAACATCAACTTTAATAACCTTACGCATGCCTGGCTAAACGGCGACCATTATAAATGGCGGGCCATGCGTGCCAACGGCGTTGCCGAAGAATACATCACCGGCGGTAAACCCGACTTTGAAAAATTTGAGAAATGGGCCGAAACCGTACCTTACACCCTGCGTAACCCGCTTTACCATTGGACACACCTCGAGCTTCGCCGGTATTTTGGTATCGATTCGAGGTTGATGGGCGGCACGGCAGATTATATTTATGAGGATGCATCGGCCAAACTGCAACAACGCGATTTTTCGGTGCAACAACTCCTGAAAAAGATGAACGTTGAGGTTGTTTGTACTACTGATGATCCGCTGGATGATCTGGCGCATCATGAGCAACTGAAACGCGATGGCGGCACAGTTAAAATGTTTCCCACCTTTAGGCCGGATAAGGCCATGTACATTGAGGATGTAACTGCACTTAATGCCTACATTGCCAAATTGGAAGAGGTGGCCAATACGCCCATTGTAAACTTTGAAGATTACCTGTACGCGCTGAAAAACCGGCACCACTACTTTGCTGCCAACGGCTGCATGGTTGCCGATCATGGCTTGGAGCACATTTATGCCGAGGACTACACGGATGAAGAGATTCGCACCATATTTGAAAAAATACGATCAGAAAAGCCGGTAACAAACGGCGAAAAGGTGAAATTTAAATCGGCCATGTTGTATAACCTGGCGCTTTGGCATCATGAAAAGGGCTGGGTACAGCAATACCACTTAGGTGCTTTGCGTAATAACAATTCGCGCTTACTAAGCAGGTTGGGGCCTGATACAGGCTTTGATTCTATCGGCGATTTTAGCCAGGCCCGCGCATTGTCGCGTTTCCTTAACCGTTTGGATAAGGACGACCGCCTGGCCAAAACTATCATCTACAACCTTAACCCTGCAGATAACGAAGTAATGGCCGCCATGACGGGTAACTTTAACGATGGTTCCATTGCCGGTAAAGTACAATTTGGCTCGGGCTGGTGGTTCCTTGATCAAAAAGACGGCATGACCAAGCAGATCAACGCTTTATCAAACATGGGCTTACTAAGCCGTTTTGTTGGCATGCTTACCGATTCGCGCAGTTTCTTGTCATTCCCGCGGCACGAGTATTTCCGCAGGTTGTTGTGCAACCTGTTTGGTGATGATATCGAGAACGGCGAATTGCCAAATGATATTGAATGGACAGGGAAGGTGATAGCTGATATTTGTTACCATAATGCCAAAGACTATTTTGGGTTTAAGATGTGAGAGGTATATTACTCCATCGCGGGGAGCGATAACGACGCGGCTATCTCTTTAAGATTAGTTCTTCGTTAGGAATGGCAGTGAGTAACATGAATTGTTAGTGGATGTACTTTTTCTTTTTCCGCAAAAGAAAAAGTACCAAAAAGAAAACTCGCGACTTGGTAACGAGCTACAATGTTAGTGCCGCTGCAAGGCCTGTGCTATCCGCACGTTACGCTATGTCGCATTTTTCGGTGACGCTTGGTCTGTGCGTTTGTTTCTTTTTCATTTTTTACTTTGTCTTTTTCTGTCAGCAAAAAAGCTTTGGGCGAAAGCGGGCAGAACAATGATGGCCTGTGCGGCTGCAAGGGCATTGCTGAATCTATCGCTGGTCTAAGTTTAGCGCAGCGTAACTTAGTCCCAAAATGTGTTAAGCTTTCAGCTTAACACTCAAGGAGAATCCTTGAGCCATTTTAGGTCGAAGTTGAAAACTTCGACCAGTGGGAGAAAAGAAAGTAACATCCACTAACTTTCATTTACCTTGCTACCTTTCCTAACGAAGAATTGATTTTCTCATAATAAATCAAGCATTGCTTCCTTGTAACAAAAATATTTCTTAACCACTTTTTTAAATCATTTAAAAAGTACCTTATATTTAGCTATACCAATTTCTCCGGGGATTATAACCGGCTTTAACCCACATTATTATCAAATGGCTGCAACCAAAACTGATGTACCTGCATCTTCGGATGTTAACACCTCGCCCTTTACTTATGAACGCCTTTATTCCTTAGATGCCCTGCGCGGTTTCGATATGTTCTGGATCATCGGCGGTGAAGAAATTTTCCATACCCTTGCAAAAGTCACCGGCTCGCCGTTCTGGCAGGCACTTTCCACCCAGTTCACCCACCCGGATTGGAACGGTTTTCATGTGTATGACCTTATCTTCCCTTTGTTCCTGTTCCTGGCTGGCGTGGCAACACCGTACTCGGTAGGGCGCGAGCTGGAGAAAGGCGCTACCAAAGGCCAGTTGGTTTTACGGGTAATTAAACGGGCCGCTATACTGGTGTTGTTAGGCTTGTTGGTTAATAATAGTTTGAAAGAGCTGAAGCCCTATGAGGAGATCCGCTTTGCCTCAGTATTGGGCCGCATTGGTATAGCTTACATGTTTGCCAATATCATTTATTTGTATGCCAATCGCAAATGGCAGTTCGCCTGGTTCTGGGTCTTTATTGTCGGTTATTGGCTACTGCTTAAATTCACTTCTGCACCTGGCTTTAACCCCGGCGACCTTACCATGGAAGGCAATTTTGCATCATATATGGATAGGCTGATACTGCCAGGTAAACTCTACCTCAAAATTCACGATCCCGAGGGTTTGTTTTCAACCATCCCTGCTATCAGCACCGGTTTGTTAGGCATACTGGCAGGTAGTTTATTAAAAACAGGCCATCAGCATAAAGGGCGTAAAGCGTTTATACTGGCTGTGGCAGGTGTGATATTTTTGATCATCGCCCAGATCTGGAATCTCGATTTTCCAATCAATAAAAACCTGTGGACAAGCTCGTTTGTGATGCATGTTGGCGGTTTAAGCCTGTTGTTGCTGGCGTTGTTTTATTATGTTATTGATGTACTGGGGTATAAAAGCTGGGCCTTTTTCTTCAAGGTCATCGGCATGAACTCTATCTTAATTTACATCTCCAGCAAATTCATTAACTGGCCTTACGCTACCAATGGTTTCTTCGGCTGGCTGGGCCAACTGGTTGGCGACCCATGGAATATCGTGGTAATGGCCATCTGTTTTGTGATGGTGAAATGGGCGCTGCTGTATTTCCTGTATCGTAAAAAAGCATTCTTAAAAGTATAATTATCCACCCATGAAAAAACTCATTTGCCTGTTGGGCTTAGTTACTTTATTTATTACCGAAACGGCGTCTGCGCAGCAAAAATTACCAAAGCTGATGCTCCGTTTGGATGATATTGGCATGTGCCATGCCGTAAATATGGCCATGCAAAAAATGGCCGATACCAAAATGCCCTTCTCTGCCTCGGTGCAGTTTGCCTGCCCCTGGTACCAGGAAGCAGTAGAGATATTAAAAAAGAACCCGCAGATAAGCGTAGGCGTGCATTTAACGCTAACATCTGAGTGGAAGAATTACCGCTGGGGGCCCATCACCGGTCGCGAAGCGGTGCCGAGCCTGGTAGCTAAGGATGGCTATTTCTACCAGTCGACCGGTGCTTTTGCCAAAAGCGGTTACAAATTGGAAGATGTAGAGAAAGAACTATCGGCGCAGATAGAACGTGCGCAGTCATCAGGCTTAAAAATAGATTATATAGACCCGCACATGGGCATTGCGCTATCAACGCCCGAACTGCGTGCCCTTACCGAAAAACTCGCCGCCAAATATCATTTAGCTATCTCGACTTTGAGTGAGGTAGTCTACTTCGGCGAAACTTACCACGAGATGTGGGGCGAGCCGGTAGCTACCAAAAAATCGGCCTTCCTGAACTATGTAAGCACCAAACTGAATCCCGCCCGCCCAAATATGGTGGTGATACACGTTGGCCTGATGCAGCCCGAGATGAACGCCCTGTTTGATATGAACAGCGATATGATGAACGGCAAAGATGGTAAACCGCTCACCAGCCTGCACCGCCAAACCGAGTTGAACATGATGCTCTCGCCGGAGTTTAGGGCAATGGTGAACAAGAAGTTTATACTCACCAACTACACCCAACTTATTAAAGAGAAAGGCCTGGCAAGTATGAAGAAAGAAACCGTAAAAAATTAAGCCTATGGAAAGGCGCTCATTTATACGTTTATCGGCATTTACAGCGGCGGCGCTAACGTTGCCCATGATGCAAAGCTGCAACACACTATCAGAAGAAGATGCCCTGAGCAAACCCGACCTGCTGATGCAACTGGTTGATGAGAAAGAGATAAAGGCAGTAGGCACAGCTTATCGCCAGCAGGTAAAAACAGAAGCCGACCAGCAAAAGTTGCGAATGTTATTGCTAAACGGCAAGCCTGATAATACCGATAGCGTGGAGCTGAAACGCGCGCTGGATAAACAGGTAAGTGCCGATTTTGCCGCAGGTAAAATCGTTCAGTTGAACGGTTGGATCCTTTCTGTAACCGAGGCACGCCAGTGTGCTCTTTATTCACTCCTAAAAGCCTGAACCTTATGCATACTGACGCAAGAAAGATCGACAATAACAGCCTCATAGAGGGCGATATATGTATAATTGGTGCCGGCGCGGCAGGCATCAGCATGGCTTTGGAGATGATTGGTACGCCCTTTAAAGTGATATTGCTTGAGGGCGGCGGTTTTGAGTATGAGGCCGAAATGCAGGACCTGTACAAAGGCAAAACTACCGGGCAAAAATATTTCCCGCTGCAGTCGGCAAGGTTGCATTATTTTGGCGGTACAACAGGGCATTGGGCCGGTTTCTGCTCGCCCTTTGATCCCATAGATTTTAAACAGCGCGACTGGATCCCGCATAGCGGATGGCCTATCACCCGCGAAGACCTTGATCCATACTACGCCCGCGCGCAAAAGAACCTTGATCTTGGTCCGTACGATTATAGCCTGGAGTACTGGCAAAAGCAAGATCCTGAACGCATCCCGCTGCCGCTGGATGATAAGGCAGTGTTCAATAAAATGTGGCAGTTTAGCAAGCCAACCCGCTTCGGCGAAAAATATAAAGCCACCATTGTAAAGGCGCCGAATGTTCATTTGTACACCTATGCCAACGTTACAGATATTACGGCTAATGAGGCTGCCTCAAACGTAAAAGAAGTAACCGTAAAGAACCTTGCGGGCAAACAACACACCGTGCGGGCAAAGCATTTTGTACTGGCCTGCTGCTCTATCCAAAACGCCCGCATGTTGCTGGCATCAAACAAACAGGCACCAAATGGCCTGGGTAACCAGAATGATAATGTGGGCCGTTATTTTATGGAGCATATTGAGATAAAATCTGCCGAGATGTGGCTGCCCAAGCCAGACTTGATGAAGCTATACCAGTGGGAGTGGGGCGTAAAAGCCCGCGCCGAACTGGCCATAAGTGAGGAGATGCAGCGTAAGCACAAGATCCTAAACGGAACAGCATCATTAAACCCGCTGGCAGTGGCCAAAAACTGGAAACCCATGATAGAGACCTGGACGGCAGATACGGCTAAAACCAACGCCCTGATGAGTGGCGCTAAAAAAGCACTCAAAGAGGGGCCTAAATTAAAATCATACAATTCGTTTGAGTTGTTTACGCGGATAGAACAAGCGCCCAACCCAAACAGCCGAGTAACGCTGGATAAGGAGAAAGATGCTTTAGGCGTTCCTCGTGCTAACCTGCACTGGGAGTTTACCGATCTTGAAAAGCACAGCCTGCGTAAGATATACCAGATAATTGGCGAGCAGGTGGGTATAAGCAACGCAGGCCGTGTTAAGCTGATGGAATACCTGCGCGATGAGAATGACAGTAGCTGGCCTGCCTTCACCGGCGGTGGCTGGCACCACATGGGCACCACCCGCATGGCAGATGACCCCAAAAAAGGCGTGGTTGATAAGCATTGTAAAGTGCACGGCATTGCCAACCTATACGTGGCAGGGGCAGCTTGCTACGCAACGGCTGCTGCGCCGAACCCAACGCTTACGGTAACAGCGCTCAGCATACGCCTGGCAGAACATTTAATGGAAAGGATGAAGGCGGTTTGATGTTTGATTTTTCTCTTTGGCGGGGGTAGCTCCTACGGAGCAAAAGCCCTTCTATCGATTTGATTCTACAAAGCGGTTGTCCCTACGGGAACATATTTATCAAGTTTAGTGTAAGATTTTTGGCTTGCCTCGTTAGAGGCTACCGCTTTGTAGAAAAATGAATTTGTTCTCTGTTGCTCCGTGGGAGCTACCCTGATTTAAATGATATTTTGAAATGTTTGACTCAGAAAATCCTGTAAACAAACTCTGCGCCGAAGGCATGATGCTTGAAGGCGAGGCTAAATCACAGGAAGCATTGAAATGCTTTACCCGCGCCTGGGACATTGCCCAAAATGATTTTGAACGCTTTACCGCCGCGCATTATGTAGCCCGCCATCAGGCTGATGTATCCGGTAAACTACATTGGGATAAAACCGCGTTGGATCTGGCATTAAGTATCGATACATCAGAAGTAAAAGCGCTCTACCCGTCGTTATATCTAAACGTAGCCAAATGCCATGAAGATATGGGCGACTTTAAGTTGGCCTTTGAGAATTATTCCACTGCGAAGCAGTACACAGCGTTTCTTCCGCAGGATGGCTATGGCGATATGATTAAAAAAGGTGTGGATGCTGGAATAACCAGGGTGAGGGGTAATGAGTTTTAGCTGGTTGCGGGTAGCTCCTACGGAGCACAAAGTCTCTTCTTATTCGTCGCTACAAAGCGGTTGTCCCTACGGGACATAATTGTAAGGCGCAATATGAGACTCTTGTTGCCTCGTTAGAGGCTACCGCTTTGTAGAAAAAAGGTGTGTTCTCTTTTGCTCAGTAGGAGCTACCCTAAATTGATTTTGAGAGAGCGCTATTCTGCTTCCCCACCAGTTGGCGGGGGCTGGGGGGCTCTACTCCCCAATACTATCCCGATAGCAATAACGCCCCAAAGCAGCATTTGCCAGGTACTCATGTCCCAGCCACCCAGTTTCCATGATAGCAGGCCGAAGTAAGTACCTGCCGAGCCACCTATGAAATACATGGTCATGTAGATGGTGTTTAAACGGCTGTGCGAATGCTCGTCCAGGCTGTAAATGCGTGCAAAGTTGGTGATCTGCGCGGCCTGTACGCCAATGTCTAAGAAGAAGATGGCAATAATAAGCGCCACTATTGAGTAAGGCAATATTTTTATCAATAGCACGCTGGCAATGATCATCCCAACGGAAATCAATAGTGAGTGATGCGTATTTCCTTTATCCGCCAACTTGCCAAACCATGGGGCAACCAGTGCGCCGCCAATAGCCACAAAACCGAATAAACCAATGGTGCCGGTTGAGTAATTAAGCGGCGCAGCGCTGAGGTGAAAAGTAAGCGTTGTCCAGAATGAGCAGAAGATCCCGAAAGTGAAAAAACCTAAGAATGCTGCCTGGCGCAATATTTTAAACTGAGGTATTAACGCCAAAGCCGATTTTAACAAGCTACCGTAATTACCTTTAAACTTAGGTGGTACATTAGGCAAAAAGAATTTAAGCAGTATGGCAACAACAAATACCATCATGGCCGATACGCCGTAAACCCAGCGCCAGCCCAGCCAGTCGGCAATAAGACCGCTGATCACACGTGCGCCCAGGATTCCTACCAATATGCCTGCGAAAACCCGGCCTACGGTTTTACCTCGGTTTACGCTGTCCAATGTGGCGGCCATCGGCATTAAAATTTGCGCGGATGTGGCTAATAAACCTACCAAAAGGCTTAAAGCATAAACCTGGTATAGCTTGGTAGCAACGCTGAAACCGGTTAACGCTACAATAAGTAAAGTACTTAACAACAGGATAAGGTTTTTGCGGTTCACCTTATCGCCCAGCGGGATCAAAAAGAACATACCCAACCCGTAACCCAGTTGCGCAAACATTGATACCTTGCCAATTTCGGCACCGGTTGCATGTACCGATTCGCCGATGTCTTTTAGTATAGGTTGGTTGTAATAGATATTTGCAACGGTTACGCCCGCGGCAATAGCCATAATGGGGATAACGGCAGGGTGTAGTTTTTCTGTTCCGGTAGTTGTGGTTGTAGTCATTTTGCAGGGCAAACCTAAACAAATGGGTAGTGCTAACCAACCTAAGCTAAACTTATGTGCGGCTAACACGTATATTTGTGAGAGTAAACTGACAAAAGCAATCCCTATGGCCAAAATATGTGTAGTTGAAGACGAGGAAAAAGTATCGTCCTTTATTAAAAAGGGCCTTGCCGAACACAATTACGAAGTAGATATTGCCTCAACCGGCGAAGCTGCCTTTCAACTTTTTGACAGCAATGATTATGATCTGGTGATATTGGACGTTATGCTGCCAGATATGACGGGCATCGAGATCTGCCGGCAGTTGCGCATGGATGAACCATCAATGCCGGTGCTGATGCTGAGCGCTTTGGGTACTATTGATGACAAGGTGAACGGCCTGCACTCGGGTGCTGATGACTACCTGGTAAAACCTTTCCACTTTAATGAGTTGCTGGCGCGTATTGAGGCTATGCTTCGCCGCCGTAAAACAGCTGATGCAGATAACCATGTGCTTAGCTTTGGCGACCTGCGCCTGAATACATGGGACAAAACTGCCGAGCGCGACGGCAAACAGATAAACCTTACGGCCAAAGAGTATAGTTTGCTGGAGCTATTTATCAAGAACCCCAACAAACTCCTCTCGCGCGAGCATATCATGGAGCGTGTGTGGGGTATTAATTTTGATACCGGCACCAACATGGTTGATGTATATGTGAATTACCTGCGCAATAAGATCCAGAAAGGTTTTGATAAAAAGCTGATCCATACCGTAATAGGGATGGGGTATATTTTGAAGGATTAAGCGGAGAAGGCCTCTCCCCAAACCCCTCTTCGAGGGAGAGGGGCTTTAAGACAGTAAGTGTTTGTCATTTCGAACGAGCGACAGCAAGGAGAAATCTTCTACGCCGTAAGTATCACTTGAAGAAGATTTCTCCTCGTACCTCGTTCGAAATGACAACGTGTTAAAGCAATCCAGCAATAAAACAATCCAACAAGTCAACAATCAAAAACGTGAAAATAAAAACCCGTTTATCGCTCAATTTTACACTGCTCAGTTCGGGTGCGCTGCTGCTGGTGCTGGTTGCGCTGTATATTGCGGTGTACTCATTTTTTGTGGCCGATTTTTATAACCGCCTTGGCGATCGCACTAACCTGGCATCGCAGGTGTATCTGAAGGCTGATGAGCTGGCTGCCGACTCGATGATCCAAATACAGGAAGAGTATTTGGAGAAACTACCCGATGAGGTGATAAGGGTATACGATAAAGATAATATGTCGGCCTTTAAGGTGAACCATAATATTTACTGGAATAAGAATATTATAGAACAGGTGCGCCGCGATGGTATGCTGGAGTACCAGGAAGGTAACCGAAAGGTGGTAGGTAAGTTTTTTCATGATAACCAGGGCGATTTTGTGATACTGGCATCGGCGGTTGATCATAATACCCCCAGGCGCATGATGGTGCTGGGTAAAATAGCAGGAACCTTGTTTGTTGTTTTTGGGGTGCTGCTTTTTTTTGTGGGGCGATGGTTTGCCCAGCGGGCGCTATCGCCGGTTGATAGTATAGTTGAGCAGATACGGCGTATACGATCAAGCAACCTGCACATGCGGGTAAACCAGGTAAAAAACAAGGATGAGATTGCCGAATTGATAGACAATTTTAACCGCCTTTTAGAGCACCTGCAAAACGCTTTTGAATTGCAGCAAACCTTTGTGGCCAATGCATCGCATGAGTTGCGCACGCCGCTTACCAGTATAATGGGAGAGGTAGAAGTGGCTTTAGAGAAAGACCGCGAACCAAAAGAATATCAACGCATTTTATCATCCATTGTAAATGACGGCGCACGCCTGCAGGAAACTATTACCAGTTTAATGGAGCTGGCCCAGGTTGATCTGAACTACACCCGTGCAAAGCTATCGCCGGTTAGGGTTGATGAACTGATATGGGAGCTTGATGAGCAATGGGCTACCCGCAAAGGCCCTGGTAAGCTACGCATCCAATTGGCCAATCTGCCCGATGATGAGGAACTGCTTACCATACCCGCCAATAAGCAGATGCTCTACATCGCCCTCAATAATTTGATAGATAACGCCTTTAAATACTCCGATTCCAAACCCGTTAAACTTGCTTTTGAAGCCGGTGAAAGTGGTATCCGGATAGCAGTTACCGATGAGGGGCCGGGTATTAGCAGAGAGAATATTGAGCGGATCTTTCAGCCATTTGTGCGGGTAAATGTCGATAAAGCTGTAAGCGGCAGCGGCATAGGTTTGTACATCACCAGTAAGATCATCGAGCTGTTTAACGGCACTATCCGTGTAGAATCTGACGGTGTGGTGGGTAGTACTTTTGTGGTGGAGTTTTTAAAAGAGGCAAAAGAGCCTTTTTGACAGTAGCCCGCCTTCTGCTCATTCTTAAAATTTCCCAAATTCGGGTTCAGACAACTCTAATTACTTTCTAATGCACGTTTAATGCTGCTCTAATACAGCTGAGATAGATTTGTTTCATCAAACAATCGCAAAAATGGTACTCAGATATTTAAGAATATCCGCTATTGCATTCTCCGCTGTTTTTATTGGCCAGCGGGCATCGGCACAAACCGATACGCTTCGTATCAACTTTCAGGATGCCGAGAAACTCTTCCTCACCAACAACCTGCAGCTTATTGCGCAGAAGTATAATGTTGATGCATCGCAGGCCCTTATCAAACAGGCAAAACTTTGGGATAACCCTGTACTAAGCACCGACCAGAACATTACCGATGCCAGCAAGAAGTTTTTTAACCACCGCAACGGCGACGGGCAAATAATGGTTCAGCTTAGCCAGGTTTTTACTACTGCCGGCAAGCGTGGCAAACAGGTACAAATAGCACAAGATGGTGCGCAGATCCAGCAGGCCCAGTTTAATGATCTGATGCGTAACCTGCGCTATAACCTGCTGCTTGATTTTACGCAGGTAAACAACCTGATAGAGCAACGGAAGGTTTACCAAACCGAGATCAACTCGGCCACGGCAATGGTTAACGCTATTGATAAATCATACCAGAACGGTAATAACTCACTTAAAGATCTTATCCGTTTAAAAGCCCTTTTATTTGGCTTGCAAAACGATCTTGTTGAAATAGACCGCCAGATAAATGATCTGCAGGCCGAACTGAAAACTCTGCTGGTAACCGATCCCGCTAAATTTATTTCTCCGCAGATAACGTTTAACAATACGCAGGCATCCTTAGATGTAAATGCGCTGATAGAGCAGGCCAAAGCCAACCGTGGCGATTATCTGGCTAATGTTTATCAGTTAAACCAAAACCAGCACAACCTTGCTTTGCAAAAAGCCATAGCTGTGCCCGATGTTACAATAGGTAGCACGTTTGACCAAAACAGTAGTTACGCACGCAATTATGTTGGTTTAGAGATAAGCCTGCCACTGCCTTTATGGAACCGTAACCAGGGCAATATCAAAAGCGCTAAACTTACTGCCCAAAGCCAGGAGTACACGGTTAAAAATGCCGAACTGCAACTGAATAACGATGTGCACTCGGCAGTAACGCAGTACGGTTTAAGCCAGCAATTGCTGAGTAAACAGGAAACGGATTTTTACGACAAGTACGATCAGCTTTACCGCGGCATGGCCAAAGCTTTTCAGATGAAGCAGATAAGCCTGCAGGAGTTTGTGGACTTCTTTGATTCGTACCGCGATACCAAGGTAAAGATACTGGCCCAGCAACTTAACCTGCAAAAGGCAATTGCCGACCTGAACTTTGCAGTAGGTACAACGGTGGTAACGCCACTTTAAGTCAAAAGTCAAAATTAAAAAGTCAAAAGACAGGCCAATCAACAATAAAACAAAAGAGCAATACAACAATAAGCTCAGTTCAAACAATAACACTACTTCCCTAATACATACATGAAAAAGCAATTCATATACATAGGCCTCGCGTTATTGGGCCTTACCGCCTGCCAGGAAAAGAAAACCGGCACCATGGAAACCAAACAGGTTTGCATAAGCGATTCGCTGGCTAAAATGGTTGAGATAGATACGGCTAAAAGCACGCCGATGGCCGATGAGCTTACTCTCTCGGGCGAGGTATCGTTTGATGAGAATAAGGTAGTAAAGGTATTCCCGATAACCAGCGGGCAGGTAATGGAAGTGAAGGTATCATTAGGCGATAAAGTAGTAAAAGGCCAAACGCTTGCCGTTTTGCGTAGTGCGGATGTTGCCGGTAACTACACCGATCTCTCAGCAACAAAGTCAGACCTATCCATAGCAAAACGCCAGCTTGACCAGGCAGATTACTTATACAAGAATGGCATCTCAAGCGAGCGCGATTATACAGAAGCTAAAGAAAACTACAATAAAGCCGTTGCAGCCAACAGCAAGGTTAAACAGCAGATAGCCATTAATGGCGGCGGTAATACCAATGCAAGCGGTACCATGATCATTACGGCGCCGGGTAGTGGTTATGTGGTTGAGAAAAACATCTCGGCAGGTAACTTTATCCGCCCGGATAACAGCAATAGCCTGTTCACTATATCTGATATGAAAGATGTATGGATATGGGCCAACGTTTTTGAAACTGATATAGCCAAAGTTAAAAAGGGTTACGATGCCAAAATAACCACGCTGGCTTACCCCGATAAAGTATTTAAAGGCAAAATAGACGAAGTAAGCTCGGTGCTCGACCCTGATAATAAGGTGATGAAAGTGCGTATAGCATTAAACAACCAGGACCTGCTTCTTAAACCCGAAATGTTTACCAACGTAGTGGTTACTAACAAAGAAGCAACGGCATCGGTAGCCGTTCCGGCATCTGCTGTAATATTTGATAACAGCAGGTTCTTTGTGGTGATCTATAACAGTAAGTGCGACCTGCAGGTGCGTGCCGTAACTATCATTAAAACCATTGATAATACCACCTACGTATCATCGGGCCTTAAGCCGGGCGATAAGGTAATATCTAAGAGCCAATTGCTGCTTTATAACGCATTGACGCAGGAATAGATTCAAGAGACAAGAATCAAGAGTCAAGACAGAAGAAGTTTAGGTAAATAAAAATATTAAAGAATAGAGTCAAGATATAAGAATTAAGATACAGTACAATTGATGTCTTGATTCTTGTCTCTTGACTCCTGATTCTCTGCAAAATGAATAAGCTAATTAAAAATATCATATACTTTTCGCTCAGGAACCGGGCGATGGTGTTCTTTATGACTGCTGTGCTGGCTGTATTGGGCGTCTGGAGCTACTTGAATACCCCTATAGAGACGTTTCCGGACGTTACCAATACGCAAATTATCATCATAGCCCAGTGGCCCGGCCGCAGCGCCGAAGAGGTAGAAAAAATGGTGACCATACCAATGGAAACCGTTTTAAACTCGGTACAAAAGAAAGCAAACCTGCGTACCACTTCATCATTCGGCCTTTCATACGTGCGTATCATTTTTGATGATGATGTAGATGATGCCTTTGCCCGCCAGCAGGTAATGAGCCGCATTATGAATGCGGAACTGCCCGATGGTGTAAAGCCCGAAATTGAGCCACCTTATGGCCCAACCGGCGAGATCTATCGTTATACCTTGAAAAGCAAAACAGCATCCCTGCACGAGCTTACTGCCATACAGGATTGGGTATTAGACCGCCAGTTTAAAGCCATCCCCGGCGTTGCCGATGTGAACAGCTTTGGTGGCGAAGAAAAAACTTACGAGGTAGCAGTGAACCCGGCTTTGCTGCGCAAATATGAATTAACCTCGCTTGATATTTACAACGCGGTTAACCGCAGCAACATCAATGTAGGTGGTGATGTGATAGAGAAAAATAACCAGGCCTTTGTGGTACGTGGTATAGGTTTGATCAATAACATTCCCGAGATAGAGAACATCATTGTTAAGAACGTAAACAACGTGCCTATCCTGGTAAAAAATGTTGCCGATGTTCAGGAAAGTGGTTTGCCGCGTTTAGGCCAGGTGGGGCGCGATAAGAATAACGACGTACTTGAAGGTATTGTGGTAATGCGCAAAGGCGAAAACCCTGCCGATGTTTTGAAACGCATCCGTGCCAAGGTGGTTGAGCTTAATGATAACGTGCTGCCAAAAGGCGTTAAGATAGATACGTTTTATGACCGTACCACGCTGATGGATTTTTGTACCGAAACGGTTATTCATAACCTGCTGGAAGGTATAGTACTGGTAACCGTTATCGTATTCCTGTTTATGGCCGACTGGCGCACAACGCTTACCGTGGCCATCATTATCCCGCTGGCCTTGCTGTTTGCCTTTATGTGTATGCGCATTAAGGGCATGACGGCCAACCTGCTATCAATGGGGGCGGTAGATTTTGGTATCATCATAGATGGTGCCGTGGTGATGGTTGAAGGGATATTTGTGGCGCTGGATCATCGTGCGAAGGAGCTGGGTATGGAGAAATTTAACAAGATAGCCAAGCTGGGCCTGTTCAAAAACGTAGGTGCTGAGATGGGTAAAGCTATCTTCTTCTCTAAACTCATCATCATCACCTGTCTGATCCCGATCTTCGCATTCCAGAAGGTAGAAGGTAAAATGTTCTCGCCTTTAGCTTACACGCTTGCGTTTGCCTTGTTAGGTGCTTTGATCTTTACACTTACGCTGGTGCCGGCGCTATCAAGCATATTGCTCAGGAAAAACGTAAAAGAGAAACATAACCCGGTAGTACTCTTCTTTGAGAACGGCATCCGCAAAATGTTCACCTTCACTTATAAAAACCAAAAACTGAGTTTGATATGCGCTACCGCCTTTATGGCGCTAACCTTTGTATCGGCCAAGTTTTTAGGTACAGAGTTCTTGCCTCAGTTAAATGAGGGTGCACTTTGGGTTACCGCACAACTGCCAATGAGCACCTCGCTTGAGGCATCTGTTGATTTGACCAATAAGATGAGGGATATTTTGGGCTCGTTCCCCGAGGTAAAGCAAACCATGTCGCAGGTGGGCCGTACCAATGACGGTACCGACCCTAAAGGTTTCTTTAACGTGCAAATACAGGTTGACCTGCTGCCTAAGAAACAATGGAAACGCAACATTACCCAGGAAGAGCTGATATCAGAAATGGATAAAAAGCTGAGCCAGTTCCCGGGTATTGTATTCAACTACTCGCAGCCTATTATCGATAACGTGGCCGAGGCTGTTGCCGGTGTGCCTGCATCAATGGCGGTAAAAATATTTGGTCCCGACTTTGAAACCCTGGATCAGAAAGCCAACCAGGTAATGGCTACATTGAAACAGATAAAAGGTGTTGAAGACCTGGGCGTACTACGTAATTTGGGGCAGCCGGAGTTTAGGATAGAGCTGGATCAGCAGAAAATGGCCCGCTACGGTGTTGCTACTGCCGATGCAAACTCGGTGATTGAAATGGCGATTGGCGGTAAAGCTGCTACCCAGCTTTACGAGGGCGAGCGCAAGTTTGATATCCGTATCCGCTACCAGAAACAATATCGCGATACCGAGGAAAAAATTGAAGGCCTGATGGTGCCTACCATGAACGGTTCAAAGATCTCTATCAAAGAGATCTCAACTATAAAACAACTCACCGGTCCGGCGTTTATCTACAGGGATAATAACACGCGCTACATAGCAGTCAAATTTAGTGTGCGTGGCCGCGACCTGGGGAGTACCATAGCCGAAGCCCAACAGAAAGTTGGCAAAGCCGTTAAATTAGATAAAGGCTATACTTTTACCTGGAACGGCGAGTTTGAGAACCAGATACGTGCATCGAACACACTATCGCATGTAGTGCCTATCTGTTTACTGGTTATCTTCCTTATCCTGTACATGACTTTTGGTAACGCTAAAGACGCTATTCTGGTTATCCTTAACGTGCCATTTGCACTGATAGGCGGTATATTGGCGCTGCACATTACGCAGATCAACTTCAGTATATCTGCAGGCATTGGTTTCATAGCCTTGTTTGGTGTGTGTATCCAAAATGGTGTGATCCTTATCTCGGTGTTCCGTAAGAACCTGGAAGACAAGATGCCGCTTAACGAAGCGATAATGGAAGGCGTTATATCGCGCGTTCGCCCTGTGGTGATGACCGCGCTGATGGCCGCCATTGGCTTAATGCCTGCTGCTATATCAACAGGTATAGGCAGCGAAACCCAAAAACCCCTTGCCATTGTGGTGATAGGCGGTTTAGTAACATCAACTATACTTACCCTCTTAATATTACCGGTGATCTACGCAATGGTTCACCGTTTGATCCACCGCCGCGAAAACCGTAAATTATTAAAACGGATAGGTGTAGTGAGTGCTTAGTTTATTGTTTGAAATTGCATATCCGGAACGTTTTGCGCGAGGCAGGACAGGGTATGCAATTTTTTTATGTAATTCAGTAGAGATAATATCGAATAATGAATATTGAATAATGAATGTCGAACTTGTTTTTTACTTACTTCATTATTCATCATTCAAAATTGGGTGTTCAATATTGCTAACCTAACTTCCTAATTGCCTTGTCCTGCACCCGGCTCATCAGTGTTACCATGCATATTGCGCCGATGGTGGCAAATAACATATCAGATTGCGTATCCCAGATATATCCCTGGGTACCCAGGAAGGCATCGCCCGAGTCGCCAGATAGCACAGATATCAGCCACTCAATAAATTCATAAGTTACGCTGATGGCCATGCAAACACATACGGTTAAAAAAGGCATCCAGCCGCGTTTAGCCAAAACCTGCTTGCGGATAAGTATCTCGCGTACTATCATAGCAGGCACAAAGCCCTGTGCAAAATGGCCCAGCTTATCGTAATTATTGCGCGATTGATGCAAAACCTCGCGAAGCCAGTTAAAAGCCGGCACTTCGGCATACGTATAATGTCCACCTATAACGAGAATGTAGCAATGGATAAGGATGAACCAATAGGTGAGGGTAGTAAACTTGAAATTTTTGTAGGTTAATACAAGTGCAATGGCACCCACAATAGCTGGCGAAACTTCCAGTATCCATGTAAAGTAATCGTGCGGATGGATGGCCGAGATAGCCAGGCCAATGATGAATAGGAAGATAAGGATAAGGTGGTTTTTCATTTCAGAAAGATATAAAAATCTCCTGATCGGGTTCTTTTGTACCAAAAAAACTTCATTTTAAACCGCTGTAAGCCAGTTTTTAAAAGGCGAAGTTGGATTGGTACGCTGTTTGCAAGGCAATGATGTAAACATTTTTAACGTTTATACAGTTATTAAAACAGAACAAACACAAAGCCTATAGACAGAAATATACGCATTTAACCAAACATTAGGATTATTTATGAATTACGTGAAAAGATCAATTTTAGCTTTAGGTGCGGTATTATTTTTAGGTGTTGCTGCTAACCATGCATCTGCACAAACCACGCCAGATACTACAAAAAAAACAACCACTACAACTACTACAACCACCACAACACCGGCCCCGGCGCAAGCAGATGCCGCTAACGTTGTACAGGCTTTACAAAGTAACGCAGATTACTCTACCGCTTTCGATTTGGTGAAAACTGCCAAACTGGATTCTACATTGGCTGTTGGTGGCCCATATACCATTTTTGCGCCAAACAACAATGCTTTTAGTGCACTGCCTGCCGGCACGCTTGACGCTTTGAAAAAAGACCCCGCAAAACTGGCCACTATCTTGAAAGGCCACGTTGTAACCGGTACTTATGACAAAGCGGGTTTAATTAAAGCCCTTAGCGCAGGTAAAGGTAAAGCAACTATCAATACGCTTGATGGCCAAACCCTTACGCTATCTATCACTACCGATAAGAAATTACAGCTAACCAACGCGGCAGGTAAAAATGCCCAGGTGGTATTGTTTGACCTTAAAGGCGGTACCGGCGTAGTTAACGGATTAAATGCCGTATTACAATAAGCCACTCTGTCAATTTTAATTTATAGCACAAAGCCTGTTGGGAAACCAGCAGGCTTTGTGCTTTTATAACTATAATGTTTAAGTTTGTTTATCACTAACATTTACCGCTATGCAGCACAACGCCAAATCCATCAGACCATTCATCGGTGCCAAAGATTTTGACCTTTCACGCGCGTTTTACCGCGACTGGGGTTTCGAAGAGTTTGTGATATCGCCTGATATGTCTGTTTTTAAACTGGGCGATTTTGGCTTCTATCTGCAGAAATATTATGCAAAAGAATGGGTGGATAACACCATGCTTTTCCTTGAGGTGGATGATGCCCACCGTTATTATGAAGAATTAAAAGCTCTTGATCTGCCATCAAAATACCCCGGCGCACGCGTATCACCCGTACGCGTAGATACCTGGGGCGATGAATGCTTTGTGCATGATCCATCAGGCATACTGTGGCATATAGGGCATTTTAAGGGATAGTTTTAGTACTAAGCTGATATCACACAGGCTTATAGGCGTCGTATTTTGCATAGTAAATAACAGCCTCTACTATATTATCCAAATCAGATTTATTGCCATCCGTCCAGTTATTCCAGGTTTCTATAACCTCGATAACTGTATCTATCTCTAAAAAATAAGGGACGCCATTTAATTCAAGAGGCACAATTTCTTCCGGATCAAACAAGTAGCCTTCAGTATCGCTTTGCGGGCTCCAATCCGTTTTAACGTACAAAACAATTTCCTTGTCCAGTAAGGTTGCCTTTTTGATAACCTCAATTAACTTATCTGAAATGGACTTTTTCATATCTTATAAATTAAACCCTATCTAAAAAGCCCGAATCCGCGTAAAGCATCAATAGGCCTTCACCATCTCAATATGCGGGATGCCATCCTCATCATAAACCTCGCTCTGCTCCACAAAACCGAAGCTTTGGTAAAACTTTAGCAGGTATAATTGTGCTCCTATACGGATAGGCTGCCTGCCGAATTTTTTGTAACAACCTTCTATCGAAGCATCAATCAGTTGCTTTCCTAAACCGATACCGCGGTGACGGGGAGAAGTGATAACTCTGCCGATAGAGATCTCATCGAAAGACACACCTGCTGGCACCAGCCTGGTATAAGCGGCAAGTTCATCATCAGCATAATAAAGCAAATGATAGCTCTGCTGATCTTTGCCATCCAGGTCAAGATAAACGCAATTTTGTTCAACCACAAAAACTTCAGCACGCAGACGCAGCAGGGCGTATAATTCGGTAGTGGTTAATTCGTTGAAAGGTTTGATGATGTAGCGTAGTTGCATGATGTGTGGCAAATGTAAGCAAAGATGCAGGAACATGCCGGGTAAGGTGCAGGCTTCTTTTTTGTTGCCTTGCTTTTTGCTTGCGTAGTTTTATAAGTATAATTTTCTATTTTTAGATTTAAATCTTTCACAATAATGGAACTTGAACAACCCCACGAAACACTTGCCATAGCAACTGCTGCACCCATTTACAAAGTTGAACATATAAGATTAGGTACATTTTTAGGTGGCCCGCTTATAACAGGTTATATGGTGGCAGAGAATTATAAGGTTCTTGGTGATGTGCCAAAAGCAAAACGTGCCTGGGCTATATCAATTGGTGCAACCGTACTCTTATTTGCAATTATATTTTTGATACCAGAGGATGTTAAAATACCAAACGTTGTTTTTCCGATAGTGTATTGTTGGATAGCTTATTACCTTGTACAGCATTATCAGGGAACACAACTTACGGAACATATAGCCAACGGCGAAAAGGTTTTTGGGTGGGGGCGCGTTGTATTGGCCGGTTTAATTAGTTGTGTAGTTACAATTGCAGCATTATTTATAGTGTTGTTTATAGCCGGTGCCTTATTTGGTTGATGTTTGTGTGTGGTCATCACATTTATCGGCACTATCCCGGCACCCCTAAACCCGATTGCGCGGAAAGCCCGCTTTTACCGGCGGCTTGCAGTAAAAGCGGGGCTACCGGTATATAGCAACACCAAAGTTGCTTTTCAAAATATTAAAAAGCTTTTTGCCTTCAACTTCCTACTTTCCAGTTCCTTAATATAAACTTCGCAGAAAATTAATTTCGTGCGTTTGGGCTTATCTATTATATTAGTAGGCTTAAAAATAACCTTATTGCATGAAAAAACTTTACGCACTCCTGTGCTTCAGCTTTTTTGCCATTACCGCGGCAAAAGCCCAAAAAGACAGCACCCAGATCCAGATCGATTCGCTCGAAAAAAAGTTTACCTACCAGCATGGTACCATAAAAATTGGTAACGGAGTGGGTACTATCACCGTGCCGCCGGGGTTTAAATACCTTGATTCGGTACAGGCCTTAAAAGTACTTACCGTGTTGTGGAACAATCCCAAAACTGAGAACATGACGCTTGGCTTTATCATGCCCGAGAAACAGGGCATAATGAGCGAACGCGGTTACGTTTTTAACATACAGTATGATGCCATAGGTTACGTAAAAGATAACGATGCCAACGACATCAACTATGACGACCTGATGACCAACCTGAAAAAGGAAACGGTTGAGGAAAACGAGGAGCGTACAAAAGAGGGCTACCGCCCAATTGAACTGGTTGGCTGGGCTGCTAAGCCATTTTATGATAGCAACCGCCATATTTTGCACTGGGCTAAAGAGGTAAAGTTTGGTACCGATAGCATTAATACGCTTAACTATAACGTGCGTGTGCTTGGCCGTAAAGGTGTATTGGTGCTTAATGCAATATCAACCATGCAGGATGTTGAGGCCGTAAAAGCCGGTGTGCCGCATGTGCTTAACGTGGTGAACTTTGCCGATGGATATAAATACGGCGATTTTGATTCTGGCGCAGATAAGGTTGCCGCCTGGACTATAGGTGGCCTTGTAGCGGGTAAGATATTGGCCAAAGTGGGCTTTTTTGCATTGATACTTAAGTTTTGGAAGCTGGTAATGCTGGGCTTTGTGGCAATAGGCAGTTTCTTTCGTAAGTTGTTTAAAGGCCGTAAAAAGGACGAGCCTGTTTTTGTACCCGAGCCGGCACCTGCATCAGAAAATACAGAATGGACAGCCGATGACTCTGCAACCGAGCCAACAGCCGAAGTTGTTACCGAGCCGGGGGCTGAGCAAGCTGCAACACCCGACGAAAAAACTGAAGAGAAAAAATAATTTCAGAAATTTCTTTATTTATTAAAATAATGCTTATAATTGCAGCATGAAAACAACAACAATACAAATACAATTGCCGCAACCGATTAGTCGGAGGTGATTGGGTATGTATTGAAAAAAATAACGAAATACTTGAGATCCTCTTAGACATTTTCTAAGGGGATTTTTTGTTTTCGGGACAATTGCAGGGTAGTATATCAATTGGTTAGATTACCACATTTGGGATGTGGAGGCTTCCGGTTCGAGTCCGGGTTACCCTACTGATTTATAAGGAAATATAGCTTAATGCTTAGAGCAGTACCCTTATACGGTGCCGGTTGAAGGTTCAAATCCTTCTATTTTCACTGGTGTTGAAATTTTCCTGTGGTGCAATGGTAGCACGTCTGATTTTGGTTCAGAAAATTGTGGTTCGAGCCCACGCAGGAAAACTGATTTTATAAAGCTGTTCTATTGGCTTGCCCGCCGCCAGGCGGGTAGGGGAAGGTATGGTGTTTGGTAAAGAAAATTCTTTATTTTCAATTGTGGTTTTTGTTTTGGCATACGCGGCACACGTGCGCCAGCAGGGGGCTGACCCTGTATGCATCTTCAATATTCGTCGTCTTCTGTGTCAACTTTGTTTGCGAAATCTCTGTAAAGGTTGTCAATAGCATTCTGCATGTCCATTTTTCGGTAGATTTCCTTCAAGGAGCGAAAGGCATAATTTTTATGCTTATCAAGTTGCAACGATAAAGTTAAAAGTTTAATTGCTTTGTCAAGTTTGTGATTTACATAAAACTCATATTCGCCTTGCATTGTCCTGTGAATATCTTGGGCCTTCTTGTTAAAGCTCTTTTTTACTGTCTCGAGAAGCATATCTAATTCCGCTACATCATTTGATGTAAGTTTGTATTTTTTTACTAAACAAGTGAAGTAAGCTTGAGCATGAAGAATGTTAGTTCTAAACCTATAAAAATTTTCCTCAGCAAGATTTAGAGCTTTAATGTAATCCCCTTGTTTTAAATAAACGTTTACTAACTCCCGCTTGGTTTTCGAGTGATCCTTATCAATCTCTAAGACTTTTAGATAAAAATCTTCTGCTTCATCCATTTGATTGCCATTTCGATAGTAAAAACCTAATAAAAAATAATAGTCTTTGTTTGACCCATATTCGTTTTTAAAGTAATTGATCTCATCAAAAAACTTATCGTTTTGCAGCCGAGAACAAGCTAAACAGAACCAATACCGTGCTTCTCTAATTATTTGTTCGTCAAAATGATTGGATGTTTCAAGAAGTTGTGAAGAAAGGTTTATTGCAATGTCATATTTTCCATTCCCATACTCTCTTACTACGGATTTGATTACGAAAGAAGGTAAAAAATATTTCGAAGGAATATTAATTCCATTATGAATCATGTTTTGTAGAGTGAAAAGAAATTCCGAATAATCAGTTTGTATTTGAGAATCGAGATCTTTAGACAAAGATTCTGTAACTAATTGCTTCAACCTGTTATTGTAGTCGCTTTTCAGAGTTAGCCTCGAGCGGCTAATATAGTCGGATATGCCCGTATTAAGCTTGATATACTCAAAACCTGAAAACATAAAATTAAATACAGATAAATCGTACAAACTCTGCACTGAATCATTTACTGCGTTTTCATCCCCCAAAATTTTATAGATATATTCTATATTAATAATTTCAAACTTTGAAAGTATTATTAGCAACTGTTGGGCAAACTCATCATTCTTAAAAAACTCAAATATAGACAGCGCCATTAAGTCTGAGTATTCGACAATGTCTTCTATATGCTTTTTTGCTTCCAGTAAATTTGTGTGAGCAATAAGCTGAGCAGTGTAAATGACTTGGGCGGGCAATCCCTTTAAATGATCTAAAAAGAAGGTTTTGTCTTGAGCCGTAATTTGAATGTCTAACGTGTTTAAATATTGCAAAAATAACGTTGTGGTATCTGTCTTTGATAATTCTGGGATTCGGAAAACTTCAATATTGCCTAATTTCAATATTTGAAAACCATCTGGTTTGAATTTGGATATTATACAGAAGCAAATCTGATTTTCAAACTCTTTAGATGCAATCAGCTTTTCAAACCAGTCGACGATTTTATTATTAGGCAAAATTAAACTGCCTTCGTCTACTATAAAAAGAATTTCGTTATTGTCGATAAATGTCTTGACCAAATTTTTGGCAATTTCAACTTTCTCATTTACGGTCGCGATTGCTAAATCTTTTTTATAAATGTCTTCATCAGGATTAATTAGGTTAAGCTTGTAGATAAAATCTTCAATACTCTCTTTTGAGTCGATAGGGATAATCTCAGGTTCGTAAAGCTTATTGACTATGTTGGTTTTTATTAAAGCATTTTTTAAAAATGTTCTTCGACCCATACCCTCAAAGTAATTGTACGCAACAACACAGGTTGGCTTTTTATTATCTATATTAATAATTTTTCTTTCAAATTCTGCTGATAAATCGTGTCTTCCCACGAACAAGTCATTCAACTCTCGATTTTTACTATTTCTTTTAAATTCTACTTCTCTAAGTGCTTGTTTAATCTTTCTCAAGATTAAAACTTCGTTATCAAGTTTTTGAAGATTGTAAGGACGTCTAATCCATTTTGGAATTCTTGGATCTTTATAAGTTATGTTTCCGTCGATTATTATAGGATATATTCTATCTATAATCCCTCGGTCTAAGTTCTTTTTCGCTTTTGTTATTTCTTCTTTTACCCACTTAGATTCAAGCGCGGTCTCGGAAATAAATAGCACAAATATGTCTGAATTATCAAGTGCTGTTATGATTTCTTCTAACGTCACATTTCCAACCTCGAACGTAAAACGGTCGTAATGGCAATTATTTCTACCTAACTGAGTAGCAATTTTTTCAATTAAATTTTTGTCGGTAGAGCTATGTGATAAAAAAGCCTTAGCCATAATTTGTCGGTTTATTAAAGATACTTATTAAAGGCAAAAACACAATGCATTTTTAGAATTGACATTTGCCCGCACGCGTGCCGTATGTGCCCAAACAAGCACTACTGATAATATCTTGTTAGTAATAAGTATTTTATTATCAAGCGTTAACGAATATTCGCGGTGTTCATGTGCGTAAACGTGAATCTTTTGCATACTCTAAAACACCTCTTCCGTACCTACTTCACCCATGATATGCACGCGGCTCCAGTTCGACATGAGGGCCATGACCGGCCTTAAGGTTTCGCCTTTGGGGCTTAGCGAATATTCTACCCGCGGCGGTACCTCGGGGTAGGCCTTGCGGATCACGATGCCATCTGCTTCCAATTCTTTCAACGTGCGCGACAGTACTTTGAGCGCCATGCCTGGGATAGTTTTGTGCAGTTCGCCGAAGCGCGTGGGGCTTTTCATGAGCAGCCAGATGATAGGTGCTTTCCACTTGCCGCCAATCACATCAATGGTTGCGGTAATGGGGCATTCGTCGGCTCCGTGATATATTTTCAAATCTTTTTCGGCCATAGTATTAATCGGGCTCATTTACTACCATCTTGTCATTAGTTGACAAAAAGGTAACTACTTGACAAAAGTAAAGTATTGGGATATTTTTGCCAAATAAACAATTGAAAAGAACATGAGAATTATAATTATCGGTGCTACCGGCACCATTGGCAAACACGTGGTAAATGCACTTGCAGAGAATAATGAGATCGTAAAAGTCGGCTCAAAAAGCGGCGACTACCAGGTAAACTTAACAGACACCGCGTCTATCAAAAACCTTTTTGAACAGGTAGGCCCGTTTGATGCCCTTGTAAGTGTAGCCGGCGACGGCCACTTTGGCCCGCTAACCTCAATGACGGATGCTGATTTCCGCGTAGGGATAAACAGCAAACTGATGGGGCAGGTAAACCTGGTGCTCATAGGTCAGCATTACATCAACCCAAAAGGTTCGTTCACGCTCACCTCGGGCAGTTTGGGCGAAGACCCCATTGTACTGGGCTCATCATTAAGCACCATTAACAGCGCGTTAGATGCTTTTGCAAAAGCTGCAGCTATTGAACTGGAGAACGGTGTACGTATCAACACAGTCGGCCCCGATGTGGTTGAAGAATCGCCGGCGTATTTCCCGTTCTTCCCGGGCCATATCCCGGTAAGCATGCACCGTGTGGCGCAGGCTTATGTTAAAAGCGTACTTGGCGCGCAGACAGGGCAAGCGTATAAAATTTTATAATTGGGCATTTTTGAACAAAGGCCTCTTTGCTTTGCAGAGAGGCCTTTGTTATACCTATCGTAGTTATTCTTTCCCTGTTGATTGGCGGTAAACCGTAATGGCCATCCAGATAAGTAAAGCCCCGGGAGTATAAAGTGGAGTACCGTCACTATTTGTGAGGTTTCCTGTAAGTAACAAAACGCCAAAGGTTAATATAACAAGGCTAACAAGTATGAATACAAAGCTTATTTTTTTGATCGCAACTTTTTTGGGCGATGCCATCACCAATTTATACGGTTGATGTATACATTGTTGTGTCTCCTTGTAAGCCATCTCAGCTATCAGCTCGTTATTTATCTGTTGCCAATACTGATATTTATCAAGACTTAAACTTTGGTATGGTTCCAGGAAACGGATAATATCTAATCTTAAGTTAACCTGTTGCTCGGGGCCGTAAGTAAACTCGTGGTCTTCCAGTAAAAAAGCCTGGTATTTCTCATAGTCAGAGAGTTTATAACATGGGAGCATTTCTATACTATCGAGGATTACACGGATATCTACTTCATCTGCTTTATAGCGTTTATATATTACACCCAACAGGGCTCTTGTAGCGATATCGTTATCCTCGTCTGCAGTTGTGTTAGTGATTTCGTTCAGCACACTTATCAACTGGTTCTTATCTGTGCTTAATGATATTTCTATCAGCGAGTGATCCGGCTCATCGCTTTTTATGATCAGTTCATCAGCCCACGCCACAACTTCATCTTTAGAAAATAGGCCTATTGCCAGTCCATCGCGATAGGTTTGCAGCAACAAATTATATGGTGATAAGGCGGTTTGCATCTTTGTAAATTTAATAAGCAGCAGCCAAATAGCTGCTGCATAATAATAACTAATCTTCCGGCTTTTCTTTAGGATCGGCCATACGCACTATCCTCGGCTGAAATTTTGCCAGCACATCTACCAGATCATGCTGAGCGGCCATTACCGTATGGATATCTTTATAAGCCATCGGCGCTTCATCAATATCGCTACCCAATAGGGTTACTTTTTTATTCAGCAACTCGGCGGTGATCAGCTCTTTTTTGATGGTTTTAAACGCTGCGCTACGGCTCATTAACCTGCCAGCACCATGGCTTGCCGAGTTAATAGAAGTAGCCTCGCCTTTACCGCGCACCACAAAGCCTGGTGTGCTCATGCTCCCCGGGATTATACCCAGTACGCCTTCGCCGGCAGGGGTGGCACCTTTACGGTGTACCATCACTTCGGTACCATCAGCAAGTTGCTCTTTCCAGGCAAAGTTGTGGTGGTTTTCAATACGCGCCAAAGGTTCAAGCTTCATTTCTTTAGCTATTTTGTTGTGTATCTCATGATGGTTGGCGCTGGCGTATTCTCCGGCAAGGTTCATGGCTAACCAGTACTCGTGGCCTTCCTCGGTATGCAGGTCTAACCATGCCAAATGCTTCGCCTCGTGCGGCAGTTTGGTTTTCTTCATGGCGATATCTGAGTAGTAACCCGCAATGTTACCGCCAAAACCACGCGAGCCCGAGTGCGACAGCAACGCCAGATAATTACCCGCAGGTACACCCTCTATTGCACCATCGGCAATGGCCAGCTCGCCCCACTCCACAAAGTGATTACCGGTGCCCGATGTACCTAACTGGCGGTAAGCTTTATCTTTTAACGCACGGATCTGTTTGGTGGCACCCCAGTCGGCACGGTCAAACAAAGTGGTATCGTGGTGGGCCTTGCTCTCGCTGCCCATACCAAAATGCGTGTTGTTAAGCAACAGGCTTTTCAAGTTATCCTGTTTGGTATCGATGGTTGTGGCAGGCAGCTCGAAAATGCTTAAGCACATTCGGCAGGCAATGTCCACACCTACTGCGTAGGGGATAATGGTATTAGCTGTTGTGGCTAACACGCCACCAATGGGCAGGCCATAACCCTGGTGTGCATCGGGCATAAGGGCGCCGGCAACGGCTATTGGCAATTGTATAGCCGTCCTCATCTGCGCCAGCGCCCCGGCCTCAATATGTTCAAGCCCGAAAACCGGGAACTCCGCTATTTCTTTCTTCAGCTCGTGCACGCTACGCGCCTGTTTAATAAACTTACCCTCTTTACGCAGGTCGATGACTTTTTCGGCGATGTTTTTGAACTTGCCGCCTTTTTTAAGGGCGTAGGGGATCGGGTCATCGATCAGCGATTCGAGGTTGGCCAGTATTTGTGCCTTATCCATTACGCTGTTTTTTAACAAACCATTTGCTACGCGACTAAAAGCAACTAACAATTCCAGGTCATTAATGCCTAAGGCACTTATTTCGCCGTTTGATATTTTTTCTTTTTCCATAACCTCTTTTTTGTCTCCGCCCCGTGTTAGGCGGAGACGTTTTTGTTTTTCTTTCCTTTATTATGATACAAAGTAAAACACCAAGTGCGCAGTGTTTTTGCGCAGTAGAAAATATTTTTATAATTTGTCTGAACTTGAATAAAAAGAATTTTTGGAATTGATCGAATTATAAATGAGTGTTGTACAAATGTTAATTCTATAAATTCATCTAATTCTTAAAATTCGAGTTCAGACAGTTTAGAACCATGCCAGTTAACCGCAACGCCCTTATCCGCTACCGCACCATTGATAACTGCCTGCGCAACCGTTTTAAGAAATGGACGCTTGAGGCTTTGATAGATGCCGTGTCTGATGCCTTGTACGAGTACCAGGGGATTGACAAAGGTGTGAGCCGCCGCACCGTACAGGCTGATATTGAGATGATGCGCAGCAACAAGCTGGGCTACGAAGCCCCTATTATTGTGGTAGATAAGAAGTATTACACTTACAGCGATAAAGATTACAGTATTACCAACATACCGCTTAATCACCAGGATATGCAGGTGCTTACCGAAGTATCTGACCTGCTGAAACAGTTTAAAGGTTTTAACCACTTCGCCGACCTGAACGAGATGGTGAGCAAGCTGGAAGATAAGATCTATACCCAAAAAACCAACAGCCCCGCCGTAATCGATTTTGAGAAGAACGAGAACCTGAAAGGTTTGGAGTGGATAGAGACCATCCGCAAGGCTATTGTTGCCCGCAAAACCATTTGTGTTACCTATCGCTCGTTTAAGGCAAGGCAAGCAAATAGTTTCTGTTTTAGTCCGTATTTGTTGAAAGAATACCGTAACCGTTGGTTTGCTTTAGGTGTATCGCATGCGCGGAATAAACCTTTGCTTACCCTGGCGTTGGATCGTATCGAAACTATAGAGGAACATGCCGACGAGTACATCCCTAACACACAAATAGTCCTCAGCACTTACTACAACGATTGTTTGGGCGTAACCAAAACGCCCAACCAGCGGGCTTGTGAGGTGATATTTTGGATAGATGAAGCCAATGCCCCATACATTATTACCAAGCCACTGCACCATACCCAAAAGTTTCTGACAGATGAAATGAACGGCAAGATCTTTAGCATATGCGTGATACCCAACTTTGAGCTGGAGCGAGAACTGTTAGGTTTTGGTGGCAAGATACGAGTGCTTGGTCCGCGCAATTTACGCAAGCGGATAAAGGAAGAGCTACAATCTGCCATTGATAAGTACGATATCGACTTACAAGCAATAATTGAAGATTCGGAAGGGACGGTCTGAACCCGAATTTTAGGAATTAAAAGAATTTGCTGAATTATTAAAAAGAGTTCAGGGATTCTGTTAATTCCATAAATTCTTTCAATTCGAGTTCTGACAAACAAAAAAGCCGCCCCCAACCTAAGTTGGGATGCGGCTTCCTCAGATCACTCATCAACAAGAGATCATTTCCAGCCACCACCAAGCGAGCGGTAAAGCTCTGCTACGGCGCTTAGCTGCTGGCGTTTTATGGATGCCAGTTCCAATTCGCTTTGCAATACATTGCTTTGGGCAGTAATTACCTCAAGGTAATTGGCCATGCCGTTTTTAAACAGCAGGTTGGCGTTACCGGTTGCCTGTTGTAGGGTGCTTACCCTGTTGGCCGCAATGGTTTGCTGTGCTTTTAGTTTTTCTATTTTAACCAACGCATCTGATACCTCACCTACGGCGTTCAGTACCGACTGGCGGAACTGCAGCACGGTTTTCTCGCGCTCAACTTTAGCCACCTCGTATTGGGTTTTCAGTTTCTTGCGGTTGAAGATAGGCTGCGTTAGGCTACCTGCCACTGTACCAAATAACGATGCAGGAATATTGAACCAGTTGTCAGCCTTAAACGAGTTTACACCACCTGTAGCGGTAATATTCAGCGATGGGTACAGGCTTGCTTTAGCGATGCCTACGTTGGCATTAGCAATGTTCAAAGCCAGTTCTGCGCTGCGAACATCAGGCCTGCGGCTCACAACTGCCGATGGTAAACCGGCAGGGATATTTTCTGCAATAGGTAACTGATCTAAACGTGTGCTGCGCTCAACCCTGTCAGGCAATGCACCGGTCAGGATGCGCAGGGCATTTTCCTGTATGGTGAGGTTCTGCTCAAACTCGGGCACCAGTTGAGCTGCAGCCAATTGCTGCGCCTCTGCCTGTTGTACAGCCAATGACGTTACCTGCCCCGATTTGAATTGCAGGCGGATGATACGCAAAGTGCTGTCATTCAAATTAACGTTACGTTTAGCTATGGCCAGTTGCTCATCCAGCATCAGTAGGTTGTAATAGCCTTGCGATACCGACGCTACAATGTTGGTTTGGATAGCTTTACGCGCCTCAGTAGTTTGCAGGTATTGCGCTAAAGCTGCTTTGCTTTGGTTGCGGATCTTACCCCAAATATCTGCTTCCCATGAAAGGCCAAGGTTAGCGTTGTAATCCTCGATATGCTTTGAACCAAGGAACTGTCCCAAACTTAAACCGTTCAGGCTGTTATCGCTCGGGCGACTGGTGTTGGCTGTAACATTCAGGTTCACTTGCGGCGTGTAGTTAAACTTGATCTGTTTGAACAGCAACTGAGACGATTCGATGTTTTTCAAAGCTATCTGCATATCGTAATTATTACGGATAGCGCTATCGATCAACGTTTGTAAAGTAGCATCGGCAAAAAAGTTTTTCCACTGGATATCGGCAATGCTGCTGGTATCAGCTGTGGTTTTAGCATCTGCGTTCCTGAAAGCCACAGGCAGTTCAGGTTTTGGGGTTTTAACGTCTTTAGAGACGTTACAGGCGCTTATTATCAATACTAATAATAAGGATAGCCCGCTTAATATCTTTTTCATTTTGTTGTTGTGTTGAGGACTCACCCGGTCGTCGCTGCCGCTTGACCACCCTCTCTCCGCTTTGCGGAAAGAGGGTTTAGTCTTTTTTCTCACCCTCTTTGCTTAGCAGAGAGGGTCGACCAGCGTAGCGACGTCGGGGTGAGTTGATTTATGATAATTCCGGTTCCAATTGTTTTGCGTGTTGTTCGTGGTTAGCACCGTCAAGGTGTTTCTCTATCGGGGTACCACTAACTTTCTCTTGCAGATATTGGAATATTACAAACAGCACCGGGATAATGAATAAACCTAATACTACACCGCTCACCATACCGCCGGCAGCACCTATACTGATAGAGTGGTTACCCTGTGCACTTGGGCCGGTTGCGATACTCATCGGGAACAAACCGAACACGAATGCCAGTGAGGTCATGATGATAGGGCGGATCCTTAATCTTGCGGCCTCGATGGCGGCATTAACCAGGCTTAATCCCTGGCGGCGTTTCTGCACGGCGAACTCTACTATCAGGATGGCATTTTTGGCCAGTAAACCGATGAGCATGATGAGTGCTACCTGTACATAAATGTTGTTCTCGATACCGGTTAAGCCCAATACAGCAAACGTACCGAAGATACCTGTAGGGATTGACAGGATAACCGCCAATGGCAGGATATAGCTTTCGTACTGTGCTGATAGCAGGAAGTAAACGAATACCAAACACAGCATAAATACCACGGCTGATTGCCCGCCCGATGAGATCTCCTCACGGGTTTGGCCCGAGAACTCGTAGGCATAACCTGCAGGTAATTGCTCTTTAGCAGTTTCCTCAATGGCCTTGATGGCATCACCAGAGCTATAACCAGGTTTTGGTATCGCGTTCACCTCAATAGAGTTGAACAGGTTGTAACGAGAGGCAGTCTCTGAACCATACACACGGGTTAGTTTAACCAGGGTGTTGATAGGCACGGTTTCGCCTGCTTTGTTTTTCACAAACACACGGTCGATAGTTGTAGGGTCGGTGCGATCGGCGATATCAGCTTGCACCACCACGCGGTAGTATTTACCAAAGCGGTTAAAGTCTGATGCCTGCGCGGTACCAAAGTAGGCCTGCATGGTTGAAAGGATATCTTTCACATTTACGCCCAACTGGTTAGCTTTCTCGTCGTCAATTTCTAATTGTAATTGCGGGTAGTCGGCTTTGTACGAAGTAAAGGCGTAGGCTACAGCTGGTTTCTGCATTAGCTTAGCAATGAAGTTATTTGCTACACCACTGAATTTATCCAGCTTACCGTTGGTACGGTCTTGCAGCATCACGTCAAGTGCCTCCACGTTACTGAAACCGGGCACGGTAGGGAAACTGAACACGAAGAACGTACCGCCGGTAACAGTGCCCAGCTTTCCGCGAACAATGTTCTGGATCTCATCAATGTTCTTCACTTCGCCACGCTCTTCGGTTGGCTTCAACAGCAGGAATATAACACCCGCTGATGGGCTGCTTGATTGTGTCAGGAAGTTGAAACCTGATAGCGCCGTTACGAACCTTGCAGATGGTAGGGTTTTCAACTGGTCCTCAGCATCTTTAAAGATCTTGTTAGTACCGCTTAACGAAGTACCGGATGGAGTTGAAACCGCAATGGCCACAAAGCCCTGGTCTTCGGTAGGGATAAAGCCTGTTTTGGTTTTGTTCACCATAAATACGGTGATAGCAGTGATCAGCACCAGGCCTGCAACGCTTACCCATTTATTTTTGATCAACACTTTTATACCGGCAACATACTTGTTGGTCATGTAGTTAAAACCGCCGTTAAAGCCTGCGTAGAATTTATCTACAAAGCCTTTTTTAGGCGCATCATGGCCATCGGCTGTATGTTTGTTTTTCAGGAACAATGCTGCAAGGGCCGGACTCAACGTTAACGCGTTTACCGCTGATATAATGATGGCGATAGCCATGGTCAACGCAAACTGGCGGTAGAAGATACCTGTAGAACCCGTCATGAAACTCACCGGCAGGAACACCGCAGCCATTACCAGGGTGATGGATATAATTGCACCGGTTATCTCGTGCATCGCTTCGGTGGTTGCCTTTTTAGGGGTAAGGCTTGGGTCGTGCTCCATCTTGGCGTGCACGGCCTCTACCACTACGATCGCGTCATCCACCACAATACCTATCGCGAGGACGAGTGCAAACAGTGTAAGCAAGTTCACCGAGAAGCCAAACAGGCTCATGAAGAAGAACGTACCCACAATTGCCACCGGTACCGCAATGGCCGGGATCAATGTTGAGCGGAAATCCTGTAAGAACAAGAACACCACAATAAATACCAGCACGAATGCTTCTATCAGCGTATGCTCAACCTGGTTGATTGATTCATCAAGGTCGGTTTTGGTACGATAGAATTGGTTGTATTTGATACCCACAGGGAAGCTTTTTGACGCTTTCTCCATCAGTTTATCAATGGCTATCTGTATCTCGTTAGCGTTTGAGCCAGATAACTGGATGATACCAATGATCACACCATCTTTACCGTTCAGGTTACTGTAGCTGTTGTATGAGTAAGCACCCAATTCAACACGGGCTACATCTTTAAGGTGCAGTACCGAACCATCTGCATTAGCGCGGATAGCAATGTTCTGGTATTCTTCAGGTTTGGTTAGTTTACCTTTGTATTTGATAACGTATTCAAACGCCTGCTCGCTGCGCTCGCCGAAACGGCCCGGAGCAGCTTCAACGTTTTTATCCTGTATAGCGGCCATTACTTCGGCAGGGGTAATTTTGTAGGCAGCCATTTGTGCCGGGTTTAACCAAACACGCATGCTGTAATCCTTAACACCGCCAAATACCTGTGCCGAACCTACACCCGGGATACGTTTGATCTCCGGTACGATGTTGATCTGCGCGTAGTTGGCAACAAATGTGGCATCGTATTTTTTAGGATCGTCGGTATATATCGCCATGGCACCAATAAAGCTGTTTTGCTGTTTGGTGGTGGTGATACCGTATTGTAAAACCTCGGCAGGGAGCTGACTTGAGGCTTGCGAAACGCGGTTTTGCACGTTTACAGCAGCCTGGTCAGGGTCGGTGCCTTGTTTAAAGTAAACGGTAATACCCAGGGTACCATCGTTACTGGCGGTAGAGGTCATGTAGGTCATGTTCTCTACACCGTTAATTGCTTCTTCCAGAGAAGGTGTTACCGAACGCAAAATGGTTTCGGCGTTAGCGCCCGGGTAAACAGCAGATACCAATACTGCCGGTGGGGCAATATTAGGGAAACGCTCTAAGGGCAGTTTGGTGAGGCCGAGGATACCTACTATCACTAACAGGATAGAGATAACGGTTGATAGTACCGGCCTTTCTATAAATTTCTTAAACATTGTGTTAGTTGTTGCGGGATTTTTGAGCAAAGCAGTGGCTAAGAGATGTGTTTTTGCATCTTTAGATCACTGTATGTGAGGTTCTTAAATTCCTGGTTCTTGTTTTGAGTTGAGGGAGTCAAGAATTAAGAGTCAAGACTGTGTTGTGCTATTGTGTTTGTCTTGGTTCTTGATTCTTGTCTCTTGACTCTATTAATTAGCCGCTACTTTATTACCGGTTGGCTGTGGTTTAATCACCATACCTTCTTGTAGTTTATCAACGCCGCTGGTTACTATCTGGTCGCCGGCTTTAACACCGTCTTTAACCAGGTAGTTGGCACCGCTGGTACCTACAATGGTGATAGGTAGTTTTTTAACCTTGTTGCTATCTGCAAGGGCAAACACAAATACTTTATCCTGCATTTCAACCGTAGCATCCTGCGGAATGATCAAAGTATTTGGGTGAGGTAAGCTCAAACGAACTTTACCTGTGTTGCCGCTGCGCAGCAGGCCTTGCGGGTTAGGAAAACTTGCCCTAACGCTGATAGCGCCGGTAGTTTTATCAAACTGGCCGTCAATCATATCTATATGGCCTTCTTTTGCGTATTCGGTGTTATCGGCTAACAATAAACCAACTGCTGGTAGATGTTTCAATTTCTCTGAAATGCTTGCACCTGCATACTGCTCTTTAAAGGCTACGAAATCTTTTTCGCCTAATGAGAAGTAAACATGTACATCGTGCACATCAGATAATTGGGTTAATGCATCCACATCCTGAGGTGCTACCAGGCTACCTTGTTTTTTGATCAGGCGACCGATGTAACCGCTCACTGGCGCTTTTATCAGCGTGTAACCTAAGTTGATCTGTGCAGTTGATACGTTTGCTTTGGCCGATTCGATATTGGCTTTAGCAACTTGTTGTGATGCTTTGGCTGATTTCAATTGAAAATCTGATACCACTTTGTTTTGAACAAGAGGGGTGAGTTTTTCGATCTCTAACTGTGCGTTAGCGTAAGCAGCTTCGGCAGCGTGTTGTGCAGCCAGTGCGTTGTTTAAAGCAGCACGGTAAGGCTGATCATTAATTTTGAAGATAGGCTGACCGGCTTTTACAAAAGCACCTTCGTCAACAAATACCTTGTCTAAAGCGCCGCTAACCTGCGGGCGTACTTCAACGTTTACGGTACCTTCTATTGATGCAGGATATTCCTGGTAGGTGGTTCTGTTGCCTGTTTCCACGTTTGCTACCGGTAATACCGGTGGAGGTGGGGCCTGTGGTGTTTGCGGCCCGCTTGAGCAGCTAAACAATGATATTGCTATAATAGCGGCTAAGATAATTTTCATGATGATGAGTTTTGATTGTGATTTACCTGATGTGATGGATGCCCGGAGGCTGTTGATATATATAGTTTCTGTTGTTTTTGTGTTATTGTAGTACATGACGCTAAATCGGTTGGGGTTTTACTGATGTTAAGTTTTCGATGGATATATCACCGTAGCTAATAATGCCTCAGCGAAAAAGTTATTAACATTGATAGATTATTTAACAGCGTTAAGTAATTATTAAAAGTTATTGATGGCGTTTTCATGGCTTTGATGTTGAGTTAAAAAGATCAGTTTTAATTTAACACCGTTAAATGCTTTTACGATGTTATTGTAGTTTCAAATTTTTTTAGGGGGTGATAGACCTGATAATACCTGTTACAGCATCTCTCAGTACTTGTCTGTTCACTTCATCAGAGTTACCGCGATCTAAGAAGTTGATAGAAACCAACCCGTGTACCACCGACCAAAAGGTGTAGTATTTGGTACAGATCACCTCAGACTCCATATCTTCAATTTTCATTAGCTTGCCTATCGAGTCGGCTATGATATCCCAGGGGCAATCAGCCTCGGGTAGTTTGTTCACCATTTCGCAGCTGCAGTTGGCGTTTATACCAAACATGATCTGGTATAGCTCTTTGTTTGCAAAAGCAAAACTCCAGTAGGTAAGCCACATATCTTCCAGCTGTTTGGCCGGCGATGTGTGTTGTGCCTTTGCCTCGGTTAACTGCTTGGATAGTTTTAAGTATCCCTGGCGCGTAAGCTCTAATATTATCGCTTCCTTATTGGCAAAGTACTCATATATAATAGGGGCGGTGTATTCAATAGCATCTGCAATTTTGCGCATGCTTAATGCCTGCCAGCCTTCTGTTTGTACAATTTCAAGCGCAGCCTTCAGGATGTTTATCCTGGTCTCTTCTTTAAGTCTCGCAATTCTGTCCTTGCTGCCCATCGCTTTAGTTCTTCTACTCCTATTAGATTATTTAACAGTGTTAAGCAAATGTACAACGTTAAAATGAACACCGTTTCATTTAATTGTCATTTGGCTTTATTTTTTTTTGAATTTTATTCCGTGCAGTTGTTCTCTTCGTGAAATTGTACCAATTTAAGCATGGTATCAATAGCGATATCGTAATTTTTGGTACCCACAACCTTTTTGTATTGGGCCTCAAGATCCATTACCTGGCTTTTAAGGTGATGATAAAAGGTTTCGCCCTGTGGGGTGTAGTGCAACATTACTACGCGTGCATCATCAGGGCTTTTCTCACTCTTAACCATGTTAATGGCTTCCAGCTCTTTTACAATTTTACTGGTGGCCTGTTTGGTAACATTCATTTTGGCAGCCAGCTCGTTGTTTGAGATGCCGCTTTTTCCAATGGTCATAAACAGGGGCAGGTGTGCGCTGTTAAAGCCCGGCTGATCTATACGGCAAAGCTTCTTTCCCATCCACTCATCCAAAAGGCGCTTAAGCAGGTAAACCAGCTTAGGGGCAACTTTCTTGCTTTCTTCAGTAATTACACAATGCTCTGCCATAACTTTAATCCTTTAACAGAAAAATGGTCAACTTGGTTTACGAATATAATATTAAAAGTCAAACTTTACAAAGAACCTGATACCCCACTCAGGCGCACCCGGGTTATCCAGATAAGTGAAGCGTTTAACCAAATCTACACGTAGTAATTTGAATATGTTACCAACACCCACGCTGCCTTCAACATACGGCGTGCTGCCCAAAGTATAGGTACCTACGCCACCTTCGCCAATATTGGTAGGGAAGCGCAGCAGCGACGGGTCATTAGCCGGGTTGTTCTCAGAGCGGATACCGCCCCATAATGCTTTCACATCGATGATCTCGCGCAGCTTCAGTTTTTTAAGCAATGGCACTTTGTTAAAGAAGAAACCATTAAAGTTGTGGTCAACAAATATGCTGGCATAGTGGTCGCTCACAAACTCCTGGAAGTTCATTAAGTTGTACGATTGTAACTGGAAAGCATACGTTTGGTTGGCATGGTGAATATCCAGTAACGGGAACGGCACTTTACCAAACAGGTAGCCACCCTCGGTAGTCACGTCTGTATAGCCCAGTTGCGAGAAATAGAAACGTTTGCTGATGTTACCCACAACGTTCTGGTAATTGTACTGGCCGCCAAAGAAACCTGCAATACCCTGCGTATAGTTCAAAGTGAATATCGGGTACTTATCAGGGATAGGTACGCGGTAAAGTTTACCCTGGTAAAAACGCTCGTGCGGGGCCCAGCGCAACTGTGCCGATAGCTCGGTAGTTTTTAAACGGTTCACATTGTTCAGGTCGCCGTTTGGCAACAGGTTCTGGTAAAGCAATGCACCGGCAGGTGTTTGGTCCCACTTTTTAAAACCTAACGAGTAGGAGAAGTGGTTGCTGTACTCTTTCACATAATCCAATCGGAAGATGTCGTTATACAACCATATATCGTTCACGCCACGTTTAAATGATAACAGGAAGTTACTCTCCTGTACAAACTGCAACTCCTGACCCGGTATTTTGGTATCGTGCTGGAAGCTGGCGCGGATGTAGTTCTGCGGGAACGAGTAGATAGACTTATTGTTAAGCGAGTAGGTGCTGCTCAGGAAATATTTAAACTTCTCATCGCGGAAACCATAGGCACCGTAAGTTTCAAAGTAATAGCGTTTGCTCAACTCGGGCGTGGTACGGCCACCCACACGCAGGCGGAAACCCTCAACCGGGTTAAAGCTGTAGAACGTATTGGCAGGGCCTAATTCAAACTTGCCGAAGTTTTTGTAACCGGCCAAAACCAGCGTGGCAATATCCATGGTCTTTTTAAATGACGGGATGGTTTGCAGGCTATCGATATTCTTGTAAATACTTGCCGATGCTGCATCCAATGTATCGGGGCGGGCTTCCTGCCAGTAGGCATCATTTTTCTCCTCGGCATTCAGCGCAACTACTTGTGATGGTCCTTCGTATGTTTTCTTTTCCAATGGCTGGTTAAGTACAAAATTACTGATGTTCACCAGGCGCTCGCCGTACATACCACCACCTTTTTCTTTGTTGATAGCAAATTCAATTTTAAGGTCGCTTTGGCTTAAGTGGAAACGGCCATCAGGGTTTTTCTCGAAAGAAAGATTGGCCTGCATCTTACGCACAAAGTTGAGGTTGATGTTTCTGTTTACTGTAAGGAAAGCATTCTGCACTGCATAGTTGCCATCCATAGTGATATAGATACGGCCCTCGAACAGCATATTGGTAGTGTTGCGCGGAGTAAAGCTTAATTCTATCAGGTTTGGCGTTACATCTTTAAGCGTATCGGTAATAAAGAATTTATAAAAGGTTGGGGCACTGTCTGATATAGGGCTCAACAACTGGTTGCTCAGCAGCGAAACGTTGTTATCATAGATGTTAATGTCCTGGTACATACGGTCGAAGTATGATTTAAGGCCATTATTATCTACAAAGTTCTCATCGTATTTAACCTGTTTGCTGGCAGTAATTACCTGTTTTTTTGCATAAGGAGCCTTGCGGTAATAGTTATCAGACATTTTCTCTTCCTGGTAAACCGGCAGCAAAATTTTGCCACCCATGGCAGTAGAATCGGCCTGCTCACGGAAAAGGAATTGGTAGTTCTTAAAGATCTTCTTGTTCTTGAATTTTTCGCTCAGGTTACTTAACGATACGTTCATGCGCTCATACTGTTTGTACTGTGCATAATCGTAGTTCTCCACCTGGTTTTGTGCTTTGTGGGCAATAACCTTGCGTATCAGTTCTACAGCCGGATTATTTTTGTTGCTGTATTTTTTCTTCTTTGCCGATTTTACAAATACCTCGCTTAGGTTGCGGTTGTCTTCGCTTAAAGCAACGTTGATGGTTTGCTCCTGGTTAGGAGTGATGTTACGCACTGCGGTACGGAAACCCACAAATGATACCTGGATCTGCTTAACATCCTGCGTGGTGAGGATAGTGTAGCGTCCCTCGGCATTGGTGCCTGCGCCAATAGTTGTACCGGCAAAAGTTACCGTTACATAAGGCATAGGCTGCTTGGTTTTTGCATCGGTAACCACACCGCTCACCTTGGTTTGTGCAAATACCGTGAACGACGATAGCAGAACCAACACCGTGAAAAGAACTTTATTAAAATAAGGGGCGAACACTTTCATTACTTGTATTAAGAGATATTAGAACGAGGTAGAGTTGATGTTTTTGCCACCTGCCGCCTTGCCAATAAACCTGCGGACTGCCTTAACAGATTCCGTAGCATAGCTGCGTACAGTTAGCGTTAAAAATTCCATATTGATATCGGCACCTAAAAGGTTTTGCTTTAAACCTTCACTTAAAACGCCTATCATATATTCGGTAGGGGTAAGGTGGGGTTTTTTGTCAGCGCCCGCCTCATCAGCACGTGGCTGAGCAACTTCTTGTCCTTCCTGGTAGAAAGGGACTGAGTTTGAGTATGGTAAATTGTACGCTTTCATTGTGCCGTTTAAATATGGCGCAAATGTAAACCGAGTTGACTATATTCGTCAACTGAATTTACCATTTTTAACTGTTTTTAACTTTTGGCTGACAAAAGTCAGGCGTGAAGATAGTGGGATGACAAATGAGAATGTTAAAGTGTGTTAAATGTACACTTTGGTAGATTGAAAAACGTCATTGCGAGGTACGAAGCAATCTCTTTAGGTTGGGCTTATACTTTAATTAAGGTTAGTCTGCTCATTGCCGCAGGGGCTACTTCTTTTGTCTTGATACAAAAGAAGCAAAAAATCAAGTCGGCAACGAGGCTTCTTTTCGTGCTGGGCCTTACCCTGCAAAGCGATCAGAACCACGGGCTGCAAAATCTTGCCGCCACTTCGTTCACACAACCGCCTGCTTCAGGCAAGTATTGCTATGCCCTTACCACCGCACACGGCCACCATTGTTCTGCCCGCTTTCGTCCGAAGCTTTTTTGCCGACAAAGGAAGAAGAAAAAAGAATAAATAATTTTTGTCATTCTGAACTTAGCGAAGAATCTAACCGCGTTCCGTTATGGCGCAGAATAGATACTTCGCTACGCTTAGCATAACAATTAGTGTAAGAAATTAGGGTGATGAACCCAACGCCCTCGAAAAATGCGACATAGCGTAACGTGCGGTGACCACAGGCCTTGCAGTAGCAGAAACGTTGCAGCGCGTTACCAAGTCGCGAGTTTTTTCTTTGGTTACTTTCTTTTTAGCGGAAAAAAAGAAAGTAACATCCACTGCCGGTTCAATACCGCTTAAACCATCCCTAACGAAGAACTAACTATGAGATTGCCACTCCGCCAGCCGGCGGATCGCAATGACATGGTTTCTAATAAATAAATAGATTGCTTCCCTCGCAATAACGCGAGGGCGAATCAGATCCTGAAATTCATCGATACATACGGATAAAAACCTTCTTCAGAATGCCCTACCAATACCTGGAAAATAGTTAACCCGGCAGGAGAAAAATACAAGCCGCCGCCGATACCCTGGTGGATCTTGTCGGATACTTCATCCTCAACCCAAACACGACCGGCATCGTAAAATCCGGTTAGACCTATCTGCCCCGGAACGATGTAGCTGTTTACGTTGAACAGCTTAACCCTTGCCTGGAAATTGTTGTACACCATGTGCTTGCCGGCAAAACGGTATTGCAGGTAGCCCAGTAAATTGCCCTGCCCGCCCAAAAACATTGACTGGTAAAAGGCAGGCTTGCCAACGGTAACACCACCACCAACGCGATCTGATATCACTACCGAGCCATTGCTGGTTATTTTTTGATAGAAGGTAAATTCAGGGCGAATCTGCATGTAGGCTTTTGAATAATCGTTCAAGCCTTCATAACCCTGTACGTTAAGGTTAAAGTAGTAACCACCGGTAGGCAGTATGCCGCCTTTGCGTTGGTTGCTGTTAAAGTTGAGGGTTAAACCTACGTGTGCTTTGTCCTTATCCACAATATTGCTGTCGTACGAGCCGATGAGTGCTTTGTTGTTGATGAAACGGCCAACGTTATCCTTTAGGTCCAGGTGGTAAAACTCCAATGAAGGGCCTGCACTAAAAGTGAGGTTCTTACCTACGGTCCAGCGTAAAGCTGCGTCAACCTGGTAACTGTCAAAACGGGTGCGGTAAAAGCGGCGGTAATTGGGCTGATCTTTATTTATCGATGTACCGTTACCTAAACCAAAAAAGTTGGCCGTATTATCAGGCGCCTGCGCAAAGGCCTGCAGGGTTATATCGGCATTGCCTATAGCTTTTATCCACTCGCCGTTGTATTTGATGCGGAAGGCCTCGGTAGCAAAGGCATGGGTAACCATTATCTGCTGCGAACTGGTGAACGGCTCCTTGCGGAAACCATCTTTCTTGATGTATTTAACACCCGCACCTATCAGCAAACCATCATCGGCGTTAAGGCCGGCGGTAGCAAGCGGCATCCAAAGGTTGTACAAGTTAGTTTGCACAAACCGCGTGTTCATGGTGTCTTTTGACAGATGCTTACTTACGCGGTTGGTCATGCCTTCAAATTTGGCATCCTTGTGAGCATAAACCTGCAGGGTACTTTCGGAGTTTACTACGTTGTAAACCTTATCGCCACCGGCACCTATCAAACGGATATGGATAGGCGAGGTCTTGTTATCAACGGTTATCTGGTCGTCGCCTTTTGAGGTGTAAAAGCGGATCTCGTTAGTAAATTGAGGCTTGTAAACCATGTTCAGGATAGTGTCCTTCACTTCGCCCTCTTTGTTGATCTTATTTACCTGTATCAGCAGGCTGCTGTCGGGTAGGCCAGTTATCACTACCTTCTCGTTCTTATCGCTCAAACGCAGATCAACAATGCGGTAAATAAAACGATAATACCTGTCCATTGCATCAGGCAAAGCCGCACGGCGCGATTTTAGTTTGGCCAGCAAAACATCATGCCCCATTTTGTAAGTATCGCCCGGCAACTCGCGCAATGCTTCCTCAAATACGGCATCGGTTTCAACAGCTACAAAATCATTTACCACTTTCATCCAATGCTCATGCGTCATCTGGAAATCTGGGTAAGGATTCAGGAAACGGGTTTTGGCCAGGTTGTATTTAGCTTTAGGAAGATCAGCACTAAAATTGCCCAACAGCGGACTAACATAAGGTAATTGCGCAATGGTAGGGAACACACCCTCTTGCAAGTGAAAAACCTGGTCGCGGTCGCGGGGTACGCCAATGTACATTTTGCCTTTGCCTTTTTGCAGGTCGGCCCAGCGCCATTGGTCTTCGTGGCGGTCCCAGTCGCCTATGAGCAGGTCAAGCATGCGGGCACGCAGAAACTCGTCGCCATCAAAGCGGTTGTCGTTATCGTCAACCAGTTTATCCATCATTTTTATGGTGTTGTCAGAGTCGCCGATAGGCTCGCGCTCTTCTAACAGGCATATCATGTTCTTAAACTTCTCGTTGTACTCGCCCAGGTTCTTATCGGCAACCACCACACCTATGATAGGGTGCGAGTGCGGTACGCCTGCCGCTTTGGCCAGCGGTGGTACTACCAGGGCCGAGAACGGGTGCTGACCACTCAATGCATCATCCAGCCAATCGATAACAAAAGTTTGGCGTAACTGCTCGGGCACCAGTTTGTCGGGGGTTTTCTCTACGCTGCGTATCACCCACTCTTTGCCTGTTTTATCTTTCAAACGCAGGGATTTTGACTGCATACCGCCGCCTTCTTTTTCAGGTTCCAAACCACCCATCACTTCAGACAGGCGAATTATAGGCAACTTTACCGATGTTGCCCACTCCTTACGATAATTTTTACCGAATAACCAGCGGTGGGTTTTGCCGCGCTCATCATACCGCGGATGCACTTTAACCACAACGCTATCGCGGAAGTGGTAGGCAGGTTCTTTATCTTTTTGCGCGTATGCCGACATCGCCGTAGCGGTGAGAATAATGCCGGACAATAGTTTTTTAACGGTCATGATAATAGCTGTGGGATTAACTTTATCGTTTATATTTAAATAGCAGCACATTACCCGGCTGGGTTTTGCTGCCCTCGTTTGAAATATACAGGTTGCCCTGGCGGTCAAATGCCATGCCTTCGGGCTGTAAAAATATTGTTGGATCGATAGGGAAAACCTGCTGCACATTCCAGTCGGCATCGGTTACCACTACCATTTTATTTACTGACGACAGGATGAACCACTGCTTGGTCAGCGGGTTTTTTGCCAGTGCCGATGGATGAAACTTCAGCTTCTTTTTACCCACCATTCCGGCTATCTTTTTTACATCGATGCTGAAAGTGCCGGTGCTGGTGAGGGAGCCATCTGCCGAAAGGTTAAGCACATAGCCATCGCATTCCTTATTATGATCTACACCCTGGCCAATTTTGCATATCACGTAGATTTTACCACCATCGGCATGCATGCCTTCGTACTCGCCGGTGGGCAGTATCTTCTTAAATTCCTGCACACCCGCGGCATCTTTGTTTTTGATGCCGCTAAGCGGGAAGGTGTAAAAGCTGGCATCGCTGCGCATCAGGATGGCGTAGTTGTTAAGGATGGCTACATCCTCATAATCGCCGCGCTTGCCAAATTTGGTGTGGCTGATGTTTTTATCGCCAAGTTTAAAATAGAACAGTTTGCCTTCTTCGTCCTGTTCGGCATAGATAGTGGCTGCATCGCCATTATTGAAAGCAATGCCCGAGATCTCTAACAAGTCTGCAGGCATATCATACTTAACCGGATGGTTCAGATCATATCCCGCCGGACTACCGGCCGTGCTACTTTTATTTTGCCCGCATGATGTGCCGGCAATGCAGATAAGCAACATACTTAGTATCGTACCCAGTTTTTTCATTCTGATGCTTTTAAATATTGGTAAATGGCCTGCTGCGATGCTATACGTCCGCCTTCAACCGGCGGTTTGCTTTGGTTTAAATGCTCATCTAAAATCACAGCCTGTGCGGTATCATTCCATTGCAGGTCTATTATTTTTTCGATCTGTTGTTTTATGGCTTCATCATAAACCGGGAAACAAGCCTCAATACGGTGATAAATGTTCCGGTTCATCCAATCTGCCGATCCCATGTACACTTCGTGCTGGCCGTCATTATTAAAGATGAATACACGGCCATGCTCCAGGTAGCGGTCAACAATGCGTTTAATGCTGATGTTTTCGCTCAAACCTTTTACGCCCGGCACCAAACAACAGATACTACGTACGATCAATTGTACCTTAACACCCGCCTGCGACGCTTCGTATAATTTATTGATGAGCACCTGCTCCTCAAGGTTATTCAGTTTTATGGTGATGCCTGCCGCTTTGCCCTCTTTGGCAAAGGCTATCTCTCGGTCTATCAGCGCCATAAAATCGCGCTGAAGGTTAAAGCCCGCAACCAGCAGGTTTTTAAAATCTATCTGGTTGTCCTTGGTTGGTTTCTCGCGTTTGGCCAGGAATATGAACAGCAGTTCCACCTCGCGTAATATTTTGTGGTTGGCCGTAAACAGGATATGGTCAGTATAAAACTTAGCCGTACCCTCGTTAAAGTTACCAGTAGCCAACAGGCCAGTGTAGGAGATACGGTCGCCTTTGCGGGTTTTTACCAGCGCAATTTTGGCGTGCACCTTTAAGGCAGTAACGCTGTAGATGATCTGCACGCCGGCATTCTTCATCTTTTTGGCCCATTTAAGGTTGTTGGCCTCATCAAAACGGGCTTTTAGTTCAACCACCACATTTACCTTTTTGCCATTCTTCGCGGCACTGATCAATGCATTCACAATGCGCGAATCGCTGGCCACGCGGTACAGGGTAACGTTTATCTCCTCAACATCGGGGTTAAGCGCCGCCTCGTTAAAAAAGCGAAGTACGGTATTGTAAGATTGATATGGCGTGTTGATCAATAAGTCGCCTTTGGCGATGGTATCAGCCAGCGGCTCATCGTTTGGTATGGGTAAAGATAACGACGGCCATTTATCATAAACCAAGGCAGGGTTGCCCGCCGGGAAGCCCATCAGGTCTTTCATGTTATGATAACGCCCGCCTTCAACGGCATTGGCTTTCTCTAAACCTAAATGCTGGTTCAGCATCTCTAAAATGCGCAGCGGCGTATCTGCCTGGTACAGGAAACGTGTGGCAAAGCCCTGGTCGCGTTTCTGGAGTTGTTTTTCTATTTGCTCAGATAGTTCGCCGGGGTATTCATCTTTCAGATCCAGCTCCGCATCGCGGGTTACCTTGATACTGTAACAGCCGCCAACAGTGCAATCTTTAAAAAGCTTAGGCAGGTTCTCTCTTACAATATCATCTATAAAACAAATGTACTGCTGTCCGTAGACCTTGGTATTATAAAAGCGGGGTAAACTATCTGAGGGGATGTTAAGCAATACCAGTTTTTCCTTTTCAACCCCATCATACAACTGCACCAAAAAATACAACTGATTATTCTCGGGGAAAAAGGTGGTATCCTCATTAATAACAACGGGCTGTAAAAAAGCCAAAATATCTGAGAGGAAATAATCCGTTGTTTCTTTTTTTAACGATTCGGGCAAAGTTTCGTTGTAAATTAACGATATACCGTTGTTTTTAAGTGCCGGTATCAGGTCTTTTGTAAGTATCTGCCCAAAGTGCTGTTGCTGGGCCAGCACCATTTCGCTGGCCTGCTGCAGTATGCTGTGCTGTTCATCGGCATCAATATCCTCGCTTTTTTTGCCTATTTGTTTAAGTGCCTGCAAAACGGGGAAACGTACACGGTAAAACTCATCGAGGTTGGATGAATATATCGACAGGAATTTTATCCGTTCAATTAGCGGCACATCCGGCGCTGCGGCTTCATCAAGCACGCGGCCGTTAAAGGTTAGCCAGCTTATATCGCGGTTAAAATATTTTGGTTTCAGCATGTTAATGGTTGTTCTGTGCGTTATTATGCATGGTAGCGGCAATAATAAAGGCCACCACTGCTATAATCAATCCGAACATGAAAATGTTGTAGGCATTGCGTAGTAAACGGTATTTTTTGCCCAAAACAACGCCCTGCGCGTACACATCGCGTATTAAACTTCCGTATAAAAAGTCTTTATCTTCCATCATTTTCACCATACCGTAGGTGTACTCTTCCAGGTCCATCTTGTAAAAATTACCAAAGAAAAGCAGGTTAACGCGTTTCTGATCAACATCTTCGCGCTGGAAAGTTCCCCTCGGGATGGATGGGCGGGTAGAGAGGATTGAGAAGGTCATAGCCAGTAAACTCACCGCCAATAAGATGAATGTTGGGATGATGAGGTATTCATACTCCGTTAACTTCCGCAACAGCAAACTGATAATGGCCGATAGGATAATGGAGTTCACCGTTATCATAATGTGAGCTTTATTATCCGCCATATCACTTAAGCGCTGGTGGTTGCCACTGCTTATCCTGAACATGGTCTCGATACCTTTATCAGGGCGGTCGGCTTTCTTTTTCTTTTTAGGTTCTTCTGTTTCCACGTTGTGTTGGGTTTCTGGTTCGGGAGAGGCGTTTACCACTTCCGTGCCATGTTTGGCATCATAAGCGGCTATTTTATCTTTAAGTACCTGTATGTTCTTTTGCTTGCCACTGTTGAGCAGTACCTGGCAATAATCGGTGTGGTAATGGTGGGCCTCCAGAAACTTAATGCTCTTTTTGCGCCACTCGTTCTTGCTCATTTCAATGCCGTGCACGGTTTCCAGCTCTTTTAATAACTGCTTATCAGTCTTAAAGAAATCATCGGTACCCAGGTGGAACAGGTCGGCATCGCAAACTATCTTTTCCAGTTCGGTTTTAGGGTTTTGAGGCATTTGGGTGGCCATTATGCAGCCTTTTATCTCGTCGATTATCTGCTGGTCGGCCTCGTATTCCTTTAAGAATACCTCAGCAAGTTTGGCACTTTCTTCTTCGTGGCGTTTAATATCAACCATGTATCCCAGATCATGAAACCAGGCGGCAGCGTGTACGATGAAAAAATCGCGCTCGTTTAACTGGTAGTGATTGCCTATCTGGGTAGAGGCCGCCAGCATATTTTGGGTATGCTCAATATCGTGGTACACCAACCGCTCATCGGTATGGGTTTTGTAATAGAGCAGGGCGTAATCCTTAATTTTATTAAGCAGGCCTGTGTAATTCATATATTTTTAAGATAAGCAGATGCGGCCCGCTACTTTATTACCCGTAACTGACCTTTTTAAAGTGTAAATATTATTTACTTTGGTAAAAATAAAAAATAATATCAGCCAACGCTTAATGAAGCTGAACGCCAACCGATATATCTGTACGCTTATTGCACTCGTTTGCTGTTTTTTGCTTGTATTTGAGGCAAATAAAGCTCGCGCGCAGTCGCAAATTCAACAATTTGATGACAAGATAATGCTTGATCTGGCTGCCAGCCGCACACCGGGGCAAACCGATGTGATGATGTTCCTGTCAAAAAGCTACAAGTACGTTGATGTAGGCGTGCCCGCAGGCCTACTGGTTGGCGGCATCATCAGCAATGATAAACAAATGCGCCAAAATGCATTGTATATTGCCAGCAGCACAGCTATCTCTTACGGTGCCATGTTGCTCATTAAGCACCTGGTTAAACGCCCCCGTCCGTTTGTGCAGAATATAAATATCGTACCGGTTTATCGCGCAAGCAGCACATCGTTCCCATCTGGGCATGCTACAAGTACATTTTCAACAGCCATGGCGCTGTCTAATGCTTATCCAAAATGGTATGTTATTGCGCCCTCGTTTTTATGGGCGGGGTCGGTGGCATACTCGCGCATGTACCTGGGTGTACACTACCCAACCGACGTAACGGCAGGCGCTATCCTGGGAACCGGCACGGCATTGTTATTGCAACCTATCAGAAAGTAGATTTGACTCACCCCGCGGCACTTCGTGCGCGACCCTCTCTTCGCTGCGCGAAAAGAGGGTAGAGGAGCGAAGATTAAACATTCCAACCCCTCTTTACGCTTGCGTAGAGAGGGGCGACAAGCGTATCGATGTCGGGGTGAGTTGATGAAGCTCAAACTAATTTAAAAGATAAGTCCGCCTCAATCGTTCATCCTATTAAAGTCAAAAATCGAAAACGTAATATTATCGTATATAATATTATCTAATTTTGTATTATAATTTATTGGCGCAAAGCTATTAAGCGCGCTAAACTGAGCATGAATCTTAAAAGATATACAGATAGTCCATTGCAGATGAGCATCTCCTTTCACATGGTGATAGAGCATCTGGAGCAGGTTGCTGCAAGCGGCAACGGCCTTACTGCGCAACGGGCACAGCAGTTGGTACAACTGGCTGATGAGCATCCCGAACTGCGCGAGGGCACTGCTGATGCAAAATGGATTGAAAAACATACTGACATTATTACCGAGCTACTGGCCGATCTTTTCCCGGCGATATTAACCGATAACGAGATAAAAGCCATCACCGTTCCTTTCCAGGATGTGCTGCTTAACCCAACCAGGCGTTTGCAGAATATTTTGAAAGAGGCAGGACCCAAGTTTGACATCACCATACGCGATTTTGATGAGCACCAGGTTTATGTAAACACCTGCTGCATTATTCTTAACGAGCACTACGGCACCAACTTCAATTTCTCGCGTCCGCTGTTTTATGATATCCCCAACGCACAGGGTATTATGAAACATTACCGCATTTTGTACAATGCCGATTTTATGGAGCTTACCCCAACCGATAAAGCGGTTGAGATAGCCCCTAAAGATATTGACCTGCTGCGCGATAACTTTGACGACCTTGAGCTATGGAAAAAATATTTCCCTGCCGGCAGCTGGTTGCTGAAGGGTTTTGCCATTGTAAACCTGTTTGATGCCACGGTAGAGAATGCAGTATCGGCACTTAAGGGTACTTTATTAGGTGCTGCCTACGGCGATGACCTGAAAACCAAAATACTGGAAGTTTTCCGTTCCATATACAAAATACCTCATCTTCAGCTGGGTTTCACCTCGTTTAACGAGGCCGAGAATAAGTTTAGCCTGGCTACCTTCAATCCAAAACTAAAAAGCTATTTGCTAAAGGATGGCGATGAAGAAGAATGCTTTGAATCTATCTGCGTAAAATCAATGCAGCAGCTGGTGCAGCAGCAGAGGTATTTTGCCATATCAAACGTGTATAAATTTCTGCAGGCCGATCCCGGTAATGTGATGGCACAGCGCCTGTTAGACCAGGGCGTGCAAAGCGTGATATTGGCACCGGTGGTAAAGAACGGCCATTTGCTGGGCGTTATCGAAGTTATATCAGAAAAAGCCGGCGACCTCAACAGTATTAATGCTAATCAGTTGGAGATCATAATGCCGTACATTACCGATACCATTGACAGGCAGTACAGCTTTATGCAAAACCAGGTGCAGGCACTTATCCAGAACGAGTACACCACTATACACCCAAGCGTTTACTGGAAATTCAGGAAAGAAGCCCTGAAAGCTATTAAAGCCCGCGCCGAAAAACAAGAGTATACCCTTAGAGAAGTTACCTTCCCTGATGTGGCACCGCTTTACGGGCAAATAGATATTAAAGGGTCATCAGATACACGTAACCATAGCGTTCAGCTGGATTTGCGTGCGCAATTAGGCGCCCTGATACCACTGGTTGAAGAATTGCACGTAGGCGTAAAAGACGCAGACTATACCCAAAACATCCAAAACCTGCAGGAGCTGGCCATGGACGTGCAGAGTACTTTAAAAGCAGATACCGAACAATTTATACAGAACTATTTAGAAACACGTATACACCCACTGTTAAGGTCGGCTAAAAACCTTACTGTTGCCCAGCGCAACACCATTGATAACTATTTTGCCCAGGCAGATAAAACCGGCGACTATCACATGAATCGCCGCAGATATGAAGAGACGGTAGCACTCATTAATCAAAAAATGGCCTCGGTGTTAGACCTTGCACAGGTTGGTGCGCAGGCTGCTTATCCGCACTACTATGAGCGTTTTAAAACTGATGGTATTGAGCATAACATGTACATAGGGCAGGCAATTAGTCCGGCTAAGCCCTATGATGTAAATAAGCTGTATAACCTGCGTTTATGGCAACTGCAGGTGATGTGCCAGATGGAGTTGGAGCACCGTTTCCTGAAAGATAAACTGCCTTATCCGCTGGATGTAACCTCGTTGATTTTGGTTTACAGCCAGCAAATGTCAATCCGTTTCCGTATGGATGAAAAACGTTTTGATGTGGATGGCAGCTACAATGCCAGGTTCGAGATTGTAAAAAAACGTATCGATAAAGCATTTATAAAGGGTTCGCAGCAAAGGTTAACTGCTGTGGGTAAGATCACCATTGTTTACTCCAACCACGAAGAAGAGGTAGAGTATCTGAACTATATCCGCTTCCTGCAAAGCAACAAACTGTTAGAGGATGAGGTAGAGATGCTTGAGGTAGAAGACCTGCAAGGCGTATCAGGCTTAAAGGCCCTGCGTGTGCGTATCCGCTACAATACCAGTTTGCCGGTGGCTAATTTTTATACCTATAAAGAGATGCAGGAGCAAAACGCGGCGGTTACCGCTTAAGGGTACCTTATATTCCTTAAAAGTTTAAAAATAGGTGTTATAACAGTTTATGTTTTGCGTTAAAGTTTATTAGTTTAGCGGCAACATACTACTTTAATGAACAACGATCCACGCCGGCTTAGCAGCGACGATATTCTGGATATACTTTCTTTATCAGATAATGCGACAGCCATTTACACTGGTACTGACGTTATTATCCAATCTGCATCAGATGCCATGCTCCGTTTTTGGGATGTGGGCAGGGATGTTATCGGTTTGCCGCTTGATGAGGCCGTACCGGCGTTAAAGGGACAGGAGTTTATAGATATGCTGCGCAATGTGTGGCTTACCGGCGAAACCATTTCCGGCCAGAATACGCCCGCCATGCTAACCCGTAATGGCCAGCTGCAAACATTTTATTACGATTTTGAATACCGCGGTATTAAGCACAGTGATGGCAGTACACGCTGTATTTTGCACACCGCAAACGATGTTACCGACCGCGTGCTTGCCCGGCAGCGCGAAAATAACCTGGAGACCGAACTGCAGGCCATGAACGAGGAACTGAGCGCCACCAACGAGGAACTGGCTGCTGCCAACGAAGAGTTAGCCGCCAGTAACGAGGAAATGGCTGCCAGCAACGAGGAGCTACTATCAACCAACGAGGAACTTAACGAAGCCAACTTTAACCTTGGTGAAAGCGAATCGAGGTTCAGGAATATGATCATGCAGGCACCGGTAGCCATCTCTCTGGTTACCGGGCGCAATTTGGTAGTTGAAGCGGCTAACGAACGTGTGCTAAATATATGGGGCCGTACGGATGAGATCATCGGGATGCCGCTTATTGAGGCATTACCCGAGTTGCAGGGACAAGAGTTTCTGCGCCTGTTGGATGATGTATTTACTACCGGCGTTGAATACTATGGTACTGAGGCACCTGCCATGACCATGCATGAGGGGCAGCTTTATCAGGGCTATTACGATTTTATATACCATCCGCTAAAAAATAATAACGACGGGGTTTATGCCATATTGATAGTAGCTACCGAGGTTACCGAGCAGGTAAACTCGCGCAAGCGCCTGCAACAAAGCCAAAACCGCCTCAGCAGCATGGTGATGACAGCCCCTATAGCCATGACGGTACTAAAAGGGCGCGACCTGGTGATAGAACTGGCCAACCAACCAATGTTTGAGATATGGGGCCGTACACCGGGCCAGGTCATCAACAAGAAATTGCTGGATGTTTTCCCCGAACTGATAGGGCAGCCATTTCCTGATATGTTGCAGGGTGTGTTTGATACAGGTAAAAAACTGGCCCTGCCCGAGATACCTGTTGACGTTTCAACCGCCATGGGTATGGTAAATTATATGGTTGATTTTTCGTATGACCCTTTGTTTGATACTGAAGGTAATGTAGAGGCCATATTGGCAACCGTGATAGATATTACCGATAAGGTAAACTCGCGCCGCGAGTTGCAGCAGGCGCGCGATACGTTGCGCCTCGCTATTGATTCGGCAGATATTGGTACATGGTCTGTTGATATTAAAACAGGCGTAGTAAAATTCTCTGACCAGGCCCTGCGCCTGCAATCCATCCCCAAAGGGCATCCGTTGAGTTTTGATGATTCTTTTAAGATGATATTGCCGGAGTATGTTGACGGCGTACGCAACAGCATTCAAAAAGCGATAGAAACCCAAGAGAGTTTCCAGATAGAGTTTAGGATGAACCCCATGGATGGCAGCAGCCCACGCTGGTTGCGCTCAACAGGGCAGGCCTACTATGATGGCAACGGCACAGCGCTGAGCATTGCCGGTACCATGATGGATATTACTGAGAGTAAAGCTTATGATCAACAAAAAGACGATTTTATAAGTATTGCCAGCCACGAGCTTAAAACGCCTGTAACCAGTTTAAAGGCAGCTTTGCAATTGCTGGATAGGATGAAGGATAATCCATCGCCGGGCATGATGGCGCGTTTAATAGAGCAAAGCAACCGCAGCATGGAGAAGATAAGCAGCCTGATAGAAGACCTGCTTAATCTTAGCCGCATGAACGAGGGCCAGTTGCAATTGGTAGAAACAAGTTTTGATATTGTTAAACTGATGCATGATTGCTGTAGCCATATCCGCGCAGCGGGTAAGCATAACCTGGTATTAACCGGCGAAGAGCATTTGGAAGTTTTTGCCGACGAACACCGGATAGATCAGGTGGTGGTTAACCTGGTAAATAATGCAGTTAAGTACGCGCCAAACTCGAAAGATATTATCTTAAACGTTGAGAAAAACAACAATGAGGTAAGGGTTTCTATCTCAGATACCGGCCCCGGCATTCCAAAAGATAAGCAGCAGTATTTATTTGAACGCTATTATCAAACAGATGCGTCGGGTTATAAAAACTCAGGCCTTGGCCTTGGGTTGTACATCAGCGCCGAAATCATCAGGAAACACCATGGCCAGATAGGGGTAAATAGTGCCCCGGGAGAAGGCAGCACTTTCTGGTTTACTTTACCAATAAAATAGTTTACCTTTAGAATACTTTTTAAACTATTAATTTGAATACGCCCTATCCTGTTCCCCAAAACGAAGCGGGTCGACTTGAATCGCTCGTTACTTATGATATAATGGATACGGAAGCAGATGCCGCTTTTGATGAACTTACTGCACTTGCATCTGAGATAGCCCAAACACCAATTGCCCTTGTAACCCTTTTAGATGGCAGCCGCCAATGGTTTAAATCGGCACACGGGACTGATTTTACCGAAACCCCGCGCGAGCATGCCTTCTGTGCACATACCATAGTAGACCAATCGCAGCCGCTTGTGGTTAATGACGCCCGTAAGGACGATCGTTTTAAAAACAATCCGCTGGTAACCGGCGATACGCAGGTGATATTTTATGCCGGTGTTCCGCTGGTTAATGACGAAGGCTTTGCCCTTGGCTCGCTTTGTGTGATAGACCATGAGCCTAAACAGCTTACTGAAACCCAACTGAAGGCTTTAAATACCCTTGGCAGGCAGGTGCTTACGCAAATGGAACTGCGCCGCAAAATTGCCCAGTTAGAGCGTAGCAATGAGGCCTTAACAGAGGCTAATACTTTTATCCAGAAGTTTGCGCACATGGCGGCCCATGATATCAAGAACCCTATGAGCAGTATTTTACTTACTGCACAGGCGCTTGAGGCAAGATTGAAAAATATCGGCGACGAGAAAAGCACCGCCCTCGCGCTTATGGTATCTAAAGCAGCTAAACGCCTCATTAACCTGCTTAACGAGATGCTCGACTACTCTAAAGAGCCATCAATGCTGCTGATGAACCAGCAGGATATCTGCGTGAGCACTTTGCTGAAAAATATAGTAGACCTGAGCGAATTTCCGGCTAATATTGATATCCGCATACCAGAAGGTACGCATATCATATCCACGTCGGGCGTGGCTTTGGAGCAGATCTTTATGAACCTGCTGAACAACGCAGTTCGTTATAACGATAAGGACAGAGGGCAGATAAAAGTAAGCTTTACCGATGCCGGCGAGCACCACAGTTTCACCGTAACCGATAACGGGGTAGGGATTGCTAATAAAGATATCGATCGCATTTTTGAGAAGGCCGTAACCCTAAGCACGGTAGACTGCTTTAACAAACCCGGCAAAGGTTTGGGTTTGTACACCGTGAAACTTTTGGTAGAGAAACTCCAGGGCACTATCAGCGTTCAATCCAATTTGGGTGAAGGTTCTGCATTTACTTTCACTATAAAAAAAGATGTGGCTGTTGACGCCGCCTGATCAGTCCCAAACAATATACCATTTGCCCTCGTCGGTTTTAGCGTAGCTGAGGCCATCGCTCATCTGGTGAACATCGCGGCCTTCAACACTGCTGTAATAATTGCGCCTTTCATACACACGTATGCCATTGTTTTCGCGCTGAAGGAATACCATCAGGGCGTTCATAGACGGGCCTATCTCGTGTAGCCATATACTGTCGCCCTCTTTAACAAATGCTGAACTCATTATCTTATATTTTTACGCCTTAGGTACAACACTATTCGTGCCGAAATGCTGTTATTATTTTGATGGAACAATTAAGCTTTTTTGATGGCGGTTTGCAAAGCACCAGGCATCTCCCGCTGGAGTTACTGGACTATCGCGCCAATTTTTTTACGTTGGATGAGAGCACCTCGTTCATCCAAAAGCTTAAAACAGACATCGACTGGAAACAGGAAACTATCCAGATGTATGGCAAAACCTTGAACACGCCCCGCCTCACTGCCTGGTACGGCGATAATGAACGAACCTATGCCTTCAGCGGTAACAAATATCACCCCATGCCCTGGACACCCGAACTATTGCAGATAAAACAACGTGTGGACGAAGCTGCCGGTATCCGTTTCAACAGCGTGTTACTAAACTACTACCGCAACGGCAACGATTCGGTAGCCTGGCACGCCGATGATGAGCCTGAACTTGGGCGTAACCCTGTTATCGCCTCGGTAAGTTTCGGGCAGGCACGCCGGTTTGATATTCGCCACAAAGAAGATCATAAGCTGCGCCACTCGGTAGAGCTGGAGAACGGCTCGCTCCTCATCATGAAAGGCGACCTGCAGCACAACTGGGAGCACCAGGTACCCAAATCAACCAAGATGTTAAAGGAAAGGGTTAATTTGACGTTTAGGGTGATAGGGTGAAGGAATAAACCTGTCATTTCAAACACTGGTCTAAGTTTAGCGAAGCGTAACTTAGACCAAAAATGCGTTAAGCTTTCAGCTTAACGCTCAAGGAGAATCCTTGAAGCATTTTAGGTCGAAGTTGAAAACTTCGACCAGTAACGGAGAAGGAAACAACCAACTATGTCATTTCGAGCGAGCAGAAGGGTGGGGTGTTGCGTAAGGGCGACGAGAAATCTTCTACACCGTAAGTATTGCGCGTAGAAGATTTCTCCTCGCTGTCGCTCGTTCGAAATGACAAGAGGTAGTAATTGCTATGATACATCCTTCTGATTCAAACTCCCCAGCAACCTTTCCCTGTACGATTGCCCTATAGCCAGATCCTGTTCACCTACGCGCACAAAATTGCCTTCAATAAAGCGGATATAAGCGGTGTTCACCATAGTAGAGCGGTGGATGCGCATAAAGCCCGTGGCCGGTAGTAACTGCTCAATTTTGTTGAACGTCATGTACGTAACGTAGGTCTGTGGAGCGGTATGCACTTTAAGATAATCACCGTAGGCTTCAATGTAGATTATATCAGCTAGGTCAAGCTTTACCAAACGGCGGTCAACCTTCAGGAAGATATGGCCTGTGTTATCAGGCGGGGCAGGTGCGGCGGGTTTATCAACAGGTAGTCCATTGTCGGGTTTTATCTTTTGGATGGCTTTCAGGAAACGTTCAAAAGTGATGGGCTTAAGCAGGTAGTCCACAGCTTCCAGCTCAAAGGCATCCACCGCATATTCGCTGTAGGCAGTGGTAAATATCACTTTCGGGGCATTCTTTAACGACCGCATAAAGTTAACGCCAGTAATGCCGGGCATCTGTATATCCAGAAACATCACATCCACCCTATGCTCATGCAGCATCCCGAAGGCCTCTACCGCGCTTTGGCAGGTAGCCAGGCAATTAAGGCCCGGCAACTGGCTAATGTAGCCTTCCAGTAACTGGCGGGCCAGTGGTTCATCGTCAACTATAAGGCAATTGATCATTTGTTAAGCTGTAGCGTTAAAGTTACGGTATAGATTCTGTCTGCCTGCTGCAATGATAGAGTATGGCGGTTTGGGTATAACAACTCCAGGCGTTTATTTACGTTTTTTAGGCCTATGCCACCGCCCTCGGGCCGTTCGTCATTGGCATCCCATGCAACAGGGTTACTGGTTTGGAATATCAGTTCATCCTCATCAATAGCCAGCACCATACGTACCCATTTATCGGGCAGATTCTTTTGCAGCGAATGTTTAAAGGTGTTCTCTATCAGCGGCAAAAAAAGCAGGGGTTCTATTTCTGTTTTGCTGATGTCGCCCTGTATCAAAAACTCAATGGCTTCGGGTTTATCATGGCGTACGTTCTCCAGGTGAATGTAGCTTTTTATAAAATTCACCTCGCGCTCAAGGCTTACTCGTTCGTGCCGGCTATCGTAAAGTACGTAGCGCATAATGGCCGATAGGTCGGCTATCATCTGCGGCGTTTTGGGTGATGCCTGCACACTCAGCGCATACATATTATTGAGCGTATTGAAAAAGAAATGGGGCTGTACCTGCTGTTTCAGATGGTCCAGTTCAAGGCGCAGCTTTTCTGTTTCAACAGTGCTGAGGTTATGCTGATTTTTAAACAGCAGGCGTATCACATAAACAGACGTTGCAGCCAGTAAAACCAAACTGGTATAACCCAGGGTTTGATTGAAATAGCCGTGTGAAAAATCTTCGGGGTGACCGGATCGCAGGTTATCGCGGTAGCCCGATGGGATAAATGGTAAGCTTATCGTAGTAAGCATAGTAATACGCCCCCATAGCTCATAAACCAGTATATAAACAGGAAATAGCAAAGCGAACAGTAGGTAGCGCTTTTGACCGATGGTGTAAGGCAGATATACCCTGTAATAAAGCATAATTACGGGTGCATTTATGATGTTAAGAAACACAAGACTCAATGTAAACGGCAAAGTTCCCCAGATCTGCATGCCTGTTGCAAACGGACTAACGATACAAACGAACACAAGGTAAGCCGCCTCGGCAATGAGGCTTTTTTGATTGTATGTGAGCTGAGGGTAGGAGCGGGGCATAGGTACAAAAGTAAGGTTGCCGGTATGAAGATAATCAGTTTTTCGATGAACGCACGCTTTTGCACGTTGAATAAGATCGCAGCTTGTTTAACGGGCAGGGGCAGGGCTTCGTCGAAAACTTTTCTTGCGTTGCCGGATGCGAAACATCTTTGTAGCATGAAAAAACGCGCCTTACTTATCATCATACCGTTAACCCTTGCTGCCGGAGTTTTGCAGGCCCAAAACCGGCAGCAGGTTAACAACCTTGCCACCTTTGCCAGGGTGTGGGGATTTTTGAAATTCTATCATCCGGCAGTAGCCAATGACACTGCCAATTGGGATAAACAGTGGTTAAATTCGCTATTAACTATAAAGAAAATTGAAAATAATGAAGAGTTTAAAAGTTTTATAACCAGATGGTACAGCCAATTACCTAAACAAAAAGTTGATTATAGTTTAAGCCAGCCATCAGGTGATTCTGTTTTCCATGTGTTTGATGAAGGGGACATTAAAACCTTTGCTATCCCTGCTCAAATGAAGCAGGAATTTACAGATCTGTACCTGCATCATCGCCCCGATTCTAACCGGTATGTAGACAATCGTTATGGAAAGTACACGCTGGATTATGTTTATTTTAAAGAAGAAGAATACACCAACCCCGATTACCCTGACGAGGCTCATCGCTTGCTGGCTCTGGTAAGATACTGGAATATAATCAACTACTTCTATCCGTTTAAGCAGGGTTTTGCGCCAAACTGGAATAAGGTACTTGCAGATTTTATTCCGCAGTTCATCAACGCAGCTGATAAGGACGAGTACCGTAGCGTATTTCTGAAGCTGACCGCGAGGATAAAAGACAGCCACTCGTTCTTTAAACAGGAAGAGTTTTATGCTCACCGTTTGCAAAATGCACCCTTTTTACTGTATTACATTGATGGGAAATACATAGTCGCGAATGACCAGTATGGTGAGCTTATGAACAAACAAGGTATTAAACAGGGTGATGAGATAATTTCTATAAACAATAAAAATATAAAGGCTTGTGAAGATTATATAAAGCAATACTGTACCGGTAGCAATAACGCCGTATTGCACCGCGAGATAGGCCGTAACCTCTTCCGGATGGATACCGCTAATAGCATTCAGCTGACTGTTCGCCGTAACGGAAAGCTCATCACGCAGCAACTGAAGCTCTACTCATACGGCGAGCTTTACCAATACCGTTTAAAGCATCAACCCAAACTTTGGGAAGATATGGGCAACGGTATTTTCTACGTACGCTTCTGTAAGATAACCGATGGCAAACAACTTAAACAGATGTACGATTCTATCCAAAACGCCAAAACCGTGATATGGGAAATGCGCGATTATCCCTACTTCCCTACCACGCAGATCTACCGCCCGGGTATATTTGGCAACCAACGCAGCGAGGAGATCAATTACAACACCGACCTGTTTTACCCCGGTACCTACCGCGCCCATACCGACCATGACGCTGCACCAACAGACACGTTGAATTTGCCGCGCTACAAGGGGCGTTTAATCGTATTAGTGAATGAGTATACCCAAAGCCTGGCAGAAAGTGTAGCAGCAGCGTTAAAAAGCCGCCCCAACACGATTGTAATAGGCAGGCAGACTGCCGGTGCAACTGGCAATATGTTCTTTACTGATTATCCGGGCGGCATCGGCGCGGCTTACACCGCCGTAAAAGTGGTTGGCTCTGATGGTAGTTTTAAACAGGGGCAGGGTGTAAAACTGGATAAAGAAATAAAGCTGAGCGTCAAAAAAATGCAGTCGGTGGCTGATTATGAGTTGGAGCAAGCATATCAGCAGGCACTTAAAGATTTGAAATAAAGGCCTATATTTGTTTTACAAACAATAAAGCTATGAAGAAACTGATCCTTTTTGCCATTTGCTTTGGCTTTAGCGCCATTGCATTTGCTCAATCAACTATTAAACCTGCCGAAGCGGGTGTAACATACGGCAACCCTGTAACTGCCGATAACGCAGTTAGCACTGCCGACCTGAACAAAACCCTTTCAACCGATTCTGTTTACAATGGTAAAATTACCGGCACCGTGGTTGAGGTTTGCAAAAAGAAAGGCTGCTTTATGAAATTAGAGCAAGCGAATGGCACGCCGATAATGGTACAGTTTACCGATTACGCTTATTTTATGCCGCAGAACATTGTGGGCAAAACCGTAGTGGTTGAAGGTAAGGCTAAAGTGAAAGAAACATCGGTAGAGCGCTTAAGACACTATGCATCTGATGCCGGCAAAAGCAAAGAAGAGATAGCTGCCATCAAAGAACCAAAACGCGATATCGGCATTATGGCTGATGGCGTGTTGGTTGTGAAATAGAATAATCGCAAACACGCAAATTGCACCATCGGTGCAATAGGTCGGTAGAAGGCCGAATGAATTATGACCAGCATGCCGTCAGGTATGCAACTTCACGAGTATTGCACCTAACGGAGCAATTAAATTCGCGATTGATTAGCTACCAACCTTAAGCTCCTACGGAGCATTGGATTTGCAGGAAGCTCAAATTCCGCGATAACAGAGAAATACAAAAAAGTCCTGCATATTTGCGGGACTTTTTAATTTTATAACGATGGCAGATCAACCCAACAATCCCTTACACGGTAAAACTTTACAGGCCATACTCGAAGCGCTGGTGGCGCACCTGGGCTGGCCCGAGATGGGTTATCGCATCCGCATCAACTGCTTTTTGGATAACCCAAGCATCAACTCGAGCCTCAAATTCCTGCGCAAAACCCCATGGGCACGGCAAAAGGTTGAAGACCTTTATGTAGAATACTACAAAGAGCTGAACTCTTAATGTTTCTTAGCCTTGTTCATCTTTGCCTTTTTTGATGAACTGATGTTATAGGTTTTGGCATTCTCCGGTTTCTTCTCGTGGAAGGCCGGGCCGGGCACGTACTTATCGTCGGCTTTGTGCACCTGCTTAGGGCGGGCTGCTTTTTCGGCTTCTTTCTCCTTGCGGTCTTTCTCTATCACCAGGTCATCCGGCAGGTCTGAGTTTTGCATTTTTTGGCCGGTAGCCTGCTCAATGCGGCGTATTTGGTCAAGCTCAAGGTCGGTAGCAAACGTTAAAGCAATGGTTTCGCTTTCCTCTTCGCTGGCTTGGGTTTCAATGTGTTTAATATAGGTTTCTTTATCAGCCGGCAAATCGAAGTTGATAATGAAAGGCACGCCTTCAAGGTTTATCTGCTCGTCCAGTTCGTTAGCTATTAACAGCACGCGCAGCTTATCGTTGCGCATAAAATCGGCAACGTCATGCACGCTCGGGTCTTCGTATGATAGTGGTTTGATAAAAGCACTTGCCAGCCTTGCTTTACGCAGAAGGTTTTTATAGATGGTTTCTACAGTAGCGCGGGTGTTAGCAAACACTACTGTTTTGGTAAACACTTCAGCATCCTGCAAGAATAGGTTAAGCAGGTTTAGCTTAGTGCCAAAGTTAGGCACATGGTACAGCATCTGCGGAACTACCGCTAACTGCGCCTCGGTCAATTCCTCAACCTCAATAGTAGCCGGCAAATGCATAAACGGATCTATCATTTTCTCCAGCTTCTCGTGCATCACCTCGGTAAAAACCAGTCGCTGGGCTTTGCCAATGCTGGTTGATAGCTCGGTAGTTGGTAACTGCAGGCCTTTTTTAACAATGGTATGTGCGTCATCGATAACCAAAAGCTCCACCTTATTAAGGTTTAAACCGAGTTTTAGGTAGATGGCACGTGCACGATCAGGCGTGGCAATAACGATATCAGCCCCCTCGGCAAGGTCGTCCATTTGTTGGTCAACGCTGGTGCCGGTGTGCAATAACACAATGCGGATGGTTTTGTTGCGGTTGAGCAAATCGAAACGCTCGTTGATGGCTTCAACCCCTTCCTGGTCGGGAGAGAGGATAAGAGCAGCAGGCACATTATCGGCACTGTGTTTAAAACGGTTTAACGTAGCCAAAACAAGCGTAGTGGTTTTGCCACCGCCTTCAGGCGCAATACCGATCACATCCTGACCGCCATTAATGCGGCTCAGCGTTTTTTGCTGTAGTTCTTTTGGGTTATCAAACCCCGCTTCGGTTAATGATCGTACCAGCTGTTTGTTCAGCTTAAATTTTTCTGCCCAGGCCATATCAACTTATAAAAGCTGCAAAGATACCATAATAAGTCTTGAAATGTAGAACACCGAATGTTGAATGTAGAATGATGAAGTGAAAATCCTTCTATTTACCGTTGGCTGAAGCCAACGGTAATGATGCTGCAATTTCAAATTCATTGCCGTCCCATTTATGGGACGGCAGACGGGGAAAGGTTATCGGCTTTAGTCAAACTACCTACCTTCGATATTCAAAATTCAACATTCAGTGTTCGATATCATTCCTCAACCAGCACAGTGCCGCATAGTTGCCCCATCAGCAAAAAAGATATTGTACATTTAGCTTTATAAACCTGATAAACTTATGAATAAGCTTCTTTTACTCTGCCTGATGCTTGGCATCACGGGCCTCTCTGCACGCGCCCAACAAAAATTTAACGGACTGGATAATAACATGGGCAGCATTTTCCGCACATCAGATGCGGTAAGCCGTTCTATCAGTCCCGAGAATTTTAATGGTGAGAAGGGAAAAGGCGGCATGGCAACCGAAGGTACCGGCAAAAACGCAGCGCGCGACTTGGGCCAAACCTGGAAGGTGAGCCCAAGCGTTGTGATAAAAAAGCACACCACTTATACCGTGGCCGAAATAAACGGCGAGGGCGCTATTCAGCATATCTGGATGACACCCACCGGCAACTGGCGTTATTCCATCATCCGCATGTATTGGGATGATGAGGCTACGCCGTCAGTAGAAGCACCCGTGGGCGATTTCTTTTGCATGGCCTGGGGTAAATATGCACAGATCAACTCTATGGCGGTAACCGTTAACCCAGGCAGCGCCTTCAATTGCTACTGGCCCATGCCTTTCCGCAAAAAATGCCGTATCACTATGGAAAATATCGATAACGAAGATATGGTGCTTTACTACCAGGTTGATTATACTCTTACTAAAGTGCCCGAGGATGCAGGTTATTTCCATGCACAGTTTCGCCGTGTAAACCCGCTGCCCTATAAGAAAGATTTTGTGTTGGTAGACAGCATAAAAGGCAAGGGCCAGTACGTGGGAACTTACCTGGCTTACGGATCAAATAAAAATGGTTGGTGGGGTGAAGGCGAGATTAAGTTCTTTATGGATGGAGACAGCAAGTATCCAACCATTATAGGCACAGGCACCGAAGACTATTTCTGCGGATCATACAATTTTGAGACCCGCAAACGCGACGACCAGGGCAAAGAAACACGCGGTTACACCGAGTTTAGTGGGCCGTATACCGGTTTGGCGCAGGTAATAAAAGGCGATGGTTTGTACAACGTGGCACAGCGCTTTGGGCTGTACCGCTGGCACATTGCCGACCCGATACGCTTTGAAAAAAGCCTTAAAGTTACGCTGCAGGCCTTAGGCTGGAGAGGAGATGGCCGTTACCTGCCGTTGCAGGATGATCTGGCATCAACAGTGTTCTGGTACCAGCAGGGGCCACACGGGCCGTTCCCTAAATTGCCCGGTAAGGACGAACTGGAAGTGAATTAAACCATAAATGAACAAAATATTACAGATACACGCCAGGGATAACATTACAGTTGCGCTTACCGATCTAACACAGGGTGAGCAGGTAAACGGCATCACTTTGCTGAACGATATCCCGGCCAAGCACAAATTTGCCAACAGGCATTTTAACCCCGGCGACGAGGTGACCATGTATGGCGTACTGGTTGGCAAAGCCACGGTAGAGATACCGCAGGGCGCATTGATATCTGTAAAAAATGTACAACACGCGGCACGCGGTTACGAACTGCACGAGCGCCATACCCAATGGAATATTCCCGATGTTACTGCCTGGCGTAACAGGACTTTCATGGGCTATCACCGTGCGGATGGCTCAGTAGGGACAAATAACCACTGGCTCATTATCCCGATGGTGTTCTGCGAGAACAAGAACGTACAAACCATTCACACCGTGCTGCAAAAAGAACTTGGTTACCATTACGATAATGCCATTAACTTGCAGCAACAGGTGAGCAATATGGCTGCAGCTTACAAGGCTGGGAATTATGCAGGGGGGCAAGTAAACGTAGCTGATAGGACAGCTCCGGTAATGTCCGAGCAGATCTTCAAAAACATCGACGGCATCAAATTTCTAAACCATACCATGGGCTGCGCGGGTACCCGCGAAGATACCCGCGGGCTGTGCGGTCTGTTAGCCGGATATATCACCCACCCTAATGTAGCGGGGGCAACGGTACTGAGCCTGGGCTGCCAGAATGCCCAGCTGAAAATATTACAGGAAGAGATTGCCAAGCGCGACCTCAACCTGAAAAAGCCGCTGGTATTAATAGAGCAGCAGGCCATAGGTACCGAGGAAGATTTTCTGCGGATTGCCCTGCAGCAAACTTTTGAGGGATTGATAAAAGCTAATGATAATACCCGTAAACCTGCACCGCTGAGTAAGTTGTGCATTGGCCTGGAGTGCGGTGGCTCTGATGGTTTCTCGGGGCTATCGGCTAACCCGGCTTTGGGGCTGATGTCTGATATAGTGGTGGCCTTGGGCGGTAGTGTTATCCTGTCCGAGTTTCCCGAATTGTGCGGGGTAGAGCAGGGGCTGAGCGACCGCTGCTTTACCGATGAACTGGCCGAACGTTTTATGGGCCTCATGACCGTCTATGCGGAGAAGGCTAAACTGGTAGGCTCGGGTTTTGAATCGAACCCTTCGGCAGGCAACGTGCGGGATGGGTTGATCACCGATGCCATGAAATCGGCAGGGGCGGCGCGCAAGGGCGGCAGTTCGCCGGTAACGGATGTGCTGGATTACCCTGAGAAAGTTACACGCCCGGGGTTGAACCTGCTTTGCACGCCGGGCAGTGATGTGGAATCTACCACGGCCGAGGTAGGTGCAGGGGCAAACATTGTGGTTTTTACCACTGGTTTGGGTACGCCAACGGGCAATCCGGTTGCGCCGGTGGTGAAAGTATCAACCAACACTGCGCTTTATAACAAGATGAATGATATTATAGACATTAACGCAGGCACCATTATAGAAGGCGCCGAAACTCTTGAACAAATGGCCGCGCGGATGTTGAACCACGTAATAGAAATAGCAAGCGGCAACATCAGGGCTAAAGCCGATACAGCAGACCATAACGATTTTATCCCCTGGAAGCGGGGCATTTCACTTTGATAACTATGAAACTTTACAAAACCACCAAAGGCATCTTGCTTGAGCATAACGGTAATTTTTATGTGCTTAACCATCAGTGGGACGCGCTGGTTAACCGCAACAAATTGGAGAGCTACTTGCAAAGCCTCATCCCAACTGCCCAGCAGGTTTTTGACGAGACCGAATGGCTGGCTGCCGGTACCATTTTGCCGCCCGTGGGCGAGCAGGAAGTATGGGCGGCAGGGGTAACTTACCTCAAAAGCCGCGACGCGCGGATGGAAGAATCTGAAACTGCTGCCAGTTTGTACGATAAGGTTTACGATGCCGAACGCCCCGAGCTGTTCTTTAAAGCCACCCCGGCCCGTACTTCGGGGCATTTAGGAGAGGTGCATATCCGTAAAGATTCATCCTGGGATGTGCCCGAGCCGGAGCTTACCCTGTTTGTGAACAGCGATGGCAATATTGAAGGTTATACCATAGGCAATGATATGAGCTCGCGCAGTATTGAGGGAGAAAATGCCCTCTATCTGCCGCAGGCGAAGATCTATGAAAAGAGTGCAGCTTTAGGGCCATGTTTGTTTGTGAGTGAGAAGCCGATAGATAAAGAGTCGGTAATTAAGATGACTATCCGCCGTAATGGCGAAGAGGCTTATGCGGACGAGACCAGAGTTTCGCGCATCAAACGCTCATTTACCGAACTCACCGGCTATCTTTTTGCTGAAACAGATTTCCCGAAAGGATGCTACCTCATGACGGGTACCTGCCTGGTGCCGCCGCATACATTTACCCTGCAAGCCGGTGATGTAGTCGAGATCAGCATCGATAACATAGGCACCATGGTGAACACCATTGCCTTGCACCCTAAGCATAACAAATAACAGCTACCAATAAAACCAATTATGAAGAAGCTAACGAGGTTTTTACTTATCCCTGCTATGGCCCTTGCCGCTTGCGGGCAGCAAAGCGATAAAAAACGAACAGATACTACAGCCTTAGATACGACTACTAATGTAGCTGCTATTCCAAATGGTACTTTCGCTTATGATCTCGCCTTTCTGCAGAAGCATGATAGTGTTATTGTGCTGAAAAGCAGCGATGGCAAAGCACAGGTTGTCATCTCGCCAAAATACCAGGCAAAGGTGTTTACTTCAACGGCAGAGGGCGATAGCGGGAGAAGCTTCGGTTGGGTAAATTATAAAACCTTTACGGCCAAGCCGGATGAGCACATGAACGCTTTTGGTGGCGAGGACAGGCTTTGGCTTGGCCCCGAAGGTGGCAAATTTTCCCTCTACTTTAAGCCCGGTACAAAAATGGAGTTCGCCAACTGGCATACCCCGCCGGCTATCGATAGCGAACCGTGGACCCTGGTATCAAAAAAAGATAATGAAGTGGTGATGAGCAAAGGCACCCAAATGCTCAACTACGCCAACACTCCACTCAAAATAAAACTGGATAGAGCGGTGCAATTGCTTGCCGCTGCCGATATCCCCAAGCTACTAAACATTACTGTTGGTGATAAAGTGAATGCTGTTGCTTTTAGTACTACCAACACCATCACCAACGCTGGTGATAAAGCCTGGGATAAAACCACAGGCGCGCCATGTTTGTGGAACCTGGATATGTTTTCGCCGTCAGAGAAAACTATTATTGTAGTACCGTATAATGATAAAGCAGCGGGCAAAGTAGCCACAACAGATTACTTCGGGCAAATACCGCCCGATAGGGTAAAGTACAGCAAGGGCATCCTGCTGTTTAAAGCCGATGGCAGATCTCGGGGCAAACTGGGCATGCCGCCAAACCGTGCCAAAAATATTAACGGTAGTTATGATCCTGAACACAAAGTACTCACCATCACTTTTTACGACATTAATCCTAACGGTACCTACCTTAACCAGGAGTGGACGCCCGATAAACCGCCTTTTACCGGCGATGCGGTGAACGCTTATAATGATGGCCCCCTGGCTACGGGTGGGCAGATGGGGCCATTCTACGAGATAGAAAGTGTATCGCCTGCAGCTTTCCTTAAACCCGGAAGCTCGCTTATGCACAAGCATAGCGTATTCCATTTTACCGGTGATGAAAGCCAGCTGAATGATATCGCCCTCAAAACACTCGGAATTTCATTGAAGGATATACAAGCTGCCTTTAAATAATTATATTGAGCCACCAATTATTAATTGTAACATACACATATTATAATGTCAAAAGACAAAAGCCTGGCTGCGGTTGCGCTCATCACATCGCTGTTTTTTATCTGGGGATTTGCATTGAATCTCAATCCCATACTTATCCCTCACCTTAAAAAAGCCTGTCAGCTAACAGATTTTCAATCGTCGCTTATCGATTCGGCATCTTATGTGGCGTATTTCCTGCTGCCTATCCCGGCAGCACAGTTTATGAAAAAGTATAGCTACAAAGGCGGTATCATCTTGGGCTTGTTGCTGTTTTCTTTTGGTGCGGCACTGTTTTATCCCGCGGCAGCGGTACGTAACTACGGCTTCTTTTTGGGGGCGCTGTTCGTGGTGTTCTCGGGTATGGCTTTCCTGGAAACGGCCGCCAACCCGCTCATTACGCTAATTGGCGACCCTGCAAGTGCTACGCAGCGTATCAACTTTGCACAATCATTTAATGGTATGGCTGCGGCTTTAGCGCCGTTCATTGGCGGCACATACATTTTATCGGGCAAAGTACTCACAGATGCGCAGGAAAAGGCAATGCCGCCTGCACAGTTAGAGGCTTATCTAAATCACGAAGCATCATCAGTACAAATACCGTTCATCGTTATCAGTATTGCTGTTTTTGTTGTGGCGGCATTTGTTTGGCGTACCAAGTTCCCGGCTATTAAAGAAGAATCGCCGGAGACTAAGGCTATTGAAGATAAACCATTAATGGGCAGAATAAGCGCCTTATTAGGTAACAAACATTTGATGCGCGGCGTAGTAGCCGAGTTTTTCTACGTAGGCGGCCAGGCATGTGTAACCAGTTTCTTTATCCGCTACAGCGAGCATGTGGCAGGTTTTGGCGAGCACAAAGCCGCCAGTTTGTTAAGCATCGGTTTGTTATTATTTATGTTCGGCAGGTTATCGGGTACGGCATTAATGTCGTTCTTTAACCCCGTTAAGTTATTGGTAACCTATGCTATTATTAATATAGGATTAATAGCGGCTGCTGTAACCCTGCAAGGCCCGGGTTTGGTTTATGTGCTGATGGCCGTGTTGTTCTTTATGTCAATCATGTTCCCTACGATATTCTCGCTCAGTATCCGTGGCCTTGGGCCTCAAACCAAACTGGGTTCATCATTGGTGATCATGGGTATTGTAGGTGGTGCTATTTTGCCGCCTGTAATGGGCCAGCTATCAGATATGTTTAACATACAAATTGCTTATATAGTGCCGGGCGTAAGCTTTGCTGTGATACTATGGTTTGCCCTGCAAAATGTTAAGGTAAAAAAGCTTGATGTGGTTGGCGGGCACTGATTGCCGTCAGTTTGCTGTTTGCGGTTGACAGTTTGCAGGTTTTTTTGGTTAGAATTTATTATCTATAGTTACTGGTTCGCAGCAATGCAAACTGCCAACTAATAACTGCCAACTAAAATAATATGGATCTGAATTTAAAAGGTAAAGTAATTATTGTTACCGGCGGTGCCAAAGGGATAGGCGAGGGCATTGTTACTTCGCTGGCTGCCGAAGGCGCTATACCTGTTATAGTGGGCCGTAGCGAAGAGGATAACCTTAAAGTGGTTTATACCCTGCAAGCCAAAGGCACAGAAAGCTTCCAGGTTGTGGCTGAACTGACCGAACCTGAGCAATGTGCCGCAGCAGTGAAAGCTATTGCTGATAAATATGGCCGTATTGATGGCCTGGTGAATAATGCAGGCGCTAATGATGGGGTAGGGTTAGAGCAAGGCGATTACGCGCGCTTTATGGCATCGCTGCATAAAAATATGGTGCATTATTATTTGATGGCGCACCATGCTTTACCTTATCTGAAAAAATCGCAAGGGCCAATCGTTAATATCACATCTAAAACTGCCGATACGGGCCAGGGCAATACATCGGCCTATGCGGCATCAAACGGCGGGCGTAATGCGCTTACCCGCGAGTGGGCGGTTGAATTGCTTAAATATGGCATTCGTGTAAATGCGGTGGTAGTAGCCGAGTGCTGGACACCCCTGTATGAAAACTGGATAAATACCCTTGCCGACCCTGCTGCCAAACGCAAAGAAATTGAGGCCAAGATACCCTTGGGTAACCGCATGACCAGCACTGCCGAAATTGCCGATATGGTGGTGTTCCTGCTCTCGGGCAGATCAAGCCATACCACCGGGCAAATTATTTATGTTGATGGCGGTTATGTACATTTAGACCGCGCGTTGGCTAACGCGTAGAGGGGCTTTTTTAAATCCAAGAGTTTTATTAACCTTGTAGCTGATAAACTTTTACTTATGGGTGAGTATACTGGCGAGACCAGAACCTTAGTTGCGGTAGACTGTATTATTTTCGGATTTGACGGATGGGATATCAAGATCCTGCTGGTAGAGCGTGGCCTTGAGCCTGAAGTGGGCAAATGGAGCTTAATGGGCGGGTTCATGAAACCTACCGAAAGCCCTGAAGACGCTGCTAACCGGGTGCTGCAATTGCGTACAGGTTTGGAGAATGTTTACATGGAGCAGTTCCAGGTGTTTGGTAAGCCGGATCGTGACCCGGTTGAGCGTACTTTGTCTATTGCGTACTTTGCTTTAATAGATATCCAGCAATACCAGCAGCAGCTGGTGAGCGATAACCACCCGGAGTGGTTCCTGCTTAACGAAATGCCCGATCTGGTTTTTGACCATGCCGAAATGGTTAAACTGGCCATGAAACAACTACGCTACAAAGCGGCCCTGCACCCTATATTGTTCCAGCTATTGCCCGATAAGTTTACTATCCCGCAACTGCAGGCTCTTTATGAAGGCGTTTACCACACAAAATTTGATGACCGTAACTTTAGCCGTAAGCTGCTTTCAACAGGCTTGCTTATCAAGCAAAATGAGAAGGATAAGCAGTCGTCAAAGAAGGGGGCTTTTTATTATCAGCTCGATCAATCTAATTATGAAGAAAAGTTTGAAAAATTCCTTAACTTAGTCCCTAATCCGGATAAATTTTTTTAAACTAAAAATACCAATGCTTAGGAAAGCATTACCTACCCTTATCACAGCTTGCTTCATCTCGCTTTTTGCTGCAGCCCAGCAAAAGCCGCAGTATACGCAATACATTTTCAATAACTTGTTATTGAACCCTGCCGTTACCGGTATTGAGAACTATACCGACGTTAAATTTGGCTACCGCAGCCAGTGGAAAGGCCTTGACGGCGCTCCCGTAACAGCTTATGCAAGTATTACCGCACCTTTGGGTACCGAGTTTACCGAAGGTGATGCCGCAGGCTTTTTGCCTTATGGCGGCGAAAGCCCTTACAGCCGTATGTACACCAGCGATTACCAGGCATCTGCACCGCACCACGGGATAGGTTTTATGGTAGTAACAGATAAAGCCGGTCCGTTAGATCAAACAAATATTGCCGCAACTTATGCTTACCACCTGGGTATTACCAGTAAATTTAACCTTTCGGTAGGTGTATCTGCCGGCGCTAACCACCTGCACCTGGCTACCTCTGAGCTTACTTTTGAAAACCCCGACGACCCCGTTTTACGAGGTATTGAGAATAATAAATGGAAACCCGATGTGGGCGTAGGTATATGGGGATACGCTGCCAATTACTACTTTGGTATTTCGGCACAGCAAATATTGCCTCAGGTACAATATATTTCTACTAAAACAGATAACGCTACGCTGAGCAAAGCGGTGCCGCATTTTTTTGCTACAGCAGGTATGAAGTTTTACCTGTCTGATGATGTAATGTTACTGCCATCAGCCTTGTTGAAATTTATCGATCCTACGCCAACCAGCTTTGATATCAATATGAAGCTTTCATTCCGCGATAGGTTCTGGTTTGGTGGCTCGTACCGCCGTAATGATTCATTTGGCGTGCTGGCTGGTTTTAACCTCAACTCGTTGGTTAACGTAAGCTATGCTTACGATATCACTACGTCACCACTAAAAGCGGTGAGCAATGGCTCTCACGAACTGGTGCTGGGTATATTATTGAACAATAAATACAAACTAACCAGCCCGCAGCACGGGTGGTAGTTTTTTTAAAGAGTCAGGACTTTTAGAGTCAGGAATCAAGATTTATCAATTACATAAAAAGAAAAAGCCCTTAAAAATTTTTAAGGGCTTTTTTATGTCTTGATTCCTGACTTCTAATAGTCTTGATTCTCTCTTATAGCTCTTTCCTTAGCCTTGCTACCGGGATGTTCATTTGCTCGCGGTATTTGGCTACGGTGCGGCGGGCAATGTTGTAACCGGCCTCTTTGAGTATTTCGGTAAGCTTTTCGTCGGCAAGGGGGTGGCGTTTGTCTTCTTTGCCAATATGTTCTTCCAGTATCTTTTTTACCTCTTTGTTAGATACCTCTTCGCCGCTTTCGGTTTGGATAGCCTCGCTAAAGAATGACTTAAGCAGGAAGGTGCCATGCTCAGTTTGTACATATTTAGAGTTAGCCACACGCGATACTGTTGAGATATCCATGCCGATACGGTCGGCAATATCTTTCAGGATCATTGGCTTAAGGTTCTTATCATCCCCGGTTAAAAAGAAATCGTACTGGTATTGCATAATGGCATTCATGGTTTTAAGCAGCGTTTGCTGGCGCTGCTTAATAGCATCAATAAACCATTTTGCCGAATCGAGCTTTTGTTTTACAAACTGTACGGCCTCTTTTAGCTTCTTATCTTTTTGCGATGCCTTATCATAATGCTGAAACATCTCCTGGTAAGAGCGGCTCACCTTAAGCTCTGGCGCGTTTTTAGAATTAAGCGTTAGTATCAGAACACCATCGTTGTTTTTGATGTGAAAATCTGGTATCACCTGCATTTGCTTGGTGCTTACCTCATTGCTGTCGCCCGGTTTAGGGTTTAGCTTTAATATTTCGTTAACCACGCCACGCAACTCGTCAGAGTTCATGTTTAATGATTTCTCCAGCTTATCATAATGCTTGCGGGTAAACTCTTCCAGATAATGTTCAACTACCAGTATGGCTTTCTTGATGATAGGATCATTTGCATCCTTACGGCGAAGCTGTATCAGCAAACACTCCTGTAAGGTACGTGCACCAACGCCCGGCGGATCGAAGGACTGGATAACTTTCAGCATATCTTCAACCTCTTCATCCTCGGCCATTACGTTTTGTGAAAAGGCCAGGTCATCAGTTAACGACATGATAGGGCGGCGCAGGTAACCATCATCATCCAAACTACCTATTATCTGCCGGCCGATGGCAAAATCATGATCAGACAGGGGTAAAAGATCCAGCTGTGCCTGCAGGTTCTCAAAGAAAGAACTTTGAACGGCAATAGGGATCTCCTTGCGGTCGTCATCATCATCGCCATTATTATCGTAGCGGCTGCCGTAATCGTTTACGCTGTCGTCTTGCAGGTAATCGTCAATGTTAAACTCGTCCATCTCGCCACCCTCATGATCACTATCGTAGTTATCATCGTCTGGGTCGCGGTCAGGGTATTGTTCTTCGGGCTCGTTGATATTGGTGAGGCTCATATCCTCAAGCGCAGGGTTTTCTTCCAGTTCTTCTTTAATACGGGTATCTAACGACACGGTAGGCACCTGCAGCAATTTTATAAATTGAATTTGCTGCGGCGATAGTTTCTGAAGGAGCTTCTGCTGAAGATTTTGTTTTAACATAGTTTATAGACGCGGGGTCAAAAGTACAGCAATTACATTAAGTTTAAAAATGGTTTTGTGGCTGTATTTACATTCCTAAAATGTTTTTAGGTGGGTTTTGTTTGGAGCAGTCAAAATTTTATTGATAACTTTAATAACACAACAATTAATAAGGATATGGGATTTGTAAAAGAGTTTAAAGAGTTTGCTATTAAAGGCAATGTATTAGATCTGGCTGTTGCAGTAGTTATTGGTGCTGCGTTTGGTGATATAGTAAAATCATTGGTTAATGATATTATTACCCCGGCAGTACTAACCCCGGCATTAAAGGCAGCAAATTTAACTGACCTTGCTCAGTTAAAAATACCCGGTACGGCAATAGCATATGGTAAATTTATCTCTCAGGTGATCTCTTTTATCATCATCGCATTGTCGCTGTTCCTGATCATTAAAGGCCTTAACAGCTTTAAAAAGAAAGAAGAAGCTGCGCCTGCAGCGCCACCCGCACCAACTAAAGAAGAAGTATTACTGGCCGAGATACGCGACCTGCTGGCTAAGAAAGCGTAAGCGTTGTTGCTTCGCGTCATTGAGTCATTACGCTTCGCTGTCATTGAGTCATTACCTTTCAACTTGCCTTAATGTGGTGAAGTTAGTTAAAACATAAATGACGATAGATAATGTAAAGATGCTTCGCGAAATAGCCCTTTCGTTACCCGAGGTAATCGAAGCGCCTCACTTTGAGAAAACATCGTTCAGGGTAAATAAAAAGATATTTACAACAGTGGTGGCGGAGCATAACCGCGCCACTGTTAAACTTACTCCGGATGAGCAGGATATCTTCTGCACTTTTAATACTGAGGTGATCTATCCTGTACCCAACAAATGGGGCAAACAAGGCTGGACTCACGTTAATCTACAGCTGGTGCAGCGCAACATGCTCACTGAGATCTTAAAAACAGCCTACTGCGGCATCGCCCCAAAACATCTCGCCGCCCAAATCACTTTTGAGGAAGATTAAAACCGTCCCAGTCAAAATCAAATTGTCGTTGATGACCCAATGACCCAATGATCAAAACGTCTTTGGTAATTTAGGATCGGTGAGGATAATAAAGTCACCCATTTTTTCAAATTTGGTCCAGTCGGGGTTGTCGAAGCCGTCATCGGCGTATGCGGCAATGTTTACGATGCGTACTTTGGGTGAGTATTTCTTTAGTTGTGCGGCAGTGCCCAGCTTCTCCTCACTATGGAAACCACCATTAACCTGCATTACTTTAAAATCTTTATGCGTTTTCAGGAATTGCGCTATGTTATAACCCATGGTAGCATCCCACACATTTTGTGATTGATATATCTTCATGTTGCCCATAGCGCTATGCCCACCCATAATGTTCACAAATTTCTCATAGTAGGGGCCTGTTGCGGTATCAATAGGTAAAGGTGCCAGCCATGTTTTGGCTTGTGCGCTCAATTGGTTTAGGCTGACTAAACCGCCGCGGGTAACCATATTAGTGTAGCGGGTAGGGGCGTTGGCTGCAACAACAGGTGTGTTAGTTGCTTTAGCCTGCTCTATCATAGGGCGGTAGTCTTTATAATTATTCCAGGCACGGCCTTCGGTAATAAGGTTTTTCTCGCGGATGAGGCCGGCTAAATACTCGTTCAAAACAGTCTGGCAATCCGTTTGGAACATCTCTAATGATAATGCCGATTTGCCGGGGTATTTTTCCGTTAGCTTTTTAAATAACAAAGCTTCCAGGTAGTGGCCGGTAGAGTCGTTATGCTCTTCGCCAAAGAAGAGTACATCGGCTTTATCAAGGCTGCTGATGATATCATCAACAGTAGCAGGTGCTTTTTTAGCGGTGTTGTATATTTTATAGTGGGGCGCCATGGCATCCTGTGCCATAGCTGCAAATGATGTAAGTATCAGTAAAACAGTAAGAAAGCTTTTCATTAGGGTAGTGTTAGCTTTAATGTTAATAAATTTAGCCAAATAACTGCAATACTATTTGAAAAAACTAAAAATTACGCTACATTTGCACTCTTGTTTTTAAGAGCAACGATTTAGAAGACGAATAGAATAAAATATAGCCATGAAAAGAACGTTCCAACCTTCAGTAAGGAAAAGAAAAAATAAACACGGTTTCCGTGAGCGCATGTCATCTGCAAACGGCAGAAGAGTACTTGCTGCAAGAAGAGCTAAAGGCAGAAAAAGATTAACTGTATCTGACGAGCGCACTCACAAAGCATAATAATGGTTGTATCTTCTGCTAAGCAGAGGGGCTAACCGTTTTTGTGTTTGATAGCTGCGGTTTGGCATTAACAACTATGTATACTTTTAAGAAAGAAGAACGGTTATGTAATAAAAGTCTCATTGAGGGTCTTTTTCATAACGGTTCTTCTTTTTTATGTTACCCCTACAAAATATCGTGGATGCCTGCCGATGCAGCGCAGCAATTCCCCGTGCAAATTGTATTTGCTGTTGGCAAAAAGCGTTATAAACACGCTACAGACCGCAATACTGTAAAGCGCCGCATGCGCGAGGCCTATCGCCTCAATAAACAAGCCCTGTTATATAATGTATTAAATGATGCCGACCGCAAATTGGTATTATTTATAAGCTATATAGGTAAAGAAATTGCCCCCTACGATTTTTTTGAAAAGAAAATGGTGAAGCTTTTAACGCAGCTTGCGGCGGAGGCTACCAAATGAATGCGCTGTGGAATGGTGTTAAAGCTATCTTCGGCGCTTTTTTTTTGGCGTTGATAAAGATCTATCAATATCTTATCTCGCCTATATTGCCCAACGCCTGCCGTTACACCCCAACTTGCTCTCAGTATGGTATAGAGGCCATCCGCAAGTACGGACCTTTTAAAGGCGGCTGGATGGCACTTAAACGTATTGCCCGTTGTAACCCCTGGGGCGGGCATGGGCATGATCCTGTCCCTTAATGCTAAGTCAAAATTCAAAATTAAAAAGTCAAAAACAGCGCGCGACGAGCAATTTTGAATTTTGAATTTTTACTTTTGACTTCCATTATGATTTTACAGATAGAAACCGCTACCACCTCTTGTTCCGTTGCCTTATCAGCCAACGGCGAGGTGCTTGCATATAAAGAGATCAACGAGCGTAATATGCACGCCGAGGTGATCACCATCTACATAAACGATCTCATTAAACAGCAGAATGCTTCTTATAATGATATTGATGCCATTGCGGTAAGCTGTGGCCCCGGCTCTTACACTGGTTTGCGCATAGGGGTATCAACCGCTAAAGGTTTGTGTTTTGCTTTGGATAAACCACTCATCGCCATAAATACCCTCGAGGCTATGGCCAGTGGTGTTGCAAATAAAAATGAGGTAGAGGCTGATACTTTATTATGCCCCATGATTGATGCCCGCCGTATGGAAGTTTACACTGCTGTTTATAAAACAGATGGTACTTTGGTAAAAACAACGGCTGCTGAGATCATCACCGTCGAAAGCTTTACCGACCTGCTACAGGATAATAAAGTGCTTTTCTTTGGTGATGGCGCGGCCAAATGTATAGATGTACTGGGCCAAAACGCCAATGCTTTGTTTAATATTGATTTTGAGAACTCGGCACGCGATATTACCCAATTGGCTCAACAGAAGTTTACCAATAAGCAATTTGAAGATGTGGCTTATTTTGAGCCTTATTATCTTAAAGATTTTATTGCCGGAAAGAAAAGCAGCTAATTAATCGCCATTATCAATACCCCAGATACCGTTCCACATGCGCCTCAGAAGGCCCGGGCGATCGCCGATAGGGATAACAGATGTATTAAGCGGATGCTCTATCACATGGCCAAATTTTAAAGAGAAACCCATAAAAAAGTCGGCTCCGCTAAATGAACCGGCTTTGGCTATCTGGCTTTCGCTTTTACCCGCAGCACCTGCTAAACTGGCGCTTTGTAATAGCCTGTCGCTGCCGATAAAAAACTCGGCATTTGGTGATCTTACCATAAACTGCAGGCCGGCGTTAAGTAATTTGTAATTATTGTATGATGCTACAAATGTACCCGTGAAGTTTTTGTATTGGATGGGGTTTGATAACGCTGCGGTGTATCCGTCATAAAACAACTCTTTTTGCACTATAAGCGTAGGAGAGTATTTTAATTGCATTTCGTTATCTAACCAGTACGATTTATTAGCACTTAGCTCAAACTTGGCATTGGTAGGCGTAGTAAAACCTGTTTGCCTATCGGCAGAACGTACAATGTCATGAGAGATTTTGTATAACTTATCTTCAAGCCTTGGCTCGCTTACCGCCGGTACTTCCTGTATATCATTAAACACACTCTCTGTTGATCTGTTGTACCAATGTATAAAACCAAGGTCCTTGATATTGGCCTGGATAACAAAATTATCGCGGGTTTGTAAACGCGTACCAATACTAATAGAGGCACCCGGGTTACGGAAATTAGGTAACAGATCGTGCCCGCTAAATTTGCCGGGAGTATAGCTTATGCGATAGTTGCCCTGTAAACCCAGGTAAGCGTTATCAGCAGCGTTATCAAACTGCAGATAAGAGCTGTTAATGTTTAAACGCTGATATTGTATACCCAGCAATGCACTCAGTTTAAAACCAAAAGAGAATTGCTTGCTAAATTTTTCGCGGTAGGCAAAGCTTATCTGGTGATATGCCTGGTAGCGGTAACTGTTATTCAGATCGTTGTAAGGTACACCATCCTGAAATGCGCCGGCGCCATTTAACAGCAATAATGTTTGATCGGTAAATATGCCTTTCCCCTCTGCACGGGTTTGTACAGAGAACCCCATTTCCTGGTCGCCATCAAGGCTTTTAAAAATGCGCAGCATCAACAAATAGGTATTCGCATCTACATTGGCGCGGCTAAAATCTCCTTTATCTAAAGTTAGGTTAGTGTTTACATACCTGCCGGTAAAAGCACGTGTTTTAAGTGGCACCTGGCCATGGCCTGTTAAGAAAAAGTTACTGCCAAAGTTGGGAACCAAAAAGTTGAAAGATATATACCTGCTACTGTCTGGTATAAAGTTGGTTTGCGCCGGGTTCTCAAATGAATCGAATAACGTACCGGTATTATATTGCGAAAATTGCTGGCCAAATGTTGTAGCAGAAATAAAAAGAAAACATACAACCAGTAAAAAACGATTCATATTTATATGCAATGCCTGTTGTCTGATGCTTGCCCTATCGGCTTAATTATACGTTACTAATATCTGTTATTTAAACGGATTAAAATGCACCAGGGTTGTGTTTTTTATATTATTTAATTGTTTTTATTGCCTGGCAACGGTATCCTGCATATTTTTTAATAAGCAAAAATTAGTGTAGAAATTTTTATCAGTTGCGCCAAACTGAAAGGATACGGCATAGAAATTTCTCCATGATAAAGCATTGTCTTTATAAGAAATATAGAAGTCGTCCTTTAAACTTTGTTTTAAAATTTGTTGCGAATTTTTAAAGTGTAAAAAGAAGGAAATGTTACTGCGTTCGGCCAGTAAATTATCAAAAGGGAGGTAATTATCAGTCTTGCTGATGAGCTTACGGTTAAAATAAGTGTCGGCATAACTGGTGAGTTCGCCGGGGGTGTTGGCCAGTATTAAATAATTATCAATAATCCGGAAATACGGTTTTCTGAAAGCACTAAAAGCGTCGCCCAGTAAAAAATAAGGCAGCTTAGTAAAATTGAACTGGCCCACCTCATCAGTAACCATATTGCTTATGTTGGTCATGAATGGCCTTAGCTGCGATCCGTTTTTTACTTCTATAATGCCAAACTTTTCCTGAAAACGGGTGGTAACCACAGCAAATTCGCTTTTTACCAATTTTTCAAACTCGGGTTTTATGTTGATGCCTGTTTCCTGTTTAACCTTTGTTAGCAGGGCATCTTTCTCCTTTTGTAAACCGGCCTTTTGTTGAAAGGTAGATAGATCGTTGAAAAATTTAGAAGCATCAGATACCGCCATATCTATGGCATAAGCAGTAGTTGAAGGGTAGATATCTTTGAGGTTATTAACCACGGGCTGCTGATTGGCAAATATATTAAGATAGCTGCCTGGTTTTTGTGTTTCGATATTCGTGTACCCCGCAAACATAATAGCATCATTCTTGAAATTGATATTAAGTGCGGCCAGCGCAGGCAACAGGCGGAAAGGCTTAAAAATATCTGTATTGTCCTTAAACACCTGGTTAAACAGAGGGTCGAGGTGTTGGTAATTCACATACAGGTTTACCAATGAGTTGGAGTTCTGCTGATCCGGCAGGAGCATAAAGTTATGCTGCTCTTTAGGTGGCTGGTAGGTTGCTGCAATAGTTATCAGGTCTTTAGAAAAACTTGCCGATAAGATATTGCCGCCACTATTAATGATGTACAGGCGTTTTTTTAACGATGCAAAGTAAACATTGTAGCCGCTTTTATCGCCTATCTTAAGCGGGGTTATCAGCATACCGCTGTTGCGCTGTTTGGCTAACTCATCAAATTGCTGCACAGGTACATCTTTTACCGATGCCGTTATCAGCAACTGTATATCGTCTTTAACAGGGTGTATCGATATAAAAATATTGCGGTTATCAAACGCCTTGTTCAGCGCCGGGTTGTTTATCAAACGGTTTTTAACGGTATCCAGGTCGGTGAGTTTTTCTTCGCCGATAAGGTTGCCAAGGATGTTGTTGTCTTTGTAAATATCATAGAGGCTGTTCTCGTTGGTAAACTCAAAAACCAGCGCAGCATTATCGGGGATGGTGCGTATCACATTGCCGGCATGCATGCCCGATGTGCCTAAACTGTTAAAATATTTAACGGTTACCCACGCAACAGCGGCAATTAAAATTAAGGTTATGGCTATCAGTCTCTTCATGTACGGTGTTCCGGTTGCAATTTAGAATTTTACTGTACCACAATAAAGTAATACTTTCATTTGGTTAACTTAGCCTTTTATATCTGCATGAATAAACAAATAATAATTACGGCTTCGTTTTTTGGTGCTTTGGCTGTTATTGCCGGTGCTTTTGGTGCCCACGCTTTAAAAGATGTATTAACGGCCAAACAGTTAGATACCTGGCATACCGCAGTACAATACAACTTTTACCACGTGTTTGCCCTGCTCTTTTTATCTACTTTCGGCAGGTTTAAAAACAAGCTCATCAACGTTGCCTATTATATGTTTACCCTGGGCATTGTGTTTTTCTCGGGTTCGCTGTACTTATTATCATGCCGCGACCTGCTAAATGCGCCCGGTTTAATAGCCCTTGGCCCCATAACACCATTAGGTGGCCTGTTGTTTATTATAGGATGGATTGTTTTAGCAATAGCTGCTTTCCGCAATAAATAAAATTACATGTTAGAGTTTGCCGAAGGTGCTGCTGCTACCCGCAAAACGCTTTTTGTTGAAGTGATATTGCCCTTAGCTATCAGCATTAATTACACTTACCGCGTACCTTACGAGCTTAATGATGCCATTGCTATTGGCAAGAGGGTAGTGGTGCAGTTTGGTAAAAGTAAACTCTATACCGCAATTGTCAGCAATATAAGCGAACAGGCTCCCGGCAAATACGAGGCGAAGTATATTATAGATATACTTGACGACCGCCCCGTGGTTACCCCAAAGCAATTGCAGTTTTGGCACTGGCTATCCGAGTACTATATGTGCAACGAGGGCGAGGTAATGAATGCCGCCCTGCCCACAGCCCTCAAACTGGCCAGCGAAACCAAGGTAATGCTGAACAAAGGTTTTGAGTACGATAAATCGGCAATGAATGATAAGGAGTATTTGATTACCGAAGCGCTGGACCTGCAGCCTGAGCTCACTATCAGCGATATAGCCAAACTGTTAGGCCAAAAAACAGTGATGCCGATATTGAAATCGCTGTTTGAGAAAAATATCATCAACATATCTGAAGAGGTTGCCGAGCGGTACAAACCGCGCAAGCGTGCCTACATAACGCTTAATCCGGCCTATCATAACCAGGATGCCTTGCAGGAATTGTTCCTGATCCTCGAGAAGCGGGCACCTAAACAAGCCGATGCTGTGCTGGCCTATATTAAATTATCGCGCCAGCAAAAGACCATTTCTAAAGCCGAACTATTGGAAGCCAGTGGTGCAGGTGAATCGAGCATTAAATCATTGGCCGAGAAAGAGGTTTTCTTTATCGAAGAAAAGAATGTATCGCGCCTGGGTTATGAAGAGGATGATGATGAGCTAAGTAATTTTGTGTTGAGCCCCGCCCAGAAAACTGCGCTGGATGGTGTGAGACAACATTTTGAAGAGAAAGATGTGGTGTTGCTGCATGGTGTAACTTCATCGGGCAAAACTCAGATCTATATAAAAGAGATAGAGAGATTTATCGCCACTGGCAAACAGGTGTTGTATCTGCTACCCGAGATAGCTTTAACTACACACGTAATAGAACGCCTGCGTGTTTATTTTGGAAGCACCATAGGCGTTTACCATTCCCGCTTTAATGATAACGAGCGGGTAGAGGTTTGGCAAAAGGTATTGAATGGCGAGTACAAAGTGGTACTCGGTGCACGTTCATCTGTATTCCTGCCATTTACTGATCTGGGGTTAATTATTGTTGATGAGGAGCACGAAACATCCTACAAGCAATTTGATCCTGCTCCGCGCTACAATGCGCGAGATGCTGCTATTTACTTAGCTAATATGTATGGCAGCAAAGTGCTGCTGGGGTCGGCTACGCCATCATTTGAGACCTATTATAATGCCCGCACCGGTAAATACGGTTTTGTAGAACTGATGGAGCGCTATGGTGGTGTTGAGTTACCATTGATACAGGTGGTAAGTATTACCGAGGAAACCAAGCGCAAAACTATGCAATCGCACTTTAGCAGTGTGTTGGTGCAGGATATTTACCAGGCTTTGGATAATAAGGAGCAGGTGATATTATTCCAGAACCGCCGCGGCTATGCGCCGGTTTTGATGTGCAAGGTTTGCGCCTATACGCCAAAATGTATCAACTGTGATGTAAGTTTAACTTACCACAAGCACAGCCATAAACTGCATTGCCACTATTGTGGCTATAAAGAAGATACACCCAATATCTGCCCGGCCTGTGGCTCAACGCACCTGGAATACAAGGGCTTTGGTACCGAGAAGGTAGAAGATGAGCTATCGATACTGATGCCCGAGGTTCGTTTGCAAAGGATGGATCTGGATACCACCCGCTCGCGTAACTCGCTGCAAAATATCCTTACTAATCTTGAAGAAAAAAAGATAGATATTTTGGTAGGTACCCAAATGGTTGCCAAGGGGTTGGATTTTGCTGATGTAACCGTAATAGGCATCATCAATGCGGATAGCCTGCTAAAATACCCCGACTACCGCGCCAACGAACGCAGCTACCAAATGCTGGCCCAGGTGAGTGGCAGGGCAGGGCGGCGTGGCAAGCAAGGTAAGGTGGTAATACAAACCTACGACCCCAACCACCGTGTGATACGCCAGGTGATAGATAACGATTACAACGATCTATATTTTACGGAGATGGAAGAGCGTAAAAGCTTTAAGTATCCGCCATACTATCGTATTATTAATTTAGATGTAAAGCATAAAGATCCCGAGGTGCTGTATAACCAGGCTGAGTATCTGGCTGGCGAACTCCGCAAGCATTTCGGTGATAGGGTGATAGGGCCGGAGGCGCCTCTCATCAACCGCATTCGTAACTTTTACATCAAATCTATCATGCTCAAATTTGAGCGGGATAGTATCTCGATAGTAAAAGCAAAAGCCATTATCAGGGATACCATCACTCAATTTCAAACTACTAAACTAAGTAAGGGGAGTATTGTGCAGGCAGATGTTGATCCGTATTAGTAAACAACGAGATGCGCACATCATTGCCGTCGGCTTCAGCCGACGGTCGTCGGATTAGAGTCCTGCTTTAGCCCAATATCAGATTAGTTTCGGCTAAAGCCGTTTGCTTTTCTGTTTGCTATCCGTTGGCTAAAGCCAACGGCAATGATTTTTTACGGTTTGACAGGTATCGTACCTACGGCACCCAAATCATCTTTAATTTTGCTACAAAGCGGTAGTTCCTACAGAGCAATTTTACTTTGCGAAGAATTTTACATATTATAAAAAGCGACATGATGGTAATGTTCCGTAGAGACAACCGCTTTGTAGAAAGCTACAATTGCATTTAATGCGTGCCGTAGGTACGCAACCGATAACTGATTAGGGCACCCAATCAACTTTTCAACAACGCGCTCATTAACACCATACTAAAAAGCCAACAATTCTTAACAAAAAGATAAAGTGTGTAAAACTTTCATTTAATGTACGTTGTTGATTTTTATATCGACACACTATAAATAATCGTTATGACAAACTCTATTCTTGAAATAAACGAAAACGAGTACCTGATCAAATTAAACAGGAGAAGTTTTGACCTTTCTTTTATTCGCAGTTTGCTAAAGATGGTTGAGGTTTCTGAACCGGTGAGATCTGAAAAACAAAAAGAAGAGAGTTTTGAAGGTTTCTCTTTTGTACCTGCACCTTTGGTTGACAGGCACATCGAGCCAAGCCAGAGTAGTTCTGCCGAGCCTGAGTATTTCAGCAAGCTCGACGAGAAGTAATCTTTAAATATCTTTTGTTTCTTTTCCTTAGAATTTAGGGCGGTAATTGCGCACAACTTGTTGTTTGTCCATCTGCGCCATTTGTGCCTTCATCATTTTTATTTGGTCGGCAAGTAATTTATTCTTGTCGTCCTTAGCTGCATCTTTGATATACATTTCTGCCTCGCGCTTGTTACGTTTAGCCATTGATATACCTGCAAGGCTGAGTTTTGCCAAAGCATTGTTATGAGACATGCTCATACCCAATTGAAGCGCTTTCTTAAAATATTTTTCGGCCTTTAAAGGCGCTGTGCGCGATTCTATCAAACCAATAAGCATATTGTAATAACCCCACTGGTTTTTATTAAGCTCTTTCTCGTAATTTTTAATGCGGTTAAGAAATTGTCCGGCTTTATCTGTGTTCTCTTTACGCAGGTAAAACTGCGCTATAATCATGTTCTCGTTAAAGAAGAAGGTAAGCAATGTCATACCACCTAATAAAAACACGGTTATTCCCCATCCCCAAAAGCCAAAGGCACAAAGCGTTACACCGGCACCCATTATAACACAGGCAATAACTAACCTAACTATATTCGACATAATTTGTATTACTATAAAAACAGTGCGCAAATATCGTTATTTGTACGCTAAATAAATCATCAGTATTTAATATTTATGGCAGGAGAATTAGAACCTTCGTGGAAAAAGCATTTAAGCGCAGAATTTGAGAAACCCTACATGCAGGAGCTTAAAGCTTTCCTGAAGCAGGAGAAGGATGCCGGCCACACCATATGTCCCCGCAATGCCGATATTTTTAACGCTTTTAACATCACGCCTTTTGATGATGTAAAGGTGGTGATACTGGGGCAAGACCCATATCACGGCCCAAACCAGGCGCATGGTTTATCGTTCTCGGTACAGCGCGGTATCCCTGCACCACCTTCGTTAAAGAATATCTATAAAGAACTATCAACCGATATTCCAGGCTTCATCATCCCCCAAACCGGCGACCTCACCAAATGGGCGCAGCAAGGTGTGTTGTTATTAAATGCCACGCTAACCGTTCGCGCGGCAACGGCAGGTTCGCACCAAAAGAAAGGTTGGGAAAAGTTTACAGATGCAGCCATCAAAATCTTGTCTGATGAGAAACAGGGCCTGGTGTTCATCCTCTGGGGAGCCTACGCGCAATCAAAAGCGCCATTGATCAATCCGAATAACAATCACTTAATTATAAAATCAACCCACCCCTCACCACTGGCTGTAAGCCACGGCGGGTTCTTCGGCTCTAAACCATTTTCAAAAACAAATGAGTTTTTGGAGAATGAAGGGAAGAAAGGGATTGATTGGCAGATATAGGCAGGAAAGAGTCAAGAAATAAGAATCAAGAACCAAGATAGGATTCTAAAAAATGCGATATGAGAAAAGCCCTTTAGTAATTCTAAAGGGCTTTTATGTGTTCAGAGTTCGTCTTGACTCTTGATTCTTACATCTTGACTCTCTTATCAGTATTCCAACGGAACTATAGGCTCTTTTTTGCTGGTGCTCATGATCATCATGGTTTGGAAGGTTTTTACCACAGATATGCGGCTTATCTTCTCCATGATCAGTTGCTCGTATGATTTAATGTCGCGCACGTAAACTTTTAGCAAGAAGTCGCATTGGCCGGTTACGTGGTGGCATTCGGTTACTTCTTTAATGGTTTTTATCTCATCTAAGAAGGTCTGGATAGTATTTTTCTGGTGAAAATCCAGCGAGATCTGGATAAAGGTTTTTATGCCAAGGCCCAGTTTTTCCTCGTCTACCAATGCGTGGTAGCTCTTAATGTACTGTGCATTCTCAAGTTTACGTACACGCTCAAGTGTTGGGGCCGGCGATAAGCCGATCTCATTTGATAGCTGCAAGTTGGTTATGCGGCCATTTTCCTGTAAAATCTTGAGTATCTGTAGGTCTATTTTATCTAATTCTGACGCCATGGTAAGTGCAAATATATACTATTCTTAACCTCACAAAATATAATTTTTTTTAAATATCTCACAACAAAACAAATCTCAAATAAGTTTGTATTTTTAGACAAGTCTAAAAAAATAATTAGATTTGTTTAAATGAATACATTAGCCGAGGAAAATTATCTGAAAGCCATCTATAAATTGTCGCTTGCGGCTGGCAATGTGAGTACTAACCAAATTGCTGCTGAGCTGGCTACAAAGGCATCATCCGTAACGGATATGGTGCGTAAGCTGGCCGAGAAAGCGCTGGTTAACTATACCCGTTACCAGGGCGTAAGTTTAACCAAGGCAGGAGAGAAGGTGGCGCTCAACATTATCCGCAGGCACAGGCTTTGGGAATATTTTTTGGTAGAGAAGCTGCATTTTAAGTGGGATGAGGTGCACGATATGGCCGAGGAGATGGAGCATATTTCATTAACCGAACTGATAGACCGGCTGGACGCTTTTATGGGCCACCCCACCCGCGACCCCCACGGCGACCCAATACCCGACTGCGATGGCAACTTTAAGGTGAGCGAACTAAAGCCGGTATCATCTGTAGAGGTAAACACCGCAGGCGTTATCTCCGGTGTGCGCGACCACTCGGCAAGTTTTCTGCAATACCTGGAGCGGCAACAGCTCACCATCGGTAAACATATTATTATAAAAGAAGTGATCAGCTACGATAACGCTGTGATATTGGAAATGGAAAATACTCAGATACAAATAAGCCGTGATGTGGCCAATAACCTTTTAATAGCCTTATGACACAGCAGCACGACTCACACTCATTAGGCAACGTACACAACACCGTTACCACCGAAAATAAAACCGGCTGGCGAAAGCTCTTGTCCTTCCTGGGGCCTGCTTACCTGGTTAGCGTGGGCTATATGGATCCCGGCAACTGGGCAACAGACCTGGCTGCGGGCAGTCAGTTTGGTTATAAGCTGATATGGGTGCTATTGCTATCCAACCTGATCGCGTTGCTATTGCAAAACCTATGCGTAAGGTTAGGTATTGTGCGCGGATTGGACCTGGCGCAGGCATCAAAGAATACCTATCCGCCCTTTGTGAATTTTTGCCTGTACGTAATGGCGCAGATAGCCATTGTAGCCTGCGACCTGGCCGAGATCATTGGTATGGCCATTGGTTTAAACCTACTGTTCGGTTTGCCGCTGATATGGGGTGTGTCTATCACCTTGCTGGATACTTTGCTGCTGTTGCTGTTGCTCAATAAAGGCATGCGCAAACTCGAGGGCTTTATTATATCGCTGATATTCATCGTAGGTGTAGCTTTTTTGGCGCAGATGTTTATCGTAAAGCCACAAATGATAGATGTGGCTAAGGGTTTCATTCCTACAAAACTGAACAGCCAGGCACTGTACATTGCCATTGGTATTATTGGTGCCACGGTGATGCCGCATAACCTGTATCTGCACTCATCATTGGTGCAAACACGCAAGATAGACCGCTCAGAAGAGGGGATAAAAACAGCCATTAAGTATAACTTTTGGGATACCACGATTGCCCTTAACCTTGCATTTTTTGTGAATGCAGCCATCCTGATATTGGCTGCTGCTGCTTTCTACTATCGTGGTTATCATGAGGTAGCCGAGATACAGGATGCGCATAAACTGCTCACCAACATCTTCGGGAAACTGGCGCCGGCATTGTTTGCCATTGCACTGATAGCCGCCGGGCAAAGCTCTACGGTAACAGGTACTCTGGCAGGTCAGATCATTATGGAAGGCCACCTTAACCTGCGTATTGCCCCGTGGCTGCGCCGTTTGCTAACGCGATTGCTGGCAATTATCCCGGCGTTTTTTACCATCCTGCATGCAGGCGATGAAGGGTTAGGGAAATTATTGATACTAAGCCAGGTGGTGTTAAGTTTGCAACTGGGCTTTGCGGTAATTCCGTTGATTCACTTCACATCTGATAAAAAGCGCATGGGGCAATTTGCCAACAGCATCCCTATGAAGGCTGCGGCGTGGTTTTTTGCCGTTATTATTGTTGGACTGAACGTGCAACTGGTGATACAGGAAATTGGCGATTGGGCAAAATCCGGCCCGGATTCTGCCCAATTGGTGCACTTTGTTATCGTGCCTATCGCCATAGGCATTGGTGTGTTGATGCTGTACGTTTTCCTGAGGCCTTTGTTATATAAGCATGTTAATCAGCCTATACAGGTACCACACGGTTTGGCATCAACTTTAGATAACCTCGAGGCCATACAATATAAGCAGATAGGTATCACTATAGATTTTTCTAAGAACGACCAGGATACCATTCGCCATGCTTTGATGCAGGGCGGCAAGCGGGCGCATTATAATTTGATCCACGTTGTTGAGACCGCTGGTGCGCGCTACTACGGCAAGCAAGTAATGGACAGCGAAACCCAAAGCGACGTGGATAACCTGGACAAATACGTAACTACACTAACCGACCTTGGCTACAAGGCCGAAGCGAAAATTGGTTATGGCGGCGCGGCTACGGCCATTGCGCAGATAGCTAAAGAAACGGAGATAGATTTCCTGGTGATGGGATCGCACGGGCATAAAGTTTTAAAAGACCTGATATTTGGCACAACCGTTGATGCTGTGAGGCATAAGGTGAATGTACCTGTGCTGGTTGTTAAACCGCAGAAGAAGTGAATGAAGAATTAGAGTCAAGAGTCAAGAATCAAGAGTCAAGAGTCAAGAAAGAAGGCATTTCAGGAATCAGGATTTAAAACCTCTTGTCTCTTGATATCCTGATTCTTGGCTCTCTTTAATCCTGGTTCTCTTAAATTGTTGCATATTTGCAACCCAATTCAATTTGTGATGGAGCAGAACGTATATATCAAAAATAAAAAGGCCTACTTTGAGTACAGTATACTGGATAAGTATGTGGCCGGCATCCAGCTTTTGGGTACCGAGATCAAATCTATCCGTAATGGTAAGGCCAACATTAACGATGCGTTTTGCACTTTTATTGATGGTCAGCTGTATGTGCGCAACCTGCACATCTCAGAATACTCTTATGGATCGTTCTACAATCACGAGGCCAAGCGCGACCGTGTGTTGCTACTCCACAAAAAAGAGCTCAAAAAACTCCAAACCCGCGGCGAAGAGAAGGGTTTGACCATTGTGCCACTGGCACTGTTCATTAGCGAACGGGGTTTTGCGAAGTTAGAAATAGGCCTTGCCCAGGGTAAAAAGACTTACGACAAACGCGAAACCCTTAAAGAACGCGATACCAAGCTGGAAATGGATAGGGCGATGAAGCGATAATTAACAATTTTGCAGTTTACGGTTTGCTGATGAAGTCTTATCTTCATGCCGTGAAACTTAGATTATTGATAGCAGTCGCCTTATTGGCTGTTATAACCGGCTGTAAAAAGCAAAACCCTATCACTCCCGATGAACCTGTAGATCCGCCGGTAACAGGCGTAGCTTTCTCTGTATCAAATCTTTTGCAGGATAATATGGTGCTGCAACGCAACAAACCCATTAACATTTGGGGCACAGGCGAGCCCGGCACTGTAGTTACCGTTACCGATACCTGGGGCACTACCGCAAATGCAAAAGCAGATAATAAAGGTATCTGGACTGTAGCGTTACCTGCTACCGGAACGCAAAGTACGGCACAAGAGTTACACATTACAGCAGGCCAGCAAGCTGTTAATTTAAAAAACATATTGGTGGGCGATGTGTGGGTTTGCGCCGGGCAATCAAATATGAATATGCCCATGGGTAAAAATGCAACATTTGCCGGGGTGGAGAATTACCAGGCAGAGATAGCCGCTGCAAATTATCCGCAAATAAGATCGTACACTGTTAAAGAAGATTACGAAACAGACCCTGTTGAGTTTCTGAAAGCTAAAGCAGACTGGATAACCTGTACCCCCGAGACTGCTGCAAACCTAAGCGCTGTTGCCTATTATTTTGCACGCAAGATAAATACAGACGAAGGGGTGCCTGTAGGAATTATCGTATCATCAGTAAATGGTAGTTGGTGCGAAACCTGGACACCTTTAAGTGTTTTTACATCTGATGGGGTGCTATTTGCTTTGTACAATAATACCCACCAAAGCAGCCAGCTATACAACGGGATGATCAATCCTCTGCGTAAAATGTCTATCACCGGTTTTAATTGGTACCAGGGCGAGAATAACCAAAACTTTCAACCTTACAGCAGTTACACCGATTTAAATGCGGCCATGATAAAAGGCTGGCGCGAGAAATTTAACCAGGGCGACCTGCCGTTTAATTATGTACAGATAACGCCTTTTGATGATAAAGGCACAAACGACCCAACAGTTTTTGGCCTGGCCAATTTCCGCGAGGCGCAATCGAACGTACGCACCAAAGCAACTAACAGCGCCATGGTGGTAACTATGGATGTTGGCGATGTGGCGGACCATCACCCTAAATATAAAAAACAGGTAGGCGAACGTTTAGCATCCATCGCATTAAATAAAACTTACGGTAAAAATGTTGCATACGCAGGCCCTAAATATCAATCTTACACACAAGCGGGCAACGAAGTAACTATTAAGTTTGACGCCGGAACAGCAACAGGGTTAACAACGATAGATAACGCTCCATTAAAACAATTCTTTTTTGTTGCAGGTGCTGATAAAGTATTTCGCCAGGGTGAGGCAAGCATCATTGGGAACGAGATCAAAATAAAAGTGCCTCAGGCTATATCACAGGTTCTTGCTGTTAGATATGCATATACTAACTATCCGGTTACCAACCTGCAAAACGCCGCCGGCCTGCCTGCAGAACCGTTTAGGACGGATAGCTGGTAAATGGGGTGAGGGAATATCGAATAAAGAATTTCGAATTTTAAATGATGATGTAATATCGATCAAGATCCATACATAAAAAAGAAGCCTGTTTATCAATAGTAAACGGGCTTCTTTTTTATATCGTTAACACTTCAATATTCATCATTCAATATTTTGTGTTCGATATTATCTTTATTGCTTTACCACGCTCTATCCCCAACAAGCGGCACAAACCGGAAGGTGTCAAGCACATGGCGCTCGTAATCATGTTCGCCGGTTTTGAGTACGGTGACCATCTTTTGTGATTTTTCATCACCTACGGGGATAACAATGATGCCACCGATGTTAAGTTGTTTCAGCAGTGTTTCGGGCACCGTTGGCGCGCCTGCAGTAACGATGATCTTATCGTAAGGGGCATCTGATGCTATACCTACCGAGCCATCTCCTAAAAAGAATTTCGGTTTATAACCCATGTAAGGCAGCACTTGTACGGTGCGTTCGTAAAGCTTCTCCTGGCGCTCTATCGTAAATACTTTTGCACCGAGCTCTAATAATATACAGGTTTGATAGCCGCAACCCGTGCCTATTTCCAGTACCCTGTCGCCTTTGCTGATGTGCAGTAGTTCGGTTTGGTAGGCTACAGTATAAGGCTGTGAGATGGTTTGACCTGCACCTATGGGGAAGGCGATATCTTTATAAGCCTGGTTCCAGAAAGTTTCATCGAAGAAATAATGGCGCGGCACTTTGCCAATTGCGGTTAAAACCTTCTCGTCCTCAATGCCCTTTTTTCGCAACAGCTCAACCAGTCGTTTACGTGCCCCTTGTTCGCGGTAATTATCAATAAACTTATACGCCATAATCCAACGCTAAAATACTACGATTTGGGCATTATTTAAGGGTTGCAAAAGTAAATAAGATTTTATCGGCTGATTTTAAGACAGATTATTTTTGCACAAAAAAGGGCGCTATATTACTATAACGCCCTTATATATTTTAGCCGATAGGCTGCCTATGCAAACCAGGCCATCACCTCATCTTTAGTAGGCATGGCTATTTCCAGTTTCATTTTTTTGCGCATACCACCAAGATCATTAAATACCTTGTTAGGGTTGCCTGCTTTTAGTTCTTCAATGCTGTTGAAGCCCATTTTATTTAGTACCGGTACCCACTCTGCGGGGATGCCGATGGTAGTAAAATCTTCAATGGTTGGTGCTTTTACTTTTTTCTCAGGGCGCATCTGCGGGAAGAACAATACTTCCTGGATAGTGCTCTGATTGGTCATCAGCATAACCAAACGATCTATACCGATACCCAGGCCCGATGTAGGCGGCATACCGTACTCCAACGCGCGCAGGAAATCATCATCCATTGCCATAGCCTCTTCGTCACCACGACCGGCCAGTACCAATTGCTCCTCAAAACGCTCGCGCTGATCGATAGGATCGTTCAGCTCAGAGTAGGCGTTACCTATCTCTTTACCGTTTACGAATAACTCGAAACGCTCTACCAAACCTTCTTTGCTGCGGTGCTTTTTAGCAAGCGGCGTCATCTCAATAGGGTAGTCGGTAATATAGGTAGGCTGTATAAGGTTGGCTTCAACTTTAGCGCTGAAGATCTCATCAACCAGTTTGCCTTTACCCATGCTGTCATCCACCTCAATGCCCAGCTCACCACAGGTTTTACGCAGACCGGCTTCGTCCATAGCTGAAACATCAATGCCGGTATATTTTTGTATCGACTCGTACATAGATAATTTCTCGTACGGGCCTGCAAAGTTTATCTCGTTTTGGCCAACCTGTACCACAGGTACGCCGTGTACCGCGCGGGCAACGGTTTCTAAACACTCCTCAACCATGGCCATCATCCACACGTAATCTTTGTAGGCTACATAGATCTCCATCGCAGTGTATTCAGGGTTGTGGGTGCGGTCCATGCCCTCATTACGGAACATTTTACCAAACTCGTACACACCATCAAAGCCTGCTACGATAAGGCGTTTCAGGTAAAGCTCGTTAGCAATACGCAAGAACAAAGGCATATCCAGCGTGTTGTGATGCGTAGCAAACGGACGCGCCGCTGCACCACCGTGGATAGACTGCAGGATAGGTGTTTCTACTTCCATCCAGCCCTGTGCGTTAAAGTAATTACGCATAGCGGTGATAACCTTAGAGCGGTTGATGAAGATCTGCCTGAAATCGGGGTTTACTGTCAAGTCAACGTAACGCTGGCGGTAACGTAGCTCAGGGTCGGTAAAACCATCGTGAACGGTACCATCGTCCTCGCGTTTAACCACCGGCAGCGGTTTAAGCGATTTTGAAAGAACGGTTATTTCTTGCGTATGGATAGATAGTTCGCCGGTTTGGGTCAAAAAGGCGTAACCTTTTATACCAACATAGTCGCCGATATCTAACAGCTTTTTAAATACAGTATTGTAAAGTGTTTTATCCTCATCAGGGCAAATATCATCGCGTTTAATATAAACCTGGATACGGCCGGTGCTGTCTTGCAGTTCAAAGAAAGAAGCACTGCCCATGATACGGCGCGTCATGATACGGCCGGCAATTACCACCTGTTTATACTTATCTGGTGCAGCTTCAAAATTTTCAGTAATTTCATTAGCCCAGGCATTTACCGGGTAAGCTTCGGCAGGATATGGGTCGATGCCCAAAGCGCGCAGATCAGTTAACGATTTGCGACGTTGTATCTCCTGTTCAGATAGTGCAATACTCATTGTATAAAACGTATTAAATAAGGGTGCAAAAATATGATTTTTAAGTTAGAAATAGGGTGTTGGATGTAAATCCCGCCGCACATTTTACTCACCCCGACTACGCTACGCTGGTCGACCCTCTCTTCGCTGCGCGAAAAGAGGGTGGGAAATCAGGAAAGGTAAAGCTCCCCTTTTTGCTTAGCAGAGAGGGGCTGGGGGTGAGTCAACTCGTCGCTCTGCTATTTTACTCACCCCGCGGCACTTCGTGCGCGACCCTCTCTTCGCCGTGCGAAAAGAGGGTAGGAGAAAGAGGGAAGGAGTTAAATCCCCCTCTTTGCGAAGCAGAGAGGGGTTAGGGGGTGAGTCAACTCTGTGGTATTCTATTTAAAATGCTTGGTCATTAACCAACGACCCACTTATCCTTTTCAAAACCGCTTCAATATCATCTTCGATTTCCTGATTAGTAAAACGCAAAATCTTCAACCCTAAATCAGCCAAAACCTTATCCCTGTTTTTATCATAATCCTTTTTATATAGATGAACGGGGCCATCGGCCTCTATCACCAGTTTCTTTTTGTCGCAGTAAAAATCAGGAATATAAAATTCGCACCTACCAAGTGCCGACCTCACGTAAATAGGATGTTGCCTTAAAAACTTATACCCATTTAGCTGTCGGTCTCTAAGCAACGCCCATAATTTCGTTTCGGCTGGAGTTTGACGTTGTCTAAGGTCGCGACACAATTGTGTGATAGAAGGCATGAGGGAAGATACAAATCCTGCCGCACATTTTACTCACCCCGACCACGCTGCGCTGGTCGACCCTCTCTTCGCTGCGCGAAAAGAGGGTAAGAAAAGAAGAAAAGGAAGCCCCCCCTCTTTGCGTAGCAGAGAGGGGGCTGGGGGTGAGTCAACTTCGTCGCCGTGCTATTTTACTCACCCCGACTATTCTTCGCTGGTCGACCCTCTCTTCGCTGCGCGAAAAGAGGGGGAAGCAACAAAAAGCAAAAACTCCCCTCTTTGCGAAGCAGAGAGGGGTTAGGGGTGAGTCAACTCTGTGAGCGATAATTCCCCTGTCACATCCAAACTACTATTCTCGTCATTATCTAAAATAAATACCTTTGCGCCATGAACATCAAAGTAATTGCTTTTGACGCCGATGATACCCTCTGGGTGAACGAACCCTATTTCCGTGCGTCTGAAGAGCGGTTTTGTGAGTTGTTGGGCGAGTATGCCTCGCAGCACGAGCTGGAGCGCGAATTATTTAAGATAGAGATAGAGAACCTTGCCCTTTATGGCTACGGCATAAAAGGTTTCGTATTATCAATGATCGAGACCGCTTTGAAAGTGAGCGGTAATACTATCACCCCTGATATTATTGAGAAGATAACCGACCTTGGCAAACAGATGCTGAACCAACCTATTGAGATACTGGACGGCGTTGAACAAGTACTGCAAGCCGTAAAAGATAAGTACCGCGTAGTAGTGGCCACCAAAGGCGACCTGCTTGATCAGGAGCGCAAACTAAAACGCTCGGGCTTGGGTGACTATTTCCACCATATCGAAATTATGAGCGAGAAGGATGATGCCAACTACCTAAAATTGCTAAAGCATCTGGACATAAAGCCAGAAGAGTTCCTGATGATAGGTAACTCCTTGAAAAGCGATATACTGCCGGTATTGAATATTGGCGGGCATGGGGTGCATGTGCCTTACCACATTACCTGGGCGCACGAGCAAATTGAAGATAGCATTGATAACGAGCGTTTCCGCAGTGTGGAGCGCATAACCGAGATACTGAACTACCTGTAATGAAAACCAAAATTGACTTTAACACCTGGGAACGTACCGAACATTTTAAATTCTTTAACAGCTTTGAAGAATCGTTTTTTGGGGCAACCGTAACGGTTGACTGTACAAAGGCCTACGCCAAAGCCAAAGAGTTGGGTGTTTCTTTCTTTTTATACTATTTGCACTGCACACTTACGGCTGCAAACCGCTTAACCCATTTCAGGTACCGTGTAGAGAATGGCGAGGTTTACCTGTATGATAGCATTGGCGCATCGGCCACTGTGGGCAGGCCCAATGATACTTTTGGTTTTTCGTTTATGGATTACCACACCGATCTGAAAGAATTTGCCGCTCACGCCAAAAAAGAAATGGAACGTGTTGCTGCCGGTACGGGTATAGAGTTAAGGCCGATAACCAATGTGTTGCACATCTCGGCCATCCCATGGCTTGATTTTACCGGGTTAACGCATGCCCGCGGTTTTCAATTCGAGGATAGCATGCCCAAAGTATCATACGGCAAAATGACCGAAAAAGACGGCGTTAAAACTATGCCTGTGTCCATAAGCGTGCACCATGGTTTGGCTGATGGTAAACACGTGGGGGATTTTGTGGCGTTGTTTCAGGAGTTGTTGAACGCATAGGTTTTGCTGGCGCGAGTTGGAAGCTCGCGACGGCGAATAAGAAAAGAAAAGCCCCCGACATTTATCGGGGGCTTTTTTATTAGTCATCCTCTGTTTCCTGCAGGTAAAGCTCGTCTATCGCATCGGCGTATTTCTTTTCTATCACCTTGCGTTTGGCTTTAAGGGTAGGTGTTATCTCACCCGCTTCCATGCTGAAAGGTGTGCGTTTTATCTTAAAGTTTTTGATGCGCTCAAATTTCGCAAGATCGGTGGAGAGGCGTTTAATGTCCTGCGCTATCCAGTCGTTTATTTCTTTTTCATCGATGAATAGTTCAGGTTTTTCAAAGTAATCATCCTTCATCTTAAAGGTTTCCTGCAGCGCTTCGCGCGATGGAACAACGATGGCAGTGATGTATTCGCGTTTATCACCTATCAAAAAGATCTGCTCAATTTTAGGGCTTTTTAGGTAGTTGTTCTCTACCGGCGTAGGGTAAACGTTTTTACCGTAAGCATTTACCAGCATGTTTTTAAGCCTGTCTGTTATTTGCAGATTACCGCGGAAGAATCGGCCGATATCACCCGTATGGAACCAGCCTTCAGGATCTATCACGTTGGCAGTTTCTTCAGGTTTTTTCCAGTAGCCCTGCATCACACAGTGCCCGCGTACGATGATCTCGCCCTCTTCGCTGGTGAAATCAGGGTTAAAATTATCATGGGTTTGGATGGTGTAGATCTCCTTGGTATCTACATGTTGAATAGCTACCTCAATGCCGGGGATAATGCGGCCAACGGTACCGTAGATGATACGGTCATTCTCGGTTACGGCCATTACCGGCGAGGTCTCTGTTAAACCAAAACCCTCGAGTAATTTAATGCCGATATCACCAAAAAATTCGCCAATGTTTTTAGGCAATGCGCCACCGCCCGATAACAGTACCTTTAAACGGCCACCGGTTTTCTCTTTTATCTTGCTGAATACCAGTTCCTCGGCCAGCTTTAATTGTAAGCCTAATACCAGTCCTGGTTTCTTACCGGCTTCGCTCAACAGGCGGCGCTTGCGGCCCGTCGCCAGCGACCAGGTGAATATCTTTGTTTTGATGCCGCCTGCAGCTAATCCGTTCTTCATGGCGCGGTCGTGGATACGCTCTAAAAGGCGCGGTACGCAGCACATTACAGTTGGCTTTACCTCAGCCATGTTGCGGGCCAAAAGATCAAGGCTTTGCGCAAAGGCTATCTGGCAGCCCATAGTTAAACAGATGTAATAGGTTGCTGTACGCTCAAATACGTGCGATAACGGCAGGAACGACAGGAACATATCCGTGTTTTCGATGATCGGTAACTGTATCAAACTGGTGCGGCAATTCTCTACCAGATTATAATGGCTCAGCATAACACCTTTTGGCGTACCTGTGGTGCCTGATGTATAGATCAAACAAGAAAGGTCTTCAGGCTTTACATCAGCACGGGCATCGTTAATAGCTTGGGCATATTGCGATACAAGCGCTTTGCCCTGATCAATTACTTCTTTAAAACCCACTACTTTTGCGGTTAGCTCCAGTTTCTCGGCAAACTTCTGAAAATCATCAAAAGCAGGCAGAATGTACTGCAAGGCCGGGCAGTTGTTAGCCACTTTAAGCACTTTACGGCAAAGGAAAGGGTTGCCGGTGATGATGGTCTTCGCTTCAGAGTCGTTAAGGATATATTCAATCTCGGCCTCTGAAAGAGTTGGATAAATAGAGGTGTTGATGGCACCTACCTGTTGCAGCGCCTGGTCATAATAAACGTAATCGGGGCCGTTCTCAATGATGAGGGCCAGGCGCTCGCCTTTTTTTACACCGATGCTAAGGAACCACGCCGATATAGCGTCGATCTTTTCCAAAGCTTCTTTATATGATATCTCCACCCAGGCATCTTTCACTTTATGGATAAGGAAAGTTTGCGTTTCGGGATGAATATTGGCTACTATATTGCGGATAAGGCCGGGGATAGTTGATTGCTCAGCTATGTTACTCATTCAGTTTATAATAATTGGTTTATCGTAATAACAAAGCTAATTAATTTACCCTAATTAAAAACGAAGCGCGTGTAACAATCATCACTAAAATCCTGACCGCCGCCTGACCATCAACGGCACCTTTATTGTTTAATTTGGTGCATTAATCTACAGATATGATGAAAATAATTATCATCGGTGCAAGCGGCACCATCGGTAAAAAAGTAACAGACGCTTTAAACGATCGACACGAAATTATCACCGCCGGCTCAAAAAGCGGCGATCTGCAACTGGATATTACCTCATCAGAATCCATCGAAGCGTTCTACAAAAAAGCAGGCTCGTTTGATGCGCTCATCAGTACCACAGGCAGCGGTCACTTCGGCCCGGTAAGTACCATGACGCCTGCCGATTTTAAAAAAGGTATAGACAGCAAACTTTTGGGGCAGGTTAACCTTGTGCTCATCGGCCAAAAATATATTAACCCTAACGGTTCGTTTACGCTTACCTCGGGCATCCTGTCGTCAGACCCGGTATTGTACGGTGCCAACCTGAGCGCGGTTAACGGCGCTTTAAATTCTTTTGCGATAGCTGCAGCGATTGGTTTGGAGAATGGTGTGAGGATAAATGCTGTTAGTCCGGGTGTGGTAGAGGATTCACCGTCTTATTTTGAAGCTTTCCCGGGCCACATTCCTGTTACCATGGATAGGGTAGTAGCAGGTTATTTGCGCAGTGTATTGGGTGCAGGGACGGGACAGGTGATAGAGATATTTTAGGTTGTTATTGAGATTGTAAACGTCATGCCGAATTTATTTTGGCATCCCACATGCTAAGTTCACGCGTCATTGCGAGGAACGAAGCAATCTCCGAACTATACAGAGCCGCTCGTCCTAAAGAGATTGCTTCGTTCCTCGCAATGACGCTATTGATATAAGAACGATTTATATAGCTTTAGGCTCCGTAGCATAATAAGTGCAGCCCTGGTATTGTATACCCAAATACGCAGCAGTATGCTTAAATGGTACCTCGAAACCATCCGGAATAGTTGGATCTACACCTACTGCTATCATTGATGCTGATTTACCTTTAAGGCCGCGGCCAAGGTCTTTTTTTATGGTGATGAGATCGGTAAGGCGGTCAAAGAAAACTTTCATTACACCGCTCATGCTGTACCAGTAAACAGGTGTGGCAAAGATGATATTATCATACGGGATGATCCGGTTAATGATGGCGTCAAACTCATCGGCGGCAGGGTAATGGCCGTCGTAGTTATAGTGGACAATGGTGTGGTCCAGCAGGTCTATCATATCAAATTCCGCAGTGCCCAGAGCTTTGCGGGTGATAGATTCGGTAAGGCTGTTTTTGCGGTTACTGCCCAGTATTACAAGCGGTTTAGTTTCCATACAAAAGCAAAAAAGGTTGACTATCTAAATATAGCCAACCTTTTTCATATTTCGATTAATAAAATATTATTATACCGAGAAGCTTTCGCCGCAACCGCAGGTGCGGGTAGCATTAGGGTTGTGGAAGTTAAAACCCTTACCATTAAGCCCATCGCTAAAATCAAGTTCGGTGCCGGCCAGGTAAAGGAACGATTTCATGTCTAAAGCCATGCGAACGCCTTTATCTTCAAAAAACTGGTCGCCTTTTTTCTCTTCGTTATCAAAATCAAGATTGTATGATAAGCCCGAGCAACCGCCACCCTGTACGCTCACACGCAGAAAGTAAGAGGCATCAAGCCCGCTATCCTGCATCAGGTTATCAATTTTTGATTTTGCTTTATCAGTTACAGTTACCATGGTAGTAGAATCAAGACTATTAGAATCAAGAATCAAGATCAAATATTGAGCCAGTTGTCCTGACTCTTGCTTCTTGACTCTTGAATCTGATTAATGGTGTGATTTTTCCAATTCAATTGGCTCCATGCCGTTTTTAACGCGGAAATCGTTAATGGCAGCTTTGATGGCATCTTCTGCCAAAACAGAGCAATGGATTTTAACCGGTGGAAGCGCAAGCTCTTCCACGATATCCATGTTGTCTATCTTCATGGCATCGTCAACGCTTTTACCTTTAAGCCACTCAGTAGCTAAAGATGAAGAAGCGATTGCCGAACCGCAACCAAAGGTTTTAAATTTTGCATCTGTGATGATGTTGTTCTCATCAACCTGGATCTGAAGACGCATTACGTCGCCACACTCAGGCGCACCAACAAGGCCGGTACCAACCTGTGCACTTGCTTTATCTAACGTACCCACGTTACGCGGGTTAGTATAGTGGTCAATTACTTTATCTGAATAAGCCATTTTTTTATGTTTTGTCCATGGTCCATTGTCCATTGTCGATAGACCATAGTAGTTATTTATTATTATTAAAGACGAAACTATGGACTATCGACCATAGACTATCGACTCTTAGTGTTCCGCCCACTCAATTGAGTTAAGGTCGATACCTTCTTTGAACATTTCCCAAAGCGGAGAAAGTTCGCGCAGGTGGTTAACCGCTTTTTTAGTTACTTCGATAGCGTAATCCACTTCTTCTTCGGTGGTGAAACGGCCTAAACCGAAACGGATAGAAGAGTGTGCCAGGTCATCACTTAAACCAAGGCTTTTTAACACGTATGAAGGCTCTAATGAAGCTGATGTACAGGCAGAACCCGATGATACAGCCAGATCTTTCATAGCCATCATCAAACCTTCGCCCTCAACATATTTAAATGATATGTTGGCAACGTGTGGTAAGCGGTGGTCAACGTTACCGTTAACATAGCTTTCTTCTAACACGGTTAATGCTGACTGCAATTTATCGCGTAAAGCTGACAAACGTTTCGCTTCTGATTCCATTTCCTGACCGGCAATTTCGCAGGCCTTACCCAAGCCAACAATACCCGGAACGTTCAATGTACCAGAACGCATACCGCGCTCGTGGCCACCACCGTCCATCTGGGCAGTAACTTTAACACGCGGGCCTTTACGGCGTACGTATAAAGCGCCTACACCTTTAGGGCCGTACATTTTATGTGCTGATAAAGCCAAAAGGTCAATACCATCGGCGTTTACATCAACAGGTATTTTACCAACTGCCTGGGTAGCATCGGTCATAAATAAAGCACCGTGCTTGTGGGCAATTGCAGCAATTTCTTTAACTGGTTGTACAACACCAATCTCGTTGTTACCATACATGATAGATACCAGGATGGTTTCAGGTGTCATAGCAGCTTCAAGTTCGGCAAGGTCAACCAAACCGTCTTCTTTAACGGCAAGATATGTTACTTTACCGCCCAATTTCTCAACATGTTTGCAAGCGTCTAAAACAGCTTTATGTTCGGTAACCGCAGTAATAATGTGGTTGCCTTTGTCTTTGTACATTTCAAACACGCCTTTGATGGCCAGGTTATCAGACTCGGTAGCGCCAGATGTAAAGATGATCTCTTTTTCGCTTGCACCTATCAATTTAGCAACCTGCTCGCGTGCATAATCAACGCCCTCTTCGGCTACCCAGCCAAAATGGTGGTTACGGCTTGCGGCATTACCAAATTTGTTGGTAAAGTAAGGCAGCATAGCTTCAAGCACCCTTGGGTCCATCGGAGTAGTTGCGTTGTTATCTAAATAAATTGGGATGTTCATGCAGTAAATTTTAAACAATACAAATATACGCAAACTTTTACTTTTGCATCTTTTAGCTGCTATAAATTACTATATGGTGCCATTTATTTACAATATTTGGACATGGGGGAGAAGGCCTCTCCCCAAACCCCTCTCCGGGGGAGAGGGGCTTAAAAAGGAAGTCTCCCCTTTCGGGGGAGATTTAGAGGGGGCTTTTTGGTAAGCTGAAAGCTGAAAGGTAACTCCACCGGCCATAAAAACAAATCAGTATAATATTCAATCATTCAATAAATCGCTCATTCACTCATTAACTAAATGAATAAGATAGAACACATTGGCATTGCCGTTAACAGTATTGATACGGCGGGTAGCATCTATCAAAAACTACTCAATACCGAAGTTTATAAAATTGAGGAAGTGGCCAGCGAGGGCGTAAAAACCGCGTTTATGCAAAGTGGCCCCAATAAAATTGAACTGCTTGAGGCTACTGATCCTGAGAGTGCCATTGCCAAATTTATTGCCAAAAAAGGTGAGGGTATCCACCACATAGCTTTTGATGTAACCGATATTAAAGCCGAGATGGAACGCCTTAAAGCCGAAGGTTTTGTTTTGCTGAACGATGAACCCAAACGCGGTGCTGATAACAAACTGGTTTGCTTTGTGCATCCTAAAAGTGCAAATGGTGTGTTGGTAGAGCTTTGCCAGGAGGTTTAATAGTTGGCAGTTCTTAGTTAGCAGTTTGCACATCTTGTTGTTAGGGGTACAATGCTTTGCGTCTTCCTCTCTATTTCTCTTAACAATTTCTTTTCAAAAAATTATTCCTAAAAGTTCTAATTAGGGCAACTATTAGTTAATGGTTCGCGTATAAAACCGTGTGCGTTAGCTTTTAACTTAAAAGCCGCACTGCATACCCCTATTTATTTAACTTATTGATTAAGAAAATGAAACGCGCCGAAAAGTTGCTGAAAGCGATAGCCTGCGCTTTGGTTGCATCGTCCTTAATGATGTGTTCAAAGCCTACATTGAAAGTTGATAAGCCACTAAGTGTGGTTTCAGAAACATCCCCGGTAAAAACAGATACTGTAAAAATACCGGTGGTTACCTCACCAACAGCCGGAGCAGATATCACCATGCCCGATACCTCTTTATCTGTGCGTGTTACAAACGCAGCAACAACTTCTATTACGGTAAAACCCAATCAATGGTATGTTGATGGTTCAACGTTGCCTGCCGGTGCTGTTATATATATACAAGCCGGTACAAGAGGTGCTTTATTGCTTAAAAATATACAAGGCACCGTACAGCAACCGGTAATAGTTGTAAACCAGGGCGGGCAGGTTACCTTTTCTACATCAGCTACAGCATCTTATGCTTTCAAAACTCAAAATTGTAAATACTTTAAAGTGCTGGGCAACGGCGAACCTACTATCAAATATGGTTTTGTGATGGATGGTGGTAACATCAGCGTATCAATGGACGATTTCAGTTCTGATTTTGAGATCTCAAACATCGAGGTAAAAAACAGCGGTTTTGCCGGTATTATGGCTAAAACAGATCCCTCTTGCGACCCTGCAACATGGCGCGGCGCTTTTACCATGACCAATGTTGTTATCCATCATAACTACATACATAATACCGGTGGCGAAGGTATTTACATCGGCAACTCTTTTTATGAGGATGGTATGGCCACCGCTTGCGGTACCGTTAAACCGCATGATATCAAAAATTTAAAGGTTTATAAAAATACCATCATTTCTTCGGGCTGCGAGGGTATACAGGTAGGCAGCGCAATATCGGGTTGTTATGTGTACTACAATACCGTACTGTCGCCGGGGCGTTCGCCATTTGCAAGCGGGCAAAATAACGGCATCCAAATAGGCGAGGGTACAGGCGGTAAATGCTATAATAATTTGGTTAAGGATGCACCGGGCAATGGTATCATTGTGTTAGGTTTAGGTGATAATACAATATTCAACAATTACATTATCAACGCAGGCGAGCACGGGATATTTGCAGACTCGAGGTATACGCCTGGCCCTTATTTCAGGTTTATCAATAACACTATCATCGAACCTAAAAAAGATGGTATCAAATTAAATTCCGAGTCTATCCCTATGAATTACGCTATCAATAACGTGATCATAAAACCTGGATCGGGATTGGCCATTCATCGTATGAGTAATGATGTTAAACTCACCCAATCAAATAATTACGTAAACAATGATGTAAATGCCGTTAAATTTGTTGATTATGCCGGCGGTAATTATCATTTAGATGCTTCATCTCCATTGATAAAGGCTGGGTTAAATACATACTCATACGGGGTTACGGTTGATTATTATGGTGTAAGGCGCCTTGCAACAAGCGTTTTTGGCATAGGCGCAACAGAGTATCCGTAAATATTAATGGCCGGTAAACACAAATGTTAATAATTTTTTAAGATTGGCTTTTCACATTTAATAAAAATGATTACATTTGCGCCTCTCTTTTGAGAGGAAAGAATATAAGAAAATGAAAAAAGATCTGCATCCATCAAACTATAGATTAGTTGTTTTTAAAGATATGTCTAACGACTATTCTTTCATCACTAAATCATGCATCGATACCCGTGAATCAACTACGTGGGAAGATGGTAATGAGTACCCATTGGTAAAATTAGAGATATCTCACACTTCACACCCGTTCTACACTGGTAAAATGAAGTTGGTTGACACTGCGGGTCGTATCGACAAATTCCGCAGCCGTTACAACAAAAAGTAATTGGTATTTCAACAAAATATTCAACGGTCTCCTGCCAAAAGCAGGGGACTTTTTTTATTTTTGGCCCATGGCAATTATTCTTTTTGACGATAACGCCCGCAATACACTTCTACCTTTAACATACACCCGCCCGGTTGCCGATCTGCGCATCGGTATTTTAACCATCGCCGAAAAGTGGGAAAAACATCTTAACCAGACATCCTCATTCCTTACCGAAACATATTTACAGGCCAAATTCCCGGTTACCATAACCGATGATAACCTGTTCATAAACGGATCATTCTGCCCCGATGAAGCTTTAGTTGAAGCAATAGTTCAATTGCAAACGGGCCAGTCCATTACTTACCGTAATCAATTAGTAGCGGTGCGCCTTAATGCCGATGAGGCTAAAGGTTTTGGCGCACAGCAGGTATACCCTGATGCAATAGTACACGAGCGTATCCCCGTTACCATAAAATATCCTGATGATATTTTTAAGAAGAACGATATAGAGCTTCGTAAAGATTTTACCCTGCTTACCAAAGGCCGTACCAGTGCCGAAATGAGCAGTACTAACACCATTATAGGTAATGATTTTTTTGCCGAGGAAGGTGTTTTAGCGGAGTGCTGTACGTTTAGTACTATTAACGGCCCTATATATCTATCGGCCAATACCGAGATATGGGAAGGTACCAACATCCGCGGGCCATTTGCTATCTGCGAAAACTCGCAGATAAAAATGGGAACCAAGATCTATGGTGCAACCACCGTTGGCCCATACTGCCGCGTGGGTGGCGAGGTGAATAATGCTGTTATTTGGGGATACTCTAACAAAGGCCACGAGGGGTACCTGGGCAATGCCGTTGTAGGCGAGTGGTGTAACATAGGTGCCGATAGTAACAACTCAAATCTTAAAAATAACTACGCCGAGGTAAAACTGTGGGACTATGCATCTCAAAGTATGCGCAAAACCGGCTTGCAGTTTTGCGGATTGATCATGGCCGACCATGCTAAATGTGGCATCAATACCATGTTTAATACCGGTACGGTGGTAGGCGTAGGTGCCAACGTTTTTGGTGGTGGCTATCCGCCAAATTTTATCCCCGATTTTTCGTGGGGTGGGGCCGACGGTCTGGAAGAGTATGCATACAATAAAATGATGGAGACTACCGAGCGCGTATTTGCCCGCAGGCCGCACCGCAAGTTTAACGAGGCCGAGAAACAGATCCTCACCGAAGTATTTGAACAAACAAAAGAACTAAGAAAGCTTAACGGTTGCGTAACCAACTAACGCAATCACCTAAATATTAATTAACCAAGGCTATGAACCATTAACCATAGCCTATGAACTAAAAACAACAACATGAGAAAAAACATCGTAGCCGGAAACTGGAAAATGAACCTTGACTATAATGAAGGTTTATCGCTGTTCTCTGAAGTGCTTAACATGGTAAAAGATGAGGCAACCGGTACGCAAGAAGTAGTGGTTTGCAGCCCTTTTATTCATTTACACAGCCTGGCACAATTGGCTAAAGGTAACGGCCGTGTATCTATCGGTGCACAAAATGCCCACCAGGCCGAGAGCGGCGCTTACACCGGTGAGGTATCTGCAAAGCAAATTAAATCTGTTGGCGCGGCTTACGTTATTTTAGGCCACTCAGAGCGTCGCCAGTATTTTGGTGAAACCAACCAGTTGCTTGCTCAAAAAACTGATACAGTTTTAGCAAACGGCTTAAAGCCCATCTTCTGTATAGGCGAAACCCTGCAAGAGCGCGAAGCTAACGAGCATTTCAATATCATCAAAACCCAGCTTGAAGAAGGCGTTTACCACTTAGATGCTGATAAGTTTGGCCAGATAGTTTTGGCTTATGAGCCGGTTTGGGCTATTGGTACCGGTGTTACTGCAACATCAGAGCAAGCGCAAGAGATCCACGCTTTTATCCGCCAGGAACTGGCTGCAAAATACGGTCAGCAGGTTGCTGATGATACCACTATCCTTTACGGTGGTAGCTGTAACGCTAAAAACGCAGGCGAACTATTCGCTCAGCCGGATATCGATGGCGGCCTTATCGGCGGTGCATCCCTAAAATCTCGCGACTTTACTGATATCGTAAAAGCGTTTAATTAAGAGTTAGAGATTAGAGGTCGGAGATTAGAGATTAGTGACCAGAGATTAGTCGAATTGATTAATTTTGGTCACTTCGTATTTTTCCTGACCTCTAACCTCCAATCTCTAACCTCTGTTCTCTAATCTCTAAAATATGAACTACTACGAATTACTTTTCACAACCATCACCACTGAGGATTATCAACAGGACTTGCTGATTGCTGCTTTGGGCGAGATTGGTTTTGATACTTTTGAAGAGGTTGATCTTGGCTTTAAAGCCTACATCCCTGTTGATAATTTTGATCAGCAGGTAGTGGATGAGGCGCTGGAGCCATACCGCGAGATGTTTACCTTTAGCTACGAGGTAACACTTATCCCTCAAAAAAACTGGAACGAGGTATGGGAAAGTAACTTTGAACCTATCCAGATAGGCGACCAGGTATTTGTGCGCGCCACTTTCCACCAGCCGCAACCACAGTTCCCATACGAGATCGTTATCGACCCTAAGATGGCTTTTGGAACCGGCCATCACCAAACCACAGCTATGGTAATGCAACTGATGCTGGAGAATGATTTTGCAGGTAAAAAGGTGCTGGATATGGGTTGCGGTACAGGTATCCTGGCGATCCTTGCTGCTAAACTGGGTGCAACAGACCTAACCGCTATCGACTACGATCCTGTTTGTTACGAGAGCACTATCGAAAACTCTGCGTTGAATAATGTAGATAATATCAAAGCCCTTTGCGGCTCAAAAGAGGTTATCCCTGCTGAGCAATACGATATTATCCTGGCCAATATCAACCGCAATATTTTATTAGATCAGATGGATGCCTACGCCCGCGTGCTAAAACCCGGCGGCGAGATCTATTTCAGTGGTTTCTACGAATCGCCCGATCTGGATATCATCACCGACGAAGCGCGCAAATACAACCTTAAATACATCACCCACAAAAAAGATAAAGACTGGGTGGCAGCGAAGTTTGTGCTGTAAAATAAAAGAGACGCGGAATTCCGCGTCTCTTTTATTTGATTAGGGAATTTAGAATCCTTTAATCATGAGAATCTATTTTAATCTGCGGTCTTAGTAGCCTACAGTAAAACGCTGTTTAATAAACTGGTTATTCTCCAATTCATTAAATATTGCTACCGACAGATCGGCTGTTGAAATTTCACATTTACCTTCAGCGTTAAACACAGGGCTTTCGGTACCTAAGCGGAACTCGCCGGTACGTTGGCCCGGGTGCAGGTTAATAGCAGGGCTAAGGAAAGTCCAGTCCAGATCCTGTTCGTTACGCAACTCGCCAAGATAATCGCGGGCTGCAGATGCTCCCGGGTAATACTCTTTCGGGAACTCAGGAGAGTCAACCAGTTGTTTGCCATCAATAAACAGGCTACCTGCACCACCAATAGTGATGTAGCGTTTTACGCCTGCTTTTTTTACTGCTTCCTGTATGTTTCTTGATCCTGTAAGGAAATCATTATAAAGGTTAGGGTTGGTCCAACCTGCATTGAACGAGTTTACTACTGCATCATGGCCTGATAGTACTGATGCCAGGGCATCAACATCGTTAACATCCGCAGCTACAGCAGTTACGCCTGCCTGTTTTTCAACTTTATCGGTATTACGGGCAATGGCGGTTATTTCGTATCCGCGTAAAATGCCTTCTTTTACTAACTCGGGGCCTACAAAACCGGTGGCGCCAATAATTGCTACTTTCATATTTGTTGTTTTAATTGTAATTTATTTTGTTACAGATTGTTTTAAATTTTTTTTACTCGAATTTGTTACAGAACTCGGCCAACGTGGTAGTGCCAAGCTTGTTGAGCATTACCTGTTCTATCTCGGCATCCAGTTGTTTCAAATGTGCATTTATTTGCTTGCCAATAGGGCAGGCGGGGTTAGGCTGATTTTTAGCCTGGCCCAAAACGGCATCGGGCTTTACGGCTTCATAGATGCCTGCAATGGTAATATCCTTTGCGGGCTTAGCTAACGCGTAACCACCATTTTTACCCATCTGGCTGCTGATGAGCCCATGTTTAAGCAAATTGCTCAGCTCTTTACGTACCAGCACCGGGTTAATATTGATACTGCCCGCCATAAACTCCGACGATAGCAAACTATCCTCACCCGCACAAAGCAGCGTCATGATATGCATAGCTATAGAAAACCGTCCGTTCATTTGTTTGATATGTAATAAAAATTATTACAATACAAAGGTGGGGTTTTGTTTTGAGAAATGCAAGCGCAAGAAAATCACCACCGTGTCATTTCGAACGAGCGGGAGCGAGGAGAAATCTTCTACATTGTGCACTTACGGCGCAGAAGATTTCTCGTCGCCCCAAAAGCTCTCAGCCCGCCCCTTCTGCTCGCTCGAAATGACAGGGTAGAGGTGTTTATACCTAAAGAAACTAATCCCTAAATTTATATGTTAATAAATAAAAGCTCTCTCCCTCGGATAGGGGTTGGGTGAGGCTTCTTCCTTTTATGAAACCCTTTTGACAAACCAAACATCACAAATGCGTATGTTTGACACATTGAATGCCGGTTGCAAGAACCGGCGCTAAATTATACCGATATGAAAACCTACCTCGTACCTGTCGATTTTTCTGAGGCAGCTTTTAACGCCGCCGACTTTGCCGCCAGGCTTAGTAACCAAACCAATGTTGAACGTATTATCCTACTGAACGCTTATTATATATCGCCTTACGAAGAGCTGCTTCCAAACGCCGATATGATGATGCTGCGCGAACAGGAGATACTGGAAAGTTTGGATGAACGCCACGCGAACTTAAACAAGCTGAAGCATAAGTTAGAAAAATTGGTACGAGCGGGTGTGCAGATAGATGTTTGGGTTAACCGATCGCACCTTATTCGCGCTGTTGTTGACCGTGTAGAGGCTACCGATGCCGATCTGGTGATCATAGGCAGCGTTGGTAACAGCAGTGGCGAGGGTGAAGGCCTGGGCAGCCACGTTATCGGTATATCAAAAGCCAGTCCCGTACCGGTAGTAGTTATTCCACCTGCATTTAAATATCGCACTATTGAGCGCGCCATCATTGCCTGCGATTTTAAGAAAGTAAAAGAGAATGTACCGGTTGAGGTGTTGCACAAACTTTTGGGCAAGCAGCATTTTGATCTGTTGGTGGTAAACATTGATGCAGAAAACAAACACGTTGAAGAAGACCCTGAGCAGTTAGCCGAAGAAACGGCTTTAAAAAGCATGCTGAAGGTGTACAAACCCACCTATCACTTTGTTAATTCGCCGGATGTAATAAGCGGCTTATTAAACTTTGCCGATGAACAAAATGCCGAAATGGTAATTGCTTTGCCGCACAGATACAGCTTCTTCCGCTCAATTATTCACAGTAGTATATCGCAGCAACTGGCCTCAAGCTCGCCTGTACCCGTTTTACTGTTAAAATAGCTTAGCGGGTTAATAATTTTAATTGGTATGATAGGGCATTTTGTGTTTATTTGCACCCGATAAAAAAAAATGAGAGTACACTTTATAGCTATCGGCGGCAGTGCCATGCACAACCTGGCAATTGCCCTTCATAAGAAGGGTTTTAATGTCACCGGGTCTGATGATGTTTTGTTTGAACCATCGGCCTCACGCTTAAAAAAATACGATATCCTGCCCGCGCAGGAAGGCTGGTATCCGGAGAAGATCACTGCCGATCTGGATGCTGTTATCCTGGGTATGCACGCCCGCGTAGATAATCCCGAGCTGTTAAAAGCGCAGGAATTGGGTATCAAAATTTACTCTTATCCCGATTATATCTACGAGCAATCAAAAGATAAACTGCGTGTGGTGATAGGGGGCAGTCACGGTAAAACTACCATTACCAGCATGATATTGCATGTGTTGCAGCATGCCGGTAAAAAGTTTGATTACCTGGTGGGCGCACAGTTAGAAGGTTTTGAAACCATGGTTGGCCTTAGCCACGATGCACCGGTAATGGTGATAGAGGGCGATGAATACCTGGCTTCGCCGATTGACCGCAGGCCAAAGTTCCATATTTACAAAGCCAACATTGGTGTTATCAGCGGCATAGCCTGGGATCATATCAACGTGTTCCCAACTTTTGATAACTACGTAGACCAGTTTAAGATCTTTGCCGATACCATCGAGCCCAACGGTAAACTCATCTATTGCCAAACCGACGAGGTGTTGAACAATATGGTTGCCGGTTTAAATGTGGATGCTGAAAAACTGCCTTACAATTTGCCTGAGTACACCATCAGTAACGGAATCACCAGTATTGCGTCTAATGGCAAAACATACCCATTACAGGTATTTGGCGAGCATAACCTGTTAAATATGCAGGCTGCCCGCCTGGTATGCGAGGCGCTGGATATCACCACTGATGATTTCTATACCTACATCAGCAGCTTTAAAGGAGCAGCACGCCGTTTAGAGGTAGTAGGGCAGAACGATAATAGTACAGTTTTTAAAGATTTTGCGCATTCGCCGTCAAAACTTACGGCTACTATTGATGCGGTAAGGACGCAGTTCCCTGATCGTAAACTGATAGCCTGTATTGAGTTGCACACCTTCAGTAGTTTGAATAAAGACTTCCTGAATGAGTATGCAGGCAGCATGGATAAAGCCGATGAAGCCATAGTTTTCATCGACCGTAAAACCTTTGAACAAAAGAAAATGGAACCTTACCCGGCCGAAGCCGTGAAGGCAGCCTTTGCGAACGATAATTTGCTGTTTTTTAATACACCTGCGGAGTTGCTAACGCACCTGCAAAAGTTAGATATTAACAATGCTAACCTGCTGATGATGAGCAGTGGTAACTTTGGCGGTATCGACCTGGTAATGTTAAAAAATAATTTATTATAAATTTACTGGTTATTAGTTTGTTAATATAAAAATTAGTAACTTTATTAACTATTGAGAAACCTTACCTAATTAACTTATATGAAGACACTTGGAAAAAAAATTCGGTTATTGCGCCACCAAAAAGGATGGAGCCAGGAAGAAGTTGCTAAACGTTTAGATATCTCTATTCCGGCTTTTTCTAAAATTGAAACTGGTATCACTGATATCAACTTATCTCGCTTAGAGCAGATCGCTGTATTGTTTGAAATGTCTGTAGTACAACTTCTTACTTACAACGAAACTGAGCAAGACCAAAAAATGGCGAGTGAACTGGAAAGCGTTAACAAGAAACTGATGGATCGCGAAACTGAGGTGATTGATCTGCAGAAAAAAGTTATCGAACTGTTCGAAGAACTAAGACACAAGAAAGTTACAGCATAATTTTAAGAGGCCCTATCCCCCCGGGGCTTATTAAAATTTACAGCGCATGGTAAGGTGTTTTTTCCCGAAGGTTGCTCCCACGGCTTCGTGAATAGCTAACATTTTGGCGTTAAAATCGCCCACCCATGAAAGCTCAAGTTCGTCATACTGCTGTAGCGGTAAAACGTATTCTTTCAACTTAATAAACAGGCACGATTCCAGCCCATGTTTCTGGAACTTCTGCTTCGTACCCATAACTATTGCCCGCATGCGGCTAACGCCACGCCATTTGCGGTAAACAAATTGCAGTTTGCCCCACAGGTTTAGCTTACCGTTCAGTGGTTTTATCATTTGGTTAGCATCGGGCAATATCACGATGAATGAGGCCGGTTCGCCGTCAACATAGGCAAACCATATTAGCCTCTCATCCATTATGGCCTTCATTTGCTTAAGGCTCTCCATAATGGTGGCGTGGTTTATGGGCACAAAGTTTTCAAAATCCTGCCAGCCATCGTTGTAGATCTCTATAAAATCGGCTGCGAACTTTTCCAGCTGCGATGCTTTGTAGTGCTCAAAAGTATAGCCTGGCTTGTTCATCACCCAATTGGCTATTTTGGTAAAGCGCTCTGAGAAAGGTTTGTGCACATCCAAATGATTGGTGATCTGCTCATATAAGGTTTCGAAGCCGTAATCCTTAAAAAAAGCGTGGTAGTAGGGCAGGTGGTAGTTCATGCCGTAAGATGGCGGCGTAAAACCCTCAACCAACAATCCCCAGAAATTATCATTCTCGCCGAAATTGATTGGCCCATCCATTGCCTGCATGCCTTGTTGTTGCAGCCATTGTTTTGCTGTATCGAACAAAAAAAAAGCCGCAGCTTTATCATCAATACATTCAAAAAAACCACAGCCACCGGTAGGTTGCTCGTAGTTATAAGCCTTTTCATCGTTCACAAAAGCAGCTATGCGGCCAATTGGTTTGCCGGCATTGTTCCTCAAGATCCAGCGCGTGGCACGGCCATGGGTATGAAAGTTGTTTCGGGCAGGGTCAAAAACGGCTTCCACATCATTATCCAGTGGGCAAACCCAGTTAGGATCGTTCTTGTAGATGATGCGGGCTACATCTAAAAATGCGGTTTTATCGGCTTTGCTTTTTACTTGGGTAATGTTCATAGAGGTGCGCGGGCAAGATACAAAAAAAGCACCCCGCGTTATGGCAGGATGCTTTTTGTTATAAAGAGGTTACGATAAATTAATCGTCGTCTTCGTCGTCGTATGGATCGTAAGAATCAAAACCACCCAGATCATCATCTAATGGCGTGTCCTCATCGTAATCATCATCTTCGTCAACAACTTTTTTTCCTGATGTTGGTTCATCATCAAAATCGTCATCGTCCTCTTCGCTAATTTTTTTTGTAGAAGGTTTTTTCGGAGTTGCCATCTTAAAAGGTTTTACGTTTTAAAACTTTTTGAATTGTCTGTTTATTGTTCTCAACGCTGCTGTGTAAACCGGCGTTGTTGAGAGTAAAAATAACTAAAAACCGATTTAATAAAAATGATTTTTAAATTTATTCTGTTTGCTCGCCAATGGTCGATTCCTCGTTGCTAATCTCTTTAAGCTGAGGGAGTTCGCTGATATCGTTAATGCCAAAATAATCCATAAACATGCTGCTGGTGCCGTATAAAATGGGTTTTCCGATAGCCTCAGACTTGCCTGTAATGGCAATTAACTCCTTTTCCAATAGTTTTTGTATAGAATAATCGCAGTTAACCCCGCGGATCTGCTCCACATCGGTTTTGGTAACGGGTTGCTTGTAGGCAATGATGGCCAAAGTTTCTAATGCTGCCTGGCTCAGCTTCTTTTTTGAACGCTGTATCTGCAGCAAACTCACTACCGCATGGTAATCCTTTTTGGTAAGGAACTGATACCCGTTGTTGATCTTCACCACCTCAATAGCAAAGGCATCCTGCTGGTATTTTTGAGTGATGGCTGTGATGTAGCCCTCAATTTCCTCGCTCGTAAAATCGCGCTCAAAGCTGGCCTGCAGGCAGTAAATGATCTCTTCGGTACGGATGCCCTGTTCCGAAGCAAAGATCAAAGCTTCAATATATTGTTCGATGTTTTGCACTTTTTAGAGTTGAAAGTCTGAAGTTGAAGGTTAAAAGTCAACGCGGGGTGAAAATAGTAAAAAAGCCTATTAAAAAGTACCTCATTGCGAGGAACGAAGGAATCTCTTCAGGACAATTATACGCCTTGCATACGTGAAATGCTTAAAGAGATTGTTTCGTTCCTCGCAATAACGCGCTAAGTTTTTTTTGTGAGGGTACCAACAAAAGTTATGAGTGACTTCAGACTAAATACTGCGGATTTCCGACTTCTTAATAATCTATCACCTGCTCTTCAATCTCAGCAGGCATTTCTCGCCAATCGTATTTTTGGGTACGAAGCTGCGGCTCAAAGCCGGCTTCGCGAATAGAATCCTGGATACCTTTGGCCGTGAAACGGTGTGGTGCACCAGCGGCAGATACTACGTTTTCTTCGATCATTATCGACCCAAAATCATTAGCGCCGGCATGTAAACAAAGTTGTGCAACCTGTTTGCCTACGGTTAGCCATGATGCTTGTATATTTTTAACATTTGGCAGCATAATGCGGCTTAAAGCTATCATGCGGATGTACTCATCGCCGGTTACGTTGTTGGTAATGCCGCGTACTTTTCTCAGCAGCGTACCATCATCCTGGAACGGCCATGGGATAAAGGCGATGAAGCCGTGGTTACCCTCAGGTTTTTCTGATTGTACCTCGCGGATCCAAACCAGGTGCTCAAAGCGCTCCTCGATAGTTTCGATATGGCCAAACATCATGGTAGCTGATGTAGGCAGGTTTATCTGGTGTGCTGCACGCATAACATCCAGCCACTCTTTACCACCACATTTACCTTTTGATATCAGTCGACGAACGCGATCGTTCAGTATCTCAGCACCTGCTCCAGGTAATGAATCTAAACCGGCCTCTTTCATGGCACTGAGCACATCAATATGGCTCATGTTTTCCAGCTTGGCTACGTGCGCTATCTCCGGCGGGCCTAAAGAGTGCAGTTTAAGCTTAGGATAAAGGTCTTTCAGTTGGCGGAACAGCGTGGTATAAAACTCCAGACCAAGATCGGGGTGGTGGCCGCCTTGCAACAGCAATTGGTCGCCGCCATAACGGAAGGTTTCCTCTATCTTGCGTTTGTAGGTTTCAATATCGGTGATGTAGCTTTCATCGTGCCCCGGGCGACGGAAGAAGTTACAGAACTTACAGTTGGCAATACATACGTTGGTGGTGTTAACGTTACGGTCTATCTGCCAGGTAACTTTGCCATGCGGCACCTGTATTTTACGCAGCTGATTGGCTACGTTCATTAAATCAGCAGTGGGGGCGTTGTGGTAAAGGTAAACACCTTCCTCAATGCTCAAAAAATCAAAGGCCAAAGCACGCTGCAACAGATCCGCTGTATTCATACCTACAAATATACGCTGTGTGAGGTGAAAGGCGAAAGGTTAAGGGCGAAAGGTGGTATTGGGTTGACAAATTGCTATGCTGCGGTATTATCGGTATAACGATTTATATATTTTCCGTTTTTAATAGTGAATATTACGGTGTAACCACCGGCGCCATCACCGTTGGTCATTTTGATATAAATAACGCCTTGCCCCGCCTTGTAAACGCGCGTAAATTCATAATTAGGTTCATAAAGGTCTTTAAGTGCATTTTTGGGGATAGAGATGTGCTTGCCTGCAATGGTGACATCTATAGATACAAATTCCATTTTGGGTGTGTCTCCGTCTGTTCCCCAAATTCCATGTCCATCTATTTTATCACCGGTATGGTAAACTATCTTTCCCTTCTCATCTTTGTAGTAAGTTAAGTTATGTTTTTTAGGATCAAATGCTTTAGAAATAATGGTTACCCTGATGCTGTCATTATAAATAATACAGCCGTTTTTAAAGAAATGTTTCCTTTTTACGGCAGGTAGATGGTCTACCAATTTTATCCCGCTTTGGTTTATAAAGCCTCTTAAATGATCCTTAGTGTAAGCACTTATCCAATTGGGTTTACCTTCTTCGGGGTCAAAAAATACAAACTCTCCGTTATTTAGTTTAGTTACAATGGGTGCATTAGTAGTAGGCTCTTCCCGTAAATTAACGTAACCATCTTTTGCGCTGATGATAGCATAGTCTTGTGCATTTACTTTAGCCCAAACGAAAATAAGTGACAGCAGGAATAGGTTGATTTTCATACCCTAATGTAAGTATCTAAACCCGAATTTTTGGAATTAACAGAATTAGAGGAGTTTTCTCATTCAATTCTGTCAATTCTCTAAATTCTTTTAATTCGAGTTTAGATGGTTTTTCCCTTTTCCAACTTCAATACCTTGCTCACGCTATCCGGTATCTCGTGCTGGTAATGGGTTACGTAGATGAGCGTTACATTGCTTATCCGGCAAACGGCATCGGTAACAGCTTTAAAGTGTTGCTGCTGATGATCATCAAGGCCCTGGCAAGGTTCATCAAATATCAGGAGCGCAGGGTTTTTGATAAGCGCACGGGCAAGCAGGCAAAGGCGTTGCGCACTGGCCGGTATATTTTTCAGCAGATGGCGGGCATATTTATCTATCTCTAAAGCCTTCATCCATTCCAAAGCCAGATCGGCGCGTGATTTTACGCTGGGGCGGAAAAGGCCTAACGTATCATAATAACCACTTTCAATCACCTGCAGACATGAATTATCAGTAGGGAAGTACTGATACAACTCGGGCGATACAAAGCCTATTTTACTTTTGATATCCCAGATACTCTCGCCCGATCCGCGTTTACGGTCAAACAATACGATGTCATTAGCATAAGCCTGTGGGTTATCGCCGTTTATCAAACTTAATAATGTAGACTTGCCCGCGCCGTTCGGTCCCAGTAATGCCCAGCGCTCGCCGGGGTTTATTTGCCAGTTTATACCATCAAGTATCACCTTGTCGCCATATTGAATGTGGACGTTCCTCATGTCAACAATTTTGCTGTACGTATGTGCAGCGGCGTTACCGGCGGTAAGTTTGGTTAATGCATCCGTATCAATTGTTATCTCAGGTTCTGTGGCGTAATCTTCGGCAATAAAAGTTGCTTTATCAGATGATGTTTTAATTTCTCCGTTCTCTAACACTACAACATCGGTTATAACATCAGGCAGTTCCCGTGGCGATGTAGCCATAATAATGTTAATACCCGATGCTGCGATATCAATAAATAGTTTATTGAAATAGGCGCGGGTATTTACATCAAGACCCGTCATGGGGTTATCAAGCAATAATATCAGCGGGTTTTTAATGAGTGCGGCGGCTATCATGAGGCGTTTTGTTTCGCCGTTTGATAGTTTGATGATCTGCTTATCGGCCAGATGTGTGAGATTAAGCGCATCGATAGCTTTGTCGATGGTCCAGTAAGATGGCTTATGCCGGTTTATTTTTACCATCTGCAAGTAATCACGCACCACGAGGGCATCTTCCGAATCTGAAGAGTTGAAGCGCTGTTGGTAATAAAGATCAGCTGTATTAGATAGGTTTTTAAAATGATGCTTTGAGCCGGCAAATGCAATAAATTGCTGCGGATTAACCGGTTGCCCCTCTTTATTAATGTTTTCAAGAAAATGATATTCGATACTACCACCGTTAAGGCCAATGTTGCCCGCCAATACTTGTAATAATATGCTTTTACCTGCACCGCTCTTGCCGGTTATTGCCCAATGCTTGTTATTTTGTAACTGAAAATTAAGACTGTTGAATAACTGGTTGCCCGGGAACCTGACATTTACATTTGAAGCGGAGAGCAGGGTAGATTTCATGGCGCTGAAATTAGCATAAACTTTATCATTACAACGCAAAAAACCGATTTTACACCAGGTTTGGTTTAAGGTTATCCACTTTGCTCACTTTTTTATAAAGTTATCAACATTTATTGCTTTTTAAGAAAAACTATTAATAGATTAGTGAACCCTATGATTAATTGCAGATTTGAGATGGCGACAAATTAAATTTTAGTTTTAATTATTAACCCCCTAAATAATTTGCTATGGAACTTTTGTTATCAGCTGTAGAAGTACTTGTGCCAATGAGCCTGGCCGCCATTGCTATTGTATTAATTGCCGTACAATTTTTACCTGCAGAACAGGCAGAAATTGAAGAATAAGGGCATTTAAAGCATTATTGCTGCGTGGTCTGATTATTGTAAATGAAAATTATCATAAATCTTTACAATCATCTACCATGAAAAAAATGCATTTATTAGCGCTCGCGTTATTGGTTTTTACCTTTAGCGGGTGCGAAGTTATCGGCGGTATTTTTAAAGCCGGTGCCGCTGTTGGCGTCATCTCCGTAATCGTAGTGTTAATTATCATCATCTGGATCATATCAGCATTCAGAGGAAGATCATAATATCACACCAAATAAAAAGCCTCTTAGAGAAAATCTGAGAGGCTTTTTATTTTAATTATTTTGCCGTGGTAATTTTAAGATCCATAACCCGCCAGCTTTTGCGGTCGGCCCAGTCGCCGCCCTGGTAGGAGAGGCGCGCTTCCCATAAGCTTTTCACAGTTTTACCACTGCTATCCTGTGCATTTACAGTTGATTGGATATAATAGATGTTTTTTGCTGTATCAATATCAGCTGTAAAATCGCTTTTGGGGAATACCGATGTTTCCGGTAATAAAAGCCTGTCGTTCACAAAATGCTTAGCTGTCTCGTAAGCTTCTCTGGCGTTTGGTTTACGGTTAACGTGCACACGCTTGTTCTGAAAAACGCGCAACATAAATACTGCAAAAAAGAAAGCTGCAAGTAATGTAAACACTGTTGCAGTGCGCATGTGCGGGTGATGTTTCCAATGGGTGCTGCGTTTTTCTTGAGGGGTAAGTTTATTCCAGTCGGCGTATTTCATAGGTGTAGCTTAAGCAATAAACAAAGTTGTGGGGCATTGTTTTAAAAATATAAAGGCAATAAAAAAGCCCCGTGGCAAACCAAGGGGCTTTTTTATTGCTAAAAGCGATATTACATTTTTTTAGTAGTATCTTTTTTAGTAGTGTCAGCAGCAGCTGAATCAGCTTTAACTGTAGTGTCCATTTTAGCAGTAGTGTCCATTTTGGTAGTATCAGCAGCAGAATCAGCTGAAGATGCAGAACCAGAACCTTTACAAGCAGCAGCTGAAACAGCGATAGCTAAAGCTAAGAAAGCAACTTTGAATGAATTTTTCATTGTTTTTGTTTTTTAAGTGATTTAATAGTTTTTCAAGCATTAATACCCAAAAACAAAAAAGGTAACCCATGTAGGTTACCTTTTTTTTGAAACTTAAAAAACTTAAAAAATTAACAATGTAATTTTTTAGTATTTAACCTGTGTAGGTTAAATTATTTTTTAGTTGTGTCTTTTTTAGTAGTGTCAACAGCAGTAGAATCAACTTTAACAGTTGAGTCAACTTTAACTGTAGAATCAACTTTAACTGTAGTGTCAGTAGCAGTTGAATCAGCACCAGCTGAACCAGAACCTTTACATGCAGCAGCAGAAACTGCGATAGCAGCAGCTAAAAAAGCAACTTTGAATGAATTTTTCATCTTGTTTTCGTTTTAATTATTTGTAAGTATCTTATTCTTTGTACTGGTTAATACCCGCTTTTTAAAAAGGTAACCCACAAAAAAAATTATTTTTTTACAGAATCTTTTTTGGTGCTATCTGCCTTAATAGTATCAACCTTTACCGTGGTATCCTTTTTAGTGCTGTCAACAACGGTAGTAGAGTCGTCACCTTCAGTAGTTGTTTTCTTGGCAGGGTCGCAGGCTGCTGCGGTTATAGCAATGGCTAAAGCCACAAATGCCAGTTTAAATGTTGTTTTCATTGTGTTTTGTTTTAGTTTGTTTTTGGTATTAATAGCCGGATGTATAAAAAGGTAACCCTTTTGTTAAGTCAAAAGTCAAAATTAAAAAGTCAAAAGTTGGAATGGGGCTAACTTTCGGACTTCGGACTTCGGACTTCGGACTTCGGACTTCGGACTTCGGACTTCGGACTTCGGACTTCGGACTTCGGACTTCGGACTTCGGACTTCGGACTTCGGACTTCGGACTTCGGACTTCGGACTTCGGACTTCGGACTTCGGACTTCGGACTTCGGACTTCGGACTTCGGACTTCGGACTTCGGACTTCGGACTTCGGACTTCGGACTTCGGACTTCGGACTTCGGACTTCGGACTTCGGACTTCGGACTTCGGACTTCGGACTTCGGACTTCGGACTTCGGACTTCGGACTTCGGACTTCGGACTTCGGACTTCGGACTTCGGACTTCGGACTTCGGACTTCGGACTTCGGACTTCGGACTTCGGACTTCGGACTTCGGACTTCGGACTTCGGACTTCGGACTTCGGACTTCGGACTTCGGACTTCGGACTTCGGACTTCGGACTTCGGACTTCGGACTTCGGACTTCGGACTTCGGACTTCGGACTTCGGACTTCGGACTTCGGACTTCGGACTTCGGACTTCGGACTTCGGACTTCGGACTTCGGACTTCGGACTTCGGACTTCGGACTTCGGACTTCGGACTTCGGACTTCGGACTTCGGACTTCGGACTTCGGACTTCGGACTTCGGACTTCGGACTTCGGACTTCGGACTTCGGACTTCGGACTCCCGCTTAATTGTTACCTTTACAGGCTATGGCTAAATGAAGGGGGATAGTAAATACTTTTTATCTACCCCAAATTGCTGCTGTAAATTTTTTTGATTTTATTGGGTTACAATTCGATATAAAAAGTATTAAAGAGTGAATAATCAGTTAAATGTGGAAATACCGTCAGATAGTGAAGTGATCATAGGGATACTGAATAACTCTGATAGTGTTTTAAAAAAGCTTTACCTGGCTTATTTTCCGATGGTTTTACAGCTTATTGTTAATAATAACGGCGATGAGGATGAAGCCAAGGATATATACCAGGAAGCTATTATAGTTCTTTACAATAAAATAAAGCGGGGCGATTTTGAGCTGAGCAGTAAGCTTAAAACATACATCTACTCGGTATGCAGGCGTTTATGGCTAAAAAGGCTTAAACAAATGAACCGGTTTGCCGGCAGCGATATCAAAGATTTTGAAGAGTTTTTGCCGGTAGAAGAGGAAGTGGACAAGCACGAGGAGCGCGACCTGCAACTCAGCAAAATGGGCGAGGCCTTAAAATTATTGGGCGAGCCTTGTAAAACTATAATGGAAGATTTTTATATGCACAACCGCAGCATGCAGGATATATGCGAAAGGTTTGGATATACAAATGCCGATAATGCAAAAACGCAGAAATATAAATGTCTGCAAAGGCTGAAGAAATTATTCTTTCAGCAATAAAAACGAGTGGTGGTCATGAGAGAGAATCAACTTATAGATTTAATTGAGCGTTACCTTGCCGGCGAGATGACCCAGCAGGAGCGTGAAGATTTTGACGTATTGCGCCAAAAAGATGCTTCTATTGATGCTAAAATGGCGGAGCATAAAGACTTTACTTCGCTAATAAAGCAATATAACGAGCGTGCAAAATTAGAAACGCGCCTCAACGCTATACATGAAGAAATTGATGTGCACACCCTGAAGGAAGACCTGATGGCACACCCCTCATGGATAGTACAGATGTGGCGCCATCACCACTCAAAAATTTCTGTGGCAGCTTCGGTAGCTATATTGGCTATACTGCTTACCCTATTTGCAACCGGCGATCTGAGTAATAAAGACCCAAGGTACTTACAACTGAAACGCGAAGTTGACCAGATAAAAGGCAGAACAAAGCAACTTGACGATAAGACCGATAAAATTATTGAAGACGGTAAGAAACCCGGCCCTACTATAAATGCTAAGTTTAAGGGAACAGGTTTTGCACTTACCGGCAATGGTTACATAGTTACCAATTTCCACGTTGTAAATGATGCTGATAGTGTGTATGTACAAAATGCAGAGGGTACATCATTCCATACCAAAGTTGTATATACCGATCCTGCTTATGATGTAGCCATCTTACAAATAAACGATCCTGCATTTAAAAATATTGGCCCGGTGCCTTACTCTTTCAAGAAATCTAAGAGCGATCTTGGTGAGTTAGTTTATACGTTAGGCTTTCCTGGTGATGATGTTAGATATGGCCCGGGAGCCTTAACTGGCGCATCTGGCTACCGTGGTGATACAACTCAGTATGAAGTTTATATTCCGGTTAACCCTGGTAATAGCGGTGGCCCATTGCTTGATGATAAGGGTAATGTTATAGGCGTAATAAATGGCAAACAAACCCAAACGGCAGGAGCTGCATTTGCGGTGAAATCAAAATACCTGTTAAAGGCTATCCAGAATATCCCCACCGATTCACTTACCAAATCGCTTAACCTTAACACCAAAAGCACTATGGCAAACTTAAGCCGTACTAAGCAGATAGAAAAACTGCGCAACTATGTGTTTATGGTGAAGGTGTATAACCAATAGCAAAATCAACAATCCCCATATGTAAAGGGTGATGCATTAATTTGTATCACCCTTTTTCTTTGACCGCTAATTTTTTGACCGCTGATTTTTAATGATTGATGGATTACGTTGATTTTCTGATTGATTAAGGGATGGGCTTGATTATTCTGTTTCTTTCCACCATGTCATTTCGAACGAACGGAAGGGCTGGGGGTGAAATGGGGTGAGGAGAAATCTTCTACATTGTAAGTAACCCACGTAGAAGATTTCTCCTCGCTGTCGCTCGTTCGAAATGGCATGAAGGGGTAAACGCGGTCAGATTCGTCGCTCTCGCTCAGAATGACAAATAAAAAAAGGTGTCATTTCGAGTGAACAGAAGGGCGGGGTTGTGCTGTGGGGTGACGAGAAATCTTGTTATTCCAGAATAACGATGAGTTTAGCATCAATAACAGGATTTCTCCTCGTTCCTCGTTCGAAATGACAATTCTTTCTTGGTCTTAAAAATTATGTCATTGCGAGCGATAGCGCGGCAATCTCCTCGCGTTTATAAACATGGGATGAGATTGCCACGTTGCTGTCGCTCCTCGCAATGACATGGTAAGAAAGTATCTTGATTCCTGATTCTAAAAGTCTTGAATCTCTTACCTATCCACTTCTCCCAACACAAAATCGATCGAGCCAATAATAGCGATCACATCGGCTATCATTACGCCTTTTGAAATGGCAGGGACAACAGAAAGGTTATTGTAGCTTGGCCCGCGGGCTTTTACGCGGAACGGGATCTCAGACCGTTCATTATCATGGATGAAGTAGAAACCCAGTTCGCCTTTGGTGCCTTCGCAGCGGGCGTAGTAGTCCTGGGCTTTTGGGGTAAGCTTGCGGGGTAGTTTTGCGCGCGGGTCAAAATCCGGCGTGCGTTTAAGCTCTTTTTGGAGCCTGTCAAGGCATTGCTCAATGATGCGGACAGATTGATCTATCTCATCCACACGCACCTTATAGCGGTCCCAGCAATCGCCGGTAGTACCCATAACGCCCGCACCTATCGGTACCTCAAAATCAAGCTCGGGGTAAACGGAGTAGCCATCAATGCGGCGCAGGTCATAACGCAAGCCCGAGCCACGCAGCACAGGGCCGGTACAGCCATAGTTAATGGCCACATCAAGCGGCAAAACGCCTACGTTGGCGGTTCTGCTGATAAAGATCTGGTTATCGGTTAAAAGCTGATTAAGCTCAACCATTTTAGGCTTAAAATAGTCGATAAACTCGCGGCAGCGCTCCTCAAAACCAACAGGCAGATCGTAGAATAGACCACCTACCCAGATGTAGTTATACAGCATGCGCGAGCCCGATGCCCACTCCAGCATGCCCATAATATGCTCACGGTCGCGGAAACACCACAGGAAGGGCGTAAACGCACCGATATCGATACCGTAAGTACCAATAGCTATCAGGTGCGATGCAATACGGTTCATCTCACAAACCAGCACGCGGATATACTCGATACGTTTTGGGATATCTTTATCAATCCCCAACATCTTTTCGGCACCCATTACCCATGCATGGGCGTTGTTCATTGATGCCAGGTAATCCATCCTATCGGTAAACGGGATAGTTTGTTGGTAGGTAAGTGCCTCGGCATGTTTCTCAAAACAGCGGTGCAGGTAACCTACATGGGGGATAACTTCTTTTACTATCTCACCATCAGTTATCAACTCCAAACGGAGTACACCGTGGGTAGAGGGGTGCTGCGGGCCCATGTTTAAAACCATGTCCTCAACAGCTGCGTCGGCAATTTTTTGTTCGTAGCGTTTTAGCGCTTCGTTGTATTTGGGGTTTTTGTCCTCTGCAATTTTGTACTCGATCTTCTCGGCACTATCCTTAGGCTGCACCGGGTAATCTATCTTGATGCCTTTATAATATTCGGTAGCAACGTAATCCTTGCGGAGCGGGTAGCCTTCCCAATCATCAGGCAATAAAATACGGCGCAGATCGGGGTGACCTTCAAAGAAGATCCCTACCAGGTCGTAAGTTTCACGCTCGTGCCAGTCGGCAGTGGCGTACACGTGCGATACGGTAGGGAAGGTAGGCAGGTTATATTCATTCCTGTCGTTCTCCATGCTCACCTTTAGGGTGATGGTAAGATTATACGGGATGGATGTTAATTGGTAAACAACACCAAAGCGATTGGCGGCAGTGCCATAATCAACCCCGCTAAGACAATTCAGCAGGTCGAAGTAGGTTTTAGGGTTATCGCGCAGCTCGAGGCAAACATCGGCTATCCTTTCGGGCTGTATCAGCAGCGCAGGCTGCAGGCCGGTGCGCTCTTCGCCAATAATAACTTCATTGCCAAATTTGGCCGCCAGTAAATCTTTAATGTCGTCAAAGGTCATGGAGCCAGGCGTACTATTTTCCAGTTTTTGTTATCAACTTTTTTATAAACTATCCTATCGTGCAGGCGGCTGCGGCGGCCCTGCCAAAACTCTATCATGCGCGGCTTTACGATGTAACCGCCCCAGTGCGATGGTTTTGGTATTTCGCCATCGCCAAATTCTGCTTCTAATTTCACTATGTGCTCTTCAAGTGCTTCGCGGCTCTCTATCTCCCGGCTTTGCGGAGAGGCAACGGCACTTATCTGGCTGGCTTTAGGGCGCGAGTGGAAGTATTTTTCAGAATACCATTTATCCAACTTCTCGATGGTGCCTTCAATACGGATCTGGCGCTCCATATCGCCCCAGAAAAATACAAGGGCAGCATTGGGGTTTTTAGCCAGCTCCTTACCTTTACGGCTAAGGTAGTTGGTGTAAAATTTAAAGCCATCATCACTGAAACCTTTCAACAGCACAATTCTTGCCGAAGGGCGGCCATCAGTTGTGGCGGTAGCCAGGGTCATGGCGTTAGGCTCATGTACCTTGGCGTTAATGGCATCGTTAAACCATTTGTCGAACTGTTTTATAGGGTTGGCATCCACATCTTTTTCGCTAAGCGAAGCCGCTGCGTAATCCTGTCTTAAATTTTCTATATCTTTTTGCTCCATCAGCGCAAACTTACAAATTAATTAAACCGTAAATAAGACAACAGTTGGTTTTTAATATGCCAACGAACATATTTTTACATTTAGCGTTTAAATAATAAATAGTTAACCTTATGCTAAGTCCTATCGCACCTGCTGCAGGCCGCTTACTGATATCTGAACCTTTTATGTCTGATCCTAATTTTAAAAGATCAGTTATCCTGCTTACCGAATATTCTGAAGCTGGTGCAATGGGTTTTGTGCTTAACCACCAAACAGAAATGATGCTGGGCGATATTTTGCCCGATGTTTCATACTCGGAGATCCCGGTTTATGCGGGTGGCCCAGTTGCGGCTAACACCCTGCATTATATACACCGTTGCCCCGATAAGATTGACAATGGCATTGAGATATGGGACGGCATTTACTGGGGCGGAGATTTTGACCAGATAAAAGACCTGATCACCAATTATCAATTAACCGAAGACGAGATAAAATTCTTTACCGGTTACAGCGGCTGGACACCCAGCCAACTGGACGAGGAACTGCGCGAAGACTCATGGATAGTAGCCAACAACTTTGAAGCCGATAGCATTTTTAGCAATAACGAACAAAACCTATGGCGCGAAGTGGTGATAGGCCTTGGTCAGCGCTATGCACATATCGCTAATTTCCCTGAAAACCCGATGTTGAATTAGGAAGCCCTGGCCAAACCCGAAAAAGCCTCAGTTTAAAAAGACTGCGCCATTGCGAGGTACGAAGCAATCTCTTTAGGGCAAAGCGGCCCTGTACAGTTTGGAGATTGCTTCGTTCCTCGCAATGACGCGTGAATAGCAAAAAAGCCCCGGGGTTTCTCCGGGGCTTTTTTATTAATATGTGTTTTGCTGCAAGGCAATATTGTAGCTGCTTTGTGTCCAGCCTTTGGGGTCAAAGTAGGGCACCAGGAAACAATCTTTAAACCAGAGGATGTTAGGGCCGTCAGAAAAATCATCTTTGTTGAGGTGTTTTTTCGACAGGTAAGCCATCTTATCCCAGTTGCCGGTGTTTACATCGAGCACGGCGTATAAGCCCGAGTTTGAGTGCTCGGTGCTGTTTGAAATGATGTGCAGCTTGTTGTTCACGAAATGGTAACCGGTCTCCAGCGTGCGGTGCGGCGAACCGCTTTTTGATGGCAGCAACACCTGGAATTTTGGCTGAAGGTTTTTATCATAACCGTTTATAATAGTGGTTGCTTCCATGAAATACGAACCACGGTTACTTACCAATTGCGAGTTTGCTGCAAAACTCACTATCAACTTGCCGTCTATCTCGTTGATGTACTTAATGCCGAAACCACGCGCATCACCGGCATCATTTTCGTCTATCTTTTTATCAATAGGTACAAAATTCTTTTTGATCTGTTTTAAGTGGTCTTTGGTGAAAACCTCGTTGCTGTATTCTTTTTTGTTGGTGGCAAAATCAAATTTGCCAATGTTCAGCACCATTTGTTTATCCTGCGAACGGAAGAACATGCCGTAGTACAATACATTATTATCAACATCAGATGGTTTAAAAGAAAGCAGATCGGCCGGGTCAAAGTCTTTGTTCTCTTTAAACTCACCATCAAGCGCCATCTGGTTTGATGGTGCCGTTTTGCCGGCATCATAGCGCGAGATCTCGATGTTGGGGCCGTTTAACCAGCTAATAAACATGTCGCCGTGCTTGTTCCAACTGGTGCCTATGTAATTGCCGTTTGAGATAATAGGGCTAATGGTACTGGCCACGTTAAGCTTTTCATCATAATCCAATATCTGCATGGCTGTGGTTTGGATATTTTGCCTGCGGTAAGCTTTAAAAGAAAAGTATGCGAAAGGGCCGGGCAACGCAACTTTCATGCTGCGTTTAAGGCCGGTTTGCCTTACCAGGAGTTTCATGTAATCGCCATTACCGGTGCTTAACTCTGCAAAGCAGCGGTACTCGTTGGGGCCGGTGTAAATTACTTTATCAACTATCAGTTTACCGGTGGCAGGGTCAACCAGGTAAGCTTTGTAGGTATCATTAGCGCCTTTAAAAAAGCTGTGATCTGTAGATACCAGGGCCACCACCTTGCCTTTAAACCTATCTACAGAAAGGGCATAGCCGGGATAGGTATTGCTCCAAAGCACACGCATTTTATCATCAACAGCCATCAGCTGAAAATTTTCATTATCGTTGTTGATCTGGATGATGCTTACGTGGTCGTTAAGCGAGAAACTGTTGATGCCTTTTACACCTTTTAAAAACTCTTCCATCAAAGGCGGTTCGTACTGGGCGTAAATAAGTGTTGGGGAAAGGATAAGACACAATAGTGCGAGTAGAATTCTCTTCATGTTAAATTAATAGGGTTTAAGTAGCCCTAAAGATAAATAAATCCTGCTAAACCGATAGTGCCGCAAATAAAAAAGCCCCGCTTTTGGCAGGGCTTCTTAAAACTTATTGGTGTAAATAATTACAACACATTTTTCCAGCTAACCAGGTCGCCTATAATGCGGTCAAGGTCATCGGCGTTTACACGCTCCTGGGCCATGGTATCGCGGTGGCGGATGGTTACGGTATTGTCTTCTAACGATTGGTGATCTACCGTGATACAGAAAGGCGTACCAATAGCATCCTGACGGCGGTAACGTTTACCGATAGCATCTTTCTCCTCGTATTGCAGGTTAAAGTTTAGCTTCAATTTATCCATTATCTCGCGGGCTTTCTCCGGCAGGCCGTCTTTTTTGGTCAATGGGAAAATAGCGGCTTTAACCGGCGCAAGGGCAGGATGCAGGCGTAACACGGTGCGGCTATCCTGTTTCTCTTCGGTGCTCAGGTCTTCTTCTTCGTAGGCGTTTATCAGCGTAAGCAGGAACATCCTGTCTAAACCGATAGAAGTTTCAATTACGTAAGGGATATAGTTACCATAAGGTTTTCCTGTTTCAGGGTCAACCTCAGGGTCAAAATACTGCATTTTTTTGCGCGAGAATTTCTCATGCTGACTCAAATCGAAATCGGTACGGCTATGGATACCTTCAACTTCTTTAAAACCGAACGGGAAGTTATACTCGATATCAAAAGCAGCATCGGCATAATGGGCCAGTTTAGTATGCTCGTGGTAACGGTATTTCTCAGGCGCGGTACCTAAAGCCAAATGCCAGTTTAAACGGGTTTGTTTCCATTTATCAAACCACTCGCGCTGTGTGCCCGGGCGAACAAAGAATTGCATCTCCATCTGCTCAAACTCGCGCATGCGGATAATGAACTGGCGGGCAATTACCTCGTTACGGAAAGCCTTACCAATTTGCGCAATACCGAACGGGATCTTCATCCTGCCCGATTTTTGCACGTTCAAGTAGTTCACAAATATACCCTGTGCCGTTTCCGGGCGCAGGTAAATGGTTTCAGACTCATCGGCAATAGCACCCACCTGCGTGCTAAACATCAGGTTAAACTGGCGTACATCCGTCCAGTTAGCAGTGCCGCTTACCGGGCATTTAATATTTTGTTCAATGATTATGTCTCGAAGTTTTGATAAGTCTTCAGAAATTAAAGCATCAGTAAAAGACTTGAATAACTCCAACGCATTTTTAGCATTGATGTCATCTGCTATAAAGAGATATGCTCTTTTAACATTTTCAGAAAAATTAGTTGAATGAATATCAACAATCGTTTGGCCCGCTTCAGGATTTCTGAAATTTTCTTTAACAAAATTTAAGTCAATTTCTTCAGTAGAACTAAAAGTTATCTCATTTCTTTTAAAATAATCGTCTAAATCTGAAAAAGCCTTATTCCAGTAGTCTTCAATTTTGTCCTCGATTAACTGATCGGCACGGTAGCGTTTTTTGCTGTCCTTGTTATCAATCATCGGGTCGCTAAAGCCATCAACGTGGCCGCTGGCTTTCCAGATGGTAGGGTGCATAAAAATGGCAGAGTCAATACCAACAATGTTCTCGTTCATCTGCACCATGGCTTTCCACCAGTAGGTTTTAATGTTGTTCTTTAATTCAGAACCATTTTGGCCGTAATCGTAAACGGCGCTAAGCCCATCATAGATCTCGCTACTCTGGAAAACAAAGCCATATTCTTTGGCGTGTGATATTACGTTTTTAAATAGATCGTCAGTTTGATTGCTCATAGTAAGGGCAAAGATAAATTTTAGAGGCTAATATTAAAGGTGTTAATATCGAATAATGAATGTTGATCTTAGAATGATGAAGTAGTTTGTAGTGGTGAGCCTTTCGAACCACTCAGCGCGCTCACAGGTCTTCGACAAGCTCAGACTGACAAATTTTAATTCATTGGCGTTCCCGCCAGTTTGCGGGCCGCGCTTTCCGTTCATACGCCTGCCCCGAAGGGATGCCTATGGCACACGCCTTACGCGCAGGGGCCGGTATCCACTGCAATCGCTAACGCAGTTTGTCTGAATCAAAATTTTCAGAATCTACAGAATAACTAACCCGCTGTCATTCTGAGCGTGAGCGAAGAATCTAACCGCGTTCTTCTAAACCATCATTTATGTGATCAAAGGATCAACACAATTACAGATTATATCTTCCCACTTTACTATCTTGGCAACCATGAGTAAAATCGTTATAACCGCAATCGCTTTACTATTTTCCTTTGCTACTTACGGGCAGCAGAAAGCTGATAGCCGGTTTTATGCCCCACGCAGCATTGAACAAACCATAGGCGAGAAGTACGTCTTACTGCCGGTTGATAGCAACAAAAAGGACTATGGTTATCTCCTTCACAAATGGGCAAGCGAAACAGAGGAACTGCCCTTTACACCGGCCTCAGATGCCGGGAGAGTGGTTGCTTTGGTGGGCATTGTAAGTAGTAACCATGCAAAGTTGAACCGGGAAGATGGTGTTATGTATTTCCAATACTTTAAAAATGCCGACGATAGCGCAATGCCCAATTTTGCACCCGCGGCCGATTATGAGAAGCTTAAAAGTTTGGTCAATAAAAAGTTATGGCTTAAAGCAGATAAACAAAAGGTAACAATTACCCATGTTGAGCTTACGCCCGATAATAACGCACCTTTTAAACTAACATATAAATATGCTAATGGCAAACAAGGTGCTATGACCGTTGCCCTAAGCGGTATCAATTCAAAAGTAACTGATAAAATGCAGTTGTTTGATAGCAGGTTTTCTGTTACAGCATTATAAAACCTTTACCATGGCGAACATGCGGTCTGTCTGCCCTAAATGCAAAAGTGATAACATAAAGTTACGCTCAAGAACTATTTTCTTTAAAAGGATAATTATTTGCTTGTGTATTTTCGGTTTCGGTTATTTTATATTCGACGGCATGCGTAAAGAAACTGATGTAGATGGTGTGGTATTAGTTGGACTATTTGGCAGTATGGTGACAATGGCTACATCATTAGTAGTCGGTGTAATTTGGTTTAGTTGGTTTATTGTCACCAAGAAAAACACTTACAGGTGTGGTTATTGCAAAGATGTATTTGAAAATCCTGAATATGTCCCATTACTTACAAATGAAGAATTGCATAATACCATCATAAAAAGAAAAACATATTAGGGCAGCCCGCTTCAGCAATCGTTATTCGATATTCAACCTCAACAAATCTCAAATCTCATATCTCAAATCTCGTATCTATCCAATAACTTTACCGCATGAGCATACAGGTAGCCGCATTAACCAAAATTTACGGTCAGCAGAAAGCAGTTAACGCCATCAGCTTTGAGGCTGGTACGGGTGTGCTTGGTTTTTTGGGGCCAAATGGTGCGGGTAAAAGTACTACCATGAAAATGCTTACCTGCTACCTTCCGCCATCAGAAGGTACGGCTACGGTTGCGGGTTTTGATATTGGTACACATCCGCTTGAGGTGAAACGCAGTATAGGCTACCTGCCCGAGAGTAACCCGCTGTACACCGATATGTACGTAAAAGAAGCCCTTGGCTTTGTTGCCGGTATCCACCATATTCATGAGCCGGAGAAACGAATTGCCGAAGTAATAGAGCAAACCGGCCTTGGCCCCGAGCAGCACAAAAAGATAGGGCAGCTATCAAAAGGTTACCGCCAAAGGGTAGGGCTGGCGCAGGCCATATTGCATGATCCGCAGGTGTTGATACTGGATGAACCCACCTCGGGCCTCGACCCAAACCAGTTGGTAGGTATTCGTCAATTGATCAGTGATCTTGGTAAAACCAAAACCGTTATCCTCTCTACCCATATCATGCAGGAAGTTGAGGCCGTATGTAATAATGTGATCATTATTAATAAAGGTAATATTGTAGCTAATGATACGCTTGCCGGCTTGCGTAACAAGAATGGTGATGCATCGCTCGAGAGCATTTTTATTAAGCTAACCAACGCTTAGTAATTATATTTATTAAATATTTCTTCCTGTTTATCAGTTTATTACAGCTGTATTTAAAAATACCTGTAACGATTGAGGTAATACCCCCGTCTATATCTTCAAATAAAAGCAGAGGCGTATTTAATAGTATTAAATACCCAATATAGGGTATTGCTTAACTGTATTATTTGTACCTAACTTTGCTTTAGTTTAAATCTTATAACAATTTTTTTATCATGAAAAAAGTATTACTTCTATTAACCGTTATCTGCGGTTTAACAGTTGCTGCAAAAGCACAATCAAAATCAGAAACAGGCAAATTCAGCATCGGCGTTGAAGCGGGTTTACCATTAGGCAGCTTTGGCGATGGCTACAGCTTTGGTATTGGTGGTTCGTTGAAATATGACCAGCCGGTTGCCGAAGGTACTTTTGTTACCGGTTCTGCAGGTTACACAAGCTTTATCGGTAAAGACGTTACTGTACCGGGCTTGGGTACTTTTAAAAACTCGGCAGCTGGTTTCGTGCCTGTAAAAGTGGGTGTTAAGTATTTCCTTGCCGAAAGCTTTTACGGCGAAGCGCAATTAGGTGCTGCTTTTTCTACTCAAAGCGGTGGCGGTACTGCATTTGCTTATTCACCAGGCATTGGTTACCAGTTTAGCCCTAATGTTGACCTTGGCGTGCGTTACGAAGCATGGTCAAACAATGGTACTATTGGCCAGGTAGCTGCGCGTTTAGCTTACAGCTTCTAAGTATTATCCAAACAACAATTAAATTTCTAAAGCCCGGAGTTTTTTGCTTCGGGCTTTTTGTTTTTTAACTACGGATGTTGTTGTTTTAAATATATGTGTTAGTTTTGTCGCCAACATTAATCTTATACACACTTATGAAAAAAGTATTATTACTGGTAACCGTAGTATGCGGTTTATCAGTTGCGGCCCAGGCGCAAACACGAACGGTAAAAAAGAAAAAGGTAACCACAACCAGAACAACCGCAGCGGCAAAATCGTCGCCTACGGCAAGTACCACCACCACCAAAACCGCTACTACCACTACTACACCTAAAGCGGCACCGGTGGCAGCTACAACTACCACTACAACAAGAACATCTGCTGCATTATCACCAACTCAGGGTAAATTCAGCATTGGTGTTGAAGTAGGCCTTCCTTTGGGTGATGCAAAAAACGCATCTAACCTTATCATTGGCGGTTCATTGAAATATGAGCATCCTGTTGCAGAGAATGTATTCATCACCGGTTCTGCGGGTTATTCTAAGTTTTTAAATAATGAAGAAGCCAAGGCTGCTGATTATAGCTTTTCTGCCATCCCTGTTAAAGTTGGCGTAAAATATTTCTTTGACCAGGGCTTTTACGGTGAAGCACAGATAGGTGCTGCTTTTTTACACGAAAGTATTGGCGATAACAGTGGTAACGCTACTGCGTTTGCCTATTCGCCGGGCATTGGCTATGCATTTACGCCTAATTTTGACATTGGCGTACGCTACGAAGGTTGGTCTAAAAACGGTACGCTTAGCCAGGTTGCCGCCCGTTTAGCTTATAGTTTCTAACCAAAACAAGATATATGTTTATAAAGCCCAAAGTATTATTGCTTTGGGCTTTGTATTTTTTAACTGCAAGTATTGTCTGTTTGCAGATAAGTGTTAGATTTGCTTTCAACATTTAATCTTATACAACAAATACTTATGAAAAAATTATTATTCATACTGGCTATAGTTGCCGGTACGGCCTTTACGGCATCAGCACAAACCAGTTCAGAAAAGGGACGCTTCAGCATCGGTTTTGATGGCGGTTTTCCGATTGGCGATTACGGTGATATTTACAGCGTTGCGCTTGGTGGTAATTTAAAATATGAGCATCCCGTAGCGCCTTCTACTTTTGTTACTATCTCTGGCGGTTACACTTCTTTAAAAGTTAAAGACGAATTGGGCGGTGGCTCAGATGGTTTTATCCCGGTAAAAGCAGGTCTTAAATATTACTTTGGCGGCCAGGGCTTTTATGGCGAAGGTCAGTTAGGTGCCGTGTTTGGTACAGCAAGTGGTTCAACTACTTCATTTGCCTACTCGCCTGGTATTGGTTACACCATTGAGGGTGGGTTTGATATCGGTGTGCGTTATGAAGGTTGGTCAAACAACGGAACGCTAAGCCAAATAGGTTTCCGCGTTGGGTATAATTTCTAAACCTCTCTATAAACTAAAAATTAAAAAGGCCCGGTCATTTGATCGGGCCTTTTATTTTTTAGTCTTCTTTTACAGATGATTTAGCGTCTTCCTGGGCTGTTTTAAACTCTTTAACACCCTGGCCAAGGCCACGCATTAATTGAGGTATTTTTTTACCGCCAAATAATAACAATATCGCGATGATGATCAAAATGATCTCTGGTGCACCTAATCCCATAACTTTTTATTTAATTGATTAATTTTTAAATGTAGTAATAAACTTTCTATAATAAACGAAGTATCGGTGTAAGCGGTTTTTATACCGGTTATCCATTTCCTTCCATTTCTTTTGCGCTGTCCTCAACCTTCTTTTTAAGATCGTCTTTAAAAGCGATAAGGTTTTTAGTCAAATACTCATCAGCAACAGATAATATCTGCGCAGCCAGTATGCCCGCATTTTTCGCCGCATTTAAAGCTACGGTAGCTACAGGGATACCATTAGGCATTTGCAGGATGGACAGGATAGAGTCCCAGCCATCAATAGAGTTGCTTGATTTTACCGGTACACCAATTACAGGCAAATGCGTTAATGATGCCACCATACCCGGCAAATGCGCTGCACCACCTGCACCGGCAATAATTACTTTTATACCACGATCTGCCGCGGCACGTGCATAGCTGAACATCCTATCAGGCGTGCGGTGGGCTGATACCACGGTTATCTCGTAATCAACACCTAATTCTTTCAAAACGTCGGCAGCATCCTGCATCACATGCAGGTCTGATTTGCTGCCCATTATAATGGCTACTTTTGGTTCTTTTGGGTTCATAGTTTTTAGTTCATGGTTCATAGATGATGGTCCATGGCAGTAATTCAAAGTGTATTTCGTAGCGATGTTATCATCTTCACCAATACTTCATACTCTGTATATAATGTTGCAAAGTTATCATCCTGAATGTAACCCCGGCTTTTTGCGATGAATAAACAGCTTACAACTTCTATAGCCGATCTCAGCGAATAACTTAAAAAAGTTTTAAAAACAGGTTTGGTCTGTCCTGTTCAACCTTCGGCGATATTCAAAACTACAGAATCTGCTGCTCTCTTTATTTGCGATGTAAGTACGAATATTTCGTCTTTCGGGAATGTCTTAGCAAGTTCATTGATCTTTTCATTCATAACCATGGCTTTCTGCCAAACCTGAAGCTCTTCAAATCTAAATGCCATTTAAAACAGTATCTATGTTTTTACTATGAACTATGATCCATGAACTATCAACTAACTAATTACCTTCAACGTCTGCTGCACAAAGCGTGCTTTCTCAATTGCTTTCTCTCGATCGGCATCAACAATGGTAACGTGGCCCATCTTGCGGAAGGGTTTGGTTAGTGCTTTGCCGTAAAGGTGTACATAAACGCCTTCGCGTTTTAATATTTTCTCTATGCCTTCGTAAACCGCAGGGCCTTCGTGGCCGGCCTCGCCTAAAACATTCACCATAATGGCGTTGCTTAAGCAGGTGGTATCACCTAATGGCTGATTGAAGATAGCACGCAGGTGCTGTTCAAACTGCGACACCACGTTGCCCTCAATGCTCTGGTGGCCGCTGTTATGCGGGCGCGGGGCAAGTTCGTTCACCAATACTTTACCGTCTTTGGTCAGAAACATTTCTACCGCCAGTATGCCTACTATCTTTAAGGTATCAGCAATTTTCTTTGCAATAGCTTCCGCTTCCTGATGGATCTCGAAAGGCAGGGTAGAAGGTTGTATCAGAAACTCGACCAGGTTGGCTTCGGGGTTAAACTCCATCTCTACCATTGGGAAGGTTTTTACTTCGCCGTTCTCGTTACGGGCGACTATAACGGCTATCTCTTTTTCAAAATCAACCCAGCGCTCAATAAGGCTTGGCTCGGTAAAGGCTTTGGCAAGGTAACTTTCATCAACCACCTTGTAAACACCTTTGCCATCATAACCATCGCGGCGCAGTTTCTGGATGTATGGGAAAGGGATGCTGCTTGCTTTTAATTGCTCTGCAGACGATATAATCTGGAACTCGGCCGTTGGTATCTCGTTCTCTTTAAAGAACTGTTTTTGCAGGCCTTTATCCTGTATCAAACGTATAATGCGCGATTGCGGATAAACCATTACGCCTTCGCGTTCCAGTTGTTCCAGGGCATCAACATTCACTTTTTCTATTTCGATGGTGAGCAGGTCAACCTTTTTACCAAAGTTGTAAACGGTCTCGTAATCGCTAAGCGAGCCTACAACAAACTCGTTGCACAAGCGGCGGCACGGGGCCTCGCGGTCGGGGTCTAAAACTTTAACGGTAACGTTATAATTAATAGCCTGCTGTATAAGCATACGGCCTAACTGGCCGCCGCCTAAAATTCCTAATCTTAAATCGCCGTAAAATGCTTTCATGTAAGTGGGGGCAAATTTAACCTATTTATTCTTAAATGATTGCTTTAAGCTTAGGATGTTGCCGGTTTTTTATCAAACGGAAGTAAAAGAATGTATCTAAGCGGAATATAGCGGCGCGGTAAATGCCATCTTTTTAACCATTTTCTAATAACATATTTAGTCCGTTTTAATAAAATGTTAAGCCGACAATAAATGCCGTAAAACCTTTAAATATAGGCTTAAAAAGCCTACCTTTGCAGCGTTTTTACTCCACATATACACCACACTATGAGCACAAAGATCGCTGTAGCTAAAGGTGACGGTATAGGCCCCGAAATTATGGCCGCCGTCCTTCGCATATTTGAAGCCGCTAATGTTCCGCTTGAGTACGAATACGTTGAAATGGGTAAGTCTTATTTCGATGCAGGGCACTCTACAGGTATGACACCTGCCGCAAAAGAAACCATTGAACGTTTAGGCCTGCTGTTTAAAGGCCCTATGGAAACCCCGAAAGGCAAGGGCGTTAAAAGTATCAACGTTACTGCCCGTAAAGTTTGGAACACCTACGCTAACCAGCGCGATTTCCGCTCATTAAATGGTGTTGATACCGTTTTCTCTAAAGCAGGTATCCCTATCAACTTAACTATCGTTCGCGAAAATATTGAAGATACTTACGGTGGCATTGAGCACTTGTTAACCAACGACGTAGCTGTTGGCCGCCGTATCATCACCCGCCCGGGCAGTGCCCAGGTTATCCGTTACGCTTTTGAAATGGCCCGCCGTAAAGGTTATACCAAACTGGCTTGTGGCCACAAGGCTAACATCATGAAGCTCACCGATGGTATGTTCCTTGAAACTTTCTACGAGATAGCTAAAGAGTTTCCGGATATCGAATCATCAGACATTATTGTTGATGACCTGTGCATGAAACTGGTATCGCGCCCGGAGATGTTCCAGGCTATTGTGTTAACCAACCTGCAGGGCGATATCGTATCTGACCTTTGTGCCGGTTTAGTTGGCGGTTTGGGCTTTGCACCATCTGCTAACATTGGCGATAACATCTCTATCTTCGAGGCTGTACACGGTACCGCTCCTGATATTCAGGGTAAAGGTATTGCTAACCCTACGGCGTTGTTGTTATCAGGCATCCTGATGCTGCGTTACCTGGGTTACACCACCGCTGCTGCTAACATTGAGAATGCATTGCTTTACACTTTAGAGCAGGGCGTACACACCGGCGATTTCGGCGACAGAGCTACACCATCTGCCAATACCGAAGCTTTTGCTGATGCCATTATCGGTAACATGGGCCAAACGCCCGCTAAAGGTGCAGTTATTGCCCAGCCTGATACCCCGCACAAAGCCAATCAAAAACATCTTACCGAGAACAAGCTTACCGTTGTTAAAAAAGATACCAAAGAAGAAATTGTTGGTGTTGACGTGTTTGTTGAATGTAACAAGCAACCTAACGAGCTGGCCGAGCTTGCCCAGAAGAAACTGAACGAGAACCTTAAACTGGTAATGATATCAAACCGTGGTACACAGGTTTGGCCAACAGGCTCTATCTACACCGAGTTGGTGAACGAATACCGTATCCGTGTTGAGAAAAAAGACGGCGGCGTTATCTCTCAAAAAGAGATCCTGCACATTGCCGGTGAACTGTCCGACGATTTTAAGATCTGTTCTGTTGAGTTCCTGATGAAATTTGACGGCAAGATCGGTTATACCTTAGCGCAAGGACAATAAAAGTAAAAAGTTAAAATTCAAAATTAAAAAAGGCTCGTCTGGTTTGCAGACGGGCCTTTTTTGTTGTATCAATATGTCATTGCGAGGAGCGAAGCGACGCGGCAATGACATGGGTTTTAAGTCCAATGACCCAATGACAGCGTAGCGAATGACTAAATGACTAACACTAATCCGCATTTGCCGTTCTTACGCCCACTTCGTCATCATCCGGCTCATCAGGATTTATCTTTTTTACGTAGATCTCATCCACCAAAATAATAATGATAGATAGCAGTGGTACGGCCAGTATAATGCCCAGCACGCCTGACAGAACCCCCATAATAACCTGGCTGATGATGGTTAAAGCCGGCGGTATATTGATCATCTTTTTTTGGATGAGCGGGGTTACAATATTGCTTACAATGGTTTGCGATATGGTGTAGAGCAATGCCGTTATGATGGCCGTATTCAGATCTTTAGTAAGCGCCAGTAATACGCCGGGTATCATGGCGGCTAATGAACCAAAGTTAGGGATGAGTTTTAATAATGCAGTAAGTAGGGCCAATACCAATGCTACGGGTATTCCTATTATCCATAAACCGCTGGCTATCATTACAAAAATAAGCACCATGGATAACATCATGCCCTTTAACCAGCCTTTTAGCGCCTGGCTGGTACGGTTTATCACTTTGCGGGCCATCGGCTTATTTTGTGGCGGGAAAAGTTTAACAATGCCATCCTTATAAAGCGAAGGATGAGTTGAGAAAAATATGCCCAAAAACATAATGATATAGATATTACCCAACACACCAAAACTGGTGCTAAAGAAACTGCGCGCGGTCGACATCATTTTGTCGCTGTTATCGTCCTGGGTAAAATACTCCAGTACTTTTGCACCCAGCGGGGTTGATCCAAATTTTGTTTTAAAGTTATTGATGGTTTCGGGCAGAGTATCGCTAAGGGCTGCTATCTGGCCTTGTATGGTGGTGCCCATAAACCAAAGTAAGGTACCCAATATAATAAATGAACCCGCTACCGAGATGGTCATGCACACCTTGCGGTTCCATTTGGTGTTGCGCTCTATCATATCGCCAAGGCCGTGAAAATAAACAGCAATCAGCGAACCGGCCAGTATCATCAGCAACACGTTGAAGGCAACGCGGGCTATCAGGATAGATACAACCAAAAGGGCAACAATGGCAACGGTGTGCCATACTTTTTCAATATACGTGAGTTCCTTGCGCGGGCGAGGAGCGGGCGGGGTAGTGTTTTGAGCCATTATGAGCAGTCAGTTTATGCACATAATGACATTTTTTACCCTTAAAAGTTTTAAAGAATTTTTGCAGCCTTTTTACTGCTGATGCGAGGCCTTCACTTTGTTAAAGTATGCTATCAGTTTTTCGATACTGTGCAGGTTGTATTTGCCGGTTTGTATCTCTTGCACTACCTCGGGTTCATCGCCCATGGCCTCACTCATAATGTCACGGAAATTCTCGTCGGTAAGGTGGTGCATGGTGGCTGTATTGCCGCCATAGTAGTAGCTCAGCTTGTTTCTGTTACCGCCACCGCCGTCGCCAATGGAGATACCCAGGCCGCCACCGTATGATGCGCCGTAAGTGCCACCGCCAATACCTACGCCCGGCGATACATGTACCTTTTTACCACCGCCACCGCCGCTTCCTGCACCACGGGTGGCGTAAATTTTTATTTCCTCGTTTAAGGCTACGCGCACAAAATCAAATTCCTGTTTGGCCCAGGTCTCGTTGCCGGGGGCGTGTGCTACCACAAAGCTGTCTCTGCCGGCCACAAATGATTGCAGATCGCTGGTGGCAAGCGAGTAGGGCTCAGATTTTTCGCTGTCTTTAAAATTGATGAAACCCTCGTTTGCAATAGGGCCTTTACCACCGGGGTTAGGGTATATAAAACCCTCAACCTTGTTGCCTTTAATATCAATAAAATAGCCCGGCATCCATTTTTGGGCGCTGGCAGCTTGCGCTATCATCACCAAAACAAAAACGAAAGCTGTACGGCGTAAAGCAGTGAATGATTTATTGTGGTCCATTTGTATCAGTTGCAGGGAGTTTACCTGTGTAGTAATATTTCAGCAGGGCATCCATGTCACCATAACGAAAAGTTTTGTCTTTAATTTTAGCAACAACATCAGGTTTGTCGGCTAAAACGGTGCTCATGGTTTCAATAAAGTTTTTCTTATCCAGTTTGGTAACTGTATTTGCGTTTTTACCGAAGTAATAACTGGTGCGCACCCCTCGGCCAATGTGGGTGCCAACTTCCATGCCCACGCCAAAGTTGCCGCCACCACCGCCGCTTCCTATCAGCAATGGGAAACCCTGTTTAAATATCTTGGCGGCATAAAGGCAAACCGGGCCATCAACCTCAACCAGTAAAATGGGGCTGTTTTTTAGGTTGATGTTGGTTGATACCACAAAGCTATCGGCACCCATGGTAAAAGACTTGATCTTGAAATAAGGGATAGGGAAAATATCCGGCGAGCCCTCATTTTTAAAAAGGATCTGGTCGCCATCAGGATACTGGCCTTTTGACGGGGGCGACCATGACACCAGCCCTCGGAAAACCTCGCCGGTGGTATGATAAACCATTCCCTGGTCAAACTGTACATTGCTTAACTGGGCACGGCTAATAGTTGCGGTTGTAACGAAAATGAATAACAGAAATAGTTTACGCATGGGTGTTAATTATCAGGGAGCAACGGTCTGGTCTATATTTTCTGTTGGCGGCGGCGGGGGTAAATAGCCGTTTTTATAAAAGAAAAGTACATCATCCATTTTTCCTAAACCTAAACGCATTTTTTTGTTATTTATGCTTTCAACAACCAAAGGTTTATCGGCCATTATTTTGCTCATCACTTCTGCAAAGTTCTTTTTAGTGAGTTTTACCACATCGTTGGGGTTGCTGCCATAATAATAATCAGTTATACCCCATGATCTATACGGCTGCATCATCATTGCGCCACTTGCGCCGCCGTACATACCGCCACCGGCACTTGCTGTTTGCAAAAAGCTATATAATTTGATTTCGGCATTATTTAATACGACCTGCAGGAACGGAGAATAAGCAACTTCCTTATTTGCCGATACTACAAAGCTGTCTAAAGTAACGCTGTCTTTTTTTACAAGAAACGATTTAATTTGAGAGTTTGTAAGCTTTATCTTTTCAGCTTTTTTTTCGGGCTTAAAATAGATCTGATCGCCATTGCCTCCAAATATTGATTTTGCAGGCGGCGACCACGAGATAAGCCCCGTGTGTTTAACGTTATCCAGATCATAGTAAGCGCCTTCGTCGTAATGCTTGCCAAACAGTTGCGCCCTGGCGCTGAGCGTAACACTTAAGATACAAATGATAAGTAGGATTTTTCGCATAATGGTTTAGATTTGAAACCAAATATAAAAGAATTTGTGACATGATGAACGTTGATCTGCGCAGCGATACTGTTACCAAACCCACCCCGGGAATGCTTGAGGCCATGTGGAGCGCCAAAGTGGGCGATGATGTGTTTGGCGAGGACGAAACTGTGAACACGTTGGAAGAAAAAGCCGCCGCAATGTTTGGTATGGAAGCCGGGATCTTTTGCCCATCAGGCACCATGACCAACCAGATAGCCATAAAATGTTTTACCCAGCCCCTTGATGAACTTATAGCCGACCAAACGGCCCACGTTTATCGTTACGAGGGTGGGGGCATAGCATTTAACTCGGCAGTATCAACCCGTTTGCTGAATGGCTATCGTGGTATTTTGACCGCAGAGATGATAGAGCCGGAGATAAACGCCGAGAACATCCACTATCCGCATACCAGCTTAGTTGTGTTAGAGAACACCGTTAACAAAGGCGGCGGTGCCTGTTATACCCTTAACCAGATAGCACCTATTGCCGCACTTTGTAAAGAGCGTGGTTTAAAACTGCACCTTGATGGTGCCCGCATATTTAATGCCCTTGCCCACACCGGTGATAAGGCAGTTAACTACGGCAATTATTTTGATGGTGTATCGGTTTGTCTATCTAAAGGATTAGGCGCACCGGTAGGCTCAGTTTTGTTAGCTGATAAAGAGACCATCAAGTATGCACGTCGTATCCGTAAAGTATTGGGCGGCGGTATGCGCCAGGCAGGCTTTTTAGCCGCAGCGGGTATCTTCGCGTTAGATCATCATGTTGAGCGCCTGCAGATAGACCATGCCCACGCCCGCATCCTGGCCGATGAGCTGGCCAATTGCCAGTGGGTAACCAACATTATCCCTGTTGAAACCAATATCGTATTATTTGACACGGTTGAACCAGCCGATACCGTATTAGAGAAACTTGCCACCAAAGGCATAAAAGCCAGCAGCACCGATAAACATCGCATCCGCTTTGTAACGCACCTGGATGTGCACGCAGACCAGGTAGAGTATGTGGTTGGGGTGTTGAAAAGTCTTTAGTCGAAAGTTTTAAGTTCAAAGTTCAAAAATTATGTCATTGCGAGGAGCGTAGCGAGGGGGTAATCTCATCGCGTTCATCTGCAAGCGACGAGATTGCTTCTCCGCCAACCGGCGGATCGCAATGACATATACTAATATTTCCAAATCAACTCTTCGTTGTCATTTCGAACGAGCGCAGCGAGGAGAAATCTTCTTCGCGCAGAAGGTATGGTGCAGAAGGTATGGTGCAGAAGATTTCTCCTCGTACCTCGTTCGAAATGACAATTTTTTAATATCTAAGTCATCCTGAACTTGTTTCAGGGCCCCACACGCTAAGTCGACGCTTACTTAGCGCGTGGGATGCCGAAATAAATTCGGCATGACGGTAACTGCGTTGTCATTTCGAACGAGCGTAGCGAGGAGAAATCTTGTTATTAATGCTAAGCATCGGTTTTTCATAACTAACAAGATTTATCTTCGATGAGCTTCACTACGTTCCGGTTCTCGTCACCACAACCGTACATGCCCGCCCTGCTGCTCGCTCGAAATGACATGGCGGTTTCTTTTATGAATTAATAAAAATTCTTATGACTTAAGACTCCCGACTTAAAACTTTCGACTTAAAAGCATGTTATCCCTAACACATGAACCGCCTGATACAGAAATTAGAGAAGATTGGCCGCGACCCTAAGATAACGGCAAAAGCAGTGGGGCTGAGGTATGTATCAGACTCAACGGCCGGCTATACCCGCAAAAAATCAGGCAAGGGGTGGACGTATCTCGACCCGGAAGGCAAAACCGTGAAGGATAAAGAACTCATCCACCGGTTCAACAGCCTGGTTATACCACCAGCTTATACCAGTGTCTGGATCTCGCCGTATGAGAACAGTCACCTGCAATTTACCGGTACCGATGCTGCGGGCCGCAAGCAATACCGCTACCACACGCACTGGAACCAGATCCGCAATCAATCTAAATACCATCGCCTGCAAACTTTTGCCGCGCATTTGCCGGCTATCCGCAAGCAGGTAGACCATGATCTTAACCGCCGCAACCTCGGCCACGAGAAAGTGGTGGCTCTTGTAGTGCGACTGATGGAACTGACCAGCATTCGTGTTGGGAATGAATCGTACAAAAAACTTTACGGCTCATTTGGTTTAACCACGCTCATGGACAGGCACGTGAAGATAGAAGGTTCCAAAATGAAGTTCGAGTTTAAAGGCAAGAAAGGGGTGATGCACAAAGTTGCGCTGCAAAGTAAAAAACTGGCACGACTGGTGAAGCAATGCCGCGACATCCCCGGCAAAGAGCTTTTTCAATACTACAACGAGGACGGCAGCCGCTGCACCATAGGCTCGGGCGATATAAACGATTATCTGAAGGAAATTACCGGCGAAGATTTTACCGCAAAAGATTTCCGCACCTGGGCAGGCAGTGTGAGCGCCCTTTACGCATTTAAAGAAGCCGGCGAATTTGATACCCTTACCGAGTGCAAACGCAAAATAGTAAGCGTGCTTGATGAGGTGGCCATCAATTTAGGAAACACCCGCACGGTTTGCAAAAAGTACTACGTGCACCCATCGGTCATCAAAAGTTATGAGGATAAAACCATCTTTAAATACATCGATAAACTGGATGGAGACAAAGATATCCATTCCGCAGAACTGAACCTTGCCGAGAAAGCACTGTTAGACCTGCTGGAGCATGAGAAGCTTGCCGTAGCCAGTTAAGCCTCGCTACGTTTACCAACAATTACTTCGCGGTGTTTTACGCCCCATGCGGATAGCATGTTGATAATATCCCTTAGTGTTAAGCCATAGTTGGTTAAGCTATACTCAACGGTTATAGGTTGTGTATTTAATACTTCGCGGCTTATCAGTTTATTGGCTTCCAACTCTTTCAGTTCCTTGCTCAGCATTTTATTGGAGATGCCTTCAACGTCATTCAAAATATCAGAAAACCTGCGCTTGTTAAAGTAGCAGATGGATGAGATAATGGAGATCTTCCATTTGCCGTTCAGCACATCCATGGCATCATGCACTGCCATTACATTTTTTTTATTGGTAATGGGGCAGCAGGTTGGTGCTATGTCGGTAAGTTCAAGTGTTGCGTCAGTCATAAGTTACTTGGTTACTCAAATGTTACTGTTACTTTTAGTTACAAAGTAACTGAAATAAATTTAATAACCATAGGTTTGCGGTGTTAAATTTAAAAAACATAACAATGAGTTTCCAAAACAAAAACGTAGTAATAACCGGCGGAACAACCGGTATAGGATTCGCAACCGCAAAAGCATTTATAAACGCAGGTGCCAATGTTTGGATAACCGGCCGCAAAGCAGATAACCTGGAGAAAGCCGCTGCTGAGATCAACAGCCCCAACCTGAAAACCGTGTTATCTGATACCTCAAAAGTATCTGATATCGCCGTGCTTGAACAGTCTTTTGCACAAAGCGGTGAAAAGCTTGATGTACTTTTCCTTAACGCAGGTGTGGCCACCTTTGCGCCAATTGAACAGGCTACCGAAGATCAGTTTGATTACCAGTTTAACACCAACGTAAAGGGCCCGTACTTTACACTGCAAAAGTTTCTGCCGCATTTAAAAGATGGTGCATCGGTAGTGTTCACTTCATCGGTAGTGGCAACGGCATCAAACCTGGGTACCAGCATTTACTCATCAACCAAAGGCGCGCTGAACAAAGTTGCACAGATAGCTGCCAATGAACTGGCTGAGAGAAAGATCCGCGTTAACGTTGTTAGCCCGGGCCCTATACAAACCCCGGGACTGGAAGGCGCATTGCCTGCCGAAGCCAAAGCACACATTGCTACCCTTACAGCATTACAAAGGTTAGGCACTGCAGATGAGATAGCCAACACCGTGTTGTTCCTGTCATCAGAAGCAGCAACCTACGTTAGCGGCTCCGAAGTAGTGGTAGATGGTGGTTACCTTACTTTTGGTTTAAAATAACCAACCATTAACAAACAAAAAAGGCTCCCTTGCGGAGCCTTTTTTGTAAACTATTAACTGATCTTATTATTAATTCTTAGCTTTTTTGGTGGTGATATAAACCACGCCCTGTTTAGCTTTTTCGCCGTATTTCTGTAACGTATCAGGCGAGTTGCCGCTTGCTACACTCATGCTTTCGATATCAAAAGCTGATAGCTTTTTCATTTGTTTTTCGGTAGCTACTTTGCCATCTATCACAATAACCTTATCAGATATTTTATTATCTCTGCGGGCGCTGTATAGCCTTACGCCGGAGATAGCTCTTGGCACATCTGAAGTGCTGATGCCTGTGCTAAAAGTAGAATAGGTTTGTGTTTTAACATTTACGCCATTCACCGTTTTGGCGCTATCTAATTGTAGAAAAATATGATCGGCATTTTTACCTTCTATCACCACTTCTTTAAGCGGACCTGCATTTGCAGAAGCATCTGCACGGCGGGTTATTACAACCTGTGATATTTTTCCTTTCAGATCCTGAGAATTTGGTAACGATGCAATTACTTCTTTCTCTTTAGCACTAAGTTTTGCAGGATCTTTGGCTACACCATTGATAGTGATCTTGGTGATGGGATTTTCTACTACAGAGTTCATCATAGCTGCTTTGCCTTCTTCGCTGTCTTTGGTGATGATAGATATAGTTGCCGGTTCTGCCTTCGCATCGCCTTTAATAACGGTTACACCTGCTAAAGTATTGGGGTTAAGTTTAGCCAGCTCCTCTTTGCTGATTTGTTTGCCATCTACCACTATCCTTGCCGAATCCAGGCTGTTCGGCTTATCCAGTTTTATAGTAAATGCCGCTTTTTTACCGGTATCGCTTTTTATAAGGTATACTTCGGTAAGCTTACGTTTGGCGGTATCTCTCTTAGTAGTATAAATAGCTTTATTTTTAGCCGGCACGGTATCAGCAAAGGCTATGCCTGCATCTTTGGCGGCTTCTTTTATAGCGATGGTTACCGGTTTAATTGCATTGGCTAATTTGATAGTAAATGGTTTGGCTACCTCTGCTTTTGATATGGTGAATACCAGCAGCGAGCAAACTACAACAGGTATTACAAATGCATAGCGGGTAAGGTTAACCCTCGAAGATCTTTTTGCGTTCATCATGATAATGCGTTTTTTTATGGTTGACAGATTGAAATGATTTACAATGCCTGGCGTTTGGCTGTTAAAACTTACGTTAACCAGGCTGTACTGGTAGCTTTTGCTATCTATGCCGTTGTTGAGGATGCGGCGGTCGGTAATAAATTCGATGTTTTCGCGCACTGCCTTTTTCATGAGCCAGATGCCGGGATTGAACCAGTAGAACACGCAGCTCAGCTCGGCCAGCAGGATATCTAAAGTATGCCAGCCATTCACATGAATCTGCTCGTGCTGTAAAATAGCTTCCAGGTCGTTTTGCGAGTGATTGGCCGGATTGATATAAATACTTCGCCAGAAAGAGAAGGGGGCGGCTTCGCCTTCAATTACCCTCACATCGTGGCTATGGATACGTTGAGGCTTTGAGTTGCGGTACAGCATGTGAAGCGAGAACAGTTGCATCGTAAAACGGATGCCCAATACAACCACCCCAACCCAGAATGCTACTGTTGCCCATTGCCAGTAATCGGGCTTGCTTAGCATTTCTTCGGCAGGTAATTGCCATTTGTACATCACCACCTGTACGGGTTTGGCCAGGTTCTCGTGGCGTTGCGCAAAAGCAGTAAGGTCTATGTAAGGATACACCGTTGCAAACAGGATGGCCGCTACAAGGTATACGCGGTTAAGCGTATAAAAAGTAAGCGGGCGCAGCACCAGGTAGTACCCGGCACAAAACAGCAGCAGTGCCAGGTTCACTTTTAGCAAAAAAACAAATAAGGCAGGCATAATGGTTAGTTTTTAGGTTTTTCGATGAGGTTGATGATCTCCTGCAAATCGCTGGCGCTTATCTTTTTGTCTTTGGCAAAAAAGGTAACCAGGTCTTTATATGAGTTTTTGAAGTAGTCGCTTACAAAGCCGTTCATAAAACGGGCTTTATATTCTTCCTCGGCAATGGCCGGCGAGTAGCGGTACGAGTTGCCCATTTTTTCGGCGTTTACAAATCCTTTGCGCTCAAGGTTTTTTACCGTTGATGCCAGGGTGGTGTACGGTGGGCGCGGGTCTGCCATCTGCTCTAAAATATCTTTTATGAAAGCTTTGCCGGTTTGCCAGATAGCCTGCATTGCTTCTTCTTCCTGAGGTGATAATTTTTCCATTTCTACGATGTTTTCGTAAATTTACGACTATTTCGTATTTGTGCAAATCTTTTTAACAAATTTTAACAAAGGCAATGTGCATAACTCTTTGTACTACAACCACTGATTGGTATTTGACGATGCATTTAAAACCATTACCTTTGAGTTACCAAGTTAATTTTACAAACCGAGATGCCTTTTATTACTACTGTTATCACTGGTGCCACATCGGGTATCGGTCGCGAAACTGCTTTAGCACTTGCTACAAAAGGTCATGCTGTTTACATGCTGGTCCGTAACGTTGAAAAAGGTGAGGAAGTAAAAGACGAGATCATCTCCGCATCAAAAAACAAGAACGTTTATGTGCTGCACTGCGACCTCGCCGACCTGGAAAGCGTACGCAACGCTGCCGATATTTTGCGCAGCAGTCTGCTGGGCATCAATGTATTGATAAATAATGCAGGCGGTATTTTCGCTACGCGCGAAGAGAGTGTAGATGGCCACGAAATGACCTTTGCCGTGAACCACCTTGGCCATTTCCTGCTGGTGCAATGTCTTATGCCATTGTTAGAGCGCGGGCAGGCGCGTATTATCAATGTAAGCTCTGAGGCGCACCGCTATACCCAACTACGCTTTAACGACCTGGAATGGAAAACTCGCCCATACTCGCCATGGAAGGCTTATGGTAATGCCAAACTATTTAATATATACTTTACGCGTTCGTTGGCTACAAAGTACGGTACAAAGGGTATTAGTGCTTTTGCATTGCATCCGGGTTTGGTAAATACATCCTTTGGCATAGGGGTAAGCGGCCTTGGCAAGCTTTTATTATGGTTGGCCCGCCCGTTCATGATCACTGCCGAAACCGGTGCACAAACTTCTGTATACCTGGCAACTGCCCAGCGTATTGATTCAAAAAGCGGGTTGTACTTTAAAGACCGACACCCGGTAAATCCATCAGCCAATGCAGTTGATGAAAAGTGCCGCCAAAAGCTTTGGGATGTGAGTATGGAAATGGTTGGCGCCTTTACTGTTTAGTTGTGTAAAAAGATTGTCACACTATTGTCATTGTGGTTTTAATGTTTAAATTAGACGTTTAAACGCTTAACAATGAAATTTAACACCAAACTAATAGCCATATTGGGTTTATCCTCGGCTGTAGTGTTTATGGCCATGGCGCCTGTAGCACAAAAAGCCGACGAGCCTAAATTTAAGAACCTTAAAGTTTTACCAAAAAATATCACCGAAAAGCAGATGCATGAGGTGATGGAAGAGTGGGAGCACGCCCTGGGGGCCCGTTGCAGCTTTTGCCATGAGCGCAACCAGGAAACCAACAAAATGGATTTCGCCAGTGATGCCAAACCAGAGAAACAAATGGCCCGCGACATGTTCAAGATGACGCAGGCTATCAACAAAAAATATTTCCACTCTAAAAAAGATAGTACAGGTGTTGTGGTAGAAAGCAGCGTAAACTGCTACAGCTGCCATCGTGGTGTATCTCACCCTGAAATTATAAGGGCATCTGAGTTGCCACGCGCACAACGCCCCGGCCAGGCACCGGCAGGTACACCGCCGCCACCGCCACCTGCACCACCTGCAGGCGTACCGGCATCAAACGGAAAATAATTACTAAAACGTATATTTAAGGCACCGGCATTTGCCGGTGCTTTTTTGTTTATTGCATTAAACTAACCCACATCATGAAAAAAGTAACCGGCATTGGTGGTATCTTCTTTAAATGCGAAGACCCCAAAAAAATGAACGAGTGGTATGCTCAAAACCTCGGCTTCCCTGTTGAGCAGTACGGCACTCTGTTTAAATGGCGCGATAACGAAAACCCCGATAAGGAATGCACCACGGTATGGTCGCCGTTTAAGAATGATACCAAATACTTTGAGCCATCAAAAAAAGATTTCATGATCAACTACCGCGTTGAGAACCTTGAGGCATTAGTTGAACAATTGAAAAAGAATGGTGTAACCGTGGTAGATGAAGTAGCTTCTTATGATTACGGCAAATTCGTCCACATCTTAGATCCCGAAGGGAATGCTATCGAGCTTTGGGAAGATGTGAGTGAATAAAAACTAATAGGCCAATAAAGGAAAAACTTCATTGCCGTTGGCTTCAGCCAACGGTTAAAAGGCATTTATCCGGGCTTTAGCCCAATTGATTTAGGCTAAAGCCATATCTATACCAATGGTCCGTTGCCTGAAGGCAACGGCAATGACATTTTAAAGAACTTTTCTATCCATGATCAACCGCAGAAAATTCATCGCCCAAACTACAACGCTTGCAGCTACCATGACGGCTTTTAAAGCTATGCCGGGCTCTGCTGCCGTACCATACAACCAAAGCTATACCGTGCAGCAGGTGATAGACCTTATCCGCAAAGAAGGAAAAATTACGCCTGCGGCAGATACGGTTGATACCATAAAAGCCGGAGACCCTAACCAAACCATTACCGGCATTGTAACCACCATGTTTGCTACCGTTGACGTTATAAAGCAGGCCGCAAAGCTCAACGCCAATTTCATTATTGCGCACGAGCCTACATTTTATAACCATGCGGATGATAAGGAACTGGTGCCCGATAATCCGATCGTTAAAGAAAAGCTCGATCTGTTGAATCAGCATAAAATAACCGTTTGGCGTTTCCATGACGGTCTGCATGCTATGAGTCCCGATCCGGTTGGTGTTGGTTTTTTGCAGCGAACAGGTTGGACTAAATATTATGGAAAAGAGCGCTACACTATTAACATACCACCGCTAAACGTACCTCAGTTGGTTGCGCATCTTAAAAAATCGTTAGGTATAGCGCATTTGCGCGTCGTGGGCGATCTTACGCAAAGCTGTAAACGCATTACCGTTCTCCCCGGTGCATCTGGTGCTAAAAAGCAGATGACCAATGCCATAAAAGATAACGCCGATGTGCTTATCGTAGGTGAAATAGCCGAGTGGGAAACTGCAGAGTTTTTCCATGACAACTATCTGCTGGGCCACAAAAAAACACTCATCATTCTTGGCCATGCCTTTAGCGAGGAACCGGGTATGGAGTATTTAACTACATGGCTGCAGCCCAAATTGCCGGGTATCAAGATCACCCACATTGCATCGGGCGAGCCCTTTACCTGGATGTAGCTACAAGTTTTGGGCTATAACAAAGCTCGGGTTTATCATACCCTTTGGCGCTGGCAGTTTTTAACTAAAACTCATGAATTAGTCGCTTACTTATTTTACTCACCCCGCTGCACTTCGTGCGCGACCCTCTCTTCGCTGTGCGAAAAGAGGGTGGAGAAAGTTTAAAAAGAACCCCTCTCTGCGTAGCAGAGAGGGGCAGGGGTGAGTCAACTCCACCCTAAATATTTTGGGCAATCACAAAACCGCTTGCCCAGGCCCATTGAAAGTTATAACCGCCCAGCCAGCCGGTAACATCAACACACTCCCCGCCAAAGAAAAGGCCGGGGATTTTTTTTGATTCCAGCGTTTTGGATGATAGTTCGTCGGTGTCTACACCGCCTGTCATTACCTCGGCTTTATCATAACCTTTGGTGCCTGCCGGCTTTACCTTAAACTCGTGGATGAGTTGGGCAATGGTCTCTATATCCGCTTTCGATAACGAAGCTAAGTTCTTGCTCACCGGCAGATGTCCGCTCAACGCATCCGCAAATTTTTTGGTGAACAGGCCCGCAAGGAAGTTCAGTAATGTCTTTTTGCCGTTTTGCTCGCGCTCGGCAGATATCAGTTCGGTGATATCCTGGCCTGGCAGCAGGTCGATGTAAATAAACTCGCCGGGTTTCCAGTAAGATGATATCTGCAAAATGGCGGGGCCGCTCAATCCCCAGTGGGTAAAAAGGATGTTTTCTTCAAAGCTTGCCCTGTCGTTCCAAACACGGCAAAAAATGGCATTGCCGGATAATTGTTCGTACCAGGGCTGGTCTTTACCGGTGATAGTCAAAGGTACCAGGGCAGGAGTGGTAGGGGTAACCTGCATGCCAAAACTTCTCGCTACGCGCAAACCAAAATCAGATGCGCCTAACTTCTGGATAGGCAGGCCGCCACTGGCCATCACCACCTTATCGGCAGTAAAAGTTTTAGGATAACCATCCTGCAAAACATCTACTGTAAAACCGTCGGTAGTTTGTTTTACAGCTGTTACTTCGGCATTTAAACGGATCTCCTGCTCCAGATCGCGGCATAGGTTGGTGAACACTTCTACAATGTCTTTCGCCTTATTAGTGGTAGGGAAAAGCTGGCCTAAGGTTTTCTCCTTGCCCTCAATGCCATAGGTTTCAAAAAAGCTGATGGTATCCTCAACCGTCCACTGTGCCAATGCCGAGCGGCTGAAATGCTCGTTCTGTGAAATGAACTGCTTGTGCGTGGTGTACAGGTTGGTATAATTGCATCTGCCGCCGCCGCTAATGAGGATCTTGGCACCGGGGCGGTCATTCTTTTCCAGCACAAGGGTACGCTTACCCAGGAAGCCTGCCTGCACTGCGCACATCAGTCCGCAGGCACCGCCGCCAATTATTATAGCATCAAAATGGGTTTGTTTTATTAGATTTGCCGTCATGGATGGTGTTGCGCAAATATCAGAATTTGGAAAGATACTTATCTTTTTAATTGTGGGTACACTTGCAATTGGTGGTCTTTTTTTTGCAAACCGCTTTCTATCACCCCGTAACCCTAATCCCGAAAAGCTGAGCACCTACGAATGTGGCGAAGAACCTACAGGTAATGCCTGGCTGCCATTTAATTCGCGCTTTTACGTTATTGCACTGGTTTTCTTACTGTTTGATGTAGAGATGGTATTTGTTTTTCCGTGGGCAACCGTTTTTGGCGATAAGCAACTAATAGCTGCCGACAGCCGCTGGGGGTGGATCTCGCTTGCAGAAATGTTCATCTTTTTAGGCATCCTGATATTGGGCCTTGCCTATGTTTGGGTAAAAGGCGACCTGAACTGGATAAAACCAAAGCTGAACATCCCACGCACCAACGCGCGCATCCCGCAGAATTTATACGAGCAGGTGAATATCCTGCAAGGCCAATTTGCGGTAAGAGATTTCAACGCAGAACTGACACCTGCTACTGCAACTGCTTCTAACCCTGCACCTGCACCTGCGGCTGAAGCAAAGCGGCCAATGTTTAAACCAACTTTTAAAAAGCCCGCAAATGACGCCTGATATGAGCAGCGAGAACGGTGGCATCATGGTCACCAAACTGGATGACCTGCTGAACTGGGCAAGGTTGTCGTCACTATGGCCAATGAGCTTTGGTATTGCCTGCTGCGCGATAGAAATGATGGGTGCCATGGCATCTACGTACGATCTGGATCGTTTCGGCGTATTCCCGAGGCCTTCGGCCCGACAATCGGATGTGATCATCATAGCCGGTACCGTTACCTTTAAAATGGCCGAGCGCATAAAGCGCCTCTACGAGCAAATGCCCGATCCTAAATATGTGATCTCGATGGGCTCGTGCTCCAACTGCGGCGGCCCATACTGGCAACACGGCTACCACGTGGTAAAAGGCGTGGATAAAGTTATCCCTGTTGATGTTTACGTGCAGGGCTGCCCCCCACGCCCCGAGGCGCTGATAGGTGCCATTCTTGAATTGCAGAAAAAAATAGAGAAAGAGCATATCGTAGCCGGCCCGGCTGCGGTTTAAGTGTACTGATATTTTTCTTTTTATCCTTAAGATGTTCATGAGCGTGAACACCCGAATCTCAATAATACGTCATTGCGAGGTACGAAGCAATCTCTTCAGGATAAGTTAACGCCCTGTATATTGGATTTGCTTAAAGAGATTGCTTCGTACCTCGCAATGACGCGCAGGAGTAGGCAAGAGAAATGACAATCGAGGTTCCTATCTGAAAATTCTTTAACTACATTTACGGTATGCAAAAAATACTGGTAGCAAACCGTGGCGAAATTGCCTTGCGTGTAATGCGTTCGGCGCGCGAAATGGGTATCAAAACCGTAGCTGTTTATTCTGAAGCCGACCGCGATGCGCTGCACGTACGTTATGCTGATGAAGCCGTGTTTATTGGCCCGGCGCCATCAAACCAATCCTACCTGGTAGGGGCAAAGATCATTGAGGCCTGTAAACAAACGGGTGCCGAGGGAATCCATCCCGGTTACGGTTTCCTGAGCGAGAACGCTGCCTTTGCCCGCCTGGTACGCGAGGCCGGACTGATCCTTATCGGCCCCTCGCCGGAGGCTATGGAAGTGATGGGTAACAAACTCTCCGCTAAAGCCGCCGCCTTAAAATATAACATCCCCATGGTGCCCGGCACCGAGGAAGCCATTACCGATATTGCTGAAGCTAAAGAACGCGCGGTAGAGGTGGGTTTCCCTATCCTTATAAAAGCTGCTGCCGGTGGTGGCGGTAAAGGTATGCGCATAGTAGAAAGCGCCGCCGATTTTGAAGAGCAAATGAACCTGGCCGTATCCGAAGCTACCTCAGCCTTCGGCGATGGTTCGGTATTTATAGAGCGTTATGTGTCGTCGCCACGCCATATTGAGATACAGATACTGGGCGATACCCATGGCAACATCGTACACCTTTTTGAGCGCGATTGCTCGGTACAACGCCGCCACCAGAAGGTGGTGGAAGAAGCGCCATCATCAGTGCTAACGCCTGAGATCCGCGAGGCCATGGGCCGTTGCGCGGTGGATGTGGCAAGGTCAGTTAATTACACGGGCGCAGGTACAGTGGAGTTTATCATGGATGACCAACTGAATTTCTATTTCCTGGAAATGAACACCCGCCTGCAGGTTGAGCATCCGGTTACCGAACTCATCAGCGGGGTTGATTTGGTGAAAGAGCAGATCAACATTGCCCGCGGACATGCCATCAGCTTTAAACAAGAAGACCTGGAGATCAGCGGCCATGCCATGGAACTCCGCGTTTACGCCGAAGATCCTGCCAATAACTTTCTGCCCGATATCGGCACCCTGCAAACCTACGTCACGCCTAAAGGCCCCGGTGTAAGGGTAGATGACGGCTTTGAACAAGGTATGGAGATCCCCATTTATTACGACCCCATGATAGCCAAGCTCATCACCTACGGTAAAGACCGCCAGGAAGCCATAGAACGCATGATCCGCGCTATCGACGAATATATCATCACCGGAATCACTACCACATTACCCTTTGGCAAGTTTGTGATGCAGCATGAGGCGTTTACCTCAGGTAATTTCGATACGCATTTCGTTAAAAAATATTTCACGCCCGAAGTACTCAATGCTGATAATGCTGACGAGGCGGAAATAGCCGCCCTACTGATGGAACGCTTGCTTTCGGCCAAAAAGGTTGCTGTTACAGAGAGTGTGAGTGTTATGGAAAGTAATTGGGTGAGGAACAGGAGAGGGGTTTAAGTCAAAATTAAAAATTAAAAAGTCAAAAACGTAGTCGTCACAGAATTATAAAACAGCGTTATTGCGAGGAGCGATAGCGACGTGGCAATCCCCAACAGGTAGAGCTACTCTGTAAGTAGCAGATTGCCACGCTACGCTCGCAATGACGTGGTCGTAAAAGACGTCAAATAATCCTTTCCAACTCTTCTACCAACTTCACCTGAGCAGGTATTAACTTAACCTTTGCTTCATCAAGCGTAAACCACCCGGCGCGGTCTATTTCGGGAAATGAAGTTCGTTTGCCGGATCTTGGTGGCCATTCTATTTCAAATGTATTGCTTACTATGTTTGTGTGGTCTATATCGCCTTCAACAGCCCAGGCATGCACTACTTTGCCACTTTTTTGCTTGACGGGCTGCAGTTTGATAAAATTACCAGTAATGGGTTGGCCCACTTCTTCCTCAAACTCGCGTTGGGCGGCATGTAAAGGATCTTCATGATCATCAAATTCGCCTTTGGGAATGCTCCAGGCGCCATCGTCTTTCTTTTTAAAGAATGGCCCACCGGGATGTACCAGGAAAACCTGTGGTTTGCCATCGGCAAGGCGGTAGAGCAATAAACCGGCGCTTTGTTTTTGCATAGATATGATTTTCAATACGGTAAATTACCAAACACCATTATTAATGGTTAGTTTTATAATAACCAAATCCTAAAATAATGGAAGATATCCGCTGGAAAAAATTTACGCTCTGCGGCGATTTTACTACCGATCTGCGCAGTTTATATATGGCCTGGGCCACACCGGCAGGGCTCGAGAAATGGTTTTTGCGCAAAGCCGATTTCTATTCTATAACCCATCGCCTGCGCACCGGCGACGAGCAGATACAAAAGGGCGACGCGTATACCTGGTACTGGCATGGCTACGGGAACGAGGAAATGCAAAAAGGCACAGTGATTGACGCAAACGGGCATGACATGATCAGGTTTACTTTTAGTGGCGATAGTATTGTTACCGTAAGTTTTAAAACGCTTAACGGTTTGGTTATTATAGAGATAGAGCAAACCAACATCCCGCAACAAGATGACCCAGAGAAGAACCTGCTTGTACAATGCCAGATAGGATGGACGTTTTATCTCGCTAACCTGAAATCGGTGACAGAAGGCGGTAAAGACCTTCGTAACAAGAGGATAGATCTGGTTAGTTGTTTTAAGTAATAGTATAATTTATAGTGTAATACTAAAAATAAGAGTTAAAATTTTCCTTATGCTGAGGGTGGCATTTTAGTCTCAGTAAAGTGAAAAAATATGATGTAAATGTTTATAAATGAAGTATTTTTGGGCACACGAAACCTAATCATTTAAATGTATATGAAATTTAAAACACTTGCAGCCATAGCTTTTTCAGCCGTGACTATTTTCTTGTACTCATCTTGTACAAAGGATTCAACCGTTACTACTAAAACCAGTACCGATGAAGAAATTGCTACTCAGATAGCCACTAATCTTTACAAATCTTTTACTGCAACTATCGCCAGCGACAATAATTTTTCTGGCGTGCCAGCAGGTAACAGCGTTGTTAATGGTAAAAAAGTTAACGAACTTACTTGTGGTCAGCTTATTGATCAGCCCTTTGATAACACCTATACCCAAGGCGATACCATCAAAGATGTAATGAAAGGTTCAAACAAGTTTGTTGTTAGCTGCGATAACAACCTGCCTAACGGTTACACTTACACCGGTGAATACACAAACACCGGTTTTAGCCCATGGTTATCATCATACAAAAACACCGTCAAAGAGCATTACGCGCTTAAAATTACTAATCCGGGCCTTAATATCATGACCGTGAATGGCACCCAGATTTCAACCTATGATTACACTACCAGGAAAGATGGTGAAAGAATGGTACAAAACAATACTTACAACCTTAAAGGTTTAACTATTAATGGCAGCAGCAGGCCTAAAGATATTACCGGCGGTACTGCCGACTACGTATCAAAAGGTAGCAACGCGGGCAGGGCATTTAACTTTACCGGTACTATCACTTACTTAGGTAACCACAGAGCAACAGTAACTTTCAATGGTAAATCAAGAGATATCGAGATCTACTAAGAAAATATTTGTTATACATCATAAAAAAAGCGGGCTGCATAGCCCGCTTTTTTTATGATGTATGGTTAACAATACCGCAGCGTAAAATGAGTAATTTTGAGACATGTTTACAGGTATTATAGAAACTTTAGGAAAGGTGACCGATCTGCGTACCGAAGGCGGTAACTTGCATATAACAGTAGAATCGGCAATTGCGAACGAACTGAAGATAGACCAATCGGTAGCCCATAACGGCGTTTGTTTAACGGTAGTAGCTTTAAGCGATAACAGCCATACCGTTACGGCTATTGAAGAAACCCTTAACAAAACAAACCTCTCGCACCTTAAGGTTGACGAACCTGTGAACCTTGAACGCTGCATGCAGATGAACGCGCGCCTTGACGGCCACATTGTACAAGGCCACGTTGACCAAACTGCCGTATGCACTAAATATACCGAACTTGACGGCAGTTGGGAATATACCTTTAGCTATGACCCGGGCATTGGCAATGTTACGGTAGAGAAAGGTTCTATCTGCGTAAACGGCATCAGCCTTACTGTGGTAAACTCGGGCCCGCGCGAGTTTTCTGTGGCCATTATCCCTTACACTTACGAGCATACCAACCTGCATAATGTGCGAGAAGGCTCGGTAGTGAACCTTGAGTTTGATATTATTGGCAAGTATGTGGCGAGGTTGATGCAGCGGTAAAAACGTATTCTTCAATTTTATAATACTATGTCATTTCGAACGAGCGACAGCGAGGAGAAATCTTGTTAGATAAGAAAGGTGACGAACTTAACATCAATAACAAAATTTCTCCTCGTTCCTTGTTCGAAATGACAAGTTGAGTTTATCTACTGCCCCAAACTCGCAATCCTGCTTTTACTATAATCAATATACGCCTGTTGTTTGGCTACCGGTGGTTTACCTGCAAGGTATTTACGATAGTATTTAACGGCATTCTTTTTATCCTTCAGGTTACTATCATACACATTGGCCAGCGAATAATACATCATTGGGTCTTCAGCAAACTGCAAGCTTTTTTGATAGGATAGTACTGCTTTTTTGTATCGTTTAAGCTTCTCATTGCTATCGGCTATCTCGCCGTAATAGGCACCCGCATTTGGTGTAATGCCGTCGCTGATAGCTTGCTCAAGATAGGCGATAGCCATTTTCTGATCTTTCAACGCTTTGTAAGTAAGCGCCGTGAAATAAAACGAAGACTCGTTTTGCGATAGTTTATCTATCAATAACAAAGCAGCCAAAGCACATTCATAATTCTTGGTATTATAGTACGCCACGCCTATTTTGGTTAATACGGGGCCGCTTTGGTCGCCGGCAACTATAAGTTTATCGCCGGTGCTCAGGGTTTCCATCCACTTCTTTTGGGCATATTGTAATTTTAGCAGGCTGTTTAACAAAACAATATTCTCCGGATCAGCGTCAATGGCTTTACCCAATACTTTTTCTGCTTGCTGAGTAAGTTTGATGTTGACGTACAGATCGCTCAGGTCAGAGGCTACATCGGGTTCGGTAGGGTTTAGGATGTTAGCTTTTTGCAGATATACGATCTTATTAGGGATGTCATTTTTATCTCCGCTTAGTTTTGCCAGTTGTTTGTACACCATAAAATTGGTAGTGTCGCGCGCGGCTATCCTTTTGTAATATATCTCGGCCTTGGCGTTGTTGCCACGTCTTAGGTTGATATTTCCCAGGTTAAACAGTATGGCAAGGCCTGATGAATCCATCTCATAAATGCGCTGATAATACTTTTCTGCATCTGTAAGGCGGCCTGCCATGTTTGATGTATACGCTAACTGACCTAAAGCCTTTACACTTTGTACGGGCTCGGGGTAGTTCTGTTTAAGGTAGTCGGCAGCTTCGGCAAAGCGTTGGTTCTGGTAATAATCTAACAGTAAAGCATCGTCAATTTTGGGCGTTTGCTGTGCTGAAGCGCTTATTTTAATAGATAGTAAAAGGGATAGGAAGATGATGTATTTCATATAACTAAATTATTAGTTATAAATGATAAATGCAAATTATCTTCAAACTGGCACTGTATTGGCTATATACTGAGTATAAAAATTAAGATACCTATGGATAAGATCAAAAAATTTGAATTGATGGAGAAAATAGTCCATGAATTAGAAGATTTGAAAAACAGTAATCAGGCATTGATCCAAAAGATCACCAAAATAGAGGTGGATAACATCGACCTTGGCAACAAACGCCTTGAGAAAGACCTGCCTGATATGCACCAGCGTGTATCAGATAACCTGGACACCATTGCAAGCATCCTTGAAGATTTTGCAAGCCAAACTGATGAGTACAGCAGTAAAAACAATATTGCTGCACTAAAAGAACAGGAAGAGATAAGCAAACTGTAAGTTTAGCTTTATAAATAAAAAAGCCCCGATTAAAGGGGCTTTTTTATTTAAGGGAACTTTTTATTGATACTGGATGTAAATAGGTGCCGGTTTAAGCATCAGCACTTCTTTAGGTGTCATCATGTGGTTGGGCACCTTCTTGATGTCGTTTTTGTAGAACAGCTTGAATCCTGTGAATTGCACCGGTTCGCCGGCTACATAGGCTTTGTAAGTGCCCTTCTTTAGCTCAGGGCCGCCCCAGCCATCCATATCCATCACAAACTGTACGTTGCTATCCAGTTTAATGTCTTTGTAATTAGTCACCATGCGTTTGGTGAAACGGTGCACCACAAATATTTTGGGCGGCAGGTTATATTTATCGCAAAGCTTGCTAAGGTATTTGGTTACGTAGTTAATATCATCAGCATCAAAAGTACCAATGCGCTTGCCGGGCACGCTTCCTTCTTTCATCGAAAATTCAGGGTCGATACCGAAATGCACGTTAGGCATTTTTAGGTACTTCTCTAATAATGGCAGCTCTTTTTGTACAGTGCTGTAACCAACCTGTATATCTAAAAACACCAATGCATTCAACGGTTTAGCCATCTCGATAGCTTTATCGATCTGGCTAAACGGCATACGCAGGTTATGCAAGCCGTTAGATCCGGCATCGGCCTGGGCGGTAACACATATATAGTGCAAGGCAGGTTTAACAGGCGTGCCGGGATCAGCAGCTTCCCAGTTTTTTACTTCGGCTTTCAGTTTTTCGCGCATCGTTGCCGGATCATACTGGCCCAGTACGCCCATGTTTTTTGAGTACATGTTACCGTAGTAAGCTACAACGCGGTAGAACGGGAGTATAGCACCGGCCTTTGGAAGCGGTGCATTTTTAACCGGCCATTTCCCTGTCTTATCGCCATTAGCCAATCGTTTATATAACGAATCGTAACGGGCAGTATCCAGCGTGGCCGGTTTTAAAGTACTATCGGGCTGAGTAGTTTGTGCCGATGCTGAAAATGTTACTGCAGCAAAGGCCAGTGTTGCGCTAAGGCGTAGAATGTTTTTCAAAAGCGTGTATTTATAGATTGCTACAAATAACGCATTTTATGTTGAGGAGTTTGGGGGAATTTGAAAAGAGATTAAGTCAATAATCGTCATGGCGAATTTATTTCGGCATCCCACTGGTAGAGTTGGTATGTGCTATTATTAACGTTAGTCCGCTCATTGCCGCGGGGGCCACTACTTTTTGCTTGATCAAAAAGTAGCAAAAAATCATACAGCAAAGAGGCTTCTTTACGCACAAAGCCTTTACCCTGCAAAGCTGTCCGAACCACGGGCTGGAAATCTCTTACGCCGACCTCGCAGGCTACCGCTTCAGTAATAGATTCCGCAATGCCCTTGCAACCGCACCACCCACCATTGTTCTGCCCGCTTTCGCCCGAAGCTTTTTTGCTGACAGGAGAGAATAATAAATGAAATTTATCATTCTGAGCGTAGCGAAGAATCTAACCGCGTTTCTGTAAGTTTATAGATGCTTCGCTACGCTCAGCATGACAAATGATTAATGATGGGATGAACCAAACGCCACCGAAAAATGCGACATAGTGTAACGTGCGGGCAGCACAGGCATTGCAGCAGCACAACCGTTGTAGCGCGTTACCAAGTCGCGAGTTTTTTCTTTGGTTACTTTCATTTTAGCGGAAAAAAAGAAAGTAACATCCACTGACTTAAATAAAACACTGCCATTCCTAACAGAGAACCAATCCCGAAAAGATTGCTTTCCCGAATGCTTAGCAAGGCTTACTCTTCCTCACCATCAATACTCTTACCCTTCATCGCGGTAGCAATAGCCACATCCATTACACGTTCCGCAAACGGGCGGGTAAGGTTATTCAACTCATCAATTTTGGTGTGGATGATGTCTTTATCGCCTGATTCTAAAGCGGCTTTTAGTGCTTCGGTATATTGATTAGTTTCCTTAGTTTCCTGCTCAGACAACAGCTGACCGTTCTTTTCAAGGAAACGCTCAACAGTGTAGATCATTTGCTCTGCTTCTGTCTTGGCCTCGATAAGCATGCGGGCACTTACATCCTCTTTGGCATTGGTGATGCTATCCATCAACATTTGCTCAACCAGGTCGTCGGTAATGCCGTAGGCTGGTTTTACTTCCACTTCTTGCTTAACGCCGCTGCGCAGTTCAATGGCTTGTACTTTAAGTATGCCGTCAGCATTAAGGATAAAGTTAATATCAACCTTAGGGAAACCCGCCGGCATAGCCGGGATACCTTTCAATTCAAACTCGGCCAGTTTACGGTTCTCTTTTATCAGGTCGCGCTCGCCTTGGTAAACGGCAATTTTCATGTTTACCTGGCCATCTTTTGAGGTGGTGTATTGTCGGCCTGCTTTGGTAGGGATCTTGGAGTTACGCGGGATAATGGTATCCATCAAACCGCCCATGGTTTCGATACCTAATGATAGTGGGGTAACATCCAGCAGCAGAATATCACTCCGGTTGCCCGCCAATACATCGGCCTGAATAGCTGCACCAAGGGCAACCACTTCATCAGGGTTCAGGTCATCATGTACATCTCTGCCAAAAAAATCTGACACCATTTTCTTAACCAGCGCAGTGCGGGTACTGCCGCCAACCATTACAACTTCGTCAATATCGGTAACAGTTAGTTTAGCGTCCTTAAGCGCATTTTGGCAGCTGGTGATGGTTTGTTGTACTTTAGGCAAAATTAACTGCTCAAAAGTTTCGCGGTCAAGCGTGCACCATATATCGCCAAGCTTCTCGTTAAACAAACTTTGGTGGGCGAAGGCTTTTTTAGCTTCCTCGGCTTTAAGGCGAAGCGCTTGTGTAAGCTCTCGGTTATTGGCCAATTCGGTTTTATTTATATTATTTTTCTCTATCCAGTAATCGGCAATAGCTCGGTCAAAATCATCACCACCCAAAAAGGTATCACCATTGGTTGACAATACCTCAAAGATGCCGTTCTGAATTTGCAGGATAGAAACATCAAAAGTACCGCCCCCCAGATCATACACGGCAATGGTTTTAGTTTCTTCGGGGTTTAAGCCGAGGCCATAAGCCAGGCTTGCTGCGGTAGGTTCGTTCACGATGCGGAGAACGTCCAGCCCGGCCAGTTTACCGGCATCGCGCGTAGCCTGGCGTTGCGAATCGTTAAAATAAGCAGGCACGGTGATCACCGCACGGGTAACGGCGGTTTTAAGGGCATGCTCGGCACGTTCTTTTAGTTCTTTCAGGATCAAACCCGATAGTTCGATAGGAGTGTAGAATTTATCGCCTACCTTAATTTTTACCAGGCTCTCGGTATCGTCATCAATTACTTTGTAGCTAAAGAAGCTCTGGTAATCCTTCACATCAGCATAAGAACGACCTAACAAACGCTTCACAGAAAAAATGGTATTCTGCGGATCGGTCACCAGGAAATCTTTCGCCTCGTTACCCACAGTGATATCGCCGGTTTGGCCAAAATGCACAACAGACGGTACCAGCACACCTTTGCCGGCATCATTAATTACACGCGGATTTTTATCAGGATCAATAAAGGCAACCAGCGAGTTGGTAGTACCCAGGTCAATGCCTACTATGATATCTTCTTTTTGCAGCGAACCCGTTGCCAGGTTAATAGAAACTTTAGCCATGGTAAAATATTACAGCGGCAAATGTACTTAGTTTTAAGGGATGCTGTGTCATTTGGATTTAAATGTCTGAAGATGTATGAACCGGAATTGGAAGAATTTTAGGGAATTTATGGAAATGGAGTAAAAATAAAATGTCATTTCGAACGAGCGGGAGCGAGGAGAAATCTTCTACGCGCGATGCTTACGGTGTAGAAGATTTCTCGTCGCCATTATGCAACACCCAACCCTTCTGCTCGCTCGAAATGACAATTGTTGTATAGAGAACATATCAGACCATTAGATTTCTATTAATTCTTTTCATTCCACCAATTCGAGTTCAGACAGTTCAGACAATTTTACTACTTTCAAACCGATGAAACGCCTGCTATTCCCACTGCTGATTTTAACCGCCATTGGCGCAAAAGCGCAGCAGTTTGGCGGTAACCCGCCGTCGATAAAATGGAAGCAGGTGAATACGCCGGCTACACGTGTAATTTTCTCGCAAGGGATGGACAGCGTGGCGCAGCATGTGGCGGCTACCATCGCTCAGATGAACAGTCTGATAAAGCCTACTATCGGTTTTAAGCAAAAACAGGTGAACATTGTGCTGCAAAACCAAACCACTATATCAAATGCCTACGTGGGGCTGGCGCCTTTCCGCAGTGAGTTTTATTTAACGCCATCGCAAAATAGCTTTGATGTCGGTAGCTTGCCATGGTGGCAGCAGTTGGCCATCCACGAGTACAGGCACGTGCAGCAGTACAATAACTTTAATGTAGGATTCTCGCGCGCACTACGCTTTGTTTTCGGCGAAGGCGGGCAAGCCCTCGGCAATGCCATGACCGTGCCCGACTGGTTTTTTGAAGGCGATGCCGTTTTTAACGAAACATTGGTGAGCAGCCAGGGCAGGGGACGCTTGCCTATGTTCTTTAACGGTTACCGCTCACTTTGGGCCGCCGGGAAAGATTATAGCTGGATGAAGTTGCGCAACGGCTCGTACCTTGATTATATGCCCAATCATTATCCGCTGGGATATATGATGATAGCCTACGGCAGGGAGAAATATGGCGATACCTTTTGGAAACAATTAACTTATGATGCTGCCGCTTTTAAAGGTGTGTTTTATCCTTTCCAGGGAGCGGTTAAGAAGTACTCGGGGCAGGATTATACCACGTTTAGAAATGCTGCATTAGATCACTTTAAAGAGCAGTTTAAGACTGATGCACCGATCAAATTAAGTAAGAAACACTTTGCGGCTGATGAGGAATACCCGGCTTATGTGAACGATAGTACTTTGCTTTATCTGCGTACATCGTATAAACACATCCCGCAGTTTATCCTTCGCACAGGCGGTAAAGAAATATCGATAGCCGTACAGAGCGTAACCAACGATAATTACTTCAGCTACCATAACGGCAAAGCGGTTTACAGCTCATACCGCCCCGATCTGCGTTGGGGGTACCGAAATTACGGTGAATTACGCGTACTGGATATTGCAACCGGTAAAGAACGACTGCTTACCCGCAAAACCAAATATTTCTCGCCTGCATTTGGTGCCGATGATAAAGCCATCGTAGCAGTAAACGTTCCCGCAACCGGCAAAAGCGAACTGCATTTGATAGATGCTGAAAGCGGTAAACTGATAAAAGCACTCCCTAACGAGGATGGTCTTTTCTATACCTATCCAAAATTCTATGGCCCTGCTCATCTGATCTCCGCGGTACGGAATAGCAAAGGAGAGATGAGCCTCGCGCTGGTTAATATTGAAACGGGAAGTAACACCTACTTGCTGCCATTTAGCTTTGAGCCGATTGCCTTCCCGCAGGTTAAGGGAGATACCGTTTATTTCAGCAAAACCGATGGTACTAACGATGAACTTTTTGCTGTGGATATTAAAAGCAGGCAATTGTTTAGCGTTACTGGCGTGCCGGCTGGTTTAATCGGCTACTACCAACCCAATGTATCTGACGGTAAACTTGCCTTTAGCAGCTTTACGGCCAATGGTTATCAATTAATGCAGGTTGGTTTAGGTAGTGTAAAACTGGTGCCGGTGCAAGGCAATTCTAAACTCTCTGATATGGGCATTAACGCCCTTGAGCAGGACAGCGCCAGTCACTTCCTCGATAAAGCAAAACCACAGCAATTTGCCGAAACCGGGTACAACAAAGCGCGTAACCTGTTCAATTTTCACAGTATTTTCCCAACTCTTGACGACCCGAATTACTCGCTTGAACTGGCCGGGCAAAACATCCTGAATACTTTCCAGTCAAGTGTGTTATTTAACTATAATCGCGATGAGGGCTATAAGCAATTTGGCTATCAGGCTACTTACAGCGGCTTGTTTCCATATCTATCAGCAGGTGGTAGTTACACCATTGATAGGCGCGGTTTTTATAAAGGAAACAGCATTTATTATAACGAGACCTCGATCAATGGCGGTATCAGCGTGCCTTTTAACTTTAGCGAGGGGAAACGTTTTACCCGCTTATCGGTAGGGAGCAGCGTTAATTACAGCCGAAATACCTTCCAGGAAGCTTTCCGAAGCATGTTTAACGATACGCATTACACCTACTTAAGCAACACCATTAGTTTAAGCAACCAAACGCAACAGGCCCGGCAGCAGATCAATCCGCACTTTGCGCAAACTCTCACGCTTAATTATAAAACAGCGGTTTTCGGCAGGGATGCCACCCAGTTTTTGGCGGTGGGTGCTTTGTATTTTCCGGGATTATCAGCTAATCATAGTTTGGTTTTTAATGGCGCTTATCAGCATAAAGGGCAAAACAATGCTATCGGTTTTTCTAATAATTTTCCATTCTCTTACGGCTACAATGCCGAAAGTCTGGATGATATGCATCGCCTTGCAGCCACCTATCATTTCCCCATTGCTTACCCCGATGCCGGTTTCGGTAACCTGATATACCTGATGCGCCTGCGCGGCAACGTTTTCTTTGATTATACCCATGCCAGTGCCGCCAACATATTTGCCAACGGCGCATCGTTCACCGGTAACTTCCGTTCGGTAGGCGGGGCTTTGTTTTTTGATACGAAGATCTTTAACCAGGGCGCCGTTTCATTCGGGATACGTTATAGTCGTTTACTGGATGTTGACCTGTTTGGCGGTAGTGGAAGGGATAGGGTAGAGGTGGTGTTACCGGTTACTATTTTTTAGACCGCTGATTATTTTGATTGAGGGATTGGAGTGATTTTTTGCCTGCGTCATTGCGAGGTACGAAGCAATCTTTTTAGGACAAGTCTGTGATTTGATTAGCGTCAGCGTAGCAAAGAATCAAACCGTGTTCTCTGTACAGATAATAGATTCTTCGCTACGCTCAGAATGACAATTAGTATATGAAAATATAGTGATGAACCCAACGACACCGAACACTGCGGCATAGTGTAACGTGCGGATAGCAGGAAATTGATAAAGCATAACCGTTGTAGCGCGTTACCGTAGCCGCGAGTTTTTTCTTTGGTTACTTCTTTTTAGCGGAAAAAAAGAAATTAACATCCACTGACGATTCTTTTTTTTACTTGCATTCCTAACGAAGAACTGATCTTAAAGAGATTGCCACACTATCGCTCGCAATGACATGTTGGAGGTCAACCTACTTATTCGCCTCTTCCAAGATCTTTTTAACCCTTTCAACACTCGTTAAATCGAGGCTGAACTCGTCGCTGAGGCCTTCGCTCATTAGAATATGGTCGTTTTTATATTGCATACCGCCTTGCACGCGGGCACGGGCTGAGGAGTGTACTTCGGTAACATTGGTGAAATGTACCAGGTCGGCTACGTTGCTTTCGCTTACGCCACTGCCGGCCATAATGCTGATGCGGCCTGCAGCCTGTTCAACCAGATGGGCAATAGTGCTGGCTCCTTCCATGGCGGTGGTTTTACCGCCTGATGTAAGGATGCGATCGCAGCCTATTTCAATAATATCTTCAAGCGCCTTAAAATGATCGTTACACATATCAAACGCACGGTGAAAGGTTACGCCCAGTCCCCATTGTTTGGCAAAGCGCACCAGTTCGGCACAGCGCTCTTTATCGATGCTGCCATCGGCTTTCAGCATGCCTATCACCACGCCATCGCAACCGGCCTCAACGCAATTGCGGATATCGGCCTGCATGATCTCGTACTCCAGATCACTGTACAGGAAATCGCCACGACGGGGGCGTATCAGCACGTAAAGTTTTATATGTAAGTGTTTGCGGGCTAACAAAATTTGCCCGGCTGATGGAGTAGTACCGCCTTCGGCAAGGTTTTCGCAAAGTTCAACACGTATGGCGCCACCTTCCTGTGCCGCAATAGCAGAGGCTGCCGAGTTAGCACAAACTTCGAGGTTTACTTTAGATGGTTCAGATGTCATAGGGCGTAGATGTAAGGGCAGACCAATATCTGCCGTAATGCATCAAATGTACAAAACACAGTTTTATTTACCGTCCTTATAAAAATATTTGCCGGGGATGATCAAGTCTTGCTTGTTCTGATCGCATACCGCAAACGAGAAGCCGTCTTGCAGCGCATAGGCACCGTATTCGCCTTTTTTGTTGATGGCAAGGAAACCCACCTGGATCTGTTTGGCTATCTCCGGTTTCTTTTTGATGATACGGGCTACGGCCTCTTTACATGCATCCTCGGGAGATAGGCCCTGGCGCATCAGTTCAACCACCAAAAAGCTGCCTACGTTACGGATCACCTCTTCGCCAACACCGGTTGAGGTAGCGCCGCCAACTTCATTATCTATGTACAACCCCGCACCAATTATCGGGCTGTCGCCCACACGGCCGTGCATTTTAAATGCCATGCCGCTGGTGGTACACGCACCGCCAATGTTGCCTTTTGCATCAAGTGCCAGCATACCAATGGTGTCGTGGTTATATTTGCTGCCCTGGCGTGCCTGTTTGTTTTCGATATTCATTACCGGCGAATACTCGGCTTTTTTGAGCCATTTTTTCCAAGCCGCTTTTGATTCTTCGGTGAGTAATTTTTCGGGTTTAATGCCTTGCTCAATAGCAAACTGGCGTGCACCATCGCCCACCAGCATTACGTGCGGGGTTTTATCCATCACCAAACGGGCAACGGAGATAGGGTGGGCAATATCTTGCATGGCACCAACTGCACCACAGTTACCGTTCTCGTCCATAATACAAGCATCAAGGGTAACAAAACCATCCCTATCAGGGTAACCTGCGCGGCCAACGGTATGGTTATGCATATCTGCCTCCGGGATGCGTACACCCGCCTCAACGGCATCAACTGCGCGGCCACCTTTTTCCAATACTTTCCAGGCTGCTTTGTTAGCCGGCACGCCAAAATCCCAGGTAGATATTACTATCGGGAACTTATTTTCGTCGGGCGCTGAGATGTTTTTTGCTATGGCTGATCTTGAAATAGCTGCCACAGAAGCAGTTGCTGCAGAAAGTTTTAAAAATTTACGGCGGTTGTACATAAGGTTAAATATAGTAAACTGCAGGAAGCTTGAGATAATGTATCAGGTTTTATACAAAAAATACACTTAATGCGCTCTTACATGCGCTTGGGGACTCACCCCGACATCGCTACGCTTGTCGACCCTCTCTACGCGAGCGTAAAGAGGGCAAGAAGAATTATTTGATTTTACCTTCTTTTCGCGCAGCGAAGAGAGGGTGGTCCAACGTAGTGTAGACCGGGTGAGTCGGCTCTGTTACTTTGGGAACATTTAATTAGATGATTAATCAAACTCTCTTTGGCAATTATAACAATACCATTCGCTTTTTCCTTTAAAAGACAACAGTCCGGATAGGGTCGATAGCAAACCCGATATGCCCGATGTGGTGTCATCAGCCAAACGGTGTTTTACGTTGGTTGATGCACAGTAGGGGCAGGCAACGGCCTGGTCGTCTTCGTCAATTTCTATGTGGTCGCGTTCATGCAGGTCGCCTTCAAGGGCAAGTATTTGTTTGCAACGCTCAAGATCGCGCTCAAATATTTTTAGTTTGATACCGCCTACAGCGTTGTTGAACATTGGGTTGGCGGCTATAACGTTCTCATCTGCAATAAAGCAGGGGATGCCGTTATCTTCCAGTCGCGTGCGTACAATGTGCGCCAGCATGGGGTCGTAGTAGCGTTCAAATGTTATGATGTTATCGTTGCTCTCAGTTGCCATAATTTAATTAACATTTTTACTAAGGTAAGGTGTTTTTTATTTAATTTGAGGCATGAACCGCATCGATCGTATATCTGCCATTTTGATACAACTGCAATCGCGCAGGGTGGTAAAAGCCAGCGATATAGCAGAGCGGTTCGGCATTAGCCTGCGCACTGTTTACCGCGATGTGCGTTCGTTAGAAGAGGCCGGCGTGCCCGTAATAGGAGAGGCCGGGGTAGGATATTCACTGGTTGATGGCTATCGTTTGCCACCCATTATGTTTACCCGCGAAGAGGCTACCGCCTTTTTGACTGCCGAAAAGTTTGTTGAGCAAATGACGGATGCTTCTACCGCTGCGCAGCACCGCTCTGCCATGTACAAGATAAGGGCTATCCTCAAAACATCAGAGAAGGACCTGCTGGATAGCATGGAAGGCAATATCGAGGTGTTTAAAAGCAACATCCAGCAAAGGGTGGATAACCAGGATCATATCCAAACCATCCTTAACGGCATCATCAGCAAAACCGTGCTTTGTATCGAATATACTGCAGGCTATACCCAGGTGCAAACCAAACGCGAAATTGAGCCTATCGGGATATTTTACCTGGATAGCTTTTGGCACCTGATAGCCTACTGCCGCATGCGGAATGATTATCGCGATTTCAGGCTCGATAGGATTCAGTCGCTCACCGAAACCACCAGTAAGTTTGAGGGAAATCACCCCACACTTAAAGAATACATTGCCCAAACAGCATCAGAACATAAACTGGAAACCATAGTGATGCGGGTGGATAAAAAGACCATCCCATTTGTGAATTACCAGAAATATTACCACGGCTTTGTATCCGAAAAAGAAGTGGGCGACCAAATAGAAATGACCTTCCTTACCATGTACCCCGAAGGCCTTGCCCGCTGGTACATCATGTTCGGTGATACAGCTGATATTATTAGTCCCGCGTTTTTAAGGGACAGGGTTGTTGAATTATTGGATGCTGTGAATAAGAGGGCTGGGGGGGTAGATATTGAAACCTGACCCCACACGTCATTGCGAGGTACGAAGCAATCTATTTAGGATAAGTCTGTGCTTAGTCAACGTTAGTCTGCTCATTGCCGCAGAGGCTACTTCTTTTGTCTTGATACAAAAGAAGCAAAAGATCAAGTCAGCAAAGAGGCTTCTTTTCGCACAGTGCCTTTACCCTGCAAACCGGTCAGAACCACGGGCTGGAAATCTATTACCCTTTTGCGCTCAGGCCCCCGCTTCTATAATAGATTCCGCAATGCCCTTGCAGCAGCCCAAGGCCACCATTGTTCTGCCCACTTTCATCCGAAGCTTTTTTGCTGACAAGGGAACAAAAGGAAAGCACTGACTCAACGTTATAGGAGAAATGCGACATAGTGTAACGTGCGGATAGCACAGGCATTGAAGTAGCACTAACGTTGTAGCGCGTTACCAAGTCGCGAGTTTTCTTTTTGGTACTTTTTCTTTTGCGGAAAAAGAAAAAGTACATCCACTAACGACTCATTCCACTGAAACCATTCCTAACGAAGAACTGAAGGAGATTTTACTTTCAACTTCACACATCCTGACATACTGTTGTCAAAACACACCTTTTCTTTGCTGGTATGTTATTAAAAAACTAAGCGTCTACAGAAAATGGAAAAGCTAACATTAACAACCGGCATCAGCATTAATGCGCCGCAGGCCGAGGTTTGGAAAGGCCTAACCGACCCTGAAATTGTAAAACAGTATTTTTTTGGTACTACCGTAAGCTCCGACTGGAAAGCCGGCAGCCCCATCACCTTTAGCGGCGAGTGGGAAGGTAAGAAGTATCAGGATAAGGGCACAATAAAAGAAATTGATCCGGGCAAATACGTAAAGTACAGCTACTGGAGCAGTATGAGTGGCACTGAAGACAAGCCGGAGAATTACGCCGATGTAAGTTATTCGCTTGATGAAAATGGCGGCGTTACCACGCTTACCTTAACGCAGGATAATATAAAAGATGAAGCATCCAGAAAGCATTCTGAAGAGAACTGGCAGATGGTATTGGGCGGATTAAAGAAAATATTAGAAGCATAATTATGGCAAACCAATTTGAGAATGTCCCTGCGTTTTTTGTGGCGGGCTTAGAAGTACGCACCATTAATAAAGATGGCCAGGCCATGAACGATATAGGCGCGCTTTGGCACCGTTTAATGAGCGAGGGCATAGCCGATAAACTGGAAGACCGCGAAGGTAATGAGATCTACTGCGTTTACACCGATTATCGTAGCGACCACAATGATTACTATACCTGTATTTTAGGCTACAAAGTAACCTCGATAGAATACCTGCCCGAAGGTATAACCGGTAAAGCTATCCCTAACGCACGTTACGAGGTATTTGAACCCGCCGACAGTAATTTTCCCGCCAACCTCGGCGAGGTATGGCAACGCATCTGGGATACGGCCGAGAACAGGGCTTACACTTCAGATTTTGAAGTGCATACCTTTAAAAGCGAAAAGGATGTGGATACGAAAGTTTATATAGCGGTGAATTAAGAGGGGTAAGCCTCTCCCCAACCCCTCTCCGAAGGAGAGGGGCTTAAAGACTGTGTTTTAAGTCTCCCCTGTCGGGGGAGATTATTCACGATGTTTTTTTGTTGGCGTTCATGAATGCTACGCAATTTAGAGGGGGCTTAACTTTATTTCTCAGAGCCGTCGTAATTATAGTCCATCAAAGTCCAGTCAATTACTACTTCCTGTACCCATTCCATAAAGTTTGGGTTGCAGGTTTCTACCTCATCAAGAGATGCGTATTCATAATCGTGCTGCCAGAATACTACCGGGCATAGTCCGTTTTCTAATTTCGGCAGATCAAGGCAATAGTGGTTGCCCATTCCATCCGGCGAGATGGGCAGGTAATGCATCGGCATTTTATTATCCACTTCAAAGTGCTCAAATTGATAGACCTCATTTAACGATTGACCCTGGTTAACCTCATCTAACCCTAAAATCTCTACTCCCATCAGGCTTACACCATTGTTTACAGTGAGGAAATATTTAAGATCCAAAGGGAGTTCAAATCCTATCTGTTTTTCAAATTCGCGAAGCCGATGATCTTTAATAGCAGGGCCGATCTCTGTCATAGAAGCATCAAACCTGCTCAGTTCTTCGATCAACTGGTTACAGCGTTCGTATATATCTTTTGTATCCATTATCTGTTGAACGTTAGCCTTTGTCCGCTTTTCTCATTAGTGAAACTGCCGTTCTCGTAAGCCAGGTTGCCCGATACAATAGTGCTTACAACCTGCGAGCGGAAAGTAGCTTCCTCAAACGGCGACCAGCCGCATTTGTAAAGTATGTTGCCTTTGTTTACCTGCCATGGTTTATTCAGATCTACCAGTACAAGATCGGCCCAATAACCTTCGCGGATAAAGCCGCGTTTTTCTACCTGGAAAATGGTGGCAACGTTATGCGCCATTTTCTCAGCTATTTGCGCAAGCGTTATTTTACCGTGATGATAAAGCTCAAGCATTGCAACCAGCGCGTGTTGTACCAGTGGCCCGCCGGATGGTGCCTGCAAATAGTTTTGTTCTTTTTCGGCAAGGGTATGTGGGGCGTGGTCGGTGGCAATTACGTCTATGCGGCCATCCAATACGGCTTTTAATATTTCATCGCGATCGGCGGCGGTTTTAACTGCGGGATTCCATTTAATAAAATTGCCCTTGGTCTCATAATCTGCATCGCTAAACCACATGTGGTGGATACAAGCCTCGGCGGTAATGCGTTTCTCGGCCAGCGGGATATCGTTACTGAATAGGTGCGTTTCTTTACCTGTTGAGATATGCAGGATATGCAAGCGTGTATTGTGTTTTTTAGCCAGCTCTACCGCCATTGATGATGACAGGTAGCAGGCTTCTTCGCTGCGGATGATAGGATGGTAGCGCACCGGAATATCATCGCCCATTAATTCCTTGTAATGCGCAAGATTTCTTCTGATGGTCGCCTCGTCCTCGCAGTGGGTAGCTATCAACATGGGCGAGTTGGCAAACAAGTTCTCCAGTGTAGTGCGGTTATCAACCAGCATGTTCCCGGTTGATGAACCCATGAAAACTTTTACACCGCAAACGTTTTTGATATCCGTTTTTAAAACCTCATCCAGATTATCGTTAGAGGCACCCATAAAAAACGAGTAGTTAGCTAACGAATCTTTAGCACCGATCTGGTATTTCTCTTCAAGTAGTTCCTGCGTAAGGGTGTTGGGTACGGTGTTAGGCATCTCCATAAAAGAAGTGATACCACCCGCAACTGCCGCACGCGATTCGGTGTAAATATTACCCTTATGCGTTAAGCCCGGCTCGCGGAAATGCACCTGGTCGTCAATTGCGCCGGGTAACAGGTGCAGGCCTTCGGCGTTGATCTCACGGTCGGCAGGGGCGTTGATGCTGCTGCCGATGCGTTCAATAAAACCATCTTTTACCAGTATATCGCCGATAAATTCATTGCCTTCGTTAACTATGGTTGCTGCTTTTATGAGGATAGTTGACATGGAGCAAATATAAGGTTTTGAGGGAACCAAGAATCAGGAAGTAAAGAATCAAGATTTTAGAATTAAGAACCAAGATGCAAGAGTCAGGAATCAAGACAAAAGAATCTTTGCTTAAGATATTATGATGAAATCATCTTGACTCTTGACTCTACTTCCCGCCCCAGTAGTAATTTAACCCAAACGTAAAGGTGTTGCTAAGGCTGAGGTTAAGCACAGTATTGCCGCTGCGATAGTTATAGTTGTAGCTGGCATTACCGAAACCCATGTTAACGCCCAGTTTTTGGGTAGGGAAGAACACCAGGTTAGGGCCGCCGCCAATGGAAAGACCACCGTTGGTAAAATCATTAAGTACATGCGACGAACTAACACCAAACTGCGGGAAGATACCCACTTTATCGCTCAGCATCCAGTAATAACGCAGGTTTACAGTAAGGCCAACGTAATCGGTGTGGTAATCATGCGTGGTGGTAAAGTTTTGGGTGGTGTTGGTATCCGAGTAAAAGCTGGAGATTTCTGTACCTGATATTCTTGAATAACCCGGCTGTATGCCTAATGCCCAGTGATTGTTAAGAAAGAAACCAAACTCGGGGCTGATATTTAAATTCAAGAGATTTCTCTGCGTGTAAACAGTAGTGCCGGTAGGGAAGGTGTAGTTTGTGGTATTGCCATCACGGTCGTAATTCACGTAAAGGCTACCGCCAAAGTATTTCTGGCCTTTGCCAATTTGTGCTGATGCAGTGCTAACAAGGAAAACGGAAAAGATAAAAAGTAGAGTTTTTTTCATGCTTTGTATTTAAGAGAGCGAAGATAGTTTTTTGCCTTTTACGGGAGATAAGGCGGTTTTGATACAAGGTTAAGTCAAAAGTCAAAATTAAAAAGTAAAAATAAGACCATCTTTTGCTGTGCAAGCAGGACGCTTTCTGTAGCATCAGATTAACAAGAAACCTGATCTCTAAACGCAAAAGCGTATCTTTGCGCCCATGGCAGAAACTTTTGATGATTTTAAATTTAACCGGCAGATCTTAAATGCCATAGCCGATGCCGGTTACACGCAGCCCACTCCCATACAGCAAAAAGCCATCCCGCCGATTTTGAACGGGCAGGATGTAATGGGCATTGCACAAACCGGTACGGGTAAAACCGCCGCCTACGTGTTGCCGCTCCTGATGAAGCTGAAATACGCACAAGGCGAAAACCCGCGAGCACTTATCGTATCGCCAACGCGCGAGCTGGCTATGCAGATAGAAGAGAACATCCGCACCTTTGCGGCCAATACCGATTTACGTACTGTTGTATTATACGGCGGCTTAGGCCCAAAAACGCAGATAGAACAGGTAAATAAAGGTGTGGATATTATTGTGGCTACACCGGGCCGTTTCCTGGATATTTATCTTGCAGGCCACATTGTTACCAAGCAACTCCAAACCCTGGTGTTGGACGAGGCTGATAAGATGATGGATATGGGCTTTATGCCACAGATAAACCGCATTTTAGAGGTGGTGCCGGTAAAACGCCAGAATTTGCTTTTCTCAGCCACCATGAGCGATAAGGTGCACAGCCTCGCAGGCAACTTTCTGGAGTTCCCTACCGTGATAGAGGTAACGCCACAGGCTACTGCCGCCGAAACGGTGGAGCAGCAACTATACCAGGTGCCCAATATCAAAACCAAAATAAACTTGCTTAAAAACTTGTTAGATAGGGAAGATGATATTAAAAAGCTCATCATTTTCTGTAAAACAAGGGTAGTGGCCGAAGATATCTTTAAATTTTTGACCCGCAAATTTGGTGAGGCCGAAGTGAAGGTACTGCATGCCAATAAAGGGCAAAATACGCGCATCAATTCCATTAACTCGTTTAAGAATGATGAGGTGAAAATATTGGTGGCAACCGATGTGGCATCGCGGGGTATAGATGTGAGTGATGTGAGCCACGTAATAAACTTTGATGTACCGGTGGTGATTGAGGATTATGTACACCGTATTGGTCGTACAGGCAGGGCCTTTAACAAAGGTGTTGCGGTAACTTTTGCCACACCATCAGAGCAATATTATCTTAATAAAATTCAGAAGCTTATCCGCCAAACCATCCCGGTGCTGGAGATCCCTGCAGATGTTTTCATTGAAGAAACACCTTACCAGGAACGCCAGGATCAGGCACGTGAGATAGATATGCAGAAACGCAAGGAAGACCCCGATTTTAAAGGAGCCTTCCACGAAAAGAAATCAGCTAATCAGCATAAGAAATTTGATGCTGAGAAAGCTAAACGTAACCCCAATCATCCAAGTAATAAAAAACCTTCCAAAAAATATGGCGGAGCAAAACGATCAGGCCGGAAATAGTATTCAGCGTAAATTCAGGGTAAGTCCGTTAAATTTTGCTACTGCGTTTTTCTTTATCGCGGCAGCATATATTTTTATTACAGGCGCTAAAATAACGGGTATGCCAAGCGGCAACTGGGGCGCAACCATTGCCTGGATCTTTATCCTGTTTGGCTTTGTTGTGTCATTTTTGGATCTTATTTTCCGTAATTTCTTCGCCATCACCAAAAACCTGTGGATTGTAGAGCTAAGCTTTATAACTTTGGTGCTGATTATTTTTTTCCTTGTTAAATAATGATGACAGATGTGCAAATTTCAAATATGCAGATGTGCAGATAAGAGATCACTCCATCACTAACTCACTCAATCACTAATTGAAAATGAAAACAGCTGAAATAAAGCTAACCGTTACCCTCGACGATAATAACGTGCCCGAAAAAATTGTATGGACATCGACCGACTCAAAAGGTGAGGATGCTGTACCTGTAAAAGCCATGATGCTTTCTGTTTGGGACCCGAGCTATAAAAACACCATGAAAATTGACCTGTGGACAAAAGAGATGCCGGTTGATGAAATGAAGCGTTTTTTCTACGAAACCTTGCAAACCATGGGCGATACGTTTCTGCGCGCCACCGGCGAGCAAAACATTGTAGAAGACCTGCGCGATTACTGCGCCCACTTTGCCGATAAAATGGAGATCACCAGATAATTACCAATACACACCATACCCCACAATGCGACCTTCATCACTTGTAGCCCTGCTTGGCTTTTTAATTTTAATAGTGGCTACATTTTGCCCGCTGTTAAGGCCATTCCACTTGTTTAACATGAATGTTTACAAGCTTAACCAACCTTATGGCATGGTATTGCTGCTGGTAGGGGTAATAGGTATTTTGTGTACGGTGTTAAACCAGGTTAAGGTAACCAAAATAGCTGCATACGCAGCCGTTATTTTGGTTGCTTTGTTATTTGTAGCAGCGGTGTTTAAAGTAAAAACTACCTTCAGTTTTGTGCCGTTTAAAGGTGTTAGTGGTTTTCTGGCAAAGCAAATAGCTTTTAAATGGGGCTGGTATGTGTTGTTTGCGGGCGCTTTGTTATCGCTTGCAGGCGCGCTATCAACCAAAAAACCACTTAATATACAGCCGGTTAACCAGTAATACCACTTGTGTGTTTATTGCATAAATCCATTTCGGGTACACGTATTTTTTAAACATATTTGTACCACTATTAAACCATAATCTTCTCTATGCTCAAGCTTTCCTTTCGTAACCAGGTATTAGCAGGCTTTGCAATATCTATTGTGCTTGTTTTTATAGTTGGTGTATTATCATTTAAAAGCATTAAACAGCTTGAGGATGATACCGTGTGGGTTAACCATACCCAAAAGGTGATCAAAACTTCAAACGAGGTATTGCAACTGTTGATAGATGGTGAAACCGGCATGCGCGGTTACGGCGCAACGGCCAACAAAACCTTCCTTGACCCATACAACGCTGCAGTACCACGTATTACAGAAAACCTGTACAACTTAAGCGATCTTGTAAAAGATAACCCTACGCAGGTTAAACGTATCGACTCATTAAAGGATCTGGTTAATCGCCAGCTATTGGTGTTAAAAACCAACATCGATACCCGCGAAAAAATGGGTTTGGAATATATGGTTGCTAACAAAATGTTTTTGGGTGGCAAGCAGAATATGGATAGCATTCGCGATATTAATAATCGCGTAATATCATCAGAGAATACTTTACTTGATGAACGCAAAGCGGCATCAGAAAGAGCGTCAACGCAGGCTATCTGGATCATTATTGGTGGTTGCGGTTTCTTCCTGGCTATCGTTATTACCATGTTCTACTACATACAAGGCACATTTAAACGCCAGAAAAAAGTAGAAGAAGAAGTACGCCTGGCCAATATAGAATTAGAGAAAGTATTAGAAGAGAACGAAGCCAAGAACTGGCTGCTTACGGGCATTAGCAATCTAAATGATAAAATGCAGGGCCAGCAAAGCGAAAAGGAGCTTTCTGAAAACATCCTTACCGAACTAAGCCGTTATGCCCAGGCATTTAGCGGTACCATGTACCTGTACAGCGATAATGAAGAAAAGCTTGATCTGTATGCCTCGTACGCATTTGCAGATCCTTCGCAAATAAAACAATCTATCCGCATCTCTGAAGGTTGGATAGGCCAGGCAGCTAAGGATGAGAAGGCTGCAGTTGTAAAAGGTAAACTGAACGATAGTTTGCAACTAACCACCTCAATTATACAGGATGAACAGATAGAGACCTTTATAGTGCCTTTCCTGTTTGATAAAAAACTAAAAGGTGTATTTGAGCTTGGTTTCCGCGGTGAGATCCATCCGGCGGTAAAAGAATACATCGAGCGTATTTCAAATGATGTTGCCGTTGCGGTAAACACTTCGCAGGCACGCACCATTATGCACGATCTTTTTGAAGAAACGCAGCAACAAGCCGAAGAACTTGAAGCGCAACAAGAAGAAATGCGTGTTACTAACGAGGAACTGATGAACAAAACAGAAATGTTGCAGGCATCAGAAGAAGAGTTGCGCGTACAGCAAGAAGAACTTCGTACCATCAATGCCGAACTGGAAGAGAAAGCAAGTTTACTGGAAGAGAAAAACCAGGCTATTGAAGAGGCCCGCCAAAACATTACCCAAAAAGCAAACGAACTGGAGACTACCGGCAGGTACAAGTCTGAGTTTTTGGCCAACATGAGCCACGAACTGCGCACCCCGCTAAACAGTATCCTGGTACTGGCGCGTATCTTAAAAGATAACAAACCGCTCAACTTAAGCGAAGACCAAATAAAATACGCCAGCGTAATTTTCAACGCAGGTAATGATCTGTTGGCATTGATCAATGATATCCTCGACCTTTCAAAAATTGAATCGGGTAAGTTGGATATGCAGAACGAGGATGTTAAAGTAGCAGATATATTGGCCGATGTACAATCGCTGTTTGCAGAGGTGGCATCTAACAAGAACATCAACTTTACTACCAGCGCCGCAGGTGTGCCGCAAAGCATAAGTACTGATAAGCAAAGGGCAGAGCAGGTGATCAAAAACCTGTTATCAAATGCCTTTAAGTTTACACCAGAGGGTGGCTCTATCAGCATTACTGCAACGCCGGGTGTAAGGCCAAATACCGTAGCATTTAAAATAAAAGATACCGGTATTGGTATCCCGGCCGATAAACAACGCATTATTTTTGAGGCCTTCCAGCAGGCAGATGGCTCAACCAGCCGCAAGTACGGCGGTACAGGTTTAGGCCTTTCCATCAGCCGCGAACTGGCTACGTTATTGGGCGGCGATATTACCCTAAGCAGCGAGCCGGGAGTAGGCAGCGAGTTTGTGCTTACCCTGCCGTTTGAAGCTAAGTTCGAATCGCACGATGATGAAGTTGTACCAACGGTTGAAAGTTACCAGCCTGCTGCGCAAAACTTCCTGCAGTCTGTCCCTAAAAAAGAACTTGACCCTGGTCATGAGCCGTTTGTAGTAATTGTTGAAGATGATCCGAATTTTGCTATCATTTTACAAGATTACGCCCGTGACCATGGCTTTAAGTCGGTACTGATAAACGAGGGTACCAACGCCGTTGAAACTATTAAGGAGCAACAGCCTGATGCCGTTATATTAGATATTATGCTGCCGGGTAAAGATGGCTGGCAAATATTGAAAGAATTAAAGCAAGACGAAGAAACGCTGCATATCCCGGTACACTTAATGTCGGCAGGTGAGGCAGCGGCCAATCGTGTGCGTAAAGAGGGTGCTATCAGCTTCTTAAAGAAACCGGTAAATACCGAAACCCTGGATAAACTGTTTGGCGATATTATGGCCCGCAGTGGTACCAAGTTTACCCAGATATTGTTGGTTGAAGACCATAAGGCACAAAGCCAGGCGCTAAAAGACCTGATGCAGAGCCAGGGTATCACCGTTGACCAGGCATTTGATGGTGAGTCGGCATTCCGTATGCTGCACGAGCATGATTACCAGTGCGTGATCCTTGACCTGAACCTTCCTGACATTTCAGGACTGGATCTTTTAGACAAAATTAAAGAGGTTGATAAATTTATTTCATTGCCGGTTATTATCAATACCGCCATGGAATTGGATAAAACTTCAGTAAATCGCTTAATGCAGTACGCAAATGCGATGGTAGTTAAAACAAGTAAGTCATCAGACAGGTTAATAGACGAGGTGAACCTCTTCTTGAACAAAATAAGCGAAAATACCCCTCAAACAGCTAATAATTCACAGCCGAAACAGAAAATGATAACTAAAGGAAAAGACGCGATCAAGGGTAAAAAGGTTTTGATTGTTGATGATGACATGCGTAACATATTTGCCCTTAGCAGCGCGTTAGAAAGTTACGACCTGGTAGTAGAGATAGCCAACGATGGCGAAGAAGCTTTAACCAAACTGGAAGAAGTAACCGATATTGATATAGTGTTAATGGATATCATGATGCCAAAAATGGATGGTTATGAAGCTACAAGGCAGATACGTAAGCAAAACAAATGGGCGAAATTGCCTGTTATCGCTTTAACTGCAAAGGCCATGAAAGATGACCGCGAGAAATGTATAGCTGCCGGTGCAAATGATTATATTACTAAACCGGTAGATATGGACAGGCTTATCTCGCTGATGCAGTTGTGGTTGGATAGTTAATATATGAAGATACCCGTTACTAAAGATGCGATAACCGATGCTCAGCTAACAGAACTGATAGATATTGTAAAAAAGATCCACGGTTTTGATTTTAGTGACTATACAGAAGCGTCGTTCAAACGCCGTATTGGCCGTATCCTGATGCTTAAAAAGCTGGAGTTTTATGACCTAAAACACCTGCTCATTAATGATCACAGTTTCTTCCAGTACTTTTTAGAGGAGATAACGGTAAACGTAACCGAGATGTTCCGCGATCCGGCCTTTTATAAGGCCCTGCGTAGCCAGGTGGTGCCTTATCTTTCCACCTATCAGCATGTAAAAGTTTGGTGTGCGGGTTGCTCATCGGGCGAAGAAGCTTACTCGCTGGCTATACTGCTTAAAGAAGAGGCGCTGTTAAAACGCTCTTTTATTTACGGTACCGATATCAACACCGAAGTGTTGAACGAGGCAAGAAAAGGTATTTACAGCCTGCGCAAAATAAAAAGCTACGCCGAAAATTACCTGTTCACCGGTTTGCCTGGTTCATTAACAGATCACTTTACCATTGCTTACGATGCAGCTGCTATCCACAGTGAGCTTAAACAGAATACACTATTCTCTGTACATAACCTGATATCTGATACAGGCTTTAACGAGTTCCAGATGATAAGCTGCCGCAATGTGTTCATTTATTTTGAGACCGAGTTGCAGCACCGCATATTAGACCTGTTTTACAAAAGCCTTTGCCCGTTGGGTTACCTTTGCCTGGGTAATAAAGAAACCATCCGCTCTGATGCTTTCCGCAAAAAGTTTAAGGTGATCAACCAAAAAGAAAATATCTACCAAAAAATTGGCTCTTGATGAACATATAAAACAACGTTGGCGTAACTCGCAAATGCTGCTTTTGGGCGGTTCGGCGGGTTCGTTTAAGCTGCTGTTTAAGTTGGTGAAGTTGCTACCGGTTGATTTTAGCAAAACGGTGATCATCGTTATCCATCGTAAAAAAAACTTTTTTTCGGAAATTGAGAAACTCTTTGCCGAAAATAGTCGTATGTTGTTACGGGAGATAAGTGATAAAGAGCCTGTAAATGGTAATACCATATATATTGCACCGGCAAATTATCATTCCCTGGTAGAGAAAGAAGGTTTTTTTAGCCTGGATGTATCTGAAGCAGTTTGGTATTCAAAGCCCTCTATCGATGTTACTTTTGAAAGTGTTGCCGAGGTTTATAAAAACCGTGTAACGGCAGTTTTATTTTCGGGAGCTAACCAGGATGGGGCAGAGGGATTACTTAAATTGCGACAAGGCGGGGCATTAACCATTGCACAAGACCCTGCCGATGCAGAAATGACAGAGATGCCGCAGTCTGCCATAGATATGCATGCTGCAGAGTACGTATTATCAACTAACGATATTTTTGAGCTGTTACAAACACCACCTGATACCCCAAGCTAATTTAAATGACCCCTATCAATATCCTTATTGTTGACGACAGAGAGGAAAATATTATAGCCCTCGAGGCTTTGCTGACGCGAGATGATATTAAGCTGTTTACAACAACTTCGCCTAATGATGCGTTAAAAATTGCCTGGGAAAACCATATCTCTATAGCCTTGGTTGATGTTCAGATGCCCGAAATGGATGGCTTTGAACTGGTGGAGATGCTTAAATCAAACCCCCGCACCAAAGATATCCTGGTAATTTTCGTTACTGCTATTTCTAAAGATGCCAAATATGCTGTTAAAGGTTTTGGCGCCGGCGCGGTAGATTACCTTTACAAACCGCTTGACCCTTATATAACATCAGCCAAGGTTGATGCCTTTATACAATTAGCCCGTACCCAGGACGAGATAAAGCAGAAGAACGAGCAACTGCAAAATATGGCGGTAGTGGTAAAGAACAGCGCCGATATTATCTGTTCTGTAAGCGCCGATACCATGCGCATACAAACTATTAACCCCGCAGTTGAAACCATTTTGGGATACACGCCTGAAGAGGCAATGGGTAAAAGCGTTGTTGATTTTGCAGTTGAGGGCGATCGCTCTGCCTTCAGGAAAAAGTTGGGAGAGATCATCAAAGACAACCAGGCTTTTTCGGTAGTGGAGTTTCAGTTTGGTACCTTTAATAAAAGTGTGATATGGACGGAGTGCCGTATCTCATACCGTGGCCGTACCATTTTTATGAACATCAGTGATGTATCGCCGCAGAAGAGTTACCAGCAGCAGCTTATTAAATCAAAAGAGGCGGCGGAGTATGGTAAGAAAGTGAAAGAGACTTTCCTGGCCAATATGAGCCACGAGCTGCGCACACCTGTGAACGGCATTATAGGCTTAACAAATCTGTTAAAGAAAACGCAGATAGATGAGCAGCAGGAAAACCTGCTCACCATGATGGAAACGTCATCGCGCTCTTTATTGGGTGTGATAAACGATGTGCTTGATCTTTCAAAAATTGAAGCTGGTAAATTCAGTATCGTACGTACCCCAAATAACCTCAGAGGTATCCTTAGCAGCGTTTTTGGTTTGTTGAAATTTCAGGCCGACGAGAAAAATATTGAGTTTTTATTAGAGGTAGATAACGATGTGCCGCAAACCTTACAGGTAGACTCGTTACGGTTAAACCAAATACTGATGAACCTTATTAGTAATGCCCTTAAGTTTACGGATAGGGGGTATGTTAAGCTAAAGGTATCGGTATTACAAAAAATGGATGATAGCCGCGTAAAACTCAAATTTAGTGTTGAAGATACGGGCATCGGTATCCCTGCTGCACGCCTGAGCAAAATTTTTGAATCGTTTGAGCAGGCCGAAGATGATACGGCCAGCAAATACGGTGGTACCGGCCTTGGGCTTACAATTACCAAAAAACTGATTGAGCTTAAAGGCGGCGAACTTACCGTAAGCAGTAAAGTAGGCGAGGGCAGTGTATTTAACTTTACCAACTGGTTTAACATAGCACATGATAGCAGCGCACCTAAGCCTGTTAAAGTTGGCAAAAAGTTAGCACCGTTCATCAATGTGAGGGTGCTGGTTGCCGAGGATAATATGATCAACCAGTTTATGGTATCAAAAATGCTCAAGGACTGGAATATTGAGTTCGAGATAGCTGATAACGGCAACAAAGTGCTTGAGAAACTGAAAGAAGATGATTACGACCTTGTGCTGATGGATACCCACATGCCGGGCCTTAATGGTTACCAGGCTGCCCGCGCCATCCGTATGGATTTTGCCGAGCCAAAGCGCAGTGTGCCTATCATCTCACTATCAGCATCGGCATTTGAGCATGAGCAGGTTGAGGCAATGTCATCAGGTATGAATGATGTGCTGCCAAAGCCATTTGAAGCACATGAACTGCACGCCAAAATAGTGAAGCTTTTAAAGAGTAAAGTAGATACTAAAACAACAGTGTAGTTTGGCCAACACCTGCAACACGGGCCTCATGCTCCAGCAGCCATTTTTTGCGCCATATACCACCTGCATATCCGGTTAAACTACCGTTGCTGCCAATAACCCGGTGGCAAGGCACTATTATCCATAAATGATTACGCCCGTTGGCTGCCGCAATAGCGCGGATGGCCAGCGGGTTTTGCATTTTATGCGATTGCTGCCCGTAAGTAATGGTGGTGCCGTAGGGGATGCGCAATAGCTCCTGCCAAACTTCCTGCTGAAAATCTGAGCCGGGCTGTTTCAACGGCAAATCAAACTCTCGGCGGGTGCCGGCAAAATATTCATCAAGTTGTTTAATAGCTTGGTTAAGTACAGCAACATCGGTTGTGGTGGCTTCCAACCCTTCCTCATCACGGATAGACACCTTACTGATGAAGCCATCGTCCTCAACAATATGGGTAATGCCCAATGGAGATCTATAATAAACCTCAGCCATAACCTGCTTACTTCTGCTCGAATTTTAATAAAGATTTCAGGTAAACCTTACTCATCTTGCTGCCGATAAAGCGTGATGGCAAAAAGTTCATGAACACTTTTCCCACGCGGTTCATCAGCCCCGGTATGTAGTTAAACTTGCGGCTAACAAAGGCATGTATACCTTCTTTGGCAGCCTGTTTTACCGGCATCAGCCAGCCACGCAGTTCGCCAAATTCGTCGCCGTGGGTCATCTCGGTAGCAATGCCACCCGGGGCAAATACGGTGATAGAAAAATTAGGATTGGTCAGTTCGTTATGCAGCGCGTTACCAAATGCATTAATGAATGCTTTGGTTGCCGAATAAGCTGTTTGGTACGGCACCGGGAAAAAGCCCGACATGCTTGATACCAGCATCAGCCCGCCTTCTTGTTTACTTTCCTCAAAATGTTTTACCAGTGCGTTAGTCATGCGTACCACGCCAATAACGTTGGTTTTAAGAATGGCTTCAAATTGTGTCCACTCTAACTTGCTGTGGCGGCCAAAGTAAGTAACACCTGCGTTTAGGATTGCACCGTACAGTTCGCCGGTGGCAAGGCTTTCCGCAACTACGTGGTCCGCACCTTCGGTGGTGGATAGATCGGCTACTACAACTTTTACCTGCACACCCGCGGCTTTCTCCAGGTCGGCTTTCAGTTGTTCAAGTTTATCAGCACGGCGCGCGGCAATGATCAAATTTGCTTTGTGGATGGTAGCCAGTTGCCGGGCCATTTCTTGCCCAAGCCCCGATGATGCACCCGTAACCAAAACCCATTTATTATTTAACCGCAAATTATTCATGCTGCTAAGGTAGTTTTTTAAGTCTGAAGTTCTAAGTCTTAAGCCCTAAGTCAATCTTTTGTAAGTTAAGACTCCAGACTTAAGACTTAGAACTTAAGACTTTTTACAGTAAATTCGCGACATGAAACTGGCGGGGCAAACTATCGAACTTTTAAAGAAGGAGATCATCCTGGAGTGGCGTTCAAAATACGCTTTCAATGGTATCCTGCTTTACATTGTGTCAACAGTGTTTGTTTGTTACATCTCTTTTAACCTTAATCCCGGTTTTAAGCAAAGCACGGGCTATTCAATAGTTTGGAATATCCTTTTCTGGATCATTATGCTGTTTGCATCGGTTAATGCCATTGCAAAGAGCTTTTTACAGGAGAGTAAGGCTCGTTTGCTGTATTACTATACTATTGCACATCCGCAGGCTATTATCCTTTCAAAAACCATTTATAATACCCTGCTTATGTCGTTACTGAGCGTGCTGGCATTATTGGTTTACCTGCTATTTTTCCCTAACAAGGTTGATGATATCCTTTATTATTTCATCACTGTACTATTGGGTGCTATGAGTTTTTCTACAGTGTTCACCATGATATCGGCCATCGCATCAAAGGCGGGCAATAACGGTACACTGATGGCTATTTTAAGCTTCCCGGTGGTGATACCGGTGATACTGCTGCTGGTAAAAGTAAGTAAGGCCGCTATGGACGGTATAGACCGTAGCCTAAGCCTGAATAATATTGGTATACTGTTCGCAATAAATGTAATAGTAATAGCGTCATCCCTCATATTATTCCCCTTTTTATGGCGCGATTGATACTTCGCTTCACTTTATTTATTTGTTTGTTGTGCCCGATGGCTGTTTTGGCGCAAACCGGCGTTATTACCGGTAAAGTAACCGCACAGGGCAGTAATAACCCCGTTGCCAAGGCCAGTGTGTTTTTAAACAATGCATCGTATGGTACAGCCACGGCCGATGATGGTACTTTTGCCCTGCGCGGCGTAAAGCCCGGTCAGTATGATCTGGTGGTCACCATACTGGGTTATGAAGAGTATAACCAAAAGGTACAGGTAAATAACAATACGGTTGAGCTAAACATTAGCCTGGTACCCAAAGTAATGATGATGCGCGAGGTGGTAATTACCAGTAATGCCGATTGGAAAAAGAATTACGAGCAGTTTAAGAAAGAATTTATTGGTAATGATGATGCTGCCAAACAGTGCAAAGTAGCCAATCCGCGGATACTCAATTTATCGTACACCCGCAAAACACAAACGCTTGAGGCATCAACAGATGAGTTTTTAGAAGTGGAGAACTACGCGCTCGGCTACAAAGTAAAATTTTTGTTGGCAGAGTTTACCAGTAACAACATCTCGGGTATTATAAGCTATGCCGGGAAGGCTTTGTTTGAGGACCTGCCGGGCAGCGCCGAGCAAAAGAAAAAATGGAAGGCTAAACGCGACGAGGCTTACTACGGTTCATCAAGGCATTTTTACCGCTCATTATACAAGAACCGCCTGCAACAGGAAGGCTTTGAGATATATGATTTTATGCGCAGCCCCGATCCGCACCGTGCCCCCGAGTGGTTGATAAAAAAGAAGATCAAGCAGTTCAATGGCTTTAACCGCGATTCTGCACAGTTTTGGATAAACATGGAGAACATGCCCAAGTGGTACCAGGAGCACTTAACCCGCCCCAACCTTTCCGCCGCGGCCGTTTTACGCAAACCGGCAGAAGAGGGCATTTATGTGATCACCTTTCCGCATTACTTGTACGTGGTATATAACAAACGTTTGGAGAGCCAAAATTTTAAAGACCTGTATCGCCCGCTTGATATGCCAAATTATGAAGCAAGTGTTATTACCCTAAATGGTGATTTTGCAGCCTTTGACATGAATGGCTCTGTGATAATGAACGCTCCGCTTAATGAAGGCACCTGGACAAAATCAAAACTGGCCGCCATGCTGCCGGTAGATTATGAACCGAGTGATAAGTAATTAGAGATTTGTGATCAGAGATTAGTTGTTGTTGGGATATAAAATTGACGTAACCTAATCTCTAATCTCCAGCCTCTGATCTTTAAAACCAACCTCCAACCTCTAATCTCTGAAATTAATCTCTGCTAACAATTTCTCAACACAAAACCCCAAACCTCACAACTTTTTCAACTACTATGCTTGCATAGTATAACATTGCTAATTATGACGCAGGGCATATAATAGGATGCATCTTATTGCTACCTTTGCCCCATATTTTTGATATGAAGTTTATATACAAAACCTGGTGGAAGGTATTGGCCGTTGTGCTGGTGTTCTACACACTCATATCCGGTCTGCTTTTTCAGGTGCCCCGCCTGGACATCCTGCACGAAACTATCCGTAACCTTTATTTCCACGTACCTATGTGGATGGCCATGTTAACAGCATTGGTTATCTCGGTGTTCTACAGTGTTTTATACCTGCGCACCGGCAAAGAGGAGCATGATCTTGCCGCGGTAGAATGCGTTAACACGGGCATGATATTTTACTGCCTTGGTTTAATAACCGGCATGCTTTGGGCAAAATACACCTGGGGCGAGTTCTGGAGCGGCGACCCTAAGCAAAACAGTGCGGCTATTGCATTTTTGTTGTATTGCGCCTACCTGGTGCTTCGCAACTCTATTGACGAGGAGCAAACCCGCGCCAAAATTTCTGCTATTTACAACATCTTCGCCTTCCCGATAATGATCGTATTGTTGTTTGTACTGCCACGTATGACAGATTCATTGCACCCGGGTGGCTCGGGCGGTAACCCCGGCTTTAACAAGTATGACCTGGACAGCCACATGCGTATGGTACTTTACCCTGCGTTTTTGGGTTGGAGCCTATTATCACTCTGGATAGCTACTATCCGTTACCGTATCCGTTTAATTGAACATAAAAAGAACGCCATCAACTAAAAATGAAGAAACTATTATCCCTTATTGTACTGTTGTTAAGCTTTGTTGCTGTAAAGGCACAAGGCGGTAAAAATGTTGAAATGGCGGATGTGCTGCGTAGCTCGGGCAAAATTTATGTGGTGGTGGGTACCATTGCCATTGTTTTTGTTGGCTTGGCTATTTACCTGTTCAGTATTGACAGGCGCTTAAAAAAAATCGAAAAAGAAAATTAAATCAAAAACGCCTTCTATATTGTTTAAATGATGTTTTTAGTATTGAAGGCCCATGGTGTAAATAAAACACCATCTTTTTCTTAGTTGCGATATTGGTAAAAAATACACCAACTTTGAGCACTTTTTTAAGAAATTAATAAAAATTCAATAATTCTAAATATGAGCACGAATAACCCGACTGCGACTGAAGAAACTCATTTCTTTGGTGACGTTTGTAAAAACTTCGATCACGCAGCGCAATTCACTAAGCACGATGCCGGTTTATTAGACCAGATAAAGTCTTGTAACAGCGTTTACCGTTTCCGCTTTCCTATACGTAAAGGCAATGGTTTTGAGGTTATCGACGCATGGCGCGTTGAGCACTCTCACCACCAATCACCAACCAAAGGTGGTATCCGCTACAGTGAAATGGTGAACGAGGACGAGGTAATGGCCCTTGCAGCACTAATGACCTACAAATGTGCCATCGTAAACGTTCCGTTTGGTGGTGCTAAAGGTGGTATCAAAATTAACCCAAAAAACTACACCGTTGGCGAATTAGAGAATATCACCCGCCGCTACACGGTTGAACTGATAAAGAAAAACTTCATTGGCCCAAGCATTGACGTACCTGCACCGGATTATGGATCGGGCGAGCGCGAAATGAGCTGGATTGCCGATACTTACGCAACCATGAACCCTGGTCAGCTTGATGCACTGGGCGCTGTAACAGGTAAACCAATTTCATTGCACGGTATCGCTGGTCGTCGTGAAGCTACCGGTCGTGGCGTGGCTATTGCCGTTCGCGAATGTGTTAGCGTTGCCGAGGATATGGAAAGAATTGGTTTAACAACCGGCTTATCTGGCAAAAAGATCATTGTGCAAGGTTTAGGTAACGTGGGTTACTACTCTGCTAAATTCTTATCAGAGTTTGGTGCGCTTATCGTAGGTATCTGCGAGTTTGAGGGCGCTATTTACAATGCCGATGGTTTAGATGTTGAGGCTGTTTTCCAACACCGTAAATCAACAGGTTCTATCCTGGGCTATGCCGGTGCAAAACAAGAGTTTAAAAACACCATGGAAGGCCTTGAGCAGCCATGTGATATCCTTGTCCCTGCAGCTTTAGAGAACCAGATCACGGTAAATAATATCCGTAACATCAAAGCAAAAGTTATTGCTGAGGGTGCCAACGGCCCAACCTCACCAGAAGCTGAAGAGATCTTTTACCAAAACGGTGGTTTAATTATCCCTGATATGTATGCTAACGCCGGTGGTGTTACCGTATCATATTTTGAGTGGTTGAAAAATTTGAGCCACGTAGCATTCGGTCGTATCAATCGCCGTTTTGAGGAAAACTCTAACCTTAACCTGGTTAATATGGTTGAAGGTATTACAGGTATTGCTTTAACACCAATACAACGCGCTACCATTGTTAAAGGTGCGTCAGAGTTAGAGCTGGTAAACTCGGGCCTGGAAGATACCATGATCCGTTCTTACCACGAGATCCGCGAGATCTACAAAAGCAACCCTGCCATCGGTACCCTGCGTAACGCAGCCATGGTTGGTGCTATCAACAAAATTGCGGTATCATACCAAAACCTTGGCGTGTGGCCGTGATTTTTGGTTAGTGATTGGAAATCAAAGATTAGTTCTCAATTGAATATAGTGAAAGCGGCAGTGATGCCGCTTTTTTTGTTTTATATTGTTACTTATAACCGGATTAATATTTGCAATGAAACAATCGATAGTTCAACGTAAAAAGGATGAAAAGAAGAGGCGGGAGAATATAATAAAGTGGTTTCGGATTGCTTTTGGATTATTCAGCACGCTGAATTTTTTCTTAATTTTTGGGGTTTTCCGTCCGGTTTTTATGGATTATACAATGTCTGTGCTGTTTGGTATTTTTTTGGGTATTGCCGTTGCTCTATTTGCAAAACGTAACGATGGTAAGTTGGTCATGTTTTTGGCTGGTGCGTCATTCGCATTCAGTATTCCGTTGTTTATAAATAACGCATTTGCCAGTAGTGAGGTGATTACCGAGAAAGTGCTGATATTGAACAAGCATAGACGATTCGGTAAATCTGCCGCTTCTGTTGATATCGAGTATGCCGGATATCAGAAAAATGTGCTTACAAATGATGAAAAAATGGGCCGCTCGACACACCTTATCATAAAAGTGAGAAAAGGAGCATTGGGTTACTATATTCTTGAAGATTCGGAAGTGGCCGATAATTAATCTCTGGAATTAGTGCTGCTGTATTAAGGATCATACTCCTACGCAGCTGACGGAAATACCCTCAGCCAATCTCTATCCAACCGATCTTAACAGTGTTAGTTAATACATTAAACTGAGCGCCCTTGCTGGCGCTCAGTTATTAAAAACTTACTTATCTGCAATAAAGGGCGCTTGTCTTGCAAAATCCTCACTTGTTAGTTGTGCTATCATAAATAAAGCAAGGTTGGTAGCGCTAATGTTGTTACCGGAGCAGTCCGTTAAGCTGACATTGACCTCACTTATACGATCTGTTTGTTCGATAAGAGGAAGGCGTACCATTGTCCAGTCTGTGTCGCTTTCAGCTAATAACTCGTATTCCACCTGCCGGTCTTTGGTTGTTAGCGGGAAATTCTCGTACATCCATTTGGTACCAAATTGGGTTGTTGCACTTTTTTTGTCGGTGGGGGTATCTACATTTAACCCTGCAGTGGTAATGTAGCGGCTGATTTTATGTTTACCCATCGCCTGTAAAATATTACGGGCAGCGTCGCTAAAAATAGTTGGTTCACCCACAGGCTGGCTAAGGCAACTCAATACAGCATCGCAGCCTTTTAAAAGCATATCAATTGCATGGTGATCGCGTGCATCACCTTTAATGACCTCTATAAGCGGGTTATTTAAACGGAGTGTTTCCGGTTTTCGGTGCAATAATTTAACCCGGAAATTTTGTAGTAGTAATTGTTTAAGCAGGTATTTGCCTGCCTTACCTGTGCCGCCAATAAGCGCGACAGTATGAATAGGTTTCATGTGTGTTCTTTATAAAATTGAAAATAGTAATTGATGCTCCGTGCCGGGATGGGCACAAATGATACATTGCCGGTAAAGGCGCTGTAGGCGTAAGTATTTTATAAAGAGATTTTAATAGTACTAAAGTACGGTTCTTGGTTGATAGGCGGAAATAAATTGCTGGTTTTTAGCCTTGTTTTAATGATAAACTTCTGGTGCAGACAAATGCGTTAGGGATAGTAGCGGATACCGGCCCCGCGCATAATGCCTGTGCGCGTATGAGCAGATAGCCCGGCCGCAGGCAACGCCCTATTTTTAAGAGAACGCAATGTCTGATTATTTTCAATTCCAAAATTCTGTAATTCTATTCCACATCCCTTTAACTTTTCCACAATCCGCTATATCCGCGGGCAATAAATTAAATTAGCGGATTAATAAAAACGAGGACAAAATTGGCTAAGAGCGATACGAAAGAAACGCCGTTAATGCAGCAATATAACGCCATAAAGGCGAAATACCCTGGCGCATTGCTGCTGTTTCGTGTGGGTGATTTTTATGAAACTTTTGGTGCCGATGCCATCAAGGCTTCGGGGATTTTGGGTATAACCCTTACCCGCCGCGCCAATGGAGCCGCTTCGCATATCGAGCTGGCCGGTTTCCCGCACCACTCGCTGGAGACTTATTTGCCAAAATTGGTGCGGGCAGGGCAGCGCGTAGCTATCTGCGATCAGCTGGAAGACCCTAAATCTGTTAAGGGTATTGTGAAACGCGGCGTTACCGAATTGGTTACGCCCGGTGTTGCCGTTAGCGATAATATCCTGCAGCAAAAGAGCAACAACTACCTGGCCTCTTTATATTTCGAGAAGAACAGCATTGGCATTGCGCTGATAGATATTTCAACCGGCGAGTTCCTGACCGCGCAGGGTAGTGTAAACTATATCGATAAGTTGCTGCAAAGCTATTCGCCAAGTGAGATCATTTTCCCTAAAAGCCGCAAAGGTGATTTTACCGGCAGCTTTGGCGACCGCTTTTATACCTACATGCTTGATGAATGGCCTTACAGCGGCGACTATGCCAACGAGACGCTGTTAAAGCACTTTGGTGTAAAATCGCTAAAAGGTTTCGGTATTGATAAGTTGAACCTGGGTATTGTAGCTGCCGGTGTGGCGCTACATTATTTGAACGAGACCGAGCACCGCAACTTGCAGCACATATCGGCAATTAGCAGGATAGAGGAAGACCGCTACCTGTGGCTGGATAGGTTCAGCATCCGCAACCTGGAATTGGTAGGCTCTGCCAACGAGAACGCTACCACATTGGTTGATGTGCTGGACAATACCTGCTCGCCGATGGGCGCGCGTATGCTACGCAGATGGATAGTTATGCCGCTTAAGGAAATTAAGCCCATACAGGACAGACTTGGCGTTGTTGAATACCTGATAGCCGAGGAAGAGCTGCGCGAGGAATTGCAGAACCAGATACGCCAGATAGGCGACCTGGAAAGGCTGATCTCAAAGATAGGGTTGCAGAAGGCCAATCCGCGCGAAGTTTGCCAGTTAAAGAAAGCTTTATTGGCTATCGAGAGCATCAAAAAAACAGCCGAGTCATCATTAAGTGAACCGCTAAAAGCCATTGGTGACCAGTTAAACCCGTGTACGTCAATCTGCGAAAAAATAGCGCGTGAGTTACATCCCGAGCCGCCGGTAATGATGGTGAAGGGTATGGTAATGAACGATGGCATAAACGAAGAGCTGGACCGCCTGCGCAAGATAGCTTTTGGCGGTAAGGGTTATCTGTTAGAGATCCAGAAACGCGAGGCAGAGGCAACGGGTATCCCGTCACTTAAGGTATCTTTCAATAACGTGTTTGGATATTATCTTGAGGTTACGCACAGTCACCGCGATAAGGTACCTGCGGATTGGATCCGCAAGCAAACGCTGGTGAATGCTGAGCGCTACATTACCCCTGAGCTTAAAGAGTACGAAGAACAGATATTAGGCGCCGAGGAAAAGATCCTTGCGCTTGAAACTAAGTTATACAACGACCTGCTTTACACACTGGCCGAATACATTAAGCCTATACAGCTTAATGCTTCGCTAATAGCGCGTTTGGATGTGCTGCTTAACTTTGCTACCATATCCATTAAAAATTACTACGTAAAGCCTAATGTGAACGATACGCGCGTGCTGGATATTAAAGGCGGCCGCCACCCTGTGATAGAAAAGAACCTGCCGCTGGGTGAGGAATATATCACTAACGATGTTTTTTTGGATTCGGAGTCGCAGCAGATCATTATCATCACCGGCCCCAACATGGCAGGTAAGTCGGCATTGCTGAGGCAAACAGGCCTCATTGTTCTGATGGCCCAGATGGGTTGCTTTGTTCCGGCTAAATCGGCATCGGTGGGTTTGGTTGATAAGATATTTACAAGGGTAGGGGCATCAGATAACCTGTCATCAGGCGAATCGACCTTTATGGTGGAGATGAACGAGACAGCCAGTATTCTCAATAACCTTAGCGACCGCAGTTTGATCCTGCTGGATGAAATTGGCCGAGGTACCTCAACCTACGATGGTATCTCCATTGCCTGGGCCATTGCCGAGTTTTTGCATAACCACCCGGCAGCAAAAGCCAAAACACTTTTTGCCACCCACTACCACGAACTGAACGAGCTGAGCAACAGCTTTAACCGTATCAAGAACTATAACGTATCGGTAAAGGAGGTTGGACAACAGATCATCTTCCTGCGTAAACTGGTGCCGGGAGGCAGCGAGCATAGCTTCGGGATCCATGTGGCCAAACTTGCGGGTATGCCGCCAAAGGTTTTAACACGGGCCAATGAGATTTTAAAGAAACTCGAGAACGAACGCACCGGCGGCGAACACATAAAAGAAAGTATCCGCAAGGTGCAGAAACAAGCCGTACAGATGCAGATGTTCTCGATAGATGATCCTGTACTGGTGAAGATCCGCGACACGCTGAATAACCTGGATGTGAATACATTAACGCCGGTTGAGGCGCTTATGAAGCTGGATGAGATACAAAGGCTGATAAAGAGTTGATTGTAGATGTGCAGGTGTGCAGATTTCAAATGTGCAGATGCTTCTCAACTTTACCAAACACGATGTCATTTCGAACGAGCGATAGCGAGGAGAACCGGAACGAAGTGGAGCTCATCGTAGATAAATCTTCTACGCGCGATACTTGCGTTATTTGTCGCTTGTAGAAGATTTCTCGTCGCCCTCGTGCATAGGCCCGCTCTTCTGCTCGCTCGAAATGACATCGTACTTATAGGGGCTTTTCATTTGCACACCTGCACATCTGAAATCTGCACATTTACCGCTCATTGTTAAAATGTTTAAAACATCCATTGTAACGTTTTATCCATTACAGATATCTTTAGGGCATGATATCTATCCGCTACTATAGGCTGCTTTTGTTCTGCGCGGCCATTGCTATATTCTCTTCTTGTTCGCATAAATTAACGCCACGTAAATCGGCCGACTATGCAAACGGTGCTATACCGGTGAAACGTGGCCCGTATGTAATGGTAAAGCCCGATAAGAGCATAGCCGAGAAGTATTCAAACCTGATGGGTATCAGTCGCGGCGATATACAGAATGGGCGTTTATACAGCTTTATTGACGAATGGTACGGTACGCCTTACCGTTTTGGTGGGATGGATAAGGACGGAGTAGACTGCTCGGGCCTGGTGTTTTTATTGCAACTGCAGGTGTATGACCAATCTGTACCGCGTACCTGCGCTACCCAGGTAAATATCATTAAACGTAAATATGAGGAAGAATTGCAAGAAGGAGACCTGGTTTTCTTTGATTTTGATGGCAAGCAATTTAGCCACGTAGGCGTGTACCTGCAGAATGGCTATTTTGTACATGCCAGTACCCGCAAAGGCGTAATGATAGCAAGGCTGCATGATATCGGTATTTATAAGTACTTTTCTCGCGCAGGGTCAATAGTGGTAGATCCTACCGCCAGCGCACAAATTGGCAGCGGCCAGTAACCTGATATTTAAAAGCCCCCAAACTAAGATATTTCTTAACTTTGAGGCCTTATGCCAAAGCAAAAGCACGATTACTCTTTCTGGACAAAATACAAGCGCTTTGCCGGTACCGAAATTATGCTTTACGTTATCATGATCGTTGGCATCATTTTAGGTATCATTATCTTTAGCTAACAGTTTAGTTTTTTACCAACGATACCGTATACGCGTCGTTATCAGCTATTTTCTGGTAAAACTCAACCAGTTTACTGTAAACCTCTTTATCATAAGTGCCGTCAATAATCTCTATACGGCGTTTGTATATCAGTTTATCGCCGGTAATGGTTACGCTTGCGCGATACTTGCCAAATGGCTGCGACAGGTTCACTACCCATGGGTCGCTATCGGGGCGATAGCCCTTGGGTAATGTATAAGTTATCTCATCTTCATCAGTATAACCGCGGTTAATATAAACCGGATTTATGCGGTTGCGTACATCTTTTAACGAGCGCATACGGTTAACCGGGTTCAACGAGAAATAAAGCTTCCCGTTATCTGCCGATGCAAAGTCAGCTGCGTTAAGTTTAATGGTCTCTGTGGCAACCGGCATTTCTTGTTTATCCTGCTTAAGGTTAAATTTTTCTATCTCCAGGTTGCTAATGTTATTGTATTCTTTCCGCAACCACTTAACCTGCTCGTTAAATGGCTCACCTACTAATTGCTCAGGGTTATCATATTGCGTGCCTTTATATATGGTTACCATATCGCCGCTAAGGTCACCATTATCTGCAATGCTGAATTGTGCATTTCGTGTTTGCAGGTTTTGGGCTGTGGTATATTTTGGGGTGCGCATTAGTTTACCACCCTCAGGCGTACAAGCCAACACGGTACGGTCATCAGTAAAGTTGCTTAAAAAGCCGAAGGGGATCTTTTGGCTGGTACATTCTAAAAAAGTGGTATCGTTTTTAAAAGGCAGGCATAGGATGATGTGGTTCCCCTGGTCCATGGTGGCAAAATCATTAAGCATGCTTGTTTTGTTCGATCCGGCTTCCACAACGCAATACCATGCCGGGATATTGGCAGCTTCTAACAATGCCTGGGTATAATTCACCAGGCCTTTACAATCACCGTAATTAAGCTTATCCACCTCTGATGCGGGGTACGGTTGAAAACCGCCTATACCTATTTGCACGCTGATATAGCGGGTTTTGCTTTGCATGTACTCGTAGATCTTTTTAGCTTTTTGCTTAGGGTCGCTGATATTTGCTGTAAGCTCTTTTACCTGGTCCTTTGCAAATTGAGGCAGGTCCTGGCGGCCTTTAAGCAGGTTGTCATATTCCCAGCGGCCAAGATCGTTCCAGTTGCTATACGTGCCGGGTATGCCGCTGTAAGTAAACGTTTTGGGTGCTATTTTTACTTTGCTTAAGTAGTTCTCTGCAATAGGGCTGTAAGGCTCGCTACGATAAGCTTTTAGGTTGCTTACCTGCCAGTTGTAGGTAGTTAATCCCTCCTGGTTTTTGCCGGTGGTCATTTTAGCCGGCATGTTTATCTCTTTATAACTTATCTTAAAATCGGGTTTACAGGCAAATGTGTAGCTGCTTTTTTCAACAGCGATACTAGCATCAGGCATGGGGCGCCAATCCGGCAAAACCAAGGTTTGTTTATAGCGCATTTCCACCTCGTACTCAATTGTATACGGGTATGATGCAATTGATGGCAAATAATGTTTAACCCTCGAATCCTGGTATAACGAAAAACCATCCGTAGTGCCTTCATCATTAAAATTCCGTTCAGAAAACTTATTTACCAGCTTACCAAACTCGTCATAAGTAGCACCTTTAATACTCTTAATGGCGCGGCTCTTATCATAAAATAAAACTATCCGGGCATCGTCATCGCCATTTTTATTAAGTATAGTGATGGCTTTTTTTATGCGATACACCATGCTGCCTGCATCCTTTATCTCGGTAACAACACTCTGGTTACGTATAACCGAGCTTGTATAAGGTAGCAGCTCCTTAGGGATAAGATTAACGGCGTAATTATCCTGTGCCTTAGCAGTTATTGCCGGCAGCAGAAGTATTAACAAAGTACAAATGCGTCTCATGATTTTTTCTTAAACACTATCTCGGCTTTTTCTGAGGCGATGATCTTGTTATACAATTCTTTAAGGTAAGGGTATTCTTCGGGGGCGTAAATGGCTTTATCAAACTGCATAACGTTTGAGTAAGAGAAGTTGCTGCCTTCGCCGCTAAAATCTGTCATAAAACGGCCGCCTTTGTTTGGCAAAGCGATATTGGCCTGTTGCGGTGCGCTCTCGATACCATAACCGGCGGGCAGGTGCATAGTGATAATGTAACGGCTGCTTGATGGCATGCCACGGTCAACAGGGTAAGCGCGGTCTTGCAGTTTAAAGGGATTATCAACCATCCTGTCTAAAATAATTGGGTTAAAGGCCATTCTATCGTGGTTTAAGCCGTTGTAAAGGTCTATCTCTACGTCATACTTCTCGCTCAATGGCTGGTCAAGGCTATGCAGGTTACCAAACTCAGATTTTAGGATCTTTACGTGGGTTAAACGTTCATCAAGGTTCTCTACATACTCGTCTGTTGAGTTAAATTTTTTGATGGCCTGGCGTTTAAGGTAACCATCGTACCCGCTTGAGTAGGTGGTGATGGTGCCTTTTAGCTTGCCGTTAGTTTGCAAGGTAAGGTCAAGCGCGCTGGTGGTTATTTTACGTTGTTTGTTGTTCAGATCCATCCAGTACGATGGCTTGTCGAAGCAAATAACACGCCCCTGGTCGTTAAGGCATCGCATAGGCAGGGTACCAAAAGGCAGCAAGGGGTCGCTGGCATCAAGTAAATACTCTTCGGTGCCAATGGTGGCTTTAGCTATTACATAGTTAAATTCGCGTTCAACCGGGTAAAGGCGGTTAACCGTACCATTATCACGTGTTGATAGCAGTACGGCATCCGTTTTTATACCTGCCGAATTTAGCGCTGCCACTAACGCAAGGTTTATATCGCCAACATGGCCGCTATGGGTATCAAGTGCTTTGCGCACATTGTCGCTACCGGTAGATACGATACCGTTCCATTTAATTGTTTTTTGGATGTACTGATATACGGCAATGGCTTTTGAAAGGTCATCTTTAGCACCTGCAACTACGGGCAACAGGTATGGTTTCATCAGGTTCTTTTTTATCTGAGACCCAAAATAATCGTCATGTTTAAGGTTGTAATCAATATCGGCCCACTCTTTGGTTACGCGTTGTTTAGCCCCGGTCATGGGGTTTACCCACTCCTGCAGGTTAAAGTAAACGGCAGACAGGAAGTTCTTTGGTGCTGTCATGTAATCTTCTTCTATCATAGCCGGGATATCTCCCATACCGTATGACATGAAAGAGCAATCGCATTTTGCACCGCGGGCACTAAAGCATTCTCTCTCAACCTCTGATGTGTTTTTAGTGAGCTTTAAGCCTCCGCGCATCATAGCTGTATAAGTCCAAAAGGCGGGTATATGTACCTGGTATTCTGAGTATATTTTGGGGATATCACTCTGAAAATCCCATGACGGAAAGCTATAGAACCCAGGGATGATCTTTGTGTATGAATATTCAATAATACAGCCATTGCGCAGGTTAGGCATGGCAAATTTTATCTCTTTCCAGTATTTGTTCAGGCTTGTTGTGTAAATCTTGCTTGCATCGAGCTCGGCGGTTCTAATGCCGCCGGCATCGTCAGTATAAGTTGTAGTGGCTTTAATATCCATCACATCTTCAATTATTTCATCGTAGCTGCGAAATGGGATAGTGATGGTACCTTTATCAAAAGCTTTGCTATCTAATATTTTGATCTTAACGTGATACTTAAAAAACATATTTATACGGTCGTTATTGCCCATATCAATGCGGGTCGACCCAAATTCGTTTAATACGTAAGCATGCGCAGATGTATCGTTCTTGTAGTTTTTTTGTTGTAATTCTTCAACGGTAAATTTACCGAAGGGGAAATCCTGCGCTTGTGCAAATGTGGCAATGCAGATGATTACCAGCAGGTTGAGTAAAAATTTATACATATAGTTTAGGCATTAATTATTGACTTGAAAATATTAAAAATTACTTAAAATTAAATAAGAAAAATGAAGCTGTTTTTGGCACCTTTGTAATACTTACAAGTTATAATGAAACTACAATTAAAGCGTCCGCTTGCATTTTTCGACCTTGAAACTACCGGAACCAATATTGGTGCCGACCGCATAGTTGAAATATCTGTAATTAAGTTGCACCCTGATGGTACCGATGAGGCCCGTACATGGCGTGTACACCCCGGTATGCCAATCCCGCTTGAGTCATCTTTAGTACATGGTATATATGATGAGCACATTGCTAACGAGAAACAGTTTGTTGAGCTGGGCCAGGAGATAGCCGATTTTATCCACGAGAGCGACCTTGCCGGATACAACTCTAACAAATTTGATATCCCGATGCTGATGGAAGAGTTTTTGCGTGCAGGTGTCAATTTTGACCTTGATAACCGCCACTTTGTGGATGTGCAGAACATTTTCCACCAGATGGAGCAGCGTACGCTTAAAGCTGCGTACCAGTTCTACTGCCAAAAAGAGATCATCAACGCACACTCTGCAGAGGCCGATACCCGCGCCACTATGGAAGTTTTGCTGGCGCAGATAGAGAAATATGCCGATGTGGAGTGGGAAGATAAAAAAGGTAACAAAAGCGTACCTGTTGTGGGCGATGTAGAAGCGTTGCACAAATTTACCAACCTAAGTCGCCCTGTTGATTTTGCCGGCCGCATGGTTTACAACGAACAAGGCGAAGAAACCATTAACTTTGGTAAGCACAAAGGCAAACGCGTTGAAGATGTACTTAACGTTGAGCCAAGCTACTACTCGTGGATGATGCAGGGCGATTTCCCGCTGTACACCAAACGTAAGCTGGAAGAGATATACAAACGCTGGAACGCCAAAAAAGCTGCCGAGCGATACCAAAATCGCGCGCAGCAAATGGCAACCGGTGAAGGGCAGCAACAAGCCGCTAAACCTGCTTTCCAGAACAATGCACCAAAAAGCAGCCCTAATGTAAACCAGGGCGGCAACCAGCAATACAATAAGCCTTTTAAAAAGAAAGAAGAACCGGCTAAGCCTGTTAACGATGATATGCTGGCACAACTGGCTATGAAATTTAAGAAGGGGTAGGTATTAGAGGTTAGAGATTTGTGATCAGAGATTAGTTTCTCTGTTTTGAAACCCAAAAGACTCGTCATTGCGAGCGTAGCGTGGCAATCCCCGATATACAGAGCCGCTCGGTAAGTAGGGGATTGCCACGTCGCTGTCGCTCCTCGCAATGACGTATGATCCTGATCTCTAATCCCCAATCTCTAATCACTCTTACGAAGAAAGCTAATATTCCTCGTCAGCCCATCAAACTTTGTCCTCTTAACTGCCGAGTTTTTAAATACCTTTTGGAATACCTCAGTGGTAATATCTTCCCAATCCTGTTTTTTTAGGCCGTGCAGATCGGGGTGGGGTTGAAATGCAGGTTCGTTATGGAGTACAGAGAAACGGTTCCAGGGACAAACATCCTGGCATACATCGCAACCGAACATCCAGTTGTCCATTTTGCCTTTAAATTCCTGAGGTATCTCGTTCTTTAGCTCTATGGTGAGGTAAGAGATACAACGGCTGCCATCTACTATGTACGGGCCTACAATGGCATCGGTGGGGCAGGCATCAATACATCGGGTACAGTCGCCGCAATGGTCGGCAGTGGGTTGTATATCATAGGTCAGCTCAATATCTACGATCAGCTCGGCTAAAAAAAAGAATGATCCGGTTTTTTTACTGATGAGGTTGGTGTTCTTGCCTATCCAACCCAGTCCGGCTTTTTTTGCCCATGCTTTGTCCAATACAGGGGCTGAATCTACAAAGGCACGGCCACCAACTTCGCCAATTTTCTCGTTGATAATCTCCAGTAGTTGCTTCAGTTTATCTTTAATAACCGTATGATAATCGGCACCATAAGCGTATTTGGATATTTTGGGTGCTGATGGGTCATCCTGTAAGGTATCGTTATAATAATTTAATCCGAGGGAGATTACCGATTTTGCACCATCTACCAGCAGGCGCGGGTCAAGGCGTTTATCGAAGTAGTTTTCCATATACTTCATTTCGCCGTGCATGCCCTTATTTAGCCAGGCTTCAAGGCGGGGGGCTTCTTCTTCCAGAAATTCAGCTTTTGAGATACCACAGAACAAAAAACCGAGGTTTTTAGCCTCAGCCTTTATCAGCTGCGAGTATTCAAGGAGCTTGCTGTTCATCGGGCACAAAGATACGCATAAACCCATTTATGGTATGGCTTTTGGTACGTTTAGGCAAAACCGAAGAACATGTTGTAAAAAGACTAATTATATACACATCTAAAAAAACATCACTATGGAAGAATATTCAGGAGGGTTTGACCGAGCCAACGACCAAGGCCAAAACCACGACATAAAAGGAAACGTAGAGAACGTAAACAACGAAACGCTTAAGCAGGATGAAGATAACCAGAACGATAACCCCGATCTGGCTAAGGAGATACCAACCGTAACACCGGAGACGGCTGTAGGGGCTACCACAGAAACACCGATAGCCGAACTGCCCAACGATGTGCCGGAACTGGAAAACCCAACCGACCAGACATCCTCAAACAAAGGACAAGGCCCCTCGGGCGAGAACCTTTAAAGCAAAAAAACCCTTCAGCAATCCTGAAGGGCTTTTGTTTTATTTAGCGTGATACAGCCGCGAATTTGAATAAGTGGCCTCGCTTATTATTTTATCGTTCTTTATTTTGAAGATGCTGCAATTACGCAGATCATACCTGATGGGGCTGTTAAGCTTATCATGCAGGCCTATTACATCATACTCCACTATCATGGTGCTATCATTATTGATCACATTATCCACCAGGTATTTAGCATCAGGCGATACAGCAAAAACCTGGTGAAACATCTGGTCGGCACCGGGGCGCCCGTAGCTTTCGCCATCCCAATCGGTAGTGGTTATTTTAGCTTTATCGGCGTATTGGTTAACCAGGTCGGTTAAGTTATGATCATTAAGGTATTGAAAATGCAGGTCTATCAGTTTACGCGATAATTCGCCGGGTGCATCAGGTACTTTTACTACGGGTTCCTGGTTGCAGGCGGCAAATACAGCGATAGATACAAGTGCGAGAGCAGTGCGCAGGGTATTGGTCATGCCTAAAAGTAGATAAGTTCTTTTAAAAACAAAAGCCCTTCCGCAATACGGAAGGGCTTTTCTATGTTGAGTTATTTAGAAACTATTTCTGATACTGTTGCTAAGGGTTCTTGCACTCCAGTAACCGCTATCTAAAATACGGCGTAGGGTGAATAGTGGCTCGTTAGGGTCACGTTTGTCTGCTAACTGGAAAGCGCCAATGAAACCGCGTTTCTTCAATTCAGGGATACCTTGTGCATTCCATAAACCGAATGGGTAGGCAAACCAGGTGATCTTTTTACCGGTTATTTCTTCCAGTTTTTTGGTTGGTTTATCTAACTGGGTTTCCCAGTCTTTACCCTGAAATTTTTTGAAATTGTGGTGGTCCCAGGTATGTGAGCCGATAACATGGCCTGCATCGCTCAGTTGTTTGATCATCTCTTTGGTCATGTAATGCGGGCGGCCGATTGATACGGTCATTACAAAGAAAACGCCTTTAAACCCGTATTTCTTCATCTCTGGCGCCGCAATGGTAAACTGGTCAAGGTCGGTATCATCAAAGGTTAACATAATTGGCTTTGATGGTAGTTTTGCACCGTTTACCAGGTAGTTGTAATACTCATCGGGCAGGATGGTGTGGTAACCGCTATCAGCAAGCATTTTCATGTGCTCTTTAAAAGCAGCTATTTGTACAATGTAGTCTTTAGCACCTTTAGAGTCGGTTGGTTTCCAATCGCGGATTTGGTGGTAGCAGATCACCGGAACCTGCTTTTTGGCCATCACGGCGGCTTTATCAATAGCACCTTTGGCAACCTGTGCCACCGGCGATTTGGTGTCTTCAGTAGCAGCTGCCGTACGCGCTGCGCTATCAGCCTTAACAGTTTTATCGGAGTTTGCCGGTTTTGACTGACATGATAACATGCCTATAACACATAGGGGCAGCAATGCCGAAAGTTGTTTGATCATAATACAGATGGTAATGTTTTGAACTGCTAAATTAGAATAATTTAGGCGCGCAATATTAACTGTTAATAAAATTTAATAAGTTTCTAATTTACTTAACATAGGTAGGTAAACAACAAAGCCCCCAACACTGTAGGGGGCTTTGTTATGCATTTGAAAAGCTTACAATACTATCCGTTTGCCTTCGGCGATGGAGCGTTTGGCGGCATCCAGTATCTGCATCACTATCATATTATTGCGTAACGATGAACGGTCTGATATACCCAGCATGCGATTTTTTACTACCGATTCCAGGTAAGTTATCGGGTTATCATTAGGGGCAGCCAACGGTGGCGCAACAGATGTAACCGTTGGGAACTTATCTATATGCGTTAACAGGTTATCCTTGTCAAAGGCATGCATGTAACCTTCGTCGCCAAAAACCTCAAGGTCTTTGATAGAGTAGGGCCAGTTCCATGATGCCTCAATGATGCCTGTAGCTGTAGGATACTCTACGATGATGGTTGCATCGTCCTCAACCTTAGGATAGGTTTGCGGCTTGTAGTGGCGGGCTATGGCGGTAACTGCAACCGGGCGCTGGCCATTCATGAGCCAGGTAAACAGATTGGCACCATAACAGCCAAAATCATTAAGTGCACCGGCACCATTTTGATCCGGATCGGTAAGCCAGTCGGTAAAATCCTTGCTGCAATTTATTTCCTTAGGCCCCTCGTGCCCATCATGCGCTACCATTTTACGGATCTGGCCCAGGCTATCTTTTCTGGCCACATCGCGGATGCGGCGGTAAGAGGGGTACCAGGTAGTTTCGTAATTAGTAAGCAGTTTAATGTAGTATTTTAAAGCTAAAAACTCCATACGCTTAGCCTGTGCAAGGGTAGCGGCCAAAGGTTTCTCTACCATTACCGAAATACCCAGCGGGGCGCAAACCTCAACAACATCAATATGCTTGGCTACCGGGTTGTAACCCAAAACCACGTCGGGCTTTTTGGTAGTGGCCATTGTTTTAAGATCATCAAAAAACAACGAGTCGGGGATATTGTATTGTTGCTGCAGGCGTGCACGCAGGGTTTTATTGGCCTCGGCAATACCTACAATGTTCACCTTACCATCGCGGTAATCGCTCAATATAAGGTGTACATGGTCATGAGACAGGCCTGCAATGCCCAGTTTCATGGTACTTAACAGCACGGGCTTTAAAGGAGCTAAAACCATAGCCTTTGCATTTGCCGGTGGCATAATACCAGTGGCTTTTGGGCTTTGCGCCATTACAGCAGTTACAAAAGTAACCGCTGCAATGGTAAAGCATAATACTGTTTTTGCGAACTTCATTCGTAATGCAATTATTTTTTATCTGTTGATAATGAATAAGGTACATCAGCCGCTTTTGAGCCCCTTACTTTGTTTGGCGTAGCCGACATATTGAAGTTTAATACTTCGCCTTGTTGCAATGCTTTGTGGCTTAACCAGTTGTTGGTATAAGGCTTGCCATTTACGGTTAATGACGTTACGTACCTGTTATCGGCGCTGTTGTTGGCCGCATTAATAGTAACAGTTTTACCGTTCTCGAGTTTTAAAGTGATCTTTTTGAATAGCGGAGCACCTAAAACGTACTGGTCTGTAGCCGGGGTAACGGGGTAGAAACCCATTGCCGAGAAAACATACCATGCAGATGTTTGGCCATTATCCTCATCGCCACAGTAGCCATCAGGCGTAGCCTTATACATTTTGTCCATTACATCGCGTACGTGCAGCTGGGTTTTCCATGGTTCGCCCGCGTAGTTGTACAGGTAAATCATGTGCTGTATAGGCTGGTTGCCATGTGCATACTGGCCCATGCCGGCAATCTGCATCTCGCGGATCTCGTGTATCACTTCGCCGTAGTAGCTATCATCAAATACCGGCGGCATGGTAAATACCGAATCCAGTTTTGCGTTAAAGTTTTGCTTGCCACCCATCAGGTCTATTAAGCCTTGTACATCCTGGAAAACACTCCAGGTGTAGTGCCAGCTGTTACCTTCGGTAAAGGCATCGCCCCATTTTGTTGGGCTAAATGGCGACTGAAACTGGCCATCCTTGTTCTTACCACGCATAAAACGCGTTGATGGGTCAAACAGGTTTTTGTAGTTCATGGCGCGTTTTTTATAGATATCTATCTCAGATGCCGGGCGACCAAGCGCTTTACCTAACTGGTAAATAGTAAAATCGTCATAAGCGTACTCAAGGGTACGCGCAGCATTCTCGTTTATCTTAACATCATAAGGTACGTAACCTAATTTGTTGTAATACTCTACACCCTCGCGGCCTGTAGCTGCAGGGCCCGCGTTGTTAGCGCCATGCAATAAAGCCTGGTACAGGGTATTGATATCATAACCGCGGCCACCTTTAATGTATGCATCAGACACTACCGAGGCCGAGTTGTTACCTATCATTACGGCAGAGTAGCCCGGGCTGCTCCATTCAGGCAACCAGCCACCTTCTTTGTAATCATTTATTAAGCCCTGCTGCATTTCTTTGTTGATAGATGGGTATACAAGGTTTAAGAATGGATACAAAGCACGGAAGGTATCCCAGAAACCGGTGCCGGCAAATTTATAGCCCGGTAGTATCTCGCCGTTTTGAGCACTCCAGTGTACCGGGTTACCTTTTGCATCCAGCTCGTACATTTTGTTAGGGAAGAACAGCATGCGGTACAAACAAGAGTAAAATGTACGGATCTGATCTACCGAACCACCCTCAACCGACAAACGGCTTAAAGTATTGTTCCAGGTGGCTTTTGCTTTTTGCTTGGTAGCATCAAAGCTATCGTTGGCCAGTTCGCGTTTTAGGTTTAGTTCAGCTTGCTCTTCGCTGATGAAAGATGAAGCTACACGCAGGTTAACTTTTTCGCCTTTTGCAGTTTTAAAGCCTATAACAGCCATTACATGCTTGTCCTTAAGCTCTGTACCATCTTTAAGCACGCTATCTGCATAAACCTGTGAGGTAGTAATGGCTTTATCAACGTAGATAACAAAGTAGTTTTTAAAGTTCTTAAGCGGGCCGCGGGCATATTTGGTTGAGTAGCCAACTATCTTCCTCTCGTTAGGCAATACTTTAATGTATGAGCCACGGTCAAAAGCATCTACTACGATGTATGAGCTATCCGTTTTAGGGTAAGTGAACCTGAACTGTGCAGCACGCTCAGTAGAGGTGATCTCTGTAGTTACATCGTGGTCTGCAAGGTAAACGCTGTAGTAGTAAGGTTTTGATACCTCTGCTTTGTGCGAGAACCAGCTTTCGCGGCCTTTTTGGGTAACTTTAAGTTTGCCTGTTAGGGGCATAATAGCAAACTGGCCATAATCATTCATCCATGGCGATGGCTGGTGAGTTTGCTTAAAGCCATTTATTTTGTACGAGTCATAAGTATACTGCCAGCCGTCGCCCATTTTACCGGTTTGCGGTGTCCAGAAATTCATGCCCCATGGTACGGCAACAGCAGGGTAGGTGTTACCGTTACTCAGATCGTATTTTGATTGTGTACCCATTAATGGGTTTATCCACTCTACCGGGTCTGTTATTTTGCCTACTTGCTGGGCAAAAGTTTGTGCGGTAAAAAAGAGTGAACTTAAAAAGAGTAGTCCTTTTTTCATTAGTTGAGTTATAGCTAAATGTAAACGGCTGTAAATATAAAAGACCGGCTGTTAAAGCCGGTCTTTTATATTGTAATTTTTACTTACCAACCTGTGTTTTGTTTCAACTTGGTGTTGGTGTTTATCTCGCGTTGCGGTATTGGCCACAAGTAATACTTAGTGGTCATGGTTACGCCCTGCTCGTTAGCAGTTGATGTAGCCTCACCAAATTTGTTGTTTTTAACATCATATATCTGGTGAGTACGCTGTATGTCAAAGTAAGCTTTGTTTTCATAAGCTAACTCGTGATAACGCTCTTTCCAGATAGCTGCGCGGAAAGTTTCTTTAGTTAAGCCACTTAAAGGTGCAAGGTTAGCACGTGCCCTTATAGGGGTTAATGCATCATAAGCTGCCTGGGTTGGGCCGTTAACCTCGTTGCTTGCCTCGGCATAAATTAATTGTGCCTCAGGTAAGCGTAATAGCGTCCAGTTCTCATCACACTGGCCATTTACTAAACTTTCTTTGTGAAAGTATTTGTAAAGCGCGTGTGCACCAAAGTTGATGGTAGTACCCGGGTTTGTGTACGAGTCGTATTTTGAGAAGAAGAATTGTTGCTCTTCTGCACGCTTGTCGCCGGCTTCGTAGCTGTTATAAAACTCATCGGTTGGTATCAAAGCGCCAAAACGGTCGTGGTATGAGCCTACATCAAGACCGTAAGGGATAATAAGTGCCGAAATAGAATTGGTAGCCACGCCTAACAGGTACTGGTTTTGCAATATCAGCTCACCCTGGTTTTTGTGTTGGTTATCATGCAGGTAGTCATAGCTATCAAACAAAGTGTATTTGTTTAATACTTTAGCTGCTTCGGTAACCGCTTTAGCATAGTTCTCTGTTTTTTGCAGCGGGTAACCGGCAGTGGTTAAATAAACGCTTGCTAACAAAGTGTTAACTGCACCTAACGATACTTTACCTGTCTGGTCGGTTTCGGCAAGGCCCGATGCTTGTGCAGTGATAAGGTCTGCAATAATAACATCGTACACATCTGCCTGTGCCGTACGCTCCGGGTAAAGCTGAGGGCTATTGGCATCAACAGGTTCGGTTATCAAAGGCACATCGCCATATAACCTTACCAGGTGGTAATAGAAAAATGCACGCAGGAAATATACCTCGCCCAAAAGTGATTTTTTGGCAGCATCCGTCATTGAAGGGATGGTAGGTATTTTCTGGATAGCAAGGTTAGCTTCGCTGATACCCAGGTAGCTTTGGCGCCAGATGGTATTAAACGACGGGTTATTAGCATCCGTACGTTCAAATATTACGTTGTTGTTATTTTGGCTCTGGCCCAAAGTGGTACCGTGGCCGGCAAGCAACTCTAACGTTATCCAGGGGTTTTCGCCATAAGCGTCGCCACTTTGAAACATGTATAACGAGGTGTAAATACCGTTAACAAAGTTGCGTGCCTGTGTTTCAGTTTTAAAATACTCGTCTTGTCCGATGCCGTGTTTTATATTCTCTTCGAGATATTTTTTACAGCCCACCTGTGTTAGCGATAAGCCAACAATAAGGATACAGGCTGCGTATTGTTTTATTTTGAATTTCATGGTACTTAATCTTATTGAATTTTAGATTAGAAGTTTACACTTGCGCCAAGTACAAAGGTTCTTGGTTTTGGATAATCAAAAAACTGGATACCCTGTGCAAAGGCATCGCCGTAAGTAGTGGTTTCCGGATCGTAACCAGGGTACTTGGTGATAATAAACAGGTTTTGTGCCTGTGCATATACACGTAAACGGTTCAGTTTAATGCGTTTTACCATCTCAGTAGGGAAGGTATAACCAAGGCTTACACTTTTGCCACGGATAAATGAACCATCCTGTACTTTGGTTGAATAGATACCGGTATCATAACGTACATAAGATGGTCTTACTTCGGCAATGCTGGTATTTTGGTTATTAGGTGTCCACGCGTTTAAAACGGTAGCGTAGCTGTTTGCCTGGCCGGTACGGTCTTGTGCCGAGTGCTGGGTAAGGTTCATTACATCGTTACCATATACAAATTGTAACTCAACACCAAGGTCCCAGCCTTTGTATGCAAAGTTGTTGCTGAAGGTACCGTAACCATCAGGGGTTGATTTACCTAAAACAACGTTATCCTGTGAATTGATCTGGTGGTCGCCATTCACATCAAGGAATTTAAGGTCGCCCGGTAGCTTACCAAATTTAGCAGCTTCTGTAGCTTCTGATGTTCCCCATGTGCCCAATACTTTCTGGCCGTAGAATGTGCCTACCGGCAAACCTACACGTAACAGGTTGAAGTCGGTAAGGAAGCTTGGTGAGGTGTAGATATCATCATTAGCTTTACCCAATGCCAGGATCTTGTTTTTGATCAATGAGATATTGAAGCTACTTGTCCAGGTAAAATTATCGGTTTTGATGTTCACCGTGTTTAAGGTTAACTCTAAACCTTTGTTTGATACCTGGCCAACGTTGCTGGTAAGGGTTGTATAGCCAGAGCTATATGGCAGCGGTGCGTTTAACAATAACGCTTTGGTTTTTTTGTAAAAAACGTCAGCCTCAAGGTTAACTCTGTTGTTGAATAAACCTAAAGAGAAACCAAGATCTGTTTCGGCAGTTTTTTCCCATGAAAGGTTAGGGTTGGCAATGTTGTCAAGCGTTATACCGTTTGCCCTGTTACCACCAAATACATACGGAGAAGATTGAAGGGTTGCCAATGAGCTGTAATAGCCTATATCTGAGTTACCGGTTAAACCGTAGCTGAAACGGAATTTAAGGTCAGAAATGGTTTTGTTATCTTTCAGGAAATCTTCCTGAGATGCGCGCCATGCTAATGCCGCTGACGGGAAGAAACCGTACGGATTATTACGGCCAACGCGCGATGAACCATCGTAGCGGCCTGTAACAGTTAACAAGTACTTTTCGTTGTAGTTATAGTTAGCACGTGCAAAGAATGATTGCATTTGAAACTGATTGTAATCAGAACCGGGTGGTTGTGGTTCGCTACCTGCACCAAGGTTGTAGTACTCAAACAGGTCATCGGCAATGTTTTTTGCAGCAGCATTAAATTGGAACGCATCGTAATGTTGTCTTTCGAAACCTGCAACTACATTCAGTTTATGAACTTTATTAAAAGTACGATCAAACGTTAAGTAGTTTTGCCATTGCCAGTAATTATTGTTGTACTGGTAAACTTCGGCATACGGCCTAAAGTTATCAGATAAGCTAACCAATCCGCTTGAGAAGTAAGGATTAGTGTTGTTTGAGATGGTAGCACCAAAAACACTTTTAAAGGTTAAGCCCTCAATAAACTTGATCTCGGCATAACCGTTACCACTAAAAACTCTGTTTTGCTGTAAACGGCGGTCTTCATTAGTTAAAGCAACCGGGTTGTCGCCGCTTTCCATATCAGGGTAATCCTGGCGAATACCGTATTTGCCATCAGGGTAAGTGATAGGTACGATAGGAATCATCTCTATCATCATACGCGGTATATTATTACCGCCTGTGTTACCGTCATTGAAACGGGCACTGGTATTGTTGTAGTTTAAGGTAGTACCAATTTTTAACCATGGTTTTACCTGGTTATCTAAAGCCAAACGTACGTTGTAGCGTTTAGAGTAACTGTTGCGGATAATACCTTCATCATCGGTATAGTTCATAAATAAACCGTAGTTCAGTTTATCAGTACCACCGGTTACAGATAGGTTATGGTTTTGGCTGTAAGCTGTGCGGGTTGTTGCATCTTGCCAATCGGTATCATACAGCGGGTTAAGGTTAGAGTCAAATAATTTACCTATTAAAGCCGTACGTTTTATTTTAGGATCTTTATCAGCATATTTACCTGCAGCCCAGCCGGTAGGATCATATTTCTGGATGTTTTGATAAGCAAGGTCTTCAATAGCTAAAAACTCTTTTGAATTTAATACATCAAGCTTTTTGGCCATTTTGCTCATGCTTACATAAGCATCATAGCTAACAGTGGCTTCGCGGTTTTTAGCACCACGTTTAGTGGTAACCAAAATTACACCGTTAGCACCACGTGTACCGTAAATAGCGGTTGATGATGCATCTTTCAATACGTCGATTGATTCAACATCGTTAGGGTTGATGGAGTTACCACCTTCAGTCCAAACTACACCATCTACTACATAAAGCGGGTTGCCGTTTGTGTTTAATGATGCATAACCACGTATACGCACGCTGGTGTTACCACCCGGGCGGCCCGAGTTTGTTGATACGTTAACACCGGCAATTTTACCCGCAAGTTCTTGCTCAAGGTTAGTTTGCGGGCGCTCTTGTAAGGTTTTTGAGCTTACGCTACCCACAGCACCGGTTAAATCAACACGTTTTTGTGTACCGTAACCAACAACCACTACTTCTTGTAATGATTTTGATTCTTCGGCCATGGTTACGTTAAGTGTAGTTTGGCCGCCAATGGCTACTTCTTTGGTAGTAAAGCCCAGAAAACTGAACACTAATGTGCCATTAGCATCAGGCACGCTAAGTTTAAATTTACCGTTAACATCAGTAGTAGTACCAATGTCTGTACCTTTAAGTTTAACGTTAACGCCGGGCAGCGGGCCTTTGGCATCGCTTACTGTACCGGTAATGTCAACAGCCTTAATTTCTGCCACAGGAGCGCTTTCATCGCGTTTTTTAACTACGATGGTCTCCTGGAAAATTTTGTAGGTAAGCGGTTGTTCGTTAAACGCTTTGTTAAGCGCCTGGTCAATACTTACGTTGTCTACATCGATATTGATATTGCCGGCTTTTGCAACATCTTTTTTATCATACATAAAATGGTATCCTGTTTGCTTCTCTATCAAACGAAGGATCTTCTCAACCGAAGCGTTCTTTTGGCGCAGTGATACAGTTTGGCTGTATGTTTTTGCGCTAACGTTGGTTAGGGCTGCGATTATTAAAATGGCAGTGAGTTTCATGACCAATAATACTTTGGACAGTTTAGGCCACGCCATAGGCACGGCCTTAGAATTAAAATTCATAAGTTTGTGTGTTTGGGTTAAACATAAAGTTCAATTCGTCGATTGCGATGGAGTGGGGAACCCAGGCATCTATGCCGGGAAGTGGGTCGAAACACTTTCCGGTTTTTTTATGCCCTGCAACTGAGCCCCGACAGGATCAGTTGTTGCCCTTTACCTGCTAACTTGCGGAGCGTATTTCTTTCATCATAAGTGGTTTTTGAGTGTGTTGATTACTATTTGGTTTGATTTTTTGCTAATTCACTATAATGTTATTGCCCTTTATACTGATGTCTACGCCTGTATATTTGAGCATATTAAGCAGTTCAGAGGCTTTTACATTTCTTGATAGGCGGCCGTTAAATTCTTTATCAGGTATTTGATGCAGGTACTTAACATCCACATCATACCATCGCGCTGCCTGGCGTAGTATAACATCAATTTTTGCGTCCTTAAACTGGAAGATGCCGTTTTTCCAGGCTATCTCATCGTCAAGGTCTACATCATTCAGTACCTTATTTTTTCCATTGTTATTTATCTGGGCCTGTTGCCCCGGTATCAGCTTCGCGCTGAAGGTTCCGCTGTTGATTTTCACAGCGCCCTCAAGCAGGGTGGTTTTCATTACCTGCTCGTCATCATAGGCCATTACGTTGAAGTGCGTACCCAATACTTCTATCTCCGCACGATGTGTGTTAACCCTGAAAGGCATGTTCTTGTTTTTGGTAACTTCAAAATAAACTTCGCCGGTGATGCTTATTTGGCGGTTTTTGCCGGTAAAACGTGTTGGGAATGTGATAGATGATGCCGAATTTAGCCAAGCCTGTGTACCATCGGGCAAAGCCACCTGGTACTGGCCTCCGCGGGGGGTGGTTATGGTGTTTATTACCGGTGCGGTATTGCCGTTATCTAAAGCCGCTGTGTTATAGATGATATGGCCGTCGGCTGCTTTTTTTATGAGAGTGTTACCTTGCTCGGCAATGGTGCCGTCTGCAGCATCATCAAGCACTATAGTTTTTCCGTTGGCCAGGGTAAGGGTTGCTTTGTTACCGCCGGGCAGCGCATCATTGGCAGGTTTTTGCTTTTTTACGGCTATTACCGCCGGCGTAGTATTTATTTTTTTATGCTGATATAAAGCTATCCCGGTTATCAGTAAAATAGCAGCTGCCGAAAGTATTGGGAACCAACCCCTGAACTTTTTGCGGATAGGAGATGTTGGTACCTCTTTTTCGGCACGAAGGATGTTTTGTAACATACGTTCGGCTTTAACATTGCCAAATATGTCTTCGTTGGTATCCAGGTCGTCCCATGAGCGTTTAATGAGTGCAGACAGTTCATCGTCGCGTTCGCCGGCTTCTATCACAGCAAACAACTCCGCGCGCTCTTGCGGCGTAGCAGTTTTATTGTAATAGCGTTCAAAAAGGTATTGCAACCTCAGCCTCGATGTACTCATTAAAAGTTTTTTCAATAATTGGTAGTGTAAAAAGCGGGGCGCTTTTATTGTAAGACACAAGTTGAGGCAAAAAAGGGGGTATAGCTTTTAAACTTTTTTTAAAAAAGCAAGCAGGCCAGCGCTATCAGCGCCGAAATATTGCCATAGCGTTGTACAAATAAGGTAATGGAATGTGTAGCGCCCTGCAGATATTTCTTTACGGTTTCGCGCGAGAGGCCCATTTGGGCGGCTATCTCATCGTACTTTAAACGGTTGTGGCGGCTAAGCAGGTAAACTTTTTGTTGCTGTGGCGGCAGGTGATCAATTGCCATATCCAGCAGCTGGTAATAATCGTTTGCGGGTGCCGCTTCCTCCGGTATTAACTCAACCACATTATCCTCAAGGCTTATCTGGTTAATACGCTCTTTGGCCAGTTTACGCAAACAGTTTAACGCGTGGTTTTTGGAAATGACAAACAGATAAGCTTTGAAATTTTCTACCGATGCCAGGGCTTCGCGGTTAAGCCATATCTTCATGAAAACATCCTGAACAACTTCTTCGGCCAGTTCAGCAGATTCAGTAATACGAAAGATGTGGATGCCTAATGGCCTGTTATACGCAGAGAAAAGAGCGCTAAACGCATGCTCGTTACCACGAGACACTTCTGAAAGAAGTTCTTTTTCGTTGCTTAGCGTCATGAATACAGGTAGAATAGGAGAGCCAAATAATTAAATAAAAGTCACAAAAGCAATTTAATTATGCTTAAATGTTAAAAATTTATCGCTTTGCGTAAATTTTACACTTTTGTAACCTGTTGATTAATAATTATTTATAGTAAGATAACGCGGTGTGTAGAAAATGGTTTGTTTTAAAACAGGGAAGGAGTACCGCCCGGCTTTATCCGGCCCAGGTGGCGATAAGCACTCTCGGTAACCTCGCGGCCACGGGCAGTGCGCATAAGGAAACCTTCCTGTATCAGGAATGGTTCGTAAACCTCTTCAATAGTCCCTTCGTCTTCGCCAACGGCGGTGGCAATGGTTTTTAGTCCTACAGGGCCGCCTTTAAATTTATCAATAATGGTGGCCAGGATCTTGTTATCCATTTCGTCAAGGCCGTGCTCATCAACATTAAGGGCGTTAAGGGCGTATTGCGCAATTTCGGTATCAATTTTACCGTTGCCTTTTATCTGGGCAAAATCGCGGGTGCGGCGCAACAGGGCGTTGGCAATACGCGGGGTACCACGACTGCGGCGGGCAATTTCATAAGCGCCTTCGTCTGTTATCGGCGTGCGCAGGATAGATGCCGAACGTAGCACAATAGTGGTTAGCAGCTTGGCATCATAGTACTCTAAACGGCTGTTTATACCGAATCTTGCCCGCAATGGGGCCGTCAATAAACCGGAACGGGTAGTGGCACCAACCAGTGTGAACGGATTAAGCGAGATTTGCACCGAGCGCGCGTTAGGGCCGCTCTCCAGCATAATATCTATCTTAAAATCTTCCATGGCCGAGTATAAATACTCCTCAACCAGTGGACTTAAGCGATGTATCTCGTCAATAAAAAGGATGTCGCCAGTCTCGAGGTTGGTGAGCAGGCCGGCAAGATCGCCGGGTTTGTCTAATACCGGGCCAGAGGTAATTTTGATACCCACGCCCATCTCATTGGCAATAATGTGCGAGAGGGTAGTTTTGCCCAATCCCGGCGGGCCGTGCAGCAGCACATGGTCTAAAGCTTCGCCGCGTAAGCGGGCCGCCTGCACAAAGATCCTCAGGTTAGCCAGTATACTGTGCTGACCGGTAAAGTCCTCAAACGCAGCCGGGCGTAATACTTTTTCAATATCACGGTCGGTAGGAGTAAGGCGTTCGCCATCGGGATCAAGATGCTCGTTCATTGTGGTAAAATTAGAAATTTTATCGTGAGGTGAAAGGTAAAAGGCGAAAGGTAAAAGGTTGTTTCTAAATTTTTAGGACATTTAAAAAAGCATCTTTAGCCTTTTACCCTTAACCTTTTACCTCCAAGATCACCCTTCAGGATACTTCCTGAAAATGCTGTTGATCTTCATTTGTATCACCCCGAAGAAAGCTTCTTTGAATATGCCTGACGACATTTTTGAGGTGCCGGCGGTACGGTCGGTGAATATGATGGGTACTTCAACCAGTTTAAAGTTGTGTTTAATGGTGGTGTACTTCATCTCTATCTGGAAGGCGTAGCCCACAAACTTTATCTTATCAAGGTTAAGTGTTTCCAGTACTTTGCGCTTGTAGCACATGAAACCTGCGGTAGCATCCTGCACATCTATACCGGTAATAAATCGCACATAAACCGATGCGAAAAAGCTCATCAGTACGCGGCTCATGGGCCAGTTAACTACGTTTACGCCTTTTATGTATCTTGAGCCGATAGCTGCATCAGCACCCTCAATACATGCATCGCGCAGGCGAAGCAGGTCATCAGGATTGTGCGAGAAATCGGCATCCATCTCAAAAATAAAATCGTAATGGTGCGCTACGGCCCATTTAAAACCGTGGATATATGCCGTACCTAAACCTTGCTTACCCGCTCGTTCTTCGATATGTAAACGCTCAGGAAATTCGGTTTGCAGGCCTTTTACAATGTTTGCTGTACCATCGGGCGACCCATCATCAATAATGAGCAGGTGAAAATCATGCGGAAGGCTAAACACTTTGCGGATCATCCGCTCAATATTCTCCTTCTCGTTATAGGTAGGGATTATAACGATACTATCTGGCACAGTAACTTCTTTTTTTAATTAAATGCGGGCGCTAAATTAGTTGATTTTGCCCCTGCTTTATAAAATAAAAGCAGGGATTGTTTAACGTTCCTGCTTTTCAAATTAATATGTTGTTTACAAACTATTTGTGTTGGCGGCTACTTCGCCGTCAATAACAGGGTCTGTAATGTAGTTGCGCTCTTTCATACGTGGTGATACGATAAAGAAGATTACCACGAATACCAAAATAAAACCTACAAAGAACCACTCGTAGTTGGCGCCTTTAAGCGCTGTGGCCCACCAGCCACCACCTTCAATCAGCCCGTTAACCACCGCGGTGATAAGGTTGCCGAATGATACCACCAGGAACCAAATACCAGTCATGGTGCTCTTCATCGATTTTGGCGAGTGCGTGTAAGCATATTCTAAACCGGTAATAGATACCAATACCTCGGCTGCCGATAATACCAGGAAAGCCAATACCTGCCACCATATAGACGGTGAACCGCCATGATCTAAACTGGTATGTATAACGCCGATAATTACGAAAGATAAAGCGGTTAATACCAAACCAGTACCCAACCTGCGCAGCGGAGTGGTTTTAATGCCGCGTTTATCAAACCATGGATATATCACATAGTTAAACAGCGGGATAAACATCAACAGGAATATAGTATTAAAGGTTGAAAGCTGGCCCGGATATATGGTGAATTTGGCAAAACCTACATTAACCACGCGATCCATTTTCTCAGCATATAAGGTCCACTCAGATAAGCATTGATCCCAAACTGCCCAAAAGGCAAGAGCGAAGAAGAACACCATCATTACGCGGTAAACGGCTTTAACACCTTCCACACGTTCAGGATCGAAATTTTGCTTTGCTACATCAAGGAATGCCTCGCCTTTTTTGCGCTGGCTGCCATGGGTAAGCGCATACCAGGTAATGAATACCAGATTGTTACGATTTACACCCTGCGGCGGTACTTTAACGTATTTTTTGCGGCCGCTAAAGAAGATGATAGTAGCCAAAGCCATCAGGATACCGGGGATACCGAACGCCCATTTTGGCCCGAAGTGTTCATAAGTCCATGGGATAGCCACGGTTGAGATCATAGAGCCGGCATTGATGCTGAAATAGAACCAGCCGTAAACTTTTGATAACAAATCCTGGTTGGTTGCATCAAACTGGTCGCCAACGTTGGCAGATACACATGATTTTATACCGCCGGCGCCAATTGCTACAACAAGCAAGCCTAACTCAAAGCCACTAAGGCCGCCATCAAACGTGGCCAGCATTACGTGGCCTATACAATAAATGATAGATACGTATAATATCAGCTTGTATTTACCGGTAAACCAGTCGGCAATCATACCACCTACAAAGGGCAGGGCATAGGCCACCATCACAAATAGGTGGTGCAGTTTGTTGGCATGAGCATTAGCCTGGTCTGTTAAAGCCGGGTTATCTGTAGGGTTAAAGAATTGATTTACTAAAAACAGGGTAAGTACTGAGCGCATTCCGTAAAAGCTGAAACGTTCTGCAGCTTCGTTACCAATAATGTACGGTACGCTCTTCGGAAATCGGGACTTTGGTTTTACTGATGTAATAACCGGATCTTGGGTTTCTTGCATTATGTTTAAATATCGGGGGCTAAAATAGGATAAATAAAATTAACCGAAATTTTATATCGAAAGTATTACAGTTTAACACTGTATTGTTTGGTTAAATATAGGGTAAAGTATTTAATTGCGTTTGCGTACCGGAACTGCTTTTTTATCTGCACGTGATTGGATCTTGGGGTCAACAAAACCATCATCGGCAGGCTGCGGAATGTTGCGCATATCCAGGTTCTCAACAAATTGCCACTGGCCATTTCTTAAGCGGTAACCATCGTAAGAAAGATCGGGGCCAAAGGTCTCGGGCCTGTCTTTCATTTTATCATCAGGCGGGGCAAGGTGGTCAAAAACGATCAGGTCCTGATCGGGCACATGGCGTAACAGCATCGATGCCTGGCGGGTATATTCAAATATTATACGTTTGGCATTCTGCCTGTTTTTATCACCAGAGAACGCCGGCATTCCGAATACCGGTTTGTCATCCCTGTCAAAAGATAATATTTCTATTACTTTCTTGGTCGATCTTACATTATTGCCTTTCCAGCCCAGTAGCACATAATACGGTCTGGATGCCGACACCCGTACCACTTTGTAATACTGCGCACCATACCATTTGCGGTTATCGGTAACAGTATCTTGCGGGCTTTTGATAAGAGGGGTGTAGTCTTCAAGTGGATGCATTAACAGGCGGTCGCCGGTATTCATTTGGATAGTGCCGTAATAGCGGTAGCTACCATCCTGGTTCATTACCGGCCAGGTAAAGATCCTGAAACGGTTATCAGGCGCGTTTAAGATGCTTACTGTTTTTAACGAATCAAACGGGAAGTTAAATGAATGCGGAACTTTTAACGCCATCACCAACGTACGGATGAATTTGTAGTTGGCATTTTTGCGCTCCATATCAACGGTATCGTTAATAAACTTTTTGCCCAGGATGCGCAGGCTATCCTGGTACATACGCAGGTTTTTGAGGTTAGTTACCTCATCAGAATGCTGCGCAAAAGCAGTGTTTAATCCGCAAAAAAGGATAAGCGCTATGAAGAAACCTTTCATTAAAATTTAAATGATATCTATTAACGAAAAACAGCCTGCAAAATTATAGCAATTTGCCGTTTACGCAAGGTTTTCTATTACCAATGCGCTTGCGCCGCCGCCGCCGTTACAAATGCCTGCTGCGCCGTACTTGCCATTGTTCTGTTGCAGTACGTTTATAAGCGTAACTATAATGCGCGCACCCGATGCACCCAGCGGATGGCCGATAGCTACCGCACCACCATTAACATTCACTTTTGCAGGATCGAGGCCCAGTATTTTGTTGTTAGCAACCGATACTACCGAGAAAGCTTCGTTTATCTCATAAAAATCTATTTGATCTGCCGACAGGCCACCTTTATGCAAAGCCAGCGGAATAGCTTTTGAAGGTGCTGTTGTAAATTGCTCTGGTGCCTGTTGCGCATCGGCAAATGATACAATTTTAGCCAGCGGCTTTATGCCCATGGCCTCAGCCTTTTCTTTGCTCATTAGTACTAAAGCAGCTGCGCCATCATTTAAGGTTGACGCATTGGCTGCGGTAACCGTTCCGTCCTTTTTAAACACAGGTTTAAGCGATGGGATCTTATCAAATTTAACGGTGGCAGGTTCTTCGTCCTCAGCAAATAAAGTAATATCGCCTTTTCTGTCTTTCAGTTCAACAGGGCTTATCTCGTTCTTAAATTTACCATCAGCCTGAGATTGCTGTGCGCGTTTGTATGATTCAATGGCAAAGGCATCCTGGTCTTCGCGGGTAACGTTGCAATCAACGGCGCAAAGCTCGGCAGCAGAACCCATGTGGAAATCGTTGTAAACATCCCAAAGGCCATCTTTAACCAAACCATCGGTTATTTGTCCGTGGCCTAAACGGTAGCCGTTACGGGCTTTATCCAGGTAATAAGGTACGTTGCTCATGCTCTCGAAACCACCGGCTACAATCACATCATTATCGCCGTTGGCAATGCTTTGGGCAGCCAGCATAATGGCTTTCATACCCGATGCGCATACTTTATTTATGGTAGTAGCAGGCATGTGGGGCAAACCGGCAAATATGGCGGCTTGAGTTGCAGGCGCCTGACCCAAATTGGCTGATAGGACGTTGCCCATGTAAACTTCCTGTATGTCGGCAGGTTGCAAGCCGGCCTTTTCCACTGCCGATTTGATAGCGATGGCGCCTAATTGTGTAGCTGATAATGATGCTAAACTGCCGCCAAAACTGCCGATAGGTGTGCGGGTAGCTGATACGATATATACTTCTTTCATGATAGAAACAGCGATGTTATAATGGTTATAAGCAAAGTTAGGATTTTTAAATTACTATGCATGCATAATAACTACTCAGTGTCCTTCTTTTTCTTCGCGTTCTTTTTACGCGCCTTTAGCGCTTCCTGCAGCAGGAACTCTATCTGCCCGTTGGTGCTGCGAAATTCATCGGCAGCCCAAAGCTCAACTTCTTTAAGCATATCGGGATTAATGCGTAAAACAAATGCTTTTTTCTCTGCCATATCAATTAACTCGCTGCTGCCGCCTGTTGTTGCCTGTATAATATAAAATGTACGCCTATCATGGTCAGCACCGCCACATCTGGTTTGCCTTGCTGGTAATTGTCTGCCGCAAAACTTACCGTAAATGGCTTTTTAATACCCCATGCAATCTGCTTAACATCAAGGATGTCGCCATAAGCATTGCTGGTTAAAGTATAAGCACGGCTGAATAGTTTCTTAAACAGATATATAGCTTCAAAACCGTTATTCATTTTTAATTCCACATCGCGTTTCCAGGCCGATGGCTGCAATTCGCCGATGGTCTCGTCCTCACCGCGGTTAAACATCAGCGTACGGCTTATTAATGATTTACGTTTAATGGTGAATGTGTCTGCCGCGCTATCAATAATGGCATAACGTTTAAACGTGCCTTTATAGCTGAGGCGGGCGTAGATAAACTGCCCGTCGCTTAGTTCATAATAGGGCCGCCACCAGCCAATGCGGGTAACAAACATTTCGCTGGTGCGTGCGCTACCAAAATCTCTGAAATCATTCATGGTCTATTAATGATAAAGCGTGCCGGTGTTTACAATCGGGTTAACGCTTTTATCGCCACAAAGTACAACCAGCAGGTTGCTCACCATGGCAGCTTTGCGCTCTTCATCCAGCTCAATAATATTTTTCTCTTCCATTTTTTGCAGGGCCATCTCTACCATACCTACGGCACCTTCTACGATCAGTTTACGTGCCGATATAATGGCCGCTGCCTGCTGGCGCTGTAACATGGCATGGGCTATCTCCGGCGCATAAGCCAAGTGAGAGATGCGGGCTTCAAGTACGATGATACCTGCGCGTTCCAAGCGCTCGTTTAATTCTGTCTCCAGCATGGCACTTACCTGTTCGGCACCACCGCGCAGGGTAATGCTGGCGGTGTCATCCTCGTCGATGTGATCATAAGGAAAAGTATTAGCCAGATGGCGTACGGCGGCCTCGCTTTGGATATTTACGTATTGGATATAATTCTCAACCGCGAAAACCGCTTTGGCGGTATCTTTTATCTGCCATACAATAACAGCTGCTATTTCAATAGGGTTACCGGCGCTGTCGTTCACTTTTAATTGCTGGCCGTTAAGGTTAAATGCTTTTAATGATACTTTCTTTTTAACAGTGAAAGGGTTTACCCAAAAAAAGCCGTCTTGTTTAACTGTGCCGGTGTATTTACCAAAAAGGGTAAGCACTTTTGAATCATTAGGGTTTACAATGGTAAGGCCCGGCAGTATCAGGAAATAGTTAATTACACATATAATAGCGCCTATAACGTGCTGCTCGGCCCAAAAGCAAAATGCGGCAACGCCGGTTAACAATAGTACTAAAACAAAGGCTAAATAGCCCGATGGTGCTGTGATAACTCGTTCAGTGTTCATGGTTTTTGTAGATTTAAAATGATATCATAAAGATATCAACTTTGTTTTGATAAAAGCAAGAACAATTACGTAAAACAGAAACTTATGCTAATTTTGGTTGGTTAAACGGATATATGGCAAAACTTACAACATCCCGACAGAAGGCTTTACTACGCAAGTATGCGCTAAATGTTAAGTATTTAATGATGTTGGCGAGTGTTGCGCTTATTGTTTACACCCTGCCCAAACAGGCCAAATTTGGCTATGAGTTTGAGAAAGGCCGTATCTGGAACCAGCGCGACCTGATATCTCCCTACAACTTTGCCATCCTTAAAACCAATGCCGAAATAGATGCTGATAATAAAGCGGCCCTTGCCACTATTACCCCCGTTTATCAGCGTAATAATGACATAGGTGTACAACAACAGGAAGGCTTCAGGAATGATCTGGAAATAAAATGGCACAATGCCGGCTTTGCCGATAAGCTGAAGATAGTTTACATGCAAACCGGTCTAACTATCCTTAACACGGCTTATGATAGGGGCATCTTAAAGCTTAACTCCAAATATCAGGTTGGCGGCAAGGACTACGGCGTTACCGTTTTAAGCGATAATGTAGCAGCAGACAAAAGCACTGCAGACCTGTTTACACGCGAACGCGCTGTTGAGTATGCCGATGCAGAAATAAGCAAGGTAAAAACACTGGATAAAGCATTTCTGCTCGATCTGGTACAGGAACGCCTGCAGCCTAACTTATCTTTTGATGCCAAGTTAACCGCCCGCCTGGAGCATGATGTAACAGAAAACCTGTCCATCACCCGTGGTATGGTGCAAAAAGGCGAAACCATTATTACTAAAGGCTCGGTTATAAATGATGAAGCTTACCAGAAACTGGCATCGTACAAAAAAGCTTTTGAAGATAACTCACGCAATAATGGTAACCGTGGCTTGGTATTATTAGGCCAGTTTTTGCTGGCGGGCATCACTATATCGCTGTTGATGATATTCCTGTACCTGTTCCGCAGGGATATTTATGAGGATAACCGTTTGGTGAGTTTGATATTGCTGGTTATCACCGCCATGCTGGCCACGTTATCATTAGCTATAAAGCTGGAACTGCCAAACTTTTACTACATACCATATTGTATTGTACCTATCATTATCAGGATATTGTTTGATACGCGTTTGGCACTTAACATACACCTGCTGGTGGTACTGATAGCAGGTTTCTTTGTACCTAACAGTTTTGAGTTTGCCTTTTATGAGATAACTGCCGGTATGGTGTCTATCTACAGTATCAAAAATCTGATCCGCCGCGAGCAGTTCCTGATATCGGCACTCATTATTACTTTCACCTACTTTGTATCCTTTATAGGTATCTCACTTATCCGCGAGGGCTCGTTCCTTACTATTGACTGGGTTGAGTTTATACCGTTTGCCGTAAGCGTGTTGTTAACCCTGCTGGCTTACCCGCTCATCTATTTATTTGAGAAAGTGTTTGCCATTACCTCAGAGCTTACGCTGATAGAACTGACCAACACCAATGCACCATTGCTGCGCGAGATGGCCTTCAGTGCGCCGGGTACTTTCCAACACTCGCTGCAGGTGGCTAACCTTGCCGAGAACGCCATATTTGCCATTGGCGGTAATGCGTTGCTGGTGAGGGCAGGGGCTTTGTACCACGATATTGGTAAAATGGAGAACCCGCTGTTCTTTATCGAGAACCAGATCTCGGGCTTTAACCCGCATGATAAGCTGCCGTATGAGGAGAGTGCCCAGATCATCATCCGCCACGTAAGTAAAGGTATTGAAATGGCCCGCAAAGCCAACCTTCCCGAGATAGTTATCGACTTTATCCGCACGCACCACGGTAACACCAGGGTGGATTATTTTTACCAGTCGTTTTTGAAGAATTTTCCCGAAAAATTCATCAACGAGAACATTTTTCGCTATCCGGGGCCTATTCCGTTCACCAAAGAGGCCGGTGTTTTGATGCTTGCCGACTCGATTGAGGCTGCTTCGCGCTCGTTAAAAGAACCGGACGAAGAATCGATAAGCATACTGGTTGATCGCATTGTGAAATACAAGTTGGATCAAAACCAGTTGAATGACAGTAACATAACTTTGAAAGATCTGGAAACCATAAAACAGATTTTTAAACGAATGCTGATGAGTATTTACCACGTGCGGATTGATTATTAAAAATCTGAGAATTTTTTTTGTCAACATAGTTGAATTACTATATTTGCAGTCCCTGAAAAAAGGGGATGTTTCTTGAAAATCCACGGTGAGGTGCCTGAGAGGCCGAAAGGATCAGTTTGCTAAACTGACGTACGGGAAACTGTACCGAGGGTTCGAATCCCTCCCTCACCGCTGAGAAACATGTCAAATTTAAAAAGCCTCCGAATCGAAAGATCCGGAGGCTTTTTTGCTTTACAGGCATTTCATTTCTATGCGATCCTTCTCAATCTAAGCGAGACACAGTGCATGCTTTTTTGATAACTAACATTACGATTTTTCGGAAATATGATTGCTTGTAAACGAAATACCGAGGTATATCAATAATTCCGGTTCGCAAGTTTCTAAAAATCAGACTCTTTTAACTTGGCCTATCTGTTGCAGCGGGTTTATAATTCGCAATGAATTATGATCAATAGGTAAGTAAAACAAAAAACAAGTTAATTATGCATCCATTCAGAAAAGCAATTATTGACGGTGTTGAACCCGGAGAGTTCAAAAAATTATTTTCGGAAGAAGTTGAATTTTGGGCACCCATGTTAACCAAACCGTTGCACGGGCGCGATTTTGCGGTGACACTCTTAACAAACGCCGGCCATATTTTGGGTAAAGCCATTTACACCAGGGAAGTGAAAGATATTAAACAAACCCTGCTGTTTTGGCACGGTATGGTAGATGGTTATACGCTTGAAGCGGTAACCGTTTTAACAGATGATGATGATACCGGGCTTATAAAACAAGTAAGGGTGTTAATGCGCTCGTGGCCCTTTGTAACCTTATTTGTTGATAAGATGAAAGAGCGGCTGTATGATCTGATACCCGAAGATTATTGGAACCTGCAACCTATGGATGCTAATGCTAAACCACGTGTTCTATCGCCAATAAAGCTGAATGATCTGCCTGTGGCTGATGATCTTGCTCTGCACAGCCCTATATTCAGCAAAACTTTAGAGGGTAAAGAGTGGGTTATAAAAGGGCTTGATGCCGTGCATAAAATTCAGGCACCTTCTTCTTACACGTCTATCATCGCCTCGCCTGATATGAAGATAGAAGTTTTTGATACCGATATTGACGGTAACCCGGCCGAGGGGATATGGGTATCTAAAATAAATAAGTACGGTGAAGTTTATGATCTTACAGTTTACCTGCGCCCATACCCGGCTGTAACTGTGCTGCGCAACAAAGCTAAAGAAGCCAATGACAAAGACCCGGAGCAGCGCGAGAGATTTGAATCGTACTGGGTAATATAAATAAAAGATCCGGTGCACAACCTTAGCTGCAGCACCGGATCGGTTTTGTTTTGGATCGGGGAGTTTAGTTTTTGTCTGTTCCTTTTATCGCTTCGCGGATAACGGCCGCCACCTCTTTAGGTTTTGACATCATTACCACGTGATTGGCATCTATCTCAACTGTTTTTGCATTGGCGCGTTTGGCCATAAAGCGCTCCAGATCCGGATGAACGGTTTTATCGCGTTTAGCAACAACCACCCAGGTTGGTTTGGTTTTCCAGGCAGGGGCGGCACTTTTATCATCAAAGGCTACTGCACCAGCCGGGGTTTGTGTGGCATACATTACCATCTGTTGCGCAGGCGACAAATCTTGAGCAAAGCCTTTTGCCATACCTTCTTTTGAAAGGGTTATAAAGCCATCGTGCGTTACCAGGTAATCATTAAGATGATTGGCCGGGCCTTTTTTTAACAGGATGTTAGGGCTTTCACCTTCATCAGGCATTAGCGCGGCTACATAAACCAGGCCTTTTACTCTTGGCTCATCTGCAAACTGGGTGATCACAAAACCAGCCCATGAGTGACCGATCAATAAAACAGGGCCGGTAGTACGGGCTAACGCCCTTTTTACGGCAGCAATATCATCAGCCAGTGATGATGTTGGATTTTGTGCGGATACAGCTTCGTATCCTTCGCTCTGGAATTGGTGAATTACATCGTTCCAGCAAGAGCCGTCAGCCCATAAGCCGTGAACAAAAACTAAAGTTGGTTTTTCTGCTGTTGTGTTCATAGAGGTGTTTTGTTTGGTAGATCTTTGATGGGGTTTGTTAGCGGTGAATGCCGCGCAAACAATGGCAATTGCAGGTACAATAAGTACCATTGCCCAAATTTTGATGATTGATTTTTTTTTCATTGATGATGTTTTTATGCATAGCTTAAAAACAATGCTGGTGCCATATCGTAAGTGTCAATATGTCAATGAGTTATTGAGTATTGCGGAATTGTATTTACTAAATAAAGTAAAAAAGGCGTGTGGTTTTTCGAAATAGAACAAGTGCTTTAGGGGGCGGATATTAATGCACAAGGTTATCTTGACGACAGCCCTTTGTGGATTTTTAACCGTATCATCTTTGAATTGAGAGTGGTTGATGGTATCCGCAATAGTTCTGCCGCGCCACCTATGCCTGATACTTTTCCGTTGCAGCGTTTCAGTACAGCTATAATGTGTTCGCGTTCTACCTCATCAATCGTTTTTACATAGTCGTCAGGCAGTATGGTGTTGTTCTCCGGGCTATTGTAATTTGGCAGGTATATCTCATTTATAACCGGGCCTTTACTGATCAGTATACTACGTTCAATAAGATGCTCCAACTCGCGCACATTTCCCGGCCAACTATAACTTTCAAGCTGTTTATACGCCTTGGCCGAGAGGCTCATAGGGCCTCTTGTGCCATTACCACCATATTTATGCAAAAAATGCATAGTAAGGCTGGTGATATCTTCTTTACGCTCGCGCAGGGGGGGCAACTGAATAGGGAATACGTTTAGCCTGAAATATAAGTCGCTTCGAAAATTACCTTTAGTTACCTCTTTTGCCAGATCGCGGTTGGTGGCGGCTATTATCCTTACATTGGTTTTTATAACTGTTCTGCCACCAATACGCTCTATCTCTTTCTCCTGTATGGCCCGCAATAGTTTAACTTGAAGATCAAGAGGAAGTTCGCCTATTTCGTCTAAAAATAAAGTGCTGTTATTGGCCAGTTCAAACTTACCGATCCTGCGTTCAATCGCACCGGTAAAGCTGCCCTTTTCATGTCCAAAAAGCTCGCTTTCAATTAAGTTGGCCGGGAGTGTAGCGCAATTAACCTTCACCATTAATTTATTTTTGCGCGGCGAGTCGTTATGTAGCGCCCTTGCAATAAGCTCTTTGCCGGTGCCCGTCTCACCCAAGATCAAAACGGAACTATTAGATTGTGCAACTTGTGTTACCAGATGAAAAATGTTTTTCATGGCCGGGCTGCTGCCAACTATTTCGCTGTAATTATAGGTGGTATGTATCTCTTCCTGTAAATACCGGTTCTCTATTTCCAGTCGCTGCTTAAAATCCGAGATTTCGTTAAGTTGCTTTTCTACTTTTTGCGCTGCAATGTAGTGGGCAATGGCTATACCTATCTGCGATGCAACACCTTCCATTAAACTGTTGTTCACTTCGCCCGAATGAGCCCATAAAATGCCAAAGTTTTTACGCCCTATCCTCAACGGTACGCCTAAAATTTTATCGACACCCATTGATTGCCAGAAGCCCGCGGTAGAGAACGTTATCTTACCCTCTTTAATAATATTGTCTACGTTAAATACAACAGGACCGCGCGAGTTTAAAACCAATTCGCCCAGGGCGCCTTTTAAGTCGAACTTTTTATCCCTTATTTTATCAAAATCAGCGCTATTATCGTACTTTGATCCGGTGTCAATGATGTAATAACTATGGGTTAGCTCATCATCATTAATGATAGAAAGGATATATAGTTCTATGTTAAAAAGGCGTTTTAAACCTTCGCTTATTACAGTTGATAGTCCTTCGCGGTCTCTTACAGTGGCTATGTTGTTACTAAAAGCCAATAACTGCGTCTGTTCATTTTCTCGTTGTGATATTTCATCATTTGCTACAAGGTTGGCTATCGCCGGTGCCATCAGCGCGCATATACCCTGAATTAATTTTAAATTTTGATCGTTTAATAAATGCTTACGTTTTAAGCAAACTACTATTAGCGCTTGGGTGCCAGTATTATAGGGCGTTACTGCGTAAACAACCTCTTTAACGCCCGCTTTATGTTTAAGCTTTAAAAACTGAGGAGCATCCTCATGTGTCAAAAGCTCCTCAAGATCTACCAACAATGGGTAGCCCGATTGTATAGCGAGCTGAGCGACGCCTGTATCAGCGCGATTCTTTTGCAGCATGGCATCTGCAAAGCCGATATTATCTTTAAGATCATCCTCAGGGTCAAATATATACGGGCTATACCAGCGTTTATCGTCACTGATAAGGCATATCATTAGTTGATCTATCGGCAAAAGCTTTTTAAGGTTGTCGTTTATGGCTCTGGCAAGGCCCGTTTTGTTTTTTACAGAAGCAATGGCGTTACTCAGCGCCAATAATGTGGTTTTCTCATATTCGCGTTCCAGCAGTTCCTCGTTAGCCCGGATGTTAATAATAGCGGTCGACAGTGTTGGTGCAATCGCTTCTAATAAGTCAATATCATCTTCAGATATATTGCTTTGCTTGTCAGAAAACAGCACGAATGTTGCGAACAGCTTGCCTTGTGTTTTAAGCGCAAGAACAATGGCTTTCTTAACGCCGTAGGCATACTCAACGGTTATCCAGTCGGGAGCATTGCTCTGTTTGGTTAGTTCATCTAAATTAAAAACAACCGCGTTTTTCACATCGGCTACATGAAGCATTATGGCATCATCAAGAGAATATATTGCATGATTGGACCGGTTGTACATGGCATGACTTTTCCCCGGGGCTTTATTGTCAAATATGTAACCCCGATAAGTTCCCCGCACTAAATCAACCAAATTGAATTTTAAGTGGGTAAAATAGATAAACTGCTGTAGCTGATGCCTCAAAACCTCAAGAAGATCTGCGCCGTTACGCGCGCCGGCAATTTTATCCGAGATATTTAGTAGCAAAGCAATTTTTGATGATGCGTTTTTCATAGCAATGGCATTGGTGAACTTTGAGATATATTTACAACTTCATATTTTATGCCGATTGAAAAATGTTGTTTTTATAAGGTAAAGTAGTTTTTTTTATCTCATATACGCTATATCGTAATTGCCACAATCCGTATTACTAAATATCGTAAAAATAAATCAAATAGATTTTTGGTGTGAGTCTGGTATTTCGAAAATCATCAAAAGTATTTCACTAAATAGAGCTATAAGGCGTTTTTAGTTGTAGTATTTGCCTAATTAGCATGTAAACATCATAAGGCATCTTTTTTGTTATATTAACGTTTAATTATATAGCATCATCATTCATCCGCTCACGCAATGCCATCAAAGCTATTACTTGTCGAAGATCAGTTTATTCAGGCTGTGCATTTAAGCAATATGCTGGAAAAAGCCGGGCATATTGTTTTGGGTGTTGCACAATCTGTAACTGAAGCGATTGAACTTGTAGAAAATCAAACACCGGATATGGTGCTGGTAGATATATTACTAAAAGGCGATTTAACAGGGATAGATCTGGCTAAGAAGCTGAATAAATCAGACGTTCCTTTCTTGTATATCTCAGCCAACTCAAATGAATCTACCTTGACGTTGGCAAAGGAGACAGAGCCTTATGGATTCCTGGTAAAGCCATATCGTGAGAACGATATCCTGGCCGCGCTTGATATAGCTATATACCGCCATAACCAAAGCGTTGATATTAAAACCAAGCGTATATCGCGCTTGCAAAAAGAACTGAGCTTTGTTATTGAGCATGATTTAAATTCGTTGGTAGGCGTGGAGCACTTCCTTGCGGCTTTTCATTCGTTTATACCATTTACAGATGTGGTTTTAGATGTTAACGCAAATGATCAAAACCCATCATCCTTTTTGCATCTGCAAAGGAGTGGTTTCAATAGTTATAAAAGAGCCAATAGCAGCGATTTTGCTGTTGATGATACAAACATTTTAAGAAATACTTTTGGGCAATTTTCAGATGTGTTTTGCCTGGATAATAAACAACTTTTGGCACTCGCAGACGGTGATAAAACGATAAAAGCGTTTATTGATCTTTACAATATATCTTCTGTTGTTGGTGTACCTGTTTTTTACAACAACGGGGTAAGAGGCAACCTGCTTTTCTTTAGTGCCGAGCAAGGGGCTTACCATCAGGCAGAAGGCAATATCCTCAGGTCGGTTATCCCTCTTCTGACCATGGCTTTTAAACGTATTGATGAACTGAATAACGAGGGTTCTTTTGCACCGGGCGCTTTAGGTTATGATGGCCGGCATAGCGGCGGAAATAAATTTAAAAACATAATCGGTAGCAGCCCTAAGTTACTTTTTGTGCTGGATCAGGTAAGCCAGGTAGCGCCATTTGAAACAACTGTTATCATTGAGGGAGAGACCGGCGTAGGAAAAGAGGGCATAGCCGATGCCATACATCAACTATCCGCACGCAATAAAAACCCGGTGGTAAAGATCAACTGCGCTGCCATACCCCGCGATCTTATCGAAGCGGAATTGTTTGGGTACGAAAAAGGCGGTTTTACAGGTGCCACAGAGCGCCGGATAGGTAAGTTTGAACAAGCTAATGGAGGGACAATTTTTCTTGATGAGATAGGGGAAATGCCTATTGATGTGCAGGGTAAATTGCTGCGCGTTATCCAGGAGCGGGAGTTGGAAAGGATAGGCGGAAAAGGCACAATAAAAATAGATGTGAGGATAATTGCTGCAACTAATCGTAATTTATATAAAGAGGTTGGTGCCGGTAATTTTAGGTTAGACCTTTACTATCGCCTTAACGTTTTCCCTATCCAAATACCGCCGCTAAGAGACCGAAAAGAAGATATACCAGCGCTTGCGGCTTACTTTTTATCGCTACATGCCGAAAAATACAACGCACAGATCAAAGTTTTAAGTTCTAAGGCGCTTAATCAATTATCCAAATACTCCTGGCCAGGTAATATCCGCGAGTTACAGCATGTTATTGAACGTCATGTATTAATATCAAATGAAGATGTGATCAGTTCAGTAGATTTACCTGAAGAAGCGATAAGGGAGTCTGTTGATGATGTCGTGCCTGAAGCGTTTTTATCAATGGATGAACTTGATCGTGCACATATAACCTCGGCCCTAAAAAAAGCCAATGGTAAAATATCGGGTAAAGGTGGCGCAGCAGAATTGTTACAGATTCCTCCAAATTCGCTCAGCCTAAAAATGAAGAAGCTCGGTATTGCCTGGGGGTATTTATTTGAGTAAGAGATATATAAATTAACGCTGCGGAAATACAATGTTGATGCAGGTACCTGCATTGGTATTTAAACAAAATTGGCCTCTTATTTCCTTCGCTAAACCGGCTATCAAACGTAATCCAAAATTACCGGTCTTGTCATCAGTGTCTGTTTGGCAAAATCCTATTCCATCATCGGCGATATTTAATAGGATATTTTGTTCGTCGCTATTTTCAAAACGTAATGTTATAGTGCCCTGCTTGTTATTAGGGAAAGCGTATTTTAATGAGTTGGATAGAGCTTCGTTTATGATCAACCCAATAGGTACGGCCAAAGCAAGTTCCAGAGATATTTCATCCAGTTGCCGAACAATCTTTATCCTTGGGCCGGGGTTATAAGAATCAACCAAGTAAGCAACCAGTTCATTAATGTACGATGTCATGGTTACCATTGTGTATTGGCTTGTACTATACAGTTTCTGATGTATCATGGCCATCGCTTCTACACGATGAAGGCTTTCCTGCAAGGCCATTACCACCTGTTTATTACGTGTAGCGTTAAGCTGATTAGCCAACAGGCTGGTAACTGTTTGCAGATTGTTTTTTACCCGGTGATGCACCTCTTTCAACAACAATTCTTTCTCTGTTATCAATTGCTCAAGCGAGGCGTTTTTTGTGTTAATAACGTTTTGCTGTTGTTGTAACTGATTGTTCTTTTTTGTTTTAAACTTGTTTAAGCGATATAGGATAGCGACAATAACGATGAGTGCAGCTAAACCTGCAATTGTAACAATACGCACAAGGGCAGACTGCTGTAACTGCTTTTTTCTAACGGCCGCCTCTTTCTCAAGCAAGGCAATGTTTTTTTCTTTTTGCGCAGTCTCAAACTGTACTTTAAGGAAATTGAGATGTGTTAATTGTTTATCGCGGTTGATGGAATCGCGCAGGTGGTTTGCTCTTGCATAACTACCAATGGCGGCCTTGTAATTACCCAATGCAGAATCGGCGCGAAAATTTAAATGCTGGAGGTTCATTTCAAGGACCGGAGTAAGCTTATTAAAAGAAAGTCCTTTAGTTACGTAAAATTTTGAGCGATCAAACTTGCGCTGAGACGCGTAAAATTCGGCAATATCTGCATAAGCCTGTGGGCCGGCAATGTTAACAACAACACTTGTCATTGTGCTTTGGTTAGCCCAAAACTCATCATCAAATTTTATCGACTGTTGAAAATATTGTTCAGCAACCTTAGGTTTATTTAAGGCCTGGTAACAAAGGCCCAATACATCAGCCGCAATTTGTTTTGTATTGAAACGATTGGGTGGGTTACGTTTAAGGTATTGTAAGCTAAAGGTTAAAGCCTGCTTTGGTTTTCCCAGCTTTATGTAACCTTTAGCCAAAAAGCGTAATACCTTATAATAGTCGTCATTATATCCGCGGATTTTGGGTTGCTGAAGGCTTAACAGGTAATATCTGCAACTTTCATTAACCTCATCTAACTCCTGGTATATCTCGCCTAATGAAACGTAAACATTTTCGAGGTAGCGTTTATGGTTTAGTTTTTCGATATTTTTTAAAGCCATTAAGGTAGTAGAAAGCGCTTTATTAAGATCCCCGCTTAACCGGTAAAGATCGGCGAGTTGTAAATACGCAATGTAAAACTTGTTTTTACCTGCGGCTTTTATCAAGCTTATCTGTTTCAGGAAAAGTGTTTCTGCGATATTAAGATCTTTATACCAAAATGCATTGAAAGCCATATCGCTCATCACATCGGCGGCCTTAGCTTTGTCTCCCAACGATAAATAGATATCTATCGCATGCTGATAATACTCTTGCCCTTGTAAGTAATATTTCCTTTCGTCGGGTAAGATTGCCATTTCCCACCATCCAGCGGCTTCACCGGCCGGGTTATGTTTTTCCGCCGAGTATTTTATCATCCCGGAGAAATACTTTTTGCCATTTTCTACATTCCCCCTAACATATTCAAACCTGCCCAGTGCTAATAAGCTTTCAGAGATCCATCTTTCAGACCGGGCCGTTTGCGCAACATTGAGTGCGCTCGTCAGGTATCTTTTAACCAAACGTACTTTATTACTATCTGCCGGGTTGAGCCTGTCGCTGTAATGGTTACCAAAAACAAGCAGTAAACGGGCGCGCTGCTCGCCGGTGGCCTGATTTAGCAATTCTGTAGCCGCCTTGGTATCGTCGCGCTCAAGGTAAGCCCGGCAAAGCACTAAACCGGCCTCGGTATAACCATAATTGTAATTAAGGCGTTTACTAAGTGTAAAAGCCCTGTAAGCAAACTGAATGCATGAGTCTAATTCATTTGGATTACTATTGGGATCTTTCGCCCATGAAATACTGGCGAGTTTTATTAATAGCCGCACTTTATCGGTATCTGCCTTAGTAACGGCCATACGGGCTTTCAGATCAGCTGGTTCATCATTGGGTGTTTTTATAGTAAGTTTACCTTCGGTATTTTGCGCATAAGCAACCCTTGTCATAGTTATTGACAGGCAAAGCAGGCAAAATATTTTACAAAGTAGTCTCATTATAAAGATGGCTGTTGTGCCAACATCATCCCTAAGCTAACATTTAATTTTGTTAGGATAAAGTTTCCCTCAAACGGCTTGGGAGTAGCCTAAGAAACAAAAGCGAAGGCACGCTTATCATTAAACGATATTTCGTAAATCCATCTGAATTTATTACGAAATAAGGATAATTTATTATTCGTGTGTTTGTAATGTGCTGATAGTTTGGCTGTTATTGCTGGTATTGCAGTTGCAATAGGTTTTAGTTAATACCACCCGGTATTGAAAACTATTTTCAAATAATCTAACCCTATTAAGCTATTGTAATTAAATGCATAAGGCACATCTGCTTCAACTGCCTGATATAGAGTTAGCCAACTTGCTAAAGGCTGATAGCGAAGCTGTTTTCAAAATTATATATGAACGCTACTGGCAAAAGCTATATGTTGTTGCCCGCAAGCGTTTAAATAACAGCATGGAAGCCGAAGAGATTGTGCAGGATGTGTTCAGCAATCTTTGGCGCCGCCGCCATACCTTTCAACTACAAAAGGGCTTTGATAATTACTTTGCAGTAGCCGTTAAGTTTGAAGTGCTTAACCGTATGGCCAAACATGCGCGACAGTCACAATTTGAGAAAGATGCAGCAGTTAACTTAAAAGATTTTGACGAAACAACTTTACAATTACTTGATTATAATGAGCTGCAACGTCGGTTTGCAATAACATTAAGCGAATTACCTGAAAAATGCCGCCTGGTATTCCAACTGCAGCACTATGATGGCAAAACCCAGAAACAGATAGCAGATGAAATGGATATATCTGTAAAAACGGTTGAAGCACATTTGAGCAAAGCCCGGAAAAAACTGAGGGATGAATTTGGTAATTTATTAGGCTTGCTGTTGTGAGCTGAGACGTTACTGATAATTCTTGTTAACTATTTGTAAATCGGATTATGCTCATTTGGTTCGTTTTGGGTGTTTTTGTTAAAAAAACGTAAAAAATATATTTCTTCACTAAGGGTTATCAGGGTTTTGTATGGCTACATAATTAGAGACCCTAATTATGCCTGATAACAAACAAGTAAACAGATTGCGCTTTTTGGCTGATAAATGGCTTAGTGGCCGGATGTCAGCAACGGAGAAAGCTGAGTTTGATCAATGGTACAATACCTTTGATGATACCACATGGGTTGAGCAACGCGATGAAAGTGTTGAAGAACTACGGGAGCGCTTATATCAGAATATTATCAGCCGCCAATCTGTTCCTGTTACAGACGGTAAGCAAATACCGCTATGGGCTAAACTATCAGCCGCCGCCGCTATCCTTATATTTATAGCCGTTACCGGTTGGCTGTATTTTGGTAAGCAGCCGGTAACACAAATAACCTATCAACCCAAACCTTATAAAGAGATACTACCCGGCGGCAACTACGCCGTGCTTAAGCTTTCAAATGGTAAACAAATAGATCTTGACGCTGCAACAAAAGGGCCGCTGAGTTATGATAAAGCTGAGGCTGTTTCTAAAACTACTGATGGTGCTATTGCTTACCAAAAAGGCCGGGTTACAGATGGCGGGGCCATGGCGTACAACGAGATTGCTACCAAACGCGGTGGTATTTATACTGTTACCCTGGCCGATGGTACTAAGGTAATGCTCAACTCATCTTCCTCGTTGCGTTACCCGGTTGCCTTTAAAGGCAACCAGAGGCGTGTACAATTAACCGGTGAAGGTTACTTTGAAGTAGCTAAAGACAAAAACAAGCCATTTATTGTAGAAACAGCCCAACAATCAGTTACCGTATTGGGTACGCACTTCAACGTTAATAGTTATGCCGACGAGCCTTCGGTAAAAACCACACTGCTTGAGGGTAAAGTAAAAGTTGCCGGGCTAAACAGCTCAAATACAGAAATACTGCAACCCGGGCAGCAGGCTGTTTTAATGAAAACCAAATTCTCTGTAAAACAGGCTGATATTGACGAAGCTACAGCCTGGACAAACAACGACTTTATTTTCAGGAATGAGACACTTGAGAGCGTAATGCGAAAGATATCAAGATGGTATGATGTTGATATAACTTATCAGCAGGATGCTCAACGAGCGCTAAGGATTGATGCTGAGATCGTTAAATCAAAAAAGCTATCTGCTATTCTCAGTATCCTGGAAGAATCAGGAAAGGTTCACTTTAAAATTAATGACAGAAGCATCGTTGTTATGTGATATGCACCGGGCATAAGGCCCATTAGTAATTGCTCTTTACATTAAACTGTACCCAAACTATTATAGATGGATAAATTTTACTTAACCTATTGTAAGAAACTTACCGGGCAATTTTGTAGCCATTACCTGTTAAAATGCTTTAAACTGGGTTTGTTTATTTTGCTTGCCTTTGCCAATTATAAAAGCTACGGCCAAAGTAACATTACCTTAAAAACAAACAAAGAGGCGCTAAACAGCGTGCTCAAAAAAATACGCATACAAAGCGGGTATGATTTTTTAATAGATGCCGAGGCAAGCCGCACGGCTAAACCGGTAACTATTGATATCAAGCAAGCATCTATTGATGATGCTGTTAAGGCTTGCCTTGCCGGGCAGCAACTCACCTATAAGATCACTGAGCATACGGTGGTAATAAAGCTGAAACTACCCGAAAAACCCAAAAAAATAGATTCGCACGGAAAAGACTCTGTAGTAGTGACGGGGTTTGTAACCAGCAGCGACGCAAAGCCGTTGATTGGGGCAACGGTGTTGTTTCTTAGTAATAATAAAGGCGTTACTACTGATAGTAAGGGTAGGTATTTTATTACAACAAACAGAGGTAAAGATAGCCTGGTTTTTAGGTTTATTGGCTATAACCCTGTAAAGAAAGCAATTTCTGACAGGCAGGATAACGTTGTTTTGGATGTTGTGATGGAAGAAGCGCGCAACGAGCTTGACCAGGTTGTTGTACAGGGATATACCAAAACTACCAAAAGAGAATCAACAGGTGATGTTACCGTAATTAGCGGTGATGAAATTGCTAAAAGGCCGGTAATGAACCCTCTGCTTGCGTTGCAGGGCAAAGTGCCAGGGGTTACGGTAACGCCGATAACCGGTTCGGCAAGCGGACCTGTTAAGATAGAAATAAGGGGCCGCAAAGGTATTAACGAAAGTTTTACCGGCGAACCGCTTTATATAATTGACGGTGTGCCCGCCGGTGTTCTCGACATTCGCCCGCAAGCAGCAAGTACAATAGGACAATCGGCATTTTCCGCAGGTTACGACCAGGCTGGTTTACTACCATCCGGCGGTATAAGCCCGCTTTTTAGTTTGGATGCCAAGAACATTGAGTCGATATCGGTGCTTAAAGATGCCGATGCTACCGCTATTTATGGTAGCCGTGGTGCAAACGGCGTAATTTTGATCACCACAAAAAAAGGTAAAGCCGGTGCGCCAACAATAGGATTTGATATAAACAGAGGTGTAAATTTTGTAACCGTGATCCAACAGAGGTTGAATACGCCTCAATACCTGGCTACGCGCAGAGAAGCTTTCGCAAATGACGGAATAGCGCCAACACCCTTGAATGCCCCTGAACTTTTTGTGTTTGATCAAAACAGGTATACCGATTGGGGAAAATATTTACTTGGCGGTACGGCCAACAATACATCAATTGGCGGTAATATAAGCGGCGGCGATAAACTGCATACCTATCTTATAAGTGGCGATTACGGCAGTTCAAAAGATCTTACTACTGTAAGCGGCGTTAACCAAAGAGGTAGCTTGTCAATAAACTTAAGCAACCAAACGGCAGATCAGCGCTTATCTTACAATTTAATAGCAAGCTATGCGCTGTATCACGTAAACCAGATAAACGTTGAAGCAAATGCTGCTCTTGCACCAAATGCACCTGCCGCTTTTACGGATAAAGGGGATCTGAATTGGGCGGGATGGGGTACGGCCAGAAGCTCGTTCCCGTTTGCAGGCTTGCTTAGGCCGGTAGACTCGCGCGGCAACACACTATCGGCAAGTTTTACAACAAGGTATTTAATTTTAAAAGGCCTCGACCTAAATGCCACACTGGGTTATAGCCTGGCGCAAGGCAAAACAACCAAAAAAACACCCTTGGCATCCCAAGATCCAACGCTTGCCGATAAACCGGTGGCCGAGTCAATATTTTCAACTTCAGATGCCGGCAATAAATCTGCACGGATCAACTTGTCATATAATTTTTTAGTTGGCAAGGCTAAATTTAATTTTTTAAGTGGAGCCAGGTATGAGGAAAGATATTCTGGTTATTCAACTTTAAGGGGGCGAGGTTACGCAAACGATGCATTGCTTAATTCAATTGTAGGCGCCTCAATAGTTGCTGGCGACGATGAATTTGCTAAATACAAGTACCTTGGTTTTTTTGCGCAGGCAACAGTAAGTTTTGATAACGCTAAGTATAATTTAAACCTAAACGGTGTAAGAGATGGCAGCAGCCATTTTGGAGAAAATAACAGATTTGGCAATTTTTGGTCTATTGGCTTATCCTGGAATGCAGAACAGGAAAAATGGATAAAAAGCTGGTTGCCTGCTTTTGTGAGCAGCGCGCATTTTCATGCCAGCATAGGTATTTCGGGCAGCGATCCGGTTGCTGATTATAAGTATCTGTCGCAGTATGGTAATTACCCCATACAGCCGCTTCCATCGTACGGCGGCGTAGCACCATTGCTGCCGCTTATCCAGCCTAACCCTTATTTTCAATGGCAGGTTAACCGCTCAAAAGAAGTTGGTTTAAACCTGGCGTTTCTTGATGATCGCTTAAACTTTAGCGTAGCTTACTCTTTATCGCGCTGTAATAACCAACTGCTTGATTTTCTAACACCTTCTATAACAGGCTTCAATAGCGTTGTAGCCAACTCGCCTGCTGATGTACAAAACCGCACCTGGGAATTCTCTTTCTCGGGTACGCTGATCAATAAAGAAAATTTTAAATGGAACTTAAGCACAAATTATAGTTTTAATAAAAACTATTTGCTTGCTTATCCTAATCTTGAGCAATCGCCATACGCCTCAACCCTAAAAATAGGTAAGTCATTAGATGTGCAGTATGTTACAAAGTATACAGGAGTAGACCCGTTAACCGGTTTCTATACTTTTGAAGATCGTGATCATGATGGGCGTATTCGCTATAACTTGGAGGCCCCGGGTACCGGCGATTATTATATACCCATCAGCACAACACCCAAATTTGATATAGGTCTTGCTAATACGTTTACCTACAAAAGGCTATCTGTATACGCAAATATTATATTAAAGAAACAAATAGGTATTTCACCCGAGTTTATTTCTGAAAAAGCAACATTTGCAGGTATAACCGGTAATCTGCCTGCTTACTTATTTGAACAAAGATGGCAACATCCCGGAGATAAGGCTATAAGGGCCAGGCTTTCAAATATTGGCAGCGGCAGCAAAAGAGGTAGCATTGAAAGTTCAGATGCTGGTTACACTGATGCAAGTTATATACGGCTATCTGCTTTAGAATGTGCATACCAAATGCCCGACAAGTGGGTTAAAAAACTGGGCCTTAATAGCTTAAGTATAAAACTAAGCGGATCGAATATCTTCCTTATAACTAAATACCGGGGACTTGACCCCGAAGTGCAGGGTACAAATGCTATCCCACCTTTCAGAACAATAACAGGCGGTTTGTCCGCTTCACTGTAATCTATTTAACGTATCAACATGAAATATACAAATACTTTAAAAAGGTTTTTCATCATCGTTATCACATGCTCGGCAGTTTGTAGTGTTAGTTGTAAAAAGATTTTAGATGTTGGCAAGCCTACTAAAACCATTACTAACGAAGAAACTTATAGAACTGATGAGTCTGCATTATCGGCAATGGCGGGCGTGTATGCCAGTATGATGTATGACTCACGATTGAATTTTGGCAATGGTGCTACAACATTATATGCAGGCTTGTCTGCAGATGAGTTTACAACACGTGATGTGACCGGCTCTCTGTTAAGTTTTCAACGTAATGACCTCTACGTTGACCTCGCCGAACCTGGCTTATGCTTTTGGGTGCCAGCCTACAAGCAAATTTTTTATTTAAATACTATTATTGAACAGGCAGCCGCTTCAACATCCGGAACGTTTACAACCCCTGTTCGTAACCAACTAACCGGCGAGAGCAAATTCTTACGCGCATTCTGTTATTTTTATCTTACTAATTTTTTTGGCGATGTACCATTAGTGCTTACAACTGATTTTAAAGTTAATGCATTATTGCCCCGCAAAGCCCAGGCTGAGGTATATGATCAAATTGAAAAAGACCTAAAAGAAGCACAAACATTACTAAGCAGCGATTATGCCCTGGCCAATACCGATAAAACGCATGCCAACAAGTATGCCGCTACGGCTTTGTTAGCCAGGGTATATTTATACCGCCAAAAATGGAAGGAGGCTGAGGAGCAAGCATCGTTACTGATTGATGGTGGAAACTTTAGTCTGGTTGATGCTCTTGATCATGTTTTTGACAAAACAAGCCAAGAAGCCATATTGCAGTTTGCAACAACTACAAATTATAGCGACTACCGTATACCTGAGAGGCGCCACTTTGTGCCTGCAATAAGATGGGTAGATGACATAGTCAACTACGGGCTGGAAAGCGTTTATCTGGATCATCCTGATGATTATACAAATTTCGCTGAGCTTTTCTACCCTTCAGAAACACTTACCAAACAAATGTTATCTGCCTTTGAAAAGGATGACCAGCGTAAGGCTTTCTGGACATCCTATATCGAAAGCCCCAATGTATCTCCATGGTACGGCGCTATAACTTATTATATAAAGAAGTACCATGAAGTGAACACGGTAGGTGTAGAGGGCGAACAGGAATATACTGTTATGCGCCTTGCCGAACAATATCTAATAAGGGCAGAAGCCCGGGCCCATCTCGGGAAACTTGCGGCGGCAGCAACTGACCTTAATGTAATAAGAGCGCGGGCTGGTTTGCCATCTAAAAGTGCTTCAAATATGGCTGATATGCTGTTAGCTATTGAGCATGAGCGCCAGGTTGAACTTTTTGGCGAGTTTGGGCACCGGTGGTTTGATCTGAAGCGCACCAACAGAGCGCAAAGTGTATTGGGGGCAATAAGTATAAAATCGCCTTTTCAATCCTATCAGCTTTTATACCCCATACCCCGGCCCGAGCTATTGGCTAACCCCAATTTAAGGCAAAACCCCGGTTATAATTAACAAAACACAGAGGGCATTGTCACGCCTCAGCCCGGTTAAAACTAAGCCGGATGGGGGCTGGTTTGCCTCAATAAAAAAAAAACTATAAACACTATTGAAAAAACTAAACAATGAAACACAATATTAGAATAAAGCACCTGTTGTTAATTTTTGCTTTGGCAATGCTGGTGGCGCCTTTTGCCGGCATGGCCCAAACCATACCCGGTATACCGGATAACCTGCCCTTAAAATTAATTAAGAAAGATACTGCCCGTAAGGATACAGCAAAAGCTGTTGTAACAAAACTTAAGCCTTATACAGAGGTTGTTAGCAAAAATTTTCGCTCAAAGCCAGGTTTATTTACTGTTCACCAAAGTAAAGACAGCCTGCTTTTTGAAATACCAGATTCTATACTGTCAAGACAGATACTCTTTATTCAGCGGCTTACGCAGGCATCTTATGGCATTAATGCCTATACCGGCGAAAATATGGGCAGCCAAACCATTGTATTTGAGAAGGGCCCAGATTCTACACTACTTATACAGTATGATCTTGCTGCAACCGAAGCCACTCCGGCCAGTAATATTTCAAAGGCCGTACAAAATGCCAACTTAAGGCCTACAATGGCCATTTTACCTATTGCAGCACTTGGCCGGGCCGGTACCAGTTATGTAGTAGACGTTACCGGTCTTATAAAACAAAAAGGATTTTTAACCGATACAAAATTTGAAAGAGATACATCAAAGCATGCAGATAATCCTAAAGACTATCAAATAGATTACCTGCACGCTTACCCCTTAAACGTAGAGATAGGCGTTAGCCATAATTTAACTTTAAGGGCAGATAAAGTGCCTGTGTCTATGCAGGTTAATGCTTCGTTTTTGATGTTGCCGCGTGCGCCTATGATGCGGCGCTATGACGATGAGCGGATAGGCTATTTCTCAAATAGTGTTTTACCTTTTTCTGACGATCAGCAGCGGGTGAAGTGGAAACGATTTATTACCCGCTGGAGATTAGAACCCCGTAAGCAAGACCAGAAAAAATGGGAGCAGGGGCAATTGGTTGAACCGCTAAGGCCCATAGTGATCTACCTGGATCCGGCTACGCCTGCACAGTGGCGACCATTTCTTATCCAAAGTATTAATGATTGGCAAAAAGCTTTTGAACAAGCAGGTTTTAAGAACGCCATAGTAGGTAAAGAATGGCCTGCTGCGGATACAACTATGCACATGGATGATGCAAGGTATTCTTTTATTGATTACATACCATCTGATGGTGTTGGTTCTTACCCACCCGAGATACACGACCCTCGAAGCGGCGAAATTTTACAAGTACACATAGGTTGGAATGCCGGCCTTATGAAGCAACTTCATGATAATTACATGATACAGGCCGGGATAAATGACCAGCAAGCCCGCAAAGCCAGTTTTGATGTAGCATTGATGGGCAGGCTAATACGTTATGCAGCAAGCCACGAAGTAGGGCACAGCCTTGGTTTGCGCCATAACTATGGCAGCAGCAGTCGCACACCGGTTAATAAGCTTAGGGATAAAAAATACCTGGCCAAGTATGGGCATACTGCCAGCATTATGGATTTTGCCCGGTTTAACTATGTTGCCCAGCCACAAGATGGTGTAACTGAGAGTGGTATTCTTCCGCGAATTGGCGAGTATGATACCTGGGCTATTGAGTGGGGATACAAAAACTCAGGCGCAAACAATGCCGATGCCGATCAAAAAATTATGCGCCAGCTGGCCAATCGCAGGCTAACTGAAAATAAGCGACTATGGTTTGGTGATGGTGAATCAAAAGACCTGAAGTTTGACCCAAGGGCCCAGGTTGATGATATGGGCGATGACCCCATACAGGCCAGTTTGCTGGGCATTAATAATTTAAAAAAGGTGCTTCCATATTTGCCAAAATGGACGCTTGAGGATGGCCGCAGCACACAAAACCTTAGCGAAGTATATGAGGCGGCTAAAGCCCAGTATCTTAAATACATGGCTCATGTTCTTAAATATACCAGTGGCGCCACCTATCGTAACAATATAGCCGAGGGGCAAAAAGCACCTGTGTTTGTATCGGCCCCGCTAAACGTGCAGAAACAAGCCTTGTCTTTTTTTAACCGGGAGATCTTTACAGCACCCGTTTGGTTGCTAAACCCCGAAATTACAAATAGAGTAACCGGTGTTGAGACAAACAGTTTTATTGACGACCTGCGGGCAAAAGTCATAAACAGCCTGTTAGATGCACGTAAGCTTGCCCAAATACGCAATAACATGGAACGTTTTCCTAAAGAAACGCTTCCGCTCAACCAATATCTTTCTACAATACACGGGTATGTTTGGAATGAGTTGAAAGGCCCGGGCAATATAAAAGAAGACGCCTACAGGCGCAACTTACAAAAAGGCTACTACGGGGCCTTGCTGGATGTTCTATCAAGGACCGACAATGCGGATGATTCTGAGAACGATGCCATCTCGCTTATCAAGGCAGATCTTAAAACCCTGGCCACAGAGCTAAAGCGGGCTATCCCAAGGGCAAAAGACCCGCTTACACGCTACCATTTCCAGGATATGCAGGCACGTATACAAAGTACACTTAATAACAAAGAGATCTGATCATTACACAATTAAAATATTATGAAAACAAATAACATTAAAATTATTAAAGCATTACTTTTTGCTGCTATCCTTTCAGGCTCATGCGGATGTATGGACGGTGCTAAAAAGCCCGAGCGAAACAAAATGCCTGAACTGAGCAGTTTACAGGAGTATCATGATGGTGGCTTTTTGGCTGCTCAAAAGTTATCAACAGGGCCTGCCGGTTTAAATTTTGCTTCAACCCAGATTGAATTGGAGACCAATGATGGTTTAAAGAGATTTATCCGGGTGCCCTTGCCTGATGCCTCGGCAGATTCTGTATTGGTTAAAATGATACAAACATTAAAACCACTTGCTATCCCTCTTTTAAGCAATTGGGCAAATCAATACAACAGTGGTTTGCTGATAGATCTTAGCAGTAACAGGAGTGGTTTAGCCACTTATCAAACTAATTATGAATTAAGGCAGCAAGGTGGTTTTGTAATACCGGTTATACTCCGTTGGGACAGGCTTTCTGCTTATCGTGCCGGTACGGCGCAAGATTTAGTGGGTGGCACGCCTTTTATTTCGCTTCAAAAACTATCAGGCCAGGATCCGCGCAACTTTAAAGGCTATTGATCTAAAAACCTTAAAACATTAATCAGAAAAATTCATGATCAACAACATTAGTAAACGTGGTATAAAAGTACTTTTAATACTTCTGGCATTGCTTTTTAGGGTTGATTTAGCATCGGCGCAAAGTGTGCCACGCAGCCCGCAAATGCCGGATACGTCTAAATACAAAGCAGTACGGGCAGATAAACCGGAGAAAAAACAATCAACAAAGAAAAAATCTGGAAAGACTGTTCAGGCATATAAAAAAATTGTGAATAGCAATTTTAAGACTTTCAAAGGGATATTTGCCATACACAAGTATAAAGATACTGTGTACTTTGAGATACCGGATTCTCTTCTGCATCGCGATATTTTAGTACTTAGCAGGCTGGCAAGTGTAAGCGCTAATTTAGAGAGTTACGCGGGCGAAGAACTGAGTCAGAAAACCATTCAGTTTGAGGTTGGGGCCGATTCTACTTTGGTTATAAGAAATAACATAGTTGCCACAGATACTCAACAGGGAAATGCCATATCACAGGCAGTAAACCGGTCTTTGGGAAACCCTATTCTTAAGTCGTTACCTATTGTTGCCTATGGCCCCGGGGGGATGTCTTATTTAGTAGATGTATCGCAGTGGTTTAAAGAGAAGAACTCTTTGGTTACCGATCTTGGTTCATCTGCCATTGATAAAAAAGCCCAGGACGGAAAAGATTTTTACATTGATGAGATAGCCACTTACCCGTTAAACACTAAGATCACCGTTTCTGCTACGTACAAGTCTGAAATAGGCAGATACATGGGATGGTTCAATGTCCAAACCAATGCATCATTTATTATGCTGCCACGTGTAGCCATGCAGCGCCGTTATGCAGATGATCGCATAGGTTATTTCACCAATACAGTATTACCGTTTTCAGATAATCAGCAGCGTGTAGACTGGAAAAAGTTCATAGTTCGTTGGCGTTTAGAGCCTCGTGATGCAGACGTAGAGAAGTGGGAGCGAGGAGAGTTGGTAGAGCCAAAGAAACCCATAGTTATTTATATAGACCCGGCTGCACCTGCGCGGTGGCGGCCCTACCTGGTGCAGGGGATAAACGATTGGCAGCAGGCCTTTGAGCAGGCAGGTTTCAAGAACGCCATTATAGGAAAGGAATGGCCGGAAGGAGATACAACGATGCACATGGACGATGCCCGTTATTCGTTTCTGAACTATTTTCCGTCAGAGACGCAGAATGCGTATGGCCCTCATGTGAACGATCCGCGGAGCGGCGAGATCATCCAGACACATATAGGATGGTACGCCAATGTAATGACGTTGCTTCATAACTGGTACCAGATACAGGCGGGTGCATCAGACCCCCGAGCGCGTCATGCAAAGTTTGATGATAATTTGATGGGCGAGCTGATCCGGTTTGTATCGAGCCACGAGGTTGGTCATACGCTTGGGCTTGCGCATAACTTTGGGAGCAGCAGCCGCACGCCAGTAGACAGCCTTCGCAACAAAGCGTTTGTAGAGCGTTACGGCCATACGGCGAGCATAATGGATTATGCTCGTTTCAACTACGTTGCACAGCCCGAAGATGGTATAACAGAGAAGGGTCTTTTCCCACGCATAGGCGATTATGATAAATGGGCAATAGAGTGGGGCTACAAGCCAAGCGGCGCCAAAACAGCCGATGAAGACGAGAAGATAGTTAGGCGTTGGGCTGATGAGCGGCTGAGTGCCAACCCTCGTTTGTGGTTTGGAGACGGGGAGACGCCTGAGATGAAGTTTGACCCGCGTGCGCAAACAGAAGACCTTGGTGACGACCCTGTAAAGGCAAGCCGTTATGGTATAAAGAACCTGCAGTACATATTACCGAGATTACCGCAATGGACGGCCGAAGAAGGAAACAACAACAGGAACCTTACAGAAGCATACGATGAGGTAAGGTTGCAATATTACCGGTACCTTAACCATGTATTAAAGTATGTGGGTGCCTACTACCGTAACAATACCAAAGAGGGCCAGCAAGATGCGGTTTTTGTTGCCGAGCCTTTACAACTGCAACAGGATGTACTTCGCTTTTTTGATGATGAGCTTTTTAAAACGCCAAACTGGATACTCAACAAAGCGGTGCTTGATAAGATACAAGGGCAATTACAGGGACAGGATCCTGTACGTTTTATCAACTTAATGCAGTTAAAAACGCTAAACAGTTTACTGGATATTGTAAAACTCAACAAGATAAGGACAAATTATAATCGTTTCGGCGATCAGTGTATTTCTCTGCAAAGTTATATATCAACACTACATGAAATGGTTTGGCGCGAGCTAAAAATGCCTGCCGGTGTGGTTGAAGACAGGTACAGGCGCGATCTTCAGAAAACGTACTTCGGGGCAATGTCTGCAGTGTTAGAGAATGTTTATGAAACTGCAGAAAATGATGCTGTATCACTAATAAAGGCTGATCTGAAACTGCTTGAAAAGGAACTTCAAAAAGCAGTATCGCGCACAAAAGAGCCGGTTACCTTATACCATTTGCTGGATGTTCAAAAGCGTATTAAGCTGGCATTAGCCGTAAAAACATCAAGCCAGTCGTAATTAATTAAAAAAAATTGAGATGAAACTGTATAGATATTTATTGGCTGCGTTGTGCATTGTTTATATGCTCTTCTCATGTAAAAAGGAAAAACTGGTTTACATACCCTCGTCATCATTAACTATTGTTAATGCAATTAATAGTGATTGTACTGTAATTGTACCCAGCTTTAACAGAGAGGCTAAGTTGCGATTTTTGGTGGCCGATACTATCCGCCCGGGTAATTTTCATGAGTATGGAGGGTATGCCGGTACATTGCCTATGGCGATGTTTGACAGGAAGGACACTGTTAATGCGATACTGAAGCAGGACATTAATGTAATTCCTGAAAGCATAAGTACATTATATATTGCAGGAGAGCCAAATAACCCGATCGGTTTATATAAACAGGATACCATTGCAACCCTTAACCGGGCCGACAGCGTTATCAATGTAAGGTTTGTGAATTTATGTGCCGGGTTAAACGGGGCAAGTATACAAATAAGCGATAAACCCGAACTGCAATTCTTAGATAATTTAAGTTTTAAAGCAGTAAGCTCTTTTAAAACACTTAAGGTTGATACTAAACAGGTACCATCAAGGATCATCCCATTCACGATAAAAGAGCGAGCCTCGGGCAATGAAATTGGGACGTATGATTTGAAAATGGTGAGTAGCATTATGGACGTTGGATACGAGATATTAAATGCTAAGAGCGTAACCATTGTGCTGGCCGGTACAAGCACATCGTTACGTGTTATGAGGGTAAATAATTATTGATTGGGGTTAAAAAAATCTGCAACATGAAAGAGTCAAGTGCATTAGATTGTACCGTTATAAATATATCGACTAACAAGTATGGTATTGAGGGGAGTAGTATAGCTATTCAAAAAGTATTAAACCTTGTTGCCAAGGTTTCGCCTACGCAGGTAACCGTACTTGTTTTAGGCGAAACCGGTACGGGGAAAGAACTTGTTGCAAGAGCTTTGCATGAGCGCTCAGATAGGGCGGGCCGCCCATTTATTAAGGTAAATTGCGCAGCACTGCCTGCAAACTTAATAGAAAGTGAACTTTTTGGCCACGAACGGGGCAGCTTTACCGGTGCTTATGACAAACGCGTAGGCAAGTTTGAGGCCGCCAACAGAGGTACCCTTTTTTTAGATGAGATAGGTGAGATGCCATTAGATCTGCAGGTAAAATTGCTAAGGGCTATACAGGAAAAAGAAATTGAGCGCATAGGCGGACGCAGTGTTATTAAAACTGACGTTAGGTTGATAGCTGCAACTAACCGCGACCTGGAACTTGAAGTGCAGGCAGGCCGTTTCAGAAGCGATCTTTTTTTTCGCCTTAATGTTTTTCCCATTGTAGTGCCGCCTTTGAGGGAGCGCCGCGATGACATATTGCAGCTTGCCAACCATTTTATAGCTAAATTTTCAGGAAACAAAAAGCCCGCCCTCTCCAGGCGTGCCGGTAAACAACTTGAGGCTTATGAATGGCCGGGTAACGTAAGAGAACTTGAGCATTTGATAGAGCGTACCCTTGTTTTAAATGAGGGTACGGTTATTAATGAAATTATGCTTCCCGGGCGTTGTTTACTTAAGGCCGATCCGTCGGCGCCCCTTGCAGGCGTAAAAACCATTGCCGAGGTAGAGCGTGAGCATATACTTTCGGTATTGAGGATATCCGGCGGGAAAATATCAGGCCCCGGCGGGGCTGCTGTTAAGCTTAATATTCCATCAACAACCCTTTATTCAAAAATGAAGAAGTTAAAGATAAAAAAGGGCTATTATGATGATGGCCCATTGATTGAACAAGCTTAATTGTGCTGCTTTGTTTTCAATGATTAAAATTGCCGCCATCTAAGTTGATAAGAAAAGCCAGCAAAATATTTCTACCACTCGGCGGGTACACAGTTACCCGCCTTGCTCCATCATACGAGTAGCGATAGCTGTACACCTGCTTAAACCCGAAAATGTTACCCACGGTGAGGTTTATTGCAGAGTAGCTTCTCCCTATATGCGGCAAATAGCTGAAACCTAAGCTAATGTTATGATTGGCCTGCGTCCTATCACCCATGAAAACCGTATTAAGCGGGTTAAAATAACTGCGGCCGCTGCTAAATGTATACGTAGCCGATACTTGGGCACGGTAGTTCATGATCAGTTTTTTTGCTACCAGATTGCCTGTGTGTTTAGAAACAAACGGCGGAGTAGCCGCTGCAGGATAATCGATAAAGTTGCGTTTGGTATCTATGTAGGAGTAAGAAATATAATATTCCAGTGCGTTAAAAGTACCTACATCATGCCAAAACACATCAATGCCTTTAGCATAGCCGGAGCCACTGTTATTAAAGGCTGATATCTGTAAAGGTGGCCCAAAAGCCTGGAAGCCGGAGAATACCGGCGTAATAATCTTTGTTAAATCCGAATACTGCTTGTGAAAGAACTGTACACGCAGATTTTTGTATTGGTTGGTAAATGTGTATTCAAGTGCGTAATTGTTTGCTTTCTCAAATGTCAGCTGATCTGTTTGAGATAGAAAACTGTCATCGGGCTTCTCATAATAGCTGCCAAACGAGCCGGTAATTTTATGCGCTTTAGACGGAATATATGAAAGAGATGTTCTTGGCGCCAGGTTGTTCCTGTTTAGATAGTTTGAGCGTTCGGCCCTCAAACCCGCGTCTACCAATATATTTTTTGTGATGTAAACAGCTTGTTGCGCAAAGGCCGCGCTAAGCACATCGTTGTATCCGCGCTGTAGTTGGGCAAAACCCTCATTTCTTTGGGATTGAAACTGCTCGGCGCCAACGGTGAACAAAGAGTTTTTAAAAAACTCTTTTGAGAGGCTTATCTTCTCCTGCCAAACATTGTCATGTTGATGGTATGGGTCCTTTACCAGGCTGCCATTTTCTGCGGTATTGTTAAAAGCCACGCCTGCAAATAGTTTCCAGCTGTTAAAAACGTAATCAGTATAATGGGCGTTAACATACCAATTGCGGTTGGTGTTACTTAGCAACTCCCATTGGTTTTTTATGGGGTTATTTATTTTGAAAGAAAGTTGCGTATCGCTGTAATCTGCAAAGAGTTTAAACATCCCTGTAGGCGATGTTTTAATCTTCCAGTGTATCATGCTTTGATACTGCCTTGGGTCCATTTGCCAGGCCACGTTTTGCTTAACCACGCTATTGTTAAGCGCATAATTATAGTAATTAGCGCCTACAGTTAATGAGCTGCTTTTGAACCGCTGCGTATGTGCGGCCCCAATGCCCAGGCTTACCAATGAAAACTCTGTTGACGTAGTATCTGCAAGCCCTTTGGTGTCCCATAGCATTGCCGATGACATAGCCTGCCCATATTCAGGATTATAGCCGCTTGTAGTAAACATGGTTTTTTCAAATAAAAAAGCAGAATACCGGCTGCGGTTGGCAATATCGGGCAGGCGGCTACCAAATGGGTTCTTAACCAGCATGCCATCAAAAAATGTTTTAGTTTCTTCTGCCGAGCCCCCATGTATAAATATCCCGGTTTCATTACCTGCCGGTGCAGCACCCGGAAAGGTTTGCAGTGCCGCAGCAACATCTGCAACAGAGCCTGCTGTGGTTGCTATATCCAGATCGTTTAAAACGTATTCGCGTTTGGTTTCATGTATGGGTTTGCCGGCACTCACCTTAACAACCCCAAAACTGCCGGAGTCGATTTTTAAAATAAAGTTTCGGGAAAAGTCACCATTGATATTAATTAACACACTATCCTTTTGATAACCAATGGCCGAACAAATAAGCCATTGCTTACCCGGTATGGTAGTTTTAAATTGGTAATAGCCTGCAGAATCTGCCGGGGCACCAACTTTAGTTCCGCGGATTTTTATTGAAGCATGGCCAACACTATTGCTATCGGCCGATAAGACCCTGCCTTTTATTACAAATTGCGCAAGCAATTGATTATTGCCTACAAATAGCATGGCAATCAGAAAAATGCTAAGCGCCAAAATGTATCTCGGGTGAATGTAATGCGACAACTACGGTTTGGTTTTAAACAGAATAAGCAAAGAAAAAGCACCTATGCCAGATGCCTTACTGGTAACATGAACTGCCTGTAAAGAACGAAGCATAGTTTAGGAGTTTTATTATTAACTAACGGAGAATAGTATTCAACTCAGGTGCCAGTTTTCAATTATCTGTATTTCAATTTGTTGTGATTTTGTATTAATGTAATACGGCTTTATTTCGTAAAAAACATTAGTTGATTTTCAGATTATTCGTAATAATGTAACAGCTGCCTTCAACGGAATATTTATTTCTTAATACAGACCTTATCATTATCGGCTTATGCTATGTCGTAAATGAAATAGCACCATACACGAAATACCGTGAAGTGTAATAGTTTTTTATATATAAATAACTGATTGTTAGTTGTTTAATATATGGCATCCTGCTTGTGTTCCATGGCGCGCTCTGGTAATACATCCGGTTAATATGGATCGCGTTACTAAGGCACTAATCATTAACATCTATCTTTATGCCTATTGAACAAGTAAAAGAACAAGCAATTGGTCTATGGCAAAGCATTGCCGTTGAAGTGAGGCCCAGCCTGGCAAAGAATGCTGATGGCAGCCTTAAACCATTCTATCTTACCCGTGCATTTGAATTATGGGACAATGATGAATTTAATTTAACCATTATTAATTACGCAGACCCTTTCGGTAAAACGGCACTTGCAAAGCTTTTCATACATGGGCGTATGCTATGGCAGGGGGCACATGATATTGCCGAAGGTGCTCAAAAAGTAGACTTTGCAGCAAATATTGATTACCAGGTAACACCTTTATACGCTCCATTTGCATTTGTGCTTAACCAGGCCACCAAAGGCTTTGAAGAATGGAAGGTTAACGGTACGCAAAGCATTTTTAAAAAGGCATTTCCGCCATTTGGTTTGGCAGAGGGAGATGTATTCAAAGAGTTCGACCTGATTTATTTGTCAGATGGCCTGATGTTTTGGGGTGCCAGAAACGTGGATGGCCGGGGTTTTGGTACCGAGGAAGACAGACCAACCAATCTTCAGATCCCGTTAAGAAGAGCAGATAATTTTTAAGCTGATATGGGTACACGATGGCATGTGGCAAGGCATATAAAGGTTTTATGTGCGTTAGTGTTTTTAAGTTCGGGCTTACAGACTGCGGCTTACAGCGAAACGGATGCTGCGCCTGTTTATAGGCTTTCATGGGATGGCAGATCTACCATCCTTACGGTCGATATCAGTTATCGGGCTACAGCAGGCAAAACCAGTTTTTCTTTTGTTAATGATATAGGTAATTCAAAAAGCATTTTCAAAAAGCTTTATCACATTAAGGTTGATGGTGGCGGTACTTTTGAAATAGACTCAGCTAAACGCAGTATAGTTATCAGCCATCATAAAGCAGGTGGGCATCAATTGCATTACGAAGTTGATGGCAATATGGTGATAGATCCAAAGAATGCTACCATCCATGAACTCTTTCAACCTATAATTGAACCGGGTAGGTTAAGGATAAAAGCTATTAATTTTCTGCTTAAACAAGATAGTACTAAGGCAAAGAACATCATTGTAGAATGGGGGCAGAAGCCCCCGGCGTTACCTTATTTCGTATCTCTTTCGCCTGAGGCCACTTTAAATTCGACCTTAACAGTACCTAAAGCTGATTTTGATAACCTGATATTTTTTTACGGCGATGATCTGCGCATCAAAAAATTTAAAGTGAGAGGAAATCCTTATTATGAAATTGTATCTGCAAGAGATACCATCAATGATATGGAAACCTCTTTGCAGCCTTTCTTTAGCACCTTTTTTCCGCGCTCTTATGATTTTTGGCAAGATAAAAAGCCAAACACTTATTTCCTTTTCTCGGCACCTTTTTACACGCCGGGGCAAACGGTTAATACCGGTTTTGCGGCGGGAAATCACGGTTTTGTGATGATATACCAGGGGAAATACACCCTTAATAATACCATGATAGTGGCGCACGAAACATCGCATAAATGGATAGGGGGCGAGCTAAGAATTAAAGATGAGGGTGAGCGCTATACCTGGTTCTCTGAAGGCGTAAACGACTATATCACCTATTACCTGCTGGCCGGCACCGGCATGATGGGAAAAGAAGATTTTGTGGCCGAAGCAAATAAGAACCGTTTTGAGGCTCTTTATAAAAACCCTGTAAACGGTTTACACACCGATTCTCTTGCAAAGCATTTTTGGGATGGTTACAACTATATCCAGATATCGTATCAGCGAGGTTTTTTGTATGGGTTTGTATTAGATAATCAAATACGCCTGGCATGGGGTGGTAAAAAAACTATCCGCGATTTCCTGATAGCATTACTGGCAAAAGAACGGGCCGATCACGAGGGCCAACTAACCTACCAGGACTATCTTAATGTAGGTGCACAGTTTTTGCCGAAAAGGCAATTGATGGCCGACATAGAGGAATATATGATACAAGGGAAGTTGTATGATCTATCAAAAATAAAGCTGATAAATGGATTCCACTTTACTTACCATAATAACATCCCGTCGCTAAGTATTGATAGTTCGGTAAACATAAAGGAAACTTATAAATGGTAAAAACTTAATACTGCTCAACAATCTTGCTATGCTTATCTACCTAAAAAATGAAATAACTATGCTCCGTATTTCCATTGCAGAAGTGCAGGAACTTATCGACCTGCATTTTAACAATAACCGGCATGTAAGTACAGATGTTGAACATCTTTTTAAGATCCAGTTAATGCTTTACAGTCAGTTGAGAGAACTTTTCATGCAGGTTGCTGATGATTGTGAACCAATGATAGAAGTGTTTGATAAGGCGCTGTATAATTACCGCCTGTCGTGGTTATTGTATCTGAACGATATCTCGGTAAAGCCTTAGGATTGTGAGCCTCGTGTGCATTTACATTTTATCGTAAATATTGATTTCTGAATTGCTAAATAAAGTAATTTATCTTTTGAGTTTTTATTTAAGTTATTGAATATCAATTTGTTGTTTATTGGATTGGAGTTTGTTTTTCTATCCAAAAACAAAACATCTATGAACAACGACGGAAAAGACCTATTGGCATTTGCTATTGACGCCCACGGCGGATTAAAACAATGGAACAAATTTGGCCGGGTAGTTACTCACTTGCACATGTTTGGCAGCACCTGGAAAGACCAGGGGCAGGAGGGAGCTACCAATGATATCATTGCAGACATCGGCATTGGCAGGCAGCATATTACCTATCAACACATTTTTGAGCCGGATACTGATGCTGTTTTTACCACAGATTATGTAGCGGTGAAAGATTCGGCCGGAAATGTTATTGATGAATTATATGATCCGCTACTATCTTTTGAAGGGCACTACGGTAAACCATGGTCGCGCCCGCAAACGCTTTATTTTAGCGGCAGCGGTATCTGGACTTATTTTTCTACACCATTTGTGTTGGCAGCAGATGGTGTTACCTACGCCGAGATAGAACCTTGGAAAGAGAACGGCGAAACCTGGCGCAGACTGGAAGTGATCTTCCCTGATCACCTGGCAAAACAATCAAAGCGCCAGATATTCTACTTTGATGCAAACGACGGTTTGCTAAGGCGAAATGATTACTGGACAATAACCCTCAATGGCCGCGGGGCTGCGCATTATGTTCACGATATACAGGAATTTAATGGTATCAAACTCCCAACAAAGCGCCGCATCTATACCCTTCAGCAAGATAATACACCGCTTTTAGACCCTATCCGCATAGGGATCGATGTATTGAGCCTCGAATTGATATAGTTATTTTTTACCCCTAACGCAGGCCCTTAAATGGGCCTGCGTTTGTTCAAATTCTAAACTCAATAACCATAAAATGCAAGTAACCCATATAAGTACAATCGTAAAACCCGGTTTTACAGACTTTACTAATGCCTTTGAAAAGCTCGCCGGCAGGATCACCAAAAGTGATGTGACCAATATTGTTACCGACCCGGAAGGCACCCGCCGCCACATCGAAACGTTGCAGGGCTACCAGGACCTTATCATATTTGATATCCAGGATCATGGCTCATTATTTAACCTGATAGGCGAGAAGCGATTTGCCAAACAATATCTGATTGGCAACCCTCTGATCGCGTTCTCCATGACCCGCCATGATATCCGGGCTGCGCTTTATGCCCCTCTGCGCGTACTGGTTTATACGGATGGACAAAACCGAACTACGATAGAATATGATAAACCATCTGATCTTTTCGGCCAGTTTGGTATCCCCCAAATAACCGAGGTAGGCCTTGGGCTTGATCAAAAGGTAGAAAAGTTGGTCGAGAAAGCGGTTGAAGACAGCGTAAGTGTAAAGCAGCAATAAAATTATAAAGCATTTAACTATCAAAAACGATTATGGAATTATTAGAGAACATTCTTGCCGCACATGGCGGTCGTGAGAACTGGGAGAAATACAAAAAAGTATCCGTCACTATGATAGGTGGAGGTACACTGGTAACATTACAGCAATTGCCTCAAAACAGGGCGGAAAGAACCGTTACGGCTTGGTTGCATGAGCAGCGCGCCGGCGTTAAACCATTTGGCGCACCTGATGCCTTCTCTGACATTACCCCCCAAAGGGTAGCCATTGAAAATGAGAGTGGGCAAATCATAGCCGAACGAAAAGGCGATGCACATAGCCTTCACCAGGAAATGAAGCACGGTTTATGGGGGCCGCTGGGTTTAGCAACCTTTAACGGATATGCTCTTTGGCAATACATCAACTTCCCGTTTTTTATGTTGTTGCCGGGTATACAGGTTAAAGAGATAGCCCCCTATACAGAGCGCAACGAGACCTGGCGCGTGTTAGAGGTTACTTTTCCCGATGATATGCTGAGCCATAGCAAAGTGCAGCAATTTTACTTTGATGACAACTACCTGCTGCGCCGCCAGGATTATACGGTAGATGTAGCAGTTGAAGAGAAAAATACCTTCAATGTTGCCCAGTACATCTACGATTATCGCGAGGCTCAGGGTCTCAGGATCGGCACTGTGAGGCGCATGTACCATCGCAATGATGACGGCACGCCTAACATGCTCGATCTGGCCATTTGGGCTGATTTAAGTGATCTTACCTACCACCTATAACACTAAATTTTAATACCATGGAAAAACAAAAAAATCTTAATAACGCCGATAGTACCTGTTTAACGGCAACAACCAGGTTGGTTGAGGTTAATGGCCGTAGTCTTGCTTATCGGGTTATCGGCAAGGGCCCGGCGTTGGTGTTGTGCAATCGTTTTAAAGGAAATCTGGATACCTGGGATCCGGCGTTTATTGACGCCCTTGCCAGGCACCTGCAAGTTATCTTGTTTGATTATACGGGCATAGGCCACTCAACAGGCAAGGTTGCTGTATCAGATATACCCACCACAGCCAAGGATGTAAAAGACCTGCTTGAGGGATTAAACCTTAGTCCGCATGCGGTTGGTGGCTGGTCATACGGTGGTATGGTTGCGCAAACATTTTTTGCACTTTATCCCGATTATGCCGAGCGCCTTGTGCTGATAGGCACGCCGCCTCCGGGCGATAATCCACATCCTGTAGAGAAGGTATTTTACGAGGTTGCCGTTCGCGAAAACGACCTGAACGACGATTATATAGCCTTTTTTGAACCACGGTCTGAGTTGAGCCGCGAGCTCGCTGCTGCATCAAGAGCCCGTATTAAAAGCCGTGAGACCGATCTGGATATTCCGGTACCCGAGCCGGTTTTTAAAGAGTATTTTGAAGGCGGCAAAGGCTACCGTGCTGATGAATTGAAAATACGGGACAAGATCATCAAACACAAAAAACCAATTTTTCTGCTCATGGGCGACCACGACGTTTGTTTCGCCGTCGAGAACTGGTATGCGCTTAACCAGCAACTTGCCCATTTGCAATTGGTGGTATTACCGCAGGCCGGGCATGCTCCTCAGCATCAATACCCGGATATTTCTGCCGGATACATCAGCCAGTTTTTATTAACCGATAAATTTTGAGAATATGCAAGGAAATTTCGCTGTCACAAAGGTTAATGATCTTACCATTCATACTTATACAAGCCCGGAAAATGGCTGGTCGGTAAACTCCCATATAGTGGAGTTGCCCACCCAGCTTTTGCTGGTAGATGCGCAGTTGCTTATCCCATACGCTAAAGAAGTTGCCGGTTACGCTGCTGAACTTGGCAAACCCATTACCTGGCTTTATGTAACCCATCACCATCCCGATCATTATTTCGGCGCGCAGGTATTTGACATTAAAGTTTCGGCATTGCATCAAACAGCAGAAATGATAGCTGCCACCGGTGATGCCTACGTAAAAGCTATGCATCCTCGCCTGGGCGAACTGGTGCCCGGTAAGGTACATAAGCCCGAGATCGTTATTGCGCCGGGTTACGATGTTATAGATGGAGTAGATATAGAGTTTATCCATTCAACGAATGCCGAAACAGCCGATGCTTTAATGATCGCCTTCCCAAAGCACGGTGTTATTATCACGCAGGATCTGATCTATAACAATATTCATGCGTTTTTAGGCGAGATGGCTTTTGAGACATGGAGAAACGATATTAAAGCCTTGCAGAAAAGCAAAGCTTATGATCATATCTTGCCGGGACATGGAGCACCCGGTGGGCCTGAGTTGTATCAGCAGATGTTAGATTATCTGGAGTTAGCCGGCAATGTTTATGATCAAAGTAAAAGTTTTGAAGAGTTTGTCAATTTGCTCACAAGTGCCTGCCCCAATCGTCAAAATCAGATCGTATTAAAAGTAAATGAGCGGTATTTATACCCTAAAAAAAGTTAAACTATTTATGCGTTCCGTAAATATTGCAGCAACATTTCGAAATAATATGATTTTGATAAATTTTTAATCGTAATATGTTGTTTGGGTTGTGGCGTGTTCTTGGTGATTAACACATCCTCTGGAAATACCAAATTATTTTATCGGCTCCTTGTTATGGAGCAGAGATTGGCGATCCACCGCATAAGAAACATGCTGAATAGCGAATAAAACCTGTAAGCCTAATAACTTACAGGTTTTTGTGTTTTGGCATGCCGCAATCTGGCTAATACAAAAAAGCGCCCCGTATCTCACCCCGGCGCGCCCGTTACCTTTTGGGTAATCACCTAAATTGGCCAATCTCATGCCGGCCGCTTAAGCTGAAAAATGTGTGTAAGATATTTTCAGCTTAGCCGCACAGGTAAGTGTAGCGTTGCTGTAACGATCTTTTAATAGGAAATCTATCACAATCCGTTATAAATCAACAAATGCGGAAATAAGTATCAACTATTCTAAGACTGGTCTTTGACCAACATACAGCAAATATCAAATAGAATGCCTGTTATTAATTATTACGGTATGATCAATCTTGTCTTGTTCGTGCTTTGCTTTTACTGCCCTTGCCTGTTCTTCAGAAACCCAACCTGTTAATGGTTTGTAGTTTTCTGATTTACACAATGCCATGAAGTCACCTTTTATTGCATAGGGTGTATCACTAATTTGAAGGGATAAGTTAGCAAACTTAAGGTTATTTAATTGCAGGCTCAAGTTACTGCCCGGGGCCGTTTTCCCGTTAGTACGGTCTTGCAAAAATCTTAGTCTTTTTAACGGGCTTGTTAACTTGTTTTTTGGGTTAGGTTTGGTTTTCATAATAATTTAAAGTTTTATAAAGATGTAAATGGAACTGTAAAGCGGATGCCGATTTCATTTCTGTCAAAGAAAGTAGTGGATGCGTTTTTTACACTGTTAAACACGTCGTTAAATTGGAAATAACCTTCGAAATTGATCACCGGTTGGTCTTTTTTTGAATTGATGAAAGAAACAAGGTAGCCGACCCTGCATTCAAATAACCTCGTTTTTTATCGGGCATGTAAAAAGATGGGAATAAGTGGATCCCGTTTGTACGGTTTGCGAACAAGTAGTAAGCATTACCGGAAATTTGCCATTGCCTGTAATTATCAACCGGATCTGTATAAGCATTATATTTTTTGGCTACTTTTCTAACAGTATCTCCGGTGGCGTTTTTAAAAGAAGCTTCTTGCGAAACCTCTGTTGTACCCAGTAAAGCTGTATTGTTGGTTTTTTCCCAAGCCACACCCAAATTAAAGAACCAGGCAGTTCCACGCAGGCTATTTTGGTTGTAATGGTTAAGGATTAATCCCAGCCGGTAAGTTGCCGTATCAACTTTGGTTAATTGCTGGTTAAAAGGCTTATCGGCCGCAAATGTGTAGTAAGTGGTTTTTCCGGTACCTGCGGTTACAGTAAGGTAGGTGAATTTGACGCCCGAAACCTGAAAGCGTTCCAATAATTTATCTTTACGCTTACCGTGAATGGTATCTTGTTTCGATATATACCAACTTACAAGGTCTTGTTTTAATTTAGCTAAAACCTGTAAAGAGTCTGATTTATACGTGAGTTTTACCTGGTTTTTTCGCAGCGTTGTAAGTTCGTTCGTTTTTTTATCAAGTGATTCTAATGCTTCCTTTCTTTTATCGGGTGTAGAAGCAACATCCTGCCCAAGTTTAAGTAAATCGGCCCGGCACTGGTTTACTTCTTTTTCGAGCACCTCAATTTGTACATTTCCAACACCAATTTTATAATCAAGTATCACCTGCTTATTGGATATTTCATTGATCTCGTTGATATAGTTGTTTTTTGCTTTTACCATTGAATCTCTTGAAGCCCATTCGTCGAAATAATATCGGGCTTCATTATCGGTTGTTGAGGTAAAACTGTTTTTTTTGCTGATACGGAAATGATACTCTAATTGTATACCGCTATTGGTATTGAGTTTACTATTGTTAAATAGTGCTGCGTAACTTTTAGAAATCAAGTCGCCATTGGCAGAGATGGACAGATAGCTCATTCTGATATTATCTTTGTTACCTATTGCAACACTCCCTTTGAAGGCAAATGATCCGTTAACCGGTTCAAAGCTTGCGTAATTGCCTATGGTTGTTGGGTTGCCGGCACTACCTAATAACCTTCCGAATACATTGTTTAAAACGCGGTTCCAATGTGCGGGGGTTGCCACCTGTTTTCCGTCAGGGTTGGTAAATGCAGCGTTCGAATCGGCAATTTTAGGGATTTTAGTAGTGTCTTGCGCAAAAGTGGATGTAGCGCAAATGAGGCTGATCATTACAGCATAAAATTGTTTCATTGTGAAAAAAGGTTAGTTTAGAAATTTCCTCTAAAATAGCAAAAATGCTTATAATCAGTATGTTAAATTTTTATTCTGCTTATTTTAAGTATGAAGGTAGGCCGAGTTTACAATAAGAGGCAGCCTGGTAAATAATGTAAAAAAGCCTGTAAGTTTATTTACTTACAGGCTTTTATTTTTAGCTGATAGTTAAGGTATGATAACTTATTAATAGGGCCAGTTAACATGTAGCGGTTTTGGCATCCATGGGTGTTTAATTATTGAGAATGAAAAAGATGAACGAGAGATGAGCAGATCATAAGGGCGTTTTTCTACTGTAAGTTCCCAGCGCTCTTCCGTTTCTGTAAGCAGTCCCTCGCGTATTAACCAGTTACCCCTAAAACCCGATACTGAAGATGTCCCTATATCCTTCCAATAGTTAATAACAGCATTAATTAGCCCTTCTATCAATTGTTGTTCATTATTACTTATGTCAATTTCTTGCGGTACAGACTGTGCCAGTGGTAAACCGCATAATACTTTATTAAGCGGCAGGCATATATCTTCTGTAGCACTTTGCCCTGTAATTAAAAATTGCAGGTATTGCACAGCCTTGCCGGCAGCCTGGTTATCAATAAATTGATTTTCATTAGTTAAACCAAGTCGATTAAAAAGTATTGGGATGTAGTTGTTCAATAATACCACTCCGGCATTTTTCAAAGCCAGTGTAGTGACTGTGGCACGTGTGGTTTTATTGGGTAGGTTAGGTTTTGCGTTCATGGTTTAAATGTAACAATTTAAAACGGACATAAATGAAAAACAGCTGAGGCGCTATCTGCACTCACTGTTTTATTTGCATTTATATAGCGGCCTCTATATTTATGATCTTGCGGGCCTCTTTGGCGGCGGCTACCATGTTTATAAGGGCGGCTTTTGTCTCGGGCCACTTGCGGGTTTTTAAGCCGCAATCGGGGTTTACCCATAAGTTTTGGGCAGGTAGCAGATCAGCGGCTTTGGTGAGTAGCGATACCATCTCTCCGGTTGTTGGTACACGAGGCGAGTGGATGTCATACACGCCGGGGCCTATCTCATTAGGATATTCAAAATGTGCAAAGGCATGTAAGAGCTCCATCTGCGAACGTGAGGTTTCAATGGTGATCACATCGGCATCCATGGCGGCAATATGCTCAATGATGTTGTTAAACTCGCTATAACACATGTGCGTGTGGATCTGTGTTTTATCCTCAACACCACCCGCCGTAACGCGGAAGGCCTTAACCGCCCAATCCAGGTAATGCGGATGTTTGGCTTTGCGCAAAGGGAGGCCTTCGCGGATGGCAGCTTCATCTATTTGAATAATACCTACGCCGGCTTTTTCTAACGCCAAAACCTCATCGCGGATGGCTAAAGCAATTTGGCAGGTAGTGATATCGCGCGGCTGGTCATCACGTACAAACGACCATTGCAGAATAGTTACCGGGCCGGTGAGCATGCCTTTCATAGGCTTATTAGTTTGTTGTGCAGCAAAGCTGGTCCAGCGTACGGTCATATCCGCCGGGCGACTCACATCACCAAAAATAACCGGTGGCTTAACGCAGCGGCTGCCGTAGCTTTGTACCCATCCATTCTTGGTGAACAGGAAGCCATCCAGTTGCTCGCCAAAGTACTCCACCATATCGTTACGCTCAAACTCGCCGTGTACCAAAACATCCAACCCTGCATCTTCCTGCCAGCGTATAACTTCAACCGTAGCATCTTCAATAGCTTTTTCATATTGTTGAAGTGTGATTTCGCCTTTTTTGAAACTGGCTCGCAACCGGCGTATATCATCTGTTTGCGGGAACGACCCAATAGTAGTTGTAGGAAAAGCCGGGAAATTAAAGCGCTCGCGATGCAATTGCTGGCGTACCGGGAAAGCGCTTTTACGACTTGCATCGGCCTCTGTTATAGCAGCCACACGGTCTTTAACCGCTTGTTTGTGTACTTTTTGCGATGTGCGGCGGCTTTGTATGGCGGCCTTGTTAATCGCTAATAAATGGTTATTGCCCGCAACTATTTGCTTAAGCTCAGCTACTTCGTTTAGTTTTTGCCTGGCAAAGGCCATCCAGTTTTTTATTTCGGGGTCTATATTGGTTTCCAGGTCAAGATCTATCGGGCTGTGTAACAGAGAGCACGATGGTGCGATGAGCACTCTATCACTACCTAATTTTTCAACGGCTTTATTGATATGCGCCAATGAAAGCTCATAGTTGTTTTTCCAAACATTACGGCCATCAACAACGCCTAACGAGAGTTGCAGATTGAGGGGAATTAAAGCCAATACTTCGTCCAATTGCTCGGGTGCGCGTACCAGATCAATATGCAGGGCAGTCACAGGTAGGTTTACGGCCAATTGGGTATTATCTAACAATGCTTCAAAGTAGGTAGCCACCAGTATTTTAACGCCGCTTACGCGGTTAGCTATAGAGCGGTAAGCAAATTCAAATGCTTCTTTTTCTTTTTTGGAAAGGTCAAGTGCCAGGGCCGGCTCATCCAGTTGTATCCATGTAGCACCTTGCTGTTTAAGGCGGTTAATGATCTCTACATAAACCGGAACAAGTTCTTTTATCAACTCAATGCGGTCAAAGCCTTCTTCTTTTTCTTTACCTACCAACAGGTAGCTTATCGGGCCAAGTAATACCGGTTTGGCCTTATCACCAATAGATTGTTTAGCTGCATTGTATTCGCCAAACAGCTTTTCAGAAAAGATCCTGAACTTTTGTTTGGCCTTAAACTCCGGCACTATATAGTGGTAATTGGTATCCAGCCATTTGGTCATCTCCATGGCGGTAATGTCCAGACCATCTTTTTGGTAGCCACGTGCCATGGCAAAGTACAGGTCTATTTCGGTATTATCTGCAACTTGCGATAATACGGGCGCGTAACGTTCAGGGATGTTGCCCAGCAGTAGGCTCATATCCAGTACCTGATCATAATAGCTAAAATCATTGCAGGGGATAAGGTCTATCCCGGCGTTTAGTTGTGTTTGCCAGTTTTCCTCCCGAATGCTGCGGGCTATCTGGTGCAGATCTTTAAGGCTTATTTTGCCCGCCCAATAACTTTCGCAGGCTTTTTTTAATTGTCGTTGGCCACCAATGCGCGGGTAACCCAGGTTTTGCGTTAGCATCTTTTTAATAATTTAAAAGGTGAAATGTTAAAATGCTTAATACAAGGCTTTTAAACGCCTGGGCAAAAGGGGCATACGATGGCATTGCAGGCAAAGGATTTGCCTGGTTAAATGCATCATCAGAGACCTTTTGCTTTATTGCGCGAAAGCATTGTCTGTAAGTAAAAGGCAGGTCTCCTGGCTTGTAACATTTCCGGCGTCCTTCCCAACGGCCAATTGGCGGTCAGTGGACATAGCATGACAGAAACTTTTAGGTTACTTACAGTTGCGCGACAGCCCGTGATTTACACACGGTTCCCTTTTAATCCCGGCTTTCGCCGGAAACCATTTACAGTTGATTTATGGTGTAAAGAACTATTCTGTATTATATATAAATACTGTTCAAAGCTATATATTAAGATTTAAACACTTTGTAATGATGTTTATTTAAGTTGAATAAAATATATTTGACGATAATTTAAGTTAAATAAACTTTTATTGGTTTGTTTTTATTGCTCAAAAAGTGCTTTATTCTATGACCGAATTACTTGACCATACCGACCTGCAATTGCTGCGCCTGTTGGGCGAAGACTCCAACATATCTACTAAAGACCTGGCTGCGAAAGTCAACCTCTCGCCATCGCCGGTTTTTGAACGTTTGAAAAGATTGGAGAATGGCGGCTTCATAAAAAAGTATATTGCCGTGTTGGATGCCGAGAAGCTGAATTACGGTTTGATCATTTTCTGCAACATCAAACTAAAACAACACGATAAAGCCATCGGTAGCGATTTTGTGCGGGATATTATGCAGCTTAGCGAGGTGGTAGAGTGCTACAATATATCTGGCGATTACGATTTTCTACTAAAAGTTTACGCCCGTGATATGAAGCACTACCAGGATTTTGTTTTTAATAAACTGGGCTCGGTTAAAAGTATTGGCAGTACACATAGTACCTTTGTAATGTGCGAAAACAAAAATACGCACAACATAAACTTATAACATGCAAAGCAAATTAGAATGCCCCATAGATGGCGTAAAGGTTGATGAAACACGGGTACGCGTGGTAGCTTTTTTTGTTATCCTGTTTGCCGTCGCGGTATTAGTTACCGGCAACCCTGTGTTGCCGGCAATTCTCTTATTTGATTTTGCATTACGGGGGCTTAACCTGCAACCTTACAGCCCGCTTGCTTTAATAGCGGGGCAAGTGGTGAAGCTGCTGAACCTAAAAAGCAAACTAACAGACCGCGGGCCTAAACGCTTCGCAGCTTTAATGGGGGCAATTTTCTCGGCCATTATTCTTACACTGCTGCTTTTTGGCCTTGTGCTTGAAGCAAAAATTGTCACCTCTGTTCTGCTCGTTTTTGCCGGTCTTGAATCGTTTGCCGGTTTTTGTGCAGGCTGTTACGTTTATACCTGGATGAAAGCGTTTAAAGCAGGTTGATCTTATTTAGTTTTTCCTGCGCTGCCATCACTTAATGCAACAGGCGCCGGATACCCCTTACCTTGCAGTGCAGCTATAGCAACCTGCGCAACTTTTTGGCCTTTTACACTTGATGTGATCTTGCCATTTTTAGAGCGGGCAAGTTTACTGGCTGGTACCCCGTTTTTAGCAGGTGCAAGGCTTTCTGTAGCTATAGGCTTACCCTTTGCATCGCGGTTCATTTCTTCAAGGGCTTCGTTTAAACCAGTCTTTTCTGGTTCTGTTAACTGATCGTAATTAATAGAGTACGCGGCAAGTACTGTTTTGGCATTATCAAGTGTATTGGTGCCGCGCTCATAAACATCCCTGTAAATGTTAAGGCCTCCGTTTTCAGCTACAATGGTCTCGTAACGCAGATCAATAGGTACGCGTGTAGGCAGCATTACCGATCTGGTTTTTGACCTGTTTTTGAGCAGCAATTTAATACTATCAGCAGATAATGACGAGCCACCTAATTGCGCAAGCAGCGGCACAAAATCAACCACCTGCCTGTTAGTTAGGCCCACACAGCCGTGCGACGCAAAGTTGCCTATCTTTTCCAATTTTTTACCGCCATGTATCAATGATGGCATTCCGATAGGGATTTTTATCAACCCGAGCGGATTAAGTTCATTGCCGGCGCCAACTTTTCTGCCGGGCGCAAAGTTTCCTTTTACCCAAGGCTCATCGGGTGGTGTCCAGGTAGGGTTAAAAATAATGGTATCGGCGCGGCGCATACCCGTAGGTAACGGAAACTCAGGGTAACCTATCCCCACCTTAAAGGTTTTTACCAGCTTGCCATCCCGGAATATATCCATCCTGAAGGCGGGCGCATTTACCACTATCCGCGTATCAGTAGGTATAAAATTAGGTTTAGTAGGAGCAAGGCCCTCTACGCCTTTGCTGTAGCGGTCGCTTACAAACTGTAGTAGTTGTTGCGCTTTTTCATCACCCAATATCTCTTTTATTTTTTCGCGGTATTGCTGCGTTGCTGTGCGTGCAGATGATGCGTCAATAGCACCATCCTCGGTTAAGCCTGCTACCGAGTTGTGCGCAGCATTTCTTAGTTTAACTATTTGTTCGGCAGATAAACCCAACTGACTTTTGAGTGATGTGCCGAAGTCTTTTTCATAAAAAAGAGCATCAAGCAACGGAAGGGTCATGCTTGTAGTATCAGGTGTTGCTTTAGTAACTTCCTTGTTTACTGAAGTATCCTGTTGTTCAATGTCGTGCTTTTTGTCTGGCTGGTTACAAGCAGTCATTAAGCCCGTGCATAGTGCAATCCCTGTAATTAAGAAACGTATTTTATTTATTGGTGTAAGCAATCGTTTTTGTTGATACATGATCTATCAACAGTTTTAGGTACAGATTTGTTCAAACCAGATAATAACGGCTTTAGGATTAAAGCATGAAACGGTATGCGGTGAGTGGTGGTTTGCTTTTGTTGAAACTAACGTACAGCTTTTATGAGCGCGTTTTTTTTGATCCACGAATACAAGATGAAAAATATCACCACGTAAACTGCTATGCTAAAGGCTTCATGATGATAATCAAAATACGCTTGTTGAGCAGGGTAAGCCTTTAACAAAACACCCAAAGCTGATATTCTTATCACGTTTAAAACATATACCGATAGTATAGTGATGGCAAGTATTTTACATTTTGATTTCCAATGCGCAGGGAACGCGATAGCAAACGCAACTAAGAAACTCATAATATATAAGCCAAGGCAATCAAAATTAATGCTGAGGATGGGGCCATCTATAACCATAATTTCAGTGGCGTTATAGTAGGTTATAAATCCAAAAGCTTTTATTATCCAGGTACTGGGGATAATAAGCAGGTTTCTTAAACCTTGTACATAATTTAAGTGCGCAGCAATAAAATCATTGTAAAACCTGCCGCCCGGTGTAGTTGCACTAAACATGAACCTGTTTGCTTCGTGCAGTAAAAAGTAGATGAGAAATAATTTTGCAATAAAAATTAATGCGACTCTATTTCCTCTTTTTTTTTGTTCAGCGTTAGCTACCTGGTTGCTCATGTAAATATTTGTAATTTTTAGAAATACGGCTTAACACAACCGGATATCAACTTGTTACTGGCGAAAATACGAGTTTCCGGGCGTTTAATTATAGCCAAAGTGGCAATTGCTCATGCATGTTTAAAAAGCTCTTTAAAACATGTTTGGCATTAATTGTTTATCAAAAGCAAGCATTCATCAATTGGTATCAAAATGCTCCATTTTATCTTATCAGTTCTCTTTACCTGTTTAGTTACTACTTCGGCCTTGGCACAAGCCCCTACACAGCCTGTTGATGTTCCGTCTGAACTTAAGAGATTTATCCCGAGAGGATACGAGGCGCTTAACGTCACCAAAGGTAATTTGAATAAAGATGCTTATGCCGATGCCATTATGGTGCTGTTTAAAACAGGAGAGGAAAAGACATCAGATGTGATAGATCACCCTGAGAAACGCCCGTTGCTTATTCTTACCGGTAACGCTGACGGCAGTTATAAACTTGATGCGCGTAGTGATAACGCTGTTTATTGTGTGGATTGCGGCGGGCAAATGGGCGATCCGTTCACGGGGATCACTATAAAAAACGGCTATTTTTCAGTAGAGCACTATGGTGGCAGCGGCTGGCGCTGGACACGCATCATCACCTTTAAATACTCACCCGCAGATAAAGGCTGGTATCTGTTTAAAGATGGCGGCGAGAGCTATCACGTTTCCGACCCTGAGAAATCAAAAACTACTGTAAAAACAGTAAAAAGCTTCGGTAAGGTACCTTTCAGTAAATTTGATATCTACAAAGAAAAATAAACATGACCGAAGTTTTTGTAAAAGCTTAATGCCCTGCAGCTACATGTGCAAATTTGGCGTTGCCATAACGCTTTAAATAACCCAGCACAATAAGGAAACCGATAACAGCCATACCCGAACCAACTAACGATGGGTAATTGTATGTTAAGCCGTAAGCAATAGGTAGGCCACCCAAATATGCACCGGCCGAGTTAGCCACATTAAAAGCGGCCTGCATAAACGCGGCACCCATCATCTCGGCATTTGGCGATGCATCTATCACCATCATGTTTACCGGAGCGTTACATGCCATTAGTACAAAGGGGCACAAGAATGTAAGCACCAATGAAAAGCCCTTTATGGGCGATAGTAAAAAGATACATAATAGCACCAATGCCGATGATATGATGACATAAGCCGTAGTTTTGCCTGCGCCGATCTTATCGGTAATAATACCACCGGCCAGGTTGCCCAATACCATGCCCAAACCTATCAATACCATAATGTAAGGTATCTCGGTAGGTTTAAAGCCTGCCACTTTGGTCATTAAAGGATTGATATAGCTTAACCAGCAGAACAAGCCGCCAAAACCAATAGCGGTAATCAGCAACGGATACCACGGTTTGGGTTTACGCAGAAACTGTAACTCCTGGCGATAGTCGGCATCCGGTTTACCCGGAAGGTCTGGCAACCAAAAATAAAGGGCTAACAGGGTAAGCAGGCCAACAAAAGCCACTATCCCAAAATACCAGCGCCAATGAAAGTTATGGCCAATGTAGGTAACAGCAGGCACCATTAGCAAGTTAGCAATGGTTAGCCCGGTAAACATCAAAGCAATGTATTTAGCTTCTTTGCCTTTACCTGCCAGTTTAGTAGCTACTACCGTACCCACACCGAAAAATGCGCCATGCGGCAGGCCCGATAAAAACCTTGCAGCCAGCATAAGGCCATAGGAGTTTGCCGCTGCTGATAAGGCATTAAATATGGTAAACATCACCATTAGGCCTATCAACACTTTTTTTGGCTTTAGTTTTACGCTGCTGCCGATGAGGATAGGCGCACCCACCACAACGCCCAATGCGTAAGCAGAAATGAAATGGCCGGCCTGGGGTATATCAATATGTAAGCTTCCGGCAACATCGGGCAGCAGGCCCATGATGGTGAACTCTGTGGTGCCTATGCCAAGGCCGCCTATAGCTAAAGGTAAAATGCGTTTGTCCATTACTGTGTTCAAATATCGCCCAAATGTAAAAACAACAGGCTTTTGGCTGTTGGTATAAATCTTTCATTTTTTTGTATGCATCTTTCAGTATGAAAACGCTGAATCAGTTTGCCCCGCTTGCCATTCACGACCATGAAATAGACGAGTATGACTACCAACCGCATTATCATACTTACTATGAACTGGTGTATATCCACAAAGGCAAGGGGCACCATATATTCAATGAAAGCCGTATCCCATACGAGGCCGGCGATCTGTTCTTGCTTGCCCCCGGCGATCTGCATTATTTTGAGATAGCCAGGCGTACACATTTTACGTTCATTAAATTCACTGAGAGTTATTTCGAAAGCAGAAAGCATTTCTCGCGCGATGAATTTAACATTGGTGCGCCGGAGATGATCATGCGGTTAAAATATCTCAAAGAAGGCAAACTGCACATCGGCGATCCTTGTAAAGATATCCTGCGTTCTACAGTGATCAATATAGTTGCTTACAGCAGGCAGCATAGCCTGGAGAATAGCCCGATAGTATACTACCAGATGCTTACCATATTTGGTATAATGAAAGAGTACTTGCAGAGCCATTGCCTGCTTGCGGGCGTGATCAGAAACTTTGACCACCAACAACTCATATCTTATATCCACGAGAATGTATATGACCGCGATAAGACGGCTATAAAAAACGTTGCTGCTTACTTTAATATATCAGAAACCTATTTCAGCAACTTTTTTAAACGCCATTTCAATATCAGCTACCGCAATTACCTGGATAATTACCGCACCGAACTGATAGAGAAGCGCCTGCTTACCAGTGGCCTGCAAATGAAACATATAGCCGCCGAGTTTGGCTTTTCTGATGTAAGCCATTTCTCTAAAACATTTAAACGCATTAAAGGCATCAGCCCGGGCAATTTTGGTAAGAAGATATCGGCGGCGTAACGCTAAATAAACAGTAACTCTGCCGCCTGCCTGAACTTTGCACTTGTTGTTTCTTTTTTAATGTATTTTAAAAGTACATGTACAGAGAATATGGCCTCAAAATCTCTGAATAATAATTCTGAGAAGCTTTGACTTTGATTGTGTAGTTCAACAGAGCGCTCGTTTAACAGTTTCTGAATAGTTGAGGCAAGGCTTATCCACAGGTCGGCAACCAAAGGTTGCTCTGTCCATGTTTTGCGTATTTCTGCACTTTTGTCCTGCACGGTTTCAGTGTATTCATATAAAAAGCTAAGGAAATCAGGAATATCGGTTATGAGCAAATTGTGCAGTAGCGCTGCCCTTTGCGCATAGTTTAATGATTTGAGCGGTTGCATGTTGTTAGCCGAAAGTTGATGACAGGTGCGGCGCACTCGTCATCAAGCACCTTTTTGATGCAAAAAAAGTGTTCTGGTAATCAACTTTAAACCGCTAACGGCAGAAGGTGTGCTTTGAGCGACGAAACCCGCTTAAGGGCAGACGAAACAGCTTTATTTAAAACCACTGCTTTGTAAAGGTTTTAAAACGTTCGCGATACTGATCGCTTACCGGTATTAAAGCTTTGCCTATCCTTATAGTTTGGTGCTGTATGGCAGTTATCTTATCAAGCGATACCATAAAAGACCTGTGTACGCGTAAAAATGCTTTCTCCGGTAGTTTCTCTTCCATACTTTTCATGGTAGCTAATGCGGTTATCACCCTATCATCGGGTTGTAAGTGCACCTGTACGTAATCTTTACGGCTCTCCATGTAAAGTATGTCTTTGATATATACCCGCACCAGTTCCTGCTCTACTCGCAGAAATATAAAATCATGATCCTGGTAGTTTGCTGTGGCTGTTTGTTTGCTAAAATAAGCTTTTGCTTTGTAAGCCATTTTAAGAAACCTGTCAAAAGTAACGGGTTTCAGGATATAGTCCATCGCATCTAAGTCGAAGCCCTCAAGGGCATAGCGTTCAAACCCGGTTATAAATACAATGCGCGGTGCATTGTCGCCCAGTTGATCATGTAACAGGCGGGCCAGGTTAATGCCGCTTAGGCAGGGCATGCCAATATCAAGTAATAATAATTGTACATCCTGTTGCTCCAATTTGTTGAGTCCTTCCAGCGGGTCATCATAGGTAGCAACAAGATTTAAGAAAGGTATTTGAGCAATAAAATCGCGCAAATAAGCTGCAACAGCAACATCGTCATCAATTATGATACAATTGAGCTTCATGGGTAAGTTTAACTAATAGGGGTCAGTAATAGTAAAATGTACAAATTATCGGCAGCTAAATCAATCTCTTAGTAACAGGGTAAATATTTTTTCCTTAATAGGAGAGTTGATTTAACTTGAAAATAAATTTGCATCGAAATTTAGTAAATAATAGTATTATTACCCAATTGATACCTATTAATTATTGCTATGCAGCGCGGTGCATTTTTATTGAGCTTTTGGTTATTGAGCTTGTTTGTGTTGAACATTGCTTTAACAGGATGCAATAGATCAGAAACTAAATCGATAAACAACCAAAAAAGTAAAGTGCAGCGCCTGCTAACCGATGGCAACCGCCTGATGAAAGAACGCCGTTATAATGATGCGTTTGATCGCTATTATAATGGGTTTTTGTTGGCCCGTCAACTTAATGATGGGTGCGCGTTGCTGCAATTCAATAATCAACTTGGGCTTGTTAAATACAGGCAAGGCAAATTTACAGAGGCAGTACCCTATATAAAAGAAGCTTTAATAAAGCGTAGTTTCTGCGCAGATAGTGACGCTTATGAACCACATGGCATGCTAAACACTATAGCGCTTGCCTACGAGCAATCTAATATGGCAGACAGCGCCGTGGCTTACTATAATAAAGCATTGGTGGCGATAGATAAATTGCATCAGAACGCTAAGAGGGCAGGAGCAGCCCGCGGGATGATCTATGGTAATTTAGGCGGACTGTATGAAAGGGAAAATAAATACTCGCTATCTGAACATTTTTTAAAAGCAAGCATAGCTATTAACAACCGCCCGGGCTATGATGTAAATGATGCTATTACAGCTGAACTTAAACTGGCAAAGCTTTACCTGAGAACTAAACGTAATAAGGAAGCCGATAGCGTATTTATACAAGCAAAAGAACATCTGGAGAGGCAGCAGGCGTTACATGATGTTAATGCAATGTCTGTTAAGGACTGGTATTATCTGCGTTGGCAGTATTTTGATAAAAATGATATGCCGCTTGCCGCGTATTCGGCGCTTAAAAGATTCAACCAATTAAAAGATTCTATTGAATTTACCACAAAAGGGTTAGCCTATGCAGACATGGAAAAATCGTTCCAGGTGAGTAAACAGCACCAGCAACTGGTGTTATTTGCCAAGGATAACGAGATAAAAAAAATCTCAATAGCGCTGATAGCCACTTTGGTTGTGCTTGTAATTATTATTGCTGTATTGATAGCTTTAAGTTTACAGCGATCCAAAAAACACAATACCCGTTTGCAGGAAACGCTGGATGCACTTGAACGCAGCCAACACTTTCTGCAAGGGCTGCTTAACAACCTTCCAATTATTTTATACCAGATAGATCCTGATGGGAAAATTACGAACTCTATTGGCGCCGGTTTAGATGACGTTCCTGATTGGAGTAACGACCAGTTGATAGGTGTTAACGCTTTTGAGCTTGCGCCAGATCTAACAAACGCCTTTCGGCAGGCTATGGGGGGCAAAGCTGCAAGGGCGGTTAATGCATTTGCTGTAAACGATGATAAATTCTATTTTGATACTACCGTTTTACCAGACCAGACAACTGCAGGTGGTATAATTGGTTTCGCGGTTGATACCACCGCTGTAAACCGGCAGGCTATACGGCTTACCGAACTGAATAAGTTTAAGGATAAGATACTATCTGTTTTATCGCACGACCTGAGGGCACCGTTTTCTTCGATAATAATGGCTTCTGAGGTACTTAAATTAAAAAGTAAACACATTTCGGGTGAGGAGTTGGGTATGATAATGCTTGGGCTGCGCGAAACAGCTTCAAAAAGCATCGGCCTGTTAGAGGGGCTCTTATTATGGGCGCAAAGCGAGCGGCGCAACTTTGTTTATCATCCGCAACTGGTTAATCTGCATAATAATATTGCTGAAGCCAATGGGGTTTACCTATACGCCCAACAGCGTAAAAATATCAGTTTGCAAAATAACATACCTACCGGTCTTACACTGATGGCACATCACCAAATGTTGCTGTTTGTTAACCGTAACCTCATTAGTAACGCAACAAAATACTCTCCTGATGGTGGTATTATAAGCGTTTCTGCAAGGGCTGATAACAAAGAAGTAATACTAACTATTACTGACCAGGGAGCCGGAATGACTGCTGAGCAAATAAACCAGCTATTTAAGATAAAAGACAAACCTGTACCCGATAACCACCACGGGGCGGGGATAGCACTTAGTATATGCCATGATATGATACTGCAAATGAACGGACGGATATGGGCAGAGAGTATTCCGGGCTATGGTTCAATGTTTTGCTATGCCTTACCTGTTATAAACCAATAAAAAGGGTTTCTATCCGGCCCTATTGCCCTTCTGTCGACGATGATGGCTTTTGTATCGTTACAACTTCCGGTTGTTGGTTCATCTTTTTTTCTTTGCACAAACATTGCGTTTAGCCGCTCAGGTCGCCGGCCAATAAATATGGAGGCACAGGCCGGTGGCCTGAGGCAGGCATTTAAAGGGTATCCAAAAAGTCACCACTATAACTTGGAGTTTAGCCTGCTATGTGCAGTTCGTAAGGGGATGAATTGCTATTAACTGGTTAAGCCCAGCTGTTTTCTGCTAAGGGAAATGGCAACAACAAAGCCGGAAATCGCGAGGAGTTTCGGCTTTTTACTACCTTCGCGCAGTACAAAACGCTTAGCAAGTGCTCACAGAATTTCCCTTACATCAACTGCCGCCGGTGCAGTTTCTGGCTTCTGATAAAAGCCCAGCTTTTGGTGAGCACGCCACAGAGCATCGTATTAATTTTTATGCGATAGTTTGGTTTCAGGAAGATGGTGGCACACATTACCTCGATTTTGAAGCTTACCCCATCCGTAAGGATACCGTTTTTCTGATCGGTAAAAACCAGGTACATTCTATCCCTTCTGCTGTACTGCCCCGTTCTAAGACCATTGTATTCTCGCGCGAGTTTTTTGAACAGATAGAAGAGCCTTTTCTGCGACAGTTGTTTTCTCCGTTTCATAATCAAGGTATTGCTCTCCCCGCAGATAAAATGGAGTTGATGAATAGCTTATTTAGCCTTATTATGCAGGAAAGTAACCACCTCTCAGATACTTCTTTGTTACTAAAATATACTACTGCTTTTCTTACCCATCTGTTTAGGTTTAGCAAAGCTGATGCGTCATCAGCAGAAATTGATGATACACGGATGCTAAAGTTGTTTCAATTGATTGAGGAGAATTATAAGGAGAACCGCTCTGCTTTGTTTTATGCGAGCCAGATAGGCCTTACGCCCAAAAGGGTAAACGAGATCTTGAGACAGCGCGCCGGTACTACCATGAACAAGCTGATAGAGCAACTCCTGCTGATTGAGGCTAAGCGCGGGCTGATGCATCACCGCTCATCGGTAAAAGAGATTGCTTATGACCTGGGCTATTCAGATCCCTCTTATTTTGCCCGTTTCTTTAAAAAACACACAGGCCTTACGCCCGAGCAATTCAAAGCATCGGAGCCTGCAGGTTTTGTTGGCTGAAAGTCAGGAAACGTGTAGGTTCAAATTGTGCTTGTAAGCGTTCGTATTGTGCGGTATTTCTGTTTGGTGGCTATGCAATTTTGTGTAACCAAAAAAAGAAATACCAATGAAAAGATTAGAGAATAAAGTAGCAGTTATTACTGGTGGTGCCGGTTCAATAGGTGCTGCTACCGCCCGTAAATTTTTAGATAATGGTGCCAAAGTTGTACTGGTAGATCTGCAGGAAGCAGCTTTGCAACAAACGGTAGAAACCTTAAACAGTCCCCATGTGAGCTACGTTGCCGCTGATGTTACCAAAAGCGACGATGTGCAGCGCTATGTAAATGAAACCGTAACCCGCCTGGGTAAAATAGATATCTTCTTTAACAATGCCGGTATTGAGGGTGTTGTTAAGCCCATTACCGAGTACCCCGAAGAGATGTTTGATAAAGTGATAGCTGTTAACGTTAAAGGCGTATGGCTGGGTTGTAAATATGCTTTACCGCAAATGAATGATGGCGGCAGTTTGATCATTACTTCATCTGTAGCGGGGGTAATTGGCAGCCCCGGTACCAGCGCTTACAATACAAGTAAACATGCGGTGATTGGCACCATGCGTTCTGTTGCGTTAGAGGCAGCGCCGCGCAAGATCCGTGTAAATACGGTAAACCCAAGCGCGGTTGATAACCGCATGATGCGTTCGCTGGAAGAGGGGATAGGCAACGGCGATGGCGCGGGTGCTAAAAAGGCGTTAGAAAATACTATCCCTTTTGGCCGTTACGCCCAGCCGGATGAAATTGCCGATATGGTAGTATTCCTGGCATCAGACGAAAGCAAGTTTGTATCAGGTACTGTTAATTTAGTGGATGGTGCTTCACAAGCATAAGTTTTTAATCAATTATAATTTATAGAGATATGTCAATTTTAAAAGATAAAGTAGCCCTGGTAACCGGGGCAGGTTCTGGTATAGGTAAAGAAGTAGCTTTAAAATATGCAGCTGCGGGTGCTAAAGTTATTGTAAGCGATATTGTTGAAAAAGGTGGTAACGAAACCGTTGCCGAAATACTTGCCACAGGTGGCGAAGCTTTCTTTGTGAAAGCCGATACCGGCAAACCCGAAGAGAATGAATTGCTGGTACAAAAAACTATCGAAAAATATGGCGCACTGCATATTGCCTGCAACAATGCCGGCATTGGCGGCCCAAGCGCGCCAGCCGGCGAGTACCCGCTGGATGCATGGGATAAAGTGATCAGCATTAACCTGTCGGGTGTGTTTTATGGTATGCGTTACCAGTTGCCGGCCATCCTTAAGTCGGGCGGTGGTAATATCGTTAACATGGCTTCGATATTAGGCAAAGTGGGTTTTGCGGGTTCATCAGCATACGTGGCTGCTAAACATGGTGTTATCGGTTTAACCGAGGCATCGGCTGTGGAGTACGCAGCGAAAGGCGTTCGCATTAATGCGGTTGGTCCGGGTTTTATTAAAACGCCGTTGGTTGAAAGCTCTATGAGCCAGGAAGCAAGAGAAGCCCTGATCGCCCTGCACCCCATAGGCCGCCTTGGCGAATCGGCAGAAGTTGCCGAGTTGGTGCTATGGCTAAGTTCAGATAAAGCATCATTTGTAACCGGTGCTTACTACAATGTTGACGGCGGTTACCTTGCACGATAATTTTCATAATAAAAAAGCCCCCGATAGAAATATCGGGGGCTTTTTTTATGTTTAAGGAGTAATGTTATGCCGGTATGCCTTTGTCTATCACTATCGTACCGCTTTTTTCAATTTTACTTCGCGATGCAATGCGTGATGGTTTCTTTTTTGTTTTCTTAAACTTACGCCCATACCAAACCAGGAAACCTGTTATGGGTAAGCTTGCGCCTATCAATGTTACACAAAAGGCCAGCACCTTACCCGGGAAACCCAGGATAGCGCCGATGTGGATCTCGTAGTTCATCTTCCTTAGTTTTTGACCAAAGCCGGCTTTATCATAAGGGATAGAGTAGGCATCATCACGACCGAGGGCGTTAAGGGTATACTGATCGAACGTATAGCTGCGGCTGTTATAGAACTGACCGGCAGTAGGGTAAACCGAAATGTAAATGGTTGATGCTGCTGTCGACCTGTCCGGGTAGCTATAATAAAAACCTTGCGACTTAGGATTCTCTGCCAGTACTTTATTCCAAACAATATCCATTGCTGCTTTTGGCGCCTCAGCTTTGGCAGCAAAGGTGCTGTCTGATGTTAAGCGGCGGGCTTCCTTTGTGGTTTCGCCGGCTGTTGTTACCCAGTAAAGGCCATCGCTAAACCAGCGTAATCCGAAAACCATCCCCGTTAGGGCAATAGTAAGCAGAAACAGCATGGCGTAGAAACCAAGCACGTTGTGCAGATCAAGATTTACGCGTTTAAACGATGCTCCCCATTTTATTTTAAAGCTTTTATCAACGGTTGATTTGTTCCACTTTTTAGGGTACCACCAAATAAGGCCTGTGATAAGTATAATGGTGAACGTAAGCGTAGCATAATCCACTATCGGCCTGCCTATATCATAAGGCAACCAAAGCGCGCGGTGCCCGTTCAGTATAAACCTGAAAAAATCGGTCTCGCCTTTTTTGTTCACTTTACTGCTGATGATTTTGCCATTATATGGGTCAACCCTTAGTAACACACCTGCGCCGCCTTTGCGTACCATTTTACCCGGCTTGCGCAAGTTGAGGAAAACTGCTTTGCCCTGCTGGTAGCTGGCGTATGACGGAACCATATCCGGGTATGCTTTCTGCCCAACCTCGGCCAGTTGGCCCGGTGTTAGTACCGGTTTGTTCTGGTAGGGGATGTTCATCTTCGGCTCAAGCAGGCCGGTGATCTCCTCATTAAAAACCCATATACAGCCGGTTAAGCAAACGATCAGCACGATGATGCCCGAACCAAGGCCCAGCCATAAATGGAGCCAGTTGTTGATGCGCTTAAACAGCGTATCTTTTTGCTTCTTTTTAGCGTTCTTTTCCGTTGTCATTGTTACTGATCGTTTTAGGGGGTAATATTCTTATTTAAACCTGTAGGTTACGGTTAACCTGCCGTTTACCGGCATCTCATAGATGTAGGTGTAGTATGATACCGAAGTAGCGGTTACTTTGGCCGGATCTATTTTGGTTAATGAACCTTGCGTAAACATGCGTTTGTTGAATATATTGTTAACAACAGCCGCCACAGTGATCTTGCCTTTTTCGTATGATACACCGCCATCAAAACGGTAGTAATCAGGTAATTTTAACGGCGCAGATGTTGTGCCTGCATTTCTGTTAATCAGCATCTGGTAACCGCCCGATAAGCCAAAACCTTTTAGTATTGAACCCGGTTTACTGAAACGGTAAGATAACCAGCCATTGGTGATGTGCTTGGCAGAGTTAGGTACCGCGTTGCCCACAAGAAGCGGATTTTTATCCTCTGTTACCTTGGCATCCGTATAAGCATAATTAAGCACCAGGTTTAAACCTTTGGTAATCTCACCCGTAATATCTAACTCAACGCCTTTTGATTGCACCTTGCCTAACTGCACCTGGTCAGGAACGGATGAGTTAGGATTCAGTGTTGTAAGTACGTTGTTTTTAGTGATCTTATAAACAGCAACTGTAGTATTCCATCTGCCGCCAAACCAGTCTTTCTTTAAACCGGCTTCGATATTGTTACCTCTGATAGGCTTAAAGGCAACACCATCAAGGCCTGCGCCACCTACCGGTAAAAAGCTTTGATCATACAAACCATAAACGCTAAAATTATCGGTGATAGAATAGCTTACGCCTGCTCTTGGGCTAAAAATATTATCATCAATTTGCTGTGCAAATGTTTTACCTACGCTGATAGAGTGGGTAAACCTGCCTGCAAGAGTTACACGCAGTTTTTCGTCAAACATGCGTACCTCATCTTGTGCGTAAACCCCGGTGTAGGTAAGGTTGGTGGCGTAAGTGTTTGCACCAGAGCGGTTTTGTATGCTGCGCGAACGATCAAACACAGGTATGTTGGCAAAAGGTATACCGTAAATAGGCTTGTAAACATTAAATGGAACATTGCCGGCTAACTGCAGATCGGGCTGCGATGCGCTTGAGAAATCGCCCCAGGTTTTAAGGTTACCCATATCAATACCGGTTAATATACGGTGGATAACAGAACCTGTTGCTACATCGCCTGATAAGCTGATCTGCGCATTTTTATTGATCGCCAGTTCTTCGCTAATGTTCAGGTTTCTTTTCATATCGCCGTTAGGGGCCATAGTTGTTAACCATGGTGTACCGCCTTTTAAACCATATTTGATATAAGCTGCCTGTGCATTAAGTTTCCAGGTGTTGTTTATTTTATGGTTCAGGTAAAAAGTAAAGTTATGGTCGTATAATTTAGCCGGGTCAAGTGCCGGGTCGCCCAGGAAGAAACTTGGGGGAACATCGCCAAAACCTTTTGGAGAAAAACTATAGTTACCAAGCGCAAGCGCCTCTACGTGCTGAGTAGTGTACTCGGCAGTAACCAACGTGTTGCTATCTATCTGGTAGCTTACTACCGGTGCAATAATGTATTTATCGGTATAGTTGAATCTGTTAAAGCTGCCTTTGGTTTGTGCTGCCAGGTTAAGTCGGAACAGTAGTCTGCCATCGCCGGTTATTTTACCATCAATGTCAACAGCTGCACGGGCAAGGTTGTAACCACCACCACTTAAGCTAACCGAGCTGCGGTTTTGGCCGGTAGGTTTTTTGGTTACAATGTTGTAGATACCACCCGGTTCGCCGTTGGCCATCATAAAGCCTGATGGGCCTTTAACAAACTCGATACGGTCAATGGTAGAAGCATCATCAGCCAGCGGGCCCCATGGCATCTTCTGGTTCATACCGTTACGGAATGCAGGGATATTGGTACCACGCATAAATATGTTGGCGTATTGTGCATCCCAGTGGCCAACGCGTTGTGCACCACTCACGTTGCGGGTAACACCATCAACAATATCAAACACTTGTTGATCTGCCATCAATTGGCTGCTCACTATCTGTATGTTCTGAGGAACCTCTATCAAAGGTGATTGTAACCTTAATGAGCTTGACGTTTTATCGGTTTTAAACCTGTTTTTGCGGGCGCTTACTACCTGCACTTCGTTTAATTGAGATTGATTTTCTCTAAGCGAGAAATCGGCGATAACAGTTGCATTTTTGTTAACGTGTACCGGTTTTTCTTCAGGGTATAAACCTACGCCTGTAACAACGATAACATAATCGCCGGCAGGTACGCGTTTGATATGGTATTCGCCGTCTTCGTTAGATACGGCACCGTATTTAGTGTCTTTAAGAACTACAGAAACGTAAGAAGCAATGTTCCCGTCGGCAGTTGTTATGCGGCCGCGGATAGAACCATGTTCTTTTTCGTCATCATTAGAAATTGTGTGTAGAGTTTTTGCATAGGCTTTTAAAGATGTTCCTGATACTACTTTTAGAGGAGATGCGTTAATTGCTAACGCTTGGGTGCAAACGACACCCAAAAGCAAAATTTTTTTAAATTGCATTACTTTTAATCTACGTTAAAGGTGAGCCGGAATTTCCGGTGGCCACGCGGGTCCGAAACCGCGTGGTTTTTTTGCAAAAGTAAGTTTATTTAGATTAATTCCAAACAGTGGCGGGCTTTTCTTGCCTATACGTGCCTGTTTTTATCAGAAAATCTTATTAGTCAATACGGTTAAGATTATGTTAAAAGTAATTTTTTTAGCTTTTTGGTAACATATTGATAGTAAATTGCGTCAATTCTTGTCATAAACGTGCCATTTTGAAATTGAAATTTCAGTTTGATTTTAAAGTTTAACATTTTTGTCAAACAAAAATGACAACCCGAGATACAGGTACCGAACAATTGATAAAGGATACGGCCAAGCACGTATTTTTTAAAGAAGGGCGTTTGCATGCTACCACACAGGACATTGCAGATGCAGCAGGCGTTAACCGCACATTGGTAAATTATTATTTCCGCTCTAAGGATGCTCTTATCAAACAGGTGTACGAAGAGGGAATGGATGACCTGGATAACCGCCTCACCCAGGTTATGTACAGCAACCTGCCTTTTAGAGAAAAGATGGAGAACTTCATTGATCTGTTTATGGCCGAGTCAATGGAATATCCTTACCAGGAAGCTTTTCTTATCACGGAAATGAATATGAATAGCAATCTGCACCATAAAGCGGATATGACCGAAAAGGTGGAATATCTGTCGCAACAGATTCAGAAGGAAATGGACGAGGGCCGGTTAGAGAAAATGAACCCTATACATTTCGCCATGAATATGTTCTCGATGATGATCTACCCGTTGATAATGAAGCCGATGTACAAGCAGTTCTATAATCTCAGCGATGAAGAATTTACAAAACTGATGCTTGAGAGGAAGGAGATAACCTGCAAAATGCTCTTCGGCAATTAGTAACAAATACACAAAAAAGCAATCCAACAAGTTCACTCACAACTATGCACTTATATCCATCCAACATCACCATGAAAGCCAAAGCTTCTATACTTGCCGGCTTAAGTTCGGCAGTGCTGTTATTAGCAGCATGCGGCGGTAGCCAACAGCAGGGCCAGGCCGCTGCCGGCGCCGCACAACCACCGCAAAGTTTCCCCGTATTTAAAGTAGAAAAGAAAAACGCTACCATAAATGCCGATTACCCCGCCACTATCGAGGGCCAGCAAAATATCGAGATCCGCCCAAAAATTGACGGCTACATCGAGAAGATCTTTATTGACGAAGGTAGCCTGGTTAAAAAAGGCCAGTTATTATTCACCATCAACGCGCCGCAATATGCGCAGGAAGTTAACACAGCCGCAGCAGCCATCAGCAGCGCCGAGGCCGATGTTAACGCCGCCCAGTTGCAGGTGAATAAAACCCGCCCGCTGGTAGAGAAAGATATCATCAGCAAATTTGAGCTGGAATCGGCAGAGTTAACTTTGCAATCGCGCAAGGCTGCTTTAAAGCAAGCCAAAGCTACTCTGGCCAATGCCAAAACCAATTTGGGTTATACAACGGTAACCAGCCCCGTGAATGGCGTAGTTGGTGCTATCCCTTACAAACTGGGTAGCCTGATCACCAGCACAACTGCACAGCCTTTAACCACCGTATCAAACATTGGCAAGGTGTACGTTTATTTCTCTATGAACGAGAAAGACCTGCTTGAGTTCTCGAGACATTACGAAGGCTCAAACCTTGACAGCAAGCTTAAAAACCTGCCGCCGGTTGATCTGATACTTGCTGATGGTACCTCATATCCTGAAAAAGGGCATATAGAAACTGTTAACGGTCTCATCAACACTGCAACAGGTTCGGCACAGCTAAGGGCAACATTTGCGAACCCTAAGGGCCTTATCCGCAGCGGTGGTAGCGCAACCGTGCGTTTGCCACAATCTGTTAAAGAGGGTATCTTGGTTCCGCAAAAATCAACTTACGAGCTGCAGGGCAAACGCTTCGTGTACGTGGTTGATGGCGCAGGTAAAGCAAAAGCTACCGAGATAAAAACCATGGACGCACCATCGGGTCAGTTCTTTGTGGTTACTGATGGCCTTAAAGGCGGCGAAACCGTTGTATTTGATGGCCTGGCCAACATGCAGGATGGTATGGTAATTAAACCTGATACCAAGGCCGGCGAAGGCGCATACAGCGATCTGAAATAGTTTTTTACGAGGCTGTGCAGCAGCACAGCACAAAACAATATTTATGTTACGTAAATTTATTGAACGGCCGGTACTATCTACCGTAATATCGGTCATCATAGTTATACTGGGTATCATAGGCTTAACATCATTGCCTATATCCGAGTATCCCGAAATTGCGCCGCCAACCGTACAGGTTTCGGCAGCATACAACGGTGCCAACGCCGATGTGGTAATGAACAGCGTTATTGTTCCGCTTGAGGAGCAGATAAACGGTGTGGAGAACATGACCTACATGACCTCTAAAGCCGGTAACGATGGTTCTGCTACTATCACAGTTTACTTTAAACTGGGCACCGACCCCGATCTGGCGGCGGTAAACGTGCAGAACCGTGTATCAAAAGCTACGCCTTTATTACCTGCCGAGGTTACCAAAGCAGGTGTTACCACCAGCAAGCAACAAAGCAGTATGGTGATGGTGTTTGCGCTAAAAAGCGCCAACAAATCATACGACCAAACTTTTCTGCAAAACTATGCCAACATCAACGTGGTGCCGCTGGTAAAACGTATCAACGGTGTGGGCGATGCAACTGCTTTCGGTACGCAGGATTACTCGATGCGAATCTGGCTGAAGCCAGATGTAATGGCTACCTACGGTTTGATGCCGACAGACATTAACAATGCACTGGCCGAGCAAAATATCGAAGCTGCGCCGGGTAAACTGGGCGAGAACAGCAATCAATCTTTCGAGTACGTTTTGAAATACAAAGGCCGTTTAAAAAAGCCTGTAGAGTTTGAGAACATTGTTATCCGCTCGGCTAAGGGCGGCCAGTTGTTGCGTTTAAAAGATGTGGCAAGGGTTGAGTTAGGCGCATTAACCTACAATACCGAAACCGTAACTAATGGTGAGGCTTCAATAGCGCTGGCGGTTTACCAGTCTGCCGGTTCAAACGCGCACGAGATGATCAAGGAAGTACAGCAAACGTTGGATAACGCTGCTAAAAGCTTCCCTAAAGGCGTAACCGTTTACACCATCTTCAGTGCTAACGAGTTTTTGGATGTATCTATCGAGAAGGTTATCCATACGTTGATAGAAGCGTTCATCCTGGTGTTTATTGTGGTGTTCGTGTTCCTGCAGGATTTTCGTTCTACATTGATACCGGCCATTGCGGTTCCGGTGGCAATTGTGGGTACGTTCTTCTTCCTAAAGATGTTCGGCTTTACCATCAACTTATTAACCTTGTTTGCGTTGGTACTGGCCATCGGTATTGTGGTGGATGATGCCATTGTGGTGGTAGAGGCGGTGCATGCTAAGCTGGATAACGGTGCCAAATCGGCCCGTAAGGCAACTATCACAGCCATGAACGAGATAAGCGGTGCGGTAGTATCGATTACCCTGGTAATGGCCGCGGTGTTTATCCCGGTATCGTTCATTACCGGTTCATCGGGTGTATTTTATAAACAGTTTGGTTTAACACTGGCTATTTCAATTATCATATCGGCGGTTAACGCATTAACGCTTAGCCCAGCGCTGTGTGCCTTATTACTAAAACCACATCCCGAAGGTGAACATCATAAAACAGGTTTATTGAACCGTTTTTACGGTGCTTTCAACACTGCGTTTGATGCCGTTACCGAAAAATATAAACGTTCGGTAGGCTTCTTGTCGGTTAAGAAATGGATAGCTGTGTTGGGTATAGCAGCATTTGCCGGTTTGTTCTGGTTCCTGCTTAAAACTACACCAAGCGGTTTCGTGCCCGATGAGGATCAAAGCTTTATTATGGCCGATATCAGCCTGCCGCCGGCATCATCGCTTGAGCGCACGCTGGCAGTTGCCGATAAAGTTACCGGCGTGCTACGTGGATTACCCGAGGTTGAATCGGTTACCCGCGTAGGCGGTGTGGGCTTGTTGAGCGGTGCAGGTGGTTCATACAGCATCCTGTTCATCAAACTGAAACCATGGGGCGAGCGTGAGGGTTCTGATCATACCGTTAAGGCAGTAACCGGCAAAATGTTCGGGATGACGGCCGGTATAAAAGAGGCCCGCATTATCTTCTTCGCGCCACCATCACTGCAAGGTTTTGGTAACAGCAGCGGTTTCGAGGTGGAACTGCAGGATCGTACAGGCGGTACTATTGATAACTTTGTGGCGGTTAATGGCAAGTTCCTTGCGGCACTTAACCAGCGCCCCGAGATACAGTACGGTACAACTTTCTTCAACACCAACTTCCCGCAATATAAAGTGGATGTAAACGTGGCAAAATGTAAAGATGCCAATATTGGTGTGGATGTAGTGCTGGGTACCCTGCAAGGTTACTTTGGTGGTTTGTATGCCTCAAACTTTAACGAGTTTGGTAAACAATACCGTGTAATGATCCAGGCTGATGCAAAGTATCGCGCCAATCCAGAGAGCCTTAATCAGATCTATGTACGTAACAACGATGGCGTTATGGCGCCGATAACAGAGTTTGTAACCTTACAAAAGGTTTACGGGCCAGAGTCTATCAGTCGTTTTAACTTGTTTACATCTATCAGCATAACCGGTGCACCAAAACCTGGTTTTAGTACAGGTGATGCCATTAAAGCGGTACAGGAAGTTGCTGCCCAAACACTGCCTACAGGTTACGGTTACGAGTTCTCGGGTTTAAGCCGCGAGGAGATCTCGAGCGGTAGCCAAACGCTGTTCATCTTTGCGCTGTGTTTAACCTTTGTTTACTTTTTGTTGAGTGCACAGTACGAGAGCTACATTCTGCCTTTCGCGGTATTGCTTTCGTTGCCGGTAGGTTTGGCGGGTGCGTTCATCTTCGCTAAGATATTTGGTGTGCAAAACAACATTTACCTGCAAATAACGCTCATTATGCTCATCGGTTTGTTGGCAAAGAACGCCATCTTGATTGTTGAGTTTGCGGTGATGCGCCGTAAGAGTGGCCTGGGTATTATCGAATCGGCGGTGGAAGGTGCGGTTGCACGTTTGCGCCCAATTCTGATGACCTCGTTCGCATTCATCCTGGGTCTGGTTCCGCTGATGCTGGCATCAGGTGCAGGTGCAGAGGGTAACCGCTCTATTGGCACTGGTGCTGTGGGCGGTATGCTTATCGGTACGGTGTTCGGGGTGTTTGTTATTCCAACACTGTTCGTAATCTTCCAAACGCTTCAGGAGCGAATCAGCTCTAAAAAGGCTGTTGAAGAGGATGATGATGAAGAAGTTGAAATAGCATAGTTTATTGTATTAAAGATAATTATCATAACAATGATGACAAGATATAAATGGCCTGTACTTGCGGCACTTTCGGTAACGGTGATGGTATCATCGTGCGTTACCAAAAAGTACGAGCGGCCAAACCTTAGCGCGCAAACAGATAAGCTGTACCGCGATACAACCATCAGCGATACTACCTCAATTGCTACTTTGCCAATTGAGCAGCTTTTCTCTGATGTAGAGTTGCAGAATCTTATTAAAGAGGGCCTGCAAAATAACCTCGATCTTAAAACTGCTATGCAACGCATTAACGAGGCTTATGCAACCGTACAGCAAACCAAAGCAGCATTTTTCCCGAGCTTATCGGGCAATGCGCAGGTGACGCGTACCAAAACTTCGCTGGCAAGTTTAAACTTCCCGCCGGAGTTTGCCAGCTCGTTCGTGCTGACCACAACTACCAGTCAGTTAGGTTTAAGCACCAGTTGGGAAGCAGATATATGGGGTAAACTGAGCAGCTCAAAGCGTTCTGCATTGGCAAACTTTTTTGCAAGTGATGCCGGTAAACGCGCCGTGCAAACACAGCTGATTGCCAACATCGCCAACAACTATTATGCACTTTTGGCGCTTGATAAGCAACTGGCCATCACCGAGCAAACGCTGAAGAACCGCATTAACGATGTGGAAACCATGAAGGCCCTGAAAGAAAGCGCCATTGTTAACGGTGCTGCCGTAGTACAAAGCGAAGCCAACCGCTACGCTGCAGAGGTAACCATCCCTGATCTGAAACGCAGCATCCGCGAAACAGAAAATGCCCTGAGCATTTTGCTTGCCCGCACACCAGGCAGCATACACCGCGGTACACTTGATGAGCAAAAACCGTACACTGATATGCAGATAGGCGTTGCATCGCAATTACTAAAAAACAGACCGGATGTACAACAGGCTGAGTTTGCTTTCCGTGCATCGTTTGAGAATACCAACATGGCGCGTACCTATTTTTATCCTGCTTTAACCATTACTGCGCAGGGTGGGGTATCATCGCTGAAGATCAAAAACCTGTTTGATAACTCTATCTTCTACAATATTATTGGCGGCTTAACCCAGCCTATATTTGCAAAAGGGGAGAACAAAGCACGATTACGCACTGCCAAAGCACAACAGGAAGAGGCTTACTATGCTTTCCAGCAGAGCATCCTCACTGCAGGCTCAGAGGTTTCGAACGCTTTGTATGCTTACCAGACTGCCGTTGAGAAACAAACCTCGCGTACGCACCAGTTAGAGGCTTTACAGAAGGCGGTTGATTATACCAAAGAGTTGTTACGCTACAGCTCTGCCACTAATTACACCGATGTATTAACCTCAGAGCAAAGCTTGTTATCAGCTCAGTTAAGTGGCGTTAACGATAAACTGCAACAGTTACAGGCAGTAGTAAACCTTTACCGCTCGCTTGGTGGAGGCTGGAAACAGTAAATAGCCTATTCAATAAATAGAAAATCTCACGATGGTTGATAATACCGCCGTGGGATTTTTGTTTGTAAGGATTATCAGAATAGGCCGTATTAATAAAACTACTCCTTATAAGAATATCTGCCCTAAACAGGTTTCAAAAAGAAAATCTGATTATTAATTTGGCTTAAGTTTATCCTAAGAAACACTCATTACTATGCTTTATTACCTTATTTACATGAGCCGCGCCGCCAAACCTATGAGCGATACCGAGCTTGATGACTTACTTGCCGTTGCTGTAAAAAACAACAAAGAACTGGGCATAACCGGTATGCTTTTATATGTTGATGAACAAAGTGTTATCAGTCAGCATGGCCGCTTTATACAGGTTTTGGAAGGGCCCGAGGAAACGGTTAAAAAAATCTACAGCACCATCAATAAAGACGAGCGCCATTTCCATGTGATGGAACTGTTTGGCTACCCGTTAAAAGAAAGAAACTTCCCGGATTGGAGTATGGGCTTTAAACGCCTTAACGATACCTCATCTGTACCCGATGAAGTAAGCAAATGGTTTGACCCTGAAGGTTTCCCTGAACCAATGAACAAAGATAATGTGAACGTTCCGCTCACCTATCTCCGTTCATTTTACGATATGCATAAATAATATTAAACTGCCCTTACGCGAGCGTCCACTCCGGGCGCTCGTAATGGCAGGTATAGCCATAAGGGTGTTTCTGCAGATAATTCTGGTGCTCTTCTTCGGCATCCCAGAAATCACCGGCGGGTACCACTTCGGTAACAATTTTGCCCGGCCAAATGCCCGAAGCATCCATCTCCGCTATCAACTTTTCGGCAGTTTCTTTTTGGGCCTCATCCAGATAAAATATAGCCGAGCGGTATGATGTGCCGATATCATTTCCCTGGCGGTTTAGTGTTGTAGGGTTATGTATCTGGAAAAAATATTCCAACAGTTTACGGTATGATAGTATATCAGGATCAAAAGTAATAGCTATGCCCTCGGCATGTGTGCCGTGGTGGCGGTAGGTAGCGTTTGGTACATCGCCGCCGGTATAACCTACGCGGGTTGATGATACGCCATCCATATTTCTTATCAGCTCTTCAACACCCCAGAAACATCCGCCTGCCAATATTGCTTTTTCAGTTGCCATAAATTAAATTTTAGTGTTATTAAATACTGCTCTAAATCCGTACCAATTGTGTTTTGCTAAACATACAGGTCTTTATGGCAGTTAGCTGTTTAGCGCCTGCCGAAACCGCGCTGCAGATAACGGTTAAGCGTGGTGTTATCCCAGCGGCCATCATCAATAACACGGCGCACCGTGAGCAGCGGTTTGGCGGCATCGCGCGGCTGATCTAATTGAAAGGCAGCCAGGTAACCGTATTTATCAAGTTGCGGCAAAACGCGCTGGTCCCATATACCAAAAGGGTAGGCAAAATATTTAACAGGTTTACCGGTTAGCGTTTCCAGTTTACGTGCCGAAACATCAAGCTCGTTTACCCAGTCGCTGTCCTTTAGTTTTTTAATGTTGGGGTGGTTAAGGGTATGGCTGCCTATCACATGCCCTTCATCAGAGAGCTGACGGATCTGGCTGCGGTTCATATAAGCCCTGTTCTTATTGATGTTGTTGAACACAATGAAATACACGCCTTTAAAGCCATATTTGGCCATCTCGGGGCGGGCAATGTGGTATTGGTCGCCATCGGTATCATCAAAAGTGAGCATCACCGGTTTGGATGGGAGCGGGGTGCCTTTGGTAAGATGGGCATAAAGCTCATCGGGCAAAATGGTATGGTATCCGCTATCTGCCAGCATTTTTAAGCGCTTGCGGAAAGTAGCGGGCGGCATAATATATTCTTTATCGCGCGCTTTATCTTTTGGCTTCCAGTCGCGTATTTGGTGGTAACATAGTACAGGTATTTGCGGCGGAAACATCAAACCCACCCGCAGCAGTAACATCATCGCAATCATGCAACTAATATAAAAATTGGCCGCGTATTAAAGCTATTATATTGATGCAGCTTTTATACTTTTACGTCTGTATATGGAACTGAGTACGGTACATCCTTTAAGAAAACATATTGAAGCCGTTACCAAACTAACTGATGAGGAGTTTGAGTATATCTTATCGCATTTTACCGAGAAGAAGATCAAAAAACACGGCGACCTGATACGCGAGGGCGAATATATAAACCACGAGTACTACGTGCTGCAAGGCTGCCTGCGCACTTATTTTAACGACCCTGATGCCGGCAAAGAATATACCTACCAGTTTGCAGTAGAAGACTGGTGGCTAACCGACCGCGAGGCTTTCCTGAACGGCACGCCCGCCAAAATGACCATTGAATGTTTGGAACCTTGCGTATTACTTTCCATCAGCAAAGAGAACCGCGAAAAGCTGGGGCGGGAAATGTGGAAATATGAGCATTATCTCAACGTAAAATCAAACATTGGCTACGTAGCCCTGCAAAAGCGCATGCTGGGCATGATCACCAAAAATGCTAAAGAACGTTACGAGACTTTCCTGGAGCAATATCCGCACCTGGCCAACCGGATCCCTAAAACATATATTGCATCGTACCTGGGCGTGTCCAGAGAGACCATCAGCAGGCTTTACCGCCAATAATGCCACAAATGTCACAAAATCAAAGTGACTTATGTCCTTAGATAAGTTTTGGGTGCAGCCGAGCTTTGTTTCATCAAATTATTAAAAGATGAAACACAAATTATTATTAAAAGCAAGGGTGCTTGTGGCGCTCCTGTTTACCTTCCCGATAGGATTTACGGCTAAAGCACAAACCACAGATGCCAAATTGTTAGACCAACCCGGTTATTACAAAATGCAGGTTGGCGATGTAGAGGTGATAGCACTCTCTGATGGTACGATCCCTTTGGATATGGGCAAACTGCTCTTCAACGAAAAGCCGGAGACTATTGAGAAACTGTTTAAGGATAACTTCCAGACCACCATGGCCGAGTCATCAACCAATGTGTACCTCGTGCGTACAGGTAACAAACTTGTTTTGATCGATGCAGGAGCCGGGCAGCTTTTGGGCCCAACGCTTGGCAAACTGGTGAATAACCTTGCCAAAGTGGGGTACAAGCCTGAGCAGATAGACGCCATACTGATCACTCATTTCCACGTTGACCATGTGGGTGGCCTGATGCAGGATGGCAAACTAACTTTCCCCAACGCCACCATCTACGCTGGCCAGCGCGATATTGATTATTGGCTGAGCGAAGAGAACGCCAAAAAAGCCCCCGCCGATGCTAAATGGCTGTTTGACGGTGCGCAGAAATCGGTATCACCATCGCTTAAGGCGGGGAAAACAAAGGCGCTAAAAGCAGGGGAGACCTTATTCTCGGTAATAAAACCTCTGGCCACACCAGGCCATACGCCCGGCCACACATCCTACATTTTGGAAAGCAAAGGCCAAAAGATGATATTCCTGGGCGATATTGTGCATGCTGTGGCGGTGCAGTTTGCTAAACCTGCTGTTACCATCCACTTTGATGTAGATTCGCCGCAGGCTTATGCGCAGCGTGTAAAAGTGTTTAATGCGGCGGCATCGGGTAAATATTGGGTAGCAGGTGCGCATTTACCTTTCCCGGGTACAGGCCACATAAGGGCAGAGAAAGACCATTACATCTGGATCCCGGCCAATTATAGCACCATTGCCCAATAACTTGCGATAAACATTTAATGCAGGTGCCTTGTTTAATGGCAAACAATACCTTAAAACATGTCACTTTACAAACACCTGCTTTTACTATTATGCCTGCTGGCCGGCCAGCAAACCTTTGCCCAAACAGATGCCGATATTGCGGCCATCCGCCAAGAGTATCAAAAGATCAATGCTCAAAAGTTAACCAAACAACACTTTACTTATGAAAGCTCCGGCTGTGTGGAAGATGGACAATTAGACTTCTATCTGGATGGAAAGAACATTGTTAAAGTAACCGAATCCGGCGCTATTGGCGATGGCAGCTGGGTTAACCAGTATTATTACAGCGACGGTAAAGTTATCTTCTGCCTCGAGAGCCTTGAAGGCGGCCCGGCAGCCGGCCCCGTAACCAAAACCGAGTATCGTTATTATATTAAAGATGGCAAAGCGCTGCGAATGATGGAAGGCGCCAAAGTTGTTAAAAACGACAGCAAAGTTTCTGACATTTTGCGAAGCGCCAACAATATTTACAAAGCCTACGCTACCAAAAAGTTCGCCGAAGCACTTTGTAATTAACCGGCCTATTTAAATACAAAAGGCCCCGAATTATAGGGGCCTTTGTGTTATACTTTAGTTTCCATTACCTGGTAAAGTTCCTGGATAAAGCGCTCTATATCGGCGCTTTTTTTCATGGATATTACCATTAGGGTATCCTGCTTATTACCCTTCTCTGGCACATTGAAATACATATTTACATCGGTACCGGCATATACAAAGTTAACCGAACGCCTTACGGTTTGGATGCCCGCAAAATTGTTAATGCTGTACTGGCGGTTAAAGAATTTGAGCAGGCCATCGCGCTGTACGGTTTTGGCCGATATATCAAACGTGATCTTAGTATAAGCAGCATTGATAAACACAGCAGCAAAACATAATACAATACCCGATACAAAGATCTTGCTGCCCAGGCTATCAGATTTTATAGTAGCCAGGTAAATACCCATTGCCAAAAAAATGATGCCGATAACAATAGCACCGGCTTTTTTGGTTTTAATAGCGTATTTATAGCCATCTTCCTGCTCAAAAAAGCGGTACGAGGTGATGGTCTCGGTAATGTTGTCAGCAGGCGAATCGTGCATATCCAGATAGGCGTGGATGGCCGGCACAGCTTCTTCTACAAAAGCAATAGCGTTTGGGTCGTCGTTTTTGGTGTAGCCCGATGATACTATAATGCCCTTACCATATTTAGCGCTCTTGCGGAACAGGCGGTAATTGTAACTGCCCATGTTGGTAACCGGTTTTATGCCCTGCAACTTACTGAAGGGAATGGATGTGACAGGCAGAAAGCCCATCAGCATTTTGCGCATGCGTGCAGTGGAATTATCAAACTCGATGCGGGTGGCAGCGAATGCCCAAAACAGGGCTATCATGATGAATATAAAAAGCGCCAGCGGCACAACTTCTATTGCAGGCGCGTTCTGATACTTGAAATAAACAAAAAGTAATCCCATGAAGATGACGCCAACAATGGGCGCAAATAGGTTAAATACTCTGTAAGGATAGATGGTTACGCGCGTAGGTTCAATTTTCCAATGGGTTTTAGAAACGCCTTTTAAAGCCATAGTGTATAAAGTTAAGTTGTTATAGCAACAACATAACCCACTGCTGGTTTGGCACTATTTGCAAATAGCCCTAAAAGCGGAACGGTCAGCCTTAAGAAGGCTGACCGTTCAAAAAAATTAGTAAGTATCTGCAATTAATTTTAGTAAGTATCTGCAATTATTTGCCTTGTGTGCTCAGGATAGAGATAAGGCCGTTGTTGTTTTGTTCGTTGGCGTAATCGATAGCGGCTTTGCTGTGTTTGTCTTTAGTACTTACATCAGCACCGTTCTCTAACAAGAAGCTTGCTGCGCTTTTATTACCAGCTTTTACAGCGGCAATTAAAGCAGTTTCGCCAAGTGCGTTTTTGGTGCCCATTTTTGGAGCGTGTTGTACCAGCAAGTTCAGGATCTGATCCTGGTCTGGTTGTGCGGCAGCCAACATTAATGGTGTGTTACCGTTTTTATCCTGCACATCAACATCAGCGTTGCGTTGCAGCAACATAATAACAACGCGTTCCTGGCCGGTTTTAACCGCGCTTATTAAAGGTGTTTCGCCGTTGGCATCTTTAGCCTCGATATTGGCACCTTTATTAAGCAGGAATTTCACAGCCAGTGCATCGCGCTCATTAATGGCAGTAAATAAATTTTGAGAAAATGCTGTTGCCGAGAACAGCAATGAGAATGTTAATAGTGCAAGTACTTTCTTCATCTTTTAATTTTTATGGGGTATTGTCCCAACTATACGTGAAAAGGTTACAATTAGGTTTGTGTTATTTATACACTCAGGTTGTAAGGCCTGTGGGCGTGAAAAATCTATTTTCTTATGCGGAAAAGAAATTCCTGTTCAGATGTCATAAAGGCGCATGCCTTAATCTATAGTTGAGTCGCTATTGCCTGACGAAAATCCCCCAGAGTAAATTTAATGACATTATAATGACAATTTGCGCTACACTTATGCGCTAAACTAACAGTTGCGTCATAAACATAAACTGCCGCGAAACCTTTATTAATTATCTAACACTTTATTACACGTGAATAAAAAACTTGTCTTTATATGGTGCTTCGCTCTTTTTGGGTGTGGCCCTAAAAACCTCGATCTTAAGAACATCCCTCTGGGCCAAAAGTCTGCTGTTCAGTTATCAGATTATACTCAAAACACAAAAGAGCAAAAGGGCCGCTTTGAGAAACCAACCGAAAACGGTATCGATCTTGTAGATAAAGGCGAGAAGATCACCTATTACTTTTTCGCCGGCAAAGACAACATTACTTTCAATAAAGCACGGCTGGCAAATGTGCTGGAATCTAAAGTGGTAACTTACGACGGCATTGTAAGCTTCATAGGCATCCATCCCGATAACCGTGATGCGGTAAATCTGCTCAAAAGCATCATCACAGAAAACGGGACACCCGATTCTATAATTTACGACGAACGCAAATTTACGAGCGTTGATAAAGCAACCCTTCCGGTTTTACAAGATGCGATGGGGGATAAGATCAAAGAAGTAACCGACGAGTTTGACGATAAATCAACCCGATACCCTCAGCGCCTCATTTGGACTAAGAACGATATCCTGACCGAAGTAATTATTGACCCAACCAATGCCCATTTAAATATGGCGGTAAACATAATCACCAAAAAAGCCTACGCAGATCATATTGTGATAGAGTACTTTAAACCATTATTGAAAGAGTATGATTCGCCTTACCTGCACCTGTTTAAAAAGTAAAGATCCTATTTAGATATGCGCCGTTCCTTGCTTAAATTCCTTATCGTTTTCTTGGTATCTATAACTTTAGTTACGCTGTATTTTATCTTTCTGTTTAAAGATCTGGCAGATACTATTACGCCTAAGATCATCTTTAAAGTAATTAAACAGTTTGCGTTGATAGTGAGCATCCCCGCATCATTGCTGTTTTTGCTTTTAGATATCCCGATGGAGAAGATCAAAAACCTTTGGCTTTTATTGATAACAAGATGCGTGGTGCTGTTTATACTGCTGTATATGGTAAGCGGTGCGTTTTCGTTTTACCTGATAGCCAACTCATTGTTTGATAACCCTTTTATTGAGTAGCGGTTTAAAAGTTGAAGGCGGCTTTTTGATGAGCCGCCTTCAATATATTTTTGATCAGGGATTGGTAGAGAAGATTGAGCCATTGGCGATGAGTGCCCTGCGGTTCATTTTCAAAATATCGCGCACCCATTCTGCAAAGTCCTCGGGTTGTAACACCTTGTCGGGATTACCATCGGTAAGGCCGCCGTTGATGCTCATTTCAGAAGCTATGGTACTTGGCGTAAGCGTAATTACGCGGATGTTTTGCTTGCGCCACTCGGCCATCATTGATTGCGATAACGATATCAGCGCTGCTTTTGATGCCGCATAGGCCGACATGCCGCCACCTGCTTTTAACCCTGCAGATGAAGCCACGTTAACCACATCGCCCTGGCCTTTTGCTTTTAGGTATGGATGAACGGCTTTAGCTGCGTAATAAGCACCAAACAAATTGGTTTTTATCACCTGTTCCCAAACATCAGAAGGCATATCTTCTATAGAACCAAAATTGCCAATGCCGGCATTATTGATCAGGATATCCACACCGCCCAGTTGCTCAGCCAGCTCGCCAATGCCTTTTATCACATCCTGCTCGTTATCAATGCTGAAAACGCTGTAGGCAGCTTTAATGCCGATAGCTTCAAGTGTTGATACTGTTTCTTTAAGATTCTCCTCGTTACGGCCTGTAATGCCGATGTTGACGCCCTCGTTAGCCAATGCGATGGCAACTGCCTTGCCCAAACCTTTACCGCCACCGGTAACAATTGCCGTTTTATTTTTTAGATCATTCATAGCAGATATTGTTTATACGCTGCAAATATGGGCTTTTTGGCTTGTATTGATGTTGTAACGGCTATTTAAAAATTACAATAATTGCTGCTGTGTAGCCGCCATTATTAAGCCAGCCACATTTTTTACCTCGAATTTCTGGATCAGGTTTTTGCGGTGCGTATCCACCGTAAGTGGACTAAGGAAAAGCTCGTCGGCAATGTTCTGGCTGGTTTTGCCTTCGGCCAGCAGGGCCAATATCTGTTTCTCGCGACGGGTAAGCTGGGGCCTGCCCTGCAACTGGTTTTTTGATGGCCTGCTGATGATATCTATCACTTCTTTACTGAAACAGATGTTGCCTTTCAATGCCTCAGAAATGCAATTGCGCAATTCATCAACTGAGCTATTCTTTAGCAAGTAACCACTGGCTCCATTCTGTATGGTTTGCATAATAATGCTACGCTCGGTATGGTTGCTCAGTACCAGGATAATAGTAGTGAGCGATTCGTTTTTGATCATCTTGCACAGATCCATACCGTTAATGCCGGGCAGGGTAATATCCAGCAATACCAGGTCAACACGGTTTTGCTTAAGATAAGCCAGGAAGGTATCACCGTTGCCAAAGCCGCCTACTACTTTAACATTTTCTTCGTTTTGCAGCAGCATTTTCAGCCCTTCTATTACAATGGGGTGGTCGTCAACTAAAGCGGTTCGTAATTTATCCGTCGGCATTGGTATTCAGTTCTATGTTAATGGTAGTGCCCTCGGCAGGGGCAGATTGTATCTCGAATTTGCCTTTCAAAAAAGTGATCCGGTTTTTGAGGTTATCAAGTCCCATGCCTTTCTGTTTATCCAAAACCGAAGTGTCAAATCCGCGGCCGTCATCCTCAAGGGTGATGAAAAATACATCGCTGTTTTGGCTGCACTGCAGCATGATGTTTGAAGCATGCGCATGTTTTATGGCATTTGAGAGCAATTCTTGTACAATACGGTAAATGTGCAGCTGCACAGCCAGGGCAATGTTCTTTTCAATGTTAAAAGGCTGGAATTCGATATGCAGACCATCGCGCATGTAAAATTCGCTCAGGTCTTTCAGTGCTACTTCCAGGCCAAATTTCAGCAAGGTTTCGGGTACCATATTGCGTGCAATGCGGCGCAACTCGCTTACCGACGTATCCAACTGGCCGATGATGCGGTGCAGGTCTTTATCGTTTGATATTTCGGTGTTATTGTTGGTCCAGCCGGAGAGGCCTATTTTAACGCCTGATAGCATGCCACCCAGGCCGTCGTGCAGGTCGCGGGCCACGCGTTCGCGTTCGTGCTCCTCACCATCAAGCATGGCTTTGGCAACTTTTAATTGTTGCCTTTGCTCAAGGTCTTTAAGTTGTTGCTTGTAGTTGATCTCTTTTTGTGCGGCATACTGGTTTTTAATACGGGTATTGATGATCACAAACGCAAGTACAGTAAGCAACAAGCCACAGCCAAGGCCCAACATCCAGTTATACAGGCGCTGGTTTTTTTCTTTTAAAGCCACTTGTTTGTTCTGTGCCTGCAGCGTGGCTATCTTTTCGCGGTTTTTTGCAGTACTGAATTTAGTTTCCAGTTCGCTCACCTTTACCTGAGTTTGGCTTTTATTGATGCTATCGGCAAGTGTGCGTTGTTTGGTGAGCCAGGCAAATGCTTCCTTGTAATTCTGCAGATGTTCGGCGGTTTTGGCTAATTCGCCGTAGATCTCGGCACGGTCATTAGCATCGGCGGTTAGGGTGCCTTCTTTAACAATGTCTAACAGGATCTGTCGGGCGTTGGCGTAATTTTTTTGCTTACTGTAGATCTCATATTTTCTGAAGAAGAATTGCTGATACAATTGATTCTGGTTGTAGTGCTTAGCCATCACAGCTCCTTTTTCAGTGCTCTCTAAAGCTTTATCAAATTGCTGCTTGGTTGTGTAATACAAAGCCTCATTATAATAATACAACGTGTAATTAACCGACTCAGGGAAGGGCGCTAACAGCGCCTTTGCTTTTTGTAGCAGGGGTAAGGCTTTATCGGCTTTGCCATCGTAACAATATATACTTACGCCACTTAAATAAGCAAATATCAGCGTGGTAGAACCCGGGCTGGCTTTCTCTAACAGTGCAATAGCTTTTTGATCGTACTCTGCCGCTTTTTTGAACTGGTAAGTGTTCATGAAAATGGTAGAGAGCTGTGTATAATAATGTGCCAGTGCTACATCGTTACCAGCTTTTTCGGCATTGGGGATGGCTTGAGTGAGGGTAATGTTGGTGATAAACTCGTAACCCTTCTCGTCCTTGTTCATTAAGGCATAGTTGTACCATGCTGCCGCGCTGTTGCCATAAGCCCGTTTTGTTTTAAATGGAGCAAGGGCATCGGTAGCCCTTTTAAAAGCTGCTGACGCTTTTTGATGGTTGATGTTGAAATAATATTGCCCCTCGTAGAAAATAGCCAAGGCGTTGTAATAGGGGTATTTCTGTGCCAGCTTTTTGCCGTTAATAAGGTAGCTTTTGCTTTTAACAGTGTCTTTAAACTTCCAGTAATCAACCAGTAAAAAGTTAGCGTTAGCTTTGGAGCTGTCGGGTTTATTGGCGTTAATAATCTTCTCAAGACTATCGATATAATGCTTTTCGTTAAGCGGTATTTGCTGTTGGCAGAAGGCGGTGGTACTAAGTAAACAGGCGAAAAAGAATAGGCAGATATTTTTCATGAAAAAGCTTAGTGTTATATCCGCTGCTCACGTTTTTTGGGGATATATAGGGGTTTTAAATATCTGTTTAATATTTTAAACAACGAGCAATTTCTTTCCAGTTAATTATAAAATACCTAAAAATCAGTAGAAAAAAAACAATAAATAGAGGTATTTCATTTCGTTTGGGCATCAGATAGTTTTGCGGTTAATCTATCGTTAATAAAATTATCTATGAAAAACAGTACACTCGCTAAGGCTTTTTTTTGCCTGGCGATAATGAGCATTATGCTATCTGCCTGCTCAAAAAAGAATGATGGCGGAGCCTCGCCATCCGGCAATTATTATTTCCGTGCAACTTTAAATGGTACGCAAAAAGAGTTTCGCTCTATGAAATTTCAGGGTGGGGGTAATGACAACCGCTGGGAGCATATCGTGGTAGGCGCCTATGAAACGCCAAGTACGGGTGCCGGCCCTTTGTCACCATCTCTTGATTTTGAAATATGGCGACTGGGTGGCGAAATCGGTACAGGCAGTTTCTCAACCGCTACCGAAAAGGAAATGATATCGCGCTATGCCATACAAACCGATAACGGTACGCTGCTATACAACACAAGCAAAACTAACTTAACAGTAAATATTGAAGTAATAAGCAAAGAAGCTGGTATCAGAGGCACTTTTGCAGGCACTTTAGCCAATAGCGCAGGCGAAACTATCGAGGTTAAAAACGGTCAGTTTAACCTGCCTTATGATGAGCTCGTTATCAAGTAACATCACCGCATACTACCAACTCTACATTTATAATCTATGAAAACTACTATTTTTAAAAAGCTATCGCTTGCCCTTGTTTGTTTCGTAATGCTTGGCTTGGGTGCCTGCAGTAAAAAGAATGATGGCGGCGTACAGCCGGGTACTAAAGGTAAAACAGCTAAATTCACTATTACGGTTAACGGAGCACCATCATCGGCCTATATTTCTTTTGTAATGGTGGGCGCATCAACAGAAACATCAAACAACACCATCTGGAAAGTTAACGGCGTTACCCGCGAGAACGAACAAGGCGTAAGCTTAGGCAAAAACGACTTTAGCGGAAGCACCAAAACCTACGTTGTGGAATCGGTTACGCCTTTGCGCCTGGCAACAGTAGGTATACAGTGCCTAAGCCCCGATAATGCTTCTTATACCATCAGCTACAAAGCAGAGATTGATGGCCAGGTTAAAAACGACAGCCAAAACGTCGCCGTTACCGGTAATGCCGATTTTACCCACGATTATTCTTATTAATTACAAAATATACTCCTGAACCTTTTGGCCCTGCAACATAATGTTGCGGGGTTTTTTATGGGTTGGTAAGCGTTAACCAGAATAGTATCAAAAACCAAATATTATAAATCGGGTTATTAAACAGGGAGAACCAACATCCTTGAAATTTTAACCTTAACACCTATACTATGCTTTTTACCGCCGACCTGCTTCAACGACTGGAACAAAACTCAGATTTTAAGAAACCTTATTTAACTGCCGGCAGTATGGGCCAAAATAAACTGGTTATGCTGCCTGTTATACTTGCCGTTATAGGTTTATTTGGCACTTATGAATTTAATGATCTTTCAAAATCTGACCCAGGCTATAAAACCTATATGTACGCTTGCCTTGCCCTGGCGGTTATCTGCATTATTGCAATAGTTATAATACAGCGCGGCGCAAAAAAGAATGTTGCTGCCAATATTGATGAGGTGCCTGTGTGTTTAGGCAAAAAGATATACGGTAACGATAGGGCACAAGTGTACTACGGCATTTACACCCCGGGCGCAAAAAGGCACGACATTGAGTTTATAGAGTATGTTGCCTTCCGCATACTGAATATTGCACAGGAAGAAGATGTAGCTCTGCGTAACCAGGTAAATAAAATGTTTGATGTACGCTTTGCTGATGCAGCCAGCCCGGCTGTGCGTTTGCCTGATGGAATTACCGACGGAGAAGAGGTTTATCAGCGCCAATACTCGTTTAGTACCGTTAGCACAGAGATGAAAAATTCAATTAATGAAAACCAAGACCGTTTTATAGTGTTGGCATTTACGAAAACGAATGGGGTGCTGGTGCGTGATGTAAACTGATTTTCGCGGCCCATGCCCGCTTAAGTTATGTATTACACTTTATGAAACATCTATTTCTACTGGTCGTTTTAGGCCTTTCATTATCTGCCTGTACAAAAAAAGCATCTGATACTCCCGACACTCCCGATAACAGCGGCAACCAAGCCTTATCATATCCCAAACTGATAGCAGCCAAGTGGCAGCAAACCGCGGATACCGTACAATTTTATGATAACGGCAAGGTTACCAATACCAGTGGTCAGGGCCCGTCAGAATTTTATTATCAGTTTAATACAGATGGAACGGGGCAGCAAATTAATGTTTTAGGGCCTACTGATTTGAGTTACATCCTTAACGAGAAAAATATCATTATCACATATCCGGCAGCTAATACAAACAGCCAACCTGTAATAATGCCCGGTACCATACGCGTGCTTAATTCAACAACACTCTGCCTGTTTTTTGATGATATAAATGCAACTGGTACTACCAAATCTACGCAGGTGATATGGCTTAAAAAGGTCGGGTAACTTTAGGGAAACCGTTTGCATAGGTTATGCCCAGCCAGCCTGTTTTAAAATTTAAAGTAAGCAGCCCGCCTTTGCGCAGGCCCCTTGTAAGCAGGTACAGATATATAAAGCCTGATACTTCTATCCTTACCTTGTTGCTGCAGATAACGTAGTATGAAAATCCTCGTCCTTTTTGTTGAGTTTCTACCGTAGCCACTTTGTATATAGTTTCTTGCGAATGGGTAGTTTTTAAACGGTTTATGAATAGTAAGAAAGGATCGGTTAGCCACATTTTACATATCAGGTTACCGAAAGCTGTAATGCAGATCACTTTCCAGATGATGCTTGCTAAAGAACCGGAATAATGCGAAGGTGGAAACAGGACGAACAAAATTGTTATCAAAACTAACCCGGGTAAAAATGATAAGTATCGCCATGCGCCTTTAAAATGCCAATCTTCTGCTTCAAGTATCTGTATATCAAACGAGAGTAGAGGAATAAGTACTATCAAACATAAAGGTTGATACACCGGCTCTATGCGTAACCAGGCAAAAATAGCGATAGGTATAAAAGCCAATAATAATTGCCAGTAAGGGGCAAAAAACAGGAACGAGAACATCCAAAGAAAACCGATAATGTATAAGGCAGCCAAGTTTAAGATGGTAGGTTATCGATCTTACAACGCCTAAGTAGTCCTATTTGTTTAAATGGGGATCTGAACATTAAAGCAAATTGGGCTTTTTAATTAATTGAACTATATTTAATAGCCAATTAACATTACCGCAACAATTTTGGCGCGGTATTATCACATAAAAACCAGAAGGCCATTAATTGCAGCTGCCGATTAAAAAACTTAGTTTGCAAGCCGCCTGCTACATTGTTGTGCTATCCCGGTAAATCAAATTTTAAGATGATGAAAAGATCTCTACTATCTTTCTTATTGCTGTTTTCTGCTTCCGTTTCAATAGTATCTGCACAAAGTGCCAACAAAACGGTTTTTGTAATTGCCGATGGTATCCCCGCTGATGTTATTGAGCGCCTCGATCTTCCCAACATTAAAAAGATCATATCAAAAGGTAGTTATACGCGCATGCACGTGGGCGGAGACGTTAATACGTACAATCAAACCCCTACCATTTCTGCGGTAGGTTACAATAGCTTATTAACCGGTACCTGGGTAAACAAACACAACCTGCCCGATAATGATATTAAAGACCCTAACTATAATTACCAGAACATTTTCAGGTTATTAAAGGAGCAGTATCCTGCTAAAAAAACGGCTATTTTCTCCAGCTGGGAAGATAACCGCACCAAATTGCTTGGTTACCATTTGCCCGAAGCGGGTAACCTTAATGTTGACTGGTATTTTGACGGTTACGAAAAAGATACCGTTAATTTTAAACACGACAAGGCAAGCAACTACATGCACAGGATAGATGAGAAGGTAGTGAGCGAGGCTTCGGAAACTATTAAAAAAGATGCACCGGATCTGTCGTGGGTTTACCTGGAGTACACGGATGATATGGGCCACGCGCACGGCGATAGCCCCGAGTTTTATACTGCCATAAAAATGCTTGATGTGCAGTTAGGAAAGTTATATGATGCCATTGAATATCGCAAAGCTCATTTTAAAGAGAATTGGCTGCTGGTTGTTACAACAGATCATGGCCGTGATGAAAAGACTGGCAGGGGCCATGGCGGGCAATCGCCACGCCAGCGTAACACCTGGATGGTAACCAACTATCGCCCGTTGAATAATTACGCAGCCCGTTATCAACCAGCTATTGTTGATATTATGCCAAGCATTGCCCGTTTCATGAACATCACTATACCTGTAAATGTAAAACGCGAAATTGACGGTACACCACTAATTGGTAAAGTATCTGTTGCCGAGCCGGTCGCAATATTTGTACAAGGTAACCTGGATATTACCTGGAAAGCTATTGACCCTGCGGGTAAAGTGAAAGTATGGCTGGCCAAAACCAATGATTTTAAAGTTGGCAAGCCCGATATCTACGGGTTGGTAGGAGAGGTGCCTGTTTCAGATCAGCATGCTTTTATTGATGTGAAGAAATATCCATCAGACTTTTACAAAGTTGTTCTTGAGGCGCCCAACAATACGGTTAACAAATGGATAATATTGGGCGATAAAAAATAGCCATCAATATTAAATTTCTTTAAACTACGAAGGCAGCTCTTTAAAGTTGCTTTTGTAGTTTATAACGGTTAAAATGCGGGTAGAGAGCAATTGCAACGCCTTACCGTTTCAAAGGAGCTAATCCCTGCTGAATGCGGCGGGCGTTAACCTGGGCAAAATTTTGGTTGTCAAGTTCTTTTAGTTTTTCTTCGTCCATAAAGTTTTCCCAGATAATTTCCGCAGGCTCATCGTCATCTTCGTCATCATCCTCAGTGTAAAGTTTTTCAAGCAACTCCTTCCAGTTGTTCGCAACAAAATCGCAGGCGTAATATTGATATTCCTGATCATGGTCTGGTACTACCAGTTCGTCTTCAATAATTTCAAATTGTTGTTCGTGGTCCCAGCGTATTATGGTAGGGGCGTCTGCACTTCTGCGGTAATCAAAACACAGGTAGTTGCCGCCGGCATCGCCTGCAAAGGGAATAACGTTTGGTGGCAGTTTGTCTTTTATCAAACTGTACTCGTAAAGGATGTTGTATTTTTCAGTGAGGTTAAAATTCAGCAGTTCGCCAAAAGCCTTGCCGGTGCGTTTTTCGGTATCAAAAGTATCCGATTTAGGAGAGCCATTATTATGCTCTTTAATGATCTCTGTAAAGGCAACAGGGAATTTTACGCCTAATTCTTGTTCAACCTGCGTAATTGTATTTACATCCTTTAGCGGCTTAGCATGCTTCCATTCCATAGATAGAGTCCTTTGTATGCTTATATAAATAGATACAAGGCCGATTTGTTTACTATGCTTTTTACGATAGTTGGGATAAAATTAATGCCAGGCAAAATTGAGTATATTCGGCTTATGAGAATTGCGGGTACGGCCTTTATTTTATTATTATTATTACTGCAATCCTGCTTACTCGAAACACCTCCTGAGCTGAAGGTAACCATCGTAAACAATTCTCCATCAGATGTATTGGTAAGTGAATACACCTGCTGCGATACAGCTTTTATTGAATGTGAAGCCCAAATGCTTTGCGAACATGCTCTTGATACGGCATTTTATCCGAGAGTGATAAAAAGGGGAGCATCAGAGGTATTGAACACGAAAATGAAAGCCGCAGTAAGCATATACGCAATAAACCTCGACTCATTGAAGAAATATTGCGGCTCAACGGAAACCATTGCTGATAAACCATGGATGAAAATATTCAGTAACGATGTAGATAAGAAAGCCAAAAGCAGCCATATCGAAATCAAATAAATTTATTCCCTGAAAATTCTTTTTTCAATTTATTTACATATACTTGTATCGTGTACGTACACGATACAAGTATATGACCAATACCAAACCAAACAATATTATACCATTAGCCATTATATGCGTGGTGTTTTTTGTATTTGGTTTTGCCACCTGGGTAAACGCCGTACTGATCCCGTACTTTAAACTCGCCTGCGAACTAAGCAACTTTCAATCGTACCTGGTAGCTTTTGCTTTTTATATTTCTTATCTGGTTATTTCTGTCCCTGCGGCATATTTATTAAAGAAGATAGGCTTCAAAAAAGGGATGATGATAGGCTTTTGGATTATGGCAGCAGGGGCCGCCGTGTTCGTACCGGCTGCTATGTCGCGTTCCTATTACCTGTTCCTCGCAGGCTTGTTCACTATCGGTACGGGGCTGGCGCTTTTGCAGACTGCGGCTAATCCGTATGTGACCATCCTGGGTGCTCAAGAGCGGGCTGCACAGCGTATCAGCATAATGGGTATTTGCAACAAAACTGCAGGTATTATCGCGCCGCTTATTCTGGCCGTTTTTATCATTAAACCCGGCGATAGCGAACTGATGAAAGCCATCCCCAATATGGATTTGGCTCATAAAGAGCAGGTGCTTAATGAGCTGATACAACGCGTTATCGTCCCTTATTCAGTAGTTGCAGTAGTGTTAACGCTATTGGGTATCCTTATCAGGTTTTCGCCGCTGCCGGATATTGAAGAACCTGCAGGCGATGATATAGAAGAGGGACGAGAGCAAACTAAGCTCACCCATTTTCCGCATCTGATGCTGGGCGCTGTGGCTATCTTTTTCCATGTAGGCTCACAGGTTATCGCTATCGATAGCATCATTCCATACGCGCAAAGCATGGGGCTTTCCCTGCCCGAGGCAAAGGTATTCCCCTCATACATTCTTTTTACTACAATCTGCGGTTATTTGCTGGGCATCAGTTTAATACCTAAGGTTATTTCGCAGCGTACCGCTTTGCGCATTTGTACGGTGTTGGGGCTGGTGTTTTCGATGCTTATTCTTAGCACAAAAGGTTGGGTAACCTTCATCGGCCACCGTACCGATGTTTCTATATGGTTTATGGTGATGCTGGGTTTTGCCAATTCTATGATATGGGCAGGTATTTGGCCATTGGCGCTAAATAACCTTGGTAAATATCTAAAACTGGGTGCATCACTGCTGATAATGGGGCTTTGCGGCAACGCCATCCTGCCGCTTATTTACGGCCATTTTGCCGACCAGTTAGGCCTTCGCGAAGCATATTGGGTGCTGTTGCCCTGCTATTTGTATTTGATCTTTTATGCCTTCCGCGGGCATAAAGTAAAACGTTGGAGTTTATACAAAAGAAATTACCATGGAACAATATGATCTTAAAATAATAAATGCCCGCATCATTGTTGAAAATGATATTCTTGACGGTGCTTCTCTATATGTTGCCGGTGGAAAGATCGCATTAATTGATAAGGTAGATCATGCTGCAAACCAGGTGTTAGACACCGGGGGGAATTACCTTTCGCCGGGTTTTATAGATATCCATGTGCATGGCGGTGCAGGTTATGATTTTATGGATAATACTCTGGAAGCTTATCTGGAAATAGCCAAACTGCACGCCCGATATGGCACCACTGCCTTTACCCCAACTACCTTAAGCTGCGAACATGAGTCGCTGATGCGCACGCTGGAGCTTTACGAACAGGCTGAACCTTTAAATACTGATGGCGCACGTTTTTTGGGGATGCATATCGAGGGTCCCTACTTTTCCATGGAGCAGCGCGGTGCGCAGGATCCAAGATTTATACGCCTGCCCGATCCTGCAGAATATAAGGTGATTCTGGATAGATCATCCATTGTAAAGCGATGGAGTGCTGCACCGGAGCTGGATGGCGCAATCGAGTTTGGCAAGTATTTGAAAGATAAAGGTGTGTTAGGTTCTATAGCCCATACCGATGCTATTTATGAGGATGTGGTGGAAGCTTATACCAACGGCTTTACCCACATGACGCATTTTTACTCGTGCATGTCGGGGGTATCGCGCCGCAATGCTTTCCGCTACGCGGGAGTGGTGGAAGCCGGTTACCTGATAGATGATATGACGGTAGAGATAATTGCAGATGGTCGCCATTTGCCGCCCGCGCTTTTGAAATTGGTCTACAAAATAAAAGGTGCCGATAAAATTGCTTTGGTAACAGATGCCATGCGCGCGGCAGGTATGCCGCCCGGCGAGAGCGTTTTAGGCCGACTGGACGATGGCCTTAAAGTGATAATAGAAGACGGCGTAGCCAAACTGCCCGACCGTACAGCCTTTGCCGGCAGTGTGGCAACCGCGATAGACCTGGTGAAGAATATGGTGCAGTTAGCCGAAGTACCTTTAACGGATGCCATCATCATGATGACAGCTACACCCGCCCGTATCATGAAAGCTTATGATAGCATGGGTTCCATCGCCACCGGCAAACTGGCCGATCTGGTGATATTTGATGATGACTTTAACCTGAGCACTACCATCATAGGTGGCAAGGTAGTTTATGCCGATCTGAAAGACTGAGATATAACAATGATAAAAACAATACAAAAAGATAAACTGAAAGTGTTGGTACTGCCAGATAGGGCTGCACTTGGCCAAACCGCTGCCGCAATGGTGAGCGATAAGATAAAGGAGTTGCTGAGCACAAAAGGCGATATCAACATCATCTTTGCGGCAGCACCATCACAAGACGAATTTTTGAGTGCGCTAATAGCTGATGAGCGTATTGAATGGGACAGGATAAACGCCTTCCACATGGATGAGTACCTGGGCCTGCCGGATAATGCCCCACAGTTGTTCAGTAGTTTTTTAAAGCGCAGTATTTTTTATCGTGTACCATTTAAAAGTGTGAATTGCATTAATGGAAATGCGAGTGATGCTGAGGCGGAATGTGAACGCTATGCTGTATTATTAAAAGCGCATCCCACAGATATCGTTTGTATGGGAATAGGGGAGAATACCCACATTGCCTTTAACGACCCGCATGTGGCTGAGTTTAACGATCTCAAGGCTGTTAAAACAGTTACGTTAGATATGGCTTGCCGACAGCAGCAGGTTAATGATGGCTGTTTTGAAGGGATAGATGATGTGCCAAAATATGCCATTACGCTTACTGTACCAACACTTATGAGCGGCGCGCACCTGTTTTGCATGGTGCCGGGTGCCAACAAACGCGCGGCCGTTAACTATACCCTTACCGCGCCGGTGAGCGAAACTTATCCATCAACTATTTTACGCACGCACAATAGCTGTGTGTTGTTTGCCGATACTAACAGTTTGAATACAGTTGATTAATTACCTAAACCTCAACAAGCTGTGTAAGGAGACCTTGTGTCTCCTTTTTTTGTTTTTAAGAAGTCAACACGGGCTTCCAACTCGTGCCTGAGCAAGGTGTCAGCTTTCAGCCGACGGCAGCAGAACGCTTCCAACACCAGCTCTCCAAAATATGTCATTGCGAGGAGCGCCAGCGACGTGGCAATCTCGTAGGTAGGTTAGCATGCTTATTCTGTGAGATTGCTTCTCCGCCAGCCGGCGGATCGCAATGACATTTTGGAATTTTTAGGGCTAAAAAGCCGTTGTTGGTGTTGTCACCAACAACTTTTATAGGGCTATTTTACCCAACATCCTCGCTGTTTCTGAATCGGTTATCACCCCTTGCTTCCCAAAATTCCCCACAAACCGAAAATAAATTTGGATAACTCATTTAAGTAACTATATTTGTTTACGTGTACGTACACAATTTAATTGTTTGCGTACACGAATTTGTATTGCGCTTTTCTTTATAAGGTTTTATACCTGTGTGTTTTTGCCCTGCAGAAGGTTTTGATCTGGCAAAACGGTGGTGTTGCGGGGCGTGTTTCTGAAACTATTTGCGTGTTCTGAATAAACTGAAATAAAAAACTAACTAAACCCATTTAAAAATTAACCTTATGATCAAACTTCGACCACCGGGTATTTTGGTGTCCCTTAAAAAACACCGGGCGCTTAAAATTGCAGGGCGAGGGCTGGCAGCAATATGTTGTTGCATGTTGTTACTCACCACAACGGCCTACGCACAAAACAAAACCATTACAGGTAAAGTAACAGACAACGGAACAAATGAGCCTGTTCCCGGTGCATCTGTACGCGTTAAAAACACCACCAACGGCACCATGACCGATGCCCAGGGTACATTTAAACTGACCGTGCCCGATGGAGCCACACTTGAGATAACCAGCGTTGGCTACAAACCATTTGATCTTGCAGCTAATGGCAACAGCCCGTTGCAGATAAAACTCGAATCGTTAAACAAAGCACTTACCGAGGTAGTGGTGGTAGGTTATGGTACGGCTAAACGCTCAGACGTTACCGGTTCAGTATCATCACTTTCTAAAGAACGCTTATCACAATTGCCGGTTGGCGATGTGCTGCAGGCCATGCAGGGTGCTGTGGCGGGTGTTAACATATCGGCAAGTACTGCCGCACCGGGGCAATCTCCGTCGGTATTGGTGCGTGGGGTTAATTCCATTAATGGTGCAACTTCGCCTTTAATAGTTATTGATGGTATTCCGTTTGAGAATGCCAATCTGAGCGACATCAGCACAACAGATATTGCTTCTGTTGATGTGCTGAAAGATGTATCTGCCACGGCCATATATGGTACCCGCGGTGCCAATGGCGTTATCCTGGTGACTACCAAACGTGGTAAAACCGGCAAGGCAGCTATCACCTTTAATACCTATGCAGGTTACGAAAACTTTGCGCACACCTTTGCGCCGATGGGCCCGGCAGAGTACGTGCAAAAGTATGCCGACTGGAAACAACAAGCCGGTGTTGATAATGACCTGGCCGTTCCTAATCAATACGAACTGGAGAATTACGAAAAAGGCATCACTACCGATTGGCTGAAGAAGATACAGCAACAAGGATTTATACAGGATCATACCCTCAGCATATCTGGTGGTAGTGAGGATGTGAAATACTACGTATCCGGTGATTATTTTAGTCAGAAAGGTGTGATACAAGGCTATCAGAACAAACGTGCCAGTATCCGCTCAAATATAGATGCTAAAATTACCAGCTATCTGTCGGCAGGTTTAAACCTTAATCTCGTGAATAATAATGCAGATGGTGGTCGGGCCAGTTTAAAGCAGGCGGCAGAGGTTAGTCCGTATGGGCGTTTCAAAAACCCTAACGGTACTTATGCCATCTTCCCGATGGAAGGCGAGCAAGCTATCCAAAGCCCGATGCTGGGTTTACTTAACGACCGCCAGCAGAGGCGCCAGAACATCATCGCCAACGTATTTGCCGAACTGAAACCTTTTGCCGGTTTTAAATACCGCATTAACGCGGGTTATACTTCTACACCAAGCGTTTACCGCAACTATGCGGGCAGGCTGGCAGGCGATATTGCAGGCGGTACCGCCGATGTATCAAACACCGATCAAAAACGCTGGATTGTAGAGAACATCTTCAGCTATGAAAAAAACTGGAACAAAAGCCACATCGACTTTACGGGTTTGTACAGTGCACAGCAGAACCAAACATTCTCATCATCAACTACAGCAACCGGTTTTATTAACGATGCTTTGAGTTTTAATAACCTGGCAGGTGCCAACTCGGTACAGGCTCAGTCAGAATCTATCGATACCCGCATGGTATCACAAATGCTGAGGGTAAATTACTCTTATGATAGCCGTTATTTGATAACAGCAACTGCACGCCGCGATGGTTACTCTGCGTTCGGCGCAAGTAACAATAAATATGGTCTGTTCCCGTCGGTAGCATTGGCATGGAATATCAGTAACGAGAGTTTCTTGAAGAACTCTACCTTCATTAATAACTTAAAGCTGAGAGGTTCTTATGGTTTGTCGGGTAACCAGTCGGCAGTAATACCTAACTCTACTATCTCAACGTTTACGTCAACCTCAATCCCGTCAAACGGCAGGCCTATAACCGGTGTAATTGCCGATGTATTGGGCAACAGCGACCTGAAATGGGAAAGCACCTACGGTAGCAACGTGGGTATAGATTTCGCTATCCTGAACAACCGCATCACCGGTACTATAGAGGCTTATGATACCCGTACCAAAGATCTGGTTTTATACCGCGCATTGCCTACCACCACAGGTTACTCGCAGGTGGTAACCAATATTGGTAAGGTGGCCAACAAAGGTTTAGAGATCTCATTACGCACCCAAAACATTAACGGTGCCGATTTTAAATGGGAAACCAACCTCAACTTCTCTACCAATAAAAACAGAATAGTTGACCTGTACGGCGATAAAAAGGACGACCGCGGCAATCGCTTATTCATTGGCCAGCCGGTTTATGTAATTTATGATTATAAACAGGTTGGTGTGTGGAAAGTAGGCGAAAATCCTGCCGGCCATGACCCTGATGCCACGCCCGGCGACCTTAAATTTGCCGACCTGGATGGCAGCGGAAACATCTCATCAGACGGTAGAGACCAGATGGTGCTGGGCCAGTCCTTACCAAAATGGACGGGCGGTATCACCAACACTTTCCATTATAAAAACTTTCACCTTAGTGTGTTTATCCAAACTGTACAGGGAGTAACCAAGAATAACCAGGCGATAGACTTTATCGACTTTGGTGGGCGCCAAAACCTGCCTGCCGGGTTGGGTTACTGGACAGAGGCTAACCAAAGCAACATAAGGCCTAAGCTTACCTATGTAAACTACCTGGGGTACGGTTACCCCGAGGATGCCAGCTTTACCCGCATTAAAGATGTAACGCTGAGCTACACCTTCGCCAAAGAGTTGTTGAGCAAACTTAAAATAGGCGGACTAACCGTTTATGCAAGCGGCCGTAACCTGGCTACGTTCACCAAATGGCACGGCTGGGACCCTGAGGTTTCTTATGCCAATGCCGGCGATGCCAGTCTGAATTACCCATTGGTGCGCACCTTCATTTTAGGCGCTAACATTACACTCCGTTAAACAGAACCATCATGAAACAATATAAAATATTAGCAGCGGTAGGTATAGCAGTATTGTGCGCACTATCGGCATGCAAGAAATCTTTTCTGGACGAGAAGGTATACTCAAAATTTACGCCCGAAGCCCTGAATGATTCGCTGGCCTTTGAGGCGGGCATCATCGGCCTGCAAAGCCAATACTCGCTTTGGAACACCATGAATGAGAATGATAACGGCAATCAGGGTTTCTTGTGCGTTTGGCAAATGGGTACCGATGTAGCTTATAATAAAGCACCCGATGACCTTGACCCAATGGCCATCCCGTACACCAATTACGAGAAGCTAAACTCTGCCGATGTATCATCAGCCTTTGTTTGGAAATGGGCTTATAACATTATCAATAATGCTAACGTGGTTATTCTGAACATTGATAAAGGAGAGGTGCCGGTAAGTGCAGGTTTCAGGAACAAGATAAAGGGGCAGGCCATGTTTTACCGTGCACTGGCTTATAATTACCTGGCAACGCTTTACGGTAACGTTCCGCTAATAACGGAGCCATTGACTGCGCCTAAAACAGATTTTACCAGGACACCTGTTACACAGATCAACGACCTGATTGTATCCGACCTTAACTTTGCCAAGGTGAATGCGCCGAACATTGATGATAACGTCAACAAGTCATTACCTAACAAAGCCATGGCATCGCAGCTCTTGGCTGAGGCTTATTTGCGTATAGGCGGCAAAGATGCCGAGGCTGAAGCCGAATGTAATGCCATTATCAACAGCGGGCAGTTTAGCCTGATACAGGCGCGTTATGGTATAAAAGCTACCCAGCCGGGCGATTACTTTGCAGATATGTTCATCTTCGGTAACCAGCGCCGCACGCAGGGTAATACCGAGGCCATTTGGGTTGAAGAAACAGAAAATCCCGCATCGGTACCCAACGGCGCCGGGCCCGACAGGCTGGACAGGTTCCCGGGTTTCCGTTTTACGGGTTCGCAGCACCGCAGGGCTTGGGGCAGCAGGTATTACAATACGCCCGGCATGCTGCTGTGCGATTCGTTGGGCGGCAGGGGCATTAGTCGTATGGCTTTAACTTACTATGTGCTGAACGCTTACAAGGCGGGCGATATTCGCAACTCGCAATACAACCTTCGCAGAAATTATTACTATAATGATCCTTCTTCGCCTAAGTATGGTCAGCGTGTGTTGCCGGGTGCCGGTATCGATACCAACCGCAACATCGTTCCTAAGACAAACAAATGGGATCAGTTTGACCCTAATGATACCTTTGGCAGCAGTATGATAAAAGATTTCATTATTATGCGCCTGGGCGAAACCTACCTGCTTAAAGCCGAGGCCCAGCTAAAGCAAGGCAAAACCGGCGAAGCTGCAACTACTATTAATATTTTACGTGACAGAGCGCACGCAGGCACAGTATCAGCAAGCGATATCAACATGAACTTTATTTTGGATGAGCGCGTGCGCGAACTGATAGGCGAAGAGAACCGTCGCATGACGTTGATGCGTACCGGTATGCTGGCGCAAAGGATCCAGGGCCGTGGTTTAAAAATTACCGGTGTTAGCGATAAGATCAAATTGCTGCCTATTCCGCAATCAGAGATCGACCTGAACAAGGATGCCAAACTGGAGCAAAATCCCGGATATTAATTACCGGTTTAAATAACTATTATTATTGGGCAATACCATCACTATGAGAACTTACCTTAAAAAGAGCGTTATATTACTGTTGTTGGCAATCAGCACGTGCTTTAATGCATCGGCTAAACCTGCCGACACAGATCCCGTTACCGTTAAAGGCTTTCACCTCGATCTTCGTATCCAGGTGATGAAACTGCCCGCGCTTAAAAAGTTTGTGAACGACCTGAGCAAGCGCGGCATTAACACCATTGTAATGGAGTGGGAAGGAAGCTATCCTTTTGAGAAAGAACCGCTCATAGCCAACCGCTACGCTTACACGCGTGCCGAAGTTGCCGAATTTATTAGTTACTGTAAGTCGCTAAAGGTACAGGTGATCCCGTTGCAGCAAAGCTTTGGGCACGTAGAGTACATTCTGCGAAACTACAAATATGCCGCACAGCGCGAAGATCAGAAGGATTTTAGCCAGGTTTGCCCAAGTGAGCCTGAACTGAATAAAGCCTTATTCACTACGCTTTATAAGGATATGATAGCCACGCACAACTCGCCTTACCTGCATATAGGCGGCGATGAGACATACCTGCTTGGCCACTGCGAAAAATGTAAGAAACGGGCAGCCGAAATCGGGCTGTCCCGTTTATACTTTGACCATGTTAAAATGCTGTGTGATATTGTGGTAAGCCTGGGCAAAAGGCCAATAGTCTGGGCCGATATTGCCCTTAAATATCCCGATTACATTAAGTTGCTACCCAAAGAAACCATCTTTATCGACTGGAATTACGGATGGGACGTGAACCATTTTGGCGACCATACCAAACTGCTTAACTCGGGTTACGAGATCTGGGGCTCGCCGTCTATAAGGAGCTATCCGGATAACTATTTCCTTACCGACTGGCAAAAGCATTTTAACAATATCCATGATTTTGTGCCGCTATCGCGCAAACTGAACTACAAGGGGATTGTCATAACCTCATGGTCAACATCAGGCGTGTATTCTTCTTTATTTGAATCTGAAGATGAACTGATAGACCTGTTTGCCATAAGGCACGTATATCCGCTAAGTGGTTTCAATATTTTGGTTGATTATTACCTGAATACCCTTGCCGGCAAGAGCGCTTTACCTGTAGAGCAGTTCATTGATCAGTATGCCAAAGAACATTATGGTTTCGATAAAGATAAAGCTGCGCAATTGCGTAAAGCCCTGTTCGCGGCGCCATACAATGTTCAGCGGGGTAAGGTGATATCTAAGCAAGGTTTGAGTATTGCCAACCTGCTTGATACTGCAGAAAACTCGCTGAAAACTCTAAAAGAACTGAAGCCCGCAAAAGGCCTGGAAGAATATCGCCACTATTTGCTGATGGCAGAGATCCGCGTTTACTACCTGCGCTTTATGCTGATAGAGAGCGAGGTAAATGCGCCATCCTTTACAGCAGAACAGGTGCCGGCTTATGCCGCTAAAGTGAAAGCTTTGTTAGATGACGAACCGCGTTTAAGCAAAGAGTTTGCTGAGCTTAACGGCGGCTTCCTGCACCCGGGTGGGGTAGAGGAAGAGAACATCCTGCGCAGCCAAAAGATCAGGGTTTTATATGATCGTTTAGCCAAAATAAAATGACGTTACTATCTATTCCGTATTTGCCGCTAAACACACAGAATACTGAAAAATTGCCCTTACATAAGATTGAGAATGAGCCATGGAAAACCGGCCGCGAATTGTCGTGCGCGGTCGCGTTTTCTGTCTCACACCATGACGAGGGCGTACAATTGCGCTTTGCGGTAACTGAACCTCACTTGCGTGCCCGCAAACACAAAATAAACGGCGATGTGCACAAGGATAACTGTGTGGAGTTTTTCATTGCCTTTGGCGATGATGCCAATTATTACAACTTTGAGTTTAACTGCCTGGGTTCGGTAAAAGGTGCTTACGGCAAAAACAGGTACCACCGCAAATTTATACCCATAGGCTTGATGCGTACAGTGGCCGATAACCTTTTTATTGATATTGATAACCGCTTATCCGGTGGTGGTATAAGGTGGGAGATAATCGTGAACCTGCCGTTATCTGTATTCAGCTACAGCAAATTGCAGTCGTTATCCGACTTGGATTGTGCGGTAAACTTTGCCAAATGTGGCGATGCATTACCTGCACCTCACTTTATAAGCTGGGTAAAACTGAGCGGAGAAAAACCTGATTTTCATCAGCCCGGCTCATTCGCTAAAGCAAGTTTTGAAGCAAAACGGGTAGAGGCAGATCAACTGTTGTAGAACAAGTAGTTTTCTTTGGTAATAATATCGATAGGCATGTAAACAGATCTTTCTACCTCGCTTACCTTAAACAGGTGCTTATAAAGCGCCATGATGCCAAGATAGCCTTGTTCTTTTGGTCGCTGGCATATCAGGTAGGTGATCTGCTGGCTCACGAGGTAATCGATATTCTTTTTTAGGAAGTCGTAGCCTACCAGCAGAGTGTTGTTGCGGTTGTGCTTTTTCAATATCTCAGCAACAATGTTTACACGCGAGTTGGTCACAAATATGGCTTTCACATCAGGCGAGGCATCCAGCGTTTGCATCAGCGATTGTTCTACTGCGGTAAGCTTGGTTTCGTTGATATTAAGGGTAGCTACTTTTGTTTTGCTTCCGGCATCCTCAAAAAACTTTTTAAAACCATGCTCCTTACGCACCAGGTGATGGTCGTTCTTCAGGTCACTGGAAATGTTAACGATGAGTACGTTATCCTGTTGTTGTAAGGATAAGCTGATGAGTTGCGCTGCCAGTCTGCCGCTTTGATACAGGTCAGGGCCGATGTAAGCGAGATTATTCTGATCAGCCAGATCGGAGTTAATAAATACCAGCGGAATTTTCAGTTCATCGAGTTTAGCGGCCAGTACAGCAGATTCCTCAACAAATGATGGCGCTAACAAAACCGCATCAGGAGCATCGTTTAACAATTCATGAGAAGCTTTGGTGAAACTTTCTTTAGAATCCAGATCGTAAAAATAATGCTTAACCGAAACGCCAAATTGTTTGGTCTCGGCAGCGGCTTGTTCAATGCCCGTAAGCGGGAAACTCCAGTAATCGGTATCGGCAGAAACGGCGGGTATCAGCACGGCAAAATTCATGCTTTTGCGTGTAGCCAGCAGACTGGCCATTTTGTTGGGCTGAAAGTTGAGTTCCTCGATGATGGCGTTTACCTTCTGTTTGGTTTTTTCAGATACGCCAACGCGGTTATGGATCACCCTGTCAACCGTGCCGATAGATACGTTTGCCCTGCGGGCTATTTCCTTAACGCCTGTTAGTTCCGTTGCTGCTTTTTTCATTGGTCGGGAACCAAAGATAGAATATTTCCTGTGTGAAGTGTAACCCCTACACCTTAATAATGATGTTCTTTTTGTATAGAATATACATGAACAACCATATCAGCAGCACAAAACAAACAGCAAAAAGCAGGGAAGCATTTGCGGGCGAAAAGCAGGGCAGGAACATAGTTTCATAAACAAAAGCCATACCCCGCATTTTTACCCCGTTATGCTGTACTTTAATAAAATTGATAAGGCCCGGCATTATCTCCGAGAGTACATAAGCGGAAATAGCATTAGTACCTAACACTACAAAGAACCAGGTAAACTTTTTATAGCCTTTAATATCTATCAGCCAGTAAGCTGCTGTTAATCCCAGGGTAGCTAAGCCACCGGTGTATAGCACGTAAGAACTACTCCAAAGCTGTTTATTGATAGGAAATATCAGACCGGCCAGTAAGCCCAAGACGGTAGCGGAAATGCCGATGATGGAGAGTCTGCTGCATTTGGTTTTGGGTGCGAATTCTTTGTTCTTTAAAATCTCGCCAACCGCAATGCCAAACAATGCAGTAGCGATGGACGGCCAGGTACTCAATAAACCTACCGGATCCCAGCCTTTTGCGTATTTGTACATGTGGTTAAGCGAGAACACAGCCCTGTCAACCCAGGCAGCGAGGTTATACTGCGGCTCCAGATTGGCAGGGTGCCCGTCCGGCACGGGAATAAAATTCATGATGGCATAATAACTGATAAGGATGATGCCGAATAGCCAGTAACGTGTTTTGGCGTTGGTTTTCAGATAGATGAAAGTGGCTATAAAATAAACCACACCAATACGCTGCAGCACGCCCGGAAAACGCAGGGTTGCAAAATCGAACTTATAAAAAAGGAAGATGGACAGGCCTAAACCAATAAGGATCAGCATCCGCCTCAAAGCTCCACCTATAATTTTAGGGTGATTAGCGGCATCGGCTTTTTTACCTTCAAGCGCATAAACAATAGATACACCAACCATGAACAGGAAGAACGGGAAAACCAGATCGGTAGGGGTACAGCCATTCCATGCCGAGTGTTTGAGCGGGGCGTAGGCGTGTTCTTCATCACCGGGCGTGTTCACCAGTATCATGGCCGCAATGGTTAGTCCGCGGAAAAAGTCGAGTGATACTAAGCGCTTTTTTTCTGTTTTATTGTCGGTGAGCATATTGCTTCTTCAGGTTTATAAATCAAATATACAATTATCGTGTACGTACACAAATTGATGAAATGAATATTTAACTTTGATTTTTATACGCTCGTGATAAAATCCTAACTTGGCATCAAACCGCATCATGAAATATCTGAACCTGTTACTCCTCATCCTGATAAGCGCATCGGTAAGCGCGCAAACTAAACTGCCGGTTATCAAAGCTACATCCCGCAGGGTGGCTATTAAAGATGGCGAAGTATTGGATAAAAATGCCTGGTCGTTATCGCCAAAAATAAAGTTGGATGTTTACACCGCCGAGCGTACCCGCAAGGCCAAATACGTAACATTTTATACCGATATCGATTCGATAAAAGTTAAAGTAAAACCCGGTTCAAGGTTTGATTTTGTGGCGATACTGAACGGGAAAGATTCCTGCTTTACGCGGATAGAAAGCGCCGTACCGCCTGAGCAAAAACAGTTGAGGGTTGCGCACGATACCATTCCTTTTATACTTACCGCACACGAGGCCATCAGCTTTAAAGCCGTTGTAAACGATAAAGATACCGTGCTGCTGCATTTTGATACCGGCTCATGGGGCTTGCGTTTAACCAAAGATGCCATCATCAATAAAACGGGTTTGCTGACTGATAGGGCCAATCCCGATTTTGAAAAGCTGGCTAAGGTAACCAAACTACAAATCGGTTCACTTACTTACACCAACCCCGAATTTGAAATGACGGGTAATACCGCCCGTGATATGGATGGCCGTTTCGGCTGGACGCTGTTTGAAGGCAAACAAGTAGAACTGGATTTTGATAAAAGCCTGATGATCGTGCACTCGGGCAAACTGATCAAAGCGCCAAAAGGATATGTGAGGTCGGAGTTGAACTTTGATCATTCTTTCATGATCGTTAAGGGTTTTATGATAAAAGGCTCTCAGCAATTAAGCGGTAATTTCCTGATGGATACCGGTGCCGAAAGCTCTATTATTCTGGATAGCACATGGGCTGCCCGCACACAATTTGCAAGCGGACTGCCGCTGCTAAGAACCATTGTTCTCCACGATCCGCGGGGTAATGAATTTAAAACGCAGGTAGTACAAGCCCCTGCATTTGAACTGAACGGCCTCAAACTTCAAAACGTACCCACGCAGATATTAGGTACACGCAACCCCACGGGTCTGCCACTCAATTACCTCGGCGGAGGAGTGCTTAAACGCTTCAACATGATCCTCGATTTCAAAAACGACTGCATCTACTGGAAGCCTAACAAGCTGTTTAACACACCTTTTAAAAGTTGATAATCTCTTATTTAAACCAACGTTGTGCAGCTTCGGTTAATTCGGATATATCAGCTTCGCTATCAGTTGCCCAGGCAATAAAGCCATCAGGGCGAATAAGCAGGGCTTTCACACCAAAAGTTTCTTTGGCTGTGCCGGAAATATATTTGAGGTGATTGGTATCTGCAAAAGATTTTAATTGACTATCATCTTCAAAAGAAAGTAAGACGCCTTTGCCGTCGGTCATTAAGTTATTGATGCTGGTACCATTCTCAAACTCGATGGCCGGTACGCTATAGCCAACCATTGGATGCTTACCGTTAAGATCGTAATGCATGTTGAGGCCCATTACCCGGCCGGCAAAGTAAGTTGCACCATCGCGGGTGTCTATCAGGTCACGAATGATGGCATTCAAGGCTTGCGAATGCGGGTTAGGTTTCATGATGGTTACCTGTGCACGCGACCAGTCTAACACTTTGGCACCAATAGGGTAACGTTCTGTATAGTAGGTGTCCAGCAAACCTTCGGGAGCTTGACCATGAATGGTAGCGGCAAGTTTCCAGCCCAAATTCATGGCGTCGCCAAGGCCAAGGTTTAAGCCCTGTCCGCCAAGCGGCGCGTGGATATGTGCGGCATCTCCGGCCAATAGCACGCGGCCATTGCGGTAGGCAGTGGTTTGTCGGGCGCGGTCTGTCCACGTAGTTGAGAGATGCAGGGCAGTGATGGTTACGTCGGTATCAGATATTCTTCTCAATGTTGCCTGCACATGCTCCAAGGTTACCGGCTGGCCGGAGTTATGGAAAGCACCGCCGTCAAAATCCTGCATAATGAGGTAATCTACCTGCGATAGCAGGTACATGCCCCGCTCCGTAGTGATGCCGCCGGTATGCAGTTTTTCAGGGTCGGCAATGTCAACTTTGGCAGTGTAGCCGGTAAACTCGGGTTCGGTACCGGCAAATTCAAAGCCGCCTGCTTTACGTACCACGCTGCGGCTGCCATCGCAACCTACCAGCCATTTGCTTTGAAAGGTTTGATCACCAGCCTGCACAGTAACACAATCATCGGTTTGATCGAAGCCGGTAACACCAATGCCGTACTTAATGGCTACGCCAAGGTTCTCGGCACGGCGGTACAACACTTCTTCGATCTCTTCCATCGACGTAAAAATGCTGGTGTCTAATGAGCCTGGCAAACGGTATTTCCACTGGGTGGTATCGAAATTAGCCCTGTTAAACGGGATGCGGGCAAAGTGACCGGCACCCGGCGCTTTCTCACCGGGTTTAGGGTTGCTGCTGATATGCGGGGTTTTGAAACGCTTGTGCAGCGCCATCTCCTGCAGTAAGCCGCGGCGGTAAAGCGCTTCAATAGATGGTGAGTTTAATCCGCGTAAACCAAATGGTAACTGCTTAAGCGGCGAGTGCGGTTCTTCGGCCCGTTCCAGTATCAGCACCTTGCATTTGGCAAGTGCAAGTTCGCAGGCAAGGAAAAGGCCAACCGGGCCTGCGCCTGATATGATAACATCGTATAAGGTATTGTCTTGTGTAGTTTTCATATTGATAATGATCGATACACAAAGGTGAGGGTTTGCTAAAGGTCAGGATTGTACAAATGCGACAATCTCACTGTTGAAGTTCTTATGCCTTTCCTTTGCCTTGCGGGCAAATGCGGCAGGCGTAGTGCCGCTGTAACGTTTAAATTCGCGACTGAGATGGGCCTGGTCGGTATAGCCCAGTTCGTGGGAAAGTGCGGCAAGGTTAACTTTAGGGTCGGCCCACAGGCGGTTGCGTACCTGCTCAAAACGCATCAATCCCGCTACATCTTTTACGGTGTGGCCTGCGGCCTGTTTAAATTTACGTTCGAGGGTGCGCACAGTGGCGTGTGCGGCTTCGGCTACCTCACTAACCGCAATGCTTCCTTTAGCTTTAGTCATGGCCGTGCCGGCTTTGAACAGCGTATTATCTGCAGTAGTTTCTTTATCCGCATTCAGGAAATAATCTTTCAGGATGTTTATCGCTTCTTCGGGCTTACCGGCAGCCATTAATTGTGCTAATACAGGATGCAGCTTTGCCAGCGGATGTTCAAATTGCTGCACACCGCCGTTGCCTGATGGCAGGCCAAGCAGGTCGAATACCGTCCAGGGGTAACAACGGATGCCGATAACTTCTAACTTGCCCTTTACATGAAATATCAGCGGATGGTTGAGCAGGCCAACCATAATTGGCGATGCTAAGAGTTGCAGGTCACCGTTTGGTGATATGTTGCTTAAATTGCCGCCAAAATGGAAAGTGATCTCGGCATAGCCGTCGGGGACTACCTCAAAACCGGCGTTTTGGTCGCCAAAATCATTACAGGTGTACCAAAAGCATTTAATGGTATCGCGCAATGTCTCCGGCGATTCAAATTCCTTGTGCAGCATGCCGAAAGATACGAGCTTGGCAGGAATTTACAAGGCTTATGATTTTGACGGGAAGATGGGAGTGGCTTTATCCGCATCAAATTCGTACTTGTCGCAACGATCTTCGTACCACCCGTTCACCAGGGTATCGAGTTCGTCAAGGTAAGCGTCAATGGCGTTTACCCCTTCAACAAGTTTATCGCCGTCTTGCAATGTTGCTATTGCAAGGCTGGCATCTTCTTTCAATTCATATTTAAATAACTGGCGGTCTAAACGCACTTGCCAGCTAACCACTTTATCGCTGTTTTTTGGCGGATATGTTAGTGTTATCATTTCTTTTCTGTTTTAAGTTTTTCCAGTTCTGCTTTAAGGGCTGCGTTTTCGGCTTCAAGGTCGGCGAGGCGTTTGCGTTGCGGGGCAAAGGCATGTTCAATTTCTTCGCCGGTATAACGTGGGGTGATGTGCTGAGGGCAGTTCCAGTCGTAAGCCTGTACATCCAGCACCATCATGCGCTCTGGGTGGTGTTTGTAATCGGCAGGGTCTATCTGCTCAAATAATTCCGGTTCCTCGTTCAGTTCTACTATCCTGGTTTTTGCATACAGTTTTAACCTTGCACGGTGCGGATACGAGATCATGATAAGCGATACATTTGGATTGGTCTCAATATTACCTGCCGATATGTATTGCCTGTTGCCCGCAAAATCTACAAAGGCCAAAGTTTGTGCATTAAGCACTTTAACAAATCCTTTTGGCCCGCCGCGGTGCTGTATGTACGGATAACCATTTTCGCCATAGCTGGCCATATAAAAGTGATCCTGGTTATTGATAAACCCTATCTCGTTATCGGTAAGGCCGTCCACCACGTTGCGCTTCTCCATCTGTTCGTAAGCGCGGCGGCTGCCAAACTGTTCCTGCAAAGCTTTTGCGGCATCTGAAAATGCCAGTTGACCATAACTTGTCATAATGTTTCCCGATGATCTTATATGTAAAGATACGACGAAAAGTGCCGCTGATTGTGGTATTAATCAGGTCATCTATGGTATTATTTGAAGATCGTTATCAACCTGCCTTCATCAGCGGAATAACCTTTGTGCCTATCAGTTCAATAGAATGCATCAGTTGCTGATGTGTTAAACCCGCATTATCCATCTGGAACGTAAAGCGGTCAACGCCACCCAGGGCTTCACTGTGTCGCAGTAGTTTTTCGGCAACACGTTCCGGTCCGCCAACTACTAACACACCTTGTGGTGCTATCAGGCTATCAAACTGATTGCGGGTTACAGGCGGCCAACCACGCTCCCGGCCCAGTTTGGTCCATAGTTCGGCGTAGCCCGGGTAGTATTCTTCAACGGCTTTATGGTTATCGTCGGAAACAAAGCCCGGCGAATGTAAGCCAACTTTCAACTGCTCAGGAGTGAAGCCTGCGCGGGCACCTGCTTCACGATACAGATCAACCAGTGGGCGGAATCTCGAGGTATTCCCACCGATAATTGCTACCATCAATGGTAAACCCAGCGTACCTGCACGGGCAAATGATTCCGGGGTGCCGCCTACGCCCAGCCATACAGGTAACTTCTCCTGCAACGGCCTCGGGTAAACCGGTTGGTTTGCTAATTCTGCGCGAAACTTGCCTCTCCAGGTCACAAATTCTTCATCGCGGATCTGGAGCAGCAGAGCCAGCTTTTCGCGGAACAGTGCATCGTAATCATCCAGTTTAAAACCAAAAAGAGGGTAGGCCTCTATGGATGAACCTCTGCCAACCACCATCTCGGCGCGGCCTTTTGATATGAGGTCTAACGTGGCAAAGCTCTGGAAAACGCGCACCGGGTCGGCAGCACTTAGTACGGTTACGGCGCTGGTGAGGCGGATGTTTTTGGTACGCGCGGCCGCCGCAGCAAGGATAACGGCCGGTGCCGAATCCAGAAATTCCTTTTTATGATGTTCACCGATACCAAAAACGTCTAAACCAACCTGGTCGGCCAGTTCAATACGTTCCAATAATTGCTCCATGGCAACAACGGGTGTCAACTCGTTAGAGCCGTACAATGCTGATGCAAAACTATCTATGCCTATTTCCATAATGTAAATTTAAGTAAATAGATGTTATAACATGCAATTTGATTGTCATATCCACAAGGCACTGATTTTTCCACACAGAAACCTAAATGACGGCAGATTTTATACATTTGAGACCATAACAAAACTATCATGCAGGAAGCACAAGCATTAAACCAGGTTGCCGAATTTCACCGTACGTTTAAACACCCTATTTTAGAAAGCCCCGCCATCCCCGACAGAAAACGCTCTGATCTGCGTGTTGCCCTGCTGGCCGAAGAGGTGAAAGAACTACAGGATGCAGTAAATGATAATAACCTCGTTGAAATTGCCGATGCTTTGGCAGATATCCAATACGTGCTTGCCGGTGCCATTCTTGAGTTTGGCCTGGCCGATAAATTTAAAGAATTGTTTGATGAGGTGCACCGCTCTAATATGAGCAAAGCCTGCAAATCTGAAGAGGAAGCTAACGCTACCATCGCCCACTACAAAGCGAAAGACGGTAGCGAATCATACGCACTGCAGGAAGAAGAACGCTTTTTGGTTTATCGTACCAACGATAACAAAACGCTGAAATCTATCAATTATTCGCCGGCGGATCTGAAGAGTATCATTGAGCGTTAACGGGATTGGTACCAGGGATTTGATTCCTGATGGTAAGGACTAAAATTGCGCGGTAAATTTCCCATTAACGGGCGTTGGAACTCCATCGCAGAATTGATCATATAAGAACCACTGAAGATCTTTTGCCCGTTAAAATATAGCTGGGCTAACGGGCAGTCGCCGTTGTCATTGAAATTATCATTTCGTGGCAGGGTGGCTAATTTCCTCAAAGCAGCAAAATACTCATTGGCGGATTTTAATTTAAAAGTTTTGCTCACGCTGACATTTTTATAATCGGGAGCATCGTCGTTGTTTTTTCGGTTGTAATTTCCTTTTACGATCAGGGCATCGCCGTTTTCATTGACATAAATAATGTAAAATCCGCCATTCCACATCAGGTCTAAACGGGATTTATATTTATAGTTGAAAGGCGTCTGTGCAAAAGAGGCAAACGCAAATGCGCACAAAATAAGTAAACAGATAAGGCTTTTCATTTCGATAGCTAATTTAAACTATCTTATCCAGTTTAAAATACCCGAGTTGAATTTCATCTTCGGGCAGGTTGGCATTGGGCGTTATGGCGATGTGGAACTTTGCCTTTTGATAGGGCGATAGGATATCTTCTATCCGGTAGATCTCATCTACGTCAATGCCGTATTTCTCGTCGATATGCGCGTTTGCGCCTTTTACTTTGGTAATGGTATTGGTTTTAAAGAAGATGGTTTTCTTAGCTTCCTGCATAGCCGTGGTCCTGTCAGGCTGCACGGTTAGTACGGTGTAATGCGTTTCTTTTAACTCGTTTGGCTGGTAGCCACCCAGGTTGATAAAGAATAACTTGTTTTCCTGCCCGGGCTGTTCATCAGTCTTTTCTGTTATGCTGATACCGTAACCGTTCACGCTGTTTACTTCGCGAAAGCCATCAATATGCAGGCTGTTGCCTGCCTCGGGCCAGAAGGCTTTTATCTCAGGAATAAGGTCTTTTAATGTAGCCGCTATCCCGAAAAAGAAATCGTGCTGCTCCACATTGCGGGCAGGGGCTTTTGAGCCCAGTAACAGCATAAATAATTTATAGTTAGTAGATGGTTGCTGGTTCATCTTTAAAAATACTTTTTACAATAATTTCTGATGCGGCCTCGCTAAAATCAAGGCCCGAATAATCGGGGTTAAAGCCGCCAATGTAGGCAACCGTCATGATATAGATGCGATTGTTTAACGCGCCGTAATCGTTCACGGCTTCAAAGGTATCGTTTATAGTAAGGCCGGGCACGCGCAGGTAATAATTGCCTTTGCCGTCGGTCTCTGCCTTATCGTTACCATTGTTCATAGCTTGCAGTCCCTCGTTACTATCCCTGAATTTTAGTTTGGCAGGTGTTACCACCCGTTTCTCCGTCAGCGAAGGGTAGGGGAAGTCTTCAAAATTCATGTGCCGCTGCCCGGTGCTATCTACAAAGGTTTTATAATGCTGTTCAACTTTATTGCCTTTGTCATCAGTGTAATAATAAACCGCGCCTTCTTTAGCCGGTTCAATATGGCTGTCGTCGCCAACGGCAATCAGTTCTAAAATACCTGCGTTATAAAGCGCCATCAGTTCCTCAACCGAACTTTGGGGGATAAACGCTATCACTACCGATATCAGCGGCATTAGCGTTTTTTGCAGGCGCAACATATCCTCGGCAGAGAAATATTTGGCCGGGTAATTCATCGCAAAGCTGAGGATAGCCAGCATCTCTTTCCAATAAACAGATCGGTGTTGTTCTATAGATGCTTCGGCCTCATCGTATTCTATCTTCATCAACTCAAATGGATCAATGCTTTCGCGCAGGGCCATCATCGAATCCACGAACTGCTCCATCGTCAGGTCTTTTATCTGCTCGTAAAACTTGGGGCGTTTCTCTTTTATCGGCAATTTGAAATCCCGCTCAAAAACAAAATCGAGCGACAGGAAGCCATCGTTTTCTGCCCTGTGAGCTTTTATTTCTTCCGGGGTAAGTGTAGCATCCTTACCCAGGTGAGAGTCTTCCAGATGGAACCTGACGGCGGGCAGCAAGCCATTGCGCGAGTGCATCACTACCCTGAAGTTCTCGCTGCCTTTATTAAGCTTGTAATTCACGTAGCCGTTCGCATCCTTACCATACTCACCGTTGTAGCGCGACAGGGTACGTATGGCATCGATAGCGGTAAGCGATGAGCCTTTTACCGCTATGGCATGATCCAACTTCAGCGCCAGTTTCTGTGGCGGATAAGGTGAATCAAAAAAGCCGGGTACTTTGCCTTCGTTTTCCTTCGGCCATTTGTGCCCGGTGCAGATCACTACTGTATCAAACGTTAGCTTTTCCTCATCGTTGATCACCACGGTTACTTTCTCCTGTTCAGGATGATCAATAATGTCGGTTACACAACAAGCGTAACGTATTTCGTATTCGATCCCTTTAGCTTTTGCTTTTTGCAGCAGTAGCTTGTACTGGTCGGTAAGGTACTGGCCAAACAGCAGGCGGGGCAGCACTTTGTAATCGTTAAATTTTTCAGGGTCGATGCGGAATTTGTCAAGCGTATCTTTATGAACCGTTTTTATCCAGTCGCTAACAGATGTAACCAGCTCGGGTATCTCGTTGCCCGATACATTGGTAACATGCTCATCATTAGCGCCATCGTGCGAATAGGGCATGCCCGCGCCCAGTTGCTTGTTCTTTTCGAAAACGGTGACAGCGATATCTTTATGGCCGCTCTCTACCAATCGTTTAAATATAAATAAGCTGCTTGGCCCGCCGCCAAGGATGGCTATATGTTTTATTGTGTTCAAGTATAATATGTATCTTAGAAATTAAAAGACCAAAATCACACCCTTATTGTTTTAAAAGGCCATGGCAAAAAACAAAACCACAGAGACGGAAGCAAGCGTTGCTGATTTCCTGAACGCAATAACCGATAGCGAAAGGCGTGAAGATGCTTTCCGGCTATCGGCAATTATACAGCAGGCAAGCGGCTTTGAACCCAAAATGTGGGGGCCTGCCATTGTAGGTTTTGGAAGTTATCATTATAAATACGAGAGTGGGCGAGAGGGCGATGCACCGCGCACAGGGTTTTCACCGAGAGTTAAGGAGTTTGCGTTGTACCTATCGGCGAATTTTGAGGGTAGGGAAGCTTTATTACAGCGATTTGGTAAGCATAAATCTGCAAAGGCTTGTATCTACGTAAAAAAGTTGGCAGATATTGATGAGGCAATACTTAGCGAGATGGTAAAACGATCTGTTGCGCACATAACCGAAATATATGGCTAAAAAATAAGCCGCATATCACTTGCTGATGTGCGGCTTGTACCGAAAGGTCATATTCCCCCTATTTTTATAGTATGATCTTCCGTTTAATGCTAAGCAATCTGGCTGTAGTACAAATTGCATGGTATAAAATAACGGCCAATTTTTGTGGCTATCAATAATACATTTGTAGTATAATAAATGCATTGTGCATGCTTTGTTACTATGTTAAATAAAAATTAAGTTGATGCAAATGAATTGGTTAGCTAATGTTATCAGAAAATTTGAAAAAAAAGTTTGCAAGGGTAGGTAAAAAAGCTACTTTTGCAATCCCAAACGAGACCAAACGGGATGTAGCGTAGCCCGGTATCGCGCCACATTTGGGATGTGGAGGCCGCAGGTTCGAATCCTGCCATCCCGACAAAAGGCGATACCAAGTATCAAAACCCTGTACTGCAAAGTACGGGGTTTTTCGTTTTTAAAGTCCGCAGCCCAAACTCAGTAATAAAACTGAAGGTTCGTGCGTCATAGTATTACTCTCTCTAAAAAATTAAAAATGATAATTGTTGAGTTGTTGATGCTGTGGCTAAGGAATCAGACACCGCTTTCTTTTCGCATCATACTAAGAAATGCCGGTGTAATGCCTAAATAACTGGCTATCTGTTTTTGCGCAATACGCTGCTCAAGCCCGGGGTAGCGCTTGCGGAACTCTATGTAGCGTTCTTCGGCAGTTTTGTAGAGTTGCGAGGTGATGCGGCGCTGGTACAACTCAAAACCATTTTGGGTGAGGATACGGAAAAAGCGTTCAAACTTCGGTATCTCTCTGAATAATTGCTCTAACTGCGATAACGAAGTGTAATACACCTCGCAATCTTCCAGCGCCTGTATGGCGTTTGCCGAAGGCTTTTGGTTAAAAAAGCTTACAATATCACATACCCACCAATTTTCGGGGTAAAAACCTATGTTGTGTTCTTCGCCGCTTTTATCAGTGTAAAACATGCGCAGGCAACCGCTTTTTACAAAGTAGATGTAACGATCGGTTTCGCCGGCGTTTAGCAGCCAGGTGCGCTTTTTTACTTCCTTTATTTGGAACAGGGTAAGCGCCTGCTCCTGTTCATGAGGGGCAAGCGCTATATGAAGGGCAAAGTTTTTAAGTATTAGCTGGTGCACGTACTAAATTAGGTATTACAAAGCAAACGGGCGCGTCATGTATAGTTTTAAGTTGGTAAGTGCCTTTAACCTTAGTTGTTCGGCTATGTCTCGGTAGGCATCGCTTGTAGCTACTGTTACAAATGCTTCGGCGCTGGGGTATTCCACGATCATTATGGCATCCCAATCTTCGCCTTCGTCAGCCACTACGCTGCCTAATACGTTGCTTATAAGGTTGATCTTTGCTTCCATACCTAATATTTCCATCACGCGGCCAAATGCCGGCAGGTATTCTTCAATATACAAACGGCGGTCTGCAAATTTAAGCATGTTGAGCATTTGTACCGGTCCTGTGCCTGGCACATTATCCGGCAGGGTTACTACTGTCATGCTTAAAAGAAACCTACTATACGTGTGATCAGATTTTGTTCATCAAACTCAAAATAATCCATTCCCTCTATCGGGTAACCTTCGGGGCGGATAGCCAGCCAACGGAAGCGGCCGCTATTGTGGTGCGTAACCGGCTCGGCAAGTACTTTAAAACTTCGCGGCCCCATTTGCTCATAAGAGCCAATGATGAGGTTGGTAATGGCATCGCGGCCCGTAATGGTGTCGGTTATCTTATCGGTATACGTGCCGTTTGTAGCCCAGCATTGGTCTATCTTTTGGCGGATAGCGTCCGTATCGGTCTCATTCCACGCACTTGTGTAGGTAAGGATGGTTTCTTCTATGCTTTTTGTGTTTTCCATAACACAAAGATGGGCAGGTGCGGCTACAGAAAAGTTTAACTGGTTGAAGATTTTAAAATAATAAGGTGATTTGTGAATGCGCCTGAAACGGCAGCAAAATGATAACCGGTGACAAAAAAAAGCGCAGCTCATTGATGAACCGCGCCCTATTGTTGTGCTATTGGTTTACTGCTGCATTAACTATCTGCCTGCGCTTACACTTCCTTTAAGGTTTGTATTGAACCCTGCTAATTTCTTACCAAAACTTGGATCAATATTGCTGGCTATGCCGTCATCTTCTTTAAAAATACGCGTACCGCCAACCGCTATCAGTCTATTGTTAGGATCATCGCCTTTTTCCATCATACGCAGGCAATCGTGCCAGTCAACCACACCGTCGGCAGTTTTGCGGCCGGATATAATGTAGATCATTTTATACGGTATGCCATTGCCAACACCTTCGGTAAGGAAAAATGCGCTGAACTTATCGCCGCTGCCCGATACAAATGAGCCTTTGCCGGTAGCCTCATCAGCGCTTTTTGGATGGGCAAAATAATCAATAGATAGTGTAAGGTCGGTATTGTTCTGGTTGTAAAGTGTGTAAGTATAGTCTAAACGCCACAGGCCTATTTTCGGGAAGTTTGAGCTGTCGTAAAAGCAATTGGCACTACCGGTATAATAGCTGCCTTCAATATTGGGAGGCGTGGTACCTTCGTTGATCAGCATGCCCTGCAGGCGCAGGCTATCGATAATTTTTTGAGGGATGATATTGAGGATCTCTTTTGAAAAGGCGGGTTTTTCCTCATCTTTTTTGGGAATATCCTTATTGTCTTTTTTACAACCCGTTAAAAGAGCTGCCATCAGTATAACAGAAAGGCTTGTTTTTAAAATAAAGTTTAAGTGTTTCATGATCGTTATTTTTTGTTGTATACCTCAAATTTCGGGCTTAGCGAAAGGCTGGTAAATAACCCATTGGGGGATTTTTACTCGATGTGCCTAAAAAAACAAACGCATGGTAAAGCCGCCTGCGGAATGGCTGGCTTTAAACTTCAGATCGTGAAATAAGAGGTAGGATACTTAAACGATGCCTTGCTGGCGAGCTTTTAAAATAGCCTCAGAACGGCAGGCCACGTGCAGCTTTTTGTAGATGTGTTTAACATGGGTGCGCACTGTTTCGTAACTGATAAAGGCTTTATCGGCAATATCCAGATAGTTTAAACCCTCAACCATAAAGGCGAGGATCTGTTTCTCGCGTTCGCTGAGGTCGCAATTGGTTGTATTGGGTTCAACCAGTATCACATTCTGGCGTACAAAAAACTGTAATACCTTGCTGGCTATACTGGCACTCATGGGGCCGCCGCCGCTATGCACTTCGCGCAGCGACTGGAGTATTTTCTCCGGCGAATCTGATTTTAATATGTACCCCGATGCACCGGCGCAAAGGGCGTTAAATATCTTTTCGTTGTCATTAAACACCGTTTGTATCAGTACTTTGATGTGGGGGGATTTCTCTTTGATGATGCGGGTAGCCTCGATACCTGTACGGCCGGGCATTTCAATATCCATCAGTACCACATCGGGGCGGTTAAATTCAATATCGTCCTCAACCTGGTTAACGTTGCTGAAGGTAGCTGTACAAAGCATGTCGTCAGTATTATTGATAATGGTTTGCAAAGCCTCGCGTATCAGCTTGTTATCTTCAAATATGGCTATCTTGATGTTCATGGTTCTCAAATATGTTAAGGCTTTGCCATTATCTCAATACCCCATCAGGTGATTTTGCAATCGAGCGTTATACGGGTGCCGTCACCGGTTTTCCCGTTAATTTCAATAGCGGCACCTATTTCTTTTGCGCGGGCTGCCATGTTGTTCAACCCGTTGCCTTTGCCGGCCCTGTTGTCTAAAAAGCCGCTGCCGTTATCTTCTATCACAATTTTAATATACCGGTTTACTACCGTGATCTCTATTTTAAGTAAGGTGCAGCCGCTATATTTCACCGCATTATTGATAGCTTCTTTGCAGATGAGGTAAATGCTCCGGCGTTTCTCCATAGGCAGTTTAAGCGTAGCTTGTGGGTTATCAGCATAAAACTCAAGCTTAATATTTTTTGCGGCAGTAAGTTGTGCGGCAAATTCTTTTAGCCTTTCGGCAATGGTGTAGGCGTTGTCTTGTACGGGGTTTACCGCCCATACAATATCATTAAGCTTGGTCACCATTTCATCAGCATTATCTTTTATCACATCCAGCGAGTTGTTTACGGCTTCGTTTTTGCCGTTGCGTATTTGCTCTTTGGTAATGTAACTGTACATGGATATACCGCTCAGGGTGGCACCAACCTCGTCATGCAGGTCCTGGCTTATTTTGCTGCGCATATTGGCCAGCCGCAAGCGCTGAAGCGTGTAGTACCGGTAAGCGATAAACGCAATGCCCAGCAACAAGAACATCAGCAAAGCGATGTAAAGGCGCGTATTAGCCAGATCCTGCTCGGCAGAGGCTTCAGCAAGCTCAAGGTTAAAAATGGTTTTCTCATTGCGCAGGCCGGTGAGTAAAATGGTTTGTATTTGCGTGTTGTTGCGTTCGTAAACTGCGGTTTGTATATCGGTTTTAAGCTGATAGGTTTTTAGTAGTTCGGCTTGTTCGTTATACTTGCGGTATAGGCGTATGGCGATATCCAGGAACATGGATGAGTAAAAATCATTTAGTTGCGGATACTTTTTCAGCAGCGCAAAGCCCCCGGCTAAATGTTGCAGCGAGGTTGCTTTATTACCACGGCGTTCTGCACATTCGGCAAGGCCGCTGTAGCTGTTCAGTTCCACATCAAAATCGTGGCTTTTTAACGATAGCTCCCTGGTTTGTATAAAGTATTTATCTGCACTGTCAATATTCCCTTTTAACAGGTAGGCACTCGCCAGGTTCAGTGCTGCTGTGGCCATCCCGCGTTCTGAAGATATCTCGGTAGCTCTTCGCAGCGACATACGCGAGTAAAAAATGGCGCTATCTGGCTGTCCGGCCTTTTCAAATGTCTCGGCCAGGTTGCCGTAAATATGGTGAGGTTTCGATAATTCGATGTATTGGCGAGGGTAAGGCGGCTGCCTGGTATATCGCAGCGCCTTTTTATAATAAGCAATCGCTTGCCGGTACTTGTTGTTGTTCATGTTAAACAAGCCGATGAAGTTACAGGCATCGGCTATCAGCAAACTATCCTTAAGTATGCCGGCAATATTTTCGCCTTTGTAAGCTTCCTGCAGGCCCAACTCATGCAGGTTATTGTAGTAGTAAACTTCGGCCTGCCGGGATGTAAGAAAATAAGAGAAAAGCGAAGGTTTGCGATAACTTACCTGCGTATAGATCTTGTTGAGCCACAACTGTGCTGAGTCATAATGATCGGTATTCATATAATCGTCGGCACGGGTAAACGCGCGGATGATATACGTGCTGTCGATAGCACGGGCAGGGGGCAGTTTACGTGCCCTTTGCGCGCAAACTAATAGTGGTACAAGTGTGATAAGTATTAAAAGCCACTGCCTCATGTGGCTAAAGATATGAAATACAGTGTTTTGTTTATCAGTTACACAACTGCTTTATGTTAAACTACACACTTGCCCGCATGTGCGCAGGCGAAGCACCAGTGTATTTCTTAAAGAAATTGGTGAAATATGCAGGCTCTTCAAAACCCAGTCCACCTGCTATCTGGGCAATGCTCCAGTCGGTGTGTTTAAGCAGGGCCTGTGCTTCTTTTAGTATTCTGTCTGATATAAGGCGGCTGGTGGTGCGGCCTGTTACCGTTTTTACCGAGCGGTTGAGGTGATTGGTGTGTACAGCCAGCCCCTCGGCAAATTCGGCAGGAGTACGTAATAAAAGTGATTGCTCCGGCGAATCAATAGGGAACTGTTCTTCCAACATCGCAAGAAACTGCGCGGTAATACGTGCTGCAGCGCCTGCATGGCTCTCCACCATAGGCACCGGCGACATCATCAGCGCCTCATGCATCAGTACACGCAGATAGCTGCGCAGCATATCATATTTAACACGATAATCTGATGCCATTACCTCGCGCATGCGGTCCATAATGCCCGATACGAGTAGGTATTGTGTATCATCCAACTCCAGTACATGGCGTTCGCCGGGTTGGAACAGCGGAAAATCGGGCAGGCGGCCTTTGTATTCCCCGGCTTCTATAAAAGCCTGGGTAAACAAACAGAAACAGCCACCCTGCGGGCCGGGGCCCGATTCCCAGGCCGATGGTACTGCGGGGCTCGAGAAAACCAATGCGGGGCGGTTAACGGGTATCTCCTGATCGGTATAGATCATTTTGCCCTGGCCGGTTATTAGGGTCACCTTATAAAAATCGCGGCGGCCAAAAGGCGAGCGGTTGAGGCAGGGCTGGCGCAGAAACACATTGAAATGCCCCTGGCCGGTATTATTTTCGGCAAACTCTGTTTGATCGTTTACAGGATGGCGCCGATAAAAATCGGCAAGGGTTTCTATGGGTTCCATGTCGCAAAGATAAGTACTATTTGAATATTATAAGTAGTTATGACAAACGGATGATTGATTTAAGATTAGTTGTTTGAAAATTATAAATACTTGCTTGAATACTATAAATGCCGTAGCCATACGCTAATATAATTTTGCGCCATGGAAACCGGATTCAGAAAATGGATCATCGTTATCACGATCATCACATCAACCATTATTGAACTTATCGATACTACTATCGTTAACGTATCAATCAACACCATGAGCGGTAACCTTGGTGCCTCGCTTGAGGATACTGCCTGGGTTATTACCTCTTATGCTATTGCCAACGTTATCATCATCCCCATGACCAGCTTTTTGGCAGAGAAGATAGGACGAAAGCAGTATTATATAGGGTCTATACTACTGTTCACAATCACATCTGCTCTGTGTGGTTTCTCTACCAATTTATGGGAACTGGTAGCCTTCCGCTTTTTGCAGGGCGTGGGTGGCGGTGCATTGTTGTCAACATCGCAGGCTATTTTATTTGAAACCTTCCCGCCAAAAGAACGCGGACTGGCAAGTGGTATCTTTAGCCTGGGTATCATCATTGGCCCCTCAATAGGGCCGGTAATGGGTGGCTATATTGTAGATAACCTAAGCTGGCAATGGATCTTTTACGTAAACATCCCGATAGGGCTAATGGCAGCACTGCTATCATATATGTACCTGCGCCCAACGCAAGGCTCAAAAGATAACCGGCGCATCGACTGGCTGGGCATTGCTTTGTTAGCCATAGGTGTAGGTGCCTTGCAGGTGGTATTGGAAAGGGGAGAAACTGACGACTGGTTTGCCGCAAATTACATCATCGCACTGAGCGTAATTTCAGTTATAGCGCTGGCAACGCTTATTTGGTGGGAACTAACAACGGAACATCCTGTCATCAACTTCAGGGTGCTTAAAAGCACCACTCTGTCCATATCAGCCATCATGACCTTTGTACTGGGCTTCGGTTTGTTCAGTGCGGTGTTTGTATTTCCGCTGTATGCGCAGCGCATCATAGGTTACTCGGCCTTCCAGACGGGTACCATGCTGTTGCCCGGCACACTAATGGCCGCCATGGTGTCGCCGTTTTTGGGCAGAATGCTGCAGAGTGGTTTAAGACCACAGTATCTCATTATCACAGGCTTTTTGTTCTCGGCCATCTTTGGTTTCTTCATGTCTAAATCAAACCTGGAGACAGGCGGTGCGTACTTTTTTATCCCGCTTATATTCAGGGGACTTGGTGCCGCGCTGTTAATAGTACCTTTAACCGCACTTGCTGTATCTGAACTAAAGCCTCAGGATATCCCGCAAGGTGCTGCCTTGAACAATATGATGCGCCAAATGGGTGGCTCATTCGGTATTGCATTGATCAATACTTACATAGCCAATAGGGCAGCTACTAATCGCACCGCACTTATATCGCACGTTACAGCCAGTGATCCTAACACACAAATGCGCATAAGCGGCTTTATGCGTAACCTGATGGCGCACGGCGCTACTTACCTACGCGCAATGCAACAGGCAATAGGCGGGCTGGAGAATACTGTAGTTAGGCAAACGTATTTGATGAGCTATATGGATGCGTTTTTATTACTTGCGCTGATGAATGCCTGCTGTATCCCGCTGGTGATCATAACCATCAAAAGGCGCAAGGAAAATGCAAAACCATCAAATGTTGTGGTATCTGATCATTAACCGAAATACAGTTTGACTGATAAAAGAAGTGCGGCAGTTATGCAGCACTCCTGTACAGGGTTTTGTGTTAGCATATCCCGAATTGTGACGCACATCACATAATCAACGCCGCTTCCAGATTGTGACGCACGTCACATCAACCTTACAAATTTCTGCTGCAAATTTGTGTTACCGAAAAGGAAATAGAACGATATTGAACACAAATTTAAATACCATGAACAACTTTGAAAAATTCAGCAGCCTGCACCGCCAAAGGCAGGTTTTAATATTACCAAACGCCTGGGATGCCGCAAGTGCCAGGGTGATACAGGAAGCCGGCGCGCAGGCTATTGCCACCACCAGTGCGGGTGTAGCATGGGCTTTAGGCTTTGCCGATGGTTATAAAATGACCGCCAAATTGAACGCTCAAGTTGCAGAGAGCATTGCGCGTGTTATCAGCATCCCGCTTTCTGTAGATTTTGAGAACGGCTACAGCGATGATCCTGCCGTAGTGGCCGAGAATATCAAACCCTTGCTTGATGCCGGTGTAGCCGGTATAAATATCGAAGACGGGCACGATAGTCCCGATCTGCTGGCCCGCAAGATAGCTGCCATCCGCAAGGTTGCCGAAGGACAGGGTGTAGGCTTGTACATCAACGCCCGTACCGATGTTTACCTTGCAGGCTTAGTTTCGCCGGCAGAAATGGTTTCAGAATCCATTAAACGGGAGAAACAATATGCCGAAGCAGGCGCCAGCGGCATATTTGTGCCGGTTGTTACCAACGGTGAAGAAATAGCGCAGATAGCCGAACATAGCACACTGCCATTGAATATATTAGCTATGCCCGGTTTGCCAAAGGCAGATCATCTGGCTAACTTGGGCGTGAAAAGGTTAAGCGCGGGTACGGGTGTATCTAAAACTATCTGGAGCGCCGTTGCCAAAACAGCTAAAGCATTCATTACCGATGGCGATTTTAGTGCTTTTGATATTGAAGCAACTCCTGCAAGCGACTTGCAAACACTATTCTCGGCAGATATGTAATACTTATAAATCAAAGGCTGCAGGCAGTTTTCCTGCAGCTTTTGAATATGATAATGCGGCAGGAAATGTAACTTTAGCCAATGCATGCCGAAGAAAAACTTAAACAGCATTTCTTAAAACAGATAGCCCTTACCGATGAGGAGTTTGCGTACGTGTACTCGCACTTTAAGCCTCATTCGTTCAAAAAAGGGCAAACCATCATCTCGGCAGGCGATGATGTGGATGCAGAGTATTTCATCGTTTCCGGCTGCACCAAATCTTTTTATGTTAACGATGATCTGAAAATGTTCATTCTTCAGTTTGCCATGCCCAACTGGTGGGCATCAGACTACAACGCTTTGTACTACCACGTAAAAGCCACCGTAAGTGTTGATTGCATTACCGATACCGAAGTGCTTGCCCTCAGCAGCGACGACCGCGAGAAACTTTGTAAGGAGATCCATCAGGTTGAACATTTCTTTAGGTGGAGAACTTACCGCGGCTTTGTAGCTGCCCAAAACCGCCTGCTTTCGTTCATGAATAACGATGCCAAAGGTCGCTATCAGGCTCTCATGAAACTCTATCCCGAGCTGTATAACCTGGTACCCAAGCAACTCATTGCCGCCTATCTCGGTGTATCAAGAGAAACTTTAAGCAGGTTAGGATAAATATTTTATTTACAGATTTTTAATATCATCAGCTATAATTTTCAGATGAGCTTTAAACATGTGCCCGCCGTTCTCAAATTCGCGAAAGGCTGCATGCGGGATCTTGTTTCTGTAAACCGACATTTGTTCAAACTGCACTTCTTCATCGTCCTTACAGTGATAGAAAAAATACGGTACATCTTCCGGTAGTTTTCGGGCGAAATTATCGTTTAATTTCAGGCCTTGTTTCCAATCTTCAGCACCGCTCCAAAACGGTGTAGCCAGCAAAAAAGTAGCCGAAGGCTTTTTAGTGACCTCATTCTCCGAAAGATATTTCAACAGCATAGATGCACCTAAAGAATGTGCCACTATTACAAACGGATTTTGCATCGCATGCATTTCTTTTTCTATCTGTTTCAGCCATCCAAAATCAGGAGCAGATTCATCTGATCTCAATTCGGGATATGCGATCTTGAAATCACTGCTTAACTCATTTTGCAAATCATCGACTAATTTCTTGTCGGGATTGTACCCATCATCGCCGCCGCCTTGTATAAACAGGATATGCTTCATCATAATTACAGGTTATGGATAATTAGCTACAATAAGCGAGCCTTAATGATAAAGCCTACTTATGCAGTTTTTTAGGCCGCACAATTGTGTTGGGGTATAACTTCAGTAAAGCCTCAGCCTCTGCTTTGGTAATTTGCGATACGCTGCCATGCCGTGCATCTTCAGGCAAGGAGATGTCAGTTTCTATCGTCCAATGGAATAGGTCGAGTGAGGATGATATACCGTAGCAGTCGGCCATGGGGTAATCATAGAGGAGTAGCCAACCTTTTTTAATTGGATCGGGCATTACGCTTGGACCTTCGGTAATGGTGGGTACCAGTTGGCCTTTGTTCAGCGGGCCTTCGTAAACGGTGTAAGGACCTTCTAATTTTTTGGATGTCGCCAGGCGGATGGCGCGTCGTTCTCCGTATTCGGCACCAAACATTTCTTCTTTATGGAACAGATAATAAGTATCATCCTGTTTAATCAGCGTACCATCAATAACCGAATAATTTGGAGCGAATAATTCCTTTGCCGGTGTAAATGTTTTCCAGTCGGTAGTTTGGCAGTACCATAACCGGCTCTTCTTCCAGCCGGCATCCTCAAAACTTGATGACCAGAGCAGGGTATAGGTTTGGGTATCCTTGTCGTAGAAATACTCAGGTGCCCAAATATTACGCGCCATTTGTCCGGCCTCGTTACGAACATCATTCATTAAATGCGGGAAACTTTCTGTTTTCCAGTGGATCAGGTCGGGAGAGGTGGCGTAGATACAAGTTGGGCCAAATTGCTTGCGTGCTGCTGTATCACCATCGCCGCCGGTGGCTACCAGTCGCCAAAGGCCATCCGGGCCGCGTTGAATGAACTGGTCGCGCATTTTCTGGTCCCAAATGGGTTGGTTATTGTTCAGGGGTGTCCAGTGCCGGCCATCGGTTGAGAGGGCAATATGCAGGCGCTCATCATTCATGGGGTTGGGCAGGGACACTTCAATGATCTTGCCCGTTTTATCTATCTCTACCCGTGTTGGGTAGCGCTGGCGGAAATACGTAAGCAGCCATACCGGCTTGTTGCCAATGGTAAAAGATGCATCTTTCTTAACAGCCTGGCCGTTGCCCTGCTGCATCGAGATCATCAGGAAAAAGCACATTAAATATCTCATAGGTAATTGGTGTAGTGCGCCCGCAATATAAACGCGATGGGTTTTAAAAGCAAGTTATTGGAAATTACGCCCCTTGTGCAGCACGTTGGCCACCGGTTTTTCGCGCTGTACAGGTGGGATGGTTTTATCCCTACCGGATAGTGAGATCTCCGGAAATTCTTCTTCCTTCTCTGTCAGTTTACTCAACAGGTTGTTGAGGTTAAAGCAGCGCCGCACCACAATGTGGATCACTTCGCCCTCAATTTGCACCTTGCCTTCAACCATTAGCAGGCGGGCCTGCAGTATCTCGCGACGGTATTTATCAAACACTTTTTCCCATACTACGAGGTTGGTAAAACCCGTCTCATCTTTTATGGTGATGAACAGCACACCTTTGGCCGTGCCCGGCCTTTGCCTTACAGTGATAATGCCTGCCGTTTTAAGCAGGTCGCCGTTTTTGAGTTCTTTTATTTTGGCGGTAGGGGTAACGCCCAGCATATCCAACTGGTAACGTACAAAACTTACAGGATGCGCCTTGAGCGATAAACCGGTAATGGCAATATCCTGTACCACATGCTCAGAAGGGCGCATCAACGGCAGGCTTATCTGTGCTTCTTTTGTACTCTCTGATGGCTGATCGTTGAACAAAGCAATCGGTTTATCATTCAGTGCGGCTATCTCCCACAGGGCCTGACGCCGGTTTAAGTTAAGCGAACCAAATGCATCTGCATCGGCTAAAGCTTTAATGGCATCGGTTGGCAAGCCCGTATTGCTTAGCTGACTGATGGTTTTATATCCCATGCCACGCCGGGCGGTAAGCACATCCATATCTTGTGCAGATAAACCCTTTACCTGTCTGAAACCCAAACGTAAAGCATGGTAATTGCCATCCATTTCTTCAAGTATATTATCCCACTCAGAGTAGTTCACATCCACCGGCCTTACCATAACGCCATGCTCGCGGGCATCATCCACGATCTCGGCAGGCTGGTAAAAACCCATCGGCTGACTGTTGAGCAGAGCCGCTGCAAATACATCGGGATAAAAGCATTTTAGCCAGGATGATATGTACACCAAATGCGCAAACGAAGCCGCATGGCTCTCGGGGAAGCCATAGCTGCCAAAGCCTTCTAACTGTTTAAATACACGGCGCGCAAAATCTTCTTCGTAGCCTTTCTGCATCATGCCGCTCACCAATTTATCACGAAAAGCACTTACCTGTCCTTTAGCTTTAAAAGTGGCCATACTACGGCGTAATTGATCAGCCTCAGCAGGCTTAAATCCTGCTGCGACAATAGCAATTTCCATGGCCTGCTCCTGGAAAAGTGGGACGCCTTTGGTACGACTTAGCACCTCTCTTAGTTCTTCTTTGGGATACTCTTCTTCATCAATTCCGTCCCGCCTGCGCAAATAAGGGTGCACCATGTCACCCTGAATAGGGCCTGGGCGAACGATAGCTACCTCGATCACCAGGTCATAAAACACACGAGGCCTTAGTCTCGGTAACATAGACATTTGCGCACGGCTCTCTATCTGGAAAACGCCCAAAGTATCGGCTTTGCAAATCATGTCGTATACTTCGGGTTCATCCTGCGGTACGCTTTCTAACGTGTAGTGCTTGTGGTAATGCAATTGCAGCATATCAAAAGCCTTGCGGATGCAGGTGAGCATTCCCAGGGCCAGTACATCTACTTTCAGGATGCCTAAGGCTTCCAGGTCGTCCTTGTCCCATTCCAGTTGGGTGCGGTTTTCCATACGGGCGTTCATCACGGGGCATATATCTGAGAGTTTGTTTTGGGTGATGACAAAGCCACCCGTATGCTGCCCCAGTTGCCGCGGAAACCCCATCAGCTGACTGGTGAGTTCCAACACCTTGGCAATATGCGGGTCATCGGGGTTAATGCCCTGGGCAATGAGGCGGTCGCGGTCAAAACCTTCATCGGCCCAGCTCCAGATGGTACCGCCGAGGCGTTTGATGGTATCTTCGGATAGCCCCATAGCCTTGCCCACATCGCGCAGGGCACCTTTGTGGCGTTCCTGGGTTACGGTAGCTACGATGGCGGCATGTTCGCGGCCGTAGGTATCGTAGATCCACTGCATGATCTCCTCGCGGCGTTCGTGCTCAAAATCAACATCCACATCGGGCCATTCCTCGCGCGAGTCGGACATGAAGCGGCTGAACAGCAGTTTTTGTTTCATGGGGTTCACCGGCGTAATGCCCAAACAAAAACAAACCGTACAGTTAGCCGCCGAGCCACGGCCCTGGTGCAATATGTTTAGTTCTTCGGCCTTTTGGGTGTACTCGTAGATCCGCAGAAAATAGGGGGCCAACTTGCGCCGGGCAAAGAAAGCCAGCTCGAACTCTATCTGGTCTAAGGTCTTCTGGTCGATGCCATCCTTGAACCTTTCACGCGCGCCGTTCATGGTATGCTCGCGCAGGTGTTCATCAGCGGTGCGGCCATCGGGGCTGCGCCATTCGGGTTCAAGGTATTTCAGTTCATCGAGCGAAAAATCGCAGGCATCGGCAATTTCCTGGGTACGATGGATGGCATGCCGGTATTGCGCAAAAAGGCGCTCTATCTCTTCAACGGGTTTTAAATAGCGCTCGGCGTTAGCCAGCAGGCGGAAACCTGCGTTGCTGATGGTGCATTTCTCGCGCACGCAGGTTTGGATATCCTGTAACTCGCGGCGGGCGGCTTCGTGGTAATGCACATCATTGGTAGCCACCATGGGGATGCCGGTCTGGTAGATGCGGTGAAGGCGCTTCCTGTCGTGCCCGTTATAAAGTCGGCTGGCTGCTATATACAATTCCTGGCCGAATATCTTTTTATAGACCGCTACGTTACGTTTAAAATCCTCATCAAAGTCAAAGCTGTCATTCAGTTTCTCGGGTGGGATAACGATGAATTTGATGCCCTTTTTATGCTCGTAAACGTCGTTCTTATAGATCTCGCATTTGCCTTTCTCGGTACGCAGGTTACCTAACGAGAGCAGGGCGCAAAGCCGCCCCCAGGCCGTAACATCGGTAGGGTAGGCCAGTAAACTTGGTCCATCCATCAGATCTAACCTACAGGCGGGGATAAAGCCAATGCCTTTTATCTTAGCTTTATCACCACTGTTATCACTTTTTATTTGCTGGTGTGCACGCACAATGCCAGCTACGCTGTTGCGGTCGGTGATGGCAATTTTGGTATAGCCCAGTTCTTTGGCACGCACGGCAAATTCCTCGGGATGCGAGCCGCCCATCATAAAGGTGAAGTTGCTGGTGATCTGCAACTCGGCATATTTTGTTATTTGTTCTTCTTTGTCCATGCCAATTGTCCTTTTAGCAGTTTTGGGGCTAAAGCCCGCTTTTAATGTTCTACATCCGTCCCATGAATGGGACGGCAATGAAATAAAGCACGAAGTCTATCATTGCCGTTGGCTTCAGCCAACGGATTGTAGCGGGTTTTAAATATAATTGCCGCTTTTATACCGTCCCATGAATGGGACGGCAATGAAATAAAGCGCTATGACTATCATTTCCGTTGGCTTCAGCCAACGGAACGCCGGCAATTCTCCTTATGCAAAAAAGCCATGCAGGTACCAGCGCGTACCCTCACCTTCGTGGTGGCCCGAACGGAATACCCAGTAGCGGCCGCCTTTCTCGTCCTCAATCATGTAATAATCGCGGTGGTTGTGCCTTTCGGGATGCTGCCACCATTCGGGTTCAATGCGTTCGGCATCGTCGGCTTTTTTGATGATATGCTTTTTGCCTTTCCATATAAAATGCCTGGGCGGTTCATCGGGTAACAAGGCCATCACTTCTATCCGTTGCGGGTACTTGAGCAATAACGAAGGTCGCGGCCTGCCGTTGTTCCAGTCCATATCCGGTTGCTCGGCAAGGGACAAGGCGGGTTTTAACGAGCGTTCAGGCCAGTAGCTTGCCTGGGGCAGGTAGCGGTGAATGTTTTGTGCACCTATCTTGTTACCCACGCGATCTAATAAACCTGCCAAAGCATCGGTAGATTCATCTGAGCCTTCGGCCAGCCAAAGGTTTTCTTGCTTGTGTTCCACTTCCTCAACCTTAAAAGCATCAAGGGTAAATAACTCAATACCCAGAGCCGGCTCAATACCGGGAATCTTGAGCGCGAAGAGTTTGAGCAGGTGTGCGGCATTGTTTGAAGGTTTATTGGTGCCGATGACGGCTTCTATGACCTTACCATCTACCCGGTAGCCCTTTAAAACAGCTTTGCGCAAACCCATGCCTTCGGCAGTAAGGCGTTCACAAAGCATATCCAGCAGGTCTTTAATGCGCATTTCGATCACTTCAGCCGTGCGGATGGGTTCCAGGAAAGGCAGGCGAACATGATAAGGCTCAACCGGGTGGATGTATTGCAGCGGTTCATCAACATTACCCAAAGCCTGGTGTAGTCTTAGTAGAAAATTATTACCGAAGCGGCGACGCAGCGCAGAGCGTTCGTGTCCGATGATCTGTTTAATATTGAAGAAACCCAGTTTATAAAGCAGGTCTATCGTCTCAGGCTCTATCCGCAAAGCTTCGGGCGGTAGCGGGAGTAGGGCGTTTTGATGTTCGTGCGTTTCAATAATAGGTTTGTGCTTGCCGTAGCGGGCAATGGCCCAGGCAAGGCCAACGGTATCTGCCATGGCCCCGCGCACGTCATAACCTTTAGCCAGCAGCGTTTTTACCAGCGACTTCAGATAATCGTGCTCGCTTCCCCACAGGTGGGTGCAGCCGGAAATGTCCAGGATCAGCCCGTCGCCGTCTATCGAAATAAGGGGCGAGTAGCGGATACACCATGCGGCGGCTTTTTTGAGTATCTCCTCGGCTTTGCCTGGCTCTGCATTTAATACCTGAAGGCCGGGCACCACAGCGCGGGCATCGGCAGCTGCCATGCCGGTGCTGATGCCGTATTGTTCGGTGAGGCGATTGGTGGCTTTAACAATCAGGCGGTTCTTCTCGGGCGCTACCAGCACAAAGGGCACATCCTTCAGTTCCGGTTGCCGGAGCGTAAGCCAATCCGTCAGTAAATGGCGAAACCAAAGTGAAACATAACGCCTGCTCATCATTAACCAACCTGTAATTGTACATCTGTGTATTGTGTTTCCAAATCCTGCTCAGCGGCCCAGGTAAAGCCGTGGTTGCTCCAGCTTAATTGCCATGTGCCGGGCAAGCCGTTGCGTACACGTAGTAACTCCACCTGCCATCGCGGAAAACCTACGCCGGGCAAGTCGCCTTCTGTTTGGCTGGGCAGGGGATTAACCTGCCAGCGAGCCACGCAGGTGGTGGTACTTAGCTTGCGCATATCGCTGCGCAAAACAAAGCCGGTAACCTTGCTGGTCTCAACTACCAGTTGCAACCTGCGCGATTGTGCAAAGCTCAGTTCGTTCACCTCGGCAATAACGGCGGCAACGCCTTCGCATTTCAGGGCTTCTTCCATTACCCAAAGGGTATCGCGTTCGCGCTGGGTATCAATAAATACCAGGCGGTGTGCAGCCACCCCAAAATGATGTGCTGATGGCGGGAAAAACTTTCTGCCGGTGCTTATCCAGATACAAGCACCGTTGTTTTTCATCAGTACAGATAATATCCCCATCATTAAACCGCTGGTGGCGGCTGCCTGCTCTTTTTCGGCACAAAGCATCTCGTGGATGTTGCCGGTGGGGAATATCCCGTTAGGGAAAGCATCCTCAATAGGGCCCAGGCCAATACCTTTTTTTTCGGCAGCAGAGGGTGGGGCAAAACCCTGCCAGCCCAGGATGTCCTTCTGCAAACGTTTAATGATATTTTGGCGGGCCTCTGTCATGATATTTACAAAGGTAAAATTGCTAATATTTTTAGTATTTATAAAGAATTATTTTCATTTTTGTTTGATGACGATGAAAAGTATTACGCTTGAAAGGGAAGCCCGTGCCTGGCTAAAGCGCCGCAACGGTGCCGATGAGGTGATAAACATAGTGCCGGCCATAGAAGAATACCAGGCGGTAAAAACGTATCATTTATATACGGCATACGAAGTACAGCCCGAATTTTTAGGCAGTATTTTGTTTGATGCTGATAATAACTGGATCTACAATGGTAACGACCTGAGCATTAATGAGCAGGAGCAAATGGCTGCTTTTATAATTAATTACCAGGAAAGACTGTAGAGTTGTTGAAATAGCGGGAAATGTTAAGTACCTTGTTAATGCTTAACACAATGATAATATTGAATTAATGTTATCTTACTGTAGCTTTGTTTCAGATAATCAAACAGATACTACTCATATATGAAGGACAAACTTAAACCCCTGATCAAAGAAGCTAAGAAAACCGCGCAACGTGCTATACATCAGCACTTAGTAGTTCAACTAAAAGAAATTACTTTAAAGTTTAGTGAGGGCTCAAAAAAACTTGATAAAAAGATTGATAAAGAAGCTAAAAAACTTGCCCGCAAGTTTGCCAAGGATATCAAGATAGATAAAGAAGCTTTATTAAAAGATAACACGGTTGCTAAAACTCCTGAAGCGGCATCAGCACCAAAAGCACCTGCTGCTCCAAAAGCCGAAGCACCGGCTAAACCAGCTGCAAAAAAGGCGGCTGCAAAACCAACCGCCGAATAATTATTACTACAATTTTATAAGCTCGTTCTTAAGAGCTGATATTACCAGGCCTGTTCTTGATTTTACATCAAATTTCTGGAACAGTGCCTCGCGGTAATTATCAATGGTATGGGGGCTAAGGTTCATCATATCGGCAATTTGCTTGTAGGTATAATCAGAACAGCATAGCTCCAGAAACTTCAACTCGTTTGCGCTTAGGCCAATGCTTTGGCTTTTTACGGGCTGGTTGTTTTGGATATTACGCAGCAATTTGCCCGATACCAACTCATTGATAAAGAATGACTGGTGAGCAATACCTTTAATAGCGCTTATCAGGTCGCCGGCTTTTGATTGCTTAAGCATATAACCGCCCGCACCGCTTTTTAACATGCCTATAATCGGCTTATCCTCTTCAAACATACTCAGGGCAAGTACATTTATATCGGGGTGGTTATCCTTTAACCATTTAGTACTTTCGTAGCCATCCATAACGGGCATGGTAATATCCATCAGTATAACTTCGGGCAGGGGATGGTTGCAAAGTTTATTGATCATATCCGCTCCGTTATCAGCATCAAACAAAACATTTACTTCGTTACTTTCTGATAACAGTTTAACCAGGCCTTGCCTGAACAGGGTATGATCATCTACAATTGCAATGTTAATTTTCTCGATTTCCATTTAGGTTTAGTTGTGTTGTGGTATTTTGATAGTAATAGTTGAGCCTTTGGCAGGGGTGGAGTTAATATCGGCAGTGCCCTGTATCATGGCACTGCGTTTTACAATATTGTGCAGGCCCATCCCGCTTTTGCGGCTAAGTGCTTCATCTACATTAAAGCCGGTGCCGTTATCTGTTATCTGAAGGATGCAAGAACCATCGGTTTGTTTAAGATCAATGTTGATTTCGGTGGCTTTGGCATGTTGTATAATATTATTGATGATCTCCTGGAACAATCTGAACAGGATAGTCTCTTTTATATTATCAAGGTTAAGTACTTCCTGGTCGTGGTTATAGGTGATCTTGAACCTATCAGACCTGCGTAGCCATTGCAGCTCAAAATCAATGGCAGCAGCCAGGCCGCGGCTTACAATTTCTTCGCCATGCAAAAGGCGCGATAAAGCTTTCACTTCTTTTATCGATCGCATGGTTAAGTCCTCAACCAAGGCAAGTTTTTCGGCAGTGCCTTCGGTATCGCTAATGTTTACCGAACTGAGGGTTATGGTAGTGAGGCTAAGCAACTGGCCAATATTGTCATGCAGGTCATAAGCAACGGTTTTAAGTGTTTGCTCCTGCACTTCCATCTGGGTTCTCAGTAACTCGGTCTCAAAGTTTTTCTGCATGGTAACCGTATCTTCTTTATGTTTCTTTTTACGGCGATTATATGATAGCACATACAGTATCAGAAAAAGGGGGGCAATAAGAAAAATAACCGATGTTAACCCTATAAGGGAGATAACTTCCTTTGTCGATATCTGCATATAAAAGCGTATGACCAGCAGGCGTACATCAAAATATCTAAGATATTATAGATAACATACCTGATGGATTTATTATAAATGATGGACTCGTGGCTGGCAAGGTAATCCATAAAGTTGTTACAAGCTGTGCTGCCAAAATAAAAGAATAAAGCGCCGTTTACCCACCAAAACGATGCTGAGTAGAGTAGAGGCTCAAAATGTTCATCCTTTAATTTAAGATAGTAAAAATAAAGGCAGGCAAATACAAAAACCACCGACATGATAGATGCCGTAGCCGATGGGAAGTTTAAAAAATTAAGACGAAACAGCTCACTAAGGTATATCACCATAAATATAGCGTACCACGTATATAGCCATTTTACAGGGTAGTTGTAGGGCTGGTAAAGGTAGTAGAAGAAGTAGCTGGTAAAGCCACACTCAAATAACAGGTAAACATTATAGATAGGGTAGTTGCGGATGTGCAGAAACTCGCGCAGGTAAATACCAGTAAGCTCGGTTACACAGGTAAGCAGCAAAAACGGAATAAACATTTTCCAGGTGGTGCTTTTGTCATTCCGCAGAAAGACAAAAGCAACCAGGAAACATAAAAATTCTGATAAGGTATTTATACTTACAAATATCACTTGTACAGATTATGGGATAAGCGTAGCGCCAACAGTTTTACACTCTCTTGGTGGCGGGCAAATTTCGCCACGGTTCTCTGGCGGGTTACCAACTATAAAGCCCCTGGCAGGTGCATTAGCATTGGCTGTTGCTTTGTCGGTATAATAATCCTGGTGAAATTTCTGGCCAACTTTGTTGGTGCTGTCTTTAGTAGATATCATTACCAGGGTATTGCGGTTCCAGTATATACGGTCGGGTTTGTGGCCACCTTTAAAGCTATCGCTATAAACACTGTCATAAGCAGCAAGATAGAAACGAATACCATCGCCACCCTCGCTTTTTACTTTATTGGCCAGCTTTAATAACCTATCGGCACTAAACCAGATGGCGCGTGTATCAGGCAGTTTTTTTACTTTACCTACATTAGCTTCAGAATAAACCGAATCAATATATCCGGCGCGTTTCTCGTAGTTTTTTACATACTTTTTAGCCAATTCATAAGTAAGGCTGTCGGGGTCGCTGAAGTTAGTATCGGTGTTAAGATCAGCATGTTGATTTTGGCAGGCCGACAGGGCTACTGCGAGCAGCCCGGCCATTGATAAAGCTTTTTTTAGGGATAGCATAGTGTGTTATTTTATAAAAGTTAAGGTTCTCCGAAGGTGGATATTTATAAACAGATAAGCAAATACACAAGCGGCCTTTTTTTCGCTTTAAGAAAATTATAAAAAAGCTGTTTTCACCCTATAATATTTGAAATAATAAAAAGAGTTTTGAGGAATAAACCGCGGGCAGGGTATAAACAGAGTGAATTAGTGCGATGCTAACGTTTTTATTGAAATATTATTGCATGGTAATTTAATACATTTATATTTACAGAACTAATTAACACTATTCATTAAACTTAAACTCTTATCACAACTATGGAACCATTTGTAGGGGAAATCAAAATCTTCGCGGGTACGTTCGCGCCGCAAGGTTGGTTTTTTTGTCAGGGCCAAACTTTACCCATCAGTCAATATCAGGCTTTATTTTCTCTGATCGGCATCTCTTACGGTGGCGACGGTACGCAAACTTTCAGATTGCCGAATCTTGGCGGCACATCGCCAATAGGAACCGGCCAGGGCAGAACCGGTTCGACTTACCAAATGGGACAAATGGGTGGTAATGAAAGCGTTACCCTAACGGCGCAACAAATGCCTGCGCACACGCATACTGTTGCTATAAACACAGAAGCGCCAAGCACAGGATTAGGCGATGGTGCTTATTTAGGTTACAACGCTAACACCGAAACAGGCGATCCTATTCCTTTTTATTCAGCTACTGCAACTGCAGGTAAAACACTTAATCCGCAGGCTGTATCAGTTGCAGGTGGCAGCCAAGCTGTAAATGTTCAACCGCCTTATCTTGCTATGAACTACATTATAGCCTGGACAGGCGTATACCCGTCAAGGCCATAACAGATGACTTCTATTTTCATGGTATTTGATATATCCTGATGAAAATCGGGATAGTATCAAATTCAAAAATATGCACACCCCTGCTTTTAAACCTTAGCAGGATAAAAGCAGGGGTTATGTTGTACTACAGCCCATCGGTAAATGCTGATATCAGTGTTGCCGAGATGGCTGGTTTCTGCAGGATGCAAGGCATCTCGTTTTATGCAGAAACTGATAAAAAAGAACTTTATCAATGGCAGCAGGTTAATGAGCCCGATATAATTTTTATAACGGGATACAGCAACAAGATAGCTGTTGATGAGCTGGGCGGTGTATCAAAAGGTGTTTACAATATACATTTTGGGGCGCTGCCACAATACAGAGGTCCGTCCCCCGTCTTCTGGCAATTAAGAAACGGTGAACCCAATATAGGGATCACCGTACACCAGTTAACCGATAAGTTTGACAGCGGCCCGGTTGCCTGGACAGGATCCGTACGTAACGAAGCTTATTCTACCTACAGTTTTATTAATCAGCAATTGAGCGAATTGCAGGTTAACGGTGTGTTTGAGATACTTAATAAACTAAGTGCCAAACAACCGATATCCTTGCTTTCTCAAGATGAAAACATTGCATGCTATTACGGCAAACCGCAATTGGCAAATGTTTTTGTGAACTGGGAAACTATGGATGCCGGCGAAATAATTAACATGGTAAAAGCATGTGTACCATGGAACAATGGAGCAATTGCTTTTATAAACGGAATAGAATTTAAGATACTGGATGCAGAGACAGCTGAGAAAGTAACTGCTGCACCAAGTACAATTAACACAGATAATAACAAGTTTAATGTGGCCTGCAAAAACAACACAAGCCTAAGCATTAACTTTTTTAAAATAAACGATACCAGCATACCTGCCCGGCATGCCGGTTTTTATGGTTTTAAAACAGGGCAACAGTTTACAAGTAAAATATAGCACTAAATATAAAGTACGCAAATCTTAAACCTTATTATGGAAAAACTTTTACTCCAATTGAAAAATGTGCAAAGCAAAGTGAACCGATCTTTATTGATGGGTTTATTTGTGTTGGCCTTTAGCTTAATTAGCAGCAAAAGCCAGGCGCAGGTGTATTACCTTACATCAGATGAATCAGCTACAACTGCTAACGATTATGATGCATTGTGGAAAATTGGTTCACCATCGGCTTTAACCCCTCAGGGAATGTTTACAAGTCCTACACAGTTAATGCAGGATTTGGCTCACAACAGAATTTTTGTGGTGGAATCGTTATCTGCCAGCCGGTCAATAAAGGTTTTAGATGCAGGCAGTTATCAAATAATTAAAAGCATACCATTGCCTGCAACAGTCAACTCAATGCGTTATGATGCGGTAACAGATAATATATACTTTATTACTACAAACAGTACTATAGCGCTTGATGTAGCAGATGCGCTATACAGGGTTAATCCTACTACAGATAATGCAGTAACACTAATTAAGGAATCTATTACCCCTTCACCAATTTCGCTTGCTCTTGATATTCCTCATAACAGGGTGTTTATTTACGAATCAACAGGTGGCAGCAGCAGAGGGATAAAGACATTTGATCTGGGTTCGCAAAGTTTCACCGAGACAGCTTTTATAAACAGCGGTACAGTTAAAGATATTGCTTATGACCCCACTACTAACTATCTGTATTATTTAACATCTGATGATGTGGTAAGCTCAACTGCTGCTACTGATGCTTTAACAAAGGTGCCACCGGGCGGCAGTGTTGGGGCCAATGTTGTCATAGCTTCGGCATTTACGCCATCACCATCGCAGCAAATGGGTATAGATTTCAGTAAAAACTTAGCTTACATTTACGAAGGAACCCCGGCAAGCAGAGCAATAAAAACTGTTGACCTGACAAACGGAAGTGTACAAACAGTGCTAAATCTTGCAGGTTTACCAAGCGGTATCACTGTTAAAACTATATCTGTAACGCAACTACCATATGTTACAACAGCAAGCGCCGCATCAGTAACGGGTAGCTCGGCTGTTTTAGGTGGCACCGTTACGAGAAGTGACGCAGCCGTAACAGGGCGTGGTGTGGTTTACAGTTCAAGTAATCAAACGCCTACCATAGGCGGTAACGGGGTAACTCAGGCTGTAAATGGTAACGGTACGGGTACATTCTCTGCATCAATAAGCCTTTCGGCGGCTACTACCTATTACGCAAGGGCTTATGCAACAAGTAGTGTAGGTACAACGTATGGTAGTGTAGTGTCATTCGCTACACAATCAAATGACGCCAACCTGTCAAATCTTGCAATTAATTCGGGCCCGTTAAGTCCATTATTTGGATCGGGTACTACCAGTTATACTGCATCGGTAGCTAACTCGATATCAGTTATCGAGGTAACCCCAACCATAAATAATGCCAATGCTTCTGTAAGGGTAAATAATAACCCTGTATCATCAGGTTCGGCATTTCCGGTTGCGCTAAATGTTGGCAGCAATACTATCAGCACAGTGGTTACAGCCCAGGACGGTACAACTAAAACTTACACCGTTACCGTAACCCGCGCAGCATCAAGCGATGCCAACTTATCTGCCATAACTGTTGATAACGCTACGTTAACCCCGGCTTTTAATACTAACACAACCAGCTATACTGTAAGCATACCTAATTTATATTCCTATGTAAGTATGTCAGCAACTGTTAATCAGCCAAATGCAACATTAAAAAACAACGGTTACCCCAAAATATCTGGCCAAACCTATTATTATAATGTGGAGGTTGGTACTACTAATATCAATTATGTAGTAACCGCACAGGATGGCACAACACAAAAAACCTACAACGTTGCGATTATCCGTGCCAAAGCCGACCAAACCATCACTTTAGCTTCAACGGCTTCAAAAACCTATGGCGATGCAGATTATTCTTCGGGTGCTACGGCAAGCAGCGGTTTAACAATTAGCTACAGCAGCAGCAATACCAACGTAGCCACTATTGTAAATAACAATGTGCATATAATTGGTGCAGGTACAACAACCATTACTGCATCACAGGCAGGTGACGGCAATTACAATGCAGCCACAACCGCAACGCAAACGCTTACCGTTGGCAAACGTGCAATAAGCATAAAACCACAGCCGGCTACAAAAGTTTATGGTAATGCGGAGCCTGTGGCATATCCTTATGCCTTAACCGGATCAGGCCTGGCTACCGGAGACGGTATGACGGGATCTTTCACAAGAGTAAGTGGCGAAGCTGTAGGTACTTATGCTTTAAGCTTAGGCACCAAACATCCTGTAAACGCCGGCTCGGGGGCTGATATGTCTGATAATTATGATATAACTTTTATTTCTAACGATCTTACCATAACCGCAAGGCCTGTAACTATAACCGCAAACAGTGGCCAAAGTAAAGTTTACGGACAATCTGATCCAGCTTTCCAATACGGCGTTACAACCGGTAATACCGTTAACGGAGATGTGCTTGCCGGTTCTTTATCGCGGGCAAGCGGTGATGTAGTTGGCACTTACGCTATAAACCAGGGCAGTTTAACCAACGCCAATAACCCTAACTATAATATTACATTTAACCCGGCTACTTTCACTATAACCCGGGCTGCGTTAACTGTTACAGCCGATAATAAAACCAAAGATTATAGCGCGCCTATCCCAACCTTAACCTATCAGATAAGCGGCCTTACTAACGGTGATACAGAGGCGTCGTTAACATCGCCTGTAGAAATTACCACCCTTGCAGATGCTAACTCTGCGCCGGGCAATTACGCTATAGCAGTAAATGGTGCTGCTAATGCTAACTACACCATTGCTTTTGTAAATGGTATCTTAACTATAAATGCACCATCGGCAGATGCTACTTTATCAAACCTTACTACCAGCATAGGCACGCTTGATCCGTTATTCAATCCTAATACAGAAAATTATGAAGTAGCGGTACCTGATGGAACCACGCAGATAGGCGTTACAGCAACTGTTAGCAATGCTTATGCAAACGTAACGGTTAATAACGGTAGCGTTACATCAGGTAATTCGTCAACACAATCTGTTGCACACGGCGATAACCTGATGCCAATAGTGGTTACTGCGCAAAATGGAGATATCAAACAGTATAACCTGAATGTAAAAGTGCCACTTGATAAAAATGCAAAGCTTTCGGGTTTATATTTCTTTGAGACGACTAATGGCAATTACTATCAACCTGATGGTTTTACATTTGACCAGGTCGTACATAGCTATACCATAAATGTACCAAATGATATCAGGGGCTTGCGCTTTTTGCCTTCCCCGGTATCAACTTATTCAACAACAACTATTAATGGTACAACGTACGATGGGTTTTATGCACCAAGCCTTAAACCGGGAACTAATGTCTTTACTATAGTAGTGACCGCTCAGGATCCAACGTATAGTGAGACTTACACCTTTACCATTAACCGTGCATTATCATCAAACAATAACCTGTTTGCACTTGCGCTTGATGGTGTAACGTTAAGCCCGACATTTAACCAGGCAACTATTGATTACACTGCTTCTGTTACAAATACACAGTACTCGGTAAATGTAAGTGCGTCTTTAGCTGATACTACAGCCCGTGTAAAAGTTAATAATGGTACTTACGGAAATTATATTAACCAAACGGTAAATTTATTAGGCGGTAACAATACCATTGCTATAGATGTAAAAGCTGCAAACGGCGATTTTAAAACCTACACTGTTGTAGTTAACAAAGCATTGTCAACAGATGCAAGTTTATCAAACTTAGTAGCCAGCACAGGGGCGTTATCTCCAACTTTTGATCCGGCAGTAAAGGATTATACTCAAACGGTTTCAGGCTCGCAGACAAGTATAAACTTAACACCAACTGTTAACGCAGCTACTACAAATGTTACCGTAAATGGGCAAAGTGTTATCAGCGGAAACGCATCAAGCAACCTGCCGCTGATATACGGTAGTAACACCTTTAATATTGTAACTACTGCAGAAAGCGGTGCTACAGACCAATATACAATTGTAGTGACCCGCCCTGAGCCACTATCAACCAACGTAGTTGTTTCATTGAAAAACAATACAAACTCAACATTTTATAAAACTAAAGTGAATGGCGTGGATGGCTATAAAATATCTGTGCCATCTGATCAAACCAGCATCCAGATAACACCTACAGTTTTTGAAAATGCTACCATAACCATCAATGGCACAGCGGTACAAAGCGGTTCAGCATCGGCACCAATAAATTTAAATGCCAACGGTGTAACTGTAATTACAGCTGTAGTTACCGCGCAAGACCATATTACTACCAAAACTTACCCTATAAGTGTAACCCGTGCGGGTTCTAATAACGCTCAACTTACACTTGCATTAAGCCAAAGTGCGGTACTGCAGTCAACAACAGGCACGGCAGATTACAATTACACTACATCGGTGTCTTCAACAGCAAGCTCGATACAGGTAACCCCAACTGCCAAAGATGCAAATGCAACTATAACAGTAAATGGTGTAACTGTAGCATCAGGCGCTGCATCATCGCCAATAGCGTTAACGGGCAGTGTAACCAATATTAACGTAGTGGCCACTGCAGAAGACGGTGTAACCGTAAAAACTTACGCCATCAAGGTAAGCCGTACCGGTTCTAATAATGCGCAGTTAACCCTTGCAGTAAACCAGAACGCTATATTGCAAGCAACAACAGGTACTGCTGATTACAATTACACAACATCTGTATCTGCTGCAATAAGCTCTATACAGGTAACGCCAACCGCTAAAGATGCAAATGCAACTATAACTGTAAACGGTATAGTTGCAACATCAGGTGTAGCATCACCGGCAATAGCTTTATCAAACGGTGTAACCGATATCAATATAGTGGCCACTGCAGAGGATGGAGTAACTGTAAAAACGTACTCCATTAAAGTGAGCCGCACGGGTTCTACCAACGCCCAACTATCGCTTGCGTTAAGTGATAATGCTACGTTACAAAAAACAACAGGTACTGCCGATTACAATTACACAGCATCTGTTGCTGCCAATGTAAATTCAGTAACGCTTACACCAACAGCTAAAGACCCGAATGCAACTATAACCATCAATGGTGTGGCGGCAACATCAGGCGTGGCATCATCACCAATAGCTTTATCAAGCGGTGTAACGGATATTAATGTAGTGGCAACCGCAGAAGACGGCGTAGCTACCAAAACTTATGTAATTAAGGTAAGCCGTAACGGCTCTGGTAACGCCCAAATGGAACTTGCATTGAGTAACTATGCGTTGTTAGAAAGAACAACAGGTACTGCAAGTTATAACTACGTTACGTCGGTATCAGCTGGTGTAAACTCAATAACAATAACACCAACCGCAAGAGATTCAAAAGCAACTATAACCTTAAATGGTGTAACTGTACCATCGGGTGTGGCATCGTCACCAATACCTTTATCAAGCGGTGTAACAGACATTAACCTGGTTTGTACAGCAGAAGATGGTGTAACTGTAAAAACCTATGCAATTAAAGTTAGCCGCGTAGGTTCTAATAATGCACAACTTACACTTTCATTAGGCGAAGGCATTTCTTTAGAAAAAGCAACAACAGGTGCTGCTGATTATAATTATACTGCATCTGTGGCTTATGCCGTAAGTTCGGTACAGGTAACACCAATAGCTAAAGAACCGCACGCCGTTGTAACCGTAAATGGCGTGGTTGTAGCATCAAAATCGGCATCATCGCCAATTGTTTTAGTAGTTGGTGAAAACACTATTAACGTAAGCGCGACTGCCGAAGATGGGGTTACTGTTAAAACTTACAGTATTATAATTACACGCGCTCTGTCAAACAACGCAGATCTGGCAACCGCGGAGACAAGCGAATTTAATAATGGTGCTCCTGTAGGGTCTCCAATGACATTTACTCAGACATCTTCAAACACGTTTGAAGCTACGCTTTATACTGCGCTTCCTTACACTTTGGGCTTTAAATTTACAGCGGCAAACGCTAATTCAAAGATTTATCTACTTACTTTTGGTTATATTCAAAACGGGGGGTACGATAGTCAATTAGTCGGAACAATCACTTCGTATTCAGATTTTACGTTTCCTATTAGAGTATATGCAGAAGACGGTAGAACCTCTAAATTTTATACTGTGAAACTAAAAATAGCGCCACTGCCACAAAATTTAGCAGGTACGAAAGATGCAATTAAAATGGTATCTAAAAACACCAACAGCTTTGTTGCTACCGATGATGTAGTGGTACACCAGGGTGTATCGCCAAACGGTGACGGTGTTAACGATTACCTGGTGATTGAAGGTTTATCAAACACAACAGGCAATAAGCTATCGGTTATGAATGCTGCAGGTAATCTGGTATTCGAGACCAAAGATTACGGTAAGGATGGTGCTAACCTGTTTACCGGCCGCAGCCGCAATGGCGATATGCTTAAAGCGGGTACTTACTACTACTCGCTTGAATACCAGGTGGGTAAAGAAACCAAACGTAAAACCGGTTACCTGATACTTAAATACTAATAAAAGACCGTTTAATGTTTGAAGGGAATAAAGTGAAGAAGTCTTTTATAATAAACAGTTCAATAGTAATGATGCTAAGCCTGCTGCTCAACAGCAGCAGGCTCTTAGCTCAGCAACAGCAGATATTCAGCTATAGCCAGTATGCTGATAACCTTACTCCGGTAAACCCTGCGTACTCCTTACTGGATAAGGCAGGCTCCATTAACCTGATGGGGAAGAGGCAGTTTATTGGTATTGATGGCGCACCAACCAGCTTAATGCTCAGCGGCAGTTTACCCATTGAGTCTATAGGCGGTGCGGCAGGTATATTCGTACTGAACGACCAGGTAGCCGTGGAGAAGCAATTAGAGGTGAATGCCTTTTTTGCCAAGAGCATACAACTATCGGCAGAGGATTACTTGTCGGTTTCACTGAATGTAGGTGTGCGCAATTACAATGCACTTTATTCAACGCTTGACCCTTATGACACGCAATTTAAGGATGATGTAAGGGAAACGTCGCCTAATCTTGGCTTTGGTGTAATGTTTTACAGCAACAAGTACTATGTGGGTTTTTCGCTGCCAGAGCTTACCATTCGCAGTTTAGGTACGGCATCGGTACAGCAGGCTAATTACCTGAAGAACCACTATTATTTTAGTGGCGCTTATCTGGCAGATCTGAGCGAGGATATCAAGTTTAAACCATCAACCCTGGTATCGTACGTAAAAGGTTCTGATATGCTGGCCGATTTTACGGGTACTTTTTACCTGAAAGAGCAGCTGGGCCTGGGTGCCGGCTACCGTACCAACAAACGCGGTGCAGGCATCATATCCATACTGGGCGATAATTACAAAATTGGTTACGCATACCAGTTTGGTACATCATCAAATAACCTGGGTGGCTTTAATACCACCGTACACGAGGTAACCCTCGGCTACCGCTTTGGTAAAACAAGCGGGAGAAAGTTGCTTTAACAATATAGTAAAACGCCGCTGCCATTTGGTAGCGGCGTTTTTATAAGATAAGTGTAAATGCTGAAAAGCCTTTAGCAGAGCAGGGGGTAACCTTACGCTTTATGAGGTTTGCCTATCATTACGGCTATTGTTTGCAAACAATAGTTTTTCTATCCCCCAAAAATGTAATGGTGTTTGTTGCCTGTTTGCAGGCTATGCTCTCTTCTAATTAACCAATTAACCTAATAGTTATCATGAAAACAACGCTCCTGTTTACTGATGCCGACCGCCTGAAAAACCGGCCGGTAGTTAAGAAAGAGATCGACGAGAAGGCCCTGCATGCATTGGTGCAGTCGGCCGTTAACGTTGAGCTTTTTACCATCCCGCTGTACATGACCTCACTTTACTCGCTGCAGGGCATGCACGAGATAAACAGCAAGAACAGTAATTTTTACGAAGGCCGTATATGGCCGGGTATGGCAGCATCGGCACATCCAAAAAATCCTAATGAGCAGGCTTTTAATGCTGTGTTCAGCGTGTTCGTGGCCGAGATGTTGCACCTGCAGATCATATCAAACCTCGCCAACACCGTTGGGTACGAGCCCAAGTTTACCTGCGCACCTTTGCAGGATGAGAAAACTTATGCCTGGAAATGCTACTCGCCCGATTCGACAGTGCTGCCGGGCATTCTTGATTTTCAGGATACTCTAAAAAGTACCGATATCCGCGTAAAGCTTGGGCCGATGAACGAGGAGCAATGCAAACTGTTCCTGGCCATTGAGCAAACAGAGAAAGCGGCTATGGCCGATATCGACCCCGATAAAAAGAAAAAATACGAAGAGACCGCCCCTTATGATAACTGGAAAGAAGGCGAGACGCTGCCATATTTTGGTTCGATAGGGAATATGTATCTGCAGTTATGGAATTACCTGTCTATCCAGTATGCTGATGGTACCACCCTTTGGGAGATTGTGTTTCAGAAAGGTATTGAGATGGCACGGAAAAAGGTTGTTGGCTTTGGGCCTAAACCAACCACGCCATTACAAAAAGAGGTATTTAATCCCGGTCGCCTGGAGAAAGAGGGCACACCAGACCGTTATAAGAGCGACGAGTACCCACACATGCCAACCAGCATCAACACGCCCGATCCTGAAAAGGCCCTGCATGATGTGCTGAACATGATCAACGGTATTACCGACCAGGGCGAAGGCGGTGGTGTTATTGAGGAGATATTACTCCGCGTTAGCAAAAGCCGCAACCTTAAAGCGCCGCTAACATTGCAGGCTGTGCAGGATATGTTCCAGCCAAAATGCCCGGTGCTGCGTAATAAATATCCATCATACAACGCAACAGGTGGCGAGGTGGATTCTGCCAAAGCCGAAGCCCGTGGCCATTTCGGTAAAATGGATCACTATGAAACTTTTCAGTTTGTATTAGACCTGATTGAAAAAGGTGGCATAAAAACATGGGACCAATGGCATGCCGAAGGCAATAAATGGACGCCTGAATTATTGCAAACTGCCCCTTACGACCCTGCACGCTATCCGGATCTGCCAACTTCTGATGCTATATCCGGCGCTTTAAACCGTTTGAAAGAGAATGATGCTGATGGCAAAAATTACGAACTATTCAGCCGTACCTCAACCGGCGCCATTGCCGGCGTAACCCGCGTGCTGAACGATTTCTTCCAGAATCCTAAAACTGCTTTCCCTTACCCGTCAATGGGTGGTTCTGGCGATAGGATGTCTATTTGTTGGGCTATCTTCGGTAAAATACCTGATATATCGTTAGGGGTTGATGTGCCGGGTAATGCGCCTATAGACAGGAGCCAGCACCTGTACCATGCCTGCCAGGGTCTTAACCTTGACGAATCCATCAAACGTGATCCTGCAAGCTGTGCACCGGTAGAATTGTACCATACTTGCAAAGGCTCAAACGAGTGTAAAGGCGAAGGCGGTTGCGGCTTCGTGCAGTCGTCACATGGTGGTGGTGGCTGCGGTGCGCCATCAAGCTATAACTTCCTGCAGGCTAAGGGTACAAAAGTATCGCCGTATAGTCCGCCGTCTGATAATGCATGTGGTGCTTTAGGTGGTTGCGCGGTGCCTATTTCTGCTTCGCAGATGTACCCCGAAATCCCGGCACCTAATGAGTATGAGATGATGCTGAACAACTACGGCCCTGCACCAGACCATGACCCTGAGGACCTGGGTTTAATGCCTTACGCTAAAGGCGAACTGGTTTATGATGTTGCCTGGAAAGCCTACAGCGAGGTGCTGCAAAAACGCGGCGTACCGGTACCTGATAAACCTGCACCAAGCGACCTGAGACTGGCTTTCCCGCCATCAACCTAAAAAGATATTCGGTTATGAGTATTCAACAATTACCACGCCTGGGCCTGCCAAATTTGGGCCTGGGCGTTGGTTTACGCAGCAAGCATTTTAATTATCTGTTGCAGAACCCGCCACAGGCAGATTGGTTCGAGATCATCAGCGAGAACTTTATGGATGATTTTGGCTTTGCCCGCCATGTGCTGATGCACGTACGTAAGCAGGTGCCGGTGGTTATGCATGGGGTATCGTTATCGGTAGGCAGTACCGATCCCATCAATTATGGTTACCTGGCTAAGCTGAAAGCCCTCGCCGAAGCTATAGAACCCGAATGGATCTCAGATCACCTTTGCTGGACGGGTGTTGCCTATACCAACACGCACGATCTGTTGCCCATGCCCATGACCGAAGAAAGCTTTGCCCATGTTGCCGAACGCGTTTTGCTTATTCAGGATTATTTGAAACGACCGTTGATATTAGAGAACCCCTCAACCTACCTGCAGTTTAAAGCCTCAACCATACCCGAGTGGGAGTTTATGGGCACGCTGGCTAAAGAAACAGGCTGCGGTTTACTGTTGGATGTGAACAATGTATTTGTATCGGCCCATAACCATGGGTTTGATGCTATGCAATACATTGAGAACCTGCCGCATGAGCATATTGTACAGATGCACCTGGCAGGCCCAACGGATTGCGGAGCATTATTGGTGGATACGCATGACCAGCCCGTGCCATCACAGGTATGGGAGCTATACCAGCGGGCACAACAGTTAACGGGGGGCGTAAGTGCCCTTTTGGAGTGGGATGCAAAGATTCCCGAATACCCTGAACTGCTTGAAGAACTGTTTAAAGCCCGCGAAGTGATGAAAGGCAATATTCCCGCTACTCCGGTTTACAAGTCGGAACGTATGCAGGTATCCAATCCTGTTGATTTTCAATTACAGGCCACCAATGATTAAGCAGGATACCGCTTTGTTACAACATTGGCTCCGCACCATCATCATGGCGCCGGGGCAACTGGAGCACAAAATGGCTGTGGCCTCGAGAATACATCAGCTGGATGAGTATGATGTGGTTATCGAGAACGAAATAGCACCTATACAAGCCCGCCTTAATGTATATAGCCAGGGTTATATAGCCCGCCTGCTGGATTGCATGTATGCCGATTACCCCGCCTGTAAAAAGTTTATGGGCGATGAAGTGTTCGATAGTTTTGCCAAAGCGTATCTGATGTATCATCCATCAACCTCGTTTACACTGTTTGACCTCGGCAAAGCTTTCCCGGAGTTTTTGGAACGAACCAAACCCAAATTTGATGAAACCGGGGATACTGCATACTTTGATATCCCTGCAGAATTAGCCCGACTGGAACGCGCCAAACAGTACGCTTTGCGCGCACCGGGTACCGAGGACGCAGATAACAATGCATCAGATATACAAACTTATGGCTTGCTCTTTGGTAATTTAAAAGTGCGCTTGCCCGAATGCCTGCAATTGCTGGAGATGGCTTTCCCGATGAAGCAATTTTTCTCGGCATTGCATAATGATGAGGAATACGAGATGCCGTCGCCCCGAAAAACTTTTATGGCTGTTAGCCGCAAGAATTACAGGGTGATGATAGATGAGCTTACTGAAGCACAATATCTGCTGCTGCAGCAATGTGGCAAACACGGTGACTTTTATAAAGCGGTAACCGCAGTTAGTGCCATGGTTGATACAGATCAATCAGAATTGTTGGCTGATGCCATGCTTTGGATGCCTTATTTTGCCCGCTGCGCATTTCTGGTTATCGAAACTTAGATCTCACTTTCTATCGCAATGGGCTGCCCGCGTTTGGCCAAAACCCTGTGCCTGAAACCCATGTACACCAAAGCCAATACTGCTACCACGCCGCTGGCATACATAATGCGCGGAACCATACCTATAACGTCCTGGTAAAACCAGCCTGATATTAAAGCGCCCAAACCTATACCTGCTTCTAACGAGATATACATGGTTGCCATGGCTTTGCCCCGATGATCCGGATGGCTCATATCAACCGTCCATGCGTTTAGGGCAGGGGAGAGAATGCCTGTGGCCACCCCATACACTACACCGCCTATCATTAAACCGGTAACTGTGCCTGCAAAGCCAATGATGAACAACGATATTACAAGCAAGCCCAGCCCGGTATTAATAACCGAAATACGGCCATATTTATCAGATACTTTACCTGCTACAAAACGTATCAATAACGATGCTATAGTAAACACCATAAAGAAAAGCCCCTTGTTTACGATGCCGAGATGCTGGCTCCAATCCGGGATTACAGTTAGTATTGCACCGTAAGCTACATACGATAACAGTGTTACAACAGCTGCAGGTAAAACCTCTACCGCAATGATATCCTTACGGGATAATTTTAATATGGAAAGGCTGAACGGGCGTTTATCTTTCAGCGTCTCTTTCATGTTCATCAATATCAGTATTGACATCAGCGCAAAAAACGATGAAACGTAGAACAGCACATCCAAAGAGAAATATAACCTTATGGTACTCCCAATTGCAGGCCCAACGGCCAAACCTGTACTAAAACATATCCCATGGAAACCCAAAGCCTCGCCCCAGCGCTCGCGAGGTACTATATCTGCTACATAAGCCGCTGTAGCAGTAGGTTTAAAACCGGTAGAAAAACCATGTATCAACCTTAAAAACAGGAACCCCGCTACAGTACCTAATAAGGGATACAAAAAGCCGCATACAAAACACACAATAGACCCAACCGCCATAACCGGCACACGCCCAAGCGTATCTGTTAACCTGCCGCTGAAAGGCCTGGAGATGCCCGCCGTAAGCGTAAACAAGGCGATGATCAACCCTTTGTACTCCGCGCCACCCAAACTGCTGAGGTAAGAAGGCAGCTCGGGCAGAAGCATATTAAAACTGCAGGAGAAAAGGAAAGAGCTGAGGCAAACCAGCGCAAAATGTAAATTATAAATAGGATGAGCTTGTTTTGCCATGGTGTTTTTTTGCGTTTGCAAGTGTAAGAAAAGTGTATCAAATACTTTAGCGAAGTTTAGTATAATAACAAGAAAAGGGATGAACCATAGCAATATGATTTTATATTAATTATATTTTCAGTAATTATTGAAAGTATAATTAATATAATTACCTTTGCGTATGGATATCACGATACAAAACATGGTAAAGCTGGCCGGGGTAGGCCAACTGATGCTGGCAACGGTTAGTATTATAGTACCTAAAGTACTTAAATGGCCGCAGGAGTTAAGCAAAGTAGAGCCTATGATAAAAAGGCTGTTTTGGGTTTATGCTATATATATATTGGTTATCAATAGTAGTTTTGGTTTGTTATCGTTACTGATGAGCGGGCAATTGATAAGCGCCAAGCCACTTGCATGCGCAGTAACTGGTTTCATAGCTCTTTACTGGATCTCACGGTTAGCCATACAATTTTTCTATTTTGACAGAAGCAATTTCCCGAAAGGGACATGGCCCATGATAGGAGAGATGGTGCTCGTAACGGCTTTTGTTTTCTTTAGCGCTGTTTACAGCTATTTGTTTTACCTTAATATTAACCAGATATGAACCCCGATCTGATCATCCGTTTAGCTGCCTTCGGGTTGATTAATCTTTTGCTGGTTATAGCAGGGTATTCCATTGTTAAACGCGTGTATCTGATGTTGAGCTGGGTCTTATTTCTTTTATCTATCGGTGTAATATACCTGCTGTTTGTGCATCAGCATCCAATACTGAAAATGCTGGCCATTATCGCCACCACTTTTACTGCTATGAAACTGGTGGCAGTATCGGCAACGCACCATAAAACTGCCTTTAAACTTACATTTAAACAATGGTGTTTTTTTGCGGGTGCCTGGGCAGGTATGCGCCCGCAGCCTTTTGAAACACTTGGCGGCCCTGCCCCAACCGGTGCCGCAAAAATGGTAAAGTTTGGCATCAGCCGGATTGTATTGGGCGCTTTACTCATCTGGTTAACCCGTTTGCTCAATTATTATGAACTGATATCGAGCCCATCTGCCGAGTATGCGGTAACGGCAATGTTGTTGCTGGTGGGTTTTAGCCTGATACTTCACTTCGGGATATTGAGCATAAGCGCGGGCATGTGGCGCCTGCAGGGTGCCGATACCTGTTACTTGTTCAGGAAGCCGGCCACGGCCTTAAGCCTCACCGAATTTTGGGGTAAGCGCTGGAACCTGGCCTTTAGCGAAATGACCTCTGTTGCCATATTCAGGCCGCTTAAACAGCGGCTGGGAAATGGCGGGGCGCTGCTTATCTCATTCATCTTCTCAGGGCTCTTACATGAGTTGGCTTTAAGCGTTCCCGTAAATGCAGGCTATGGTTTGCCCGCGTTGTATTTTCTTATCCATGCATTGGTGGTGATGCTGGAGCGTATCATCAGAAAATACTCCCCCAATTTCTTCGCTAATAAGATAATCGCACATGCGTGGGTTTTCTTTTGGCTGGTTGTGCCTGCCCCGCTGTTATTCCACCCTCAATTCATTGCATGTATCTTGAGGCCCATGGCCGGCTTATAACTACTTCACCGCCACGATAAACAATCTTGGGTAAGGCAACAACACAGTACCATCAGACTGTGCTGTGTATTCCTTAGCTATTTGCTGTTGATACTCTTCCAGAAAAGCTTGTTGTTCATCGGTATCCAAAGCATCCAGATAGGGGCGCAGGCCGGTACTTTTTACCATCTCTACCACACCTGCTGCGCCTGATTTAATAGGATGAAAATAAGTAGTGCGCCAGATATCTAAGGACGATACAGTATTGTGCAATAAATTAAAATACCAATCGGCAGGTTGGCGATCAAGGCGTTTGGGGGCGGCGGTGAGTTTCTCTGCCCATGGGCCGTTAGCAGCAACCTGGCGCATAAGGCGGTGCGTTGGTTCGGCAAAGTTATCGGGCATTTGAATGGCAAGGGTACCGCCGGGGTTAAGCCTGGCAAGCAGGCCCGGGAATATCCCGGCATGATCTGGCACCCACTGCAAAACGGCATTAGACAAGATCACATCAAATGGCCCCTGGTTTTGCCATGTGGCAATATCTGCCACATCAAACACCAAATTGGGCAATCGTTTACGCGCAGCCTCTATCATGTTTTCAGAACTATCCATGCCTGTAATTTCGGCGTTGGGGAATTTCTTTTGAAGCAATTCTGTTGAATTTCCGGGGCCACAGCCCACATCCGCAGCCTTTTTTATATCGTAGGTTAAGATACGGTTAAGCAGATCATGTATGGGGCGGTTGCGCTCGGCCTCAAACTTGCTGTATAAACTTGCAGACCAGGTGTCTTTACTGTGATTATTCATAATACCAATGTTATAGTTTAAACACCTCTGATAGCGATATGGTTTATAAAATTAACTGGAACGATTAGGAATTATAAAAATTGATATCTAACTTAATATCCCCATGAATTTAAACGAAAGAAAACCCCACTTAGGTATTCATGGCGCCGATGGTGCTATTGAGCCTCTTGCAGGACTAAGCATAGATGGTTTAGTGTATATAGGCTATGGTGTAGCCGAACTGCAGGAAATTTTACAGGTAAAATTAAGCCAGGAACTTTATGAAGAATGCGCGCTTATTCGTGATGAATTATTGCGCCGCGCAATTGAAGCAAACTAAAAGAGGCAGCCTTAGCTGCCTCTTTTAGTTTTAATGTTTTTTTGGCTTTTCACTTAACGCCTTTTTAAGCACATCTTGAACTGCTTTTTCCATAATGGCGTATCCGGCTTTGTTTGGGTGTACGCCATCATCTCCTAATTCGGCGCGTAAGCCATCGCGGTTATCTTTCATTAAGCTGTGGTAATCCAGGTAATAAAAACCATTTTTGGCAGCAAAATCTTTTAACATCGCATTTAGCTTAATAATTTTTGCGGCGGGCTGTAAACCGGGTTTCCAGGGGTAATCAAACACCGGAAGTATTGAACTTAAAACAACTTTTATTTTGTAAGTAGCGGCCAGTTGTGCCATGGTTTGTATGTTACCAAAAATCTGTTCAAGCGTGGCCGGCCCGGTATTGCCTGCTATATCATTGGTACCCGCAAGTATGGTAACAACGGCGGGTTTAAGATCTATCACATCTTGCCTAAAACGCAATACCATTTGTGGAGTGGTTTGCCCGCTTATGCCACGGTCAATGTAGTTTTTGTTATTATCAAAAAACTCAGGGTCAACTCTTTTCCAGCCCTCGGTTATAGAGTTACCCATAAATACTACGCGGTTGCCGGGGTTGGGCTGCGCAGATACCTCGGTATTCTCTTGTTGATAGCGCGCCAGGTTAGGCCAATCCTGGGCCATAACACCAGATGCCCTTAATGCAAACATGGTTAAAATAGCAAGTGCTTTTTTCATAAGTGGGTATAATTGATACAAACTCAAAAATGGTATAAAATTTGTTTAGTAGTAAATAATATTTGAATAATTGTGGGTAATACGAATTTCAACGAGCATTTACAACGCCTTAAAGCACAAACCGAAACCTTGAAGGAAACTCTGGCGGCTTTCCGTGATAATTACTCCAGATTGCAGTTTGGTATGCATCGGATGGAAAATGAGATTAAAAAGTCGCGTGAGATGTTTGAAGAACTTACGAACCGTAAACAAGCCGCTGTAACGGTGATACAAATGAATACAAAGCAGGACGACGATATACAGTTAACTGCATAAATTAATAAAGATATATGAGAAAGCCATCTGTTTAAACAGGTGGCTTTTTTTGTTTTATAGTTCTTTTTATAGCTTAAATTAGTGCTAAACTTTGCACAATGAAAAAACTATCTATCACCACCTTAGTTTTGCTGTTAGCCATAAGCGCCAAAGCTCAAACTGTAAAATACAACAAAGCATTGGCCGATTCACTTGGAGCCGATGCGTACGGCATGAAAATGTATGTATTGGTGATCCTGAAAACAGGTGCCAACACCACGGCAACTAAAGCAGCAACAGATAGCGCTTTTGCCGGGCACATGGCCAACATTGGCGGTTTAGCCACCGAAGGTAAACTGGTTGTTGCAGGCCCTATGGGCAAAAATGATAAGAACTATCGCGGTATATTTATATTCAACGTAAAAACCTTACCCGAAGCGAAGGCATTGGTGGCTACCGATCCCGCTTTTAAAGCAAAATTATTAGATGCCGAATTTTATCCATGGTATGGTTCGGCAGCTTTGCCGGTTTATTTAAAGGTTCATAAGGAAATAGAGAAGATCGGGCATTGAAAGATCAGAACCAGCTTTTAAGGCTTCCGTCTTTTTCTTTAGGCTTTGGTGCTTCCCAACCCATTAATATATCAATCCCTTCCGCCAGTTCAGATACTAATAATCCGTGTCTGATATTGTCAATTACCCAGCTTCCACCGCACAGCCATATAAACGCAGCAAGAAAAATCCACCAAGCATTAGCTCCAATTGTCGCTATAACTCCAAAAATAAGTGAGATTAAACCTGTTTGAATAAACAGTTTACGCATATTCAATTCATACTCAAGTACCATTGATCGGTTTCATGACAAAAGGAGAAGTCTCCCAGATAGTCACCAAATAGCGAACCACGAGAGGGGGCGATTGTGTCTTTGTAGCTAACATGCATATCGCCCATTATCACATTATCGGCTTTGCGTTTAATTATTTCATCTCTGATATAACTCAGAATTTTTGAAACATTTTCTCTATCTACAATAATGTTTAGCTTCCTTTTGAAAACAACTGTTATCGGGAACTTCATAATTGATGAGCCTCAGGTTGATTTAAAGCTAACTAAAATGTTCTATATCCCGTAATGCTCAATCACATCCTCAGGCACCTTTACACCACGGCCGGTTTTAATGTCTATCATCACGTAGTCGAAATACCCGTCGCAGCAAACTTTGCCGGTGGCTTTGCTGGTTAGGGTGAATGCCACGCGGCATCCTTTGTCATTAATGCTCTCGATACCCGTGCGTACTTTAAAATATTCGCCCATAGTGAGGGCGCGTTTGTAATCAACATGCGCGGTACGCACTACCCAGCCAAAACCGCGCTCCATAAATTTTGCCATGCCCATGCCGTAGCAGGTCTCCATCTGCTCGTAGCGGGCAGCAAGCACGTAATCAAAATACTTGCTGTTATGCACATGCTGAAACATGTCAATATCATCGGGGCGTACACGGTGCTCGGTCTCAAAGGTGCTGTACTTCATTAAGTCAAAATTCAAGAGTAATAAGTCAAAAGTAAAAAGTAAAAATTGAAGTTAGGCTTTTAATTGATCTTCGATTACTTTAGCTCCATACAATACAATCATGCTAAAAAAAGGAGAACATGTAGAGGGTACGCCCACCGAGTTACAATTACTTTTAGATGCCGATACTGAGGCCAATGCTTTTTTCGAAAGTCTGGCAAAATCGTATAAGCAAGGCTATTGCGATTGGGTAGGATCTGCTAAACAGGAAGAAACCCGCAAAACCCGCGCTGATAAGGCGATGATAATGTTGCGTAACAAGCAGAAGACTTTAAAGACCTGATCGCACACTTTTAACCACTCTTAAGGTGGGAGTAGGATAGCGCTTTATCTGCACATTTGAAATCTGCACATCTGCACATCAACTACACCTGCTTGGTTTTCCATTTGCCTCTTTTAAACATAACGTAAGCCGCTATAGTTAAACCTATTTCTGATACGGGCAGCGATATGAATACTCCTGTTGGCCCCATTGCAAAGTATCTGGCCAGCAGGTAAGCCAACGGGATCTGGAACAGCCAGAAAGTAAAGAAATTGATCTTGGTAGGTGTCCATGTATCGCCGGCGCCGTTGAATGCGCTGGTAAATACCATGCCCATGCCGTAGATAACAAATGCGCCGCTGATGATCTGTAAAGCGCGGCCCGCCATTGCTTCTACGCCTTTATCTTTAGTGAAGAACGACGCAAATAAATGCCCGCCCGTTAAGAAAAGGATGGTTACAATCCCCAGAAAAACGCTGGTGTATTTAATGGTTTGAAATACCGACTGCTCGGCACGCTCAATATGGCCAGCGCCCAGGTTTTGGCCAACAAGGGTGGCAGCGGCGTTGCTTAAACCCCAGGCCGGCAGCATAAAGAACATCATTAAACGCAAAGCAGTTTGGTAACCTGCCGAACCTGTAGTGCCGCCTGTAGTGGCCACCAGTTCTGCCAGGAAGATCCAGCTGCAGCTGGCTATCACAAATTGCAATATGCCCGGTGCAGCCACTTTTATAATGGCTTTTATCTGCTCCCAATCGGGGATAAAATAGCTTAGACGTACGGTTAGCGCATTCTTGTTGTTGAACAGGTTATACAGCTGATACAAGACACCTAAGCTACGGCCTATGGTTGTGGCAATAGCCGCACCGGTTAACCCGAATGCAGGAATAGGGCCAAGGCCCCTGATGAAAAGCGGGCAAAGAATGATGTTGGCAATATTGGCTATCCACAAACTGCGCATAGCCACCGCGGCATTACCCGCCCCGCGGAAAATACCATTGATAAGGAACAGCAATACAATAATGATGCTTCCACCCATCATGATGCGTATAAATGTTTCACCGTGGGTGGCGGTATCTTGTGATGCGCCCATTAACAACAGTAGGTCGCGGCCATGTAGCAGGCCTATGATGCTGATAACAATGTTCACCATTACGGCTATAATGATAGTTTGCATGCCGGCTTTTGAAGCTGCTTCGGGATTTTTCTCACCTATACGGCGGGCAACCACGGCAGTGGCCGCCATGCTGAGGCCGATGGCTAACGAATAAATAATGGTAAGCACAGACTCGGTTAAACCAACGGTTTGGATGGCGAGGGCGCTGTTTTCAAGGTGACCAACAAAGTACAGGTCAACGAGCGCGAAGACAGATTCCATAGCCATCTCCAGCATCATAGGGATAGCCAAGAGCACAATAGCGCGTTTTATGCTGATGCTGGTAAGATCAACATGCTCGCCTTTTAGCGATTGCTTAAGAACTGTGAAAAATGAAAGTGCCTTGCCTTTGGCCTTAGCTACTGGTGACATATAATTTAGATGATCTGGGTGAATAAATATAAGGTGACGTTATAACAGTACCAAGTGTTACAAAAGTATATTGAAAGTTATAAAGCAGTAGCGTGTAAAAATGCCATAAACAGGGGCCTATTGCGACAAGTATGGTGAGTGAGTGAGTGAGTGAGTGAGTGAGTGAGTGAGTGAGTGAGTGAGTCGGGAGAACGCGGTTAGATTCTTCGCTGTTGCTCAGAATGACAAACTTTTATGCGTTAGGGATAGGAGCGGATACCGGCCAGCGCATAAGGCCTGCAGGCGTATGAGCGGATAGCCCGGCCCGCCAGCTGGCGGGAACGCCGTAATCAATTCAAAAGTCAAAATGAACTGGTTTAGAGATTGATAGCCAGATAAAAACTTTTGAATTTTGAATTTTTACTTTTGACTTAAAACCTTATCTTTGCACCACAATTAACAAAAGTATACACGCTTTAATATTATTCAGGTAATGTATTTAAGTAAAGAAGCAAAAGCAGAGCTTTTTGCAAAACATGGTAAAGGCGCAACTGACACTGGTTCTGCCGAAGGTCAGGTAGCATTATTCACTACCCGTATTGCACATTTAACCGGTCACTTGAAAAACAACAAAAAAGATTTTTCAACCCAGTTATCACTACAAAAATTAGTAGGTAAACGCCGTGCATTATTGGCATACCTTTACAACAAAGACATTGAAAGATATCGTGCTATCATCAAAGCGCTTTCGCTTAGGGATATCATCAAATAACTTTTACAAGTTTTTAATAAAAAGCCGTCCGCATATTTGGATGGCTTTTTTAATTTTGCATCAAATTTTACACACATAAAACAACCGGTGTGCTCCTGAAGATGAAAAGCACGCCACAACACAAACAAGATGAGTTTAAACGTAATTAAAAAGGTTATTGATTTAGGTGACGGCCGCACCATTGAGATCGAAACCGGTAAACTGGCCAAACAAGCAGATGGTTCTGTAGTAGTTAAAATGGGCGACACCATGTTACTGGCTACAGTAGTATCATCGCCAGAGGCTAAAGAAGGTGTTGATTTCCTTCCGCTATCTGTTGACTACCAGGAGAAATACGCCTCTACAGGCCGTATCCCGGGTGGTTTTTTACGCCGCGAGGCACGTCTGTCAGACTACGAGGTTTTGATCTCGCGTTTGGTTGACCGCGCTTTGCGCCCAATGTTCCCTGAAGATTATCATGCCGATACCCAGGTAATGATCAGCCTGATCAGTGCCGATAAAGATATTATGCCTGATGCACTTGCGGGTTTAGCTGCATCAGCAGCACTTTCTGTTTCTGATATTCCGTTTAACGGCCCTATATCAGAAGTACGTGTTGCCAAGATTGACGGCCAATTGGTTATTAACCCAACCCTTAGCCAGTTAGCTAACGCTTCCCTTGAGTTTATTGTTGCCGGTAACGAGCACGATATTAACATGGTGGAAGGCGAGAGCGCTGAGATACAGGAAGAAGAACTGGTTGAAGCTATCAAATTTGCACACACTGCTATTAAAGTACAGTGTTTAGCGCAAAAAGAGTTAACCATTGAAGTTGGCAAAACCGAAAAACGTGTTTACAGTCACGAGCACAGCAACGATGAGTTGGAAAAAGCTATCTATGCTGCTACTTATGATAAAGTTTATGCTACTGCAGCCGAAGCATCAGCAAAAGATGAGCGTGCTGTTAAGTTCAAAGCTATCCGTGATGAGTATATCGCCACTTTAGGTGAGATTGATGATATCACAAAAGCTTTAGCTAAAAAATACTACCACGATGTGGAGTATGATGCTATCCGTAACCTGGTATTAGACGAAGGCAAACGCCTTGACGGCCGTACCACTACTCAAATCCGCCCTATCTGGAGCGAGGTTGGTTACCTGCCATCAGCACACGGTTCTGCGGTATTTACCCGTGGCGAAACCCAATCATTAACCACCGTTACTTTAGGTTCTAAAGACGATGAGCAGATGATTGATGGTGCTTTCATTAACGGTTACCAGAAATTCTTATTACACTACAACTTCCCTGGTTTCTCAACCGGCGAGGTTCGCCCTAACAGAGGTGCAGGCCGTCGCGAGATCGGTCACGGTAACCTGGCTATGCGTTCATTAAAACGTGTATTACCTGCTGAGGATGAGAACCCATACACTATCCGTGTAGTATCTGATATCCTTGAATCAAACGGTTCATCATCAATGGCTACGGTTTGTGCCGGTACATTGGCTTTGATGGATGCTGGTGTTAAAATCACTAACCCGGTATCTGGTATTGCAATGGGTTTGATCACTAACGAAATGGGTACTAAATATGCTATCCTTTCTGATATCCTTGGTGATGAAGACCACTTAGGTGATATGGACTTTAAAGTAACCGGTACCAAAAACGGTATTGTTGCTGTACAGATGGACTTGAAAATTAACGGTCTGTCTTACGAAGTATTAACCAACGCACTTAACCAAGCTAAAGACGGCCGTTTACACATCCTTGGCGAGATGGCTAAAACCATCACCGCACCACGTGAGGATTACAAACCACACGCTCCGCGTATCGTATCTATCAAGATCGATAAAGAGTTTATTGGTGCTGTTATTGGCCCCGGTGGTAAAATTATCCAGGAGATGCAACGCGAAACCGGAGCTACTATCTCTATCGAGGAAGTTAACAACGTGGGTATCGTACAGATATTTGCTGATAACAAAGCTTCTATTGATGCTGCATTAACCCGTATCCGTAACATTGCCGCTAAACCAGAGGTAGGCGAGATCTATGAAGGTAAGGTAAAATCAATTATGCCTTTTGGTGCATTTGTTGAAATTATGCCGGGTAAAGATGGTTTGTTACACATCTCTGAGATCGATCACAAACGTTTCGAGAGCATGGACGGAATTTTCCAGGTAGGCGACGAAGTGCGTGTTAAATTGCTTGATGTTGATAAGCAAGGTAAACTGAAGCTTTCGCGCAAGGCATTGTTGCCAAGGCCTGAGCAAAATAAGCCTGCTGATAATAACTAATCGTAATTGTTTTATACAGAAAACCCTCTTAATGAGGGTTTTCTTATTTTGTTTTAAAAATTTAAACTTTTTTTAAAACAAAAGTTAGTCTTGTCGGTTTTACACAATTAAGGATAATTGTAGGATTTTAGCCGGGCCCTAATTTGAAAATGTCATCTACCATTAACGACCCTTTAGATTTTCTCAGTAACGCGAAGGGGATGCCGGCCGGCCAGCAAACCGACCTGATCCAGAAGCTGTTGTATGAGATAATAAGGGTTAAGGAACTTATTGCGTATTATGACTCCATCCCAAATGGAGCAGGGCAGCTTGGCTCTTCTATTTTGAACGAGCTGGTTACCGAAGCCTACAATTCATTAGTAAATTATGATACTGTGCTAATGAAAAAATACTACGATCTGCTGTTGAATTGCGATTGAATTTTAATGAGTTAAGGATTGAGTTAGTGAATGAGTGAGTTTCCATTCAATAATTTAATACAAAGCATTCAATACCACTAAACTTCTCCAAATACCTTTTCGCGTAGCTCGTCTGAAATTTCGTCGGTTATTTTGATGATGTCTGCGGCTTCCTGAGTGTTGTTGATCACTATTTTGTCGCAACTTTCGCGGTAAGGCAGCAGGTACTCTTTGTATGACGGTACAACGTGGTTCACCCATTTGTAATAAGCATCTTCGTTTGAGTAGCCGCGCTCCAGCAGGTCGCGTTTAAGGCGGCGCTGCAGGGCAACCTCTTCATCGGCATCAATAAAGATGGTCATGTCCAGCACTTCGGCTATTTTCTTAAAGTGAAGGATGAATAAACCCTCAACAATAATGATAGGGGCCGGCTTTATCTCCAACAGCTTCTTTGGTGCATCAGGGTTGTTAAAAGTGTATTCTTCTTTGGTGAACGATTCTCCGTTCATCAGTTTAAAAATATCGCTTTCAAAATGCTCGTGGTCGATGGTTGAAGGCAGGTCGAAATTATAGAGTTTATTCTCCTCTTTGGTCATGGTGTGGCCAACCGGGAAGTAATAATCGTCCTGCGAAACAAGGCACACTTCATCAGCCGTAAAGTGTTCTAAAAAGCTTTTTAAAAAGAAAGTTTTGCCGCTTCCGCTTCCGCCGGCAATGCCAATAACGTATGGTTTATTCATTTGGAGTACCGTAGCTGATATTTACCTGGAAACGTTTATCTAACGCACCTAAAGCTGATGCTACATTTTTAGTCATTACTACAATTGCATCACGGGTTGTTTCCGTATCTGTAAAGCGGCCAACAACTTTAGCAAATGTGGTTTTGCCATTCATGGGGTTAGTGATACGCATAACCGTGCCTATCGGCGCTGTGCGGTGCAATATCAGTTTCTTATTAGGGTCGAGGCTGGCATCATCAATCCAGGTGGCCACACCTTTCTCATTTTTCTCGAACAAGCCGTATTTAGAGGCAATATGGCGGTTAAGACTATCCGCAGCAATTGAAGTATCGCCTTTAGCAGTATCTGCATGCGCAGCCGGAGTTGCAGTAGCATCTTGTTGTACTTGTGCAGGTTGGGCACCATTAGGGATCAATAATATTTGCCCTGCCGATAAATTGTTGCTGGTAAGCTTGTTTAAGCTGGTAATAGCATCAACCGTAGTATTAAAACGTTTGGCAATGCTGTAAAGCGTTTCATGTGCCGATACTTTATACTGTTGCTGGTTAGCCGCCGCTTGCTGTGCCGCTTGCTGTGTTGGCTGTTGTTGTACCGGAGCTGGCTGTGGCTGTTGTTGTACCGGTGCCGGCTTAACTTCTTCCTTTTTTACGGGCTGCTGCTGCTGTTGGGCAGGGGTAGTAGCAGGTACTGTAGTTGCCGGTTTGGTTTGTGCCGGGGCTGCTTGTTCCTGTTTTGGAGCAGGTGCTGTACTTTCTACGATAGAACGCTCGGTTGGTACTTTTATAATGTGGCCAATTTGCAGGCTGGCATTGTTATTAAACTGTTGTATAACCTTTGGGCTAACGCCGTAACGGCGGCCAATTGAGTAGTAGTTATCTTTTGGATCCAATTTGTGAAGGATCACTTTTTTGCCGTTGTTATTTTCAACACCTACCGAGTCTACAGGCATGGTTGCCGCAAAAGTAGTAGCCGAAATAACAAGGAATGCAGATGATAGTAGCAGTTTTTTTAATATCGTCATAAATTATTGTCCCGGTAATTTATAGTTGTACGGCTATAAGCTGTACTTTGTTCTTAATATAAACCAGGGCGTTGTTATGTACTACAAACGCCTCGGGTTGTAATTTTTGTATATCGCTGTTCAATAAATCATGATAAACAATTTTATCATCAGCCATAATATACAGGTGCTGCTGCAACACCCCATTTTTTAACGTGTGCAAAGATACAATTATATAGCCATCATGGCTCATGTAATGTACCATATTTCCGTATGGTTCGTCGGGTAAAATGCCGGGTAACACTTGCCGCGGCGTAACCATGTAAGGTATGACGATGCCCGTGTGCAATGGTTTATCCTCATCCTCAGAAAAGTTTCTCACCGTTTTACCATTCTCTACAGAAAGTAACAGCATTTTCTTAGGTTGGATGTTGGCATTGTACACCGCCGGGCCATTGTTGCTAAGATGATCAAAAGTGAGGCTATAATCGGCCCAAAGCTCTTTGCCGGTTCGGGCATCAATACCGATGATGCTTTTATGTTCGGGGCTGCTCTCGTGTTTATAGTAGTGCAGTAAAAGTACTCCATTATATACCGCTTCAATTCCGGTGAACCAACGTTCGGGCAGGGTGAAGGCATCGAAATAAACCTCGCCGGTTTGCAGGCTTAAGGCGGCAAAGCTGGTTTGCTTATCCTGTTCGTTGCGGATCTCGAGGGCTAAAATGCCGGTGAGTTCGTCAATTTGCAGGCGCCATATATGGCCGTTAAACGTGTGCGAAATAAATGGTTGTAGCAGTGTCATTATCCGTTGCAAATATGCCTAATAATATTAAAACGGAGTAAATTTGATAAACAAAGCCTAACATAGGCTGTTATCTCGAAAAACCAAAAACACACAACAATGGACGCTGAAAAAATAAGCCTTGAAGAAGGTAAAGTAAAACCGGTAGTAGACCATCTTAACGATCTGTTAGCTAACTACCACATCCACTATCAAAAACTGCGTGGCTGCCACTGGAACGTTAAAGGCACCAGCTTTTTTACGCTGCACCTCAAATTTGAAGAATTGTATACCCAAGCTCTTTTAACTATTGATGAGCTGGCCGAGCGTATCCTTACCCTGGGTAAACCACCATACAGCACTTTCAAGGATTATATCTCAAAATCAACACTGAAAGAGGTGAATACCATCGGTATGAAAGATACCGCAATGGTAAAAGTTTTGATTGAAGATATGGCAACCCTTATACAAATGGAGCGCGAGATATTAGATATTACAGCTGATGCCGGCGACGACGGTACTAATGATATGGTGAACCGCTTTATGCAGTTCAAAGAAAAAACCACCTGGATGCTGCGCTCATTTGTGAATGAGGATTGAGGTAAATGATTGGAGATTGGTGATCAGAGATTAGTTTCTACGGTTTCCTTAATCAATACATAAACAAAAAGGCGATGAATTATTCATCGCCTTTCTTATATCCAAATCTTTGGTCTCTGACCTCTAATCTCTGATTAAAACCTGTACCCCAAAGTTAAATATGCATTGTTGTTATAGTTGCGCAATAAAGCAGCAGGGCTTGCGGTACCAAGGTCGTAAGCAAACTGGGTACGGTCGCCTGATGAGTGTGTGTAGGTAGCATCAACATAATAACTACCAAAACGAAGGCCTACGCCACCACTAACTGTTTTAACATCTGATACGATGCTTTTATCTTTGTTAGGGCTGCCCATAATGCCGTAACCACCACGTAGTGACAGGAAATTTGTAGCTTTAATTTCGGCACCTATACGTGCGTTAACAGTTGAACGGTAAATACTTTTAATGTCGGGGTTATCAATATAATCAGCATCATAACCATTGCTGTTGCTAAGGTGTGCGCTGGTATAGTCAACATATTCAACATCGCCGGTAATAAAGCCGATATTTTTGATGAACACAGCTGCACCGCCGGCAACTTTCCATGGTGTACGCAGGTTATAATTAAGCTGGTAATCACCAGAGCCATCGCGTTTAGTAACCTCATTGTTGATGCTTGATGAAATACCTTCGCTGTAGATATCATCGATGTTGTAAAAAGTAGGGGAAGTAACAGTTACACCCAAACGTAAAGCCTCAACAGGTTTGTAAATAGCACCTAAACGGGCCGAAAAACCTGTACCACGTGTTACCTGCGATTGTGAGTATGCCGAGGTATAAGAGCGGTTCACATCGGCAGGCGGGTTGCCTTCCTGGCGTGATAAGGTACCGTCTTCATAAAACGTGTTATATGAATTATAACGCAGGTCGCTGAAGCTTAAAGCTAAACCCAGGTACAATTTATTGCTGTAGTTTGCACCGAAAGAAAAATCTACAGAAGAAAGACCACCCTGTTTCTCTGAAAAATATTCCTGGGAAACGCCCGGCAACGAATTGCTGCGATATGCTGTACCACCACCGCTAACGTTATAATTATCAATAAGTACTTGTTTGTAGGCCATGCCGCCTAATGATCCCTGATCAATACCAAACTGGTTAGCCTGGCCTGCAAAATAATCGTTTATTGAACTTGAAGGGTTGCTGCCTTTGTAGTTAAAGTTGCCGTAATAATCATTAGTACGGCTAAAGCCAACACCGTAGTTAAGGCTTAACCAACCTTTGGTTTTATCGGCACCGCGTGCCTTAGTTAAGGGATTGTATACAACTATACCTGCATGGGCAAGGTTAAAAGTGTTCTTTTTATCGGTAGTAACGTTGTTAAAATAGTTCGAGTTTGTTTTGGCGCCATCAAGCTCGGGCGTTATGCTGATCTCTGAACGGGTAAAAAAGCCCAAACCGGCAGGGTTACCGGTAAGGTTGCTTAAATCGCCGCCGAGGGCTGTGCCGGCATTACCAACCGCTTTTATACGTGATGTTGAGCCGGGTTGACCGCCCGAAAAACGGATAGCATCGCCGGAGTACTGCGCAAAAGTATTTTGGGTAAATGCTACTATAGCAATTACACTGAGTAGATATCTAAGTTTCATAAATGTTAAGGTTGATGTAAATATTAGTTTCTTGCCGGCCTGCCGCCACCACCACCGCCGCCGCGTGAGCCACCACCGCCACCGCCGCCAAAGCTGCTTTGAGATGGGGCCGAACGTTCAGTAGGTTGGAAAACGGGTCTTTCGCCACGGGTAGGGCGCGTACTTTGCCCATTGTTGCCGTAGCCCGGGCGACTTGATGAGAAGCCGGTATTGCCTCTTGCACCACGCATGCCGCGTTCAGGTATATAACCTATGCCATTGTTAGGGCCATAAGCCTGGCGCGAGCTGCGGCCGTTAAATATAGCACCACCGCCGGCAGTTCCGTTGCCGCGGTAAGGGCGTGCAACACCGCGGTTGTATGCAGAATATACGCCCCAGTAACCACCACCGTAACCTATGCCTGTACCCCAATATGAGTACGGTGAATAAAAACCACCATAACCCCATCCAGAACCAAATCCGTATCCCCACGGCGAACCCCAGCCATATCCCCACGGTGATCCCCAGCCAAAGCCGGCATTCCATCCAAGGCCATAACCGCCGCCGTAACCCCAACCATAATTGAGGCCGATATTCCATCCGTTACCGTAATACGGTGAACCGTATCCCCAATAGCCGGTATCATAATAACCAAAAGGTGAAAAATAGCTGAAACGGTTTATGCGCGATGCATAATCGTCATAATAAAAATAATCGTCTTCGTCGTTATACTGGTCATCATTGGCAACTTCTTGCTGGTAGGCAACATACTCTGGTGTCTCAACAGCCTTAGCTTTTGAGTAGTACATGTCGTCGCCATTTTGGCTGTTAGATGCAGTTTTGTTAACGGAGCAGGAACTCAGCGCCACGGCGCCGATTAAGGTAATTCCCAGGACAAGGTTCCTTTTCATTTTGTGGAGTATAAAAGTTCGGTTCAAATAAACGTATAAATTTATAAATTTGGCACCTGCTAAATGTTAAAATACAGTTAGAATACTATCCAAATATCAAAATATGAGCAAAGGTGTCATTAGTAAAGACGAAGATTACTCGCAATGGTTTAACGATTTGATAATTAAATCTGACATGGCCGAATATTCGCCCGTGAGAGGATGTATGATCATCAAGCCGTATGGCTATTCAATATGGGAAAAAATACAGGCGACGCTTGACAAAATGTTTAAGGATACCGGGCACGTAAATGCCTATTTCCCGCTGCTCATTCCAAAGTCTTTCTTCTCAAAAGAGGCCAGCCACGTAGAGGGCTTCGCTAAAGAATGTGCCGTTGTGACACATTATCGCCTCAAAAACGATGGCGAAGGTAATATTATTGTGGACGAGGAAGCGAAATTAGAAGAAGAGCTAATTATTCGCCCAACATCAGAAACCATTATCTGGAATACCTACCGTGGATGGATCCAAAGCTACCGCGACCTGCCTATCCTGGTTAACCAATGGGCCAACGTTATGCGTTGGGAAATGCGCACCCGTTTGTTCCTGCGTACCAGCGAATTTCTGTGGCAGGAAGGCCATACCGCACACGCTACCGCAGAAGAAGCAATAGCCGAGACCGAGCAAATGCTTGAAGTATATGCCGATTTCGCCGAAAACTTTATGGCATTACCTGTAGTACGCGGCCGCAAAACCCCTAATGAGCGTTTTGCAGGTGCATTAGATACTTACTGTATTGAAGCTTTGATGCAAGATGGTAAAGCGCTACAGGCTGGTACATCACATTTCCTTGGCCAAAATTTTGCCAAGGCATTTGATGTGAAGTTTACTACCAAAGAGAATGTACAGGATTATGTATGGGCAACTTCATGGGGCGTTTCAACCCGTTTAATAGGCGCATTGATCATGTCGCACTCTGATGATGCCGGTTTAGTATTGCCACCAAAACTGGCACCTATACAGGTTGTGGTTGTACCTATCTACAAACATGATGAAGAGCTGGCCAACATCACCACCTTTGTTAACTCGCTTAAGAAAGAGTTGATCGCAAAAGGTATATCTATCAAATTTGATAACCGCGATACGCATCGCCCGGGTGCAAAATTCGCCGAGTACGAACTAAAAGGTGTTCCGGTACGTGTTGCCATTGGCAGCCGCGATATGCAAAATGGTACGGTTGAACTGGCACGCCGTGATACCAAAACCAAAGAAACGGTTGCGCAAGAAGGTTTGGCCGCTAAGATCGAAGCTTTATTAGAAGAGATCCAAGCTAACATCTATAACAAAGCCGCAGATTTCCGTACCGAAAATACCGTAGAGGTAAACGATTACGAAGAATTTAAACGTTTATTGGATGAAAAGCCCGGCTTTCTTTCAGCACATTGGGATGGCACTGCCGAAACCGAGCAATTGATAAAAGATGAAACTAAAGCAACAATCCGTTGCATACCTTTGAACAATAAGCAGGAAGAAGGCATCTGTATCCGTACAGGCAAACCATCTACGCAGAGGGTGCTTTTTGCAAGAGCTTATTAATTGGCAAATAGTTCATGGTTGATAGTTCATAGTAACTTGGCAAGCCATGAACCATTATCTATGAACTATCAACTTTGAAAAATGAAATTCGCAACTAAAGCTATACACGCAGGGCAGGAGCCCGATCCAACTACCGGCGCTATTATGACGCCGATATACCAGACATCTACTTACTGGCAGAAATCGCCGGGAGATAATAAAGGTTACGAGTACTCGCGCGGTACCAACCCAACCCGCAAGGCTTTGGAAGATTGCCTTGCAGCTTTAGAGAATGCTAAATATGGTTTGGCATTCTCGAGCGGAATGGGTGCTACTGATGCGGTGATGAAGCTATTAAAGCCGGGCGATGAGGTGATTACCGGTAACGATCTTTACGGCGGCTCGTACCGTATCTTTACCAAGATATATGCTAACTACGGTATTAAGTTCCACTTTCTGGACCTTAAGGATCCGGAAATCATCAAAGAATACATCAACGATAAAACCCGTTTGGTTTGGATAGAGACACCAACTAACCCAACCATGCAGATAGTTGATATTGAGGCAGTAGGTAAGATAGCTAAAGCCAGCAACCTGTTATTTGTGGTTGACAATACCTTTGCATCGCCGTACCTGCAAAACCCTATCGATTTTGGGGCTGATATTGTAATGCATTCGGTAACCAAATACATTGGCGGCCACAGTGATGTGGTAATGGGTGCATTGATGATGAATGATGAAGAGTTGTACAAGCAGCTTTGGTTTATCTATAACGCTTGCGGTGCTACACCGGGCCCTATGGATAGCTTCCTGGTGCTGCGCGGTATAAAAACCCTGCACCTGCGTATGAAAGCGCATTGCGAGAACGGCCGCCAGGTAGCTGAATTTTTGAAAGATCATCCACGTGTTGAGAAAATATACTGGCCGGGCTTTGCTGATTCGCCAAACCACGAAGTGGCCAAGAACCAGATGCGCGATTTTGGTGGTATGATCTCAATCGTTTTGAAAGACGCCGATCTGCAGGAAACCTTCCGCATAGCATCATCATTTAAAGTATTTTCACTGGCCGAGTCGTTAGGTGGTGTGGAGTCACTGATCAATCACCCTGTAAGCATGACCCACGGCAGCATCCCAAAAGCTGAACGCGATAAAGCAGGTGTGGTAGATAACCTGCTGCGTTTAAGCGTAGGTGTTGAAGACATTGAAGACCTGTTAGAGGATCTGAAACAAGCGCTGGCGTAAGTAAGAATCAAGATATAAGAGTCAAGAGCCAAGACGGCAGGAATTTTTTTTCTTGTTTCTTGGCTCTTGTTTCTTGAATCCATATTATGAACGAGAATTTAAAATCTTTCCTCGACGAAAAGGTAGCTCAATACAACCGCCCCGAGTTTATTGCGAACGACCCGATTGTGATTCCGCATCTGTTCGGCAAAAAACAGGATATCGAGATCATGGGATTTTGGGCGGCTACACTTGCCTGGGGGCAGCGCGTAACCATCATCAAAAAGTGCAAAGAACTTATCGAACTGATGGATGGCGCCCCTTATGATTTCATCATGAACCATGAGGAGCCTGATCTGAAAAAGCTGCTGCACTTTAAACACCGTACTTTTAACGATATAGATACGCTGTATTTTATTGCGTTCTTCAGGTACCATTACGAGAACTATGCAAGTTTAGAGGATGCATTTGTACCCACCGACGGTAATTACTCCCCCTTTAGGGGACTGGGGGGCTTCCGTTCCTATTTCTTTTCCCTACCTGATCATCCGCACCGTACCATGAAACATGTATCATCGCCTGCGCAAAAATCAACCTGCAAGCGTTTAAATATGTTTCTCCGCTGGATGGTGCGTAAGGATGATACCGGTGTTGACTTCGGCATCTGGAACAAAATAAAACCGACCGACCTGATATGTCCCTGCGACCTGCATGTAGACCGTGTAGCCCGCAAACTCAAACTCATCACCCGCAAACAAACCGACTGGCAAACCGCAGTTGAACTAACGGAAAACCTTCGCCAGCTTGATCCGTTAGATCCTGTTAAATATGATTTTGCGCTTTTTGGCCTTGGTATCGAAGAACGGTGGGGAATTGAGGGGATCTTGCCTGAGTTGTAGGAGAAATCTATATGCAACGTCATGCTGAACTTGTTTCGGCACCCCATCAGAGAGTCTTTTGGATTTGCTCGTGAGATGCCGAAATAAATTCGGCATGACGAAAGTAAGGTGTATCTTACATAATATGGCATCAGAAGAATACCAACTCTCAACCTTTACCAACGGCAAAAGCGAGATCACCCTCACGCTCTTCAATCAATTTATAAACGAATTTGCCAAAGTTGGCAGCGTTGAAGTTGTGCCGCTGAAAAGCATGATAGCCATGGATAACGGGCATAGGCGAATTGCCTGGATAACGCAGTTGGGCAAAAATTTTGTGCACGTGGTTTTCCCTTTTAAGCAAGAGTATGCGGATAATCTTTGCTTCCAGAAAATTGCACAGGTGCCGGGGCAACAGCAGTACAATCATCACTTAAGATTATTTAATCTTAATGATATAAATGAAGAGGTGAGGGGATTTATGAGACTTGCTTATCAGGAAGAAAACGCATTATAAACAAGTCTCTATCAGGTGTTTATTTAACGCCGTTTACATGCTCAACCACAACTGTGGGCTGTTGTATGCCTTCATCTATCCTCACCAGTTTGCCATCAACAAAGTAGTAATAAAGAAGGTCGCCCGTGGCTGTGGTCTTTTTATAGACAGTTCGTTCTGTCGATTTTTCGGCCAGCTCGATAAGCATTTTGTTCTTTCGGGTAAACTCAGCCTCGGAGGTACCCAACGGGTAATTGTTTTTTAGCGAACATCCGCAGGCAGCAATACACACCAGCAGGATAAATATAGATCTTCTCATAAAGCGTAGGTAATTTATGTTGGTATGACCACGCCTTCATAAGATAGTTTAATCTTTTTTTCCTATTATTTTTGTTACGCTTCCTGGTTAAAAAATACCTTGTAATAGTTCATTGCCTTGCCGTCGTCAAATCCTCTCTCTATCAGGTCCTTATTGCCGTGAATGTAGATGTGGAAGTTCTTATCAAGTTTTAAAATGCTTTTATAAACCTTGGCTTGCTTTTTAACAGCATTGTCTGATATCTCGAAAGTATCGTTAATGCGGGTATCAAATTCTTCTTCGTAACTGCTTTTAAAATTTTTGAATGATTCAATAGCCTCAGGGTTACTGATCACTTCTTCAGCAAATTCATCAATATCAAAAGTTTCTTTTTCTTTAAAGTATTTCATGGAACGATTAAGCAGATCTATCTTATCCGCTTTGGTCATCTCAAACTCCTCGTCGAGCTTGTTGGTGACAAAATTTTTGTATACGCCTAAGGCATTGCTGGTTTGGTTAAAACTATCGTTACGGATCTTTAACTGCAGGAACTCATCTTTCCAGTAAACTGCTGCATCTTGCCCGCCGGTGGCTTTATCCACCACCACTACTTTGTAGCCGTTCTCTTTTTCAACATTGAAGATCAGTACCCCTTTATCAAGTTTGTTAATATTGATGGCGTCCTGTTCGTAATCAACACTAAAGCCGCCCTGATCTGGATATACTTTCAGATAAGTTTCCTTATTTTCTGACTTGAATATGCCGATGGCATCAAGCAATTCGCCCTCTATTTGTACTTTATTAAAATACACTACGTAAAGTTCGCCACCTTTAATGTTTGGGTGGGTACTTGATGCGTACAGGTGTTTTGCTATCTGCTCAGATGCTTCGTGAAATTTGGTTTTATCATCAAAAACATCCGTTGTAAAATGGTGGATCTCGTTAAGGGCCAGGTCGTCGCTGCTATGCATCAGGTGATAAACTTCATTTGCTTTTTCAAACGGCTTCAGAAAATATTGCAACAAGAGCGGGCCTATCACATCATCCTTAAGTTCAAGAGGCTGAGGCGAAAGCGCATACATTTCGCCTTGCGATTGGTTGCCAACGTGATGAACGGATATTGTATCCAACGAAGCTTCAAAAAAAGTTACCATAGTAATGCGAAGGTAAATATTTGTCATTGAGTGACTGGCGATTATTTTTCAACGCCTGCTGACGAGAATATGACTTAGGAAGATTGCGCCGAAATACCGATTTTTGCCTGATGTTATTGGCACTGACCCAATGACCCAACGACTCAATGACCCAAACAGAAGATACCATAGTAGCCCTTGCAACGCCGAGCGGCGCAGGTGCCATAGGCGTTATCCGTCTATCAGGCCCCGATGCAATTACTATTGCCAACAGCGTGTTTAAAGGAAAAGACCTCACTAAACAGGCTACGCATACGCTGCACTACGGCAGTATTATTGACGGCGAACTGATATTGGATGAGGTAGTGATATCGTTGTTTGTAGGCCCTAAGTCGTACACGCGCGAAAACGTGATAGAGATATCATGCCATGGATCTAACTATATTATTGAGTCGATTATCAAATTGCTGATAAAAAAAGGAGCGAGGGCGGCAAAGGCAGGAGAGTTTACACTGAGGGCATTTCTGAATGGACAACTCGATCTTTCACAAGCCGAAGCCGTTGCCGATCTGATCGCATCCAACTCAAAGGCATCGCAACAAATAGCTTTGCAGCAACTGCGCGGTGGTTTTAGTAACCAATTGGCGCAACTGCGCGAACAACTGGTGCAGTTTGCATCGTTGATTGAGTTGGAACTTGATTTTGCTGAAGAAGATGTAGAGTTTGCCAATCGCGACCAGCTGAAACAGTTGATACACACTATTACACGCATCATCGGCAGCTTGATACAATCCTTTGAGCTGGGCAACGCTATCAAAAATGGTGTAAATACCGTTATAGCAGGCAGGCCCAACGCAGGTAAATCTACTTTACTGAATGCACTCTTAAACGAAGAACGCGCGATAGTAAGCCACATAGCCGGTACTACCCGCGACACGATAGAAGAGGTGTTGAATATCCAAGGTATCAATTTCAGGCTAATAGATACCGCCGGTATCCGCGAAGCTACAGATACCATTGAGCAGATAGGGGTGCAGCGCACGATGGAGAAGATAAGCCAGTCGGCCTTGCTGATCTATGTTTTTGATGCTGCTCAAATTACCATTGAAGAACTAAACAATGACCTCGAAAGCCTGCAAACACCCGGCGTTACCATGTTGGTAGTAGCCAACAAAGCCGACCTGCTAAGCAACGAGCAACTGCTAAACTTACCGCATACCGATAAAGCCATCATTATCTCTGCAAAAGAGAAACAACATATTGATGAACTAAAATCGAAAATCTATCACGCAGCCATCAAAGAACAACTAAGCGGCCACGAAACCCTTGTAACCAACATACGCCACCTCGAAGCACTCCAAAAAACCGAAGAATCGTTAACCCGGGTACTTGACGGAATGGATACAGTAACCTCAGATTTCCTTTCCATGGATATCAAACAAGCACTCCACTACCTCGGCGAGATCACCGGTGCTGTTACTACTGATGATTTGTTAGAGAATATATTTAGTAAGTTTTGTATCGGCAAGTGATCCCTCCAAACAACCAAAAACACTGACAACTTACGATAAATAAACACCTTATTGTTAATAAGTTATGTCTTTTTTCCTTGTCCAAAATCTTGGATAATTGGCGATGTATTTCTTACTTTTGTTACGTTTTTGTAACGCAAATCAGAAAATTTACCGAACAAAAAATTTGGGGAGAAATTAAGTCGCTTATATACTCTTATTTCCGCTTATTGCGCCTTATATACGCCTAATTGACCTAATAAATGGGGTTATTACTACAGATGATTAATTACCCCAATCATCGGTAGTTATGACGCCGGTTATTTCCCCAGTAGGAGATAATAATCTGATAATTAATGTTTTGTAGGTGGCGAAATTATCGCCCTGGGAATTCTTTACCCGAATTTTGGCAAAGATTTAAAAGGCTTTCAAGATGAGTTCGAATTTTACAGTAAATAGGCTATGTATCCAGTGCGGAAATGTTTTCGTTGCTAAAACAACTGTCACGAAATTCTGCAGCAAGCTTTGTACAAAAAGGAATAGTAAACAGCGCAAAAGGGAGACAAGTATGGCCTCGATGAACGAGGCTGTAAAAAAAGTGATTGAAGCAAATGAGTCTGATCCTACCAATGGTGAGTTCCTGAATGTCAAAGCCGCTGCAAAGTTGCTGAAGGCTTCGGATAAAATGATTTACCATCTGATTAATATTGGTAAACTAAACGCAATCAATCTGTCGAAAAGAAAAACACTTGTTTACCGAAAGGATATCGACAAGTTATTTGAACTGCCGCCGGTAGTTCAACTGAAGGAGCTCAAACCTCCACCTATCTCAAAATGCTATAATATGAGCGAAGCGCAGCAGAAATTCAATATTTCTGAGAAAGCGCTTTTCGAGATCATTAAACGTAATAATCTGTTCAAGTTTCAGGATGGCTGGTATACTTATGTTGCCAAAGCAGACCTTGACAAGATTTTTAACCTAAACAATTAATATGGCCAAAGTACACATCAGAAAGCGTGCATTATCAAATGATCGGCATTCCATTTACCTGGATTTTTCACCGCCTTTACGAAATAAGAAAACAGGCAAGCCTCAACGGTTTGAACGCCTGGATGTATTTCTGTATGACAAACCTTCTAATCATCTGGAACGCCGGCATAATTCCGAAACAATGGAACTGGTGGAAAATCTCAGGGCGAACAGGCTTTTAGATATACAGAATAGGAAATATGGGTTTATATCGGATCGTGACAGATCCGCTAACTTTGTCGACTTTTTTAAGCAATTCATTTGTTCCAAGACGAGATCAGAGTGTGACAACAATGCCATGTCCTATCGTTATTTTGTTGCTTTTGCCGGGCATGATGTGATATTCAATGATCTTGAGGAGTTTTTCTGCGAGGATTATAAGCACTTTCTGCTAAGTGGTCCAGGTATAAGTCGAAGGGGGCGCCCCATCAGTAGAAACACTGCAGCAAACTATTTTGCAAAATTCAGAAGCGCCCTCGAACGGGCATATAAAAAAGGGCTGATAACCACAGATCTTAAAAGTCAGGTCGATCCTATCAAGCTGAAGGAAACACATCGGGAACAACTGGAACTCGAAGAGTTTCAATCACTGGTTGATACGCCTTGTAAATCTGACCTTATCAAACGTGCTGCAATTTTTTCCGGTTTAACGGGCTTACGCTTCTCCGATGTCCAAACGCTTATATGGGGTGAAGTAAGAGGCGCTTCGGGTAAATATTATTTACAGTTTACGCAGGAAAAAACGGAAGGGGCGGAGATCTTGCCAATATCTGATCAGGCGGTCAAGATCCTGGGAAAACGCGGAGAACCTGGTCACCGTTGTTTTCATAATCTTCACTATTCAAGTCTTAAACCTTGTTTTAAAGACTGGATGCCGAGAGCCGGAATCGAAAAGAATATCACCTTCCACAGTTTCAGACATACTTTCGCTACGTTGCAATTGGAACTTGGAACAGAATTATTGACTGTGTCAAAAATGCTCGGTCACAAAAGCATAAAAACGACACTGATCTATACGAAAGTGAAAGATAAAATGAAGATCGAAGCGGCGGGAAGAATCCGGTTGAACCTTAAAAATATTAAAGCGATATAGGATTTATTATAATTGTTTAGAAGCATTGATTTAGAATAAATAGTATGTCTTCGGCAAACGCTTTGTATCTAAAGTTTATCCTTTATATAAATTTGATTTGAGGTTAATTATTCGTTGTCAGAAATACGTAGAAACTAATTGCTGTAATTTTATTATTCAATACAAAGCAATGATCAACGAAGATAATTCTAAGATCTAACAACATTGACGGTTGTTTCGTGTTCCTCGGTTATGATTATTATCAACAATTTTGAAGAGTACCAGTCCTATGCCGGTAAAGACCTCGGGGTATCAGATTGGCATACCATCGATCAGGAACAGATCAACCGCTTCGCTGATGCAACACTTGACCACCAATGGATACATACCGATCCACAAAAAGCCGCAGAGCAGGGAGCGTTCAAATCAACGATCGCACACGGCTATTTGACCTTGTCACTGATCCCTTACCTATGGAAACAGATCGCTGAGATCCGCAATATAAAAATGGAGATCAACTACGGTGTAGAGCGGCTCAAGTTCGGACAGCCGGTTTTGGTAAATGACGCCGTGCAGCTTCAGGCCAAACTGCATTCCATTGTTAACCTGCGCGGCGTAGCTAAAGTAGTTATAGAGGCAACACTCCATATCAAAGGGCAAAATAAACCCGCTTACAATGGTGATGTGGTATTTTTATATCATTTCGAGTAACCTGAGTTTAAATATTAACGCCCTTCTTTAGATAAACATGGCATCAGGATTTTTTGCACTGATAGATGACATCACCGCCCTGATGGATGATGTAGCGATAACAACGAAGATAGCCGCAAGAAAAACAGCGGGAATACTCGGTGATGACCTCGCCGTGAATGCCGAAAAAGCCACCGGCTTCATGGCCTCCAGGGAACTCCCTGTACTCTGGTCCATCACCAAAGGATCTTTGCTCAATAAGGTTATCATTGTCCCCGCAGCATTGTTGCTGAATGCCTTCCTGCCTGTCTCCATCACTGTGATCCTGATATTGGGAGGCTTCTACTTAGCCTATGAAGGCGTCGAGAAAATATTTCACTATTTATTTCACCGGGAGAAGAGCGGACATGAAATGCTGGCTGAACGATCTGCCGGTGACGAACAAGCCGCCGAGAAATCAAAGATCCGCTCAGCGGTAACGACAGATTTTATTCTTTCGGTAGAGATCGTCATCATAGCACTTGGCGAGGTCACCGCCGAGCAGATCCTGATACAGGTGATCACCGTATCCATCGTTGCATTGCTCGCGACTATCGGCGTTTACGGCCTGGTTGCCATTCTTGTCCGTTTGGATGACATAGGCTATCGGTTGATCAAGTCATCAAATAATAAAGGCTTGATGACAATGATCGGCAAAGGTTTGGTAAAAGCCTTGCCAATTATCATACGGATACTGACCGTTGCAGGTACGGCCGCGCTTTTATTAGTTTCAGGCGGCATATTTGCACATAAGATTCCTTATCTGCATCACTTTCTTCCCGATCTGATTACTGTTTTGCGCGAGTTTTTGTTTGGCATTGCAGCAGGTCTGATCGCACTTGGTTCCATCTGGGCGGCAAGAAAAATGTTTTCGAAAGTCTAAGCATAAGTAAACATATCGAAAATGCTAACTTCTCCGATCATATGCCTTTCAAGCCAGCTATCTGAATTTTGACCTTCAGGCATAACCCTGGAGCTTTGATATTGATTACCGTCAATATCCGGAACGATTCAAAACTATAAAGTTCACCTTGCGGAGAATACTGTTATATTTACCGCAATATTTGCGTCGAATGTATATCTATCAACAAAATAAATGGCCGGAATTCATCTGGGACTCTAATGCCTTATTAGTTAGATTAGGAGAGGTGCGCCATCATCAGGGGAAAATTTTGGGGTTGATGAGCCAGGCGGGGTTCAAACTTCAGGAAGAAACCTTGCTTGATACCCTCACTCTTGACGTAACAAAATCCAGCGAGATAGAAGGAGAGAAGTTGAATACTGATCAGGTCCGCTCATCTATTGCCCGTCGTTTGGGCATTGAGCAGGCAGGTATGGTGACCGCTGATAGAAATGTTGATGGTGTGGTAGAGATGATGTTGGATGCGACACAGAATTATAAGAGTGTATTAAACGAAGACCGATTGTATGCCTGGCATGCGGCATTATTTCCAACTGGGCGGAGTGGCATGCATAAGATAACGGTTGGTAACTGGAGGTCAGAAGAGGCCGGGCCTATGCGAGTTGTTTCCGGGGCGATGGGAAAAGAAAAAATACATTTTGAAGCACCTGGCTCAGATCTTTTACCAGCAGAGATGGAAATGTTCCTGAAGTGGTTTAATGAAGAGGATAAGATCGACCCTGTTATTAAAGCTGGTATTGCACATCTATGGTTCGTTACTGTTCACCCCTTCGACGATGGAAACGGGCGTATCACAAGGGCATTAACTGATCTTTTACTGGCCCGTGCCGATGGTACCAGTCAGCGTTTTTACAGCATGTCTGCTCAAATACTTAGAGAAAGAAATAGCTATTATGATATACTAGAGAATACTCAGAAAGGCGGACTTGATGTCACTCCGTGGCTGAACTGGTTTTTGGACTGTTTGTTCAATGCCATGCAGCATACTGAAGTAGTCCTGAAATCGGTATCCTTACGTAACAGATTCTGGGAAAAGCACAGGAGGACTTCATTAAACGAACGTCAGCAAAAAATGCTGCATATATTATTGGACGACTTTTTCGGGAGTTTAACTACTGTTAAATGGGGCAAGATTGCTCGTTGTTCAGCTGATACAGCTTTGAGAGACATCAACGATCTTATCGAGAAAGGGATTTTGGGGAAAGAAGCAGGCGGTAGTAAAAATACCACCTATCGTTTGTTCGTTGGTGATGACCATCTTTAAAATTCTTTTTGTGATTTTAAACGGTGATCTCTGTTAACGTCCTATTCGAACCTTAAAGACTTTGCGTTTTTATAAATGGGAAGCGCCTTTTAAGACGAGAATTGATAAATACTTTGAATTACAAGATCGACGGAAGTCGTTTTACTGTTAGATATACAGGTGGCGGCGCCGGTGGTTTGAGATCCATCGATAAAGTTGAACTGAAACGTTAGATATCGGTTTACGCGTTTGCTATCTCATAAAAAAGTTATGCTGGGATAAGCCTTTACACGCTTAGTGTAAAGGCATAGTTATTTACTATCAATATTCATCCAGTTTGTGCGGTTTATATGCATTGTGGCGACGCATATCACTAATCGCTTTAATGGGAATTTCAGTTAGTGTTTTCTTCCTTCCGCCTCTGATCCAATCGATCAGTTCTGTGCGGTTGAAGTATAGCCTTTTCCCCGGCTTACTTACTGGTATCTCGTTTCTGCTGACCCTGGTATAAAGGGAAGCCACAGATATCTTTAAAAACTGTGCTGCTTCCTGTACATTCATCAGTTCATTTTCTTCTTCGTTTTTGGGTTGCAGGTTAATTACGAGTGATTCTACCTGTTCCAGTTTTTCAAAAAGAAGACGCACTACTTCCGGCAGTTCATTGAAATTAAATGGATCCATATCTAAAAAATAAATAAGTCATTGTTGAGGCGTTTGAGATCGACAGGAGATGACCCTGATCCCAAATTAATGATGGATGAGTATTAAATCAAATGCAATTATAAAAGGGAGGCTACTTCAGAATAACAAAATATCGGTTCGTAATAAAAATCCCCGAACACTTGCTGCCGGGGATTTTAACCTAAACCTTATCACAAATACTTAGCGAACTGGTTGTTCTCTAAGTATTTGTGCAATATATAATTTTTCTGATCAGCGGCGAAGCGAGCCCCTTTCTTTGGCGCGCATATATTCATTGAACATGCGTTCGTGATAGCGTTTTTCTGCTTCCCTTTTGTTGCGCCTTGAGGCGATCACAAAAAACAGTACCCATATCCCGAAGGCAATGCCGAAGCATGGGAAAGGATTTTTTGCAGCCAGTGCACCCCAAAATGCAAAGGTGGATATCACACTGCAGGTCAGGAAAAGAGTTACATTCTTGCTCATTTCTGATTTGCTATTTTAAATATACTAATAAAATTAGTAGTTATCAAGCTCTTTGATTAATTAATCTAATAGTATTTTTATTCTGCCGAGCGGTGTTTACGCGTTCGCGAATGGTCGCTATCAGGTCAGAACGGGGGATGCCCGTGAACTTCAATACCGGGGTTTCCGGGTCTGTGCTTTTAAGGGTAACGTTCATCAGTTTCAATACTTGCAGCCCGATGGGTTGTATGATGACGTAATCTTTTATACTGTACATTTTCAATTCGTCGCTACGTTTGAAGAAAATGCCACTCTTGGTCCGTATGGTCTCTGCGCCGATGAGATAATGGTTACTTCGGATCCATAGCAGCCTGTAACAGGCGATGCAAAGGATAGTCAGACTAAAAAGAACGAAACAGGCTGAGCTGTACCAGGCGAGCAGGAGGAATATCAGTGAAAGTGCAATAAGATGCAGGTTCTTCAATACAGCAAAACTGACTGCCGGTCGCAGACTAATGTCATGATATGTTTTCATAGCGGAGCTGGTCTAAAAATGTGTTGAATCTTCCTGGCTTTTGGGTTCGAATGCCACTTCTCAGAGATGCGGCTTTTTCAAAGACATTAAGGCTGAGCTTTTCTGGAGTCAGCTCGATAGCCGATCCGTTCGGCAGCAGTAGCTGAACACTGTTTTTATGCCAGACCGCCCTGAGCGGTTTTTCCCTGATGCCGGCCGCGATAATTATGTCATTCAGCCTGCCGCAAACGTCATTAGAGAAAACCAGTGTGATCTTTCTTTTCAGACAGTATTTAGCTATCCAGCGAAGCTGTTCAGGGTGCGGCCGAAGGCCGACTGCTATGAAGGACAATCTGGCTTCAGCGGGATGGCGCCAGGCATTTACCGCCATATAAGCGACCGCCTCCATTGCGCATGAAGTGATAATGAGCTCGGTAGAAGGATAGTTGCCGTGCATCCACAGATCCCGAGTTACAGGCACAATATGGTAGTCCGGGCCGAAGACCTCCAATTCGTTGCCGTACGTAAATCGCCGTTCATTGATATCGAAATAAGCCTGGAGTTCCGGGGAAACTCCAAGCTTTTTAAGAAACGGAAACATCAGCGGGAGTAACGGTTCTTTTCGAAGCGGATATGCGAATTATCCGCCACCGGCCGCTGATTTTCGACATCCGCCATAGCACTATGATAGCCGGGGCTGAGTTTTTTGCTTTCTTTAGGATCATGCTTTTTTCCAAAAGCGGCATTCAGCGCCTGATAGACCATAAAGGAAAGTCCGCCGTCCACAAGCACAGAAGCGATCAGTGCCAGCCTGTTTGAGCGGATGCCCTGGCTGTCGGTGCCCGAATAGTTCAGTATGGTGCCGTCAGCAAGCTTTACTTCTTTACCTTTACGATAAGCTTCCTTTTGCGCAGGGGTAAGGAACTCGCTGTTGATCATGTCCGGGACAAGGATCTTCTCCGTATCCGATACGATGAATTCCCGTGTCTCTGCATCATATTCCACAAGGACCTCTTTTTTATTTCCCTTGTCATCAACAGTGATTTTTAACAGACTGGCTACTTCGCCTTTTTCCAGCTGTTTCGCCTCGTTATCGTCGAGGAAATCGGGTGTGGCGGGTTTCCTGTATATGGGGTGGATCAGCAGGTCTGCCTTTCCGTTCTCATTCCTGCGAAGAGAGATTTTTGCATGTATCGATTTTATCTTGATACTCTCCGTTTCCAAATTTTCCAGATGCAGCATATCAGTGCGGCGACCTGAAAGGAGGGCTTTCAGGTCGTTTACATTCAGCAGCATTTGCCCGCCAGCGGCCAGTCCGATCGTCTCCAGTTCATCGACAGGAAGTTCGCTTTCTTTAAAACTGATTATATTCATATTACCTGCCTATTTTGTTGGTTTGTTGTTGCTCCTCATTAACCTGGAGTTCCTCGCGCTGGCCGTTATATTTTGCGTCGACCAGTGACTGGTACAGGCCATCCTGCCGGGTAAGTTTGAATTTGCCGCCTTCCGTACTTTCAACAGTAAAGTTTCTCCCTTTTTTGTCGAGCACTTTGTAGGTATCGTTATTATAGGCAATTTCATCCCCTTTTTTTAATACCTGATCCGGTTGGCGTGTCTGTTTGAGTTCCTGTTTCTGACCTATGCTCATCATAAAATCAAAAATCTTCTGGGCGTCAGCAGAGGCCCTGAACAATTCAAATGGCTCATCTTTCAGAATCTTGACCCAGCTGTTCACGTAAGCGGCATGCTGTCCGAAATTATGCCCGATCTTCAGCTCGCTTCCCAACATCAGCGAAGCAATTTCTGCACGAAGTTCTTCTCTTGCATAGGCCTCTGATCCGAATTTGCCATCCATAGGACGGTTCAGTCTGCTCTCATGGCCTGACCAATGTCCAACTTCATGCAGTGCTACCGCATAGTATTGTGTTTCGTTCTCGAACTGCTCCTTTGAAGGTAGCTGGATCTCATCGCTTTTTTTATTGTAGAATGCTTCATTCCCACCATGATGGATGATTGCGCCACTGTCTTGCAGCATCTGTTCGGCTTTTTCCACGGGTTGCCAGGATTGTTCGGCAGCTTTTTCCTGAAGGTGTTCCGCAAGGGGAGGAATGCCTCTGATCTGTTCCGCATTAAATACCCATGCATTAGTGATCATTGGCTTATCCAGCTCTATGGTTCTGGTCTGTGTTTTGCCGTTTTCATCAAGGATCTTTTCTCCGGAAATGCCGTCACGGATGGCCTGAATGTCCGTGGTTTTGACAAAATTGATCATCGTTGCCTTAGCACCTTTTTCAACCTGGTATCCGGCAAAGTCAGCTTGTTTCAATGTCATCCAGCGGGGATCTGTATGTCCCTGCATGGCCAGCCAAAGGGCATTCATACCCCGGTAGTTCTTACCGGTAGTAGGGTTGAGCGGAATGGAGAATGCCGGTGCATCAGAATCCTTCCATGGTTTCTGAAATACGGATGTACCCGCCTTCAACTCTTCGATCAGCCGGGCGGCGATTTGCTCATGGAGCGGTTTAAAGTTTTTACTCATGATATTTGTTATTGATTAATTTGAAAATGAATGCAAGGGGTTCAACCCAGCGATTTCCCGAACGGATCGAAAAATGCAGATGTTCAGCAGTTACCCGACCGGTCTTTCCGGTGATACCGATGGCTTCTCCCGCTGATAAGTCGGCTCCAGGGAAAGCCAGCACTCGGCTCAGATGCCCGTAAACAGTACTGAATCCCTGATGCCGGATCACGACATGGATACCAAGCGCCCTGTCGTAAGCGACTATGCTGAGTCGTCCGTCGGCGACGGCGTACACTGTATCGGATCTCGCGCGCAGGTCAATGCCGTTGTGAAAACTGTAAAGGCCGGTTAAAAGGTGTTTCCGCTGACCGAAGGGAGAAGTAATGTGCAGGCTATAAAGTGGCAGGCATATCAGACAGAGTGCAAGCGCTTTCACCGGCCGACGTAACGATTGCTGCGAAGGCCCAGACTTTCTTCGGCAGATATGAGAGTTGCCGGCCATATTCCGGGATTATCGCGGGCGATCTGCAGGGCGTTCCAGATGTCAGTGCTTCTTCCCTTATCCTGCAGCATGGCGATCTTGAACAGGTCTTTATAATCATTCAGGGTTGCCGCATTTGTTTGGGCTTTATCCGGGCAAAATATTTTTTCACGGTCTTTAAGCAGAAAGATCGCATCGGTAGGATAAACGGCCTCTGCTTCATCTGTAAAGCGTACATATACCTCGTTCTCCGGTCTGTCTACATAGGTGATAAAGCCGATATGGCCTTCTCGTCCTGCGGGATGATCTTCCAGGTTCGGGTGCACCAGCACCAGCGTACCCAGCAATTCCTGATCTGTCATTTTGTTTTGATGTTTGATGCGTTTTTCGGCGGCGGTTTGAATAATGCCACCATGTCTTCAATCTCCTGTCCGATACGGTCGAAATTCTCCCGAAGTACCTCATTACGGCGACCTTTGAAATCATAATAAGCGGGAAGAGGGCGGTAGTTCTTTTCTTCGGCTTTTATATCCGCCATATCCAGGTTGATCCGGCAATTGACAGCAGAGGTGTCGAACTGCCCTGTGAATTTTTCCTGTGCATCGGCTGCGATCATACCCACCATTTCACCTGCATTCAGCGAGGCTATCTTACCAGCGGGTATAAGTACTTCCAGTTTCTCATTAAGCGAGGTGGAGGTCTTTGCCCGGTCTATGGACAGTCCTTCACCGATCTGTTTAGATTTACCGAAGAGCCGCTCCAGCCACTCGAGCGTTTCCTTATTACGCACCGACCCGGACAGTACGTTGCCGACCACCGAGGTGATCGTTGCGGCGGTATCTTTTCCGTACTGCTGGTTAAACTGCGGCAGTTCCTGCAGACCCATCAGTACAGCGACCTTATTGCTCCGGGCTGTTGCGATCAGGTTTTCCACCTTATGCACAAACAGTGTGGGTACTTCATCGACAATCAGTGCGGAAGGGAGGTTGCCCTTGGTATTGATCAGTTTTGTCAGCCGGTTAATAACGATCGAGTAACAGGCGGAATTGATGTTCTGCGTATTGGGGTCGTTGGCCAGCACCAACATCCCCGGATTTTCTTTTGATGATATTTTCAGATCGAAATCATCACCCGAGAATACCCAATAGGTTTCTTTGGTCGCGAGCCGGCTGATAAAGATCTTAAGCGTGCCTATCTGTCCCTCGAGCTGGTCAAAAGCCTTTGCGTTGTATGCGCTCATAAAGGGGGACATCAGAGACCTGAGTTCCCCCTCCGATACCAGGACATTAAAGATCTCCTCGTAAGAACGGTTCAGCATGGCCAGTACATGCGGCAGACTTGAATATTTGCCACCGGCGTACTTGCTTAGAAAATAGATACATGATGCAAGGAAGTTGATCGCCGACTGGGTAAAAAACTGGTCGCTGCCACCTGAACGGTCACCCTTTTTCAGTGCTTCTACCAGTGCTTCGGCGGTTTCGGCTGCGTCTGCGAGTGTCCGGATATAATCCGCACGCCATGGATTGATGCGCCTGCTTTTCTCAGGATCATCAAGATTCAGCACGTGGAATTTAAACTCCTTCAGCTTGCCGGAATGCTTTGCTAACAGGTAATGGTAATACGCGATCTGACCCAGATCCGGGAATTTGAAATCATAGAGACATACCGCAAACTCTTTCGCGATCAGCTGCCTGATGAAAGGATTTACGATGGAAAAGCTTTTTCCGGATCCGGGTGTACCGATGACAATCGTGCCCCGGAATACATTACAGATATTGATCCAGCCTGAACGTGTCCGTTTCCCGAAATAAAAAAGCATGGGGATGTTGACCGAGTAGGGTGTTTCTACCTTTTTGACAGGCTGCATAAAGCTTTCTGCTTCGGTATTCCATTTGTCTTTTCCCAGTCCGGAACTAATCATTTTTGAGATATTATCCATGGATATACTGCAGACAAAAGCGCCCGAAAAAGAACAGACCAGGTAGCCCAGATCCCACCAGGTAGTATAAGAGAAAACAATTGGCGAAGACCGTCCGCGGAACAGCAGGCATCCGAAAAACAGGATAAGGCCAATGGCGAGGGGGATGATGATCTGTTTTTTGGGGTTTACTTCTGTATCCTTTTTAGATAGTGTCCCGATACTTACCAGACATATAAGACCTAAAGTGCAAAGTTTGCTGGATAGCATCGAGCTGTAGATCCCCATATGACTGAGTCTTTCCAGCGGGAGAAAAAAAATGCCCCATATCGGGGCATTTAGATAAATGAATATAGCGGCATCCAGCAAAATAGACAGGTAGATACCGCATTGCAGAAAGCCATGCAGTTTCTGCTGCTCACGTGTTTCCTCCATCCTTATTCCTCCTGTAAATAGTTAGCGATCATTCCGATGATCTCACAGCGGAGGAACCTGTCATCTTCGTCCAGCCCTGTCAGGAGCGGCGCGCAAAGTTCCTGCATATTAGTGAGTTCATAGTGTAAAATACCATGACTTACGAAGCGGTAGTATACTTTGGGAAATTCCTGTTCCAGCACGATTTTTAGATAACCACAGGCTGTCAGGTTTGTCATAATATTCAGTTTGGAAGTGTATCGGCGTCAAGGATATCCTGCCATTTTATTTTGAGGATCAGTACGCGGCCGGATACCTGCTTTTCGCTGAGTTCAGCAAGCATTACTTTATTGCCGGAAAAGCTTAGTTTTTTAAATACGAAGATGTTCCGGTAGCTTTTGGAGAACACGGGTGTCTTAAAAAGCATAAGCACCGGTTTCAGCTCGAAGGATTGGACATTTGAGGCTTTCGTTACCTTTCTGTCGTCTACCCGAAAACGGAGCTCATCGATCTCATACCGGAGCCTGGTATTGTTCTTATAGCTGATATCCAGAAAAAGATAATCGCCTGCGGTGTATACGTGATTTAGTTGCCCGGTCAGGCCGAAAGCCTTTTCTTTTTCAAGGTGTTTTTCCGGTTTGCGCGAGATCAGGTTCAGTGCCATAGATCTGAGCTGGTTTTCAGAAAAACCGATGCCTGAGATATCTAAGGGCCTTGTATCGGAGGGACTGATCTCAATCTGCGAAGGACCGGCGCTATCGCTGCGAACAATCCGATATTGAGCGATAAACTTTTCACCGGCGATGGTCACGATAGCGCCTGTAAAGGCAGAAGCTGAATCTTTGATCCTCAGCCGGAATACGTTTTTCAGAGGAAGATCCCCGGCAAGTGTCCTGGCAGAAATATCCGCGTATTGTATCGGTTCGGGAGAAATAAAATGAATGGTCTGATTTTTTGTGATGGTGACGGCCGGTTGCGCTAACAGAAAGTTCGGACACAGTGCGGCCAGATAAAAAAGAAACTTTTTCATGATCGGTTCAATGAATAATGGTTATGGAAATGATGCCGGAAAGGAAATCCGGCGCAGGGTTCAGTACGACTGCTGCGTATTCTGCAGTGCTTCGGTATCGATCAGGTAGATGAATGAGTTGTATTTCATCTTCGCCTTGTTCTTACGTATTACACTTGCGATCGCGGAAGATGTGGATTGAAAAAGCTTATCCACTGAGCTCATGAGGAACTGGCTTCCGCCGGTTCCCCCGTCGATGGTGACGCCCTGTACGGAACTGCTTCCGAGATCTTTTGTAAACTCGCGGAACGCGGATGACGGTACGTACAGGCCGGGCAGGCCGTCAAGGTCATAAAGATCAAGCTTCACCGGCAGGATACGTCCTTCCGAAAGGATGGTATTGACCGACAGGGTTACCCGCTGTTCAGAGAATCCGGTGATCTGCGCAAAAAGGAATGTTCCCCTTGGAATGCGGAAGCCACCGGCTCTTAAGTCTTCGAGCAGTTTGATCCGGAGTCTTGAACCGGCATATCCAGTAATATTTTCATCAATAACGGCGGAGATAAAGCTGTCATTTCCCGCAGGTCTGACGGTGTTGAAGTCTGCTGCTGCCTCTTGTGAACGTGTAACGGTCAGCTTTTTTTCGGATGATCTTTGTAATGCCGCTTTTTCCGCACTGATCTTTTTCTGTTTCGCCGCTTTATATTCCGGATCATTCTCGCGGTTCAGACTGTCCATGTAGGCCATCTGCATTTTTAATAGATCCATAGGGTCGCGCTCTTTTGCCGGGGGATTATGGCTCCTCGGCGGCTCTTTGCGCTGTAACCTGTTCAGCTGTGCGGCAAGCTGCTGCTCGTTCCCGGAGACATCCGGGGCATTGAATTTTGCTTTCATTGCGTGGTCAACTGAGTCAAGCATACGTTTTTCATCGCCGGTATAGCTGTCTTTAAAAGTCAGGTTGCTGCTGGTTTCCTTTGGAATGATATTGACCGCTGAATAACCGTCGGCATCTTTATAAGTGTTGCGATAGGCATCGAGTTTGTCATCGAGTTCTTTCTTCCTTACCCCCGATGAGACCTCGCCGACGCTGCCTTTCAGTCCTTCCTGCTGTTGTGCTGCTGTCTCAGGTTTACTGAATGTGCTTTGCCAGACATAAAAGAAGAGGCACAGAAAAGGCAGCGCAAGCAATGGCAGCACATATTTGGGCTGTTTAAAATTGATGTTCATAATAATTACTTTGTGATTTTTTGTATTTGCTCCAGCCGGTTGAGCACGCTGTTCAACCGCAGGCTGTCTGCAGTACTGAGTTGTTTTTTTGCGGTAAGGCTGTCGACTACTCGTTTCAGCCGGATCGTTTCATTCAGCTTTTCCGCTGTTTCGGCGATCCTGCTGAAACCGTCGGAGATCACCTCTGGCTGGTGTTTGTAATGAACGCTGACAGGTTGGTCATGCTGCCGGAAAGCGGTAAATGACAGCACAACGGAAAGGAACAGCATCATCAGCATCAGTGCGAAGAAAACTTTCGGGCGTTTATGGATCAGTTTTTTTGCCGCAGCTAGTAGTCCCGACAGCCGGGGTTTGAATTCCCGGCACAGCTCGCTAAACAGCGTATCCCTTGGATCGCGGTTAGAATGAATTTTTCTCCACATCTTCCAGGTCTTTGTTTTCAAGGGTTTTCCAGCCGGTGATCAGTACACCGTGCGGATTATTATCACTGCGGGGGATATCTTTCAGATAACCCTCAGTAATGAGAGAGCGTACTACGGTAGAGCTGCGGCGGTCGATCTTTAATTTGCCGTAGTACCTGAAATAATGCCGGGACATATCCACCGCAATGGAATCCGTTTCGAGGGTGAGCACGGAACTCGAGGAGAGGATGGAGTTAAAGAAACCTTTTTCTTTGAGATCGTTGTACTGTTGCATCCCGGATTCATCGATCAGGTACATAGCCTTCTTCATCTGGTATTCCATATAATGATCATCCGGCGTCAGGGAAAAAAAGAAAGAATGAAAAAGGTCCACATGCGCACGGTACTCAGCGGGCCTGTTCATTTGCATATCCGTTTGTTTGGCAAGGATCGGTACAGATTTATCGAGAATATAGATGCTTTTGTGAGCGTTCGACACCAGATGGTAAGCATAATAGCTGTTGATACCGACGATCAGGAGCGAAGTAAGAAGGCTTCCTGCCGAAATGAAGAAGGCCAGCCTGATCCTGGCTTCAATGTTTTTAATGATCATAGTTATTATGGTTATGGATTAAAAGAAGCTGCCGGCCACCTTACGGGCGGTAGCGGTTACCGTTCCGGCGCTGCGGCCAAAGGTGGATGAGGCGGAACTGATGCCGGAAGTGGAGATGATCCAGGTAGAGATACTGGGCACCGTGAACATACAGATCGCCCCGATCAGAAATACGATGATAACGGTTCCGAAGGACAGCACACCATTTCCGGCAAACCATGCCATTTTTTCCAGATTGGCCCCCATTCCGTTCTCACCGACCAGCTCTTTGTACTTGCTGATCTCAGACTTCAGGGCATATTCCTGCATCAGTCCGCACAGGTACATGATCAGATAGGCGATCCCGGAATACAGGTTAACGGAAATAAAACGGGCTATCCAGGTACTGAAACTGTCGCGGAATGCGGGCAAAATACTGGCCGCTACTGCGAAAGGCCCGAGAATGATCAGGATCGAGGAGTAGATGATCTGCAGCATGAAAATGATATAAACAGCTATACGCAACACCCATATGCCTGTGAGTTCCAGCATCTGGGTAAAGAGCAGCTGCATGCCGACCGTCAGCCGGTTCTTTAGTTCCAGCAGGGGAGACACTACCGTGCTGATCCCTTCTTTAACTGTGCTGCTCACAGAGTTCCAGGCCTGCCCGTACCAGGTATCACTTTCCTTTGCCGCGACCTCTGTCTGTGCCTGATAAGTATAAAGGGAATTGGCAACCGCCAGCATCAGCTGTGCACGGTTGAGGCGGAGATTGTTTACGATCGTCTGTTCGCTGTTGAACATCTGTTCTGTCTGGTTGGCCACCAGGTCAGTGGGAAATGCAAGTACTCTAACGAAGATACCCCACCAGAGGATCACCATGGCCAGTCCGAAGGGCCGCATAAGGGGCATGACCTCCAGTTTTTTATCCCCTGCCATCATTTCGTAAGATCTTATCGCAAAGAAGATGATCATAAAGATCGCGGCCAGTGCTTTGGCATCGGTTATGAAAAGGTCAAAATGTGTCCAGACGGATTCCTTAAGATCTTTAAGAAAAACCATTACGCCGGTCTCATAGACACCGTCCCCCTGCAGGTATTCAAGTGTTTTATCGTTACCCGTTCCGGCGAGGGCTGCCGTCATCCCTGATGAGAGGAGCAATAAAAGCAATATTATTTTTTTCATTATTGTACATGCTTTAATACCTCTTTAGCGATCTGAATATCCGTCTGCGGTGTCCACACAGGAACTGTTGCCGTGCCGGTGTTTAACTGTCGCTGCTGTCTTTCCATCTCCATCGTCATTTTGCAGGAAGCTGTACGGGTAGCCCATACCCCGGACAAGGTCCGGTATTCGTTGAGCATTCTGTAATAGGCCATAATGCGGGAACCCCGTTCCATATCAATTGTATGGGCGGCTTCGATCCGCTCTTTCAGGCGGTCGAGTTCATTGTTGTACCAGTCATATATACCATCTGACAGAAGCCTTGATCTGACCTGCGGATCCAGCCCGCCGAGAATGGAGGATACGGAATGTTCCAGCACCGGTTTAAATTCCCGGCTGTAATAAAGCGCCCACAGCGGGTCTGCGGCGGTGATCAGCCCTGACTGATCAGCAATTTCGGAAACGGCAGTGTTCCGGATGGTATCAGATTCCTGTTTATAACGGTAGTCGATCCCGTTCATGGTTCCGACAAGGGCGAGACGCTGTGTCTGCGGACCGTTCGCGCTCAGCGGACGGAGGTCTTTCTTATGATAGTTAGGATAAAAGAAACCCCAGGTTAGCCAGTACCAGGGGTTAAGCCCGAGAAATCCGGAGGTGGGGGTGAATTTATTCTGATCCCATTGCTTGTAAACCATACGTTCCTGCTGGTAACGGATGCTTTTATCAGCGACAACAGATTGTGCGAAGGATACCGCTGTGCTGTACAGCACAGCCAGCATAAAAAAGATCGTTTTTTTCATAAATTATAAAGTTTTGAATTTAGCGCCTGAGGTATTTTGCCTGAAGAATGATCTGTTCGACATACAGACGGTCACGGTTGATAAAGGCAGAAAAAGGATTGAGTGATGCGATTATGCCGCGCTGCTTAGCCCAGTACATGGCTTTCCAGGCACCGTAGGCAAGTCCGTCAAGGATCTGCAGGTGTTGAGTTACCTTTCGCAGGAGTTCGTCTCGGGCAGCGTAGTCAGCGAGTACATTTTTTCCTTCTTTGAGGACGAAACCCGAAACATCACTGAGCAGCGCCACCGCCCGTGTTTTCATTTCCGAAGAGATGTTACCGGCGAATAGCAGGAGAGCAGGGTCATCTTTTGCCAGCGCCAGGGCCTGAACGATGTAGCTGTTCATATCGGCGATGATCAGCGCCATGTTTTTTAATTCCAGCCCGTTTTTAAGGGCTGAATTTACATTGGACAGTGCATTATAGATCATGGTTTGGGCAAGCACAACACTACCCGTATTGGTATTGAGATCGTTAAGGTTCCCGCTGATGTTTTGCAGATAATTAGCGTGAGTCAATTCAGCTAAACTCCGGGCAGCCCCGTTTTCGCTCACTGCGACAGCGTGCCGGGTATCGATAACATATTCCTGTGCACGAACCGGTAAGAGAAAGGCGGCGGAAAACAGGAACGCAAGCAGTTTTTTCATTTTCGGATGTATTTGGCATTACGGATGATCTCAGCGGCGATATCTTTGTCGGCATCAATGAAATTCTGAAAAGGATTGGCCCCTCGTATGAGGTTTGAAAGCCCCGCGTTCTGCATCATGCCGAGCATGTTGCCCGACAGGTCCTGAATAGTACTGAGCTCCGAAAGAACGAAATCGAACAGCAGCTTCCGGTCAGAGGGTTTCATCTGGTTAATGTCTCCTATCGACAGTGTGAGCCCTGCGACATACGTAAGAAGACTCCGGGCCTTTACTGCAAACTGTATGGCAGCAGGATAACCGATCGCGGCAAGTGCCGGGTTGCGCTCTGCCATTTCGACGATCTGCCGTTCATTACTGATGATCCTGCTAACCATCGGAGATCCGTAAAAGCCGATCTGTGCAGCATCGATAGCAGTACCCAGTGTATTGTACCGCTGTTGTATCGTGCGATATACCGCTTTTAGTCTGGCGAGCTGAGTGAGGTTCGCCTGTTCGTTTGCGGTATTAAGGGCCTGCTGGTTCTTAGCTTTGGCCTGTAGTTTGTTCTCCGAGATCGATTCACTGACCAGCTGATGTATTCCGATAATATTGATCGTATTGCGCTGGCAGATCCCGGATAATGAGAATAGTGTCATGCAAAGCAAAAGAATTACAGTTTTCATCGTTTCAGATATTTGGCATTAGTGATCACTTCATTGGCGATCCGGGCATCATTGTTCTGCCATTCTGACCATGGGTTCAGTGAGCGGAACAGGCCGTTCAGTTTTGCCCAGTACATTGCCCTGTTCATTCCGTAAGCGATACCGCGCAGGATGCGAAGCTGTTCGGCGATATGGTTAAGCAGTTTTCCCCGCTCTCCGGAATCCATCAGGTTTTTGCTGCCGCCTTTGAGGACGAATGCGCTTACATCTGTCGCAAGCATAGCAGCCCGGGCCTGAAAGTCTCTTGCGCCCTGTTCCGCAAAAAGCAGCAGGGCAGGGTTGGATCGTGCGATCTGCATGGCGCTGCCGACATCTTTGGCGATATCACTGCCGCAGTCCGCGATTTCACGGATCGTGTTGAGGCTGCTGATCACGCCTGCCACCTCGCTCAGTCCGGTATATATCCTGTTCTGCAGGTCATTGATGACGAGCAGCTGCCCGCTGACGGCCAGCTGCTCCTTCTGGATCAGGCTGAGCCGTTCATTGGTCGTATTCAGCTGTCCGTTGATGATGCCTGAGTTGACGGCGATGGCACCGGTCACGGCAGGATCGAATACAAGTTCCTGACCGAAGCATGCAACGGAGATCAGCGAGGATAATAAGATCAAAAGATATTTCATAAGCTTAGTGCTGGTTAACGTTTCTGATGAACTGAGGCAGCGTAATGCCGCTTTTCCGGAAGTCTGCAACGAACGCATCTAATCCTTCCTGATAGGAGGTGTACCTGTTGGTGTAGCTCTCTACTGCTGATTTTTCAGGTTTTTCTGTGGTATAGGTCAGGTACTGTTCGAGTGATACTTCTACGCCGTAGACCTCACCGGACGAGCCTCGCCTGATGTAGACCTCTTTGAAGCGTCCCCTTCCCCCGGAATTATCCAGCTGGTTAATGGTAAAGATCTTTCTTCGTTCGGTCTCGCTGATGGAAAGCAGGGCAGCGATCTCATTGTAGTTATCCCTGAATTTGGTCTGATCGAGGAGGCAGATCGTATCGGAATTGCTGATGATACTGTCTTTCACTACCGTATTCCCAATAATATCACCAAGTTCCTGTGTTACGACGATTGCTTCACCCCAGAACTTGCGGACCGTTTTATAAAGATAAAGCAGGTAACCGGCCATCAGGGGACTTGCAATGGCTTTCCAGGCTTCTTCCACCACCAGTGCTTTACGGCGGTCGGAACGGTAGCGCATTTTCTGGATGAATACATCCATGATAATAAGTGTGACGATCGGAAAGAGGATCTTATGCTCTTTAACAGAGTCGATCTCAAAAACGATAAACTTTTCCGTAAACAGGGACTGGTCTGCTTCTTTATTCAGGATCGTGGCAAACTCTCCGCCTTTATAGAATTTTTTAAGCACATAGCGGAATTCATCGAAATCAAACAGGATCTTTTCTTCCGCTTTGATCTCCGGGATCCTCTTTAGCGCAAATTCATAAAAGGTGTCAAATTTCAGGTCCCCGCCTTCTGCAAAGAATTTGCTGAAGTAGGATGAAAGCACATTGGCGACCACGTCGCGTTCAACAGGGCTGAAGGAACCTTCGGCACCCTTCCAGGCGACCCCGATCAGCGTGCAGAGAAAGTCCTTCTTTTCGATGTTGTATTCTTCCTCTGTCATCCGGAAAGGGTTCATCGTTATGGGCGACCTGTCGGTATAAGTGATATATTTACCGTTGTAGTAGGAGCAAAGTCCAGAATACGAGTGCCCGGTATCCACGATGACTATATCCATATTGTAGAGCATGTACTGCTCGAGCATGGCGTTCATGAAAAAGCTTTTCCCGGATCCGCTCGGGCCGAGTACGAATTTGTTTCTGTTGTTGATACGGCCTGTGCGCATCGGCAGATCTGCGGGGTCCATACCGACGGGTATACCCTGACGGTCTGTGAACCTGATGAGGAAATCCGACGGTTCATCTTTTGGGAGCGACTCCTTAAAAAAGAAGCATGCTGCCGCATCAGCGGTGGTCAGGAACCAGTCGTAGGCTTTAAGCTCAACGGCATTTCCTGGCAACGTACTCCGGAACAGTTCCAGCTGGTTATAAGCATTTTTACTTGGGATGATGCCTAACTGGAAAAGAGCACTTTCGATATAATTGGCAGCTTTCTGTATATGTTCTGCGGATGCCGCCACCAGTATATTAAAGTGACAGTTCACGAGCAGCTGGTTCTCGCGGGCAACATCGGTCAGCAGGAGGTCGATATCTTCCACACATAACTGGTTCGCCGGATCAGGGATGCCGGAATGCCTTTTCTTCTTTTGTTCCAGTTTTCGCAGGGTCGTAGCCTGCCCAGGGATCTCGATCACCTGATGATAGACGATCACGTCAGTTCCCGGAACCTTCAAAAGAAAGGATAAAAAATCTACCGGGAACCCGCGTATACTCTCTTTATCATTCAGCTCAATGTGGGTGCCGACTTCCGGCGGAAGATCAATGCTGTCTATATTGACGAGGCTGATATTCCGGATGATTTTATTGCCGCTCCGGATCTCTGTTTCACCGGGCTGAAGATTATCCAGAACAATGCTGTCCTTACGGAAGTTCATGCCCAGCATCTGCAGGACAAGCTGATTGATCCCGCCTTCATCCATCACTTCGGGAGAGGGTAGCAGATCAACTACTTTTGCTGCTGCCTGTCTGAAATCGCGCAGTACTCTGGCATCGTAAACAAAGAAGGCGCTTTTCTTTACCTGCAGGGTAAGGGTGATGTAGGTCTCAATTTTCAGGCATTCCCTGCCGGCAAAGTGAAGGTCATACTTTTGCTGAAGGTACTCCCTGGATTTTCCGGATCTCCATTCGGAGCGGCTGATGATATCGTGTTTCTGTATGAGATAACCATCTCCGAGAACTTTCAGTATATTCAGCAGCAGGTTATGGAATTCGTCATACCCTGCGGGATATGCTGAATAGCGTATCACAGGATTAGTGATTCTGATCACAACTGAACATTCACCGTTTTTTCCGATGAGCAGATCGAATTCTCCGCTTTTGTCTATGCCTGCATAAGGAATGTCAAACAGGGTTTTTACGGCCATAATGATTTAGGATATTAATGCCTTTCTGACGGTTTTTAGCGTGAAGTCCGCCCTTTTGCTTTCCGGCAGTGAAAAGCAGTCCGCCGACAATGCAGCCGGTCAGCACGACAGCGCCGAGCCACATATTGATGAGGGACATTGTCAGTGCACCGAGCACAAGTCCGGCAAGGAGAAAGCCGAGTCCCCAGTAAATAAATTTCCCCTTGAAGCCTTTGAATATAAGGGGCTTCTGCAGCCCCTTATATACCGGATATTTCCCGGCCACGTTACAGTCCGAAAAAAGCTTTGACCACGAGTGCTGATACGACAAGGAAGACGCAGGAACCTCCCCAGCCCATCAGCTCTTTGTTGATGTCCTGGTCTCCGGAGTTCCATTTGGAGTATACACGGATGGCACCGACGATGCCTACGATCCCGCCGATCACCAGGGTAATATTGGTTACCGGAGCAACATACGTTTTCAGCGTTGTGGTCGCTGTGTTCAGACCGTTTACACCGCTCTGGGCCATAGCGGGTAAAGAAATTGCAAGCAGTGCAGCTGCGGCCAGAAGCTGTTTGATTTTGTTAAACATTAAATAAGGGAATGAGATATAAGGCGGTAACCTTTTAGTAGCAGCCGGGAGGCTGCTGCGGTATTGCCGGTGTTCAGGTCACGAAATGCACCGGTTTCCCCTTGCGGGACAGTTATTGGAAACGCCTGCGGCGGGTTTAATGAATTGCTTTTAAATACCGAACAGGGCCTTTAGAAATGCGCCTGCAAGTACCATAAATAATGCAGCGAAAAACCAGGCTGCGATATCAGCATCGATATGATGCTTACCCATCTGCCAGTTGTGATATATTTTTACAGCACCGTTTAGACCGAGCAGGGTAGCAAGCACGAGCGAAAGGTCAGATGCAGAGAAGTAATCTGCCGCAAGATCATTTCTTGCTTTATTCATTTCCTCGATGCCCGGCTGCGCGAAGGCTTCCAGCCACAGCAGGCAGCAGATCAGTGTCAGCAGTTTTTTCATGATCAGAAACTTACCGGTCGTATGTATTCTATTGCTTCCTCACGTGCCAGGTTAAACACTTCTTTCAGTCTGATACCGCCCGATGACAAAACCGAGTAACTATATATTTCCGGTTTCGACACCGTGATCTCTTTTACAGGTTCATTTTCTTCCTCAAAGGAAAGTTCCCGCGGCACCTCATCTGCCGGCAGATTCTTTTTCTTCATGAAATCCCATAGGATAATAGCCCCGTAATAGGACAGATAGATCAGGCCCAGCCAGATCATAAATTTCATCCAGTTCATAAGTCGTTGTTTTGAATAAATTGTTTAATAGTGGATTTGAGTTCGGGACAGGTTTCAAAGAGTTGCTTTACGGCAAAAGAGACAAGGCGTGTCACATCGATCCCCGTCGCCATTTTAAACTGATTCATGAGCCGCACCGTTTTTTCGTCGAAACGCGCATGAAATATGCTTTTATTGTTGCTCGTATCATAGTCCAGCAGGGCAGCGATGACCGGCGGAACTTCTTTGACCTTCTCCTTGCGACCGGTAGCCGGTTTTTTAGCAGCAGGTTCTTTTGCAGCTTCAGCCGCAGGTTTGCCCAGTTGTTCCCGGATCTGGTTAGCCAGTGATTTCATGTTTTCCATAGATATGATCTGTGTATATCTGTTCAAGTACCGGGTTAATGACAGGATGAAGATTTACGGGTGTATAAAAAGTACTTACCCGCTGAAAATCAATCCTGTCGGGGAGTACGGGCGTAACCTTTCCGAATTTTGAGAGCTGTTCATCGACCTCCTGCATGATCTCGTAGCGGGCGTTGGCTTTTATCCTGTTGGGGATAAATACCATTTTGATCTCCGGGTTTATCCGGCGCATGACCACAGTAAATAATACAGTGGACTGGAAGGTAAATTCATCGTAAGAGAAAGGGCAGACGACGAGATCAGCGGAATTGAACACCGGAATGAGGCCATCATCATCCAGTTTACCGGGCAGGTCGATCAGCACGACCGCTCTGTTATTTTTGCCGAGCAGTTCCCGCAGGTAAGGGTAGCTTTCCAGGCTGGCAGGAACCACTTCATAGGGTTCTGCATTTTCGAGGATCTTTGCTTTTTCAAATTTCTGGGATATGGACTGCTGGTAGTCCATATCGATCACAGTCACCGGACAGTTCATCTCACTGGTCAGGTAATTAGCCAGCACGAGCGCGAGTGTACTTTTCCCTGCGCCGCCTTTTTGGTTTCCGATTATTATTATCATAATTCATATTGTTGTTATCTCGTGTTTGTCCGGGCTTTTTTCTGCCTTCTCCGTCGCATGCCATGGATCTGCTGGTCGTCCACATCGTCAGCGATACTAACCGGTCCTATGCTGATCTGTGGTTCGAAGAGTTCAGAAAAACCCGTCTCCGCTTGCCTGCTTTCTACCGGGGCGGTAGTGAAAAAGTGATCATATCCCATTGTCAGTTCTTTAAGCGGCAATACTTCGCTGCCCTTAAAAACGATCTTATGCTGGTGATCAATGATGGAATACCCATACGGCTTTTTTCCTTCAGCAGCATGGAACAGCAAGTCGATATCATAGTAATTTTTCATTATGCCAATCAGGTCATGCCGGTGTCTATACTTCATCAGCAGCGAAGCGATCCTTGCTGCATGAGGTTTATCAGGGTGGTATTTTCCGGCCTTTTTCAGGACCTGCTTTTCATCAGGATCTGATCCCAAAAACCCTTTTGATTCAAGGATCATCAGAAACTGTGCAGGCGTACTGAACTCATACTGCATAGCCAGTTCATAACCCAGTACTTTTGACATATTGCGCTGAGCGCGAACATGCTCGTAAGCGCTGCTGATCTTTTTACCATCAAACCCCACACGGCACGATACAAGGTGTACATGGTTATTACCGGTGTCCTTATGATACACGATCAGGTACGGCTGATCTCCATATCCCATTTCTTTCAGCCAGCTTTCCGCAATAGCGGTAAGTTCATTCTTATCGTAAGATCTTCCTTTCCCAGAGATCACTGTATGAAACTGCGGCAGCCTGACATTTCTGTTCAGGGATGATAAGGCTGTCAGGTAGTTGATGTAATCCTGCGGCTTGAGATGCCCGAGCGATTGCATCGGCCCGAAATTGCGGGTCTTCATCAGTTCTCCTTTGTTCCGGTCAATTTTTCGGGTGTTATAGCTAACACCTGTAAAATTTGCTGATGGTGCCAGAATCTTTACGATCATCGTTTGCTGTTAACCTAAACAGTTACATTATCTGTCAGCACATTTCCCGGGCCGGAACCGCTCGACAGAAGCGATGGTATCATGTATTGCCCCGCCATGGCTGAACAATGCTATTCGTTCCGGCAGGAATTTTCTGTTCTTTCCCATTACCACGGAATGGTATCCGAATGTGATCACGATACCACCCGGTTTTAATATCGTAGGGATGGCATCTTTCATCTGACGGAAAGGGCTGCAGATATTTCCTTTGTACAGCTCCATACTTTTCCTGTAGGCATAAGGCGGATCCAGCAGGATCGTATCAAAGCGTTTACCTTCCCAGGACCTGAGGAAAGACAAGGCATCAAGATGAAAGTCAGCAGGCATCTCCGGATCGAGGTCGTTGCGAACCTCGTTAAGCGCTAACGGGGTCTTTCCGGCAAACAGGTTCAGTACAAAACCCTCGCAGTTGTCTTCGACCCACTGCCGGACGGGCTTTATGTAAAAGGTATAGCGGTTCAGCGGACATCTGAAATGTTCAAAGATGATCATGGGAAAGACAAAGAAGAAGTAAGCTTATCCGGAAGGGATGAGCGGTATCATCAGCGCTAAGGAGCTAAGCAGCACTGTAAAATCATATCGCGGCATCTCTGCCGCTGTGGAACCCGATATACGTATATCAAAATGACACCAGAGCGCGGTAACTACTGAACCCCGAATCTTTGTAATGGCATATCGCTATAACAGCATTACAATACAGCGGAAGAACGAGCTGTCCGTCCATCATTGTAACCACATACTAACGTAACCATGTGACTTTATAAAACTGAACCCCGAATCCTTGTAATGTTATACCGGTATAATCGTATTGCAATACAACAAAAGAACAAGATGTCCATTCATCTTTGTAACTGCATACCACTGTAAACTTGTGACTTTATAGCTCAGGGATCATATAACGGGTTATCATGCAGACTGAATAACTTAATATTGATATTTCGCTGTATCAGTATAACACTACGTCACCGGATTGCTGTATCAGCGCAGCATGCGGCCTTTATAACCTACGATCCTTAAAACAGTGTATCAGAATAAAAAGGAACCGGAGCTTATTTCCCCATGAGACGGATGATCTTCCGGAAAGATTTTTCCAGCGCCTGCTGGATGCTGATGTATTCAGCCATGAGGTTGTTGAATGCAGCGGTTACCCTCAGATCGTTTTTTCCTGCAAGCTTCTCTGTATTGGCATGTTTAGCCAGCTGATTGATATTGTTTCCGGCCCGGCCAAGTTCTGCACCGGTTCGGTCGAGTAACTTCAGCAGCTCAGCAGCGTTGACAATGATCTTGTCTGCATCATTGAGTACACGCATGCGGAGTAACTCTGTCTTGCTGATCCCGAACGCTTTTTCCATAGAAACGATCCTGTCGTATTCCTCCTGTGTAAACCTCACGTCAAGTTTTTTTACCCGTTTGCCATCCTGCAGTTTTGGGCGCCCGAAGTGCTTTTTAAGTTCGGCCATAAAGAAAAACGAGTTGCGAAGTTTTGACCATTTACCCCGTAGGGCAAGATTCTTTTTGTCCGACAAAAAGACATCTTGCCTTGACGAAATCAAACAGATTTCGGGTATTGTGACAAGCATGAAATGCTTGAAAATATCCTACAGGGACAAACCTTTTCGTGATCCTTCAGGTCTTTCTGCAGGATGATCTTTTCTGGATGATGCGACCAGTTTGTCATTATAATCGTTGTATTTATCATACACCTGCGAGCGGTCGGTCGCATAGGGGAGAGCTTTAATAAAATCCTTGGTGGCATGAACACCTGCAGTGTCACGGTCAAGGTAAAGGTCGATCTTCGGAAACAGCGTTGCCGCTTTGATCCCGGCAGGAAGCAGTGACAGTGTATTCAGGATAATGGCGGTTTCCTTTGATCCCGTGTGCTCTTTCGCCCAGCTCAGATAATTTATATAACCTTCGAAGACCACAACAGATTTTGGGTCACCAGGTACTGTGCTGATCGCTTTTTGTCCGAGACAACCTTTAAAATAGCGGTTTCGAACCTCCCAGCTTCCTGCGTCGTTTTTCCATCCGGCGGCGAAGAACCGTTTCTGTTCCCCTTTTTCGTTCTTTACGTAATAGTATATTTCACTGAGCCTTTGCCTGCCAACATCAAATATCCCGCGGCTTTGCAGATAGGCGGTAATGGCCGGATGTGTCCCAATATCTTTGATTTTCTCAATCACATAATTTCTGGCCTTAACCGGAAGCCTTGGTCTTGGTTCACGCCTGACGGGAGTTGTTATATTACAGGTGGTCTGTAATTTTTCAAGAACCTCATTAAAACTAAGATCAGGCCAGTAAGCCAGGCCAAAATCGATGATATTCCCTCCTTTGCCCGTGCCATGGTCAAACCATGCCCTGATCTTATCGTCCACGCTGAAAGAGGGATCATTGTCACCATCCCTTAGCATACTGCGATACATATGTTCTTTACCAAATTGCCTGACAGGTTCATATCCTAAGCTCAGAAGCAGGTCAACTATGGAAGCCTGTTCTTTGAGTTCTTTTGCATTTAATAATTGCGTCATGATCTTTTATTTTAATTTCTGAGATCCGAATAGATTCGGTTTTGGTACCGGCAGCGGGTATCGGGCCCGTTCAATTCGCTTCTGCCGGTATATATTTTCGGGACTACCCACGTCGGCACCTACGTGCCGGGCTTTCGCCTGCCAATGCGTTTTCGGTATTTTGATATGATCTCACCTTCGCAAAATTTTCCGTGTCTCTGCGGAATAATGCTTTGTCCCTGTACGTCAAAGAGCTTTTGAGAACCAGGTATCCGATAGATACCGCCGGTTGACAGGTCAAAAGTGAGGGTATCGGAAAGAGATATATCAGGAGCTTTTCGGTACTACCGATAAAAAAAATTTAAATCCCACTTTAGCAGAACTTTGAGCGTTTCCGGGCAATAGCGCTTTGTTGCTGTACACCGAAGAGCGCTGGAGAGACCGGAATCTAACGGATTGAGCTGGTTAACGCATCGAAAAGAAATATATCAGGAGTTTTTCGGTACTACCGATAAAAAAAAAGGTTAAAAAAAAAGCGGCCGGTTGTTCGGCCACCTAGGGAGCGGTTCTGAATATCCACTAAGAAACCAGAGTTTCAGGAATTATCTTCGTCTGTTTTTCGGAGAATAGCTTCTTTCATGAGGTCGATGAATTTTGTGATGCTAACACGCTTGCGGCGCTCGATCTCACTGAAGCGCCGCTGGATAATTCCGATCGAAACGTGAAAGTTGCTTTCAAGCCAGCGTACGATCTGGTTTAGGCTGGCATTCCCATCGTTAAGCTGTCCCGTCAGCCAGAGGCCATAAGCGAGTTCAACAGCATTGACGGCATCACCCGTCCATTTCAAATCGTTGTTCATCTGAGGGGATTTCACTAAAATGGATTCAGGGTACCGGATCATTGCAATCTGTTCCAGAAGGAAATACTGGATATTTTCGTAAGCCATAAATTTTGCGAACAGATAACTCATCGGGGTCGAAAACTCATTTTCTGTTTCCGAGAATTCCGACAGCGGAAGAGATGCGGCTCTGGCGCTCCGCAGGAAAAATATCCGGTCAAGTTCGGTCAGGCTTTTCTTATAGTACTGGTAATGGAAACTGTTCATCCTGAAAAAGCTCCGCCTTGCCCTGAGTTCATCTTCCAGGAATTTGATTTTATTCTCAGGTGTCCCGATAGGTATGTTGGAAGTGATATTGTAGCGCATGACCTCTTCGATCCGTCTGGCCAGCAGCTCCGGTTTCTGGACTTTGAAGAAAATGATCTCATCCGTTTCCTTTTCGAAAGCAGATCGTTCAACGGTCTGATTGATCTGTGTAATTGCTTTATCGATAACGGTGAGCAATTGTCCGAGTTTATCAATACCGGTTTCCATACTGTCGATTTCAAGGAGCTTTTCATTTAATTCATACCTGAGCATTTCGATGGTTTCTTTCATAGAGTAGAAGTTTAGTTGTAAAAATTCAGGACATAGCTGTTCCGCCCGGATTAGAAAATCCGGTGAACAGCAGGATATAAGAGCTTAAAGATCCCTGTACCTGCGCGCGAGTAGGGCACCCTCGGTTATCAGGGTGAAAGAGTTTATTATTCTTGGAACGAGACTGGTGACAAAAAGGGTAATGATCACGGCAGCCATAAGTCCGGTATAGGAAATATGATTGTCAGAAAGTTCCCATAAGCTGTAAACAAAGACAATAATTATATTCAGTGATCCGGCAGCATCGTACCAAAACGATGCTTTACTCATTTCAACGGCTGTCTTTTTTGAGCAGGTATGAAATTCCCGGTATTTTAAAATACTATCGGAAATGGTTTTATCCTGTTCGTTTTCGTTTACTTGTTGGATGTTTTCATCTATGAAACCTTTTTCGCAACTGCCCGAGAGTTCCGATAATACAGCATTTTTTGCTGCTGCATGAGGGGCTTTCATAAATGCGGTAAAAATCAGTACGGCCAGGTAAATAACATTGATGATCCCTGTTATCGAGTCGTAGTATAACAACCCGGCAATAATAAAACTCACTAAAACGCCGTCAGATACAACAACAGAGATGAAAGCACTGAGGGCCTGCTGGATCTTCTGAAAATCGGATAACGTCTTTCTGATACCAGTCACTGAATCGCCGGCAATCTCAGATACCGGTCTTTTTCTATTGTTCAAATAATTAATATGCAGCTTTTTACTTACAGAACTGTTAACGTAGATCAAAATGTACTGACGAATATAGATAACGGCGTTCCGGAATAAAATTATGAGAAATAGCATTGTAAGTATTTCCGAGAGGAACAAAGAAGAGTGTGCCGTAAAAGAGCCGTTCAATCCCTGCTGAAGTATCCATGAAACGGATAGCCCTAACAACGTTGAACAAATGTTCATGAATGGGAAGATCAGAAGAAGAACGCTTTTAAATCCGTTTATCTTCAACAGATTGAACCAGGGATGTCTCAGTTTAGACGGTGTTTTATCGAGATCTTCGAAGTAAAGTGCAGCGTTGTCATGCCATATCTGCGAAAGCTCGTCCTGTGATATCAGGATGATCCCGGTTGCGGGATCGGCAATTTTAAACCAATTTTTTTTTGAACGTTTAACAGACCCGAAGCATACTATAAAGTGGCTTAAATGAGCGTCTTTTCTTACCAAAAGGATACAAGGTTTGTCAAGATTGGACAGGAAAGATATATCCATTTGCACGCACCTGCTTTTCAAGCCGCTCGCATCGGATAACTGACGTAATTTCAATAATGATACACCATCCGCTCCGGCGGTATTACCCGTAAGTAACTGATCAGCGATTTCGGGCTTTCCAGCGTAATTCAGCACAATGGCGAGTGCAGCGATCCCGCAGTCATAAAGACTGTACTGATGTACAAAGTATTTGAGATATTGGTTCAGAGAGGTCATATCAAGTAGAGGCTTAAAAAATATTGATCAGCTAAAAGAATTACGCAGCAGAAGGGAACATCAGCAGCGTGAAAAATGTGACACATACGATCCAGATCAGTAGTGACGGCACATAGGACATAGCCACCAGGTGCAGCGATCTGTCATAATTCAAACCGGTAATCCGCATAATTCCATAACCCAGTACAAACCAGTACAGGATCTCAAACAGGTTAAAAGACTGCAGCGCATAATACCAGTCAGCAGGGACGTCTTTGAAAAAGGAAAGGGCCGAAAAGATATAGTATTGATGCCAGTTCAATAAAGTCCCGTTCGGATAGAAATAAGAGAAAGTAGCAATTTTGACCCCTGCAGGTATCAGGAAAAGGAACTCAGCACACACCACAACCCTGAATACCCTGGATACAGGTATTTCATAGCTGTTCAGAAATAATGCAGTTTGCAGTATCAGAGTGATACAGAGAAGTTTCAGGATCAGATATATGCCTGAAGTGATATAAATCCATTTCTGCATCAGTTCAAGAACAGAATTACCCCTGTCAGATATATCTGTTAAAGTATGTCCGCTTCTTTCATAAAAATCAGGGGTTAATATCAGCCTGCCTGTCAGCCAGATAAGAAAAAACGATAAACAGATGAATAAAGTGAGGTGTAAAATGCCATATTTTGCCAAAATTTTCATACCCTTAGTTTTTTGGGTAAAATTCAGTTTGAACAGTGCCGTTGGCAATCACCTCTGATGTTAAATTATTAGTTAAAGTGATTGTGTGTGTTAATTTACTTTCTATGAAAACCTACCTTACCGATCCTTTTTCCTGGGAAGCACCCGTATCCGTTATGATGCTGGCAGTGATCTTGCTCAGCAGCCTATACGGTTTGTATAACCGCCGCTATTTTATGAAAATGATCCTTCATCCTTTCGGGATCGTCAAGAACAAAGAATATTACAGGCTGTTCACCTCAGATATTATACATAATGATTACGGTCATTTAATGATGAATGCCATTATGTATTATCTGGTATGCATAAATCTTGAAGAGCATTTAACAGAGCGGACGCAATTCGGCAGCATTTGGTTCATGCTGATCTACGCAGGCAGCTATCTTACGGGAGTGATGCTTGTCACATTCAGGCACAGAAATGATTTTGATTATTCCAGTGCGGGTGCTTCTGGAAGCATTATGGGATGCCTGATGAGTTTCATGATCCTGAAACCCGATTACATCGGACTTTATCTGCCCGTAATAGGAGGGATCAGAAATATTTATTTACCGCTCGTTTTTTTTGTAGCCATGTTCATTTATCAGTACCGTTCCAAAAACAAGTTAATGAACAACGAGCTTCACTTTTACAGTGCAGTCGGCGGGATCGCCGCAACCTTTGTGATATTTCCGGAGATAATAATCTAACGGGGCCGGAGCCCCGTCAGGATGTTTACCACCAACCGAGGCATGACGGGCCGGTCGCGGCTGCAACTGCGCCAACCAGAGCACCTGCTCCGCCGAAAAGACCGCCGAGTGAGGCAGACACTCCGATATTGTAAGCACACTGGCTTACCCCGCCTTTCAATTCTTCGGCATCAGAATCAGATAGATTTTTCATAAAATTAAGTATGATTTAGATTTCTTCCCGGTATTGGGAATTGGGGTAAAATTGCTTTTACAGGCAGTTTTAAGCTAAAAGCTTAACTTGTAATTTATTACTTTTGCTTATAGCATTAATTTGAATAAGGACTCGAAATGAATCATATCGGTGAGAAAATACGGATACAGCGGCTGACCAGAAACTATAGCCAGGAGTACATGGCTTTCATGCTGGATATATCGCAGGCAGCTTATTCAAATCTGGAAAGGGACGAGACGGAGATGACCATCAAGCGTATATATGAGATCGCTGAGATACTCGAGATATCGCCTTTTGAACTGATGCCTAAACCAAAATTCGGGGTCAGCATCGACCATTTGTTCTTCTGGCGAACCATCCGCAAATTCAGAGAGGTCTGGCTGGCCGGTGTTCGGGCCAGAAAGAAAGAAATCAAGCAGTTCACTGGTAGCTACAGTGACACTTTATAGCTGATTATCAAATAATTTATAAGTAAAGGTTATAGCTAATGACCTGTAATTCCGACACCTTTATCGCTGAAAATCAACGGATAAGGTGTTTATGGATTTCAGAACCTACGAGCAGCGGCTTGATTATATCTTGGAGCTTTTGCAGAAAGGCAGATTTCGTTCGCTCGGGGATACGGCGTCCCGCTTCGATTGCAGCACCCGTACGATAAAACGAATGCTGAATCATCTGCGTGAAAGAGGACACGATATCACTTACGATCGTCTTCAAAAAAAATATTTTCTCAAAAAAGAAGAGTGACATTTTCTGTCCTCATGGCCCATATAACTTTGATTCAATAACAAAGGCCATGAAAAAGATCAAACCTTATCTTATCGAAATTATCATTTTTCTACTGGTAATACTGTGGGTTTATACCGCTTCCAGCAAGCTGATCGATTATGGCAGGTTCAAGGTTCAGATGCATAACCAGACCATTCCGCCTTTATTGGCCACAATTCTTATTTACACCCTTCCGGCAGCGGAGATCATTACGGCGATACTTTTACTGAACAAAAGCACAAAAGCCCTGGGATTTTATATCTCGGCAAGTCTGATGCTGGTATTCACCGCCTATATCGGACTGGTGCTGACGAATTTTTTTGGCAGGATACCTTGTTCCTGCGGCGGCGTTCTTCAGGTGATGAACTGGCCGGCACACCTTGTTTTTAATCTTTTTTTCCTGCTGTTGACTTTCTACGGATCATATCATGTTTACAGAGAAAGGAGGGACGCGCGAACATCATAGACTAAATGCTGCATGGCGTACGGTAGCCCGGACGCCGTGAAAGGAGCAGCTGAAAACCTTAAAGAGTAAGCAAAAATCATTTTTTATTCACTTAAAGTTTTTCAAAGTTTTTTGATCTATAAAAGCTTTTCTAATATGAAAAAGAATATTTTCGGAATTCTGGCCATCGCCATCGCAATCAGCGCAAGCGCTTTTACAAGCCCTTCTAAAACAGCCGTTAAAAGAACCGTAAACTACAAATGGTTCCTCATCTCAGGCAATATTGCGCCGACGACACCCGTACCAACTGCTAATGCAACTTATATCAGCGGTGCTGACGGACCGGATCAGCCGACCGAAGCACAAATGTGTCCGGGCGGTACCAGACAATGTGTTTCCGGTTTTGATCCAAGCAAGGTCACTACCTCTAACACCCTTAACGGGGCTCAGGTCTCTGATGTGCATACTGCATTAAGAGCGAATCAGTAAATAAAAGAAAGAGCTGCCTGAATTCAGGCAGCTCTTTCTTTTAATATCCCGGATTTTGGGAAAGATTCGGATTGGAATTCAACTCATAGACCGGAATAGGGTAAAGCGTAGAATTTAATGTAAGGTTTGGTTTTAACGGGGAAAGTACATTGATTGCTCTGCCGGTTCTCTTAAGATCCATCCACCTGTTTCCCCATTCACAAAACAATTCCGCACGTCGTTCCCGTTCGACAGATAATAACATCGACGATTTATCTGAAGCCTCAGTATTTGAGAGACCCGCGCGGTTGCGAATAAAGTTCAGGTCATCCTTCGCCGCGTTAATGTTCCCCAGGTTTGCTTCTGCTTCCGCTCTGATCAGGTAAAGTTCGGCCATCCTGAAAACCACATAATGCTCCGCAGGCGTTGTTGTAGTCGTTCTTACTTTATATTTAAAAGGATACGGATAACTCTTTCCGCTTATCGTGTTCGTCCTGATCCAGTTGATCTTCCTGCTGTCTCCCTCTTCGAATGAATCATAAAGGCTTTGATTCAAAATATATCTTGGAGTTGCCGACGCACTTGCAGGAACAAAATAGAGGCCTTCATAGGTTGCCTGCTGGGGCACGACCGGCAAAATACTCCATATCGTTTCTGTACTTCCGGCAAGAAAAACATTGCCTGGATTGCTTTCAAGGGAGAATATTCCTGATGAGATCACTTTCCCCGTTTCTGCTATAGCAAGATCATACTTTCCTGTATACAAATAAACCTTAGACAGTAAAGCAGCCGCGGCGTAATATCCGGCCCGTGACCAGTCATGTGCATCAGGGCTCATGTTTTCCTCAGCGAACTTCAAATCAGAAATGATCTGCCCGTAAACCTGTTCAACCGAAGAACGGCTAAGCAGTTTTGTCTGGTTGTAATCCGCAGTAATAATTATGGGCAGAGCACCATACAAATTCACAAGATTGAAATAGATCCAGCCCCGCAAAGCACGCAGTTCGCCTGTCATTTGCTGTTTCACCTTTGCTGGGATCCTTTCTGAGCCTGCAATGCCTTCGATACAGGCATTCGTACTGTAGATATACTTATAACCGAGAAGGAAAAGAGACTGGTTTTTTGCATCCGTAACCAGTATGTTATTATTGTAGAATGCCGCTAAGGAAGCATCGTTGAATGATATATTAAGTTCATCCGAGGACAGGCCGGGATATAAGGTCATTCCTCCGGCCAATAGCCCGAAAGAACCTGCCGAAGCGATTTGTGAATAGAGGCCTGTGATCGCTGCGTCGGCATTTAAACTATCCGCGAACACAGTCGCGGTTGTCAGCTGGTTTTTGGGGGCATCGATCTCAACGAATTTTCTGCAGGCAGTGAAACTGTGGATCATCGTTCCGGCCAGCAATATGATTATGGCATTTAACTTTTTCATAACTGAGGATTTAAAGGTTAAGGTTGAATCCGAAACTGATCGATTTTAAAGGTGGTACACCATAAAAGTTCTGGGTTTCCGGATCGGTTCCTTTATAATTTGTAATGGTGAACAGGTTTTGTGCAGTTGCATAGACCCGTAAGCCGCGTAGCCCCAGCCTGCTGACTACCCGGGCGGGCAGATTGTAAGACAGGGTCGCTGTCTTGATCCTGATATAGGAGGCATCACTGTAAACACCGCTTGAGGTTAAGAAATTTGAAGCTGTCGTGTATTCATCGTTATATTGGGAAGACAGCCTCTGGAACTCTGCCTGCTGTCCCGGTGTGTGCCATCTTTCAAGAAAAGATACCGGCAGATTGTATTCCTGCCCCGGCAAAAAAGAATAGACCTGAGCGAGGTAATTCATGCCGAGTTGCTTCTTGAATTCTGTAAAAACATCAAGCTGAAACCCTTTAAAGCTGAAGCTGTTCAACCAGCCGCCGTAGAATTTAGGGTCGGTGTTGCCAATGATGCTGTAATCGTTGAGTTTTCCCAAAGATGCAGGTTCAGGAAAGGAAGTCAGCTGTCCGTTGGCACCGGTAAACTGGAAGAGACCTGTTTCCGGATTTACGCCGGCATAACTGAATCCTGTTACGGAATTCACTGACTTTCCGATAAAGTATATCGTGGAATAGGTCGAGTTTGCTATGTCGGGGAAGGCGATGAGCTTATTTTTAGGGATGGTCAGGTTAAAAGTACTGTTCCAGTTAAATCCGTTCCCACGCAGGAGGGAGGCCTGCAACAAGATCTCCCAGCCTGAATTTTGTACTACAGCGCCGAGATTTTCATAAACCGATGTAAAGCCGGTCTGGTCAGGCAGCTGTGTCGTTACCAGCTGGTTGCCTGTTCTGTTTCGAAACCAGGCCGCACTCAATAATAACCTGTCCTGCAAAAAACCGGTCTCCAGGCCGATCTCCAGTTTTTTTGTACTTGCCCAGCTCAGTTGCGGGTTGTACAGGTTAACCGGTATATATCCGGAATTACCGCCGTAGGGATATCTTGCCGGAGACCATCTCGACAGATACTGGTAATTGTCGATGGCGTCACTGCCGGTGATACCATAGCTGGCGCGTAACTTCCCATAACTCAGAAACGGGATCTTATTTTTAATCAGTGATTCCTCTGTGAATATCCATCCCGCGCCTACAGAGCCGAAATTCCCGAACTGCTTATCCGGACCGAAACGGCTTGACCCATCTCTTCGGCCGTTAATGTTTAACAGGTATTTACTGTCATATCTGTAACTGACCCTTCCGAAAACGGCGTTGTACTTATACTCACTGAAAGCATCTGATGCTGTCGTGGTCGCTGCCCCCGATATAGAGCCGAGCAAGGCATCATTGATATAACCGCTGCCGGTGACGTCAGTGCGGTTAGAAGAATTGCGCTGAAAAGTTGTTCCGGCCAGAATGTCCAGGGCATGTTTGCCGCTTGTTTTGCGGTACTCCAGCTGCGGTTCGATGATCCAGGAGGATAAGTTGTTTACTCCGAACCGGGCGCTCGAAACGGGGTTCAGGTTCGGGCTTAAGGTTACTTTGGGGGTATTGGAGTATTCATTTGCTGAAAAGGTATTGTAACCAAGGCTTGTTCTGAAAGTGAGACCCTTTACAATTTCATAGGAGGTCAGCAGGTTTGCCGAAAGATTGGTACTGGTTATACTGTATGATCTTTTAAGATAGCTGAAGGGATTACCGCCGGCATAAGAGCCGTCGAGTATAACACCTTTGTAATCAAAAACGGGATTCCCCTTGTTATCGAGTAATTCGGGACTGTTTGGCTCAAGTGTGAATGCTGACAGTACGTTTGGCGAACCGGATGAGTTGTTTTTATCGTAAGAGTAATTGGCTGTAAGATCGATGTTAAAACGTTTATCAGTTGAAGAATGATGAATGTTTGAAGAGAAGTTTGCACGGTTATCTGCGAAGTCGCCAGGAAATATGTACGTATCACGGTTGAACCCGCCGCCGATCCGGAATTGTGTGTTCGTGTTGCCACCCGATACGGACGCGGAGGCATTCGTATTATGCGCAGTATTACCCAGCATGAATTTTTTCCAGTCCGTGTACCTGGTGGAGTCGAAAACGGTAAGATCAGGAGCATAGCCGGGATCATACAGTTCAGCGTTTGGCTCAAGTCCGTCATTGGCGAAAGCTTCCCTGCGCATAGCAAGGTACTGTTGTGTATTCATCATAGGCATGGATTTTCCCGTGAAGCTTACGCCGCTCCTTAAATTGAGATTAAAATCGGTCTTGCCAGCCTTACCTTTTTTTGTAGTGATCAGGATCACGCCGTTGCCGCCGCGTGAGCCGTAGATCGCTGTTGCATCGGCATCCCTGAGCACTTCTATGCTTTCAATATCCTGCGGGTTCAGGCTGTTGAAGGGGCTCATGCCCCCATAGCTGTTGTTGTATATGCCGCCGTCACCCGGCGCGCTGACGGAATTGTACTGGTTAATGTTGCTGTTCTGCGCAGCGAAGGGAACACCGTCAATAATGAACAGGGGATTGTCCCGGGGGCTGATCAGCGCGGAGCTTGCTTTCAGCGTATTCTGCCCCCTGACCTGAACGTTAAAAGCCGAACCAGGCAGTCCGCTTGTAGAGGAGATGGTCAGGCCGGGTACCCGTCCCTGCAAGGCCTCGAGCGGATTGCTTACGGCCTGTTTTCCGATATCGTCGGCCGATACTTTTGTAACGGAACCGAGGTTATATCGCTGGGTATTCGTACCATAGGCGACGATCTGGATCTCATCCAGCTTACTGGTTCTTTTCTTCATGATGACCAGGATATCTTTCCTGTCCGTTACGTTCAGATCAACGGCTTCCATGTCGGCTGCGGTAAACCGTAACTGTGAACTACCCGAAACAAGGGCAATACTGAATTTTCCCTTATCATCGGTTGCCGTCTGTAGCCTCGTGCCTACCAGGGAAACTGTTATGCCGGGCAGGGGCTCATTATTTTGACTGATAACTTTTCCGGTGATGTTTTGTCCCAGACAAAATGCAGGGGCAAGCATCAGCAGATATATGAATATATACTTCATTGGGGCGTTAGTTTTAAGATGTGATTGTTTAGTAGTGCGTTCAGAATTGTGTAAAAACGAGATATTTCATCCGCCGCTTTTCTTTAATCAAAAGAATACCCTGCTTTTTAAGACTTGCTGTCAGCTTATCTATATTTTTTACATCGGGCGGGAAGTCGAGTGATAAAACCTGACTATAGCCGGAATCGTCAAACACCGGGATATTTAATAGATTATCCAGTTCGTTCCTGAGGCCATCCATGTCGTATCCCCGGAAATATTTGGGAATATTTAAATGTTCGTTCAGGTTAGATTCCATTTTAATTTTAGCTGCAGTTTTTTTGGGACGCACATCCGGATTGATCTTCAGTACGAAACAGGTTGTGTCCTTGTATAAAGTGTCGGCCTTTACCCGGAAGTACCTGTTGAGGTCATTTTCCATGATTTTTAATGCTTCAGACTTAGATACAGCTGGAAAACTGCTTTGATAGGAATAAAAATGAAGATCCTTATTTGCCGTATCGATATCATTTGAAGGAAAATATTCCGGATGGGGGATGTTATACTGGGTCCTGCTATCCGGTATGTCACCATATCCCGGATTCGCTGTTTGATAAAGCAGTTTCAGTACCATGTTGACCACAGTTATCTTATTAATTAAGCCGCGATCGTCGGTTTGAAATTTTTCATAAGCAATTACCGGCAGGCTGCCAGTAAAGTAAGTGTTGTAATGATCAGATAAATCAGAGCCACCGTTCACTTCCGAATACATGGGGCGATCAGGATCATAAGGTCTGTCGTTCTTTAATCGAAGTGAGTTGTAAGATCCATTCAGCGCTTGTTTAATATTTTCAAGTGTGATGTGTTCACCGTCTGTCACAGCTAAGACTTTGTTGTTTTTTAGGACTACGTAATGGGGGATAACCCTGTGCGGAAACATCTTAACCAAAGTCGTGTCAAGGTAGACGCAGGGCAACTGGTATTGGGATTTTCTTCGATCAAAGAAGATTTTCAGGTTTTCTTCATTGTCTCTGTTATGTTTTGCGCTGACAAGCAGGATCTGCACCTGATCAGGGAATTTGTTTTGGATCGCAAAATTCTCAGGAAAATGAGCAATGCAGGAACTGCACCAGGTGGCCCAGAAATCCAGTATCAACAGCTTGTCGTTAAAATCTGAGATCTTTGCACTGTTACTGGAATAGCCCATGATTTTTGGGAGCATAACGTCAGGAATAGTATCACCTACTTTGTAGGCTTTTATTTTATCTTGAGCCAGGCCATTCACTGCCAAAAAAAGGCAAAGCGCGGCCATTAAGCGTAATTTAAGCTTCATTTTAAAATAGTTTAGTTAGTAAATGGATTGGAAATTGCCCGAAAAGGCAGAAAAAGAATCAGGTTATTCGGGCGGGCAGATAAGCAGCAGCCAGGTTTGGACAGGATAGCTAATCATGGCTTTTTCCTTTCTGCTCCGTTTCTGAAGCCCCGTTCGCCTGGTGTACTATATAAGCCGCGGCCACCAGGTCCATTAACTGATCGAAGAACAGGGCTACTTCCTGATCGGACAAGTCCGCTTTAATATTGCATTCTTTGGTTACCCAGCACTGGAAGAATTTCCAGAAGAGAAGATTAGTTGACTCAGGAGTACGGTCGTCAAAAAATCTGGCCAATACCTCGTTTAAAGATAATGACGCTTTGAAATTGTGATGTTTGATGACCGCTTCCATTCTATTTAGGTTTGACAGTCAAGCCCATAAAAAGCCATAGGCGTGGACTCAACTTACCGACTTAGGGCACGTGAGAAGCCCACCAACGATAAGCGAGCCCACACCTATGGCATGGGCATATCACTTACCGTCTCGTTGGTTTGGAAATTTCTCACGTTTCTAAGCCGAGACACAAGCGAATGCTTCTAAATATTATTCAGGAAGTATCGCAAAACAAATATAATCTTTTTTTTGGATTGCGGTTATAAATGACCGCAATTTTTAATATTTATTCTTCCATTTTCAAGCGTTAATATTTTAATATTGAAAAGTAATTACAACAAAATTCAAGAAAAATTCGGCGAGAATCTGCGTAAAATTAGAGAGGAAAAAGATTTTTCTCTAAGAGAACTATCGATGAAGTGCGAAATTGATGACAGTAAAATCTCCAAGATTGAAAACGGTAAATTTAATATTCAACTTTCTACAATCATTGAACTCGCTAAAGGTTTAGGAGTTTCTCCGAAGGAATTGCTTGATTTTGACTTTTAGTTCCTATAAGTTTCTTTTATTTTAAGCGTTTCAAAATCATATGCCTGCTCAGGGTATAAGAGTGAAGCTATATCTAAATATTTATTTCCGTTTATTTTATAAGTATTAAAAGCTGCTGCACGTTCTTTCAGTTGCACGTTTTTAAGATTGTACTTAGGTTCTATCAGGAGCTGATAACATAAGTTTTTATTAATCCATGCTAACAGAACGATTAGTTTAGGTTCTGTCATCTTTAATTCTCTGGCTCTTGTCGCCATTTTTAAAGCGGTTTTCAATTCCGTTACAGCATTTACTTCAGAAGCCGGTCTGGCCATGACATTATTAAATGCATTCAATAACAACGCGCAGGTAAATAACGTAGTCGTATCTTTCAAATCAGCTGAAATCGATTTTTTCAAAAAAGTAAGCGTTTTACCGTACCTAGTTTCCAAAGGCAACCTAGTTTGCTCATCCAGTAACAATAGACCGGATTGAACTTTAGACTGAACCTGAGCATTACTCAATGTTGGAATTAAGATTAAAAATGATAGAATGAACTTTGCCATAATTTTTTCTTTTAAAGGTCTCTGAAAAAAGAGTTCAGACAAAGTATATTTTTATAAGTTAAACTTATAAAGTAATCACATTAAGGGCTTTAATAAGTTGTTTTTTACTGCAATGTAAAGGACAAACCATAGTATCAGAATACCGATACCCCAATAAAACTGGAGTCTCCTGTGTCGTTTAGTTGCTGCGGATTCCGCCTCTCTTGTTGGTCCCACTAGAGTATTTATAAAAATTTATAAAGGATTTTTCGTGATACGAAGCTACAGTGTGTTGTGTTAAAACACAACAATAATTATCCTTAATCTGAGAATTTTCGCAGCTACTCCACCACTGAGATGGCAAACGAAGTTTCAAAAGAATACTTATTAAAGTTTGGGATTCATTTAAAATCTCTCAGGCAAAGCAAAGGTCTTTCACTGAGGCAGCTTGCGGCTAAATGCAATATTGAGCATGCAGATATTACACGCTACGAAAAGGGTGAAATAAACATGTCATTCAATTCGATTGTTGAATTATCTGTCGGACTAGAGATGACCCTTAAAGAACTAATGGATTTTCAATTGTAATAGAATACCACATTAGCCTTGGACGTAATCATTGCAACAAAAAAGGATATTCAGGTGATGAAATTCTAAAAAATCCGTTGATATTCTTTGAGGATTTTATGAAAGGCTATCGGTCTACCGCCTTTCCGCCATCATTCTTATAAAGTAAATTTGACTGCTAAAACTTATAATATACTGGCTTCCTTAAGGCGGACGAGGGATATGAAATCTGCAAGGTTGATCAGGTCACTTTGCTGGGCTGTACTGAATGTTGTAAAATTTTCAGCAGGAATAACCAGTTGTAAGTTCGCTGCCTGCATTTGTTTCATTTGATTTATACTTATTGAAACATCCATCGTAACCAGATGCTTAGCCGGTATTCTCTCAGCTTCAGCTAAAACCTGGCGCCAGCGGTCTTTTAGTGTGGTTTTAACACCCAGCATCGTCAGTCCGCTCTCGGGAAACTGCGGATCTTTGTAAGCATTTGCAGACGGAAATAGAAAATCAGGTTGGTTTCGGTTTTCAGTCATCGCGTGACGGATATAAGAAACTTTGTTTGCTTTAAAAATTACTTCGAGGTGCTGCTCGAATGAATGTCCTGCCCTGGATTTTCTTCTGTTAAGTACGCTCAGTGCAAAACGCAAAAAATTATCGGTCCTTTCTGAAGGATTACCAAAACCCGCCTCGAGTTGTCCGGCAATTACGTGTTTTTCCATAATACGCATGAGCCCTTTTTCTCTTTTCCACCAGGCCATCAGTGCTTCATCAGGTGCATCTCTTGGTGATACATTTTTTACAGTACCGCGGCAGAATGCGGAAAAATCTGCCGTGGCCGGGAAACCATGAGGGAATCTGGCAAACATTTCCTCTGCATATGCTACGTCTTCATCAGGCAGCTCCATGTCAAGTGACTCAAGGATGTAACGTCCCGCATACCCTATATCCTGATGCTGCAGATTCAGATTCCGTACAACCATGAATTTACGTTTGGTCTCCTCAAGTCCGAAAAGATAAAGCAGCTGTTGTTCGGAAGTTGATCCTTCGGGCGAGATGATAACAACCAGTTCATTTTTGACAGTCTTCAGAAGTACAACGAGATCTCCCTCACCAGCCAGTGTTTGCACGATTTCGTTGTCAGAGTAATACAGCCTGAATTCGGATCTGTGCGGATGTTTGAGACGGTCGTCATTCCATGTAAAACGTGAAGGCGCAAAAACTGCCTGTCCTTCTTCATCCGGAAGATAGATCATGTTTCCCGGAAATTCCTGACGTTCTTCTCCAAGGACAGATGCGAACTTTTTCATCCATTGAAGGAGTGCTGATTAGAAGTGATCTCGGAAGCACTCAGCCTTTTTGCTGCAACCCCTGAAAAATAATCTGAAAGAGATACTGACATGAGGGAAAGATACGATAAAATCGAAAATCTGAATCAGCCGGCTGTACTTTCAGCATTTAGCGATGCGGAGATTCCTGCAATCTGCGAAGAGGCATCAGCAGTCAGGTCAAAAGGAACAGCGAGCAGCCGCAGATGATTTTTTCCCTCTGTTGTTTCGTAATAAAACGGTTCAAGCGGTTTTCTGAAGCGGTCGTTCAGAGGATAAATAAGCAGGAGGGCCGGTTCTGAACTGTCGCCCGAATATTTGTGGCCATAAGCGTACATCTGATACATGTCCGCCTGACTGATCAGATAATTTCCGGTATGCTGATGCCCGTCGATGAGTTTCCATTTTGTATCCATTACGAAACAGCGCATCTCCGGATCCGCCGGTTCGGCATAGATGTCCGGACGGAGACCAAAGCGGCCCTTTCCCCGGTGACTGCTGACCAGAAAGAAACGGCGGTGCTGGGTGCTGATGTTCATATTCTGCAAATGCCTCCGGAAAAGCATGGCTATATACTGCTCAAAAAGTTGTTCCATCGGAAATAACATAGCGTGGCTTATACGGCTCCCCGCAAAAGGTGTGAAAGCATTTCCTCGGAGAAAGAGAGCAGACCACTCCAGTATCCTGCTGTACGATGAAAATAATCTGGAAGTAACAGCAGACGCCCGCAGGTCAGCTTCCGTATCCGGAGAGGGAGGTACGTCAGCTATTGCACTGTCCAGCTGCCTCAGTGCAGTGCGGTTAGCAGGGGAGATGGTTATACCTGCAAGTTTTATCACTGCGGACCGGATGATGCGGTTGCGCGGAATGTCTGTACTGTATTCGCTGGAGGATATATAAAATGAAGCCTTATTAACTGTATTGACCACAATATCCCTGCTTATCATCAGTCTGCCTTTCAGGTAAGGTGAGTTTTTCTCTGTACGGATATAATCTTTTTTCAATCCGTTTAGAATTACACGCCGGCATTCCGTTATAAAGGCGGAAATGAAAACTTCCAGCAGCGGATAGTTTTTCCGTACGTCAAGGGAGGCCTGCTGAATGCTGATGAACGGTGTGTCGCGCAGTGCGGCAATCATCCTGATCAGGATTTCCTTACTTTTCGCAATATCAGTCTCACCGTCCGGTGACCATATTTTCGGTAATATTTCAATTACAGTACCGTCTCCGGTTTCGACCATCCCGGCATAATTTCTGGCTTGTATTACCTGTCTGCCCTGACGCGTAAAAAGCCTGAAAGCTTTTTCAGCTACAGGATCTTTACCCTGAAATTCGAGCAGATAATCCCAGACCGCTTTAAAAGCGGTCTGGGGTATTACCGTATCGCCCGTACGGGGTTGGGAACCTCCTGCCGCGATCAGCGTTCCGAATTCTTTTATCTGATAAACTTTCACGCGCCGTATATTCTGGTGAACAGCACAACCGGAATATTAACAGCCGAACTCAGCGCGCTAACAGCCGGATTGCCGGTAAGCCGCGGCGAATCATCTGTTATTTCGTTCAGCCCGCCGCTGAAAAGCTCTGCAGCATCACCGGCAGCATCCTGAATGTAAAAAGGATGTTCCTGAACAGTCTTGTTATTATCACCCAGTACCAGCTGGATCTTATAATAGTCATTGTAGAAATACTCCTCCAGCAGAGGAATAATATTATTACGGAAAATATCCAGCAGCTGCAGGTTATCAAGAACTCCGGTGCCATTTGCCGCACTGTGGAAGTAGGCATGCCCAATGCACAGGTCTTTGCCCAGAAAATAAGTAATTCTGCGGTTAATCGTAGTCAGCAGATCAGAAAGATTTACACCTTCAATAGTGATGTCGCCGAGTGATTGTGGAGAGGGTGGCATTTCTCTAAAGGTAAACCTTCTGCGCAGCGCGGTATCTAACAGTGTCACGGAACGGTCGGCAGTATTCATCGTACCGATAAGTATCAGGTTAGCCGGTATGCCGAACATTCTTTTAGAGTAAGGAAGGCGTACCATCAGTTCGCTGCTGTAACCCAGTCTTTTATCTCTCTCAATGAGTGTGATCAGTTCACCGAATACAGCCGATATGTTGGCACGGTTGATTTCATCTATACAGAAGACGAAAGTTCGCCCTTCGCTTACAGCCGCTGAAAAAGATGCTCGGCGGTTGTCCGGTGTATCAGCAAGACAATCTTCCAGAGACGCATATCCGGCCAGCGCGGAAGCTTTGCGGCAGGCCGTAATAAATACGCCGTCAGCGTATTCATAAGACAGTGAAGCGGATTTACTCAGGCGCTGTATCAGCAGGTACTCATTACCTTCTTTTATCGCGGTTAGTGAGCCTTCCGAAACATGTTCTGTAAAGCGTACGAGTGAGCGGAAAGTCCGGCCGTCAGCTTCTGTATCTCCCCACTGGGTAGTAAAATAACTGTTGGGTCTGCCAGGTAATTCCAAATCCTCTTCGAAAAACCGGGCGATTCCCGATGTTGATAGTTCTGTAGTCGTCTTCGGCTCAGAGAAGATTCCGATCAGCGGTCCGGTTCCGAAAAAAGGGAATCTGATTTTCGTGTAATTTTCATCCCCGTGCCTTCCGGCTGATTCTGTCGTGTTCTCCATTACCCGGTTATACCCGAATGTTCTGATAAGATAACGGAAGGTGCGGTCCGCGAAGCTGTTCAGTATTGCAGAATTATCCACGACTTTTTCCCCTGAATTATCGATTCTAGGTTTGATACCCTCTACGAACTCTTCATAACTATAAGATTGATGAAATGTTACGAATTCCTTCTGCGCTTCTGTCCGGCCGTTCAGATATTGCCCGAGAAGGCGCGTCTTTCCGGTTCCCGGAGGACCATACCAGATCACGTTTTCAAGACCTGTTTGGGGAATCAGTATATCGTCGTTTATCTCCGCTTTTTCGTCTGCAGGGGCTTTAATAAAGACAGAACCCGGTTCAGATACAGCAGAGAGAAGTTCCGGATATTTGAGTAGATCGTAATAAAGATTTCCTATTGCTGAAGAAGAGGCGGCAGGAATGTTAATACCTGTAAGAATCAGAGATCCGAAAAAGTCATCTTCACTTCTTGCAGTGAGTTTGCCGTCTTCTTTATTAACAAGCTGCTTTGTTTTACTGTATTTTTTGTAAGATAACAGGGGCAGTACGAGTTGCAGGTCGGAATCTGTGAATCCCGTAAACGCTTTTATTTCACGGTAAAAATCCTGCGAGCTTAAACCGGCCCCGCCGGGGTTTTCTTCCAGAAATTTTGTGCTGTCGAGAATTCTTTGCATAAAGCCGGGCATCTCTTTGATTCTGGTGTAATAGGGGACATATTCTTTAACCTCCTTTAGGAAATCGAAGGATTCTGTAAAAATGTAAAAATACTCCAGAGCAATAGATACACGGTTGGAATCAGCCTTCGCGCCGGTCTTAATAATGACAGACCCACTGTTAATCTGAACGACTCTCAGCGCTTCGTTCGCAAGAAGCTCGGCTTTAAAATTTTCTGATATTCCAGTTTCCGGCCAGATGTCTATGGATTGTAAACGTTTTTTATTATCTGCTGCTAATGCAGGTATATCTTTTAACGGCATTTTCTGATAAAATTTACGGCTGCGCAAGATATGAATTTCTGTGGTTTAGCTGGTTATCAGATTGTTTCAACACACCTCTTATTTTTCCACTTTTTTGCTGCAGCGCCGCAGCATTTCCGCTATCTTTGAAAGATGGCGGATGTGCACAGCAGGGAGGTCCGGAGTTACAATATGTCAAGGATAAAGGGAAAGGATACCAAACCTGAACTTCTTGTGCGTAAGTATCTGCATTTCAGAGGTCTTCGCTACAGATTGCACGTGAAAGACCTGCCTGGAAAGCCGGATATGGTGTTTCCTAAATACCACACCGTACTGTTCGTGCATGGTTGTTTCTGGCACGGACACGCCGGGTGCCCGTATTACCGTCTGCCTCAGAGTAATACTGGCTTTTGGGAGGAGAAAATCAGCGGAAATACCTCAAGAGATCAAAAGCACGCTGCAGCACTCAGGGAAAAAGGCTACCGTGTTCTCACAGCTTGGGAATGCAGTTTTAAAAACAAAAACAACAGAACAGCTTTTCTCGAAGAGCTGTATAACGAGATAACAAATGAGCGTTAAAGCAAAAGAATTCAGGTTTATTGACCTTTTTGCGGGAATCGGTGGTTTTCACACCGCTATGCACGGACTTGGCGGAGAATGCGTATTTGCGTCGGAAATCGACAAATTTGCAAGGGAGACTTACAAAGCCAACTATGTGAAATGGTCTCCGGAGATGTTCGAAAAAGGTAATTTTAATCAGGACATTACTGACGATAATCTGGATTACGCTGATATTCCGGCTTTCGATGTACTTTGTGCCGGTTTTCCTTGCCAGCCGTTTTCGCATGCCGGTCTGAAAAAAGGTTTTGGAGATACGCGCGGGACATTGTTTTTCAACATTGAAGAGATTGTCCGCACACAGCTTAAGGCCGCAGAAACGGACCCCGGTATGCGTGTGCCGCGTGTTCTTTTTCTGGAAAACGTAAAAGGGCTCAGGAATCATGACAAAGGCAGAACTCTGGCCACCATCATGCAAAAACTGGAAGAGCTTGGCTATGAAGCCCGTTATGAGATACTGAACAGCAAACATTTCGGTGTGCCGCAGAACCGCGAACGAATCTTTATTGTCGCATGGCTTAAGGGGTATGTAGGCGCAGAGGATTTCGTATTTCCTCAGGCAATAGACAGGGAGGGTAATCCGGTTTATAACCGAAAAGATCGTGATGAAAAAGCTGCGCCTGTAAAGGTTGCTGACATTTTGCTTTCCGATAAAGAACTAAATAAACTTGAGAAGGCAGGGGAGAAGTCACTCACCATATCTGAAAAACTCTGGGAGGGGCATCAGCGCCGCCGCAGGGAACACGGAGAAAAAGGTAACGGGTTCGGATACTCATTATTCAGTGACGATTCACCATATACGAGCACAATTTCCGCAAGATATTATAAAGACGGATCTGAGATACTGATCGATCAGTCAGCCTCGGGAAAACGTCCCCGTAAACTTCATCCTTTGGAGGCAGCGAGGCTTCAGGGGTATCCTGTAGATACTAAGGGGAATGACAAATTCATCATACCTGTTTCGGCTAATCAGGCCTACCGCCAGTTCGGCAACTCTGTTTCCGTTCCCGTAATCCGTGCTATTGCCAAAGAAATTAAAAAGCAGTTGCTTTCAGTGGACTACACCGCTTTAAAGACCGGCACTCACTGATTATTAAAGATACGGAAATGTTCCAGTCCCAGCATACTGGTGGGATTGGAGCCATTACCGAATGTATTCATACCAGTACCGCCATTTTTAAGATTTTCCGGGTCCGTTTTATCCGCGAACTCTTCCATTAAAATAAACCGCCAGCCCAAAAAGTTCCGCTCCTTCTGATTATCGATATGTCTGACCATATAAATGTAAGGCAGTCTGAGCGCCCTGCCCACCGCGATACAATCATTTAAACGCTGCACATCAATGCCAAAACCCTTAGGGTGGGTTTTGCTGACGTCTTTCTCTTTTATCTCGTACAATCTTAACTTTCCGCCACTGTCACGTACAATACAATCTATATCAGATGGAATGCCGCGGTAATGACTGAAACCAATGAATCCGTCGAAGATCAGTCTAGTCAGATAAACCGAAAGAAGGTCTTTCACCGGATATTCTCTGAGCATTTCAAGACACCATAGGCGCGTTTCCGGATCAGGCGGATTCTGCTGCTGAAATATCTGTCTTGGCGTAAAATGTCTGGTAAGAAAATCCAGCTGTTCTGTGAATCCGGAGGTGTCTCTGAAACCATTGAACTGAAAGTCATAACACTTGAACTGTGGGGTCGGGAAATCGAATCCAAAAAAGCTTGTGTTTTTCCATGGCTTTTCTGTATCGGCGGTAATATAGATCAGCTTACTCATGTTGGTTTCAGCCATTCTGCGGTATATCTCCGTGTAACGTTCCGGGCTGTGGAAATCAAATGTAAAATAAACCGGCGCACTGAGGGTCGCCTGACCGGCACGCAGCGGCATGAGACTGCCTCCCGAAAAGGTTTCTTTATTATGGTTACGGCAGAGCGACGTAAATTCCAGTTCCGATCGAAAGCCGATAAATCTGTTTTTTACGGCTCTTGCAACAGCGCTGGTATCATCACTCGCAATATTGTTCCAAATAAGTATAAAGATAAGTTCAGCAAGTCGTTCTCCGTTAAATTCTTCCATATTAAGAATCAGTAATGGCTGCATTTATTGTGTTTAATGTGTTCACGTAATTACAGTCTGCCAAATAAACGTTTTTTTCTGAACGAAAGGAATTAACAAATTAACCAGATCTAATGTAAAGTTGAACAGGAATGAATAATAGGTTCTTCCTTAATGATCAGCTCATTGATTTCTCGGGGTACGCAGAGAATGCTATAAGAAATGCAGAGACCGCGACTTTAAAAAGATGGATATCTGGCAGTTGTTCCGGCTATTAATATGGCTTCGGATTTGATTACTGTGGAAAAAAATGGAGCGGGTTAAAGCAGGAAACGTATAATATTCCTTTTTTTATCAGTCATTATTTCTATCTACGGCAATTATGCAGGCAGCTATCCGTTTATCTACAGCTTCTCCGATGACTGATTGTTCTGCTATGTGCTGGAGGTCGTCCGCCGTAAAAACGATGTTCCTGTGCTCTCTTTTAAGATTGTTCAGATTGTATTCGGTTTTTTTCTTTTTGATACTTTCACGCTTTGCGTTCAGGTAAGGCTGCAGGATGATGATCCACTCATCAGCCATAATCTCGTAGTCAACAACCTCTGTTGACTTACCTGACAAAAGAGATTGCATGAATTTTATTGCGTCACGGAACTCAGGCGGATTTTTTTCGGTCAGCCGCATTTTCAGAATATAGGCAGCTACATCCAGCGCCCGCTTCTTCTTATGAGGCAATAGATCTCTTTCTTTTGATTTAAACAATTTAATATAACGTTCTAACGAACCGGCATCCCATTTTAATCTGACAGACTTTGCGCTGATCTGAGATCTCAGCAGTTTACAGATTCCGGCGAGATCGGTTTCGATATCATCGTTGTTGTTTATGAAAAACCATCTCGGGCTTTTATGATGATCGCCCCTCAGCGCAATAAAGCACCAGTTGCCGCTTCCCGAAATGAAGCTCACTCTGGATTTGACTTCCGAACTGACGTTCGCATAAAGCTGATAAATATCTTCAGTGATCAGTGCATCCTGACCTTCTTTAAGTCCTCTGATGAGCTGAAAGCGGTCTTCAACGCCTGCCCAGGATTCATCTTTGTCGACAAATTCTTTATATTCTTCGATCAGGGTATCTGTGTTTTCTGTCCGGCTGAACTGCCTGCCTTTCAATGCGTCCGGTACTTGGAAATTTGATCCGTATATCATTTCCACCAGCTGATTGGTTTCTATCAGACGGCTGTCGCCTTTTAACGAGTATTCTTCTGAATCATAAGCCCAGTAGATCTCGATTTCCTCATGTATACTGTCCATGCGGTCAGCGCGTCCTATACGCTGTTCTACTATCCTGAGGACGCCGGGTATATCAAGCAGAAAAACACAGGAAGCTTTTTGAAGATCAACGCTTTCAGACATTTTATCCGAGCAAAGTGCGATCATCTTTCCTTTTACATCCGGAGCACCCAGCCTGAATGTTTCCATGAGCTTCTGACTGCTCTGGTCTTTTTCTCCGCCGGTTGCAACCATAACGGTTACGCTCTTATGCAGATCTTCGAAAAGTTTTTTCAGATAATAAATAGTGATGACCGTAGAATCAAAAGCAAGCAGATAGGAATGTTTTGCAGATGCTGCAATCAGGTCATTTACTTTTCCTGATTCCCTTTTTCCGGAAAGTCTCTTCGCCAGCGAAGAAATTTTTGTGTAAACGGACAGCTCATTCATACAGGCCTGACGGAAAAGCGACTCATCAGTCAGCCAGTCCGGCAGCAGGTCGTCGCGAAATTTTTCCTGACGATAAGGTAGTGACCCTTTATCAAGAATTTCCCTGATCTTCCCCAGTTTATTCCCGGTATGATTGCTTTTGCCCGAGAAACCGAAATAATCCATAGCGGCTTTTGAACCTTCAATATGTTCTACGAGGGCCACATGTGAAGACCGCAGTTTATATCGTATCACGTGTATGGAAAGCCCTCTTCCGGAAACGAGCCTCCGTTCTATGTATATTTTCAGGTCATCGTCCGATACTATGCCCTGTTCATCACTAAGTTCAAATCTGGTCAGGTGGGTAATGCCTCTGATCTCTTTACAGAGTTCTGTAATCTCGTTAACAATTTTTTTATCGGCATCTGTTTCCATGGTTTTGTAGGTCCGTTCTACCTGCTTCGGAAACTTACACGTTCTTTTAAGTACATTCCTGTAAGCGTCTCTGTCCTGCTCTATTTCGGCATTGAGCCTTTTTTTCGTTCTGCGTATGGTAAAGCGGCTGATGAACTCTCTCAGCATGGAAACGTTGACCTGCTGATTACTGTTATAGGGGCGCTTGAGAAGATCTAGAAAGACCGAAAATTCCCCGTCGCTCAAATTATCTACGTCCAGCAGCCGGCAGATGCTTAGCACGTCCTCTACCCGTCTGCTGATAGGTGTAGCGGTGACAAGCATTTTAAAATCGGCCCTGTTCGCTTTGACTTTCGCGGTACGGCCGGAATCTCTGAGAAAACTGTGTGCCTCGTCGATAACCAGCAGATGCCCAAGGTTCAGTTCTTCGGCTATTCTTATCTTGTTCAGTTCGCTTGCCTTACTGAGCATACCCATAGAGATCTGGTTGTTATTCACTCTGCCGAATGAGCGGAACTCAGAAGCCCACTTACCCATGACCAGGGGAGGACATATCACAACACACTCCGTCCGGTGGTGTTTACCTTTTTCGTAAAGAAGGTGCTGCAGGCAGAGAATGATTGACGTACATAATTTAGTTTTGCCGGCACCTGTAGGATCAGCGATCAGAACGTTAGACGTGTTCTGTAAAATAGAAACCGCCTGCGCAAGTCCTTTCCACTGACTGGGCCAGAGATTTGCTGAGGACATTCTTGATACGATCTCTTTATACTCATCAAGCCAGCTTCCCTCAAGCATCTCTGCCATGGCTCTCGCGAGTGCTTCCTGCCAGACAACGTCACTGATCAGCGTACTCAGCAGCGTAATCAGCTTTTCATTGTAAGGCGCTGCATCTTCGTAAAAACTCTCTGCGATCTGCCTGACATCTTTATAATTCTGTCTGGTATCCCCTGTATTTGCGAATCTGACATTCGCTTCGTCCTGGAAATTCAGGCCGTTCCTGCTGAAATTTGCGGAACCGAGGGTCGCGAAACCATCGCCTACATAGATTTTTGCATGCAGCCGGTCAAGAAAGCGGAATTCAATCCAGCCCCTGCGAATTTTTTCAATAAGCTGTATAACCGCACCACCCTGCAGAATTGAAAGTCCCTTTTTTACCCAGTAGTCTTTGATCTCTTTATCCAGACCAAAGCGGGAATATTCCTTTCGTCCTTTTATATTAGGTTCAAATCCGATCAGTACCCGTACAGCATTTAGAGAGGAGTGGTCTTTACTTCCAAACACATCAACAAGGTTTGAAAGCGATGTAAAGCCTGTAACGACAAGAAATCCGGTGCTTTTACCTATATCATCATATATCACAGCCTCAACAGTTCTTCCCTGAGCTCTGATATTCAGGGGATAGCCTTCCTGATCCGGCCACCTTATTCTGTCAAAGTCGAGCATGATCTGCTCTGTCTGAAATTTGATTTTACCTTTAGCCATTGGATTCTGATCAGACCGGCCGGCGATCCGTAAAGGATTTAAAAAAAAGGCAGCGGTGCTTCATTAAAATAAACAGTGATAAGATTATAAGTTAAATCTATCAAATTCTCTTATGATAAACGCTGTTCTTTTTGCAAAAATGATTACCTGAGTTGGCGGAATTTAATTTTCCGGTTATGAAATGAGGAACTTAACACCGCTGCTGACTTTACAGGGGGTAGCTGGTCTTTCTTTAGGGGTCCGAAGGTATTATCATTCCTCTTTAAATGAGAAGTAGCGGTCCCGGGAATTCTTTCCGATGGACAGAAAGAACTGATTTCTGTGCCTGAGTATGTGATGTATGAGCCAACTCTTACTGAACCGGGAGGTCAATTAGGAAGAGTGTGCGCGCATGCGCTTTAAAAGCAGTATTCTTTGGGAATAAGTATCTGCAGCGTTTGAGATTTTAATGGTGGTTTATTCAGCTGAAAGAGAAGACGGCAGAGGGATGTATTTATCAGCCCCTGTTCTGGATAGGAAAATTTCCTGCATAGCGTCATAAAGATCTGTTCCTGCTTTTTCGCATATTTCAAAGCTTTGTTTCATGAGCCGGTTGCGCAATACCGCCTGTTCCGGTGTATAAGTGTCTGCGCCTGTTTCCGTGTTAATGTAATTTTCAAACAACTCATCAGGGTGGGCATTAACGCCTTCATCCACGAGACTATTCAGGAAGGCTCTTACATCTTCTATGTTTTCGATCTTACTAGTCATACGATTCTTAATCTCTTTACAACCCTGTTTTCTTCGGCTTGTCTAAGGAATATCTCTACACCTTCTTCAAGCGACATTACCGTGCCGAATTCGTTTAACGATGACTTATCACTGTAAATGCCATTAGGATCATTCCAACTCAGCCATTCAATTATATCAAGCCGGGTCAGCTTCGGAATAAACAACATCAACTCCTCTTCAGACATTTCCACAACCGAGATGTATGGTATTGCATTTAACCTCCAATAGCTGATATTTACGTGGCATATTTCCATTACAGTTAACTATTTTTCATTCCAGGAACGGACGTATTCCTGAAGGTTTTCACCTACCACTACCAGACCGGATTTTTTAACTGAGGTTCTGCTGGCCTGGTTGGTGTCACTGACATTTCTCTGCAATTCGGTCAGGCTTACCACAAGAATTTCCTCGTCGTTATCAAAGTCTTCCGGGTTTTCAGTGACTATGTAAACCTCCTCAGGTTCAAGATCTGCTATGGTGGATACAATTTTGCAGATCTGGCCGGGTTTGGTCGGTATTAGTTTCGGATTCATAAACAAATTTATTAAAATGATATTTAATTGCATTTAATATTATTAGCCTGGTGCAGCTTTAACGCTATTGGTCAATAGCTGTAGTTTGAACTGACCATTTCCTGATGCCTGGCTTTAAGGATATCATGTGTCATTCCACCGGTATTTGCAAGGTTAACAAATGATTTTACAACGGATTCCCTTGTCTTCCAGCTGAACGAATATATCTCGGTCATTTTATCAAGCGTAACGGTGAGCGGGATAGGAACCCGGCAGTCATGTGCCTGCTGGAGCATAACGATCCTGCAGCAAATTGTATGATATTCTTTTGCATCAAGTCCGCCGCGGGCGATCTTAGCAGCAAGCTTTTGAAGCTGACATCTGCGAAGATCTGTATATGGCTGCTTTTTTATTTTCCTGTTTTTTGATTTCGGGATGCGGAGGTCCGCCAGCAGCTGGATCTCTGTGTAACCGGGGTAGCTTTCACGTATCTCTTCAAGCGCGAATAATTTATTTCCGTGATAGACGCGTCTGACAAGGTTTCGTCTTGTTCTGTCAATTGAGACCTTAACCTTTCTGCTGAGCAGTTCCTCAGTAATGACTGTTCTCTGCTCAGGCGGCAATCCTGCATTTTTGTATAGTTGCCGCAGCATAATAATTACAGGCAGGCGTTTTGGTCCTTTGTGATCCTCACATAGCATCCTGCTGATTTGCGCCGCATCCATCTGATGGCCGTTGTCAAATAATGACCTTATGAGCAGTTCCTCATCTGTGAGCGACTTCAAAACTTTATTTGCGTTAAGCCTGTACTTGGTCCGAAAGGAATTTAACTTTTCTAAAAATGAAGAACCTGTTCCCGGGTTTTCAAGGTCCAGCTGGTCTGCCTCCTGCCGTTCCGCAAACAGGAGTTTATCCCAGTCTTCATACTGGTGGTAACACAGGCGGGTGTTAAAGTGATGATATTCAATTTTCTCCCTGTTCATCGGTCTTGTCAGAAACGGAAATGCATAAAATAACCCCATCGGCCTGCGGTTACGGTCGCACCAGATCTCAGAATGCATGAAGACGTATATCCTCGGAGGATATTTCGTCTGCGGTTTAAAATAATAGGCTGCAAAACCCTCTTTTTTTCGTGGCAGTGCGTTCACCCTTTCATATTCTGCTTTTTCTTTTGCGGACATCACATAGCCCTCTTTTATCTTCACCATGGTTAAGTCTTTTAGTTTTTTATCATTCTCAGGTAGGTCTCATAACGCTCAGTGATATCTTCGCCTCTGATAAATCTGTCCATACCCGAATCATATTCTTCTGTAAATAAAGCAACCCGGCCAGTTAGCAGGTTGATCTCATAACGATAGGTTGCGTTGATCCGCTGCTCATTCATGGTGCAGTGCTCTTTAATTAATTCAAGTTCTCGGCTGGCATGTTTGAATTTGAGTAATGGCTGTATCAGGTTTTCTACGATATACCCCTGTTCGGGTGCGCTGCTGCTATCTGCAACGCATTTTATTTTTTTACCATTGGTCAGAATGATGTGCATGTTTGAACGTGTCATTGTAAAAGTTGTTAGTGGGGAGCTGGCGCTCCCCGGGTGATATGTATTAGTTGAAATTCAGGGCATCTGCGCCATGGCCGGCAAAGGCACTGCAGAGGTTGAATGCAGTTTCTCCGCGAAGTTTGGCTGTTCCTTCGATAATGGATTTGAATTTGGTTTCCTCGTCCTTGTATTTGCGGACATTCTGAAAATATCCTGTCACGGCGTTGTACGCACCGAAGACAGTACCAGCAGTTGTTGACAGCTGCTGGTCCGGACTACCCAAAGCATATTCATAAACCTTGTCAACCATATTGGTGTAGCCGGCTGATAATTCATCAATGATGCCTTTCTGCAGTTTCTGCAGCACCTCCCTGTTGGGGGCCATTGCTATCTGTACCAGTTTTTTCACCTGGGCGTCGGTGATGCGCACTTTTGACCAGTTATTGAATATTGCATCAAGTTCAGCGGATAATTCATTGCTGATACCCATCAGGGTATGTGCCTGGCGTATGCGGTCGTTTGCTGAGGAGGTGTGGCGTATTTTAACGGCCCTGCTGTTATGGCCAAGCGCGGCATTTAAAGTGTTGTTGCAAACGATACGAACAGGGGTGAAGGCGGCGGTGATACTGCCGAAGCCATTATGCGAAGTGGTCAGGAAAAGATACTGTTCTATAAGGTCTTCCTTGCCTACGCGTATATAGTCAGGGAGTTTGGCGGTAATAAATATGCGTTCCCCTTTGCCGAGTGCACCTGCTGTTTCGTATAGGATGCCCTCGCCGCCACCAACGATCGCGTCGAAGAACTGAAAAGCGTCAGTATTCTGTACGACCTGGTAATCCCTGCCGACCACGCCAAGCACATCTTCTGTATCGGTGCGTACGGTGGCAAAGTAATTGGGTACTTCTATTTCAGGAATGACAAGGTCGGTCTCGCCGTTCTGATTTTCGGAATCATACGTGAACAGCGGTCGTTTTTCAACGGTGTAATCTAATCCTGCGTACTGTATAGCTTCCGCGCTGGTCGGGTAATGTTCAACGATTTTGCCGAGGTTGTGCCAGGCTTTTTCCTTAACGCTGAAGAAATTGTATTCTCCCTTTTGCTCATTGTAATTCAGATTGTGTGCCATGATGATTGCGGTTAAAATGTTTCGGATGGATTGTTATCGGTAGGATTAAGGTTCTGCTGCCTGATAGCAGCTTTCTTGCGCTGTAGCATGATGTAAAGTATCTCGTCACTGCTCTCGTAGTTCCTGTTCTCGAAGCGGTAAATGCCGTTCTCCTCATCGTATTCATACTGGCCGATATCGTCCCAGTCCAGGTCGATGACCGTCAGCTCATCATTGAGGTAATGGGCCTCGCCGTAGACAGCATTTCCCGGTTCATCGTAAGAATGGATGAACCCGACCCCGTATTCCATTGCAATCCGCTGGAGCACCGATGTATTAGGAGACCATTTGGTCTCGTAATAAAGGATGCCGTTTTCCCACGAAATGCTGAAGAAGTACTTCGTTTCGGAAATGGGTACAAATTCGGGCATCTGCCCACATCCATTCTTTTTTTCATTTGCCGCCATCGCATTAAAAAGCGAGGCCAGTTGTTCGATTTGGCTGCTTTCGCCAATGAACTCTACTTTGTTGCTGCACCAGTTTGCCATAATTTTGATTTTTATGTTTTGTTAAACTTTTTTCTTTTTTGCCAGCCTCTTCTATTTGTTTGGCGATGAGGGGAAAAAGAAAGCAGCAGTATGTGGCCGGCAAAAGGCAAAAGGAAACGGAATAATTGGAGGGGACCCTTTGGGGAGACAGCCGTTTATGCCGTAAGCTTTTGAAAGCCCACATTCAATATCGGCCACGAGCTTAGCTGTGCTTTTGGCCCGGTCGGTGAACAGATAAAGGCGGAATTGAAGAAAGTGAGAGATAACGCAGCGAAGCTGGGTGTTAAAGAAAAGAGTCTCGCAGCCGGATAATCAGTCGTGAATCATCACAGTCAAGCTCGACGGTCTATCATTGCAGTATATCTGTCAGAAGAAACTGTGAAGCTTAAGACCGGAGATATTCAAAACCATTATTGATCGCGATGGTCGCGATCGGGTTGATCTGGTCGAAGACACGCTGGCGTTCGAAGAGGGAGAGGTCAGGAATGATCGTGAGATAATCCTCCAGCAATTTATTTTTCGGTGCTTTTGCCTTTACGATGTTTAAAGCGTTTTGCTGAAGATCGAAAAAAGGGCCGAAGTATTTATCAAGGGGTGGCAGCTTGTCGCTTTTCGAACTATTGAAAGATCTGTCAGCAGGGATCAGGTTCCACATCAGGTCATGGGAAACAAATGCATAAGGGAGGAAATGCTCTACCGCATAATCGCCGATGATGAGCTTTTTGCCGGTATAAATGCAGTCTACACTGCCAAGTTCGCCCAGAACGATATCCCAGAATTTCCGTTGTTCATTGAGTGATTTTCTGACCGGGCTTTTGATCAGTTTGTTAGGGATATCCGGAACATTAGGATTTTTTGACTGCAGGAAGAGTGCAAGTGTCCAGTAACAAAACTTTCGCAGGATCCCGGCGTGCTCACGAAGGTAATTGAACCAGTCCGGGTTGACTTCTATGTGATCATTATACAGGCCATAAAGACATTGATTATTCAAGTCTCTGGACGCTGCATACACATGGTTTTTATCCGATGCCCTTAACCATGGACTAAGAAAACGGTGAGGTACTTCTCCGTTGAAATATCTGAGTTTCCTTTTAATCAAAGGATCAGCCGAGTCAGAAAGCCTTGTAAAGACCATACGGCGGTCGCAATCTATAGTGAGGTTTTCGTGTGTCCGTATCTCATGGACAGCTTCCTGCAACTTGTCCAGAACGCCGAACGAAACTTTAAAATAGTTTACTGTATACCAGGCGTTAGCCACCATGCCTGCAAACAGGTCCTGTTTGGAAATAACTGTTTTCCCGGTTTCTACCTGATCGATCAGTGACAGGAACCAGTAAAATTTATAAGAAGCAACCGTACTGTTAAAGCAGGAAGCCAATAAATGTACAGGCAGATTCTTGTGCTCAGGTAAAATCATCTTCAGTTAATAATCATTTTCAGCCTGTTGACTGCGCAAGCTAAACTACATAAAAATACAGATCAGAATTTAAGAATTATGATTATTTCAGCCCCCGGGCAAGTACCCTGCTGCCGTCCGTGTGCGTGTTGCGGCCAGGTTAAGCGCAGCGTACGGTCCGCAGCGGACAGCAGGAGGAAGGCGGCTGTAGGTTCTTGCCGTGCGGCCCGCGCTCTGGAGAAGAAATGCAGCGCAGCGAATGTATGAACCTGAGCGGCGGGCATGGGCGGCATCAGGGACAGGAGCGGCATTTTCTGCAGGAGATACAGCGGATTGCCCGGCCGGTACGGGATGCCCGGCTTGTTTTCCTAAATGGCGATATTTGCAGTATGGAATACAGTTTCAATAAAACACATAATATCTCCTCGTATAATATTAAATGGAAAGGGCATATAATTGCAGGGGCAGATCTAAGCCCGCATCCTGAAAAAGAAAAGGATTATATGCTGGAGATCGTACCCTACATAAAAGAACTGGAGCATGCGGAGATCACACTGCAGCCTGAAGAAGCCTGGGATGATTTTTTCGACAGTGAAGAAGAAGGAAATGAGCTTGCCTGGGATCAAAAGGCACATGAGCTGCTGAAAACCATGTTGAAAGGATATACCTACATCCAATCAGATATCAAAATTCAAAAGAGAAAAGACGTGTACGACCTGGACGTATTAAAGGGAGATACGATTATACCCTTACGCATGGTTTATGAGCATGATAGGTTCGTGATTAGTGATAAGAGCTTTGAGCCTGCGCTTTATGTAAGTAACCTGGATACGTTCGACATCCGCCGGTTTTCCATTGATGCTACCATTACTGAAGTTTTGGATGGAATATATCCGACATTGAGGGTGACCAGAAGAATGAAAAAATAAACCCAGGCGCTGCAAAAGCAAAAAACTATTAATAAGAAAACAAGCTGCGGCGTCCGCCCGCAGCTTGCTCAGACCGTATTAAAGTAAGCCGTTTCATATTTCGCTTCCGAGATAACAAAGAAAGTCTGCATCTGTGCCACGGCGGGCAGGTTGCTGAGCTGCTTCAGCAGCAATTCATTATAGGCTTCCATGTCGCGGATGGTGATCCGGAGAAGGAAATCGAAAGTGCCCGTCATGTGATAACACTCCATGACCTCCTTTATTTTTACCGCTTCTGCAATAAAGTTTTCGAGGCTTTCCTGTGAATGCACTTTCAGCAGTACCTGTGTATAGGCCGTAAGGCCCCTGCCGATCAGTTTAGGGTTGATCAGGGCAGTGATCTTTCTGATAAACCCGCTTTTTTCCAGTTTGCTGATCCTGGAATGCACGGGCGTAATGGATTTATGCACGGTCTGGGCGATTACCTTGTGTGACATTCTGCCGTCCTGCTCCAACAGTCGCAGGATCTCAAGGTCTGTTCTGTCCGGGTTATACATGCGCTTCACAGTTAACAGGTAAACAGGCATTCAGTAAGCGCTTAGCAGTATTGACCATCTCTTCCGAACCGATCACGACAGGTACCCGCTGGTGAGGGGATCGCAGCGGGAGGTCAAGGATCTCTTTTGAACCCGTGCTTGCCCTTCCGCCCGCCTGCTCAACAATATAGGCCATCGGACGGCATTCATAAGCGAGACGAAGTTTCCCTTCCTTTAATGCCATTGTAGCCGGATAGAGGAATATCCCGCCTTTTAATAACGTGCGGTGTATGTCTGCCACCATAGAGCCCACATACCTTGCGGTAAAAGGTCTTTCATAAAACTCTTTCTGCTGCCGGCAGAAACGGATGTAGTTCTGCGTGCCCCTGTCAAAGTCATGGTAGTTACCGTCGTTCACCGAATAGATGTTCCCAGTGTCCGGGATACGGATGTTCGCATGGGAAAGTACAAATCCCCCGTTTGCACTGTCCAGCGTAAAACCTGTGACCAGCCCCGGTAAGGCCAGTACGATCATGGTAGTTGTGCTGTATAATACATAACCTGATGCTATATGCCCATCCATATCCTGCAGTACCGCAGCCGGGTGGCTTGGCGAAGCGGTTTTAAAACGGTCATAAATGCTGAAAATACTGCCGACCGGGATATTAACATCTATATTTGAAGAACCGTCCAGCGGATCAAGGGCAATAATGTAGGCTGCCTCCTGCGACAGCGCACTTGTCAGTTGTATCATTTCCGTCTGTTCCTCCGATAAAACGGCAAAGCAAGCCCGGCTTTCAGACAGTGCGGTCAGGAACAGTGTCTCCGCATACTGATCCATATGATGCCGGGACTCTCCGTGCAGGTTGACCGTTCCGGGATCAGCGGGACCGGTAAAACTGATCCTGCTGAGTTCTTCAGCGATCCCTGCCGCAGCATTACTGATGCTTTCCAGCAAGGTTGTCAGCCCGGGCTGATCACGAAGATGCTTGTAAAGGAACTGTTGGTAAGTAATTCTTTCTGACATTGGCTTAGTGTATTTTATACGTATTTTATTGGTCTTGGTAGTGCCGCCAATTTAGGTAATTATATGCTCATAAGGCAAGTTGGTTGTTCGGATAGAGGTGTAACTAAGTGTATCGAAATGTTAAAAATGAATGGTATTGACCGTGCTGTAGCAGAATCCTGCCCGAAAACAGTGAAATGAACAAGTAAAGAGTGTTTTTTTGGTCAGTTTTTCTAAAGTAACAGGCCGCTGTGGTTTTATCTGCTTCATAGCGCAACCTTTGCATTAACCAATTCAACCGCTATGAGCCGTTTTTCTATAAGGACACATATCCACTACCAGCTGTCGCGGGAACAGCTGTCTTTGCAGGCCCTCAACAGAGGTTTTGCCGTTAAAAGCGAAACAGGGGCTTTAATGATCAGTACAGGTAAATTTACAGGAAGGAGCCCGGAGGATAAGTTTATCGTTCGGGAACTGCCCCATGAGCAGCTGATCGACTGGAACGCGCTGAACCAGCCCATCAGCGAAGCGCATTTCAGTAAACTGTCGGCAGATATGACTGCATATCTCGACAGACTGCCGGAGGTCTGGATCAGGGATGTCGCGGCCTGTGCAGACCCACAATACCGCCTGCCTGTCAGAGTAGTGACGGAAGATCCGCAAAGCAATCTGTTCGCCGCGAATCTGTTCCTGAAAAGCGAGCCTTATGATGATGGCTTTTCCGGCGGCTGGCACCTGATCCATGCGCCCGGCTTTAAAGCCGATCCAAACATTCACGGTACGAAGAACAGCAATTTTACCGTTATTTCATTTGCGAACAGGACTATACTCATCGGCGGTACCGCTTACACCGGCGAGATCAAAAAGTCCGTCTTCAGTATCCTTAACCTGATCCTGCCGGCGGAAAAGAAAGTATTAAGCATGCACTGCAGCGCGAGTGAGGGCAGGGAAGGGGTAGCTTTGTTTTTCGGGCTGAGCGGAACAGGCAAGACCACGCTGAGCGCTGACCCGGACAGGCGTCTTATCGGGGATGACGAGATCGGCTGGTCGGAAAGGGGAATATTCAACCTGGAAGGTGGGTGCTATGCGAAGGTCAACGGACTGACGCCGGAGCGCGAACCGGCCATTTTCAATGCGGTGAGAGCCGGAGCGCTCCTTGAAAATACCGTATTTTATTCCGGTACAAATAAAGTCAACTATCAGGATACTTCGCTGACCGAGAACACAAGGGTAAGCTATCCCCTTGATTTTATCAGCCGGTCAGACCAGCCGGCCATGGCGGGCGTTCCGCTTAATATATTCTTTCTGACCTGCGATGCCTATGGCGTGCTTCCTCCTGTCAGCCGCCTTTCCAGGGAGCAGGCAAGGGAATATTTCCTGATGGGTTACACGGCAAGAGTAGCCGGTACGGAACACGGGCATCGTGAACCCAGACCGGTTTTCAGCCCCTGCTTTGGCGCGCCTTTCCTGCCTCTGCCTAAAGAATATTACGCAGATATGCTGATGGCTCGTTTCGATGCCCATCAGCCCGCCGTATGGCTGATCAACACCGGATGGACAAGCGGGCCGTACGGAACGGGGCATCGGATCGATCTCGCAGATACCAGGGCGATCGTCCGCGCGGTATTAGCCGGGGAACTTGATAAAGTCATGTACCGGCCGCACCATGTATTCGGCCTTCGCATGCCTGTGAGCTGTCCGGGCGTTGATGCCTCCATTCTGGATCCTTCAGCAAACTGGTCCGATCCCCTGGCTTACGACCTTGCTGCGGAAAGTCTTGCCCATAAATTTGCAGAGAACAGGCTGATCGGCCACAGCACGGCGGCCCATAAGACCGCGTAGGTCAGCGCTGCCACCGTCCTGATCGCATCTGTTAGACGGTGTAATCGGTGAACAGGGATTCTGATCAATGTCCGCCGCGCATCAATTATTTTGAGTTTGAGCTTTTGAACACATTTATTTGAGCTTTTGAGCATAATTTCTGCGTACAGGATTGCTGAATTTTGTATTATCAAAAAGAGAGAATATAAAATGGAAAAAGTAATCTTGATCACCGGGGCTTCATCCGGTATAGGTAAGGAAACCGCTAAATTATTTGCAGCAAAGGGCTGGAAGGTCGTGGCGACCATGCGCAGTCCGGAGAAGGAAAATGAACTCAACAGCGGGGATAATGTTTTCATCGCAAAACTCGATGTACAGGATCAGGAGAGCATTACCTCCGCGATAGAAAGCGGGATCAGAAAGTTCGGACACATCGATGTCCTGATCAATAATGCAGGTTACGGACAGTTCGGCATATTTGAAGCAACAAAAGAAGAAAAGATCCGCGAACAGTTCGATGTTAATGTTTTCGGCGTAATGAATACGATCCGAACGATCCTACCGCATTTCCGGGAAAGGAGATCTGGGACGATCCTTAACATCAGTTCAGGAGCGGGGAAATTTACGCTTCCGCTGATCTCTCTTTACGCTGCATCAAAATTCGCGCTTGAAGGTTTTTCAGAAGCATTGTTCTACGAGTTAGGCAGTCTGAATATTAAAGTCAAGATCGTGGAACCCGGCGGCGCCTCAACTAATTTCAGTGCCGTCAGCAACCAGGCAAATTCAGAGAATGACAAAATTGCTGACTATGACCCGTTCATTTCGGCTGCCTCTAAAATGTTTCAGGATATCCGGAATTTCGACCTCGTGAAAGGTACTGCGGTTGCAGAAGTGATCTACAAAGCGGTAACGGACGGGTCAGATACCCTCCGGTATTCTATCGGGAATGAAGATTTTCAGGCAAGGATGGATGCACGCGAAAAAATGAATGATCAGGCTTATGTAGATTCTATCAGAAAAGGTTTCTTAAAGTACCTGCCGGCCTGATGTTCAGCTATCTTTGCAGTAGCTGAGTAATCATAATTCAATCTGATGAAAAAGGTCAAAAGTTCACTTCCTCCGATCGTGCATGCCTGTTATTTCAGTTCATCAAACAAAGGTGAGCAGTTCATCGCTTCCCACACCTTCAGTTTTCAGGAGGCCGGTTCGATGACTGTTGATGACGGGTCAAAAAAGTATCACTTTGAAGAGGGGGATTTCAGGTTCTCGGTCGGGAAAAGACTGGCCAAATATGAAAAGAAAGCACCGCCCGGCGGTGCTTTCAAAACACTGGCAATATTTTTTGATGAAGAAATGCTCAGGAAGTTCAGTGCGGAGTATGGCTATACCTCCTCCGGCAGAGCCTCCGGGGATACCTGTATCAAACTGCCTGCGCACAAGGCTTATCGCGACCTGACCGACTCACTGATCCCATACCTGCAGGCCGATCATGAGCATGATTCAGAATTGCTGGAGCTTAAGGTAAAGGAAGCTTTGCTGATCATTCTGAAGGTCAACCCAGAACTCAAGGATATCCTGTTCGATTTTAGCGAGCCCGGTAAGTCGGACCTCGAGAGCTTTATGCAAAAGAACTACCATTTCAAAGTGGATATAGAAAGGTTCGCGTTTCTGACGGGCAGAAGCCTTGCCACGTTCAAAAGGGATTTTAAAAAGATATTTGACACTTCGCCCGGCCGCTGGCTTGTCCGGCGGCGGCTGAAGCAGGCATACTACCTGATCAAGGAGGAAGGTAAACGGCCCACCGAGATCTATAACGAGCTGGGATTTGAAGACCTATCCCATTTTACCTACGCGTTCCGGCAGGCTTACGGTCTTCCGCCCTCAAAGATATGAAGGGTGCCCGTTGACAGTGTCATCACCCTTTCCTGATTTTATCGGCCTGCGGTTATATGTGCATCTCTTTGACGAGAAATTTAATGACTGGTAATCACCCTCTTAAAGACAAGGTCTGTAATTGCTGTCTCATCCCTGCGGTCGATCACGTAATCAGTGCAGTAAGTTCAGGCCCGATAATTGAGTTATCCGTTTTAAATGACATCAGTTCCGGTAGTCTTAAAAAAATATCTTTATGATACGTCAGGTTTATATTTCATTTATCGCCGCAATTATCGTTTTAACAGGCTGTCATACGCAGAAGAACGCCACTGATGCAAAAAGCGAACAATCCTACATCAGTGAGGCGCAAAAGCTGGAAGTCCATCTTTCATCCGGAAATAACAGCGGGAAAGGAAGCATTCTGTTGTCATTTACCGTAACAAATCCCACAAACAAGCCTCTGCGTTTTTGTAAGTGGGAAACGCCTTTTGAGCCTGCAATCGGTAAATATTTCGGGATCACCGATGAAAAAGGGGAGGAAGCTTTATTCAGAGGGGCTATGGCAAGGCGCGTAATGCCGCCGCCGGCTTCTGCCTTAACGACCGTTCCCGCGCACGGCAGCGTCAAAACGATCATCGACCTGGCAGATAAATACGAACTTACCGGACACCGGTATACCGTCAGCTATACGGGCGGCGGCGTAAGCGGTCTTAAGGAGGGCAACAAAATAACGCTGTCACTGTAAGACCGGTTTATGCAGCCCGGCATAATAAGAATTGAAGGCTTTGATGCCGGAACAGCGTTTTTCGGCATCAAAAGTTATTTAATGCCTGTAAACGCTAAACGTTTTTTTGACACAAGCTTCTAAGGCCTTAGCATTGCAGCAGGGTAAACTTGCGGCAGATCTCTGAAAACGGTAAAAATGTTAATGCGCAACCGGTGCGTATGAAAAAAGATTCCTCCGTGCTCAGCTTTTCTTTTAAACAGCTGATGAAGCATTCGTTTCTTTTCAAAGGCGGCGTGTCATAAAACCAGTTGATCAGATCATTACGGCTGACACCATTTTCAAGCCCGGCGAAATTTGCTGTTTCGAGGAAGTCTAAAAAATTTCGCTTCATGCTGATTACGGAGGCGGGAAGGATCTCTTCGCCCGAACGGCGGAAGATCAGCAGTTCATCACCGAACTCGCTGATACCAAAGCCCTGCTCCTTGAGCCAGCGGTAAATATTTGCTTCCTGTACTGCTGAACAGCGGCCTGTATAACCAGCCCTGCTGTCTTTTTCAAAAGAGACGAAATCCGAAAGTTCGTAGTGGTCCGGCATAGGGGATATCCTCGGTTTAAAAATAAAGCCCCTCCTGATCAATCACCAGAAATGTTGAAAATAACAGGATTGTTGAAAAATCAGCTTTCCTGAACAGGAATAAGCTGTTTTTCGAATGCCATTCTCTGCTGTCCGCGAAGTGACACCTCTCCGCAATATTTATATCCCGCTCTTTCAAATGTTCTCAGCATGGCAATATTGTCGTCACTGGTATCCACTTTTACACTGTATATGCCTTGCTCCAAGGCCAGGTTTTCGGCATAAGCCATGATCTGCCCGGCAATGCCCCTTCCCGCGTACCCTGCTGAAACCGCGATCCGGTGTACAACCATAAAATCGCCGTCCGTGAGCCATTTGCCCTGTATGTTTTCGTAAGCCGGTTCCTGATTTTTAACGATCGCGGCGTATGCGGCGACCGATCCGCCCTGCAGCAGAACGAAACCTGCTTTTTGCCTGATATCGTTCTCAATTACCCGAGGATTGGGATAGCCGTCCTGCCACTGATCGCTGCCTTCAGCCTTTCTTTTACTGATCGCATGAAGCATTATTTCCCAGATACCGGTCAGTTCGCTGGTTTTTGCCTGTCTGAATTCGTAGTTCATATCGTTTGTTTTATTTGTTGTGATGAGTGCACGCCCTGCTGCGTTTTTTTAACTGTTCCGTAAATGATCACGGAGACAAAAACGTTGATCACTGCTATAATGAGGAATACGCCGAGGAAACACATATTGCTGAATTTCTGCATGATGAAGCCTGCGATGACCGGCGTGACCGCCTGTGCAATGAGCGGCCAGCGTCCGAGTTTCCCGATCAGTACGGCGTAGCCGCTTTCTCCGAAAAGGGAGAGCGGCAGCGTTCCCCGCACTACAGAGCGCATTCCGTTACCCATCCCGAAAAGGATGACACCCGGTATCGCAAGGTTATTGCTGACCATCAGTAAGACCAGGCCCGCGAGCATCGACAGTGCCGACAGGACGGACATTTTCAGGGGCGTCGCCGGCGGCATGATCAGTTCGAGCAGGCGAACACCTGCCTGGCTTGGACCGAGAAATGAGATGATCACCAGGGATGCAGCCATGGTATGATCTTTCCCGGTAAGTATATCGATAAGGTTGATGATAACACCTGTGGTCAGCACCGCACCCATCGTAAAGCTGCAGATGAGCAGGAGGAACAGTTTCGGTTCAGGGCCTGTCGCAGTCACTTCTTTACTTTTGCTGCTTTCATCAGCCGGTGCTGAGACCTGCGGAAATACAAAAAAGTGCAGCGGAAGTATACCCAGGGCGAGAATACCGGCGTAGATGAAACAGGTATTGCGCCAACCCATATTCTCAAGCAGGTAAGAGGTGATCAGCCAGGATATGGTCGGTGCCAGGCTGGAGATCAGCGTAACCTTGACGATCATATTCCTTGTGCTCTTTCCGAAATATTTCCCGATAGAAGCAAAAAGGGCGTCATACAGGCCCATACCCATGGCAATGCCGGTTATTGCCCATGCCAGCATGAACATCCGGTAGTTGTGTGCTGATCCCATGATCAGTAAACCGGCAGCCATTACCAGGCCGGTGTACCTGAGCATATGGTTGCGCCGCAGGGATTGTATCATCCTTCCGACGAAGGGAAGTACGAGGCCGGAAATGACCATCGAAAAGGATAAGGCGCCGTAAACCATCTGGTAGGTCCAGCCTGTTTCTGCCATGATCGGTTTTGAAAGTACGGACAGGATAAAGTAGGAGCCGCCCCACAGTAATATCTGCCCGGCACCGAGTCCCAGGTTTGTAAATAACGAAGGTGTAGCTTCTTTCAGCGATAAACTTATCGTTTTCATTTTACAAAGTTCCGGCAATCCCTTATATTGGCAAAATGGTATTTTTCGATGTTTGGCATCGGTAAAAACGATAAGCATGGAACTCAGACAACTTCGTTATTTTGTCAGGACTAAGGACCTGGGCAGCTTCACCGAAGCTTCCAGGAGTTTGAATATTACGCAAAGCACACTCTCTCAGCAGGTCAAACAGCTGGAAGAAGAACTCGGGGTACTGCTGTTTGACCGTTTCGGTAAGCGGATAACCGTCACTGAAGCCGGTGAACTGTTTTACCAGTTCGCAGCCGAAAGTCTGAAAAAAGCTAATGACGGGGCTGTTCTCCTCAGAGACCTCAACGATATGAACACGGGGACGCTTAAGATAGGCGTGACCTATGGATTGAGAAACCTGTTCACCGCGGTGCTGATCAAATTCAGTGAAGCGTTTCCGGGCATCAGTGTCCGCGCGGTATTCGGGACCTCCGATGAGCTGATGGAAAAAGTAAGATCGTACGAGCTGGATCTTGCGCTGGTATTCTTCGGAGAACCCGATCAGGAATCACTGGCCTATGATACGCTTTTCAGTTCGCCCATGGCGCTGGTCTGCGCAGATGATTCGCGATTTAAGGGAAATAAAGCAGTATCATTAAAAGATATCGCCGGGCTGCCGCTGGCAATTGCCACGAAGGAATACAGCGCTGATCACTTTTTTCTGCGCCTGTTCAGAAAACACCGGCTGGAACCGGATTTTAAAATGGAGATCAATGATATTTCGGCCGTCCTCGACCTTGTCAGGACAGGGCGCTGGTACAGCATAATGGTGGAGATCACGGTCCGCGAGAGCTCACTGCACACTGTGCCGATCAAAGAGAAAAACCTGCTCAGAAAAGCGGCATTCGTCAGGCTGGCCGGTGCTTATGAAAAGAAAGCAGCGAAGGAATTTACTGCCCAGCTGCGAAAGCAGCTCCCGGAACTCATATAGGCGTTTTGAGCCTTTGAAAAGACTAAACACTAACTGGTATAAAAGGAAAAATGGATTCCGCAAATCGCTGCGGAATCCTTTTCATATAAAAACCGGATAGCCTGTGGCCGCGCTTAAAAGGCGATCACTTTCGGTTCAAGATGCATCTCGATCCCGTAAGTCCAGCCGGTGCGGCCTATGCCTGACTGCTTGAACCCGCCGAAAGGCGTTTTCGGCTCAGCGTTCACCACGGAATTGATGATCACCCTGCCGGATTCGATCTTTTTTGCAAGCTGTTTTGCGTGTTCCGCATCGCCGCTGCTGATATATGCGGAAAGACCATATATCGAGTCGTTCGCAATGCTGACCGCTTCCTCTTCAGTGCGATAGGTCAGCACCGACAGCACCGGACCGAAGATCTCTTCCCTTGCAATGCTCATATCACTGCTTACATTCGTGAAAACGGTGGGACGGACATAGAATCCTTCCAGACCGTCAGGATGTCCGGGGCCGCCGGCCAGTAAGGTAGCGCCCTCATCGATTCCCTTTTGTATATAAGACTGCACCCTCTGGTACTGCTGGGCATTGACCATAGGGCCGATCTGCGCGTCATCTGCGTACAGGTTTCCGATCTTCAGTTTGTTTACCGCATCGGTCAGCAATCCGGAAACCATCGGAAGCCTGTGTTCCGGCACGATCAGCCTTGTTCCCGCGTGACATGCCTGCCCGCTGTTACTGAAGGCGATGAGAAGTGCCCTTGGGATCGCCGCTTCAAAATCACAGTCATCCAGAAGGATATTCGGCGATTTGCCGCCAAGTTCAAGCACCAGCCTTTTCACCGTGTCTGCTGCAGACCTGGAGATCGTCTTTCCGGTCTGCGTTGACCCGGTGAAAGTGACCAGCGCAACATCGGGATGCGAAGAAAGGGCACTTCCGACCACCGCACCTGTTCCGTTAACGACATTTATCAGTCCGTCCGGGATCCCGGCATCCCGGAAACATTCTGTAAGGAGCTGCGTTTCGATCGCATTGAATTCACTGGGTTTGATCACGACCGTACACCCTGCGGCCAGTGCAGGAGCGATCTTCCCGCACATGTGGATGTAATCGGCATTCCAGGGGGTAACAGCAGCAACCACACCCACAGGCTCCTTGATGATGATGGCTTTGTCGAGTTTCTTTTCAAACTCGATCTCATCAAGCGCATGACTTGCATCCAGAAAAAACTGAGCGGCAAGGCTTGTCCTGAATTTCGTCGCTGCCATAGGCGATCCGTATTCGGCCACCGCTGCTTCATTCAGTTTATCCTGGTTTGCTGATATGGCATGGTATATTTTCTCAAGTACCGACTTCCTTTGTTCGATTGTATACCCTGAATACAGCGTGAATGCTGCTTTTGCAGCCCTTACGGCATTGTCTGCATCTGTTGCATCGCCTAACCTGACACGTCCTATGACCTTTGCCGTAGACGGATCGAAAAGGTCCTGTGTGTCGGTTCCGTTCGGCGTTACGAACTTTCCGTTGATGAATATCTGATCGATTTCAGTTAATGCTTCCATATTGACTATTATTTAAGGTGACTGTTTCAGATCCTGAAATTAAAGCGAAAATGAATAGGGAGCGGCGCGTTTGATGTTCCTCAGCAGCAGGAGAATGATGGCAGGGAAGAGCACAGGCAGCGAAAGCGATGTGATACCGACGATTATATCTGCAAGTGTCGGAAACATACCGATCATCATCAGATGATACACCAGATGGGGGATACCGAACACAAGTGACACATAAGCAGCGACCTGTATCCTGTTCTCTTCCGGCTTGATGATCGCATACATCGGCAGGCTGCCCATCGCGATAAAATATGCGCCGACGTCCCTGACCAGGTGATCGTTATAGGGCCCGAATATCTTTATCCAGTGAAATCCGAAGCCCGGGAAGTTTTCGTAAAATGAATAGGCAAAAAACAGCGCCCATATACCAATAAGTACGTTGGTGATGAACAGGTAGTAAAGAAGGAATTTAATGGTTTTCATCGATAAAATTATAATTGTTGTTTAAAGGTTTTCCGTGTCACAGCTTGTCGTTTCTTTGAAACCTGATCCAAAGCGGGCTGCTGAGACCCGGTTTATGCTGTTATTTCATAGAGGTACTGCAGATATCCCGGCAGCCGGTTAAGATACAGCCGGTTTGCCGTCTGCTTCAAAAGAACCGCCGCTGCGCGTACAAAAAGCCATGATTCATCTTCAAGATCACGAAAGACCTTTGCGTAACCTTTCCCGGCAGCAGCGCCTGTATTATCGTCATAACGGATCACCGTTTTACCGGTCTGCCCGGTAAGGAAGTACAGGTCCGGCATTCTGTCCCTGAAGTCTTTCAGGGACAGGTAATAAGTCCTGTTAAACCGTTCAGCGAGTTCCATCAGACTACGGTGGCCTTCCAGCAAATAAGGGTTGGCTAACTGGGATGTGATCAGTGCGCTTGCAATGAGCTTCGAAGGCAAGCACAGCAGGCAGATAAATTCCGGCGTATCATGATCCCGCTTTCCATGCCCGGTACAGCAGAAAATACAGCACACGGAGCATATCCCGACCGCGCTGTCTCCGCTGTGACCCGGCGGATCGACCCGGAACATATTAAATGAACAGCAATAGCACTCAGACGACATAAATTATGAATTGGCAGATGTTTCTGACCGCATATGCTGTCAGGTGCAGGGCCGGTTTATCCCTGATAAGCAGACGGGGTAATCCCCCGCCTGCATTATTTGTATAAAGAGGAGCCATGTGGCCCGCGTTACATGAAAAAGACCCGTCCGCACACCGCGGACGGATCACACATGAAACTAAACACCCAGAAATTTTTTCAGCTCCGCAGCAGCGTGAACAAAAAGCGATCTTACCTGCGGGAGATTCGCCAGCGGGTTCAACAGACCGAAATCATGGATCATACCGTTATATCTGATGGTTGTGCAGGGCACGTCCGCTTCGTCCAGCAGTCTGCCGTAAGCTTCGCCCTGGTCTCTCAGAATATCCGCCTCGGCAACCTGTATCAGTGCAGGCGGCAAGCCTTTTAACTGTTCCGGTGTAGCATTCAGAGGTGAAAGATATACTTCCTTACGCTGTGCCGGGTCTTTTGTGTAGTTGTCGAACATCCATTGCATCAGCGGGGTCGTCAGGAATCTGTCCTTCCCGAACAGCTGATAAGAATCCCAGTCGAATGTAGCATCTGTTACCGGCCACATCAGGATCTGCACCTTAAACAGCGGACCGCCGTTCTCTTTCGCTTTTATAGCGGTGACCGCTGTCATATTACCGCCGACGCTGTTCCCGACTATAGCCAGGTTCCCGCCGTCAACGCCTATCGATGCACCATTCTCCGCCACCCATTTTGAAGCGGCATAGATCTCATCGACAGCCTGCGGGTACTGCGCTTCCGGAGACGGTGTGTAATTAACGAATACGCCTGCCGCTCCGGATAGCACGACTAGGTCGCGGACCATTCTTTTGTGCGTAGGATAATCCCCCAGTACCCAGCCGCCGCCGTGGATAAACATGAAAGCGGGCAGCTGTGCTGTACCGGTATTTTCCGGCTTTACAATATTCAGCCTGATCTGATGACCGCCGGCACTGATTTCCAGTTCCGTTTCTTCGATCCCGGAATAGTCCACTTCTGCGGATCTCTGGGCCTGTACAAGCACATCGCGGGCTTCCTGCGGTGAGAATGTTTCCAGTCCGGGACCGCCCGGGCCGTTCAGGGCAGCCAGAAAGTCTTTTGTTGATTTTGAGATAGCGGGATCTTCCGAAACCGCAACGGGAGTTTGCTTTGCTGTCATGTTCGTATAGCTTTTAGATAGACATCTGCGCACAGCAGATGATGTAAAATTAAGCTGACGTTTTATCCGAATAATTGATAAATGTCAATAATCTTTGTTGAGGTGATAAAACTTTACAACATGGAAAAGGCTGCCTCAGCAGAGACAGCCTTTTTTTACGGGAAAGGGGGACATTCTCCTGTAATGATCAGTCAATAAGGATACTGTCTATGCCTTTTTCGACCGCGGTGTCTTTAATACCTTCAATAGCAGTACCCTCAATACGGAATACCTTAACATCAGTCAGACCGAGGAAGCCCAGTATCGTTTTCAGGTAAGGGCTGACAAAATCGTAACCAGCAGCTTCGCCATGCGAATAAACACCGCCAGAGGACATTGCGATATAAACTTTTTTGCCGTGGATCAGGCCTTCAGGGCCTTTCTCCGTGTAGTTAAAGGTCTCACCGATACGCGTAATGTGGTCGATCCAGGCTTTAAGCGAGGAATGTATGCCGAAATTGTAAAGAGGCGCACCGATAACGATAAAATCTGCGTTGCGTATCGCACTGATCGCTTCGTCCGAGTGAGCAAGTGCCTCTACCGCTTCCGGGCTTCTTTGTTCTGCCGGTGTATAGAAGGATGTCACATGATGTTCTTCCAGATGAGGGAAATTTTTGGAAAGAAGGTCATATTCTGTAACTGAACTCCCCGGGTAAGCATGCTGAATTTTTTCTACGATCGCTTTTCCAAGTTTGATACTGAATGATGATCCGCCGCGCGGGCTCGAAATGATATGAAGGATATTTTTCATGTCTGTTTAATATGTATTTGCTGTAATTGATGTTTTAATACTTTAACCGGCGATGGCCATGTAGAATGAAAGGTCCTGCTGAACAGCCGGGATTGCTTTGGCATCTGTCCTGTATGGTTTTCCAAGGAGATAAACCCCGACCGGCTGTGATATCCCGCGGAGTTTAAGCGCGGCACTGCTGTATCGGTTATCCTTTCCGAAGATCAGCTGACCCGCTTCCGCAGAAACCAGCAGATTGTTATTTAATGTTTTGGTTTCCGCCTGTATCCTTGCGGCAATATTCGCTGCCAGCCCCATTACCGTCATCTGTTCTTTACCTGTAAGATCAGACATGCCGACGACGACTTTTCCCTTGTGGATGCCGATCCCTGCTTCGAGAACAGTGCTGCAGTTTCCGGTAACGCGTTTTTCATTGAAAGAACCGAGCAGAGACAGTATGGCCCGGGCTGCATCATAAGCAGCCTGTACCGCTGCAGCGGGCGTTGTGCCGGTGCCAAAAGCAGCATAGATACTGTCTCCTGCGACTTCAACGATCTGGCCGCCGCATGCCCTCACTATTTTTGCGCACTCACTGAGAAAGTGACGGATCACAAAGAGAACATCATAACCATTGTTTTTTTCCATCAGGGATGTGTAGTCACGTACATCAAGAAACAGCAGTGCAAGCTCCTGTTCCTGTCCGAGACGATACCCCTGACTGCTGATCTCTGATGAGAGATCAGGGCAGTAGATCTGATCGTCTTCAAGCTTGATACAAGCCTGAAGTGCATTGATGTCCTCTGTTTTCATAATGAAGTAATTTGATCGGTTTTATGAAAAATCTATTTCCGTTATCTTCGCTTTCACCGGAAGATGCTGCTGTTTCATCTGCTTTTGTTACACGGAACAGCGCGAAGCTCCGTTTCTGACGGGAAAAGCATAAAGTGAATTTGATCCCCTGGGCAGCTAAAAAAGCGCCCAGATAACCTGTTGCCGCATTCAGCACAAGGGCAGCAATGCCTGCACGGGAAATATTTTTCCTGACACCGTGCAGCCTTATATTATGCAGGCCTGATGTTACCGTCGCTGACCGGGAATGGTCAGGATGATAAACTTCCTGAAAAATGACTGCGACGGCTTTCATAAGCTGTTGACCCTGTTTATGTATTCCTTTATCGGAACAAAACAAAGTTCAGTAATAGCCACGCGGAGAACGTTCCGGTTTTTCGGTAAATAGAACCAATTTTACCGTTGCTGCTGGTATTCCAGAGGGGACCTGCTGCTCATCTGCCTGAAAAATCTGCTGAAATGAGAACTGGTCGCAAACCCCAGTTCCATAGCGACCTCTTTAATGCTTTTGCCGGAAAGGTTCAGCAGGTACTGCGCTTCAAGATAAAGCCTGTTGTGTATGATCTGAAGTGCGGTCTGTCCGGTCTCATTTTTAACCACCTCAAGCAGATATTTAGGGGAGATACTGATCAGGTCTGCATATTCACGGACAGTCCGTTTTTCAAGGAAATGCTCATCCACGTGTTTTCTGAAATTAAAGACAATGGCATGCTGCCGGCTTGTCTGTCTCAACGTGTTTGAGCTGCATGTCTCACAAGCCCTGTTCATTTCAAACAGGATCTGTATGAGCAGGAGTCTGATGACCTGCCTGCTGAAGTTTTTTTTCTGTTTCACTTCCCGGTCTATCTGCTCAAAAAGAGATCTGAATTGCCGGAAACTATCCTCATCGAGTTCAAATATGGGCGGCTGATCGGGCCCGGTATCAAGCAGCTGTTCGATCAGTTCTTTCTTGATAAAAGATTCAGTGAGGAATTCCGGTTTAAAAAGCAGCATGTAGAGCTTAAGGTCATCCGTTTTGTCCCGGTAGGAACTGATATAGCGTGGTGACACCAGATGTATGGTCCGCGGCCTGACATCCAGGCTGAAAGGCCCCAGTGTTTTCTGCGACTCGCCCTGAAGGCATAATATGAGAATAAAAAAGTCGGTCTTTAGCGGAGGCCCTGTTTTTACGGCACCGTCATTGCTCAGCACAACGAAATCTTCGATAGAATTCGTGATGTCGAAGCTGTTCATTCCGAATCCTTCAGCCCTGTTCTCAAAAGTGATATGGGAGTTTACGGTAGTTCTTATATCCGATATCCGCGGAGGTTTGGTCATTGTTACAAATTAAACGTTTTTAAGCTTTTTTTAAAACGGTGTTTACCTGTATGAACAGCGTCACGATGTAACCGTACACAGGAAGCTGTTTTAATGCCATCCGCCACCGACAGAACGGTAAAGGTCGATCCTCGCGTCGAGCCCGGCTTTTTCTATTCCGGCGAGGTCCAGTTCGCTTTGAAGAACGCCGCTCTGGGCGATGATCACTTCCAGATAAGTTGCTTTGCCATTTTTAAACAGGAGGTTTGCGTTTGCGGTGGCCAGGCGGAGTGATGTGACTTTCTCCCGTAAAACGTCCTGCTGCCTGTCCAGCTTGCGGATACGGATCAGTGCATCAGATACTTCCTGTACAGCGGTCAACACCTGCTGACGGAACTGAATGATCGATTTTTCTCTTTCAGCTTTGGATATTTCATACCGTGTCCTCAGGGCTTTGCGCTGAAATACCGGCTGCGTGATCCCGCCCGCGACTGCACCGAAAAGGGAAGCAGGGAGGCGGAACCAGTTACTTGCCCTGAAAGCATTCAAACCGCCTTCGGCAGTAATGGTCAGGCTGGGATACATACGTGCTTTACTGTAACCGACTTCCGCATTTGCCCTGTCAACCCCGATCTCTGCCGCACGTACATCCGGACGGATACTCAGCAATTCCAGTGGTACCCCTGCGGACAGGTTTTCCTGCCTGTTAACTTTATCGAGGGTCTGCTGCCGGCTGATCGCTTCAGGAAGCTTTCCGCAAAGTACGCTGAGTGAATTTTCAGTGATACTGATCTCCTGTTCAAACCGCGGTATCAGCGCTGCAGCGGTCAGGCGCTGTGCCTCAGCCTGTTGTATCGCCATTGCCGTTACCTGGCCCGCATCATATTGCAGCCTGATCATCTTCAGCGTATTGTCGCTTAAAGCCAGGTTTTTGCGGGCGATCTCCAGCTGCGTATCCAGCATCAGCAGCTGGTAGTAGTTTTGGGATACCATTGATACGATCTTTGTCTGCAGCGTTTTTCTGGCTTCTTCGCTTTGAAGGTAATCGGCGAGCGAGGCTTCTTTCCTGCTTCGGATCTTGCCCCAGATATCTGCTTCCCAGGATATATCGACTGCTGCTGTATAGTCTTCAACATGTTTCGTCCCGAGGAACTGACCATATGTTAAGCCGTTGAGGCTGTTGTTTGAAGGCCGGTTAGAAGAAGCAGAAATCGCCAGTCCGGCCTCAGGCAGATTTCCCTGTTTTGACTGAATGAAATTCAGTCTGGCTATCTCGAGATTTTTAAGTGCGAGCCCGAGATCGTAGTTCCTGCTGACGGCGCTGTCTATCAGTGACTGAAGTTCCGGGTCAGAAAAAAAAGACCTCCATGGCAGTTTTGCAATTACAGTTGTATCTCCTTCCGATGCCGTCCGGTAACTTTCCGGCAGATGCATATCCGGTAATTTCACATCCTGTGATACACGGCAGCTTTGCATGGCTGCCAGCAGGACGGGGAGGATGATTTTTAAATAGCGTGTTTTCATGATCCGGATTTCTTTAATTGCTGGGTTTTAACAGGTCATCCATGGACGGATTTTCAAAATTCATCTCCGGATCTTTTCCCGCCGCGGGCCGTTTGCCTGCCTTTTCCTGCAAATGCTGGAAAATGACGAAAAGTACCGGAATGATCAGTACACCAAGTACGACACCGGATAACATTCCGCCGGCCGCGCCGATGCTGATAGAATGATTTCCCTTTGCAGAAGGGCCTTTGGCGGTCATCATAGGTATCATTCCCGTAATGAAGGCCAGAGAGGTCATGATGATCGGGCGCAGACGTGAACGGGCACCGTCCAGCGCTGCATCAACTAGAGAATCTCCTTTCTTACGCCTTTGTAATGCGAATTCAACGATAAGTATCGCATTCTTTGCCAGCAGGCCGATGAGCATGATGAGTGCGACCTGTACATAGATATTATTTTCAATGCCGGTCAGCCTGATCGCAGCGAACACGCCGAAGATACCGGCCGGGATACTGAGCATGACGGCGAACGGCAGGATATAGCTCTCATACTGTGCAGAAAGCAGGAAGTATACGAATACAAGGCAGAGTATGAAGACCACAGCCGATTGTCCGCCGGAAGATATTTCCTCGCGGGTCTGGCCCTGGAACTGATAGTCGAAGCCGTTCGGCAGCTCTTCCTTTGCAGTTTCTTCCACGGCCCTGATCGCATCGCCGGTACTGAAGCCGGGTTTGGGGATGGCGTTGACCTGTATGGAATTGAACAGATTGAACCGGGAAACGGTCTCTGACCCGTAAACCCGGGACAGCCTGACCAGCGTTTTTATAGGTACAGATGCCCCCGTATTGCTGTTAACGTAAACTTTGTCGATCGCCGCCGGGTCTGCTTTGTCAGCGATGTCGGCCTGAAGTATCACCCGGTAATACTTACCGAAACGGTTGAAGTCCGAAGCCTGTGAGCTGCCGAAATAGGATTGCATGGTCTGCAGGATGTCGCGTTTGCTGACGCCAAGCTGACCCGCTTTGTCATCATCTACTTCGAGCTTGAACTGCGGGTAGTCCGCACGGAACGTGGTGAAGGCATAGGCCACTGCTGGTTTCTGCATCAGCTTTGCTATAAATTTGCCGGAAACGGCGCTGAAACGATCCAGTTTGCCTCCGGATTTATCCTGCAGTACAAAGTCCAGTGCCTCTACGTTACTGAACCCCGGTACGGTAGGAAATTCGAAAACAAAAAAACTGCCCCCGGGGATACCGGACAGCTGCCCGCGGATACTTTCCTGTATGGCATCGATGTCTTTCACCGGACCCCGTTCCTTATCATCATTCAGCAGGACGAACACCACACCGGCGGAGGGGCTGCTTGAATTGGTCAGCAGGTTCAGCCCCGATACGGAGAACACGAACCTTGAAGCAGGCAGTGCACGAAGTTTTGCTTCCGCTTCGCCGATCACCTTGGCTGTTCTTGAAAGCGAGGTGCCCGAGGGCGTGGATACGGAGATCGCAATAAAGCCCTGGTCCTCGGTAGGGATAAAGCCGGTTCTGGTTGTCCTGACAAGGTATACGGTGAAAGCCGTGATCAGGATGAGTCCGGCCATCGCGACCCCTTTGTGGGCGGTCAGGTAGCGCAGTCCTCCGGTATACCTTTCAGTAAGCGATTGAAAGCTTCTGTTGAAGCCCCGGTTGAATTTTGCAACGAATCCCTGTTTCTCCGGGCCACCGTTGTGTTCATGTCCGCTTTTCAGAAAGAGGGCAGCCAGCGCAGGGCTGAGGGTCAGGGCATTGACGGCGGATATCACTATCGCAATGGCCATCGTGAAAGCGAACTGTCTGTAAAATATACCTGTTGAACCGGTCATAAAGCCTACGGGCAGAAATACCGCTGCCATGACCAGTGTGATCGAAATAATAGCGCCTGATATTTCATGCATAGCCGACACCGTAGCGGAACCTGCATCCAGATGTTCCTCCTCCATCTTGGAATGGACCGCTTCTACCACGACGATAGCATCGTCCACAACGATACCGATGGCGAGAACGAGCGCGAAGAGCGTGAGCAGGTTGATGGACAAGCCGAACAGGTTCAGAAAGAAGAATGTGCCCAGAATTGCTACAGGGACGGCGATCGCGGGGATCAGTGTTGACCGAAGGTCCTGAAGGAAGACGAACACGACGATGAACACCAGCACAAAGGCCTCGATAAGCGTATGTTGCACCTGACTGATCGATTCATCAAGTGAGGTTTTGGTCCGGTAAAAATTATTATAGTGAATACCCTGCGGGAAATTCTTTGATGCTTTCTGCATAAGCCTGTCGAGGGCGATCTGTATATCGTTCGAGTTCGAGCCGGCAAGCTGAATGATGCCGAATCCCATCGCCAGGCTGCCGTTTGCATGTGAGGTGCTCGTATATGAATATGCGCCAAGTTCCAGGCGGGCCACGTTCTTTAACCTGAGAACTGATCCGTCCGGATTTGTTCTCAGTGGAATATTGCCGTATTCCTCCGGGGTAATGAACTTTCCCTGGTACTTGATCACAAATTCAAAGGACTCATCACTTCTTTCCCCGAATTTACCCGGTGCAGCTTCAAGATTTTTATCCTGTATGGCCGCCTGTACGTCCCCCGGCGTAATATGATAAGCAGCCATTTGTCCCGGATTAAGCCAGATACGCATCGCATAATCGCTGACGCCGCCGAAGACAACCACCGAAGCGATACCGCGGATCCTCTTTATTTCCGGAATGATATTGATCTGTGCATAGTTGGTCAGGAATGCCTGGTCATAGCGCTTCGGATCGGTAGAATAGATCCCGATCGCCGATACAAAGCCGTTGCGTTGCTTGATCGTGGTGATACCCTGCTGGAGTACTTCTGCGGGGAGCTGGCTTTGCGCCGTACTTACCCGGTTCTGCACATTGATCTGTGCCTGGTCAGGGTCAACACCCTGGTCAAAATAAACGGTTACCGATAATGTTCCGTCATTGCTTGCCGTGGAGCTCATGTAGGTCATTCCTTCGACACCGTTGATCGCCTCTTCGAGAGAAGGCGCCACGGACCTCAGGATAGTTTCTGCGTTTGCTCCGGGATATACTGCCGATACAAGCACCGCAGGCGGTGCGATATCAGGGAACTGCTGCAGCGGCAGTTTAAACAGACCAAGTACTCCGAGGATCACCAGAATAACAGATATCACCGTGGAGAGGACAGGCCTTTCTATGAATTTTTTAAACATAACTATCAGGTTTGTTGTGATCAGTTCCGGGCGATCGCCTCCGGCTGTAATTTTGTTTCTACGGGTTTAATGAGCGCACCGTCCTGCAACCTGTCGAAGCCGCTGAGGACGATAAGTTCCCCCGGGGTCAGGCCCCCGCCGACAAGATATTTGTCACCGTTCTTACCGGTGACGCTGATGAATTTTCGCCTAACTTTATGATCGCTGCCGACGACGTAAACAAATATTTTGTCCTGGAGGTCGACTGTCGCGGAAGCGGGGACCTGTATAACATCCGCATGCACGAGGGCCATTTTTACCTTACCCGTATTCCCGGTCTTCAGCAGCCCCTGCTCGTTACTGAAGGTCGCACGCAGTGTGATCGCGGCCGTGCGCGGATCGAATTGTCCGTCAACCATATCTACCCTGCCCGGAATGCCGTAAACTGTTTTATTTGCGAGCAACAGCTTAACGGGAGCGAGGTGCTGCAGTTTATCCCTTACGCCATTCCCCGGATATTGTTCCTTGAAATTCACGAAATCCTCTTCCCCCAAAGAAAAATAAGCACGTACAAAGCGGGTATCTGAAAGCAGGGTCAGCGCAGTAACATCGGCAGGGGATATGATGCTTCCCTGTTTTTTTGGTAATCTCCCTATGTATCCCGGTGCCGGTGCTTTAATGACCGTATAGCCCAGATCGATACGTGCGGATCCCAGCTGCGCCCGGGCCTGTGCGAGATTTCCTTCAGCGGTCTGCATGACCGCTTTTGCTGCTTTGAGCTGGTAATCCGCAACCACTTTGTTCTGAACAAGGGGTATGAGCTTTTCGACCTCTAACCTGGCATTGTTCAGGTTTCCCTCCATGGACAGAACTGATGCTGCCGCACTCGCGAGCTTCTGCCTTAACGGGCGGTCGTCGATCGCAAACAACGGCTGTCCCTTTCTTACGTAAGCCCCTTCATCAACGAAGGTTTTTTCCAGTATTCCTTCTATCTGGGGCCGGATCTCCACATTGACCGCGCCTTCCAGGGTCGCGGGGTATTCCTGATAGGTTACAGCTGAACCAGAGGCGACCCTGCTGACCGGTAAGCTTTCCGGTACGGGCTGCTGCGGAGAGGGGCGGGAGCAACCCGCAAGGGCAATTGCCAGCAAAGAGTATAAAGTAATGTTTTTCATAGCGTCTTTATCGGTTTCTAAACGACTACAAAGTTGAAAGCGGAAACCGCCGCGGTTTATTGACAAAGGGCAGAAAATATTATTGATAAAAGTCAATGCCCCTGGGCTCATCGAGCGGACCATGCCCGAATCTTGACTTTTGTCAAGATATTTTCATGCCTTTTATCATCGGATAACTATGGTCATTGGGCGAATTTTGAACTGATGGAATGACCGGACGGCAAACAGTCCTGCGGGTGTCGGCCCGACGCAGGACAGACTTTCCGGCCATATGATTCCGCTAATCCCGATCATCAGTTAATTCAATGCAAGATGTTTTATAAATACGCCGTAATCTTTATTCTTTCAGCAGTTTTCAGCCTTTCGGTGCCGGAAGTACTTTGTGCACAATCAGGCAGTACCGGCTTTCCCGACAGCATAACAGTGAGCATTCGTCCGCGGTATGACAAAGCAGGCGGTTTGCATCGCCGGCTGTTCGGCCGCAATTACAGGAAAGAGTGGGCAACACCGGTAAAGCTTCCGCTGATAAGGATCTCCGCGGTTGCGGGAGGACTTACGCCGGTTAAGGAAGGAGGAGGGATGCAGTCCACCTCACTCCGGCTGACAGACGCCCGCGGACAGGGCTGGGTCATGCGGAGTGTCGAGAAAAGTCCCGATAAAATATTGCCGGAAGAGCTTCGGCAGACCTTCGTACTTGACTGGTTTGATGATGCCATGAGCAGTCAGCATCCCTACGGGGCACTCGTCATGCCTCCGCTGGCTGAAGCAGCAGGCGTTGCGCACACCAATCCGGTTATCGGGGTTGTCGTGAAGGACCCTGCTCTGGGTGAGTATAACGGAAAGTTTGAGCGTATGGTCGTTCTGCTTGAAGAAAGGGAACCGGAGGGAAAATCGGATAATACGGTAAAGATGCAGTCAAAGGTGCTTGCCGACCATGATTACCGGATAGACGGGCAAAATTTTTTAAAGGCAAGAATGCTCGACCTGCTTGTCGGTGACTGGGACAGGCATGAAGAACAATGGCGCTGGGTGCTCAGGAACAGCGGGAAGACAAAGACCTATACGGGTATCCCGCGGGACCGCGACCAGGTGCTCCACGTACAGGAAGGTATAGGACCTTCAATAGCGTCGGTATCCTGGATCAATCCTCTCCTGGATGATTTTGACGGCGATATCCCGCGGCCGAAATATTCACTGGCCAAAACACGTTTCATCCAGCCATATCCTGATTTTCAATTCTCTTACCAGGACTGGATGCAGGCGGCCCGGGATTTTGTCAGCGCCGAGAATGATACGGTTCTTTTTAATGCGCTCAAACGTCTGCCGCCGGAGATCTACCGCATCAGGCATGCCGAGCTTTATGAGAAGCTGAAGAAACGGCGCGATCATATCCCCGGAGCGATGGACAGCTATTTCAGGTTCGTCAACAGGGTCGTTGATCTGCGCCTTTCCGATAAGGGTGAACGGGTCGCAGTAACCGATGCCGGAGATGATAAAATGAGGGTCAGAATTGAGGCCGTGAACAGCAGGGGCATTCCGACTTCGGTGCTTCTGGATATGGTTTACGATCCCAGGATCACCGGGGAGATCAGGATCTATGTGGAAGGGGGCAGTGACCGGGTAGATATCAATGTGAAAAGATCACCGATCAGGCTCAAGCTGATCGGACGGAACGGAAATAAAGAATATGCGGTTCGGTCATCGGTAAAGAAAGTAGGGATCTACAGTCAGCCCGACAGTCTCAGTCTTACAGGGCAAAAAGCTGACTACCGGGCGCATTTATCAGCGGACACTGCCAATACACATTTCGTCCAGAATAATCCGTATAACGTATGGATGCCGCTGGCGATGGCCGCAGGGAACAGGGATGACGGGTTTCTGCTCGGCGCAGGTTTCCGGTATATACGGCACGACGGTTTCCGAAAGCTGCCGTACGCTACGATGCAGCAGCTGATGGTCACCCATTCCTTTGCGACCTCGGCGTTTCGTGTGAATTATCACGGCGAATGGGTGCAGGCCGTGGGTAAGGCAGATTTTATGATGGATGCCGTGGTGAACGCCCCCAATAACACGCAGAATTTCTTCGGCAGGGGTAATGAAACGCCGCTGATGAAATTTCCCGGCTACCGGACCTTTTACCGGACACGGTACGACACTTACCGTTTCGAACCTGCTCTGCGCTGGTGGCTCGGTAAATCAACATCCCTGAGTGCAGGGCCCGGTTTTGAATTCTATCATATGGACCCTGCCGAAAATGCCGAGCGTTTTGCCGGCTCCTCATCTTCGGGGATCCGCGGATACGACAGTACGACACTCAGCCGGGACAAGGCTCATCTTGGTCTCTCCCTGCTTTTTAAAACCGACCGGAGAGACCAGCGGCTTTTGCCTTCAGAAGGATTTTATTTTGAACTGAATATCAGCGCATATAAAGGACTTAACAGCTACAGCCGTTCATTCCTGCAGATCACACCGGAGCTGACCTGGTACCAGCGTCTTGATCATGCCGGCGCTCTGGTCCTAAGCGACCGTGCCGGCGGAGGTATCACTGCCGGAAGCCCTGCATTTTACCAGTCCCTTTTTCTGGGGGGACAGGGGAACCTGCTTGGTTATCTTCAGAACAGGTTTGCGGGTGACCATATGGTCTACAATAATTTCCAGGCGCGTCTGCGGCTGTTCCATGTGGCCAGTTACATTATGCCCGGCGAGCTGGGGCTGATAGGATTCAGCGACACCGGCCGCGTCTGGGTAAAGGGGGAGAGCTCAGAGAAATGGCATAACGGGGCAGGCGGAGGGCTTTATTTTGCACCTGCCGGTTTAACGCTCGTACAGGTGCTTGCCGGTCACTCGTCCGAGGGATGGTACCCTTATGTATCGCTTAATCTCCGGCTTTAACCGAAGGAAATAGAAATATCTGATCATTAAATCTTTTACCATGAATGACAAAACCATTATGATCTGGTTCAGAAATGACCTGCGCATCTCTGATAACGAAGTGATCTGTGAGGCCATGCGTAAGGCTGAAAGGATCCTGCCTGTGTACATATTCGATCCCTATTACTTTGGAAAGAATGAACACGGCTTTTTTCGGACGGGAAGTTTTCGCGGCCGCTTTCTGCTGGAATCCGTTGCAGCCCTTCGGGCAAAGTTCAGGGCGATGGGCAGTGATCTTATTATCAGGACGGGCGATCCCGCTGTACTTGTATCGCGTCTGGCGGAACAATATCATGTATCGGCAGTTTACCATCATACCGAACTGACACCCTATGAGAACTTCGTCTCTGAGAAAACGGAACAGCTGTTGTGGAAGATGCAGGTTCCCCTGCGATATTTCAGCCCGGATACCCTTTACCGCAAAGAGGACCTGCCTTTCCGTATCTCGGATATCCCGGACGATTTCTGCGTATTCAAAAAAAAGCTGATCAGGGATAGTAATGTCCGGTCTCCGGTAACCGAGATGGGTGACCTGAGAACGCCTGTGATACTGAATCCCGGAGAAATTCCGACGCTTTCAAAACTGGGCGTTCCTGCTTCATTTATAGATCCGTCTGTCGGCGGCCGTTATACCGGAGGCGAAGAAGCCGCGTTTGCAAGGCTCAGGGCACTTCAGACAGCGCTGAGCAACGGTTATCATAATATTTGCCCGGATGACCTTACGCCGTGGCTGACGTTCGGATGCATATCTCCGGCAAGGGTGTTCTGGAGCATTAGCAGTTCCGCTGATGGCAAACGTACCGGTTTTGCAGGGAAGCTTGTTTCCGGACTGATCCGGAGGGACCACTGCAAGTTTCTTTTCAAAAGAAAACAGCTGGAGGCTAAAAAACACGATGATGAGGATATGGTGAAGATGTCGGGACGGCAAAAGAAGCTTTTCGAGCAGTGGAAGAAAGGTGAGACAGGCGAAGCATCTGTGGATACGGCTATGAAAGAGCTTAACGCCACAGGTTACCTGAGCCATGTTTCCAGAGAAATAACGGCATCTTATTTTATCCGGCACCTCAGGAAACACTGGAAAAAGGGGGCGGCTTTACATGAAGAGAAGCTGATTGATTATTCTTTATCTGTTGATTCCGGTTATTGGGACCGCCCTGCTGACGAAAACAGAGCAAAGAAAATTCCGTTCGTGTTTGCCGGCTCACCGGAGATCCTTTTTGACCGGCCGTCTCAGTAAGCTCATAGTTCCTCGAAAAGGCCGATGATGTGATCGTCTTTTAACTGTACATGGCAGAATGCAAAACCTGAACAGGGGAATTTGATGTCTGCGACCAGGCGCGCGCCTTCCTCCAGCAGACGGGCGACCGACTGCTGAAGGTCCGGTACCCGGAAACTGATGACCGTATTCCCGTTTTTGAACATGTTCTCAGGAGGGAAGGAACCTGTGCCGTAAAATTCAAGCAAGGTGCCGTCTTCCAGCTGGCATAGTTTGAGGCCGGGTTCTTCGAGTATATTTTTTGCATTCAGGACATTTGTTGCGAAACGTTCCATCGGTGAGCCCTTAGCGGTCTCGCCTCTGAATGAAACCCGGTGTAAGCTGATTGTTTTTTTCATTTTTGTAGTTGCCAAAATTTTTACGCCCTGTCCGGTGATGATCTTTGCAGGCACTTGCCTTAGAATTCGAATTTTACATAAAACCTGATGCCCGACCTGATCACTTCAGGATGATCCAGATAGGTGAAACGATGAACGTAATCGACCCTGAGGAGCCTGAATATATTGGCCACGCCAATGCTTGCTTCCATATAAGGCCCGTTATCAAGGGTATAGGTCACGGGGCGGCCTGCTGTCTCCGGGAACTGCAGCAGGCCGCGTTGCAGGGCCGGGTTATTTTCTGTTCTCAGACCACCCCAGACGCTCTTGAAATTGATCACTTCCCGCCATTTCAGCTCCCTGATGAGCGGGATCTTATTGAAGAAGAACCCATTGAAATGATGGTCGACGAATAAACTTACGTTGTGATCACTTACAAATTCAAGAAAGTTCATGAGATTGTAGGAATAGAACTGGAACGCATAACTTTGGTTTGCCCTGAGGATGTCCAGCAGCGGGAACGGCGCCTGTCCGAAGATCTGTGTGCCCTCGATCCTGACATCCGTATACCCGAGGCGGGACAGGTAAAAACGCTTGTCTACGCTTCCTGTTATATTCGAATAATTATAGGAACCTCCCCAGAGCCCTCTTATGCCCTGCGTATAATCCAGGGTCAGGATAGGATATTTGTCCGGGATAGGGGTGCGGTAAAGTTTCCCCTGGTAGAATTTTTCATGCGGCGCATAACGGAGTTCAGCGGATATCTCCGTTGTTCGAAGCGTTCTGATCTGATTTTCGTGACCGTCTGTTTCGTTTTTAAAATACAGTTCTCCCGCAGGGGACTGATCCCATTTTTTAAAGCCCAGCCGGTAGGAGAGATGGTTTTCAAATTCGTGAACATAATGTGCTTTGAAAAGATCATTGTAGAGCCAGAGTTTGTTATCACCCCTTTTGAACGACAGGAGAAAATTGTCTTCCTGTACGAACTGCAGTTCCTGTCCGGGGATCTTGGTGTCGTGCTGGTAGCTTGCCCGTATATAATTCTGCGGGAACCGGTAGATCGATCTGTTGTTCAGGGAATAGGTGCCGCTGAGGAAATATTTGAACCGCTCATCTTTAAACCCGTAAGCGCCGTAGGTCTCGAAATAATACCGTTTACTGAGGCCGGTCGTCGTGCGTCCTCCGAGACGAAGGCGGAACCCTTCGACCGGGTTGAAGCTGTAAAAAGTATTTACGGGGCCGGTCTCAAACCACCCGAAGTTTTTGTAGCCTGCCAGGAGCAGGGTGACCAGGTCCATTGTCCGGCGGAACGACCTGAGGTTTTGAAGGCTGTCAATGTTTTTATAGATATCTTTCTGGGCACTGCTGAGCGTGTCGAATCGGTTGGAGTCCCAGAATTCCTCGCCCTTTTCCTGTGCATCCGCGTTCACGACCAGGTCGCCCCCCCGGTAAAAATCCACGGGCTTCGGCTGGTTTGCTGTGAAATTCCTCACCGAGACGTCCCGTTCTCCGAGTATTCCGCCGCCCTTGTTTTTGCTGATGCCGAAGTCCATTTTCAGGTTACTGCCGCTGAGGTAATATTTATTCGCCGGACCCTTGCTGAAAGAAAGGTTTGCTTCCATTCTCCGCACAAAATTAAGATTGATATGCCTGTTGACCGTGAGCTGAGCGCCCTCTACAGCATAATGGCCGTCAAGCGTAATGAAGATATGTCCCTCAAACAGCATATCTGTGGTGTTTCTTGGCGTGAAGCTTAGTTCTACAAGATTAGGCTGCTGGTCTTTAAGCGTGTCCGTAATAAAAAATTTATAATAACCGGGAGCGCCGTCGGCTATCGGGCTGAGCAGCTGGTTGCCTAACAGCGATATGTTGTTGTCGTAGATATCAATGTTTTGATAAAGGCGGTTGAAGTAGGTCGTCAACCCCTGGTTATCCACAAAATTCTCGTCGTATTTTACCTGCTTTTCTGCGAGAATGACCTGCTTTCTCCTTTCAGGGTCCTTCTGATAAAAAACATCAGACAGTTTTTCTTCCATGTAGACAGGCAGCAGGTTTTTACCGCCGATCTCCGTGGAATCCTGATTTTTGAACATGAACTTATAGTTTTTAAAAACACGCTTGTTCACGAACTTTTCAGAAAGATTACTCAGCGAAAAGAACATCTTTTCATACTGGTTATATTGGGTATAGGAGTAGCTTTCCATCCGGTTTTCTTTTTTGTGCGCAATTACTTTCCGTATCAGTTCCACAGCCGGATTGTTGCGGTTGGTGTAACGTTTGCGCCTGCCGCTCCGGACGACAACAGCCTGCAGCGCCCGGCTGACGGGGCTCATGGTGAAATCGATGCGCTGGTCCCTGCCAGGAATGATATCGCGTGACTGTGTTTCGTAACCCAGATACGATGCCCGTACCGTACCCGCGGAACCTTCAAGGGAGAGCGTGTAACTCCCGTCCTTTCCGGTATTGATACCGAAGGCCGTTCCGGGCACGGTTATCGTCACGAACGGCATCGGTTCCCTGGTCCCTGCATCACGCACAACACCGCGAACCGACGTGATGGTTTGTCCCGCTGCCGCAAAGGGAACAGTAAGGCAGCATAATATGAATAGTTTAAGACGATACATTTTATTGACCATTATTGGAGGGCGTATTAAAGTGCGCCTGCGAACCAAAGGTCACGGTATGGCGGCGCGTGAATTTTGATTAAAGACAAAAAAGAATATTGACATTTATCAATATTCTTTCAGATGAAAAGGCAGCATCCCGCGACGCTGCCTTTTAAAGGTTATGATGTCTGTTATATATTACAGGCCGAAACCGTAAGCCACTCTCAGACCCAGAAAGTTATTCCAGCCTCCGCCGGTATTGAATTTTGAGTTGCCTTCCCAGCGGATGCCGGCATCGATGTAATTAGCCCCTGCAGGAAACTGGTAACCGACCTGGGGGGCATACGTGAACGCCGCGGATTTATCATAACCGCCTTTTTCCTTATTAAAGAGAAATGAGGCGCCGGCCTGTCCCTGAACGTAGAAATTGCCAGCTGCAAAATATTTCAGACCGGCTTTCAGCGGAAGCATTTGCAGGTCCTGTGGATTTGCAGCGCCATCTTTCGCAAAGAAATTATTAAAGCCTGCATTTCCTACAAAATACAACGATTTCCCTGAGAGCGGTACGTCCACCTGTACGGAACCGCCAAGGTTCCAGTCATACCTGTGGTGCATTGCACCGATCGGGATACCGGCATCCGGACCGATACTGATATAAGTTGAAGAAGTTGCCCTTTCGCTTTGGGCAAAGGAATTTTTTACAGAGAACATTGCGATCACGGCGATCAGCAGAAGGGGTTTAATGATGTTTTTCATAATTGTTGTTGTTAATTAATATCAAATGTTCGAACACTGCAAAATTGGAAGGAAGCGTCGGCTGTAATAATGACATTCATCAAAAAAGAGATTTGACATTAGTCAACAGCTTTGGTTGACCGGCTTACCCCTTTGACCGGCTGTTGTTCATTGCCCGTTGTCTGCTCAAACCGGTCAGCCGGGCGCGGGACAGCTGCATATTTTAATTTATTGACGGCGCTTTTCAGCGGTCAATATCATTTGATCACATATGTCAACGTTCGCCGGTTCAGGATGCCGTAATTTTACACTTATGTTCAGACGTTCTGCAGGCCGGGTGCCGGCGATCTGTCTGTCATCCGATAAGATCATTTACACATTTACATCGATATCCCGACTATGAAAACGAATGCAGGAGTACTTCCGGATCAGGACAAAAACGCTAAGCTTAATGCCAGGAAGGGGCGGGCTTACCCGAATAAAGAAAAGATGATGCAGCAGGGGCCGGCGGCAGTGGCTTCTGCAGACAGGAGAGATTTCCGTACAGGCACCGGAATGATGTTCGAAATGCTGTGGAACAATTTATTCTGACCGGTACCCGCAACGGCTTCCCGATCTTTCTGAAGAATTATTACAGCTCCAGGACGCTGAAAACCGGCTGTCATGCACAGCCGTAAAAAATGCCCGCAATTGTTTTTTTCTTTTGCCGGCAAATGCGCATCAGCGCCCCTTCCCGGAGACAGGATAGTTTCCAAAGTAAAAACTTACATTCTCAGCGCTTCCTCACCCTGCTGAGTGTTTCCGGCTTTATACCCAGATAGGAAGCCAGCATATTCTGAGAGAAACGCTGGATATATTCAGGATAACAGCTGATCAGGTCATGGTATCTTTCTTCTGCTGTCATGCTTATTGCCGCATGTATCCTTTTTTGCGTAGCGATCGCGAGCTGCTTGTTCTGCAAACGCGTCATTTCGGCTACAGCGGGAATTGCCTGCCCCAGCGCGTCGAGCTGCCCCGGAGTGAACTGGACGATATGGGTTTTCTCAATGGCTTCGATATTGTAGATCGATGATGTTTGCAGGCCCATGCTCTCTCGGTCTGCAATCCAGCTGTTCTCTGTACTTAATACGATGATCGCTTCGTGTCCCCGCTCATTGACCGAGTACATCTTCAGGGCGCCATTCGTGACAAAATTCATGTACCTGCAGACATCTCCTTCCTGCAGAAGGTACTGTCTTTTTCGAAGTGTCTTGAATTTGGCAGCCTGTAGAAGGAGGGATATATCCTCTTCCGACAACCTTATACCGGTAAGCTCCTGAACATACTTGCAAAGGATCCCGAATGAGTCATCCTTTATATCCTGATCGCAGATAAATTTGCTGCCCGGGACAGGTCTTAAGCCTGCGGCCGCAAGGCCTAAGGCAGGAATTATTTTTGACGCTTCCATAATCACAGATATTTATAAGTTCCCTTATGCCAAAATAAATGCCACTGATTTAAAATATTGTATATCAGTATTTTAAATTTATGTCTGGTTGATTATTCTACTTTATATCGCCGAACGACTTCATCTCATCGAATCCGGATGCCTGCAATTTCTCTTTTATGTGTTCAGCCCCTGCGGTTCGGTGTTCTTCATAAAATGCAACGGACTTTACTTAAGTTCCGTGACCTGAAAAGATATAGATCTGTCGAAGTCCCATGGACACATAAAAGAAAAGCCGGGCGTTAACCCGGCTTCTGAAGGCGATGCTGCCGGCACAGAAAGATTCTACATGTAGAATAGGAAACTAAGAAAAAAATGAAAAAACCAGGACCTTCCTGATAACGACAGGCATCAGCCATCACTTATTATTGACCGACTTTTTGGAAATGCTCTTCAAACCACGGAGAGAATGCCTGGGCAGATGTCCAGTCTGCTGACTCAGGAGACAAACGGTCGTCAGTGACCGGTACACCGTCATAACCAACTTTCTCGTCGGCAACCACTTTCCTGTCATCGTTATTTTTCCTGAGATAGCTGGCAACGATATCCGGTAAACCGTAGCGTTCGGGACCCGCTATATTGATGATACGGTTAAGCGGCGCTGCAGTAACAACTTCCGCCAGTTTAAAGGCCACATCCCTTGACGCTATGGGCTGAACGATGGCCGGGGTGATGTGGACAGTTCCATCCTGCTCATACATATTCGCGAGCGCCCCCATAAACTCATAAAATTGAGTAGCCCTGACAATGGTATACGGGATGCCGCTTTGGACAGCGATGGTTTCCTGAATCTCTTTTGCGCGGAAATAGTTGCTGCCCGTAAGTTTGGGCGTACCTACGATAGATAAAACCACATAATGCCTGATCCCCGCTTTTTTTGCTGCTGCTGCAAGATTATTGCCCGATTGTTCAAAGAAAGTCAGCGATTCATTGTAAACGGGTGAATTTGAAACATCGATCAAAGCATCTGCGCCTGACAATGCATCGTCAAGCCCTTCTCCGGTGATGCTGTTAATACCTTTCGCCGGAGATGCAGCTAATGTTTCATGACCGAGTGACTGAAGCTTGTCAACAAGCTGGGCACCGATAAGACCGGTACCGCCGATTACTACTATTTTCATATTAAGATATTTTAATGCCTTCGTTCAATCGAATGCATTGTGGTACGGTTACGATTTCAAGTTGCGTTCCATTTTGTTAAATTATTGCACATCAGTATGTTATGTAACACATGGTCTCCTGCAGGTTACTGCATATCGCGGATGTACCTTTGCCTGACGATATACAGTACCTGTGAAGGCCGTAAAGCCCTGTCTCAGACTTTACGGCTTCAGTGTTATTTCTTCTCCGGTACCAGGAAGGGCTTTCCGTTATCTCCGATAAACATCGCAAGCAGTTTTGCCGGTTTGGTCTTGCTGACGTTCCGCGTACCATTATGCAGGCCGTTCGGTTCTTCGTAGAAGGCTTCCCCTTTTTTATAACGGTATTTTTTTCCTTCGAAAGTCGATTCCAGTTCGCCCTCAAGTACGTATCCGAAAGTCGGAATAGGGTGACGGTGGGCTGATGAGCTTTCACCCGGGGCAAAATTTACGACCACCAGTTTAAACTCCTGGTTGTTCAGCGAAGCGGTGTTCAGCACTTTTGAAAAAATGACCTTAGGAGGTGTCGCAGTTACATCCGGCATATCCATTTTATGCTGGGCCCTTGCACTGATCACGAACAGGCTGCATGCAGCCAGTAAAGTTAATTTTACCTTTTTCATATATGTATGTATCAAGTTTTTCTGCAGGCGACATTGCCCGCAGGATTGAATGATCTTTCAGCAGAAACAGAATTGTATGCGGTCGTTAGCTGGTATGCCCTCGCCTGATACCCAGTCTTTTCATTTTTGAGTTCAGTGTCGTAGGCGGGACACCGAGTATATCCGCGGCATTGCCTTTGCCTGCGATCCGTCCCGCGCAGTAATTGAGTACATTCAGAATGTGCTCCCTTTCGTTCTCATCGATCGTTTTTAATGCAAACTGTGCCTCCTCGTCCGGAATATTTACCGAATCATCTTTAACCACCGGAAGCGGAATATGCCTGATGGTGTTGTCGCTGGCCAGCAGGATACTTCGTTCTATCATATGTTCCAGCTCACGGATATTTCCCGGCCATCCGTACCGCTTGAGATCTTCAAGGGCTTTAGGACCGATCCCGGTGATTTGTTTTCCGCATCTCTTGCTGTACTTTTCTATAAAATGTTTCACGAGCATCTCAATATCGTCCCGGCGCTGCCTGAGCGGCGGGAGATCAATCGGGAAAATATTCAGCCGGTAGTAAAGATCTCTCCGGAATCTGCCTGCAGCCATTTCTTCTTCCAGATTCCGGTTGGTAGCGGCAACGATCCTGACGTCTACGCCGATCGTCGTCCTGCCGCCGACACGTTCTATTTCTTTTTCCTGAAGAGCGCGGAGTAGTTTTACCTGAAGGTCAAGCGGCATCTCACCGACCTCGTCGAGGAACAGTGTGCTGCCGCTGGCAAGTTCGAACTTGCCTAACCTGCGCTCTGTCGCGCCGGTGAAGCTTCCTTTTTCATGACCGAAAAGCTCACTTTCGATCAGATTGGCAGGAATCGCCGCGCAGTTCACTTTGATCATTACCTTGTCTTTTCTCGGCGAGTTATTGTGTATTGCGCGGGCGAAAAGCTCTTTGCCAGTGCCGGTCTCTCCTAAAATAAGTACCGTGCTGCTTGATTTGGCTACCTGGGATACCAGATGGTAAACACCTTTAAGAGAACTGCTTTCACCGATGATCTCTGAAGTGTTATGAAGAATATTGATCTCCTCTGCAAGATATTTTTTTTCGACTTCCAGCTGCTGACGATATTTCTCCGTTTCTTTTAGCTGTGCCTCCAGGTCTTTGTGCGCCTGTATATTGGTGATGACGATACCTATCTGAGAGCAAAAGCTGTCGAAGATCTGCCGGTCGCGGCTGATGATCCGCATATCGCTGCAGTTCATGACCATGATCCCCGCAATTTTATCACCAAGCTTTATCGTGGTCCCTACAAGTACATCTTCCGCTGCCAGGCTCAGCAGCTGCTCAAGTACGTTGCTATTGAGGCTGTCATTGGGAAATCTTACCGGCGCAGAGCTTTTCAGGATCTCATTGTAAAAATCAGAATTCAGCGGTACCGGCCTTTCAGCCATTTCAGCGAAGGCTGCGGTAACGGTAACGGGCTGCTCATGATCATAAAAGAAAAGCTCCCCGGTTGCCTGGTCAGCAGAGATCAATAATATGGCAAAGCCTTTTACCTCCAGGAGTTCAGCTATTTGTTTTTTGATGATCCGTGACAATGCGCGTTTGTCTTTTGTCATTCTCAGTTCAATCCCGAAAGAGAGCATTGTTGATTTAAATGACAGCAGCTTGTTGACCTGCTGCAGCGCCATGACATTTGAAACGGCAACAGAGGCGAGATGTCCTATGCCGGTCATGAGTGCCATCAGGTTTGCGGTCAGTTGCCGCGGTTCTTCAAAAAAGAAGGTAAGGATGCCGATCGTTCTTTCTTCTGTCCTGAATGCAAGCCCCCATATCATTTTGATCCCGCTTTCCCTGTTTATGCGAAGATAAAGCGGCAGTTCTTCTGCAGTGTAGGATTGGAGATCAATGCTTACCGGATAGGGTGACGTGCTGATGGTCTTCACGAACTGGTCATTCAGCTCGTAGCTTTTCGATCTGAGGCGTTCGTAGTCCGGATGATTCCTCGATTTGGACAGCGGATCCAAAAGAAAAAGATTGAACGTTTTCCGGTTTTCGTCATTCATGGCGATGGCGATATGGCTGAAACTGAAATAATTTTTTAAGCGTTTGGTCAGTGCCTCATGTAGCTGCGCGTGATCCTTGACTTTTGCGATAGAGGTGCTTACCGCCAGCAACAATTCCCGTTCCTCCTGTTGTTTCTGAACTTTTTTGTTGATAATGATCCTGCTCACGGCCAGACTGATCTGGTCGAAAAGCAACTGCAGGGATGCGGTATGACCGGAGATCCCTGTTTTAGTGTTGTTGAATATAAATATACAGAGCCCTGTCAGTTCGGCGCCGTTGCGCAGTTCAAAAAGGTGGCACAAATGCCGGTCGGCTCCGTTTCCCGGCTTCAGAAAAGGAACTGCATTCTGGGCTGCGATGACCTCATCAAGATCAAAGGGCCATTGCCTGTCTTTATCCGGGAGGTTCTCTCTGTCCAGCGGTGTTTGAACCAGTGATACAGAGGACCTGAAAACTGCTGAAGCAGGTAAACCGTCCTCTTCTGAAAGCAGATTGTAAAGGGTGCCGGTTTCCGGCAGGAGTGAAAAGATCGCGAAGTCTTTGGTACCAAGGGCCGGCGAAACAAGTGTTTTCATGAGCTGGTATAACTCTGCTGCAGATTGTATTCCTGCGAGTGCCCGCGTGAAGCTGGAAAGCGATTCCAGGCGGTCCATCGTATCGGAAAGCCATGAGGCCGGCTCATTCACTGAAGGGTTGGAAATATTTAAAGATTCAGTCATAGTTTTAGGAAAGATGTGAAATGATTTGATTGCCCAAGCGCTGTAAACCAAAGCTGTGCCATACGCCAAAAAGGTGTAGGAGGAGGGTAATAACACAAAACAGGCGGTATTTCGTCTGTTTTGAAAAAAGTGGCCGATGATATTTCGTCTGTTTCGGGAATTTAAATCATGCCAGTTTTTGCGAAATATCACGGACAGTCGATCCACTGAGAAACCTCAGGAAAAGGTTTTGAAAACCTGCAATAAATTGCCGACTTTAGTTCATGTTTACATCATTTACGAATATTTATCATGCGGTAAGAATGCTTCCAACAAACGTTCTGAACCCAGGGACATGACAAAAAAGCTGTTTAAACCAGTTTATCTGTCATCTGAAAGGGTAAGATCTTCATTACGGAACAGCATCTCCCTTTCATGATTTTGGTGCCATTTATGAAAAAAATATTGATTGTCGAAGACGAGTACCTTGTATCTCAGCATATCAAATCAGTGCTCAGAAATTCGGGCTTTAAAGTTTGCGGTGTTGCAGATAATGTCGGAGAAGCGCTGTCACTTACAAAAGAGCATTTGCCTGATCTGGTCCTCGTTGATATTCAGCTGAAAGGTGAGCTTTCGGGGATAGATTTTGCCCGCAGTCTTGCTTCGGAAAACATTCCGTTTGTATTTCTGACAGCGAACTTTGAAGGTAATACACTCGAAAAAGCAAAAGAAACATTACCGCTGGGCTTTATTGTTAAACCGTTCCGTGAATTCGATCTGCTGACTACCCTGGATGTTGCGTTCTACCGGCACCAGCATATGATGGATTCGCGGTATAAAGAAGAACTTGACCTTGACAGGAAACTGCGCGCCGCCATCGATACAGTCAAAGACGAGAAGACCCTGCTGATCAGGATAGCCGAGGTTTTTCAGCCGCATATACCATTTGACTACTTCAATATCGTTACTCCGCCCCGTGGCAGATCATCGGAAATTCATTCGGGCCTTTTAAGGGTTGGCTTTGAAGAATACCAGTACATAGGGGACGAAGGCTTCAGGAATATCGCAGGACAAAGCCAGGGCGCGGATGGTTCGGATGATCTCAGGGAAGATGTTTTCAGCAGGCCGAAGATCTACAGCGATACGGATATTGAGCATCTGTTCAGTCCGAGTTCGCGGAGCAAACTTCTTTGCGGGATATATGACCTGCGGTCCGCGATCCTGTTTCCTGTCGAAACGGAAAGCATGGAAAAGTTCCGGATCGAATTTTATAACCGACGGTCAAATATTTACAGTCAGCATCACCTCGTCCTCCTGAATCGTATCCAGGCGGTATTACACGATATGTTCTCCCGCAAAGTTCCAGTGTCAACATTGAAAACCGAATTGAAAAAGCGCGGGACAGAAACTGCTGCCACCGGGGATTTTGATGGAATGGTCGGTACCAGTTCTGCAATGTTGTCTGTACTCGATAAGATCGAGATCGTCGCGCCGCTTGATACCTCTGTCCTTATACTGGGTGAAAGCGGTACGGGTAAGGAAAGAGTAGCGAGAAGTATACACGTACGTTCGGGCCGTAAGGACAAGCCTTTTGTAATTGTCAATTGCGCATCTTTACCGATTAATCTTGTTGAAAGTGAATTGTTTGGTCACGAGAAAGGCGCTTTTACAGGAGCAGTTGAAAAAAGAGAAGGGAAGTTTGAGATCGCGAACGGCGGGACAATATTTCTGGATGAGATCGGCGAACTGACCATGGACGTGCAGGTAAAGCTGCTGAGAGTCCTGCAGGAACAGGAGATCGACAGGATCGGCGGGAGGGCACCGATAAAGATCGACGTCAGGATCCTCGCAGCAACTAACCGCGATCTTGAGATCGAGATGGAGAACGGTCGGTTCAGGCTGGATCTGTACTACAGGCTTTTCGTTTTTCCGGTGAGCGTGCCTGCGCTGAGGGAGCGCGTGGAAGATATCGTGTTGCTGACAGATTTTTTTGTCACACGTTATGCACAGCGTTACAAAAAAGCAGTGACCGGTGTTTCCGAAGAGCTTCTGGAAAAAATGATGAACTACACCTGGCCCGGCAATGTGCGTGAACTTGAACACTTTATCGAAAGGTCCCTGCTGATGACAAAAGGAACTATCATTACAGATGCTGAGATTCCAAAGCAAGGGAGAGTGATACTTCCCCTAACAGAATCTCCTGCAAAGATCAAAACTATCGATGAGAACGAGAGAGAATACATCATTTCTGTTTTAAGCAGCTGTAACGGAAAGATAAGGGGAATTAATGGCGCTGCAGCGCTGATGGGGCTTCCGCCGACAACCCTGCACTCTAAAATGAAGCGGCTGGGGATCCGGTAAATACGGGAACGGGCAGATGGTTGTTATCATCATAGCAACAGGTTAAATATGCGTTGACTGAAAATGAAAATCCGGAAATTCATACTGCTCATTTTTCTCACGTGCTCCTGTTTCAATGTTATGGCGCAGGGGCGAGATACCTTGCTCCGTACACTCGGGAAATCAGGCAGGGACAGTAACCGTGTCGTTTTGTTACTCAAACTTTCGAATTTTTATTTGGATAAGCCCGGTGACGAAAAGAGCGATATGGATAGTACGTCGTATTACGCTGACAGAGCTTTGGAACTGAGCCGGGAGCTTAATCTTTCCCGTTATTATTATGAATGTATTCTTACAAAAGCCTGTCTCAGCGCAACGCTGCACGAATATGTCAAAGCGGAAACATTGTTTAAAAGCGCAGCAAAATATCATGAAAAAACCGGCGATAAAAAGAAGGCCGCGCTGACGTGGCTGATGTTCGGTGACTTTATCATGTATAACGATATACCTAACGCGGCGATCAGAAAAAGAGCGTACGTAAATTCCTACACACTTTTCCGGGCTACCGGTCTGAAACAGGAATCGGCAGATCTGCTTGGAAAGGTTGCTGACGCAGATATGGTTCTGGGGAATCTTAATGATGCTGAGCGGGAACTGCTGTCTGTTATCAAAGAATATAAAGTATTAAAATACCGAAAGATCTATCTGGCGTATTATTTACTGGCGGAAGTATTGTACCGTAAAAATGAGATCAAAGAGGGGTTGCTGGCCCGTATCGAGACGGCTAACCTTTTTGAGCAGGATCCTCATGGTAACGATAACGACGGGGCGATGTATTATTTTTGTCTGGCCGGTGCTTATTATAACGATCTGCAGGAACAGAAGGCACTGGAAGCCTACCTGAAATGCATGAAGTTTTCGGAAAAAGTGAATATGAAGGATCATTATTATCTCTGCGTACGGGGTGCGGCACTGTGTTACAGTAAATTAAAAAAATATCGGGAAGGTTTGGAGTTCATAAAGAAATATGAGAGCAAATTCCCGGACCGTACGGTTTATCACAATATGCTGCTTTTATCCGCAACGATGCAGCTTTATACCTTGTCCGGAGATCTGCAAAGAGCCGGAAGACTGATAGGTGAATTCAGGAAAGCTTCTAAAGAGGTTTATGATGAGCTGCCGCAAAAGAAGGAGTTTTACAGAATAGATAATTACATAGCGATATCTGATCCGCTACTGCGTTTCTACATGAAGCAACAGCAATGGGACGAATTCGCTGCTGCATTTAAACAGCTTGATGCGATGCCGAAGAAAGGGCGGTCTGTCCTGATAAAAAGGAGAATGCTACATTATGCTTACACCATTGATTCTGTTAACGGAGATTTTTTTTCCGCGCTTAAAAATTACAGGAGCATTACCCGGTTAAATGATTCGATAAATAACTCAAAAGCCACCGAGCAGATCCATGACCTTGAGGCGAAATACCGCTCACTGGCAAAAGACAAAACAATACAAGAGCTGCACAGTGAAACGGCTATACAGAAAGCAACGCTGGAGCGCAGAAATGCACAGTTCTACGGTGTGCTCGCAGGTTCGTTTCTCATTCTGATCCTTGCCTGCCTGACCTGGTACGCATACCGGCACAAGATCAGGATCAATCTGGATATGAGCGCAAAGCAGCTGCAGATCAATGAACAGAACAGGCGACTCTCAACACTCCTTGATGAAAAAGAAAAGCTCATTACGGAAAAAGACGACCTGCTTCTTCAAAAGGAATGGCTGTTGAAGGAGGTCCATCACCGCGTGAAAAATAATCTTCAAATTGTAATGAGCCTGCTCTACGGCCAATCCTCTCATCTTGAAAGCAATGAAGCAGTCAGAGCGATACGCAAAATACAGAATCAGATACAGTCGATCGCCATCATTCATCAAAAGCTTTACACCAGATCCGGACTTTCGACTATCAGGCTTGCGGATTATGTTCATGATCTTATCGGTTACCTGTCGGGTGTTTATACTCCTGAATTAAGGAAGATCAAGATCACACAGCACATCGATACGATTGTGCTGGATCCCGCGCAAGCCGTTCCCGTAGGCCTTATCATGAATGAGGCGGTTACTAACGCTATAAAATATGCGTTTGACGGCTCCGGCGGCGAAATAAAAATAACTGCTTCCGCATCCGGTAAGAAAAGTGTCAGACTGATCATTGCTGATAATGGTAAAGGTTTTGAAAGTATTGAATATGTTGCCCCTAATCTGGGTATGGAAATGATGGCCGCACTTTCCAAGCAGATCAACGGAACTTTCGAAAGAAAAAATGATAATGGTGCCATGATCATCATCTCTTTTGAGATCATTGACAGGGCAGCAGTTCAGCCGGCGCATTCAGATCTTCCTTCAGCTTTTATCTGAGGTAATCTGTCATTTTTAACGATCCAAAAATGAGCGGAAAATACTTTTTTCCAACGGCTAATCGCCGCTGTAAAGATTAGTGACGATATGTCGTATCTTTTTTCTTTAAATAATTATTTCAAATTGTTGATTTTTAGATTTTTATATTATTGGCACAAGCCTTGTTTTTTAGGGCCGGCGAATTTCTACAGTCGCCTCATTGTGCGCTATGAAGAAAAGACTGATAATTATCGGCGGGGGCTTTTCGGGGTTTTGGAGTGCACTAAGTGCAGTGAGGCAAAGCCGGAAGATCAATAAGCGGGAAGAGGTTGAAATCACCATTATTAATCCTGATGAATACTTTACCATCAGACCCCGCCTTTATGAGGCTTCTCTTCTGGGATTAAGAATAGAACTTTCCAGGTATACTATACCACTGGGTATTTCCCTCATCACCGGAAGGGTAGAAAATATATTACCTCAATCCAGCCAAATATCAGTCCTTACCGTTGACGGTGTCTTATCATTGAAATACGATTATCTTGTGCTTGCTACCGGCAGCGTCCTTAGGAAATCCGATGTGGCTGGTATCGAACATGCTTTTAACGTAGATACTTTCAGTGCTGCACGTAAACTGGAACAGCATCTTGAAAAGCTGGTCAAAGAGGGGTTTGTCAGCGAAGGTGCAACAACATTTGTTGTCGTAGGAGCCGGATTTACAGGATTAGAGACAGTATCTACGATCATTGAAAAGGCCATCAACATCAGCAGGCGTTTCGTCAGTTCACCGCCGCCATTCAAGGCGATAAATATTGAAAAGCTTCTGGATATAGGGAGCGGTTATTCTGCTGAAGCACACGCGTATATCAGGAAAGCCATAACACTCCAGAACATCGAGGTACTAACCGGGACAGAGGTCATCTCAGTGAAACCCGGGTCCGTCATACTCAGTAACGGTGCCGTGATCGCTACGCAGACCGTTATTTGGGCTACCGGCATGGAGGCCAGTGCTCTTACAGCGGAGTTCAACGGAGAACGGGATAATCTCAATCGCCTGAAAGTCGATGCCTATTTGAAATTGCCTGGGTACAATAATGTCATTCTAAGCGGCGATGTCGCAAAGGTAGATACAGGAAACGGTGAAACTTCTGTTATGGCTGCTCAATACAGTCATTTTCAAGGCCGCTGGGCCGGACACAATGCGATTAATGATCTCTTCGGCCTTCCCCTTAAAGAATACAGGCAGACCGGACAGATCACCTGTCTCGATCTCGGACGGAATCAGGGACTTGTCACCTCCGGCCGTGATCATCAGGTGGAATTAAGCGGGAAAGAGGCCCACGATGTAAAAATGTACGTCAACACCAGGCTTATTTATCCTCCGGCAGATGCGGAAGACGCAGTTGAGGCTTCCTTTCCTGAAGAGCCGAAGCTGGAAAAAATCAAAGAAAGCTACAGGCGCTCCACGCAAATCAAAAACAACACTTACTTTAAAACAAAACAGATCTTTATGAAAAAGAAAGACTACGCACAACTATTTCTCCGTCTGTCGATCGGGTTTGGTTTTTTGTCTGCGGTGCTGGACAGGTTAGGATGGGCGGGGCAACCCGGTACGCATAATATTAACTGGGGCAACTGGCAGAATTTCATTGCCTATACCCAAATGCTGGTACCCTGGTCACCTCCCAGCCTGACTAGCATACTCGGGCTGCTCGCTACGGTCGGAGAAACTGTATCCGGAGTGCTCCTTATAGTTGGTTACAAGACAAAATGGAATGCAATGGCTGCCTGTCTGCTCACCCTTACTTTTATAATCTGTATGGTGTTCACCGCGGGAACCAAGTCCGTATTCAATTACTCGGTCCCGGCAGTATGCGCCGGTGCTTTTTTGCTTTCGGCATTCAATGAGTTCCGCTGGAGCATAGATAATATTTACAGGGAAGGGGACAGTATCTTCAGGTGAACTCTGTTTTACCGGATGCCGGTTCCTGAGTCAGTTTCAAAGAAATCATTCCGGAGCATTCATAAGCTCCTGCAAACTTTATAAAAATGAATGAAGTATTAATAAAAAAAAGAAAAGTAGTGATTGTCGGCGGCGGTTTCGCGGGCCTTAACCTCGCGAAACGCCTGATCACGGATAAGCTGTACAGTATAACGCTTATTGACAGGAATAATTATAATTACTTTCCGCCGCTCCTCTATCAGGTGGCGACGTCTTTTCTTGACCCTTCCAGTATCAGTGCCCCATTCCGTAAATTGTTTCGGAACGGACGTCTCGCCTTTCGTATGGCTGAGGTCGTACGTGTGGATCCGGCGACAAAAACATTGATCCTGAATAACGGTGATCTGTCCTATGATATCCTTGTTTTTGCAGCAGGTGGAAAAGTAAATTTCTTCGGTAACGAAAATATCCGCAGGTATGCGATACCGATGAAAACGATCGATGATGCGCTGCGTATGCGAAATGCAATGGTCCGTACAATGGAAAAGGCAAGTATCACGAAGGATCACGAAGAGCGAAAGAAACTGCTGACCATCGTTATCGCCGGCGGCGGTCCCACAGGCGTTGAGGTGGCAGGAATGCTTGCTGAAATGAAGAAATATATCCTGCCCAGAGATTACCCCGAGCTTAAAGATGAACAGGTGAACCTGTATGTTGTTGACGGAGGCCCTGCTTTGTTGCTGCCGATGAGTGATAAAACACATCGTGAAGCTTATCAGATCCTGTCAGAAAGAGGCGTCAGTATTAAACTGAGATCCAGGGTGAAAGATTATGACGGAGAACGCGTACTGCTGGATGACGGCACGGAAATTAAAGCCGGGACAATGATCTGGGCGGCAGGCATAACGGCTCATACCTTCGGGGGTATACCGGAAGCAAGTACCGGTATTGGTAAACGTATGCTCACAGATGAATATGGCCGTGTTAAAAATGTACCGGATGTTTACGCGATCGGCGATGCTGCGCTTCATACAAATGATCTGAGATACCCCCATGGTCATCCCCAGGTGGCACAGCCCGCTATTCAAATGGGAAAAGCCCTGGCTGCCAACCTGAGGGCACTTGCCCGCGAGCAGCCGCTGAAACCATTCATTTATGCAGACAAGGGAGATATGGCCATCATCGGCCGTACCAGGGCTGTTGTCGACCTGTTTGGACATAAACTCCATATAAACGGACTGCCCGGCCTGTTTATCTGGTTGTTTATTCATCTGATGTCGCTCGTCAGTTTCAGAAATAAGTTTATCACCTTTTATGACTGGGCAAGTGCCTACCTGTCCAGGGACAGGTCGCTGAGAATGATATTCCGTACAGAGAAAACAGAATAAGGTTCACCCGGACGGCAGAATTCCTAAAAATATTGATCCCGTTGATCTCAGGCGGGGATGTTGGTATGAGATGGTCCGCTGATCAGCTGTCAGCGGACTTTCCGGCGGACAGATCCTCTTTGGAGGCCGGCAGGCTGAAATAAAATTCTGAACCCTGTCCCGATTTGCTCCGTACACCGACCTTTCCCAGATGTCCGGCGATGATCTCACTGACAATATAAAGACCATAACCGTTCCCTTCAACTCCCCGGACTGCTTCGGTCAACGCACGGTAGGACCGCTGAAAGATCTTTTCTGACAAACCCGTTTCTATGCCTGTGCCAAAATCCTTTACAGTGACGGTGACAGCTTCTGCTGTACTTTCACAGCTGATAAGCACCTTCTTGTTCCCGCAGGAATATTTAACAGCATTGTTCAGATAGTTATTCAGCACCTGTTTGATCTTGTGCCTTTCGCCACTTACGCAGGCTGTTTTCACCCCGTGGAGTTCAAACGAGAATCCCGGATAAAGCAAAACGGCCTCGTCGATAGTTTCCGTGAGCAATAAGATCATATCGAATCTGCGGAACGCCGGGGCAGGGCCAGACAGGGGGCATTCAAAACCCTGGACGAAATCGTCCGTGATCCTGCTGATCGTACCGATCTGTTCGGTTGCCCTTTCCATGAGACACCTCATCTGGTCCGTCCGGTGATCAGACAGTCGCTGCGCCATCTGGAGATAGAGCTTTGCCAGGCACAAAGGTGTTTTGATCTCATGCCCGAGCAACTTCATTGTTTCTGTCGGATCCTGTCCCTCACGGAAAGTTTTCGGGACGGGTTCCGCTGAAAGTTCAGATGGGGGATTTACGATCCGCTCCGCATTCATACCCTGAACCCCATGAATAGCTTTAGATTCCTGCATTTCTTCATTATTAATGTCCGGTTTGCCGGTAAAGCCTTTTTACGCCTGCGTGCTGCTCAGGAATATATATTGTAATTCCCTGATCCTTACCGTTACCCGGATCATGCAAGTCAGATGCCATATCGTTAAGTATTTGTTTATCAGTTTTTTGTGTTTGTGTATATGATTTATCGCGGACTTTATATCGTTTTTATGCGACATAGTGGCGCTCAGATGCCACTTCCCCGGCCCGCGGGCCGGTTTTAATTAAGCCTGTAAGGTTTCCCCGCAAGCCGGCCTGCCGAAACCTCCGGGGCCGCGTTATTTCGCGTATCTGGCACCTTCAAAACGCGTAACGCCGAAATATCGGAGACGTGAAAATTAGTGCCTGATTTAAGTATTTGATATACAGATTATTAAATAATGGCACGTAAGTCGTTATGGATCGGCAGTTCAATTCGAGGAACCTAAGCCATTTCCGGAATCCCTGCGAGATGACGGCAGGTCCGGTCGAAAGGTAATATTAATAACCATGATGAAAACAAACAAACTCTTCATTACAGCTTTCGCCGGGATGATCAGTACTTCTGCTGCATTTGCCGGAACGGATGATACAACCGGCATTTCGGGGCAGGGTATCAGTGATGTTGTTTACGGTCTGTTGATGGGGGCCGTGATCTTTCTTATGCTTCTTCTGCTGCTCTGGCTTTACAGGCTGTCTGTCAAACTCAGGTTCGAGACAAAAGACGTTAACGCCGATCATAAACGCAGGATGCAGCAGCAGGTCTCTGCACTCGACAGAACGGATCTCAGCCATCTCCTGACACACCGCGCTTCCTTACGGAAAAGGACCGGAAATAATGCCGGTATCGTTACTGCTGTGATCCTGATGAGTCTGCTGACCGCTCCTGCAAAAGCGGAGACCGGCCAGGCGCCTGATCTCCTCCTGAAAAGTCCCGGAATGATCATTACAGTGACACTTATCCTGCTGCCGCTGATGGTTGCCATATGGTATACCGGTATAAAGATATCCCGTCTGATCAGGCGGATACAGTTCCGGCGCATCAGGAATGAGACGGACGACCTGATCACAGCCGCGGATACTGATCCTGATTTCTATCACCTGCTCCTGGAAAGAAAAGCATCACTGGATTTTAAATTATCGGACCGGGAGCTTGGCAGTAATGTATTTCCTGCGGATCAGAAGGGTTTACTGCACAATGTTGCAGAAGTTGATTCACCCCGCTTCCTTGCTGCCAAAAGGAAAGCATCCGTTCCTCATGACCTGGATAAGTCACTTGTAAGGGCGATCCTCTGGTTTCTGGGCTCTGCGACAGCCTGGCTGGTACTTGGAACGTCTGTCGGGGAATATCTCGGCATTAAATTCGTAGCGCCTGACGCAGACCACGTGAGCTGGCTGAGTTTCGGGCGCCTGCGCCCCATTCACACAAATATGGTATTCTGGGGATGGTCTTCGCTGGCCATGCTCGGCCTTGGATACTACGTGGTACCGAGGGTCAGCAATACCGGTATATTCAGCATCCGCCTGGCTTACTGGTCACTGATCCTCGTTAACAGTGCTGTTCTTTGCGGATCGCTGACACTTATGGCCGGTATCAACAACGGGGGCGGCGAGTACCGTGAGTATATATGGCCGGTAATGGCTCTTTTCGGAGCGGGGATATTGTTAACGCTTTATAATTATTACCGCACAATCGGAAGCCGCAAGACGACGGAGATCTATATTTCCAACTGGTATATCGTGGCGGCCATGATGTTCGTAACCGTGATCGCCCTGGTCGGTTACCTCCCGCAATGGCAAAACGGCCTTGGTGAAACCATCGTGCAGGGATATTATATGCACCAGGCAGTCGGAATGTGGTTCATGCTGTTCAATCTGGGACTGATCTATTATTTTCTCCCCCAGCAACTGAACACACCTATTTATTCCTATAGTCTGGGGATCCTTGCCTTTTGGGCACAGATACTTTTCTATACCCTGATCGGCACGCATCACTTTCTGTTCAGTTCGATCCCCTGGTGGCTGCAGACCGTCGCTATTGTCGGAAGCGTGGGTATGCTGATCCCGGTTTTTGCGGGTACGACCAATTTTCTCCTGACCATGAAAGGCAATTTCCACAAGATCAGCCGGAGCTATACGCTGCCGTTCTATCTTGTTGGTGTAATTTTCTATTTCACAGGGTCCATGCAGGGAACGGCAGAGGCTTTCAGGGAAACGAACCTGGTCTGGCATTTTACAGATTTTACAACGGCCCATTCACATATCACCATGTACGGCATCATCGCCTTTATGCTATGGGCTTTTATATATACGCTTGTTCCGCGGCTTACCGGAAAGGAACCGGGACAACACTGGGTCGGCGCACATTTTTGGCTTGCACTGGTCGGCCTGCTTTTTTACACCGTGCCGTTAATGATCGGCGGGACACTGAGAGGCATTGCCTGGCAATCCGGCAAGCCTTTTATTGACAGTGTGGTGCTGATGGCCCCGTACTGGCTGTGGAGAGCTATCGGGGGTTCTCTGATGTGGCTGTCCCATCTGGTCTTCTGCTGGAACATGTATACAATGACGCTCCGCCGTTCAGAGAACGAGATCAGAAGACAGGTCATGGATGCTCTCGGCGACAATCATATGATCTCTAATCCCGTCTAACAGAAATAAAGAACATGGATCTCTACTCGAATCATAAAAGACTCTATTTGGCCGCACTCGGATTTTTCCTGGCGCTTACGCTCTTCGTTGCCATAATTCCTGCACTCAGTAATCAGCAGACCACCGCCGTCCTTCCGGGATCGAGGCCGCTGAATGCTTTGGAAAAAGAAGGTAAAGCGATATTCATCGCTGAAGGTTGTGTAGCCTGTCATACGCAACAGGTCCGGAACCTTGATATGGACAAGAACTGGGGCAGCCGTCCCAGTATAGCTGCGGACTATGCCGGCATGACAAGGACCGATGTCTGGCGAAATACGGCAACGCTGATGGGATCGGAAAGGACAGGCCCGGACCTTACCAATATCGGTAACCGTCAGCCGGCCGAAGACTGGCACCTGCTCCACCTGTACAACCCGCGCCTTGTTGTCAGCACATCAGTGATGCCATCGTACGAATGGCTTTTTATATCAAAGGAATATGCATTTCCTGAAGACAGAGTGCTCAATATACCGGGTGCTGAAAAAGGGGGGAGGAAGATCGTTGTCTCGCACCAGGCCATGGCGCTGGTGGCTTATCTGCAATCGCTCAAACAATTAAAGCTGCCCGACGGCAGAACAGTTCCTGTTTTTCTGTACAGCAAGGATGCCGGTAAAGTTTCCGGAGCTGCACCGGCGCTGAAAAAGGATACAGGGTATGACGGTGATGCGTTATATGCAAGCAACTGCTCAAGCTGTCATCAACCGAACGGACAGGGAATCCCGGGAGCATTTCCTTCGCTGAAAGGAAGCAAGATCGTTCTGGATCCTGATCCTCTGGTGCAGGTCACCATCATCATGAAGGGTTATGACGGTAGAGCCGCAGAAGGATACGGTGCTATGCCTGCGGTCGGAACAAATAACAATCTGAAGCCGGAAGAGGTTGCCGCAATTGTCAATCACGAACGCAGCAGCTGGGGCAATCAATCCAAACAGGTGACCGCAGAAGAAGTGAAGAAGATCATCTCTTCCCTTAAGTAAAGAGTAATCTTAAGATATCTCGCAGAATATCAAACAAATATCAGAAATGATGAGAAAATACATTTTTACCATATCCGTCATTTTAGTCAGCGGAACTGCTTTCGCATGTGATGCCTGCAAAAAGCAAAAGTCTCTTTTTACCGGTATCAGCCACGGCAGAGGACCGGAAAGCAACTGGGATTATCTGATCGTTGCCCTGATGATCGTTGTCACGCTTTATGTGCTTTTTGCGGCACTGAAATGCATGTTCAAATCATCCGAGAACCATCGGAGCCATATTAAATACACCTTTATCGAATCGGATGATTATGGAATTTAAAAGCAGCGTTGTTCTGTACATTGATGATGACCCGCAGCCCGTCGGGGAATTTCCGTGCCCGGTATCTTTCGAACTCGATACGCGGCGGCTGACGGACGGCGAGCATGTTCTGAAAGTGGTCGGTAAAGACTATCTCGGAAAAGAAGGGATCAGACTGATACCTTTTAATGTGCGGAACGGACCCGCTATTGCCGTCGAAGGCATTCGTAAGGATGAAACTGTGGAAGGGGTATTGCCGCTTATGATCAATGCTTACAGCAAGGGCAATCAAAAAGTGTTTTTAGTACATGGCAGTGAAACGCCCCAGAGCATACCCTGGTGGATCGTTGCAGGGATCATCCTGTTCGCCGCATGGACAGTGTTTTTTGTGATCACTTCACTTTCTGTTAAACTATAAAAAAGCATAGAAAATGGCAGATATAGAAAACATGGATTCTATCAGATTACTGGTAGATGATTTTTACAGCAGGGTCCGGGAAGATGTACTCCTCAGTCCGGTATTCGCGGAATTTATCGTTGACTGGCAACCGCACCTGCTTAAGATGTATGCGTTCTGGAATACGATACTCTTTGGCGTCCCCGACTACAAAGGCAATCCTTTCGCGCATCATGCTAAACTGACGGTCACGACCAGGCATTTTTACCGCTGGCTTGAATTGTTCGGTGAAACGGTAGATCTGCATTTTGAAGGCCATAAGGCAGAAGAAGCAAAAAAGAGGGCGGAGATCATGGCAAATATGTTTCAGAACAGAATGTCTCAGCTGAAAGATAAAAATCACGTCCTGCTTTAAGGAGGACCGGAGGTAACTGAAAATGATATCAACAGATATATGTATAATCGGAGCCGGTCCGGTCGGACTTTTTGCGGTGTTTGAAGCGGGGCTGCTGAAAATGCGCTGCCATGTGGTTGACGCATTAACACAGGTCGGCGGACAACTGACGGAGATCTATCCGCAAAAGCCTATATATGATATTCCCGGCTATCCGACGATCACGGGAGAGGAGCTCATCGGACAGCTTATGACACAGATCGCGCCGTTCAGGCCTTCCTTCACACTTGGCGAACGCGTAGAACAGGTAAACAGGCAGGCCGCTGATACTTTTTTGCTGACAACCTCGGCAGGAACAGTTATCAGCGCAGGAGTGGTCGTTATCGCCGGTGGTCTCGGCTGTTTTGAACCCAGAAAGCCCTCAATCCCTGATCTGGAGCTGTATGAAGGAAAAGGCGTGACCTATTCGGTCAGGGATCCCGAAGCATTTCGGGGCAGACAGGTCGTCATAGCTGGCGGCGGCGATTCGGCACTGGACTGGACACTCGTTCTGGCCGGGATCGCTGATAAGGTTACGCTGGTTCACCGGGGGAACACTTTTCGTGGCGCACCCGACACGGCAAACCGGATACAGGAGTTAGCGAATGCCGGGAAACTTGACCTGATCACCAGGGCGCATGCCACACATCTGACAGGCGAGGGAAGACTTGAGCGTGTAGGCGTTTCCGTCTATGGCGGGGAAAGCCTGCTGATCCCGGCAGACGACTTCGTTCCGCTTTTCGGCCTGACGCCAAAACTGGGACCTATCGCAGAATGGGGCCTCAATATGGATAAAGATGCCATCAGCGTGAATACACTGGATTACAGTACAAGCGAAAAGCGCATCTATGCGATCGGGGACATTAATCAGTACGCTGGCAAATTAAAGCTGATACTTTGCGGTTTCCATGAAGCCGCCCTGATGGCCAGGAGTGCTTTCCAGTTTATCTATCCTGATCAGCGGATCAATTTTAAATATACAACAGTCTATGGGATCAATGCATTCTGAGGGAAAAATAGAATTTAAAGCTTACGATACGGACGGAGACTGGAGAATGGTCGAGACAATTGCTGACGTACGCCTTTCACTGATGGATATTCTCCGGTCGAACGGTTTCTATATCAAGGGTGTATGCGGAGGGCTGGCAATTTGCGGCACCTGTCTCGTTAAGGTCATCAGCGGTGCCGGCGAATTAGCGCCTCCGGATGATGACGAGGCTGCGATGCTGGAAATGTTACCTGATGCAGGCACCGGGAGCAGGCTGGCCTGTCAGCTGCCCCTTTCACCCGCAATGAATGGGATGATATTCAGGCTGCAGAATTATGCATAAGTAACGGATACCAACCGGAAGAACACTGCATCCTTTCGCGCGGCAGCTGTTACAAGGGGGGCAGGCCGGCAAAATAATACAGATATGAACATGGTAGAGCAAATAAGTACGTTATCGATCTCAAAGCTGCAGAAAGCCTTTGACCTGGCAGCACCGAGAAAACAGTACCTTTTCGTTGATACCGGCTGCGAGCCGCTGTACACGGATGAACCGTTCCGGACGGAAACTTATTCTGTAGTCTGGCTGCGGCAGGGGGTAATGCACCTGCAGGCGGATCTTACATCGACTGTCATAACCGGGCCGGCAGTCATTACCTTAGGCCCGAGCGTTACGCGGTCCTTTCGCAGGTCAGATGAACGGCCGGATATGCAGCTTTTCTTTTTCACCGCTGATTTTCTCCTGGAAACGCTGGCGAACATTTTTTATCTGGACAGGTACAGGTTTTTTGAGGATAATGAAGGACATGTGCTTCAGCTGCATGAACAGGAAGCTTTCAGGCTGGCGTCGATATTCAATCTCGTCAGTGGTGTTTTCGGCAGAATGCACCCTAATGAGCCACAGCTGATGCGGAGTTACGGGTATTTGCTTATTCATGAGATTGATGCGATACACCGGAGCCGCAGCGCAGGGCAGCAGCCTGATGAAGGCAACCTGCTTTTTACCCGTTTCAGGAACCTGCTGACAAAGGAATTCTGGCGGCACAGGACTGTCGGCTTTTATGCCAGCAATCTGAATGTAACACCGAAGTATCTCTCCGAGGTCATCAAAAAGCAAAGCGGAAAAACCGCCGGTGAATGGATAAATAAAGCCGTCATGCTGGAAGCAAGGGTACTTCTGCAGAACAGAACACTGAGCATAGCAAGGGTGAGCGAGCGCCTCAGCTTTTCAGACCAGTCTGTTTTCGGGAAGTTTTTTAAGACACATCAGGGCTTATCCCCCGCAGAATACAGGAAATCACTCTCCCAGTGAATCCATTTACCGAAATATTGACTAAAAGTACCGAAGTACAGCCCTTTTTAGCGCGTGTTTTTACGGCAATTTTGAATTCATAAAGAAATCAGGCAAGGCAGGTTTAAAATTACGATCATGAGATTTATCAGAGAACAGGACCGGAAGTTCGTCGATATGGGTAATGTCAAGAATCACCAGATGATCTTTCCCGTTGTCTATCCGGCAGCAGGTGACCTTTGGGGGCCGGTCGTACGGTTTGACAATAAAAGCCTTGTTCCCGGGGGGCAGGAATTACAGAACTTCGCCGGAAGTCCGCTGCTGGTCATACGTATTATGATCAGCGGTACCGCTACCTATTTTGATACCGCGGGGAACCGCGTCGTAATGCACAGCGAAGATGCCCTGATGGTGAATGCCGGTAAAGGAGCGCTGCAGGCAACCCTGCATAATACCGATGAAACTTATGAAGACGATCTGCTGGAAATATGGCTGCACATGCCTGAGCGGGACAGCATGTTCCATTTTCAGCTTGCTTCATTTCAGCGTGAAGAAGGGCAGCTTTATCCGGTTACTGCACCGGAAAAGCAGAGCACTGAACTGTGGCGCGGCCTCTTCGGCCCGGGGTCTGTCTACGTGCTTGAGCCCAGTGCCGAACATCGTAAGGTTATCATCTTTCTGATCAGCGGATCACTTAACATCAACGGACGGATGCTCAGCTACCGCGATACGGTAATGCTGGAAGCAGATGGTCCGCTAACAATGAAGTTTGACAGAATGAGCGAGATCTTCCTGATCAGGTACAATTAGAGAAAAACCGGACGACGGCTCAGCGGCCGTTAGTCCGTCACATTTATGCGCAGAACAGAAAATCTAAATAATAATCTGATATGATAAGATCAGTTTGGATAAAGCCCTTTTTATACAGGCTCATATGGATATTTGCCGGTATTTTTTTAACAGGATGGAACATGGCTTATGCCCAGCAGCCATCCCTTACTCCGGCAGTACGAAAGCTCAGTCTCACTGAAGCCATAACACTTGGAAAGACAGATAATAACCTGGTAAAAGCGGCCGGGCAGGAAGAAGAGGCGAGCCTGGCAGATCTCGATGATGCCAGAATGAATGCTTTGCCGGTGATTACCGCGTCCTCCGGTTACCAGCGGTTTACAAAGCTTACCCTGTTTGAAAGCGGTCTCGGTGGAGCCCACAGTGTACCGAAGCGTCCAAGCCAGTATGGCGCAGACGCGGGACTGAGCGCGAGCTTTAATCTTTACTCCGGCGGAAAGCAACGGGCCCTGACCGCTGAGCAGCGTCACAAAAAAGATCTCGCGGGAGTGAATGCGCAGGAACAAAGTGCAGCGGCCGGCCTGCAGACAGCTGCTCAGTACCTGGATATGGTCCGGTTGAACGATCAGCGGCATTTCATACTTGAGCAGGTCGTCCGGGCAGAGACACGTCTCAAAAACATCTCATCGCTCTTCCGTAATCAGAAAGTTACCAGAAGTGATCTGCTTCGGGCGGAACTGAACCTGTCAGCAGTCAAGCTTAACCTTGAACAGACAGAAAACGATATTTTGATCAGTAACCAGAAGCTGAATGTGCTTATCAATATTCCGGATAGCGTAAAGGTCGAACCTGCGGATTCTTCGGGCACGGCAGTGCCGGATCCGGAGGAACTTAATAACCTGCTCAGCCAGACTGCAGGCAATGCGTTTTTAGTACGGAAGGCAGAAGAGAACCTGCTGATCCTTGGAGACCGCCTGAAAGGGATCCGCAGTAATTCCCTGCCATCTGTGTCCCTGTTGTCCGCATATGGCATCAATTACCCGAATACCATCTTTTATCCGCCTGTGGACCAGGCCTATGCTATAGGTTTCATCGGGATCAGAGTTCAGTATAATATTTCGTCGGTTTACCAGAATAAGAATAAGACCGCCGCCGCCCGGATAAGGGTGAGACAACTCCGTTTCCAGCAACAGAATATAACTGACAATGTCAGGCAGGAAGCAGAAGCGCTGCTGATCAAATACCGCGAGGCCCTGAATCGTATCTCGGTCACAGAACGATCGATCGAACAGGCGCTCGTCAATTACCGTATCGTTAACGCCAAGTATCTTAATCAGCTGGCGCTGCTGACGGATCTTCTTGATGCTGACAATCTGTATCAGGAAACCCGTTACAACCTGGTCCAGGCCCGTATCAACGCAAAGCTGATCTATTACCGGATGCTTTACACGGCCGGTAAATTATAATCATTCACCATCTAATTACATCGATCATGACCACATCACCGGCCAAACGACCCCTAACCATTATTCTCACTGTTTTTGCCCTCGCTATCATCGCAGGGGCAGCGTGCTTTTTTATTTTTTACTTTCTTAAAGGCAGCCGCTACCAGGAAACAAATGATGCACAGGTAGAATCCTATATCAATCCTGTTTCGGCAAGGGTCGGAGGATATATCCGGTCTGTACGCTTCGGCGAACACGAGCCCGTAAAAGAAGGAGATACACTGGTCACACTGGATGACCGGGAGTACCGTCAGCGTGTACTGGAAGCGGAAGCGGCAGTTGAGGATGCAATTGCGCAGGTAAACGTGCTGAACGCAGGTATTACCAGCCTCCAGGCCGCTTCAAAGGTCAATAAAGATCAGGCAGACGGGGCTAAGGCAAGGCTGGTACTGCAGCAGTCGGATATCAGACGTTATAAAAACCTGGTGCGTGAAGAAGCTGTTACAGGTTCAGATCTTGATGCGGTTCAGTCCCGCTATGATGTTTCCAGAAGTGATTACAGCGGCGCGCTGAATAATCTGCGGGCCAGTTATGCAAAGATAGCTGAACTGAAAACACGCCGGGCGCTGCTGGCAGCGGACCTTAAAAGAAAAAATGCATTACTTGAACTTGCAAGGATCAACCTGGGCTATACGGTAATCAGGGCTCCCTACAGCGGCCGGATGGGTAAAAAGTCGATCCAGGAAGGACAGCAGATTCAGCCGGGTCAGCCGCTCGTATCGATCGTCAATGAAAGGGACAAGTGGATCACCGCCAATTTCAAGGAAACACAGGTGAACGGTATGTACATCGGGCAGCCGGTGGATATAAGGGTCGATGCGATCGATAACGTAGTTTACCGGGGCAGGATAGAAGCGATATCAGCTTCCACCGGAGCTAAGTTTTCGCTGCTCCCCCCGGATAACGCAACCGGGAATTTTGTGAAAGTGGTACAGCGGATCCCAGTAAAGATCAGATTTACAGATAAGGATATCACGGCGGTGAAAGCAGGTATGAATGTTCTCGTCGCAGTTAAAAATAAAGGAATATGAATCCTCCCGTATACCTCAGAAGCTGGCTGCACCGGTCTCCCTGGATGGTGAGGACCCTGCTGGTGTTCGTTACGCTTTCTGCTGTTTTTCAGTTCGGTGCCTTTGCACTCAGTCAGAACTTTGTTATCTCTTACCTCGGTGCGCAGCAGGAAGATGTTACTTTCGCTATTCAGATGACCTATGTGGGTATACTGGTCATGCTGCCTGTTCAGTTCAGGTTTCAGCGCTATTTCGAGCCGAGAAACTATATGATCGTCATTTTGTCGTGCGGAATAGCACTGGCGGCGGCTTGTCTGTTCGTTCACGATCTCGTTTTGTTCTTTGTCATCCGTTTTCTGCAGGGACTTGTCGTTTGCGGTATTGCTTCCTGTATGTTTGTGCATGTTTCCGCCTATCTCAAAACAGAGCACAGGCAGGTGATCCCGTCAGTACTTTTATACGGTTCTGTACTTGCCAACACGGTGATCATCGGTATGGTCGCCTCGAATGTTTCCCTCACTGCAGATTTCCAGCATCTGTATTATTACATCATATTGTTCCTGCTCATTTCACTTGTAATCATCATGACAGGTTTCAAGAGCCGGACAGACAGACATCTTTATCCGCTCTGGCAGATCGACTGGGTCGGAGCTGTCTTTTTTGTGACTGCAGCTGTGGCTTTCGCATACACTATTATTTACGGTTCCAAATTTTACTGGCTTGCTGATCACCGCATCCGTCTGTCGGTTCTCATCACTGTTGTGTCAGTGTTTTTATATATTTTGAGGGAATATTCGATAAAGCGTCCGCTGATCCAGGTCCGGACGCTTTTGAACCCTAAAATATGGCTCGGGTTATTACTGCTTGCCGTTTACTACGGAATGAAAGAAAGCATTAACCTCTTATTCGGTTACACCGGCGGTGTGCTGCAGTGGAGCCCGTCGCAGACCATGGAGCTCGGGCTGTTCAATCTTGCAGGCCTCATCCTGTTTATGGTCCTGTCAACCGCTCTTTTATTTCGAAAGCCTGGTTTTTTTCCCGGTTTTCTTTTCATTGGTTTTGCCCTGTTGCTGGTATACCACCTTTGGGTCTATTTAATAATGACACCTGATCTTGCCTTTGGGGATCTGATCGTTCCGGTATTCATGCAGGGGGCCGCATCCGGAATGATGCTCGTACCGATCGTGGTTTTCATTATCAGGACGGCAACGCCTGCCGCCGGATACACAGGGCTGGTGATCGGAGCATATGCAAGATTTACCGCTTTGTTAAATGCGAGCGCGGGTTTTTATAATCTGCAGTTGTATTATAACCAGATCTACAAGGAATCTTTCCTCATCCGTATCACCGGGACCGACCAGCAGACGGCAGAGCGGCTGGACAGCTTTAAACAGTTATATCTTACCAAAGGCTATGTGCCGGAGCAGGCCGCCGCACTGGCCAATGGAGCCCTGGGCAGGTTGATCGGGACGCAGACGCAGTTATTGACAATACGTGCTGTATTTATGCAGCTTTCGGTCATCGCAGGAACGATCATGATCATTGCCGGCATCGTGTGGATCCTCGTTTCCGTTCTCAAAAAGAATAATGCGGCAGCACAGATAAATTAACATCATCAGGATCATTCATTTGAAGCCGTCATCACAGGGGAAGGGCTTTACAGCACATTCCCTTTACCGAAGGATGATTTTGAACAGCCCGGATACGATATTTCGCCGTTCGACTGCCATGGTATGACGAAAGAGCGTCGATATAGGTCTTGTAATTATTTAATGAATTGATTATCAGTAGTTTGTATAAATGGCATGATATTTTAATGGTTTGGTTTATCGAATTCAATAATATGAAAAACTGTAAATCAATCCGTTATGAATATTTCATCAAAGCACCACAGGAAACTCAACAGCGCAATCACACGCAGAGTGATCGAGCTGCATTCAAAAGGTTATGACCAGGATTTTATGATGCAGACCAATCGTTTGCTATGCATTCAGAACAACGAAGATTTCGCGGCCAGCGCAGTGCAGATCCGCGTAGTTGACCAGGGGTATGATCATGTCGACGGCTGTTTCAAGTATATCCATACCATAGATACATTCAACGGTCAGAAGGGCGTACTGATCGCTGACGGTATATTCACAAATGCGGTGATACACTGATCCTGTTTCCGGTTCGGAAAGAGCTGGAAAGACTTTGGTCCCCCGCTGCAGGATAAACTGGTCCACATCGCCGGCTGCTGAGGGAATAACTTTGTCTGAAATTTTAATTGAAGACTTATGTTGTGTAAAAAAGTAGAGTCAGCGGAGGATATTGAAAAGTGCAAGGATCTTATCCTTGCCTTCAGGCCTCACCTGGACGCGGGAAATCTGGCAGTCCTGGTAAAAAGAATGATCAGAGAAGGAGGATTTGAAATAGTCTATGCCATGGATGAAGATACCAACAGCGCGATGGGATTTGCCGGTTACAGAAAATACGAGATGCTGAGGACGGGGAAGATCATTTATATTGATGACCTGTATACTGCACCGGAAAGCCGGAAGAAAGGCTGTGCGGCAGCACTTCTTGGTTTTATAGAATCCGAGGCGAGAGAGCAGCAGGTACAGAGCATTCATCTTGACAGCGGTTATGCACTGCATCCGGCTCACAGGCTTTATCTGAATCAGGGTTACATACTGGCCTGCAACCATTTTGCAAAACCTGTTGGATGATCTGTCCGGGCTTATTCTCAGGGAGAGGGTGATTCCCGTGACGGCTGCTTGTAAAGATGACAATTAAAGAGTTTTATATCTTTAATAAAGATTTAGCTTTGCATTAAAGATATGGGCGTTTTCTCCAGGACTTGCGAATATGCGATGCGTGCGGTTTTTTTTATCGCTCACCGGACCCCTGAGGGGACCAGAGTGGGAATAAAAGATATCTCAGAGGGTATCGATTCACCCGCCCATTTTCTCGCAAAGATCCTTCAGGACCTGAGCAGAAGAGGGATAATTCACTCAGCTAAAGGCCCGAACGGCGGTTTCTATATGACGGAGGAAGATTTGTCCAGGCCGCTAAGTGATGTGGTCGAAGCGATCGACGGTGTACAGATCTTCAAAGGATGTGCACTCGGTCTGAAGCAGTGTTCTGAGAAAAACCCTTGTCCGCTCCATCATGAATTCAAAGCCATAAGGAACGACCTTACAAAGCTCCTTAACGGAACATCTATCAAATCATTCAACGAAGACCTGCTCAATGGCATGACATCGCTGAAAAAATAAACTGATCTCTTACAGCCGGTGCGGACGGCAGCAGTATACACAGATAATTTTCTGGACCCCTCTACCTGGACCTGCTGGACCATTTAGTGAGACTTTTCAGGCGTAATTTTGTTAAAAAAAAGAATATGAAATCACAAGCAAATGCGCTACCCCAGTTAATAACCAGGCTCGCTCTCGGTATTGGTTTTCTTTTACCTGTTGCAGACAGATTAGGATTCATGGGTGCGCCGGGTTCAGGTGTCAACTGGGGGGACTGGAAACATTTTACAGGCTATGCGCATGTGATCATGTCCTTCCTGCCGGAGAGCGTAAGCAATTTTGCGGCATTGATCGCAACGATGGCCGAGATCATATTCGGTGTTTGCCTGATACTTGGCTTTAAGATAAAAGCAAATGCCTTTGGCAGTGCAGTACTGACTTTGCTTTTTGCGGTCAGTATGATCATATCAGAAGGCATTCTTGCCCCGTTCAAATACCCGGTTTTTGTATTTGCCGGCGCTGCTTTACTGCTGACTTTCACTGAGGATCCGAAATGGAGTATTGACAGCGTTTTAAAAGACAAATAATATAACGATCTGAAAATAATAAAGCGGGTATCCGGTCTGTGTTCATGGTGAAACCGGTTAGTTTTTATTTCAGTGGCTTTGACCGATTTGTTAGGTTAGCGATTCACGGCCGGAACGCCCGCTTTAATTTTTACATAACATTAATACTCTTTATATTCAACTTTATACATAAACCCTATGGCAGCAGGCAAAAGAAAATTCGTATCCAATTCCCAAGATTCAGTCCGGATGTTCAAAAGTGATTTTTTTGAAGCACTGTCAAAAGTGCATTTTACTGTCCCGCTGTATCTGTTCATACCCGTAATTATTTATTGCTTTTACAGGTCTTCGCTGACCGACATGGCTTTATGGGAATATCCGGCCGATTTCCTCGCAGGGATGCTGGTATGGACCGCTGTAGAATATGTGATGCACAGGTATGTATTTCATTTTGAGCTCCCCGGCACTATCGGCAGAAGACTGCATTTCATCATCCACGGTGTTCATCATGATTATCCGAGCGACAGGTTAAGGCTGGTAATGCCCCCGTCTCTGAGTATCCCTCTTGCTATCGCTTTCTTTTATCTTTTCAAAGCCTGTATTCCGGACCGGTATTTCTGGTTTTTCTTTGGTACTTTCCTGATCGGCTATCTTATTTATGATATCGGTCATTACGCTATGCACCACTTTAACTTTAAAAGCGGCATCTTTAAGAAGATCAAACACCATCATATGCGTCATCACTATCAGGAACCGGAAAAGGGTTATGGCGTGAGTTCACCGCTGTGGGATCACATCACAGGATCGGTATTTTCAGATACGAAAGAAAAATAGTTTAATACGGACTGCGCTGCCGGTAAAGCGAAAGCCGAATAATCAACATAATGCTGCCTTTTAACAACCTTATCGTCACTGACCGCAATTCCCAGGTCAGCATTGCTGCACAGATCAGCGATCAGATCATCAGGCTGATCCGTGATGGGGTGATTGTGCCAGGCGCTTTATTGCCTGCTACCCGGATACTGGCCGGGCTGATCGGCGTCAACCGTAAAACGATCAACAAAGCTTATGAAGACCTGCTTGATCAGGAATGGATCGAGTCAGTGCCGAGGCAGGGGTTCCGGGTAAAGACCAATCTCCCGCTGATCAAGCCCCGCTCTTTTCATCCTGTCAATAAATTTGAGCAAACGGACCGGCAGCAGCCTGTCTTTATCGAAAAAGATGAGATCCCGAAACTCGGCAAACGGCGTATACCCGATTATGAGCTTTTAGTGACGGACGGGTTACCTGACTACCGGCTTACGCCGCATAATGATATGCAGCGGGAGTACCGTAAGCATCTGGATAATAAAGCGCTGAACAGAGCCACTTATTTCCTTGATCAGGGAGGACACCCATCCCTGAAAAACGCGACCGCTTCTTTTCTTAACAGTTCAAGGGGACTGAATGTGGCTGAAGAGAATGTGCTGATCACAAGAGGCGGGCAGATGGCTATTTACCTGGCCATAACGCTTTTGGTAGGCAAGGGTGATGAGGTGGTGGTCACTGAACCGAACTATGTGTTCAGCGATGAAACTTTTTTGAATGCCGGTGCCGTTATTAACCGGATAGGGGTGGACGAAGACGGGATGATCATCGAGGAATTTGAAAGGATCCTGGAGGACAGGCCGGTAAAAATGCTCTACCTTGCTCCGCACCACCATCACCCCACAACCGTTACCATGAGTTCGGAGAGGAGGCTGAAACTTCTTCAGCTGATGTCTAAATATGATTTTTGGGTGATCGAGGATGATTACGATTATGATTACCATCATAGTAACCGTCCTATATTACCGCTTTCTACCAGCTGTCATAATGGTAAAATCATATATGTCGGTTCATACAGCAAACTGCTTGGCCCAAGTGTGCGCTTGGGATTTATGATATCAGCACCTAAGATCATTCAGCGGGCGCTTCATCTGAAACGCCTTTTCGATCTTAAGGGAGACGTCTTTAATGAATACGTACTTGCTCAAATGATCATGTCCGGGTCGCTCGACCGTCATATCCAGAACGTCAACAGAATATATGCTTCACGCTGTGCGCTGATGGCTCAACTGCTTGAAGAAAAGCTTGGTGACAAGGTTTCGTTCGCTATACCTCAGGGAGGGCTTGCCTTATGGGTGAAGTTCCACGAAAATTATGATCTGAAGCAACTGATCCGCAAAGCCGCAGAGCAGGGTTTGCATCTGATCGGGAATGCCTGCGTTAACCCGGCATCAGTGCACAATAATTCCATCAGGCTGGGTTTTGCTTCTCTTGTTGAAGGAGAAATTATTCGGGTCACAGATATCCTCCGTCAGCTTCTTTCTTAATAATAAGATTTTACCTTTCTGAAATACAAGATATTATACTGTCTTTCTGAATAAAAACTTCAGTACAGACCTTTCGCTGCTGTCCGAAAATCATCCGCATTCCCGGGGTAAGAAACCTGTACTGGACCCTATGATGTGGTGTTGCTGGTCCATGAGATGGTCCACAGCCCGGGGTAAATTTGTATCGACAATGGCAATGAAGCCTTGCCTTTAATATTACAATATGAAAAAGATAGCGCTGCTGACTTTTATTACAGCATCATTCTTTACAGGTATCGCCCGCGCTCAGCATAATCCTGCTCATGAAGAAGTAACCACCACGCCTCCGAAAGTTATCTTCTCGAAACTGCTCAATACGCCATCATTAAAAAACCAGGAGTTTAAGATGGTTGTCGTAACATTTGCACCTGGTGAGACATCTTCGGGACACCGTCATCCGATCCCGACTTTCGGTTACGTACTGGAAGGTGAACTGGAATCGACATTTGAGGGAAAAATCTACCGTTATAAAGCAGGCGATACATTCTACGAAGAACCGGATGGCCTGCATAATGGCACACGTAATGTCAGTACTGATAAACCTGCCAGGCTGCTTGCCATATTTATAGGTGATGCAGGCAAACCTTTTCTTGTCCCCGAAAAGCATATTAAATAAATCATTATCAGGATATTCTGAATATTATATATCAAAAAGCTTAATCAAAAATTTATGAAAATCTTAATTATAGGAGCAACCGGCCTGATCGGATCGAAAGTCGCCCAAAAACTGCAATCTCTCGGCCACAGCGTTGTCGCCGGTTCTTCATCAAAAGGAATCAATGCACTGACAGGCGACGGTCTGGAAGAGGCTTTGAAAGAAACGGACGTGCTGATCGACCTGATCAATTCTCCTTCATTTGAAGAAGGTCCTGCTGTCGAGTTTTTTAGCAGAACCGGCAACAACCTGGTTGCTGCAGCGAAAGCAGCAGGCATAAAACACTATGTGATTTTATCGATCGTGGGAACCGATATCATGCAGAACATAGGCTATATGAAGGCAAAAAAAGTACAGGAAGACCTTGTCAAAGGATCAGGTATTCCGTACACCATCATCAGAAGTGCCCAGTTCCATGAATTTGTACCTGTGATCGCAGATATCGCAACACAGGAAAACCGTGTCCATGTTTCAACACTGGATTTTCAGCCGATAGCAGCTGAAGACGTCGCAGACTTCGTTACAGGTCTGTCCGTACAATCTCCGTCGAACAGTATCGTCGATATTGCAGGACCGGAGCGTAAGGCTATGAGCACATTTGTAAAGGATTATCTTTCAGCCAGGAAAGACGCCCGTGTGCTGGTACCTAATGACAGACGCGAGTACATCGGCATAGCAGTTCCCCAGTCAGCGCTTGTACCTGTTAACGGTGCAAAACTTGGAGGTATCACTTTTGCAGACTGGATCAGCGGTCAGTCAGCATAATAACCATTTCATCACAGGTGAAAGGGGCGGAGAAATCTTCGTCCCTTTTTTATGCGCTAAAAGGAGTAATATCAGTCCTTAACCTCAAGCCCGATACAGAAATAACCCGCCGGTTTTAATGAAGCCCGGCCGCATTTATATCTTAGGAAAAAAGAAATTCTTCAGGCAGGCGACTTAAATGAATCATTCAATAATTTATTATAAATATTAAAAATTCAAATATTTATGTTTATTACCTGAATCGTTTTTTATAAAAGCACAAAGCTTCGCAGGGTTTCTGCGAAGCTTTGTCTGATCGAATAACTTCCGGATTATTTATCAGTTCAGCTGTATGGTTTGTGGCCCGAACTCTTCGAAGAAAATAAATGACCTGTCGACTCCTGCAGCGATAAGATCATTGTAATGCTTCGTGATAAACGATGCAGGTCCGCAGATGTAATATTCGCTGTTCGGCGCAAAATTCTTTTTGTCGATATGCTGAAGATCTACCCAGCCCTGGCGGACAGATCCCGGGTCTGCACCTGCGTCCACAGCATCATAGAAAATATGCCGCTCGAAATCTGCGCCTGTTTTCCAGGCCGCCAAGTCATGGTGAAAGGCATGAAGGTTCCTGCTCCGGCAGCCATGTATCCATGCCTTCGGACGATCACTGCATGATGCGATCAGGTCTTCCATCATACTGATCAGCGGGGTCTGGCCTACGCCGCCGCTGATAAAGACAACCGGGTTTTCTGAAGCTGAGAGCACAAAATTTCCTGCAGGGGCAGAGACGTCGATGATATCACCGGTATTTATGAAGTCATGCAACCTGTTGCTGACCATGCCGTTAAAATTTAATTCGCCCCCGAATTCCCGCTTAACGGAAATCCTGTAGTAGGTCCCGTTCGGTGCGCAGGAAATACTGTATTGCCTCGGCTGGAACAGATTCAGCTGCGGTACAAATATCCTGACACTGATAAACTGCCCCGGTTTAAAGTCAGCGATCTTACCGCCGTCAACCGGATATAAATAAAAAGAAGTGATCTCATCCGATTCAGCTTCTTTTTTCCTGACGGCAAACGGACGCCATCCGGTCCATCCACCCTCGGTATCGGCAAGTTTTTGATAGATCTGTCCCTCGTGGTTCGCCATCAGTTCGGCAAGCTGTCCGTAAGCCACTGTCCACGCATCAATCAGTTCATCAGACGCAAGATCGCCCAGCACCTCACGGATAGAGGCGATCAGATGTTTCCCGACGATCCGGTAGTGTTCAGGTCGTATACTCAGGCTCGTGTGTTTCTGACCGATCGCATCCAGTACGGGCAGCAGTACTGTTGGATTCTCAATGTGCTCCGCATAGGCCAGTACAGCCATAGCCAGTGCCGTTTGCTGCTTCGCATTTTGCTGATTACCCATATTGAAAACATTTCTGAGTTCCGGATGGTGGGAGAACATCCTGCTGTAAAAGTATTTAGTCAGTGTAACGCCATGTTCTTTTAGAATTGGTACGGTGCCCCTCACAAGGTCTTTTTGCGCTTCTGTTATCATAATTATAAAAGTTGTTTGTAAATGAATTTGATACAGCAAAAATATATAATAAAAGATAAAAAGGTATTTTATTATTCTATTGATTTTAACTGTGGCAATTCCGTGACATCATGGTTAGCTGTGGGAGGGGAGAAAAAAAAGCCTTTCAAAATGAAAGGCTTGAGTTTCCGGATGCTGCTGTCAGAACTGCGGTATTTTCGGGAATGACGCCGCAACCGCCTGCTCGATATCTTTTGGCGGACAGATCAGGTCATTTGAGATCCGGAATTTATGCTTCTTTGCTTCTTCGCCTTTATGGCGCAGATCTCTGCTCCAGCCGTCAGTCACGATCGCGTGACCGGAACCAAGGTCAAGACAGGTATTGTATCCGGGCTGCTGATAGGGTTTCAGCGGCATATCAAAAAGATCATTTACTGCGTTGTGCCCCGCCCATCTGCCCTGAAATTGTGAGAACTGGCAGGACATAACCGCTGAACGGCCTTCTGATACGGTCACGTTAGCGACGTCTCCGGCAATGATCACATTATCATATCCCGGCAGCTTAAGGTGCTGATCGACACTAAGGCGGTTCAGCTGATCTTTGCCTCCTTTAAAACATGAGGTCAGCGGGCTTGCGGTCAGGCCGGCTGTCCAAATTACCGTGCTTATCGGTATTCGCCCGCCATTGCTCAGTATAACAGCATCCGGCTCTATGCTGACAACGGCGGCATTAGTGATCACCTCTATATTTTTGGCTTTTAGGGTTTCCACGATATATTTCTGACTGTCAGGGGAATAAAAGTAAGCTACTTTGTCAGATTTTTCTATCATAATGATCCTGAAAGATGCTGCAGCGGACGAATGTTTTTCCAGCAGCAGCTTCGCCTTTTCTTCAATTGCTGTTACCGTTTTCAGGCCGGTAAAGCCGCCGCCGGCGACTACAAAGGTCGCATCTCCTTCATTCTCGAAATTGTTCTGCGCGAGCTTTATCATATGATCCTCCAGGTGCTTTGCACCGTTAAAAGTATCATTGTTAAAGGTATGGCTGATCCCGGGGAGATTGACTGCTTTCAGCGAACTTCCCGTAGCAAGAATAAGATAGTCGTAAGAAATGTTGGGGATACCATTAGCGGTAAAGACAGAAAGTTCGTTATTTTCTGCGTTGATGCTTTCCGTTCTTCCCTGGATCTGGTTAATCTGTAAGGGCTTGAGATATCCGTCAAGCTCGACGCGGGTACCTTCGAGTGATACCTCGTACAATCGGGGGCGCATGGTAAAATATTATCGGAATTGATCAGGGTGATCTCCAGATCTGAGGCTTTATTCAGCTCACGGCTTTGTCTGACAGCACTTAAAGCGCTCCAGAAACCGGCATACCCGCCGCCTACGATGACTAAGTGTTTTTTGTCGTGATATTGATTTGCTGTGTTTTTCATTTGTTTAAGGATTGCAGTTATGGAATGCTCACAGTCATACCCGATGAATTTTTATGAAGGGCATTTCCCTGTGAAATTTGTTGATTTTTATGACCGGGGTAAACGCTCAGCCGAAAGTCGGGCAGAAGACGCGGGACTATCGGCAGGTTGGGTACCTAAAGATTTCAGTTCCTTCATAAACTTTTTCAAATGTGGAAAGAAACCTCTGAACAAAGGGGTTTCCCTGTCTCTCACAATGAATTCCGTAAAGATCTTCAGACTGATGGCAAATGCTGCTGCATCTTCTTTTGTGCTGAAAAGTTCTTTGCTTTCGATCCGTTTGATGATGCCGAACAGCTCATCGTGTGATTCAACTGGGATCTGTATCATATCCCCGGGACGAATAACCGGCTGGTCTTTTGTAAGGCTCAGCAGATATTTATTCCATATCAGTGTCTTGTTTTGTGATACAAAGGTCACCAATACGGATACGGTAAAACTGGACAAATCTATCCGAATACCTTACAAATCTGTCATCTCACTGATAAACTGGGATATTTTTTTGCCCAGGGTCTTTTTGAACAGCCTCGCAAAATAATCAGGGTCAGAAAATCCCAGTTCATAAGCGATCGCTTTTTGTAGAATGATTGCCGTTATACAGTTTGCGCCGTGCCTCCAGCATCAGCCGGTTGATAATGAACTGCTTGGGTGACAGTCCTGCGTATTGTTTCACGATCTGGTAGAGGGAGTTAACGCTTACGGCCAGTTTTTCAGCGATAAGAGTGATCTCCGGAACACGTCCGAGTTCCCGCTCGACGTATTGCTGAAATTGTATATACACATCAAACCTGTGATCCTGTACCACACTATGCTGATAACCATGAAAATAAATTGAATTACATTCCGTCAGCAAGACATTCAGATAGGCCAGTACAGTTTCGGTATTGCCCTGTTTCTTTAACAGATCCGACAAATTGCTGAAAATCGATTTTAACCTTGCGACAGCTTCATGCGGGAGGGAAATAAGCGGGTTATGGAGCGGGTCAAAAAGGAACTTGTGCGTATGAGGCAGCAGTGCGAGACAATTCTCGTCAAATACGATGTTGAAGAACCTGCTCCCGGGAGTATGCCTGCACGACCAGTGTATTTGATTGGGCAGTACGAACAATACCTGCCCGGTAACACAGCATAATCTTTGAGATTGATTCTTTGATTATCTCTGCCTTCCAGCATTAAACCCAGATAATAATGTGTTTCGCGATGCGGTGCGCTTAGGATCTTCTCAATGTCTTCAGGGAGCTGCATCGTGTTTTCGGCGTTAACCCTGATGGCAAGCCGGTGACTTTGCTTTATTCTGTCAATAAAACCGCGTCTTTGAGGCATCTTGCTTGTTCACGGATAAACTTTTATTTCCAAGCCTTTGATTGTGGCCATCCTCAGAAAAAGCTGGCTTAACTGACGGGGTAATTCGAGGCATATCAAACATACTAATTCATAAGATATGTGTTGGCGGTTTATCAATATTTTACTGAATTTAAAGAATTGTATAAGCCTAGGTCTGTACATTAACATTAAATTACATTCACAATATAATTAAATAAAGGCCAGATTTCTAAATATTGGCGTTCGAAGCTATATTTAAAACTTGTTTATAGGGTCGCAGTTTAAGGCGGCAAAACCTGGAAGTATTATTTCATGACTCGCGGATTTTTTTGCTTTATATTGTGCTTATTTATCTATGGACGATCCTCAGCAGGGATTATGAATACAGATAACACTCTGCCATATCTGGTGGCCGACAGTGTAGCTGTAAATAAAATGATTGGCCTTGCTGATGCATACATCGTCCGGTTTTCGGAAAGCAGAAAGTATGTTGACAGCGCATTAGCTCAGATCTCTTCCGCTGAAAAGATGGCATCAATTCTTGGACTTGAAGATCTCCGATATCGGGTACTTTCCGAAAAAGCGAGGATTTTTATTAAAAGTGCAGATTTCGCATCGGCGCGGCCACTTTTTACGGTTATCACAGCTTACCATCGTCGTAAGGGGATAGCTGCAGAAGCTGCTTCTTGGCAAAAGATCGGTGATGATTTCGAACTCGAATTTAAAACCGGCTTCCCGCTGCGACGTAGCTGTTACCAGAGGGCATATGAGCTTTATAAGTTGACCGGTAACCGACAGAATATTGCTGATGCCATGGGAAAGGTGGCTGATGCCGACCTTGCTGCAGGAGAATATGCCAAAGCTGAACAGGAGCAATTGTGGGTGATAAAAGAGTATCAGGCGCTGAAATATGTGAAGATATATTATGGCTATTACATGCTTTCCGAGACCTATTACAGGTCCAGGAAGGAAGAAAAGCATTTGAAAGCACTTGTCAATTGCGTCAACACTTTTGAGGATGATCGAGGAGGAAACCCTGCCGATGGACTTTTATATTACTTTAATCTTGCTGTAGCTTACCATAAATACCGAAATTTCGAATTTGCGATTACCATGTATAAAAAAGGGATGGCCGCATCTATGGAAATCAAAAGTTATGACCGTTATAACTGGGGGGTATTAGGTTCTATCGGATGTTACATCAAACTCGGAAAATATTCAACCGCTCTCAAACTTATGCAAGAGGCGTCAAAGTATCCCAAAACATTGAAAATGGAATGTTTTCTGGTGTCCCGAGAGTTGAGCTTATACGTTACTATGAAGCGCTGGAGCGATGCCCGTAAAATTGTTCCGAAATTCATCAGTCTGTTTGACCGTTTCAGAGTCATAGCCGCTACCAATGCGAATGCTTATGCGACTGAAGAGTTCATCCTCAATTATTATCCTCTGCCGGTTTACTACATTCAAACCAAGCAATGGGCGGAATTGCGTGTGGCTCAGCAGGTCATGCGGTCATTTCCCGAAAAAGAACTAGATGACAACGCCCGTATATATATTCACAACGTCAATCTGAAGATAGATTCTGTCGGCGGAGATTACCTGAGCGCATTAAAGGAACATGAGATCATTACTATGCTCCGGGATTCAGCCATGTCGATCGAAAACAGGAATCGTATCAGCGAGCTTGAGGCTAAGTACAATTCGGAAACCAAAGACAAAAGGATTCAACTTCTCAACAGCGCGGCCTCGGTTCAAAAGGAAAAGCTGGAAAAAGTTAACCTTCAGGCTCGATTTATCATTGTGATCACGATAATTGCTGCACTATTCGCAGCAGTTCTTTTTTTTGCATATCAGGGCAAACGAAGGAGTAATTTGGCCTTGAAAGCAAAGCAGCAAAAGATTAATGATCAAAACAACGTTTTGTCGGAACTACTAATACAGAAAGAAAATCTTCTCTCCGATAAAAATGATCTGGTAGAGTCATTGGAGGGTTTGTTATCAGAAAAGGAATGGTTGCTGAAAGAAGTTCATCACAGAGTAAAGAATAACCTGCAGATCGTAATGAGCCTGCTCTATAATCAATCTTCTTATCTCAAAAGTGAGGATGCAAAAAAAGCCCTTTTCGATGTTCAGAACAGGATTCAGGCTATTGCCATAATTCATCACAAGCTTTATAGTAAAAACTCCGTCGCCTCCGTGGCCCTGCCGGGTTACATCAGCGAGCTGACCAATTATCTGTCCAGTATATACGTCAAAGATATCCGAACGATAAGATTCGTGCTGAATATAGAGGATGTAAGTTTAAACATAAGTCAGGCTGTACCAATTGGTCTGATTCTTAATGAGGCTATTACCAACTCCATTAAATATGCGTTCTCCAAAAATGGAGGAGTTATAGAGATATTTGCCAAAAGATGTAATGCACAGCAACTGGAACTTTCCATAAAAGATAATGGAAAGGGATTGCCTGCAAATTTTCAGTATGATGATGATGTTTCATTAGGAATAGGGATGATGAAAGCGTTGACCCAGCAATTAAAAGGTGCATTCAGTATCATAAGTCGCGACGGAGTTGTTATCAAAATCCATTTTAAACTTGATGAGTGATCTTCGGAGGTTGAAGGGGCAGATTTATTTATATGGGTTTTCTCCCAGAAATTAACGGGGTGTAACAACTCTTTACAATCCGTCTGATAATTATTATGTCAAATGTTTTAACTTAACAAATAGGCTTGTACCTTATATTTTGCATTTAATATATTATTTTAGGTTCACATGAACACTTCGGGCATTTCATCGCTTTCAGATAACGACCTGCTGACCATGATCGTAAACGGCGACAGCAGTGCTTTTAAAGAATTATTTGATCGCTATAATGCACTTCTTTTTATTTATGCACATAAAAAAATTAAGGACAAAGAAGCCTCACAAGATCTCGTACAGGACGTCTTTGCGACTATCTGGCAGAACCGCTCACGGCTTAATATAGAGCATGGAACCGTTGCATCATATCTGTATGCCTCTGTTAGGAATCGGGTAATAAATGTTTTCAGAGATAGAAAAATCGACGAACGTCATCTAAGTTCTCTTCAAAATCTGATAAGGCCTTTGAATAACAACACCGATCATCGCGTGCGGGAAAGGGATATTTCACGCCTGATAGATAAAGAAATTGCGGCATTGCCGCCGAAAATGAGAGAGGTCTTCGAATTGCGGCGTAAGGGCCATATGTCGAACAAAGAAATCGCTTTGCAACTTGGTATTTCCGAATTGACAGTTGCTACCCATCAAAAGCGGGCGCTGAGAATTCTGCGTATCAAATTAGGGCTTTTGAGTTACCTTATCTTTTTATTAAAGTTCCATCTTTATTTATTTCATTAAATAGATTTTACCTTATATTAATATTTTTATTTTTTGAGTACCCTGTGTCCTGCCTTTGTGTGTCTTAGTAAATATAGGTCATTACAATGAACGAGGATGCAAAAGAATTGTTGAGCCGGTATTTTGCCGGTAACGTCACAGAAGAAGAGGGGCTGCTGGTCGAATATTGGTTTCATCACCTCAACGACGAAAATGAACCGGACATATCCCAGCAGGATCTTCAGGCCGTTTCGAAAGAAATGTGGCACACCATCGCACCAGTCCGAAAGTTTTCAATAGTAAATCTTCAATGGCTTAAAGTTGCAGCTGCAGCGATGGTTATGTTGACTGTTGGCGCGGCCTGGTTCTTCGTGAGCAGGAGCAGATTGCAAAAAGTCTCACAGCCGCAGATTTCATTCTCACATCCGGGTGGCAATAAAGCTTTTCTTAAGATGGACAATGGGAAAGTTGTGGTTTTAGATGATTCAGCCAAAGGAAAGGTCGCTTGGGACGATAAAGCTCTAGTTACGCAAATTCAAAAAGGGCATATTAAGGATGAACCTGATTTGGCTGCCGGAGAGGGTTTTCACACGTTATCAACGCCGGCCGGAGGACAGTATGCCATAACGCTCTCTGACGGAACCTGCGTCTATCTTAACGCCGCCTCCTCTTTGCGATACCCGACCCGATTCGGAACTGGTCCACGTATTGTTGAATTAAGCGGTGAGGCTTATTTTGAAGTTAAGCATGATGAGCAACATCCATTTAAAGTCATTTCAGGATCGCAGGTGACTGATGATATCGGTACCGCATTTAATGTTAAAGCCTATCCTGACGATAACAAAATCGTCACATCACTTTCTGAAGGAGCTGTACGTATCCGGGGTGTTGATCATTCCCTTTTTCTAAATCCCGGTCAGCAGGCGATATTATCGGGCAAAACACTGGGTTTGGCAGAAGGTCGTGTAGCAGACGCCATTGCCTGGAAAGAAGGATATTTCAAATTCCGCCAGGAGCGTTTGGAGGATATTATGAAGAGCCTTTCACGCTGGTATGACATCGACGTGGAATATTTAGATTATAACAAAGATGAGCTTTTTAACGGTCAGGTGTCAAGATATAAAGATATCAGGGAAATTCTTGATATGCTTGAACATACTGATTTGGTACACTTCAAAGTCAAAGGAAGGAGGATATTGGTAACGAGATAATATTACAAAAAAGCCATCCGGTTTGTTCCGAATGGCATCACGAATCCTGTTAATCAACTAATTGATACTGCGAAAGCCCCCGCGATCGCCAAAAAGCAGGGCAGACGCTTAACCCATGTTCACAAATGTACAAAATTTACGATGCAATAATCATGCGACCACGCGGGCAGTGTATTAAACCTGTCGTGCCTGTAAAGCTGACCTCACTTTTGCTTTTTTGCTTTTTTATGCAGATCAGTGTGACGGCTTTAGCCCAGAGGGTAACTCTATCCGAACGTAACCGTCCTCTCGACGAAGTTCTGGAAAAAATCAGTCAGCAGACTGGGATTGATTTCATTTATGCGTCGAGAATACTGCGGCAAGCAAAACCTGTCACCGTAGAATTGTCGGATACCGAATTCCAGAAAGTGCTTGAATTTATTTTTGCAAAGCAGCCGCTGGGTTACCGTGTCAAGAATAAATCTGTCACAATTTTTGAAAAAAGGACACATACAGCTGAAGTACCACCTGTGCCGCCCATGCTGCAGTTAGAGGTCGGAGGGAGAGTCACCGACACTTTGGGTAATGCTCTGCCCGGCGCTGTGATAAGGGTAAAACAAACTGATCAGGCCACCTTTGCCGATAAAAATGGTGAATTCAATATCCGTTGCGAAGAAGGTGAGTTGATATCGGTTACCTTCGTGGGATTCAACGGCTACACTTTTACGACCCGTCCCGGACTGCCTTTCCTTCAGATCAAATTACAGCCTGTTACTATGATGCTTGCGGAAGTGAGTGTAAATACGGGATACCAAACACTGGCGAAAGAAAGGACGACCGGCGCTTACGCCAAACCGGACATGACCGTGTTCTCACAACGGAGCGGTACTATGGATATCGTAAGCCGGTTAGACGGTCTTATTCCCGGAATGACAGTAATTGCCGGCCCTAAGGGCCAAAGCGGGGCCCTGAACGGAAGTGCAACATCCCAACAGAGGAGCATTATAAGAGGTCTTGGAACAATTCAGCTTTCTTCTTTGCCATTATATATTGTAAACGGAATTCCTGTTAGTGATCTTTCTCAGATCAACCCGGACGATATACAGGATATTACTGTGCTTAAAGATGCTTCTGCCGCTGCTATCTGGGGGGCCAAAGCAGCTAACGGTGTGATTGTGATTACTACCAAATCGGGTAACAGAGGTGACAGGCCGCGTATCAACTACAGCGGATTTGTGAATTTTCAGGGCAAGCCAGACCTGAATTACGTTCCTGTACTGAACAGCCGTGAATTTATTGAATCGGCAAAGGCAACTTTTGATCCAATTAATTACCCTTGGGATGATCTGAGTACGTCTTTCGTTGCCCCGCACGAACAAATACTTTACGATCAAAACCGTGGACTTATATCTGCTCAAACGGCAAATCGAAAACTTGACAGCCTTTCGACTATCGATAATCGCCAGCAGATCCGGGATCTTTGGTTTAGAAATGCAATTACCACAAATCATACAGTTTCGTTGAGTGGAGGCGGAAACAAATACAGTTTTTACAGCTCAGCGTCATATACCAACACCCGCAGTAACAGAATCGGATCCTCAAGCCAGGATTTCAGAATCAACCTCAACCAGGACATGACATTTTCAAGACGTATAAAATTTTCGCTTTATACAGGTCTGAGCAATACAACACGATCATCAAAGCGTCCCATAGACATCGATGCAAGTTTTCTTCCGTACCAGCTGTTTAAGGACGCCGATGGAAACCCGCTTGATATGCCTTACATACAGGGCCTTACTAATGAACGTCGATCGGATTATGAAAAGCGGAGTCGTATAAGTCTCAACTACAATCCCTTAAACGAAGTGGATTTGGGTTACAATAAGGCCGACAATATAGGGGTCAACCTTACCGGAAACCTGACCGTAGGTCTGCTGAAGGGGCTGTCCTTTCTTGGCACTTACGGATACATCAAAACACCCGGAACCGAAACTCAATATGATGATGGACAAAGATTCAGTGTCAGGAAGCAAGCCGTGAGATTTACTGTCGCTCCGACAGCCGAATCAGTTCCCGTCTATTACCTGCCGACGACCGGCGGTACATATTTCAGGTTCAATAACGATCAGCGTAACTGGATGGTCAGAAATCAACTGAGATACCAGCTTGAAATGCGGGAGGGTAAAGACAAGCTTAATTTTCAGATCGGGCAGGAAGCGCAGGAACAACTTACAACGACTAATTGGAATATGGTCATGGGATACAATCAGGATTTGCAGACTTATCCGCTGCTTGACTACGCAAAACTTGCTTCAGGTATCGGCCAAACCGTATCCTCTTTCTATGCAGTATTGAGTACTTCACCTTATTCAGCGACCGAGACCCGTACAAGGTTCACTTCGTATTTTGGTCTTGGAAGCTATAGCCTAAACGATAAATATATCATCGACGGGAGCTGGAGATTAGATCATTCCAATCTGTTTGGTCTTGATCATTCCAGTCAGAACAAGCCTGCATACAGTGTCGGCGGAAGGTGGATTTTATCTCAGGAAAAATTTTTGAAAAATATATACTGGATCAGCAGCCTGGCACTTCGCGCGAGTTATGGTATAACAGGAAACTCTCCTAATCCCGGAACAGCCAGTACGTATGATATTCTGAACGCTTCACCAGCGGCGGTTACCTCTGTCGCAGGACCGTACCTTTCTATAATAAGCATCGCTAATCGCACATTAGGTTGGGAACGTTCTGTGACTAAGAATTTGGGCGTTGATTTTGAAATACTGAAAGGCAAATTGGGTGGTACGCTGGATCTTTATCATAAGAAAACGAGCGATCTGCTGGCAAATGTTCGCGTTAATCCTCTCGGTGGATTTGAAAGGGCGCAGGGTAACTTGGGAGACGTGCTCAATCAAGGTGTTGAGATCGGCTTGCATTCCGTTAATAAGTTAACTGACCGACTGCAACTTTCAACAAGATTGACATTCAGTTATAACAAAAGCAAACTTCTTACATATACTGCACCTAGTTCCTATGATAATACTGCTGCTGGTAAAATGGTCGCATCATACTTCATAGGATACAGTATGGCCCCGATATTCGCTTATCGTTATGCTGGCCTTGATAAAATGGGGGATCCGCAGATCAGGCTAAAAGACGGTACAGTTACAAAAAAAATTGATGCGGCGGGTCCCGGCGATGTGATATATATGGGAACCTCTGTTCCTAAATTTAACGGCGCATTCAATAATACGCTTACCTGGAAATCGCTCAGTCTTTCAGCAAACATGGTCTACAACCTTGGAAATGTAATGCGAAGGGATGTTAATACATTCTATACAGACCGGCTTACCGGTTCGGCAGAAAGTTTTACGGGGAATATCAGTAAAGAATTTCTTAGCCGCTGGCAAAAGCCCGGCGATGAGGCCTTCACGGATATCCCTGCATATGTGAGCGGATTTGATGCTTACTCTCGAAGAAATATCGAATACTACCGCTACGCAGATATCAATGTTGTGAGCGCATCTTATATAAAGCTAAGAGAGCTAACGCTCAACTTCGAATTGCCGGCTAAACTGACGGAGAAACTTCATTTATCCCGCGCTAATATGTATCTGCAAACAGGGAATTATATGATATGGCGTGCGAATAAATATAAGATAGACCCTGAATACCAGGACTTTAATTTTGGTAATCGTCAGGTTCCTCCATATAAACACAGCTATATTTTTGGTATGAACGTAACTTTTTGATCTTAAAAATGAAAAAAATATATCTCAGACTGTTAATTATAGTTTTCACCAGCTTTGGCTTGCCATCTTGCAAAAGCAGTTTTCTGGATGTGGTGCCGAAGGGATTTCTGATCGCGTCTAAGACAGCGGATTTCGACCTTTTACTAAACGATCCGAATTTCTATGAACATTTTTTTGGAGGCGGTTTGCAGCCGATGATGATTTTGGGTGATGATGTTTCCGCTGAAGAATCGGGATTTGCTTCTGCCAAAATCGAAGCACAGCGATTGTTCCGTTGGGAAGATGTCGTATATCAACCGGGTAAAGCGGCTCCAGATCTGTCAATAAACCTTGCCAATCTTTACACCGTAAACAAAACTATTAACGAAGTCGAGGACTCCGATGGCGAGAAGTTTTTAAAAGTCCGGTTGAAAGCTGAAGCACATGCTCTTCGTGCGTTTATCTATTTCCAACTGGTAAATTATTACTGTAAACCTTATAACAGCCAAACTGCTTCTGCTGATCCTGGCTTTCCGTTAATAACAAAAGCAGATGCACTTGCAAATTCTTTTTCCAGAGGTACAGTTCAGGCAAATTATGATTTGATGATTAACGATCTCAATACTGCCATCGGTCAGCTGCCTTTAGAAGCAAAGTCACGAACACGAATGTCAAAGCCTGCCGCTGAGGCACTGTTAAGTAAGATTTATCTCTTTATGGGACGTTATCAGGAGGCACTTACTATGATGGATCAGGCTTTTCATGATCTATCCGGTTCGGCAATCCGCCTGTATGATTACAACAATGAACTGGCAGATGGGGGGAGCTTCTTACCGATAAGTGATGAGTTTGGTCCCGGTGGGCCTGGCAACAACCCTAATGATTTCACAGAGTCGGTTTTAGCATTCACTTATTATGCTGGACCGTATAACGGCAATGGAGTCGGTAATAACGGGTTGGTGCTTTCCGCTAAAGCAAAGGCTTTGTTCGGAACCAATGACCAACGCCTGAAGCTTTATTCAGCAACTTTTCCCAGCGGAGGTCTCAATCCATCCGGCCGCCTGCGTAAGTATGGTGTTCAGTATGTTAAATTCGGGATAGAATTATCTGAAATGTACCTGATCAAGGCAGAATGTGAGGCCCGTTTAAATAACCTTCCCGCCGCCAGGGCAGACGTAGAGACACTGCGTGCTAAGCGTATGCCGAAATCAGACTCGTCAGTACCTGCAGCAAGCGCTTCTTCCGGACCTCAACTGGTGAAGTTTATAATAGAGGAACGCATCAGAGAATATGCATTTTGCGGTAGCCGTTGGTTAGACATGCGCAGACTTTCAGCTGACCCGTTGTTTGCGGCATCAATATATACCCATACCCTGTTTCCGACAAATGGAACGCCTGGTGAAGTTACGGACTACGTTCTGAAGCCGGAAAGGCTGGTGCTCCGCTTTCCCGATAACATCATGTCCGCAAACCCTGGTTTAACTAATAATCCTTAAACAACAATTTAAATGAAAAACTTCTTTATAAAATTTTTATCAGCGACGTTCTCAATTCTTATCTGTTTTGAACTATCTGCTTTTTGTCAGCGGTCCTACATCATCAAAGGTGAACTGGATCCGAATATCCGCGGCAAAGTTTATTTGCTTTACAACCGAAATGATCAAAGTGTGATCGACTCATCTGCCGTATATGATGGCAGGTTTCAGTTCAAAGGAGCAACATCATTTCCAGTCTATGCCACGATTTCTTTAAACCCGGAATGGAAACAGGAAGCTAAACGATATATTCATGTGGATTTTCAAAACTTTTTTCTTGAAAATGCAAATATTACTCTGCTGGGTACCAATTCTTTAAAAACAAGTAAAATCAAAGGAGGGAAAGCACAGGAAGATTATATAGAACATGGAGAACCTTTACTGCCGCTAAACGAGCGGATGAAAGTTTTAAGTGAGGAAGCAGAACAATACCGGAAAAATGGCAATGAGACTGAATTCAACAGCGTTCTTCATCAGATGGACGAATTGAGAGATAAGGTGAAAATGTCAGACAGTTTATATATCCTTTCACATCCCGACAGCTATGTCGCTTACACACTCTGGAAAAACAAACACAGAGGCCTGATTGACCCCGAACTCAACACTGAATTCATGAAATTCTCATCTGCAATACGAAAGTCTGAAGAAGGGCAGAAGATGGATGCCAAGATCAGTCTGGCTAAGAAGCTTTCTCAGGGTAAACCCGCACCTGATTTCGAACTGATTCAAGATAATGGTAAGTCCTTAACGCTTCGCAGTCTGAAGGGTAAAAATGTATTGCTTTGTTTTTGGTTCAGGAGATTTTTAGGTTTCGATGAATTTGCATTCAATCTCGCACGTTTGAACAGGCAGCTCAAGGACAAAAATCTGGCGATTTTAGGCGTTTACTACGATCTAAACCCGGAAGATGATAAAGAAAGCTGGTTGCAAACCATCAGGGATAAAGAATTCAATTGGTTGAATGCAGCTGATTTTGGTGGGGTGACAAGCGAAAAAGGGGCTGTCAGTCCGACCGCTGTTAATTACGGCTTGTCATACGGGACGCTGCCCCAGGCTTTTCTGATTGGTCCGGACGGAAAAATTATTGCTCGGCATCTCAATCTTAAAGATCGTGATCTGTATATAACTATTAAAAAAATGCTGCAATAATATGAAAGCAATTAAATCTGCATGGATTACCTTAAGCGTTATTGGTATGGTTTCTACCGGGGTTAAAGCGCAAACGTCATATCTGGATATCGGCTCAAAGGTGAAAAACTATCCGCAAGTGGAATGGTTGCAGGGCAAGCCGGTGAGTACTTTCGAACACAATAAAATCTACATTATCGAATTGTGGGCCACCTGGTGTGTCCCTTGTATCATTCAAATGCCTCATGTCAACGATCTGGCGACAAAGTTCAAAGATACAAACGTAGTATTCATAGGGCAAAACGTGATGGAGACTGACAAGGCAAAGGTACTTGCATTTTTGGAACGTAAGAAATCTGTAGTGACCTATGCGATCGCATTCGGTGGTGGCTCGGGAAGTCATTTTGATAAAGAGTGGCTTAAACCTGCCGGGGTAAGCGCTATACCTCAAACCTTCATTATCAAAGAAGGCCGTTTAGTCTGGCAGAGCACACCTGATAAATTGAACGAAGAACTTATCCGTTCTTTGATTGACGGCAGTTTTTCTTCCAGCTTGGAAAGGTCCGCAAGGGAAGATAAAAAAGATTGATCCGGTACCGCTCGTCACAGCTTGAATGATGGGGGCTTTTTGCCCGGCATTTCGATCAACCTGTGAGCAGGTATAGTTAGTAGTTGATTAGCAGCGGCATCTATGCCGCTGCTTTTGTGATTTTAACCTATTTATAAATAAACCTGATCGAGTCCTGAACACATACGTTGCTGACAAGCTCACCTGTATACTTGATCGTATAAGTACCGGGCGAACTGAACTTATAAACTTTGAAGAGATCAATGTCAGCAGATATTCCGGTCTGAGGCGCAACGGATATATAAGCGTCTTCGGAGGGAGGCACAACTTTATTTACACTGATTCCCAGGTAAGGTACTTCTTCACCGCGTTCATTTCTTATTTCGAGAAATCTTCCTGACTGGGTCTCGAAAGGTGTCTGCCATTTACAAAAGCGACCGGCATTTCCACCCGTATTCGAAACGGTCAGACGCAAAAGGAGCGATGCACGGTTTGCATTGCTCTCCGGAAAAGATAAAAATCCCGCCAGGCGGCCCTTTGCGATGCAGCTGTCACTGAGCGGACCGCAGAATGCAACCGGGCCCTGTGCATTCCCGGTACCGACATATGCTGTATTTTTCGGGTGACAGGAGGCTGAAAAAAGAAGTGCAAATACGGAAAACTTAAAGATAGCTTTCATAAGCAGGCGTTGACAGGGTGATTTTGTCAAAATAAAAACCAGACCGCCACCTGCCGCGCCGGAAGCGCAGCAGGCTGGATAAGACATACGGCGGCCTGGCCCATCTAAACACTATTAACTAATTGTTTTCTGATCACCCGAATTGACCGACAACATAAGATCCTGCGGGAAATGCAAAGGCGATGTTGATCCGATTCCAGGTATTGATCGTAGTGACGGCCAAGGTAAGATCGATGAGTTCTGCTTCAGACAGCTGGGCTAATGCCTCCCTGTACTGGATGTCGCTTACTTGAGCATAAGTAACAGCTTCCGCCCAGCCCAGTGCTGCGCGTTCCTTATCATTATAGAAGGGGCTGTCTTTCCAGGCATCAAGGCCATACAGGCGTTGCTCTGTTTCACCGCCGTGGCGTGCATCTTTCGTATGCATATCGAGGCAGTAAGCACAACCGTTGATCTGTGAAACGCGGGTGTAAACCAATTCCAGCAAAGGTTTCTCCAGCGGAGAGTTTTTCAGATAGGCGTGTATGCCGAACAAAGTCTTTAATGCCGGTTGCCCTTCTGTGTAAACGTTCAGTCGTTTTTCCATTTTTTAACGGGTTTTTAAAATGATGGTTATTTGTAAAGGTATGTTTGTGCTTATTTTCTGATGAGTTTTTAAGCTCCCGGTATCGACAGGCTTCAACAGCATTTCGACGGGCCGGGTGACCGTTTTTTGATCATCGCCCGGGCTGTTTTTTGAAACTCACGTAATCATCTTTGGACCTTTCCGGATCGAAGTTCAGGTTCGGCGTCAGCCAGAACAGCAGTATGACCCTTGAATACCTGTATATCATCGGTGATAATAAAAATATCGGCAGTAAAGTAGCGACGGTATAGACCCAGGGGTTCACACTGCCGCTTAAAATGTAGGTCGCGACTGCAAAGGTCACCATGATCGCAACATCCAGTGCGTAGCTTACAAACATGGCGACATAAAAGTAGCCGGGCTCGATCTCGAAATGGAAGCCGCAGTAGGGGCAGTCTTCATTCATTCTCTGACCATAACCTGCGATTGTGCTTCCGGCAAACATTTTGCCCCTCCGGCATTTCGGGCACCTGGCATGTAAGGCCGCTTTGAATTCGGAATCGACATATTGTTTGCTTTCCATGCTGCTGTTTTCCATGATCCTGATGGTTGACTTTCCTTATTTTAATTTCCGGTGAAGATCGGCACTAACGGCCGCTCTGATTCTTGATAAATGTCAAGAAAGGCGGTATTGCGCTTAAGCAAAAAATTAATTTTTCCTGCTCAGGGCAATTTTCCGGTCACGCCATGCCTCCAACTGCAGGTGATTACTTTATGATATCTTCCACGAAGACCCTGCTGTCTGTTTTTGCCTGGTTTTCCCTTGCAATAGCTCTTACAAGGATCAGCAGAGATGCTGCCTGTGCTGCATGCGTCAATAAAAACATAAATAGATTCATAATAAGTTGTCTTTAAGAACCTGCCTTTAAGGGCAAGATCATTTTACCTGCACCGTCCGCACAAATGCAGGTCCGGCTAACTATTAAAAACACTCGTCATTCCGCAGGTCCGGCATATTTAAGAACTCAATGAGGCTTATCCGGCTTCCTGTCTATTCCCGTCATTCGAATATAACCTGCGAAGACCAATGCAAAGTTCAGCGGTACAGCGGGACAGGGTGTTGATTTATATCTAAAAAGATCGTTGATATTTATCAATGGTTTCTGACGTGGGCGTCTTTTAAAGACAGTCCGGTAATATGATAGGGATAGATTTCTGAGAAGGGTAGAAACGGGTCACGAACAGTTATTTCAAAACTCCGGTGCAGAGAACTTAGATAGTGTTGACTTAAATCAATGATTTTTTATGCGATTAGTCAATAGCTCCCTGGGGGGGCAGTGTCACCTTTGTAAAGCAAACATTGGTACACAAAAATATCGGCAATGAGAAAACTTGTAATTACAGCAGCTATTACACCGCGGGACGGTGATCTGCTGAGGCGTTATTTCAGGGACGTTGAAAAAATAGGAATGATCAGTCCCCAGGAAGAAGAGGAGCTTTGTTCCCGTGTCCTCGAAGGTGACAGGCAGGCTGAAGCGAAGCTGGTCACTGCTAATCTCAGATTTGTAATATCGGTAGCCAAACAATACCAGACGAACGGCATATCTCTGAATGACCTGATCAGTGAGGGAAATCTGGGACTGATTCGCGCAGCACAGCGTTTTGATCATACCCGGGGATTCCGTTTTATTTCCTATGCGGTGTGGTGGATCAGGCAGGCTATCTCGGGCGCCGTCCAGGAATACACCAGATTTATTCATCTTCCGCTGAACCAGGTCGCGCTTCTCAATAAATGTATCCGGGCCTCAGCCTCGCTGGAGCAGCGCTATCAGCGTGTTGTGACCAACGAAGAACTCGCATCGGAGGTCGGTGTCGAGGCAAACGTGCTTTCTGAACTTTTTATACAGGACAAGATCACTTTGTCACTGGATCATCCGGTAAGTGCCGACAGTCCCGCAACGCTCCATGAGACGGTGAGTATAGAAAAAGCAGCGCCTGACGAAGGGCTACTTAGGGAGTCATTGCGACAGGACATTCAGGATGCCATGAGGGAACTGACGCAAAGGGAGAGGGACCTGCTGACTTTGTTTTTTGGTCTCGAAACAGGGCATGCGATACGCCTGGAAGAGATCGCACAAATCTTCGGTCTCTGTATTGAGCATACAAGGCGGTTAAAGGACGGTGCACTTGAAAAAATGCGGATCTCCGCAAAAGCAAATGAACTCAGGTCCTGCCTGAATTAAATTCCGGTCGCCTTTAGTATCAGTATTTTTCCGCTTACCGGGCTAACTGTCGGGATAAGTAAAGGTTATGCCAGAGATATATCCGGCATGACCTTTACGACTTAATGTCAGGAATTCTTTAATAAGCCGCTTCTGTCAACCGTTTCCAATTCCCCCTTTGGTCCCGGCTGACACGGCTTTTTTGCTCTCCGGAATTTCCGGAAATGCACCTGTTAGTCCAGATACATTTTCTTCTTCAGTACAATGTCTTCCGCGGACCTGCCGATCATCAGATCGAAATCTCCCGGTTCCGTAACCTCTTTCATGTCGCGGTTCCAGAAGGCCAGATCTTCAGCTTTTATCGTGAATCTGACAATTTGGGTTTTGCCCGGCGCAATTTCGATCTTGCTGAATCTTTTGAGCTGTTTTTCAGGAGTACTTACTGAATTGACTTTGTTGCCTAAATACAGCTGAACCACTTCTTTCCCCTTCACTTTTCCATTATTTGTCACGGATAAACGGACCTCGATTTCTTTGCCTCCCGACAGCGTGTCAGAACTGACCTTTAAATCGGCGTAACTGAACGTCGTATAGCTCAGTCCGAAGCCGAAAGGAAAAAGAGGGGCAGTAGATGAGTATACGTAATCACGCCCCGGTTTTTCAAAACTGCCGGGCTGCCTGTTATTGCCTTTTGATGAATTAACATAATTATAATAAACCGGTATGTGCCCTGTTGACTGCGGTATGGTCATGTTGAGCCTTCCTGAGGGATTAACTTTTCCGAAAAGGATATTAGCTACGGCATTTCCGCCCCTTTCACCGGGGTACCAGGCTTCCAGAATCGCAGGGACGTGTTCTTTTTCCCAGCTGATACTCCATGGACGTCCGTGAACCAGAACGAGTATGACCGGTTTGCCGGTCTGGTAAAGCCGTTGCAGTAATTTACGCTGAACGCCCTGGGGATCGATATCGGTCACATCATAACCTTCACCACAGCTGAAAGGATCGGTAGGCTCATCCTTTCCTGCTTTTCCGTTCCAGCCTATACCTTCGAAAACCACACTCGTCGTGCCTAAAACAACGACCACGGCATCACTCCTGCGGGCGGCCTCTGCCGCATCAGCGAATTTGCTGGTATCAGGACCTGATAATTCACAGCCCAAAGCATAGTTGACCTTTACTTTGTCCCCCACATATTCTCTGATCCCTTTAAGTACGGTTGTTCCGGAGCGGTTATCGCGCGTTGAACTGTAATCCCCGTACTGAACTTTATCCGCATTTGGGCCGATCACTGCTATAGAACGTAATGAGTTAATATTTAAGGGCAATACATTTCCCTGATTTTTTAACAGAACGATCGACTCTTCTGCAATCTGCTGGGACAGTGCTACCGCCTCTGCTTTATGAAGTTTCTTTTTCAGCGAGATCGTATCAGGTAGTTTTTTTTCAAAAAGCCCTGCTTTAAATTTTATTCTTAATATACGTGCCACTGCACTATCGATAACACTTTCCCGGAGCCTGCCGTTTTTTACGAGTTCAGGTAGCGTTTTATAAATATCGGGACGTGAAGCCTCCAGGTCGACACCCGCTTCCATACCAAGCATTGCGGCATCTGCCTTTGTTTTGGCGATCTTATGAAAATCATAAAGCTGGCTAAGGCCGCCGTAATCGGAAAATACATATCCCCCGAAGTTCCATTCTTCGCGCAGAACCTGTTTCAAAAGGAATTTACTGCTATGAGCAGGTATCCCGTCTATTTCGTTGTAGGAAGGCATGACCGAATAGATGTTCGCTTTTTTTACCGCATCCCTGAAGGGGCTGAGGAACATGCTTCTCAGCTCACGCTCGCCGATCTCTGCAGGCGCAATATTTACACCTGCTACCGGAATACTGTAGGCGGCGAAATGTTTTGCAGTGGCCATTAGTTTACCGTCAGGTATGCCAAGCCTGCTTTCAGATGCATCTCCCTGCATCCCGGTAACAAAAGAACAGCCCAGCTGGCTGACAAGATAAGGGTCTTCGCCGAGGCATTCTTCAACCCGTCCATATCTCGGATCGCGGATCAGGTCGAAAAGGGGAGATAGCGCCTGGTCAACGCCTGAAGCAGATGCCTCGGAAGCAATTATCCTGGCCATTTTTCTGATCAGCGAGGGATTCCATGTGCTTCCCTGTCCTATGGCCTGCGGAAATATGGTTGCGCCTGCAGCCAGCTGACCGTGCAGGCATTCACCTATCTGAATAGGAGGTATGCCCAGCCTTGTTTTTTCACGGGCATATTTTTTTGCTGCGGCAGACTGAACGGCGATCTCGCGGGCCGTAACAAAGGGACTTTCGACAACTCCCACCGACAGCGGATTTTTCAGAGAACCTGACAATGATGTCATACTCATCTGCGCTATTTTTTCTTCAAGTGTCATGCGACTGAGGAGGTCACTCACCCGTTCTTCGATACCTTTCTTCGGGTCTTTGTAAATTTGTGCTTTAAGGGATAGTGAAAGAAAAAGAGATAAGGACAAGGTCAGGATTGTTCTCAAAAAGCGTATTTTCATAAAAGGTTGCTTGTTAATGCCTTGCGGGCGTTGCTGCGGATTGCAAAAGATGCTCCAATAGTTTAAAATCCTTTCGTTAATGTGTTTCGATAACGCAATGTGCTGATGTTTAGGTATTTGTTGTAACATTTAATTCCTCTGCCTGCTAAAAAGCGTTTCCGTGTACGATATATCGTTCGTTGGTTTCGTCATTCAGCTATATTTCGTCTGTTTCGACAATAAGGCGGTCGTGCGGGACGGCCACCTGAATTAAATTTAGCTTATGGATACTCCGCCGTCAACAGGAATAATAACGCCTGTGAGCCAGGACGCGCCATCTGCAAGGGCTGCCGTCATATTGACAATATCTGATACTTCTCCGCGGCGTTTCAGTGGAATGGTATCCCGCTCAGCTTCCCTGATATTCTTTATGATCTCTTTGGAGAACCCGCATTACTGAGCACCGGTGTTTCTGTAGGTCCGGGAGCAATTGCATTTACACGGATATAAAACGGAGCCAGCTCCAGCGCCCAGATCTTCGTTAGCATATTCAGACCGCTTTTTGCCGAGCCATAAGCCATCAGCTGCGGATAGGGTTTGATCCCGTGGCTGCTTGTTATATTGATGATCTGCCCCCTGGTTTTTTTCAGCGCGTCAATACACCCTGCGGTCAGCATTGAAGGAGCCGTGAGGTGTACCCTGTACATATTCTCCAGTGTTTCCCTTTCCAGATTTTCGAATGGTGTAAGTGCGACATGGCCTGCATTGTTGACCAGTATGTCCAGCTCGTTTCCCCACTCATTTTTGATGAAACTGATCACACTGATCTCATCGTCCGGTAGAGAACTGTCGTACACCATTGTCCTGATGCCTTTCAGTTCATTCTCCAGCAGGGTCAGCTTAACGGCGTCCCGTCCCGTAACCAGTACATCCCATCCCTTTTCGTAAAATTTTTCCGCCAGGCCTTTTCCTATGCCTGAAGAGCCGCCCGTAATCAGTATTTTCATTTTTGATTCTGTTTTTTATTTCAAAAAAAGGAAGATCTGAACTGTCCGTCAACAGGGTTACCCATTCGTAAGAAGATAACCCAAGGGTAAGTAATGCTGATATTAAACGGTTTATAAGAAAGTCTTTTTTAAAACCTAACAGTCAAATGACATGTAGCTGCTTTCAAATCCCAACGGGTGTATCGTTATGCATTTTTTGAAGGATGTAGGCAAGCCCCAGGTTTTCCAGTGATAAAAACAGCGGCTCAAGTTTTTGTCCGAGCTCAGTGAGACTGTATTCTACCCGCGGAGGCACCTCTGCATACATTACCCGGGTCAGAAGCCCATCATGTTCCATTTCCCGTAACTGGGCGGCGAGCGTTTTTTCAGAAATGTCGTTCAGTTCTTTTTTTAATAAAGAGAAACGGACCGGTGCACCCTGCCTTAAAGCTTTGAAGATCTTGAGCTTCCATTTGCCACTGATGATGGCTAATGCGGCTTCTACGCCGCAGTCCTTATTAGGGTTTCTTTTGCAATCCAATGTTTCGTGTCTGTTATAACTCATTATCCAAATCATTAAGCAGGTATTGATCGTCCGTATACATAGTTTATACCATTTCGTTCCCGGGATGTAAACTTACTGCCATACGGTTAAAAAAACTGCCATAATAACGAACAGGAAGGTTTGGTGCGGTCATAACCACGTATAATGATCTCCACCACAATGGAGACGACCCGATGCTTTCCTGCTCCGGCAGACGATATTTCGTGCCCGCGCCGCATGTCGGCTTTATTTCGTCCGGTGATAACAGGGCAAATATTCGTAAACGCTTTAAAATGCCCGTTTTAAGGACTTGGCATCTGCCTTGCATCCGCTGAACAACTTTAAAAACTATTCACCAACCTGATCAATATGAGCGACTTTTTACGTACCCTCAATTCTTCTCTCTTCAAAAAGCTGATGATGGCTTTAACTGGTATATTCATGTGTACTTATCTTATTGTACATGTCAGCGGGAACATGACGCTGTTTGCCGGTGACGATGGCTACAGCTTCAATACCTATGCCCATTTTATGACGCACTTTCCTCCGGTGGAGGTGATCGCTTACCTGCTTTATCTGACCATAATTGTCCATGCGATCTATGCCTTGCTGCTGACGATACTGAACAGAAGGGCAAGGCCGGTGGGATATGCTGTTGTTTCGCGTTCGCCAGCGTCCTGGTCTTCAAGGAACATGGGGCTTCTCGGCAGTATCCTTTTTCTTTTTATTGTGATCCATATGGCGGATTTCTGGTATCGCTATAAATACACTGAAATAGCTTTTCGCGAATACCGAACAGACCTGATCACAGGAAAGCGTCAGGTATCGGACTATCAACCGGCATCCCGGGAATTCGAATACGCCGTAACGCAGGAAGGCAATACGGAGATCGTGAGGACAAAGGATCTTTACATCATCGTGGCGGAGAGCTTCAAGAGCCTCTGGTACGTCATATTTTACCTGATATCGGTTGCTGTCGTTTCCTTTCACCTCCTGCATGGGTTCCAGAGCGCGTTCCAGACCATAGGCTGGCGACATAAAAAATATACGCCGATTATCAGGTTCACAGGCACCTGGCTGTTTGCTGTCATCATTCCACTTGGATTTGCGTCCATGCCGCTGGTTTTCTATCTGAAGCATCTGCTCCGTTAAGAGGCTTACCGGTGATCATTCGTTCGTCTTCCGGCCGGAAGGGCGGACTGAACTTCAGTTTTTCAGCCGTCTGATAAGCCGCAAAACCGACATAACTAAACTGAATTTACAACCACAATTAACTGCTGTATGAAATTTTACTCGCAACACCAAATGCGGACGGTATCTCCCTTTCGCAGGTCTTTACAAGCGGCGGTCTTTGCTGCTTCGTCGGCCGCTTTATTATGTACCCAGCAAGCCTCTGCCTTCATAACTGCCGATAAACGGGCAGTCGCCGCAGAGCATCATGGGCATATCTCTTCACTCCTCCGTGCCATTACCCTCTCCGGAAAGGTCACAGATAGTAAAGGTTTGCCCTTACCCGGGGTAAGCGTGAAACTAAAAGGTACTTCGATCGGGACGGTGACGGATGTCAATGGATTTTTTAAACTCAGCCTTGAAGACGCCGGCGGGGTATTGGAATTTACGTATATCGGTTTTGAACACAAAGAGGTCACGATCGGAAATGAAAGGACGATCAATGTGCAGCTAAACGAGCTTTCGACAAATCTCAATGAAGTGATGGTTGTCGGTTACGGCGTCCAGAAGAAAACATCGCTCACTTCATCTGTTGCAGACGTAAAAGGTACGGAACTGAGCAAAGCCCCGGTGCCCAATATTTCTAATTCGCTCGCCGGACGTGCCCCTGGTATTGTCGCGAGGCCAAATGGCGGAGTTCCGGGACAGGATAATGCCAACATCTATGTCCGCGGCATAGCTACAACCGGAAACAACGCGGCACTGGTGGTCGTGGACGGTATTATACGTGATAATATCAGCCAGATCGATCCCAATACCATAGAGTCCGTTTCCATTCTGAAAGATGCCGCAGCTGTAGCACCTTACGGTCTCGGGGGAGCCAATGGTGTAATCCTCATAACGACAAAGCATGGAAAGTCCGGAAAGGCGTCACTGACATTGAACAGTTACTACGGTTTTCAGCGGCCCACCGTTCAGCCGGATATGCTCAACGCCAAAGACTACATGATACTGAAAAATGAAGCTAACCTGAATTCCGGCGCCAGCCCGAATGATCCTCCTGAATTTTCCCAGGACCTGATCAGCAATTACGACAGGCTGCATGCCGAAGATCCTGACCGTTACCCGAACAGTAACGCGCAGCGGGACCTCATGAATATCAACCAGCCTCAGCAAAATCATAACCTGCAGTTGTCGGGCGGCAATGAAAAGTTTACTTATTATGCAGGTTTCAACTTTTTCCGGCAGTCAGGTATCTATGATCCGCTTAGTTATAACCGGTATAACTACAATATTATGCTCGATGTCAATGCCACCGCGACAACGAAAATTACACTGTCACTTAATAATACGGTTGAAAAGAACCAGACAATGCCAAATCCGGTAGCCATATCTTATATCCCTACGAGGGCCATATATTACAGTAACGGCCTGCCCGGAGCATCCGGGGATGCATCGCCTGCCGGCCTGCTTCAAAGCGGGAGTTACGGCAGGATATTCCGTACCCAGGCCCTTAATTCTATAGCAGTGGAACAGCAGCTTCCGTTCGTGAAGGGGCTAAGTATAAAAGGTGTATTCAGTTATGATCCCGCAACAACGGAAAACAAGGACTGGACGAGGCCGGTGAACTATTATATTTACAATACCTCGGTAACGCCTGCGAGATTTGACCAGGTGATCAACGGGGACGGGCAGACCACGCTGGGACAGGCCTACAGTAAATCACAGAATTTTACGTACCAGGGCTATATCAATTATCGAAATGTGTTCGGTAAAGACCATGAAGTGACTGGTCTGCTGGTTGCGGAGGCAAGACGAAATAATTTCAACAGTTTCAGCGCCTCCCGCAAAGGCTTTAACGTCGATCTCGATGAACTGAATTCCGGATCTTCAGATAAACTGAATTTCGATAACGGCGGCACCTCTTCAAGAGCGAGCCAGGTAGGTTACGTCTACCGCTTCAATTACGCTTACAAAGGCAAATACCTGCTGGAAGCTACCGGCAGATATGATGGTCATTATTATTTCGCTCCAGGACAGCGATGGGCCTTCTTTCCGGCTTTCTCAGCGGGATGGCGGCTGTCCGAGGAAAGTTTTATCAAAGATAAACTGGAGTGGGTGGATAACCTGAAGCTGCGCGGCTCATGGGGCAAGTCAGGGAACCTGGCCGGCGGCCCGTTCCAGTACCTCACTGCGTATAACCTGTATGGCAATGCTTACGCATTCGGTAACTCAGGACTGGTGCAGGGATCATATATTCCTGTAGAGGCCAATCCTTACCTCACATGGGAAAAGTCCAACAAAACGGATATCGGTTTTGACGGAGCATTTTTTAAAAACAAGCTGACGGTGCAGGCCGATTATTTTTATGAAAAGAGAAACGGGATGCTGCTCAGGCCTACGATCACTGTACCTGTTGAATACGGACTGGATCTGGCAGAACAAAATGCGGGCATAATGAGCAATAAGGGTTTTGAACTGGTTGTCGGTACCAGCCAGCGTTTCAGCAACGGACTTACGCTGAATATTTCAGGGAACATGACCTATGCGAAAAATAAGATGATCCAGGTATTTGAAACGGATGCAACGCGCAATAACCCGAACAGAAGCAGGACAGGCCGCTCGCTCGGTACTCCGTTCGGTTACCAGGCGCTTGGTTTGTTCACATCCGCTGATGACAAAAACGGAGATGGGATCATTAATGCGGCAGATGGTTATCAGGTTAACCAATTTGATGCTACACTGCACCCCGGGGACGTTAAATATGCTGATCTGAACGGGGATGGCAAGATCGATGCAAATGATGAGACCGTTGTCGGTCATCCGCTCTATCCGCAGATGACCTACGGTTTGAATATAACCTCTGCCTGGAAAGGTTTCGATGTCAGTTTGTTCTTCCAGGGGGCATCTCAGGCAAGTCTGAACATCCAGGGCTACCAGACCGTGCCTTTCCGGATCAATAATACCAATACTTCTTACGAATATTTCAACAATCGCTGGTCCCCGCAGAACCAGGATGCGAAATATCCGAGGGCTTATGCCTCAAAAAACACGAACAATACGACCAACCTGATCAACGGTGACGGCTTCGGTAATTTTTCATCATCCCTGTGGATGGCGAATACCGCTTTTCTACGTCTCAAAACGGTGGTGATCGGGTATACCATTCCTGCCGCAATCACACAAAAAGCCGGCATCAAAAGTCTCCGTGTATATGCGACCGGACAAAATCTGTTCACCTGGAGCGGACTGGATTTTATGGACCCCGAGACGGGATATTCCCAGCGTGAAGAGGCTTATCCTGTTATGAAGACGATCATTTTTGGCGTGAACGTTAATTTTTAAACACTGATTAATCATGAAAACTATCAACATAAAAATATTTTCCTGCAGCGTGCTGCTTGTTTTATCTGGCGTTTCCATTACGTCGTGCAAAAAATTTCTTGATAATGAACCGCGAAATTCTGTGACGGATGCTGTTCAGTGGAAAGATGAGTCCAGCGCGAATACCTTTCTTAACGATATTTATGGTCAGCTCAATAATCTCAATAACACGCCCGACCCATTGGACAGCTTTACAGACGACAATGACGGCGGTCCTTACTGGAAATCCTGGAGATGGAAACAAGGGATCATCGGTCCGAGTGTGGAGGACGGAACCCCGCAGAATAACGACGGTGACGCAGGCAGCTACCAGGACTGGGGTTCTGTCTATGTCAGGATCCGCCGCTGCAATACATTTATCCAGAAGATCAACGAAAATGCTGCGAATTTCTCCGAAAGCTACCGTAAAAAACGTATCGATGAGGCCCGCTTTCTGAGGGCGTTCTTTTATACCTATCTCTGGATGCATGTCGGCGGCGTTCCTGTCATCACGGAACCCCTGGACAGAAACACCAATGATCCGTCACAGCTTTATCGCTCCAGAAATACCTTCGAGGAGACTTTCAGCTTTATTGATTCAGAACTTGAGTCGATCGTCAGTAATAAAAACCTGGAAGTGAAATACAACGGCGGCAACGCCGATGCCGGCAGGGCGACCTTAGGTGCCGCGCTGGCACTGAAAGGCTGGATAGAACTTTTTGCAGCCAGCCCGGCGTTCAATACATCCTCGCCTCCGATGGGCGGAGACCCGAACAAGTTTTACAGCTTTGGAAATGTAAAAGCTGATCTGTATGCAAAAGCTGCTGCCACAAACAAGAAATTCCTGACCGAATTCGGCAGTTACAGCCTTTATCCGGACCTGACAACATTCTGGACGGAAGGTACGGAATACAATACGGAAGTGATCTGGGACCGCCAGGCGGTAGGAAATACAGGAGGCTCTGTCGGCAGCGATTATATACTTTTCGGCGGTCCTGTTTATATTCTCGGACAGTATTTTACCTGGGGGAACTATTGTCCGACCCAGGAACTTGTTGATGCCTTTCGCATGGAAAACGGCTTGCCGATCACTGACCCGAGGTCAGGTTATGATCCGCAGCATCCTTATCTGAAACGGGAAAAGCGCTTTTATGATTTCATCGTTTATGACGGAGCACCTTATAAACAAAACTGGATGACTACCACGGATACGGTTTATACCCGCATCGATAAAGTCCATCCGTCGAAAAACGAGATCGATTTCGGTTCGAGCGACGTCTCCAATACAGCTTATTACTTTAAGAAACGACTTAACCCGGACAGGCGGCCGGCCGGTGGTCGCGTTGACGGTGTAAATTATGTTTATTTTCGCCTTGCTGAGGTGCTGCTGAACTATGCTGAAGCCGAGAATGAGGCTAATGGCCCTACACCGGAGGTGTATACTGCGCTTAATAAGATTAGACAGCGCTCAAACCTGCCTGCCATAGAAACTGCTTATGGCGGACAAAGCCTCTCACAGCTTCAGATGCGGGAACTCATCCGGAACGAACGGCGGGTAGAGCTTTGTTTTGAGAACAAACGCTATTATGATCTGATCCGCTGGCGGATCGCCGAAGATGTGCTGACAAAAGACCGTCATGGCATGAAGATCAGCAACACGTCTCCTGCGGATAACAGAGGCGCGTGGAAATACGAGATCGTGCCGCTGAACCATCCGCATGTGTTTACCGCAAAAATGTATCTTAACCCGATACCGCAGTCAGTGATCGACCAGAACCCCAATATCAAACAAAACCCGAATTATTAACTCAAGTGACAGGTGACCGTCTTTTGCGGACGGCGCCTGTATTTTTAATTTAAATGGTCCGAATGAACTCAGATGATTTTTTACAAACGGAATTAGCCGGCATAAATGAGGTCTTTGAAAGGCTGGAAGTCATGTTGTCGGAATATGTCGTAAACGCTCCGGGGGACAGAGAAGAAGCAGAAGAACTCAGGCGTTCGTTCAGCGATCTCCGCGGACTCTACCAAAAGGGAAAAAGGGTATGGTTCGACCAGTACCGCCTGCTTTTTCGCAATAAGATCATGAGGCCCTCTTTAAACGGTATCAGGGGATATATCGCCATAGATCTGGACCGTATCTATAAACGCCTTTCACTTTCAGAGAAACTAATCGTCAGTAACCTCAGCAATGACCGTTACCGCTTTCTGGTCTACAATGACCGTGAACCCGAAAGACTCCTAAGATCTATAGCAGATTGCGTAGCTGCATTTTGCAAATCTCTTTACCGTGATAAAGGGAGGACCGATCAGATATTTAACGACAGGAAAGATGCACTTTTATTTTCGTTGCCTTTAATCAGTGAAGAGAAACTGTTTCGACTGTCAGTGACCGACAATATATTACAGTATGACATTCTATGCCAGGGTATCGATCTGATCAATTTCGATCTGCATTACCAGGCACTCAGTTGCATCGTACAGGCAGCAGAATATAAACCTGTTTGACAATGATTCCTAAACAGTTTTCCTGATCCTGAAGAATTATATCAAATCAGGATCAGGATATTCTGTTTACAACAAAAGCGTCCCTGTCGCTTCCTCGGCAAATTTCCAAAGCTTATTGATAAGCGCTATATCTTTTGCCGGTTCGCTCATGACAGCGGGTGCCGGATAGCCTCTCAGCTCACGTTCCCCGTCAGGACCGTAATATCCGCCTCCTTTTACAGTTTTTGCAGTTGCGGCATAAAGCGATGGTAATGCCCCCTGCCACGCAGGCATCAGTTCCCCGAGCTGTTCCAAAGCTGCGTCATAATCTGCTTTAGCCATATGGCGGGAAAGATCAGACGCCGTAACTCCGGGATGGGCCCCTACAGACAGGATATCAAGCCCTGACTTTTCAATTCTCTGCTGCAGGCCGAGCATGAACTGCAGGTCGGCAAGCTTGCTGATCGCATACTCCCTGCCGGCATCATAGTCTTTTTCCATACGGACATTATCCAGGTCGACTGATCCGGCAAACTGATGGGCCCCGCTACTAACGGTGACCACTCTTGATCCCGGAGCTTTCCTCAGGATGGGAAGCAACTGCGCTGTCAGCACGAAATGGGCAAGGAAGTTTATGCCGAACTGCTGTTCAAAGCCGTCCTCGGTTTTTCCTGCGGGCGGGGTCATCACGCCGGCATTGTTAATGAGTATATCGAGTTTACCGGTCTTTGTGCTGATCCCTTCTGCAGCATTCTTTACCTCCCTTAACGAAGACAGGGAAAAGATAATGCTGTCAAGTCTGCCCTTTCCTCCGGCAGATAGAATGCGGTCCACCGCGTTTTCAATGCTTTCCCTGTTGCGGCCCGCGAGGATCACGTGTGCCCCTGCCTGGTACAGGGCGAGGGCTGTTTCAAAACCGATACCGGAATTGGCACCTGTAATCAGGGCGGTTTTGCCTGACTGGTCAGGCATATCGTTAGCTGTCCACATAATTTTAATTTTAAGACAAAATTCGGGTATCGTTTGAAGATAAAAATAACTGCGGCAAATCAAAAGCTACGCGATCCAATCATTTGGAGATCCTGAACGCTTTCGGATTTGAACCGGTATGTTTCTTTATGAAGGAAGAGAAATGGTTCGGGTGACTGAACCCCATTGCCCAGGCGATCTCGCTCACCATCAGCTTACTGTTCTTTAAAAGAACGGTGGCTTCACGGAGTATACGGGCATTGATCAGCTCTGTGGTGGTTTGACCGGTCACCTCTTTTAAAGCCTTATTCAGATAATTAGTATGAACCGCCAGTTTTCCGGCATAATCGGCGGGGGAGAGAAGACGGGGTTTCCGGTAACTGATATCCATATTCAGTTCTGTTTCCAGCATGCGCAGGAAAGCCGCCGTGAGCCTTTCGGATGCGTTGGATGCTTGTGGGCCGGCGGGGGCGCTCAGCATTTTCTGTGCTTCGAATATTAGTTCTGTAAGCAGGCAGCAGATCAGCTCGGAACGGTACTGATAATCACTGCAGCGTTCATCATCCATACGAAGGATGAGCGTTTCAAACTTTCCGAAATTCTCCTGCTCAAGTTCAATAACCGTATTTTCTGCGGATCTGAACGCGGGCAGGTCCTGTAAGCGGATGCCGGGGAGGAAATCTTCTGTAAAGATGCAGACGTAGCCTTCCTGTTTTTCACTGTTCCGCTCCCAGGAATAAGGCATGACGGGGTTGGTAAATACCAGTGCAGCCCGGCTGATGCCGATACTGTGCCCCGGATAGTGTATTTTACTGCTGCCTTTAACCAGGCTGACCTTATAGTAAGAACGCCTGCTGTAGTTCAGAGGAGCTTCCGAAGTCAGCAGCATGTCTTCGATGCGAACGATATTAAAATGTGCAGGTTCATACCTTTCGCTACCGTGGCCGGCCTGAATGCTGTCGTAAAAAGAATTAAGCTTAAGTACTTTGACCATGTTTGCCGGGTTTATGCACCGTACATCCGGGTGCGGTAAAAATACTAAAACGGATCATTTAACTTTTTAAATAAAAACCTTGAAAGGGCTGCCCGGATAGGCAGCCCCGGGAACGGTTGTTTATTTATACAGAGCGGCTTTTATCGTGGCAGCGGCCTGCTGGATCGCGACCTTTATGGCCGGCACATCCGCGATGGGATTCAGGAGTCCGTAGTCATGGATCAAGCCACCGTATCTTGTCAGGGTTACCGGCACAGCAGCTTCATTAAGCTTGCGGGCGTAAGCTTCCCCTTCATCACGAAGGACATCATTCTCAGCTGTCTGTACCAGCGCCGGCGGCAGGCCTTTCAGCTGCTCGACAGTGGCCTGCAAGGGTGATGCATAAATTTCTTTTCTTTTTTCCGTTTCAGGCAGGTAGCTTTCCCAGAACCACTGCATCATTTTCTTTGACAGGAAGCGGCCGTTAGCGTAAAGATTATAGGATTCTGTGTCAAAATTGGCGTCGGTCACCGGCCAGAGCATGACCTGCAGCTGTATTTTCGGGCCTTTTTTGTCTTTAGCCATCAGTGCAATGACGCCTGTCATATTACCACCGACGCTGTTACCGACAACGGCAAGGTTTTTACCGTTTACGCCGATCTCAGCCCCATGCTGTGCGACCCATTCCGTTGCGGCATAGATCTCATTGATAGCGGTAGGGTATTTAGCCTCCGGCGACCTTGAATAGTCCGGGAAAACGGCGACCGCCCCGCTTCCTGTTACCAGGTCACGTACGAGCCGTCTGTGGGTAGGGTAATCACCCAGTACCCATCCGCCGCCGTGTATAAATATAAAAACAGGAGCATTGGCTTTAATGCCTTTCGGCTTCATGATATGAAGCTTGACACTCATGCCGTTCCGGCTGATCGTTTTTTCCGTTTCGTCTACAGTCGAATAATCAAATTTAACGGAATTCTGGGCACCTGTGAGCACATCACGGGCCTCCGGCGGGCTCAGTTGTTCGATCGGTTTTCCTCCGCCCGAGTTCAGCGCTTTAAGGAAAGGGCGGATCTCCTTCAATACCAGCGGGTCTTCTTCACCGGGATAGGGCCTTTCCTGCGCAAAGGCATGAACATGCAGGAACAACAATGCGGCAGCGGCCGCGAGACTCTTTTTGAATTTCAAAATTTTCATAATGGTGATCAATTAATTATTTACAATAATTCTTCACATAATTCAGGCGGCTAATTGGACCTGTGCATAATTCCTAAACTCATGCCATTTTATTAAGTATCTTATATTCAATTAATTGTATTTGTATTGTGGTTTTCCTGCGCACTGCATTTCGCTTTTTGGCGATGATGTGGCGAAGAATCGACAAAGCGCGATAAAAGGACTTAACAGCTGATTATAAGGTAGATCCCTTGGGCGGTGTTATTTCGTGAAACCCCGAACGATTAGCGATATAAAGTAGGATATATCGTTTCTTTTAAATATTAAACGATTGATATACAGTTGTTTGAAGTGATGGTATGTTCGTTGTTATGCCTTTGGCAATCAATTGCTACAACGATGAATGAAAAACTGACTACAGCATCAGGCATACCGTATGCCGGTCACGAAGACACGCAAAGCATCGGGCCGAGAGGGCCGCTTCTGCTCCAGGATTTTATCCTGCATGAAAAACTTGCCCATTTTAACAGGGAACGTATTCCGGAGAGGGTGGTCCATGCCAAGGGTTCCGGTGCATACGGGATCTTTACGGTGACCAGTGATATCAGCCGGTATACCAAAGCGAAACTGTTCAATACGACAGGGAAAGAGACCCGTCTGTTTATCAGGTTTTCGACGGTCGGGGGTGAGCGCGGGAGCGCGGACACGGAGCGGGACCCGCGGGGATTTGCTGTAAAGTTCTATACCGAAGACGGGAACTGGGATATCGTCGGCAACAATACACCAATCTTCTTTTTGAAGGATCCGAAGAAATTCCCGGATTTTATCCATACCCAGAAACGTGACCCTTTTTCCAACTGTAAAAATCCCACGATGACCTGGGACTTTTTCAGCCTTAACCCGGAATCTCTCCACCAGGTCCTGTTTCTGATGAGCGAGAGGGGAACACCTTACGGATACCGTCATATGCATGGCTTCGGCAGCCATACCTACTCCATGATCAATGCCTCAAACGAGGTTGTTTTCGTAAAGTTCCATTTTAAAACGATGCAGGGTATCAAAAATCTGAGTGCACAGGATGCCGGTGAACTAAAGGGGAGCGACCCCGATTTTGCACAGCGTGACCTGTTAACGGCCATCGCCGAAAAGGATTTCCCGCGATGGCAGCTGTATATACAGGTGATGACAGCGAAACAGGCAGATGAGCATACGTATAATCCCTTTGACCTCACCAAGACCTGGAGCCAGGCTGATTTTCCGCTTATTGAAGCCGGAACGATCGAGCTGAATGAGAATCCGGCCAATTATTTTGCAGATGTGGAACAGGCAGCTTTTTCGCCTTCCAATATCGTGGACGGCATCGGCTTTTCACCGGACAAAATGCTACAGGGCAGGATCCTCGCTTATCCTGATGCCCAGCGCTACCGCCTCGGTATCAATTTTAATCATATTCCCGTTAACCGCTGTCCGTTCATGGTCGCCAATTATCACAGGGACGGGCAGATGCGTACAGACGGGAACGGCGGGGACAAACCCAACTATTACCCGAACAGTTTCGATACCATTCATCAGGACATGACCTATAAAAGACCTGCTGAGCATACGCATGTACAGACCCTGGACTGGTTCGACCGTAATGCACCCGGTGAAGACGATCATTTCAGCCAGCCCGGTATCTTTTACAGGAATGTACTTGACCCCAAAGGAAAAGAAGCACTGGTCAGCAATATTTCGGATGCCATGTCTGGTATCACGGGGCCGAAACGCGAGGAGATCATCAACCGTCAGCTTTGCCATTTTTTCCGGGCAGATCTCGATCTCGGCAGCAGGATAAGCGAGAAATTAAATATCGACCTCTCGGGGGCCTTACATCACTGAAATTTTTCCGGTACTGACCGGGCTTATAAACGTTCATCATCAAATATAAATACCGCTATGAAAATCTCTGAAAAACTAATGAGACCGGGCATGTTCGTCCTGGTGCTTTTGCTAACCCTTTTTGCTGCTGCAAACCCGTTGGCGGCACAAACTGCGCCTGTTAAGAACATTGTTATCGTCCATGGTGCTTTCGCCGACGGCTCCGGCTGGCGCGGTGTCTTCGATATTCTGAGTGCGAAGGGCTACAATGTGACGATCGTTCAGAATCCGCTGACCGGGCTGAAGAACGACGTGGACGCGACGAAAAGAATACTTGATAAGCAGGACGGGCCGGTGATCCTTGTCGGCCATTCCTGGGGGGGCGTGGTCATTACCGAGGCCGGTATGCATGAAAAGGTCGCAGCGCTGGTGTATGTTGCCGCTTATCAGCCTGATAAAGGAGAGAATACGCTTAAATGGGCGACCTCACTTCCCGCGGCTCCGGAGAACGGAATCTTACCGCCGGATGAACAGGGTTTTGTCTATTACGATAAAAGCAAATTCCGGGCTGGTTTTGCGGCTGATCTGAGCAAAGCGGAGACTGATTTCCTGTTTGCTTCGCAGCAGCCTATTCTGGGAGAAAGCTTTGCGACCGCACTGACCGATGCGGCATGGCGTACGAAACCCAGCTATGGTATTGTCGCTACGGAAGACAAGAGTATTAATCCCGACGTAGAAAGGAATATGTACAAGCGTGCAAATACGAAGACCATAGAAGCGAAGGGAAGTCACCTGATATTCGCATCCCATCCTGACGTCGTTGCAGCGCTGATCATCAGGGCCGCAGGCGGAAAATAAAGATCCCGGCCGGACCTGCAGTTTACAGTGTCCGGCCGGTCTGTTTAACGGGGCATCATTGTTCTGAGTAAGAACCATGACCGGCCCGGTATTTTCTTAATCATATTATTTCAGCAAGATGTCCGCAGTAAAGATCTTTCCTTTTCCCAAAATATTTTTATTCGCCGTTTCACTATGGTGCGTCCTGACAGGAACCCGGCTGACTGTCCTCGGACAGGAATTGTCAGGCAGTTCCGGCGAGGTTGTCAAAGCACTTGGAAGGTTACGGCAGATCAATGCCGGCGTACTCAGTGTGGGTTATGCCGAGTCAGGGCCGTCTGACGGGCCGGCAGTTATTCTTCTCCACGGCTGGCCTTACGATATCCATAGTTTTTCCGCTGTCGCACCGATACTGGCCCGAAAAGGTTTCAGGGTGATCATCCCGTACCTCCGCGGCTTCGGCTCCACTGTCTTTCTTTCAGACAGGACATTCAGAAACGGGCAGCAGTCAGCGCTGGCGGTCGACGTGATCGAACTCATGAATGCTCTGCATATCCGTAAAGCCGTTATCGGAGGCTTTGACTGGGGAGCGCGAACGGCTGATATCGTGGCCGCACTGTGGCCGGAACGCTGTATTGCCCTCGTCTCTGTCAGCGGCTATCTCATCGGCAGCCAGGAAACAGGAAGAAAGCCGCTGCTCCCCGGAGCCGAGCAGGCATGGTGGTACCAGTTTTATTTTGCTACGGAAAGGGGGAAGGCTGGTTACGGGGCTAACCGCGAAGCCATGGCGAAGCTGATCTGGCAAAATGCCTCACCCCGGTGGAAATTCAGCGACAGTAGTTTTAGTCTTTCAGCCCGGTCATTTGAAAATAAAGATCATGTCAGTATCGTGATCCATAATTACCGGTGGAGGATAGGGGCAGCCAAAGGAGAGCGCCGGTACGCCGGTCTGGAAAAAAGACTGAAGGATTTCCCGGCGATCAGCGTTCCCGCTATAACTATCGAAGGAGATAACAATGCTGCGCCTCATCCGGATCCGGAAATCTACGCCAAGAAGTTTACCGGAAAATATATGCACCGGACTGTCCTTGGCGGAATTGGTCACAATCTGCCATCGGAAGCGCCGGAAGCTTTCGCACAGGCTGTGTCTGACGCCTATATGATGGCGCAGTAAACCTTGCAGGCGATATTTCGTCTGTGAACAATGTTATCAAACGATATATCGTCTTTCTGCTGGAGTTTAAAGGAATAAATGCTGATTGTCAAGTATCTAATTACCTGGCATGGTTTTTCATGTGCGCAGGCATTGTTATAAATTATAATTAGTCTAAATAAAAATGATTAAACTTCTACAAAATCAGTACGTCTGCCTATTCTTTTTTTTGTTGTGTGTTTCTTCTGTCTGTGCCCAGGGCAATAAAGGAACTGTCAGGGGAAGAGTGCTTACCTCCGAAGGAAAAGATGCCGATAATGTTTCTGTTACCGTTAAAGGGCGGGCGGCAGGTACAGCAACAGATGACCACGGTAACTTCGAATTGAAACTTGAGCCCGGAGCTTATATCCTGCTGATATCCCAGACAGGCGCAACTCCAATACAACTGGCAGCTGAGATCACGGCCGGAAAAACCACCCAACTGGACCCTGTCAGACTGGATATCAGTAACCGTGCGCTGCAGGAAGTGACCATCAGCTCCGGAAGAACTAACAAATTCACGCGTAAGGGAAGTGATTATGTTGCCAAAATACCGCTGAGTAATCTGGAGAACCCGCAGGTGTATACGAGCATCAGTAAAGAGCTCCTGCGGGATCAGCAGATCAATAACCTGGACGATGCCCTGCGTAATGCACCGGGTGTGACCAAGCTGTTCGATGCTACCGGAAGGGCCGGATCAGGTGCGACCAATTTTGTGCTTCGCGGTTTTTCTACCCAGGCAAGACTGCGTAACGGACTGGCCGGAAATATCACGACCATTGCAGATGCGGTAAATGTGGAAGCGATCGAAGTGATCAAAGGTCCCTCCGCTACCTTATTCGGCAATACGCTGACCTCATACGGGGGACTGATCAATCGCGTGACAAAAAAGCCATTCAAAGCAGCTGCTGGTGAGGTTTCCTATTACGGCGGGAGTTATGGCCTCAACCGTATCAGTGCCGACTACAACACGCCTCTGGATAGTGCGGGAAATGTGCTTTTTCGGGTAAATACTGCCTACAATTATCAGAATAGTTTCAGCGATAACGGTTACCGTAAGAGCTTTTTCCTGGCACCAACCTTATCCTACAGGGTAAATGACCGTCTTAACTTCAGCATTGATGCCGAATTCAATACGCTGCAGAGCGGGGGCAGCCAGTATTTTTACCTGTATCCGACCGTCAACGTCAGCGCATTCGGTGCAAACCGTGCAGATCAGATCCCGGTCAATTATAGAAGCACATTCTCGAACAACGATGTTATGAAAACAGGCCAGAATACCAATGTTTTCGGGCAGATGAACTATACATTTAATTCCCGCTGGAAATCACAGACGAATTTCAGCGTGACCAGCAGTACTTCGAAAGGTCCTGCACCTTATTTCTATATCATACCTGGCAGCAGTGTCAGAACGCTGACCGGCGTTAATTCCTATACAGGTCCGCTTTACCTGGAGCGGATGGTATGGTCACCTAACGGGACAGACCTGAATGCTGAACTGCAGGAGAACGTAACGGGGGATTTTAAAATAGGTAAGTTCCGCAACCGGCTGACCGTCGGGCTCGATTATTTTCACGCCCGCACGAACATCAACTTTAACCGCTTTGCTTATGTGACATCCAAAACACCGGCTACCCGGATCAACGATCTGTTTGACTTCGTTAGCCTGACGAACCCCGGTAATGCTTACTATAATTTTAACGAAAGTAAAGTAGATTCTGCATATGCCAACCGTCCCGCAGGTACCGTACTGACCACAAAAAATGATTCTTACACGTACAGCGCCTATGCTTCCGACGTTTTCAATATCACTGACAATTTTTTAGCATTGATCAGTCTGCGTGTTGACCGGTTCGACAATAAAGGCATCCTGAATAATTCAACCAACGTGGTGTCTGACGGTTACAGGCAAACGGCCCTCGCTCCGAAATTCGGCCTGGTTTACCAGGTGATACCTGAGCATGTATCGGTATTCGGTAACTACCAGTCGGGATTTACCAACAAAACAGGTACGGACTTCGAAAGCAAGCCGTTCAAACCCGAGCATTCCAACCAGGCAGAGGGTGGTGTGAAATATGACCTGCTTGGCGGCAGAATAAGCGGTACTTTGAGTTATTACCATATTAAGGTAACAGATATTGTACGCCCTTATGAGGCCAATCCTGCTTTGTCAATACAGAACGGTACACAGGTCAGTGAAGGCGTGGAGATAGAAGCTGTTGCCAACCCTTTTCCGGGTCTTAACATTATCGGCGGCTATGGTTATAATTACAGTGTATATACGAAAACCACAACGGCCCAGACCGGGCTCCGCCCGACAAATGCAGGCCCGGAACGTACCGCTAATCTTTGGATGAGTTACCGGTTCAGTAACGGCCTGGTGAAAGGCCTTGGTTTTGGTGCGGGCGGTAATTATGCCGGTAACGTTTACGCGATCAACAGCAATACTTACGGACAGTTCATTTTGCCTTCCTACACCGTCTATAATGCAGCGGTTTTTTATGACCAGGTGAAATATCGTGTGGGCTTAAAAATAAATAACGTCGGCAATAAACGTTACTGGGTCGGCAGCGGAACAATGAACCCGCAGATGCTGAGAGAGATCGTAGCCAATATCAGTTTCAGATTTTAATATATTCAGCATGTCTTCGTTTAAAAAAACGGTTTTATTCTTACATCGCTGGCTCGGGTTCCTGTCCGGGCTGGTGGTGTTTATTGTCAGTATCTCAGGCTGTGTCTATTCCTTCCAGGATCAGATACAGGATGCCCTGTTTTCCTATAGAAAGGTTACCCGCGGGAGCGGGGATGTACTGCTGCCGTCCCGACTCATTACGATCGCTAAAGAAAGATATCCCGACGGCAAGGTGAGCTTAGTGAATTATTACACCCCTGACCGTACCGCACAGGTACGGATTAACACGGGTAAAGTACAGCATTCATTGTTTATCGATCCTTACACGGGCCGCCTGGTCCATGACGATCCGGATTTTAAGCACAATTTCTTCAATACGGTAAAGAGCATACATTTTTACTGTTTTTTTCCGCCGGCGATAGGAAAAACGATTGTCGGCGCGTCGACCATCATATTTATGATCATAATGATCACCGGATTGGTTTTGTGGTGGCCCCGTCGAAAGTTTGATCGGAAGCGAAGCCTGACCATCAAATGGAAGACCAGGTGGCGCAGGGTCAATTATGACTTGCATAGTGTAATCGGATTTTATGTTTTCAGCATTAGTTTCCTTCTTGCATTCAGCGGACTTTCCATGTCATATGACTGGTTGAGCAAAAGTATCTATTGGGTAGCTAACGGAGGTCAGGAATACAAAAAGGAACTGAAGAAATATACATCGGACACTACAACCAAAGTACAGAATATCGTGGTTATACAGCCCATTGATGCCGGCTTCCTGTATGCTCGTAAAAGATCGCCGAAAACCGAAATGATGCTGATCTCTCCTGGAGTATTACCAAAATCTCCGATATCTTACACCTGTTATCCTCGGGTACTTCATTTCAGCTACAGCGATACTTATTCCATCGATCAGTACACAGGTAAAATCCTGAAGGAATTACCTAACACAAAGAAAAGTACGGGCTTAGTCCTGTTAGGAATGAACTATGATATTCACGTCGGGCAGATCGCAGGATTAAGCGGTCAAATCATCATGTTTCTGGCTGGATTGATCAGTGCTTCCCTGCCGGTGACCGGGTTGTTTATTTATTTAGGCAAAAAAAAATCGATACAACTCAGAAAAGGTAGAGGGGCGCATTCTGTCAGACAACGACGACTTGATAAAAGCTTGAATTAAAGTTCATGAAAGAAAGATCGAAGTAAATACCAGTTGCGGGTTTTTACATCAACTTCAGCAAATTGATGAGTGTCAAATGTATTGCACCTGATACCATCGAAATTGTAGATGTGCGCCATTGATGACTCAGCGATATCTCAGGTGTATAGCAACACCTGAGATATTTTTTGATGATTCATGATTTGAAAGAATAAATTAGTTTTTTCGTAAATTAACTCATGTTTTACAGATCCTCGTTATTTAGTCTCAAATATCATGGCAGTCCAAACACTACCTTTCAGCAGCCTGCTCTACATCGATAAAAAATCCGCCACACCTGTCTACCGTCAATTGGCCGACGCACTTACCAATCTGATCAGAAATTCCAAATTAAAGCCAGGGTATCAACTTCCGTCGTCCAGAGCTATGGCACTTATGCTGGAGTTAAACCGGACAACAATTGTTGCGGCTTATGAAGAATTAAAAATCCAGGGTTGGCTGGAAGTGATTGAAAGAAAAGGCATATTCGTGTCCAACAAGCTGCCAGTGGTCAAACCAAAGCCTTTTCAGAAAGAAGAAACCGAAAAGTCTTTTCCGGAAACAGAACACTACTTTTATCATCGCTTCTCTGAACCCCCTAAAGGATCACGTGAACTAAAGGCGTACCAGCTGCTGATAAATGACGGATATCCTGATCAAAGGATCGCACCCTTCGATATGATATTTAATCGTTACAAAACTCTGATACGCAGAACATATTTGCACGGTACGCTTTTAACTGAACAAGCCGCGGGAAATTCTTTTCTCAGGAAAGAGCTTGCCGATTTTATTTCAAAAACAAGGGCACTGGATATAGGTCCTGACAATATCCTGATCACCCAGGGTGCACAATTAGCGATCTTTATTGCCGCCAGAATGATTTTACGACCAGGAAGTACAGTCGTAGTAGGCGACCTTAACTATATTTTGGCAAACAGATTGTTCGAAGAACTTGGTGCTAAGCTGATCAAGGTCAGAATCGACGATGATGGGATCGATGTCGATGCCATTGAAGAAATCTGCCGTACACAGAAGCCGGACCTATTGTATCTGATTCCTCATCATCACCACCCTACCACGGTGACACTCAGTGGAGAAAGAAGAATAAAATTGCTGGATATCATCAGGAGATATAAGCTTCCGGTTATCGAGGATGACTATGATTATGATTTCCACTATGACAATAGCCCTATATTACCTTTAGCAAGTGCTGCTCATGGTGGTTATGTATTATATATTGGTTCAATATCAAAAACCTTATCACCAACCGTTCGTTTGGGATACCTCGTCGGGAGCAGTGATTTTATATGGCAGGCTGCCAAACTTAAGCAAATCGTAGACATCAGGGGAGACGTTTTATTCGAAGAGTCGATTGCTCATCTCTTCAATTCGGGTGAGATGCAAAAACACTTGCGGCGTTCTGTTGAATTATATAAACACAGAAGGGACCTGTTCTGTGACGCTTTGCAGATCGCAGCGTCTGACGTCGTAAACTTTGAGAGACCAAAAGGGGGAATGGCAGTTTGGGCAGTTTTTCCGAAAGAATATTCTGTCACGCTACTGGCAGAGAGAATGGCGGGAAAAGGGGCATTTTTAAGCGATGGCAGCATCTACCCATACAATTCCCGTATAAACGGTGTTCGGTTAGGCTTTGCGTCATTGAACCCGTCTGAAATAGCTCAATTTATGCAGACGTTAAAAGATTCCTTGTAGTTTTGGCATATGACGGTATGAAAAAAGGCCGGCAAATAATGCCGGCCTTTTGACTGATAGAATAAGATTATTTGTTTTTCTCTATCCAAGTATCAAAATCCATTTCTCCTTTATAAAAGTCGCCTGTGGGAACCAGGCAAGACTTTGGAATTTCGAAAAACATGTATTTGTCATCATCATTAGGAACGACTGTTTTTTCGATGCCCGTTGTTTCCAGATACTTAGTTACAAAGTCTGTCATTGGGGCCTTTTCAGGACCTGCAATCTCTACGATTTTCTGCTTTGGCTCACCCAGCGCGAATTGCACAACATAATTTGTTACATCCTCGGCAGCTATCGGTTGATAATCGACCGTCGAAACGAATACTTTATCACCTTCACCTTGTACGGAGATTATTGTATCGATATGTTCATGAAACTGCGTAGCACGAATAATCGTGTAAGGAATGCCTGAATTGATAATATTATCTTCCTGGTCTTTCTTGGCGCGGAGATAACCTATGTATTGTGCACGGTCGGTGCCTACTATTGATAGAATCAGGTGATGCTTGACGCCCGCCAGCTTCTCAGCGCTTGCAATATTTTTGCCGGCTGTTCGGAAAAAATTCAGAGCGGTCTCATCATCAGGAGAAGCGGAATTTGACAGGTCGATCACGACCTCTGTTCCTTCCAAAGCCTGTGCTAATCCCTCTCCTGTTAAAACATCGACGCCTGCCGAACGTGCGCCAACCACAACTTCATGACCTGCTTTATTTAATTTATAACAAACTGTTTTACCAATGAGTCCTGTGCCTCCGATTACTAAGATTTTCATAATTAATTATTTAAGTCAGCTATAATTTTTAATAGCCTGAGCAAAGTAACATCATTCAAGACATCCCGTGGTCATCCAGGACTCATATGAAAGCCAGTCCAGATCAGGACTAACCTTATCGTCCTGTTGGCTAAATATGATCGAACATAACCCTTCCGCCTGATTTCGCCCATTCATCGATTCCCCCTAACAGCGGCCTTATACGTTTCAAACCAACCTTTCTTAGCTTTTCAGCATATCGGGCAGCGGTTATTTCGTTTGGACATGAGCAATAAATGATCACTTCGTGATTACGCTGAAACCGTTCAGCTATTTCGTTGAGGTTATTATCACCGATCAGTATCGAACCGGGAATAAAGCCATTCCGGGTTCGCTGGTCTGCCGGACGCGCATCAAGTATGACCGGACCGGACTGCGCCTGTATCAGTTCATATAAGTCACTGACCGTCACACGGTCGATGTTAAACTGCCTGATAAGGCGCTTTCGCTTTATCCATTTTGCCAAAAGATATAAGCCGAAGGCAGCTGTGATGATCAGACCACCTATTTTTCCATAGTCGGAAAGCGCTGCAATTATGCTGCTGATTTCATGCCTGAAAAATGCCCCTAAAGAAACTGCACTGCCGAGATAAACGACAGCAGCGATAAATGAAAAGATCCCGAACACACTGAGCCGCATTTTGTAAACCCCTGCCACCACGGGAGCGATGGTAGACAGGCCGGGAATAAATTTCGCTAAGGTCAGGGCAGGTGATCCGAACCGTTCAAACAGGTCACCGCTGCCACTTACACAGGAATCCGGTGATATGGAGATTTTGCAAAGCCTGCCAAGGATCCGGGTACCGTATCGCTTTCCTGCTGAATATAAAATATAGTCGCCGATCAGCGAGCCGGCCGACCCTGTAAATATGAGCGCAACTATATCAGTAAGGGTCAGCGGCGTAAAAGCAGCTGTTACCATCAGAATCGCGAAAGCAGGAAGCGGAAGCCCTAAGCTTTGCAGCAGCGTGATGACGAATATCATCCACAATCCATAAGCATGTACCAGTTCGATCAATGTATCCATCTTTCACAAAATGCAGGGTGAAATTAGTTTATTTGCGGGTCTTGTTCAATGAAGGATCTTAATTTTACATAAGTCTGCTGATTAAGAATTCCGTATACAAATTTAGCCCTGTCGCCAAAGTAACTTTTTGACATTTGTCAATTTAGATCAGAATAAGCAGAACCAAAGTTCCGTGCCATCCCGACTGAAGCCCAAGTTTACCTGTCCATGCCCGCTGCTGTGCGGGCTGAAAAAAAACATCAGACTAAGTGCTCAGTTGGGCGATCCTGACGGAGAGCGCCCGCAGTAATTCTAAAGATATCTCAGCTTTGTTATCGAAACTCAATGCCTTGTAGTCTCCTGCTTCATCCGGCTCAAAGATCACAACAGTTTCATCGATCAGCACTGATATGCGATGAGTGTAACCCCACCGTTCAAACCTCGCCTTATATTCTTTTTCATGGCCCTGCCAGGTAACATTAATAACAAAAGCTTCGTTCATTTGATTTTTAAGTTGGCTGTATCGTTCACGATGATCTCAGGCTTTCCTTTATAATCTATCACTTCACCAGTTACCGTGATCGTTTTATCGTCAAGCTGTTTCCCCAGTTCTTTAGCTCTGCCTTTCAGCGCGATAGTTAACAGCTGATTCGGATACGCCGCACCCAGGTTCACCAGTACCATGCTGCCGATATCTTTTGAGCTGAATACTTTGCCGCTTACTGTAACTGTTTTCCCGGTAGCATTTTTGATATCCTCGAGTTTGATCACGGAAACATCAGCAGCACTTTGAGCCGAAGCTGTAGGGCTGCTTACCACTGCAGGAGCAGATGCGGAATTGAACAATTTGTTTAATTCGCCTGCCAGGCGGATACCTGCCTGGTCGATACGCCTGCGGGTGACCTGTATGTGTTTCTGATAATATGCGTCGCTGATGGTCTGACCCGGTTTAGCCGATCCATAAAGTTCACTGCTGATCTGGTAACTTTCCCAAAGCCACTCCATCGGGCTGTCTGCCTGCCATTGTTTTATCTGTGTTAAAGTCGCCACATCATAGTTCTTCGCAATTTCCTGTTCGCTAAGCCTTTCATGATCGATCAGCTTGCTGTCCCATAGACTGTGAAGGTTCGTGCCTTTATTGTCAAAACGAACCTGTATCGTATTGCCCCCTTTATCCTCTTTACGGCTTACATGCATCGGCTGGTGCGCGTCACCAACCAGATGGATAAGGTATTTCAGGGCTTCGTTTTTAGCCTCAGCAGATAAGTTCTTGTCTTTTAAACCCGCTTCTGTTTTCAGGATCGCTGTATAAACGTTGTTATCGCTCTGTGAAACCGCAGAAACAAAAGCCTCGTGGCTCAAACCCAGGGGCAGGTTCAGGTAATGCCAGCCAGCCGTTTTCGGGTTACGGTTCTCGTCAGCCCATGTTGCCACATCCGACATCGCCTGCCCGTTCAGATAAGCTGATACCACATAAGCTGTATTGCTCGTCAAATGTTTCTGCGCTATGGTGGCAATGGCGCGGTGCCCTTTGAAACCCCAGGAGATCAAACCTAATGCGCCGCTCAACACCGCGGCATAAAGGAAAACTTTCTTCATTGTCTTTATTGTATCTTTAATTTTATAAGCGCCACATAAGGGGCCAGATAGCTGTTCGATGTAAACGAACGGATGTCGTTTATCTTATTAGAAGCAGCGTCATAAAACACTTCCGCATAAAACCCCGAAAGACGGTGAAGCTGGACGATAAGGCCATCCGCTTCACGGTCAGCTAAAAAGGTCCCGCGCCAAACCGCTTCGGCTTTTTCCTGCAGATCCAGGTCGTTAAATTCCAGCAGAGTCATCGCCGCGAAAATACTAAATTACCATCCGGAAGGTTAAATTTATTCTGGGTTTCATCGGTTTTACAGACTTTGCGATCCGATGCTCCCAGCTTTCCTGCAGCCCCGATTTCATTAATAAAAAAGAACCATGCTCCAGCCGGACCGAGTATTTTTCGTTATGATCAGCCTTGTTACGGATGTCAAAACTCCGGACCTCGCCAAAGCTGACCGAAGCGATAACTGGTTGGCTGCCCATGATGCTCTCCTTGTCGCTGTGCCAGGCCACCGAATCATTACCGTCCCGGTAATAGTTCAGCAGTACGCTGTTAAACCGTATGCCTGAAAGCGGTTCGACCAATGCACGGACGGTCAGCAGTTCATCGGTCCAGGGCAGCGTGCCCGCGATCCTGTCCGTATGGCCAAACCAACAGGTCAGGCGCGGAGTCTGGTAGGTCTTTTTCCATAGTTTCTGCGTTGTCTGCTTCCAGGGAACAGTATCAATAAAATGTTTCAGTAAGCGATCGCTTTCAACGGCCGGGATCAGTCCCGCACGGTAGTCCAGCAAGTGCTCAGGCAACCCTTTCGTCTGTCCGGCCGGTGCGAATAGCGCCAGTTGTTCCATCAGCTTCCTTTTTTATATAAATTTTACCATATAAGCGTGATGCCTCTTCGCCGAAGAACGAAGAGTCAGGCGGTATTTCCTTTACATACAATTCAGTATCCAGGAGGATACTGAAATAAAAGTCAGCGGCAGCCTTAAATGTTTCGAGCCCGGTTTCCCCAAGGGCTTCGAATACATACAGTTTTTTGGGCACAAACCCGCCTTTGATCTCATATTCTGTAACCATCAGGTACGGCCGTCCCGCCAGATTCCGGAGCGTATTTTTCTCATTCACGCTGACCCGAAGATCCGAGGACTGGTCGCAAATCACCGTTAGCCCGTTTTCCTTTATTACTTGGTATCCCATTGCCGTCAAATTTTGTGTTTACAAATTTATGCTAAAAATATTAGCAATTGCAAAACCCAAATCATAATTTTGATGTCCCGTTTAAAAAGAGATCACCGAGATGCTGAGACAAAAACGACAACGTGAAAAAAGAGATGTGCTGGGCTTTCGTCTGCCGATGGTCACGCACGAAGAACCCGAGCTGGATATCACCGAGATCACCATTATGGATCCGGACAACACTTTTTTCATGCGCATGGGCAGCGACGCGCTGAAAGGGCATTGTATCCTCAAAGATCATATCCTCGTTATTGACCGTACCTTATCACCCGTTCCCGGCAGTATTGTCGTTTTTTATCATGAAGGGGGATTCTACACAAGGGAATACCAGCCACAAAACGGCAAACTTATGCTTAAGGCCGACTAGGCATGCGACAGCATCACCATTGAGGACAGCCAGGACTGGACCTGCTGGGGTGTGGTCATGCTGACGCTCAACCCCGTATTACAGCCACAACACAGAACAGGGAGGTACGGTCGTGTATGCGCATGTTGATATCAATAACTGCTATGTAAATTGCGAGTGCCTGTTCGATCCTTCGTTGATCGGTAAAGTAGTTGTAATCCTTTCAAACAACGATGGCTGTGTGATATCCCGCAGCAATGAGGCAAAGGCAAAAGGGATCAGGATGGCGGATGCCGAATTCATGGTCCGCAGACTGTTAGCAGAATGCGGGGCCGCTGTTTTCAGCAGTAACTATGCACTATATGCAAGCATGAGTGCGAGACTGATGAATAATTTAGCACGGTATACTTATAAACTGATGGTTTACAGTATTGATGAAGCTTTCCTGGCCCTGGCTGATATGCTCGGGATCGATCTGGAGAAGCTCGCCAAAACGATCAGCGAAAATGTGATGAAGTTCACAGGGCTGCCCATCACGGTAGGGATCGGCCCGACCATGGCTCTGGCCAAACTGGCCAACAAGGCTGCTAAAAAAGCGGGCCTGCCGTGGCTGGTACTCGATACCGAAACCAGGATCGCGGAGGCTGTCGAAAACTTCCCTGTAGAAGATGTATGGGGAATTGGTCATGCTTATTATGAAAAGCTGAAAACATATGGCATCCGGACCGCTCACGATTTCCGCGAACTTAAAGCCGACTTTGTCCGGCAGGAGATGACTGTCCAGGGCTGGCGCCTGCACCAGGAACTCTGGGGCAAACCTTGTAACGTGATCAGGGATGTCGCAGATCGCTCCAAAGGCATCGAAAGCAGCCAAAGCTTTAACAGTTACCAAACCGAACTGGCGCCTTTAGAAGAAGCTATTGCCATGCATGCCGCGACCGTTGCCCTCAAGCTCCGTCAGCAGAAAAGTATGGCTATGCAGCTGACGATTTACCTGCGCACCAATAAACATAATGTAAAACATGACCAGCATTACCCGAGTTTGACCGTGAAAATCTCCTTTGCCGCGAACAGCACGCACCAGCTGACGCTCGTCGCTGTGCAGGCAGTGAGGGCTATCTTTCAGCCAGGCTACAATTATCTGAAGGCAGGGGTCCGTGCAACAGGGATCATCCCGGAAGGCGAAGTGCAGTTCAATATGTTCAATACCTATGAGCACAGCCGCGAGCAAAAACTCTCCGAACTCATGGACGAAATGAACAGCCGCTACGGACGCGGTACCCTAAGGTTAGCTGCTGACAGTTTTGAGCGTAAATGGGCCATGAAGCAGGAATTTCTGAGTAAGCAGTACACTACTGACTGGAAGCATATCATCACGACCAATTAAAAGATGAATCAATATTCAGCGGGCAGAACTTATGAACTGCTTAAAAAAGCATTGATGGAATGGGTATGGAACAATCCCAGGCTGCTGCACAAGATCACGCAGTCAGATCTGGAACATCTTTTCGAGTTCGACCCGCAGCGCGGCCTGTCGATCGACCTGCGCCGCTTTGAATCCAAATACTATAAAACTGTATTCTATCCGCCCGAAGAAAAGAAGATACATATCGAAGAGTTTGTGCGCAAGTGCTGTGTCGTGATCCGGCAAAATCTTGGCAAAGCGGGTAAAACCGAACTGAATATCACCATTACCGTCCGCCACATGATCTCGGAGGTCAGTCACTGGCATACCTTTTATATTGAGCCGGTTCAGGATCCGGGTAAACCGGTTATATTAAACAAAAAGGAAACTGACTGGCATTACAGGTACGAAAGCTGATCTCTGATCTGCCTTTGTTCCCGCTGTAAGTCCGGAGAGCTTTAGTTTCCCGCTGATATGTAATTAGTAAAATTAAATTCCAATTAATAATTTTTCATATTTGCTAAATTTATTAGTTTTGTATTCTAATATTTTTAGCATTATGTGTGGGCATGTAGAAATAGGCGAACAAAAGGATATTAAGATCATAAAACGCGACGGCGGCAGTTACTCTGCAAAAAGTAACGCTGAAGGGAATCCCGGTTCAATGATGCCGGTTGTTACGGATGCTATGCCCGACAAGGTCCAGCAGTTCCGGTGGGGCCTGCTGACTATTGATGATGACAAGATACACAGTAAGAATAAACACGCAAGGGTCGAGTCGCTGCAGCTAGTCAGCACCTGGAGTGATCTGGTCGGAAGAAAACATTGTGTCGTTCGTATCGCTGCATTCTTTGAATACAACCGCGGCCAGGAGATCACCTATAAGATCGAGCGAAGCGACGGGCAGCCTTTCTATATCGCCTGTCTGTGGGATATATGGATGGATATTAAAAGCAGTATGCTGCTGCCTACCTTCGTTATGATCACTGTGCCGCCAAATACTGCGATTAAAGAGGTCCATGACCGTATGCCTGCAATTCTGGAAAGGTGTGACGTGAAAAACTGGATTAACAGCAACCTGAGCGGCGGGGAAAGGGTGGAGTTATTGCGAAGAAAACCCTGTCCGCCGGAAAATCTCAAAATAACAATCCATAAAAACCATAAAAACGATGTTTAGCGCTGTTGCAAATAAGTTAGGTATTACCAGTTAAGTCATAAAAATTACCATTGTTGTTCTTCTACTGCTATTAATTTTGCAGATGCTTAAAATTGCAATCATCAGTGATATTCATGGAAACCTCCCTGCATTAACAGCTGTTCTAAACGATATCGACCGAAAGAAGATCAGCCAGATCTATTGTTTAGGAGATCTGGTGGATTTTGCGCCGTGGCCCAATGAAGTTATATCTGCGATAAGGCAAAGAGAAATACCCTGTATAATGGGTAACCATGATGAACGGATTGCATTTGATCTTCCGATTGTTCCGTTAAAAAAGCATGGACCGGATGAAACCGAGGCCCGTATACTGGCCCTGCAGCTCACCAAAGAAACGATCAGTCCTGATAACCGCTCTTACCTTGGCAGTCTGCCGCGTCAGCTCATTCTCAGATCTGAGAACAGACTGAATATTCCTGATATTTTACTGGTGCACGGCAGTCCCCGCAGTAATGACGAGTACATCTATGAAAACCATCCGGCTGATGATATCCGTCTGATGTTGGAAGAGCAGAAAGCAGGTGTGCTGATCGCAGGGCACACCCATGTGCCTTATATCAGAAAAACGCCCTTCCTTGTTGTTAACGCAGGGTCTGTAGGAAGATCAAAAGTTAGCAAAGGACTTGCTGCATATCTCATTTTGACCATCGGGGATGAAATTATACCTGAGATCATCCGGATACCTTATCCGGTCGGAGAAACGATAAGTGCAATTGAACATAGCCCTATCCCTGATTTTTATGCTGAGTTTCTAAAGAATGGTTTATAATATAAGCCGTCTTGAGAGTAGCTTTGAGTCATTTATTTGAGAAAAGCTGCTGCTTTTTGCACTAATTCTATTAAAGTGTTTATTGAGGAATTTTATTAAGTCAGATAAAGCGTTGGACGTTATTTCGCCTATTATCTAAGATTGATTTTCTCACGGCAAACAACTTGTCGATCTAAGACAGACACTGACGGCTACCGGTCAACTAATCTGTCTTAATACTACGATATCAATATCAGGACATTCTGGAATCACTCATCGTGTAATCAATTCGTTAACTAAGGGGCTTTTCAACATATTCAGGAGACTATATTAAGGGCAATACATTACGCGATAGAGCAAAACCGTCTTTTAAAGCTGTTTAAAACCTGACAGGTACAATTAAAATCTCTTAACTTAAACAAGAAATTATGATATCCAAAGTAATCATTGAATCAGGATTTATCAAAATCTATGATGAGCAGGGACAGCTTACTGCTGAAAGTCGGGCTTTAAACAAAACAGTCGCGGTACATGGCACTGACTTCTATATCGTTTACAACCCGGATAATAATTCAATAGAATCCCGGACCGCATCCGGCCGGTTAATAGCTGAGATACCAAAAGAAAACAAGATCATTACCGGGATTATCGAAAACACGCTCATTGTCAGAGACGGCATATTTATCGACAGCTATGATCATAACCTGAATAAACTTTACACAAACAATTCTAATGCTGCTTTTAAGAAACTGAACGGGCAGACTTTCGCTGAATTGAGGGAATCCTTATCCCGGCATTTAAACAAGATAAACGAATTGAAAAAAGTGATGATCTCATCAGGTCAGTACGAATATCTCGCTGAACTGTCAAAAGTCACCAACCAGATCGGGCAGTTAATAAACGACATTAAAGACTGAGATCGGTACAAACACAGTTCACTAACCTTCGGTATATAAGTCCGGAAAGATAGGGCACAAAAAAGCCTTGTCAATTGACAAGGCTCCCCAAAACAGATTTTCTGTTAATTATTTCTTAGACGCATTCTTTTTGTCGGTCACATCCTTACGAAGGTCTGTAGCCAAAGCTTTGATCTGCTGCAGGGCGTTACGGAAACGGGTACCTGCCGCATTATTGTTCTTTTCGTAGAAAGCCTGGCCTTCTTTTTCTGCGGTCTCAACGAGCGCTTTTAATTCTGCTAATTTTTCCATTTTATTGAAATTGGTCTTATGCATCAATGGGATGCACTTGCAAATATAGACAATCGTATAAATTCCTGAATTAACTCATGGACGGGAATGATATATACCTTTGACTTTGCGAAACATATAGAAATGGAACAGATGTATAATTTCTTGTTATAAATTAAGAGAAATTAATAATCGGAAATCAAATTAGTTTTTAGTGTGTTGATCTATAATTGTAATCTTTTTTATGTAACCAAATTTGTTTATTTTTGTAGGTATGGAGTCTAAGCTGGAAAAATATAAGGGCATTCATCCGGGAATTATACTGGAAAGAGAACTTCAGAAACGGAATCTTAGGAAAGGCCCTTTTGCACTTTCCCTTGAGGTCTATCCGCAAACCCTGAATGAAATAACAAAGGGTCGTCGCGCTTTAACCCCTGAACAGTCACTTAAGATTGACAGGGCTCTGGCATTAGAAGAAGGAACAATGTTTTTATTACAGGCCTATTATGAGATTGACAAGGCAAGGTTGAAGCTTAACGCCGGAAATTATCCTGATCTGGGGGATATAGCGAAAGCTCTTTTCTGGGATACGGATTTTGAAAAGATAGACTGGGAAAAAAAGTATAAAACCGTTATAAGACGTGTTTTTGAACGTGGCGGAGAAAAAGAAAAAGAAGCGGTTTTACGCTTTTACGGGCAGGATAAAATCAAAGAGGTTATCGGTAAATCAATTTTTAAAGATAATCAACTCTCGATTCCGGGACATAAATTAACAAAATAAGATGTACTGGAACACCGTTGATGAAATATTGTCTGAAGCACTTAGAAAATTCATGCAGTCGAAAGAACTCATCCACTTTCGTTTGGTAGGAGGGACAGCACTTAGTTTATACCTCGGCCGTTAGACTTATTTAGTATCTCCGGAGTCTTTGATGCACGAGTCGTTAATATTAAACTGATTAAAAATACTCATCGAATTGCTAAATTGAATGCTCAGCCTTGTGAATTTATTTTGATTAGTTAGTAAAACCGGAATAGTTTGTTAGTTTTATGTTTTCAACCTTACCATGTCAGTCAAATTAGAAAAGAATCAAACCGGTATCGCAGGCGAGTTTTACGTTGCAGGCGAACTTTCAAGGTTTGGTTATAATGTCACCATAACTTTCGGAAATACTAAATCAGTCGATCTTCTTATTCAAAAAGATAACGTAGTTTTTGCTATTCAGGTGAAAGCGATACAAGCTACCAAGTCAATTTGCTGGAATATTGATAAAACTAAGGTATTCCCGAATCACTACTATGTGTTGGTTAACCTCCATGTCGACCATCCGGAAAGGAAGCCGGAGTTTTTTGTATTGACCGGCAATGAAGTGATTAGCTTGTTCAAAGATACGCCCAAAGCAGGAGGAAAAAGAGCTTATTTAGATTACAAGCATCTGTTGGGTTTATCTGTTTACAAAGACAGATGGGAAATATTCGGGCGGCCCAGTGAAATTATCTAACGACCTGCAGGCATAAATTTTACAGGTCGTCAGAGCTATCGCGTTTGGATTAGAAACCAGGAACGCTAATTGTTGGCACTTTTAATCCTTTCTAATCCGAAAAAAAATCATTACCGGCACTCTTCGTGATATCACAAAGGCTAAAGTAAATATGGTGCAACTTTCACTTTTTAATTTTTTGCAAATTTTTAATCCCTGCTGCATGAAGGTTTATCGGCGGTCTGTTAACTTAAAATTATGGGCGGAGGGTTTCCGTAGTAACTATAACAATAGTTATATCCGCTCATTACAATCTACTTATTGTTTTTATTTTTATCTGCCTTTAACCGGTTCAATCGCAATTTAACTATCCCCTTATGATTTCCGAAGAAATAATAAATGATAATGAACTTCCTTTTCGGCTTAGGTCAGTAAATGAACTCAAAGGGCTGACCTTTCTCGTTAACAGTTATCAGAGAGGTTATAAATGGACGGCGCAAGAAGCACTTGATCTTTTAAATGATATCAATGAGTTCGATACTGATTCAGGAATTTACTGTCTTCAGCCACTTGTTGTAAAAGAACTTGACACGGGTAGTACTGATCTTGCTTTTCCTGCTTTTAGTTCAAATAGAGTTTATGAACTGATCGACGGTCAACAACGGATGACAACCATCTTCATGATCATGAGCTATCTGAATGGAGCGCCTGATTTCTGCAAGATATTTTACCGGACAAGACCGGCTAGTGGGGTTTTCATTAATCAGGTTAATCAACTCCAGCATTACGAAGTTCTAAATCATTTCATAAAGGATGTTCCTAAATTAATTAATGCTTTGGATGCGCAGTGGACAGACTATCTGTTAAATCAAAGTGCGGAGTTTGACAATGTTGACAATTACCATTTTTTTCAGGTTTGGAATACAATCCGGACCTGGTTTAGCAGCAAATCCGCAGAAGAGTTAGCGATGTTCAGATCCAACCTGCTGGATTTTACCAATTTCATATGGTATGAGATCTATTCTGAAGAAACACCGGAAAATGTTTTTCTTAATATTAACAGCGGAAAAATACGGTTAACCAATGCTGAGTTGATTAAAGCACTGTTTTTGATCAGTTGTAAAGACATCTCGAACAAAGAGGTTAATGACTTCCGTCAGAATGCAATAGCACATGATTGGAATACAATTGAAAATGCACTCCAAAATCCGGAGTTCTGGTATTTCATTCATCCGAATCCGGACAAGGAACATTTCCCGACACGCATCGATATTCTTTTTAACATCATCAAAAAGAAGGAACTGAGGGACAAAAATAAAAGAGATGATTATTACACTTACAGGCAGTATGCAAATGAGCTAAAGTCAGGAAGAAAATTGGACTGGAGCAAAGTTAAAGAACTTTTTGACCAGTTAACTGAATGGTTCGATGACAGGGAAACCTATCACCGCATGGGTTTTATTATTTCTCAGCAGTTTAAAACAGTTTCTCAACTGGTCGAAATCAGCAAGGGTTACGGAAAAGAGTATTTTAAGGGACAGTTAAAGAAAATCATACATGACCGTTTTAAGTCAGTCGACGGAAAACCATCTGCGTACGGTTTAACCAATTTGCATTATAGAGATTCACCCGCTGAGACTCTCGCAGTATTGCAGTTGTTCAACATAGAGACCTACCAGCGAAGTGATGCGAATTTCAGATTTCCGTTTTATCGCTTAAAACAGCAAAGATGGAGCATTGAGCATATTCACGCGCAACAGACTAAATTGTTTACCACAGCGTATCAGGTTAAACTTTGGGTGACAGATAGTCTTAATCTTTTAAGAAATGTCCTGTTAGATCGCAAGGAACCTACTGAACAGAATTCTGCTCTTCAGAACAGGCTTACCAGTCTAGCTGATGGGTTGGGGCAAGATACCTTGAAAGCACTTCAAAAGCAGAATCTGGCAGAATTATCAGAAGAGCTTGCTGAATATTTAAATACTCACAAAATTGCCAATCTCGCATTACTGGATCTGAAAACTAATAGCGCGATTGGGAATAAACATTTTTTAGATAAGCGGCTGGTGATTCTGGACACTGACAGGAAAGGAGGGGTGACCCTTAACGGAAAATTTGAATCTGCATTCATTCCTGTATGTACAAAAAATGCATTCCTTAAATATTACACTCAAGCGACCACTGATATACAGATGGAATTTTGGGGCGCAGAAGACAGAAAAGATTATGAGGCGGCCATTGAAGAGATGTTGAGCGATTATTATAAACCCTGATGAATTTACGTATGAACCAAAATAACACTTTCTGGAAGCTGATAAACAATCACAGGGTTGAGATTCCCATCATTCAGCGTGATTACGCGCAGGGCCGGGATGAACAGGACGATCCAAAGGCAGCTCAGATCAGGAAAAAATTCGTGACAGACCTGGTTACTAACCTAGATAACCGAACAGCACCTGTGCATCTTGATTTTGTTTACGGAAAAATTAACGGAAGAATAGATGTACATACGCGGCAAAAAAACAAGACGGCAATAGACGGTCTGCTCAAATCAGTCAAAGCTTATTCAGATACACTGAAAATTAATATAAAATATGAATTTTTAGAAAAGTCTGCTACCACGGATGGGGGATCTCCTGATACGACGTTCGTGCCGCTGGATGGGCAGCAGCGTCTGACAACATTATACCTGCTGCATTGGTATCTTCTCACCAGAACGCAAAAAAGCAGAACTGCGCTTCTTAATTTTACTTACCGGACACGACCTGGCTCCGACAGTTTTTGCCGGGCGTTATCAACCGCGGATTTTCTGATAGATGATCCTTCGCAATATGGCGCGGCAAAACAAAATTTACTTTCGTCTCAAATTTCTGATCGATCCTGGTTCTTTTCCTATTGGCGTAAAGACCCGACGGTAAAAGGAATGCTAAAAGTGCTTGACGAGATTCACGGACATCTGTCATCCTATTCGATTGAACGTCTGGAGCCGATGCTGAAATCTCTGACGGAATCGGATCTTATTTCATTTGATTTTCTGGATATGGACAAATTTGAACTTACAGATGATCTGTATGTTAAAATGAATGCCCGGGGGAAACAGTTGTCGGATTTTGAAAACTTCAAGACCTGGATTCAGGAACATGTTAAAAAAGAAAATCTTAAAATATTAACTGAAGAGTGGCATAAGAGAATTGATATTCAGTGGGCAGATCTTTTCTGGCGTTTCAAGAAAAAAAACTCATTTGAAGTTGATGATCAGTATATGGCTTTTTTCAACTTGATGGCACTTAATACTTATGCTGGAACACTCGAGGTAAACGACAGTAAAATATCAGCCGCTGCCAACTTTAATTTTGACCTGCTTCGGAAAAACGATTACATATCTCCTGCCGTATATAAAAGTATCGGCTGTTTTTCGGAAACGGAATTAAACCATATTTTCTACACCCTTTCCGCACTTGAAGGCAATGGTTATCATGAACTTGAAACCATTCTTAAACCATTATATCCTGATGGTAAGGATCGGATACTGAGTAAATTGTTAGGCCCGGACCTGTTAACAATTAATTTATGGGACCGTTGTTATCTTCATGCACTAATTTGCTTTATTTCTGCCCGACGGATTAATGTTTCATCGTATTCCGATGAAGAACGGAGGCAATTGTTTGAATGGGCGCGGGTAACAAAAAACCTTATTTACAATTCAACTATAGACAGCACCCCGGACTACATCAGTGCATTAAAATCGATTATCAGATTATCCGAACATCAATTTCAGATATATAGTTACCTGGCATCGGATTATGTAGACGAAGTTTTGTTTTTATCACCTGCTCAACTTACGGAAGAAAAAGTAAAGTGCCGTCTGATAGCAGCTGACGGAGCCTGGGAAAACGAATTGATTGATGCGGAAAATCATGCTTATTTTTATGGTCAGATAGGTTTCCTTCTATTATTCAGCAGAATAAATAAGGAAGATTACTTTAAAGATTTCATACGTTATGCCGCCAAAGCTAAAGTCTTGTTCTCCGATGAGGCATTCACAGCTGATGCAAATAAATTCAGGTTGCAGCGAGCGTTATTAACGAAAGGTAATTTTCTGATCGAATCCGGCGGAAACATCAGTTTCTGCCGGTCTGTACGCGGAACTCTAAGGCAGCGTGAGGAGAACTGGCGAAGACTTTTCAGGAACAATGAAAAAAACCTTTACCTGAAAGACCTCCTCGATGATGACAGGGCGCTAATTGATATCATTAATGAATCGCCTGTTACAGACTGGAGGAGAGTATTTATCTCTGCGCCAAAGTGTATTGGCTACTGTAATCAGCGAATGATCAAAGTTCGTAATGATTCTGAAGTGACTTTACTAAGTCAATCTCAGATGAACCATTATCATACGGATCTCTATTTGTATGCACTGTGGATAATGCTGGAAAAATCCGGAACTCTTCATTTCAGTGCCTTTAACGAGCAGATCAGGCATAATGATGTTAAATCTTCTAATGAGGAACCGTGTCTCAGACTAAAGAGTTTTTCATACGGAGATTCCCTGTATACGGTTGCTGTTTATTCCGAAGGTTCTAAAGCAGAATTCAGCATAGAATTTTATAACCAGGACCAGGTAGACATCCATGATAATATTAAGACAAGTCTTGCTAACCTCTCCTTTGAAGAAAAAGGTTTGAGATATTCTAAGAATGTGGATGAGCAAACAGTTGCCGATACGCTTCGCAGCCTTTCCGACTCACTATTAAAAATACAATAAATGCATCAGTTTGAACATAAAAGAATTGACGTCGCTATTAAATGGCAAAAGCCCGTAAGCCTTGAGGAAGTAAGCGAAATTGAAGCAGATAAGTGTAAGGATACTTATTTCTATAAAATTATTGGTCGGCACAATAACAATTTCAAGCTTTTCTACATCGGAAAATGCATTGAGCAGTATGTCACCACAAGGATATTTCAGAAAGATCACTTGATCAAGCAGGCTGATTTTAAGGAAGCTCATAAAAAACATAAGTTATTGGTCAGTTTTGGCAATTTAAGTGAAGAACAAAAACTCAAACCAACAGAACTCAGTAACGTTGAGAGCCTCCTTATCTATTCACATACACATGATGATTTTTCTTACATTAAAAATAAACAATGCAGTCTGAGCCACAATGTGATCAAAAACTACCGGATTATCAATAGCGGCTGGCGGGAAGAGGGAATGTATAAGATTGTTGCGTATGGATTGTTCGTAAGGTCTTAATATATAAAGTAATTACAATGAATTTTACAGGACTTGACATCAGGCTACGGCTGGCGTATCCGCCAATCAGCAATTACGATTTTACATTTGTGCGGACGGAGAAGATAGTTCAGCAATTGCTGGCCGAAAGCATGCTTTATATAATTGTGCAGCGCCCGCTGATGACTTTTGAAAATGTTATAATTTTTGAAGATGAACTTACTTTTGAAATCCATAAGCAATCCTGCACAGAAGTGTTAATGTGTAAAATGCCGATACGACAGACGAGCCTTTTTGATGATATTAGTGCAGACCTGACAATGGAAATCGGTTGGCATGATAAAGAACGTGATCCTTCTAAATTGCCATGGACAGAAGTAGATGGTCTTAAATTTTTCCAGAACGGTGATTTTTCAAGCTGGCTTACACCGGAACGATTCATCTATCATTGGCTTACCGACAAATTAGTCGCTGACGTTAAAGGGAATTATCTGCCTTTTATTACCTACGACGTACATTATGTAGGTAAAGCAACAAATCAGCCAATTTGGAGGAGGCTTGATGGCCATAATACGCTGCAGAAGATACTGAGTATAGTTACACCGCAAGGCAGGGCTTTGCCTACACATGAACTTTGTCTGCTTTTATTTGATGTCAGTGATGTCGTTTCAGTAGGCTCATTTATACCGGATGATCCTGATAATACCCTCAGGACATTTCCAACAAAAAGTACTATAGCGCTGGACGCCGAAAAACTGCTCGTCCAGACTTTGCAGCCGGAATTTAATGATCCCTCAAAACGATTCCCTGGTTATCCTATCAGCACAGACGGATTGTCTCCTTATAATTTCGGTCATATAGTCTATCAAGTTCGTGACGAATTGCGCTTGAAAACGGCAGCCTGTACAATTTTGGGAGCAATAAATTCTGAACAGGCTGATATTTTTCATATTGAAAATAATGGTCCGGTTAAAATCACGCGTCAAACTAATTAGTTTATAAATTCACTTCCACTTATTTAACAATCCTTAATAAATCTGCCATGTTAAATTTTAAGATATTTATTTCCAGCCGGAACAATGACCCGATCACAATTGATACTGTACCCGGCGAAAGCCTTACAGAAATAAGAAGAAAACTGAAAGCAAAACTTGAAAGTGAACTGTTTATGGGTAAGCCCATTTTTGAGGTGAAGATAAATGAGGATTTCGCGGCAGATGCATCAAAAGACAGTTACCAGACCTGTCTTGACGAAATCAAGGATTCAGATTTTACTATTGTTCTGTACAATGGCTATGCAGGCTGGGCGCCGCCGGCAATTGAAGTAGGTATCTGTCATGCGGAAATGGAGCAGGCTCTTGCTGTTTCGCAAAATAAAACGGCCGTGATCGATATCAGGGAATTTGCACTGGTTAACTCCGTCGAGGCGGATGAAATTAAAAGGAACAAGGCGTTCGAAGACTACCTTTTAAAAATGAACAGGTTCGGCAATCCGGTAAAGCTTATGGCCGGTCACAGATCATCTGCTGACTTTGAGGAAGAACTTTACCAAACGGTGCTAAGCACGCTATCCAGGCATTTCGAAACACGTATTAAATTGTCCAACCAGTATTTTAGCGTAGAATCGAATAACAAGGTCTCCCTTGACTGGAAGAAGTTGAAATATAGTGACAGGGATAAAGCAATTACCAGGATTCTCAAAAAATTGATAAGTAATTCTGTTTATTTTCCTGACGTTACAAGACCTGTATTTTCCATCCCGGACAATATGTCCAGAGAGGACGCCAAAGCCTTTGCAGGACGTCCTTTTTTAAATGACCCTATTTTATACGATGCAGGTAAAACCGGACCAATACACTTCGTCGGCGTATTTGGAACAGCGACGGAAACGCAGGTAAAAAATGTGATAGGATACACAGATGTAAGTGTAGTTGTTTCAGATTTCGGTCTTTATGTCTGGGAACAAACGACCCATATCCAAATGGTGTTTCTTACAAAATGCCGAACTGAAGAGGCAATAAATATGCAATTTCTGGCCTTTAATAACTGGATTATTTCAAGCGAAGAATATGAGAATCTTTTAAAAAGAGCGGAGGCGAGGACAATGATATTAGCAGCCGTTAACGCCGCAAAAGCGTTGTTGTAATTTATGATAAGACGGGTATTTTATTCATGGCAGTCTGATATCAAAGGTGCGGCAAACCGCAACCTGATCCAGCATTCATTAGAAGCGGCCGCAAAAAAAATAGCCGCTGATGATTCCGTAGCAGTTGAGCCGAGGATTGACAGGGACACCCTTGACCTGCCCGGTTCACCGGATATTTCGGCAGCAATATTTCACAAGATCAGCCATAGCCATGTGTTTGTAGCCGATATATCCATTATAAACAGCAGTTACGGGGGGCGTAAAACCCCCAATCCCAATGTGCTTATCGAACTTGGGTATGCTTTGCATTGTCTTGGCCATGAACGGGTTATTCTCGTATTTAATACCGCTTTCGGGAAACCAGAAGAATTGCCATTCGATCTTCGCTCAAAACGCATCATGACTTATTATTCCGCTGAAAATGCGGTTGAAAGGGCTGCAACACGAAAAGAACTTGAAAGTAAGTTTAACAACGCGCTCAGAGATGCGTTGCTGATGCTTCCCGATGGTGAACTAACCAGCCCGTATATAAGTGTGTTGATTACGGCCATTGAAAACCAGTCAAATAACCGGATCATAATGCTCAGGAGGTTTTTGAAAACTATCCTGGAGAAACTATCCGGATTGGAGCCGCCAACAATTCACAACGGTGGCACCTTAGATCATTTATTGGCAGCTATTGAGAAGTCGGAACCACTGATATTGGAATTTGCTGCTGTGGCCAATACTGCTGTTGTAATAAAAGATGTTACCTTAATTGAAGAGATCTATAAATGGTTTGGAAGTGTAATCGAAAGATATCGGGTAGCTGATAGCGGCGGAATTACCTTCGACGGGGATTATGATTTTTTTCGTTTTGCCGGTCATGAAATGCTTACCTCCTTATTTGGGTTCCTGCTTGCAGATGAGCAGTATACAATAATTCAGCGCTTGCTGCAGAAAACAATAACAGTAAAATACCTTTTAGAGGAAAACGGGCCTGCAGATGTCAATTATTACTATGGTTCTGAATGGGCGTATTTGCTGAAAGAAGAAAGTGAGAGGCGCGGAATCACAAGTTTGCATGCTAATTTGCTTAAAGACAGACATCAAAATGGACGGTTGGCCGAACTGATTCCGATGCGAGACTTTGCAGCTGCTGATTTTTTTCTATATCTCTATAACAAAATTTCTAAACTTGATCACTCCAGGTTTGGCCATGGCTGGAAGCCATGGAGCATTGTTTTCCTTAAAGAGCCACCGGTGTTTTTGAAAAAAACAGAACAGGAGGTTTTTGCGTCACAAATGGTGGCGTTTTTCAATCTTAATACAATAGAAGAACTTAAACACGAGATCGAATCTCATACGCTTAAAGTAAGATCATTTTATTACAGAGTGACGCTTGATTTATTTCTGCGTTCTTTCATGTTTAACAAGATAGGCACCTTGAAATGACATGAATTTGTTTTGCTTATTAACCAAATAGTTTATTCCCGTTTTCGTAATATACAACGGCATTCCATCAGATCGGGCAGAATCAGAAACTTCCGGATCTTTGATCCCTAGTACTTTCATCTGCCGTAAGTGGTCCCGCTATCCTTACAGATCGACCAGCCACTCATTCAGTTCAGTAAACATGTCGGCCAATCGATCATACACCGCATCACAGACATAGGCATAATTATTGGATATGGCGTTAGGCGCAATACCCAAAGCTTTCAGCGGTGTTTGCAGCTTTGTTTTGATGTCCCCTCCTTTGTGAGAGCCCAGGTTCCTGATGTTAACAAGGGCGCTTAGGTCGGCCAATGGAAAGTTGTCATTTTTTTCCAATGTGCGTTTTACGATCTCCAAATTATCTTTAGTGATATCAAGGCCTGAGTTCCGGGCAATGCTGAAATATCTGATCAGCATTTCCAACAGCTTGAGGCTTCGAAACCCGTTTATCGCCGAGTCCGGGAATTCCAGACAAGTGATTGCTTTACGTATTCTTGCTTCCTGTAAATTCTCGCCCAGTAATTGGTAAAGGCTTTTACATCGCGTCAGAAACTGGTCTTTTGAAAATCCGCGGGCTGGTATATGGCGGCTGATTTGCTCATAATCTAAGAACTCTGCCCAGCCACGATGGTCGATGCTGTCTTCGTCAAGCGTAATGATATGGGCGGCGGTGTAGTCAAAGTTACAGGCTCTGTTAATTAATTTAGCAAGTATCCGGCCGAAAAGGAAAAACCTGCGAATAAGTCGGCGGGATTTTTCTTCTATATTTTCTCCCGGCCTGATTGCAGAGGGATCTATCGAAAACTTATTCCAGTAGTCAATTTCTCCGTAAGGAGTGCCTTCATAAAGTTTTTTAATTTCCACTTTGATACCGTTTCTGCCGATACGCTCGCAATGTGATATCGACCATTGGTTTAAATAGCTGACGCTGCCAGATTCGGGATGAACTTCATAATCATCATCCTGCTCATAACGGTCCAGTACTTCATCAGAAACGTAGGCAAATTCGCCTGGCATTTCGTGTCTTGCCCGCCAGCTGTCAACCAAACCCCCGATTCCCTGCCAATAGTGTCCAATCTCCTTGGGGATTGCATCCTCATCTTTCTGTGGGGGCAATAACAGACGGTAGCCATTGATTTCGATATGTATGCGTTTATCCTGATTAAAAGACCTCCTCAAACGGATTTCGAAATGCCCGGTTTCTCCTTTGTAATGATCTTTTCCATTTAATAATTCCGCGGTTGTGCTATCCAGGGGGAGATCTGTTTTTATTGTGAAAATCTGAACCGCTGACTTCTTCCTTAGTTTTAAGTAGATTTCCAGATATTCCGGTAATATTTTTACATAAGACTCCGTATGGCTAGGGAAATCATAATTCGAGACGGGTTTATTTATGATGACGTTATACAATGGCTTGGCGAGGTCGTGCCATAGCGTTTCGTCTCCTGCAAAACGCGGTATCAGATCAAAGGTTTTAACGAGTCCCTGGTCTGGAAGCAAGGTAGTCTGGTTGCCTGAGGTCCATGAAACGACCAGTGTTTCAGCTTTCTTTAATCCTGGTGCCGGTGAAAGGTAAAGCCAGAAATCTGGTGTGTATGCCCAGTCTTCATGATAAGATGCGCCGGTGCTATTGACAAAAGGATTGGTGTGTGAAGCTTTTATTTTCTTAAATAGCCCAGGCGAAATAAGCGCGGTATTGGTGTCGATAGTTTTAATTGAGTCTTCGTGCGTCACTGACCGCAGCTCCGCTAACGTCAAATATTCTTCGCCAGGAAGCGTTTCTTCAAGAACGCTACCGATCAGTTTAAGAATCAGGTTTGGGTTGCTCATCCAGCAAAGATAAATGAAGTTTCAGGTATAGTTTCCGTCCAGCGCTCATGGCGTTAACGACATGATTCACTTTGTTTAGTGGGATTGTCCTCAAACAAAACCCTTCGTACAGTCAATAAATTTGATCTCCAAACCTGCCGCGTGCTGATATTCCTCGTATAGCTCGGACAATGCAGTCATTTCAGCAGTCGTGCTTTGTCTGACTTTGAAAATAAGATAGATAGCATGGTCAGCGCCGATGCCCCGCATATATTTGGTCAGCTTATCGAGATAGGCCCGACGCTTGGTTTGGTTCTGAATCTCGGGGTTATGCAGCAGTTTGAGTTCAATCATTACCGGTCCGATGAATCCATATTTGACCAGCAGGTCTAATCTTTGATCATCCGACAGCTGCACTTCACGTAAAATGTCAGCCTCCCGGATCCCTTTCCGCATAAGGCTGTTTTCGAGTTGGACGGCCAATGTTTTTTGGAGAATATCTTCATTAAAAAGCCGGGTGTTTTTCGATTGCTTTTCTCCGCTCAGTTGTAAAGCCGTGTGCGCATATCCCTTGTTAAATACGAAATTTTCTAAATCTGTTACGGAGGCGTTAATTATTTCGGATAACGCTCGCTGATTATATATGGGAAGGTAACGGCTGGCCTTTATACTGTTATAAATGCGTACCGGATCACTGATGGAATCGTGACGGGCCAGTACCGAAGATAATTGCTTTTCCAGTTTTACCAGATGTGATTTAAATGCTACAGCGGTCCCGCTATACTCCGATCGGGTCAGGATGCTGTTGATGCTATTGATGTTTTTCAGATCGTTATTGTTTTCAAAATATTCGAAAACGATAACCATAAGATATTCACTATAGCGTTTGTGCCTGTCTAATGGCCGGATAGACAACGCATATTCGAGTAAATCGAAGATGCGTTGCTGGGTGCTGTGATCGCGGTGAACGTTGAGGCATTTTCCGAATTGTGGTTTATCTAATTCTACTTCCCATTCTGGATAAGGACGAATTCCATTCCGCCTGACCGGTTCATCGTCCAGAAGTATCTTCCGCTTTTTTAGTTCTTCAAATCGCCAGCTAATTGCTGACTCATCGGCATATATTGTGATCAGGATTTCGTTGGCCAGATCAGCTAATTGCCTTTTCGATTCATTATTTAAATTAAATTCCCTGAACAATCTGGTTAGGTAAGCACGATCTGCGGTTTTCCGGTTGTTTATGTCTTCGTAACATTTCAGCGCTTTGATCTTTTCGTAACCCGCCGTTACATCTGAAGAAATGATTTGTTGCAGAAAGGGAGCAAGACTGATCAACTGATAATCCTTAATCAGATCTATAAATGAACTTGCAGCGCTGAAAACATAATCATCTTTTCTTTCTGCACAATATGCCCACAAAATTTCCATATCAGCATCTGTCAAGGGACCCAGAAAGGTCATGATCGGTTCGATCACTTCGATGTTATCGACATTGTAATCACGCAATAGCGGTAAGTATTTGATGATCTTGTCTCTGTTTGCTGCAAGGATTTCCTTTTCTTCAAGAAATAAAGCCATCCTAACAAAAAAGCCAAAATTGAACCACCAACTGTTGTTTAACTGATAATTGATTCGGTCCTTTTCATTTTTGACGGTAATACGAAAGCCTTCTGTTTCAACATTGGATATAATATCTCTGATCAGTTGCCTGATCTCGGCGTGTTCGGCCGGTTGGATTAGTGGAAGCAGTGTTTCGTAATGTTCAAAATAATATTTGAAAACATCGCCGTTAAAACTGTTTTTCCCTGGCTTAAGCAGCTTTTTAAATTGGGCGTATTGTTTTTTTAATGAGTCCTGTTTCTCCCGTTCAATAGGCCGGGTTTCTGGCTTTCGTTCTTTAAACAGATGACCGAAGCGTTCTTTTATTCCGGCTATCACAGGTTTTCGTGAATAGCTGCCATCGCGTTCCATGTGCCCGATCAGTTTCCTCAGGTCGTAATAGCGAATGGTTTGCTGGCTTGCTTTATTTTCAATCTTGGCGAACTGGTCGATGCTGATCACTCCTGAAATTGCTTCTGCCAGCTCTTGCAGTATGTTGGCGTGAACATTAGATTTTAAAAAGCGGTCAAAAAAGCCCTCGTTGTTTTCAAAGAAATATCTTATTGCCCGTTCCATAAATGCTTTTTTTGTTCCGCTTAGGTAAGGGTAATCATCAGAGTCCGCTATCACATAAAATAGCTGTTCGACTTTTTGATCCAGCGATTCGTTCCGATAACGCTTGATCTGATCAAAAAGGGAGTAAAACCCGGTAAAGCTCCAGCGATTGCTGAAAAGGCTTTCGATCAGTATATTGTTGCTGAGCAAAATATCCAAAACGCTGTGAATCGCAGGGAGGGTGGTGAGATCGTCAAAGAAACGTTCTTTAGAGTTAACCCCTGGTTTGTTTTCCAAAATGTCGATAAAGATATCGACACTTCTGTCTGGTGCAACTCTTCCTAAGCTATCCAGATACCATTCAATAATCTGATCGGACCGTTCTCTGATTTTCGGATAGAGCGCGATCAGCTCCGCGTGCGCTCCGAAAGCTTCTAGTCCGTAAAAGATTTCTTCAAATTTGGGGCTTTTATCAGGCTGGGTAATCGAACCGATCAAATAGCTTACCCATTCAATCCTCAATGGTTCGGAGAACATGCCACGTGCGCAAACTTTTCCTGTGACGAGCAGACTGTTTATAAAGCGCATAGTTTCAGCAGGAGTGGTGTTTTGCGGAGGTGATAAAGAAAGTAAACTTTCAAGGTCGGGATGGTATAATGCTGCCAGCCGTTCGTCTTTGTGATAAAGGTAACCTCCGTTATATTGGAAATAGGTAAAGACAGCCGTAAAAACATTTTTTTTAATGTTTTCGTCCGCTGATTCCATACCCGGACCCAGCAACAGATCGATCAGGCGTTCTTCAACCTGGCGTTGCGGCTGAGCCGACAAGTAATTGGCTAAACCGCCGGCAACTTTATCGGGTTCAAGCTCAATTGCATATTGAATGACATCAAACCAGTTTGTGAGAATTATCTGAAGTTGCTTTTCGATAATCAGGTCGTACAAAACCTGTTCACTATTACTCATACGAATCAGCTCTTTTGCTGCCAGGTATTCCTGGAACTCCGTATTCTCAAATTCGAGATAATCAAATTCAACGCTTTTTAGCGTTCGTTCGATAAATGTGTTAATACTGAAATTCTGGAGGAACGCCTGATTTACGTTGCTGTGAGTTTCATCCAGAAAGGAGATTAGTTCATCTTTGGTTATCCGGTTCCGTTGATATATCTCCATGATCAGCGCAAGTTTTTCAAGAACACGCTGGGTGATCAATAATTCATTATGACTTGCGTCGTCGCTCTCCCGCTTGCGAATATGTTCGAGTATTAAAGTGATTCCGGAATTGTTTTTCGCAGCGTTCTCTTTGAGCTGTTTTTTTATGGCATTTTGCTTTTTTGAGGTCTCTGTGAATAATTGATAGTAGATGACCTTTTCAAAAATTTGCACTCGGGTTAATGTGTTGAGTTCCGCGATGGTCCACTGACCGGCAAGGATAGACCTGACCAATCCTTCCAAATAACGAGGAGTCCGTAAAACAGAGTCGCGGTTGCTCCCGGCAGATTTGTTCAGTATACTTTGTACCATATCCTCATTACCTAAAAAATGTTCGAGGTATTGGCGTATGTGTACCTCACTGAATTGTTCAATAACAACAAACTTGAAATCGGGGAATTCCTGCAACCTGCTTTGCCATCGCATCAGGTAATGTGTTCGGCAGGAAATGAAGATATGCAGGTTGGGAACTTGTCCGCTTAGCGTTTCTATTTTATCCAAGGCAAGAGAAAACTGAATGGCAGATACTTCGTCAAGACCATCAAAATATATATGGCTAACTTCACTATCCCAGTTTTCATACAGTGTTTCATTGTTATCCAGTGATTGTTTTAAGTCAATTGACTTTGCTTTACCAGGTGGAAGGTCCTGAGCCAGTTTTCCTAAAAGGCGGCTTTTGCCATACCCTGGTTCGCTAATTATAAATGCTCTGCTAATTGCGTTCAACGTAGCCGCGTCTGCGACGGACATCCGGTCATGTTTGTAAACAAACCGTTTTGGCTCATCGGAAGATTTTATATCCTCCAGACTTTGATAGGTTGAGATATAAGGAAACAAATAGAATTCCTTTGGATCTTTTTCAGGTAGATTTTTCATAAAGTAAAAACTAAAGCGAATCTTACTTCTGCTTTCATAATTTAAATAGATAAGATAGGTCACTTGCCATGAAGATATAATCTTTTATAATCGATCTTAAACAGCAGACAATAAGTATCACTTTACAATCTTTGAATATTAACCTGTCAGGCGGGCTTTGTTATAGTTAAAGACTGAGCCAGTTTGTATAATAAGTTCTTGTCCGGTCCGTAAGCTATCTTATTGAAATTACGAACCGCAAAACTGTTGGTTACTCCGGCCAACTTTAAATCCCATTAGCTTAAATGGCTGATTCTCTGTCTCAGGGTTTTGAGTTTTAGAAGTTTTCACATTTCAAAGCTACACAATTCAAACTTTTATCCCACTTAGCCTAAATCTATAAATTAAATAATTTCGGAATTATTCCTATATCAACTCCACAAAATTTTGCATGATTTTTGACGAAAAATCATGCAAATGATAGGTCTGTTCATTAACTTTGTATGAGGAGGTAATTATGTCAAAGTCTTTAGAATTAAAGAAGCACCTTAGGCGGGGCAATGTTTACCGCAGATCTGAATTAGAACAATGGTCTAATTCGGTAGACAGGCACATCGGGGAACTGATTGGTAACGGAACGCTTGAAAAAGTTGGCCCGAGCCTGTATTATTATCCGAAGCAGAACGTTTTCGGAAAAGAACCACCTTCCAATAAGGCACTTGTCGGGAAGTACCTGAAGGATGGAAAATTCCTGATCACATCTTACAATCATTATAATAAATTGGGCTTGGGGACAACACAATTGTATAACAGCCTGATCGTATATAATCATAGTAAAAGCGGTGAAGTTAAACTCGGAAATAAGGTGTTCATCTTCAGAAAAAAAGGAGATTTTCCAGCGGAGCCAAGTAAAGAATACCTTGTGATCGACCTGGTAAATAATCTTTCAGAACTTGCTGAAGACCAGCCTGCGGTCCTAGAGCGTGTACAGCAGGCCCTTCCCAACCTTAATGCTAAAGCTTTACGCACGACCTTGCAAAGGTATGGAACCGCCAAAACAAGGAAGATTCTTGGTTCAGGTACGTTCAAATCAGTTTAATAATGGGTAAAGAATATCTTCATGAACGTAAAGATTTCAAAAATCTTTTGCTGACCCTTGAAGGTGAGACGGGGATCCTCGCACCACTGATCGAAAAGGATTACTGGATCATGCATGTTCTTCACAGCCTGAAAACAGACGGGTTGAACTTTGAATTGAAGGGTGGGACCTCACTGTCCAAAGGATACAAAATAATAGATCGTTTTTCAGAGGATATTGATCTGCATATCAGCCCGCCGGAAGCATTTAAAACGGATACCGGCCTGGATATAAATGAGAATCCCAAGTCAAGTAATAAAAACCATTTTAATCCCAGGCGACAGTTTTTTGACTGGTTAGCTAATCATATCAAGGTTAAAGGCATAATGGAAATTGTCAGGGACACGGCTTTCGATGATCCCCGAAATTACCGAAGTGGCGGTATCAGATTGATCTATAAAAGCCATTTTGATACCGTCTGGGGCATTAAGGATGGCATATTACTGGAGGTCGGATTTGCAAAGGTCACGCCGAATTCCCCCGTCGACATCAGTTCATGGGCTTACGATCGGGCGATGGCCTCAAAAATTGATATCGATGATAATCGTGCGATTGCCATACCATGCTATCATGCTGGGTACACTTTAGTGGAAAAGCTCCAGACAATAGCTACGAAATTCAGGGTTGAGCAAAGCAAAGAGAACGAGGATGCGCCTAAAGTGAATTTTATGCGACAGTACTACGATATTTTTCAATTGTTACACCAGGAAGATGTCTTGGCTTTTATTGGGACAGAGGAATACTTCGAGCATAAAAAGTTTCATTTCCCTGAGATCGACCTAAATGTTGCTATTAACGACAATGAAGCGTTTAAACTTAGTGATGAATCTATCCGAAAAAACTTCAGGAGCAGATATATGGCTACTTCTGCACTATACTATCAGGGGCAACCTGACTTTGACGAAATGATCTCTTATTTACAGCCACTCCTTACTAAACTTTAAAACAATTCAACAGCATAACTGCTTTGATCATTAAGAGCTGGTAATGACTGATATTCTCGTCGCGTACTTAGTAAGAAAAACGATTGTGCTGCAAAATGCTTGCTTGAAAAGGGCTTGTCAGGCTGTTAGCTGTGTAGTGTATTAAATAAGGGCAAGTGACAATAACAATTTGTTCTTGTCACTTGTTTCTAATATGCCGTTAAATATTTTTCAACTTACTGACAGTTATTATGATCGTACTTTCTGGATGCAAAATAGTTTTGTAAAAGGCTTACTAAAATTTTTATGAGCTATGGGTGTATTAACGCATATGAACACGGTATATTTAAATAATACCATAAGCGAAATAAAACATCACCCTAACGTTCCAATTCTTTGTAATGCCTATTAAACGTTAATTAAGGTTTGTATCTTAGCATGTAGACCTTATTAGGTTATTTATGCAATCAAATTTAGTAAAGCGAAAGCTGAGCCAGCTATACTTGACGCTTGTCCCCATCTTAACCATCGTTTTGGGGATGGGTGTCGGGTATATAAGTTATCATATTTATTTGCCGATCTGGCTGGTCAATGTCGTTTTAATGCTCACGGCCAGCTGGGTGCTGGGCGCCCATGTGATCACAACAGAGGGCCGGCAGAACAAGCAGCTGGTTGCCTGCGCCTTGTTTTTTATTGGACCAACACTGCTTTCGTCCATGTTCGCGGGTTTGGGCGCGCCGCCCTATGAAAGTCCCAAAGCCTAGGTATCCTCTGCCAACGAGCAAATGATCAGGTATTATTTTCTACTAGCCATGGGCGTGCTGATTGCTTCTGGATACGCCGTGTTAAGGGAACAGTTAAAAAACACGCCGGGTAATTTTTACGCCTCACTAGGGTTTACGGCGATCCTGATCGCCACACCCATGTTTTTGATCGATATGTCTTTCTGGGGCTTCTACCTGACCAAGCTAAACCAGATGATCGTCGCCTCGAGAATCGCCAGTATACCGGAATGGCTGCCGCCGCTTCGTAATCAGTTTTTTTATATCAATATGATGGTCGCTGCGCTAGTTTATTTAGGCACAGCCGGTTTTGCTCTGGCATTAAAAAGAGCTTCTTGGTTTAAGCCGGGCGCTTGCCGGGTTTACCTGATGGTCAGCATGTCATTTTTTGTATTGGATGTATTGCCGCCGACCTTACCAGAGCCATTTTCTACCTTGAATTTTATTGTATCGATCCCCGCGGTCCCTTTCATGCTGCCTTATTTCATAGGCATCAATTTATTGAAAAAGATCGGGAACGGTCTGTCTGTATAATGCTAAAATTGCTTGGGATAGCTGAGCAGTCATGCTGTTTATAGTGGACGAAGATCGACGATGAGTTTACCGACCAACTTATGATGCGAAGCAGCCGCTTGATAAAGTGGTCCGGGATGTACTGCCTTCTACGGACGATGCTGCCGAAGTTCTTGTCAAAAAGCACATTCCCAACCAAAGGTCGGAACAGCCTGAGCCTGAAACTATTGGAGCAGTATTGTCAAGAATGTCCGCAATTTTTACCTAACTTTAATGCAATCGATGTTAACGTACAATTATAGTTACTTCCGCTTTTGATATTCAAACAACAATTTAAATGAAAAGCACGCAAAAGATAATACCGATACTGATTCCCTTCATTTTCTCTTTTTTATATTCAAAAGCGCAGCAGCAAAAAATAATTGATGTACATATCCATTGCTATGATAGTAAACATTTTAGTTATCCTGCACCAGACATTGCCGGAGTTAAAAGTTCAAAACAAACAACTGAACATTTTAACGACACCTATGCAGCTTTCCGCAGGGCAGGGGTCGTAAAAGCCGTAATTAGCGGGTCTCCTTCAAGCGTAGCGCATTGGGTTAAAAACGATCCGTCCCACATGTTTATCCGCGGGCTTGCAATAGACTCTCCCGGAGATTTCGACATTGACACTGTCCGTTTTGAGCAAATGGTAAGAAATAAAGAAGTAGAAGTATTTGGCGAATTGGGCACTTATTATTCAGGTACCACTTTGGGCGACAGCGTGTGGCAGCCCTACCTGCGCATCTGTGAAAAATATAATATTCCTGTTGCCGTTCATGAGGGCGGCGGTCCACCAGAAACGCCATATCATGGATCACCTAAAGCTCGGCTCGCCTTAGGAGACCCTTTCCTGATAGAAAGTGTGCTAGTAAAGTATCCTAAACTCCGGCTTTATATGATGCACTCTGGCGAGGTGTGGTATGAACATGCTGTGAGATTAATGCAAATGTATCCGCATCTTTACTCTGATTTAGGTGTGCTCCTATGGGTTTCACCGCTCACCCAACATTACGCTGTCGAATTTTTAAAGCTTGCAAAGGCCGACGGCAGCTTAAACAGGGTAATGTTTGGCACCGATCAAATGGTTTGGCCGGGAGCTATTGAAAAATCGATTCAATTTTTAAATAGCCTTGATTTTCTTACCAAAGAGGACAAGCAGAACATATTGTACAATAATGCTGCAAGGTTTTTACAATTAAAAAACTAAAAATCTTTAAGCAATGCTTACTTTCGCAAGGTTATCCTCACTTCGGTTAACATGATAGTACCAGAAATGACCTGAATTTAGGTCAAAAAGTTTGTTTTTAATTTGGTACTGAAATCTCATAATTTACTGATAATCAGCTTGTTGGCAATTTATGTATCGTCGCTCTGAAACAGACTTACATCTTCGCTTATAAGATCCATACTTGCATCATTTTTTACCGGACCTGTTCAGCGTGGGTTGACCGCACTTGGCCTGACCATTGCTGGAAAAAGATATTTCCGAAAGCCTAAGCATATATAAACATATCTAAAACGATAAGTCGCTCAATCATTATGCTTTCCAAACCCAGTTATCTCAATTTCGACAACGAAAGCTATCCCTGGAAACCTGACATCGATTACTGTAAACACCCGGAACGATACCGCGTAGGGAAAGGTGAGCAGGGGGTGCTGATCTGCGAACCTTACAAAAGCGAGATAGGACAGTACTGGCGCTTCAAAACGCCGGGTATCGCAAAACAAAGCAGCGAAAAGATTTACCAGATGTTTCAAACATATCTGGCGGACAACGATTTTGTTGGTGCAGATATGGCACGCAAATACCTGCAAATGGGGTATACCCGGGCCCGCAGATACGCCAATTACAAAGGCGGCAAAAAATACGACAAAGCCAATGACTTTCGGCCGCTCGAACGCGGCACGGGCGAAGCGGAAAAGGCTGAATCGGCAAAGATCTTTTACGGGAAATGGAAATCAGCGGAAGCCAATGTGCAGTATGCCGCTCTGAAAAAAAGATGGAAGTCGGAAAAAGGCTGACATTTTTATGATTACCAGCCCGAAATGGCTCGCTTGTTGCGATGATCAATTTATGGCAGAAGACATCATCACAACGTTACCACAGAGGACGGGAAAACGGAAGCTTATGTGCTGAAAGAAAAGATCAACAACGGGAACGGACAGCTCTTGTACCGCTTCCGTCATCAGGAGCGGGAGCTGGAACACCTTATTACCAGGGATGGCGACACATGGCGTTCTCTGAATCCCGGGGATATGCATGAGCATGTTTTCCGTCATCTCTGCACATTTGCCGAAAAACTATAGATCTTTATATGAACAAACATAATTTCTACCTGATCGCCGGCCTCGCCGGAGCGGCGGCAATTCTGCTGAAACTATCATCCTGCGTTTCCATCCCAAAAGGGGCAAAGGCCGTTAAACCCTTTGATCAGCAAAGGTATCTGGGCACCTGGTATGAGATTGCGCGAATGGACTTCAAGTTCGAAAAAGGGCTCGATCAGGTTACAGCAACTTATTCGCTGAATAAAGACCGCAGTATCCGTGTGGATAACAGGGGTTTCAAAGTGAAGGAGAATAAATGGAAGCAAAGCACCGGTAAAGCCAAACCCGTTTATTCAGCAAACGAAGGCCGGTTGAAAGTATCATTTTTCGGGCCTTTCTATGCCGGATACAATGTGATCGCTATCGATAAGGATTACCATTACGTCCTGGTCGCAGGCAACAATCTGGATTATCTGTGGCTGCTGTCCCGGGATAAAACCATGCCGGAATATATCAGGCAAAGGTATCTGGAACACGCAAAAGCATTGGGCTACGATACAGGTAAACTGGTATGGACAAACCAGCATTCCGACCGGAAAGACCGTTAAGTACCGTTCTGCTTGCAGCTTCTTCCGGTTGACCTTGGTTCCCGGCCTGGATCACGCCCCAAAACGGTAACTGAGGTCGCCGAAGAGGGGGACGTGACGTTTGGACCAGTATCCGTCAATGCGCCTGGACCAGCATGTATTCTTTAACCCGAATGGGAGTAAAGTATTGAGAAACAATTTATTGGTTGACGGTTTATTCTATTAATAAACCATTCCTCTTGCTCAAAAATCTACCCGTCCTGAAGGAAAGCGCCGGCCTGCGCTATTTCACCTTTTTGTATCTCTACGTTATGCAGGGGATACCTTCCGGTTTTGCGCTGACCGCTGTGGCGAATTATCTGACCGGGAAGGGGCTTTCTTCGCAAAGTGTCGGTACATTCGTTGCGGTTGTCGGTATTCCCTGGATCATCCAGTTCATTTGGGGGCCGGTTATCGACCGCTATCAGTTCTCCGTCATCGGTCACCGCAAACAATGGATCGTACTGACGCAATTTATGGCATTTCTGGCCTCGCTGAGTTTACTGCTGATCAGCGATCCTGTAAAGCAGCTGGGTACGGTATCACTGGCTTTCTTCATACACAGCAATTTTGCCAGTGTACAGGATGCCAGCGTGGATGCGATGGCCATTTCCGTTGTGCCGGAAAATGAAAGGGGCAGGGTAAACGCATTCATGCGCGGCGGTTACCTGCTGGGTATTGCACTGGGCTCTGCAGGATTGTCATCCATCTTATACCATTATGGTTTTTACTACGCGGCGCTCACACAATCGGCTTTACTGCTGGTATTCACCCTCAGCACTTATGTGATCCGGCTGGATCAGGGAGACAGCTATATACCCGCCTTCGGCAAACAACGGAAAGGTTTTGCCGCCGCAGAGAAGGCAGATAACCCCGGGCTGGGCTGGCTGTTTAAACAACTTTACCAAGGCATTACCACGAGGAAGAGCCTGCATACTTTCGGCATAATCGCCCTTGTTTACACCTGTAACAGTATATTCATCCGTTCTTACGCTTATCATCTCATCCATACCCTGCACTGGCCCTACAATGCCGTATCCGTTCTACAGGGGGGATGGGGGACGCTTGCCACTTTACTCGTCACGCTCGGGGGCGGGGTGCTGGCTGACCGTATCGGCGCATCAAAACTTCAGCTGAGGGTTATGATTGGCGTCTGTTTTTTCCTCATCAGCTTTAATAGCCTGGGCGCCCTCTGGTCCCACAGGCCGCTGAGCATATCGGGACTCATCCTGTGGAATTTTGCCGACCCCCTTTTCAGCGTTGCGGCAATGCCCGTGCTTATGTCGCTTTGCCGGGAGAAAGTGGAAGGGTCGCAGTTTACGGCCTATATGGCCCTGGTGAATTTTTGTGACGTTGCGGGCGCCTATCTTTCCGGCCTGGCGATGAATTACCTCAGCGCTCCGGTGATCGGTGTTTGCTGCGGCGGACTTATCCTTGGTGTCGTGATTATCATCTGCTTTAGCCGCCGCCAAAAACGAAGGGAAGCATTATCCGAATTTACGAATCTACCCTGAAAAGGAGTAGCCAATGTCATGGTTTTGCTAACCATTTTTTGTTTCAATGGTTATCTGAGTATGAAAAATCCACTTAAAAAAACAAATAAAGGTTTATTGATAGGCGCAATCGCAGCGGGAGCGGCGGTTGCAGGCGGCCTCAGCTGGCTGTTATTTACCAACGGCGGCAAAGCGCTGATCAGCAGAACGAAGCAAAACATGAAAGAGCAGGCGGCGGACCTTGCCGCCTCTGTGCTCAGCGAGCAGACCGGGGTGACCAAAGATGTTACAAAGCCGGCCGCCCAGGCGATCATTGAATAAGATCACTGATCGTTTTACAACAAAGGCGGCTACCAGCCGCCTTTGTTATTTTGCTTTAATTAATTCAGGCTTTCGACTTTCTTTAACAACTCATCGATATCAAAAGGTTTGGCCAGGTAATCGTTGGCGCCTGCCTTCCGGGCGATGTCTTCCCCGTCCCGGCTGGCCGAAATGACCAGGATCGGCAGGTTTTTATATTCCGGCATTTCTTTCAGCGTCCGGGTGATCTGGTCACCCGACAAGACCGGCATCCACAGATCAAGGATCAGCAGGTCCGGCCGCTCGTCCCGGATGCGCCCGATCAGTTTCAGGCTGTTGATCTCTGTCGATATTTCATGTTCTTCTGCGTATAGCGCCATCTCCAGCATCTCCAGTATGCCCTCATCATCGTCGCAGATCAGTATCTTTTTACTCATTTGTCTTTTGCTTAATCGGTAATGTGAAATTAAATGTCGATCCTTTCCCGTGCTCGCTGTCCACCCAAAGGTTACCGCCATGGTGGCTGACGATCTGTTCGCAGATATAAAGGCCGATACCCATGCCCGGGTAGTTCTTTTGTGTGTCGCTTGCGCGGTAAAACCTTTCGAAGATCTTCCGCTGGTCGTCAGGCGAGATACCGACCCCGAAATCGGTCACCGAAAATTTGACATAATCGCTTACACGGGCCAGGTTTACTTCGATGTTTGCGGAGTCAGGGGAATATTTGATCGCGTTGGACAACAGGTTGCTGACCACCTGGCTGAGCTGGGATTCATCGCCTTCATAATCGATGCCTGTCGAGCCGGAGATCACCAGCCGGTGTTTGGGAGATACGTTCTGAATCGTATCGGCCGTCTCTCTGACCATCTCATCGAAATCAAAACGTTCCCTGTGGAGAGTGATATTGCCGGTCTGGATCCTGGAAACGTCCAGTAATTCCTTGATCAGGGTGTTCAGCCGCTCAATATGTTTCGTACTTTTGCCCACCACTTCGAGGAGCTTTTCATCCGCGTCCTTTGGCAGCAGCCGTTCCAGGATCTGCATGTATCCTTTGATCGTGGTCAGCGGTGTTTTCAGTTCATGGCTGGCTACCGACAGAAAATCATCTTTCCGCTGTTCGATCGCTCTGCGGTCGGTGATATCTTCGATCGCAAGGAGAATCCTGTCGCGGTACTCGCCTTCCAGCTCTACGCGGTAAGCATTCAGCAGCATCAGTTTTTTGCCGATATGCGGAAAGATATGTTCGACCTCGAAATCCAGGACAGGATTGTTGCTGGGCAATATGTTTTCCAGCAGCTCCTTCAGTTTTGGAATGTTCCACTGTCCGTTTCCCAGGTCATAAAGGCTTTTATCTTCGGTTTCAGAGGCGGTCACCTTAAAGGTGTTGAGAAAGTGACGGTTTACGCCAATCACTTTCAGGTCCGGCCCCAATACTACCAGGCTTTCCCTTACGGTCTGAATAATACTGTCCAGGTATTCCTTACTGGCGTTGAGTTGTAAGGTCCGCTCTTTTATTTTTTGCTCCCGGAGTTCCTTTTCACGGTACAGGTCTTCTTCCGCCTGCTTCCTCCTCGTCACGTCGTGCTGGACACCGATAAAGTGGGTTACCCTGCCGTCCGCTGCCTGTACCGGAGAGATGAACAGTTCGTTCCAGAAAAGGTCACCGTTCTTTTTATAGTTCCTGATCTCCACCGAAACATGTTCGCCCTCCTGAACAGCCCTGCGTATCTTTAGGCGCTCAGGCTGCTGCCGGTCGTCCGCCTGGAGGAAACGGCAGTTATGACCGATGATCTCGATCCGCTTGTAACCTGTCATGCGCTCGAACGACTCATTACAGTATATAATAGGATTATCCGGTAACTGGTTGTCAGTGATGATGATGCCTGAAACGCTGGCATCGAGCGCCGCCTTGATGAGCGGAAGGTCCGGGGAGTGACCGGCATCCCCCGGGAGCTGGTCAGTAGAGGTATGGTTTTGCATATAGTTTTCGTATCCTCGCAAAGCAGGAACACGCATTCCGGATTCACGTTTTGTTTCCTGTTCCGTGACCAAAAAATATTCCAATCTCACGTTCAGGCACAAAATGCGAAAAGCGCCGTAAGATCCCCCTCGCCGGCGCTTTTCTTCCGTGGTGATATACCTGCGGTTTGGATCTTAAACAATCCCCGGCGGTAAAAGTTTTAAAATATCTGGCAAATATTTCATCCTAAAACCAAATAGCGTAAATTTTGTGATTTTAGCTAAATTTATTAGTTTTGCTGGGCAGTACTGAAAGCCATTTCCCCGTTCGCCCCAGCCCCGTCTGTTAATACTGCCCAATCCATTTTACATGCAAAAAAATATTCTGATCATCGAAGATGATGAAGATATCCGTATAATGATGTCCTATATTCTGACAGAAGAAGCTTATCTGGTGAACACTTTTGCTGACAGTCCCGGAATTGAAGGGATAAAAGCGGTAGCGCCAGCAATGATCCTGCTCGATAACCGCCTTTCGGCCGGTTACGGCAGCGATCTATGCAAACAGCTGAAATCTGATCCGGAAACAGCCGGGATTCCGGTAGTGATCGTTTCTGCTGTCAGCGGTCTCCGGGAACTTGCCGCTTCGGCAGGGGCAGACGCCTATCTTGACAAACCTTTCAGTCTCGAACAACTCACGGAACTGGCCGCAAAATTCTTAACCCGATAGATATGGAACTTTTCTACCTGATCTACATGAGCCGTGCGGCCCGTAAAATGCGGTCCGCAGACCTCGATGAACTGATGGACTGGTGCGTGAGCAGGAACCGGTCGCTGGACGTCACCGGTATGCTGCTTTTCGTGGAAGAACGAAACGCCCTGAACTCCTGGGGACGTTTTGTGCAGGTTCTGGAAGGCCCGGAGGAAACTGTCCGGAACCTGTATAATTCCATAAGAAAGGATAGCCGGCACCGGGAAGTGACCGAACTGTTCACTTATACGGTCGGACGGCGTAATTTCCCTGACTGGAGTATGGGATTCAAACGCCTGGCGAGGGAAGAACTTCCGCCGGAAGTAGCTAACTGGTTCGATCCCGAAAACTTTCCCCGGGCGGCGGAAAGCGGAAGGCTGAATATCCCGCTGACCTACCTCCACTCATTTTATGACCTTTACAGAACATCCTGAAGGACAACAAACCTCCGGACATAATAAACGGTCACGATGTAAACAGGTGGCCAAATGGCACAATATATGCGGGTGAAGATATGTCGCGGGCATACAGACATCGAGCGCTCAGCCGCCTGGCCTGCGATATTTGTTCAGCGGTCGTTTACCCGGGAACGGTCTTTCATCAGTTCGTTCAGTTCCCGGTCCAAGCATTCCCAGCCTGCTGGCCTTCCGTCGGAATATCCCTGTTTGCGGAAAATAAAGTAGATCGTGGTCCCTTTGGTCGGCAGATGACGGTAGCTCCACAGGCCGGGTTGTTCACCAGCCGAAAGGATCAGCAACTCACCGGGGATTTCCCCCGGAAGCGGTATAATGTTCAGAATGGCACCGAAGCGGTCGATACGCTCCTGCATCAACAGATCGTAGGTCATAGATTATCTAAGCGACAGTGCAAAAGATTGTTTGGGCAGCTGTCAAATAAAAAGTTATTGCTTTCTGCCGCAAACATTGCGGACGGGTGTACGTTTTAAAACCGCATGAATAAACACATCGTTATCATCGAAGATGACCAGGAAATACTCGACCTGCTGACCGAAAGCTTATCCCGGGGTGGTTACAGGGTAACGCCTTTAAGGCATATCCGCACCTTTGAGGAACTGATCGACTTGGCGCCTGACGCGTATATCATCGATGAGTTACTGCCCGTTATCAACGGGCATATCATCTGCATGATACTGAAGTCCAAGCCACAGACAAAAAATACGCCGGTATTGCTGATCTCCGGAGATCACCGTCTGGAGCATGTTGCCTCGCTTTGCGAAGCAGATGATTACCTGCATAAGCCCTTTGATGCCTATCACGAGCTGCCGGAAAGGCTCCGTTCACTGATCGGCAGCACGGAAATAGTGAACGACGGCAACGCATAAAAAAGCCGCCCGGAAAGGCGGCTTTCATTTTATGCATGTTTTTTTCAGGCGTTCCCGTCTTTGAGAACCCAGACGCTGACGGAACCCGCCTGCACCCGGAACTCCGCCCAGCCCTCATCATTCACGTTCACTTCCTCCTGCACTTTACCCAATGCATCGGTAAACGTCCGCCCTGCAAAGTGCCGGCCGATCTCCATGAACTTGTTCCCGGCTTCGCCGTTTGAAATAAGGACCGCGCAGCCGGATCCCTCTTTTTCCTGTATGCCGCTTCTTGTCCATCCGATACAATTGGGATGGTCGAAATAATCGCGCTGTTCACCATAAGCCAGAGACTTTCTGACGGCCAGCATCGCTTCCAGTTCTTCCACCTTACGCAAAGTAACCTTGTGGTCTTTACCGTCCCCTCCGGTGTCTTTGTAATGCGAGCCGTAAAGGTCAGCGTAAAACAGGCAGGGGTAACCATCCGACCGCAACAGGATCAGCGAGTAGGCGATAGGCCTGAACCAGGGTTCGACAGGCTGCTCAAGCGACTGGAGCGGCTGGGTGTCGTGGTTTTCCACCAGCGTGACGGCCAGCAGCGGATTGCTTTGTACGAGCGTACCATCAAAGATCGTCCGCAAATCGTAATCCGAACCCGACCTGGAAGCGTGGTGAAAGTGAGCTTGCAGCGGCGCGTCAAAAAGCGACATTCTTCCCCCCGTGGCATCAATGTAGTTCAGCATAGCCGGCAGATCATATGGCGCCCAATACTCGCCGACCGTAAACAGTTCCCGGCCGGTTTCCGTTCGCATAAAGTCCAGCCATTCGTTGTAAAAGCCCGGGTCCATGTGCTTGATCGCATCCAGGCGGAAACCATCCATTTTTACCGTGTCAAAGAACCATTTGCCCCAGCGTTTAAGTTCTTCGCGCACATGGGGGTTCCGGAAATCAATGTCGCAGAGCATCAGGTAATCGAAGTTGCCATTCTCATCGTCCATCACGTCCTGCCAGCCTTCGCCGTACTCGTTCTGGATGCTGAAGATCGCGCTTTCCTCGTTACCCGCATCCCAGTCCACCCCGGAAAAACAATGATAATCCCAGGTAAATGCGGAGTATTTACCCTGCCGGCCCGGGAAGGTGAACTTTGTGAAGGCCTCTATCTGGTAAGGTTCGCTGATAAATTCATTTCTGTTCGTTGGTTCAACCTTCCTGACTGTAACGGTTTCCTTTTCATCGGCGCCGCCCATATGGTTCAGCACCAGGTCGCAGTACACGCGGAGGCCTGCCGCTTTTCCAGCTGCGAGCGCATCGGTGAGGTCCTGTTTGCTGCCATATTTCGTTTGAACAGAACCTTTCTGATCGAATTCACCGAGGTCATAAATATCGTAAGAATCATAACCGACCGATTCCCTGCCTTCCATGCCTTTGTGCGCAGGAGGGAGCCATACCGATTCGATGCCCATTGCTTTGAGCCTGCCCGCCTCATCCCTGAAGTGGTTCCATAAAGTGCCGTCCGCCGGATAATACCATTCGAAGAACTGCAGCATTGTAAAATTTTCCATAAGTATAAAGGCCGCTTGCTGCGGCATGCAGATAACCGCGCACAGCCTTCAATGTTTGCCGGATGTGCCTGTTACGCCTCAGTCTTTTCGGACGGACTGTTTTCGGGGATATTTACCTTACTGCCATCGCGCAACGCGTAGAAATGCGGGGACATGATCTCGACGCCGGCTTCGTGGAAAGTATCAAGGATACACTCAAAAAGACGCGAATAAATGACCGCCTGTTTGTTAGGGTATTTGGTGTAGGCGTGAAGCTGGTAGCTGACAAAATAATCATCCAGGCTGGTTTGCTGTGCAAAAGGCTCGGATCCTGCAGTTGCACGTGCAGTTCAGGCCGGAGCTCCCCGGCGCTGAAGTGGCCGGCCTGATCCGCTCGCTCAGGGGCCGGGTACAGGAACTTTACCCGCAATACAAACACTTCTTTATCGAACCGGAATAGCGCTCAGGCCGACATTGGTCCTGCCTCCCGGCCTGCTGTACGGCGCTGCATGAGCTTTGTGATCATGGTAGTGAGTTTTGACCTGTAATCCTCTGCCAGCCATTCCGTATAGTTTTTGGTCACTTTGCCCAGGCATTTGGCGTACTGCCTGATCCGCCAGCCGATCTCTTTCTGGAGCGCTCCTGCAAGCATTAACGCATCTTCTGCAGACGCACTGTTCTCTATGCACATGATCGTATGCTGTCTGAGCGATGCCCTGAGAACAAGGCTGCCTTTTTGCTTATTTTCGAGGGCTTTCCGGAAAGCTTCCTGTACATCGAATCCCATTTGCAGGGTATTGGGGAACTTTTCCCGCAGATCTGCCGGTATCGCGTGCGTTTCACCCTGTGCATGATAATGCAGACTTTCTGCAAAAGCTTCGGGTCTTTCAAAGATAGTTTGCCAGTCAAGCGGTGCCTGCCATTCCCCGAAGCGGTCGGTATTATTGCCCAGATCGATGACCGTGAATGTTTTTTTTTCCGGCAGCCATCTTGCGCCGCGGCCGATCATCTGATGATACAGCGTGATGGAAGTGGTTGCCCTGTTCAGGATCACCGTACGGACGGTAGGTTCGTCAAAACCGGTCGTAAGAATAGAAACAGACGTCAGGATGGCGTTTCTTGTTTTTTTAAACCACTTCAGGATCTCCGCCCGTTCCGGGGGCGGAGTATGGTTGTCGAGGTGCCTGACCGGATAGCCGGCCTCGTTAAATAACTTATAAACCTCCCGGGAGGTGAATATACCATTGTTGAAGATCAGTGTCTTTTTATTTTTTGAATGCGCCTCATAAGCGTGGAGTAACAGGTCGAGCATGGCAGGGGAAGAGTAAAGGGCATCTGAACTACTGATCGTAAAGTCGCCGTTGATGCCCCTGGACAATGAGTTCAGTTCCACATCGTACCGCCAGTTCGATGGTTTGGCCAGGTGCCCGGAAGCGATGAGCCCGGCAATACTCTCTCCGACGATCAGTTCCCGGTAGGTCTTGTACATGGGCATATCCGCATTCGAGCTGAAAGGCGTGGCCGTCACCCCGATAACGACCGCCGCCTTAAATCTGTCCAGTAGTTTATGAAATGAGTTGTGGTGCGCCTCATCGATGATCACCAGCCCGACACGGCCCGGATCAATAAGACCATCTTTGATGCGGTTCCTGAGCGTCTCGACCATCGCTACAAAGCAGTCCTGATGCAGCCCCCTGAAGGAACGCCTGGATGAACTGTCAATGATCTTGTTGCTCACCCCGAGCTTCCTGAGTACGGCGGAGGTCTGGCTGCAGAGTTCCTTCCGGTGCGTAAGCACCATCACGCCCTGTCCGGTCAGCGCGGTAAATCGTTTGGCGATCCCGGCAAAGATCCGGGTCTTCCCGCCGCCTGTGGGTAACTGGTAAAGGAACCGTTCACCTGCGCGGGCCCGGCCGATTTTGCCGAACAGAACGTCCAGGTCTCTTTCCTGGTAAGGATATAAGCCGCCTGCGTGAACCTGGTCCGGCCGGCTGGTTGTCTTTGTTTTTTCTTCCATCATTTGGTTTAAGTTGGTGACCGGGTTTATTTTTTGAACACCCATGTTTTGTTAAAGGGACCGGCGTTCAGATAAGCTTCTTTAAAAGATCTGCTATCGGCAAAGGTCAGCTGCAGAATACGCCTGGCTTCGCAAGACAGCGTGACAGCCGGTTCGCGGAAAGGCCAGGGGGATACGCAAAGCGTACCGTCTTTTCCGGCGAGCAGGCTGTAGGAAAGCTTGTCCGGCCCCTTACTGATCTCCATGGCGCGGCCTTCCGGCTGCATCATCCCCCGGCACAGCAGTAAAGATAGCGCGTCACACCATTGGAGCAGGGCGTAGTCCTTTTCAAGCTCTCCGGCCTTCATTCCCGCGGTCTTCAGCCGCGCCGCACGCTGGGCGGCCTGCGCTTTCATAAACGCTTTTACTTCAGGGCCGGCAGCTCCGTCGCCTGCACACAGGAATTCCAGATGCCTGGCGCAGAGGAGGGCGATATAGGTGCTTTTGTTGACAGCAAGCCGCATGGTCGCCTCACAATGCGCAAGTTCCATTTTACGCATGGCGAAATTTACCGGCCCGCCGCGTTCCGTCAGGAGGTTTCCTGATTCCAGCTCCGTCTGCGCATCATCATGTTCGGCGGTGGCGATCAGCGTTTCTATCCAGCGCCTGCCCCGGACATCATCGTGCCAGGCTTCGGCGATAGCTGCCGACAAAAGGCCGTGCGCCCGCTGGGAGATGACCTCCCAACCCTGTTCAGTATAATTGACGATCATTTCTGGTTGATTTTATAAGCCCGGCGCCCGGAAATCTGCATTTTTTTGCTGCAATGTTTTGCTTTGTCATATTCCGGCGACGGCGCAGGGATGTTTATGAAGCATCGAAATAAGCTTCCATCAGTTCAATACCTTTTTCATTTCCCTGTTGGGCAGCCAGATCCAGAGCGGTCATACCGCGGGCATCGGTGATGCCGACTGCCGCGCCATGGCGCAGCAATATGCTGATCAGGTCATTGCGTCCAAACATGGCCGCAAACATCAGGGCCGTGCCGCCGTTGCCGTGCTGCCGGTCAATGCCGGCACCGCTTGTCAGCAATAATTCCGCGATCTCTGCATAACCTTTGAAGCAAGCACCCATTAGTGCAGTATTCCCGCCAAAGTCCGCAGCGTCAACATCTGCACCTGATTCAATCAGCAGCTTTGCGGCTGCCGGCCGGTTGTTGTAACATGCGATGATCAACGGGGTGTAACCTTTCTCATCACGCCCGTCCACCGGGGTGCCGGCGGCGGTAATCGTATTTATCATATTGGTATCGCCACTGCGGGCAGCGGCGATCAGTTGTCCGGTCATGTCATTCATAAAAGCAAGTTAAAAAGCCCGCGCAAACGCGCGGGCCGTAATTAAAGCTGGTTAAGCAGGGATAAGTCTCGGTTTCTCGCGTTCCCAGAAACGGTGCTGCGCGATCATTTTAATAAACAGGGCAGAAAACTTTTTATCCGCCTTGCCGGCCAGCACACCTTCTCTCAATACATTTTCTTCCGTGTAGTGCCCGGAAAGTTTTTTGCTGAAATAGGTCGCCTCCAATAACTGATGAGCATCACCGGACACTGCGATCGCTTTACAATGCTTGAAAGCCTCGTTCAGAAAGTGAACGGCATTGGCTTCAGCTTCGAGCGAAGCCGCCGCGTTGATCCCTCCTGCGACGTACACCGCATCAAAGAGGACGGATGCTGCTGTAAGGAAGCTTTGGTCGACCTGAATCTGCGTTCCGTCTGCTGCTGTGATCACGCCCATTTTAGGAGCGATGACCTCTGCGACCGCGCCTTCAGCTTCCAAAGCGTCCTTCACTATACGCAATGACGCGGCATCGGCGCCATCGGCGGCGAGGATCGCTACTTTACGGCTTTTGACCGTGTCTTTTAGCGTACCCGCCATACTCAGGACCGGAGATACCGCTACCGTACTTTCTGCCTGCACGGACTGATAAGCTGCGGGATCACCGTCGGCCGGTATGTTTCTGTTACCGGGTATCTCTTTGGGCAGGTGCATACCTAAATTATAAGCAACCTGTGTAGCCAGACCTTTGTCGATCTGCATCAGCAGGCCCAGCATGCGTTCCCTTACGGCAAGCATTTTAACTTTTCCCAGTTCAAAGCTCAGCGCATCGGTAATGTGGTTCTTTTCAGGCTCTGACTGACTGTTGAAGAACAACCTGGCCTGGCTGAAATGGTCGAAGAAACTCTTGCTCCTGGCGCGGACCTTCCGCGCTTCGATCCGTTCCTGGTAAGAAGTGAACCCACCGTCGGCAGCTTTTACCTGCTGCGGGTCATTATTCCCCAGGGCATTGGGGCCGTAACTGGTCTTACCGCGGTTGATGGTTTGCCGCATGAAGCCGTCCCTTTGGTTATTATGCACCGGAACGACCGGGCGGTTGATCGGGATCTCCTGGAAATTCGGCCCGCCGAGGCGCGTGAGCTGCGTATCGGTATAAGAAAACAGGCGGCCCTGCAAAAGCGGGTCGTTCGTAAAATCGATCCCCGGCACAATGTGTCCCAGGTGGAAGGCGATCTGCTCGGTCTCGGCGAAAAAATTATCAGGGTTGCGGTTCAGCGTCAGTTTACCGACGCGCTGTACCGGTACCAGTTCCTCCGGTACGAGCTTTGTTGCATCCAGCAGGTCGAAACCGAACTTGAACTCGTCCTCTTCAGGAATGATCTGCAAACCAAGTTCATATTCCGCGAAAGCGCCCGCCTCGATCGCATCCCACAGATCACGGCGGTGAAAGTCCGGGTCCTTGCCCGAAATGTTCTGCGCCTCGTCCCAGGCCACCGAATGCACGCCAAGCAGGGGCTTCCAGTGGAACTTCACAAAGCTGGCCTTGCCTTCGGCGTTGATCAGCCGGAACGTATGTACACCAAAGCCTTCCATCATCCGGTAGCTCCGCGGGAGGGCGCGGTCACTCATCGCCCACATGATCATGTGAGCCGATTCCGGCGTCAGGGATATGAAATCCCAGAACGTATCGTGCGCCGATGCCGCCTGGGGGATCTCGTTGTCCGGCTCGGGCTTGACGGCATGGATCAGGTCAGGGAACTTGATGGCGTCCTGTATAAAAAATACAGGCATATTGTTACCCACCAGGTCAAAATTCCCTTCCTGCGTATAAAACCTTACCGCAAATCCCCTTACGTCGCGCGCGAGGTCGGTAGATCCCCGGGATCCGGCTACCGTTGAAAAACGGACAAACACCGGCGTCTCGTTTTCCGTATCATTCAGAAAACCCGCTTTTGTATATTCCGCGAGGGGCTTGTATAATTTAAAAACGCCATGGGCGCCCGAACCCCGTGCATGCACGACGCGCTCAGGAATACGTTCGTGGTCGAAATGCGTGATCTTTTCCCGGAGGATAAAATCTTCCAGCAGTGACGGTCCCCGGTCACCTCCTTTCAGCGAATTCTGGTCATCATTGACCGGAAGCCCCGTGTTGGTTGTCATCTTTTCGCCTGCCGCATCCGCCGTATGCTGCGCAAGGCTTTCGGTTTTTATGTTTTCAGGTTGCGCGGCCAGTTTTTTATCAACAGCCGCTTCCGTAGCCATTTTCGGTGATGGTTTTTTCTTAGCCATGCTGATATACTCCTTCCTCTGAATGGCCGCCCGCCGCGGTATCCGTTCCGGACTTTTCATCTCCCGCTTTTATGGCAAAGGATTGCACCATCGCGGGTGGTGCTGTCATGCTGAATAAGGTTCCCCTGTTTGGTTGTTCATAGATAGCGTTTTAAAATTGAATGGAAGTCCGCGCATAGAAAAAAAAGGGAACGGCTGGGATCTCAGAATAGCGGACGTTTATTGAACGTTCCTGAAGATCAATTGTTCCGGAATATTTAATTAAATCGGAAAACTTATGCGGAGGGGCATCAGCGCTGCGGTTGCAGCGTTCGGATTGACTGCTTCAGCTTAAACTTCGGACAAATATGGATTTGCAATGCCACATCCGGTGGTGGCCAACCGGAGAACGCTTTTATCAACCCCTCCATTTAGTGGCTTGAAGGGTTTTAAACGAAAAGCGCGCAGCTGAACTGCGCGCTTTTTTCATTGCTCTCCGGGTCAGCACGATGTTCTTTGGACTGCCTCCGGGATCGTCACCGGTACCGGGCTAAAGGCTCCCCGGAAATCTCCCTGCCTGGCAGGTTGGTTTGTCTATTAGTCGCTGCCCGAAGTTCCGTTGTATTTGCATGATGATTTGTCAATAAACAGATCATCCCTTTTTAGAGGTAGTCTTTACGCAGTTGGGTACGGTCTTACCCTCTTTCTTTTTTGTTCCCTCTTTTTTGTACCCTGACCAGCAGGGATCTTTTTTCGTCTTTGTTGCCATGATCGTTAGTTTTTACGGTATTCGTGTCACCGGTTTTAAGAGAATGATTCCGGTAGAATCTTCGGGTTGTTCAGGTTTTGCGTGTAGCGTTTGACATATCCGTGCGCCTTTGCATGCGCTTTAACCGGGCGCGGCCAGTTATTTTTTGCCCCGTCCTGAAAATATGTTCCCCGCATTTATGGTCGGTGGGTGCACCATCGCCGCTGTTGGAGCCGGCTTTCTTTGATTCCTGTGTTCTTAACCATTTTCCAGCGCTGACGACGTCATATCAAAACCGGAGTAATTCGCGGCAGATCGTTTCCTCTCCGTGCTTTTCCATGGTGATAAAAACAATGAAGCCGCCCCCTGGGGCGGCTTCTCATAAAACATGAACCATTATTTTGCGGCATCCCGCAATGCTTTGATCTGATCATGCGCTGCATTGATCTCCTGGGCCTGGCCCGATACGACTGCAACTGCATCAGCTGAAAGGTCACCACCGTTTAGGGCATCCTGGTAAGCTTTTTTAATAGCATCTTCGCCACGTTCAGCTTCTGACAGTATGCTCGCACGGTCACTGCCGCCGAAAAGGGATTTCACATCAATCCAGGCGCGGTGCAAAGTGCCGCTCACGCTGTTGCCTGTCTCTACTTCATCCGGTGAGCCCACCAGTGCTGCCAGTTCCTGGCCGTTCTTACGGCTTTGAGCCGCAAATCCTTCGAAAACGGCTTTCAGGTCAATGTTCTCATCTTTGATATCAGCGATCGCTTTTTCAAAACCCGCTACGCGGTCATTGTTGATCTCGATCAGATCGTTCAATACACTTGTTGCTTCACTAGTTGCCATAATATTTTTCTTTTTTAAGGTAGGCTTGTTCTAAAACCAATATCATGCCAACGCTGTGTAAATTCTTCTCTTTATAAGAAAATATTTTACAGGCCGATCAGTTGACACAAACCGGCCTTTTTAAAGAAAACCTGTTAAAAGAATTTTCAATCTTAGCGTATGGACTGAAATTTTCAGCGTTAACAAAGGACATCAAGCCGTAAGGTAAGCTTCTTAAATTAGATCTTGCCGATGCAGCGACCGCTATTTTCCTGCTTTGTTCATATTTAAGGGCTATTTTGATCTGATAAAATTTGTTGAAACCCCCACACCATATTTTGTAGTTCCGGGTATTTGGTTAAGAGCGGAAAGGTATTTATAATCCGCTTCTCATTGCAAAACCGACCCTCAGGTAAAAACGAACTTCAATTGTCCCGGGAACCCGGAGGATAAATCCATTGCTGACGTCTTTAAAACTAGTGAGCTTCCTTTCGCGCGGGATGAACGCAATCACCTCAATCTGTATCAATGCAGCTGAACGTCAGGCGGAATGTTGTCCCTTTTCCGGGATCACTTTCCGCCGCCAGGCCGATCCCGTTTCGATGTGCAAAATCCCGTACCAGTAACATGCCCAGGCCAATTCCCTTTTCATTTGCTGTACCGTATGTGGAGCGGTTCGGTGATGCGGATGAAAGGATAGTTTGCAGAATTTCGGCCGGCATACCCACTCCGGTGTCGCTGATCCGCATTTCAATGATTTTGCCCCCTGAGAGATAGCTGATTTCGACTGTTCCGCCTTCCGGCGTAAATTTGATCGCATTCGCTAGTATGTTCTGGATCATGATCCTGACGTGGTCGGGGTCGCCTGAAACTTTTCGCAGTCCGCTAAAATGATGTTTGATCCGGACTTTCTTGCGTTCCGCGCCAGGCGTCAATAGAGCTATCACCTTATTTACTTTGACCGGCAGATCCAGCTGTTGCGGATGGGCGGTCATACCTTGCAGTTGTTTACCTGCCCAGATCAGCAAACTATCCAGCATAATGGACGCTGCTTCCAACTGATCTGTCAATTGCCTTGAAATGCCGGCCACTTCCTGATGGCTGAGATCACCTGAACTTAACAGCTGCATAGTGGTCTGAAGTGTGGCAAAGGGGCTTCGCAGGTCATGGCCAATAATAGAGAACAGGCGGTCCTTTTCTTTATTGAGTTGAACCAGGCCAATATTTTGACGCTTTGCGCGCTGATTGCGCCTCAGCGTCCAAATAACAATTGCGCCTAGTAACAGGGCTGCAAGTGCAGATATAATGATCACTAAATGGTCGATCTTCGACTGTTGCGCATCCAGCCTGGTACGGGTTTGCAGCGCTGTATTCTCCATGGTCTTTTCGCGGATCTGCAACAGATTTGATTCATGGGTCTTGTCGACCGAGGTCAGGCTGTCGCTGTAAGCTTTAAAAAGGCGCAGCCGGTCATAGGCCGCTGACTGATCGCCTCCGGCATGGTAAGCCTGCTGGGCAATGTCAAGGGCCCGTGCGGCGTCCCATTTAGCACCGACTTTGTCCGCCAGCCGGTAAGCCCGGTCCGCCAGCCCGCCGGCGGCGCGAAAGTCTTTTGCGTTGAACCGCAGTCTTGCCAGGCCGGTGTAAGCAAAGCTGTTCTCCCAATCACTCTGAAATTTGCTGTTCGTGATAACGGTTTTAAAATACCGTTCGGCCTTTGCGGGGTGATTTAAGTGCGACTCAAAATCACCTAAATGATTTGCCGCCATGGCAACAAGATCGAAAGCCCCGATCTTTTGGCTAAGTGCGAGACAACGTCCCGCATAAACGAGCGCGCTGTCTGATCTCTTAAGATCGGAGAAAGCCTGGGCGATATTGAGCTGATTGGCTGCTACCCGGTAATACTGTCTGTTACCGGCGTTCGTAACAGCCGCTTGGCGAAAATAGCGCATGGCGTTCGATGCCTGGCCCTGCGCGAGGTATACCAAACCGATCAGATTCCCTGCGTCAGCAGCCAAACTATCATTTCCGGATTGCAGTGCTTTACCGTAAACCGTCACCGCTTTTCGCAGGGCAGGCACATAACTGCCGGCAGCGTAATCCGCTTTGGCCTGGCGCATGTCGCCGGTAGCCGGCACCTGTAAAGAGGACGGTACCGTAAAAAAGATCAACAGCAGAAATTTGTGAAATGACATCGTTGTAATGTCTAAAGATAATACACAACTTCCGGGAATGCGTTTAAGCTACGCATTTTTTACGCATAAAGTCGCTATAGGGCCGGGTTCCGGATGCACCAAAGCCGGAAAGCGTATCCAGATCAGTGCGTTTTCGAATATTATTACTGTTTACTGCTGCTCACCTGCAGGTTTTTCCGCCCGCTCTCCAAATCAGTTCCGGCTTATCTGACATATATCTTTATATAAAAAACCAATCTTTGAGCATTTCGTGGTCCCGTTTCAGGCCCATAAAGTTTTGCTAAGGTTTAAATGACCCGGCCGCACATCTGCAGGCCAATAATGATCTTCGGAAGCCGTGCCGGATCCCTCCGGAACATCAGAAAGGTTCGGTGCGTTTTCTACAATGAAAGCCGGTGTCACCGGCCAAGTGGCACTATCGTGTGATTTTCGTAACGGCCCTTTAAAGCCGGAAGATGCTTTGAAAACGCTGAACTTGCCGCCGTGAAACCTCGACGGTTTCGCCGGTCGCTAATTCCAGTAACAGCCGCTGGCCGGGGCATGCACTTACGGACCTCACAAAGCGGGTGTTAAGGATCTGTTGCCGGTTGATCCTCAGGAAGATATTGCCGTCAAGGCCATCTTCCAGCTGCTGTAACGTTCTTAACACCATCGGCTGCTGGTCCCCGAAATATATCCTCGTGTAATTACCTTTCGATTCGAAAAGCCGTACATCTGCGAGCCGGACGAACCAGCATTTTGACCCGTCTTTTACAAATATCCGGCGCTCCCCACCAGGTATTTCTGCGCCGGCCTTTCCTGCGGATGAGACGGTTTTGGCCGTCACTTTACCGATCGCCTGTGCGAGACGGGAAGGGACTACCGGTTTCAGGAGATAATCCAATGCGTTATATTCGAATGCCTGCAGCGCATATTGATCAAAAGCCGTGGTAAAGATCACCTCCGGTACACTTTCCAGTTCCTGCAGAATCTCAAAGCCACTTTTGCCAGGCAGATGAATGTCCAGAAAGACGAGATCCGGAGTGATACTGCGGATGAGTTCCAATGCACTTTGAGCGTCGCCGGCCTCGCCCGTAACTACGACCTCCGGATGGTGTCTGAGCAAAGCCCGCAATTCCTGCCGGGCCAGCCGCGAATCTTCGACGATAACGGCCTGTATCATTTATTTATCCTGATTTCGACAACAATAAAGGGCGGGATCTCGGAAAAACTCAGTGACGCATCCTGGCCGTAAAGCAAGGCCAAACGCGACCGGATGTTTTGCAGGCCTATACCCAGGCTGTCTTCCAATTCATTTTTCCTGGCCATGATCCCTGTGTTTTTTACAGTGAGCGACAGCGCCCGGCCGGAGTAACTGATCTCCACGGAGATCTCACCGGCGCCGGAAGATACGGCAATGCCGTGTTTGACCGCATTTTCTACCAGCAGTTGCAGGACCATGGGCGGGATCTTCTCGTAAAGCGTGGCCGGGTCTGCGCTGATCGTGTATTGAAGTTTACCCTCATACTGGATCTTGAGCAGCTTAACGAAATCATCCAGCATCTTTATCTCTTCACTAAGGCGGACCTCTTTGTGCTCACTGTACTGCAGGGCGTAACGGAAAAGTTCGGAAAACCCGGTGATCATCTCCCGGGCGAGCTGAGGATCTTCCAGGATCAACGCCCGTATATTGTTCAGGGAGTTAAAAAGGAAATGCGGATTGATCTGGGCTTTGAGTGCCCCCAGGGCGGCTTTTTGCACCTCTGCTTCGAGTTGCCATTTTTCCACTTCCGATCGGTGATAACGCCGGATCAGATGGTAGCCTGAATAGCCGAGGTTCCAGACCAATAAAACCGCCATCATGGGAACGAGGTTGACCAGCATCTCTGTATAGGGAACAGTTTGTACCCCGGCCACCGGCAGGAAAAGCGCAAAATAGATCAGTATCCAGGTGATGGCCTGCAGGAAACTCGCCAACAGGAGTAATGCAATCACCCGAAGCGGCCGGGGAGGCGCGACCGGCCCGTATTTTTTAACATAGTACCTGAAAACAGATGTCACTATCAGACCGCCGGCAAAAAGACCGATGCTGTTCAGATACCGTATCGTTGGGTTCATCGGGAGCCGCTGCTGCGCCATAAAGTTGACCAGCGCAGCGATAAGCCAGGCGCTGATCTGCACAGGCCAGAACAAATGATCTTTTCTTATTATCTTCATAAACTACTGATCCATTCCGTCACTGCTTTAAGGGCTGCAGGATTAACCGTTTCCGCGATCTGCGCATATTCCGAAGTGCTGCCTGTGGCGGCTTGCTGGAACAAATGATTAAGCCCGGGCAATGCGATGGTCCGGAAATGTTTGTTGCCCGCCTTTTGCAAAGACATCCTGATCCCGGCCAGGTTAGCTTCTGCGTTAACCTGCATATCCAGCGATCCGTTCAGTGCCAATACCGGGCATTTTACTTTTGACAAGTGATTTGCGGGCTTAAATGTAATAAAATAACGGAACCACGGGGTAGTAACCTGTGCAATTGTCCGCCGGGCGATCGTTTCCGGGGACTGGCCCTGCAGGTCAGCTGCAGGATAGCGCCGCAGTTCATCGCGCATCAGCGTATCCAGTCGTTGCTTCAGTTGCGCTTCTGGAAGTTGCGGATGGGCTTTCATAAACTGGTAAATGGCCCTGTTAGAGGCCAGAGTGCGGGTAATCGTCGCTGCCGGCGCTTCATTCAGACGGAGCTGGTCTGCGGATTGCTTCATTAACAGTTCGTCGATGGGTATACCGGGGCCAGCGAGCAGCACGATAAATTTAATACGCTGATCACCGCTTGCCAGCATCGGGGCGATCATGCCGCCTTCGCTGTGCCCTATAACGCCGGCCGGAATATCCTTCAGATCGGGTCTCGAAGCAATGTAATCGAGTGCAGCGGCAGCATCATCCGCAAAATCGGCGCTGGTCGCAGCGCCAAATTCGCCTGTCGAACCCGCTACCCCCCGGTCGTCGTAGCGCAGTACAGCGATGCCGTTTCTGGTCAGAAAGTCGCTCCATACCAAAAACGGCCGGTGATTAAACTGCTTTACTTCCTCGTCCCGGTTCTGCGGTCCCGATCCGCTGACCAATATCACGATCTTACGCGCTTTACCATTTTGCGGAAGAGTCAGCGTACCTGCCAGGCGTATGCCCGCCTTTTTGTTGGGAAAGGAAACTTCTTCCTGCCGGTACGGAAAGCTGACCGGGTCCTGGGGGCGGAGTGCGGCCTTTTTCGCAGCGGCATTGGCGTCAGGATGGTTCGACAAGGTCAGGGGAAGACTCGCCGTGCCCTGCGTAAAGTTGCCCCTGACAAGGTTGCTGTCGGCGACCAGCGTTCCGCTGTATTTCAGTTTGAACTGCCCGGCCTCCAGTATGATCCGGTCGCCGCTGACCTTTACCGTATCGACCTTCAGCCCGCTTGCGCCCTGGTCGGGGCTGTCCATGGTAGCGGTGTACCCGCTGCCTGTGTTGCGGATATGAAAGATGACCGCGAGCTGGTGATCACCGGGTAATTGAAGCGTACCGGACCAGTCACCGGCGAAGTTCTGCGCACAGAGACGGCCGGCGGTCAACAAAAACAGGATAAGGATAAGTGATTTTTTCATGTCATTAATTTTGCTGCGGTAAATATGTTAAGACGCCCCCTCCTTAAAAAGCAAATTATGACCAGTGGCCAAATAAAAGGATGAACGGCCTGAAACGTCCTGATTTCTGTTGAGGATTTATAAAAGGTTATGGTCTGAGGCAATACCGGTGACGTTTAAGTGATCTTCCGATCGTTTAACATAAGCGTCAGATATCATTGTCCGGGGCTCAAATATCATGTAAAATCAAATGCCCGGCAAGCACCCTGCAGCTTCCACAATTGATATAGGTCAAGCCCGCCGCCTTACCGCGATCGGCAATGACTAACGAACGGGTTCTTCTTCCCTTATCTTTGGTACAGATCACGGAAGCGTTGGCAGTAAAGTTTTTTCGGCATGCATTGCTTAAGCCCGGGAATGTCATGATAGGGGGCTTACCCATGAGGGCACTTCAGCGCCGTACTTCGTGTGCCGTTTCAGTATGCCCAGCAAAACACCTGGCGGGATTTGCTGTTAGAGACTTGATTTTATTCAAAACGATGAAAGCAGCACTTCATACAGAAATTATGCGCCTGCGCCTGTCCATCAGGGAGCTGCAGGATATGATCGATCAGCGGACAGAAGGAGAAAGAGAAGCGGATGAGCATACTGATTATATTTTTGAGGTCCAGCAAATGCTTTACCGCCAATTGCGATGCCTGTTTCTGCAGATCGCGGTTGAGGATGATCCGGTTATCCGCCGGTTCGACGAAAAGCTTTTCCGTTACCGCCTGGCCTGGCTGCTGTATACAAAAGGGGTGGCGGCAGGCTTTGACGAGGGCGATTAACCCGCAGGATGGCTCCCGGGCTTCAACTTTTTGTCTCCCCAGGGGCAGCGGCCAGGCGGTTGAGCGTCTGCAGGTTCTGTACCGCCGCGCCCAGGGTATTATTGAAATAAGCGAAAACGGAAAGCCCCCGGAGCTGCCATTCGCGGATATAGCCTGCGTATTCTGCCAGGTAGGCGTCTGAATAACTTCCGCGGTAGCCTTTTTCCGGTCCATGGAAACGCAGGAAAACATGGCCCGCCGTTTCCGTCAGCGGTGGCGAAGCACCAGGCATATCATGCAGCACCATACCCGCGCCGTACTCCCGCAGCAGCCCGTATACTTCCGGCTGATACCATCCCCGGTGCCGGAACTCGACGGACACCCGCCAGTCATAAGGTTTCAGTGCGGCCAGCAGTGCGCTGAGCCCCCTCAGGTCCGGCCCGAACTTCGGCGGCAGCTGCACCAGCAGACAAGCCCTCTTTGACGTTGAACCAGCTGCTTGCATGAATGCGTCCAGCGATCCCATGTCGAAGCGGCCGGGCAGGCTATGCGTGACCGAACGATGCAGTTTGAAAGTAAAGACAAAGTCTTCCGGCACTTCCTCCGACCACCTGCGCACCGTCCGCGCCAGGGGTATGCGGTAAAAACTACTGTTGATCTCCACAGAATTGAATAAAGATGCGTAATAGGTGAGGCGGCTGCTTTCGCGGAAAGCCTCCGGGAAAAGCCGCTTGCTGCTGACAGGCAATACCAGGTTGCTCGTGCCGGAATAATATGCGGATGTCATCTTATCCATAATTTACTGCTTTTATTCGTCCAGCTGTCCTGATGAGCACCCGCAAGACGCGTTGATCTTACAATACATCTTTTAAATGTTTGTAATTTGCTTTTACCGTATCGAACACCTCTGCCATGCGGCCGTTGAGCATCAGTTTTGTCATGGACAAAGCCATGCCTGTGACCTGGCTGAACTCCAGTTTCGGCGGCATCCTATAAATTTCTTTTTTGATGTTGGCATCACTCATGATATAACCAGATTCCCGGAAGGTGGTTTGAATGGCTTTTCATCTAAAGTAATTGCTGCCGGGTTCACAGCTCTCAGGACCGCCGGGATCTTACCACAAAAAGATCAACCATCCCGCTTTACTTCATAACGATGTAATCGTTCTTTTGACCCGAAAAATCGCAACCATTTGCATAAAGATCGTGTTATGACGATACACTACTTAAAAAACAATATGAAAAAAAGATCATTATTATTCGCCGCCGGGATCTGCCTGGTAACGGCAGCTGCCTGTACGGGCGACGGCAGCAAAAAAGCGGCGGACAGCGCCGCGGGTGATACCAGCGTGATGGCGGGCGCAGACACCGCCCATACTTTAAAGCCGGCAGGGCCCGCACCGTCCTGGGGTAAGGATATTAAGCCCGAAATGCAGGTCGTGATGGAAAAGTTAGCCTCTTACGGCGACAAACCCATCCCGGAGCTGACCGCCCCCAGAGCGCGCAAAAATCACACGCCTACAGACGCTGTAATGGACGTGATGAAGGAACACAATATGCCTAAACCGGTATTTAATGTGGATACGGCTGGTAAAGATATCCCTGCAGGTGACGGAAAAATCCATATCCGTGTCTACACCCCAAAAACCGATGCGCAAGCCTACCCGGTTATCGTTTATTACCATGGCGGCGGCTTTGTGATCGCCAACCTGGACGTTTATGATCCCTCGGCAAATGCGCTTGCGGACAAGACCGGGGCCATCGTCGTTTCCGTCGCTTACCGTCTCGCCCCGGAACATAAATTTCCGGCTGCGCACAATGACGCCTACGCCGCTTACAAATGGGTGACAGAAAACGCCGCTTCGATCAAGGGCGACCCGAAAAAGATTGCCCTTGCCGGCGAAAGCGCAGGCGGGAACCTGGCGATCGCTACCGCTATCAAAGCCCGCGACAGCAAGATCATGCTGCCTGTGGCCATACTGGCAGTTTATCCTGTGGCACAATCAGATATGAATACGGCATCTTATACAAAGAATGCCGCCGCAAAGCCACTGGATAAACCCATGATGGGGTGGTTCGTTAAAAATTACCTGAACAATATGGCGGAGGCGAAAGATCAGCGGATCAGTCTCGTATCCGCTGATCTCAAAGGACTCCCGGCCAGCACGGTCATCACAGCGGAGATCGATCCGCTGCAAAGCGACGGGATGATGGTCGCAGAGAAGCTTAAAGCGGCAGGTGTCACCGTCGACACTAAGAACTATGACGGGGTCACCCATGAATTCTTCGGAATGGGAGCCGTTGTGCCCCAGGCTAAAGAAGCTGAGGAATATGCCGCCGCACAGTTGAAAAAAGCTTTTGGTATGTGATCAACCGGAGGCCATTTTGCAAGCGCCGGGCACAATCAGCCCGGCGTTTTTTTGGGCCGAGTGTTAACGAAAAACACCTCATACGAAAAAAGGTAAAAAACGTGCATGATAAAATCTGATGATCGATTACCGAAGAGTCTTCAGCGTATTTTATTTTTACCCGGCTTTGGAATTACCGGGTACAAAAAGGATGGCAGGAGTGATACCATCGTTTGTAGCGAACCGTTTAAAGCGCTTACAATTATTACCGGAAGGATCCCCCGGCCACGCTATGCTCTGATGAAATGCTAAAAACCATAGGCTCGGGAGAACGCTCCCGGTCAAACGGACATACAGTACGTTATGTTATCTTGGATATCCGGCAACGTTTAGATGGAGCTTCCGGTCAAGCCCAAATTCCCGGGCTGGCCGCTATTTCCGCGGATCCGGGTGCAGCGTGCATTCGTTTTTACGACAAAAAAGGCCGCAGCGATCAGCTGCGGCCTTGATCGATTTAGTTAGTTTCCTGTAAAGCCGCCTCGTTGATCGTCACCGCCGCTTCACTCAGCAGCTGATCAGCCGTTTTCTCTTCTTCAAGTGTCTCTTTTAATAGTTCCGCCGCTTCTGTAAACCCAAGGGTGGTCGCCAGGGCGTGCAGCGTACCATAGGAAGCGATCTCGTAATGTTCCACTTTCTGCGCAGCGGAAATGATCGCCACATCGCGCACTTCGGTACCTTTGTCGGTCTCTTTCATCAGCTCGTCGGCTTCTTTCAGCAAACCGTCCATCGCTTCGCATTTAACGGCTTTTGCTTTTTCGCCGATCGATTCGAACGCCCTTTCCAGTCGTGCTACCTGGTTTTCCGTCTGGCCTAAATGCTCCTCAATGGTCTTTTTCAGTTCGTCCGATGTTGCGTTCTTCATCATTTTAGGCAGGGCCTTCACCAGGTGCTGCTCAGCCCAGTAGATGTCTTTCATTTCGTCCAGGAACAATTCTTTCAGGGCGCTTTCCGCTTCCGGGCTGCGGCCGGCGGCTTGCTTTTCAGTTGTTTTTGTTTTCGTAGGCATAATGTTTGTTTTTATAAATGTTCAGCGTGACAGGCTGTAAGCTCCTCATCGCCCAGATAGAACCTCTTCAAGCGGTTTAAGTTTTAAATAAATTTATTTTCTTATAATGATAATTTATTGAAACCATAATCGCTTTCAGCCTGTTGTCTCTGTAATAAAAACCAAGACAAAAACTATGAAAGCAGCCGTATTCCATAAACCCGGAACGATCACCTGTGATACCGTTGAAGACCCGCGCATCGAACTGGCGACGGATGTGATCCTGAAAGTGACCGCAACCGCTATCTGCGGTTCTGACCTGCACATCCTGAGCGGAGCCGTGCCTCAAAAAGAACCTATGATCATGGGGCATGAGTTCATGGGCATTGTAGAAGAAGTGGGCAAGGAAGTAAAAAACCTGAAACGCGGCGATCGTGTGGTAGTGCCGTTCCCAATTTCCTGCGGTCATTGTTTTTTTTGCCAGCACGGCGCATCACCGGCCTGCGAGCATTCCAACTATAAAAACTATGGGCCCGACGGCGACCTGACGACGCAGAAGGGCGCCGCACTATTCGGTTACACCGACCTGTATGGGGGATATTCAGGCGGACAAGCCCAGTACGTGCGCGTCCCTTATGCCGATATCAGCCCGAGGATCGTCCCTGATAACCTGACAGACGAACAGGTATTGTTCCTGACCGATATTTTCCCGACCGGCTGGTCGGCCATCGACTGGGCGCAAATGAAGGGCGGGGAAGTGGTGGCCATCTTCGGTTCCGGCCCGGTGGGCCTGATGGCGCAAAAAGCCGCCTGGATCAACGGGGCCAGCCGGGTCATCGCTATCGATCCGCTGAACTACCGCCTGGAAAAAGCAAAAGCGGTAAACAATGTAGATACGCTCAATCCGCATGAGGTCGACGTGATCGAAGCGATCCGCTCCATGACGAACGGGAGAGGAGCAGACGTTTGCGTGGATGCCGTTGGCTTTGAGCCCGAACGCAATTTCTTCGATAAAGTAAAAGCAGCGGTGAACTTCGAGGCCGGCAGCATCAAAGTGCTGGAGATGGCATTCAAAGCCGTTCGCCGCATGGGAACCGTTTCCATTATGGGTGTTTACGGTTCGCCTTATGATAATTTCCCGCTGCACCGCTTATTCGATAAAGGCATCACGCTGAAGATGGGCCAGGCACCGGTACTCAATTACATCGATCACCTCATAGACCTCGTGAAAGAGGATAAAGTCAGGCTCGATGACATCATTACACACCGTCTGCCGATCAGCCAGGTAGAACATGCCTACAAGATCTTCCAGGATAAAGAGGAAGATTGTGTGAAGATCGTACTTGATCCGCATGCTTAATACCCGCAACGGACATAAATATTCACTCAAGTCAAATCCAATGGCAGCGCAACAAACACCCGAAAAACAAGATAAACAACCCGGTATCGAGGCAGAGATGAACCCCGCCCCGGAATATATCAAAGCAACTTACAAAGCCGCAGGCAAACTCGATGGAAAAGCCGCGCTGATCACCGGCGGAGATAGCGGTATCGGCCGCGCGGTAAGCGTACATTTTGCCAGAGAAGGTGCGGACATTGCCATCGTTTACCTGAACGAAGACGAGGATGCCCAAACCACCAAAGAACTGGTGGAAGCCGCAGGCAGAAAATGCCTGCTCATCAAGGGCGACGTCAAAGATGCTGCATTCTGTAAAAAAGCTGTGGAACAGACCGCTAAGGAATTTGGCAAGCTCAACATCTTGGTGAACAACGCCGGGATGCAGTTCCCGCAAAAAGATGTGAAAGCGATAGATGAGCAGCAACTGGATACCACTTTCCGCACCAACATATTCGCCTATTTCTATTTCGCGGAAGCCGCGCTGGATCACCTCAAGGAAGGTGATTGCATTATTAATACGACCTCGGTGACAGCATACCGTTCCTCACCATCCCTCATCGATTATTCTTCTACAAAAGGCGCGATCACCACATTTACCCGTTCGCTGGCGACCAACCTCGTAGAGAAAAACATCCGCGTTAACGCTGTTGCGCCCGGTCCGGTCTGGACGCCGCTGATCGTTTCCACCTTTGATGAGGAAAAGATCAAAAAGTTCGGCAGTGAGACGGCGATGAAACGCGCCGGGCAGCCGTCCGAACTCGGGCCGGCATACGTATTCCTCGCTTCGGATGACTCATCTTTTATCACCGGGCAGGTCATCCATGTGAACGGCGGAGAAGTGGTAAACGGATAGACACTACACCATAAATTACAAAGAGAACAACCTATGGAAAACAATAAAACAGCGCTGATCACCGGCGGAACAAGCGGTATCGGCAAGGAACTGGCAAAGCTATTTGCCAAAGACCAGTATAACCTGATCCTTGTCGCACGCGACCAGGCAGAACTGGATCATACTTCGGGCGAACTCAGTGCCTTTGGGGTAAAGGTAGAAACCATTTCCAAAGACCTGTCTGTAATGGACGATGCGTTTGCCTTATGTGAGCAGATCGGCGACCGGCAGATCAATGTTCTGGTCAACGATGCAGGACAGGGTGTGTACGGACTTTTTACCGATAACGATATTCAGCGCGAACTGGATATCGTCCACCTGAACATCTGCGCAACAGTGATCCTGACAAAGCATTTCCTGAAAGGTATGGTCAGCCGCGGGGAAGGCAGCATCCTTAACCTTGGTTCCGTAGCAGGTAAACTACCCGGCCCATGGCAGGCGGTCTACCATGCGACCAAGGCCTTCGTACTATCCTTCACGACCGCGGTGCGCGAAGAGGTAAAAGACAGCGGCGTAACTCTCACTGCGCTCATGCCGGGCGTAACGGACACCGACTTTTTCAACAAAGCCGGTATGAATGATAGTAAAGTAGTGCAGGATAAAGAAGCAATGGCCGACCCTGCGGAGGTCGCAAAAGATGGCTACAAAGCGTTGATGGCCGGCGAAGACCGCGTGATCTCCGGCTTTAAGAACAAAGTACAGGTCAATGCAAGCAGCATCATTCCGGACAGCGCTGTCGCGCACCAGCTTTATGAACAGCAAAAGCCCGTGGAACAGGAACAACAGCAAAACAATAAAGAATAGCAAACTGCCATCTACCATTAATCTATGGAAAACTCAATAGCAACAACAGAAAAAATTGCCACCAAAGCATACGGCGCATCCGGCGCTCTATTAGGAGGGGAGACCCTTAAACCGATGGATTTTGAAAGGGACGCCCCCCAGGCAGACGAACTGCTCATCGAAGTACTTTATTGCGGCGTTTGCCACTCGGACGTGCACCAGGTGGAGAACGACTGGAAAAACACGCTTTATCCCTGTGTGCCCGGGCACGAGGTGATCGGTAAGGTCACCTATGCCGGAAATGCGGTCACCAAATTTAAAGTTGGAGATATTGTCGGGGTGGGCTGTATGATCGACAGCTGTAAAAGCTGTTCAGCCTGCCGTGAAGGCGAGGAGCAGTTCTGCGAACATCCGCACGGCCCTACGATGACCTATAACGGTTACTTCGTACCGGACGGCTCGGGATATAATACCTTTGGCGGTTATTCAGATAACCTCGTAGTCAAAGAAGATTTTGTATTAAGCATCCCGGAAGGCCTGGACATCAGCAAAGCGGCACCCATCCTTTGTGCGGGCATCACCACTTATTCGCCACTGAACCACTGGGGCGTAAAGGCTGGTGATAAAGTTGCCGTAGTAGGTATCGGCGGGCTTGGGCACATGGGTGTCATGATCGCCAAAGCCATGGGTGCAGAGGTTACCGCCATTACCACCAAAGAAGAAAAACGCGCAAGTGCCACAGCGCTCGGTGCAGACCACGTGATCATCTCCGAGAACGAGGACGAAATGAAGAAATATGAAAAGTACTTCAATTTTATCCTGGTCACTATTCCCGATCCGTTTGATATTACCCCATACATCCCGCTGATCCATCGCAGGGGCAACCTGGTGACCGTTGGTTTACTGGCACCCTACAAAGCCCCGCTCAATAATATGGAAATAGCCTCACAGGCCCGCAGCATCGGCGGATCGCTGATCGGCGGTATCGCCGAGACCCAGGAAGTACTGGATTTCTGTGCCAGGCACGGTATCCTGCCACAAGTAGAAATGATCGATATACAGGATATCAATAAGGCTTACGACCGTATGAAGGACGAGGATGTCCGCTACCGCTTCGTAATCGATATGAAATCAATTAAACAAAACAATTAACAAAATCTACCTGTGAAAAAGACCATCGTATTTATACACGGCATGTTCCAGAACCCGGTGAGCTGGGAAAAATGGGTCGCCTACTTTAATGCCAAAGGCTATGAATGTATCGCGCCGGCATGGCCCTTGCACGAAGGCGATCCTGCCGACCTGAGAAACAACCCGCCCGAAGGTTTGGGTGACCTGGCCCTGCAAACCATCGTGGACGAGATGGAGCGCGTAGTGAGCGCGCTGCCTGAAAAACCTATCGTGATCGGTCATTCCGTCGGCGGATTGATCGTTCAGCTACTGACACAAAAAGGAATTGTAGCATCGGGTGTGCCGATTGATTCCGTAGCTCCCAATACCATGCTGGCCTTCGACTGGGGCTTTATGAAGAACAGCGCCCTGATCGCTAACCCATTCAAAGGTAACCAGCCTTTTGAAATGGACCTGGAAAGTTTCCATGCTTCGTTCTGTAACACCATGAGCGAAGAAGCAACACGGGAAGCCTATGAGCGTACCGCGACGCATGACAGCCGTAACGTGCTGCGCGATTGTATGGGCGAGGCCGGAGAGATCGACCTGGATCTGCCGCATGCACCATTGCTGTTCATCGGTGGCGAAGAAGATGAGATCATCCCCTACGAGCTGAACCGAAAGAACGCAGAGGCTTATACCGATGAGGCAAGCATTACCGATTTCAAAGCCTTTCCCAACCGCGGGCACTGGATCTGCGGGCAGGAAGGATGGGAGGAGATCGCGGAATATATCAGCGGGTGGCTAACAGCCCATGAAACCAATCAGTACTCTACCGAAGACAACAACAACCAATAGTTACGGCAAAATATTCAGAAAAGGCACAGGACAAGGTCCACAAGGCTTTACACGAAGAAAAAAGAAGGTACACTGAAAACCGGCACGGGCAAGAAAGTGACCAGTAAGAAACAAGCTATCGCAATAGGCCTTTCAGAAGCGAGAAAGGCGGCCGCGAAGGCACCAAAAAAGAAAGACTAAATGGAAAACAACAATAAGATGAGCCGCAGGCAAATGGTCGCCGGTTTAGGCACGACCCTTGCAGCTGCTGCTGCAGCACCGGCGTTTGGTGCTGTAAAAGATAAACCCATGGAAAACCACCCCTTAGAAGATCCGACCAGCAAATATCCCAAACCGCCTTTCCAGGAACAAAAGCAGGAATGGCCGGGACTGGTCAGTAAGATGAATCCAAGACCCGACCACGGCGAGACCAGTTATAAAGGTTCAGGCAGGTTGAAAGGCAGGAAAGCACTGATCACCGGCGGCGACTCGGGTATGGGCCGCGCGGCCGCTATCGCTTATGCGAGAGAAGGCGCTGATGTCGCGATCAATTATTACCCGACTGAAGAACCCGATGCGCAGGAAGTGATCGCTTTGATGAAAAAAGCCGGCGTAAAAGCGATTGCCATCCCTGGTGACCTGCGAGACGAGGCATTCTGCAAAAGGATGGTGGATGAAGCTGTAAAACAATTGGGCGGCCTGGATATCCTGGTGAACAATGCTGCCCGCCAGCAAACCCGAAAGTCGATCCTTGATGTGAGCAGTGAAGATTTCGACGCTACTATGAAAACCAATATTTACGCGCCATTCTGGACGATCAAAGCCGCATTGCCACATCTGCAACCCGGCTCGGTCATCATCGGCACTACCTCGGAGCAGGCTTACGACCCTTCGCCTGATCTGTATGATTACGCCCAGACCAAAGCCGCGACCATGAACTACGTCAAATCACTGGCCAAGCAATTGGGCCCGAAAGGTATCCGCGTAAATGGCGTTGCGCCGGGCCCGATCTGGACGCCCCTGCAGGTAAGCGGTGGCGCAACCATGGAAAAACTCAAACAGTTCGGTGGGCAAACTCCGCTGGGCCGTCCCGGACAACCCGTAGAACTGGCTTCTATCTATGTACAATTGGCAGCCAGCGATGCGAGCTATGCCACCGGCCAGGTTTATGGCTCATCGGGCGGGTCAGGGCAACCGTAAGAAAGGGATCTGTAACCATCATATAAAAAACTACACATGAAAGCATTGATCATTAATTGTACTTTAAAGCGCAGCCCGAATTTCTCCAATACAGGAGCTCTCGCAGAAAAGGCTGCCCAGCAATTGCGGGAACAGGGTATAGAAACCGAGATCATCCGTCTCAATGACTACCAGGTGCTGACGGGTAACACATCCGACGAAGGCGAAGGCGACGAATGGCCGCAGATCCTGGAAAAGATCAAAGCCTGCGATATATTTATTATTGCTACGCCCATCTGGATGGGGCACCTGGCGTCCACATCCCAGAAAGTCATCGAGCGACTGGATGCGGTATTCCGCGATGAGAACCTGATGGATAAAGACACCGGCCAGTACATGCCTTATAACAAAGTCGGCGGCTGCCTGATCACGGGCAACGAAGATGGCGCACACAGCTGCGCGGCGCAGGTGCTTTGGTCATTGCAGGAAGTCGGCTTTACTATCCCTCCAAATGTAAATGCCTACTGGACAGGTAAAGCCGGCGGCGAACAGGACTACGTAGAAGCCGGCGGCGAACGCTACCTGTATACCAACAAAAGCCTGCGTTACATGACCGGTAACCTTGCCTTTATGGCGAAGTTGCTCAAAGAAAATCCGATCAGTACAAACCTGACCGGGGCGGCAGAAAAAGCCCGGGCAGAAAGTGATAAAGAAGAATGATCTGTGAAAAATAAACCTATCAAAACAGGTGCGCGCCTCCTGTTAGGCGGACTGCTCGTAGCGGCAGGCACCGCTCATCTGACATTTGCACGCAAAGCTTTCCGCGCGCAGGTACCTGACTGGGTGCCGCTGAAAAAGGATGATACGGTCGTTTATTCCGGTTTTGCAGAGATCGCCCTCGGCGCAGCGCTGATCCTGGCCCCAAAAAAATATCAAAAAATAACCGGAAGGATCGCAGCAGGATTCTTTGCAGCCGTTTTTCCCGGAAATATTGCGCAATACACGCAACACCGCAGCGCTTTCGGACTGGACACGGACAAAAAGCGGCTCGCGCGTTTGTTCTTTCAGCCGCTGCTGATCGGGTGGGCGCTGAAAAGTACTTCCCGCTAAAGGCATTTACCTGTCAATACCGCAGGCACCGCACAAAGAGGATACCACCCGGCCACCGCAGTGCAGCGGGGTGGTTTCCTTCTAAATTCCCGTGCGGCCTGTTAAGTCTAGAGATCACACCGCGGGCAGTCCACGCTGTCATTCCCCTGCTGTCATCCCTTTAGCCGTCACCAGCTTACCTTTATCCTCCGGAATATGGTGGATCTTCTTCACATAAAGCTCATCAACAAGGATCACCGTGATCGCCAGTAAGGGAACGGCCATGATGATCCCCAATGCACCGGATACCGAGCCCATAATCAACTGGCTGATCAGGGTGAGGGCGGGGGGAAGGTTGATCATTTTCTTCTGAATGAGCGGGTTGACAATATTCGCGGTTATGGTTTGCGAAACGATGTAAATGATGGCTACGATAATAGCTGTATTGGTGCCAACGGTAAAACCCAGCAGCGTTCCCGGTATCATCGCGATCACCGAACCTAATGTCGGTACGATCTCCAAAATGCCCGTCAGTAAACCCAGTACCAACGCAGCCGGAATACCCACGATGCTCAGACCAGTGCCGATCATGACCGCTACCAGCACCATCGAAACCATCATGCCTTTCAGCCAGCCCTTCAGCGAAAGACTGATCCGGTCAAGAATGTGATGGCCCATTTTTTTCTTTGAGGGCGGCACCAGTAAAATGATACCGTCTTTATACAGAGAAGGATTGGTCGTAAAGAAAATGCCTAGGAACAGGATAATATACAGATCCCCCAGAACCCCAAAACTAGTGGAGAACAGCGATTGCACGGTCGTCATCATTTTACCATCCCCGCTTTGATCCGCACTTTCCAGTATTTTCCGGCCGATATCGTTTTGGGCAAGTTTCGCTTTAAAATTACTGACTGTCTCCGGCAGTGATTTGCTCAACTGATCGATCTGCTGGGAGATCTTAGTGCCCATGAACCAGCACAAGGCCGCAAAAATAACAAAAGTGCCCAGCACCGAGATCAGCATCGCCCATTTGCGTTTCAGCTTCAGGCGCCGTTCGGTCATATCCGCCAGTCCGTGAAAATAGGTGGCGATCAGCGAACCCGCCAGGATCATCAGCAACACATTGAAGGCCACGCGGGCGATCAGGATGACTGAAACCAATAAGGCCACGATGCCCATGGTCTGCCATACTTTTTGAATGTAAGTCTGATGCTGCCGGTCTGCAGGATTCTCTTTCATAAGCAAAGGTTGATAATTGGTTTACAAGTTAAAAAAATAAATTAATAATAGATTCTGTTGTGATGTTTAACAAAGGTCCCTGAACAGGCTGTTTAGATCATGTACAGCCGGGAGCAAATGATACAAACTCACAGCAATGTCATAAACCCGGCTTTTCATAAACTTTTTATGAGTTCGGGTAATTATCAGGGCTGTCAATCGTCCAAACAAAAAACAGCAATAAGTGGATTCTATTTTAAAGATCAGCCATCTCGGAAAAAGCTACCAAAACGCGGGCCGCACATTGGTGGTGCTCGATGATATAAATTTTTCTATTTCACCCGGTTCAACCAATGCTATAGTAGGCCCTTCTGGAAGCGGCAAGACCACCTTACTTGGCCTTTGCGCAGGTTTAGACCGCTCGACAACAGGTTCTGTAGAATTGAACGGAATAGCGCTTGATAAGCTCACAGAAGATGAGCGTGCTGAAGTGCGGAACCGTAACGTAGGTTTCATCTTTCAGAATTTTCAACTATTGCCAACGCTTACCGCTCTGGAGAATGTAATGGTGCCGCTTGAGCTGCGTGGCGAGAAGAATATCCGCCCGCGTGCGCTGGAACTGCTGGATAAAGTTGGTCTCGCCGATCGTGGGCACCATTATCCACTGCAACTATCAGGGGGCGAGCAGCAAAGGGTATCGCTGGCAAGGGCATTCAGCAACCAGCCCAAGATCTTATTTGCAGATGAACCGACAGGCAACCTCGATGCCGAGACCAGCGAAAAAGTAGAAGGCTTATTATTCGATCTTAACCGCGATGCGGGAACTACCCTGATATTGGTAACCCATGACCTGGAACTGGCTGCAAAAACCGGTAGGATCATCAGGATAAAAGGTGGCCGCGTGGCAGAGGATATAATCAATAAGCACAATGCCTGAGTATTCTCCAACCCCAACAAAAATGAGCTGGAGCTGGCTGGCGCGGATGGCCTGGCGCGATAGCAGGCATAACCGCTCAAGGCTGGTTTTATTTATCTCATCTATCGTTTTCGGTATTGCTGCCTTGGTGGCTATTTATACCTTTCAGGATAATATTAGCCGCAATATTGATAGCCAGGCAGCTACATTGATAGGTGCCGATCTGAGCGTCAGTACCAATAAACCGGTTGATAAAGCTATAAAGCCCCTGCTGGATTCGCTTGGTGAGGAACGTTCTGTAGAGCGCAGTTTTGTATCAATGGTGTATTTTCCTAAGAACGGAGGCACAAGGCTGGCGCAAATAAGAGCGTTGAAGGGTGCTTTTCCATATTACGGAAACCTGGAGACCGCACCCGCAACTGCCGCCAAAGCCTTCCGGAAAAACGGGAGGCAAGCGTTGGTAGACCGATCGCTGATGCTGCAGTATAACTTAAAGGTGAATGACTCGGTGAAGGTTGGCGAGCTTACCTTTCTCATAGCCGGGGTATTGAATAAAGCACCGGGCCAAACCGGCATATCTTCAAGTATAGCCCCTATAGTTTATATCCCGCTTGATGAGTTGGAGAAAACTAAGCTTGTACAGATGGGCAGCAGGATCAATACCAATTATTATTACAAGTTTGCAGATGCCGGGGCGGTTGATAAACTTGCCGCCAAGTTGGATAACCGATTGGAAAAATATGGCCTCAATTATGAGACGGTAAATACCCGTAAAGCCAATACCGGCCGTGCCTTTGGCGATCTTACTAAGTTCCTTTCGCTTGTAGGGTTCATCGCATTGCTGTTGGGCTGTGTTGGTGTGGCCAGCTCGGTTCATATCTATATCAGGGAAAAGATACCCGCCATTGCTATTATGCGCTGTATGGGCGTTAAGGCGAGGCAGGCATTTATCATCTATCTATTACAGATCGTAGCTATTGGCTTAATTGGCTCTTTGGCAGGTGCCATTCTGGGGACTATCATTCAGCATTTCTTGCCCATCATCTTTAAAGACCTGTTGCCCGTGAGCATATCTACTGATATATCATGGTTAGCTATTGCGCAGGGCGTGTTGCTTGGGGTGATCATATCCGTTCTTTTTGCCATGCTGCCGCTTTTGTCTATCCGCAAGATATCGCCCTTGAACACGCTGCGCATGTCTTATGAGAACGTTAATTTACTGAAGGACCCGGCCCGTTGGTTGGTTTACCTTAGCATAGTCCTGTTTGTTATCCTGTTTACGTATTTCCAGTTAGGGAGCTTTACAGGAAGCCTGTTCTTTACCCTTGGTGTAGCATTTGCATTCCTGCTGCTTACACTTGCCGCAAAGATATTGATCACGCTCTCAAAGCTGATGATACGTAACTCGTGGAGTTACCTTTGGCGCCAGGGCTTTGCAAATTTATACAGGCCGAATAACCAAACCGTCACCCTTATGGTATCCATTGGTTTAAGTACGGCGTTTATTTGTACCCTCATATTTGTACAAGGCATGCTGGTAAAACAGGTGACTCTTGCTGCCAATGCGAGCCGTGCCAACATGATCCTTTTTGATATCCAGAAAGAACAGAAAGCACCGCTTGGTCAACTGACCGTTGGTGAACATCTAACCATTATCCAGGTAGTGCCCATTGTAACCATGCGCTTATCGGCGCTTAACGGCAAAGAGGTGGGGCATTATCGTAAGGACACTACATCTGGTGTAAACCCACGAATATTTTCAAACGAATACCGGGCTACCTTCAGGGATTCGCTTACCTCATCAGAGAAGATCGTTAGCGGTAAATGGATAGGTAAGGCAACCGATCCGGATAATGTGCCTGTATCGATAGAGGAGAAGTTTGCCCAGCGTAACCATTTAAAAATAGGCGACCATTTGCAATTTAATGTACAGGGTATGCCGGTAACTGCCGAGGTCAGCAGCCTGCGCTCGGTTAACTGGAACAGGATGCAAACCAACTTCCTGGTAGTATTCCCGGCCGGGGTGTTAGAAGACGCGCCGCAGTTTTATGCCATGTTAACGCATGTGCCATCTGAGCGGGCATCGGCCAACTATCAACAGGCGGTGATCAGGGCGTTCCCCAATATTTCCATGATAGATCTTGGGCAAGTGCTTAGCGTGCTTGATGAGATAATGGGCAAGATAGCCGATATCATCAAATTTATGGCCGCCTTCAGTATACTTACCGGGTTGGTCGTACTCATCTCTTCGATAAGGATCAGTAAATATCAGCGTGTGCAGGAAAGTGTGCTGCTGCGTACCATGGGCGCAAGCCGCCGCCAGATATTTACTATTAATGCGCTGGAATATTTCTTCCTTGGTGCGCTATCCGCTTTAACGGGTATCCTCATTTCATACGGCGCCGCAGCTTTGCTGGCAACTTTTAATTTTGAGGTGCCATTTACCGCATCGGCAGGTATTGCTGTGGGCATATTTGCTGCAGTATCATTACTTACCGTGATGATAGGTTTGCTCAATAGCCGTGGCGTGCTGAACAAACCGCCGTTAGAGGTGTTAAGACGTGATATATAAATAGCTGATATGAATTTCCAGAAGATACTTTTTGTCCCTATCGTGATACTGTTTTGCGCATGCGGGAACGGGCAAGTTGATAAAACTAAAGAGACAGAATCATCCGCGCAGGAAAATGCTAAAGATGATAAGAAAGTAATTATGTTCTTTGGCGATAGCCTAACGGCCGGTTACGGGCTTGATGACGAGAGTCAGGCTTTTCCGGGCGTCATCCAGACTAAAATAGATTCCCTGAAATTGCCTTACAAGGTGATCAACGCCGGGGTGAGCGGTGAAACATCTGCCGGCGGCCTGGCTCGTATCAAGTGGACCCTGAAAAAGAAGATAGACATTTTTGTGCTCGAACTGGGGGCTAACGATGGATTACGCGGAACAGCGGTGTCACAAACTACTGAGAACTTGCAAGCCATTATCACTGCGGTTAAAACCACTTATCCAAAAGCTAAGATCCTGTTACTGGGGATGCAGGTGCCGCCAAGTATGGGCGCAACTTACTCAGGAGATTTTAAGGATATGTACAAGCAGTTAGCAGATCAAAATAAGATAGATCTTGTGCCATTTCTGCTGGATAAAGTAGGAGGCATATCTAAACTGAACCAGGCTGACGGTATACATCCTACTGCTGAAGGGGCTAAGATAGTAGCGGACAATGTTTGGTCTGTACTTAAGGGCGAATTATAGGTAAGTAGCAGATCTCCGGATATTCAGGCAGCCTGGATACGGCTCATTTCCTCCGGCGACAAAGTGTCCTTCAGGTGCAGGCGGAACAGCTCATTTTGTTTCAGCGGTGGCATGGAAAAGAACCAGTTGATCAGTTCGCTTCTCTTTGGTTCATCTCCATCATTGCTTTCAAAGGCCGCTGCTTCAAGGAACGCCAGGAAGTTTCGTTTCATGCTGATCACAGACGCCGGCATGATCTCTCCGCCGATGCGGCGGAAGGTAAAGACCCGCTCATCCGCTTCGCTCAGCCCGAAACCCTGCTCTTTCAGCCAGCGGTAAATATCAGCTTCCTGACGCGGAGTGCAATGCAGCTCGTATCGCAGCTTGCCGCTTTTTTTAAAGGAAACGAAGTCTGATAACTGATAGTTTTTAGGCATAAGGCTTATCCTCGCCTTAAAAATAAGCCACAGCCCTTAAAACCTTCTCCATTGTTGAAAATTCCTGTTTTGTGGAAAAGCTGTGCTTAATGCAATTGGGCGTAGTATGCTTCCAGTTCGCGCAGCCGTTCGATCTGTCCCGGTCTCGGGTTAATAAAAGGGCGCACCTTTTTGATCATGGCGATGCCATCATCTACCGTCAGCCCGGTCTTTAACAAATAGGCGATACACATCGTTGGGCCGCGGCCCAGTCCCTGCCGGCAATGGATATAGACCTTTCCGCCGCCTTTGATCTCCCTGTCAGCAAAATCAGCACCTCTGATCAGGTCATTCATATCCGGCGGCGTATTGTCCGGCGTAGGCAGGTGCAGGTAATGAAAGCCTTCATATTGCGCGGCCGTATAAACCGAATGCATGCGCATATTGATGATCGCGCTGATGCCCAAAGCACTCATTTTGTGCAGACCAACGCGATTGTACTGGCTGCCCAGGAAGAGATCAGCTGTGATCTGGCATCGTTTCAGCCGCGGCATTCCGAACACCACCCGGTAGATATTATCGTAATAATACTGCACGAAGAGCCTGCCGGAAGCCAGTAAACTTTTGATCTTGCCTAACATCGTTTTATTTTTTTTTCTTAGGCACCAGCATTTTCAGCGTGCCCGGTAATACTTCTATCCTCAGGATCCTTGCTTTTTCCTGCCGGTCATCACAAATAAAGCTTTGTTTTTTTGCCGTGGTGATCGTGATCTTCTTCCCCCGCCAGTGCTCCAGCACTTCGCTTTTTTGTTTCAGTAACGTGCTGCCGGCAACTTTTAGCAATGAAGGAAGATTGTTCTCCTTCAGTAAGATCACATCCAGCCGCCCGTCCGTAATGCTGATACCCGGCTGAAGCGCAAAATCGCCGACACCCAGGTGCCCGGAATTGGTCACCGTCAGGCTGACCCCGCCCGTTTCGATCCGCTTGCCGTCGATCTTCAGTTCGTAATCCACCGGTTTGGCAAGGGCAGTCGTTTTCAAGGCCGTGATACCGTACGCCAGTTGCCCGACTTTATCTTTCAGTTTCCGGTCAGCCTGCGTGACCATATCCGCCATGATGCCCAGATTGACCCGGAGCAGGAAGGGGATATCATTGACCAAACCCATATCTATTTTTTTGATGCTGCCGTCAAAAAGTGAGGCCAGGGCTTCCTGCGTATCCAGCGGGATACCCAGCTCCCGTGCCATGACATTGGCGGTACCGCCAGGAATGATCGCCATCGGTACATTGCCGCCCTGCAGTGCGGCAGCTACTTCCGTCACGCAGCCGTCACCGCCGTAGACAGCGATCAGGTCCGTTTTTCCGAAAAGCTTACGGGCAAGATCGGCCACACGCACATTTTTTTTGGTGACTGAAACGTCCCAGTCTACTTTCCGCGCGGTCATCTCCGCATTGATGTAGGCCAGAACAGGCTCCTGCTTACCGGAAGCAGGATTGACGATAAAGTGGATATGCTTGATCTTCACGGTTAACGGGTATGGAAAGGATACTAAAAACTAACGGTATTTATCAATTCAATCGTCAGCACTTTTTGAGGATGTCACGATCCCGGTATCTGTCACAGTTGTGCGGAAGCGGACCTGTTCGTCTACAAAAGCCGCGCCGTAGCGCCTGTTAAGTTCCGTGAGTACATCATCCTTGAAATAATTGCAGCATACTTTTACGATGGTGGATTCCTTGGAGGTTTTCGTCGAGAGGTTCAGGTGATGCAGCTGGCAGCTCAGGTTACTGAGGTCACGGCTGATCCTGTAAGCCAGTGTGGTTGTCATGATTTGAAAACAGCAAAAGCGGTCAAAGGTTTCAAACCATCACAGGTTCAAACAAATCCGCAAATCAAGTATTGTATTTCTATGGACCGGAAAGAACTCAAAGCCCAGGTGATCCGGCGGCATCATGCCGCCGAACAATCCTTAAGATCGTATATCAGCAGTGGTGAACAAAAACACCTGCACCGCTTCCGCACAGGCATCAAAAAACTGCGTGCCCTGGCTGCTTTGGTGGAACAGGCTGCACCGGTCAAGCTCTTGCATGACACCTTGCAACCCATCAAAAAAACTTTCAGGGCCGGCGGCGAGATCCGCGATGCCCACCAGTATTTGCAGCTCGGGCAACAGGAGCAAACCGCTCCGGCCGGCCTGGCATCCAAAGAAAAGCAAATGAAAAAACATGCCAAATTATTCCGGTCCGAAAAACGTAAACATATCAAACGTCTGGATAAAGCCAAAGGCGCGCTGATCAGAAAACTACGGCCGGTAAAGAATTTTGAACTGAACCGCTTTTATGACCGGGAATTGCTGGCTATCGGTCTTGGGCTGCAGCATGCGGAGAGTGAGGAGCAATTGCACGACAGCCGTAAAAGACTGAAAGTTTTGCTTTATGACCTGCCGGTGGTCAGGCACGTACTCAAACTGCAGATCAGCGAAGATTACCTGGAGCAGGTTCAAACCGCAATAGGGGACTGGCATGACAACCTGTTGGCTTCAGAACACTTTCCGTCACTGACGCGGCAGACCCTGGAGCAACGCAAAGACATTAACGAGTTAACCGCTGACTTTTACGAAAAGGCCACCAGTCCCGCTGACCTGGCTCTACAACAAATAGACTGATATGGGACAGGAAACAGAACGAAGGTTTCTGGTAAATAAAGCGCTCTGGGAGCAACTGGAAAAACCGGAAGGCACGCTATACCTTCAGGGTTATCTGCTGAATGAAAATGACCGGAACGTCAGAGTTCGAATAGCAGGCGACAAAGGGTTTATCACCGTGAAAGGTACGGGAGAAGGCATCACCAGCCTGGAGTACGAATACGAGATCCCGAAAGCAGATGCGGAGGAGATGCTCGTAAAGTTCCGGCCCGCCGGTACCGAAAAGATCCGTTACCGCCTGCCGGCTTCAGGTGGCCTTACCTGGGAAGTGGATGTGTTTCAAAAGGCCAATGAAGGCCTCATTATTGCTGAGATCGAACTGGAGCAAGAAAACCAGTCTTTTGAAAAGCCTGCCTGGCTGGGGCAGGAGATCACCGGTGAAGAACGTTACGCCAACGCAAGTCTTGCGCTGCATGCGTATAAGGCCTGGTAGAAATTTATTTGCCTTCCCGGTGATCCAACCAAATACAACTTACCTGTTCTTTCCGATCTCTTCTGCCAGGCCGATCAGCAGACCTTCCACGCCCCGGATATAGCAAAGTTTATAGATGTCCTGATAGTTCACGATCCCGCCCACGATTTCCGCACCATGCGTAGCTAAACGTTTAACAGTATCTTCCATATCCGCAACCGTGAACATCGTTCGCAAATAACCCAGCGCATTTACCGGCGCATTGCGGTGGTCTGATATGACGTCCGGCCTGATGAATCTTGAAAGTTCCAGCCGGCTATGTCCGTCTGGCGTGATCATCATCGCGATCTCTACCTGCTGGTCGCCCAGACCGGTCACCCGGCCCGACCAGAGGCCTTCTATTACAGTCCGTCCCTCCAGCCGCATGCCCAGTTCCGTAAAGAAGGCGACCGCCTTGTCCAGGGATTCGACCACGATCCCCATATTATCCATCCGGATCAAATTTTGTTCTGCCATATCCAAAGATAAAAGAGCCGCTCACCAAAAAGGCGGGGCAATTGCGGCAAAATGCAGGCCCAATCCGGCCTTTTGCCACAATCGCATCATCTTTACGATGTCCCCAACAAAATACAGCTAAAGCAGTTAAAATTGTAATATGCCAAAGCCAGCACCAAATGTCACGACCAACCGCATTTCCGTAAAAGAACGCTTGCGCGCGCTTCGTAACCTGCCCGCGTTCTTTAAACTCGTATGGCAATCCGGACCGGGCCTGATGCTGGGCAACATCTTGCTCAGGTTTCTGAAAGCTGCGATACCCTTCCTGCTGCTCTTCATCGGTAAGCTCATTATTGATAAAGTGCTCCAGCTTTCCCGCAGCCACGATTCATTTGCGGAGAGGTGTTTGTGGGAGCTGATAGGACTGGAGTTCGGTTTGGCTATCCTGTCTGATGCGCTTACCCGCGCCATTACGTTGATGGACAGTTTGCTTGGCGACCTTTTCGCCAACCATACTTCGGTGCGTATCATGGAGCATGCCGCAAAGCTGGATCTTGACCAGTTTGAGGATGCCGTGTTCTATGACAAGATGGAACGTGCGAGACAGCAAACCGTTGGCCGCACCATTTTGCTCTCCCAGGTCATGAGCCAGGTGCAGGACCTGATTACCATTGCCTTTTTATCCGCCGGGCTTATCGTTTTCAATCCCTGGCTTATACTATTGCTTGTGATTGCTATACTGCCGGCCTTCCTCGGCGAGTCTTATTTTAATGACCAGACCTATGCGCTCAGCAGAAGGCAAACCCCTCAGCGCCGCGAACTGGATTACCTGCGATATATTGGCGCCAGTGACGAGACCGCTAAGGAGATCAAGATGTTCAGATTGTCGGGCTTTATTACTGACCGCTTTAAAGTACTATCCCAAAAGTTTTATACCGATAGCAAGCGCATTGCCATTAAACGTTCTTTATGGGGTACATTCTTCGCCTTGCTGGGCAGCCTGGGTTATTACGGCGCTTATATATTTATGATCCAACAAACGGTAAAAGGCGGTCTCAGCATCGGCGAGCTGACCTTTCTGGCCGGTTCCTTCCGGCAGTTGCGCAGCCTCCTGGAAAATATTTTGAGCCGTTTTACCAATGTATCACAAGGGGCGATCTACCTGAGTGATTTCTTTGAATTTTTCGAGATACAGCCAAGAATCCATAACGCTGTAAATCCGCGTGCTTTTCCAAACCCTATCAGGCAAGGATTCACTTTCGAAAACGTGGGTTTCAAATATCTTAACAGCGAACGTTGGGCAAACCGCAATCTGAACTTTACCCTGCACCCGGCAGAGAAGCTGGCGTTGGTAGGAGAGAACGGTGCAGGCAAAAGTACGCTGGTAAAACTACTCGCCCGGCTTTATGACCCAACTGAGGGGCGTATCCTGCTGGATGGGCATGACCTTAAGAGAACTGAGCGGCAATTAATCAATCAACCGGTATGGGTACCGGGCCCGGTCGTATATGGAAAGAGCTGATGAATATAGTACCTCCCCCGGGGAATTGGACTGCCGGCAAAAAGCTGCGTTGCTGCACCAGCTTTGTCCCGGCGGGATCGCTGACTTCGTCAGCTTTCTTTATGAACGGGCGGAGTTAACGGAAGAATGCAGTGACAGCCTGGACCCGGCCCCCGCTTCAATGGCAGCAGAGATCAAACGGCATTCGGATGAGTATGGCGACAGGTTGGTTACCCGGGTTGATTTATTCTCGTCCCAACTCTTCAGCGACGATGTGGCCGCCTACAGCATAACGGCAATGATCGCTTATGCAGCCGTCACCGCGGCAGATAAAAAGCTCTGCCGGGGAATCCTGTTTCTCTTTACGTAGACGCACTACGGATACGCGCCTGCAGGCTACGCGCGCTCAGCAGACTTCGCTTATCATGATAAAGTGTAAGTTCTTCGGAACCTATATAGAAACGAAGGCCGCCATGATACAGCGAGTGGCTGAACAGTTCTCATTCTCAGTCGTTGTGAAATAATTTATTTTCTTAGGAATAAAATTTCTATATTATGCAGGCAATTCCGGCCGTTTTCGGCCGTTGATTTGCATCATCAGCTGAATTCTAACGTGTTACCCGGAGCGCCTATGCCTTTAAGAGAACTGGAACGCCTGCAATCTGTCAACCGATTTCTCAAACTCGACTTTTCGAAAGAAGAAGAACTGCAAAATCTGATCACCCTTGCCGCGGAGCTTTGCCATTGTCCTGTCGCCTTACTGACTTTTATTGATGAAGACAAGCAATGCACAAATGTCAGGATAAGCAGCTCTTCAGACCCCGGCACGGGTAAAGACCCCTTCTGTGAAAGGGTGGTCCGGAATGGGGATATGCTGGTCATCGAAGATATCCATTCGCAGCAGCCGGCCGCAACCGGGCCCGGTGCTGCCGTTTCTGACCCGGTCCGTTTTTATGCCGGTACGCCGCTGATTACCCAGGACGGGCACGCACTGGGAACCCTTTGCGTAACTGACAATAAGCCGGGGCAGCTCAGTGAGGTCCAGCGGAAGGCGCTACGGTCACTGGCCCGTCAGATCATCCAGCTCCTGGAGTTTGATGTCAGTCTGCAGATACTGAAAAGTCAGTACGTACAGGCCCGGCAATCCGAGATCGAGCTGCGTTCATTTTTTGAAAGTTCACTCGATCACCACCTGCTTTTGGACAGCGGGTTCCGGATCCTGGCTTTTAACAGGGCCTGGAACAACCATGTACACAACACTTACGGGTTAACTATGAAAAGGGGGGAGCTGATGACACCCTATATACATCCGCGGAACTTTCAGGGATTTTACGACGACTATATCAGCGCACTGAACGGCAAACCTGTCTTTGATGAACGCTGCCTGACAGTAAAAGGTAAAGACACCTGGCGCCGCGTGCGGTTTGAGCCCGCCTCCGACGCTGCCGGAAAGATCATCGGCGTCTCGGTAAACTGTGCGGATATCACCCAGCAGGTAGAGCAAAAGGAGATCGTGAATAAACAGCAGATGGCACTCAGGCAGATCGCCTTCCTGCAGTCCCACGAGCTGCGCAAACCGGTGGCGTCTATCCTGGGGCTGATCAGCCTGCTCGATCCTGACCGTCCCGGCGAGCTGATCCGGCAGGCGGAGGAGATCCGGCTCTTGCAGTTAAGCGCCCGGGAACTGGATGATAAGATCCGGCTGATCATCGACCACGCCTCGGCAAATAAAGAATGGCACGATTGATAACGCGGTACGCAGCGTGTTACTTCCGGCTGATCAGCCGGACTTTTCCAGTACGGCACAATAACCAAAGCCTGGGCGGCAGCTCAGTTCAGGCTTGTCCCGGTGTAGCCGATATCGCCGGATGTGTAGTCATTCCCGTAAAACAGAGACCGTCGCCCTGCATTTATATCAAAGAGGCCGCTTACTATGGCCGGGCTTTACCAATGATCAAAGAAGCCTGCGGCTGGTCAGGCGCAGAAAAAATGGGGATCGCCGTGGCGGCAAACCGGCAAACGTTTCGTCGGCATAACTGCGGTCAGCGGCTCAGTTGCTTTAATTTTTCTGCAATGAGCTGAAGCAGGCTTTCCTTCACCGGCACCTGTGCCGCCTGCGCGTTGCTGAGGGCCCGGTAACCGCCCTCTTCATCCGGTTCGAAAACGAACGTGATCTCGCCGATCAGTACCGCGATCCGGTGCGTATAGCCCCAGCGTTCGTACCTGGCGCTGAACTCGCGCTCCTGCCCGTCAAAATTGATCAATAACGTGAAAGGTGCGCTCATCAGAATTTAATATTAGCCGGATCCGTAACGATGATCTCCGGTTTACCCTTGTAACTGATCACTTCCCCGGTTACCTTGACTGTTTTATCCGTCAGCTGTGCACCGAGTGCCTTTGCCTTACCTTTCAGCGCCACCGTCAGCAATTGATCCGGATAAGCGGCACCCAGATTCACCAATACCATACTGCCAATATCCTTTGAACTGAATACTTTACCGCTCACCGCTACCGTTTTGCCTACAGCATTTTTGATATCCTCCAGTTTTAAAGCGGTAGCGGCCGGGGCTTGCTGAAGGGCCGCAGCCGTGGCAGGGGCAGCGCCCGGCTGCGGCGGGGCGGCCGAGTTAAATAACTTATTTAATTCACCCGCCAGGCGGATACCCGCCTGGTCGATCCGCTTGTGCACCGTCGCTATATATTTTTGGTAATAAGCTTCGTCAATCGCTTGGCCGGCTTTGGCTGACCCGTAAAGCTCGCTGCTGATCTGGTAGCTTTCCCATAACCATTCCACCGGGCTGTCCGCCTGCCATTGCCTGATCTGTGCCGGTGTTGCTACATCGTAGTTTTTAGCGATATCCTGTTCGCTCAAACCCTCATGGTCGATCAGCTTGCTGTCCCAAAGGTTGTGCAGGTTGGTGCCCTTATTGTCGAAACGCAGCTGGATCGTATTGCCGCCTTTGTCTTCTTTGCGGCTTACATGCATGGGCTGGTGCGCGTCGCCCACCAGGTGGATCAGATATTTCAGCGCTTCATTTTTTGCCTCAGCGGGCAAGTTTTTATCCTTCAGGCTCGTTTCCGTTTTAAATATCGCCGTATACACATTGTTGTCACTTTGCGAAACCGCCGAAACAAAAGCTTCATGGCTTAAACCAAGCGGCAGGTTCAGGTAATGCCAGCCCGCGGTTTTGGGGTTGCGGTTCTCGTCCGCCCAGGTCGCCACATCCGGCATCGCCTGTCCGTTCAGGTAAGCCGAGACCACATAGGCCGTATTGCTCGTCAAATGTTTCTGCGCAATGGCCGCAATAGCGCGGTGGCCCTTAAAACCCCAGGAGATCAAAGCTAATGCGCCGCTTAACACCACGGCATAAAGGAAAACTTTCTTCATCATATTTCTTTACCAGTCTGAATTTTCTTCAGCGCTACATAAGGCGCCAGTCCGCTGTTGGAAGTAAACGAACGGATATCACTTATCTTATTGGAAGCTGCGTCATAAAATACCTTCGCATAAAATCCCGGAAGACGGTAAAGCTGAATGGTCATCTCCTCCGCTGTGCGGCCGGCAAGAAAACTTCCGCGCCATACCGCTCCGGGCTTTCCGTCAAGGTCCAAATCGTTAGATTCCAACAGGGTCATGCCCGCAAAATTAATTTTATCGCGCAAAAAAAATCCAAATGTTGAATACTTTCCGGATCAGGGTATGACGCTACCTTACCGCAAACGCGAGAATAACCCCGGCCTGGCGGGTTGTTTCAACTGCCGGCCAGCCTACTCCAGGCGGACCGTGCGCATGCTTTCGCTTTCAAATGTCAGATTGACCGAGCGACCGTCTTTCGGCCGCGTCCTGTGCTTTACGTTTCTGGGGATCGTGAACAATTGACCCGGATGCAGTTCTACGGTACGGTCCTCAAGTTCGATGACCACAACGCCTTCGGTCACCAGAAAGGTTTCATCCGAATAAGGGTGATAATGCCAGAAAAAAGGTGCCGTCATGACGCTGAGCTGGATGGCATGATCGTTCACGCGGGCAATCAGGGAATTAGAATATTCGTTAATCCCAGCGGTAAGTCCGGCAATATCGTTGACGGTCAGGTGCTGTTCTTTCAATGGAGTAAAAATTAAACGGTAAACACCAACGTGTGAGCGGGGCCGGCCGGAACGGGATGTGCCGCCCGCTTAAAGCTGTCCCCGCCCGCCCGCTTTAAACTTCCCCTTTATCGACAACCCGTCTTGTTTTGTCTAACCTTTGTAGCAAAGTGATCACTTCGAATTATAGTACGAGCTTTTCCTTGGGAATCAGACTTTTCGGCAAAGACATTCAAAAATCTGTTTATGCGATCTATGGGTTTGTCAGACTCGCTGACGAGATCGTAGACGCTTTTATGCATATGATAAATCTTATTTGTTAAGAAAATTTGAAGATGATTGCTTTGAAGCGATCTGTCTTAGAATAAGTTTAAATCCCGTATTGCATTCTTTCCAACAAACCGTCAACCTTTATCAGATCGACCTGGAACTGGTGAGGCTTTTTCTCAGAAGTATGGACTTAAATGAGAAAACCCATAGCTTTGATTCTTATGAGAACTACATATTAGGTTCTGCCCAGGTAGTAGGATTGATGTGTCTGCAAATTTTTACAAATGGAGACAAAACATACTATGAGGATTTGAAACTATCTGCCATGAAGTTAGGCTCTGCCCTTCAAAAAATAAGCTTTTTGCGTGATTTAAAAGCAGATTATATCGTAATGGGCAGAACTTATTTCCCAGGCATAGATATGAATGTGTTTACGGACGCAGAGAAAGAGGCAATAGAAGCTGACATTCATCAAGACTTTTTGTACGATTATGAAGGGATAACTAAGCTCCCGCCAAATGCTTCAAAGGGTGTGGAGCTGGCTTATCTGTATTATTACAAATTATTTCTGAACATCAGAAAACTTAATGCCGGCGAGATTTTAAGTAGACGTGTAAGAATCTCTAATTTTCACAAAGGCCTTTTGACGATCTGCGTACTGTCAAAAGCATATAATTTCACTTATCGGTGTTTTGAACAAAACATAGTGCGAATATGACGTACACTTGTTTGTAATCAGATATCCCTTATAATTTTTAGCACCTCCCGGGGATCGATATGTATCGCCTCACAGATCTTAAAGAAATCCGATAAGAATAAAGTAGTTGAACCATCTTCTATATCAAAATAATCTTCTACTTGAATGCCAAGAGATAACGCTACTTCAAAAGGTGTCAGTCCTTATTTTAATCGCATATTTTTTATTGTAACGCGTAGATTGCTTACAGACTTTTCAGCTCTTTGATTTAAACTTTCGTTTTCATCTATGACAAGTTAATTAGGTTATATCCAAATATTATGCTACAGATGATAGTGATTGGAAAAAAACGTTGTTCAATAATTCTACTTAGACTTCCTTAAACGATTTTGGAATATGATTAAAATCCAATAGTTCTAATATTTCTACTTCAAGAACTTTGCTGATTATGAAAAGTGTTTCGAGTTGTAACCTGGTATGTTCCTGCTCGATTTTAGAATATGCATTTTGCGATACGCCTAAAGCATCAGCAATGACTCGCTGAGATATTTTTTTTTCAATTCTAATTTTTTGAATCTTAAAAATTGTTGCTGACACCAAGTTCCTGGCGTCTTGATTTTTTATGATAATTCCGTCCGCGTTCATTCGATAGGTGTTATTGTCAACAGGAACCTAATGTACTGGTTTTAATGGGTATTCCATTAGATAAAAATTGTTAATTTGATAACATAAGATTGGATAAAGTTACTGTTCTCGAATTTCACTTACCTACTTCTAAGGCGTCACTGACATTTGTAACCAGACGGTTACTGGCTTTGATAAAATCTAAATTTATTAAGTATTTATAAGCCGAGACACCGCAATTGTCAATACACGGAATCTATATAATTTTGCGATGCGTCAATTAATAGGGTACCTCATGCGAAAAAAATATCAGTTTGAAGCTTTGTATTGACATTAAAAGACGATCATCGGTTCAACGACAGGCATTTTTAGGGTTTAATTTGCCAAAAAAAGCCGCCCCCATTTGGGAGTGGCTTTTTTTTGTTGTAGCAGTATCTCTTATCTATTAATAAAGAGTGAACTCTACACGACGGTTTTGCTGACGACCTGCTGCTGTTTTGTTAGAAGCAATTGGTTGTAGCTGACCGTAACCGGTAGCTTCGATACGTGATGCATTAGCACCTTTCTCTACTAAGTAGGTTTTGATAGCTTCTGCACGGTCTTTAGATAAACGCATGTTTAAGTCTTTTGAACCTGTGTTATCTGTGTGACCGGCTAATTTTAAGCTGAAGTTTTTATCAACTAATAAACGTGCTACCCTGTCTAAGCTTGCGAATGATTTTTCGCGGATGGTTGCTTTACCTAAGTCAAACTCAAGGTTTGAGATAGCGTCTCTAACCACACGGCGATCTTCTTCAGTAACCACTACTACCGGTTTAGCTAACGGACAGCCTGAGCCATCAACTTTAGTACCTGCCGGTGTGTTAGGGCATTTATCGTTTAAGTCGATAACACCATCACCATCACTGTCGATAGTCAATTTGGCGACGTTTGCGTTAGTAGCGTCTAAGTCGCTTCTTAACTGTGCGTTTGCTGCTTTTTCAGCATCAACTTGTGCTTGTAGTTGTTGGTTTTTCCATAAGTATTCGGTACGCATTGAGTTAACCGGGTTGTAAGTAGCTAACTGTGGTTTTTTAGTGCTTCCAAGAGCAAATTCTAAACCGATGTGTGCATAAGAGAACCTGTCGTTACCACCTACGTTAAGGCCGTCAAAGTTATCAGTTTGTACAAAGTTAACCTGGTAACCCAAGTCTAAGTTAACACCTGAACCAAGGTTGAATTTAAAGCCTAAACCAACCGGAATGAACCATTCTTTGCTTGTACCATTGCTGCTTGCTAAAGTATTACCTGAAGCATCCTGGGTAGTTACTTTGTAACCTGCGTAACCGGCACCTGCACTAATGTATGGCTGTATAGCACCTTTGTGGTTATACCAGTTAATGTTAGCTAATGTAAAGTTTGCTTTTAAAGCTGCGCTCCAGTCAAGTTTGGTAGTGTAGCTGCTTCCTGCGGCTATTGCGCCCACAGCTTGTCCATTCTCGCCGCTGATCTGGCCTCTTAAGAAATCAGCCTGTAAAGCGAAGCCCGGTAAAAATTGTTTTTGGATGTAAGCACCGTAGCCGATTTCAGATTTTGGATTTCTGTAATCCTGGCGGCCGTTGGTGCCAAAAATGGTGTATGGTGTTAAAAGGCCACCATGAACACCTATTGTCCAGGTGCGGAAAGAGCCGCCGCCTGAGAAAGGTTGTACATAATTCTTTGTGTTTAGTGAATCGGGGGTCTGCGCAAACAATTTACCGCCAACCAGCAAGCCGGTCATTAGTAATGATGCTTTTTTTAAAAGTGTTTTCATAAATGATAATCAAAGGGTATTAAATTTTTATCATCGGCATAACATAAAATATGCCAAAATAAATCGATACTCCTTTTGGTTCTAAGTAAACCTGTAAGGTCTAAAAATAACTAAGATTGATCATTCCGATAATTTAAGGCCCGGTTTTCATTTTACCAACTAAAACGCTACCATACAATAGCTTATAATGATCAGGGGAGTTATACTTTGCATAACATTGATTAGGCCTCAATTCCATTTGACCACTAACAACGGGCATAAAAACGCAGGAAATGTTTTAAGATTTATTTACGAAATGCTTCTTATAAAAGGTTTGACCCAATATGCATTAGATACTTTTGCGATTAATTTATTTAATTAATATGATTATGTGTGTGGTCGATTTTACTTTTAATTTAAATTCGTGAGTTCGAAGATTAAAACTATCTTAGCGACAAACCCATCTACGTAATATGAAAAATACTGTCTGCGTAATAGATGACGACGATATCAGCAATTTTATAACTACCCGCCTGATTGACAAAATTTATCCGGGATCGTCTATTAAGTGCTGCCGCAACGGTCGAGTTGCGATCGATCATTTGAGAACTCTTTTTAACAGCAAAAAGCTATTGCCTGATTATATTTTGTTAGATCTGACTATGCCTGTTATGGATGGCTGGCAATTTTTAGACGCGCTTGATGAGGAAATGGGCGATCTTAATATTACCAGTAAGATCATTATCATTACCAACTGGATTCGGAAAAACTCAAGGATTCCCTTAACTAAAAACAAAAACTCGTTTTTTTGACATATGGAGATTGATATATGGAAGCCTTCGGAACAAGAATATAATGGGCTGATCAGACTATGGGAGAAATCAGTCAGAGCTACGCACGATTTTTTATATGAGAAAGACATTAACCGTTACCGGTCAATGCTTGAAGCGTTTTTACCCATAATGAATATTCATTGCGCCGGCTATGATCACAATTTACAGGGTTTCATCGGTATCACTGACCAAAAAATCCAGGCGCTCTTCATTCATCCCGGTGCCCTTCGAATGGGCCTCGGTAAGCTTTTAGTCCATTATGCAATCAGATTATATCGTATCAATGAGGTCGACGTCAACGAGCAAAATATACAGGCTTTGAATTTTTATGAATATCTTGGTTTCAGAAGGGTAGGCCGGAACCAACTGGACGGAGCAGGAAAGCCTTACCCCATATTAAATATGCTTCTCAAACAACATTAAATTTTTTTTAAAAAAGTTGGGAAGGATAGTCTTGCGGCATACAAGATTTTATCAGCATTTTTTTGGGGGGAGATTAATTAATGATGTTTATATATGCATTAGCTATAGTGTTTAGACTAAATTCAATGCCCAGTTACTTCGTGACAGAATTTTTTCGGTATGAAAACTGATCCCTTTAGGAATTTGATAAGAATGTGTATAGTCAATATAAAGTTCCTGCCACCAGTGAATGTGATGTAAAATTTCTCTGATCGTGCCAATATCAGACACTTAGATATTGATTTGAATTTTTAATTCCAACATAGGAAGATTATAGATTTTGATAAATGGCCTGCAATATGTTATTGCCATTTAGAAGGGTCCTCCCGTATCCCACTTAGTAGTTCGATTAATTCATTAACCTCTTCAGCATATAGTCCATTTTGGGGGGATGAGTAACTAAATAATTTATCTGGCAGGTCCAACTTCAAAACACCTAGATAATCCGGGTTGTCCGGTGCAGCAGCAAGGAGTCCCTCTTTTTTCTTTTGCTCTATCAGTTCTGGGTTAGCAACGCCGAGGTGGGTGTAAATGTTATACGATCTTTTGATCACCTTATGTCCGTTGCGGTGAGCCAATGTATCAGGCAAAATCATGACCTTGCGGCCGGTATATAAAGTGAGGTATATGGTTTCATATTATTGTATGATTCGATCTATGATGTGAAGTGGCCGATCGATCTAAGGAATTGTTGGCAAGACTATTACTGTCCGATACGTACACTGGATTTTGGCATCGAGAGTGGAGTGTCCTTGAACGAAATGCGCTCTTAATCTGATCCTTCGGAGATCCCCTTGCTGGGCATGGAGAATAAAAGTCGTCCAGGTTATCTTCATGCGCTGCTGAAACATGTCCCTTAAAAGCATTCATGTTTTGGTGCATCAGTGCGGCAAAAGCCGCGTCGAACTTAAGCAGCAAGCCGCTGATCTTTTTCAATTCGCTCCTGATCGCTACATCCCGCTCGAATTTGCCTTTCGGAAGTTGATTGTCGAGTTTTTCAAGGTTAGGCTGGTATACACGTTTCGCCTGTTCATACAGCTCCGCTAGTAAAGGACGTGGGGCAAAAGTTTCCAGATGGTCAAAAGGTTCGGCCGCCACCAGTTCCTTATCACCCGCAAAACCATGCCTGTTTGCAGCTAATAAAGGCAGATAAGCCGGGCATTTCAAAAATTCCTGCTGCTCGGTGTCCGAAAGGTGATCAAAAGTATACATAGTAACGGAAACAATAGTATCAGCCAAATGTTGGCTTTAAAAGATATCAGCTTGAACACAACAACCACATTATCCCGCGCCATTCAGTATTTATTTCTGTTATTTTTGATCTTGAGTGGGCTTTATTTTACGGCCGGCATACTCATGCCTGTCGCCCTGGCCGGCATTCTGGCCATGCTGTTCCTGCCCTTTAGCCGCTGGCTGGAGCAAAAAGGCATCAACCGTACGGTCGGCGCGGTCATCTGCATTGTCTTGCTGTTACTGACTATTGGTCTGCTCGTGTTTTTATTCAGCTGGCGGGTATCCAACTTACAGGCCAACGTGGAGCAGATCGAGCGCCAGGTTAGGCAATATACCGGGCAGTTGCAGCAACTGATCAGTGAACAATTTGGGGTTTCCAAACAGCAGCAGGAGCAGCTCTTGAAAAAACAGGGATCATCCGGTGCAGGTAACGCAGCTGGTATTATCGTTTCATTTGCCTCCGGAATCCTGGGTTCGCTGACAACCGCTGTGCTGGTTCTGATCTATGTTTTCCTGTTCATTAGTGCGAGAAAACATTTCAGGAATTTCATCCTGAAGCTGGTGAAACCAGCGGACGAGGCTAAAACGACCCGGATCATCAAAGAAGCCTCAGGTGCCGCCCAGAATTACGTATCCGGCCTGGCGAAGATGATACTCTGCTTGTGGGTCATGTACGGCATTGGTTTTTCAGTTGTCGGTGTGCAGAACGCCTTCTTTTTCGCCATCCTGTGTGGTACGCTGGAGATCGTGCCTTTTGTGGGCAATGTCACCGGTACAACGCTTACCGTTTTGATGGCCCTTGCCCAGGGCGGGGGCGGCGGCATGGTGCTGAGTGTACTGGTCACCTACGGGCTTGTACAATTTATCCAAAGTTACATCTTACAGCCGCTGGTAGTTGGTAAAGACGTAGACATTAATCCTTTCTTTTCCATTTTTGTCCTGGTCCTAGGCGAAGCGCTATGGGGCATTGGCGGAATGGTTTTAGCGATCCCGCTTTTAGGGATGTTAAAGATCGTTTTCGATCATATTGAAACTTTGAAACCTTACGGCTACCTCATCGGAAACGGAGATGAAAAGAAGCAAGATAAACCTTTGACCGCGAAAATAAAATCTTGGTTTAAACGGTAACGACATGGCTTGTCAGTTAGAAAAAGGAATGGTGTATTTAGATGCCCTTTACAAGACCAGGAAGTGATAAAAAAAATGATTCTATGCCGAATGATATAAATAAGTTGTACAAAACCCCGGATAATCAGGCTGAACTTCAGATCCTTGCCATGCTGAAAAAATCAGAAAAGGGCCTGGATGCCGAAGCAATCTATTTCCAGTTACGCGAGACTGGCCTGAGAATAAGCATATCCTCTGTTTACAGCAAACTCAAGAAGCTTGTTGGCACTAATATGGTCAGTAAGACTTCCAGCGAAGGGAGGTTTGTGTACGTAATTAATTCCTAAACCTCCGTTCAGGCGCTTCAGGATATTTTCCATCTGGACAATTTCATCGATTCCACACCTTGGTGATATCATCTGCCAGATCCTTTCTCTCCGGAACATTTATGTCCGCATGGTCGCCGGTCATGATGTCGATGCAGTGATGCGGATCATCCCGCGCAGATATGAAGGGGCGCCAGTGCCCGTTTGCCTATGCACCTTAATAAAGTTCTGTGCGAACACCACCACGCTTGAACGGATGATTTATAACTTATTACCCTTATTTGTATACATTTCCGGCATCATCAGTCAAATCAGCACCGCCATTAGCATGCTCATATACAATCGCAATAAACATGATTGACCTCATTCACGTTCAGATACATAACCCATCATCACGACAAAGGATATGAAAAGCATTAGCATGGATCGTGTAAGGTATTCTTTTTCATGGCGGGATCGGTCAATATAAAGCACCAATCCACCAACCCGTGCTGTGCGCGCCTCGTTTAACTATAAAAGGCAAAGGCTGTTATTTGCACCCTTCAAACCATTCGCATTTCTGCAATTTAATTACCGCAAAAGACGCGTCTTCCATGCAGGTTTTAAAATAAGGAAGGTGCATGATGAATAAGGAAGTAAAATGAAAATATGCTCTGACTAGTTAACGGATAATTTAAATCGGTCCTTTCAGGCAAAATCGCTATTCCACAGGAAGAATACTTAGCATAGGCCAAAGCGCTGAATAGGACTATAGGAGGAGCATCGCCGGCGAATGAACCGGTTGGTCTGGCTTTTAATGCTTTACAAATTTTTATTGGTGACGTTGGCGATGATCTTCTGGCTGGCTATTTAATACCTTCTGAATTCAGACCGGAATCTCTGTCAGCGGAATATCCGGCTGTCTGTCACCAGGATACAACGTTCGGACATTGGTCTGACGCTTGAAGCTTGTATATAATTCCTGGTAAATGACCGGACCGTCTGCCAGACGAAAGCTGACTTTTTTGATGTCCGAGGCAATCAATTCTTCAACGGCCACTTCCAGAATGTGGCAGATCTCCAGCAGTTTCGAGACAGTCAGTTTGCAGTTGCCGAGTTCGATCTTGGAATAGGAATTTTGGGAGATCTGCATCCGCATGGCCATATAGTCCTGGGTATAATTGCGATTCTCACGCAAGGCCCTTATGTTCATGACGACATCTGCTGCTTTCTTTGAATAATTGGTTTTCATGGCTGTTTGATGGATTTAATGTAATTACGCTAAACGGGTTGAACCGGTTTTAAAATAAGTAGAATCGGCTCCTCGTAGTTCCTCCGGGATAATCGGTGTGGTAAATCATCATTAGCGTTACCTTCTTTCAATTCTTAACAGACCTCCAGGCCGGAAGAAATTATAAGCTGTCCCTACATCAGATAAAACGTATCCGGCTGCCCCGGATGTTCGGGCTTGGGCAGGGAAGCCATCTCTGAGAGATTACGCTCGATTGTTGCAGACAAGGCATTCATCGGTGTATCTGTCGGTTTATTTTCGAATGGGTCCTGCATGAGTATCGCTGTCCTTTCAATGGCTATGAACAATACGGGTACTATCGTGGCCAGGCAAATTTCGATACCCCAGTGCTGGTCATCCAGTCCGAACGGAAAGATCGTGGTCAGCACATAGATCAAAAAATGGATCAGGACACTGTAAGCCCGCGGAAACACCGTGTTTTTAATGCGTTCACATTTGCCCATCGCATCGGTTAACCGCTGAAGGGTACTATCCAGCTGCACTTGCTTGTTTGCGTTCAGCTGGTAATCACGGCTTATCTGCGATAATCTTTCGGCATGCAGGGTCAGCAGCAGGTTCGGACGGTTGTCACTGTCTTTATTTTCTCCCTTCAGATATTGCTCCACTTTCTCTGACGGACATTTCCGCAAAGCTTCGGTCAGTGCGTAACACCAGACCGATTGCCTGACCGAAAACTCCTTCACGATGCCGGCCTTGCTGTCATCTTCAGGAAGAAACTGGATCAATTGCCTGATCAGTGTCCGGCTGTCGTTAACGATCGCCCCCCAAACCGTCCTGGCCTCCCACCAGCGCTCATAAGACTGTGCAGTCCGGAACGCAAGCAACAGGGATAACAGCGTACCGATCATTGCCGAAATGGAGAATGGTATGGACAGATCTTTAAAAAAAGAAAAGTAATCCATGGTGCCTGCCAGGCAAGCGTAAAGGAAGATCGCCAGAATGTCCCACTTGATAAGCTTAAGGAAGTAGATGATCGAGATCTGTTTGTTCAATAACATATAGCTGCCTGAATAGTGTTTTCCATAAAAATCAAAACAGGAACAATGAGTTTGCGGGAAAGTTTTGACAGGAAGGTTACCGGTATCCGGAACAAATGCTGCGTGCACTTATGCAGTTGAATTATGTGTTAAGTATTCGCATTCAGCCGTCGACGTTATGACCGGTCCGGACCGCTGCGCTTAAGCTTCCTGCTTTTGATGAACTGCTGCGTTTTTATATTTTCCCACATGATCAGCTTATCATCCATCCTGTAAAATGCCCTGATATCCCCATCCTGGGATACAACCAGCCCCAGGCTGCCGGGATGGCTCCAGCAATAAGCGATCATCGAGCGGTGACGGGTGCCGAAGTGTTTCGGATCGGTGGGCACCAAAGATTTAGTGGTCGCCGTTGCTGTGGGCGAGACGAAGATCTTTCTTGGTAATTTCCGTACTTTCAGGACGCCTCCGAACCCCCTGGACACCATGTCGGGCGAAAACGAGAGTACCCCATCCACGCAGGTCTGCGATGAAAGATAGGAAATACACCCTTTGATCTCATCTGCTATCCCTTGTTTGGCCATCAGCGACCGCGATTCCTCCAGGTACCAGTTTTTGGAGATCACCCGTTTTCCCGCAGCCAGCGATTCTTCGATCAGGTTCTCGGCGATGTAGTTCCGGATCACCTCCTTTGCATAGGCCGTTACCGCTTTCTTTAAACGGTCGTATACCACTTTGTATTTGATATCGGTATCCATTTCGGAACCCGTGATCAGGATAGCCCCCCCGTGATGATAGTTCTGGATACGAAGCAAAAGCCGGGAAAGCGTTTGTATCCACAGACCGTCTAAAAAAGTTTCCCAGTCCTCAAACGCCTCGCCGGGATGTGCTGATAAGAGGAAGGCTTTGATCTCTGTCTTAAGACTGGCCGCATTGGATTTTAATATTTTAGACACCGGTCCTATCGTAAATACGTCGACATACCGCGGGATCAGCACGTTCTGTTTCAGGGTTGCCAGCAGTTCGTAATCAAAAAGTACGTCCAACGTACCGATATCACTGATGGAAACCTGGAATAAACCCGGTTGCTCAGAGCCCGACTCTGATTCATAATTCAGGAAACTATGGTAATGCAGCGCCTGGTCGATCATTCCCCAGATGAACAACTTGCCGTCCGCGTCATAGTAAACGGCAAGCGAGGTACTGGAGGGGTCGGATGCCTTCGAAAGCTTTACCAGTTCCCGGATCGTCATTTAAATAGGGGTTCCGAAGGGATTGCTGCTCCATCTTTCTGGGACGATCTGCCTGGGTGGTTTCGGGTCAGGATCGGCCGGATCGATCAGCGTAACCGTGAGCCTTACCAGATCGCTTTCTTCCGTGCGCATGCTCGTAAAAAAAAGGCAGGTAAATAATGACTCGAGTATTCCCAGCGGAGGAATAAGCAGCGAGGTCCTGCTGTGTTCCAGCTTTTCCAGGACATGCAGCGCCAGATCTTTTGGTTGAGCGTTTTTCAAGGCCATTTCCGGTATAGATGAATTACGGTAATTATATACGAACAATCGATAATCCGGGATTGTTGACTGCGTCAGATAATTCTGCTTCATTATGCCGTTAGTAGCACCTAAAGTCAAAGTAATATAATCCAAGATTTTAAATTATTCTTTCAAGTAAACTCATCACCGAAAACGTATCTGTTTTCTGAACTGATCAATTTAATTTTGGCAAAGAGGCTGTTTACGAACACTAAAGTGTTTTGCCTAAGCTTTTTATTCATTTAAGCCATGACAACGTATCGTATAAATCTCTTAATTAAACGGACGATGGCTGAGAAATTATGAGATAAACAAAGGTTAAAGACGAAATCGGGCTTTATATTAATCATTTTAGCGGGTATCCCAAACGTGTATTTACCTTTTGATACAGAATAATTATTTTGCAAAATTCCCCCTGCTTCGGCGATGACTTGTTAGAAGTTTTCTTTCCGTTCTGAGTCGCAGGACATTTTATATAGATGCCGCCACTCGTCTTTTCCTTTAGCATTTATAGCGGAGGTATCAATCTTTTATATATAATCTGATATATTGGCACTTTATCATTTGATCGGCTGCATTCTAATTCGATTCATATCGGCGCATGCCCCAAGTAAAGATCGACGAAGAAGGGCATAACCTGACTTATCAAGCATAACAAACAAGGCCCTTAGTTATTTGTATCATCATTACTTATTATAAAGATATCATGCCGATAGCTCCAATACCGTCAACCGAGCAGGAAAGACTTAACGCCCTTTACTCATACAATATACTTGATACAGCTTCTGAAGAGGATTTTGATGAGCTGACCGGACTGGCCTCTGCCATTTGTAATACCCCCATCGCATTGATCAGCTTTGTTGATAAGCATCGTCAGTGGTTCAAGTCGCATAATGGGTTGGATGTTACGGAAACAGATCGTGCGATGTCATTTTGCGCTTATGCGATAAACGAGCCTACGGAAATTCTTGAAGTTGAAGATGCGGAGCAAGATCTGAGATTTTCTGACAACCCGCTGGTAACGGGAGATATGAACCTGACATTTTACGCCGGTGTACCTTTGGTCAACGCTGATGGCGCGGCACTCGGTTCTTTGTGTGTGATTAATTATGTTCCGCAGAAGTTAAATGATATGCAGCGTAAGGCTTTGAAAATACTAGCGAAACAGGTAATCGATAAGTTGGAGCTTAGACGAAAGCTTTTAGATGCTGAGACAACGGGACAGCGAATTTTGGAACTTAATAATCTGCTGTTATCTAAAGAACGAGAGGCTATACAGATTGTACAGCATGCGCCCAGTGCCATGGCTCTGCATGTTGGGGAAGCTATGACAATCCGTTTCGCCAACAAAAGGATGCTTGATGCATGGGGTAAGGATGAGAGCGTATTCGGCCAGGCTTTCCAAGAAGCTTTGCCGGAACTCTCAAAGCTTGACTTTCCGAGAACAATGCGCAAGGTTTACCAAAAAGGTATAATTTATGAGCAGAACGAAGCGCATATGCTCTACGAGCATAGAGGTGAAATCCGCGAGTTTTATTATAATTATGCTTTCACGCCATTGACCCGTAAGGATGGAACGGTGTGGGGAATTTTGAATACTGCTTTGGATGTTACACAAAGCGTGAAAGACAGGCTGGCAGTAGAACAGGCTGAAGAAGAATTAAGATTAGCCATACAATCAGCAGAATTGGGAACCTGGAAGATGAATATTGGGACACTGGAACTAACAGCTTCAAAAAGGTTCAAAGAACTTTTTGGATTTTATCCCGACGAAGAGATAACATATGAAGCTGTTATAGGCCAGGTGGAGGATGGATCACGGAATCTGGTCATAGAAAGCTTGGCAACGGCCATGAAGGAAGGTAAATCTTTCGATCTGGAATATCCAATTGTTGGCTTTCATGACGGGAAATTTCGTTGGGTCAGAACAACCGGCAAATTAGTTAAATCTATAAATGGAAGCCCGACGCAGTTTTCCGGTATAGTCGCGGATATTACGGAACGTAAACAGGATGAGCAACGAAAAAATGATTTCATTACTGTAGTTAGCCATGAGTTGAAAACACCTTTGACCTCTATGAAAGGTTATCTTCAGGTCATCGAGATGAAAGCCAGAAAAGTTTCCGCAGGCGATGTTGCAGAGATCGCAAAAAAGGCGCAGCGACAAACTGACCGTATGCAGGAAATGATTACGGGTTTTTTAGATGTTGCGAGAATAACGGAGGGCAAAATCCTGTTGAATCAATCTTCTTTTGACATAAATAGCATTCTTCAATCCGCTGAGGATGACGTGACTGTCACTGTTAAAAGTGGCCTGGTCAAGTTCACTCGTTGCGAACAGGTCTTTATCAACGGTGATAAAGGCAAGATAGAACAGGTTCTCTTGAACTTGGTCAACAACGCGATCAAATATTCTCCCCGCGAACCCATAATAACCGTATCCTGCATCAAAGAAGAAAATAATGCTGTCATTAGAGTTATTGACCGGGGCCTCGGAATCCATCCCGCCGATCTGCCTAACATTTTTGAACGGTTTTACAGGGTCGATCACAAAGATGTTAAAATGATAGCCGGATTTGGGATCGGACTTTATATCTGTAAAGAGATCATAGAGCGACACGGAGGAAGTATTGGCGTCAATAGTGTTTTAGGCGAAGGGTCCGAATTTTGGTTCAAACTGCCTATAGCAGTGTAGGTACTTTTTTAACGGAGAATCAATATTCTCCGGATATAGATTAGGCTTAAAAATTATTATATCAGGGTAAGGAAAAATATTTCACAAAGTGATGTTGCTGAAGTGTTGGGTATATCGCAAAATGCCTATTCAAAGCTGGAAAGAGGGCATACAAGGCTTCAAATGGAAACAATCTTTTTGATCATCAAGGTGTTAAACGTTCCGTTAATGCAACTGATAGACATTACTATTCCTGAATCTTCTAAATGAGGGTAAATTTATCTGTTGAGTAGGGTGTTTTTCCCCCAACCCGGAACCGCTTTTTAACGTTTAAATGATTAAATGGTACTGATCATGGAAAAATTGAATAGTGGATCAAATCAGCGTTCCAGATTGTTTATGAGCAAACTTTTAAACGCGCTTATCAGGGAACGTACAAGGAAAAATATTACCCCCGATATGATCGCTTCACATTTAGGATATGATGCCGGAGAATATGTCCGGATCGAAAAGGGAGAGCAGCCATTATATCTTTCTGATTTTTTCAATATATGTGATTTGATGTGCGAAGATCCACGCGAAATAATCAGAGATCTTGCAAAAGATTAATGCAAGCTATATGTTCAGTTTTCTGATAATGATTTGACCTGCCCTAAACGCGATGCAGCTGGCAGGTGCGACGAGTACAGGCGAATACATGCAATTTGAGTAATATTCTATCTTTGTCTTGCCACTTTATGAGTGATTAAAACATTAGTTCCCGCAATGCTGGAAACGAAATCAATGAATCATACAATTCCTGATATATTGATAATCATTTTTTTATAAAGGATTTTATTCCCTGATGAAATGCTCCAGCAGGCGGTCGCTTTCCGCCAGACTGGTCAGCTCCGGCCGGTATGCCAGCAAATGCTCAGGCAGCCCTTTCGTCTGCCCCGAAGCCGCGAAGAGCGTTAACTGCTCGGTCATGATCATCATCCTTTAAAAAGCCTGTTCCGTACAGGCGGACCGCTTCCTCTCCGTAAAGCGACGAGTCCGCCGGCACTTCTTTGACGTACAACTCCGTGTCCAGCAAAACCCCGAAATAAAAATCTGCAACCGCCTTCAGCGCTTCCAGACCGGGATCACTTAAAGCCTCAAACAACATGACCCGTGCCGGCACAAAACCACCGCTGATGATATATTCCGTTACCAGCAGGTAGGGTTTACCCGCCGGAACACCGGCGCGTTTCTTCTCCCTAACAACGACCTTTAAACCCGATTCCGTGACAGAGATGATCTCCGCCCCGTTTTCCCTTGACACCTCATATCCCATACCGTCCAAATTTTGCGTTTACAAATTTATGCTAAAAATATTAGCATTTCCAAAACCCAAATCATAATTTTGTTGTCCCGTATATAAAAGGATCAAAGGGATGCTGAGACAAAGACGACAAAGAGAAAAAAGAGATGTGCTGGGTTTCCGTCTGCCGATGCTCACGCACGAGGAACCCGAGCTGGATATCACCGAGATCACGGTCATGGATCCGGATAATACCTTTTTTATGCGTATGGGCAGCGATGCCTTAAAGGACCATTGTATCCTGAAAGATCATATTCTGGTCATTGACCGGACGCTGACGCCCGTTCCCGGCAGCATTGTCGTTTTTTATCATGAAGGCGGTTTCTATACCAGGGAATACCAACCCCAACATGATAAACTTCTCCTCAAAGCAGACCATGACGCTAACAGCATCACCATAGAAGACAGCCAGGAATGGACCTGTTGGGGCGTGGTCATGCTGACGCTCAACCCCGTATTACAGCCACAACACAGAACAGGGAGGTACGGCCGTGTATGCGCATGTTGATATCAATAACTGCTACGTCAGCTGCGAGCGCCTGTTCAACCCGGAACTTGAAGGCAAAGTGGTCGTCGTGCTATCCAACAACGACGGCTGCGTGATCGCGCGCAGCAACGAGGCCAAAGCGGTCGGCATCAAAATGGCCGACGCCGAGTTCATGGTACGCAAACTCCTCCAGGAAAATAAAGCCCGGATCTTCAGCAGCAATTATGCGCTTTATGCGGACATGAGCGCCAGGCTGATGAACAACCTCGCCCGCTATACCTATACGCTCATGGTTTACAGCATCGATGAAGCCTTCCTGGCGCTAAGCGAGATCCACAGCCTGGACCCAGACCAGCACGCCAGAACGATCAGCGAAAACGTCATGAAACATACCGGGCTGCCAATCACCGTCGGGATCGGCCCGACCATGGCCCTGGCCAAACTGGCCAACAAAGCCGCCAAAAAACAAAAGCTTGCTTATTTCGTGCTGGATACCGAAAGCAAAATTGAAAACACCATCAGGAATTTTCCGATAGAGGATGTCTGGGGTATCGGGCATGCCTATTACGATAAACTCAAAGCATACGGTATAAAAACCGCCCATGACTTCCGGGAACTCAAAGCCGACTTCGTCCGCCAGGAGATGACCGTACAGGGCTGGCGCCTTCACCAGGAACTCTGGGGTAAGCCCTGCAATGTGATCAAAGACGTTGCCGACCGCTCCAAGGGCATCGAAAGCAGCCAGAGTTTTAACAGCTACCAGACGGAATTGGCGCCGATCGAAGAAGCCATCGCCATGCATGCCGCGACCGTTGCCCTCAAGCTCCGCCAGCAAAAAAGCATGTCCATGCAGCTGACCATTTATTTGCGTACCAATAAACACAATGTTAAACACGACCAGCATTATCCCAGCCTGACGGTAAAAGTATCATTCGCCGCCAACAGTACGCACCAATTGACGCTCGTCGCCGTACAGGCAGCAAGAGCCATCTTCCAGCCGGGTTACCATTACCTTAAAGCAGGCGTTCGGGCGACCGGGATCATCCCGGAAGGGGAAGTGCAGTTCAATTTGTTTAACACTTATGAGCACAGCCGCGAGCAAAAACTCTCGGAACTGATGGACGGGCTGAACAGCCGTTACGGCAGGGGGACCCTCAGGTTAGCCGCGGACAGTTTCGAGCGCAAGTGGGCGATGAAGCAGGAGTTCCTCAGCAAGCAGTACACCACGGACTGGAAACATATCGTAACGACCAGTTAAACCATCATGAGCCAGTATTCGACGGTCAGAACATACGCATTGTTAAAGCAGGCACTGATGGACTGGGTGTGGAACAATCCCAGGCTGCTTCACCAGATCACGCGGCGTAACCTGGAATATCTTTTCGAATTTGACCCGCAGCGCGGCCTGTCGGTCGATTTGCGCCGCTTCGAGCCCGCCTACTATAAAGCCGTATTCTACCCGCCCGCAGAAAAGAAAATGCATATCGATGAGTTCGTACGCAAATGCTGTATCGTGATCCGAAGCAACCTCGGCAAAGCAGGCAAACCGGAGCTGAATCTCACGATCACCGTCCGGCACATGATCTCCGAGGTCAGCCACTGGCATACCTTTTATCTCGATCCCGCGCAGGATCCAGGCAAACCGGTGACGCTCGTTAGGAAAGAAACGGACTGGCATTACCGCTTTGAACCCTGAAGCCAGCGGCCGCCGGTAAAATAACAAACCGTTGTCTGATGAAAACAAAGGGCCGGAATATCCGTAAATATGACAATGAGAATCCGCCTGATGATATGTGTGCTTTTGTTCATGCTTGCCTCTGCCTGCAGAGGCAATGACGGTGCGCCTGCGGACACCGCCCGCGCCGGACTGCACCGCAGGCTCAGCGATTCAGCCGAGCGGTTCGCCGGGCAACACGATACCGCCAAAGCGATCGCGTACCATAAGCGTGCGCTGAAGCATGCCCGCCGGCACCTGCTGGCAGAACATGAAGCCCGCTCGCTGATCCGCATCGCCGTGCTGCTGAAAGAGCAGGACAGCAGCGAAAGTCTCACTTATCTTGACAGCGCCCTGCGCATCGCCAGGCAGCTTGACCGTGCCGACCTGCTGGCGGACATCATGAAGGCGAGCAGCGCGGTTTATAAGCAACGCAGAAATTACCAGGAAGCACTTTCCGCCCTGGAAGCCCATCAGCAGCTGCTGAACAAATTATTCGAAAACAATAAACGCAAAGATCAGGCCCGGCTGCTTGCCGAAGAAAGGCGTAAACGGGAACTGCTTTTGTTCATTTTTATCAGCGTGTCACTTGCCTTGCTCACCCTGACCTTCGGTATGTATTACCGCAGGCTCAGGCGACTGAACAAAGCCCTGCTCAAATCGAACCGGATCAAGGATACCCTTTTCTCCATTATCGGGCATGACCTGCGCGGCCCCGCGGGAAATATCATGCAGGCCCTGGACATGCTGGGGACCGGCCTGCTGGATGCGTCCGAAGAAAAAGAAGTGACCGGCCTGCTCAGGGAACAAAGCCGCTCTTTTAACGAGACGCTCAATACCCTGCTCAACTGGTCGACCGCCCAGTTAAAAGGCGCCCGGCCCCAGGTCGCCTTCGTTAACGCGATGAGCGCTATCCAGCGCTCGCTTGACCTGCTCAGGGCACAGGCCGCCGCCAAGAACATTGAGATCAGCGCAACGGCAGAAAATCCGCTTGCCGTGCTGGCAGACACCGATCAGCTCGATTTTGTTGTCCGCAACCTGATCAGCAACGCTATTAAGTTCTCTTATCCCGGCGGAAAGATACAGATCCGCACAGAAAAGAAAGACCATACCGGTCTGATCGCCGTTCATGATGAGGGTAAGGGTATCCCCGCGGAGAAACAGGCCGAACTTTTCTCAGAGGGGCAACTCAGCAGCACCTATGGCACGAAAGGCGAGAAGGGTACAGGGCTCGGCCTGATGCTTTCCTGGGATTTCATCCGCGCCAATCACGGGCGGATCTGGTGCGAGAGCAGGGAAGGGGACGGCACAACCTTCTTTATCAGCCTGCCGCTGGCCATATGAGAAAACAGCCTGCAGCCGGGCAAAGCCCTTGCCGAAATTTTTTCTGCTGATGTACAGCGCATTGCCGGCAAGTGCGGGCAAGCCCGAGCTTTTTGGTCAAACCATCAGCCCAGGACCGCGTCTTATCAAAAGAGATACGATATGCTACGAAAACTTTCATTAGCCTTATGCACGGCCGTTATCCTGTCTGCCGGCTGCCACAGTAAAAAACAGGTTGTTCCGGATGATGCATACGCATACATCCGGGAAGCGCAGCAATTGCGTGTCCGCCTCGTGCCGGGAGCGGCGTCACCAAATGGAAAAAATACATTGGTTTCCTTTACCGTCACCAATCCTACCAATAAAGCGCTTCGTTTTTGCAAGTGGGAGACCCCATTTGAACCGCGCACGGGCAAATATTTTGAAGTAACAGACGCAAACGGAAATGAAGCAGCCTTTCAGGGCGCTATGGCCAGAAGGATAATGCCCCCGCCGGCATCCGCCTATATTACCGTACCCGCACACAACAGCGTAAAAACAGTGACCGACCTGGCGGATAGCTACAGGCTGACAGCACGCTCTTATGTAATCCGTTATACGGGCAGTGGCGTAAGCGGCTTACGCCCGGGCAATAAGATCAGTATTCGGTTGTAACGAACAACAAACTTGTTATTGCTCCTTGAAAACCGCAGATCCCATTACAGTCCGGTTGCTAGAAGCGTGTCAATCATAAGTATATTTTTAATTAATATTTTTTCTTATTTACTAAAATTATTAGTTTTGTATTCTAATATTTTTAGTATATGTGCGGACACGTAGAAATAGGCGAACAAAAAGATATTCAGATCATCAAGCGCGACGGCGGCAGCTACAGCGCCAAAAGCAATTCAGCCGGCAATCCCGGTTCTATGATGCCGGTCGTTACCGATGCCAACCCGGAGAAGGTCCAGCAGTTCCGCTGGGGCCTGCTGTCCATCGATGATGATAAGATCCATAGTAAGAACAAGCATGCGCGCGTCGAATCCCTGCACCTGGTTTCCACCTGGAGCAGCCTGGTCGGCCGTAAGCACTGCGTGGTACGCATACAAGCTTTTTTTGAGTACAACCGTGAGAGACAGATCACTTATAAGATCGAAAGGCGCGACGGGCAGCCCTTCTATATTGCTTGTCTCTGGGATATCTGGATGGATATCAAAAGCTCCATGCTGCTACCGACCTTTGTCATGATCACCGTACCGCCGAACGCCGCTATCAGCACGATCCATGACCGTATGCCTGCCATTCTCGAACGAAGCGACGTCAAGACCTGGATCAACAGCGGCCTGAGCGGGGAAGAGCGTGTCCGCCAGCTGAGGACCAGGCCATGCGCGCCGGAGAACCTGAAGATCTCCGTTCACAAAGATCACAAGAATTGACCTGCCGGGGCCTCCCGCTGCGGCAGAGGAAGAAATGCATAACCAAATAAAAAGCCCGGGCAATCGTCCGGGCTCTCGTTTCATAGGTAGAATTTATATAGATCAGGCGATAATGCCTGCATGTTGCACAATAAGGGACTTGATAACCGACAGCATGGGCCTGCGGCGCAAAAATATCGTTTTTACTACACAAGTGTCTTTTTTTACATCCGCTTTAGCGGGTTCCGGGTTAAGGTAAACAATTTTCATGATCAGGATGCTTTAGCGATCTGCAGTTCACGGGACCTTTTCAGGGGCGCAAGAGGCAGGGTTTTCTTATTCGAATCGATCTCCAGGTACTTTGCCTTTAATTTGCTGAGTAATTCAAAGCTGAAGGCGTCCTGGAGCGGCAAATGCCACATGCAGACCGTTTTGCTGTGCAAAGCCAGCCTATCAGCCGGCACCCGGCGGTTTTCGTGGTTGATATGCGTTAGGCCGGTCACTTCATCCGTATCGAAGATGACGAAGGTGTCGATCAGCCTTCCCGCGTCATCAGTATAAATTACGGAAGCATTGGCATTAAAGTTTTTCATCATTCTAAACATTGCGAATAGCGTGCCAGTAATGACGATTCAAAATAAAAAAGGTCCGCTCCATAAGAAAACTACCTCATTTAACCGTTGTTGGTTCCTCTGCCACCTTTTTCTTTTTGCGGAAGGCAGGGAACTTCATCGGACTGTGCTGCGGGCGTTCATCCCCCAACAATACGCCCCATTGCCTGAACTGTTCCGAGCGGTCAAAGATGATCTTCAGCACGGCAATGATCGGCAGGGCAAGGAACATCGCTGAAATACCGCCCATTGTGCCCGCCAGGATCACCCCGACAATGGCTGCCAGCGCGTTGATCTTTACTTTCGACCCCACGATCCTTGGCATCAGGATATTATTGTCCAGGAACTGTACCACAGCGATAGCGCCCAGTACAATGAAGATAGGCGAGATTTCCTGCGAGGATGCCAGCGTGATCAGTACACCCAGTATATTGCCGATGAGCGCACCCAGATAGGGGATCAGGTTCAGGAAGGCGAAGATTACGCCGATCAGCAGGGCATGTTTGATGCCGAAAAGAAACAGGATCCCGCCGAGCAGTACCGTGATATAGCTGATCTGGATCAGCAGGCCGATGAGGTAACTCTTGATGATGCTCTCGCTTGCCCGCATACCTTCTTTGACCTTATGATGCTGCGCCTGATCAAACCACATGAACACGAAGCGCATCAGCAGGTTCTTGTAGAGCAGGATAAGATAAATATAAATCGGTATCAGGCCGAAGAACAAAAGGATATTACCCACCGATCCGGCCATTACGCTCAGTACAGCGCCTGCAGAATTGAGCAGTTTATTGCTTTGTTCGTCCAGGAACCTGAGCTGCTCGGCGGCTGAATAATTGAAACGGTCCGAGATCCAGCGGCTGAGCGCACCGAGATGTCGCGATACATTCTCTTTGATCTGCGGAAGGTCAGCGACCAGTGATCCGATCTGCGCAGAAAAGAACAAGACCACCAGGCCCAGGAAAATGAACAGCATCAGGATCGGCAGAAAGATCGCCAGCACTTCCGGCACTTTCAGCCTGCGGAAAAAGCGAAGCGCAGGAAGCAGCATCAGGCTGATAAAAAACGCCATGAGCAGCGGCATGATCAGGTTCTGCCCGATGACGAACAGCGTACCGGCAAGTGCCAGTCCCATCAGTTCGATCGAGCGTTTAACGGTTACAGGTAATTCTTTCAGCATAGTAGTTTATTTAGCAGGGGTGCATTCTTTTAGCAAAAAGGTGTTTAATATCAGTGTGTCCGGCGCCGCGGTCAGGCCGGACGATTAACGGCTAACGGCCAGCAGCGAAGACACCGCCGAGATAAGCTCATCGTTGTCAAAGGGCTTTTCAATGATCCGGTCCGCCCCGTAATCACCCAGCGAACCCAGCAGCTTTCCATAGCCTGAAAGGATAATGACCGGCAGATGCGCGGTATCCGTTCCGCGCTTAAGGGCGCTGCAATATTCGCCCCCGTTGATCCCTTCCAGGATATAATCCGTAATGATCAGGTCAGGCCGGAGTTCACGCACCGTTGAAACGATATCATCCGCTTCGGCAAGCGCCGTGAACCGGTATCCGTTATTTTCAAAAAGCGTTCTCAGCAGTTCCGTTATATCTCCGTTGTCTTCGACGAGCAGTATATGTTTTGTTTCCATGTTTAATTCCCTGTTTCCGGCCATTCAGGACGGAGGTGCGCGGGAAGTGCAATAACCGTGCTATAAACGGAAGCCGGGCATTAAAACCGTTCGCGACAGCAGGCCGGATCGCGCAAAAGCACTGGCCCGGTTTAAGCGGCGTATCTTTTCACCTGACCGACCAGGTCAGCGATATCAAAGGGCTTGTTCAGGTAATTGTCCGCACGGCAGTTCTTTTCGTGCATCGTATGCCAGCCATGCGTGGCAGAAACGATCACCACCGGGATATTCATTGTTTCAGAAAGCCCCTTAAGATGCTTGCAGATATCTCTGCCGTCGGCATCGCCGAGCATCACGTCCAGCAGGATCATATCCGGGTGCACCGACAGAACGGTTTCGATCACATGGCTGCCATTTCCAAGTTCAGCGACCTGGTAACCCTCATCCTGCAGGATGTAAGAAATGACCGAACGGATATCCTCGTCGTCATCTACGACCAGTATCGTTTTATTTTGTGTTGCCCTTTGCTGTTCCATGCATACCGGAACTCAATCTGTATGCCAATGTTCCCGGCGCTTCAACGAAAAACAACGGCCCTTTCACCAGCCCGGTCCGCCGCAGCGGAAAAGATGCAGCAGCCGGCCCGCCCCCCGTCAGCAAAACGCCGCCCGCGCACACGCAGCGGCCTTTGGAAATTGAAGGCCGCATAAACGGATACCGGCATCGCAGGCATCCCGCAGGCGCTGTGGGAAGCCTGAGCAAAGCGCCTCAATGCCCGCCCGGCATGCACCGCTGCACCATTGCGCCCCCGTATCAGCGGAATAGTCCTTTACGGCAAAAAGCCGTGGACAGTGAATCCCGGGCGGAAAGAAATGGATCATCCGGGGGAACCTGCTTAAAAACACAGACAGTGTTGTACAGGCAATCATACAATGATTTGCTTTTTTTCGGCTGAAAAGCGGGTTAAAACGCAACGGCACCGCATTTGAATAAGCCCCGGAAAAAAATCATACCTCTATGAAATTAACATCAACACTTCGTAACATTAAATTTTTGTCTTTTGCCTTCACGGCATCCGCTGCGGTCCTTTTCTCATCCTGTGATAAGAACAATGATCCTAACAGTACTTCCGGGCAAGCACAGGTACGGATCACCAACGCCGTGGAAGGTTCAGCTTCCCAGGAACTGTATCTCGACGGCAACAAGCTCAGCACGTCTGCGGTCGCTTACGGCAGCAGCTCGGATTACCTGCAAACCAATACCGGCGACCGCCAGGCGCAGTTCCGCAATGCGGGTTCCGCAGACGTCAATACGGCCTTCAGCGTCAAACTGGAGAACGGCAAACATTACAGCGTTTATTACGCGGGAAATGCATCCGCCAAAAGCTCCCTGGTGACCGAGGACGATATGAGCGCACCTTCTTCCGGTAAAGCAAAAGTACGCTTCGTACACCTGGCTGCCGCTGTCAGTAACAGCGTAGACTTTGGCCTGGGCGCAACGACTAAACTGTTTACCAATGTGGCCTACAAAGCAGCCTCTGTTTACAAAGAAGTAGAAGCTAGCAGCCATTTCTTTTTATACCTGGCTGGTTCCGCAGATGTAAAGCTGGATATGAATACCACGATACAGGCAGGTAAGATCTACACCATTTACGTGTCGGGCTCGACTTTGGCTACCCTGAAATACCACGTGATCGCCGAAAATTAATCAAGGCCGCCATTTCACAGATGGATCCCTGATTACCCGATTGTCATACAGAAAGGCTTCCGTTCAGCGCGGAAGCCTTTTTGTTTACTATGAGCGGAAGTGCATGTACTACAGCTGCTAAAGGCGAAAGTTCCGGGGCGTTTCCGCCGGGGAGCTATTCTCAATGAATAAAAAATGGATATAAAGCCTGCGGCGCCGCAACCGCGCTATCGTCTGATCCGGATCCATTTACCCGTACCCGGTCTGGTGTTGACCTCCGTGCAGGAACATTCCAGGCAACTCCGCTCGCCCTGGCTTTCATACCGCCAGTGATGCGCGCCGATCAGGCAAAGTATTTTTGAAAACAGATTATTCATAGACAGCGGCAATATAGCAAGCCGCGATCATTTCCCGCCGCTTAACGCCACCAGGTTGTAAGGATTCTACGGCTAATTTAACGCACCGGGTTTTTCTTACGGCCTGCGTATTAAACGGGTTCGTGTGCAAACATTCCGGGCGGCGGTACGTTGAATCTTACATGTTTTCCGCATTACATATACCTGCCGGATCGCTATCGCGTCTGTCAGCAGATACCATCGTTTTTCTCGCCATTTTTACCCTGATGTTGTGGATGATTTTCTCCCAGCTTAAAGAACAGGAAAGAGCCAGGAAGGGGCGTAACACCGCGCTGGAGAGGGCCGTCCTGGATCACTATTACCAGTCCTTCAAAACAGCCGTCGGCCGCTACGTCCGGATGTTTTTATAGACCGCCCGTGAGACCACGCTGCGCAGTGCGAAGAAAAACACCACGCCCGGCCCGCAGTGATCAATTGCGTTTTATCGGCAAAAATCTTTAAAATTGTAAGTATCAAAATTAGTATGTTCCGTTGCCGCAAAACGGTAACGGAAATTATGTGCAATGTGAACGTTTGTCCCGCGAGGGGGCGAACGTTCATTTTTTTTAGCAACACGTCGTTGCAATCCGGCTTCCGCAGGGCCCTTCAAAAATGCCCGGCTTTCCGTCCCCGGGAAAATTTCGCTGCGGCTCAAACATACCCGCCCTTATTTCCTTACATGAGCAGAGTATGATAAATAAAGCGATCAGTGTACTTACCATCGTACACCAAAGAAAAGAAGCACTGGATAACCTCTTGGCCGGACTAAGGCGCTCACAGGTGCTCCCCGGCGAGGTGATCATCGTACACATGAACGAAGCTGTCAGGGAATACCCACCACAGGGATATCCGCTCAGGACACACCAGATCATGGCGGAAGGTCATCTGCCCCTGGCCGAAGCCAGGAACCTGGCGGCCGCGAAAGCGAACGGAGATAAACTCGTTTTTCTTGATGCCGACTGTATACCCGCGCCGGACCTGACCGGAAGGTACGCCGCCGCCCTGGAGGGCCCGCAGACGCTCTGGACAGGCGCGGTCCGTTACCTGCAAAACGGCGCTGCCCGCAACCCGGAACTTTTTGACCGCCTGGAAGAACTCAGCCGTCCCGATCCGGTCAGGGATCACCGTTCGGCCATACGTTACGAACTTTTCTGGTCGCTGAATTTCGGCTGCAGCAAAGCAACCTTTTCACGCATCGGCGGATTTGATCCGGCGTTCTGCGGCTATGGGGGAGAAGATACCGACTTTGCATTTTCCGCCCGAAGGCAGGGCGTTCCCGTGCAGTGGACAGCAGCCCTTGCTTATCACCAGCACCACGCCAGTTACGATCCGCCGCTGAACCACTTGGCTGACATTGTAAAGAACGCAAAAGTTTTCAAAGCAAAATGGGGAAGCTGGCCGATGGAGGGCTGGCTGCAGAAATTTGCGGCAGCGGGTTTTATCCGCTGGGATGATGAGGATCTGAGTATCCTCAGGCTGCCCGCCGAGGCGGAGATCGTGGCCGCGCTGAAGTTATAACAAAGTGATCAAACAGCCCCGCCGAACAACTCTTGGTAAACCGACAGGATGCCCCCGGCAGCATGCTCCAGGGCGCCGGGATCGATCACCCCTGGCCAATCCGCCGCGCCCCCGGAGGCTATTTGCAAGAGTCTGGCCCAGTCGGTAGAATAAAGCGCGCCGGGGTTAACTACAAGCGCCAGGCCTGATTCGGCAAGCAAACCGGCTTTTTCCTGCTGCTCATCAAATGGTCGCGCTTCGGGAACAGTAATAAATCGTTTGCCCAGCGAAGCCATTTCCATCACCGTGTTATGGCCGGTATTACCGATCACTACACGTGCCCGGCGCAGGATCGGCAGGGGTTCGGGAACTTTACCCAAAAACCTGAGGTTTCCCGGCAGCTCTGTTCTGTCCGGGCTTTCCAGCCCCAGGATCCTGAAGGTCCAGCCGGGGCAGGCGCCCGCGATATGAAACGCAAAAGCATGGTCTATACTGGTGCCCCCCGTTCCGGTCATGATCACTACCGTTTTATCATCTTCCTCAAAGCCCCCCCGGTCCCCAATGGCGTAACGGCTGAAGCCGCCCGTATAGATCGTCTTATTGCGCAGCCAGTCCGGTTCGGGCCGCTCCATCGCCCCCGGATATGGCGCGAGCAGGGCAGAGGCGCTCTGATAAGCAGCCCTGTGGGCCGGATCATCACGCCTGCCATGCTGTCTGACCACGATCGTGGGTACGCCGCACAGCCGGGCCAGTAATGCAGTTTCTACAGAAACATCGACGATCAGCAGCAGCGGAAAGGTCTTTTCAAAAAAGGCAGTCAGTATCGCATTCCTCTGCCTTAATCCGCCGATATTCAGCGGCGCGTAGTGCAGGCAATCAGGCCCGCGGGGATCCGTATGATAATGGTCATGAGCCGCCGGGGTATCCGCCGGCAGACGGATGCAACGGATCTCCGAAGGGATCAGTGCTGAATAAGGCTCAAGGCCGCTGCCCAGAAAGGTTACGTCGCAGCCATTCAGCGCCCGGCTCAAAGCCAGCGCACGCATCACATGGCCTGAACCATGGTGGTGAACGTAAAAAGCGATATTAGCCCGCATGCGCTAAGTTCCTGGCGTGAACGACCTCCTCGAAAAGGTTCTCATAAGCATCGGTCATGTGCCCGGCGTCCAGCGTCGTCTCCGCGCGCTTTCTGCAGGCGGCCCTGTCAAGGAGCGCTGCGTTACGGATACATTCGGCCAGTTCATCCGTCCGGTTGCTGGTGGTCAGGCAACCCGTTTGCTCGCAAAGGATATAAGGAAGCGCGCCGCGGGCGATGCCGGCTACCGGCGTTCCGCAGGCCAGGCTTTCGGCAACGACCAGCCCGAAGGGTTCATCCCAGCAGGGAGTGATCACGCTTACGTCGGCGTTGCCGATCAGTTCGTTCAGCTGTGCATGATCGCAGGCGCCCACCAGCTCCACCTGATCATCCAGCAGCGGCGCGACATAAACATCAAAGTAGTTGCGGTCGGCAATGGTCCCGGCAATCTTGATCTTCCGGCCCGCTTTTTTGGCCGCCCCGATGGCCAGGTGCGTGCCTTTGTCGGGATGGATCCGCCCGAACCAGATCACATAACCGCCTGAAGGATCGGCATTGAATTGCCAGCCCGCGGTATCCACGCCGTTATTGATCACCTGGCAATCTTTTACAAAAGGTTTCCAGGCCTCCGCATTTGACCTCGAAACGCTTACATAGCGGATCTGCCCGAGTTTCTGTTCGTGCGCCATGGCGCGCTTCAGCTCGAAGATCGGCGGGGTATGCAGGACGGTCACCATCGGCGTTCGGATGAGCGAGGCCATCGTTACGGGTACATAGTTCAGGCTGTTATTAAAAATGATATCATGTCCCTGCCCGTCGATATCCTGCATCAGTTCCAAGTAGGCGTGGTGCGTCGAAATAAAGTCCTCGCTCAACTCATGCGAGCGGAAACGGCTGAACGTCTCCCGATCATAGTCCGTATCGCTCAGGATCACTTTGACATTGAGCTCCGGGTCGGAAAGCTCGCTCGCATAAAGCGTGATCTGGTGACCACGCGCTTTCAGGCGCTTGCAAATATCATGTGTAAAGGCTTCAAGCCCGCCCATATAAGGTTTGCGGATAGGATGTTTCAGGTGGGCGATGATGCCGATATTCATAAATTTATAGTTAAATATTTATTTTAAAACTACCGTAATAGCATTATGTTTGAAGTGGGCCAGCATTTTTTGGCACCGCAGGGACAAGCCGGACCCGACCGGGGAACTCTGGATAACCAGTCCCGGGCATAACTTCTCAAATAGCTGTATGTTAATGCATTACCAGTACCTGCATGCATTCACCCAATCCGGAAATACGGAAGGTTCCGGCCCGCAAATGCTGCTTCCTGTTCCGGTTTAAAACACCGCTGAAAGCGTAGTAACAATACTTTAGCTTTAACCGGGATGTTTCCGTGCAAACATTCGGATAGTTTTATTCTTATAAGGAGTATGAAGATGCATGGTTAAAAGATGGCCTGGCGTGCCGCTCATCAGTCATCCCGTATCGGGACCGGTTTTTACGGACGCCGGGCTGCCTGAAATCTGCTTCGTATCCGTGGGAGATTCCGGAACCCGGCGAAGTTATGGGAAAGCAAAGATACCTTTTCCGCGCGGAGCAGATCCCGCCACAGCAGATACAGCGGATCATCCATCAGGCGCCGGGCGGGTGACAGACCGTTCCCCACCCTTTTTTTAGTAGCTTCGCCCGTATATATAGTTAATCGCAAATGGTAAAAAACTCAATCAACAAGATCCTGCTATTAGGTAAGATCGTCCGGGGACCGCATAAGGATCCCGACCGCCGGGACACAGACCACCTATGCTTTGTATTGATGACATCCGAAAACCGCTTGAAGGATGACAGGCCTTTCGTACATGAAGAACACCACCAGATCGAAGTTTCCCCATCTATGCTCCCTCCCGGCACGGAACTGCAGGAAGGCACGGTCGTTTACCTGGAAGGAAAGATCCGTACACGGTGCCGGACAGACGACGGAGGCGTTAAAAGATACCAAACGAGTGTCATCGCCCATTCTGTGGAGTTGTTGACCGTTTCCTGAGTTTCTGCGGAAGAAAAAAACGTACAATGGATATTAACTTTAACTGTAAATTAAAAATTATATTATAAATAAATTGTATATCTCTCTGAATCGTCCGACATTTACTCCCAAACGGTTTAAAGTCTGATCCCGGTCGGTCTGCGAAGATGAGCATTAGCATCGTTTTTCAGCGCGGCTTCATCGCTTTCAGCTTAACAAGTTTTAAACCATGCTGAAAGCGAATCATGAAAAAAATCTTATTGCTGGACGATAACCCGGATGTGATCCAGATCGTCGAAGAAGTACTGGCCTACGACCATTACGAAGTTCAAAGCACGCAGACCTGCGTGGATTTCCTGGAGACCATACAAAGTTGCAAACCTGATGTGATCATGCTCGATTACGCCCTTTCGGACGGCAACGGCGGGGAACTCTGCAAAGCGATCAAGGCGCACCCCCGGACATCGGATATTCCGGTGATCATCTTTTCGGCATACAGCAGGCCCGGGCTCGACTTTATAAAGGAATTTGGCAGCGACGCTTTCCTGGCCAAACCCTTTGGTATCGACGATCTTCTGAAAACGGTTACGGAGGTAATGCAAAAGAAAAGCCTTCTGCCTGTTGAAACACTTCCCCCGCTAAGAACCCTCTCGGGTAAAAACTGAGACCTCATACCAGGCCGGTCCGGAAAGCGCTGCGTATAAATTTTTGAAGCGGCGATGTATCCTTACCGCGCTCTCTTATCTGCTTTTACCGATCTGGTGTTTGGGCGGCACTACGGCAACATTCTGTTCTGCCTCCTTTTGCTCTACATGGACGGCGAACTCCGAAGGCGCTATCCGGACGCCATAGAAATCTGCATACGCACGCGTAAATTCAGCCCCGAAGTAAAGTATTGCTGCGGTATAATAGACCCAAAGCAATATGACGATCAGTGAGCCCGCCGCGCCGTAGGTAGAGCTCGTACCGCTTTTTTCAATATAGATCCCGATCACGACCCTCCCGATCATAAACAATACAGCGGTGAACAGCGCCCCGGACCGTACGTCCTTCCACCTGACCTTTGCGTCCGGCAGTACTTTAAAGATCACGCCGAACAGAACAGCGATAACGGCGAAGCTGATCAGCGCGTTGAGCATATTGAAGAAATTGACGGTGACCGCCGGTAAAAAATCTTTGAGATAATCGCTCGCAGCCAGCAGTGCGCCATTGATCACCAGGGAAACAAGAAGCAAGAACCCGATGGCAACAATTATGGACCCGGACAACAAACGGTTCTTCAGCAATTTGATCCAGCCTACTTTCGGCTTTGGTTTGACCTGCCAGATGATATTGATCGATTCCTGGATTTCGCCGAAGACAGTGGTCGCACCAAGTATCAGGGTCACTGCGCCAATGACCACGGAGACCGTCGACTTTCCGCTGGTCTGCAGGTTTTTCAGCATATCCTGGATCTGTTTGGCAGCATCGTTACCGACAAGCCCGTTGATCTCGTGGAATATCTTTCCCTGGGTAGCATCCTTGCCCAGGACCAGCCCCGCTATGGAAATGGCCAGTAACAGCAGGGGTGCCAGTGAAAAAATGGTATAATAAGCCAGCGAGGCACTGTACTTCAGGGCCAGGTCGTCGCTGAAACCGCTGAACGCCGCTTTCATTATCGTAAAACCATTCTTCAGTGCTTTTTTCGTAAAGTAATCTTTTAATGCCATAGGTTTCATATTGGTTGTGGATGATTCCGCCTGGTCGTCCGGGCTTATCTGCTGATGGGCGTCGGGTTGCTTCCGGTTCTTCTTTTTTCCCCATGGCGTCAACGTCCAGAGCGTCCGCCGGAGCGCCCCGGCATCGCTGAAGCGGGCCGCCAGTGCGGTTTCGGCCCTGCTGCTCCGGGCTTTCAGCTCAACGATGGCAGCTTTCAGGCCGTCGATATTTTCAATTTCCCCCATGCTTACAAAGCCTTATTCCGGCGGTTTGGTTTGCGCAAAGCGTAAATTGTCTGCCGGAACGCTCAGTATTGTTTTTTCATCGCATGCCGGATGACCCGGTTCAGCGTCAAACCCTGCACGACGACTGAAAAGATAACGACCATATAACTTGCGCTCAGGATGATATGCCGGTAGGGTCCTGCCGGTACGGAAAGGGCAAGGGCGACCGAAATGCCTCCGCGCACGCCTGCCCAGGTCAGGACAAGCATGTTGCTGTAATTGACCTCCAGCGCCCTTCTCAAAAAGATCAACGGCAAAAAGACGCTCAGCCAGCGGGCGATTAGGATGAAAAGCACCGACAAGATCCCGGTCAGCGGATAGCTCGTCAGGTAAGGCAGATTGATCATCTGCAGGCCGATCATTACAAAAAGCACCGTATTTAAAAGCTCATCAACCAGTCCCCAGAATTTGACCAGCGCCTCGTGCGAACGTTCATTTTCGTCCCCGTTGATCGTTTCGCTGCCGGCAAATAATCCGGCCGATACGGCGGCAAGAGGAATGGAGACCTCCAGGTAACTTCCAGCCACGGATATGCCCATGACCACCGACAGCGAGATAAGGACGATCGTCTGAAAGTCAGGCACCGTTTTCATCAGCCGGTGGCCGGCCATCCCGGTGATCACACCCAGCAAAATACCCCCGAAAGCTTCCCGGAAAAAAAATACCGCGGTCTTCCAAAGGTCCACCTCGTCCCTGCCCGAACGTATGGCTTCGAGTAGGGTAATGAACACTACCAGTCCCACGCCGTCGTTGAACAGGGACTCCCCGGAAATGATGGTGGAAAGGTGAGAGGGCAGTTTCGAGTGTTTGATGATGTTTCCGACGGAAACTGGGTCAGTCGGCGAGATCAGCGCGCCGAAGAGCAGGCAGTAGATCAGTGGGACCCGTATATGGAACAGTGCGCCTCCGAAATGAAAAATACAACCGAAAATGGCCGTTGACAGGAGAACACTTAAAGTACTGAGGATAAACACGGGACGGCGTTCACGCCTGAGCCGCCCGGTATTGGCACGGAAAGAGCCTGCAAACAATAAGAATCCCAGCAGGATATTCAGCACAGCGGAAGGAAAGTTGATGTCTTTTGCGAGCAGATTCAGGTGTTTTGCCGCAGCAGGATCGATCTTATTCACCAATAAGGTCAGCGCGGAGCCGGTGATGGCGATCGTAACGATGCCGATGCTGCCTGGCAATTTCAGGAAACGTACGTTCAGATAAGCGTAAAAGGCGCTGAGAATAACCAGCAATGCAATGATCACGAAAAGATCCATAGCTAAATATAAAAAAACCTTGTTTAAACCGGTAAACGAATTTGCAGTTGCACGGTTTGGGTAAGCTAGCGGTCCGCAGCAGCTTGGTTTTCCGGAACACCATATTTTTGTTCAAAGGAAACCGGAATTTTGTAAGAGATGACGGCCGGAATGATCTTTTGAAAAGCCGGTGCCGGAGAATATAGCAGGGCAGGTAACGTGATGTCGTAATTTGAGCTATATTAGTATTCTGAACAAATTTTATGTCCTTCAAACCCTTATCATTCTTTCTGATCGTTTTTTTACTCATCGATGCCGGAGCCCGTGGCCAGGAAGTGATTTCCTATGATCATCTTCCCCCCGAAGGTTTAAGCCTGGGCAAAGGATGGCGAATGACTACCATAGATAACCCTTCTTTTGCCAGAGTAGGGATCAATGACGCTGAATGGACGCCTATCGATCCCGCACTCGGCATGGACCAGCTTTCGCAACTCAAAAAGACAAGGATAGGATGGATGAGGATGCATTTCAAGGTAGGGGATCAACTTTCCCGACGGGCCTTATTGCTGTCGGTTTTTCAAAACTGCGCTTCTGAGATATACCTGGACGGGAAGCTGGTTAAAAAGTATGGAGTCCTCAGCTCGCGGCCGGCTTCCGTTGTACCGGTCGGCGCAAATCTGCCGCCTGAGGAAATCCGTCTTGACGGAGAGGGAGAGCATGTTTTTGCCGTGAGATTCGCGCCCTGGCAAACGGCGTTTTATATAAAAATGGATAATTCCTTTTTTATGCTGGGGCTGAATAGTTTCGACAACTGGCAGGCTGCCAGTCAGGCCGTGAACGAGAGTAACGGGGTGTACATCGTTCTACTGTCTGTTTTCTCCTTGTTGAGCCTGCTGCACCTGTCTTTTTACCGTTACGACCCGACCCAGCGTGCCAACCTTTATTTCAGCTGGTATGCCGTTATTTCGACCATTACTTTTTTTATGGTAGCGGCCCAGGCAAGTTTCCATGACCTCCGTTTGCACAGCTTAGTACGGTTACCTTCTTTTATATTGTCCCTGATGACCGGGATCTGGTCGGCAAGGGCGCTGAGTTCCCTTTTCGGGTTCAGAGCAAAAAAGCTGATCGCAGGCATGTGGGTGATCTACATCCTGAGCACGGTCAGCATCCTCCTCTATGGCTCAGGATTTTTGAATTTCGACGGTACGCTGATCCTGTTTACCTCGGTACACATTTTTTTGCTGGTCAAAGCGCTGACAGCACGCCGGCCCGGTGCAGGCATCATTGCCGCAGGATTTGGAGCTTCCGTTTTAGCAGCGATTGTATCTGCGGTCGTGCAGTACCGCGGGCTGCAGGTCGATATACGTTGGTTCCAAACCTTCGTCGGGGTTATTTACCTCGCGCCTGCGCTGGGCATTTCTTTATACCTGGCCCGTGAATTCGCTCTGAAAAGCAACCTGCTCCGGGATAAACTTGTCCAGGTCGAAAATTTATCTGCGCAAAACCTTGCTTATGAACAGGACAAGCAACAACTGCTTACCCACCAGAACGAAAAGCTGGAGATCCAGGTAAAGGAACGTACGTCGGCGCTGACCCGTTCCCTGGATGAACTCCGTACGGCACAGGATCAGCTGATCCAGGCTGCCAAGATGGCTTCCCTTGGTGAACTGACCGCCGGTATAGCCCACGAGATACAGAACCCATTAAATTTTGTGAACAATTTTTCAGAGGTCAGCGCCGAACTGATTTCTGAACTCGAAGAAGAGCTCGACAAAGGTGACCTGGAGGAAGCGAGGCATCTCAGCACAGACATCAGGCAGAACCTGGAAAAAATTAACCTGCACGGAAAGCGTGCGGATAATATTGTCAAAGGAATGCTGGAACATTCCCGCGTTTCGAATGGCAGCAGGGAGACGACAGACATGGTTAAACTCATCGAAGAATATTTCCGCCTGTCTTACCACGCCGTCAGAGCTAAAGACCGTTCCTTTAACGTTCAGGTCCTGCAACGGTATGAAGATAACCTCCCTCTGGTCACGCTGGCGCCGCAGGATATCGGCAGAGTACTCCTCAATATATTTAATAACGCTTTTTACGCCATGCGGCAGCGACTGAACCTGCACGAAAAAGATTATCAGCCCACCCTGGAATTAACGCTGACGCCATGTAATAGCATGCTCGAGATTAGCATTGCGGATAACGGGACAGGCATCCCGGAACCTGCGCTGAGTAAAATCATGCAACCTTTTTTTACGACAAAACCTGCGGGTGAGGGGACCGGCCTGGGCTTATCTTTAAGCTATGACATTATCGTAAAAGGGCATGGGGGTAAGATGGACATACGTAATCGTCCCGGGGGTGGCGCCATCGCCATGATCCTTTTATCTGTATAATGCCTTATGACCGGAACGAAATTCCGGTCACAAGGCTGCGCTACCCGCATTCTTTTCCTTTACTGAAACCCCCTAAAACCAGGTTTTAATCCTTGTAAACGGGTAATTCAAATGTCTTTGCCGGTGCTTTTTTGTTTCTGCTCAACCGCAGGGCCAGGTTTTTAACCAGCCTGCTTCCGAATATCCGGAACAAAAAGTTGATGAGCCTCACACCGGTCCTGCTTTCAGGATAGACCAATAAGGGTATGCCGGGCGGAAGTTTCTGCGCTTCGCGAACATAACTTTCCAGCTTTTGCCGGTAATTGAAAAAAGCGAGCTGATGGTCATCCGTTCCGGCGATCTCGCCTGCCAGGATATACGGACCGAGCATAGCCAGGTCGGTACCCTTGCCGGCGATGGGCGTAACACAATAAGCTGCATCCCCGGTCATCGCTGTTCTGCCCTTACTCCATACAGGCGAGATGACCTGGCTGAGACGCTCGAAGTATAGTTCACCGCTCTTGCTGATCTCTTCCGCAAGCCGGGGCGCTTCCCAGCCGGCATCTTTAATGGCCGCTGTCAGCGCTTTCTTTTGCTGTTCCGGGTCAAGGTTTTTGTAGGCTTTTTCCTTTGCCTTCAACGTAACGCTCGCGCGCGTGGTTCCGTAAGGATCAGGACGAAGTAAAAACACGATACCGCCCGGAGCGTTGCACCAGCGCGCCCAGCGGGTGTCCGTGTCTTGTTTTTCGATGGTAAAATAAGCCGTATAAAGGCCCAGATACCTGAATTTCACCACGTCTTTAAAAACCATAGCTCGGGTAGAAGAACCAATGCCTTCCGCGATCAGAACCAGACTATATTCTGCTTTTTTCCCGCCGGCAAACGACACTTCTGTGTGGCCGGCCTGTTCGCTGATACCCGTAATGTGATCACCAAAGCGATAAGAGACTTTGTCTTCTGTCAGTTCATAAAGTATCTTCACCAGGTCACCGCGCAAGATCTCCAGTTCCTGGGTCATACTCATCGGGTGACCTTTGGGAAACTCCGCAAGCACTTTGTTTTTTGTATCGACGAACCGGATACCCGCCTCAGTGGTATCTGCACGGCGGATCTTTTGCGCTATACCCATTTTCTGAGCGATCTCCCAGGCAGGTCCTTTCACGTCGATGTTTTGTCCGCCGAGCCTTAGTTCCGCAGCTTTTTCAACAACCGTCACCTCAAAACCATAGTGGTTAAGCCAATAGGCCAGTGTCAGCCCGGCAATGCTGGCGCCGGAAATAAGTATGTTTTTTCGTTGCTGTTTATCTTGCGCAGGAGGCATCGCTCATTAAGATTTAAAATTCATATAAAACAAAAGCGGAAACCGGACGAAGCGGGTTTTTTATCTGTAAACACGCCAAGCAAAAAGGTCAGCATCAGGTTTGAGTTAATTCATCACTAAAACAGTGCAATTCCGGACAGTGTAACACCAGGTAGCCGTTTGCAAAGGCTTCGAATCCGTATCTGTATGCAGTTTCTAAACCAGCGTTTCTTAAAGCACGGTGAATTCTTGATTCCTACTTTGCCGTGATGTATTTGGTCGCGATCAGTAACATGAGCGTCCGGTCGGTCCGCGCTTCGTTATAACATTCTTTGAGCAGCTGCTTCACCTGCTTGTCCTTTAATTTGACAGCGGCCATTTCGAGGATCTGGAAAGAAGCCATCTCTACGCTTTCGATCTGCTGCATATAATTTGCGATCGATAGGTCGCGAAGGCCGCGGTCGCGGCCCGTATAATGTTGGATGGAAGCGAATACGTCATCGATCATACCGATCATCGCCGCACAATTTTCCTTCGTGATCCTGGCGTCCATCATGGCCATCACCATCTCCATTCTGACCATCTGTTTTTGGACGTCGCTGACCGTTTCCAGGATCGCTTCGTGCAGGTCGATGTAATGTACATGAGCGGCAATCACCGGCAGCTTATCAACAAGATGGGCTTTGGCTGCATAGATCACATTCAGGTGGTCGATAAAAAACGCCGTCAGGTTCGTTTGTCCAAGCTCAATACGGTTAGCAGGTTCGGGTTGTTGTTCCATTTTACTTAAAATAATGTTTGATTTCGGTAAGCAAACTATCGATGTCAAACGGTTTTTTGATAAATCCGTCGGCCCCGCAGCCAAAAGCGATATCGCTGATGTTGGTTTCCCCGGATATCAACAGTACCGGTATCGGCGCATCCCTGAATTTCTGCTTGATAGCCGAGCAGATCTCCCCGCCGTTTTGCGGGGATCCGGCTATGCGGATATCCAGTATGACCAGGTCGGGCCCGATCTCAACGATCTGCTGCGCCGTCTCACTATGATTAGAGGTCACTATATTATAGCCCGCATCTTTAAATATCAGGCTGAAAATTTCCAGAAGATCTTCATCGTCATCAATGACCAGTATCCGTTTCATAGTTCACCGTTTTCCCTTGCACATCAAATACATCTCCAATTTTAATTTATATTACTACTTTTCTATTTAAAATTAAATTCAATTAAAATCTGATAAGATAAGAGGCGCAGGCAGGCTACCGTCCGGGAACAGTTAGCACAAATGTCTGTTTTATTAAGCATCACTGTTGCATTTAAAGAGCAGGGCGAAGAATTAGCGCGGTCAGGCTTGCACCAGGCCCGGGTTATCAGTCCCGCGCGCTCAGTTTTATGGAATCTGATGCATAGCAGATACCCTTAAATAAAAAAGGTGCGGCCTTTTCTGACCGCACCTTTATCACAAACAACAATGATCTTATTTGCTGTTTTTCTTGCTGCCGCTGCTCAGTTCTTTCGCTGCGGCGCTTTTCTCTGATTTGGAATTTTTCGGGTCACGCATCTCTTTTGACGCTTCTGACTTGGTGCTTTTTTTTGTAGTAGGCATGATGTTAAATTTAAATTTGTAAATAAATTATTATCAGTATAATTCTATAATTTTCTTATTTCACAAATCGTACCAACACAATGAACCTGTTTACTTGTTAGACTGGGGTTGTTCTTTCAAGCAACTCACTGACCATTGAAAACAAATCCAAATACCTTAAGAATAGCGGTACTCGGCGGCGGGCCCAGCGCATTATTTATTTATAAAAGGCTTATCGAATCGGGCAAAAACACGATCGAAATCGACATCTATGAAAAAGCGGACCGCCTTGGTGCAGGCATGCCCTACAGCAGGGCAGGGGCAAACGATGAACATATCACGAACGTATCGGGAAACGAAATACCGGATATTGTAACGCCCGTAGCTGAATGGATAGGTTCCGTCCCCAAAGACACGCTCGATAAGTTTGGTATCGATCCCGCAGGATTTAACGAATACAAGACCCTCCCGCGTTTGCTTTTCGGACAATACCTGGCCGGTCAGTTCAAATTGCTACAAAACAAGGCCAAAGAATCGGGTATCGCGACTACCGTCCACTATCATACTACCGTAACTGACGTGGCGGACAACCCGGCAGACGGAAAAGTGAACATTACCCTAAACGGCGGGCGGAAGGCAGAATACGACCGGGTCATCATCTGCACCGGGCATCTTTGGCCCAAAACGCAGGAAGGTAAGATCCCGGGGTACTTCGATTCGCCTTACCCGCCGTCAAAGCTCGCATTTAAAGCAAACCATGCCATCGCGGTCCGCGGCTCGTCCCTGACGGCGATCGATGCCATCCGGACCCTGGGCAGGTACAACGGTACATTCGGTAAAGACCAGCGCGGTCAATATACCTACCAGGCAGATGCTGCAACCCCGGGGTTCCGCATCGTGATGCATTCGCGCAACGGCCTGTTGCCGGCCCTGCGTTTTCACCTCGAAGATTCCCACCTCGGCAAAAATACCATCATGAGCCCGGAAGAAATTGCAGAGGTGCGGGCGCACAACGAAGGCTTCCTTCCGCTGGATCACGTATTCGACCGGAATTTTAAGGCCGGTATCCGGAAAAACGATCCCGGGTATTATGAAGAGATCAAGGATCTTTCTATCGAAGGCTTCGTTGCCAAGGTCATGGCGCTCCGCGAAAGGGTGGACGCCTTCCAGCTGCTGGCAGCCGAATATACCGAAGCGGAAAAGTCTATCAAACGCAGGCAATCCATTTACTGGAAAGAAATGCTCGGCGTGCTCAGCTTTGCGATGAACTATCCCGCCAAATACTTTTCCGCGGAAGATATGCTTCGCCTCAAGCGCGAGCTTATGCCGCTGATCTCCGTTGTGATCGCCTATCTACCGCAAAGCTCGGCGGCAGAAATGCTGGCCATGCACCGGGCCGGGCACCTGGATATCGTTCCGGTAGGGGATGACAGCGAAGTGGAACCCCTTGAGACCGGCGGCATTGTTTACCATTATAAAGACGAACGGGGAGAAAGTCGACATGACAGCTATCAAACTTTTGTGGATTGCATCGGTCAGCCGCACCTTTCCTACGAAGAGTTGCCCTTCAGAGGGCTGGTAGAAGACAAAACGGTCAGCCGCGCCCGGATCTATTTCCGCGACCCGCAAAAGGGAGCAGAGGAGCTAAAAAATAATAAACAGGCCGGCCAGGACCGCGACGGACGGTATTTCCTGACGGTGCCGGGCATTACCATCAATGACAGCTTCCAGGCTGTCGATGAGTATAATGCCCTCAACGAACGCATTTACATCATGGCCGTCCCATTTATCGGTGGCTACAACCCAGATTATTCCGGTCTTGACTTCGGGGAAGCCGCGTCGGCAGCGATCGTTAAAGCACTCCTGGAGGGAGCACCGTTGAATCCATAAAAGCTGAGGCCACGCGCAGCTTTTACCAGACCAGTAAAACTATGAATCATTACGACTTTTACGTCATCGGAATCGGGTCCTCAGCCGGCGGTTTCGGCCCTTTAAAGACCATCATCGAAGGACTTCCAGCCGACATTAATGCAGCCCTTATCATTGTGCAGCACATCCCAGCAGATCATGCCAGTAAAATGGACCGGATCCTGCAAAGACTGACGCCGCTGGAAGTGATCCCCGTCGAAACGATAGAGTACGTAGAGCCCGAGAAGATCTATGTCATGGCGGCCGGCAAACAAATGAAGCTCCAGGACCGCTTTTTATCCGTTGAAGGCCGCCCGGTTGAAGATAAGATCAACCGGACGATCGATCACTGTTTTGAAAGTATTGCCGGGTCAGCGGGCAATAAATCTATCGGCATCATATTATCCGGCGCAGGCTATGACGGATTGGAAGGCGCAAAAGCCATCGAAGATAAAGAAGGATTGGTGATCGTCCAGGACCCCGTCACCGCTGATTTTCCGCTGATGCCGCAGAACCTGATCGCCAACGATCACCCCGACCATATTTTAGGGCCGGAGCAGATCATCCTTAAAATCAACAATAAAGTTCTTTAGCCAACCCGCCCCGTAAGTGATAAGAAGCCTTCATTGCAAGGCTAGCAAGCCCCTGCATGCCGTCGTTTTGGAAATTGAACGCAACAATGCGAAGCCCGCGATGTCTGCCGGAGCATGATGAGAACGGAAAACGAGAAAAATACAGCAGACTGTCTGATTACGCCTTCATCTCTGCCATGATTGTGCTTAGCAAAGCCGCGGCACTGTCCTCATGGCCGGCAACAAGTTTCGAATGCAGCCGGTGATAGACGGTCAGTCCGATGTTTCGTTTAAAGCGCTCAGTGGAGCTCACGAGCAAAGCGGTATTATCCGCAATGTCGCGCCTGAGCCGCATTGAACGACCGAGGGTTTGTTCAAAGTTCATGCCTTAGGGGTTTGTAGCAAAGGTACGTAACGGATATAGAAATTCGCGATCATTTTCGGGTAATATTATTTCACACAACAAAATCCGAAGATGTTGCCTCGTTGTGCTGACCAGTCCAGCCCGTCCTGGCATACATCATCCCAAGATGAAGGACACCGTACTGTCCGTCTATGATGAAAGATCAATATTTCAAAAGATAAGTCTGCTGCTGAAACCGTACAGGATACCGTCCGTTTTCATTACAGCTAAAAATTTCGTAAAATAGATAAACTATTAATAAACAATACGTTAGATATTTGGAATAAGGGTTGTGTACGATCCCAGGATTGGATAACTATATATTTCATATCAGCCTTTACCATCTCGCTCTGCTGGCGGTCATCTTCACTGGTATCGCGACAACGGCTTTACTATGGTATGCCGCAAAATCCCGCGGACCGCAGAACCGGATACTGGCGCTGGCAATGTTCAGCACTGTCTTATCCGCCGCAGCCTTATTCGCCGCCCTGCAAAACCTTTACAACTGCCCGCTTTCGCCGCTGCCCGGCCTTGGGCCCTTGCTGTTTTTTTATGTGCGTAAAATCACCAAACCAAACAGCAAATTAAGACTCAAACACCTTTTGCATTTCGTTCCTTTGATACTGATCGGCATTGTGCCCGGCCCCATCGGGTTGGCCCCGGTTTCCATATTGCTTTACCTATATGCCATTCACCAACAAATTACAACCCATTACGACCGTATAGCGTTCAATAGCGGCGACCGGCACCGAAAAGAATGGCGATGGCTGCAATGGCCTTTACTTGCTTTAGGGGTGTTAAGCATTTTAAGCCTGCTGTTTGAAACGGCCGGTTATATTTCCGGCAATAGTGAGCTAAACCGCAAGGCCAGTTATCTTTTCGTACCCGTTTCAGGCATACTGATGATCTGGCTTTCCTGCAGGGCTTTCTTCAGGACCTATGATCCCCCGCAGGCCGCAATTGCTTACTTAAAACCGCGACCGCAAGACGGCATAAGGGAAAAAGGTATCTGGTTGAAAAGAAGCATCAAACTCAACCGTTACTATCTGGATCCGGAAATCAGTTTACAGGCGCTTGCCGCAAAGCTGGAGATGCACCCCAACGAGCTCTCCAGGATCATTAATACTGTACTCAAAAAAAGTTTTAACGACCTGATCAACGAATACCGGGTGGCGGAAGTATGCCGCAAAATACAGGATCCGGCCTTTGACCGTTTAACCCTGCTCGGTGTGGCTCTTGAATCAGGCTTCAATGCCAAGACCACCTTTAACCGCGTTTTTAAAGAAATGACCGGCAAAAGCCCCGCAGCGTACAAAAAAGAACAGGAAAAAGAGCGACCGAATTATAACATGGGACGCCCGGCAGCATTTCCGGGACTACTTTCGTATCAAAATACCGCTCGACACCAGGCGGTTACGAAACAAAACCGATACCTCATGTTAAAAAATCATTTCAAGATCGCCTGGCGCAATCTGCTCCGCAACAGAAGCTATACCAGCATCAATATTGCCGGCCTGGCCATCGGCATCGCGGCCTGTATGCTGATCTTCCTGGTGGTTCAGTATGAAACCAGCTTTGATAATTATCATACTGATAAAGACAGAATTTACCGGATCGTCCGGGTGACCAGCGGGCCTGACGGCGTACATACCGGAGTAGGGACGCCTTTGCCATTTACGCAAGGATTAAAGACGGATTTCCCCCAGCTTAAACAGGTATCCGATATCATGCAAAGCGACGGTTCGTTCTATATTTACGATGAAACCAAAACAGGGCAGGGTGCTGCTGTAAAGAAGTTTAAAGAAACACTGGCTTATTACACCGATCCTGAGTTCTTCCACATATTCAAATTCAACTGGCTGGCCGGTAACAAGAAAACTGCGTTGACCGCACCTAATACCATCGTTCTTTCCAAAAACGAGGCAGACAAATTCTTTGGCGACTGGCACAAAGCAATGGGCAGAACCATCCGGGTGGAGAACAACACCAATATGCAGGTGACCGGGATCTTCGAAGATCCGCCTGTTAACACCGATATTCCCATCAAGCTGGCCATGTCCTGGACAACACTCGTAGGCGAACGGGGAGCGCTGAAGAACAATATTTCCGATTGGGTGAGCACCTTCGGCGCTAAGCACTGCTATATCGTACTGCCGGAAGGTTTGAGTGAAAGCCGGCTGAACAAGGAACTCGCAGCTTTTACCAAAAGACATACCCCGCCGCCATACGAAAAAAGGGGAACTTACCGCCTGCAGGCCCTAAAAGATATTCATTATGATCCCGAAACCAGCGTATACAGCGGACATACCTTCAGCAGGCAACTGATAGCCGTGATCAGTCTGATCGGCCTGTTCCTGCTCGTTATCGCCTGTGTGAACTTTATCAACCTGGCTACTGCGCAGGCCGTGAACCGTTCCAAAGAGGTAGGCGTCCGCAAGGTGTTGGGCAGTAACCGCCGGCAGCTGGTATTTCAGTTCATCAGCGAAACTTTTATGATCACGTTATTCGCCATACTATCCGCTTGTATGACCTGCGTAATCACGCTGCCCATGCTGAATGGCCTGTTGGAAATACGTTTGAGCGCTTTACTACTCATCAGCCCGGAAGTGAGCCTGTTCTTAATTGCTATAACATGCGGCGTGACGCTGCTGGCCGGACTGTACCCGGCGCTCGTACTGTCAGGGTTTAACCCGACAACTGCTTTACGCAATAAGGTGAATGCCGGCAAAGCAAGCGGTATCTCGTTACGCAGGGTGCTGGTTGTCACCCAGTTCTGTATCGCGCAGTTCCTGGTGATCGGTACGCTGATCCTCATTTACCAGATGAACTATTTCAAAAACAAATCACTCGGTTTTGATAAAGAAGCCGTGATCAATGTGCCGTATCCCGGCGACAGTACAGGGAAAGCCAAAGTGAATACGTTGGTAAACGAACTGAATATACAGCCAGGAGTAAACGCCGTTAGTCTAAGTACTTTTGGACCCTCTGATGACGGAGACTGGTACAGTGACTTCAAGTTTGATCATTCACCAAACCCCACCGACTTTGCCTCCTGCCTTAAATGGGCGGATCCGGAGTTTTTTAAACTTTACCGCATGGAGTTCGTAGCCGGTGGTGCTTACCCCAATACGGATACGGTGACTGGTTATGTGATCAACGAAACGCTGATGCATAAACTTGGTATCACCGATCCCAAACAGGCGCTTGGAAAGAATATTATCCTTTGGAACAGAAAGAATATGAGTGCGCCGGTGGTAGGTGTAGTAAAAGATTTTAACGCCGGTTCACTGCGCAATGCGATCCCACCGGTGCTGATGGGCGCCTGGAAAGACCAGTATTCCAAACTCAATATTAAGATAGGACCGCATAATGTCAAGCAAACGCTTTCCGGCATCGAACGCCTTTGGAACAAAACCTATCCCGAAGGTATTTACGAATATCGTTTCCTTGACCAGACCATCGCCGGTTTTTACAAGAAAGAACAACAACTTTCCACACTTTATAAGATCTTCGCCGGGATAGCCATTTTTATCTCCTGCCTCGGCCTTTATGGACTCGTGTCCTTTATGGCCGCGCAGCGTACCAAAGAGGTTGGCATCCGCAAAACCTTAGGTGCTTCGGCGGCTCATATTGTCTACCTGTTCTCAAAAGAATTCACGCTGTTGATCCTTGTCGCTTTTATCATTTCCGCCCCCTTGGGTTATTTCCTGATGAATAAATGGCTCGAGGATTACGTTTACCGAATCACCATCGGTCCCGGCATATTCCTATGGGCGATCCTGGCCTCGGTTGCCATCGCATGGGCCAGCGTAGGTCTGAAAGCCGTCAGAGCAGCGATGGCCAACCCGGTGAAAAGTTTGCGGAGCGAATAACACCCGTCCCAATGATAAATCAGAAACTCCTACCTGGCCTGAAAGGGGGCAGGTAGGAGTCAACCCCATAAACCTACGTTGAGAATAAATTTGCCGGACACCCGGCATTCACCGTTTTAAAAAAGCGTACCTTCCTGACTTTAATTGTGGGGGGCTTATCCGTCAAATATGATCTTCGTCACAAACACGTTCCCCCTGCGAAGCGATCCGTATATTCGAGCCTAAAAACAAATGATCATGACCGAAATCCCGCCTTGCCCGCGTTGTCAGTCCCCCTACGCATACCAACAAAATGACCTGCTGGTCTGCGCGGAAGCGCGCACGAATGGAAACCCGAAGGAACTGAACTCCCGGTTGATGCCTTCATTGTAAAAGACAGCAACGGTAACCTTCTTCAAAACGGAGACAGCGTGGTAACAATCAAAAACCTGCCTGTAAAAGGAAGCCACAAGGATATCAAAGCCGGCACCAAGATCAAAAACCTCCGCCTCGTGGAATAACGCTCCGGCCTGGTCTACGCATATTAATTGCCCGGATGAGCAGGCATGTTCTTCCGCCGCATCAGCTCATACGATTCCCGGATAAAAATAAAAAGGGCCGGTCTGATATCTTCAACTGAGGAGATGCGGATATGATTTTCAAATTTGTTACCGGCCTTGACACTTTTCATCACCGGCGGTTCCGGATGAAGAACCGCTGAGTAAAATTTAATATCCAAAACCTTTTTCATCGGGCGTAAGATCAGAAAGCCTACCCTGCGAGTGAATACGATACAATTCGGGGTTACGCCTACCAAAACTCTATCCCAGCCCGACACTTCTGCCAGGATCTTGTCAAAAGCCAGCACAAGTTCCGGAGAGCGCCCCTCAAACAAACTGTCAAGGCTCACCCGTGCGCAATAATGCCGGTAATCTTTCCAGGGCAGTTCACGGTCACAATTCGGGCAGGTCCAGCTCATAAAAAATGATCAAAAAGCAATGAATAACTATCTAAGAAATGCCGGGAAGGGCATAATGTTTTGAACAGGGTAAAGCCGGGTTCAGAATAAACGGCAATTACCTGCAGGCAATCCCCCGATAGCGTCGGCCTGTTTCAAATCAAATACAATCTTTAACTATATTTTGCGTAAGTGATCCTGCTTAAAACATTATTTTTAGCGCCTGTTATGAGCGATCAATTGCGTTTATCAGATCAATACCCCATGACCCAAATAACAGAAACAAAGAGGGTAAAGCCTACATGGCACAGATTTTCAATCCTATTAAGGAAATCTGATTATCGAAATCCTTGATTCAAACGTATATCAGTGAGCAGCTCGGCATCTCCAAAACGCCTATTCAAAGATCGAACTGCATCAAATCAGACTGAAGGTATCGCCCCTGATCATTTGTGCGAAGTGCCTGGGATTCCCGTTGAGAGCCTGGTGAAGGTAGCCTGAAGTTAAGGGAAGCGTAACCGGACTTGAACAACACTTTTCAGTTTTCTTTCGAAATTTGTTTTGCTGATCCGCGCATTAAAATTAAGACTAAAATGAATAACAGTATCATGTGTAAGGATAACGTCACCTGGGAAAGGTCCATGATATATTTGAACAGGGTTCTATACAAGATCAAAAAATCAGAGAAGAGAAAGGTTTTTCTAAGGCGTTTCTGGCGAAGGCTCCGGGTTTAAATGAGAAGAACTATGCTCAGTTGGAGTCTGGCGAAAAGCGCTTGACGCCGTTTTCATATTTGCGCGTTGCTAGACGTTGAACTCTGGGGGGGGAATAAGCAAATTTTTCTGCCTTAGATGTTTAAAGCTCGGAAGAAAGCGTGAGGAGAATCCGAACAAAGGCATCGTGCTGAAACGGATGCTTAATTGGCCGGTAATAGGGCAGCCTTTCCGGTGACAAGGGTCCCACTCAGCAACGTCAAACACAAAATCCATTTTTCCCACTGAAATGGGGAGGCCCTACTACCGGGTTTAACAACGAGGGGAGCCACGAAGACGGGGCAGTGACAAGGGCCTTCTGCATCAATCAGGTATTCGTTATAAAAGTAAAGCGCTGTCAAAATCCACCTTGACAAGGCTTTAGATTTCCGTTTTGCGGAAATTTCAAGCAATATATAAGATAAAGTTTATGCCAACAGGAATTGGTTTTCAATTTCTGGTTTCCCGGTTGTACTGAAAATGTTCGCGATGAAATGCCGATGGCCCGATATAAATGAGCTGAATCTTAAGCAACCTTTTTTTGGTCGCTGAAATATTGTTAACATTGTCGAATTATCCGATATGGTGAAAACAATCGTCTACCGCAGCAGAGCTGTTTATCCGATGCACGAGAATCAGCTGCTGGATATCCTTCATAGTTCCTGCATCCATAATGCCGCACTCGGCATAACAGGCGTTTTACTTTATGCCGAAGGTAATTTTATACAATGGTTAGAGGGTAGGGCCGCTTTTATCGATACCCTCTATTCCCGTATTTTAGCTGATCAGCGGCACACTGATATCGAGACCCTGATTAATGAAACGATTGAAGAAAGGAGTTTTGCACGGTGGTGTATGGGGTTTTCGCTGACAGACGCTGGTAAGATCGAAAACTTGCCGGGCTATCTTAGTTCGATAGATGAATTGGAACTTGAACTTAAAAGCAATAAGGCGGTGTCGGCCATAAGCGCATTCATTAAAAGTCATAAAATGGACCTTCCGGGATGAGCAATTTTCCGAATCCTGATCAGGGGATCGCACAATCAATACACTGGCAGTGGCTAAAAGAGAGGATATGATGATCAGCCATAAGCCAGCTAAGTAAGCGAACCGGCAGAACAAAAATCAGCGATCAGAAAGAAATTACTGCGATCCCGGACAGTGTTACGGCTTATTATTATGCTCATCCATGCTGCCTAAAGGCACTGGCGCCGAAAATATTGAACCGCCTGTTCGGCATAACCAATCAAAGGCAGCAATTGGCCTGATGTTTCGCAACAGCGGTAAACTTATTAAAGGAACTAACACACCGTTGCCGGTAATCCTGCCAGCGAGATCAACGAGGGTTTATATTTCTATTCATAATGCTTCTCAAGCGACCCTAGCAGATCAGGATGCACACGAGCAGATGTCATCTGTAAGTTCTGTTCAAGACACGGAAACATTGCATAACTGCTAGCGTATCGAATGAATGCTAATTCTGTTGTAGCGCCCCCCAGGCGTTCAATATCATACTATCCCTCATGCCAATAGAAGGAATATAAACGCCTATAGCCGATATAGAAAACCTCTTTGAATAAAATTTGTTAACCCAAAGGAAATATAAAGATAATTATCTATGGGTACAAGAGGGACAAAAGTGAAACAATTTAGTTTCGGATCAACCACATGAGATCAAATACGAAGCGCAAAAAGAAGGCGCCATTTTGCAGGCGGTAAAACACGCAAAAAAATCTGCTGGAAACCAATGCAGCGCCATCGAAAAGAAAATTAAGTAAGCATCCAATTCTAAATGCGAGGTCCCGGTTGCCCGGGCTTTCGTGTCAACAAATTAACTTGCCGGATGAAATGATCGGTCAGCCCTCAGCCGGCTGCGAACTAAAGTTTACTGATGATCAGGGCAAGTTCCGGGGTGACCATTTAGCGGTAACCTGCAGACAGATACTGGCGGTAAATCTTCAAATGTTAGCATAAAAACAAAGGCAAAACGGGATGAAAATAGCGACATATAACATCAACGGCATCAACGGGCGCCTGGAAATCCTGTTGCGCTGGATCAAAGAAGCCAAGCCGGATATAGTCTGTCTGCAGGAACTTAAAGCCGAGAACCGCGCCTTCCCTGAACAACAGCTGAAAACGGCCGGTTATAACGCCATCTGGCAGGGACAGAAAAGCTGGAACGGCGTCGCGATTCTGGCAAAAAGTGAGATCCGGGAGCTGCGGCGCGACCTGCCCGGCGAAGACGAAAAATTCACCCATAGCCGCTATATCGAAGCATTTGTAGATGGCATCGTTATCGGCTGTATCTATCTGCCAAACGGTAATCCCTGGCCCGGTGGCAAATTCGATTATAAACTGCGTTGGTTCCAGAGATTAGCCGATCACGCCAAAGACCTGGTCAATCGCGATCTGCCGGTCATGCTCATTGGTGATTATAATGTCATGCCGACCGAACTCGATACCTACAAACCCGAAAAATACGAAGCCAACGCATTGTTCCGTCCCGAAAGCCGCAAAGCCTATCAAGATCTGATTGCTCAGGGTTGGACGGACGCTATCCGGACATTATTTCCAAACGAACGCATATATACCTTTTGGGACTACCTGCGAGATGCTTACGGACGCAATGCCGGTCTCAGGCTCGATCATTTCCTGCTGAACCCCGTAATCGTTAATCGCCTGAAAACCGGTCAGGTGGATAAACATGTCCGCGGCTGGCAGGGATCCAGCGACCACGCGCCCGTTTGGATCGAACTCTCAGAGCATGACCTGCCACGGAAAAAGCCAAAGACCACTACAAGCATGATTGTAGTCAACAAAGCACAAGTCTCTGAATTGCAAAACTTACTGGCCAAAGCACCCACGTCAGCGCCACCGCTCAAGCTGCAGCCCATGAAAGCCACCCTGGTCCGCGAACCGTTCAATGATGCAGGCTGGCTTTATGAAATCAAATGGGACGGCTACCGCGCCCTGGCCGTGGTCAATCAACAGGAAGCGGAACTCATCTCCCGGAACAATATATCCTTCGATCAGTTTCACCCTATTGCCGAAGCGCTTAAAAAATGGAACGCCAATGCGATCATCGACGGTGAGATCGTCGTGCTTGGCGCGGACGGCAAATCGGATTTCAGCGCCATCCAGAACTGGCAACGCCGCAAAGATGGCCGGCTGGTCTACAACGTTTTTGATATCCTTTGGTATGAGGGCCGCGACCTGCGCCAACTCCCTTTAACCGAACGCAAAGCGATTCTGGATGTGGTATTGCCTACAGATGATACCATTCGCCAGAGCAAAGCTTTTGCCGTCAACGGTATCGATTTTTTTCACGCCGCTGAAAAGGCCGGCATCGAAGGCATCATGGCCAAAAAAGCTGACAGCACTTATACCTCCGGTGACCGTTCCCGCCAATGGCTGAAGGTCAAAGTGGAGCGCCGCCAGGAAGTTGTCATCGGCGCATTCACCCGCAACTCCGGCACCGATAAGTTGTTCAGCGCCCTGGCTATCGGCGTTTATCAAAAAGGCGTCTTGCGCTATATCGGCAAAGTAGGGACTGGCTGGTCCGGAAAAAAGCAAAAAGAAATGATGGCCGAGTTTGAGCCGCTGATCACCGACGTTTGCCCATTCGAGGTTGAACCCGATGTCGATGAGACCTCCCAATACCGCCCGCGCCGCCTGGGTGCCAAACCTTTCTGGCTGAAACCGGAACTTGTTTGCGAAGTCAATATCGCTGATATTACGGGCGACGGCAAAGTCCGCCAGGCCTCTTTCAAAGGCATGCGCCGCGATAAAGATCCAAAAGAGGTGATCCTGGAAGTGCCTGCCGATAGGCAAAGTACCGTGGCGGAAGCCGACGAAAGTGCTGAACGAATAAAAAAAAAACTCCTAAAAAGAAAACCATGACCAAAGCCATTAAACCCGAAGCCAGCTTTTTGGATCCCGCCAAAGACAGCCAGAGCGTCAAGGTCAACGGCTGCCTACTGACCTTCAATCATCTGTCCAAGGTGTACTGGCCCGAAGACCGTATTACCAAAAGGGATATGTTCAATTACTACGACCAGGTCGCTGAATACATGGTGCCGTACCTGAAGGACCGCCCGATGTCGCTTAACCGTTTTCCGAACGGCATCTATGGCCCCAGCTTTTACCAGAAAAATGTCAAGGATAAAGTCCCTGGCTGTATGGCGACCATGCCGCATACCAATGACAAAGGCGAGGAAAAAGAGTATCTCGTCGCTACCAATAAAGCCAGCCTGCTCTGGATGGCCTCGCTTGGTTGTATCGAGATCAACCCCTGGTTCAGCCGGGTTCAATCAGCTGGTAATCCCGATTTCTGCGTGATCGATCTGGATCCGGACAAACAGCATTTTGACCAGGTGGTCAGCGCTGCACAGGAAATCAAAAAGGTACTGGATGCCATCGGCGTAACTGCCTATCCCAAAACATCCGGCTCGACAGGCATGCATATCTATATCCCGTTAGGTGCCAAGTACACTTACGACCAAAGCCAAATGTTCGCCAAGATCATTGTCTCACTAGTCCACAAACAGATCCCGGAGTACACCAGCATGGAGCGGATGGTCAGGAAGCGAGGCGGAAAAATGTACCTTGACTTTCTGCAGAACCGGCCCGACGCCACCATCGCGGGCGTCTACTCGTTACGCCCTAAACCGGGCGCGACCGTTTCCATGCCTCTCAGTTGGGATGAAGTGAAACCCGGCCTGACCATGCGCGATTTTACGATCCACAACGCCATTCAAAGATTAAAAGAAACAGGTGACCTTTTCCGGGGTGTACTCGGTAAAGGGATCGACCTGGAAAAAACTACAGAAAAAGCTCAATCAATATTTCAATAAACATGACAAAAAAACACGGGTTAATGATTGATATGGACGGCGTGATATACGCGGGAGAGGAGCTCATTGAGGGCGGCGAAATTTTCGTTAGGCGCTTACTCAAAGCAAAGATCCCCTTCACCTTTCTGTCCAATAACAGTGCACGCAGCCGGCGTGAAGCTGTTGAAAAATTGGAAGAACTGGGCGTAAAAGGCATTACCGAAGAACATATCTACACCAGCGCCATGGCAACCGCGACCTTTCTGAAAAACGAGTTTCCCGGTTGCAGTGCTTTCGTACTAGGCGAGGGCGGATTGCTAAAAAGCCTGGAGCACAACGGCATTAAACTCGTAGATAAGAAACCCGACTTTGTAATCCTGGGCGAGGGGATGGACTTCGATTTGAAAGACGTTCGCGCTGCCGTCGATATGATTCTTGATGGTGTGCGCTTTATCGCTACTAACCGTGACCCAACGCCGCGAAAGGCGGGCTGGAACAACCTAGGTATCGCCGCTACCGCCGCCATGATCGAAGAAGGCAGCGGCCGCGAAGCTTTTGTGATCGGCAAGCCCAGCCCCGTTATGATGCGCTCGGCCAGCATGTATATGGGTCTCAAAGCGGAGCAAATCACCGTGATTGGCGATACCATGGAAACCGATATTATTGGCGGCCTATATATGGGCTTTAAAACTGTCCTGGTGTTATCCGGCATCGCCGATAAAAAACAAGTCGACCGGTATGCTTATAAGCCAAACCTGATTGTCGATAGCGTAGACCAGATCAGGTTTCCATTGGAATGGTGGTCTTAGACCTTGAACAAACACCCTTGTTCAAGTGATGTAGACAACGGTATGCATCCTGCACAATAGCGGGATAGATATGCCAATTAATGATAGATCTGTTGACTATCGGCAGGGAGCCACAGTGCCAGCGTTTTCATACACATAGTAGCGGCAACCCGGTTCATCATGGTGGGGGTATGCTAAAACCTCTGAAATTAGTCATGGTCCTTCTTTTCTTCTAATTTTAAAGTAAGCCGGTAAGCCAATGTTGCTGTCACCGCAAATACAATATGTGCGGGGATTCGTTGGAGGTAATAATGGTCATATTTGATCAGCGGCGGAAAGGGGTGTGCTTTAAACGTACCTTTCCAGATCAGCAAACCCAGTAACCCGCTGACGGCCCCGAGTATCAAAGCGTTCAAGACCGAATGCCTGATCTTTTTGGTTTCCCATAACTCCACATAAACAGCCGCGAATACAAAACCCATTGCAAAATGCGCACCCCAGCCTGCCAGTTGACTGGCCTGTTTAGACAAACCCGGCGCTAAACGTTTGATCATTGTCGCCAGATGTTCTGGCTCCCTGAAATTCTCACCGAAGATTCTGGACATCAGATCGCTGTCAGCCGTCATAACCGAAGTTCCGGCGATACCGGCGATGAGCGTTTTAGAAAGCTGATTCATGCCGACGTGAAAACAATTTCCATGCCGAAGCCCGGGCAGGCTGGAAGGCGCCTATTGAGCTGTCCAAACGTAGCAAAACGTCTGTTAAAGTATATAATACACAAAGAAAAACGGGAATCTATGATCCCCGTTTTTCAATTGGATGACTTTCATCCCGGATAGCTTGTTGTCGGAATAACTCTTTCGTGACCAGCGCACAATTATCGGATAGTTCGCTGAGCTTGCAACATAGTGTTCTTAACCTCAGTGGCAAACCACTGCTGCTTTCCACCAGGTCGAGATGCAGCACCGCCTGACCGGTATGATCTTCATGACCGGTCAGTTGCTGAAATACGGATTCCGCAAATTTTCGGTCAGTGCCCAGAAAATATTGCGCACAGCGCTTAAACCCCGAAGGCGTCCGGAAGCTGATCATCAGATCAAAATCGGTTTTCATACCTGAAACAGATTACGGAATAAAATTATTTGATCTCGATCTGACGGCGTACCGGTTTGGCTTCCTCGCGTTTGGCAATATCGATCATTAAAACGCCATCGGTGTAAACGGCGTTAATGCCTTCAGCGTTGGCGCTTTCCGGCAGCGTGAAAGAGCGCACAAATGAGCTGTAGCTGTACTCGCGTTTGCTGTAATTCTTTTGTGTTGCGCTGTTCTCGTTTTGTTGCTCCACCGAAACGGTAAGCACATTTTGCTCCAGGCTGAGCCTGAAATGTTCTTTTTTCAGGCCCGGTGCAGCCAGCTCTACATGATAGTGATCTTCGGACTCGCTGATATTTACCGCCGGTACGCGGGCGACCATGCGGTCATTAAAAAGTGTGTCACCGAAGATTGGAGCAAATACGTCAGAAAAGCCTGGGAATACAAAGTGATTGTTCGTGTTGGCGGGATTAAATTTAACCAGTGTCATGGGTTGTCCTCCTTAATTTTTTAATGATTAAACGAATGAAATTAATTAAACTAATGAACTGATTACAAGGCGTGTGCCAGTCATACAGCCCTGGCTCTTTCCTGAAATTTTTTCAGAAAAAGTGAAAAAATTTCAGTTTCATCTGTCAAAATATCGGAGAACCTGTGCTCCGCATCTGTTGGTTTGCCCAAAGGATAATTCTACAATCACACTGTCTATTAAGGATTGCCGAGATATGGAGTAATACAGCCCCTGATGGCGGCAATTAAGGCTGTTTTGGTAAGCATACGAGCGATGCTTTAATTGCAGCTCAGGTACAGGCGACCACAGTGACTCCGGACTGGTGTTGAAGGGGTGATCGCGCGCAGCAACGAGGCCAGAGTGGTGAGCATCAAAATGGCAGACGCAGAGTACATGGTTCGCAAACTCCTCTAAGAAAATAAAGCATACATCTTTATCTTAGGGTTTAGTTTTCAATTACTGGAAAGTTTCAAAAGCTGCTTTTGTAAAGTTCTGATATTTGTATTTCATCATTTGTTTCAACTATGCCGCATTCATTACGATCGGAGCTAATTTTAGGTAGGTCCCCGATTGTGTCACCCCCGCAGAAATTATTCTCTACGCAAACTTGAAAAGTAGTAAGGTAACGGCTAAAAAATGAATGTTTTTTCGCCGCAAGTCGCTGCCGGAGGTGAAGCCACAGTTGGCGGTAGTTTCGTTAATTATGGGTCTTTAACAAATGTTTTATAGCTGCGTCCGATACGGGGTCATTCAAGTTCAGCAGATCATTTCGGGTATTTAGAACACGAATATCAACGGGTGCGCCGATACCTTCATAACAAACCATTTTGTTGTCGTAGTACCGCTCATTAGAAAGTGAAATAAGCCAGCCATTTGGCAGTGTAAAGCCATACATATTTGAGTATATACCTCGTGTGTTTGAACCGACAATTTTTACATTGGGTAGTTCTCTCATTATTGAAGCAAATAAATCTCCGGCGCTTACTGTTTTATCATTCGTTAATACGACCACAGGTTTTGTAAATTGAAAATTACCTTTAGGCTCTGTGTACCATGTTTCAAGTTTCCCAAAATCTTCATATCCTCCTGCTCTTATCCTTGTTTTTTTATGCATACCAATTACTTTACCAGCTGTAAACCTGCCAGCAACTTCGTAAGCAAATTCATCATTGCCGCCAATATTATCTCTTACATCCACGATCATTGATTTGACTTCTTTAAAACTTGCAAACAGCGTATCCAATAGTTTGCCTGCAACTACTGCATCAGGCACATTATCGGAATTTTGATCAACGAAGCACCTGTTGAAACGCAGGTATCCGATACCATTTGAAGTCGAATAAGCAAACAGAGGTACATGATTAAATTCAGGACCTAAGTATCGCAGGGCTGTAAAACGTTTTTGCATTAGGGAAGAATTTACCATTTGCCAAAACTTATTCCGCAGGCTATCCGTTGGGAACTCTTTCACGAACTGCGAAGGTTTTACAGATTTGAATTGCTTGATTCCCGGAACGATAACATTGATATGATTGTCATGAAAAGGTGCCAGCATCAGAGAAAAAACCGTATACAACGAATCATCAGATGTATGGGGATTTATTTGGGGTCTATATTTCTGATAGGTGGCATGCCAGTCAATATTCCTTAACTTAAAGAAGGCATAGTTATCTTCGAAAGTATGCCACAACACTTCAAAATTTAATTCCGGTTTTGAAATAGTCGTGTCCTTTGGATATGATACCGGATTTTGGGCAAAAACGAAACTAACTGAAAGGGATAGCAATCCGAGGATAATGTTTTTCATTTTAAAATTTCTAATCTCACGTTTTAGCCTCCATTTTCAAATAGCGGCATCAAGGCATCAAATAAGTCACCCGCCCTGTTACAGTTCGTTAAAAAGACAAAACCTCTTTTTAAATCTTTATACATAACGAAATAACCTGTGAAATCACCATTATTTCCGCTGTGCATATATCTGATGCCATAATTGGTTTTTTTTATGGCCAAACCAAGTCCCCAATCATCAGCTTCGTCAGAATCGGGAACCTTGATCTGCGGTTCAAACATCTCTTTAAAACTCTTTTTTGATAATCCTTTTTCGTCCATCAGCGCAATTATAAAATTTGCGTAATCAATTGCGTTGGTATGCAACCCGCCTGCTGCACTAAATTCTTCAAACTTTTTTAATTTGCCCGGCTTATTACTGCCATCACCTTCATTTTGACGGTACCCCGTTACTTTGTGTTGTGCAACATATTTGTTCCAGCCAAAATAGGCGTGTTTCATTCCAAGGGGCTTACAAACCTCTTTATCAACGGTATCAGACAGACTTTTTAAATCAGTATGCAATAAGTGCGCAATAACATTAACCAAATATTGATACCCTTCCCCTGAATAATTATAGGCAGTACCGGGATTAAACTTCAAATATTGAGCGCCTTTGGCTACATGAAGAGCTGAATCAGCAGGCTCATATTCATGCCAGTTTGGTAAACCTGAAGTATGGGATAAGAGCATTCTTGCTGTGATCAATTTGTTTCGACCATCATATTCGATTTCCGGGTAAGGTAGATATTTATATAATGGAGTGTCAATATTTATAATACCTCTTTCCTTCATTTTCATTATAAAATAAGCAAATACAGGTTTGCTCATAGAACATGCCTCGTATATAGAGTTCCGGTCAGCTTTGCTTTTATTTTTTAAATTGGAATATCCGAATTCATTATGATAAACTATTTTCCCATCATCAATGAATGCAATTGATACGCTTGGTAAACGAAAAGTATCAACCTGCTTTTTAATGAAGTGGTCAATATCATAAGCGCTCACTTTTTTCCCGTTTAAAGCAGTTACTGATCGGCAGGAATACTGAATTACTATAAGAAGAAGGGTAATGAATAAAAATAAAATCTTTCTACTTCGTTTCACAGGACATATAGATTTTACGTTATTGAGCAAAATTATTTTGTGCCTAAAAGAATAAATAGCATGAATTTAGCCATTAAGGATTTTATGATCTCTTATATTCCATCGGCAGAAAACCTGTGATATGCTTGAATGTTCTAATAAAGTGGTTTTGATCGAAAAAGCCGCAAGTTAACGCAATATCAGTCAGGGTCAATTTCGATGATTTAATCAGCGTAAGCGACTTTTCTATTTTTATGCGGCGTTTATATTCTCCTATAGTACAATGGAAATATTTTGGAAAGTTTTTTGACAATGTTACGGGATGCATATTCGTTATTAGCGCCAGTTCCTGCAATGATACTTTTTCATCCGGGTTATCACGCAAGTATTCTTCAACGGCACTTATCCAAAGCGGGAGTTTGTTTGTCTGGCCATGATATTGTTCCTGGCTTATTAATTGAAACAATAACATTTGGATAGATATTTCTGATAAAGAGTCATAAGTAAGCAATTCTTTGTAAATCTTTATCATTAAAAACTTGAATTCCGGATTTTTCGAAATAGCAACGCTTGCTTGTGCGTCGTTAAGGTCAAACTGAGCAAAAAAACTCTCCTCTAATTCTAGGTTAACCCTTCGGGAAGGTTCAGCGACTTTTATGACCTGATGCATTTCGCCGGAACTGTAATATTGAATACTACCTGGACTGATATCAAAAGCATCTCTTTTCTTCTCCACGCAACCACCTTGTATCATAAAGCTTAAGTGAGCATTTTCGTGGCAATGCATAGCGCTATTATAATCATAGATATGATAATCCGTAACACATGCAATAATGCCATTTATATTTTTCTCACAGGTTACTTCGCCTGAATATAGACCTTTTTTAAAAGTAAGCATACCTAACAATCATTATATACTTCCATTTTTCGAACTTTAGTTTTATAGTAATACCGGCAAATAAATTACCGCTGATGTTCCCGTGCCAGGCGCCGCACCTGTGTTGCCTGCGGGAGGTTTTGCGCTTTACACGTATGGTGCTAAGTTCTTGGATAGACTCAACCTAATGAATAATTCAGTAAAGCGTTTGCCTAATTTACTTCAAAATATTTTCAATACAATCATTTTCTATATAACAATTATTTATTGCCAGGTAATCTGATAATGGCATTGGAACGTGTAAATACCATTTTTTTCGAACTGAAGAATGTGATGCTGTAAATGGTGATCGTGGCCTGCCTTTTCAATATTCCTATCGTAGACGTCAAATCTGAATTTAAACAAATTTGACATTACTGCTCGAGGCATTGCTATGGGAAATGAGGCCGGCGAAGCAGGCATGGTGTTATTACACAAGTCCGTAGCACCATATCCTGCTGTCAAAGCTGCCGATCATCAGTTAAAGGATTATGTGATCATCAATTGAGTTCCTTTTATTTTTTATGTACAGGCGCGAAGTACTGCTGAATGTTCAAATCCTAATTAATGAGCGGTCTTGGCTACAGAGCTCTGAGGTTGGTTACGCTAAAATATTTGTAACGAAGGCTGACAACAGGTTTAGGATGAAGTTACTCTTTCGAATAGATGGCGTTATCTTGAAAGCAAAATCGCAATCTATTGCAAGATTTTTGACTTGCATCAACCCGGTGGTAGCTTCATTAAACAAAAAAAGGGGTGCAGACCTCTATGGTCACCCGTTTTAGTTTGCGGGCATGCGCTCAAAATCTAACCTGGCAGGGTTTCCAAAAACCGGGCTTTTGGTGCGACCTTGTTTTAATGATCGGTTCTTTGTAGCATGGCCGGTGATTATCATTTTATTTTAACAACAAGCCGTCAAAACATCTATCCAATATTCAATTATTTATCCGGCAACATCTTACGCAATTAGAATACGACCAGAGCAAAGTCATCCGGCCTTACCCAATGATAATCCACAGATTTACATTTAATTGAAGGCTCGTCTGAATGCCATTGGAGTGAGATCTGTTTTAGCTTTAAAAAGCTTGCTAAAGGATTGCGAGTGTTCAAACCCCAGGCTATAAGCAATTTCGGACACGGACAGGTTCGTGGCCGATAGCTTTTCCTTTGCTTTTTCGATCAGCTTGTCATGAATGAATTGCTGGGTGCTTTGTCCGGTCAATACCTTGAGAAGGGTGCTTAGATAATTGGCAGATATATTCAGTTCTTCCGCGATCTGCTGTACCGTGGGTATACCCTTATCAATCAGCTTATCTTCCGCAAAATGTTCATGAAGCAAAGCTTCCAGTTTATCCAGGATCTGGTGATTGGTAATCTTACGGGTCAGAAACTGTCGGTTGTAGAAACGGTCAGCATAGATCAGCAGATATTCCAGTTGATTGATGATCAGAGACTGGCTGAACTGGTCCATGTTCGACTGATATTCCTTCTCGATCTTCTGAAATATCTCGGCTATGACAGCTTCTTCCTTTTCTGATAAAAACAGGGCTTCATTTACTTTATACTGAAAGAACTCATAGTTCTTGATCTGTTCGGCCAGCGGGGTATTCCAAAGCAGGTCGGGATGGACCAGTAAAAGCCAACCGGTCTGATTGACCTCTACATCAGGTTTGATCTGTACCTGCAGTAATTGTTGCGGCGCAAAAAAGGAAAGCACGCCTGAATCAAAATCGTAGGGTTGCTGGCCGTAATTAAATTTAGCCTGCACATTCCGCTTTAATGCGAACATGTAAAAATCCTGCAACCACTTCAGGCTTGCGGTATCATCGGGGTACTTGACCTTGCTATAATCGATCAAACTGATCATCGGGTGTTCAGGCCCCGGCAAGCCGTAATAAGCGTGCAGGTCTGATAGGGTATGAAAACGGAATGTGCCAGGCATAAGCTAAATTATTGATTTTCCTTGTAAAAGATCATGCCACCGTGGTAAAGGACACCATCGCGAAATTCGCCATCAGCGGTAAAACCTGTATCATCTTTATAATCGATATGGTCGCCTTTGATCCGGTAACTACCCTGGTAGGCGCTTTTGCGATTGCCCCGGGCTTCATCATAACGGCCGTTTGGCAATAGCTCCTGGCGCACATGGCCATCTGCGGTCACCCACATGCCCGGGTATGCTTTTGTTTCTTCCATCGTATTTTCCATTATTCAATTATTGCGGTTGATCCGGTCAATTCCAAATTAGCAGCCAAAGCCTTTTCGATAATATCAATCTTGCCTTTGACCAGTGCAGGTGTATCAACACCCATAAAGAAATGTACGGGGGGCTGTTCTTGTTTGCTTAGCTCAATAAATGCGCTTGCAGCCTTCTTCGGGTCATTAGGTTGGTTACCGCTGATCTCATTTAGGTGCTGAGCCTCTACCTCACGTGCATTGGCATAGGCATCGATGGCATTGGCGGGCAGCATGGCAGAATCTTTTTCCAGAAAGCTGGTGCGGAAATAACCCGGGTAAACCAGCGTGGTGTGCACGCCGAATGGCGCCATTTCTACAGCCAGTGCCTCTGTGTAACCGGCCATAGCGAACTTGGTAGAGCAATAGATACCGAATGCCGCATAGTTGCCTACAAAGCCACCGATAGACGCGATATTAAAAATATGGCCTGAACGCTGCGCTCTCAGGTAGGGTGCCGCATGGCGGATCACATGCAAGGGACCGAATACATTGACATCAAAGTTCCTTTGCACCTCTGCAGCACTAAGTTCTTCTACCGCCCCGATCTGGCTGAATCCGGCATTGTTTACGATCACGTCCATACGTCCAAACTTGTCAACTACCGCACCGATCACCTTTTTTACATCATTGTTGTCGGTAACGTCCATATTCAATGGCAGGAAGTTCTCATGCTCACCAATTGCTTCGATCAGCGCCTCTTTTTTTCTTGAAGTGGCGGCCACCTTATAACCGCCGGCCAGTAGTTGTTTTACGAGGTCAGCACCTAAGCCTTTAGAAGCGCCGGTCACGAACCATACTTTTTCTGTTTGCTTTGTTTCTTTTGTCATTATCTGATGATTTGATAAGACAAAGGTCCATAATAGCGCTACCCAAAATGTAACCGATCCTTGGATAGTTGTATCCATTTCTCATACAAATAGGGTTACAAATGCAAAACCTATGTTCGCGGATAGATTGTAAAGTCAAAAACGGTCAGGACATGGTTTATAATCGTTTTTATTAACCAGAATTGTATTTGTATAAGTCCCTTCTTATCTTCACGCCTTTTCGCGGTACCCTGTGGGATCAAACCTCAAAAATGGCTGTAAGCGTTGTTAGGGAATGCGGGCTGCCTTGCATTCGGTAACATAGGGCAACTAGTTACCGAGCTCACCGTACCGTCTGAGGCAATCCTCAAAATGCTAGAAGGTAACTCTTTCCATTGACCACCGAACAGGTCCATTGCCAAGCTCACTATGTAAGTGTAGTTTTTATCATCAGGTTTTCTGTACAGATTGTATATCAAAGATATTCCACCATGCGGCAGGCTTCGATCGCATTGCTGACCTCCAGCTTTTTAAAAATATTCTGACGGTGACGGTTCACCGTAAAGACGCTTAATGATAGATCTGTTGCTATTTCTTTGCTTCTTTTACCAGCTTTCATCTGTTGCAACACCTCCTTTTCCCTTGAGGAGAGCAGTCCATTCAATTGGTAATGATCGGTCTCAATGATTTCCCCCGTTCGGTTATTAACGATGACGCCGTAAGGTGTATTCGCCGGGGTGAGGTCGTAATGTCGGTTGTACAGGCAAAGTGCTAAACGGATCCCGCCATCGGTTGCGTTACCTATGTAGATCAGGCGATGTTGAATGCTCAGGTAACGCTGCGTCTGATCTTTGATCCGTAAGCGTGTGATCACGCTGTGATCCGTTCGCTCCATGGGCTCCATAGTCTTCAGCATTTGAAAATACCTGAACTCCAAACGGTATTTTCTCTCCAGGTCTTCACGGTGTACCCTGTTGAGCAATTCGTCTTCCCAAATAGAATCGATCACTTCATGGCGAAGATCAATGCCGAGCTGTTCGGCCAGCCCACCGTGGTAGACATAGCTTTTTCTCATTTTGATATCGCTGAGCACGCTAATTCCGTGCTCGAGCTCAGCGTAATGCCGGGCGATCACTTTCGAGGTGTCCAGTTGCTGGTCTTCCCCGTCATCAGCGTTAAAAGGCTGAGAAAACAATTTAATATCAAGAAGCGGACGCATATGGTTATTAATAACCATTGGGCTTAATCATGTAACCCAATAGTTTTGCGAACATAATGAAGAAAGTTTATTTATCATTTGCTTTTTACTTGGTTTTAACCAATTAATAGCACAAAGTCTGAATAAAATGCAATGGTTCAACGAACCGGAACAATGGGAGATCAAAAACAATGCGCTGCTGATGCAGGTGACACCTAAAAGTGATTATTGGCGGATCTCACATTATAAGTTTACTGTAGATGATGCGCCATTCTATTACGGGCAGTATGGTGGCGAATTTGAGGCTAAAGTAAAACTTACCGGGATGTATAAAGCCCGGTTTGATCAGATGGGACTGATGATCAGAACCGATCACCAGAACTATATCAAAACAGGCGTGGAGTTTGTTGACGGCAAATTAAATGTCAGTACGGTAGTTACCCATGGAAAAAGTGACTGGAGCGTGTTGACTCTTAAAAAGATCCCGCCGTTCATCTGGATCAAAGTGATCCGACGGCTGGACGCTTTGGAGGTCTTTTATTCTCTTGATGACAAAACCTATATCCTGACACGGAACGCACCACTTCAGAACAATACCCCGGTCATGGTGGGTTTGATGGCTGCCTCTCCGGATGGTGATGGTTTCGAAGCAAAGTTTGAGCATTTTAAAGTAAAGCATTTGCCTGATCAGAGACGACTGGAATGGCTGAAGAACCATCAGTAAACCTTATACATAAAACTGTACTACCCTTGCATGAACAGGAAAGACAAAACTCGCTTAGCCGGTATATACATCACCCTCGCAACTTTATTCAGTTCCTGTGCCACGACATCCTACATGGGTGACCAGCTACCTGCCAGTACTCAGGTAGATGTCTATTATGCCGAAAAAGACGTAGCTAAGAAATACAAGGTCATCGGTCACATTTATACCTCGACCGCCGTCAATGCTAATAAAGTGAAAGAAGCCATCTTAACCAAAGCAAAAGCTGTAGGGGCTGATGGTGTGATCATTTTAGGCATAAAAACGACGGGGGGCGGAAATGAAGTTGAAACCGTCCAGCAGGCGGATGCCATAAAATATACGAAAGAGTAATGCAACGTTTCTGCTTTGGCCACGTCTTTTGGATATAGAATGACTTATCTGTTTTATAATACTTTCGATCTCCATTTTAACTTGCTTCGCACAGCAAGCACAGGTGCGCCAGATCGACTCAGCTATGCAATCGGCACATCAAAGAGAAATGTTCAACGGGAACATCCTAATGGGCCGAAAAGGGAAGACCAATTTTTAGATGTTGGCGCTACCTATTTTTAGATGTATTCATCAAATTATAATTCAAATGAGAATTATCGCAATTAGCCTTCTGTTGATCACGTTGAACCTCAAGGCATATTCACAAAACCGCGTCAAACAAATTGATAGTTTGGTAAAGACCAGAATTGCGGATTATGAGCTGTCAGGAAACGTCCTGGTCGCTGAAAAAGGTAAGGTGATCTACCAACATTCAACCGGTCTTGCTAACACAGCAAGCAACACTCCGGTCACACCAGCCTCAGCATTCCATCTGGCCTCAGTTTCTAAAATATTTACATCTGTTGCAATTTTCCAGCTATATGAAAAGGGAAAGCTCCTCCTCAATGATCCTGTTAAAAAGTATATCCCTGAGCTAAATAACGGAGTTGTAACGATCAGCCAACTTTTATCGCATACTTCCGGACTGGTGGATTTTCAGATCTTGGAAAGACCCTATCTTCAAGATACCAGTAAAATATTCACCCTCGTTGATATCCCTGTTGCTATAAATAATGACAAAAATGCGTTCGCGTCGGCGCCCGGCGAAAAATGGAGTTACTCTAATACCGGATATAATTTGCTTGCGCTTATAGTAGAAAAAATTGCTAAGACTTCATTTCCAGACTATTTAAGTAAAAACCTATTCAAGCCGGCAGGCATGCTACACACCTACATTAACACACCCCTGATAAAAGTCAGTGACGCTAATCGGGTAACTGGATATGACTATCTGAATTTCGCACCATGGGTACTTCAGAGAGCAGATTCATTGAGGCAGAATCAAATAGAGTTGCTTCATATAAATGGTTTGGTCGGTATGGGTAATGTCGTTACCACGACCGAAGATCTACTTGGCTTTGATAGAGCCTTGTACCATGGTAAAATCATTAAACGATCCTCCCTGGACAAAGCATTTACACCAGTGCGTTTAAATAACGGGGAGTTGGCTGTAAGGGGTTGGAAAAACACACTTTCGTACATGGGCTTAGGGTGGTGTGTGTTAAAGGATACTACCTATGGAAAAGTGGTATTTCATACTGGCGGGATGGCCGGAGCTGTAACGGCATTCATTCGAAATATAACCAAAGATCAGACAGTTATCGTACTAAATAATGTAACCCAACGTAGTACCCACAACACTGCAATGAGCGTTTTATATCTACTTAACGGCGGAACACCACAAACAGATAAAAAGTCTTCAGCGAACGAATTTGCAAGAACATTAACAAAATATGGTGTAAATGAAGCCTGGGCCCGATTCAATACTATCAAAACGGACACAGCTCATTTTTATACGGATGAGCGGGAATTCAATATGGCTGGTATTGGTATGTTCTTCAATAATTATAAAGCGCAGGGCCTGGAAGTTCTCAGACTCAACACCGTATTATTTCCAAACAGTGCGAACGTGTACGACAGCCTTGCAATGGCGCTCGCTGAATCGGGTGATAAGCGGAGTGCAATTTTGATGTATCAAAAGGCATTGGAACTTGATCCTAAATTGATAAGCTCGCTTAATGGGATGAAAAAGTTAACGGCGAACTGATCGTGACAGAAATTGGCTCATTGATCAATAAAAAGCCACGGTCACTTAAGCGTATCCTGTATATGAAAAGACTCATTTATTTTATCTTATTGTCCATTTCAGTTATGGACTCCTTCGCACAGCAAGCTGCGGTGCGCCAGATCGACTCGGCTATGCAATTGGCACATCAAAGAGGTATCTTCAACGGGAATATCCTTGTAGCGGTGAAAGGAAAGGTCATTTACGAAAGATCTTTGGGCTATGCAGACGGGACCAAGACCACACCGTTGAATCTTTCGATGAAGTTCGACATCGGCTCGATCAGCAAAGAATTCAATGGCGTGGCGATCATGCTGCTCAGTGAGCGCGGCAAATTATCTTTAGACGACAGCCTTGCTAAATTCTTCCCTGAGTTCCCGGCCTGGGCCAAAACAATAAAACTTAAGCAACTGATCAATTATACCAGCGGCATTCCGGCGCTTGGGCCAGCGGCCGACAGCACTGACGCCCTGGTTTATCAAAGTTTGCTTAAGTTAAACGCGCTGGCTGCTCAACCGGGTACGGTGTATATCTATAACCACGTGAACGTGGTGCTGCAGCGGCGTATCATAGAAAAAGTGAGCGGCCTCAGCTATGCGGAGTTCATTCGTAAGAACCTGCTACAGCCGGCAGGTATGAACGCCTCCCTGGTCGATTACCCGGTCAATGGTTTCGGAATGGCGAAGGCATTCGACCAGGCGGGCCGTCCGTCCGATTATGCCACTGGTGTTACTGGCTGGGTCCGATTACCCGTTCGGGATCTGTATGAATGGACCAGGGCATTGCACAGTGGTAAACTCATCAGTGAAAAATCGCTTAAACTGCTGGCAGAAAGTTTTCCCGGTGGTGAGAGCAGCCTGGGTACCACCGGATATGAAGGCGATCGGCTCATCTGGCACCAGCACCAGGGTTCGAATTATAATCATGAAGCAGCCTTTTATACCAACCTGCCGGAAGATATCACTATTGTCATGATGACCAATAATCAGCAGATGAAGGTTTGGCCGCTAAAAACCACCATTTTGAACATCCTGCATCACCAGCCTTATACCGTCCCTAAAAAGTCATTATACCTGACTATCCGCGACCGGATGCTCGATGATGTTAACGTTGGATTGGCTTATTACCGACAGTTAAAAGCCACCGGACAGGAACGATATGATTTTAGTTTTGAGATCGGTGACCTGATCAGTACCGGCAAATACCTGCAGCGCAGGAATAAGTATGACGAGGCCATTAAGGTACTTCAAACGGCCGTACAGTTGCAGGCCAGGAACGGGGATCTCTCTTACGGCTACGAGCTCATCGGCGATTGCTACCAGGAGAAAGGCGATCTGGCACAGGCTGCCGCTAGTTATCGTAAAGCGGTCGAGCTGAGCCCTGAGAACAAGAACGCGGCGGGACGTTTGCAGGCAATTGAGAAGAAGGCCAAATGAAGGTACAATACTCACTTTTATTAAAACACAATTTATGCTCTTGAATAAACTTAACATCTTGGTTGCGCTGACTTTGTTTACAGCGATCAACTGCGCAGCGCAGACCAAGCCGAAAGCTACAGATTTTGATCTCGTTAACCGTCAGCTAACCGTTACTAATGACGGCACTATTCATGTAAATGGCGTTGACAGTGCCGGCTTAGTTTGGCTGAAAGGCCGGAAATTTACCTACGGGACCATTGAATTCGATATTAAAGGAAATGACCGATTGCAAGGCAGCTTTGTAGGTCTGGCATATCATGGCTTGAACGACAGCACTTACGAAGCGGTTTATTTCCGCCCGTTCAATTTTAAAGCTGATGATAGTGTAAGACGAAGCCATGCGGTACAATACATCGCTTTGCCACAATATGATTGGCCAATGCTTCGCGAAAAATATCCTAACAAATACGAGTTCTCCGTAACACCCGCACCGAATCCGAACGATTGGTTCCATGCTAAAATTGATGTTAGTCCAGCTAAGGTGAGTGTTTATGTAAACTACGCTAAGAAACCCGCGTTAGTCGTTACCCCGCTGACCAGCACGGGCGGTTCAAAAATTGCCTATTGGGTCGGCTTCGGCTCTCCGGGCGACTGGAAAAACTTAAAGATCGTAAAAAAAAAGCAACTAGCATTTTAAGCAGAAGACTTGAAAATGTATGCATCTCCCTACCTTTAAAATTCGCCCTATATTAAATTCTCTGGCCTGCGGCACTCAATTCGTCGTCCGACCTATGATGCCGCAGACCGGCAAATGATCAATCAATAGCGGCAGCCCCAGTTATTTATCGAACCTTGCAAAATAGTGATGCCCCGGTTTTTTCAAGGCGACTTTACGATCCGGCATTCCCTAAAGGTGAAGCGTAAGTGCCGAAGCCTGATCTCCGGCCGGGGTTTTGCCGTAATCAATGTGGAATTGAAAGACAGTTCCGCTTCCTTCCTTACTTTCAACCGCTATCTTTCCGCCTTCCTGAGTGATCAACTGGCGGCATAAGTATAGTCCCAGGCCTGTGCCAGGCTTTTGGCCACCCGCCTGCTGATAGGGTGTGAATAATTGCGAGAGGCGATCTTTAGCGATACCGACACCAGTGTCCTGCACACTTAGCTCGAGCCGTTCGGCTGTATTTGCATCATGGAGAGCGCACCGCACTGTCACGCCGCCTCTATCGGTGTACTTGATCGCATTACTCAGGAGGTTCAGCAGGATCTGCTTCAGTCGAAAGCTATCCCCGGCAATATACTTCTCCTTGTCGATACCCGAATGCAGGTCCAAGTTTATGCCCTTATTTTCGGCCATGAAACGCATGGCCTCCACCGCGTCACTGATCGCTTCGGCGGGCAGGAACGGGCCGCTTTTTCTCGTTTCCGCATACCCCTGCTCCAGTTTGCTGACGTCGAGCACATTGTTGACCGTTTCCAACACCAGCCCTGAAGCCAAATTGATCACGCTTACTTTTTGTTCCTGTTGAGGAGACAGCTCACTTCGCCTGAGCATGAATACAGCCCCGTTAATTGCCATCAATTTATTCCGGATCTCATGACTCATGATGGCAAGTATCTCCGATTTCTGGCCTGCAAGTTTGATGGCTCTTTTGCTCTCGACGCGTAGCCGACGTTCAGCCCAGCCTAAACGGCGGATATATATGAGCAACACAATGATGAAGATGAGCACCGCCGCCAGCGCGATACCCGTGAAAGTGTTGAGATCACGGGTTGCCGAAGCGTAGGCTTTTAAAGTGGCCTCCCGGCTGCGCTCAAAAGCGATGTGGTCAATATCCTGCAACTGCCGGGTCAGATGCCGGAGCTGGGTCAGCAAATTGAGATTAGCCAGCACCAGCGCCTGCCCTGAATTCGCCAGCCTGTCATACTCTGAATTCAATTGCGCCAGTAACTGGCGCGCACTTTTGTCCGATAAGCTGACCCGACCGTTGTTCTTCTCGCGGACGGTGACCACTTTTACTGCCCGCGTGCTTCTGAGCGCTTCTTTCAAACGGTGGAATAAATTCAGTTTCGTGGCTTCGTTCCGGGTGGTAACGATCGTATCAGCGCGTAACGCGGCTTTAGGAATGTTTCTGTTTGCGATGCGCCGGTGGATCCGGTCAAAAGTTGTGACGCTCAACAGCGAATCGAATTTTTTTCGTAGACCAAATAACTGACGGGAAAGCTCCAGCTTCTGCTGCAGTTTTTGTTCCAGTTGCCGCCTGCTTTCCGGTATAGGCCTTCCGCCTCCGCGCTTGTAATGGTCAATGATCTTCGTCAGGCCGGTAAAGATCGTATCCAGACGATGCTGATAAGCAGTCAGGTCAGCCTGACTACCGTCTGCCGTGGCTTTCTGAAAGCTGTTCTCAGCCATATCCAATTCGACCAGCAGATCGCTGATCCCTTGCTGATAGGACGGCGCGGTCAATTGCTGACCAAGATTCTCCAGTTTTCGGCTAATGGTGTGCCGTAAAATGAAAGATCCTGTTGTCACTACAAAAGTGAACAACAGGAAGATCATCAGGATCCGGTTGATGGTCCCGGAAAAGTTGCCTTTTTTTGTTGTCATGGATATTGTCCTGAAACAAGAATTAACACTAAAGGTTTTTAGCTATTCTCTTGCAGCAGCTTAGCGATCTTTTCCCTGGTCTTTTGCATATCCTTGTTCAGGTCCTTGATCTTTTGTTCGTCCTTCTCTACTTTCTTTGCAGCATCTTCAGCGTCATCTGTTTCATTAGCAGCCTTTTTGGCCAGCTTAGCAGCTTTGCGCGCATCTCCAGCATCGCCACCTACCGCTGAAGCAGCCTGTTTACGGCTTTTTTCCTGGGCTTTGTTGGAGTTGCCAGCTGCTTCCTCTGCCGCAGTTCGCTCTTCCGGTAATCTTTGTTGTATCTTGCTGAGTTCTGTTTGCAGGTCGGTCAGTTTTTCATTTAGTTTCTGCACCTGCTTGTTGATCTCGGCCGTATCTCTTTTTGTTGAATCAATGGAGGCCGAAGCTTTGCAGTTGATGCTGGCTGCGGCTAAAAAAGCGATCAATACTATCTTTTTCATGTCGTTTCGATTTAATGTTTGCTCAAAACAACGTGGTAAGAGAAGGATCATCAAACCGCTTCGACCAAAACCAAATGCCAGCCGACAAAAATCGCTTTTCGTTCGTTAAAGCCACTCACGAAACTCAGCCTTAAAGGCCTCCCGGTATTGTTCGGTCACCGGAATGATTGTCTTTCCGAACCTTATGGTCAGATGCTGTATTTGTTCGATCTTGTCCAGGTTGACGATAAAAGACCGGTGAACACGCATGAACCGGTGGCCGGTCAATCGCTCTTCTATGGCCTTCAAAGTGGATAAGGCGGTGATCACCTTATCCCGGCAACAGACCTTGACGTAATCTTTGGCGCTTTCTATGAAACTAATGTCAGCAATATTCACGCGAACCAGGTCATGCTCCACTTTAAGAAAAAGAAAGTCACCCAAAGGCGCTGCCTTTCTAAGCTGTATCATGGCGCGAACCTTCGATACCGCTTTATAAAATTCTTCGTAGGAAAAAGGTTTGACCAGATAATCGACGGCATCGACCTTATAACCCTCAACAGCATAATCCCGCGAGCCGCTGATGAGTATCACTTTCGGTGGTGGATAGGCGGTGAGCCCTCTTAACGTTGCTGCAAAGCTGACCCCATTTATTCCGGGCAGGTTGATATCCAGTACCAGCAGATCAATGTTCCCCGCTTCCAGTGTAGGCAAAGCTGCTGGCGCATGATCAAAAGTGCCGTCCAGGGTAAGAAAAGGTGTTTGACCGATCATCTCGCAGACATAAGCATTGACCTCCGGGTCATCATCGATCACCAGACAATTTAGGGTTCTTTCCATGATGCTAAGATACGACTAGACCGGCTGCCTTGCAACGGGCCCGTAACTCTTTAGGGAATGGTACGACGGTCGGGGAGACATTTACATCCGTTGGAAACACCCTTTGGTCGAACGGGTTTTACCAATCGCCGCTAGTGGCTTTCTTTTGTCCGATAAAAATTTGACGATATGAAAAAAATGTTTAAACCCTTTATCATCGCTTTAGCCGCGACGTTAAGCTTAAGCTACGAAGCCCAGGCGCAGATCCAAAAAGGTAATGTGATGGTCGGCGGAAATATGGCTGACCTTAATTTGGGCCTGGACGATTCCAAGGTATTCAGCGTCGAGCTGACCCCAAAAGCGGCCTGGTTCATCCAGGATAACGTGGCCTTGGGTGCTTATGCAAAATTCGGAATCCAAACGGCTAAAAATTCGGGCACGACCACCCAATCCGGCCTGGGTACCTTGGGACGTTACTACACCGGAGCTGATGTGGAAGTGCTCAGGCACGGTCGTTTTTTCGGTGAAGCCACTGCCGGCATCGGAGGTATCAATGTCAGCAATAACAGCGGAAACACCAATGGGATCGACTTTAGCTTCGGTCCCGGCTTCGCCTATTTTGTGACCCCTAATATAGGTCTGGAAACCCTTTTAAAGTATCAGGGTACAGGCGGCTTTGGTAGCGCAGGTTACCAAAGTACATGAGGGCTGTCCTTTGGTTTTCAGATCTACCTGCCGGGTAAGCGAACATTGAATAACGTAAAGGAAGATATACAATAACTGGTATACGTAAAAAGCCTGCTTAAGCAGGCTTTTTACGTAGCTGATCAGGTGCCCTTATGACAACCAGCAGGGACCCTGGTGATACCGTTATCAAGCATATATGAACGAATCTTTTATTTGGATCAAGGAAGGATGAATCAATAGGCAGAATCCGTGACCCATCCGGAGCGTTGTTGGATTTTAAAGTAGCGTTGATGCCGTGAATTAAAGAAATAAGTCCTTATATTTATATTCAAAACACGACCTCATGCGTTACTTCTTTGCTCTTCTTTTGCTCTCCTGGAACTTCTATGGTTTTGGCCAGCAGAGAAAGATCATCGATGTGCATTTTCATACACGTTCGGCAGGCGATTACGGGCCGCTACCACCGCCTAATCCCGTTACGGGGAAAAGACCTGACGCCGCCACTAATGAGGCCATTTTGAACACCAATTATGGATTACTTAGACAAAACCATGTGGTTAAAGCGATCTGCTCAGGTACGCTGAAAAGAAACGCGGATTTCATTGTGCGTGATCCAGAGCGCTTTATCAGTTCACTGGAATTCCCCGACCATCAGAATAATCCATTACCAGACACCTTCACCTTCAGGAAGCTCATAGTGGACAAAAAGATCCTTGTGTTCGGCGAACTCGGTTTACAATATGAAGGCCGCACATTGGATGAATCGGAATATGAACCTTACCTGGCGATCTGTGAGCGTTACGGCATTCCCGTTGCCGTCCACACCGGGATAGGCCCCCCGGAAACACCTTACCGGGGCTCACCCAAATTCTCGATAGACGCCGGAAGACCATCACACCTGGAACCAGTACTCAAGAAGTACCCAAAATTAAAACTTCAAATGATGCATGCCGGTTATCCGTACCTCGAAGAAACCAAGGCCATCCTGACGGTATATCCTCAGGTCTATGCGGACATTTCAGTGATTAACTGGGTGCTGCCCAAAGCGGAATTTCACGTCTATCTAAAAGCCCTTTTGACAGCCGGGTTCGGCAAACGCCTGATGTACGGTTCTGATCAAATGATTTGGGAGGATGCTATCCCCTTATCAATCAAAAATATTGAATCTGCGACCTTTTTAAGCGGTAGGCAGAAAGAAGACCTCTTTTATAATAATGCCGCACGCTTTTTTTGCATCAAGTGATCGACTCCGGTTCTGCCGCGTTCACTGAGGATGTAATCAGGGTTTTGGGTTATTTAAAGATATTCCCATTTAGAATATGAAGTTATTGTTATTGTTCTTTTTGCTGATCACTCCCGGTGCTTTTGCGCAACGACCCGCCGGTCACGCAGATCTCGCCAGGAGTTCAGAGCAATATTTTAAAGAAAAAATGGCATCAGACCATATTGTCGGATTGAGCGCTGCTATCATAATGGATGGTAAAGTGATCTGGCAACAGGGCTTCGGCTATGCCGACAGGGAGAACAAAACTGCGATGACGCCGCAGACGGTGGTCAATATCGGCTCCATAACCAAAACCTTTACCGCCTTGGCTTTGATGCAATTGAATGAGCAGGGCAAACTGGACATCAATCAGTCCTTAAAAACATACCTGCCCCGGTTTCGCCCGATGGCCAGGCCGGGTATCAGCCCGGACAAGATCACCGTGAAATCGGTAATGACCCATACCTCAGGCATCCAATCCGACATCTGGAAAAACTCGGACCTGGAAAGCGGAAAATATACAGATGTCCCGGGCTTTGTCAATCAAACCTACCTATTGTACCCGGCCGGGATGGTAGGACTTTATTCGAATGCGGGATACAACCTTCTGGGTAATGTCATTAAGGGCGTCAGTCAGGAGGACTATGCCGATTATATTCACCGCCATATTCTTGATCCATTGGGTATGTCGCACAGCGGATTCGCTATGGACAGTTTGCAGAACCGGAGCAAGATATACGCTTACGGGCAAAACTTCCGGGTATTCGAACTCCGGGATATCGCTTCCGGCGGTATTTATACAAGTCTGAATGACTTTACCCAATATGCGACCGGCTTACTGAAAGCTTACCGGGGCGAATCAAATGCTATCATCAAATCGGGCAGCCTTCGTAAGATGTTCAGCCTTCAGAATGCGTCGGTGCCGATAGAAACCAATAAAAAAGGCCTGGGCTGGTTCATGTTCAAAAATGATTCAACCTTTGCTGTTTACCACGCGGGCAGTGCTGGCTTTGCCCAGGCCAAATTGCTCCTGATCCCTGACAAGAACGCTGCTGTCATCGTGATGACCAATACCTCAGAGGGCGGACAGGCTGCGGAGGATTTCTGCTTTAACCTGCTGCCCAGATTTGGCTTGCTTATTTCTGATCTCTTTCCCGCTCCGATAACCGGGGCATTCCGCGATACATCTCATGTTGTTCAATTGTCCTTAGCCGAGCTTAAGAAACACGCGGGTAGCTATGGCAAGGCGACATCATATGTGTCCGTTTCGGTGGGAAATAACTTCCTCAGAATGCGCGAGAACGACAAAACTACGATCTTGAAGCCGCTCAGCGCAGATCAATATCTTCCTTACGAGATCAGCGGCAGCGATACGCTGGTGAAAAAAACGGGGCAGCGTTTTTTCTTTACCAATATCCGTGGGTATCATTATCTGATCCGGCGGACCGGCGAAAGGGAATATAACTGGGGTTACAGGCTGAAACCGATCGACGTAGGTCGTTGGCAGAAGCGGACGGGACTATACCGCATAGACGGTTACCAGATGCTGATAGGCGACACCAAATTCAAAAGCGTCGAGTTATATATTACCCCTGATAGGGTCCTGATGTGCCGGCTAAAAACAATGGGCAGTACCAATGAGGTCCCTTTGGATGTTATCGACAACAAACATGCACTTTCTTTGGGTGTTAACGCAGGATTTGCGGGCTTTACGGTCAGTTTTAAGACAAATAAAGGAAAGCAGTACATAGATTTTGCCGGTATAAATTTCCGAAAATAACCAGCGCCGTTTGTGGTCCTGCAACCGGCAGTAGTATTTGCCGCGAGAGCTGAACGTTGATCTTAATCGTGACGGTTTATGGTGAAGATGTTTAACCTGAGATTTGCTGCGATAACGCTATACAAACAACAGGCGACGGCGGGATTTATTCTGCTGCCGAAGACCTTTTTAAGTGACCATGCGTTGAGATCCCATCGGGTGTCGTCAAAAGAAAGTACTGAACAGCTATATGGAACGCTCCTGTTGAAAGATGGTCGCCGTTCCAGATACGGAGCGGGGTGATTTATTAAAAAAATGATGGCAGGATAATCGTTCAGCATCCTAATGGATTAGCAGGTTTCAGAAGCCTTTTTTGGAGAGATCTTAAAAGAGGGAACACCATCATCGGACTGACCAATAACACTGATTCTTTTCCGGTATTCGATTTTTGAATCATATACATTAGAATTTAAAATAGATAGAGTGTACTGGATAAAACCGCTATTAGCTGACGGACCATGGAATAACCCATATCCGCTTTAACAAATCACTTATCGAACTCATCAACTCCCGGCAATTTTTTATAACGAACTTATTATTTATCAAGGTTCACCAAGAAGTTTTTCCAGCATTTTTTTTCCGCTTTGATTGCCTGGATTGAGCTTGATCGACTTTTTATACATCTCTATCGCTTCTTCCTTCCTGCCTGCTTTCATCAGCGCTTCCCCATAACTGTCATAGGTATTGAAACTATCAGGGAACAGAATAGTATTTGTTTTAAACACTTCGAGCGCTTCCGTCAGATGTTTGTTGTTCATCAGTTCGATCCCAAGGAAGTTCAGTTCTCCTTCACTTAAAGTCCAATTCTTGTCAGTCTTAAGGCGATTCAGTGTTTCCTGTGCCCGATCTGCCCCTTTGTCTAAAAGCGTGGTGACATATAGCCTGGCAAGCGATCTTCCCCGAAAAAATGGCTTATTGCTTAAGATGATATATAACTCCGGTGCTACCGGCGCATTTTGTGCGTTATCCATGGTAATAACAAGTTGTTTTTTTTCGATGTTGCGCAACAAGAAAGTATTCATCCCCGGTATACCGCCACTGTGCCATACCACTCTGCCATTATCGGTGTGCCTGAAGATGAACCAACCTAAACCATAGGCCGCTTCGTCGATCCCAGCCCGAAAATAAGGTATGCTGCCGTCATTTAGTTTGTTGGGCGTGAACATTAGATCCATGCTCCTCGCTGAGACCAATTTGCCGGCGTAAAGCGCCCTATCCAGATTGAGGAGGTCATGGGTTGTTGATACCATATTGCCGGGGCCCTGAAAGCCTACCCAGTTATAGGTCCACTGACGGATTTCAGGTACTTCTGTCACCAGTCTCAGCGTGTCGGCATAGTGGATGGGGCGGTCATACTTTTTGGCAAAACCTGCAGGAAAATTGAAATCAGAATCGATGATTTCAGTATTCGCCATACCGGCAGGCTTGAAAACATATCGCCTCATGTAATCAGCAAATGCACGCCCGGTTTGTTTTTCAATCAGCAATGCCAATAAACTGTAGTTGGTATTGCTATACTCATATTTTTCGCCTGCTCTAAACCGAACGGTTCCGAACGCCACCAAAGCGGGCAGAATGTCGGCATTGGTATACTGCTTATCCGGATTGGCTTTAAGTTGGCCGCCGAATAATTCTTCGGTATTTGGCAGACCGGATGTATGCGCCAGCAGGTTACGGACAGTAATATCTTTGAGCGAAAACGTCGGCAGATAACGCGCAACCGGTTCATCAAGCTTAAGCTTGCCTTTTTCGATCAGTTGAAAAACGGCAATAGCTGTTAAAGGTTTGGAAACTGAGGCCATCACATATTTTGTGTCGATCGCGTTGACTTGATGGGTATGCACATTGGCGATACCATAACTATGATCATAAAGGACTTTGCCCTGAGCTGCAACCAATACACTGCCGTTGATCTGATGATCCGCATTTAAATTGTTCAGGAAAGTATCGATACGGCTAACCGTAGTCTGCGCGTAAGTTTTGCCAGCAGACAGCGCCAACGTCAGCAAAATGATCATAGAAAATTTCGGTCTCATAGATAAGCTTTTTTTAAAGACGTTTGAGTTAAAGAGACGTTACATCGATCTGCACGGATAAATCAGAATTTTAAGGCCTTGCCTAGTGCTTTCAATTTTGCAATGCAGTGCTAAGCAAGTTCTCTATCTTTTGATTATCAAAATTTCCGGAATACATAATCTTTCCGGTTTTGTCAAGAATAAGTACGGTCGGATAACCATGACTATCCACACCCAGTTGCTTTGCAAGATCATGGCCATTGTAAAGCATAAGGTACGCCGGGTTTTCCCTTTTGTAAAAGAAGACGACATCACTTAGCGGGTCGGAAGCATTGATGCTGACAATCAGGATCTGACTACCGTAGCGTTTCTGAAGCTTTTTAAGATGGGCAAATGATTCCATACAGTATCCGCAACCTCTGATCCAAAAGTCGATAAGCACAATCCTCCCTTTCAGATGGTCACTGGTAAATATGCTGTTCCTGCTACCTACATAAGCTGGCAATTCCCAGCGGGGCAGGATATTGCCCTCTTTTATCAGCGCTATTTTTTTTT
>NZ_QWDC01000004.1 GCF_003432115.1 Mucilaginibacter conchicola
CTCCAGGGGCATTTCGCCAACCTCGTCGAGAAAGATGGTGCCATTGTCAGCCTGTTCGAATTTCCCTGTCCTCTTATCGACGGCACCGGTGAAAGTACCTTTCTCATGACCGAAAAGTTCTGATTCGATCAGGGTTTGCGAGAGCGCCGCACAGTCGACGATGACGAGTGGTTTTTTCCCGCGGGCGGAGTGGTCGTGGATAGCGCGGGCGACCAGTTCTTTTCCGGTACCGCTTTCACCGAGTATAAGCACCGGGCTTTCAGCCGCGGCTGCGATCTGTATGAGGCGGGTCGTTTCCCTGAGCCCCGCACTTTTACCGGCCATTCCGAAACTGTCGGGGGCATTCCTTTTTGTCTCAACGGGGCTTTTTTGCACAACAGCTGCCCTGGCCAGCAGCAGGTGCTCACTGTGCAGGTCTGCGGCAATATCGAGCATGGCCAGGACATCCTTTTCCCTGAATGGTTTTACGAGGAATCCGTATGGAGCGGTTTGCTTGGCCATGGCAAATGTCTTTTTGTCGGAATTGGCAGAAAGATAAATGAAAGGGATATTGCGTTGTTTGAGTACGGGTGCCAGGTCAATGCCGGTCTTGTCACCCTTAAGGAAAATATCAAGCAGAACAAGGTCCGGCTCTTCTGTATCCAGGATATCCAACGCGATATCTACAGAGCGGGCAATAGAACACACCCGGTACCCCGCCACCTCCAGCATGATACGGAGATTGTTCGCTTCTATAAATTGATCTTCGACTATTAATACTTTTNTCTGCGCATAAAATAGTAAGCAGGTAGATGCTCAAAATTTTGTGATGTCATGTTAACTTCGCGGCTGCAGAAACGCAGGAACAAATAGAGACCTGATCAAGGTTAACGATAACCAAAGTGCAACGGAAAGTTAACGGTTCATCAATTCGGCCGAAAGATAGCGGTAATTTTAGTTTTAGCCAACTGCTGGGATATTGAACAGGCCAAATTGATTAAATGAGATGGTATCATTTATTATATCAGATTACGACATTGATATCAACATCGATGTTTTTTTGCAGCATCTTCGAATAAGCGCAAGTATGTTGTGCCGAGATGACCAAGGCATTAGCTTCTTCAAAACTGATACCCTGTAGGATGACATTAAGCCTGGCGGCCATCCTAAGTCCAGTATAGTGCATGATGAGATCAATCTCTGCATCTGCAGCGGCAGGGGTTGGTAGACCTATACGGTAGTAATCACAATATATCTGTACTGCTGATATAAAACTTGCAGACCATGCCGCCGCGATAAGTTGTAGCGGATTGGCCACATCGGCTTCCAGAAAGTTGTCGGAAACGAAAAACAGAGGTGAACCCGAAGTGCTCCTTATACGCCATTCCTTTTCGCCTCTCAACTCTGCACTGCCGGAACAAAGTAATTCTAAATTGGTGACCGGTGATTCGGCGATTTGATTGATGATATTTAAATTATGCATGGCATAGATTTGATAAGAGCGATTGGATTGCCGACCGCATCCTGCATTTGTCAGGCACGCGCGTTCGATAGTGGTATTCAAAAATAAGTTTCAACTTCCTGCGACATTCTGAAAGAATAGTTGAACCGGGCATAATTAACCTTAAAACGGGCTATTTGCGTAGCCAATATGAATTTGTTGATTAGCCGGAGCCAGCTCTTTGATGCCCTGCGTATTGGAAAAATCACCTCGTTCATGTCATCAAACTTGATATTTCATGATTTCTTGAAAAATCATTTTTTTTAAAAATTGTTTTCTTTTTTAAGAACCTGTTTATTAATATTTTATGTGTTTGGCATGATGTTTAAATGATTGAATCTAAAATCATCATATGAAATACCATTCCAAGGCTTATCATGTCCGGAACAGTTCCCTAACCAGAAGGGTGATTGACCTGCATGCTCAAGGCTATATCTACGACTACTGCCTTTACCAGGAACAGCAATTGATCTGTATACAAAGTAATCATTTGCAACCGATCGCTTCGGCGGTTATCCGTGTGGTGGATCAGGCTTTCGATCGGACCTCTCATACTTTCATGTACGTTCATACGATCGATACAGGGAATGGTGAGCTTGGTGTACTTGTTGCGGAATGCATCTTTACGAGCGGACCCCATACCTGATAACTTTCCGGCGCTTATAAATGAGGGAAAGGCCTGCCTGAAAAAAAATCGGCTTAATTATTTTACAAATGTTAATTCAGCCGGCGCACCAACTGAATTAACATGACGGTCCTTACCTAGACAGGGGGCTCATATCATACCCTTCAAAGGATTTTACTTCTTCCATAGACAAGCCAAGTGCATCAGCTACCCCTATCCCATAATTCGGGTCAGCCATCAGGCAGTTTCTGATGTGACGGATCTGTATGAATTTTTGTGCCGCTCCCAGGGCTGAAGCCGTATTTGTGAACAGAGCGTGCTGTTGTTTCTCATCCATCAAACGGAACAATGCCCCGGGCTGGCTGTAATAATCAGTATCTTCGCGATGGTCCCAGTGGGCGGCATCGCCACTAATCTTCAAAGGTGGTTCACTAAAATCACTTTGTTCCTGCCATTCGCCAAAGCTGTTAGGTTCGTAAGGGGTAGCACTGCCGTAGTTGGCGTCGGTTCGCATAGCACCATCCCGGTGATAGGAGTGATAAGGGCACTTAGGCGCATTGACCGGTATTTGGTGGTGATTAACCCCCAAACGATAGCGCTGGGCATCACCATAGGAGAACAATCTTCCCTGTAGCATTTTATCGGGAGAAAAGCCGATACCAGGAACCACTTGCGCCGGATTGAATGCTGCTTGCTCAACTTCCGCAAAATAATTTTGAGGGTTTCTGTTCAGAATGATCTCTCCGACCTGAATTAAAGGGAAGTCGGCATGCGGCCAGACTTTCGTGAGGTCAAACGGATTGATCGGATAGCTGTATGCCGCCTCTTCTTCCATAACCTGAACAAACATTGTCCATTTTGGAAAATCTCCTCTTTGAATGCTATCGAGCAGGTCGCGTTGATGGCTTTCCCTATCATGCCCGATCAATAATATAGCTTCGTCATTTGTTAAATTATCTATGCCCTGAGCGGTTTTGAAATGGAATTTTACCCAGTAACGTTTTTGCTCGCCATTGATAAAACTGAAAGTATGGCTGCCGAATCCGTCCATATGGCGGTAAGTCCGGGGAATGCCGCGATCACTCATGACGATCGTAACCTGATGCAATGCCTCCGGAAGCAAGGTCCAAAAATCCCAATTATTATCTGCGCTTCTGAGATTGGAATGCGGATCTCGTTTGACCGCGTGATTTAGATCCGGGAATTTTAACGGATCCCGGAGAAAAAAGACAGGGGTATTGTTTCCGACCAGGTCCCAAATGCCTTGTTCTGTGTAGAATTTGATGGCGAATCCCCTTATATCTCTTTCCGCATCAGCTGCGCCACGTTCTCCGGCAACCGTAGAAAATCGCAAAAATAAAGGGGTCTCCTTGCCTATTTCGGAAAAGATATTGGCTTTTGTATAACGGGTGATATCGTGTGTAACGCGGAATGTTCCGTAGGCACCGGAACCTTTCGCGTGCATTCGGCGTTCCGGAATGACCTCTCTGTCAAAGTGCGCCATTTTCTCAAGGAACCAGGCATCCTGAAGCAAAGCCGGTCCGCGCCTGCCTGCGGTCATGATGTTTTGGTTGTCAGCTACCGGAGACCCGGAACGATGGGTAAGCGATTTTAAATCCATGATCTGAAATTTAATTGGGATGAATATTGATGTTAATTGAATTGTTATCCCAAAATTATTTTCAAACCAAGGCACAATAAGTCCCGGATCGCTGAACCGGTCAATTTTTGTGTTGAAACGGACAATAAGCCACCCGGTCTTAACCCGCTATCGCCATGTAGTATTCGGTATCTTTTGAAAAATGCATAACGGCGTTTTCTGGCTGATAGGATTTTCCGGCAAGCCATATCGTTTGGATATCGTGGACACCGGGAACCCGGATATGCCTTCTCTCTTGATTGATGTCGATCTTGTTCTCCAATTGAAGGTAATTGTAAAAGTCATCTGACATGATTACATCGTTATCCGCTTTTTTCGTTTGTGCCTGAAGACGCGATGCAATATTTACCGGTAATCCCATCACGGATAATGGAATTTCGGAATTGTGCTCATATTCCACGATTACGCTTCCTGTGTGAAGGCCGACGCCGATCTCAAATTGGAAACCATATTTTGCGCTTACAAAGTTCTCATTGACATAGGCTAAAGCATCTGAGAGCATTTTGGTACTGCTATAAGCATCGTTGATCGCTGCTTCCAGGGGTTTGTTTAAACCGAAAACAGCAAATAGCCCGTCACCGGCCCGTTCGACGATCCGGGCGCCAAAGTGAACGATAATTCGTGAGAAAAGGTCCAGCAGGGATTTAACGGCCTGTACGTTTTCCAGTTGTGATCCATGTTGCAGAAAGGTAGTGAAATTCCTGAGATCAAGGAATAGGATGCCTAATTCTTTTTCGGATAAACTATTTACTGAATGCGCTTTAAGCACTTTATTTTGCTGATCAGGACACAGAATGCCTCCTTGTCTCTTGTTGCAATCCTGATGGATAAGTTTATTCAGCAATTTGCTTTCTATCGCCTGAGCGGTCTTCATTTGACCAGAATTACCGTTATATGTTTTCATGCCTATTTCGTGTTGTGCCGTTAAATTGCTTGCCTGTTACACTTTTGCAATGTTACAGGCAAGCCCATGTGAAAATTATAATCCTGCAGGTGACGTGCGATATTGATTATCGGCATGAGCCTTGGTATATAAAGCCGGATAAAGTTTACGGAACATAAGATAGGTAACACCGACCATAACAAATGCAATGATCGCATCAACGGTTGCCGGGAAACCCAAAACGGCAATCTTTGAAAGGAAAGCAAAAATAATGTCGAAAAATATGCCTGCAAATACCCATTCCTTTAATCTTAAAAGATTGTTTGGTATCAAAAGAACCAGGATTCCGGAAAGCTTTGCTACCCCAAGGATGTAGATGAAATGCGGCGGGTAGCCCAACTTAACGGTGATGTCCCAAACTACAGCATTTTTCGTCAGTTCACAAAAGCCGCTGGCTCCAAACCAAAGTGATGTTAAGAATACTCCGGTCCAGTAAATTGTTTTTGTTGTTTTAAGTGTCATGGTCGTGTTGTTTTAAATTTATAAAGCAAATGTGCGCCGGAATAGCGAGGGTTGACAACACAATATACCTGAACCGGACGTTTCAGGCGTTCAAGCCGACACTTTGGGGCCTGGCTGTGTCAGCTATCGCAGGGCAGGTGTTGAGATGATTAACTGCACGGGGAGCACACTCATTTAAGTAAATGAGAATCATCGACCAGGCCGGCCGATCTGTCTGTATCAACGCTGTAAATGTCCGTTTCAGCAGCTAGAATGTCGGCACCGGAGGCTTTTTAATAGTACCAGAGGCATCCTGCTCATATTTTTACTTATTGTTACCATTATCATATCATGAAGAGAACCAAACTAAATCCAATCCAAAGGATGATCGTCATCATTGGCGTTGCAATGATCATATTTGTTCCCCTGCAATTCTCGTCACCGGATTTGGGAAATCCGGCAACAAAAAAAGAGATCAGTCTTCCCACCGAAGTCAAAGCGATCCTGGAGCGCGCTTGTTATGATTGTCACTCTAACCGGTCACAACCGGAGTGGTTCGACCGGATCGCACCTGTTTCCTATATGGTTGGTCATGACATTAAGGAGGCCCGTAGCAGGCTGAACTTATCGGAGTGGGATAGAAATCCGCCTGCTGTACAGCAACTATTGCTTTGGGAAATGGTCAACGCGATCGAAGAAAAGAAAATGCCTCTTCCCCGTTATTTAACTATCCATCCAAACGCTGCAGTTTCCCCGGCTGAGTTGGCTGTATTGAAGCAATACGTGAACACTTTGCCTGGGAGAAACATGACTGATACTTCACCTATCGTCAGATCGGATAGCAACAAAAGGATGCCACTGGTACCTGTTGCGTTGAATGGCATCCACTACTTTTCTGATTTTAAAACATGGAGGATCATCAGTACAACAGATAAATATGACGGCGGCAGTATGCGGGTGGTTTATGGCAATGACCTGATGGTCCAGGCGATAAAAAGCAAAAAGCTCCCTTTTCCTGATGGTGCCAAAATCGTAAAGGTTGTTTGGGGAAAGCAGCATGAGGATAAAGATGGGAATATATTGCCGGGAAATTTTCAAAATGTTCAGATCATGATCAAGGATCGTAAAAAATACAGGTCTACTGAAGGGTGGGGATTTGCCAAATTCGACGGGCTTAAACTCAAACCTTTCGGAAAATCTGTTGCGTTTGCCACAACCTGCATTAATTGTCACCGTTTGCTGGTTAGTGAAAGCGATTTCGTATTTAACATTCCGACTAAATAATTAACCTTAAACAGATAACATGATGAAGATAATATTTTTTGCAGTGATAATAAGCATGTTCTTTTCAGCCTGCAGCGAAAAAAAAGCACCTGTCCTCGCCCCGGAATACCTGTTTCATGAAGAAGGTCAAAAAGTGATCACTTCACTGATCAACGATAAAATAGGTACCATTTCTATCATTTACGGAAACGAGGGTGCTTTTCGCTCAGCCCTGGATCCGGTGAAGAATCATGTTTCCGGGGAACGATATATCATGGTTACCTGGAAACAAAAACCTATGCCGCACTGGTACGGAACGGACATGAATGGTCCAATCATTTCTGTGGAGACCGTAATAACTCGGTCGGATCAGGCAGGGAGGGTTTCATTTGATTACAGTTCAGCTCTATGCAACGGAAAACTCCTTGATAGTAAAGACAAGGACCATAATCACCGGGCAAGGTTTATTGCGGATCAGCCTGCTGCAGTATTTCCCTGAGCAAATAACGTCAATGGCGTGGAAAACGACAGCGCGAATTTAATCGTTAAATTGGAAAGGTTGCATCAGCGGATCCGCAGCGCCTGCGAACGTCCGGGCCGAAGTGTGTCCGATGTCCAAATGATGCTAGCGACAAAAACAGTATCGCGGACAGGATAGCAGTTGCGATTCAGGCAGGTGAAGCATTGATCGGCGAGTATAAGATTCAGGAAACGTGGGACAAAGATCAATTATTGAAAGCATTGCCCCTAAAACGTCATTTTATTGGGCACCTGCAATCGAACAAGGTCAAAGATATACTTAACACGAAAATTGTATACAATCGCTGGATCGCCTCAATGTTGCTGAGCAACTGCATACAAGATTGGATATGGAGCAACGTATACTGGATGTTATGATCAGGTGAATATATCATTTGAAGGCAGTAAATTCGGTATTGCACCCTTGGAAACGCTTGAATTTATCTAACGCCTCGGTAATTTTCCCACTTTAAGGATGATCAGCTTGATGACCATAGGCCTTTTTGATGCCGAACCCGAAAAGGTTCGGCCGTCGTTTACATTGTTGCGTCAGTTAAGGGAATCTGTTTTATACAACAAACTGATTTCGGCTGGAACCTTTAGTTATTTATCAATGGGGATGAGCGCAGACCTCGAAACTGCCATAGAGGAGGGGGCGACCATCGTTCGCGTCGGCATGGCGATATTCGGACAAAGGGTCTGCCCTGACAGCTATTGCTGGAAAGAAAAAGAAAATAATTCATGACCATACACATTTTACAGCACGTTTATTTCGAAGGTCCGGGTTTTATTGCAAAATGGGCAGAGCAAAATTCATGTGAGGTAACCTATACACGCTTATATGAACCTGGACATCATTTTCCAAACCTCTCTAAATTGCATGCTTTAGTGATTATGGGTGGGCCTATGGACGTATTTGCTGAACACGATTATTACTGGCTGCATACCGAGAAAATATTCATCGAAGATTGTATCCAGGCTGGTAAAAAGGTCCTCGGTATCTGTCTTGGCGCGCAGCTGGCTGCTCATTGTTTGGGTGCTATGGTCTCAACAGCGCCGAACAGGGAGATCGGCTGGTATCCGGTCAAACTACTAAAGATGCTGTTCATTTGCCCTGGTTCCGTGCTTTGTTCGAAAATACGCCGGCGGTGTTCCACTGGCATGCTGATAAATTTCAGATTCCCTACGGCGGATTTGAGTTGCTTTGTTCTGAAGCTAACAAAAATCAGGCTTTTCTTTTTGGCGACAACGTGCTCGGGTTACAATTTCACCTGGAGGTAACAATTGAGTCTTTGGCCTTGATGTTAAATAGTTGCCGCAATGATCTAAAAAGGGATACTTTCATTCAATCTGAGGAAAAGCTCATCGAAGGAATCCGGCATATAGATCTCAAGCCATAGGATACTGTCTGGAATACTCCATAATTTTTTGTTAACGGATAAGGATGATGAACAGTAATCCCGAACGCGAGTGTATTTGGTATTTGCGAATTCTTCCGGACGGTGCTTTGCCCGCTTCAATAGGAACATTGTCCGCTTGAGCAGTTTCTATATCTTCTAATCCTGAACAGCCTGATATTTTCGTGTGATTAAACAATTAAAAACCAAATTTCAAGAAAATGAAAAACGTTTCACGACAATTCAAAGGGATTATACTGGCCGGGGCTATGTTACTAGGCTATACAAGCGGCGTCGCGCAAAAAAAACAAGGCGGTACAACGAAGATCAATGAGGATATCAGGCCTTTTCATGTAAGAATTCCTCAGGAGAAGCTGGAGGAACTTAAACGCCGCATCTCATCCACCAAATGGCCGGAATATGAAACGGTGAATGATCAGTCGCAAGGGGTACAACTGGCAACCATGCAAAAACTGGCGGCTTACTGGGCCAAAAACTATAACTGGCGCAGGATCGAAGCGCAACTTAATGCATTGCCTCAATTTAAAACAACAATCGACGGATTAGAAATTCATTTTATACATGTTCGTTCCAAACATAAGAATGCCCTGCCGGTCATCATCACCCATGGCTGGCCGGGATCCATCATTGAACAACTGAAGATGGTTGGTCCGCTTACTGATCCAACTACTTATGGCGGAAAGGCGGAAGACGCTTTTGATGTGATTATCCCTTCGCTGCCCGGTTACGGGTTTTCCGGAAAACCTAAGGTTATCGGATGGGACCCACAGCATATTGCAAAGGCGTGGACTGTTCTGATGAGAAAACTTGGTTATAAACACTTCGTTGCCCAGGGGGGAGACTGGGGGAATGCCGTTACGGAACAGATGGCATTGCAGGCACCCGCGGAACTTATAGGTATCCATACCAACATGCCGGCGACTGTTCCTGCCGGGATCGAAAGCGCTCTACAGGCGGGTCTTCCAGCGCCTGATTCTCTTTCAGCAGATGAGAAACATGCTTACAGCCAATTGGATTTTTTCTATAAACATGGTTTGGGTTATGCGAACGAGATGGCTAACCGCCCGCAAACCTTGTATGCCTTGCAAGATTCGCCGGTAGGACTTGCTGCATGGATGCTGGATCATGACGCAACCGGACTTGCGCTGATCACACGTGTTTTTGACGGCCGTAAAGAAGGGCTGACAAAAGATGATGTGCTCGACAACATCACTTTATACTGGCTAACCGGAACAGCAATTTCCTCTGCCCGCCTTTACTGGGAAAGCAAGCTTCCGTTTTTCGCACCCAAAGGAATTAAAATTCCTGTTGCGGTAAGCGCTTTTCCGGAAGAACTTTACCAGGCGCCAAAAAGCTGGGCAGAAAAGGCCTATCCTAACCTTATACATTACAATAAGATCGGAAAAGGGGGACATTTTGCTGCATGGGAACAACCACATATACTTGCGGAAGAACTTCGAGACTCATTCAGATCTTTGCGTTAACAGTAAAAAGGCGCGGGCGGTAAGACCGCCTCGCGCCAACTGAACTATTAACTGAAACTAAGATTATTCGTGGTGATCAAGCAGATTTTTGATCCTGTTTTGAAGATCACTGATATGATACCTGGTCATCGGATCCGATCTGCGCTTGGAAACGGCTTTTAACTCAGCCTGAAGATGTAAAAGATCTGCCCTCAGCATCGATCCTCCATCTGTTTCTGCGTCAGCTTCTTCTTTTGACGACAGGACCAACAATAGATTTTGAAAATAAGACTTTTGGAGATTACGGCGGTAGCTGCTGATGTAAAGCGATCCGGAGCCTTTTAGTTCTTTCCAGATCATTTCATGAATCAGGTCGATATATTCACTTGCAGTGCAGGTTTTTGATCCGAATTGCTTGGTGTTTGCCAGTAGTTTATTGATCCTCGCAATATCCATCAGGCTGTTCAGTACTCTGACCTGTATATCTTCTACAAAGTTTGCACGATCAGGTATGGTTGTCCTGCTCAATACCGATCTGTTCAAAAGCCAAACTGGTGTTTCAAATAGTTGCTCGCCGAAAAACTTTAGCGCACTGATCTGTTTACGTCGTGACACCGGCAAAATAGATGGCCCTGTTTCATCTGAAGTTTTGATGGTATATTCTACCCCGCCGATATTCTTCAGAACATGGTTCATATAACGGGCATATTGATCTTTCAGTTCTTTGTATAAAGAGAAAAGATTTTTTCCGAGATCGCCTTCTTCAGCCGTCCACGTTGGGAGGTTCGGCAGGATTCTTTTTAGGTTCTTGATGCCGTATGTACTCGCTTTGACGGCGTCATCCCCCAGGTCTTCGGTCTGACACCGGGGGTCGTAGTGGCGGGTTTCGCCGTCACCGAACCATAACCTTGGGTTTTGCCCGGTACGGGACACGATCATTTTACTCAGGATATTTTTATCTGCTTCGGCATCCACGCCTGCTATGTATTTGTAGCCCCATTCGATAGCCCATTTATCGTACTCACCGATCTTTGGAAATAAATATTCTTCCGGTATATGATCTTCAGGTTGTGCAACATAATTGAACCTGGCGTAATCCATGATACTTGACGTATGACCATGGGCAGCAAGGTAGCGGATATTGCGCAAGCTGTCTACCGGGGTACGACTGCTGCTGCCAAAATTATGACGTAGCCCCAGCGTATGGCCAACTTCATGGCTGGAAACAAACCGGATCAGCTGGCCCATCAACGCGTCATCGAACTTTGCTTTCCGCGCATTTGGTGCAACAGCAGAAGCTTGTATCATGAACCAGTCATGAAGTATCGTCATCACGTTATGGTACCACCCTATATGAGTTTGAATGATCTCACCGCTGCGTGGGTCATGTATCTGCGGGCCATAGGCATTCTCTACAGCAGACGGGAAATAATTGATAAAAGAATAGCGTGCGTCATCCATATGCATGGTGGTGTCGTTCTCCGGCCACTCTTTGCCTAAAATTGCATTTTTGAAACCAGCCTGTTCAAATCCTTTCTGCCAATCGTTTATACCCTGGACAAGGAAAGGCCTCCATTGTTTTGGGGTAGCCGGATCTATATAAATTATGATCGGTTTTTCCGGTTCTACCAACTCACCTTTTTTCCATCGTTCTTCATCTGCTTTTTTCGGTTCCAGTTTCCACCTGAAGATGTTCTTTCTTACTTCTGCACGCTGCTGTTTGTCTGAAAATTGCAGGTAGTCGTCTGCAAAATAACCAACCCTTGGATCAAAAAATCTTCGCCTCATAGGCGTCTCCGGGAGTTGGATGAAAGAGCAGTGCGTTTCAATAGTTACCGGTTGCCCCGTTGCCCCTAATTGCTTCGAGTCGTAATTTTTCGTAGAACTTATTTCAACGTTTATAGGGTAAGCGTGAATAAATTCAACATTGACGTCTTTCATAGAAGGTATGCTGAGACGGTTGGCGAGCTCGGTTGTGCCGTCAATGCTATTCAGGAAATTTTTTTCTTTAAGGAATGTCGTCATATCCACCACGTAACTTTTTTTGTCAGTAGAATAGGCGATGATCGGTAAAGACGCTGCGATCGCATTCAGACTGATGTTGGCCACAGCTTTGGATATACTGCTGGAGCTATCTGCCCTGCTAAATATCTTTACAAAACGGACTTTTATGGTTGAATCCCTGCCCAACTCAAGTTGAATCGTTTGTTCGTCGAGTTCTTCTCCCGGGTACATGCCCGCATCACCGGGGGCTTTGCTAAGGCGATTGATGACCATGATATCCTTATGCAGCACAGTGTCGCTGAATTCAAATAGGGTCTGCGCTTTTTCAGCGGAGCGATGAATGGTGAACAGGCCTCGCTGCGTTTTGAAATCTTTTGTAATGACCTCCCCATATTTTTTGATCTTGGAACGTACGGTGTTTTTTGCGCTGGTATCTTTTTTTACCAACTCTTCTACTTGTTCCCAACTGGTTGCAATAGGTTTGGTTTGTGCGTACAACAGACCTTGCCCCAAAAGGAAACTTATGGCGACAAGAATCAGGTAATGGTAGTGTTTGATTGTATTTTTCATAGTATGGGCCTGCCATAAATGGCTTTGGCTTATGGGTTAGTTAATTGTGACAGGGTTTAAACGCAGGGTTGGCATTTGTGCCGCAAGCGCTTTTATCTCGTTCATTCTGTAGGCGGTGCTTTTGTCATAAAAAATCACGACCGGAATACTGAAACCATCTTGCTGTTCCAGAAGGAAATCGGTACGCTGTTTTTCCTTAGAGGGGCTTAGCGTGAGATCAATGGCAACACCGTTACGTTGACGCCGTGCAAAATTTGCTAAGAGGGGAAGCGCAAACGGTTTTAAGTTTTGCAGCAGGCTTACGGTTGCGGAATCGGTCGAGGAATCCGGCAGATCAAACTGAACAAATGGCCTGCTGACCGAGCCGTAGTTCAGGTCAACATTTGATGTAGTGAACCCGTAGTGGTTCTTATCGGCTTTGCTATCACTGTGACCAAATGTATAGCCACCTTCAAAAGCATCATTATAATTATTCAGCTCGGGCATTTTTTTTCTGGTGGGTAATGAGGGAGTGCCGCCTTCACAACCGGCTATAAAAGGCAGCAATAATGCCAGGGCTATGGTAAAAAGTGAATTATTTCGACTTCGTGTTTTCATCTGTTCTTATTTGATAATGACTTACTTAATTGGGGAAGAATTTTGTTAGAAAGAATAACCGGGATTCTGAACAATATTTGGATTTGTAGAGATTTCCCTTGCCGGGATCGGGTACAAAAGCTTTGATGCATTCCATGGCTGCTTTCCTTTTAGCGCGCCGAGAACATCATTTGCTTTCCCTGTCCTTTTCAGGTCAAAAAACCGGTGGCCCCACTCGGCAAAAAGTTCGGTCTGCCGCTCGTGTGCGACAGCTGCCAGTACATTGGTTTGGCTCAGCCCGGCGGAAAGTGACGGTAACGGGTCAGGTACAGCGTTCGTAGCCTGGGCACGTGCCCTGGAGCGAATAATATTGAGGTCTGCGAGCGCGCCGTTAAGGTCGCCAAGCTGAGCCTTCGCTTCTGCCCTGATCAGGTATTGTTCTGCCAGACGGAGCACCATATAATATTGCGGCGGTTCATCGGTTGGGCTGAAAATACTCAGCCTATACTTTCGCGGATAATAAAAGCTGGCACCGGTGTAGGGCGCTATAGTCGGCGAGGGAAGATAAGTGGCCCATGCCTTGAGCCGGGCGTCGCCGTTTTCGAATGCAGAAAGCAGTTCGGGCGTAAAATAATAATTAGGAAGGCAAAGTGTCGAGATGCTTTCATACAGGTTGACATCACTCAGATATAGCGCTTCATCAGCCGGATTATCTCCGACAATTTCCTTCCAGCTGAAAACAGGCAAAAAGTTCTTGCCGTCCCAGGTAGCATTGTATATAGGAGGGGTTTCCTTGTTCTGTTGCCACTGGAGGATGGCCTCCCTGTTATTTGCATCAAATACTTTTGAAAGATCCGCCGATAAAGTGAACAATTGGGTATTCCCAATCACAGATGAGGATTCTTTAAGCGCGTTCCCGAAATCTTTCCGGTACAAGTACACTCTCGCGAGTAATGCCGTAGCAGCCCACTTATTTGCACGGACACGATCTGATTTGCTGGATACAAAAGTGTAGTTGTCCGGTAGGCTCTGCGCTGCCTCTGAAAGGTCGCGAACCATTTGCTCATAAACCTGTTCCTGCGGGCTTCGAGCCAGAAGCTTAGTTTGGTTGAAATCGGTCGTGAGCACTAACGGAACATCACCAAAAAAATTCACGAGGTAGAAATAACTGAATGCACGAAGAAATTTCGCTTCACCGGTGAGTTGCTTCCTCGTCGCGGCATCCAGCGCAGGGGTGGCCGGCCCGGATAGCTGTTCGACAGCGGCGTTGCAATTGTAAATAAGCTGGTAAGCGATCTTCCAGATCTGCTCTTCAGGTATGCTGTTATCCGACTGGATATTACCAGACGAAAACTGGTAATCGATCGGGCTGCCTGTTCCTGTGTATCCCAGCAATTCATCTGCAGATAATGCGGCATAGAGAGAGGTCGTACCGTTAGCAAAATTTGGCGTACCGTCACCTGACATTAATTTTGAGTATAGCCCAACAACAGCCTGGGTCGCCAATGCATTGGAGCTGTAGGCGACCTCCTGGGTCACAGTGTTTTCCGGGCGATCGATCTCCACGAGTTTTTTACAGCTGCTGATCGATGAATAAAGGCCGACAGTAACGACACAGATGATTTTTCTATAGTTTTTTGTAAGCATGATCTAATGGTTAAAAATTGCCGGTGAGTCCAAAAGTAATTGTGCGAACGGGCGGCAGGCCGCCAAAGCCCTGAATTTCCGGGTCAAGCCCCTTATAGGGCGTGATCACGAACAAGTTTTGTGCATTTGCATTTATGGACAAGTTTTTCATACTGATCTTTTTCACCCAGGAAGTGGGTAATGAATAGCCCAATGCGATTGTTTGTAGTCGCAGGTAACTTGCATCTTCATATTTTCCGTCAGAATTGGTGAACTGAAGATCGGAGGTCTGCTGGGCCGTTGTGAACCGCGCAAAAGTCGCATCGGTCTGTCCGGGATTTCGCCAGGTGTGGTTGAACTGATAAAGTGGTATGTTATTTTTGCCGCCACCGGAAGTTGCGACGCTTGCTCCAAGTTGTTTTCTGAAAGTAAAGAAAGCAGAGAAACTAACACCCCTGTAACTGAATTGCTGTGAAAACGAACCGGTGTATTTAGGCTTTAGCGATACGACAGAAACCATATCGTCCCCACCGGTGCCGGGAGCCGCATTACTCGAAGTTGTTATTTTCCCGTCTTGATTTGCATCCAGATAAGTGAACTGCCCGGTAGCCGGGTCTACGCCGGTATATCTTAACACGTAAATATCATCAAGCGACCCGCCGACTTTGAACAAACTGCGGTAGGGAGATAGCTCGATGAGCGGGTAAGCTAAAAGTTTATTTGAGTTGAGGGACAGGTTGAAACTTGTCGCCCAGGTGAAGTGTTCGCCCTGTAATATCCGTGCACTGCCGGAAAATTCCCATCCCGAGTTTTGAACGTTGGCAGGGCTATTGGCGACCACCGTAGGAAAGCCCGTATAGGATGGAAGCGGAAAGTTGATCAATTGGTTGTCACACCTGTTCCGGTAATACACAGCTTGCAAGTCAATGCGGTCTTCAAACAGACCGATATCAACAGCACCTTCCAGCTTTTTCGTGCTTTGCCAGTGGAATGCTGAATTGGCCATGATCTGTGCGATCAGCGGGCTGATGGTATTCAGGTAATTGGCATAGACCGGGTTCAGGTTACCCCATTGCGAAACGTAGGAGTAAGGCGTAACATTATCACTGCCGGTAATTCCGTAACTGCCACGAAATTTTAAGAGGCTGATCATTTTGGGAAGATGAGCTTTGAATAGCTTTTCCTCTGATACTATCCACGCTGCGCCAACAGAGCCAAAATTGCCGAACTTATTACCGTCCGCAAAATTGCTGCTTCCATCTCTGCGTCCGTTTAGATTGAGGATATACTTATTCTCCCAATTGTAGTTGATCCGGGCGAAAACACCAGCATATTTGTATTCCCCGAAGTTATCTGTTGCGATCACTTTTGGCGCGTTGGCCAGACTGCGCAGCAAGGCGTCCGATGTGTAGCCGTTACCGATCGAAAGCAACGATCTCGAACTGCTGGCCTGGCTTGTGGCACCTAATAACACATTCAGTGTCCCTTTACTTACCAACCGGTTATATTCAAGTTGTGGCTCTATATTCCAGTTGCTGGTTTGATTGGCGCCATAATTTGCTGTTCCTGTGCGCGCGGCACTTAGGTTCGGGTTCAACGATGTGATCGGAAGGAATTTTGTCTGGTTGTTGTAACTGAATCCATAACCCGCGTTGACCCTTGCCGTCAGCGCTTTAAAAATGCTGTAATTGATTGTCAGGGAATTGGTAATAAAGTTTGTTTTTGAGTTATATGGCTGCAGGATCTCTGCACCGCTGAATAAATAACCTGCCTTTTCATATTCGAGCCAGTTGAGATTCCCGTTTCCATCAAACACCGGGGGAGCGTTAGGGGCGAGCGCAGTAACACCGACAAGGTTGATCTGTGTATTTTCCGAAAACGAGTAATTTGAAGAAAAGGAAAGATTGAATTTATTGTCACTGCTGCGCGTATTAATATTTGATGAAAGAGATATGCGCTGATCGCTACCGCTATAATTTGTAATCGAGGTTGATTTGTTAAAGCCGCCGCTGATCCGGTAACTTGTGGATTCTTTACCCCCTGAGGCGGCTACTTGCGCTGATGTCCATTTTCCCGTTCCGCCATATGCGTACTGTTGCCAGTCGGTTTGCGCATTGTAATTTCCCAACAGGATATCTGCGGCATTATTTGCTGTCGGAGTTATTTTATCGTTTCGGAATGCCTCCTGCCTCATTTCTATGTATTGTGGAGTATTGAGCACGTCCCATTTCCTTGTAGGCTTCTGTATGCCCTGGCTTACTATCACACTCAATTGGTCACCCCCTATTTTTCCTTTTTTTGTGGTGATCAGTATGACCCCATTCGCACCTCGGCTGCCGTAAATTGCCGTTGCATCTGCGTCTTTCAATACTTCAATTGATTCAATATCAGCAGGGTTCAGACTATAAAGCGGGCTTTGTCCTCCTGCAGGGGATAACCCCGTCTGATCTAGACCTTTAGAAAGTGTGGCATTTAGGTTTGAATTATATTCATTAGAAGTTGTATTAAGGGAATAACCCCCTGAATTTGAATTGTGCATATCCGGTACGGTTTGCGGTACGCCATCGATAACGTATAGAGGATCTGACGTCAACGCCCTGTTTATCGAACTGCGGCCCCGTATCTCAACCTGGACAGGTCCTGATTGATAACCCGTGGCCGGAGTAATAAGCAATCCTGGGATTCTGCCTTCAAGTGCCTGGAGCGGGTTAAGGACCGGTTGTTTTTCAATCTCTTTAGCAGTAACACGGCCGATATTGCCCGTGGTAAGTCGCTGAGTAGTATGGCCGTATGCCTGAACAACCACCTCATCCAGGCTATTATTGGTCGGTTCCATGTTAATACTTAGGAATTTTACACCGGTGAGCGATCGTTCAATGGTATTATATCCGATATAGCGGATCAAAACAGTGTCGTCAGCAGTAGCATCTGATAATGTGAAAATACCATGAATGTCTGAGGTAGTACCACGTTTCGATCTTTTCACGATGATGCTGGCACCGCTTAATGGCTCGTTGGCCTTATTGGTCACCAAACCGCTAATGGTCATTTGATTTGCAGCGGATGGATGTTGTCGGTCTGCTGCAGGCTGTCCGCGTAACCTGATCGTAACGGTGCGGTCCTCGATCTGATAAGTTACCGGCTGGTTCCTGAAGATTTGCTGAAGAACAGTGCCAAGTTCCTGGTCGACCGCCTGAACAGTAACAGGCTTTGCCTGTTGAAGCACCTCTTCTGTATAAAGAAAATCGAATTTGCTTTGTTTACGAAGCTTGGTTAAGACTTTTTTTAGCGGGGTATTCTTTTCGTTAAGCGTGACCTTCTGGGCAGAACTGTTGATCGCTGTTAACATCAACCCCGCCAGGATGGAAAGCTGGATGATCATTCGGCGCAAATGCTGTGTGAAACGATGCCGCCCGGGTATGAAACAGCCATTTGTATAAATTTTATACATTTGTTTGGGTAGTTATTTAATCAGTTTAGCAAAATTTGTTAGAGAAGCACCCGGTATGGCAGGCTGTGTTAGCGCACAACCTGCCTTGTTTCCAGGCACAGTTAAAGGTTTAGTTTATTCTTTCACGATCACCCTCCTTCCTTCGATCGTAAAGTGGACGCGGCCGGTTAGTTCGAGCTTATGAAGCACCTGTTTAAAAGATTCGAAACGGCTGATGGTGCCGCCAAAACGGTCTGTCGGTAGCGCACCTTCATAAATAACTTCGATATCATACCAACGGGCAATTTTTCGCATAACCGCCTCTATGGTTTCGCCGCCGAACATAAAATATCCCTCTTTCCATGCCGCCGCCTGCTCGGTATCGGCTTCAGTAATGCTTACTGAACCAGCAACCACAGAGGCTTGTTGCCCAGGTTTTAGCTGATAGAAATTATTAGGATTTAGCGTTCCGGAAACGCTTATGCCGCCCTCTAATAATGTGGCGGTAATCGCAGGCTCGTCATTATATGAGTTCACAAGAAAAGTTGTTCCGATATCTTCTATGACCGAGCCTGCGACCTTCACGCGGAAAGGCCGTTTGGCGTTATGCCTAACCTCAAAATAAGCTTCGCCGCTGAGTTCCACCTCTCTAATCGGTTCATTCATGGAAACAGAATAGGTCAGCGTTGAAGCCGCGTTAAGCAAAACCCGGGAGCCATCCGCCAAGTTGACCCAATACTGCCCGCCCCTTGGGGTTGAGATCTTATTCTTTTCGCCTTGTACAACGCTTGGAGTATTGGACTTATAGGCCAGATGTCCTTCCGCCGTTTTAATAACCAACGCACCTGAAGTTGTGGCCAGCCTTCCTTCGGTAGCGCTATCTAACACTATCGTTTTGCCGTTGCCGAGCGTCAGAATAGCTTTATTTCCTCCCGGAATGATTTTGACTGCTGCATTTATGTTATCTGACGGATTGGTTCTTTTCCCGATCAGCCAGATCCCTATTACAACGAAGATCAGCAGAGATGCAGCGATACCCGCAAGGCGCCTGGCCTTCCTTAACCGGAATGCTGTACTCTCGGCTGCCTGCCTGCTTTTGATATTTTGAAAAATACGCGCTTTAAGTACCTCAACAGTCTCGTCACTTTCTTCTTCAAGGTAGGTGTCGTTATGCGATGCATACCATTGCTCAAAGGCTCGCCTCTCTGCTTCTGTAAAATTGCCGGCGGCCAGTTTACGTGCAAGCTCCTGTATTCTTTTATCTGGAAAGTTCATGGATTATATGTAGCCATTTATTACATAGTCAAATGGCCGGCAAAAAACCCCTACGTTATATAGTTTTTTTTGGTTAGTTCCTATGCTGCCAACCGGCTAAACCGGAGGACCTCAAATAAGGATGACATTCGCCTCTGGCAGAAAGTTCTCTATCAACGTCAGAGCAGAAGCAGGGGCAAAAGACCCCCAAATTGTTTTCTTAAACTTTTTCTTGCTTTAAGTAATTGATTTTCAACTGTTTTTATAGATATGCTCATTTCCTCCGCGATTTGACTCTGCGACATCCCGCGTTCCTGCTGCAGTCTGAATACAAGCTGACATCGTTCAGGAAGTTGATTGATCACCAGGTTATACCGTTCCTGCAATTCACTATAATCAAGTGCCTGAATCGTGGACTCGTCAATATCAGAAAGTCTGCGGCCAAGTTCACGTTCCAATACCGTTGCTCTCGATCGCTTCGCCAGTCGGTTAATTATCTCGTATTTAACGGCAACCGCGAAATAATTGTCAAACCCTTTAGTGAGTTCGAAAACGGCCCTGCGTTTCCACAGCTTATAAAAAAGGTCCTGTACCAATTCTTCAGCATCGGCCTTGTTGCCCATCCTATTGCGTGCTGCGAGGTAAATTTTTGACCAGTAACGATCGTAAAGGGAGCTAAAAGCCAGTTCATCGCCGGATCTGAGCAGCGCTGCAAGAGCAAAGTCGTCTGTAAGATTTTCATCCGGTCGCATTCAGTGCAGTGGTGATTTGATAATCTAAAATTAATCATTTTCTAATATCAAAGGTCTGATGGATGCTTCGTAATTGGTTACATAGGTTATATCAGGCATTTAAATGATAGCTGATGGGATGCTTTGCCGAAATGGCTTATTCAGTTTAACAATACAAAAAAAGCGTTTAATATAATGCACACAACAACTTAAAATGCCTGAGCAGCCTTTACAAGTTGATAGTTTAAAGCCAGGAATAATATGCTTATCGACATTAATTTATATATCTCCGTATAACAGAAACAAGATAATTAATGTCAAATGGCTTTTTAACGTATGCGTCAAAACTAAAGTTGCCAAGCGCAATCGCTTCTTTTTTATAAGCAGACATCAGTATTACCGGTAATTTTGATGTGCCTTTGTTTTGTTTGATCAGGGTACAGATCTGGCCGCCGGAAAGTCCGGGTAGCATGTAGTCTGTTAGCACCAGGTCGGGGTGGTGCCTTTCTACCAAATCTATGACATTATTCGTTCCCTCTGACCTGACAACCTCAAATTCAGCTGCTTTCAATACAGCTGATGTGATCTCGAGGACGTCCGCATCATCTTCTATCACAAGTATTTTCTTTTTCATGGATTTTGCAGTCAAAATAACACGTTATTACTCGGGACTTAAAACCTTCCTGATATCCTCAAGCGTAAGGGGTTTGCAAATAACAGCTTTAACCATGGATTCAGAATGTGATCTGCGTACATCCTCGCTATTAAAGATGCCAGACAAAATGAATATTTCGGTCTTCTTTGATTTGTCAAACCCCAACCGCTTATACTCCGAAAGAAATTGCCATCCATCCATATCCGGCATATCTATATCCAAAAAAATGTGATCCGGCAATAATTTCGAATTGAGATTCACTGCTAAAGTTAATTTTTCTATCGCGACCCGCCCACTCTGTATAGAATGAACCACAAAGTTTTTGTTGTATTTTTTTAAAAGAAGTGAAGATATCTGCCTGTCGATATCTTTATCATCGATCAAATAAATTTCCTTAAAAACCTTGTTACTCATTTAAGAAATAACCTCCCATTGAACACAGTCGTTTCTTAAAACTTAGATATTTAAAGCTAAAAACCAGTTTTTAACAGTTGTGCCGGCAATCTCTGCCATTAAAGATTGCCGGAATATAACTGTCGACAGCGACTATCCGGATTTACAAATTACACGGTACGCTTAGATGCAGTGATGGCCTAACCGTGGCCTCTTCTTCCTGTTTTTTCCCATTGCCCGTTCGCCACTGAGATTGCCCGATACAAGGACGAAAAAGTCCACTTAACCCATTTGGCAATGTTGTTTAATGCTCTCTGAAAATACTTTTGGTATATCAAATAAATCAAAAACAATAATCTTAACCAAATGAAAATCTTCAACAAAGTCTTAAAAAGCACAGCGCTATGCAGCTTTATGTTGCTGTTTAGCTTAAGCGGCTTCTCACAAAACGAACAGTCAAAAAGCGGTTCTCCGGCAAATAACAATGATCAAAGTATCCGTCCCTTTAAGGTTCATATCTCGGATGAAGCAATTGCAGATATGCGCAAAAGAATTGCAGAAACACGCTGGCCGGCAAAGGAAACTGTTGTAGATGCATCTCAGGGTGTTAAAACAGAAAAGTTAAAAGCCCTTGCCAGCTATTGGGCAACCGACTACGACTGGCGAAAAGCTGAAGCCAAACTGAATGCTTACCCCCAGTTTATCACCAACATTGATGGATTGGACATCCACTTTATTTATGTAAAATCTAAACACAAAAATGCGTTGCCATTGATCATGACACATGGCTGGCCGGGCTCTGTTTTTGAACTTTTAAAAACCATTGGCCCGCTTACCGACCCGACCGCATTTGGCGGAAAAGCAGAAGATGCCTTTGACCTGGTGATCCCCTCGATACCTGGCTTCGGTTTTTCTGGTAAACCAACGTCAACAGGTTGGGATTCAGATCATATCGGGCACGCCTGGGATGAATTGATGTCACGTTTGGGGTACAAGAAATATGTTTCCCAAGGCGGGGACTGCGGCTCGGTGATCTCGCAGCGCATGGCAAAAAATAAAGAAAAGGGCCTTATTGGCATACACGTAAACATGCCTGCCACCGTACCTGCCAACATTGCTAAGGCATTAACGGCCGGTGAAAAAGCGCCGGAAGGTCTTGCGGCAGATGAGCTTGAAGCCTACAACACCCTTGATAAATTTTACAGGAACAGCACAGGCTATTCTGGTATGATGGTTACCCGCCCACAAACGATAGGTTATAGCCTTTCTGATAATCCTGTAGGACAGGCGGCCTGGATATATGACGAATTTGCCGGCTGGACCTATTCTGGTGGCGATCCCGAAAAATCCCTGACCAAAGATGAAATGCTTGATGATATCTCTCTCTATTGGTTAACAAATACCGGTGCTTCTTCTGCAAGGATCTACTGGGAAGATCATTCCAACAATTTCAACGCGGTTGATCTGAACCTTCCGGTGGCGGTTACCGTTTTCCCGGGCGAAATTTACAAAGCTCCGAAGAACTGGGCGACCAAAGCGTATCATAACCTGATCTATTTTAACGAGGTTAACAAAGGCGGGCATTTCGCAGCCTGGGAAGAGCCTCAGCTTTTCACAGAGGAAGTGCGTAAAGCATTTAAAACACTGCGTCCGCTCGCCAAATAAAATAACAGGGCTGATCATTCTAAGTATCATATTATGGAAACTACTTTTTGCGCGTCACCGGACGTCGCCAATGAACGCGAAACAAAATCTTTGAGAAAACAGCATACAACCCTGGGATTGATCAGCCTTGTTTTAGTGTCGCTTGCCCTGCGTCCCTCACTGGTATCCGTGGGGCCTGTACTGCCAATGATCTCCAGGACATTTCAACTGTCCCATACGGTTGCAAGTTTGCTGACGACGATCCCGGACCTGTTGATGGGTGCAATGGCTTTGGTAAGCCCTTGGTTATCCCGGAAGTTTGGCAGGGACAGACCGATCGTTTTCGCCATGGCCGTTTTATCTGTTTCTACAGTTGCAAGGGCATTTTCTCCTAATGTGCTGACACTGCTATTGACAACCGCAGGAGTAGGCGCCGGCATCGCGGTAACAGGGGCTCTTTTGTCGGGCTTTATTAAAGGTACTTTTCCTCAGAAAGCAGCGATGGTGATGGGTGTTTATACAACATCACTTGCAATAGGAAGTACTTTGTCTGCGTTTTTGACAGCGCCCCTCGCAGCTTATTCAGGAAGCTGGCGATTCGCTGTCGGCATTTATTCGCTGATATGTTTTGTCGGGACGGTCTCATGGTATATACTCAGCAGGCAATCAAGGAACACTGATACGATGACTACCGAGTTGGTGGCCCCGCGCGCTGCACTTCCCTGGAAAGAACTGCAGGCATGGAAGATCGCCGTCTTCTTCGCATGCAATAACCTGCTTTTTTACGCATTACTGGCCTGGCTTCCCGGAATGCTGATGGAATCGGGTGCGCCAAAGGCGAGTGCTGACAGTGTGTTGGGTTACCTTACCTCTGCGCTCATTATCGGGACACCTCTGGTCAGCAGTTTGTCACGGAAGAGTGACCGACGTGCGTGGTTGGCAGGTTGTTCCATCCTTACACTGGAGGGACTACTAAGCCTGACTTTCCTGCCTGAATTTTTCCCCTCAGCCATCGTATTCATGATCGCCTTTGGACTCGCCGGGACTTTTACTCTTGGTATGACGCTTCCTTTGGATAACACAAGCCACGCAGAGGAAACAAATGCCTGGACAGCATTTACATTGCTGATCGGTTACGTTGTAGCATCAGCAGGCCCGCTGGCAGTCGGGATCCTGCGGGATTTTTGTGGAAGTTTCACTACCTCTTATTATTTCCTTATCACGGTCGCAGGAACTATGCTGGCATTTTCGCTAATGCTTAAACCACGAATGGAATCCGGGAATTTCAGGAAGAATGTGAGGTGAAACGGAGAAGAAAATGAAATGTAATGAAAGGCGAAATCATAAGAAACTTAACCAACATCAATAAATCCATAGATCTAAAACCATGAACACGAAAACCTTAAAAGAGCTGAAGACCAAGGATGATATCAGAGATCTGATGGCCAGATATGTCCGCCATGCGGATAACAAGGAATGGGAAAAATTAGCAGGACTGTTTGTTCCGGATGGTACGTTCACGCCCTTAAATGTTGAAGGCTTACCCATTTTGACCATGGTTGGCCGCGACCAGATTTTTCAAACGATATGGGAAAGTGTCGGAAACGCCACAGCTATTCACCATCTGTTTTCCTATGAGGTTGATATTCAATCGGATGATCATGTAAATGGTGTCTTTGCTATGGAAGACTATCTGATCAGGCCAGAGGATCAGCAGGCTCACGAAAAGCCTGATGCGGGCGAGCAACAATTTAAGTCAATGCACGGCTTTGGTCACTATCATGTGGAATTTATAAAGGTCGACGGCGAGTGGTCGATCGCAGGGCTTGTACAGACGAGAATCAAATTAGACTTTACTTATTAGATAGATTATGAAAACGGAATTAACACCTTTTACGATTAACGTGGCAGATGAGGTTCTACAAGACCTCCGTCGCCGATTAACAGATACGCGCTGGGCGCAGGATTTAAATAATGAAGATGAATATTACGGTTTAAGCACATCTTTTCTCAAAGAATACGGAGACCATTGGTTAAATAGTTATGACTGGCGAAGCGCAGAGAAAGGTCTCAATGCGGTCAGTCAATACCGCATCGATGTGGACGGACAGCCGGTTCACTTTATCTATGAAAAAGGGAAAGGGCCTAACCCAACCCCGATTATCCTCTCACATGGTTGGCCATGGAGCTACTGGATGTGGAGCAAATTGATTGGACCGCTCACCGATCCTGCAGCCCATGGAGGCGATCCTGAGCAATCTTTCGATGTCATCATACCATCCCTGCCGGGCTTTGGGTTTTCCACTCCGGTCAGCCGACCTGACCTGAATTTCTGGAAGATCGCAGATCTGTGGCACACGCTGATGACGGATGTATTGGGCTACGACAAATACGCAGCTGCAGGAAGCGATTACGGTATGCTGGTAACCGCTCAACTGGGGCATAAATATGCAAATGAGGTGATCGGCATACACCTGGGTCACGAAATGCCGTTAACGATCTTTCAAAGCGAGAGACCATGGGACCTTACTGAAGGCAACCTCGTACCTGCCGGCCTCCCGGATGAGGTACGCGACGAGATCATTCATTTCCAAAAAACCTTCGCATCTCATGTCGCCGTGCATATGCTCGATGCCCAGACACTGACCCATTCCCTTAATGATTCACCGATTGGAATGCTGGCCTGGATATTACAGCGCTGGAAAAAATGGAGTGACAAGAACGCTGATTTCGCTGACCTTTATACAAAAGACGATGTGATTACATTCGCAATGATCTACTGGGTCAATCAGGCGATCGGCAGTTCGATAAGGGTGTATTCAAATGCGAACAGATATCCCTGGAAACCGTCTCATGACAGGACGCCTGCGGTGGAAGTTCCTGCAGGTTTTTCATTATTGGTAGGAGAGGTCTATCCGCCATTCGCTACCGTAGAAAATCGTGTAGCGATGCTGAAAGACGGACCCCTTGCACAACAGTTTAACATCGTCTATGCCAAAGCATTTCAGAACGGCGGACATTTTGGTCCCTGGGAGAATCCCGCGGCATTTATTGAGGGTATCCGCGGTACTTTCAAATTGTTAAAGTAATGTCAATAACACTGGAGATACTGGTATCATCGATGATACTGATATAAAAATTATATCAGATGTGTTTTACATTTGTCCCAACAAAAAATTAAAAAGAAAATGGCAAATTTAAATGGAAAAAAAGCCCTGGTAACAGGTGGCAATAGTGGCATAGGTTATGCCGCTGCAATAGAATTAAAAGCGCAAGGCGCTGATGTTATCATAACTGGCCGTCGTGAAGAGGCAGTCAATAAAGCTGTTGAGGAACTTGGCGTAACCGGTATGATCGCAGATCAGGGTTCGGTTGCCGATATCGAAAAATTAGCGGCTCAGGTTGCGGATAAATTTGGTAAACTGGATATCCTGTTTATTAATGCAGGTGTATTAGGCGGTGCCGGCATTGAAGGTGCTACCGAAGCTGATTTTGATTATGTAATGGATGTAAATTTCAAAGGCGCATTTTTCACTTTGAGCCGCTTCATCCCTATCTTAAATGATGGCGCTTCTGTGGTTTTCCTTTCATCGAACGTAGCCAGCATGAACGCCGCAAATGCTTCAATTTATTCATCAAGCAAAGCTGCTCTTAATGCAATCATGAAAATCGCCGCCGTAGAATTGGCACCACGTAAAATTCGTGTAAATTCTGTTAGCCCGGGCCCAACGCAAACGGAAATTCTGAACAAATTAGGATTAGATGATGCCAGCCGCAAAGGTTTGGATGATTATATGATCTCACGAATTCCGTTGAGAAAAATTGGTACCGCAGAAGATGTAGCTAAACTGGTATCATTCTTCTCAGGAGAATCAGCAACGTTCATTACCGGTGCCGAGATCGTAATTGACGGTGGTATGAGTTTGTAAGGCAACAACCCTGTTTGACACAGTAGATATTTTAAAGGGGCGCCGACCTTTTAAGACGGCAAACCATCGGCTTTGTTTTTGAAGTTAGGGTTTATTGTTACTGCCTCCCGGGAGAATTTCCCGTGGGGCAGTTTTTATTATTTAGTATATTGTCAAGGATCGGGCGACCCGTATGGCAGAACCCGGCATCTTGTCAGAATATTTCAATTCGAATTGGTAATTTTATTATTATAATGAATGAAGAGCAGTTAAAAAGAGCAAGTCTTGTGCTTTCGGACCCGCGAAATCACAAGGAAGAGGTTCAGGCACTCCAGGACACGATGTATGTTATCGGAGGTAAATGGCGGTTGTTAATCATCAATTCGATTTGTAACGGCAACCGTCGCTTTCGTGAGATAGAACGGAGTATCCCGGGAATTACGACCCGGATGCTCTCCCGCGAATTAAAAGACATGGAGATTAATCGCCTGATTAAACGCACAGTAACACCGACCATACCCGTAACAGTCGAATATTCAGAGACCGATTACTGTTTGTCCTTCGGCAGCATTATACTGGAAATGATCCAATGGGGCAAAGAACACCGCGAACGCCTGAGAAGGGACCTCGCCGATGAGGCGAAAGAGGGTCCGCAGAAATAAACAAGTAATAACTTTGTAATATGATGGCCGGGCTCTATGCCTGGTTATTATATTCTCCCTTGGTAACGGGCCTGTAATTCACAATCCTTTTTGTCTGGTTAAAACAGGTAATTGTCCGTTTCGCACGGATTGTGGTTCGTAAATTTTTGTTCTTGTTTGATATTCGTTTCAATAGCCGCAAATAACGGCAGTGGTAATTTAACAAGATAGGAAATCATGAAACGCACAAACACATTTAACCGACGCAAATTCCTGGGTGTAGCCGCCATGGGTGTTGCAGTTTCAAAATTCATTGGCCTCGGATCAGTTCAGGCGAAGGAGATCGATCATAATAATAATTCCTTGAGGCATGCCCGGACCGATCTGAAATCGTTTAGCATTAAACAGGTTAAGACCGGTCAATTAGATATAGGTTATGCTGACGAAGGCCCCAAAAATGGACCAGTTGTAATATTATTACATGGCTGGCCTTATGACATTCATGCCTTCGCGGATGTCGCACCAATTCTGGTAGCTAAAGGTTACCGCGTTCTTATCCCACATCTAAGGGGGCATGGTAGCACCAGTTTCCTATCTGCCGCTACTCCAAGAAATGGCCAGCAAGCAGTGATTGCGCAGGATATTATCGATTTTATGGATGCATTGAAGGTAAAAAGTGCTATCATCGGTGGCTTTGACTGGGGTGCCCGCACGGCGGATATCGTTGCTGCGCTTTGGCCGGCACGCTGCAAAGCGCTGGTTTCTGTGAGCGGATACCTGATTGGCAGCCAGGAAGGTAATAAGAAGCCTCTGCCACCAAAAGCAGAATTATCGTGGTGGTACCAGTTTTACTTTTCCACCGAACGTGGCCGCCAGGGTTATGCGGCCTACACGCATGATTTTGCAAAGTTGATCTGGCAGACTGCTTCACCGCAATGGAAATTTGACGATGCAACTTTTGACAGGTCCGCGGCATCTTTCAGCAACCCGGATCATGTAGCCATTGTCATTCACAATTATAAGTGGCGCCTTGGCCTTGCTGAGGGAGAAAAAAAGTTTGATGACATAGAGAAGAACTTAGCGCAGGCACCATCAATCGACGTACCGGCTATTACGCTGGAAGGTGACGCGAATGGCGCACCTCATCCCAAGCCCGAAGATTATGCGGTACGTTTCAAATCAAAATATGTCCACCATACTATAACTGGTGGGATAGGGCACAACCTGCCGCAGGAAGCACCACAGGCCTTTGCCGATGCCATCATAGAAGCGGATAAATTAGCATCTAAATAATTTACGTTAATAAATCAGCAGACGATAGAACGATCTGCTTCATACAATTAAACATTAATATAAAACAATATCATGGGAAACCAACAAATTTTCGAATCAAACGGCAACGGTTCAGCAATTGATAAAGTACTTTATACCGGTAAGGTACATATCACCGGTGGCAGAGATGGCTCTGCGAAAAGCACCGACGGGCATTTAGATGTCAAATTAACAAGTCCAGGTACTCCGGGTGATGGTACTAACCCTGAGCAGCTTTTTGCAGCAGGCTGGTCTGCTTGTTTCATAGGTGCAATGCGCCACAATGCCTCGACTTTGCAGATCGCCCTGCCGGATGACCTTGCAGTTAATGCTGAAGTGGACCTGGCTTTAGGTAGCGAAGGTTTTGCCCTGCAAGCCCGCCTTAATGTATCATTACCAGGTTTAAGCGATGACGATGCACGCAAAGTAATTGAAAAAGCACACCAGACCTGTCCTTACTCAAAAGCTACACGCGGAAATATAAACGTCCAGATCAACCTTATCAGATAATTGGGTCTTATCATCTCTCGACCAGGACAACAAAAGGGGAGAAGGTTGCTTCTCCTTTTTTGTTAGTGTCTGGAACCGCCTATGGCCTTTTCAATACTAAGCGCAGCACTAACTCTTTTCGCTCTTGGATGATCTGGTCAAAGTCCTCTTTCGCGATTTGGAAAAACTGCCGGTACAGCGGAGCCATCATGATCGGATAGGACAAAAGAGCAAAAAGGTTCATCAGGAAATTGACAGGGCTCATTTTTTCGATCCGACCGGCACTGATCTCTGCCTCCACTTCTTCCAGAAAAATTTGTACAGGGCCCGCTTTGATTTCCGCAACAAGTTGTTGTCCGGCTTTATTTAATTCCGTGACCATAAAAGTCTCCTCATAAGGAAAAGACATCATTTCTTTTAAATAAATATCTATGATCTCGGTCACCTTCTCTTCAAATGAAGCGGATGAACCCATGGCATCGTCCAGCCTGTTGCTTAGGGCGATCATCGATTCCTGGAAAACCTGCATGATCAACTGATCGCGGGTTCGGTAATAGTAATGTACAGCAGAACGGTTGATCCCTGCTGCGTCTGCTATTTCCTGGGTGGTAGCAAATAGTTTTCCTTCTCCAAACAACATCCGTTTGGTGGTATCTTTGATCAGTTGCTCTGTCCCTGTATCTTTTAAAGGCATTTATGAACGTTTTAAGTGAATATGTTTATTTATTTTCATCCCGTCAATAAATGCTTTATCGTGAGATACAACAAGCATTGTTCCCTTATAGATATTGAGTGATGCCGTAAGGGTTTCGAGACTTTGTATGTCTAAATTATTGCTGGGCTCATCCAGTATCAACATATCCGGAGCTTGATCCAGGACCGAGAGGCAGCAAAGCGCTAATTTCATTTTTTCACCACCGCTCAAGTTCCCGCATTTCCTGTCCCAGCTTTCTTTCGGAAATTGAGAATAGATGAGCAAGGACTTTAGTTCATGCTCCTCCAGATTGCGGGCGTTATACCCACTAAGCTGTTCGTAAACGGAGCGAGCGGGCCTGATCATCGAGTAATCTTGGTCAAGATGTAAAAAATTAAATTCCTGTAGTATCAAACTACCTGATGATGGTAACATTTTTCCTGTAATTAAACCGATCAGTGTCGATTTCCCCGTACCATTATCTCCGGAAAGTTGAATACGTTCACCGGAACGTATCTGGAATGATAACGGTAATTCCCAAAGATGTATATCGTTATAACTATAATTTAATGCTTCGGCGTCGATCAATAATTTACCTTCATGCAGCGCAGGCGACCCAATGTCAATCCTTAGCACCTGGTTCTGCTGTATCTGTGAGCGGAGTTCCTGAATATCACTGATCAACCCTGCGTTCTTCTCCTGATGGGTATCCATCAGTTTGGCTGTGCTTTGCTCCGCTTTGCTCTTGAGGCCGCCTGAAATGATCCGCGGTAACGAATTGCTCTGACCCAATGACCTGCCACGTGATTCTTTCCTTTGCCGCTGTTCTGTCAGTTCCCTTGCTTTTTGCTGCGTTTGTTTTAGTGTTTTTGCCCGTTCGTCCAGTTGCGACTGAAGTGCGGTGACCTTGTTTTCTTTCTGTAACCGGTAAAACTCATAGTTGCCGCCAAAAACCTCCAAACCAACACGGGTCATTTCGATCGTCTTCGTAATGCTGTTCAAAAGCGTGCGGTCGTGACTAACCATTAGTATGGTGGCCGGGCTTGATTCGATGAGTTTATAGACTGCTGATCTCCCTGACGCATCAAGATGGTTGGTGGGTTCGTCCAGAACGATCACGGCGGGTTGCCAGATGCTGATGCCGGCCAGAAAAACTTTGGTTTTCTCGCCACCGCTTAGCTCATTCAGACGCTGTTCAAAGCCTAAATGTTTGAGTCCCCATTCATTAAGAGCGGTCCTTACCTTTGTTTCGATCTCCCAGTCATCTTCCAGCTCGTCATACAAAGAAAGGTCGGAACTTCCTTCTGTGATCAGCTCGATCGCGCGAAGCTTTTTATCTGCCTTAAGTACTTCTGCAATGGTCAAACTATCGTACTCGCCAAGATGCTGTGGAACGAACCATGAGATTTCATTGGTTTGAACCTCGCCGGCAGATGGCAATAAATTACCCGCAACTATCTTTAATAGTGTTGATTTTCCAACACCATTGTTTCCAATAAGAGCGGTCTTCTCTCCGTTTGCGATACTCAGGCTTAACGGGCCGAATAAACTCGATTTATCCGGATGCTCGTAAATTATTGTGTTGATGCGAATGCTCATAGAATGATATTAAGGTAGTCATCACTTTTATTAAACAATTTTATTCAACAAAATTGTTTAATAAAAGTTAATTCTCCAAATTTGCTTTGTTATATTCGTTGTGAATATTGTCCTGTTTGCCGGCGACTTTGTCCGTTTCACCCGATTAATGAATAATAAGGCATGCACAATTGTATTTTTGATAGTTGGTCGCGTTAGGCGGTCGTCCTCAAAACTTTTAGATGATAATTTATGAATTATAAGGTATCGCAAAAAAATATCAGGATAGCACCTTCCGTGATCTGGGGAAGTTCGATATTTATCGGGCTTCTATCATCTGTTCCCCAGATCGCCGCGATGCATTTCAACCCTGCGGAGGCTGCGGTAAACGCTGCTATAACAGCGGCATTTGCGCTGGTTATGTGGTACTTTAACATCTACATGCTGAGCCGTGGTTCAAAACATAAGCCTTCACAATCGATATCTTATTCGAGACTTTACAAAAGTCTGCTTTTTGGCCTTATTGTGATGCTTGGGCTGGCCTGGATACAGCAACTCATATTATCCCACATCAATTTCGGGCCTGTAATGCTCATGGTAGAGGTTCGCGGCATACTTATCAATCTGGTCTTTTATATGTTCTTGCATCTCGTGCAGCAGAATTATGAAAATCAGACGGTCAGCATGGAGCTGGAACGGATAAAGAACGATAACCTGGGCGCCCAATATGAACTTCTGAAGCAGCAGGTTAACCCGCATTTTCTATTTAATAGCCTCAATACCCTAAGGGCCATGGTGGAGACCCAAGATCCAGATGCGATTGATTTCATATTAAAATTATCGAATTTTTATCGCTACACCTTGGAAAGCAGAAAGCTTGACCTAATCCACGTTCATGAAGAAATGGAGATCTTAAAAGCATATCTTTTTTTGCAAAATGCAAGGTTCGAGGGAGGTTTTACTTTTCATGAGGATCTCCCTGACGAGGTATTGAAAACACTGATACCCCCGTTCACGCTGCAATTGCTCGTCGAGAATTGTATCAAACATAACGTGGTTTCGCTTGACAACCCCTTGCACCTCAGTCTATATGCTGAGGGACAGAAGATCATCCTGGAAAATCTTATCAGACTAAAAAAGTCAGAAGCCGGTTCGCTGGGTGTGGGATTAAACAATATACAATTGCGGTATCAGCACTTGATCGAGCGTGAGATCGAGATTAACAATGACGGTAAATTATTTCAAATTAAACTGCCAATCATAAATGAACATCATCATCATTGAAGACGAATTAAAGACCGCAAAGTCTTTGGAAAATATGATCATTAGCCTCCGGCCCGGAGCAAATATTACCGGGCGCTATCAAAGTGTTGAAAGCTCCGTTGCTGCTTTGTCTGCAAATGGGCAACCTGATCTTATCTTCATGGATATACAATTGGCCGACGGCCTTTCTTTTGAGATATTCAAAGAAGTGAAGATCACCTGCCCGGTAGTATTTTGTACAGCTTATGATGAGTATTCACTCGATGCCTTCAAAAGCAATGGCGTTGATTATGTTTTGAAACCTTTTTCGAAAGACGACATCCAAAATGCGCTTACAAAGGTGGACGAACTGAAGAATTTTTTCCAGCAGAAAGGCGTTCCTGATCTGGGAGAATTACTGGGGAGATTCAGTGTACCGGAAGGGAAAACAACTTTTTTGGTTTTCAAAAACAACAAATACGCTACCATTCAAACCGAGGATATCGCCTATTTCTATATCCGGAACGAAAGCACGTCGATCATGTGTTTTAATAAACAGGAATACGCCATCAACCAGTCACTGGACCAGGTTGCCGGTGCAGTGTCCGCAAAGCAGTTTTTTCGGCTGAACAGGCAATATCTGATCAATTTTAGGGCGATAAATGAAGTTGAACATTATTTTATGCGTAAACTTTACGTTAAACTCACTATCGAAACATCGGAAAAGTTGCTGATCAACAAAGAAAAGTCACACAGCTTCCTCGCCTGGATGGAAAATCGGTGAGATAACATTCGAAGGACCTTAATAAAACCGCAACGTAATAATTATCTGTAATGATCGGGGGGGACAGGATTGGTGGAGAGCCCCACTCTGCTCGGTATTTCGAAGCGCCGGAACCCAATCTTAATTATGAAATATAAATTTTTGATCACAGTACTGTTTGTTGTTGCTTCGTCAGCTTTAAGGGCTCAGGAAGTGGAAGAAACCCCTCAGCAATTATATAACAGGCTGAGGAAAATGCCGCGAGATACGGCAAGATTATCGACATTGTTAAAGCTTGCAGAAGCTTATACGTATATGCCTCCGCAAGCCGAACGGATGGATACGATCGCTTTTATCTTGAAAGAAGCGAAGCAGTTGAATGTAAAATTTAATGTACAAAAGTTCACTAACCATATCGATATTCTGGATGCGCAGAATAAGTATGACAGGGACCAGAAGCTCAATGTTGAATCCCTTTTTCTCCCAATTACAGAACGCTGTAGAAAAACCGGTGATATGGCGAATGAATGCCGTGCCTGGCAGGCACTAGGCTTGAATGCGGGCTCTGAAAAGAGGTCCAAATCATATCAAATAGACTGCTTCCAAAAGGCTCTGGCGTTGGCTGTAAAATTAAACGATAATCAAAATGCCATCGACATCATCAGGAATATAGCTCAGCTTAATTTTGAGCAGGGGAACAATTACCTCGCCGAAAAAGAAATACTTCAAATCATAGATCCCCAAAGAAAGGCTTCGGTCAATAATTTGATGTATGCTTATGACCTTTTAAGCAGGGTATATTTCAGCGATGCAAATTATCACAAAGCAATGATTTATGGGCTCAAGGCTATTGAAGCAATGCGCCAGGCCCGTGACTCCTCCTACGCTTACGAGTTCTATTCCCGTATATCCGCAATACATAAAACACTAAATAATTTGCCGGAAAGTTTGGAATGGTCGTGGAAGGCTTATCGTCAGGTTGTAAAAACTAAAGAGCGGCCATGGGTCATCGTCTACGCAAAAACGAATGTGGTAAAGCGAATGCTGGATTTGAATAAAGTGAAAGAGGGCCTGAGTTTCCTGAAAGTAAAGCCTGAAGAATATGCAAAGTTTGACCTTAATTCAAAATGGCAATATTCCTGGCAAATTGGCAATTGCTACCAAATGTTAAAAAAATACCAGCTTGCCAGGGAAAGCTTTTTTGAAATGATCAGGCTCGTGACCGTTGACTCGAATTATTTTTCTTTGAATGTGAAAGGGATTTCGTACCAGAGTCTGGGTGCTTTTTATCTCGAGACCAAGCAAAATCATCTTGCGAAACAAAATTTATTGAAAGCGCTGGAGTTTTTTAGAAAGGACGAATCCGTTGTCTTTTTAAAAGATGTCTATCAGGCGCTGTTCAGAGCAGACTCAGCGACTCACAATTATCAGCAGGCGATTTCATTTCTTTTAAAGCGGGATAAACTCAAAGACAGTATTTTCAATATTGAAAAAAGCAAAAAAGTACAGGAATTACAGGTCGTTTTTGATACCGAACAGAAAAATAAAAATATTAATGAATTGCAGGCTAAGGACAAATTACAGCAATTGAGTTTGAAAAGTGCCGGGGACATGCGAAATCTGCTGATTGCCGGATTTTTGATGTTGATCATTATCATGATGCTATTGTACAGGCAAACGCAAGTTTCTAAAAAGAACAGTAACCTTATTCAGGGTAAAAATCAAGTTCTCGAGCGTTTTCTAAAAGAGAAAGAGTGGTTGCTCAAGGAGGTTCATCATCGGGTGAAGAACAACCTCCACACCGTGATCTGTTTGCTGGAATCGCAGGCCAGGTTCCTGAAGGACGACGCGCTGAAAGCGATCGAGACCAGCCAGAACCGCATATTCGCCATGTCGCTCATTCATCAGAAATTGTACCGTTCAGAGGACGTTAAAACGATCGATATGGCGGAGTATATACCGGAATTGATCAGGAACCTGGAAAAAAGTTTTGATTTGTCGGAGCAGATAGGTTTTGAGCTCGATATCGCTTCGGTTTCTCTGAATGCAGGCTACGCAATCCCACTTGGACTGATCATCAATGAAGCGGTTACCAATGCTGTAAAATATGCATTTCCTGAAGGGAGACCCGGTCGCATCTCAATACTTTTTTACTGGTTCGAAGAGGAGATGGTACTGACGATCGCAGACAACGGTGTTGGCTTGCCGTCTCATTTCAAACACCGTTCGGTCCAATCCCTGGGAATGGACCTGATGAATGGCTTATGTAATGATATTGATGGCGAGATATCCGTTGACTCGAATATTGGAACAAGGATCATGGTAAGTTTTAATCCTTCCGGGGACTTTGACGATAAGGTGCCTGCTAGCAGCCGTGAAAATGATCATTGGAGCTGATCGCGTGAATTTGTCCGGTTTTAGGCAATTTCAATGTCGTCCATTCCCGCTTGGGAATGCCTGCCTCAGCCACGGATTTGCCCGGCTCGGCTTTAAAATACTGTTTCCAGACCCGTCCTGATATTAGTTTTGAGACATCAAGAAACAAACACTATGAAAAAAATCAGCTTATTATGTTTTCTCGGCCTTGCGATGATGTCCTGCAAAAAGAACCACGACCAGACGGAACCGGTTGAAAACAATATCGACTATCACCAGACTGCTCAGACGAAGTTTGCGCAGGTTGATAATGTGAAATTCGCTTACAGAACCCTTGGCGAAAAACCCGGCATACCGCTGGTACTTGTTGCTTCACTTGGAAGTTCCATGGACGACTGGGATCCTGCCGTTACCAATGGCCTGGCGCAGCAAAGCAAAGTGATCCTGTTCGATATTGAAGGCGTTGGTTCTTCAACCGGTAAAACCGCTGACAATATCGCTGACATGGCAAAGGGGGCAGTAAAATTCATAAAAGCGATGGGATATGAAAAAGTGAACCTGATGGGATTTTCCATGGGGAGTTTTATTTCACAGCAGATCATACTGACCGAGCCCGGCCTTGTCAATAAGCTTATCCTTACCGGAACCGGTCCCAAAGGTGCGGTTGGTCTCAGCAATTTGCCCAACCTGCTCGCCGCATCGGCCGGTTTAAGTGCTGAAGAAAGTTTTCTGAAATTTGCATTCACTTCATCTGACAACAGCATTGCTGCAGGCAAGGCAGCCTGGGCACGTACATTAAAGCGAACCGTTGATCGTGACGCACCATTGAGTCCGGAAGCTGGTGGTGCTGAGTTAAAGGCGGTCCTGGGCTGGGCGCAGCCTGCCCCGGGTGCATTAGATGAACTCAAAAAAGTTAGCCAGCCGGTTCTGATCGCGCAGGGCGAAGAGGATATTCCTTTACCGGTCGTTAATGCAAGGAATCTGGCCAAAAGCCTTCCTAATGCAAAACTGATCGTCTACAGCGATGCCGGACATGCTTCTTTTTTTCAATACCATGAAGAATTCGTTATCGCAGCAAATGCATTTTTAAAGAATTAAACGGTATCAATCACAGTTTCGGACACCTCAATGCAAGTTTGTATTGGGGTGTTTGTTTTAGATGTGCTGAATGACCGGGTTGAAAGGGAGGATGTTTACACGAAATTAAAAACCGATCTTCACTTGTAATCCGCTTTGCAAAAGATTGAAGCGCTGGTCTGCATAACGGGTTACGGGGACCTTTACGAAGGGTTCAATAATTACCGGGTGTTGCTTGTATCGGAATACCTGCAGGCCTATAGAAAGGTCATAGAAAGCGACAAACCTGTCCTTTTTAAGTTCTTGGTTTGTCAAAACGGCTTCCGTCACTTCCTGGATATTGATCGTCTCGGTATGCTCGCGACCATTCTCGTCGACAAATGTGTTGACGACAGATTTTGATTCTGTGAATTCCAGCGTTCTGTTCTGGTTGATCACCGGCAACACGGAAACACCGGCATGAGCATATACATTGGATGTCAACCGGTAGTTCAGCCTAAGCGGTATATTCAGACCACGGAGATCGGCGACGCCGCGTGTAAGCCTTTTTTCCGGATCTGCTGCAGTCGGCATCATGGAGGAACGTATTTCTGAGCCTGCTCCTAAATAATAGATTCCGGATCCTAAAGATACCCGTTCGGACAGTGCATAATTGATGTCGATGCCTGCCGTCCCGTTGCTCTTGCCGCGATTGTCAAGCCCGGAGCCGGCACCAAAACTGAAACTCCATCTTTTCCCTGCAGAAGGTGACGTGTTTTTCCTCGAATCGTCCCGTGACAGGATGTTTTGTGCCATATAACCACTTGTCTCAAATGAGCTGTCCCTTAAGCCTGCGTGGCGTATGTTAATTTCCCCAACGACTTCAGGTCGATGTATACTTTCAGGAAATACCATGGCAGGTTTTCCCAGATCAGCGGCCCTTCTGTGACCCTTCCCGCTGACGTGGCCTGATATGCCTACGTTTCGCGTTTTGTTTGCAGCGTCTTGCTCCCCGTGGCCCGGGCTGCTATTTCTGTCAGTTTGGAGAACCGGGGCTACAAACTTTTGAACGGCAACAACTTCTTCACGTGGATCTCCTTTCTCTGCATGATACATTTTATAAAGCACGCCCAGCACGAATATGAGCAGCGCGGCCGCGGCCAGCCGCCGATAGCTTGCCGTTCCTCTCCTTTTTTTGGCGCTGACGAATTCCTCCCATGCACCTTCACGATAACCAGCTTCGTAGGTGGTCAACTCGTTTTTGATATGTTCGAAAAGGTCTTTTTTCATCTTGCCGGAAATAAAAAATTTTGCTGGTAGAGCGCTCTGAGCTGTGATTTTGCCCTCCCCAGATAAGTCCTGCTATGATTAGGTGTGAATTTTAATTGCTCGGCGATCTCCTGGTGGCTGAAACCTTCGATCTCGAACATATTAAATACGACACGATGCACCGGAGGCAAATGCTCCAGTAGTTTAAGAATGTCCGCCACGTGTAGGTTGACATCCATTTCCTGGGAAGGTGTTTCAAAATCTTGATCACTGATCTCATGCGAGAGCATCCGGTTCTTTCCGATCCTTAGGTGGTCAATGACGGTACGGGAGGCGATCCTGCTGATCCAGCCCTTGAAAGCTTTTATCAGTTCAACATCTTGTGCCGGGAAAACGAACCTGTCAAGGTTATTAAAGATTTTAAGAAATGCGTCGTTGACGAGTTCCTCGAGTTGGGTCTCGTCGTTCATATAACGGCGGGTGACGGCCAGTAAGTAACCGTAAAACTCTTTATAAATGAACTCCTGGGCCGAAACGTCGCCGGCCCTGCATGAAACCAATACCGCTGCAAACGGCATTTTTTTATTTGCCGTTCTCTTTGGTATAAGGAAATTCAGGGTCAACGCAGCTGCTCTCATCTGTAAAAAGCCGCACCCTGTTAAGGCGTGCGGCTTGCGGGATGATAGTGGAATTTATTTGTTGGTCACAACGTTTACGCTCAGCTTGGTAGCATCGGTCGCCGCTTTAAGGCCATTGGCATAGATCGTATAGATCTTTCCTTTTTCGATCTTCACTTTTTCAACTTTTGCCAGTACCGTGGTTTTGGTCGTTTCGGTCACCTGGAAAGTTACCTCAGCACCCGGATCGGCAGCTGCAAAGGTCGATGCTGATTTGAACGCTGCGTTTTTGAACAATGGGTCGGTCTTACCTGAGATCGTTACATCAAGTGCGCCTGCATCAGGGCTTAAGTTCACGAACCTGATCTTCGCTTTGTCGGCAGCCGGAGCGGTCAGGTCATCTTCGGTCACGACGATGGTTTGTTTGCTGGTCACATCAGTCACATGTAAAGTGTAGAACTTATCTTTTTTGATGCTGGTAGATAGTTTTGACAGGACATCTGTTGCATCTTTTTTCGTGAAAGAAAACTCATAGTTTCCTTCCTGGATATTCACATACGGAAGGAATTTGCTGTAAGTGAAATCTTTTAGCTGGTTGGCAGATCCGTTGATCCTGAATGTCAGCTCAGGTGAGCCCGGTGACGCATGGTATAAGGCAAGATTCGCTATTGCCGGAACCGGCGCCGGTGAATTGTTGTCTTTACCGCAGCTGGTCAATAGGGTGCTGCCGATCATTAAGCCTAATGCAGCGAAGAGTACTTTCGGAGTAACTTTTTTAAGTTTCATGTTCTTGTTTTTTTCTTCGCTAAACGGGGCCCGGGTGATGAAAGCAACAAGGCCGCATAAAAAAAATGCGAGGGGGAACGGAGAGAGTTGATTATCAGCGCGAAAAAAAAATTATTAGTTTCTTAAAAAAAGGATCGACGAAGGGCAGAGCTGGGCCCTCATGTCTTTGGCGACTTCGTTTTCCTATCCCGCGCGATCTCTTTTGCTTAAGTCTTTCAGATCCGGTCATGGAGATCAGACCAGCCTGCACCTGCTGTTTTCGCCAGAAACGGTAAAAAAGGCAGCTAAGGTCTTGCCCGCGCCGAACGATCATCCCGAAACGACCAAAAGACTACGGCATAACGTCCCGTCGTCACGCATTCCTCCGGCCCGGCCTGCGGCACTTATTCCGTTTCCTTTTGGCTTCACGCGGGCAGACTTTTCGGCTTTCTTTTTTTCCGTTTTTTCTTTTGAAAACAGCTTTTAGGGGCAGGCGGCTAAAAAAGGGATTGAACATAATATAAACTTATCAAACGTAATGATTATGGAAATTACAGCAAGAGTCGTAGCAGATGCTACCGTGAGAAAGACAAACTCAGAAAAAGAAGTAACAGGGTTCAGGGTCGCGGTCAACCGCGCCTATTCCTCGAATGGGGAACGCAGGGAAGAGACCGCGTTCATCGAATGCGATTACTGGCGCAGTACCAAAATTGCCCCCTATATCACCAAAGGGCTGTTGGTGCAGCTTTCAGGATTTATGACCGCCCGCGCATGGGTAAGCCGTGACGGTGAGCCGATGGCAAGCCTGCATTTCAATACCTCTGACATTCAGTTTTTGACCGCATCCGCCAAACCTGATGCAGATGGCGAGCAAAGCCAGCTGAAAAGGCAACGTTAATCACCTCAATTATTCATTTTAAAATTTAATCATCATGGCACACAACATTTTTTATAACGAACATTCAGGAGAGCACAGTTTCTTTAGCGTAAAGGAAAAAGCATGGCACGGATTAGGGCAAATCGTAGAAGATTACCCGACCAGTGCGGAGGCCATTCGCTTTGCTGGTTTGGACTACAGGGTGGAAAAACGCCCCCTGTTCACTAATACGCTGCCCAACGATTTAACCGTTATGGAGGAAAGCATCAGCTTTCCCAAAACCGATGTGCCGGGCTTTTTTGCTACCGTTCGCAATGATAACAACGCGGTACTTGGTGTAGTGGGAAAAGACTACGAAGTGGTACAAAATGCGGATGCCTTCCAGTTTTTCGATGCCATCGTAGGCGGTGGTAATGGTATCAAGTACGAGACGGCAGGCGCGTTGGGTAAAGGCGAACGCATCTTTATCACAGCCAAACTGCCCGAGTATATCAGGGTCGGTAAGCAGGATTTAATAGAACAGTACCTGTTCCTGACCACTTCGCATGATGGTTTCGGCAGTATCACCGCGGCATTCACCCCGATTCGTATCGTTTGCAACAATACGCTCAACGCTGCCATGCGTAACCAGTCGAATGGTATCAAGATAAGGCACACGGCCTCGGCCAATGACCGGCTGAAACAGGCGCATACCCTCATGGGTATTTCTGCCGGGCAGGGCGGGCAATTACAGGAACTGTTCAATTACTGGACAAAGGTACGCATCACCGATGCGCAGGTGAAGAAACTGATACAAATCGCGATGGCACCGAACAAAGAGGTCATCAGCAATCTGGAACTGGGTTTATCGGATAAACTTTCGACCACATATACCAACATCGTCGATGACGCCTACGACTATGCAATGGGAAACGCCACCCAGCAAATGGAAACTACCGCAGGCACACTGTTCGGGGCGTACAATGCCGTAACGGGTTATTATCAGAACGTGCGGAACTTCAAGGACGGTGACGCCAAATTTAAATCCATCATGGATGGCACGGCCAAACAACGCGCACAGGTCGCCTTTAACCTTTGTAATGATTTTGCCAAAAAAGGCGCGGATGCCCTCAATTTTCATAATTAACCACTCGGGGGAGCAATCCCCCTTAAATCACCCCATCATGCGACCACTGAATGCAATGGACAATGTGCAGAAAGCAAGGCTTTTTCATGCACTCGTGTTAACTGATATACCCGCTTTCCTGAAGTATACCACCGATAGCTGCCTGTATATCGCCAATCATACTGATGCCATTATTCAATCGGGTAAAGACCACCTCTTATCACCCGATTTTTGGATAGAACTCTCAAAAACAGTCCACATCAACATCGAAAAACAGGGACGCAGGCTCGAACACAGCAGCGTCGTATTTGCCGAGCAATTGTTCGGTGGCTACGGGGCGATATTTATGATACATACTTTATTGAAATATGCAGGGACGCTTGGAGAGGCCGACCGCAAGTTCAAACAGGCCGTTGACCTTTTTTTTAGCTGAACCATGAAGGTAACACAAACATATACCACCATCGCAGGCGTTTTGCTCGTGGCGCTCGGTCTGCTCATCCGCTATGCTATCGGCAGGCGCAGGTTTTACCGCAGGAATTTCGCGGGGCTGCAAACCTTTTCGGGCTATAAACGGGCGTTGCTGATTTCGCTTGCCGAACGCCTCGGCATGTGGTTCGCGAACGCTTGTATCATCGCAGGGGGGCTGTTACTTGCAGCCACCCAAATCATTCACCATAAATTCTAAGCATATGAAAACGAACTTTTTTGAACAACTCGCAGGACTGCAAAACCAAAGCAGCCTGCTGCTAAATATCCAACCCGATGATAAAGGGCTGCTGACCGTCTCCGTTATCATGCGGAGGGATAACCAAACCAATGAAAGTTTGCCACCGATGCTGCTGCACGGTACTGCACAGGAACTGGACGGGGCATTCTTCGAGACCATCGCAGCACCCGTACAGCACACGAACGGCCTGCTGAATAACATCGATGCTTATCAGGCCACACTTGAAAAAGCAGGCAAAGAGGCAAAGGAAAAAGCGAAAGGCGGAAAGCCCGCAGCTCCCGCTGACGATGAAAAAGACGACGAGGCAAGCAATCTTTTTACGACGGCCACCGACGACAAGGAAGCGAAAGCAGAGAAAAAGCGCATCTATGATGAACAGATGCAAAAGGTGAAAACCCTTGCGCAGCAGATGAAATATGCCGAGGCATTGGCACAATTACCCGTTGCAGAGGACTATCCTGACAAGGTTGAGCTCATCAGCGCCAAAAAACAGGAACTCGAAAAAGGCAAAGAGATATATGACAGATTACAGAACCAGTTCAGTGACTAATCAAGACAGAAATGAAAGCTATCAAATTACCCAGGATTTTTCTGCACAGGAATAACGGGCAGGAAATACGTCTCCACGACCCTAACCCGAATTTTACACCTGCGGATGTTCAGCACTTTTACGCGGGTACGTACCCCGTCCTGACCAATGCCAAACTAATTGGTCCCGAATTTAAGGACGACGAAGCGCAATACCGCTTTGAGAGCATCATGGGGACGAAAGGATGAAAACACCGAAGAACAGGGTCGTTAACCTCAATAAATTTAGTGAGCAATGGGAGATACAACAATCATTCAAAGCATGGGCAGCGCGGTTAGACCGCCTGCCCGATGCCGACGAGGTCAGGCGCAACGCGCCCAGAAGCGCACCGCGCGGGTTCGTCGAAATGGTTTTCTGAAACATAGTTTTCGGCCGGTATGGGCGTACAGCTTTGCAAGGCAGGCCGCGGAAAGGCAATTTGCTGTTTCTTTAAAGAACCTCAACAACTACTATGGTCTGAACGTGGGAATGGCAGATTTGCCGTTCCCGCAAAATATATACGGCACATGGCAGGAGGCGAAAGCAAGATTGCGGGCTATCGACAGCGACCTGCATTGTATCGTTATCGCGGATGAAAAACGGCAGGCCGTACTGGCCACCGCGAAGGCCATGGACATCGCAGATTTGTACTATGTTCCCGTTAAAGGTTTTTGGCAGATGTCCCAATCATCACTAAAAACTGCCGAAAAGGCGGTTGTGCTGCGGCTTTTCGCATACCTGAATCAAAAAGCGGGTTTGCCGTTTTTTCAGGAGAACGGTTCATTCATGGATTACCAGTATGATACTTTGGAGAACTGGCTGAGCGAAGCGGAGACGGAAGAAGCGGGAGGGGAACGAAATTGGTTCAGCATGCAACTCGAGACGATCTACGAAATAAGGCGGGCAGGCGCGCATATCATGCCGCTTATCCAAAGCCCCGAAATTCTAAAATATTTCAAAAAGGTATGTAACAAAAACCTGCCTTTTGTCAGTGAGCCACTGGCGGAAATCACCGACGGCTTTCTGAAACTGGTTCAGGACTATCCCGAAAACAGCCTGCATGACCATATCCATACCGAATTGCTTTACCCTAACGAGGAGGATGCCATAAGGGTTGAACAATACACGGGTTTCTTTTGGAGCGCCTACGATACTTTCGCGGATGAACTGGATAGTTTGGTGACCTCCGAATTTCAGGAAATAGCCGTGATGGACGAACCTGTGGACCTGAAAATATTCGACGAACTGCCGACACCAGAAACGTACCCCGTACTCGACTATGAGAACCGTTTACTGCTATTGATACAGGATTTAAGGAATTATCTAAATGCATACGAACATGAAGAACGTCACGGAACAATTTAACATCGAATACAAGCCATTTAAAGCATTGTTGTTTTATCGTTATCAAAACCCCGAAAATGACCATCGGAATTTTATGCCCGACGATAGCACCGACCTGTATGTAGAAAGCTACGACATCGGGAAGCAGGGGCAGCCTATCAATGCCCACCCGCTTTCCATCAGTGAAATGGTCGGTTTAAGCGAGGTATTCAGCAGTGCGAAAGAAATGGATAACGGTTACCTGCGCTGCAAGGAACTACTGCCGCATAACCTGCTCAGCCTTGACCAGCGCACCAATGGTCACGCACTTTGGTACACGCCAACTCAACAAAGGGTTGTATTCTTTACCGAAAATCTTGGCATCCCGAGCGGCAGGGCCTCCGTTCCCGCGATGGTATGGAAAGCGACCGCCGATACCTTATCTGTTTTTGCCCTGAAAGGGAAAGCGAAACCCAACGAAAGCACTCCCCTCTACCATGCACCTTTTTTGAATATCTATTCGGGCGGGAACGTTTGCATGGGGAACGTCGCCATTCAAATCACCAAACAGACGAGCCTTGCTGAGTTCATGCAGCTATGGGAGGAATACTTTTTTCAAAGTAATTTCAGCCATAGCATCAACGGCAGCAGCAGTACCAAAGACGATACCGTTGCACTTTGGCGGACGCTTATTGGCCGTGATGAACCCTTCCCGCAGGAGCAACTGGTAAAAACGCACCAAACCCTAAAATCACTGTTATGAAAAAAGCAAACAAATCCCCGAGACCCGTCGTGCATTTCGTGCCGTCAGAATTGTTACAGCCCTATAACCCCGTCACCGTTAATCTTATCGGGGCGGGAGGGACGGGTGGTCAGATGCTGACCGCGCTGGCGCGCATCAACCACTCACTGATTGCTTTAGGCCATGCAGGGCTTTTCGTCCGCTTGTTCGACGACGATAAAGTAGACAGGGCGAACCTCGGCCGGCAGTTGTTCACAACAGCCGAACTGGGCGACCATAAAGCCGTTGCCCTCATCAATCGGGTCAACCGCTTTTTCGGGACGAACTGGAAAGCACACACCGAAAAATTTGATGCGGAATCGGCGGGAAATGATGATGCTTTTGCGGCAACACTGACCATCACTTGCGTAGATACCGTCAGCGCACGATTAGAGATTGCGGGGATATTGGCGAACCAGTCAAAACGACACCGGGGCAGGGGACGCCCGACCTATTGGATGGATTTCGGGAACAGCCGTTCATCGGGACAAGTCATCCTGTCCACCCTCGACAAGGTCAGGCAACCCGAATCCGAACAATTTGCGACGGCAGAAAAGCTGCCCCTTGTAACTGACGAGTTCAGCACACTTTTTAAGGATGCAGATTTGAATGACGATACACCGAGTTGCTCACTTGCGGAAGCACTGTCCAAACAGGACCTTTTTATCAATTCTGCTTTGGCCAACTGCGGGGCTTCCCTGCTTTGGCAGTTGTTCCGTGAAGGCGTACTGTACTACAGGGGATTTTTCATGAACTTGCAGGAATATACCACGCAGCCTGTGAAAGTGACTTAAAACCTATGTTTTCAGGCAGGCATATTGCTATCCCATTTGAAATACAGGAAAGCCATTATCAGCGTAACCACGAGAAGGATCAATGTCGGTGTATTCATGGTCTTTTTCAAAGATAACATTATTTAGAGAAAATAGCCCCCGGCGGGCGGGCATTCGCCCGCCCGCCGTTTCGCCCCGAACTTTCGGTTTCGATTACCGACGCTGAAAGTTCGGGGCGCTTCCATCGGAAGATCACTTCCCGGGACCTTTGATCTCGCCATGTATATATCCCCGCATTTGGGCATTGCTGCACTGTTCTCCTTGCAGCAATTTTGCCGCGATTCAGCATGAGCTGATCCTGAAATCAAATCTTATATGAGCTTTTTTTTTGATAAACCCCTGCCATCAGGTGCGACCGATCCGGGTCCCGTGACGGCGAGGATGGTATTTTTAGACGCTTTGCGCGGATTCGCCCTGTTCGGTATCCTGGTTATGAACATCATGGAAATGGGCCAGCCCACCTTTTTTTATTTCGGAATGGATCCCGCACGCCCTCTCACGGGCGCTAACTTTTACACCTGGTTTTACGGCTCGCTTTTCTGTGAAGGTTCGATGCGTGGCCTGTTCTCTATGCTGTTTGGCGCGGGTACACTGCTGCTGCTGGACCGGCTGGAGGTAAAATATAATACACTGGCTGCCGATATTTATTACCGCCGCGTCCTTTGGCTGATCGCATTTGGATTGTTGAATAGCTTCGTTTTTCTGTGGTTCGGTGATGTGTTGTATTTTTATGGCCTCCTCGCCCTTTTTCTATACCCGTTCCGGAAGCTTTCTGCCCGGCAATTGATGTTGCCGGTATTTTTTCTGCTGGCGTTCGGTGTTTTCCGCGAATCCCGCCCGCTTCTTGAGAAACAGGAAACCATTCGCAACGGACGGACTGCTGAGGCGCGTGTTCGCCGCCATCAAAACCTGACCGCCGAAAGCCGCGCCGACCTCGAAAAATGGCAAACCCTGAAAAAACAGAATGAAATTTCCGCCTTCAACGCTGCGGTAAAAGACGAAACATTCAAAAGGACTGCCTCCGGGGTCAGCGGATTGATCTCCTGGACGACCGAAACCAATATTTGGTGGGAAAGTACGTTCCTGTATAACAACTGGTGGGATATTTCCCTGATGTTCTTTTTGGGAATGGCGTTTTACCGATCGGGTTTTCTGCTGGGTAAAGCACGCACCGCCACTTATGTGCTGGTCTCGTTTGTTGGGCTTTCTGTGGGTTTAGGGTACAAATTCTTCGAATTGAAAGCCATGTACCGTGCTCAGTTCGACGACGTGCAACTGGCGGAGGGCGCGTGGCCGGTCGCTATGAACCAGATCAGGAGGGTTTTTCAGGTCTCCGGCTACGTATCCTTGCTTATCCTGCTGTATAGGCTTCGTCCATTCCGCAGCCTGTTCAATATTTTTGCACCCGCCGGCCGCGCCGCGTTATCGAATTATCTTTTCCAATCGGTCATCGCCGCGCTGGTCTTTTACGCCCTGGGCATCTTCGGCAAACCGGAGCGGTATGAATTGTTCGGGATCGCGGCGGGTATATTTATCATCCAGTTGGTCACCAGCTATCTCTGGTTAAAATATTTCTTTTTCGGACCATTCGAATGGCTCTGGCGTACCCTGACCTATCAGCAGTTGCAACCTTTTAAAAGGCCTTCACGGAATCAGGTCGGTACAGGGGGCTCAAAATCACCACAATAGGGGATTGGCAGATCATTGGAATTGCCTGAAATTTACGCAGCTTTAAACTACCTGTTATGATGGAACACTTCGCTGCCGCAGTATCCGGCGGAAAATATATCGACGTTTCGGGCGGGCGTAAATTACATGTTACCGATATCGGAAACGGGCGGCCCATTTTGTTAATACCCGGGCTGCCGATGAGCAACGAGATCTTCGGGCCGACCTCCGTTTTTTTAGCTGACGCCGGGTTCCGCGCGATCAGCATCACCCTGAGCGGGTTCGGTTTATCCGATCCGGCTGAACATTACCCCGTCGAAATGCATGCGGCTGATATCGATCAGGTGATCAGCATACTTGACCTCGAAAATGTTGTCCTGGCGGGCTATTCTTACGGTGGTGTTATCGCAGCATATTATGCTGCCGTATATTCTTCAACCCGGTTGACCCATCTGATGCTGATCAGCGCGAACGTACCAAAGTACAGCAGTTCTGAGGATTTTCCATTCGGTATGGAAAAGGACGCCATTGATCAGCTGAATGGGTTCATCCGCTCGGACATGCCCGCAAATCTGGACCTGTATGGTCCTGTTTTTGCATTAACAGAAGCGGAAATGCCAAAAGCAACGGCGGAATGGCTGACAGCGATCAACCTGCAGACCACGCCGGAAGGGATCAGTGAGGGTCTCTCATTGCTGCGAGATACTGATCTGAGACAGCAATTTGGGAATATCAGGGTACCGGTGACGATCATGCACGGCCGGACGGATACCATGGTGCCGTTCGAGATCGCGGAGCAGGCTTTTGCATTATTATCCAATGCGGAGATGATCACTTTTGAAGAAGGCGGGCACTGGTTCATTTTTACTGGACAGGAGGTTTTTCATCAGGCCTTGCTGAAAACGCTTCTCGAGTGTGTTCCCCACGCCTGACCGCCTCGTCAAATTAGAAACGATGCATGATGACAATGCGGGACGGGGGATGGAATGTTTTAATGAGCACACCAGAGATCAATGCACTATACAACTATCTTAAAACAAGTAATAAACAAGCAAATGAAGAAGTACTTTTTAATTAGTGTACTGGCACTGGCATCATGTGCCGGTAACAGTGACAAGAAAACCGATACGACCACCGTGGCGGGCGGAGATACGTCAGCCGGTTCCGCTGCTGCTCCCTCGCAGGATAGGGATCAATGTTTTGTACTGACAGAAGGTACGGCAGGTCAGGATACCACTGCGGTACACCTGGTCATAGCGGGGGATAAAGTAACCGGGGAGATGAAATGGTCGCCGAAGGAAAAGGATAGCCGTAAAGGTACTTTAACGGGTGCCGTGAACGGTGATGAGGTCAAGGCTGTCTGGAGTTTTATGCAGGAAGGTGTAAAAGATTCGATCAATGTTGTATTCAAACTATCGGCACAGGAACTTGCCCAGAAGCCATTGAAAGCAGGCGCTGACGGCAGGCAGGTGACCGATGAAAGCAAAGGCTATACCCTGATCTATAAACCGGGGAATTGCGAAACATCTGCGGCAGCGCGCAGGTAAGCACGAGATCAGGTCCAGTTTGTTGACAGGATACTACGAGGAGCGCCGTTAACTTTAACGGGGCTGGCTCCTCGTAGTATAGCATTACTGTGCCTCCCATGTCCTTTATTTAACGGCTGCAAGTTAAGGTTGGGTGAAGTAAATTACTGGATCCCCAACTGATGCTTCAGCGAAGCCCTGTGGCTTCACCGCAAAAAAAGAAAGCGGCCCGGAAGCCGCGATCTAACACTAGAATACAAAAACATACACTGAACTCTGCACTGACGCGACAGGGAGATCTTCGGCCACAGGTCAAACGATATGAAAATTGATTGATTTGGCGACCAGCTCCGTGAGCGATGTGACCTGCAACTTTTCGTAAATATTTTTAATATGGCTCCGGACGGTTTCGTACGAGATATTCAGCTCTACTGCGGCCATTTTATAGCTTTTTCCCTTCACGATACAGCTGAGCACTTCTTTTTCTCTGGCGGTCAGCTTGTAATCTACCGTTGATAACTCGAAATGGCAATCCCGGCGTTTCATCATTTCGATCACTTTTTTGGCAATCTGGGGGCTCATTGAAAATCCGCCCGAACGGATATCTTTGATCGATTGCAATAGCTTATCCCTTAGGTCACTCTTAAGAATGTAACCGGATGCGCCCGCCTGTAAGGCATGGTAGATCTGCAGATTGTCCTCGTTGGAGGTCTGAATAAGTATCTGGATCTGCGGGAGTTCCTCCCTTAATCTTTCCACCGCCTGGATGCCTTTCAAACCTGCGGCGGATATGTCCATAATGACCAGGTCGGGCTCGGCGTGCAGTAAATTCCTGATGAAATTGTTGACGTTATTATAAATGCCAACGATCTCGATAGAAACCTCGGGGCGAAGGATATTTAAAATATTATTCCTTACATTTTTATTTTCTTCAAACACAGCGACCCGCGTCAACTGACGGGTTGCCGGTGTCGTCTGAACCTGATATATTTCTTCTTGCATAACAATTTTCTTTTACAACACGGTTTGCTTCCTACTAAAGTGATGGGGTTATAGGTCGATACTACCAGATCCGGGTTTTGCATTGTTTGCCCGGCTTTTGCTCAAATGACGTTTTAAATGCGAACACTCGCCACAACAAACCCGCTGAGTTCGGCACATTAGTCTTTGAAGCCGACAATATGAGGGGTTTACCCTCCGCCTAAAAGGGGTATTATGTCACAATTTTGAGAGATCACCAACACGATCTTTAAGATCTTACATTTATGCAGGTGCTCAGTTGGTGGCTCCGAAATGCTTTAAAATGAAAACCCGAACATTTACCTTAAAGGTTGATTCGGGTTTAATGACCGCGCTTGTGTCAAACTTGCAAGCAGGTATGTTTCGGGCGTTAGCGATTTTCGGAGCCAGTTGGGACACTAAGCGTTACGTTTTCCGGTGACAGGCAAATATGGTCATTGAGAGCCATATAACCGATCTTTACCTTGATTGGCCCGGCATTTGATGATCTGCGGATCCTTTGCGTAAAAGTTACAGTCCCTGTAAAATAGCCGAGGTTCTTTTGATAAGAGTCTTCGTACTCGATGATAGGCTTAACACTTTTAAGTGGTCCGATCAACTGATAGCCTGTGGCGGGAAGAAATTGGATGGTCGTAGGGATCGGCCCGAATGAATATTTTTCTGTGGAATAAATGCGCCAGCCACTTGCGATATGCGCGGTTATCATTACCTGGATCTCGTTTCTTTCGATCTTACGCGATCCGACTTCAAACCATACCGGGGGATTTATCCGGCCGGCATCTGCCTTTACAGCGCAGAGGAGCAGCGCAAGGAATATAGCTTTTTTGAACATAAAAAAGGTAGATGTAATGAATGAGAAAATAGCCCCCGGATTATGGGGGCGTGAAAAAAACGTCATCTTCAGGAAACCTTGCTCGCACTGACAAGTTCAGAAAGGATACTGGTACATATTGCCGGCGCATCATAGTGCTCCATTTCCCCGGCAAGTGCGATGACGTTTGTCTTAAACTGCGGATCTGTTATGACCCTTTCTACAGCTTCTTTTATTTGGGTATGATTCGGTCGTTCTGTACCCAGATCGATGCCATATTTAAAATAGCCGACACGCGCGCAGATCTCAGCTTTTCCCTCGTGCAGACCTGCACATACCATAGGAAGGTGGTGCCCGATAGCCATCAGTGTACCGCCGTATCCCCCGTTTGTGATGTAGACATCGGCATGAGGCATGACCTGATCGAAAGGTATAAAGTCTTTGATGATCACATTGTCATATGGGTAATCGTTTGCTAACTTTTCCGTTTCAAAGCCACCGGTAGTAACGATCACAAGATATTCGGAGTTTTTAAACGTTTCGAGCGTCGGAATGATCAATTTGCTCACATCTCCCTCAATGGTACCCTGTGTCACCAATAACACTTTCTCATATTTCTTCAATCGCTCGTCGGTCCACTTCTCTTCTTTTCGGGGATCACTGTAGGGTAACAAGGCTCCGATGAATTCTATATTTGCTCCAGGTTTGCTCCTGGTATATTCGAAAGACGGGGTCCCGATCTGCAGATAACGGTCTGGCGCCTTCGTCATGATGTCGAAAAAGTTCACGCCTTTATGAGCAATCCCGTGCGCATCGAGCAGGGTGATCAGGCGATCGGTGCTTTCTTTATAAACTTCTTCGCGGAACATCGCCCTAACCTCGACCATTCTCATCATTTCCTCGTGTGTGGACGGGGGATAAAAACCTGGACCGTACGGGCCCAATTCTTCATCATCCTCCGATAGAGGGATGATGCCTATGGCTACTACCGGAACATCCAACCTCGCACTCAGGTAAGGTAGGGCAGGGAACATATTATCTACGATCACAGCATCGAACGAAAAATCTTTCCGTATTTCAATGATGTCCGCTAACTGATCAGGACCGGGCTCGATGAAAACATTGATCATATCGAAGTTTACTTTCTCCCCTGCGGTCTGGAACGCATTGCGTTCAGGGAAAATCTCATTCAGTGTTTCTCCGTTAATATCCTTCGCGAATTTAAACGGATAGTTCACTATTCCCATACTGTCCAGTTTATTCTTGTAGATACCGGACGTATACCACTTTACCTCACAGCCAATGTCGGAAAGATATTTCGCCAGGCCTGTTAAAGGTTTGAAATGACCGTCTGCAGCAACCGTAGCGATCAGTATCTTCTTATTTTGTAGTCCGTTTTGTTCCAGTTGTGATTTCATGACGCTTTTTAATTATTGATTAAAATTTATCTCCGGCAAATTTGTCGCAACCAACCCCTTCTATATATCCCCTAATTCGGTGAATTTGCCATCTTACAATATTTTAATTAAGCCAGAAATAGTTTTGGACCACACCTTAACCGGTTTCGGGGTTGCATATACCCTCTATTGGTTATAAATAGTCATTTGAGGACCGTTTAATTTTGTGGCCTGTTACGGAGTACAGTAATGTTTAAAGATTATGGAAGATAACAACAATGAACCGACCGACTTTCTTTTTAAAGCCGGATTTGTGAAAATAAATGACGCTGGCCCGCGCCATGTGATAACTGACCCGGGACGCCTGGGTAGTTTAATAGCTATTTTCCTGAGGAATTTGCTGAAAGACAAACCTGAATTGAAGATCTTTCTAAAGCTTCAGCCCGGTGGTCCTGACGACAGGTTACTGGAGTCTTATTTTGAGGTCAGACCGGAAATCGAAAGGACGGATTTGACAGACTATACGAGGAATTACTGGGTAGAACAACAAAGTTAACGGCGGAAAAATTCAAAACGGAAGTATTGGGAACAAGTTCCGGCGTAAAAAATCTAAAAATCTTATGAAGAAAGTAATATTGGTGACCGGTGCTTCGGCGGGCATCGGCTTGGCGACCGCGACTACATTAGCCAACGAAGGGCACGCCGTTTATGGTACGAGCCGTACCATTGATGAGGGCGATAACTATCCGTTTACAGTGATCCGGATGGATGTCACGGATGATGTGTCTGTGCAAGCGGCAGTGCGGAAAATAATGTCAGAGGAAGGCAGGATAGATGTATTAATCAATAATGCAGGCAATGGTATTGCCGGAGCTTTGTATGATACACCGGTCGATGCTGCCAGGTCACAGTTCGAAGTCAATTTTTTTGGCGTGATCAGAGTTAGCCGGACCGTCCTTCAGCTAATGATCCCGCGTCGCACCGGGCTGATCATTAACGTAAGTTCTATCGCCGGGCTTATCGGTCTGCCCTACCAGGGCCTCTACAGCGCAAGCAAGTTCGCCATTGAGGGCTATTCACAAAGCCTGCGAATGGAACTCGCCAGCACAGGTATCCATATTGCAGTAATCAATCCGGGCGACTTCAGGACCGCATTTACCAATAACCGTCAGAAGCTGCCTTTCGATTTCCCGGATAATAGCCTGCGGAAAGATTACGAGTCAGCTCTGGCAAGTATGGAAAGGGATGAGGCAAAAGGGGGCGACCCGGCTCGTGTTGCATCAAGGATCAGCAGGATCGTCAATTCCGCCCGCCCGAAGCAAAACTACCCGGTCGGCGCGTTGGGTCAAACCATTGCCCCTTTACTAAAGGCCTTGCTTCCCGGTAAACTTTTCGTCAGATTGATGAATGACCACTATGGTCTTCGTTAAGCGCCATTTGATATGATCGTCAATTATACAGCAGCGGGTTGGGAAGTTATCACCCAGCGCGCCCATGGTAATCTCTCCGGCATGATCGCCGCTCAATGGCTGCACGCTGAAAGAACGGAAAGATGGTTCGAGACAATGATCGCGGTAGCAGGACATGATGATGCCAGGCTCGAGCCTGATGGCCGTTCACTTCTGACAGCTATCGGTACCCCGCTTGATTTTCGGATGAACGGGTATGATCATGAACATTGCCGCCTCACACTAAGGTCTGCACTAAGTAAAAGCCGTTACGTGGCGCTGCTGAGTTCTATGCACCTTGATTTTGTTTATGGGAAGCTTGCGCTTGGATCCGATGACGGCAGAACGCTGATGCAGGTAATGAGCGCGGACAGGGAAAATTGGCGCGAAGAATTGGGTATCACCGAAGTTCAGGCGCAGCGAGAATACCGCCTGCTCGAATTTTGCGATGCACTTTCATTACTGCTCTGCCAGCGCCACTATCAGCCTGAACGACGCAGGGTAGAGATCAGTACAGGACCGGACGGCCGGCCGAGATTCCTCATGCGGAGGGATGACGGAACGCTAAATGTCAGCCCCTGGCCTTTCGAGGCAGATCATTTCGTTGTCAATGTAGAAAGCCGAGTAATTCCCCAAGTGGTCTTTACAAATGATGAAGCGTTCCGTTTCGCCTATGCATCCGCTACCGTGAAGATCAATAAATGGACCTTCAGCAAGAGCTGATATCACCATATATAACCGCTTTTGGTGATTTACCGGCATAGGGACATCCTTTAATTTTGCAGCAAATATCTGACTATGGAATATCAAAAAATATATACTGCTAAGGATGAACATATAGATGTTCAGGGAATCATGGACGGGCTGTACTATCCCTTTTACCTGGAATGGTGCAGGCATGATTTTATCCGAGATGTCCTTGGATTCGACCTTTATGCTGAAGCGGAAAAAGGAATCTACATGGTATTGTCCAGTTATAGCCTTCATTTCATCAGGTCGTTAAAAAAAGGCGATGAATTTATCGTGACCTGCGAAGTGTTTAAAGATAAAGGCGGCTCGCCAAAACTTCACTTTAAACAGACCATCTTACTAAATAAAAAAATCGTAACGAAGGCGGTATTTTCAGGAACATGCATCCCGGCTGCCGGAGGAAGGCCTTACCTGCCGGAATCAGTGGCCCACCTGCTGAAGGATGTACCTGAAATCCAAATAGACCACGCTTCCTGATACAAGTGTCATTTTATTTCTCTCATATGAAACCGAAAATTATATTCATCACCGCTGCCTCCCGCGGGTTTGGCCGGATCTGGACAGAAGCTGCGCTCGAGGCGGGCCACCGCGTCGTTGCAACAGCCCGGAACGTTGATTCACTTGCAGAACTGGTCGACAAGTACGGTGATGCCGTGTATCCTTTACAGCTTGACGTTACAGACCGTTCCGCCGCATTTTCGGCGGTAGCAGAAGGACACCGGCACTTTGGTGCACTGGACGTTGTCATTAATGTTGCCGGATTCAGCTTATATGGTACGATCGAGGAAACAACCGAATACGAGGCAAGAGCCCAATTAGAGACCAACCTTTTCGGTACCCTATGGGTGACACAGGCGGCACTGCCGTTCATGAGGCAGCAACAGGCAGGCCATATCATCCAGGTGTCAAGCGTGGGAGGCGTCGTTAGCTTTCCGACACTTGGGCTTTATAATGCGTCAAAATGGGGACTGGAGGCTTTCTCCGAAGCACTGGCGATGGAGGTTAAAGACTTTGGTATTAAGGTGACCCTGGTCGAACCGGGAGTGTACGAGACGAGTGACGATGAAAATGCGCCGGTACAGGAAAATATTATACCCGCATATGATCCGTTAAGGGCTGTAATCCGTCAAAAATTCAGTGCCAAAAAAGGTGACCCCGGGGCGACAACAGCATTGATATTAAATATGATCAGCGAACCTGAACCGCCGCTCCGTCTATTCCTCGGTAATTTTCCCTATCCGCTGGTAACCAGCAAGTATCAGGAACGCCTTGCTACCTGGGCGCAATGGAAAAAAGCGTCTGATGCCGCTCAGGGAAAATGATCTGATACCCAACCTATTTGAACAACACTGTTACCATGAGAAACTTTCACCACCCTTCTGTCGCGAAACAAGCACTTCCCGTTGCAGCAATCCTAGTCGCATCGCTGGGCTATTTCGTTGACATTTACGACTTATTATTGTTTAGCATTATCAGGTTGCCAAGCCTGCACGCTCTCGGGCTTTCCGGTGCGAAGGCGACCTCAACCGGGATTTTTTTACTGAATGTACAGATGGCAGGGCTCCTCTCCGGTGGTATTTTTTGGGGGATACTCGGCGATAAAAAAGGCCGTTTGAACGTTCTTTTCGGTTCAATCCTCCTTTATTCGGTGGCCAACATTGCCAACGGCCTCGTTACTTCTGTCAATGGTTATGCCCTATTCCGCCTGATCGCAGGGTTTGGGCTTGCGGGCGAGCTTGGTGCAGGGGTCACGCTTGTCGTTGAGCTTATGCCTGCAGCAAAACGTGGTTATGCCACAACGATGATCGCCGGGGTCGGGATCGCGGGTGCTGTCGTAGCGCACTTCGTTGCACAATATTTTGATTGGCGGACGGCGTTTTTTACAGGTGGCGGTCTTGGCCTTTGTTTGCTCTTTTTGCGGATTGGATTGGCAGAGTCTCATTTGTACACCAGCATCAACGCTGGTAACGTTATAAAAGGCAATTTTTTCTCTTTGTTCACTGATAGAGAACGCTTCCGAAAATATATTTGCTGTATCCTGATCGGTCTGCCGCTGTGGTTTGGTGTCGGTATCCTCATCACCCTTTCCCCTGAATTTGGCAGAGCGCTTGGTACGAAAGGTGCAATCAATGCAGGAGCGGCTGTTGCCTGTTGTTACGGAGGTTCTGTTATCGGCGATATCTTGAGTGGATTACTAAGCCAATACCTGCGAAGCCGAATAAAGGTCGTCGCGATATTTTTAACGCTGACAGCGGTTTCTATAGGGGCATATCTCTCACTTACAGATCTCTCCGTCTCCCAATTCTACTTCCTTTGCGGTTGCTTTGGTTTTTCCGCTGGTTATTGGGTGCTGTTCCTGACGATAGCTGCGGAACAGTTCGGTACGAATATCCGTTCTACGGTCACAACAACGGTCCCGAATTTCGTAAGGGGTGCCGTCATACCACTTTCACTGCTTTTTCAATACCTCCGTGTTATGTTCTACGGTTCGCTGGTATCTGCCGGCGCGGTGGTAGGGCTGCTATCCTTATTGCTTGCTTTTTGGGCGTTATATAGAACCCGGGAAACCTTCAGCGTCGATCTGAATTATACCGAAAATTAACGCCCGTTTGTAGAGGCGAAATATCAACCGATAGCTGAATTGACCATTTCACCGTCCAATGTGCCTATCTCGGTCATTGATGCGTTGAGAGGGCGCGTGGTTGAACCTATTTTTGAATTAATGCAACTGCGATTTATCCATATACCTGATCCTGCATGCAACCACAAACTGAATCTTTGATCGAACATGGCCCACGATTGGTGATCATCACCATTACGGCCGTATTTTGTGCACTCCTTGAAATCATTGACACGACGATCGTTAACGTAGCGTTGAACAGTATGCGTGGCAGCCTCGGTGCGACCCTCAGCGAGATCAGTTGGGTGATCACCGCCTATTCACTCGCTAACGTGATCATGATCCCGCTTTCCAGCTGGCTGTCCCAACAATTCGGTAGAAGGAATTATTTCGCAGGCTCTGTCATTCTTTTCACCATTTGTTCTTTTTTATGCGGCAATGCACATTCGGTCACTGAATTAGTGATCTTCCGGTTCCTGCAAGGCATAGGGGGAGGCGCTTTATTGGTTACGTCTCAAACAATCATCACAGAAAGCTGGCCGCCACATAAACGGGCAATGGCGCAGGCGATCTATTTTTTGGGCGTCATCGTTGGTCCGACACTAGGCCCGCCACTGGGAGGGTACATCGTGGACAACATCTCATGGCCCTATATCTTTTACATCAATATCCCGGTTGGCATAATGGCGAGTATCCTGACCATTCAATATGTAAGGAGCCCTTCTTATGGTAAAAAGCAGTCTTTGATGGATGCAGACTGGTTAGGTATCATTTTACTTACTGTTGGCCTGTCTTCTTTACAATACGTGCTTGAAAAAGGACAGGAGGATGATTGGTTCAACAGCGAACTCATCATCGTTTTAAGTGTTGCCGCCTTTTTGGGACTCTATCTTTTTGTGTGGCGGCAGCTGGTCGTAGCGTTCCCCGTGGTAGATCTACGCGTTCTGAAAGATAATAACCTTCGGATAGGGGTGACCCTGTCGTTCGTTCTCGGAGTCGGCACCTTCGGGTCGACGTTCATTATCCCGCTTTTCACGCAGTCTGTTCTTGGTTGGAGTGCACAGCAGGCTGGCGTTTTACAGCTTCCGAGCACCCTGTTTGTCGCGGTCATGATGCCTGTTGTTGCTACCCTCATCCAAAAAGGGGTGCAGCAGAAATGGTTGATCGCTGTAGGTATGTTCCTGTTCTATTGCTTTTGTATGCTGACCTATCACATTATCGTTCCCGATACGAGTGCCGGCGATTTCTTCTGGCCGTTGATGGTTCGCGGTGCAGGTCTTGGCCTTTTGTCCGTACCGATCAGTACGATGTCCCTGTCTACCCTCAAGGGTGCTGAGATCAGCCAGGGCGCAGCTTTCAGCGGCATGATGCGTCAGTTAGGCGGCTCCTTCGGGATCGCCATGATCACAACTTTTCTGGCAAGGAAAACAAGCATTCACCGTGCAGACGTAGCCAGGCATTTAAATGTATTTGATAACAATGTCCAGCAACACATCTCTCAGCTGGCCGCCGGCTTTCACAGGCAAGGACTCGACAGCCTGGCATCGCGAAATTCTGCCTACCAGGTCATTGAAGCTGCCGTCAACAAGCAGGCCACACTATTATCCTACATGGATGTTATGATGCTGGTCGGAGGCATCTTTATCGTTTTTGTGCCTTTGGTACTCTTGTTCATCAGAAGGTCAAAGAACAAGGTGAGCCTTGCTGACGCTGCACATTAAAAATGCCGTGGAAGAATGGGGCGCTTGGTAACTAGCTTATTTTGAGTAGTCTGATAAAGTATGGGCATTCGATCAGTTCCAGTTCAACCACACTTTTCCAATAATTCCGTCCAAAGTCCAACCGGTTGGCTTCTGCGGTTTCCCGTATTTCTTCTTTTATCACAGCATATGGGAGATTTTTCAGCCGCGAGCAGATCGTATTTCGAAGTTCAGAAATCAGGGGGATCGATTTTTCCCTCATCCGCTTAAGCAACTTCAATGATTTGAAATGTGATTCAATAAGTGAAAATACATCGTCGTCTATTCTGCCGGAATTTTCCAGATAAAATTCAAATTCCAGTTCTGAATATTCGTCCAGTTTCACTTCGACGAAAAGGTATTGATCGTCAGGCAACTGGTCAGTATACAGGTTGAGCGTCGTCCTTTTTTCGTTATTTCTCCATACAAACGATTTATGTTGGTTACATTTTGAACAGCTGGGGAACAGGTTCAATGGATTTACAGCATATTCAGGAAACTCATCTTTAGGTACATAATGATCCATCGATTCATTGCTTGTTAAAGTACAATACTGGCAGGTGGTCCTTAGTTGCTGCGGTTGCAGGCGCTCTATTTCATTTCTCAGGCGGGAGATCGCGCTGGAATTATAATTATACAATGATATAAGATCTCTCTTGTGTAAGATGAATGTTGGTCCCGGTACTAAAGACGCCAGGCCATTATCCCGGAAATGTGTCGCATAAATGTCAAAGGCCGCCTTGATCACACCGGATACCGGGGATAAGCGGAGTCGTAAGTCATCGGAATCTTTTGCAGATAGAACGGAATCGTAAAATTCGAAATCGTTAGCGTTATAGGGTTTAAGATTCTTCATCGCGATCACTGATCATGGCTTTTATCGTCAGCCGTGTGTTTAGGTTAGGTGTCAGGTTTTTTGACGTCAATAGTTCCAGGACCTCGTCGTAGTTAAGGTTTTGATTCACCAATTGGTTGATCTGTGTGAGGTGATGCTTATCTATGTTCCGGTTCCCAAAAATGTCCTCAGTGATCACGGTCAGGTTTTCCCCGAAAGATTCACGTGCCATCTGCCTGACATAGGCCATATTCTGATCGCGCTCCAGGATGATCACATTCCGGGCTTGTATCTCCTGGATGACAAGCGGAGAATGGGTTGCAATGATGCAGTAAGATTCAAACTTCTCAACCAACTCAAAGATCGTATTCATCAAAAGCGTGATCGCATTGGGATGCAAATGCGTTTCCGGCTCGTCATACAAGATCAGGGAATTTAACCGTATCTGGGAAAGGATCTCGGATATGATCAATACCAGTATGTTCTGTCCGGAACTTAACTTTTGATAGAATTCCTCAAAGTTCTGCGGTTGAAAAAGGGTTAATGTCCTTTGTCCTGTAAAGATCTCGGCAAGCAGGTCGTTAGGTATAAAATTTGCCAGGATTTTACGCCATTCCTGTACTAGCTTTTTATAAGTAATTTTATCTGCAAGGGTCAGGATCCGTTCCATGATCTCGTGCTCGGATAGAAAACCGCCCCCCTGTTTTTTCAGGCCGCAATAAACATAATTGAAAGCGGCATCTCCCGCAGGTATCTCAAAATGGTCGAATATGCTGTAGGACACCGTGAAAATTTTACCGTATAACGGTCTCCCGGGAAACAGCTTTTCCGTGTCGGTTTTAGATAACTCGTTAGCAAGCGTGCTCAATATCTGTGTTTTGCCCGTTCCGTTCTTTCCGATCATGGCGAAAACGCGATGGTCAACAGGACCTCCCGTCTCAAAATCAAATTCAAGTGCTATCGGTTCTTCCGCATACGGCAATTGATGCTGGAATCTGAATTTATACCATTCTCCGATATCGTTTCCGTTCAATTTGAACCGGATCTCTCTCAGTAGCTGCTCAGGCTCGTTGAATCTTATTAAAGATTCCTTGAATATTCCATCTTCCTCAAACGCTTCATGGATCTTTGGAAATAGCGCCGCATCCCGCAACGCAAGCAGAATGCTCCGGTATTTCTCCGGGAATAGACGGCTGATGTTCGCGTAATATTCATTTGCTTGTCCAAGGGAGCAGAACTCATCCGATAACGTTAGAAAATGATCCGACAGCACATCCGCTGTTTTTTTAGCCCCGCGCTTCATGAGCTTAAGTTCACCGATCTTTACCGAATTGAAATTATTTTCCCGGTAGCTTAGTTCGTAGGAGGTTTTATTGTGATAATCATCCCAGTTATCGTAAGTCAGATAGAAATGCGGGAAAGTTTTTTCCTTTTTGGAATCCGTATGAAAAAATGGAATTTCATTGGGCGGAACGTCTGATGGACGATCGTTTATCTCTGATTTACTTTGCAGGTTATAAACCGGCAGGCCGTTCTCGAAGTTGATCAGTGCAAATTTTGACGTTGAAACGGAAAGTATCGAGTTGATCATTGAAACGTACAGCGCGATCTGGCCTTTTTCTCCCCTCACAGCTGGACTTACGATAGTCTCGATGAATTTTTTGAATTTTTCGTCGTCGTCAAGGATACTTAACCTTTTGACAAAAAGATATTCATATGACCAGTCATCATTGCTGATAAGATGTTTTATGGCGTCTTCTTCCGCGTTGTCGTACCGGTCATCAAATGATGGCATTTCCTGCAAAGGCCAGATCAGATTAAGAAATCCAATGATGTCATCACTGAATTTACCGAGGAACTGATCTTGACCCAAAACAGCATCGAGAATTATAGGTTTTAAGGATTCAGGAAGCGTTATCATATTTTAGATTGTGTTCCTCATAACAAATGCAAGTTCATAGGTTTGGAGGACGTTGTATGTAACGCTGTAATTACTGATCATGTGGTTGGTCATAAGGTGCGGTGTTTCGCTATGCCAAATATAAAGAATATCTGAAAGGGTAGAATAGGAGGATGGCCAACGTCCGAAATGTTTCCGGTGTGATCATGGGGTCTCGTGCGATAGGGACAGGGAATATCTTATTTTATCTGTTTTACCTGTGGCCCCGATGCGTTCATAGAATTTAATGGCTTTTGCATTTGAATCCAGGGTCAACCATTTTATCGTCGTGCAATCATTGGACCTACCAATTTGCTGGAGGAGCTCCATCAGCGCATTGCCGATTCCCAAGCTTCGGTAGTTTTCCTCTACATAGATACAATCAAGCATCAGCGAGGGGGCGGCCTCCCAGGTCGAAAAAGTAAAATAATAACTTGCAAAACCAATCACGATATGATCACACTCAGCAATCAGGCAAAACAAGGAGGGCGGGTTTTTAAAAATTGCATTGCCCAGTTTCTCTTTTTTTTCTTCGGCCCTGAATTCGGCATGCTCGGCCCGGGCATGCATGCCGATCAGGTCAAGGATCTTGTCAAAGTCTTTTCTGACGGCGTTTCTCAAATGGATATTTAATTTATTCATTGCCTGGAATAGGAAGATGTGGATTTTGGATACAAGGTAAATCTTTCGTTAGCTTTTTACGAGGGTTTTTATCACCATGCTGATTACCGGCATGTTATCTGGTTACATCGGATACATCAGTTTCTGCTAAACTTTCATCTCAGTTCTGTGTCTATAGTATATACGATTCTACACGATGAGACAATATTTTTCTATTTCGCTGATCCTCCTGACAATTTTTGTTTCCGCCTGCGGCTCTCATAAAGTAAACCGACCAAACAGCAAGGCGACAGACTCAACTGCTTCCGTTAATGCAGCCGTCGATACAGGTTTATACGCTTATATGCAAGTTCCGGGGAAGATAAAAGTGGGGGACACCATACCGTTGAAATTCACGGTGCTGAACCGTACCGCAATGACCCGGAAATTTCTTAAATGGCAAACACCGTTTGAACCATTGCTGAGTAAATACCTGGATATACAAAACGAACTTGGTGAAGAGGTGCAATATAAGGGGCCGATGGCCAAGCGAGTGATGCCGCCTCCGGCTGATGCCTATATTTCTTTGAAGCCGAACGATTCACTAGTTGTGAAGGTAAATGTTTTGAAAGGCTATGATATCCATGAGCCAGGCAAGTATAAAATCTCCTATACAAGTGAAAACGTAAGCGGTTTAAAAGTTTTGGATTCTGTAAATTTTGAATATCGGTAGATCTTTAGCCTAAGATAAACGCCTTTTTTAGAGTAATTATGTATAGATCGATCAGTCCCGGAACTATCTTCCGGGGCTTTTTGTTATACACAATATCTTCTGGTTCTCTGTAATAGTGAGCGTTCCGTTTAGGAAAAACAATAGGTAGCAAATTCGCGAATCAGTCCGGCCAGTGCTTCGGGTTGGTCTAATTCTATGCAATGTCCTGCGTTATCGATCTTGAAGATATTGTTTCTCCATAGTTTCAGATCAGTTTTCTTAAGATAGTCGGATTGCACCAAGGCTTCCTGTGCTCCGTAAACTACCGCGACCGGAATGTTGGCGGACATTAGATTCTTTATACGGTCGAATTCGGGAGGTTTAACTGATGACTTCGAAAGACAAGCACGTACTTCAGAATCAGTTTGTTTGAATACTTCTTTATAATGTTGTTTGATCTCCGGACCCGCGCAAAAGATCAGCCGATCTATGAATTGGTCAATCTCTTCATCAGAGGGTACTGCCTTAAATCCGGAAACTCCGGTGGGATTTGGCTGCATCATATCTTTTACTGATATGTTTTTTGTTGAAAGCATAGCCGCTGAAAGAAATACTCCACTGCAAGCTTTTGGGAACGGATCAAGTGCGCTGATAATGCTTGTGCCTAAAGATGTACCTACCAGAATGTATTTTCTGTCCCGGTATACTTCTAAAAAATTACTGATCGTACTGGCAAAACCTGATATCGTGTAGTCTATTTGTGGCCGCTTACTTTTAAAAGATAAGCCGTGCCCTGGAAGATCTATTGTTATTTTAGTATAATTACTTAGCGCATCCTGGTAAATCACCTTGTCCCAAGTATGGAGTGATTGCGAGTTGCCATGTATAAAAACAATAGTATGTTCCCCGTCGCCCGTGATTTCTCTATTTAACAGCATGATATTTTGATATTAGCTGCATATAAAATTATGAATCTTAGAAGTCAAGGTAAATCCCCAAATGTGGGGGTACGCATATGTGGTGTAAGATTTAAGGACTTTCAGTACGTTCTAACAATTTGTTAATTTATCATATTAACCCAACGCTTCTTCAATACTACTCGCTATTTCAAAATCATCATATTCCTCCAGATAAATTCTCGTCGTTTCTTCGGTCCCGTGTCCCATGGCTTCCTGAATTATAGCGATATCAACTTTCTTATGTTTATGGTTTGTCGCAAATGAATGACGGGCTACATAGCCAGTGATATGGCGGCTGATATCCTGAGCGTCTTTGATGATACTTACGTCTTCGTTAAGATCTTTCAAGGCACTGTCAATTCTTGCGTCAAATTTTGCGGCAGAATTATGCTCTTTCTTCAAATATGAGAATAAATAGCCTGCATCACTCTGTAATGGGTAGGATCTGAACATATCTGCGATAGCGTGCGCTTTAGAGCATCTTAAAGTCATATAGCCTTCCGTTTTTTGTACGCAGGTATTTTAAAGGTTTCCGTTAAATATTAATAATTTAGGCCATGGACCAACCTAAACGCCCTCAAAGCCATATCATTTCAACCCGATCAGCTAAATACCTGGAAAATAATATTCCTGATGAATGGCATTTTAATGTTCCGGCCAATGATTATGGAATTGATTACCAGGTTGAAATTTCAAAAAACGGACAAGTCACTGGATTGAATTTCTCCTTACAGTTAAAGAGCACCGAGGAAACAGGCAAAGGTAATTTTGCAAAAGTGACCTTAAAACACACCACGCTAAATTATTACCAGGTCAGGTTAGAACCTATAATGCTGATAATCTATGACGCTGAACATAATGAAGCCTACTGGTCATGGCTATCTGACCACCGCATAGACCTGACCTCTGATAAAAAAAACTATTCCTTAAGGATCTCAAAGGAAAATAAACTAAGCGAAATAGACTGGAATGGAATAGCGAGCCACGTCCAAAAGCTTTTTAACGCAAAGTCATTTATAAGCGATTTTGATATCCTACAAATTGAAAATAACCTGGAATTAGGGGCATGGAAAGTTTATTATCAGGAAGATTACGAACAGGCGGTTTATCTATTCAGAAGACTGATCCGTGAAGGCAGCGTATCTTACAATATTCATCAGGCGTTGGCCTGGAGCTTATACCAGACCTATCAATACAATGATGCACTTTCAACGATTAATCTGGTTATAGAATCTTCTGAAACGCCAAATAGTCTAAAGATCAAAGCTTGCATCTTGACTGAATTTGGCTTTGCTACCCAGGACAAAGGCAAACTGATTCAGGCCCGGAATATTTTTAAGGAATTCCTCACAGGTGAAGATAGTGCAGTAATGCTTTACAATTATGCTAACGCGTTAAATTCACTTGGTGAGTTCAGGGAAGCTATCGTACAATACAGGCTAAGTATTAAAAAAGATCCTAATGAGGCGCGTTGTTGGAAAAATTTGGGTACAACGTATTACAACCTGGGTGAACATGATAAAGAAATGGCTTGTTATGATAAGGCTCTCGCTTTAAACCCGGAACTTCCTCAGGCGCTTTTCAGTAAAGGCATAACGCTTGCTCAACATTTTGCAAAACATGATGAGGCACTGGTTCTTTTCCACAAGGTTTTGAGTGAAAAGAATAATTTGGCACAGGAATATGTGAACGGACTTTTTTGGGTTGCATATTGTTATGAGCAGATTGGTGATATTGACAAGGCATTATTCTGGGTTGATAAAGGGCTGTCTTTTAATGGTTCAAGTATTTATTTTCTTAACTTCAAATCTAATCTCCTGGGCAGGGAGTGGCGGAACACTGCTAAGCTTAAAGAGATTGCCATTTCATTTTTCAAATACCGTGTAGAACTTGACAATGACCCTAAGAGCTGGCACCAGTTGGCAATCATTCATAACTGGGATCTGTCACAAATCCTTAGCAACGTTTCGGCTAAATTTGGTCTTTATAAAGATCTAAATTACAATGTCTTGGCGCAGTTGGGATTTACTAAGGAAGATTTGCAAAATACATTATCCTTTATGGAATATTATAAGCCATTTCGGGATAAGTATCCCACTTCCAGGTACATTAGTAATATTATATCACCTTATTTTTCGATTACTGCAGAGTTTTTTAATTTGTTGGAATTAGCATTTGCGGTTGCTTTTAATCAGGCTTTAATTTCTTATCGCACGGATAATAATGAAATAAACATTGTCAATAGCCTTACCGGAACGATGCTACGGTTTATGCCTGTTTTGATCAAGTACTATTTACCTGAAGAAAAGATAACTGATGCAGATACCAACGAGGTTATTCTGAGTTGCTTCCCGGGATATACGGATATGATTTATAGAGAAATTGGGGTGCAAAGCGGTCACATTACTGTAAACCTGAACTTAAGGAAGATCGATCCAGTTGAATATATTTCGGAGGAATATCAGGATCAATTGGGAGAAGCGATTTACAATAATTTTATAAAATATTTGAATTGATAAAGCAACAGAAATTCAGATTATGAAAAGCCGTTATCAAGCGGCTTTTTCTATTCTCTATATATTGGCGAGTCGAACATATTCCCTTTGCTCATCGTCATTTTTAGGTATTCAATTAATGAGGTTGATTTCCTAAACTTCCTTAAACATTACAATAATTTTAGCATTTAAGGATACTAAAATAAATTCCTGCTTTAATTCAAATCCCATTCTCTGCCGATAATTTGACTACCTAATTATTAGATTTAATGTACTAAATTTATATTATGAAGAAGCCTAAGCCTCTAAGTATCTCCCCTGTTACCCGTGAGAAGGAGCTCTATAAAGCCTTTTTAGAGCGCTTCAAATTAGCTTGCGAACGCATGGCCGGTAAAGGATTCTTTGAGCAATTACCGCCCGAACATTTTCCGCATTTATTCGAACAGCGGATACCGCCTTTAAAGCTCGAATTTGTATCAGGCGAATTTACGACAAAGCAGGAGACCGAAATGCACACTTTTTTCCGGTTGAAAATGGCCGGGCTGTCCTACAAAACGTTAACTGGAGAGTTTGTACAAGCATCTGACTATTTCCGTGAGGGTATATTACTGATTTCATATCTAAAAACATTATTTAAAATACGGCCAGATCTGCAGGTACTTCCTGTTATAATTGGTGGATATCAATTGGGCTCAGAATGGTCTGTTAATGCAACCAACGCGATTCTGCATTTTATGAATACCTTGTGCATTGTATTAAGCGATCAACTGAGCAGGGGCATTACTATCGATTATTCCACCACAACCTTGCTGGGTGCAAATGTTGCTGATAACAAAATCAAAGTGCGCTACGAACGTGTCCTGCCAAAAAGGGTGAAACTAGACGGGCATTTTCGTGATGTATTTCCCTTACAATGGACGGGCATTAAAGGAAAGCTTGAACCTGTAATGATACGACCAAATAATATCGGATATCCAGCCGAATGTAACCAACCCGCCCTTGTTTGTATGCAGCAACATGCGTTAACCCGTCTGACAGAACGGTTGTCGTTAGCTCCCGGTATGCTGCTATATATGCTTGATGTTTATTTTCGCAACCGACCCACCGGCATTTATTTTAACGACGCTCATCTCCTTGTGTTTAATGCCGGTGGCAAAAAACTCGGTTACCTGGTCACAGACCTTTTGAATGACATGCTGGTCATCCGCACCTTTCTTTTTCTGACCAACGACGGAACGCCTGAAGGTCGCAAAATAGCTGAACTCACACGGTTGCAACGACCGGATAAAAAACATCTCAGCATTGATACCTTGGAAGGTATAAACAGCTTAAGGTTATCTGAGGATGTCCAGTTGTCTGCTCTTTTCACAGAAGCAGGTTGTGAAGACTTGTTAGACCTCACTGTTTTTGAGAATTTTGCTGAACTGCATGCCACAGGCATAAATTCGGAAACCATGCTTCGCTATTTGCACAATAGTCCGTTCATGCGCCGTCGTTCCTGATTGTATTAATAATGGAATTGTGATAATATTTTTAATATCCTGAAAGTGCGCAAATACACTGCGCAGACAAGCCGGAGTTTTGTAAGAAATAAAAAATATAACTATGCATGTAAACAGTAAGGAATACCAGGAACATTCAATATTTGAGCAGCTTGAAAAATATTCCAGCTTTTACGACTCATTTTCTATCTCAATCATGAGTTTCATGACGTTGGGGACAAAAGCTGTATTGAATATTGATACAAGGGTTTATGCGTCCATGGCCGGCTCTTTAGATTCAATCAGACTTCTTCTTCAACTCGGTCGTATCAATGACGCCTTTGCCTTACAGCGGAAATTCTACGATTCATTATTGATGAATGTGTACGTGAACCTTTATCTCGATGACCATCACAGCTTAAAAAATTTCATTGTTGAGAAAATACAAAACTGGTTACAGGGAACCGAGCAGTTACCTGACAGCAGAACAATGATAAATTATATTAAGAACTCGCCCCGGACATCAGAATTATATTTGATGCTGCATAAGGATAAACGGTACATTCATATTCGCGACCGGGCTAATGACAATACCCATTATAATTTCTTCCGTAACGTCATGCTGAATGATAATAAAGTTTATAATGAAAAAAGAATAGAATATTTAAACGCTATGCAATCTGATATTAACCAGCTTGTACTGATGCATCTTTCATACATTTTCTTATTGAACCCGCATTATATGGTTTCGTCCGAACAAATGGATTGTTTTGATTTAGGCCTGGAACCACCTGAAAATGCCCAATATTTGGTTGCAAATTTTATCCAGCAAATATTTGATGAACTGGTTAAAAAATACAGGCCTGATATTGCTGAATATATTAAAAAAAATAGTTGCATGTTATTAGATTGATCACAAGGATAACTGCGAATTTCAAACTGCTGCATATGGAAATCTCTATAAAATTCGCCAAGAATAATTTTTTAATGAACCGATTTTCAATTGACCTGATGAAAAACGTTAGCGGGGCTTTAAAGAATCTGGAAAATGCAAAGGGGTTTAAAATCGGAGAAAAAAACAATCACCATTTGCTAAGTGAAGTAGATAAATACTACTCACGCGTTTTTAAAATCCAAAGTTCGCTTACAAAAACTGCCGAGCAGTTGAGTCAAATACGTATTTTTTTAAATCGGTATCCATTTAAAAAGTATTATTTTAAGAAGGGTATTTCACAGTTAGAATATATACAGTACCATACGGAGGTGCTTTTTCATAAAGTTCATACAGTACTCGAAATCATGAAACTTCTGATCAATGAGGTATATCAATTGGGTATCGCTCCGAAAGATTGTTCATGGGTCACATTGGTCAAAAAAATCCCCCTGAAGTCGGGGCCGATGAAAAACCTGGACCATTATTTCAAAACATTTGAAGATTTGATCGATCGCAGGCATAGTAACACGCATAGGGGCTATTATAAAGATCAGGAGAAAGATGATATCGATATGAAATATGGATTAGCATTTTACAAACTTGAAATGGAAGGGCATCGGATAGATGAAGAATTGAAAGATAACATGCCAATGCCCTTAATTAATTATATGCTGCGCGAGCATAAAAAGAAACGCGTCGAATTGATCGATACCTGCATAACGGAAAACGAAAAGTTGCTTACAGCTTTTCTAGAGAGCCTGTTTGATGAATATCAAAAACAAATTCTCCATTTATCAATCGTAGAGACGCAATGAAAATAAACCAAGCAGAACTCTATACCACTGCAGGTGGGTATTTGCCCTCTTTTTTTAAGATGAGTGTCGAAACAGGAGAATCATTTCTGGATATTCAAAAGTTAACTGAAGAAACAGCGAGTGTTTATTTTCATGAGTATATGCACTATATTCAAGATGTTAGCACCTTTCATGGTTTGAGCAATATGATAAGAATGGGTGAATACCTCCATTATTGCAAGAAAATCATTAAAGATGGCGATACAGTTTTTGAGGTTCCAATTGTTGTGGAAAGTTTAGATCCAGGTGTTAAGGTATCTGCGCAAATCGGAAATATTCTAAATGGGTCAAGTCATAATATAGTGGGTCCAGTCGAAATTGAGAAAATTGATTTTCACCAAACCGGTGTAGTATCCAGCGAGGGTGCGGACATTCCTGAAATAATAATCACTTATAACAATGGCAAACTATACCGCTTTGGAGCCTGGGCCGTTAATGAAAGCATGGCGTACATCGGTGAAAAGAAATTTTTCCCCGCAAGTCCGCTCGCACCAACGTTGCCCTATCATGCCGCCGAACTGATCACCAGAAAATTATTTCCAGAGTTTGCATTAGATAAGCTTAATATTTTTGCACTCTGTGATATTGCATTAATGAGTGCGGAACCAGGTCCGACCTACTATAAACATCTTATAAAACTTAGAGACAGTAATTTTGAGTGCAAAGATCCGAAAGAGATTTATAAGTTTTTTGAATCTGCGATTTTTGAATACCAAGACTGGAACCTTAACTGCATACAAATGCTGAGTACTCTTGGACAGATCGCGAGGATATATTTAAAGGGTTATTTTCCATTAGAAGATTACATAGCAAACGTTAATTGGATGGATCACATTATCGATCACGCCGTTGGTTTGCGTAACCGAAATATATCTTTCCCTTTGGATATTTTACTTCATGGTTCTTTTTACAATAATCCAGAACTTGATCTTACTATGAAAAATATTGGGGGGCCGCTGCAACTTAATAGCAACGGGCAGGCTTCTTTTATTATTATCGAGAAACTTGCGGACAAAATGATCCAACCGGATTTAAACTGGGTGATTTCAGATATATTAAAACAAATTATGGGCTCATCAAATCCATGTGGAATGAAAGCTTTTTGTAAAGCATCCGCAAGCAAGCAAAACATTCCGGATTTCACCAATCCATTATGTGATATCAGTCCGTGGTTTAGGGCTTACAACGATCTGGATTGTTCAATGACCAGAGTTTTAAAAATGTGGGAATTAGATAAAAAGATCCCCGTAAATGTTAATCAATCCTTTTTTTTTTGAGACTTATGCAGCCTATGAAAAACTGCATAAAGAGATTATGTCCCGACTTTCGGAGATGAATTTTTTTTAAAATTTGTCGCATAAAATCTGATTATCATTGTAATTTTTAATATTTCTACATGAGTATGAATAAATGAAAAAGCTATACATCATTGGAAATGGATTTGATTTATATCACAGCTTGCCATCCCGGTATGCGGACTTTCATCAACATATCGCCGTACATGAGCCTGATCTGTTACAAGAACTTGACAGTTACTTTAACTTCCGGGTAGATAAAAATTATTTGTGGAGTAATTTTGAGCAGGATCTTTGCCATTTTAATCATAAAAGGTTTATGGCAGCTTATAACCATATTGACATCATGTCTGATTCCTTTAAGCCAAGTGAATTTTACAGCTTATTTGATGAAGTTACTGCAGAGAGTGAAAGGCTGGCAGAGCAGATCAGGGGTGCTTTTAGAGAATGGGTAGAGGCCTTTGAATTGGATGAAATCGATCACACTCGCTATACGCCTTTGCTTTTGGATCAGGATGCGGCTTACATCAATTTTAATTACACGGATACCCTGGAAGAAATCTATCAAATCCCTAAAAACAGGATTTTGTATATTCATCATAATGCCAATGCCTATGATGGTGAACTGATCTTTGGACATGGTAAAAAAAGAGACCAAAAAGAAATTCCTACCATTGATGAAGGCGGAGAACCAACACGAACTCCCTATACTGATTCAGAAAATACATCCAGGTCTTTATTCTATGTTTTTCAGAAAAACACGAAAGAAGTTCTTAAAGAGCACCGGAAATGGTTTGGGACGTTGAAAAAGGTCGAAGAAGTGATCATCCTGGGCCATTCAATTGGTCGGGTTGATTGGCCGTATTTTAAGGAAATTTCCAAACAAGCCCCGCTGGCTGAATGGATAGTGAGTTATTACGGCGAAAAGGAATTAGCAAAACTGAAAAAATACGCGGCCAGGTTTTGTCGCCATCAAAATATTCAAATGATAACTTTTAATGATATCATTTAAATTCGCAACTTGAATAAGCTTTAATTCTGCTATTATTTTACTCTCATATGTGCTACCGATACATTAATACCTTCTACATCATGATGGTAAAGTCTTGCACCGATCCAAATTAACCAACGTCTTATTTAAGATTCTTTTCAATATCTGCAATTGAGGGCAAGCTATTTTTAAGGTTGTTTGGAATTGCCTTTGTTAAAAGGTATTCTGAGACGCCTATTGGTTTTTCTAATCCTTTTAGCGCATATTCCGCCACAACCTTATTTTTTTCTTTACAGATCAATATTCCTATAGTAGGCTGATCATGTTGATGTTTGAGTGTTCCGTCTACAGCATTTAGATAAAAGTTTAGTTTGCCTGCATATTCCGGAATAAATTTTCCGGCCTTTAATTCTATGACTACGAAGCAGCGAAGTCTTAAATGGTAAAACAATAAATCTATATAAAATTCTTCTCCACCGATTTCAAGTTGGTATTGTCTGCCGACATAACTGAAACCGTTGCCCAATTCTAATAGGAACTTTGTCATGTGGCCAACCAGGCCATCTTCCAATTCCTTTTCAAAATGATTATCTGTTAAACTTAAAAAGTCAAACTTGTAGGGGTCTTTAAATATTTCTCGGGCAAGATCACTTTGTTGAGGAGGAAGGGTTGATGAAAAATTAGTTACTGCCTTTCCTTTTCTTAAATAAAGATCGCTGTCAATTTGATTGACCAGCATATTTCTACTCCAGCCATTTTGCACCGTTTGATCAATGTAGAATAGCCTTTCATCAATATTTTTTACTTTGTCTAATAATGTGATGTGATGATACCAAGGCAATTTTGCAAGCGGCACTTGCAAAATTGCAGGCGAAGATTCATTTCTTGCAAGTGGCGCTTGCAAAAATGAGGGATAAGCCTCAGCAAAAGTTTGCATGTATTTTAAATTCCTTGGTGATATTCCTTTAATGTCTGGAAATTCATTTTTTAAATCAGCCGATATTCTCTCAATGATTTTTGTGCCCCAACCTTCAGCGTTTCTTTGTTGCAAAATGCTCTTTCCTATTTTCCAGTAAAGTTCAAGCAATTGTTCATTCACGGTAAAAGCAGCCCTGATTCTTGACTCGGCAATTTCCTTTTTTAAGTTATTTAAAAAGGATACATAGTTTTTTTCGTTTTCCATATTAATCCAGTGCCTCCTCAATACTGCTGGCCACTAATTCATCATCGTAGTCTTCCAAATAGATTCTGGTAACTTCTTCCGTTTCATGACCCATAGCTTCCTGGATCAGACTAACATCAACCTTTTTATGCTTTAAATTTGTGGCAAAGGAGTGTCGTGCTACATAGGATGTGACTACACGGTCAATGCCTTTTGCATCTTTGATCTTTTTAAGATCTTCGTTCAGGTCCTTCAATCCGCTGTCGATCCGGGCATCGATCTTGGCTGCCGTATCATGTTCAGCTTTCAGGATAGGGAATACATATCCGCCATCACTCTGAATAGGATAATTTCTAAAAACGTCAACAATTGCCTTCGCTTTGGAATGAAGTTTAAAATCATATAAGCGGCCGTTTTTGCTTCGCTTATATCGGACAATGTCTCCGTTAAAATTCGCTTCTTTAAGCTTAACGATGTCATTATAATTGATCCCCCTGCAGTAGTAACTAAACAAAAACATTTGCTGGCTACGATAGATTCTGCTACCATAATCAGCATCATAGCCCTCAATCAGCTTCATATCACCGGCTGATATAGCACGTTTACTCGTTTTATATTTCTTATATGGTTTAAACTTGATGAACTTCTTAGGATGATGATCCTTTGGACACATGCCCTCTTTGATCGCAAGATTCCAGATCCGGTAGAATGTACGCAAATATGCACTCATTGTGGTTTCTTTCAAATCCTGCTTGATAAGATACAATTCCAGCGCTTCGAAATCAGGTTTAGTGAAATTTACGAAAGCCTTGTCCTTTTCGCCAAAGACATGCTTCAGTACGTATTCCTTGATATTGTGAAACGTGTCAGCATAACCGATCTTATCGGCAGCCATGAGTTCTGCAACTATATTATCTGTGAATGCATACAACTTTGCTGGTATTACAGGCTTGTCCGATTTTTTTAGTTTATCAATAAGGTCAGCAAGGGAAATAAATTCATGCCCATTCTTTTTCATTAATTTGAGCTCAAAATCAATGTCGTCCAGTTTGTCCTCAATGGCCCTGCTAATAATTCTAAATTTAGGGTGAGTCGAACTAGGTTCGTTTGCTTCGAAATCCCAATGTTCAGGCTTCGACTTATGTCCGGTGGAAAGGTATTTTTGTTCCTTGTAAAATGTAAGCCTGATCCGAATTTCCCTTTCACCATTCGCATCCGCTCTATCCGCTCTTAGCGTTACTTTCTTTAAAACTTCCATATTCAACCTCGTATATTATAGTATCCCCAATAGCGATATGGGTATACTATGGGAATACTAAAATCGGAAAAATGGACGAATTTATGAAATAAAATGAAAAATAAATTTTTGTAAGTAATTGATAGTTAAATAGTTTGTGATTATTTGAACAACATTGAATGGGGCATAAAAGTTTATGGCATGCAAGAGGTCATCGGTTCGACTCCGATATTCTCCACTTAGTAAATTAATCGCCTCGAAAGGGCGATTTTTTGTTTATGGAATATTGTTGTTATATCATTTATTCTTTAAAACTTGATCGCTATTATGTCGGTCAAACAGACGATATTGAGCAGCGCCTTATTCAACATAATTCAGGTTTTTCAACCTATACTTCTAAGGCGAACGATTGGTGTCTTAAACATTTGGAAGTATTTGAAACCAGAGATCTTGCTCAAAATAGGGAACGGGAGATTAAAAGGAAAAAGAGCAGAAAGTATATAGAATGGGTTAGCTCAGCTAGATAGAGCGCTTGCGTGCCCCGAATGCTTTCGGGGAAGAGGTCATCGGTTCGACTCCGATATTCTCCACGGTAATTAAAAGCCTGATCGAAAGATCGGGCTTTTTTGGTTTTTGACATTTTCTTTCAGTTGCAGGTATTAGATTAGCGCCACAGAAATTTATAAAGTAGCCAAGCTGATGAACATACAAATCGAGCCGACCCGGATTGATGATCTGGATGAAATTTTTCACCTCTATAATGAAGCCATTGCTTATCAAAAAAAGGTTGGCAATAATCATTGGCTGGGTTTTGAACGTGAGATGGTTGAACAGGAGTTGGCAGAGAATCGCCATTTTAAAATATTGGGCAATGGCCATATCATCGGTACATTTCTGTACACGCTTAGCGACCCTCTTATTTGGAAGGATGCAAATGCTATTCCTGCAATTTATATTCATCGAATAGCAACCAACCCGGTGGCGCGCGGAAATAACCTGGTTGAAAAGATCATAGAATGGTCAAAGGCGTTTGCAGCGGCCAATCAGTTGCAGTATATCAGGATTGATACCGGAGCCGGTAATGATAGGCTGATCAATTACTACATTAAATGCGGTTTCACATACCTTGGCGATACAAAAGTAGATTATACTCCTGATTTGCCTTTGCATTATAAAGACGGCTCTTTTGCATTGCTTCAACTGGCCGTTTAACCGCTCAAATTTTCCCTGCCCACTCTTAATCTACATTAAGTTCGTTCAGTGTTTTGCACCTTAACTTTGTGTAACAATTAAGGAAAAATACAATGGCACAAACAATATTGCATAAAGCAGATACCCGCGGATACGCCGATCATGGCTGGTTAAAAAGTTACCACAGTTTTAGTTTTGCAAGCTATTATAATCCTCAACGAATAAATTTTGGTGCGTTGCGCGTGCTGAATGATGACAGTGTTGATGGCGGCCGTGGTTTTGGCGAGCACCCGCACGATAATATGGAGATCATCTCTATACCGCTGCAGGGCGATCTGGAACATCGCGACAGTATGAACAACGTTGCCGTAATTAAAAACGGTGATATACAGGTGATGAGCGCCGGTACAGGCATCTACCACAGCGAGTACAATAGCGATGCGCATAACCAGGTTAAATTTCTGCAGATATGGGTATTCCCTAATAAACGTAACGTTGAACCGCGTTATGACCAGCTTACTTTGCAGGCCGGCGAAAGGCACAACAAACTACAGCAGGTTTTATCACCAAATGCAGACGATGCAGGCGTTTGGATCCACCAGGATGCATGGTTTAACCTTGGCGGGTTTGACAAAGGCGTTAGCGTAAATTACAAGTTGCACAAACCGGGGCAGGGCGTTTACGTTTTTGTTTTAAAAGGTGATGTAAAAATTAACGACCAGCTATTGAACACCCGTGATGGTTTCGGGATATGGGATACAGATGGTTTTGATATCACTGCCGAAACCGATGCCGAATTTTTGCTGATGGAAGTACCAATGGAATTTTAAGCATGGAAAATATCCAAATACTGGTGATATGCCGCCACCCCGAAATTTTGGCAACGGTTGTGAGGCTGATAAACAACAAGCCGGAGTGGAAGGCCACCGGCTGCGAAACTGACGAAAGTGCTATAAACGCTTTTGAAGCCACCAAGCATGCCGTGGTGCTGATAGGTGCGGGTGTTGATGCCGATTCTGAAAGGCATTTGCGCCAAACATTCACCGGTATACATCCGCAGGTGAAAATTGTGCAGCACTACGGCGGTGGCAGCGGCCTGCTGTTTGCTGAAATATACGGTGCGTTGAATGCTCAATAGCTGAGGTTTTTATATTAAAAAGGTCGCCCTTGTTTTTTGGAGGGGCGACCTTTTTTGTTATTCTTCACCGGTATCGGCAGATCTTGCCGTTACTACTATCTCAACCCTGCGGTTGGCATCTTTATCGGCCGCCGTCTCTTCGGGGTATATTTTAGGTTTGGTAGCGCCCAAGCCTTTATATCTCATTCGGTTTTTTTTGATACCGTGATCGGCAAGGTAATCGTACACCACTTTGGCCCGGTTAACCGATAAATGCTTGTCGCGCGAGTCGTAATCGTAGCCATCTTTAAGGTTAAATTCGCAACAGATATGCCCTTGTATCTCAATCTTAATGTCCGTGTGCTTTTGCAGGTAATCCAGCAAAATATCCATATAGAACAAAGCCTGGCGCGTAAGTACATGCCTGCCGCCATAAAAATTAAGCTCGCTTAATTGCAGGGCTTCGCCTATTTGAATGTTGTCTAACTCCTGTATTTTCTTCCTGAATACTTCGTTTAAGCTATCCTGTTTGGTTGGCTTAGGAGCGGATGGAACAACCTGTACAGGGCGTACGGCAACAATATCTACCCGGCGATTATCTGGGTTGCCGATAATGCCTGTTATGCTATCCGCTAACATGCCATTACCAACTGCAAGCACGTTAAATTTAGGATCGAGAGATTTGAAGTAGGTTTGTACCGCCTGTGCCCGCCGCTCGGATAATGTTTGGTTACCGGTTTTACTACCAAGGTAATCAGCATAACCTGTAAGGCTTTTAACTGTGTAGCAGTTGAGTACGAGCGAATCGATCAGCTTTTTATCGCCAGCCGATAGCACCGTAGAATTGATGGCAAAATGCACCCTTAAGGTATCTGCTTGCGCTAATGAAGTAAAAGCTTTGCAAAGCAAAAGCGTAAATAATAAGGTTTTAAGTTTCATTAATATATCTCTGGCAAAACTAATGCTTATGTGATATAGTTAAAAGGCAACTACAGCCCAAAACGCTGCGCAATAAGGATCAACTCGCGGATGTTTTTTGTACCCAATTTGCGGTTGATATTTTTGCGGTGGGTTTCAATGGTATATGGTGCCAGGTATAACAGATCAGATATATTGGCATTACTTAAGCCTTGCGAAATAAGGCGCAATACCTGTTTCTCGCGTTTGGTAAGCGAGCTGAATTGCTGAAACTGTACCGGCGAAGGGCTTTCAATGTCTAATATTTTTTCTACCTGGTTTAACACGTTGTTGTGGGCTGCTGCAGCCATACCCAGCATAATGGTTTGCCCGGTGTTGCGCTCCAGTAACTTACCCGATAGGTAAAAGCGGCCCCAGTGGGTTTGTTTGTTTGGTCTTACCTTTTGATAAAAGCCCATGGTTTCGGCAACATCATCGCGCTCTATTACGCCTTTAAAAGTATGGGTAATAAGGCTTACTTCTTTAGGGCAAAATATTTCATCAACAAAATACTCAGGGCCCATCAGTTCCAGTTCTTCGGCCGATTTTCTGAGATAGTCGCAGCCCATGCGGTTCATGTAAGCGTTTTTCATGGTGCGCATATCATTAACCAGAACTACACCGGGCAGCAGGTCGCCAATTATTTTGATCATTTCAAGATTTACGCCGTATTGCTTATCCAAAGTAAACAGTTGTGCCTGTAACTTGGTATGCTGCTCGGCCTCACTTAACTTCATCATGTTTTAAAAATACAAACAAGTGGGTATTTTTTTACTATGATGATGCAATATTTTTGTGCGCAACTGCCCCCCACAGAACCTAATGAAAGCAGTTAAAGGAACAGGATCTTAATTTGAGCTTTACTATAAAGCTGCCATTATAAACCTGAACCTTATCACTCTAATTAAGCCCGGCATGAAATTATTGAACAAGCTCATAATAGCCATGATGCTCTCAGTATCTGCCGGCGCTATTTTATTCGCATTTAGCCTTAAACATCAATTCTCATAAAAATATTAGCCCAATAAAAAGGCCGTTTGTAAATCACAAACGGCTTTTTTATTGTTTTTCTGATCTGTTAATATTGTTGAAAGTTCAGCTCTGTAACTTCCCCTGTTTTCATATCAACCTGGTAAGCTTTTGTTTTGCCGGGTGAGCCGGGTATATTAAAGTATACCCTCATTGTGTTGTTAGCCCAAGGTTGCATATATCCGCTTGAGCTGCTTGTTGGCTGCGTGTTATTAACTTCGTTCCCTTTTTTATCAAAAACTAAAACGGTAAACTCAATTTCGCCTGCAAGATAAACGGGGTTTTGCCCGGGCGCGGGGCGTTGCGCAGCTACCTTTTTCCAGTTGTACGATATCGAGATCTTATTATACTCAGAAACAACACCGTTTATAACCTTTGATTTATATGAGTCTGAAGTTGTGGCACCTTCTATCTCAAGTTGAGAGTAATAGGCCGTTAACGACTTTACATGATAATCAATACTTGTATTATAAATGTTTTTGAAACCGGTACCGGTTTCTGTGGTAGTTACCGTATCCTGAAGGCGATAGGCATCAATGTTCCAACTGTTGTGGTAATAGCCATCGCACAGATAAGTGAAAACCCTGTTTCCTGTAACAGTACGGGTGGTATCACCAAAAATATTGCTGGTGTTTATATTACTTTTTTCAATTTGGCCACAAGTATTTTGGTAGTCCATAATTATCGGGCCACGGGCGCTAACAGCTTTCACACCATTTTCTGAAACGTTTTTTAAGCCGCTGTTGCCAGACTGATAAAAAGCCATTGCTATTTGTTTACCCAAGGCAGCATTTACAGCCGGGTTTTCTACATTTTTAATAATAGGTGAATCTTTTTTACATGATACAGCAAAAAGAGTGGCGAGTAACAAGACTGAGGTCTTTAAAGAAAATTTCATGCGGTTTAGGTAATTATTTATCAAATATAGTGTTATTGTTTGCTTCGCGACAGGCAAAAAGAAAGCCAGTTTTAATTTAAATAGAAATGTGCTTTTGTGCATTCAATATCAGGTGCTCATTTTGCCCATTATGTGAAATGAATGCCACATTTTTTATTCTTTTACCTGCCGGTTTAATGCCTGTTATTATCATATCAACGGCTTACCTTACCAACAAAATCAGCAGTACGCTCAAAGGTATAGCCCTTGCTTTTTGCCCATGTAATAAAACCACGCAGGCGTTGCAGCAGGTTGTTGCCCGAGTTTCGTACGATGTATGAGGGTAAACCGTACTGGGGTTTTGTTTCCAGGTTAAAAAACTCCCAGGGGTGGAAATACAGGTTTAAATAACCATCTTTTTTTAACGTTGATGCGCTAAGTGTTTTAAGAAGCCACATAGGCAGGTTATGAAAGCTGAGCCAAAATAGTGGTATACGTAAGCCCGGCGAAACCGAGGCAGGTAACTGCAGCACTCCGTTTTTATAAAACCATGTACGCGGCTGATCGAAATTGTTGTAACGGCCGGGCAACCATGTTGGGTTTAGTGATGAGTTGTAAGTATAAACTGCATCGGCAATTTCCTGCTCATCAACAGGCATCATACGCGGCATCCTGAAACCAGTTACCGGTACACCCGCTATCTCCTGCAATTTTAAACGCGATTGCAATAAATGTTCCTTCACAAATGCCGAATGGAAGTACCCGTGCGATGCTATCTCGTGGCCTTCCATTATTATTTGTTTAATAACCTCTGGTTTGTGGATGGCATAATTGGCGGTGCAATAAAATGTGGCTTTAACCGAAAACTCCTTTAACAGTGCCAATAGAGCCGTATTGCCGTAGGTTGATATAGTTAATTGCTCATCAAAGCTAATTGCATTACCCAATTCAATTGGTAAATCAAACTCCTCAAGATCAAAACCTAAAAGGATCATTTGTTAATAGGGTAGTTTAATTCTTCGTGGCTACCAATTAAATTAGTTGAGCGGATAATATAGCTTGGCCGGTTTTTAGATTGCACAAATATTTTACCTACATAAATACCGATAACACTAAGCAGAAATAGTTGCATACCACCTAAAAACTCGATAGATGCAATTATGGATGCCCAACCCGGTACGGCGTATCCGGCCAAATAACTTATCAAAATATAGGGGAAGTACAAAATAGCCAATGCTGCAAAACCAAGCCCAATGCCGGCCGCAACATACAAGGGGCGTGCGCTAAAGGCCATAATGTTACCAATAGCAAATTTTAACAATTTAAAAAAAGAATAGCTGGCATTACCGGTATGCCTTTTTGATGGTGTGTATGGGAAGCCGATTTGCTTAAAGCCCACCCATTTTACAATGCCCCTGAAGAATATTTCAGATTCATCAAGCTCTCTCAATTGTTTAACCACCTTAGCATCTATCAGGCGGTAATCGGCAATGCCGTTCTCCAGCTTAATGTCTGATAAGGTGTTTATCACTTTATAGAAAAGCTTAGAGGTGATGCGCTGATAAAATCTGGCGTGGCGGTTAGCAGTTTCGCGGTAAGTATATACCACATCAAAGCCATCTTCCCAATAGTTCAGCATCTTTTTTATAAGCTGTGGCGGGTGCTGCATATCGGCATCAATGGTAATTACTGCATTGCCTTTGGCAAGCGCCAGGCCGGCTTTAAGTGCGTAATCTTTCCCAAAGTTTCTTGATAGCTCAACAAAGTAAACGTTGCTGTGCAGGCGGGCATTAAGCTTTATCTCGTTAAGGGTGTTATCCTCACTACCGTCATCTACAAAAATAAGTTCGTAATCATAATCTATAGAACTGAATAGCTCTATGATGTGATTGGTTAGTTCACTGATGTTGCCTTCCTCATTATGGGCAGGCACAACAACAGATATTAACTTACTGGTGCGCATGTAGGGGTCAACTAATAGGGGTGATTAATACCTTTTGTAAGCATTACGCAATTCAACATCCAAATGATACAGCCGATGTTGAATTATGTAACATTTATGTTACGAATATAAGTAAAACTTATATTAATTATTATGCAAGTTTTAATTCTGACGGGGCGCTTACATTTTGCTGTTCTGCCTCAAAATTTCGGGTAAGCATCTCGTAAATTATCTTAAGCCATATCACCAAACAAGGCAAAGATTTTAGCCTGTATGGCTGTATATACTTTACGTTTATAGACTTGGGAAACAGATCTGACGGCGACAGGCTGGTAATGATTATGGCAAATACCAACAGGAAAATATCAAATTTAGTAACCGGGCGCTTTAAGTTCATGAACCAGATACCAACCCCGGTTAATGCAATAATGTATGTAGGCGACTCGGCCGAACTGCTGAATATTACAGTAAATATCAATACCGAAGCCAGCAGCAACAAGCGGAAACCTTGAAAGCGATACGCGCTGATACGCAGATAAGGCAGCAGGAACAACAATATTGCAGGTATAAGCACCACTGTGTTATTAAAGTTGCTGATATTGAACACCCGGGCAATCATTCCTAAAACAGATATGTTCTGCATTTTGGCTGTCATGTTTTCGGTGTTTTTGGCTATCAGGTCATAATACCAGTCATGGTAAGTTTGTATAATAAAACCGGGCGACGATATGGCCATAGGTAACACAAATAAAACTACGGCCCAAAAAGCAAGGCTAAGTATCAGTTTCAGTTTGTTATCAGAGAAAAAGAAGAACGCCAGGCCCACTATGCCATAAAGCTTGGTCATGGTGCCTAACATGATCATTAGCGCAGCCCAAAAATCTTTTTTTGTGTTAATGAAGTAGAATGTAAAGATGATAAACGCAGCTACACTGGGGTTAAACTGAAAATATAACGAAGAGCCAACCAGTTCGTTGGCGCAAAGCAGCAGGATAAAGTCTGATAGTTTGGTTTTTATGGGCAGGCTTTTGATAGCCAGGAACAGGAAAAAGGCGTTGAACATTACCCAAAGGATAACCCCCATGCTATCTGGCAATAAAGCAAAGGGCGCAATTATTAGCGCAAATACGGGGCCGTAATGGTTACGGTCATAATAATACTCCGGCTGTGGAGTATATAGGTTTAGCTGATGTAAAACATTAAGGAAGTTGTGCTTAAAAATGATGTAGTTGTTAAGCGACTGATGTGAACCAACGGTTTTGATAACAAAGAACAGGCTAAGCCCAAACCATAAAAAGTATATGGTATTGCGTGCAGCATTGCCACGCGTAAGTGTAAGCGTCATTTTTCTTAATAGGGGTTTGCGCAAAGATAGTTACCGCAATGTTATGTAACAAGAAAAATACATTCTTGCAAGCCGCGCAGCCTGGTTATGGCTAATTAGGAGTTGTCATTTCCGGAATAAACGCTTCTTTTAAAAGGCCGTTTTCGCGTACCATTTTCGCGTACTCATACTGGCATTGTTTGTAAAACTGCGGGTAAATTTCGCTTAGCTCGGTAGTTCTCGTTATCATGCCCAGCATTAAGGCTTTTGAGAGGTTATGATCGCCGGCGGCATCCATAAACATCCGGGTATCTTCAATAAGATGGCGGTAATCTTTAATACTCAGATTGGCTTTTAACCTTAAGGAGTAGAAAACCGTTTTCATATAATCGGTAAAAGTTTCGGGGCTTTGCTTGTAAAGCTGTTTATACTGTTGGTATGTGGTTACCAGGGGCTCTGTTTTATTCAGCTTGTAGTAACTATCGGCTTTAACGGCTTCTACAAAATATGCGTAGCCGTGATGGGCAGATACCTCCGGTTTTTTGTAATGCTGTTCAAGCGCGTTGATGTAACGCAGTGTTTTGAGCGGTTTTTGAAATAAGATCAAAGTGTAAGCGCCCAGTAAGAAAAGCATATCATGCGAGGCTGTATCGGCAAAATAGTTGCCCTCTTTAGGTGGGTTGAAATAAAATTTGGTTAATTCAACACCTACTTCTCTCTTTACTTCGGCAGTTTTAAAATAGGTATTTATAGCATCTAAACACTTAAGTGGGTTTATGGCAAACTTATTAAAGCTTTCGGGCGGCAGGCTTCTTAGTTTCTTTATGCTGTCTTCCAAATCATTCATGTCCAGCTTCAATATAGCGGTCATGGCCAGGGCGGTGTATATAAGTACGCGTTTACGGTTGCTTAAATTAAACTTTAATAAGCCATACAATGTTCGCTTGTATTTGATGTTTATAAACTCAAAACCAAAAAAATAATTAAATAACTCGGGGCTGGCATCTTGCTTAAAGTATGATATAAGCCACTCCGGTTGCCCTGTTGTGGTGCATTGTTCTGAGAACATATCACCCATAAAGTTTATCAGTTCAGATTTTTCGGTTAGGCTTAGTTTTGCGTGGGTAAGCAACTCGAAGTTTTCCTGTTGGCCGTTTTTAAAAGCATAAAGTACGCACCACTGTAAAACGGCAACTTTTTGCCCGTTCGTTTCAAGCAGTTTGTTTACCTGCTCTATCAATACCTCGTCAAAAATTGAGTTGTTATTGTATAGCAGGTATTTAGCTAAAGCGTGGTTTTGGAAATGTGTATTTGTAAACTGTACATGGGCATTGTAGTGCAGGCCTGTGCTTTGGTTGGTTTCGCGTAAGAAACCTATGCTCAGCATATCCTGGTATGCTTGCGGATATTGCTTAATGAGGCCGTTTATTTTAGCCCGAGATACACTGAAATTGTTATTCGGTATATCCATCCCCTCTACAAGGCCTTGTAGAAACAGCAGTTTTTCTGCCGAGTTGGGGCCCATGTATATCTTGCCGAGAATAAATGCCGATACAAGCTCATACAAACATACCTGGCTAATATTATTAAGCGTAAAGTTGCCGGTGTTTTGCTTATAGTAAAATTGAAAATACAGCGGATGGCTAAACTGTAAGGCTATATCTGTTGGTGCGTTATAATGATGCGCAGGGTTTATTTTTAATGCAAGCTGCTTAACCTCGTTAGCATCAAAAAGTGGTACGTTAACGGCACTGTTCTCATCGCCAATAAACCTGATGAACCACTTATCGTCGCTGGTATTAAACTCGTGCCTGTTGTTTATCCAGGTGAACGAGCGCATGGTTAATATAAGCCTAAACCATGGCGAATACCGGTAAAGTGCAAGTATATCAAGCAATTGGGCCAGTAATAACCTGTATTGTTCAGATTTGTAAACATGCTCGTCAAAAGCATCTACGATGAGGTAAAAATTGCCGCCTTTTTCACGTTGCTGGTCAAATATCGATGCAACATCATCATTTGCGGTATAGCCCAGCAAAGCAAGCAGCCAATGGTTAATGTCCTGCCCGCTTAAAAAAGCGTTCATGAGTGCACTGGTGCTAAAAAACAAGATAATATCGTTGTTGTTACCGGCGCCGTTGTTCAATAACCGTTCCTGTATCCAGTGGCATAAGGCAATAGTTTTACCGTGGCCGGCAGGTGCTGCCAATACGGTAGCAGTTTGGTCGCCGGTTAAAAAATCGTCTAAATGGTCTGATACAACCCGGCGTGTTATGGTTTGGCTGTATGGTATGCCCGATTTATTGCGTAAAACCTGTAAAGTAAAATTGGTTATTTTTTCGGCGTTGAGTTTAAGGCTGTTCCAATCAGGAGTAGTGTGTTCGGCAGTTTTGGTAAGTTTGGTTTCCTGGTTCTGGCAAAAATCTTCCCAGCCTTTATAACCGCAATACTTGGCCATTACATCAATAGTGAATATTGATGGCCTAAATTTGCTGTATGCGAAGCCAAAAATGCGTTTGAGCGTAGTTTCGCTAACACTTTGTTTAGTTTTTCTTACGATATCGGCAGCTATTATGCGGCAATCATGCGGCGTAATATTGCTAATACCGGATGTTGTGATAACGGCCCGCTTTAAAAGCTCGTAGTACTGAGGTAGAAATGATGTCATAAGCGATAGGTTTCAGGAACATTAAAATGTTAGGCAATAACCAGTTGAATACACTCGCGTACAGTCAGATCTTGAGAAATAGCCCCTTCCATAACCCTTTTACCGGTGTTATATTCTTGTGCTATTTGGTGTAACCTTTGTTCAAGCAAACGGCAGCGAATTTCATCGTTGTAGCCAACTTTTATTAAGGTTGTGGCAGCCAGTAAGTTGTAGGGGTTGTTAGCCGGCATGCCACCTGTAGTTAATATATCAAATTTAATCTGATTTGTAATAAATATCCTATCCATCTAATCAATCTTATTATGTTATTAAAACTTTTCAGAATATTTAATTTATACGTAAATATACTCAATACGGTTTTTTAAAATCCAAGGCTCCTAAATGCCACAACTGTTGGTTTTTGCGAGAATTATGGAATTACTCAATATTTTCGCTCTAATTGAAACAATATTGCTCAAATATTAAATATTTAATTGCCAGTAGGGGATATTTAACAGTAGAGCCAACAGAAAAAAATAAAAATCACGTGATTTTACGTGGTTTTTATAAGCCGAGGTCGATGAGATGGTATTTTATGGCAAATAATACCAGGCCTGCTGTGGTGTGGCAGCCTATTTTATTGATAAGTGAGGTACGGTGGCCTTCAATTGTGCGCACGCTAAGGTAAAGACTATCAGCAATTTCGTTGTTGTTACGGTCCTTGCAGATTAGGTCAAGTACCTGCATCTCGCGGCGGGTTATTTTTATGGGTACGTTGCTTATGCTTTTGGTGAGGATGTTGCGCTGGTTGGTACTATTCTTCAGCGCCATTTTAACTTCGTTATTAAAATAGAACCCGTTTTTAACAACTGCTTCAATGGTGGTTATCAACTCGTTTTTATCGCAGTTTTTCATCAGGTATGATGCCGCACCGTTATTTATCATCTGCGTTATCAGCATTTCATTTGCATGCCCGGTAAGGATGATCACTTTTATGGCCGGGTAATTTGCCTGCAGGTATTTATTAAGCTCGATACCGTTTATGCCCGGCATATCAAGGTCAATAATAGCAACATCAATTTCGCAACCGTTTTGCAGAGCATCAATAAACTCCTGCCCGCCAGAGCATTCTGTAACCAGTTTAAAATCGTTGATAGAATTGATAAGTATAGCAAGGCTCTGCCTGAATAAATTCTGATCGTCAACAACTGCTATATTTATTTCGCTTTTCATGCGATTGTTGCAGCCTGGTTTGCAGGAATAGGGTAGGTGATCTGGATAGCAAAACCTTTAGCTTCGTAAGGCAGTATAACGTAGCCGGCGTTTATGTTAAGCAGGCGGCTTTCAATATTTTGCATGCCCATGCCGCGTTTAAATACTTCGGGGCTTACAGACAGGCCTTTGCCGTTATCACTGTAATTAAGTAACAGGTTATCACCCTCTCTTTTTATACTGATGTTGGCACGGCTGGCTCCCGAGTGTTTAATGGTGTTATTCAGCAATTCTTCTAAAACACGATAAAGTGCAGTAGCGGTATTGATATGAAAATCAGCAAGCTCCTGCTCGGCCTCGTTCTCAAAAGTTATTGCCAGCTTGCCCGATTGATTGATAATACCGCAATGCTCCATTATTGCTGCGGCCAAACCATAATAACGCAGTGTAGTAGGTGATAGGTTGTGTGATATGTTGCGCACATCTTTAACAACCTTATCAATAATGGTTTTGCTTGATCGGGTAAACTCGATAAAGCTTGGGTCATCAGGGCCGGTGGGCTTAAACATCTCGATGAGTAAACGCAGGCCCGATATGGTGGTGCCTACATCATCATGCAGATCCTGCCCAATGCGTTTGCGCTCGGCTTCCTGCATCTCAATAGTTGCACGCAGAAGTTCTTTCTGGTGGTCTATCTGTGCCTGCTGAAACTCCTGGCGCTGGCGTAAAAGCCTGTTCTGGTTACGAACCGAGTAAATAATAAAGGCGGCTACGAAGATAAATACCCCCACCATAGCCAATATGATCAGGACTGCGGTATTGTCGTTGTTTGTGATCTGCATTTGCTAAAACCTATTGCAAATAAAATATATTCTATTATTAATATCGTATCAATCAAGCCCCATATAATATCGCTGAAAAGGGTTCTCTTCAGGAAAAAGTTGTATGATACAAACATGAAAAATCCTACGGCATAAAATATTAAAATGCCGGTGTTTACCCAGTTAAAACTATCAGCGGCCCAGGGGCGTAAGTTACTGCTGTTTTTTATAGTGTAGGCCATGCAAAAGGCAACAATAATAAGAGCGCCTATCGGCCTGGTATAAGTATTAAATTCGATCTTGTTTTGAATAAAAACCTGGTTAAAGGTACACAACGCGGCAAACACCGCAACAAGTATATAAATTGATACCCGCCATTTCTTATCAAATATGCGGCTAAACATTGCAGCAATAAAGGCAAACTCCATGGCCGTATAAAAGCTCATCAGCTTTACGGTATAGTAACCTTTTGATGCAATTATGATCATCAGCAAGTTAAACAGGCTGCCAAAAATAACGAACGCAAGTAGTATTTTAAATGCAGCCGGCAGGAACCGGTAGTTATTTAAACCAATAAAGATTGGAATAAGCGCACTTGCCGGAACAATGTACGTGGCATAAAAAACGAACATAAAAAGGGGGATTGTGCAAGCCCTAAAGATAACTAAAGCTTGTTAAAACGGCCTTTTTATTTAAAATTATCGGGTTGATCTTATTTAGTTACAGATTTATAAGCAATGCCGGATTTGTAGAACCCAATACCAAACAAAATATATTCAGTGATCAGGATAGTATCATGGATGGTCCATATCGTCAGCGTTAGCGTATTTAATTTGAGAAAGTAATTTGAGAATGTGAACATAATAAGGCCGGCCGAGTAATAAAGCAGCAGCCCTATGTTTATCCAGTTAAAATTATTATCCGTCCACTTGCTTTCTAAGGTTCCGGTTTTGATGATGTAGTTCATGCAAAACGCTATTATTAAAAGAGCACCCACAGGCCTGGTATAGGTGTTAAATTCTACTTTGTTTTGTATAAAGATGGCATTATAAGCGCAAACAGCAGCAAAGGTTATAATAAGCGCATAAAAGTACTTGCACCATTTTTTGTTATATACACGGCTAAAAACAAGTGCTATAAAACTAAACTCGAGCACGGTGTAAACGGGTATCCATTTTACCGTTTGTACATGATATAAGCCTATGGCAATAAGGTTTGCTGCATTAAACAGGCTTGATACAACGATAAAAGCAAAAAGTATTTTAAAAGGAGAAGTTAGCGAAGGGTAATTTTTAAAAGCGAAGTAAACAGGGAAAATAGCTGTTAACGGTGTAATATAATTTGAGAATATATTATATATATAAAGAAAAAGGGGATTCATAAGCGTTAAAGATAATCAACGCTTACGGAAAGCCCCTTTTTTATTTAGAATTATTCTGTCGGCGGTGGCGGTTCGGTACAAACAGGCGGGCATGCTTTGGTCATATCGTAGGTGTTGCTTTGGCTGCCATCACCATTTTCAACTTCAACGCCAGAACCTGGTTGCCCTTGTGGCATAATAATACGCCTTACCTCGTGCCCGTCAACTACAGGTATAAAAATAAGTCTTGCAGTTGTAGGGTCGTCGGCCACTTCAAGCCCTATGTGCACACGTACCGATTCTGCATCGGGATTAAATTGCACGATGTTGGTAAAACTGGCGATAGGGGTAAGAAAAGAACGTACTTCAAAGTGATTTGCCGGATCAGCAACATAGGCTTTCCAGTTGGCTATCATCTGGTCGGCTTCAAGAACAGGGATACTTCCCTCGGGGAAAAAAGATTCGCTCATTTTGATTTTTGTTTAAAGATTAATTAATAAGGAATTGATTGTGTAAGCGTTAACTAAAATGTGCAATCTTGTTAATCTCCGTTGTGTTAACTGGGCAATTTAATGGAATAAGCGTATTGTTTTGCCCTGCTAAAAATAGTGAACAAAATGAATAAATTATTCATTTTGTGAATAAAATGGCAGGTGTGAACAGTAAATGAACAAAGTGTTCTAAGGCTATTTGGAATGCATAGCCGTAATTAGGATTGATATCATACCTAACACTCTATGCATGAAAACCTCTACCTTTTTTAGCAGATGGGTAACTGTCTTGTTACTGCTGCTTTGTTCTACTCTCAATGTAATTGCGCAGCGCAATTTTGCTACCACACAGCAAAACGGCCGGGCAGACCTTTTGTGCCTCGGCTGCGTTGTTGATGATGCCGGTTTGGCCGTTGACGGAAACTTGCAAACCCACTCAACCATTAGGGTTGGTGTTGGGCTGATTGCCGCAACTTACCAGGAATTAATTTTTCCCGGGGCCGCCAAGGTTGCTGCCAACACACCCGTTAACATTAAACTGGGCACAGGAGATGATCTGCTTGATCTGACGGTGCTGGGGCGTATTACTATCCGGGCTTACAATGGCACTACGCCGGTGGGCGGGGCCATTGCAGCAAATACCCTATTAACGGCAGTAAGCAACAACAACCAGTTGCAGTTAAGCATTACGCCAACCGCGGTTTACGATCGTGTGCGTATTACGCTTGGCGGGGGGCTGGTTGGTGCCTTAAGCAGCATTTATGTTTATGATGCTTTTTACAACGGTAACGCCAATGTTGCCTGTAACAATGCGTTTGACGAGTTGCACGGCGTATCATCGGCCTTGCTTAACCTGGGGGTTGATGTGGGGGGCGTTGCCAACCCGCAAAATGCTATTGATGGAAACATCAACACGGCATCAACCCTTAATGCGGGTGTTGCTGCCCTTGGTGCTTATGCACAGCAAACTGTTATTTATGAACGACTCTCAACCGTAGGCGATTCTGTTCGCCTTACCATGGCTTTGCCGCCTGCATTGATTGACGCAGGGGTGTTGTCAAATATTTCGATATCAACCTACAACGGTAATACCTATAATAACGATGCCGTTGTTTTTAACTCAGCCCTGATCAATTTACGACTGCTTGACCTGGTGGGCGGCCGGCGCAGGTTTACAGTAACATACGCCCCGCCAAAAACTTTTGACAGGGTGCAGCTTCGCCTTGGTGGCGGCATAGCCAATGTGCTATCCAGCTTAAGCCTCTACGAAGCCGAGAAACTGATACCGCGCCCCGTTATCAGGTTTAACAATGTAGTTACTGATAATGCAAATATCTGCGCAGGCAGTTCGGTATCATTAACTGCCGTAGCAGTGCCAAATACCGTATTTAAATGGTACACCCAACCAACAGGTGGTACTGCGGTATTTACCGGTGCAACCTATTCACCGGGTGTACTTGCCGCTACAACAAGCTACTATGTTTCGGCCATGCGCAACGGCTGTACCGATGAATCTGAACGTACAAAAGTTACCGTAACGGTTAACCAGGTACCACTTGCGCCGGTTATAACCAACAATAATATTTCGGTTTGCCCGGGTGGTACGGTAACATTTACCGCAAACCCGGTTACCGGCGTTACTGTCAAATGGTATGCTACTGCTACCAGTACCACCGTATTGGCCACAGGCAATAGCTTTACTACGCCTGTTATAAACGCCACTACCACTTACTACGCCGAGGCTACAACAGGCGGTGCCTGCCCAAGCCCTACACGTACCATGGTTACGGCTACTTTAAGCCCGCTGCCTGCAGTGCCAACCTTAACTGCCGGCAACGTTACTATTTGCGATGGCGATGTTGCCATTTTATCAATAGCATCGCCTTTGGCGGCACAAACTTATAACTGGTACACTACCGCAACAGGTGGTACACCGGTTTACACAGGTGTTAACTTTACTACACCCGTATTACATGCTAACGCGATATATTACGCAGCCGCAGTAAATGCAACAGGTTGCGAAAGCGCCACACGCGTACAGGCTAATGTAACGGTATCGCCAAAACCGGCTAATCCTACGCTGGCTGCCAGTTCGCAGTCTGTCACCGCAGGGCAAACCGCTACCATCAACGTAACCAATGCCCAAACAGGTATTACTTACAGATGGTATACATCGGCCGCTGCAGCTACACCGGTGCATACAGGTAATAATTACACTACACCTGCACTATACACTAATACCACGTATTATGTAGCCGCATTTAACGCAGCAGGTTGCGAATCTGCAGCGCGTACGGCTATCACCATTAATGTAACTATTGATAATAACTCGCCGTGTACGTTTGCCAATGTGCAAACCGGCAATACCAGCGGCCTGTGTATAGGTTGTTTTGTTGAGAATGGTGCCCTGGCTGCCGATGCCGACACCACTACCGCATCAACACTGCATGTAATTGCAGGCTTGCTTGGTGGCTATCAGGAACAAAATCTGGTATTCCAACAATCTGGTTTTGCAGGCGATACTGTGAAACTGGTATTGCGTTCGCCGGTTGGTTTGGCCGATGTGGGTGTGCTGAGCCAGATCTCTGTAGCGTTATACAATGGCGCTACCGAAGTAGGTAGATATACTTTGGATAATAACCTGCTTACACTGCGCCTTTTAGGTGCAGGCAACCGTTATGCAGTTTACATCCCCGCAGTGGGTGCTTACGACCGTGTGCAGATCCGCCTTAATGCGGGTGTGGCAGGTTTGCTTACCGCGCTTGATGTTTATTATGCTATACAGCAATATCCTAAACCGGTGTTTACAAATGCTAACCCTCAAATTTGTGCCGGAAGCCCTGCAACGCTTAGCGTAACACCGCCGGCAAGCGGCACCATCAGATGGTTTGCCAATGCAACAGGTGGCTCAGCGTTAAGAACAGGTGCAACTTACACAACACCTAATCTTACAACCACTACTACTTATTATGTTGAGTATAGCCGTGGTACTTGCGTTAGCCCGGTGCGTTATCCTATAACCGTAACCGTAAATGATCCACCGGCTAAACCAACCGTTATCCCTTCAACAGCAAGTATAACTGCGGGCCAAACAGCTACCTTTAAAGCTACAGGCGCAACAGGTACGGTTATTAAATGGTACGAAGCACCAAGCGGCGGCACTGCAGTGTTCACCGGTGCTACGTTCACCACACCAGCGTTATCAGCCAATAAAACCTATTATGCCGAGGCAGTACTGGGCGATTGTCCGTCGCCGGACCGTACACCGGTAACTGTGACTGTTACCCCGGTTGTAGTACCAAATGTTACCGTAGTGCCGCCAACCCAGGCCATAGATCCGGGCACATCGGCAACGCTGGTAGCATCATCAACCACTCCTAACGTTACCTTTAACTGGTATACTCAACCAACAGGTGGTACCATAGTTTATACAGGTGCAACATTTAATACCCCTGCGGTATTTGCGCCGATAACTTATTATGCCGAGGCTGTTTCACAATCGGGCGTAAAATCGGCTACAAGGGCGCCGGGTGCTATAACGCTTAACTCGGTATCAAACAACCCTGTACCTTGTGATGCAGCTATCGCTCAAACCAATTCTGTTGGTGGCGGCTTGCTGTGTGTACTTTGCGGTATTTCAAACGCCAACGGCGCTATTGATGATAACCGCAACACGTTCTCGCAACTCAATGTGCCAATAGGTGTGCTGGGCGGCTATGCAGACCAAACCTTGAGGTTTGCCAACACAGGCCGTGCAGGCGATAGTGTTGTAGTTGAGTTAGGCGTGCCCGGTACATTAGCAAGTGTGGGCGTATTATCACAAATAAGCCTGGCTACTTACAATGGCACCACTTTCAATAATGACAGGACTGCTATTGACGGCGCCCTGATAAAGATCACTTTACTGAATAACACCAGCCGTTTCCGTGTAGTATTTAAAGCTAACGCAGATTTCGACAGAGTAGAGATCAGATTGAACTCGGGCGTAGCCGGAGTGTTAACTGCACTGAATATTTATGACGCTTCACAATCAGTAGCAGCACCTGTTGTAACTGCAGCAAGCGTTACTGCCTGCGCGGGCACACAAGCTACGCTTACCGCCACCGCGCCGAGCCATGTAACCATTAAATGGTATACAACAGCAACAGGCGGAGTGCCTGTAGGTACAGGCGCAACTTTTAATACGCCGGCCTTAACATCAACACGTACTTACTATGCAGAGGCAAGCCGTACTGCTGATGGTTGTACTCAAACCGTACGTACACCCGTAGTAGTTACCGTAACACCAACACCGGCGGCTCCGGTGGTTAATACACCAACGGTAACCGTATGTTCTGGCCAGCCGGCAACATTTACCGCTAATATCGTAGCCGGCGTAACCTTTGCCTGGTACGCGACCCCAACAGGTGGTACTGCTTTGGCAACCGGCAATACTTATACAACCGGCCCGCTTACCGCTACTGCCACTTACTATGTTGAGGCACAAGGCGCAGGTGGTTGCGGCAGCTCGGCACGCACACAGGTAACTGCCAACGTTACCGCTACACCACTGGTGCCAACCGTTGCACAAAGTACTGTACAAGACTGTTCCGGTTCGGCAGCTACGTTAACAGCAAGCTCAACCCAGGCAGGTGTTACCTTTAATTGGTACACTACAGCCACAGGCGGCACACCGGTGCATACAGGTGCAACTTTTGTTACGCCTACGCTTACTGCCAGCAGATCATACTATGTTGAAGCTGCATCCGGTACCTGTGTTAGTGCTACAAGGGCCCAGGTAAGGGTTAATGTTAACCCAACCCCGGCTAACCCTACAGTAACTATAACGCCGGCAGGTGGTCAGATCTCATCGGGCCAAACTGCTACACTTACTGCTTCATCAACCACTGCGGGTGCAACCTTTAAATGGTATACATCTGCAACAGGTGGTACCGCTATACACACCGGCGCAAGCTTTACAACTCCGGCACTTACCTCAAACATGACTTATTATGTTGAGGCTGTGCTTGCCGCAACAGGTTGTACAAGCCCTTCGCGTACGCCGGTTAATATTACGGTTAACCCAATATTCTCCACTTCGTGTGATTTTGCATCAACCCAATTAAAAGATGTGAACGGCGGCCTTGCTTGTTTGGGTTGTGATATCGATGACCCTAATAATTCGGTTGATATCGATACACTGAACTTTGCCCACTTGAGGATGCCTATAGCGGTGCTTGGTTCTTACGTTGCCCAGCAACTCATCTTTAGTGATGCAGGTTTGGCAGGCGATACGGTTACCGTTAAGATCGCTATCCCTGCAACAATTGCTTCGGCAACGGTGCTTAATCAATTGCAGATAGCATCATACAACGGCGGTACTTATAATAACGACAGGATAAACCTGAGCAGCAGCCTTATCGGCCTGCGTGTATTGGCCGGTGGCCAAAGTGCTATCATCAGGTTTAAAACAGGTGGTGCTTATGATCGCGTTGAAATAAGACTGAATAGTGCGGTTGCGGCCCTGTTTAATACTGCCGATATTTATTACGCAACCAAGCAAGTAGATGCGCCTAAAGTAACAGCATCAACCGCAAATATTTGTGCAGGTTCAAAAGCTACCTTTACGGTTAGCAACCCAACACCTGGAGTAAGCTATACCTGGTACACTACAGCAACAGGCAACACTGTTGCAGGTACGGGCGTAACCTTTACCACACCTGCTTTAACTGCTACAAGAACCTATTATGTGGCCAGCAGCCGTACATCAAACGGCTGTGCTAACCTTAACCGTGTAGCTGTTACAGCTAACGTTACACCGGTGCCGGTTAACCCAACACTTAACCAAACTGCGGCTACCATCTGCGCCGGCGAAACTGTAACCTTCACGGTTACCAATGCAGGTACCGGTACGGTAAGATGGTATAACGCGGCCACAAACGGCACATTATTGTTCACAGGCGTAAGCTATACAGTTACCCCGTTAATCACCACCAGCTACTATGCCGAGGTAAGCAATGGTACGTGTACCAGCCCGGCCCGTACAATGGCAACCGTTACCGTAAATCCACGCCCTGATAAACCGGGTGTTGACGCGGCTAACCTGCAGGTATGTACAGGTGGTACGGCAACTTTAAGCGTAACCAGCCCTGCTGTAGGTGTTACCTACAACTGGTACACCAGTGCAACTGCAGGCACTATAGCCTATACAGGTGCTACAGTTACCACAGTTCCTATCAGCCAAAACACAATCTTCTATGTTGAGGCAGTGAACAATACCGGCGGATGTACCAACAATGGTGGCCGTACGTCGGTAACAGTTACAGTTACCGGCCAGATAGCTGCCCCAACGCTTAATACAACTAACACAACAGTTTGTAGCGGTGGTTCGGTTACCATTAGTGTGAATAACCCTGTGGCCGGCCAAACGTATAATTTCTATACTGATGCTGCTTCAGCTACACCGGTATTTACCGGCACCAGCTATACGCTTACCAATGTTACTGCCAATGTATCATTGTTTGTTGAGGCTGTAAGAGGTACTTGTACCAGTGCAACCCGCACCCGTGCTGATATTACTGTTACACCGGCACCTAACCCACCACAAGTACAAGCACCAGCAGGTGGCCTAATTGCCTGCGATGGCTCTGACTTTACCCTGAGCATTGCCAACCCGCAAGCAGATCTGGTTTACAGATGGTATACCGCAGCCACTAACGGTACGCTGCTGTTCACAGGTACACAGTATACTATCAACATATCTGCAACCACAACTTATTATGTTGAGGCATCAAGCGCAGGTAACTGTAACCCATCAAGCCGTACACCGATTACGGTAACGGTTAGCCCGCTGCCGCCAGATCCTACAGTAACTGCAACAAACGTTACTGTTTGTCCGGGCAGTAGTGCTACACTAAGTGTTGCCGCGCCGCAGGCTGGTATCACTTACAGATGGTACAGTTCGCCTTCGCAAACTACAGTACTATTTACCGGGCCAACCTATGTAACTGATGCCATTTTAGCTACTACAAATTTCTATGTGGCAGCATTTAACAGCAATGGTTGCAGTAGCAGTAACCTGGCCATGGTACAGGTAAATACAAGGCCTGCACCGGCGCCACCGGTAATTGCCAATGATGTGCCGGTATCAACGTGTGCAGGTACAAGCGCAGCATTAACTGTTACCAATGCACAGGCAGGTTATACCTATAAATTCTATACTGTATCAACAGGTGGTACGGCAGTATTTACTGGTACAACTTACAATACACCGGTGCTTAACGCCAACACTACCTACTACGTTGAAGCACTTAATGAGGATGGATGTGCATCGCCAACCCGTACACAGGTAACTGTTACAGTTAACCAGGGCCCTAATGTTCCGGTAGCTTCTGCCACAGGAACGGAGATATGCCCTAACAACAGCACTACCATTACTGCAACATCTGATGCAGGCACTACCTTAAAATGGTATGCCGATGCAACTGGTGGTACACCACTGTTTACCGGCGCAAACTTTACCACACCGGTATTAACCACTACCACTACTTACTATGTAGAGGCGGTTAGCAATGCCACAAGTTGCGTATCGGCAACACGTGCCGCGGTTACGGTAACTATCCTTGGTGCGCTACCTGCGCCTGTGGTTACAGTACAAACTACAACCACATCAAGCGTAACATTTACCTACACTGCAATACCAGGTGCCATAGGTTACGAGGTAAGTTTGGATAACGGTGCTACGTTTATTACGCCAAGCTCCGGCGCAAACGGATTAACCCATACGGTTGGTGGCCTTAACCCTAACCAATCGGTAACCATTATAGTGCGTGCATTGGGTGGCAGCAGTTGCCAGCTAAGTGCAAACTCTAATGCGGTTACTGGCACCAGTTCTAATCCGTTTGGCGATGGCATTTTCGTACCAAACGCCTTTACACCAAATGGCGATGGTAATAACGATGTGCTGTACGTGTACGGTACCAACATCAAGAGCCTCGTATTCTCGGTGTACAACCAATGGGGCGAACAGCAGTTCCGCACTACCAATAAAGCTGCGGGCTGGGATGGTACCTACAAAGGTACGGCGCAGCCTGTTGGTGTGTACGTGTACTATGCGGATGTAACGCTCAACAGCGGCCAGGTGGTAAGGAAAAAAGGTACCGTAACACTCATCAGATAAACCTATAAAATCTATTCACATGAAAAACAAGATAATGATAATGATAGCGGTGCTGCTCCAGGTTGGAGCAGCCAACCGCTTGTTTGCCCAGATAGATCCGCATTTTTCGCAGTATTATGCTTACCCCATGTATCTGAATCCTGCGCTAACAGGGGTATTTAACGGAGATGCGCGTGTTACGGGCAACTTTAAAAACCAGTATGCCAGCATCAACAATGCTTACCAAACCGGTGCCGTATCGGCAGACTTCAGGCCGACGGACAGGGTAGGTGTGGGTGTTAACATCCTTAACCAGGCCGCCGGCGATATAGGGTATAACTATTTCTCGGCCTACGGCTCGTTTGCTTACAACATAGCCGTATCAAACGATGGTTATAAGAAAGTGAGCTTTGGTGTGCAAGCTGGTGTTATCAATCGTTTTTTTGATGCTAACAAAGCCCAGTATGGCAGCCAGTTCAACCCGGCCAGCGGCTTTGATCCAACACTGCCAAGCAATGAGAATTTCCTGAATACTAATGCTACCATATTTGATGCCGGTGCTGGTGTATTTTATTATGATGGCGACCCATCGCATACGGCCAATTTCTTTGGCGGTTTCGGCGTATCGCACTTAGCAAGGTCAAAAGACCCTATTGCCATGGCATCAAACACCAGCAGCGCTGCACGCTTACCTATGCGCTATACTGCCCATGCCGGTATCCGCCTAAGGATAAATGAAAGCTTTGACCTGGTGCCGCATGCTGTTTACATCAAACAACAAAAAGCCGAAGAAAAAGCCGCCGGTGCGTACAGCGAATTTAAGATAGATGGCGATAAAGGTTTGATACTGGGTGCCATGTACCGCTTTAAAGATGCTGCTGTGGCCAACGTGGGGTACCACTTTAATAACCTCATTATTGGTGCCAGTTATGACTTTAATACCACGCAAACCCGCTCGGCATTTGGGCAGGGCGGTATGGAGTTATCTATCAGCTACGTATTTCGCAGGCGCGTGCAGGAGCCAGAACCAATTTGCCCAAGGCTATAATCTTATCACTTATGAAAAAACTAATAACCATACTATTATTAACAGCCGCTATAGCCCCCGCACGCGCACAATACAGCAAGGATAACCCGCGCGGACTGGCCGACAAGGCATTTAATAATAAAGACTACTATGAAGCGGCCTACTATTACCGCAAGGCCGCCGAGGGGATGAGTTTGGTAACCCAGCAGTCGATACCTTATAGTGGCGGTGGCAAAACAGCCAAAGTGAAAGAGGGTAAAGTAAGCGACAGGGCGTACATCAGTTTCCAGCTGGGCGAATCATACCGTGGATATGAGAACTACCTTGAGGCCGAGCCGTGGTACTACCGGGTGTTAGAAGAAGGTAACGAGGCGCAGTTTCCGCTTGCCCGCCTATGGTATGGCGTATGTTTACGTGCCAACCAGCATTTTGATGAAGCCATAAAACAACTAACCGATTTTAACCTGGCCTACAAAGGCGATGCTAAGTACCGCGCCGTTGCCGAGAAGGAGATAATGAACTGCCGCTTTGCCAAAGAGCAGTATAAATATCCATTGCTGATTGAAGTGACCAAGCGCAAAGGCTCGTGGTTCTCTGATGGATCTGACTATGCCATGTACCTTAAAGATGGCATGAGCTACTTCACATCATCAAGGTTTGCCAAGGACGAGAAAACCCACGTAAACAGGTTGTACATGCTTAAGAACGACGGCAGCGGCCAGCCTGAACAGGTGAAGTTTAAGGATGATGCCGGTGTAAAAAGCAAAGACCTTGAATACGGTACACCAGCTTTTACACCAGATGGACAGCACCTGTATTTTACCCGCTGGTTTAAGGTAGGCAGCAAATCAACCTATGCTATTTACACCAGCCGTAAAGGTAGTGATGGCGTTTGGGGAACGCCTGAGAAGCTGAACTCAAACGTAAACGCCGAAGGCTTTAACTCGATACAGCCGTTTATTACTGCCGATGGAAAGCAGATGTACTTTGTATCTACCAAGCCCGGCGGGCAGGGGGGCGACGATATTTGGGTAGCAGACCTTAACGGCGACGGGACACCAACCAACTCAACCAACCTGGGCTCAACCGTAAATACTACCCAGAACGAGCAGGCGCCATATTACGATGTGTTAACCAAGCGCCTGGTGTACAGTTCAAAAGGTTTTACCGGCTTGGGTGGGTTTGATTTTTTTGAGGCCTTTAATAAAGATGGCAACTGGAGCACGCCAATGAACATGGGCTACCCCATGAACTCGGCTAAGGACGATCTGTATTACGTACCCGATCCTGCCGATGCCAATAAGTTCTACATCAGCTCAGACCGTGAATCTGACTGTTGTTTGAACCTGTTTGAAGCACATGACAAACGCCATACACTTAGCGGCTTGGTTATAGACTGTGACACCCGCAAAGCGTTGCCCGGCGTAAAAGTGAGCTTTGTTGATTCGCTGAACAAGCAAACCATCTACTCAATAGTAACAGATAAAACAGCCCGCTATAGTTTTAATGTAAAAACCAGCAGGCCTTATAGCCTCGTGTTAGAGAAACAAGGCTATTTCACTAAGGTGCTGCCTGTGCCGGCATCGGGGGGCGAGATGCAGGGCGATACGCTTTTTAATGCCGATATCTGCCTGCAGGCCTTTAAGGTTGATAAGCCTATCGTGATCAAAAACGTATTGTACGATTATGATAAGGCTACCCTTCGCCCCGAATCAAAAGAGGTGTTGAATGACCTGATCACTATCATGAAAGACAACCCTAAAATTAAAGTTGAACTGGCCGCCCATACCGACTCAAAAGGAAGCGATAAATACAACCTGGCCCTATCGCAACGCCGCGCACAAGCATGTGTGGATTATATAGTGAGCATGGGTATAGCAGAGGATAGGATATATGCCAAAGGCTACGGCGAAAGCCACCCAATTGCTTCTAATAAATTACCAAACGGCAAGGATAACCCTGTTGGCCGACAATTGAACAGACGTACTGAGTTTACCGTGATAAAAGTGGAATAGAATAGAAAAGTAGAACGAAAAAAGAAAAAAGGAGAAAAAAACTATGAAAAACACCGCATTTGTTTCAACCAGACCCACCCTTAAAACTAAGGGATTTTCAACCCATCACATCGACATTTTTAACTTGATCCTACTGGGAAAAACTAACCGCGAAATTAATCAGGTATTAGGTTACACCAAACGGTCGCATGCAGTGGTAGATCACTCACGCAAAGTAATGTACAAATTATTGGCACTTGAAGAATTGTGCCGCAGAGACAATCTGGATAGGGTAGTTTACCCGCGTAACTACCAGTTTTGGTGGAAAAAGCTTTTAGATAAACACATGGAGATGTTACTATCTGTAGCAATTGCTCCCGGTTTTTATGATGAGAGAGAGTAAGAGGATGAATCAGTGTACAAGTAGCCCCGCTTTCGCGGGGTTGCTTGTTTTAGGCATGTATCTGCGTTAAAATATCGTGCAGGTGGTTTACCGTTAAAGGTTTTACAATAAAGTCTGATACCAGCTCTATTTCGCGGGCCTTGGCATAATCAGCTTCATCAATAGATGAACTTACAATGTAAACAGTTATTTTTTTATGGATAGCCGGTACAAGGGCTTTAAACTCATCTAAAAACTGCCAGCCATCCAATACGGGCATATTAAGATCAAGCAATATCAAATCAGGCAGTTCACCGGTATTCTGTCTGTTCTCGATCACGAAATCCAGCGCAGCTTTGCCGTTATGGAAAAAGATGGTTTTCTCTGCAATATCAGCCTTCGCAATGATCCGCTTTACCGAAAAAGTATAAATTTCATCATCATCAACTACGCACGCAATACTAATTTTCTTCATTACAATATTATTTTAAAAGTGGATCCAATACCGGGTTTGCTTTCAACCTCAATTTGCCCGCCCTGTGATTCAACCTGCGTTTTTACCAGGAATAAGCCAACGCCATGCGCATCTTTACGGTCATGAAAGGTTTTATATAAGCCAAAAATTTTATTGCCGTGCAGCCTAAGGTCAATGCCAAGGCCGTTGTCGGCACACGCCAGCACCGTTTCTAAACTACTGTTTTTATAGGTTTTTATATCAATGTGTAACGGCACTTGCGGGTTACGGTATTTTATAGCATTTGATACAAGGTTAGTAAGAATGCTCTCCAGGTAAATACGCGGGAAACTGATGGTCTCCACATCCAATTGTACGCTAACTTTGGCATTATTAAAATTAAGGTCGGATTGGAAAATATCCAGCACCTTATCCACCTCTTTGCGAATGTTGAGCACCTCGCTTTGTATAACGGTATCCTTAATGCGGATAGCTTCAGACAAATGCTCAAGCGTATCGTTCAAAGCAGCGCTTACGTTATTCATCTTCTCAAACAACTCTTTATTGTTGTCATCTAATTTTTCTTCATCAACCAATGATGATATCAGCGCCATATTGCTGGCATGGTTGCGGATGTTGTGCGACAGGATATGCGTGAAATTTTTAAGCTGCTGGTTGTTAAGCGTAGTTAACTCTAATGATTTGTTCAGCGCCAGTTCATTTTGCTTATAACGGTCAATATCCATAAATATACCGCGCAGTTTTATCACGTTGCCGTTATCATCCTGTACGGGCTCACCGGTAGAGCGGATCCAGACGATGTTGCCTTTGGCCGTACGTATCTGTAGTTCGTTATCCCATTTGATGTTATTGTTGATAGCATCATCCAGCGCTTGTTGCGCTATGGTGAGGTTTTCGCCAAAAAAATAGTCTGATACTTTGTAAGTGCTCATGTCTGTATCATAGGGCAGCTCAAAAATATCGTAAACGGTATTGCTCCAGGTACGTTTATTGCCCGGCAGCTCGGTTTCCCAACCGCCAACACGGCTAATACGGCCTGCCTCTGATAATAAAAATTCGCTGGCGGCCAGTTTATCTTCCACCTCGCGGCGTTTTTCCATCTCGTATTCAAGGTCTTTAACCGTGCGGATGTTAACCGCCAGCGGCACAATGCGGTAAAGCGCATAAACCGAAAAGATAGATATGATACCGGTAATAAAGCGCACCAATGCACTAAAGCGGTAGGCCGGCCACCAAAATATGCCCGCATCAATCAAATGCGTTAGGCCGCATAGCAGAATAAAAGCAACAAACAGCAAAAATATCTTCGGGAAGGGAAGATCCTTTCTCCTGCGAACAAGCTTAAGTAGCAGGAAAGGGATGGCGAAATAGGCCGCCCAAATGCTGAGGTCTGATATGATGTAAAGCCAGCCATGAAAATCTGTCCAGGTGCCGCAATGCCAGCGGGCCGGGAAATCAACAGTGCTGAATAGCTTACTGAAAAACTCGCTGATCTGGTTGCCCAGCGAGGCTTTAGTGGCAGTATGTGCATGTGTTTTTTCGCAATAAGCGCCACACACCGCAACACTGTCTTTGATAGGGTTTAAGTGATTCAATGGGTAAATGATAATCTTTAAATATACCTTTAAATCATGTAGTTGTAAGAATTTTTATAATGATTTAAGTTGGATAAGTCTGTACTTGCATATAGGTTAATAATGTATTAAGCTATACTTAATTAGTGGGTTTTGGGTATTTTACAGCCCACAAAAAAAGCCCCCTGATTTTCAGAGAGCTCTTGTTATTTTAGCCGGTATATTAACCGTTATTTGAGCGGATCTTTTCGGTTGCCAGTTCAACTTTTTCTGATGCAAATTCTTTTGCTTTATTGAACCATTCGGGCGCTTTATCTGTAAGGTCGTCAAATATCGAGCGGCCGTCTTCTTCTCTTTTTTTGATGAGGTAATTAACGCCCAAGCCAACTGCTGCACCCAATGCTATAAATTTTATTAAGCCCATGATGTTTATTGTTTATGTGAATGATAAACAACAAAATGCAAGTATAGTGCCAAAAACATAACCGGGTAATGTACTTTATTGTTAATCAAAATTGGGCGAGAATATATTTAAGGATATTTTAGTGACGCAAATAATTTACCGGTACAAAGTGGGGCGTTGACTCAACGGTGTGGCGAAGGCTCGTTTACACCAGGTTGCAGCTTGTAAGCTTAAAATACAACCACAAGTGCTATATAAAGCAGGCGGCCTGGTTTTTGCAAGCGATTGGCAAAACAGCTTACAATTAATTAAACATATTATATCAAAACCTATGATCACTTCATTAGTAACCGGCGGGGCCGGCTTTATCGGATCGCACGTTGCCAGGCATTGTTTAGAACTTGGCCACAAAGTTATAGTACTTGATGACCTTAGTGGCGGTTTTGAAGATCATATACCGGCAGGTGCAAAGTTTGTTGAGGGATCTATAAATGATATTACCCTGTTAGAGTCTCTTTTTGAGAAATATCAGTTCGATTATGTATACCATCTTGCGGCTTATGCAGCAGAAGGCCTTTCGCACTTTATTCGCAGGTTTAATTATACCAATAACCTTATCGGTTCGGTAAATTTGATCAATCTTTCGGTATTGCATAAGGTTAAATGCTTTGTGTTTACATCATCAATTGCGGTTTATGGTGCAGGCCAGTTGCCAATGCTGGAGAGCATGGTGCCACAGCCCGAAGACCCTTATGGCGTAGCCAAATATGCTGTAGAGATGGATCTGAAAGCGGCTAACCACATGTTTGGGCTAAATTATGTCATCTTCCGCCCGCATAATGTTTACGGCGAAAACCAAAACATAGGAGATAAGTACCGCAACGTGATAGGTATTTTTATGAACCAGATAATGCAACAAAAGCCAATGACCATTTTTGGCGATGGCGAACAAACCCGCGCGTTTAGCTATATTGATGATGTTGCCCCGCATATTGCCAATAGCGTTAATACGCAAGCTGCGTATAACCAGGTGTTTAACATTGGTGCCGATAAGCCTTACACCGTTAACGAACTGGTGCAGGTGGTATCAAAAGAATTAGGCGTTGAACCACAAGTTACCCATCTTGAGGCCCGCAAAGAAGTAATGCATGCCCATAGTGATCACTCAAAAGCTGCCGGAGTATTTGGTGCCGGTAAAAACGTTAGTTTGCAGGAAGGTATAGCAAAAATGGCTGCATGGGCAAAAGTGGTAGGCTCGCGCGCAAGTGCCGAGTTTGAGAATATTGAGATTGAGGAGAACCTGCCGCAAGGATGGGCTAAAAAAGAAAAGGCAATTAATTAGCAATAGCTATCTGTTTTTCGCTAAACATTTATATTTTTGCGTCAAATAATTTAACAATGGCATCATCAACTCAAAACGCAAATTCAGAAAAACATTACGTAGCTTTAATTCTTGCTATAGTTATTGGTTTAGTAGGTGTTTTTATCCGCTTTGCCGATTTTAAACTTGCATCTGCAGTTGGTAACGTATTAATGGGTATTGGCTCTATCTTAGTGCTAAGAGCTGCATTTGCTATAATGAAGTAAGTTTCCCGATTTTTAGATATTGAAAGCGCTACCGGTAACGGTGGCGCTTTTTTTATGGGTCTCGCCACCACGTCATTGCGAGGTACGAAGCAATCGCTACATAGGCAGGTTCGCTCTGTATAGTTTGGAGATTGCTTCGTACCTCGCAATGATGCGTGGGGATTTCTACTCTTTCGGATTCTTCGGCCTATACTTAGATTCGTTCAGGATCCTTTGCGCATTCCGATCAGCCATTAACTGGGGCAGGGTAACCTCGGGGTGTTTATCCATGTAGGCCTTAACAATTTGCCAGCCTGTCCACACGCCAAGTTTTGGTGCCGATTCATTGTTATCGCCCAGGCCGGGAGTGAAGGGCGCCTCAGTTAAATATTTCTGAATTTTTTGATAATCGGTTTCGTAAAGCAGGTTCTCCTCAAGGAAATAACCCCAGATGTTGGCCTGGTAATCATCGCACCATTTCAGCTGTTTTTGGGTATAGCCAATTTTTGTAGAGTCGGGTACGTTTGGCATGGTCTGGTCCATAAAGTACAGGATCTTGCCGTTGTAAACCATTTTGGCCAGCAGGGTATTGTCCTCGTCATTCTCGGGGAACATATCCTCGCGGGCAATGCCTTCAACCACACGCGGGGTAATATTATCGGGCGTAAACCTGCGCGAAATATAGTGCGGAAAACTTTGTACCAATGCCGGATAAAACCTCGAATCGGCGCCCAGGAAAAGATCCAGCCCGATCCCAAAATAACCATCGCCAACCGTTACCTGTGTTTGAAAACCCGAGAAGTAGGCGTAAACCTTAGGCAGGTTTTTCTTAGGGAAATAGTATTTAATATGACGGAAAGCGTCGGTAAGTTCGGCGTTCTGTTTATCCAGGTTAGGGTAGGCGGCGTCAACATCGTGTTTAAGGTCTAAATATGCCTTGCCTGCAAATACCTGGCGCAGTACTCCGAAATATGCAGTATCCTGCGCACTACCGGCCTTTAAAACGCGTTCAATAAAATCCTGGTAAAACTTACCGTATTTGGTGTATAGTACGCCCGCCTGCTGATCCATTGATTTGGTGCGCATCAGGTCAAAATCTTTATCAAAACGTTCAACCTTTACATCAACAGGTATATTGCTTACATCAACCGTTTTGCGGCCGCCGCAGGCAGTCAGCAGAAGGCAAAAAACAAAACTTGCATAAATGACGGTTGTTTTACAGGAATAAGGCATCGTTATTAACGTTTTAGCAAAAATAATTCTTTTTATTTGTACAGCGCCTATTCGCGCTCGTTTATAAGCCATGAAAATAGCATTAGCACAGCTTAACTATCATATAGGTAACTTTGAATCTAACACGGGTAAGATCATCAAAACCATAAAAGAGGCCCAACAAAACGGTGCCGACCTTGTGGTTTTCTCCGAGCTTTGTGTGTGTGGTTACCCCGCCCGCGATTTCCTGGAGTTTGAAGAATTTATAAGCCTGTGCGATGCCGCTGCGCAGGAAATTGCCGCCGAGTGCAAGGATATTGCCTGCATCATCGGCCTGCCAACGCCGAATAATAACCCTCAGGGTAAAGACCTGAACAACTCTGCCTACTTTATCGAGAACGGCGAAGTGAAAGCCGTGGTTAATAAAGCCCTGCTGCCTAACTACGATATTTTTGACGAGTACCGTTATTTTGAGCCATCAACCTCATTTAACTGTATCGATTTTAAAGGTAAACGCATTGCGCTGACCATCTGTGAGGATCTTTGGAACACCATCGAAAATCCGCTGTACATCACCCGCCCGATGGATGAACTGATAAAACAGAAACCTGATGTGATGATCAATATAGCGGCATCGCCGTTTGCGTATAACCACGATGAAGAGCGTATTGCCATCCTGAGCGATAATGCCCGCCGTTATAACCTGCCGCTGTTTTATGTAAACCACGTTGGTGCCCAAACCGAGCTGATCTTCGACGGCGGCTCGCTGGTGTTTAACCGCGCCGGCGAAACGGTTGATGAACTGCCTTACTTTGTTGAGCATATTGCTTATTACGATCTGGATAACGATGGCGGCATCACCTTACAGCACCAAACCACTTTAAAACCAACCCGCGACAGCGACATACAGCAGATACACGATGGTTTGGTTTTAGGTATAAAAGATTACTTCCATAAATCGGGCTTTAAGCAGGCGATTTTGGGTCTATCAGGCGGTATCGATTCTGCCGTGGTTTGCGCCCTGGCTGCCGAAGCTTTAGGGCCAGAGAATGTAATGGCCGTGATGTTGCCGTCAAAATTCTCAACCGATCATTCTCTTAAAGATGCTGAAGACCTTGTGAATAACCTGGGTTGTAAAAGCGAAGTGATCGCGATAGCAAAAATTACCGATACGTTTGAAGAGGCCCTGCACCCACAGTTTAAAGGCCTGCCGTTTAATATTGCCGAGGAGAATATCCAATCGCGCAGCAGGGCTATCCTGCTAATGGCCATGACCAATAAGTTTGGTTACATCCTGCTTAATACCTCAAACAAAAGCGAGGTGGCGGTAGGCTACGGTACTTTGTACGGCGATATGTGCGGCGGAATGTCGGTTATTGGTGATGTTTTTAAAACGCAGGTTTTCCAGCTGGCGCGATACATTAACCGCGAGCGAGAGATCATTCCGGAGAATACCATCATCAAACCGCCATCGGCAGAATTGAGGCCCGATCAAAAAGATACTGATTCGCTGCCGGAGTATGATATATTGGATGCTATCCTGTCGCAATATGTTGAGCACAGGCGTTCATCTGCAGAAATTATAAAACAGGGTTTTGATGAAGCCATTGTGCGCAAAGTGCTGCGCCTGGTGAACATGGCCGAACATAAACGTTACCAAACGCCGCCAATTTTAAGGGTATCGCCAAAGGCATTTGGCATGGGCAGGCGTATGCCTATTGTGGGTAAGTATCTTACCTAAAATAATTTTTTTGTTACGTTAAAATTTGGTTAAACCTTTCGCGTACTTTTAGTCTAACAGATTATAACTTTTATTGACGTCATGAAAAAATATATCTATTTAGTGTTGATCGTAGCTTTCGTTTCAACGCTATCTGCCTGCAGCAGCTATAACTACTACACTGCAGCAGCCAACAAAACCAACCTTACTGCTTACCGCACTTTTGCTCTTGCAGCGCCCATGAAAGACCCCAATAAGCAATGGCGCCCGCTTAACGAGATTGGCAATGGCCGTATACAGGAAGCAACCAAGCAGGCCCTTATTGCCAAAGGCTTAACTCCCGAGCAGCAAAATCCCGATCTGTTGGTACGTTACGCAACCGTTACCGGTCGTGGTACCAAATGGGAAACCAGCTATCCGTATTATGGTGGTTGGGGCGGCGGCTGGGGCTGGGGTTACGGATGGGGCTACGGTGGTTTCTATCGCCCATGGGGTTGGGGTGGTTACGGCGGCTTTTATGGCCCGGGCTACGCTCAAAAAGTGCACTATAAAGAAGGTACAATTATCATTGACCTGATAGATGCCAGAACCCAGCAAATTGTATGGCGCGGTTACGGTGTAGGCGAATTGCAAAACCCTAAGAGAACCATGAACGATATACCAAAAGTAGTTGACGGTATCATCAAACAGTTAGATCTGGCTCCGCCGATGAGAAAATCATAATTGCGCAAGAAGAAATTGAAAAAGGGACGCCTGATAAGGCGTCCCTTTTTTGTTAATCATTTATCAGAATTATAGCGGCAAACTCATACAACAATCCAATATACTGAGTATCATTTGCTACCTTTCTTCACAATATGGTTAATTTTGTAGATTATTTTCTACAAATTGGGCAATATTTTCTACTGTCGCGAATTTGGTTCGCAAATTAATAGGTGCTCAACTGTTAAAATAAGCTTATCAAGCAAAATGTGATAGGTAGTTGCTTGCTTAAAATCAAAATTTACGCCATAGCTATAAACTTCATTTAAAACGGGTAAATTTAAGGCGCTAAAACTCAATGCTTATTGTGAAGAAATACCCGGCGTTAGTACTCTTCGTTTGTTTATATACTTGTATTACGGCGCAGGTTTTTGGGCAGGTTTTGCCGCTAACCGGTGCAGGCAAGCAAGAGTTAGATGCGCTATCGGTAAAAGCAAAGCAGAATTTTACCGCGGGTTTTACCAAAGCGGCTGCAGTAGCTAAACAAAACGGTTGGGCTTTAAGGCGTTTAAACAAAGCCGGTAACCTGGTGGCCTTGCAGGGGCTTAATGAACGCGGCTTTCCGGTTTTTTTATCTACCCATAACAATACTATTGCTGCGGCAACTACCGGTACAAACACCGTGCAGCCGGGTGGTTCCCTAAACCTCGATCTATCAGGCAGCAGCACATTCCTGAACGGAAAGCTGGGTATTTGGGATGGTGGTAGCGTTTACGCTGCTCATCGCGAATTTGCCGGTAAAACCATCACGCTAAATAATTCTTCGGCAGGGGTGGTAGATCATTCTACACATGTGGCCGGCACTATGCTGGCAAAAGGCGTTTATGCGCCGGCAAAAGGGATGGCTTTTAATGCGACAACTTTGGCATCATGGGATTTTGATGATGATGTTTCTGAGATGAGCGCAGCGGCTCCAAATCTGCTGTTATCCAATCATTCGTACGGTGATGTTGCCGGCTGGGATTATAATGCAGGCCAGCAGCGTTGGGAATGGTATGGCCTGCCCGGCGATACGGAAGATTATCTATTTGGTTTTTATGATTCGCGCACCCGCGATTGGGATAAAATAGCCTATAACGCACCGTATTACCTGATGGTTGAATCGGCAGGTAATAGTCATGGCAGCACCGGCCCGGCAGTTGGTGCCGAGTACTGGGGTTTCAGGAGCCGCACCGATCCTACTTTTGTAAGCAAGGGTGCCAGGCCCAACAACATAAGCAGTAATAACGGGTATGATGTGATCAGTACCACAGGTACGGCAAAAAATATATTAACGGTTGGCTCGGTAGGGCAATTGCCAAACGGGCCGGTGAACAGGCAGGATGTAGTTATATCCGGGTTTAGCAGTTGGGGACCAACAGATGACGGCCGTATTAAGCCGGATGTTGTTGGTTGCGGCGAGTTGCTTTTATCAACCGGTACGCATAATACCAGCTATTATTACTACTCGTCGGGCACCTCAATGGCGGCACCAAACGTAACGGGTTCTTTATACTTGTTGCAAGAGTACTATGCAAAAAAAAATAACGGTGCTTTTATGCGTGCTGCCACGTTAAAAGGCCTTGCCTGCCATACTGCATTTGATGCCGGCAACGTTGGCCCCGATTATGTTTATGGCTGGGGGCTGCTCAACATGAAAGTCGCCGCACAGGCCATTACCGATAATAATGTAAAAAGCCTCATCAGCGAAAATACTTTAGCACAGGGGCAAACCAAAACTGTTGAAGTAACCGCATCAGGCATCGGCCCTTTAGTGGTTTCTATCTCATGGACTGATCCCGAAGGTACGCCCACTGCAGATGCTACCATCAATAACCGCACACCCAAACTGGTTAACGATCTTGATCTGCGCATCAGTGATGGCGAAACCACTTACAGGCCATGGGTTTTAACGCCCGATAATCCATCGGCGGCAGCCACAACAGGCGACAACATACGGGATAATATTGAGCAGGTTTATATAGCTAATGCTATCCCCGGTAAAAAATATACCGTAACTATTTCGCATAAAGGTACGTTGCGGTCAGGTAGCCAGGCTTATTCGCTGATAGCTACCGGCGTGGGCGGTAACCCGTATTGTGCATCGGCACCAACCTCAACCGCCGATTCCAAGATCAATAACTTTACCCTCTCCAATATCAACAAAAACGGCGCTGCAGGTTGCACCAGCTATACTGATAATACCAACCTTTCGGCACAACTGGAGATCGGCAAGACTTATCCGTTCAGCATAACCATGGGTACCTGTGGGGCTAACTTTAACAAAGCAGCTAAGATATTTATTGATTGGAACGGCAACGGTGTTTTTGATGCCGGTGAACTGGTTGCTACCACAAATGTTATCAATGGCACAGGTACATACGCAGGCAATATTACAGTACCAACAACCGTAACCGCCGGTAATACCACCGTGCTGCGGATAGTGCTAACAGAAACAAGTAATGCTGCCACCATAACCGCTTGCGGCAGCTATGCCAAAGGCGAAACGCAGGACTACCGCGTGCAATTCGTAAAACCATCGGTTGATGCCGGTGCTACGGCTATTGTTAACAGTGCAGAAGGCGTTACCTGCGCATCGGCAGTAGCGGTAAAAGTAAGATTGAAGAATTTTGGCAGTGCTGCCATCAGCAATATCCCGGTAACGGTAACTATAACCGGCCCGGGTAATACAGTTACTACGTTTACCGAAACTTTCAGCGGTGCGCTTGCCCCTGAGGAAGAAACAGATTTTGTGTTCGGCAATAAGTTTAACACTACGCCGGGCAGCACTTATACGGTAACGGCTACCACTAAACTGGATGGCGACCCTATTACAGCAAATAATACCACTACCGGCACAATTGAGGTAGGTACAGCACCTGTTGTGGGTAATAACCTGCAAGCTTATTACTGCGTAAATACAAAGGCTTACGAGTTGAGCGGCAGCGGCGATGGCCAGCTGTTTTGGTATACAACCGCTAACGGTACGGTGCCGGTAGGTACAGGTTCTCCGGCTACGGTGACCACTGCGCCGATCAACAATACCTATTATGCCGGTTTAAACGACTTTAGCGGGCATGTGGGTTATGCCAACAAAGCTGCAGGCCCTGCGGGTGGCTATAACCAGTTTTCGCCGGGAGTAAGGGTAACAACCCAGGCGCCTGTGATTTTGGAGAGTGCAAGGCTGTACATCGGCTCATCCGGCAAGATAACTTTTAGCGCCACAAATGATAACGGCGAAGTGGTATCATCGGTAACGCTTAATGTAACCCAAACGCGTACCACCACCACTACACCCAACTTACCCGATGTTGAACTGGCCGATGATCCGCTTGACCAGGGTAAAGTTTTCGCATTGAACTTATTGCTGCCCGCACCGGGCAATTATACCATAACGCCGAGTTATGAGAGTGGCGCATCCATCTACAGAAATAAGGGTACGGGTATCAATTATCCGTTTACAATAGGCAGTACTTTTAAGATAGCAGGTAACGAAGCTACATCAGGTACTAACGAGGGCGATACTACTTATTACCGCGGCATGTACTATTATTTTTATGATATGCAGGTTCGTAGCCCCGGCTGTGCATCAGCCCAGCGTGCTGCTGTAACGGTAACCAAACCGGTTATTACCCAAAGCGGTGATGACCTGCAATCGAGCATTACGGGTGATAGCCAGTGGTTTTTAAACGGCGAAGCTATTGCGGGTGCTATAGGCCCAAAATATACGCCGCTAAAAAGTGGTGTTTACACGGTTGAGGTAACCCTGGGCACAGGTTGTATAGCCGAATCAGATGGGTTTAGCTTTCAGCTGCAAGCTAAGGACCCTGATAGGTCTGAGATAGCATTGGCCGTGTTCCCGGTGCCGGCAAATACTTACGTAAACATAGTGTTTAATGCGCCGCAAGCGGCTGATATGAGGTTGTCATTAGTAAACGCCATCGGGCAAACTGTTTACCAAAACAGCCGGAAGATAGCCGCAGGTAATTTTAGTACAGATATAAACACCTCGGGTATGGTGCCCGGCACATATATCATTAGGATAGATCTTGGGCAGAAACAATATTCGCGCAAGGTGATCATAGCACATTAAAATACAAAAGCCGCCCCGGCATACCGGGGCGGCTTTTGTATTAAGTGAGGTTTTTGTTTTAGAAAGTGTATTTTATCCCCAGGCCCGGCGCAATATCAAAAAAAGGCCCGGTAGCTAATTCCACACGCGGGTTAAGGTCTAAACTTATGGCAACAGGTGCCTGGTCGATTTTATACTCGAGGCCTAAAACACCGTCGGCACCCAGCAAAATATGGCTATCGTTATAAACTTTATCATCGCCGCCAAAGCGTTTGTAAACGCCGCTGCCTACGCTACCCAAGTGGGCACCAAAACCGTAGTAGAATTTTAGTCCGGCAGTGTTAAAGGCTGATTGGTGCAGCTCATACAGGCCCGAAAACACTACGCCATGGCTGCGGAAACCAACAAGGCCTTCAATGGCGGTACCCTCATCCAGGAAAAATTTACCTGAGATACCATTTTCATAACCGCCAAATTTAAGGCCTACTGCGGTTTTGTAATCCTGGGCCTGTAAGCGGCTGGTTACCAGTAAAAAAGAGCAAAGTGCTATTACCGAAAGGACGAATTTTTTCATTTTAAAGATGTAAATGTTGTTGAGTTTAATATGCATTGTTAACGGCGTAAAGCTGTATTTATGCTATGCCGCCGCAAATAAGGGGGCAAACATAGGGTATCGGGCTGATATTAAACAGTAAAAAAATCAACATATCCACAGCTGTTTTAAGATGTAAATAATATAAATTGCCCTCATGAAGTTCAACTTTGTATTGCAATATGCCTTTATATTTCTGGTAAGCACATGCAGTGTAGCCCTTGCGCAGCCATCCATTCTCTCTTACAAAAACGGAGTGGTGGTTTGTGCCTATCCAGATGCGTCAAAAGCCGGGGTTGAAGTGCTGAAAAAAGGTGGTAATGCAGTTGATGCAGCTGTTGCAGTGCAATTTGCATTAGCCGTAACACACCCGCAGGCAGGCAATATTGGCGGTGGCGGTTTTATGGTTTATCGCTCGGGAAAAGGCGAGGCCAATACACTTGATTTTCGTGAGAAAGCCCCCGCGCAGGCGAGTGAAAAAATGTATCAGGATAGTGCCGGTAACATCGTCCCTGATATGAGTTTGTACACCCACAAAGCCTCGGGTGTGCCCGGGGCGGTTGATGGCTTGTACGAGGCACACAAAAAATACGGTAAACTAAAGTGGACTGAGTTAGTGCAGCCAGCGGTTGACCTGGCGCTTAAAGGTTTTAAGGTGACCAAAAGGCTGGCATCAGATCTTAATCGCGCAGCAAACGAATTTAAAAAACTCAACCCGGGCAAAAGCTATCTGCTAAAAGAAGGCGGCTGGCAGGAAGGTGACCTGCTGATACAAACCGACCTTGGCCATACGCTTGAATTGATAAGAGATAAAGGCCGCGACGGATTTTACGATGGTAAAACTGCCGATCTGATTGTTGCCGAGATGAAGAAGAACAACGGCCTTTTCACTAAAACCGATCTGAAGAACTACCACTCGGTTTGGCGCAAACCGGTGCTGAGCAATTATAAAGAGTACCGCATTATCACCATGCCGCCGCCATCAAGCGGGGGGATAGCGCTGGTACAATTGCTGCATTCGGTAGAGAAATACCCCCTGAGCCGCTGGGGTTTTAACAGCGATAGTACTGTTAGGTTGATAGTTGAAGCCGAGCGCCGCGTATACGCTGACCGGTCAAAATACCTTGGCGACCCCGACTTTTTTAAGGTGCCGGCGGATAGCCTGCTGAACCCCAAATATATTGATGCCCGCATGCAAAGCTTTAGCTGGGATGCGGCAACACCGAGCACTGCCATACAACCTGGCAGCTTTATGGGCTACGAGAGCGACCAAACCACACACTACTCTATTGTAGATAAAGACGGCAACGCGGTATCTATTACAACTACTTTAAATGACTCCTTCGGCTCGCACATATTTGTTGCGGGTGCAGGTTTTTTGCTGAATAACGAGATGGACGATTTTAGCTCTAAACCGGGCGTCCCCAATATGTATGGCCTGGTTGGTGGTAAAGCTAACAGCATACAACCCGGCAAACGCATGCTCTCCAGCATGACGCCAACGATTGTAGAGAAGAATGGCAAATTATTTATGGTGGTAGGAACACCGGGCGGCTCAACCATTATTACATCCGTTTTCCAGACTATACTGAATGTGGTAGAATTTAACCAAGGGCTGCAGCAAGCAGTTACTTCAAAACGTTTCCACCATCAATGGTTGCCTGATGAAGTTGCTGTTGAGGCAGGTGCACTTGACGACATAACAAAAGAAAAGCTGCAGCAGAAAGGCTATAAACTTACGCCACGCGGCGCCATAGGCCGGGTTGATGCCATACTCGCCACCCCGCAGGGCTACGAAGGCGGCGCCGACCCGAGAGGGGATGATACGACCGTTGGGTATTAATTCAAAAGTCAAAATTCAAAAGTCAAAAGAGTGCAGCGGGTAAATAGAAATGTTAGCGTTTTGGTTGTTTTACTATGAACCATTAACTATTATCTATGAACTACGTAGTATTCATTTAAAATATTAAGTTTGTGCTTTATGCGAAGCAGTGTAAAACAGCAGGAAACTATCGACTATTTTTTGAAGATAGTTTGGCAAACCGTTGCCAACCGGTACAACCAAACGGTAACCGAGTTTGGTTTCACCCAGTCTATAGGTTACCTGCTCATCAATATTGATGAAGAGGGTACAACCGTATCACAGGCGGCTGCTTTGCTTGGCCTTAAATCAACCAGTTTATCGCGTATGCTTAACCAACTGGAGCAATCGGGCCTGATATACCGTGCATCAAACCAGGGCGATAAACGCTCGGTGAAAATATACCTTACCGACCTGGGCAAAGAGAAAAGGCAGATAGCCAAGAATGTTGTTAAGCAATTCAACAACTATTTAAACTCGCACATAAGCGAGGCCGACAGGGCCTACCTGACCGAAATGCTGAGGAAAATAAACCAGCTCACCCTTAACTACAAGCCCTGATCTTATTCTCATTATCTCCTAAGAGTGTTAAAAAGTGTTAAGCTGCATTTTTTGCGATATAAAACGATAACTTTGTCGTTATAACTTACATGAATAGGGTTCTGTTGATATTATTGCTGTTTGCAGGTTGTTTTGCTTCGTGCAAAAAAGGATATGATGCTATTGCTATAGAACGTAGCCAGGCAGCCGTAGATAACGGTATTATACAGGATTATATAGACAGCCATAACTTGCGCGACCTGGTACAGGAAGTGGATAGCATTGATGTACCCACAGGTATTTATTACCAGGTTTTGGCGCCCGGATCCGGCAGCGATATATTTTCGAACTCTACACGTGTAACGGTGGCCTATACTGCTAAAATATTAACAACCGGAAAGGTATTTGGGCAAAGCAATAATTTTCACCCATCGTTTACTTTGGGCGAAACTATCCGTGCCTGGAAACTATCTATACCGCAAATAAAAAAGGGTGGTAAAATACGTATCCTATCGCCATCGCGTTATGCATACGGCCCTTATGATCAGGATAGCCTCGGGGTGCCAAAAAACTCGGTGTGCGATTTTGAGATTGAACTTTTGAATGTAACGAACTGATTTAATGAAACAAAGAATTTTTACGCTTTTACTATTTGCTTTTGCGGGTTTAACCGCTTGTAGAAAAAATGACGATAATCAGCCTGATATAAAACAGTATGATGATGCGCAGATACAAACCTACATGTCTGCAAACGGCCTTACCGGCTTTACAAAAGATGAAACCCAGATAGCTGACGGTGCAACCGGTATTTACTACAAAATAATTAACCCGGGTAACCCAAGCACCGGCCCCGACTCGTTAAAATATTCTGACAAGATATCAATAGTTTACACCCTAAAATCAATGGATGGTAAATACGTAGCAACCGATACGATATTAAACCACTTTGATGATTACCTTGGCCATTTTGTTAACAGCAGTTACCCACAGGGTTTGCAATTAGCCATACATGACCTGTTGAAGTACCCGGGTGGCAGCATGCGTGTGCTTGTACCTTCGCGCCTGGCTTATGGCGTGCGTGGTTTTGGTGTTGGTAGCGTAACCTCAAGCGGCCGTATTGCAGGTAACCAAAGCCTTGATTACTATGTACATGTTATTAAAGATCAGGCTCAATATGATGATGAATCTATCAACAAATATTTTGCAGCAAACAGTTTAAGTGGTTACACTAAAGACCCGCTGGGGTATTACTACAAAATAAACACACAAGGTACCGGTACTATTGGTGATATAGGCGATTACTCAAACGTTGAGCTAACATACGTGGGCAGTATGCTAAACGGTACCGAGTTTGATAACGCTGCAAAAACAACAGCAACCACCATGACACCATTTGGTACTATTGATGGTTTTAAAGATGTGCTTACCAAACACTGTACCACCGGCACTTCAATATCAGTGTTTATCCCATCGGCTATAGGTTATGGCAGGTTTCAGTATAGCGCTATCCCGCCTAATTCAGTCTTACATTTTGAGATGCAGATAACATCTGTTACGCAGCCGTAATAAGATTAATACCAAAAATAAAGAGGGGATTAAAATCAGTAATGTTACTGCTTTAATCCCCTCTGCTTTTTTCAGGACTTGTTTAAAGCAACTTTAAAAGCCTTTAAGCAACGTTCGCGTGCTGCTGCGTGGTCAACAATGGGTTTTGGATATTTGCTGAAGTCAGCATATTCCGGCACCCATTTTTTTATGTACTCCAGTTTGGGATCAAATTTTTTAGTTTGGCTATCAGGGTTAAATATCCTGAAATAGGGCGCTGCATCAGTACCGCTGCCGGCTGCCCATTGCCAGCCGCCTACGTTGCTGGCCATCTCATAATCCAATAGTTTGCGGGCAAAATAACGCTCGCCCCAACGCCAGTCTATCAACAGGTCTTTAGCCAGGAAACTGGCAACTATCATGCGCACCCGGTTATGCATAAAGCCCGTGGCATTTAACTCGCGCATGCCGGCATCAACAATAGGGAAGCCGGTTTTACCCTCGCACCATGCAGCAAACTGTTTTTCATCGTTTATCCAGTTTATGCGGTCATACTCGGGCCTAAAAGCGTGGTCCATAGTTTGCGGAAAATGATAGAGTATCATGGAGTAAAACTCGCGCCATATCAATTCATTCAACCAGGTTTTATCATGTGCCTTATGTGCATCAGCAGCACAACGGCGTATGCTTAACGTACCAAAGCGCAGGTGCAGGCCAATGTGCGATGTGCCTTTTATGGAAGGCGTATCGCGGGTTTTGCCGTAGTCGGCAATAACATCTTTGTATTGTTTATCAGGAAATTTCTGGTTGCTTTTCTCAAAGCCCATCTCTTTTAACGAAGGGATATGTGGGGCCTTAAAATGCAGCAGGTTCTTTAAGTATTTTGTGGTTGGGTACGCTTTTAAATAAAACGGCTTCAGCTTTTGGTACCATTTGTTTTTGTATGGCGTAAAAACGGTGTAGGGTTTGCCGTCGTCCTTCACCACTTCCTGCTTCTCAAATATAACCTGGTCCTTATATGTTTTAAACTCGATATCGTGCTTTTTAAAGAGCTTTTCTATTTCGCTGTCGCGATGTTTGGCGTATGGCTCATAATCGTGATTGGTGTACACGGTTTTGATGTTGTACTCATCAATCAGCTTTTTCCAGGCATGCAGGGCCTTATCATAAACGGCTAACAAACCGCTGTGATGTTTATGCAGCTCTTTGTTGATGCCTTCAAGAGCCTCATAAATAAAAGTTACCCGGGCATCGTCCTTATCTTCCAGGTCGTCGAGTATCTCGCGGTCAAAAATAAAAATGGGCAGTACGGGGTGCTCACCTTTAAAGGCGTGGTATAATCCGGCGTTGTCATCTATCCGCAGATCGCGGCGAAACCAAAATATGTTTACGGGCTGTTTCTTATCCATAAATTTCTTTCAAGGCCGATTCAACATCAGGATAACTGAATTTAAACCCACTCGCCTGTATTTTTTGTGCCGATCCTTTGGTGCTGCCTAAAACCAATACGGCCATCTCACCAAACAATAATTTTATTAAAAACGCAGGTACGTTTGGTGCCCAAAGCGGTTTGTGCAATTCTTTTGCAACGGCCTTTGTAAGTTGCTTATTGGTTACAGGGTTAGGGGCAACCATGTTAAAGGCACCGGCTAATTCGGGCGTGTTTAACGCGTATAAATACATATCCGTTACATCCTGCGGATGGATCCAGGGAATCCATTGTTTTCCGCTACCCAGCGGCGAGCCTACATATAGTTGCACCGGCATGGCCAGTTTGGGCAGTGCGCCACCATTTTTGGTAAGCACAACCCCCGTGCGGAATTTTACTATCCTCAGGCCCAGCGCCGCACCTTCATCAACTGCTTTTTCCCACTCAACGCAGCAATTGCCTACAAAGTCATTAGCCGGCAAGTCACTTTCTTCCAAAAGTTTATCGCCGCTGTCTCCGTAATAGTTAATGCCCGATGCCGATATCACCGATGATATATTATGGGGCTTTTGTTTCATCAAACCATATATCAATCTGATAGATTCGGTACGGCTTTCAACTATCTCTTTTTTGCGTTCGGGCGTCCAGGGCTTATCGGCTATGCCTGCCCCGGCAAGGTGAACAATGGTATCAACGCCATCAATACAGGCGGGGTCAATTTCGCGCTTGTTCACATCCCACAAAAACGTTTTTACGTTGGGATTTTTACCGGCTTGCCTTGACAGGTGACTAACCGTATGGCCCTGCTCCAGTAATGCATCAGTTAAATGCTTGCCCAGTAGCCCCGAGCCACCTGTTATGAGAATATTTTTGTTGCCCATGCCTTGTTAAAGTGTTGCTAATATAGCCCGATTTTGACAACAGGCGGCATTACAGGTTGTTTGATATTATGCGCAACAGTTAACATTTACATAACAACTATGTTACAAAAACAATTGACACACTTTGTAGTTATTGTACGTATTACCACAAAAGGAGTTTATGAAATGATGTTTACGCGTACTTTTGAATTGTTTTTAATTGCCGCTTCTGTTGTTACTGTTTTGGCAATTGCGGGTTTTGCCGTTTTTTGCCGGTACAGGGCTAAATCTTTTGCGCACACCGGCCGTTTAACCGATGTGCAGATATGGGCCACCAGGGCCGATATTAGCTGGGTAATAGCTGTTTTATTTGCCGTTATTGCCTCATTTGCCGGTTACAACAGTTAAGCTTGCCAGGAAATATTTCTTAATCACTTATAGTGCATAAAAAAAGCAGTTACGTTTTGTAACTGCTTTTTTTATACTGAAAATTACAGGTGTTAAAATGCTGCGCTTACGCCGCCACCTATAAAGTAACGGTTATCTGTTAAGGCCGAGTTTACGGTGTGTAACATATTACGGGCATTAACAAATACCTGTAATTGTTTTACAACAGGCACTGTAAAGGTGTAACCGAAATAAATGTTTTGCAGCGATAACGGTTTCAACTTATTGTAAACGTTTGATAGTGGATAATTTTCTTTAACGCTGAACAGGTAAAGCATATCAATACCGGCAAATATTTTACCTGCACTTAACCTGTTGGCCCATCCGCCGCTCCATATTTTTTTGCCAAATGTAGCTGCAGGGAACGGCGTTGATTCGGCGTACTCTGTTTCAATATGTGTTGCGTTAAGGTTGCTGATAAGGCGTAGCTTATCGGCATCAATAATGCGCGCACTAACCTCGGCCCTGTGCGATCTGTAGGTAGCATCAGGATTGTAAAAGTAAACGTTCCCAAAATTGTCCATGTATTGGGCAAGCAGGTCATATTTTCTTTTCTCGTGGTTATAGCTAATGGTTAATTTATTGTTCAACACATCAACCTTAGCACCAAGGTTAATGGTATTGCCTACTTTGTTGGTGTACGCGTTTACCGGTATATTAAATAAGCCGGTTACAAGGTTATCATCTGCAAGGTTTGAGAAACTTGTGCTTGATGTATACAGTGAATTAACATTATCTAAAGTTGGTACAGACTTGCTGTAAGACCCATATACCGTTAATTTTAAAGCAGGGATAAAGTTTGATGAGTTAACACTACCGGTAACAAAGGGCAGAGTTTTATTTTCGGGCGTTGGTGGCGCTACCGAATTAGGGGTGTTAACATACGCTGCTTTGCTTTTTAACATGCGTGTGAAACCACCCTGCAAGTTTGCTATGTTTTTGTAGCTTAGGTTGATAGATGGCGTTAGCATTAGCTGTGTTGTTGTAAAACGCGCCTCGTTGGTTGAGCCGGAGTTGAACGGCGACGTAAAAATGAGACTAAGCGTATCATTTGTGTGCTGGTAACTAAAGTTTACCATAGGCTCTATCTCCACATCGCCTGCTTTAACATTGTAGCTTAAATTATCGCGAAGCAAAAACTGCCTCGAGGTAGCTTTATATGATGATGTTTGCACATCGGGCGTAGCGTTAGGATCAACTATTACCCTGTCATCCTGCGAAGGGCGATTGTTGTTAAAGCCCAAATTGAGGCTATTACGCAGGCCCTTATAAATATTGCTGTTTACATAAGCCTCGGCGCTAAAAAAGTTTTGTTTAAGCTGATTGCTGTAGTTCCCTAAAGCTTCGGTGCCTTTTTGGTTGGCGTAGCCCAATTTAACACCTGCAACGGTACCTGCAAATACTTGTTTTTCGGCATAACCAAACAGCCTTACACGGTTAAAGCGTGGGTCGTTCTTGTTGGTGATATCGGTGTAGATGGTTTTGTCGTAAACCAATGGCTGCACATCGTGCTGGTAGTTAAATGATAAACCAAAACGCGAGGTCTCGTTTTTCTTAAACGCCGCAACATTGTACTCGTGATAAGTACTTACTGTAGTTTTACCATTGTCTGGCATTTGGTCTGATACCTTATCGTGGCTGCGCGCAACAGCATTTATCATGGCCGATACCCTTACACCTGCGTTTTGAGCATGTTGCCTGCGGGTAGTTATTGCAACAAGTTGCTTTTGCTGATAAGCACCATTAACTTGTACCAGTGCGTTTTGTATTAGCGATACTTCCTCAATATCCTGTACGCTATAGCTGTTTATATCATTTATGAGATTGCCATCAATAACGTACAAAGTATTTTGGCTATCAAGATAAATACCGGTAAACCAAACATTAAGCGCACTGGCAATATTTGTGAACGGATATCGCTCCAGATCGGCACCTTTGACGGTTACAGCCTGGGTAAAATCTTTTTTTACTCTTACACGGCCAAGATCAAAATAAGTTGAATCGTTTTGCGCTTTAGACGTAAGCGCCGAAAAGGAAAGGGCGGTTAAAATAGAACCCGCCAACAGAAATTTCTTCATAATTAGGGTTAGGTCAAATACTGCCGCGAAAGTAGTATTTTTCCTGAACCCGCAAAATGATGTTTTTGTTAATTACGCCCGTTCTCTACATGTGGTTTGTAAGTATCTGTTTTTACAAAAGCTTTAAGATCATGCAGTATGTTATATAGCCCAAAATTGGTGCGGTTTACATAGATAAAGTGCTTTACGCCGCGGGCCTGCTTAAACTCGGGCATTTTTGAAACTTTCTCACCAAAGCCAAACAGGTCATCAAAGAAGGTTTTATCGCTGAAATCAAAAGTAGGGGTGATGTACGGCTTGGCAAACAGGCTTATCATCTGCTTGTACATGCCGTGGTAAAACTCTATTTGCTGAGGCGTGTCATTAGGTAATATCATCTCCAGTTTGCGAAAGGCTTTAATAGTTTCTTCTTTATCCTCAAATAAATTAGTTGAGGTGAGGGAGAAGAAGGGATAGTAAAAATCATCGGGCATTACCTTAATACAGCCAAAATCTATCACGCCCAGTTTATCATCCGTAGTGATCATGAAATTACCTGGGTGCGGGTCGGCGTGTACGGCGCGGAGTTCGTGCTGCTGATAATTGTAAAAATCCCACAGTGCCTGCCCAATGCGGTTACGTAGTTCCTGCGATGGGTTGGTGGCCAAAAACTCTTTCAGGTGCATGCCATCCAACCAGTCCATGGTGATGATGCGCTTGCTGGATAGGTCGGGGTAATAATCAGGAAACACTACGTTATCCAGTATTTTGCAGGCGATAGAAAACTCGATAGAGCGGCGAACTTCCAGTTCGTAGTCGGTTTCCTCAAGCAGGCGTTCTTCCACCTCTTTCATGTACACGTCCAGTTCCTTCTCGCTCATACCCAGCATGCGGAAGGCGAAAGGTTTTACCAGTTTTAAGTCTGATGATATAGAATCGCCCACGCCGGGGTACTGGATCTTTACAGCCAGTTTTTTACCATCAAGCTCTGCCTGGTGTACCTGGCCGATTGAGGCTGCATTGGTAGAGCGGATGTTAAACTTATCATAGATCTGATCGGGCGTTTTGCCAAAGTATTTCTTAAATGTTTGCACGATCAACGGTCCCGACAGCGGCGGTGCATTATATTGAGATTGGCTAAACTTATCTACATAAGCCTGCGGTAACAGGTTCTTATCCATACTCAGCATCTGCGCAACTTTAAGGGCGCTGCCCTTTAGCTCGCTTAATGATTGATAAATGTCCGTTGCGTTATCCTCGTTCAACTCGCTGCGATCCAGGTCGGGGTTGAAGAGCTTTTTGGAGTAGTGCTTAATATAATTACCGCCTATTTTGAAACCGGTTTTTACAAACTTGGCACTGCGCTCAACTTTGCCGGTGGGTATGCTGTTTTGCTCTTTAGCTTCTTCGTTGCTCATTTTGTTGTATCCTTAAAATTGACTCACCCTCGACATCGCTGCCAGCCCTTATTGAATCGCTCGCAGAGTTTACTCACCCCGACATCGCTTGCGCTTGTCGACCCTCTCTTCGCTGCGCGAAAAGAGGGTGAGGAGAAAACTTTATTTTAAATTTCTTTACCCTCTTTGCTGCTTGCAGCAGAGAGGGTGGTCCAGCGTAGTGTAGACCGGGTGAGTCAATTCTAACGCTGGTAATTAATTTAACTAACTAAGCCTGCCAGTTTTTGCAAACTCAGTTCGCTGTAATCGTCAAATACAATATCAGCAAGGCCGTCAATCACATCTGCTTTGTGGCTTGTGGTAATACCTGCAACCTTCATGCCTGCATTGCGGCCGGCTTGTAAGCCCATCAGCGAATCTTCAAACACCACACACTTATCAGGCTGCACGCCCAGCTGTTCGGCCGCCTTCAAAAATATCTGCGGCGACGGTTTGGGCTGACTCACCATGTTGCCGGTAATCAACACATCAAAATATTGGCCTATCGGGATGCTGTTAAATATAAAATCAATATCCGGCTGGTTTGATGAAGTAGCGAGGGCTATTTTAACACCGGCATCCTTCAGTTCTGCCAGAAAATTTTCTAAACCATTTATCGGCTGCAGATAAGGTTTAAAAGCTTCCTGGTATAAGCGCTGCTTTTCATCAGCCAGTTGTTTTTCATCCATATCTCCACCAAAAAACTGCCGAACGGTATTAATGATCGGCACGCCGCTTATTTGTTGCAGGTAGGTTTCCTTTTGAAGATGGGGCAGGTTATGCAGTTTAAACAGCTGCTGCCAGGCCAGAAAATGGTACGGTGTATTGTTGATGATGGTGCCATCCATATCAAAAATGGCAGCCAGGTAGGGTAGGTTGGTGTTCAATGGTTGGTGTTCAATTTGTCATTCTGAGCGAGAGCGAAGAATCTAACCGCGTTCTGCCCACCCCGTCATTGCGAGCGATAGCGTGGCAATCCTTGATATGCAGAGCCGCTCTGTATAGTTCGGAGATTGCTTCGTTCCTCGTAATGACGTGATGGCTTAAAGCCCCTCTCCCTCGGAGAGGGGTTTGGGGAGAGGCTTCTTCTCAAAACCCCATCTTCTCTTTCAATCCGCCATTTTTCGCCAGAAACTTGCCGTATTCAAACAAGTTATCTATCGGCGAACGTTGAAAAAGATCAAACGTTACGTTGATGCCTTTTTCAATGGCCTCGTCGGTTTTCTCGAAACCGGCTGAGTCGTCGTTTATCCAAAAGTTCAGCACAAAACCAAACTGGATCCATAGCGCATCTTTGTAACGCTTGCTGAAGAATTTGCGGTCGCTGAGTTCTGCAGTTTCCAGTCCTTCGTTAAGGATGTTGGTAGCAAAATCCTCAAAAATATCTTTGGCAGGCTCCAGCACTTTTGGCGTGCCTAAGCTGCGGTGCTTTTTAATACTGTAAACCGCAAAACTGCGGCTGCCCTTTAGCAACTCAAAAAAGCTGTAGAAAAAAGATAAAGCTTTTTCGCGGGCGGTATACTGTGGCCAAATTTCCTGGGCGCGTATCTCGGTTAGGGCACGTTCCATCAGGCCCGTCCATACGCTTTGCTCAACGGCATCAAACGAGCCAAAGAAACGGTAGAATTCGTCCTCGGCCATTTTATTCTTCTTTGCAAAAACGTAAACAGAGTTGGGTTGCTGGCCCTCGGTGAGCACGTAATCGATATATGCTTTCTGGATGCTTTCGGTAGTTGCCATGTTTGCTGGGGTTTATTGTTAAAGATAAGGTTGTTAATTAATAACGGTACAATGCTTGTTTTAGTTTTACTTTGAGATAACAGATGCATGTTCGCGGCCGTTCCATGAATGGGATGGTGATGAAATTTAAACCTGTTGATTGGGTAGCTCCTACGGAGCAAAATACATTGGCGGTTGTGGACTACAAAGCGGTAGTCCCTACGAGGCAGGAAAGATAAGTAGGCAGGCCGTCGCATTCATGGGAAGGCAATGAATATAATAAGTAATATCATTGCCGTCGGCTTCAGCCGACGGTTATCGTGTTCATGCGCGTGAACGTGGACACCCGGAAGACGATAAGCAAATGCTGTCGGCTTCAATCAATGGATTCATAACAGTAGCAACTATGCAAGACAAGGGCAATAAACAATATCTTCCTTCAAAAATTTGCCTTGTATGCAATAAACCCTTCGCCTGGCGAAAAAAATGGGCTAAGTGTTGGGACGATGTCAAATATTGCAGCGAAAAGTGCAGAAGAAATAAATAATCGCCATTTTTGTAATCAATCTAAATAAGGTTAGATTAGTAGTTCATATATGAGTGAGAAGACTATACTGGTTTGGTTTAGAAATGACCTGCGCATACACGATAATGAAATATTGTCTGAAGCCGTGCGCCGGGCTGATAAGGTTTTACCCGTATTTATCTTTGATCCGTTCTACTTTAAAACCGGTGCCTGTGGTGGTTGCAAAACCGGCAGTTTCCGCACCCGTTTCCTGTTAGAGTCTGTTGCCAACCTGCGCCAAAACCTGCAGGCCTTTGGTGCCGAGCTTGTTATCCGCACCGGCGACCCTGCCGAAGTGCTTGTTCAATTAGCCGAAGAATTTCAAATAAGCGAAGTTTATCATCACCGCGAGGTTGCACCTGATGAGACCACCGTATCTGAAAGGGTAGAAGAAGCGCTTTGGAAAAAGCAGCTGAATTTGAAACACTTCATCGGCCATACTATGTACCACAAAGAGGACCTGCCTTTCCCGATAAAGGATATCCCGGATAGCTTTGTGACCTTTAAAAAGAAAGTAGAGCGCGATAGCACCGTTCGCCCGGTGGTTGCCGCGCCTGAGAATATAGTTGTTCCCGAAATAGCCGATGCAGGCGAACTGCCAACATTGGAAGAGCTTGGTGTTCCACAACCCATTGATGATCCCCGCGCCGGCGATAAAATAATTGGTGGCGAAACCGAGGCTTTGAAACGCTTGCACGCATACCTTTCTAATACAGCTATCCGTAATCAGCCCAATTCATCAGGCCTTGGCCCCTGGCTGGCAGTGGGCTGTATCTCAACCCGCCAGGTTTACTGGGAAGTTTTAAATCATCAGAAAGAAAACCACCTGCAAAACGCCGACCCGCTGATGCTGGAACTGCTTTGGCGCGATTACTTCCGCTTTATGTTTAAAAAGCATGGGCAGCAGTTCTTCCGCTCAGAAGGTTTTGGCAGCGCACCCGATATTGCAGATAACCAGGACGAACTTTTTGAACGCTGGACGAAAGGCCAAACCGGCGAGCCATACATCGATGCTGCCATGCACCAGTTAAACGCTACCGGTTACATCAGCAACTATGCAAGGCAGGCCGTTGCCGCCTATTTGATAAAAGACCTGCAGGTAGACTGGACAAAAGGTGCTTTGTATTTTGAAGAGAAGCTTATCGATTACTCGCCGGCAAGCAACTGGGGCAATTGGGCATTTGTGGCAGGCGTGGGTAACGATACCAAGAGCAACCGCTTCTTTAACGCAGCAAAATCGGCACAGTCTGATGATGATTACATTGGTACCTGGGCACCCGCTACGGATGGAATTTCGACCACTGCCTAAAGGTTTTTGAGCCGTTTTTTTCCTGCTCATCTAAACCTTTAAATATTTCTTTTATCAAACCACAGTTATTACAAAAAGTTATAACATATAAATATGGCATATTGTACTATTATGCTTAGTTTTGCAACGTCTTACAACATAGCTATCTCATGGATCGCCTAAATTATATAAACAGCGGTAACGCTGACCACATCAACTCATTATACGAAGCCTACAAACAAGACCCTGAATCAGTAGACTACAGCTGGCAAAAATTCTTTGAAGGATTTCAATTTGGCCAGGATAATGCCCCTGCTGCAGGTGTTGCCGGAGCCGAAACCCCGGAGCATTTCCAGAAAGAAATTAATGTATTGAACATGATAAATGGCTACCGTTCACGCGGCCATTTATTCTCTAAAACCAACCCTGTACGCGAGCGCCGCAAGTACTTTCCGGGTAAGGAACTTGAAACTTTTGGTTTAAGCGATGCCGACCTGGATACCGTATTTAATGCCGGTGTTGAAGTTGGCTTAGGCCCTGCCAAACTGCGCGATATCCGCGAACTGCTTGAGCAAACCTATTGCCAGGCTATTGGTGCAGAATATACTTACATCCGTAATCCTATAAAACTGAAATGGTTTGAGGACAGGATGGAGAAAAAACGCAACACACCTTCTTTCTCTCAGGATGAGAAAAAAGCAATGCTTTCAAAACTGAATGAAGCGGTTGTGTTCGAGAACTTTTTGGGTACCAAATTCCTGGGCCAGAAACGTTTCTCATTAGAAGGTGCCGAGGCACTGATCCCTGCAATGGATTCAGTTGTTAAAAAAGGCTCAGAGTTGGGTATCGAAGAATTTATCATCGGTATGGCTCACCGTGGCCGTTTAAACGTGCTAACCAACATCATGGAGAAAACCTATAAAGAGGTATTCTCTGAGTTTGAAGGTAAAAACTACGATTCATCACAATCTTTCGGTGGCGACGTGAAGTACCACTTAGGTTACTCAACCGATGTGGAGACCAAGGATGGTAAAAAGGTTCACTTAAGCCTTTGCCCTAACCCATCGCACCTTGAAGCGGTTGATCCTGTAGTAGAAGGTATCACCCGTTCAAAAATTGACTTTAAATACAAAGGTGATCACTCTAAGATAGCCCCTATACTGATACATGGTGACGCCTCAGTTGCCGGACAAGGCATTGTTTACGAGGTGTTGCAAATGGAGAAACTGGATGGCTACAGCACAGGCGGTACTATTCACCTGGTGATCAATAACCAGATAGGTTTCACCACCAACTACAAAGATGCCCGCTCAAGTACTTACTGTACTGATGTGGCTAAAACTGTATTATCGCCGGTGTTCCACGTAAACGGTGATGATGTTGAGGCATTAGCCTATGTAGTTAACCTGGCAATGGAATATCGCCAAGTGTTTAATGAGGATGTGTTTATCGATATTCTTTGTTACCGCCGTTATGGCCACAACGAGGCAGATGAGCCAAAATTCACTCAGCCGGTATTGTACAAGGCGATTGATGCACACCCTAACCCGCTGCAGATCTACAGCAAAAAATTAGTTGCCGAAAAATCTGTTGATGAGGCCTATGTGAAAAATCTGGAGAAAACCTTCCGCGCCGAGCTGCAGCAAATGCTGGATGAGGCTAAAGCGGCAGACAGGTTTACCGATACCATTCCGATGTTTGAAGGCGCATGGAAAGGCTTACACCTGGCTAACCACAGCGAGTTTATCAGCACGCCTGATACATCGGTAAGCGAACAGGTTATCTCAGAAATTGGTAACGCGTTAACTACGCTGCCAAAAGATAAAGTGTTCTTCAAGAAAATTGAGAAATTGTTTGAAGACCGCCAGAACATGGTGAACAAAACCAAAGTGTTTGACTGGGCAATGGGCGAGCAATTGGCCTACGGTACCTTGTTAAAAGAAGGTTTCCCGGTAAGGCTAAGCGGTGAGGACGTTAAACGCGGCACCTTCTCGCACCGCCACGCGGTATTAACTCTGGCCGATTCTGAAGAAGAGTACACCCCGCTGGAGACCATCAACAATAAAGCTAAGCTGAGCATCTACAACTCATTATTATCTGAGTATGGTGTGCTTGGTTTTGAATATGGTTACGCTTTGGCTAACCCTAATGCATTAACCATTTGGGAAGCACAGTTTGGTGACTTCTTTAACGGTGCACAGATCATTATTGACCAGTACATTGCCAGTGCCGAAACAAAATGGCAGCGTGGTAACGGTTTGGTAATGTTGTTGCCGCACGGTTACGAAGGCCAGGGCCCCGAGCACTCATCAGCACGTGTTGAGCGTTTCTTAGAGCTTTGTGCCGATGATAACATCCAGGTAGCCAACTGTACTACACCTGCAAACTTCTTCCATATTTTAAGAAGGCAGATGCACCGCAGTTTCCGCAAGCCGTTGATCATCTTTACACCAAAGAGCTTGCTGCGCAGCCCTAACTGTATGTCGCCGCTTGATGAGTTTACCGGCGGTAAATTCCACGAGTTGATTGACGATAACTACGTTGATCCTAAAAAAGTAAAACGCGTACTGCTTTGTACCGGTAAAGTATATTACGACCTGTTAGAGAAACAACAGACCGACAAACGTAAGGATGTTGCCATTGTTCGTGTTGAGCAATTGTACCCTACACCGGTTCAGCAGATCTTAAAGGTGAAATCTAAATACGAGAAAGCCGAAGAGTTTATCTGGGTGCAGGAAGAACCTGAGAACATGGGTGCATGGCCGTACATCTGCCGTAAGTTCCATGATGATAAATATTTGAACCTGCGTGTTATCTCTCGTTTAGAGGGTAGCAGTACCGCAACCGGTTTTGCTAAACAACATGCTGCACAACAGGCGCACATAGTATCAAAAGCATTTGAAGCACCTGCAGGCAAAAAGGTTAAAGAAAAAATCGAAAAAACAACCGAGAAAATGGCTAACGCCGGAGCGGATTGATTCTAAGTCAAAAGTTAAAAGTAAAAAGTCAAAAGTAACGCTTAGGACTTTTTACTGACTTCAGACTAAAGACCCAAAACTCCAGACTTAACAAAACAACTACTATCCATAACAATATGAGTTTAGAAATAAAAGTTCCGCCGGTAGGCGAATCCATTACCGAAGTAACCCTGGCATCCTGGAAAAAGAAGGATGGCGACCATGTAGAAATGGACGAGGTGATAGCCGAACTGGAATCAGACAAAGCAACGTTTGAGCTTACTGCTGAAAAAGCAGGAACTTTAAAAACTGCAGCTGCCGAAGGTGATACTTTAGCTATCGGCGCTGTTGTAGCAACTATCGAAGAGGGTGGCGCTGCTGCAAGTGCACCTGCTGCATCTGCATCAGCTGATGCAGCTCCGGCTAAAGCCGAAAGCCCTGAGAACCCTGCCAACGCCCCTGCACCTGCTCCGCAGGCTGGCGGCGAATCTATCGAGATAAAAGTTCCGCCGGTTGGTGAATCTATCACCGAGGTTACTTTATCACGCTGGATCAAAAAAGATGGCGAAGCCGTTGAGATGGACGAAGCCATTGCCGAGCTGGAATCAGATAAAGCAACTTTTGAATTGACTGCCGAAAAAGCAGGTACTTTAAAAACTTTAGCTAACGAAGGCGATACTTTAGCCATTGGTGCTGTAGTTTGCAAAATTGAAGGCGCCGTTGCGGGTTCTGCTCCGGCACCTGTAACGCCTGCCGTTGCAGATAAAGTGAACGAGTCGCCGCAGGATGCTCCGTCAAAAGGTACTACTTATGCATCGGGCACACCATCGCCTGCTGCTGCAAAAATATTGGCAGAAAAAGGTGTTGATCCTGCTTCTGTAAATGGTTCTGGTGTTGATGGCCGTATCACTAAAGGTGATGCACTTGGCGCACAAGCTGGAAGTCCGAAGCCTCAGGCAGAAAGTCAAAAGCCTGCTGCTTCTGCTCCTGCAACTGCTGCCCCACAAGCACAAGGCGCACGTACAGATCGCCGTGAAAAAATGTCTTCGCTGCGTAAAACCGTAGCTAAGCGTTTGGTTGCCGTTAAAAATGAGACCGCGATGTTAACCACCTTTAACGAGGTTGATATGTCGCCGATCATGGAACTGCGCGGTAAATACAAAGATAAATTTAAAGAGAAACACGGCGTTGGCTTAGGCTTTATGTCGTTCTTCACCAAAGCAGTTACCGAGGCACTGAAAGAATGGCCTGCTGTAAATGCCCGTATAGAAGGTGAAGAAATTGTTTACAGCAACTTCGCTGACGTGTCTATCGCGGTATCGGCTCCTAAAGGTTTGGTTGTTCCGGTTATACGCAATGCTGATAGCTTAAGCCTTGCCGAAATTGAGAAAGCCATTGTTGTTTTAGCAGGTAAAGCCCGCGAAAACAAACTGACCATCGACGAAATGACCGGCGGTACATTTACTATTACTAACGGTGGTGTATTTGGTTCAATGATGTCAACACCTATCATCAATGCGCCACAATCGGCTATCCTGGGTATGCACAACATTGTTGAGCGCCCTGTAGCAGTGAACGGCCAGGTGGTAATTCGCCCGATGATGTACCTGGCGTTATCTTACGATCACCGCATCATCGATGGCCGCGAATCGGTAAGCTTCCTGGTACGTGTCAAACAACTGCTTGAAGACCCTGCAAGATTATTATTAGGCGTTTAATTAGCCTTTTTAATAGAATAAGAAAAGCCCCCGAATTTCGGGGGCTTTTTTGTTTAATGCTTATTAGGTATATTTGAATATGGGCAAAGTAATAGAAATAGATAAGAACACTACCCGTAGCCAACTGGATAAGGAGTTGGATAAACTTTCTACAAAGAAAGAACCTATTGATCTTAAAAAATACTTTGGTAAGGTAAAGTTTGGTGAGGACGGATTGGCGTATCAATTAAGGACACGCGATGAGTGGAGATAGTATTGTTATTGATACCTCATTAATAATTAACCTGTTTAATGGAGTTGATGAAGTCCATCAACTTATTGATGGCCGCAATCTTTTCGTCTCTATCATCTCCGAAATTGAAGTATTAAGTTTTCCCGGACTGTCTATAACCGACAACGATTTACTGAGAGATTTTTTATCTAAGTGCCATATTGTAGATATTGAGCCGGCGATCAAAGAGTTAACCATCAAACTTAGATCTCAAACAAAAATCAAATTACCCGATGCGGTGATTGCGGCAACAGCGATCTACTACGACTTGCCTTTGTTTACTATGGATAAAGGATTTAAAAGAGTTGCTGATTTGCAGGCAGTGATTTTAGCAGTATAGATTTACACTTGTCATGCTGAACGAGAGCGAATGACAAAAAAGTTGTCATTTCGAACGAGCCGGCTGCGAGGAGAAATCCCGTTATTGTGAAATTCAGTACTTACAGAGTAACAAGATTTCTCGTCGCCCCAACGTGCGATGCCTACGCTCTGCTCACTCGAAATGACATGATTTGTTTGTCCCTTACACCAACTTCCTCATCGCCATAATATAACCAATGTGCAAACCTTCGTGGAAAGGCAAAAAGGCAAGGGCATCGTCAATGGTACTCATTGAGAAGCCGTAACGGGTGGTCCAGGTGGTGTAATTGCCGAAGATGCCGGCTTTATAATCTTCACCAAGCTGATCAAGGCTGGTCATAAAAAGGGTTTTTATCAATTCGTATTCCTGCTCATCGGCTGGGCCTTCGGGTTTACTTTCAGATTTGTATCGGTTAAAGAAAGCTTCATCAACCCTGGTATCCAGCCCGGCGCGTTTGTAGCAAACGCCTTGCTGAGCGGCAACCATGTGGCCAAGGTTCCAGATAATGTTATTGTTGAAACCTGCGGGGATGGTGTTCAGCTGATCTAAAGTAAATTCTTCTAACGTTTTTAAGATGGTTATGCGTGGCTTACGCATAATTTCTAATTGTGTTTCAAGCATAGTGGGTTATGTTTTTCTGTTATCAAATGTAAAATAATCTGCATGATAAGCTGTGTGTTGCTTGCCGCATTTATTTTACATTTGTAGCCGATGGAAAACACTGCAACGGCAAAACAAAGTAACAGGGCTATAGGCTTATTTATTTTGTGCTGGACGGTGTTCAATATCATCCAGTCGGCCACGCTGGAGCTGCACGCCGATGAAGCTTACTACTGGATCTACTCCCGCTTTTTAGCCTGGGGATATTTTGACCACCCACCAATGGTGGCGCTGTTCATCAAAGCAGGATACGCCCTATTCCAGGATGAGTTCGGTGTACGTTTATTAACCATTTGTTGCAGCAGTATAGCCATTTATACCCTTTGGCTCATTGTAAAGCAATATGGCGTTAAGCCCAAATGGTTCATGCTCATCGCCTCGGGGATGTTCATTTTTAACATTTACGGCTTTACTACCACGCCCGATGTGCCGCTGTTTTTGTTCACCGTGCTGTTTTTTTACGTTTACAAAAAATATCTTGAGGACGATAATATAAAGGTGACGCTTCTGCTGGCGCTCATCATCGCCTGCTTGTTATACAGTAAATATCATGCAGTACTGGTTATCGGTTTTACCATCATCTCTAACCCGGCATTGCTCAAACGCAAAAGCTTTTGGTTAATGGCGATTGTGGCCACGGTGTTGTTTATCCCGCATATTTTATGGCAGGTAAATAATGGCTATCCAACAATTAATTATCACTTGTTTGATAGGTCTGAAGCCGGTTACAGAATCGACCAAACTTTGAGCTATATCCCGGCCCAGTTTGCCATGGGCGGGCCTTTTATTGGCTGGTTTGTTTTTTATGCAGCATTCCGCAAACGCGCTACTGATACTTTTAAACGCGGGTTATTGGTTAATGCTGCCGGTACGTTCATCTTCTTTCTGCTAAACAGCCTCAAAGGTATTGTAGAACCGCACTGGACTTTAATAGCGTTTGTACCTCTTGTAATACTGGCCCTGATATCTATTACAGAAGTGGGCAGGCCCTACGTATGGCTGCAACGCCTGGCGGTTGCTAACGTAGTTTTCATTTTTGCGCTGAGAGTGAGTCTCATCTTTGGCCCGGTATGGCTTATGAAAGTAGAGCAGTTTAAAAGCTATTATGGTTTTAAGGAGTGGGCACAACAGGTTAAGCAAAAGGTAGGCAACCATTACCTCATCATGAGCGAGGGTTTTCAGAATCCCGCTAAGTACGATTTTTACAACAATACCACCACCGGCTTAAGTTACGATGCGCGCGATTATCGCCGTACGCAGTTTAGCCTTTGGCCTATTGAGGATAGTCTGCAGCATAAGCGCATTTATCTGCTGCTCAACTGGAACAACCCTGCCGTAACACAGGATACCATACAAGACCGCGCCGGCTTATGGTACGGCGGCTGGGTAGATGATGTGCGCACTTATCAAAAAGTACCTATAAGTGTTGATGTTAAAGAGATGAAAGTGGCACCGGGGCAAAAATTACAATTTGACTTAACGATAACTAACCCATATCCTTTCGATATTAATTTTGCCAACCTTGGCGCAAAGCATGCCGTTTACCTGGAAACCTGCTTTTTTATACACACCACACCGGTTGATATACAAAAGGCAGATGACAGTTTTAACCGTATAAGTTTACAAAAAGGCCAAAGCACACATTATAAAATTACGGCCATTGCACCGCAAAAGAAAGGTAAGTACGATCTGTTTTTCTCGCTGCGTACCGAGCCGTTTACAGGTAGCCGTAACAGCCGCTTTATTAAATTAACCGTTGAATAAAATACTCTCGATGATAAAAAAATTACACGTCCTTTTCCTGTTTCTGATCCTATCTGCAGGTGCGGCCAAAGCCCAGAATGTTGATTTCCATTTAAACGGTTTCGGCTTTTTTGATAACCGCGAGTATAAGGAGTTTCCTGAACGTTCGCGCACTTACTCAGGTATCCGTACCACACTTGATGTAGGCTTTAACCTGGATAGCAATAACCACTTTATTGCAGGCGCCAACATGCTGCACGAGTTTGGTGGCAGGCCATTTTTTGTAAAAGTTAACCCGGTGATCTACTACAGCTTTACTAACAAGAACTGGCTGTTCAATATCGGCGCTTTCTCGCGCGAGGGTTTACTTACCGATTACCCACGTGCCATGCTCAACGATACCTTGAGATATTACCGCCCCAATGTAGAAGGTATGGCCGCGCGTTTTAAGAACGAGCACGTTACCGAAACCATCTGGATAGACTGGGTGAGCCGCCAAACTGCTACCGACCGCGAACAGTTCCTGTTCGGTTTCTCGGGTAAATATCAACCATGGAAAAAAGGACCGCTTTATTTGGCACACTATGCTTTTATGCTGCATGATGCCGGGACCGCTACGCCAGACCCTAATGATCATATACAAGATAACGGCGCCATACAAGTAAAATTGGGTGCTAACTTCAGCCACAAAACCTTTCTGGATTCATTAAACGTTGAGGCAGGTGGCATGATGTCGTTAGAGCGTATCCGCGGAGTGGATGGTTTTCAGAAGCCTACGGGCTTTGTTGCCAGTGCGTATTTAAGTTATTGGAGAGTTGCCCTGTATGATGAGTTCTACAAAGGCGATGGCCACCATATTGATTATGGCGATGCTTATTACCGTTTTAAAACCTATAACCGTTTAGATTTTATTATTACCCCGTTCAGCGCCAAAGGGTTAAAGGGACAGTTCGTTTTTAGTCTGCACAACTCGCCGGGCTTCAGCAGCAACCAGGAAGCCTTCAGGTTGGTGTATGATATCGGCAGGAAGAATTTGGTGAGGTTTAAGGATTAGACACACACCAATAATGTCATTTCGAACGAGCGACAGCGAGGAGAAATCTTCTGCATCGTAAGTATCGCCTGTAGAAGATTTCTCCTCGTACCTCGTTCGAAATGACAAGTTGTATATCACAATAAGATTTATCCCCGATCCCCGTTCATTTGACGGGGATTTTCTATTTTAGTACTCCAACAATAACCTATGAAAAAGCTACTCAAGATACTCCTGCTCATCATCCTGCTATCGCCGGTAAAGCTGTTTGCGCAGGAGAACCGTTTCTCCGGCTGGGGCGCATGGTTCCATACCCAGCGTTTCGGGAAGCATTGGGGCTTGTCGTTTGATGGGCAGGTGCGCTCTGCAGATGAATTTAATTATGTGCAGAACATCCTGCTGAGGCCATCAGTGAATTATTATTTTGACGGGAATAAGATGGGGGCATTGGGCTATGCCTACGTAACCGCCAATGGCCGCGATGCTGCGGGCAACAAAACCTTTCGCCCGGAGAGCCGCACTTGGGAGCAGCTGATCATCAACACAAAGATCGGCAAAACATCAACCCTGCAGCATAGGCTTAGGTTAGAGCAGCGCTACCTGGGTAATACCACCAATAAGAACGACCATTACTTTGCCCAGCGTTTCCGCTATTTTGCACGTGCCATTGTGCCCTTGGGTAACGATTCAACAACATTCACCAAAGGCCCCTTCCTTGGTTTACAAAACGAGGTGTTTGTAAACGTACAGAACAAAGACAAAGTGAACAAACACTTCTTTGACCAGAACCGTGCTTACGTGGCCGTAGGTTATCGCCTGCACAAAAAGATGGACCTTGAAGTAGGCTATATGAACCAATACATTAAACAAGCCGAAGCTTATGTGTTCAACCACATTGTGCAGGCGGTGGTTTATACGAGATTTTAACGCATGCCTCAACTCAGTAACGATCAGCATATACGCCAGTTGGCCAACCTGGAGCTGCTTGCCCGGCAGGTGGTTGAGGGCTTTATAACCGGCCTGCACCAAAGTCCGTTTCATGGGTTTTCGGTGGAGTTTGCCGAGCATCGTTTGTACAATAATGGTGAATCGGTAAAAAATATCGACTGGAAATTATTGGCCCGTACAGATAAATTGTTTGTTAAACAGTTTGAAGAAGAGACCAATCTGCGCTGTTACCTGCTGCTGGATACTTCATCATCCATGAACTTTCCTGAGAAAGGGGAGAGCAAGCTGCAGTTTTCTATTTATGCCATTGCTTCGCTTATTTATCTTTTCAAAAAGCAGCGGGATGCATTTGGGCTTTGTCTGTTTTCTGATCAAATGGATTGGATAAGTGCCGCCCGCTCCACATCGCAACACCTGTTTTATTTGTATGCCGAGCTGGAGAGAGCTTTTGACGAGCCTAAGCAAAATACACCAACTAACATCAGCCAAACGCTGCATTATATAGCCAATGAGATCCACCAGCGCTCAATGGTGATCATCTTCAGCGACATGCTGGAGAATAGCATGAGCGAGCAAAAAACACAAGCTCTTTTCGCCGCTATCCAGCACCTGCGCTACCGCAAGCATGAGATATTGATATTTAATGTCGTAGATAAACAGCACGAACTCGATTTCAACTTTGATAACCGCCCGCACCATTTTGTAGATATGGAAACCGGTAACGAAATGCGCGTGCACCCCAACCAGATCCGCGATAATTACCGCGCAGCTTTACATCAGTATCGCCATCAGCTCGAACTTAAATGCGCCCAATACGGCGTGGAGTTAATTGATGCTGATATTTCGCAAGGGTATAACCATATTTTAAAGAGTTATCTGGTGAAGAGGAACAGGATGGTGTAGAAGCCTCTCCCCAACCCCCTCTCCGAAGGAAAGGGAAAAAGAAAATAAAAACGCCCTGTCATTTCGAACGAGCGATAGCGAGGAGAAATCTTCTGCAAGCGATACTTACACCGTAGAAGATTTCTCCTCGTACCTCGTTCGAAATGACAAAGTTTCTGCGATATCCATAGCGCTCAACCCACTATTTTCAACCTTTCTCAAAATGTTCAAATCAATTTTAAAAAGCGTGTGTTATTGATAAAACGCACTTTTTATACGTATGAGACTTTCCGTAGAACGCAAACCCATAAGAGTTAATCCCGATCCGAAGCGTGTAATAGCCAGATTTTTTTTCAATGGAAACAGCAGGGCTAAGGAAGTCATCGAGCGGGTGATGAGCATTAGCGAGGATACAGCCTTTGGTATCATATCGCCTTTATTGCAGGAATACTCTAAGCGTCACCGCAATATTACCCGCGTGCTAAACCGCCATTGTAGCAAGTTAAAGCCGCTTTTTATAGAGTTAGGGATAGATTTTGATACGCTATCGGTTTACCGCAAACTGTTATTGGGATCGTATTTTACACACGAGTATTCGATAGAGTCGGCTGCGTTCTTTAACCCATCTGTTATTGAAGATCCCGACCAAACCGAATTGGAAGACGGACAAAAACGCCTCATCATCAGTTTCAGAGCAGTGGGCGAGGGGCACATCTCCTCTATCACTTTCCGCCGTGCATTGGTAGATAAAGAGAACCGAATAACCGTTTTGCCTGCCGGCGATTATATAGACGAAGCCGAAATTGTGCGTAATGCGGTCTATAACAAGAAACTTTTTTTCGAAAAGGCTGCTATCACCCAGATCAACATCAACGTACTGAACGAGCTGGAATCGAAACTCGATCACCACTTTGAATATGCTAACCTGCGCCGTATTATTATGGATTCGCAGAAACTGCAGGAAGATGATATTATGCGCCTGGAGTATGATAAAGTGCTTTGGCTGGCCGATTCGTACTACGAGATCGTATTCTCTATGGATACCGATATATCAGACAGGGTGATCTTCCCCATCTCAGAATATGAGCGTAAAGGTATTGAGGATGCCCGTTTCGTTAAATTCTTTAACGAAGATGGTACATCGCTTTACTACGCCACCTACACGGCTTACGATGGCTCGCTGATCATGCCAAAGTTGTTGCAAACTAACGATTTCTACAACTTTAAGATAATGCCGCTTTATGGTGCCGGCGCACAAAACAAAAATCTGGCACTGTTCCCGCGCAAGATAAACGGCCGCTACGCCATGATATCGCGTATTGATGGCTGCAACAACTATATCATGTACTCGGATAAAATAAACATCTGGGAAAAGCCTGATCTGTTGCAGAAGCCCGCCTTTACCTGGGAGTTTGTACAGATAGGTAACTGTGGTTCGCCGATAGAGACCAAAGATGGTTGGATTGTAATAACCCACGGTGTTGGCCCTATGCGCCGCTATGTATTGGGTGCAAGTTTGCTAAAACTTGATGACCCTGCGGTAGAGATAGGTCGGTTGAAAGAACCTTTATTGGTACCAAACAGTGATGAACGTGAAGGCTATGTGCCCAACGTGTTGTACTCTTGTGGCTCTATCATCCATAATAATAAACTCATCATCCCTTACGGTATCTCAGATTCATCAACCTCATTTGCCGAGGTTGACCTGGATGAACTGCTTACACGCTTAAAAGAGGATGGCGTAGCTTAATCAAATCAGCGCGGTAATAAGTATCTTTACCACCTTATGCAATACCTGCGCTGGTTTTTACTGCCTTTTTCACTCATCTACGGTTTGGTTGTGGTTATTCGCAACTGGTTGTATGATGCAGGTTTTTTTAAAAGCCATGCGTTTGATATACCGGTCATCTGCATTGGTAACCTTGAGATAGGCGGTGCCGGCAAAAGCCCCATGACAGAGCATATTGTTGGTTTGTTAAAAGATGAGCACAAAGTAGCCACGCTCAGTCGCGGTTACGGGCGCGAAACCAAAGGTTTTCTGCTTGCTGCTACCACTTCTACGGCCACCCAGATCGGCGATGAGCCATCGCAGTTCAAACATAAATTTCGGGATGTTACCGTTGCTGTTTGCGAGGACAGAGTAGTAGGTATTGAGCAGCTTAAGGCAAACCATGATGTAATTGTAATGGATGATGCTTTTCAGCACCGGGCGGTAAAGCCGGGCTTAAGTGTTTTATTATTCGATTATAAAAACTTACAGAAACCGCAAATTATACTGCCGGCCGGTAACTTGCGCGAATCGTTTAGTGGCCGCTGGCGTGCAGATATCATTGTAGTAACTAAATGCCCTGCAGGTATAAATGAGAACGATATGACAAGCTGTTATAACAAGCTGACGCCCTTAAGCTCGCAGCCATTGTTTTTTAGTTCCATAGCCTATAAACCATTACAAACCCTGGACGGAGCATCTGCTGATATTTCTGTAGATGCAGATACCACGGTGTTCCTGCTTACGGGCATTGCCAACCCTGTGCCGCTGGTTAATTACATCGGCCAAAGTAATGCGCGTGTAATACATCATAAATATCCCGATCATCATCAGTTTACCACAAAAAATATAGTTAAACTTGCTGATGAATTTAAAGCCTGTGCATCACAAAAAAAGATCATCATCACAACAGAAAAAGATGCGCAGCGTTTAGGCATACATGAGCTTGCCGGGCTGCCAGTTTATGTGCAGCCTATAGGCGTCGGTTTTTTGAACGATGCCAAGCCCGTGTTTGATAAATTGATACAAAATTATGTTAGAGAGCATTAACCACACCGCACAATATATTAAAAGCCGCATAGGCGATTTTGAACCTGAAGTTGGTATTATCCTGGGCACTGGTCTGGGCGGGCTTGTTACCGAAATTGAAGTTGAAAAACAGCTGATGTATTCCAATATCCCCGATTTTCCTATCTCAACTCTTGAGTTTCACTCCGGGAAATTGATATTTGGTACACTGGGGGGTAAAAAGGTGGTGGCCATGCAAGGCCGCCTGCACTACTACGAAGGCTACAACATGCAGCAGATCACCTTCCCGGTACGTGTGATGAAAATGCTTGGTATAAAAACGCTGTTTGTATCAAACGCCAGCGGTGCGCTTAATCCCGATTTCAGAAAAGGCGACCTGATGGTAATTGAAGATCACATTAACCTGCAGCCCATGAACCCGTTGATAGGCCGTAATGATAGTGATCTTGGCCCGCGTTTCCCGGATATGAGCGAGCCATATAAGTATGATCTGATAAATAAAGGGCTTTCTATCGCCAAGGCAAACAATATTACCTGCCATAAAGGAGTTTATGTTGCGGTTACAGGCCCTAACCTTGAAACCCGTGCCGAATACAAATACCTGCGCATTATTGGTGGCGATGCCGTTGGCATGAGCACCGTGCCCGAGGTAATTGTTGCCAACCACATGGGTTTACCGGTTTTTGCTATCTCTGTATTAACTGATGAGGGTTTTCCTGAACAGTTGAAACCGGTATCGGTAGAAGAGATACTGGCAGTAGCGACAGCGGCTGAACCAAAACTGACATTGATTTTAAAAGAACTTATTGCGGGGCTTTAATGGCGAATAAGCTTAAATACTTTCTTGTTTTATTGATATGCGCTGCTACGCAGGGGGCGTTTGCGCAAATTAGCAACCCGCGTTTCCCGGGGCAGGGTACAAATCAGCCCGTATACACACGGGATACGCTAAAGACACGCCCGCGCTCAAACGCTTCGGACAACCTCGATTCGTTGCGCAAGCGCGAGGAGAATAAACACGACTCTGTTGAATTTAACTCTAAATACATAAAGGTAACCAGCGAGCGTTTACTGGCCGATAGTATTCAGTTGTTTCCGTTGGATACAGGTTTGGTGAATTTTGAAAATTATAGTCCGCTTAACCAGCCGCGCAACCCTAAAATAAGTCTGGGTTACCCCGGCACGGCCGCCCGCGACCTGCTCTTCAATCCCCGTAAAACCATCGGTTTTGACGAGGGCTTGCACGGGCTGGATGCCTATGCAGTAAACCCGCAGGATATTAATTATTTTAATGCAAGGGCACCGTATACCTTACTATCTTTATACAGTACCATAGGTGGCACCAAAGAGCAGATATTTAAAACGCTGCACACGCAAAATATTAAACCGAACTGGAACATTGGGTTCATACTCAACTTTAACGGCTCTAAAGGATATTATGCTACCAACAACGTTATCTCACAAAATGTAAGCGATCTTACTGCCGGTTTATTTACCTGGTACCATAGTAAAAACAAGCGTTACAATTTGCTTGCTAACCTGTTGATGAATAATTTGAAGGCGCCGGAAACAGGGTCGATATTAAAGGATACGATATTTAACAGCCCTAACTCATCGTTTGATAAAACCGGCGAACCTGTGCGCATGCCGGGGAGTTACAGCAACATGAAAAACACCGGCCTGTATGTGAAGCAGTTTTACTACATAGGGCATATTGATAGTGCAAATAAAGGTAAAGCAGGTACAGCCAACGTGTTGCCAACCCAAAGGATAGGTTATACGTTTTATGCCAACCAGCGTAAATTTAACTACCTGCAAAATGGTTTAGACCAATACGGTGCCTTCCCTGATTATTATTTTACTGCAGCCCGCTCGCGCGATTCGCTGAACGTATTTCACCTGCAAAATGATTTCTCGTACAGTTTTTATCTGCGTGGTAAATCGCAAAAAGCTACAAAGAACGAGCTGAAGCTTGACCTTGGCTTAACCCAGGATTTTTATAAAGTAAGCCAGTTTGTTGCCGATACTATACTCAATACATCGGGCCGTAAAGAGATAAAGCCGGTTAGGAAACAGGATGAAACTTTCCAGAATATAACACTTAAAGGTAAGCTGGGCTACCGTTTTAGCGATCGGATTTATCTTGAGGGCGATATACAGCAAATTGTACAGGGCCGCAACTTTGGCGACTTTTTATACGATGCCAAATTAACGCTTGCCGGCAACCGCAAGGCAGGCCGTATTGTGATGGGGGCATACCAGCAAAGCAGTTCTCCAAGTATGGTGTATACCAACTGGATCTCAAACCACTTTATTTTTAATAATGACTTTGCCAACCAGAAGGTCACCAATCTATCATTCAATTACGTAAATGATGCGCTCGAGCTTGATGTTAAGGCAGAGTATTTCTTGTTGAACGATTACCTGTACTTTGAATCGCAACCCAACGGTATTGATGCTACACCAAAGCAATACGGCTCGGCAGTAAACATGCTGAAGATAAGTGTGGGCAAAAACCTGCACTGGCGCAAGCTTAATTTTGATAACTACGTGGTTTACCAGAAAACGGATAATCCCGGCCTGTTGCGTACCCCCGAAGTTTATACTTTTAGTAGCTTATACTACAAAGCGCAGGTATTTACGCTTAATTCGCAGTTTGGGGTAAACGTTCGATATAATACGCCTTACCTGGCACCATCTTATGCACTTAGCATCGGTCAGTTTTACAATGGGCCAAACGTTACCTTTACCTCGTACCCGGTAGCCAGTGTATTCTTTAAGGCTACCTTAGAGCGTACCAACATTTTTATCCAGTATGATTACATTAACCAGGGATTATTCAGCAACGGTTTTTACCAGGTAAACCGCTATCCGCAGTTAGACAGGATATTGAAATTTGGCGTAGCATGGACGTTTTATAATTAAGAGCGACGCCCCCTAACCCCCTGAAGGGGGAATAGAATTTGATTAGCAGCTTTTTTATTTAATATTGAACATTGAATGCTGAATTACGAATTTTGAAGGAAAAACACTTCATTATTCAAAATTCCACATTCAGTGTTTGACATTCTCTTTTATCCTGCTCCCCCTTTAGGGGGCTGGGGGGCATCACGTTTTCTGTTTCTTCTTCTTCGCCGCCGGGAATAACACATTGTTCAGTATCAAACGGTAACCTGCAGAGTTTGGGTGCAGCTTAAGATCGGTAGGTGGGTCGCCAACGGCGTGCTGGTAATCTTCAGGGTCGTGGCCGCCATAAAAGGTCCATTGGCCCTTGCCGTATTCGCCGTGGATATAGCGGGCCTCGTTGCCGGTCTTCATCTCGCCCATAATAGTAATACCCGGTTTTAATTTGCTTTTATTGTAGGCCGTAGTAAGACCCATAAAGCCTTTTATCACCTTGTCATGGTCTTGCGTAAGCATGCTGGGCACCACATCCCACTTGGCCGAAAAATCAAACAGGGTAAAGAAATCGCGCGTGCGGTCAACCTGTCGGGTAGGGGTCACATCCACATTCGCAAACTGGTGCGACATCGGGTTTTCATCCAGCGTAAAGTTCTGAAAAGCGAAGGTCTGCGTAAAATCAAGTTTTTGCTGAGCGTTAGGGTCAGCGGGGTCTCCATCAAACATAGCCTCGCAAATATCGGTGTTTGCTGCCGATAGGGCAATATCGAAAGTATCGGTAGCACTGCACATGGCAAACAGAAAGCCGCCGCCCGCGCAGAAATCGCGGATGTGCTGCACTACAGCCAGCTTCATTTGTGAAACCTTTTTAAAGCCGAGTTTAGTCGCCATGGCGTTCTGCGCCTTTACATCATCATTATACCATTGCGTATATTTATAAACGCCGTAAAACTTGCTGAATTGCCCGGTGAAATCCTCGTGGTGCATGTGCAGCCAGTCGTATTTGGCCAGGTCGCCGCGGATAACTTCTTCATCGTACACCACATCATAAGGGATCTCGGCATATTTGAGTACCAGGGTAACAGCATCATCCCAGGGCAGCTTGTTCTTAGGCGAATACACGGCCATTTTGGGCGCTTTCTCCAGTTTAACGATATCCATGTTAACGGAAGGGTCGCTTACTTCTGTGGCTATCTCATTGGCCTTAGCATCGGCGATCACCTCGTAGCTTACCCCGCGAATTTTACATTCATCCTCAAGTGCTTTGGCATATTTCATCATAAAGCTTCCGCCCCGGTAATTGAGCAGCCAGTCAACCGTCTCACCGTTCTTCAACGTCCAGAAGGCAATGCCGTAAGATTTAAGATGATCTTTCTGCTGATCGTCCATAGGGATGAGGATAGACGATGCCCTTGCCATTAAAGGTAAAAGGTAAAAGGCGAAAGCAAAAAGGTGTTTCTTGATTAGCATGTTGATGTGCTAATGTAACGATTAATTGGATAGGGTATTATGCAGAATTAGCTTGAAACATGATTTGTGGGATTTGAGGATTAACATTAAGTGCTTGTCAGTCTGAGCTTGTCGAAGACCTCTTTGAGCAATGAGTGGTTCGACAGGCTCACCATGACACTTTGGTTTTATCCTCGCAATGACGTGATGATGAGAATGCGTTAGGGATGGAAACAGATACCGGCCATCGTGCATAAAGCCTGCAGGCGTATGAGTATACAGCCCGACCGAAGGGAACGCCCGGATCTTAAATATCGAACACTGAATGTTGAATATAAAATGATGAAGTACATATTTATTCTCCGCAACTAATCGTTGATCAAAACCTTTAACCTTTCGCCTTTTACCTTTAACCTCAAATCATTACCTTTGCCACCTGTTAAAATTTAAAAACCATGAGCAAAGCAATAATTAAAACCGAAAAAGGTGACATGACCGTTGAGTTCTTCGACAAAGATGCGCCAAATACCGTAGCTAACTTTTTAGGTTTGGCTAAATCGGGTTTTTACGATAATGTAACCTTTCACCGTGTTATCCCTAACTTCGTGATCCAGGGTGGCGACCCAACCGGTACAGGTGCTGGTGGCTCTGGCAAACGTATTGACTGCGAATTGACCGGCGATAACCAATACCACGACCGTGGTGTACTTTCAATGGCACATGCTGGCCGTAACACCGGTAGCTCTCAGTTTTTTATCTGCCATAGCCGCGATAATACTGCACACCTTGACCGTAACCACACCGTGTTTGGTAAAGTAGTTGAGAACGTTGACGTTGTTGACGATATTCGCCAGGGCGATAAAATTTTAGGTATAGAGGTTATTGAGGGATAGTTAATTAGAGATCAGTTGATTGGAGATTAGTTATCACACGAAAACTACTCAATAAGTTAACTGATCAACCAACCATATAAAGAATGAATTTACACGGAATTGTGGCCGTTTCCGGCAAACCTGGTTTATGGAAAGCGCTTGCGCAAAACAAAACAGGTTATGTGCTTGAAAGCCTTGACGAGAAAAAAACAAAGCTAATAGCTAACGTAGCTACAGCTAAACTGGCTGCTTTAAGCGAGATAACCATTTTTGGTTTAGAGGACGATATCAGACTGGTTGACGTTTTCGAGAAAATGAAATCGGCAACTGTGCCTGCTACTAAAGAAGACGGCAAGAAATTGCGCACATTCTTTTTTGAGGTAGCACCAGATCATGATGAAGAGAAGGTTTATTCTTCTGATATCAAAAAGATCATTAACTGGTACCTTATTCTTAAAGACCTGCCATTATTCAACGAGGCTGACCCTGCTGAAGCACCGGCTGCTGAAGAAGCACCTGCTGCTCCTGTTGCAGAGCCTGTAGCTGAAGCAAAGGAAGAAGCTGCACCAAAAGCAAAAGCTAAAAAAGCACCTGCTAAAAAGGCATAATTTCGATAAGACTTTAAAGTATAAAGCCCCGATAGGTAACTATCGGGGCTTTTTTTGTGGCCTCAAACTACGTCATTGCGAGGAGCGACAGCGACGTGGCAATCCTCGACTTACAGAGTCGCTCTGTATATCGGGTATTCGGGTATTGCTACGCTCGCAATGACGTGATGGATAAACAATGACGCGTTTTTATTGGCACAAAAAAGCCCCGGACAAGTCCGAGGCTTCAATATCAAAAATCTGCTTACAGATTATTTTCTGTTTTTAACGTATTTGAAGTTTTTGCCGATGAAACGAGCGTTCTCAGCTAATTCTTCTTCGATACGTAGCAACTGGTTGTATTTAGCGATCCTGTCTGAACGTGATGCTGAACCGGTTTTGATCTGGCCACAGTTAAGTGCAACGGCAAGGTCGGCGATGGTAGCATCTTCAGTTTCGCCAGAGCGGTGACTCATTACTGAAGTGTAGCTATGAGTTTGTGCCAGGCTAACCGCGTTGATAGTTTCGGTTAATGAACCAATTTGGTTTACTTTAACCAGGATAGAGTTTGCAGTATCGGTATCAATGCCTTGTTGTAAACGTTTTACGTTGGTTACAAACAAATCGTCACCTACTAATTGTACTTTATCGCCAATTTTGTCGGTAAGGATCTTCCAGCCATCCCAATCGTCTTCTGCCATACCATCCTCAATAGAGATGATAGGGTATTTAGCAGCCAATTCAGCAAGGTAATCAGCTTGCTCGGCGCTGGTGCGGATAGCACCGTTAGGGCCTTCAAATTTAGTGTAATCGTATTTACCGTCTTTGTAGAACTCAGAGGCAGCACAGTCAAACGCCAGGAATATATCAACACCTGGTTTGTAACCTGCTTTTTCGATAGCTTGTAAAATGGTTTCAACACCATCTTCGGTACCAGAGAAGGTTGGCGCAAAACCACCTTCGTCGCCTACTGCAGTTGATAAACCACGGTCGTGAAGAATTTTCTTTAGGTTATGGAAAACCTCGGTACCCCAACGCAATGCTTCAGAGAATGAAGAAGCACCGGCCGGCATGATCATGAACTCCTGGAAAGCGATAGGCGCATCAGAGTGCGAACCACCGTTAACGATGTTCATCATCGGGATGGGTAACGTATTAGCGTTTACACCGCCAATGTAACGGTATAAAGGCTGGCGGCTTTCTTGTGCAGCAGCTTTAGCTACAGCTAATGAAACACCAAGAATGGCATTTGCACCTAGGTTACCTTTGTTTTCGGTACCATCTAATTTGATCATCAGGGCATCGATAGCGTTTTGTTCAAACACATCAACACCTCTTAATTCAGGAGCTATTTTCTCGTTTACATTTTCAACGGCTTTTAAAACGCCTTTGCCCATGTAAACAGCTTTATCGTTATCGCGAAGCTCAACAGCCTCATGAACACCTGTTGATGCACCTGATGGTACAGCAGCACGGCCAAGGGCACCGTTCTCGGTTAAAACATCTACCTCTATTGTAGGGTTACCGCGCGAATCCAGGATCTGACGCGCATGAACATCAATTATCAAGCTCATAGTGTATTATCGTATTTTGTTTTGAGTGTTTACTATACTAAGTTGGTGGGCTAAGTTAAGGGCAAAATAAAGAAATAGCAACCCAAATTTGTATTTGTAACAATTAATTAATCTGAAGTGGTTGGCAAATGCTCGCGTTCAACACTGTTTTTGCGGTTTATACGATACATCAGTGTAAGCATCATATTGTTTTTGGCGCTGCTGGTTTGGGTTGTATAATTGCGTTGGTTTATCCAACCTGCCTGCAATATCCATTTCTTATCAAATTGGTAGCCCAATGCTGCGGATACGCGGTTCCGCTCAAAATTAGGGGCTTTATTATTAAAGAAGATTTCATCAAAGATGGAGATAAACCATGTTTTAGCCACAATTTTAGTGTTGTTTAACGGCACAAACATGTTAAGGCGGTAGCGGAAACGGTTACGGTAATTGCCGTCTAACCAGCGCTGCTCTATCCGGTAGCGGTGTTCAAATTTTAATGGCGTAAGGAATTGGTTAATGGTCATCTGCTCCCAAACCCTGAACTCGTTGATAGTAGGGCCATCAGAAATATCCAGGTAATTATAGGTATGGTAGGTGCCGGTACCCAACAGGGCGATAAAATTCTTATCGATATCATAACTTACACCGGCTTTTGCCTCGTAATACTGAAACTGGCTGAAACCTGCGCCATTGGTACGCGCCTGAAACTCGGTGTAGCCACCCCAGCGATGGGCGCTATCGCCCGGCATTACCACGGTTACAATACCCCATGTACCTAATTTAGAATCCTGTGCGCTTGCATTAAACGAACACACTATTAAGGCAAGTAAAACGGTAGTAGCCTTAAGAAGATTTTTTAACATTATTTTAATAATTGATTAATACAAAAGTATTTCCTCAATGTTAGCTTGGTGTTAAATTAACAAGGCTTAATATTAAATTTATGTTAAGGAATGGATGATTTGTTTATAGGTTACAGGAATAGTAATACTGGATTATTTCAGTACTCATGTTAAATTTATAAGGTTTAAATACCTTTATGAATTATAAACAATATATGATCTTATTAGAAGCTGGCACCAATCTGTTACTCAGTGGAATCATCATATTAGGTCTGTTTACGCTGCTGATATTTGTGCCCGTTTGGTTACTCGACAGAAAGCTAAATCCTCAGGTAAAAGCCAGTGTAGGAAGATTATTATTTTTTTTCGTCATCTCAATTGTAATAGTGGCGTTTTTCATCTGGTTTATCCCTTTTATAACCGGCAGACCTCTGCTCGACCAGTTTTAAGATCATAAACGCAATTGTATCGCGCCACTGCAATAGCCTATTTCCCACCCTTCTTCAGTTCACTTTCAGATTTCAGCACCTTGCTGCCATCTTTTTGTTTGATGTCATAAGCAGGCTCATCCTTAGTAGCTTTTCGTTTTACGGTTGAGCCTTTGATGGTTTTGGTGGTGGTTGAGGTATGTTTCTTTTCAATTTTGCCTTCAGCTTCTGATGCCCCCCATTTCCAATGAACAGTATCTCCCTTTTTCATGGTTTTTGTTTACGGGATGAGATGCAATTGCCCTGCCAAAAGATATTGCTAAAATATACGGCGACCAATTAAGCCTACTACGGCAATAGCATGAGCAATAAAGGCCACTATGGCGGTAAATGCCGGGATAGTTAAGAGAGTTATCATGGTGATTTTGGGTTTTGTTTACAACACAAAAGTGTATCAAAACCAACCCCCATGGTTAGCTTTATTAGGCGAACGGGCGCAAATTGTCGGTAAAAGTATCCTTTGGCAGAATAAGTAAAGCTGTTTTGGCGGTTGGGGATTTTTGCCGGCTACTCCGGCTGTACATTAATGCCAATCTGTTTCAGCAGGAGCGAGGCATTAAAGGTTTTGCACTCGCCGTGCTTTAGTTTATAGTCAAACAGCATTTCGCCTTCTTTTACTTGGATATCAAAGTAGTAGTTGCGTACATAGTCGGGGTATTTATCTTCCAGGCGGGCAATCTGCAGGTCGTGGGTAGCTACCATGCCTACACCTTTTTTGGCAATGAGTTGTTCTATCACAGCCTTGCTGCCCAGGTATTTATCCATAGAGTTGGTGCCGCGTAGCATCTCATCAATCAAAAAGAAAACACGGTGTTCATGCTCAACAGCAGCTAAAAGCATCTGCAGGCGATCTAATTCGGCTTTAAAGGTTGAGGTGCTTTCGTTAAGCGAATCTTTGATACGCATGTAACTCACAATAGTGATAACCGATACTTCCATAGCCGATGCGCAAACCGGTGCGCCACTCAGCGCCAGCACGGTATTAATGCCGATGGTACGCAGGAAAGTACTTTTACCCGCCATGTTAGATCCGGTAATGATATCTATCTTAAAAGCATCCTGCAGGTCATAATCATTATCAACCCGTTTGCCGCGAATAAGCGGGTGGGCAATGTTTTTAGCGGTAAGGGTATAACCCTCAGTATCGGCAATGGTTGGATAAACCCACTCAGGATAGTTAATGGCCGGTACAGCAATGCTGATGAGCGCTTCAAACTCGGCAATTACATCAAAGGCTTCCTCAAAATTTTGATGGTTATTGCGCTTCCAGTTTTCGATAAGGATGATCTGTTTAAGCGCCCACAAGAAGAATACATTTAAAATAAACCCAACTATCATGATGAGGCTATAGCTGAGCTTGTTGATCAGTTTGGACAGCTCGGTTATGTTCTTTGAAGTTTGATTTACCTTAAGCTTCTCATAAAGCTCTGTACACCGCTTTGATTGCCATTGTTTACTTTCAATGGCCTCAAATACAACAGCATAACTGGCCAGTACATCACTTATTTTACCGGCAACCGCCCCTGCTTTTAATATATAACTGCCTTTTGAGAACAATATAAGCATGTTGGCAATTGCTACGGCGATGGCAACAAGGATAAATACAGGAGATAAAAAACTGCCGGCAAGCACCATCGCCAATAATAAAAATGGCGCTATTTTAATATAGATGCTCAGCCACTTTTCGCCCGATAGGTGCAATGGTGTGCCGAGATATATAAACAAGCGTTTGGTTTGGTCTATATCTTCTTTACCGGCAAATAATAGTTTGGTTTGCGTATTTACTTTCCAGTCGTTATTGGCAGCAATTTCTTTCACCGCATCCTGGCGTTGCAAAATGGTTGATTTATCGGCAGGAGCGCTTAACCAAGCCGCCAGTTTATCGTTTCCGGCTGATGTGGCCGTACGGTTAATGAGATTATACAGCGATGCATTGCCAAAAATATCGAGGTCTGAAGTATAAAAATGCTTCTCGTTACCGTAGCGTTGGCCGTTATTGTACAAGTTGCCCTGGGTGTTGATGCTATCCAACTCGTTAAGGTTTACACGTTCCAGGTCGAGGTAGTAATCGCGCAGGCGCTCGTATTTGCCTTGTTGGGCAACCAGCGCCGTAAATGCGGCCAGCAATATTATCACACCCACGCCAAGTACTACAAAATTATCCTGCTGAACGGTGAGATAAACCACAAATATCATCAGCGCAAAAACGCCCAAACGCAGCAGCGAGTAAGTATTGGCTTCCTTTTTATAGTGGTCGGCTTGCTGCTTTGCCTTAGCGGCAGCATCTTCGTAGTTAGCAATTATGGTTTGTTGCACAGATATAGGTATTTTTGCAGCTTCAATTTTACAACAATAAGATAACATATCCACGCAAATAGTTACAGCAAGGCATGAAGATAACTTTCATTACCGTTGGTAAAACCGAAGACGCCTACCTTAAGGAAGGTATCGAGAAATATGTTAAACGCCTTAAGCACTACACAAAACTTGAACTTTTTGACCTGCCCGAACTAAAAAATACCAAGGCCCTTACCGAAGACCAGCAGAAAACCAAAGAGGCCGAAATGATCCTGAAAAAAGTTACCCCGCAAGACCATCTTATCCTGCTTGATGAGGGCGGCGTGGAATACACTTCGGTGCAATTTGCTAACTACATCAACAAACGCTCGGTAAGTTCATCGGCCAATATCATTTTTGTGGTAGGCGGGCCGTATGGCTTCCACGAATCCGTTTACCAACGGGCAAATGACAAGCTATCGCTTAGCCGCATGACTTTCTCGCATCAGATGGTGCGTTTGTTTTTTGTGGAACAGCTGTACCGTGCTTATACCATAATTAAGGGGGAGCCTTATCATCATCAGTAGATGTGCAGATTTTAAATGTGCAGGTGTGCAGATGCACCTTAGTATGACAGAGATTATTAGATTAATTTGCACATTTGCATATCTGCACATTAGCACATCTAAAACATGCACATGCACAGTCACGACCACTCGCACCACCACGATCACGCGCCCAAGCTTGATCATCTGAATGCTGCCTTTATCTGGGGTATTATCCTCAACTCGGCCTTTGTAGTGATAGAAGTGATCTATGGATTGATCAGCGGTTCGCTGGCTTTGTTGACCGATGCAGGGCATAACCTCAGTGATGTGGCTTCACTTGCGCTGGCGCTGCTGGCTTTTAAACTGGCTAAGGCAAAATCAAATAAAAATTATACTTACGGCTATAAGCGCTCAACCATCATTGTATCGTTTTTTAATGCGGTGATATTGGTTGTTGCCGTAGGCTTTATCATTTACGAGGCCGTTATGCGCTTTATGCATCCCGAGCCGTTAGCCGGCGGTACAATTGCATGGGTGGCGCTGGCTGGTATAGCCGTTAATGGTTTTACCGCCTGGCTGTTTATGAAAGATAAAGACAGCGACTTGAACGTAAAGGGTGCCTACCTGCACATGGCGGTTGATGCCATTGTATCATTAGGAGTGGTGATATCGGGTGTGATCATCTACTTTACCGGCCTGGCCTGGATAGACAGCGTGGTAAGTATCATTATCGGTATTGTTATCCTTGCCGGTACCTGGAGTTTGTTGAAAGACAGTCTTCGCCTGGAGATGGATGGTGTACCGAAGGATATCGACCTGCAAAAAATTAAAGCCGAGTTATTGAAAGCCGATGGAGTGGTTGATATTCATCACATGCACGTTTGGGCGCTAAGCACTACCGAGAATGCATTAACTGCCCACTTGGTTGTGAGCCCCGATAACATGAATAAGTTTGACGAGATCAAACACGATCTGCGCCACAGGTTAGAGCATCTGTCTATTACCCATAGCACTTTTGAGCCTGAGTTTAGTACGGAGAAGTGCGAACAGCCGGATTGTTAGAACTTCCGTTTTTATGGGAAATCGGAAAGTTGCCAAAATCATTTTACTGTTCTTTGCACTTCTTCAGCTTGTTGGCTGTGTTGTTTTGTTGACGAGAGTTTTAGACCTTGAATTTGAGTTTATTAATGAGTTATTAGCTATCGTATTATTGATGGCAATTATTTACTACGTTGTTTACCTTGTAGTATTAATTTTGCATATCAAACGCACTATTGGCCTCTGCCGAATTGTGTTCCTGTCGTTGTTTTGTTTTCTTCCTGTAATACTCGTCTTGTGGTTATATTTGTTAAGAGTCCATATCAATAAGCCTTATGAAAACTACCCGTCGTAAATTTATTGCCACTGCTGCTGCTGTTACCGCCGGTACGGCTGTAGCATCGGCCATGCCATCAATTATAAAACCTGTAAATATGATAAGCAAGTACCCAATTGTTCACCACGTATTTTTCTGGCTTAAAAACCCTGGCTCGGTTGAAGACCGCGACAAGATCATAGCCGGACTGAAAACCCTGCGCAAAATTGATACTATAAAAGAACTACGCATAGGCGTTGTTGCCAGCACCGAGAAACGCGATGTTGTTGATAACAGCTGGGGCGTATCTGAGCTGATGTTCTTTGAGAACCTCGAAGGCCAGGCCACTTATCAAAGCCACCCTATCCACCAGGAGTTTATTAAAAACTGCAGCCACCTTTGGGAAAAGGTTGTGGTTTATGATGCGATGGATGTGTAGGTATCTGTCATAAACGACACTTACCCACAACACGTCATTGCGAGGTACGAAGCAATCTCTTCAGGACAAATTAGCACCTTGCATAAGGGATTTGCTTAAAGAGATTGCTTCGTGCCTCGCAATGACGCTATGTCAAAATGAAAGCCCCGATAGTTTTACTATCGGGGCTTTCTTTATTAAGAGCAAATATTAGCGTCCGCCGTTGCCGCCGCCGCCCATGCCGCCACCTTGCTGGTCGCCGCCTTGTATCTGGTCGTCGTTGTTAACGCCTTTCTTTTTCTGGCCCGGATTAGGTGCTTTAAAGCTCATTTTACCGAAGCTGTAGCTAAACGTGATACCGAAAGATTGGAAAGGGAATTGCGTTTTAGAAACCTGGCTAAAGCCCGGGCTTGATATATTCTGGTTAAATGCTTTATTAACTGCAAATGGTTGTACTGTATTGAAACCGAGTGAAGCTTTTTTGTTCATGAATTGTTTCTTCACGCCAAATGCATAAATACCGAATGACGGGCTTGCACCTTGTATAGTACGGCGCGGAGAATTTATAAAACCAAAGGCTTCAAAAATAAAGTCTTTAGGGAAGTTGTATGTTGCACTACCAAACATGGTGTACATGTACTGGGTTTTTATTGCATCGGTGTTGATGTAATTTGCAAACTCGGTGTACACGCTTGGGTTATAAGTGAACACGTTTACGCTACCTCTTATAGTTAAAGGCTTAAACGGATTTACCGAACCAAAAAAGCTTGCGCCCCATGAGTTGTTCAACGCTGCGTTACGTTGTATGGTACGTGTACCTATAACAGTATCTATTTTAGCGCCTGTTTGGATATACTCGGTAAGTGGCTGTGCCAATCCTTCTATTAGGTCGCTTGTTCTTTTGTAGTAAACAGAGAAGTTTAAAACAGACGATTTGATGAACGTATTGTAGTTTAACTCAATTGTTTGTGAAACTTCAGGAGCAAGGTTAGGATTACCTACTGATTGCGCCTGGATGTTAGCCCTGTTGATGAACGGATTTAATACCTGCAGGCTTGGGCGCTGGATACGCTTGCTGTATGATAATTTAAAGGTATTTGTACCTATTACTTTTTGTATGGTAAGGCTTGGGATATAAGTATTATAGCTTGCATTAAAAGGTTTCAGATCCTGTTGGTTTGCCTCGCTTGCAAAAGGTGTTTTCGGGTCACCGGCTATTTGTGTGTTCTCATACCTGAAACCTGCTAATACCGAGTAGTTTTTAGGCAGTGTAATGGTGAATACACCGTAACCAGCGTAAACGTTTTGTTTGTAATCGTAAAGGTTTGAGTTTAAGGCATCAATTACCTGGTTGTAACCAAGTGAATCTACCGAGTAAATGTTGTAATCGCTATTGATGCGCCTTTGGATAGTTTTACCACCTGCCTCTAATTTTAACGTTTTGTTGATAGGCAAGGCGTAATCGGCCTGTAAGGTGTACTCATTGTTTTTACCATTGTTATCACCCTTTTGGCTTGGTTGCGGTGCCGCTTTGCCGGTATTTGGCTGGGCTGCAAATAAGCTCGTATAATCTGTTTTGATTATGCTGTGGCTCCATTGGCCAGATACGGTGATCTCGTGACCTTCTTTTTTAAACTTATGGGTATAATCAAGGTTCCAGTCAAAGCCGCTAAATTTGTTACGGTTGGTGCTGTTACCAAAATAATTTATGTTTTTGGCCGAATCAATATAATTCTTAATGCTGTAGTCGCCACCACCGTTTGTGTTAAAACCACCATCGTTTAAAGCCAGCGTGCTGTTAATGCTGTTAAAGCCATTAAACTCGTAACCAGCAGTTAAAGTACCTCTTACGCCATGGCGTTTTGTCTTGTTAGCAGTATTGTTTTGGTTAAGCTGATTTACGGCATCTTTGGCAGGTGTTGAACCCGAAGCAGGGATAGCCGGGGTATTAATGGTTTGCGTAAATTCGCTTGTCATGGTTTGTGGCCATGTAAGATTACCGCCTATGTTAGCAGAAAAATTAAAACGGTTCTTGTTATAATTTAAGTTCATGTTACCGTTGTTTTGGCGTGTACCTACACCACCGCTAACAGAACCGCTTATGCCCGATGCATTTTTGGTTTTGGTGATAATGTTGATGATACCACCAGAACCTTCTGCATCATATTTTGCAGATGGAGAGGTAACAACTTCAATGTTTTTAATTTGGTCTGCAGGGATGGTTTTTAACACATCACTTAAGCTGGCAGAAGTAGCGCCAGATGGTTTACCGTTGATCAATACACGAACGTTTTGGTCGCCGCGGATGGCTACGTTACCATTCATATCAACCGATACCAGTGGAACTTTTTGTAAAACGTCTGTAGCGTTACCACCGGTTGATGTTACATCTTTTTCGGCGTTATAAACTATCTTATCAATTTTATTCTCGATAAGTGCAGCCTGACCAACTACCTGTACCTCTTTAAGTGCAGTAGCACTTGGTTTTAGCAGGATAGTGCCCATGTTGTTATCCGGCTTTGCAGCAGTAGTTTCAACAGGGTCAAAAGTCCTGGCAGGGTAGCCGATAAAAGATACGCTGATCTTGTATTTACCGGTTTTAATACCGTTGAACTGGAAGTTACCGTTGCCATCTGTCAGCACACCGGTTACTGGTGTTGTGCCGCCGCTTTTAAATAAGCTAATGGTTGCATAGTCTACCGGTTTCTTGGTCAGCGAGTCGATGACCTTGCCCGATATTTTGCCCACAATGTTTGAGCCGCCGCCACCCATTGGGATCTGTGCGTTGGCTGTAAATGCAGCACAAATAACTATAATAAGTAAAAGTATTCGTTTCATAATTTGAGCGTTTCGTAATTTGAGGCGAAAATGCTCAAAATGTTACAGCCGTTTCCGCGGAAATTAAAAAATTGTTAGAGTTGTAATGTATATGTTACACTAAGATGATGATAGGTAGGGAGTTGAGGGGGGTGTAGACCCGACCGCGTCATTGCGAGCGATAGCGTGGCAATCCTCAATATGCATATCTTGTCCTAAAGAGATTGCCACGTCGCTGTCGCTCCTCGCAATGACGGAATGGTTAACAACAACAAAGCCCTTGCCTGCAGGCAAGGGCTTTGTTGTTGTATAAAAATGTCATTTCGAGCGAGCCATGTGGCGGCATGTGCGATAGCGGCGACGAGAAATCTTCTGCATGCGACACTTACGGCGAAGAAGATTTCTCACTGTCGTTCGAAATGACAGATTTTAATAAATTACACCACCACGTTCACAATTCTGCCTTTTACAACAATTACTTTCTTAGGGGCTTTGCCGTCAAGGTGTTTTTGTACATCGGCGTGGGCTAATACTGCAGCTTCTACATCAGCAGCTTCCATAGTTAATGGCAGGCTGATGTTGGTGCGTACTTTACCGTTGAATGATATAGGGTAAGCAAACTCATCCTCAACCAAATACTCCGGCTGGAATTTTGGGTAAGTTGCCGTTGATATAGTCCCCTCAGCATTACCCAATAACGACCATAGTTCCTCTGCAATGTGTGGTGCGTAAGGTGCCAGCACGATAACCAGGTTTTCCAGTATGGCGCGTTTGTTACATTTAAGATCAGTTAGCTCGTTAACGGCTATCATGAAACTGGATACCGAAGTATTAAACGAGAAACGCTCGATATCTTCTTCTACTTTCTTGATGATCTTGTGTAAGGCCTTCAACTCTGCCTTGGTAGGTGCATCGTTTGAAACTGTGAAATTCCAGTTAGCATCATGGAACAGTCTCCAGAATTTACGCAGGAATTTGAATACACCCTCGATACCGTTGGTATTCCATGGCTTGCTTTGCTCCAGCGGACCAAGGAACATTTCGTACATACGCAAGGTATCGGCACCATAACGCTCAATCAGATCATCGGGGTTAACCACGTTGAACTTTGATTTCGACATTTTTTCGACCTCAACGCCGCAGATGTATTTGCCGTTTTCCAGAATAAACTCCGCGTCGGCAAAATCTTCTCTCCATGCTTTAAACTTGTTGATGTTTAGTATATCATTTTCAACAATGTTCACATCAACGTGGATAGGAGAGGTTTTATGTTCTTTTATTAAGCCGTGCGATACAAAAGTGTTGGTACCTCTGCCTTCCGCATCAATTAAGCGGTACACAAAGTTACTCCTTCCCTGTATCATCCCCTGGTTGATCAATTTCTTGAAAGGCTCTTCCTCAATTGCCTTACCAATATCTTTCAGGAATTTGTTCCAGAAACGGCTGTACAGCAGGTGACCGGTAGCGTGCTCGCTGCCGCCAATGTAAAGATCAACATCTTTCCAGTACTCAATGGCTTTTTCTGATGCAAACTCAGTGTTGTTATCCGCATCCATATAGCGGTACCAGTACCAACTGCTGCCCGCCCAACCCGGCATGGTGCTTAGCTCGTAAGAATAAGTTTCGTCTTGATTCTCGTCTCTTGATTCCTGACTCTGGTAGCTCCAGTCTGTAGCGCGGCCCAACGGTGGTTCGCCGGTTTCGGTTGGCAGGTATTTATCAATCTCAGGTAATAATAAAGGCAATTCGCTTTCCTGTATCAGTTGCGGCAAACCATCTTTAAAGTAAACCGGTACAGGCTCGCCCCAGTAACGCTGGCGGCCAAAAATGGCGTCGCGCATCCTGAAGTTCACTTTGGCTTTACCCAAACCAACTTCTTCCAGTTTGGCAACAACAGCAGCAGTTGCTTCTTTGTAGCCTAAGCCATTGATAAAATCACTATTTACGTACTTGCCCTCTTTAGTTGGGTCGGCTTCGGTTTCTATATTTTGAATATCGATGATCTGGATGATCGGCAGATCAAAATGCTTAGCGAACAGGTAATCGCGCTGGTCGCCGCTTGGTACAGCCATTACGGCACCGGTACCGTAGCCTGCCAATACATAATCAGCGATCCACACAGGGATCTTATCCCCGTTAAGCGGGTTAGTTACATAGCTGCCCGTAAATGCGCCTGATACGGTTTTAGTATCGGCCATACGGTCCAACTCGCTTTTCTTTTTAGTTTGGGCGATGTAGGCGTCAATATCGGCTTTTTGCTCCGCTGTGGTTAACTCAGCAACCAACTCATGCTCGGGAGCGATAACAAGGAAGCTTACGCCGAAGATGGTGTCCACCCTTGTAGTAAAGACTTCGATGTAAGAAGGAGTGCCGGTGTCAGTGCCGGTTGCCGGAGAAATTCCCGCACCCTCACTCGCATCCAAAACTTCTTCCAACGGAAATTTCACGCTCGCACCCACACTTTTGCCTATCCAGTTGCGCTGCATCTCTTTCAGCGGCTCAGGCCAGTCAATTTTGTCCAAACCTTGTAACAGGCGTTCGGCGTAGGCGGTGATGCGCATGCTCCACTGCATCATTTTCTTTTGCTCAACAGGGTAGCCGCCGCGCTCGCTAAAGCCGTCTTTTACCTCGTCGTTTGCCAATACGGTACCCAGGGCGGCACACCAGTTAACGGTGCTCTCGCGCAGGTAGGTAAGGCGGTATTTTAATAACTCTTCCTGCTTTGCTTTTTCTGAAAAAGCTTTCCATTCATCGGCTGTAAAGGCCAAAGTATCTTCGTCGCTAACGGCTACAATACCTGCAGAGCCATTGCTCTCAAAGTGGGCAACCAGGCTGTCAATACTTTCTGCTTTCTCGGCAGCTTTATTATACCAGCTATTGAATAGCTGCATAAAGATCCACTGCGTCCATTTATAATAATCCGGGGAACTGGTGCGTACCTCGCGGCTCCAGTCGAAAGAGAAACCTATCTGATCCAGCTGGCGGCGGTAGGTGTTAATGTTGGCTTCGGTAGTAAGCGACGGGTGCTGGCCTGTCTGTATAGCGTATTGCTCTGCCGGTAAACCAAAACTATCATACCCCATTGGGTGCAATACGTTAAAGCCTTTGTTACGTTTGTAACGCGCAAAAATATCAGAAGCGATATAGCCCAGCGGGTGGCCAACATGCAGCCCCGCACCCGATGGGTAAGGGAACATATCAAGCACGTAATACTTTGGCTTGCTGCTGTTGTTATCGGCTCTAAACGTGTTGTTATCAGCCCAAAACTGCTGCCACTTCTTCTCTATATCTTTAAATTGATAATCCATGTGTTGTTTACCGGTTTGAGGTTGCGAAAATAGTAAAAACTGCTTACAGATTAACCTTTTGGCCGCCGATTACAGAAAGTCTATATATCAGGTAGTTTAACATTAAAGTTGGCAGACAGTATTTTAACGGTTATTTTCGGCCTGTACCATCAACGGCGACCGCCAAATTAACCGATGTTAAAGAACTTTAAGGACAAAGATATGCAGGCTGTAATAGGCTGGGTGCTCCGCGCAGGGGTATTGATATCTATGCTTATTGTTTTTATTGGTGGCTGCGTTTACATTTCAAGGCACGGGAGAACGGTTGCCAACTACCACGAGTTTAAGGGTGTACCTGCTTTTATACAAACGGCAAGCGGTATATTCCACGGTATTATTACCGGCCGGGGCAGGGCCATTATCCAATTCGGTATTATTTTGCTGATAGCTACGCCTATTGTGAGAGTGATATTCTCGGCCATTGGTTTTATTCTCGAAAAAGACCACCTGTACACCGCCATCACCTTTATAGTACTACTCATCATTATTTCCAGCGCTTTAAGCGGGCATGCAGGTTAATTTTTTGCAAACCATACATATTCAGGCATGTTATAATTATATGCGAAGGCATAAAGTAGAGTCATCGGCTTTGGAGAGTATTGGTTATGATGCCGGTAAGCAGATCCTCGAACTCGAGTTCAGGGATAACCATAGCGTGTGGCAATACTTCGGTATCAGGCCATCAACCTACCGCAAATTCATTAGTGCTGAGTCATTAGGCAGATACTTTGTTAAGCGGATAAAGGGCCGTTACCCCGAACTAAAGTTGATCTAACAATTAATTGCCTATACGTTTTTGCTCGTCCTCGCTGCCTGTGCGGTGGCGCGCGGCGCCTTTAACTGTTGATTTACCAAAACGATAGCTGAAGTTTACCGAAAGGATACGGTACTCGCGCCAATCTACAGTAGACCTGTTAAGGTTTTGATAGGTGGTATATGCCCTGTCGCGGCGGGTTTTAAAAATGTCCAGAAGAGTGACGCTCAATTTTCCCAGTTTATTTAAAACCGGCATGCTTAAGCCTGCATTGGCGTAATAAGCCGATTTGAAATTATTAATACCGTAAACGGTTGGTGTTTCATAAAAACCGTAGAGCTCGGCGCTTAGCCTGCTGCCCAGTTTAAAAGTTTGAGTAGTGTTAATAATTACATCGCCTGCGCTTTTGTCAAAATCGCCGTACTTAGGGTCGGCTATGTAGCGCTGGTATGAAGCATCAATATCATAATTGCTGTTCCACCAATTAGTGAATTTAACAGGTGCGTTAAATGCTATGCCTATAGAATGAGTACGGCCAAGGTTAACATCTGTATTAATGATCACTTTGGTAGCATCATTTTGCTGATAGAACGGGAAAGTTGCACCCGTGGCAAAGGATGCATACAACCTGGTGCTTATTTCCTGGTTGTAGGTATGCATCAAACTTAGCGTATTTGCATATACCGGCCTCAGGTAGGCATTGCCCGATTGATAGGTATAAACATCAATAAACGACAGGAAAGGGTTCAGCTTATCATAAGCCGGCCTTGCAATACCGCGGGTAAAATTAAGCGAGTAGTCGTTTTTATCATTCTGATGATATTCTATCTGTACGGTAGGGAACAGGTTAAAATAATCTCTTGGGGTGATATGACGCTTGGTTGGCGATTGCTCGCGATACGAGTCGCCCCGCGAGTTGGTGTATTCGGCCCTTACACCGGCGCTGATATCGGTTTTGCCGAATTTACCACTGTAGTTGATGTATCCCGCAGCAATTTTCTCGGTATAAATAAAGTGGTTGCTGTAGGTGGTATCAATAGTATAAGTATTTAATGAATCCACTTTAGGGCCAAAAATGAGGTTATTATCCGTTTTGGTGCTGCTGAATTTTACCCCTGCATCAATCTTGGCATTTTTACCCAGCGGATTGCTGTAATCCAACAATGCCGACCATATATTCACCTTAGTTGGCGATAAGTTCTGCAGCAATAACGGATTGCGGTATTGGGCGCCGGCTGCGTTATTAAAAGTATTAGTAATATATTCGTCAGAACCGCGTGCATTATTAGTATAGGTAACATTAGCGGCTAACGTGCGACCAGTAGCGTCCAGTTTACCGTTGTAGTTTAAGTTGTAACTAAAGGTATGGATATCCCTGTCAAGCGCCGAGTTGGCGCGAACGGTTGAATCAAGTGTGCCCTGGTTGTAAATGCTGAGGGTATTACGCTTATCAAAGGTAGCATTGTTGATATTGCCGCTCACCAAAAAGCCCAATGTGTGTGCATCAGACAAAAAGAAATCGGTACCTAATCTGAAATTGTTGGTAAAAGTTTCTGATGTGCTGCGGTACATGGTATTGTACTGGCTTTGCAGGCCGTTGTAATCAATACCGCGTTGGGTGTTAAAGTTTTTGAAAGCTTTGTTGGCTGTAAAATTATAGTTGCCAAAAATGTTGTAGTGTTTTGTGCGGCTGTTAAAGCTTATGCCGGTGTTGCCTTTATAATAGCGTCCATAGCCTGCACCTAAAGTAAAAGTGCCGTTAGTGCCGATGTTTTTACCTTTTTTAAGTACGATGTTAATTACACCACCAGCCGATGCATCATACCGGGGAGAGCCGCCGGTGATCACTTCCATACGGTCGATATTGCTGCCCTGGGTGCTTTTTAACAGCGCAGCCAGATCGGCACCGCTAAGGTTGGTAGCTTTGCCATCTATCAGTATCAATGCATCCTGGCGGCCGCTTACGCTGACTGCATCATTATTATCAACCTTTACACCCGGCGATTGCCTTAAGATGTCCAATGCCGATTGCCCGTCGGCAATGATGCTTGCCGAGGGGTTAATAATGGTTTTACCGGGCTTAACCTCAACATAGGCTTTGCGGGCTGTAACGGTAACGTCTTTTAATTGCGTGCTGATGGGTGTTAACTGTATTGCGGCTAATGAAATGTCAATATCTGCCTTAGTTTCAAAGTTAGGCGAATAGGCACGTTTATAACCCAGCATTGTTGCCAGTATCACATACTTCCCGGGTTTGATATTATTGAATTGAAAAGCGCCTTTAGCATCAACCAATGCCGAGGTGACAAGGGCTGAATCTGGCAGGTGTAACAGTATAGCAGTAGCTGCATCAGCAGGCTGATTGCTTTGTGTTGAAACACTGCCTCTTATAAGTGTGATACCGGTTTGGGCGTAACAAAAATTAATACATACCAGGAATGCCAAAAAAAAGCATCCACGTTTGAACTTCATTAAAATAGTTAGTAGAAATAGTCCGTATAGTTTCAGTTAAAAAGTTAAATGTAGCAACAATATCGCATGTTTAGCCATCCTTGCTGCTCTTTTTTACGAGAATTGTATCAGAAATGTTGCTTTATTTAAATTTGGGGCTCATAACTTTGTAATTTGTTATTTTAGTGCCTCAAATAATATAAGATCGTAACCGTGGGTATGAAGAAACTATACTTTTTAATAACTGCTCTGTTTTTAACTATAGGAGCTTTTGCACAAGCCGCACCGGCTAATTTTACCGCTGCTTTAAACAAGTTTAAAGTATACTACAACGGCGACAAGCCCGATAGTATTTTTAACATGTTCAGTACCGAAATGAAGGCTGCGCTGCCGCTTGATAAGTTTAAACCTACCACCATACAGTTAAAAAAACAATTAGGCAGCCTTAAAAGTGCCGAGCTGCTTAAATTCAGCGCACCGCTGGCCGTTTATAAAGCAACTTTTGATAATGCCATTTTTAACCTTAACATTTCTCTTGATGGCCAAAGCAGGTTAACAGGTTTATTGCTGAGCCCTTATGTTGACCAGGCAGCTACCGCCATGAAGATGGACCCGGGATTGAAAGAATCACCGATAATTTTGAAGACTCTGAGTGGTTCGGTATCCGGTACGCTTACCATGCCTGAGAATGCATCTGATAAAGTGCCGGTTGTGTTGATCATCGCCGGATCTGGCCCTACTGATCGCGATTGCAACAGCCCTAAACTTGGGCTAAGCACCAACGCCTATAAAATGCTGGCTAACGACCTGGGCAAAGCGGGTATTGCCACCGTGCGCTATGATAAACGCCTGGTAGGCCAAAGCGTAAGCTCAACCAAACAAAAGGAATTACGTTTTGAGGATTATGTTGACGATGCCGTTGGCCTGGTGCAGTTATTGGCTGATGATAAGCGTTTTTCTAAGGTGATCATCCTTGGTCACAGCGAGGGTTCATTGATAGGCCTGCTGGCCTGCCGCGATCAGCCGGTAAAAGCATTTATTTCTGTTGCCGGTGCCGGCCGCTCTGCCGACCTTATTGTTACTGAGCAGATGAAGGCCCAGCCTAAGTTTATCCAGGATAACTTTAAAACCATGCTGGATAGTTTGAAGAAAGGTAAATTTACTGAAAGTATCGACCCTAAAATATATGCTGTTGCCGGCCCCGAAGTACAGCCTTACCTGATGTCGTGGTTTAGGTATAACCCCGCCCGCGAGATTAAGAAAGTAAAAGCGCCTGTATTGCTACTGCAAGGCACCACCGACCTGCAGGTACCCGTAAGCGAAGCAGAGTTGCTCAAAAAAGCAAAATCTGACGCGCAACTGGTGATCATCCCTAACATGAACCACGTGCTTAAAGAAGCCCCTGCCGACAGGGAACAGAATCTTGCAACCTATAACAAGCCCGATCTGCCTCTGAAACCGGAACTGGTTACAAGTATTGTTACGTTTGTAAAGGGATTAAAATAGATGTGCAGATTTAAAATGTGCGAATGTGCAGATGAAATATTGGTTCGCAGTTCGCAAAGCCAAGAGTAATGTCATTTCGAACGAGCGACAGCGAGGAGAAATCCTGTTAGATAAAACAAGCGTACTTGCTTAGCAATAATAACAAGATTTATCTTCGATGAGCTCCACTTTGTTCCGGTTCTCCCCGATTCTCGTTCGAAATGACATCGTTTAATTATTTCTATAATAATCTGCACATCTAAAATTTGCACATCTGCATATCTTAAACTACTTCCAAATTCCCAGCAACCTTCTCAGCAGGATGATTTCTGAGGTATGGTAAGAATTATGATCACCTATTTGCAATGCTTCGCGCAGGATGCTTTGGCCGTCTCCGTGGGGGATGGGCTGGTAAATATCATCGCTTTTTAATAGTTCGATAAATGCTTTTCGGTCGGCTTTGATGGCGGCAACGGTTTTGTCCCATGCACCTTCTGCAGGTTCGGCTTCTTTTGGCCAGTAATCATCGGGCCATTTTGGCGATTGATGGTTGCCATCCTTACTAAACTCAAGCATATCCCATTGCGCAATACGAATGTGCTCGGTAAGTTGCCATATACTATATGGCAGGCCGTGCGGTTTTACGCCCAGTTTATCGGCAGGGATACCATCTAAAGCATCTTCCAATGTAGCATGTGCGCCGCCGCCTTCCAGTAGTTTTATCAGTTCTTTTATTAAAATGTCGTGATGGTTATTCATGGTATCGTGTTTTCTTGGTTTAACAATCCGGTTACAGGTTTGATTTATCGTGATCAAATTTTTAAGTTTATCACCAAAAGCAAAACCCATCATCGTGATAAAAAAAATACTCCTTTGTGCGCTATATGTATTGGCCTTTACCGCTTGTAAAAAAGACGGCGGCAACGGCATAGATAACGGCTTAAAAGACGACGGAACCTTTACCCGTTATGAAGACCATTTTCTGGAAGAGTTATGGAAACTTAACCCTGATTGGGCAACATCAGTAGGTTACCACAAATACGATAGCCTGTTGATTGTGCCAAATGCTAAAGCACGCGAAGCGCAGCTTAAATTTGCCAAAGTACAATTGGATTCGCTTAGTCGGTACGAACCGGCTTTGTTAACGGATAATAATAAGATAGACCACGCCGTAATGAAAAACCAGTTGGAATCGACCCAGTGGAATGTTGAACAATTGAAATCATACGAGTGGGATCCATCATCATACAACGTTACCGGCTCATTCGCATTTATCCTGAATGAACATTATGCGCCTTTGCAAAAGCGCCTGCGCAGTTTTTACCAGAAGATGGAGAATATCCCGGCTTATTATAAAGCTGCCGAACTGCAACTGAAAAACCCGGTGAAGGAACTTACCGACCTTGCCGTTGAACAAAACGAAGGTGGCCTCAGCATTTTTGAAGCCGACCTTGCCGATTCACTCAAAAAAAGCAAATTGCCCGATGCCGAGCAAAAGCAAATAACAGATCGTGCCAAATTATCTGCCGATGCCATCAAAGCCTACGTTGCTTATTTAAAGGCAATGAAGAACGATAAGCCCCGCAGTTTTCGCCTGGGAAAAGACTTGTATGAAGCTAAATTTAAATATGATATACAAGCCGAGGGTACTGCCCAGCAAACCTTTAATGCCGCCGTTGAGCGTAAGAAATACCTGCACAAAGAGATGGCCAAAATAAGCCGACAGCTTTGGCCTAAGTATTTTAAAACCGAGGCTGCGCCAAAAGATTCATTGGAGATGATAAGCCGCGTGATAGATACGTTATCGGCAAGCCATGTTAAGCCGGATGAGTTCCAGTCGGCAATTGAGAAGGAGATACCTAAGCTAACAGCCTTCATCAGGTCAAAAGACCTGGTAACGCTTGACCCAACTAAACCTTTGGTAGTGCGTAAAGAGCCTGCCTATATGGCGGGTGTGGCAGGTGCATCTATAAGCGCGCCGGGCCCTTATGATAAAACGGGTAATACCTATTACAATGTAGGGAGTTTAAAAGGCTGGTCGGCAGAGCGGGCAGAAAGCTACCTGCGCGAATACAACGATTATATCCTGCAGATCCTTTGTATCCACGAAGCTATCCCCGGCCACTATACCCAATTGGTTTATGCCAACAAAGCGCCGAGCATGATCAAATCTATATTAGGCAACGGTGCCATGGTTGAAGGCTGGGCTGTTTTTAGTGAGCAGGAAATGATGGATGCAGGTTTCGGCAATAACGCGCCCGAGATGCGCCTGATGTGGTACAAATGGCACTTACGCTCGGTTTGTAATACTATATTGGATTACAGTGTACACACCGGCAACATGACCAAAGAGCAGGCCGTGAAAATGCTAACCAAAGAAGCTTTTCAGCAACAAGCCGAGGCCGATGGAAAATGGAAGCGCGTAAGTGTTAGCAGCGTGCAGTTAACCAGTTATTTTACCGGTTACAAAGAGATCAATCAACTTTACCAGGACTGGCAAAAGAAACAAGCCGACAAGTTTAAAGTGAAAGACTTTAACGAGAAGTTCCTGAGCTATGGCAGCGCGCCGGTTAAGTTTATTAAGGAAGCAATGTTTGCCCCACCAAAAGCGGAAAAAAAGTAAAAATTAAAAAGTAAAAATTAAAAAGCCCGTCCTGTTTATGCAGGGCGGGCTTTTGAATTTTTATAAAACCATGTCATTGCGAGGAGCGTAGCGACGTGGCAATCTCCTCGTTCGCTTAGATCAAACGCGAAGAGATTGCCACGCTATCGCTCGCAATGACATATTATAAGCTTACGGCACCAGATCCTCAAATTTATCCCAAAAGCCATCTTTTGGTAGCGATGCCACTATCTCTATCGGTTCATTCTTAACCGGGTGGATAAACTTTAAACGGCGGGCATGCAGGCAAATGCTTTTGCGCAGGCTGCCTCGTGGGTAGCCGTATTTGTTATCGCCAACAATGGGGCAACCCAGAGTAGATAGCTGCACGCGGATCTGATGGGGGCGACCGGTTATAGGGTCAACCTCAATGACAGAATAGCCATCGCGCTGGCCTACCAGTTTGTAGTTTAGTTCAGAGCGTAAGCTGCCTTGTACTTCTTTGTCGTGGGCTTTGGTTACGTTCTTTTGCGGGTTTTTCACCAGCCAGTGTACCAGGTTACCCGCCTCGGGATGGGGCTTTTGGCGAGTAATAGCAAAATAGGTTTTATGCATTTCGCGGGCTTTGAACATCTTGTTTATCCTATCCAGCGCCTTGCTGGTTTTGGCAAACAGGATAACGCCGCTCACAGGTCTGTCCAGGCGGTGTACCACGCCCAGGAAAGCGCCGTTGGGCTTATTATATTTTGCTGCGATGTAGCGTTTCACCTTTTCATCAAGCGGTTCATCGCCGGTTTCATCAACCTGCACAATATCACCCGCGCGCTTGTTTATGGCAATAAGGTGGTTGTCCTCGTACAGCACATCGGCATCAGTAATATCTTTATTTATATAGGTATGTTCGGGTCGCATATTTAAGTCGATAGTCCATGGTCCATAGACCATAGTTGATTTGCTATGATTAAGCCGACAGTTACTATGGACTATCGACTATTGTCTATGGACTTCAAAATCAATACTCTTCCTTTTCGCTCGGGAAGCTTTTTGCTTTTACATCAGTAACATAGTTGCCTATGGCATTGTTCATTACATCAAAAAGATCGGCATATTGGCGAAGGAAACGTGGTTTAAAACCTTTGTTAATGCCCAGCATATCGTGTATTACCAATACCTGGCCATCGCAGTGCTGGCCGGCACCAATGCCTATGGTTGGGATGTGCAGGCTTTCGCTTACTTCTTTAGCCAGTTTGGCGGGTATTTTCTCAAGCACTACACCAAAACAGCCCAGCTCTTCCAGTTTCTTAGCATCCTCTTTTAGCTTGGCAGCTTCGGCTTCTTCTTTGGCGCGTACGGTGTAAGTGCCAAATTTATATATCGATTGCGGGGTTAACCCTAAGTGGCCCATTACGGGTATGCCGGCAGTAAGTATGCGGCTAACAGATTCTGCTATCTCTACACCCCCCTCAAGCTTTATACCGTGCGCACCGGATTCTTTCATGATACGGATGGCCGATGAAAGGGCTTCTTTTGAATTACCCTGATACGAACCAAACGGAAGATCAACAATAACCAATGCGCGTTTGGCAGCACGTACTACTGATGATGCATGATAGATCATCTGGTCTAAAGTAATAGGCAGGGTAGTTTCGTGGCCGGCCATTACGTTACTGGCCGAGTCGCCTACCAGTATCACATCCATCCCGGCGTTATCAACTATGGCAGCCATCGAGTAATCATAAGCTGTAAGCATAGCTATCTTTTCGCCCCGGTTCTTCATCTCCTGCAGCGTATGCGTAGTGATGCGCTTAATTTCTTTATTTACCGACATGGTATAATTAGTTTTTGTAAGGCAAAGGTAGGATATGATTTTTAAAAATCGCTTTAGCTAATTATTTAGATGTAGCTTATATTAGTAAACCAAAACCAATGACCAAAGCACAATATCAACAAGCTATACAAACCGAACGATTGCCATTAACGCCATGGGAAAAGTTTGACCATTTTGGTATAGTGACCTATTGTTTAATTCCGGCGGCAATGTTGCTGTGTTTAGATCTATACGGATGGATAAGTAACGACCCGCAAATATTTGATATAAGGCAAGTTCAGATACTATCAATCTCTATTATAGTTTCAGGTTTATTCTTTTGGTTGCAGAGAAGTAGGTTGCCGTTTCATATTATTCCTGCCGCTTTGTATAAGCAAGATCTGAAGCAGATAGCACTTCAGGTTTTGAAGGAATTAAATTGGCGCGGGCGATTCAACGGAAACGTTTGTGTGGTGCGTATTGACAGGGGCTTTTTTTCTGGTAGTTGGGGTGAACAAGTCACTATTATTATTGATGAAGACCGTATATTGATAAACAGTATCTGTGATTTGAACAAACGGTCGTCTATCACTTCGTGGGGTAACAATGCTAAAAATATTAAGCACTTTACCGCTAAATTTGAAGAATACGCGTTACGGCAGATAAAAGCACAAAGCCCTGCTATAAAAATTGAAAATTAATGCGGAAACCCGTAAATTTTTCCATACTTTTGCGGCGTGAATAAAGAGGTACTTTACTTCAGCCCTTTACTATCTTTTCACGGAGCTTCGAGCCAGAAAATCCGAATATTTAACCCTTTCAATTTTTTTTGCTAAATGAATCATTTCACCAAGTTACCTGCTGTTTTGTTGTTGGAAGATGGCACCGTTTTTCATGGTAAGGCCGCAGGCAAGATAGGTACTACTACCGGCGAAATTTGCTTTAATACCGGCATGACCGGCTACCAGGAGATCTTTACCGACCCATCATACTTTGGGCAAATTATGGTAGCAACCAATGCACACATTGGTAACTACGGTATAGCGCAGGCAGAGGTTGAATCTGAACAGATACAAATTGCCGGCCTGGTTTGTAAAAACTATAACATTACTTACAGCCGCAAACAGGCTGATGAATCGATACAAGATTACTTTCAGCAGCATAACCTGGTAGGTATATCTGATGTGGATACCCGCCAACTGGTTCGCCACATACGCGATAAAGGTGCTATGAACGCCATTATCTCATCAGAGATACTGGATGTTGAAGAACTGAAAGCTAAATTGGCCGAAGTGCCTTCAATGGATGGTTTGGAACTGTCATCACAGGTATCAACCAAAGAAACTTATACTTTTGGTAAAGAAGATGCTACTTACCGCGTAGCCGTGCTTGACCTTGGTGTTAAGAAAAACATCCTGCGCAACTTTGATGATCGCGATGTTTACGCTAAAGTTTACCCTGCAAAAACCACCTTTGAAGAAATGGAGAAGGATTTTGCACCGTCTGGTTACTTTATTTCAAACGGCCCCGGCGATCCGTCGGCTATGCCTTATGCTATCGATACGGTTAAAAAAGTTTTAGCTTCTGATAAACCAATGTTCGGTATTTGCTTAGGCCACCAGTTGTTGGCCCTGGCTAATGATATCCCGACCAAAAAGATGTTCAACGGTCACCGTGGTTTAAACCACCCGGTTAAAAACGTAATTATTAACCATTGCGAGGTTACTTCACAAAACCACGGTTTTGGTGTGGTGCCAGAGGCGGTAAGATCTTCAGATAAAGTAGAAATAACCCACGTAAACCTTAACGACCAGTCGATAGAAGGTATCCGTGTAAAAGGTAAAAAAGCTTTCTCGGTACAGTATCACCCTGAGTCATCACCAGGCCCGCATGATAGCCGTTACCTGTTTGATGATTTTATCAACCTGATGAAATAATTTTATTGATATGCAGATGCGCAGATTTTAAATGTGCAGGTGATAATGAAAAGCCTTTCAAATTTTTGAAAGGCTTTTTTGTTTGATTTATTACCTTCGCTGCCGAAATGAAGTTGAAAGGTGCTTACCGTATTATAGCTATACTGGCGCTGCTGGCGCTTAATATCAGTTGCGACCAGGTTACTAAAATGATGATGCGCGAACATATCAATATATATGATCAGCACAGGTTTTTTAACGGGCATGTTACGCTACTGCATGTAGAGAATATGGGCGCATTTTTAAGCCTTGGTTCTAAACTGATACAGCCTTTCAGGTTTATCTTACTTACGCTGGTGCCTATACTGGCACTTATCGGCGGTTTGTTTTTTGTTATCCTCAAGAAAAATATCCATCCTTTAATGGGCATGGGCATAGTTTGCTGCGTAGGCGGCGGCATGGGTAATTTGTATGACCGTATACGCTATGGCTCCGTTACCGATTTTCTTCATTTGAAATTTGGCCCCCTGCAAACCGGTATCTTTAATGCTGCCGATGTTTCTATAATGATAGGCCTCGGCTTTATACTGCTGGATGGTTTTTTAACCAGCAGGCGCCAAAAACGCATACAAGCCAGGCGGGCATAATACCACATCAATTACTTAGCGATAAAAAGCGTATCTTTGCGGCAATGCCGGTGAGCCGGCTATAATCATATTTAATACTCTTCATTAGAAAAAGTCAGCGCCCTTAGGTTTGGCGTTTGCAAAACATATAAATGTTATTTACCGATCTTAAATTAATTGAGCCTATTTTAAAGGCTTTACAAACTGAGGGTTATACCAGCCCTACACCCATACAACAACAGGCTATCCCTTTTATATTACAACGCCGCGACCTGTTAGGTTGTGCGCAAACCGGTACCGGTAAAACGGCTGCCTTTGCCATACCTACGCTGCAACTGCTTTATAACGACAGGCAACAGCACCGCGAGCAAAAATCAATAAAGGCCCTTATACTTACCCCAACCCGTGAGCTGGCTATCCAAATTGGTGATAGCTTTACCGCTTATGGCCGCAATACCGGCTTAAAAAATCTGGTGATATTTGGCGGTGTATCGCAAAACCCGCAGGTTGATGCTTTGCGCCGTGGCGTAGACATCCTGGTAGCAACACCGGGCCGTTTATTAGACCTTATTAACCAGGGTTACGTGCATATCAACCAGATAAAAATGCTGATATTGGACGAGGCTGACCGTATGCTGGATATGGGCTTTGTTAACGATGTGAAAAAGATCATTGCTAAAGTGCCTGCAAAAAGACAAACGCTTTTTTTCTCGGCTACCATGCCTAAGGAGATCCAATCGCTGGCTGATTCTATTTTGACCAACCCCGAAAAAGTTGAAGTAGCACCGGTATCATCAACTGCTGATACCATACAGCAGGCGGTTTACTTTGTAGATAAAGGCGATAAGAAAAACCTGCTGATCCATATCCTTAAGGATAAAAATATTAAAACCTTGCTGGTATTTACCCGCACCAAACATGGGGCCGATAAAGTTGTTAAAGACCTGCACAAAGCCGGTATTACTGCCGAGGCTATCCACGGTAATAAATCGCAGAATGCAAGGCAGCGTGCTTTAACAAACTTTAAAAACCGTACTACGCGTGTTTTGATAGCTACAGATATTGCCGCGCGCGGTATTGATATTGATGAGCTTAGCCACGTAGTGAACTACGAGTTACCGAATATTCCTGAAACTTATGTGCACCGTATTGGTCGTACAGGCAGGGCGGGTGCAAGCGGTATTGCTATGTCATTCTGCGATGGCGAGGACGAAATAGAATACCTGAAAGATATTAACAAGCTCATAGGTAAAGAAGTACCGATAGAGGAAGGCCACCCATATCCACTGAGCATCGAGCTGATGACCTCAAGGATGACCGGCAAATTTGTAAGTGTAGCTGTTAAAGGCAAAGGACCGTCTGGCGGCGGTGGTCGCGGCGGCCGTAATGGCGGCGGCGGTGGTAATCGTGGTCGTAACAGCCGTGGCGGAAAAGGCGGTAGTGGCGAAGGCAGACCGGGCGGTGGCAGCGGTGGTAACCGTAGTGGCGGCAATCGCAAAGGTGGTTCCAAAAGCGGCGGTGGCAGCGGTATGAGCGGAAGGCGTTAGTTGATAAGTGGTTTGTGATTAGAGATTAGGTTTTTTTAAAATTTAAGTTTTAGCATTTAGTATTTAGATTTTAGAATTTGCTCTTTATTATATCAAGAAAAAAAATTAGCTTTAAAGTGAAATTAGATTCGTTGAAAATGAAACGCCTTTTGGATCTTATCAAGAATAAATTTTTCCTGGTAACGGTGGCTTTTGTAATATGGATGATATTTTTTGACAAGAACGATGTGTTCTCGCAGTATGAATACCGCCAGCAACTAAATAAGCTTAAAGAAGAAGAGGCTTTCTACAAGCAGGAAACCGAAAAGGTTAAGACCGATCTGAACGAACTTACCTCAGATAAAGCCAAACTGGAGAAGTTTGCCCGCGAAAAGTACCTTATGAAAAAAGATAACGAAGACGTCTTTGTTATCCTTCACGATAAAAAGAAATAAGCATAAGCGCCTACAGGGCGCTTATTTTTTGCCATATCTTTTCGTCTACCCAAACACCTTCACGTAAACTTTCTTCGCGTGTGCGCAGCATATTCTCGCCGGGGAATAATATTTCTTTGCCTGTATCGTCGCTTTTGGTATAGCTGATGATCTGGTCAATAAGCTCGGCGTTCTTTTCGTTGTCGGTTTTAATAGCAATAAAAACTTGGGATACTGCGCTTTCTTTGCGCCCTGCTTGCGTAATGGCCGCGGTTGATTGCCCGCCGCTGAGCACTGTCGCCAGTATATCCAGTACCAGCGATAACCCAGAGCCTTTCCAGAAACCAATGGGCAGGGCGCGTTTGCTTTCAAGAATAGCTGCTGCATCGGTAGTTAAATTTCCTTCATTATCATAACCACCTGGTTGGGGCAGGGGCTTGCCATCCATCTCATACTTCTGTAGTTTACCTACCGCGTACTGTGATATGGCCATATCTAAAACCACATGGCCGCCAGGGCGGGGTACAGCAATAATCAACGGGTTATTGCCCAAACGTGGTTGGGTGCCGCCCCACGGCGGCAGGTTGGCAATGGTATTGGTAAAACAGATGCCTACGTAGCCGGCTTCGGCAGCTTGCAGGCCGTAGATGCCGCCGCGCATCCAGTGGTTGGTGTTTTTGACAGCTATGCAGCCAATGCCGTTTTCTGCAGCTAATTCTACCGCTCGGTTCATGCAGAAGGATGCATTAAGCATACCGGGGCCAAGGTTGCCATCCCATTGTTCAATAGCGCCGAGGGTGCTTACTAATGATGGTTCTGCATCGGGCAGCACCAGTCCTTCTTTTACATATTCAATAAATGTAGGGAAGCGGTTTAATCCGTGGCTGTGTACGCCGTCGCGGCTGTTGCCGGCAAATATTGCAGCACAGGCAGCTGCTTTGGCTTCGGTAAAACCAATCTGCGTAAGTATCTGTTTAAAACGATTTGCTAATTCATGGTAGGGTATGCGCATAAGCAAATATATTGTTGGTGATACCTAAAAGCGATATCTGTTAAAATAATTATTACGCTGTGCAGTTATAGTAATGCTGCTTTTGAAATTAAATTATCTTTGCACAGCTATGGTAAAAAATATGCGTTATCCTTTAATTGCTGTATTGGCGCTGGTGTTTTTCGTCATCAACTCGTGCAAACGCGATAATACGGATAACATATCGGTACTTTTAACAAGCGGTTATTGGCAATTGGGCTCGTTAACACGGCTTGATTACCTTGGTTCGACCCCGCTTGCAGATACTACCTATGTTTGTGATAGCGTACAAACATTTACCTTTAATAAAGATAATACCTGTACTTTTGAAAACTTTGGGTGTGCGGCTAACGTTGTTACCGGCAAATGGTCTTTGAGCAGTACCCGTACATTTCTCATCTCAGACCTTACAGAACCTGATTCTACCGGCAAACCTTATCAACCTTTTATAAATGCACGTATTAATAACCTGGGCGATTATTCATTGGTATTAGAGACCGGTGATATCCAGAATTATTATGACGCTACAGACAGGCGCACTTTATACCGATGGGGGTTTGTAAGGAAAAGGACCTCAACGAAGTGATAAGTTGAGAAAAATTTATATTTTGCAGTACAAAAGCTACCAATTATTTTGAAAAAGAGAATCGCCATTTTTGCTTCGGGATCGGGTTCAAACGCTCAGAAAATAATGGAGCATTTTAAAAAGCATAACGATGCCGAGGTTGTGTTGATATTGACCAATAACCCGCAGGCATACGTTTTACAACGCGCCGATAACTTTGAAGTTCCCTCGCACATATTTACCCGCCACGAGTTTTACCAAACCGACGATATCATTAGCCTGCTGAAAAACCTGCAGGTGGATCTGATAGTACTGGCAGGTTTCCTGTGGCTGGTGCCGCAATCCTTACTGGCAGCATTTCCTAACAAGATCATTAACCTGCACCCAGCACTGTTGCCAAAATTTGGCGGTAAAGGTATGTACGGCGATAATGTGCACAAAGCAGTATTAGCAGCCGGCGAAGAAGAATCGGGCATTACCATCCACTTCACCAATGCCGAGTTTGACGAAGGCGAGATCATTCACCAGTCGCGGTTTAAAATTGAACCTGATGACACGCTGGAGATGGTGAAATTTAAAGGCCAGCAGTTAGAGCATCAACACTTCCCGAAAGTGATAGAAGGGTTGCTGAAGAAGATGAAATCGTAGATTTGTGGTTAGTTGATCAGAGATTAGGTCTGCGCTCTGTTATCAACTTATATAAGTCATCAAAACTCGATTGTAATGCCTGGGCTGATACGGCCACCGGCGAGCCGTGTATTCTGTAACTGATGGATGCCATGCGCCTGGAGAGCGCGTTGGGTTGCCTTCTGATGTACCCATCAGGGTCTTTAACATAAATTTTGATGATCTTTTGGCGCTGTATATAAGCCACCTCAATTTTTTGAACATCTTCCCAAGGTACAAAGCCTACCGCAAAAGCATTAGAGTTATCTGTAATGCCGTCATCATCAATAATAAAGCCCGGGCGCGTATCAAATAACTTATTCACTATATACAATGCTGCCACGCCAAATGCAACTATAGCTGCTATCCCTATTATCGTGATGATCAAAGGCGCACGATGAAACTGATTGGGGTGATTTACAAACCAAATTCCCGCCGCTACAAACACAGCCGATGCTGCAAGCCCTAAAGCCATACTGGTTTTACTCAGCGGTATTTCAATAATATCAAGCGGATTGTGGGGTTTCATGTTGCTGCTGTGATTAAATGCTATGCCAATAAAGATGCATGTATTATCTCATAAACAACTAACTCTCTGTTTTGATTGATTTTATAAGAAGCTTTTTAACATACTTTATTGCGAGATACTAAGCGATTTTTCTAAGATCAGTTCTCCGTTAGGAATGATTTGAGCATTATTAATCGTTAGTGGATGTACTTTTTCTTTTTCCGCAAAAGAAAAAGTACCAAAAAGAAAACTCGCGACTTGGTAACGCGCTACAATGTTAGTGCTTTAGCAATACCAGTGCTACCCGCACGTTACGCTATGTCGCATTTTTCGGTGGCGTTAGGTTCGTAGTAAAGTTTTTTCTTTCTCATCTTCTCCTGTCAGCAAAAAAGCTTCGGGCGAAAGCGGGCAGAACAATGGTGGGCAGTGCGGAGGCAAGGGGCATAGCAATACTTGCCTGAAGCGGGGGCATGTGCGAACGATGTGGCGGCAAGATTTTGCAGCCCGTGGTTCTGGCTGCTTTGTAGGGTAAAGGCAATGTGTGGCAAAGAAGCCTCTTTGCTGTATGAATTTTTGCTTCTTTTGTTTCAAGACAAAAGAAGTAGCCCCTGCGGCAATGAGCAGACTGGCGTTGATTAAGCACAAACTTGTGCTAAAGGACAATCACTCAAAATTTACCCTGATCAACCATTCACCAAACAATTAAAAAAACTAACCTCAACTCTCTAATCTCTAATCACTAATGCGTACCTTTGCGGCTCAAAAATTCCCTGTTGTAATGAGTCAATCTGTTCAAATCAAAAACGCCCTCATCTCTGTTTATTACAAAGACAATTTGGAGCCAATAATTCATGAGTTAAACCGCCTTGGTGTAAAGATCTATTCTACCGGTGGTACCGAAACTTTTATTCGCGACCTTGGTGTTGATGTAATTGCTGTTGAGGATCTTACCTCATATCCATCAATCCTTGGCGGTCGTGTTAAAACACTTCACCCAAAAGTGTTTGGTGGTATTTTGGCACGCAGAAGTTTTGATGGCGATCAGCAACAGTTGGCCCAGTACGAGATACCTGAAATTGACCTGGTGATTGTTGACCTTTATCCTTTCGAAGAAACGGTAAACTCGGGCGCAAGCCAGGAAGATATTATCGAGAAAATTGATATCGGTGGTATATCATTGATCCGCGCTGCTGCTAAGAACTACAAGGATGTTGTTATCCTTGCTTCAAAAGACGATTACAGCGAACTGGAAAACATCCTGAAAACGCAGGAAGGTGCTACCACTATTGATCAGCGCCGCCGTTTTGCCCAAAAAGCATTTAACATTTCATCAAACTACGATACGCATATCTTCAAATACTTTGACAACAGCGAGCCGATGCCGGTTTTCAAACAAAGTGTTCAGCAAAGCCAGGTATTGCGCTACGGTGAGAACCCGCATCAAAAAGGTACTTTCTATGGTAACCTTGATGCCATGTTCAACAAACTGAACGGTAAAGAGCTATCATACAACAACCTGGTTGATGTTGATGCTGCCGTTGCTTTGATCGACGAATTTACCGAGCCTACTGTAGCTATCCTTAAGCACACCAATGCCTGCGGTATTGCATCGCGCCAGCACATTAACCAGGCCTGGATTGATGCTTTGGCCTGCGACCCTGTATCTGCCTTTGGTGGTGTGATCATCGCTAATGATGAGATAGATGCTGCTACGGCAACCGAGATAGATAAAATTTTCTACGAAGTATTAATTGCACCTGCATTTACTGATGAAGCGGTTGCGATATTGAAAGCTAAAAAGAACCGTATCATTTTGGTTCGCCAACCTGTTGAGCTGCCTTCAAAGCAGTTTAAAACTTTATTGAACGGCGTTATTGAGCAGGATAAAGACAACACAGTTGAAGGCCCTGCGCAAATGACCACCGTTACCGAAAAGCAACCAACAGAGCAGGAGCTTAAAGACCTGTACTTTGCCAACAAAGTGGTTAAGCATACCAAATCAAACACCATAGTTATTGCTAAAAACGGCCAGTTAATGGCAAGCGGCGTTGGCCAAACCTCGCGCGTTGATGCCATGAAGCAAGCGCTTATTAAAGCAGCTGAGTTTGGTTTTGACGTTAAAGGCGCAGTAATGTCGTCTGATGCGTTCTTCCCGTTTGCAGATTGCGTGGAGATTGGTGCCGATGCAGGTATCACCGCGGTATTACAGCCCGGTGGCTCAATAAACGATAAACTTTCGGTAGAGATGTGTAACCAAAAAGGCATTGCCATGGTTACCACAGGCGTGCGCCACTTTAAGCACTAATTTTAATGATTGGAGATTGGTTAATTAGAGATTAGGCATAGTCAAATTACAATCAACTAATCTCCAATATCTAATTAACTAATCTCTGTCACCGACACTAATTTTTAAAAAATAGAGTTATTATTAACTAATCGGTTTTTATTCGTGAAATTAGCTCCCAACGGAACGATTTCGTAATAATTGGGTTTCTTAATTATTAACTTTGCAAAGTATTTAAAAACACCACATGGGTTTATTTAATTTTTTCACACAAGAGATTGCTATCGATCTGGGTACTGCCAATACCCTCATTATACATAATGATAAAGTTGTAGTTGATGAACCATCAATTGTGGCTTTTGACCGTACTACCAACAAAGTAATTGCCATTGGCCGCCAGGCTATGCAAATGGAAGGTAAAACGCACGATAACATCCGCACGGTACGCCCGCTTAAGGATGGTGTAATTGCCGACTTTAACGCCGCCGAGCTGATGATACGCGGTATGATCAAGATGATCAACCAGGGTAAAGGCTGGTTCTTCCCGTCGTTACGTATGGTTATCTGTATCCCATCGGGTATTACCGAGGTAGAGAAACGTGCCGTACGCGATAGTGCCGAAATTGCCGGTGCTAAAGAGGTGTACCTGATATACGAACCAATGGCTGCTGCCGTAGGTATCGGTATTGATGTTGAGGAGCCTATGGGTAACATGATCATCGATATTGGTGGTGGTACTACCGAAATTGCGGTTATTGCCCTTTCTGGTATCGTGTGTGACCAGTCTATCCGCGTAGCAGGAGATAACTTCGACTCTGACATTGTTCAGTACATCCGCCGCCAGCACAACATTATGATTGGTGACCGTACTGCCGAGAAGATAAAAATTGAAGTAGGTGCTGCATTGCCTGAGCTATCAGAACCACCTGCAGATTTTGCCGTACAAGGCCGCGACCTGATGACCGGTGTGCCAAAACAGATCACGGTATCATACACCGAGATAGCACACTGTTTAGATAAATCTATCTCAAAAATTGAAGAAGCGATATTGAAAGCATTGGAGATTACCCCGCCCGAGCTTTCTGCCGATATTTACCAAACCGGTATTTACTTAACCGGTGGTGGTGCATTGTTGCGCGGTTTAGATAAACGCGTTGCCGCCAAAACCAAACTACCGGTACACGTAGCAGAAGACCCGCTGCGCGCAGTAGTACGTGGTACCGGCACAGCACTTAAAAACATCGGTAACTTTAAATTTTTAATGCAATAATTGAAGAGATACAAGAAGCAAGAATCAAGAACCAAGACAAGCTCCTGGCTCTTGATTCTTGGCTCTTGATTCCAATAGCAAACTTTCCAGTCCAATGCGTAATCTCCTGATATTTATCACTAAGTATAACGCATTCTTTCTGTTTCTTATATTTGAGATAGCGTCGCTTATTGTTTACCTCAAATACAATTCGTTTCAAAAAGCTTCGGTAATAAACAGCACCAACCAGGTAACCGGCAATTTGTATGCCCGTGCCGATGAGGTAAAGGGCTATCTTACCCTGCGCGAGGTGAATGACCAATTGGCCCGCGAGAACGCCGCTTTGCGTAATCAGCTTAAATCATCTCAATACATAGATACGGTTGCGCATAAGAAGGTTGTTGATACCATTTATAAACAGCAGTATGAATATATTGCTGCCAAGGTGATCAATAACTCTATCAACAAACGCAACAATTATTTAACCATTGACAGGGGCAGCCGAGAGGGTATTGAGAAAGGTATGGGTGTGATAGCCTCTAATGGCGTGGTTGGCAAGATCGCCTTTGTGGGCGAGCACCTTTCTATTGTACAATCGTTGCTGCACAAAGATTCGCGGGTGAGCGGTATGCTGGCTTATAACAAAGAGATAGGCTATATACAATGGGGCGATGACATGAACCCGCGCAAAGCGCTTTTGGTGGATGTATCAAACAACGCCCAGCCAAAAATAGGCGAGCCTGTGGTAACGTCAGACCTGTCGTTATTCCCTGCAGGTATCCCGTTAGGGAAGGTAAGTAAGCTTAAAGCTAAAGGCACCGGTTTCTTCCTTAATTTAGAGGTTGCCCTGGCGGTCGATTTCAGCAAGTTGGAGTATGTTGATGTGGTAATTAATAAGTTTGCCAAAGAGCAGGCGGGACTGGAGGCCCAGGAGAAAAAAGCCGATGAGTAGAATTATCCTTACCAACCTGGTGCGCTTTTTAGTGCTGGTACTGCTGCAGGTATTGCTGTTAAAGAACATAACGCTGTACAACCTCTCAACGCCGTACTTGTACATTCTGTTTATACTGCTGCTGCCGTTTGAGACGCCGAACATATTGCTTTTTGCACTCTCATTTATATTAGGCTTAACTATCGATGCTTTTTATGATACCCCGGGCCTGCATGCTGCGGCATGTACTTTACTGGCTTTTGTAAGGGTATTATTCATTAGCATTACCGTACAAAAAGACGGTTTTGATAACGAGCCCGAACCTACCCTGAGCATTATGGGTTTCAGGTGGTTTTTTACCTACGCCCTTATCCTGACCTTGTTCCATCACTTCTTCCTGTTTAATCTGGAAGTTTTCAGGATATCAGAGATCGATTACACACTAAGCCGCTTTTTATTGAGTTCAGTATTTACAGTATTTTTGATGCTGGTCTCGGGCTTGTTGTTTTTCAGAAAGAAAGAGCGTAAATGAATAGTTATTTCGGCCGCAGGTACGTTATTGCAGGAATTTTTATGGTGTTTGTGCTGGTTTTACTGGCCAGGCTTTTCTATATCCAGGTGGTTGATGACCGCTATTTCCTGTATGCCCAAAACAACGTAGTACGCCGCCTTATCCAATATCCCGCCCGTGGCCCTATACTTGACCGTAACGGTAAAGTGATGGTAGAGAACGAACGCGTGTACGATATTACCGTTGTACCCAAGCAGGTAAAACCTTTTGATACCATTGAGTTTTGCAAGCTGTTAGATATTGATAAAGACGGCTTTGATAAAAGGATGATCAAAGCGCGTAAATATTCGCCTTACCGTTCATCGGTGTTTGAAAAGCAGATCTCGGCCCAGCAATATGCCTCTTTCCAGGAACGTTTATCGGAGTTTCCGGGTTTTGATGCAGTACAAAGGCCGGTACGTACCTATCCCGATTCAAGTGCCGCACAATTCCTGGGTTATATTGGCGAGGCTACTGATGCCATCATCAAACGCTCAAACGGTTATTACAACCCCGGCGATTATGTGGGTATTACCGGTGTAGAGAAATCTTATGAAGATGTTTTGCGTGGCCAGCGTGGTGTGCGTAACATGCTTTACGATTCGCACAACGTGCCTAAAGGTGTTTACGCAGGTGGCGCTTATGATACTGCCGCCGTTGCCGGCGACCGCCTGGTATCATCATTGGATACCAAAATTCAAAAGCTTGGCGAAAAGCTGATGCATAACAAGATAGGCAGTATTGTAGCCATCGAGCCATCAACCGGCGAGATACTTTGCTTTGTAAGTACCCCCACTTATGACCCCAACCTGTTGGTAGGTAAAGACCGCGGGCATAACGCCGGTATTTTATATAAAGATCCTTTTAAGCCGTTCTTCGTTCGCCCTATACAGGCTTATTATCCGCCGGGTTCATCGTTTAAACCACTGAGCGCACTGGTGGCCATGCAGGAAGGCGTAATTACCCCGCAAACGGTTTACCACTGCCCGGGATATTATACCACAGGTAACCGCCGCGTTAGATGTTTTCAGGGTGAGGTGCATGGCGATGTTAACCTGGCAAGCGCTGTTGCACACTCCTGCAACGGTTATTTTGATATGGTTTTTGAGCGACTGGTTAACCGCATGGGCGGTGGACGCAAAACGGATACAGCCTTTAATTACTGGCGAAATAACGTAGCAAAGTTTGGGTTGGGCGGTAAACTCCATATCGATCTGCCTGCCGAAAACAGAGGCAATTTGCCAAAGGCTTCTCTTTACGATAAGATGTATGGCAAAAAAGGATGGCGTTCAAGCACGGTGATATCTTTGGCAATCGGCCAGGGTGAGTTGCTGGCAACTCCTTTACAATTGGCTAATATCGAAGCTACTATTGCTAACCGCGGATATTATTACAAACCTCACCTCATCAAATCCATCGGTGATAAGCAGGTTATCCGAAAAGAATATACCGAGCGAAATTACGTTGGTGTTGATTCGCAATATTTTAACCCGGTAATAAACGGGATGCAAAACGTGGTTGACTACGGTACGGCCCACGGATCAAAAATACCGGGCATTATTATGTGTGGCAAAACCGGTACGGTTGAGGTAAAGAATAAAAAGGACAACTCCGTATTTGTTGCCTTCGCTCCGCGTGATAATCCAAAAATAGCCATTGCCGTGGTGGTAGAAAACTCCGGTCAGGGTGCTACCTGGGCAGCGCCAATAGCCAGCTTTATTGTTGAGCAGTATTTAAAGGGAAGTATCAGCAAACGGCCCTCTAATATTTACCCTGAGTATTACATGAATGCTAACCTGATGCCTGAGGTACCAGGCTCTGCCGAGGAAAAGGCACGCAAACGCGCCGATAGCTTACGACGGGTAAAACTGGATTCCATAAAAAAAGCAGCAGCCGATACCGCTAAGAAAGAAATAGAGCTAAAAGCTGCTAAGAACAAGCAGCAAAAGAAAATTGCCGAACGCGTAATAGCCATGTTACCAAAAAGGAGAGACGATGAATAACAACCAGCGCAGCTTCTTTTTTAATGTGGATTGGCTAACGGTGTTGATATACCTGGCCCTGTGTACCATCGGCTGGTTCAATATACATGCGGCGGTTTATGACGAGACCAATACCAACATCCTTGATCTGAGTACTGAGTACGGTAAACAGTTTATTTATATTGCATCGGCGTTAGTTATCGGTATAGTGATATTGCTGTTAGAGAGTAGGTTTTTAACTGCCCTGGCACCGGCGTTTTACGTCGTCACGGTGCTGCTGCTGTTGCTGGTACTGGTCATCGGCCGAAACGTGGGTGGTAACCAGGCCTGGATAGACCTGGGTGGTGGTTTCAGGCTGCAACCCTCGGAGTTTGCCAAGTTTTCTACCTGTTTGCTGCTGGCGCGATACCTCAGCTCAACCAACGTAAAAATTACCGAATTTAAATCATTCCTGATAGCGGGCGGTATTATTCTACTGCCCATGCTGCTCATTAAAATGCAGCCCGATGATGGTTCTACACTGGTATTCTGCTCGCTGATATTTGTGCTTTACCGCGAAGGCCTTTCAGTGTACTTCCTCATTTTTATAGGACTGGTAGCCACGCTTTTTGTACTCTCGCTACTGTACAGTGTATGGTTCGTTATAGCCGGACTGGTAGCTTTGGCCGTACTATTACTGTTGCTGTTCAGGCGTAACAGGCAATTTTCGGTAGCTATGCTTATTGGTTTGGTGGCCTGTATCGGTTTCGTTTTCGTGGTAAAGCCGCTTTACTATAACGGACTGAAGAAACACCAACGTGCCCGTATCGATGAGGTGCTGGGTTTAAATAATGATAAGCGCGGGGTAGGTTACAACCAAAACCAATCAAAGATAGCCATAGGCTCGGGCCGTGTGTGGGGCAAGGGTTACCTGCAGGGTACCCAAACTAAATACTCCTTTGTACCCGCCCAAAGCACCGACTTTATATTCTGCACCGTAGGCGAGGAGTGGGGTTTTGCAGGCTCGGTAACTGTACTGGGGCTATACCTTTTCCTGCTTTTACGCATCATCGTCATAGCCGAACGGCAGCGATCGCCGTTCTCCCGCATTTATGGGTATGGGGTAGCGTCCATCATCTTCTGCCACGTTACCATCAATATTGCCATGGCCATAGGCTACATGCCGGTTATCGGTATCCCGTTGCCATTTATCAGCTACGGCGGTTCATCGTTGTGGAGCTTTACTACGCTGTTATTTATCCTGCTTAAACTGGATAGCAACAGGATGGGTATTAACTATGCTTGATAAGATTTTTGATCTTGTATCTAAGAGCTTAGAAAGAACTCCCGCCAGGATAATAGAATTTCCCTGAAGTCAACCATCGGGATCTTAATCGGATTTAATCTATGTTCATCTGATAATATCAAATAATCAGGCGTTATTTCTGCATAAATCCCTATTAAAGAATGATCGTAATATATGTCTTCTACACTATCATATTGACCGTTTAAGCAGCGGTCAACGTCAGTGAGCAAATCGTCTATATCCCCTTTAGTTTCCCAAGAACCAACGTAGGTACTCAGCACTGATCGCCCGTCCGTACGTTCTTCGCCTCTTACGTTTTTGTAGAAGTGTATATTGTACTTTTCTAATATCTCATTATTCATGGTTGAAAAGTATTACTAAATAACTTACGCGTAACGTCTTCTCAGCAACGCATAAAACTTATCTGATGTAGTTTTTTTATCGTCCCAGTTGTTTTTGGTAACGTAGTTGGTTTTCAGGAAACGGTCTGCTTCTTCAAAATTGCCAAAACGGTTCACTATCTCTATGGCTTCGCTGTAGGCAAGGCTGTAGCCATTGAACAGGTCTTTCACAAACAATAACTTATCGTTCATGCTGATGGCAGATTTTAGATCAGTTATCGGCGCTTCCTGTTTCTGCTGACTTGGGATAGCGGTATTATCGCCTTGTTGCTGAGCGCGTAAACGCTCGTTTAAAGTAAGCGGGCGTTGCGGCTCGTCTGATTTTGCAGGCTCAACTGCAGGCGCTTCAGGTTGCTGAGGTGGCGCTGGTTCTTCGGCAACGGTTTTTGGCGTATTATCAATCACCGGCTCAGGGTTGGTAGGCACAATGTTGGCTTGCTCGGTCTCGTCTGCTTTTTGGTTATCATCAAGCAAAGTTTCAAGCGTAACAGGCACGCCGGTAGCAATGGTGTTTTGAATAACCGGTGCAGGCTCTTCCGTAAAAGTATCGGCCTCGTTCACCTCAAGGTTATGTTTGATGCTATCGGTATCCTCTCGCTGGAAAGAATACGTATCCGCATCGCGGCCCGCATCAAGGTTAATGCTGGGTACAGGTTTGTCCTCTACCTCTTCAGGTTTGGTAGCCTCGGGCTCTACAGGCTGTGGCGCAATAAATGGCGCCCTGTCTACAACCGGTTTTACGGGTTGTACCATTGGCTCAAAATATTTTGGCTCGCCTGCAGGGCGTTTTATCTCCGGTTGTTCAGGTCGTGGTGTTTCTACCTTTGGTGCCTGCGGCCTAAAGAAATCCGGCTTTGGTAAATTAAATCTTGTAGTTTGCTCGGGCTGAGGCGGCGTAACCGGCTCGGGTCTTGGTGGCTCGGGCGCAACTGGCTCCGGTTTTGGCGGAAGCGGTATGGCTGGCAACGGTGCTATCAACTCGGGCTGAACGGCAGGTTGCGGCTCAGGCTTTTTTTCCTCAACAACAGCAGGCGGCAAAGCCTTTTGTTCCTGCGAGCGTTGCAGGTTTAGTTTCTTTAATATCTCGGCATGATCCTTCAAAAAATGCGTATTGGCAACAAAAAGCTCAAGCTCAAGATCGTTCAGATCATCTTGCGTTTCCTGCAGATACTCGTATTGGTCTAACAGTTCTTTTATTATTGCGCCGGTCTTTCTAAATACTTCCTGCTGCTTCATAGTGGCTATAGATGTTAGGAAAAATGCTTACCAAAAATAGTACAAAATTCTGATATTAGCCCTTCACTAAAAATTGAAACACGTGTATAACGAGGATGTTTTCAGAAGAAAAAATGAGGTTGGGGGTAGCATCGAAGTTATCTGTGGTTCAATGTTTTCCGGCAAGACCGAAGAACTCATCCGCCGCGTAAAGCGCGCACGTATTGCTAAGGTAGAAGTTGAAATTTTTAGTCCGGCAGCCGATATCAGGTACGATCAGCGTGCCGTGGTATCGCATAATGCCAATTCTATTCCCTCAAAATCTGTTAGTAAAGCAGCAGAAATATTGCAGCTTGCCGAGCATATCCAGGTAATTGGTGTTGATGAAGCCCAGTTTTTTGATGACGAGCTGCCGCAGGTTGCCCAAACGCTGGCCAACAAAGGCGTGCGCGTGATCATTGCCGGCCTGGACATGGATTTTAAAGGCCGCCCCTTTGGTACCATGCCGCAACTGATGGCCATTGCCGACTCGGTAACCAAACTGCACGCCGTTTGTATGAAATGCGGCGGACAAGCCATGTATTCTTACCGCCTGGTACCCAACGAAAGTCAGATCCTTCTCGGCGAAAAAGAAAGCTACGAAGCCAGGTGCAGGGAGTGTTATAATTTGGACGGGGAGATATAAAGGAAGCCTTACAAGCCGCTCTTTAATACAAATCAATAAATGATGTCATTGCGAGGCGCGGTAGCGCCGTGGCAATCTCATCGCGTTTATACTCTTGTGCTATGCTTGCGACGAGATTGCCACTCCGCCGGCTGGCGGATCGCAATGACATTTTTTGTCATCAGGTTAATCTCTTAGTCCCAAAATCAAGGTTCAAAATAGCGTTAGGGGTAGTAGCGGATACCGGCCTGTGCCTAATGCCTGTGCGCGTATGATCCGCCAGCTGGCGGACCGCCCGCAGGGAACGCCCGAAATAAGAAGCCTCTCTAACTTGCGTCATTGTGAGGTACGAAGCAATCTCTTTAGGACAGGCGGCTCTGTAAGTCGGGGATTGCCACATCGGCTACGCCTTCTCGCAATGACGTGGTTTACAAACTTTCTGTACCACAAAATTTACAAACCTTCATAAACCAAAAACGGCCTCTGCGCGTTTTAAACTAAATATAAACCTCTTAGTTATGAGTATCAGTGTAGTTGCTTCGTTAGAGTGCCGCAGGGATGCCGGCAATGTTTTAAGCGCCGAGCTGAGGAAGCTGGTGATTGCATCGCAAAAGGAAGATGGTTGTATAAATTGCCAGGTTTACCAGAGCCAGGACCAGCCTTCGCATTTTTTTATTGAAGAGGAGTGGGCCGATGATGCCATGCTGAAAAAGCACAGGCAAACGCGGCACTATAAATACTTTACCCACATATTGCCCGCACTGCTTAACCATCCTGCGGATGTAAAAGTGCATAAGCGCCTAAATTAAAAAGGCGCAGTAAACAAAATAATTTTGCCGCTGTTGTAATAATAGCCTCTTAAGGGCCTATAATACATTTAATGAACTATGGCTAAGAAGATTTTGGTTATTGAAGATGATAGGGATATAAGGGAAAGCGTTACCTATATGCTGGAGAGTGATGGTTATGAAGTAACTGCTTCAGACAACTCCAGGATACTAAGATCATTACCGGATATTGCCCCCGATTTGATACTGCTTGATAATTGGCTTACTGATTGGGCAAGCGATGCCAGCGGCCAGCAGATAAGCAAAGAACTAAAATCGGACCCCAAAACAAGCCATATACCCATCATTATCCTCTCAGCCGTTAACAACGTAGCCGAAATAGCCGAAGCCGGCCTTGCCGATGCATACATCAAAAAACCATTTGATGTGGATGAGCTGTTGGCGCTGGTGAAAAAGTATATAAGCGAAGCCCCCCCCGCCCCCTGAAGGGGGAGCTTTTGAAAAGCATAAAGCCTGTTCATGTAGTTATGAACAGGCTTTTTTTAATATCGAACATTGAATCTTAAATTTTGAATGATGAAGGGATAATTTCGAAATTCAACATTCGATATTCATGATTCATTATTGCTCCTACTCCCCCTTCAGGGGGCGGGGGGGCTAAATCTTCACCCCAAACCCAATATTGAACGATATACCATCGCCTGGCAGGATGCCGGGGCCAGGGTACATGTTAATGCGGCGGGTAAAGTATTTTTGGTTGGTAAGGTTGTTTACGTTGAAATTAACGTGGTAGCTTTTAAGGAAGCTGTAGTTAAAAGCCAGATCAACCAGTTTGTAGGCCGGTACCACGCCTGATGCACCTGTTGCATTAAATACAGTGTTGTTAGCATCGCTAAACTGTTTGCCTACATAGCTGAATAATACCGTAGATGTGATGTGGCCGTTTAGGTAGGTTAAACCTGTGCGGTTGGTCCAGTCTGGTGTGCCTTCAATTTTGTGACCTACCAAGCTGGCATTGGTGCCGTTGTTATTGATGCTACCGCTTACGTACCTGCCATGGGTATAGGCAAGGGTATTGAAGATGCGCAGATCGCTTGTGGCCTGTGAGTTGAAACCGCGGATAAGCGATAACTCGGTATAAGCCTCGATACCTTTTGCTTCGGCGTTACCAACGGTGGTAAGGTATAGGTGGTTTGCACCGCCTGCATCCTGCACGGTAAGAGTACCTGCGCGGTTATTATAACGCACAAAGAAACCATTTACATCAAACGTAAAGGCCTGGCCAATTTTGCCGCGGTAGCCCAGGTCTGAGTTGTAGCCTTTGCTGTCTTTCATGTTAGGATCAACCAGGGTTAGCTGGTCTGCCGGGGTAACGGCAGCATAGATGTAGGGACGGTAAGCTTGCGAGAAGTTACCATAGATCTGCGTGGTGCCGGTAACCTGGTATTGCAAACCGGCGCCAAACAGCGGGAAGGTACGGTCGCGTTTGTAATCAACATTGGTGCTGCGGTTGTTCACCACGCCGTTGATGGTGGTTTTTATGCCCTCGAAACGTACGCCCGGCGTAAATGAGAATTTATCCGTAAGGTGGAAGATGTTCTCAGCAAAAGCTGCGTAGTTAATGGCGTTCAGGTCAAGGTCGATGCCGTAATCTTTAACCAGGCTAAGATCAAAATTTGTACCTGTGGTGCCCACGCCTTTTTGCAGGCGATGAGTTGAACCATCGGCGTAACGTACACCGGTTGTTAAGGTACTGCGCACACTGCCAATGTTGTAATTGGTTAACAAGCGGGCCTCGGTAGTGAAGCTTTTGTAGTGGTCGCGGTCAACCTGGCGCGGGTTGTAGGTGTTAAGGGTTTTGTTAACCGTATCGGCCACGTTTGAGCCGGCAATGTACTGCACGCTGCTGCGCTCGCCGAACAAGGCATGGGTGGTAATTTCCAGCCTGGTGTTTGGCGTAAAATTGTAATTGAAAATAATAGCCGGGATGTTAATGGCCGGCATAAAGAAGTTACGGAAACGCGTGCTTTGGCGGGCGTTTGCATTGAACATGGCATCAGTTAAACCGCCTGCAATTTGCTGCACATAATCAGACCGCGAGAACTGGAACGAAAGGCTTCCTTTATCATTAAACTGGTATTTGATATTGGCATAATAAGCGTGATAGTTGAACGCCGCATTAGGTCGCCAGCCATTGCCGCTGCGGGCATCAAAATAAGCGTAGTAGCTTACCTTGCCCACTTTGCCGCCAATGGCATTGTACGAGTTAAAGAAACGGTTGCTGCCGGTGGTCTGCTCGCTTTCAATACCGAAAGCTTTTGTAGTATCCGGTTGTTTTATCTTAAAGTTTACCATACCACCGAACTGGCTGCCAAACTGTAATGCCGATGCGCCGCGCACGTACTGCACCTCACCAATAGCCTGGAAAGGGGTGTTATAGTGATTTTCCGGGTAGCCTACCACATCAGAGTTGGTATTGTAGCCGTTCTGGCGCATGTTGGTTTCTATAGAACGGTGCATATCTGTACCGCGGGTACCAATATTTATTTGCAGGCCGGCACCATCCATCTCCCAAACGTTAATACCAGGCGTTTGCGCAAAAAGCGTGCGAGCGTTGTTGCCGGCTAAGTTTGCCTTACCTGCATCCGGATAGATAATGTTTGTTTTTTTGCCCGAGAAAAGGTACTGACCTACAACCTCGGGCAGGTATTTGTTGCGTGTTTCTTTTATCAGTACGCTGTCTAATTTCAGCGTGTCTTTAGTAATGGTTTGGGCATTGGCCTGGTATGCACAAGCTGCGGCCAATACCGTTAAAACGGTTTTATATAAATGTTTCATTGTAGTTTAAATCGAAAAATAAGTTAAAAACATAAAGCATCGGTAAACAGCATGGCTATGCCGGTTACGGTTAATTGTGACTTAGATGCTTAAAGGAAAAAGGTGTTATTAACTTAACAGCTCGGGGGGCTGGGCGGGGCCGGCAATCAGCGGGTCCTTTATTTCAGCGTGACGGCTCACGAAACCTTTGGCAGGTTCATCGTTAAAACGAACAAAGCTTAACTGTAATACCTGATGGTCATACTTGCTGTCGGCGCCACTCTTTTTGGCAGAGTCGTCACTTTTTTTATCAGTAGGGATATCATTCACCTGTTTAGCGTAAATGATATTGCTTTTAACCAGCTTGGTTTTTTCGTAGTTGGGTACGCACATTACATAGAGCGTATCCTTAGTAAATTTCAGCTTAACGTAGTTGTAACAAGCATTTTTTAATTGTATCTGGCCGGTTACGTTCTTGTAATCGCGCCATTCAAAAATGCCGGGAAGATTTTGTTTTACTTTAACTTCTACCAGAGAGTTGGGGTCGTAAAGGTTCTGGCTTATTAGCTCGTTCATGTGCTCATCGGCACGGGCTATCATATAATTTTGCAACAGCAAGTAACCACCCCAATTAAAGAGGTATATCACCAGGAAAACTATTGCAAAAAGCCTCTTCACTTAATCGGTTTAATCAATTACGCAATGTTAACAAAAGTTTACAACAAGCTAAAAATTTTTATAGAAAGTTATATTTCCGGTATCCTATAAGTTACTGTCTGCATCGCCAACATTCACAATAATTAATTATTTTCGCGTTCATTTTTAGGCGGCTGTTAAATTGTAGCCGTTGTTTTTAACCCAAAGTATCAATGCAAAGCAAAAAGCGGGTACTGTTTTACCTGGTTGACGGTGCCCACGCCGAGGTGTTGCCCGAACTGTTAGAACAAGGCCATCTCCCTAATATCCAACGTATCATTAACGAGGGTACTTACCGTAAAGCTACCACCTGTTTTCCGTCAACCACAGGGCCGGCTTACCTGCCGTTTTTAACCGGTCATTTCCCGGGTACTATGGATATTACCGGTATCCGCTGGTTTGATAAAAAGGAGTTTAAGCGCACCCGTTTCAACAAAATGGCCATGCGCAGCTACTGCGGCCCCGAGGCTGCCTGGTTCAATAGCGATATGCCGGCAGATAAGCCTACACTGTTTGAGCTGATGGGCGAATCATACAACCTGTACAACATGATAACCCGCAGTGTGCCTGATGAGTATGACCTGGGTAAGAAAGGCAAAGGCGGCCTGTATATGCGTGCCCACTTTAAACTGCGCCACCACCCGGTAGATATACAGGGCCATGGCCGTGTAATGGAGATGCTGAACAGCGGTAAAGATTTTGATTTTCTGTTTGCGGTATTCCCGAGTGTTGACTGGGATTCGCATTACCACCATATCCGCGATGAGCGTACGGTTGAGGCTTACAAAATTGTAGACCGCAGCCTGGGCGAAGTTCGCGCTAAGTTAGAGGAGCAGGGCAGATGGGATGATACCCTGTTTGTAATGACATCAGACCACGGCCTTACCCCAACCACCAAACACCTCGACCTTGGCGACTGGATGACCGCACAGGGCCTTAAAGCCGTTTACTACCCCGTGATATGGAAAACCAACCCTAAAAGTGCGGTATTCATCTCCGGTAACTCTTTCGGCGCTATCCACTTGCTTAACCACAAGGGCGACCATGTGCTACGCGAAACCGAGATAATGCAAACTATGGGTGCCGATAAGCTGCAGCTTTTGGTAAAAGAGGATGCTGTTGATTTTGCCATTTACCGCGGTGATGAAGAGAATACTTTTATTGTACATAACCGCGACGGTAAAGCTAAGATCTCTGTTAAGGATGATATATTTACCTACGAGCCGCAAACTGCCGATGTATTGAAATACGGCGGTAAAGTAGAAGCAACCGGTCACCGTGAGATATTGGCGAAGACTTTTGAGACCGATTACCCTGATGCGGTGTTCCAGATCTATCAGTTGTTCCGCAGCCGCAGGGCGGGGGATATTGTGATAAGCGCTGCACTGGGTTATGATCTACGCGATTTTTGGGAATACCCTGAGCATAAAGGATCGCACGGCTCATTGCACCGTCATCACATTCACGTGCCTTTAATATATAATCAAAAAGGCTGGAAAGATCATCCGGCCCGTACCGCCGATCTGTTCGACAGCATCCTGAAATGGAAAGGCATAACCCCAAAAAGTTCAGAAGGCGAACCATTATTTTAAATTGCTATTTTGCAGCAGCAAATGACAGAGACCACAGAGCCGAACGTGCAGCCCGAGAAACAGGATGCCAAAAACGTATTTAATAAAAAGGTAATTATAAAAGGCAGCCTGTGGTTTGCCTTGATCACTGTTGCCACTATTGCCGCCGTATTTTTCTATAACAATACCGGCGATACGGTTAAGGCCCTGCAGCATATATCATACAAATACATTGCTATTTGCTTTGTGATGTTGTTTATTGACCTGATGCTGGGCAGCTGGCGTAACCATATCTACGTACAAAAACTGGCGCCCGGTGTATCGCACTGGGTAAGTTTCAGGGCTAACGTAGCTAATATGTTTATGGGTGCAGTAACACCCGCTCATGGTGGTGCCGGTCCGGCGCAGATATTTGTTTATACCAGCAATGGAGTAAAGTTTGTTGATGCATTTGCCATTAGTTTGATAAACATGGGCGCTACGCTCATATTTATGCCGCTGGCAGGTTTTGTAGCCATTATGCTGATGAATACCACCGAAGTAGGCCATGCAGTACCTGCTATGTTGCAGTACGGCTTTATATTTTTCCTGCTGTTTTTGCTGGCTTTTTTGCTGGCCTTTTGGAAACCGCTTTTAATGGGTTCATTGATAAAAGAAATAGCTAAAGGGCTTTCAAGAGTATTTCCTAAACGTAAAGACAAGTTGGAGAAATGGGCCAATAACTCATTTGAAAGTATAAGCAAATACCAGCAATCATGTAGTGTTATCATTAGTAAAAACCCTTATCTGTTTCCGCTGAGTTTGGTGATCACCACGGCCTTGTATATGAACAAGTACTGTATGCAATGGGTAATTTTACTGGGGTTGGGTGTACATGCCAACCTGGTGCAGGTGATATCAATCCAGATCCTGATCCAATTTATGATCTATTTTGCGCCAACTCCCGGTGGCAGCGGTTTTGCCGAAGGTTTTATATCGGCCTTGTTTGGTAAAATTGTACCAGCCGCTTTGTTATCAATATTTACTCTACTTCAGCGCTCGTTCCTGTTGTTTTTCCCGGCCATGGTTGGGGCTTATGTAGTGATCAGCTTGCTGCGTAAACAAACTATGAAACAATCGGTTAAGTAATTTTTTAAATTTCAGCGAAATTTTTTTATTCCTTTCAGTTTTATATCTTTAGAACTCATTCTTGTTCCCCTAAATGAGAAAGTTACTATTGATAATAACCTTATTGCTGCCATTTGCCCTGCAGGCACAAAACCGGCGTATCGACAGTCTGAAAAACAGGCTTGTAGCAATCCGTGTTGATACCGCCCGGGCAGACCTTTATTACCACATTGCTGTTGCTTTGCAACGCATTGATCCTGTTGCTTCAAAAAAATATATCGATACCGCCGCGGTTTTAGTAAAGAAACTAAATTACCCTATGGGGCTGGCTAATGTTTACTCGTTTAACGCAGTACAAAGCTCGTTGCAAGGTAAGTTCGACTCCTTGTTTGTTTACAGCGAGCAATGTCTTAAAATAGCCCAAAAATACAAGCTGCCGCTTGCCACTGCCAAAGCCTATAACGGCATGGGTATATACCACTGGCAAACCGGCGATTACAGTGAGGCTATCAAGAACCACCTGGCCGCACTCCGCATCCGCGAACAGTATAAAGACCAGGAAGGTATTGCTGCCTCAAGGGCTAATTTGGCCTGGGTATATTTTGATAACCAGGATATAAAGAAATCCGAACAATATGGTTTAGACGCCTTAAACCTGGCAAAGAAGATAGACAACCCTACCATTGTAGTAAATGCCCTGCAATTGCTGGCCAATGTTTACGGCTCAACCGGCAAGTACGACAAAGCCCTGCATTGCGATGAGGAGACTATAGTAATAAGTAACCGGGAGGGTAACAAACGCGGCTTGTCGCAGGCTTACTCAAACATGGCCAATTGTTATACTGAGATGAAGCTGTACGATAAAGCCCTGCAGTACCAGCACGAGGTTTTAAAGATAGATGAGTTTTTTAACGATAAGAAGCAAATAAGCGATACTTACCTCAACATAGGCGGCATCTACACCCAAAAGAAAGACTTTTCTAATGCCATGAAATGGCTTAAAGGCAGCATTAAATTTGCCGAAGAAAGCAAATTTAAACAGGGGCAGCGTGGCGCCTGGCAATTGCTTAGCTCAGTTTATGAAAGTAAAGGCGATTACAAGAATGCCCTTGCTGCCCACCAGAAATATCAGGAAGCAAGTGTAGCATTGGTTAACGAGCAAAGCAATGCTCAGATAGCACACATGAACGCCCATTACGAAACTGAGAAAAAGGAGCAGACCATCAAACTGCTTAATAAAGAGAATACTATCCAGAAGCTATCTATCAATAAGCAAAAAACTACCATATCTATTATAGTAGGTTTGGTGCTGGTGGCTTTCGTGATGACGGCATTGGTGTATAACCGCAATAAACTAAAGCAAAAGGCCCAGCTGCAAACACAACTGATAAAACACCAGGAATCGATGACCAAAGCCGTGCTGGATGCAGAGGAGCACGAACGCAAACGCATAGCCGCCGACCTGCATGATGGAGTGGGGCAACTGTTCTCGGCCGTAAAAATGAACCTGAACGGCTTGTTCGAGCGAACAGAGTTCCCGCGGCAGGAAGATCGTTTCCTGGCCGAGAACACCATGGCATTGGTTGAGGAAAGCTGCAAAGAGGTACGCGTGATATCACATCAGATGATGCCGAACATGCTGCTGCGATCCGGCCTGGCATCAGACCTTAAAAGTTTTATCGAGAAGATAGATGCTGATAAGCTGAAGATCAACCTCGAAACCTCGGGTTTTAAAGATAAGCTGGAAAGCAATGTGGAGACCATGCTGTACCGCATTATCCAGGAAACCATCAACAACGTTATTAAACACGCTCAGGCCACACAGTTGAATATTGAACTAAAACAATGCAAGGAAGAAATAACAGCTATTATTAAAGACAACGGCATTGGCTTTGATACAAAGGCACAAGCCAACGGTATCGGTCTTAAAAATATCCTTACCCGTATAGAGTACCTTAAAGGAACTATCAACTATAATTCTGTACCGGGCCGTGGTACTATTGTGAGCATACAGGTGCCGGCTTAGTTTTAAGTCTTAAATAATAGTTCATTGCTGTTGGCTTTAGCAAACGGTTAACTGTACAGTTCAATTTGGCTAAAGCCATTTGGTTAGTTTCCCTATCCCGTCGGCTAAAGCCGACGGCAATGATGAAAGGCGTTTGTATTCATTGCCGTTGGCTTCAGCCAACGGTATCGAAGGCTTTGGCATAAAGCTGTTCTGATATTTTGAGATATGAAATTAAAAAGGGTGATTTTCCCCTTTTTTTAGGTGAGATAAGGGAAAACAGGCTTAGTTTAACCTCGTACATTAGCAGTGTTGAAACTAAACCTTATTTAAAATTTAACGGCCATACTTCGGGGGAGGTATGGCTGTTTTTATTTTACCCTTCCAATAGATCATCTGTTATTGGGTAGCTCCTACGGAGCAAAATAAATTGGCCGGTTTAAGCTACAAAGCGGTTGTCCCTACGGGACAGGAAATGGAGTGCCTTATAACTATCAATATCGGAATCAAGACAGATGCCTCGTTAAAGGCTACCGCTTTGTAGAAAATGCAGACCAAAGATATTTTGCTCCGTAGGAGCTACCCGCTTCGCAAATACTCAAGGTAAGCACCTTCATTATCGTTGCCGTCGGCCTCAGCCAACGGTATGCGCTTTTTTACCCATTTTTATTTTATTATGTATACATATTAAAAGTTACGCATAAAACCTTTATTTTGTACACTTGGTTATACCCTAAAACCACATAAATGAAAGTATTGGTTGTTGAAGATGAACCCGGGCTGGTTTCTGTAATAGTACGCGGACTAACCGAAGCCGGTATGGAAGTTAGCGTTGCCGCCGATGGCAACACCGGCCTGGAAATGGCCAAGGCCCATCAGTTCGACATCATTATACTGGATATTATGTTACCGGGCATGAATGGCATACAGGTGTGTAAAGAGATCCGCAAGGAAAATGAAACCGTTGCGATCCTGATGCTTACCGCCCTCTCGAGTACCGAAAACGTGGTGACAGGCCTCAATGCCGGTGCCGATGATTACCTTGCCAAACCATTTAAATTTCCTGAATTGGAAGCACGCATCCGCACCCTGGTGCGCCGTACAAAAGTTGGCGGGGTACAAAAAACGGTGGTTAGCGTGGGCGGCTTAGAGGTTGATACTACATCAAAAACCGTTAAACGTAACGAAAAATCAATTAGCCTTACTGCTACCGAATATCACCTGCTTGAGTATTTCATCAAGAACCAGAACATGGTGTTATCGCGCATACAGATACTGGAGAACGTTTGGGATATTGATTTTAACATGGGTACCAACGTGGTAGATGTTTACGTAAACTACCTGCGCAAAAAGCTGGATAACGGTTACGATACCAAACTGATACACACCGTTTTTGGTATGGGCTACATGTTTAAGCCGGAGAACGCTAATGAAGCTGCAAACTAAAATAACGCTGCTTTTTGTTGCCATTTCTACTGTGGGGCTTATCCTGCTCAATGCCTCTATCTTTTACTTTGTATCTGAGTTTAATTTTGAGGATTTCTTTAAACGCCTGGAAGCCCGCGTAAACCTTGCTGCCGAAACCAATATCGACCCCGATAAAGAATCGCTTGCTTATAAGCATGTGCGCCAGCAATACCTGGAGAAACTGGCCAACGAAACCGAGTTTATCGCTAAAATAGATTCTGCAAAAAAGCCTGCATTTAATCGTGTAGAAGGCCTGCCCGATGAATTTTATCGCACGGTATTATCAGGCCAAAAGGCGCGATATATCAGCCATAATCATTTTTACGCAGGGCGGATGTTCGCCAAAAGCAGCGGTAAGTACATCGTAATCGTAACCGCTAATGACCCTTATGGCTTTAAGGAACTGGCCCAGCTGAAGCGGGTACTTATCCTTGTATTTATAACCTTTATTGTGCTGGCTTATATTGCCGGTAAGGCATTTTCCTATTTCACCGTACAGCCGGTGCGTAACATTATTAAAGGGGTAAAAAATATCACGGCCAATAACCTGCACATGCGTTTGGACGAGGTAAAAGGTAAGGATGAGATAACTGAACTGGTGCAAACCTTCAATAACATGCTCACCCGGTTGGAGACCTCTTTTGAAACACAAAACAACTTTGTAAGCAATGCCTCGCACGAGCTGCGTACACCACTTACCATTATCTCCGGCGAGACCCAACTGTTGCTTACCGGTAATAAGGTGAACGAACAGGGCCGCCAATCGGTACAAACCATTATGGATGAAGCAGAGAAGCTGACCGGCATCCTGGAAGGGTTGCTTGGCCTGGCCCAAACCGGGTTTGACGGTAAAAAGCAACACTGGCACAAGATCCGTATTGATGAACTGATCTTAGAGGTGGCAGAATCGGTTAAGAAAACAAACCCCGGCAGTATCATCGACCTCGATTTTGCAAACCTACCCGAGGATGAGAATATGCTTTACACAGAAGGGAATATCAACCTGTTAAGGCTGGCCTTGAGTAACATCGTATCAAACGCCTGCAAGTATTCAAACAACAGCCCGGTGAGTGTGCAGCTGTCGTCATATACCGGCCGTATCGTTATCAGCGTAACCGATAGGGGGATCGGTATCCCGCAAGAAGAGCAGGCTTATGTGTTCGTGCCTTTCTTCAGGGCATCAAATACCGGCGATTTTCATGGCTATGGTATCGGCCTGCCGCTTACGCAGAATATCATTCGCCTGCACAATGGCGCTATCGGCATCCGCTCAAAAGAGCAGGAAGGTACCGAGATACAGGTGATTCTGCCGGTGGCTTAAAATTCGACATTCTCACACTGAGGTACATAATCCGGTAGATCTGCTCTAATAATTTTCTAATGGCTGGCGGTTGCTTGTTAGAGGCTTCTAATATCTGCACACAAATCCGCCTTTACGTTTATAAATCGCTGTAGTTAATTTTTTTAATTCTAATCATCTTCTAAGAACCGTCTTAATCCTTTCTAATGGGCCAATAGTAGTATTGCATTATACCGATTGATGTTTCACTAAACGCAATACTTATGAAAACCATTCTTATTCCAACTGACTACCAGGCCTCGTCTTTAGATTGCGTACCTGCTATATGCAGTCGTTTTAAGGATGAGGAGCTGAATTTGATCTTTGTGCATGTTTTTAAACTATCAGACTCTTTAACTGATGTGCTGATGCTAAGCCGCCGCAGCCGCGAGTATGAGCAGGTAAGCGACGAGTTTTTTAACCGTATGGAAGCATTGCGCAAACAATACACGCAGATAAACAACGTGAAGATCGAGTTCCTGTACGGCAGCACACTCAATATGTTCAAAACCTTTATTGAGGCCAACGAAGTTGACGCCGTTATTGAACTTGAGGATAGCGGTTTTAACCCTATTCACCGCTCCAGTATCGACCCTACATTGCTTGTGAAACGCAGTGGCCTGCCGGTAATAAGTACCAACAACCGTACTTATGCCCGCATTAAACAGCCGGATGCAGAACCTGTGCACGAGCCGCAGGAAGAGTTAACAGAAATGTGATACCCCTTAAAGCATTTACCCTATGTTACTGAAAGAGAATATCCCGGTTTTATACATCCTGGGGAAAATAAAAAAAGAACTGATACTGGTAACAGTGTACTCGGTGCTGATAGCCATCATGTACAATACTTTTCATGTTACCCGTATCTCTATTCCTATTGCCGTGCCAACCATTTTGGGTACGGTGATATCATTACTATTGGCCTTTAAATCAAACCAGGCGTACGATCGCTGGTGGGAAGCGCGTACGCTCTGGGGGGCCATAGTTAACGATGTACGCAGCTTTACCCGCCAGCTGCTCACCTTTGTTGATGCCCCTTACCACGAGGGCGAACGCAAAGCTTTTGTTGACCGTGTTGCCAAACGCCAGATAGCCTGGTGTTTTGCCCTTAGCCGCAACCTGCGCAAACAGGATCCGCTGCACGGCCTGGAGAAATACCTCAGCAAAGAAGATATCGATTACATCAGCAAGTATGATAACGTACCCGTGGCCATACTTGAACTGCAAGGTGCCGATATACGCAGTGCCTACAAACTGGGTTGGATAAACGAGTTTCAACAGGTGGCGTTAGACGAAACCCTAACCCGTTTCAGTAACGAGATGGGCGGTTGCGAGCGTATCAAGAATACGGTGTTCCCGGTTACCTATGCCGCCTACATCCACTTTTCGATATTGTTATTTGTGTTGATGTTGCCGTTTGGTTTGATAGAGTATTTCGGCATTGTGGAAGTGCCTGTGGTTATTGCCATTGCAACCTCATTCTTCCTGATAGAGAGCATGGCCATACACCTGCAGGATCCGTTTGAGAACAAGCCTACCGATACGCCAACCATCACCATATCGCGCACAATTGAGCGAGATGTGGTACAAATGCTTAAAGAAAAAGAAAAGTATGAACTGGCTGTTGCAGGCGGCGGGTTCAACAACTCAAAGATGTTCTACATTCTATAACAATGTGATTTAAGACCAACTGTGATTAATACCTAAGGGCTGCCCGGCGCGATGCATGGCACCCTTTTTATTTTATGAGGGATTAGGTTTATAACCATGTCATTGCGAGGAGCGACAGCGACGCGGCAATCTCGTCGCTGAAAGAATTTTAACGCGAGGAGATTGCCACGCTACGCTCGCAATGACATATTTAATAATATAGCATAATAACATAGCACCCAACCCAACGCCACCGAACAAGGCGACATAACGTAACGTGCGATAACCACAGGCCTTGATAAAGCACAATCATTGTAGCGCGTTACCAAGTCGCGACTTTTCTTTGGTTACTTTCTTTTGAGAGAAAAGAAAGTAACACATCCACTGATATTTTATATTGCTCATTACCATTCCTAACGAAGAACCTCAGCGAAGCTTTATTTTACTTTATTCTGAAGGCGTGATGGAAAATTACTCATCATAACAGGCGGCGGATATACACCCGGCGGCAGTGCCGTTAACTGATATTTTTGGTAGTTGCCACTTTTATTTTTAAGCCATACCCAAGGGCCTATATCACCACTATATATCCACAGTTGATCCTCGTTATCAAGCCATGCAAACCAGCGCGAATAGATGCTGGCGTGTTCATCATCAGAAACAAGTACCTTACCGGCTTTTGACAGCTGATATCTTAAAAGGCCATCTTCTTCCCAGGTGTGTAGCGTGAGATTTTCCTTTTCATTGGTGTAAGTACCCAACCTGTCTATATAGCCTTTCTGCCAGTTTTTAACTGCTGCCGTATGCCTGCAGGCACACAGCATCAAAAACATCGATATTAACAGGATGGGTTTCATGCGTTACACCTCATTTAAATACTTATGCACAAAGCTTATAGCCATTGAGCCTTCGCCTACGGCGGAGGCTACACGGTTCATGGCGCCGGCGCGTACATCGCCGGCGGCAAAAATGCCGGGGCAACTGGTCTCCAGCAGGTATGGGTCGCGGTTATTTTTCCATGTTTTCGGGAAGTCGGGGCAAAGGTTAAGGTCGCGGCCGGTCTCTATAAAACCACGGTCGTTTACCAGGATATCTTTGCACAGCCATTCGGTATACGGGCGGGCACCGATGAAGATATATAACGCATCGGCATCAACGGTAGTTACCTCGCCGGTGTTAAGGTCTTTAATGTTTAGTTTCTGCAGGTTTTCATCGCCCATGGCCTCGGTGATTTCGGTACAAGGCATCAGTTTGATGTTAGGCTGGCCGCCTATCTGGTCGATAAGGTACGACGACATGGTTTCCTCTAACGAGGGCTTCCTGATCAGGATAAATACCTCTTTGGCAAATTTAGAAAGGTACATGGCCGCCTGGCCTGCAGAGTTACCGCCGCCCACTACGTATACGTGTTTATCCTTACATGATGCAGCCTCTGTCATGGCGGCACCGTAGTAGATGCCAGCACCTGTAAATTTATCAATGCCTTTGGTGGTTAACTGGCGGTAATCAACACCGGTTGTAATAATGACGGATTTAGTGATCACCTCGGTATCATCATCCAAAACCAAAGTTTTGTAAGAGCCTTCCGTTTTTATTTGTTTAACCGCCTGCGGCGATAAAAATTCGGTACCAAATCTCGACGACTGAGTAATGGCCCTGCGCGTAAGATCGGCACCGCTTAAGCCGGATGGGAAACCCAGGTAGTTCTCTATCCGCGAACTGGTACCCGCCTGCCCGCCGGGAACTTTCTTTTCTATCAGTAAAGTTTTCAATCCTTCTGATGATCCGTAAACCGAGGCCGCCAGCCCTGCCGGACCAGCACCGATGATCACCACATCATACAGTTCGTTCTTGGCAGATTGGGTTAAACCTATCTTACCGGCAAGATCTTTAAGAGTAGGGGTTTTCATCACCGCGCCATCGGCACAAACAATAGCAGGCAGGTCTTTAGCCTCAAGCTTGTTGATCTTGATAAGCGATTTTGCTTCATCCGTATTGGCATCCAGCCACTGGTACGGCACCAGGTATCCCGACAGGAACTCTTTTATATCGTGCGATTTTGGCGAGTACTGGTAGCCCACCACTTTAATGCCGTGGAAGTCGGGCTTGTAAACACCTTTCCAGTCTTCCAACAAATCGGTAATAACGGGGTATAGCTTTTCCTCGGGCGGATCCCAAGGCTTGGTTAAATAATAATCCAGCTTCACCTCGTTAATGGCTTTAATGGCAGCATCAGTATCGGCATAAGCGGTAAGCAGCACCCGTTTGGCATTGGGGAAATACTGCATGGTTTGGCAAAGAAAATCAACACCATCCATCTCGGGCATGCGCTGGTCTGAAAGAAACAAGGCAACGGTTTCGCCTTTGTTCTTCAGGTCAAGCAGGCTATCCAGTGCTTCTTTGGCCGAGGCTGTGCTCAGCACGCGGTAATGTTCGCGGTATTGTGTTTTTAAGTCGCGGCTTATGGCGCGCAAAACTTGTTGGTCGTCGTCAATTACAAATATGATGGGGTTACTCATGTGCTAAAAAAACTAATTGTCGTTGATAGGGAAACAAACAGTGAACTCGGTATTGCCCGGTTCAGATTTTACCTTAACCGTGCCGTTATGCTGGCGAATAATGCGGGTAACCACATCCAGGCCAAGGCCGGTGCCTTTGCCCATTTCCTTAGTGGTAAAAAACGGATCAAAGATCTGCGATTGGATCTCGGCCGGTATGCCGGGGCCATTGTCATGGATGTACACGCAAACAAACTTGCCATCTTTTTGGGTACGGACCTCTAACACGCCGCCCGCCTGCCCGTCCAACGCGTCAATGGCGTTATCTACCAGGTTGGTCCAAACCTGGTTAAGTTCACCGGCGAGTGCTTTAACTTGGGGTAGGGTGGTGTCAAAATCTTCTTTTACCTCAATATTGGCTTTGCGCAACTTATAGTTGAGCATGGTAAGCGTATTACGGATGCCGGCATGTATATCCAGCATCTGCTTGTCGGTATCCCTATCCATGTGGGTAAAGGTTTTTACCGAGCTTACCAGTTCTGAGATACGGTGCGATGCATCGCGGATATCGGCCACCATCTTTTCCTGCAGCAGGTAATTGTTCATCCAGGCTAAAACTACATCCAGTTTGGGCGATGGGGTACAGCTGTTCAAATGTTCCAGATCAGCCGTGCCGAAGCCGAACTCTACAAAGTTTTCGGCTATATCAAGGTCTTTAATGTTATGATCAAGCAGCCAGTCGGTCAGTTCATCCTCGTTATCGGCGCGCTGCATCATGCTTAGCACGGGGCGCTCGGCATCGGTGGTTTTTTTGATGAGCAGGTTGTTGATACTGTCGATCTTCTCGGGCAGCATATCAATGGCGGCCACATCTTTAAACAGCTCGGGCAGGTTTTGTACCTGGCATTGCAGTGCCGATGCACCGCGCGTAATGGCCGATGCAGGGTTATTCAACTCGTGCGCCAACCCTGCGGATAGCTTGCCCAATGCAAACATCTTCTCGTTTTGTTGTTGTAGGGAAGTAAAATCGCGCACGCGGCTGGTCATGGCGTGTACCATGGCCTCGGTGAGTTCGTAATTTAGTTTAATGCCCTCTTTTATTTTTTCTTTGGGAATGAACAGTGCACGGCAAGGCTGTATGCACTCGCTGTAGCCCGGTGTTTTTACACCACGGCTAAAAGGCAGATATCCCGTAACGGTGCCGGGTTGTATAACAGTTATCTCGCGCAGCTTACCGTTCTGGTCGCTCAGTATGCGGATGCGGCCCTCGATCAGTATATATGTTTTATCAAGCGCCTGGCCTTTCTCAAACACGCGGCCACCAACTTCAATTTCTTCGGTTTCGCCGTTATCCAGCAACCATTGCAATTGGTCATCGGGTACGCCCTCAAAGGCTGGCACAGCTTTTAATTCGGCTAATGTTACTTTATTCATGGGTAGGGGCTAAAGTATGTACAAGTATAGTGGTAATTTGTGAATTGTTAATGGTTGATTGGGGGAGTAGTGAGTTGTTAAAAAGCATGTCATTTCGAACGAGCGACAGCGAGGAGAAATCTTCTGCACTGTAAGTATCGCACGTAGAAGATTTCTCCTCGTACCTCGTTCGAAATGACAATATTTATACTCTTCTCATCCCCAAATTAAAATTGAACTCTTCAATTATTTCCCCACCTTTACTATACACCAATTGAAAAACCTTTATGAAAACCACCACCATTTGGGCTAACATGGCCGTAAAAGATCTGGAGCGCACCAGCAAGTTCTATAATGCGATAGGCTTTAAACCCAACGGCGATTACAATTCAGATACCTTAACCAGCTTTTTGGTTGGTAACGATAATTTTGTGATCCACTTTTTTACCGAAGAACATTTGAAACAGGGCATGGCCGGCGAACTGTCTGATCTGACAAAGGGCAACGAGATCGTATTCACCCTTGGCGTGCCCGATCGTGCAAAGGCTGATGAATGGGCGGTAGAGATCCGCAATGCAGGTGGTACTATGGTTACCGAGCCGGTTGAGTTTGCCCCCGGCTACTACGGCTTTGTTTTCGCCGACCCGGACGGGCATAAGTTCAATGTTTTTTATTGTAAAGATCTGGAAGAAAAATAACAAAAGAGCCGTGGCATTGCCACGGCTCTTTTACTTTAGTTTCTTGCGCGGCCTGCTTCAATGGCCGCCTTAATGGCCCTGGCATCATCCTTAGTAAAACCATGGGCTTCAACTTTGTTGCCGTTGTGGTAAAAACGAATTGTTGAATAGCCGATGAAAGGCGTATCTATTTCAACCGCCGAAATACTGTTGTACCCTACAGAGGTTTCGTCGCCGCTGAAAAAACCGGGGATGCGTACCGTAATGCCCGTAGGTTCAACAATAACCTGTGCCGGGAAAAGTTTATTGCCTTCTGATAGGCGCGATGCTGTGTATTTCATGTTTCTGCAAATAAAGTTCTATAACGTATAGCACATTGGGTTGTTGTATATACCCATTATGCATTTGTTAGATGAGGGCAGGACTGAGAAGTTACAATAAGGACAGTGGTATGCATCTGAAAAACAAAAGCCAACCGCCGAAAGTTTAATGAGTATGACTGCCATACGTCTCCTAAACAACGAAGCAGAACTGCGCATTAGTTATTTTTACGCCAAGCCATTTTACATGAATTTCGGGTTTGTGTTTACGCTGGCGTTTGGCTTGCCCATTGTGGCAACATCATTTGTGTTAGGGAATATTTACCTCAGTGCCGGCATTCTGCTGGTTTGGATAGCGTTGCTTTACCTCATCTTATCAGTAAAAAAGCGTAAAATAAAACAGGCCAAAGAGGTTTACCAGTTTGGCAGCGAGGAAATGATCTATTTCCAGGGACTAAGCTATAACTACGGTATGAAAATTAACGGCGCCCCGCAGCCGGTCATCAACCTCAATAAAAACGGCGAACTGATCCAGATAAAAAGTTTTAGCCGCCGGGTGATAGCAGCCTTTGATGCACCTGTGCAAAAAGCATACGTGTTGGATAAGTATCCGGATATTATCCTTCCTGAAAAACTCTTCTCCATGATACTCAACCCGAGAACGGAGAAGACGAGGGAGATAAATATTTAGGCTTTATTGCAGATCAATCTTTATTTGCCGTAACTGCAGGCAGCTTTAGCTTATTGTTGAATAAAATACTTATGTAGCTGTCTTCTACATCATCCACAGTATTGTTGTTAGTGATGTTACGAAGCACTATAATGGTTTTATCAGGACCAATAAAGCGCGCAATATGCGTATCATAACCGCCCCAGCCACCATTGTGGGCTACGTATTTGCCTGCTACAGTATCTTTTGGCACTACACCCCAACCGTAGCCGTAACCAGCTTCGCGCCCGTTACCAAGTTTTGTGGTACTGAACATCTCATTGATCTTTTGATTGCTGATGAGTTTATCGGTGTACAAAGCCCTGTCCCATTTTAGCAGATCAGTGGTGGTTGATATTATACCGCCATCGCCAACAATGCCATCCAGGTAAATCAGGTAGTCAGATTCCTTTATCGAATCCTGAGAGGTTGGCTTAGGGTTATTTTTGGTGATGATGTAGCCGTAAGCATAATTTTTAACTATCTCGTGCTTTGCCAGTCGCGTATTATACACGCGGCTGCGGTTCATTTGTAATGGCTTAAATATATGCCTGCTCAAGAAATCGGCATAAGAGGTGCCGGATGCTTTTTCAATAACAGATGCCAGCAGAACATAGCCCGTATTAGAATATTCAAAAGTATAGCCGGGCTTAAAGGCCACCTTGGGATGATATTTAACCAATGCCGCTATAACATCATTATTGAACGCTATCTTGGTTTTGTCCCAATGTTGTGCCATCAGCTCCATATAGTCGGGCATGCCCGAGGTATGGTTGAGCAAGTTTTTAATGCTGATGTTACCATAAGTTCTTAGCTGCGGATAGTATTTGGTAAGCTTATCGCTCAGTTTCAGTTTGCCTTGCTTTTCCAATATCATAATGCCCATGGCTGTAAATTGCTTGGTAAGCGATGCCAGGTAAAAAGCAGAGTTTTCATTTAACCGTTCGCCGGTTTTGAAATTGGCATATCCAAATGATCTTTGATAAACTACTTTACCTTTGTCGGCTACAAGCACATTACCATTAAAGTTATCTTTCCTTTCCAGATAATGAAAAAGAGAGTCGTAGTTAGCTTTAAGCGATTGACTTTTCGCGGTAAAAAAGCAAACAATGAGCGTGATAGTGATAAGGTAACGGTTCATGTAAAAGACGAAGATATGGTCCGTTTAAAGATATAAAATCAGTGGCAAATCACTTTCGCAATTTCTTCCAGTTTATCTAAAGGGATAGTAAGGTTAACACCTTGCGGGCCTTCTATCACACCCTCGCCATCGGGCGCGCCAAAGAGGTAGTAATAGTTTAATTGAATAGCTTTTGCCAGGTGCCAGTAGCATTGGTTATGGTACACCTTATTGCGCCTAAACTCGATAATGCTGCCGCTGGGAGGCATGAAAATGCTGTTGGTGATGCCCGCGCCATGTATAGAAATCATTACTTTGGTGTTGGCCATGGTTTTTACCTGCTCCTCAATGCTCAACTCCTCAAAGGCTATGGTTTTAAAGTTGTAGCGCTGTAGTAGCTCAATCACCTTATCCTCATTTAAAACCTTACGGCTGGCAGCTTTCCTTCTGGTAACATATATCCTCTCCTGCGGGTTGGGGTTATCAAAGCGGAGTCTGCTACGCAGTTTCAGCATCAATTCATCGTGGGTTTTGCCGGTGGCTACTATGGGTGGGATAAATTTAAGGTTATGGGCCGCTACAAACTGTTTAGGCTTTATCCACTCAATGCGTTTGGGTTTTAGGTTAAAGGTCTCCAATAGTTTTGCGCCTGTTTGGCGGGCATAATCACTATCGGGTAACAGTAGCACATAATTGGGCAATTCGTCGATAACCAGGGTGAGTTTTGGCAAAAAATCAACTATCCAGTGATAGTGGTTGCTGCTCCAGGCATTAAAGCAATGCAGATAGGTATCGCCCTGCGAAAGGTTGCGTTTGTTTTTCAGGTATAACTTTTTCAATCGCGATAAAAAGCCCGACCGCTTAAATGGTTGCCCCTCTATCAGTGAGCGCTCCTCAACCTTAAAATCCCTGTTATATACCCGCCCGTTAAAATCAACAAAAACTTTATCTAACGATAGTATTTCCAGTTGTTCAGTTTGATATGTGAACTCACCTTTGCAAAAATCGAGTTCGCCCTCTGTGTAGTTTTCAGGGAAAGCGCGATTAATTTGCAGTGGCGGTTGAATGATCATACACGGCAAACTTATAAATTATTGCCCATGATGCCAATAAGCAATCCCGCCCCGGCACTGCCCAACCTCAATCACCGACACACGACTTTCTCCTGTGATGAGATCATAACAGCACCAGGGCGGGGATAGATGTATCTTAATTACTCGCCCGCCGGTATAAACTTCCAACTGAATTTATCTGTTGCCTGCGCGGCATCAAAACGGATCTCGGTAGGTAGGTTAGGGCTAAATACGAAACTGTGCATGGCGTCGCCGTTATAAAAAAGGCTTTTAATATACCATTGCTTCGGCCCCGGCCCGGCCACTATACGGTAGCTGCTGTTGTTGCCCGGCGAGCCTACCATAGGCGTATGATCTTTAACCGGGAAAGGCTGAAAATAAAGATTATCTGAGCCGGCCACTTTAATGGTATAGCTGATGCCTTTTTTGGTTTTATTTTGGGTTACGTCCCATTTTTGGGTGCCGCTACCATTAAATGATTGCAAAAAAACGTTTTGCCCAACAGTGGGTTGCCAGGGCGTTAAAGCGCTGCTGCCATTAACAATAAAATAAGTGCCGGTAGGCAGGGGGGCGGTGTTATCAAGGGCATTAGCGGTTGATGAGGTGCTTTGGCCGATAGATCTCATTTGGCTGCAGGCAGATATTGCCAGTGTTAAAGCCATCCAAAGGGTAATACGTAAAGTTTTCATAAGCCTGATATTTTAATGATTGCTGTTTGTGTATTGCAATATTAAATGGCTTACTTATAGTATTTTATGCTGATGAGTGTGCAGCGGCTTTGACTTAGCGAAGCAACTTAATGCGGATAGGGAAGTTGTTATTATGCATTAAGTTTTAAATGTAAATGTTCGTGGTTTCCGCCTAAAAGGGTGATGGTATTCTGTACTTTAAAGCCCATGCTTTCATATAGGCGTTTTGCATCGGGGTTGCTCACCAGTAACCCGGCGATAAGATGCCCTTCTGCGGCAATTTTATCACATAAAGCTTTGATAAGTTTACGGCCCGTACCCAGGCCTTGTTTATGGGGCAACACGGCAAGGCAATCAATATAATACTCTCCGGCTTGGGTTTCATCTTCGGGCGTGCCGGTAAAGCCAAGCTTTTGGGTTATATGGTTAAGAAACGGCCTGCGCAATTCATCAAGCAGGGCGCCGTCGTAGGCAATGATCATCCCGTTTATTTCACCCTCATCTTCATCAACCAAAATATTCTGATAACTGTACTGGTTGCTGTTTTGCATGATGAAATGAACAAACAAATGTGTTTGTATTTTAACATCGTCACTGTTGGCAAACTTTGCAGCCAATGGCCCCATAGCAAGCAGAATTAGTGGTGCAATTTGCTGTGCATCAGCAGTTGTAGCCGGTCTTATCATGCCTGTAAAGTTACTAATTAACCCTTCTCAATTGTAACATATCCGAATGAATGGTAATCATGACAATTATTAGTTTTTTGTTAAATATCTGATAATTAGTTTTTTATAATGTTTGTTAATTAATTGTTTTTAATAAAATGGTAAACCATAAAATAGTTTTTAAAAAAAATAAAAAGTTTGTGTTAAATTTAAAATTATGCATTAAGTTTGAAGAACCAATTCCCTGATTAATGACCATTGTAAAAAAGCACGACCTGCTAAGGAAAGAGCTTATTAAACAGTTTTACTATAATAAGCGCCTTACTCTTACCGAGTTGAGCAAGCTTACCCATAAGAGCTTGCCGCTGGTTACCAACACGGTTAATAATCTGGTAGAAGAAGGTTATGTGCAGGAGCACGGTCTTGCACCCTCAACCGGCGGACGAAGAGCATTATCTTTTCTACTTAACAACCAACTACAGCGCTATGTAGTTGCTGTGGCAGTTGACCAATTGGTTACCCAAGTGGTGATGTATGATCTGATGAATAACATCAGGATAGCGCCGGAGACAACTGAGATAACCCTGCTTAAGGATGATCCGGCCGTTTTAAATGCCCTTACCAATTTTATTAAAAACTATATATCGCGCTCGGGTATACCTGCTAAACAGATACTTGGTGTAGGTATAGGTATGCCGGGTTTTGTTAACGCGGTTGAAGGGATAAACTATACATTCTTTAAACCCGAGAGTGGCATCAGCCTGAAAAAGTATTTGACCAATGAACTTGGCCTGCCGGTGTTTATTGATAACGACTCGAGCTTAATTGCCCTTGCCGAGCTAAAGTTTGGCGCAGGTAAAGGCCTTAAAGATGTACTGGTAGTGAACATTGGCTGGGGTATAGGCCTCGGCATGGTGGTAAATGGTAGCCTGTTTAGGGGCCATACCGGTTATGCGGGCGAGTTTAGCCATATCCCGTTATCGGCAACCAACAAGATCTGCTCATGCGGCAAGCGTGGCTGCTTAGAGGTAGATACATCCCTATTGGTGATGATAGACCGCGCCAAAACCGAAATGGATAACGGTACCAGCTCGAGCATGGAAAAAATTTACAAAGGCAGCAGCGAATTACCTGCCGAGCATTTCCTGCAAGCAGCACGTGCCGGCGACCCGTTAGCGGTATCTATTATATCTGATGCGGCTTTCCTGATAGGTAAGGGCATAGCCACCCTTATACATATCATGAACCCCGGCCTTATAGTGCTAAGCGGAAGCGGCGCAACGGCAGGGAAAATTCTGATGGCGCCCATACAGCAGGCCATAAATGAGTTTTGTATACCCTGGTTGGCCGAGCAAACGGAGATAGAGGTATCACAACTGGCGGCTGATGCCAAACTACTGGGGGCTGCAACCCTGGTGATAGAAAACTGCAGCTTTAATTAACATACAATCAATCCACCCTGAATATTAACCTTAAACTCCTTAAAAATGAAGCAATTGTACTTGAGATGTACAGCCGTATTGTTTTTCAGTTTGATGACAATAGTGGCCTATGCACAAAAAACGGTTACCGGTAGGGTAACTGAGAAGTCGGGCCAGGCGGCGCCGGGCGTAAACGTTACCGAAAAGGGGACAACACACGGCACTACTACCGATATTAACGGTAAGTTTAGCCTTAGTGGCGTTAAACCCGGTGCGGTTTTAACGTTCTCTTTTATTGGTTTTAAAACACAAGAAATTACTGTAGGCGAAGGCTCAACCATAAACGTAGTTATCGAGAGCGGCGAGAGCGCGCTTAACGAGGTTGTGGTAACTGCATTAGGTATAAAACGCGAGAAGAAATCTTTGGGTTATGCCGTGCAGGAAGTAAAAGGCGCGGTGTTAACAGATCGTAAAGAAACCAACGTAGTTAACGCGTTAAGCGGCCAGGTAGCAGGTTTGCAGATCACCAAGTCTGGTAACGGCCCTGGTGGTTCATCACGTATTACTTTACGTGGTAATAACTCTTTAACCGGTACTAACCAACCGCTTATTGTTGTTGATGGTGTGCCTATCGATAACTTTACCGGTAACGAAATTGGCGGCGATGGCAAACCTAATAACGACTACTTCAACCCAACGAGGGATATGGGTAACGGCTTGGCAGACATTAACCCGGAAGATATTGAGAGCATGAGTGTTTTGAAAGGCCCATCTGCAGCGGCTCTTTATGGTTCACGTGCAGGTAACGGTGCTATTTTGATCACCACCAAAACCGGTAAATCTCAAAACGGCTTAGGTATTACTGTAACTTCGTCATTTGGTTTCGAAAGTATTTTCTCAACACCAAAAATGCAAACTCAATTTGGGCAGGGTGAGAGCGGTGGTTTTGTGGCTAATTCAACTTCAAGCTGGGGGGAAGAAAATAAAGGCCAAACCCAAACAAGACTTGATGGTACCACCTTTCAGCAAAACTTCCACGATAACGTAAAAAACTACTTCCAAACCGGTTTGCAATCGTTACAAGGTATATCATTCCAGCAGCAATACAAATCTACTTCTGTTTATACATCATATAATCGTTTAGATGATAAAAGCTATATCCCCGGCGCAAAGCTGATCCGTAACAATTTAACAGCACGTACTGTTAGTAAATTTGGTACCAATGATAAATGGACGGTAGATACAAAAGTACAGTACATCAACTCTACTGCACAGAACCGCCCACAAAGTGGTTACAACCCGAACAACTACTTCTACTACCTGCAAACCATGCCAAACTCTATTGATGTAACTGGTTACAGTAACCCGTTAAGGCCTGATGGTAAGATGAATTGGTGGCACGATGATCAAGAACTTAACCCTTACTGGGCTGCCAAATACAACCTGAATGAGGATGTACGCGACAGGTTCCTCTTAAATGCATCTATTAAATATCAATTTAACAACTGGTTAAGTTTTGAAAGCCGTGGTGGTGCTGATATTTATAACACTACAACTATAAACAAAACTTATGGCGGCAGCCCATCAAGTGTTAATGGATCTTATGGCGAAAGAAGAGCAGATTTCACCGAAACCAACTACAGCGGTTTATTAACTGCTAAAAAAGATAACTTAATTGGCAAATGGGGTGGCGTTTTAACTGTAGGTGGTAACTTGATGAACCAGCAGCGCTCTTTCTTAAGCGCAAGCGCAGGTACGTTAAATGTTCCAAATTTGTTTGCAATAAACAATGCTGTAGGTAATCCTGGTTATGACCAAGGCCGATTCTTACACAATATCTACTCGGTTTACGGATCATTAGGTATCAACTATGATCAGGTATTCTTTGTGGATGGAACAGCTCGTAACGACTGGAGCTCGGCATTAAGCAAAGCAAACCGTTCATACTTCTACCCATCAGTAAGCACCTCATTGGTATTTTCTGAAATGTTGAACAAAAATGGCAGCCTGCCATCATGGATCACTTATGGTAAGATCCGCGGTTCATACGCAGTGGTGGGTAATGATATGGATCCGTATCAGTTGTACAACACTTACACCATCAGCAAAGATCCGCTTGGTAACACTACAGCAGGCCGTAAAGGAACGTTGTATGATGAGAACGTTAAAAGCGAGTTGATCAAATCATACGAGGCAGGTTTAGAGATGCGTTTCTTTGATAGCCGTTTAGGATTTGATTTTGCGGTTTACAAAACCAATGCAACCAACCAGTTACTTGATATACCTATGGACCCTCTTAGCGGTTACAGCTACAGAAAGGTTAATGCAGGTAATATCCAAAACAAAGGTTTGGAGTTAATGGTTGATGGCAAGATATTGAGAAACGCAGATGGTTTCAATTGGAATACCATGGTGAATTTCTCTATCAACAGAAATAAAGTACTTGAGATAACTAAAGAAATTACCGTTTATCCTTTACCGGGCGGTACGTATGATAATGTCTCTATCATAGGCCAAACCGGTCAGCTTTATGGTGCAATTTATGGTTCAAGCTTTAGGCGCGTAACTGATGCTAATAGTCCTTACAAAGGCCAGTTGGTGTTAACAAGCGCAGGTTTGCCGCAAACTACAGATGGTGGTTCCCAGCTTTTGGGTAACCAGCAAGCATCAAGCCTGTTAGGTGTAACCAACTCGTTCTCTTACAAAGGTTTCAACTTCTCATTCCTGGTTGATGCACGTTTTGGCGGCAAGATCTTCTCAAGCACCCTATCGCGCATGGAAAGATCAGGTACATCTGCAAACACGGTTGTTAACGGTAAACGCGAAAACTTTACAGTTGATGGTGTAATATTAAATACAACCACTAACCAGTATGAGAAAAATACCATCAGCGTAACACCTCAGCAATACTGGACAGCTGTTACCTCTGGTAACCAGGGTATCACCGAAGCTAACTTGTACGATGCTTCAAACATCCGTTTAAGAAACGTTAACATTAGCTACGATCTTTCTAAAAGCTTATTATCCGGTACCGGTATCCAGAGAGCAAGAATTGGTGTATCTGCAAACAACGTTTGGCTAATAAAAAGCCACATGATGGGTTTAGATCCTGAATCTGTGTTTGCTACAGGCTCTAATGCAACCGGCTACGAGAACGGTAGTGCACCAACAGTACGTACCATTTTACTTAACCTGACTTTAGGTTTTTAATAACATTAAAAGAAAATTCATTAGATATGAGATCGATATTAAAAAAGTCATGCCTGGTGCTTACAGCCACAATGATGCTGGCATCTTGCAAGAAATTTGATGAAATAAATCAAGACCCGTTTGCCGCTAACGGCGATCAGGTACAAACGGAATATTTTTTAAATAACGCTATAGTAGGTGCACAACAAGACCCGGGATTATCTGAGCGTATGTTCATCCTGTACTGGGTTGTAGGCGGCCGTGCTTTACAAGACGAGGATGGAGATACCTTCTCTCGTGGTGGTTTTGTTGATGATTGGGCTTCCGCATATTATGGACAGTCATCAACATGGCAAAATAATGCGACATCGGCTATCACGGTTGGTACCGAACAGATGGCAAAAGGCACTTCTAAACCCTACACCTCAAATCTTGTGCAAGTTGCGCGTATCTGGAGAGCTTATTTGATGAGCGAATTCTCTGATACTTTCGGCCCAATGCCGATCAACGGGTTTCAGGGTACAAACCCTGAGTACAGTGATGTGAAAACTGTTTATTATCACGTTTTGAGCGAGTTGAAAGATGCTTCTTCAAAACTTGATGTGAGTGTTGTTAACCCTAGTATACCCGATCTTAAAAAGTGGGACCCGGCTTACGGTTATGACTACGCTAAATGGCGCAAATTCGCAAATTCGTTACGTATGCGTTTAGCTATGAGGCTGTCTGAGGTTGATGCGCAAAAAGCACAATCTGAATTTGAAGATGCCGCTAAAGGCGGCGACTTTATTAAAGATGCTTCTGAGATGTTCAGCGTACAAGAATCACAAGGTTGGGATCCGCTGTCAAGCGTATTCCGCCGCGAATCATCATGGATGGGTTTACCTATCTCTGCAACTTATAATAACCTTGCTGTTAACCTGGGTAGCGTGAAATCGGCAGATCAGTTGGGCGCTTCATTCCAATCTGCAATTAAACCTGCAGATTACCTTGGTCAGCGTTATTTTGACCAGTTTACTACCAAAACTAATGATCCAATGGCGGGTTACTGGTTAGATGGTCTGCCAAACGTTATCGACCCACGTGCTTACAAAATATTCAGCATACCGGGTAATACTACTGATCCTAATTATCCTGCAATCGGCGACTCGTTCACAACCTTCACCGGCCCGTTAAAAGATGCATCGGGGGCCACTGTTAAAACGCTTAACGCTAAAAATACATGGAATGCCAAAGCAGATGGTAACTGGGGTAACAAAGTGGCCAGAAACCAACCTATTGTTACCAACGGCGTTAAACCGTTGTTAAACATGGTTTACCGTGGTGGTACAAACCGCAGGGTATTTTTTGGCCCATGGGAAACTTATTTCTTAATGGCCGAAGCCGGTGTACGCGGTTGGGCTTCGCCGGTGCCTGCACAAACTGCTTATGAAACCGGTATCGCTAAGAGCTTTGAGTACTTTGGTACTTCTGCTAACCTTAGCACTTACACTTCATCAACCTCATACAACCGTGCGGGCACTTCAGTAGCGTGGAACCATACTGCTGAGCCGGGCAATACACATACCATGAATTACCAGGATGGTATTACAGGTGCAAACGGTACTGTATCTGTTGCTTATGCAAAAAATGACCTGTACCAATCTGGTAGCGTAAGAAACGACCATCTTACAAAGATCATTACACAGAAGTATTTAGCGCAAGTGCCATGGTTACCTCTTGAGACCTGGAACGATCACAGAAGGTTAGGTTTACCATTCTTTGAAAATCCTGCGGTTGAAGAGCCAATGGCTAACCTGCCGGATCTGAATGCTTCTAACTATATGACAGCGAGCATTAAGTTTTTGCCGCAGCGCGTACAATATCCATCAAACTTAAAAAACAGCAACCAAGCCGGCTACAACCAAGCGGTATCTGCGTTAGGTGGTGCTGATGCTGTGTTAACACCACTTTGGTGGGCAAAACACTAAGACTTTATATTTGATTGAGGTTTAGTTAAAGCTGACCCGGTTCGCCGGGTCGGCTTTTTTTATGCCTTTTGGTTGCGTCGTTTTTCAAGTCGCGGAGATATAAAGTTAAAGTAAACGGCCATGATAACGGCTAACAGGAACCCAAGCCCTGTTGCGGCATCAATAAGATCTGAATTGATATCGCGGCCGGTAATTTTATCAGCCATATATTTAATGAATGAGCCGGGCAGGTTCTGCTCACCCAGTTGTTCTTTAATACGCCACTGGTAATCGGTAACAGGGCAGTAGCCAATGCCATACCATATCCCTAATATAAGCCAGCAACCCGCTGTTATGGCCACGCAAAACAGGTGCAGTTTTCGTGTACGTTTCCAGATCCATCCCAAAAGGTTAAAACCAATGATAACGATGTGGACAAGGGTAAGCAGTATATCGAGCAGTTGGAGCATGGTATCACTAAAATAGCGAAACAAAATTTAGCGTGCATCAACAATGTAAAGGCAGCTAATGGTACGGTTGGGTATGCCAATATAAACCAAGCTTATTATATTGGCTTAATTTATCCTTAACCAATTATATGAGAACCCTCTTTATTAAACTAAGCTTGCTTTTGCTGGGCGTTTCTGTTACAAGTGCGCCGTTATTTGCCCAATCAAAAAATAGTACCGGCGATGGCCAGTTCTTACACAACGCTACCACCAATTGGAAAGCGCAATGGATAAAAATTGGTTACGCAGAGGATAGCGTAAAGCATCCATCGCAGTATTTTCAAAAAAGCTTTAAGCTTACGGGCAAGGTAAAACAGGCCAGGTTATTTATTACCAGCAGAGGATTGTATGAGGCGCAGCTTAACGGCAAACGCGTGGGCAATGCCTACCTTACCCCCGGCTGGACCAGCTACAGCAAACGTATAGCCTACCAGGGCTGGGATGTTACCACGATGCTTAAAAAGGGCGATAACGCCATACAAATTGCCCTGGGCGATGGCTGGTACCGTGGCGCATTAGCTTTTGAGAACCGTAGAAATTATTTCGGTAAAGAGCTATCTTTTATCTGCCAGTTAGAGGTTACTTACAGTAACGGGGAAAAGGCCGTCATCGCATCTGACGATAGCTGGAAAAGTGGCGGAGGCCCAATTCGCGAAACATCTATCAACAATGGCGAAACTATTGATAATAACCGCGAGCTGCAGGTAAATCAACCGGTAAAAGTTGCCCAAACCTACACGGGCAAACTGGTGCCTACAGAAAGTTACCCGGCTACAAAGCACGAGGTTTTTAAACCTATAAAGGTGATCACTACACCAAAAGGCGAGAAGGTGTTAGATTTTGGCCAGAACCTTGTTGGCTGGGTTGAACTAAAGGTAAAAGGTAAAAAAGGCGATACCATCACCTTAAAACATGCTGAGGTGTTAGATAAGTTTGGTAATTTTTATATAGCTAACCTGCGTGGCGCGCAGGCTACATCAACCTATATTTTAAGTGGTAAGGGCGAGGAATATTTTGAGCCGCATTTTACCTACTTCGGTTTTAGATATGTGCAGGTGAAGGGCGTTGATGGCGATTTAAACCCTGACGATTTTAAAGCTGTTGCCCTTTATGCCGATATGCAACCATCCGGCACTTTTGAATGCTCAAACCCGATGCTAAACAAACTGCAGCATAACATTCAATGGGGGCAAAAGGGTAACTTTTTATATGTGCCTACCGATTGCCCTCAGCGCGATGAGCGCCTGGGCTGGACGGGTGATGCTCAGGTTTTTGCCCGTACCGCGGCATATAACTTTGATGTGCAGCACTTTTTTAAACAATGGATGGTTGACGTGGCTATAGACCAGCGCCCTAACGGCGCGGTTACCTTTGTAGTGCCAGATATATTGAACGGTGCATCGGGAAGCGCGGGGTGGGGCGATGTGGCTACCGTAGTGCCATGGACCATGTACCAGGTTTATGGCGATACATCCATACTGCATCAGCAATACCAATCAATGAAGAATTGGGTGGGCTTTATGACCCAAAACAGCACCAATGATCTTTGGAACAAAGGCTTCCACTTTGGCGATTGGTTAAGCTACCACTCGCCCGATGATGATGGTACCGATGCCATTACCGATAAGTACGAAATAGCGCAATGTTTTTATGCATACAGCACGCAACTGCTTATTAATGCCGCCCGTGTATTGGGCAAAACCGATGATGTAAAGCATTATTCAGACTTGTTGGAGCGTATAAAAGCATCGTACCGTAAAGAGTATACCACCTACAGCGGCCGTATCCTTAGCAATACACAAACCTCTTATGTGCTGGCGCTGCAGTTTGATATGCTTTTAGAGAAAGACCGTGCCGTAGCTGCATCGTACCTGGTAAATAACATAAAAGCTTACCGGCATCATCTTACCACAGGCTTTTTGGGCACACCTTACCTGTGCCATGTGCTAAGCCGGTTTGGATACACAGATGAAGCTTACAAGCTGTTACTGCAGGATACCTATCCAAGCTGGCTTTATCCTATAAAAATGGGCGCCACCACCATCTGGGAACGCTGGGATGGCATTAAACCCGATAGCACTTTCCAAACAACGGCCATGAATAGTTTTAACCACTATGCCTATGGTGCCATAGGCGATTGGATGTACCAGCATATTGCCGGTATACAGGCAGGCAGCCCGGGCTACAAACAAGTGATCATAAAGCCCGAGGTGGGTGGTAAGCTTACCTGGTGCAAGGCATCATACCAAAGTCCGCAGGGAAAAATTGCTGTAAGCTGGAAGATAGATAACGGCCATTTTGTGATGGATGCCAGCATTCCTAAAGGTAGCACAGCAGTGATATACATACCTGATGCTGATGGTAAGCACATACAGGAAAAAAAGGTAGCGGCGGGTAACCATCATTTTAGCAATTAACAATTAGTTACGGTAAAGTCAATTCATTTTAATGTTATCTTAGCTTAAGCAACAACAAAGTGGCTAAGGCATGGACAAAAATTTTTACCAGAAGGGATTTTTTGAGAAGAAATGGTTTTTCATTACCGATAGTGGCTTGTCTGTCCGGTCTAAAAAAATGGGGAGTATACACGAGTATGATATCAATTTTGAAGATATAGGGACAAGGTTAAGAACATCAACCAAAGACATTGCGGCATTGAGGCTAATAGCGATAGCATGCCTTGTTATAGCTATTGTTGTATTTGTGGCCAGGTTATCCGGCAAACATGTAGAAAACTGGGCAGAGGCATTTTATTTGATAGTGGCAGTTGGCGCTGCATCAGCATATTATTTAACTTATAAAAAGTTACTTTATCTTCTAAAACCAAACAACAGCAATCCCATCGAATTTTTATTGGATAAGCCTACTGCAGCAGATCTGGGCGCTTTTATTGAACTGTTAGGGTCAACAAGACGAACGCATTTGCTGAAATTATATGGGCAATTAAACCCTAAATTAAGTTACCAACAGCAGTACAATAATTTGTTATGGCTAATGAATATCGAAGTAATAACCCAAGCCGAGTTTCATGAAAAAATTAGCCGGTTAGATAAGGCATTCCCGGCAACAACATCGGTTAAAGGTTTCGCCTTTGGTTCAAATTGATATTTGTTGAATAGAGCTTGACAGAACAAAAAAGCTCCCGAAGATGTCCGGGAGCTTTTTTGTTTTACTTAGCTTTTAAAGCCTCACCTTCAAAAGCGATGCCCGGCCAGCCGTTTAGTATAAACTGCCTTATATTCTGATGATCCGTACCTGTTGGGGTATCCAATACAGCCTGATAATGCTCGGCAAATAAATAAAGGGTATCTGCCTGGCTCAGGCCATTCAACTGCGCAAAGGCAAATACTTTGGCGCTGCCCTGGTTTTGGGTGGCCTCGTTATAAGCTTCGCCGTTTTTAAAGGCAGTTGGCTGGTGCTGGTAGTAAGTCTCTATAAATTTAAGCACGTCGCTAAATGGTACGGCGTTTTGCTTAAGGTTATTTAGTAAGCTGTCTATTTGTTCTTTCATATTAAAACGTGTGCCTGTGCACCGCCGCAAATATTGGCAATTTTAATAAAGCGGCAATAACTATTTCAAGGTTAAAATCAAACCAATCTAATTAACGGTTTGCGTTTGGCGTACTTTAATTGTATGGATCAAATACTTTCTTTCGGCAACCTTCTCTAAAAAGAAGAATCTGTATTGTTCAATTTTATTTTCATTGAGAACCTCTCTACATTTAAGCATAAGTTCTGACGAACTAACAATGTTAAGTTTTTTGAGTTTGATTGAACTCAGATAGGTTTTCTCATCCTTCAAGCTGTAACTTACAAAGGGCTTTTCACCGTTTTTCAAATGTACAGATTGCAATGTTGTGTATACCATGTGCTCATCACTATCAAAGTTCAGGATACTCGAATCCTTATCATTTTTATTTTCAGGAAGAATGTAATATATCGAGTCGACCTTAAAATTGCTTTGGCAGTATACAGACGAGAATTTAAGTAAAAGCAATGCGGTAATTGCCAATAATTTTTTCATAGGCAGGTTTAGGTTAATTGTGCTTTAATAAAGATGAAGCACCGCCGCAATATTGGCAATTTTAGCAAAGCATCTAAACTATTTCAAGGTTGTTTTAAGAGCCTGCGCGCCGGTTTGTATCTCTTTAGATAGGATCTTGTTGTTTATCTGCGATTCGGCGTCATCATAGCGCAGGTATTTCCAACCGCCGCCGGTGTTAGCATCTTTAATGGCCAGCAGGTAGTTGGTACCCTTCATCCTGATCTTGTTTTTGGCCAGCCTTTCAATAGTAGCATCTTTTACTTTGGCCTTGGCCATCATATCCAGCATGGTAGGGTTGGTTGATTCCATTATCATGCTCTGGTTGTATTTACCCAGGCAAATGGTGGCAGCGTTCAGCTTTTTCTCGGCGCTTAGCTTAAGGTTAATTGGTACTTCCTCGTAAACGGTTTTAATGCCCATACTTGTCATGGCGCTTTTGGCCATAGCGCTCATTTGCTCTTTAGGCATCACTTTAAACATAGGCGGATAGGTCATGTCCAGTACCTTGTCTATCTCCATTTTTTTGGTGTACCCGATGATGGTTTGGAAATCTTTCTGGATAGCTTGGGTATCCTGCGCAACAACCGCTACGCCCTGTAAAGCCATAATAAGGCATACGATGATCTTCTTCATACAAATATGTGATATGTGTTTGTTGAAGAACAGCAGGAGGGCAGGAATGGTTTATAAAATACTCAAATGAGTGTTTTAAGCATCCGGGAGATCTTTTTTAATGAACTTTCTGTAGAGGTATTCAACATAACCTACGCTTACATAATCAGGAAATTTCCAGGTAGGGTAGTATTTCCGTTGGATGTATTTAACGATGGTGAAAAAGATAACGCCTAAAACAAGCAGTAAGGCAAAACCAAGCAAAATTAGTCCGAGAGTGTGTACAATATCCATTGCGTAGAGGTGATCAGTTGGAGCAATTATACGGGTTTACTGGTGTAAGGGTTACGTTTTTTTGTTGCGACTTGAAAAACGCATCAAAATTTTTGAAGTATATTTTCTTTTCGTTAATATAGAAATCTAAACCAAAATCATATGAAAGTTGAGCTAATAAAATGTTTTCTAGCATCCCCTTCTGATACCGTGACTGAAAGAGACATTTGTGAAAAAGTTTTTAATGATATAAATAGAGGCATAGGGAAAAGCTTGGGGGTTCGATTAGAGTCATTGCGTTGGGAATTTGATAGTTATCCGAGTTTTAAGGGCGAGTATAGTCAACAGATAATATCTAACCAACTTGGCGACAATTATAGCTTATTTATAGGATTGATGTTTATGAAGTTCGGCACTCAAACGCGAAACGCAAACTCAGGAACAGAGGAAGAGTTTGACATTGCTTACCGAAAAATGCAGGCTGATAATGACGTCGACATAATGTTTTATTTCAACGATTCTTTTTCTGGTTCATGTGGCGATATAGATTTAGACTCGGTAGCAAAGATTAGATCTTTTAAAAAGAAAATACAGGAACTTGACGGATACTATTGGAGCTATAGGGGATCAAATGATTTTGAGAATGTTTTCAGGCATCATATTACTCTTTGGTTAACCGAAAAATTTTCTGCCTCGACAGAAAATGTTAATAGCGAAAAGAAAGATTTTTTGAAAGATGTTTTTGAAAAAAGGCTTAGAGATGCCCTAAGTACATTTGATTCACAACCTATTGTTTGGGTCGAGCCGATTCTTAGTACGACGGACGATATATCAGTTGATCCTAACGAAAATTTTGAAAGAAGAGTGCCTGTGGATTCTCTGCTTGTAAACACTAAGTCAACAGTTATTACAGCTGCTCCTCAATTCGGATTAACATGTTTGTCTCATTATTTAGTCAAGAAAGCTTGGGAATTAAATAAATTATGGATTTATATTGATTGCCAAAAGTATAAACCACATAATATTCATAATGCTATATCAAGAGAATTGGAAGCTCTTAATATAGAATTAAAAGATTTTGAATGTCTCGTGTTGGATGAGTGGACTCTAAGTACTTCTAATGTTAAAATGTTGAAGCATTTTATTGATAAACATCCTGAAAAGCCGATTGTATTGATGTCTACTGTTGATGATTCAAAGTTTTTTAACGATGATGTTGATATTGATATTGAGAGAGAATTCGATAAATTATATTTACTCGCTTTGCCTAGGCAAAGGATAAGGGATATGATATCGCAGTATAACAAACTTAAGCCGATAGGAGAGGAAAATTTGGTATTATCTAAAGTCACAACGGATTTAGAAGTACTTAATATACACAGGACACCTTTAAACTGCCTGACGTTACTTAAGGTTTCAGAAAAATACTTTGATGAAAGTCCAGTTAATCGAACTGCAATGTTAGAACTTGTATTGTTCGTGTTATTCAACACGGACGGTATACCTAACTACAAATCAAAACCGGATGTTAAGGATTGCGAATTTGTATTAGGAAAATTTTGTGAAAGACTTATGAAAGATGATGCATATGAATTTACTAGAGACAAGTTCATAAGCGAGTTAAAAGATTTTTGCGCTAGCGTTCTTTTGTATTTAGACGTAGATGTTGTCTTCGACGTGTTATTTTCAAACAATATCATTGTTCAAAAATCTTCAAAATTTTCTTTCAAATCTTCATATTGGATTTTCTATTTTGCGGCAAAGCGTATGCATATTGACGCTGAGTTTTGTGAATACGTGTTTTCAACTAAAAAGCACATTGCTTTTCCTGAAATTACTGAATTTTACACGGGTATTGACAGAAATAGGCGGAATGCAGTTGAAATCTTGACTAATGACCTAATAAATAATTGCAATACAGTGATTGAGAAAGTCGGGATCCAAAAAGACGTAAATCCACTAGCCTTGATAGAATGGCGGCCGACGGAGGAACAAGTCGAGAAGGCACAAAATGAGATGAATGATATCGTTCAAACATCATCCCTGCCTGAAGCAATAAAAGATCAATACGCAGATAAAAATTACAACCAGATAAAACCATACGACCAAAGTATTCAAACTTTTCTTGAAGAATACTCAGTTGTCAAGCTAATGCAAAATATTAAAGCGTCAGCTAGAGCTTTGAGAAACAGTGATTATGTTTCTCCTGACTTAAAGAAAAAGATGCTTAAAGAGATTTTAAGGGGGTGGGATCAAATTTCCAATATACTTTTTGCTATAAGTCCATTAATGGCGGCAAAAGGAGAAGCAAAGGTAGAGGGTGCTAGTTTCGTATTAGCTGGTGATTTTGGAGAAAGTTTTGAAGAGCGCATAACAAAAATTTTTCAGGTAATACCAGCTAATGTGGTTGGCTTCTTTAAGGATGATATTTTTTCTACTAAAATTGCTCCTTTACTATATGATGAATTCAAAAATGAAGTAAAACCCCTCAAAAAGCACCATTTAGCCCTTTTGATAATATATACGAGGCCGATACACTGGGAAAAGGAAATTGAAAATTACATCGTAAGTCTCCATAAAAATACTTTCTATTTGTTCAATATTGTAAACACTTTCAAGGCAAAATTGAAGTTTGATTTTATAAATGATGAAGATGCAAGAAAGTTAGAGTATCTTTTTAAAATGGGCTTGGCTAAACATGAATTTGGGGATAGAAAGCCGAGTAATCAAACGATCAATAAGATACCTAGAAGTGTTATTCCTAAAAGGGAAACTGATGATTAATTATTCTTCTTTCTTTTTTCTCTTCGTCTATCTCTCCCGTTTAGAACTTTAATTTCTGGTAGAGCGTCAAAGTCAACACTCGTTTTTACCAGAAATTGAGTGTCTTGTAAAGTAGTTTCTGAAATTGAGGGTATTCTCGATTGAGATTCACTTTTTTTTAATTCCCGTAAATATAGTTGAGTGAGTGACATCATTGCGAAAATAATTAAAGTTTGGGTAGAATTTGAGTTTTGTTTTTGACTGAACTTCGACAAAAATTTGGCCAAAAAACATTTTGGTGAATATTTATTAATTATTGGATAATAAAAAGCGGAATACCAAGCTATTGGCAATGTCCTAAACAAAATGAACAACATCGTTTAAACTCCACCTTCCCATTCTTAAAATATTATCTCCTCAATTAAATTATTCAGCTTTTAAGGCAATAAAAACAGCGTTTGCTTTTGTAAGAATTTCCTTAAAATTTAACCTACAACCTAACTGTTTAGATGTGAACTGGGCGAAGAAAATTATCGTATAATCGGCTAAAACCTTTCATTAATATCCACGGCGGTAAAGTCGTTTGCAAGTACTTATAAAATGAGGAAATTTTTAGCCGTAGTGGTGCTGGTGGTACTGATAACTGTAATTGGCGCTATATTTTGGTATAACGAGTTGCGCTACCAGTTGCCAACGCCAGTACCTGTAGGTTACACACCGATAAAGCCCGGTACGCTGATACACCTGCCCGATAGCTTGAAAAGTAAAACAGGCAAGCCCGTGTTCCTGCACTTTTTTAACCCCGATTGCCCTTGCTCGCGCTTCAACATCCAGCAGTTTAAAACACTGGTATACAATTACGGTCAACGGGTTGATTTTAAGATCATCGTGGTAAGTAAATACAAATTTACGGCTGATGAGATCCGCAAAAAGTTTGATCTGGATATCCCCGTAAGTTTCGACAACGGGCTATCAGCCCTTTGCGGCGTTTACTCAACCCCGCAGGTGGCGCTTATTGATGCCAAAGATCAGCTGTATTACCGCGGCAACTATAACCGTAGCCGCTATTGTACCGATGAACGTACCAGTTACGCCAACATCGCCGTAAACGGCTTGCTTAAGCAACAGCAGAAAATTGTTTTTGATAAGCTGGCGCTAACTTCTTATGGCTGCAGTTTGCCGGGTTGTACCAATTAATTTACCAGATCCCCCCAACTCTAAATCAACAATAAATGACACCCGCTGCACATCAAAATATAGCCTTCAGGACGCAGGTAAAAGAACGATCGGACAGGTTGATGAATTATTTTATCCCTGCGCACTTTATAATAGGCATTGGCCTGGCCTTTTTTTATGATACCTGGCTGGTGGCCTTCGGTATAGGCGGTGCCTGTGTAGCGGCTTATTACAGTACCAAATGGTTGCTGCCACAATCGGCCCTTTACCAGTATGTGCTTAGCGCTGTGCTGGGCGTATTTATGGCGCAGTACATTTACCAGATGCATGGTTTGTTTGAGATGCACTTTTTTGCGTTCATCTCAAGCGCGCTGTTAATAACCTACCAAAACTGGCGGCTGCAATTACCGCTGCTGATTATAGTAGTGTTGCATCACGCCACATTTAGCTATCTGCAAAACACGGGTTTAACCGGTATCTATTTTACGCAGCTTAATTATTTTGACCTGCAAACCTTTGTTATCCACGTAGCCCTAACCGGTGTTATTATGTTTATATGTGGTTTGTGGGCCTTCCAGATGCGTAAGTACAGCGAGCTGCAGGTACAGCAGGCCATGGAAATGACCGAGCTGAAAAAAGAGGCCCAGCTATCGCTTGAGCGTAAGCGCAACGAGGAGATACTGGCCCGTGCAAATGCCGAATTGCAATCATATAATATTGAGTTGCAGAAAGCCCGTGATACCGCCGATAGGGCCAACCAGGAGAAAAGCATCTTTTTGGCTACTATGAGCCACGAGATCCGCACGCCTATGAACGGCGTTATCGGTATGGCGTCCTTACTGGCCGAAACAGAACTATCAGACGAGCAGCGCATGTTTACCGAAACCATTTCGGGCTGTGGCGAAACACTTATCCACGTCATCAATAACATCCTCGATTTCTCTAAGATAGAATCCGGCAACCTTGAGTTAGAGGCCGCGGAGTTTGACCTGAGGCAACTGCTGGAGACTGTGCTGGATATGTTCAGCATAAAGGCTGCCCAGCAGGGTTTGGATCTTATTTATGACATGGACGAAACCTTGCCTGCCAATGTTATTGGCGACCAGCTGCGGCTTAAACAGGTGCTGATAAACCTGGTAAGCAATGCCATTAAATTTACCGAGCAAGGTGAAATAGGAATAAGGGTATCTAAAAAAAGTGCATCGGCGGCAGGGCAGGTAACCCTTAGTTTCGAGATATGGGATACCGGTATTGGTATCCCTAAAGATAAAACGCAGAAGCTATTTACGGCATTTTCGCAGGTTGATGCCTCTACCACCCGTAAATATGGCGGTACAGGTTTAGGCTTGGCTATATGCCAGCGCCTTGTTAGTTTAATGCAGGGCGATATATGGGTGCAAAGCGAGCCAAATAAAGGGTCGACGTTTATATTTACTATTCAGCTGCAGCCGGGTGCCGTGCAGGCGCCGTTGTTGCAGGAAACCGATAGTGTTTTGCTTGCAGGTAAAAAGATACTGATAGTTGATGATAACCATACCAACCTGCAGATACTGGAAAGGCAGTTCAGAAACTGGCGTATCGAGCCGATAATCACACGATCTGGTGAGGAAGCGCTACAAGTTCTTGAACGCGAAGCCGGAGTAGCTCTTGTGATTACCGATATGGATATGCCGGAGATGGATGGTATTGAATTGACCCGCCAGATAAGAAAGAGTTATGCTAAAATGCCGGTGATACTGCTCAGCTCGTTAGGGGAAGAAATTGCAGCCGGTAACCGCGAGCTGTTCACTTCTATCATGACCAAGCCCATAAAGCAACAGGTGCTGATAAAACAGGTAACGCAGGCTATCTCAAGGCATATTGCTGCTGCAAATGATAAACCGGCACAAAAGAACCTCTCGGCAGATTTTGCACAGCGTTTCCCGTACGAGATACTTACCGCCGAGGACAACGATGTAAACCAACTGGTGATAAAGCAGATACTGAAGAAACTGGGCTACAAAACCGACCTGGTTACTGATGGCAAACAAGCTATAGAAGCCATCTACGAGAAGGAGTATAATTTGGTGCTAATGGATATCCAGATGCCCGAAATGGACGGACTTGAAGCTACCCGCATCATCAGGCAGATAAACGTAAAACAGCCCATCATTATAGCCCTTACGGCAAACGCCATGGAGAATGATAAACGCGCCTGCCTCGAAGCTGGCATGGACGACTTTATCCCCAAACCGGTTAAACCCGAGGAACTGATGAAGAAACTGCTTCAGTGGCACGAGTTATCTAAAGGGGCTGACGTGACGGTTGAGTAGGGGCGTTAGTATTTTTTGTGTATAATTATTGAGAATTTACCACGCACTGTATAATTGGGGAAAGGTAAATTGCGAAATGATAAATTTCCTGTTCAATTAAATAGCGATAGTGGCCGGGGCGACAGATAAACAACTAATACAAAAGAAAGCGGTAAGTGATATTAAGCCTTTTTATAGGGTTTTACTTTGGGCCATAAGAGCTGCTTTATTTATAGCAGCCTGTGTTTTATTTTATGATCGCTCGGAATACATCAAAGCAATTGAGCAAAATCATAAGGTCTTATCCTACAACATTGAAGGCTGCTCGATAATACGGGGTGGCAAGTTCCGTCATTATGAGGTGTTCATCCGTTATGAAAACCAGCAGTATAAAGTGGGCCTTACCGATCAGCAGTATGTTGATATTCAATCAGGTAAACTTCCTGATTTTTATTATGTTCAGTCAAAGAATGCTGTTATTGCCGCCTGGGAAGTGCGCAGTAAACTTAACCTTGCCATCTCATTCATAGTTTTCTTTTGCTGCACCTTCCTGCCAGCCAAAAAAATAGAAGATAAAATACTAAATAGTGAAAAGCCGTCGTGGTTAAAGGTTGGGATTTAGTGAGTCCTATATAATAATTGTTGAACTATCAAATTGGAGAATGTGACAGCGGAGTACGGTGATGGTGTCAAAAGAATAGGCCTTTGATTGGAAGTTTAAAAGTTTTCTTATTTTTATTAAGGAGAACTATTTAGACAGTTCTTTAAAATGGGGCAATGTACAGCGAACGATCTACCGCTTAATGCTTCCATCTCCCGCAAACAGTATCCCAAGCGCTGCTGCAAATCCAATTCCGATAGCTACATTATGTGATGCAATGCCGATGGCAACACCCACGGCTATAGCGATTGCAAAATAGGTTCTTCTCACAAGTTTATTTAAGACCAATAATACAAATTATTGATAATAACGTTACGACGATTGCTAATGTGAATTGAACCTTACGCGTATGTGATTTGACTCAAAACAAAAAAGCCCTCAACTTTCGTTGAAGGCTTTTGAGTGTGGTGCCAGCTGGAATCGAACCAGCGACACAAGGATTTTCAGTCCTTTGCTCTACCAACTGAGCTATGGCACCATCTCCCCGTTTGGGGTCTGCAAATGTAGCCTTTTTTTCAGTTTTAAAAACATTTTTTTCAAAATAGATTACTTGGGCGCATACTGCTGTTGATTATCAGTGTATTAATTTTCAAAAAGCTTTTTGTTAAGCTAATTTATCTGCATTTAAAACATTTCATACCTTGTAACATTAAAACAAATAAGTATTTTCGTTAGTATAAATACTATGCATGCATAATAAATTATGATCAGTCAGGCTATCTTTATCATCATACTGGCGGCTGCGGTTTATCTTTTTTGGAAAAACGCGGCAAAGATCCGTCGTAATATATTGCTTGGGCGCGATGCTGATTACAGCGACCGCCCGTCTGAGCGCTGGGCAACCATGGCCCGCGTGGCCCTCGGGCAAAGTAAAATGACCAAACGCCCAGTGGCAGCCATCTTACACATATTTGTTTATGTGGGCTTTGTTATTATCAATATCGAGGTAATGGAGATATTGATCGATGGCCTGTTCGGTTCGCACCGTGTGTTTTCAAAATACCTGGGTGGTTTTTACGGCTTGCTGATAGGCGGCTTTGAGGTGCTGGCGCTGCTGGTGTTGGTATCATGTGCCATATTCCTGGTAAGGCGCAATGTGCTGCGTTTAAAACGTTTTACAGGGCAGGAGATGACCGCCTGGCCAAAATCTGACGCCAACTACATCCTTATCACCGAAATTTTGTTGATGGCCGCCTTCCTCACCATGAATGCCGCTGATTATAAATTACAGGCTTTGCACTACAGCCATTATCTGCAGGCCGGTAGTTTCCCTGTGAGCGGGTTTATTGCACCGCTGTTGCCATCGGCTGCGAGTGCTTTGGTTGTTGTAGAGCGTGTTTGCTGGTGGTTTCATATCATCGGCATTTTGGCATTTTTAAATTACCTGCCATATTCAAAGCATTTTCATATCCTGCTGGCTTTTCCAAATACCTACTACTCAAGGCTGCAGCCCAAAGGGCAGTTCACCAATATGGATTCGGTAACTAACGAAGTAAAGGCCATGCTCGATCCTTCTTTTGTGCCCGAACCTGCCGAAGTAAGCCGTTTTGGTGTAAAGGATGTTACCGATCTCACCTGGAAAAACCTGATGGATGCTTATACCTGCACCGAGTGTGGGCGCTGTACATCAGTTTGCCCGGCAAATATTACGGGTAAAAAACTGTCGCCCCGCAAAATAATGATGGATACCCGCGACCGTATCACCGAGGTGGGTAACAATATAGACAAGCATGGCAAGGACCATACCGATGATAAAACTTTACTGGATACCTATATCACCCGCGAGGAGTTATGGGCCTGTACCACCTGTAATGCCTGTGTTGAGGCATGCCCGGTAAATATCAATCCGCTGGAAATTATCACCGAGATGCGCCGCTACGTGGTGATGGAAGAGTCACAAGCACCGGCCAGCCTCAATAATATGTTCGGCAACATGGAGAATAATGGTGCCCCGTGGAAATACAGCCAGGCAGATAGGTTTAACTGGGCGGAGAAGGAATAGTTGATGGTTCATAGTTAATGGATCATAGAAAAGAGAAAATTACATGGAACAAAATACGGAGGCCTTTGAGGCCGCATATAAAACATTTGTAGAGAAAGCCGCAGCCAACCGATCGGTGTGGGGGTTAAAGGGTAAAGGCGGCTGGGCTAATGCCGAATCCAGTACTAATGAGGAGAACGCCGTGATCCCTTTCTGGAATGACCGTACGCAAGCCAAAAACTGCGCCCGAGATGATTGGAAAGGCTTTTTGCCGACCGAGATTCTGCTATCTGATTTTTTAGAGAACTGGTGCATTGAGATGGCCGGCAGCGATGCACAGGCCGGTATAAACTGGAATGCGCAAATGCAGGGGATAGAGGTAGAGGCTTTAGATCTTGCTGTGGATATTTTGAACAGGTTAAGTGAGATCAACTCGGGCATAACCTTCTCGGGTTACAGTAGTATTAATGAATTTATAAGCGACATCAGCGAAGAATAAGAGCTTACCATGGAACAGAAGATACCTACAATGGCCCAAATGGCTGCCGAAGGCAAGGAACCCGAGATACTTTTTTGGGTAGGTTGCGCCGGTAGCTTTGATGAACGGGCACAACGCATTACCCGCGATATCTGCAAGATACTGCAGCACGTGGGCATCAGCTTCGCAGTGCTGGGCACCGAAGAAAGCTGTACAGGCGACCCTGCCAAACGTGCCGGCAACGAGTTCTTGTTTCAGATGCAGGCCATGATGAACATACAGGTGCTTGATGGCTATAACATTAAAAAGATAGTTACCGGCTGCCCGCATTGTTTCAATACCATTCGTAACGAGTACCCTGCTCTTGGCGGTAACTACGAGGTGATACACCACTCGCAACTGATACAGCAACTGATAGACGAAGGCAAACTAAAAGCCGAAGGCGGCGAAAGCTTTAAAGGCCGCAAGATCACCTTCCACGACCCATGTTACCTTGGTCGTGGTAACAATGTTTACGAAGCTCCGCGCCGTGCCTTAGAGATACTGGATGCCGACCTGGTGGAGATGAAGCGCTGCAAAAGCAACGGGCTTTGCTGTGGTGCCGGTGGTGCCCAAATGTTTAAAGAACCCGAGCCGGGCAAAAAAGATATCAACGACGAGCGCATGCTGGATGTACTGGAAGCCAAAGCCAGTGTAATTGCCTCAGGTTGCCCCTTCTGCATGACCATGTTTACCGATGGGGTAAAACATATAGAGAAAGAGCAGGAAATAAAAGTTTTGGATATTGCCGAGATAACCGTGAAGGCGAACGGGTTGTAATTACTTGGTCCATACAGCAACTATCCCATTCTTTGCGGTAGGTCCATAATACTCTGCAGGTACCGGGTGTTTGCTGTAATAAATATCGGTAATAGATTCTATTTTAAGGTTAGATAATTTTGCATAGCTGTCTGTTGGTGAAACGGGTTGTCCATTAATTATTAAAACGGGCTTGGTAGCAGGGCTGGTACCAGTCTTTTGCGGGGCATACCTGCTTATGGCCAGTTTTAAGGTGGATTGTTTGATAGCCGGTGTTTGCTCGCCTTTTTTAACAATTAAAACCATCAGTTTTCCTGGCTTATCAGTTGTAGGTAACAATTCTTCGTTCCAAAATGGATCAATACTTAACAGTTCGGTACTTTTGAGCGATTGCAGGTCGTTGTTGAACTTTACCGAATCTTTAGGCTCGTACACTATCTTATTAAAGGCATAGCCAGATATCTTGCTCGCTTTGTATGATGTGTCGCATTTTACCAGCCATGTATCAATTGCCTGCTTATTAATGCCTTGTGCATTGGTAGTAAATCCTAAAAGTAGAAGTGTAGCTGCAAATAAGTATTTCATTAATTTGTCCCTTTTAAAAATATTAACGCTTCTTTTAAGCTGTCCAGTCTTTTGGGTGATAGTTTTTTTACCGGGATAGCCCATTCGGTAGCCATTGAGTCGAGGTCGCCGGCGGGGTCTTCAAACGTTTGGTAGATAATATCGTCGGTAAGTGTTTTAAATTTGATGGTATCTGTATTGGCGGTGCCTGGCTTATAATCGAGCGCACTAAAACGGCTCACTTTAAACGAAAAGTATTCTTGTTTACCCTGTTGATAAGTTTTGCGCAGGCGTATAAAATGATCGGGTGTGAGGTTGATCTCAAACTTCTTTACGTTCGGCTCAACCGATGGGTCATAAGCCTCGTTGAGCATGCGGTTTCCCCAGTTGGTCCATCCCTGTTCGTCCATAAAACCTTTAAAGCTGCAAAATAACAGGCATATTGCGGCAAAGGCAATGCTAAGGCGTGCTTTGGTAACAGGTTTCAGAATTGATGCTGGCATGACAACATATAATATCTTCAATTTAAAAAATCGCTTAAATTTGTGCTATGGAATTTTCTTCACATTCAAGGGTTTGGATCTATCAAGCTGACAGGGAATTAACCGCCTTAGAGGCGCAGGAAGCACAGGTATTGTTAGATAACTTTACCCGCAGCTGGACCGCGCACAACAACCAATTGTTAGCCAAAGCCGAAGTAAGGTACAACCGTTTCCTTATTTTGTTTGTGGATGAAAGCCAGGCCGGCGCAAGTGGCTGCTCAATAGATAAATCTGTAAACTTTATGAAGCAGGTAGAGCAGCATTTTGGCATCAACCTGTTTGATCGTTTTAACCTTGCCTACCGCGATGGCGAAACCATATTATCAGCCACGCGTGCGCAGTTTGAAGAGTTGATAAAACAGGGCAAAATAAACGCCGATACCATTGTGTTTAACAACCTTACCCAAACCCTTGCCGATCTGCGCACCAAATGGGAAGTGCCTTTCCGTGAGAGCTGGCACAAGCAGTTATTTGGCGACTTAGTGGCTGAATATAATAGCTAAGTTTAATTATTTAGCTGCTACTTTGCGGATGCGGTTTCGTTCGGCTATGTACAAGTTACCATTGGTATCTGTAGTAATACCAAAGGGGTCAGCAAGAGAATAGGCAGATGCATGTATGCCATCTCCTGTATAACCGTTATATCCGGTACCTGCAATTGTTGTGATAATGCCCGTTGCGCCGTTTACTTTTCTAACAATGTTGTTCAAGTCGGTAAAATAAATATCACCATTTGGTAATGCTTTAATTCCGAAGGGAATGATTTGAGCGTTGATGGCCGGTCCATTATCGCCGGAGTTGCCACTAACCCCGGTGCCTGCAACTGTAGAAATGATACCCGTTGCTGCTGTTATTTTTCTGATACGGTTGTGGTCTATCTCAGTAAAGTAGATATCTCCGTTTGTTGTTATCGATATATCGAAGGGCATAATATTGGCACTGGTTGCTGATATACCGTCGCCATTATAGTTTTTTGCTCCCGTGCCTGCAATAGTTGAAATGATACCGTTTGATATTTTCCTGATCTTTCCATTAGCATCACTGGCTATATAGAGGTTGCCTTGTGCGTCTACTGCTAAACCGTGCGGATAGGTGAATGTTGCCAGTTTTGCTGGTCCGCCGTCGCCTGATGCCCCTTGCTGGGTTGAGCAACCGGCAACGCATGATATTTTCCCGTCGGTGGTTATCTTATCTATCCTGTTAACCTGCGCTTCGGTAACGTAAAGGTTTTGAGCATCGTCAATCGTAAGAGTTGTTAGATCAAAAAGATCGATGCTGAGTGCAGGTGAATTATCTGTGAAACTCAGGCTGTTTTGGTTAAGGTTGCCTGTACCTGCAATAGTGTTTATTTTTCCATCAATGGCAGATATTTTTCTTATAACCCGGTTAAAGCGATCGCAAAAAAATATATTGCCGGTTTTGTCAATAACTACACCGGTAGCGCTTGTCATCTGCGCTGATTTAGCCGAGCCATTATCACCTGTGTAACCAGCTACTCCTGTGCCTGCAATAGTTGAAATAGCAGGCGTTGTGATGGCCGGCAGGTTTACCTTTGAAAAAGTTTCTTTAGTATTTCCGTTTTGAAACTCTAAAGTTGTTGCAGTTAATTTGGTTACTTTAAACTGGGTTGTAGATGTGCCGTTTTGCTCAACGCTGTACTTAATAACATCATTAGAAGTTTGCCAAAAGCCGGCCACAGGTATAATATCCTTAGCTAAATTCTGATAAAAGAAGTTATCATCACCAAAATAAATTTTCGGTTTTTCCTTGTCGGTAGGTTCCCACCAGCCGGTAAGCAGGGTTTTATCTATTGTAGTTTCACCGGGTTTAACAGGATCAGGGGTTTCAGTGTTTTTACACGAGAATACAAGCAATATTATGCAGGTGCTTAAAACGAATAGTTTTTTTGACATTGGTTTAGGGTATAAGATATAATTGTAGCTAAAGATAAATATTAACAGATGAAACACCACGGCAAAAAGCTGTTTTTCTTTATTTCTCCACCATATCTACCCACTGCCTTAGCAAGCTTTGCAAAACAGGGGCTTTGGCTTCAATATCGGCTTTATCTTTAAAATTGATAATACCTCGGCCATCGGTGTATTTACCTTCGAGCAGGCCGGTGTTATCCGTTAATCGGGTACCTGTGGGCAATACCAGCATAAGGCGGTTGCGGTTAAGGTTCATTACTGCAGTATCGCGTTTATAAGTTTTTGGGTCAAAAGAGGCCATTACGCCGGTATAATAAAAGGCAGGGCTATTCCATTTTATGTGACCGGCAATTTCGGGGTGGGCACTCAGAATAATATTGTGCAATGCTTCAACAGCTTCTTTTATAGCAATGTTTAGGCTGTTTACAAATGCAGTTACCTGGCTATTCATGTCTCCGGGTATGCTTTTAAAAGTGTTAGCTACCGGTGTTATATGAACCTGTTATAACGTGTTTGCTGCCGTCCTTTTTATCAATAACGTTTACTTTAAAGTAGCCCTTAATAACGTCAAAGCCTTCGGCATCTTCGGTGAAATAAGTGAATTTTACCGAGCCCCTTTCAACTGTATCTTCTTCTTCATCCGCTTTATCAACTATCTCATAATCGAGCGTGGTTGATTTAAGGCTGAATAATTTGATAGGGAATATTCCTGTAGCATCATTTACACCCACGCTAAAAGAAATACTTTCCTGCTTTGAATCTAAACTATGTGCCGACAGGTTGGTGTTCCCCAGGAAATCAATATCCGGGTCAGGATCCTGGTTGGCGTAGCTTACATTGTGCAAGGTAACTTTAGGCCCATTATCTATTTGGTAAATGAAAGTATCATCGGCGCCTATGCCTACGGTGTAAGTGGCGTCGGTTCCCGGATCTGGTGTGGTAGGAGTGGTGCCGCCACCAGGGTTGGTTGGTTTAACGCTGCCGTCTTTTACAACTAAGCCTTCGGGTAAAACGGGGGCGTCAATTTTGCAGCTTGCAGCCAATAAAACTGAGGCTATTGCAGTGATTGCTAAGGTCTTGGTATTCATAAATTTTAATGCGCGAATATAAGAAAATTAACTATTATATAATTAAAATTCTAAAGGGCCCAGGCGGCGCATATTCTTAAGTATAAGATATTGCCTGTGCTTTAAATAACGGGTAGGGTTGGTGGCGCTCCAGCGTAGCGGGCTGGGAAATATCACCGCAATAGCCGCCGACTGCCGTTTTGTTAATTTTGATGCCGGTATATGGAAATAGGCCTGCGATGCGGCTTCGATACCGTAAATACCATCGCCCATTTCAATAACATTCAAGTAAACTTCCATGATGCGTTTTTTGCTCCAAAAAGCTTCTATAAGTACCGTGAACCATGCTTCTAAACCTTTGCGCACAAATGAACGACCCGGCCATAAGAAAACGTTCTTGGCTGTTTGCTGTGTAATGGTACTGCCGCCTATCAGCTTTTTGCTTTTTGAGTTTTTCTCGATAGCTTTTTCAATGGCATGAAAATCAAAGCCGTGATTTTCAAGAAAAGTCTGATCTTCGGCGGCTACGGCGGCGCGTTTCATGGGGTCGGCAATTTCATCAAAATCAGCCCACTGTTTGTCTATTTTCCAATCCAAGCCACGACCTTTGCGTTCAAAGCCACGCTGTATCATTAGCCAGGTTACCGGCGGGTTTACAAAACGATAAAGCAGCACGCCAAACAGGCTTGCACCTACAAAAATGATAATAGCAAGCTTAAGTACCCGCAATACCAGTTTAACAATGCCGTTGCGGTGTATGCCTTTGCTGCTGCTTTTCTTTTTTGCCGGTTGCGCTTTTTTTGCCATTATGCTGCAAATGTACTGTAAATAAAAAAGGAGTGAGGCAAAGCCAAACTCCTTTTTTATTTTGAAATCCTTTCCTAAAGCCCTCTCCCTTTAGGGGAGGGTTGGGAGGGGTTATAATTACTCAGCTACTACTTCAAAAGGTACCTGAACTTTTACTTCTTTGTGCAAGTTTACAGTTGCAACGTACTCGCCCAGGAATTTTGGCTCCTGATCAAAAGTAATACGGCGACGGTCAACTTCAAAACCTTCTTTTTTCAATGCATCAGCAACCTGGATAGTGTTGATAGCACCGAAGATTTTACCGGTTTCGCCAGCTTTAGCGCCAATAGTAAGTTTTACACCTTCTAATTTAGCAGCAATAGCATCAGCATCTTTGCGGATTTTTTCTTGTTTGAACTGAGCTTGTTTAATGTTCTCAGCCAAAACTTTACGTGCACTTTCAGTAGCTAATATAGCGTAACCTTTAGGGATAAGAAAGTTGCGGCCGTAACCCGGCTTAACATTCACTACATCGTCTTTATCGCCGAGGTTTTTTACGTCTTGTTTTAATATAACTTCCATTTGTTTACCTCCTTGACTATTTTAATGAATCTGTAACATAAGGTAATAAACCGATGTGACGGGCACGTTTAACTGCCTGAGCCACTTTACGCTGAAACTTCAAAGAAGTACCTGTTAAACGGCGAGGTAATACTTTACCTTGATCGTTAACAAACTTTAAAAGGAAGTTAGCGTCTTTGTAATCGATGTATTTGATACCGTTCTTTTTGAAACGGCAGTATTTTTTACGGTTATCCTCCACTTTTGGAGCAGTAACGTATTTAATTTGGTCGTTTGCCATTAGTTGTTCTCCTCCGCTTTAGCTGCAGGTTTTTTGTTGAAAGCACCGCTGCGTTTTTTCTCGTTGTAAGCAATGGCATGTTTATCCAAAGCAATAGTTAAGAAACGCAGAACGCGCTCATCACGTCTGAATTCAACCTCCAATTTGTTAATTAAATCACCCGGAGCCTTGTATTCAGTTAAGTGATAGTACCCAGTAGTTTTCTTTTGGATTGGGTACGCTAATTTTCTCAAACCCCAATTGTCTTCTTGGACAATTTCGGCTCCGCCATCAGTTAAGATCTTTGTGAATTTGGCAATTGCCTCTTTCGCAACGTCTTCTGAAAGCAACGGGGTTAGAACGATCACGGTTTCGTACTGTTGCATTATAAATTGATTTTTAATTATTTACCCGGTATATCGGGGCTGCAAATGTAGAAAGAATAAATTTATTATCAAAACGTTTATCAGCAGTAATTTAAACGTTAATAAGCCTTGTGATAACCAATGCCGTAAACCAGGCCGCCCGAGAAGAAGCTATACTTTGAAATACTGCCTGCAAATTTTAAACCCAGGCTGGGGCCAAAGCCCGAGGGTTTACCAACCGGGATGAGAAAAAGTAGCTTGAACGGCCTTTTTTTTGACCTGAACCACATAAAAGTGAACTCATAAGGCATGCCTACATAGTAGTTTGTTACGTTGGCGTAGGCTCCAAGCGGTGTTTTATAAAAAGTATGAGCGCTATTTGATGATATACCCAATGATGCGCTAAATGAAACCCCGTTTTTTATAAAGCGTTGCCCGTATAGTAAAGCAACTTCTCTCATGGTTGAATTATTTTTAAGTACAACAGCGGGGGTGGGTAGCATATCAACGCGCTCGGTGCCGCCTTTTGTTGCAATTCCTCTCAAAATAAAAAGATTACGCTTGTATTGGTAATTAATAGAAGAGCTAAGCATAACATCGCGCCCTGCCAGGAAGCCCAGGTCGGCAAATATGATGGGGTTGGTGTTAACTTGTATTTTAAGGCCGTTTGTATCAATTTTTGATTGGATTGTATCCTGGGCGTACAAACAAAAGGCGCTTGCTATTAATGCAATTATAACAATCAGTATTTTCATGTAAAGGTTTGGTGCATCTAAAGTATACTTTAATTGTTAACACAATATTTAGTAATGTTAAATATCAAAACAGGCATTTTTACAAATGTGCGTGGCATACTATTTGCCCTTATCTAACCAAACAACATCGCCATGAATTACAGTTGCCAACCCCACGCATTCAGCGCCATTGAGTATGCCATCGTATTAATGCATACCCCGTATGAAGATAGTAGCATAGATGATGATAACGATAACCTCGCCGATGATCTTAATTTAAATTCGCCTGCAGAGGAAGCCCAACCCGAAGAAGGTAGTTGGGATGATGAGGACGATGATGATTTTGACGACGAAATGGAATCGCGTAATGATCTGCACGAGATCCGTGTTGGTGATGATGTTAACGAGCCAGATCCAGAGGATGATGATCACCTGCCAGATGATGATCTGCAGTAAGAGGCGTTTCTAATTACTCACATTTGGGTTTTAAGCCTTTCAGGTAAGCCATTTTCTTGCTACCTTAGTGGCTGTGGATAATTTTATTGTTTCGGCACGTAAGTATCGCCCGGCAACGTTTGAAACCGTTGTTGGCCAGCAACATATAACTAATACGTTAAAAAACGCTATTAAGAATAATCAGCTGGCGCAGGCATTTTTATTCTGCGGGCCGCGTGGGGTGGGTAAAACAACATGTGCGCGTATCCTGGCAAAAACCATTAACTGCACCAATTTGCAGCCCAATGGTGAAGCCTGCGGCGAGTGCGATAGCTGTCGTGCTTTCCAGAACGGTAACTCCTTTAACGTACATGAGCTTGATGCCGCATCAAACAACTCGGTTGATGATATCCGTAGTTTAATAGATCAGGTGCGCATACCGCCACAAGCGGCGCGCTACAAAGTGTATATTATTGATGAGGTGCACATGCTATCGCAGGCGGCATTTAACGCTTTCCTGAAAACGCTTGAGGAACCACCTAACTACGCCATATTTATATTAGCCACTACAGAGAAGCATAAAATACTGCCAACCATCCTGTCGCGATGCCAGATCTTTGATTTTAACCGCATCAGGGTAGAGGATATGGCGGGGCATCTTGCCAACATCGCCAATAAAGAAAGCATTTCTTATGAGGACGACGGCCTGCACATCATCGCCCAAAAAGCTGATGGTGGTTTAAGGGATGCACTATCGATGTTTGATCAGATAGTAAGCTTCTCGGGAGCTAAGGTTACGTACAAAGCGGTAATTGATAACCTCAACATTCTCGATTACGATTACTATTTTAATATTACTGATAGGCTTTTACAGGAAGACAGCGCCCAAACGCTGTTACTTTTTGATGAGATCTTATCAAAAGGATTTGATGGCGCGCATTTCATCTCTGGTTTATCTGAACACTTGCGTAACCTGCTGGTAGGTAAAGATACTGCTACCATTAAGTTGTTAGAGGTAAGCGAAACCATAAAATCGAGGTATTTGCAGCAATCGCAGGCGGCATCTGTATCGTTCCTGTTATCGGCCATGAATATTGCCAACCAATGCGATATCAGCTATAAGCAGAGCAAGAACCAACGGCTGCAGGTAGAGCTGGCTTTACTGAAGATGAGTAACCTGCAATCCGTCTTTAGCATGGCAAGTATGCCTGCCAATAATGTAGCTGCTCCCAACGGAGAGGTAAAAAAAAAACCTGATACCTCAGTAAATACGCTTCCCGCACAGCCTGTAGTGGCCGACGAGGTTGCCATTGTGCGCGATGCTCCGGTAAATTATAACACCGGGAAATCACCGCAGCCGGCTGCAGCAACGCCTTCATTATCAGCGCAACCTGTTGCGGCCACACCCTCATTGAGCGCTCCGCAAACTGCAACTGTTACTGAAAACCCAACTGAGAAACCAAAAGTATTTGTGCCTAATGTGCACACTTCAACCTCATCTATTAAGATACCATCGCTTAAAGAGTTAGGTAAACAGGTTGAGGAAGCCGCCCTTGAAGAAGAAGACCCGTATTTAAAAGGTGCCGATAAGGAGTCTTTCACGATAGACCAGTTTTTAGAACTATGGGTAAAATATGGCGGCGACCTTAAAAAAGAAGGTAAACCCGTTGGCCTTTACACAATATTTACCAATGTTACACCCAAAGTTTTAGGGCCCGAAACATTTGAAGTAGTTTTATCTACAAAAGTGCAGGAGAATGCTTTTAGAGAGCAGCGTGCGCATTTGCATAATTTTTTACGCAGCAGTTTAAAGAATTTTAGTTTAGAAGTAAACTCAAAGGTAGAAGAGGTTACCGCCGTGCGCAAACCCTATACCGCGATAGAAAAATTTCAATACCTGGCTGCAAAGAATCCGCAACTAATGGAGTTGAGAAACAGGTTTAACCTTGATTTTGATTAATACAAAAAAGGGATGCTTTAAAAAGCATCCCTTTTTTGTTGAGGATACATGGCCCTCTTATTTTTTAGGTGTATCGTTTTTAGGATAGCCTTCTTCGTCAAGATCTTCTCGGTCGTCTTCCGGGGTATGAGCCAAAGCTTCGTCGCGCGGGTTCAGTTGAACGATCTTACCGCTATCAATATGCATCCCTAATGATTCGGCATCGGTTTCTAATGAGCGGTCGGCATCGTATTCGCCTTTTGTATCGTAAGGATTAGCCTCATCATAGGTAGAGTCGATATCATCGCCATTGTTGGCCGTAGTGTCATACGGATCGGGATGGTCGTAATCAGCATCGTCGCCTTTTACATCATACTCATAACTGTTAAGCTCCTCATCGTAATTGAGGTTCTCGGTATCTGCGGTGTCATTTGTATCGTTATCTTCAGGATCCGTTACAAATTCGTCGTTTGGTTCGTTGGGTATCATAGGTTAGATATTTTAGGTAATTATCAACCAAAACCCTGCCAAAAAAAGCCAAAGGCTACAGTGTTTTACGGTAAGAGGTTACGCCACCTAAAGCAAATTTAAGGTTGATGCTTATCTGCGACCATACATCTTTGTTTTTACCCGCTGTAAAACCATCAAGGTTATCAGTAAGGTCGAAATTTAATTGGTAACCAATGTCAAGTTTAAATGATGGCTGGTTATATTGGTTAAAAAATTTAAACTCATAACCAATGCGCGCCGGTATATAAAGCTCGTTGCTTTTGTTGAGGCCGCCGGTGTAAAAAGGCGTGCCATCGTTATATTCCAACACGTATGATTCGCGGTTTATCTTCTTCATATCATTAAGTACGTAACCCACACCGGTAGATAGGTATAAGTTTTTTAAACCGCCCATAATACCGCCGCCGCTATAATCCATAATTTCGCCGGCCTGTAACTGCCCCCTGAAAACCAAAGCGGTATAAGAATTTTTAAAATACCGGCCTGTTGCAGATGTTATACTACCACCCTCTAAGTTGCCACTTTGCAGTTCGAAAATATAATTTGCGTATGGTGTTTGGTTATAATTAAAGCTAACGGCAATTGATGGGGTGCTTTTTAAAGATTCAGCATCACCATAAACCGTGTTAAATGCACCACCTAAACCTAAGTCATATTGTGCATAATCGTAACCTATTTGTGCTTTAGATACTACCGTAATAGCTGAAAGTAACAGGGTAAATAAGGTGCTTTTGAGAAACAATTTGATCATAAAATAGGTCTAAGGTCTTTTTATTAGGGTAATACACTGTAAAGGTAACAGCCTTAACGTAAAAAACAATATGCAAATGTGCTTAAACAGCTTAATTATTTGTTTACGAGTAATAGCAGTAGGCGTATTTGTTTATTGCGTAAGCTGCCAACAATTTGGGATAAATGCCGGTTAACTTTTTTCAATTAGTTAAGCCCATAAATTTTTCCAAATAAAAAAATATGTATGTTTGGAACCGTTAAAAATAAAAAACATAACAAACGATGTCGAAAATTAAAGTAGCAAATCCGGTTGTTGAACTGGACGGTGATGAAATGACCCGCATCATCTGGAAGTTTATAAAAGATAAACTGATCACTCCGTACCTTGATCTTGATATTAAGTATTATGACTTGGGTATTGAGTATCGTGACGAGACCGACGACCAGGTAACTGTTGATGCTGCTAACGCTATATTACAATATGGTGTAGGTATAAAATGTGCTACCATTACGCCTGATGAGCAGCGCGTTGAGGAGTTTGGCCTTAAACAAATGTGGAAGTCGCCAAATGGTACAATTCGTAACATCCTGGATGGTACAGTATTTCGCGAGCCTATTGTGATGAGCAATGTGCCTCGTTTAGTGCCAAACTGGACAGCGCCTATCTGCATTGGTCGCCACGCATTTGGCGATCAGTACCGCGCAACCGATTTCTTAACCAAAGGCAAAGGTAAACTTACCGTAACCTTTACCCCTGAGGATGGTGGCGAAGTACAATCATTTGAAGTGTTTAACTTTAAAAATGATGGTGTTGCTTTAACAATGTACAACACTGATGAATCTATCAAAGGTTTTGCCCACGCATGTTTCAACCAGGCGTTAATGAAAGGCTGGCCTTTATACCTGTCAACCAAAAACACCATTCTTAAAAAATACGATGGCCGTTTTAAAGACATTTTTGAAGAGATCTACCAAAACGATTATAAAGCTAAATTTGACGCTGCCGGTATTACTTACGAGCACCGTTTAATTGACGACATGGTTGCATCGGCCCTTAAATGGAACGGTAACTTTGTTTGGGCTTGTAAAAACTACGATGGCGACGTACAGTCTGATACCGTAGCACAAGGTTTTGGTTCATTAGGTTTAATGACCTCTACTTTGGTTACCCCTAACGGTACCGTTATGGAAGCCGAAGCTGCACACGGTACCGTAACCCGCCACTACCGCGAGCACCAGGCAGGCCGCCCAACTTCAACCAACCCAATTGCATCTATTTTTGCATGGACCCGTGGTTTAGAGTTTCGTGGTAAACTGGATAACAACCAGGAACTGATCGATTTCTGCCATGCTTTAGAGCAGGTATGTATAGAAACTGTTGAAAGCGGTAAAATGACCAAAGACTTAGCTATCACCATTAAACCTAAGGTTGAGCACGGTACCGATTACCTGTACACCGAAGAGTTTTTGGAAGCTATTGACGAGAACTTGAAAGCAAAACTGGGTAAATAATCATCCGGTTTGTTTAAAATAAAAAGCCCGGTTTGCATTGCAGACCGGGCTTTTTTGTGGTTTAGCTTATTTGCATTTAGTACCTCGCAATGACGCCTTGGTTGCTTTTTAATGCTCCACTACACGACGCACTACAAATTATTTATATCCTTATCATGGGTTCTTTAAAATCCATAACTTAGCCGCCAATAAACAAAAAACCAACTACCATGTCAACTCCATTATACCCGCTAAAGTTTAAAACCATATTTAAAGATAAAATATGGGGCGGCCATAAAATTGAAACTTACTTACACAAAAACATCGGCGACCTGCCAAACTGCGGCGAAACCTGGGAAATATCAGGCGTTAAATCTGATGTATCGGTAGTTGACAGCGGCGAACTTAAAGGCCAGTCGTTGGCTGACCTGCTTGAACAATATCAGGCGGATTTGGTAGGCGAGAAGGTGTACAAACACTTTGGTAATACTTTCCCATTGCTTGTTAAATTCATCGATGCCAATGATGATCTGAGTGTGCAGGTTCACCCTGATGATGAACTGGCCAAGAAACGCCACAACTCATTCGGTAAAACCGAAATGTGGTACATCATCGAGGCTGATAAAGGATCGACCCTGATCACCGGCTTTAACCAGGAAATGGATGAGCAAAAATATGTCGACGCATTAAACAGCGGTCATATTATGGATATCCTTAATCGCGAAGAAGCTGTGGCGGGCGATGTGTTCTTTTTACCTGCAGGCCGTGTGCACACCATTGGTAAAGGTTTGCTGATCGCCGAAATTCAACAGACATCAGACATTACTTACCGCATTTACGATTTTGACCGTGTTGACGATAAAGGCAACAGACGCGAACTGCATACCGAAGAGGCTTTGGCTGCTATTGATTACAAACACTACGATGAGTACAAAACCATCTACCAGCCACAAAAAGATGAGACCGTACACGTGGTAAGCTGCCCTTACTTCACTACTAACGTACTGGATGCAACGCACGGAACAGAGAAGGATTACTCAAACCTGGATTCGTTTGTGATACACGTTTGTGTTGAAGGAGAGTACACGCTTAAGCACAATGATTTAGCTTACCCCGTAAAAATGGGCGATTGTATCCTGCTCCCAAAAACTATTGATAAAGTAGAGTTGAAAACCACATCGGGTTTCAAAATTTTGGAAAGCTATATTGAGTAATTATATTAGGGGTATGAAAAAAACCTTACCCCTATCACTATTACTTTTTACGCTTGCGTTTTCGGCCTGTAAAAAGGACAATTCAATTAAACATAACGATCTTGTTGGCCAGTATTCTTTAACAGCTTACACAGGATACGGAGAGAGTGATAACCTATTATTAGAAGTAAACAGCAACAGTAAGCCTTGTATGCGTAATTTGAAATTTACGTTGCGCGAGGATAACACAGCCACCTCATCTTATTTAAGCAACGATGTTTGTAACCTGTCAGACCCGTCGGCCTCTGTAAAATGGAGCTTAAGCCCAAGGGAAACACAGTATTTTATCTGGAGTTTCAGTAATAATCAGATTCAGATCCAGGAAACAGGCGCCTCATCAACTCATACCTATTCAATTACCCGTAAAAATGGAAAAATTGAATTGACCGAAGACTATCAGGGGCCTTTCAAATACAAACAAACGTTTACAAAAGATTAAGCTTAATTATACTTAAGCTGATCGCCGGGATGTTGCAGGTTATGGAATATCTCGGTAAGATAACTTTCATCCAAAGGCTTTAAAAGATAATCCGCCACGAGCGGATTTTTTTTTGCCCTGTTAATATCTTCCAGGTCAATAGAAGAGCTTATGTTGTAGAGCTTTATGGGTTTGGGTAGCTGGGATTTTATTTCCCCAAATGCATCATTAAATTCCCATCCGTCCATTATCGGCATGTTGATATCTACAAACAAAACGTCGGGTAGGTGTTGGCTATTTATAGGGTCTGTGAGATAATTTATCGCTTCCTGGCCATTGCTAAAATCCAGTATTTCGTTAAAAAGGCCCTTTATGCCCGTTAATTTTCTGAAACCGTAGGTAAAGATCTTATCATCATCCACAATCCCCGCTGTCACAAATTTGGTTTCGCTGCTCATCTTATTGGTAATCTATACCACTGATACTGTAAATTTTATGCCAATGTTTACGGTTAATGGTAAAGAGATGTTTCCAAAGGTTTACTCACACAGGTTGTGCGGGTGAAGAAAGCCGTATTTATACCAGCTTGATGGTAAATTTTGTACCCACGTTAACGGTACTCTCTACGGCAATATTACCGCCTAATGCTTCAACCTGGTTACGGGTCATGAAAAGGCCAATGCCCTTTGAATCGGAGTTTTGATGGAAGGTTTTATACATACCAAACAGCTGTTCGCCATGCCGCTGCAGGTCAATACCCAGGCCGTTATCTTCAAATATCAGGTAAATGTTGTTGCCATCCTTATAAGTGGTGATGTTGATAATTGGTTGCCTATCCGGGTGGCGGTATTTTATGGCGTTGGTTAAAAAGTTCTGCAATATGCTTTCCAGGTAGGCCGGTACATAATTAATTACGGGTGCCTGGCTAAAATTGGTATTAATTTCAGCTTCGGTGGCACTAATATTTGTTTGCAGGGCAGATTCTACGTTGGCGAATATCTTTTCAAATTCAACCAACTTGGTGCCTTTTGATATCTCGGCCTGTATCTTTACTATCTCGTCCAGGTGCCCCATGGTAGCACTAAGGCTACCGCTTATAGTTTTTATGTGCTGAAAAATTTCTGTGCGATCTTCAGCAAGTTGACTTTCTTCAAAAAGTTCAACCATAAATTTCAGGTTCCCCGCATGCGAGCGTAGGTTATGCGATACAATGTAAGCGAAGTTTTGTAAGCGCTTGTTCTGATCATCCAATAAGTTGATGGACGATTGCAGGCTAAGGCCACGTCGTTTAACGTTATCAATATCCTGGAAAGTGCCGCGTACTGTCTCGCACCGGCCATACTCGTCTAAAACAGGCACCGCTTTACACTTAACCCATATGATGTTGTTTTTGGCAGTACGAAACTCTACCTCAATATCATAAGGCTTACACAGCGTAAGCGCCTGGTTAACTGCTTCCTCAATCATTGGGCGGTAAGCCGGCATAAAAAACTCAATAGCCTCGGGCACGCTAAGTTTTATATGGTTATTCAGCTCAAAAATATCGTAAACTTCGGGGCTAAACTTTAGCTCCATGCTGCGGCTGTCAACTTCCCAGATGCCTATCTTGGCAATGCGGCCTATTTCAAGGGCCTGCAATTCGCTTTCGGCGGTTTTAACCTGGGCAATTTTTATAGCGTTGATGTTGATAAGTATGCCATACATCACAACCCCTTCAGAAGTATCGCGGCGATGTGTAGTGCTTTCAAACCATTGGTAGCCGTTGTTATTGGTAAGCAACCTTATATGTGCTGTACGTGGGCCGCCGTGCCTTGGCGAATAAGTGGTTTTTACAAAGGTTTGTTTATCCTGGTAATACAGCAGATGGTCAAAGAAGTAAGAGTACGAACATTCTATCTCGCCCCGGGTATAGCCCAGCACGGCATAAAACCCTGCCGACCATTTCACCTGCTTGGTGTCGGTGTTGTATTCCCAAATGCCGATGTCCTTATTATCGATTAAATGCGCGATATGAGACAGGCTCTCGCCAGAAAACGTATGTCCGTCAGTAAAACTCATTTAACGCAATCAATAACCAATAATTTTCAATTCAATAACGCCTTTGTTATTATAAATAATATGCCAAAGCCGCTAAGCTTCGATTTTTACAACCAAATGTTGTTTTAAATTATCGCGAGTAAAGTATTAGTTTACTGTGGCAATAATATTTAACCGCTGGTTTATTTTCAAAATCGCTCTTCTGCACTCTACTGAACTGAAAATTAAACCATTAAACAGTATCGCATTTATACGACAGTTTTTCTGTTAGGTTATTAAAATTTAGACCGGGTAAAAATACCATATATTTTACGAGAATAATATGCCCCGCTTAAAAGGCTTACAACTTTTGGGAGATATCGTTGTGCTGTTAATCACTTTTTAATTTTATTATATTGATATATCAATTATATTTGTATCAATAAATTAAATTATTTTGGAGAATCTGAACGAAATTGTTTTCTACAGCCTTGATAAAGCCATACGCACTTACAGGCAATATGCTCATCAGCAACTTACTGCCCAGGGTTTTGATGTAACGGTTGACCAATGGCTGGTGCTGAAAGCCCTAAACGATAACCCCGATATGCCCCAGCAGCAAATAGCCGAAATGACTTTTAAAGACTATGCATCGCTTACGCGGATGATAGAATTACTGGTTAAAAAGCAGTATTTGAGCCGCACCATACACCCGCAGGATAGGAGGCGTTTTACGCTTACACTTACACAAAACGCGCATGAAGTACTCAATAGGATGCAAAAAGTTATTGTTGCTAACCGTAAACACGCTTTGCAGGGCATAAGCGAGGCGCAGATAAAGGCAATGCATGAAACGCTCGGGCAGATCATCCAAAACTGTAACAAAACTTAAAAATCACAATGAGAAGATTATTATTAATGCTGATGCTGGCCTTGCCTGCATTAGTAACTGCGCAGGATATAGCTAAAAAAGCTGATAGCTTGCTAACAACCTACACCAGTAATAAACAATTCAGCGGCAATGCGCTGATAGCCAAAAACGGCAAAATTGTTTTTGAGAAAGCTTATGGCTTTGCCGATAAAGAGCAGGGCAGGTTAAACAATTTGCAGACGGAGTTTCGTGCCGGTTCATTAACCAAAATGTTTACCGCGGTTGCCGTATTGCAGCTGGCAGAACAGGGCAAACTATCGCTTCATGACAAAGTGGGTAAATATATCCACAATGTGGCGGGTGGGGATAGTATTACACTCAAAAATTTGTTGAGTCATACCTCTGGCATCCGCGGAAACATTCAAAACACCAATGGTAACCTTGCCCAAATGGTAAGCAGTTTTAAGAGTGATGGCCGCGCGTTTGCACCCGGCGAGCGCTTTGAGTACAATAACTTCAACTTTATACTATTAGGTTACATTGCCCAAAAAGTAAGCGGCAAACCCTACGCGCAACTACTTACCGAAAGGATCTTTAAACCCGCAGGCATGCAGCACACCGGTATCGATTATAAGGGCCGCAAGGCAGCTAATGTTGCGCTGGGTTACATGATTGATGATAAGACCCAGGACCTTGCCCGTATGGAGACAGGTAACATCAACGCTGCATCCGGCGCGGGCGCGCTGTACACTACCGTTGGCGATCTGCTGAAATTTTCAACGGCTATTGATGCGCATAAGATACTATCAGCAAAAAGTTTTGAGCTGGCTTTTACGCCGGTTAAACCGGGCTACGGTTTAGGTTTTACGTTGCGCGAGAATAACGGACATCCTAAAACAGGGCATACAGGTTCTATAGAAGGCTTTATGGCCGAGTTTATGAAGTTCCGTAAGGATGACATCACGGTTATATTCCTTTCTAATTTGCTGCCACCGGTAGATCATCATCTGGACAAGGCACTGGCTTCAATAGCCTTTAACGAGCCATTTGAAATAGAAACCGGCAAAAAGGGTATTGAGGTATCTGTCGATGCCTTGCAAAAATACACGGGTACCTACGAGTTGGAAGGCGCCAAAATGGTGATATCAGTTAAAGAAGGCAAATTAATGGCACTTGCCCCCGGGGGGGACGAAGTAGAACTGGTACCCGAGGCCACCGATAAATTTTTTGTGAAAGGCCCGCAGATTGGAGTGATTTTTAAAGAGGAAAACGGTAAAGTAACTGCAATGTTCCTGGATATGCGCGGGGGGCAAACGTTTAAACGCGTGCAGTAAGCTTAATGTTTAGAGTGTAAAAGAGGCAACTTTATGTTGCTTCTTTTTTGTATATGTATTTTTGACATTTTTTATTTATGTTTACGGTAACCAATAAAAAATCAATGAAAACCACCCTTATTAAAGTATTTGCTGCTGCTTTGTTAGGCACAGTATCGGTTAACGCCTTGGCGCAAAAAGCTACTGTGGGCAAACAATGGTCGGCAGCTAAGGCTAATGCCTGGTACGCCGGACATAAATGGATGAGCGGCGCCGATTATATCCCTGCAACTGCCATCAACCAGTTAGAGATGTGGCAGGCAGATAGCTTTGACCCTAAAACGATAGATAAAGAATTAGGCTACGCCGAAAGCATTGGCTTTAATACCATGCGTGTGTTCCTTTATAGCCTTGCCTGGCAGCAGGACAAAGCCGGCTTTAAAAAGCGTGTAAACGATTATTTAGCCATCGCCGATAAACACCACATAAAAACCCTTTTTGTTTTCTTTGACGATTGCTGGAACGCTGATGCCAAAATTGGTAAACAGCCTGCGCCAAAAACAGGCATTCATAACTCGGGCTGGTTACAGGATCCGGGTAACCGCCTGGGTAAACCCGGCCAGGAAGCCATGCTGAAAGCTTACGTTACCGATGTAATGACGGCTTTTAAAAACGATAAACGCATCCTGCTTTGGGACCTTTACAACGAACCCGGAAACTCTAACAAAAAAGAAGCCTCTATGGACCTGCTTGTAAAAACCTTTAGCTGGGCAAGGGCGGTAAACCCAAGTCAGCCTTTATCTGTTGGCCTGTGGGACTGGACATTTGAGAAACTAAACACTTACCAGGCGCTTAACTCAGATGTGATCACCTACCATGATTACAGCGAAGAACCATCGCACCTGAAAACCATCCAGATGCTGAAAACGCACGGCAGGCCGTTGATATGTACCGAATACATGGCCCGTACCCGCAACAGCCGTTTTGAAACGGTGATGCCAATGCTGAAGAAAGAAAAAGTAGGCGCCATTAACTGGGGTTTTGTTGAAGGCAAAACCAACACCATCTATGCATGGGATACCCCAATGGCCAACGGCGGCGAACCTAAAGAGTGGTTCCACGATATTTTCCGCAAGGATGGTACAGCGTATAAACCTGAAGAGGTGGAGCTGATCAAAAAACTAAACGGTAAGTAGGACCGCGGATTTTTTTGATTTAGTGATTTAAGGATTTTATAAAGCGTCGATGTCGTGGCATCGACGCTTTATTTTTATGTCTGTCGCCCAACACGTCATTGCGAGGTACGAAGCAATCTCTTTATGCTGAGCCGCTCTGTAAGTAGGGGATTGCCACGTCGCTGTCGCTCCTCGCAATGACGGAATAGCTGTGATCTTCCCCCGCTGGCGCACGCGTGCCGTGTGTGCCTAATCCCCTTACTGCGTTAGGGATTGAAGTGGATACCGGCCCGGCGCTTAAGGCCTGTGCCATAGGCATCCCTTCGGGGCAGGCGTATGAACGTAAAGCCCGACCCAAAGGGAAACGCCCAAAATATTTTTTTCACCTCATTTTCAGCTAAATGCAATAATTTTAATAAAGACTACCATTTTTGTAGTTTTTATTTATAGCTTTGTGTTGTAATCGTTCTTTAAACATACTTATCCAGAAAGACCGAGGGAAGGGCCCTGCGAAGTCTTAGCAACCTGTACCGCTATGGTAAAAGGTGCTAATTCCTGCTTTGTGAATTGATACAGAGACAGATAAGCTGATTTAACGACCTGCATTAAGGTGCAGAACCGCCGCTGTAGCAGCTTATTCTCTCCACATTTCCGGATACATTTTTGAAACTATTTTGGTGATAGCAGCTTATTTTATTGCTGTTAAAATATTCAACTTAAAAAACTAAAAACATGAGCTTAAGAATTGGCGACGATGCCCCAAACTTTAAGGCACAAACATCTAAAGGCGAAATTGACCTGTACGAATACCTTGGCGATGGCTGGGGCGTGCTTTTCTCGCACCCTGCTGACTATACACCGGTTTGTACTACTGAGTTGGGTAAAACCGCTGCACTAAAAGACGAGTTTGAGAAGCGCAACGTAAAAGTGCTGGCCTTGAGTACCGATAATGTAGAATCGCACAAGGGCTGGATAAGCGATATTAACGAGACCCAGAACGTTGAGGTTACCTTCCCGATCATTGGCGATGAAGACCGCAAGATCTCTGAGGCTTATGACATGATCCACCCTAATGCTTCGTTAACCGCTACGGTGCGTTCGTTATTCATCATTGGCCCGGATAAAAAGATAAAACTGATCATCAGCTACCCGGCATCAACAGGCCGTAATTTTCAGGAAATTTTACGTGTGATAGATTCCCTGCAACTGACTGCTTACCACAGCGTTGCTACCCCTGCCGACTGGAAAGACGGCGAGGATGTAGTGGTGCTGCCATCCATAAAAACAGAAGATATCCCGGCGAAGTTCCCTAAAGGTTTCAAAGAAGTGAAACCATACCTGCGTACTACGCCACAGCCAAACAAATAAGGCTGCAAAACTCCAAGCCGCGTGACCGAGAGGATAGGTGAAGGCCTGCAAAACCTTTAACGGTAGTTCGAATCTACCCGCGGCATCTGAAACTATTAAACTGCTAACTATAACTGAAAGTAAACGGGCCGCAAGGCCCGTTGCTTTTTTAGTGCCTCTCCCCAACCCCTCTCCAAAGGAGAGGGGCTTTAATACATTTGTCATTTCGAACGAGCGACAGCGAGGAGAACCGGAACGAAGTGGAGCTCATCGAAGATAAATCCTGTTCGGTAAGACAAGCGGCTTGCTTAGCATTAATAACAAGATTTCTCCTCGTCCCTCGTTCGAAATGATATTCAATAAGGTTATGTCGTTGCGAGGAGCGACAGCGACGTGACAGGTCAGCGTGTTTGTCCTCTGAGATTGCCACGCTATCGCTCGCAATGACATGGTTCTTAAAGTCTTCCTTATCGGGGGAGATTTAGAGGGGGCTATCAACAATTCCTACCCCTCGCTTGTATTATCATTATGAGCAAATTACCCCACAACTGGCCCGTTCTTGATTTTCATTATCTGAAAGATACCATTGCTACCGTACACATGTGGACGCAGATCATCGGTAAGGTGCGTTTAAAGAAATCGCCGTGGATAAACCACTCTTGGCAGGTAACGCTATACGTAAGTGCAACCGGCTTAACTACCGGCAGCATCCCTTATAAGGATGGCATTTTCCAGATAGATCTGGATCTGATAGGTCATCAGCTTTGTATCACCACCAGTACAGGCGGCAAATGTACTATGGCTTTAGGGGCTACCACCATTGCCGGTTTTTATCATACGCTGATGGATAAGCTGAAAGCCGTAGGGGTAGATGTGGAGATATATGCCGTACCAAACGAACTGGAAACAGCTATCCCGTTTGCGGAGAATACCGCCCCGTGCACTTACAACCCCGAGGCTATGCATACTTTGTGGCAGGCTTTGGTGAGCATCAATAATGTATTTACCCGTTTTAGGGCGGGCTTTTTGGGAAAATGCAGCCCGGTGCATTTCTTTTGGGGCGCGTTTGATCTGGCGGTTACAAGGTTCAGCGGGCGTACAGCGCCGCAGCATCCGGGTGGTGCTCCAAATATGCCGGTTGAGGTAATGCAGGAAGCTTACTCGCACGAGGTAAGTTCATGCGGCTTTTGGCCGGGCAGCGAGGCTTTCCCGCAGCCATCGTTTTATTCGTACTGCTACCCAACCCCAGATGATTTTGCCAAGCAGGAAGTATTGCCGCCGCAGGCATTTTACAGCGGTGAAATGGGCGAGTTTTTGCTAACGTACGAAGCCGTTCAGCAATCAGATAACCCTGAAGAAGTATTGCTTCAATTTATGCAATCTACCTATGATGCCGCCGCCCGCACGGGTAACTGGGATAAGAACCTGGAATGCGACCTGCAATGGCTAAAGCAATAACTTAAAACAGGTTATTTACCGGCTTGTGTGCTGGAGTTGGCTTTTGCTGTTGTGCTGTTTTGCGCAGGCACCAGGTGGTCATGCAGCGCAGGCCCTGTACGTTGGTGGTTTTTATCGGCTCAAATAATTCAGCGCCCAGGTCAACGGTGTACTCCATCAGCATCTCTTCATCCACCAAAAAACGTTGCGAACCATCGGGCAGTACATAACGGCTGTTGCCCAGGTGCTGTACCTTATCGGTAATGCCGATGTCTGATGCCAGTCGGGCGAAGAAATAGCCACCAGGTTTAAGCACCCGCCACATGGAACGTAGCATGGCATCAAAGTGGTTATTATCCTTAGCAAAATGCAGCACGGCACTGCTCATCACCAGGTCAAAGGTGTTATCCTCAAATGGCAACTCTTCTGCCGGGGCAACTTTAAAATTACCGGCAGGCAGGTTTGGCGCCAGTTGGGCGGCTAATTGTTTCACCTGCTCTACAGCCCTTGTATCCGGGTCGATACCATGAACATTAAAACCATTCTGCAGAAAATAAATGATGTTTCGGCCACCGCCGCAGCCTGCATCAAGGATGTTCTTGCAATCATCAAACCGGCCTTTCAACAGCTGGTCGAACAGGTATATATCAATATTGCCAAAAGTTTGCTGCAGGGTGCTCATAGGGGTATTGGGTATTGGAATTTTATGCAATGTAACAATAACCAATAATGATTTAAAAGGTGTGCAGCGCAATTAGGTAGTTTACAGTATTATGTATATTATTGTGTAGCGCCTACACAATGGCGTTGGTATTATCTCACATTTTTACCCATACCAATTGACTAAACTTAAAACGTTGCTGCTGCTGGGCTTTGTTATGCTTTGTAGCGTCGCCTTTGCGCAAAAAAAGAACGCCAATTACCAGCTGCACATAAAACGTGTGCAATCTCCCATAAAAATTGATGGTTTGCTTGATGAGAGCGATTGGCTTAACGCCGATAGCACCCAGCAATTTTACATGGTATTACCCATGGATACCAGCTACGCCAATTTGAAAACCATTGTGCGTACGGCTTATGACGATAATAATTTTTACATATCGGCAGTTTGTTACACGCCTACGCCGGGCTATATGGTAGAGTCGCTGAAGCGGGACTTTAGTTTCCTGAAGAACGATAACTTCATTTTTTTTATGGATCCGTTTGATGCCCGTACGGATGGTTTCACCTTTGGAGCCAACGCTGTTGGTGCGCAATGGGACGGTATCATGTTTGAAGGCAGCAAGGTTGATTTGAGTTGGGATAACAAATGGTATTCGGTAGTGAAAAATTATCCTGATAAATGGGTTTTTGAGGCAGCTATACCTTTCAAAAGCATTCGCTACAAAAAAGGTATCAAAGAGTGGGGTATCAACTTTAGCCGGAACGATCTGAAGACCACCGAGAAATCGGCATGGGCACCTGTGCCAAGGCAGTTCCCTACAGCAGCGCTGGCTTATACCGGTACCCTGGTTTGGGACGAAGCGCCGCCCGTGGCTACGCACAACATCTCGCTGATCCCTTATGCACTGGGTGGTATCACCAAAGATTTTGAACACAACAAAGACGCCGTTTGGCGCAAAGAGATAGGTGGCGACGTGAAGATAGGCCTTACCTCATCCCTCAACCTCGACCTTACGGTTAATCCCGATTTTTCGCAGGTGGATGTAGACCAACAGGTGATCAACCTGAACAGGTACGAGTTGTTCTTCCCCGAGAAAAGGCAGTTCTTTTTAGAGAACGGCGACCTTTTTGCCAATTTTGGTTATGCCGATATCCGTCCGTTCTTCTCGCGCAGGGTGGGTTTGAATGCGCCTATCCGTGGTGGAGCCAGGCTTACAGGTAAGATAGACAAGAACTGGCGCGTAGGGGTAATGGATATCCAGACGGGCCAATCAAGCGCTGATAACCTGGCGGGGCAAAACTTTGGCGTGGTAACCTTGCAACGCAGGGTGTTCTCGCGATCAAACATCGGTATCATGTTCGTTAATAAAGATGCTACAGGGAGTGCACCTGTCGAGGGAAGCAAAGGTTCTGCCTACAACCGCAACATTGGTTTAGAATACAACCTGGCATCATCGAACAACCAGTGGACGGGTAAATTTTTGGGACTGAAATCATTTAGTCCGGGTTTGAAGGGGCACGATTATGTGCAGGCGGCCAACCTGCAGTACCTCAGTAAATACTGGACCATTGCCCTGCAACAACAGTATGTAGGCAGAAACTACAATGCCGAATCGGGCTACGTGCCGCGCAAAGGCTACAACAAACTGGCGCCGATATTACAGCATAACTTTTTACCAAAGAGCGGTATCATTCTTTCGCACGGCCCGCAGATAAGTGGTACCTATTTCTTTGATGAAAGCTACAAACCAACAGATAACGAGACCATCCTGAGCTATCTCATTACCTTTCGTAACCGGGCCACGCTCACCGTATCAGCCCTCGACGACTACGTGAAATTGCTGCAACCATTCGATCCAACCAATACCCGCAAAGATTCTTTACCCGTGGGTTTTAAAAATCACTGGAACACCATCGATATACAATACGCATCAAAGCCGCAAAGTGTGTTCACTTACTTAGTTGAGGCTGCGCGTGGCGGATACTACGATAACGGCACCAAAAATACACTGATAGGGCAAATAGGTTACCGCTTTCAGCCGTATGTGAATTTGCTGGTGAACGCCTCGTATAATGATCTGCATTTACCTGCGCCTTACGGGCGTAATAAGTTCTGGCTGATTGGTCCGCGGGCGGATGTTACCTTCACCAATACACTTTACTTTACCACTTTTGTGCAGTACAACGACCAGGCGCGGAACATGAACATCAACAGCAGGCTGCAGTGGCGCTACAAACCGGCATCAGACCTGTTTATTGTGTATGGCGATAACTCTATCCCTTCACCGTTTACCATTAAGAACAGGCAACTCACTATTAAGTGGACGTATTGGTGTAATATCTGATAAGGATAGATTCTCGTTGTAAGTTTACGCTATGGAAATATTATAGTTTACTCGCCCGGGCTACGCTACGCTGGACCACCCTCTCTGCTGCAGGCAGCAAAGAGGGTAAAGAGAAAGAAGGATTTTTCTTACCCTCTTTTCGCGTAGCGAAGAGAGGGTCGACGAGCGCCAGCGATGTCGGGGTGAGCCAACTATTCTCGCGTTTTCACCATTTTTCCAATTTCCACGAATTGCACCTCAAACCAATACACCATTTCGGTGTTAAAAGGGCATGAACAAATTTTTCCGTGCGTTAATTGCTGCCTGGGGTGCTAAAAAACTGGGTGGCGGGTGTTTGTCTACAATTGTTATCTTTATCATCATTTACACGCTGCTGGGTAAGTGCGATAATACATCGCGCGGAGCTGTGCCAGTGCATAGCCATACCAAAACAGCAGCTACGAGATAAACAAAAACTAACACAATTTCATACCCTATGAAACCAATGACCACCGTTACCGAAGTGATCAACAACCTTCGCGAAAAAGGTTATACCGAAGATTTTAACCTGCATGAAAACTGCCTTAAATGTGCGGGTAACCAAATGCAGTTACACCCCGAAGAATTTGTGGTGGATAAACACTACCGCTTTGAAGGCGACTCGAACCCCGATGATGAAGCCATTGTTTACGCTATCTCATCAGAGAAATACCAGATGAAAGGCGTACTGGTTAATGGCTACGGCCCGTCTGCCGATCCTGTTGCTGATGAAATGGTAAAGGCATTGGCGGAGAAGCCGGGTGCAGGGGAGTTGTAAAAGATAGTGATATCAATATGTCATTGCGAGCGTAGCGTCGCAATCTCTTCGCATGCTAAGAACGCGAGGAGATTGCCGCGTCGCTGTCGCTCCTCGCAATGACAAAGGTTTTATAACAATTAAGCCCACGCATTTGCGTGGGCTTCTCTGTTTCTTTTTTCCTACACGTCATTGCGAGGAACGAAGCAATCTCTTTAGGACAATTGTACTGCAATACATGTAGGACCTACCTAAAGAGATTGCCACGTCGGCTACGCCTTCTCGCAATGACGTTTTTATTATCATCCCAGCCAATCTATCTTTTCTTCAATTTTATCAGCTATTAAATGCACCAGTTTATTATCCAATGCGCCTGGGTTCTGGCAAAGAGATAACGTTTCATGGTCATCGGGGTTAAAGCTTACCAGTAGTTTATTATCCTGATAAACCTCAATTTTGCAGCGCTGATGGCTGTGATGCAGGTATTCTTTTACCTCAAGCGCCAGGTCCTGTTTGTTGTATTTGATATGCAGATCGAATCTCTCCATTGCCTTCGCGGTTTATAAATAAACCAGCCGGCTGCTGTATTGTTCGCATTCAAAAGCATTCATTGCCGTTGGCTTCAGCCAACGGTGCCATCATATAAGAGAATGGCTTCAGCCAAAATCCAAATGAGAGGTTCGGCTGAAGCCATCTTGTATATTCAATGTTCCGTCGGCTAAAGCCGACGGCAATGAAATAAGAGATCTAATTATGCAACCGCTTCAAAAGCCTTTTTAAAATCATTCAGCAGGTCTTCGCGGTCCTCGATACCTACTGAGAGGCGGATCATCCCTTCGGGGATGCCCATTTCGGCACGGCGCTCGGCACCCAGTTCAAAGAAAATGGTTTGGGCAACCGGGATAGCCAGGGTGCGGGTATCGCCAAGGTTACTGCTTTTTATCACCACCTCTAAGTTATTCAGGAAGGCAAATACATCCACACCATCCTTCAAAGCAAAGCTCATTAAACCACCATGCAGCCGGAACAGCTTTTTAGATAGCTCATGCTGCGGATGATCTGTTAAACCGGGATAATAAACTTTATCAACCAGTTCATGGCTGTTAAGATATTCGGCCAATGCTTGTGCATTGCCGCATGAGCGTTCAAGGCGCAGGGCCAGTGTTTCGGCACCTACAGAGATGTTGTGGGCAGCCTCTGGAGCCAAAGTGCCACCACCATCGCGCAGGCCGCGTTTACGGATCTGGGTAATGCCTAACAATTCGGGTTTTATCTGCTGGCGCAACACTTCGGCAATACCGGCGTAAGCATCCCAGTTAAACAGGCCGGTATCAGTAACCGCGCCACCAAGGGCATTGCCATGGCCGCCAATGTATTTGGTTAACGAGTTTATTACCAGCGATGCTTTTACATCGGCGGGCGTAAAAATATATGGCGAGGTCATGGTATTGTCCACCACGTATATCAGTCCTTTTTCTTCGCATAGGTTACCTATCGCTTCCAGGTCGGCTATTTGGGTGGCAGGGTTAGCAATGGTTTCTACCAATACCATGCAGGTGTTAGGTTTGCAGACAGCCTTTACATTTTCGGCATCGGTAGCATCAACAAAGCTGATATCGATACCCATCTCTGTAAAAGTGGTCAACACGCTGCGGGTGTTGCCAAACAGGAAAGAGCTGGCCACAATATGGCTACCCTCTTTCACTAAAGCTAAAATGGTTCCGGTAATGGCCGCCATGCCGGTAGCAAAACTAACAGTGGCAATGCCTTTTTCCATAAAGGTTACCTTGCTCTCTAAAGCAGCCGTAGTTGGGTTGCCCTGGCGCGAGTAAGCAAAGCCCTTAGCTTTATTCTGGAACACATTTACCAGGTCCTGCACATCATCAAAACCCCAGGTTACGGCAGTATGAATAGGCTGGTGTAATGCGCCAAATTCGGGTTTGCGTAAACGGTCGGCATGAAGCAGGGTAGTGGTAAATCCTTTTTGTTGAGTCATGATATTGTAGTACAGTAGATAATATTTCGCAATGATAGGGTATCTGCGCTGTAAATGCAAAGCGAATGGATTTTCGGGATAAAAGTTTAGGTTTGCATTACAATTATGCATCTGAGTTTTTCGGCCGTTATTGAGATCTTGGGGACCATGGCATTTACCGTGTCGGGAGCCTTTTCTGCCATGCAGAAGAAGCTGGATGCATTCGGTGTGCTCATCATCGGTTTTGTGACAGCAATAGGCGGCGGTACCCTGCGCGATGTACTCATTGGCAATACACCCGTAGCCTGGATGCGCGACCTGAGTGTTCCGCTCATCATCCTCGCTACCACGGCCATCACTATTGGCTTTAAAAATCACGTAAGTAATTTAAAAATTACGCTGCTGGTGTTTGATGCTCTGGGCCTCGGGCTGTTCACTATCATCGGTATACAAAAAGGACTGGCCATTAACCTTAACCCCGGTATCTGCATTGCCTTAGGTACTATTACCGGCTGCTTTGGCGGTGTGCTGCGCGATATGTTGCTCAATCACATCCCCGTTCTGTTCCATAAAGAGCTGTATGCCATACCCTGCATCACCGGCGGTATCTGTTACATCCTGCTGAAACCTGTTGTTGAACCTCAAATTGCAGAGGGCGTATCTGTGGTGGTCATCAGTACCTTTCGCATCTTATCGGTACGCTATAACTGGCGCTTGCCTACGGTTTAAGGGAGTATCCACAGCCTTCTAAGTATCGTTGAAAACTGTTGTAAACCTTTAGTGAAATGGATTTGTTACCTTGCAGCACATTTACAAAGCTGCCGTATGAAGAAATTGTTGTTACTGGTGCCCGTGTTGTTTGTACTTTCATGCAAGCAAAGAGCTGCTGATACTGTTGAGGGAAAAAAGTTAAGCAAGTTAGCCCAACAGTATGTTACCCTGGGCCTCAGCATAGGCCAGTACGACAAAGATTTTGTGGATGCCTACTACGGCCCCGATTCTCTGAAACCAAAAGAACTTACCGAAAAAGTAAGCAAAGACGATTTCCCGCGCGATAGCCTGCTGGCATCTATCAACGAGTTGATGAACAGCATAAAAATTGCCGGTGATGATGCCAAAATAGACTCGAACCGTTTCCGTGCCCGCTGGATGTATAACCAGCTGATAGCTTTTAACCGCCGTGTGCGCACTTTCGGTGGCGAATCGTTATCGTTTGATGAAGAGTCGAGAGAATTGTTTGGTGTGGCTGCTCCGGCTTATGCCGAGGAATTTTTTAAAGCCGAATTGGACAAGCTCGATAGCATATTGCCGGGTAAAGGCAACGTGAACGACAGGTTCCAGAAACTGGCCAACAAGTTCATTATCCCGAAGGATAAAATAGAGACCGTAATGAAGGCGGCCATTGCCGAAGCCCGCAAGCGCACCGTTGCCCATTTGCAGCTGCCTGCCGGTGAAAGTTTAACGCTGGAGCTGGTTAATGATAAACCATGGAACGGCTACAACTGGTATAAAGGCAATTACAAAAGCGATGTGCAGATCAATACTGACATCAAGATCTTTATCGATCGCGCCATTGATGTGGGCAGCCATGAAAGCTATCCCGGTCACCATGTGTATAATATGTTTTTGGAGAAGAACCTGTATCACGACAGAGGATGGGTAGAAATATCGCTGTACCCGCTGTTCAGTCCGCAATCACTTATTGCTGAGGGGAGCGCTAATTTTGGTATCGAGATGGCTTTCCCGGGGAATGAGAAAGTGGCATTTGCCAAAAATGTATTGCTGCCCATGGCCGGTTTAGATACTGCCAATGTAGAACTTTACTTTAAAGCCCTTGAGATAAAAGGCCGCCTCAACTATGCCCGAAACGAGGCAGCCCGCGGCCTGATAAACGAAACCATGAGCCAGAGCAAAGCCCGCAGCTACCTGCGCAAGTATTGTTTAATGAATGACGAGACGGCTGACAAATCTATGGACTTTATCAAAAAATACCGCAGCTACGTGATCAACTATAACTACGGGCAGGACCTGGTAAAGGATTACATTGAGCGCAATGGCGGCAAAACCAATAACCCGCAAAAGCGCTGGGAATTGTTTAGCCAGCTACTGAGCAACCCTGTAAACCCTGCCGATCTGGTAAAGAAATAACCGTCGTTTAAAAACTATCACTTGAGCCGCCGCCACCGCCCGTGCCGCCGCCAAATGTGGTTTGCTGGCCGGTATCAATGTTGGGCGTTTGCGTAGCCGTTTGGCTAATGATAAAGCCTTCGATGTTTAGTTTATCCCAGTCTGATGCTTTGCTTAGTTCGGCGTAAGTAACGCCGTGCTTTGGCGTTTTAAGGTATTTGATAACTGTGTAAGCCAGCAGCAATAGTATAGCCCCGGCAAGGGTAAGCATAGCCTCGATAGGCAATAGGTGATAATAATTGCGGAAAGTAGCCACCGCAGCCGCTACTATGATGATGCCTAATCTCAATAATAAGCGGTTCCTTTTGGTAACACCAAGGGCTATCAATACCAATGGCATCAACATGGTCCATGCCCAGAAGAAGAAGCCTAATTGCACCTGTGTATGGCTGTCATCTAACCCATGTAATTCATTATTTAACCTGTTTACTACAAAGTAGTTACCGGCAAGATACAGCACTACTAAAGCAGCGCAGCGGGCAACATCAATGCAGGTATGGTAGTAAGTATTCTTGTCATCCTTGCGCATTTTGGTAAGTACAAAATAAGCTGCGCCCGCAGCTATCATCATTACAAAGGGCATAGTTGCCAAACCAAAGCTGCCTGTTTTTGCCCAGGTAAAATAGATGAGGCTAAAAAAAGATATGCAACTGCAGATAGCCAGTATTACATCGGCAAAGCGCAGTGTAAGGAAAATTGCTGCAATAAGTAAAATCACAAACTGAGGTATGTAACCGATGCCCCAATTGGCCGGGTCGTTACAGGCCCACACAATGGAAAATGTGAACAGCCCTGCGCTGTAGTACAACAAAGCATTATCAATACCCGAGTGGAAATACTTGTTACCCTTTGTCATTAATTCGGTACAGGCATAATAAGCAAAGCTCAGGAACAACCACCAATAAGGCGATTCGATAAATTCGCCGGTGGCGGCCATCAGGCTTACCAGCCCGGTTGAAAGGGCGATGGCTATTAGCGTAAGGATAAAGAACCCTACACGGCCCACAATTTTTGGCAGATAAAATCCAACCAGATATTTCTGTTTTATCGCTACAAATTCTTCTTTGGTAATGTAACCGTCCTCATGATCGGCTTGCAGCTGGTCAACAACCTGCAGGTTATCCAGCCATAATTTGTTATATATGATCATCGGCTTTCAGTTTACGGTTAATGTTGATGAGTAAGATGATAAGGCCTATGGCCGAACCGATAAATGCCATCAGCAGGAAATATAATACGCCTTCGTCGTCTAATTTGGCATCGGCAACAAGCTCAACAGCCAGGCCGCATAATGCTATGTAGCCGTAGAGGATGGAGATCATTACGAAGTAAAAGGAGCGCTCTTTAAAACTTTCCCTGTACATATACCCGGCAAGTGCAAACACTACTGCAACGTAAACCAACGACAGGCTATGCTCAAAATAATGGAAGAAACCCGACAGCAGCGCCACAAAGGCAATGTGTGTACCGTAGTTTTGATAGCTGAATTTGAAATGTTTTTTAATCTTCAACTGTTTGCTCAGGTAAGCGGCCATTAACAATATAGCCCCCAACACCAAATAAGTGTTAATGAGTTTTGGCGTATTATATGTGCCCATCATCAGCAAAGTTTTGGGTGTTACGCTTACACCCATCCATATCCCGAGGTTGACGATTGCCATGCTGAGGATACCCAGATGATCAAAATCGTAAGCTATATAAAACAGCAAAGCCATTGGTACAAAAGTGGCAAGGCCGTAGCTGTTGCCAAATACCCCGTATTGGTATTGCAGGTAACCGATAAACGTTACCAGCGATATACTGCCCAACAGCAAAATATAATCGTACCCGGTATTGGGCGATGCTACTTTCTCCTTGCTAAATGGTTTCTTATGCTTAAAGCAATAGTAAAAACACCCTATGCATATAAGTGCAATTATAGCCAGCACCGCCTGGTGGCCAATGGTATCAATATTTTTATAAATGAGGGTACCCAGACCGCCGGTAAGCAATATTACACCAAGGTAGAGGATAGTATTCAGTTCCCAGTGAACGGAGAATAGCGGAGCTTCGTGGCGGGTTTTGAGTTTTTGGAAGCTTTCGTCGCTGAGCAGGCCTTCGGCATGCAGTTTAGTGTAGATATTTTGTTTCAAAGGTTTTAAGTGATGTTGACCCTAAAGTTAACAAATTTAACCCTCAAAACAAAAACGGCCCGCACTTATAAAGCACGGGCCGTTCCACTTAACAAAAACAATTACTATTGTTTATGTATCTCAACGCGGCGATTGATAACGCGTTCTTCTTCAGTTTTGTTACCGTTTAGCGGCTTGCTTTCGCCATAACCTTTTATAGAAAGGCTGGCTGCGCCAATACCACTGTTAACCAGGTAAGTTTTTACCGAGTTAGCACGCTCAACAGAAAGATCCATGTTGTGCTGCTCGCTGCCTTCTGCAGATGAGTGGCCATCTAACTGGAACTTAACCGATGGGTCTTTTTTCATTTCAACCACGGCTTTATCAAGGATAGCGTACGCACTGGTTTTTAATATGCCTGAGTTAAATTCAAACTGAATGTTTGCGAAATTATAATCAGGTGGAGCCGGTGCAGGCGCTGGTGCAGGTGCAGGTGCCGGAGCAGGCGCTGGTGTTACTGCCGGTGGTGGCGGCGCCGGGGCTGGTGCCGGTTCTTGTACTATTGGTTTTTTTGATTTACATGCAGGTAGCACAGCTACTGATGCTGCGATCAATAATGGTAGGTAGATTGCTTTTAAAAACTTCATTTTTTTGGATGTTTGTTTAAGTTTAAAACGATTAGGGCACTGTGATATTATAAATAATATTGCACAATTGCCGCCAAAAGTAATAATCGCCGGCAATTATCAAATAAATATCGGGCCCAAAAGCACATTTATTATATTTAATATATGATAATACGCTAAGCTGTATGTTAACATTAATTTAATATTGAAGCGCTTATTTTGTAGCGGCGCTCCCGTTAAATTAATCTGTTGTGGCTGATGGTCAGGTATTTTTACGTTTTAGTGTTTCTTGTTTTTAATGTTACCCGCCTGCAGGCGCAGGATACTGAGTTACAATCTATCAAAGCATTAGGCCAAAAACATCCTGATAGTGCATTGATACTTCTGCGTAAGCTTTACACCAAAGCCCAGGAAAAAGGCGACAAAACTACCGAAGGCCTTTGCATGCAGCAAATGGGTATTATTTGTTACAACCAGGGCCACTATAGCCAGGCTATGGATTTTTACCAGCACGCCGATAAGGTATTTGCTGAAGCTAATCTGCCCGCGCTATCTGCCGCCAACCTGGGCGATATGGGCATTTTGTACTACTACAACAAACAGTTGGCTCAATCGCGTGCCTCATATAATAAAGGTCTCTCTATTTATCGCCAACAAAACGACTTGAAGGGCCAGGCGCAGATGCTGGGTAACATAGGGCACCTTTACGAGAAGCAGCACAAGTACGATAGTGCCTTTTATTACCAGAACCAGGCGCTTGTTAAATATCAGCAGGCCAACTTTAAGCAAGGGGCTGCCAAGATCTATGAGAACCTGGGCAGTATCTACGAAGATCTGGCTAAGTACGATTCTGCTTACGTAAGCTTTAGCCGCTCATTGCAACTGTACCAGGAGCAGCATAACGAGGTGGGCAGCATTGAGGTGATCAATAACCTGGGTGATATTTTGCGCAAGACCGGTAAGTATAAAGAGAGTTTGGTGCAAACGCATCGTGCCCTGGCGTTAGCCTGCCAGATGGGGAATGTTTATCAGCTGGCATCATGCACAAAGGATCTGGGTAAAACTTATGAGTTAATGGGGCAGATGGATAGCGCTTATCATTATTCGGAGATGAGCCGCCGCTATTCGCTTGATGTGTATTCACTGGATGGTGCTAAGCAAACCACTTTTTTGCAGGTATTGTATGATATCAATAAAAAGAGTGATGAGATAGTGCGCCTCAACAACATCCGCAAAGTAAACCGTATTACGGGTGTGGCCGTGGCAATTGTGGTGGTATTATTGATTATATTAAGTATAGTGGTATTTAGCCGGCAGCGCCTTAAACTGCGCGACCAGCAAGCCCTTGCCCGCCAAAAAGCCGCCGAGCATGAGGTAGTACAACTGGAACTGAAGAACCAGCAGTTAGAAGAAGAGGGTTTAAAGCAGCAGTTAGATATCAAAAGCCGCGAGCTATCTAATCATACTCTTAATCTCATCAAGAACAATCAGTTTCTGGAACAGATGCGTAGCACGCTGCAGGCCATGGTGAAAGATGATCGCCGTGACCAAAAGAAGCAGATGCAGCAACTGATTGCAGAGATAAACGAGAACTTTAACCACGAGCAACACTGGCGCGAGTTTACGGTAGCCTTTGAGCAGGTGCACCAGCAGTTTTTTGATAGCCTGCGCGCCTTTAGCCAGGAACTTACCTCGGCAGATATGCGGCTGATAGCCCTCATCAAAATGAACCTCGATTCGGCAGATATTGCTACGCTGCTGGGTATTTCAACCGATAGCCTGCGCGTATCACGCTACCGCTTGCGTAAGAAACTGAACATCCCGCAGGGCGATAATTTATCGGCGTTTATACAGACGTTGTAAAGCCTCACCCTGCCCTCTCCAAAGGAGAGGGGGCTTTTATCTGTACCAAATATAACAAAATTCCTCTCCTTTAGAGAGGATTATTACATGAGGGCTTCGCCGTTTAGGTGAGGATTCACCGTTACAACCATACCTCTCAAAACCCTCTTTAAGCCCATATTAACCCACTTAACATTTTGTTAATGTAACGATAATAAAACCATAACGGCGCTTTTTGCATATCATAACTAATTGAAAATCAGTATATATTATAAAGTTGTTGCTTTTTGGTATACGGGTGTTGTAACGCTGTTGCCTTTTGGTAACGGCCAATATTTCATTTGTAGTTGGGCGTATACACACCTTTGCATCGTCATTTTTAAACTATTGACGAAACCCACTTAGCAATGAACAAACTTTTACAAATCTTATTACCGCTGTTGTTTTGTGCAACTATAGCCAGCGCAGCAAAAATTAAAGGCCGTGTTTATGATAAACAATCGGGCGAGGTGCTGGTAGGTGCCACCGTTGTTTTAGAAAATACCGGCAAAGCAACCACTACCGGTTTGGATGGTGCTTTTGAAATAAAAGATGTTACCCCTGGCCAGGTAACCATCCGTATAAGTTACGTTACCTACAAAACCATCAAACAGGAAATTACTGTTTTAAAAGAGGATAACGATCGCTTTAAGTTTTACATGGAAAGCGCATCAACTGATCTTAACGAGGTGGTTGTACGTGCTTCTACCGGTGGCTCAAATGACCGCGATGCACGCCGCATTGAGCAAAGGGCCAGCCAGATCATGAACATCGTATCGGGCAAAGCCATTGAGGTATCTCCCGATCTTACAGTGGCTAACGTAATGCAGCGCGTATCAGGCGTATCTATCGAGCGTAACAGCAATGGCGATGGTCAGTACGCCATTATCCGTGGTATGGATAAACGCTACAGCTACACCCTGGTTAATGGCGTTAAAATTCCAAGCCCCGATAACAAATACCGCTACGTACCGCTCGACCTTTTCCCCGCAGACCTTTTAGACCGATTGGAAGTTCAAAAATCACTTACCCCAAACCTTGAAGGTGATGCTATCGGTGGTGTTACCAATATGGTGATGAAGAACGCTCCTGAGCAGTTCCAGATCAATGCTAACATCGCTACAGGTTACAACCAGATGTTTATTGATCGTAAGTTTACAAGCTTTGATGCATCAGGCATCCAGCACAAATCGCCTTATGAGATCAACGGTCGTGATTACAATGCTACGCAGTCGGACTTTTCAAAAGGTGTGTTCGATTACAAAACCAAGCATCCTGCACCAAACGTGGTAGGTAGCTTATCATTAGGCCAACGCTTTTTTGATAACAAGCTGGGCGTAATTGTAGCAGGTAGTTATCAAAATACTTACCGTGGTAACAACAGCACTATTTACACGCCATCAGTAGCCGGTACCGATGAGTATAGCGTCATCACCAGCAAAAGCGAGCGCCTTTACTCTGTACAGCAACAACGTACAGGTTTACACGGTAAAGTTGATTATGCTTTTGATAAAAACAACAAGATAAGCCTTTACAATGTGTACGTTAACCTGCGTACCCAGGAACTGCGCGATGCGATATCAACCACCTACAACGGTGTTTATGACCCTGCCAACGGTAACGCCGAACTGGTTTACAACACCCGCAGCCGTTTAATAACCCAAAAGGTTTATAACAGCACCCTGCACGGTGATCATAAATTTTTTGATGATAAATTTAAAGTGCAATGGTCTGCAGTGTACTCAACTGCGCAGAACGACCAGCCGCAAAATGCCGAGATAGAGTTGAATGGTATTCAGCAGAACGGCGAAAGAAAACGCCTGTCGTTGGTAAATACCTCACCGGTTGAGATGCGCTGGCAGCGTAACACGGATAATGATAAGGCAGGTTATTTAGATCTTACTTACAACATTTTCCGTGGCACTAAAAGTCTTGATTTTAGCATCGGAGGTTTATACCGTGATAAGCAACGCAGCAGTTTTTACAACAACTACGTATTGGCACCATCTGCAGCAAACGCCAACTTAATTTACGGCCAGGATTATCAGAACTATACCGATCTGCAATTGGTGGTAAGTAACCCTACAGGTGGCGTTGCCAACCCGCTTACTTATGATGCTTCTGAGAAAACATCAGCGGGTTACGGTATGCTAACCTACAAATCAAATAAGCTGGAATTAATTGGTGGTGCACGTGTTGAGCATACCAACCAGGGCTACCACATGCTGTTTGCCCAGGGCGAATCAAGGCCATCGGGTAACCAGATCTATACGGATGTTTTACCAAGCTTAACAGCTAAATATCACCTTACCGAAAAATCGCAGTTACACGCTGCATACTACAAGGCGCTTAACCGCCCCGGTTTTTACGAGATAGTACCGGGTACTTCACCAGGCGAAGACTACGATGAAAAAGGTAACGCCGACCTGAAACGCGCCCTTGCCGATAACTACGACCTGCGTTACGAGTTGTTCCCGGGTGCATCAGAGCAGTTGTTGGTAGGTGCATTCTACAAAAAGATAAAAGACCCTATTGAGTATGTGTTCCAGGCCGGTAATACGGTACACAGTAATGTGGCTTTAACGCCAGGTAACTTTGGTAACGCCACTAACTATGGTGCCGAGATAGATTACATTAAGTTCTTTAACAAAATAGGTGTTAAAGCAAACTATACGTACACCCACTCGCGCATTACTACCACTAAGAATAAACGCCAGATAAATTCTTTAAACGGTGATATCGAGACTGTAGATGTGCAGCAGACAAGACCACTATACGGCCAGTCTGAACATATTGCAAACGTTTCGTTATTATACAAAGACACCAAAAAAGGTTGGGATGCACAAATAGCTGCCGCTTATACCGGCCCGCGTATAGTTGCCGTATCGCAGTTTGTAAACAACGATCAGTGGCAGCAAGGTATTATCCAGATGGATGTATCGGCCGAAAAACGTTTTAAAAACAACATCAGCGTATTTATAAAAGCAAACAACCTGCTTAACACGCCATACAAATTGTACATAAAAGGTACCAACCCTGCAAACGATGCATTGAAAGAGAATTTGGTACAAGACGGTCATACCCTTATCCGTAACGACCATTACGGCCAAAGCTATTTGTTAGGTGTAAGGTATAAGTTCAATTAATCAATAAAACATTCAAAAAAATATCAGATATGAAACTGAAACAGATCTTAGGTATGCTGGCTTTATCGGCCCTAACCTTTACGGGTTGCGAGAAAGCAAACATTGATGTTGATACAACGCCGCAAAACGGCTCATCAATAGGTGAGGTATCAGGCGTGTGGGCAAAAAACAGCGTGCACGAAGTAAAAGGCGATATCATCATCCCCGAAGGGAAAACCTTAACTATTGAAGAAGGGGTAACCGTTTTGATGGATGCTACTGCTAAACCAGAGGTGGTTGTTAAAGGTAACCTGTACTCGTTAGGTACTGCAGAAAACCCGGTTAAATTTACCGTGAGCGATGCTTACCGCACTACCGAAAATAAATTTGGTAAACTTTGGGGTGGTATATTGGCCGGCCCAACCTGTGCCGAGCTGGTATTAGATAACACTATATTAGAGTATGGTGGTAATACTACTTCTGATGCATCAACATCAGTAAAAATGGGCCTTTATAAAGCAACCGCCGGCGAAAACCTGCCTGCGCTTTGGTTCTCAAACGTAAATGGTAAACTGGTAGTAACCAACAGTATCATCCGTAACTTTCAGGAAGATTGTACTTATATAGAGGGTGGTAAGATCATCTTCTCAAACAACGTTTTCTACACTACCGGCGTAACCGGGGGTGAGGCTATGAACTTTAAATCGGGCTGTTTGGCCGATGTTGGTTTCAACTTTGTTTACAGCTGTAACACCAACGCGCTTAAGCTATCAAACAGTGGCGACCGTAGTCCGCAGGCTTACATTATCGCTTACAACAATACCATGGTGAACACCGGTTGGAGAAGGCCTACTGCAAAAGGTGGTTCGGTTTGGTTAGAAGCAAGTGTACGTGCCGACCTTTATAACAACCTTTTTGCCAATACCCGTTTCGGTATAAAACGCGACCCTAAAAAATTGGAAGACAGCCGTTCTAAAAACGATTATAACTGGTACTACGGTTTTGACCAAACTACTGTAGATCAGTTCCAGGTAGGTAAAAATGATGTGGTAACCGGCGGCACGCATGATGTAAGAGGTACAACTGCCGGCCAAAACGATCCTAAGTTTACCAATTTCCCGCTTAATAACCCGGTAAACAGCCCTGATTACAACACAGCATGGGATTTCCACCTGCAAGGTAATTCGCCTGCTTTAGGTAAAGGCACTACTGATTTTACACGCCACCACAAAGGCGGTATTGTAATGAGCAATGGTTTAACTTATGTATCGCCAGAGCCTGCAACTTACATGGGTGCTTACGGAACTAAATTATAAGAATGAAGAAAGAACTGTTTCGCATGTGTATGCTTCCGTTGGTTTTATCGCTTACAGCGGGAGCGTGCCATGCACAACAGGTTAACCTTGATGAGGTTAAACCTGCAATTGTAACCGAGCCGGTTAAGTACGATACTGATGACCCGGCAATATGGATAAACAAAGCCGACCCGGCAAAGAGCTTAATTATTGGTACGGATAAGGATGCCGATGGCGCACTTTATGTGTTTGACCTGCAAGGCAAGATAGTAGCTGATAAAGTGGTGCGCGGTTTAAAACGCCCCAACAATGTTGACCTGGCTTATGGCCTGATGTTGAACGGCAAACCAACTGATATTGCCATTGCTACTGAGCGTATTACACATAAGCTGCGCATATTTTCGGTACCGGATATGAAGCCGGTTGATAACGGCGGCATTGAGATGTTTGTTGGCGAGAATGGCTACGAATACCGCGACCTGATGGGAATTTCTATTTATACCACTAAAGATGGCAGGATGTACGCCATGGTGGGCCGTAAGAATGGGCCAAAAACCGGTGGTTATATATGGCAGTATCTTTTGCAGGATGATGGTACCGGCAATGTAAAAGCATCACTGGTGCGCAAGTTTGGCGAGTACAGCGGCAAAAAAGAAATTGAATCTATTGCGGTTGATAACGAGCTGGGCTACGTGTACTACTCTGATGAGCAGGTAGGCGTGCGCCAGTACTATGCCGACCCGGAGAAGGGCGACAAAGAACTATCGATTTTTGGTACTAACGGTTTTAAGGTTGACCATGAAGGTATCTCTATCTACAAAACGGGCGATACTACGGGATACATCCTGGTATCAGACCAGGGTGCTAACCGTTTCCAGGTATTTAGCCGCGAGGGTACTAAAGCTAATCCGTTTGAGCATAAACTGGTGAAAATTGTACCTGTTGCTGCCCGCGAAAGTGATGGCTCTGACGTGGTGAATGTGTCTTTAAATGAAACATTTAAACATGGTTTATTTGTGGTAATGAGCACCGATAAAACATTTCACTATTACCGTTGGGAAGATATTGCAGGTAAACAGTTGAAGATAAAATAGTTATATAAATAATTATTATATTTACAAGGCCTGGTTTTAACCGGGCCTTGCTGTTTTAATTTCGCTTGTTTTAACTTACCTTTGGCGCAGTATTCTACTTATGACAAAACTATTTGTAGTGGGGTTTCCCCGCGAGATGGACGAGATGGCGCTGGCCCAACTATTTGGCCCACATGGAGATATTGATATCCTTACTATCGTACGCGATAAATTTACCAAACAAAGCAAGGGCTTCGGCTTTATCCACATGAAAGATGAGGAAGGCGCGCAACTGGCTATTGAAGCTTTGGACGGCAAAGAATTTGGCGACCGCAAATTGGAAGTACGCATAGCCGAAGATAAACCTGCACCGGTAAACGGTAACCGTGCGCCACAAAAACGTTTCCCACCGCGTAATAATAACTACGGCAATAATAGCGGTGGCGGCTACGGTGGCAACCGCGGTGGCGGTTATGGCAACAATAATAGCAGTTACAACAAGCGCGATAGCGGTAACAGCAGCTACGGCAACAATAATAACTACAACCGCAATACTGATAACGACGATTCATCAGACGGTAAAAAGAAACGCCCGCGTTTAAGTAAATAAGATAAAAAGAAAAGCCCGATCCATTTTGGATCGGGCTTTTCTTTTTATCAACGCGTCATTGCGAGCGTAGCGTGGCAATCCCCGGCATACAGAGCCGCTCTGTAAAGTAAAGGATTGCCACGTCGCTGTCGCTTCTCGCAATGACGTACTTTGGTATTGAGTTTATTCTACAGTTGGCAGCGTAAAATAAAACGTGCTTCCTTCACCAACGGTACTTTCGGCCCATATATCGCCATCATGGCGTTTGATGATCTCGTTGCAGAGATACAGGCCAATGCCGAAGCCTGATATGTTGCGCATCTCGCTGTCTTTTACGCGGTAGAAACGTTCAAATAGTTTTGGCAGGTCTTCATGATTAATGCCTATGCCTTCATCGCTGGTGCAAACCTGGGCCTTACCATCTACCAGTTTGCAGCGCACCTGTATGGTTGAGTTGGGGCGCGAATATTTTACCGCGTTGCTGATAAAATTCTGTATCACCTGGGCTATCTTCTCACGATCGGCATTTACCCAGATAGATTTGGTGTAACCAAATTTTATCTGATGGCCGGTGTTTGATATTAGTGCTTCTTCTTTAACCTCTTCCATCAGCTCGGCCATATCAAAACGTTGTGCATCTATCTGTATCTTACCCGATTCAAGTCGCGATACATTAAGGAAACCGTTGATAATGCGCGTCATTTTACCCAACTGTTTCTCGGTCCGCTCCAGCATGCCTGCGGTTACGGTATCATTAGCCTCGGTAGCGCGTTTCTTTGAAACCTGCACATAGCTGAGGGCAGATGTTAAAGGTGTTTTTAGCTCATGGCTCACCATACTTATGAAATCGTTCTTGCGCTGCTCATCTTCCTTCAGTTCGGTGATATCAATACCTGCGCTGATGAAACCCGCAAAAGATCCATCCATATAATTCCTCGGGAAACCATCTATTAGTAACCAGCGGTATTCGCCTTCGCTGTTTAACACCCTGAAGGCATCATGCAGTGGTTTGTGGGCTTTAAAAGCCTTCTCATACACTTTTACGTGGCGTTCCTGGTCGTCGGGGTGCAGCAGATCAACCCAGCCGTAAGCCAGCAGGTCTTTCTGCGGCCGGCCGGTCAATTTGGTCCAGCTTTGGTTAAAGTAGGTGGCATTGCTGCTTTCGTCTGATGTGGCGATGTAGATATTGGTAGCCTCGGCCATCATCCTGAAACGGGCCTCACTTTCAGCAAGGGTATTCTCCGCTGCGCGGATATCACTTATATCGCGGGTAGTACCGGCAACAGCTTCCACTTCGCCTTGCGCATTTAATACGGGGTTTAAAATGTAATCATAAACACGGCGGCCCAACACCGCGTGGGGGAAGGCCACTTCGCCACGGATAGATTGCTTGGTAGCCACTATCTGGTCTATCTCGCGCTCGTGCATATCGGCATGCCATTGCTCGTAGCCGTTTTCAATTAAACGTTTGCCAATAGCAGTATCCCATGTTTTGCCCCACATAGCCAGCAAAGCCTCATTGGCATAACTGAAGGTGTAATCTAAGGCAAAAACATAGATCAGATCGGGCGTGCTCGAGGTAATGGTTTCGTAGGTGCGTTTTTGATGCTCGGCGGCATCTTTAGCATCCTGCAGGTCCTGTTCGGTTTGCTTTCGCGCGCTAACATCATTTGCTGCGCCAAACCATTCAATAATTTCACCCTGTTCGTTAAATAGAGGTACAGCACGAGAGAATGTCCAGCCCAGTGTACCATCTGCACGTAAAACACGGTGCTCTAATGCAAATATGGTTTTAGTACGGATGGCTATTTCTATAGCCTCATACACCTTTTGCTGATCTTCGGGATGAATGTATTTTTCTACCCAGTTATCAATAGGTTCGCCGGTATCTAAAAGGAAACTTCCGCCATCTAACTGGCTCATTACCTTCCAGTCGGGGCTCATGCGGTAAACTACATCAGATGTAGCTGTTACCAGTGCCCTGTAACGTTCTTCACTTTGTGTTAGCTGGTCTGCGGCAGCATGTCCCTTATCATGGGGCATTGTATTCATACGTATTATTCGCGGCTTAAATGATTGTAGGTTTTGATAAGCAACAAAATAGCTAACGCAAAAAAATAAAAAGTTGTTGGCCTATCGGAATAAATATACGATAGTTTGGGAATTACTTAGAACGGGAATATTTATTATAAAACGATAGTGCGGAATTATGCTACGTTGCTTGCCTGCCCACGGCTGATAGAGTCTTTAACCTTCTGCACAAAATCGGCCAGTTCAAACGGTTTGCTTAGGTAATCATCGGCACCGCATTCTTCTTTTATTTGAGGGAGATCAGGCGAAGCCGAAACCAATACTACGGGTGTATGCTGCAGATCGGGCTGTTCTTTAATATATCGGCAAACGTCGCGGCCATCTTCGCCCGCAAGGTTAAGGTCAAGCATTACCAAAGCAACCTCTTCAGCCTTTAATTTACGCAGGGCCGATGCCGTGTCATTTAAACTGATCACCTTGTAGCCCTCAATTTCCAGTAAAATGCACATCATCTCGCCAATTACCGGCTCATCTTCAATTACAAGTACTTTATCCCTCATGCTTAGCCTAATGCAATTAAAAGGCCATAAATGGTGTGAAACAGATTTATTACCAAATATTTAAAATGCCCTTAACCATGGCCTGTGGGTAAGCGGCGAAAACGCCCATGGAACAGAACTAAGGATGAGCAACAGCCCAATGCCAAACCACATCAACTGTGTTTTAAATTTAAGCTGATCTGTTGCCTGCCTTTTTGCTTTGGCAGAGCCGATGGTGAGGATGATGATCGCCAATAACATCATAAAAATATGCTCCATACCAAAGAATCTGATTTCGCGCATGTGAACGGCCTGCTTAAAATTTTGCCAAAAGTATTTTACCACCGGGCTAATAATATAAAGCCAGGTGCCAAGCAGCAATTGAATATGTAATACAGATGCCGTGATGGCGCGCAGGCTATTATCGGCTTTTGTGTATTGGCTTTTAGTGAGTAATGCCCAAAAAGAGCGTATTAACACAATTATGACAAACAAAAGCACCAGCCAGCGTGTTGCGGAATGTAATGCTAATAGCGGCAGATACATTTTAGAAAAGATTATAGTGAGCCCCGAATATCTAAAAAAACTAACCCTTACCATACTGAATTATGTTGGGTTAAACCGTACCAAAATATACAGTTTAATTGACGGCAAAAATAACGATAAATATTATCCGCAATTTGTTTTGCAACGTACCCGCAATTCTTATATTTGTTTAAAGGACGAACGTTCAAATTCCAGGTTACTTTAAATTCCTTATCAAAAGATGAACCCATTGGAACTTTCACCATTAGCAGACCTTTGCGCATCAGTAGCTGGGTTGTTAAAAGCCGAGATCGGCCCTGCCGGCCATGTGAGTGCGGTAGCCAATCAAATTGTAATTTCTATTTCGCGCTTTGAGGTTGAGCACCGTTTGGGCAACCTGCTGCAGCAGATCTATCGATCGGTTGATTTGCACTTTCCGGCGCGCAAAGAGAACATTTCCCTCATCATCCGCGATGCCGAAGGCGTTTATGAAAACTGCTTCAAAATATGGCATACGGTAACCAAGGCGAAAGGGTAATTATCTGCGCTGATTAAAAGGTGTTTAGTGGGTTTGTGAATTATATCTATTTTGATATGTTTGATTTATGAACCCACAACCCCCGTCTGCAAATTCCGTAAGTAGGATCTTGCTGGCAAGCCTTATTGGCACCACTATTGAGTTTTTCGATTTTTACATTTACGCCACCGCTGCGGTGCTGGTGTTCCCCAAGTTATTCTTTCATTCATCAGACCCAACCTCGGCCACTTTAGAATCATTGGCTACGTTTGCGCTGGCCTTTTTTGCAAGGCCACTGGGTGCTGCCCTATTTGGCCATTTTGGCGATAGGAAGGGCCGCAAAGCCACGCTGGTTGCCGCGTTAATGACCATGGGGCCATCAACCGTAGCCATCGGCCTTTTGCCGGGATATGACAGCATTGGTATTTTTGCACCTCTGTTACTGGCGTTGTTCAGGTTTGGGCAAGGTCTTGGCCTTGGCGGCGAATGGGGTGGTGCCGTATTGCTGGCTACTGAAAATGCGCCCGCCAACAAGAAGGCGTGGTATGGTATGTTCCCGCAGTTGGGTGCACCTATCGGCTTCCTGTTATCCAGCGCAACCTTCTTTATTTTAGGCAAAGTAATGAGCGATGCCGATTTTATCAGCTACGGCTGGCGGATCCCGTTCATTGCCAGTGCTATACTGATATTGCTTGGCCTGTATGTTCGCCTTAAAATTACCGAAACGCCCGAGTTTACCAAAGTAATTGACAACAACGAACGCTCTAAAGTGCCCTTTGCAGATGTGTTTACCAAACATACCAAAGCCATTACTTTAGGCACGCTGGCTACCATCACTACCTTCCTACTGTTTTACCTCATGACAGTGTTTACACTAAGTTGGGGTACTTCTAAACTGAACTTTACCAAGGATACTTTCCTTATCATGCAGATGATATCTATGCTGGCTTTTGGCGCAGGTATTCCGCTATCGGCGGTAGTGGCCGATAAATTTGGCCGCAACCGGATGTTGATTTTGGCCAGCGCCTGTATCATGGTTTTTGGGTTAACATTTGCACCGTTCTTTTCATCGCATGATGTTGTGGTAACTACACTGTTCCTCTCAACCGGCATGTTCCTGATGGGCTTAACTTATGGGCCAATCGGTACCGCACTGGCCGAGATATTCCCGGCATCTGTACGTTATACCGGTGCGTCGCTCGCCTTTACGCTGGCAGGTATTTTGGGTGCATCGCTTACGCCTTACCTTGCTACCAAACTGGCTAACACTTACGGATTACAGTATGTAGGTTATTACCTCACTGCTGCTGCAACGCTTACGCTGCTTGCATTGGTGGCAGCGCGCGGTATAATGGCGAAGCAACATTTGTAGATCATTCTGTAAATCCTTATAAAACCAAAAAGTCCGGAGTGATAAGCCCCGGACTTTTTGGTTTTATGATAAATTCTTACTTGCCTTTAAAAAGGGCTAAGATCTTATTATAGATCTCTGTATTCTGATAAGTACCTATAAACTCGCGCGAGTGAGGGCCATAGGCAAACACCGGTACGTTGATGCTGGTATGGTCATTAGTGCTAAAATTGCCGAATACCATACCTTTTTCGGTTGAGGCATCCAGCAGGCTCAGGCCGCCGGTCTCATGATCAGCAGTAATGATCACGAGGGTTTCGCCGTCTTCATCGGCAAATTTTAGGGCCTCGGCAACGGTGCGGTCAAAGTCATGTAGTTCTGTTACCACGTAAGGCAGGTCATTAGCATGGCCGCCATAGTCAATCTGCGCACCCTCGGCCATAATAAAGAAGCCTGGTTTATTTTGGCGAAGCACTTTGATAGTATGTAATAAAGATTGTTTCAGCATATCGCCACGGCCATCTTTTACGGGGCGGGTATCTTCGTTTTTCAGCAGAACCAGTTGCTTGCCGTTATCAACTTTTTCCGCATCGGTTACTGAGGTAAACAGCTGGTAGCCTTTTGCTTTTATCTTATCCATTAACGCTTTATCCCTGTTTTGCATGAACGAGCGCTGGTTTGAACCTATCAGCACATCTACATGGCTGTTCGCAAAATAGGCAGCAATTTTTTGGGACGAATCGCGCTCGGATACATGGCCGTAGAAGGCAGCAGGGGTAGCATCGGTAATATCACCGCAGCTGATGATGCCGGTTTTTATTTTTATATCCGCCAGCACATCAGCCAGGTTGCTTAAAGGTTTGCCTTGTGCATCCACACCAATGTAGCGGTTGTTCGTTTTTTCGCCGCTTGCCATGGCTGTTGCACCTGCGGCAGAGTCGGTAATGTCTGAGTTAGCTGATCTGGTTTGCGAGAAACCCACGCTGCGTGTCTGGTACATATTCAGCTGACCGTGGTTGGCCGTTAAACCTGCCTGGATCTGCGCCAGGCCCATGCCGTCGCCAATCAGCAGGATGATGTTCTTTATCTTTTTGTTGGTGCCGTCTGATTTGTAAGTCGGCTGATAAACCTGGTAAGGTGTAGCATTCACATACTCCAGCTTATGGCGGTTAATGAGGAAATCATGCAGTTGCTGCGGATGGTCGGTGTTTATCCAGTCAACGCCCAGTTTCTCCAGTTGGATCCAGGTGTTAGGGCTATCTTGCGTGGCCCAAAAACGGAAGGGTTTGCCCATGGCATGTGCCGCGTTCACCATCCCGCGTAGTTTTAAAGAATCTGCAGGTGTAGGAGTACCTTTGCCGTTCCATCTGGTATAATCCGTTAAGGCATCACTTATCATAGCAACATGCTTAAGCTGTTGTAGCGTGTAAGGGATGTTTGGTCGGCCATCGAAAAAGATATAATCTGGATATTGATCAAAGTTGGCAGGGGCGGGCATGTCACCGCTCAGCGCAATCCTCACCGCATTGCGGTTGGTTGGGCTGTTGAACATCTGCATGTAAGGCTTCAGCTCTTTTATCAGTTCGGGGATCACATGCTCGTAGTCTTCCTTTATATCTATCACCAGTTGCAGGTGCTGGGCGCTATCGGCATAGGGCTTGCCGCCATTTTGCTGAAAGCGCTCGGCCAGTGGCTTAAGGTATAGGTTCTCAAGGGTGCGGTTTGGAGCAATTTCCTTTTTCTCGTGTGCTACATAAAGCTTGCCCTCGTGCAGGTAAACATCAGCCTCAATAGACCCCATGCCGGCGTAATAAGCCTGCAGAAAGGGAATGTTCTGGTGATAATCGTTATGGCTGTGGCCATTGTTTGCCTTAAGCGACTGTGCCTGTGCGCTTGCGCTAAGCAGCGCCGCGGCCAGGAATAAACAGGTAGTTAATTTCTTCATAAAATAAAAAGGGCCACAGGTATGCTGTGGCCCTGTATTGGTTTTACCAACCGGCGTTTTGTTTAATAACGCCGTTGCTTCTGTCAATTTCTTTTTGTGGCACTGCCCAAACTCCGTTCACAACCGGGTCAAACGTGCGTGCCGGCCAAATTACCGAACCTGTTACGCCGTGTAATGGTTGTGCGTAAGCAGCCTGTGCATCGCCCCAGCGCACAAGGTCGCGGTGGCGGTCGGCCCATTCGCCGGCCAGCTCGCAGCGGCGTTGCTTTTTAAGCTCGGCCATGGTAGCATTTGTTATGCCTAACAAACCTGCGCGTCTGCGTACTTTATTGATAGGGTCGTCGGCGTTTTTGTTTTGCATCAAAGCAGCCTCGGCCTTAATTAACAATACCTCAGCAAAACGCATCAACGGTACGTTAAGATTGGTAGTAGGGTGGTCGCCGTTAGGGCTTACCGATGTACCAACAGGGTTTGCATACGTAAACGGCTCCATGTACTTGTTAAACTGGTAGCCGGATAAGCTGTTAACCGAGCTGTAAGTACGCTCCGCACCAAAGAACATGTGTTTATCGCCCGGTTTAAGGATAGTTACCTCGCGGCGTTTATCACCCGCCTCAAAAGCATCATACAATTCTTTTGTTGGCTGATAGTAACCCCAGCCATTGTAAATACCCCAGCCTTTGTTCTCTAACATTACGCCCGGTAAAATACTGCCCCAGCCCGCAGGGCCTTTAGCAGTACCCACGGCCGACCAGATATACTCTGTGCTGTAATTGTTAGCGGCTTTAAATACATCTGCATAGTTGTTTAACAACTCGCGTTTACCAAAGGTGATCACTGAGTCGGCATACTTCTCAGCATTGGCCCAATCCTTTTTGTAAAGATACATTTTAGACAGGTAACCCCATGCCGCAACTTTATGCGGGCGGCCGTAATCTGCAGCTGCAAGCTGATCTAAGTAAGGCAACATGTTGGCTGCTTTTTTCAGCTCAGCCTCAATGTAGTCATAGTTGGCATTTGCATTGGCAGCACGCGGAGTAGGGTTAGGGTCGTTGTTGTTCTCAGGGGTGATCAAAGGCACACCGGCACGGTTATCAGCATAGTTATAAGTTAGCTGAAAATACATCAGGGCACCCAGGAAGTGCGCTTCGCCCAAGTAACGTTTTTTCAAAGCCGCATCCATGCTTATAGCGGGTACTTTATTGATCACGTCGTTTGCGCGCCTGATAACGGCATAACGCATATCCCACTGATCAACCGTATAACTGCTTGAATAATAGGCGCGGTTAAAGTTTTTAATGTTATCGGCATTGGTGTTGATACGGCCTGTAACCATATCGTCGCTGGCGTTAATGAACCACATAAAGCCACGACCATAAAACTCTTCTCCATCAAAAGGGATGTACATTGAATTTACACCCAAAAGGGCATCCTCGCCGGTTTGCCAGAAGTTGCCTTCAGAACGGGCGCCCTCAGGGGAAATATCCAGTTGTTTTTGGCAAGAACCAAACAGTAGGCCGGCCGATAAAAGGCAGGTAATATATTTTAGTTTTTTCATTTGTTTGCTTTTATGATTTGGTTAAAGACTAATACTTAGGCCAAAGATGAACGAACGTGATTGAGGGTATTTACCTACATCCATACCATAGTTATCAAAGCCGGTCTCAGGGTCAAAGCCGGTATACTTGGTGAAGGTGAACAGGTTGTTTGATGTAGCGTATAAGCGCAGGTTGTTGATGCCGGCCCTGGTAAGTAGTTTTGGCGAAAACGTATAACCCAGGGTTACGTTCTTAACGCGCAGGTATGAACCTTTCTCGATATAAAAATCAGAGTTAGTACCAAAGTTGCCGTTAGCATCAGATGCTGATACACGCGGGATATCTGTATTGGTATTGGTAGGTGTCCATGCTTTTAATACATCTTTTAACAGGTTGTAATTTTGGCCCAAACCACCTGCATTTAAGCTGGTGTAACGTAAGGCATTGTATAACCTGTTACCTTGTACACCTTGCAGGAAGATGTTAAGATCAAAGTTTTTGTACTCAAAGTTCATGGTTAAACCGTAAGTAAAATCGGGGAATGCGCTGCCAACAAACTGGCGGTCGTCGTTATCTATTTTACCATCGTTGTTGTAATCTACAAACCTGATATCGCCCGGTTTGGCATTTGGTTGGATAAGGTTGCCGGCTGCGTTTTTGTAACTATCAACCTCGGCCTGGCTTTGGAATAAGCCATTTGTTTTTATAGAGTAGAAAGAGTACAAAGGCTGGCCCACTTCAGTCCTGATAGGCGAAAGCAAACCACGCACGCTCGGGCTCGAACCTACTGTTTTAGCACCGTTTGGTAATGACAGTACTTTATTGTTCAGCTTGCTAAGGTTACCGCTAAAGCTATAACGGAAATCTTTATCACGTGCACTATTGTATGTAATAGTTGCCTCAACGCCTTTATCGCGCACTTTACCACCATTAACAGTTATTGAGCCGATACCCATACCTGCAGGAATGCTCATTAACATATCCTCGGTATCTTTGATAAAATAATCAGCAGAAACGGTTAAACGCTCGTTAAGGAAACCTAAATCTAAACCAATATCTGTTTGTCTTGATTTAGCCCATTTAAGGTTAAGGTTTGGTCTGTCGAAACTATAATAACCGGTACCAAGAGCAGGATCAGAACCTAAATAAAAGCCACCTGTAGCCAGTAAGGGCCTTACTGCGTAGCGGTTTACGGTGGCAAGGTTGCCTATTAAACCATAGCTGCCGCGTAACTTAAGATTGCTTAACCAGTTAACTGATTCCATGAATTTTTCGCGGCTGATCACCCAACCACCAGATACAGCATAAAAATTCTCTGCCTTGTTTTGCGCAGCAACCAATGATGTAGCATCACGGCGGCCTGTTAATGATAACAGGTATTTGCCATCATAATCGTAATTAACACGGCCCAACCATGAGGTAAGCGCATCACTGCCTCTGTAGTCGCCTACGGCTTTGCTATTAATATCCGTTCCGTTTTCAAAATATTGAAATAAAGGGTTTTCATTGTTGAAGCCCGCCATGTAAGCGCTAACACCTTGTTGGGTGTTTTTTTGGTATGTATAACCTGCAACGGCGTTAATATTATGCTTGCCCAATGATGTTGTATAAGTAAGCAATTGCTCGGCAAGGAAACGGGTATCCTGAGATGATGACTCAGATAAACTGTTTGTTAAACTTGGCTTACCAACTTCAGGTACTTTTGGCGAAAAGCTTTTGAAATAACCAAAGCTTTTAGTGATAGAGTAGTTAGACCTGAATTTTAAACCTTTTATTAGCGTTGCTTCTAAATATGGGTTGGCAATAATGGTATTAGTAGGGCTGTAGCTGTTTATACGCTCAAGGTTGGCCACCGGGTTAACCACATCACCATAAGAACCTGCATAGGCAATTGGCAAGCCCGAGTAAGCGCCCTCGGGTGTGCGTACGGTTACGCTTGGCGGGTAAAAGATAGCTGCCTGTATAGCACCTGTATAACCGCTGAAAGTGTTTGTACCACGCGAGTTTGAGTAAGTGTAAGATAAGTTTTCGCCTAATTTTAGCCAGTTATTAACCTGGTGCTCTGAATTTATGCGGTAAGCATAACGCTCGCCAAAAGTGTTCAATAAAATACCGTCGCCTTTGCGGTAGTTAAAGCTCATGAAATAGGTAGAGCGATCGTTGCCACCATTAAGGTTAACATTGTACTCTTGTGTTTGGCCTGTACGAAAAATTTCATCAACCCAGTTAGTACGGGTGATCTGGCCATCAGGATAAGCAGTAGCGTCAAAAGCCGGGATACGTGGTTTGCCCGCAGCGTCAGTAGCTGCATTGTAAACATCAGCATATTCTTTGGCGTTAAGCGCCTGCAGTTTTCTCCAGGCATTTTCAAAACCATGTTTAACATCGGCAGTAATTTGCATTTTGCCTTTTACGCCTTTTTTGGTAGTGATCAAAATAACACCGCCCGATGCACGAGAACCGTAGATAGCGGCTGATGCATCTTTTAGTACCGATACTGATTCAACATCATTAGGGTTGATAACGGGTGTGCCGGGGTAGTAAACGGCACCATCTATAACGTATAACGGCGATTCGCCGTTGATGCCACCTAAGCCACGGATACTAACTTTAGGAGAAGCGCTTGGGTCGCCGCCATTGTTGTTAACTACAACACCGGCTGCTTTACCCTGTAAAGCTTCTTCCATGCTACGCATAGAGCGTGAGGTAACTTTATCAAGGTTAACAGAAGTAACCGCACCTGTTAAAGTAGCACGGCGCTGGGTACCGTAACCAATTACTACCACCTCTTTTAACGATTGTGTATTGGCCTTTAATACTATTGAAAAGCTTTCCTGGCCTTTAACCGGGATCTCTTGTTTCTCAAAACCGATGTATTGAAAAACCAGTACATCATTTGGGTTGGCGTTTAATGAGAATTTACCACCGGCATCAGTAGTGGTGCCGTTTGCGGTACCTTTAATGCCAACGCTTACGCCAATAAGGGCTTCGCCTCTTTCGTCTGTAACGGTACCGCTTATGCGGATGTCATTATGGTGATCGGCAGATTTTACTTTTGCTTCAGGCTGTTTCTCGATCTGTAACAAAATATGCTGCTCATCAACTTGGCTGATATTGCCTTTGTAACCTTTAATAAGGGTTTTAATAACGTTAACAACAGGCTCGTTGTTAGCAGATATGCTTACTTGTTTATCAGCATCAAAGTTTGTGGCATTGTAGCTGATGATGAAAGCTGTTTTTTGCTCGATAAGCTTAAAAATGTTTCTGATGCTCTGGTTTTGAGCATTGATGCTGATGCGCTCGGTTTTCATGTCCTGAGCTTCGGCAGAAAAAGAAGGCGTTGCAAAGCATACCATGAACGCCGTTAGCAGCGCCGATAGCTTAAACAAACTTTTTGTTGCTTTTTGATAGAGTTTTATCATTTTTATAAATGTTTTTATGAGATAAAGAGATCGTAAAAAAATGATGGCCTGCTGCTGCAGCAGCCATGGTACAGGCAGGTGTTGGCACATCCTGCCTGTTTTGTTTTTTTATCAAGCGAGTTTTACCATGGGCGTTTAATTGCAATTAGGTGTGTTAATAATTACTTTTTGGTTATTATACTGATAGGATAGTCCGGTTAATTTTTGCAGTACGCGCAGCACATCATCCAAAGGTTGGTTGTTAAAACCAACTGTATAGCGGCAATCCTGGCCCGGTTTGTCGTTCACTTCAATATCCACATTGTACTTGCGCGATAAAGCCCTTGCCATAGCCCTTACAGAAGCTTTCTCGAAATATAGTCTGCCGGTTTTCCAGGCGGCGCGGTCATCAGCATCGGTATGGCCTACAAAGCTTTTGTGGCTGGCCTTGTTGTAGGTGATCATGAGGTTGCGGGTAAGTACACCTGCCAGCGGCGTAACTTTACCTGCAGCAGCTTCGCTCACGCGCACGCGGCCATCAACCACAGCTATTTTATAATCTTTCTCCTCGGGGTAGGCAAATACATCAAATTGGGTACCCAGCACGCGGGTTTGCAGTTCGCCGGTGCTCACTATAAACGGTTTAGCCGGGTTATGCTTCACGTGAAAGAAACCCTCGCCAACTAATGATACACGCCTGTTACGCTGATTAAAATCTGAACTAAGGGTTAGGGCAGATGACGAGTTGAGCGTTATCTCGGTACTATCAGGCAGCATAATGGTTTTCTGCTCGCCGCGCCTGGTGGCAAAACGGGTAATAACCGGTGCCTGTGTTTGTACCGATGAATACCAGTAAGCTGCACCACCTGCTACCAATAACAGAACAGCCGCCACTCGCATAAAAGGCATTATTCGTTCTATGCGGCTTTTCGGCACAAAGCCTGTTTGCTCCATTATATTACGCCTTGCCCGTTTAAGGATAGTCTTTTCGTTCAATACCGTATCAGGCGCATTGTTACTTAAGTTTTGGAGCCATTGCTCTACACGTGCTTTCTCGGCAGGCGTGCATTGGTCCAGCTTGTATTTTTCCAGAAGGGCCTTTAACTCGGCAGGGCGATCAGTGTTCATCTGCTGTTATAATCAGCAAATGAGGCAGTAGGTACCGTTAAACAATCATCAATTGTTTGTTAGGCTAATATTAACAGGTGGGGGTTTAATTAAGGAAGAGTTTAACCGCAATAGCTACCATCAGCATCGGGTTTTCGATGCGTTTAAAGCGATAGTGCAGCTGCTTTATGGCGATGGAGATATTGTTCTTAACCGTTTGCTCGGACAGGGAAAGCTTGCCGGCAATCTCTTTTATAGATAGGTGTTCCATACGGCTCAGCGAGAAAGCTTCGCGGATATTAACCGGCATTTTCTCCACTTCGGTTTGTAGCCATTGGTTGAGTTCGGCATCAATAACCGCATTCTCCGGCGAGGCCGTTGTGAATGATTCGCGCTCCTGCAAAACTTCTTCTACTTCTACAATTGCCTTGCTGCCAGCTATGTAATGGTCAATTACTTTAAATTTGGCGGCCTTGTACAGGTAAGGCTCAAAGCTATCGGTTATCACAAGGTTGGCGCGGTTGTTCCAAACGGATAGAAAAATATCCTGCACAAATTCTTCTGATGCCTCAGCCGATCGGGTCTTACCTAAAATGTAGCGGAAGATCTTTTTGTCGTACCGTTTCATCAATGCAAGTAAGGCAAGCTGGTCATCAGCCTGCATCTGTTGCAGTAATTCAGCGTCGGGTGTAAGCCTTCGGGTAGACATACTGCAAACTTATCCCACGCCCTTTAAGTAATTGTTAGCTTATAATGAAAGGAAAAACAAATGCTTAAAAATGACAAAAGTGTATAATGCCGGAAAACGCCGGGTGGGTAGCTCCTACGAAGCAAAATAGCGTTGATGTAATTTTCTACAAAGCGGTAGCCCCGATGGGGCATTGAAAAGCACATTTATGCTTTTTAATCTGATTGTCTTCCGAAGCCGTTGTTGGTGAGAACACCAACAACGGCAGAGAATAAGGACCTTGTCCTGTAGGGACTACCGCTTTGTAGAAATAATCGAATGGAAGATTTTGCTCCGTAGGAGCTACCCATAGCCGTTACCTCGAAGCCGTTGTTGGTGTTGTCACCAACAACTCTTTATTGAAGCGTTTACTTTGCATGTGGCTTGTTGGTGACAACACCAACAAGGGCGAGGAAAAATTATAACATGATGATGTCCCGTAGGGACAACCGCTTTGTAGATTATAACCCGTTAGGAGATTTTGCTCCGTAGGAGCTACCCATCAGGCTATCTCTCTATCACAAATGCCTTCAACTCGGCCAGTTTGCCATCCCGCAATAGCCACACATCACAATAATCATAACTGATCATTTTGCCTTCCTTATTTTTCATGCTGATTTGGCCGATGGCAGTCACATAGTCGCCTTCGGCAATAATGGTCTCAATATCAAAAATCGGCGGTTCAATGTAGGCTTTGGCCATGTATTGCTTCACGGCTTCTTTGCCGTGCAATACCTGGTCGCCTATAAAGTTCCATTCGGTATCATCGGTACAATAGTTAAGGAACGATTCATAATCGCCTTTAGCTACAAATTCGTTTGCGGTTTGGAGTATGGTTTTATTGTTTGCGCTCATTTATGGATAACAAGCACGAGGCCGAAATGTGTAGCACTATTAAATATTGGCCATAAATTCTGACGGGCGCATGTGCATCATCTGCTGAAAAGTAGCGCTAAAGGCCGATAGGCTTTGGTAGCCGGTTTCATAAGCTATCTCCGTAAGGTTAGCACGGGTGTGCAGCATTAGTTCGGTGCCTTTAATAATGCGGCGCTGTTTAAGATATTGCAGGAAAGAAATGCTCAGCTCTGCCTGGAACAAGCGCGATACCGTACGCTCGCTCATATTAAAATGTTTGCTTACATCGGCCAGTGAGAGTGGCTGCGATATATGGTCTGATATGTAGTCAATGATAGGGCGCAACCTTTCGTTCTGGCTGGTGGGGACAACAAATGGTAAGGGTATTTTGCTGATGCGGGGCAGCATGTTTTTTAAGCTGCTTAGAAACTGAAACTCCTCAGATCCCGGAAAAGCCTCTGTAGCAAAACTTGCCGTGTATACGATCATTTCGTGAAGCAGGCGGTTTACCGGGTAAATGCCCATTTTGGTATAAAACGGGTCTTTATTATCATCGTGGCTATAGAAATATATGCTGCGTACATCGGTGGCAATATGACGTATCCTTAATTGATGGATCTGGCCTTTTGGTATCCAGATATAATGCCGTGCCGGTATCACAAAGGTTTTATCAACCAGGTGCACGTAGGCTATACCGCCTTCAACGTAAGTAAGCTGTCCTTTCAGATGTTGATGCACGGGCAATTTCCTCTCTCCTTTTTCATGCAGCACGCATACCGCCTTTGGGTGGCGGTCTATCAAATCTAAAGAGGCTAAATCAAAATCTGTTGCTTTGTCTGGTTTCATCTAATTATTGGCAAGTTACATCAAATTTTGCATCGCGCCAAGCCCGACATTTGTGGCATAATGAATCACAGGAGATATTACATCGCAGCCACACTGGCGCTGCTATTTTTAAACCGGGCCGCCCTCGCCCAAAACACCACAACCGGGGAACAGCAACTTAGCCTTACCGACGTTTGGGAAAAGGCAGTTGCCAACAATAAACAACTACACATTAAACAACTGCAGGTACAAACTGCGCAGGAAGAAGTTAAGGATGCCAAAGCCGAGCGCCTGCCCGAGATAAACGTAGGTGCCGAATACGCGCGTGTAAGCAATATGCCCGTTTTTGAGAATGGGTTGTTTGGCACGCCATCGCAATTTCCGGTGCTGCACTCCACCTACGGCGGTGATGCGGATGCTTATTTGAATATTTACAACGGCGGGCGCACCAATTTGAACATTGCACAAAAGAAAACGCTTGCTAACGTGCAGCAGATCAGAATGGCGCAAACCACATCGCAGGTGAAACTGCAGGCGGCTATGCTGTATTTGCAATTGCAAAAGAGTATTGTTTTTAGGCAGCTGTTACTGAGCGATATCGCCTTCCAGGAAAAGCAACTGCAAAAAATAGAGCAACTGCGTAAGAATGGCGTGGTGCTTAAAAGCGATGTGTTAAGGGCGCAATTGCAACTATCAAAACAGAAACTATCGCTTAATACCATTGATAACGACATCGCAATAGCTAACCAGCAACTGGATGTTACCATGGGCGAACCTGACGACATCAGGATAAAGCCCGATACCGCCGTTGCTGTTGATACCGCCGGACTTAAAAGTTACAACGATTATTTATCTGATGCTTATCAACATGCGTTTGCCGGCAAAATATCTGAAGGGGAAACTCAATTGCGCGAGTTGCAGCTAAAATCGGCCAAAGGCAAAAATATGCCCAAGGTTGGCTTGTTTGCCAATTATAAACTGAGCTATCCGCAGATCATGTTTTACCCATACTCACCTTATTTTTATGGATTAGGGTTAGCTGGGGTAAGGGCTACCTTCTCAATCTCGGGCTTGTACATTAACAGGCACAAAATAAAAGTAGCTGAGTTAGAATTAAAAACACAGGAAACCGAGCACTCGGATGTGCAGGATAATATAAGGCTGAGTGTCAACAACGCGTACCTGCGCCTGCAAGAAGCTCGGCACAAGGTTGAGGTGGCACGAACCAATGTAAAACAGGCCCGGGAAAATTCGCGCATTGTAAACAATACTTACTTCAACCAAACCTCATTAATTACCGATCTGCTTGATGCCAACAACGCTTTGCTGCAAACGCGCTTTGAGCTGGCTGCCGCACAAATAGCTGTACAAGCACAATATTTTCAATTACAAAACGCCATAGGAAACTTATAACATGAATACCTCTATCACCATAAATAAAACAGATAAGATCATCACGCGCGTATCGGGTATCATCGCGCTTTTAATATTGTGCGCCCTGATGGTTTGGGGCGCTATATACAGCTATCAAACTTACCGTAACGAAGAAACTAACGATGCGCAGGTGCAGGAATATATTAACCCGGTAACATCACGGGTAGGCGGCTACATCAATAAGATCTATTACGAAGAGAACCAGGATGTTAAGAGAGGCGATACCCTGTTGGTTATCGATAACAGCGAATACCAGTTGCAACAGCAGGAAGCACAATCTGCTCTGGCTAATTCAAAAGCGCAATTGAACGTTTTAGGAAGCAACGAGCAAACCACCCAAAAGCTGGCTGACGTAAGTAAAACCGCCATTGCCGCTGCAAAAGCAAGACTACTTAATAAGCAACAAGAGTATGCGCGTTATAAAAAACTATTCGAGGCAGAATCTGCCACGCGCCAGCAATTGGAAAATATAGAAGCTGCTCTGGCTGTAGCAAAATCTGACTATGAGGCCTCATTACAAAGCTACCAGTCATCACTATCAAAAATTAACGATGTGAGCGCACAGCGTGCCGTGCTTAATGCCGATATAAAACGGAAGGAGGCATTATTGAACCGTGCGGGGCTGGATATGGGCTACACTGTAATAAAAGCGCCTTACAATGGAAAAATGGGCCGCCGCACGGTGCAGGAAGGACAATCTATCCAAGCAGGGCAAACGCTGGCTTTTATTGTAGATCGCAGCTCTGGCAAGTGGGTGGTAGCCAATTTCAAAGAGACCCAGTTAGCCGATATGCGCGAGGGCGATATAGCCGAGATACATGCCGATGCTTACCCTAATAAAATGTTTAAAGGTGAGATAGTTTCCATTGCGGGGGCGACAGGTTCAAGTTTTTCGCTGCTACCGCCTGATAATAGCTCGGGTAATTTTGTTAAGATAGTGCAGCGTGTACCAGTGCGTATCCGCTTAACCCAAGCTGCTGATCTGATTCAGCCCCTGCGTGCCGGCATGAATGTGAGTGTTGTTATCCCCAAAGACCATGGCCGCAACTGATCAACAAATATTTAAAAGCTGGATGCCCGAGTGGGGGATCCGTATAATCATGTTCCTGGTGGCATTCCCGTCGTTGGGCTTGTTTGCCTTATCAATGGCTAACGGCAGCGCGGCGGCAGGTTATTACGGCATTGAGCCGCAGGATGTGCAGTATTCCATGATCGTGTTTTATGCGGCGGTGGTGAGCTTTTATAGTTTCGAGGTGAGATTGTTCCGCTTTATCAGTATCAAAAATTATCTGGTGCTGAGTACTGCGCTAACCATCATCACTTCGTACATCTGTTACTCTACACAAAACCTGGTAGTGCTTTTGATCTTTCGCTTTATACAGGGAATGGGGAGTTGTGCGGCTACCAGTATTTGCATTACCCTGATATTTGATCGACTTAAAACTGAGCGTGCAAGGGAAATTGGCTATTCGGTTTTCTACGGCATATTGCTGGTTATCTCTCAAATGATGACGCTGGTAACCGCGCCGCTTACTGATGCATTTGACTATAATACGCTATACAAAGTAATTATCTATGCCTACCTGCCGGGAACGATATTGCTTTACCTCATCCTCAATAATGTAAGAGTAAATAAACGTATGCCATTGTATCAGTTAGATTGGGCAAGTTTTTTGCTTTACGCCCTTGCTGCCCTGTCACTGGGTTATGTGCTCATTTACGGGCAGCAGAAATATTGGTTTGCTGATAGTAGCATCCGTTTTGCCGCCGCGGGTTTTGTTTTGTTGCTGATAATTTATGCCTTACGGCAAATAGCTTTAAGGCGGCCTTACTTGTCGCTACATGTGTTTAAGTACCGCAATTATTGTGTAGGGGCTTTGCTGCTGTTTGCATTGTATATGTGCCGTGGCTCGCTTAATGTTACCAATACTTACCTATCAGTAGTGCTTGGCTTGGATCAATGGAACCTGGGCATCATTATGCTGGCAAATGTGAGTGGCATTATTGCAGGTGTTATCATATCATCGCGTTTAACCATCATGAAACGGCCCATCCGTTTTACCTGGATGTGCGGTTTTATGCTGCTGCTGATATTCCATGGCTGGATGACCTTCCTGTTTGCTGCACAGGCAGATCAGGATGATTTTATTATCCCGCTGATAGTACACGGCATGGGTGCAGGTATGCTGATGGTGCCGGTTATATTGTTTATGATATCATCGGTGCCGCCAACCCTGAGTCAGTCGGCGTCGGGAGTAGGTGTGCTGGTGAGATTTTTTAGTTTTTGTACCAGCATAGCCTGTATCAATGCTTATTCGGATTATAGCAAGAACCAACACTATAATCGCTCGCTCAATCTGTTGGGCACTGATAATATGATACTCACTCAACGCCTTGCTTCCTATGCCGCCGGATTGGAATCAAAAGGAATGGCAAAAGATGCAGCAGCAAAAGTATCAAATGCACTATTGGCTAAAAATGTAAGCATGCAATCGCAGGTGCGGCTATCCATAGAGTATTACCAGTGGGTATGCGTGTTTTTATTGGTTGTACTGATATTGATAGCACTGTACCCTTATGTAAAGAAAACCATCATAGATACCCATAAGAGCAAACCATCTGCCGTGGGTATTTAACAAGATGGCAATTATATCAACCTATATTAACGAAGAAAGCCGGCGCTTAAAGCACCGGCTTTCTTATTTGAATGTTTTGTTTAGCGGCATTTGCTTACCCATGCATCCAGATCCCGTTTTTTAAAGATTGCGGTATAGCCCAGCTTAGCAGCCTCAGGGCAATATTTGTTATCAAAGGTGCTTTGTGATGTTACATCGGTGTACTCAACTGCAAACACCGGTTTGTTAAGTTTGATGTAAGATTGTAACTGCAATTGCCAACCTTGTTTAAAAGCGTCTTCAGTAAGTGCCCAGTCAAATTTGGCGGCATAATCAGCAGAAACTTCGGGAATGTTCTTTTGGCCTATGCCCAGGCCGTTTTCATGGGCAAGGGTTATCAGGTAATCCATATAATTGCGGGCATCCTGTTCTGTAAGCGGAAAACCCGTTGTGTTGGTATAGCCATCTAAGTTATCGGGCTCAATGGCATCAAATTTTTTCGCGAGTATCATATTGATGCGCGAATTGAGCCATGGTTTTATTTTATCCAGTTGCCTTATGTCTATCCATTTTTCGTGCGGCCACTCTGTATATTTTTTGCCAAGTACTTCGGCAGGTAATAAGGAGCCATCAGGACGATCATCTTCCAAAGTCCCTACAGACAGATAGGCTATAACCTTTTTGCCTTTGGCATGTAACGCTGCCACGGTCTCGGCAGATGTTGTGAAAGCGTCAACATCAACTACATCACCGCTGAAGCTTGCGTTGGCGGTAATGTCATCCAGTTCCCAATCAAAACTTACCCCGGCTTTAGGTTGCCACCAGGATGTTTTGCCACCGGGCGGGGTAGAAGGATCATTAGGGTTAGGGCTTTCATCAGCGTTTGAATTTTTCTTACAGGTGGTGAATGTTAAAAGGGCTATTACAATTACAGCGAGGCGGAAATTAAACATGCGAAGGATATTGATTGCCGATATAACGATAGAATAGGGTGAAGTATTGTAACAAATAAGTTACAATTGTGTGAGATGTATAACTACACACGTTTTTACACACGGTAATTTTTTATTATAAAAAAAGTAAGTTTATTGGCTGTATTCGCCGTTTGTGAAGTGCCCGGAACGAGATTCGAACTCGTACATCCTTACGAATGCCACCCCCTCAAGATGGTGCGTCTACCAATTTCGCCACCCGGGCCTGTTTTTAAAAAGTCTCAAGTCGGAAGCGTTTGCCGGGAGGCTCTTCACTTTCAACTTAAGACTTTAATGGATGTGCCCGAAGAGAGACTCGAACTCTCAAGAGACAATTCTCAACGGCTTCTGAGACCGCAACGTTTACCAATTTCGCCATCCGGGCATTAGAGGGTGCAAATATAATTTTTTTAGCTTTTTAACACATATAAATTTAAAATAAACTCTTTTTAACTTAGCTTTCACATCAAATGGCTAAAACATCATGCTGAGAATTTATATCGCATTTTTATTTCTGTTTACTGTTTCTGTAACTATTGTAAGCGCCCAAACGGTAGTAAACCTTTCTCAGGGAAGGAAAACAAGCATAAGAGGGCTGTCTGTCATAAACGATAACACAGCCTGGCTAAGCGGCAGCGGTGGCACTGTAGCCATTACCCATGATGGTGGTAAAACCTGGGACTGGCAACAAGTTAAAGGTTTCGAGAAATCAGATTTTAGAGATATTGAAGCTTTTTCTGACAAGGAAGCGGTGATCATTAGCTCGGGTTCACCGGCCTATATTTTAAAAACTACTGATGGTGGTCAATCATGGGAGAAGAAATTTGAACAGGCTGATACTACCTACTTTTTGGATGCGATGGATTTTGAAAACCCTAAGCACGGCTTTGTTTTAGGCGACCCAATTAATGGCAAGTTTCTATTGCTTGAGACGAAAGATGGTGGAAACACCTGGGCACAAGTGAAGGATGCGCCTAACGCTGTAAAAAATGAAGGGGCTTTTGCGGCAAGCGGTACATGCCTTAGGGTCACAAATAAATATGTAGCTATTGTTACCGGTGGTAGTGAAAGCAGATTGATTAGTTCGCCACTTAACCGTATCGCATGGGCTTATGAAAGCCTGCCGCTCACTAATGGCGCAGCAAGTATGGGTGCCTTTTCAATAGCTTTTGGTAAAAATGAAAAGGTTATAGTAGGCGGTAATTATGCAAAAGATAGGTTGAAAGATTCTGTTGCGTTTGTTATTCAGTTTGGCAAAACTCAGGTTAAACCCTTTTCTCCGGCAGAAGGCCCCGCAGGTTATCAGTCTGGCGTGGAGCATCTAAGAGAGGGTATTTATCTGTCAACGGGCACATCTGGTACTAATATCACCACAGATGGTGGTAAAACCTGGAAAAAGATAGATGCCGCCAGTTACAATGTTTGCCGTAAAGCCAAGAACGGTTCGGTAGTATTGTTAGCGGGCGATAGGGGTAACATTAGCTTATTGAAATTTTAATACTTTGTTTAATAGGGACTTGTTGTAAACTTTACAATTAATTTTAAATAGGGCTTGCAGGCAATTACAAATAGCCCTATATTTGCACCACTTTAACGGAAACGGATAACACTATCTAAAGAAGTTAAAGGATGATTCCGTAGCTCAGCTGGTAGAGCATTACACTTTTAATGTAGTGGTCCTGGGTTCGAATCCCAGCGGGATCACAAAGACCTCTCAACAGGTCGAAAACTTAAAAAGAGCTTCTGAAAAAGAGGCTCTTTTTATTTTAATAATGAAAGACCGATTCCGTAGCTCAGCTGGTAGAGCATTACACTTTTAATGTAGTGGTCCTGGGTTCGAATCCCAGCGGGATCACTTCCAAATCGGCAAAAGCTTCTCTGAGCAATCAGAGAGGCTTTTTTGTTTATAGACTCATGTCAACCTTGCTTTCGTCATAAACTAATTGAGCTGTGCTTAAAGTGGTTTGAAGTGAAAGTCCGCTGTGTTCGTTGTCAGCTTTCCAGAGTGCTGCAATAGCCGATAGTGTGTGCAGTACAATTGTTTTTTCCTGCTGGTCGGCCTCGGAAATTATTTTATCAGCCCAGCTAAGTTTCTCAACCATATCATTCATGAACTTTCTGAATGATGCCAGGGCAACATCGTCAAGCCCGGTAGGGGTTAGCGCAACGATGATATCAAGCAAGGGGCTGTCGGCCACAGATTTGATGGTGTTTGCCATATCTTTACCAAAAAGCAAACTGTTTTTGATCTTAGCGGTTACGCCGGTTAGCCAGCGCCATATTTTTTTAAGCATAAAATTAAGATTGAGATTTTTCGGGTACCACGATGCCAAACAGGTTACTGAAACCGAGGATCAGCATATCAAAAGATTTAAGGGCAAGGATGACCTCAACCTTAGCTTCGTCATGTATTAATTGTGTGGCGCCTATCCAAAAAGAAATTACTGTTGTTAGTATGGCCACTGATCTGAACATCCAGGTAGCCCATTGTGGTTTAGGCGAGTTTACTGCCCCAAATTTTACGGTTGGTGTGTTATGCATTTGTTTGTTTCTTTGCGAGTTGATACGCTCTGGCTAATCTGGTATCGTAACTAAATGTTTTATACCCCGAGCCGTTATAGTAGTAAGCCACTTTTGGCCAGTCTTTAGCTTTCAGGGCTTTGCTTAATTGGGGCATAGTTTTTATCCAGCACAAAGCAAGTATTACCTGGTTGTATTCGCTTAGTTTGGCAAAATCCCACATAGCGCCTACAGTTTTAAAGCCAATTTCGGCATAGTGGAAACCCATTATCTGCATCATGCCAATGGATGTACTTTTCATAGCTGCATTAGGCGACGATGCAAATGCGCTGTTGAATGCGGCCCACTCTGCGGTTTGGTCGCCAACTTTGTTGGCTTGCCATGTTTTATTTACGGTGTCTTTTTGCCAATCTGTTTTAAAGCGTTTAAACCAGGTCGGCTCAAACTGGATAATGATTCGACCAGTTTTTTCAGAAAAGCCTCTCTGGTTACTTTCTACCTCTACAATAGCTTTAACCGAAGCGTATTCGTAACCAAAAGACATAGCAAGCTCATGCAACTGACTGTCGCTTAGTTTCTTTTCCATGGTTTCTTATAATGATTATGAAAGCAGTATCACTACTTTACAGAGATATTGTTAATGAGATTGATCTGGTGTTGCAGCATAGATACCTGGCTCTCGAGCACTTTTAGGCGAATATCTGTTATGCGGTTCTGCGATTCCTGTTCCAGCTGCCGTTCAAACCTATCCAGCGCAGGTAAACAGATTGGTCTTCAACTGCATCATCAATGCGGATGGTTTGCGTTTGGGTAACCGTACGCGCAGTGCCGCCCTCATCATATTTAAGTGTTACATTCAGGTAGTAAACATCATCAGCAAAAGGCCCCTGTATTAGCAAGCGGTTTAGCCCAAGCTGGCCCGGTACGGCAACTTTGGCCACGCTTTGCTTTGCAATAACATATTTACTGCCATCGCTGTTCAGGAGCCAACTGCCGTCATCGTTTAAAAGATAAGTGTTGGTTGTACCTGCCAGCGGGTTACGGTTAATATCCAGCGGAATAAATTCTGCATATATGCTACGGCCCACGAGGTCTTCGCTGTAAATAAAGCCAATATCAAAAGGGTAGCCATTGCTGTAGGCCGGTTCAATAAAATCTGTTATCCATTTTGCATTTTCAATACCATTGGGTACACTGGCAAATGGCACGTAGGCTGCCATATTGCCGCCGTTTTTTTCGCCTAACTGCCTTGCCGAGTAAAGTATGTAATATGGCTGCTCTATATTAATGAAGGCAGTGGTATGGCCATCAGCCGTGTTATCGTCCCAATGCTGGGCGTAGGTTACCCGGTAACTGGCACTCAGGTTTTCATCGCGGTAGTTTAGGGCCGCATAATCATTGTCATCCTTAGCTCTTAGCAGGCTTTGCAGGAAATTGGAGATATCTGCGCGGGTTTTACCCTCATTATCAGGTCGGTTGGATGATGTAATGGTTGATGCCTTGCCCGTTAATTTGTCAAAAAAACTGATTCGGGTAAGCATCTTGTAATAAGGCCGCAGGCGGTTGATGTTCACAAATCCACTGCGCTCTACATAGGTATTGCTACCAAAGGTGTAGGGTAAATCTATTACCAGGCGGGCAGCATCATAAGGGGCAAGCACTTTAAAAGTGCCCTCGCATGCCGGGGTTTTTATGTAGATAAGATCTTCTTTTTGTACCAAACGCATATCACCGTCAATAATTATGCGGGTATTGCCATCGGCAGGGTTTTGCTCCATGCCACTTACAACAAAGTCGCGGCGCTGGTAAGTGAACACAATGGGATTGAAAGCCGCATTCCACCTCGATATATTGCCACCCGGTAATTTCACCGATGGGTCTGATATCAGCAGATTGGTAACCGTAGGGATAAACACGGTAAAGCTTGCCGTATTGCCCGATGCATCAACTGCGGTTATGATATGGCTGCCGCCGCTTAGCCCTGTAAATACGGGCGAGGCTGATGTAAGTGTATTATCAAGTTTATAGGCGATAGGCAGGTAGTTAGATGTGGCGATAACGGTTATCTGCGCATCTTTGGCATCCTGTGCCGATTCTGATTTATCTACCCTTACATTGCTGATAATAAGATTGCTTGCAGGCGGTGCAACCGGTGGCGTTGTAGTACTGCCGCCGGTAACGCTTACTACATTAAACTCTTTAAGTGTTGATGATACTACCCGCCCTGCACTGTTAAACATTACCTGTCCTATTTGCCCATCGTAAATTATTTGTTGCAGCCCGGGTATATTAGCCGTTTGGGTGATCTTGGCCGAGTTACCCCCGTCTGATATGGTGTAAGTAACCACGCAGTTATTGCCGTTGGTGCGCTGCCCGGTAAGGTCATCATAAATAGCTATGGATACCTGCGCGTACTGCGTGCGGCTGCCATAACTATCCAGTATGGCAGATGGTTTGTGGTATATCTCTATACTTGCTGTTAAACTCATTTTTAACGATCAATTATTGGTTTAGGAGAAGGTTCAGTAAACATCAAAATACATGGTGTTGAGGGTTATGGTTAGCCCAACGCCTGTGGTGTTTACATCAAACTTGTTATAAACGGGCAGGCATTTGGCTTTTTCGCCCGCCTTAAGCCTGAAGTAGCGGCCATCCGCATCGCGGTATTTACCGGCTTTTATAATAAATTCGTTGGCTATTTGCAGAGCTTGTTGTACCAGATCTTCGTTCTCGGCAGTGAAACGCCCGAAATCGGTTTTGTACAGAAACTCCAGGTACAAGGTGAAAACATTGTTCACCGATCCGTTTACGTGCGGCGACAACACTATAGGCTGCAACGGATGCATAAAAACGCAAGGGAAAACGGCATCATCGGCAAGGGTATTCAGTTCCTTTTCGGTGCCGTACAAAAATGAAGGTGATGCGCTAAGGCTTTGGGTGATAGATTCTATTTGGTTTCGCATGATGAGAAGCCCCCCAACCCCCTGAAGGGGGAGCGTTTGATTGATAGGTTACACAGGGATAAATACTTTTAAATCATTAATATTGAACATCGATCAACGAATGATGAACGTCGAAGTAGTTACTTCATCATTCAAAATTCTACATTCAGTGTTCGTTATTGATTATTAAACTTCTGTTCCCCCTTCAGGGGGTTAGGGGGCTAATTCACTATATCTCTTCTGGTATTCTGCTTCGGTTTTGTTGAGCAGCAGTTTGGTGAGGATACGCTCGTAAGGCATGGCCAGTATGAGGTGCCATTTGGTGAGATCGCCGCCGGCAAGAGCGTTTACAGTGTTGATGTATTTAAACTTCTCGAAGGTTTGTATGCCCGCCCGTTTCTCCATGGCCGACACACGCGATGCAAGAAGCTTGTTTTCCTGGTTGACCAATTGGGATAGCTGATAAAAAAATGGCGGGCTATGGGCAGCGCCTCCGTTACCCTCAGCTGCTCAATGTTTTCTGTAAACTCTGCCGCTTTATATTCATCATAAGGCAAGCCCGTTGCACGGCAGTAAAGGTATTGTGCTAATATTTTACAACAAGCCTCAAGCGATGGGTTGAAATTTTTCTGCCAGTTATCCTCTCCATATTGTTCTATATGGCTGCTTATTTCTTCGCCGATGATCTCGCGGGCAGCCATAAATGCGCCGGCGGGTTCCATGGCAAGGTTACGGGTAACCTTTACGGTAACCATTTTTCCGTCAACAGTTAAGGTAATTTCTTTCGGGATAGCTTCGGCGTTGTACAGGTATTTTATTTGCTGCGACAGGCCAATAATAGTATCTGCAAACTGCATTAATTCGCTGCCGTTGTTTATTTGCTGCAGGCTGGCCAGGGGCGTGCCCGATAAGATGCTGATGGCATCCAGATCGCGCAGCTCTTTTTTTGCCTGCAGGGCCATCATTTGCCCAAGTGTTATCTCGCTCAATTGCGACGGAATTTTTAGGCGTAGTTTGCCGTGGGTGGTCAGTAGATTTTTTTCGATCATATTGGTCAATAAAGATTTAAAGTACGGGAGAGGGGGGAAGCATCAGGCAGTGCCTATCAATTCATCAAACAGGCCGCTTTGGCTGTTTTGTGCCCTGGCCGGCAGGCGGCTTTGCAAAGGTTTGGTGGCCTTTATTTTTAATTTGTTCAGCGCCACATAACGCAATGGGTCTATCAGGTGGTTGTTTTGGTCGATAGGCTGGTTTATGGGTTTGCCGGCGGCATCAGTTCGCCAGGTATATTTGCCCAGCTCTTTACGCAGGTTTACGCTGCGGCGTGTAACGTTGATGGTATAGCGTTTAAGGATATCGATGGAGTTGGACACACTATCTGCACCCTTTTTTGCAGGGGTAACAAACCAACCTAAACGCCTAAGTTCTTCAATAGATTTTGGTTCGGCACTATCAGCAATGATCTCGGTGTTTTTTGTTAGGCCTTCGGCCTTTAGCCTGGCAGAAAGATCTGTGTTAGTGAGGCCGGTTTCATGCAGCAATTCATCAACCCAAAGCTCGCCATTTTGTTTATATACGGTAATGCAGCCTGCCTGGTCAACGCTGTATCCAAAATCAAGCCCTGCAGCTATCAGTTTGGCATCGGCTGGAATTTCTTCGCAGATATGCCATTTGGTAAACACCAGCCCGGTTATTTTGCCGGTAAGGCCGCGGGCATATACTTTCCAAAGTTCAGGGTCTTCATTTTTTATCGATTCAACCTTTCGCCTCGTCTCCTCATCAATAAAAGGGTTGTGGCGATGGTCTGATATCAGTAACTGCACATCAGGTTTACCTATCAGGCGTTCATGTGCCCAAAAGCCGTTGTTGGGGTTATAGTCAATATAAACGCGTTTGCGCGTACGCAGCGCCAGTTCGCTGTAAACTTCCCAGGTTAGGCCATTGGCCTCGTTCACAAACAGGTAATCGCGTTTGCCGGCTTTGGCATCCTGGGCATTAGAGTAACTTTTAAACTCAATAAGGCTGCCGTTAAAGAACTCGAAGATACGGTCGGTTCTGTTGTAATTGCGAATAAGTAATTTAAGGGTAGGCGAGGCATCATAAATATCCAGGGCATCGCGCAGGGCACCGGCTTTAAGGTTAGGAATATCCTGGCCAACAACGGTTATTACCTGCTTGGGCTTGGCTATCGCGAAGCAAAACAAAACTTGCAAAATGGAGTAAGTTTTGCCCGAGTTACTGCCACCCTGGTTAACTACTACCGGTGCGGTGCTCTCAAAATTATGTTTAAACAGGATAGATGTTCTCTCGTGCATAAAACAGGTTTATAGGTCTACTTCTTTTTCGGCCTGTGCCACCTTTGGGCCACTTGTAGTGATAGTGATACTAATGCTTTTTAATCCATCTATGCCGGTGCTTTGGTCATGCTGTTCCTTCCAGCCCAGGGTTTTTAGTGCAAATATGGCGCCCGTTGCCGATTGATAGTGCAAGCGTTTTTCGTACTCGGCCTCTATCATAAGGCGGCCCATCTGTAACTGTGCAGCGTAAAAGCCTGTTTGCTCGTAAACCTCAAAGGCCTGCAGGCTGGTAAAACCCAAAAATAACGCCAGGCCCGTCAGGGTAGGCGGCTCGGGTTCGCGGTCATAAACCTTTTGTTTGGTGGTGATCGAGGCATCCTTTTTATCGGGGACATCCTCAAAATGATAGTCGCCTTTTATGTGCTCAAAGTAACGCGCAATACGTGTACCGTAAGGCCGGGTAGTGGTAGTAGGGGGCATGAAATTAACAGGTATGTGTAAAATGCCGATTGGCATATTTGATATACAAAGATAAGAAAAATATCCGGCTTTTGCTAATGTTTTTAGGATTAATTTTGTGTTGACCTTTTGTAACTATTTGTCAATTGTGGTAGTCTGCTTTTTTAAAGGTTTATATTTGCCCCGTAATAAGCTCACCCCGAACCTTATTAATAATGAAGATACTCACAGTCACGGTGCTGGTCATCGTTTTTCCGGTTTTGCTGTTTGCGCAGGATAAAAGCACGGTTAAGCTTAGCCAGCGCAGAATAACAGATACCCTTGCCGTTGCGCAAACGGATACCGCTGCACAAAAAGATCTTTACGACCTTATAAAAGGCATTTTTAATAAAAAAGGAACGGTTACCAACAAGCCTACTACCGTGATAGGGGCCAAACCTGTTTTCTCATTATTGCCTGCAGTTGGCTACACACTGCAAACTAAGTTTGCGGTAACGCTGGCAGGAAATGTTGCTTTCCGTTTACCGGGCAATACGCGCATATCAACCATCACCTCAAACTCGGCTTATACGCAAAACAAACAGATCATTATCCCGCTGCAGTCAAACATCTGGACCAGCGGCGATCGCTTCAATTTTATCGGCGATATTAAATACTACAAGTATCCGCAGAGTACTTTTGGCCTGGGTACCAACTCAAAAACGGCAAATGAGAACCCGATGGATTATACCCTTTTCAGGTTTTACGAGACTATACTTACCCGTATCAGCGGTAACCTATACGCCGGGGCGGGATTTATATTTGACAACCACTTCAACATATCAGAAAAAGGTAACCCCGATGGCAGCGTATCCGACTATGCTAAATACGGCCCGCAAAGCAGCACAACTTCATCAGGTATTACCCTTAATGCTTTATTTGATATCAGGGACAATTCTATCAATCCATCAAGAGGTTTTTATGCGGCGATGCAATACCGCGATAACAAAAAGTTTTTGGGCAGCACCGAGTCATGGCGCTCATTGATCGTTGATATACGTAAGTATTTCCGCTTCCCGGAGTCATCTCGTAATGTTTTGGCCTTATGGAGTTATAATTGGCTGGTTTTAAACGGCAAGCCCCCATATCTTGATTTGCCGGCCAACACCTGGGACCAATACAACGGTACCGGCCGTGGATATATACAGGGCCGTTTCCGCGGCTCTAAAATGGTTTACGGCGAGGCCGAGTATCGTTTTGGCCTTACCCGCAATGGCTTATTAGGTGGGGTGGTATTCGGTAATGCAGAATCATTCTCGGCCGAGCCCGGTTCGGCATTGCAAAAAGTGCAGCCGGGCTATGGTGCAGGCGTACGCATAAAACTCAACAAAGTATCAAAAACCAATATAGCTATCGATTATGGTTTTGGTAGCCAGGGATCAAAAGGGATCTTCGTAACGGTAGGCGAGATCTTCTAAAAATGCTTTCTGAAAGAAAAATGAAAATTTGATGAAATTTTCAATATCTTCAGCAAACCTTTGCAGCCTTAATTACGTTTTAATAATAACGTTAAAAAATGTTAAATACGGTGCTGAGAGGGTTCGCTGGGGATAAATGACATGAGTTTTTTGTAATTTTATTGCGGTTAGTAGTGCTTATGCAGTTAAAACGGTTTACAAATTGGTATGTACTTTTGGTATTGCTCCTTACGGGGTTTATTTCGGCATGCCAAAAAGATACCGGCGAACAAGCTGTAGAAAACCATAAAATTGCCCTTGCTGCTGATAGCGCTTTAAAAGCCACATCACCTGATAACTACCTCGCCACTTCGGGTACATTATCTATCAAACTTAAAGATTCTACTTACACCTTTAATGCAGCAAATGATTCTGTTGCCTTTGTTAACCTCAGCAGCGGCGATAACCGTTATTTTGGTTTAACAGCCATCAACAAAGCGCATAACATCAGTTTCGGTATCAGCTCAAAAGGTATTGCTGCTGATAGTTTGACCAAGCCTGTAGCAGGTGGCCAGTTACTGATGATGCCTGATGCTATGCACACGCACCAGTACACACTTATGCAATATGCTAAACCCGGTGATTCCGGCACTATCAGGCTTTCTTCATACATGCGTAACGATACCCTTGCAAAAGGAACTTTCTTTACCTTCCTGTCAAAAGACGATGACTCAGAGTCGCCTTTCTATCGCGTGGATGGCACCTTCGAGTTGCATTTTAAAGCTCAGAAATAGCCTTTAGTGTTAGTTTGACACATTATTGTAAAAAACCATTTACAAAGCTCCTTTTTAGCCGTTTAAACACCAAAAAACGCATTTTTTGCGTATATTTGTAGCAAAAGAAAAGGAGTTTAATGAAAGTATTTATTGGTGGCCTTCCGCTGGAAGTTAGCGAGGCCGAACTAAATGCAGTTTTTGAAGATTTTGGGCCGGTTAAATCGCTCAGAATTATCAAAGATCGCGAAACCAAACAAAGCAGAGGCTTCGGTTTTGTTGAAATGGTTAATGAAGACGAAGCAAAAGAGGCTATTAAATGTATGAATGGCCAAAGCTACTACGGTAAACGCATTACTGTTAACGTTGCAGAAGACAATGGCCCGGGTTTTAACCGCACCAGTTTTAGTCGTAACTAACATCAATTAAGATAAAGAAAGCCGGATATTGCACCCGGCTTTTTTTATGCTTTTTAATTATCATTTAAGATAATTTCATCTGCATTTAAAATGTAACAACCTCAGTGTTTGTGTTATATTTTATTTGTAACCTTGTATTACTCAAACAATACCCCATTTGCGCCTTGTTTCACACATAAACCGTTTGTGGCTAAAGCTAACAGGCTCAATGGCGCAGTTCACCTTAGAGGTAAGGATATTTCACTCGCTTTGTGTGCTGGCTATTATAGCGCTGGCTTACAATGTTCCTTTTAATTATTTGATAGGCCTACCGGTAATATCGCTGCTGAGTTTTGTAACGCTGCTGTTGTTCTCTTTTTTATATTACCAATCAAGGTATCGCGGTAAAACAGCATCAACCATTACCATATTTACCATTATAGGTAACCTGCTGTTCCTCATCAATTACATATTTAATTCGGGTACGCAGGGGCCAACGGCCTTGCTTATGGGGCTTTGTATTTTCCTGGTGCTTTGTGTAGTACCCAAAAAGCAGCAAAAGTTTTGGATGTGGCTTAATATCGCCATCATCCTTGCGGGGCATTGGGTAGAGTATTTTTACCCCGAGTTTATTCCCTATACCTACTCAAAGAGAATTGACCGCTATTGGGACCTGTCATCGGCCTATGTAGTGGTGGTGATAGTGCTTTATTATACCATTACCTATCTGCGTAATAATTATGATTATGAACACCGCTCTGCAGCTAACAAAGCCCATGCTATTGAGATGCAGAACGTGCAGATAGTTCACCAGAACCAGGAACTGGAGCGCATTAACTCTGAGAAGAACAAGCTAATGTCTATCATAGCGCATGACCTGCGATCGCCAATCAGTAATATCCAGAACTATCTGGAGTTGGTTACCGAGTACGAGTTGGATACCGAAGAGCGCCGCATGGTTGAGAATGATCTTTTGAAAGTTACCCGCCGCACTATTGACATGCTGGGCAAGTTGCTGGTATGGTCAAAAGCGCAGATGGACGGCGTAAACGTTAAATTGGGCTATGTTGACCTGCGCGACGCTTTGTTTAATACCATTGAGCTGGAGAAAACAATAGCCCTTAAAAAGAACATAGAATTTACTGATGAGCTTGACTGGGATATCCGCATAGTAGCAGATAGTGATATGCTGCAACTGGTGATCCGCAACCTCATTAGCAATGCCGTAAAGTTTACCCCGCAGGGCGGGCAGATTAGTTTTAAAGCCAAACAAATAGGTAATGAATGCTGGCTCATTATAAGGGATAACGGTGTTGGCATGACCACCGAAAAACAATCAGAACTATTCACACTAAGGGCTACATCAACTTTTGGCACCGATAATGAAAAGGGGGTAGGCCTTGGCTTGCTGTTATGCAAAGAGTTTACCGAACTGCAGGGCGGCCGTATATGGGTGGAGAGTGAACCTGATAAAGGAACAGCTTTTTTTGTATCCATGCCGGCGGGAGGGTAAGTCTAAAGTCTAAAGTCGAAAGTCGAAAGTCTAAAGTCGAAAGTCGAAAGTCGAAAGTCGAAAGTCGAAAGTCGAAAGTCGAAAGTCGAAAGTCGAAAGTCGAAAGTCGAAAGTCGAAAAACATTATGTTAAACAGATATGTTTCTTCGCCGGGTATTCGACTTTAGACTTTTAACTTCTTACTTTTGACTCCTGATGAGGCCTGGTGATAAAGTAATTTGCATTAACGATAAGATAGATCCTGAAAAAAGCGAAGAGATACGCCGCGATTTCGAAATATGGATCACTAAGGATAAAGAATACACCATACGGGAGATACTGGATAACAACGGTATTGTAACCGGCGTGCTGTTGGATGAAGTGCATAATTTCCCAAAATTCTTTAAACTTATTAACCGTTACCAGGAGCCGGCCTTTGCCATCTGGCGTTTCAGAAAGCTCAACTATGCCAGCGCCCCCGCCGAAGCCCTGAGCGAAATACAAGAACTTGTTGAAGAAGAACAGTTAGTTAAGACCCGGGAACTGTAGTATCGCGTTTTGCTTTTCATTGCCGTTGCCTTCAGGCAACGGAATATCGAAGAGTAAGCCGGCTTTAGCCGAAACTAATTTTACTTATCTGGTTTGCCGTTGGCTAAAGCCGACGGCCATGATTTGACTGATCAATAAACGACAATTGTTATTATGTTTAATATGCTTTTTGGCATATTAATTACCAACCTTTATGTGCGGCTGCCTCAGTCTCTACCAATTGCGTAAGTACTGCTTTAAGCATTGCTTCGCGGGCCCATTGTTGTTCTGTTAATGATGCATCATGTTTGTACCAGGTAATGGCTTCGTTGATCTGAATGCGGGTGCGGTAGGCGTATTGCTTGTTGGGATGTAGTTTTTGGCCTTCATAGCTATTTAGATTCTCGGTTTTGATGAGTTTGGCGAATGCTTTTATTGGGATATCCATGCGCAGGCATTCATCAAGCGAGTTTTTAAAGTCTTGTTTGTCCTCAAGCCATAGGGTAAGGGTATCGTCGGTCAAATCGTGGTCTGCAATGCAGATGCGGCTGTAATTGTAATCAACGGTGATGATAAGCCACCAAAGCTGGTCGCGGAATTTTTGTGAAAGTCTGATCATGGCAATTTATTTAATGAGTGATTGAGTGAATGATGGAATGAGTGAGTGTTTATTTGCATATCTGAAACTGCATATCTGAACATCAGGAGTGTTAGCGAAAGCGCGGTGTCCACCCGGGCAAATACTTCTGTATAGCAGCAATTTCATGCCTGTATTTATTACATGCTGTTTGGTAACCCTCATAACGTTGCTGCAGTTGTTTGTCTGCAAATTGGGTTTGGTTGTTGATGGTGCGGGTACGCAGGGCGGAGTAAGCGATGTGCATAAGGTTATAATTTTAATTTTCTTGTCTTATTAAAGCTTTAAATCTGTATTCCGGAGCGGCTGTTTGTAAAGTAATTTCTTTACTATCTGTAAGCCTGTAATTTGGAATGTTAATTTAAAGTACTATCTTCGATGTAATTGAACATTCAAATATAAAGAAATATCTTTATATAAATCAAGAAAAATCTTTAAATATTTTTATTTGATATGGAAGACGCATCAAAACCAAACAAAATAAAAACGGTAAGGCCTGAAACACTGGAGTTTATCATCCTGTACAACCAATTGCGCGGAAAAGCTTTTAACAACAACAGCGAACTGGCAGATGCTTTAGGTTTTAATTCGGCCAGCTCCATTACCGAGATCATCAAGAGCCGCCAGAATATCGATCCTGAGAAACTGAAGATCTTTAAAGAAAAATTTGGAGAGCAATTGGGTATCCGTAAAACTGCAGAAAAACCTGTAACCCAACGCTCAGAAGAGGGGATACCTATGTATGATATCATAGCAACAGCATCGGGCGTTGAGGTATATAATGATATCAATGATTCGCTGCCGGTTGGCCGCATGAATTTCCCGGGAATTGAGGAGTGCGATTTTGCCCTGCCTGTTTGGGGGCATTCAATGTATCCGTATTTAGAGAACGGCTGCTGGGTGGCACTAAAGATCATCAATGATATGAAAATATTGCCTGGCGAGGTGTATTACATAGAATGGGGCGATTACCGTATGTACAAACGCTTGCTGGCCAGCGATAACCCCGAAGAGGTAATAGCCCACTCAGACAATGTAACAGAAATGGTAGGCGGCCGTTTAAAATATGCACCTTTCCCTATCCGCATTGAAGATATAAAAAAGCTTTGCCTGGTGAAAGATATTCATAAAAAGCATAATCATTAATGGAAGCGAAAGATCTATTAACAACACGCAGGTTTACCAAACCATTGCATTATACTTTGGCGTACTATGTAATAGTAATTGTTGCTATTACTTTGTTTAATGTATTGCCTGGTTTCAAATCGGGGCCATGTACACCTAATCTGGATGTGTTGTCGATTTTTCTTTCGTTTTTTGGTGCTGTTCTTTTGCTTTGTGTGAACCTTATCAGACTTAAACAAAGAGGCCGCATTTATTTGTCCTCGGTTATTATTCATGCACTGGTGGTTTTGACCGGCATTATTTTCCTTGTTCTCAATCCGTAAACTTGTTAAAAGATCAGATGCCAATTGAGGTTTTTTTTACTTTTTAATTTAGACTTTTTACTTAACATGATCCGTTTAGCCCTCATCTCTGATATTCCTCAAATAATGCGGCTGGTTAAAGAAGTGGTACCAGTAATGCGTGCCGCCGGCAATTTGCAATGGGACGACGTATATCCAAATCCACAGGTTTTTGAGCAGGATATCCAAGCCGGCCAACTTTGGGTGGCCGAAGTTGATGGCGAAATTGCCGGTGTAAGTGCCATAACTACCGAACAATACCCCGAATATGCGCAGGTTGGCCTCGATATAAATGAGGAAGCTATTGTTACGCACAGGTTGGCGGTTAGTCCGCGTTTTCAGGGTCGGGGCATTGCTGCTGCGCTGATGCAACAGGCCGAAGATGTAGCGATTGATCGCAACATCCCAATATTACGTGTGGATACCAACAGCCAGAACCTGGCTACACAGAAGCTGTTCCCGAAAGTAGGTTATGAATATAAAGGTGAAATTACCCTGCAATTCAGACCTGGACTAAAGTTTGTTTGTTTTGAAAAACGACTCTCTATTCAAAAATAAGGCTCAGCATCAGCGTGCGTAATCCCAACCGGCTTAACGGGCTTGCATAAGGTGTGTTATCTTTCACCAGCATATTGGTGAAAGAGTTGGAGAATTTAAGCTCGGGAGATAGTTTAAAATACTCAAAATAAATATCGAAGCCTGCACCAACTTCGTACGATGAATAGCCTTTTACGTTCTTCAGCAGGCGTTCGGTAGGGGCAATGTTATTGCCGGGGTCTTTTTTGGAACCGATGCTTTGCGAGTATTTGAGGCCACCTATAAGGTACACACGCGCGTTGGCAATGCGGTCTGATTTTAGCTTTAGTTGCAGCGGAAAGTCAACAGTGGTAGTTTGTACTGGTTTAGTTACCGCTTCCTCGGGTATGTCATACGTATATGTTACTTTTCTATCAGCAAAAAGCAGCGAAGGGGTTATCCTGGCTTCCAGATGCTCAGTTAACCGATAGCGGGTAATAAAACCTACGGCAAAGCCCGGTGCCGATGGGGATGAAATGCTTTTTCCGTAAGAGCTTACTGCGTTACCCGTTTGCGGGTCGCGGAAAGGTATTTGCCAGTCGGGCTTTTTTACAATATCATAAGAGCTTTGCACGTATGAGAATAAAAAGCCAAAGCTAAGATCGTTTTGGTCGGCACCGCCACCCCATGCCTGCGCAAGCAGTTTTTGGCTGCAGCACGTTAACATGATAAGGATAAGGTAGCGGAGTTTTATCATTTAATGCCTGTATAAATTGAACAGATACCAAACGCCAGCGGGCGCACTTTGGTATCTTTAAATCCTGCTTTATGCATTATCGCCCTAAACGCCTCGCCATCAGGGAAAGCGGCCACAGACTCTGGCAAATAAGTATAAGCCCTTGAATCTTTAGAGAAAAGCTTGCCAATGCCCGGTGTTATATAATTAAAGTAAAAGTTATAAAGCTGTTTGATAGGAAAGGCCTTCGGTTTTGAGAACTCCAGCACCACAGCTTTGCCGCCTGGTTTTAAAACGCGGTTAATATCGGTAAGGCCTTTTTCAAGGTTCTCAAAGTTACGTACACCGTAGGCAACGGTAACGGCATCAAATTCATTAGCCTCAAAAGGCAGCTTTTCTGAGTCGCCCAATTTTACCTCAAATTTATCGCCCAAGCCGCGTTTGGCTATCTTTTGTTTAGCCACATCAAGCATGCCGGCAGAAATATCTGCGCCGACGATCTTTTGGGGCTTTAATATTTTCAACGCCTCAAAAGCAAAATCGCCGGTACCGGTAGCCACATCCAGTATCAGTTTAGGCTGATCTTTCTTTAACTCGTTGATAGCCTTTTTACGCCAAATGATATCGATCCCCAGCGACATAAAGTGGTTAAGGAAATCGTAAGTTTTAGAGATATTGTTGAACATATCGGCTACTTGTTCTTTTTTGGTTGCCTGGTTCTGATATGGAGTTACAGTTTTGCTCATGAGAATGGCGGTAAAGATACGCATTTTTAGTAGTTCATTGTTGATAGTTCATGGTTCATAGTAGTAGGGTTGATGGACTACCATGATCTATTATCTATGAACCATGAACAGAGATCCATGAACTATCAACTATTATCTATGAACTATTAACATAAAACTCTATCTTCACTTTCGGGCTGTCCGGGCCTTGGGTTAACCACCATTCAAACTTAAACTATACTGATAACCATGAAAGAAAATTCTGAAGCGTCGCGCAGAGGTTTTTTAAAGAAACTTGCCACTACTACTGCCGCCGTTGCCGCGGGCAGCAGCTTAATTGCCGCCGGTAAAAGCAATCAATCATTTTACTACCTTAAAAAAGAGTACAAACCTTTTGGCCCTAACGATCAGGTAAATATTGCGCTGATAGGTGCCGGTGGTATGGGTACGCAGGATGCTATTGTGGCCCTGCAGGTGCCTGGCGTAAAAATGGTTGCCGTATGCGATTTGTACGATGGCCGTTTGGCAGAAGCTAAAAAGCGCTGGGGCAATGATATTTTCACCACTAAGGTTTACAAAGAGATACTAAACCGTAAAGATATTGACGCGGTAATTATAGCCACGCCCGATCATTGGCACCAGCAAATTTCTGTTGATGCCATGCATGCCGGCAAACACGTGTACTGCGAAAAGCCAATGGTACACTCGGTAGCCGAAGGCCCAGCGGTAATAAAAGCGCAGAAAGAAACCGGCAAGGTGTTTCAGGTAGGAAGCCAGGGTGTATCGTCATTAGGTAACGAGAAAGCGCACGAACTGCTGAAAAGCGGAGCCATTGGCGAACTGAACTATGCCGAAGGTTTTTGGGCGCGCCGTGCTCCTATCGAGGTTTGGCAATATCCAATTCCTGATGATGCATCGGCACAAACGGTGGATTGGGAAACCTATGTAAGCAACGTGCAAAAACGCCCTTACGATTCAAAAAGGTTCTTCCGCTGGAGAAATTATACAGATTACGGGACAGGCATGGCAGGCGACTTATTCGTTCACCTGTTCAGCAGTCTGCACTTTATTACCGAATCAATGGGGCCTAATAAAATTTATGCCTCTGGTGGTTTACGCTACTGGAACGATGGCCGCGAAGTGCCTGACGTTTTATTAGGCACTTTCGATTACGGCAAAACTGCCGCGCACCCCGCTTTTAATCTTTCGTTGCGTTGCAACTTTGTTGATGGCACCAGCGGTACCACTTACCTGAAACTGGTAGGCAGCGAAGGTTCAATGGATGTTACCTGGGACAGCGTTGTGCTTAAACGCAACAAAACCATAGCATCTGATGATCCGTTCTACCTGGAGAAACTGCGCAAAGCCGGCCAAACCAACAGCGCCCGCAAACACATCCTTCCGCCGGAAGAGATCACTTTCGATGCCGAAAAAGGCTACCTGGGTGGCCCGTACGATCACATGAACAACTGGATCACTGCTATCCGCAACAACGGTAAAGTTACCGAGGATGCTGTTTTCGGTTACCGTGCTGCGGCGCCGGCACTGTTATGTAACGATAGTTACTACAAAAACAGCCCTATGTTCTGGGATCCGGAGAATATGAAGATGGTGAAGAAAGCTTAGCATTAAAAGCATATCAAAGTTTTGAGCCGGCAGCGTGGTTGAGCGCTGCCGGCTCAAATGCTTTATCTGAGAGGGGCAAGTTGCCTCATGTGTTCTGTATAATGACGTAAACCTTATTATAATAACCTACATGATCAGGTCTAAATATTTTTGGTTAGGGGCGGTAATGATCGCCATTATCCCGCTGATGCTAATGGATATCAGTGAGTATTTTGTTGCCTGGGAAAAAGAAGTAAGGGGGCGAATAATTGATCTGGCCCAGGTCTATTCTGGCTTGCCGAAAATGCAGAAGGCCGGGATTCTGGATAACATTTTTGAGGTCAACCAAAAGCTTACGAGGCTTATCGCTGTAAAGGCTTTTATCAGTCTGGTATTATTAAGCGGCGGTATCTACTTCTTCAGGAAGTTCCTGAAAGCTACGAGCATGTCTTTTCTGAAACCGGCTTTAGCTACAATGGGGCTAATAGTTGTTTTTATTGCTGGCAAAGTTGTTTTCACCATAGCATTCACTACCCAGCCGGGTGCTACTTTTGTTAAGGTAGATGCAGATGCCAAATCCTTTAAAGATATCATCAGCAAGAATTTTCAGGGAAAAGTGGTGTACGTAGATTTCTGGGGAACCACCTGCGGGCCATGTTTAGAAGAGTTTGACAATTTTACCCAACCGCTTAAAGAGCACTATAAAAACCGCAGCGATATAGCTTACCTGTACATAGCAAATGGCAATAACTATTTATGGAAGAAACAGATAGTTAATCATAAAATAACCGGCAACCATTTATTTCTTGATTTGGATGAGTACAGCAAACTCTATCATCAGGCCGCACAAAACGATACGGCAGAAGTATTGATGCCGCACTATGTTATTGTAGATAAAACCGGCAAGATCACCGCGCCAGATGCCGCCCGCCCAAGTGATTACACTGTTTTAGTGGGGCAATTGGATAAAGTGTTAGGGCAATGACAGAACAAAAAACCGTCATTGCGAGCGTAGCGTGGCAATCCCCGACTTACAGAGCGGCTATGCAAGTGCCTCTGTATATCGGGGATTGCCACGTCGCTGTCGCTCCTCGCAATGACGGAAATAAAAAGGCCCTGCATTTGCAGGGCCTTTTCTCTTTAATAAAACTTCGGCAGAGGATTCAACTTAGTATCCTGGCGTTGGTGCCAGTATGGGTATATCGGGTCGCGGTCGCTGGCGGCATCAAGTTTCTTAACTTGCTCCGTGGTTAAGTTCCAGCCAACGGCATCAAGGTTTTGTTTTAGTTGTTCCTCGTTGCGGGCACCTATAATAATATTGGCAACGGTAGGGCGCTGTAACAACCAGTTGATAGAAACCTGTGCAACAGATTTACCGGTTTCCTCGGCTACTTCATCCAAAGCATCAACAATAGTATAAAGGCGTTCCAGGTCGGTTTCCGGGCCGTGGCTGCCACCCTGGGCGCGGCGGTTATCTTTAGGTAACTCTTGTCCGCGGCGGAATTTACCACCCAGTTGGCCTGATGCCAGCGGGCTCCAAACAATGGTGCTCACTTTTTGGTCGATACCCAGTGGCATTAGTTCCCATTCAAACTCGCGGTCTAATAACGAATAATAGGCCTGGTGTGCCACGTATTTAGCCCAGCCATAACGCTCAGATACCGACAGCGATTTCATCAAATGCCAGCCCGAGAAATTTGAGCAGGCAATGTAACGGATCTTACCATCGCTGATTAAAGTGTCTAAAGTACGCAGCGTTTCTTCAACAGGCGTATTGCCGTCAAAGCCATGCAGGTGGAAGATATCTATATGATCTGTTTTTAAACGTTTAAGGCTATCCTCAACAGAGTTGATGAGGTGATAACGAGATGAGCTGAAATCGTTAGGCCCATCGCCCATGCGGAAGGTGGCTTTGGTTGAGATGAGTACACGGTTACGCAAGCCTTCTAAAGCCTGGCCCAGTATCTCCTCAGATACGCCGCGCGAGTAAACGTTGGCTGTATCAAAGAAATTTACACCGGCATCAAGGCAAAGGTGAACCAGCTTTTTAGCATCCTCTAATTGCGTATTGCCCCAGGCTTTAAAAAAGTCGCCCTGACCGCCAAAAGTTGCTGTTCCGAAACTAAGAACGGGTACATTAAGGCCCGAGCCTCCTAATTGTCTGTATTCCATTTTTATGAGTTTTTATAGTAAATGTTTGATGATCTGTGAACCATCGCCGCCAAATCTCGGGCATATCGGCTAACAAAATATCATGCTAATACCATAAAGTGTAATTGAGTTTGGCCTCGTTTAAGGTTAGCACAAATAAAGTCGGTATAAAAACATAATTTCGCTGCCAATAGTTACATCTATTATGGCAAAAATAGCATTAATAACAGGTGCCACCGCCGGTATAGGCGAGGCCTGCGCACATACCTTCGCTCAGCATGGTTATGATCTGATACTTACCGGCAGGCGTTTGGAGAGGTTGGAGAAGCTGGCGCATCACCTTAATGATAAGTATAACGTAGAAATAGCGGTATCATCTTTCGATGTACGTAACCGCGAAGAAGTGGTACGCAGCCTGGATAGCCTGCCATCAAAATGGCGCGCGGTTGATGTGCTGGTGAACAACGCCGGCCTAAGCCAGGGACTGGATCCCATCAACTCGGGCAGTTATGAGGACTGGGACACCATGATAGATACCAACGTTAAAGGCCTGCTGTATGTTAGCCGTGTAGTATCAAACTGGATGATCACCAACGGCCGCGGGCATATCGTAAACCTGGGTTCAATTGCCGGTAAAGAGGTTTATCCTAACGGGAACGTTTACTGTGCCAGCAAACATGCCGTTGATGCCTTAACAAAAGGCATGCGTATAGATCTACTGCAGCACGGTATTAAAGTAACCGCAGTGCATCCCGGTATGGTAGAGACTGAATTTTCTGAAGTACGCTTTAAAGGCGATAAAGACCGCGCCAAAAAGGTGTACGAAGGTTTTGAACCACTAAAAGCCGAAGATATTGCTGACACCATCTGGTTTGTAGCATCGCGCCCGGCACACGTTAACATTAATGATATATTAATAATGCCAACCGCGCAAGCCACGGCAACTAATGTGATAAAGAAGAATACATAATATTATATAATATGTCATTTCGAACGACAGTGAGAAATCCTGTTAGATAAGACAAGCAGTGTGCTTAGCATTAACAACAAGATTTCTCCTCGTACCTCGTTCGAAATGACAATCGGGGTTTCAAAATCACTAATTCACTCATTCAACAACTCACTCATTAAATAAAATGTCACTCATCACCCAAATAGACCAGGATATTAAACAAGCCATGCTAAGCAAACAGGCCGACAGGCTGCGTGGCCTTCGCGCTATTAAATCGGCTTTGTTACTGGCTAAAACCGAAAAAGGCGCTGCCGAAGAATTGACGCAGGAAGCAGAAATTAAAGTGTTGCAGAAACTCATCAAACAACGTAAAGAATCTGCAGATATCTACAAAACACAGGGTCGCGAAGACTTATACGATATTGAGATGGCCGAGATGTATGTAATAGAGCCTTATCTCCCACAGCAAATGAGCCGTTTCGAGATAGAAGGTTACATACAGGAAGTGATATCGCGCCTGGGCGTAACTTCAGTAAAAGATATGGGCCGCGTTATGGGCGTAGCCAATAAAGAGCTTGCGGGCCGTGCCGATGGCAAAACTGTATCTGAGGTAGTTAAACAACTTTTAGGTTAATACAACCGTATTAATTGTATATAAAAGGTGTAAACTATTTTTATAATTATAATTTTACAACAAATAGGGCGGTTTAAAATTGCCGCCTTAAGGTATTATTTAGCAGAACTTACACACAATTTATATGGAGCTGGTGCTTAGAGAAGAACACGGATTTAGCTATATCGAAGTTGGCGAAGGCGAACCGCTTTTGCTTTTGCACGGTTTGATGGGCGCGCTAAGTAACTGGCATGATGTTGTTGAGCAATTTAGCAAAGAGTACAAGGTTTTGATCCCTATGCTGCCAATTTATGATCTGCCGATATTAACTACCGGCGTAAGGGCGCTATCAAAATTTGTACACAAGTTCATCAAGTTTAAAAAGTTAAAAAACGTTACGTTGCTGGGCAACTCGCTTGGTGGCCACGTAGGTTTAATATATGTATTGGCGCATCCGGGTTATGTAAAAGCTTTGGTGTTAACCGGTAGTTCGGGTTTGTATGAAAATGCTTTTGGTGGCTCGTTCCCGCGCCGCGAGAGTAAAGATTTTGTACGCGAGAAAGTACAGTTCACCTTTTACGACCCGGCCATAGCAACTGATGAACTGGTTGACGAAGTTTTTGAGACCATTAATGATAGAGCAAAGGTGATTCGCATACTGGCCATGGCAAAATCGGCCATTAGGCATAACATGAAAGATGATCTGCGTAAAATTACCATGCCGGTTTGCCTGATATGGGGCCGCGATGATAAAATTACCCCGCCTGAGGTGGCTGTTGAGTTTAACCAACTAATGCCAAACTCTGAGCTGCACTGGATAGATAAATGTGGCCATGCGCCAATGATGGAACGCCCGGTAGAGTTTAACGAATACCTTAAAGCGTTTTTAGAGAAACAAAAAAGATAACAAATGCGTGCAATTGAGCTGATAGAAGACGCCATACCGCCGGTACATACTTCTGATAGTATTCAGAAAGTGTTTGACCGCATGGCAGAGTTTCGCGTTAGCCACATGCCAATTGTAAACGAAGATCAGTTTCTGGGCCTCGTAAGCGAGGATGATCTGGTTGAGGAGCCCGATTATAATACCCCGATAGGTGCGCTGGCATTATCGCTGGTGAACCCTTACGTGGTAGAGGAACAACATATTTACGATGTTATCCGCTTGTTTTATGAGCAGCAGCTTACGGTAGTGCCGGTACTCAACCAAAAGAAAGAGTACCAGGGCCTTATTAGCATTAATTGCCTTGCGGCATATTTTGCTAAACTTACCTCATCATCAGAACCGGGTGGCATTATCGTGTTAGAAGTTGATATCAAGAACAACTCGCTGGCGCACATGTCGCAGGTGGTAGAGTCTGATAATGCGCAGATCCTTAGCTCATACACGCGCACCTTTCCCGATTCAACCCGAATGGAAGTTACCCTTAAAGTAAACAAACAGGATATATCCGGTATCCTCTCAACTTTTCAGCGCTATAACTACGAGGTAAAGGCAACATTCAACTTTACCGATAACAACAACAACTCCATGGATAGGTACGACTCATTGATGAACTACCTCAATTTATAAAAACCGCAAATGAAAATAGCAGTTTACGGCAGGCAGTTTAACGATGCATCGATATTCCCATACATACGCCAGGTGTTTGATACGCTGGTGCAGCATAACGTAGAGGTTTGCATCCACCCGCAGCTTAACGAGAACCTGCAGGGCAATATAGATACATCGGCCTTTACAGTTTTAAATTGCGATTCGGCATTAAAAGGCCATATAGATATTTTTCTAACCCTTGGTGGCGACGGTACCCTGCTGGATATGGTTACCGTAGTGCGCGACAGCGGCATTCCTGTTATTGGTATCAACTTTGGCCGTTTGGGTTTTTTGGCCAGTATCAACAAAAGCGACATTGCGGCAGCAATACATGCCGTGGTAAATGGCGAGTACACGTTGGATAGCCGCGAACTGCTGGTAATAGATTCTGACGAGAAAGTTTTTGGCGATAACAACTTCGCCCTTAATGATGTCACCATCCACAAGCGCGACGACTCGGCCATGATCACCTCGCACGTAGCATTAAACGGCGAGTTCTTAAACTCATACTGGGGCGATGGTATCATCGTATCAACTTCAACGGGCTCAACGGCTTATTCGCTTAGCTGTAATGGTCCTATTATTTTCCCGCAGTCAAATAGCCTGGCGCTAACGCCTGTTGCCCCGCATAACTTAAATGTGAGGCCTGTAGTACTGCCAGATACCAGCACCATATCTATTGATGTGGATTATCGTGGTAACAACTACATTGTATCATGCGATAGCCGCACGGCTATTGTTGATAAGCCTATGCAATTCAGGGTTTACAAAGCCGATTTTAAGCTTAACCTCATCAGGCTTAATAATGAAAGTTATTTATCTACGTTAAGGAAAAAGTTATTATGGGGATTAGACGCCCGTAATTATTAACTTTACCTAATGCCTAAATACTTTACTGTATTACTTTTAATGCTTTTAAGCTTTACTGTACGCGCCCAAACCTGGGAAGTTGGCGGTAGTGTAGGCGCATCTGCATATATAGGCGATCTGAATACCAATAACATTTTTAAGCCGAGCGGGGCTTACGGAGGTGTTTTTGTAAAACGCAACTTTGACAGGTATCTTGGCCTGCGCCTTAATTTTATTTATGGCGAAATAGCCGCCGATGACAGCAAATCGAGCATTGAGCAATTTAGAGAACGTAACCTTAGCTTTTCCGATCAACTGAAAGAATTGAGTTTAACGCTCGATTTTAACTTTATGAGCTACATACCGGAAGCCGGTAAAAATAAATATACACCTTACGTATTCCTGGGGGCGGGCGTAACTTCGTATGCCCCGCGCACAATCTACAATTACCGCGAGGTTAGCCTTCGTAACCTTAAAACAGAAGGTACTGCTTATGGTACAAGAACCGTTGTTGTGCCTTTTGGTGCCGGTTTTAAATATAACATAGGCGGCAAATGGACACTGGGTGCCGAGCTGGGTTACCGTTATACCAATACCGATTTTTTGGATGATGTAAGCGGCGTTTACAAAGCTTTCCCTACGCCAAACAGTGCTTCGGCACGTTTGGCTGATAGATCGCGTGAAGTGGGGGCAGGCCCGGCAATTGTAGGATCGCAACGCGGCGATTTTAATCCTAAAGATTTTTATGGTTTCTTTGGCCTTACCCTTTCATACACTTTTATTACCTCTAAGTGTTATTATTAAAATAAGTGATGGATAAGTAAGATATAAACAAAATTAAATTTTGTTTATTGAAACAAAACGGTATATTTATCGGTATGATAATTAAATAACCAATTATTAACCTTTAAACTATATCGCCATGGCCGAGTTAAATTCCACCCCACAAAAAAGCGGTAACAAAGTACGCGCAAGGAAATCAGTCCCAAGGGTTGATCTTACCGCAATGGTTGATCTGGCGTTTTTGCTGATCACCTTTTTTATGCTCACAACTACATTAAGTAAACCCAAGGCTATGAATGTTGTAATGCCGGTAGGAGATAGTAGCCCCGTGCCGCAATCGCGCACCATGACCATTTGCCTGGGTAAAGATGGTAAGGCACTATGGTACCTGGGCGAGGCTACACATCCTTTAATAGCAGCTACTACAACCAATTATAGTAAAAGCGGCTTGCGCCGTGCTATAAGTGAAACCCGCCAATGGGTTTTAAAAACTACCGGCAAAAGTATGATAGTGGTGATAAAACCCGCCGAAACATCGGTTTACGGAGACCTGGTGAATACACTTGACGAGATGAACATCAATAACATACAGCAGTTTGCTTTGGCTACAATTGATAAAACAGATATTGATATGCTGAAAGCTAAACAGGCATTCTGAAGATTTTTTTACCTAAACCATGTGTGAGGCGCTGCGGCTGTAAGGTTGCGGCGCTTTTTTTATACACTATATTAAAAGCTGATTAACAGCGCCAAAGTTAAAAATGGGGGATATTTCTTTTTTAACGCATACTAAAATAATACAAACTAAGTTTTTACCTTTGTCACCTGAAAAAAATAACATAAGTTATTGAGTGCTTTATTGCAACAAAATGGCAATTGGGCAAAAGGTACATCAGCATAAACGGTGCTGCAAAAAACCGTTAAGCAAATGAGTTATAAAGACCAGATAGATCTTCAGAAATTACCCCGCCACATAGCCGTTATTATGGATGGTAACGGGCGCTGGGCAAAAGGAAAGGGCAAGCTAAGGGTTTTTGGTCATCATAACGGGGTATTATCTGTTCGTGATGTGGTTGAGGCCGCCGGCGAGTTAGGGGTGGAGTATCTTACACTTTATACCTTTAGCGCCGAGAACTGGAACCGCCCCAAGCTTGAAGTTACTGCCATTATGGAGCTTTTGATATCAACCCTAAATAAGGAGATAGCAAAGCTTATGAACAATAATGTACGCCTTAACGCCATTGGCGACCTAAGTAAACTGCCGGGCAAATGCCATAGAGAGCTGCTGGCTGCTATTGAAAAAACATCGGTAAATACAGGTTTGGTGCTTACACTGGCGTTAAGCTACAGCTCGCGCGATGAGATAGTGCACGCTGCGCAGCAACTGGCAGCCAAAGTGCAAAGCGGCGAATTACAGCCGCAGGATATTAACGAACAATTGTTTGAGGATAATTTATACACCGGCGGTATGCCCAACCCCGAGCTTTTAATAAGAACGAGTGGGGAGTACCGTATAAGTAATTATTTACTTTGGCAGATAGCCTACGCCGAGCTGTATTTTACACAAAAGCTATGGCCCGATTTTAGGCGCGAAGACCTGTTTGAGGCCATTTTAGACTACCAGAAACGTGAACGCAGATTTGGCAAAACCAGTGAACAAGTAAATTAAATTTACTTTTAACAAATTTTAACAACTGTATAAATTATTTTTAGCCCACTAAAATATTCGGATGAATAAAGTTTTTTTTGCTCTTATCTTATCATTTATAAGCACTGCGGCGTTGGCACAAATAACCGGCGGCGGGCAGCGTAGTGTTCTTTCCGGCGGTTCATCTATCCCTGCAGATAGCCTTAATTATCTTAATCCAAAAGATTACATTATTGGTGGTGTTACCATTGCCGGTGTACAGCACCTGGATAAAGATGTTATCCTTACTATATCAAAACTTAATAAAGGCGATAAAATCAACCTTCCGGGCGAGCAAAATGCTAATGTTATAAAAGACCTTTACAAACAAGGCTTGTTTGATGATGTGCAATTAAACGTTACCGCTATACATGCCGATACCATTTTCCTGGAGATTGCCGTTACCGAGCGCCCGCGTTTATCGCGCCTGCATATTACCGGCCTGCGTAAAGGTGAGGTTGAAGACCTTAACAAAAAACTGAACGACAAAACGGGTAAAATTGTTAACGAGAACCTGATAAGCACCACTACAGCTATCATCAAAAAACACTTCCACGAGAAAGGTTATTTGAACACTACCGTAGATACCAAACAAACAAAAGACCCGGGCGATCCTAACAGCGTTATACTTGATGTTGCTGTAAACAAGCACAAAAAGGTTAAAATTAACAGTGTTACATTTGAAGGTAACAGTAAGCTGTCTGCATCTACATTACGTGGTTTCATGAAAAACACACGTCCAAAGAAGTTCTGGCATATATTCGGCTCAAAGAAATTTAAGCAGGATAAATATGATGAGGATAAACAAACCTTAGTTGAGAAAATGCAGGAGCGTGGTTACCGCGACGCCGAGATAGTAAGCGATACCGTTACCATGCATGATGAGAAAACAGTTGATGTTCGCGTTAAACTGCACGAAGGCCCTAAATATTACTTCGGTGATATCAAATTCTCTGGTAATGCAACTTATAACTCAGACCTTTTAACCCGCATTCTTTCTATCGAGAAAGGACAGGTGTTTAGCGAAGAGGAATTAGGCAAACGCTTAACCGGCCCAACGCCAAATAATGATGATGTATCATCATTATACCTTAACAACGGTTACCTTACTTTTAATGCAGACCCGGTTCAAACCCGCGTACATAATGATACTGTAGATTTGGATATCCGTATCTACGAAGGCCCGCAGTACACCATTAACCGTGTTATATTAAAAGGTAACGATGTTACCAACGATAAAGTGGTAATGCGCGAGATCCGTACAAAACCGGGTCAGAAATTTAATAAAGAGTTATTGATACGCAGTGCGCGCGAGATAGGCCAGCTGGGTAACTTTGACGAGCAAAAAACCGAACCGAAACCAACCAACATTAACCCTGTTGACGGTACGGTTGATTTGATATACAACGTGGTTGAAAAACCATCAGACCAGATAGAGTTATCGGGCGGTTTTGGTGGTGGCCAGTTGGTAGGTACACTGGGTTTAACATTCAACAACTTCTCGTTACGTAACATATTTAACTGGAAAGCTTACAAACCGCTGCCAAAAGGCGATGGCCAGAAACTGAGCTTAAGAGGCCAGTCGAGCGGTCGTATATACCAAAACTTCTCGTTCACATTCTCTGAGCCATGGTTGGGCGGTAAAAAGCCAATTTACTTTGCGGTATCAGCTTATACCCAGGGTGCTTCAACCGGCCAGTACTATCCAAAAACAAGCCCTAACTATAACAGGCTTCGTATCAACGGTGTGGGTGTAACATTGGGCCGTCGTTTAAACTGGCCTGATAACTACTTCCAGTTAAACTACTCGCTTAACTTTGACCACTATGATCTGGATAACTACGGTGGTTATGTATTGCAGAACGGTACATCATACAACATTAAGTTAACCCAGGAGCTAAGCCGTAACTCAATTGATGCGCCTATATATCCAACACAGGGTTCAAACATTAAGTTAACTATACAGGCTACGCCGCCATACTCGTTGTTTAATAACGTAAACTACAAAATTGCAACACCTGAGGAGCGCTACCACTTTGTAGAGTACTACAAATGGAAATTTGATGCACAATGGTTTAACCGTATAGCCGGTAAATTGGTATTAATGTCGCAGGTACGTTTTGGTTACCTGGGCCAGTATAACAAAATTGTAGGTGCATCGCCGTTTGAGCGTTTTAAACTGGGTGGTGATGGTATGCAAAGCTACCAATACTTGCAGGGTACTGATATAATTGGTTTACGCGGTTATGAGAACTTCTCAATTGTACCGGTAGGCTCAAACCAAAACTCAAACACTAACCAGGGTAATGCTATCTACAACAAGTACACGCTTGAGTTAAGGCACCCGGTTATTGCAAGCCAGTCGGCAACTATCTTCCTTGAGGCATTTGCCGAGGGTGGTAACGTGTGGGATAATTTTAGCCAGTTTAATCCGTTTAACGTAAGGCGTTCGGTGGGTGTGGGTGCAAGGATATTCTTACCTATATTTGGTTTGCTTGGTTTGGATTATGGTTACGGTTTCGACAAAATTCCGGGCCAGCCAGATGCAAACAAAGGTCACTTCCACTTCACAATTTCACAAAGCTTAAGCGGCGGATTTAATTAATTTGCATATTCGCATTATGAGGAAGATAATTTTAGTACTGTTTTTTACGTTCAGTGCATTTACAGCAGCATTAGCACAACGTTTTGCTTATGTTGATTCTGATTACATTTTAAAGCACATGCCAGAGTACGCTTCATCGCAGAAACAGCTTGCCGCTTTGTCAGAGTCATGGCAGAAAGATGTTGACGGCCGTTTCCAGGAAATTGAACGCCTTTACAAAGCCTACCAGGCCGACCAGGTGTTAATGACGCCTGAGCAACGCAAACGCCGCGAGGCAGAAATTGTAGAAAAAGAAAAGACCGCTAAAGACTACCAACGCCAGATTTTTGGCCCCGAAGGTGAGCTGTCTAAAAAAAGTAACGCCCTGATTAAACCTATACAAGATAGGGTGTCTAAAGCTGTACAGGCGGTAGCTGAAAGCGAAAACCTGGATATGGTATTTGATAAAAACAGCGAGGTTATAATGCTTTATGCAAGCCCTCGTTATAACAAGAGCGATGAAGTGATAACCCGCCTGGGCCTAAAACCGGGTGTGTTAGCCAAGTAAAGATTATACAATAGAACTATTATTAAACACGAAAAATCAAAAATGAAAAAACTACTTAAAGTTGCTTTAGTTGCAGCAGGAATGTTATTTGCAGGCAACTTTGCCCAGGCGCAGTCTAAGATCGGTCACATCAACTTCCAACAGTTAATTGACCTTATGCCTGAAACTAAAACCGTTAAAACACAGCTTGAAGCATACCAAAAACAATTCATTGATCAGCTAACTACTATGAACAATGAGTACCAAACTAAAGGCCAGGCTTACACAAGCAAAAGAGCAAGCATGACTGATGCTCAGAAAACTGCTGCTGAGAACGAATTGCAAGACATTGCAAAACGTTTACAAGATTACCAACAGTCTTCACAACAACAAGTAGAAGCTAAACAACGCGAGTTGGGTAAACCACTTATTGATAAAGCACGTGGTGCTGTTGAAGCTGCTGCTAAAGAAAAAGGTTACGGTTATGTTTTAGATACTACTAACGATTACTTAGTTGTATCTCCGGCTGCTGACGACCTGTTACCGGCTGTTAAAACCAAATTAGGCTTAAAATAATTTAAACGTTAAATAACAAGAAAAGCGCCCGCAATGCAGGGCGCTTTTTTTATTTTTGAGCAAATGACAACACAGGGGCCAATAGGTATTTTTGATTCGGGCATAGGCGGGTTAACCGTGTTCCGTTCTATTGTTGAGCAGCTGCCTCAGTACGATTACCTGTACCTTGGCGATAACGGCCGCGCTCCTTATGGTAATCGTTCTTTCACTACTATTCACCAATACACCTGGGAGTGTGTGCAATGGATGTTTGCACAAGGTTGCCCGTTAATTATCCTGGCCTGTAATACCGCATCTGCCAAAGCGTTGCGAACCATACAGCAGAACGACTTACCAAAAGATCATCCTGATGAACGCGTGTTAGGTGTTATTCGACCAACGGCAGAAGTTATTGGCAGCTATACCCAAACAAAAAACATCGGCGTATTAGGTACCAACGGCACGGTACAGTCGGGCTCATACCTGTTAGAGATTGAACATTTTGCGCCCGAACTGAAAGTTTACCAGCAGGCCTGCCCGCTATGGGTGCCGCTGATAGAAAGCGGCGACTATAAAAATGAAGGGGCTGATTATTATGTAAAACAGTATCTGGATGAACTAATGGCGCAATCAGCAGATATTGATACCGTTTTGCTGGCCTGCACCCATTATCCGCTGTTGCAGGATAAGATCAAAGCATACCTGCCATCAAATATAAAAGTAGTTGGCCAGGGCGATATTGTGGCCGAAAGTCTATCTGCTTATCTGCAGCGTCACCCCGAGATGGAGCAACGCCTTACCCAAAACGGTACACGTCAGTTTTTCACTACTATGGATAATACCCCTGAGTTTGATAAACATGCTTCAGAATTTTTTGGTGGCGATATCCAAAGCACCTTTACTGATGTGCGCCGGTGTTAGGCGCTCATTAACAGAATGTGGGTAGAAACATTCTAAATAAGCCTTAAAAAACCACTACCAAAACAGTCAACTATCCCCCGTATTTAGTAAGTTTGCAACCTTAGCAAACCGACTTGAATTTTTATCTTACATATTTTATCGTAGCTGCGGGTTTATTTGGTTTTGTGGCCCTGTTTACCATGTTTGGCGTATATGCCGAACGTAAAGTGAGCGCCTTTATCCAAAACCGTTTGGGCCCTATGGAAACCGGTAAATACGGTAGTCTGCAGGTTTTGGCAGATATGATAAAAATGGCACAAAAAGAGATCATCATCCCTGCTGCTGCCGATAAGATCCTGTTCATTGCTGCACCCATCATCATTTTTATTGGTGTTTATCTTGGCTTTGTAGCACTGCCATGGGGGCCGGGGCTTATCCCTGCCAATATCAATATCGGCTTATATTACGTGTTTGCCATCATCTCTATCGAAACATTGGGTATCCTGATGGCCGGTTGGGGATCAAACAACAAATATTCAATACTGGGTGCTATGCGTTCTGCCGCGCAGATCATTTCTTACGAGATCCCTGCAGGTTTTTCAATCATAGCAGTGGTGATGGTAGCGCAAACGCTTAACCTGCAGGATATTGCCATGCAGCAGGGCGTGCTATCGGCAGAGAAAGTGAAGTTTTTTGGTTTGTGGGATGTAACGCATATTGGCGGCATCCTATCATGGAATGTTTTTAAAGCCCCGCATTTGCTGGTGGCTTTTGTGATATATTTTATTGCATCGTTAGCAGAGAGTAACCGTGCACCGTTTGATATCCCCGAGGCGGAATCTGAACTGGTGGCCGGTTTCCATACCGAGTTTACCGGCTTGCAGTTTGCACTGGTTTTTTTGGCCGAGTATTCGATGATGTTCCTGGTATCCATGATAGGCGTGGTGCTGTTTCTTGGTGCCTGGAATACCCCGCTGCCCAACATCGGTGCAGCCAAACTTGCCGACTGGACAACAGGCGCAGGCTGGGGCATATTGTGGATACTGTTGAAATCGCTTGGCCTGGTTGGCGTACAAATGTGGATAAGGTGGACGTTGCCGCGTTTACGTGTAGACCAGCTCATGAACCTCTGCTGGAAGGTGCTTACACCCCTGGCATTTTTATGTATGCTGATATCGGGCGTGTGGCGGCTGTGGGTGATGTGACGTTAAGTTAAAAGTTAAAAGTTGAAAGTAAAAAGTCAAAAGTATTTTGGCTTCAGAAATATTAATATCGAACATCGAATGCAGGATGATGAATTAAGAACTTCATCATTCGATATTGGGAGTTCATTATTCAGGATTAAATTGATCAGACAAACAATAAAAGGATTAACAACTGCATGGAAGGGCCTATCCCTTACCATCAAAACCCTTTTTACGTCTAATTCAAAACGCAAGGTTATTTCGGTAACGGATAACAATTACTTTAAGCAAAAAGAGAGTACCAATACCATCCAGTACCCAAGTCAGCAATTGCCCGTGCCCGAGGTTGGTCGCTATCAGCTGGATGTAGAGATGGACGATTGTATTGTGTGCGACCTGTGCGCCAAGATCTGCCCGGTTAACTGTATCGATATAGAATCGATAAAATCTACCGAGGGTGTTATCGGCGAAACCTCTGACGGTTCAAAGAAATTGCTTTACGCGGCTAAGTTTGATATTGATATGGCCAAATGTATGTACTGTGGCCTGTGCACCATTGTGTGCCCTACAGAGTGCATCACCATGACCAACCAGTACGACCGCACAGTTTTCCAACTGGCCGATCTGAACTACGAGTTCTCAGACATGTCGCCGGCTGATGCTGCCGAGAAACGCCGCCTGTTTGATGAGCAGCAAGCCGCCAAAGCCGCCGCAAAAGCAGCAGCAATGAAAGCAAAGGAGGGTGGGGCATGACAATGGTAAAGATCCTTTTCTGTTTGATGGCTTTTGTTACCCTCGGCTCGGCATTGGTAGTGGCGGCGGGCAGGAATTTGGTAAGAAGCATTTTTATGTTTTTTGTCACGCTGTTCGGATTAGCGGGTCTATATGTATTAGCGCTGGCCGATTTTGTTGCCGTAACGCAGGTGGTAATTTATGTGGGCGGTATTTTGGTATTGATATTATTTGCCTTTATGCTCTCGGGTAAAGAGGCACTGGATAAGGTAGAAGAGCAGAGCAGTAAGTTTATCAGTTTGAAGAATGCCCCGGCGTTGTTCCTGGCGGGATTGTTTGTAGTGATAATGCTTAATGTAGTATTTAAAGCCGAGGTAGATAACCTGCCCTGGATACACCGGGCTATAGAAACCCACAATGTAATGCCGGTTGATGGCACGGGGATAAACGAGATTGGCGTTAATTTGATGACGCGTTATTTGCTGCCCTTTGAGGTTATATCTATATTGCTGATGGTGGCCTTAATTGGCGCGGCGCATTTATCGCGCAGGGAAGGAGCAAATCAGTCATGATAGCGCAGCAGGATTTTATGATCGTAAGCGTGCTGCTGTTTTGCATCGGCCTGTTTATCATCGTATCAAAAAAGAATGCCATACAGATACTGATAGGTATTGAGCTGATGCTGAATGCCGCTATTTTGAATTTAGTGGCCTTTGGGAAGTTTGATCGTGCCAACAACGGCGGGCAGGTTTTTGCTTTGTTTGCCATTGTGCTGGCGGCTGCAACAACTGCGGTTGCCTTGGCTATAATTTTAAATGTTTATCGCCGGTATAAAACTATCAACCCCGATAAAATAAACCAGTTAAGAGATTAATGAAACGGCTGTTGATCATTTTGCTTGTATTGTTTACCGTTGGCAGCGCTGATGCCCAACGGAAGAAAAGCAGTTCGAAAAAGAAAGCGAAGCATTCGTCTGTAAAGAAATCGTCAAAGAAAAAGCGCCATCGCAGTCGCGGCGGCAGCAGTTATTCCGAGCCTGATCCCGAGCCGGAAGAAGAGTTCCAGTACGTAACCATGGGCGCCGATAAACGCATGGTATTTCATGATCAGCCCGACGGTGAGCAAAAACCTTATGTACTGATAAACGACGTGCCTTACGAGGGCAACCTGCAGGATCTGAAGGTTGACGATGTGATAGAAGTATCGGTAGTGAAACGCAAAAGTGCCCGCGCCATGTACGGTGCCAAAGCAGCAGCCGGCGCGGTATTCATCAAAGCCAAGAACCTGCCAAACGGAACGGCTGCAGCGGCAGTTACACGACCGAGTCAGTTGCCGGTTAAAAAATCGTTCATGTATAACGAGGAAGTAACCTTCGGCAGCGTGCAGGATATATCGCCGGATAAGATCCTGGTGATAGATACCTTGATACAACCCAAATTTGTTGGATCAAAGGATAATGATACCACACTGAATGTAACTTCAAAAGTGTACGGCAAAAAGTTGTACCAGTACAAGTTTGGTACGTTCTCGAAAGCCTATAAGAGTTATATCCGCAGTCGCCGCGGTAAGGATGATGGCGTAAATTATTTGGTAAGTGATGGCACAACGCTTGTTGGCGGCAACGCGGATGATCTGCTTGCACTGTTCAATTTATACAGTGCAGATATTGCCTCGGCCACCTTTGTGCCGGCTAAAGGCACGCGTAAGAACCGCACACCGGCAACATTAAACATCGAATTAAACCAGGTACCGGCACCATGAAAAAATTATTATTAGCTATTTGCTTGTTTGCATCGGTTGGTGCAATGGCACAGGAAAGCCCAAAGTCAGATCTTCCGGTAAAATGGAGAGGCACTTTTGGCGATAAGAAGCCAGGCTTGGTCATTCTTGACGGGAAGAAATACGAAGGGCAACTGGAAGATATTAAAGCCGACAGCATAAAGAGTATATCGGTACTTAAAGATAAAGCATCAACAGCCCAATATGGCGAAGAGGCTAAAGACGGTGTGATTATTATCAGCACAAAAGCCGCCGCGGGCACAGTAAATATACTTGCATCTGATGCATCGGCAACTAAAAGCTTAGAACCGCTGTATATTATTGATGGCGTAAAAGCCGATAAACGCCGGGTAAGTGCTATAAACCCGCAGGAGATTGAAAGTATCAGCGTTTTAAAAGACGCTAATGCAACGGCGCTGTATGGCTCAGAAGGGATGAACGGCGTGGTATTGGTAACCACCAAAGCCGGCTTAAAAGGAGCTAAAACACTAATTAAACCCGATGCGAAATTGGCACCGCCAGCTAACGAACCGCTTTATGTGGTTGATGGCATAAAAACAGACGCTACCAAAGCGAAAGCTATCGACCCTAAAGAGATTGAAAGTATAGATGTGTTGAAAGATACCAGCGCTACAGCGCTTTATGGCTCGGAAGGCAGCAATGGTGTAATAAAAGTTACTACTAAAGCCGGCGAAAAATCTAAGTCGACCCGAGTTAGACTTGATGGTGATATGCACCCACGCCCCCAGCCATTATACATAGTTGACGGTGTAAAGAGCGATAGCACAAAAGTTAAAGCTATAAACCCAAAAGATATAGAAAGTATTAATGTGTTAAATGGAGCAAGCGCCTCCGCCCAATACGGTGAAGATGGTAAAAATGGTGTTATACAGGTAACCACCAAAGCTGGATTAAAAGATTTTACTGTAAAAGTCGGTAAGGAGTATCTGAGTAAGTTTGCAAAATTTTCGAAAGAATATAAATCTTATTTAATGGCTCATAAGAGCGATGATAGTAGGTTAATTTATTTTATTTATGACGGAACCGTATTGTCCAGCGATAAAGCGGAAGATGTTAAGCAATTAAATATGATATCTGAAAAAGAAATAGATAGTATCATTTTCAGCTCTGATTCTCAAACAGCTACTGGTAATAAACCAGGAATGGTATCAATCAAATTGAAAACAAAGAATTGATCCCCATACTCTCACATACCGATGCACAAACCGTAAGCTTCGCCATTTGGGCGGTGGCATTGCCATTTGTTGCATTTGCCTTAAACCTGTTGTTGTTTGGCAAAAGCAAGATAGCTGCATTGATATCAACCATTGCAATTGTGGCAAGTTTGGTGCTTGCAGTAAAAGTATTTTTATCGGTATGGAACGCACCTGTTATTCACGCGCAAACAACCTGGTTTATAATAGGTGCTACCAAAGTACAGGCAGGCCTGTTGTTGAATAATCTTTCGGTACTGATGTTACTGCTGGTGCCGGTGATCGCCCTGCCGGTGCATATTTACTCTATCGCTTATATGAAGGCCGATGAGGGGTACAGCCGTTACTTCCGCTACCTTAGTCTGTTTTGTTTCAGCATGCTGGGCTTGGTGGTGGTTGATAACCTCATATTGCTTTATGCGTTCTGGGAACTGGTAGGTTTTTCATCGTACCTGCTTATTGGTTTCTGGTTTACCCGCCAAAGCGCGGTTATGGCCAACAAAAAGGCTTTCATCATGAATCGCATAGGCGATATTGGTTTGCTTACCGCTATCATCATCCTGTACACGTTGTTCGGCACTTTTGATATTCAGGCTTTGTTTGGTAAAGATGGTTTTGTGCAATTATCAAACATTGCGGCAGGTATGTGGGCTGGTCCGCATAGTGCAATACCTGCCGTTTGGCAATATGTGGCTTTTGCAGGGATATTTTTGGCAGTGGCGGCAAAATCTGCACAATTTCCGTTGCATACCTGGCTGCCCGATGCCATGGAGGGGCCAACTTCGGTTTCGGCATTGATCCACGCAGCTACCATGGTGGCTGCCGGCGTTTTCCTGCTGGGCAGGGTTTACCCGCTCTTCATCGAAAGCGAATTAACCATACTTGCTATTGTTGGTGCTTTTACCGCATTTATGGCGGCAACCATCGCCCTCACCCAAAACGATCTGAAACGCATCCTGGCCTACTCAACCATTTCGCAATTGGGCTTTATGGTGCTGGCCATGGGGGTAGGGGCTTATGCTTCATCGCTGTTCCATTTGGTTACGCATGCGTTTTTTAAATGTTTGCTGTTCCTGGTAGCAGGTATCGTTATCCACCAGATGAAACACATCAAGGATGATAGCAACCTTGATATCGATCCGCAGAATATCCTGTACATGGGCGGTTTGCGTAAAAAGCTGCCGCTTACATTTATCGCAACTATTATTGGTGCGCTGGCACTTATCGGCCTGCCGTTAACATCGGGTTATTTATCGAAAGACGGTATCCTGATCCAGGCGTTTGATTGGGCGGAGAGTCGCGGCGCGATATTTAACATCATCCCATACGCAGCACTGCTCACCAGTTGGCTTACCGCTTTCTACGTTGCAAGGCTGGTGGTAAAAGTATTCTTCGGCGAGTTCAGGCTGCACAAAGCCAACCCGCATATTCACATCCACATGGGTGATGGCAGTTGGTTATACAAAGCGCCGCTGGTGTTTTTAGCTATTTGTAGTTTATTTCCGCTGTTCTCCAACAGCCCGATTTTTTATGAGGATGCCTGGATCTACAAAAGCTTCCTGCCATCTAATTTCCTGGCACGCGAGAACCTTTATCACATCATCATCCCTGCATTGGTAAATATCCTTGCGGTGGTGGTAATGTATGCTGCCTTTGCTATTTATGGCAAACGTAATGCATGGGCTTTCCCGCAAGCGGGGTTGCTGTACCGTTTATCATTTAATGAGTGGTATATTGATAGGTTTTACAGCCGCGTTATCATCAAATTTGTGATGTGGTTTAGTAACCTGCTGTACTGGTTTGATAAAAAAGTGGTGGATGGTGTTGTTGATCTCTTTACCAATATGGGCATCGCCCTGGCCAAACTTGCTGCCTGGTTAGACAGAAATATAGTTGACGGGCTGCTGCATTTAGTGTCTGCCGTTGTACAATCCATAGGTAACTTTGCCCGCCGTTTTCAGGGTGGCAAGGTGCAATATTATTTATACAGCATGCTGCTGGTGGTGGCTGTTGTTTTTATTTTTAAAATGATCTTTTAACCCGATGAACCTGTTATCGCTCCTCATATTTACCCCCGTGCTGTTTGGTATTATCATCCTGATACTGCCATCGAGCATGCGTGCGAGCTTCAGATACCTTACACTGGCGGCAACGCTGGTGCAACTGGTGATAAGCGTTATTATCTACCTTAACTTTAAAACAGGTACAACCTTCGGCGGCATTAATCACGAAGATCAGTTTCAGTTTGCGCAAAAGCTGCCCTGGATAGATCTTAACCTCGGCAGCCTGGGTAAATTACAAATAGAGTATTTTGTGGGGATTGACGGCATATCGGTAACCATACTGGTAATGTCAGCATTAGTGATGGTGGTTGCGGCTATTTCATCATGGGAGATCAACAGTAACCTCAAAGGTTTCTTCGCACTGTTCCTGCTGCTGGATATGGCAGTGATGGGCGTGTTCTGCGCGCTGGATTTCTTCCTGTTCTATACCTTTTATGAGCTGATGTTGCTGCCGCTTTATTTCCTTATCGGGATGTGGGGTGGCGTGCGCCGCGAGTATGCCGCTATCAAGTTTTTCCTGTACACCTTATTCGGTTCGGTGTTTATGTTATTGGTGATGGTGGGTTTATACCTGTCCGTAACCGACCCTGCAACGGGCAATCATACGTTCAATATCATCCAGATGATGAACCCGAACAATTACACAAATGGTTCGGTATTCTCAGCTTCAAGTCATGCTACTATCCTGGGCCTGCCTGCGCGTATGGTAGGTTTTGTGGTGCTGTTCATAGCCTTTGCCATCAAGGTACCTGTTGTGCCATTGCATACCTGGCTGCCCGATGCACACGTAGAAGCGCCAACGCCGGTATCTATCATCCTGGCGGGTGTGTTGCTTAAAATAGGTGGTTACGGAATCATCCGTATCTGTATGGGTATCTTCCCTGATGCGGCCGTCTCTTCAGCTTTCTGGTTGGGGTTGCTTGGTGTTATTTCCATCCTTTACGGTGCCTTTAACGCTTTGGCCCAGCGGGATCTGAAACGCCTTATCGCTTACTCATCTGTATCGCACATGGGTTTTGTGCTGCTGGGTATTGCATCCGGCACAGCCGAGGGCGTAAGCGGCGCCATGATGCAGATGATCAGCCACGGCTTCCTGTCGTCAATGCTGTTCTTCCTCGTAGGCGTGGTTTATGGCCGCGTACACGACAGAGATATTTACAACTTCCGCGGACTTGCATCTTTGATGCCGCGCTATACCGTATATGTGATGATCGCCTTTTTTGCATCGCTGGGTTTACCGGGCTTCTCGGCCTTCGTGGCTGAGGCATTCTCGCTGGCCGGTGCATTTAAATCAAGCTCAGTAAACGGACTGTTGCCACAATGGATGGCAGTTTGTGGTGCCGTAGGCATCTTATTAGGCGCGGCTTACCTGTTATGGACGCTGCAAAGAATGTTCTTCGGCACGGTATCATTAAAAGGCGGCGAGATATGGAAGATAGCCTTAACTGATATCAACTTCCGCGAAACGGCAGCTTTGTTGCCTTTAGCGCTTTTAGCATTAGCCTTAGGTATTATGCCATCACTGGTATTTGGTAAAATAAACGATGCCGTATTGGCCTTTGTAAGCTTTTTGCAGTTGAAATAATTTATGGAGCAGCTGGTACCAAATATCTCCGCACAACTAAACGACGTTCTGCAAAGCCTGCACTTTTTTGTGCCCGAGCTTTACCTCACCGTGCTGTTTATTGTGGTGTTAGTAACCGATCTTTTATTTGGTAAACGCTCAGCCAAAATGTGCCGCCTGGTAGCTACCGGCGGTTTGCTGCTGGTAATTTTACAAGTTATCAATCAGCAGGTAGTCTTGCCTCATGATATGGCCCAGCGTGTATTTAACGGTATGCTGGTATTGCACCACCCGGCCATTAGCTTTAAACTGGTGATAGATGTACTGGCGCTGATACTGCTGATGTATTTTGCCTGGGATAATAAGCTTAAACAACATACAAAGGGTTTGTCTGATCTGTATTCTATTGTGATAGGTTCATTGCTGGGCCTGCATGTAATGGCTATGGCGGTTAATTTGCTCAGTATTTATTTGGGCATCGAGTTCGTTTCCATTGCATCGTACCTGCTGGCATCTTACCGTACCGGTAATGCCAAAAGCACCGAGGCCGGTTTAAAATATGTACTGTTTGGCGCGGCGGCATCAGCGGTGATGCTTTACGGTATCTCGCTCATTTATTCGTTTACCGGCACGCTTGATATTTTTGCTCCGCAGATGCAAGAAGGTTTAACTCATGTAAACGGTGTAAGTTCAACCTTTGCGGTTGGCCTGGTATTGTTGGGTATAGGTTTTAAGCTATCATCAGTACCGGTACATTTTTACGTGCCCGATGTGTATGAAGGTGCTGCTACGCCGGTAACAGCCTACCTATCAACCCTGCCAAAAATTGCCGGTTTTGCTTTGCTGGTTAACTTTATTACACCGCTTATTTTATTTGGCACAGGCGCAAATTGGGCGGGTATCAATATCAGGATCGTATTATCTGTAGCTGGCATTATTACCATGATAGCCGGTAACTTTGCAGCGCTTTGGCAAAACAGTGTGAAACGGATGCTGGCCTATTCGGGGATAGGCCATACCGGTTTTGCGCTGATGGCTGTTACTACGTTCAGCGCGGCGGGTCTGTCATCAATAACTTATTATTTGTTCGTTTACGGCCTGGCTAACATAGCCGCCCTGATGATGGCCAACTTTTTTGAGAACAATGAGGATATCACCAACATCAGCGATTATAAAGGTCTGGGCTTTAAATATCCGCTGATCTCAGTAGCTTTTGTTGTGGTGATGATATCGCTAACGGGTATCCCAATTAGTGCGGGTTTCACAGGTAAGGTGCTGGTATTCTCAGCAGTTTATGATATTTACCAGCAAACGCACGATGTTTGGCTGTTGGCATTAATGGCAACCGGTGCCATTACTACCGTTGTAGGCCTGTTTTATTACATCAAGATCCCGCTAAACCTTTTCCTCAAAAGGGTGGAGATAGTCCCGAATGAAATTCTGAAATCTACTAATTTAGTAGTTTTTTCTTCTGTAATTGCATTATTGTTAATTATATTCGGTATTCTTCCTCATTTATTGACTAAAGTCCTTTAATAATTTCAATTTTTTCAAATTTTTTCTGTTTGTATTGATAAAATGTATAAATTGAGGCCGTTTTAACCAGACGAAACCAATTTAAACATGAAACGCTACTTTCCCTTCGGTGTTATTCTTGTCATTTTAGCACTAACGTTCATTTTTCCTTCTGTTGATTTCGATAAAACCGAAAATCACAACTTTAATACCGGCGATATTGCCTGGATGCTGATGTCAACCGCGCTGGTTTTGATCATGACGCCCGGATTAGCATTTTTTTACGGCGGTATGGTGAATAAAAAGAACGTTATCTCAACAATGCTGCAAAGTATTGTATGTATGGTGATCATTACCGTAATGTGGGGTATTTTTGGTTTCAGTTTAGCCTTTGGCGATAGCATTGGGGGCGTAATTGGTAATCCCGGCACTTATTTTATGATGAAAGGCATGCTGGGTAACGCCAGCTGGAAGTTAGCACCAACCATTCCGTTGCTGCTGTTCGCCATGTATCAGTTAAAATTCGCTATCATAGCCCCGGCGCTTATTACCGGTGCCTTTGCCGAGCGCATTCGTTTCAACTCATATATTATATTCCTTATACTGTTCTCTGTATTCATCTTTTCGCCGCTGGCCCACGCCACCTGGCACCCCGATGGCATTTTAGCCAAGCTGGGCGTGTTAGATTTTGCAGGCGGAACGGTAGTACACATGTCGGCAGGTTGGGCGGCACTGGCTTCGGCCTTGTTCCTTAAACGCCGTAACGAGGCCAGCCATTCGCCGGCGCGTATTACCTATGTAATGATAGGTACCGGTTTATTGTGGTTCGGCTGGTTTGGTTTTAACGCAGGGTCGGCGTTTGGTGCAAGTCATTTGGCGGTAACCGCATTGGCTACCAGTACAACAGCATCGGCAGCTGCGGGCTTAACATGGATATTTTTTGATATGCTGCGCGGGCGCAAGCCATCTGCTATGGGCACCTGTATTGGTGCAGTGGTAGGTTTGGTGGCTATTACACCTGCTGCAGGTTTTGTGAGTGTACCGCACTCGCTGGCCATTGGTATTATATCTGCCGTGGTGAGTAACTTGGTAGTTGAGTGGCGTACCCGCACCTCTATCGATGACACACTGGATGTGTTCCCTTGCCATGGTGTAGGCGGTATGGTAGGTATGTTGCTTACCGGTGTTTTTGCCAACCAGAACGTTAATCCCAACAACACCACCGGCGACGGTTTATTCTTCGGCCATACGCATTTGTTCCTCATCCAATTGGTAGCTTTGATAGCCACGTCTATATTTGCATTTGTAGGCTCAATGGTCTTATTGAAAATAACCGACATGATATCGCCATTACGTGTATCAAAAGAAGAAGAAGAGTTGGGCCTGGATATCAGCCAGCACGGAGAGAAATTGTAAGGTTTTCTGTATTATAATTTGTGTAGAGACGCGATACTTCGCGTCTCTTTTTGTACCGGCACTTTTTTATATTTGATGAAAATCCTATAATACCTTATGGCAGGGACTATCACTACAATTGGCTTATTAGCACTCGCATTTCTTGTTGTGCTGTTTACGTTTACCATAAGGCTTAAGCGACCAAAACTTATCTTTTTGGTTCACTTATCTGTAATTGTATTCTACAATGTGATAGGCTGGGGGTATCTATTCACCTATCTTGATGCAGGTGGTGCAAGTTTAGGCCCCGGCCTTTATTTATTAGCGGCCTCGGGCTTGCATTTTGCTTTTGCCGGGATATGTTATTTGATTTTCTTAGTGCGCCTGGCAGGGGATGTGGATACAGCAGTCAATAAATAGAAGCATTTTAAGCCCATCATGCCGAATTTATTTCGGCATCTCACTTGAACGCCTTCTCTGTAAGTAGGGGATTGCCACGTCGCTATCGCTCCTCGCAATGACGAGTGGAGAACTTCATTTTACCTGTATAATTCCGGTTTAAACCTTTTACCCAACAAACCGGTAGCTTTCCCCAAATCGATATCAACAACAATAACGCCTTCCTGGCCATAGGCCTGATAAGCTAAACATTTACCATCAGGCGCGATGATGGCCGACGTTGATTCCTGGTATTTCATGGCGTAGCCAACGCTGGCAAAGTAGATGGTGTTTTCCAGGGCACGCATCATCATGGCTTTTTCGTAGTATGGGCTATTAGGGTTGCACCATTCGGTGATCTGATTACCTTTTAAATCGCTGCCGCTGAGGTAGGGGTGAAAAACCACATGCGCACCTTCGCGAGCCGCCCAGCGCACCGATTCTGGATAACGAAAACCCTCGTGGCAAATAGTGATACCGAATTTTAATTCGCCCACTTCAAATAGCCGGCGCTCTGTCCCAGGTTGCCAGGTGGTATCTTCTGATGGATCTAACTGGTTTTTGGTTTGGTAGCCCAACACTTCGCCGTTTGCTGATGCTACTTGGGCAAGATTGTAGAATTTATCGTCCTCGTACCAATCCATCGGGATGATGATGGCAATGTTGTTGGCCTTAGCTATTTCGCAAACTTTGTTCAGCGCCTCTGCCAACTCTTCCTGCGATGCCTTCGGTACCTCAACATCAGCCAAAGGATAACCGGGAATAAAAGTCTCCGGGAAGCAAACCACCACAGCGCCCTGCTTTGCAGCATCGGTGGCCAGTTGTTCTACTTTGTTCAGTCCGTCGGTAATTGAGGTTGGGAAGTGAGGTGTGGCAAGGGCGATTTTCATGAAGGTAAATTTAAGAGATACATCGCAAATTTTCGATTTGTTATTACCGTAATTAACGTCATGCCGAATTTATTTCGGCATCTCACCTGCTAATCCCCGACTTACAGAGCCGCTCTATATATCGAGGATTGCCACGTCGCTGCCGCTCCTCGCAATGACGGATGGTGCATAGTTTTGGTACACGTGGTAAATCAGCGTTAGCGATAGCAGCGGATACCGGCCCTCGCGCCTAAGGCCTGCAGGCGTATGAGCGGATAGCGCGGGCCGCAGGTAACGTAATAACCTTTAAATTATAACCTCATTAAAAAAGTACCAATTAATGACACGCTGTTTAAACACAATATAAGATAAAGTCTTACCTTTGCGTGCTCATTCCCAATCATGAGCGATCAGATTAAACATGAATGCGGTGTGGCATTTATCCGCTTATTAAAGCCACTCTCTTATTATCAGAAAAAGTACGGCACTGCGCTGTACGGATTAAACAAGCTTTACCTTTTAATGGAAAAACAGCACAACCGCGGGCAAGACGGTGCGGGTGTTGCTACCATTAAACTGGATATTGAGCCCGGTAAACGCTACATAAGCAGGCACCGATCGATGGCTTCAAATGCTGTGGCTGATATTTTCGAATACATCCAGAAAAAGTTTGCTGAGATACAAAAGGAGATGCCTGAGAAAATGGCTGATACCGAATGGCTCAAAGAGCACGTAAGCTTTACCGGCGAAGTGTTATTGGGCCATTTGCGTTATGGTACGCACGGTAAAAACAGCATTGAGAGCTGTCACCCTTTTCTGCGCCAGAACAACTGGATGACCCGTAACCTGGTTATTGCCGGTAACTTTAACATGACCAATGTTGATGAGTTGCTGCAACAGCTTTACGAGCTTGGCCAGCACCCTAAGGAGCAGGCTGATACCGTAACTGTGCTGGAGAAAATTGGCCACTTTTTGGATACCGAGAACCAAGGCTTGTTTGACCAGTACAAACGCGAGGGCATGAATGATAACCGCGAGATCAGCAAGATGATAGCGAACGACCTTGACGTTGCCAAAATTCTGACCAAATCTGCCAAGAACTGGGATGGTGGTTATACCATTGTAGGTATCATGGGTCATGGTGATGCTTTCGTAATGCGCGACCCATCAGGTATTCGCCCGGCGTACTACTTCCAGAATGATGAGATTGTAGTGGCTGCTTCTGAGCGCCCTGCTTTGCAGACAGCCTTTAATATTCCGGTTGAGGAAATCAAGGAAATTAAGCCTGGTCATGCGCTGATCGTTAAGAAGAACGGTCAGATATCTGAGGATATGTTCAGCGAGCCTAAAGAGAAAAAATCATGTTCATTTGAGCGGATCTATTTCTCGCGCGGCAGCGATAGTTCTATCTACCGCGAGCGTAAACAACTGGGCCGTTTGCTTTGTCCGCAGATATTGGATGTGGTTAACAACGACATCAAGAACACCGTATTCTCATATATCCCTAACACTGCCGAGGTTGCGTTTTACGGCATGGTTGAGGGTGTACACAAATACATTAAAAAATACCAGCGCGACAGGCTCCTGAACCGTGCTGATAAAATTAGCGAAGAAGAGTTAACTGAGGTTTTAGCGCTTGCGCCACGCGTGGAGAAGATAGCTATTAAGGATGTTAAGCTGCGTACATTTATTACCCAGGATGCCGACCGCAGCGAGATGGTGGCCCACGTTTATGACAGCACTTACGGCCTGATAAAACGTGATAACGATACGCTGGTGGTATTAGACGACTCTATTGTTCGTGGTACTACGCTGAAACAAAGCATTCTGAAGATCTTAGACCGCCTTGGTCCTAAAAAAGTGGTGGTGGTATCATCCGCACCGCAGATCCGTTACCCGGATTGTTACGGTATCGATATGTCGCGTATGGGCGAGTTTGTTGCTTTTGAGGCAGCTATTAACTTGTTGAAAGAACAGGGTAAAGAAGATATCATTATCGATGTTTACAACAAATGTAAAGCCAGCACAGATGTACCTAAAGAAGAGGTGGAGAACTACGTAAAAGCTATTTACGCTCCGTTTACTGATCAGGAAATATCTGACCGTATTGCTAAGATCATCACCCCGGCAAACATCAAAGCGGAAGTACATGTGCTTTACCAAACTCTGGATAACCTGCACAAAGCCTGCCCTGATCACCTGGGCGACTGGTACTTTAGCGGCGATTACCCAACCCCGGGTGGTAACAAAGTTGTAAACCGCGCCTTTGTTAACTGGATGGAAGGTAATAACCAAAGAGCTTATATGTAATTTTTGACGCTAAAGCTGAAAGGTAAAAGGCCAAAGTTTTTAATAATATAGTCCCTCTTCGTTTTTGCGGAGAGGGATTTTTTGTTGAATGATTTTGTCATGGTGAGCTCGTCGAACCACTATTCGCGCGGCGAGGTCTTCGAGAGGCTCAGACTGACAACAATATAAATGCGCTAAAAAATAAATCAACTAACCTACCGCATTCGCCATTGCTTAACTATTTTTGCTGCGTGATGAGCCGGCTAACCGATATTGATTCTTTTAAACAAAAGGCCCTGCAATGGGCTGCCGGGTTTGATACCTGTTGTTATCTGGATAGTCATAATTTTACGAACCCTTACGGTAAATTTGATACGCTGATAGCTGTGGGAAGCAAAGCTGTACTCAAAGCTGATGCCGGCGACGCCTTTGCGCAATTAGAAGCCTTCAGGGCGACGAACCCTGGTTGGGTGATGGGTTTCTTAGGTTACGACCTAAAGAACGAGGTAGAGGCGCTTAGCTCTGCCAATGTCGATTACCTGAACTTTCCTGATCTATATTTTTTTGTGCCGGAGACCATTATTCGTATAAAAGGGGATGAGATAATGGTTGATGGGGGAGATATAAATGATATACTTGAAGCCGGGACGAGATTCGAACTCGTACCATCTATGAAGCAACGCGCGGTTAATTTCAAACCACGTTTTTCTAAAAACGAATATACGGAATCTATTGAGCAAATAAAGCAGCACATTGTGCGTGGCGATATCTACGTAACCAATTTTTGCCAGGAGTTTTATGCTGATGATACAGAGGTAGATCCGCTGATGGTGTACGATAGGCTGAAAGCTGTTTCGCCTACGCCGTTCTCTACTTTTTTTAAATGGGAAGGGAACTACATCATCTGTGCCTCGCCCGAACGTTTTATGGCCAAACGGGGTAATAAACTCATCTCGCAACCCATAAAAGGCACCGCCCGCCGCGACGCGGATGCACTGGTTGACCAAAGCCTGATAGAGGAACTACGCAATCATCCCAAAGAGCTGCAGGAAAACGTAATGATAGTTGACCTGGTGCGTAATGATCTTACCCGCTCAGCCAAACAAGGTACCGTACGCGCCGAAGAGCTTTACGGTATACAAAGCTTTGCCCAGGTGCACCAGATGGTATCAACCGTGGTATGCGAAAAGCGCGAGGATATCAGTGATGTGCAGGCTATTAAAAATACCTTCCCCATGGGCAGCATGACGGGGGCGCCCAAATTAAGCGCTATGCAGCTGATGGAGCGCTACGAACGCAGCAAACGCGGCGTGTACTCCGGCGCGGTGGGGTATTTTAGTCCCGATGGTGATTTTGATTTTAACGTGGTGATACGCACGCTGCTGTACAGCTCTGCTAATAAATATCTTTCCTTCCACGTAGGCAGCGCTATTACCTACCATGCTGATGCGGAGAAAGAGTACGAGGAATGTTTACTGAAAGCTAAGGCGATATTTGAGGTGCTGGGGGAATTATAACAATATTCCAAATATTCGATTTTTAGAAAATTGTTATATTTACTTAAAACAAGAAAGCGATGTCACTACAATATATATCTGATGATGCAGGCAATCATACTGCGGTTATCATACCCATCAACGAATGGAACGAGATAACTGCGAAACATGCTGACTTAAAAGAATTGCAGGATAAGCCTGAGTCTGCAGTAAAAAAGAAGCCTTCTGAATATGCCGGGACGATGAGTAAAGAAGAGGCGCAAAAGTTCATTGAGTATGTTGAACAAAGCCGCAACGAATGGGAAAGAGATTTTTGATCGACACAAATGTATTAGTCGATTTTCAGGTACGATCCCTTCCGCAAAAAGGTTTGGACTTCGTTTCTGAGGCTATCGATGATTCTTTTATCATATCATTTGTAAACTACATAGAGTTTTTAGGATATAACCATATATCCGAATCAATGGAAAGTTTTATAAAGCTGGCTACGGTTGTTGAGATTGATAAGAATATTATCAACCAGACAATAAAGATCCGTAAAGAAACCAGCCTGAAACTCCCCGACGCAATTATTGCCGCTACTGCAATTACGAACAATTACACGCTTATCAGCCGCAACTATAAAGACTTCAAGGCTATAGAAGGTTTGGATTGGATAAATCCACACGAACTTTAATTTTCTACTCCGGCAATACCGGCGCAAACAATAACTTATCCGCTATCCTTACCGCAATTTCAGATCCATTGGCCCAAAATGCCGAGAACGGTTTCGCACTCAGATATGGCACAAAAGCTTCGCCGTACAATTCTTTTATATCTGCTTCAAATACGTAGTCTTTCACTTCGGCTATTTGCCATTGGATATGCTCTACTTCGTACTGCATGGTCTTGTGCACATTAAGGCGGTTATAACCCCAGTAATGCTCAAAAATAAACTCTTCGGCACTGCCGGGTTCAATGGGTTTTAAACTGTTGCGCACGGTTACGCCCAGTTTGTTCCAGTTGCCTTTTAGCTTCCACTCGTACAGAAAATTGGTATGGTCCGCGCCATCCTTAGTGATGGAATGGCGCATAGGCAGGGCGCGATAGTGTTCTTTGTAAAGATTATTGGCTATGAGAACGATCATGCTCTTCGGCACCAGTTCGCTGATGAACACTGCGCCGCGTTTCCATTGCTTGCCATCAAAATGGCGTACGTAAAAACGCAGGTTCACTTCCTCGAAATTTACATGCCCCGGCCATTTTACGCCCATCACGCGGGTTTCTTTAAACAGGAAACCAACCATGCTTACCAGGCATTTGCCTTCCCAAAGGTCTATCTCGGTGTAGGCAGGCAGATAGGGTTTCAATATCTCAGGATCAACCTCGTAATTAAGCATTACCAGGTTGCGCCATTGGGCAGTTAGGAAACGAGATTTAGATGCAGCCATTACTTGATTAACCTGTAGAATGACTTTAGTGTTTTAATAAGTTCATTAATTGACTCACCCCCAACCCCTCTCTACTTTGCAAAGAGGGGAGCTTTTCTTCTTCCCTTTTCTTACCTTCTTTCCGCTTGCGGAGAGAGGGTCGCGCACGCAGTGCCGCGGGGTGAGTTAAAACACAAAGGTCACGAAGCTTAACTCAGTGACCTTTGTAAATATTATGATTAGCTTACCCTTACGGCTTGTAATATTTCATCGCCTCTGGTATCAGATTTTGGATGTTGGCAATACGTGTGGCATCAGAGGGGTGGGTGCTTAAAAACTCGGGCTGGGCACCGCCTTTGCTTTGGGCTGCCATGCGCTGCCAAAAGGCTACTGCCTCATGCGGGTCATAACCTGCCATTGCCATAAAAGTAAGGCCAAGGCGGTCGGCTTCTGATTCTTGTGCGCGTGAGTATTTTAACAAGGCTAACTGTCCGCCTACGCCGTAAAGCGTGTTGATGGCTGTTTGTGTGGCTGATGATTGCCTGCCTGCTGCTACGCCCACGGCTGCGCCGCCGGCCTGCAGGGCCAGTTGCTGTGATAAGCGCTCTGCCGAGTGGCGTGCAATAGCGTGGCCTATCTCGTGGCCCATTACAACGGCTAAACCTGCATCGGTTTTGGTAACGGGTAGCAGACCGGTATAAACGGCAACTTTACCGCCGGGCATACACCATGCATTCACCTCATCGCTTTGTATCAAATTAAATTCCCAGGCAAACTGGTATTTATCGGCATAACCGTTTTGTTGCAGGTAACGCTCAATAGCGCTCGCCAAACGGCTTCCTATTACCTTAACCTTTTGTGATTCGGTACCGGTATTAATAACCTTGGTTTTAGGGTCTGATAATAATTGCTTGTAGCTGGCTGCTGCGGCAGGGTTAACTTCACTGTCGCTTACTAAGCTTAACTGTGAACGGCCCGTTAAAGGCACGGTTGAACAAGCGTAAAGACCTACAGCTAATGTAGCTGCAGCAAGTGTGAGTTTTAGATTTTTCATGGGGTATCAGGCTGTTTTTTTCTTGAACAAATTTACTTTCGACTCCTTACCCTTCAATAATCGCTCTATATTTTTTTGATGTGTTACTAATACCAGTATAAATATGCACATCCCATATATGATGACCGATTTTACATACACCGGGAAAATAAACGTTACACCGATGGGATATATAAAACCTGCCAGTATAGATGATAGGGATACATAACGGGTTATCAGCAGCGTTACAATAAATACCGATACGCAGAGTAAAGCAGCCGGCAAGTTAATAGCCAATATCATTCCAAAAAGAGTGGCAATGCCTTTACCGCCCCTAAAACCGGCAAATACCGGGAACAAATGGCCCATTACTGCTGCTACACCCAAAGCCAGCTGTAAATTAACAAAAGCGATAGAATGGAACGCGCCAGTAGTACTTACACCAACCATGTACGCAAGATTGGTAGCCGTCCATCCTTTAAGGATGTCTAACAGCATTACAGGGATACCTGCTTTTTTGCCCAGCACGCGGAAGGTATTGGTAGCACCGGCATTGCCGCTGCCGTATTCCCTTACATCAATGTTGTAAAAGGCCTGCCCGATCCAAACAGCAGTTGGAATAGAACCGAACAGATAAGCAAGAATAAGCGCCGAAATCGAGTAGATTGATAGCATCTGCCTGCAATATTATTAATTTGCCGTAATAACCGCAATATAGTTATTATAATGTTACGAGCCCCTCTAAATCTCCCCCCGAAAGGGGAGACTTTAAGCTGCCTCTTATTAAAGATTTTAACTGGCTCTCCTCCGCTATTTGGGATGGAGACTTTTAAAGCCCTCCCTTTCGGGGAGGGTTTGGGTGGGGCTCAGGCTTATACAGCTTTAAGACTAAGATCTAAACTTTTAACCGAGTGGGTTAACGCGCCCACAGATATATAATCTACACCGCAATCAGCATAATCGCGGATATTATCAATAGTGATACCGCCCGATGCCTCGGTAACGTATTGGCCTTTAATAACAGCCACAGCCTGGCGCAAATCATCAAAGTTGAAGTTATCCAGCATAATGCGGTTTACATTGCCGGTTTGCAATACCTGCTCCAGTTCATCAAGGTTGCGTACCTCGATCTCGATGGCCAGTTTGCGACCGGTTTTTTGCAGATAATTGTTGGCATTCTCAATGGCCTGGCGTATGCCGCCCGAGTAATCAACATGGTTATCTTTTATCAGGATCATATCATACAAGCCAATACGGTGGTTTACGCCACCACCTATGCGCACAGCCCATTTCTCCAGGTAGCGCAAGCCGGGCGTGGTTTTGCGGGTATCTAATACTTTGGCGTTGGTGCCCTCTAAAAGTTTTACAATATCGTGGGTGCGGGTAGCAATACCGCTCATACGCTGCATGCAGTTAAGTACCAGTCGCTCGGCTTTCAAAATGCTTTGGGCATCGCCCTCAACTTCCAATGCAACATCTTTTGGTTTTACCGCAGCACCATCTCTAAGAAAAATGTTCAGCTTAAGGTTAGGGTCAACCTCGCGAAAGATCTCTTCGGCAAGTTCAACGCCGGCCAATATGCCGGTATCTTTTACCAGTAACCTGGCTTTGCCCTGTGTGCCTGCATCAATGGTGGCAAGTGATGTATGGTCGCCATCGCCAACATCCTCGCTTAAGGCATTTTGTATGAATTGATGTATAATTTCCTTATCCAAATTTTTACTTTTTTAGCGTTTCAAAAGTAAAAACAATCAGCGATTAATTAGGTTTTTTCGCTTTCAATACGCATCTCTATGATTTCCATGGTTTTACCCACTTCCTTAAGCGTATAGGTTATCCTGAATTTACCTTTATCCGTAACTAATGATATCACGGCATAGTTATAATTAACATTTGAACTTATGCGGTGCAATATTTTTACAGCATGCGGTTTATGCTCTTTGAAAAATTTATCCAGCAACATTTCGGCCTGTGCCTTTGAGTAGGTGTTGGCCTCATCCATCAACGTGATATCCAAATTGGCCGAAAAATAAGCGGCTATTTCATGGGTGTTGCCCTTCTTAAACAATTCGGCAATTTTTTCAATAGGGCCTGCGTTCACTACCACGGGTAGTAAGAAAAGTAGGGTAAGTAATGGCAGGTTATGTAGTTTCATCTCTAAGTATACGACAGTTGAAGTACCAAAAAGTTGCACCGCCAATAAAAAAGGTGACGTTTAAGTTTAATGTTTAAACGTTGCTTTTATATTTGCATTGTGGAAGATAACAAAAAAGTAGTATTAATAATACTGGATGGCTGGGGTTACGGTCGTAACGATGCCTCAAATGCAATTGTAGCCGCTAAAACGCCGTTTTTTGACGCTGCGTTAACCAAATATCCAAACTCAAAATTAGAAGCATCGGGCTTAGCCGTTGGTTTGCCCGAGGGGCAGATGGGTAACTCTGAGGTTGGCCACATGAACCTGGGTGCAGGCCGTGTTGTTTACCAGGAGCTTGGCCGTATCAACAAAGCCGTGCTTGATAACGAGTTTGTGCAAAACGAAACCATCCTTGGCGCATTTAACTATGCTAAAGAGAATGATAAAGACCTTCACTTTATTGGTTTGGTAAGTGATGGCGGTGTGCATGCCCATATCAACCACTTAAAAGGTTTAACAGATGCCACCAAAGCTTTGGGTTTAGAGAAAGTATTTGTACATGCCTTTTTAGATGGCCGCGATACCGACCCAAACTCGGGTTTAAAGTTTATTACCGACCTTGAACATCACATTGCCGATTCGCCTGCGCGTTTGGCATCGGCCATTGGCCGATACTACGCTATGGACCGCGATAACCGCTGGGAACGTGTTAAACTGGCCTATGACCTTATGGTTAAAGGCGAAGGCGCACCAACTAATGATATTTTAGCATCGATTGAGAGATCGTACGCCGAAGGTGTTACCGACGAGTTTATTAAACCGATAGTAAAAGTTGGTGAAGATGGCCAGCCGATAGCGGTTATAAAAGACGGTGACGTGGTGATCTGCTTCAACTTCCGTACGGATAGGGGCCGCGAAATTTCGCAGGCACTTACCCAGAAAGAGTTCCCGGAGTACGATATGAAGCCACTTGATATCGACTATGTTACCATGACCTCTTATGATGAGACGTTTAAAAACGTAAAAGTGGTTTTCCGTAAGGATGATCTGAGCAAAACCCTTGGCGAAGTTTTAGAAAGCGCCGGCAAAAAGCAGATCCGCATTGCCGAGACGGAGAAATATCCGCACGTAACGTTCTTCTTCTCGGGTGGCCGCGAAAAAGAATTTGAAGGCGAAAAGCGTTTATTAGTGCCATCACCAAAAGTGGCTACTTATGACCTGCAGCCCGAAATGAGTGCCGAAGGTATCCGCGATGCCATCATCCCCGAGCTGGAGCAAAGCTGGCCTGATTTTGTGTGTTTAAATTTTGCCAATACTGATATGGTTGGCCACACCGGCGTATTTGAGGCTGTTGTTAAAGCTGCCGAAACTGCCGATGCCTGCACACAGGCTGTGGTTGAAGCGGGTTTAAAAACAGGTTATTCGTTCATCATCATTGCCGACCACGGTAATGCCGATTATATGATAAACGAAGATGGTTCGCCAAATACTGCACACACCACCAACCTGGTGCCATGTATTATAATTGATAACGATGTTAAGCAGGTAAAAGACGGTAAACTGGGCGATATTGCCCCAACCGTATTAAACATTTTAGGCGTGCCTATCCCTGCAGAAATGACCGGTAATGTATTGGTATAATACGATCAAAGAAACATTTGTAACTACAAGCGTGCTGCTGCTTTTAAGCGGCAGCTACGCCTGTAATAAGCCCGAAATAAAAGAAACCGGTGCCGAGCTGAAGTACTTTGATCTTAAAGGATATTTTAAGCAGCAAGCCGACCAATTGAAGCAGGCAAACCCCGAGGTGAATAAATCTGTTGCACACAACGGAACTACCGAGGCCAAAAAGGTGCACATTACCGCCTGGAGCCAGGAGTTGAACCTGTTTGCCGAGAGTGATATTAACAAACCTGCCTGGCGCAGCAGCTACGCAGTAAAAAGCAATGCAGACAGCATTATCTATACGGCGCTGTCGCCCGAATTAAAGACCCGCCAGGTCATCATCAGGAAAAATGGTGCTAATGTTACCGAGATAGCCATATTTAACAGCGCGCATAACTTTTTGTATAACACTACCGAAAGGCTTGTTTACATGCCCGGCAAGTATTATTCAATAGATAAAAACCAAAAGGTAAAAGTAATGGGGGCTAATGATTACCGCATTAAAGGCAATTTTTAATGATGGCCTACGGCTGTAGCCAGTTTTTCTTTAGATAACTCTATCAGTGATGCAATATCGGCCCGGTTAGGATTGTCGTTGATCACTTTTTCCAGGTCGGCAATTGAAGCTTTTAATGAGCTGATGCCCCTCGCTTTATCAAATGTATGTGTATTGGGCTGCAGCTTAAATTCGGCATATTCGCGATAGGCTATCCCTCGGGTTTGCAGGCATTTACCCCTTTCGGCAGGGTCAATGGCAATAGACTTGGTGAGGTCAAATATCGCCCCTAATAAATATTTCTCTCGCTCCTGCGGCGATAGGTAGGTATCTTTCCCCATATAACCTTTTGCACGGGCACGGTAGTAATATGCCGATGCATCGGTAGGGTTTATAAAAATTACCTTATCATAAGAGCTGATGGATTTGCGATAGTTTTGGCTGTGATAGTACGAGTAACCCAGCATCCAATACGCATTGGCGTTTGTAGAATCAATCATACATCCTTTCTCCAACTGTTTTACGGCGGCTTTAAAGTTGCCATCCAAAAACGCCTGCTGGCCCATTTTTACATAGGCATTTTGTGCCGATGACTCGAGCGAGGTAAAAAGGAATAAAGAGATGATAGCGGGTAGCCTCATTTAATTAATACGCGTATAAGCCAATAACTAACAATACAACATTTTATTATGTACGCTAATTGAATTTTAATCAATTATTTGCGCTACACTTCAAAATAAACCCTCATGCTAATTGCCAGGGCCATTTAGCAAGTATAGTATTTTTAAATTAATAACATTTGGTGTTGTTTTAAATGTTATTTCTTGGTTAATTACGTTAATAATAAAGCAAGCTGCTGCAACCAATTATAAGCTGATGGATTTTTTAAAAGCGATAGTAAACGATTTTAAAGGTTTCTGGAACCTTAGCGGACTGATAGATATCATCAGCTCGGGTAACTATGATAAATTTTTAACGTACGATGGCATGCTCTCCCTGCTTGGGCCTGTGGTGCCGTTCCTGCTACTGTTTGAGATTATCCGTGCTGCCTTTTATAAACGCTTTAAGGTGATCAATTACAAGATCTCTTTTTGGACGTACGTGCTGAATGCCTTTGTAGGTCGCGTTATATCGTTTGGCTTAGTGGGGCTTTGTATCAAATGGCTTTTGCCGCATGCGCTTTTTAAAACCAGCTTTACCTGGTACTGGTTTATTTACAGCTATATTATTTGGGAGTTTGCGCATTTCTGGTACCATTATCTGGCGCACAAAGTAAGGGTGCTGTGGTGCCTGCACTCTACCCATCACGCGCCCGAAGATATGAACCTCGCGGTAAGCTATGCCCACTTCTTTTTGGAAGCGCCTTATGCCGATTTTATCCGCACATCCATCGCTATTTTATTAGGTGTAAACCCTGCTGTGCTTTTTGTGATCATGTTTATTGATGGTTTCTGGGGAACGCTGATCCACGTAGGCGAAAATATTGTAAAAGACGGCCGCCTGGGTTTTCTTAACAAAATAATCCTTACCCCATCGCACCATCGTGTGCACCATGCACGTAATGTGGTTTATATGGATACCAATTTCTGTAACCTGCTAAACGTATGGGACAGGGTATTCCGCACCTATCACGAGGAAGATATCAAGATCCCGATTGAATACGGTATCAGCAGGCCCATGATCAAAAACAGTTTTCTGGATGCTTATTTCGGCGAGATCATTGCGCTGGCAAAAGATGTTTATCGCGCGCCGGGCATCAAAAATAAGATCATGTACATTTTTATGCCACCCGGCTGGAGCCATACCGGCGACCATAAAATGACCCACGTGGTGCGCAAAAAATACTTTGAAGACCTGGCCAAACATAAAACAGATGCCACGCAGGTTGCCCCGCAAAACAGCGAAATGGTAAGCAGCTGAGCAAGCATCGCCCCAAAACTTACTGACTTTTTTTCATCTTTTAAGGAAACTCTTTGGCGTGCCTTATATTTTAATTTGGCCTTAAATTGTTAATAACGAGTTTGTTGCAAACCATTTGGCGCAAGCCATCGTAAATAGAGCATACTGGCACAGCTCTTGAAACCTTATATTTGCAAGTTATATTTATACTTCAATTAGCATTACTTACTTGCACGTTGGTATTTAACTGCCATTATGACGCTAATTGAGCCTACACGAAAGGTGATTAATGAGTTACGACCCGTTTGATTTTAAGAATACAATGCCTTCTATTAATGAAGATTCCGAATTTTTCCCGCTGATGTCATCAGAGGATGAAGAGGAAATGAATAATGAGCAGGTACCTGATATAGTTTCTATCCTTCCGCTGCGCAATACGGTGCTTTTCCCGGGCGTGGTTATCCCTATCACCGTTGGCAGGGATAAATCTATCAAACTCATTCGCGATGCTAACAAAGGTAACCGTCTTATCGGCGTGGTTGCCCAGCAGGATGTGAATGTTGAAGACCCTGCGTTTGAGCAACTGCACAAAACAGGTACAGTAGCCCTCATCATAAAAATGCTGCAAATGCCCGATGGTAACACCACCGTTATCTTGCAAGGTAAAAAGCGTTTCAGGTTAGGAGAGGAGATACAAAGCGACCCTTACATAAAAGCTACCATTGAGCCTTTTAAAGAGGTAAAACCAAAAGAAGATAAAGAGTTTAAAGCCTTGTCGGCATCTATTAAAGACATGGCCATGAGCATTATCCAGTTGTCGCCCAACATCCCGAGCGAAGCTGGTATTGCCATCAGGAATATCGAGAGCACATCGTTTTTGATCAACTTTATTGCATCAAACATGAATGCCGATGTACCGGCCAAGCAGAAGCTGCTGGAAACCCTGAGCCTGCGCGACAGGATGAATGCTGTATTAGAGCATTTAACGCTTGATCTGCAGATGTTGGAACTGAAAAATCAGATCCAAACCAAAGTACGCGTTGACCTGGATAAGCAACAGCGCGATTATTTCCTTAATCAGCAATTGAAAACTATCCAGGAAGAGCTTGGCGGTTCAACCCCCGACCTTGAACTGGATAACCTGCGCCAGCGTGCCCTTAAAAAGAAATGGCCTGCCGAGGTAAAAACTCATTTCAGTAAAGAGCTGGAGAAACTGGGCCGAACCAACCCCGCCGCGGCAGATTATTCGGTACAGATAAACTATCTGGAGTTATTGCTCGATCTGCCATGGAACGAGTTCACCAAAGATAACTTTGATTTGAAGCGTGCGCAGAAAATACTGGATAAAGACCATTTTGGTTTGGATAAAGTAAAGCAGCGCATCATCGAATATCTGGCGGTGCTGAAGCTTAAACACAACATGAAAGCGCCTATCCTTTGTTTGGTTGGCCCTCCGGGTGTTGGTAAAACGTCACTGGGTAAATCAATTGCGAAGGCTTTAGGGCGTAAATATGTGCGTATGGCGCTTGGCGGCGTGCGCGATGAGGCCGAGATACGTGGCCACCGTAAAACATACATCGGCGCTATGCCGGGCCGAGTGATACAGTCGTTGAAGAAAGCCGGTGCTGCCAACCCTGTTTTTATTTTGGATGAGATTGATAAGGTAAGCAACGATTTCCGTGGCGACCCTTCATCAGCCCTCTTAGAGGTGCTGGATCCCGAACAGAACAGCACTTTTTATGATAACTACGTGGAGATGGATTTCGACCTGTCTAACGTAATGTTCATCGCTACAGCAAACTCGCTGAGCAGCATACAGCCTGCTTTGTTAGATCGTATGGAGATCATTGAGGTGAACGGTTATACTATTGAGGAGAAAACCGAGATAGCCAAACGCCACCTGGTACCCAAACAGCGCGAAGCACACGGTTTAACCAGCAAAGAGGTGAATATCAAAAACGATGTGCTGGAGAAGATCATTGAGGATTATACCCGCGAGTCGGGCGTGCGCTCATTGGAGAAAAAGATAGGCTCTGTAGTACGTGGTGTTGCCAAAAGCATTGCCATGGAAGAGACTTACAATACCCAGGTAAGCAAAAAAGATGTAGAGAAGATTCTGGGCGCTCCCATTTTCGACAAAGACCTTTACGAGAATAATGATACCGCAGGTGTGGTAACAGGCCTAGCCTGGACATCTGTTGGCGGCGATATATTGTTCATAGAAGCAAGTCTTAGTCCCGGTAACGGCAAACTGACGCTGACAGGTAGTTTAGGTGATGTGATGAAAGAATCTGTCACTATCGCCTTAGGTTACCTGCGTGCCCATGCTGCAGAGTTTGGTATCGAGTATAAATTATTTGAGCAATGGGATGTGCATGTACACGTGCCCGCGGGTGCAACACCTAAAGATGGCCCATCAGCAGGTATTACGATGTTGACGGCGCTGGTGTCGGCATTTACCCAACGCAAAGTAAAACCGCACCTGGCCATGACGGGCGAGATAACCCTGCGCGGCCGCGTGTTGCCTGTTGGCGGTATAAAAGAGAAAATCTTAGCCGCGAAACGTGCCAACATCAAAGAGATCATCCTTTGCAGATCGAATCAGAAAGATATCCTCGAAATAAAAGAAGACTACATTAGAGATATGCAGTTCCACTACGTAACTGATATGGGCGATGTGATCAAGCTTGCCCTGTTGAACGAGAAGGTGAAAAACCCGATAGATTTAACAGTGAGGGAGAAACAACCGAGCCCCCCAACCCCCTGAAGGGGGAGCTTTTGTAGAAATAAAAGAGCTACTTAAAAAGTAGCTCTTTTATTTTAATAAATAAGGCTTGTCATGCTGAGGAACGAAGCATCTTTTCGCATTCATAACAGCTGAAAGCTTCTTCTCTGCCAGTGTGAATGATTAATATATTAATTTCCCATCCGTTAAAATATGTTAACTATGTTAAATAAAGTTAATTGATGTTATAGATTTATTCTTTTGGGTTATAATTGTGTTGAAAATCAAAACTTGTTTCACAATTATGAGAATTATCAAAACCATCCCTCTGGTGTTATTTGCACTGTTCGTTTTATCGTTAACCAAAACCAATGCACAATCTATCCCCAAAAACACATTTAAACTTGATGTAGGTGCCGAGGCCCTGCGGCCGCTTAGTGCTGCAAATGATTTTTACGATATTGGAATTGGCGGTACTGCACGCTTAAATTATGGCCTTACTGATAAGTTGGCTGTTACTTTAACATCCGGTTATTATCATTTCAATTATAAGGGTTCCGGTAATTATAATTTGTACGATGTTAACATTATCCCGATAAAGGCCGGCTTAAAATATTTCCTTATCCCCAATGTATACGTAAACGGTGAAGCCGGGGTTGGCCTCGGAAGAACGCCCATAAATTATACAAAAACCATTATAAGTGGGGGCTTTGGCTGGGTATATAAAGGCCTGGATGTGGGCCTGAAGTATGAGAACAACTTTGGCCGTTATGATGGGTTCAAAAACATAGGCTTACGTGTAGGCTATGGCTTTAAATTATAAAATCAATATCAGGTAAAATAAAAAGAGCAGGGAACATCACCCTGCTTTTTTTTACATTAGTAATGAAATCCTCATCACAATGAATAATAAATGCGCACTGTTGTTATGCCTGTTAATGTTAAGTGTTATAACAGGTTATGCTCAGAGTAAAAGGCACAATGCTGATTATTATTTTCATTCGGCCGCCAAATATTTAGTCTCCCCGGGGGATGCAGTGACCGATAGCATAATTAAATCAAATATTGCTTTATATACAAAGGCTATTCAACTTGATCATAAATTTTATCAGGCTTACCGAAACAGATCAAGAGAATACTACCAATTGAAGCTATACGATAAGGCGATTGCAGATCTGATCTCGGCTATCAGATATGCGAAACCCAAAGAGAAATGGTATTTATACGAAATGCGGGCCGATATTTATTATGAGATAAACAATTTCAAAGCTGCGGTATATGATTTGGGCTTTGTAATATCGGTTGATGGAAATGTCGCCAGGGCATATTTAAAGAGGGCAAAAGCTTACTGGCAATTAAATTTAAAAGATAAGGCTTGCAATGATTACAGTAAGGCTTTTAAAATGGATCCGTCTGTGGCTGATAACAAAGAATTTCTCATTTGTTATTGAACTTTCTGTTCTTAAAATCCAATAAAAAGCCAATAATAAAACAAAGTGATATTCTTACATTAGCAACTGCTATTAATCGCTTTTAATGAAGAAATTTATTTTGCTTGCCGCTGTATGCCTGTTTGCTACAGCCGGTGTGTACGCGCAAAGTCGCTCTAAAGAAATTGGTTTCCAATCAGATAATGATTCCTTTTTGGCGCAGGGGTCTGACCGTTATTATACCAACGGCTTTTTCCTGTTTTATCGTAAGGGCCTCAATATAGATACATCCGGTACAAACAAGCCTATAAAGCTGGCTAATGCTGTGTTTGGTTTAGAGCTGGGCCAAAAGATCTTCAACGCACGCTCGGGCAGATTGCCTAATGCCAGCTATGTAGATAGGCCTATTGCCGGTTATACCTATGTAGGCGCCTCGCTAAACCTGTTGGCTAAGGATGAATCGAACATCAAATTTACCGGCAGGGTAGGTGTTGTAGGCCCTGCGGCAGGTGGTTACCCTATCCAAAAATTCATTCACAAAACATTCGGGTTTTACCAGCTCAATACCTGGCAGTACCAGATACAAAACGATGTGGAACTAAATTTAACTGCCGATGCAAATAAATTGCTGGCACGCGCATCATGGATAGATCTTACAGCATCCGGTTACGTTAACCTTGGTAACGGTTTTACAGGTGCAGGCGTTGGCCCAATGATACGCTTGGGCAATTTTAACCAGTTGTTCCAGTCGGTAAGTACGCAGAGTACGGCCAGCCGGTTTGATAACAGCCGCCTGCTGCACAAACAAGAAATATTTTTCTACTACAAGCCAATGGCTAATGTAGTAGCCTATGATGCTACTATACAAGGAAGTTTATTCAGGGATCATCCGGTTGCCGGTACCGAAGAGATCACTTTAGATAAAAAGCCGTTCATCTTCAGCAACCAGTTCGGCGTAAGTTACGCCAGCAACCGCATAGTGCTTGATCTGGGTGTAGTGGTACAAACCCGCGATACCAAACAAATGGTGAAATCAACCCACCAGTGGGGATCTGTTGGGTTGATGTACCGATTTAATTAATCATCAAACGCACGGCGGCGATCGGCTTTCTTAGCTGAGTGCTTCTTTTTATCATCCACACGGGCCGCTTTTGCGGCCCTGCTCATTTTGGTAGGTTTACGCACCTTTCGCTTTTGCATAGCTTGTGTAAGCAGAACTATCAGGCGCTCAACGGCTATCTCTTTGTTCAGAAACTGGCTGCGCTCTTCATCGCAAACCACCTGCACCAAACCATCCTTATTAAACCGCGATTGCAGTTTTTCGCCCAGGATGGTCTTCTCTTCATCGCTAAACAAAGCTGAATCATGGATAGAAAAAAGCAACTCAACCTTGGTTGATACCTTGTTAACATTTTGCCCGCCTTTGCCGCCACTGCGCGATGTTTTATATTGCACCTCTCGCTGCAGGTCTGCCTTGTTTAAGTTCATGATAGCAAAGGTAATTAATCAAACCGAGCTGCAAACTGCCAACCGGCTACTGCAAACTAATCAACAACTGCAAACTATAAACTGCAAACTGAAAACCGTATCTTCGCTGTACGATGAGCAAGAATATTGTAGTGGCCATTGATGGCTATTCGTCATGCGGGAAAAGTACTTTGGCTAAGGCATTGGCTAAAAAGCTGCACTATATATATGTTGATAGCGGCGCAATGTATCGCGCTGTAGCCCTTTATTTTTTGCGCAATAATGTGGATACTCAAAACCACGAGCAGATAGAAGAGGCCCTAAAAAATATTCATCTCAATTTCCACTCCCGCGATTACGAAACCCACATCACCCTTAACGAAGAGGAAGTATCTGAAGAGATCCGCCAGATGCCTGTATCAGAAAAAGTGAGCGAGGTATCGGCTTTGAAAGAAGTACGCCGCGAAATGGTGAAACAGCAGCAGCGTATGGGCAAGTCCAAAAACATTGTAATGGATGGCCGCGATATAGGCACTGCCGTGTTCCCTGATGCATCCCTCAAAATATTCATGACAGCAGACCCGGCCGTACGCGCCAAACGCCGCTACGACGAGATCCACGCCAAGAACCCCGACATCACCTTAGAAGAGATCTTCGAGAATATTGCCCACCGCGATTACCAGGATACCACCCGTGCCGAAAGCCCGCTGGTACGCGCCCAGGATGCCATTATACTGGATAATACCGATCTGACGCCTGAGCAGCAGCTACAGTTTGCACTGGATAGGGTGGAAAGTTTGAATCGTTGATTCGTCATTGAGTCATTTCGCTGCGCTGTCATTGGGTCATTGGATAAAGTGTTACCTAAATCATGTCATTTCGAACGAGCGTAGCGAGGAGAAATCTTCTACGCTAAGTGCTTACGGAGGAAAGGCAACTAACCATTCACTTCATCATTCAAAAACCTCCACTCAGGATTGTTAGAATTGATCAACGCGTATTTTTTTTCGCGTCGCCATTTCTTTATCTCTTTCTCGCGTTCAATAGCGTGTTCAATATTTGAGAAATGCTCGTAGTGAACTAAATAATGGCAGTAGTATTTTGCTGTGAAAGACTTGCCGTTTCCTTTGCCTTCGCGATGCTCGAATAATCTTCTGCTTAAATCATTGGTAACACCAATGTACAACACAGTGTTTTCGTAATTGGTGGTGATGTAAACATAGTAATTGTAATTCCACATAGTTACTTATCGCTTTCAGAAGATTTCTCCTCGTACCTCGTTCGAAATGACAATTAGATAATATCAGGCAAATATTTACTCCCCCTTAAACTGCACAGCCTTCACGCCAAACTTGTTTAAAAAATCAACGCCTTCATCGCTGGCGAGCCCTTTGTATTGGGCGTATGATTTATCAAAGAAAACATGTTTGATACCTGCAGAGAATATCAGCCTTGCGCATGGCAAACATGGCGACAGTGTGGTGTACAGCGTAGCACCTTCCAAATTAGCACCGTTTTTAACGGCGTAAAGGATAGCATTTTCTTCGGCATGCAGGGCAAGGGAGCAACTGCCTTTTGAGTCGCGGGCGCAGCCTGTATCGGGCCATTCCTCGTCGCAGTTGTGGGTGCCTGCAGGGGGGCCGTTATACCCGATAGAAATAATGCGGGTATCTTTAGCTAAAACGGCACCGACCTGTGCCTTAACGCAATGTGAGCGTTGGGCCAGGTCGGTTGCCAGATTCATAAAAATATGTTCGAAACTGGGTTTCATGTTGTTCATTGAGTCATTCGCTTCGCTGCCATTGGGTCATTAGATTTGAATAATGACTCAATGACCTAATGACTCAATGACAAAATTCTTAGTGTCCTCCGCCTGCTTCAAGGTTATCTACATCGATACCTTGTTTTTTAAGGATGGCGCCTGCTTTAAATGCAAAGAATGCAAGGTAAGCAAAACCGATAACCGGGATAATGTATGATTTGTGGATACCGATGCCATCAGCTAAAATACCTTGTACCGGTGGGATGATCGATCCACCCAGGATCATCATGATCAAAAATGCCGAACCCTGACTGGTGTATTTGCCTAAGCCGGTTACCGATAATGAGAAAATTGATGGCCACATGATTGAGCAGCATAAACCACCTGCAGTGAACGCGAAGATAGCAATCATGCCTGATGATACTAAACCTACAACCATGAAAATAGCACCTAAAATACCGAACAAAGCAAGCGTACGTACCGGTTTTTGGTTACCAATAAGGAAGCCAATTACCAGCAGTGCAACACATGCTGCATAAGGGTAAAGCATGCTAACATCAGTACCGCTAATGCTGTTTACCAATAATACTACGCCAAATGCTACAAACGGTACAACAACGGTTAAGATAAATTTAGTTGCTTTTGAAAGGTTAAAGGCTGCGATGGCGCCTGTCCAGCGGCCTATCATTAAGCTACCCCAATATAACGAGATGAAAGGAGCAACCTGGTCAGTAGTAAAGCTGCCAAAAACAGGCGTTTCTAATAACGCACCCATGTTACTTTGGATGGTTACTTCAACACCCACGTAAGTGAATATAGCCAGCATACCGTAAACTAACTGAGGGTATTGCATAGCACCCCAACCACCATCTTTACTTTTACCGGCTGCAGAAGCAGAACCGATAAGCGTGAACAAAATGATTGCCAGCGCAGCATAAACAAGATATGATTTTTCGATACCGGTTGCCTGCGCGATAGGTGTTGCCGCCAAAATAAGCAGGAAAGCGATAAATATGATACCTAATGGTTTATTGGCTTTATTACTTGGCTCTATCTTTTCGTCGCTGGTTACGCTTGGTAATTTAGAGATCCAGAAGAACGCTGCCACGGCGAGGAACAAACCCGCCAGTATCATATATAAGGTATTTACCGATGATATTTTTACTTCAGATGCAGGGATCTTTGCTGATGCCGAGCCGAACAAAACGAAGCCAACGATTACCGGGCCCCAAATACTGCCAAAGTTGTTTACACCACCTGCAAAGTTTAAGCGGTGGGTACCAGTCTCGGGGCTACCCAAAGCTACCACAAACGGGTTTGCAGCAGTTTGCTGTAAAGAGAAACCTAAAGCGATGACAAAGAAGGTAAATAATATAAATGCAAACGAACCTGAGTTAATGGCCGGGATCATGATCAAAGCACCTACTGCTGAAATTAACAGACCGTAGATGATACCATTTTTGTAACCTATCTTGTTAAGGATGTCAACTTTTGATGCTGCTGAAGCAAAATACAGTATCAGCGAGCCGATGAAGTAGCCACCGTAGAATGTAAAGTCGATCAATTGCGACTCAAATTGGGTTAAGCTAAAATGTGCTTTACAAAATGGGATGAAAATACCGTTAGAGGCCGCTAAAAAGCCCCAAAAGAAAAACACAGTAATAATGGTGTATAATGCCGAACCATTACTCTTAGAGTTGTCTTGTGCCATTGTATAATATCAGGTTGTTTTAAACTGGTTAAAATAAAGTTCTAAACATAATTATTTTTTGGGTTTGGTTTCTTAAAATTTTCAAAATATAAATCCCAATGGCACTTTTGTTGTTAAACAGATTAAAAGTTGCATATTAGTGTCCTGATTTTATCAGTCAGGCAAATTAGGGACATAAGCCTAAATAATGATAGACGCTATTATTTCGGGGATTGGTTTTGGATTAGTGCTTACGTTTCTTACAGGCCCCGTATTTTTCGCTTTAATAAAAACCAGTATCGATAAGGGCTTCCATGCGGGCGTTGCTTTGGCGCTGGGTGTGGTGTGCAGTGATATGGTTTTTGTGGGCGCCATCCTCTTCGGTTCGCAATACTTTGATTTTACAGCACACGATAAAACCCTGGCTGGCATCATCGGCAGTGTTATCCTGTTCTCAATAGGTATTTACTACATCTTCAAAAAATCTGACGTTAACTATAAAAGCGCTGTGCCTGCCAAGGTGAACAAGGCCGGTTATTTTTTTAAAGGATTTTTGATGTGCATATTTAACCCTACTATCCTTTTCCATTGGACGGTGGTTATCGGCGTTGCCAGCACGGCTTACCACGAAGGCGTACCCAATCGCTCGCTGAAAATTGCAGTAATGTTCCTTACTGTACTTATCGTACAATTTGGGTTGGATACAGTGAAAGCATTTTACGCCAACAAACTCCGCGAAAAGATCTCTCCCAAGGTTGTACACCGTTTAAATGAGGTAGCCGGTGTAGCTTTGATCATTGCTGCATTGGTTTTGCTGGATAGGTTGGTTACTCATTTCTTCTTTTCGGCACATCCGGCTTAGGGGAGAGAGTCAGGACTGTTAGAGTCAGGAATCAAGATACCCACTATGTCATTGCGAGGAGCGACAGCGACGCGGCAATCTCATAGGCAACCGCGCGTTTTTGTCCTGTGAGATTGCCACGCTATCGCTCGCAATGACATATATTATACAACAAAAAAGCCCCGCATTAGCGGGGCTTTTAATATGAAATGGCAATCTTGCTTAGTGCAACACCAAAGTCTGTTTCCTGTCTGGCCCTACTGATAGGTATTTAACCGGAACCTCAAGTTCTTTTTCAAGGTAGTCAATATAGTCTTGCAGTTTGGCAGGGATCTCGCTTAACTCGGTGATACCTGTCAAGTCTTCGTTCCAGCCGTCAATTTCTTTCCATACCGGCTCAGCTTCAACCGAGCAGATATCGTAAGGCATATAGTCGATAGTTTCACCTAAGTAGTTGTAGTGCGTACAAGCGTAGATCTTGTCGAAACCGCTTAACACGTCAGCTTTGGTCATTACCAGTTGGGTAACACCATTAAGCATAATAGCATATTTAAGTGCCGGAAGATCTATCCAGCCGGTACGGCGTGGCCTGCCTGTTGTTGCGCCAAACTCGTGACCAATTTTGCGTAGCTCTTCGCCGGTCTCGTCATGTAACTCAGTAGGGAAGGGGCCGCCGCCAACACGGGTACAGTAGGCTTTAAAAATACCTATCACCTCGCCAATTTTATTGGGGGCTATGCCTAAACCGGTACAAGCACCGGCGGTAGTAGTATTTGATGAAGTAACAAAAGGGTATGAACCGAAGTCGATATCCAGCATGGTGCCTTGTGCGCCTTCTGCCAGTACTTTTTTACCTTCTTTAAGGTAGTTGTTCACCAATTGCTCAGAATCAACCAACTCAAATTTCTTGATTAGTTCAATAGCTTCAAAGAAAGCTGCCTCGCGCTCGCTGAAATCAGCCACCTCGCCATAAAGCGATTGCAGCATTGAGGTATGTTTATCAACCAGTTTCTGGTATTTTTCTTTAAAGTTTGGCAGGGTGATATCGCCAATGCGTAAACCATTACGGCCGGTTTTATCCATGTAAGTTGGGCCGATACCTTTTAAGGTAGAACCAATTTTGCCATCGCCCATCTTCTTTTCAGAAGCAGCATCAAGCAATTGGTGGGTTGGTAAGATCAGGTGTGCTTTTTTACCGATAACCAGGTTGCCTTTAGCTAACAGGTCGTGGCCGGCATCTTTTAGTTTATCTAATTCTTTTTTAAGGGTGATAGGGTCTATCACTACGCCATTACCAATAAGGTTAAGGGTGTTATCGAAAAATATGCCCGAAGGAATGGTGTTAAGTACAAACTTTTTGCCTTCAAACTCAAGCGTGTGGCCTGCGTTTGGTCCGCCCTGGAAACGGGCAATAAGGTCATAGCCTTTGCTTAATACGTCAACAATTTTTCCTTTACCTTCGTCGCCCCACTGGAGGCCCAATAATACGTCAACAGCCATTAATTAAATATTAGAAATAAGCTTAAAAAAGAATTGAAAATCGGTTTATGATACCTTACGGTCGCAAGTACCACCATCGCGTAGCTTGGTGCAGTTGCCGTAAAGGTTTAATGAGTGGTGTTTGATATCAAATTTAAGGATATCGCCCATCATGCTTTGTATCTGCTGAATGCGCGGGTCGCAAAACTCAACCACCTTACCGCAATCGATACAAATAATGTGGTCATGCTGCTTGTAACCGTATGATTTCTCAAACTGCGCCATATTTTTACCAAACTGGTGTTTGGTAACCAGATCACACGATACTAAAAGTTCGAGGGTGTTGTAAACAGTAGCACGGCTAACGCGGTACTTCTTGTTCTTCATGTGGATGTAAAGCGATTCCACATCAAAATGATCGTTTCTTGAATAGATCTCTTCGAGTATGGCAAAACGCTCAGGGGTTTTCCTGAGGCTTTTATTTTCGAGGTAAGCCTCAAAAATCTTCTTCACCATAGCAATGGTTTCCTGTACAGGCATAATGTTAAATTAACAATGCAAAGGTATTAATTATTTTAGAATGTTGTGATTAAGAATCAAGATACAAGAGTCAAGAATCAAGAAAAGAAAATCAACACATTAGAGCCAATAGACAAGAATTAAGAACAAAGAGATTATTTTGATCTCAATAAAGGGTCTTGACTCTTTATTCTTATCTCTTGGCTCTACTACACTAAGATGCTTTCTCCACTGCCGAATCAAACCTTACCACCTGGGTAATGCCCTTAACCTGGTTCAGTTTTTTGATGAGGTTTTCCAGATGGTCGGTATCATTCACGTACACCATTATCGATCCTTCAAAAATACCGTTATCGCTATCAACCGTAATAGATCGGATATTCACCTTAAAATCCTGAGAGATAACTGTGGTGAGTTTATTGATCAAACCAACATCATCAATACCGGTAATACGCAAACCTGTTAAAAAGGCCAGTTCCTGTTGGTTGGTCCAGCGGGCTTTTACAATGCGGTAGCCATAATTGGCCATTAGCTTGGCGGCGTTAGGGCAATTGGTACGGTGGATCTTGATACCATCGCCAACGGTAATAAAGCCAAAAACGTCATCGCCGGGGATAGGGTTACAGCAGGCAGCCAGCTTGTAGTCTATCTTCTGCATGTCCTCGCCAATGAGCAGTATATCGCTATCCTTGGTCTTGATGCTTTTTACCAGGCTCTGCAATTGGTCAACCTCTATCTTATCCTGTGGCTTGTTCTCAATTACTTTTTCTGATGCCTGATACTCGCGCAGGTCTTTAATATCAATAAGGCCTTTAGCTACGTTGTAAAACAGATCTTGTGTTGATGGCAGCTTAAAGTAATAGCTAAGTTTCTGCAGGTTCTCTGAATTGTAAGTCAATTTTATCGACTTCATCTTACGCTCCAGTATCTCCTTGCCATCCTCGGCTATCTTACGTTTCTCCTCTTTAAGGGCCGATTTGATTTTGGCTTTAGCCTTTGCGGTAACCACAAAGTTCAGCCAGTCTTCCTTAGGGGTTTGCTTGCCCGAGGTGATGATCTCTACCTGGTCGCCGTTTTGCAGTTTATGGCTAAGCGGTACCAGCTTGTGGTTCACCTTGGCACCAATACAGCTTGCGCCCACATCGGTGTGGATCTCAAAGGCAAAATCAAGCGCGGTAGCATTCAATGGCAACTGGATCAGCGCTCCTTTAGGCGTAAAGATGAAGATCTCATCGCTGAACAGGTTCATCTTGAAATCATCCAGGAAATCAAGCGCGTTCGAGTCCGGGTTTTTCAGCATATCACGCACCTTTTGTACCCATTGGTCAAGGCCGCTATCTGTTGATGATTCTTTGTATTTCCAATGTGCCGCAAAACCTTTCTCGGCAATCTCGTTCATGCGTTTGGTGCGGATCTGTACCTCAACCCATTGGCCGCGCGGGCCCATTACCGTGGTGTGTAACGATTCATAACCGTTTGCCTTTGGCGATGAGATCCAGTCGCGTAAACGGTCGGGGTTAGGGCGGTACAGGTCGGTTACTATGGAGTAGGCCTTCCAGCACTCAGCTTTCTCGTTCTCCGGTGTACTATCAAGGATGATACGGATGGCAAAAAGGTCATACACTTCCTCAAAAGGGATGGCCTTTTTCTTCATCTTATTCCAGATGGAATGGATGGATTTAGGCCTGCCGAATACCTCGCCATGCAGGTCTTGTCCTTCTAAAACTTTCTGAACCGGCTTTATAAAGTCAGAGATAAAACGCTCGCGTTCGGCTTTTTTCTCGTTCAGTTTATTTTTGATGAACTGGTAGGTTTCGCGCTCCATGTATTTCATAGAAAGGTCTTCCAGTTCAGATTTTATGGCGTATAAACCCAGGCGGTGGGCCAGCGGCGCATACAGGTACACCGTTTCTGACGATAGCTTCAACTGCTTATCGCGCGGCATAAACTCCATGGTGCGCATGTTGTGCAGGCGGTCGGCCAGTTTTATCAGTATCACCCTCACATCATCGGCAAGGGTAAGCAGCATCTTACGGAAATTCTCTGCCTGTAACGAGCTATTGGTATCAAAAACGCCCGATATTTTGGTTAAGCCATCAATAATTTTGGCTACTTTTTTGCCAAACTCCAGCTCAATATCTTCTAAAGTAACATCGGTATCTTCAACTACATCATGCAACAGGGCACACACAATAGAGGTGGTACCCAGGCCTATCTCTTCGGCTGCTATCTGGGCAACCGCAATAGGGTGGTAAATGTATGGCTCGCCACTTTTGCGGCGCATATCCTTATGGCTCTCTAAAGCCATCTCAAACGCCTTACGTATCAGTCTTTTGTCGCCTTTTTGCAAAGTAGATTTGCTGGCGCGCAGCAAGGCACGGTAGCGTTTTAAAATCTCCTTTTTTTCGGCTTCAAGGTCAATCACTAAATCTTTCATCTATTGGCGTATAGGGCTTAAAAATCATCACCATGCAACAATAATTTTTATTGCCGGTTAATATAAAATAACAAAATAAAATGCGTTAATTTTGTATGTTAGTAAAAATATGAAATTAATATTACCACTGCTATTGTTTTGTTTGGCGCTGGGTAGTGCAAAGGCGCAGGATGATAAACCTGCCCCGCCTGTACATTTAGGCAAAAATGATACCATCAAGGTATACATGACGAAACTTGACGGTGAACTGGTGCCATGGATAGTGGCCCCGCCGGTTAATATTGTTGAAACTCGTATTTTTGCCAGTGAGGCCGACAGATTGGCATACCGCCGCTTGCGATATAACGTTATGAAGGTGCTGCCTTATGCACGTTTTGCTGCCCAACGCTATATTCAGTTACAACGCGAACTTGCACTTACCGGCGATAAAAAGAAGCAGAAAGAGCTGATGAAGGCCTGCGAAAAAGACGTAAAAAACTTATTTAATAAAGATATTAAAAACCTTACCATAAGCCAGGGCGAAGTGCTTATTAAACTTGTGAGCCGCGAAACAGGTACCACCAGTTTTGCTTTGGCTAAAGAACTAAAAGGTGGCTTTAATGCCTTTTTGTTCCAATCCGTTGCCCGTATATTTGGGCACAATCTTAAAGAAACCTATGATGCCTCTGAGGAGCGCGATATTGAAGCTATCCTTGCAAGTGTAGGATACGTTTCTAACTACAATTAAATGGACAGTAAAAGCATCTACCAGTTCACCGTTGAGAAAATTGATGGTGATGTTGTTAATTTATCCCAATACAAGAACAAAGTACTTCTGATAGTAAATACGGCATCGCAATGCGGTTTTACCCCCCAACTACAGGATATTGTCGATCTGAAGAAAGAATTTGCCGGCCAGGATTTCGAAGTACTTGCATTCCCATCAAACGATTTTGGGCAGCAGGAGCCTCTTGAGGGAGCGGCTATCGAAGCGTTTTGCCATAACTACGGTAACAACTTCCCGCTGTTTGAGAAGATAAGGGTACGTGGCCCGCATGCGCACCCGCTATACCAGTTTCTGGCCGATAAGAAAGCCAATGGTAAAGTAAACGCCAAACCCCGCTGGAATTTTCATAAATACCTTATAAACAAGCAGGGCGAGGTGGTAGATTTCTATTTCCCGTTCACCAAGCCTACGTCATCAAAAATTAAAAAGAGCATTAAGCGCCTGCTGGCTGCTGATGCCAGGTAATACATCATCTTTTCTGCCAAATGAAATTAGATATTTTAGTTTTACCCGTACACCCCGATGATGCCGAACTGGGTTGTGCCGGTACCATCCTTAAGCATATAAAAATGGGCTATAAAGTCGGCATAGCCGACCTTACCCGTGGCGAACTGGGTACACGTGGCTCTGCCGAGATACGCGATAAAGAAGCAGCAAAAGCTGCCGAAATATTAGGCCTTACCGTTCGCGAGAATCTTTCGCTGCCCGATGGTTTTTTCCAGAATACAAAAGAATATCAGCTGGAAGTGATCGCCATAATACGTAAATACCAGCCGGATATCATCATTACCAATGCCTACCACGATCGCCACCCTGATCATGGCCGTGCAAACGAACTGGTTGAAGCATCAAGCTTTTTGGCCGGACTGCGCCGTATTGAGACCTTTGACGATAACGGCCAGCCCCAGGAAGCCTGGCGACCAAACCAAGTGCTCCATTTTATTCAGGATAGGTACATTAAACCCGATATTATTGTTGATGTTACCGAGTTTTGGGATAAGAAGATAGAAAGCGTTTATGCCTACAGCTCACAATTCCATAGCATGGAGTATAATGAGGATGAGCCGCAAACCTACATTTCATCCCCTGAATTTATTGACCAGATAAACGGCCGTGGCCGCGAGTTTGGCAAAAGTATCAATGCCAAATTCGGCGAAGGCTTTACCTCAAGGAAGATATTGGGCGTGGATGATCTGTTTGATCTGTTGTAGGTAGAGGTTGGAGATTGGTTTTTTATCATTGCGCTGGCGCACGCGTGCCTCTTTCAATTCATTGCCGTCCCATTCATGGGACGGTTAACAAACAAGCTAAGCAGGCTTTAGCCGAAAACCTGAAGTTTGGCTAAAGCCACCTGCCTCTCCGTTGCGGAGACCGTTGGCTAAAGCCAACGGCAATGAGAAAAAATATGGATTCAACAAAGAAGGCCGTTCATTTGAACGGCCTTCTTTGTTATGCTCCTACGTACTCAAAACGATTACTATCGTTGTTGCGTTCGCGGCGCAGTTTGTTTTCTTTTGATAGTTTGAGCAGGATGCCGGATAATTCTGATGTTTTAAAATCCGAATTGAATTTTTCGCGGCAGTATTCGGCAATAGCCGATATCGAGTGTGGTGTCCTGAAATAATCGCTGGTAAGCAGTTGGTTCAATACTTTGGTAGCACCTGGCTTTTTGCGGTTATTTGCATCGTCATCATGTTCGCCGCCGGCCGCTCGTCTTCCCCGTTTATTGAAAACTTCTGATCCTTCCGCTTCACCTTTCTCTGCCTCTATCATCTCGTCTAAAAGCCTTTCTACAACTTTAACCTGTACTGCTTCAGACTGGAAAGAATTAACAACTTCAGCAAGCTCTGTAAGTTGTTTTTTTAATTTTTCAATATATCTGTTCATCTCTCTAAATATCCTCTCTTCTATAATCTTAATACGTCACAGGCGATGAAATAATAACAGCCGTTATTAAATATATTATTATAACGCCGCCGTGTAATTATATTATCTTAACTATACAAAAAAAGCGCCTTTCAGTTACATGAAGGCGCTTGTAGCAATATTATTACAAATTAACTATAGCTTTGGTAATATCTGTTCCATTACACCAAGGCCGGCATCAATGTTTTCTTTCTCGATAATAAGCGCAGGCCTAAAGCGTATGGTTTTATCGCCACAGCCCAGGAACATTACATGTTGCTGTAAGCCCAGGTCCATAAAGCGGTTACGGGTGGCTGCATCAGGGAAATCAAAGGCCGTTAACAGGCCCTTGCCGCGCACATTGGTGATATTATTGTTTTTAGCAGCAATATCTTTTAAGCGCTGTTGCAGGTAAGCACCGGTTTCGGCGGCTTTATCGCAAAGCTTATCTTCTTCTATAATATCTAATATTTTGGCCGAGCGTACCATATCTACCAGGTTACCGCCCCAGGTAGAGTTAATGCGCGATGAAGTATTAAATACGTTATGCTCTACCTCATCTACACGCGTGCCGGCTAAAATACCACACACCTGCATCTTTTTACCGAAGGCAATAATATCCGGCCTTGCCTTGTCGCCAAAGTGCTCATGCAGCCAGAATTTTCCGCTTAAGCCCACGCCGGTTTGCACTTCATCGTAGATCAGTAGGGCATCGTTCTCATCAGCCAGTATGCGTAGTTGCTCCAAAAACTCCTGGCGCACGTGCTTATCGCCACCCTCAGATTGTACAGGCTCTATGATGATGGCACAGATATCATCTTTGTTGTCTACAAACGCTTGTTTTATCTGGGCGATAGATTGATCCTCACGGAATATCAGATCCTGCAGGTTATCATCCGTAAGCGGGAAACGAATCTCTGGCACAGATACCCTTGGCCAGTCGAATTTGGCGAACCATTTGGTTTTAACAGGCTGTGTGTTGGTTAAACTCAAGGTATAACCCGAGCGACCATGAAAAGCATGTTCAAAGTGCAATACTTTATGGCCTTTTTCTTCGGTGTAGCCTTTGGCGAAGTTTTTCTGTACCTTCCAGTCCATAGCGGTTTTTAATGCGTTTTCGATGGCTAAAGAACCACCAGCAATAAAGAAGGCATGCGGCAGGTAATCGGGGATGCCTACACGATCAAAGGTGTCAACAAATTGGGCGTATTGTTCGGTGTAGATGTCAGAGTTTGATGGGTTGGTTAATGCCGCCAGCATCAGGTTCTTTTTAAAACCTTCATCATTCAGCATTTTGGGGTGATTGTAGCCCAGTGGCACCGACGCAAAGCAGGTGAAAAAGTCTAACAGGGTACGGTTGTTCTTAGCGTCGTAAATGTGTACGCCCTGGCTGCGTTCCATATCAAAAGTAAGATCGAAACCATCGGCTAAAATATGTTTGCTCAAAGTATCATGAACAGTTTGCGGAGTAACTTTCATTTGGTGCATGTACAGGTATATTGGTTTATATCAAATATAGGGAAATGCCCACAGGAACGGTAGTTTTGCGGTTTTTGAACCGTAAGGCCAAAAAGTAACTTTAAATTAACTAAACCTGTTTTTTGTACCGATGTGCAGACTGGTATGAAAATATTTTTCAAAAAAAATGCGCAAAGGTGGCTTTTCGACTTGCTATTTCGGGTAGGGTAGCTCGTATGGAGCAAAAGAATTTCAGTGATGATTAGCTACAAAGCGGTAGCCCCTACGGGGCAACATGGTAGAGAGCGTAAGTGATAATAAGTTATAATAGCCTTCTGCATGCAATTACAAAACAAATCCAATGTCCCTTAGGGACTATCGCTTTGTAGAAAAAATATTGAACGAGATTTTGCTCGGTAGGAGCTACCCCTAAAGGCATTTGCTCATCAATTGATGAATCTATATTAAGTCGCTTGTGCAGTTGACTCATCCCGACATCGCTGGAGCTTGTCGGCCCTCTCTACGCAAGCGTAAAGAGGGTAAAGAAGTAGATATTTTTCTTACCCTCTTTGCTGCAAGCAGCAGAGAGGGTGGTCGAGCGAAGTAAAGACCGGGTGAGTCAAATATAAAATTGACAATTACCCCGATATTTATCGCAAATCAACCAATTCGGCCTTCGGATAAGCTTTCTTATCAAACGTAAACACACTCTCGGCAACCTTTACATTTGGGGTAAAGCTGCGCAGGGCATAGGTGTACTTGCTGCCGTTCTTATCAAATATCTGGGCGCTGTACAGCTGGTTCTTAGCCTTGTCTATCATCAGCCTCACTTTAAAATAGCTCGATTTTTCGGCAGTAGGGGTAAGGTCAATCACCTGGTAGGTTTTGCCGCCTGCTGTTTGCAGGCCGGTGTAAATGTATTTGTAGCCGCTTTCGTAAATAGTAAAGATCTTGCCGGGATTAAAGCCCTCCTCGCTGTTATCGGCGTTGCTCAGCTGCACCTCGTTGGCATCCTGTAGATACGTCCATTGGCTTTTACCATCGCTGATAATTTCCTGGTTAACCGTTTTTTTGCCCGGCTCCAAAACCGTTACTTTATACTTATTGGTTTTTGCACTGGATATAAGGGTACCGCTTTGGGTTGATTTGAAATTGGCCTGCTGATTATCAATACTCAGCGTAAAATCGGCTTTAACTACATTGTAAGTGCGGTATTGCTTGCTCAGTTTATTTAAGATGTTTTTTGCTTCAACATCTTTTTGGGCAAAGGCTGATGTTACGGTTATTGCGGATAATAATATATATGCGAAAAACTTTTTCATGTACGGTATAAATTTAAAAGCACACTGATAACCATTATGCTGTATAATGGTTTAGAGCGATAGCAGATAAATTGGTTTAATCGCGCGGTTTTTGTAATTCTTCAAGGTGGCGCTCAAGGCTGTACTCATCAGGAAATAATACCTCACGAGCTTTGCTGCCCTCAAACGGGCCTACAATACCGGCAGCTTCCAGCTGATCGATAATACGGCCTGCACGGTTATAACCTAACTTCATTTTACGCTGAATGAGCGATGTAGAACCTTGCTGATGCAGTACAATTAATCGTGCAGCTTCTTCAAACATCGAATCGCGGTCATCCGGATCAAAATCTTTAGGGCTGCTTCCGGCTTCGCCGTCGCCAACATACTCAGGCAGTAACAGGGCGGTAGGGTAGCCACGCTGATTGCCAATAAAGTCTGATATTTTCTCTACCTCAGGCGTATCTACAAAGGCACACTGCAAACGGATGAGATCGCTGCCTGTAGATAACAACATATCCCCGCGACCGATCAACTGATCGGCACCGCCCGCATCCAGGATGGTGCGCGAATCTATTTTAGATAATACCCTGAACGCTAAACGAGCCGGGAAGTTGGCTTTAATAGTACCCGTAATAACGTTAACCGAAGGCCTCTGCGTAGCAATAACCAGGTGGATACCCACCGCACGGGCCAGTTGCGCCAAACGGGCAATAGGCTGCTCAACCTCTTTACCGGCGGTCATCATCAGGTCGGCAAACTCATCAATTACCAGTACAATAAATGGCAGGTAACGGTGTTTCTCGGGGTCGCTTATTTTACGGTTTACGTATTTGGCGTTGTACTCTTTAAGGTTACGTACCTGTGCATCTTTCAGCAGATCGTAACGCTGGTCCATCTCAATACAAAGGGAGTTGAGGGTGTTTACCACCTTTTTGGTATCGGTGATAATGGCATCGCTCTCATCGGGCAGTTTAGCCAAAAAGTGCCTTTCTATCTTGCGGAAAAGCGTTAACTCTACCTTTTTAGGATCCACCAACACGAACTTTAGCTCGGCAGGGTGGCGCTTGTATAGCAGCGATACCAGGATAGCATTGATACCAACCGATTTACCCTGGCCGGTAGCACCCGCAACCAGTAAGTGGGGCATCTTAGCCAAATCGGCAATAAATACTTCGTTAGAGATGGTTTTACCCAGCGCAATTGGCAGATCCATGGTGTTACTCTGCCATTTTTCGGTAGCCAGTACTGATCGCATGGAAACCATCTCGGGGTGTTGGTTTGGTACCTCTATACCTATAGTACCTTTACCCGGCATGGGCGCTATGATACGGATACCCAACGCAGCAAGGCTAAGGGCGATATCGTCCTCTAAGTTTTTAATTTTAGAGATCCGCACGCCCGGCGCAGGGATAATTTCATACAACGTAACCGTTGGGCCGATGGTGGCTTTTATCTTATCTATCTCGATATTGTAGTGGTTAAGCGTCTCAACAATTTTGTTCTTGTTGGCTTCCAGCTCGTCCGCATCTACCGAAATTTTAGCCGTGCCGTAGTTCTCTAACAGATCTAACGTTGGCAGTTTGTATGATGCCAGCTCCAGCTTATGATCATACGTACCGAATTGCTCTACCAGGCTTTTGGCTTTATCGGTGTCGCTTTCCTCGATGCTCATCACCGGGTTAGGGCGCTCTACATCAATAGTAAACGGTATTTCAGTTTCTTCCTCAACTTCCTGCACTTTTTCAGGCACAGGCGTTACCTCTGGTGTAAGCACAACAGGCTCGTGGTAAGTGTTTACCGGTGTAGGCATCACCTGCTGCTGCATTACAGGTTCAACAACTGCGGCAGCGGCAGCTTCTGCAGCCAACATATCTTTAATACGGTTGTTGGCGCCATTGCGCGGCCATTCAACAGGGATAGAAATATCTTCGTTCTCCAACTCAACAGGCTCCGGCGCTATTACAGGAGCAACATCATCATTAAGGCGCTGCTTGCGGGCAGGTAATTTAAAGTCGATGTTGTAAGCGATAACCAATACGGCCAGCGCCAAAAATATAAGCAGGAAACCTGTACCTGATTGGCCTATCTGCGCAGCCAGCAAGCGGTTGGTCCAGAAACCGAAGTTACCCTCGGCAAAGTGCGGATAGTCTGACACGAAGGCGTGTACAAAACCAATGGTTACCGATAAAAATACAATACTGAAAAGCGTATACGCCAGCATTTTGCTTACCGAGAATAGCCTGATCTTGAACAACAAGCGGTAACCTATAATAAAGAAGATGAACACGAACAGGAACGAGGCCACACCAAACCACTCAAAAATAAACTGGTTTGATAGCAGCGCGCCGAATTTACCCAGCCAGTTGTCAACCACAGGGTTGGCTACGCCGTTCTCTATGAGCTCTTTGGTGGTTTTAAACAGGTTGCCCCAACCGCCGTTGGCTTTTGATACATAGCTTTGGTCCTGTTGCCAGGTGAACAGGTAGGATGTGAAGGCGATAAGGAAAAACACCGACAACACCAGCGAGAACAGGCCAACTATTTTGATGATACGGCCATCGCGCAGGTTAAACATGGGCAGGCGCTCGGTTTGCTGCTGCCTTGCAGGGCGCTCGCGTTGTGGTTTTTTACCGCCGGTTTCGCGTGGCTGATTTTCTTCTTTAAAGCTGTTAGATCGAAATTGATTTCCTTTGACCGGCATCCTTCACTCGTGGTTTTTGCAAATATAAAGTTATTCAAAATCTAAGAAGAAACAATAATGCAGCAGTTGGCAGTTTGTTAATAATTGTCATGGTGAGCCTGTCGAACCACTTGGCCCTTGTTGGTGTTGTCACCAACAAGCCGCGTTCAGGTGAAGCGTTAGAGCCTTGCATATATGTTGTTGGTGACAACACCAACAAGGGCGGAGATATTTAAAATAAAAAGATACGCCTGTTACCAAACGTACCTTTTCAATATCAAGAGGTTTATTTACAGTCCAAAGCCATAAGCCACACGCAGGCCAATTACGTTGTTACTGTAGCCGTTAGCTTTAAAGTTTTCGTAACGAACGCCAACGTCCCATTTTTTGTTAGCGTAGCCGAAACCGCCTGAAGACATAAATTTAGAATCGCCGCCACCGTTATCAACCTGGAAACCTATACCGGCTTCTGCACCTATATAAATGTTAGAGGTTACAAAAGCCTTAAGTCCCAGTTTTACGGGGATAAGATCCAGATCGTTTTTGATGGTGTACTGTTGTCCGTTAAACTCAGCTGGTATAGCCTTCGGGAAGAAGTGATAAAGCCCCGATGTAAACGTGATGGCCACATGGTCATTAATGCCGTATTGTAAGCGCGGCGTAATACCCAGGCCAAAGTTAGTACTCTTACTAAGTTGGCCAACCGGTGCCAGGCCATCTAAGCCGATGCCGAAGCGCAGTTTGCTTTTTTGAATGGATTGGGCGTTTGACCGCGTGCCGATGAATAATGCCGACACTGTTAAGAGAATTGCGAATAGTTTTGTTGCTTGGTTCATGTGTTTATTGTTTGATTAGGCATCAAACGGCAAAAACACAAAAAATTGTAGCCTTTAACTTTATTTAACATAATGTAAAAAGGCTGCCAAAAGTCCTTAAGAAAATAGGGCAGGCGGTGTTTATAAATAATTGAAATTTTTGTATTATTACGGTTAATGAGCATAGAAAATCTCGAAGAATACATTGCCAACGCCGATCTGGAGCAATTACAAACCCTGCTGGCTAACCATCCTGAACTGGCGACCGCTAAAACCAGTTTAAATGTATCTCCGCTGATGCTTTCATGCTATTACAAAAAGCCGCAGGTAACCGAGATCTTGCTCAGCCATGTTACCAATCCCGACCTGTTTGAAGCCTCGGCCGCCGGAGCTTTTGATAATGTGGCTTATCTGGTAACTGCACATCCCGGTAGGATAGATTATTATGCCGAAGATGGTTTTACCGCCCTTGGCCTGGCCTGCTATTTTGGCCATTATGATATAGCACGTTATTTGGTGCTGAAAGGTGCCGACGTAAATAAACCATCAGATAATGGCTTTAACGTTTACCCGCTGCACTCGGCCGCAGCCGGCGATTTTACCAATACCGCCCGCATGCTGATAGATAATGGCGCCGATGTGAATGTGAAACAACGCTCGGGGGCTACGCCGCTGCACTCCGCCGCGCAAAATGGTAATCTGGAATTATTGATTCTTTTGCTTGAAACCGGTGCCCATGTCGATATTCGCATGGAAGGCGGTAAACTCCCCGCCGATCTTGCCCGCGAGAAAGGTTTTGAAGAGATAGCCGAGATATTGGAGAGTTAGGTATATGCCGGGATATTAATGATCTAATTATCCTGTAACAACTTACATGGGTTTTTATCCAATATCTAAACCTATCAACCATGATCAAAAAAATACTCGCGTTAGCATTAACTGCCGCTGGTTTAGCAGCATCCGTACAAGCGCAAACCATAAACAAGCCACGTTTAGATAGCCTGTTAAATGTACTTGCTGCTAATAACAAAAGCATGGGCAGCCTGGCTATATCGCAAAACGGCCAAATAGTTTATCAGAAAAGCATAGGTAACGCGGCTATCGATAGCCCGGCCACCATCCCGGCTACGGCCAAAACCAAATATAGGATAGGGTCTATCAGTAAAATGTTTACGGGTGTTATGGTAATGCAGCTGGTAGAGGAAGGGAAACTTACGTTGGAAACTACACTGGATAAATTTTATCCGCAGGTGCCAAATGCAGCTAAAATAACCATAGGTATGATGCTGAACCATCATAGCGGCCTGCACAATTTTACCAATGATCCTGCCTACAACACCTATATGCTGGCCCCGCAAACGCATGAGCAATTGCTGGCCAGGATAGCCGCCATGAAACCGGATTTTGAGCCGGGTAGCAAAGCCCAATACAGCAATACCAACTTTGTTTTGTTAAGCTACGTTATTGAAAAAATTACTCAAAAGAGTTACGCGGAGTTGGTAAAACAGCGCGTGGTAAATAAAATTGGTTTAAAGGATACTTACTATGGCGTTAAAACCAACACGGCCAATAACGAGGCGCTATCTTATACGTACGATGGCAAGTGGAACAAGTTTGCGGAAACAGATATGAGCATACCATCCGGTGCGGGGGCTATGGTATCTACCCCGGCCGATCTGGATAAATTTATTGAATCGCTATTTGCGGGCAAACTGGTGAAGCCAGCCACGCTCGAACTGATGAAAACCATGAAGGATGGCTATGGCATGGCGATGTTTTTGACAATTAACGGCGATAAACAAAGCTACGGGCATGGTGGTGCCATAGATGCCTACCGGTCGGAGTTGGCGTATTTCCCGGTGGAGAAGATTGCGATATGTTATATCAGTAACGGTGGCAGTTATGGTATTGATAAGATATTTAAGGGTGTAAAAAGTATTGTTTTAAACCAAACATATACTATACCAACATTTAAAACCCTTGCGCTTAAAACCGAAGATCTTGATAAATATCTTGGTGTTTACACCAGCCCCGATTTTCCTGTTAAGATCACCATGAGTAAAGACAATACCACGCTGGTAGGCACGGCTGCCGGGCAAAGCGCCATTAAGTTTGATGCAGTCGCAAAAAATGTGTTCGAGTTTGAACCTTACGACATCCATTTAGAGTTTGATGTTGATAAAGGTCAATTTATATTGACACAACGCGGCAAGATAACGGTATTTACAAAGGAGTAAATCGCAGTTTTATTCAAACTGCAATTCCCACTTATTTTCGCCGCCATCAACAACGCGGAAAATAGTTTTCTCTACTGATCTATCGCTGTCTGCCGATACGATGCGGATGGTCTCGTGGTCGTGATATTCTATCTCATTCATTGGCACCATCACTGCGGTAAGTGTAGATGGGTCGCCGGGTACGGTTATGGTTTTCATGGTTTTAGCGTTTATATGAGAGGATAACAATGGGGGATGGAAATGGTTTACTATTCCACACGTCATTGCGAGGTACGAAGCTATCTCTTTAAGATTAGTTCTTCGTTAGGTATGGTTTTAACGATATGAATCGTCAGTGGATGTTACTTTCTTTTTCCGCAAAAGAAAGTAACCAAAGAAAACTCGCGACTTGGTAACGCGCTGCAACGTTTCTGCTTTAGCAATGTTTGTGCTATCCGCACGTTACACTATGTCGCATTTTTCGGTAACGCTTGGTTAGTGCGTTTGTTTCTTCTTCATTTTTTACTTTATCTTTTTCCTGTCAGCAAAAAAGCTTCGGGCGAAAGTGGGTAGAACAATGGTGGGTAGTGCGTTAGCAGGGGCATAGCAATACTTGCCGAAGCATTGGCCGTGTGCGAACAAAGTGGTGGCAAGATGTTGCCGCCCGTGGTTCTAACCGCTTGCAGGGAAAAGGCCTTGTGCGGCAAAGAAGCCTCTTTGCTGTATGATTTTTGGTTACTTTGTATCAAGACAAAGTAACAGCCCCTGCGGCAATTGAGCAGACTAACGTTAATAAAACGTAAACCTTCCTAAAACCACAAAATAATCGCTACCCCACTATATACTTACTCCCCGGCAAATACGATAACAGTTTGATCAGCACATAAGTCACCACGAAAGTGCAAGTCGCTAATACGGGGATAACCGCTACAGGCTCGCCTATCCATGCATTGATAAACGGATATAGCTGCACCAGCACAAGTATGTGCGCCAGGTACATCCCATAAGTTAAACCCGATACGCCAGCGGTAAATTTCTCAGCAGCTGCGCTTTTGAAGGAAATCGTACGGAATATTAAAAACAACCCTGTCGCCATCATAGCTACGTTGATGGTCGGGAAGGCCCATGAAAGTTCCAACTGTGGGATGTCTTTAGCTATCGGCATCTGGTGGGCAAATACAAAATTGGTGATCAGGTAACCTATCAGTATAAATATCAATCCCCAAACAGCACCGGCAGTTTTTGAAACATTAACATGTGCTTTTATATAATGACCCAGCAACAGGTAGCCAATGTATCCCGAGAAATAATATCCTGTGTGATATTTGTTCCAGAAAGCTTCGCCCCAAATTTCGGGGACGAAGGTTTTGATGTAGGGCATACACAGTGTGGCTATCCATATCAGCAGGAAAACCTGTTTAAATTGTTTGGATGCCTGCTGTACCCATGGCGAGAAGATCGGGATGAATAAGTACACACCTATAAACATATACACAAACCACAGGTGACCTGCACTGCCGGAGAAAGTTAGGGGGATCATATACAGATCATGCCACATTTGCGCGGCCGTGGCGGTTCCCAGCACAAACGGCACTATGGCATACATGGCGCTCCAGAAAAGGAAAGGCACAAGCAGGCGTGTAAAGCGTCGCTTGTAAAAAGTGGGCGCATCTTCTTTTATCGGCAGTAATAAATAGCCCGATATCATTACAAATAATGGTACACAGGCACGCATAAAACTGCCGTAGTTGTTCACCCAAACATAGTGCTCGCGAATGATCTTGCCCTGATCGCCGATGTAGAAAAACTCGCCCGAGTGCACCACCAGCACCATAAAGCAGGCAAATATGCGCAGGGCGTTAAGGTATGCGGTAGGGCTGCTCTTAAACTCGGTTGGGGCGGGCGTGGTAGTCATTAGTTTGATAATTAGGTTGTCTAAAATATGTAAAACACAGCTAACATTCACACATTTTTACGCTTCGCAGGTTTTAACAATACATTATTTAGCTATGGCATTTATTGATTACTACAAGGTATTGGGCGTAGCAAAAACTGCTACCGACAAGGATATAAAAAGCGCCTACCGCAAACTGGCGCGCAAATACCACCCCGACGTAAACCCTAACGACTCAGCCGCCGAACAAAAATTTAAAGAGGTGAACGAAGCCAACGAGGTTTTGAGCGATCCCGAAAAACGCAAGAAATACGATCAGTATGGCGAAAACTGGCAGCACGGCGAGGCTTATGAACAACAACGCCGGCAACAGCAGCAACAGCAAAACCGTGGCTATACTTACGAGGGCGGTTCGGCGCAAGATTTTGGCGATTTTGATTTCGGTGGAGCAGGCGGCGGCGGTTTCTCTGATTTCTTTAGTTCGATGTTTGGCGGTGGCGGTGGAAGTAAAAGGTCTGCACGTTATCGTGGTCAGGATCTCAACGCCGAGCTGCAATTGAACTTGCGCGATGTGCTCGAATCAAAAAAGCAAACGCTTACCGTTAACGGTAAAAATATTCGCCTCACCATCCCGGCAGGGATAGAGAACGGGCAGACCATTAAAATTGCAGGTCATGGCGGCCCGGGTAGCAATGGTTCACCCGCGGGCGATCTGTATATCAAATTCTTCATCCCCGAGGATGCCGAATTTAAACGTACGGGTAATGATCTGCATAAAAATATCACGCTCGACCTGTACACGGCTGTTTTAGGCGGCGAACTAACGGCCGATACCCTTAGCGGTAAGGTAAAGCTGAAAGTTGCGGCAGGTACGCAAAACGGTACAAAAGTTAAGCTGAAGGGCAAAGGCATGCCTGTATATAAAAAGGACGGGCAATTCGGCGACCTATACCTTACCTATAATGTGCAGTTGCCAACCAGCCTTACTACCGAACAGAGAGAGTTATTTGAGAAACTGGCCAAATTATAACCCACCATGAAAACAGAGCAAGTAATTAGTGTTGATGATTTTTGTGTGTACCACAACGTGGCCTACACCTTTGTTGAGTACCTGGCCGAAGCCGGGCTGGTAAAAGTTACCAGGGTGAATAAAATTAAGTGCATCCCGTTGGATGAGATCCAAAAACTGGAGCGCCTGGTGCGCCTGCACACCCAGTTAGAAATTAACGAAGCGGGTGTTGCCACCATAAATAATTTATTGCAAAAAATGCAGCTTATGCAGCAGGAAATGAGTGTTTTACGTAACAGGTTAAGCTTGTACGAACATTGATATTCTAAAAAAGAGTAGATTTTTATTAAACCCTGGCACATTTATAGGGTCATACCTGCAAATGAAACAATAATTGTAACTAAATCTACTTGTTATGAAAACCTTGAAAATATCAATTATAGCACTCGTTTTAACAGCCGGCGCACAGCTTGCAAAAGCGCAGGTGAGTGTAGGTATTGGAGTTAATTTGCCAGTGCGTCATGTGTATGTAGAACCAGAGCCTGTTTACTATGAACCGGCACCAGAGCCTGTTTATTACGAACGCCCTGTTGTAGTACGCAGATATGTTCGCCCTGCATATTATGGCCCGCGTTACTACCGCCGCCCGGTTGTTGTTAACCGTGTAGTTTATAGAGAACACTATTACCGTGGTCGTGGCCATCACTTTGGTCATGGTCGCAGATGGTAATATCTATATATAGATTAATACCCAAAAGCCTTCCGGATAACCCGGAAGGCTTTTTTTGTGTGTGCCTCACCCCAACCCCTCTCCAAAGGAGAGGGGCTTTATATTTAAAAAGTTATGTCATTTCGAACGAGGAACGAGGAACGAGGAGAAATCTTCTACAAGCGATACTTACAGTGTAGAAGATTTCTCCTCGCATACGCTCGTTCGAAATGACAGTGATATATAATATTTTTTAAGTCCTCTACTTTGGAGAGGATTTAGGTGAGGCGTTCAAAAAGCCATTCAACGCTTCCTGTGTAAATTCAGATAGCACCAACTCTCCGCTTATCGTTGCCCGCTCAGCAAGTAAAGTGTCCCAATTCTCAGTGCCTTCCCAAAGTATTTGTTTAAGGCCCACCAGTGCGACTGGGTTGTATGAGGCCAGTTTACGGCTTAAGGTTACCACAGCTTCGTTAAGCGCGGGGATATCGTCATGTACCTCGTTAAACAGCCCTTTTTCCATGGCCCAGTGCGCCGTCTGGAAATCGCTGGCGCGGATGGTGAGTTGTGAGAAAGCTGATAAGCCTATCTTACGCGTAACCACCGGCGATATTACAAAGGGGCCTATACCTATGGCCAATTCGCTGAGTTTGATAGATGCGCTTTCGGTAGCCAGGCAATAATCTGCCGCGGCAGCCAGCCCAACACCGCCGCCTACGGCTTTACCCTGCACGCGGGCTATGATGATCTTGCCGCAAGTGCGGCAAGCGTTGATCACATTGGCAAAACCCGAGAAGAATTTGGCACCCGCCTGTTTATCTTTTATTGCTAATAACTCATCAAAGCTGGCGCCGGCACAAAAGGTGCGGTCGCCGCCGCTTTGCAGTATAATTACGCGTATGTTGGGGTTTTGGCCTGCATCTGTAATGGTATCAGCCAGTTGTTGCAGCAGGTTTGACGGTAACGAATTTTGTGCCGGATGGTAAAAGTTGATGGTGGCTATGCCCTCATCACTCAAAGTAATATTTACGTTCCCGTTATCAAGAGTGCTCATAATGGTTTCAAATAGATATATGCCAATATAGTACTTAAATAAAGCCGCAGGCAAGTTGCAGCTAATTAAATTAAGAGAGTAGAAGGGTGTTTTAACTTCAAAATTATTCTTTATAGTTTAACACAACCGCAGATTGTAAAAGTGCCGCGAAATGGGTATTATTGTGAGTTAGCAGCATCCCCCGTATTTCTACCTTATCCGGGTGTAAACTGCGCTGTGTGTAATGGATCACAACTACCTTAATTCGCTTGCGAACGAAAATATATTCAGGACGCTTGTAGAGGAATCACCGTCGCCCGTGGGCTTATACGTTGGTCCTCATCAGGTTATTCGCCTGGTGAACAAAGCCATTCTTAAAGTTTGGGGAAAGGATACATCAGTTGTAGGGAAAACTTTTTTAGAAGCCCTGCCCGAGATGCACGACCAGCCTTTTTTGGGCATCCTCAAGAATGTTTATACTACTGGCATCCCTTACGAGGCCGTGGCCGAAAAAGTGAAGCTTTTTGTGGATGGCCGCCTGCAAACCTATTACTTCAACTTCAATTATCAGCCCTTAAAAGATGAGAACGGCAACGTTTGGGGCATCTTAAATACGGCTACCGATGTAACCGAGCTGGTGCTTACCCGCCAAAAATTATCTGAAACGGAAGAACGCATTCAGTTCGCTTTAGATTCGGCAGGGTTTGGCACCTGGGATTTGAACCCGCAGAGTAATATTGTACGCTGGGACGATCGCTGTAAGCAATTATTCGGTTTCTCTAAGAATGACGAGATAGCTTACGTTGATGTTTTAAAACACATCCATCCCGATGATCGTAGTTCGGTTGATGAGGCTGTGCAACAAGCTATCGATCCAAACGGCGACGGGCAATATAACACCGAGTTTAGAACCGTTGGTGCCGATGATAAAAAGATCCGGTGGTTGCGTTGCAAGGGTAAAGCTTATTTTGATGGGCAGGGCAATTGTATCCGCTTTGCGGGAACTGCGCTTGATATTGGCAACGAATTAAATGAGCGCGATGAGCAGAAACGCCTGATCTCACTGATAGATAATACATCAGATTTTATCAGCCTATCAGATCCCGAAGGGAATGTAACCTACATCAATGCCGCCGGCAAACAGATGATGGGCCTTGCGCCTGATGAACATATTCCGCATAACTCGCAGTTTTTGATGCCCGACGAATTGGACAGACTCAGAAGCGAGATCAATACCCAGCTTTTTGATAGCGGTAAATGGAGCGGGTTGGTGATGTACCGCAACTTTATAACCGGCGAGGCTATCCCCGTACAGGCAACCTCTATTATGATATTTGATGCTTACGGGAATGCTCGGGGCCGTGCATCTATAGCCCGCGATTTGCGACGCGAACTGGCCGATAAACAAGCCCTGGTACAAAGCGAACAACTGCTACAAAATATTACCAGCGCCGCGCCAACCGCCCTGTGGACAGCCGACGCCGAAGGCCTGATCACTTACGCCAATAAAACCTGGGCCGACTGGACAGGCCAATCCCTCGAAGAAACTTTGGGTACGGGCTGGCTAAATGCCATCCTGGAAGATGACAGGGGCCGTGCCGCACGCAAATTCATCCATGATCTGAATAACCAACGCGCTTACGAGATCGATTTCAGGATGCAGCGCGAGGATGGCGAGATCCGCTGGTGTATTGCTACAGGAAACCCGCAGTATGATGCCAACGGGGTGTTTACAGGCTATGTAGGCTCATGCACGGATGTAACTGAAAAGACCAAGACAGATATAGCACTTCAACTTAAAAACGAGGAGCTGAACAACCAGATAAACCAGTTTGCCTTTGTTACCGATTTTATGCCCGCCCAGTTGTGGACGTTTGATACCGGCGGCATGTTGGATTATGTGAACCGCCAAACCGAGCATTTCTTCGGTTTACCGGTTGAGGATATCATCGGCAATAAATGGCTGCAGCTGGTACACCCCGATGATAGGGAGAAATGCAGTGCCGCCTGGCTGCAGGCTTTGGCTACAAACGAACTGTTTGAGTGTGAGTTCCGCCTGCGAGATCGTGAGGGCGAATACCGCTGGCACCTCTCACGTGCTTTACCCTTTGCTGATGATGGCGTAGTAGTAAAATGGTTTGGTACCAATACAGATATTGACGAGCAAAAACAGCTGGCCCGCCAAAAAGATGATTTTTTGGGTATAGCCAGTCATGAGTTAAAAACGCCGGTTACCAGCGTAAAGGCCTATGCACAGGTACTGGGCGCCATGCTGAGCCAGGAAGGCGAGGAGAAAAAGGCTGCCATGGTAATGAAAATGGATGCGCAACTTAACCGCCTCACCAACCTTATTGGCGATCTGCTGGATGTTACCAAGATCAACTCGGGTAAGATCCGCTTCAATAAAGAGTGGTTTGATGTGAACGCTGCTGTGCAGGATGTAGTGCAGGATCTGCAGCATACCACCAGCCGCCACATACTGGTGATGGACTTTGCCGATGCCGGCGAGCTAAATTCTGATAAAGACAGGATAGGGCAGGTGCTTACCAATCTCATTACTAATGCCATCAAGTATTCGCCGCATGCCAACAGGGTTATTGTGGGCACCCGCAGGGAACAGGATAATGTGATTGTGAGTGTTGAGGATTTCGGCATCGGTATACCAAAAGATAAACTGGATAGGGTATTTGAGCAGTTTTATCGCGTGGGTGGCAGTAAGCAGCATACATTCCCCGGTTTGGGGTTGGGATTATACATTTCAAATGAGATAATACGCCGCGAAGGCGGAAAAATGTGGGTAAACAGCGAAGAAGGAAAAGGGTCTGTTTTTTGCTTTTCACTTCCTGTTACCGACAAAAAGGTAGCCGATACCTAATTAATTTACGATGTTAAACCTATTTGCATTTTTTAGTTCAAAAAGGTGAGGGAGATGGAAGTGATGAGTGAGAAACCTAAAAGAATTATGATAGCCGATGACGATCCGGCTATTGTAGACGCTGTAGAAATGTTGCTGGAGTTTGAAGGCTACCAGGTAAGTAGTACTGTGGATGGCGCAACCGTGCTGGATATGCGCGAAGAACTGCCCGACCTGCTGCTGCTGGATATATGGATGAGCGGTGATGACGGCCGCGATATCTGCAGAAAGCTGAAATCGGTACCATCAACAAAAAATATTCCTGTGATCATGATATCTGCCAGCAAGGATATCGAACAATCGGCACGTGATGCCGGTGCCGACGATTTTATAGCAAAGCCCTTTGAAATGGATGCCTTGCTACAAAAGATCGAAAGCTTTGTAAATCGTTAACTACCTGTTATTTCCTGGTGTGTTGTATTACTGTCTGCAGGTTTATCTGCAGCACGGGCGGGCTCATAGTGCAGTCCGGGGGTTAGCCAGTACAACAATATTACCCTTGAGTAGCGATAGTTAAATGGCGATAGTATAAAAATGATACCCAATAACACACACGTGTACAACCAGGGTGAGTTAGAGCCGGTGAGGATATGCACACCCACGGCAAAGGTCACCATCTCGGCAACATTGAGTGCGTAGCTAACAAACATAGCTACGTACCAATAGCCGGGTTCGCGCTCATAGTACAGGTTGCAGTGCGAGCAGCGCTCGTGCATTTTTTGCCCGCCGAAATTATAGGTTGGGGTAGAGAATATATCGCCACGGCGGCAGCGCGGGCATTTAGCTTTGGCCAAGCCTACCATCATAGGTACGTATCCGTTTGGTTTTTTATCAATAGTTGTCATTGCGCTACGGGGTTTTTTCTGAAATCTTCGGGTGTTAAGCCGGTATATTTTTTAAAGAATTTGGTAAAGTATGAGTTATCGGCAAAGTTGAGCTTGCCTGCAATCTCGTTAATGTTCATATCGTGGTTAATGAGCAATCGTTTAGCCTCAAGCACCACCCGGTTGCGGATCAGTTCGCCTGCCGAAATGCCCAGCATATCATTACATAAAGCATTTAAATGGTTAGGGGTGATGTACAGCAGCGCAGCATAGTCTTTCGGCAATCGCAGGCTGGTAAAATTCTTCTCTACCAGCTTCCTGAAACTCTGCAGCAGCGTGTAGTTGTAGTTTGGTCCGTTGCCTGTTTCAGCATCGGTACTTTCGCGTGCTACCATAATAAATAACTGTAGCATCAGCGCGCGTACCATATCCATATTGAGTCGGTTGGGCGTATCTGCTTCGGTCAGCAATTGCTTAAACAATTCAGTAACCGCTTTACCGGTATCAATGCTCAGGTTTATCACCTCATCATCCACATCACCGCTAAAAAAGGCAAATCCTTCCAGGTAATCGGGCCTCAGCAAAAACGACTGAAATAATTCTGCCGAAAAATTGATGATATAGCCATCAACCTTGCCCTCAAAATCCCAGCGGTGTACCTGGCCCGGTGCCATAAAATAGATCTGGTAAGGCTTAACGTCGAAATATTTAAAGTCGATAGAGTGTTTTCCGCCACCCTCAGTAAATAGTACCACATGGTAAAAAGTATGTTTGTGGGGTAAGCTGAGGTTCTGGTGTTTCTCCAGGTAAGGCGCAAAGCGGCTGATGAGCAGGTCGTTGTGTTGATGATCAGCCAGCGAGCAGATGTCATAAACCGGAAATGCCTTTTTCATACCACAAAGATATTGAACTATTACCGCCCTTAATGGTGTAAATTGATGTTGTTGTGGTATTATTTACTGATAATTGTTTAGTGCCATAAATACAAAAAAATGTCATTGCGAGCGTAGCGTGGCAATCTCATAAGTAATTCTTCGTTAGGAATGGCGGTGAGTAATATGAGTCGTTAGTGGATGTTACTTTCTTTTTCCGCAAAAGAAAGTAACCAAAGAAAACTCGCGACTTGGTAACGCGCTGCAATGGTTGTGCTTTAGCAATGCCTGTGGTTGCCGCACGTTACGCTATGTCGCATTTGTTCGGTAACGTTTTGACTGTGCGGTAATTTTTCAAATTGTCATTCTGAGCGTAGCGAAGAATCTGTTAACTGTACATAGAACGCGATTAGATTCTTCGCTACGCTCAGAATGACAAGCGGGCTTTTCTTCTTCTCCTGTCAGCAAAAAAGCTTCGGGCGAAAGCGGGCAGAACGCGCTGGGCGGTGTGTTGGTAAGGGCATAGCAATACTTGCCTGAAGCTTTGGCGCGTGCGAACGAAGTTGGGGCAAGATGTTGCAGCCCGTGGTTCTGAACGCTTGCGGGGTAAAGGCCTCGTGCGGCAAAGAAGCCTCCTTGCTGGCTTGATTTTTTGGTTACTTTTTGATCAAGCAAAAAGTAACAGCCCTCCGCGGCAATTGAGCGGGCTAACGCTGAATGAAAGCACAGACTTAGCGTATGGCGTGTTGAAAAAAGTTCAGCATGACGTGGCGGGGGAGTTAGTCAAAAAATCTTCTTACTTTCACCCCATGCAAAAGCCCGATAGCCTCATTTTTGATATGGACGGTACCCTGTGGGATGCCGTTGACACCTACGCTTACTCATGGAACCTTGTTTTTAGCGAAATGGGGATTGATAAAACCATCACCCGCGATGTGCTGGCCGGCATGGTAGGCATGGAAGGCAAAAAGGTAATTGAGATACTAATGCCCGAGTTTGACCACGACAAACGCGTTGAGATCTACAGCACCGTTAATGATCGCCGCCATAACCTCATCCGCGAGAAGGGTGGCATTTTATACGATGGTGTACGCGAAGGCCTGAAAGAGTTGGCGGAGCATTACCCGCTGTTCATCCTCAGCAATTGTGCTAAAGGCATCATTCGCCAGTTTATTGATTGGGCAGGTATTGATGATCTGATAAAAGACGAGTTGGCCCATGGCGTAAACTTTATGCCCAAAAACCATAACATCAAACTATTGATGGATAAGCACGGCCTGCAAAACCCCGTTTATGTTGGCGATACTGCAGGCGATGGTGAACAAAGCCGGCTGGCAGGCATCCCGTTTGTGTTTGTAAGCTATGGTTTTGGAACTACCGATGATTATGATGTGAAATTCGATGATTTTCCGTCGCTTGTGAAATATTTTACATCGCTGTAAAACAAGAAAGGCCCCTATGCATCGGGGCCTTTCTTGTTTAGAAAATTGTGATATTATGCTTCCTGCTTACTTGAATCGCGCAGGGCTTTAATGGCATCATGGGCAATTTTAAGCCCGCTTATATGGGTGTTAAGCAGATTGACCACCTTATCATCTTCCCAAATCAATTCTTTGTCATCCAGCGCTTTGCGGTAGGCGTTTTTTGCCACGTCTTCGCCATATTCGCAATCGGCCAAAACCGAATGGTTATCTTTTTTGCTGAAGGCCGATTTTACGTCCATCCAGGCATGATAAAACTTGCCCGAGAGGGTAGTGCCCTCAGTCGGCGATCCACCTAACACATGGATATGATCGTTCAGCTCATTCACATAGCCGCGGCTTTGGTCAATATAGCCTTCAAAAACGGTTTTAAGGCCGGTATCCTGCGTACCTTCAAGCGCTTTCTGGTAGCCGGCAATACGGTCGTTGTTTATCTTGATGAGATCGTTTAACGCCGCTATCTGGTGCTGTATATGTTGAAGTGTTCCCATAGTAGTTTATTGTTGTTATAAGCTAAACATGGGCTTTTGGTTAAATGTTTTAATTGTGGGGAAATCTTGACCGCTGATTTTTGGGGTGATTTTTTGATTACGCTGATTGACTAAAAAATCATGTCATTTCGAACGGGCTAAAACAAAACGCGTCATTGCGAGGAACGAAGCAATCTCTACACATGCAAGTCCGCTCTTTATAGTTCGGAGATTGCTTCGTTCCTCGCAATGACGCGTGGGAGAGGGGTTGATTTTACTCAAACAACTCCTGCTCATCTGTATAATATGTTTTCCTTGTTCCGGCATCTATTTTTATTTCGGCACCATCTGGGCTGGTTTTCTTCCTGGCGTTATGGATCAGCATAAAATCGCGTACCTCGCCGGCAATAATATCGGGGTTATGGCTAATGATATGTTTTTGGGCATCAGTAAGTACCGAATGGATGGATTTTACCAAAACCTTCAGTTTATCCCCGGGGATCTTATTAGCTACCGAGAAAGGCGAGATACGGGCATCCCACAATATCTCATCGGCGTAGGCATTGCCAATACCGCGGATGATCTTCTGATCAAGCAACACGGTTTTGATATTCGTTTTCTTTTTGGCGAGGATAGTTTTCAGGTAATCCGCGCCGCCTTCTTTCGAGAGCGCATCGGGCGCGGTCTTTTCTTCGGGGTTAAGGGTAGGGGTGGCCGCTTTCTGGAAATCTGTTAATACCAGTCCGCTGTTGTCATCAAACAACAACTCTATGATGGCGAATTTTTGGTCGTTTGTTTTATCAAAGTAATAGAGTTTGCCATGCAGCATCAGGTGCAGGGCCAGTGTATCGCCCTTGCTGAATTTGAAGTACAGTTCCTTGCCCTCACGATAAACTGACGATAGTTTTTGGCCGAGCAGGGTATCCTGTAATTCTTTGTGGCTTACATTTAACTTGGTGGAATGAACGGTAACTTGCTTAAGGGTTTTACCTTCTAATTTCTTCTGCAAGTTATGGCTAAATACTTCAAGATCGGGTAGTTCGGGCATGGCGATGGTTTTATTGTTGCTGACTAATGTACAAGGCAATTAAAAATAAAACAATGCCGGCGGTTAAAAGTTGTCAACCAAAGCCAACTTTCCAACGTATCTGTATACGTAACATCACCTTAAAAAAAGTATATGCCGTATATAGCAGCCGTTTCGGGTATTTCGTTACCCCATAAAGTTAACCAGCAGGATGTGAAGGCACAGGCCCGCGCCCTGTTTGCCGAAAATGTTGAGCACGCCGAGCGCCTGCTGCAAGCTTTTGATAATACCGGCATCGTTACCCGTAACTTTGCTAAACCTATTGAGTGGTACGGCAACAGTAGTACGTTTGAAGAACGCAACAGCGAGTACATTAAATTGGCCCTGCAATATTCTGAGCAAGCGGTTAAACAGCTATTGGCTGAAGCGGGTATAGATAAAGACGCGCTGACGGATATTATTTTCGTATCCACCACCGGATTAGCTACCCCAAGCATTGATGCCCTGCTCATCAACAAAATGCAATTGCCGCAGCACATTAACCGTACACCAGTTTGGGGATTAGGCTGTGCCGGGGGCGTGGCAGGCGTAGCAAAAGCTTCAATAGTAGCAACGGCCAATCCTGATGCGGTGGTGCTGCTGGTAGCAGTTGAACTCTGCTCGCTTACGCTGATAAAAAGCGATTACAGCAAAAGTAATTTTATCGGCTCGAGCCTGTTTTCTGATGGCGTAGCAGCTTGCGTGATAATGGGCGATAACCATGCATCGCGCCAGCAAATAAAAATAAAAGCCGGCAGCAGTAAACTCTATTATGACTCATTAGACGTAATGGGCTGGGATTTTAACGATGATGGTTTTAAAGTGGTTTTCTCAAAGGATATCCCCACCATTATCAATAAGTATATTAAGGATGATGTGGAAGCTTTCTTGCAAAAGCAAGGACTGACTTTGGCCGACATTAACAATTTTATCTTCCATCCCGGCGGCAGAAAGGTGATAGAGGCTTATACCGCTGCGCTTGATATAACGGAAACCGACCTGCAAAATACTATTGATGTAATGACCCAAAACGGAAATATGAGCAGCGTAACAGTATTGTATGTATTAGAGCGTTTTTTAAAACAAGGTTTTACCAATGGCTACGGACTGATGCTGGCCATGGGGCCCGGCTTTAGCAGCGAAATGCTTTTACTGGAAATGAAAAACTAAACAGGTATGACATTCTATATCTTCATCTCGTTCCTCATCTGCCAGCGCTTGTCAGAACTTTACGTATCATCCCGTAATGAGAAATGGTTGCTGCAGCACGGGGCGGTTGAGTACGGTCGCGAACATTACCCGTATATGGTGGCCATGCATACGCTGTTTATCATCAGCCTGCTTGTTGAGTATAACCTGCGCGATGAGGTTTTTGCCAATTACTACCTGATAGCATTTTTTGTGCTGCTCTGTTGTTTAAAAGCTGTGGTGATAGCCAATTTAGGTACTTATTGGAATACCCGCATCTACCGTGTGCCGGGCACGCCGCCTGTGGCAACCGGCATTTATAAATACATCAAACATCCCAATTACATTATCGTAATAATGGAGATAGCGGCCATACCGCTGGCCTTTGGTTTGTATTATACTTTTGTGGTTTTCAGCCTGCTGAATGCGGCGATGCTTACCGTGCGCATCAGGAAAGAGAATGAGGCCCTGAGGGCATGAATCATTAAAATAAATTGTAGTTTAGCCTTTAAGGTAAAATTGCCTTAGCAATCTAAACTAATATATCATGAAATTAAAAACCCTTAGCGCAGCAGCCATCACTTTATTGCTATCTGCATTCACCGTTGCGCCATCACCTGAAACAGACATATTGGGGAGTTGGAAAGTTGCCGATGCATCTGTTAATAAAATGGTGAAATATACCATTGATAAAATTGTAGAGACCAACCCCGATGCCGCATCCCAGGTAGAAGATCATAAAGACCAGATAGTTGACGTGATAAAAGGCATGCGGGTGGTGTATAAAGCAGATAAAACTTACGAATCGCAGTCATCTACCGGCAATAAATTGGGCAAATGGGAGTTTGCTAATAATTATAAAATAATGAAAGTGACCAAAACCGACGGCTCAACCCGCGAAGACGTTATTTTGGAACTAACTGCAAAAAGCTTTAAAGTGATAAACGGGCAGATGAAAGATACTGTAGCGTTTGATCGCCCTTAAGTGGCATTGATAAATTCATCCCTAATTCAGTTACCCTCACCTGTATTAACAATAAAAAAGAAAGGCCCTTCGCGCGAAGGGCCTTTCTTTTTTATTGTTCAGGCATGCCTAAAACAGGTGCAAACTTCTTGTTGTAGTCCTGCAGCTCGGCTGCCAGTTTTTTATGCAGTTCGGTTTGTTGATTTTTTTCGGTGTACTCGGTTAAATGCTCTAAAACCTGCATGCCTAACTGCACATCGCGCAGTGGTAAGCGGCCGCTGTTGGTTTCTAATAAGTGATAAAAATAGCCAAACTGGTCCATCAGGTATTTATTGATGTTTGTTGCCATTTTATTCCCCAGCTTATTATCGCCAAGGTTGTAGGCCATTTGTGCCATATACATTTTACGGCCGGCAATGTCAATGAATGGATAAAGGTCTTCAGGTAATTCATCATCGTATTTATGAAGCACTTTAAGGGCTTTATCGTTTTCGCCGCTTTTTACCAGGCTGGTGGCCAGATCAAGGAAAGTGGTGGTAATAACCGGGTAAAACATACCGGTTGATTCGGGATCTAAATATTTGGCCGTTTTAAACTTCCCAAATTTGAATTTGTTCATCACGTTATCGTACATCACCGCGTTATTTACTTTGCTCAGTTGCTCGTGGTTTGCGGTATCAGCCTTTAGCGGAAGCAGGCGATAGGTGAAGCCTTCTTTATACAGGTATTTCTGCAAGCCCATCAGGTTGCTGCTGCCTACGGTGGTAGCAAAGCATATAGGGCGTTTCCAGTTGTTATGTGCAAGAATGTCTATCATGGCCAAATCGTCCTTGGTAATGTAGTTTGATGTGTATTTCCACTCCAGGGTATCGGCTAACTGGTTACGTTGCTCCGGCGATACAACTTTATTCTTCATTACCTCATCGGCGTTCACCGTAAGCTTAAAGTTTTTGGTAGGCAAATAATTTACGTAATCGCCACCCTGGCTGCGGCCCTGCATGGCATGGTCGTCAGAGGTAACAAAGTTGAAAATATCGCTAAGTTCAACCGGGTCTTTAATGCCGCCATCGCTGTAGTAGATCACATCGCGCGTGCCATCTTTATACTTGCTGAACGGCATAGTGATAGGCAACGGTGCCGAGGCATTCATAGGGCGCTGCATCTGGCGGATGTACCAGGCTCCGCTAAATAAACTCAAATTCACGATGCGCACATCCGGGCGAATGCCTTCTACTTCCTGGTCATACCAAAGCGAGTAGGTATCGTTATCACCATAGGTAAACAAAATGGCGTTTGGCGGGCACGATATAAGGTAATTGTAAGCCATATCGTGCGGTGTCATCTTAGTTGAGCGATCGTGGCCGCGCCATTCTTGTTTGGCCATCAGCACAGGGGCTATCAGCAAACAAACGGCGGTGGCTATATAGGCGGCTGTCTTGGCATTCACTTTCCTGCGGATGCCATCGGCAATGGCAATTACCGATAGGCCTATCCAGATGGCAAAGGCATAAAACGAGCCTACGTATGAGTAATCCCGCTCGCGTGGTTGTACCGATGGCTGGTTAACGTATAATACCACTGCCAAGCCGGTAAAGAACCAAAGCAGGATAATTACCAATGCATCGCGCTTGCGGCGCTCAACATGGTAAACCAGGCCTATTAACCCCAATACTAACGGAATGCCGTAAAGTGGGGTGTATGAAGGGTTCTCAAGCACGTTTTTTGGCAGATGCTTGCCGCCATCAAAAATACCGCTGGTCCAGTTGCCATCAATACTTTCGGTGCTTTGCTGTCCGTCGGCATCATTGTATCGGCCAACGTAGTTCCACAGAAAATAGCGAAAATACATCTGGTACATTTGCCAGCTAAACATCCATTTAAGGTTATCCGTAAAGTTTGGTGCCTGCCCTTCGGGGATCTGGCCCCAGCCGCGGTAAAAGCCCTGGTCGCTTGGGTCGGTACTATACATGCGCGGCAATATGGTGGTATGGTCGTACTTGTAATTAATGGTTTTACCGGTGGCTTCGTACTTTTTATCGCCTTTGCTGTATATGGTACTGCCTTCTGTTTGGTCGGTTATCTGCGCGTCAAAGTAAGGGCCGGTTAATAACGGATTATCTCCATACTGGATACGGTTTAAGTAGCCATAAAGTGTAAAAGCATTATCAGGGTGCGAGTTATTGAGGTTGGTATTTGCTGTAGCCCTGATAGGGATATAAGCAAACGAACCGTACCCCAGGTAAATGAAAGCCACACATATAAATGCCAGGTTTAAAACCGGTTTATTTTTACGGATGCTGTAGATAATACCACCAACAATAATGCCTATCAGCAGCAGGAAAAACACAATAGCCCCGCTGCCAAAACCCATACCTAACGAGTTTACAAAGAACAGGTCAAAAAAAGCAGCAAACTTAATAGTGTATCCGCGGATGCCGTATTGTACAAATGCCAATATCACAACACCCATCAAAAAGGCGACAAAGGCACTGCCGCCTGTAATATTTTTATACCTGCGGAAATAATATACCAGCGCAATAGCAGGGATGGTTAACAGGTTTAACAAATGGATACCTATTGATAACCCCATCACGTAAGCAATAAAGATGAGCCATTTATCGGCTCCCGGTTCATCGGCATGAGCATCCCATTTCATTATCGCCCAAAAAACAACGGCTATACAAAGGATAGATAATGCAAACACGATGGTTTCAACCGCCGAGAACCAAAAGGTATCGGTAAAGGTAAAAGCCAGGGCGCCTACTAACCCAGCACCCATGATAACGGCAGTCTGCCCGTCGCCAAAATCTTTCTCGCGGCCAACTAACACTTTCTTAGCAACAGCTGTGATGGTCCAAAACAAGAACATTACCGTAGCGCCGCTGGCAATGGCAGCCATTGAGTTGGTATAGAAAGGCACTTTTGTATTATCGCCCATTGATAGCAGCGAGAATACTTTGCCCAGCATGGCAAACATAGGGTAACCCGGCTGGTGCGATACCTGCAGGCGGAACGCGCACGATATAAATTCGCCGCAATCCCAAAAGCTTACGGATGGTTCTAACGTTAAGATGAAAGTGGTGGTAGCTATTAAAAAGCAAAGCCACCCAAGCAGGTTGTTAAGTTTAGTGTATTGCATACGCACACGGTAAAGTTTGGCAGCGCCAAATATCAGTAAATAAAAGCTGGTTTTAAGTTAATGGCAACGGGCTTTAACAATTTTAACACAATTTAACTTTGAATTTGCCGTTACGCATGCCGTTGGCTAAAGCCGAACGGCAATGAATTGCAATGGCTTTGACCGCGTGACCAAGGGTAGCTCCTGACGGAGCAAAACTTATTTTGATGTGATTTTCTACAAAGCGGTAGCCTCTAACGAGGCATTAAGCAAAAGATTAGTCGTTCGCCCGAGCTCACATAGCCGAATAAATAAGCAATTCTTATGTCCCGTAGGGACAACCGCTTTGTAGCTCTTTTCTTTTATCCGGCTTTTGCTCCGTAGGGGCTACTCCTGCAAAATGACTATAAAATTATTCATTGCCGTCTCATTCATGTGGCGGCCAAAGCTGAATGCATTTACCTGAAGGATAAATTTTAATGTTACAATAATTAACGCTTAATTTGCTGCGTATGCAAAAAAACTACTTAAGGCTTGCAGGTAAAAGTATCATACTTTTTGCAGGGATAATGGTATACGCCGCAACAGGCAAAGCGCAGTCGGTTTATCTGCCGCAATCGTACCAGTTTTACCAAAAATTTAATGCCGATATCTATTCAAAAAGCAGCGGTATGCATACATCGCTGAGGCCGTTTTTGATAGATAGCACTATAAACGGCCGCTATAACCAACTCATGCAGATGGGGGTTGATAGCAGCCGCCACAGTTGGTTTCTGCGTAAGATATTTAACGAACACCTGATAGATGTTAAGACAAAAGACTGGACTTTTTTTGCTGATTATGTGCAGGATAACACCATAGGCCACGATTTTTCTGAACAAGGCCCAAAGGAAGAAGTACATTTTAAACCGCTTGGTTTTGGTTTTAGCACACGCATTGGTACCAACACCCGCGGCTTTCAATTGGGTGGTACTGTGGGCACTAAATTCTCGTTCTACACCAGCGGATACGAAAATCAATCAGCATTTCCCGATTATTATACCGCTTACGTAAAGCAAATAGGTTTTGTACCCGGCCAGGCTTATGACAGGGGTCCAAACAAAACCTACCGAGATTATTCTTATGCAACGGCTATTCTATCGTACACACCTATCCAGCAACTGAACATTACCTTAGGGCAGGATAAAACTTTTATTGGCGATGGTTATCGCTCTATCCTGTTATCAGATTATGCGGCCAATTATCCGCTACTAAGGTTAACTGCAAACATTGGCAAGGTACAATACATGATGATGTGGACTTACCTGCAAGACCTTAACCTGCCTAAGTTTGATGAGTTTGGCAGCAACCGCCGCAAGTGGGGTTTGTTTCATTATTTAGACTGGAATGTTACCAACAGCCTGTCGTTCGGGTTCTTTAACGCTTATATAGCGCCAGAGGCCGATGACCAGGGTAACCGCCGCGGGTTTGATGCTAACCTCATCAACCCACTACCTTTTGCGGTAGGAAGCGGCCCTTCATCACTGCCTGGTAATTCGCTTTACGGGCTAACCGGTAAGTATAAAATATTTGATAAACACGCCGTTTATGGTCAGTTGTTGTTTGACCAAACCAAACCTGCAGTTACAACAACCAGCAATGTTAAAAACAGTGGTGGTGTACAGTTGGGTGTGCGTGGTGCCGATATATTCGGTGTAAAAGACCTTAACTATTTGGTTGAGTACGATGCCGTGAAACCATATACGTACTCAAGCCCGCAGGTTATAAGTGCTTACTCATTCTTCAGTCAGCCACTTGGCGATCCGCTGGGCGCCAACTTCCGCGAGGTGATGGGCTTGGTTAACTATACGTACAAGCGTTTTGATTTCCAGGGACAGTTGATGTACGCCAAATACGGAGTAGATGCTACCGCCGCAGACAACGCAGGGCGTGATGTTACCAAACCACTTGTGCCAACGGTTAACGGCAACAGCATAGGGCAGGGCTTAAACACCAACCTTTACTATGCAGAAGGTACAGTAGCATTTCTGCTTAACCCAAAATACAATCTGCGTTTTGAACTGGGTGCCCTCTACCGTATGGAAAAGAACAGCCTGGGCGATAAAAAAGCAACGGTGTTAACGTTTGGTATCAAAAGCAGCTTCAGAAATTTATATCACGATTTTTAATTTAGGATAAAATCGTTCTTTAAGATTAGTTCTTCGTTAGGGTCGGTAATGTGGGTTATGAAGCGTTAGTGGATGTACTTTTTCTTTTTCCGCAAAAGAAAAAGTACCAAAAAGAAAACTCGCGACTTGGTAACGCGCTACAGGGGCAGTGCTGTTGCAGTGCCTGTACTACCCGCACGTTACACTATGTCGCATTTTTCGGTGGCGTGTGGTCTCTGCTTTTTATTTTTCTTCTTGTCAGCAAAAAAGCTTCAGGCGAAAGCGGGTATAACGCTGGTGGGCAGTGCGGGGGTAAGGGCATAGCAATACTTGCGGAAGCACAGGCAAAGAGCGAACGAAGTGGGAGCAAGATTTTGCAGCCCGTGGTTCTGACCGCTTTGCAGGGTAAAGGCCTCGAGCAAAAAGAAGCCTCTTTGCTGTATGATTTTTTGGTTACTTTTTGATCAAGCAAAAAGTAACAGCCTTCCGCGGCAATTGAGCGGACTGACGTTGATAATAACACAACGCTTACAAATAACTCACAGGCCTCACCCAAATTGCAAGGCTAATTCTCATTGCCATTCCTAATGAAATACTAATACAAGAAGTACGTTATCCACAACTATTATTTCCCCAACCTTCACCCAAACCGCAAGGCTATTTCTTATCTTTGATACTCATTAAAAATTATGGCTACAGAAGTTAAGTGCCCAAGCTGCGGACATGGCTTTCCTATTGAGGAAGTGATGGCCGAAGAGTATAAACAGCAGCTTAGGCTGAAGATGCAGGATTATACCCGCCAGAAAGAAGACGAGTTTAAGAAGAAGGAAGAACAATTTGCCGCTCAATCGCGCCAGCAACAGGAAGCTTTTGAACAGCGTTTGGTGGGCGAGAAGAAACAACTGCAGCAATCTCTTGAAGAAAACCTGCGCAAAAGCATCACATCTGATTTTGAGACACAGCTAACTATGTTGCAGAACTCAGTTAATGCCAGTGCCGAGAAGTTGAAAGAATCGCGACAGAAGGAGTTGGAATACCTGCAGCGCGAGGAGTCCCTCAAACAAAAGGAAGAAGAAATGGAAGTTTCCCTGCAGCGCAAGCTACAAGAGCAGCGTGCCGATATTGCTGAGCAGGTCCGCAAGCAGGAAGCCGAAAAACATAACCTAAAAGATACCGAATACCAGTTAAAAGTTAAGGAACTGGAAAAGCAACTGGAAGACCAAAAGCGCCTGGCCGACGAGATGAAACGCCGCGCCGAGCAGGGCTCTATGCAGTTGCAAGGCGAGGCACAGGAGCTGATACTGGAAGAACAGTTGCGCAATTATTTCCCGTTTGATATGATAAGCGAGGTGGGTAAAGGCGTGCGCGGTGCAGATTGTGTGCAAACCGTGCGAAACCAGTTTGGGCAGGAGTGTGGCAAGATCATTTACGAGAGCAAGCGCACCACGGCGTTCTCAAACGAGTGGATAGAGAAGCTAAAGAAAGACATGCGCGCCATGGGCGTTGATGTGGCCGTTATTGTTACCCAATGCTACCCCAAAGGCATGGATTGCTTCGGCGAGCGCGATGGCGTTTGGATCTGTAGTTTTGATGAGGTAAAGGCCGTATCATACATCCTGCGCGATGGCGTGGTGAAGCTGGCTAACATGGCCAAAGCGCAAGAGAACAAAGGTGATAAAATGCACCTGTTGTATGATTATCTCACCAGCAGCGAATTTTCTGAGCAGTGGAAAGCCATCCGTGAAGGTTATATGAGCATGCGCCTGTCTATCCAGAAAGAGCGCGACGCTATGGAGAAACTCTGGAAAGCCCGCGAGAAACAACTGGAGAAGGTATTGCTGAACGCAGCCCACATCAAAGGATCAATAGAAGGTATAGCTGGCAACGATATGATACAGCTAAGCCTGGGTGATGAGGATGATGCTTTGCTTTTAGATTAAGCTATTTAGTATTGTTCCAATTAAATAATATATTTTCTTATAACTAAAAATATTAGTAAGTTTACAACTCTAAGGAATGATAAAAATCGTTCAGTGTTTAAACTATGTCTACTACTACAGGGGTTAATAAAGTTATTTTATTCGGGGAGATTGCGGGGGAGCCGGTATTTAGTGATCATAATTGTGCTACGCAAGGCTGGCGTTTTACAGTGCATACGCACGAGATGGTAAGGCGCGGCGGCGAGATGCTCCCGCATACCGAAACGCACCAGATAAATGCGCCAAATGCATTGATCAAAGCTGTTTTACCCAGGTTGCAAAAGGGTTGCAAGATATATATTGAAGGGAAGGTTGAAACTCTGTCGCACGTTGACCGCCAGGGGATAAGGCGCTATGATACCCACATCAATGCATCGCGCATAGAGTTCCCGGGCCTGGCTATTGCAGGCTGATCTTAGCTTATTTTACATTTTCATAATACAGCTGTTTTGCTGGCGTTGCACAAAAAGCGTAATTTTGCCGTTCACTATAAAAGGAAAACTCCTTGCGTTTTATGGCAGATATAAGCACGTTGTCGCAGCAGGCGCTGCAGTTATTGCAGCAATTGATCTCTATCCAGTCTTTCAGTAAAGAAGAAGACCGCACTGCCGATCTGATAGAGC
>NZ_QWDC01000005.1 GCF_003432115.1 Mucilaginibacter conchicola
GATATCAATTCCTCAACCCTCAAATCCAGAATGGTCAAACTCGGCATTTCAAAACAGTTCGGCTGATCAGCCATCATGAGAAATAGATTTCTATCATTCAAAACAGTGTGCAGGGCGGGCGCTGCACGATTCCACAAACCGTCTAGGAAAGGACCGTCATGAAAAAGTGTATCGTTTTTTTTTTGTTCCTGATGATCTTTCGGCCGGTTTCTGCACAGCCCATCTCGACCATCACGCGGCAAATTCTGCGCATTGACTCCGCTTATCAAAAAAAACCGGCACTAAGAACTGAACCCCTGCTTAAGCCGCTGGTTTTACAAAGCCGCCTGTTAAACGACATAAAAAGCGAATTCTGGGCCTGGTTCTACATGGCGAAAGATATCGAGGTGACGCCTGAAACGAACTCCTATCGTTTGCATTGTTATGAGCAGGCACTGAAACTCATCAAAAAAACAGGTGACGTGCAAACAGAGTTGGATGTTATCCGGAAAATGGCAGACATACATATCCAGCAACAATATTTCGTCACCGCCGAAAACGAGCTGCTTGGGATCATTAAAAACAAACAGGCATCCCACCAGAATTTGATCTTCGCTACGGACCTGCTTTCCGCCCTGTACAGTTTTACAGGAAACTATGATAAAGCGCTATATTACGGGCTGACTACGGTGAAAAGCATGCGCACCGAAGATATGCCGTATGCACTGACATTTTATGACCGGCTTGCCGTGATCTACATTGACCTGGATAACCCGCATGAAAGCTATAAATGGTCTAAAAAAGCTTACGAAGCCGCCATAAAAATTAAAGACAGATCACTGATGTCCATCGTTCGAACGACGGTGATCATCAATTTGATCGACATGGGGAAAGCCAATGCGGCGCTTGACCTTGTTAAAAAGGACCACAAAAAGTACCCTCCGTCTGATCTGAGCACATTGCGCGACCTTTTATCACAATATGCCAGGTGTTACGACGCGCTGAACCAAAAAAAAATAGCCGAAGCAAAACTTCTCCTAATGATCGATCTCGTCAGGCGAAACAAGAACAAATTCTCAATCCAGGAAAAAGCGGTAAGCTTTCACCAAACCGGTAACTATTATCTTCAGAATGGGAAACCCGCCGTTGCAAAATCATTTTTCCTGGAAGCTTTGAGCGGATACAAGCTTGCCGGATATGAAAACGATAAGAAAAATATCTTTATGTTGCTTTATAAGGCAGACTCCTCAATGCAAAATTTCGGCACCGCGATCACCTGGCTTCAGCAAAATACCCGGATCAAAGATTCCATTTTTAACGCAAGAAAGAACAAGCAGATCGAAGAACTGCAGATCGCCTATAATACCGAGCAAAAGGATAAAAACATCAACGATCTTAAAAATGCTGCAAAGGTACAGAAGCTTAACCTGAAACAGGCGGAACAGACTAGAAACTGGATCATCGGCGGCTCACTGATGTTGCTGGTGATCGCAGCCCTTTTATACCGCCAGGCAAAGGTGACCCGGAAGACCAATGGTTTGATATCCCGGAAGAACGGGATGCTTGAACAGTTGGTCATCGAAAAAGAATGGCTCCTCAAAGAGGTTCACCACCGTGTGAAAAATAATCTGCATACGGTCATCTGTCTTCTGGAATCGCAGGCCAAATATCTTGCGAACGATGCATTAAAGGCAATAGAGAACAGTCAAAACAGGATCTACGCGATGTCCCTTATCCACCAGAAACTCTATCGTTCTGAAAATATCAAGACCATCCATATGGACGAATACATTCCAGAACTGGTCGCAAACCTCAGAACCAGCTTTGGTATCAATGGCCTGATCGGCTTTGTGTTTAATTTAGACCCCATCACGCTCAGTATCACCTACGCGATCCCAATTGGATTGATCATTAATGAAGCCGTTACGAACTCTATCAAATATGCTTTCCCCGAAGCGAAAAAGGGAAAAATCACGATTTCATTGATAAGAGAAAACCATCAGCTTCAACTGATCATTGCGGACAACGGGACAGGACTCTTAGAAAACCCGATGGATAAACAGTACCAGTCCTTAGGGATAGAGCTTATGAAGGGACTGGTGGCCGAGATCAATGGAGATATCAAGTTTGATTCGGATCCGGGTCTGCAGATTACGATCATTTTTAAACCTTCAGATCCCGTTTAATTGCACCTTAAACGTAACAGACAGTGAACGGGATCCACTGATATTTATTGAGTTGGAATAAAGTTCCTCGTCAATTAAAAAATTGCATTTGAACAAAGATAAAAGTCTAAAAAGCCACGATGAATACTGTCAGAACAATCCTTTCCTGCTTTCTGCTCCTGGCCGGCACCGGATTGGTACAGGGCCAGGATTGGGGACCTGTATTCAATCAAATACTTGCAGCGGATTCAATCTGCAGGACCGATCCGCGAAAAGATCCCAAACCACTGTTTCTGCCGATCATAAAAAAGTGCCAGTCTGATAAAAATATTGAAGATGAAGGATATGCATGGCAATATCTGGCTGCAAATATTAAAAATGTGACGCAGGCTCTGGCCTTCAAAGCATACTGTTTACAAAACGCGCTGCAAATCAAGAAACGGTTGAAGGATCAGCAGTCCGAATATAATGTCCTGCGCAATATCGCGGACATTCACCTGCAGCAGGATAAGCTTGTGCAGGCAGAGAGTGAACTTCTGCAGATCACCCGACCTGGATCCAATGCCTCACATGATAACCTGATGTACAGCTGCGATCTGCTGGCTGCGGTTTATATAGAGAAGGGCAGCTATCAAAAGGCCCTGGAATACAGTTTAAGATCGTTGAAAATGATGAAAACACCTGCAGATTCAGCGAATATCATCACGTTTCATGGTCGACTGAGCGGTATCTGCATGGTCCTTGGAAATGTATCTGAATCGCTTTCCTGGTCAAGAAAAACGCTAAGTTACTGTTTGAGTAAAAAAAAATACAGCTGCGTGCCACAGATCAGGGGTACGATCGTCACGGGTATGATCGCCCAGCGCAATGCGGGCCAGGCCTTAAAATTTTTAAAAGAACACAGTTCAATGGGTAAATTTAAGATCCCTGATGATCAAAGATTACTGAACAGGCAACTGGGTGATTGTTATTCCGCATTGCATAAAACTGATAAAGCGGAAGGTGCATATGAAAAAATGTTATGGCTGATCAGGCATCAAAACGATTTTTTTCCGGAATATGAGGTGGGTTACAGTTATTACCGTATCGGGCAATTTTATATGGACACCCAACGTCCCCAAAAAGCAAAAATATATCTGTTGTCTGCGCTGAGTTATTTTGGCGTAAGTTCCACTACCCGGTACAGGCAAGCAGTATATGCCCTGCTATTCAAAGCGGATTCAACCGCGGGTAATTTCAAGAGTGCGCTGAAATACTATCGTCTCAGCAAGGTGATGCTGGACTCGGTGGTCAATACCGATAAAAACAGAAAGATCGAGGAACTGCTGATCGCTTTTCACAATGAGCAAAAGGAAAAAAACATCAAGCAGCTAAAGAATGAAGCCGCGGTAGAGCGACTTAGGCTTAAAAATGCCGGCTATACCCGCGTCTGGGTCGCTTTTGGCTGTGGCTTGTTGCTCCTGACCATAGGCATGCTGATCAAACATTCCAGATCCGTCATGAAAGCAAACATCCTTTTAAAGATGAAGAAACAATCATTGGCCATATCGCTCCACGAAAAAGAATGGCTGTTGAAGGAAGTTCATGACCGGGTAAAGAATAATCTCCAAACCATTATCAGCCTGTTCGAATCGCAGGCGAAATATCTTTCAGACGAAGCACTGACGGCCATCGAGGTCAGCCAGCAGAGGATCTACGCCATGTCTCTCATACATCATCAACTTTACCGCTCGGATGATATCCGCTCGATCGATCTGGCGCTGTACATACCCATTCTGGCTGAAAATCTTATCAGAAGCTTCGGTGTATCGGGACGCATCTTTCCTGAGTTCATGATCAGCAAGGTGGATATCGATATTTCGGAAGCCATTCCGATCTGTCTGATCATTAACGAAGCAATGACGAACGCGATCAAACATGCATTCACGGAGCAACGACAGGGCAAGATCAGCATTCTGCTTGAAAAAAACGATGGAAAGATCATTATCGTGATAGCCGACAATGGGATCGGGTTATGTTTACCGGACAATGCTGCGCGGTCATCTTCATTAGGCATTGAACTGATGAGAGGTCTTTGTGCGGACATTAATGGGAAATTGCTTTTTGAAATAAGTGGCGGCACCAGAATCACGATCAGTTTTGAGAGCGTTAAATCAAGCGCCGGTAAACAGCCTGCCGAACCGCTTTAAAAACCCGAGCGGAGGAAACGCTATTTTCCGTTCTATCATTAAATTTCAATCATGATCTTTCAAAATCATGATATCCCATGGTTGAAAATTTTGAAAAATATTCCAAAATACTGATAAACAGGCAATTGAACTCTCGGCACAGCCTTTGTAAATAGCATTAACGGTAGCGAAGCTGCATTTCACTACCATTAGCAAGCTTACCATGGAAAATGTCTTTATTCTAACGCACAGCGTGATGCTGATCTGCGCCGCAATTATTTTCGTCGCCGCAACGCAGACTGAGAATCATTTTTTTTGGATCAATCGGCGGCTAAGGGGTTCGGTACGGAAAACGCGCTCACTGGTAAGACAATTAAGAATAGACGAGCCTGAACTACCGATCAAGTGGGACCTGAATTTGCACGAGCTCGACAAATTAGCACGAACAAAACATATACAATCATAAACAAACCTATCTGCCACTTAAAACCCACGATTAAAATAAAGAATATGAGTAACCTATTTGAAAACCTCAGCATACTGGATCTGCAGGGATCCGGATTCGGTCAGGAAATGATATTTGTGAAAGATCATCTTTTGTATATTCCCGGAATGAATGCGGTCCGGCCGAAAGACGTGAAGACAGCAGAATCGCTATTGTTCAAACGCCTGATATCACAGGAATGGCCGGCGATCTTGACACCTAACTACCCGGAACGCGAAGAAGATGTCAAACCGAAGGCGGAGGCCGCCAAACCGGTTACAGCAAAAACAAGTTTCCTGGTTTTTAAACATCAAAAGTACACTACCGTACAAACCGAAAATATCGCTTATTTCTATGTTCGAAATGACTCCGTATCGCTGATGGGTTTTGACCAGGAGGAATATACACTGAACCAATCGCTTGACCAGATCACTAACTCGGTATCGGACAGTCAGTTTTTCAGGGTCAACCGGAAATACCTGATCAATTTCAAGGCGATAAAAGAAGTCGAGCATTACTTCATGCGCAAGCTCTTCGTTAAACTGACCGTTGAAACCCCGGATAAGCTTTTGATACATAAAGAAAAGACCAATATTTTTCTTTCCTGGATGAGTGATCGCTAACCCAGGATTGTTCAGACCGGCAAATTACGGCTTGGCCGTAAAAAATGTCTGGTTCGGGCTAAAACAGGTCGTGACCCGGCAAGCTGAAAACTACTTTTGAATCAAACAAATAAATGATTCTTATGAAAACGATAAAAATTTCAGCTATAAGCGCGTTGATCGCATTGGTCATTATCGGCGCGACCCTTGTCAACAAAAGTTTTGCCTCCAAGAAAACGGAGGATTTGGCAGGTGACGGATTTGCGGTGCTTGAACTTTTCACATCGGAAGGATGTTCCAGTTGCCCGCCTGCCGATGAATTGCTTGCTAGGATCCAAAGCGAAGCAGGTGAAAAACCTGTATATGTCCTTTCCTACCATGTCGATTATTGGGATCGTCAGGGATGGAGGGACGTATTCAGCAATCCGTTATTCAGCAAAAGGCAGTACAGATACGGTAAACAGTTCACCGGCCAGGTTTATACGCCGCAAGTGATCGTAAATGGGAAAGCTGAATTCGTAGGTTCTGACGAGAAAGCTTCCAGGGAAGCGCTATCTGCAGCCTTAAGCGGAAAACCTTCGACGGCACTTTTGCTGAAAGGACAGGAAACCTCCGGAAAGCTGAAGATAGACTATGCTTTTCGCGGCGATGCAAAAAACGACCAGTTACTGATCGCCGTAGTCGAGAAACATGCGATCAGCAAAGTTGCTTCAGGAGAGAACGCAGGCCGGACTTTAACCCATTCGCAGATCGTTCGCGATCTGTATACCATTGATCCCGAGCGAAGCGGCAATGGTACAAAAGAGATCAGCCTGCCGAAAGGGTTTGACACGCAAAAATGGGAGATCGTCGGCTTCATGCAAGACCGCGAGACCGGTGTGATACATGCTGCCGCAAGAACTCAGTTCAACAATTAATTCAATTTATCAATCAACCATACATGTTTATGAAAACTAAAGTCAACTACATCAGCAGGACGAAATTACTGCTCTTTTCCGCCCTTTTATTAACCACTCAATTATTCACGGGCGTTTCGAAAGTCATGGCACAAAAAGCACCGATCAAAAACATCGTACTTGTACATGGTGCGTTCGCGGATGGGTCGGGTTGGAAAGCAGTATACGATATCCTTATCAAAAAAGGTTATCATGTCAGCATCGTACAAAACCCGCTGACCTCACTGAACGCAGATGTTACTGCAACCAATAGTGTTCTCAATGCTCAGGACGGACCTTCTGTGCTGGTCGGACACTCCTGGGGCGGTACGGTGATCACCCAGGCCGGCGTTAATCCAAAGGTGGCGGCATTGGTTTACGTGGCTGCTTTCGCACCAGATGCCGGTGAGAATACAGCCAAATGGGTGGGTGCAGCCCCTCCGGCCCCGGAAGCCGGCTTTACAGACCCTGATCAATTTGGCTTTGTCTATTTTGTTCCCGCCAAGTTCCATAGTGGCTTTGCAGCGGACGTACCGAAAGCGCAGAGTGACTTTATGCAGGCGTCTCAGGCACCCATTATCGGCGCCTGTTTTGCAGAACCTGTAACAGAAGTGGCATGGAAAACAAAACCAAGCTATGGGATTGTTGCTACAGAGGATAAAGCCATTAATCCCGGCGTTGAAAAACAGATGTACATCCGGGCCAAAGCGAAGATCACCGAGATCAAAGGTTCGCACGTTGTGTTCATCTCCCAACCGGAAGCAGTTGCGAAAGTGATCATTGCAGCCGCAAACAACCAATAATCAATCAATGGCTTTGCGCCCTTGCGCAAAGCCATTTTAATTTTCTTAAACAAAAGTCATGCACAAGATAAAGTTAAAGGTTACTACTTTTTTCATTAGCCTCGCTACCTTATTTACCATTTCAGAAAGCCGGTTCGAAAGGGATCCCCAATCTTGCGGCATGGCGCTATCCTGGCAAAAAAAGAAAAAAGATGTTCCTTCAGATGAAGAAGACTAAATCACTCTTGCCATCACATTTTGTTAAACCATGAAAAAACTGATCTTTCTCTTAACCCTAATATTCATCATTCCCGCGAAGATAAAAGCACAGTCCGCCGGGCCGCAGGAGTTACATTGCACTGAGCAAACGTTCACTTTAATATCGGCATCGTCAGGTCTGCTGACATTCGGAGCGGGTAAGGGATGGAAACCGGTTCCGGAAAATTTTAGGCATCTTCAACAAGCTGTTAACGAGACCCGTATTCCACTTAGCCTGACGGCATTGGTGTTAAGAGGAACCGAAGACTTTCCGGGCAGGATCGATAAGCCTTTCACTTACAACCTCCTTACATCCTTTAAAAAACAAACACCCGGAGCACCACACATTTTCGAAATAACCAAACAGTTTCAATCAACGATCCAGCATTTTTTTGTCCCCCTTTTTCAAAGCAAATAGCCGAACCTACCCGCTAGGGCGGTTGGGCCAATATCCCCTTTGAGGCACCCTATTCAACCTTCATCTCCCCTTGGCTTATCTGAGTGCAGTAAAACCGAAAAGCATTCAGGAAAGCTCTTCCTATTACATCAAGGATAAGATGAGCACCCTGGTTCCGGCAGTCCATCTTATTTCAAAACCTTTCCAATTGTAATAGTGACCGCGGTGATGCAGCCCATAGCCTTTGCTTCGTCCGGCAATTGACCGCGCTCACTTAAATCGTTCAGAATATTCGCGGCAAAAAATGCCGAATTCATCGGTTAAACAGTCCGTTTCAGCCTTTTATTGATTGGGAAGGCATTGAGATGATGATATTTTTAGACCAGAGTCACTCGAAAAGAAGGCGGGTAGACCGGTCCGATCTGTGATGGCGGTAACAGGCTTGTTAGTTTATAAAGCAAAATATTTATGAAAAACTCAGACCCGATTAGCAAGTATTTTCATTCGAAAGACACCACAGGCGCGCAGCAGCCTGCCGGCGATACATGGGCAACTGGTAATACTGAGAGCCGGGGAAATGGCGATCTTATGGCATTGATGGGCCACGAACTGAGATCTCCGCTTTCTGTGATCAGGCTCTATGTTCAGATGGCTAAAGCAGCGGCGCGATGTAAGCTGGACACTGATACAATGGGTTTACTGGAAAAAGTTGACAATCAGGTCACCATCATGACCTCAACAATAGAGAATGTTATGGACATGTCACAGATCGTCTCCGGCAAGATCGTGTTGCGCAAGGAATGTTTTGACCTTTCTATCATGATACATGAGCTGTTTAAGGAACATTTCTCCGGGGACAATAAACATGAATGGTCACTTGAAACAGAAGATAGCCTATACGTCTATGCGGACAGGGCCAAGATTGGCCAGGTGATCTATAACCTGCTATCCAATGCTGTCAAGTATTCCCCAACCGACAGCCTCATCAGGATTTTATGCCAGCGAAATGAGCAGGCAATTATTGTTTCGGTGATCGATCAGGGCATCGGAATAGCAACAGACGACCAGAAACTGCTGTTTAATAAATTTTTCCGCGCCGACTGTGAAAAGGTAAACAGCCAGAAAGGATTCGGGATCGGTCTTTTCCTGGTTAAAGAGATCATTTGCCAGCACGATGGGATGGTCTGGGTTCAAAGCAAAAAAGAATGCGGGGCAGCGTTCTCCTTTTCCCTGGCACAAAGTTCAGGCATTGAAAACCCGGCAAATATTTTCAAAAGTAATTCAAAACATTTATCCATATAAACGCAATAGATATGAAAACTCATTTCAAATTAGCGGTCGCTGCTATCATCTTAGCTAACAGCAGCCTTTCTGTAAAAGCGCAGACCGAAGCAAAAAGCGAATCGATCAAAGAGATCATCTATAGTGCAGGTGTAGAGTCCGGTCTAACCTCAGGCAGTATAAGGGAAGCCTACAAATGGAGCCTCGGCGGCTCGCTTCAGGCAGCCACCCCTGTTACCAGGAACATTTTTGTGACCGTCAATGCCGGTTACCAGAATTATTTTAAAGACGATAATGCCAGGTTTCCGGCAAAAGCTGATATTCGTCTTATTGCAGGAAAAGCAGGTCTCAAATATTTTCCCCTAAACAGTTTTTATGTTCAGGCAGAAGCCGGCGCGGATTTTCTGCTCAATAAATCTGAAACAGGGCTACAGCGCACCACCGCTTTCGTCTACGCTCCCCAGATGGGTTATCAATTCAAACTGAGCGGCATGAGTTACCTTGATACAGGTGTAAGATATGAACGCACGACCAACTTTAACGAAGATCTGAACAGCAGTAAGGTCAACTCGTATGTCTTGCGCCTTGCCTATGCATTTTTGCTCAAGTAACCCCGGTATGGTGATAAATAAGAAAAACATACCTGTCCATACCGTTCGTTATTAATTTATCAGATCTACAGCATTACCTTAAAAAAGGATCGGATATTGCTTCAGGTTCCGTTTTGCCGAAGACCAATGCGATGATTTCAGCAATAACAGCAATCCGGATTTGCGCTACAGGATGCTGGCAGCTTCAGTTAAATGAATGTTTTGCGACTACTGAAGGTCTTTAGTATATTTTCCTAATTTTCAAAACGCAAATTAAATTTGGTATCATTGGTGATACCAAAAACCTGCGGAATTATTAAAGTATTCCTGCTACTTTGACCAGCAACGTTTACAAAGACAAGTGAAGTCAGCATGATAAGTACTACAGACCTTTCAATTACCATCATATATTTAGTGGTAGTGTTAATGATCGGATTGTTTTCCGGAAGGTCAAAAAAAAAAGACTTTACAGCCAGTGCTAAAGATTATTTTCTGGCGGGAAAATCGCTAAAATGGCATACAATCGGCCTGGCGCTCTTTGCATCAAATATATCGTGCGTTCATTTAGTCAGCTTGGCTCAAAGTGGTTTTGATACAGGGTTACTTATTGGGAATTTCGAATGGATGGCAGGATTTACATTGATCATATTAGCCGTATTCTTTGTTCCTCTATATATCAAAAGCGGCGTGGTCACCCTGCCGGACTTTCTCGAACGCAGGTACGACCGCTCCTGCAGAAATTGGCTGACCGTTGTATCCATTGTATCTTCAGTTATCATTCACATATCTTTTCCATTGCTTGCAGGTGGTGTCGTCTTGCAATCCCTGTTCGGCATAAATTTATATGCCGGCGTAATATTCATGGGAGCAATTGCCGCGGTCTATACGGTCTCAGGCGGCTTAAGGTCGGTTGTTATTACAGAATCCCTCCAAACTGTTGTATTACTTACTGGCGCTGTCATTCTGACTGTCATCTCTTATCAAAAAATTGGTGGCTGGGATCATTTGGTTGAAATTCTGAGACAGAATAAATCGATTGACAAATTATCGATGATGCGTCCAAAAAATGATCCAGATGGCATTCCATGGTATTCTGTGTTGCTCGGTTATCCTGTTTTGGGCATCTGGTACTGGTGCGCAGACCAGACGATTGTCCAGCGTGTATTAGGTGCAAAAAATGAAGATCATGCAAAAGGAGGCGCTATTTTATGTGGGTTTCTGAAGATACTACCCGTTTTTTTGTTTGTTATGCCCGGACTTTTTGCATATGGTCTTGCCAAAACAGGCCAGCTCGACATTTCATCCATACGATCCGTCGCAGACGGTAAGGAAAGTCTGGACAGCAAAAGCATATATACACTTATGATCATTCAACTCGTTCCGAAGGGAATGTTGGGTATTATCGTATCTGCACTTGTTTCAGGGCTTATGGGTCAGGTTGCCGCTTCGCTGAATTCCATCTCCACAATGGTTAGCTATGACATTTACAGGCAAAATTATCCAAACTCAAGCGAAGTCAGTATGATTTACACCGGAAGACTCACGGCAATTGTGGCTTTTTGTATTGCTGTCAGTCTACTACCGCTTTTAAATTCTTATGACAGCATTGCTAACGGCATAAATGATATCATCGCACATATAGCGCCGCCTATAACGTGTGTTTTTGTCCTGGGTGCTTTTTGGAAGAAGGCTTCCGCGGTTTCAGCCAGGTATACTTTGTACGCCGGATCGTTGGCAGGTTTACTCGTTTATTGTTACAGGAAACTGATCCCTGATTCAATTATAGGATCCGCGCCATTCATGATGGTTGCATTTTACCTATTTTTAACTTGCATTCTCCTGCAGGTGGTGATTGTATTGGCATACTCAAAAGGGTCAGGTGAATCTGTTAGTGAATTATGCTGGACCTCATGGGGTGAACCATTTACGAGATCAGGCTGGAAAGGAATGGCGAGTTACAAATTGCTCTCATCAGCATTATTGGCCGTGTTGATCATTCTTTTTATGCTCTTCCGATGAGGATGAGCAGGGTATCAATTCTGGCCCCAGGACTAACTTTTAATAACGAGTAACATGGAATTACTAAAAAAAACTCCGAGTTTTGTACATCGCGTTAGCTAAACTAATTTTGAAAGGTCTTGCTGCGATAAGTTGACCGACATGCTGTACCATAGACTGGGGAGTTTAATGTATAGCAACCATGGATCAATTTATTCCCTATCAATTTGCCGATCATGTATTGGCGAGAAGCCCGCTATTTAATGCTGAAGACTACCGTAAAGGAGAACAGTTCTTTCTGGACCTGCCATTTTTCAGAGCCGCGCTGTATATTGCAAGTCCCGGCCTCTACCTAACGATTAGTAAGTCAGGTTTTAACTATGATCAACTTTCGAAAAAAGGAAAGCACACCGTTTCCAAATACATCAACAGGGCTTGCTTCCGGGCCGTTCCTTTTGGACTTTTTTCTTCTGTGAGGCTTTTGCGCTGGGGCGTACCGACTGCGAACCCCGCTGCAGAATCTGAACTTAAGCTGGTCATCTGTCCGGATGAACGACTCCGCGTATTGGCGAAGTATTTTGACCCTGAAAGCAGGTCATATGAAATTAATCCTACCTGGTACGAGACGGGCGACGAGATTCGATTTATCCGGACTGTCATTGATGAGGGGAAGCAAATAAGAGAATATTACCTTGAATCGATACCGAACTCCGATGTGATCAATGACCTTATCGCAGGAATTACCGACCCGGCAAAAGAAGCGGTCATCATTGACCTTATCGCAAGGTCAGCTACCTGTACAAGGCAGGAAGCAAAAGATTTCTTCCTTTTCCTGACCGAAGCTCAGGTACTTGTTGCTTTTGACCGTCCGGCCATAGTGGGACAACCAAAAGCATGGCACAGCGAAATTAAAATTCCACTAGAAGAGATACGGCAAATCCAGCCCCAAACTGACATGAGCGATACCGTGCGATCTTTGAATGAGTATCTCAATCGCGAGGCAGGTTTTAACCTCCTTTCCCCGGAAAATCTTTTGCAGGTCACCGCCATCGAAAATGCAGCCGGTAACGCATTGGATACCAAGCTTCGATCAGCTCTTAATGACGGGTTATTTTGCCTAAGCCACCTTTGTACATCTGTATATCCCGTTACTTTAGAAGTGTTCAGAAAAGATTTTGACGAATTCTTTGAAGGGCAAACCGTAAGTTTGATGAAGGCCCTGGACCCTGAATTCGGGATTGGTTATGGAGGGGAAACAACTTCCGGATCAAACCCGCTATTGGAAACCCTTGATATATCCGTCAAACCGAAAGATACGGGCGATCCAGTTGAATGGACGAAGGTGAAACAATTGCTGCTGAACAAATGGAAAAATGGCAATGGGGCAGGAAAAATCATCGAGATCCTGCCGGAAGATCTGGATCTGCACGACAGACTGCCGGGAACCGCTTTCGGCATTAATATTCTTTTCAGAACCATAGAGGACAAGGTTTACCTCGAAAGTGCGGGCGGCGTCAATCCCTTATCCCTCATCGGCAGGTTCACCGCGTCTGATCGCGAAATTAGTTCAGCAGCAAAATCGATTGCGGCAATGCAGGAAAAGTCAGCGCCTGATGTTATCTTTGCAGAGATCCTGCATCTGAGCGATCCTCATATCGACAATATCAACCGGCGTGACCATACCTGGCATTATGAGCTGCCTGTAACTTCGCCATCCCGCCTCCCGCGTAACCGACAGATACAATTAAGTGAGCTTTCCGTTCGCACTGAGGGTGGCCGCGTGATCCTTTGGTCAGATAAACACCAGAAAATGGTCATCCCGAGATTGTCTACGGCCTATAACCATCAACTTAACAAACTGCCGCAATTCCGTTTCCTGGCAGACCTGGCCTATCAATACGGCCCGACTGATCTGACCCTTGACCTAACCGTACTTTTCCCGGGCTTAAACTATTACCCAAGGGTCCAATACAAAAATGCGATCCTACATTTGGCGACATGGGTGCTTTCCTCCGTTGAGATCGCGAAACTCTGTTCTTCGTCAGAGCAACAAATGTATGCCGGCATTTATGACAGCCCGTTTACCGAGAAAGATATTCCGATGATCTTTAGCCTGATCGAAGGAGACCGCCAACTTGTATTTGACCGTAGCAGGGTTGCTGATACTACCCTGTTTCTGCAATGTATCAGGGGCAAGCGCCAGGCCATTCTAAAGGAATACTTGTTGACCGACAAGGTTGAAAAAGCCGACTGGCCGGTTTGCGGTTCTTATGTTAAGCAGTATAGTGCATTACTTTACCCCAAATCTATCCATCCCCCCATTTCAGTGAACGAAAAAACGGCCCCAACCGGCGCCCAGCAGCGTAAATTCATGCCCGGAACAGAATGGCTGTTTTTGAAGATCTATATGGGAAAATCCGGTGCAAATCAATTGCTGGTAAAGTTGGCTCCTCTGATCAACAGGCATTATTCCAATAGCCGTATCTCAAAATGGTTTTTCGTTCGCTACGAGGACCCGGCACAGCATATCAGGCTCCGGCTCAAAGTCTGTCCAAAAGATATCAGTGAGATCCTGATCGCTTTCCGTCAGGCGCTCGGAACAGACATTGACCGCCATCTGATCAGAGCATATCACGTCGATGTGTACACGCGTGAACTTGAGCGATATCCTGCGATGAGGTATGAACTCGTCGAGTCGCATTTCTGGGCCAGCAGCAAACTGGTCATCGCCAGCATAAAGGCATCACCAGTAGCCGGGCGGATCGCTCCGTACATTCTCGCAATACGAACCGTCAGGGACATGATCACTTTATTTATCCCTACAGCGGAACGGGCCAACTTCACTTTATCAAGTTATGAAACATTTCTTCCGGAATTTGAAGCAGAGCATATCAGGTATCAGTTGGACAAACAATACCGGACACTTGGTTATGAAATGCGGGAAGCTCTTCAGGCTAAAGAATTCTATAAGAAACACGGGCTTTCTACTGCATTTCAAAATTTCATGCGGAGTGTATCGGTCCTTCGGAGCCGATTTGCGGACGCGGAGAGCCTGTTCAGGTGGTCACTGCTCAGGAGCCTTATCCATATGCATCTCAACCGGATATTTACTTTTGATTCCCGCAAACAGGAGATGATAACCTATTATTTCCTGTATAAGACGATCATGGCCGACGAGGGTCGGGCGAAAAGGCAAAATACGCGTTCATGACGCGTGTTTTGCCTTGATGAGGTGACTGTCCATGATGTCCAGGAACCGCTTTTTATAAAAGTCGCCAAGAATGATTTCCGTCCCGTCGAGTAATTTCAGGCGGTTACGTTCGATAACCTTGACCTGATCTACGTTGACGATATAGGATCGGTGCACCCTGATAAAACCCGAAGCCGGTAAATGATGTTCGATCTCTTTCATCGTCAGGTAGGTCATGTGCTTTTCTTCCCGGGTATGGATGGTGATGTAATTCTGGGCGCCCTCAATGTACCATACATCGTCGTAGCAAAGTTTGACCATACGCCCTTTGATCTCGCTTTTGATATTGAAGAAATTGTCGTACCTGACGTCGCTCGCTTCGCCCATTTTAAGCTTCCTGCGTTTCACGCGTTGTATACATTTCAGGAACCGTTCATAACTTATCGGCTTCAGCAGGTAATCGAAGGCCTCCTTTTCAAAGGCCTGGATAGCATATTGCGGATAAGCGGTCGTAAAAACAACGCAGGTATATAAATTCACCATACCCGCCAGGTCCAGGCCGGTCAGCTTCCGCATATCCACGTCAATAAACGTGATCTCGGGTGCATCCGGACCCGTGATCGCATCCAGTGCCTTCACGGGATCCTGTTCTGCCCCGACAAGCTGTAGGCCGTCTGTCTTCTCTACATAGTCTTTCAATACCCTGATAGCATCGGACTCATCATCAATAATATAGCAACTGATCTTCATATCTTTAAATATATAGCGGCAGAAAAGATATCGCCAAGATCCGCGATCTCAAACCGATATCTATTTTCGTAAGCGTTATGCAACCTTTTTTCTAAATTTTTCAGCCCAAGGCCGGTACGAACAGATGGCAGGCTACTGCCTTTAGGATTAGAGGTTCGAAAGATAAGCTCATCATCCATCCTGATCAATTCAACCGTCGCGGGACAGGACTCTTCCCCGATATCGCCATGTTTGATCATATTTTCCACGAGTGTTACGAAAATGAGCGGAATGACCTTTATACCTGTCAGTTTTCCTTTCCGGCGGAAATTGAAAAATACCTGGTCGCCAAAACGCAGCCGGCATAACCTGATCAAATTCTCGACCTGTCTGATCTCATCACTGAGCGGTACTTGATCATGCGAGTCTCCACTGACCAATGAGTACCGCATCAATTCAGATAAGAGCATCACGCCCTCGCCTGCCCTTTCAGATTTATGATAGACATCGTTGTAAATAAAATTCAGCGTGTTAAATAGCAAATGGGGGCTGATCTGGTTCTTAAGAAAAGCATTTTCAACCGTGATGATCCGGTTCTCCAGTTCCAGATTCTCGGCTTTTGTCCTTAACTGCTCTGCTGTGATCCGGTGGTTCCTTTCGCGGAAATGTTCCATATAGATCATTGACCAGTATGCAATACTCAACCCGATAAAGTAAAGGCCGCGCCAGATACTGTAGGAAGAATACTGCTTGGTAAATTTAACCACGCCCGGGGTTCCTTCAATACCGGAAATCATATTGTCGAGCACATATTTTACGAACAGGTAAATCGTAAGTTCTAATATGATGAGGGCCGCACTATTCATGAACCTGAGTCTGGTCCGGAAAAAGGCAAAGTCAAGGATGACGTGTGCGTTAAAATAGAAAAGGCCGATATTTAGTAAATAAAAAACAACAAAGTGGATGACGGGGGCGCGGGTGCCCGAATTGATATGATAAAATGCCAGTTCATAGGTAATATACAGCGCCCAGAACACCACGTGCCTGAAAACCGCTGATTTTACCACCAAATCCATTTTATCCCTCATTATCCTATACCTTAATATTAAAATCCGCTTTCTGCATAGAGCAAAAGGCTCTCCGTCAAACAGAATCGTTCATCGCCCCATTCGTCAATAGCTTGGCTTAAAAAAAATCCCCAGGCTATGGAAACATCGACTTCAAAAAAACTCGTTAAACGAGTGAACACTGTTTGCGACTACAACATCGCACCGATCAAAACCGGCTCTTTCCCTACGGAAGGAACTGATCCGACGACGATTACAGCAACCACCATTATTACGACAATCAATACGCATGTCGGACGTAAAAGTTAACATTAAATTAAAAAATAAATTATTGATAACATAGCAAAACCGTAATCGAAGCGCTAAATGCGCACAATGAACATCTTAAACTTCCTTAATTGCTCCGATCAGAATTACATATCATTGAAGCTTTTATCGGCCGGTACGTCTACCCGTCGGGAGAGGTCGCTGTTGTCACTAACGAGCAGTTAGGGGAGCTTTTTGCAGAAATCTCCGTTCAATTCCGCGCGGCGATCCTGCAGCAATTCTTTGGTGGTCACCGTGATGCCTCCCTGATCCGTTATATCCGGTTCCACCAGGCCGGACTGATCAGACTCGCCAACGATATTTCTACCTTTTATGGCAGCGACGGCGAGGGTGTAAATGGCCCGGCACAGATCATCGGCGAGGGATTAGACGCCCTCATGGACCATCTTGAAATATCCTACCAAAAATACATCGACAAGGATATTTCGTTAAGCGATTATGCCATGCGGCATCTGGAACAAACGGTGATCGAAGATACCAGTACATTTTTTGATAATACGGAGAACCCGCAGGAAACAGCTTTACTAACGGCTGTCACTTGCTCACTTGCCCAACTGGTTGAAAACGCTGGTCCGGGAGGGCTTAGCTTCCGCCAGCGAGAATCCATCATACAAGCCATACAAACGGTGAGGATCTGCCGGGACATTGAATCGGACGATCGGGCAGGACGGATATTTTTGCTGCTTTACAGGCAAAATTTTAACTGCCCGGCATTTGTAAACTGGTTCAAAAACAGGGTTGAAGCAACACATCATTCAAAGGCAGGTCCACCTGAGCTACGTGCCGGCGAATTATGCCGTAGGTTGACTGAAACGGGGATGAACCCTGTACCCTCGATCGATCCCGCATTTCCTCCCGTTAATGAGACCCTCCTGACCTGGCTGATCGACCGTGCGGGACTGCAGGATAAACCTGCAGAGAAGGGGAATACGGTACCTTTAAATTGCTCTGTTCCACAACTGGCACTTTTCACCCGGTTGCTTTATCAGACAGGTAGCTTTCCGGTGACGAATATATCTGACCTTTTTCGCTTTTTCAGCCGGAATTTCACAACAAAAAAGCAGGAACATATTTCGATCAAAAGTTTCCGCAAGGCTTTCTATTCCAGCGAACAATCCACGGCAGCCGTCGTACTGGATATTTTGAAAAGAATGACCGTCCAGGTTGAAACCCTTTACTTCCCAAAATAACCCCACACCCTATCACAATGTGACCCAGCAGTCCTTGTTCGGTACACCTGCAAGCATTAGCCGGTGGCAGGACTGTTCAACTAAACTAAAAGTCCATGATCGTGAAATTTAGTGAACGGCTATATGCCGATCTGCACAGAGATCTTAATGAGATCACACTTGAAGAGGACCAAACCATCAAACGTTTGGAGCGAGCCATTTACTGTTCCCTTAAATACATGCGCAAGCTGAAAGATTTCTGCAAGCTCAACGCCCCGAAGACCGTTGATGACGAGATCCAGTTCTTTAAAAGTATCAAGCCGAAGTTTAAATCCCAGCTGATCTATTATCAATCCCTATTACATATAGAGATCCGCAAACCCATCGGTGAAAGCAAGGTGGTGAGGGATTATTTCCTGAACGAGCTCAGGGTGCTCCACCATTTTTTTGAAAGTAACCTGTCTTTCTACCAGTATATCAGGACAAACGCAAGCTACCTTGACCAGTTCTATTTCGTCCGGGGTAATTATGACGTCCACCTGGATCCTGACCAATGTATCATCGATTTCGACCCCGACTTCAGCACCACGCATGATCACAAACTTGCACAGGTGCTGGCAAGCGAACTGCTACAGGACCACCTGGAGCAGTCGATCCTGCGGTACAGCCAAAAAGATACCGTGGTGCAGTCTGACCCCGAACTCAGGGAATTTGACTGGAAGCAAACGAAGGTCGCGCTCATTGAACTGATCTACAGCTGGCATGCCACAGAAGCGTTCGGAAAGAAAAATCTTAAAAGTATCGTCAAGTTCATCGAGCGTGCATTTAACGTTTCGCTCGGCAATTTTTACGATACGTATGACTGGCTTTGCGGACGCCAGACGCCGACCGCCTATTTAGACGAGATGAAGGCGGCATTCCTGACCAGGCTCCAGAAAAAGCTGCGATAAAAAGGTAAAAAGTCGCACTCCGAGTCGGACACACTCGGAGTTGCGGCCGCCTCTGCCTGCCGAACTTTGAACTATCGCAATGACAATAGGGTCATTGTTAAAATTCAAAGCCATGCTACAACAATTCACCTGGCAAAACTACATTACGCTGATCGCTCTCCTGCTGATCGTTTACTACGGTTACATTCTTTTGAGATGGTACCGGACCGAGATCCGAGCAACGATCAAAAGTAACAAAAGCCAAAGCCCCCTTTTCCCCTCCAGTTTCAATTCCCCGGAGCAACCGGATGTGATCGGGATCGCCAAACCCGTCCAGGGTGCTGCGATCCACGGAGAGGAACTACTGTTCGCGCCGTCAGAGGAAGCGGAGAACTACGGCGCAAATCCCATCCCGGTCAAAGAAGATAATGAACTGGTGAGCGCATTTTCCGATATGGTCGCAGAGATCAAGACGCTTATCCGTGTCATTGCCGACTCCAATGACAGCAGGGAAAATTTCGAAATGCTCTTTCAACTGGAGGTCCAGAAATTCGGCCTGCTGGCCGGAACGCCTTACCAGGAGAAGGTCAATCATTTCCTCATTAAAGAAAGTGCCGGAAAATTTCCATTCGGACTGCATATCAGCGAACTCGACAATTACTGGCAAACTATTCAAGCTTAACGATACCGCCATGAAAAAAAGAATGAAAAAATCAGGCCATCATTTATACAAAGTGCTGGGGACGGCCATCATCATCTTCGCCGCTGCAGCCGGCTCCTATGCACAGGACGGCAATGCCGGTATCAGTGAAGCCACCAACCAGGTCAAAGGATATTTTGGTACGGGCACGCAACTGATGTACGCCATCGGGGCGATCGTTGGCCTCGTCGGCGCCATCAAGGTCTATAAGAAATGGAACGATGGCGAGCATGATACTGGGAAGGTAGCATCGAGCTGGTTCGGCAGCTGCATTTTTCTAGTCGTCGTTGCGACCGTTTTAAAATCATTTTTTGGCGTTTAATGTGATTCCAATGGCTATTTACAAGATCAATAAAGGGATCAACAAACCCATCGAATTCAAGGGACTGAAAGCACAATACATCGGTTACCTGGGCGGGGGTCTCGTGATCTTGCTCATCGCTTTTGCCCTGCTTTATTTATTCGGGATACCTGTTATTCTATGCGTGATCCTGATCAGCGCGGCGACCGCGGTCCTGTTCCACCAGGTATTCCGTATGAGTAAGAAATACGGCGAACACGGGCTGATGAAAGCGACAGCAAAACGGCTCCTCCCCGACTTCCTGAGATTCAGCAACAGAAAATTATTTACCGGATTAAAGACAAGACCATGAATACACACCGCACAGCAGAACAGGTATTTCCTGTTTATAAAGTACAGAATGACGCGATGCTTTCCGTCGCAGGAGATGTCACAATAGGTTACCGTCTTAAATTGCCGGAAGTTTTCACCATGTCACAAGACGAATTCAATGCGATCCATGAAAGCTGGGTGAAAGCGCTTCGATTACTTCCTGCCAACAGTATATTTCATAAACAGGATTGGTTCGTCAAAACCCGGCATGAAGCTGCGTTCATGGACGACGATCTGATCAGGTCTTTTTTGTCGCATAGCAGCGAGCGCCACTTTCACGAACGCGCTTATCTTGCCCACCACTCTCACCTTTTTCTCACGAAAAAAAATGACAGATCAAGACCACAGACCAGTGCATTCAGCTCACTGATGAGAAAACGCATCGCCCCCGCCCAAGCAACGTCACCCATACTTTTCCGCGATTTCGAAGACCGGTGCGGGCAGTTTGTGCGCCTGATGGAAGACAGCGGTCTGGTCAGTTTGGAGCGGCTCTCGGATGAGGACCTTTCGGGGTCACTGAGCTCTCCCGGGGTGCTTGAACAATATTGCTTCCTGGCCGGCAGCAATGACATCCCGGTTCTGAAAGATATCCATATCGGCGAGCGTCTAAGCATCGGCAACAATGAATGCCAGTTATATACGTTGGGCGATGCGGAAAACCTGCCTGCTATATGCGGACCAAGGGTCACTTACGACCGGTATAGTACGGACAAAACAAAGTTCAGTACCGGGTTCGCCTCGCCTGTCGGTGCGTTACTGAAGTGCGACCACCTCTACAACCAGTTCATTTTCATTGGCGAGAACGACAAGACGATCAAGCAACTGGAAGCGAAAAAACTCCGCTTACAGTCTTTATCCGCTTACTCCCGGGAAAACGCGATCAGCAGGGATGCGACACAGGATTTTCTGAACGAAGCGATCGGAGAACAGCGGCTGCCGGTAAAGGCACATTTCAATATCCTCGCCTGGACCGAGGACAAAAGCGAGCTGAAGGATATCCGCAACATGGTGAGTTCCTCCCTCGCGCAGATGGACGCGCAACCCAAACTCGAGACGGACGGTGCACCGCAGATCTGGTGGGCAGGATTGCCGGGTAACGAGGGCAGCTTCCCGATGAATGACACCTTTGACACGTTTGCCGAGCAGGCCTGCTGCTTCCTGAACGCAGAGACCAACTACCGGACCAGCATCAGTCCTTGTGGCATTCGTCTCGGCGACAGGCTTTCCGGCCAGCCCGTTCATGTGGACATCAGTGATGAGCCGATGAAAAAAGGGATCACCACGAACAGGAATAAATTCATCCTGGGACCATCAGGCAGCGGCAAATCCTTTTTTACTAACCATATGCTCCGGAGCTATCACGAACAAGGTGCCCATATCGTATTGGTCGACGTGGGGCACAGTTACCAGGGCCTTTGCCAATTCGTTGACGGCTATTATTTTACTTACGGTGAAAGGACGCCCATCAGTTTCAATCCGTTTTTTATCGGTGAGGGCGATCAGCTCGACAGCGAAAAAAAAGAGAGCATCAAGGCGATGATCCTTGCCCTTTGGAAAAAGGAGGATGAAGGCGTTCAGCGATCAGAATACATTGCCATATCCGACGCACTTTTCCACTATTACAAAAAACTGGAGTCGGCCCCGGACATTTTTCCCTGTTTCAACAGCTTTTATGATTTTCTATCGCAGGACTTTTATACGTCGATGAAGGCATCAAAGGTAAAGGACCACCGGTTCGATATCGACAACCTGCTCTTCGTGCTTAAGCCATATTACAAGGGCGGCGAATACGATTACCTGTTAAATTCGAACGACAACCTCGACCTCCTGCAACAGCGGTTCATCGTCTTTGAACTCGACAATATCAAAGACCATCCGATCCTGTTCCCGGTTGTCACGCTGATCATCATGGAAACCTTTGTATCTAAAATGCGGAAGCTCGAAAAAGGGATCCGAAAAATGATCCTTATTGAAGAAGCCTGGAAAGCGATCGCCCGTGAGGGAATGGCGGAATACATCAAATATCTGTTCAAAACGGTAAGGAAATATTTTGGCGAAGCGATCGTCGTCACACAGGATATTGAAGACATCATCAGCTCGCCGGTGGTCAAACAGGCGATCATCAATAACAGCGATTGCAAGATCCTGCTGGATCAGCGGAAATACCAGAATGACTTTCCGAAGATCCAACAGTTGCTGGGGATCACCGACAAGGAAACAGCCCTGATCATGAGCATGAACAGGGACAATGACGAGACCCTGAAATACAAAGAAGTATTCATCAGCCTGAATGGCCAGCTCTCCAAGGTCTATCGCACAGAGGTCAGTCCTGAAGAGTACTGGACCTACACTACTGAGGCCTCCGAAAAAGCCCTCGTTCAGGAGTATGCAGAGAAATATGGGAGCATGAAGAAAGCAATCGCTACTATCACACAAGAAAATAACGTCTAAAAAACAGAAATATGAAAAACTCCAAATTTATCGCAGTCAGCGCATTAATCGTAGCCTACTCCTGCAATTTACCAGCTTCGAATAACCTATCCGGCACCTATGTCCATAATGGAAAAAATGAATATAGTGTAGCTTACGACACAATAAGGATAAGTCCTATTACCGATGGAAAAACTTATAACGTTTCCGAACACATTGGATACCATCCTATCAAAGATGGCATACTTAGACCAAAGGAATTTAAAATAAAGACATGGCAGGCGACTTGGGATCAAGAAAAAAACACGCTTTCTGAAAACCAGTTCGCTCAACAATTCTACTATGATCCGAAGTCGAAAACGCTAACTAGCGGCTCCGCGATATTCTTAAAAATCAAAGACAATTGAACGATCGTTTTGCGGCGCAAAAAGTAAAATAAAAAGTATCATGGAATCGATAAAAAAACTTTCCGTTTTATTGAGTATCGCTCTAATTCTCAGCTTTCTCGGACAAGAGGCTCGGGCACAATTTGTTGCGACTGAGGTTATCAAGATCACAGTCAAGCGGGTGATCAAAGCGATCGACCTGAAAGTACAACGTTTGCAAAACAAAACGATCTGGCTGCAGAACGCGCAAAAAGTGATTGAAAACGAATTATCTAAATTCAAATTAACAGAGATCTCTGACTGGACGCAACGACAGCAAAAGCTTTACAGCGATTATTATACAGAGCTCTGGAAGATAAAATCCACGATCGCGTATTATCAGCGAATCAAAGATCTAACCGTCAAGCAGGCAAAGATCGTGACGCATTATCGGCGTAGCTGGTCCCTTTTCCAACAAGACGGACACTTTAGGCCAGGCGAGCTCAGTCACATACAAGATGTCTATTCCGGAATATTGAAAGCCAGCCTGGAGAATCTCGATCATATACTATTGGCTATTGATAGCTTTAAAATGCAAATGACGGACGAACAACGGTTAGAGCTGATCAACAAAGCCGGCAACAGGTTAGACCAAAACTATGATGACCTTCTCGAATTTGACCGGGAAAACATCCGGCTGAGCCTCGAAAGAAGTAAAGATGTAAACGATACGAAAACCATAAAAAATCTCTATGGAATCAATTGAGCAAATCAACAGAACAGCCGGTTCGCTACGAAAAAAAAGCAAAGCTTTATTATCGTATACCTTGTTGACGTTAGCTGCGACCATTGCATTCAGCAACGCTGAGGCGCAGACGTTCTCAGAATGGTTCTTTCAGGGGAGCACCCAGAAAAAATACCTGTTGCAGCAGATAGCCGCCCTTCAGGTCTATTCCGGTTATCTTTCTAAGGGCTACCGGATCGCAAACGGAGGCTTGGGTTACATCGGTAAAGAGCTCAGGAAGGAATTTAGTGAACACCGGGTCTTTTATGATAAGTTGCGGACCGTCAATCCTTCGTTCAGGAACGATCCACGCTTTCAAGAAATCATCGAATGGCAGCAAAGTATAATTCGCTTGACCGGGGAGATTCGCAAGGTCAGGTCACCAGGCAGCGAAGAAAGGTATTACCTGGCGAGGGTCTGCAATGCGCTCCTGCGTGATTGCGAAAGCCAGATATCCGCGCTGGAACAAGTAATGATTGATGGCAGGACACAAATGGATGATGAGGAACGTATGAGCAGAATCCAGATCATTCATCAAAGAATGGAGTCAAACTATCTTTTCGCATCGACGCTAAACGCCCAGGTGTGTCAGCTGAATCTACAACGTGAAACAGCGGCGAAAGACATCAGGTTTCAGAGAAAAATCAACAGTAGTTATTAAAAAAAATAATAATGGACAAGCTGATCAAAATTATACTATCGATGATGATGCTTTTGCTATTTGTGTTGACGGGAAAAAGATCGTCCGCACAGAGTCAGGAGATGCAGCAATTGTTGCTCAATATTGAAAAGCTATCACAATTGAAAAGCATTCTTGCTGATATGAAAAAAGGTTATCAGATCTACGAGCAGGGATATGGAATGATCTCCAACCTGTCTAAAGGAAACTTCAACCTGCACGATACCTTTCTGACCGGCTTGTGGGCGGTCAGCCCTGTGGTTAGGCACTACGGACGGATTGCAGATATCCTAACACAGCAGGCAAGCATCGTTACAGAGTATCATCGATCTTTTAAACGCTTTAAGTCGAGCGGGTTATTTCGACCGGGTGAGATCAGTTATATCTCCGGTGTATATGATCAGCTGGTCCGCGAGAGCCTGACCAACCTTGATGAACTGGCAACAATACTGACGGCCGGTAAGCTAAGAATGTCGGATGCGGAGCGGATAAGGGCGATCGACCGGATCTATAACAGCAGTTCTGATAAGCTGGATTTTCTCAGATACTTCAACCGGCGTGCGGGACTGCTGGGTATGCAACGATCCCGGGAAGCGTCGGAAGATCATAACATAGGCCAGCTTTACGGTATTACGCCAAACAACTAAAGCCATGAAAAAAAATCTTTTATCAACCGCATTTTTTGCGGTAACGGGAATTCTTTTCCCATTAATTTCTAAAGCCGAGGGTGTCGCCGGGAGTATAGGCGGGTTGCAAAACACTTTGAACAATGTCTACAACGAAATGCTGCCCATGTGTTCTCAACTTGTAGGCACGGGTCGTGCGATCGCAGGCTTCGGCGCACTATGGTTCATCGGCAGCCGCGTTTGGCGCCAGATCGCGAACGCCGAGGCGATCGATTTCTATCCTCTGATGCGCCCTTTCGGGCTTGGTCTTGCTATCCTGCTGTTCCCAACTGTCATTTCCGTCATGAATGGCATCCTTCAGTCGACGGTCAGTGCCACGGGCCATATGGTTAAAAATTCAGACGCAGCGATATCCGCTTTGTTAAAGGCCAAACAAGAGGCAATTGAAAAAACCGATAGCTGGCAGATGTATGTTGGAGAAAATGGTGACGGCGACCGCGCCAAGTGGTATAAATATACTCACAGGGACGACCCTGCAGGTAAAGACGAAGGCATTTGGGCTAGTGTCGGCAATGACATGAAATTCGCCATGGCTAAAGCATCCTACAACTTCCGGAACACTGTAAAGCAATGGATGTCAGAGGTGCTCCAGGTCTGTTTCCAGGCGGCAGCATTGTGTATCAATACCATCCGTACTTTTTTCCTGATCATCCTGGCCATCTTAGGTCCGCTTGTTTTCGGGCTTTCTGTTTACGACGGCTTTCAGCAAACGCTTTCCATATGGTTATCAAAATACATCAACGTCTTTTTATGGTTGCCAGTGGCCAATGTATTCGGTTCGATCATCGGCAAGGTGCAGGAAAATATGCTAAAGCTGGATATCAGTCAGGTGCAGAGCACGGGCGATACCTTTTTCAGCTCCACCGATACGGCATACCTGATCTTTCTCCTCATTGGCATCATCGGATACTTTACCGTACCGAGTGTCGCCAATTATATCGTCAACGCAGGCGGGTCACACGGCTTGCTACATAAAGTAACCGCAATGAGCAGCGCCATAACGCTGCAGGCCGGAGCTTCCGCAGGAGGACGAATTCATCAGGGTGCTAGTAATGTCCTGAATACACCGAGGTACGTTAGTGAAGGCTGGACCTCGGCGGAACGTCCCGCAGGAGAAACTTCAGGCAATGAGCGTCAAGTCAATAAAATCAATGGTAAATAAAATCAAACGATCATGTTCACACACTTAAGAAACATCGAGACCGCTTTCAGCCATGTGAAAAGGTTCAGTTACCTGCTCATCACCGGTTGCGTGATTATTTCCTGCTTTGCGCTGTTTAAAAGTTTCGAAGCAACGCAAATGGCTTCCGAACATATTTACATCCTCGCAAATGGAAAAGCGCTTGAAGCGTTCGCAGCCGACCGAAAGGATAACATCCCGGTGGAAGCACGGGACCATGTCAAAAGCTTCCACCAGCTATTCTTCAACCTCGACCCGGACGAAAAAGTGATCAGCGCCAACATTGGAAAAGCGTTGTACCTGGCTGACGAAACCGCAAAGAACCAATATAATGACCTGAAGGAGAAGAGTTACTTCAATAACTTGATCTCCGGCAATATCAGCCAGCGGGTCAATGTCGACAGCATTGCACTCGATATGAATGTTTACCCCTATTATTTTAAGTGTTATGCAACAGAAAAACTTATCCGTGCCACTTCTACGACGGACCGGAGTTTAATAACCCAGGGATACCTCCGCAATGTAAGCCGATCCGACAACAATCCACACGGCTTTCTTATCGAGAAATGGGAAACGCTGGCGAATAGCGATACAACCATCATTAAAAAATAATCATATGAAAACAGTGAACACACCATCAGAAAAACGGCATTTACTGTCATTAAGCGACCATTTCGCCTACATAATCGCGCGGCAAATTGCCCATTTCAGTAGCATGCTCGCGACTTTGGCTGACCGGTTCTTCAACCGAATGACTATCGGATGGAAAAAAACCGTCTTTATCCTGGCAGGTATGACATTCTCTTTTTTGCTCCTAAGGGGATTTGTTGCAGGTTCGCCGATACCGGCCCACCCTTCTGTTCAGTTGGAAATGATACATATCGGCCAGGCGTCCGGTCTACCCGGTGGTGAACAGCCGATCATTCAACCCGATACCATTAATACAAAATAAACGATCATGGAAACCAAAGAAACGCAAAGCAGCACGATGTTAAACCCGGACTTTTTAAGAAAAAGACGGTTCATGTTAATTATTCCTGTATTGGTCATCCCTTTCCTGACGATGGCTTTCTGGGCACTCGGCGGAGGGGTCAGCCGCTCGCAGCTTTCAAAAACGAAAACTAAGCCCGGGATCAATACTACACTCCCTAAAGCCCGCTTCAACAACGACCAGGGAAAAGACAAACTGGCTCTATATAAGCAATCCCAACTGGATTCCGCCGCAAGATCCGGGGAAGGTGTAAACAGCGCATTTATCAAAGAAATGGGACTGGCAGATCCAACAGCAAAACCGGGGTTTTCAAGACCAGCGAGCGATCAGCGCGAAGAAGCGGGCGAAACTGCTGACCGGATCAATCAGAAACTTGCGCTTATCAATAAACAGATCAATATGCCGCCGCCTGAAAAAGCGAGGGGTGTTCCGGAACGTCAAAGTGAGGATGTCAGCAGGTTGCACAAAATGATGAAATCGATGAACAGTGGCCAGGCAGACCCGGAAATGCGACAGCTTAACCAGATGCTGGATAAGATCCAGGCCATTCAAAACCCGGAATCGGCGCAGGCGAAACCATCACTTCCTGCTGATACGAAACCATTCCGGGCGATCCCGGCGGTGATCGATGGGAAGCAAAAGGTCGCTGACGGAGCTGTCGTCCGGTTAAGGCTCAGCGATACGACCACGATCAAAAATCAACTGCTCAATAAGGGACAGCTTCTTTTCGGGGCATGCCAGGTGACCAACCAGCGTCTTTTGCTGACCATCAGGAACATACGAACAGAGAACAACATCATTCCGGTGGACCTGACCGTATTCAGCCAGGATGGTATGCCGGGTATACCTGCTCCAGAAGCAGAGCTGGCAGGCTCGGCAAGTTACGGGGCGGATAACGCCATACAAAGCATGCAGGTATTATCAATGGATCAGTCCATCGCCGGCCAGGCGGCTGCGGGCGGGGTAAATGCAGCGAAAAACCTCTTTGGCAAGAAGTTAAAAAAGGTCAAAGTAAAGCTAAAAGACCAATTCCCGGTATTGCTAAAAATCAACAGATAATATGAACCATCTTCCAAACAGGGTTCTCAAGGCATTGAATGACTGGGATGACCATCAAAAAGATCTTGAGAAAACATTCCAGCATAGTAAAATGGACGCAGAAAGTGTAAGTCTTTTAAGACTCAATTATCTGCGCAGAGAGAAGAATAGGATTGAAAAGATCGCCCGTTCAGATGAAATGCCTTTTATTGTATTGCTGCAACGGCAGATCGCCCGTCTTGAGAGAGAACTTTATCCAAACCTTTTTCTACGTGTATTTATGCGTTTGAAAGATCGCTGGTTAGATGGACCGGCACACTTCAGCAGACAGGCAGCAATAAAGAACGCCAACTTTAATGCCCTAACCGAGCAGCTTCGGCAAAGTGGGTTCAATTATATTAACGGCAAGCTTGATCAGTATCTGCAGGACGGATCAAGGCTGGTCAGTATCCCACTAAGTTGCCAACTTAATGAAGTTAAATGCTTTACTGCCCGTCTCCATTTTCAGCAAAATATTGAGGGTAGTTATTTTCTGGAGCGAATCGCAGCTGAACTGCTTGAAAAGGGTGGATCAGTGCGCTCACATTCCTTTGAACTCAAAAATTGGCCGGGAATCGAGGCGACGCAAATGCTCAATCTTTTAGAAGGGAAAGCGATCAAACAACACTTTCTTAACGCAGAAGGCAGGTCTGCTGAGCGTTGGCTTGAACTGGGGAAATATGGTGTCCAATCGTACCATCCCGACAAACCCTTTGACCTGCATACCATATTAAACGAATTGGGTATTCCCTTAGAAGATGGAAGAAAAATAATCAATCAATTAGAAAACGGACATACAGTGCCTGTGGTGCTTAAAAGTGGAAAAATCACCAGGCCTGTCAGTCTGCAAGCTGACCCCGCAAACGGGTGTATCAGGGTCACTGATGTAGAAAAATTAAACGTTTCACCTATCGCGAATCAGAATAGCTTACGACAAAAAGCTGCCGAAGAACCAGGGCTCACTCCCGGCTCGTTGCAGAAGCGAAAAGTTTCGAACCGCAGACATGTCAAACTATAAACAGTCATGAATCCATCGATAAACTTTCAGGAACTCAAAATGCAGCTGGCAGAGCTTGGCTTAAGCTCACCTGCTGTCATTGATGAACTTCGTACCCAGATACTCAACGGACCTCAACTATTTAATATCAGGACAAACGAGTATGCTACCGATCTCGACATCATGTTCGACTCGACTTTGCATAATGGCTACCAGATCTTATCGATCGAAGCATCGGTGCCGGTAGCGGGTAAGCAAAACGAACAAATGTTTCAATTGCTCGAACCGGATGTACCCGCCATTGTCGCAAGCGAATTAATGCATCTTACGATATTAACCATGCCGGACCGGGATCCCAATTACCCAATGAACTTGCCTGAGGTCAAGCACCATATCAATAACTTAAAATCAAATATTATGAACACGCAAAATTTAGAATTTCTGAACAAGACGCTGCTGAACCTGGGTTTCGGCGAAAAGCTTAACACTTTATTGGAAAAAAACATTTCCGAGAACAAGCCGGAATTCGCCCTGCTCACCAGTCAAACTTACGACCAGAAAGACGTTGCTTACGCTTTGCATTTTAAAGCCGGCAGTGAGAATGAAATGTACTTCCTCAATAAATTCGACGCTGCAGTAAATGAAAAACCTGATGAAAAGCAAACCTTTTACATCAATAAAGGCAACGGCATTACAGCTAAGGAAGCTTTCAACTTAATGGAGGATCGTGCAGTTTACAAACAACTGTTCAACAAAGAGGGCGAAAAGTACCATGCCTGGCTCAAGCTCGACGGGGAAAACCTTACAGAGGGAGGCAACAAAAAATTCAAGCAATGGAACGACAATTACGGATACGATCCTGAGCAATTGCTAAAAGGGAAGGGTATCAAGGAAATGGATGGCGGACAAAGTCAGGGAAACCTGATGCGCTCGCTGAAAAAAGGGAATGCCGCTCAGATCACCGCCCAGGTTGACGGCTCAGAGAAAAAGTTCTTCATTACGGCAAATCCACAATTTAAAACGGTGGATTTGTATGATCAGCAGATGAAACGTATCAAACGCGAAGAACTGCTCACGCCTACAGCAAAAAAAGCCACCGAACAAAAACAGACGCAGCAGCAAAATGAGGCGCTGCCTGCAAAAAAGCAGCGCGGGCGTAAGGTCAGTGCATAACCATAAAGCCTGCGAAATCGCAGGCTTTATGTCTTTTATAAAGGACCGTTCTCTTTTTCAATAATACGCTGAATGGCTTCGGCAACCTGGATGATCTCATCTCCTGATAGGATGCCATCTTCATATAACCAATCGGTGTGATCATGCTGGTCGAATACGATGGACCCGGCATCGCGGTTATCGAGTGTTTCGGGATCGCTAATGGTCAGTTCGTAAACCCCGCGACATTCATATCCTCTCCCTTCAGTTCCCTCTACGACCTCATGCACCGGTGAAACATGAACCAGCACCGGTTTACCGTCCTCATCGGTCAATGTTGTTATTATTGGCTCATACATAGGCGTTTCAATTGTTGCTGATCTACAGCAAAATCCCTGCCTGTTCTTAAATCCGCTAAAATTTTTCCCTAACAATAAGCTGAATCCCTAACTTTGCCGTATGTCCGAAAGATTCGAAGCCCATCACGAACACCGCACGTATTACTTTTACATTGTTTCAAAAGAACCCGAAGAATTAAAGATCACAATGTACAACACGCCCTATACTTTTATAAAGCAAGACCATCACTGGGTCAATCATCCCGGCAATGCAATGAACATGGTCGAGGCATTGATCTACGCAGTAATTTTAGCGGCAGGCTACTAAACCCTGATTGAGTTCCATAGCGAACTGCCCGGCGAGGCGTTCTGCGGCGTCATCGTAGGCCAGCGGATCCGGCCAGTTCGCCCGCGGATCTAAGGTACTCTCGGGCACCCCACTGCATTTCAACGGCACCCGCAGTCCCAGAAATGTGTGCTTTTTATACATCCCCTTATCCAATTCGCCTGATAAGACGGCCCGTACTAATGCGCGGGTTTCATCAAGCCCTATGCGTTTACCAATGCCGTATGGCCCACCGGTCCATCCTGTATTCAACAGCCAGACAACGGGTTGAAAACTATCTATCCTATCCAAAAGCATATTCGTGTAATGTTCCTTCGGTAACGGTAAGAAAGGAGCGCCGAAGCAGGGGCTGAAAACGGGTTTCGGTTCACGCTCGCCGTGTTCCGTTCCTGCAACACGGGCGGTGTATCCTGTCAGGAAAAAGTCCCGGACCTGCTCTTTTGTAAGTCGGCTAAGTGGCGGGAGTACGCCATACGCATCGCAGGTAAGAAAGAAAATGTTCTTCGGGTGCCCTCCCACAGCGGGCATTTTTGCTCCGGGTATGAAGTCAAGCGGGTAACTCACCCGAGTATTTTCAGTTAATGTAACGTCATCAAAATTGATCTTTTTCGTGCCCGGATGGAACAGTGTATTCTCTACCAATGCTCCTGTTCTTACAGCATGATAAATCGAGGGTTCCCGCTCTGCGGTCAAACCCTGAATTTTTGCGTAACAACCGCCCTCGAGATTGAATACCCCATTGTTCGACCAACCGATCTCATCGTCCCCTATCAAACGCCGACCGGGATCAGCACTAAGGGTCGTCTTTCCGGTACCGCTTAAGCCAAAGAACAAAGCGACACCTTCTTTTCCTTCGCTCGCGCTGCAGTGCATTCCCAGTACATCTTTATAGACCGGGAGTAACAGGTTCAGAATGCTGAATACCGATTTTTTGATCTCCCCGGTATAAGCGCTGCCACCGATCAATATCGTTTTGGCCTCGAAAGATATCACGGTAAAATTACTGTTCTTCGTTCCGTGCAGCTCAGGATCAGCCAAAAAACCCGGTGCATGCATCAAATGCCAGTGTTCCGGCACGTCACTTCCCGGTGCGGCATCAATAAATAAATTGGATGCGAAAAGATTGCTTTGCGGATCTTCAGTGATCACCCTGACCGGAAGGCTGTAAGCGGGATCTGCACAAGCGGTAACGTCCCTTATCCAGACTTCGGGCAGGCGCTCGATGTAGTTCGTAATATCGGTAAGCAATTTAAAAAAATGATTCTTGTTGATCGGCTGATTCAGATGGTTCCAATCGACGAGATTTTCGGTCCCCGCTTCTTTAACGATGAATTTATCAGCGGGGCTCCTTCCTGTAAATTTTCCCGTACTGATCACCAATGCCCCGCAATCGCTTTCGATCGCATGGCCTCTGGATAAAGCTTGTAATGTCAGGTGCTCGGGCGATAACTGATAGTGGATATGGGTTTTAAATGAGAAGATGGTCATAGTGGTCGAATTGGTTAGGCAAAGGTTGCCCTAACCCAAAGAAATAGCCATACTGCGGTTAAACTTTAGAAAAAGTGACTACAAAAAATCTGAAATTCTACTTTTTTTCTTGTTTTGCGCGCTACTTTGTTTAAATCCAGAAATTATTGATCGTTTTCGATGATCAAATACACTTAGACACGCTTCAACCTCCATCAATCATGTTGCCTATCAACTTAAATATTACCTATGTTAGCCGTACTAATTCGAGCACTCAAAATCGTATTAAATACACTAAGCCATGCCAAAAGAGATCAATTTATACCGGTTCATGAAAGGCCGGAACGAAGATAATCAGGATTTGATAACAGCTCTCGAACATATGAGCAAAGCAGCGATCATTATCAGCGATCAACTGGCCGGACAGTTACATTTGATGAGCCCGTCTGCTGAAAGCATAAACCTTCATGGCGAAATTCAACATTACCTGGATCAATTTGCAGAACAACAATTCCTCAATGCGTTAACGGACAGTGACAGTTGCTTTGCCGTCATATCGGAAGAACAGGAAGATTATATACAGCTGTCGAGTGCCTTATCCCAACGAGCCCGGTATATCATCGCACTTGATCCGTTGGATGGCTCTTCAAATATAGATGTCAATGTTCCGGTAGGCAGTATTTTCAGTATCTACGACCGGTTCAAAAGTGCATCACCTAACCATCCTGCTGCTGTCCTGCAGGATTCAGGCAGCCAGGTAGCTGCCGGGTATTTTCTTTACGGACCGGCAACAATGCTTGTAATGGCCTTATCAGACCAGGTCAATGGATTTACACTCGACCGCAGCCTTCACGAATTCATTCTCTCACACCCTGACATTCGTATTCCGGAGAACGGCAGCATTTATTCCGTTAATGACGGCAACTATCACCAGTTTGACCGGGGCACCCAAAATTATCTACGATTCTGCCGCCAACAGGAGGAATTCTATGGCTCTGCATTCACCGCCAGGTACATCGGATCAATGGTAGCAGACATTCACCGGACGCTTTTCCGCGGGGGGATATTCCTTTATCCCGCAACAACAGCTGCGCCTAGTGGGAAATTGAGATTGGCGTACGAATGTCGCCCTATGGCCTACATTATTGAAAAAGCCGGAGGCCTGGCGAATTCGGGACCAAAAAATATTCTCGAGATCGATCTGTCATCTCCTCATCAACGGGCCCCTGTCGTGATGGGGTCGGCCGAAATGGTCCGTACCGCACAAAATTTTTTAAACTCTTCATTGCCTGTAACCTGTGAACAATCCTTTTAGACCAGATAAAACTGACCTTGAGATTCTCCGTTTGCTGGAGCAAGATGGAAGAATGCCACATAAGGTGATCGCTCAACACGTACACAAGTCAATCACCCCAATACATTCAAGGCTGGCAAAGCTGCAAAACGAAGGATATATCCGGCGCTTCACAGCCTTGCTTAACCCCAGGAAGATCGGCCGCGGGTTAACTGCTTACACACAGGTTATACTAAAGGTGCATTCACAGGAAAGCCTGGAAAATTTCATGAAACAGGCCGAAAAGATCAACGAGGTAATGGAGTGTTACCATCTGACAGGAGCCTTTGACTTTTTACTGCGTATTACCATTAGGGACATGGATGCTTACAATGAATTATTGCTAAAGAAACTCAGTAATCTCCCTGAGGTCGCGCAAATGCAAACCTCTTTTGTTATTTCAGAAGCTAAATATAATACGGCGTATTTCTATTCCAGGAGCGATGAATAACCTCTCAGCATTTTTGAAACAAAATTTCATGACAATACCAGAATTTAAGCTGAAAGCTACATGGTTGAAAATTCGAAATTATTGACCAACGAGAATTCAAGGCATACGAACTCTAAGATAGTAAAACCATAGAGCACGTTGATCGATAATCTGTTACGCGATAAGTTTCCGAATTAGGCAATCGATGTTCTCATAGAATAAGCCTGACCCCTCGCGGTTCAGGCAAATCAATTGCACATTATTCAGTCTGAACTGATAACTTAATTAACTAACAAATATTTGAAATATTTTACAGTTTGCCTCATGAAAAGCAGGATTTTATGGTATAAATGGTGATACCAGCCAATTACATTTAAAAAAAATGTTGTACTTTTTATTAGCCTATAAACACAGACAAATTGGTCGTAGTTCCGTTTCTGTGAAGAGAATATTTTAACTCTGCAACAAACTTCATATAGCTTTCTGACTAATCAAAAAGTTCCTGGCTTTTTGTAAAATATGTTTTACGCTTGTCTATCTCTATTTTCAAAATGTCCTCGCCCGACAGCGTAACCGATTGCTTTGGCCGATGCACTTGCAGAAAATCGCGCTCCTTCTCACTGATCGTATCGGGAAAATTCTGTTGTATATGGGCTTCAGCATTATTCAACACCGTCACGATCGCACTCTCAAGTCTGACGATACGGTCATGAGGTATTTTATCTGACTTGGATAAAGGTGAGATTTTTGCTTCGTAGAGTATTTCATCAACATAAGCGTTTCCAATCCCACCAACTGTTTTCCCATCCGTTAACACCGTCTTGATCGGCTTCTGACTTTTTGAAAGTGCCGCCGACAGGTACGCTGGTGGAATAATCAACGCATCGGGAACTTTTACAGGCCTTGGATCAAGCGTTAATATTACCGCTTTCTGCCAGTCAGTTATCGCCAGTCCTGTCCCGTCACCAAACATCAATTCCGCAATGGTAAACTTATTTTCGTTGTTCCCGGTATACCAATGCATTGACCCGTGCAACATCAGATGAAGGCCCAGAACATGCTGGTTCTCAAATGAGAAATGAAGTTCCTTGCCTACCCGCTCTATTCCAGCCAGGATCTGTCCTTGTAATGCATCCTGAAAAACATTCTCTTCGTCCTTCAACCGCCTGGTCACCAGAAGATCAATTCGGGCCAGCTTCTGACCCACCAGTTGTTTTGCAAGATTATTTCTAAAAATGTTCAGATCAGGTATTTCCGGCATGGCATTAAACTTTATTTATATTCGCTTTCTATTCGTAAACCGATCTCATCAATGATCTTTTGTGGCAATATCACCCCTGATGCCTGTACCCAATTCCAATCCTCGGTATGAGCAACAGCTGCCATCCAGCGACCGTCGAATAACACCTCATAACCGTTGGTTTGCATGATCACTTTACAAATAACTATTTGGTCAGCATACATCAGCTCGAACTGGAAAAAAGGATTATCGACATCCATGTTCAAATATAGTTCTTACTATCCCGAAATTGATGCTTACTTTGCTTTTATGGAATTTGGTCACGTCTACGATTCACTGGAAACCGTTGATTTTGCATTACCGCAAGACACTGCACGAACAATAAAAACACTCAAAGCAAATCCTTCAAATGATTCGCTACAAGTCTATATCGGTGCCCCTAAATGGGGTCAAAAAAGCTGGACAGGAATTATTTATCCCAAAAAGACGCCCGATAATCAGTTTTTAGGCATCTATAGTCAACACTTCAACACCGTTGAATTTGGCCCAACCTTTTATATGATCTATGATAAAGATCAAATAAGCCGTTGGACTGCGCAGGTGTCGGATTCGCCGTCGTTCAAATTTTGCCCGAAATTCCCGCAAACGATCACCCATATTCGCCGACTGGCAAACGCTGAGATCCCGACGAAGGATTTCTATGACAGCTTAGCGGGCTTTGAAGATCATCTGGGACCGTTGCTGCTTCAACTGGGGGATAATTTTTCGCCCAAAAGTTTCTCAAATCTTAAGGCCTATCTTGGATCATTGGATAAGCGCATAAAAGTCAGTGTAGAGGTCAGGAACAAAAACTGGTTTAAAGATATTGAGCAACGGAATGCTTTTTTTGAATTGCTGTCGGAACTTGGCATCGGTACGATCATCAGCGACACATCCGGACGCAGGGATGCCGTTCACATGGAACTAACAACGACTGATGCTGTTATCCGGTTTGTTGGCAACAACCTTGACCCTACGGATTACAAAAGGATGGATGACTGGGCCGAACGAATCAAAACATGGGCAGATATGGGGCTTCGATCACTTTGGTTCTTTATGCATCAAAATGATGAGCGACATGTGCCTCAAGCTTGCGTTTACCTGATCGACAGACTAAATGAAAAACTCGGCACACGCATACACGCCCCTACGCTCATTGCTGACTAAGCAAGCATAATGATAACGGCATTGCTCTTTTATGAGTGTCGGGTTCAATAGATCAACTTAGACGGAGATTTTATCCTTCGTCACAGCGCTTTATTCGCTTCGCGAGACATCAGCATCCTTTGGATCAGTCTCTGTTTCTTCTTTAGAGGGCTCTTCACCCTCCAGGTTTTCCTGTACGGCATCCTTTGTGGAATCCCCATCGTCGACATTGGTATCTATGATATCATCAGGACCGGTCAGCTTTTCAATAGGTTCGTGGTGATTATTTGTGTTCATGAACTAATCTTTGCAATCAGTGTACCAAATTTGCAGAACTGAGAAAGCATCCTGAAAATATTATCGATCAACTTGACCCTACAAGTTATCCGCTCACTGATGCTCTTTATAAAACTTCCAGTTAAGCTTTAGATCGTTCATTTCATTGAACTTGAAAGCAAGTTTCTCAAAAGATCTTCGGTGGCCGCTACCCAGTAAAAATACTGCCTGATGATATTCATTATGAAAGCTGATGTTATAAATATTTTCGATCATCCGGATCTCCCGGCTCTCCTGCTCTTTGTGAAAGCGGTCGTAAAAATCTGCCAGGAACTCTTTTTGATTTGAGAATGCTATAAGCTGTTTTTCCAAAGCAGCTTTTTCGGCGAACAATTCCGCACAATAGCTGCTGTTCAGGAAACCGAACCCTTGTTCCTCTGTCAATGTTACTTGTTGCCGTTCGATCTTTCTATAAGCGTCATACCTGTTGAATTCGTTGAACATGTAATCGATATGATAATTAGACAAGGTTGCGCTTATGTCAATATCTACCGGAAAATGTTTGACCGGATAGTCTTTTAAATAATTGTGTACACATTTCAACTCCAGCACCTCCATGGGTATTTCCTGGTCGTAACAAATCTTAAATAGGTTGTCAGGCAGTTCTTCAAAAATTATCTCCGGTGCTATGCCTGATATAATTTTATATAATTCCGCCGAGGTACAGTTCCCCCGCTCTGTGTGTACCGTTGATATCAGCGTAATATCGTACATGTCTTTTTATGATAATTAAAAATGACTCCTGTTACTCGTTTCTGCCCCATCGGCCATCGGCAATGCACTAAGGATTTTCAAGGCTTCAATATTTTGAAATCTCTTTCCTGGTAAGGCGACCAGACCTTGAAAGAAAGGTCAGTCTCTCGCCGGCGGATACGTTCTATATGTGCTTTTACTGCCTCATGAATCTCTTCGTAATAAGATTGAAAACTTTGTCCTTCCGGCATCCGGAACACAAAAACGCCGTCGTCCAGGCGCAGATCATTCCCGTGTTTTGGCATTTCCTGTTTAAGAAATGTCCAGACCTTGTTTAAATACTCCTGATCCATATTAAAACAAAAATGAAAAATAATTTGTAAAACCTATAGGAAATGCTAAAAATATTAGCATAATTTTGTAGGCCAAATTTGTGGAATCATGCTTGCAACAAAAGAAGACATCATCAGTAAATTACGTCAGGACATGATACGATGGGAAGGTTTCCGCCCTCCTGTACCCGGCACGAGCGGTGATTTGGGTTTGGGCGTGCTCGCCAAATCTTTTCCGAATGGCGTATTTCCGACCGGCGCAGTTCACGAATTTATCAGCAGTTCACCCGAAGATACTGCGGCCTGCGGCGGATTTATTTCGGGAATTGTACACCAGTTGCTCAGCAATGGCGGCGCATGTCTCTGGATCAGCTATACTCGCCGTATCTATCCGCCGGCGCTAAAGCTTTTCGGTGTCGACCCGGACCAGGTCATATTTGTGGATGTTCCGGCCCAAAAGGATGTCCTTTGGGTAACGGAGGAAGCATTGAAATGTGAAGGCGTTGCCGCAGTGATCTGCGAGATCAAAGAATTGAGCTTCATGGAATCCAGGCGTCTGCAACTTGCGGTCGAAAAAAGCCGTGTCACGGGGTTTCTGCTGCGGAAAGATGTCAAAAAGATCAATACGACCGCGTGTATCACCCGCTGGCAGGTCAGGCCGGTCCGCAGTAAACTTCGGGAGGGTATGCCTGGGGTTGGTCAACCCAGGTGGCAGGTAGAATTACAGAAAATAAGAAACGGGAAACCGGGAAGCTGGACAGTAGAATGGAAAAAGCTTTCGTTCCGCACCATTGAAACGTTACCCGTACTTACAGAATGCAGACGTTATGCCTAAGCGTTTCGCATCTATATGGTTCCGGCATTTGTTAACCGATCAGAAAGCGATCCGCGAGCCCGCACTGAAAGGGAAAGCCTATGTTTTTGCAGAACCCGATCACGGACGTTTACTGATCATCGCAGCAAATGAAGAAGCCCGAAATTTTGGCGCTATTGAAGGAATGACGGTCGCAGATGCCAGAATAGTTGCACCTGACCTGATCGTTTTTGACGCTAAACCGGGACGAAATATCAAACTGCTGAAAGGCCTTGCCGAGTGGTTCCTACGCTACACGCCGCTCGTTCAACTTGATCCCCCTGACGGGTTATTGCTGGATATTACCGGGTGTGCGCACTTAAAGGGTGGTGAAACAGCTTATCTTAAAGAGATCGTGTCACGCCTGAGGAAGATCGGCTACGATATTCGTCCGGGGATTGCCGATACGATCGGTAGCGCCTGGGGCGTTGCAAGATTTGCGACCGCCGGCCTGATCGTAAAAGAAGGCGATCATCGCAATGCATTGATGCCCTTGCCTCCCTCCGCGCTTCGCCTTCCTTTTGACCTTTTGATCAAGCTGCGCAATCTTGGGTTAACCCGGATCAGTGGTTTCATCCATATGCCTAAATCAGTCCTGCGCCGGCGTTTTGGTAAAGACATGGTACTTCGCCTTCAACAGGCGCTTGGACAAGAACCTGAATACCTTTTCCCGATCAGGGAACCTGTTCCTTACCATGAGCGCCTAGTCTGCCTTGACCCTGTCCGAACACGACCGGCGATCGAGATCGGACTCAACAGGTTACTGGAAGATCTCTGCAAAAGACTATATAGTGAGGGTTTAGGTATCCGCTCTGCAATGCTCAGCTGGTACCGTATTGACGGGAAGAACGGGAGTATAACCATCGGCACCAATCATGCGAGCAACAGAACGCAGCATTTATTCAAACTATTTTTTATCAAACTGGATAACGTTGCCCCGGGAATGGGCATCGAATTGTTCCTGTTGGACGCAATACATACAGAACCTGTAAGCGATAAGCAAAGCCAGTTATGGTCATCCAGGGGCGGCGCGGAAACAGAAGAGGTCGCCGAGCTGCTTGACCGTGTTGCCGGGCGTATCGGGGCAGCACAGATCCACCGCTATCTTCCCGGCGAACACTACTGGCCGGAACGAACAGCAGAACAACACGCAGATCTGCGTAAAGCGCCCGAAAGTGAGTGGCGCACGGATAAACCCCGTCCAATGCAACTGCTCGACCGCCCGGAGCCTATCGAGGCGATGGCTTTAACACCGGACTATCCGCCAAAACTGTTCATCTGGCGTGGGCAACAGCATGTGATCGTTGGCGCGGATGGTCCGGAACGTATCGAACGGGAATGGTGGCTGGATCCGGGTGAACACCGTGATTATTACGTAGCAGAAGATGAAAGCGGTCGTCGTTACTGGCTTTTTCGCTCAGGGCATTACAGTGCCGAAAATAACCAGCATTGGTATTTACATGGATTTTTCGCATGAGTTACGTCGAATTACAGGTGACCAGCAATTTCAGTTTCCGTCGTGGCGGCAGCCACCCGGAAGAACTCGTCGATCAGGCGGCTGACCTCGGTTATGATGCGATCGGCATTACCGACCGGAATACATTTGCCGGTCTGGTAAGAGCGTATGTGGTCGCCAATGACAGGAAGATCAGGTTGGTCCCAGGTGTCCGACTGGACCTCCTCGACGGGCCTAGCTTACTAGCCTATCCGAAAGATAAGGAAGCTTATGCAAGACTATCCGCTCTACTTACCCTTGGCAATATCCGTGCGGAGAAAGAAAAATGTTTTATCTCCAAAAAGGACGTTTACGAACACGCTGAGGGAAGCTATTTCATTGTTATACCGCCCGAACAACTTACCCAGGATTTTGAATTCGAACTGGTATTCCACCACCATGTGAAGGATTACAAAGCTAACCTGCCCGACCTTTACCTGGCAGCAACACGGTATTATACGGGTGATGATGCCAAAAGGCTGTTCCTGCTCTCAGAATTAGGTGTTCCGCTTGTTGCTACCAACGATGTCCATTACCATGATGTATCCCGCCGTGAATTGCAGGATGTGCTCACCTGTGTCCGCGAGAAATGCACCATTTTCAACGCAGGTTACAAATTGCATCAGAATGCCGAGCGACATCTGAAGGAGATCACCGAAATGGAGCGCCTGTTCCGCAGCTATCCCGAGGCACTGGCCAACGCCCGTCATATCGCGGATAGCTGCAGATTCGACCTGAAGTCCTTAAAATATCAATATCCAAAGGAACTAACGACCGATGGCCGTACGCCGCAACAGCAGTTAGTATACCTCGCATGGAAGGGGGCCAATGAATTTTATAACAATGAGATCCCTCTCAAAGTCAAAAAAGCGATCGAGGAAGAACTGGATATCATTGCCGATACTGATACGCCGAACTATTTTCTCACGGTAGAAGACTATGTCAGTTGGGCAAGAAAGCAAAACATCCTTTGCCAGGGCCGTGGCTCTGCGGCGAACTCTGCTGTTTGCTTCGTGCTGGGCATTACCTCCGTCGCCCCTGATAAATCCAACCTGCTCTTTGCCCGCTTCCTTTCCAAGGAAAGAAACGAACCACCGGATATCGACGTGGATTTTGAGCATGAACGGAGAGAGGAAGTGATCCAATATGTTTTTAACCGTTTCGGACGCGACAGGGCGGCGATCCTGCCGACCGTAACGATGCTGCATTACAAGGGTGCGGTACGGGACGTAAGCCGTGCTATGGGGCTATCAGTAGATACGACGAAGATTCTTTCCGATGCATTTGGCGACCTTTCCGATGAGGAGATCACGGCACCACAGGTAGCTGCTTTGGGCCTCAATCCCGATGATCCGCATTTGTTGAAAGTTATTGAACTCACCTCGCTGATGATCGGCTTCCCGAGACAGTTGGGGCAACATACCGGCGGTTTCGTCATCACGGATGGAAAGCTCAGCGACCTTTGCCCGATCTTTCATGCACGAATGGAAAACCGTACCAATATCGAATGGAACAAGGATGATATTGATGCGCTGGGCTTTATGAAGGTCGATGTCCTGGCTTTGGGTATGCTCACCTGTATCCGCAAGGCTTTTGACCTGGTTAAACAGCATTACGGCAAAACCTTGACTTTGGCCAACATCCCGCAGGATGACCCCAAAGTTTACGAAATGATCACCGCGGCGGATACCCTCGGCGTTTTCCAGATCGAAAGCAGGGCCCAAATGTCCATGCTGCCGCGCATGAAGCCAAATTGCTTTTATGACCTGATTATAGAAGTGGCCATAGTCCGCCCCGGCCCTATCCAGGGTGATATGGTGCATCCTTATATCAGGAGAAGGAATGGAGAAGAGGCGGTAGATTATCCAAACGACGAGATCCGCTCTATTCTCGAGCGGACGCTTGGCGTACCTTTATTCCAGGAGCAAGCCATGGAACTTGCCATCGTCGCAGCAGGCTTTACCCCTGGTGAAGCAGACCTGCTGCGCCGCACGATGGCCACGTTCAAGTTCAACGGAATGGTCAGCAAATTTGAGCATAAACTCATCAATGGAATGACCCAAAGGGGGTATTCTGAGGAATATGCCCGCCGGATATTCAAACAGCTGGAAGGTTTCGGCAGCTACGGTTTCCCTGAAAGCCACGCCGCCAGTTTCGCTTTGCTGGTCTATGTATCCTGCTGGCTGAAATATTATTATCCTGAAGTTTTTTGTGCAGCCTTGCTCAACAGCCAGCCAATGGGTTTTTACCAGCCTGCGCAGATCGTAAGAAATGCGAGGGAACATGATGTTAAGATATTGCCGATAGATGTTAACCACTCTCAATGGGACAATACGCTGGAAGCAAAACAAGGGAAATATTTTGCGATGCGGATGGGCTTTCGACAGATCGACGGCATCAGGCAGGAAGAAATAGATAAACTGATCACAGGGAGGATAATTCCTTACTCAGAACCGCACCAGCTTTGCGATGCCGGCGTAAGTGTCGCAACGATGGAGAAACTGGCCAACGCAGATACTTTCCGTTCGATGGACCTGGACAGGCGACGCGCCCTTTGGGAAGTTGCGGCCTTGCACGACCGCCCTGTACAGCTGATGCAGGGCCAGCCATCGGAAAGCATGCACGAACCTGAGGTCAGCTTACCCGAGTTAAAACTATCAGAGCACGTCGTGCAGGACTACGCGACCACAGGGCTGTCCATCAAAGGCCATCCCCTGAGCTTTATCAGAGGCACACTCGATCTGTTGCACGTAATAACAGCGAAGGATGCCAACCAAAGCGAAAATAAAAAGCTGATCAAAACGGCAGGTCTTATCCTGATCAGGCAAAGGCCCGGCACAGCAAAAGGCGTTTGTTTCATCACACTCGAAGATGAGACCGGGACAACGAATCTCGTGGTGTTCCCGAAACTTTTCGATAAGTACCGTAAAGAGATCCTGCGCGCAAGATTACTGATGGTTGAAGGCGTGGTGGAACGTACGGAAGTTACCCATATCATTGTCAGAAGAATTTTCGATGTTACTAAACTTCTTGGTGATCTCACCGCGATCCGCAATGAGCAGCAGCCTGTTTTGACCTTATCCCGGGCGGATGAAAAGGCCGCGCCATTCGTTCCGATGGAAAAACCCCTGAAATCGCAACAAACCGAAGATCATTTTCATAAGGGAAGGAATTTTAAATAAGCTTTTTTGCTTCAAAGCATGTTGGCCAGTCTTTTCGCTTAGTCCTTGTTGGCCTAAACCCGTTAACAATTAACAGGTGTTAATAGCGGCTAGCTCGAGCCTGAAAAATTTCTTTAAATAGGCATCCTGCTTCGTGCAGAAAATGCAATCAATGTATCACAATATATTCCGTACTATCATTTTTGAACCTTGCGTCAACAGGCAAATTTTGAGTTACCAAATTCCTACATTTTTACTTAACAGTTTTTTTAAAAATGCTGGTAAATATTATTTCGCCTGTGCGGTAAGAACCTGGCATGCTTGAGAGGCTATTGGCTTTTGGGTCGATTACAGAGTTAAAAAAATGATATCTTTATCGTTTAATTCTACCTTACATGATCAACAGCTTTGACCGTAACCTCCGCCTGGGTTATGGTTTTTCTATAATTGTCCTTATCACTGTCAGCCTGGTCTCCTGGCTCACTTTAAATAGTTTGATCAATTCCAATAGAGCAGTCGTGCACAGCAGCGAAGTCATGCAAAAGCTTGAGCAACTTTTATCTACAATGAAAGATGCGGAGACAGGGCAGCGCGGCTATCTGCTGACCGGACAGTTAAAATATCTTCAGCCTTTTAATGGCGCTAATAAACAAGCAGCCTACCTAGCCGTTGAGATCAGGGGACTAACTGCAGACAACCCTGTCCAGCAAAAAAACCTTAAGGAAATCGAAAGCATTCTTCGCCAAAGGCTCAACATCTTCCAGCAGCTCGTCGTAAAAAAACAGAATAGTGCGACAATCTTGTCGGATGATCTGGAAGCAGGAAAAGCCGCTATGGATGCTTTGCGAAATGCGGTCCGAAAAGCAGAATATGACGAGCGGATCCTATTAAAATCACGCCAGGAACGTTTTGGACAGTATACCGACCTGGTACCTCCATTTATACTTTTTGCACTGATCATGGCACTTGGTATTACTTTTTACTCTTACCGCAATGTAACAGGGCAAGTCACCGAACGCGAAAAGCTGCGCCGAAATCTCGAGCAAAGTGAAGAGGAAACTCAAGCGCTGAACGAGGAACTAACCGCCGCAAACGAAGAGATCACCGCTGCCAATGAAGAGTTAACATCGATCAACGAAGAACTCGCAGAGGCGCGTGACGAACTGGTAGCGGTCAATGAATCACTCGAAGTTCGCGTTACACAGCGCACGCAGGCTTTGCAAAAAAGCGAGCAGGAAACCCAGGCGCTGAACGAAGAGCTGATGGCCATGAATGAAGAGATCACTGCCACAAACGAGGAATTGCAATCAGCTAATGAAGAACTACGGCAGGCAGATGAACGCAGCGCAAAACTGGCGGCTATCGTTGAATCATCAGACGATGCCATTATTGGTAAGGACCTCGATGGAATTATTACCGCCTGGAACCGTGGTGCGGAGATCATTTTTGGTTATCGGGAAGAAGAGGTGATCGGCGGTCCCATATTAAAGCTGGTGCCTGCGCATTTGCATCATGAAGAACCGCTGATCCTTGATCGTTTACGCAAAGGTGAAAAGATAGACCATTACGAAACTATCCGCCAGACAGCAGACGGCCGTCAGATCAATGTTTCACTTACCATTTCCCCTATCAAAGATAAAGAAGGTAAGGTGATCGGTGTATCAAAAATCGCCCGCGATATCACTGAACAAAAACGCGATGAAGAACGTAAGAATGATTTCATCGGCATGGCCAGTCATGAATTGAAAACTCCGCTAACCTCCATGACCGCTCTGGTGCAGGTGCTGCAACAGAAACTGAAGGACAGCACTGACCCATTCATTCCCCAGGCATTAGCAAAAACTGCGTTACAGGCAAAAAAAATGGGTAATCTGATCAACGGTTTCCTCAACGTGTCGCGCCTGGAATCCGGCAAACTAGAAATCGTCAAAAATCGTTTTGAACTTTGCGGGCTGATAGACGAATATATAGATGAAATGAGACTGACCGCTAGCAGCCATAAGTTCATATTTGAGGATCGAACATCCATTTTTGTGGACGCAGACCGGGAAAAAATCGGTTCAGTCGTTTCCAATCTGCTTTCCAATGCAGTGAAATATTCGCCTAAAGGGGAACTTATCACCATCAAGTGTCAAACCGCCGGAGTAGAAGCACAATTTAGTGTGCAAGATGAAGGTTTAGGTATTCGCGCACAAGACAAGATCAAGATTTTTGACCGCTATTATAGAGCAATAGGCGAAGGCACTAAAAACATTTCCGGATTCGGCGTAGGACTATACCTGAGTGCTGAGATCATCGAACGCCACGAAGGCCGTATCTGGGTAGAAAGTGAAAACGGAACCGGATCAACTTTCTTTTTTTCCTTACCTATAGCTTAGGAAATTCTTGCCGCAGACATTTTTTTAAATCATAGAAGTAACAGATGCGTGCAAGGAGCACAATTATGCATTTGCGTTCATTACTTAAAATTATATTGTCCAAGCATTGCTAATTCAGGCCTTATAACAAATCTGTAATGTATGTAAAAAAAAGTGCTGCAAGGACAATTGCTTGAAGATTTTCAAGACTTCAATATTTTAAAGTCCCTTTCCTGGTAAGACGACCAAACGCTAAAATGAAGATCGGTCTTCCGTTGCCTAATCCGTTCAACATTTAATATTACCGCCTGATAAATCTCTTCGTAATATGACTGAAAACTTTGTCCTCCCGGCTTCCGGAACACAAAAACTCCGTCGTCCAAGCGCAGATTGTTTCCGTGTTTTGGCATTTTTGCTTTAATAAATAGATTCCATTAGTCATGTTGGGCGCTGGATAATCCTAAATGATTAAAACTATTAGGAATGCAATCTGTTAAAAAACTGAAAAACAGTTGGTTACACCAATAAAAACAATGGCAACGGACAGGATATTTGCAGTGGCCTATTTACGAGCCGTTGAAAAAAAGAACGGCAAATTCTTTGCTGCAAATAAGTTTGACATCATGGATTTTGTAAGTCTCAAGGGCAAAGCGATAGTCACCGTCCATATTACTAATGATGCAATGCCCGAAAACATCATCTATGAGATAGAGACAATGTTTGGAGGGATTAAAATTCGTTTTGTGGGTTGAGGTCGTACAAGGGCAACCTTAATACCTTCACCAGTGCCGCCAGAAAGCGCCAAAAGTCGGTTCTAAACTTTCGGTTATCTTCGGACACTCAGGGCCTTTATTGGTGTTAGTGTCCCCTATAGATGAGTAAATTAAGCATTAAAAATTTATTAAAAAACGTAGTTTTGTGTAAATGCCACAAAAACAGGAACTCGATTTTTCAGCTGACGTTGCCGCAGTACAACGCATCCCGGTCATTGATGAATTGCTTAGCATCATTTGCCGCACGACCGGTATGGGCTTTGCAGCAGTAGCCCGTGTCACCGAAGATCGCTGGATCGCCTGCGCGACCCATGATGAGGTGAATTTTGGATTGGAGCCCGGAGGCGAATTAAAAGTGGATACCACCATTTGTCATGAGATCCGTCAGCACCGGGACGCCGTAGCCTTTGACAGTGTTCTAAACGACCCGAGGTATGCCGATCACCACACACCCAAGATTTATGGCTTAAAAAGCTATATCTCGGTGCCTTTATTTTTGAAGAACGGGCATTTCTTTGGTACCCTTTGCGCAATTGATCCCCAATCGCACCGCGTGAACAACCCGGAGACCCTAGGCATGTTCCGTTTTTACGCGGAACTGATCGCCTTTCACCTCGACGCGATCGACCGCCTAGAACGTTCGGAAGCACGATTGGCCGAAGAACGGCAGATAGCAGAGTTGCGGGAGCAGTTTATCGCAATACTGGGACACGACCTGCGCAACCCGGTCGGCGCGATCAATAATGTTGCGCAGCTGATGCTGCGCATGCCGCTCGATGACCGTATGCGACGCCTCGCGCACATTCTGCGGGACTCTTCCTTCAGAATGCGGGAGCTGATCGAGAACGTACTCGATTTCGCGCGCGGAAAACTTGGGGAAGGAATCATCCTGGACCGCCAGGATGTCAGCCTGGACGAACCGATCCGCTTAATCATCTCTGAACTGGAACTGTCCTGGCCGGAGCGTAAGGTCGAACTGGAGTTGCAGAATGATCTGATGGTCACAGTGGACGTTAAGCGTATCATGCAGCTGTTTTCTAACCTGCTCAGTAATGCCCTGACCCATGGGGCCAAAGACCAACCGGTAGTGGTATCAGCCAAAGTCGATGACAAGCAATTTAGTTTGTCGGTCTGTAATGCCGGGCAGCCGATACCTGAGGTTTTGCTCAAGAACCTCTTCCAGCCTTTTTCCAGGGGAAAGATCAAACCGGGGCAACAGGGATTGGGCCTGGGCCTTTTTATCGCGGCCGAGATCGCGAAGGCGCATAGCGGCGAACTTGCTGTTAGTTCTAATGACGAAGCGACCTGCTTTACCCTTACGATTCCGTTAGGATAATTTATTGGTACATTATTTGTCTTTAATTACTATCCGATAGCCCCTAACCGGCCACCGGCCGGCAGTATGGCACAAGAAAAGGTTCGCAAAGCGTTAGTGGTTGACGATGATCCTAACATCCGTGATATTATCATGATGGTACTCGACATGGAAGGGTATGTCGTCACAGGCCTGGATAACGGTCACCAGGTCATGCAGATCGCCAAGCTGGAACATCCTGATATCGTGTTGTTAGATGTCATGCTGGGCGATGCCGACGGCCGTGACATTTGCCGTGCCCTGAAGACTGACCCGGCAACTGAAGCGATCCCAGTGCTGATTGTTTCCGCTACGCACGGGACGGCTGACCTAAAAACCAGCAGTTGCGGCGCGAACGACCACTTGGCTAAACCTTTCGATATCCGGGAGCTAATTGCCCGGGTTAAAAAACTGGCGGCCTGAAACGGGGAAAAATTGCCACATTTTATACAATTGATCGTGAATAAACTGGATCAAAACCGGATGCAAACCGTATTGCATTTAAAAACCGGTTGACAGCGTTCCTATTAAATTCTTCGAACAGTTTATTATTTTAAATTATGGGTATTCTTTCAAGCCCCAAACAGAAACCGAACCGGCCTGAACCTTAAATTGCGCCCAGCCATCTTCATTAATCCTTATTTCCTCATTTATTTTATTTAAAAGATCGATAAATACTTTGCCCGCAAAATTACTGCCCAGCTCCATATTTTTGGTACCAGCGTCGCCATTAAAAATTAGTACCGCGCAACCAGAGTTTTGATGTTCCTCGTTGCCGATTCTCGTCCATCCGATGCAATTCGGATGGTCGAAATAATCGTGTTGCTCACCATAAGCTAAATGCTTACGTGCATATAATAAAGCCTCCATCTCATCCACATTTTCTAAGGTAACTTTATGGTCTTCACCGTCTCCGCCCTTATCTTTATACTTTGCGCCGTATAGGTCTGTATAGAAAACACAAGGATAACCATCTGCACGCAGCAGGATCAATGCAGCCCGCGCGCGAAAATGCGGCGCCCGGTGCCATCGGCATTCATGACCAGTAGGGTAGCATTTTGCTGGTTAGTTTCCCCGCAATCATTGCAATCACTCCCCACCGTCATGTACAATTTACCGTCTTTTCCAAAAGCGATCATCCGGTTGTTGTGCTGGCCGCCATCCGGAAGGTCGCTTAACAAGGTGGTCGTATCTGTCACCATGCAATCCGCTGAGATCTTCCCGCGTTTTAAAGCTTTGCTGGATACCAGGTACAACCATCCTTCGTGAATCGTAATACCGTGAACGTCATTGAACTGAGACCATACCGTTTTCAGGTCATCCATTTTCCCGTCGCCGTCTTTATCAGATAATAATAAAACGTCTCCGACATCCCGTCGGGTAACATATATACCACCGTTGGCGGCTAAAGCCATCATTCTCGGCTTGCCAAGGCCGGAGGCTACGACAGACACCTGCATCCCTGCCGGAACCTTTAATTTAGAGGTCATTGACTGTTTGAAATCCAAATGTGCGGGATAACTGGTATTGACCGTTGCTGTGGTAGGCGTTTCTGACGGGAGGCCTTTCTGCGCTTTACTTGTGATTGCGGATAACATCAGGGTAAAGGCTGTTATCCCGCTAAGTATCTGTATTGATCGCATATCAATTTAATATGAGTGAGTTGATTTTAAGTGATTCAGTTTTTGTAGGTGTTATAGATCAACAACAAAGCGGCCGAATAGATTTAACCTGATTGACAATATTTACCTCATAATAAAATTCAATTTCAGCGCACATTTTTTATACATAAAAACTTAGCCAGCTATTTCCCGTTTAAATTGCATGTCTAAAAGAAAAACCGACCTTTCCGGCTTTGTCCGGGTGCGCGGCGCACGCGAGCATAACCTAAAAAATGTGAACCTGGACATTCCACGTGATGCGCTGGTCGTGTTTACAGGCATATCCGGTTCGGGAAAATCTTCACTTGCCTTTGGTACGCTATACGCCGAGGCGCAGCGCCGTTACCTGGAATCGGTATCTCCCTATGCCCGCCGTTTGTTCAATCAAATGGCCATCCCGGAAGTAGACGAGATTGAAGGCCTGCCGCCGGCAGTTGCCTTGCAGCAGCAGCGTGGTGCGGTAAGCACAAGGTCATCAGTTGGCAGCGTCACTACCTTATCTAATTTACTACGGATGCTGTACTCACGCGCCGGGGATTATCCTGCAGGTCAAGGGATCATCTACGCCGAGTCATTTTCGCCTAATACACCTGAAGGTGCCTGCACCGAATGCCATGGGCTGGGATGCGTATATGAGATCACGGAGAAAACAATGGTGCCCGATGAAACGCTTACTATTCGTGAAAAAGCGATTGCCGCCTGGCCTTCCGCCTGGCAGGGACAAAATCAACGGGATATCCTGACCACCATGGGTTACAATATTGATATTCCCTGGAAGGACCTGCCCAAAAAAGACCGTGATTGGATCCTGTTTACAGAGGAACAGCCGGTAGTGCCGGTCTACTCCGGTTATACGCACGAGGAGATCCAGCGCTTTATCAAAGACAAGCGCCAGCCTGATTATATGGGTACGTTCACCGGTTCACGACGCTACGTCAGGCATACGTTTGCGAATTCGCAAAGCGCGCTGATGAAAAAGCGGGTCAGCCAGTATATGCTGAGCAGCGAATGCCCGCTTTGTCAAGGCAAGCGACTTAGGCAGGAATCTTTATCCATAAAATTTGCAGGTTATGATATTGCAGAACTATCAAGGCTATCGCTGGATAAGCTGGCAGCTATCTTCGGGCCTTACGCCAAGGGCGAGGCCGCCGCTCTAAGAAAAATGGCAGCTGCACATCCGGAAAAAGTAGTGGTCGCCAAACGCATCGCGGAAGACTTTGTCGCACGTTTGCAGGTAATGCTTGACCTTGGATTGGGTTACCTGACCGTAGAGAGAAGCACGCCGACTTTATCCCCGGGTGAATTACAGCGGTTAAGGCTGGCCACTCAAGTACGCTCCAACTTGTTTGGAGTGGTGTATGTTTTGGACGAGCCATCGGCAGGTCTGCATCCCGCCGATACCGAAGCACTTTTACGGGCTTTGGATAAATTGAAAGCTTCAGGCAATTCCTTATTCGTGGTCGAGCATGAGATCGATGTGATCCGTCACGCAGACTGGATCGTGGATGTTGGCCCCGCAGCCGGCGAAAAGGGCGGGCATATTTTATATAGCGGCCTGCCGGAGGGCTTACGGAATGTCAAAGAATCTTTGACCCGTCATTATATTTATGAGGATGCGGTTAAAGGTTTAAGTGATCCGCGTATCGCTAAAGATTGGTTAAAACTGGAAGGGATCAGCCGAAATAACCTTTTAAACCTGAATGTATCCTTTCCTTTGAGCGTCTTAACGAGTGTGACCGGGGTATCAGGCTCTGGTAAGAGCAGCCTCGTCAGTCAGGTATTGGTGGAACTGGTAGCTGAACAGCTCGGTTTACAGGTTGATATAACCGGAGATACAGAGGCTGATCCACTGGAACAAACCGAAGTATCAACCACAGGGGGCCGTATCGTTAGCGGAATGAAAGCGATCAAACGATTGGTGGTGGTTGACCAAAAGCCTATAGGGCGCACGCCGCGTTCCAACCTGGCCACCTATACAGGTCTGTTCGATCATGTACGAAAATTATTTGCGGCAACGCCGGCAGCTAAAGCCCGTAAATTCGATGCCGGGCGTTTTTCATTCAATGTAGCAAAAGGCCGGTGCCCGCATTGTGAGGGAGAAGGAATGGTCATGGTGGAACTCTTGTTCCTGCCGAGTGTATATACGCCTTGCCCGACCTGTGGCGGTACCCGCTATAACCCCAAAACACTGGAAGTGCAGTATAAAGACAAGAATATTGCCGAGATACTGGGACTGACCGTTGATGAAGCTGCCGATTTTTTTGATGAAGAGCCTGCTATCAGCCGGGCATTAGAAGTAGTCCGTGAAGTGGGTTTAGGATACCTGCGACTGGGACAGCCCGCTACTGAACTGAGCGGCGGCGAGGCGCAGCGCATCAAACTGGCTACTGAATTACAGCGAGGGCAACACGGCCAAACCCTTTATATCCTGGATGAACCGACTACCGGCTTACATCCATCGGACGTGGAGCGTTTGCTTCTGCAACTGAACCGCCTCGTTGATGCCGGAAATACAGTAATATTGGTGGAGCATGACATGGAGGTAATTGCTGCAAGCGACTGGGTGATCGATATCGGTCCTGGTGCAGGTGAAGCAGGTGGCAAAATTGTAGTCGAAGGCAAACCAGCGGATATCATTACAAACAAGCAAAGCCGGACGGCTCCTTATCTGGCAAAACATTTATGAGAAAAGATTCGCCATCATACTTAAATTTCAATAATGGAAAATACGCCTGGAAACCAGATATCGATTACCGTAAGCACCCCGAACAATACCGGGTAGGAAAAGGAGAACAGGGCGTATTGATCTGTGAACCTTATAAGAGCGAGATCGGTCAGAACTGGCGTTTTAAAACCGAGGCGATCGCTGTCGAAAGCAGTGATAAGATCTACGCTCAGTTTTTGGATTATCTGGCAAGTAATAATTTTGTTGGTGCAGATATGGCGCGTAAGTATCTGCAAATGGGTTACACCCGGGCCCGGCGATACGCCAATTACAAGGGTGGCCGTAAATATGACGCGGAAAACAATTACGCGTTATTAGAACGCGGCACGGGCGAGGATGAAAAGGCGAAAGCTGCCGCGATCTTCTATGCCAAGTGGAAGGCTGCGGAGCATGATCAAACCTATGCCGCCATGAAAACAGAATGGAAGAAAATTCGAGGTTAATCACTTCTCTTCCAGTCAGTTAACAAAAATATCAATCCCTCCATTGCTGTAAAAGCGATATTGACAAATAAATCTTTATTTTGGTTGCCAGTCGTTCCGAATGACTTTCTTATCGACATTACCTTCAATTTTAAGTTGAATAACTGATGGAAAATAAACGGCCAGCAGATATTTATGTGGTAGACGATCGTCCGATAGATAACTTAATATCCAAATTGCTTTTTAAAAAATTCGATCCCGACATGGTGATCGATGAGATCAATGACGGGCCGACTGCCTTGAAACAACTGGCGGATATAGCCGCCAACGAACCTTTTTTTTTGCCTGATTTTATATTTTTAGATCTGAATATGCCTGGGATGGATGGATGGGAATTCATGACTGAATACAAACACTTAGGTATTGACAACGCGAAGAAAATCCAGATTTATATACTTTCTTCTTCATTATATCGACAGGATATTCAGCAATCTGATAACAATCCATTAATCGCCGGTTTTATCAGTAAACCGCTAACTATGGCAACAATTAAAAGTATACTTCAGCCATTCGATGCCGTGGAATAACGGAAACGAATACGTCAGATGACCTGAAACTATCTTTACATTTTATTTTTTTCACGCCGAAACATATATGACTCTGTCAACATGTATCTTCTAGAAGTTTGTTTTACAACCTTTATAATTATGCATTATTAGAACAGGGATTGGGATAAAAAGAAAAGGCAGCGTTCTTTTATACGTCAGATGAGAGACGGCTGAACATAATCAATAATACATCGCCATAAAAACAGACTGGAAGAAAAAACACGCGGTTAATCACTGCTCTTCCAATCAGTAAGCAAAACAGTCAGTCCTGCCACAGCTGTAAAAGCGATATTGAACAGCAGCGCTTTTTTTGTACGGTGAAAGGGTTTAAAAAATGTCTGTAAAGCGAACTGACCGATATTGAACGGATCTATCTTGCCATGTGTCTTAAAGGGAATCATTCCTTTGATCGCGACAGGTTGTTTGGTCAGTGCCACATAGGGCAAAAGAACCAATGCTTCCGCTGCGTAGATACGCTTTGCAGTCCTGTCCAGCTTCAACAAACTTGGTAACGTAAGTAACGCTCCGACAAGTGCGTAATCGATAAGTGAATGCTGTTTGCGGTAATTGTTTTTTTCATGCTGATCTATTTTTTTCGTAATACTTTGATGATAGAACCAGCTACAATGCCACCAAAAGTGTACCAGGCAACGGTCATTACTTTGGTCGCTGTCGTACGGGTGACCGGGGCATCGCTAAGGCCCAGGGGTTTGGTCAGTGTTAATGCTCCAACACCGGCTGCCAGCCCGCTTATGGTGCCGATCCACGGTAGTTGTTTCTTTTTACCAAAACCTATCAGGCTATAATAAGCCGCGTTGCTTAGCAGATCGGCAGCCATGGTCGCTGCAAATAATTTATCACCGGTAGGCGCCTCGATTCCTGCCGTCTCCTGGCCTTTAGACAATGCTTCTTCGCCGACGAGATCAACTCTGGGCGCCTCGTGTACGAATTCCTTAACGACCTGGTGAAGGATATTCAATGCTACCGCACCGGCGATACCGCCGATAATACTGCTTATTAAACTTTTCATGTTATTTAAATGTGGCCTGCGCCTTTTTTAATGTTTTCTCCAGATCGATACCTTCGTCTAAGACACCTTTAAAAAGGTCACCGGTCTCTTTGAGGCGATCCAATGCATTGTGAATATTAAAATGCTGTATGGTCAGGCCTGGCTTGACCTCGTGCCAGCTTAGCGGCATAGAAACGGTGGCACCTGGCTTTGGCCGCAGCGAATAAGGACCTGCTATCGTTGCACCCGGCCGGTTCTGTAAATAATCAAGGTACATCTTCCCTTTGCGGGCGGCGATGCTGCGTTCCAGACTGGTGTAATCCGGGATCTGTTCATGTACATGTTTAACAATGATGTTGGCAAATATTTGTGATTGCTGATAACTATATTTGCCACCCAGCGGAATATAAATGTGCATGCCTGTCGAACCGGAGGTTTTTGGATAGCTCGGTACATCGATGGCATCAAGAATCTCTTTAACGAGGCGTGCGGCTTCGACCACCTGGTCGTAAGTATGTTTATCCGGGTCAAGGTCGATCACGCAATAATCCGGGTTATCAGGTGTCTCCGCCCTGCTGAACCATGGATTGATCTCGATACAGCCTAAAGAATTCATCCAAAGTAAACTTGCTTCGTCGGTACCGACCAGATACTTGGTAATCTTTCCTTCATCTGTTACATGATCGAATGTTTTCGCCCAGTCCGGAGCTTTATCGGTCACGTTCTTCTGGTAAAAGCTCTGCCCGTGTATCCCACCGGGAAATCTGTTCAGTGACATGGGCCGGTCCTTAAGGTATGGCATCATGTATTCACCTACCTTGTAATAGTAATTCAGCATGTCCCCCTTGGTGATGTTATCCTCCGGCCAGTAAAGTTTGGTAACGTGATTGAATTTAAGGTCATAGCCGCAAACCTTTTTCGTTTGTGTGTCTTCGGTGGGATTAAGCAGGGTTTTACGTTCCGTGCTCTTTACAGGCTCCAGTTTGAGGTTGGTCTTATTAGATGAAGCGGTCGATCTTTTAGATGATGTTTTCGCCGTTTCTTTTTCTGCCGGCTTTTCGGCATCCTTGGCCCCCGCTACGGTTTCTTCCGTATGTGCTGCTTTTTCCAGCACCACATCCTTTGCATTCTTATCCGTCCGCATACCTTTAAAGGATGCCTGCCGGAAAACGCCGTCACTCGTGACCTCGGCAAAACCGACCTCGCAAACCAGTTCCGGTTTTAACCAGGTAGGCTTTGCGCCCATACGTTTCGGGCGGAATCGTGTCGGTTTATCGACATCCACTTCATAATCGAATGGGCTATTATCTGTAATGAGCGGCTTGAATTGCGCCATCATTTCTTTTTGCAATTTATCCGAAAATCCGGTACCCACTTTACCTACGAACTGGAGGTCGCCTTTTTTATCGTGGACGCCCAGGATCAAAGCACTAAAAAATTTGCCGGTGCCTTCGTTCTTTGTATAACCTGCGATCACGACTTCCTGACGGCGCTGCACTTTTACTTTCAGCCATTCTTTGGAGCGCAGGTCGGATGTGTAAACACTATCTGCCTTTTTGGCGATGATGCCTTCCAGGCCCATACGCTCTGCCGCAGCAAAAAACTCGATGCCGTTCGCATCGAATACTTTGCTTTGCCGGATGTGCTCGTTATCTGTTGGCAAAATCGATTGCAGAATAGCTTGTCGCTCGATCAGCGGCAGTCCCATCAGGTTTTTGCCTTCATACCAGAGAATATCGAAAATGTAAAAGACGAGGTTGCCATCGGCTTCACTTCGCCAATTCTGCATCGCACCGAAATCAGAGATCCCTTTTTCATTCAGCACTAACAACTCGCCGTCGAGTACGGCATTCATATTCCATTGCTTCAGCGCATTGTTGATCGGGTAATATTTTTCAAAAGGAAGGTTATTGCGGGAAATGAGTGTTACTTCGTCTTTCTGTATATTGGCGATAGCACGGTAGCCGTCCCATTTGACCTCATATAGCCAACCAGGTTTATCAAAGGGTTCGTCAACCAAGGTTGCTTTCATCGGTTTGATATTCACCGGAACTTTAGCTTTCGGCGCAGATTTCAAGATGGATTGCGTATCGATCTCCGGTGCTTCTTCGGTTTCTATTTCTTCCGCCAGATCTTCGTCGGGCACAATGTCTTCTTCATGGCCGTTCTGCCAGACCTTTTCACTCGTTTTTGCCATTTGATCGATGGTCTTGCCGGAAAGCACGGACTTATCTTTTTTGGTGATGTCCTTATCCGTGGCGAACTCATCCTTGTGTTTGATCATCAGCCAGCCATTCTCGCCCATACCATGAGTTTTTACCAGCGCAAATTCCCCGTTAAGCTTCTCGCCATGCAGTTTGATCTTCAGCTGGCCCGAGGCCAGCTGTTTCAATAAATGTTTTTCCTGGGTCTTCTTCCCCTTGATCGGTTCAATTGGCTCGTAGGTGCCCTCGTCCCAAACGATCACGGTACCACCACCATATTCGCCCTTTGGAATAATGCCCTCGAAATTCAGGTAATCAAACGGATGGTCCTCGACCATCATCGCCAAATGTTTTATCTTGGGGTCCAGGCTCGGGCCCTTGGGAACTGCCCAGCTTTTTAATACGCCATCCATTTCCAGCCGAAAGTCATAATGCAGCCTGCTTGCGTCATGTTTTTGTACGACGAAGATCAGATGATCTTTATCCTTGCTTTTGCCGGCTTTAGGTTCCGGGGTCTTTTTAAAATCCCTTTTTTTGGCGTATTCGTTCAGGCCCATGGCGTTATTTTTTAAGTTGGCGTTTAACGTCCGGAGCTGATGTACCTGCAGCGTTTACCGCAGCGTTTATTTTTGCTTGTGAGACCTTAAATTCTTGCGACCAAAATTCCAAAGCGTAAGGATCATCAACATCTACTGTTCGGTCATCCGGGATCAGCTTCTTATTTCTTCGATTCATATCATGTATGATTTGACAACAAAGCCCCTTTCGGGGCTTGTTCGTTTATGACCAGTTTCGGCTATTTTTTCTTTTTTTCGGCTAGATATTTCTCGATCACTTTACGATCGTTAGAGCCGGTGGCTCTCTTTGCCCCGACCAGCGCCTGCGTGCTGATGCCCAATTTCTGGGCTTCATACTTTAACTCGTACTTTTCGCCCGAGTTCACCTTTTTTCGATCTGTATTCACTCCCTTGGTTGCCATAATTATTTTATTATGTAATTTATTTAATTACAACATCACAAGAGGATGATGGTTTTAACTATATATTGGTCGATCCGGATGATGAGCCGAACTGCTACGGCACCACAGTAATAAATCTGATCAGGTCCGATGTGATTATTTCGCATTGGTTTTAAAGAATTTTTGTATTTGTTCACTTCCAGAACATTACACAGACGTAAACGTTCTTCAATCGATCAATTGCAACCTCCATTGAAAAACAGTAAACGAATAGCCATACTTGGCGGCGGGCCAAGCGGCCTTTTTATGTTCAAACGCCTTATTGAATCGGCCAACACGAATCTGGACATTACCATATCTGAACGCAAAAATAAACTTGTTCCTCGAATGCCTTACAGCAGCGATGGTGCAAAGATTTGTCCCGGATTAGTAGAAATTTCAAAAAACTTCATTTTTTACTATTGAAAACCTAACCGAATGGGCCGACAAAAAGATCTTTTGCATTGGATCAATCAACAACACGCAGGGCAAATCATCCGCAAGACCAATACACCGTATGTCGATCATTTAAAAGCCGTGGGACAAATGGCCTCGATCATTCCTTACGGTTATGAGATCGGACTCTGCCACGACCTGTTCGAAAAAACCAAAAACACAACAACTACGCTCAGTTCAGCGCTTTCCGTTTATGGTTATAACACCGAAGAAATTGGCTTTATCGTTCATGCGGTGACAGAACTTACGACTGTATTCACGAAGAGAGCTTATCCCCACCTGAATAAAAAGACCAGAAAAAAATTAGAAGCAAAAAGGCTTGTCGGAATCAGTAGCTCGGCTCAAACGGTTAAGTATGCAGATCTCGCTTATAATATAAGTTGGATGCTGAAGCATCAGCGAAAAGACTTACCAGCATATCTTGAAAAAAAACGCTTACTGGTATTGGACATGACAGAAGGTATAGATTTATTGCGCACCCAGGTGTTACAGATAATCAACGAAGCAGTAAATAGTACAAGATGTACTAATGTAGACAAACACAATCGAGAATAGAAATAACCAGTATCAAGTACCACGAAACCAACCTTATATAGATACGTTCAACATAGGCCCTCGCAGCTTAAAAATCCTAAGTGTAAAATAATTGCGCTTGTTGAAAGTAGCTATAGATTTTTATTGGGCGAGTCTCCAACGATTAATCCAATAAAGATTTCTATATTCCTAGTTCTGGAAATGACTTCTATTTAATAGCATCTCTTAGCTTTATTGAACTTAATGGTTTTACAAAGTATTCAGAAATCCTGGGATGGTTGCTGCCTCTTAAATAATCATTATTAAACAACGAGGTGGTAATAATAAATATTTTGGTTTTGCGATTAGCGTCAATGTCAAGAGAATCAAGAGTGTCTAGAAAGTTCCATCCATCCATTACCGGCATATTCAGGTCTAAAAATATGTAATCAGGGGCATCAGCTGTTTTTAAGTAATCGATAGCCGAGTTGCCGCTATTAAAACATGTTATTTTCGCTTCAGGAGAGATTTTATTCAGCATGCGGCTGATTATAAAGTTATTGACACTATCGTCATCAATGAGGCAGACATTCTTATTCATAATTCAAAAGATGCGCCGCTAAATTAAAATTAAATTTCAAGCTTTAAAAAATAAATTAATAGTGGAATTTAATGTATCAATTTATACTATTAATTAATACACCTAAGTGGCGATAAAAGATTTACCCTGAGCGTTTAAAAAATAGAAAAACCCGGCACCACGCACATTGGCTACTTAGGTTTGTATTTATCTTTTTAGCTTTTCTAATCGGCTGTGGAAAAATATTTGATATAAAAACATAGTCCTTATTTAGGAAAGCAAGGAAGAGATAAGCTTTTAATAATACCAGCTGTGTATGAAATTTCTCAAAAGCAAAAGCCGCTGCCTCGCGCACCGGCTTTTTTAAATTAATGAGTTATTTAATTTTTTAAGATATGTATATGACTAATGTTCAAAAGAAGATTTTGTTTTGTTGCCTTTATCGATTTGACCCACTACCATCAAAGCCGAGAATGGATTAATAAAAGGAGAGCTAAGGCTTTAACTATGTAGCCAAATCCGATCCAATTATATAAACCAATCTGTTTTGTCTTTCCACCATTCACAGCGTATTAATCTTATTCCTACACTTACAAATCCGGTGAAGATGGAAGGAATACGGCACATTCAAACGCGTTAGAAGCAATTATTTAATCTGCTAAATAGGGATTCTATAGAAATCGGATTGAGTTGTTCCAGATTAACTAACACCTGTTATACTTTTTAGTATGTCTCTCGGATCTACGTTAAGGGCGTCACATACCTTGAAAAAATCCGAAAGAGTCAAACTTTTAGATCCTTCTTCGATTTTCACATACTCTTCAGTTTGATAGCCGATGGATATCGCCAGCTCATCACTCGTCACTCCTTTTTCGACGCGAATTAGTTTGATTTTGGAAATCAGGCTCTCTACAAATACTTTAGCCTCATACCTTAAGTTTTCATTCATTTCAGTCATGACAACATACATTACGAATCTCTTATTTAAACGTAAAATGGCCGACAAATGTTAAGGGAAACAACGGTTAGAGAAGATGAAATTACGCCTTATTTAAACCATTTTGGAGTATCATCGAAATCTAGAATTTCTGAGATTTTTACGCCCAGCACTTTACTGATGACAAATAAGCTTTCCAGTTGCAAGCGCGTATGCCCCTTCTCGATTTTAGAATAAGCATTTTGCGAAACACCCAATGCATCGGCGATGGCTTGTTGAGGAATTTTTTTAACCGTTCTGATTTGCTGGATGTTTGAAATGGCTGCAGCTACTAGGTCTTTAGCCTTAGCATTTATTTTGGAGGTATTACGTTTTTTCATTTAATCAGCAACATTATTCAAAGCAAATGCCATGATGGCGCTTTTTATCGAAATTCACTCCCATTCTCATACCATGGATCCGGCTCATTCAAGAATAAGCAAATACCTCCCCGGCAGGCCAATGGTCAAACAACAGTTCTTCCGCTGAATCTAAATAAGTCATATCAAGTGGCAATAATTCGGGGTAGTCACGCGGCCTGACTTCTCCTGATGTGCGATAATCCGGATCTACCGTACATAAGTCAAGCATACGCGACGGGACTTGGGTCCGGGCAATTTCGTTTAAACGATCTTCGGAGGGTCTGCCCAGCAACCATTCGTAGGCCAAATCTTCAGTTAAGATTGTCGGCATGCGAAGTTTGGAATTATGAACCTGCCTCATCAAGGTGTTGGCCTCGGTGATACCAATAGCTACCGTATTAACAAATTCACTTGTTTCAGGATCCAACCATTCATTATAAAGGCCTGGCATAAAAAAATATTCATGACCTTTCAGGGTAATAAAGTAAGGGTATTTGATGGTTTCTTTAAGCAACTGACCCTTCTTGCCGATCTTTGGAACATGACGGCTCTCAACTATTCCTGTAGACAGTACAAGGCAACGACGGTTCTTTGCTGCGTCCGCCCACATAGAGCGTTTGCCATCTTCCTTCACAAAGAGGTTTTCAGATTTAAAATTAAGGGTGGTGTATTTTCTGCGAAATAAAAGCGCTTCCTCACGGGTTTTGAGATACCCCGGGACATATCCCCATTCGGCCTGAACGATCTCAAAGCTTTTTCCATCCTCTGAGGGAACGAGGATCGCACATGGGGCATAGTTGAAACCATTGTGTAAGCCAACATTCAGAAAGTTGTAATTCCGTATGGCCTTCTCAATACCTTTTAATCGAATAAACTCGGCCCGGGTGACCTTTTGTCCGTTGTAGTAACACATGCCTGATTCCTCCTATGCTCACGAAGATAAGCAGCAATCGCTTTACCTGCAAGTTCCGCTTCCGACTGCCGGCCTTCAGGTACGGACGTCCAAAATTTCACATTTTCAGAGCTTTTGGCTATTGTAATACTTAGCGGCCTTCGTCTGCTATTGTAAACGACATGGAAGATTCGGGCTGACTTGACAATATGCTCAGTCACCTGAGCCGAATCAGCACCAATATCAACGGAAAACGCTTTCGGATCATCCATACTCAAATATACTAATATAATTAGCAATCATCTAATAATTATTTTAAGAAAACCAGCTGCCTTAACAACACATTTCCCAAAGACTATATTTTATGTCAAGACATTTTAAACGTCTATAATTGTCTATGAAATTCAGCGTATTAATTGTCATTATTTTCTTTGCGGCCAATTTGAGTCAAGCAAATAGCAGAATCTGCGAAGGTCGCAGTAATTTGAAGCCTACAAAATTTCCACTGGTGATCAGTTCGCCAGACAACAAGTTACGGTTGACATTGAGTTATAGCAACCACAACGGATTAATGTATTCGTTGATAGCCAGGTCTAAATCATTGATCGTTAACTCGCGGATGGGCGTGAGTGGCACCTGTGTCAAACCTGATCACTTCATGCGCCGGTCAATCAGGTCAGTTTGGAAACCTGTCTGGGGAAAAAGAGCCAGCGTTTTAGAGCAGTATAACGAGCTCGCAATGGACCTCAAAGCATATAAGATCATAGTTAGAGCGTATGATAATGGCGTAGCCTTCAGATACGAGTTTCCCGAGCATCATGGAATGACCGATCTTACGCAATTTAAGTTCGGAGGCAATTATACCGCCTGGTATTACAATGGAGAGCATGCGAATATCGGGCCGGAAAGATTAGTAGATTGCGACACCATTCGTCTGCCGGTCATGACCATCAAGGCAGATGTCAACAATTATTTGGCTATTCACGAAGCGGATCTTTCGGCGGGTGAGCCCTTGGTACTCAAATCCCAAAAAGGCCAAACCCTATTTACCGTCGCTTCTAAACCTAACAGTGCATGGAAGGTTATCATGCATGGCAACAAGCCCGGCGAATTGGTTGATTCCCATTTGATAGAATTATTAAATCCACCGCCACCGGAGAACGCTGACTTTTCATGGGTTAAACCCGGGATAGCCGTTTGGGACTGGAGGATTGCAGGTGCGCAAGTCGATGGATTTAAGTATGAGATGTCACTACCCTCATGGAAAAGAATGGTCGACTTTGCTGCTGAAAATCATATTCAGTACCTGGCGCTAGACGCTGATTGGTATGGCCCCGAATTCGGAAAAAATTCTGACCCGCTTAAAGGGGGTAAAGTAGCCCAGGTCCATGATATCATCGCTTATGGAAAAGCAAAGGCTATTGGGATCTGGCTTTATCTAAATGATGTGGGTGGCAGGGAGTTTCCTATTGAACAAACTTTAAAACAATATCACGATTGGGGGGCTGCCGGCATAAAATATGGATTCATGTCCGGTAGTCCGGACGAAAAAAACAAGCGCACACGCATGATTACTGCATTGTGTGCCAAATACCAGTTATTATGCGATTTTCATGACGGCCCTATACACCCTTACGGCCAGATGCGCACTTATCCTAATGCGGTAACCCGTGAGTATTGCCAGGCACAACTTGATGGCGTTACCGCTCTTGAACCAAGAACTTTCGTTACCTCAGTATTCGTTAACATGCTCGCGGGGCCGCTGGATATGAACAACGGTCTTGCTGACCTAAGCCAGAAGGGCAGAACACATGCACCTGACTACGCAACAAATACCACACTGGTAGCAGAAGCGGCCCGTACGTTAATCACCTTTTCCGGTGTTACGGTTATCCCTGATATACCGGAAAGTTACCGAAAACATCCTGAGATTCTAAAATTTATTGGTGCACAAAGAATGCCATGGCTTGAAAGTAAAACGCTAATGGGCGAAATAGGCGAGTACATTGTTATGGCGCGCCAGGCTGCCGATAAAACCTGGCTCATTGGCGTAGCGACCAATGAAAACGCACGGGAACTGGACATCCCGCTTTCCTTTTTAAGTCCAGGGAAGTTTAATGCATTGATCATTCAGGATGGTGAAGATGCGGATTATCTTACGATTACCGAGAGTTATAAGACATCGTATAGGATAGTTGATCGACAGGATAAGTTGCATGTTAAACTTGCGCATGGCGGTGGTGCATGCATTATTCTGATGCCGATGTAATTTGAGAATGTAAAAATTGTTACATTATATCATTTTTCCCTTTACCTACTCATTCTATAAAAAGGATTGCTGTAACGCAAAAACGGTTACCCCCCATCCATCAACATATCACATGCATCTTGCAAACAGTGTTGGGCATTCTGCTACAGTCATCTTTATCGTTCAGGTATCTCTATTTTACCCTATCGGCAAGATGTGTGTCTCCGTTTATTTTAAGAATCATTTGTTGCACATTTTTGACTTTATCCTCCTTGAATTCGATTTCGATTCCTTGCTGGTCTTTGATAAAAAAATGCCTACCATCAATTGCTGCTAAAACCGACCTTGGCCCTTGATATGGGTAGGCTACAAGTTCGCCGTTCTCCAGCTTTATTTCGATCTTTAGCGAACGTTTACGCTCCAGATAATTTCCGGCAAAGTGTTGAAGTATTTGCGCAGGAAGGATAACAGCCTGCTTTTTCCGTGGAACAGTGTAGGGCTGCTCATAAAGTAGTGCAAGGATGGATCTCGTCAATTCATTCAGGGCAGGTGTTTCGGTATTGCTAAGCAAGATCACACATATATCATCCTCCGGAATGCGGGCGAAGTTGCTTCGGAAGCCAAATACTCCTCCGCTATGCGAAACCATTTTTTTACCGTAAAGCGAATCGACGATCCATCCATATCCATAATGATCTTTGCCCGGCGTATAAGCAAGTTTTAGGCTTTCATTACTGATGATCGCAGATTGTTGCAAACCCCTGTGCCATTTATACAGGTCATTAACCGTACTGTAAATGCTGCCGGCAGATAAAGTGACGGAAGAATCGATCAATGGGGCGATCATTGTGTACTCATTGCCGGTGCCCGGATCGTAATATCCCTTTGCGGCACTTAGCGAATCTAAGTGGATGAAATCAAATCCGCTCTGCGTCATATTCAGCGGTTGGAAAATATAATTTCGTATCGCCTGCTGGTAGGTAAGTCCGGTAACCTTTCTGATGATATATCCGAGTAACTGATAGCCCGAGTTGGAATACTTCCATCCTTTTCCGGGCTCGAATTCCAGCGGTTGATGCTCGAATAGCGCCATCATCTCCTTTTCACTTGCCGGTTTACCGGAGCGTTCGTGCATAAAGTCGCCATCCTCCGTGTAATTATAAATGCCAGAAGTATGCGTTAACAGTTGCCTGATGGTAATGCCTTCCCCACGAGGATATGCCGGATAATACTTGCTTAACCGGTCGTCAAGTGAGAGCTTTTTCTCTTCCGCAAGTTTTAGTATCAATGCGGCTGTGAATGTTTTCGTAACTGAAGCGATTTCGAATACTGTAGCCGGACTATTCGGAATTTGCGCGCGTATATTCTGTAAACCAAATCCCTTTTCCAGCAGCACCTCCCCGTTCTTTGCGACGAACGCTGTTCCGGTGAACTCATGAATTAAAGCATAAGCCGAAACGAGTTCATCAAGCTTTTGAGGTATAGTTTGGGCATGGGCCGCACAGGCCGGCACCAGCGCCAGCAGTAACATGATGATCTTTTTCATATTGATTTTATTAACTTTTCAGGTATTGTTGTATATCGTGGGCGAAGACCTCTCCTATCGGTAATGCCTTATCCTTTAACCATACTGTTTGCTTATCTACCTTGGTGATGATAGATTTTGCGACCAAGTAAGACCGGTGTATTCTCAAAAAGTTTTCCTTCGGCAGGAGATCAGCCGTTTCGTTCATGGTTAACCGAGAAACCACTTTGCCATTTGTGCAAATGAATTGAACGTAATTGCCAAGGCTTTCAATGTAGAGTATGTCATCCAGAATAACTTTGACTTGTTCATAACCGCTTTTAACGAACAAGCTTTTCCTGAAGGCTGTTGGCCGGGTGCTTTCCGACCTTAGGACATGCAGGTCTGCAGCTTTACTGCAAGCCTTAAGTAACCTGGCAAACGAAAAAGGCTTTAACAAATAATCTACCGCATCCAGTTCGAAGCATTGCACTGCATATTCACTGTAAGCTGTCGTGAAGATAACCATGACCGGCTTACTCAGGGAGTTAACGAAGTCAATTCCGGTAATATCCGGCATCCGAATGTCCAGAAATATCAGATCGATCTTTTCGCTGTGCAAATATCCTATAGCCTCGGTTGGCCTGGTGAAGGTTGCTGCCAGACGCACAAAAGGAATTTGTTCGCAAAGAATAGTTATCGCTTTAAGCGCAAGCGGTTCATCATCAATTGCTATAGCAGTAAGCATAACTCAATTTTTCAGGTTCAAGGTTAAAGTTACAGTAAAAGTATTTGCTTCGGCACCATACTGCAGATGGTGTTCACCCGGATAAAGTAAGGATAGTCGATCGCAAACATTCTGCAGACCTATTCCCCTGCGTTTTCTTTCCGGATCGTTTTCTAAAGGGCTGTGCAGGCTGTTCGCGATCTGAAAGTATAATTTACCCGCACGAACGTTCAAAACGAGATTGATCCATGACGGAACCTCTTGCCGTATGCCATGCTTAAATGCATTCTCTATGAAGGGAATCAGCAGCATCGGGGCGATCAATTCCTCATCGTGCCCCTCTTTGATATCGATGGTTATTGTAAGTCTATCTGAATCCGTAAAACGTAAACGCTGCAGATCTGTATAATTACGAAGGTAAGTTAGCTCAGTTTGCAAAGGGATCCGGTCCTGCTGATTGTCTTCGAGCATAAAACGCATCATATCCCCTAGTTGCTGGATTCCTGTTGCTGTATTGATCGACCCGTCCTGAAGCGCCATGGCATATAGTGCGTTCAATGCGTTAAACAGGAAGTGCGGGTTGATCTGCATTTTCAGTGCGCCAAGATTCGCTTGTGACGCCGCCAGATCATAACGCATAGCACTAAACTCTGACAACAAATCTTTTTTATTACGATATGTAAGCCAGATCAGCGGTATAATGATGAGCAGTACAAACAAAAACCATCCAATGACCAACTTGAATTGCCAATATTCCCCTAAAAACAGTGAGAAAATAATGACGATCAGGAATGTAACAGCCAGGATCTTACTAATAAATTCCCTTGAACGCCAGCCAACTGACATCTGGAATGGAAAAAGGTAATAGTAACACGCGAGCCCAATTGCAATCGTAGACGGAACTAAGGCGAAATAGTAATGATAATATATCCCATCGAACAGACCAAGGATAGAAGCTCCAAATGGAATAGCCAATACACCAAATGCGAAGGCAGTAATCCGATTGACCACAAGTGTGTAAAACGCTTTTCGTATACCACTTTCCTCGATCCTTTGAATGATCCATTCACGGAATAACGCATAGACCAAATACAATGCGATCAGCAATATTGAAACCGCCCATCCACCGAAAGCGTTAAACAAAGGCTGCGGATGGTACCCTATCGTTAACGGAAAGCCTCCCGGAAAGTAAAATTTATGATCGCTGTAAAAAGAAAGAAGGTTTATTCCCGGGCCAAGGAGGTAACTGAGCAGCAGTAATTGCAGAACTGCTGTACACACCCTGACCCGATGTCGACTTGTAGCCATCGGAATAATCAACTTGTTCAACCAGAACCAGGCTAATAAAAACAATAGTACCGAAATGCCGGCAAGCTGCAATTTTACGATTACCAGTACAGCAGCACCGACCACCAGTAACATCTCATAGTATTTCCATCTAACTTTCATTGTCGTCATACCACAAGATTACAACAACGACCTATTAAGTTTTAGAAAAAGTGATGAAACCGGAAATTATGTGACCAAGACGGCATTTCTCCTAACATAAAGTTCACATTTAGTGCGGCACTTGATTTTATATTAAAACTAATATTAGGCAATAGACGACGGCTTTTCAAGGAAACACTGGACCTGGCCTATAAAAAGTCATTGACATATATAATGCTTTTGCAGAAAGGCTTGCTTGTAAACCAGAATGTATGTTTAGAAAACAAACGAAAGTTATCATTCCGGTACTACCTCAAAGTCCTGCTTAAGAATACTGAGTATTTATTTAGTTTTGAGGTTACCTTAATGGGGTATAATGTGCCATGAAAAAATTTTGTAATGTATTCCTATCACTAGTTTTTTTCGCCTATAGTTCTTATGGGCAAAACACCAAACTCTCGGGCCAGGTTTTAGACAGTACTACTCATTTGGCTATCAATAATGTCACGGTAAGGCTTGAAACGGCCAAATCGACGATACGGATGAAACAGGGCATTTTCATTTTAAAAAATCGGCTGGGCAAACGCTAGTGATTTCAGCAGTGGCAACAAGCGGGAGGTGGTTTCTAGTAGCGGGCAAACTATGCTGTTTGCAAAATTTATCAATAACGTATATAAAAGGCCGAAGATGCTACGAATCAAGAGTATGTATGTCAAGCCGAAGGAGTTAATAAATGCGGCATTGAAATATACTTTTATACCCGCAATTATGTAGATTTGAGTTAACGCTCTACAAACACCTTAACTTTCTAAAATGACAATTGGACGAATTAAAATTAGCATTATTTGTGAAGATGCCGAGCTCGAGTCCATACTTTTAGATGGTCTTCAAATAAGAGATAATAGTATCCATTACGAAGATAAGAATACAATCAACTTCGTACAAGATATTGAACAAGATCACTTTGAATTGAATCTTAAAATATCGGGGAATGTGGGCGGAATAATAGTTGTGATTATCGAGAGGCTGGCCGAAAGTTTATTTTCACAAACAAGTATAAACCTCTTGAGAAATGGTCAAACTGAAAGACTGTTTCAGTTCAATCTGCAAAGCTTTACAAAAGAATTTTTAAAAGACCAAAGATTTAGGGATGAAAAGAACTTCGGCGTTGAAGAACGCTCAATCGTTAAAACGATAAAGTCCCCGAATTATCAGACAGTCGTATGGTTTGGAACTAATAGAGCTGTCAGGAACAATGCATTCGTTGCCCACTCTGTATTTGAGTCAGGTGCTGATTCTCTTTCGCTCGGCCAATGTAGAGTTAATATTCCGGGAAGGCATAAGATCGGAGAACTTAACCGACCCTCCTGGTGGAAATTAGAATTCGTAGAAAATCACGACAAGCATTTTGCGATTTTGGAAACCAAATTTTTAACACAAGATGACTTTTTAAATGGTGTTTTATCTAAACTAAGCGAATCGTCCGAGCAAGACGCATTTATATTTATTCACGGATTCAATACGTCCTTCAACGATGGTATATTAAGAACAGCACAATTGGCTTTTGATTTGGGATTCAAGGGGGCACCGATATTTTACAGTTGGCCATCCCATGCTAATCTATTAAATTATCCAGAAGATGAGGGAATAGTACACGCATCAACAGAACAATTTGTTTCATTTTTAAAATTACTAGGGCCAATTATTAAAAATAAAAAAGTTCACATTATAGCCCATAGTATGGGTAATAGACTTGTATCTTTTGCAATTAACAAACTCGATAAGGAGTCATTTTTTGAAGGGCAGGTGTTTAATCAAATTGTTTTAGCTGCTCCTGATCTAGACGCACAACAGTTTTTAGACGAATATGCCAACGCTATAACTACTGTAGCTAAAAGAATTACCCTATATGCATCCTCCAGTGATACGGCGCTAAAAATATCCAGAAATATACACTCTTCGATGATCAGGCTTGGGGAATCAGGCGGTCTTATAACATGTTTTGAAGGTATCGATACGATTGACGCCAGTAAAACGGATCCGTCATTCTTAGGGCATGGATATTATTCCGATACTGCCGCTTTGATAAATGATATATATCAATTATTCAGGTTCAATTTCAATCCAGCACTTCGAAATTTAATACCCAATAATGAAGCACAGGAGCTTTATTGGACTTTTCGTTAGTTAACCAAATTTCCCTTAAACCATAATTGTGGATTTGTAACCTGATGAGGATGGGATTTTTGTAACGAGGCTATCCCAAGTTGAAATGCGACTGGAATCGATGTCAGTTCACCGATTCCTTGATAAAAACCTTGCGAAAAGCTTTCAGCATAGTTGTCAACAGTAGAATTTGTCATTCCTATAACGTAAAGGTTATTCAGCGACAAAGACTTCGCCTGTTGGGCAGAATAACAAGTATTAAGAATAATGCATGACGTTTTCAAACCGTCCACCTTTAATAATGATTCTAATGTTTCAAGCGGCACGTAATCGCAATTACCGTTTTCATCTTCCATTGCAATGCCCTCTCCGTCACCGTGACCAGAAAGATGAAGTATTTCCGGTTTGTGGCTAATTATTTCACGGACTAGATTAGTATACATTCCACCACTTTTAGATACGATAGTGAACTTATCACGATGGGTAGCCATTCGAATTGTATCCTCTATTTTGCGAAGTTCTGTACCTACATTTAATCCTCTTAAATTTTTAGGAGACGAAGCCAATAAAACTATTTTTCGTAAAATGCTGATTCCAGTTTGAGGCTTACTGTATTGGATACGATTGGCAATTGTCTCTTCCCAATCCGATTGATTCAAATGCAATGAAATTAATACCCAACCTTCGCGCTCGAAAAATCGAATCGCTTCCGGCCTTATAGGGTTTTCCGCTGTGTTGCCAATGATGTATTTTGGACGAGTGATGGCTGGTCTTCTGGTGATTTCTTTTATCACGTTTAAGCCTGCCAACGGTTTGACGTCTTCTCCATGTCTAACAGGAAGATTCAAGTCAAGAATCATCAAATCAATGTGCGATTGTTCTTGAAGTAAGAATACCGCCTGACTAACGTTATTTACAGACAATATTATCGGTTTATCTGGAGACATTGCTTCCTGAATCACCAACGATATCCTTTGGATTTTTATATCCTGATCATCGACAATTAGGAATACCATTCATCATTGACTTAATAAATTCACACAATTCTTCCACCCATTCAGTTCTTTTGGCGGCGTAAGTAATATAGCCCCGGTAGAGAGTGGGATAAGTCGTTTTAAGTTCAGCGTCTAAATCTTTCATTGAAACCGTGCCATCAAATTCATTGTATTGTGTAATAACTTTAACAACGGCAGTTTTACCGTATCTCCGCATTTCTTTTAAAATATTGCTACCTCCAAAACCTTTAGGTTTACCGCTGAAGTTACCGTTAATCTGGTCATATGTTGGCAAGCTCATATCTAATAGGATAAAGTCAAAAGGATAATTAAATATTGCATTTAACCCATTTTGATAGGAACTTTCCAAAGAAAGATTCACTCCAGGACATTTCTCATTGATAATATCAATTATTTTGTTCGCTTTAGTTTGATCGTCTTCTACAAGTAATCCGTTCATGCAAAGAAATTGTTGGTTTTAAATTCAATTTTTACTTCAAATCTTCGCTTATCCTCCGAATAATCCGGCAATACGTTGTACTCTTCCTTTCTGTCCAAATCCACTGAAAGGTTCTTACACAATTTGATAAAGCCTGACCCCTTTTCGAAGGCCACATCGGTTCCATTTTGATATCTTGATATCTTTCCTTTTGCGTCAGAAACGTCGTGTTGCATTTGTTTTTCGTCCTTTTGTTCAGAAACGTTATTTCCGACCTGGATGATCAATCTTTCCTTCAGTTCATCTTCGTAAATATCTATGCCGATATTTAGCCTGCCATCAGTTATGTCTTTGTTTTTGCTAAGGATATTTTCGAAAATATTGATAAACAAATCGCCGAGCGGTTCGAAATAACGGCCCTTGATATCATTGTTACACTTGATCTCGATATTAGGTTTATTGACTATTAAAGCATCAGCGTAAATTTGATTTATATAATTTACAATTGTTTCGGTTATTAAAGATATAGGAAAGCGTTCGATGTATTTGTTTTTACTGATCCTGAACCAGTTTTCAATTTTTGTTGTAACTACTTGAATTTCTGTAGTACAAGTTAGAATTTCATGATTTATTAGACCATAATCTCCCTTATTCAGATTCAATGACTCTATTTGCTTGTCAAGGGCGTGTAGTGACGCAACGAATTTATCCGACAAAATCTGGGCGATTCGGGGTCTGAGAGCAGAAAGACAATTTTCAAGCCTTTCAAACAATATTTTAAAAAGCTCAGAGATAAAATCATCAAAATTTGTCAGCCTGCCTATCCTATTGCGATAAAGATCAAATAATTCTTTATCTGAGAAAAAAAAGTCAAATGAGGCATTTTCTGGTTTGACTTCGCTGTCATTTATAACTAACCAGCTTAAAGCATCTTCGATAATGATGTCCACATTTGAAGAGAAGCTTTTTAAAATCGACTGAAGATCACCACTATCGAGTGTGTTTTCCAGCTTATCGTTCCAATAACGAACTTCTTGGTATTGGTTTGAATTGCTTTCTTTTGAGCTTACTAAATGATATTTTTCAAACACTGTTCGCAGAACATTGGAAAAGGTACCGTGTCTAATCCGCATGCTTAAGAACCCCTTAAACCCGTAATCTTCGTCTTTTATGAAAAAATCTCTTAAAAAACCAAATATGCTTAGGTAATATGAATATTTTATTAAAGGTACTGAAACAGCGTTTTCATCTAATTCATGATCATATGTCTCATCTAGTGAATTTAGTCGTTCGATTTCGATTGGGGTCTTAAAGAAATATACAGAATCAATGGGGGTGATTGATTGATCAGTATTCAATTTTAAACCCGTTAAGTGCAACTGGTTAATATCATTTAGCGAATCATAAGCCGCGTACAACTCCTTAAAGTGAGTAAGACGAGTTCTCAATATTCCAGCTTCGTCTACGTAAATTCGACTCTCATGAATTTGAAGCAGTCCTTTTCTCAAGCTTACATTTTGGGCGATTGTGCGAATCTCTTTATTGTATAGCTCTACTTTTTCAGAATTATTTCCTTTTAGATAATTAAGGATTTTTATGCGCTCTTCTTCCAATAATTCGATGGTTTTAAAGAATGGAGAATCTTCAAGATTTTCCATGACACAGCATTTTTCTAAAAAATACTGAAAATATTTAGAAGGGTTTTCGCCATGTTGAGCAATTAATTCTGATGGCTTAAATAAACCGAAAGCAACTAAGTGATTTGCTATAGCGTCATAGATAACTGACTGTGGTTGTCGATACAATTCCAACATTATAGGAATCGAAAGATTATGTGAAAAAGTGGTTTCGAATGGATCTTGTAAACGAGAAAAAATTGAAGGTACTCCCAAGTATTCTAAAACAAAGCCCCGCTCAAAGAAGTCTTCGACAATAATATCAGCAGCCTTTCCTAACTCGTTCAATAATGCATAAGCTTTAACAATATTCCGTTTAAGCCAACTCCTCATATATTCGGTATGAATTACGCTGGTATTAGTTGCGATTGATAGAAGAAACTCCAATGCTTCTGAATATCTTTTTTTCTTCATCAAATATCCAACTGCGATTTTCGCAGATAAGTAGTTACTGGCTGGCTGAATATACCCTTCGATGCATCTAATTAAATATTGTTCTGCTCTATGCGGGATTTTTTGAAGAAGGGCAATAAGTTTTTCGTCGTTTTTAAAGACCTTAAAAGAGTTATATCGAAGTACTGCTGAATTAAGAAATGATATCAATTGTACCGTTTGTGATATCGCAATATTGTATTCATTGTAAATAAATTCCAGAATGTGCGTAGAAAACTCAAAATGCGCGGTCATGAAAAATCTTTTTAATAATTTTTCTCGTGCCGCGAGGTAATTAGGCCCTTTTTGTAATACTTCCTCCATCAATTCTAAAATTTCCTTTACGTGATAGTGAGGGAATTCTATGTTTGATACGTGATTATTACTTGCGATTATTGCCTGTACATAAGGAACATAGAGTTCACTATATTCAGGATGTTTACTTAAAACGCTAAAGCAATGTTCCGTTGCCTCTTTGTACTTTCTTTCAACAAGTTTGTCCTGTAGATCACGAAAATTCGACCGGTCGGTAAAGTCAATGTTTTGGTTTTTTCCATACAGTGCGCGAAAGTTCGTCCAAAATATATCCTTAGAGTTTGCGAACTGAACAACACACGTGTCAACGATCTTCAACTTGATTTCTTCATCAATAGTTACATCCGCCAAGATTATTGGTAATATGCGTTTTAAAGTTTGATAACGGTCTACAACTGAGAAATCGCTATCAAAACCGATGATGAACGGATAGTTTTTTATTTGATGATCAAAATTGAAGTTGTCAAATTTGAAAAAGATGTAATCAATGTAGTGCGCGGAAGCGATAGGATCGTAAAGTCGAGTGTGTTGTTCGATTGAACCTTCGTATTGTAAACTGGAAACATTTTGATCTATACGATACCTAGTCAAATTCATCAGTATCAATAGCTTCATCGACGCTTGATTGCTATTTAAATACGATAATAATTTATGATTCGCCTGATTATCTCCTCTTATTTCATTGATATAGTATTCGCAAAGTAGAGAATGAAATGAATGGCCAAGCACGGCGTCCATTTTATCTAATATCTCAAAGCATCTTTCAAAATCACCACTCAGGACAAGATGTTCAAGCTCTGCGTTCAATTTTAAAAAATTGTTGATTTCACCGCGATGCTGACGCAATGTTTCAATGAGAAAATAAAACTCTTCCAACAAATCTGGATTTTCCTTGGTAAAAGACGAATGTTTACCAATAATCAGATGACTTGATGGCTTCGGAAAGCTGTAAGCGTAGTTATAGTATAAGCCAGAAAATTTACTTAAGATGAAGGCGCGATCTTTTTCTGAAAAATTATATTTTAGAAATGCGTGAAATGCCAAAGGCTCGTGTTTTCCCTTGCGGACGTCGTCGATGAATATCTTGCGATCAGTTTTAGATTTAGCCATTGTCTTGCGAATTGCAACTTTCTATGATAATAGGATTGCTTCTTTGACCAATATAAGAAAAGTATAACATTGCCCGCAACTCATATTCGAGGCTTTCTCTTGAATGCTGTATCCATGATCGGAACCTAACCAAATATCTATTACCAAAAAGAACCGTTTTCGTAGATATCGCACCCACCGTTTTTAAGAACTCATCACCTTTGTAATATCACCCCAATAATGTAGGTCTGGATAGGCATTTCTCTGGACGTCCCATCGTTCCCGTCAAAAGCTTGACTCATATGACAAGTTACACTATTAATTAGACCGCTTTCCAATACGACATACTATCCTCAGCCAGAGTTGTCCGATCTAACCTGCAAATAACAAACGGCACTCGAACAAAGAAAGTTATTATTTAATGCCCGACCGAGTTGCTTTACCCATTTGTCATTTATAATCGTCGCGTTAAAGATACAGTAAAAGGCCCGCAGCACTGCGAGACTTGGAACGAAAAGCTTGGGCCAAAAGCAGTCCCCATTATAGTTGGGAATGTTACATAGCCTGCGCTACGCCCGGCAATCCCCACCTTAAAAACGGTGTATTCGATAGCGGGTAGAAGAACAGATGTCAAAAAAATGGCACCTAGCTTAACTAAGTGATCTTTTCCAGTTTAAGGCAAATCCTATTGAAGTGTGTAGTTCACTTATTGAACAGGATAATTAGTATAATCTACACCAACAACTTTTATCCGAGGATTGTTAGCTTCACCTGCGCGTTTAAGAAGGTCTTGCATCTTTGCAACCCTGTTCTTTGGCACTTCATACCGGAGCGTCGCTTTTGGATTCTGTCTGAGTGCCTCCGCTGCCCTGGTGATCTGCTTGATCGATTTTGGGAAAGTTGTAATATTTAGCTTACGGTCAACAAAGTTCATTGGGCCATCTTCACTGTCGAACTTTATTACGTTCCTGCCATCCTGATCGGCATTAGTATAGTCGAGCGTCGGCACAACCTTCAATCGAGAACCGTTTGCTGTAGAATATGAGCCTTCTGCGTGATTCTCATAAACAGCATGCTTCTTTTTAGAGGTAGACGAATTCTCAGTTGTGGTTCCGCCCCCCTGGTTCACTTCAGCGTAGCCGCCAACATACTCCACGACTATGCTTGTCGGATCAGTGGTAATAGCCGTTTCCTTTTTTGGCTTTAATGCGCCTCCAATGCCTGCGCGGTTCACGGTGGTCGTTTGAAAAGTGACGAGTACGGAAGTCCCATCCTCATTAAATTTGGCAGACTGGTATTTTAATAAGTTTTCAGCGTTAGAACCTGGCATACGATAAACATCAAACCAACGCTTGCCAGCATCAAAAATCGATCTGGAAGTGTCATTCCCATCAGGTGTTTGTATGATAAAAATTGGCCTGCCGGGCGGATGTTGGGCATGAAGCTGAGCAATCGATAAACTAAAGAAGATAAATGTAACAGCCAGAAGGCGGCAGAGATATTTTGGGGAAATGCTTAGGTTTTTCATTTACTGTGCGTCAGGCGACTGAAAAAATCGCTGGCGATGTTCAAATCTAAGATTTTTAATTTAAAAGAAAATATGATTTATCTCACAATCTGAACCTTACAACTTTAAAAGGGTGGTAAAAAAACTGGACGAGTATTTAAAAGGTTGAGATTTCAAAGTTAAGTCTTCATTTTGTGTAGGCAAAATGACCACATATTTTTTTAACACACCAACCCCTGTGTGTTAATAATTAGAGACGGTCAGTAATCAAATAAAGCATTGAAATAAAGTATCTTTGTGTTGATCGGCGAGAGCGGAGAACAAAAAAGCCAGTCCTGGCAGACTGGCTCTTTAAAAAGTCGTTAAACTGTTTTCATTGTCAATGGGAACAAAGATAGCGAGATTTGTATAATTAAATATACTTAATTAAAATATTTAATTAAGTATATATTACAGTCGAACTGATTAAAGCGTTACTTCCAATGGTCAAACTGTTTAATGGACCAGATAGTGACATTAATGGCGTTATTCGTCGTGTACAAGGCACTTACGGATAACAAAAAAAAGTAAAGAAAAGCCCCTATTATTGGGGCTTTTCTTGTGGGCTACATCTTGAACAAGCGGAATAGCCCTCACTGATTCTTCCCTTTTGCTAATTGATATTTGAGTTCTCCGTAGGTATTTGCGCCATCAGTTATACCTCGTACCCAAACTTATGTAAATATTTGATTATGAATTACATGCATTATAGCTGCGTTAATAATGTTTGTATGTTGAAAACTTAATGAAGAGAATTTTAGATTAAGGTATTGGCATCAGTTATCTTTGAAGTACCTGACAGGCAGGAAAAAGAAATGCCGGATGTATCCAGCACCCGGCACTCTTGAAAGTGTGATTTGTTACATCACTAAGTACTATCAAAAGTAATAGTATAAACGCAAATAGGTATAACCAAAATACGTTTATTTTTTAACATTACAGGGTAGGATGTTAACAACGCTTTCGCTTCAGGCCTTAAAAAGCGGGTTTTCAAACAATGAGTGAGCTAAATCACTTTTTGGAGCTGGTAATAGTTTTACAAGCTCTGAGGATCGCTGGAAGGCCCAGTGACCACCGACCTAAACAGCTTAACAGCTAATGGTCATTAACCGTCAAAAAAAAAGCCCCTTTTAAGGGGCTTTTTTTTTAGTCCATCATTAATAAAATTTATTGCTGCGTTTTAGTATTTTAGAGATTAAGCAATTTCGTATGAAAAGAGAAAAATTCATATACAACCTTAATATAGCAGTAACAATATTCGTATTGTTTTTAACATGGCTTTGTGCCGCAGTATTAGTTTGTTACTACCTGATAGATTACAAAAAGGACACTATAGCGGTATCGAATGTTGGATTTGCAGCTTTTTTAGCTTTGGCTTCTATAAGTTTTAATTGGGCTAAAACTTTCGACAGTTCTGACGACCAGCAGGCGGATATTATCGAAAAACTCAACTTGGCCGCATCTAAAGCGATTATGGCTGCAATATGTTTTGTAGGTGCCTCTTTAGCCAAGTATATTGTTATCAAAGGCAATGAAATAGGTCATAATATTATATCAGACACGGAGTTTTTAAAAGTAATACTTTATCTCGGTTGCGTTGTTACGTTTAATGTGGCATTCTCTTTAGCGGTGGATGTTATAACTCGGCTGGGGGTTATTTATATTAGGGCGTTGCAAATTTTCAAATGAATTATCTTGCTTACGATGTCAAAAAGTGGGTAATAATTGACCTATTTACTTTTGGCATTCTTTTTTGCCATTCTTTTAAATTTAACATAATCCTGGTTAAATTGTACCAAATCTCCCAGTGAGTACACCTTCGCCTTCCCATTAATTTTATCGTAAAAAATAGCGTAGTTACGAGTTTTACCAATATACCTGAGATCATTTGTGCTTACAACGGTGTCGGATTTAGTAACCATTGTTGTTACGGCTGGTACTGGGTCAGTAAATGTCCTCGCTTGTATCTCAACTGTAGGCATTATAAAAACAAAAATTGTCAGAGCCCAAATTGATATTGACGTTTGTATGCTTTCTTGCTGCTCATCTGCACCGTATCTGGCCTGCCTATAAATTGCCTTAATACTTGCCCATACCGTTTGAAAACCATGAATAAATAAAGCAACGCAAACGATAACGCACAGAAGAAAACCAACAGTAGTTCTGATAAACATTAATGCATCTTCACTCAGATCACCATAGTAACAGAAATACCTAAGGATAAAAGTTATTTCCGCTGCCAAAAAACAAGTTCTGGCAACGAAATGATAGTAATGATACTGCACTTTATCAACTTTGCCAGCCTTCTCCAAGAAAACAAATACCACGATACAAATACCTACTAAAACATACTGCGCTGTTGAAATAGGTAACCAAATCGTCAAAAGCTCTGTTACATCTATGAAAGTTAAAATGTTAATTCCGTAACCAGCATAATATAGTGAAATTGATAATAAGCCTAATGCAAAGTAGCCAGTTGTTATCAATATCCAATTTTTGTTTAGACGTTCAAGGTTCTCGCTCATAGAGATAAGGTTATTTGAGTTAAATATAACAATTCGATTTGACACAAAAACTCAGATTTTATTTGCATTTATAACCTGATCATCAATAGCCTTTCCCAAAGCATACCACATTTCCTTTTTGGACATATAAACATTAAAGAGTGTTAAGCCATCCAGCATTCAATCTCCATATTGAGACTTCGTTATATAGTGGTGTTTTTTTATTCTTGAATGTAAACCAGTACTACGGGCCGGTCTTTGTATTAACCACACTCACACGAGATGTGCGCATAATGCCCCGGTAGAGATAGGTGATCTTAAATCTTTCGCTGTTGTAACTCATAAACTGGCATGTTAAAATAGGGAACTATTATACTAAATATATTAGCAATTATGTGCGCCCTAATTTCTATGTCAAGCAGGCTCGGTCACCAGGTAATGACCACCATACTTTCAGACAATCTCAGCAATAGCGGCCAAAAGCACGCTAAAGGGATGTTTACGGGTAACCGTAATCACAAGATCGCCTGCCGCCTGTACTATCACTTTTCCATAACAGAACCAATAATGTAATTCATAAATCCCTCAGTCGTTCTCACAGCGTTAAGGATTGCAGTGAAAAGCCCACAGCGTAGCGAGGACTTGCAACGTAAAGCCTGGGCCAAAGGCAACGCCCAATTATTCTTTAACGCTTGGTTTAAAATCAAGTAGTTCTTTTGGCTCGACACCTAAACCTTTCGCTAACTCAAATATTGTGGAAAGCTGAACATCGAATTTACCGTTTTCAATCTTAGAAATGTTGCTTTCATTAAGCTCACACCGGTAATCAACTTCTAACAAACTATAACCCTTATTCATCCTGATTTTTTTCAGGTGAATACCGAAATCACTTTTTAAGGTAGAATGATCTTTTTTGGCCATGGTTTGATAGGGCCAATCTGTCAGAAAAAATTTTAGTTAACACGGTAGAGTATTACCGTAAATAATATTAAATTAGTATATTTGGATAAAGCGTCATTTAACACATGATGAATAATATGGTTAAATAGTACTTTTGCGATATCCTTCATAAAGAATAAAGGCATTCGCACTTTAGATCTCGTCTTAGAAAACTGGTAATTTAAAGGGAACGAGAAATAAGTGGAATGCTCACGCTATAGGCGTGGGCTCACTTGTTTGTTCCCGGGTATACCAGTACCTCTAAGACAATAAGTTGGGTTCCACGCCTTCTTTTTTGAACCAGGCCTCCACCCGACTTTACAAAACAGTATGGGAACCACGACCAAAACCCTTCACGGCAAAAAGCTGCTCAGCGCTTCAGAAGCGCTGGACCTGTTCTTCTGCGACATTGCGGATGAGCGGGTCAAAGCCGAGCTGTACAAGTGGTTCTTCTTCGGCGTTACCGGTAAAGGCAACACCCTGCACCATCTGCCTCCTGAGCAGCTTGCCTTGTTCGCCGATAAACTTCAGGACCTGGTCGTTGCCCTGTACGCCTTCCAAACCGAACAAAGAAAGGAGGAGACGCATGAACCCTAATGCATGTTATCAGTGGTCTCTGGTCATTTGCCCACCGGATTGATCCGCCCGTGATGGCAACCCCGGTCAGTTAATAGTTATGCCTCGTCAGGGGTTGCCATTGCCTTTTATTGTCCTTTCCATTTACTAAACAAACTAAGTTCCCCATGAAAAAAATCACGACACTGATCGTACTGGCAGCGCTTTGCCTTAACTTTCCATTATATGCACAATTTTATGGCGGGGTGATCAAACCCGTCAAGACCGGTGAGACCGTTCCTGACCTGTCCTTCCCGCTCCTTTCCAACAACATCGTCAAATCCGCCAGGCTCTCCGACTACCGGGGCAAGCTGGTGATCCTGGATTTCTGGGCGACCTGGTGTGCCCCCTGTGTGATGATGATCCCGAAAATGGACAGCCTGCAGAAGCAATTTGCAGGCAAAGTGGTCTTTATCCCCGTGAGCTCACAGCCACAGGCAACCGTGACCACCTTTATGAAAAAACTGAACCAGCAGAAAGGTAAACATTATGACTTCCCGGAAGCCACCGGCGACACCACACTGGTGCAAATGTTCCCGCACAGTTTCCTGCCCCATTATGTTTGGATCGACCAAGAGGGTGTGGTCCGCTCCTTCACCGAGTTCCAGGATGTCAATGCGGCCAACATCAGCAAATTCCTGGAAAGCAGGGTACCGGAGATGAAGCAAAAAATTGATGCAAAACCCATGGCATATATCGACTCCATTCCTTTCCTGATGAATGGCAACGGCGGTGACGGATCAGACCTGCTTTACCACTCCGTACTGACCCCTTATAAACCAGGACTTGGCCTGGGTATCCTGCAAACCCCGGAAAAAGATGGCGGATTCCGCATCCTCGGAAGAAATATGAACCCGCTACAATTAATGGCGATCGCCGGCGGGGATAAGGGACGCCTGTATTACATGGACCTGGATGAGATCAAACTTGATGTCGCGGACACGGCTAAGATCAACTCCAACGCTATCGGCCAGGAATATGACGAGTGGCTGGCCAATGGCCATGGTTATTGTTATGAACTAAAAGTCCCCGCTTCGATGAAACGGCACGTTTTTGAGATCATGCGTGCCGAGATCCAAAAGTTCTTCCCCGATTACACGGTGAGTTTCGTACCCAGGGAAAAGCCCTGTATGGTTTTGGAAAGCACGGGCGACCACGCCAGAATGAAACCCAAAGGCGGCACGCCTGCCACTGCGATGGACCGGTTCGGCGCTACGCTAACCAACCGTCCGCTTCGTTTTCTTGTCGCAGCAGCGAACATGAAGCAGGTCACTAAACTGCCCTGGGTGGACCGCACAGGATACAAAGAGCCGGTCACGCTGACGATCAGGAACGGTTTTGATAACCTCGACAAGTTGAATAAAGAACTGGCGGTATATGGCCTGACACTGAAACCAGGCACACAAACCGTTAACGAGATGCATGTCAGTGATAAAAAAGAAGCGGCATCAACCCAAACAACGCCGTCAAGATGAAAAAGAGCATCATTACCTTGAGCCTGATGCTCTTTTCGCTAATGGCTTCGGCCCAGTACACGATCAGCGGCAGGGTGCTCAGCAAGGGGGATGACAGCCCCTTGCAGGGTGCATCTGTTATGATCAAAGCAGGCAATACCGGCGTAACGGCCGGAGAGAACGGGCAGTTCAATCTTAAAGCAAGCGGCCGAATCACCCTTTTGGTCACCTACACCGGCTATCAGCCATACGAAATGGTCATCAACTCCGCACCCGACCATGAGCTGCTCATCCGGCTGGAACAGATCGCCAACGAATTAAAAGAGGTGATCGTGTCCACGGGTTACCAGGAGCTTCCGAAGGAACGGGCGACCGGCTCCTTCGTCCAGGTCGACAGACAGTTACTGAACCGGAGCGTCAGTACGGATATCATCAGCCGCCTGGCCGATGTTGTCCCCGGGCTGACCTTTAACCGTATCGGCAACAAGGCGAATGAGCAGACATCCATCTCGATCAGGGGGCAAAGCACCCTGTTCGCCAAAACCTCACCGCTGATCGTGGTAGACAATTATCCGTACGAAGGCGATGTCAGCAACATCAATCCTAATGACGTGGAGAGTGTTACGGTCCTCAAAGATGCAGCGGCAGCCTCTATCTGGGGCACCCGTGCCGGAAACGGCGTGATCGTGATCACGACCAAAAAAGGCCGGTTCGACGAGCCCGTCAAAGTGTCTTTTAACAGCAACCTCAGCCTAAGCGCCAAACCCGATCTCTTTTACACGCCCGTGATGAGCACATCGGATTTCATAGCAACAGAAAGAACGTTGTTCGCGAACGGCTATTACAAGAACCAGGAAAACAGTTTCAATAAAGTCGCGCTGACACCCGTGGTCGAGCTGCTGATCGCGCAGCGGGACGGCAAGATGACTTCAGCCCAGGCGGATGCTGCCATCAGCCGGTTAGAGGCCAACGATGTCCGCAAAGACATCAGCAAATATCTGTACCGGACGGGGACCAGCCAGCAATACAGCCTGAGCCTGAGCGGCGGCAGCAATATCCAGCGGTTCTATGTCTCCGGCGGCTATGATGATAACCGTTCCACATCGAACGGCAACGGCTATCGCCGCTACACGCTCGATGCCAACAATACCTATAGTCTGCTGAACAGGAAACTAACGATCGGAACGGGTATTTTCGCGACGCTGTCCACCACTCTTCAAAATGCCTTGCCCGCCAGTGCACTGAACTATGCCCCCGGAAAAAGCATCTACCCATACGCCCAACTGGCGGATGCGAACGGGACAGCATTGGCCCTGCCGCACACCTACCGTTCGGCTCTGATCCAAACCGCGGCGTCACAAGGCCTGCTCGACTGGAACTATACCCCGCTCGATGAGTTGCATGCCATGGACCAGCGCACGGGCGCTGCGGACTATCGCTTCAATTTTGACAGCAGGTACCAGATCATGCCGGGGCTGAATGCCAGCATTCTTTATCAATACAATCGGGTAACGACCGATTACCGGAACAACCAGGGCCTGGCCTCCTGGTACACGCGGGACCAGATCAACCGGCTGACCACCGTCAATACCGACGGGTCACTGAACCGCCCGATCCCGGAGGGCGGCATCCTTGATGAACGCAGCAGTCTTTCGAACAGTCATACGGTCAGGGGACAACTGAGCTTTGAAAGAAACTTTCCAATCGACCATCAGTTGAATATGATCGCTGGCGCAGAATTACGGGACATCCACAGTACGGGATCAACGACCCGCTTTTACGGCTATGATCCCGAGCATGCCGCCAGCCAGCCGGTGGACTACATCAGCGCGTTCGGGACGTATATCAACCCTGCATCGAAGAGCACCCGTATCCAGAATTTTGACGGTCATACCGATCTGACCGACCGGTTCATCTCCTATTATACGAATGCCGGGTACACCTTGCACAAACGTTACCTGTTATCGGGAAGTGCGAGACTTGATCAGAGTAACCTGTTCGGTGTGTCAACCAACCAAAAGGGCGTCCCGTTATACTCGGCCGGTTTCAGCTGGAAACTTTCCGAAGAACCCTTTTACAAAGTTACCTGGCTGCCCAACCTGACGATGCGTATCACCCATGGCACCAGCGGCAATATCGACAAGACGCTGTCTGCCTACACGACGGCCATCTACTTCAGTGCAGCGAATAATTTCCTGGGTGTCCCTTACGCCAGGATCCAGAACCCGCCCAACCCGCAACTGCGTTGGGAGCGGGTTCGCACCACGGACCTGGGCCTGGATTTTTCCTCCCCCGATGAGCGCCTGAGCGGGTCGGTAGACCTTTACATCAAAAAAGGCAGTGATTTGATCGGCGACGCGCCGCTGGCGCCACAGACCGGACTGGTCCAGTTCCGCGGCAATACAGCATCGACCCAAACGAAAGGTGTGGACATCAGCCTGACGAGCCGGAATCTTACCGGGCCGTTCCAATGGTCGACCACGTTCCTGTTCACCAAACTCAATGAAAAAGTGACCGGCTACGCCTTAAGTTCCACTGCTATCGCCCGCGATTATCTTTCTGCTGCTTACAGTGCAAGCCCTGCGACCGGCAGGCCGCTTTATGCCATTTACAGTTACGAATGGGCGGGGCTGGACCCGAAAACGGGAGACCCGCAGGGTTACCTGAACGGCCAGGTCAGTAAAGATTATGCGGCCATCATCAATTCCGCTACGCTGCAGACCATCAAATACAACGGGCCTGCCAGACCGACCACCTATGGTGCCTTGCGAAATACCTTCGGCTACAAACAGTTCAGTCTTTCCGCCAATATCACCTATCGTTTCGGTTATTATACAAGGCGCTCATCGGTGCAGTATAATACCGTCTTGTCCGGTCTCGGCGGCCACGGGGATTATGCGCTGCGCTGGCAGGCGCCGGGTGACGAGGCCCACACCAGCATCCCGTCACAACCGGCGACCATCAATGGCAACCGGGACAACTTCTATACCTATTCATCCGTGCTGGTACAAAAAGGCGATAACATCCGTCTTCAGGATGTCAACCTCGGTTACGACCTAAGGGGGGCCTCACTGAAAAGACTGCCTTTCAAAGGCCTGCATTTCTACATATACGCCAATAATCTCGGCCTGCTGTGGAAAGCGGCGAAGAACGACCTTGACCCCGATGCGGTGAACGGAGACATTCTTCCCTTACCGAGGACCATCGCCTTTGGCATCAAAGCAGACCTTTAACCCTTAAATCATGAAAAAAATGACCCGATATTTTGCCGTTCTTCTCCTGATGACGGGCGGCTGCACCAAAGATTACCTTGACAAACGTTCCGACCAGTCCCTGCTCGTTCCGGGCACGGTCGCAGATTACCAAAAATTGATGGATGCCTCTGTGGCGGGTAACCTCAATACCGTTCCGGGGCTGAACGAGATCGCCTCAGATAACTACACAGCTGATGATGCGACGCTGACCGGACTTGATGCGATCGAACGGAACAGCTACTTGTGGGCGAAGGACGTTTACCAGGGCGCTGCTGTCAACGACTGGAATCAACCCTACAGCGGGATCTTTACCTGCAACGTCGTGCTTGCGGGGATAGACCAGGCAGACCCGTCCAAAGGTAGCCTGGCGAAAGCGGTCAAGGGCGCCGCATATTTTCACCGTGCGACAGCCTTTTACTCCCTTTTGCAGGAATTTGCTGCGCCCTACAGCGCGGCCACTGCTGCCAGCCTGCCGGGGCTGCCGGTACGTACTACGCCGGATGTCAACGTGATCGCCGGGCGCGGGACGCTCGAACAAAGTTATCAGCAGGTCATCAGTGATCTGAAAGCCGCTGCGGATCTGCTACCGGAAACGGGCACAATCAAGAACAGGCCGGTAAAAGCGGCGGCTTTTGCCATGCTCGCCCGAACCTATCAGAGTATGTCAGACCATGCACGAGCGCTGGATTACGCGACGAAGGCATTGGCCCTGAACCATCAACTGATCGACTATAACACATTGGAAGCCTCAGGCTATGACAGCCCTTTTCCACTGATCTTTCCTAATGGCAATCCCGAAGCGCTTGTCTTCGGGAACCTTGTCGGTTATTCCTTCTTTATTGAGCCGGGCGTATTCGCAGACCCGATCCTTTATGGCAGCTACGCAGAGGATGACCTGCGGAAGAGCCTGTTCTTTGCTGACCAGGGATATGGCGGCTTTAGTTACCTGGGTACGTATACCGGAGACTTCAGCTCGCTGTTCGGCGGCCCTGCTACAGACGAGCTGTACCTGATCCGTGCTGAGAGTTATGCGCGTGCCGGTAATACTACCGCCGCGCTGAAAGACCTGAACGACCTGTTGGTGACCCGGTGGAAAACAGGGACATTCGTGCCGTTCAAAGCAAATACATCCGAAGACGCCCTGCCCGTCATTTTGGAAGAAAGGAGAAAGGAACTGATCGGAAGGGGCCTGCGCTGGACCGACCTGCGGCGCCTGAACCTCGAAGAACGGTTCAAGACGACCATCAGCAAACTCAGCAACGGCGAGACCATCGAACTTTTGCCGGGTGATAAGCGGTATGTTTTCCCCATCCCGGATGAAGAGGTCAACCGGAGCGGGATCCCGCAAAATGAGCGATAAAAAAAAAGGCGCCGTGTTAATTACACGGCGCCTTTTGTTATTTAGTTAGGGCGATAGCCCGATTGCACAGATGTAGCATTGGCTACGTTATCCTCGTAAGAATGCTCGTTCGGATTATAGCCGTCAGCAAAAGTGGCGGTACAGATCTTGGTAGCGCTTAAACAAGATGCGGTAGGCGCTCCCTGTACCCAGGTGTTGCTGGTTTCTTTTGTCGCAGCGGTTGCGATCCTGCGGTAAACGACAGAGAACTTTTTAGGTTCAGCGGGTTTGAATGCAAATGCTGCAGAAATACCCAATACCATTGCTAAAAGCGCCATATTAATTTTCATTCTGTTCATGATAGCGAATGCTTTATTGGATCAAAAAACATTCAGAAAAACTTTAAGTTAAAAAAAATGATGATCGCTTACTCTGTTTGCAGGTTTTCAGCTTATCCTGTGATCCCTGACCATCCCTGATGACCCGGGTCCTGTTGCAGTTTATCCGGCCGCTTCCCTCCTTCCCCTGCTTGTGAAATATATTGCGATAAGGTTCAACAGCAAAAAGACCAGGTTAAAAAACAAATGCGCGGTCCATCCCAACGACCTGAGAACGCCGCCACAGGAGCAGGGCACCCGATCGTAGAACCCGGCCACGACAAGACCGATGTATCCGGTGAACAAGATCAGTAAGCCCAATGACAAGAGCAGTCCTGCTTTCCGGGTACGGGGAAAGCAAAGTAAAAAGCTGACGACGACCTCTGTTGCCGGCAGTGTTCGGATCAGCAACGCCGCCAGGCCTTTCGGGATAGACTGGTTATACATTTGCTCTTCGAACTTTGACCAGTCCGCCAGCTTGCTGAATGCCGTGTAACAATACAAAAGGATCAGCAAAAAGCAGATAATATCGGTAATACGGGCCTGGGTTCTTTTATCTTCCATGATCGGGTGCGTTCGATGACAAAAGAACTTGTTTAGAGAAAGCAGAAACAGTTACAGATCGGTTACAGCAACCAGCAGCATCTCCGCGTGAAAAAATGAAAAATCAAATTAAAAATATTGACTATCTTCACGTTGAAGCAGTATTGCCGGGGAAAAAGCATCTTTTTGCAGCACATTTACCGGCAACCCTCTACTCCCTTTAGTTGTATAGGTAATTAATCAAACACTCTTACCATGAAACTGACCGTCCATTACGAGTATGATGACCACCGCTTTTTTCCAAAAGATCATCGTGGTGAGACCTTTATTAAATTCGAGAACCCGCCGTTCGTACCCGCAACAGGCGACAAGGTTCATATACGGCTGGAGGAATTCCTCGATGACCCTCAAGTGATCCAGGCCTACAACGACTATGCGGAAGGCAAGGTTTTCTATGCGGAGCGGGTACATACCTTTATCGGCAGGGAAGAAACCGAGGTGATCATTGTCCTGCATGAGGAAACCGAGTTCAGGAAAGCTTTCCCGGCATTGGTCCAACCCTGAAACATTCCCCTTCGAACTGCAGGCAGAGTTTAGAACAGGTACTCTCCAGGGTTACAAATACTATTCAACAATCCGGATATTTTCAACATTCGGGCGGAATTATCTGCTGTGCGTGTATTTTAGGGCAGACAACAGAAACCCCATGACTGAAGTTTACGATCTCGCAGCGTTTGTATCCCTGAAAAAAACCGGGAAGAAAGGCTATCAGCTGCAGTGCTCAAGTTCCCAGGAAGAAAACATCTACCGCTGGTTGAAACAGCAGGGATTTGGTTTCAGCGAAACCGCTGATCAACCGATCTTTTTCAGGCGCATCGATGGTCAGATCGAGCCGGCATCCGCCATTGCCATGAAGCGAAAGTTCCTCCATTTCCTCGAAACAGCGACTTTCAGCAACTGGCAGGAAGATATCGACCGGGAGGCCCTGCTTGACTGGTTCTATGCAGCGGCGCCTTTGAAGCAGAACCATTTGTTCCGTAAATTCCTGAACGATACTTTAACGATGGAGGAGATCCGCCAATACCGTCTGCTGGACAGCACGCCACGCATCCCGCAATATTCGATGCTATTGCGCAGCCGAGCCGCAGAGTGAACCTAAAATTGAGCAATAAGCAGCAAAAGGCTTACAACTTGTGTCCATTGAATGTACTATATTTGACGCCCCGTAAATAAGAAACGGATCATTAATTTAGAATACAATGGAAAAATTAGCAGAATTAAAAGCGCTTATTGAAACCGCTGAGAAAGAAGGACAGGCATTTTACGAAAAGAACAACAACGCAGCAGGAACACGTTTCCGCAATGCCTTACAGCAGATCAAAACTATTGCTACCGATCTTCGTAAAGACGTTACTGAAAAGAAAAACGCCGCAAAATAATTCAAATTAAATTTATGTTTTGGGACGGCCCTGTCAAATGACAGGGCTTTTTTGATCAATAGCACCAGGCGCATTTTACCCCTCGAAACTCGCCACGATCTCAGCGATATCTCGTTTCACGGCATTATAAGTTTCTGACACCATGGCTTCAGTCACTTGATTGATCACCGGCATCTCCTTGTATCCTTCCTCTTCGCGTTTGATCTTCGCATGATCGTTCTGGATGCGATTATGAAACACTTTTAAGCTGATCGGCGTATCCGGGTCATCAGCCACTACGCCGACAAATTCACCTGATGATAGGGTCGCGATCTTTGACGCCGGTATGGCAGCATCCAGTTGAGTGGATCTGTTTACCGAAACATCCTGGCTATTGATGGTGGTACTTTGCCTGTCCTGTACGATCTTCCCAAAACGTTCGCTGAGGTTCTTTGCGGTCTCGCCGGATACTTGCCCTGAAATAACATTCCCCACGATACTAAAGATGACTTCGGCCTGCTCCCTTCCGTAATCTTTTTTAAGTTGACTGTAATCCTGCACAGCCAGGGTCGTTGAGACCTTGTTGGATCGCGCGGTCGCGATCAACCCATCGATGTTATTGAAATAAATCGTTGGGAACTCATCAAAGATCAGGCTTGATTTTAACCTCCCTTTTTGGTTGACCAGCTTGATCATCCTCGAGATGTACAAGCTGAGCACTGCACCGTAGACCTGTTGCTTGAGGGGGTTGTTCCCCATACAGATGATCTTCGGCGCTTTCGGGTTATTCAGGTCCAGTGTAAAGTCATTACCCGATAGAACATAATACAGGGACGGCGAAACAAGCCTCGCCATACTGATCTTCGCGCTGGCTATCTGTCCCTCTAGCTGATCAAAAGCTTCATTCTTCCATGCAGAAACAAAGGGATTGATGAGCACTTCAATCTCCGGCTCTGTTTGAAGGATTGCGAACAAGGTTTTGTATTCAACTTGCGCCAGCTCTATTGCGTGAGGAAGCGTGCAATAGGCACCACCTTTATATTTTTTAAGAAACCAGATCAGTGCCGTTACAAAATTGATGGGCGATTCAACAAAGAAGTCTCCCTGCTTTTTGATCCATTCCCGGTTCATTCCCAGCATGAAAGTACGGGATGACTCCATGGCATCTGTGATATCCCTCATCTCCGATGGCTCCAGGGGATTGCATCGGTGGGTTTTTGAAAGGTCGTCGAAATTGATCGTAAATAAACCCGGTCTGACAGCATAAGCATTGCTATGCTGCTGCAGGGTGTTATAAGCGATCCGGGTAAGGTCATCATACTTAAAATCGTATATAAACATGGAGAAGCCTTTAAGGATGTGCTGGGTAATGATATGCCTGATGACAAAATAGGATTTACCGGCACCAGGAGTGCCGAGCACCATGGTGCCCCTAAAGGGGTTGATGATATTAATGTAGCTTTCCCGCTCCATTCGTTTCAGGCGATAGAGCGCCGGAAGGTTCACCGAGAACTCATTCTGCAACAAACGCTCCTCCTGCGGGAAGGTCTCATTTTCGTGGTTAAAAATATCATTTGTCAACATGTTCCGCATTATCCTCGCGATCATTGCCCCTCCGGTCATGCACAAAAGATAACCGAGCCCACAGCTGGCGATATAGAGTGTTGCGATCAGGCTCGCGGCCCCATGCAATAGTAAAAGGTAATTGCCGCCAAAAAATATAATGAGGCCGGAAAGGATATGGAAAACAATGCTTCGTTTTTTAATGGATTCTTCTTTTTTCCCCCTGGTACCCAACAGGGAGACCACTAATAATGTCAGCACCCCGAACTTGGCCAGCCAAACGCTTTGAAACACGGTCATCCCGGCAAACGTTGCCAATATTTTATTGACACCAGGTGCGGTCAAATTCCAGGCTGCGAAAGCGGCATAGCACGCCAGGTATATATGGATACCCAATAGCGACAGACTGAGAAATCTCGTAAAATCAATGATCTTCCTCAATGCCTGTTCATTTTCTCCTGTCTGCATAGTTTAACGATTAATGTTTGAGCTGTCTCTTTTTCTTCTTCTTTTTTCGGAACAAGTTTTCCTGCGCCTGTTCCGGATGGTAATCAGCGGGGCTGAGCAAGAGGGCAAGAAGGGATTCATTCGGAAAGAATTCGGCCCCTGCGACCGTCACTTCCTTCTTCCCGTCCGGTTGCTGTTCTGTGCGATGATCACGTAATTCAATCTTATCCCCTGCAAGCCTATCGCATATTGCCGCAACGCTATATCCCTTTCCAAGATCACTCCCCTTAAAAACCACTTTTTGGTCGTGATCGACAAAAGTGATCCCATAGATACGCCCGTCATCGTTTCTGCTAACCGCAGCATAGACATCGTTCCGGTAAAGGGCCAGTTGGAAATCCTTCATCGTTGTACAATTATCTAAAGCCTGCTCTATTTTATCGGCCACCCCTTGCTTCCGGCCATGTCGAAGGGCCCGGTTTAAAACATATTGTTTATCAAGGCTCCGGATCATCGACCGCTTATCTATAAGACTTGCTTTGATCGGCACCCCGAGCTTGATACCTGCATTGTCCGTGATCCAGTACCGCAGGCCCCCATGTTTGTACATTAGCGAATCTTTACTTCCCCGGTCCGCCATGATATTGAAGCGGGCGAGTGCAACATTCAGCTCAGCTAAACTTGCGAAACGGTAATTTTTCAGCACGTGTGTCAGGATGCCGCGAATTGCCCCCTTCGTTTCTATATCACCATAAATGACGGGACCCGGTATTTTTAACTGCAACGTCGGTTTCCCGGACTCCGCCTGCACCAGGCCAATATCTTTTTCGATCTGCTTTCGGGTACTCTCCGACCTGAACTTTCCAAGGTTATGAAATGATATCCGGTTACCATCGCTGTCCACGTTGGTCGAAACGATATGGATATGCGGATGGCCGGCATCCGTATGGCGATAGACAAGATATGGCTGCCCCCCGAACCCTATACCATCCATATACCGTTCTGCGATCAGCGTTAATCTGTCATCGTCCAAACTTTCCGACGGATCAAAATTTAAGGAGACATGCAGGGTATTCGTGGTTACCCGTTGATTCCTTCCGGCAAGATCCTGCAATCTGAAAACCTTTTCCTCATAGGTTAAATCATCCGCCTCCCTGAAAAAGCCATTCGCAGAGATCAGTTTGGCGGAACCCTTCATAACCTTATGCTCATTGTAACTGATCGCACCTTTCAGACTTTTCCCGGTTTTAATTTTTGCAACCATACTTCAGCATATTCAGTGATGGATCTCTTGATGTCCATGATCGCCGGTTCAACCTTACTGTTGATGACCTGCAACAACCCCATCAACAGACGGCTGTCCGCGTTTCCATGTGCACTATTGATATTCCGAACCGCCTGGTTCAGGTTATTTCCCACAGCATTTAATTCCTTCCGGAGCAGTACGAGTTCTTCCAGTAGCTCATCCATTGCCTTATCCCGATGGATCACGGTAACGGCCTTACCCAGCAACATCGCCCGGCTGAACTCACTTAAATTCTGATGTGCTGTTTTTTTGAACCTGCTCTCCAGGACCTGAAACTCGCTTGGCTTCAATCGGATCTTAAACAGCAGCGTCCGCTTCTCATCATTATTTGCCATGATCTGATTTTCATTGACCGACTCTGGAGGGTCGATGACCAAACCCGGACGACCCCGGAGGGAGGGCAAGATTCGTTTGTGGCCACAAACGTACATCTTGCTTTCTGCAAAAAAACAGCAGAAAACCCCTCTCAGCATCATCTTAAACCTGTTTACATTTGCGGCATCAAGATTTTGAAGAACCTGCATTTCCGGATAAATAAGTTTGCAAGGCCCGTATACTGATGTCCTTCAATGAAAGATCATTTTCCAGGCCGTGAACTTTCATTTGTTTCAGAAGTGACCTCGGTATCCATACGTTCAATTGCGCTTCCTCCTCCTTCAACAGGTCCGGTTCTTTTACAGGATTGACTTCCTGCAAAGGTGTTTGCGGAGCTTCCCGTTTTAATTTGTCCGCCAGGTTTCCCAACCGGTCTTTATATCCTTCCATACCTCTGTTCATCAGATTTATGCAATTATGTAAATACATAAATCTGCAAATCTATTTTTATGCACTGATCTGGTTGACGACCTCTTCGGCGAGGTTCGTGATTTCGTCTTTTGCTTTGGTATCATTTCCGTTTAAAACCCCGGCAGTGATGGCAGATCTCGTGATACTAACCCTGTCATATACCATCGTTTCCAACAATGGTGTACCGAGTGAACCTAAAAGTTCGGCTACTTCGCCGGTGATACCGGTTCGCGGTTTGACCATATTCAAAACAATGGCAGCTTTGAGGTTTGCCTTTTTCGCCTGTGCGAATTTGATCAATGCCAGTGTAGACCTGATGGCCATCACATCAAAAAAGCCGGGCTTGGTCGGCACCAATATCAGATCAGATATGGAGAACAGGTCGCTCAAGCGGTTCGACAGGTAAGGTGGTGTATCCACGATCACCAGGTCATAACCCATTTTTGGGATATCAAAAATTTGTTCAGCAAGGATAACATTCATCCCGGCAAAAGTGTCCCTCGCGTGATAAAGGCTACCCTGCAGGTCTGAATCAACCAGTGCGACGTTCAATTGCTCCTTGAAGCACATTGCCAGGTTCAGCGCGATCGTGCTTTTGCCGACCCCGCCTTTTTGATGTGCGATCGTGATAATTCTGCTCATGATGTATATCTATAAGTTTGTAAATACATAAATCTGTAAATCTGAAATGGCAGATCTACATAAAGCAAAAGTGAGGAGTCCTTCGTTTTGTCTAATCCGAGGTTGTCCGACTCGGCACATCGGTTTAATTTAAAAATGCTACAGGCACCGCAACATTATGACGGCGACGAAACGTTCGAGGATTTAAGATCGCCTAAAATCTCAAAGAAAAATAGCGACCTGCAGGTTGACGGCGATATCTAATTCATGTATATTTATAGCAGGTCTCCATTGATCGCTCCCATTCTTTTCATGATAAAATACACTACACCGCTTGCGGTGGCTATAACGGATAATGCCCGTTTCGATAAGAAAATATACCGCTTCCTAAAAAAATGGGTCAGGGAATCGCACAATGAAACTTTGCTGCGTTTTGATCAAAGTCTGGAGGCATATCTTGCTGACGGGGCCTTACGCGACTTCTTTCTGAGCAGGCCGAATGCCTTACAAGAACTTTTACAAATGTCCTCTATATTGAAGCACCTAAGCCGTCCCGCCAAACGCGTATATTTTGAACCAAGCAGCGGCGATCCTATACTGGCCACCACTGAGCAACGTATCTATAACCTGGCCCGCAGGATATGTGTTGAAGGCACGCACATCCCTTTTCGTTCCGTACAACCCAATAAACAGACCGAGGCCGGAGATAACGCAGCAATCAATACTTATCCTGAAGATTCTGAGCAGATCCGCTATAACAGCGGCAATCATTTTGCCAGCAGGCCGGCTAATAATAATGTTTTCCAGGAAAACAGCAGATCGGTATCCAAGATCGCAGCGGAACATTTACACGTGTATTTTCAGGAAGGTTTTTTAGAAGACCGTCTACACGATGCGATCACATTGTCAAAGGCGATGCAACTGGCCGGACGAATGGAAGAATTATATTTTGTGATCTGTAGTCGTCATTCCCAAAAAGAAGGGCACTTCGGTGTATCGCTGCTCATCATGGATCCGTCAAATCCATATTTTCCAGAACGGGTTATCGTTTGCGATACCCTGCTTAAAGAATTGCCCCAGCATCCGCGTTGGTGGCCGCATTTCGTCGAAGAGTTTACAAATGTATTCGGCCCGGCGGTGATTGAACTTATTGAAGACGCTTCGCATCCGCTTCAAAAAGTAAATATCAAAGGCGATAACCCTTACAATCATGACTGGGATTGCCCATACTACGCAACAATGATGGCAAAAGCATTGGCGCAACTGGTGGTTGCCGATAACAAATTATTGCGAAGTGGAACGCTGCAGGATATTCATCTTTCCATGGCCAGACGGATGCCTGAGTACTATCAACAAGATGATCGCATTCGGGACCGGCAGGAAATTCGCCACGCTAATCAACTTAAACGATAGAAGAGCGGCCGGGAGTTGATCGGGCATTTGCATAAAGTAGAGAAAAACGCGCAGAAAGATAGCTATGAGTATTAGACGGCCTTCTCAGTTATGCAAGATTAACTTTTTACGCGTTGAAACTTGTTTAATCGATTTTAATTTTCGATTGTCCAGCGATTTCGAACACAGCGATAACAATGATAACGCCGGATAGGTAACCAAAAAAGCAACGTCTTCATTAACCACGTCCTTGAGATCCTATCCATGTCCGACCGACTTCCTTTGCCACAAACGCATGGTTTTGCCTTAGAGGCGCTGAGAGTAGCAGCGCTTTCTTTCTTAAGTTTTTCAGAGCTCATTTTAGATAACGTTGAAGCAATACCTGACAAGTATCAAGGTGATTGTCGCAGCGGACGGGCTAAATCAGAATATGTTTAACCCGGCCCTGCAGCTCAGTAATTCATTTACTTGCCGCGAAGGTAACTTTTAACGTAACCTATCCCATTTAAAAGCTATGATTTAACAGCTCCTTAACAACGGCATATCATAGTGACCGTTTTTTGACGATCGTTGCTATCAGGGATCTAACAACGGCAAACAAACGTCGGAAAAGACTCAAAAATCTCACAGTTTAAATTGCCTTAACCACCTATACATAAATACAGCCTTCGTGAATTACAAAAATCTGTAATTCTATAAATACATAAAGCGGGCATATAAAACTTCGATATGTTGGTTCAAGTCAAACTGAATTTATTTGCGTCCGGACTTTTCGAATCGGGTGTGATTTTGAAGTATCTGTTCCACCTCGATCATGTCATAAAACACGACGCCACCGATCTTCGTAAAAGGCAAGATCCCATTGGTTCTTAAATTATGCAAGGTACCGGTTGAGATATGTAAAAGCTCTTTTACTTCAAAAGATTTCAGCCACCGTTTGACCGGCTTCGCAGCGTGATCGTTGATCAGTGCTTTAATTTCTGAAAGTATGTCTCTTTTTAGGTTCATCAGATCTTCCACCGTTGTCAATTGATTCGCAAAAAGCGGAGAGCTGGCGTTTTGTTTATTATCGTTAACAGCCATATGAATGTTTTTCAGCAAATTTTGAATTTTGCTGAATGATATTTATCCGATCACGTCCGACTCGGACAGTTGATGGGTTCCAAAATGAGTTTATTTCGGTAAAAATAATTCATGATGCGGGCTACAAATTTGTAGATGACGTCCGCAAGTGGCCATTTAGGACTGATGACGAGCATTCAAATTGTCACATATTCGTCATCATCAAAGGCTAAAAATCGTTCAATATTATTCGATAGGGTGCAAGAAAATCATGCAAGGGGTATTCCCATGGTATTCCCAAAATAAAAAAAGGCTTCACGACGGATCGTAAAGCCTTGATTATCAGGTGGAGAATATCGGAGTCGAACCGATGACCTCTTGCATGCCATGCAAGCGCTCTAGCCAGCTGAGCTAATCCCCCGTTTGTGGGTTGCAAATATATCATTTCGCAATCAACTACAAAAGTAATTATTAAAATAGCAACGCATTAGACCCTGTGCGCGTATCTCTCCGGCATGTCTGTAATATTAATTAATGTTGGTGATAAGCATTCACTCTTTAAAACAGCAATCTTTGATTTTAATCTTTCTCTAATTATTTTCTAATAAAATTATAATAATTTCATTATAATTGATATTTATTTATCATTTCAATAATAAAATAGACAAAAATCCAACTTTTATTCAGAATTGACGGGGAGTTTTAATCATCAAAAAATTATAATTCCTATGAGATACTTACTTGTCATCATACTGCTTTTTGCAGCGGGTTCTTCGGCTATTGCGCAAACCACCGATAGTTTATCGTTTATCAAATCCAAACGCATGTCTGATGCCGACCTTGAGAAAAAAAAGGAAGGGGCTTTTGTAACCGGGCTGCCAGATCTTTCGTCAGATCCTGTTACAGGCTTCGGGTTCGGTGTTCGAACCAATATATTTTTCAACGGTAAACGGGATAATCCGCTTTTTCCGTATACGCCATACCTGATGAAGTTAAAAGCCAATGCAGCGTATTACACTTCAAATGCAAAAGAACTGGTACTGGGGTTAGATATGCCGTATTATAAAGGCAGCCGCTGGCGTTTACGGGCCGATCTTAAACTTCAGCAAAACCCTGCAAACCTTTATTTCGGCCTAACCCAACAAACACTTGGCGCATTAAGCCTGCCATCAGATCCTGCTGTTACTTTCAATAAATATGAAGCTTTTGATAAAGCGAGGCAAACAGTGCGCCCAGGCGGCGCGGGCGAGGCAGCACAGGTAACCGATGCACTTTCTAATCGTTTCAGGGAAACAGAGTTCATGCTTAATTTGAAAGCAGATTACGCTTTAGGCAAAAAAGGCAAATTCAGGCTGATGGGTGGGTATGAGATACAACACCTCAACTACAAAACATTTGAGGGCTTTGAAACCGACGCTATAAAACCGGGAAGCGGTGATGAAGTTAAAGCACCAAATGGTTTCTCATTACTTAAAAGAGATTTTGAGCAGGGGCGCGCCAAAGGCCTTAAAGGTGGTTGGGTATCACTTATCCAAACTGCATTGATATATGATGTGCGCGATTTTGAACCAGACCCCACCCGTGGTGCTTACCTGGAGCTTTCTAATGAATTTTCAGACCAGATCATCGGCTCTCAGTTTTCATTTGATAAAGTGTTTATTCAGGGCAGATACTACCAAAAATTACCGTTTGGTAAACGTACCGTTCTTGCAGGCCGGGCAGCGGTTGGTAATATCTTTGGCGATAATGCCCCGTTCTTTGAATTTCAGGACCAATGGTCGCCCGATGGTAGCATCAACGCTTTGGGCGGCAAACAATCCTTAAGAGGTTATCGTGCAAACCGCTTCCTGGCCCGGTCGTTATGGTTTGCCAATGTTGAACTGCGTGTTAGATTGGCCGAAGCACGCCTGGGTAAACAATTCTTTGGTTTCGGTGTGGCCCCTTTCTTTGATGCCGGCACGGTACGCGACAGATGGCAAGATCTTAATTTCAAAAACATCAGAATCTCTTACGGAGCCGGTGCCAGGATAGCATGGAATCAATCAACCATTATATCATTTGACTATGGCTTATCTAAAGAAGACAAACTGTTTTTCTTCGGCATAGGGCAGGCGTTTTAAACACAGGGATAATAAATCCGATACATATTTTTCATTAAATAAATCGATTTAGCAAAAATACCTTATACTTGCTTACCAATTATCCTTAACCATAAGCAAACCCCGATGAGACCAATAAACAGAAACTTCCTGTTCTTTAGTATAGCTATTTTGTGGCAAAGCCTTACGGCTTTGAGCGCCAGCGCCCAGATCACAAAAATATCAGATGGTATACAAATTACCGCCGGCGATAATTATATCTCCATTTTGGCGATCAATGGCTCAGCTTTCTGCATCGGCGTAAGCAAAGCCCCTGCCGCACAGATCAACAGCGTATTTATTGAAAAGGCTAAAGCAGCTACCCCGTACACGGTGGTATCGGCCACCCCGTTTTACGGTATCAAAACGGCTTATGGTAAACTACTCGTCAATACTAAAACACAAACATGGCAGCTGTACGGTGCGGCGGGCAGTGTACTTATCAATAACGGATCCTTTTCTGTTGCTGATGGCGAAGTGCAAATAACCACACCTTCAAAAGGCCTGCTTTATGGATCGGGCAATAAATCCACCAAAAATCTGGAGAAAACCGGCTCATCATCAACCACGGGCAATGGCATTACCGATGTGCCGTACTTTTGGAGCAGTGCGGGTTTCAGCTCGCTGGGGGTATCGGTTAATGATAACAAACCAGCTACCTGGAAACAGGATAAAAACAGCAACAACATCATCTGGACGTTTGCGGGTAAAGCAGGCAACCTTTATCTGTGGCCTGCAAAAAACCTGTACAATGCAGCCAGTGGCTACGTAAAATTAACGGGCAAACCCAAACTGCCGCCCAAATGGGCTTTGGGTTACCTGCAAAGTCAATGGGGATGGACGGATAGCGCTTACATTGCAAATGTTGCGCACGAGTTTCGCTCACGCAAATTACCGGTTGATGCTTTTATAATAGATTTTGAGTGGTACACCGGCTTCCCCGATTACTTTATGAAGAAAGAGGGCAGCGACGGCTTTAACGATTTTGGTTTTAGCCCTAAACTATTCCCCCACCCTGCCAAACAACTTACTGATCTAAAAAATGAGGGTATACATTTTATAGGCATCCGCAAACCGCGGTTAGGGAATAAATTATTCCTCGATACGGTAAGAAAAAACGGATGGCTCAACAGCCCAGATAATCCCGATGCCGACCGCGACCTCAACTTCAATAACGCGGGGCTGCGCAAATGGTATGGCAAAAAAAGTAAGCCGCTGTTAGATGCAGGCGTTGAAACCTGGTGGAACGACGAAGGCGAATCATACTACACCTGCTACTACGGATGGAATACGGCCCAAAATGATCTGCTGGCATCTGCCCGCCCCAACCAGCGCTTTTTTACGCTAAACAGGGCATTTAGCCCTGGAAACCAGCGCTTTGGCTACTGCACCTGGACGGGAGATATTCTCTCTACCTGGTCATCGCTTAATGATGTGCCTAAAGATCTGCTCAACTTTAGTCTGGCAGGCATGTATTATGGCTCGTGCGATATTGGTGGCTTCTCGGGTTCGCACGATAGCCCGGTTACTAAGGAGATGCTGGTGCGCTGGTTTCAGGCAGGGGTATTTTTCCCTGTAATGCGTTCGCACTCCAACATCGAAACAACGCCGCATTTCCCCTACGCCTGGGGGCCCGATGCCGAAGTTGCCATGCGCAAAGCGCTTAATTTAAGATACAGATTACTGCCATACATTTATAGTCTTGGCCATGAAGCTTACCAGACCGGTGCGCCAATAATGCGCCCGCTTATAATGGAGTTTGCTACCGATACCACCGTAGCTAACAAAACTGATGAATGGTTGCTTGGCAAAGATATTTTAGCAGCACCGCTACTTAACGAAGGCGGCAAACGTAAAATTTACCTGCCTGCCGATACCTGGTACGATAATGAAACCGGCCGGGCGTTTAAAGGCCCGATGACAATTTCGGTTGATAAAGCACTTGATGAGGTACCGGTTTACATCAGGGCGGGCGCTATTATCCCGTTGGGGCCTGTTGTGCAGTACACCGGGCAAAATACCGGCATGGCCTTAGAGCTTCACGTGTATCCCGGTAAAAATGGGAACTTTAATATGGTTGAAGATGATGGCTCTACTTATAACTACACAAAAGGCAACATCCGCACTACAGCTTTCCGTTGGGATGATAAAACAAAAACCCTGTCATGGAAAGCGACCGGACCTTACACCGGCAACAATGTTTATAAAACGGTAAAGATCATAACAGGCAAAGCCATAAAAACGGCAAAGCTTACCCAAAACGGCAAGGTGCAATTCTAAGCAACCAAATAAATATACCAGGATAAAAGCAGGGCCGAAACCCTGCTTTTATCGGTTACGGAGTAAAGGGTACAATGCCATAAAAGACACGTTTGCCGGTAGTTCAACAGCATATTTCATGGTGGCGAGGAAAGTTTTGTCGCAAACCTTCTCGTGCTGACCTTTTATCAATTCGCTACCGTTTTTAAGGATGTAATGGAATATTGCGCCATCATCAACAAACAATTTCGATTTAACAAAACCCTCGGCCTCGGCAGGCTCGTTAAAACTTGTTTTGCAAAAATAAAAGCCATCAGGCGATTGATAAAATACAGTGTACGGACTCATAGAAGCAGATGTGGGAATAAGCTTGTAAATGTTTTTGTTGTGTTACCACTCATTACGTGCATAATCAAACGTTGGTTTTGTTTTGCTTATAGCTTTGGGCTATAACTCATTCACACAAGTTGTATAGTTGATTATGAATGCGTTACATATCCAAGGTTAACATGTAAAAGAATATGTTTTATTAAATATCTTTAAGCTATCAAACCCCGCTATCACATGAAGAAATTAACCCTTGCATTGTTAATCATCACGGCTGCGTTCAGTGCCTGTAACCAGGCAACCAAACCTGCAGGAAACACCGCCGACCTTAAAACTTATTTAACCGATACCACCAGCGGCGTTAAAACCGGGCAGGTACAGGTGGTGCAGATAAACACGCCCAAGGGTAAATTTAACGTTTGGACCAAACGCGTTGGCAACAACCCCAAAATGAAATTGCTGGTACTTAATGGCGGCCCCGGTGCTACACATGAGTATTTTGAATGTATGGAGAGCTTTCTGCCGAAGGAAGGCATCGAGCTGATCTATTATGACCAATTAGGTTGTGGTAATTCTGATAACCCCAAAGATACTTCGATGTGGAGTCTCCCTCGTTATGTTGAGGAAGTGGAGCAGGTGCGCCAGGCGCTTAAACTGGATAAGGATAATTTTTATTTACTGGGCCACTCATGGGGTGGCATACTGGCTGCCGAATATGCTTTTAAATACCAGGACCACCTGAAGGGCCTCATTATATCAAACATGATGATGAGCTGCCCCGATTATGGCAAATATGCGCAGGAAGTGTTAGCCAAACAGTTTGACCCTAAAGTTTTAGCCCGCATCCGCGAAATTGAAGCGAAGAAAGATTTTAACAACCCTGAATACATGGCGCTACTAATGCCGAACTTTTACGCCAAACACATTTGCCGTATCCCGCTGGATAAATGGCCCGAGCCGATGACCCGCTCACTGAATAAGATGAACCAGTCGCTGTACGTAACCATGCAGGGGCCGAGCGAATTTGGCATATCAGGCAAGCTTGAGAAATGGGATCGCGTGCCCGACCTGCCGAAACTAAGCGTACCGGTACTGAGCATTGGCGGCCAGTATGATACTATGGACCCGAAACACATGCAAATGGTAGCGCAAAAAGTACAGAACGGCAGCTACCTGTATTGCCCCAACGGCAGCCACATGAGTTTGTATGATGATCAACAGACTTACATGGCCGGCCTCATTAAATTTATTGAGGGCATCAATAACGGCGATAAAAAAGTAACCTTATAGTATCAGCGAACATGCGGGATGCTAATCAATTTCATCCTGCATGTTTTCTTCTTCCAGATCAAGCCGGTTCTCTATCAGGCGGATCACATCATCATCAAAACCTTCTTTTCTTCTGAAATAATGTAGTTTGCTCCGCTCCTTTTCGGTAACAGCGGTCATTATTTTTCTGAACTCGCTAACCAGTTTATTGGCACGTTGGCGTTCGCCGTCGCCTTTTACAGAGCACTCCAGCAGGTCTATTTTGTGTTTCATAAACTCGTACTTGTGCAGCAACAGCGGGTTGGTGTGCATTTGGTCGCCGTATTTTTCTTCCATTTCGGCCACGGCGGTGGTCATCAGTTTTAGCTCTATCTCTACTATTTGCTGGTCATCCGGTCGTTGGTCTATCGAGCTATCAGGCTTAACTTTCCTTATCACCAACGGAAGGAACAAGCCCTGCCCTACCAGTGTAACCACAATGGTAACAAAGGTGATGAACAAGATTAGATTACGATGCGGAAAGGCTTCGCCGCTTTTTAATAACAAAGGAATAGATAAGGCCGAAGCCAACGATACTACGCCACGCATCCCCACCCAGCTTATGGTAAGCGGATTGCGCCAGCCGGGGTTGTTTTGCGCCACGGTAATATAGCGGCTCATAAATTTGGTAAACACTCCGGTAAATAATCCGGCTATCAATCTGGCAACAATTACTACTAAAGCTATAACCAGGGCAATTACCAGCGCATTACCCATACTTACAGAGCCTATGCCGCGGGTAATATCCGGCAGTTGAAGGCCTATCAGGAAAAACACTACGGCATTGAGGATAAATACGATGGATGACCATAACGCCCCCGAGCGCAACCTGCTGCTGTGAGAAAACACAAAGTGGTTTTGATAGGCAATAAACAAACCGCCACTTACCACAGCCAACACACCCGACGAGTGCAGCTCCTCTGCCGCTATATATATAATATAAGGTATCACCAGCGATATGGCAATATCCAGATTGGCTGTAGTTGGCAGCCATTTATAAATAGCATAAAACAACAAGCCGAACAGCAAGCCTATCACAATACCCGATATTACTACCAGCATAAAGCCACCGGCAGCCTCACCCCAGGAGAAATGACTGGTAAGGATAGCCGCCAAAGCAAACCTGAATATGGTTAAGCTGGTAGCATCGTTAAGCAAACTTTCGCCTTCTAATATAGATACCATGCCTTTGGGTAGCTTTACGTATTGCAAAACGGCGGTGGCCGCAGCAGCATCAGGCGGAGAAATAATAGCTCCTAACAAAAAACCCTGCTCCAGCGTAAAGCCGGGAATCAACCAGTGGCTAACGAACGCAACGGCAACTGCGGTAAATATCACAAAGCCGATGGACATACCGCTGATGATGCGGCGCCAACGCCATAATGCCTTTAACGACATGTTTTGCGCGGCATCATACAATATAGGCGGCAGTATCACCAGGAAAACCAGGTTAGAGTCGATATGAATAGTGGGCACGCCCGGCACAAAGCTTAGTATAAGGCCGGCCAGCGTTAAAAATATGGGGTAAGCAATTTTCAGCTTATTGGCCAGCAATACCAGTAACGATACACTGAACACCAAACCAAGGCAAAGCACCAGTACTGAGTGGGTATTTTCCAAAGCAGATGAATTTTTGATTAAGATACAGCAAATAATCTGTACGGATTAAATACAGGACATTTGTATGACTGAACTAAAAAATATACAAAGGGTTTGGGAAAGTCTTAAAAAAAGTAAAGCCCCTGATGGGCAGGGGCCTTTACTAACCAATTATAAACCTAAATTATGAGAAGACTTTTTATTAAATTTTGATAGTGTAAAAGTAACACTATGTTTTTAATTGCGAAAATTTATTTTGTAATTTATTTGTAACATTTTGATTGACAAGTAAATTATTTTATCGCTCTCGCAACGATGAAGCAAATATATTAACATTTATCAAAACAAACATAATTTTTTAAGTATTTTTTTCAATCATAATCAAAAAAGGAATACTATAACATGGTTTTAACATAAATTTAACAGTATAAAACATAAAAAACCATCAAAAAAGCAGTTAACATTGGATAAAAAATCGATAAAAATGATATAAACACTAAATTTTTATATAGTTTTTAATAAAAAAGGTCTTCAAAACTGATTTTTTATTAAAAACTCAGTCAATTTCATCATCACAACACCTCAACGAACACTCCCGAACACCCAATTGTACGAAAACGAACACTTTTTAAGCTTTTAATACGCCGCTGACTATTCTTCGCGACAGCAATTCCTAACTTTTGATACAGTATTTGTACTATACCAATAGCAATATTGGTATAAAAACGCACAAAAAGCGACAATGAGTATGTTGTTGAAAAAAATCTCACACATATTTTAACTTTTTTGGCCCATGCGCCGTTTTTTGGCACTCAATTGGAATAGTATCAATCAAACAACGTTACTATGGCTATCGACGAAATAACTGAGACAAACGAGGGAGAGAAAGAATGGGAAAACCCAAAAGAGCCTGAAAAAACCTCAGACAGCCGCGACAAAGAGCAGGTAGAGAGACAATACAGAGAGGCAAAGCGCAGGCACGATAACTTAACCGAGAACCAAGACGAGGAAAATAACGAAGAACAAAAAGATAAAAACTAACAATAACTATAACTGAACACAAAAATACTTGAACCATGAAAACTCAAAAAACAGCAACCAGCAAATTAGTAAACCGTTTTGATAAGGAATTAATGAACATCCTGATGAGCGACCTGAAAGCTATCAAATCAAAAAAAGCTGCTTAATTATATAAGATAACATCTACACCAACATAAAGAAACTCACAACACTCAAAACATCTACCTATGAAAACCTACAAACCAGCTACCAGCAAATTAGTTGCGCGTTATGATAATGAGTTGAGAAACTTATTGATGGAAGACCTAAAGGCTTTCAGAGAGCGCAACCAGTTCACAAGCAACAAACAGAAAGCAGTTCAACAAACTTTGTCTGCCGCCTGATCAACATATATCATCTATTCTATTTTAAACATTTCACCTTTGAGAAAAATAAGGCTCGGCTATTAAGTAGCAGAGCCTTATTTTTTTGAGGTATATTGAATGATGAGTTCTGCCGTTTTTGCCGAAGCACCGGATTGGCCCATACGTTCATCAAGCAGATCATAGTTGTGCAGCATTTGGCTGCGATAGGTTGCATCATTAAGGAGCTTATCCAGTTCAGTTCTGATAGTTGCGGGGTTGCAGTCTTCCTGTATCAGTTCTTTCACCACCAGCTTGTCCATTATCAGGTTCACCAGCGATATAAATTTGATCTTAACCAGCCTACGTGCAATACCAATGGTGAGCGCATTGCCCTTATAAAGCACCACCTGCGGCACATTAAACAAGGCCGTCTCCAGCGTGGCCGTGCCGGATGCTACTAAAGCAGCGTCCGCGTTATGCAAAAGATCATAAGTACTGTTGAATATTACCGGCACATCCGCACCGTCCATGTATTGTTTATAGTAGTCCGCGTTAAATGAGGGCGCACCGGCAATCACCAGGGCATAGCCGGCAAATTGCTGCGCGGCGGCAAGCATATCGGGCAGTAAACGGCTTATCTCCTGTTTGCGGCTACCGGGCAGCAGGGCAATTATTTTTCTATCCGCGAAGTGGTTTGTTTCCCTGAAGTTTACATCGGGCTTAAAGGCATCAACTGCGTCCAGTAACGGGTTGCCTACGTAATCGATATCCATCCCCCACTCTTTGTAAAAAGGAACCTCAAACGGCAGTATACAAAACAGATGGTCTACAATACGTTTTATTTTAAGAACCCGTTTCTGGTTCCATGCCCAAACTTTTGGGGAGATGTAATAGCAAACCAGCAGGCCATGCTCTTTGGCAAATTCGGCGATCTTTAAATTAAAGCCCGGAAAATCTATCAGTACCAACACATCGGGCTGGTAGCTGAGGATATCCTGCTTACAGGTTTTTAGGTTTTTAAGGATAGTCTGCAAATTCATCACCACCTCAACAAAGCCCATAAAAGCCATATCGGCATAATGCTTTACCAGGGTACCGCCTTCTGCCTGCATCAGGTCGCCGCCAAAGTACCGGAACTCTGCATCGGCATCCCGTTCTTTTAAAGCTTTCATGAGATTTGCCCCGTGCAGATCGCCCGAAGCCTCGCCGGCCACCAGATAATATTTCATGTTTAACGAAATTTAAATATAGCGATAAGCAGCATGCACGCAAAAGTAGCGATCATGATACCGCGCGAAGTTAGGTCGAAATGCTTGCGGGCGCAATAACGTAACATCAGCAAGTTCATGGCGATCGCTATCAGGTATGGTATGGCCGGCTTATCCATAATAATGGCATCGTTCTTTAAAAAAATAACGAAGATGAGCCACAGCAGCAGCGGCGGCAAACAACCAAGGATTACCCCTATTATGGTATTGTTGCGGTTAAACATTAAATTTCCAGCTATTTAAAACAGGGATGGCGTGGTGGGCCGTCATATCAAACTGCACCGGCACTACCGATGCGTAATTATGGTCTAAAGCCCAAACGTCGGTATCTTCGCCGTTATCATTATTTTGGAACACGCCGGTTAACCAGTAATAAGGCCTGCCGTGCGGGTCAAGGCGTTCGTCAAATTCCTCGGCCCATTTGGCGTTGGCCTGGCGGCAAACTTTTATACCTTTTATATTATTGCCTTGCGGGAAATTCACGTTAAGCACGGTACCTATAGGCAACCCATGCTCCAGCACCTGCGAGGCTATTTCTTTTACAAATTTGATGCATGGCTCAAAATCGGCCTGCATGGTGTAATCATCTAATGAAAAACCGATAGACGGGATACTCTCGATAGCGCCCTCAACCGCTGCCGACATGGTACCAGAGTATAACACGTTGATAGAATTATTCAGTCCGTGGTTGATGCCTGATACACACAGATCTGGCTTTTGACCCTTGAATACCGAATTCACGGCAAGCTTCACACAATCAACCGGGGTACCGCTGCATTTATAGGTTTCGATACCATCGTAAAGTTCTATCTTATCAAAACGCAAAGGCTTACCAATGGTTATAGCATGCCCCATGCCCGATTGCGGACTATCAGGCGCTACCACCACAACGCGGCCAAGATCTTTCATGGCGTGCATCAGGGCTTTTATGCCCGGTGCGGTTATGCCATCATCGTTTACTACCAGTATGTTAGGTTGCTTGTTTTTCATCGCCACAAAAATAGCGATTATAAGGGCTACGCGCCGATGCTAATTTTAAATAATACGCTTAACACCAGGGATGCGCGCTACCAAACTACCCAGCAAAAAGCTAAGCAGCACACCCAGCGGCGCAACAACCAAAACTTTAAAACCGGGATCAACCTTCCAGTTAATGAACAGCATGGATAGCGCTATCAGAACCAGCGGGTGCAGGATATACACCGCAAAAGCTGAGCGCGACAGGCCTGCCATAAATTTAGATTGGGTGTTCCACCTGTATTTACCAATGCAGATGAGTGCCGTAATGATGGCAACACCCGTAAATTGTTCCCAAAAGGCGTACATGGCGGCCTCATCGTGCAAGCCACCGCTAAACCATTCTATCGGGCTAACAAATATTACTTTTAGTGCATAAATAGCCGGGAAGATGATCACCACCATCACTACCGCCAGCCAAGCCATAAAAACGCCTTTTTTATATTCGGCCTGTGGCAGCCAGTTGTTGTTGGCGGCAACAATACCGATGATGAACAGCGCTATATATTGCGGAAAATGTCCCAACTGGAAACCAAAAGGCTGCAGCGTCCACCCCACCGGGAAAATAATGCGCACAAGAAACGTAACGCCCGAAAGCGCAGTGGTAAACAACAATATCGCCTTTATAGATGGAATCCTGAAGATGACCGGGTTATTGCCGGTAGCTTTTTTCACCAACACATAGATAATATTAAACAACAGCAAGGCCCATACAAACCAAAGCACCCCAAACTGGATCCAGCCATCGTACCCACTCAAAAATTGCATAAAGGTGATTTGGTGCTTGCCGGCATACCTATATACCAGAAAGTTCATTACTGGTGATAAAACAAACGAATAAAACACAAGCGGGATACCGAAGCGCAACAACCTATCACCCAGAAAACGCAGCGCCCCTTTTTTATGGTAAGATACCGGCACAAACAAAGCCGACAGAAAAAAGAAACATCCCATAAAAAACGACTGGTTAACGGCCACAAACAAGGTCATGGGAACCGCCGCGGCTGCGTTGGCAGTTTTCTCGGAGTAATACCAGCCCCCCGGTGCGCCATAGGTAACAAAAGCATGGTGCATTACCACCAGGGCAGTAAGCACCACCTTAATATTATCTATGTAAACTATTTTAGGTTTGGAGTGATGTTCACCGGCTTGTGTTTGCGACATATCAAAGCGAAGATAACGAAATTATGGTATCTTAAAATTGATCTGATTTACCCATACTTCATAGTGGTCAAAATTGCTTTTAAATCACTGATAATGTAGTATTTAACCAATCATAAAAACAAAGGGCGCTATAAGCGCCCTTTGTTTTTATTTTCACAATAATATCAGGATTGTATAAATTCTAAAATATCGGCATTAATGGTATCAGCTTCAGTGGTAGGCATCCCATGCGGAAAACCTGGATAGGTAATCAACTTGCCATTCTTTAATAGTTTAATGGCTTTTTTTGCTGAGTTATCGATAGGCACTATCTGATCATCCTCGCCATGTAATACCAGTACCGGTATGTCAACGCTTTTCAGATCTTCAGTAAAATCGGTTTCAGAGAAAGCCTTTATACCATCATGATGAGCAAGTACGCTACCCATCATACCTTGTCTCCACCAATTTTTACGGATACCTTCAGAAGCCTTTGCCCCCTCACGGTTATAGCCGTAAAACGGAATGGTAAAATCCTCAAAATATTGTGGCCTGTTGTAAGCTGTACCCTGGCGTATCTCATCGAAAACAGACAAAGGCACACCATCCGGATTAGCTTCAGTTTGAAGCATCAAAGGGGTAACTGCGCTGATCAATACCGCTTTGCTTACGATGCCTTTACCGTATTTGGCTACATACTTGATCACTTCGCCCCCGCCTGTTGAGTGGCCCACATGTATGGCATCTTTCAGTTCAAGATAATCATAAAGTTCGGCAGCGTCATTTACGTATGTTTCCATATCGTTGCCGGTTGCTGTTTGTGTAGAACGGCCATGGCCCCTACGGTCATGGGCTATTACCCTGTAGCCATGCTGAGAGAAAAACATCATTTGTGCGTCCCAGTCATCGCTTGACAATGGCCAGCCATGGTGAAAAACAATTGGTTGCCCTTTACCCCAGTCTTTGTAATAAATTTCGGTGCCGTCTTTAGTTGTAAATTTCATAGTTTTTGTAGTGAGTTAAAATGACTAATTGTAGTTATAGAGAGATTGCAAAGGCGCAAACACTCTAAAGCAAAGGTTTAACAGCCTCAACCATTCCCCAAAGCTCTAATTTAGTCAAAAAAATAAAGGCCTTACGGCCTTTACATTATTAAATTATAAACTTTTCAGCCAGTCGATAAGGCCTTCGCGGGTTTTGCCGGTTTTCTGTTGTAAACGGCCAAGCGTTTCATCATCCTTACCTTCTTCCCATGCCAGATCATCATCTGTAAGATCGCCGTAGGCTTGTTTTATTTTACCCTTCAACTCGTTCCAGCCGCCTTTTAATTCTAATTTGTCCATGATTGTTTCTCCTCAATTTAGATGTATAAGAGGAACAAGCGGACAGCCTTTTAGTTTATTATTTCCTTGGAAAGCTTTTTAGAACTTTAACCGCAAGATCGTTTCCCGGCCATATTTCTATCGTGCATTTATCGTTGCTTTCCGCCTCATCAGAATCATAGCCGACCATGTTCGAAAAAGATACTTTAACCCTGTACTGTCCCGGTGTTAAGGGTATCTCCAATTGCTTAAAGCTACCCGGACAATCTAATATCTGCAGAACACCGGATGCTATATTCAACGGCCCCTCAACTACATGATCATATATTTCAGATTCACCTTCTTGATTTCCAGCGGCTAAAACAAATAATTCTCCTCTTACATGGCCATAACTTTCCGGAAATACTACAAGGAAATTTTCGAATGCACCTAACCGATCATCATAAGCTTTTTCCGTCCAGATGATTCCGTTTGACAGGGCAGCGTTTCCATTGTCACTACTCAAATAAAATTGATTGTATTGCGTAGTAAAATCCAGTCGTATAGCTTCCATTATTACTTACAACGCTCCCGCTTTTATCTCATCCACAACAGCCGGATCAAGCAAAGTTGAGGTATCACCCAGGTTAGAGGTGTCGCCTTCAGCTATCTTTCTCAGGATACGGCGCATGATCTTACCCGAGCGTGTTTTTGGCAGGCCACTTACAAACTGGATCTTATCCGGCTTAGCAATTGGGCCGATAATGCGCGATACGGTCATGATGATATCCTTGCGGGTTATCTCTTCGTCGCCGTGTTTGCCGGGGCTTACCACAAAGGCATATACACCCTGGCCTTTAATATCGTGCGGGTAACCTACCACCGCACTTTCTACCACGGTGCTGTGCATGTTTATGGCGTTCTCTACCTCGGCAGTACCAATACGGTGGCCAGATACGTTCAGCACGTCATCTACACGGCCGGTTATGCGGTAGTAACCATCATCATCGCGCAAACAGCCGTCGCCGGTGAAGTAAAGGTTCTCGTAAGTTGCAAAATAAGTTTGGCGACAACGCTCGTGGTCGCCGTAGGTGGTGCGCAGCATGCCCGGCCACGGGAATTTGATACAAAGGTTACCGCTTACGCCGTTGCCCTCAATCTCTTTACCGTTCTCATCAACCAAAACAGGCTGTACACCTGGTAATGGCAATGTAGCGTAACCCGGCTTGGTTGGGGTAACACCGGCAATAGGCGATATCATGAAACCACCGGTTTCGGTTTGCCACCAGGTATCTACAATAGGGCAATTGCCATGGCCTATCTTTTCATCAAACCAGTGCCATGCTTCCTCGTTAATAGGTTCCCCTACCGAACCTAATTTAGTTAGCGAGCTAAGGTCTTTACCTGCAACTACATCATCGCCAAAGCTCATTAACGAGCGGATGGCCGTAGGCGCGGTATATAATATGTTTACTTTGTATTTCTCTACAATATCCCAGAAACGGCCGGCATTTGGCCAGGTAGGGATCCCCTCAAACATCAGCGTGGTAGCACCCTGGCTAAGCGGACCATATACAATATAAGAGTGGCCGGTTATCCAGCCGATATCAGCCGTACAGAAATATACCTCCCCCGGTTTGTACTGGAATGCGTTGCTGAAAGTATAGCCCGTGTAAACCATATAACCACCGCAGGTATGCACCACACCCTTAGGTTTACCGGTTGAACCCGATGTGTATAGAATGAACAGCATGTCCTCGGCATCCATCTCTTCAACAGGGCACTCGGGGTTGCCTTGTGTCTCTACTTTCTTCACTTCATCTTCCCACCATACATCGCGGCCTTTTATCATCGATACCGGGGTATGGCTGCGGGTAAGCACAATAACACGCTTAACCGACGGGCATTGTACCAGCGCATCATCTATGGTTGATTTCAGCGGAACTTCCTTAGTACCGCGGTAACTGCCATCAGCAGTTACAATAATGTTGCAATCGGCATCCTTTATACGATCGGCAATGGATTGTGCCGAGAAACCACCAAACACCACCGAGTGGATGGCACCTATGCGTGCACAAGCCAAAACGGCGATAGCCAGCTCGGGCACCATGGGCATATATATACATATACGGTCGCCGCGTTTTGCGCCATTGTTTTTTAGTACGTTGGCAAACTGGCAAACCTTATCATGCAGCTGGCGGTAGGTTAATACGCGGTGATCTTCGGTCGGGTCATTGGGTTCCCAGATAATGGCAGGTACGTCGCCGTTCTTTTCCAGGTGGCGGTCAAGGCAGTTCTCGGTAATATTGAGTTTGGCACCTTTAAACCATTCTACTTTTGGCTCTTTAAAGTTCCACTCCAATACCTTATCCCACTTTTTGCGCCACTGAAAATTGTTGGCTATGTCTTCCCAAAACTGCTCAGGCTGCTCCACGCTTTTGCGCCAGGCCTGCTGGTATTCCCTAAATGATTTGACTTGCATAATACGGTTATAATGGTGGCGTAAATTAGTTATTTTTAGCAAAATAGCTATGCGATATCAAAATCTTTTTAAAATATTTTAAAAAGATTAATAAACACCATTTACAAGTTTGCTAAAATGATTTACTGAAGCTAATATGCAGATTTTTTGTTTACAAACGCAAATTGCATCATTATAAACAGAAGTATTTGAACAAGATTTTTGTTTTGGATGGAGTTGTTTTATGGTGCAGAAACTTAAAGCAAACGTTTGCGCCATTTTCAGGAAATGGTATATTAGAGTATAAAATATACAAATGTACCTCACCTTATTTCAAAGCAAGATCGGCATTGTCATTCTTTTGTTTACCATTTTGCTATTGTCGTGCTCAAAAAAGACAGAAAATCCAACCATAACCTTCCTGTATGGTTATGGAGAGGTTGAAAAGTTAAATGGCAAGGTGAAAGTACTGATTGACAATCGATGGAGTTACAGTAAAAACCTACCATACCATACTTATAAGTTCAACAATAACGGTGATGTTACCCAAATAGAAGATGCATTTAAAGGCAACATACATATTGCAAGGTTCTCAAATTCCTATGATAATGATGGTAAAAAAACAGAATCAGTGAGTATTTATACAGACGAGGGAAAACCCGTGAAAGAGATTTATAAATACGATGCAAATGGCGACATAATCCAATTTATAGGAAATGCCGAAAAAGCAGTTCGGGATACCAACCGTTTTAAGTTTGATAAGAACCACAACGTGATAGAACACATCTGGCGCTATAAAAACAAATCACTATGGATAGCAAAATATAAATATGCCTATAATGCAAAGGGTATTTGTACGGTTTCTTATCAGTACTTTTTCACGTGGCACGACTCCTTTAAAAAAGCAACTATAGATACCACGAGATTTATCGCATTTGATAAGAAAAACAATTGGACTGTAGCAATAAGGGATGGCGATACGATGAGAAGGAAAATCACTTATTATGAGTAACTTTTTTTTGTAAAATACAGATTATAAGGGTGTAACCTGTTTATATAAAGTGCGTCTCAACTGGTATGAAACCAAAAACCATCATACTCTGCATACTAACTTTATTTTGCGCCGGCAACCTTAAAGCGCAAACCAGGGTGTTAGATACCCTGATAAACGTTGGCACGTACAACCTGCACTTTCATATCATTAAAGGCAAGGGTTTGCCCATCCTGTTTGAATCGGGCGGTGGCGATGGCGGCGCTGTTTGGGATTCGATAACTACCCTGCTGCATAAAAGGCTGGGGGCTACCCTGATCACGTATGACCGCCCCGGCTTTGGTAAAAGCGGACTGGACACCAATAAAGTTGGTGTTGTAAATGATATAGAAGGGCTTGAGGTTGGATTGACGAAGTTAGGTTTTGATAAGAAGCTCTTCATGGTAGCGCATTCGCTTGGCGGGAGTTATACGATGGTATTTTCGGCAAGGCATCCCGGCTTAATAAAAGGAGCCGTTTTTATAGATACCAGTACACCTTGTTATGTAACACCCAAAAAATCTGAAGAGGTTTTGGCCTCATACGCCACAAAAATGGACTCCTTTAAAAGAGAACTACCGGGCGTGTACTACTTACTTAAAAGTTACGCAGAAACGGGCTTAAGAGCCGCCGAAGCTGCGCCAAAAGCAAAAATGCCGATAACGGTTATCGGATCAGATGTACCGCCATTTAAAAGTTCGGATAACCTGGCCTGGAAAAATTGCTTAAGACTGTTTGCCAACGAACGCCCTAACCGGAAATACATTCTGGCGAAAAACACCCATCATTACGTTTTTTTTGATGACCCGTTGCTGGTTGCACGCGAGATTGTTATCTTGTACAATAAAGTGCGTTATAAATAAACCGCGCGCCGCTTTGTAACCTTATCATGCAAAAAACAAACCTAAAAACCTTATTAAGTCTGGCGGTGGTGATTATTGTGTTGGGGGCATGTAAACCTGCTGAAAAAAAAGTAACCGAAGTGTTCAGTATGGACGACGTAGTGCCAATGAAACTAAAAGGTAACGTGAAGGAAATAAGCTTTTATGAGTCACCTGTTAATCCCTTAACCTACTCGTTTGATGAAAGCGGAAAAATGAAATCCATAATCTCAAAAAATGAGGATTCATCCGTTATAGAAAAAGACGGATCAAAAGACTCCTCTTCTACCCAAACCACCGCAAAAGCGGTATTTGTTTACCATTATGATAAAAATCACAGACTGGCCTATATTGATGAGCTGACGTCAGGCATCTTTATTACCTCGTGGCCGGAGCAAAAGAAAGAACCCTTTAAAGACACTACAAGACTTTATTTTAATTCGGTTGGGCAACTTATAAGGTCATCTACAAGTCCGGACAATGAGATAGGGCCGGAAACGACTTATGATTATGATAAACAAGGCAGGGTAATAAAAATGAGAAGTTACACCCGTGCTGTAAAAACCGAACCTGATAGATACTTTTTAAAGTATAACGAGCACGGCCGATTAATCGAATATATCGTTAATGATAGTGACGACGATAGGTATGCATTGTGGAAATTTAACTTAAAATACACAAAATACGACAGGCACGGTAACTGGATAGAAAAGATGACGCGTAAAGAAACTTTTAAACCATTAACGCCAGATACCATTAATTACCTTACTACCCGCAAAATCACTTATTACGAATAATAACTTTTTTGAAAATATTTTGTCTCCGCTATTGCCTTTTTCACTTAAAAGCCTGATATTTGCACACTCTTTTTAGAAGAAGGGTAAATAAAAAATATTTGTCATGTCAAGAATTTGTGATTTAACAGGAAAAGGTTACATGAATGGCCACAACGTTTCTAACTCAAACGTTAAAACCAAACGTAAGTTCTATCCTAACTTAAAACTTAAGAAGTTTTATATACCTGAAGAAGATAAATGGATCACTTTAAAAGTATCTACTTCTGCTATTAAAACAATCAGCAAAAACGGTATAACCGCTTGTATCAACAAGTTTGTAAAAAAAGGTTCAATATAATTGCAGCCAGCGATTGGGAGAGCAGTGATGTTCACCCCGAGACCTGTAGCAGATTAAAAATACATCAAGATGGCTAAGAAAGGTAACAGAGTTCAGGTAATTTTAGAGTGCACAGAGCACAAAACAAGCGGCATGCCGGGCATGTCTCGCTACATTACCACCAAGAACAAAAAGAATACAACTGAGCGTTTAGAGTTGAAAAAATTCAACCCTGTATTGCGTAAAGTAACAGTTCACAAAGAGATTAAATAATTTAGTTGGTGTTGGCCCGTTATAGCAGTGATTGCTGTAGCAGACAAAAACATCAGCATAAAAAAATAATAACATGGCAAAGAAAGTAGTTGCAACCCTGAAAACAGGTAAAGGAAAAGAATTTTCAAAAGTTATTACAATGGTTAAGTCGCCACGTACTGGTGCTTACTCATTCAAAGAGCAGATCGTTCCAAACGATAACATTAAAGATGCTATTGCAGGTAAACTGTAATCACTTTTGATAAAGATATAAAAGCCGTCTTGTTTATAACGAGAGGGCTTTTTTTGTTAGTGGCAGATTGATGTGCGAATATGCAGATGTGCAAATGTGCAGATGCTTTTATTCGGGTATTAGAACAACAATCTGCAAATTTGCATATATACACATCTGCATATTAACATGGGATTATTTGATTTTTTTAAAAAGAAAGAAACCACGCAAGAAGACAAGCAGGTATTGGATGCCGGGCTTGAGAAAACTAAGGATAGTTTCTTTTCTAAGATAACTAAAGCCGTTGCAGGTCGCTCATCTGTTGATGACGATGTGCTTGACGACCTTGAGGAAGTACTGGTAACATCAGATGTTGGTGTAAGCACTACTCTTAAGATCATAGAGCGCATACAGGCCCGCGTTGCGCGCGATAAGTATGTAAGCACCTCTGAGCTGAACAACCTGCTTAAGGATGAGATACAGCAGCTGCTTGCCGAAAACAACAGCAATGATTTCCGTACCCTCGAGTACGGCGACCATAAGCCATACGTAATTATGGTGGTTGGCGTAAACGGAGTGGGTAAAACCACTACCATCGGTAAACTGGCGCATAAGCTTAAACAAGCCGGCAACCAGGTGGTATTAGGCGCAGCCGATACCTTCCGCGCGGCAGCGGTTGACCAGATAAAACTTTGGGGCGAGCGTGTTGGCGTTAAGGTAGTAGCACAGGCAATGGGCAGCGACCCTGCCTCGGTAGCGTTTGATACCCTGCGCTCGGCAGTAGCCAATGGCGACGATGTGGCAATTATAGATACTGCCGGTCGTTTACATAATAAGGTAGGTTTGATGAACGAGCTCACCAAGATTAAAAATGTGATGGAGAAGGTTATCCCTGGCGCACCACATGAGATCTTATTGGTGCTGGATGCCTCAACCGGACAGAATGCTATTGAGCAATGCAAGCAATTCACCGAAGCTACTGCAGTAAATGCCCTGGCTTTAACCAAACTTGATGGTACCGCAAAAGGCGGCGTGGTGATAGGTATATCAGACCAGTTCAAGATACCGGTTAAATACATCGGTGTAGGCGAAGGCATAGATCACCTGCAGTTATTTGACAGGCAGGAGTTTGTGAATAGTCTATTCAATTAATAATTCGCCTTCACGGCGTCATTGCGAGGAACGAAGCAATCTCTTCAGGACAATCCCTCGCGATGCATAGTTTTACAGAGATTGCTTCGTTCCTCGCAATGACGGGTTGATATTATGAAGACAAAGGAAATTAGCAGAGTACAAAAAATTGCGGCCAAACCACGTGTAAACGTGGTTACCTTAGGCTGCTCTAAAAATATTTACGACAGCGAGGTACTGATGGGCCAGCTAAAAGGCAATGCCTTTGATGTGGTACATGAGGCCGACAAGGTGGGCAAGAATGATATCGTGGTGATCAACACCTGTGGCTTTATTGATAATGCCAAGCAGGAATCTATAGATACCATCCTGCAATACAGCGAGCTTAAAGAGCAGGGCAAAGTGGGTAAGGTTATTGTTACCGGTTGCCTTAGCGAACGCTACAAACCCGAGCTGGAATCTGAGATAACCAACGTTGATGCCTACTTTGGCACTAACGACCTGCAGAACATCCTTCATAATATTGGCGCCGATTACCGCCACGAATTAATAGGCGAGCGTTTGCTCACCACTCCTTCGCACTTTGCATATTTTAAAATTGCCGAGGGTTGTAATCGCCCATGTTCTTTCTGCGCTATCCCGTTGATGCGTGGCAAACACGTAAGCACGCCGATAGAGCAGCTGGTTAAAAATGCCGAGAGTCTGGTGGCTAATGGCACTAAAGAACTGATACTAATTGCCCAGGATCTCACCTATTACGGTTTAGACCTGTACGGTAAACGTAACCTGGATGAGTTGCTCCGTCGCCTTAGTGATGTGAACGGAGTGGAATGGATAAGGCTGCAATACGCCTACCCGGCAGGCTTCCCAATGGAAGTGCTGGATGTAATGAACGAGCGCGACAATATCTGTAAATACCTGGATATGCCGTTGCAGCATATTACTGACAACATGCTGAAATCGATGCGCCGCGGGCTGACCAAGCAAAAAACCATTGATGTGGTGAACGAGATCCGCGACCGCGTGCCTAACATCGCTATGCGTACTACTCTCATCACCGGCTACCCCGGCGAAACCCAACAAGATTTTGAAGAAATGGCGCAATGGGTTGAGGATACCCGTTTTGACCGTTTGGGTTGTTTCACTTACTCGCACGAAGAAAAAACCCATGCTCATACCTTGGTTGACGACGTACCTGAAGAAGTAAAACAGGAACGCGCCGATGCCATCATGGAGATCCAACAAGGTATCTCGTACGAGAAGAATCAGGAGAAGATAGGTAACACCTACAAAGTATTGATCGACAAGAAAGACGGCGGCTATTTTGTTGGCCGTACCGAATACGATTCGCCTGAGGTGGATAACGAGGTATTGATAGATGCAAGCATTGATTATGCAGCCGTTGGCAGCTTTGTGAACGTAAAGATCAACAGCGCCGAAGACTTTGACCTTTATGGACAAATTGTAAAATAAAACCCTTTGCGGCTGCACCTTGTTGCTATTCAAATATTAAAATCTATTTTCGACGATTAACTTTGAATAGGGTAACGCTTTGTTGCCTGGCATTGGACTCACCCGGTCTTTGCTACGCTCGACCACCCTCTCTCCGCTTTGCGCAAAGAGGGTAAGGAAAAAACTTCTCACCCTCTTTGCGAAGCAGAGAGGGTCGACCAGCGAAGCGTAGTCGGGGTGAGTAAATATTAGCCACGCTTTTACAACGTTACCGCAATCTTAAAATAAATGGAAGCTGCCTGTATTGACTATAAAGACACGGGGTTTTTCTCCCAAACAGTGATCGATTATCTTGAGGATAATCCGGAGTTACGTTCGTTCTATGGTCACAGGCCAACTATGCAGGGCTTTGCGGAGTTCTTCAACACCAAAAAGGTAGTTGCTGACCGCGGGTTGCTTGTTGAGGTACTGCTTGAGCAATATTTCGGCAAAGATGATAACTTCCCCACCCTTGATGCTGCTGATGCCTTAAAAAGCCAGATTGAGCTGCTTAAAGATCAGAATACATTCACCGTTACTACCGGTCACCAGCTGAATATCTTCACGGGACCACTATACTTTATCTACAAAATAGTAACTGCCATAAAACTTTGCAGGCAGCTCAAAAACGCATTCCCTGATAAGAATTTTGTGCCGGTTTATTGGATGGCATCAGAAGACCATGATTTTGCCGAGATAAACTATACCAACATAGGTGGTAAAAAGGTACACTGGTGGTACGAGGCCACGGGCGCAACGGGCCGTATTAACCCCGATACCATGCGCCAGGCTATTAACCAGTACAAAGGCGTGCTGGGTATTGATGGCCACTCATCAGAGCTTGGCGAGATGGTGGAGACTGCCTATACAAAATTTGATAAACTGGCCGATGCTACCCGCTACCTGGTAAATGCATTATTTGCCCGCTACGGTCTTATCATTATTGATGCCGACGACCGTAGATTGAAAGCGGAGTTTGCGCCTATTATAGAGCGGGATATCATTCAGCAAAACAGTTTCAAAAACATCAGCGAAGCAAATAAGAAGTTGCAAGAGCTTGGTGTTCACATACAGGTTAACCCACGCGAAATCAACTTCTTTTACTTAAAAGAGAAACTGCGCGAGCGTATTGTGTTTGAGGATGGCCGTTACTCGGTGATGAATACCGATATCACTTTTACTGAAGACGAGCTTAAACAAGAAATAAAAACCGCTCCTGAGCGCTTTAGCCCTAATGTAGTGATGCGCCCGCTGTACCAGGAATGCATCCTGCCAAACATTGCCTACATAGGTGGCGGTGCCGAGGTGGTTTACTGGCTGGAGCTGAAATCTAATTTCGATTTTTATGGTGTCGATTTCCCGGTGCTCATACTGCGCAACTCGGGTTTGGTTATCCGGAAGGAAACTGCCGCCAAGATCAAAAGCATGGAAGTATCTCCTGCCCTGCTTTTTAAAAATACCGACGAGATAAAAAACGCCTGGGTAAAAAAGCACAGCAACCACGACCTTAGCCTTACCGAAGAGTGGCGCGAGTTTGAGCGTACTTTTGAGAAAATAAAACTGGCATCGCACAAAATAGACCCTACCCTGCCACCATCTGCAGCGGCTATACAAGCAAGGTTAAAACATGCCATAGGCAACTTCCAAAAAAAACTGGTAAAAGCCGAAAAACGCAACTACCATACCCGCCTGGAGCAGATAGAAAACATCAAAGAAGACTTGTTCCCTAAGAACAGCCTGCAGGAGCGTAACGAGAATTTCGGCCTCAGCTATGTAAAATGGGGGCAACTGTTCATCGATGAACTCATCCGTAACTTTGAACCCTTAGATTTTAAATTTACGGTACTAACAGAATAAAAAAAGGCCCCTGATAAATATCAGGGGCCTTTTTTTATAATCAACCTAAGTATTTATTTTAGCTTAATGTTGAATTTACCGTTTGTAATAACTTTTGTTTTAGCATTACCGGGTACGTTTTCTTGCAATAAGCTACCCGAGAAAGTACCTTGGGCCGCTGCGTCTGTAGCCGAGGTAACTACAAGATCAACTACTGCACTGTTTATATTTGAGTAGCTTTCTTTTTTATCAGTATCCTCATTTACGGTATATATAACGGTAGCTTTATCGGTGCCACTTGAGTAGCTTTTACCGGCTACTAATGTTCCGGGGATCGTGATAGACAGTTTTGTGCCATCAGATGCATAACCCTGTGCTACAGTTACGTTGTTAGCGGTTGAAGTAAATGTGTTTAAACCAAACACTTTTGAAGTATCGTTTACGGCTACTGAGATAGAAGTTCTGGTATCTGCATCATCTTTAAGATCATCTTTTGAACAAGCGTTTAAAGCAAATGAGCCAAACGCGACACCCGCCAACATAAGGGTTTTAAAAAGTTTAGTGGTTGTAAAGTATCTCATAATAATTTATAACGTAGTTTAGTTAACAAACGTAACAGGCGATAACATATTATTGGGCAGACTGGCTTGTTAACTTAACGCTGAATTTACCATTCGTCATGTTCTTTTTGCCTTTACCAATATTATTGCCAAGACCGGGTATATACTCTAACATGTCACAGTCAAAAGTACCCTTTACAGATGTCTCTGTAGCTGAAGTTATAGTAACGCTTCCAAACGTTTGTAAGCCACTAAAATAGCTGTAATAGCTAACATCGCCAATGCTATACATGATGACAGGCTTATCAATATTTTGTGCAGCAGTATTTGAGTAGGTTTTACCTGTAACTAATTTTCCACTAATTGTAATAGAGAGAATCGCTCCATCATCAGCAGTGCCGGTTATTGTGGTAGCCGATTGCTCAGAGTTATAAACCAGCGTTATTGCAGATGCGCCCCGATCAAATTTTTTCGCCTTCCCATCTACATTGACAGTGATAGATGCCGCAACGGTGCTATCTCCATCGTTGCTTTTTTTACAAGCACTAAATATTAATAAAGCGAGAGCAAAAAATAATGCTTTAACAGATATGTTAATTTGCAGATTCTTAATCATGATTTGTGATATGGTTTAGATTTATTAATAAGTCACGCGAAGCTAATAAAATCCATTCAACTATTTAACTGAAAATTTATTTGTTTAACAGCCTCTTTTAAATAAATCTGTTATTACCTTCGGGCAAACCTTTATAGATGAAAGTCGCCATTATCATACTTATCGTGCTTTTCCTGCTTATCCGTAAATCAAAAAACAAAACCGGCAGCGAAAGCAGGCCGCCGGCAAATAAAAAGCCATCAACAGAAACACCTAACGATAAGTTAATCCTCATCAAAAACGCCACGCTTGCCGATGTAACCCGTGCGTTAAAAGATTTTTGTAACCAATATAATCAGCAAGAATATGCGGCTTTGCCAAGGCTTTACACGCTTAGCGAAAACGAACATGCGGTAACATTCCCATATAACACCGATCTTACCATCTTTGGCTTCGCTATAAATTATTTAGCTTATCCGGTTGACATTAAATGGCAAGCCGAAATTTGGGGATGGGCTACTGTTTATGAAAATGAGGGTGTATCAGAACCTGACATATATAACAAATTATGTATGTTTTATTTGGTGGATGATAAAGAGTACGATAACGTTTACATAACAACATCAGATAACTTTTGCTACAAATTGCCTTTTACCAATTTTAAACCTAAGGCTATAACGCCTGCAAAAGAGTTGTTTAAAAATCGCCCCACTAAACTGGCTGCCCTGAGCGGCATTCCTTATCAGGATATTGATTGATACTTTAAAAATCTTCATCAAACTAATATTTGATGATCAGATACTTTAGTTAATTTTACAACTGTAAACTTATCACATATGCCTTTCAATAAAGCACTTATAAAACTCTTCTTCCCTATATTTTTGGGGCTATTCGTCATTAGCTGCTCAAAAGTTACCGGGCCACCAGCGCCGGTAGATCCTGTTAAACCCCAACCCGGCCAGCAAGAAGTTGTGATCACGTCACTAAGTGTTGATCATGGCAGTTATAACCAAAGCGTAGTGATAAAAGGCTCGGGTTTTAATAAAGAACTATCGGCAAATAAAGTTTCTTTTAACAATAAAGAAGCGGTAATAACTGCCGCAAGCAGCACCCAGCTTACCGTTAACATTCCATTAGGTGCGGGTACGGGCAAAGTAATAGTTACCAACGGTGCAAAATCTGCAACAGTTCCGTCTTTCACTTATGATTATACTTTTATGACTACCGTACTTGCAGGGAACGGAATACGAGGTATGCAAAACGGCAAAGGCCCCGCAACGAGCTTTGGCAATATAGTGGGTTTGGCAGTTAATAGCGCAGGCGAAGTTTTTGTTGCCGACCAGCCTAACAATTTGATCAGAAAAATTTCTCCGGACGGAGAGGTATCAACTTTTGCCGGGGATGGTGTTAGACGGATAAAAGACGGAAAAGGCATCACCGCGAGTTTTAGCTACCCCTCGGCGATAGCAATAGATAAGCATGATAATCTTTTTGTTGTTGATGCTGCCGGGAATTTAATTAGAAAGATAACACCAACAGGTGATGTGAGCACGTTCGCCGGAAGCGAAACAGAAGGTTATACAAACGGAAATGGAAGTGCAGCACAATTTAAGGATATTGATGGTATTGCAGTTGACATCAGTGGCAATGTATTTGTGGTTGATCAGTATCGAAGAATCATCAGAAAAATCACGCCTGCCGGTGATGTGAGTAACTATTTAAATATTAATGCATACGTCAATTACCCGGCTTTGATAGCCACAGATAATGCCAACAAATTTTACATGTGTTTCGTCCTAAACACAGACTTCGGCGGAGATACTATTTATCAATTTAATAACCAAGCACTCGAAAAAACAGATTCGCCCGGGGCCACATTTGAAGACTATATGAGTGGCGTTGCTATTGATAATAAAAACAATATGTACATTTTAAACTCTAAGAACCAAATCCTAAAAATAAACACCAACGGCGAGAAAACCATCTTAAACGCTCTTAATAATAATAGCAACAATAAAACTATAAATGCATTAACGCCTCATATAACGGCTGCCTATTCTCCTTCAACTATAGCCGTAGACAATAATGGCATTTGTTACATTCCTGACGACAATGGATTGCGGATCTTAAAAATAGGTTTACAATAAGTGCCTAAACCAAAGCCAATTTTTACGGTTGCTTTTGTAATATGAACATCCAAAAAATAACATTTGGCAGCGGCTGCTTTTGGTGTACCGAGGCAATTTTCCAGAGTGTTAAAGGCGTGCGCCGGGTAACTTCGGGCTATACGGGTGGCAGTACTAAAAACCCAACTTATATGGAGATCTGCAATGGCAACACCGGCCATGCCGAGGTAGTTGTGGTGGAGTACGATGCTGATATGGTTATGCTTGACGAGTTGCTGCTTATGTTCTTTAAAACCCATAACCCCACCAGCCTTAACCGCCAGGGCGGTGATATAGGCACGCAATACCGCTCAGTTATTTTTTATGATAGCGAAGAACAAAAGCAACAGGCCGAAGCCATGATCAAACGCCTTACTGATGAACAAGTGTTTGAGAATCCCATCCTCACGGAGATAAGCCCGGCAGCAGAATTTTACAAAGCCGAAGATCACCATCAAAATTATTACAATGATAATCCGTTGAAGCCTTATTGCGCGGTTGTAATTCAGCCCAAATTGAATAAGTTTGCTAAGGAATTTACAGATAAAATAAAGCCCGAGCTGTTGTAAGGGCACATCAGGTTTCCTTATGAAAAAACTTACCGGTATCTTATTAGCAGGCACTGCATTATTAGCCGCCTGCTCGGCTCCTAAACAAGCTCAGCAAAGCACATCAATAACCAATAACGGTAAAGTGTGGGCATCGCTTTGGCAGCAACGCGCTGCAGAATATAAAGCACTATGCTTTCAGGCATACAGCACGGCCAAATATCGTTTAGATGAAGCTATTAAACAACCTGCCGGTAAACCATTAGCCGTGGTGACCGACATTGACGAGACTTTATTGGATAACAGCCCTTATGATGCCATGCGTGCTATTAACAACCAGGAATATAGTCAGGCAACCTGGAAGGCCTGGACAGATAAAGCCGCGGCCGATACTGTGCCCGGTGCACCTGCATTTTTTAAATACGCAGCATCAAAGGGCGTTGAAGTTTTCTACATCACCAACCGCGATGAGGCCGAACGCGAAGGTACTACTAAAAACCTGCAGAAATACGGCCTGCCGTTTACTGATGCAGCGCACATCCTGTTAAGACAAGGCTCTTCAAGCAAAGAGGCTCGCCGCCAGCAGGTGTTGGCCAAATTCAATATTGCTATACTTTGCGGCGATAACCTGCCCGATTTTGACAAAGCATACGATAACAAGCCCGCCGAAGCCGACCGCATGGCTGCTACTGAACAATTAAAAAAAGAGTTCGGTAACCGCTACATTGTGATCCCTAACGTTGCCTACGGCGATTTTGAGAACGCTTTGTTCAAATACAACAACAAGCTCAGCGGTGCGCAGAAAGATTCTGTTATAAAGGCGAATATTAAGGTGGATAAGCAGTAGGTATTATAATATGTCATTGCGATCCGCCGGCTTGCGGAGAAGCAATCTCCTCGCGTTTATTCAGGCGAGGAGATTGCCGCGTCGCTATCGCTCCTCGCAATGACATATTTTTTCTACTGGTATCATACACCCAAACCAGAAGCCCCCTCATTTGTTGATACTTTTTAAAACGCTCACATACTATGACCATTCTTGAAAACGACCACCTTCGCGTGGCTATCGATGCTAAGGGCGCGCAGTTAAGTTCGCTCATCAATAAACAAACCGGGGTTGAACAAATGTGGCAGGCCGATGCCAGTGTGTGGGGCTACCATGCACCTAACCTGTTCCCTATTGTGGGTGGTTTGCTTAACAACGAACTGCATGTTGATGGCAAAACCTATAAGATGAACCGCCACGGGTTTGCCCGCCAGTCGGAGTTTTTGATATTAGATGGTGATGAGGAGCATGCCGGTTTTTCGCTGCCCTACTCAGAGCACACGCTTGAGGTTTATCCGTATAAATTCGATTTCCAGGTATTATACACGCTTATAGATAATGCCCTTCGCATTACCTATAAATTGATTAACCGCGATACCCAACCTGTTTATTTCTCGGTAGGCGGCCACCCTGCCTTTAACGTGCCTTTCAACCAGGGCGAAACTTATGAGGATTATTACCTTGAGTTTGAAACCCAGGAAAACCTGCAGGCGCACCTGTTAAACAGCGACGGGCAATTCACCGGAGAAACCTCACCAATCGCACTTACAGATAAAAAATTACAGCTAAACCGCGATCTGTTCGCCAACGATGCCTTGGTATTTAAAAACCTGCAGTCGCGCATGGTGACTATCAAAAGCACCAAGCACGATCAAAGCCTGTCGTTAGAGTTTCCGCACTTTAACTACCTGGGTGTATGGTCAAAACCCGGCGCCGATTTTGTATGCATTGAGCCCTGGCTGGGCTGTGCAGATTCTGCCGATGGGCCTAAAGACATTAAGCAGAAAGAAGCTATCCAAAAAGTGGCTGTGGGGCATGTTTTTGAGGCTTCTTATTACATCAGCATATAATTGATAATTTTTTAAACGGTGTTAAAACATTTTTTTGCATTTAACACTTATCAGAGTAAAATCACTCATTACAACATTTACAGCTATGAAAACTAAATTCTATCTATTCACCATCGCTATGTTGCTAACCGCTTTCACTTTTAGTGCAAATGCTGCAACCACTATCAATACCGAGAAAATGTACAAGGAGGCTGCTGCTAACATGACCAAAGAGCAGCGCATTGCACGTTGTGAGGAAATTAAAGAGCGCGTTGAAGAAATTAAAGCGATGGACATTTCGCAACTAACTAAAGCTGACAGAAAAGAACTAAAAGCTGAGGTTAAAGAACTTAAAAAAGAAGCACAAGCCATGGGTGGCGGCGGTATCTACCTTTCAGTAGGTGCTATCATCATCATCATTTTGGTTTTAATCCTGATCTTATAATCTCTCAGGATACCACACAAACAAAAAAGGCCCCGATTATCGGGGCCTTTTTTGTTTAATAGCTTATTTCGCTACTTCGTTCAGTACCGGATGATCTATGGTTGAGATCTCTTTATGGCCGCTGTTCAACTCATCAAAAACTACCACTTCGTTAGTACCTTTCTTTAACCATGCTGCGGGTACAAATAAGGTTTGCTGCGGGCCAATGTTCCAGTATTTGCCCAGGTTATGGCCATTTACGAAAGCTACGCCTTTACCAAAGCCATGCATATCCAGATAGGTATCTATCACTCCCCTTAGTGTAAAAGTACCGCGGTATAAAGCAGGTTGCTGTTCACCCTCATTTTGGGCGGGTAGGTATTTGAAACCGGCAGGCGTTGTTAAGGGGAACTTGTACATCTTCCAGCCCAATAACTCCTGGCCGGCAAGGGTAACTTTCTCGGTAATGCCTTTGCGGTTATCAGTTAAATATGGCCCGTAGTTGATGCGCCCATTGTTCTCTACCAATACATCCAGTACGCTGTTGGCACTAACTCCACTCAACTGAACTGAATCCTGCCCTAAGCGGCGATCTAATACTGCAACACGTTTACCATTCAGGTATATGGTAGCATAATCGCGCAGTTCTTTTATTTTGAGCAGGCCGTTTATAGCGTTAGCCAAAGTGGTACGATAGAGCACCAGGCCATATCCCTGGTCGAGGTCTTCAAAACTCAGCGGGCGCTCGCTTTCGGTTTGCAAGCCCAAATTATTGAACAGGTTAGCTACGCCGCTTACTTTGGTAACCTCAAGGGCGTAAGTACGGCGGCGCTTTTGCGGTATCTCGGGCAGGGTTTGCCCGGCCGGCAAGTGTTTGGCAATTACCTCGCGTAGCTTGTAAAATTTTGGTGTAGGGTCACCGGCCTCGTTTAGCGGGGCATCATAATCATAGCTTGATGTTTGGGGCGAATATGGCTCCTTGCGGCTCATGTTAGCACCATTCATAAAATCGCGCGTGGTACCGCCGTGGAACATATACATGTTGATAGAGATACCTGCCGATAAGATCTCATCCAGCTTTTTGGCATCATCATCGGCATTGGTGGTACTGTGAGTTTTACCCCAGCTATCAAACCAACCAGGGTACCACTCGGCTATGTAATAAGGGCCTTTACCGTTATGGTATTTATTGATGAGTTCTTTAGCTTTCTTCGGATCATCCTCGCCATTTACAGCAGGCAAAAATCCGGGCAGGTAGCCCGCAGGCATCTGGCCGGGACCATCACAAGTAAATAATAAGCCATCAAAGCCCGCATCTCTAAAAATCTTTTCGTTTTGGGCCAGGTACTCTTTATCATTACTGAACGAGCCGTACTCGTTCTCTATCTGCACCATCAGTATATTGCCGCCGTGGTTTACCTGCAGCGGGGCCAATTGTTTGCCCACTTCCATCATGTAAGCACGGTATGCGTTGATAAATGCAGGCTCTTTGCTACGCACCTTCATGTTGCGGTCTTTTAACAACCACCATGGGTAACCACCAAATTCCCACTCGGCACAAACGTAAGGGCTTGGGCGCAGTATTACGTATAGGCCTTCTTCTTTTGCCGCGCGTACAAATTCGGCGATATCATTATTCCCTTCAAAATCATATTTGCCCTGCACAGGCTCGTGCGCGTTCCAAAACACGTAAGTACCAATGGTGTTAAGGCCCATAGCTTTAGCCATTTTCATACGCTCGTGCCAATATTCTTTGGGGATGCGGGTGTAGTGCATCTCGCCTGATATCATCTGGAAAGGTTTACCATCCAGCAAAAAATCGGTATCGCCAAGTGCGAAAGTGTGGGTGGTATTTTGTGCTATAGCAATAGTATTGCCTGCTAATGCAAGCAGGCAATACATGAGTATACGTTTCAACATAAAGATTCTTTCGGTTTAAAACAGACCTAACTGACCGCCGTCATTGTCCTTCAGATCAATATCATCCGGATTGGTTATTTCCAGATCGATCTTTTTCTTCGGCTGCTCATCAGGGGCAGCGGCAGGCTGTGCAGGTTCCTGTTCTATAACGGGTTTTGCAGGTTCAGATTGTGGTGCTGAAGGTGCTGCATCTGTTACTGTCTTATCCTCAGGGGGAATAACTATTTCGGTATCCTCAATAGAATCTGGTGCCGGATCTGGTACATCCTCTGCATCGTCGTGCTCGGCTATCAGTTCAACGGTTTTCACCTGGTGTACGGATAGGCGGTTGCCCATAGCCTTCATCCCTTTCACATCTATCAGGTCGGTCAAATTCAACTCCACCGTTTCTTCAATGGCGGTTTTACCTTTCAACTGATCTACCTTAACAACCGCTTGCGATGCACCCGAGATGAGTACCAGTTTAGAGCCGCTTTCATCGCTGATGATGCTGGTTTGTTTACCGATGGCGGTATTCTCAAACACAAAGCGTTTCACCATGTAGTTTTTAGATTTACCATCGTAATGCACTACTGAGAATACTTTGGCCGGATCATACTTTTCGATAAGGATCATCTTATCATCAAAGTGATTATTGAGGTCGAAACTGGTGAGTTCGTAAACGCCGTTTGGCAATACGGTAAGGATACGGTCGTCGCCATCAAACTCGCCAAGGTATTTACCGCGACTATCGGCATTCAAACGTTTCAGGATCTCATCATACCAGATCTTGCGGCCTGCCAGGGTTGATACACCTTTGCTCTTCAGCATTACTTTCTTAATAGGATACTTGGTAACAATGTTACCCATAGATCCGCGACCTTTGATGGCGATATTGGCAAAATCCTCATCAAACTGCAGTTTCTTAAGTTTCGAGTGTGGCTTCAGCTGGATGTTCACTACCTCGGCCTCGCCGTTAGGGTTGGCAGTAAAGTATAGCGCTTTTGAGCCTTTAGTACCTTTGGTAAGATCGTACTCTTTATCGCGGGTGATGCCCGTAACCGAGAAACGTTTGATATAGGCAATACCGCTTTCACCATCTTTGTAGATCATGTTGTAAACGGTACGCTCATCGTTTTTCTTGAATACGGCCACGTGCACAATATCCTTGCCCACAAATACCTTATCCTGCATACGGGTCACAATAAAGCGGCCATCATTGCGGAACACGATGATATCATCGATATCAGAACATTCGCCAACCAGCTCCACGTTCTCATCGCGTTTCAAACCAGAGCCGATGAAGCCATCAACCCTGTTCACGTATAGTTTTACGTTGGCCAAAGCTACCTGGGCAGCCTCAACGCGGTCAAAGGTGCGCAGTTCGGTTTTACGCTCGCGGCCTTTACCGTATTTCTCTTTCAGTTTCTCAAACCAGGCAATGGTATAATCAATCAGGTGTTTAAGATGGTTCTTCACCACTTTAATCTCAGCCTCAAGGTTTTTGATCTGCTCGTCGGTTTTCTTAACGTCGAAACGGGTAATGCTGCTCATCGGTTTATCGATCAGCTTCTTGTAATCCTCATCGGTGATAACGCGGTAGAACTGCGGGAAGAAAGGCTCAAACAGTCGGTTCAACACACCTACTACGGTCTCAAAGTCTGATGAACTTTCGTAATCAGGATGCTTGTACATACCTTCCTGGATAAAGATCTTCAACAACGAGCTGAAGAATATTTTTTCCATCAACTCTTTCAGCCTGATCTCCAGTTCCTGTTTCAGCAGGTCTTTGGTGAAATGCGTACTCTCGGTAAGCATATCATTCACGCTCATGAAGCGTGGCTTATCGTCCTGTATCACACAGGTATTTGGCGATATGGATACCTCGCAGTCGGTAAAGGCGTACAATGCATCGATGGTAACATCGGGCGATATGCCCGGTGCCAGGTGCACTACTATCTCTACATCCTTAGCGGTGTTATCTTCGATCTTTTTAATCTTGATCTTACCCTTATCATTGGCCGAGATAACGCTGTCAATCAAACCGCCGGTAGTGGTGCTGAACGGGATCTCGGTGATAGCCAAAGTCTTTTTATCGCGCTCAACAATTTTAGCACGTACGCGCACCTTGCCGCCTCGTTGCCCCTCGTTATACGCCGAAGCGTCAGCCATACCCCCGGTAGGGAAATCGGGCAATAAATTTGGTCGCTCACCGCGAAGTACTGCTACCGAAGCATCCAATAACTCAATAAAATTATGCGGCAAAATTTTGGTAGCCAAACCTACAGCAATACCTTCGGCACCCTGGGCCAACAGTAAAGGAAACTTTACCGGCAGCGTAATAGGCTCGCGGTTACGGCCATCGTAACTGGCCTGCCAAACGGTGGTATCAGGATTAAATACCACATCTAAAGCAAACTTGGATAGTCTGGCCTCGATATAACGCGGTGCCGCTGCCGAGTCGCCGGTTATTGGATCGCCCCAGTTGCCCTGGCAGTCAATCAGCAGGTTTTTCTGGCCTATCTGCACCATGGCATCGCCAATAGAAGCATCACCATGCGGGTGATATTTCATGGTGTTACCAATAACGTTGGCAGCTTTGTTGTAGCGACCATCGTCCATCTCTTTCAGCGAGTGCAAAATGCGGCGCTGTACGGGTTTTAAGCCGTCGTTTATATGCGGAACGGCACGGTCAAGAATTACGTACGAGGCGTAATCCAGAAACCAGTTCTCATATAATCCGTTAAGTGACGTTACGTTATGAAGTACGTTTTCTTGGTTGTTTTCGGGAGTATCAGGATTGCTAATATCTTCGCTCATTTATACAGCTAAAAAATTTAATGCGGATTGGTAAAGATAAATAAATGTGCAGATGTGGGGATGTTTAGGAGAGTAGATTTTATGCACATTTCAACACTTGGTGACAACCTAAATGATAAGTCAATTTAATAGCATGACTGACGACCAAAATTACAACCAGAAAGATCTTCGGATTTTGAAACAGAAAAATTAATTGCCGTTGTCTTCAGGCAACGGTATTAAGGAAATAACATATCGGGCTTTAGCCCAATCAAGCTTCATTTTGGCTAAAGCCAGCCATACTTATTTATTATCCGTTGACTGAAGTCAACGGCAATGATATTTTACCCTTCCCTCAGCTTTTTCAATTCTCTCAACATCGCCCCGTAATCCATCCTTCTGTTTGCAGCGCTGATGGTTGCCGCTATACGGTTGGCACGGGTTTGCTCGGTTTTGGCATCGTTTATCCATTTAAAGAAATAGCCTTGGTGCGATTTTGATAAACTATCGAAATATACAAAAGCTTCGGGCGGTTCAAAATCGAAGCACTCCTGTAATTCTTCAGGCATTTCCAGCTTAAAATCCTTATCGTGCTCCAACCGCAAACGCAACATGGCACCGCGTTCCTTGCGGATAGCTTTGCGAATTTCAGCTTTAACAGCTAATAAAAAATTGCCTTCTCCTACGGGCATCAGTGACATGCCTGCTACCGGGTGTTCATCCAGAAAACCACGCACCCGTACCGATCTTTTATTACCCGGCAATATCTGCTGCACCACATCAAACGGAACAATCACAAAGGTCCACCCGGTTTTTTCGCCGGCCTCTCCGTGCTGTTGCATTATGGTGGTGTAATCAATCATCTCCCCAAATATATCTTTTAAGCGGGCGAATGTTAAATGTTTGTTAAATAAGCCAATTTAACATTTCGGGGTGTAACGGAACGCTATCTCGTCGCATCTTATATACAAACAAGCAATAATAAAAACCAAAAACTTCAATACCATGAAAACCTTAAGAAACTTAACCGCAGCCGTAGCCTTAGTGCTAACCTGCAGCTTTGCAAAAGCTAATGATGTACCTGCTGTGAACCTTACCCGCGTACACGCCATTAATACTTACCTTGATGCCATGACCCGCGGCAAAATTGCCGACCTGAACCAGGTTGTTGATGCATCGGCTAAGTTTAGCATACTGCGCGGTAAATCTATCATCAGCTTTGATAAGAAGCAAATGACCGATTACTTAAAAGAACAAAAAAACGTTGAACAAACCTGTACTACCGCTACCGAAGTGGTTGAAAGCAACAGCCATATTGCTGTAGTAAAGGTGGATATGAAATATGCCGGTTTTACCCGTAGCAACTACGTAACCATTGCCAACACCGGCGACGGCTGGAAAATAACCAATGTTTACAGCGTATTTAGTTGATTTTAATTTTAGTGTTTGAGTGTGAGATGAGCCCCTTTACAGGGGCTTTTCTGTTTTGTATAGAATAATATCGAACATTGAATTTTGAATGATAAACTTCGAAGTTAAGAACGCTTAATGGTTTACTTCATCATTCGAAATTCAACATTCATCATTCGATATTATCTAACAAGCGGCAAAAGCACCGCTTGCCATTTATCATAGCCCTTAGTGTTCAAATGCAACATATCGCTTTCAAAAAGGCTGGTATCGGGCTGTTGAGTTTTGGCATCGAGAATAACCGAAGCTACATCCACATAATGGCTTTTGCGTTTGCCTTTAAGAAAGCTTTTAACCAGTGTGTTGGCACGGCGTACTTCGGGAAAGTACTTGGCTCGGCTCGGACTTGGCTTTATCGACATGAAATAGATCTCGGCGTTGGGTAGGTTCTGTTTGATCATGGCCCAAAGCTGGTAGAACTGGCGGGCGGTAAACTCACCACTCTTGCCTTCGGCTATATCGTTCTCACCGGCGTAGATAAAAATCTTGCGCGGCTGGTATGGATACATAATATACGGCGTGTAGTAATTTACCAATTGCTCAATAGTGCAACCGCCCACTCCCCTGCGGATGATGGGTTTATTGGCAAAACGCTGCTCCAGATCTGTCCACTTACGGATAGATGAGCTACCGATAAACAGGATGCCATGCTTTGGCGGAAATTTAAGGCTGTCCTGATGCTTAAAATCGCGGATCTCATTATCAAACGGAAAACCTTTTTGTGCGTGGGCACCTAAGCCCGCAAAGGCTAAAACAAGCAGAATGATTATTTTTTTCATAGCGATGATTGTTGTATTAAACGGTCTTCAAAAAACATGAAAGGCAAAAAGCTTTGTACGCCGTTCACTTCCCACACGGGGCCGTCAATGCAATATAACAATGTTCTGAAAGGTTGGTGTTGCCTTTTCTCACATTCGGCCATTACCTGCAGGCAGGCACCGCATGAGGTAATGGGTTTGGTGAGTTTAAAATCGTTGGTATGAGCGGTAACTGCCATGGCAATAATCGGGTCATTAGCATGCATAGTTCCCCAGTGGAACAACGCCACACGCTCGGCACAAAGACCCGATGGATAAGCCACGTTCTCCTGGTTACTGGCGTGTAATATTGTTCCGCTCTGTAGCAGTACCGCCGCCCCTACCTTAAATTTTGAATATGGCGAGTGCGACGAATCCAAAGATTTAACGGCTTCTTCGCAAAGTAATTTATCAGGGGTGCTTAGATCGTCAACCGTGTTGTATTCGTTGAAAGCTATTTTTATTTCGTGGTTTGTCATTATGCCTCTCCCCACCCTCTCCAAAAGAGAGGGCTTTCTTTTTTATTAATAAACATTTTTTTGTCCGCTGGTAAAACGGGGGGATACAAGATAAGAGTTATTTGTTAGAAAACAATTTTCCTGTAGAAACCCAATACTTTGCGCCACTTGTAAACCTTATTAAACAAAAAGAGACGCGAAGTATCGCGTCTCTACAAATATGTTTTGGGTTACTATTTTAATAAACGAGCGGAATGATGTATGCGAATGATCTCCACTTTTTCTTCATTGACTATCCTGTAAATAATACGATAGCTGCCCTCAATCAATTCTTTCAAGGATGGATTATCAAACTCCGGCACTATTCTTCCTGACTCAGGATGTGTCTCAAGTATCTCTACCCTTGCTATTAACTTATCTACAAATCTTCCCGCGTAGGTAATTGAATCTTCCGCAATGTAATCGTAAACACCTTGCAAATCACTTATTGCAATAGATGTCCAATTTATTTCGACCACGTTTTAACCAATTGTTTTACATCGCCATGGGGTATAACATCCCCTTGATCTGCTTGCTGTAACCCTTTTTCTACTTTTTCAATGAATATTAACTTTTCCACAAGCGTATCCAAATCAAAATCGGTTGGCATGTCATTCACCGTCGCAATTACTTTGTCTCTATTCATATTCTAATTTACAAATAATTCATTACAAAAAAGAGACGCGAAGTATCGCGTCTCTACAAATATGTTTTGGGCTATTTTACACCGCTACAGCTAATTCTACATCGTCGGCTTTTTCGGCAACCAGCGGGTTAACGCTTTCGTCGTCTTTCTCCACACGCAGGTTGTTTACAATGTGCTGCTGGCGGGTCGGAGTGTTTTTGCCCATAAAGTATTCAAGCAATGCTTTGATGTCGGCGTTTTTAAGAATTACCGGGTCAAGGCGCATATCTTTACCTATGAACAGGCCAAACTCCTCTGGCGAGATCTCACCCAAACCTTTAAATCGGGTTATCTCGGGCTTGTTGCCCAGTTTGGCAATGGCGTTGCGGCGCTCTTCGTCGCTGTAGCAATAGATGGTTTCCTTTTTGTTGCGCACACGGAACAGCGGCGTTTGCAGGATAGACACGTGGCCTGCCTTAACCAGATCAGGGAAGAACTGCAGGAAAAAGGTCATCAGCAACAAACGGATGTGCATACCATCCACATCGGCATCGGTAGCAATCACAATGTTGTTATAACGCAGCGCATCAATACCATCTTCAATATTTAAGGCGTGCTGCAGCAGGTTAAACTCTTCGTTCTCGTAAACTACTTTTTTGGTCAAGCCGAAACAGTTCAACGGCTTACCTTTTAAGCTGAATACCGCCTGGGTCATTACATCGCGCGATTTGGTGATAGATCCACTGGCAGAGTCACCCTCGGTAATGAACAGGGTTGTGTCCTGCTTACGCTCGTGGTTATCATCAAAATGCAGCTTACAATCGCGCAGTTTACGGTTATGTAACGATGCTTTTTTAGCACGATCGTTCGCCAGTTTTTTGATGCCGGCAATATCCTTACGCTCCCGTTCTGATTGCAGGATGCGTTTTAGCAAGGCATCAGCAACAGCAGGATTTTTATGCAAGAAATCGTCCAGTTCTTTTTTAAGGAAATCATTAATGAAACCACGCACCGATGGCCCATCCGGACCAACATTTTGCGAACCCAGTTTGGTTTTGGTTTGCGACTCAAAAACCGGCTCTTGTACCTTAATAGCAATGGCCGCTACTATAGAGGCGCGGATATCCGAAGCGTCAAACTCTTTCTTATAGAACTCGCGGATAGTTTTTACCACCGCTTCGCGGAAGGCTGCCTGGTGGGTACCGCCCTGGGTAGTATGCTGGCCGTTCACAAACGAGTAGTACTCCTCGCCATAAGATTGCCCATGCGCCATGGCTATCTCAATATCCTCGCCCTTTAAGTGGATGATTGGGTAGCGCAGGTTCTCGGTATCGGCATTACGGGTTAGCAGGTCATAAAGGCCACGTTCCGAGAAATATTTTTGATTATTGAAATTTACAGTAAGGCCCGAGTTAAGGAAAACATAGTTCCATATCATATTCTCCACAAACTCCGGTATAAAGCGGTAGTTGCGAAAAATACTGTTATCGGGTATAAAATTGATGGCAGTACCGTTGCGCTGGGTAGTCTCCTTTTCAGGCTCATCGCGCACCAGTTCGCCTTTTTCAAACTCGGCAATTTTGGTACGGCCATCGCGGTAGCTTTGTACAGTAAATGCGGTGGACAAAGCGTTAACAGCCTTGGTACCCACACCATTTAAACCAACAGATTTTTGGAAGGCTTTGCTATCGTATTTACCGCCGGTATTTATTTTAGATACACAATCAATAACTTTTCCCAGCGGGATACCACGACCATAGTCACGTACCGAAACCTTATGATCGCTCATATTGATCTCGATGGTTTTGCCAGATCCCATCACAAACTCATCTATCGAGTTATCTACTATCTCTTTTAACAATACATAAACGCCGTCGTCATAAGCAGAGCCATCGCCAAGCTTACCAATGTACATACCCGGCCTTAAACGGATGTGTTCTTTCCAATCGAGCGAGCGGATACTATCGTCGTTATAATTTACATTCTCTGCCATAGTCAAAAATAGAAGGCGCGTACTACGCCATTTGCAAAAATAAGATACAGATACTTAAATCATATTTAAATATCCTAACATATCAACATTAAAAACCTTAAGGTTTAAACTTCATGCAGTTGCTGGCCTTATCGATGTTCTTGAAAAACTCGGGGCCTTTCTGGTTTGAGAAACAAACCGCCATAATGGTGCCGGTGCGATCTTTCTGCAGGGTTATCAGCAGTGCATAACGGTAACGCTTGGTGAGTTTGGCATCGGGCAGGTTCATCATGTAAGATTTTCCGGCATCCGCGTTATATCGCGCAGCAATATTTGGCGGTATAAAGCGCATCAGTGGCGGGTTATCACCGGCAAAGGCAGTGGCCTGCGCTTTGCCCATACCATTATACAACGAATCGGGGTTAGCTTGCTCTGTAGATTTATCGTTCAGCGTTTTCTCATACGCCGCCCAATTCTCTTTTAACGATCGTACCTGGAACCATATCTCAAAATCCTTGCCTGGCATTTCCATGGCATAATCAAAAGATACATCCTCATTATTAGGCGCTTTTATCTCTCTGAAACCTTGTGGAAAAGTGAAAGTAGCATTGGCATCAGTAACCAATTGCTGAAAAGCTTTTAGCTGAGCGCTCATCTGTTGGCGCTGTGGCGGAAGTGCATATTTACCTTTTGGTACCTTTACAGAAGCAACATACGTTTTACGTACCTGCGAAAAAACCGCAGAAACAAACGCAAACATCAATATCCCCGTAAGTAATATTTGTTTAAATTGCTTCACAATAGTTTAATAAGGCACGGTAAAATTAGCAAACTAAATAAGTGCTTTTCAACGGCAATTACAAAAATTATAAAATATAAATTAAAAAATAAACACATAAGTAATAATGAGTATACAGCCCCGCCTTAACCGCTTTGACCTCAGCATGATCGTTATTAGCCTGGTAATAGGCATGGGCATATTTGGCAGCCCCAGCGATGTAGCCGTAAAAGCGGGCAATACCTGGATCTTTTTTGGTGCCTGGATCTTTGGCGGGCTGGTAACTTTATGCGGCGCCCTCACTTTTGCCGAGATAGGCGCCCGCTACCCATCTACAGGCGGTTTTTATAAGGTATTCTCCTATTGCTACCACCCGGCCTTCGCCTTCATGATCAACTGGGTATTGGTTATCAGCAACGCATCATCAGTAGCGGCAGTGGCTTTATTGGGTGCCGAATATATTAATCCCATCCTGCTACCGGCCAGCCTGCAAAACCAGCTGGGTACTAAAATTACCACTATCCTAACGGTGTTGATATTGTATGTGATCAACTTCCTTGGCATAAAACTTAGCGCCCGCGCGCAAAATGTGCTTACCCTATTTAAGGTAGTAGCCATACTGGTTTTATGTACTGCTATATTTAAAAGCGATGCTTCTGTGCCGCACCCGGCCATTACCCCGGCGCAGGATGGCAACATGATCACCGCATTTGGACTGAGCTTGGTAGCTGTATTTTTTACGTATGGCGGTTATCAGCAAACTATCAATTTTGGTGGCGATATCATCAATGCCAAAACCAATATCCTCAAGGCAATTGTGTTTGGAATAAGTACAGTGATTGTGCTTTATCTGGCAATAAACTACGCCTACTATTCTGTTTTGGGTATTGGCGGCTTGCAGCAAACACATACGCTGGCTGCTAAACTGGCTGGTGTTATCTTTGGGCCAACGGGTTATAAAGTTACATCGGTATTAATGTTTGTATCAGTACTGGGTTATGTAAACGTGAATATACTGGCTAACCCGCGCGTGTATTACGCCATGGCCGAGGACGGCATACTTCCTCAGATATTTAAACGCGTTAACCCCAAAACGCAGGTGCAGGAATTTGGGATGACGGTGTTTGTGGCCGCAGCCCTCATCATCCTTTTCTTTGTAGATTCTTTTAGCCAGATGTTGAAGTATGTGATGTTTTTTGATACTATCGGCCTGTCGCTTTGTGCATTAACCATATTTATCCTGCGCAAGCGCACCAAGGATCTGGATACCAGCGGCATCTACGTTATAAAATGGTTCCCCCTTATCCCGGTGATATTTATACTGGCCTATTGGTTTGTTACCATCAATATCTTTATCACTTTTAAAGAAGACCCGTTTGCCGCCGTTTGGTGCCTGGCAGCTTATGTACTGGGACTGGCTATTTACTACCTCGGCACACGCAAACCAAAACCACTACAACCCCAGTAAACAATGGACATCTCCTATATACTGAACGAATTGGGCGAAGACCGCGAACAATATTTCAACGCCGTATCGCCGCCCATAATGCAGAGCAGCAACTTTACTTTTAAAACCGTTGCTGACTTCCGCGAGGCCTTATCCGATGAGTTTGAAGCCACCCTTTACTCCCGCGGGCAAAACCCTACGCTAAATATCCTTCGCCAAAAATTGGCGGCTTTAGATGGAGCCGAAGATGCCCTCGTGTTCAGCAGTGGCATTGCGGCTATTACCGTACCCATACTGGCCCTGCTCAAACAAGGCGATCATATTATTTCAGTAGAAAACCCCTATAGCTGGACCATCAAGCTGTTCAACAACTTGCTGCCTAAATACGGCATCACAACTACTTTTGTTGATGGCAGCGATACAAAGAATATTCAGCAAGCTATCCAGCCCAATACCAAACTCATCTACCTGGAAAGCCCTAATACTTTCAGCTATGATCTGCAGGACTTAGCGGCCATCGCTACCATCGCGAAGCAAAACAATATCATCACCATGATAGATAACAGCTATTGTACGCCGCTTTACCAACAGCCCATAAAACTGGGAGTAGACCTGGTGGCGCAATCGGCAACAAAATATATTGGCGGGCACTCTGATGTAGTGGCAGGTGTTTTAACGGGCAGCAAAACCATCATTAAACAGATCTTCGATCATGAGTTTCTGAACGTTGGCGCAGCCCTTTCGCCGCATTCGGCATGGTTGCTCATTCGCGGCCTGCGTACTTTGCCTTTACGGTTACAGCGTAGTTTTGAGACCACCAAAAGAGTCATCGCCTGGTTAAAGCAGCAACCACAGGTAGATAAAATTCTCTGGCCTTTTGATGAGAATTTTAAACAACGCGAACTCGCCCTTAAACAAATGCTTGGCTGCGGCGGGTTGTTCAGTTTTACACTGAAGGATTCTTCCTTAGAAAAGATCGAATCGTTTTGCAACAAACTGCAACATATTCTGATGGCCGTTTCATGGGGTGGGCATGAGAGTCTGATCATCCCCGCAATTGCAGGCGTGAAGCAAATTGAGTATGATCCGGCCAATCATCGCCATCAATTAATACGCATGTATGTGGGATTGGAAGAAGCAGATTATTTGATCAATGACCTTAAACAAGCTTTAAATCAATCTTTTTAAATTATTTTAAAAAGTATTTTGTTTTGTGTTATTACATTTATTAAGTTTGTACCGATGAACGTAGAAGCATCATATAAAAGAGCGTACTTATCCTTACAAGAGGATTTTAATTTTTTAGTTTATTGGTTGTAAATCCTCACTTTTAGTGGGGATTTTTTTTGACCTGATTTTTTTAAGATATTGAACTACAAATAAACCTATTATGGCAAGATTAAATTTATTAGAAGAAACCCGGTACGAGAAGCTGCCGGTTACGGTCTATTCAGACCAGAAAGCAGCATCGGTAGCTGTTGCGCAACGCATAGCTGCCCTTATCCGTAACAAACAGGAAGCTGGCCAGCACGCGGTGTTGGGTTTAGCTACGGGTGTTACCCCTATTAGGGTTTACGCCGAGCTGGTAAGGCTACACAAAGAAGAGGGATTATCTTTTAAAAATGTGATCACTTTTAACCTTGATGAATATTACCCCATGAAGCCCGACGCAGACCAGAGCTACGTTACCTTCATGAACGAGAATCTATTTGACCATATTGATATTGAGAAGGCCAACGTACACATCCCCGATGGTACGCTTGCTGCCGATGATGTTGCCGCTTTTTGTTTAGAGTATGAGCGCCAGATCGAAGAATTGGGTGGCTTAGACCTGCAGATCCTGGGTATCGGTCGTACCGGTCACATCGGTTTTAACGAACCGGGTTCGGCACCAAACTCGGGTACACGTTTGGTTACCCTTGACGACCTTACCCGCCGTGATGCTGCCCGCGATTTTGGTGGTAAGCAAAACGTACCTACCAAAGCTATCACCATGGGTGTGGGTACCATATTTAAAGCCCGCGAAATTATCCTGATGGCATGGAGCGCTAAAAAAGCCCCTATCATCCGCCAGGCTGTTGAAGGCGAAATCTCGAGCGAGGTTCCTGCTACTTTCCTTCAATTATCAGAAAATGTAGAGTTTGTACTGGATGTTGATGCAGCATCGCAACTTACCCGTTTTGATACTCCATGGCTGGTTAAAGATTGTGTTTGGGACGAAAGACTGATCAAAAAAGCGGTTATCTGGCTATCTGATGCAGTTAACAAACCTATCCTTAAACTGGAAGAAGAAGATTATAATAACAACGGTATGGCACAGTTGGCCGTTGATAAAGGCCCTGTTTACCAGATCAATATTGATATATTTAACCAGATACAGCACACCATTACCGGTTGGCCGGGTGGCAAACCTGGTGCTGATGACAGCCAGCGCCCTGAACGTGCCGAGCCTGCACGCAAACGCTCTATCGTGTTCTCTCCGCACCCTGATGATGATGTGATCTCTATGGGTGGTACTTTCATCCGTTTGGTTGATCAGGGGCATGATGTACACGTAGCATACCAAACATCGGGCAATACGGCCGTTTGGGACGATGATGTACTGCGCTTTGTTGAGTTTGCTATCGACTTTAAAGAAAGCGTTGGTGAGGATGTTTCTCAGATGCAGAAAACCTATAACGACATGCGCCAGTTTATGATTGCTAAACTCCCTAACCAGATAGATACGCCTGAAATACGCGATGTAAAAGGTTTTATCCGTAAAACCGAAGCTATTGCAGGTGCCCGCTATGCCGGTGTGCCGGATAGCAATATCCACTTCCAGGCGTTACCTTTCTACGAAACAGGTAAAACGCAAAAAAACTCGGTTGGTGAAGACGATATTAAACTCACCATGGAGCTGTTGCAAAAGGTAAAACCACAGCAAGTGTTTACCGCAGGCGACTTTGCCGATCCGCACGGTACGCACGTGGTTTGTTTCAACATCATTATAGAATCGTTACGCCGCCTGCGCGAGACCGAGGATTGGGTGAAAGATTGCTGGGTATGGATGTACCGCGGTGCATGGCAGGAGTTCCCTACCTACGAAATTGAAATGGCCGTACCACTTTCGCCTGCCGAGGTGATCCGCAAACGTAACGCTATCTTCAAACACCAGTCGCAGAAAGACCGCCCTGTTTTCCCGGGTGATGATGCACGCGAGTTTTGGGTACGCGCCGAAGACCGCAATCGCGAAACCGCCCAGGCATATGACCACTTAGGCATGGCCGAGTACGCCGCCATGGAAGCGTTTGTGAGATATCATTACTAAGAATTACGCATAAAAGAAAAGAGCCGTGCAGTAATGCACGGCTCTTTTCTTTTTATAACAACATGTCATTGCGAGGAGCGACAGCGACGTGGCAATCTCATCGCGTTGATCTGTGAGCGACGAGATTGCCACGCTACGCTCGCAATGACATAATTATATAAATGTCATGGTGAGCCTGTCGAACCACTAACCGTGGAAAGATGCTTCGTTCCTCAGCATGACAAAGTTAGGCGTGGATGAAGCTCTTTCTTGATTCCCGATCCTAACAGTCCTGACTCTCTATAAAGCCGGATTCGCCCCATACTCCTTCCACAACTCTTCAACCGTTTTGCCGGTTAGTTGCTTAAATGTATCAGCAGTGTAGGTATGCTTACGCATAATATCGTCCAGCTTTTTAACGGTACCTTTTTTAACGTGCTTCTCTATCCAGGTAAAAAAGCGCGCGGTTACGCGGTAGCTGTTATCAAAGTTTTGGGTTAATTTATAGTCGGGCAGTTTCCAGCCGGCGGCAGCGTTGGCTACACCATGCTCGTTACGTACGTAATCTGCAATACCTTCGGTAACCCACCACGGGCCGTTGGTTTGGCCATAGTCCTGCACAATATGCATCACCTCGTGGGTAACCACATCAATATCGCCGGGGTGTTTGGTCATGTATTCGGTACTGAAAACCACACGGCCGTTATCGGTAGCAGCAACGCCATGGTAAGCCGTATCAATAAAGAAATTCACCACCTTAAGGCTCTTTTTGTTATACTCTTTTACAATGCCGGGGTACACTTCAAAAAATGTATTGATAAGTTTTTCGCGCAACCCTTTATCAAAATTAGCATCGTTACCGCTTACTATAAGCGTGTAGCCATTCTTTTTCAATGTATCAATGCCATCGGCAAAACTGGTGCCTGCAAGCAAACCAAGTATCAGTAGTAAAGCATATTTTTTCATGTAGCAAATGTAACTTAAACATTTAAAAATGTGCTTTTACGGTGTAAAAAGGGTGATACAAAAAGCCCCCCAGCGGGGGTTCGTAAAAATTTGTCATTTCGAGCGAGCAGTAGGGGCCTTGTGAAATGACGCGACGAGAAATCTTCTGCAAGCGATTTGAAACGTAATTATCAAGCGTAGAAGATTTCTCCTCGCTCCCGCTCGTTCGAAATGACAACTTATATTTCAACTCCCTCTCCTTTGCAGAGGGCTGGGGAGAGGCTTCCTACTCTCCCTTCAGGGGGCTGGGGGGCATTCCGCAATCCTCTTCAACTCATCAAGCGCCTTTGGCCAGGTAGTATCCATGAAATCTCTAAACTCGGGCGGTACTTCATCAGCTTTCAGCTCAATCAGCAGGTGCGTACCGTTACCTTTTGGCGTAAGCGTATAATTCTCGTACCAGTCGCCGCAGGTTGATGGGCTGCCACCGGTCTTTTCTTCGCCTTTTGACATTTCGCCAAGTGTTTTTATCGACATAAATTTTTCAGGATCATTCTTCTCTATCATAGCACGCATGCCGTTCTTATCCTTATCCAAAAACAGCACTTCGCTGCCTTCCTGCCAGTCGGTAATGGCATGCGAACCTTCGCAGAAAGCGGCTGTCCATTTTGGGTAGTTCTCGTCGCTCCACAACGAATCCCAAACCTTTGCAGGCGTAGCATTAATGTCGATCTCAAATTTTGTAGTTTCCATAGCTTTAAGTTTATAGCACAAAGATGGGCGCAAAACACATACCACGGCAGGGCCAATTGCGACGACCTTGCAGGCGTATCCCGACAAAGCATTTTGATTAACAAGCTTTTAATAAATAAACTTGCATTTATATAAGCACTTATATAAATTGCATTTATGAATTTGTATCAGAATTTAGGTTACCTGGTTTTGGGCAGCCGCCTGAGACGTTTAAGCGAAGCTTTTCTGGGCGAGATAAACCGCATTTATCAGAACGAAGGCATCGAGTTTGATGCCAGCTGGTTCCCGGTTTTTTATTTGCTGTCGCAGAACGATTCGCTGTCGATAAAAGAACTGAGCGATAAAACCGAGGTATCGCACCCGGCGGCAAGTCAGCTCATCACCAACCTCAAAAACCGCAACCTGGTAGAGACCACTGCCGACCCTGATGATGCCCGCCGCCAGATGGTACAATTCACCGAAAAAGGTAAAGCCTTGCTGCAGCAGATCCTTCCCATCTGGGATGCCATCAGCGCCAGCATGACTGAACTTGCCGCAAGCGATGCGCAGATAGAGCACCTGTTGCCTGCTATCACAGCCATGGAAGATACCTTCCGCAGCTATGACCTATCCGGCCAGGTTGGTAAAAAACTTAATGCCATTACCGATGAAAAACTTTAATTACGGCATAGACCACCTCAGCGTTGGCCTTTGCTTAGACATAGCAACCGGCAAAGTAAGCGGCGTTATTAATGCCGATGCCAAACAGCGCATTGAAACATCATGGCGCGAAGTGGAGAAAATAGCACACGGCCATGATGCCGTTTATGGGATCAATACCGGCTTTGGCCCGCTGTGCGATACGCGCATTTCTGAGCAGGACACCAGCCTGCTGCAAAGCAATATTCTAAAAAGCCATAGCGTGGGCGTGGGCAACCCCATCCCCCGGGAAATTGCCAAACTGATGCTCATCACTAAAGTACATGCTTTGGCTCAGGGTTTCTCGGGCATTGCCCTTGCTACCTTAGAGCGTATCATCTGGCATATCGAAAATAATGTAATCCCTGTGGTACCCGAGAAAGGTTCGGTAGGTGCATCAGGAGACCTGGCTCCCCTATCGCACCTTTTCCTGCCACTGATAGGTCTGGGCGAAGTATTTGTGGATGGCAAACGCCTGCCCGCAGATGTGGTGCTGAAAGACAATAACCTGCAGCCTTTAACCCTCGGCCCAAAAGAAGGCCTGGCCCTGATAAATGGCACGCAGTTCATCTTAGCCTTTGCTGTAAAAGGCGTTGAGCGTTTAAAAAATGCTTTGGATCTGGCTGATGTCATCGGCGCGGTTTCTCTTGAAGCTTTGATGGGTTCTGCCCGTCCTTTTGATGAGCGCCTGCATGCCATCCGCCCCTATAAAGGCACAAAGCATGTAGCCAAACGTTTGGCAAGTATGCTGCAGGGTTCAGAGATAGGCAACTCACATCAGGACTGCGACCGTGTGCAGGATCCTTATTCGTTACGTTGCATGCCGCAGGTGCATGGCGCATCACGCAATGCATGGCTGCACCTTAAAGAAATGACTGAGATCGAGCTCAACTCGGTTACCGATAATCCTGTAGTTTTTAATGCTGAGGATACCATTAGCGGTGGTAACTTCCACGGGCAGCCCATGGCTATTCCGCTGGACTATGCAGCCATAGCGGCAGCTGAGTTAGGCAACATTGCCGACCGCCGCTGCTACCTCATGAGCGAAGGCCGTTATGGTTTACCAAAGTTGTTAACGAGCGATGCCGGACTAAACTCGGGCCTCATGATCCCGCAATACACCACCGCGGCCTTGGTTACCGAGAATAAAACGCTTTGTTTCCCTGCCAGCGCGGATAGTGTGCCTACCTCGCTGGGCCAGGAAGATCACGTTTCCATGGGTTCTATCAGCGGGCGCAAATTGCACCAGATCATCGATAATATCGAATATATACAAGCGATAGAATTGCTTTACGCCACACAGGCGCTGGAGTTTCGCAGGCCATTACAATCAACCGATCTGATAGAAGCTTGCTACCATTTGGTGAGGCAACACGTGCCTGCCATAAAAGACGACAGGATATTTGCTACGGATATCAACGCCCTGCACCGCTTAGTTATCAGCGGGCAATTACTGGCCCTTGCCAACCAAACCGCCCAAAACCATTACATCAATTTAAATGACGATGACGAATTCGGAATTTATTAAGACATATGCCAACCACCCGCATTATAAGGCGCCGGTTGGCAACCAGTTACACGCTAAAAGCTGGCAAACCGAAGCACCTTTAAGGATGCTTTTGAATAACCTGGATAAGCAGGTTGCCGAAAACCCCGACGAGTTGGTGGTATACGGCGGCATAGGCCAGGCGGCACGCAATCAGGAATCTTTGCGGAAGATCATTGAGATCTTACTCGAGTTGGATGAAAACCATTCGTTGCTGGTGCAATCGGGTAAGCCGGTGGGCATTGTACGTACGCATCCACAGGCACCTCGCGTGCTCATTGCCAACAGTAACCTGGTACCGGCATGGTCAACCTGGGAGCATTTCAATAAACTTCGCGCCGAAGGCCTGATGATGTACGGGCAGATGACCGCAGGCAGCTGGATCTACATAGGTACCCAAGGCATTTTGCAGGGCACTTATGAAACCTTTGTAGAAGCCGGTCGCCAGCATTTCAATGGCGATTTAACAGGGAAACTGATCGTCAGTGCCGGTATAGGCGGCATGGGTGGCGCTCAGCCCCTGGCTGCTACTATGGCAGGCGCTGTTTTTCTGGGTGCCGATGTGGATGAAAGCCGCATTCAAAAACGTATCGAGAGTAAATACATTGACCGTGTTACCCATTCTTACGACGAGGCCATTGCCTGGGTAAAAGAAGCCATGGCAAAAGGTGAAACGTTATCAGTCGGCTTGGTAAGCGATGCCGGCGATATGCTGGAGCGCCTGATAGCTGATGGCATTGTACCCAATATGCTTACCGACCAGACCTCGGCACATGATCCTATAAACGGTTACGTGCCGCACAACCTGCGTTTAGACGAAGCGGTAGACCTGCGCAAAGCAGATCCCGCCCAATACAAGCTTTTAGCACTCACCAGTATGGCCCGCCATGTTGGTTTCATGCTGGAGCTGCAAAAACGCGGTGCCATCACTTTTGATTATGGCAATAACCTGCGCGAGTTTGCCCGCCAGGGCGGTGAGCCGGATGCGTTCAACTTCCCGGGCTTCACACCGGCCTTTATCCGCCCGCTGTTTTGCGAGGGTAAGGGGCCGTTTCGCTGGGTGGCACTGTCCGGCGATCCTGAAGATATTTATACTACTGATAAAGCTTTGATGGAAGCTTTCCCCGAAAATACTGCGCTGATCAATTGGTTGGAAAAAGCGCAAAAACAAGTGTCGTTCCAGGGCCTGCCGGCACGTATATGCTGGCTGGGCATGGGCGACCGCGAAAAAGCAGGACTTATATTTAATGACCTCGTGGCAAGCGGCAAAGTGAAAGCACCGATAGTGATAGGTCGCGACCATCTGGATTGCGGCTCAGTGGCATCACCCAACCGCGAGACCGAAGCCATGAAAGACGGCTCGGACGCCGTATCAGACTGGCCGCTGCTGAACCTGATGGCCAACACCTCGGGCGGGGCAACATGGGTATCATTCCACCACGGCGGTGGCGTGGGTATGGGCTACTCGCAGCACGCCGGCATGGTAGTGGTTGCTGATGGTACCGAACGCGCCGCAGAATGCCTTAAACGCGTACTACACAATGACCCTGCCATGGGTATCTTCCGCCATACCGATGCAGGCTATGATAAAGCCGCAGAATGGGGCGAAAGGTTTGGGTTGAAGGTGTGGTGATTTTGAGTCATTGGGGCATTAATAAAAGACGATAAAATAAATCCGTCATTGCGAGGAAGGCGAAGCCGACGTGGCAATCCCCTACTTACAGAGCGGCTCTGTAGGCAGGGGATTGCCACGCTACGCTCGCAATGACGTAAGATAGATAGAGATGAAACTAACCGGTCCGTTTACACAGATATTGCCGCTTGATGGCCTGCCGCTGAAAGGTGCACTTAGGGATGATCAATTGCGCATTATCCACAACGGTGGCGTATTGACTGATGATGGCCTCATAATAGCCATTGGCGACTTTGATGTATTGCAAAAAGCCCATCCAACAGCCCAAATAGATGAAATTACTACGCCGCAGGTTTTGCTCCCGGGCTTTGTGGATTGCCATACACATATTTGTTTCGGCGGTAACCGGGCTAAGGATTACAGTATGCGCATTGCAGGCAAAACTTACCTGGAGATTGCCAAAGCGGGCGGCGGTATATGGGATACGGTCACACAAACGCGTAACGCCAGCGAACAGGAACTGACCGAAACCCTCATCCAACGCGCTAATCGCCATTTATCTGAAGGTGTAACAACCATCGAAGTTAAAAGCGGTTACGGCTTATCTATACAGGAAGAGTTAAAACAGCTACGTGCTATAAAAGCAGCATCTGCTCAAACCAAAGCTAAACTGATCTCTACCTGCCTCGCGGCGCACATGGTGCCGAAGGATTTTGGGGGTTCGCAGGAAGAGTATTTGAATATGGTGTTGAATGAATTACTGCCGATGATCAAACAGGAAGAGTTAAGTTCACGGGTTGATATTTTTGTTGAACAAAGCGCCATCAATCCTGAAAATGCTTTAACCTACCTGACCAAAGCCAAAGCTTTAGGTTTTGATATCACCGTACATGCCGACCAGTTTACCACGGGCGGCAGCAAGGTTGCAGTAGAGGTTGGCGCTGTATCTGCCGACCATCTCGAGACGTCCGGCGAAGCCGAGATAAAATTATTGGCTAATTCTGATACGGTTGCAGTGGCATTGCCCGGCGCCTCGTTAGGCTTGGGGATGAATTACCCGCCTGCGCGTAGACTGCTTGACGCCGGTGCCTGCCTCGCCATTGCCAGCGACTGGAACCCCGGCTCGGCCCCGATGGGTGATCTACTGATGCAGGCGGCTATAATGAGTGCATCAGAAAAGTTATCCGCAGCAGAAGTATTCGCCGGTTTAACTTATCGCGCAACAGCGGCACTAAAGATCAGCAACCGTGGTATATTAGCGCCGGGCATGGTAGCCGATATGCAGGCCTACCCTTGCAGTGATTATCGCGAGATTTTGTATTACCAGGGGAAGATGAAACCTGTGAATGTGTGGACCGCAGATTCTACTGATTTTTAAGATTACGTTGATTTATTGAAATAACCACAATGACTCAATGACCTAATGACTCAATGACATCGAAATATGAAAAAGTTGATTGAATGCGTACCTAATTTTAGTGAAGGTGTAAACATGGGCATCATTAAGCAGCTAACCGATGAGGTGGAAGCTGTGGATGGTGTACGCCTGCTGAATGTTGACCCGGGCAAGGCTACCAACCGCACGGTGGTAACTTTTGTGGGCGAGCCTGAGCAGGTGATAGAAGCCGCCTACCGTGCTATTAAAAAGGCTGGTGAGCTGATTGATATGAGCAAGCAAAAAGGCGAACACCCGCGCATGGGTGCAACGGATGTTTGTCCGCTGATACCGATTGCTAACATTAGTATGGAAGAGACGGCAGAGTATGCTGTAAAACTGGCCAAACGTGTTGGCGAAGAATTGCAGATACCGGCTTACCTATATGAATATGCACAGCCAAATAAAAACCGCAGCAACCTTTCCATCATCCGTGCGGGAGAATACGAAGGTTTCTTCAAGAAAATAAAACAGCCGGAGTGGACGCCTGATTTTGGTCCTGCGGAGAACGATGTAAGGCGAGGTGCTACCGTGATAGGTGCGCGCGAGTTTTTGATCGCGTACAACGTAAATTTGAATACCACCTCAACCCGCCGTGCAAATGCCATTGCCTTTGATGTTCGCGAGGCTGGCCGTGCCTTGCGCGAGGGCGACCCGGTGACGGGCAAAATAGTAACCGATGAGAACGGCAAACCAAAGAACATTCCCGGCTCACTAAAAAGTGTGAAAGCTATTGGATGGTACATTGAGGAATATGGTATCGCCCAGATCTCGATGAACCTCACCAACATTGAGGTTACGCCTGTGCACATTGCTTTTGATGAGGTGTGCAAAAAGGCTAATGAGCGCGGCATTCGCGTTACAGGCAGCGAACTCGTGGGTTTGATCCCTCTGAAAGCCATGCTGGATGCCGGTAAATATTTCCTGCGTAAGCAGAAACGTTCTGTTGGTGTAAGCGAGAGCGAACTGATCAAGATCACCATAAAATCAATGGGACTGGATGAGTTAGGGCCATTTAAACCCGAAGAGCGTATTATCGAGTACTTGCTAAAAGACAAAGCCGACAGCAAACTCATCAGCATGAGCCTGACTGAATTTGCTGATGAAACGGCAAGTGAAAGCCCAGCGCCGGGTGGTGGTTCTATATCAGCCTACCTGGGTGTTTTGGGCGCTTCGTTAGCAACCATGGTGGCCAATCTGTCATCTCATAAGAAAGGTTGGGACAGCCGCTGGGAAGAGTTTAGCAATTGGGCTGAGCAAGGCCAGCGTTATAAGGATGAGCTGCTGGGTTTGGTGGATAAGGATACGACAGCGTTTAACCGAATCATGGAAGCATTTTCATTGCCTAAATCAACCGATCAGGAAAAGGCTGCGAGAACAGAGGCTATACAATCAGCTACTAAATATGCTATTGAAGTTCCGTTCAGAGTGATGCAGATAGCAGTAGAAAGCTTCGGACTCATCAAGGCTATGGTTGAGGTGGGTAACCCAAATTCGGTGACGGATGCCGGCGTTGCTGCCTTGTGTGCCCGCTCTGCAGTATTGGGTGCTTTTATGAATGTGAAGATCAATGCCCAGGGGTGTAATGATAAAGCTTTTGTAGATGAGGTATTGAGTAAAGGCACTGAATTGGAGAATAAGGCTATTGAAGCGGAGAAAGAGATCGTTGGGCTGGTGAATGATAAAATTAGCCCCCCAGCCCACTGAAGGGGGTGTAGAATAGAATCAGGACTGTTAGAGTCAGGAATCAAGAAAACGCTCACCTACGCGTCATTGCGAGGAACGAAGCAATCTCTTTAGGACAAGCGACTCTGCATATCGGGGATTGCCACGTCGCTGTTGCTCCTCGCAATGACGTAGGTAGCAACAACGCGGTTAGATTCTTCGCTGTCGCTCAGAATGACAACAAATAAACGCGTCATTGCGAGGAACGAAGCAATCTCTTTAGGACAAGCGACTCTGCATATCGGGGATTGCTACGTCGCTGTTGCTCCTCGCAATTACGTGGCGTTTAGAAACAACAAAGGCTTCCCAAATTGGGAAGCCTTTGTGATATCATACGGATAGCTGCAGATTATGCGCCGCTTAGTGCTGCTGCACCGCTTACTATCTCGGTAAGTTCTGTGGTGATGGCTGCCTGGCGCGCCTGGTTGTATGAAAGTTTAAGGGCTTTCAATAATTCACCGGCATTCTCGGTTGCTTTATCCATCGCGGTCATACGGGCCCCGTGCTCAGATGCGTTTGAATCTAACACTGCGCGGTATAACTGGATCTTGATGTTCTTAGGGATCAGTTGCTCTACTATCTCTTCTTTTGAAGGCTCAAGTATGTAATCAACCTGGCTTTCTAAAGTAGCTTCCTTCTTAGTAGCGAAAGCCTCTTTAGCTGGTTTCTCTTCCTTCTCAGCTTTTGGTACAGGTAACAATTGCTCGGTTATCAGGAACTGTACAGCTGCGTTACGGAAGTGGTTGTACACCAGTTCAACACGGTCATACTGGCCATTAACAAAGCCCTGCATGATCTCTTCAGTAACTTTTGATGCGTTAGCGAAGTTAAGATCAAGGTACAGATCATTATGGTTACCCACCACATTAAACTTGCGGCGAGTGTAAAAATCATGACCTTTTTTACCAATAGCTACGATTGATACATTGCCGGCTTTCATTTGGGCACTGTACTTCTCGTTGATCAGGTTGTTGGCAGCTTTTATAGCGTTGGTGTTAAATGCACCAGCCAAGCCACGGTTTGAGGTTACCACAACCACCAATACGCGTACCGGCTCACGCTCCTGCAGGTAAGGTGATGCACCATCCTCTAGGCTTGCAGAAAGGTTAGCCAACAGATCTTTTAATTTGCTGGCGTAAGGGCGCAATTGTACAATAGCATCAGTAGCCCTGCGCAACTTAGCCGCCGAAACCATTTTCATGGCCTTGGTGATCTGCTGCGTTGAGTTTACAGACGCTATCCTGTTTCTTACTTCTTTTAAATTAGCCATTCGTTATTAATGTGCAAATTTCAAATGTGCAGATGTGCAGATGATTGCAACATTACACGGTTATAGTTTAAACTATCTGCGAGATACGCTGATCTGCACATTTGCACATCAGCATATCTGCACATCTAATTAGTAATTCGCTGATATTTCTTTAGCTACGGTCTCTAACACGCCGGTTAGCTGATCGTCAAACTTACCTGCTTTTAGGGCTGCAAGCACCTCAGGGTGGCGCACTTCTAACTGGCTGGTAAACTCTTCTTCAAACTTACGGATCTTGTTAACCGGTACGTTACGCATTAAGTTTTTGGTACCTATGTAGATGATAGCAACTTGCTTTTCTACTGATACCGGAGAGAACTGACCTTGTTTCAAGATCTCTACGTTACGTGCACCTTTATCAATTACTGATTTGGTTGAAGCATCAAGGTCTGAACCGAATTTAGAGAAGGCCTCTAACTCGCGGTATTGTGCCTGGTCAAGCTTTAAGGTACCTGCTACCTTTTTCATTGATTTGATCTGCGCGTTACCACCTACACGTGATACCGAGATACCTACGTTGATAGCCGGGCGGATACCTGCAAGGAACAAGTTAGACTCCAGGAATATCTGACCATCGGTAATTGAAATTACGTTGGTTGGGATATACGCTGATACGTCACCTGCTTGGGTTTCAATGATAGGAAGAGCAGTTAATGAACCACCACCTTTAACGATACCTTTGATAGACTCTGGCAAATCGTTCATTTGCTGAGCGATGTTATCGTTTGAGTTGATCTTAGCGGCACGCTCTAATAAACGGCTGTGCAGGTAGAATACGTCACCTGGGTAAGCCTCGCGGCCTGGTGGGCGGCGTAGTAACAATGATACCTCGCGGTAAGCAACAGCCTGTTTTGAAAGATCATCATAGATGATCAAAGCTGGGCGGCCTGTATCGCGGAAGTACTCGCCGATAGCTGCACCCGCAAACGGAGCAAAGAACTGCATGGTAGCAGAGTCTGAAGCGTTTGCAGCAACTACGATAGAGTAAGGCATTGCACCGTTCTCTTCTAATGTACGTACTATGTTAGCTACGGTAGAAGCTTTCTGGCCACAGGCAACATATATACAGATTACAGGCTTGCCTGCATCATAAAATTCTTTTTGGTTGATGATGGTATCGATACAAACCGCAGTTTTACCTGTTTGGCGGTCACCAATAACCAACTCGCGCTGGCCACGGCCGATAGGGATCATCGCATCGATAGCTTTGATACCGGTTTGTAATGGCTCGGTAACCGGCTGGCGGTAGATAACGCCCGGTGCTTTACGCTCCAGAGGCATCTCGTAAGTTTGACCGGCAATAGGGCCTTTACCATCAATCGGGTTACCTAAAGTATCTACAACACGGCCAAGCATGCCTTCGCCTACGTTGATAGATGCAATACGGTTTGTACGCTTAACGGTGTCACCTTCTTTAATATCGTCTGATTTACCTAACAATACCACACCCACGTTATCTTCTTCAAGGTTAAGTACGATACCTTGTAAACCGTTACCAAACTCAACCAGCTCACCTGATTGTACTTTGCTTAAACCGTAAACACGTGCAATACCGTCACCCACCTGGAGTACAGTACCCACTTCTTCTAATTCAGATTCTGACTTAAAGCCCGCTAATTGCTGACGCAGGATAGCTGATACTTCGTCCGGTCTTACCTCTACCATTTTTAAAATTTATTTAGAGTTTATTTTTCTGTTATTAAACTGCCTTAGCGGCAAAATCTTTTCTTAATTTATTCAGGGCGCTTTGTACGCTGGTATCCAGTTGTCTGTCGCCAACGGTTAGCACAAAACCACCTATTAAAGCTGCATCAACCTTAGCGTTAAGCTGTATGGTACCGCCAATAGCTTTCTGCAACTCATCAGTAATAACCTGTTGGTTAGCAGCAGACAGCGGGGTAGCAGATACAACAGTAGCTTTAGTAATATGCTTAGCTACGTTATACAGGTTAATGTACTCTTTAGCTGTTGCATAAAGTACTTCGCCACGCCCCTTGTTCACCATCAGTTTAAAAAAGCTGATGGTAATGTTGTTTACTTTACCCCCAAATATGGCATCAAGTATCTGTACTTTTTTCAGTTGCGGAACAATTGGGTTGCTCAGCACGGCTTTAAGCTCAGATGATGCTTTAAGTGTTTGAAGAAAAGTATCCATATCGGCTTTGATCGCATCAACAACATTTTGTTCCTGTGCAAGCTCTATAAGCGATTTGGCGTACCTGATTCCTATGGTTACTTCTGACATGTCTTATTTTGATAGTGAGTGGTGAATGGTTGAATGGTGAGCGGTTTAACTACTCACTAATCTCTGATCACCAATCTCCAAATTATAACTTCACTTCTTTTAACAGCTGTGATACCAGTTCGTCCTGCTTTTGCTGGTCTTGTAACTGGTTTTGTAATATCTTTTCAGCAACCTGTATAGATAGCTCTGCAACCTGGTTTTTAACATCAGCCATTGCAATAGCTTTCTGGTTGTTTATTTCAACACGTGCAAGTTCAATCTGGCGTGCACCTTCTTTGTGTGCAGCTTCTTTAGCGTCAGCAATGATCTGCTCTTTGATCTTTTTAGCTTCAGAAAGGATCAGGTCGCGCTCGGCACGGGCTTGTTTCAACAACACCTCGTTCTCGTTAGTAAGGCGGCTCATCTCTTCTTTAGCTGCTTCAGCCTTAAGCAAAGCATCTTCAATAGAGCGCTCACGATCATCAATAGCGCTCATGATAGGTTTCCATGCAAATTTAGCAAGCAGGAAAAACAGCACTAAGAACGATACGGTGGTCCAAAAAACCAAACCAATTTCAGGAGTTACTAATTCCATGTTTTGTTTTATATATGAGTTTAAATGTCAATTTTAATAACCGTACCTGCCGCCAATCGCTGCAAGTACGGTTAAAATTTTTTCCGGGCGATGGATTATTTCAAGCCCAGGAATGATACAACCACACCGAACAGAGCAGCACCCTCGATAAGAGCGGCAGCAATGATCATCGCAGTTTGGATTTTTGAAGCAGCTTCAGGCTGGCGAGAGATACCTTCCATCGCTTTACCACCTACCTGACCGATACCGATACCAGCACCGATTACTGCTAAACCTGCACCTAATGCAGCAATACTTCCAATCATTGTTTTAAATTTAAAAGTGAATATATATTATATGGTTATTTACAATTATTAATGGTGATGCTCTTCAATAGCAGTACCAATAAATAGTGCTGTTAACAGCGTGAAAATGAAGGCCTGCAATGCAGCAACCAGCAACTCTAACACATCCATAAACACCACAAAGGCAACTGATACCGGTGCAATAGCAACGCTCTTGAACACAAATATCAATGATATTAAGCTTAACACAATGATGTGCCCTGCTGTAATGTTAGCAAACAAACGGATCATCAATGCAAACGGCTTAGAGATGATACCTACCAGCTCTACCGGCCACATAATTGGGTACAACCAAACCGGTACGTCTGGTGCAAAAATGTGTTTCCAGTAGTATTTGTTACCATTTACGTTAACGATGATCAACGTGATAAGCGATAGCACAAAAGTTACCGCGATGTTACCTGTTAAGTTTGAACCACCCGGGAAGAAAGGAACTAAACCGATTAAGTTGTTGATCCAGATGAAGAAGAACACGGTTAATAAAAGCGGCATAAAGCGCTGGTATTTGTAACCGATGTTTGGGCGGGCAATATCATCACGTACAAACAGGATAATAGGCTCCATAAAAGATTGTAAACCTTTTGGCGCTTTGCCTGCACGCTTTTTGTAAGCTGCAGAAACGCTGAAGAATATAATTAACAGCAACACAAAAGAGATCCACATACTTACCACGTTTTTAGTGATAGAGAAGTCGATCAGTTTTTTGTGCATATTAAGCATGTTTGCACCGGCAACTAATTCTTCGCCGGGGCCAACAATGGCAATTTTATCTTTTACTAAACGGTAGGTGTAGTATTGACCTTTATAATCAGCATGGCCATGCTCGAAATGAGCAGATGAGAACACCTCGAAACCCTGATCGGTATAAAGGATAACAGGCAGGGCAACTGTAGTATGGCCCCACAAATGCCAGCTATGCGAATCGGCAATGTGTTCAAGTATTACCTCACTTGGGCTAAACTCCTTTTCGTTGTGCGATTCTGACGCTTCCACGGCGTGTTCCTCATGCTGTATAGCAAAAGTTTTACAAGTGACAAACGTTAAAAAAACGCCTAAAATGAGGCTTAAAGCTATTTTTTTTGAATTCAAAATACGGCTTAAATACATTGAATGAGTGTTTTTTACTTCTAATTTTGGTTGCGCAAGTTACACAACAAAACGTAAACTTCAAAGGCGGTATTTAAGAAATATAAATAAGCAAAATCGAGCAAAAAAACGGTCTTATCGATGTGTATTTTTGACACAAATATCAGGGCAAAAGCCATGCATCCTAACATCTTTACAATGGTAGTTGCCAGGAAGGTTTGGGCGTATAATTCGGGTTTAATACGCTGTACGGCCAATAATGAGGCAATTACTATAACCGTGAAAGCTGTAACAAAGAAGAAAAGTACCCAGAATTTAGGCACCAACCAGGCGCTGCCCAACAGTGCAGGAATGGCAGCAAGTATCGCCACAAATACCACAAATTGAAGTATAATTTTTTGTGTCTTCAATCTCTTACTGCTCTAATTACCAGGTATAACGAAACAAAAACTCCCACCAAAGCCAGGGTAGCTGTAACCCACTTGGTCTCATGCGCGGCGGCCTCATCTATTTTATAGCCTGCGAAGGCAAAAATACCTATCACAACTATCATTTGCACAGCAAGGCCCGTGTATTTAGCATAAGCATTAACGGGGCTGCCCCCACTACTGTTATCCTTTGGTTCATTTTCTTCCATCGGGCAAATTTATTAAACCTATTGCATAATGTTTAGTATTTTAGCAAATGCGTTTGTTGCATATATTCTAATAACATTCAGGCTAAAACCATGGAAAAGGTAGTAAATTTCGTAAAGCAGGAAGACGAGGAAATGGCTTATATTCAGTATTGGCTAAACCAGCCCGTTGCCGAGCGTTTAAAGGAAGTGACACGCCTTAGGTTTAACTATTATAAATGGTTAAATAAATCTTTCCCGTCTAAGATTGAGAAAGTGGTTAATCAACATCCATTATGATACTTGAAAAGGATTTTCAGGAATTTATCGCTTTGCTAAATCAGCATGATGTTGCTTATATGGTTGTAGGCGCTCATGCATTGGCCTTTCACGGCAAACCCAGGCATACTGGTGACTTAGATATATGGATAAATCCTACAGAAGAAAATGCCGGTAAAATGCTATTAGTAATTAATGACTTTGGATTCGGATCTGTAGGTTTAAAGAAAGACGATTTTTTAAGGGAACATTATGTAACTCAACTTGGCTATCCCCCGCTAAGGATAGATATTTTGAATAGTATTTCGGGAGTTACTTTTGAAGAGGCCTTTAATAACAGGTTGTTCGTAGATGTGGATGATTTAACAATTAGTTATATTGGCCTGGACGATCTTATAAAGAATAAAGCCGGTACGGCGAGAAAACAAGATTTAGCCGACCTTGAAAACCTTTATAAATTAGCCAACTCTTCAAAACAGAAGGGCGACCAAAAACCATAACCTGTCACAAACATCTATTAAATTGAGGTACAATCACATCCCTTTAAAGATAAAACCGGGCTTGCTTGCAATTTGCCTCTTTATTGCCGGTTGCTCGCTGGAGAAGCAGAGTGCCGTTAACCGCGGGCTGCAGAACCTTACGGCCAAATACAACATTCTTTTTAATGCCAACGAAATCCTACGGGCAAAGCAGGCCGCTTATGAGCAGGCTTATGTTGATGATTACAGCGAACTGCTAAGCGTTTACCGCGATACCACTGCCGGCATGGACCAGCCCGATGCCGACCTTGATGCTGTAAAGTCGCGCGCTAACAAGATCATCAGTGTAAAAGAGCAAAGTCATTATTTAGGTGATGCTTACCTGTTATTAAGCAAAGCCAATTTTTACGATGGTAATTATTTTGATGCCATTGAGTATGCCAACTATGTGATCCGCTCATTTGGTGCAACCCAGCCCGAGCTGAGGCAGGAAGCATTGGTTTACAAATCGCGATCGCTGCTTTATATCAAACAACCAAATGATGCGAAGGTGTCGCTGGATACTGCCTTGCGAAACGTAAATCCTAAAAAGAAGATCACAGCCGATGTTTATGCCAGCAAGCTGCAGTATGATATCAATGTACAGGATTATACTGATGCCGAGGCAATGGCGAAACTGGCCATCGAATACTCAAACAACAGCGAACAGGAACTGCGCTGGACCTACATCCTTGGCCAGCTACAGGAACTGAACCATAAACCAACGGATGCCATTGCCAGCTACAGCCGCGTGGCACGCAGCAATGCTCTGTTTGATATGGCTTTTAATGCCAACCTTAATCGCATACGCATTGAGGAAGGGCAAAGCGGCGTTAAGCTTACCCGCGCGGCCAGACTTCGCTCCTTATTAAAGAACCCTAACAACAAAGATTTCAACGACCAGATCTATTACCAGATAGGCGAACTGCAATATGCTGATGGCAATATTGATGAGGCGCTGAAAAGCTACGCTCAATCTGTAAAGGCCAGCATCAGGAACCAAACGCAGAAAGGCCTCTCCTACCTGCGCACTGCCGATGTGTACTTCACCAACAAAGCCGATTATGTAAAGGCTAAAATGTATTACGATAGTACGCTGGCTAATCTTCCGCCAAATTACCCGCGTTATACCATCATCGCCAAAAAGGCCGATAACCTACAGATACTTGCCGACAGGTTGCAGATCATCTCGCGCGAGGATACGCTGCAAATGCTGGCCCGCCTTGATGAAGCTGCCCGCAATCAGCGGATAGATAAGATGGTAGAGGCCCAAACCATCAAACAAAAACAGGAAGCTAACATTGCCACCAGTGCACAGGCACGTAATACGGTTAATGTGAATGATCCGCCTGTGGAGAGCACCCCTACCGGCAGCGCTTTTTATTTTAATAACAGCAATGCGGTTAGTCAGGGTTTTAGCAATTTTAAACGCGTTTGGGGCAACCGCAAGCTGGAAGATAACTGGCGCAGGGCAAACCGCCAAAGCAGCAACATTACGCAAAATAACTCGGTAACACCTAATGCTGCCGACCCAACGCTGGCCTCAACCGACCCGACAAGTTTGGGCAACGCGGCCAATGTAGAAGCAAATAACTATCGCCAGCAAATTGTACAGAATCTGCCGCTTACCCCGCCATTGATGGCCCGCTCAAACAAGCGCGTGCTGGATGCTTACATGGATATTGCCACTTTCTATCGTGATATACTGGATGATAAAAAGGAAGCTATTATTGCTTTTGAAAAGATCCTGAGCCGTTTCCCTAATAATGATAATACGCCGGCTATTTATTATAACCTGTACAGGCTGTACAGCGAAACCAAAGACGAGCCATCATCAACAAAGTATAAAGACCTGCTGGTAAAAAACTATCCGCAAACACCTTTTGCCCGTACCATTCTCGATCCTGATTATGCCCAGCACGTGGCCGATGCTGATAACGGTTTTGCTATCCTATATAATAAGGTGTATGATCTTTACTCGGCAAAGCAGTACGCACAGGTAGTTACCTCTGCCGATGCCTTGTTGGCCCAGTATCCAAATAACCGCTACGCCGCCCAGGTTTATTACCTGCGTGCATTTGCAGCGGCGCACCAGGAAACATTGACACCGTTCAGTAATGACCTTAACCAGATAGTAACCCGTTATCCTGATGATAAACTCATTACCCCGCTGGTGAACCAGCACCTGGCTTATATTGCCGCCAACCAGGCCGAGCTATTGCAACGCAAAGTGGTATTGACTGATCGTGATGCTACCGACCCGCTGTTTACCCTGCCGATTGTTTATCAGCAAAAAACAGAATACCGTGTACCGGCAGAGAAGGTTGACATTGTACCGGATGTGCGTAAACCGGAAGAGAAACCTGCACCGGTGCCTGAGCCTGTCATCAAAGAAAAAGCATCAGAAATAACTAAAACAGAAACGCCGCCGGTTACCAAACCAGCCGAGCCTGAAGTTAAAAAACCGGTTGAAGAACCCGTGGTATCCAAACCTGCCGAACAGGCAGCTGTTACTCCACCGGTACAAGCACCAACACCGGAGCCTGCAAAACCTGAGGTTAAAAAACCAAAATACAACACCTCGATGTTCAGCAAGCGCGATAGCAGCAACTACTATTTTGTAGTAAATGTTGCATCGGGTACAACTAACGTGGCCTCTTCGCGTTTTGGCATTGGGCAGTTTAACAGGGTGAATTTTGAAGGTAACGCCATCAAACACCAGTTAAAAGCCGTTGGTGCCGATAACCAGCTGATATACGTTGGCCGCTTTACCAGCCTCAACGCTGTTAAGGATTACGCCCGCAATATTATCCCGCTGATGCCCGATATTATGAAGGTACCAAAGGACAAATACAGCTTTTTTATCATAACACAAGAAAATCTGGATAAATTAGCAGACAAAATTGCAATAGATAGTTACTACGAGTACTATCAGGAGAATTACTAAATGAAACCCACAAAAAACAAACTTGCCCAGCAAGACATTAAACGATACAACTGGTACATCTGGCGCTTCTTTATCTTTTGCTTCAGCATATTGGTGGTAGCGCTGCTGCTTATCGCCTTCCAGGTGTTTGGCCCGCTGCCATCATTCCGCGAGCTGGAGAACCCCAAGAGCGACCAGGCATCAGAAGTCATCTCGTCTGATAAGCAGGTTATCGGTAAGTATTATATCAAGAACCGCACAAGCGTTACCTACAAGCAAATCTCACCAAACGTGATCAACGCATTGGTGGCTACAGAGGATTCGCGCTTTTTTGAACACTCGGGTATCGATTTTCAGCGTACGTTCACTATCATCTTATATAACCTTGTGGGTAAAAAGCAGGGGGGCAGTACCATCACACAACAGTTAGCGCTTAACCTATTCTCAGAGCGTTCGCACAACCCGTTTAAACGTGTGGTACAAAAACTACAGGAATGGATAACCGCAGTTAAGCTGGAGCGCAATTATACCAAAGAAGAGATCCTGACGCTGTATTTAAATACAGTCGATTTTGGTGCTTACAATACTTATGGTATCAGCTCAGCATCACGCACATATTTTGCTACCACACCCGATAAATTAACGGCAGACCAGGCTGCATTGCTGATCGGTATGATCAACGGGCCGGGTATTTACTCGCCTATCAACCATCCCGATAATGCGATAAACCGCCGCAATTTTGTGCTTCGCCGTATGGCCGAAGAAGATAAGATAAGTCAGGGCCAAGCTGATGAGGCAAAGGCAAAACCGCTGGGATTGAAGTTCAATCCTATTAATCATAATGATGGTATTGCAACTTACTTCCGCGCAGTATTAAAGAAAGAAGTTCAGAAGATACTGGTTGATAAAGCCATTTTTAAACCCGACGGTGTTACCCCTTATGATCTGGATCGTGATGGTTTGAAGATCTACGTTACCCTAAATTCAACCATGCAGGAGTATGCCGAGGAAGCGCAAAAAGAATACATGCGTAACCTGCAGGCACAGTTTAACCAGCACTGGAAAGGTATCAGCCTTTGGAAAACCATCCCTACTTTCAAGTCGCTATTGGATAAAGGCATGAAACGATCAGACCGTTACATTGCTGCCAAACAACTAAATAAATCTGACGAGGAGATACGCGAAGAATTTAATACGCCTGCCAAAATGAACCTGTTCACCTGGCGCGGCGATATCGATACCACAATGAAGCCTATCGACTCTATTGTGTATTGTAAAATGATGCTACGCAATGCCATGATGAGTATGGACCCTACCACCGGCTACATTAAAGCCTGGGTGGGCGGCACCAACTTTGAGCACTTTAAGTACGACCAGGTAAAGATGGGTACCCGCCAAGTGGGTTCAACCGCTAAACCATTTACTTATGCCGTGGCTATCGAAAACGGCATTTCGCCATGTATGCAAGTAGCTAACGAGCCTATTACTATTACGGGTTATGGTTCGCCATGGTCGCCGCGCTCATCACCGAGCGAGACCGTGCCGGGTGTGATAACCTTGCGTACCGCCTTGGCCCGTTCACAAAACTGGGTTACCGCCTACGTAATGAACGAGGTAAAACCGCAGCCCGTTGCAGACCTGATCAAGAAAATGGGTGTTACCAGCAACGTGCCGCCATACCCCTCTATCTGTTTGGGTACGTTTGATGCTTCGGTATTTGATATGACCGGCGCTTATTCGGCATTCGCCAACCAAGGCGTTTGGACGGAACCTACTTACCTGCTGCGTATTGAGGATAAAAACGGAAACGTACTTTACAATAACTCGCCGCGTGTGGTACAGGCCATGAACGAGCAAACCGCTTACGTTATGACCTATATGCTTAAAGGCGTTATTGACGAGGGTACCGGCTGGCGCATGCGTGGCACGTACAAACTCAACAACCCTATAGGCGGTAAAACAGGTACTACTAATGATAACTCTGACGGTTGGTTCATCGGTATAACCCCGCAACTGGTAACCGGCGTGTGGACAGGCTGCGAGGACCGCGATATCCACTTCCGCTCAACCCGTTTGGGTGAGGGTGCCAATACTGCCCTGCCTATATGGGCGTTATATATGAAACGCGTTTACGCCAACCCCGAGCTGGGCATCAAAAAGAATATAGACTTTGTTCCGCCAAAATCGGGTTTATCCATCACACTGGATTGCAACGCCTACAGCCAGCAACAAACCGGGCAAACAGAGGTGGAGAAGAAACTGGATTTTTAGTTTGCAGTTAGTAGTTTGCAGTTTGCAAAACTACCTTTGCGATATGGCCGTTAAATATTGACTGCAAACTGCCAACCGGCAACTGCAAACTGAGGGGCATGGAAAAATTCGATCACAGGGAAGCTTTAAAAAACATACCGCACAAGCCGGGGGTGTATCAGTATTGGGATGCCGATAATGAACTGATATACATTGGCAAGGCTAAAAACCTGCGCAACCGCGTGGGATCGTACTTTAATAAGGATACGCAGATAAACGCCAAAACGCGGGTACTGGTATCCAAGATCCGCAAGATCACTTTCACTATTGTTGATACCGAGGTAGATGCATGGCTGCTGGAGAATGCCATGATCAAAAAGCATCAGCCGCGCTACAACGTAATGCTGAAGGATGATAAAACTTATCCCTGGATCATCATCAAGAACGAGAATTTCCCGCGTATATACTGGACCAGGCGCATCATTAAGGACGGTTCTAAATACCTTGGCCCTTATGCTTCGGTAAGCATGATGCATACCATACTGGGGCTGATTAAGGAAACCTATCCACTGCGTACCTGCAGCCTGGCATTAACGCGTGAGAATATTGATAAAGGCAAATTCAAAGTTTGCTTAGAGTATCAGTTGGGCAACTGCAAAGGTCCCTGCCAGAATTTCCAGTCGGAAGAGGATTACGACCGCGGCATTGCCGAGATAACAGATATGCTGAACGGCAAGATTGGCAACGTGGTTCGCGGCCTTAAGCGCGACCTTGATGAAGCCGTTGCCGACCTCAATTTTGAACTTGCCCACCGCCTTAAACGCAAAGCCGACCTGTTGGAGAACTACCAGAGTAAATCTACCGTTGTAAACTCGTCTATTACGGATGTGGATGTGTTCAGCATTGCATCCGAGGAGAAATACGCCTTTGTAAATTACTTAAAGGTAATGAACGGCACCATCATCCAAACGCAAACCATCGAGTTGAAGAAACGTCTGGATGAGAGTGATGAGGAATTACTGGAGATCGCCATTAGCGAGTTCCGGACAAGGTATAACAGTACATCAAAAGAGATCATTGTTCCGTTTGATATCGATCTGGAAGACAGCCGCATTAAATTCACCGTACCTAAACTGGGCGAGAAACGCAAACTGCTTGACTTATCGCAGAAGAACGTACAGTTCTTTAAAAAGGAAAAGATAGACCAGTACGAGAAACTAAACCCCGAGGTACGTACCGAGCGCCTGCTTACGCAGATGATGAAGGATCTGCGCATGAACCAGTTGCCGCGACACATCGAGTGTTTTGATAACTCAAACTTTCAGGGTAAGTATCCGGTATCGGCCATTGTGGTTTTTAAGGACGGCAAGCCATCTAAAAAGGATTACCGTTTCTTTAACGTAAAAACGGTTGAGGGCCCTAATGACTTTGCCACCATGGAAGAGGCCGTTTTCCGCCGTTACCGCCGCACGTTGGATGAGGATACCGGCTTGCCGCAATTGATCATTATTGATGGTGGTAAGGGGCAGTTGTCATCGGCTTTAAAAAGCTTGAAATTATTAGGTATCGAGAAGCAAGTAACTGTTATCGGCATTGCTAAACGTTTGGAAGAACTCTACTATCCCGGCGACCAATACCCGATGTATTTAGACAAAAAATCAGAGACGCTAAAGATCATCCAGCAACTGCGGGATGAGGCACACCGTTTCGGCATCACGGCACACCGCAAAAAGCGCGACAAAGGCACTTTAGCCACCGAACTGGAACTGATAGACGGCATTGGCAAAACAACTGCCGAGAAGCTCTTAAAATACTTTAAATCGGTAAAGAAAATTAAAGAAGCTACGGAGACCGAACTGCAGGAAGTAGTGAACCTTAAACAAGCCAAAGCTATCACCGCCTATTTTAACCCCGCTGTGAGCGAGCAAAAGGCCGGTGGTTTGTTGCCGTAAGCTATTTTTAATACCATCAAAAATCCATGTCATTGCGAGCGATAGCGTGGCAATCTCATCGCGTTCGACTAAACGCGATGAGATTGCCGCGTCGCTGGCGCTCCTCGCGATGACATGATTTTCTACACAATAAAAGCCCCGCCTGTAAAACAAGCGGGGCTTCATATTTAAAATAAAGAGGCTAACTAATCTCTAACCTCAAATCTCTGATCTCTAAAACTTAATATTGCCACAGGTTAAGCTCCCAGTCCATCAGGCTCTTTTTGATCCTGTCGCTTTCGTAGAGCTTATCAATACCTTGTGCGTAATCGCGGATACGTTCGTCTTTATCGTTAGATTGTTTGACAATGTAGCTGGTGAAAATACGTTTCACTAAACAGTCGTCAAAGCTTAGTCCGGTTGCATCGTTGTTGCGGCTAACGGCTTCTTTGGTTGCCAGTATAGGGCGTGCTTCAGGGAAGTAGATCCAGAAAGCCGGTTGGTATTCCAGGTCTAAACCCGCTGCTTTTGGCTTTACCAACGGGGCAATACCAACTATACGTGGCTCAAAAATTGAACGTTGTTTGTCAAACACCCAGTCTTCCTTTAAGCGGAATTTAACAACACTATCCGGGTTAAATTCGCCGGCCATAACTTTAGAACCTATTTTCTCGCCGGTGTTTTTATCAAATTGATCTACTACTGCACTATCAGCCATTTTGCTGCGTGCCTGAGCGCCGCTTAGTGGCCTTGTAAAGCCATCACCATTCGGATCGTCTTTTGACGGAGTTGGATCGTAAGCGGTTAATTCGCCTGCATCAATAGCAGCCATCAATACATCAATTAAGCGCATTTTTGGCGATGCCAGGTACTGGTTCATTTTCTCGCGAACGTCAATCTCTCTCCAGATACGTTTAGCAAACATTACATCGGCTTCGCGCAGGTTAGCGTATGGAGTTACTTTTGCACTAAGGATGTTGTTCTTTTTGTAGTAACCATCCAAAGGGCGGTCAAAAGGTTTTTTCCTTGCAGTATCAGGCTGTAAAGAAGCGCTGGCACCAGTAGTTGCAGGTGCAACCGCTGTACGCGGGGCAGCCTGGCGCGTGGTTGTAGCCTTACGCTTGGTAGTGGTTTTTTTGCGTTGTGCAAAAGAAACACTGCAAACCATGCAAAGTAAAACGATCAAATATGTCTTTTTCATAATCTCCAATTAATTAGCCTGTATTACCATACCGTCTAATCCACGCTGAGTACCATCAGGGCCCACAGCTACAACTTCTTTAAATACTAAGGTAGATCCCGGCGTGATACCCGCCAAAGCAGATTTCATAGCACCAGAAAGTTCGCCACCTGTGGTTGACAGGATGATGGCATCCTGGCGAGGTTTGATCAAGATCATCGTAAAACGGGTTACGTTAAACTTAGCATCAAACTCAAAGTTATCTAACTTGGCAAAAAGCCTGTCTTGTGCACGTAAGTTGGCAGCGCTTGTGTTACCACCGCTTTTGCCGGCAAACATCGCTCTTGGGTCAGGGATACGTTTTACACGGAACTCCGAAGTACCTAACACGGTACCTTTATCGCCGCTAACAGTTACTTTAGCTGTACCAATTGATGATACGTTAGCTGTGTAGTGACCGCCCGAACCACTGATAGAACCGCCGCTGATGCTTACTTTAATTTTATCTTTTGAAACACCCGGTGCCGATACTGATAATGGGTTTGGCACGCCGATATACAATACGTTCATCTTATCAGGAGATACCACTGCCGATGGGCGGGCTACCTGGTAAGTTTGCGGTGCTGTTGTGTAATCTTTAAAAGTACCGTCGTTCTGGCGCACATGGATTTTACCTACCCATGTGAAAGTACCTTCAGAACCGGTGCTTACCGTATAAGTACCTTTACCATCTTTGGTTGCCAGTTTATTACCGTTAACAGAAATATCAGGGTTTGATTTTGAATCAGACGCTGTAAGGAAAACCTCTGCCGTGTATGGCTGGCCTGCTATTACATAGCTTGATGGCGCAACTGCAACCGCGTTGAATTTATCAAGGTTCACTACGGCCTGGTCAACCTCGCCTAAGATCTTTTTAACAACCTCGTTCTCGGCATTCTTGGTATCAGCCTGTAATTTGGCTAAAGTGGTTAAAGTAGCGCCCAAAGGGATACCATCGCCAAAGTTAGCTTCCTGCCAGGTTTTTTTGATATCGCCACGTTTTGGTGGATCGATAGCATTTAACGAGAAATTTACACCTGCCCTGTCGCGTTCCGGTAATGTCTCTATCAATTGCTTGCGCGTTTCGTCTATCTTTTCGCGCAATACATCTGCATTTTTTCCGTCGATCATTAAGTGGGCCGATACATCAAGGTTATCGCGTTGCGCCACGTCATTTATCTCGGGATTAAAGCCGCCACCTGCTGCTGTTAATTTCTGCTTTAACGATTCGATATAGTTGTAAAGATCATTGGCTATTGCACTGGCCTTTTTCGCTTTATCGTAAATTGGCTGTGCCCTTTCCTTTTGTTCTTTCAACTTGGTTGCTTCAAACGCTTTGTAGGTATTATCAATACCTGTAGTAACGTTTTTGGATGAAGTCTCCAAACTCACCGTAATATTTCTGAAGGCATCGAGTAAACTATCCGGCACGTTTAAGGCTATAAGCCCTAATAGTACCAGGTATAGTATACCTATCATCCGCTGCCTTGGGGTTTCTTTACCGCCCGCCATACCTTGTATTTATCAGTTTATACTTCTGTCAAAAAAAATTATTTAGCTAACTCGCGGTTGGTTCATGGCAGTAAGCATGTTACCGTAAATTGAGTTAAGCGACGCAAGGTTCTTAGCTAAGCGACCTACCTCTTCTTTAAACTGTTTAGAATCTTCTAATGATTCGTTAAAGTTGTTCATGGTAAGCGCCAGGTTCTGATAAAACTTGTTCATTGATTTTAAGTGCGCGCTTGAGTCTTGTAGCTCCAGCTCATAAACCGCGTTTAATGACGACAGGTTTTTAGCCAGGTTGTTCACCTGATCGTGGTACGCTTTGGTATCAATGTTAGTATTAGCCATTTCAGCAAGGTTAGCAGATGCTTTATCAAAAGCATTGCTTAAGTTATCGTAGCTTGCTGTAGCCTGTTTTACTTTGTTGGTGTAGGCAATAGTTGCATCGCCGGCATCGGTAACGCGCGATATAGCGTTTACTTTATCACCAAAGGTTCTTAAACCTTCGCCAAGGCTGCCAATAAGCTCAGGGCCAATTTTGGCATCCTCAAGCATTTTATCCAACGCTGCTGTGTTTGAGAAATTAGCAGGAACTGCTGCAGCCGGGCGGGCCGATACTTTTGGCAGTTCTCCGTTGTAATCCTCATCCAACTCAGGATAAGCACGTGTCCAATCAATCTCCTTGTCTTCCCTCTGGAAGCCTAACATCAAGAACAATAAAGCCTCAACTGTTAAACCACCGGCAATAAAATAGGTTGAGCCCGGTAAGTGAAGGATCTTGAACATCAATCCCACAATTACAATAGAGGCACCCCATGATACGATGTTGCCAATTCCGTAAGGTTTTTTCTTCCCAGCCATAATCTTTTTGTGTAGTAGTAGTTTTGTTATTTGTGTGTTTTGTTTTAGCGTCTGTCTCTGATGTCGCGGCCCATGTAATCAGTTACGCAACGGAAACCGATATATGATTTCGCAGTGTCCTGATACTCAAAGCTGCGGGTTGAGTTTTGTAAGAAGTAACCTATATCTTTCCACGAACCGCCGCGTACCACCTTGCGTTTTAACACTTCAGGGTCGCTGGCTTTAGCTTCGTAATGGAAAGCCGGGTTAAGGTCATGCACAAAGGTTGATGCAGACTCATCATAAGCTGATGATGTCCACTCGGCAACGTTGCCGGCCATGTTGTACAAACCAAAATCATTAGGGAAATATGAACGTACGTTTACCGTGTAAGCGCCGCCATCATCAGTGTAGTTACCACGGCCCGGTTTAAAGTTGGCCATTAAACAACCTTTTGCATTTTTGATGTAAGGGCCGCCCCAAGGGTAATCAGTACCTATACGGCCACCGCGCGCTGCGTACTCAAACTGTGCCTCATCAGGCAGTTGGTAAGGGTTGTTGTGCGGTAGTTTACGTTTATCTTTAGCGCCATCGCTTAAGCGGGTGCGCCATACGCTGAAAGCGCGTGCCTGGCGCCAGGTAACACCAACAACAGGGTAGTTACGGAAAGCAGGGTGAGAGAAATAACCCTCAACCATAGGCTCGTTAGCTGCGTAAGAAAAATCGCTTAACCAAACAAGGGTATCAGGGTAAACACCCACGGTATCGCGGATGATGAAATCTGAACGGCGCTTGGTTTTATCATTACGGTAGTTTGATGCATCGCGTAACGACATTAATGAGTAGTTATACTTTAACAGGCGGATATCGATCTCGTTACGGTCAAATATACGGTCATCACCCTGGTAGTAAAGGCCTTGCAGTTTTTGTTGATTTGCTGAAGCATTTTTACCTTTTAAGCTGAATACAGGGTTTTTAGCCACATAATCCCAGTTAATGTACTTGCGGCCATTAGGATCTGCAGGAGCACCTTTTTTTGGCTGGTAGTAATATTTCTGATCGTTTAGATAGCTGGTAATAGCGATAGAGTCGCGCACCCAAAAAACAAACTGTTTGTATTTGGTGTTTGATATCTCAGTTTCATCCATAAAGAACGGCGATACCGTTACCTGTTTAGTTTGTGCGGTTTGGGCAAATGACACATCCTGGTCGGTTTGGCCCATTAAAAAGGTACCGCCTTTGATGTACACCATTCCGTAGGGCGTGGTAGCCCTAAAATTGCGCTGCCTAACACCGGTTACCTCACCGTTGTTACCGCCGCCACCACCAATACCACAACCGGTTAAAACAGTACCGGTTAAAACTGCAATCACAAAGTATAATTGTTTCATTTTGTATCCAAAATCAGTATTATGCTTTAATCTCCTATAAAAAATACCGAAACGCCCCGAATATATTAAAATTTACCGTATGCAAGGCTAAAAATTCTTTTTTAACGAGAGGTATTGTTACCACGGTTAAAAGCTTTACAACCTGCGTATTAAATAAAAAACGGTGAAAATATTTACTCCGTTTGAATAAACATTTTCACCGTTATACGCTTGGCCACGCAGAAAGTTGCGTTCGGCTACAGTTAAATTTTATTTATTAGCTTGTTTAACGTATTGCTCAATAGCCATAGTCATTGACGGGGCGCCTGGTGTTGGTGCCGGGATATCTAAGATAAGGCCTGCATCAAGCACTGCTTTATGGGTAGTAGCACCAAAAGCTGCGATACGTGTATTGTTCTGTTTAAAATCGGGAAAGTTCTTGTAAAGCGATTGTATGCTTGATGGGCTAAAGAAAGCTATCACATCATAAAACACTTCGGCAAGGTCACTTAAATCGCTGCATACGGTGCGGAAAAGCACAGCAGGAGTAAAGTTGTAACCATTATCTAACAAAAACTTCTGGGTTTCCTCTGCCGCAACATCAGAGCATGGGTAAAGGAACTTCTCGGCCGAGTGTTTCTTTAATACCTCTGCCAGATCGGCGGCGGTTTGTTTACCAAAGAAGATCTTACGCTTGCGGTATTGGATATACTTTTGCAAGTAAAGCGCAATGGTTTCTGAAAGGCAGAAATACTTCATTTCTACCGGTACCTCAAAACGCATTTCTTCGCATATACGGAAGAAGTGGTCGGCTGAGTTACGGCTGGTGAAAATTACCGCAGTAAAATCGGCCAGGTTAATTTTTTCCTTACGGAAGTCCTTGGCAGGTACGCCTTCTACGTGAATAAATGATCTGAAATCGATCTTTAAATTGAGCTTCTTAGCAAGTTCAGCGTAGGGGTTCTTGTCGTTCTCAGGTTTTGGTAATGTAACTAATATACTTTTAACCTTTTTCTTTCTGTCTTCCAATGCCATTTTATCTACCTAAATCCAATATTAAGCGCCTTTATCAGTATTAATATAGGGCAAATTTCGAGGGCACAAAGATACATAAATAAATAAAACTTATGAAATCGGAAATTTGTAATAATGCTTACGCTGCTGCGCAGGTACTGCCATATAAATATAATTATTACCAATACCAGGGTAATAGCCAGCAAGAAAGGGATAAAGGCATCGGCAATTAGGCTAAAGCACACGGCTACAGGCAAAAACACAAAAGTGATATTAAAATACGTGAGCGATAAGGTAGCTATATAGTCATCAACCAGCTTACTGATATCAAACACAAAACCCAGAAATTTAAGTACTAAAAGTTTAACTGCAAATAACGCAATGATAACAATAGACAGGGTTATGAATAGCTGGAAGCCTGCAATTGTATAATATACCTTATAATAACCTGTAGTAAGCAAATACAGCAACATACCGCAGGTAAGCCCAAAAAGGATAAACAAGCCGATAAACGTCCATGCGTTAATAGGGCTTTCTTCTTTCCCGGCGGGGCCGGCGGCCTTGCGATGGTAAAAAGACTGGAACACGTTAGCAACATCCTTGGTTGATGCGATATTTAAACCGGCAGCAAAAAGCAGCAAAATAAATATTACGCCTATCACCCAAATATCGCGTGAGGGGCGCGTGTGGCCGTACCCCTGATGGGACGCAACTTTAGTTGTTAAGCCCAGGAAAAGATCGTTCTTGTAAGCATTGGCCTTAAGGATGCTATCTACAAATGCGTTGGGCCGCTCAGGATCGGGCTTGGCTATGTACAACATAGAAAGCGAATCTGATATGAACTGCTCACGCATGGCCGATGCGTGGGCTACCGAATCTAAAAAAGGTAACGGACCAGTAAAACGCGGCTTCGGTTTTACCACAGGCGTATCAATAGCTACCTCGGTGGTATCATCGCTTACCTGTGCCTGCGCTGCAGAGCAGCCCAGGGTTATCAATAAAATAAATACTGTAAGCCAGCGTGTAGGTGCCATCAGCCCGCAAAGTTATTGTATTTATTGGATGATGCGTAATACAAATAAACCAGACCGGTGTGCCGCTAAAAGTCAATTAATATCCAAAAACTGTCATTTCGAACGAGCAGCAGGGAAGGAAAGCGGGCCGGCGTGAGGAGAAATCTTCTACGCCATAAGTAGCAGCTGCAGAAGCTTTCTCCTCGTACCTCGTTCGAAATGACAAATTTTTCTTACACGCCAATTAAAATAATATCCCGATTTTTGCGCTATGGCAGGTATTTATCTTCATGTTCCGTTTTGCAAGCAGGCCTGCCATTATTGCGATTTCCATTTCAGCACTTCCTTAAAATATAAGGACCAAATGCTGGATGCCATGCTCCGCGAACTGGAACTGCAAAAGGATTACCTAAAGGGCGAAACCATAGAGACCATTTACTTTGGCGGCGGCACCCCCTCGGTATTATCTGCCGATGAGGTGAACAGCCTCATCAACCGCATAACGCAATTACACAGTGTTAGCAGCAATGCCGAGATCACACTCGAGGCCAACCCTGATGACCTTGGCAGGGAGAAAATAAACGCGCTGCGCCAAACGCCTGTTAACCGCTTCAGTATAGGCATCCAATCCTTCTTTGATGAAGACCTGGCCTGGATGAACCGCGTGCACCGCGCGCAGGAAGCCGAAGCATCGGTAAAGCGCGCCCAGGATGCTGGCTTTGAGAACATCACCGTAGATCTTATTTACGGCTACCCCTTGCTTACCGATAGTAAATGGAAACATAACCTCGAAACAGTTTTCTCTTTAGGCATCCCCCATGTATCAGCCTACAGCATGACGGTTGAACCGCAAACCGCCCTGGCAGCGTTCATCAGCAAAAAGAAACAACCGCCCATGAACGAACAGCAAAGCGCCGAGCAATTTGCCTACATGCTTGATGCCATGCAAAGAAATGGTTTTGAGCATTACGAGATCTCTAACTTTTGCAAGCCTGGTCATTATAGCCGCCATAATTCTAATTATTGGAAGGGCGTAAAATACTTGGGCATTGGGCCATCTGCACATTCGTTTAATGGCGATACCCGCCAGTGGAACATCGCCAACAATGCCAAGTACTTGCAGGGTTTAAGCGATAACACCATCCCCGCCGAAACCGAAATCCTTACCGAAGCCGACCGCCTCAACGAATACATCATGACCTCGCTCCGTACCGTCTGGGGGCTGGATCTGAATAAATTGGATAGCATCGCCTCAGGTGCGTCATCAACCTTAATGAAAATAGCCGAGGAATATATCTCTCAGGGAAAACTACTAAAGAATGCCAATGTGCTAACGCTTACTACCGAAGGTAAGCTATATGCGGATGCCATTGCTGCGGAAATGTTTTTTTAGGGTACCCAATCTCGTCATTGCGAGGAACGAAGCAATCTCTTTAAGCAAATCCGGCATGCAAGGCGTTAACTTGTCCTAAAGAGATTGCTTCGTTCCTCGCAATGACGCATGAAGAAAATCACCCCCACTCCATTTAGCTATCCATCACACCGTTTCAGAGTTCGAAATAAAAATCCGCAAGGTGGGTTATCGGCGTATCTCTAAACAAATACGATAACCTCAAAAACAATGAAAAAATTAATCATCGCGGCGTTTGCCTTAGTAGCTATTGCAATCAGCCCAAAAACTTTTGCTCAAACTAAAATGGTTGGCGGTGCACCTATGTACCCAACCAAAGATATTGTTGACAATGCTGTAAACTCTAAAGACCACACTACCCTTGTAGCGGCTGTTAAAGCTGCGGGTTTGGTAGAAACTTTAAAATCTGCCGGTCCGTTCACTGTATTTGCTCCAACTAACGAGGCTTTCGATAAACTGCCAAAAGGCACTGTTGAGACCTTGTTAAAACCAGAGAACAAAGACATGCTGACCAAAATATTGACCTACCACGTAGTAGCAGGTAAATGGAGCGCAGCCGAACTAATGGCAAAAATTAAAGCAGGCAACGGTACAGCCGAATTGAAAACGGTAAGCGGTGGCACTTTAAAAGCCATGGCACAAGGTAAAAAAATATACCTGGTTGATGAAAAAGGCGGCAAAAGCTGGGTAACCATTGCTGATGTTAACCAAAGCAACGGCGTTATACACGTAGTAAACACTGTTTTAATGCCAAACTAATAATTAGTAGGCAGTTCTTAGTTAGCAGTTTGCAGTGAGAGGAGATTGATTCTGATAGGCAACTGTAAAAACAAATATGTACTCAGTTGGCGGCAGCGGTTGGTTTTAAAAATTAAGGAGTTTAAGGTTAATTGTAAAACCGCCAACTGAGTACAGAATTTGCAGCTTTGAACAGTTGACAGTTTTTGGTTCCCGGTTTGCAGTCAGAAAAAAAAGCTGCAAACTGTCCACTGTAAACTGCCAACAAAATAAAAAGCCCGGATGGTTTGACCATCTGGGCTTTTTTGTCAGCCGAATTTCAAAATGAGTTAAGCCCGTGTTTGCTCATTATTAAATAATTAATTTTACAGCAATCACTATTTATAGAAAAATGAGCTTGTCCCTAACTCAGATAGACAGGGTTGACACTATCACTAAAGAAGATTTTGTTAACAATTACTTAAAGCCACGCAAGCCGCTGGTGATAAGCAAGGCTACCGAAACATGGCCGGCTTTACAAAAATGGACTTTTGAGTACCTTAAAGAAGTTGTGGGCGACCAAACTGTTCCCCTGTACGATAGTTCAAAGGCCGATCCTTCAAAGCCCATAAACGCATCTGCCGCCGAAATGAAGTTTGGCGACTATATTGATCTGATACAAAAAGAACCAACCGACCTGCGTATATTCCTTTTTGATCCGATAAAACATGCGCCGGGTTTACTGGAAGATTACCGTTCACCATCAGATCTGATGGGTGGTTTCCTTGATAAATACCCTAATATGTTCTTCGGCGGGCAGGGTTCGGTAACGTTCCTGCATTATGATATAGATCTGGCGCATATTTTCCATACGCATTTCAACGGCCGTAAGCACGTTATTTTGTTTGATAACAAATGGAGCGAGCGCCTGTACTGTATCCCCTTCGCTACTTACGCTTTAGAAGACTACGATATTGCCAACCCCGATTTTGAGAAATTCCCGGCACTTAACGGCATTGAAGGCCAGGAGACGATATTGGAACACGGCGAAACCTTGTTTATGCCTACCGGTTTCTGGCACTGGATGAAATATCTGGATGGATCATTCTCCATCTCGTTACGTGCCTGGGACAGTTCATGGGCCATTAAAGCAAAGAGCCTGTACAATTTAACCCTGCAGCGCAAATTTGATGACATCATGAAAAAGAATTTCAAAAGCCGCTACATGGACTGGAAAGAGCACTTGGCCATTAAGCGTGCCAACAAAGCCCTGGCCGACGGGAAACCGTTGTAGTTAGATTTGAGATATTAGATGTGAGATTTGAGACTCACCTAAGCCCTTCGATGCAAAGCATCGAGGGGCTTTTTGTTTAACTAAATATCAAAACACAAATGTCATTTCGAACGAGGTACGAGGAGAAATCTTGCTACTCTGTAAGTTGATGGATTTTACGGAATAACACGATTTCTCCTCGCTCCCGCTCGTTCGAAACGACATATTCTTGTATCTGTAATCTTGCCAATGACTCAATGCCCCAATGACTCACTCAAAAAACTTAACACCTGCTTAACGCCAATCCAACAATTAACTCCGTTATTTGGCAAATTGGGATAAGTTGTGCAACATTGCATAACATTCCTTTAATGTAACCTTATGAGTTTTAAACTATCCCCTATTGATACTGTTGATACCATCAGCGCCGAAGATTTTCGTAAAAACTATCTGAAACCTCGTCGCCCGCTCATCATTAAAGGCCTTACCAACACCTGGGCAGCCCGCGAAAAATGGACGCCCGAGTATTTGAAAAGTGTGGTAGGCAACAAGGTGGTACCATTATACGATAACTCAAAGGCCGATCCTGCAAAACCCATCAACTCATCGGCAGCAGAAATGCCTTTTGATGAATATATTGATCTGATCCGCTCTCAACCTACCGAGCTGCGCATATTTTTCTTCAACATATTTAAGCATGCGCCACAGCTGTTGAATGATATTGCCATACCAAAAGACCTTATGGGCGGCTTTATAGAAAGCATGCCGGCTATGTTCTTTGGCGGTTCAAACTCCGAGACCTTTTTGCATTACGACATTGATCTTCCGCATATTTTTCATACCCACTTTGGTGGCCGCAAGCATGTAATATTGTTCGAGAATAAATGGAAAGAGCGCCTCTACTGCCTGCCAAACGCAACCTATGCGCTGGAAGATTATGACGTACTGAATCCCGATATAGAAAAATACCCGGCTCTTAACGGCATCCCCGGCATTGAGGCATACCTTGAGCATGGCGATACCCTGTTTATGCCAACCGGCTACTGGCACTGGATGAAATACCTGGATGGTTCTTATTCCTTAAGTCTACGCGCGTGGGATAAATCATGGGCTATAAAAGCGCAAAGCCTGTATAACCTCACCATCCAGCGTAAGTTTGATGATGTGATGAAAAAAAGCTTCAAAAGCCGTTATATGGATTGGAAAGAAGGCGTGGCTATTAAACGTGCTAATAAAGCATTGGCTGAGGGAAGGCCGGTGTAATTTAGATTTGAGATATTAGATGTGAGATTTGAGACTCGCTAATAAAAGCCTCTGCGTTGCAGAGGCTTTTATTATATACAGGCACTACGTTAAGCTGTCCGGCTGCTGACGCATCACTCCGCCTTGCGTCATTGCGAGGCACGAAGCAATCTCTTTAAGATAAGAAGTATAGTGGTATACTCATTAGAAGAACGTCATGCCGAATTTATTTCGGCATCTCACATGCTAAGTTTGTGCTATAAATTTACGTTAGTCTGCTCAATTGCCGCAGAGGGCTGTTACTTTGTCTTGATACAAAGTAACCAAAGATCAAGCCAGCAAAGAGGCTTCTTTGCCGCACGAGGCCATTGCCCGGCAAAGCGTTCAGAACCATGGGCTGCAAAATCTTGCCGCTACTTCGTTCGCGCATTGCCCTCGCTTCGGCAAGTATTGCTATGCCCTTGCAACCGCACCACCTAACATTGTTCTGCCCGCTTTCGCCCGAAGCTTTTTTGCTGACAGGAGTAGAAAAAAGGATTAAAAAAGAAAAAGCCTGACCTAACGCTACCCAAAAAAATGCGACATAGCGTAACGTGCGGTAACCACAGGCTTTGCTAATGCACTAACGTTGTAGCGCGTTACCAAGTCGCGACTTTTCTTTGGTTACTTTCTTTTGAGAGAAAAGAAAGTAACATCCACTGACGTTTCATACCGTTCACTGCCATTCCTAACGAAGAACTGATCTTAAAGGGAGATTGCCACGCGACTCTTCGCAAAGACGTTGTATTAAGAACGCGGTTAGATTCTTCGCTACGCTCAGAATGACAAATGGTTTATTCTGAAAATCCTTAATTCTGATTCAGACTAACTCGTATGGTCACAAACAATAACCCATTTGCCGTTTATCTTTTTAAACCAAAGGGTAAAATATCCGCCGGGGGTATCTTTTTCGCGGGCAAGGCTCCAGGCACCCATCACAAAGGCATCGGCCTTGGTTAGCAATTCTATTTTATCCAGCCTAAAGGTGAGTTTACCCATGGCGGCTTTATCGGGGTAACCTTTCTTGTAATTATCCAGTGCCTGCTGCCAGCCGTAGGTAGGGCCGCGCTTGCCTATAAAAACCAGCGAGTCTGATTTCCAGTAGCTTTGCATAAAGCCCTCAAGGTCGCCGTTGCTCCAGTCTATCTGTTGCTGATGCATCACTTTGGCTATGGCCTGCTTCTCCTGCGCAAAGCAGCAATACGATAAAACCATCAAAAAGCAGGAAAATATCAGTTTCTTCATACCCTAAAAGTAGCAGATTTCATCCTCAAATAATAATAACTGTACACGTGCAAATGCATTTATTGTGCAGGGTGCTCTACTGTTGTTTAAACAAATGTTAAGAAATGATTAACGCACTTATTCTAAATTTAACACTGCATACTGCAAATCCTTGTTAGCTTTACACCGATTTCTGATCAACACAAATATGAAAGATAAGGTACTATGTTTTGGCGAGGTTTTATGGGATGCTTTTGGCGATGAGAAAAAAGCCGGTGGCGCCCCAATGAATGTAGCCAGGCACCTGGTTCAGCAACACATTAACGTTTGTTTTGCCAGCCGCGTGGGTAAAGATGAGTCGGGTAAGGAATTAACCACATTCCTTCGCGATAGCAAGCTATACTCCAACCTCATTCAAAAAGACAACAACCTGCCTACCTGCGAGGTTACTGTTGAGCTTGATGAAAAAAACCATGCTACCTATATTATCCCCGAGCCTGTTTCATGGGATAATATCCAGTTAGATAAAAACCTGATAGAAGAAGCAAAAAGCGCTTCTATAATTGTGTTTGGCAGTTTAGCCAGCCGTGGTAAAGCAACCCGCGATACTTTGCTGAATATGCTGGAAGATACCCAGGCCCTTAAAGTGTTTGACGTAAACCTGCGCCACCCGCACTACACTGTTGAGGATATTGAAACGCTTGCCGCCCGCGCCAATGTGATAAAAATGAACGAGGAAGAAGCAGAATTGCTTATCCACGGCAGCAACGGACAGCTTAAAGAAAAGATAGTAGAGTTCCAGAAAAAGTATCATACCTCAACCATCTGTGTAACCCGTGGCGAGAATGGAGCCATTATCTGGCACGATCATGAGTTTTATGAGCATCCGGGCTTTAAGGTAAATGTTGCCGATACCGTTGGTGCCGGCGATGCTTTCCTGGCAACTTTTGTGGCAGGCATTATCGAAAAAAGGCCAATGCAAAAGATCCTGAAAGAAGCTTGCGCTATTGGTTCGTTCGTGGCAAGTAAGCGTGGTGCAAACCCAATTTACGTGCGCGATGAGATAACGGCTATAAAAGAAAGCTAAGCTGTGCAAATGTCATAGTAGGTTAACAATTCTGTTATAGGGGGCCATTTCTTAAACTTTTAAGATTATAAATCCGTTACTTTATATCAGAAAGGGTAAACTATGCGTGGTTTTGGGTTTTCTAAATTTATACCAAAACAGATCCCCAAAGGCGGATTTGACGAATTACTAAAGTTATTCCTGGAATTGCTGAACTACACCGCGGGCGACGCCGGTGAGGCTTTGGCATGGCTTAACGAGCTTGATAAGCAATACAACATCACCAATGACGAATATGGCATGGGCGATTTTATTGACGAGCTGAAGCAAAAGGGATACTTAGACGAAAATAAACAGGACGGCAGTTTCAGCATCACTGCAAAAGCCGAGCAAAGCATAAGGCAATCGGCGTTGGAAGAGATCTTTGGCAAGCTGAAGAAATCGGGCAAGGGTAACCACCGCTCGCCGCAAAGCGGGCAGGGCGATGAGCGAAATGCCGAGCGCCGCGAGTTTGAGTTTGGCGACAGCCTGGACCAGATAGACATGACACAGTCTATCCACAATGCCCAGGTAAATCACGGTATCACCGGCGATTTCATGATGACCGAGCGCGACCTTGAGGTAGAGGAAATGGACTACAAAACCCTAACCTCGACCGTGCTGATGATAGATATTTCGCACTCCATGATACTTTACGGCGAGGACAGGATTACACCTGCCAAAAAGGTAGCCATGGCGCTGGCAGAGCTTATCCGCACAAAATATCCTAAGGATACTTTAGATATTGTGGTATTTGGTAACGATGCCTGGCCTATCTCCTTACAGGACCTTCCGTACTTACAGGTTGGCCCTTACCATACCAATACCTATGCGGGTTTAGAGCTGGCTACAGATATGCTTCGCCGGCGTAAAACACACAACAAACAGATCTTCATGATAACCGATGGTAAGCCTACCTGCTTAAAGGAAGGTAACCGTTATTACAAGAACAGTATTGGGCTGGATAGAAAAGTGGTGAACAAAACGCTGAATATGGCGGCGCAATGCAAGCGCTTAAAAATACCTATCACAACGTTTATGATAGCCAAAGACCCCTACCTGCAGCAGTTTGTACGCAAGTTTACCGAAACCAACGGTGGCCGCGCATTTTACAGCTCGCTGAACGGCTTAGGCGAATACATTTTTGAGGATTATATTAAGAACAGAAGAAGAACGGTACGTTGATGTGCGGATGTGCAAATTGCAGATATGCAGATGATGTGCTTGCAGATACCAATGAACAATTGAACCATTGAACAAATGAATTACACAGAAATAAAAACCCTTGGTCAGCTTAAAGAAACGGGCTATGTGAGCCGTTCGGTAAAGGATGAGCTGAGGGCCAACCTGATCAAACAATTACAAAAGAAAGAAGGCGGCTTTGAGGGCATTGTGGGTTTTGAGGATACCGTTATCCCCGATCTGCAGACGGCCATCCTATCGCGCCATAACATATTACTGCTTGGCTTACGTGGGCAGGCTAAAACGCGTATTGCCCGCCTGCTGGTAAACCTGCTTGATGAGTATATACCCTACATTGAAGGATCTGAACTGTTTGATGACCCTTTGGCGCCTATCTCATGGTACGGCCATGAGACCGTGGAGAAGCATAAAGATGCCACCCCAATAGCCTGGTTGCACCGCAGCGAGCGCTATACCGAAAAACTGGCTACCCCGGATGTTACCGTTGCCGATCTGATCGGTGATGTTGACCCTATAAAGGCCGCCACCATGAAGTTGACCTACTCTGATGAGCGTGTTATCCACTTCGGGTTAATTCCACGTGCGCACCGTGGTATCTTCGTTATTAACGAGCTGCCCGATCTGCAGGCACGTATCCAGGTATCGTTGTTCAACATTTTGCAGGAGCGCGATATCCAGATCCGTGGCTTTAAACTGCGCTTGCCTTTGGATATCGAGTTTGTATTCACCGCCAACCCTGAGGATTATACCAACCGTGGATCTATCGTTACGCCGTTGAAAGACCGTATCGAGAGCCAGATATTAACGCACTACCCGCGCACTATCGAGATCTCTCGCAAGATAACCCAGCAGGAAGCTTTGCTTACCGCTGAGCAACGCGCAACCGTTGAAGCTGATGGTTTGGTGAAAGACCTGGTTGAGCAGATTGCTTTTGAAGCCCGCGCATCAGAATACATCGATAAAAAATCGGGCGTATCGGCACGTTTAACTATCGCATCATACGAGAATCTTATCAGCAATGCCGAGCGTAGGATGATTATAAATGGCGAGAAATCAACCTTTGTACGCATCTCTGATTTCCTGGGCGTTATCCCTGCCATCACCGGTAAAATTGAACTGGTTTACGAGGGCGAGTTGGAAGGTCCCGGCAAAGTGGCGAACATCCTGATAGGCAAGGCGGTTAAAAGCCTGATGCTGCAGTTTTTCCCCGATCCCGAGAAGGCTAAAAAATCAAAAGCACCAAACCCTTACGCCGAAATAGTAAACTGGTTTGGCGATGGCAACACCGTATCATTAATTGACGACCTGCCTTTAGCCGAATACAAAAAACTGCTCAACGCCGTACCGGGATTAAAGAATTTGGTTAAAACCTTCCACCCGCGTTTAAGCGAAAACCAGCAACTTTTGTTGATGGAGTTTGTGCTGCACGGCCTGGCCGAGTTCTCGCAACTCAACAAAGGTTTCCTTGATAACGGCTTTGCATTCTCAGATATGTTCAACAGCCTGTTTAACCTGGAGCCGGATGACGATGACGATCTGGATCTGGATGATAGGTATTAACCCCCACCCAAACCCTCCCCTGAAAGGGAGGGCTTAAAACCATAATTGTCATTTCGAACGAGCGACAGCGAGGAGAAATCTTGTTATTCCTACAAAGTTCATCAACTTACAGAATAACAGGATTTCTCCTCGTACCTCGTTCGAAATGACATTTTTTTTGAGGGGTCTTACAGCCATTAATTAATACCTTTGTGTTAAGCCTCTGCCCAAAGAATTAAAGTCTCCCCTATCGGGGGAGATTTAGAGGGGGCTTAAATACTTACCTATGCACAAAGCGTTTTACATCGTTGCCATCCCATTAATACTTTTAGCGGTAGACTATTACATTCTGCTGGGTTTGCACACAGCTTTCCGCAAGCGGCCTTTTACGCGTAAAACATGGTTCCTGGTACTGTATTGGTTCTCGTCGGTATTCCTTATCACCATTATGATGATGAGCGTTTACCTCAACCTAAGCGTAGGTGTACGCGGTGCATTCCTTTTCCTGTTCTTCATTACGCTCATATTTAAGATCTTCTATGTGCTGTTCATCGGCGTTGATGATATTCGTAGGTTGATCGTCCTCATCATCAGAAAAAATAAAGCACCCGGGGACGCGCCCGCCGCTACGCTGGATTCCATCCCCCGCTCTGAGTTCCTGATGAAAGCGGGCATACTGGCAGGTGCGTTGCCGCTGTATCTCATCAAACATAACATGTCAAAAGGCATTTATGATTATCAGCTTAAGAATGTAACGCTTTATCTGCCCAACCTGCCGAAGGCTTTTGACGGCCTGCGCATAGGGCAGATCTCAGATATCCACTCGGGCAGTTTTCACAGCATACACAACATGAAGGGCGGCGTGGATATGCTGATGCAGCAAAAAGCTGATGTAATTTTCTTTACCGGCGATCTGGTGAATGGCCGTACCGAAGAGGTGAACCGCGTTGTCCCTGTTTTCCAGAAAGTGCGTGCGCCGCTGGGTGTTTACTCTATTTTGGGTAACCATGATTATGGCGACTACGGTCACTGGCCTAACCCGGGCGATAAAGAGCGCAACATGCAGGAGATGTATCAGGCCCACAAAACCATAGGCTGGGACCTGCTGATAGATGAGCACCGCCGTATAAAAGTTGACGGGCAGGAATTGGGTATTCTTGGCATTGGCAACTGGGGCGAGCTGAGCCGTTTCCCAAAATACGGCAAGATGGAAAAGGCTGTGGTAGGTACCGATGACCTGCCGGTAAAACTCCTGCTCTCGCATGATCCATCGCACTGGCGGGCCGAGGTGATCCCAAAATATCCGCAGATAGATGTGATGTTCTCGGGCCATACCCACGGCATGCAGTTTGGCGTACGTACGGATGATTTTCAATGGAGCCCGGTGGAATATGTGTATCAGGAATGGGCGGGCTTATACCGCGAAAAGCACCAGCAGATCTACGTAAATGTGGGCTACGGCTTTTTAGGCTACCCCGGCCGAATTGGAATATTGCCGGAGATTACGATATTTGAATTAAAGGCCGCTGCAGATCCAAATTACCAGGCATAATAAGCGCCGGCCCGCTACCATGAAGAAACTCGTTTCAAGCGCTTTTGATTTTCTGCTTTTCAGTAATATTTTCATGGCGCTTTGTGCAGTAGCGCAGGCAATGGTAACCTTCCATTTAATTGATGCCAAACCGGTGCATACCGTTACTGGGTTGCTGTTCACTTCAACGCTGGGCATTTACAACTTCAGCATTTTGCTGAGCAAACCAAAACACCCCGAGCAATCGCCATACAGGCGCGTGCGCTGGTTTTTTGCGCATTACCGGCTCATGGTAACCTTCACCATGATATCGCTACTTACACTGGTGCCGCTGTTCTTTTTATTGTCGATGGAGTCGCGCATCTTGCTGGTGTTCCTGGCGGTGTTGTCATTCTGTTACAGCCTGCCCCTGTTCACCGTTGGTGAGCAGAAATTCGGGCTGCGCAACATTCCGGGATTAAAGCCTTTCCTCATCACTTTAGTGTGGACGTTAAGCTGCGTACTGCTGCCCATACTGGAAGCACAGGACGCCCACCTTGCAGATGTATCTACCCGCGATACCACCATCCTTATTGCCAAACGTTTCCTGCTGATAGGTGCCCTAACCGTTCCTTTTGATATCCGCGATCTTTTCCAGGACAGGCAGTTTGGCCTCAAAACCATTGCCGTTGCATGGGGCGAAAAGAATGCCTACCTGTTTTGCCAGGTGCTACTGGCAGGCTACATTGTTCTGCTCTTCATGTTCAGGAATAACGGTTTCAATGTCGATTTCTTTGCACTGGCGCTCACTGCCGTACTGATGGGCTGGCTCATCTTCCGCTCTAAGTGGGAAAAGAACGAGTACTACTACTTCTTTTATCTTGACGGCGTTTTAGTGCTGCAATACGTTATCCTTGCGGTATTCGGCCTTGTTTTTGGTAACCGATAGCCATGGCAAAAGGCAACTACGATAACGCCGCATCTTTCTACGATAAACTCTCGCGCCTTGTATTTGGCAATAATCTTGTCAAAGCACAGGTGTATCTCCTTAAACACATCCCCGCAAATGCCAAAGTATTGATAGTTGGCGGCGGAACCGGTTGGATATTGGATGAGATTTCCCGCATACATCTCTCAGGATTGGATATTACTTATGTTGAGGTCTCGGCCAACATGATGGCACTATCGCAAAAGCGCAATATTGGCGGTAACGTGGTTCATTTTACTAATCTGCCTATACAGGAAGTTGATTTGGCCGATGATTTTGATATTGTGATCACTCCATTCCTGCTCGATAATTTCACCGATGAAAATTTACCATTGGTGTTTAACCCCATTCACAATGCGCTAAGATCAGGCGGTTTGTGGCTGTACACCGATTTTCAGCTCACCGGCAAACTGTGGCAGGGCATCATGCTGAAGAGTATGCTGTTGTTCTTTAAACTTCTTTGCGGTGTGGAATCATGGAGATTACCAGATGCAAAAGGCATGTTTGCCCGGCATGGCTATTCTGCTGAGGATGAGAAAAGCTTTTTTGGGGAGTTTGTGGTGAGCGGAGTGTATCTCAAAAAATAACATTGTCATCACATTAATCAACCTGTCATTTCGGGCGGGGCTGTGCGTCGGGGCGACGAGAAATCTTATACGTCGGGAATATCGATTGTAGAAGATTTCTCCTCGCGATGCTCGTTCGAAATGACACTGGTTGTTAAACTAAAACGTCATTGCGAGGTACGAAGCAATCTCTTTAAGCAAGTCCCTTATGCAGGGTGTACAATTGTCCTAAAGAGATTGCTTCGTACCTCGCAATGAAGCGTGGAGAAGTATTTTGTGTTGTCTAATACACAAACTTATACCCAATACCCCTTACCGTTTGCAGGTATGTAGGCGAATCGGGGTTGTTCTCAATTTTTTTGCGCAGGCGCACGATGTGCATATCCAGTGTACGGGTGTTTACATCGGCGTTGTAGCCCCAAACTTCCATCATCAGTTCCTCGCGGTTGATAACCTTGTTCTTGTTTTTGAGGAAGTATAGCAATATGCGGTTCTCCAGGATGGTGAGTTCAATCTTACGCCCGTCTTTTATCAGCAAGTGGGTGTTTGGCTGGTGCTCCATGTTACCAAACTTGTGCGATTCTGTTTTTTCGCTGCTGCTCAACGAGAACTTGATCTTGCTCTCTATCATCGCCACCAGCACATCCATGTTAAACGGCTTGGTGATGTAATCGCTTACACCGAAGTTATAGGCGCCTATTTTGTCAACGTCCTGCGCTTTGGCAGTGGTCATGATAACCAGTTTATCAAAACCTTTTGCACGCAGGCTGGCACACACTTCAGAGCCTTGTTTGCCGGGCAGCATCCAGTCCAGCAGTACAATATCCGGCTGCTCATCCAATATCATTTTCTCGGCTTCTTCGCCATTGTTGCTTTCTAAAACTTTATAACCTTCGCTTTGCAGGCGCTCCCCCACCAAAAACCTAAGGTTCTCATCATCCTCAACCAGCGCTATTTTAATCTCTTTGTTCATGTTCTAATGATGCTAATTGTCTAAAGGCAACGTCACAATAAACGTAGATCCTTCATTTACTTTACTCGTAACGGTAATTTCGCCGTCCATAAAGTTAACCAGTTCTTTGCAAAATGCAAGCCCCAGCCCTACGCTCCCATTTTGGTTATATTGGTTCTCTATCCGGTAGAATTTTTTGAACACATCGCCCTGTTCGGCTTTGGCCATTCCTATCCCTTTATCGGCAAATCTTAATACAACATTACGGCGTTCTTGTTTTATATCAATGTCCAGCTCCTTGTTGCCCGGGTGCGAATACTTGTAGGCATTCTCCATCAAATTCTGAAAAATACTGCCCAACAACACCGGGTCGGTGTTAAAAGCGTCAACACCCTCAACATGGCTGGTCACCTTAAAATCAGGATATTTTATCTTAAAGGTTTCTATATAACCTTTCACAAAAGCTTTTAATGATACTTCCTGGCGGTGTATGGTGATAGAGCGGTTCTCCAGTTGGGTGAAAGATAGCAGCTTGTTCATCAGGTCGTTCAGCTTATCGGCTTCCTCGTCAAGTATCTTACCGTAATGGCGGCGCTGGCGTTCGCTCAGTTCAGCATCACCGCGCAGGTTCGATCCGGCAATTTTTATCACACTCACGGGTGTCTTAAACTCGTGCGTAAAATTGTTAATGAAATCGTACTGCAGTTTAAATATCTTTAAGTTGATGCTGAGGTTACGATAAATAAGCCAGGTGATGAGCACCATAAAAACGTAGATGAGCAGCACAATGGAGCCTATCGGTAAAAAACGGCGGTCTATCTCTTTATCAAGATGCTCTCTGGTAGATGAAAAATACAGTTTAAAGTTAGAAAAAGCGCCAGTTAAAGCTGCCTCAGTAACTTTGCGGCCATTATCAATATCCAGCGGATCATAAACCACCGGCTCAATGGTTACCTGCTGGTAAAGCTCTGGATGGTTATTTCTCACCTTCAGCTTGTTGGCATCCAGCAAAAAGGTCATCATGTTTTGCTTGTAGAATGCCTTGCCCTCGCGCCTGTCTAACAACGACTGGTAGATCTTTACATCTTCCCTGCGGGGAATATTGAGGTAGCTTATTTTATCGGGGCTAACATCATAAAACGTACGGAAGATCTCGTCTTGCGTAGGCAACCTGGTAGTATCTGCTGTACTAATAAAATGGCTTAATTTGAGTGCCATGTGCTTAAAATCGTCCTCATTGGCAAAGGCCATATCTTTAAGGCCACGCACCGCACCACGTTTGCTTTTGTATTGATAGATAGCTTTTACCGAGATACCCCTGTTATTGGTGAAGGTAACATTGGTAGGTTTGCTGCCTATCTGCAGATCATAAAACAATATCCTGCTTACAAAAGGATAAGCCTTGAAAACGGTTCCGGAATAATTGGCTGCTGATGCCGAATCCAGAAAGCCCTGGTAAGAAGTTATCTCCGGAATTTTAAGCTGAAAGAAATCGTTATAGGGTTTGGATGTCTGATCCAGCACCTCTACCTTTTTTGATGAAAATTCGTTCTCTACGTATTTGGCCGTAAGGTTGTAGGCGATGATAAGCCCTATCACAAAACTCACAGTAATAAGCACCAATGATGCCGTTATCAGCGTAAAGTTTTTGCGGTATATATTCTTAGGCGCTTTCATGCAAGGTTAACGTTTAACCTGCAAATTGTTGCTCAGGAAAGTTTCAATTTCGGTGTACATCTCCATCCGGTTGTGCTCGCTTTTAAAATAAGCACGCTCATTTTCTTTAAGGCGATAAGTTACCGGCACGTTGCGTTTCTTTAGCTCGCGTACAAACTGGTTCAGCTCGCTGATGTTGGCGCGCGGATCTTTTGCACCCTGGAATATCAGTAACGGACTTTTGATCTTATCAGTATGAAAAACCGGCGAAATGGCACGCAATTCTTCGGCATCCGTTTCGGGGTTACCCACCATCTCGTAGGTCATTTTCAGGAACGGCTTAAAGAACGGCGGCGCATCTTTCAGATAAGTAAAGAAGTTGATCAACCCATATTTTACCACCGCACAATTGTACATCCCCTGGTGGAACGATACGCCATACAGCGCCGAGAAACCACCAAACCCACCACCAAAAATGGCTATTTTTTTAGGGTTAGCAATTTTATTGGCTATCAACCATTGCACACCATCAGTAATATCCTGCTGTATTTTACCGCCTACCTGTTTAAAGCCAGCTTTCCTGAAGGCCTTACCATATCCTGCCGAACCACGGTAATTAACCTGGAAAACAGCATAACCACGGTTGGCTAAAAACTGCACCTCGGCATCATAACCCCATGAGTTGCGGCCCCAGATGTTATCGTGCGGCATTACCACTACGGGCAGGTTTTTCATTTCTTTGCCTTTTGGTATGGTAAGATAGCCATTAAGTACCAAGCCGTCGCTGGCCTTAAAAGATATTGGTTTCTGGTCGCAAAGTTCTGCCGGGCTTATGTCAGGATTAGTGTCACCTAACTTGGTAAGCTGACCGGTACTTTTTTCGTATAGGTAATACGAACCGGGGTTTTTATCAGTATAGCTCACCACCACAAACTTGTTTTCGCTACTATCGCGGTCAACAATTTCAATGGTATTGCCTTTTAACTTATTGGCCAGGTTAGCATGCAGCTTCTCCATATCCTCATCCAGGAAATGTTTCTCGGGCCTGGCGGCATCCCATCCTACCGACTCGATACGGCGTTTATTTTTTGAATAGCTTACATCCATCAGGTCGGCATGCTCGTTGGCATATATTACGCGCTCTTGCTGGCCGGTTTGGGCATCAATCTGTATCAGGGCTGTTTTATCGCGGTTAACATTTGATAGCGCATAGAAACCATCCGTTTCGCCGGCAAAGGCAATAGGCTCTACCCTGTCGTTAAAATTATTTTTGATGATGGTTTTAAACGGTGCACTATCATTAGGGCGAAAAAGCAAGCTCTCGTTTACCCCGTCAGATACTTTTACCAGCCTTATGCGCCCGTTCGGGTCGGGGTACCATTTGGTGATGTTGCCCGGGTTAAGCAGGTAAGGCTTTAGCTCGCCGGTTTTAACGTTTAGGTGGTACACATCAAAATTAACCTGGTCGCGCTTATTCATGGCCACGGTGATAATATCGGGCTGCTGGCGGTTGCGGTTAAGTACGCGCACGCGGCCTTTATCCAGGCTAAAAAGGCTTTTATATTTTGCCGCCTGTACGTCAAGCGTGTACACCTTAAACTCATCATTGGCAATGATATCCTGGGTAAAAACTATCTGGTTGCCAAAGGTCCAGGTGTAATCTTTAACAGAGTAATCGATAAAATCGGTGGCCATTTGCTCGGCACCGGTTGCCAGCGTGCGTACGTAAATGTTCTGCTTATCTTTATAGGGTTTTAGGTAAGAGATATACTTACCATCGGGCGATATTTTGAAAAAGCTTTTCTCCGGCGTTTTGAAAAACTGCGCAACGGGAATTTGCCTTACCTCGTTTTGCTTACAGGCGCAAAAGAACAGTACGAACACCAATAAAAAGACGGATCTTAAGCGGCCTTGCATTTAGTTTATAACACTTATTTTTTAAGTGAGGTCAAAATAAATATTTTCCTTAAAGTATAGATGAATGTCACTACAATTTTACCCTGTTGCCGCGTTATATAAGTAGTGTGTATATTGCCATAAATATAAAAAATAAATGAAGCTGTTATACCTGCCTGTTCTATTTCTAATACTTTGCACACCAAAGCTTTACGCACAGGATAACCAACTATTGCTTGCCAAACAGTACGCTGCGAATGGCGAACAGCAGAAAGCTTTAGACATTTACGCCAAACTTTTTAAGCAGGATAACCAGGCTTATTACCAGCAATATTTTAACGCCCTTATTGGCTTCAAAAAGCTGGAAGATGCAGAAAGTATCATCAAAAAAATGATACGAAAATATCCCGGCAGTAACGAGTATGTTATCGCTTTAAGCAGCATTTATACCCAACAGGGCAACCCTACAAAGGCCGAAGAGCTGTTTAACGACATGCTGAAAAACCTGCCGGCCGACCGCAATGCCATTTCAAATTTTGCCATACAGTTTTACCAGACAGGCAATGCCGATTACGCCATAAAAGTTTTTAAACAGGGGCGCAAGTTACTGCATGACGATAATGCCTTTGCCTTTGAGTTAATTGCCATGTACCGTTTTAAGCGCGATAAATTTGGCCTTACAGATGAGTACCTGAACTTTTTGCCCGGCAACCCTGCCTATCTGCCGCAGGCCGAGAGCAACCTGGCTACTCTTTACGAGGATACCGAGGATTATGATATGCTGCGCGTTGAACTGCTTAAGCGGATACAGAAAGAGCCTCAGCAACTCGTTTTTACCCAAATGCTTACCTGGCAGTTTCTGCAGCAAAAGCAGTATGATATGGCGCTTAACCAAACCCTGGCCCTAAGCCGCCGCACTAATGATGATGGCAGCAACGTAATGGAACTTTGCCGCACGCTGGTAGCCAACCAGGCTTATGACGAGGCCATACGAGGTTACCAGTTTCTGGTGGAAAAGAATGACAAGAACAACCCCAATTACGTACCCGCCAAAATAGAACTCATCAATACCAAAAATCTGAAGATAACCGCGGGCCGCTATACCCCTGCCGACCTTACCGGCCTCGAAAAAGATTATAATGACTTGCTGAATGAGTTCGGCAAAAATGCGGGGACAGTTTTTGCCATGCAGAAGCTGGCCAACCTGCAGGCCTTTAAACTCCACAAACTACCCGAAGCGCAAGCTTTGTTAGAGCAAACTATTAAGATAGCGGGCTCGCGCCCTGCACAGTTGGCTGCCTGCAAGATAGACCTTGCCGATGTTTACCTGCTTAACAAACAACCCTGGGAAGCTACCTTGTTGTACAGCCAGGTAGAGAAAGATAACCCCAATACCCCCATCGCTCAGGATGCCATGCTGCGCAACGCCAAACTGGCATACTATACCGGCGATTTTAACTGGTCTCGTCGCCAGTTAGATGTGCTGAAAAGTGCCACTACACAATTGATAGCTAACGATGCACTTAACCTTTCGCTCTTGATAACGGATAACCTGAATGCCGATAGCGCCGCCAAAGCACTCAAAATATACGCCCGTGCCGATCTGCAGATCTTTGCCGAGCAGCCGGCAAAAGCCCTGCAAACGCTGGATAGCATCAGCACCCTGTACCCCGGCAACACGCTTGAGGCTGATGTACTGATGGCGAAAGCCCGCATTAAAATACAGGAGAAAGATTTTAACGGCGCGGTGCTACTGCTGAAAGATATTGCCGAAAAACACAGCTACGACCTTTGGGCCGATGATGCCGTATTTATGCTGGGCGATATTTACGAGACACAATTAAAAGATACCAATCTCGCCAAAACCTACTTCCAGAAAATAATTACCGACTACCCGGGCAGCCTTTGGATAAATGACGCACGTAAACGTTTCAGAGAATTGCGGGGAGATAAGGTGAGTTAGTTGTTAGAGATTAGAGATTGGTTGATTAGTGATTTAGTTAACCGGTGATTAGTTGGTTTAAGATCAGGCAAATGGCATCAGTGAAATCAATCCCAAAAAATCAGTAAAATCCCAACAAAACAAATTGTAATTTTACCACCATGATAGTTTATAACGATACCGTTATTTTAGATAACAATGCCGAGCAGGAATGGCTTACCTGGATGAAGGAAGAACATATCCCTGCAATTATGGCTACCGGTCACTTCAGTTCGTACCGTATTTTAAGCATTATCGATTCGCCTAATGATGGTGTTACTTACTGCGTGCAATACAATGCCGATACTATTGAGCAGTTCCAGGAATATTACAGCAAGCACCTGTTTAAATTCAAAGCCATCCACGAGCAACAATTTGCCGACCGTTTTGTATTATTCAATACACTGATGAAAACCGTTGACTAATGACCATTACAGACACCATTATACCCGGCGCCTATATTTTTGAGCCAAAAGTTTTTCATGATAGCAGAGGTTACTTTATTGAAACGTTTAACCGTAAACATTTCATAGAAAAAGGCATCGATGTTGATTTTGTGCAGGACAACCAGTCGGTATCGCATAAAAACGTGGTGAGGGGTTTGCATGCGCAAAAAGGTCCCTTTGAACAGGGTAAACTGGTGCGTGTTATTAAAGGTGCCGTTGTTGATATTGCCCTTGATGTAAGGGTGGGCTCGCCGGCCTACGGTAAACATATTGGTGTTGAGCTAACTGCCCAAAACAACCTGCAGTTATACATACCGCCGGGTTGTTTACATGGTTTTGTATCATTGCAGGATGATACCATATTTGCTTATAAAGTAACCAACTACTTTGATAAGGATTCTGAATCGGGCCTGATATGGAACGATCCGGAGTTATCCATAGGCTGGAGTATTAACCAGATGGATGCCATCGTGTCAGAAAAAGACCAGCTTTTGCCCGATTGGAAATCGTACCAAAGTCCGTTTACTTTTGTGGGTTAAACTACCCACTCCATAAAGTTTTATTTCATACTATCCCGGTAACAAAAGTGCTAAGTGTTGCGTCTTAAGCAAACATTTAACACTTTTTAACATGTCGCACTTCTATTACTAAGGTTTTAGTTATATCTTGCGGCATCAAACCCTAAGTATGAAAGTCACAATTACGGCACTGGTATTTTTCCTGTGCTCTCTAACTGCGCTTGCGCAGCAATCCCCCTATTCTGTTAAAGGAGCGGCTATCGATAGTGTCGTCAACGCTAAGTTGCATTACGCATCAATCAGCATCTTAAACGCAAAAGACTCAACCTTAACCAAATTTACCCGTGCAAAAACTGATGGATCGTTCAGCATCAGCGGGCTAAAAAAAGGTAAATTTATTTTGTTGATGACCTACCCAGGTTATGCAGATTATGTTGAGCAATTCTCGCTCGATTCTGTTAAAACTACGCACGATTTTGGCCGTGTAACTATGGACCTGAAATCGAGGTTATTAAAAGAGGTTATTGTAAAAGGTACCGTGGCCGCCATAAAAATTAAAGGCGACACTACCGAGTTTAACGCAAAAGCATTTAAAATTGAACCAAACTCAAAAGTTGAAGACCTGCTGCGCCAGCTACCCGGTATACAGGTAGATAAAGACGGTAAAATAACTGCCCAGGGACAAAGTGTACCAAAAGTACTGGTTGATGGCGAAGAGTTTTTTGGTGATGACCCTACCCTGGTAACCAAAAACATCCGCGCAGATATGGTTGATAAGGTGCAGCTTTACGATAAGAAGAGCGACCAGGCTACCTTTACCGGTATTGATGACGGCGAGAAAACCAAAACCATTAATATTAAACTAAAAGAAGACAAAAAGAACGGCTACTTTGGTAAAGCAAACGGCGGTGGCGGTACCGATGGCTATTATGAAGGCCAGGCGCTGTTCAATAAATTTCAGGGTAAAAAGAAATTCTCTGCCTATGGCACCATCAGCAACACCGGCAAAACCGGCCTGGGTTGGGAAGATAACAACAAGTTAGGCACCCAGGAAGGTATGACCTTTGGCGATAACGGCGATATCTATATCACCGGCGGCAGCGATGACCTCGACTCGTTTGACGGCCGTTACAACAACAGCGGTTTGCCAATTGCGCGCACCGGTGGTGTACACTACGATGGTAAATGGAACGGCGATAAAGAATCTATCAATGCCAACTACAAAATAGGATCGTTAACGGTAGATCAGAATACCAATTCGCTGTCCCGTAATACCATTACCCAAACAGACAGCACTGTTACCCCGCCGGTTACCACTACTACCATACTGGATAACAAATCGCAGCAAACCGCCCATAACTACATGTTCAGGCAAAAAGCCGATGCAACCTATCAGTTGAAGATAGACAGTACATCAAACTTAAAACTCAGCATTGATGGTACCCTTAAAAATTCTGATACGCATACGACTGAAAGCTCAGAATCATTCAACAACAGCCGTAAGGTGAACGACCAGGACAGGCAGTTAGATAACTACCTGGATGGTAAAATATTTAACGCCACCGCGTTCTACAATAAAAAACTGAAGAAAACGGGCCGTACGTTCTCCATCAACCTTACCGGTGGTATTAACGAGAGCAAAGCGCATGGTAACCTTTTCTCAAATATTAACTATTATAACCTGATAAAATCTAAGCCGGATTCATTGGTACTTGACAGTGCAAAGCGTATTGACCAGTACAAGACCAATGACCTTAAAAGCTCGCGTTTGAGTACAAACATCACTTACACCGAGCCTATAACCAAGCAGTGGAGCGTAGTGTTAAATTACGGCGTCAATATTAATAACAGCAATGCCGACAGGAAATCATTTGCACAACCCGGCACTACAGACCCCGGCCCTACCACAAACTACACTGTACTTATTGATTCGTTAAGCAGCGATTATAAGTTTAACCAGCTAAGCAACCAGGTAGGGGCCATTTTTAACTTTAAGCAAGGCAAGCATACCTTAAACTTTGGTACACGCGTAGCCGATGTGCGTTTTAAACAGATAGCCACATTTAACAACGTGGATAATACCTTTAGCCGCAGCTTTACCAACTGGAACCCGCAATTAACTTACCAAATGCGTATCTCTACTCAGGGTTCCTTCAGGATAAACTACAACGGCAGCCAAACCCAGCCAACTATTGATCAGTTACAGCCGGTGCGTATAAATAACGATCCCCTGTATGTTACAGTTGGTAACCCGGGGCTGGATCCGTCTTTCAACCATCGCTTCTTTGTAAACTATTACAGCTACAAGGTTATCAGTGATCAGTACATCAGCATGTACGGTAGCTTCAACTTCACATCAAACCCTATTGTTGATTATATCAACACCGATCTTAAAACCAATAAAAACGTAATAACTTATGAAAATCTATCGGGCCGCAGCCCAATAAACTATTATGGGGGTTTGTACGCAGGTCGTAAAATATGGGGGTTATCTTTAGGTATTGAAGCAAGAGCTAACGGACAAACTTACTATAGTTACAAATCATTCAACGGGCCAAAATTGCTTAACCGCACCACATCAAACAGATATAACGCATCGTTGAGCGTGCAGAAGAGAGAATCTAAAAAATACTGGATACAGCTTAACGCGGGCCCTTCATACAACACCGGCGAATCGTCATTAAGCCCCGGCATTAAGAACAATGGTTATGGCTTTAACGCCAACGGCGATGTAGGTGTGCATTTGCCATTTAAATTTGAGTTAGGTACTAATGGCAATTACACCTACACCGCGGCTACACAAGCTTTCGGTACCGATTTCCGTCAGTTTATCTGGAATGCATCCCTTACCAAATCATTCTTTAAGGCAGAGAACCTGAAACTGATTGCAAGCGCTAACGATATGCTTAACCAAAACCAGGGCTTTAACCGTAACTCTGACGGGCAGAACTATAGCGAAACACGCACCAATAATATCAGAAGATATTTCTTATTCACCATATCATGGGATTTTAACAAAATGGGCGGCGGAGCGCCAGCAAAAAAATAAGATGAAAAATATTGCATTAACAATTATAGCCACGCTGTTTTGCAGCAGCCTTTTTGCCCAGGCGGCAGCTCATTTTACCACAAGTGGTACCGTTGAGTACGAGAAACGCGTAAATATGTACGCTATTATTAAAAAGCGTTTAAGCAACGATGAAGGTGGCTTTGCAACGCAGGCGTTTGAGAATTATAAAAAAACACAGCCCCAGTTTAAATCATTAAAAAGCACTTTAACTTTTACAGGCAACAAAACGCTTTTTACGCCTATTGAACCTACAGAAGCAGGCAACAGTTGGTTTAGCGATATGCCTGAGGGTAAACAGCAAAACACCATTTATACTGATCTGAATACAAATGTTGCTACCAGCAACAAAGCTGTATTTGAGGAGAAGTTTTTGATGAAGGATACTGCGCGTAAAATAAACTGGAAAATAACAGACGAAACCCGAGAAATTGCAGGTTACACCTGCCGCCGTGCCAACGCCGTTATCATGGATTCGATATACGTGGTGGCTTTTTATTCTGATGAGATACCCGTATCTGGCGGCCCCGAGTCATTTACCGGCCTGCCGGGCATGATACTGGGTGTGGCCCTTCCGCACGATAACATGACCTGGTTTGCCACCAAAGTAACCGACATGACCATTCCTGAGAACCAGATGAAAATACCTGCCAAAGGCAAAGCTACCGATTATAAAGGCCTAGAAGCAACACTTAAAAAGGTAATGAAGGATTGGGGCAACTGGGGGCAATCATACCTTAAAATATTCCTGTTATAGCTAACGTGTGCAACGTTTACTTACACCAGCCGCATGCTTTTTAAGTATGCGGCATTTTTTTTGGCGCTTTGTAACGGCGTTTCTTTATAAAACCGGCTTTGCTCAACAAAAAAATACTTCATTCCATTGTCTTGCGCTGCTGCAATAAATTTAGGAAAGTTGATAATACCTTCGCCCATATCGCATGCCGATTCGTCTTTACTGCCCGCGGGCAGGCGTTTCTTCAGCACATCGCGCATGTGTGCCATAGTAAAACGGCCTTTATGCTTTTGCATGTAAGCGTAAGGGTCGGCACCTTCGGTTACGGCGTAGTAAACATCCAGCTGAAAATCAACCAAAGCTTTATCGGTATTACTCAAAAGGACGTTGATAGGTAATTGCCCGTCAACTGCCTTGTAAGGATAATCATGTGGGTGATAGCCAAATCTCAATCCGTGTTTTTTACAGATGGCCCCGCGCTGGTTAAAATAATCAGCGAAACGTTTAAACGTTTCAATACTTTTTTGCGGGCCAAGCCAAGGGCATACCAGGTATTTCATGCCTATCTCTGCTGCCTGCGCCGCCAGCTTATCAAACTCTGCCAGGCTGCAAGGGTTATAATGCGAACTGATGAGTTGCAAACCAAAACCGCCTGCTAATTTTTTAAATTCGGTGTTACTGTATCCCCAAAAAATACCTTTATCGCTGCCATAGCTTTCAATTTGGGTATAACCCATAGCCCCCAATTGCTTAAGCGTACCAGCAGGGTCGCGTTCCATATCTTCCTTCACCATGTACAGCTGTATACCGCGTTCAGGCGTTTTATGGCCCACTATCACATCCATGGCCATTGCAGGCGATGCGTTTAAAGCAGCGAGCATACCGCTGCTGTAGAGGAAATTTCTTCTGTTCATGTTATTTCTTTTTTCCAGGCGTCATTGCGAGGAACGAAGCAATCTCCCTTTAGGACAAGCGGCCCTGTATAGTTCGGAGATTGCTTCGTTCCTCGCAATGACGCGTTTCTTATCTTAGGCTGGGGCTTTTACAAATCCCTCACTATCACTTCACCCGTTTTTTTATCCTTAAGGATCAGCTTACGGTCGCCGTGGGGTAGTATTTCTTCTTTAATAAGGTAGTATTGCTCATCAAATTCGGTAAATTTGCTGCCGTTATTATCTTCAGTACTGCCGCGCCAGTCGTCAATTTTTACGGGTTCCCAAATACCGCTTTTGGCGGATGCATAAGCTGCATCAATAATGGCATTTACGATGTACCCATCATAGAAGGTCTCAAATGGTTCACGTTTTTGGTCGATAGCTTCAAACATATCCGTAAACATGTGATTGTAGCCCAGCTCGTTCACTTCATCCCCAACCGGGAATAGCCAGCCGGTATTGCTTTCAGCTTTCTCGGCCACGTAGCCCCCCTCTTTACCGGTGCTGAACATATCAAAACCGGTGCGGAGGAAGTTGTTTATCCAGATAGTACCCTCGGTACCCATTACCTCATCGCGCAGGTCCATACCGCCCCTAAAGCACCAGCTCACTTCAAACTGGCCGATGGCACCGTTAGCATATTTCACCATACCAATAGCGTTGTCCTCAGCATCAATAGGATGCACTTGCGTCGCCGCCCAGCACATTACTTCAACCGGGCGCACATCTTTGCCTATGTAATTACGCGCTATCTCTATACAGTGGCAACCTAAATCAACAATGGCACCGCCACCGCTTTGTTCCTTATCCCAAAACCAATTGCTATGCGGGCCGGGATGTGCCTCGCGGCTTTTGGCCCACAGGATACGGCCAAGGCTTCCGCCTTTAACACTTGCTAACGATTTACTGAACTTTGGCGTATAGCACAGGTCCTCGAGGTAACCACCCATTATGCCGGCCTTCTCTACCATGTCCAGCATCTGCTTAGCTTCTGCAGCGGTACGGCCAAGGGGTTTGGTACAAAGCACATGCTTTCCGGCTTTGGCGCAGGCCTCAACCGCGGCCAAGTGAAGATCATTTGGTAAGGATATAACCACCACATCAACTTCGGGATGGCTTACCACCTCTTCCATATTATCACTGTAAACAGGTAGCCCATAATCGGCAGCAAAAGTTTTGGCTTTATCGATATTGCGCGAGTAAACCGCATGCAGTTTATCCACACGACGATGACCGATCAATGAATCCGCGTAGAACCTGGCTATAAAGCCGGAGCCGAGCATAGCAATTTTCATAGTAAACAGGTATTATTGGTTTATGCCGTTAAGATAGCGGTGGCAAAGCAGATATGCAAGCGAGTGATAACTTAGTTTTGGATATCGAGCGCGTTGCTTTCAATAAAATCTTTAATTGCCGATACGGCATCAGTACTTTTACTATGAAGATTCAATTCATCTATTGATTTCAGATAACCTGCCAGTTTCTCGGTTTTAGTAATATCTGTTATTGCAAACCCCATTAACCATTCCTCAAAACTTTTTTCGCTAATGGTTTCATTTATTAAAGTGATGATGTCTTTATGCCGCGGATCAGCCAGGATGCGGGTGTAAAGGGTATTGATAATTGCATCCCCACCTTCTAATAGTTGTATAAAAGTGCCCTCGGCGTAAAGTAACACACCAGAAATTTTGACTGCCGCATTGTGTATGCGCGAACTATGCAGAATATCTAACAACTGGTTCTCGTGCATAGGATACGCCGAACGGCTCATATAGACAATAGTTTTCATGCGTATAAGTAGATACCTCAATATTAATATAAAATATTCTGGCGGGCAAATTATTACTAATGCTAAGAGAGTGAAGATTCTAACGCTAACGAGACGCTATCAGCGTTCATTCGAGTGAATGCTTGCGGGGTGAGTGTATAGTGGTGAGTGATTTTCAGGAAAAGTATGGACGCAAAAAAGCCTTCTCCTGTTTCCAGTGAAGGCTTTTAATAAAAGTTGG
>NZ_QWDC01000006.1 GCF_003432115.1 Mucilaginibacter conchicola
TAGGTAATACCCCTGGCAGCGAGTGTTCAGGGGTATTCTTTGTTTAAAGCGATACTTTGCTAACTTTACGATACCAATACATCGATCAAATGTCAGAAACACTACATATAGGAAGAAAGATAAGCCGCATCCGTGAACTGCGCGGCATGAAGCAGGAAACACTTGCTGCCGAGTTAGGGATCAGTCAGCAGGCAATCTCAAAGATTGAACAGAGCGCGGAAGTCGAAGATTCAGCTTTAGAAAAAATTGCGAATGTTTTAGGTGTATCAGCTGATGCGATCCGACAATACAGTGATGAAGCTACCATTAATTTTATAGCTAATACTTATAATGACAATGCAGCTTCTTACGGGCATTATTTCAATTTCAGCCCAATTGAAAAGATCGTCACATTATACGATGAAAAGATTGCGTTGTTAGAACGTCTACTGCAAGCTGAGAAAGAAAAAAATGAGATCCTGAAAGGGAAATAAATAAAAGAGGCGCTTATCGAGCGCCTCTTTTATTTAACGGCTGTTTCTTCCTGCTTTCTGCTGCCTCCGCCTGTTTCTTCCAAGTATCGCTTCATCATCAATATCATCGCTGATATTGATCGAACCTGATATTGTCTGATGGTGCTCTGGTATGGTATCGATGGTTTCCGCTGTTTGCATTTCTTCTCTATCGCTTTGCTCAACTGACCTATCTTCAACTGCAACATCTGAAAGAATTTCCACTTTAATAGGACTTACAGACAGCTCTCCGTACTTTTCTCTTGTCTTTATATTAGCGGCAGTAACAGCAGCGCCGTCCCTGACCTGATCATAATCGATCTGCTTTAACAATTCTGCCCATTTGTAGCGGTTACCCAGTGACTGACCTTTCACTTTGAAATCCCTGAAAAAATAAGTTACCCCGCTGATCCTGCCTGTCGATGCCTGGTTAAAAAGAAAGTAAATTCCAGCCTGCTCCGACCAGTCCAGTAACTGTTGCATAGTGGGCTTACGGGATAGAAAATCTTTCAGCAACATTTGCAAGATGATTTTATCAGGAGCCTTATTGGTACGTCTGACCATTTCAACTTCGTTCTTTGTCGGCGCCCGTTCTGCTGCTTTGTTGCTCGGTTCTACTGTTATAAGATTATACCGTTGCTCTGTTATCCTCATAGCTTGTTCGCTTCTTACATAGTTATTACTATCTGATACCACACTGCCATCAAAGCAGATCCGGTTTGCCAGTATATGCAGGTGCGGGTGATCTGCATCGTAATGCCGGAAGACGAAGTACTGGTTATCAGTAAAACCCATAGCATCCATATAGTCACGGGCAATTGCTGTCAGCGTAGCGTTACCCAGTTTCGCGATATCTTCGTTCGGGAAATTCAGGCTGGTATGATAAACATACCTGTTCAGGTTGGGACGCAGCTGTCTGATCAGTTCTACCTCCGTTTTGATACGTGCCAGATCAGGGTTAGTAAAGTTTGTATCCAGCAATTCTGCACGCTTGGCTACATCAGGGTGGTTCAGCTTCCTGATATTGTATTTCAATGCTCCCATAAAGCTTTTACCTATCTTCTGAATGGCTATCATGGATCAGTTTTGCGATAGTGGTTTCAAGCCGCTGCTCAAGGCGAGATAGCAGACCCAGCAGTTCTTTAGGCATCCTGCCGGAATGGCAAAGGCGGGTAAGCTGGTTAAGATTCACGCCTATACGTTTGAGTTCAGCATAATGGGTGACGTCCAGCTTAGGGGTCGCGGCTTTAGGAAACTTTCCTTTAAATAACTTTTCACGGACAAGTGCCCCTGCAGTTTTACCACACATCTCGGCAGCAGCGATCAACGCCTGCAGCTCGGCTTCCGATAAGCGGAAGATGAATCGTTTGGATAATTTTTTATCTGATTCTAACTGCGGTCGTCCCATGAGCACAAAACTCAGGGATGCAATGTTTTATTTATCACGAGTACTTCGGTACTACCGATAAATTTTCCTCAATTGATATAGCTGTTTGAACGAAGTGAAGCAGCGCTTCCGGATCTATCCGGCAAGTCGTTTTGGTCTGACCAAAACATGGCTTGCTTGCTTGCTTGCTTGCTTGCTCTTCAATTTTATCCTTTTGAAAAAGGAAAAAAATAATCTCTCAAAAAAATTTTACCCCCAAAATATCATGTTGAATTATTCTTATCTTGCTCTGATAAAATTGTACTCTGTATGCTTTGACCAGCAAATAAAAATCACTATTAACCTTAACACTAATGAACAATTCTAAACAATGGAGTTCAGCAACTCCGGGGTACATCATTTTTTTGGTAGATCAATCAGGTTCCATGTCGGAAAGCTTTACCGGCGATAAAAACAAAGCCACATTTACTGCTTTGGTAATAAACCGTACCATTAATGATCTGATCTTTACAAACAGTGCCGGCGATAAAATAAAAGACCGAGTATTTATCTCTATCATTGGATACGGCGGAAAAGGAGGTAATTCAGTTGAAGACATTCGATCAGATTATTTAAGCGCATTTGCAGAATCCCCGCTTCGGTTAGAGCGCATTAAGAAAAAGATATCTGATGGTGGTGGCGGTTTAGTCGAAATCGAAGAAGAAATGCCCGTTTTTGTGGAGCCGACAGCAAATGGACTTACTCCTATGGGTGAGGCGTTAATTTTCTGTAAACAACTGATCGAGGGCTGGAACGGCAAAAAACCTGATAACCCGGCACCGGTTATTATCAATGTAACTGACGGTTTCCCTTACGAGGGTCAGAATGGTGACGAGCCGAACAAGACGCTTAAATCAGCAAAAGAAGTAATGGGCATTTCGACGATTGACGGGAATCCGCTGATATTTAACATTCACATAGGTGATGGTGGACGAGAAGTTCAATTCGAGGAGAGTGAATCAAAATTGGTTGATGACGAAACGAAATTGCTGTTTAATATTTCAAGTAAAGTACCCGACTCATACAGAGACGCTGCTAAAAAGCACGGCTTTAATATCGCGCCAGAATCCCGCGGCTTCGTTTCTAACGCAGGCGCAGAAACACTAATTAAATTTATCAACTTCGGCTCGTCCGGAGGTACGGATCGAATTGCCTAATTTAAATTTCACTGATGGAAGTAAGTGTTCAGGGTTATATTACCTGTAAGGGCGCCGAGATGTTCGCTGATTGCGCGGATAACTACGCCGTGGGAACCACGCTTAACAAGTTCGCTATATCGGATGGTGTGTCAAAGTCATTTTTTCCTAAGATCTGGTCGACGATTTTAGTGCAGCATTACGTTAACCATGACACAAGTGATGTTGATAGATTTGTCAGCGAATGCCAGCAAGCATGGACATCCCAGATCGATGAAATCATCAGCCGTCCGGAGACAAAATGGTTTACTAGAGTAGAGTACAATAGGAAGACTCCTGCGCTGGCAACTTTTGTAGGGTTGCAATTTTTAATTGAGGAGCGATTATGGATCGCATCCGCTTTGGGAGATAGTTTTCTTTTTTTCATACCGGCAAACTATACAGATTTTAAAGGGGACTTAGTAAGCTTATCGAGTAAAAGCGAACCTGTAATCTTCGATAATTTCCCTGATTATTTGGCAAGTGTGGGCAGTCAGCATAAGGGAGATCCCAAATATGTGAGAGGAGCGCCGCTGCAGAATGGCACATTTTATTTAATGACTGATGCACTGGCAGATTGGTTTCTGACAAAGGGTGAAGATGCGATCCATCTGATCAACGTTTGGGAAGGTCAAAAAGACTTCGAACGATTTGTCGATCTTGCCAGAAGAGACCGTCAACTTGGAGACGATGATTCAGCAATATTAATTATTAAGGTTTCTGACGCGGAAACTGCTGATTTAAATTATTCGGTAAACTCGCTAACTAAATTGGACGATTTGATCCTGGCTGAAAAAGAAGAGGTCAATCATCTATCTGCTGAGCAAACGGATGCCGAACCACCCTTTGCCGACGGAAATGCGGAAGCATCTGAACGAAACCCTGACGTTGAAATAGATCCAGATGCCGAGAAATCTGGCGAAGTTTTGGAAGGGCAAGGTCCACCAGTTGTACAGTCTGACCCTGTCGGGGAGGTATCGCCTCCACAATTGTCCGAAAAGAAATCATTCAAAGGGTTGGGGAGCATATTGGAAAAATTTTAGCAAGTAATAAATCTCGATGGCAAATTATCCTACCTTATCAGATATTGTGGGCGCAATGCAAAATCCTCTTCAGTGCTTCAAAAGCCAGGAGTTAAAAGGTGGCACTGTGCTTAAAAAAAATAATCGTATCCTGCAATACTCAGGTGGTTACACAACCGTATTTCCGTTTTTAACCAAAAAACAAAAAAAGGTTGCGCTTCGCTGTTGGATCGCCGATATCGGCGAGGCAAAACATAGGAGTATGGCAATCGCCAACTATTTAAAACAACTTCAAAGTCCATATTTTGTAGATTTTATTTACGTCGATCAAGCTTTGTTGGTGCAGGGGAAAAACTATCCGGTTGTATTGATGGACTGGATCGAGGCCAAGACTTTAAAAGACTTTATTGAAGAGCATATCAAACGAACGCCAGAGTTAATCAAAACGCTCGCGGAAAAGTTTAAGGAAATGGTCATGTACCTTCATCTTCAAAAAATTGCCCATGGCGACTTACAGCACGGAAACCTTTTGGTAAAACCAGATTGCAGTCTAACGCTCATAGATTACGACTCGATGTATATATCACCTTTAGACGGTATGCCTGATAGTATTAAGGGTTTACCAGGATATCAGCATCCTGCCCGTCTAACCAACACGCTCGTTCATAATAAGCTTGATTATTTTTCGGAAACTGTCATTTACTTATCCCTGCTTGTTTTTTCAGAGATGCCGGATCTTTGGCCAAAATACTTTGAAACCGAAGATTTATTGTTTTCGAAATTGGATTTTGCCAGTCCGAGTACCTCGGAGATCTTCAACTTATTACGCCGGTCAAAAAACCGGGTTGTAACTCAACTTACTCAAAGTCTGATGGATCAACTTGCCGAGAAAGATATCAAGAATCTCTTACCACTGGAAGAGCTGTTGGTTGATAAGCTAGCCGCCGTGCGTGATCATATTGCCTCAAAATGGGATCACCAGCCTAATCCCCCAAGTAATAAGTCAGCGGTTATCGCGAATCCTTTAGGCATCATACAAAAAATGTGATATGAGCGATTTCAATAATTATCAGGGCAATGTGGAACGCGACCGTTTCGGAAACTTCAAAGGTGATGAATACGACCTCGCCAGGGACTATGCACTTACCGGAAAAACTATAGGCATCTTACATCTATATACAGGTGAAGGTTTTGATTTTACACTGCCTCGTGGCGCCCTGACAAAAAAAGGTTTTGACTTGATCTATTGGAAGGATCTACCGCCTGACGCAAGCATCTTAAAAAAGGAACTTCAACGCTGCTGTCAGCTTTGGGTTATTTCTGACGAAATAAAAAAATTGGACAGCGATCATTTGCAAGTTATTTATGAGTTTTTCCATCAAGGCCGGGGATTATACATTTGGGGAGACAATGACCCATTTTTTGCCGATGCTAACCAGATTACGAATTCACTTTTTCAGACATCCCTGAATGGCGACTACCACGGAGATCAGGTCTTAGGTTTAAAAAGCGAATCTGGAAAATCAGGTTTAATACCTAATCATCCTATTTTTACGGGAATAGAACATTTGTACGAAGGGATTACGGTCTCCGCTTTGAAATTAAACCTAGGTTCATTAAGACCATTGCTATTGGGTTCGGATAAAGAAGTTGTAGCAGGTTACTTTGATTCGGGCGGTAAACGTGCAGTCGTTGACGGGGGGTTTACGCGCTTGTATTGTAACTGGGATTCAGCAGGAACCGCACGATTTGTTGTAAATGCAGCAGCATGGTTGGTAAACGATGATCCAACTGAACTTTTGAAACGTTTAACTCCGGATATTGATGCGATCACAAACAAATTCGATTTGCCGAACAGTAAACCTTTAGATATTTCTGGTCAGAAATCTAAAAGTATAATTGATAAGTTTTGATCATGGCGGATAAAGATGCGATAATAACAGCCGTCAAAAACCTGGACATTTGTTTGAAAGTGCCGGACATGCGCGGCGCTACTCTAAGGTTAAATAAACAACGCCAGCCCTACCTGTTTTCGGGCGGTTTCAATATGGTCTTCCAGCTATCGCAGCTGGATAAAAGATGGGCGCTTAGAGTTTGGTACGTCCGGACCGCAATCGACCAGGTGCGTTACCGGTTGATATCAGAAACACTTCAAAAGTCGAACCTTCCTTATTTTGCTAAGTTCCGCTACGAAACGGGGGGACTCATTGTCGGGCAGCAGGCCGAAGATATTGTATTGATGGAATGGCTGGACGGATTACTCTTAAAAGATTATTTAAGCAAACACCTCAACGATCCAAAAACATTAAGGGCATTTGCCGAAAAGTTTAGAGATGCCTGTGAAGATCTGAGGATTCATCAAATTGCGCACGGAGATTTGCAGGAAGGGAATATATTGGTAAACGATCACGGTGAAATTCATTTTATCGATTATGATTCCATTTGTATTCCTGAGTTAGTCGGACAAGCAGATGTGGTGACCGGGTTGAAAGGTTACCAGCATCCATCGCGCTTCCAAGAAAGCAAGGCTTCGTTGAAAGCCGATTATTTTTCAGAACTGATTATCTATCTATCCATCGTGTCGCTGATCTACAGACCTGATTTATGGGATAAATACCAGGTAGAGACAACACAGTATTTGCTTTTTACCGAAGATGATCTGGCGAATTTGAAACACTCGGACATCTATCGCGACCTATCAGCTCTAAATGATGAGATAACAGAACTGCTCTCAATCCTCGAACGCTATTTATCGATCACCCGCTATCAAGACCTGGAGCCCATGGATACTTATTTGCGGCCTCCGGTGATAAAGCACTTCCATGCGAATGCCTTGAATATTTTATCCGGACAACAAGTAACACTCAATTGGGAAGTCCGAAACGCTGCAAAGATTTCAATAGCACCTAAAATTGGAACCGTCGTTCCATTGGGCCAATTTCAGTTGACACCGTTGCAAGATACGATTTACATTTTAACTGCAGTAAACAGTATATCTAAAGTGGAGGCCCAACTGGTCGTAAAAGTCCTACCGGCTACTCGAATAAGTTTCGGTCTAAGTCGGGTCAAAATACTCTCCGGGGAAAGTGCACTATTGAAATGGTCGGTTGAATATGCGGAACGTGTTACCTTAATTGCAAGTGGCGAGGTGGAAGAAATGCCTTCTTCGGGAGAAATGGTAGTGTCACCGAAATCTGACATCAACTATCAGCTAAAGGCTCAGGGACTCGACGGCCAGACCGAAACGGAACAAACGCTACAACTTAAAGTGTTTCAGCGAACAGATATTCAATTTTTTGCAACAGATACTTATTTGGTATTAGAAGGTATGCCGATAACCTTGAGCTGGATAGTCAAGCATGCTGACAAATTATTACTGACCTCGGCTTTCCAGGCAGATCTGGATGTTACTGGGAAAAATAAAGTCATTCTTTCGCCGAATAGAACTATTACTTATGTTCTAAAAGCATCAAACGCCTTATCCGAGGTACAGAGCCTGCCTATTCAGCTTAACGTCCAACCTTTACCAGCGCTTCCGGCATTAAACGAATTGATCTTAAAGCCTGGTGATATATTGCCCCAATTACCTTTGAATTTAAACGGACATTTCGAGCAGTTAAATCAAGATAGCCAGGATTTATTTCGTCAGGTAATGCAACCCCAAAAAAGGTATAGTCTAAAATCAATATTTAAAGATTTATGGAAGGTCAGGTAAATAGTACGATCAGTTTGCGGCAATCATTGTGGCGTCTTGCTGGTTTTGATCCTTTCTTGATCGAGTTCTGCCCGACGTTGCAAAATCGGATTGCGAGTATTGGATTTCACTATCTTTTGCAAATGGTTTTACTCTTTGCAGCAAGTTGGATAGTGCTGCTAAGGTATATAAATCTGCCGTTTCGTGTCATTTGCTCATTGACATTAGCATTGCTGTTTACATTTCTGTATTATGGATTACTCCGGCGTCTTACACGTTGGCAGCAACTTTATAACGGCTGGCAGATCCTTACATTTATTTCAATCGTCAACTGTTTACTGGCTTTTTTGATGACAATTGGATTTTCCTTAGCAATTTTTCAGCAGGTAATTAGTTTTGATTACCAGTTGTATGCCATCGAGAATAACCTAATGGTAACAAATGGTATAATCAGTGATTTCCGTGGCCTTTGGTACGCAGTGTCGAAAGCCGAAGAACAAGGTATTGTTGTCTGGGGACTTATCTCTACCCTTGTATTGCTGACCTTTTGTTATATTTTGCCATACCTTTTAACCTTTCAAGTCATAAAATCTTATCACATAACTGTTCAATCTCTCTATGAGCAAAAATTTACAAAAAGAAGCTAAACCTTATTCTAAAATTCAATACTTTTTTTGGCTGTGGTCTGGCGTGGAAATCAGTATTTTAAAAGACTGCCCAACCGACTATAATCGTCAAGCCGGAATTGGCTTTACGATTTTCATGACTACATTGTTGGCCTTTTGCTCAGGAAGTTATGCGGGTTGGTATTTTGGAGAAACAATGGCATCGGCCGTTATATTTGGGTGCATTTGGAGCGCGCTGATTTTTAGTATTGACAGAAGCATGGTCTTGACCTTGAAGAAAGACCCCGCCGCGAATGATCAAAAATTTTGGGCTCCATTTCTCTCAAGGGCAATATTGGCATTTTTGATTGCAATGATCATCTCTATCCCCCTTGAGTTACTCATTTTTAACGAAGAAATCCAAGCTAATCTTGCAACTTACAAGGAAAAACAGACCAGTCATTTAATTGATCTGACAGCGAAAAACACAGGTATGTCCAGCAAACAGCAGCAATATCTTCGGGACAGTTCAGAAAAGGCAAAAGCAGAAAGATTGCTGGCGTTGCCTGAACCTTTAGGCGATCAGGAATACATAAATTTGAAACGTACCGCTACACAATTGCGTGAAGAATACCGGCAGCTTAGCGAATCTTTTAACCGGGCCCAATCAATTACCAACACAAATTGGGCAAGAATACCATTCAATGATGGGGTTCGGGACATGAATAGTAATGAAGCTGCACGTTATCAGCAAAGCAAAGAAATTTCACTGAAGAAGCGTAAGGAATTATATGGTTTTAATCAGAGTTTGTTAATTAAAGCTGAAAAGGACCAATCGGATTACCTTACTAATTGGCGAAATACAAATAAAAAAAACCTGGAACAGGCAGAATCTAGCCAAATAGCACATAAACATCAGATCGATACAGCGTTAGATATTCAGTCCCAACGGCGAACGACGCAGGACAGTCTAACCAAAGAAAACAAAGGCTTTATAACCCGTTTTATGGTTCTTGAGGATTTGGCTAGTTTGACTAAGAGTAAAGAAAATCCTGCTTCGGCAACTATGTTTTGGTTACTTTGGCTTATCCGGCTATTATTTATCGTGATTGAGATTTTACCGACAATAGCTAAAATTGCGACACCTATAGGTGCATATGACGTTGCACTCCGCACCAAAGAACTGGATATTGAAAAGGATATGATGGCACGGACTACAGATTATCTAGCTCATCAATCTGTTTTGCGATCAACTGAACAAGAGGCTACAAAAAGGCAATTAGAGGACCGTATCAAAATAGAGGGCCGCCTACATAAAAACCTGTTGACAGAAATTGCAGAAGTTCAGGGCGCGGTCGCACGAGGAAAGCTCGCTGAATTTAAAAAGTTACATTTGCCAGTCAACAATCCTCCGGTTTTACCGATGGAAAACGTTCTTTGGAAGCAAATGGGCGGCAACGAACCAACGGAATATTTATTTAAATCTGGACACTTGGGCGAAGCTCAGTCACTTATAATTATTAAAAGCGAGCTGGTAGAAACCGGGGCGTGGTTTTTTCAAAACAATGGAACAGAGATTACCATGCAGATGGCCGACGAACAGCGTGTTTTTAAATTTAAAGCTGTAAATGGACATCGGCTTGAACTATCAAATATCAATAAAACGATTATTTTGGAACGGGTTTAGTCAAATACAGGCGTTAAGTAGGGCCTGTATTAAAGGTAGTTTGATCAGCAAAGTATTCCTTAAGCGAGAAAAAGCTTTAAGGATAATAATTTTTGTTTATTCCATACCCTTTTAACCAATTAGCTCAACGCAGCCAGTCAACGGCATACAGGGTAGCTTGTTTTAAATGAAGCTTTTTACCAGTCCTAAATTTGAGAATTTAGGCAGTGTTCATATTTAACTTTCCACTTCCCCCAAATTAGTTTTTCAACACACCTTACCTTGTAATACCTCAACTATTATAACTTTACCCAACTATATCACAAACTCTCTGCTACTGCATGAATACAGCTGTACACAACAAACTTGTTTCTTTTATATGGTCAATAGCAGACGATTGTCTGCGCGACGTTTACGTGCGTGGTAAGTACCGCGACGTTATTTTACCGATGGTTGTTTTGCGTAGGTTGGATGCTTTGTTAGAACCAACTAAAGCCGCCGTATTAGAGGAACTGGCTTTTCAGCGCGATGAAGCCGGCTTTACCGAATGGGACGAAAGCGGATTACGGGACGCCTCAGGTTACGTTTTTTATAACACCAGCGAATGGACTTTACAGCGTCTCCATGATACCGCTACCAACAATCAGCAAATACTCCAGGCAAACTTTGAAGATTACCTAAACGGCTTTAGTACCAATGTTAAAGAGATAATCGACAAGTTTAAATTAAAGAGTCAGGTTAGGCATATGGCACAAAAGGATGTGCTTTTAAATGTGCTTGAAAAATTCACGTCGGCCTATATCAATTTAACTCCTTTTGAAAAGAACGATCCTGATGGACGTAAGCTCCCTGCCTTATCTAACTTGGGCATGGGCTACGTGTTTGAAGAACTGATACGCAAGTTCAACGAGGAAAATAACGAAGAAGCCGGAGAGCACTTTACACCGCGCGAGGTGATTGATTTGATGACGCACCTGGTTTTTGAACCTATAAAAGACAGCCTGCCACCGGTAATGACCATTTACGACCCTGCCTGCGGATCGGGTGGGATGCTTACCGAATCGCAAAATTTCATTAAAGACCCTGATGGCGAAATAAAAGCACGCGGCGATGTGCATTTATACGGCAAAGAGATCAATGACGAAACGTACGCCATCTGCAAATCGGACATGATGATAAAGGGCAACAACCCCGAAAACATACGTGTGGGTTCAACTTTGAGTACAGATGAGTTTGCCGGTGTGCAGTTCAATTTCATGTTGTCCAATCCGCCGTATGGTAAATCATGGGCCAGCGAGCAGAAATATATTAAAGACGGCAAAGACGTTATAGATGCCCGCTTTCAGGTTAGGGTTAAAGATTATTGGGGCAACGAGGAAGAGGTAGACGCTACGCCACGCTCATCCGACGGGCAATTGCTGTTTTTAATGGAGATGGTGAACAAAATGAAACCTGTTGACCAAAACACCACAGGTTCGCGTATAGCTTCGGTACACAACGGATCCAGTTTATTTACAGGTGATGCAGGTGGAGGCGAAAGCAACATACGCCGTTATATTATTGAGAACGATTGGTTGGAAGCCATTATACAAATGCCCAACAACCTGTTTTACAATACCGGTATAACCACCTATATATGGCTGTTAAGTAACAATAAAGCAGCTAACCGGAAGGGCAAAGTACAATTGATAGATGCAGGGCAACGTTACCGCAAGCTGCGTAAAAACCTGGGCAACAAAAACTGTGAGTTCGCGCCCGAACACATACGTGAGATAGTTGACGTTTATGAGCAGATGCTGACTATTGAACGCACAACCGACGATGGCATTGCCTCAAAAATATTTAACAATACCGATTTTGGTTATTATAAGGCAACTATTGAAAGGCCCAAACGCCTTAAAGCGCAATTTACTGCCGAGCGTATTGAAGAGCTGCGTTTTGATAAAACGCTGCGCGAACCAATGGAATGGGCATACACAGAGTACGGACAGGAAGTTTATACCAACCTTGCCGCGCACGAAAAAGCTATTTTAGACTGGTGCGAAAAAAACGACCTTAACCTTAACGCCAAACAAAGTAAAGCATTGGTGAGCCCTGCTACCTGGCAAAAGGGTGCCGACCTTATAAATATCGCTGCTCAACTGATGCAAGCTATTGGCAATGAAGAGTACAACAACTTTAACCTGTTTACGACTGCAGTTGATACCGAACTTAAAGCAGCTAAAATAAAACTGACTGCTACCGAGAAAAACGCCATTTTAAACGCGGTTAGCTGGTACCATGCTGATGCCGAAAAGGTTGAAAAAGGTGTAGTAAAGCTAAGTGCCGAAAAGTTAACTAACCTGCTGACGCATTTAGGCTGTACCGAGGTCCAACTGCCGCACTACGGTTATTACCTTACCGACAAAAAAGGCGAGTACCTGCAATACGAAACCGAAAGCGACCTGCGCGATACCGAGAATGTACCACTGGCAGAAGATATATACGCCTACTTTTTGCGCGAGGTGCAGCCCCACGTACCTGAAGCCTGGATAAATTTAGATGCCACCAAAATTGGCTACGAGGTAAGCTTTAACAAGTACTTTTACCGCCACAAACCGCTGCGCAGTTTAGAAGAGGTAAGTGCCGATATATTAAAGCTGGAAGAAGAAAGCGATGGTTTAATACGCCAAATTTTAAACCTGGCCTGATATGGAAATAACAGCAGAAAAAATAGATTTTGAGCGCTACACGGCTTATAAGGATATCGGCGTAGAATGGCTGGGCGAAGTGCCGGAACATTGGGAGGTAATTAAATTAAAGCGAATATTCTATGAGGTAAAAAAAAGAACAAATACCGAGTTAAGTTGCGGATCTATAAGTTTTGGGAAAGTAGTTTATAAAGACGATGAGAAGATTCCAGAAGCAACCAAAAAGTCATATCAGATAGTTTTAAAAGGAGACTTTTTAGTAAATCCATTAAACCTTAATTACGATTTGATCAGTCTGCGAATTGCTTTGTCAGAGATTGATGTTGTTGTAAGTTCGGGCTATATAGTTTTGCACAATTCAGTAGCGTTAGATTTAAATTATTTTAAATGGCTTCTACATCGGTTTGATGTTGCGTACATGAAGCTGTTGGGTTCTGGCGTAAGGCAGACGCTTAATTTTAACGATATAGGGAATAGCGAAATCGTATTTCCACCAATTGCCGAACAAACCGCCATTGCCAATTTTCTTGACCGTAAAATTGAACTGATTGATCGCGCCATTGCACAAAAGGAAAAACAAATTGAGCTTTTAAAAGAACGCAGGCAGGTGTTAGTTAATAAAGCCGTTACCCGTGGCCTTAACCCTGATGTCCCTTTAAAGAATAGCGGTGTGGAATGGATTGGTGAGATACCGGAACATTGGGAGGTGAAGAGATTGAAGAATTTTATTATGGATTTAGAATCAGGAGTCAGCGTTAATGCATCAGAGTCAGAGGCAGCCGGTTTAGGTGAAATTGGTGTGTTAAAAACAAGTGCGGTTTATAAATATTCATTTGATTTCAGGGAAAACAAAAAAGTATTTCAATCTGAGTTACGTCGAGTGAACTGCCCTGTTAGGTCAAACTGTATAATAATCAGCAGAATGAACGCTCCTGAGTTAGTTGGCGCTTCTGGATATGTGGACAGGGAATATCCTAATTTGTTTTTACCAGATCGTTTATGGCAGACAGTTTTTAACAAAAACACTAAGCTCAACGTGATATGGTTAAGTAAGGTTTTGATTACCGATGGCTTTAGACGCTGTATTACCTCAATAGCAAACGGTTCAAGCCCAAGCATGAAAAATATTTCGAAAGGCGATTTTCTAAATTTAAAAGTATCAGAACCTCCATATAAGGAACAATGTGAAATTGCGTCTCATATTGAAAACGTCACTAAAAAAACAGCCAAGGCAACATCCCGTAAAGAAAATGAAATCGAAAAACTAAAAGAATATAAGGCCACCTTAATAAACAGTGCTGTAACGGGTAAAATAAAAGTAAGTTAAATAACAATAAATAGATATCCTAAACCTACACAATTTTCAATGACAAACATTTTAGAGACCTTGCCGGTGGGAGTCCTGCTAAGGCAAGAAAACAATGCACCTAAATACCGGTTTTTGATACCCTCTTATCAGCGCGGTTACCGCTGGGATGATGAACAGGTGGAAGACCTGCTGAACGATATTTATGAGTTTATTTACACAAAAAAAACGCTAAAAGATAAATACTGCCTGCAGCCTGTAGTTGTTAAAAAACTTGCTGACGGACGATATGAGGTATTAGACGGCCAGCAGCGGCTAACTACTATTTTTTTGCTGTTAACGCGTTTAAAACAAAATAACGACGAAATTGACCTGTTCTCCTTAGCTTACGAAACAAGGCCAAATAGCGCTACCTTTCTTCAAAACCTTGATCTGGTTCTTAACAAAGATAATCCGGACTACTATTATATGAGCAACGCTTTCATAACAATTAATGAGTGGTTAAAAAAAGCAAAAGAGAAGAAAGCCAATATTAACACAAAAATTTTTGATGCGATAGTCGAGTCTATTGAATTTATTTGGTATGAAATAACAGAGTCTGTTGATGCTATAGACGTTTTTACAAGAATTAATGTGGGTAAAATACCACTTACCAATGCCGAACTGGTAAAGGCCGTTTTTCTAAGTAAAAATAATTTATCATTAGGTTTTATATCAGAAAGTGCTGATGATAAAGATTATACCAAAATACTATCATTAAAGCAAAACGCCATAGCTTTAGAGTGGGATCAGATGGAAAAAGCGTTACAAGAGCCGCAGCTATGGGGCTTTATTTATAACGGCAATGAGAAATTTGAAACTCGGATAGATTACCTTCTTAATTTATATACAGGCACAACATTTAGCGAAAAGCACCCTTACGCCTCATTTAAGTATTTTTACGACCGTGTTAAAGAAATAAGAGCCGATGAGGAAGCAGCATCAAAATATACGGATACGTCATTTATAGAACGCCAATGGAGTAATCTTAAAGAGCTGTTTGATATATTACTCGAGTGGTATCATGATAAGACATACAATCATTTGATTGGTTTTTTAATTGCAGAAAATGCAGATATATCTAAACTGATAGCCGACTTTAAAAGGAACAAAAAAAGCGATTTCCTTTCGCTGTTGAAAAGGCATATTAAAGGAAAAATTAACTGTACGGATATATCTATTCTCCGGTACGGAAGCCACAATGCTAAACTTAATCAAATCTTATTACTCCATAATGTTATTAACAGCTTGGAGGTAAAAGATGCCAACGTTTATTTTCCGTTTCATAAATTTAAAGGGAAAGCCTGGACGCTGGAGCATGTTTTCGCCCAAAATTCGGATGAACTGCGCGAGGAGGATTATGAAGCCTGGTTGCAAGACCATTTACCTTATTTTCAATCAAAGCAGAACGATGAATTAGCCAAAGACATTACGCTTTGTATTTCTGATTTATTGGCGGCAGGCAGTAAAAAAATTGAACGTGAAGATTTTCAGAGCTGCTTCATTAAAATACGAGACTATATTCAAAAAGTAATTCAAACGCTTGACGCAAACGACTCTGAAGTTATAGAGGAGAGAACCGAGGAAACGGCAGGTGAATATGAGTGGATGAATGATGATCACTCCATTGCCAACCTCGCTTTATTAGACGGATCGATCAATTCTGCTATTAAGAATTCGCTTTTTGATATAAAGCGAAGAATGATACTGGAAAGAGATAAGGCGGGTCTATTTGTCCCTACAGAAACTAAAATGGTATTCTTAAAATACTACACAAAAACACCGGCTCACTTAGCTTACTGGACTTTTAAAGACAGAAAGGCTTACGTTGAAAACATCAATAGATCTTTAACCTATCTAACCTAAAACAAGCATGAGCACTATTACCATCTGGAATATATTAAATAACGCCTTGCCCGGGCATGATATAAAGCGAGGCATTGAGATCCCCATGATACAGAGGGACTATGCTCAGGGAAGGAACAATAGCAAAGCAAATGAGATCCGCACTGTTTTTTTAACTAAAATAAAGGAAAGCGCAATAGGTGTTATAAAAGAAAATAAACTACCGTTAGAGCTTGATTTTGTATACGGATACATTGACGCAGGCGCATTTATACCGCTCGATGGACAGCAAAGATTAACAACCTTATACCTGCTACATTGGTACATGGCTTTTAAAGAAGGTCGTTTAGATGAAATATTAAGTCCTTTATCAAAGTTCAAATATCAAACAAGACGATCATCACTGGATTTTTTAAATAAGATAAATACCGAATTAACGAAGGAAGACCATGATGAGATTTTTAATAAAAAAAACACCTTTGAGTCGGTAATAACAAATAAGAACTGGTATTTTATAAGTTGGAAATACGACCTTACTATCCAGTCAGCTTTAACTATGCTTGATGAAATTCATAGTGTGTTTAATGATTCACCTATTGGTTTAGACCATTTAATAGATGAGCACAAACCTTGCGCTGTTTTTAATTTCCTCGATATTAAAAACTTTGGCATATCAGACGATCTATATATAAAGATGAATGCGAGAGGCAAACCTCTTACCAATTTTGAAAATTTAAAAGCAGAGCTTGGGCGCTTTATTAAACAATCTCCCTTCAATGATAAGTATAACTATGCTTTAAAACATAGCGGTGGCTCGAAGCCTGTAGATGTAGAAACCTATTTTGTTACTCAAACCGATACGCTATGGAGTGATTTCTTTTGGGCGGTAAGAAATAAAGAAACAAATGAATTTGATGACAAGCTGTTGAATTTGTTAGCGTTTATTGGGTTAAATGAAGTTATAAAAAAACACCTTGGCCACTATATATTCGATGCTGTTATTCGCAAACTTGACAGTCACGAAGGAAGCCTTTCTTATTTCCTTTTTCAATCTCTTGGACTATTGGACGAAGACTCTATAATTACTTACATAGATACACTTGATCTGCTAGTGTCGGATAATGAAGTTGTTAAAACCTACCTAGTAGACAAAAAATATCTTGATAAAGTAAATATCATATACAGTTCTTATAAAAAAGATTTCAAAGCTCGATATGAAGAAAGAAGTTTGTTTTACGCTATTTTCAAATTTTTAGCCAAACATCAAAATACAGTTAAACCCAATGAGTTGAAAAAATGGGATCGTTTAATAAAAAACTTAATACCCAACACAACTTACAATGACTCGAAGGATTTTGTGAGCACAATTTCTTCTGTTGACAGGCTTATTGAATCATACAGTGGCAATATATACAGCGATTTTGTGGATCTCGACATTAGAGGTTTTGATGGCCAACAAATCAGGGAAGAAAAATTAAAAATATTACTAATGGCTAAGTCAGAGCAGTGGGAAGCGTTTATCCTTAAGGCAGAAGAACATCCCTATTTAAAAGGTCAAATTATGTTTTTGCTTTCCTTTTCGGGAATATATGCCAGGTACCTTAAAAATGAATTAGAGTGGACAAGTGTGGCAGATGAGGCCTTGTTAGATAAAATAACACAATACTACAACAAGTTTATTCAACTTTTTGACGACAACGGCTTAAGAACATTTGACAAAGAGCTTTTTAGAAGAGCATTACTTGCTAAAGGAGATTATTTATTATACTCAACTAATTGGTCGTTGCTAAGAAATAATCATCGCGATATAAGCTGGAAACGACTACTTAAGGAAACCGGAAATAAAACAAGCGAATATTATTCACCTCGTTGCGGCTATTTGCATCAATTATTCGACGAACTTGACATCAATGATATAAATGGTAGTTTAAAACGCATCATTGATAGTCACGATAGTAAAGATTGGCGTAAGGATTTTATTGAGAACCCATCATTGATTGAAATGTCATACGAGAAATACCTTAAATTCTTTGATAATGATGATATTTATGTTTTAAGAAAGTCGAAATATAATAAATACGCCGATCCTGAAGTAAAATCGGTTTTGCTTAAAAAGCTGCTTGTTAAAAAAGGATTTAAACATGATGACATTAAATTAGAATTTATTGAAAGTCTAAATCAATTCGGCATCTCACAAATCAAATCAAAAAAAACAAAAGTTATTTACAACCATAACGGAGCTAAGCAATACCTGGTTAGGGCGAGAGGTAACGACGACTTCATCTCTGATAAACCTGAACAAGTTGTAAAATACATAGTCGATTTATATCAAGTTGCTCATGCCAAGTCAAACTAACGAACAGGCCTTAGAGGCAGCCATTGAAAAACATCTAACTGGCACCACTGTTGAGGAGCTCAAACCTACAAGTGTTTTCAACGCTGTTGCTGATAGAAATGAGCTTTACCGCGCAGGTAAAGGTTACTATGTTGGTTCACCTCATGATTTCAATGTTAGGTTCGCTATTGACGAGGAACGATTCTGGGATTTTTTGAGCACTACCCAAAAGGATGAATTAGCCAAACTCCAAAAGCAAAGCGATTGGAAGCTAAAGATATTAGAACGGCTGGATAAGATGATCAAAAAGCATGGTATAATCCGTTTGTTCCGCAAAGGTCTGGACGTTGACGATGCTTATTTCACATTACTATATCCGTTACCACTGGCCAGCAGCAGTCAAAATGTAAAAGACAATTTCGAATCCAACCAATTTAGTGTTACCCGTCAAGTGCGTTATTCGGCAGCCAATCCAAAGGAAGAGATTGATATGGTGTTGTTTGTAAACGGCCTGCCTTTCTCTACAATGGAACTAAAAAACCATTGGACTGGGCAGAACGCTAAGGTACACGGGCAAAACCAATACAAATTCAAGCGCGATATTACGCAGCCATTGTTAAACTTTGGCAGGTGTATAGTACACTTTGTGCTTGATACCGATGAGGTGTACATGACGACCAAGTTAGATGGCGCGAATACTTTCTTTCTGCCTTTTAATTTGGGCAACAACTTTGGAAAGGGAAATCCACCTAATCCTTTCGGACACAAGACAACTTACTTGTGGAACGAAATCTTAACCCGCCAAAGCGTAGCCAACATTATACAGCACTTTGTTAGGTTTGACGGTAAAGAGATTGACCCTTTAAACAAGAAAAACCTATACTTTCCGCGCTATCATCAGTTAGACGTGGTGCGCCGATTAATAAAAGATGCTTCACAAAAAGGCGTTGGGCAAACTTATCTTATTCAGCATTCCGCAGGTTCGGGTAAATCCAACTCCATAACCTGGGCGGCTTATCAGTTAATTGAAACCTATCCCGAAAGCGAAAGTACGCCAGGCGGCAGAGGCATAAATAACCCATTGTTTGATTCGGTTATTGTGGTTACAGATCGCAGGCTTTTAGACAAACAGTTACGAGAAAACATTAAGGAGTTTTCGGAAGTAAAAAACATTGTTGCTCCGGCTTATTCAGCCAAAGAACTAAAAGAAAACCTTGAAAGCGGCAAAAGAATTATCGTAACCACTATTCAAAAGTTTCCTTTCATTGTAAATGGCATTGCCGATCTAAGTCACAAGCGTTTCGCTGTAATTATTGACGAGGCACATAGTAGCCAAAGCGGTTCAGCATCTGACAACTTAAATCGTGCAATGGGTGCCGTAGTCGCCGAGGAAGAAGACCCGGACCCGCAGGACAAGATATTAGAAGCGATGAAAGCTCGTAAAATGGCAGACAATGCTTCCTACCTCGCGTTTACGGCAACGCCCAAAAACACTACGCTTGAAAAATTTGGTATAAAACAGGATGATGATAAGTTTAAGCCTTTCCACTTGTACTCAATGAAACAAGCCATTGAAGAAGGCTTCATTTTAGATGTTCTGGCCAATTATACTACTTATAAAAGCTATTACGAAATAGAGAAATCCATTGAAGATAATCCGCTATTCGACACAGCCAAGGCACAGAAAAAATTGAAAGCCTTTGTAGAGCGGCATGAGCAAACCATAGCTACGAAAGCAGAATTGATGCTCGACCATTTTATAAGCAAAGTGGTAAACACCAAAAAACTTAAAGGTAAAGCTAAAGCAATGGTGGTAACACAAAGTATTGAGTCGGCAATACGGTACTATTTTGCTTTACAAAACCTGCTTAAAAAGCGCGGCAATCCGTTTAGTATTGCAATTGCTTTTTCAGGAAAAAAGACTATTGACGGAATTGAATATTCAGAGGATACTTTGAATTATTTCCCACCACATTTAGATACTGCCAAACCAACTGAGCCTGGATATATAAGCGATAAAATAGCTCGGTATTTCAATATGGATGAGTACCGTATATTGGTGGTTGCCAATAAATATTTAACCGGGTTTGACCAGCCAAAGTTATCTGCAATGTATGTAGATAAAAAGTTGCAGGGAGTGTTAGCTGTACAGGCATTATCAAGGCTAAATCGTGCCGCTGATAAATTGGGTAAGAAGACGGAGGATTTGTTTGTATTGGACTTTTTTAACTCTACAGAAGATATTAAAGCGTCGTTTGACCCATTTTATACCTCAACTACGTTAAGTAAAGCAACAAACGTAAACGTCCTTCATGACCTGAAAGGGGTTTTAGATACAGTAGGTGTCTACGAGTGGCACGAGGTTGAGGATTTTGTGACGAAATATTTTGATGGTGTTAACGCTGAAGAACTAAGTACCATTATAGATATTGCAGCAGAGCGATTTAATAGAGGTTTAGACCTTGAGGACAACGAAAAAGCCGACTTTAAAATAAAAGCTAAACAGTTTGTTAAAATTTATGGTCAGATGGCTGCAATTTTGCCTTATGAGGTATTAAATTGGGAAAGGCTGTTTTGGTTTTTAAAATTCCTTATACCCAAGTTATTAATAGCCGACCCTAAGCAGGATGCTTTAGACGAGCTTTTAAATTCGGTTGATTTATCGACTTATGGTTTAGAAAGAGTAAAGCTGAATACTTCCATTGGCTTAGATCAATCCGAAACCGAAGTTGATCCACAAAACTCAAATCCCCGTGGTGCTCATGGCGGTGATACAGAGGAAGATTCCTTAGACCTTATCATACGAAGCTTTAATGAACGGTTCTTTCAAGGATGGGAAGCAACACCTGAAGAGCAGCGAGTTAAGTTTGTAAATCTTGCGAAAAAGATTCAAGCTCACCCAGACTTTCAGGACAAATACAAAGAAAATGCTGACGTTCAGAACAGAGAGATTGCTTTTAGGAAAATCTTTGATGAAGTAATGGCTAAACAACGCAAAGATGAGCTTGATCTCTATCGTTTAGTTTCCAAAGATGAGGCTTTCAAGGCGGCCATGCAGGACACCTTGAAAAGGGTATTGAATGTTCGCTAAGCTATTCGGGTAAACTTCAAATCCGTCTTTTAAAAGGGTTAAATGCCTACCACATAAATAATCATTTTATAAGCGAATTTATGATCTCGAAAGTTTTATTATTAGAACAGTGTTTTGAAGTGTATGATGAGCAATCTATACTCATTTCAACGTTGCCTTGTGCTGGCAAAATATTAGCCGCATTTGGCTCATCGTTTTATGTTATCAATAATTTAGCTGACGATATAGTCGAAGTATATAACCCTTTAAGTCAACGACTATCATTCATTCCAGTTGCGGATAAGATTGTTCTAAAGGTGATTAATGATGCTATTATTGTAAGAAATGGAGTATTCATTGAGAGCTATGACATTCTGTTAAACAAGCTCTATATCAACAATACAACGGCAGCTTATAGCAAATTGACTGAACAGGCCTTGGTTGATTTAAGAAGCTCTACAAAACAACATCTAGAAATTATCAATGCTCTAAAATCACAAATGGCAGTAAATGATTATTATTCTCATTTACCACGTCTGTCTGAGATATCCAAACTACTTGATGAAATTAGGAAACTATCCACTGATTAGTGGATGGCATTATGCGAATTCCAAACTAACGTGTAAGAATGAAATATTCGGTTAGCATGCCTCAGAAAGCTGTGATTTTATGAATTTATACTAACTGGCCTATATCAAAAAATACAACCACGATTCATTGACAACTGTAAATTTAAAAAATCACGCAAAACTTAATTGTTTAAACTTGTTCGATTAAGGGCCAGGAAGGAGGAGCAAAGCCCTTTAAGCACCCTTTAAATCGTTTAAAAGCTTTAACTGTTCCACCAAATGGTTCGAATTACATCCAGTCGGGGGACATAGACATTACCGCTTATTTATACTGGAGCTCCTGAGGCTGGGCTCGAACCAAGTTTTCTATCGCAATGCAAGGGATGCCAATTTTTCTAAATCACCTGCAAAGTGGTTCGAGAAACACATGGTTGGGTGCTTCCGACTGGGCACGAATCAAATTCTAAAACGTAACCGTCCTTAGATAAAATACCGGTAGTCGTAGGTGATACCTTCCCGTTTAGACAAAAGCCGACCAATCCTTGCTATTTCATTAGATGAATTTACCGTCGCTGGCAGCTGACTGTAAAGGTCGAAAGAATTCCAGTTCATCTTAGTTAAGCCAAGGATCTCATTTGCTATTGTGCCGATATTACTTTCTCCATAATGTTTGGTGACTTTCAGAGGTCCTGGAATATACTTACCGCCTAAGTAAAATTTATAAGCCGGGTTTCTCACCGACGAAACGATTCCATGAGTCCACAAAAATGCTGTATGATCATCAAACTTGATGCAAGTGCCCCTTGGAACTGCAAAGTTATCTGCGACTGGCATAGAATCATTATCCACCTTTGTGGCAATAAATCGAATATCATCGGCATGGTTGATTTCAATCAGATCCAATGCATTAACTCCGCTACTAAGTAAACTGTCTTTTAAACCGTTGATCTCGTCATTCGTAAAATAGTTACGTTTATGAACGACTACTCGTTTAGGTAACTCATTCATGGCATTGAAAAATAACTCTTTGATTGAAAGTCCAAAACGGAATGCATCGTTATAACTAAGGTGGGGACGGTCCTGTCTATCCCAGTAGAGCTTATCTTCAACCTTGGATAACTTATATTTCAATCCTTGCCCTTCCGAATTGTATATGTGGCTGCAACCTAAAACAATATTGCCGACTTCTGCTTTTGCGCTTGATACGCTGTACCCTATTCCGGCAAAGGCCGTATTTTTATCAAGGTTTTGTAATACCCACGGTGTTCGTAAGGATTTTACATAGTATGAAAGTGATAACCACCAGTTGATTTGGCAACTTAATGGGCTTTTCACGGTATCTTCCTGAATAAATTGTGTAGCCACGCCCTTTTCAGCACAATAGGCTTTAATGTAATCATGCAGGTCGTAATGTTCATTTTCCTCGTCAAATGACGTATAGGTCAACCATCGGTTTGGAATAAATATCACAATCACTTTTTTTACTTCATCCTTTAAACTTTGATCGATTCTGTTGATGATTTTGGCGCGTAAATCAAAGGCTGTTTCCTTTAGTGTCTGCTTGGTTTCCGGCTCAGGGCAACTGAACCAATTTGCAGAATTGATATCAGGCACATTCAAGCTAACGCCATAAGTATCATAAAATCCCGGATAATCTATCAGGTAATCCTGATTTACATTATTTGAACTGACTTTGGCTAAATGAGTTTTAAGGAAACTTGAAAATACTCCTGCTTCCTGTGAACTGCAGATCACGCCAAGCCGGATAGTATTTTCAAATAATAATCCGTTCAAATTACTGTCATGCGGATTGTTTTTACTTAAGCCTCTCATAGGGTGAAAATCAAAAGGCGGTTGCATTCCCTGGTGCTTGGCGCCAAATTCCAATTCTGGTTCCTTATATTGTATGCCGTTAAAATGTAATACAGCTTTGGGAAACTTGTCATTTAATCTCACCTCAGTTCCTACACTAGGCTTGGCAATCTTTGCAAATAATGGGAGCCGGTATATTTCAAAGATAAAGCCGGACGCCGAGTTAGTAGGATATTCGATGTTTAACTTTTTATCGCTTCCCTTTAAGATGAGCTTCCTCCAGGATAAGATGTAGTCATCGAAATAATTGTTCCGTAACTTATCAAAATACGTCCGGCCAACTTCCTGCTTGATATCCTTAGTGATCCTCGCTTCGGGGTCGGAAGTTTGAACTCTGAAATCAGGCAGAATAGACAAATATGTGCGTATTCCATCTGTACTTAGCGATATTCTGATTGCTTCATGCGTACTGTAAAGTACATTTTGCAATATGCGATTGGTGGTAGCTGTTTCTTTCCAGATCAGGTCTTTGCCATTTGACTTTAAGCCATGTGGTGCAGATAATGCCCGGACCAGGGAAGAAAGCAGTAAACTGTAAATAGCTGTATCCCGCCACAAATTTATTCCGGCAATTGGCACTCTTACGACACTCCCTTTTATTTTCCCGTTGAAGCATTCATTAATGTCTGTCAATGTACCTAATGCCCAAATGCAACCCTTGTAAGGTACCGCAACGATCCTGAAGGGTTTAACCAGTTCTCTAATTGTTTTCCAAGGATTAGGCTCAATGGCTATGTCAGATTCAAATTGAAAAGCTTCCTGTGGCAATTTAATAGGAAACAGGTTACCCTTAATGATAGAATTGACCTTGCCGTTTTCAAAGGTGAAAGGTGTTTTAAGCAGGTTTTCCTTTTCACTTTTTAAATAGCCATTAAATTTACCCATTAACTCAAGGTTGTCCTTGCAGCAATTTTTGGATAAGGTGATCATTAATTTATCAAAGCCGTCGGTTGGTATATAGAAAGCGGATCTGCCGTTTTGTCTAGCAGTCTTGATAAGCGCTCTGACAGGTTCAGGAATATCGTGGCCATAGCCACACCAATACAACCTGCCTGATCCCCGTTTTGAATAAGATTCCTTCAAAGCGTCCATTACAGAAGCGTCTCGTCCGCTATACCCTGAAACAATCAAATGTTTATCATTAAGATATTCTACTAGCCGGTTACGGAATGTTTCGTCTTGGTCCTTCAGTTCTCTATCGGTGTTCTTTAAAGGGCCATATTTATAATCACCATGTAGTTTGACCAATAACAGTTCCGAAGAGTTTATCGGCCTGATTATTCTGTCTACAGAATCCAGGGTGATATCAATGACGGTATTGTTGGTTTTAATAGCTGCATCCCGGCAAAGATCATCAAAATTGGTCGTCCACACCGATTTCACTAATCCCAATTCATGTAAAAGACAAAGTAATTTATATCCAACAGATGGTTGCTTTTTTTCTGCTAGGCGCTGAAAGTATTTCCTTCGATCGTCCTCTATCGGATAACATTTCTCAATATAAACAGAGTATTCTTCAGGAGAATTAAGCCTTGGATAAATCGCTTCATTATCTAACCACTTTTGGATTGTTTGCCGGACCTGTTCGGAGCGGTCATCTAATTTTCCGCTGTTGTGCGTAGATACCTTAGTCGAATAGATATCTCTTTTCCATTCCCAAACACATTCATTAGCAGATTTGATTCCAGATGTTATAGATGCACCCGCTCCTAAAAGTACGGTGAAAAAATCTTGTCTGCTTATTTCTACCGAGCGGACAAATTGATCCACTTCTAAAACATAATTTTCAGGCATTTTAAATAATTAAGGTTATTACTGGTAGCCCTGTGAGCATGATACGGCCATTTCGAATGGAACAGTGTATGTATACCAAAAGCGACAAGGATCAGGTTTACAAATTTAATATTTCGTGTAAGTGTTGCAATAAATGCTCTATCAATGTGCAAAGATTTTGGTATCTGTTGAAAATTGTTTGGCGGTTTCTTTCGACCCGCTCTATTCGTTGTATCCTGTAAATACCAACGAGACGCCGCATAAAAAAAAAGTCTCTGATCAAAATCAGAGGCTTCTATAGTTAGCTCGTAGAAAGCGAACCCCACATTAAATTGTAGCTAAGTTTTTCAAATCGTTAAACAAATGGTTGGAAAAAAATTCAACAGGTTTCACGGAGCCAAAGAGAACCCGTTTGGATTCGAACCACAATTATATAGTTGCAAAGATTGCAAATCTGCCATCATCCGGTTCAAGTTAATAGGCTTTGTTAGGGCTACCTAACAAAGCCTATTAACTTGAATATTTAGGTAGCCGGAGCAGGACTCGAACCAAATCTTAGCTAGCTAATTTCCTCAAGTCATCTAAGAAGAGGTTCGAAAAGTTTCCCCTACGGGCTACCGAAAAAAGGCCGTAAATCAAATTCGCAGCTTTTTTGCTTTTCAGCAATTCCTACCATACACCTTAAAAACTACCGATTCAAATTTAAGCCTGTTCAATTCAAATTGGCATATCTTAATAGAGCATTAAAAGCATTACTTTGAGATATTCAATTCAAAAGACCGATGCGGGCTATAGCTATATTATCATCCTTATGCTTTTTGAGCTTTTGCTGCTCGGCACAAAAGTCCCAAATGTATTTGGATAGTATTAATCCCATTATCAAATACGATAGCCATGGCGACTCTATCCGCAAGTATTTTTCGAGCACCTATTTCAACTATGAATATTCGGCCCGAAAGGATAAGCGCATAACACTCAATGCTTTTTATTCCAATAAGCTCGCTGTGAACTACAGGCAGGCCGCAAAGAAGATACCGAAGTTAAAGGAGTATGACATCTCCGGATCTAAATCATACATATATCCAATGGATGGTTATCCCGGAAAGTATGCCATCCCTATTTTTGACTCATCAGGTATTATTGTCACTGCTAATGGGATCAATCCTGATAATGTTAATGAGTATCAGTTCAGGGTTTTGGAGGATAAGCAAAAGGTGATATTACCCTGGACAAAACCAAGACTATTTTGCAAGGCATATTTGATGACCAATATTGCCGACCCGAACAAAGCTGATGAGCAGTCTGCTTATTTAGGTCAGTTCAAGGCAACTTATGGCAAAGCCCTCACCATACAAGTGCGCAAACTAAGCATGCCCGATAGTATTAATGCTGAAGTAACGGCCTACTGGGTAAAATGGCAGCCACGCGTGGTGGGGACCTTTACCTTTTCGCAACTGCCGGATTTCCTTAAAGTCTTTAAAAAGCAATGGACAAGCCAGTTTGAGTTGGGTAAAGCTGTAGACTGGAATGAGGATGAAGCGCTGAAATTGAAAAAGGACTTTAATTACAATGAGAACAACCTCATTTTTTACCTGGATGATATCATCAAGTCAAAAAACATTATCGAATATAAGCTTGTAAATGGCAATGATAGTACCGGCTGGCAGGTAAATGATTTTGATTTTAACTTGGTTTGGCTTAAGAACCTGCAGCCGGATAAATACCAGCTGAAAATACGTTACAGTGTACAACGCAACAACGTTTACACCTATGGCTTTAACGTAAAAGCTGCTTGGTACCAAACGGTATTGGCAAAAGTTGCCTTAAGCTTATTGGGGCTGCTGGCCTGCGGTTTCCTTCTGTTGCTATGGCGATCAAGAAAGCAGGCTGGGAAACTGAAGGAACAAAATATTTTAAAGCAGCTGGTACAAACCGAGCTTAGATCATTACGGTCGCAGTTTAACCCGCATTTTGTGTTTAATGCACTTAGCTCTATACAGGGGTTGGTCACCAAGAACGATTCGCAGAACGCATCAAAATATTTACTGGAGTTTAGCCACCTGATGCGCGATTCGTTGAACGCAAGCGACCGCGAGTTTGTGAGCATATACACCGAGATAAAGATATTGGAAAATTACCTGGCTTTAGAAAAATTGCGCTTTGGGTTTTCCTATCAGATAACAGTAGACGAGGGCATCGATGCCAGCGCGCTTGAGATACCCGCCTTGTTTTTACAACCATTGGTAGAGAATGCAATAAAACATGGTATCGCGGTTTTACAGGATAAAGGGCAGTTAACGATTCAGTTTGAGAAGCTTAACCACGATATGGTAGTGAGTGTATGCGATAATGGTAAAGGATTTAATCCAGATGCGGGCTCAAAAGGATTTGGGTTGCAGCTAACCAGGGAGCGGATAGTGCTATTGAACCAAACGCTTATCGGGCAACAAATAGCGCTTTTAATAGAGCGCAAGCATAACATTACAATGTTAACCGTACATTTTAAAAATTGGCTAATATGATCAGAGCCGTTATCATCGACGATGAAAAGAACAATATTGAAAATATTGAACAGTTACTAATAAAACATGAACTGCCGGTTACTATCGTGGGCAGGGCTATTAATGCAGATGACGGTGTTAGTGTGATAGCTTCAACAGCCCCCGATCTGTTGTTCCTGGACATACAGATGCCGGACAAAAACGGGTTCGAGGTGCTTAAAGCCTTACCACACCATCAGTTCGAGGTGGTTTTTGTTACAGCCTTTGACAACTATGGTATACAGGCCATCAAGTTTTCAGCTATTGATTATTTGCTTAAACCGATAGACCCCGAAGAACTGAGACAAAGCATTGCTAAGGTAAAAGCCAAGCTTAACCAACGGAAAGCCAATCTGCAGCTGGAGAACTTAATGGATTTTATTAAGGATAAGGACGCAAAGAAAGAGCATAAACTGGCCCTGGCCTCAACTAAAGAGATAAGGTTTGTGCATACGGGCGATATTACCCGTTGCGAATCATCAAATGCGTATACCAAATTCTTTCTTACAGATGGGAAAGATATCCTGGTATCAAAACCAATTTTTGAGTACGAGGAATTATTGACCGGCTATGATTTTATTCGCTGCCATCAATCGCACTTGGTGAATATAAAATTTGTTAAAAGCCTGATAAAAGAAGATTCTGGTTACTTGTTGATGGATGACAATACCCGCATCCCTATCTCAAGAAATAAAAAAGAGCACGTAATAAAAGCCTTACATACTATAAAAAAGTAAAAACCACTTATCATGAAAAAACTGTTTATCGCAGCACTAATTTGCTGCAGCGGCTATGCTCAGGCCCAAAAGGTATCGCCTCTTGCCATTGAGGATAAGAAGATGGATGCCTATCTCCGCAACCGTAAACCCGCAACACTTACAGTGCAGATAAATAACCTGCCTGATAGCGTAAAAAAAGTTGATATTAAATACACCCTTGTTCAAATAGGCGGTCCTCTCCAGGTTACCAAACATGCAGAAACAAATGCGGCGGGGTCTGCCAAAATAGTTTTGGACCAAAATCTGCCTTACCAGCAAATATGGCTAAAAGCCGGCGAATACCTTTACGCCGGTATCTATGTAAATAGCGGTTTAACCGTTAACATAGATGCCCGCCTGATACCTAAAGATGGTGCTTATATGATAGGAGAAGGCGTAACCTACTCTGGCAGCGATGGTGAATTTAATACCGCAATGAACGAAAATACGCTGTTTAAAAAGGCAGAGCGGGGAAGTTTGTACGATAAGCTCCGTGCTTTAGGCAGTTCCAGAAATATGTATGATGCCGATAAATTCACTTTAAAAACAGATTCTGTTTTAAGCCAACTGGGGAAGATAGATGATGAGTTTATTACTGGTCATCCCAAGTATGGCAAGGCTGTTAAAAATGAGACACTATCACAGTTTTACGGAAATATTTGCGTGGCTTACTGGAATAGTGATATGCCTGCTGCAGTATTCAATAGGCTTAACGCACACCTGCCGCTGTTTACAAGTAACGATGGCATTTTGTATTATCAATACCTTGGCATTTATACGGCAAGCAGAAAGCGTTTTAAAAAGGAAGAAGCACTTAAAGGTAAGCTAAAGCTGTTTGATAGTTTGTATACCTCACAGCGCTCGGACGTGTTAAAGCTGCTTTTGTTAGACGAAGAGAAGGATAATTACAGGCTTAGCTACCCGGCCATCATCAATAGTATTAAAACAGGCTGGTGCAAAAAGATAGCGGTGGCGGAGTTAACAAGGGTTGATGCTAACCAAAAAAGGGTCGACAGCCTTTTTGCCTTGTCGAAAAAGTTAGAGAAGGCAGATATTGGTACTCCACTATTGCAATTGCCTTTTGATGCCAGCTTATACCAATTGGATACCCTGGCCAATGTTGATAATTTCTTGCTAAGCCTTAGGTCAAAATTCCCCAATAAAGCGTTGATTATTGATTTTTGGGCTACATGGTGCGCGCCCTGCCTTGCAGATATGCCCTACAGCAAAAACCTGCATCAAAACAACAAGGATCTGCCGGTTGAGTATATCTACCTGTGCACCTCAAGCGGCTCAAACATCAATACCTGGAAGAACAGAATAGGAGATCTCGGTATCCCCGGCACACATATTTTTGTGAACGATAAGATCATTGATAAACTAAAATCAGCATTGAATGCATCGTCGGGTTTCCCTGCCTATGTGGTAACGGATGTTGATGGTAAAATAAGATTGTCTGGTATCACTAGTATTGGAGGTTTGGACAAGGAGAGTTTGAAGAAAGCAGTTGGGCTGTAGAGATTAGATCCGCTTGATTCTTAAGAATCAAATAAATGTGGTTTTTGGCAGGGTACTCCAGTCCTTGTTTTTTATAGAACGTTGCTGTTGTTATTAATTACGATCAGTGGCGCGGTAGCCCCTAGGGGAATCGAACCCCAGTTAATTGGTCTTTCGTTCATTCAAAAATTTTAGTTGTTTAACGATTTGGTTCGGATTATGCCCGGTCTGGGGACATCTAGGCTTGTCCAAGGGCTGGGCTCGAATCATAGCTAAATATTGGCGATGTTATTCAATCAGACATGGAATTTCAGCGCTCTTCCATCCAGGTCAAAAAACTGTGTGACTTTTCTTTATTGATCAGCAGCTTTTCAGGCGTATCAATTACGAGTTTAACATAAAGTTTGCGCAGAAAATAATGCTCGACCTCTTTAATTGCTTTGAAGTTGACCAGATACTGGCGGTTCACCCGAAAAAATCGCTTTGCTGAAACAGAAGCGGCAATATTATCAAGCGACTGGCTCAGCGTATATTCCTGCCCATCAAAACACATCAAAGAAGTGGAATCATTACGTATGTAGAAAAAAGCAATATTATCTGTTTGGACCGTGGCGTACTTTTGATTCTTAAAAACCAAAAAGCTCGTTTTGCCGCTTTGCGGGCTAAGCCGCTGAAGCAAACTTTCGATGTCAGGCGTTATCTTCTGTTGAAAAAAATTCTTCAGATCATCCACCTTTCGTAAGGCTTCTTTAATATTCTCTTTAGAAAAAGGCTTTAACACGTAGTCAACGCCATTACTTTTAAAAGCTTCCATTGAATATTCATCAAATGCCGTACAAAATACTACCGGGCAGGTAATCTTTACTGATTTAAAGATTTCGAAAGACAAACCGTCTGCCAGCTGAATATCCATAAAAATGAGATCGGGTTGTGCAGTCTCCGAAAGCGCTGCAACCGAATCTTCGACGCTCTGGTATTGGCCGGTAATGCGGGCATTTGGCTTTATTTCTTTAATGATAGTTTCTAGAGAGCGGGCTGTCCGCAGCTCGTCTTCAATGATTATGATGTTCATAAATAAGTGGCAATTTTACTTTAAAATTTTTATCATCGTTTGTGATCTCAATATTCTTATCAAGCAGGTGACTGTAACGTAAACCTATATTTTTCAGCCCGACACCTGTTGAGCTCACATCTCCTTTTTTTACCTGCAATACATTTTCTACAATGATGTACTCTCCGTCTTCGTAAATGGTGATGTATAAAGGGCGGCTTAAGGAAACAACATTATGCTTGATGCAATTTTCTATCAGTAATTGTAGAGTAAATGGTGGTATCAGGGTCTTTAGCGTTCGTTCGGTAAGCGTTGAAGTGAATTTTAATCCTTCCTCAAAGCGGGCCTTTTGCAAAAAAAGGTAGGCATTCATAATTTCCATTTCCTCATGCACATGTATCAGGTCAAGCTTACGGCTTTCCAGTGTAAACCGGTAAAAGTTGGAAAGCTTGAGGATAAAGTCAACCGCTTCTTTGTCTCCCGTTTCGACCATGGCCTTTAAGGTATTAAGGCTATTAAATAGAAAATGTGGATTGATCTGCTGTTTCAATAATTCATACTGAGCCGCCAGGTTATCGCTTTTGATCCTGTCTAATTCCATACTGACATGCTGGTTTTCGTAGTTCTGCTGCAAAAGATTTAAAAACATGTAGAATACCAGGTTGATGAGTATACCCCGTACCTCGACCATCAGCATAGTGGGGCCGAAATTGATATGAGACAGTATCAGCTGCTGCACCCATGCCAACCCGAACATGACCACCAACCCAAAAGACAGCGAACTCAGCAATTTCGTGTACGATATACTTTGTATACGCCTGGTGTCTTTTTTTCGTGACAGCATATAGATATTGAAATACCACATCAATACGGCAAATGCAGCAGTAATGCCGGCGTTTACCGCCGCCTCGGCAACGTTAAATTTATGAGAGGCCAGTTGCGGTACTGATGAAAGCAAACCCAGGGTAACAGCGCTAACCCAGATAGTGGTATGTGATATATGCAGTGGTGATCTTTTCATTAACATTATATTGATCAGCCAACGGGCTGAAGATGAACAAAGCTATTTATTTAGCTTTATTTACAGAACTGCTATGGAAACAGCAAGGCCCGGTGCGAGGTAATACCTTTTATTCTTATATCGGCATTACCCGTAACTTGGCCTTGGGGTATCTTATATTTGAAGGCGATGGCATTTTTATCTGCAGCATATGAAGTGACCAGTTCAATACTTTGAACCGCACCATTAATGTAACTGCCATACCAGTATTTATTATTGGCCTGCTTAAATGTTACCAATTCAAATACCTCACCTTTATCGTGTATGCCTGTTTTAGCGCTTTGTAAGGCAAGGGCATTACCATACAAAAGGGATATGGTTTGCTGTTTGCGGTCAGAAAAAGAGGTGATCACTCTCAGGCCATGAGCGTTGTAAATGATTCTTTTGTGGACATCATTGGATGTATCATTGGCGCATCCGTATGATCCGGCAATTACGAATAGTAACATTGCAAATATCTTCATGCGTATCATTTTATTTTAGATCTTTATTTTCTAAGGGAATGCTGAATACATAGCCCGTTTCATCAGCTATCTTGTGGCAATTGTAACAGGTGGTGTTGAATGCCGCCGTTTCACCATAAGGTTTAAGACCCTTACCATTAAATCTACCAAATCCCCAGCCTTTACTCTCAGGAAAACGCTTTTCATCCTTGATCATGATCTGGATGTTGTTAAATGCTCCCGGGTAAACTTCACCATTCTTTTCCTCAATGATGTTGTAAACTACTTTGACAATTGCTGCACCATCCGGAAAGGGTTTGATACGCCCGCTTTGGATGGCGTTAACGGTTACTTTGTTCCCGTAGATGACACGCATCGTATGGTTATCAAAGCGGCTGGTCGTACTGATCACTTCCCAGTTTTTGTAATCCGGAATAAACCGGACGCCATTGGGCGCCACAGCTATATTTTTAGAAGCAGTTGATTTGTCTACCAAAACTTTTTGCTCTTCTTCAGCACTTTTGATCTGCGAACTATCATGGTATCTTGTCGGGCTGATGCTCACTACGTAGTTTTTAAGTACTTCTACATCGTGCGGGGTAAGCTTAGCCTCCGGATGCAGTATGGTATAACTGTTCAGCGGCATTTTACCTGCAAGTACCATGTTCACCATTTCCCATAAACGCACTTGCTGATCTGTTGCGCTAAGCGTGTCGAAGGTGGAAAAGTTGAAGCGCGACCGGGCTACCTTAACATCATGATTGACCAGCCATGATACCGGAGCTACCTTATCATACCAATTGAATTTCGATTCGTTGGAATGACAGTCATAGCAGGCTTTCCTGAAAATTTTGGCCACTTCTTCCGATGCATTGATCGGGTGCGTTACTTTATCGTTTTGCACCGGAACCTGTATAAACTGTATGGAAATGATCCCCACTAACAGTATTCCGGCTATCGGCCAAAGCCTTAGTTTTTTTGAACTTACCATGCTGCGTAATTTTTTAACTAAGCTATAGCCCAGCATCAATTTAGGCTACTAATATTAGCACGAAGTGGACATATCGGATCTTGAACTAGACAATCAAGCATATATATATTTATACTAATTTATTTAAACAATTTTGTTGAACAAAAAAGATGACATATTTTTGCGTCTTATGAGCATCATTGTCAACTCAGTAAGTTATAGTCATACTGACCGAACGCTACTCTTTCATGATATTGCATTCTCCATCAACAAGGGTGATAAAGTTGCATTGGTAGGTAATAATGGCGTAGGTAAGTCTACTTTATTGCAAATTGCAGCAGGTGTTCTTGCTCCGACAACAGGCCAGGTGATCAGCCCGGCTAAGCCATGGTATGTGCCGCAGCATTTGGGACAATATGATGAGATGACCATTGCCCAGGCTTTAGGTGTCGACCTGATATTAGCGGCTCTGAAAGCTATAACTGAGGGCAGCGTCGACATTCAACACTTTAACGAGCTGAACGATGACTGGGAGATCGAAGGTAAATTACATTCAGCTCTGGCGGAATGGCATTTGGAGCATCTATCGCCTTCACAAAGACTGCATGAATTAAGCGGCGGCGAAAAGACAAAGGTTTTTTTAGCAGGGATCACGCTTCATGACCCGGAAATCATCTTACTTGACGAACCTTCTAACCATTTAGATACAGTCAGCCGCGATCAACTTTACCGGTTGATCAGTAATAGTCGCGCAACAATGCTGGTTGTAAGCCATGACCGAGCCCTGCTTAACCTATTACCGGTAACGCTTGAGCTGAGTGCAGGAGGCGTAGAAATTTACGGCGGCAACTTTGATTTTTACCGGGCACAGAAAGTCTTAAAGTTAAACGCCCTGGAAGGTGACCTGCACGAGCAGACCAAAACAATGAAGCAAAGCCAGGCAAAAGCAAGAGAGGTTACAGAAAAAAGACAGCGGATGGAGAGCCGCGGCAAGGCAGAAGGCAAATCCGGCTCGCTGCCCCGCATTATTGCGGGTGGCCTGAAAAGCCAGGCTCAAGGCAGTACAGCAAAGGCCTTGAACGCCCAAAACGAAAAACTGGATCATATCAGCGACACCATCAGGCAAATACGCAGTCAAATTCAGCAATATCAGGTTCTCAAAATAGATATTACCTCATCAGGAATGCATGAAGGCAAGGTGTTGGTTGACGCACGGGAGATCACGTATGGATTTGACAACCATCCTTTATGGGACGCGCTGACGTTTCAAATACGTTCGGGCGACCGCATGCACATCAAAGGTGCTAATGGTGCAGGAAAGACAACTTTACTCAAGATCATTGCCGGGGTACTGCCACCAACGGACGGGCGACTAGAACGGGCAAATTTCAATTATTTGTATCTCGACCAGGATTACACCATGCTAGATACCGAGAAAAGCGTTTTTGAACAGGTACAGCACTTCAACAGCCGGCAATTGCAGGAGCATGAGCTCAGGTCGCTGTTGATATATGCCCAGTTCGATAATAATGCCTGGAACAAAAAGAGCGATGTTTTAAGTGGTGGTGAAAAGATGAAGTTGGCATTATGCTGCTTATCCGTATCGGATCATGCGCCTGATATGCTGATCCTGGATGAGCCGACCAATAACTTGGATATTAAAAGCCTGGAAGTACTGACAGCCGCCGTTAAGGATTTCGAAGGAACTTTGTTAGTGATCTCACACGACGAGTACTTTGTAAAGGAAGTTGCCGTAGATAAAATAACAGAACTTAAAAAGTACAATAAATTATAATGCCAGCAAAAGATACAGGGACCGAAGAACTTATTAGATCGACCGCAAAAAAGCTATTCTTTAAAGAAGGAAAATTACACGCTACCACGCAGGACATCGCTGATGCTGCTGGCATGAACAGGTCGGCTGTCCATTATTATTTCAGAACAAGGGATCAGTTGATCGCTTTGATCTTCGCTGAATCTATGCAAGCCTTGAGCCTGCGATTGGGAAAGGTAATGTCGGCTGAGCTACCTTTCAGGGAAAAAATACAGGGATTGATCGAAGTATTTACAAACGAAATGATGGAATACCCTTTTCAGGAAGTGTTCCTGGTTACCGAGATCAATACTGCCGGGCACGACCTGGTGACGAAAATTGATGAGGGTCCGGTATCGTCCTTTTTGAATGAAATTGAAAAAGAAATGCATTTGGGAACGATTGAAAAAACAGATCCTAAACATTTTCTGATCAACCTTTTCTCATTACTATCCTACCCAATTATGATGTCCCCCATATACCGGCAATTCTTTGGGATGAATGAACATCAATTCGATGAGCTGATCGCTGAACGCAGGGAATTGATCACGCGAACGATGTTCAAATAAAAAATGCGGAGCATTCCATTGATGCGCCGCATTTTTCTTGATCGTATGCTTATAGGGCTACATTGATCTCCACGTTGATATTCCCATTGGTAGCTTTAGAGTATGGACAGGTTTGGTGTGCAGCCTCTACCACGGTTTTCGCTTGCTCTGCTAATAAGCCGGGTAGCTTCACATTCAAGCGTGCTTGCAGATAAAAACCACCTTCGCCGGTTCCCAGGTCAACTTCTGCATCAACAGCAAGGTCTTTGGGCAGCGGTATTTGCAGGCTTAAGGCATTATGTCGCATCGCCCCGATAAAACAGGCTGACCAGCCGGCGGCAAACAACTGTTCGGGATTAGTACCATTGCCCGGCCCGCCGGGTGTGGAAAGGCTCACGTTTAAGCGGTTATCATTGCTGGTAGCATTACCTTCCCTGCCACCTGTAATATGCACTTTGGCGGTATACAGCACTTTGGTGATGGCTGTTTTGGCAGTGTTTTCACTGCTCACTACATTTTGATTTTCCATTTTATTTAAAGTTTACTTGAGTTTTCTGGTTGAATGTTATTTGGCAAGGCTATCTGCTTCAATAATTGCATTGGCAAATGCTTGCGGTGCCTCCTGCGGCAGGTTATGGCCGATGCCGCCAGTCAGGGTATGATGAATGTATTTGCCGGTAAAGCGCTTTGCATAATCTGCAGGAGCCGGGTGAGGCGCGCCGTTCGCATCGCCTTCCAATGTCACCGTGGGCACGGTAATGGCGGGCGCTAAAGCCAGTTGTTTTTCCAAGGCATCATATTTTGCTTCCCCTTTAGCAAGCCCAAGCCTCCATCTGTAATTATGAATGACAATGGCCACATGATCCGGATTATCAAAAGCTGTGGCAGAGCGATTGTAATCGGCCTCAGTAAATTTCCAATCTGGTGAAGCGGTCTGCCATATCAACTTGTTGAAGGCTTTAGTATTGGCTGCATAACCCGCTTTTCCACGTTCAGTAGAAAAATAATACTGATACCACCAGGCTTGTTCTGCTTTTGGCGGCAGGGGAGCTTTATTACCTTGCTGACTACCGATAAGATAACCACTTACTGACACCAGCGCATTAACCCGTTGAGGATATAACGCTGCAACAATATCAGCAGTTCGCGCCCCCCAGTCAAAGCCGCCAAGCGTAGCCTTTTGTATATGCAAGGCATCCATTAATGCGATCACATCTTCAGCTAATGCTGCCTGTTGCCCGTTTCGTACTGACTTTGCTGAAAGAAAGGAAGTACTACCGTAACCTCTTAAGTAAGGTACAATAACATGATATCCTAGCGCTGCGAGTATCGGCGCAACTTTCGCATAGCTGTTGATATCATATGGCCAGCCATGCAGTAAGATAACCGGTTTTCCGTTTGCCGGTCCAACTTCAGTGTAACCCACATCAAGCACACCGGCCTTGATTTGCTTGATTTTTTTGAAAGCTACATTAGAAGTATCTGCATAATTATTTTGATTAACAACAGGCTGAGCTTGTAACAGATCTGAACTGCTAAATAAGATTATGGCGATCATAATGGCCGCTGCGATCATCAAAACGCGGCGACCTGTGGTGGTAATTTCTTTCATGGCAATTGATATTGATAGTATTGTGTTGGAAGATCTTTGTTATGCTCTTTCGAAACTGTTAACCACGTGTTCTGTACCGGCTTTGGTGTAGGTAGCCGGGTAAAGTTTTCTGAACATGATGTAGGTGATGGAAATGGCAGTGAAGGCGATGATGGCATCAACAGTTGGCGCAAATCCAAGTACAGCCAGTTTGGAGAAGAAGGCAAAAGTGATATCGAAAAAGATGCCTGCAAATACCCATTCTTTCAAACGAAGGAAACGACCAGGGGTAAGCAGTACAGCTACGCCTAAAAGCTTAGCTACGCCGAGAATGTAAATGAAGTGCGGCGGGTAACCCAGCTTTACAGTGATGTCCCATACGATAGGGTTTTTAGTCAGCTCAAAGAAACCGCTTGCGCCAAACCAAAGTGAAATAAAGATGGCACCTACCCAGTAAATTGTTTTTGATGTTTTTAAGTTCATGACGTTTTGTTTTTGATTGTTGACACAAAGTTGTGGCAAATCAAACCCCGCCATGAGCAGATAATGGTTCAACCGGACATACTGAAACGCCAGTTAGACATTTACCGATCTGAGCTTAAGAAATGGGTAAAAAAGCACTTCCAAATGCAAAGGCTACCGAATCTATCTGCATATTAATCTTCCCTTAAACGTTGCCTGTGTTCCTTACCCCATTTGATCATATGTAAAATGATATCAGCAAAGGAATGGCAATAGTCGCTGGGCGAATATTCGACCGTCACCGGACTGGTTGGAGTAACCGTACGTTTCAACAATTTATTAGCTTCCATATCTTTCAGTTCGCGCGATAACATGCGGGTTGTAATCCCTGGTATGCTTCTTTCGATCTCTCTGAAGCGCCTGTTGCCATTACATATCGAATTGATGATAGGCAGTTTCCACTTGCCTCCTATTACATAAATAGTGTCCTGCAAAGCCTGGATCTCTTCCTTCTGATTCCGGGGTTCCGATAGAACCTCTTTAACTAAATGCTCATCCATATTGGTATACTCTGTGATACTGGTATCAATATTATACCAAATATAGCATACGTTTGCAGAAACAAAAAATAATATCATGAAAAATTTAGAAGGAAAGGTTGCTGTAGTAACCGGAGGCAATAGCGGTATCGGCTACGCTGCCGCAAAAGAATTAAAAGCACAAGGCGCTCAGGTGATCATCACCGGGCGCAGACAGGAAGCTGTTGAAACCGCTGCACAACAATTAGGCGTTACGGGCTTAGTGGCCGATCAAGGCAACGTTCAGGCGATCGAACAGTTAGCTGCGACAGTCGGCGAGCAATACGGTAAGGTAGATATCCTGTTCATCAATGCAGGGATAGTTGGCGGTGCTTCTATTGAAACAGCTACCGAAGATGTATTTGATCAGGTCATTAATATTAACTACAAAGGAGCTTACTTCACCCTAAGCAAATTCATTCCATTACTCAATGATGGCGCATCGGTGGTGTTCTTGTCATCAAACACAGCCAGTATGCATGGTGCCAATGCATCGGTATATTCGTCAAGCAAGGCAGCATTGAACTCCGTAATGAAAGCTGCTGCTATTGAATTGGCCCCAAGGAAGATCAGGGTCAACTCCGTAAGTCCGGGCCCAACTCAGACAGAGATCTTGAATAAATTAGGTTTGGATGAAGAAGCAAGAAAAAACCTGGATACCTGGATGCTGGAACGTGTTCCTTTAAAGCAGCTTGGTGAAGCGGATGACGTAGCTAAAATGGTTGCGTACTTTTCAAGCGATGCTGCTAAGTTCATTACCGGTGCAGAAATTGTGATGGACGGCGGGATGAGTCTTTAAATATCAGCAACTTCATCATTCATCAGTCTCTCCGGTGCTGTGCTTACTTTAAAGGGGTGCGACGGTAGTTTAATACCGAACACTTTTTATTCTTACACTTCCCGGCCTTCGAGCCGGGTTTTTTATTGAACTAATTGGTGAAAAATTGCGCTTTAAAAGCTACCGGCGTAAGCGTCGTCTTGTTCTTGAACAACTTGTTAAAGGATTGCGGATACTCGAAACCTAACTCATAGGCGATCTCCGCAACAGAAAGCTTCGTGTTGGTCAAATACTCTTTCGCCTTGTCGATCACTTTTTGATGAATATGCTGCTGAGCGCTCTGCCCCGTTAAAGATCGCAGCATATCGCTTAAGTAACGCGGTGATAAGTTAAGCTGATCTGCCAGATATTCTACGGTAGGCAAACCACTTTGCAAACCCTGACGGCTGTCCAGATAAAGCGTAAGCATCGTTTCCAGTTTGGTAAGCAGATCATGATTAACAGCTTTGCGGGTAACAAATTGCCGTTTATAAAAACGGTTGCCGTAGTTCAGCAATACCTCTAAATAAGAAACGAGCAGATCCTGGCTAAAATCGTCGATGTTATTGGTGAGTTCCTGGCCGATGTTTTCCAGCACCGATACAATAGTCTCCTTCTCTTTTTCCGATAAGTGCAGCGCTTCATTAGTATCGTAAGAGAAGAAACCATATTTACTGATACTGGTACCCAGCTGATATCCGCGCAAAAAGTCAGGATGAATTAGCAGAGAAAGCCCATAGTATTCCGTATCCTTATCAATGGCTAAAAGCTGATGAGGTGCAGTAAAGATCATACCGCCCTCATCAAAGTCGTAATAGCCCTGGCCATAACCGATCCTGCCGTTCAGCGATTGCTTGTAAGAGATCTTGTAAAAGTCCAGGATCAAGGTTTCCGGGAAACGTTCCCTCTCAATATTCAACTTGGTATTATCTACCAAACTGATCAGCGGATGGGCAGGACCGGGCAGGCCAACCAGCCGGTGTAGTTCCGTGATGCTATGGATCGTTACAGGTGGCTGATTGGACTTTTTCATGTTGCTAATTTAAAACTTTCCGTCGCCAAAAACCATGCTTCCGAGTTCCTTGCGAAAGGCTTCCGCGCCAATTGCATTTCTTCTTTCATACAACCGTTTAGCGTCTTCGCCAGCCACGTAGCGTATTTGGTCTTTACCATCTGTTGCCGCTTCATAAACCACGTCAGCGATGTCTTCTGCAGAAGACAGGTTATCCTCTACGAATAAACCAAACACTTTTTGCATAGCTGCTTCATAAGCCGGATGAGTTACCGGATCAAGGGAACGGCCGATAAAGTCCGTTTTAATCCCACCTGGGGCTACGGTTTTAACCCCGATATTGAACAGGCCTAACTCGAATGACAAACTTTCACTCCAGCCTTCTAATGCCCATTTTGTGGCGTGATAAATTGAGTTTAAGGGAAAAGTTAAAAAGCCGCCCATAGAAGTGGTGGTAATAAAAAGGCCATTTTGCTTTTCCCTGAAGTAAGGAATGAAGGCCCTGGTCACCTGTATGACACCCAAAAGATTGGTGTTCAGTTGACGAGCCAGTTGCTCGTTGCTTACCGCTTCCAGCGGGCCGACCAATCCGTAACCGGCGTTGTTAAATACAATATCAATATCGTATGTCGCAATAGCTTTGGCCACGGTATCGTTGATCTGTTCGGTGTTGGTTACGTCCAGCGGAAGCAGGGTGACATTTTCCAGCTGGCGCAGTTCTGTATCGTTGTCCGGATTGCGCATGGTTGCGATGACATTCCAGCCCTTCCTTTGAAATAATTTAGCGGTTACTTTCCCTAAGCCTGTTGAGGCGCCTGTGATAAAAATTGTTTTGCTCATTTTTTTAATGATTTTATAACACAAAGTTCAGCAGCAGAAACGCCATACATGTATCCGTACTGAGTTTGTAAGTATCCAAAATAACATATTGATGAAGCCATTCAACTCGTATGTTATATCACTGGATCAGGTTGTTTAAATTCACACTACCAAAACTGGTATATAGTAACTTTCACCTTCTATTTTTCGGGGTTGAGGATCAGTTGTGTCCGGTTCAGCCTTGTTTCACTCTTCCCAGCCTCTTTCTGCCCATAATTTTGAATCAAATCAAAAAGATGAGAACTATGAAGATGATAAAAATTTCAGCCATGTGCGCCGCCATTGTGCTGATGCTTACTTCAGCTGTGTATGTAAGCCGCCAGAATTCTACCAATAGCAAAGCTTTGAATTCTGATTCGAGCGAGGGTTTTGCCGTGTTAGAGTTGTTTACTTCCGAGGGCTGTTCAAGTTGCCCGCCGGCTGAAGAGCTTTTGGAACGCGTTCAAAAAGAAGCAGGCGATAAACCTGTTTATATTTTGGCCTACCATGTAGATTATTGGAACCGGTTGGGCTGGAAAGATATATTCAGCAAACCTGATTTTTCAAAAAGGCAATACTGGTACCATAACAAGTTCACCAGTCAGGTGTATACACCCCAATTAATAGTGAATGGCTCGCAGGAGTTTGTAGGTTCAGATGAAGGAGCAATTAGAAATTCGTTATCTACAGTATTAAATCAAAAAGCAAGTACTGCGTTAAACTTAAAGGCGCTACAAAAACCTCAAGGCATTAACATTCACTATCAGTTAGCCGGTCAGCCGACACAAGGTCAACTGGTTGTTGCCTTAGTACAAAAACATGCGGTAAACAAGGTTAGAGCCGGTGAAAACGAAGGTCGAACTCTTAGTCATGCTCAGCTAGTACGGGAGTTACATGCATTTTCTTTAGGCCCCCAAGGACAAGGCGACGAGACAATTGCTTTGCCGAAGGAATTTGATTCACAAAATTGGGAGCTTATCGGCTTTATACAGAACCCGGATACAGGCGAAATATTAGCCGCTGCCAAAGCATCTGTTTCTTCACCTTCTGCTATTCTCTAACTCTTGTTCAACAATTAAAACATTTATAAAATCATGAAAACATCAATTAAATTTTCAGACAATCTCCGCTTTTTAGTTTTTACCATTCTGTTTATTGCAGCACTTGTGGGCTTAGGAACCCATGTAGCGAATGCACAACCCAAGAGGATAAAAAACATTGTATTAGTGCATGGTGCCTTTGCTGACGGCTCAGGCTGGAAACCAGTTTATGATATTTTGGTAAATAAAGGATATCACGTAAGTATCGTACAAAACCCTTTAACCTCATTAAAAGCAGATGTAGATGCTACCAACAGCGTAATTGACCGTCAAGACGGAAAGGTGATTTTAGTGGGCCATTCCTGGGGTGGAACCGTAATCACAGAAGCAGGAGTAAATGAAAAGGTAGCTGCATTAGTGTACGTTGCTGCTTTTATGCCCGATAAAGGAGAGACAACAGGAAAGTGGGTAGCCGCTGCACCTGCTTCACATGATGCCGGTTTCACTACGCCTGATCAGTACGGTTATGTTTACTTCGATCCGGCTAAATTTCATGGGGGCTTTGCCGGTGACTTAACCAAAGCACAAAGCGACTTTATGAACGCTTCGCAAGTGCCAATTATTGGCAAATGCTTTGAAGAACCCGTGCATAATGTAGCCTGGAGAAGCAAGCCGAGTTATGGTATTATCGCGACACAGGATAAAGCTTTGAACCCATCCACAGAACGAGCAATGTATGAACGTGCTAAGGCTAAGATCACCGAAATTAAAGGCAGCCATGTGATTTTCATGTCGCAGCCTGAAGAAGTTGCAAAAATTATAGTAGCCGCAACAGAAAGTTTACAATAAGGATAGCCGAATATGCACCCTGCATTTACTAATATGCCCAAAAAATAGGGGTGTTGTTTTAATGGCAAAAAACTATTTTAATTGTTATATTTGAATTAGTTCTTTCAAACTCAATCAAAACAGATCAAATTATTCGGTTACCTAATCGGTTACCTTTTGATTTTTAGAAACGTCAAATTATTGATAATAAAGCCATTGCGGAAAAATAAACGGACCCGTCCATTCCGC
>NZ_QWDC01000007.1 GCF_003432115.1 Mucilaginibacter conchicola
TGTATCGGCAAGTAAATGCCAATATACGTTATGTAATTAAGAGAAAGGATTTTAAACCCTTAGGTTAAGTGTTAGAGCAAAAACTTATTCTAAAAATATGTTGCCCGTGCTCATAAGAATAATTTAATGGCCAATTATGCACAACACAGATCTGCCTTGCGATGGACAAACCGAGCCCCGTGCCTTTATATGAATCGTTGCTCTTTTTGAATCGTTGAAACAGCGCGGTTTCAGGGAAATTTAGTGGAGGTCCATCATTTTTAAAAACGATGCCTGTATTGTCGATAGTAATTTCTGCGTAACCTCCGGTTGGAGTATGGTGATTGATATTGCTCAGTAAGTTAGAGAATAAAATACGTGTTAAGTGGGGGCTGCATACCAATTTTACAGGAAAGATCTGTGCAGATAGTTTGATCTCTTTTTCTGCAAAAATATCAGAGAACTCAGTCCGCAGGTCTTCCAATATATCCGAAACATTGGTTATCTGCAGATCCGGGAAGTTATCGCGTTCAAGTTTTGCTAATAACAACAAGGCTCTGTTCACTTTGCTTAAACGGTTAAGCGTATCTTTTGCGCTTTGAAGGAGATCGGCTGATTGCTGCTCCATAGGGTGCTGGCTCAGTTTTTCCAGCTGACTACGTATGATGCTAATGGGTGTTTGCAATTCGTGCGAGGCATTTTCTGTAAACTCCTGCAAACTGTGATACTCGTTTTTAGCCTGTATCATCAATTGATTTAACACGCCGTTTAATTCTTCAAATTCGTTTACATCTGAGCTGATCAGTTCTACACTATCGTCATATCTGAAAGAAAAATGTTTAAGCTTGGCCAGGTTCATAAGAAACGGTGCCCATACTTTTTTGCTGATAAAGTAATTAACCAGTGCGCCACCTGCTGTTATAGCAATGGCCAAAACCAGGAATACTAAGCCAATTGTTTCCAGGTACTCCTGCCAGCCAATATATATAGTAGCCACAGTTATTTGGTAGGCTTTATTATTGATAGTTTTAACCTGCCTTAACAGGTAATAATCTTCTTTTTTTTGCTGCAGGGGGTCAAATATCAGGGTATCCTTAAAAACCGGTTCTGCTGCCGGGTGGATACTAACGGTGTCTATTTTAACCAATGGAAATTCAACATGCTTACCCTCTTTTATCTCATACATTACCAATTCAGATTGCAGCTCCAGCTGTTCTCTTATCTCATCGGCAATATTATTCTTGAGGATAAAAAAAAGCAAAAACAAGGTGCAGATCAAAACGATGCCGCTTACCCATAAATAGTGGATACTTGTTTTAGTGAGCAGCCTCATGAGTTAAATTTATAGCCCATGCCATAAACTGTTGAAATGTACTCTTTGCCACCGCTTGCCTTGCTTAGCTTTTTACGCAGGTTCATGAGGTGAACATAAATGGCATCAAAGTTATCCAATTGGTCGGCATAATCGCCCCAAACGTGTTCTGCAATAGCGGCTTTGCTTACCACGCGTTCTTTATTAACAATAAAGTAGAGCAGTAGCTGATACTCTTTTTTAGTAAGGCTTATCTCTGTGTTTTGATGGTAAAGTACTTTCAATTCGGGCTCGATACTAAAATCATCAAATACTATCCTATGGGTACCCTTCAATGCTTTACGGCGGTACAAGGCGTGCATACGCGCGTTAAGCTCTTCAATATAAAATGGTTTAGTTACATAATCATCAGCACCTAAGCGCAAGCCTTCCAACTTATCGGGCAGTGAAGCTTTCGCAGATACGATCATGATGCCGGTATCCTGGTTTTGGGTAACAACCGAGGGGATAAGTTTCATGCCTGAACCATCGGGCAGGCCAATATCTACGATAATAATATCATAAGCATAGTTCATGATCTTTTCTGATGCTGCCGTAAAAGTCCTGGCAGATTCGCAAAGCATGCCCTGCGAGGAAAAGTATTCCAGCATATCATCGGCCAGTACCGGCTCATCTTCAATAAACAAAACTTTCATTTTAAGAAAAATCTGAAGGAGCCTGAATCTTTAGATTTTCTTTAGAATCCGCTCACATCTTTGCACAATGTTAAGTCTTTATTTAGACTTAATTCAAATAAAATTAGAATTTATAATATAAACGATGAAAATCAAATTTACCTACATCGCCTTAGCGGTTGCCGGGATGGCAGCATTTACATCTTGTAAAAAAGATAAAACAACACCTACCGAACCGGAAGAACAAGTACAACCTTACACCGTGCCGGCCACTTACACTTTTACCGGTGCCGATTACTCTAAAGCTACTGCCCGTGTTAAAATGGGTGCCGAGCTAAACAGTTACCTTGGTACAGCTAATAATGCATCTATTACTGCTACAAAAGCAAACGATATGTTTGATAATAAAAATAGCCAGTTTGCTGATGCCACTCTGAATACGTCTGGTGTTACGCTTGCCGAAAAAACCAGCAATGCTGATTTTTTCAGAGGCCATTTTACTACCCAGGCAACCAACAGCATGAGCAATAATGTTGCCGCCGTAAATGGTGCTGCGGGTGTGGTAATAAGCGGTACCACCAAAAGGTTGGTTGGTGCAACCGGTTTAGAATCAAACCAGGCAGTAGCAAAAGGTATGATGGGCGCATTGTACTTTAAAGAGGTTGTTAAACTATTAAGCAACATTGGCAATGATGATAATAAAGCCGTAACCAACAACACTACCTTGGCACAACGCAATTGGGATGATGCTTTTGGTTTGTTAGGCATTCCTGCTGATTATGATCCCGATAAAACCTATACCAGTGCTGATGCTAACCGCCCGTTATTATGGGGTGGTTACCTTGCCGAGCGTGGTAAAGAGATATTGGCCGGTAAAACCATTTTTGAAGCATTTAGAAAAGGTCGCGCTGCATTAGGCGGTAAAGACAAAGTTGTTGTTGCTGAGCAGGCAAAGATCATTTTGGATAAATGGGAGCAATTAAATGCAGCAGCAGCTTTAGAGTATGCAACCATCCCAACCCGTTCTGTAAATGTTGGTAACCTGGCAACCCAGTTCCACGCCTTATCAGAAGGTTTTGGTTTTGTATACTCTTTACAGTTCCGCCAAACAGGCAGTAAACTTAGCGCTGCTGATTACGCTAAGCTAAAAGCAACGTTTGATACCAATTTCTACACGCTTATAAACGAGGCAAACTTCACCAAATTGGTTGAAGCACAAACTATATTGAAAACTACCTACGGTTTATAATAAAATACCATACCGCCTTATTTCGCAAGCTCTTTGGCTAATTTTTGCCAAGGGGCTTGTGTATTGAAAGAAAAATCCATCCCGACGATGAAATACAATAAAAATTCGTTCAAAGTCCTTTCCGTTATCTTAGCAGTAACTGTTGCTGTTATTGCCTGTTCAAAAAGTGGTACCGAACTCGGCGGTTCAAAACCAGATGAGTCTGGCTTTGATAAAACAGCCATGCTTACCAACTATGCCGATAATCTCATCATACCTGCTTACACCACATTACAAACACAGGTAGGTTTGCTGGAGACAGCCGTAAATACTTTTTTAAGCACGCCAAATACCACCAACCAAGCGGCACTAAAGCCGGTTTTTAAAGAAACATGGCTGAAGTATCAAAACGTATCGGTTGATCAGTTTGGCCCAGCCGAAACCGCTTTGCTAAGCAATTTCCTTAATACTTTCCCTACCGATTCTGCTGTGGTAGAGGGCAACATAGGTAAGGGTACATATAGCCTCACTTCAAATGCGAGCATTAATCAGCAAGGTTTCCCGGCATTAGATTATTTGTTGTTTAACCCGCATGCGTTAACAGATTTTTCTGCTAATGCAGCCAATCGTAAAAAATATGTGCAGGATGTTTTGGCCGCACTTAAAACAAGGGTAGGTACAGTATTGGATGGATGGAAAGGAAGTTATCGTGCCACGTTCATCGGCAATACCAAATCAGACTCGGGCAGTCCTATTGCTTTTTTGGTGAACCAGTTTGCTTTTGAGATGGATCAGTTAAAAGGGCCCCGCATTGGCTGGCCTTATGGTAAACAATCGGCAGGGGTAATGTATCCAAAAAACACTGAAGGTTTCTATTCAGGCATTTCTATCGCCTTAGCTACCGAAAATTTAAGTGCCCTCAAACGTATGTTCAACGGTAATGGCAGCGGCAAAGGTATGTCTGATTACCTGGTAGCCCTTAAGCAGCAAAAGCTAAGCAATGATGTAATGAGCCAGTTTGATAAAGCCATAAACAGCCTTAAAGCCATTCCCGATCCTTACCCAACGGCCATGACCAACAACAAAACACAGATAGATGCGGCTTACCGCGAGATTCAGATCCTGTTAACCTTAATAAAAACAGATGTGGCTTCGCAAACCGGTGTAAGGATCACTTACCAGGATACCGACGGAGATTAACAGACAAAGATGATCAACTTATCTGCAGACCGTTTAAAACGCCCGGTTCCCATAGCGCCACTGGTAACTTTCAGGGTGCTATTTGGCATCATGATGCTGGTTGGTACTATCCGTTTTTGGCTCAACGGCTGGATTGTGCAGCAATTTGTTGCGCCCAAATTTTATTTCAGCTACATGGGTTTTGAGTGGGTTAAGCCTTTGGGCTATACGGGTATGCATTTGCTGTTTGCGCTTATTGCGCTGGCCACTGTTTTTATCACCATAGGTTTTTTTTATCGGGTGGCAACGGTTGTCTTTTTCCTGGCATTTACGTACGTTGAGCTGATAGATATCACGAACTACCTTAACCACTATTACTTTATCTGTTTAGTGGGTTTTATGCTGATATGGCTGCCCGCGCACAGGAGTTGGTCTGTAGATGTCAAGATCTGGCCCCAACTTAAACGCACCGAAGTACCATTATGGATGGTTGGGGTTTTGAGATTACAGGTAGCCATAGTTTATTTTTTTGCAGGGCTGGCCAAGCTTAATCCCGATTGGTTGCTGAATGCTATCCCTATGAAGATATGGCTGCCTGCCAAAAGCCATCTTCCGCTGATAGGCCAGTTAATGTACACTACATGGATAGCCTATCTATTTAGCTGGTTTGGCGCGGTGTACGATCTTTTTATTGCCTTCTTCCTCATCAATAAAAAAACAAGACCGTATGCCTATGTTTTTGTACTGGGTTTTCATATTGCTACGGCTATATTTTTCCCGGGGATAGGTTTGTTTCCGTATGTAATGATGGTAGTAAGTACCATCTTCTTTAGTTCGGATGCGCACCGTAAACTTTTGGGTTATTTTAATAAAGGAGCTAAATCAAACCCTCAGCCACTAAGGTGTCCACAGAAAATTCAACAAGCTTTTGCCGTTGGGATAGGTGTTTACTTTGCCATTCAGATCATCGTCCCTTTAAGATTTATTGCTTACCCAAGCGGACTTTTCTGGCACGAAGAGGGTTTTCGTTTTTCGTGGCGGGTAATGCTGATGGAAAAATCGGGCAACTCTTTCTTTACCGTGAAAGAACCCTCAACAGGCAAAGAATACGAAGTAAATAACAGCGAGTTTTTAACTCCATTGCAAGAAAAAATGATGAGCACACAGCCGGATATGATATTGCGCTATGCTCATTTCCTGGCAACTACTTATGAAAAAAGAGGATTGAAGCATCCGGCAGTTTATGCCCAATGTTTTGTGGCCTTAAACGGCAGGCGATCACGCCCTTTTATCAATAGCGCTACCAACCTTGCGGTACAACAGCTTGGCTGGCAGCATTACAAATGGGTTTTACCCTTACCAACAAATGAGAACTAAACTATTACTCTTTATATCGTTTTTATTAACAGGCACAGCAGCGTTTGCGCAGCAATTATCACTCAGCGGTATAGTAATTGACAACGGGCAACCTGCAATAGGTATTACCATTACCCTTAAGCCCGGCGATTTGAGTACCGCTACCGATAGCAGCGGCCATTTCCAATTTAAGGCGCTTAAGCCCGGAAAATACGAGCTTTTGGCAACTTATCTGGGCAACCAACTCTATCGTAAAACCATAAAACTTACTGATAAAGACGAGCAATTACAATTTGACGTGAGGCAGGATACCGGCCAGCAGTTATCAGAAGTAAACGTGCGCGATACCGCTTTTAAACAGGCATCGGGCGCGTTGCGACAGGTTGAAGGTATGGCCATTTACGCCGGTAAAAAAACCGAAGTGGTAAACATTGCCAACCTTAACGCAAACCTGGCTACCAATAATACCAGGCAGATCTATAGCCGCGTGGCGGGGATAAACATTATTGAATATGACGGCGGCGGCCTCCAACTGGGTATAGGTGGTAGAGGATTGAACCCAAGCCGTGTATCAAACTTTAATACACGCCAAAACGGATACGATATAAGTGCCGATGCTTTAGGTTACCCGGAAAGCTACTACACGCCAACTACCGAAGCCGTCGACCGTATCGAGATCATCAGGGGGGCGGCCAGTTTGCAGTATGGTACACAGTTTGGCGGCCTCATCAATTTTAAAATGAAACAGTGGCCGGCAGATAAACCACTGGAGATCACCAGCAGGCAAACCGCAGGTTCGTTTGGGTTCTTCAATACATTTAACAGTGTTGGTGGTACTATCAAAAAGTTGAACTATTATGCCTACTATCAGTATAAGCGTGGCGATGGCTGGCGCCCCAACAGTCATTTTAACCAGCATGGCTCGTTTATCCATTTAGATTATGCACTTACCGATAGGTTGAAAATCACCGGCGAGTACACTTACATGACCTATCTGGCGCAATTACCCGGTGGTTTAACTGATGAGGATTTTGCGGCAGATGCGCACCAATCTAACCGGGCGCGCAACTGGTTTAAGGTAAACTGGAACCTTTTTAACGTAACGCTTGATTATAAACTGGGCGACTATACCAAACTAAACTTGCGTACTTATCACCTCAGTGCAGATCGTATTGCGCTTGGGATATTGGATTACATTAACCGCCCCGATAATGGCCAACCACGCGATATGTTGAACGACCATTACAGCAATTATGGGTCGGAGTTGCGTTTGCTGCACCAATATAAATTGGGTGGTACACAACTAAACTCGTTGCTTACCGGCGTAAGAGTTTACAAAGGAAAAACCCTGCGCAGCCAGGGCGCTGCAGTTGAGGGTAGCGGCCCCGATTTTAAATATTCGGGCGATTATCCAAGCTCATCGCAATACACGTTCCCGGGTACCAATGTGGCGGTGTTTACAGAGAATATTTTTCAGTTGACAGATAAATGGAGCGTAACGCCGGGGGCAAGGTTCGAGTTTATCTCAACCAAGGCCGATGGCTTTTACACCACCCGCTCAAGCCCTTATCCGGATTATTACCTTATTAAAAACCAGGAGAACAAAAAGAATGATCGTTCATTCGTGTTCTTCGGTATTGGTACATCGTATAAACCGACCAAAGAAATCGAATTATATGGCAATATCTCGCAAAACTATCGCTCGGTAAACTTTAATGATATCCGTGTACTTAACGCTAATGCCCGCGTAGATTCTAACCTTACCGACGAGCGTGGCTACACTATTGATGGGGGAGTACGTGGTACCATCAATAACTTTTTAAGGTACGATATAAGCGTATTTTACCTGAAGTATAACCGCCGTATTGGCTCGGTATTTACCGCATCGGCAGATAGTTTGACTTCTTATCGACTCAGGAAAAATATCGGAGATAGCCGCAACATCGGTTTTGAAAGTTTAATTGAGGCCGATCTGTTGAAAGCATTCAGCCATGGCGCAAGCAAGTACAAATTATCGGTATATACAAACTTTGCGCTGATAGATGCCCGTTATATTACCAGCCTGGATGCCTCGGTTAAAAAAGACGCGCTGGTTGAGTTTGTACCACCAATGTTGCTTCGTACAGGTGTATCTTTCGGAAACAAACGTTTTGATGTAAGCTACCAGTTCTCATACGTTGGTAAACAATATTCTGATGCTACCAATACCGAGTATTCGCCGCGTGCTGTAGACGGCGCCGTGCCGGCCTACAAAGTAATGGACTTGAGCGCCAGTTATAACTGGAAATGGTTTACACTATCAGGTACGGTCAACAACCTGGCCAATGCCAAATACTTTACGAGAAGGGCTGATGGATACCCCGGGCCGGGTATTTTACCGTCGGACCCGAGGGGGTATTATTTAACGCTACAGGTTAAATACTGATAAATCGTATAATTATTCTATATAATTGCAGCATTAATTTTCAAAAGGTACTAATTCTTTGATCCGGTTAAGGCTTTTATCAAACACCTCGAGATCTTTCTCTAATACGATATTGTTGGTTTTTCTATCAGTTATTATAAGGTAGTGATAGTACTTTTTAAATAAGCTGGTAAGGGGTCGGTGCTGCAGCGCGAGTTCCTTTTCGGCAAGGGTAAATTTATAATCTGAGAAAGGGTAATTTACCTTATTAATAGTGATGGTATCAGTTGTAATGATGCAAATGTTTTTAAAATACGCAGCAAATACAATCACCGGCATAATCACAAATCCAAACAAACTAAATGGCCCAAGGCGGTAAGTAGCCGTATGCTGCAGTATAACACCTTCTATTAAATTATACAAAGAAGCGAATATAATTACCGGCGTTAGTATAGCATAAAAAAGTACTACTTTTTGAGACAGGCAGATTTTGGTTTTCATAAGGCTGATTTTAAAAGGTTATAGATTATACATACAATTTTAACTCGTTTTTTGATATAGCCTGATGTCTATCCAAAGAAGGGCTGCGTTAAAAGCCAGGCATAAAACCACTACCACATCCGGTTCTGGACGGAAGGTCAGTAGTGATAAATACATTGCAAGAGCCGTTAGTACAGTAATCCCTAAAACTGACAGTGTACGGGTTACTGAATATTTTGCATCATCTATAGAACGGGTAAGATCGGCCCATAACTTAAAAGAAATAAGCGTGAGAAATAAAAGAGCCGGGATCCATGCGCCGGCATGTGTTATGATAAATCGATTAGAATCGTCCATTAATCTCCAGGCAGCAAGCAGGTAGGGACGGGCAATAAGCATAGGTATGCCGAAAATAACCAGCAGGGTGCCAAGATAGACCATCCAAAAAAAGTTTTCTTTTCTAAAGGGCGGCGGAGACTTTTCTGTATAGGCCTTCACGATGACGCGTTTGAAACGAGATGGCCTGAGCTGATACATCAGTAGTAAGATAATATAAAACTCCAGTTCGAATATTGCCAGGTGATAGCCGTTGGATGTATAAGAAATACTACCGGCAACGGGAGCTGCCAAAAAAAGCGACATAGCCAGTGCCACCATTATATACAAGCGAAAGGCCCAAATATAAAGCCCGTAAACATTCCATACTATCTGCGGCCAATTCATGTTAATTGTAAGCCGGTAAAGCGATAGGTTAAATTACACATATCAAAATTTTTATCAGCATCGGTTGTCCTTTATGTTTTAATGACCGGGTTATTGATCTTAGTCTTTATGAAATCAACTATTTCCTGTTTTTCCTGTTTACTCAAAACACCAAGTGCTACCATCGGCACAGTGCCCGAGTTTAACGTTATCAGCAGTTGCATACCACTCAACATACTCTTTCGTAAATGAATTTCTTTTATGGCGGGATAGGGGACGAATGTTAAGGGCCGCGAATCCATAGCCAGTTTTGAAACGCCGCCGCCTTTTGGTATTTCGCGGTAGTAAAAACCTTTTTCGTCAAGCTTGGCTCGTTCTATTCCATTGGCAAACCTGATAAATAAGTAGCCGCCGCCAATAAAGCCGGCCTTAAACACCAGCATGATGAATGAGAAAATAAAGTCGCCAATGCTTCTAAAGCTCAAGAATACCCATTGGAGATTATCCCCTAAAGAAGCTTTTATATCCACACCCATAAAAGTGAAGCACAAACCCATAACAATAAGGATAGTGCCTATGATAATAGATCTGTAAGGGGGGAGATAATAACTTTTTGGCAGTTGCATTTTTAATTGACAATTGCGTATTGTGTAAACATCGACTTATCTCAGCAGTTATTCACTGGTGTTGTAATTTAAAAGCCCTCAGGTAGTATCCGAGGGCTTTTAGCTGATTTTACTTTTTATTTAGTTTGTAAGGCATGCTTTTGCCGCTGCCAAAACTGATATCGATATAAGGGCACACCCATTTGTAGGTTTTGCCATCGTTACTAAAAGTGCCAAAGTCTTTAGTTTTATCTAATACGGCACTTTCGGTATTGTCTATAGGACTTTTGTATTGCAGTTTTAGCGACGAACCATTGTCGGTTGCCGATAACAGGTAGGTTTGATCTATCTGATAACCTTCGGCATGGTATACAACCGAATCTTTGCTGATGGTAAGTGATATCTTCTGCATATCTCTCCAATCCGGATGATCTTCATCAATGTTAAACTCGTAAGTACCAAACCATTTATCGGCAACGGTGGTGCCGCCTGTTGTGGCTGTAGTGGCGGTTGTAGCTTGTTGTTTTGGCTTGCTTGTTACGTTACTTAAAAAATTGTCGCGCCAGGTTTGTTCTTGCTTGGGGTCGCCATTAACACTTACCGAGTCTGCCGCGTTCCAGTTGCCGCTGGCGTTATCATAAGTGTAAACTACTTCGGTAAATTTATCTTTCTGATAATATACCGGGTCACCGTCTTTACTGTAGTTCAGATATTTTTTATCTATCAGAAAAATGTAGATGTTATAGTCTTTTTTGTATTGATCAGCATTAAGGGCATTAACCTTTTTATTCTCGGCAGCTATTTGGTCATCAGTAACGTTCAGATCTTTTTGTGGCACTAGGTAAACTACAGCATTGCCCAGGGTGTTGCCGCCGTTAGGGTTATAGATACAACCATAATCGGCAGTCATAAAATAACCATCATTATAAGAATAGGCGTGGCATTTTAATACGTTATCAAAATTTAAGGCTTTGGTATCGGCAATGGCATCAGTTTGTTGGTTGCTGGCTGGTTTTGAACCGTTACCACAACTAAATGCTAAGGCGGCTATAGCGGCAAATAGTATAAACTTAATTTTTGTAGTCATTTATGGTTAGATATTATATATGATTTAACTTACAGTTTCTTAGTGTAATTTTTGGGCCTAAAGTAACCGCACCAGCCGTCGTGGCCATATAAAGCGCCCTTTGTGCGGGTATATTTGGCCGTTCGGGAAACGCCCTTGCCAGAGTACCCGCCATTTTTAACCTGGTCGCTCTCGCTAACCGCGCCGGATGAACCAATGGCTTCTAATATGGTCACTACATCTTTACCGGCGTCGTACTCGTAAACAATACCGGTGTGGCCCGCACCATCAGATCGCCAAACAAATATGTCGCCCCTTTGGGGTTTAAAATCTTTATCCTTGCTACCGGCAACAAAGTCAATATTATCGCTGCCTATAGCTTTTCTAAAATCTTTTTCGGTGGTCATCACACCGGTAGATATGCTTTGGAATTTAGGCATCGTACCAAGTTTATATAAATAAAGTGCCACTGTTTCAGAACAGTCAACCTTGGCAAGTCCGGCTTCAGAATTTTCGTTGCGGATACCTGCCTGGCTGTAAGGCACATGTTTATCAACAAATGTTTTCATCTGCTCTAAAACGCCGTCGGTATTCTTATCATCTTCCGGAGATTTACCAACACCACAACTAAACGTAGTCTCGCGATGGCCCTGTCCCTCGGTAAGCACACCTTGTATGGTTAACGCAACTTCCCATACGTATGTTTTTCCGCCATCTTTAGGGCCGCGTACTCGTACTTTTTTACCCTTTATTATTTTGTCAACATACTCATCATCTTCTTTAAAAAACGCCGGGTTGTTTTTATATGCTTTGCCTTCTAAAACAACATAGTCTTTCTCGCTGCCGTGCCCGCATGCCGATGGATAGAGTACGGCCAGGTACAGATCTGCAAGGGTTTTATATTTTGCCTTTTTGCCGATCAGGAACTTTTGTACATAATCCATCTGGTCTACAAAAGACATTTTAACCAGCTTATCCTGTGTGGTGCCAACGGTTTCTGCAGCCGCCTTACCAAATTGCACCAAGCCCACATAACCCACGCCGTTATCAATAGACGGGCTGAAGGTACGCGCCGTTTCGAGCGCTATAACGGTCATTAGCCAGCTTGGGTCAACACCTAAATTGCCCGCAACTTCTATTACTTTTTTACGCTCTTTACAGCCAATTTTATTGCCCCATGCCAGGTTTTGATCCTTACAGGCGCATTTGCCGGTTGCACCGGGGTTGTTAACTTTTTGAACACCGGCCATTACTTTGCCGCCGTTGGCAGGCACATCATTTTTAAAGGCAACTAAAGTAGCGCTGGTGCTGCCAAAAAGTTCTTTTTCAGAAATCTTGGCGTAAAAGTGGTGCAACTTTTCGCTGTAATTTTTCTCCCAGGCTTTGTTTAACGTAAAATCAAAAACAACCAAACCGCCCTGCGAAATAGGGTAGGAACCATCTAGCAGCAAGCTGTCCTGTCGTAAAGCATCAACCCCAAAGCGCGATTCCTGGCGATAGATCTGAACATTTAATTTGTCTGCCGACAGGTTACGAGTGCGGATGCGGCATTGCATTTTGTCGCCATATTGCGCGTTGATAACGGGTTTGCCATCTTTTAAAAATTCGATGCTTACAATTTGTTCGGCAGTGATGAGTTTTAGCTTGTCTTGCGGTTGCGGGATGTTGGCGTTATCTATCTCGTACTGCTTATCCTGCGGTATCACCTTAAAGTAGAATAGGTCGCCTTCCTTAACCGAACTTTTTAACTTGTTGCGGTCGGGCGTAAAATCATGACCCTTAAAATCAGGCGTTTGATTATCAGGTATCTTAATACCTTTTAGGGTTGATATAGGGGTAGCCTTGTTATCCTTACTGATGAAACCAAATTCAAGGTCGATCACCAAACCCTCTGCTGATTGGAAAACCAGTAATGGACGACTTGGTTCGTTCCAGCCGGTTTTGTTTTTGCGGCCACCCTCAGGGTATTCCCATTGTGCCTTTGTCAAAGCAGGTTGGGCAATGGTTACCTTTACTGCAACCTTAGATGATGGTTTTATCATGTAGGGCTGTATGGTATACGTGCCCGGCTTTTCAAACTTATAAGTGATGCTCTCGCCGGTTTTACTGCTAAACTCGGCAACCTGCTTACCCTTGTCGTCAAGGCATTGCCATTTAACAGCTGCCTTTTCGGTTTCCAGGGCAGGCGAGATCTTAAATTTATCTTTTACATCAAACGTTATGGTATCATTTACCCGCCCGCTTTCTTTAGATGCTTTTACCGATTTGATACCGTTTTTTAAAGCCTCTATCACTTTAGATTGCTTTACAATGCCATCTAAATTAGCTGTAACTACATAGGTAGCTTCGTCATTACAAATTACCTGGGTGCTTGGGCCGGTCTCGTTAAGCAACTGTGGTGTGCCAACCCCGCCATTTTTAGTTACCGACCAGGTGATATTATTGGTGTTACCCGGCAGCGGTAAATTATCAAACAAACTACCAACGGTGAATGACACAGGCTGCTGTACGCGTACCGTGGTAGCGCCATTAGCTGTTTTTACTTCGCCAATTTCATTTTCTTTAACGGTGTAGGCAGTGGTTACCTTTTTATCGCCGGCGGTTTTACCATAAGCTTCAATAAGGTAGGTGCCGGGTTTGTTAAAAGCTACTTTAAGTTTTTCGCCAACATCGGTGCGGAGTTGCATAGGTTCGCCGGCCGGGTCATAGATTATCCAGTTGGTGCCTTGCTTTTGTGCATCAGTAGGTTTGCCGTTATAATTGGCCTTAAACTCAACAGGAGTATTAACCGGTTGGTTGCTGCCATACATCAGTGGCTCTATTGATTTTACACTTGCACCATCGGCATCGGTATTGTTGTATTGCTCTTCGGTATAAATTAGCTCCTCGGTAACAAGGGGGCCGTTCATTTCCCATGCACCGGCATTAGCTTTGTCAACTTCCTGGGTAGTTATGTTTGCCTGCTGCCCGTGTTGTACAATTTTAATGTTGCCGCCTTTTGCAGTGCATATAGCAGTGCTTTTTTCGGTAAGCACGTAAGCGCCTCCGGGCAGTTGCACGTGGTCATAGTAATCTTTCCACTCCAGCTTGGCACTGCAAGGCGAAGGATTGTTTGGGTTAGGTACTTTACACTGCCCGAAATTTAAATTTGGCAAGGCATTTTCTTTGGTGGTGGCTATTAGTTTTGATTCGCCATTATCGTTAATAAAATATTTGTTATGGCTTAATACCTTTAACGGTTTTGGCGATGCATCAACAGCCTTATCGCAGGTGCATTTGGCGCCATGGCATACCAGTAATTGCGAGGGCGCCCCACCATCCTGAGCCGGTTGCTGCGGCTCTTGTTCTTGCACGCCATTAGTTTCTGCTGTGCTATTGTTAGCCGCGGCAGCAGGTGTTTCGGCGCCGCTGTTAGGGGTATTTAAGGTTTCAGGGTCGGTACTCCATGACATAGTGGTAGGTTCAGGCAGATTTTAAGGTAGTTGTGATAGTTTTCTCAAATTCGCCCCCGGCAAGCAGGGTATAGGTGCTCTCAAATGCCGAACACCATCCGGTATCTTTGTTAACGGTGAAATAGCCGCTGCCGCGTAGTTGTGCTTCGGCCATGGTGAGGTTGCTCTTGTGCTTTAGCCATCTGGTTTGTATTTCGGTTAGGTTGCCGCCACGCCAGTTACCTGTAAATTTCACTTCGAAAGTTTTAGCAGTTTCGCCAACCTGCCAGGTTTCGTAAACGGGCATAGCACCCGGCATAAGGCCAAATACGTTCCTGTTTACCTGCGTTGTGCCATCGCTAAATTTGGGTGTGTAGATATTTCTGAAATAATTATTAAAAAAAATATCCTGCATGGTGGTATCCAGCAATTTATCTGATGGCAGCATTTTATGGTCAATAACCGTAAGCGTTTTATCTACCCAATCGCCGCTGTAAGTATCTGCAAGCAATAACCTAAGCTGCATCCAGTTTTGCCAAAGCTTCTCCTGGCGCTCAAGCGAACTTGGCATTCCACTGTAATCTATCTGGAAATGCAGGTTATACAAAGCTTGCGCGGCATGTTGTATAAACGCATCGGCATTGTTATCGGAAGAGGCATTGACAGGGGCTGCTTCCCTGATGACCTGCACGCCTTGTGTGCCCGACCAAAATGAAGTTTTTGACGGCACAATATCAACATACGTAAGCCTTGATGCGCTATCAATGCTATCACTGCCCCGCTCATTAATGGTAGCGTTAAAAAGCAGTTTTAATGGCTGGCTTAAAGGTTTATATGGGATTTGGCCTTTCATTATTTCTTCTTATATATCCAGTTTAATTCTGTGGTACGAAATGGTTTGCCATCCATCTGGTACAGTTCATCGCAAAAAAGAATATGATGATCGCCATAATACGAGTTGCTGTTGAAACCATAGATGGTGTGTTTTTCGTTACCAATGGTTATTAAAATGGTATCACTTTTATTAATTACCGTGCTATCTGCTTCAATAGCGACCAACTCAAAGGCAAGCGAATCATTATTTGCTTTGGCTTGTTTCAATTGCAGCTTATTGGTTATTTGCTCGCCTTTACGTTTAATAGTTACTGCTGTTTTTGTTTCGGGGGCAAAGCCTTTGAATTGTAGCTGCGGGACCGAATACCATACTTTATTTTTACAGTTATACGCTAACTGATCGTGCTTTTTTTGCGCGTTGCGGTTGCTGTATAACCATAAAACCCCGATGATGATAACAAGGGCAATAACAATTACCAACCATTTATTTCTTGATCTTGTAGTAGCCATAAAAGTTAGAATCAAAAACTGATGCCCTGAAAGATTTCTTGTTGAAGAATTGCCCCCAGGTAAAATAACTGAACTGATATTTATCTGCCGCGGTATCAAAAAACAGATCGCCTTCAAAAACAATGTAATGCCAGTTGGTTAGGTTGCCTGCCCAACTTACCGAATCATCAAGCATGTCTGAGTCAATAAGTAGTATCACCTGGTAACCTTCCTGGTAGTCTTTCTGCATTTGGATAAGCGTATCGCTGTGATCCCAACCGGTAAACAGGGTGGTATTATCTGTAATGGTAGTGTAACCCATAAAATCTTTCAGGATCTTGGTCATTACACTGCCCCAGTTGATGGCAGAAAAATCCTGCCCATCTTCGCCGGTGTAGCCCAGGTTACTTTCGCTGCTGCGTGTGCTGGCTAAAACTATCCAGTCTACCAAAGGCATTAACCGCGGTGGATTGATGGGTGTGCCGTCAGAGTACTTACGCGAGCCGGGATATTTGGTATTCTCGGCAGTAGGCTGCATATCGTACATGGCCGAATTTGGCTTAACAGTATACTGGTTTAGCGTAACCGTCCCTTTCTGGTGAAGCTCAAGTGCTAAATTGCTATAACTGCCGGAATCTATCCTCAGGAAGCAATAAAAGATAGCCGCCATACCGCAAAGCGAAGTACTGCTTTGGTTGATAAGGTAGTTTTTTGATAAACGCTGGTTGATCTCTTCTTTTACCTTTGCTCTGTCGAAATATCTGAAACGGTAATGTACCCAAGTACTTAGCGATGCGCCGCCGTCCTTATTTTTGATGTAGGCGTATATGGTAAGGTTTTTACCGCAAACGGCAAGCGCCTCAATCGATACCAGGATCTTTTTGCCATGGCCGTCCTTAAAATCGGCTTGTACAACACCTTGCTCGGTCTCATATTTAAAACCCCAACGGATAGTAGACAGATCGGTAGGCGCTTTTCCCTGCTTAAACTTTACAGCATCAAATGCGTAAACTTTGCCGTAAACCAGGCCTTTTACCAGGGTGCTGCTATCATTATAACCATCATCCAACACGGTTTTTATCTGGATCTCCTCAACCTCAGGGTCGGTATTTTCCTTCTCGGGTGGGGTATAGGTATCATACTGTACCTTTTGGCTACTTTGCATAGCCACCTCTTTGCCGGCATTAAGATTAATATCGCCATTGGTAGCAAACCATCTCGAGCTTGTTGATTGCTCGCTGATTGATTTTGCTATATATTTTATGCTGCCCATGGGATATTAAAATAATTTAACCTTGCCGCCGCTTTTGTTAACTATCTGGCTTGCGCTATGCAATTCGATGTTATCTTTTGTACTGTTAACGTTGATTGTTTCGGCAGTTTTTTCGATATGGCTGGCCGTTTTTTGAAAGTTATCATTAGCAACAATGGTAACATTTTCGGCCATAACGGTATGATTTAGCCCGGCATCGCTGGTGATGTTTTCGCGGGCGCTGCTGCTGATAGATTCGCCTGCTGTGATAGCCACGGTTTCATCTGCAGCTATATTGATATTTTTGGCTCTTATGCTGATGGTTTCGGGAGCGGTTATCTCAATGCTGGATGCATTGGTATCGAACTTAATAACGTTCTGGTTTTTATCAGTAATGGTAATGGTTTCGTTGCCATCAGTATCATCAAACTGTATAAGGTGGCCACTCCGGGTTGCTATGGATTTGATAACGTTGCTAACATCGCCACCTGCTCCATTTTCACCGTTAAATATGCTGCCCATTACAAAAGGCCTGTCCGGGTCATTATACCTGAAGCCGATGATCACCTGGTCGCCAACCTCGGGTACAAACACCTGGCCGCGGTTTTGGCTAAACTGGCTGCTGGAGCCCGCGTTAGGCGTCAAAACCCTTATCCAATCGGTACATTGCTCGTTTTCCTGCCAAAGCATCTGCACCCTAATGCGGCCAATGCGTTTAGGGTCTGCATTATCTATCACCGTAGCCACCTGCGACTCGGCTTGCGGGTTTTTAACGTTTGGTACGGGTATAGCGGTTACATTAGCCGTAATACCCCTGAAACGATTTTTGTAACGCCCTACGGCGTCTATCTGGTGGCTTATTTCGGTAATAATGTATTTACCCAGGTTGCTTTGGTCAAACATACCTATGCCCGATGATCGCGATACCGTAACATCGGTAATGCTTCCTAAATTAAGTGCAGCATTGGTGCTTTCTCCATTAAGGTCAGAAAGATCTGCCGCTGCCGCTGCCGCATGGATATTGGTTAAATCATCCAATTGCTGTTTGTTGGCAACGCGTGGTTTTATAGGCGTATTTACTTTATCTGTAAATATTTTGCCGCTTGTTTGGATGCTGTTGCTGCCATAAGTATCAAGCCCCTGGCTGTTGCCGGTAGTACCTGCATTAAATACCTGGTTATCGGCAGCATTGTAAGAGTAGTACGAAAATTTTTGTGGTTTTATGCGCACGGCCGCCTTCATTACGCTAAGGTTTTGCCCATGTACAAGTGTTGTTTCTTTTTGGTCTGCTGGTTTGCCGAAGTGCAGCGTGTTGCCATCGTAATAAAAAAACTCCCCGTACTCGGCGCTTAATCTGTTTAAAAAATCGAAATTGCTTTCTTTAAACTGGGTAATGTAAGTTAGGTTTTCCTGGTAAACAGGTTTAATGTTGATATTTAGATCGTTAGCCGGTACTGATGAAACAGCCTGCCTAACTATAGTTGCCAGAGGAATATTGTTAAATGATTTTAAACGATTGCCTGTTTCAAGCAATATGGTAGGAGAGTAGCCGCTTACAATTAAATTGCCTCTAAGGCCAAGGTTTTGCTCAAGCGCAACTTCGCAAATAATACCTTTAAAGTTCATTGCCCCATCATCAAGGCTTACCACGAGGCTTTGGCCAACCCATGATTGCGATTGATCAATTTTATGTGCGCCTAATGATTCACCTATATCATGGTTTAGGATAACCTCAAACCTGTGATGCTGATTAAATGCCTGATCTATTTTTATGGAATCAAAGTGCAATATGGGTTGATCCGCAATATGCAATTCGACTGACAACTTTTTTTCCATGATGCTTAGGTTTAGGTATCGGTCTCAATTATCTACACATCACGAGGGGCATAACCATGACTGTGAATAACCTGCTAATACCTGCTTGGTACGATATTATTAAATGATATAAGTAAGAACCGCTTCTGCGCGGTTCCTACCGTATTGTTTCTGCAATTACGTATTATTTGGGCCAGTCGTTCTCGTGCTCGGCATTACCAATTTTTAGGGTACGTGCCGAAATAACAAAGCTTAACGACATTGGAGTGTTACCCACAATAGATAAACCCTCATTGTATTGGATGATGTAACCATCCTGAAAGCTTAACTCTTTCATTTTGGCATCTTCTTCTGATTTTTTAAAGGTGATAGTACCGCTCAATGGTTTGTACTGGTTGTTTACCATTGATTCGATAACCGAAGTATCTTCGGTTGATTCAACCTCAACCTGGATGGTGCCACCATACACACCTGAAGAAGGACGACCTTTGGCGTCAACATCCCTGCTTAACGCATAACTGCACTGTAGTACGTCAAACTCTTTTGAGCCTATATTAATTCTTGCTTTGAAAGCCATGGTTGTAATATTTTAAATTGTAATAAATTAGACAGATCAGAAAACTATGCGTGTTTACGCTTTAACACCCGGCCAATCGTTCACGTGTTCCGCACTGCCTAATTTTAGTTTGCGGGCAGAGATGGTGAATTTATAGGTCATGGGTGTATCACCGGTGATGTTTAAACCTTCAGCATACTTAATGATATAGCCGTCTTCAAAAGTCAGCTCTTTCATTTTTGCATCTTCTTCAGATTTTTTGATCAACAAAGTGCCGGCAAGGGGTTTATACTGGTTGTTCACCATTGATTCGACAACTGAGGTGTCTTCGGTAGACTCAACTTCTATGTCAATTGTACCGCCATAAACACCTGAGGACGGGCGTCCTTTTGAGTCAACATCGCGGTTAAGGGTGTAAGAGCAATGTAGAACATCGTACTCTTTGCCCGAAAAATTCAATCTTGCTTTGAAAGCCATAACGATAAGTTTTAAGGTTAATGTTAACAAATACAAAACCTGCTGTTGGTTCTGCTTTGCAAAATATAGTACAAAGAAAATAAAGTATTGTTTTTCGAAATAATGCTGGTTTCTAACAATTTTTTAATTTATACACCTTAACTATTACTTAGGGCTTGTTTTTGACATTGAAAATAAAACTTACGGATAAGGCCCGATAGGTTCTCATAATACCCAAACATGGTTGTTTATGCATTGATTTTGCTTAATTGGTTTAAGATCATATTTTTGCGCGCCAACTAACCAAATTATGAAACCACTATCACTACGCTTAACCGCGGTTTTATTCCTTTGCGCGCTTTTTAGTTTTAATACCGTCTCAGCACAAACTTTTGTGAAGACCGAGAACGGCCATTTCAAATCAGGCGGCAGCAATTACTATTATATCGGCTCTAACTTTTGGTACGGCCCTATGCTGGGCGCCAAAAACGGTAACCGCGCCAGGCTCGTTAAAGAGCTTGATGTGCTTAAAGCCAACGGCGTAAATAATTTGCGAATATTGGTAGGTGCCGATGGACCTGCCCGCCCTAATAAAGTACAACCATCGCTTCAAACCGCTGCCGGTGTTTATGATCAGAACCTTTTGGGCGGCCTCGATTTTTTGTTAGCGGAGATGCAGCGCCGCGGTATGAAAGCCATACTTTACCTCAACAACTCGTGGGAGTGGTCTGGCGGTTACAGCCAGTACCTGGAATGGGCTGGCAAAGGCAAAGCCCCTGTGCCATCTGTTGATGGCTGGAATACTTTCCAAAGCTATGTAGCCCAATTTGTGAAAGATGATAAGGCTAAGCAATTGTTCAAAAATCATGTGCGCTACATTTTAAACCGTACCAACAGCATTACCAAACGCAAATACGTTAATGATCCGGCTATTATGGCCTGGCAGATAGGCAACGAGCCCCGCGCTTTTTCTGCAGAGGGTAAAGCTCCGTTTGCAGCATGGATAAAAGAGACGGCACGTTTCATCAAATCTATTGATAAAAACCACCTGGTAACCACAGGCAGCGAAGGCCAGGCAGGATGCGAGGATGATATCAAACTTTGGGAAGATATCCACGCTGAACCTGCTATTGATTATGTTACTATCCACATCTGGCCAAGTAACTGGGGCTGGTTGGACAGGGCAAACATGCCTGCTACGTTCGACAGAGCGATCGCCAACACTAAAACTTACCTGGATAACCACCTTGCCATAGCTAAACAACTCAAAAAACCATTAGTGGTTGAGGAATTTGGATTGCCGAGAGATAGCATGAAGTTTAACCCCGAATCGGCAACTACGCTGCGCGATAAATACTACACCACCATTTTTGAACTAATAAGCCAAAGCGCTAAGACCGCTGATATTTTTGCCGGATGTAATTTCTGGGCATGGGGCGGTACAGGCAGGGCAACCAAAGGCCACGTTTTTTGGCAGGATGGTGATGCTTACCTTGGCGACCCGGCGCAAGAGGAGCAGGGCCTGTACTCTGTTTTTGATAACGATACCATTGTGCCTGCTATAAAGCAATACAATCAACAGTTGCAGCAATTAAATAAGCGCTAAAAAATTAATTGTTATTTCATCAGCATAAACAGCACCGTTAATGATGCGGTGTGTTTTAGGCAAAGCCTTAAGTGTTTGAGAGCTATGGTTATCTGGTTCTCAACACTTCTTTTTGATATGCCTAATTGGGCGGCTATCTCATCATTGCTTAAATTATTGAACCTGCTAAGCCTGAAGATCTCCTGGCAGCGTTTGGGCAGCTGGTGCATGTAGGCAAATACTTCCTGTTCAAGTTCCTGTTCGTTTATTCTGTCGTCGGCAAGGCTCGCGTCGGCAGCATCGTGGAACTGGCTTTCATCGATATAAGTTACAGCTAATTTTTTTGCCCGGATGCGGTTGTATGCCTGGTAGCGTACGGCATTAAGCAGGTAATTTTCAAAGCAAATTATTTCAAGATTCCTGCGTCGATCCCAAAGATTCAGGAAAATATCGTGCACCAATTCCTCGCTGGTTTCACGATTTTTGAGGTACCGGTTACAGGTATTGTACAGCCTTCCCCAATAACGATCAAAAAGCTCTTTAAAAGCATTTTCATCATCATGGCGCACGGCGTTCCACAACACAATGTCGTCTTTCAGATCTATAGTCATAATTGGGTTTATGAAATTAGGAAAATCAATCCTATAAAACAAGCCATTTATGTTGCTGTCCATGAGAAGTTTGCACGGTTTTGGCCTATTCGGTTAAGCGATAGCGTAAAGGTTAAATAAATGGTAGTGAAGTCTTTTGTTTAAACTTTAGGTTAAATGAAATACATGGTATTGTTACAATTTAAGGTTGCTTTTTAGAGTGATAAATGGCCGCTTACAAATAAAATTTAAAAAAGTTTTATAAAGTATGTGTGTTACATGCGCTTTTGCACACTTAACCTATACAACCAATTACTAACCTTCATGCTTACCAGAGAAGAGTTTGTACAACTTTACGAAAAATACCAGGCCGGCCAGTGCACCCCGGATGAAATTGTATTGCTAAACAATTACCGTGACGAGATGCATCTGCTTGATGATGAGTTTGATATGGCAGCTGATGAAAAGCAGCAAATGAAAAACCGCATCTGGCAACGCCTTGAAGAAAGCCGCAGTCTGCAACCTGTTGCATCAAAAAGCTATACCTGGTTAAAAGTAGCCGCAGTATTGCTCGTATTCCTGTCCGCCGGGATAGCATTTATTAAGTATCAGCAAAAAGATGCTGCGCCATTTATCGCGGCGTCAGAACAAGCTTCACAACCACATATCGCCCCGGGCGGTAACAAAGCATTTTTAACCATGGCCAATGGTAAAACCATTGTTTTAACTGATGCTAAGAACGGACAGTTGGGTACACAAGCGGGTATGCGGGTAAGCAAAACCAAAGATGGCCTGTTGGTTTACAGCGCTGCTACAGCTACTACAGGCACAGCTACTGATGCTAATGCAATGAACACGGTAAGCACGCCACGCGGCGGGCAATACCAGGTTATATTGGCCGATGGTACCAAAGTTTGGTTAAACTCGGTATCATCCCTTAAATACCCGGTATCATTTGATGGTAACACCCGCACGGTAGAGCTTGCCGGCGAAGGTTATTTCGAAGTAGCAAAAAATAAGAACAAACCATTTATTGTAAAAGCCAACGGCAACAGTATTGAAGTACTGGGTACCCACTTTGATATAAGCGCTTACAGCGATGACAGAACGGTTACCACAACCTTGTTAGAAGGATCGGTAAGGTTACGTAAAGGCGATGCTACTGCTATGCTCATCCCGGGCCAGCAGGGCATATCAGTAAGCGGCAGCGAGGGTTTTAACGTACAGGAAGCCAACACAGAACAGGCCATAGCCTGGAAAAACGGTTTATTTATGTTCAGCAATGCTGATATCCGTACCATCATGAAACAGGCATCGCGCTGGTACGATGTGGATGTTGAATACCTGGATAACCTTAAGGGTAAAGAATTTGGCGGTAAAATATCGCGCTATAAAGATATATCTGAACTGATGCATAACCTGGAACTTACAGGTACCATACACTTTAAGGTAGAAGGAAGGAGGGTAATAGTTATGCAGTAACCTTTACGTTGCATAAATGATTACCAGAAATCATCAGGAGCGTTTGCCGCGCCCCCGATGATCCTCAGCCTGTGAGAAGCTGATGCCAGGTAATTAATTCAATTGTCTTCACCAACCCAATTATTTAACCTAACATCCAAATGTATAAAATTTTTACTGCAAGTAATTGCGGGGCCCGCTCCTGCATTTCACCTAAATTTCTGAAGATAATGAAATTAACCGTTGTTTTGTGGGTTGCTGCCTTGTTACAGGTAAGTGCGGCAACGTATGCTCAAAAAGTAAACCTGAGTGTAAGAAATACCCGGCTCGAGGTTGTTTTAGACCAGTTGGGCAAGCAAACCGGTTATAATTTCCTCTATAACTCCAACATGCTTAAAGCGGGTAAAACCGTAACCATCAGCGCGCAAAACCAGCAGCTGAACGATGTGCTGGAGCAATGTTTCAAAGATCAACCTTTTACATACATCGTAAATGGTAATACAGTGGTTATCAAGGATAAGGATAATACCGTGTTAACCAACACTTCATCAGTTGCCGATCCTATTGTAGTAACCGGTACAGTAACAGATTCAAAAGGCCAGCCCTTGCCCGGAGTAACCATCCGCGTTAAGGGAACAACCGTTGGCGTAGTAAGCGGTACCGATGGGCGGTACACCATACGCGTTGAAGATGCCACAGCTGTGCTGGTTTACAGTTTTATTGGCTTTAGCCCCAAAGAAGTTGTAGTAGGCAGCCAAACCCAGATAAACATTACCCTTGCCGAGCAGGCATCTGCTTTAGAGGATGTTGTTGTAATTGGTTACGGCGCTGTTAAAAAGCGCGACCTTACAGGTGCTGTAGGCCAGATAAAGGCAGTAGACCTGATGAGGGGCCAACCGATAAACCTGGCGCAAGGTTTACAGGGTAAACTGGCTGGCGTGGCCGTTAATCAGAATGATGGCGCGCCCGGTGCCGGTGTAAGTATCCAGATACGTGGTGCCAACTCTTACGGCACCAATACCCAGCCTTTATACGTGGTTGATGGTATTCCGTTTGATGCAGCATCAACCCCAACCAATGAGGCTACCAGTGGTAACAATCAAACTTTTAACCCGCTGGCATTGATCAATCCATCAGATATCGAATCGATAGATATATTGAAAGATGCATCGGCTACAGCCATCTATGGTTCGCGCGGTGCAAACGGTGTGGTGCTGGTAACTACCAAAAAAGGTAAAGCCGGCCAAACCAAGGTGGTGTTCTCAACCAATACTGCTGTATCAATGCTGGGCAAAAAAGTGCCTGTATTAGACCCCTATAACTACGCAAACTATGTAAATGAAGGCTATACCAATGGTGTAAAATACAACGACTATACATTTTACCAGCTGCCTTACCCCGGTCAATGGACTTATCCTTACGCTAATAACCAATATCAGTATGACCAGGGTGTTTACCAACCATCGCCTGAGGATTTCCTGAGCCCGGGTGTACGTACCGACCAATATGGAAACAGTACCAATGTACAAGGTAGTAACTGGATGGATCTTATTACCCGTAAAGCCTTAACGCAAGATTATAACCTGAGTGTTTCAGGTGGTTCGGAGCGCGGGTTTTATTCGGTATCAGGTAACTATGCCAAGCAGGAAGGCATAGTTAAGAATAGCGACTTTGAGCGTTATGCATTACGCGCTAATGTTGGTCAAAAATTGGGTAACTGGCTGGAGATAGGTTTAAACACCTCTTTTGGCCGTACCAGTTCAAATTTTGCCAAAACCAATTCGTTCGATTATGGTATCTTCCGATCGGCCCTGGTTTTCCCAACCACTTACGCACCCGAGACTGATATCACCAAGATTCAAAATCCTTTAAGCTGGTTATCTGCCAACCCGTACCTGTATGTAATGACGGCTAAAGATAACTTGGCGGCCATTAGCTCATTTAGTTCAGCTTACGCCGAAGTTAAATTTACCAACTGGTTAAAATTCAGGCAAAATCTGGGTATCAATTACTCGGCAAATAACCGCGGTACTTATTACAACAGCTTAACAGGCGAGGGGCAGGCACCTACCATCAATGGTAAAGCAGGCCAAAGCGATGACTGGTACACCAATATCGTTACCGAATCATTGTTAACCTTCGATAAAAAGCTGGGCACTATGCATAACCTTAACGCCGTGTTAGGTTTTACGCATGAGAACGCCAACTACGGCAGCAAATCAATGTCGGCTACCAACTTCCCTGATGATCTTACTGGTTATTATGATATGGGCAAGGCCTTAACGCCGGGCAAACTGGTAAGCGGCCGCGGTGCAAATGAGCTGATGTCGGTACTGGCGAGGGTGAATTATACTTTGAACGATAAGTACCTGTTTACCGCCTCTTTCCGCCGCGATGGTTCAAGTAAATTTGCTACTAAAAACAAGTTTGCCAACTTCCTGTCGGGCGCGTTTGCGTGGAGAGCATCAGAAGAGAAATTCATCAAGGATCTTGGTATCTTCAGCGATTTGAAATTCAGGGCAAGTGCCGGCCGTACAGGTAACCAGGCTATTGCCCAGTATGCTACTTTGCCACAATTGGCTGCTGCAAACTATCCTATCGGTGGTTCGCTGCAAAGCGGTATGGCCGAGTCAACTTACAATGGCCCTGCCAACCCTAACCTGAAATGGGAAACCACTACCCAATATGATCTGGGTTTGGATATGGCCTTCTTTAATAATCGCGTAGCATTCACTATTGATTACTACAGCAAAAAAACTACCGACCTGCTGCAGAGCATAAAAACACCGTTAAGTACAGGCTTCCAACAGGAAACAATTAACCACGGCTGGGTTAAAAACGAGGGTTTAGAGATAGGGGGTAAGTTCCTTCCGTTGGTAAGCGGCGCATTAAAATGGACTATTGATGCCAATATTTCATTCAACAAAAATACCATCGGTGGCTTAGACCATGATCAGTTTGCCACCCGTTTATGGAACGCTGCCGACTATGTATTCATCCAGCGTAACGGTTTGCCGATAGGTGCTATTTACGGTTATGTTGAAGATGGTTTTTATGATAACGAAGCAGAGGTACGTGCTAATCCGGTTTACGCCAATGCAAGTGCTGCCATTATCAAGCAAAAAATAGGCGAGGTTAAATACCTTAACCTTGATAACGACCCCAATATTACCGATGCCGACCGTACCATCATCGGTAACACCAACCCCGATTTTATTGCCGGTATCACCAATAGTTTCAGTTACAAGAATTTTAACCTGAGTTTCTTTATCCAGGGCGTTTTTGGTAACGATATCTTCAACGGTAACTTAACTGATGTTACGCTAAATTCGATAGGTAACATCCCAACCTTTGCCTATGCCGGCCGCTGGACACCAGAGACAGCAGCCAGTGCTACCTGGCCAAAAGTGAATAACGGTTACACCCGCGAGTGGTTAATATCAAACCGCTACATACAGGATGGTTCTTACGCCCGCCTTAAAAGCCTTACCATAGGTTATGATTTTGTGAAACCGTTTAAAGGGGTAGAGATGATAAGCCTTTTCACAACCGGTACCAACCTGCTCACCATCACCAAATACAACTGGTTTGACCCGGATGTGAACTCATTTGGCGGCGATGCCTCAAGGCGCGGTGTTGATATACATGCTTATCCATCAAGCCGTACCTTCTCATTGGGCGCAAGGGTATCATTCTAATTATTAACTATCAGAAGAAGAGAGATAAATACTAAGGATATGAAAAGAATATATAACATAAAAAGCCTGCCCCTTAAATGGTTTATGGCCTGCTTTTTTGTGATGATGCTGGGCTCTTGTAAACTCGACGAAAAGGTTTACGATTTCGTGTCGCCTGCAGAGGTGGGCGATTCTGATGCCTCTGCCGATAAATGGGCTTTGGGGGCTTACAACGAGTTAGGCCTCATGTTCAGGTTCGGCGAGTTTCCTGCAGTGCTGGAGTATGATAACGATTACACCACCGGCCCATCATGGGCATTTGGTGAACTGGGTGCGGGTAACTTTCAGGGTAACAGCAAACAAACCGACCCTTTGTGGACCTACGGTTACGTAATGGTGCATCGCGCCAACCGTGCCATCATCAATATCGAGAAAATGACGAAAACCACTCCCGAGTACAAAAAGAATGTATTGGGCGAGATGTATTTCCTGAAAGCTTTCTCCTACTTTTTAATGGTAAGGGCCTACGGCGATATCCCTATGTTTGATAAAGCCGTTAACGATGGTGCCGATATTAACCAGCCAAGACGCCCTATAAAAGAAGTTTATGCCGAGATCATCAGCCTGTTGAGCCAGGCAAAAGATATGATGTACACTAACGCAAAAGCAGTTCCGGGCCGTGCTACGGCAGGCGCAGCGGCTGCCTTGCTGGCCAAGGTGTATGTAACTATTGGTTCGGCATCGTTACCATCGGGGCAGGTTATTGTACGTGGCGGTAAACCTTTTGATCTGGTGAACAACGTACAGATCCGTACCATGCCGTCGCCAATAACCTACGCCAAAAAACAAGTTAAGGGCTACGAGGAGTTTGACTCAAAGCAATATTTTAAGCTGGCTATGGACATGGCCAAAGAGGTAATAAACGGCAACTATGGTACTTACAAACTTGCCGACTTTAATAACATGTGGACGGCTGCCGGCAAAAACCGCGACGAACACATTTTTAGCGTACAAGGCTATACCGGCGATGCCGACCTGGGTAACCACCTAACCCGCGATTTTGCCGGTTTAGTAGTGAATAACCAGGTAATATCGGGCATGTGGTACGGCCAGCGCGACCACTGGTATAAATTGTTTGAGCCACAGGACCTGCGCATTGTTGATGGCACCATGCACCGCTGGTCGCGTAATTTTGATTATGCTAACCACATAGGCACATTTTATCCTAATAATGATGAGTACCGTAAAAAAGCTTTGGGTTATGATGAGCAAACCGGTGTTGATGGCAGTGGCAATCCTATCATTGTGCATCACCCTGCGGTTGCACCATATAATGATGGCTTAAATTATGGCTCAGGTACTGATGCTAACTACATTGCTTTCCTTAACAAGTTTGCCTATCCAACAGACCGCACCAAAGATCAAAGCGATGTGAATTATCCTTTCCTGCGTTTTGCGGATATTAAACTCATTTATGCTGAAGCAGCCAACGAATATAATGGCGGCCCTACGGCTGATGCGCTTACCGCATTGAACGATGTTAGGGCACGTAGTCACGCCAATCCGAAACAAATGGCAGGCGATGGTAATGTGGGCTCATTGGTGGCGTTCCGGTCGGCAGTGATCGAGGAGCGTGCTATGGAGCTTGCTTTAGAAGGAGATCGCCGCTGGGATCTTATACGCTGGGGTATTTACCTTGATGTAATGAACTCTATACAAGGCAATGATGAGGTTGGCGTAACAAAGGTACGTGCAGAGCGCAACCTGCTTTACCCGCTGCCAATAAGCGAAGTAACTACAAATACTGCCATCCATGGTAATAACCCGGGATGGAATTAATTGACGAAAATTTAATCAGCAATATTATGAAAGCAACTTACAATGCAATTAGAATGTGCCTGGTGCTTTTAACAGCGGTAACACTGTTTAGCTGTAACAAGGACGTTGTAACTTACGATAAGATAAAAAAGGAGTCGGAGGTGTCTACTGCGCCGCCAACCATCACTTCAATTACCAAGGTAGACCGCACAACAAATTTAACCGAGGCTGATCTGTCGCAATTGGTAATGATACAGGGTACTAACCTAAGCGGTTTAAAATCGGTAAAGTTTAATGATGTTGAGGCCGATCTGAAACAAGCTTATGTAAAAACAAAGGAAATAGTTGTGCCGGTGCCACGTTTGCTGCCTGGTGATGTTACCAATAAAGTAACTGTTACCACCGCCTTAGGTACCGCAACTGCCGATCTTAAAATTAATGTACCTGCTTTAAAAGTGAACGGCTTGTACAACGAGTTCGCCTTACCCGGCGATACCACAACCATTACCGGCGATAACTTTGATATCTACAAAATAACAAAAGAAGATGCCAAGGTAAGTTTCGGCGGCACACAGGCAACGGTACTATCAGGCGATCAGAAAACGTTGACCATAATTGTACCTGCCAGTATCCCACGTGCCGAAGCTGTAGTTAACCTGGTAACACCAGAGCTGCCTGATGGCCTTAAGATGAACTATCGGCACCTGGGCCAGATCGTTAACATCCAGAACAAACTATGGGCAGGCGAGCAGTGGCAAACCAATGGCGGTAACCTGGGCGATCCTAAACCCATTAATGGTACGTTTTCGCACATACATGGCGTCTCAATAGGGCAATGGGGTTGGTACGATCAGATCCACGGCTGTAATTTCCCGGTTACGGATGCAGATATATTGAACCATCTGGATCAGTACGACCTTAAATTTGAACTGAACACAGAGAAAGACCATCCGCTGAGCCAGATGTTCATCAAGTTCTCTATGCGTTTCTCCATCACTTACGAGTGGAATTTGTATGACAGCGGCGAATCGCTGAACACTTACGGCAACTGGCAAACCATTACGCTTGATGCCAAAAAGGTTATGGGCCAGCTGTATCCAAATAACGATAACTTCTTTTATTTCGCTATTAACCCGGGTGTGCCGGTTAATCTCGATTTCAGCATTTCATCCATGAGATTGGTGAAAAAAGAGCCGATCGTAAAATAATCGGCAGGCGGCTCCCAGGCTCGCGGGGAGCCGCCATTTTTTAATACATCTGCTAAAATTTTAATGGTCGTGAGGCCAATTAAGGCATCATTATGCCTTTTATATAAACTATTCCAATAATATCCCTGTGGGATACATCTAAACAACAATGAAAAAGAGCTTTCTGTTACTTTCCCTATTGCTCACGCTTTTTACCTGCTACGCAAAAGACACTTATAACGTGCTTGATTACGGCGCCAAAAACGACGGCAAAACGCTTACCACAGCTGCTATACAAAAAGCAATTAATGCTTGTGCTGCCGAAGGCGGTGGCATGGTGTATATCCCAAAAGGTGATTACCTTACCGGTACGCTGAATTTAAAATCTAATGTCGATTTCCATTTTGGTACTGGGGCGAGGCTGATTGCTACCACCGATCTGAAACAATACCAGAAACATAACGATGAACTGGCCGGTGTTTTTTATACCGAAAAAGCAACCAATGTAGCCATAACCGGCAACGGAACTGTGTTTGGCCAGGGCATGAAAATGATGTATATAGACAGCGCCAAAGTAATTGGCGATAAGTCTGATACCCGCCAAAAGAACAACTTCCGTAAGGTGGCATCAGGTAATGGCGATGGTCCTTTTTATCCTAAAGACCGTTTTCATCAAATGGTTATTTTTAGTGAGTGTACCAAAGTAACACTTACCGATTTTACCTGTATCGATGCCCCGTACTGGACCTTCCTTGTAGTACATTGTGATGATGTAAAGGTTGATGGGCTGAAGATAGATAACAACCTTAATATCCCTAACAGCGATGGGTTGGATGTAATATCGAGCAGTAATGTAAATATCTCTAACTGTAATTTCTCTTGCGGCGATGATGCCATTGTACTGGCAGGTTACGCCTGGCACTGGGGCGACCCCGGCTTTAAGCGTATCATGAAACGCTCTGAGAACATCAACGTGAACAATTGCGTATTGCGTTCACGCTCGAGCGGTATCCGCATAGGTGGCTGGGATCAGAACGATATGTATAACTACAATTTCAGCAATATCACCATTTATGATTCAAACCGTGGCATAAACCTGGGTATTGGCGATTACGGTTCGATGGAGAACATCAACTTTACCAACATCAACATCCAGACCCGCCTGCACACCGGCGACTGGTGGGGCGAGGGCGACCCGATAAAAATTACCGCCATGCGTGGTATGCCGCAGGGCAAGGTGGGTACTATAAAAAATGTTAACTTCACCAATGTATCGTGCCGCAGCGAAAACTGTATAAACATGTACGCCTCAAACGAAACCTACCTGGAGAATATATTTTTTAATAACCTGCAAATGGAGTTTGTGAAAAGTCCGCTGGAAGAGACCATTGGCGGTAACCTCGACTTGAGGCCGAATACCGTGCCGCATAAAGAACTTTTCGCACGCGATATCCCTGCTATCTACATTGAGAATGCCAGGAACGTGTTGATGAACCAGGTTGTGGTAAAGTGGGATAAAGGCATCGATAAAAAGCATTATACCAATGCTATTGAAGCGGTTGGTGTTGATAATTTGCGCCTTATCAGCGTAAAAGGTACAGCCTCGCCGGCCAACCCCGGTATGCAGGATGTATTGCTTAACAACTGTAAGGATTTTTATACCGACTCTAAACTAACCATCAAAAAAACCGGCAATGAGAAATAAGTTATTTGTACTGATCGTATGGCTTTGTGCTTCGCCGTTAATGTTGCTGGCACAGAAAAGCGCTAAGGTTACTTCTCCGGATGGAAAGGTGATCATAGAGGTAACGTTAACTGCAGGTTCGCCGGTTTACAAAGTGAGCTACAAAAAGCAGGCGGTGATAAATAGTTCGCCGCTTACGCTCGATTTTGATAGCGGTGCCTGGGGCAAAAACCTTAAAATGAGTAACGTTAACTATAGCAAAGCCGATGGCTACTATGACCTTGTGGTAGGGAAAGCAAAGCACATCCGCAATAACTACAGAGAAGCCATTATCCCTTTTGAAGAAACCCAAAAACCTTTCAGAAAGATAAACCTGGTGGCACGTGCTTATAACGATGGTGTGGCGTTCAGGTACATGTTCCCTAAACAGGCAGGCTGGAAAAACTATACCCTATATGATGAGCACACCAACTTCAACTTAGCCGGTGACCCGAAAGCACTGGTGCTGTTCCTGCCATCGTACACATCATCGCATGAAGGGCCTTATACCCACGAACCATATTCAAAGCTTAAGGTGGACAGCCTGATGGATATGCCTGCCACTTTTGAGTATTCCAACAACATTTACCTCGCCATAACCGAGGCAGAGGTGGTTGACTATGCCGGTATGTACCTTTCAAAAAACAGCGATGGTACCATGCGTGGTAAACTGTCGCCGCTGCCAGGGCAGGATAAAGAGAAGGTGAAGGCGGTATTACCGCATGAAACCCCATGGCGCGTTGCTATTATAGGCGACAGGGCAGGGGCGCTCATCGAATCAAATATGCTTACTAACCTTAATGGCGATTGTAAAATAGAAGATACCTCATGGATAAAGCCAGGCAAAGCAACCTTCCCCTGGTGGAATGGCAGCGTAGTGCCTGATACTGTTTTTGCGCCGGGTAATAACTTCGAGACCAATAAGTATTACATCGATTTTTGTGCCCGTAACAATATCCAATACCACTCGGTGGTTGAATATGGTTTGCATGAATGGTACGTGAATGATGGTCCCGACTTTTTCCCGGGGCCTAATGCTGATCCTTCTAAAGCAGTATCGAGCCTGGATATGCAGAAGATCTGCGACTACGCCAAAAGCAAAGGTGTAGGTATCCGTGTATGGGTACACTGGAAACCCCTATATCCTATTTTAGAAAAAGCCTTTGCCCAATACGAAAAATGGGGCATAAGTGGTATGATGGTCGACTTTATGGACCGCGACGACCAGGAGATGATCAAAATCCAGGAAGATATCTTGCAGACGGCAGCCAAGCACCATTTGCATATCCAGTTCCATGGCTCAAGCAAACCATCTGGCCTGCACCGTATGTACCCTAACGAGTTTACCCGCGAAGGCACGCGCAACTACGAGGTTTATAAATGGGATACCACCATTAATGCCAGCCATGATATTGCCATGCCTTTTACCCGTATGCTGGCCGGCGCTACAGATTATCACCTGGGTGGTTTCCGTGCCGTGCCGCAATCAAAGTTCAAGGTAAGGTTCCGTAACCCGCTGGTTACCAGTACGCGTTGCCACATGATGGCTATGTACGTAGTATTGGAGAGCTATCTGGGTATGGTATGCGATGCCCCGCAGGCTTATGAGGGCCAGCCGGGATTCGATTTCCTGCAAACCGTGCCCACCAACTGGGATGAGACCCGTGTGCCTAACGCCGCCATCAACCAATATGTAACCATAGCAAGGCGCAACGGTAACAACTGGTTTATTGGTGCTATTACCGACAACCAGCCCCGTAACCATGCCGTAAAACTCGACTTTTTAGGGGACGGAGAGTATACAGCTGATATCTATACTGATGCCGCGGATACAGATACTAACCCTAACAACCTGAAAAAGGAAACCAAAACCGTTACACGTAAAGATGTGCTTAATCTACCCGTTGCAGCCAATGGTGGTGCAGTAGTTAAGATAACTAAAAAATAAACGGTAGAATATTTGGCCCGGGCTTCTGTTACTAAAATGCAGAAGCCCGGTTTTAAAAAGCGACTACTTGTTTTAAGTAGTATTTAACTGTGCGTTGTTCTTAACAGCTTTCTTTTTACAAACAATGGTGCCGGTACATCGTTGTTTTTTTATGGATAACGTGCGACCGGCAGATATTTACGTTATCGATGACCAACCCATCGATAGTATGATATTAAGGCTTTTGTTTAAGAAATTTGACCCTGATCTGCTGATTGAGGCGATCAGTAATGCTTATACAGCGTTAGAGCGTTTAAAGGCAATTGCCAACAGCGAGCCCTTCTTTTTACCGGATTATATATTCCTGGACCTGGATATGCCGGAAATGGATGGCTGGCAATTCCTGAAAGAGTATGAGCGCCTGGGTATATCTCAATTTAAAAGTATACAGATCTACGTGTTATCGTCTTCTTTGTATCAAAATGATATACAGAAATCGCTGCTTAACCCTTTGGTACAGGATTTTATCAGTAAACCATTAAGCCTTCAGCATATTAAAGAAATTTTTCAACCAGCCTGAGCCACTCCGGCATGATCACCTTTAACGCTATGAAAAAAAAGATACTTGTTATAGAAGATGATACGGATATTTTAGAGATCACTACATCGGTGCTTAACCAGGCAAAGTTTGATGTAAGCGGCTCTGAAGGTACAAACGATATCATTGATCTGGTAAAGTCGCAGCAACCAGACCTTGTCTTAACAGACTATATGCTGCCGGGCCTCTCTGGTGGACAGATCTGTACATTGCTGAAAAATAATAAAGACACCGCAGGTATTCCGGTTGTACTGATGTCTGCTTACAAGAAGGAAGCCATAGCGATCGGTAACTTTAGTTTTGATGCCTATATCAAAAAGCCATTTGATATCAATTACCTGGTATCAGTTATCCGGAAACTGATCAACTGAACTGATAGTGACTGCTAATATTTCTGGCTACAGAAATGCCGAATGTTAGAAAAGATCTAAATTTTATTGATAAAGATAACGGCTGGCGCATTTGTTGCGATAGATATATCATGGCAGAAGAAATCATCACCACAGTAATATCAGCAGACGGGGTATCGCAAACCTGCGTGCTGAAAGAAAAGGTTAATAACGGGAATGGGCAGCTTATTTATCGTTTCCGTAACCGGGATATTGGAGTTGAATACCTGTTAACCAAAGAGGGGACAGGGTGGCGTTCGCTAAACCCCGGGGAGATTCATCAGCCCATATTTCATCACCTCTGCTCATTTGCCGAGACACTTTAATACAATATGAATAAGAATAGGCTATACCTGGTGGCAGGCCTTGCCGGTGCTGCTGCAATTTTGTTGAAGCTATCGTCCTGCGTTTCTATCCCAAAAGGAGCTAATGCGGTTAAACCGTTTGATCAGCAAAAGTACCTTGGCACCTGGTATGAAATTGCACGCATGGATTTCAAATACGAAAAGGGGCTGGATCAGGTAACCGCCACCTACTCGTTAAATAAAGACGAAACCATACGCGTTGATAACCGTGGCTTTAAGGTAAAAGAACAAAAATGGAAACAAAGTATAGGTAAAGCCAAACCTGTAAACGCGGCTAATGAAGGTAGGCTGAAAGTTTCTTTCTTTGGGCCTTTTTATGCCGGGTATAATGTTATCGCAATAGATAAGGATTACCGGTACGCATTGATTGCGGGGAATAATCTGAATTACCTCTGGTTGTTATCCCGCGATAAAACCATGCCCGATTATATCAAGCATCGTTACCTTGAACATGCGAAAGTATTGGGATATGATACAGATAAGTTAGTTTGGACAGATCAACATACTCGTTAGATATTCATCTTTATAGGGAACGCAGCTTCTGCATTAAGTACGATAGATTTAACTTAATACGCTTTACGAAATACGATACAATAGCCCTGTCAAGGCTATTATCGCGGTTCAGCCGTATTTTTTCCTGTTCTTTTAATTGCAAATATATCATGTGAAGAACAGGTAGTACCAGCAACAGCAGCCCCGCATGCTGCGCGGCAGAAAACAAGGACAACTGTAGTGTTTTTTCAGCTAACTCAGGCATGTAAATTCAACGCACAATAATTAGGAATGTTTGGGCTGAATATTTAAAGTTTACCTTCCCAAACATTTGCGCCGGTTTGCAGTTATCACCAAAATCACTGTTAATTCTGTATTAAATTGCAAGCACAAACCCGTAAACAAAAATTGTTATTTAACCTGCTCCTTATTCTGGGGCTGGGCTTGCTGCTTTGCGTTGAAGGATACTCCGGTTACCGGTTGCGTACCTTATCCAAACAACAGGAAGAACTCAAAACCGACTTTTCTGACGTAAATAATATTACCCTGGGTTTGTTCTCTGTTGATCAGTGGAAAGATGATATCAAAGGCATCATTAACCACCAGGTGCGCCATTTTGAGATGACCAAACAACAGCGTAAAGATCTGCAGAAAGAAGTAGAGCAGATCATTATGGCACTCATTAATAAAGCCGAGGGTTTGATGAATAAGGAGCCAAAATCACTTGGCGGAAAAATCAAAAAACTGGCGGTTAAAACCTTTGTAAAAACCGACAAGATAAAAGCGCAGGTGCCCGGCTTTGCCCGTAAAATAATTGCCGAAGCAGATAATCCCAATAACAAAAAGCAACTGAGCAAACTGGCTTTGGGCAAACTTGCTGTGCTTGAGCAAAGTGCCTATGTAGATAGTACCCTAAGTGTTAAGGACTCTATCATGAACAAGGCTTTTCAAAAGTATCATGTAAAAGATCAGGATGCTTTAAATAAAAAGCTGGATACATCGCTTAATGAAATAAGGAAAGTGATGTATAATTATTCTTTTATAATGCTGGGCTGCGTAGTTATTGTGCTGCTGATGTGGTGGCTGCTACGCAAACGTACCGAGTTGCATGTCTCGCTTTTCATTATGTCATTATTGTTCGCCTTCATTTTACTGGCGGTTGGCCTTACTGCATCAATGATAGAAGTTGATGCAAGGATAGGCTCGCTTGACTTTGTGTTGCTGGGCGAGCACGTTACGTTTAAAGACCAGGTATTGTTCTTCCAAAGCAAAAGCATATTGGATGTGGTAGAGGTTTTGGTAAAACAACCAAAGTTCGATTCAATACTGGTGGGTATCCTTATCCTGGTATTCAGTATTCTTTTCCCGGTGATGAAATTGTCTTCAACCGGTATCCATTTGCTCAGTAAGAAGAAAATTGCCGAAAGCAAAGTGATCAAATATTTCGCATTCCAGTCGGGCAAATGGAGTATGGCCGATGTAATTGTTATCGCTATCCTGATGGTGTTTATCGGGCTAAACGGTCTGCTGGAGAGTCAGCTTTCTATGCTTAATATTAAAAGTGCCCCCTTAACCATCATCACCACAAACAATACCGCCTTGCAGCCGGGCTATATTATATTTATCAGTTTCGTGGTTTACGGATTGATCCTTTCTACCATCCTTAAATTTATTACTCCGCACGATGCGCATTAATAGCTATAATTAAATGACCAACGCTAAAGCAAATACCGATACCCGCAAGACAAAAACGAGCAATATATTGCTCGTCGCCGGCCTGTTGTTGCTTTTAGCCCTTGAGGTTTTCTGCGGTTACCGGGTTGATATGCTATCCAAGCAGCAAGAGCAGCTTAAGGAAGATTATAGTGCGGTAAACAATATCACATTCGGTATTTTCTCGGTCGATCAATGGCGCGATAAGATAGTAGGAGTGGTTGATAGCCAGGTCACGGAATATAAGATGACCAAAAAGCAGAAGAAAGAATTGCAAACGGCAGTAGAGAAACAATTGCAGGGCCTGGTTACCAAAACAGTTGCTGAAATTGATAAACCGCAGAAATCGCTCGGCGGTAAACTGAAGAAACTGGCTTTTCATGCTGTGGTTGATGTTGATGATATCCGTGCGCAGGTGCCCGGCTTTGCACGCACTATAGTAACCAAGGTAAACAGCCCAACCAGTACAAAAAGGTTAAAAGGTATTGTTACCAGTAAACTGGATCAGCTTAGCCTGCAAACTTATGACAGCACGGCTGAAGCACATGGTGCTTTAACCAAATATTTGTACCATAAATATCAGGTACAGGATGTGGCACAGTTTAATAAGCAAATAGATGTTAAGGCAAAGCAAATGACATCGCTTACTTACCAATATGCTTATGCCATGTTTGGCTGTGTAGTATTTGCGCTTTTGCTTTGGTGGGTTTTGCGAAAATACATCCATTTGCATACAACCTTATTCTTATTATCGCTTTGTATTGCCTTTGTGTTGCTTGCAGTTGGCGTAACGGCATCTATAATAGAAGTAGATGCCCGGATAAGCTCGCTTGATTTTATGCTTTTAGGGGAGAAGGTAGGGTTTAGCAACCAGGTTCTTTTTTATCAGAATAAAAGCATCATGGAAATTATTGGCGTACTCATAAGCCAGCCAAAACCCGATGCTATTGCAGTTGGTGTATTGTTATTACTGTTTGTGATCATCCTGCCGGTACTCATCCTTATTGCTACAGGAATCCACGTTTCAGGTAACGAGAAGCTATCACAAAATAGAGTGATCCGTTATTTGGCACTTGAATCTGGCAAATGGAATATGGCCGATGTAATGGTTGTAGGCATCCTGATGACCTATATCGGGCTTAACGGTATACTAAAAAGTCAGTTATCAGGCCTTAATCTGCATAGCACTTCGCTTAATGTTACCACCATAAACCAAACCGGCCTGCAGCCGGGCTATATTATCTTTGTTGCCTACGTGGTTTACGAGACTATTTTAAAGCGTATATTGAAAATTGTAGCGCCTGCTAAGTCCTTGTCGAAATAACCTGTTAGCCATTTCTACTGAACATTTTATTATGCAACCTGTTGAACAAGTATGAAGATCTTGCTCACTGGTGCCACCGGTTATATAGGACGTAGATTATTGCCCGTTTTGCTTGAAAACGGACATCAGGTGGTTTGCCTTGTGCGGGATAAAGACCGCCTGGATGTAAATAAATTTAAACCAGAACTTATTACCGTAGTTGAAGGAGATCTGATGCATCTCCAAACGCTGAGCAAAGTGCCGAAGGATATTGATGTAGCCTATTACCTTGTGCACTCTATGAATATGAGCGGGGGAGATTTTAGTAAGGAAGAGAAAGCCTCGGCAATCAATTTTGTAGCACTTGTAGGTTCAACACAAGCCAAACAGATCATCTACCTTGGCGGTATTGTTAACGAAGAACACCTCAGTAAACATCTGGCCAGCCGAAAAGCAGTAGAAGAAGAGCTACGCAAAGGCAAAGTACCGGTTACCGCTTTGCGCGCGGGTATAATTGTAGGCTCCGGCAGCGCATCATTTGAGATCATTCGGGATCTGGTAGAAAAGCTTCCGCTTATGATAGCCCCCAAATGGATAAAAACTAAATGTCAACCCATCGCTATCCGCAACGTAATCCGGTTTCTAAACGGTGTGCTTGGCAAAGACTATACTTATAATAAGCATTTTGATATCTACGGCCCGGATACGCTTACCTATAAACAAATGCTGGAGCATTTTGCAAAAGTGCGTAAGCTGAAACGCAAGATTATTACTGTGCCTGTGTTTACCCCTCGTTTATCGTCTTACTGGCTTTATTTTGTTACCTCAACAGCCTACCCGTTAGCCAAAAATCTTGTTGATAGCATGAAGGTAGATGTTATAGCTGAGCCGAATGATCTTGCCGAAAAGCTGAAGATCAAACTCATTCCGTACAACGAAGCTATAAATATGGCCTTTGAAAAGATTGAGCAAAACCTGGTGCTTTCCAGTTGGAATGATGCCGGTGATAACCGGATATTTAGGAAGGGGCTTTCTAAACATATCGAGATTCCCAAATTTGGCGTATTCGCCAATAAGCAAACAGAGGAAACAAAAGATGCTGAGGAAGCGCTAAAGCGCATTTTTGCTATTGGTGGCCGCAATGGATGGTATTACGCCAACTGGCTTTGGTCTTTCCGTGGGTTTATTGACCGTTTGTTTGGCGGTGTAGGATTAAGACGCGGCAGAAAAAATGCAGCAGAGACCTCGGCAGGAGAGGCGCTTGATTTTTGGAGAGTTATACTCGTAAGCAAAGAGGAGAAGCGACTGCTGTTGTATGCGGAGATGAAATTACCCGGCGAAGCCTGGTTGGAGTTTAAGATAAATGACAAAAATTGCGTTGCCCAAACGGCTACCTTTAGGCCATTGGGTATTGCCGGGAGATTATACTGGTATGCGATGTTGCCCTTCCACTTTTTTATTTTTAAGGGGATGTTACATCATATAGCTGCGGGTTAAGTAATTGATATAAGGTTACTCATCAAAACTGTTAGACGCTGTTACGATGCCACTGTCGTTTGCAGGTGTAGTAAAGCGTATCTGTTCTTCTACAAAAGCTGCTCCGTAGCGTTTGTTCAATTCTGTCAAAACATCGTCTTTAAAATAACTGCAGCAAACTTTTACAATGGTAGATTCTTTTGAGGTTTTAGTAGATAAGCTCAAATGATGTAATTGGCAGCTTAAATTGCTGAGGTCGCGGCTAATCTTGTAAGCCAAAGTGGTTGTCATAGCTTTAAAACCGCTAATTGAGGCAAATGTTTCAAACTACTTTGCCTTCAGGAAATCTGCAAAACAAACAATTCTATTTTCATGGTTCGAAAAAGACCCGAAGCGCAGGTGCTCTACATCGTTAATTTGTAACGTCATTATGAAACTCACTGTAAATCAAATGATTGATATTTATTGCCTTTAAAAAGTAGAAAATAGAGAAATAAAGTTTGTAAAAACCGAATCCTTATGTACCTTTGCAGCCCGCAAGACGGATAGTTGAGCGGGTTGTACTCTGAGAGTTTAGCGAAGTAAAAGAAAGTTGAAATAATACTTGACACGAATGGTAAAAAGTTCGCATCTTTGCAGCCCGCGAAACAGGAATTACGGCCTGATA
>NZ_QWDC01000008.1 GCF_003432115.1 Mucilaginibacter conchicola
AGCAAAGTATCGCTTTAAACAAAGAATACCCCTGAACACTCGCTGCCAGGGGTATTACCTAAACCTTATCACATATAGGTATAATACCTAATGAATGCTGCAAGTAAGCAAAATATTCTTTAATAGAGTAAAAATTAAAACAGTTAAATACAACTTCAGTATTGTATAATACAACCCACCGTGGTTCGGTACGGGCGGTTGCATTCCGAGTTTTGAATTGCCTGTCAATGTCGTCAGGCTTAATTCTCAGGATATGCACAGCTCACAACAAAATATTGCAGGCGGCCTGCCGGTCACACTGACTCCGGAGGAAGTATTGAACCCTTTGACCGTGTTAGATGAATTTTTTGATTTTGACCGCTTGGAAAGAGCTGTTGATATACTTAAACAATGGCGCGATACTTTAATTACGGATGCTTTCTTCGTCAATGCAAAAGGCAATCCTTCCGGTCTGCTCTCCTTTCATAAAAATTGTACCAGGCTTGTCGAGGCACTTTTTCTTTTGAAAGACCTCGAAATGCAAGGGCCGGCTGAAGAAATAAAGAGTGAAGATAAGCGCAAAGCAGAACTCAATATCGTGATGGCGATGCTGACGACCGCTGAGATGCAGGATGTATGTGCTACATTACGGGAGATCTTTGAAAACCGTTCACTATCGTCTTTCAGGTCCTCGCTTTATGAGTGGCTGGAGGTTGGTCTGTCTAACCAGCCGGCTAACGAATTTATACCGGCAGCTGAAATGATACCGCTGTATGACACCATGCAGAAATTTTTTGCTATAGCATGGCTGTTAAATTATGGTGTTATAAAGTTATCAGGAGATAAAGGTCAGTTGCTACACAGTTCTGTTGATACACCGATAGAAGGGTACAGGGGTAACCCGATAACGCTGTATCAGCTTGATAAAGATATATCGTTATATAAAGATACCGTTATACAGCTCGTCGGGATGATAAAGGAGAAGGTGAGCACGATAAAAGCAATATTCTGCTTAGGGAAACCACCGGTCGCTGATGCGAAGATCTATCTGTATATTCTCACACCGGAAACTGAAGAACAGAGAGCGCAGAACCTTGTCAATAAGATCGAGGACATCTGCAGGCTTGTGCATCCTGTTGTTGCCCTCGTCCATCACCAGTGGCATACGAACGCGGGATTTGATCAGGATGACCTGTTCGTCGCTAATGCTATGAACGCTGCACTTGTTTACCTTTCAGGCGATCTGATCCTGCCGGTCCTTCCTCCACTGAACCGGATCGCTGTCGCCGACAAGGCTACTTATAAATGGAGCCGCTGGTATAAGCAGGGTAATGACCTGCTGAAAGGTGCGGAGTTTTACATCGGCTGCGGGGTGAGCAGCATAAGTATATTCAGCCTGCAGCAGGCGGCCGAAGCTTACCTGATCGGGATCATTAAAGGTGTCATGGGATACAAGCTGAACACACATAGCCTGACAAGGCTTTTATTCATAACGGAAATGTTTACGCAGGATATCAAACTGGTTTTTGCAGATCTGGATAAAGAGCTGTTCGATGAACTCAGAAATGCTTATCTGAATGTCCGCTTCAGGGATTCACTTTCGGGAGATATTTCTAAAGCTGAGCAGCTCTTGCCGGTGATCCGAACGCTCGGTGATGTCGTTAACAAAGTTTATCAGAAGCATTACCTGACGAATAACATTTGATCTGAAATTATAAGTGAAACTAATAATTTATAAGCTGAGTTTATAAATGATCATCGCTTTCCATTGAGTATCTTTGCGATATCATCGTATTTATAGTAGATGATCCCGCCGACTTTTGAAAAAGGGAGGGTGCCGTTCACACGCAGGTTTTGCAGTGTGCCTGATGATATCTTCAACAGGTTCTTGACCTGGTAGCTTTTAAGCAGTTTTCCTGTTTCGGGTGCCTTGTTGCCGATGATGGCCCTGATGTCTTCCAGAAGTTTAATTCTGAAGTCCTCAAGGTCTTCTTTGGTGATGATCTCTAATGCCATTGGATTTTTGTTTTTGCAAAATTCATGAGCTGAAATCAATTTTCATCTGTAGCTTTTCGGTAGTACCGATAAATAAGATTTTAAAAAGTAAAGTTTCAGAATAATTAGATTTAGTAACTTTCAAAATAAATTCTGACTTAATACGAAAACCTTATTTTAGATAATTAAAAAAATCTAAAATTAAATAAGCTGCTATTTTAGTTTTTTGATTAAAACTGAAATAATGACAATCACTACTACAAGTTTTGTGATTTTTTGTTCTTGAGGATGCTAATGTCGCGCCTTAAGAACGATCAGAATTATGAAGCTTGGTAATGCCTCTCTAACCCTGCCCTTAGTCTGAGTGGTCAAAATCTTTGTGTAACCGGCAGTTACTTAGTACACAATCGGCAAACCACCGCTTGACGTTCAGAAGTGACACAAATGTATCAGATATGCCATACGGGTCGTAAAATTATTATTTATATGGATTCGGTCTGTTTCGACATCTTTAAATCCGCATTCTTCTGAGTGATTGTCATTGGCAATATATGGTCACTCATTACACAGTGATGTGTGGATACAGCAATACTGGTGGAATCCGACCTTAAGAGTCGCGCTTTTTCTTTACTTCCCGAAAAATTACAGCCATAGTTTATAATTAAAAAAACAACTGTGTAAGATTTTCCGGTAATATCATCAAAGGCACTTTCGGATGTGCGGAAATCTTGCGGCAATGACTTGGATGCAACCAGCTGTTCTTTCGGTGAACCATGGTCAGCAGATCAATTTCTCCATGTTCACTTAACCAATTGAGTCCATCGTCAGTATTTTCGTTAAAAATACATCGGTAATAAATTTTGGGATAACACAATCTGTCTGTAATTTCATCCAGGAAAAGATTTATTTGTTTCGCCTGTTGACCAGGAGCATCAACGACATGGGCAATCAGAAGTTCTGCATTGAAATATCTCGCAAATTCTGCCAGATTGCCTAACAACGCGATATCATCCGCATGCAGGTCTGTTGCAAAGGCGATCTTTTTGATCGGACGTGTCATAAAACTTTCCGGAACCAATATCAGGGGAAAAGTTGAAAGACCGATAAGACTTCCAGTAGCGCTTCCATAGAACAGTCTTTTCCAAAAGTTTTTACCGGACGCCCCGATAACCACAACTCCCCCACCGGACGTCCGGAATATTTCCATTACGCCTTTTGCGACAGTCCCTGCGCCGACAATTGTACTTATTTCCGGTGCATACGATCCGTCGTTACCTCTCAACGGCAAACTATTTTGTAAAAAAGCCAGCTCCTTTTCAGTGTTTTTCCAATTCTCGTTGTCCGCCTCTCCTCCGTACCCATCATGTCCGGGGACAACCGCATACGGGATTTCATCCATCACATGACAAATCTTTAATCTGGCATGCAGTTCCTGTGCAATCATAAACGCAAATCGAACCGCATTAGTGGCAGCTGGTGAAAAATCTGTCGGTGCAAGTATCGTTTTCATAATATCAACTTTATTCCAAATTTCTCACTAAACCAATTTAATTAAAGTGACCATGGTCAAGTTTAGCGTGATAAAAACCTGATTGTTGTCATGTCGCCGGAAATGAATGCTGCCGATCTTTACAGCGACCAAGATGAAGAAGATCGTTATACTGACAGATCATACCCCCGCTGCTCAAAAAGTAGCGACGCTGGCAACCAAAATGGCCGCCAGGCTAGGTGTGGTTCCCGTACTCGTTGAAATCGTAATTGGCCAGGAAATGACAGCAAAAGCGCTTGATTGGCAAGGAAGGTTGAAAGCAGATGCAATTCAGTTGAAAGAGATCATGCATAATGACGACCGGGAGATCAATATTATCACCGACAGGATCAGTTGCCTGCACCCGCTAAGGTTTGATAACATGAAACGAGCAGATATTCTGATGATAGTTTGTTATGCAAAAACTACGGTAGACGCACTGAAAGGTTTTAGCCACAGCAGGAATCTCGCACTTCTTTCTGTTCCTGAAAATGTCACCATCATTAATTGGCAATATATCGTGTATGCAAGTGATCTTCAACCTGATGATGTAAAACTGATTAAAAAAACAGCAGCGACCTTCAGAGGGGCCGCGAAGCATATTCAGGCAGTTCATGTAATGCAAAGTGATTTCATTCCGGACTTCTTACAAGAGCGGCGGGCAGCGGAATTAAGGGCCGGACTCAGAAAACTAAAATATAAACAATTGTCATACCGAACGCTTTATGGAGAAAACATCATACCCAAACTAACTAGCTATTGTATTGAAAATGCGGCCGATATGATTGCCCTGAATTACAAACAAAAAAACATGATCAAACGACTTATATCCGGTGATACCTGCGGTCATCTTCTCAAAGTGGCTCAACTGCCTGTTTTGTTTCTTAACAGGTAAAAGAATTCCGAAAATAGCATACACCACAGGCCTATAGAAATGATTAACGTCTTGCCCGTTTTAACTATCCTGTCTGTTCTAAAAATGATATTCATCACTTTTTTCGAAAGTGTTCGTTGTAGATTTTTGGTTCTTTAATTGAGCATATTTGGCGGCGTTAAAGCTAAAAAGCTAAATTAGATCATGGAAAATGCAAAACTGCTGGACGCCATCATTCAGAATGCTATTGATGGGATCATTACTATAGATGACAGAGGGCAGATTGAAACGATCAATCCGGCAGCTTGTATTTTGTTTGGTTACGAACCGGAAGAAGTCATAGGAAAAAACGTTTCTCATTTAATGCCTCCGCCGGATCGTAACCGGCATGACGAATACATCAGCCGTTATCAGCATACAGGCGTCCCGCATATTATAGGCATAGGCAGGGAAGTTACCGGCTTGCGTAAAAATGGTTCAACATTTCCGTTCCGGCTGGCGGTAAGCGAGGTTGGTTTTTCAGGCAGAAAGATCTATACTGGCTTTATCCACGACCTGAGCAGGCAAAAAGAGGCTGAAGAACAGTTGAAAAATTATGCTTCCCATCTGGAAGATCTTGTCGAAGAACGGACGCAGTCTCTCAAAGAGACGGTGATGGCCCTGCAGGACGCGAAAGAGGAAGTGAGTTTATCTCTGGTTAAAGAAAAAGAACTAGGCCAGTTAAAAAGTCGTTTCGTATCTATGGCTTCGCACGAATTCAGGACGCCATTAAGTGCTATACAACTGTCTGCGTCATTAGTGGATAAATATGCACAGCCTTATGAAAACGAGAATATCCGCAAGCATGTGGGTAAGATCAAGAACGCAGTGGGTAATCTCACGACTATACTAAATGATTTTCTGTCGCTGGAAAAACTGGAAGCCGGCAAAGTCGAACCCGCATATCTGCGATTTGATCTGGTGAAGCTTTCTGAGGAGATCACCGAGGAAATGCAGCTGATCGCCAAATCAAACCAGCATATCATTTACCAGCATACAGGCAAGGAATGCCTGGTTACCCTCGATCAAAACCTCCTTAAGAATTGCATTTTCAACCTGATTTCTAACGCCATCAAATATTCAGGCGAGGATACGTTTATTGAATTCAATACTGAAATAAGCGACGGTAATTGCCTGATTGCTATCAAAGATAACGGCATCGGCATCCCGGATAAGGAGCAAGAGCATTTGTTCGAACCCTTTTTCAGGGCGAACAACACCGGCAGCATACCGGGCACAGGATTAGGATTGAACATTGTAGCACGTTATACCAAGTTGATGAACGGAGAAATTGAGTTTAGCAGCGAAGTCAATCGTGGTACATCATTTAAAATTTTATTCAGTAATATATGAAACGGCAAGTATTGATTATTGAAGACAACACCGATATCCGTGAAAACGTAGTAGAGATATTGGAGTTGGCGGAATACATGGTTTTACAAGCTGATAATGGTAAAGCCGGTGTTGAACTGGCCTTAAAGCATAAGCCGGACATTATTCTTTGTGATATCATGATGCCCGACCTGGATGGTTATGGTGTATTGTATATGCTAAATAAGAATACTGATACAAGTACTATCCCCTTTATCTTTTTAACGGCTAAAGCAGAACGTGTCGACTTAAGAAAAGGCATGGAAATGGGCGCTGATGATTATTTGACCAAACCATTCGATGATCTCGAATTACTGAACGCCATTGAGACCCGTCTCAAAAAGAAAGAAGCCCGGGAAGAATTTTATAAAAAGCCGCTTGACAGGCTGAACAATTTGTTCGCTAAAGAAAGTGGATTGGCGGAGTTGAAGCGTATTGTAGCCGAACGTAAAAGCCGCGCTTTTAAAAAGAATCAGGTAATTTACTATGATGGTGATAAGGGAAACGGCTTATACATTATCCTGAGTGGTAAAGTTAAAACTATGAAACTGGCTGAAGACGGGCGCGAACTGATGACGGGTATTCACATTACGGATGATTACCTCGGTGTAAATGCTATGCTGGCCAATGAACCTTATGCAGATACGGCAACGGCGCTTGAAGATACACAGCTTTGTCTGATCCCTAAGGAACAATTAGACGCCCTAATCAGCCAATATCCCGATGTAGCGCAAAGATTCATCAACATACTTGCAAATGACGTTCGTGATAAAGAAGAGCAACTGCTTCAATTAGCTTATAACTCTGTTCGTAAACGAATGGCTGATTCTCTTCTGAAGTTATATCATCAAAACACAAACAGAGATAGCTTTAAGATCAGCAGAGAAGACCTCGCCGCCCTGGCAGGCATGGCGACAGAAACGGTTAGTCGTACGCTTACTGACTTTAGGGAAGAGGGGCTGATAGAAAAAAAAGGCAGTCAGATCACCATCACCGATGAAAAGCGGCTGGCGAAAATGAAAAACTGATCAGGGTCATTTTTCACGCTGATAGCGCTCATACGATTGGCTTTTTATCCGGGTTAATTTTGATAAAATTAATTGCGGATGAAAGTAGTAGCGTATAGCATTAAGCCGTTTGAGAAGGAATTTCTTTCAAGAGCCAATCAAAAAAAACACGATATAACTCTTATATCAAATCCACTAAGTATTGATACCGTCGTTTTTGCAACGGGTAAAGACGCCGTTGTGGTATTCAGCACTGATGAAGTCACAGCACAAATAATAGAATACCTCGCAAATGCAGGAGTCAAATTTATAGCGACTCGTTCGGTCAGCACGAATCATATTGACGTACCGGCTACCGGTAAGTTCGGCATAAAAGTAGCCAATGTGCCTGTCCATTTATCCGGGGACGTTGCAGAGCAAACTGCCGAAGCACTTCAGGCCATTGCAGACCAAACCATTATTAATCTGGACATGTGGCAGCAAAACAAATGTGTTGGGGACGCCTGTGCGTGCGCTAAAAGGTGTCGTACTTCAGTTTCAGGAAAACATTAAAGCAAATCATTATGAACACAGTGCTAACAACTAAATACAACGTTGCCGCGCCGCGTTATACCAGTTACCCAACTATGCCTTATTGGGATACCGAAAGGTTTACTTCAAAGCAATGGGAGTCGTCGGTAAAGGCATCATTTATACAAAGCAATCATAGAGATGGTATCAGTTTGTACATTCACCTGCCTTTTTGCGAAAGCCTTTGTACTTATTGCGGCTGCAATACGCGTATTACGGTAAATCATGGAGTTGAGCTGCCTTACATAGAAGCAGTGCTAAAAGAGTGGCGTATGTACAGGTCATTAATGGATAATGAGCCGGTGATACGCGAGCTGCATCTAGGCGGTGGTACGCCCACATTCTTCAGTGCAGCCAACCTGGGTCTGCTTATCAGCGGCATACTGAAAGATACTTACCTGCACCCGAAAGCAGAATTCAGTTTTGAGGCACACCCGGGCAATACCACGGTAGAGCATCTGCAGGTTTTGCATGATCATGGCTTCAGGCGATTAAGTCTCGGCATACAGGATTTTGACCCGGCTGTCCAACTCATCATTAACCGATACCAAACGTTGGAGCAGGTACGCGAGGTAACTCATGCCGCCCGCAGAATTGGTTACACCTCTGTCAATTACGATCTGATCTACGGCCTGCCATTACAAACGCTCAACAGTCTTATAAGAACCATGCACCTGGTGAGCGAACTGGTGCCCGACAGAATAGCCTTTTACAGCTATGCCCATGTTCCCTGGATAAAGCCCGGTCAGCGCAAGTTTACCGAAGCAGATCTGCCCGATGCACCAACCAAAGCAAAATTGTATGAGATAGGACGTAGCCTGCTTAAAAACTACGGCTACATGGAAGTAGGCATGGATCATTTTGCCCTCGCCGGCGATCAGTTGCTGACCGCGGCTCAGAACGGCGAACTACACCGCAATTTTATGGGTTACACTAGTCAGCATACGCAGCTACTTATCGGGCTTGGTGTATCGTCTATCAGCGATTCATGGTATGCTTTTGCCCAGAACGAGAAGAAGCTGGAAGATTACCTCAATGCGATAGAGCTAGGCGTATTGCCCGTATTTAAAGGCCACATCCAAACCAATTCAGATCTTGCTGTCCGGAAACATATTCTGGAGATCATGTGTACCGGCAAAACCACCTGGAATTACCACAAAGAACCTTTTGAGGAATTAGCCGCAGGTATTGAGCGCCTGGAACCCCTTGCGCATGACGGCCTGATAGAGCTCTGCTCATGGGGCTTGCAGGTAACGCAAACGGGTCAGCGTTTTCTCAGAAACATTTGCATGGCACTGGATGCCCGCCTTTGGGCTGATAAACCGGCAACGCAGTTGTTCAGCATGGCCGTTTAAAATTCTTCCATCTATTGATAATGAAAGCCGCCTGAGAGAGGGCTTTTATTGAGTCTTTTTTGTTCAAAAGTGATTTTTACTCAATGTTCTATTATCTACATTTAAGACCCTATACACGTAGAACAAAAAAAGGCCGCTTAAAAGCAGCCTTTTGATTGTAGAGTGATTTTTGGAAGATTACAAGGCGAATATGAGCAGCAAGGTCAGGTTTGCTAAGATGCTTACTGCAAAGAAGGCTAACAACGTGCGGATGCCTGCGCCGCCCATACCAGCGATAATGTTTGAAAAAAACAGTCCCAGTGTCACGGCCAGTATCAATACAGGAGCGTTAAAATAATAAAGTAATACTGCTGGTAAAGGTAAAAAGAGTACGCCTTGGGCGATCAGCGCTACCATAAACCACATAGTGCGGTTTGGCGCCTGTTTATCGGCCCATGTGGCCAGTTTGTTTAGTGCGCTGGTGTTGTTGATAGTTGCCGGAGCCCAGTTTGTGGTATTTGCTATAGTTGCCATGGTTGTTTAATTTTTATACCACAAAGTTGCTGCAAAACTGATCGGTAAACCATGACGGTAAGCTTGTAGAAAAGTGATAATGGTCACATTTTAAGATCAGTGGCAGATACTTACCCCAACCGCCTTTACCAGCGGGCTCAAATAAGGAATATCCAAATTTGCGCCCCTTAAAATGAACCACGCACCCAGTAATATCGTCAGGTAAGGCATCGTTTTATTGATCCGCAAACGCATGGCCGGACTAAAGGCTTTTACGCTCAGCGCAGCTGTCACCATCAGGGGGATAGTTCCCAACCCGAACCAGAACATAAATATACCGGCATCCAGTGGCCGTGTGGTGTTCAGTGCCCCAAATAAGGCTATATATACAAAACCGCAGGGGAGCAGTCCGTTTATCATGCCCAATAGCAAATGACCGGCGCGGTGTTTTATGGCTATGCCGATAAGTTTGTAGAACGGAGCTGTGATATCAAACCCAAAAACAAAACGCCTGGAGTGGAACAATTTTGATAAACCCGCAGTAACAACCACTACACCACTAACAATGCTCAGCGTTTGCTGCATGCCGGCTAACCATGCCAGCCGGCCAGCGTAGCCCAGTATAAAGCCCAACGCAGTATATGAAATCACGCGGCCAAAGTTGTAGCTCAGCTTATCAGCAATGGCAAACCACCAGCCGTTTTTTGCTGATGGTATGCCGAAAGCCAGGGGCCCGCACATGCCTACGCAATGCACGCTGCCCGCAAGGCCAATAAAAAACGCTACCACATTATTTCCCGTTAACATACAGTTCTTGTTTGTACAGATACTCGTTACTTTCACTCACCCAATTTAGAGTAGCGTTGTATTGGCCGGTAATCAGTCTGTCTGCACGAATGGTGACCACGTTATCAGCGTCGGTTATTAGTTCAAAAACACGGTCCTTGTTTCTACCCAGGTTACTGATAAACCGGATAGTGCCGGTGGCGGGTTTAACGAACCTGATGGTGATAAAACCTTTGCCTTGCTTTATCAGTGGTTGGGCATGGTCTGTTATTACCTTCCGTTCGCGCAGGTAATCTTTATCAAAGGCGAGTCCTTTTTCGTAATACTGCTTGTCATAATCATCGGCAGGTTGTTTAAACATGCAGAAACTCAGGCTTACTATAAAGCTTACGAAGGCAACCATGCCTATTACAATTCCTTTTCCCCAGTTCATGATCTTAATTATTTACAGGCCCGACAAAAGAAGTGCTTACCGTTTCGATAACCCTTTTGCCGGATACTAAATTTAGTTTGATAGTTGTTTTTGGTGTGTTAATAGAGGCGGCAGGCTTCATCACAAAGAACACCACTTTTATGGCGCCGCCGCTTGCGATGATTGCCGGCGCCTGAATATATTTAACCTTCACTGCCGCATCCTGCGGTTGAATCGTGATCTGCTGTCTTTGGTTCGATTTATTGATGATCTCGGCGTTGTAGATATTACTGACGTAGCCGCCGGGTTGTTCCTGGTAAAGCATGCCGGCGCTGCGCATAATGGTGATATCCAAATCGCTGCGGCTAAAAATAAACCAGCTCAAAACGCCGATAAGTATGATCATGACCGCATAGTAACCTGTCATACGCCAGGTGATTGAAGGCTTTTGCTTTTCGCTGATCATATTTTCGGAGTAATACCCGATCAGGTTGAGCGGCTTATTGATCTTTGCCATCACATCGTTACAGGCGTCAATACAGGCGGTGCAGTTGATGCACTCCAGTTGTGTGCCTTTACGGATATCGATACCTGTGGGGCAAACCGCTACGCATAAATTACAATCCACACAGTCACCCAAACCAGACTGTTTTTTGTCCCTGCGTAATTTACCGCGCGGCTCGCCCCTGGTATCGTTGTAGGCCACCACAACCGTATCTTTATCTATTAATACCCCTTGCAGCCTGCCGTAAGGGCATATGACCGTGCAAACCAACTCGCGCACCTGGCTGTAAACCAGGTAAAAAACCACGGTAAACACCCAGATACCTGCAAAGCCCGCCACATGCATGGCCACGGGCCTGGTCATTATCTCCAGCAGATTATCGCTGCCAATGACGTAGGCTAAAAACGTATTCGCTATCAGGAAAGATAGCAGAATGAAGATCAAATGCTTAGCGCTTTTCTTCAGCAGCTTTTCATTCGTCCACGGGCCTGCATCCAGCTTGCGGCGCCTGTTGGCATCTCCTTCTATCCAGATCTCTATCCGGCGGAAAACCATCTCCATAAAAATGGTTTGCGGACAGATCCATCCGCAGAATATCCGGCCAAAAGCAATGGTAAAAAGCGTAACAAAAACCACAAACACCAGCGTAGCCAGTACGAAAAGGAAAATATCCTGCGGCCAGAACACCTGCCCCAGCAGCACAAATTTGCGTTCCATAAAGTTCAGCAACAGTGCAGGTTGTCCGTTTATCCTGATGAACGGGCCGGCAAAAAACAGGATAAGGTATAGGTAACTGATCGCAGAGCGCCAGCGGTATAGTTTGCCTTTGCGTAATGCCGGGTATAGCCACTGCCTTTTCGCACGTGCTGCCACTGTGGCGTTTGTGTCCATCTTATTTTGATGCTAATTTTTCTTCGCCTTCTTTTTCGCCCTGCGGTTCTTTGGCTCCAGCCGGGTGCGAGCCCTGCAGCGTAAGGATGTAGTTGGCCACATTGGCGATCTGCTTAGGTGTTAATGACTTTTCCCAGGTAGGCATGCCCTTGGCCTGTACGCCGTATTTAATGGTTTTAAAAATGTCGTTTATCTTGCCGCCGTGAAGCCAGTATTCGTCCGTTAGATTAGGGCCAACCAGGCCCTGCGCATTTTCGCCATGACAGGGTGAGCAGCTTGCTTTGAAAACCGTCTTGCCTTCGGCAAGCATGCCTGCATCGTTCTCTATCTTCACCGAGTTTTCATCAACCAGGTTGGCTGCTTTGCTCAGGTAGATCTTTTTCTCTATCTCGGCCTCGGCCATCTCGGTCTTGTACTCGGCATATTGCAGCTCGCCAACACCAAAAACGTGGTAGATCATAATATAGCCGGCCGCGAAAGCAATGGTAATGTAGAACAGGTACATGAACCAGGCGGGGGTAGGGTTGTCCAGTTCCTGAATACCATCGTACTCATGGTCTATCAGCAAATCTTTCTCCGCCGACATTGGCTTAAGCGACAACAATTTCCGCCATAACTCGCCTTTTTCTTTCCTCCGCTTCGCCGGATTCATTTTCTCCTCTATCTCGGCCCGGGTCAGACCCTGGTCTTTAAGTAATACCCTTGCCAGCGTGCGGAAGGTACGCAACAACACCAGCATCACCACCAGGAACAGAATTACCATGGCGATGACCACACCAAACCCTATATAATTCTGCAGGTCTGCAGATGACAGGCTTTTCTCAGCTTCGTCCTCTGCTACGGCCGGGATAGTTAAGGTTACGAGTCCGGCTATCATGATAAGGCGCTGTTTCATAGCAGGAAAGGTTTAGCGTTATCAGTTTTATCGCCCTCAAGCGGAAGACTGCTCATGTGTGCTACGTGGCTTTTATTGAGTTTGAACAGTATCACTGCCACCACGATGAAGAATACCAGGAATATACCCAGTGAACAAAGCAGGTATATCTGGTGTCCGTTTATATTTTCGGTAAATTGCTTAAACATATAATGTTATTTATTTGCGGTTTTATTGGCTTTAATATCAGTACCCAGCCGTTGCAGGTATGCGATGATGGCGATGATCTCTTTATCGTTCTTCACCTTTATTTTGTCCTTACCAAGATTATCTGCAATGGCGCTTGCCTGCTCAATCAGGTCTTGGTTGGCTTTATGCTCATAACCTGCCGGGTACGGTACACCCAGTTTGCGCATGGCATTTATCTTGGCGGCAGTAGTGGTGGTATCCAGTTTTTGAGTGATGAGCCAGTCATAATCGGGCATGATACTTCCGGGCGACATGAGCCTCGGATCCATCAGGTGGTTGTAGTGCCAGGCGTTGCCGTACTTTTGTCCCTCGCGCGCCAGATCGGGCCCGGTACGTTTTGATCCCCACAGGAAGGGGTGGTCGTACACAAACTCGCCGGCCTTGCTGTACTCGCCGTAGCGCTCGGTCTCTGAGCGGAAAGGCCTTACCGTTTGAGAGTGACAGTTAGAACAACCTTCGCGGATGTACACATCCCGGCCCTGCAACTCCAGTGGAGTATAAGGTTTTACACTGGCAATGGTAGGCACGTTTGATGAGATGGTCATAGTAGGCATCAGCTCGATGACAGAACCTATGAGGATAACCACCAGCGCGCCAACCATCAGGCGGATAGGCCTGCGCTCCAAACGGCGGTGCCAGCCATGTTCCTCTGCCGGGTTTAAGGCGGGCAGTGGCATAGCCTCGGCACTTTCATCAGCTACCAGCTTTCCTTGTTTCATGGTGCGGGCCAGATTATAGGCCATCACAATTACGCCCAGTAAATAGAGCGTGCCACCGATAGAGCGCATCACGTGCATGGGTATAATGCGCAGCGTGGTCTCTAAAAAGTTTGGGTATTTAAGGATGCCTTCCGGCGTAAATTCCTTTAGCATCAGCCCCTGGGTAAAGCCCGCCCAATACATCGGGATGGCATAGAACAGGATACCCAGCGTACCTATCCAGAAATGGAATGCAGCCAGTTTTTTTGAATATAACTGTGTCTTATAAATGCGTGGCAGCAGCCAGTACAGGATAGCGAAAGTTAAGAAGCCATTCCAGCCCAGCGCGCCTACGTGTACGTGGGCAACTATCCAGTCACTGAAGTGGGCTATACCGTTTATCTGTTTCAGCGAAAGCATAGGTCCTTCAAAAGTGGCCATGCCGTAAGCAGTCAAACCTACCACCATAAACTTCAATACCACATCATCGCGTACCTTGTCCCAGGCACCGCGCAGGGTAAGCAAGCCGTTGATCATGCCGCCCCAGCTCGGTGCGATGAGCATAATAGAGAACACCACGCCCAATGATTGCGCCCAGCCCGGCAGGGTGGTGTACAGCAGGTGGTGTGGACCCGCCCATATATAAATGAATATCAGTGCCCAAAAGTGAAGAATACTAAGTTTATATGAGTAAACGGGACGGTTTGCCATCTTTGGCAAAAAGTAGTACATCATACCCAGGTATGGTGTGGTCAAAAAGAACGCAACCGCGTTGTGTCCGTACCACCATTGCACCAATGCATCCTGCACGCCGGCGTAAACCATATAGCTTTTAAAGGCTGATACCGGTAACTCGAATGAATTGACAATGTGCAGCACCGCAATGGTCACAAATGTGGCAATATAAAACCAGATGGCGACGTACAAATGGCGCTCGCGGCGTTTAAATATGGTACCGAACATATTGATACCGAACACCACCCATATCAGTGTAATGGCTATATCAATAGGCCATTCCAGTTCGGCATACTCGTGCGAGGTGGTAAAGCCCAGTGGCAGGGTAATTACTGCTGACACGATGATAAGCTGCCATCCCCAGAAATGGATCTTGCTGAGCATATCGCTGAACATGCGCGCTTTAAGCAGGCGTTGCAGCGAATAGTAAACACCCATAAATATGGCATTGCCTACAAAGGCAAAGATCACCGCATTGGTATGCAGCGGGCGTATGCGGCCAAAAGTAGTGTACTGGTTGCCCATGTTCATGGCGGGCTTAAAGAGTTGGATGGCGGCGATCAGGCCCACCGTCATGCCGATGATGCCCCAAACGATGGTGGCTACACCAAAGTTGCGGACGATCTTATTATCATAGTAAAATTTTTCGGGCTGCATATTGTCTTAAAATTGATGGTGTAAAGCTATTTTGGCTGCGCCTGATGCAGAATGATGCCAGTATGCTGAAAAGATGACCGGCGTCACTTATCTTCTTTCGGCTCCTCGTCATCATCCAGCAAAATGCGGACGGACGGCGTGTACAGATCATCATTTTGCCCTGAGCGCTGCGCCCAGAAAAATGCCGACAGAAAAGCCAGCGCCAGCAGTACGCTGCAGCCTATCAGGAAGTAAATGATGCTCATATCAGGTTTCTCCTTTTTGCAGCAATGTGCGTGGCTATGCTGGTGAATGATATAATGGTGGCCGTGCTCAAAGGCATCAGTATAGCGGCAGTAAGAGGAGACAACATTCCGCTTACCGCATAACTTAAGCCTATCAGGTTATAGGTAAGCGAGATCAGGAAAGACGCATGGATAATTTTCACCGTGCTTTTTGAAAAGCGCAGAAAGAGCGGCAGTTTGCTGAAAGCGCGGCCATCCAGTATGGCATCGCAGCCCGGCGAAAAATTGTTAACGTTGTCGGTCACCGCTATGCCCAGGTCACTTTGTTTTAGCGCACCGGCGTCGTTGAGGCCGTCGCCGATCATCGTCACTTTTGCCTTCATACGCTGCAGAAAACGTACAAAATCCAATTTGTCCTGCGGCGACTGGTTAAAGTGCATGCTGTCAGCTTCTTTAAAAACGCTAAGCAGTTCATTCTGCTCGTGATTGCTGTCACCGGAGAGCAGGAAGAGTTGATAATCGCTATCAAGTCTACCGATGTTATGCAATCCATCGCGGTAGTGTTGCCTGAAGGTGAAGTGACCCAGATGTTCACCATCAACCATCAGGTGGACTTTGGTGGCGTTCGCATCATCTTTATATCTGCCAAACAAAAACCGGCCGCTGCCAATTTTTACCTCACTCTCCCCGATGCGGGCGACAATGCCTTTGCCCGGCGTTTCCCCGTATTTTTCGACAGGAAGTTTAGTTAGGTTACCCATATACCGGCATATCATGCGCGACAGCGGGTGGTTTGAGTTACTGCACGCGCTGTAAATGAGCTGTTTTTGATGATCATTCAGCTGGCCGGTCAGGTCGATATGGTTATCGGTGGCTGTGGTGATGGTGCCGGTTTTATCAAATACAATAGTATTGATGCGGGCCAGTTGCTCTACCACTGCCGTGTTCTTGAGATAGAACAGGTTCCTGTCGAAAATGCTTAATGCGGCAGACATAGTGAATGGCGTACTCAATGCCAAGGCGCAAGGGCAGGCCACGATCAATACTGCGGTAAGTGCCGCAAGTCCTCGTTGCCAGTCGGGCAGCCAGAACAGGAGCGAGCCGGTGGCGATCATCAATAGCACAGAAGTAAAATACTTGCTCACCCGTTCGTTAAAGGTTTGCATACGGTTATCATTGCTTCGGGCAAAAGCCTCGTTATTCCATAACTGAGTGAGATAGCTTTGCGACACGGGTTTTATCACTTCCAGCTCAATAGCCTCGCTGGTTTGGCGGCCACCGGCGTAAATAATCTCGCCCAGGGTTTTGCTAACGGGTACTGATTCTCCGGTCACAAAGCTGAAATCGATCAGAGCCTCGCCTTTTAAGAGTATAGCATCCGCAGGAATAATTTCATTGTGGCGTAGCACAATGCGCCGGCCAACTTTAAGGTCTGATAAGGGCACAGGCTTTTCACCTGCTTCGGTAATTACCTGTACAGCCACTGGGAAAAATGAACGGTAATCACGCTCGAAAGAAATATGGTGATAAGTTTTGCGCTGTACAAATTTGCCCACAAGTAGAAAAAATACCAATCCGCAAAGTGTATCGGCAAAGCCTGCTCCACTTTGGGTAAGTACTTCTGTTATGGTACGAAGAAACAATACGGCTATTCCCAAAGCCAGCGGGAAATCGATATTCAGCACCTTATTCTTCAGATTGTTCCACGCTGACTCAAAGTATTCCCGGCCGCTGTAAAACACCATAGGCAGCGAGAACAGGATGTTCAGCCATCCGAAGAAATGTTTGAATGATTGCTCAAACTCCGATAAGCCAAGGTACTCCGGGAAGCTCAGCAGCATCACATTGCCAAAACAAAAGCCTGCAACAGCAATACGCTGCACAAGATTATCTTTTGGGATGGCGTTCTGCTTTTTGATCACATCCTGCAGGCTGATCACCGGCTCGTAACCGATATCGTATAACAGCTCCACCAACCCGCGCAGCGTTATGTTTTGGGTGTCGTACTTAATGTTGAGCTGTTTTTTCAGGAAATCGATACGGCAATAGTAAACAGCGGGGTTAAACTTATTCAGTTTCTCAAGCAACCATATACACGAGCTGCAATGGATATGCGGAATATACAGGGTAACAATGGTGAGTTTATCGTCGGTATAATCTACCAGTTCAGTCACTATCTGCGGCTCATCCAGGTAGTCAAAGCGCTTATCAATACGGGCTCGGGTAGCACCGGGGTGGTCATTAAAGTTATAGTAAGTGCAAAGGTTATTATCTGCAAGTATGCTGTAGACTGCTTTGCAGCCCTGACAGCAAAACGGTTTATCCTCGATACGATAGCGCGTTGTCAGGCAATCCTCGCCGCAATGGTAACAAACTGTTTTTTCGCTTAAAATGCTTTCCGTCATTTTGTGTGTTTTGTTGCTCAAAAATCAGGATAGCCCGCGGGGCGGGGAATGACGATAAACGGTGCAAAATGTGACCGCCGTCAGTTTTTATCAGGTATTGCCGCAATACTTTTGGCGGTATGAGCCACACATTCCATATACCCGTTTTAGGTTTAGGTTTTTCTATTGATACGCCGCTTAAAGTGGCCCGCTACGGCATCTCCTCGGTAATGTCAATTGTTGATGATGAATTGATAGAACGGATCCGCGAATATCATTGCTTGCAAAATGCCATCCCCTATATCGCCATCAAAAAAAACGCGACTGATTACCGCGCCCGCCGCATAACAGCCTACCTCAATCTGGTAAAGCAATTGGTTGATAAGCAGTTTGAGGCTTTGCAAAGCCAGGGTTTTGAGCAGGGCACAGACCTGCACAGATACTTTGATCTGCTGCCCGAGATATCTCAATTGAAGCAAGGCTTTGACCTGATGATGGAATATCCCGAAGGCGTTCGAAAAAAGATCTTTGAGAACATCCTGCGCCAAAAAATGGTGAAGGGCGCCATAGACGTAAATATTATGGCCAAGGTAGATAAGATGAACTTTGACGGCGAAGGCAATTATACCGGCGATGTAAACACCGATGCTCTTGCGGCGTTACGTGGTTTTGCAGAAAGCGAACTTTCTGCTTCAGTGGTGCTATCCGCGGGGATGAACCCAAGGCTTTACAGTTATATTGATTGCTTTACTGATTTCTTTCCGGACGAAAAAGGCCTTATTAAAAAGAAGATCATTCTTAAGGTGAGCGATTTCCGTTCGGCGTTTATACAGGCCAAGTTTTTGGCGAAGAAAGGTTTGTGGGTGTCTGAGTTCCGGATAGAATCTGGTTTAAATTGTGGCGGGCATGCCTTCGCTACTGAAGGCTATTTATTAGGGCCAATATTGGAGGAGTTTAAAGAGCGCAGAGGGGCAATGCGCGAAGAGTTGTTCGGTTTGTATAACACCGCGCTCATCAGTAAAGATATTATTATTGACGAGATGCCAACTCAACGCATTACGGTACAGGGTGGTATCGGTACTGCCGAAGAAAACGAGTTTTTAATGCGATACTATCAACTGGATGGTACAGGCTGGGGGAGTCCCTTTTTATTGGTACCCGAGGCCACGAATGTAGATGATGAAACACTCACAAAATTGGCCGCATCAAAAGAGGATGATTATTATGTAAGCAATGCCTCGCCATTAGGTATCCTGTTTAATAATTTTAAAGGCAGTACGATCAATGATCTGCGTTTATCACGTATGGAGCAGAACCGCCCCGGCAGCCCATGCACCAAGAAATTTCTGCAAAGTAATACCGAGTTTACTGACAAGCCCATCTGCACGGCATCACGCGAGTATCAAAACCTGAAAATAAAAGAGCTGGATAAACTGGAACTTTCTGAAGCTGAACACGAGAATGAGTTAGCAATTATCACAGAAAAGATTTGCCTGTGCGAAGGGCTGTGCTCATCAGCTTATATCAAGTATGATATGATCAAACCTAAGGAAACCAAAGCCGTTGCCGTTTGCCCTGGGCCAAACCTGGCTTATTTTAAACGGATGTTCTCTTTAGATGAAATGGTCGGCCATATCTACGGGAAAATAAATGTCCTTACCGACTTAAAACGCCCGCATATGTTCTTAAAAGAACTACAACTATACGTAGATTATTTTAAGGCAGATGTTCAACTATCTATGAAGACAATGACGGCCAAAAAAAGCCTAAGGTTAGATAAATTTAAAGCGCAGCTTATTGCAGGCATCGGATATTACAGAGCTTTACTTACTATTAATGAGTGGTCAAGTCCCGACATGATTGAAGCTCTTGACAGATTAGACCAAACTATTCTTAACTATTCATTTTAAAAAATATTTATCCTCACTCTACGCTGTGTATCAGCTAATGAGTGAGGTATAGTAGTATTTGAAGACAGATCGTTGGATTTTAATTCGCCAGTATACGTGACGATCGCAGTAACAACAAATTCATCGTGATACATTTGCTTTTACCTTTCTTTTAAAGGAGTGTTTATTATCGGAATAAATGTGTTTTGCTTTATTCAGTACAGTTGCTTTTGCGTGCAAAGATGACCTTGTTTTGATCGGAGATTTACATACACTAAGTATGTAGATCTGATGATCTGCACCGTCTTTCGCCCAGGTGAACTGGACCGGGCTGTTAAAATGCTTTTCTATGAGCAGGGCACATTTGCCAAGGTGAAGGATTTCATGGTAATTCAGCACATACATATGCTGCATTTCCTCTGGCGTAGCTGACTCAATGGTCTGCCAGGTATAATCATCATCGGGCGCAGCGGTCAATATTCTTTGCTTCCTGCCCAGTTTTAATTCGATAAGCGGTGCTGTTTTCAAGATGGATGGTTTGAAAATCCAGTAGTCATCACATTCATCATCCAGCCTGAAAGACCCTCCTGAAAGCCCCCAACGCCCGCTGATATGGATTACATCTTCAGCCTGGAAATCATTGTCTTCGCTGCTTACCAAACCAGAGCAACCTTTACCTGCCCGTACCATCAGTTGAACGCAAACCGCGATATCCAGATCGATCACTTTGATCCCCGCATCTTTAATGCGTTTCAACGCAGAACAGCTGAAGAGATTTGCAAAGCTTTTTTTTACAGCATAAAGTAATGCGCAATGCCCTTGTACATTTAAGCCAGTATTCAATCCTTCGTCATCGTTATCAAAAGGCATTTCGAACATAAAACTACTGCTTACACTAACCGGGCTATCGTTCATATCTCCCAGATAATCATAAGCGTCAATGATCGCCATTCCCATATCTGCAGGCATACGCGCGTCTGTGATAAGTTGCTGAGCAGCGGCGCTGATCAGGCAATATTTTGGAGCAACTTCTTTGTAAAGCGGTTGCAGTGTTATATTGAGCCTGTTCTCCAGGTCATTAAAGTTGATAAAATCTCTAAATGCTTTGCCACTGATAATAAAGCCTTCAGGGATCAGCAAGTCAACATGATCATAAGCTTGCAATTCGCCAAGCATTGCACATTTATAACCAACCGATGTCAATTTACTCAAATCAGCATCCCTGAATTTAATGATGTAATTTTCCATGATATTAATTTTGAGTGATTTTTAAAGCAGGATCATTTTTTCTGTAAAGCATTATATCCAGCGCCGGGTCCAAACCATAAACGTCGTCAAGCGTGATCACCGCACCGTCTTTGATTTCGCAGGTCAGGTAAGTGACTGCTATCGGAAGCGGTTTTATCAGACGAAAATTCTTTTTATTTCCAAGTTCAAGCGCTTTGTTCATCGTGGCAACTGACTGGCCGTCATTGGCCATAATGAGGCTGGCAAGTCTTGCGGCTGACTGAACGCGGATACAACCATGGCTCAGCGCCCTTTTTTCTTTATAAAACAGCTCTCTTTCCGGTGAATCATGCAGATAGATGTCATAAATATTTGCAAACCGGAATACGATCTGGCCAAGCGCATTATCGCAGCCGGCTGATTGCGTAGCATGATACCTGTCCGGATTCTCTTTGATCTTACGCAGATAAGATGTACTTGGGCTGATGAGCATTCCGCCGTTATTATAGATCATGTAATGGTGTGAGTTTAAATAGGCTGTATCTTTTATAGCTTTGGGTAGCAATTCGCGTTCAAATATTTTTTTAGGTACGCGCCATTCCGGTGCGATGGTGAAATAGGTGATCGCACTTTTTAAGGTCGGTGTGGGGTTGGCGGGTTTGCCAATTACAACGCGAAAGGTATCGAGTTTGCCATGATGAAAAAAACTCAATTGATATGACGGAATGTTTACCTGTATAAAATTATCGGTATCCAAAGCGGCCCATCTTAAACGTTCCATATTTAGCGCGATCTTTCTGACCTGTGCCTCAGGAAATTCATAACAGTCACCAAGCTGCACACCGGCAACTACATGTAAGCGGTCTTGCAAAGCTTTGTAAAGCTGATCCTTGGGTTGCGCACTCGCTATTGTCTCCATAAAATCCGCAGAATGCAAAGCCTTTTTCACCAGCTCTGCCGGATCAAATCCGCTTTTACTATTGTCGATCTGCTCTTTTGTGAGATAGGGGTTATATTTCCCAAAGTGCAGGTAAGCTGCAAAACTGAGTACGGCATCGCTCAGGTAGATCTCGAACTGTGCTTTTTCGCCGATGCTGACCTGATCCGGTCTTTCCAGTATATCATGAAGCTTGCTGTACAAAAGCTCTTTGGGATGAAAATCAGACTGGTTCAATCCGAATTGCAAAACGCAATCCATCATCAGCATGGCCGCCCAGGTGTGCTGAACATCCGGCTCTTTTACCAGCCATAAAGGAAAACCATTGGCTGTATGATAAAGTCGCTTTACTGATACCGGGAAATTGAGCTCAAGTTTGTCCTGGTTAAGTTGTCGCAGTAATTCTTCCCGTAAACTTCTGTCTTCGTCTGCCGAATATACTTTGGCTGCAGCAGTCCTTGTCCAAAAGAGTGTAAGCAAGAGGATCAGCAAAAACAAGCTCCAAAGCATAAGGGTGTGGGTGCGGTAGCCAGGTTTGTAGCGGTGTTCTTCTATTTGCCTTTTCATGACTTTTGTTTTATACATAAAAGTCTGTATATGAATAAAATAAAAAAATGATGACCGTCATATAATATAATGACGAAGAACTGTAAACGGGCATCAGCTTTTTTCAAATAACCAGCGTAGTGGCTGGTATTTCCTTTTTGGCCGGAGACCGAACTGCCTTATAGCTTTCTCGCGAAGAAGATCGATTACCTCTTGTTTTTCATCCGTGACTAGGTAAAGTTGATCGTCAGCGTCTCCAATTGTTCCGCGATTTTTCATTAATGCAATATGTCTCAGCAGTTCTCCATGATACTTCCTGCCAAAAATAACCACCGGGAAATTATCTATCTTATGGGTCTGGATAAGTGTCAACGCTTCAAAGAACTCATCAAGCGTACCGAATCCACCGGGCATCACGATAAATGCGAAAGAGTATTTGACCAGCAATACCTTTCTGAGAAAAAAATGGCGCATAAATACCCATTTGTCAAGATAAGGGTTTCGCCTTTGCTCCACCGGCAGGCAGATATTACAACCTACCGAAAAGCCGCCGGCATCTTTGGCACCGCGGTTAGCCGCCTCCATGATACCGGGACCACCGCCGGTAAGGATCGTAAAGCCTAATTTTGCGCATTCCGCCGCGAGTTCCCGTGTCGCCAGATAGTATGGGTGATCTTCTTTGAAGCGGGCCGAACCGAAAAAGGTGATACATGGGCCAATGAAATGCATGGAGCGTAATCCCTTTATGAGGTCGATCATCGTCCTGATCGTAAACTTCAATTCCCGTAGCCTGGAATGGGGGCCTTCCAAAAACTGAATTTCTGCGTTCTTACCGGGGTCAATTACAGGGTTTGTACTTTTCATCAAGGTTGGGCGATCTGCAAAACAATGCGGCCTTCGATATGTCCTTCTTTCATTTCTTTCAGTACGTCGTTGATGTCGTCTAACTTGCTGAGATGGATATTCGCACGGACTTTACCTTCAACGGCAAATGCTATTGCCTCCTGCATGTCCTTACGAGTACCAACAATTGACCCCCTGACTGTGTAGCGGTTGAGTACGGTCTCGAATATCGGCAACTCAAAACCACCTTTTGGTAACCCTACCAGGGTAATAGTTCCTTTGCGGCGTAGCATGGAAATTCCTTGTTCAAATGCAGCAGCTGAAACCGCGGTGACCAGTACGCCATGCATGCCACCGGTTTTTGTTTTGATTACTTTGCCTGGGTTCTCAAGATTGGCATTAACTGTCATATCCGCACCGAGGCGTATTGCTAAGCCAAGTTTTTCAGCAGAAATATCTATGGCTGCCACGTGCATTCCCATGGCCTTCGCATATTGGATGGCCATATGCCCAAGCCCGCCAACGCCGGATATCGCGATCCACTCGCCGGCTCTTACCTCCGTTTCTTTTAAACCTTTATATACTGTAACGCCGGCACAGATCACCGGAGCCATTTCATGAAAATCAATGCCCTGCGGAAAACGCGCCACATAAGCCGGGTTGGCGGTAACGTATTCGGCAAACCCGCCATTGACACTATATCCGCCGTTCTGCTGTTTTTCACAAAGGGTTTCCCAGCCGGTAATACAGTATTCGCAGCAACCACAGGCGCTGTGAAGCCACGGGACGCCAACGATATCACCCACTTTCAGGTCAGTTACCTCAGATCCGATGTCGGCTACGTAACCGATCGCTTCATGGCCCGGAATAAAGGGAAGTTGAGGTTTTACCGGCCAGTCACCGTTAGCCGCGTGCAGGTCGGTATGGCAAACACCGCAGGCGATCACTTTTACCAGGATCTGTTGCGCAGTGATAGCAGGTACTGGAACCTGCTCTATCCGCAAGGGTTGCCCAAATGCGTGGACAACTGCAGCTTTCATTGTTGATGGTATCATAGCTTGTTGTTTTCTCAAATCTCCAGTTACAGTTGCGAAAAATTTATGACCTGATCTCCTGAAAATTATGATCCGGGTCATTTTCTGCTGGAGAGAACAAGGGTAGTTTTGAGCAAAAGGAAGCACAATGAAAACACTGCAATTTAATTTTGATCACCCGGTCAAAGGTAACGCCTGTCTGGTACCGGCTGATTGCGAACGGCAAAAGACCATGCGGTTTACTGTACAAAGTGAAGTTGATAACAGTTTAAATATTCCCGTTGGAGAGTGCAAAGCTGGCCAGTGGACACTCATCCTGGATTGGCAATATGAAGGCCGTTTATTCTCACACCGCGAAAAGTTTACGATCTGAGCCTATGCCTTTTTTAACAAAAACAACAAGAAAAATCCGGGTTTTCCTGAAAAGTATAGGCCCGGGACTGGTAACCGGCTCCAGTGATGATGACCCTTCCGGTATAGCCACTTATTCACAAGCAGGAGCGCAATTCGGGTTGCGTACTTTATGGACGGCCCTGATCACGTTTCCGCTGATGGCTGCTGTACAGGAAATGTGTGCACGGATAGGTTTGGTAACCAGCCAGGGGCTTACCCATACCTTAAAAAAACATTACCCAAAATGGATATTGTGGATGATGATCAGTTTCTCTTTCCCCGCAATCATATTCAATATCGGAGCTGATATCGCCGGCATGGGGGCAGCGGCCCATTTGCTTTTTCCTGCTATATCAGCAGCATGGCTAAGTATCGTGTTCACAGCCCTCATACTTGTGACGGTGATTCTGTTTCCTTATCAGCGCGTTGCCGCAATTTTGAAATGGCTTTGTCTCAGTCTGCTCGTTTATCTTATCGTTCCGCTTTTCACAAAGGTCGACTGGTCTGCAGTTCTGCATGCCACCCTCATACCTTACATAACCTGGGATAGTGAATACCTGATGGGCCTCGTCGCTATCCTTGGTACAACCATCTCTCCTTATCTTTTTTTTTGGCAGGCGACTATGGAAGCGGAAGATCTCAAACAAAGAGGCGGCAAAATTATCGTAGATAAACGTGTCATCAGGAAAATGCGTGAAGATGTGGATACCGGCATGCTTTTCTCCAATGTTGTGATGTTCTTTATCATCCTGACGTGTGGTAGTGTACTCTTCCCACATGGCGTGCGCAGCATATCGCTGTCCTATATGTTAGCGGAAAGCTTTGACTGGCAGGAAGGACTGGACAAGCCGTTTTTTCAGGCCCGTCCGTTTTACGGTGTGATCGTTATCTCACTATTGATGGGGCTCGCATTGAATTTTACGGGAATCAATCCGGTAAAAGGCCTGATCTATTCGGCAATACTTTACGGAATGACCGCCCCCGTCCTTATTGCCGTAATTCTTCACATCGGTAACAACAGATCGGTAATGGGCGGTGATGTAAACGGAAAATGGTCAAATATTCTTGGCGGGCTGACATTAGTGCTGATGCTCATCGCCGCGCTTGGGCTGCTGTATTTTCTCATTTCATCCTGACAGTAAAAATAAGCGGGCGCGAATGGTGCCCGCTTAATCATCAGAAAGCGAATTCCGGTTCTTCAACGGTCAGCTCGTTTTTAACACTTACAACGCCGGGGGCTTTCCACGCAACATTTCCGGCGTCTTCTTTTTCGCTCAGTGAACGTACCATGCCACGAAGGGTCACATGTCCTTCTGTTACCGCGGCACTAATCTTTGCAGCGTCAAACGAAGCATTGCGCTGAAATGCCGCGCTGATCTGGCTCTCGATATCAACCGCAGTGGCCAGTGGTTTTACTTTGATCAGGTTGTAAACCTGCTTTACCCCTGTCAGGTGGGTGATCGCGCTACCCGCTATAGCTTTCTGATAAGCCCATTCAACTTCGCCATCCAGTTTTACGCAGCCGTCCTCGACTTTGATCTTTATATGATCTTGTGCGACGGCACTCTGCCACCTTAGTGCATTTAAAACCGCTTCGGCGATCTCCGTGTCCGTACGGCGGTAGGCGGGTGATAAACCAACCTGCAGGTCTTCTGCGATAGCTTTAACACCAGCTACTTTTTTAGCTGCCGCCTCGGCCTCCAGCTTTTTTGCGTAACTGTCGACAATGCCCGAAAGCGTTACGATGCCATTTTTTACGGCAACACCGATCTCTGCCGACCTCAGAAATGGCTGCCATTTTAGTTCCTCCATAACGTTTTTTTGAATTTCGATGTCTGATTTCATGACTTTACGTTTTAAAAATGAATGTTTTATGAATATGAAAGCAAAGTAAATGAAGCTGGAAGCATGAGTAAATGATCATGCCCATACAGTTTTTTGATAGACGGCACATCTTTGATGAGTAGTATAATCATATCACGGCTGCAAGTGACCCTGGTCATTTTTTCGTTTTCGGGAATTCACAAAATTTGTACACATCAATGATTGTTTCACGCTAATTACCGGGTTATGAAAAGATTACTTGTTTTAACAGATTTTTCAAAAAATGCAGCGCATGCCGCCGTTACCGCAGTACATTTAGCTAAACAGATACATGCCGGCTTGCTCGTCTTTCATGCCTATGAAATGATGCCGGTAGATCCGTATCTGGTTGGTGCGTCACTGATACCGGATCCTGAAAGTGTTTATGCAATGGAAGGAGAAAAGCAACTTAAGTTATTGGCTGATGATCTGCAGACGATCGTAAGGCGAACAGGATCATCCGGCGAGATTTCTATTCAGCAAGGCATCTCGGAAGGCGATCTCGGCCGGAACCTGAAGAATGTTATTGCTGCCAATCAAATTGAAATGATCGTCATGGGAGGAAGTACCGGAAGTACATTTGACCATTTCCTTGGGGGACAGGAAACCATGAAGGTGATCAACCATTCTACCAAACCGGTTTTGATCATACCACAGGAATCTGCCATGGATAAAATTCAAAAGTTGGTTTTTGCAACGACCTATCACAGTCTTGATATTAATGCGATTAGTTATCTCGCAGACCTCTCTAAGTTGCTTGAGTTTGAAATTGATATTGTTCATGTAGATGTTTACAAAACCGAAGACCCGGACCTGCTAAGCGAGATTGTTTTCAAACGGTTCGTAAACGGGTTAGGTTGTGACAATATAAGTTACCATGAAGTAAAAGGAAAAAATGTAGTAAGCCGTCTGAATTCTTACTGCAGATCATGCTCAGCAGAAGTATTGGCTATGGTTCATCATAGAAAGGGTTTCATGAAATGGCTTTTCGATAACAGCCAGGCAAAGAAAGAATTGCAAAAACAGGCAATTCCGGTAATCATATTTCCGCCCGATTTTATCTATGATTAAAATCAAATAACTCAAGGCAGATACCCGCTGTTAAATGCTCTATTAAATTCAACTGTAACATTACAATTTTCAGCTCATATAAAATAGCTTACCAAGTTTACTATAAATCGTTAAAATTCCATGGCAAATTGTAAACCCAGATACCCCGGCTGATAGGTTGGAATCAGAAGCGTAGAATTTGTCCTCTCCTTTTTGCGAAGCTCTTCCTGTCTTGTTCTCCCCTCTCCTTTTTCACGACCTTTTTTGAAAAGGCGGTTTCGGACGTAGGGATAAAGCAGATATGCAGCTTTCGTTGATAATATACCGAACCCAGCCCCGGCGACTACATCGCTGAACCAGTGATCACGGTTGAACATCCGGAGGATACCAGTGGCGGTAGCAAAACTATACCCTACCGCCGAATACCCAATCGATTTGTCGCCTAATTCCTGCGCCATAAATTCCGCACCTAAAAATGCATTGGCAGTATGACCAGACGGGAATGATTTATAATCTGATCCGTCAGGCCTAAGCCTGTGCGATATTTTCTTTAAGCTGAACGTGCTAAGTGTCATCATTCCTTCTGCCATAACAAAGATCATTGTTCGATCTATAAACGTATTTTTTCCGTGTATCCCAACCAGATTTAGGCCATAGACCAGAGCCACGGGCGTATATTGAAAAAAGTTCTCGGGGTGATGCCTGAAGTTCGGATGATCTTCGTTGATATCGTTATAGATGCTTTTATCCAGGTTGCGAACCGGCTTAAAAAAGAAGTTACTGGCTCCATAGGCCACCAAAACAGCCGGAGGAATCAACGCCCAACCCTTGCTTCTGAGACGTCTTACGGTATCGGGAGCAGTGAAAAGATCTTTTTTAAGAGTATCTGCCACGTTTAGCTTCTTAACTGTATCGCTCTTGGTTTGCTGTCCATAAGTAGCAACCCGGCAATTAAGAATCATGCATAGTAACAATAACTTTTTCAAATTGCGCATTTGACGGGATTAATCATTTAAGGATTTATTGATGTCAGATGTTCTCAATATACATCGAAATTCTGAAGAAAATCTGGAGACTTTAATTCAATCAGGAAATCTTACTGAAAGCATACATTACATAAAGTAAAAATCACAATAGCTGTAAGGGCTATCACATATTTCCCTATCATTCATTTAAGGTGCCAGATTGGCACCTTAAATGAATGATAAAATTATATCTACAACTTCCACCATACTATTCGGATGTTTATAGCATCATTGAGTTAAAGATTATTTCTCAATTTTAAACCCAGACTTTTCATGTCCGAACTCAGTTTTTTCTCTCTAACCCTTGCGTAAATCTGAGTGGTAGTAATTTTTGTGTGCCCCAGCATTTTACTGACTGATTCTATGGGAACGCCATTGCCTAATGTTACAGTTGTGGCAAATGTATGCCTTGCCATGTGCGTTGTAAGATTTTTTTTTATGCCACACAGGTCGGCGATTTCTTTAAGATACGCATTCATTTTCTGATTGCTTTTCATCGGTAAGATCCTGCCGCTGATAATGCATTCGTCGTGATTTTTGTATTTATTGATAATGTGCATAGCCTGGGGTAGCAAAGGTACGTTGGCAGCTATGTCTGTTTTTGTCCGGTTGGTTTTCATCCACATTTCTCCCTCATGCCCCATTACGATATTAGCTGCGGTTAATTTTGATGCGTCCACAAATGCATAGCCGGTATAGCAACTGAAAAGGAAACAATCTCTTACCTCTTCAAGCCGTTTAACTGCGAATTGCTTTTCAATAAGTTTGTTCAATTCATCTACACTAAGTTCGTCACGCGTTACCTTACGCGTAGTGCATTTAAAGGCCGCGAAAGGATTGTTGGGAATCCAATTGTTATGGACCGCTAAAGAGATAATTCTTTTGAGGCGTTTGATATATGCCATGGCTGTGTTGTGATCGATGCCTGCCTCAATCTTCAGATATTTTTCGAAACCGGCAACGAAGTTGTATTCGAGGTTGTCGAGGTAGATATCAAATTTGCAATATTTGTGGAGAACATATTCGGCAACTTTGCTTCGAATAGTTTTGTACTTAGTCAGCGTGGCTTTGACGTAATCCTTTCCGATGAGTTTTTCAATATCGGCGTTATGTTCGTCAAAAATCTGAAGCAATGACCGCCGTTCGTCCGGTACGCCAGTAAACTTATTCTTTATTTCTTCCGCAGAAATGTAATCGTTATTTTTCTGCAATTCGCTGTAAATTCTGAAAATTTCTTCGGAGATCTGATGAATATGATTGTTAATTGTCCGAACCTCATTTCCACTTCCTTTCATAAAGCCTGTTTTTGCATCCCACTTCGCAGGATTAACCTTCTTTTTTAGCGAAATTTCGGCTCTTTTACCCATCACAGTGACCCTCGCGTAAAGGGGCATTAAGCCATTAACATCTGATTTTGCTTTGTTCGCCCAGATCAGGACTGAAAAGCTGTTAGAATTCTTCATAAATAACCATTTTTTAGGTAACTGAATTAATAAATTTTGAACTGTTTTGATACCGTTTGGCATCGCTTTAATTCATTCATAATCAATCAATTAAAACCTTATTCGGTTACCTAAATTAGGTGATTCAATTAGGTAACCGAATAGGTAACCGCGAGAACCATAAAACTTAGTCTGAAACGAGCGCTTTTGACATAAAAAAAGCGCCTAAATCATTGATTTAAGCGCTTTTAGAGGGTTTTGATACCCTTTCTGCGGAATGGACGG
>NZ_QWDC01000009.1 GCF_003432115.1 Mucilaginibacter conchicola
TAGGTAATACCCCTGGCAGCGAGTGTTCAGGGGTATTCTTTGTTTAAAGCGATACTTTGCTAACTTTACGATACCAATACATCTATCAATGTCAGAAACACTACACATAGGAAGAAAGATAAGCCGCATCCGTGAACTGCGCGGCATGAAACAGGAAGCACTTGCAACTGAACTGGGTATCAGCCAGCAGGCTGTTTCTAAGATCGAGCAAAGCGAAAAAATCGAAGAGGAAGTTTTAGAAAAGATAGCAACAGCTTTAGGTGTAAGCAGTGAAGCCATTAGTAAATTCAATGAAGACGTGTTAGTTTTTCACATTCAAAACATGCACGACCATTCAACAGCATATCAGTACAATTATCAATGCACTTTCAATCCAATTGATAGGTTGGTCGAAGTTTACGAAGAAAATAAAAAGCTTTACGAGCAACTACTCGCCAGTGAACGGGAGAAAGTTGAGATTCTGAAAAGTAAATAATACAAGAGGCGCTTATTGAGCGCCTTTTCTATTTAACGGCTGTTCCTTCCTGCTTTCTGCTGCCTCCGCCTGTTTCTTCCAAGTATCGCTTCATCATCAATATCATCACTGATATTGATCGAACCTGATATTACCGGATGGTGTTCAGGCACTATATCAATGCTTTCCGCTATTTGCATTTCTTCTCTATTGCTTTGGCCGGTTATCATATCATCAACTCCTACATCTGAAAGAACTTCTGCTTTAACAGCAGTTACCGGCAACTCTCCATACTTTTCTTTCGTCTTTACATTAGCCGCTGCTATAGCAGCGCTGTCCCTGACCTGATCGTAATCGATCTGTTTTACCAATTCCGCCCATTTATAGCGGTTGCCCAGTGACTGACCTTTTACTTTGAAATCCCTGAAAAAATAAGTTACCCCGCTGATCCTGCCTGTCGATGCCTGGTTAAAAAGAAAATGAATACCGGCCTGCTCCGACCAGTTCAATAATTGTTGCATGGTTGGTTTACGGGATAGAAGATCTTTTAGTAGCATTTGCAGTAAGACTTTATCAGGAGCTTTATTGGTCCGCCTGACCATTTCTACTTCATCCTTTGTCGGAGCGCGTTCAGCTGCTTTGTTGCTCGGTTCTACCGTTACAAGGTTATACTGTTGTTCCAGTGCCCTGATAGCTTCTTCACTTCTTACATAGTTATTGCTGTCTGATACCACACTACCATCAAAACAGATCCGGTTTGCCAGTAGATGCAGATGAGGATGCTCCGCATCGTAATGCCGAAAAACAAAGTATTGGTTATCGGTGAAGCCCATAGCTTCTATATAGTCACGGGCTATTGCTGTCAGCGTAGCGTTATCCAGTTTTGCGATATCTTCGTTCGGGAAATTCAAGCTGGTATGATAAACATACCTGTTCAGGTTGGGGCGCAGCTGCCTAATGAAATCTACTTCGGTTTTGATACGTGTCAGGTCAAGGTTAGTGAAATTTGTATCCAGCAACTCTGCCCGCTTCATCGCATCCGGATGATTCAGTTTCCTGACATTGTACTTTAATGCCCCCATGAAACTTCTACCTATCTTCTGAATGGCTATCATAGATCAGTTTTGCGATGGTGGTTTCAAGCCGCTGCTCAAGGCGTGAAAGTAGACCCAGAAGTTCTTTAGGCATCCTGCCGGTATGACAAAGGCGGCTAAGCTGGTTAAGATTTACCCCGATACGTTTGAGTTCAGCATAATGAGTGACGTCCAGCTTTGGAGATGCAGCTTTTGGGAATTTTCCTTTAAATAACTTTTCACGGACAAGTGCACCCGCAGTTTTACCACAGATCTCAGCAGCAGCGATCAACGCCTGCAGCTCAGCCTCCGATAACCGGAAGATGAATCTTTTGGATAATTTTTTATCTGATTCTAACTGCGGTCGTCCCATGAGCACAAATCTCATGGATGCAATCATTTATTTATCACCAGTACTTCGGTACTACCGATAAATTTATTAGTGTTAAAAGCTGTTTGAACGAAGTGAAGCAGCGCTTCCGGATCTATCCGGCAAGTCGTTTTGGTCTGACCAAAACATGGCTTGCTTACTTACTTAACTGTGAGATGGTCGCTAAGAAGCAGTGGAAAATCAAGCTATTTAAAATTAGATAAAATTTTCTTTTTATTTATAAACCCAATTTGCTGCCTTGGTTCGACTTCTTGGTTAGATATTTATCTTTTTATTAAAACGGCGCTTTGGAATTTACTGATTGGGCAAATCAAATTGGGAGTAAACGTTTATTGAAAATAAAATAAATAACGATGGCAAGAAAAAATGATGGAAAGCAACTAGAGAGATTAGTTGGATTGATACACGAGGCTATAAAGGAGAGTAGTGGAACCATCGTTCAGACTAACGTGAAATTAAAAAACACTAGTGGCGTACTAAGAGAGTTTGATATAATCATTAGATCCATAGTTAGTGATGTCGAGATTGTCATCGCTATAGAATGCAAGGATTATACTAAAGCTGTAGGTGTAGAAAAACTGGAAGCTTTCAAAGGAAAATGCGATCGTATCCCTTTAATTAGTAAAAAAGTATTTGTAAGTCCTTCGGGTTACCAGCGAGATGCGATTAATGCGGCAAAAGATTTTGGTATCACCCTTTATGAGCTCAAGGATATAGCTGCTGAAGATATCGCATCCTGGTTTCTTTTTCAACAGATAGGAATACGATTCGAAGTCACCGATTATCAGATTCATTTGTCCGAGCGAACGATTGTTGATAAATTGAACTCATATAAAAAGAAAGTCTGGTTCTATGCATTTGATGAGAAGGTAAACCTGCTTGCCTTTCTTAACGAAGAAATTAAAAGTAAACGTGAAGAAATTTGGTCCATTAAACTTCGGAGTTTTATAAGGGCAAAGGAAGAGGATAGGTTTGAAAAAGAGTGTTACCGGATCAATTTCACTTTCGAACCTGGATGTGCAAAGTTGGAGACGGAGGACGATGAAATTTTTCTCATACAAATGATCAGCGTTGCCGTCGATATTTGGATGATCAAAGTGGAAACAAAAATAATTTCAACTAAAGCCTACACTTCCGACGAGGGTAAACAGACGGGCTATATGGAAATAGATGTTACGAATAGCGGAAAGGTAGAAATCATTGTTGCAAATAATCGATATAATATTTTCCATACTGATGAGAGCGGTCAAAAACAAAAAATGGAGATGCTTGGTAAATATGACCCCAAAAACGATACTTACGTAAAAATTTCAAAAGAGAAGACCTAACAAAAATCAATAGACAGGGATTTATCCAATTGATGCAAAAGTTAGTGCCGATGAGTTTCAATTCCCTAAGATATTTACTTTCAAAACTATTTAAAGTTGAATATTTCCAACTGAATGAGCCGAGAATCAAAGAATGGGGCGAGCACAAAACACACGAAGATGAAAAAAAAATTTAAGATACTATGCATGTAGTGGCAATAGACGTAATGAAGACGGAAATAATATTGATACTTGACTAATAAGCGTTTAACCTAAAAATTTGGCGACTATAATTAAGTAAAACTATTATTACATGATATCCAGCAATCGCCATCAAAATCCGCCGTTTTCTACATATTTCTCAAATAACTTTTCATAAGCAGGTTTACCAACAGCAATTAATTTGTTTAAATAAATCTCGTCTTCCTCCGTAGGCGGTCTACGGGAAATCAAATCATCTGCCAAGATTGCAAGCGTACCAATTAAAGTCAAAGTATTGATTTGATGTTGTCTTTTTAGGAGCATGAACAGTTCCCATAACGCGGTTTCTTCAAAACTCTTGTTTACAAAGCTATGCGGCTGTACTTTGCTTATCCCTTTTTTATGATTGATGCCGCTTCGGAGATTATTAAGCTCTAATAATTCGTCCGACTGGATTTGATTCCAGATAAATTGGTAATATGGTTGGTTCTTAACTTTTAGAGGTACGTTTCTTTCAAGTGCAGAAAGCTTCTGACGATGGGTTTTATAACCGTCAAGGTTTTTGATTTCGCAAGTAAGTGCCAATAGTAAAACGCCTTTTTCGATTGTTGCCTTTAAATAATTTATAGTGCTATCTATTATGGTTAAACAGTCAATTTCATGAGTCATAAAACTAACATCGGCTTTTTCTCGACGAACCTTATCCATCAAGATCATAAGGTTATAAAAACCGTTGGCAATTTTCTGCTGGATACCCAGAACCTCATATAAATAGGATATTATATCGTCCGCCAATGGATGAGAAGCTTTGCGAATGGAATTAAAAGTAAAATTCTCCTGTAACTCTAAGCAATATCTAATAGAGGTAACTGGAATATAAAAAGAAATAGGAATTAGATTCACGCACATATCCGGGAGGATTTCCCATAAACTTAGATGTAAATAATCACTTGTTACTGTCCAGTTTTTAACGGATAACAATACTCTTAAACTCTGCAGACCCTCAAACTTTTCCAAATCACCTTCTGTAAGACTATCGAAATCCCATTGCCTGTAGTGATGCAAAAGGTTGATGTCATATAACACCATTCCAAAATCTTCTTCCTTTCCGAAAACTTCCCTGAGGAAGGTTTCTTGTGCAGCTTTTTCGAATTCTGCGTCTGTAGGTTTCCAGCTTCTTTTTAATATCGCCAAGAGCTTTTGACCAAAAGTTAGCTGTTGCCAGAATGGCAAAACGGGAATCTTTGCCATCAACGAACCTTTCTGAACGTTTTGCCCGAATTTGACAAGGTAATCATCTTCAAGGCATAAATATCTTTTTAAAATAAAAGTCGAAAAACTATCTGCTATTGCCAATATTTGCTTATTTGATTCATAATAAAGCTAATAATTTGAAACAATATATGTGTATCAAATTGTTCTTTATAGACTGTTTTGTTTGATGAAAAACGGGTTCATAGAAGTAATTATAAGTTTTGTTTTAAATAATAAATCAACTACGCAAATACACTTCGTAAGAAATAATTGACTTTGTATGTAACTAAATGTATTGACCTTATAACTTAGCTCATGACGCTTTCACAGACAGAAATTTTAAAGCTATTTAATGCTTCAGTCGAAAATTCATTTGAGATGTTCCAGTCAGCCTTGCATACTGTATCCAAATACGAGGGGAAAAAGTATGTTAGTTTAGGCATAGCTGAGCTCGCATTGGAAGAACTCGGTAAATCGTATACACTTCTATCACACTATTCCAAAGCAAGGAAAAATGTCGATTGGAACCAATTTTGGAAGGATTGGCGTAATCACGACTTAAAGGCCTCTCGAGGTTTCTTTTATGAGTTTTTTTGTACTCTGCGAGTTGAAATCCGTAATCCTTCTGATAAAATTTTGGATAATGTTATTCCCAGAGGTAAATTCTCTATCGAGAAAGAGTTGGCATTCTATGTAGATATAGATAGAAGTACAAAAAAGATTCATAGACCATTTAAAGACATTAGTGATGAGGAATCATTTAATCGCGTTCTATCGTTAGTGGGTTTACTCAACCCTGCATTGAGAATAAAGGACTGGCTGAATTCGACAGAGCCAAATAGTTTCAAAGATGCTCTTTCGGACTACGCAAACGTTACACTTACAGAAAATGTTTATCAGCAGGATGTTCAAATGATTATAAGTCGACTGAAAGGCAGCGACGAAGATTACAATCGCGCATTAGATGAGGTGTGGGGGATGTTCAAATCAGATAACACTTTTAAAGAAAGATAATATCGAATGAAAAAAGAAATATGGCGTCAATTTACTGAAAATCTTCCATGTCCAAGTTGTGAGAATGGAGTGCTCAAATATTGTGGGGAGTACATTCGGCGCGAGACACTTGAATCAAGACTCGATAATAACTTCGGACCGGCTGGGATAGTTTCCCCTGCTGCTAGATTTTTGGAAACAGGAAATTTAGAATGTTCCACTTGTAAAGAGGCTGTGATATTTGTTCGTAGTAGAGAGGAGGATGTTCGTCATTTAGACGACGATGGATTCGAAATTGATTTCATCAAGCCTCTTTATTATTTTCCAGCACCTCCTATTATCAATATTCCTCTTTCTTGCGCGCCTGTTATATCAGAATTGTTGAAGGTTTCATTTCAATTATTTTGGATAGATCTCGGATCTTGTGCTAACAAAATAAGAACGGCGGCTGAGTGCATAATGGATCATCTACAAGTACCCAAGCTTGACACACTTAATGCACGGATAATAGAACTGAAAAAAACGAGACCAACAATTTCTGAGCATTTAATGGCGATTAAATGGATTGGTAATTCTGGAAGTCATAACATTAATATAACCAAAGATTTGGTTCTTGATGGTTATGAAATCATGGAATATGTACTAGAACAGATTTTCGATGATCGAGAGAAGCAATTATCTTTACTAGTTCAAAAAATCAATAAGAATAAAGGCTCCAGTTTTTGAAACTGTGATTTGTAAGAGAAAGGTTTTCGCTATAAGCTTTTAAAAATCGAAGCCTTTAAATAGCTTCTTGAATTAAAGATGAAAGTCAGCCTATAAGAGAACCGTACTCCGCCAAGGTTTTAATCATCTTATGACAGGGTTGATAACTCAACAATCAGGAGAGGTTTGATATTTTAAACTGATAGTGCTAACGACTATCTTTGAGATAGTACTTTCAAACTCACTTAAAACGAATCAAATTATTCGGTTACCTAATCGGTTACCTTTTAATTTGATAAACATCAAGTCATTGTTAATAGAGCCATTGCGGAAAAATCAACGGCCCCGTCCAGTCTGGCTGTTATCATTTGCTCCAGTCCTTGATCATAAAAGATCATAAACCCTATCAACCTGCCAAAGCTTTTAATCATTGTTTGTGTGTGGACGTAGTTTGTTGTTCTACAAAGAGGATACAACCTCGCGAAATTGTTTCATGATGACATGTCTTAATCTCTCCTCATGCTCGTCACCCCAGAGACCAATAGTTTGGATCACCGGTATCAGTGTCCTGCCAAAGTCAGTCAGGTTATACTCTACCTTAGGCGGCATCACAGGATAGATCGTCCTGCAGACCAGTTCATGTTCTTCCAGTTCTTTGAGTTGAATATTCAATACCCTGCGTGACACATCCGGTATCTTACGTTGTATTTCGCTCGGGCGTTTATGCCCTTCGTTGATGAACCAAAGTATGCGCAGTTTCCACTTTCCATACAAAACCTCGCCAACCAGGTCAAGGCCGCAGTTTAGATACGGTAAGATCTTTCTTTCATACATAGATACAAAGATAAGCAGATGACCAGCACCTCACAATAGGGATAAATTTCTCCCTATCTGAATCGTAAGCCCGTACTTGTTAGCGCTTTAACTACTACCGAGATTTGCCCAAAACAAATACAATATGGAAAAGCAATTCAATTACGAAAACGAGCTAACCGGCAAGATCGCGCTGGTAACCGGTGGCACTAAAGGTGCCGGAAAGGCAATTGCCGAACGACTAAAAAACGCTGGCGCAAAGGTCATCATTACCGCAAGAAACCAACCTGAGCAAAATGATCCAAACCTGCACTTTATCGCGGCCGATTTAAGCCGGCGAGAAGGGATAGCAACAGTGGTCAGCAACATACAACAAAATTTCGGCAGCGTAGATATTCTGATCAATAACCTCGGGGCTTCTGAAACGCCTGGTGGTGGGTTTGCCGCACTCACCACTGAAGACTGGGAATCGACCATCCGGACCAACTTACTGGCACCGGTCAGCCTGGATAGGGGATTATTGCCCCAAATGCTGGAACGCGGCAGCGGCGTGATCATCCACATAGCATCCATTCAGGGCAAATTACCTTTACATGATGCCACGTTGCCTTATGCGGCTGCAAAGGCAGGCCTTATCAATTACAGCAAGGGTTTATCAAATGAAGTAGCATCCAAAGGCATCCGTGTACTTACCGTCTCACCTGGATGGATCAAAACCGACAACGTCAAATATTTTTTAGAACGGATCGCCAAAAATTCAAATTCCACAATTGAGGAGGCGCAACAAAGCGTAATAGATGCTTTGGGAGGCATTCCTATGGGCAGGCCCGCAGAACCGGAAGAAGTAGCAGAACTTGTCGGTTTCCTGGCCTCTCCGAGAGCAGCTTATCTTACCGGTACGGAATTCATCATCGACGGCGGAACTATACGAACTATATGATCATCAACAACCCAATAAATTATACCATGAATTTACCGACAATAGTGAGCAAATTAGTTGCCGCACAAAACCAATTTGACAGCGAGACTTACACAGGATGTTTTGCAGAAACCGCTATCGTTCATGACGAAGGCAAAATACATCAGGGTAAAGCTGAGATCAGGAAATGGAATGAGCATTCTAATGAAGAGTATCACGCAACGATGAAGCCCTTAAAATACGAAAGCAGCGAACAGGAAGACCTGCTGACTGCGGAGGCAGACGGGAATTTTCCGGGCAGCCCTGCAGTTCTGAAATTCCATTTGGTATTAGAAAACGAGTTGATCAGCTCTCTTAAAATAACAGGCTAAATATTGCTTAACTTAACATCCGCTTACCGGCGCGGGCCCAGTAAGCGGATGTTTTGGTTTTAGATCAGATTGCCGGTGCTATAATTTGATCCGCAGGAAAAATGACCAATAGTCAGAAAGAATCGGAATGAACCTATGTGGCGGATTCATTCAGATCATTAGCTTTGTTTTAAAACCCATACATCCCTCCGGATACTGAAATTTGCTCACCTGTGATCCAGGCGGCATCATCAGATGCGATAAACACTGCTGCTTTGGCAATATCTTCGGGCTGGCCCCTGCGGCCAAGCGGTGTATTGGCGATGAACATCTTTTCGTAATCGCTACCCTTGGTAACCCCTGCGCTTGCTGCACCTTCCGTTTCTGTAGCGCCCGGCAAAATGGAATTGATACGAACATTTTTCGCACCCAGTTCCTTAGATAAAGCAATAGTGAAGGCATCAAGAGCTGCTTTAGTTGCGGAATATAATGACGCATTGGGAAGCGGGTATTTACTTGCGCCCGAACTGATATTAATAATATTACCGCCTTTATTACCAAATAATTTTAAAGCAGCCTGGATAGTGAGTACTGGGCCTAAAACATTTACGTTAAAACTCTGATGAAAAGCATCTGCCGATATTTGTTCAACAGGAGCATAGCCCTGCGATACGGCATTGTTGACCAATATATCTAACTTACCAAAAGTTTTTTGTGTTTCTTCGAATAACCTGTTGACATCCGCTTCGTTTGAAACATCAGCCTGCACTGCGATAGCGATACCACCATTTTCGGTAATGTCGCGAACGACTTTATCCGCGCTTTCTTTACTTGATGCATAGTTGATTACTACCTTAGCGCCTGCAGCCGCAAAGTGTTTGGCGATGGATGCACCAATACCTTTTGAAGAACCTGTTACTATCGCAACTTTATTTTCTAATTTTTTCATTTTGAGAACGATTTAATAGTGAGATGATGCGGACCTGATCCGCATAGCTGAATTAATTACTTAGCCAGATAGGTCATACCGCCATCGACAAGCAATTCCGCACCGAGCATAAAAGATGAGTCATCAGAAGCCAGGAAAACAGCTGCTTTACCAATGTCCGAAGGCTGTCCTATCCTGCCGGTCGGCATTACGCTGGCAAAATGTTGCTTCACTGCTTCGATCTGTTCCGCAGGGACGAATTTGTCGAATGCGGGAGTGTCTGTTGTCCCCGGTGTGATCACATTTGCCCTTATGTTTCTGCCTAGAAGATCGCTTGAAAACCCTTTCGCCAAATAGATGACAGCCGCTTTCGACGCTCCGTAAAGTGTAAATGAGGCATGAGCACGGTGCGCTGCGTTTGACCCTATCAGGACGATAGAAGCGCCGTCATTCATGTATGGCAAGGCTTTCTGGACAGTGAAATAAACGCTTTTGAGGTTCAGGTCCATTAATTTATCATAGTTCGCTTCGCTGAAATCTGCGACGGTACCCGTATTTCCGCCGCCTGCGTTGGCAACAATGACATCTATTTTGCCAAATTTTTCAGCTGTATCCTTAAAAACCCTTTCGAGATCATCCAAATCGGTTACATTAGCATTAATGCCTGCGAAATTGCCACCCAGCTGCGAAACTGAACTATCTAAAGTATTTTGATTTCTGCCAACTATGGCACCGATTGCTCCTTCGCTCTTAAAGGCCTCTGCTATGCCGAAACCTATACCACTATTACCACCGGTAATTACGGCAACTTTGTTTTTCAATTTGTTCATAACACAAAGTTGCAGGGTCAGATCGAAACTGGTCTTGACCTGTATCAGGAAATATACTTGACCTGAATCAAGACTTTGATGCGTTCTTCCTGATCCGGCTAAGGGTTTCCGGAGACAGACCCAGATAAGAAGCGATCACATTCAGCGGAAAACGCTGCAGGAAGTGAGGATAATTTGCAACAAGGTCGTCGTAACGCTCTTCGGCCGTGTAGCTGAGGGCGGCCTGTACCCGATTTTGGTTCGCGATCGCATAGTTTTGTTTGATCACCTCCTGCATGGCGATAAAGGCCGGGATAGTTGAAAAGAAATCTTCAACCTGCGCGTTAGTCACCATTAAAAGTTCAAGATCTTCCAGCGCCTGAATATTGTAGCGGCTTGGGGTTAAATGATAGTAACTTTCAAAATCGGCCAGCCACCACTCCTCCATGCTCAATTTAAGAATGTGCTCATGCCCTTTGTCGTCAATCCTGAAAGTTTTCGCAGATCCCTTCACAACAAACCCCGCATATTTACATACATCCCCTTGCTGCAGGAAGTACTGACGTTTAAGTAGTTTTCTTGGCTTGAAATGAGCTAGGAACACATGCTTTTCATTTTCTGAAAGTATGATCCCGGATAATTTCTGTATGTAGTCGAAAAAAGCATTAAAATTGGACATTGTTCAACAGATCTGAAAAAACGCAATTTAATCAAGTTGCCTGTGCAAGACAAAAAAATTCGCGGACGCGTTCTTCACGCACACATTTCATCTTTGATACATATAAACAAAAACCGCAGGCTCTCAACACCCGCGGTTCGCAATCAACATATATTAACCAACGAAATCTTAATTTTTTGCAGTTTTTAATAAATATAACCTTGCATAAAGCTCAGCTATACAAGCTTCGTCCAGCAACCATTTCGGCTTCGCCAGCAACTTCTCATCAGGTAACCAGGTTTTGGTGATAAAACCGTATTTGTCCCTTGAGTTTTGCCATGCGTAGTTGAGGTCATGTTCGATAGCTGCGAGGTATTCGTAGTTATGATCGACTTTGTAAAGCGCCTCATATCCTCTGAATAATACGGTAACGAACCATGGCACATCGATATGCAGTCTCAGCTCTTTACTGTGTGGCAGATTGCTGTAATAAGTATAACTGCTTGCTGCCAGTTGCTTCGCCTGTATAAGGTATTTAATTTCGCCGGTAAACTTGTAAAGCAATACGGCCGCCTCGATGAGCGAGCCGGTATTGTAGGTCCAGAATGTCCTGTTTTGCTTCCCGTCCAATTTCACATCGTTACTAATGATGCCGGTTGTGCTATCGCGTAGTGTGTTATACATCCAGTTGTAAAAGCGCTTGCCTTGTTCAAGATAGTATGGCTCTTTGCTGCCCTCATAGATCTTTAGCGCGGTCAAGGTAGCCATGCCATTGCTGCATGCCGGTTTCTGGTCGTTATGTCCTTCCAGCCAGCTTACGCCGCCGCCCACATCATTGTTCCATCCGCTTAAAATAAATTTGAAAACGTCTTTAGCGCGTTGCAGGTACAGCGGATTCTTTGTATTAAAATACGATTCCATATAATCGATACCTACCAGGCCATTATCATCATAATAGCGGTCGGTCTTCTCAAACTTAACCGGGTAAGCCTGGTAGCCCGGCGGCTTGCGAAGGATATCGCGGTATTGCTCAATACCCAATATCAGGCTATCCTGATACGGTCTGTATTTAGCTTTCAGTCGAGGCCCGCGCATCAGTATATTGGTAGCTGTAAATATGCCCGAGAACGGCCAGAGGAAACTTACTTCTTTTTCTTTCACGGCTTCCCCCTGGAAATAATTGAGCGAGTCGCTTTTACCCGTGGGATAGTTCTCTGAGAAAAGACCGGTGTATTTGCTCACGCGGTATCTTTTCCATACCAATTGGTACATATTCTCGGCACGCTGCTTATACACCCTTGCTCCAAGTTGCGAAAACAGCAGGCCTGGCAGCAAGATCAATGCAGGCAAAATAAAAGCTATTTGTTTTCTCATGACAGTGTTTATTGAGCCGATGGCGGCGGTACTTTTGTTCCCCATGATGTATTTGGCTGGCTGCTCATCATAAATTTCAGTTCACCGCCTTTCATCAGCTCATCGCGGTACAACCAGCAGTTATCCAGCGCTTTGCCGTTAAACGTCGCCGACTGGATATATACATTCTCTTTTGAATTATTCTGCGTTTCGATGATCAATTTTTTGCCATTACCCAGTGTGATGCTTGCCTTAGCGAAAAGCGGGCTGCCCAGTTCTATGATAGGCCTCAGATCTGTAAAGCCTTTTACATCAAACAGGCCCAGTGCATTGATCACATACCATGAACCTAATTGGCCCTGGTCTTCGTCCTGACCGTAACCGTAGCCGTGAATTGGCTCGGTACCGTAAAACTCCTGCCCTATCGCCCTTGTCCATTTTTGGGTAAGCCATGGCTTGCCGGAAAAATTGAACATCCAGCTGATATGCAGGTTAGGCTGGTTGCCATGATTGTATATAGAGTTGATGCCAGCAAACGCATCGATCGTTTTACCGCCACCGAAACCCAGCTTTTCTGATACGGTAAAGATGCTGTCCAGGCGTTTGTTAAAATTATCTTTTCCAATAGCCTCAATCAGTCCTGCAGGGTTTTGCGGCACGTAGAAAGTATATTGCACTGCATTTCCTTCCTGGAAACCGCGCCATGGCTGGTACGGGTCAAATTTTTGTATAAAGCTGCCGTTGGCGCGCTTAGGCTGCATCAATTTATTCTGCGGGTTAAAGATATACCGCCAGCCGTTTGATAGTTTGATCAACTTGTTATAGTCGTCTGTTTTGCCCATTGCTTTAGCCATTTGCGCCGCGGCGAATGCGCTGTAGCTATACTCCAAAGTGTGCGAACCCGCAAAGTTTGACCCGGTAGAATCGGTCACAAAATCACGACCGGCCTGGTCAAAGAATGGCACATAACCATGCTCAACAAAAGCTTTAGTATCCAGCTTACCAGAGCCAACTGCACGGTTCTTATAATTTAGTTCGTTGGCTTTTACTGCTTCATAAGCCATGTTAACATCATAATTACGGATGCCGGCATTATAAGCGCCGGCAACAGCCAGCCCGACAAAGTTGGTCCCCACACCTGATACATATTCGCTGTTGGCGATGCCATCACCAAACCAACCTTTATCTTTATACAATTGCAACTCGGTGTTCACAAAGCTGCCATACCATTCAGGGTACGATAACGACCACAGTTGGGTGATGTTCCAGAAGCCTCCCCATATGGCATCAGAGTTAATAAATTCTGCCTTGAGCGTGTTATTAACCTGCGACGGCAAACGACCGGTCTGGCCGCCGTGTTTAGGATAATCACCATTAACATCGCTGGCAATACCCCGACCCAGTAAGGCATGAAAAAGACCTGTGTAGAACTTAGTTTTGTTCTGGATATCATTGTCCTCAACAGTAATTTTGCCGAGTTGCTCCTGCCAGGTTCGCTGCGCCTGTTCTTTAGCATTATCAAAACTCAGGTCTTTGGCTTCCGCTAAGAAGTTAGCTTTAGCATTGTCGTTAGAGGTGTATGAGAGGCCTGTTTTAACCTCAATGGTTTCATTATCCGTTGTCTGATAGTTCAGCACTAATCCTGCGCCCTTGCCTTCGGCATTATTCTTTTTATCAAATATCTGCTCCGCTGTAAAAGCTGTTACACTCGCAGGTTTTTTACTCAGCTCTCCGTAGAAATACATCTTTACCTTTCCTTCCGGATCATAGATCTTCACATATTTGGGATAAGTGCTTACAAAACCTTCAAAGTGCGTGTCATCCAGCATTTTGATACCGGCATCAGTTACGATATCACTTTCGCCCTGTTTGTTGCCAATATCCAGTATAATGTGTGACTGTTCATTCTTAGGAAAAGAATAGCGCTGAAAGCCAACGCGTTTGGTAGCGGTCAGCTCAGCGGTGATCTTGTAGTCGTCCAGCAGTACTTTGTAATAGCCGGGCTCGGCTACCTGGTTCTTCCTGTCGAAGCTGGAGCGGTAGCCCGGTGTTTTTCTTTCCAGATCTCCGGGTTTGGTAACAATTGCACCGGTAGTGGGCATGTAGCTAACACCGCCTACCTGCCATTCGTGGAAATGCACGAAGCCTTCAATGGAGTTTTGCCGGGTATCGTATCCTACTGCTTCCCAGCCTGACGGATTGCCGTAGCTTCCATTTGTTGACGGGGCAAGCTTTGCCATGCCATAAGGCACCGCAGCTGGTGTATAGAAAAACCAGCGGCTGTGTGCCGTACCGATGTTAGGGTCAACATATCTTAAAACAGTCTCGCGTTTGGTGCTGCAGCCAGCCAGCGCAAGGGCCAAAAATGCAGCAACTGAACTATACTTAATTCTCATTTAAATTATATTAACAGAGCGGCCGGAGCCGGTCTTATTTATTATCGTATTTTGACATCATTGCCTGTATCCGCTGCATCCAGGCCTGGTCTACCCCTTCAATTTCGGGCGAGCGGTCATTCCCGGCGAAGCCGGCAAAATAATAATAGGCTTTGGTATCGGCATTGCGGTTTGCTTTATTCAACGCATCAATGTTGTTACGCGCATAGGTAAGCCATTTTTCGTTCTTATCCTGCTCATACAACCTTATCATTCCCTGTGTACCCCATCCGCACCAGGCAGGATTCACACGTGTCTGGGTAGGGTCGGTATTAAATATATAGCCTTTATACTGGGCGTTCCACAATACGGCGTTCATGGCGTTGCCAATAGCCTGTGCTTTTGCCAGATAAGACGGGTCCTTCAGAGCTTCGCCAAAAAGGATATCAGCCTCCAGCATAATGGCATTATCATAGGTAAATTTCTCGTAGTGTTTGGTTCCGGCACCACCGCCATCGATCTTCCAGATGTAGAGCCCGCTTGCAGAATCAAACATATTGGCACGCAGCCAGTCGTTCACTTTAACAGCCCAGTCACGGTAAATCGTTTCGCCGGTTAGCGTGTATAGCTTTGCAAAGAGTTGCATAGCCACGCCGTTAGATTGCGTTGGCTTATCGGGCTTTGATGTATTCCACCAGAAACCGCCGCCATAGGTATTGTCCCAAAGACCGCTGTTGATCAACCAGTCGGCACAGGCCCTGGCTTTTGCCAGGTAGGCCGCTTTATCAGCACCGCCGGTCACCTCGTAAGCTTCCAGATACACCATGCCGGTAAGGCCGTTATCATCAACAAACTTATCACCTGCAGCACCAGTACCGTTAAGATTAACCGATGCAAAGTAGCCACCCCTTGCGTCGGACTTGTCCCAAAAACCTTCCATAAACTGAAAGGTGCGGTTCATGTAAGCAGCTGCTGATGCATCGCCGGCGGTAATAAGTGCAGCATCGGCATATATCTGGCTTACATTATACCACTCGTAGCAGTTATTTGCATGCGTGGTTGTATTGGCTCGGTAACTAAAGCTTGAAGTAAGCAGGTTGTTGTTGCTAAAATTCCTTGTTTCCTTAGCCAGCGCCAGGTAATCGGTGCTGGTGGCGGGCGGGTCAACAGGAGGCTTTGTACCGCCGCCGCCTGTGCCTGGATTTATATCCTTATCTTTTCCGCAAGATACAGCCAGTATGGAAATGGCTGCACATAATACTAATATCAGTCTTCTCATCGTCATAGAAGTAAAACAGCACCCGCAGACCCGCTGCGGGTGCTGACCATTATTATAGAACCGTTACTTTATGGGTATAGGCTGCCGGTTGCAGCATCACATCAACTTTTACGTTCTTCCTGTCAGCAGACGGATCAAACTTGTAGGTATTATCCCACTGTGAATTAGTAACAGGTACTAGGTAAAAGTAAGATGCCGGCTGGCCTGCAGGCGCAACATTATTGGCGTTAGTGCTACCCTGATATTCATTACCGGCCGCTGTATGCAGGATGAATTTGTAACGCTCGTCACGGCCCCATGAAAACTGGTAGAACTCTACCGCAATTTTCGGCGCTTCAAAAACACCATTACCGATGTAGCTAAGTGTACCTATCTCTGTGCCGTATGCTGACATGTACAACCCGACAGACTGGATCTGCATTGACTTTGTTGTGGCTGATGTAAAATCATAGTTTAAACGATACGCTTTAACATCGCCTGAAACTGTTACCGCAGTTGTTCCCTCTTTGATGATACCGTTTTCAACGTAGTATTTTTTACCGCCATCTGTATTCTTGTCAGTAAGATAATAGTCACCGGCTTTTAGTGAGGTATAGATCTCGAATACACCGTCCTCAACCTTTTTCAGTTTAACAGCCTTGCTCAGATCGGCACCACCTTCGGTTGCCGAACCGGTAATGTACAGGTCTGCAGGATTTTCCGCAAAACCCGCCGGTCTCTCCAACTGCAAAGTGCGTGAAGCCGATGCAGGCTTGGCATTGATACCTTTTGAGGCAATCACGGTCCATTTCAGTTTACCAATACTTGACGAAGCGATGCCAGCGGCATTAGCTATTTTGTTCAGGTCTTTATGGCTGATGGTGAGCTGGGTTTGCACACCCGCCCCATCAGACAATACTTTGGTTACCGGCTTGCTGAAATCTCCGCCCTCTTTATCAAACGCGATCTGGTAAAGTATAAGCCCGCTATCATCTGTAGTTGCTGCATCCCATTTAAAAAGAACATTCGCAGAACTTGTCGGATCAAGTTTCACATCGGCATTGTCATTTGGCGTAGCCAGAGAACCTACCGGGGTAAGATTAAGATCTAACGGTTTATTTTCCTTTTTGCAGGAGCTGGTGATGATCATTGCCAGCAGCAGCCCGCCTGCCAGCTTTACTATCTTTCTCATATCTTTAATTGGTTTAATCAGGTTAGTTTGTGTAGCCAGGATTCTGGCCGAGGTTTTTGTTCAGACTGGCATCATGCGCAGGTATAGCCCACAGGTAATCGCGGTTAGCGTTAAACTTACGCAGCTGCGTTCTGATGTAGCCGTTATCCGTATTTTGGTCGGTTGAGAATTTAGCCCCGTGGATATAGCCGTTCATCACCGTCTCCGCGGTTTTCCATCTTCTGATATCATCCGTGCGAAGGCCTTCCATTGCCAGTTCTACCCTGCGCTCACGGCGAATGATGCCGGTCATGTTTGCTGCTCCCGGATAGCTGATCGCCCCGGCATCAGTAAATCCTGCACGCTGGCGCAAGGCGCCAATGGTTTTATTCCAAACGGTGGCATCCATCTGGCCAAGGCTTTGTTTGGCTTCGGCATAATCAAGCAATATCTCAGCATACCTGATCAGGTGCAGGTTGTTGCCCGATACGAAATTTGCCAGTGCGCCTGGGTCATAATATTTTCTCCAGTAATAAGCCGTTGCCGATGCTGCCTGTGAGCCTGCGCTGTACTCGTCAAGACCTGGCTGCACAGGATCGGTACCGGGTTTAATGTATATGGTTTTGGTTGTGTTATTGGCGTTGACCCAGGTATAGCGGTCATAAACCACGGTCGCGGTTAACCGGGGGTCGCGGTTTATGTAAGGGTTACTCTCGTTATAACCCGAACCAGCTTCCTTAACCCCTTTCCCGTTCAGCATGATGTAGTCGTCAACCAGCTCCTGCGTAGGTGCCATGCTGCTCACGCGTCCGCCCACTGTGCGCGGCGCAAAATCCCAGAAATTTTGCCAGGTACGCAGAGTTGGCACATACTGTAATGAAAGGATGCTTTCCTTTGTATTTTTGTTCACGTTAGGATCGCTGAATAACGCACTGTAGCTGATTTCAAGGCTGTAAGCCCCGTAAGTACCCTGTTCATTCATCAGCTTCTCGCAAATGGCAGCAACATCAGCCATACGGTCGCCCTGGTACAGGAGCACCCTTGCCTCTAATGCCAGTGCGGCACCTTTGGTAATGCGGCCGTTCTCATTTGCAGGCAGGTTGGTACTGTTTGGCAGATCATTCACAATGGATTCCAGTTCATCAACAACAAATTTCACCACGGCAGCCTTAGGTGAGCGGGAAATGGTTTGCGCCTCTTGAGATGTAATATCCTTGTCAACAATTGGCACATCGCCGTACCATTTGGTAAGATTGAAATGCTCGAACGCACGGATAAAACGGGTTTCGGCTATCAACCTTGCTTTTGTAGCTGCAGTTAATGTGGTATTCCTGTCAATATTGGCCAGGAAGATATTACATGATTTTATAGCCGAGTAATAATTTGTCCAGTCGCCTGCAAATTTTGCTGTTTGGGAGTTTGCGTTACCGCTGGCAATCACATTCAGATCACCTGATGGCGAGTAGGCATTATCAGAAAGCGCTTCGGCATCAAAATATAAGCTGCTGTTATATATAAGGCTGTAGTTGTTATTCAGCGCGTTGTAAACGTTGGCATCAACCTGCCAAAAGGTGAGGTCAGAGAACTTATCTGTTGGTGCAATATCGAGTTTCTTACAACCAGATGCTGCCACAACCGCAACAGATACGATCAAAAGCTTTTTAAAAAATTTCATTTTCTTATGTTTTAAATATTATCTGTTCTTAGAAAGTTACGTCAAGGCCAGCTCCGTAAAATACCGGCAGCGGGTACTGCCTTGCACTGTTTGACGCCGAACCGAGGTTTAGGCTGTTGCCAAACTCTGAGGTCTCGGGATCAATAAACTTCAGCTTACTAAGGGTTGCAAGGTTCTGTCCTATCAGCGATAACCTTAAGCGCTGTATACCCAGCTTTTTGGTTACTGCCGGGCTAAAGCTATAGCCAATATTTACGTTCTTTAAGCGAACATAAGCAGCATCGTACTTGTACAGGTCTGAACCTGTGCGCCAGTTGTTGGTATTTGAAGGCGAACCAATGTTAGCCAATATCGGGTAACGTGCATTTGGGTTACTTGGCGACCAGATATCAGTTTGATGATCATAGACCGTAGCACCGTAGCCATAGTGGAAAGGCTCAACCAGTTCGCCGCGAAGGAATGCATCGCGTTTGCCAACACCCTGGATAAACAAGGACATATCGAAACCTTTGTAGGCGATACGATAGGTAAAACCAAAAGTGTAGCGCGGGAAAGGATTCCCTAAGATGGTCTTATCTTTCTCATCAATAATGCCATCGCCATTGCGGTCTTTAAATTTCACATCGCCGGGTTGCACGCTGTTGCCTGCAATTTTTGGCGAATTATCTATATCCTGCTGATTTTGAAAGAAACCGTTGGTTTGATAACCGTAGTATTGCGTAATAGGCTCTCCCACCCTTCTGATCAACTGGAAAACATCCTGAGGGTAAATCCTCTCCGTAGCGCTGCCGGTAAGTTTTAGCAATTTATTCTGGTTATCAGCAACGTTGATGCTAAAGCTTTGCGTAACTTCCTTACCGCGAAGGTTGTAGGTAACCGATGCTTCCCATCCTTTGTTACGGACTTTTGCTACGTTAAAATCGGGTGGAACAGCACCAAATATAAATGGAATGTCCTCAGGCTTTGCCAGAATGTCTTTTGTGGTACCATTAAAGTAGTCAAATGAGGCAACTATCTTATCATTAAATAAACCAACATCAAAACCAATATTTAATTTCGCCTGCGTTTCCCAGGTGATAGCGGGGTTTGAAATGTTTGTGCCTGCACCACCAACTATATTATTACCGTAGCCATAGGCATTAGGGTAGTTGAAGTAGGTTGTTTGATATTGATAATTATCTACGTTCTGGTTACCCACTGTACCGTATGATGCCCTTAATTTTAAAGTGCTAAGGGTATTTTTCACCGGCTCCATAAACGACTCTTGCGTTACTATCCAGCCTGCGCTTACAGACGGGAAAAAACTTGCCCTGTTACCCGCTGCAAATTTTGAAGAAGCATCATTACGGAACAATGCCTCTAAAAGATATTTATCTTTATAAGAATAGTTTAAACGACCAATTACCGAAAGCAATGCATTTGCGTTGACCGTAACGCTGTTAGTAGAGGCAACTGCATCAATGATGGTACCAGTAGTTGGCGTACCTAATAAAGGGTCGGTAAGGGTTTTTTGTAACTGGAAACCGCGCTGGCTAAAGGTTTCGCTTTCTACACCTGCCTGTATCTTAAAGGTATGATCGCTGATCTTCTTGGTGTACTCTGCAAAAACCTTAGTATCTGTTAAGAACGATTTGCTGTTTCCGTCCAGTACCGTCAGGTCATTACCATAAACGCCCGCGGGTAAATAATCAACCTGGGTGCGGCGGAAGAACGTTCCGTTATTGCGGATAGTTCCACCAAACTGGCCGGTAAGCTTCAGGTCTTTTGTAATATTTAATTGTCCGGCGAAAGACCCGAAAATCTCATCGTTATCAGCCTGGTTATAACCACCTTTCTCCAGCACACCATACTCGTTATACTGCGATGCCACCGGATTGGTCAGGTAATTACCATTTTCATCTTTCCAGCTATAGTTATGAGGCACACGGTTGGCATCAGCAAAGATGTTATTGTCGCCAACGCTGTTGGTTTTGTTGCGTGTTTTGGTATAGTTAAGAATAACGTTGGTTTTAAACCTGCCTATCTGCGAGGTTTGGTTTAACCTTAAGTTATACTTCTGGTAACCAAAATCGGCACCCGAGCCACCATTACCGATCAGGTTGCTACCCTGGTTTTGGTAACCAGCAGAAATGTAATAAGAGTTGGTTTCGCCACCACCCGTAACACTAAAATTGTGAGATTGCAGCGGAGCCTTTTTCAATAGATGCTCAATATCCCAGGTCCCGTTGCCGCCATCTTTCAATGCCTGTATCTGCTCGGGCGTATAAGCGGGTGGCAAGCCCGAGTTGATCAACGACTGATTCTTGTAATAGGCATTGTCCCAGGCATCAACTTTATGAACCAAAACCTTAGCATCTTGCAGGCCATAGCTGCCGTTGTAGTTTACCGTGGCTTTAGAGTTTGTTTTACCGGCTTTTGTAGTTACCAGTATAACACCGTTTGCCGCACGCGAACCGTAGATAGCTGCAGAACCTGCATCTTTTAATACCGACACACTTGCTATATCATTTGGATTAAGGGTATTTAAGTTACCACCGATGATACCATCCACCACAACCAAAGGTGTGTTATCGCCCAGCGTACCTAAGCCGCGGATGTTTACCGTTACATCGCTACCTGGGTTAAGGTTGGTTTGCTGGATAATTAAGTTTGGAGACTCGCCCTGTAATGCCTGGTAGGTATTTAATACCGGTTTGTTTTCAATATTTTTTGAACTGATAGTACCCACCGCGCCCGTAACATTGATGCGTTTTTGCGTACCGTAACCAACAACAACTACCTCATCAAGGCTGGTGCTGTTAGATTTCAGGGTTACGTTGATTTCGGTGCGTCCTGATATGGCAGTGGTTTGTGTAGCGAAACCGATAAATGAATAACTTAAGCTACGGCCTGCATATGCATCGGGGACGTTGAGTTTGTAGCGGCCATTTACATCAGTGGTTGTGCCAACAGAGGTACCGGCAATGCTAACATTTACACCTGGCACCGGCTGGTTATTTTCATCAGTAACGCGGCCGCTTACAGTTGTATCAAAGCGGTTTACAGCTATGTATGTATTTGTTTTTAGCGGGGATGCCTGCGCTGCACCACCCGCGCCTACTGTCGCACATAGCATGGCAAGCAAAGGCCGGCTGTAAAGCCACTTGAGTTTTACTTTTTGTAATAGTTCTATTCTCATAATTATTGGGGTTAGTATGGTTGGCTTATTTATGGTCGGCTACAAGTGGCAGGGAAGCTTCTTCGGGGCTTGCCTGTCCGTATTCCTTTTTCCAATAGTTTTCTATGTTTTCGAGTGAGCGGCCTTTTGTTTCGGGGATCAGTCGCCAGGTTAACCAGAGTGCCGGAGAGCAGCACAGGGCAAACAGCCAGAATGTCCATGATGAGCCAAGGCCTTCAAGCATCAATGGTGTTAGCTGCCCTACCAGGAAGTTGCCTATCCACAAAGACAAGGTTGCTAATGACATGGCGATGCCGCGTACAGAATTTGGGAAGATCTCGCTTACAATAACCCAGCATACCGGGCCGAACGAGAAAGCGAAACAGGCAATAAATACGAGGATAAAAATGAGTATCCACGGGCCCGAGGTAATATTGAGGGCGAACAGCACGCCGATGATCATCAGCGCGGTAACCGCACCACCCACACCTGCATAAAGCAACGGCCTGCGGCCCCACTTATCAATGGTAAAAATGGCAACAAACGTAAACACTACGTTTACCAAACCTATGGTAACCTGCCCGCCTAAAGCACTGTTGAGCGTGAAGCCGGCCTGCTCCAAAATGCGCGGGCCATAATAGATAACCGCATTAATACCGCAAACCTGTGAAAGGAAGGGTAGCAACAAACCTATCCAAAGCGCTTTGCGATAAACCGGTTTAAATAATTCTTTTAATGACGTATCATCATTATCATCCTGCGCTTTAAATGCCTTTATCTCACTGGTTGCGGCTTCTTCGCCATCAATTTTAATAAGTATGTGCTTCGCTTTTTGCCCCTCGCCCTTCAACAACAACCACCTCGGCGACTCCGGCACTGCAAACAGCGACAGCAGGAAAATACCTGCCGGCAATGCACCCAGGCCCAGCATGGCGCGCCATACTTCTGCAGAAAAAATGGTTTGCATCCCGCTGCCTGTGTAATTATCATGCGTATGTGCGGCCAGGTAGGCATTGGTAAAATAGGCTATCACGATGCCAATGGTTAATGCCAGCTGGTACAGTGACACCATCATTCCACGGTAGCGCGATGGGGAGAACTCTGAGATATATAAGGGCGATACCATAGACGCTACACCTATACCCAAGCCGCCTATTAAACGAAAAACAATAAGAGCGGTAAACGAACCCGACCACATGCACCCCAATGCCGAAGCCAGGAACATGATTGCAGATATAATAAGCACTGGCTTACGCCCGTACTTATCACTTAATTTTCCGGAGAAACTAACGCCGGCTATACAACCCAGCAGGGCGCAGCTAACGAACCATCCCTCGCTTACGGCATCAAGCGAAAAATCTTTCTTTACAAGGCTTACCGTGCCGGATATTACGGCGGTATCAAAGCCGAAAAGGAACCCGCCTAGTGCCGCTACCAGACAAATAAGATACAGGTATGCATTACCCTTCTTTGCTGTTGTATGTTGTGATGTTTTTGCCATGGCGTTATTTTAAAAATGCTTTAACCACTTTTGCCCTGCCGCCGCCGGTGTTTGTGAGTTTGTAAGAACCAGCAGCAGCCGGCACCACGAATGTTTCGGCGTAGGCAAATTGCTTTTTGGTTCCATCCGCAGTTTGCAGCAGAACGGCTTGCCCTTCAACCAGCATCAGTACATGGCAGGTGTCGCCAGTACTCACCTCAACGGTATCATCAAACTCCAGGCGGTGTACATCATAAAAATGATCGGCATGCGTTGGCAGGTGCACCAATTGGTAACCAGGCGCACTTTCAATCACTTTCGGTTTAGAGATCAGTTCCTGTTGAACTTTTTCGCCTTTGCGGGTAAAATCAAGATTGTTAAAAGCGTGATCTATGTTTATAGGGCGCGGTTTTCCATCAAGGTCAAGACGAACCCAGTCGTACATTTTGAAGGTAAAGATGTAAGGCGTTGCGCTGATCTCTAATACCAGGTTGCCTGCACCGGCACTGTGAACCGTCCCGTTAGGGATAAGGAACAGATCGTGCTTTTCGGCAGCATGTACCTGTACATATTTTTCTATGTCAATAGCCTTACCTGTGTCCTGACTGCCATCGAGCGCAGTTCTGAAAGCGGCCGGATCAATATCATCCTGAAAGCCGAGATATACACTTGCGTTTTTATCACAATCGAGGATGTAATAGGTCTCATCCTGTGTAATGTTCTCTCCAAAATTTTCCTGAATGTATTTTAGCCTTGGGTGGCATTGTATAGAAAGGTTGCCACCCTCATAAGTATCCAAGAAATCAAAACGGATGGGAAATTCATCGCCAAAACGTGCTGCATGTTTACCTAAAACATTCTCGTTATTGCTAAACATGATCGTATCGAATGATACTTCAAGCAGGTTACCATCGCTTTCAAACACGAGGCCGTTCTCAGGCACGATCAGTTCGAAAGACCAGGCCAGGTTGACGACCTCTTTGTTCAGCCCGTCTATATGTTCTTTCATCCACTGCCCGCCCCATGCACCCGGTTCAAACCATGGGCGTACACGTAATACCGAGCGACTTAGCTGCTCAAGTCCCGCTTTAAGATCCTGCTGATACATCCAGTTAATGGTCTCAGGCCATTGCGCATCTGCCATTACCGCAATACGGTCGAGTATATTCTTCTTGTGCTGATTAAGCAATACCCAGTCGACAAAATAGAAGCGCTTGTACATGCTGAACGGCTCTGACTGCTCATCGCTGCCTAAATTGTTGATACTCCCAGCGCGCATCCTGAACTGGATCTCGTTCTTAGGCACATCCAGGTAAATAACCGGGGCACTCCAGCCTGCTAAAGCAGCACCAGTACCTAGCACGATGTTGATATCAGACCTTGTATCCGGCGTTTGCTCTTTTAGTGCGGGCTCAAATAAATCAATTAGATCAAGCGTAGTTTTTGTCCCCCAGACAGAATCATTTTCGCCGAGAAAAGGGCCCACCAGCTCATTTATTTCTCCGGCTGGTTTCAGTAAGTCTGCAGTATATATCCAGTTAACACTTAAATTCCTTTCATCAAAGCAATCCTGTAGCCTTTGCTGAATCTTATCCCAGAACACGCCACCAAAACCGTCTATCAAAACAGCTTTGTACCTGATGATATAGGCCGCAAGTGTATCAAAGCCTGCAAATATTTTACCGGTACCCAAAGGTGAAACGGGATAAATATCATATTCACCGATTTTTGCAGCTTGGTTATTCAGATGCGACGGCATTAAGTACTGCTGCGTTTTACGCAATTCAGGATAGGTTGACGTTTGCTGTTTAAGTTCAATTAAATCAGAGATCATATTTTGTAGTAATGTATGTACATATTATATCAATAAGCCGTTACAGCCACTGCCGAAGGCGAGATATAAATTAAAGATTAAATAACTGGTGATTTATAATGTACAAACATATTAACAAAAAATTCATATCCAAATTTATTTGTATAAATATTTTGCGCTTTTAAGGCCGTTTCTTCCAATCCAAGCAGTGTATTTTATACAATATGTACATACATTTGCACAACCTCGTTTTAATACTTATTATTGTATATACAACCGCTATGAAGTATTCTATTGATCACAAAAGTCCTGTTCCTCTTCATGTACAAGCCGAAGAGTTATTGAGAAAGCTAATAAGTCAGGATGAGTATCAAAATGGCAAAGTGTTACCCAATGAGGTTGAATTAGCCAAACTGCTTGCCATCTCACGCACCACATTAAGGCAGGCTATTAATAAACTGGTTTATGAAGGTTTACTGGTGCGAAAAAAACGTGCCGGGACAAAAGTCAATCAATCTACAGTAAGTTCGAAATCAAACAACTGGCTCAGCTTTTCCCAAGAGATGAAGTTGCGCGGTATCAATATCAAAAACTTCGAGCTGCATGTTACCTGGGTTTTTCCAGATGAAATGCTGGCTAACTTTTTTGAAATTAAGACCGACAGGAAAGTACTGAAAATGGAACGCGTACGTGGCAAGAACGACGGGCCGTTCGTGTACTTCATCTCATACTTCCATCCCCGGATCGGCCTTACAGGTGACGAAGATTTTAAACGCCCCTTATATGAATTACTTGAACAGGATTACTCTACCATTGCAAGCTTATCCAAAGAAGAGATCAGTGCTCATGCTGCCGACGAACTGATAGCAGAGAAGCTCCAGATCAAATCCAGCGAACCCGTGTTGTTACGTAAACGTTTTGTTTTTGACCAGGGAGAGCGTCCGATAGAATACAACTTAGGTTATTATAAAGCCGATAGTTTCGTTTATACCGTTGAGAGCCGCCGGTAATAAACTGTAAGGACACCCTCAGCAAACTTATAACGTAATGAAAAATATCCTTACCCTCTTATTATTCTTTTCTTCGATAACAGGCTTTGCTCAGCAACTCTATCACACTGAAAAAGATATTTATTATTATCCGGATTCACTCACAAAGAAAGATCCTTACCAAGCCTCGCAATGCAAACTTGATATTTACTACCCAAAGAATGTCAGGAATTTCAAAACCGTGGTTTGGTTTCACGGCGGAGGTTTGACCGGGGGTGCGAAAGAAATTCCGCAAGCGCTGAAAGATAAAGGTTTTGCGGTGATAGGCGTCGGCTATCGCTTATCACCGAATGTAAAATGTCCTGTATATATAGAGGATGCAGCTGCTGCCGTCGCGTGGGTATTTAAAAATATTGAACGCTTTGGTGGTGATAAGAAACAAATTTATTTGAGTGGCCACTCAGCCGGCGGTTATCTTGCAATGATGGTAACCCTTAACAAAATGTACTTGCAGAAATACGGAATTGATGCAGATCAGATAGCAGAACTTATTCCCTTCAGCGGCCAGTGTATAACGCACTTCACGGTGAGATCTGAAAGAAAAATTAAAGAAACACAAGCGGTTATTGACGAATATGCACCGTTGTACTGGGTACGAAAAGATGCCCCGCCGATGCTCCTGATAACAGGAGATGCAGACCAGGAATTACTCGGCCGGTATGAAGAAAATGCATATATGCTGAGGATGATGAAACTTGCCGGACACAAACATTCACGGCTCTACCAATTACAGGGTTTCGATCACGGAAATATGCCTGAACCGGCATTTCCGCTTTTAATTAAGGAAATAGTATCTCGAAAGTAATAAAGCTTTAAACTCAAAACATAGCCGAATTACTATTTTGAAAATCGTCAAAACTTACGTTTAACATCTAAGTTTTAGTATTTAATGAGCTGTCGCTGTTAAATATGGTTGGTGAGCTCCTCTTAAGAGCATATTAAAATACAGATTTGCAAACCATCAGATAAAAAATTTGAACTGTTGCAAGCTTAGATAGCTTAAAGCCAGAAATGCTTCTAAATCAGGAAACTAAAACCTCTGCCTTTAGAAGGTTTATACATCTCCTGATACTTACTAATTTCATTTTGCAACAGTGAAGTATATTCATTGCGCATAAAGCTGCGAAAGTATTCCGGGTCCTCGGTTTCTTTCGTTTTAACAATTGCTTCAATATATGCAGCTTTGTTTTCACTATGCACAATTGCCAATGGAAGTTCATACCTCGCTTGTATGAAATTCATCATTAATCTGGAAGTTCTGCCATTACCATCATAAAAGGGATGGATCGCTACAAAATGATAATGCGCATCAAATGAGAGATTAAGCTGATGTTCTACGGACAAAGGTTGCTCCATGCCGTTTTTTATCAGTTTTACTAGTTCTGATGTAAGGTATTCGACCTTATCATAATTGGGAAAATATGTGTTGCCGGCTGATACGTTTCCCTTGCGAAATACTCCTGTTGTAGAATCAAGAGTACCGAATATTGTATTATAGATCTTTCCGGTACTTTTCATCACAAGTGCATTGATCTGTTGTAACAGGTCGACACTAACCGGTTTGCCATTTTTTGCTGACTCAAGCGTAAATAATAAAGCAGCATGATGATCTTTGACCATCAGACTTTCTTCCAAAGGTTTTCCGTTAGGCGTACGCCCCTCATTTATGAGCACCTGTGCTTCAACCTCTGTAAGTGTCGAACCCTCAATCCGGGTGGAATGATGGTCAATAGCAATCAGATTGAACTTTTCAAAGTCAATAACGTCCTCCAAATGCAGAGACTTATACTGTTGAATAATAGAGAGAATGTCTGTCGCCACATAACAAAAATAGAGATTAATATGCTCAACAACGAATACAGAAGGATTGTATGCGAGGGAAAGGAATTCTTAAACCCAAAATTCAAAAGTTTCATTCGCATTTTCGGTACGTTTATTTATTGCTCAAACGATTTGGAGTAGTCTTTAAATCCAGTCAAGGTGAATTATCGCTATAGAATAATGATTATTTCGTCGTTTTTTATTTGTATCTTTAATAATCGAGCAAGCTGTTAAAACTATGGGTACCGAGAAGAGTACCATGTGCGTTCAGTATTTGTAACTTACTAATAATAAACATATTGCAAATAGGGTTCGAATCCTGTTGCTCCCAC